>NZ_JAPEMM010000001.1:0-4800000 GCF_026342735.1 Streptomyces sp. NBC_00193
GCCCGCTACGTCCGCATGCAGGGCGTCTCCAGGGCCACCGGGTACGGCTACTCGCTCTGGGAGTTCAAGGTGTTCGGGACCACAGGGGGCGACGGAGGCGGGCCGACCCTGCCGGGCGGCGGCGACCTGGGCCCGAACGTACACGTCGTCGACCCCTCCACGCCCGGCATCCAGGCCCAGCTGGACCAGGTCTTCCAGGAGCAGGAGTCGGCGCAGTTCGGCAGCGGCCGGCACGCCTTCCTCCTCAAGCCGGGCACCTACAACAACATCAACGCCCAGATCGGCTTCTACACCCAGATCGCCGGCCTCGGCCTGCGCCCGGGCGACACCACCATCAACGGTGACGTGACGGTCGACGCGGGCTGGTTCAACGGCAACGCGACCCAGAACTTCTGGCGCGGCGCGGAGGGCCTGACCGTCAACCCGGTCAGCGGCACCAACCGGTGGGCGGTCTCGCAGGCGTCCTCCTTCCGCCGCATGCACGTCAAGGGTGCGCTCAACCTGGCGCCGAACGGCTACGGTTGGGCCAGCGGCGGCTACATCGCCGACTCCAAGGTCGACGGCCAGGTCGGCAACTACTCGCAGCAGCAGTGGTACACCCGCGACAGCACCATCGGCGGCTGGTCCAACAGCGTGTGGAACCAGACCTTCTCCGGCGTCGAGGGCGCTCCGGCCACCGGATTCCCGGAGCCCCGTTACACCACGCTCGACACCACGCCCGTCTCCCGCGAGAAGCCCTACCTCTACGCCGACGGCAACGAGTACAAGGTGTTCGCGCCGGCCAAGCGCACCAACGCCCGCGGAACCACCTGGGCCAACGGCACCCCGCAGGGCGAGTCCGTCCCGCTCAGCCAGTTCTACGTGGTCAAGCCCGGCGCCACCGCCGCCACGATCAACCAGGCGCTGGCCCAGGGCCTGAACCTGCTGTTCACGCCCGGCGTCTACCACGTCGACCGGACCATCAACGTGAACCGCGCGAACACCATCGTGCTCGGCCTCGGCCTCGCCACGATCATCCCGGACAACGGGGTGACCGCGATGAAGGTCGCCGACGTGGACGGCGTCCGCCTCGCCGGCTTCCTGATCGATGCCGGACCGGTCAACTCGCCGACCCTGCTGGAGCTCGGACCGCAGAACTCCTCCGCCGACCACGCCGCCAACCCCACCACCGTGCAGGACGTCTACATCCGCGTCGGCGGGGCGGGCGCCGGCAAGGCGACGACCAGCATGGTCGTCAACAGCGACGACACGATCGTCGACCACACCTGGGTGTGGCGCGCCGACCACGGCGAGGGCGTGGGCTGGGAGACCAACCGCGCCGACTACGGGGTGCGGGTGAACGGTGACGACGTCCTGGCCACGGGCCTGTTCGTCGAGCACTTCAACAAGTACGACGTGGAGTGGTACGGCGAGCGCGGCAAGACGGTCTTCTACCAGAACGAGAAGGCCTACGACGCCCCGAACCAGGCCGCCATCCAGAACGGCGCCACCAAGGGCTACGCCGCCTACCGGGTCGACGACTCGGTGACCACCCACGAAGCATGGGGCCTGGGCAGCTACTGCAACTACAACGTGGACCCGAACATCCGCCAGGACCACGGCTTCAAGGCCCCGGTCAAGCCCGGCGTCAGGTTCCACAGCCTGCTGACGGTGTCGCTCGGCGGCAACGGCCACTACGAGCACGTCATCAACGACACCGGGGCGTCCACGGTCCCCGCCGGCACCTCGACGGTTCCCTCCACGGTGGTCTCGTACCCCTGAGCCGTCCGGCCTCCCCCACCGGTTCCGCCCACCCCGCGGAACCGGCCCCCGACACCCCGGGCCCGGTTTCCGCCCTGCCGCCGCTGCCCGGGGGCACCACCGCACGACCGGCCTCCGCCGATCCGCCGGAGCCGCACCCACTCCCCTGGGCCGGGTGAACCGATCTCCGCGCCCCGGCCCAGGGGCCCCCTCACACCAGGAGCCGCAATGTTCCCCCCTCCCTCCACGAGAAGGACGCTCCGCCGCACGCGCGGCGCGGCCGCCCTCGCCACCCTGGGCGCGCTCCTCGCGTCCTCCCTCACCCTGGCCGCCGCCCCCACCGCGGTGGCCGCCGACTCCCTGCTCTCCCAGGGCAAGCCGGCCACCGCCTCCTCCCAGGAGGGCGAGGGCTACTCCGCGGCCGCCGCCTTCGACGGCAACCTCACCGGCACCCGGTGGGCCAGCCAGTGGCGCGACGCCGAATGGATCCAGGTCGACCTCGGCGCGAGCCGCAGCCTCAGCCGCGTCGTCCTCACCTGGGAGGGCGCCTTCGGCAAGAACTACGAGATCCAGGTCTCGGACGACGGAACGAACTGGCGCACCGCCAAAGCCGTCACCGGCAGCGACGGCGGCACCGACGAGATCGCCGTCTCCGGCAGCGGCCGCTACGTACGGATGAAGGGCCTGGTCCGCTCCAGCGGTTACGGCTACTCCCTCTGGGAGTTCCAGGTCTACGGCACCACCACGGCGGAACCCCCGGCCCAGGGCGCAGTCCGCGTGGCCGGCTCCCAGGGCAACTGGCAGCTGACCGTCGGCGGGCAGCCGTACACGGTCAAGGGCCTCACCTGGGGTCCGTCCTTCGCGGACGCACCGAAGTACATGCCCGACGTGAAGTCCATGGGCGTCAACACCATCCGCACCTGGGGCACGGACGCGTCGAGCAAGCCCCTGCTCGACACGGCCGCGGCGAACGGGATCCGGGTCGTCAACGGCTTCTGGCTGCAGCCCGGCGGCGGCCCCGGCTCGGGCGGCTGCGTCAACTACGTGACCGACGCCGCGTACAAGAGCAACATGCTGACCGAGTTCGCGAAGTGGGTGGACACCTACAAGTCGCACCCGGCCACGCTCATGTGGAACGTCGGCAACGAATCCGTCCTCGGCCTGCAGAACTGCTACGGCGGCACCGAACTGGAGGCGCAGCGCAACGCCTACACCACCTTCGTGAACGACGTGGCCAAGAAGATCCACACCATCGACCCCGACCACCCGGTCACCTCGACCGACGCCTGGACGGGGGCGTGGCCGTACTACAAGCGCAACGCCCCGGACCTCGACCTGTACTCGATGAACTCCTACGGCGACATCTGCGGGGTGAAGCAGGACTGGGTGGACGGCGGCTACACCAAGCCCTACATCATCACCGAGACGGGCCCGGCCGGCGAGTGGGAGGTGCCGAACGACGCCAACGGCATCCCCGACCAGAAGACCGACGTGCAGACGGCCGAGGGGTACACCACCGCCTGGAACTGCATCACCGGTCACCAGGGCGTGGCCCTGGGCGCCACGATGTTCCACTACGGCATCGAGCACGACTTCGGCGGCATCTGGTTCAATCTGCTGCCCGACGGCCTCAAGCGGCTGTCGTACTACGCGGTGAAGAAGGCGTACACCGGGTCCACCGCGGGCGACAACACACCGCCGGTCATCAGCAACATGGTCGTCGACAAGGCCTCCAACGCCCCGGCCGGCGGGGAGTTCACCGTCCGCGCCACCATCAGCGACCCGCAGAACGACCCGCTGACGTACAAGGTCTTCCTCAGCGGCAACTACGCGAACGGCGACAAGCGCCTGGTCGAGGCGCAGTGGCGTTCGACGGGCAACGGGACTTTCGCGGTCACCGCTCCCGAGAAGCTGGGCGTCTGGAAGGTGTACATCCAGGCCGAGGACGGCCGCGGCAACGCGGGCATCGAGACCAAGTCCGTCAAGGTGGTCGCCCCGCCCGTGAGCGGCACGAACGTGGCGCTGAACAAGCCGACGACCGCCTCCTCCTTCCAGGCCGGGTACGGGGACTGCCCCTGCGGGCCGGGCAACGCGACCGACGGCAAGGCCGGTACCCGCTGGGCCAGCGACTGGAGCGACCCGCAGTGGATCTCGGTGGACCTCGGCGCCTCCACCGCGATCCGCACCCTGCAGCTGGTCTGGGACCCCGCTTACGCCAAGTCCTACGAGGTGCAGCTCTCCGACGACGGCACCAACTGGCGCACCGTCCACACCACGACGACCGGCAACGGTGACATCGACACGATCAGCGTGTCGGCGAACACCCGCCACGTACGGCTGAACCTGACCGCCCGCGGCACCGCCTGGGGTTACTCCCTCCACGAGTTCGGCGTCTACAGCTGACCCCGTGACGGCGCGTCACTGAACGCGGAGTACCGGCCGCCCTGACCCGGCCGGCCCTCCGTACGGGCCCGGCTCTCCCTGCCTGAACAACGGGGAGGGCCGGGTCTTCTCGAACCGCAGGCGGGGAGCGGATGACGTGAATGGGGTGGGGATGGGCGAGGACATGCTCGATCGACTGCTGGAGAAGCTCGATCTGGCGCAGAAGGTGCGGCTGCTGTCCGGGGCCACGACGTGGCGGACGGCCGCCGAACAGGCCGTCGGCCTGCGGGAGATGGTGACCTCCGACGGCCCGGCAGGGGTGCGGGGAGAGGCCTGGGACGAGCGGCTCACCTCCGCGCTGCTGCCCTCGGCGTCCGCGATCGGCGCGCTGTGGGACGAGGACCTGGTCGAGGAGCTGGGGGGCCTGCTCGCTTCGGAGGCGGTCCGCAAGGGCGTGGACGTCGTCCTGGCGCCGACGCTCAACCTGCACCGCACGCCCCTGGGCGGCCGGCACTTCGAGTGCTTCTCGGAGGATCCCGTCCTGACGGGCCGCACGGGCGCGGCGCTCGTCCGGGGCATCCAGGCGGCGGGGGTGGCGGCCACGGCCAAGCACTACGTGGCCAACGACTCCGAGACCGGCCGGATGCACGTGGACGTGCGCGCGTCCGAGCGGGTGCTGCGGGAGGTGTACCTGGCGCCGTTCGAGGCTGCCGTCGGGGCGGGCGTGTGGCTGGTGATGGCCGGCTACAACAGCGTGAACGGGGCGACCATGACCGCCAGTCCGCTGCTCGCCGAACCCCTGAAGGGCGAGTGGGGCTTCGACGGGGTGGTGGTCTCCGACTGGGGCGCCCTGCGGTCGACCCTGGAACCGGCCCTCGCCGCACTCGACCTGGCGATGCCGGGACCGCACGGCCCGTGGGAGGCGTCCCTCGTCCGGGCCGTGCAGGACGGCCACGTCCCCGAGCGGGCCGTCGACGAGAAGGTCCGGCGGCTGCTGCGGCTGGCCGGACGCGTGGGGGCACTCGAACCGCACCGGCCCCCGCGCACCCCGGCGTTCGGGCCCGAGGACACGCGGACGCTGCTGCGCCGCACCGTGACCGCCGGATCCGTGCTGCTGAGCAACCGCGCGGTGCTCCCGCTCGACCCGTCCGCGCTGACAGAGGTCGCCGTCATCGGCGTGCACGCCGCCTCCCCGCGTCTCCAGGGCGGAGGCAGCGCGGGGGTCTTCCCCGCGCACGTGGTCACTCCGCTCGACGGGATCCGGGCCCGGCTGGAGGGCCTGGCCCGGGTCGTGCACGTACCGGGTCCGGGACTGGGCGTCCCCCCGGCGCCCCTCGGCGCCGACTGGTGCAGCGACCCGCGATCGGGGCGGCCCGGTGTGCTGCTGCGCCTCCTGGACGAGGCGGGCCACGAGCTGTACGCCGAACACCGCCTGTCGGGGCGGCAGTTGGAACCACCAGTGATGCCCGCCGCGCGGACGGTGGAGATCAGCGCGCTCCTACGGCCGCAGGCGACGGGGGAATGGACCTTCGGCATCGCCGGCTTCGGCCGCATGAGCCTGGCCCTCGGCGAACGGACCGTACTGGACGGCGAGTTCCCGTGCACCACCGACGACCCGGCCGTCGTCCACGTGAACCCGCCCCTCCACACGGTGCGGGCGACCCTGGAGACGACGGAACCCGTCCTCCTGACGGCCCGGCGCGAGCTGGTACCCGGGGCCGGGCGCGCCACGATCGTCGCGGCGGCGGCGCCGGAGCCCGAGGCGGCGGCCGCGCTCGCCGAAGCGGTGCGGGCGGCCCGCGACGCGGACGCCGTGATCGTGGTCGTCGGCACGACCGAACACACCGAGACCGAGGGCCACGACCGCGCCGACCTCTCCCTGGGCGGCCACCAGGACGAGCTGGTCCGCGCCGTGGCGGCCGTCAACCGGCGCACCATCGCCGTGGTCAACAGCGGCGGCCCCGTCGAACTGCCCTGGCGCGACGAGGCGGGCGCGGTGCTGCTCACCTGGTTCCCCGGGCAGGAGGCCGGTGCCGGGCTCGCCGACATCCTGTTCGGGGACGCCGAGCCGGGCGGCCGCCTCCCCACCACCTGGGCGGCCGCCTTGACCGACGCGCACGTCACCCACGCGCACCCGGTGGACGGCCGCCTCGCCTACGACGACGGCGTGCACATCGGGCACCGGGCCTGGCTCCGCACCGGCAGGCGGCCCGCCTACTGGTTCGGCCACGGTCTGGGCTACACCACCTGGGAGTACGACGCGGTCCGCGCCCCGGCGGAGGTCACGGCAGGCTCCTCGTTCACGGTCCGCGTCCAGGTGCGCAACGCGGGCGACCGGCCCGGCCGCGAGGTCGTGCAGGTGTACCTCGCCCGCCCGGAATCCACCGTCGAGCGTCCGGTCCGCTGGTTCGCCGGCTATGCCGCGGTCCACGCGGAAGCCGGCGCTCCGGCGACCGCCGTCGTGGAGGTGCCGGCCCGCGCGCTGCGGCACTGGTCCGAAGCCGAAGGTGCCTGGCGCACGGAGCCCGGGACGTACCGGATCCTGGTGGGCCGCTCGGCCGGCGACCTGGCGTGGAGCGGGTCACTGGAAGTCCAGAGGGCCACGTGAGGTGAGCGGAGCGACGGGTCACCGCCCCCGCATTCCGACGACCACGCCTGCCAACCTTCCCGCGAAACGATCATTTCATTGCGGATCCGACCGTTCCGTGATCTAGTGACGGCGGGGGCTTCGGGCTCGTCTGAACCACAGGTTCCCCTTCCAATCCGGGTGGGAGGGTTCATGAGCGACGGGTACGAACACCTCGCCAGGACCGTGAAAAAGGTCGAGGAGCTCCGGTCGGAGGCAGGACTCGACCGAGCGTCGGTTTTCAACCTGCGAGACCTCTCCTTCCACAGCTCCCTTCCAGAGGCCGACATCCGGCGACTGCTCGACGGCGAGCCCGTCGAGGCGCCGAGCAGCGCCGCGGCCGAGCTGGCCCGCCGCATCGTGTTCCTACGGGAAACCCGGCTCACCGTGGACAAGCGCACGGGTAGCCGGCGTCCGTACACCACGGCGGAGATCTCTGCCGGCAGTGGGATGACCCCGCAGTGGCACGGCAAGTTGCTGAACCACAGCACGCCCAACATCTGGCATGGCGCCGGCCTCGCCAAGTTCTTCGACGTCCCCATGGAGTACTTCACCCAGACGCCGCCGGAGGCCGTGAAACGGGTTCTGGACAGCAAGGTCATCCCCCACCTCATGGCGTTCCTCAGGAATCCTGCCGAGGCTGTGCGGAATCGTCACGCCATGCAGGTCCAGCTCCGGCTCGGCGACAGGGAGCTGTCCCCGAGTCTTGAGACGGCTTTGATCGCCTTCATGGACGCGATCACACGAGAGGACTCCGGCCCCTAGGGTCGAGTCCGGACGCAGCGACTGACCTGACCTTCAGTCACCGGTAGCAGCAGGGCGGGCCGCGGCTTCACCGCCCATCGGAGGGGAACTTAAAGTGGGGGCATTCGGATGAGCGAGGGGAAGATGGCGGGCTTTCACAAGGGGATACTCGCGACTCTCGACAGGCTGCCACCCCACCAGGGCCTGCTCGCGGCGCCGAGAGCCCATCTGGCGCGGCGATCCACCACACGGAAGATCGCGAAGTTCTGCGACTCGGTTCTCGCGGGTCTCGACAGGCCGATCCCCTCGGATCCGGACCACCTGTTCGCGCTGTTGAGGGCCGACGTGGAGCAGCGTCTCAACGAGGACCGCGGGGCTCTCCCGTTCCGCCCGGTCCTCCTGTACTTCCGTGAGTTCCCCGAGGATACGGCCAGTGGCCTCACGGCGAAGTTCGACGACCGGATCGTCATCGTCGTCGAGAGTCAGACGACCACGCTGCACCAGTTCGTGATCTTCGCGCACGAGATGTGGCACGCCCTGATGGGAGAGTGCCTGTCTCACGGGGCCCACAGCGGCGTTGCCACGGCTGCCGCCAGGTCACTCGGCGGTGAACTGGTGGGCGACGACCTCGTCGCCCTGGCCGCGAGGAGCCACGTCGACACCCAAGAGGAAAGCGATGCGGAGGAGTTCGGGCTGCAGATGGGAGCCCGGCTGCGCGAGTGTCTGCACGGGAGCGGCTGCGTGCCGACATCCGGTTTGGCCGGCCGGATCCAGTCCAGCATAGGCAGAGGCTACTGAGGATGACCGGATCGGACTACTTCATTCCCGCCGGCGTCCTGGCCATCGCTTTGGTGGTGAAGGCTCCCTCGTTCTGGCGCAGCTGGCACTCGCCGATGTCGAATTCGATTTTCGTGATCCTCGCGGCCTCGGCGGCAGGTTTCGTGTTCGGTGCTCCGCCGACGATCGAGCGGGTCAACCGGATCACCGGCGTCCCGAACGTCTCGGCGCTCATCGTCTACTGCATCCTGTCGTGCCTGTCGTGCGGCTCGATCGTGCTCCTCATCCATTGGCGCGGGGGAGCCGAGGAGATCCTCCGGAAGCACACCAGGATCTGGATCGCGGCGACCGCCGCACTGATCGCGACGTTCTGCGTTCTCTTCTCCCTCAGCAGTGTGCCCATCGAGCAGCAGCGCGACTTCGACACCTTCTACGCGAACACCCCGTACGTGCGGGAGATGATCGTGCTCTATCTGGCCGCGCACATCGCCACGAGCCTCGTGGTGGCGACGAAATGCTGGCGGTGGGCCCGTGAGCTTCGAGATCTGCAGGCGGCGTGGACCCATTGGGGCCTGCTCATACTCGTAGCCGCGTTCGGTATCGGCCTGTCGTTCGCCCTGCTCAAATTCCTGGCTGTCGGTGCCCGATGGGCCGGTACGGACAGATGGGACTCTCTCAGCACCGACATCGCCCCTCCCCTGGCAGGACTGGGCGCCGGCCTGACCACGATCGGCTTCCTGGTGCCGGTCGTCGGGCCACGGCTGGGGTCGATGTGGGGGTCCTGGCGGGCCTATCGGGCAATGGAGCCCCTCTGGCGTGCGCTCGAGCCCTTCGCCGGACCCGGGAAGCCCACCTGGGTTCGCCTGACCTCGTCACCCGAGATCCGGGCGATGGCCAGGTCCACCGATATTTCCGATCGCCTGCTCAATCTGGCACCGCACCTGGACAGCAGCCGCCGCGAGGCAGCCGAGCGATACGCCTCGGCGCAAGGCTGCGAACCGGAGGCGGCTCTCATCTTTGCCGAAGCGGCGACGATCCACGCCGCCCTGGCCGCTGCGGAGGCCGCCGGGAGGCTGCCATCCGAGCCGGCAGCCATCGTTGCCCAATCGGGTGCCACCATCGACACTCGCGTGTCAGGAACGAACGGTCTCGCCAGACTGAGCATCCAGTTCTCCAAGATCCGCCGCTCCGGCCTGCCCGTCGGCGACGCCGCCCGCTCAGAGGGCAACTGACCATGCCCACTCTCTCCCACGGGGCTCGCGGGAGTCGTTGGTGAACGCGGGAACGGCCTACCTGTCCGTAGCCGCCGGCTTCCTCGTCGCCACCGCCGTCAAAGTCTGGGCGCTGCGGAAGAATCCTCGGGACCCGCTCCTGAGGGCCGTCGCCGCGACGCTTTTCGTTGCCGCCTTCCTGTTCGTCACAGCCGCACCCCCGAATCTCGCGGTCATCAACAGGGTGATCGGCATACCGAACGTCGCGGCACCCATCGTGTACTCGATCCTGACCGCGTTCGACGGCATCAGCATCGTGCTGCTCATCCACTGGCGCGGCAACGAGGATTCGCGTGTCACCGTGCGGCAGACCCGGCTGTGCCTGACCACCTATGCCGCGGTGATGATCGCCCTGTACGCCCTCTTCGCGTTGGGCGACGCACCCGTGGAGCGACTGCGGGACCTGGACACCTACTACGCCGGCACGCCCTGGATCCGCGAAATGATCCTTCTCTACCTGGCGGCACACACCGTCGCGGCCGTCACCATGGTGGTCCTCTGTTTACGCTGGTCGAGGAAGGTCCCCGGCACATTGAAGGTCGGGCTGCTGCTGATCACTGCCGGGGCAGTGTGCATGTTCGGCTACGACCTCTTGAAGTTCACGGCGATCGTTGCCCGCTGGCTCGGGCACGATTGGGACTCCCTGAGCACCAACGTCGCTTTCTCCCTGGCCGGTTTCAGCGCCCTTCTCATCGCCGCCGGTTTCATGCTCCCGCCCATAGGACAAGGTGTGGGATCCCGGTGGCGGGCTCTGCGCCGCTTTCGCCGGCTCCAGCCCCTCTGGCTGGAGATCCGCCCGGAGATACCTCCTACGAGTCCACCGCCCATGCCGTGGTGGCAGCCCGTGGAGCGTCGGCTCATGCAGCGCGAGAGGGACATTTTCGACGCGGTACTGCGGCTGACGCCCTGGTTCGACCAGTCGACCGGCTCGGAGGTCTACGCACTCGCCTTGGCCGAGCACTCCGGGTTCCGCCGTGCTCGCGGCGAAGCCGATGCCTCTGTGATAGCCCGCGCGGTCATCCAGAAGGGGCACGCCGTGCCCGCCCTCGCTCCCGATCATCGATGGACGGTCAGCTCCATCGAGGATTCCGAAGACCTCGTGGACATGTCTGCAGCCATGCTGAACTCCCTGCGGGTTGAAGCGACGCGGCGGTCCACCGCACGTGCAGAGCAGCGTGCATGACCGCGGCGAACAGTCTGAGAGCCCCCGGCCCGCCCGTCGTCGTGCAGAGACCCTCACAGAGAGATGACCATGGCCACCACACACCCGAAGCACGTCGAAGCCCTCATAATCGGCGGGGGGTACGCCGGGTTGCTGGCCGCGTCCGTGGTCGCGCTGGCCGGCTACGACGTACTCGTGCTCGCGGGCGGCCAACCCGCCACCCGCCCGCAGGACACGGGTTTCGAACCTGCTCAGCACGGTGAGGTCCTCCACGTCGGCGGGATGTGGGACGTCAACGATCTGGTCTTCGGCTCGGGTGCGATGCTGCAGCGCCGCGGTGCTCGGACGTTCCCCTTCCCCGCCGGGGAGCATCTGTCCCGGACGCGCCCGCGAGCCTGGGGGACCCGTGAGCTGCTGACGTGCAGCCGCGAACTCCTGACCAGCGTGCTGCGAGAGGTCGTCGTCGCCAACCCCGCGCGTGAGCGGGACACCACCATCCTGGACGGCGCACATGCCGTCGGGCTCATCGGCGACGAGTCGGCCGTGCTCGGCGCGCGCGTGCGGTTCGGTGACGGGACGGAGCAGGACGTCACCGCGCAGCTCGTCGTCGACGCGAGCGGAGCCGATGCGTGCACGGCGAGCTGGCTGAAGGAACTCGGCGTCGCCGCCGTACCGTTCACCACGCGCGGCACGGCCGGGTTCTCCGCGAGCCGTCTCTACCGGACGCCGGAGGGACAGACGGACATCCCCCTCACCGCTGTTGCGGACGGCGCCCGCAGTGCCGTGGTCGTTCCGGTCGAGGACGGACTGTGGGCCGTCACCCAGACCTCCCCGGATCGTGAACAGATCGCCGGCGCAGATGCCTTCACCCATGCGGCACTGGCCCTGTCGGACCCCACCGTCGGCCGGCTCATCGCCGGGGCAGAGCCGGCAGGCGACGTGGTCGTCACACCTACGTCGGCCCTGCGCTGGCACCGGTACGAGCGGATCCGCGGGCCCCGCGGCATCGTCGTCGTGGGGGACGCCCTGGCAACCTTCAGCCCCCTGGACGCACGAGGACCGCTCGCGACCGAGGCAGCCGCCAGAGCCCTGCGCGTGGCACTCGGGCGTGGCATCAGCCACCCGACGGCGTCCCGCAGAGCCCAGCAGGCAATCGCCGAGGAGCTCGCGCACCTGTGGGCCGATCCCCAGACGGACCTGATGGGTGGGGGCCGGCCCAGGCACGTCGGCCAGGGCCTCCCGGCACGCCTCTCACGCGTACGGGCAGCTGCGGGCCGGGTTCTGAAACTGCGAGCCCGCTGAGCGGAAGCCGCGCCTGCCCAGGCTGGGCAGGGACCGAGAATGGCACCGTACAAGCGGGCCACAGCCGGATGTCGCACAACGGCATCCAGAGGGGAATCTTCCATGCACCTGTCCACACCTCTCGTACTCCAGAGCGGCGCCCGCATTTCCAACCGGATTGCCAAGGCCGCCATGGAGGAGAGCCTCGCCCGCCAGCCCGGCCAACTGCCCGGGCCGGAGATCGAGGAGCTCTACCGCAGTTGGGCCCGCGGCGGCAGCGGGGTGATCATCACCGGGAACGTGATGATCGACCGACGGGCCCTCACGTCTCCGGGAACGATCGTGCTCGACGCCGGAACCGACCTGGCCCCCTTCCGTCGCTGGGCCGCGGCCGCCGGCTCGGAGGGCGGCCAGGTGTGGATGCAGATCAACCACCCCGGCCGGCAGGTCAGGTCGGACCTGCCCGGTGTCGCATGGGCGCCGTCCGACATCGGCGTCAGCATGGGGAAGCACACGAGCACGTTCGCCCGCCCGACCGCAATGACCGAGGCGGACATCCAGGCCACGATCGGCCGGTTTGCCACCACGGCACGGCTCGCGGAGGAGAGCGGCTTCCACGGCGTCCAGATCCACGCGGCCCACGGATACCTCCTCAGCCAGTTCCTCTCCCCCCTGGTCAACCGCCGCACCGACCAGTGGGGCGGCAGTCTGGACAACAGGGCGCGGATGCTCGTGGAGGTGGTGCGCGCCGTTCGCGCGGCCGTGTCCCCGGACTTCACCGTGAGCATCAAGATCAACACCGCCGACTTCCAGCGCGGCGGCTTCGACGTCGACGAGGTGGAGCAGGTACTCGCATCTCTCGAGAACCTCGGCGTGGACCTGGTGGAACTCTCCGGCGGAAGCATGGAGAGCGCAGCGACCATGGGCCGCACCGCCGATGACAGGAAGCTCGACCGGGAGGCCTACTTCCTGGCGATCGCCGAGCGGCTCGTCGCATCCGCGCCCATGCCGCTCATGCTGACAGGCGGCATAGGCCGACGCTCCTCCGCGGAGAAGGTCCTGACCAGCGGATTCGCCATGGTCGGGCTGGCCACCGCTCTCGCTTTCCACCCCGACCTGCCCAGACGCTGGCAGGAGGGCGACGACATCGAGGTGGCCGCGCCGCGCCTCAACTGGCGGGACAAGGACATCGCCAGCGCAGGCGTACTGGCCGTCGTGCGCGCGCACATGAGCCGGATCTCCCGCGGCCTCCCGCCGCGCGCCCGGACCTCCGCATACGTCGCCCTCATCCGCGACACCCTGCGGAACCGAGGACTGACCCGGACTTACGGGCGGTGGCTCTCCGAGAACCCGGCGCCGGAGGCAACCATGCCGCTCAGCGGCTGACGGGACCGGGGAGCGCCACAGTCGCCAGGGTTCCCATGGCTTCTGGACCGCCCCCGCCGCAAGCCCTAGCTTCGGTCCATCGCCTTCCGGGGTTTCTCCGAAACCCCGGCCGCGGTGCTGCTCCTCCTCAGCCTAATCTTGGACGTGCAGCCGAGTCCGAAGTGAGCGCATGTCCACGCTGGACCCACAGAGGAACACGGATCACCGCCGAACGGCACGGGGTGCGCAGGTGAGGAGTCAGGGATGAGGATCGTGAGGAACCGGCGGCTGGAGCAAGAGATGGTACGGCTCTGCGATGAGCTGTACGCCGGCCTGGGTGAGCCCGCCCCCCGTGACATCACCGAGCTGATCGACCGAATAGCCGTGCATCTCACCGCCTACCGCGGCGATCCCGGACGGCCTGTTCGCATCGTGCGCCGGGACTTCCCGCAGGGCCTCGGCATCGTTTCGGGGCTCTGGCTCGACGCGGAGACCGAAGACATCATCGTCGTCGCGAAGAGCACCAGTCCCTTCCATGCCCTGGTCATCCTGGGGCACGAGATCTGGCACATGATCAAGGGCCACTGCGGGACCTACACCCTTGGTGCGCAGGTGGCCACGCGTCTGATCGGTGACGACGTCCTGACACCGGCGGACCTGGACGAAGCCGTGCGGCTCGTCGCCGCGCGGACGCACGCTGCGGGGGGCGACGAGGCCGAGGCCGAGCAGTACGGCCGCATGCTCGGCCGGCGGTTTCGTCACTTGCTCGAAACCGACTCCGCCCAGCCGGCCCTCCAAGGTCCGGCTGCCCGCATCCAGGCCTCTCTCGGCAACGGCAGATGAACGGCTCGGACTACTACATCCCGGCGGCCGCCCTCGGCATCGCCTTCCTCTCCAAGCTCCCCGGACTCATCCGGCAGTGGAGCAACCCCATGGTCCGGGCCGTCGCGGGACTGCTCCTCATGGCCAGCGCCGGATTCGCTTTCGCCGCGCCCCCCACGATCACCGTGGTCAACCGATCGGTGGGGCTGCCGAACGTCTCCGCGCCGCTGGTCTACGCCATCCTCAGCGTGTTCAACACCTGCTGCATCGTGCTCCTCGCGTACTGGCGCGAGGGATTCGGCGTCGAGGTCCAACGCCGCGTGCGGTGCTGGTTCGCCGTATGCGGCGTGGTCATCGCGTTGATCGCCCTGTGCTTCGTCCTGGGTGACGCCCCCGTGGAGAAACTCCGGGACCTAGACACCCATTACGCGTCCACGCCCTGGATCCGCGAAATGATCGTCATCTACCTCTCCTGGCACATCGTTGTCGGCACGGTCGTCCCGGTGATGTGCTGGCGGTGGTCGCGTGTGGTCGACGGGTGGCTCCGGGCGGGCCTGTTGACCCTCGTGGCCGGCTTCGTCTTCAGCACCGGTTTCGGCCTGGCCAAGGCCGCGGCCGTCGTCGCCCGCTGGACGGGCGGCAACTGGGACTTCCTCAGCACGGACGTCGCCCCGCCCCTGGCCAGTGTCGGAGCCGTTCTGACCACCTCCGGCTTCCTGTTGCCGCAGGGCCGCCGCTTGGCCGAGGCCTGGGAAGCATGGCAGACCTACCGGTGGATGGGGCCGCTGTGGCGCAGGCTCCGCATCCTCATGGGCTTGCCGGCGTCCGCCAGTTGGTGGACCTCGCCCGGATCCCGTCTCTTCGATCGCGAAACGGACATCTACGATGATCTGCTGGCCTTGGCCCCGTACTGCGACCTAGAGATCATGACGGCCCACCACGACAGGGCACTCGACGACGGGGTCTGCCCCCATGAGGCATGGGCCGCGGCCGCGGCCGTCATGATCGCGTTCGCCATCGAGGCCAAGGAATCCGCTGCGGAGAGCGGCGAGGACGTCCCGGAACAAGGCACTGCCGCACTCAGCGCCGTGCTCGGCACCGGCACCAGGGGTATCGCCCGCATCTCTCGCCAGTACGGAGCTCTTGGCCGTCACGCTGCGGGCGCCCCGCTCGGAAGGCATTCCCCATGAACGGCCCCCGTCAGTCCGTGCCGCACTCACCCCCGCCTTCCACGATGTCGGCCTTGTAATCCTTTCCCAGCCTCTGCCGATACTCCCCATCGTCCGAGCCACCCGCGAAGCGGCAGTCCTAGAGAGCAACACACGATGACCCAGCAGCCCAACGGCGCTACCGGCACCACCCGCGCCGTCATCCTCGGCGGCAGCCTCGCCGGTACACTCGCGGCCGCCGCACTCGCACCCCACTTCGTGGACATCCTCATCCTCGAACGCGACAAGGAGCTGCCCGATACCGCAGCGCCACGGCCCAGACTTCCCCAGGCCGCCCACTCCCACATGCTGTGGTCGGGTGGCGCGGACGCAATCGAAGCCCTGCTTCCCGGCACGACCGACCGGTGGCTCAAGGCCGGAGCCCACCGCGTACCGATCCCCAACGGCATGGTTTCCTACTCGGCCGCAGGCTGGTTCCGGCGGTGGACCGAGACCCACTACCTCATCGGCGCCAGCCGCGACCTCATCGACTGGGGCATACGCACCGCGGCCCTGGCGATCCCCAACGTCAGCGTGCGTACGGGCGTGACCGTCACAGCGCTGGCGGGCAGCGCGTCGAAGGTGTGCGGTGTTCACGTACGGAGCGAGGACGGCGAGGAAAGCGTGCTGGACGCCGACCTCGTGGTCGACGCCACCGGTCGTGGCTCCAAGGTCCTGGAGTGGCTCCAGCAGATCGGCGCCCCCACGGTGAGCGAGACCGTCGTGGACGCCGGGGTACGGTACGCCAGCCGCCGGTACCGCGCCCCGCAAGGCGCCGAATCCGACTGGCCCGTCATCCACATCCAGGCCGACCCGCGGGAAGGGAAGCCCGGCCAGGTCGTCTCGATCATCCCCATCGAAGACGGCCAGTGGCACGTCAGTCTGTCGGGCACCCGCGGCGCCGAGCCGAGCGCCGACGAGAGCCTCTTCGAGGAGTTCGCCGGAGGAGTCCGCCACCCGCTGGCCGCCGAATTCCTCGCCCGTGCGGAGCCGATCAGCGACGTCGTCGTCTACGGCCGGACCGCCAACCGGCAGCGGCGCTTCGACAAGGCCGCGATGCCCGCCGGCTTCGTCGTGCTCGGCGACGCCGCCACCAGCCTCAACCCCGTGTACGGCCACGGAATGTCCGCCGCCGCCCTCGGCGCGCTCGCCCTGCGCGACACCGCGGCGAAGATGCCCGTGACCGCACCCAAGTTCGCCGCCCGTGCCCAGAAGGCGATGGCCCGCCCCGCCGCCGCGGCGTGGCTGCTCGCCGTCGGCCAGGACCGCTTCTATCCGGGCGCCGTCGGCAAGGCACCGAACCTGGCCGACAAGCTGGCAGCACGCTACGTCCACCGCCTCAGCCACACCGCCATCGGCAATTTCCTCGTCGTCAAGGCCCTCACGGACGTCATGACGATGCAGAAGCCCGCCTCCGTCCTCGGCACCCCCGACGTGCTGATCGCCGCGGCACGCGGCCTGCGCAAGCCCCTGCTCGACGGCCCCGCCCTCACCACGAGGGAGCAGAGCATCCTGGACCGCGAGCCCCTGCGCCGAGCAGAGAAGGTCAAGGCCACCGACCGTTGATCCTGCGCGAAAGTCAGCGCAGCGACGGGATGACCTCGGAGCCGTACGCGTCGATGGTCGCTTCCCGGGCGTCGTGCATGTTGTAGAGGGCGAACTGGTCCACGCCGAGATCCCGCAGGGCCCGGAGCTTCTCGATGTGGGCCTCGGCCGGCCCCAGCAGGCAGAAGCGGTCGACGATCTCGTCGGGGACGAAGTCTGCGGAGGGGTTCCCGGCGCGGCCGTGGTGGCTGTAGTCGTAGCCCTGGCGGGACTTGACGTACTCGGTGAGCTCGTCCGGGACCATCGAGGAGTGCTCGCCGTAGCGGGAGACCAGGTCGGCGACGTGGTTGCCGACCATCCCGCCGAACCAGCGGCACTGGTCGCGGGCGTGCGCGAGGTCGTCCCCGACGTACGCCGGGGCGGCCACGCAGATGGTGATCGCCTCCGGGTCGCGGCCGGCCTCCACGGCGGCCTGGCGGACGGCCTTGATCATCCACTCGGTGAGGTAGAGATCGGCGAGCTGCAGGATGAACCCGTCGGCCTTCTGTCCGGCCAGGGCCAGCGCCTTGGGCCCGTACGCCGCCATCCACACGGGCAGCTTCCCCTCCCGGATCCACGGGATCCGGATCGGGTTGCCGTCCACGAGCGCCTCCCGGCCCTCCGCCAGGTCCCGGATGACCTCGATGGCCTCCCCCAGCCGGGCCAGGGTGTTGGGCGCGCGCCCGGCGACCCGCATCGCCGAGTCGCCGCGCCCGATCCCGCAGACCGTGCGGTTGCCGTACATGTCGTTCAGCGTCGCGAAGGTGGAGGCGGTGACCTCCCACGTGCGGGTGCCGGGGTTGGTGACCATCGGCCCGACGTGCAGCTTCTGCGTGTTGGCCAGGATCTGGCTGTAGATGACGAACGGCTCCTGCCACAGCACGGCGGAGTCGAAGGTCCAGCCGTAGCGGAAGCCGTTGCGCTCGGCGCGCTTCATGAGGCTGACGACCTGGGAGGCCGGCGGGTCGGTTTGCAGGACGAGGCCGAAGTCCATGCATGGCTCCTTGCTGCTGCTGTGTGCGGGCGTGCGGCTTTACAGGTACTGGCAGGTGGAGCGGGGGATGAAGGCCCCGTGGCCGGCCCGGCCGGTGAACTCCCGGCGGTCGATGACGAGTTCGCCCCGGGACAGGACCGTGTCGACGCGTCCGGTGATCCGCTTGCCCTCGTACGCCGAGTAGTCCACGTTCATGTGGTGCGTCTCGGCGGAGATGACCTGCTCGGCGTGCGGATCGTAGAGGACGATGTCGGCGTCGGAGCCCGGCGCGATGGTGCCCTTCTGCGGGTAGAGGCCGAACATCCGGGCCGGGGTCGCGCACGCGATCTCGATCCAGCGGCGGCGGCTGATGTGCCCGTCCAGGACGGCCTGGTGGAGGAGGTCCATGCGGTTCTCCACCCCCGGCAGCCCGTTCGGGATCTTCGAGAAGTCGCCCCGGCCCAGCTCCTTCTGGCCCCGGAAGCAGAACGGGCAGTGGTCGGTGGAGACCACCTGGAGGTCGTTCGTACGGAGCCCCCGCCACAGCGCCGCCTGGTGCTCGCGGGGGCGCAGCGGCGTGGAGCAGACGTACTTGGCGCCCTGGAAGTCGGGCTCTTCGAGGTTGTCGGTGGACAGGAACAGGTACTGCGGGCAGGTCTCGCCGAAGACGGGGAGGCCCTTGTCGCGGGCGGCCGCCAGCTCCGCGACCGCTTCCTCCGCCGAGACGTGCACCACGTAGAGGGGGGAGCCGGCCACCCGGGCGAGCTGGATGGCCCGGTGGGTGGCCTCCGCTTCGAGGAGGACCTTGCGGACCTCTCCGTGGTGGCGGGGGTCCGTCTCGCCGCGCGCCAGGGCCTGTTCGACGAGCACGTCGATCGCGATGCCGTTCTCGGCGTGCATCATGATCAGCCCGCCGTTGCCCGAGGCCCGCTGCATCGCGCGCAGGATCTGGCCGTCGTCGCTGTAGAAGACCCCGGGGTAGGCCATGAACAGCTTGAAGGAGGTGACCCCCTCCCCCACCAGGTGGTCCATCTCCTTCAGGGTCCGCTCGTTGACGTCCGAGAGGATCATGTGGAAGGCGTAGTCGACGGCGCACTTGCCGTCGGCCTTGTCGTACCAGGTGTCGAGGCCCTCGCGCAGGGCGTGCCCCGGCGTCTGGACGGCGAAGTCCACGATGGTGGTGGTGCCGCCCCAGGCGGCGGCGCGGGTGCCGGTCTCGAAGGTGTCGGAGGCGGCGGTGCCGCCGAAGGGCAGCTCCATGTGGGTGTGGGCGTCGACCCCGCCGGGGATGACGTACTTCCCGCTCGCGTCGATCGTCCGGTCGGCCGTCCAGGTCTCGGCGGCGGCCGTGCCGTGTGCCGCGAGGGCGGCGACCCGGCCGTCCTCGATCAGCACGTCGGCGTGGAGCTCGTCGGATGCGGTGATGACGAGACCGCCGCGGATGAGGGTGCGGATGCTCATGTACGTCTCCCCCGGTGTCAGTTGATGCTTCTGAGGGCCTCGGCGAGGATCTCGGCGCCCTCTTCCGCCTCGGCGACGGTGAGGGAGAGCGGCGGGGCGATGCGCAGCACGCTGGTGTTGTGTCCGCCGCCCTTGCCGAGCAGCAGGCCGCCGGCCCGGGCGGCCTCCAGCACGGCGGCGGCCGCGTCCGGGTCGGCCTGGTCGGTGCCGGGCTTCGTCAGCTCCAGGCCGGCCATCAGGCCCCGGCCGCGCACCTCCCGTACGGCGGGCACGGTCGCGGCGACGGCCCGCAGCCGCTCCAGCAGCAGGCCGCCGACGCGGCGGGCGTTGCCCTGGAGGTCGTGTTCGAGGAGGTAGGCGAGATTGGCCACGCCCGCCGCCATGGTGACCGGTGAACCGCCGAAGGTGGAGATGGAGTTGGAGTCGAGGCAGTTCATCACCTCGGCGCGGGCCACGACTCCGCCGATGGACATGCCGTTGCCGATGCCCTTGGCGAAGGTGATGATGTCCGGCGGGCCGTTCTGGGCGTGGGCCTGCCAGCCCCAGAAGTGCTCGCCGGTACGGCCCCAGCCGGTCTGCACCTCGTCGCTGATCCAGAGGATGCCGTGCCGGTCGAGGACCTTGCGGAAGGCCCCGTAGAGCCCGTCGGGCGGCGAGGTGAACCCGCCGACGCCCTGCACCGGTTCGGCGATGAGCGCGGCGACCCCGCCGCGCGCCTGGCCGAGCACGTCCTCCAGGTCGGCGACGGCCGCGGCGGTGAAGGCGGTGTCGTCGAGGTGGGCGAAGGGGCCGCGGGTGCGGACCGCGCCGTGGACGTAGTACGTCTGGAGCGGCGAGAGGCTGGTCGGGGACCAGCCCCGGTTGCCGGTGATCGAGACGGTGGAGAAGGACCGGCCGTGGTAGCTGTTGCGCATCGCCAGGATCTGGTTGGAGCGGCGGTACGTCGTCGCGAGCAGCAGGGCGGTGTCGTTGGCCTCGGTGCCGGAGGTGGTGAAGAAGACCCGGGCGTCGGGGATGCCGGACAACGCCGAGACGCGCTCGGCCAGTTCGATCATCGGGCGGTTGAGGTAGAGGGTGGAGGAGTGGATGATCCGCCCGGCCTGTTCGGCGACGGCCTTGGTGACCTCGGGCAGGGCGTGGGCGGTCATCGTGGTGAGGATGCCGCCGAAGAAGTCGAGGTAGCGGTTGCCGTCCGCGTCCCAGACGTGGCGGCCCTCGCCGTGGGTGAGTTCGATGGGGCGGTCGTAGTAGAGCGCGAGCCAGTCGGGCAGTACGGAGCGGTGCCGGCTGTGCAGGGGGATCGGGTTGGTCACGGCTGTACGAGTCCTCGGTAGGCGTCGGGGCGGCGGTCGCGGTAGAAGGCCCACTGGTCGCGGACCTCCTTGATGAGGTCGAAGTCGAGGTCGCGGACGAGGAGTTCCTCTTCCTTGTCGCTGGCGACCTCCCCGACGAACTGGCCGCGCGGGTCGACGAAGTAGCTGGTGCCGTAGAAGTCGTTGTCGCCGTACTCCTCTTGGCCGACGCGGTTGATGGCGGCGACGAAGTACTCGTTGGCCACGGCGGAGGCGGGCTGCTCCAGCTGCCACAGGTAGCCGGAGAGGCCGCGGGAGGTGGCGGAGGGGTTGTAGACCAACTGGGCTCCCGCGAGGCCCAGTTCGCGCCAGCCTTCGGGGAAGTGGCGGTCGTAGCAGATGTAGACGCCGACCTTGCCGACCGCGGTGTCGAAGACGGGGAAGCCGAGGTTGCCCGGGCGGAAGTAGTACTTCTCCCAGAAGCCCCTGACCTGCGGGATGTGGTGCTTGCGGTACTTGCCGAGGTAGCTGCCGTCGGCGTCGATGACCGCGGCGGTGTTGTAGTAGAAGCCCTCGGACTCCAGCTCGAAGACCGGTACGACGATCACCATGCCGGTCTCGCGGGCGAGGGCCTGCATCCGCCGGACGGTGGGGCCGTCGGGGACGGCCTCGGCCCAGCGGTAGTGCTCGGGCTCCTGGACCTGGCAGAAGTAGGGGGCGTTGAAAACTTCCTGGAAGCCGATGATCTGCGCACCCTGGGCGGCGGCCCGGCGGGCGTGCTCCTCGTGTTTGGCGATCATCGACTCGGTGTCTCCGGTCCAGGTGGCCTGGACGAGTGCGGCGCGGACGACTTGGGCCATGAGCTGCTCCTCGCGACGGGTACGCCGGCTTCTACGCACGTAGAGGGTGTACGACGGCTGCGCGTAGGGAGTTGAAGGTAGGCCTCGGCCAGGCCCGGGGCAAGACCGCCTTGCACGGTTGGAGTAGTCGATCAGCAAACGCAGGAGTTACGTCGGCACGCGGTCGTTTCCAATCATCCGACGGGCAGATTCGCGACTCGAAGGGCATGCAACAGGTCACGGTGATGAGTCCCCGAGAGGGCTTCGGCGGCGCGGAGCAGCCGGGGCGCGAACCACCGGGGATCCCGGCGGGCGAGCCGGGCCGACTCCTCGGCGGTGCGGACCCGGACGAAAGCGGTGAGCAGGGCGTCGGCCTCCGGGGTGTGACCGGCCTCCCCGAGGACGAGGGCGATCTCGGCGATCTCCGCGGCCGGGCGGGCCGCGCCCTGGCGCAGCAGGGCGTCGCGGTCGGCCGGCCCGAGCGCGGCGGCGGCCGCGGCGAACCGGGCGGGCGGCAGCGAGGCCGCCTCCCAGAGCAGGGTGGCCCAGTCCGCGGCCAGCCCGGACCGCACCAGCTCCTCCCCCAGCAGCACCAGCCGCTCGGCGGGCCCGGCGGCGGCCTCACAGAGCAGCGCGTGCGCCTCCCCGCTCCGCCCTTGCCCCCGCAGCGCCACGAGCCCCGCCACGAAGCCTCCGGCCACCCGGTCGGGCACCCCGTGCGGGCCACCGCCGGGGGTGGAGCCGGCCCATTGGGCGGAGTCGGCCCACTGGGCGGAGTCGGCCTGCGGGCCACCGCCGGGGGCGGAGCCGGCCCACTGAGCGGAGTCGGCCTGTGGGCCGGCGGCGCGGGCCTGGGTCGGCCAGGGGGTGGGCTCGTCCTGCGGGTGGGGGCGGAGCCCCTGGTCGGAGGCCTTGGCGGGTCCGGGGGTCTGTCCCGTGCCCCAGGCTGGGGCGCCGGGCCTGCGGCCGCCCTGGCCGGGAGCGGCGGACGGTTGCCCTTGGTCCGGCACTTCGGAGCCCGTACGGGCGGGCTGGTGCGGGGTTCCGTGAGCCCGGCCGGCATGTCCGGACCCGTCTGTCGAAGCGTCCTGCGCCGGCCCCGGATTCCCCGCCGGGGCGGGATCCGCCGCCCCGCGGGCGGGCCGCCCGAAGCGGGCGCCGCGCAGCGGCGTGGCGGACGCCGGGTGCCCCGGGGGCACGGCGGCCGCCCGGGCTTCCGGTGCCGCCGCGCCCGCGTACCGGGCCCCGCCGCTCCGCCGCGCACCGCGCAGCCACCGCCCCTCGGCCCGCCCGACGGGCTCCCCCGCCGCTTCCGACGCCGGGGCCGATTCCGATGCCGGGGCCGACGCCCGGCCCGATGCCGCGTCCGACGCCGCACCCGGCATCCGGCTCGATCCAACGCCCGACGCCCAATCCGGCGCCCCGACCTGCGCATCCCCGGGCCCCCCGGCCCACGCCGCATCCCGGGGCCCCGTCTGCGGGCCGGCCTGCATGCCTTCCCGCGGACCCGGCCACGCCGTGGCGGGCGTTGCGTCCGGGGACGCCGCCGTGCGCTGCGCGGGTACGGCGTCGAGGGGGTCCGGCTGTGGCGGCGACGGGTGTCCGGGGCGGTCGGGTCCCGGGGTCACCGCGTGCAGGCGGGCCGCCAGGTCCTCGTGGCGGGCCGCCGCGCGGGCGGCGTCGTCGCGGGTCCAGGAGAGTTCCCGGGACAGGGCCTCCGCCTCCGCCGGGTCCGCCGATTCCGCGAGCCGCGCCGACAGCACGCGCAGGGCCGCGCGGGCCCGGGCCTGCTGCTCGGCGGCCGATGCGAGCAGCGTGCGCAGTTCCTCCACCCCGCCCGGCAGCCGGTCCCAGACCCCGACCGCGGCGGCCCGCAGACCGGCCGCGTACTGCGTCTCCCGGGCGATCGCCACCGCGCCCGTCGTGGCGGCCAAGTCGCCGAGCAGCGACTCCAGCACGTCCCACGGGGGCATCGCGGCCCCGTCCAGACAGGCCCGCATCCCTTCCGGGTCCCGCCGCAGGAACTCCCCGTACCAGCCCGTCCCGGGATCGAGTCGCTGCGTCAATCCCCGCATGTATCCGGAGAGTTGGCCGATCACCTGCGAAATCGCGGTCTCCATCCCCGCATTGGACCCCACGGGTGTTACGGGCGGGCTACGGGAGTCTCAAAGCTTGACGGCGGGCGGGGCAAGCGTCTCTGACCAGTTTGGTGATCCCGTGTCAGACATGGCGTCTGATTCCGGGATGTTTTCCCACCGTGGAGGGGTGGCGTGGGCGTGGAGGTGGAATCCCGCGCCCAGCACCGCTCCTCGTGGCCGGTATCGGCTGGTGGTGGGTGTGCTGATCGTCGTCACGTCCTGGTGCCGGTGGGCTGCGCGGGGCAGCCGTCTCCGGTCCGTGTGAGCGTGTCCCTCCGGACGCTGGCCTGCCGGGCCCGAAGGCCCGACGGGGCAGCACGGTCGGCGTGATGACCGCGCCGGCTTCGAGGGTGTCGACGACCGCGCGGATGGCCAGGGCGCCTGTGGTGCGGTCTGTGACGGTCTTCGGCTGGTGGGCGAGTCCGCGTGCTGCGATGCGCTGCCAGGCTCCCTGGTCGCGGTCTCCCTGCCAGCCGCAGTCGGGATTCTGGCAGATAGCCCATTTCCAGCCGGGCGTGGTGGGCCGGTCGGGGGCTTTGCAGTGCCGCTGCGGCGTGAGGCATTGGGGGCACTGCTTGGAGGTGTCGCGTGCCGGGACGGTGACCACGGCGATACCCGTCTCGGCGGCAACGTGCCGCATCCGCTCCACGATCCGCCCGCGTACCTGCTGGGAGAGCCGGGTGTTCATGGTTCGTCCCATGCCGTGGGCTTCCATCGAGCGGAGGTCCTCGACACATATGACAGTTGCCCCGGCCGTGATGGCCTGGTCCACCGCCCACCGGGCGGCCGGTGCTGTTTCGCGAGGACTCCGCCCGTCCGGAACATTCCTCCGGCCCCGAGGGCGGTGATCCGCCCGTCCTCGTGCAGCCGGACGGCCCCGGCGGACAGCAGGGTGTTCAGGCCCCAGTCCACACCGAGCGCCACCGTGTGCCCACTGCGGGCCGCCTTCGGCACCGCGTGGGTGTAGGCGAGATCTGCGCGGACACGCCCCTGGTACGGGCGCAGCGTGGGCAGATGCAGCACCGCGCCCGCCGGAACCGTCGCCGGCAACGTGAGGGGGCAGGACACCCACGTCCAGTCCCGTAGGAACGCGGATCCGGGCGGGTGGGAAGCTGCACACGCAACAGCGCACGGCCCGGCTCGGTCCCGTGACGTTCGATGGTGGCCTGCTGCCCGTCGCACGCCGACAGCAGCAGCACCCGCACTGCCGTGGGCGCGGCCTCCATCTCGAACAGATCGACGGGCATCCGGTCGTGCTTCCTGGTGAACGCGGCGATCTGGCGGGTGCGGGAGGTGATGACGCTGGACGGCAGATCCCGGCCGCCGGCACCACCTCACGCACCGCGCCCCACTCCTCGGGCGTACGCCTGCCGGGATCGACGGGCCACACCTTCAGTACCCCGGTGGTCAGGTCTGCGCGCCACTTCGCCGACCGCAGCAAGCGTCCGGCCTGCTCCTGCGCCATCCGGACGATCCGGTCATTGACCCGAATACCTTCGGGCGGCGAGCCGCTCCAGCCCAGACGCCCCAGAGCCATCCACGCGTTCAACGGCAGTTTCCTGCCCCCGCCGTCCTCCCCGGAGGCCAGCACATCCACATCGGCGGGCTTCCACCGGTCGGCCGGCAGCCCGGCGACCAGGGCTGCCACCAAGTCGGTTGCCCAGCCGACCCGCTCCGCCAGCACGGAGACCGCCAACAGCTCACCGGTGCCCTCGTCCACACCCGTCCGAACACCACACGATCACTACGGATCCCCAGGAACTACGTGAGCCTGACCGCGATCGCGGTGTGAGGCCGCCCGCGCCGGACGATGGCGGCCGGCACGTCGAGCATCCAGAACTGCCACGTGTACTTGCGCAGCATCAGCTTCCGCACCCGCTTCAGCCCCGCCTCGTCCAGCAGCCGCGCCTCGCCCTCGGACACCGCGGCCCCGTCGGCCACCTGCCCGCGTACGTCGCAGGCCACGACGGTGACCCGGCCGTCGTTGCGGATCCGCTTCACCTTCCACGCGTCGTTGCGCGTCCACACGTACAGCTCGTCGCCGTCCGCCACCGCCCACACCGGCGTGGCCACTGCCGTGCCGTCCTTGCGGAAGGTGGTGAGACTGACGTACCTCGCCCTGCCCAGCTCCACGATCGTCATGCGCCCGACCCTACGCGGCCGGTCAACGGGAGGTGACGGCCCGCTCCAGCAGGCTCCGCAGCATGCCCTGCTCCTCCGGGGCGAGCCCGGACACCGGCGAATCCACGGAGAGGAGGTCGAGGAGCCGGGCGCGCAGGGCGGCGCCCTCGGGCGTGAGGACGAGCTGCTTGGCGCGGCGGTCGGTGGGGTGCGGGTGCCGCTCGATCAGGTGCTGCTTCTCCAGCTTGTCGACGACGAAGGTGGCGTTGGAGGGCTCGCAGCTCATGCGCTCGGCGAGGTCCCGCATGGTCATCGGCCCGCTCATCTCGCGCAGCGCGGTGGCCTGGGACGCGGTGAGGCCCAGCGTGGCGGCGCGCTCCCGGACGTGCTCGGCGATCCGGTGGGCCAGCCCGTCCACCAGCCCGCACAGCTGCCGCTCGGCGATGGCCTGGCGCTCGGGAGGTGTCGTCATGGGGCCAGTTTAACAACTCCCTCAAGCCAGAATATTTACAACTTGAATGATTCAAGCTTGATGTTTATGGTTGGCCCCACCACC
Source organism: Streptomyces sp. NBC_00193 (assembly GCF_026342735.1). Classification (GTDB taxonomy): domain Bacteria; phylum Actinomycetota; class Actinomycetes; order Streptomycetales; family Streptomycetaceae; genus Streptomyces; species Streptomyces stoeckheimensis. The sequence goes on from NZ_JAPEMM010000001.1 coordinate 26,343, forward strand.
CCGGCAGACCGGTCGGGGGCGGTCTGACGACCACTCACGCAGGAGCTCTCATGCCCGAATTGACGACGACGCGCGGCGAACGACTGCACCGGCCCGCGGGGATCCGCTCGCTGTGGCTGGGTGACACGAAGGTCTCCTACGTGCCGGACGGCGACGTACGGCTCCGGCCGCTGCCGCTGCTCCCGGACACCACCGACGAGGTGTGGGCCGCCCACCCGGAGTACCTGGACGCCGCGGGCCACCTCGTGGCGAGCGTCGGCGCCCTGCTGGTGGAGCACGGCGGCCGGGCGCTGCTGATCGACGCGGGCTTCGGCCCGCAGACGCTCCGCGCCCCCGACGGCCCCCTCGGCGTGATCCACGGAGGCGCGCTCCCCGGCAGCCTCGCCGCACTCGGCCGCGCCCCTGAGGACATCGAGGCGGTGGCCTTCACCCACCTCCACTCCGACCACATCGGCTGGGCCCTCCACCCTTCCCCCGACGACGGGCTGCCCCTCTTCCACCGCGCCGAGTTCCTGATCGCCGAGCCCGAGTGGGACCGGCTCGACCTGCTGGCGGCCGAGGGCACGACCGAGCGGGTCGCCGCCCTCGCACCGCGGGTGCGCACGCTCACGGACGGCCAGGAGGTCTTCCCGGGGGTGCACGTGCGGATCACCCCCGGCCACACCGTCGGGCACGCCGAGTACGTCGTCACCGGGGGCGGCCGGCGCCTGATCGCCTTCGGCGACGCCGTGCACTCGCCGATCCAGATCGATCACCCGGACTGGTCCTCGGCCTTCGACCACGACCTCGCCCGGACCGCCGTCCACCGCCGCCGGCTCGTGGCCGAGCTGGCGGAGCCGGACACCATCGGCTTCGGCATCCACTTCGCCGACGTGGTGTTCGGGCAGGTCCGGCCGGGCGGGGACGGCCCGGCCTGGCACCCCGTGGACGCCTGACCGGAGCCCCCGGCCACGCCTCAGGCGACCGGCGCCGCCTCCCCGTGGGTGAGGGTCTCCCACGCGACGAACAGGTCGTCCGTCCCGGCCGGCCGCGTCTTCTCGACCAGCTCGCGGGTGTACGGGAGTTTCGCCCCCGCCCGCACCGCATAGTGCTGGAGCGCGACTTCCAGGTCGGGCCCCATCGTGCGCTCCAGCTTTCCGCCGCACAGCCACCCGGGGGCCTCTTCGCCCAGCTGGTACCTGGAGTGGAACTCCAGTGCCGCCCGGAGCCGCTCGCCCTGCTCCCCGTACAGGTCGACGCCCTGATGCCAGGCCGTCTCCGCGATGTGCGCGGACGCCGCGAGCGCGTAGCCGACGTGCATGAGGTTGCGGCAGGTCTCCTGGGCGACGCCGTCGACGTACGTCCCCTGGCCGAACCAGTACGCCGCGACCTTGTCCGGCGAGTCGATGGCGGTGCGCGGCGGGGCCAGCGGGTGCGCGCCGTCCCGCTTGAGGTAGAAGTACGCCGGGACGCGCTCCCGGAACCGCTCCAGCGACTCCTCGAAGACGGCCCGGTCCTCCAGGAAGACGGAGATGCCGAGGGCGGCGTCGGTCATGGCCAGCTCCCAGTTGCCGTTGTACGCGGGCACCTGCGCGCGGACGGCCGGGAGGTAGGCGGTGCGCAGCATCTCCTTGAAGCGGGCGACCCGTTCCTCTCCCCACACCGGGTAGTCGGCGTGGATGATCTCGGCGGCGCGCGCCCAGGTGGAGCCGGACCAGGCGGCCTGGAGGCCGGCGTTGTCCTCGGTGTGGCGCTTCATCACGGCCGACCAGCCGTCCATGATCTGCACGGCCTTGCGGGCGTGGGAGGTCTTGCCGTTCACCGACCACAGCAGGGCGTGGGTGTAGGCGGCGATCGCGTCCTGGCGTTCGTCCAGGCAGGACTGCGGCCCCGAGTTGAAGGGGCAGGGCACCACGTCGGCCGGGTGCGCCCGGTAGTCGAGGGAGGCGTAGCGGCTCTTCAGGAGTGCCTGGTACGCCGAGTTCCACGGCTCCTTGCCGGCCGCGACCATCTGCTTCGCGTGCTGGAGCCGGGTGTGGCTGACGACGACGCCCGGGTGGCGGAAGACCACGTCGCCCGGGTCCTTGGCGTGGGCCCGGCCCTCGGGCGCGGCGCATGCCGCGAGCAGCAGGCCGCCCGCGAGGAGGGCGCCCACGAGTCCGAGGCCGAGTCGCTTGGATGTGGATGCGTTCATGTCTGACACGCCTTCACGCTTGCCCCGCGCCCCGGCCCTCCCACCGCCGATTGGGCCGTTCGGCCCGTGGGCCCGCCCTAACGGCACGCCGAAGGGCGGGCCCGGCGGCCGAACGGCCGCGGCCCGCCCGCTCCCCCGGACCTCACACGGGCACGAGGGCGCAGCGCCGCATCACTTCGTCCAGGGAGAGCCCGAGGGCCCCTGCCAGGGCGGCGACGGTGAAGAAGGCCGGGGTCGGGGCCCGGCCGGTCTCGATCTTGCGGAGGGTTTCGGCGGAGAGTCCGGCGCTGGCCGCGACCTCGACCATGCTGCGGCCGCCGCGGGCCGTGCGCAACAGGGCGCCGAGCCGCTCGCCGCGCTCGCGCTCTTCGGGGGTGAGGGGGGTACGGACCATGCCCTCATCCTACCCCGGAACCCAATAAGTATCCCGTTACAGTTATACCGGTATAGTTATTGGCATGGTGGAACTGAAGACAGACCAATCGATCGACCGGATGCGCGCCGCGGGCCGCGTCGTCGCGCACGCCCTCGCCGCCGTCCGGGAACGGGCCGCCGTCGGGGTGTCCCTGCTGGAGCTCGACCTGGCCGCGCGCGAGGTGCTCCGCGAGGCCGGCGCGAGCTCGCCCTTCCTCGGCTACCGGCCGCGCTTCGCCCCGGTCCCCTTCCCCGCCGTCATCTGCGCCTCCGTCAACGACGCGATCGTGCACGGCATCCCCGACGGCTACCGGCTGCGCGACGGCGACCTGGTGAGCATCGACTGCGGCGCGAAGCTGGGCGGCTGGGTCGGCGACGCGGCCGTCAGCTTCACCGTGGGCCGGGCCCGCCCCGAGGACCTGCGGCTCATCTCGACCACCGAGGCGGCCCTCGCGGCGGGCATCGCCGCCGCCCGCCCCGGCAACCGCATCGGCGACATCGCCCACGCCATCGGCACGGTCGGCCGCGCCGCCGGGTACGGCATCCCCGACGGCTTCGGCGGCCACGGCATCGGACGCTCCATGCACGAGGAGCCGGGCGTGCCCAACGAGGGCCCGGCGGGGCAGGGTACGAAGCTGCGCGCCGGCATGGTGATCGCCATCGAGCCGATGCTCATCGCGGGCGGCACGGACGACTACGCCTGCGACGCGGACGGCTGGACCCTGCGGACCGTCGACGGCAGCCGCGCCGCGCACTCCGAGCACACGGTCGCGATCACCGCCGCCGGCCCGAGGATCCTCACCGCCTTGTAGGGCCTGCTACCTCCCCTGCGGGTGCACCACCATCGCCGAGCCTCCGCCCCGCCGGGTGGTCTCGGCCGCCGCCAGCCACCGCCCGTCGGGCAGCCGCTGGACCCCGGTGGCCGCGCCGATCTCCGGGTTCTGCCGGAAGCCCTGTCCGAGTGCCTCCAGCTCGGCCCGCACCGGGCTGTTCCACAGGCCCGGCTCCAGCTCGGTGGTGGTCTGGTTGCGCTGGCTGGCCCGCGGCGCGGCGATGGCCTCGACCAGCGGCAGCCCGCGGTCCAGGTGCCCGGTCAGGGTCTGGAGCACCGTGGTGATGATGGTCGCCCCGCCCGGGGAGCCCAGCGCCAGCACCGGGCGTCCGTGCTCCAGCACGATGGTCGGGGACATCGACGAGCGCGGCCGCTTGCCGGGACCCGGCAGGTTGGGGTCGGGTACGCCGGGCGCCGCCGGGGCGAAGGAGAAGTCGGTCAGCTCGTTGTTGAGCAGGAAGCCGCGCCCCGGGACGGTGATGGCGCTGCCGCCGGTCGACTCGATGGTCAGCGTGTAGGAGACCACGTTGCCCCAGCGGTCGGCGACGGTCAGGTGCGTGGTGTTCTCCCCCTCGTACGTGGTCGGGGCGGCCTGCCCGGAGCCGCCGCAGGCGACCGGGTGACGGGGATCCCCCGGAGCCAGCGGGCTGGTCAGCGCCTTGGCCGGGTCGATGAGGCAGCCGCGGGTGTCCGCGTAAGCCTGCGAGAGCAGTTCCTTCGTGGGCACGTCCTCGGCGGCCGGGTCGCCGACCCAGCGGCCGCGGTCGGCGAAGGAGATCCGGGAGGACTCGATGAAGCGGTGCAGGTACTGGGCTTCGGTGAGCGCGCCGAGGTCGGTGCGCTCCAGGATGTTCAGCGCCTCGCCGACGGTGGTGCCGCCGGAGGAGGACGGGGCCATGCTGTACACGTCCAGGCCGCGGTAGCCGACCCGGGTCGGGTCCTGCCGCTTGGTCGCGTACGCGCGCAGGTCCCCGGTGGTCAGATCGCCGGAGCGGACCACGCGGGTGGCGGCCGGGTCCACCGGGGGCGTGCGCACGGCCCGGACGATGTCCTCGGCCAGCGGGCCCCGGTAGAGCGCGCCCGCACCCTTGCGCCTCAGCTCCGCGTACGTGGCCGCCAGGTCGGGGTTCTTGAAGGTGGAGCCGACCACCGGGAGGGCGCCACCGGGCAGGAAGAGCTTCCTGGTGTCGGGGAAGTCCCGGAAGCGGGCCTCGTTCAGCTCGGTCTGGGCCCGGAAGGTGGGGTCCACGGTGAAGCCCTCGCGGGCCAGCTTCTCGGCGGGCTTGAGGAGTTGGCCCAGCGAACGGGTGCCCCAGGACTCCAGCGCGCTCTGCCAGGTCGCCGGGGTGCCGGGGACTCCGACGCCGCGGCCGCTGGTCTGGCCCTCGGCGAAGGGGATGGGCAGGCCGTTCTCCTGGAACAGCCCGGCGGTGGCCGTCGCCGGGGCGGTCTCGCGGCCGTCGATGGTGCGCACCCGGCCGGAACGGGCGTCGTAGTACACGAAGTAGCCGCCCCCGCCGATGCCCGCGGAGTACGGCTCGGTGACCCCGAGCGCGGCGGCCGTCGCGACGGCGGCGTCCACGGCGTTGCCGCCCGAGCGCAGGACGGCGATGCCGATCGCGCTGGCGTCGGCGTCGACGCTGGCGACGGCCCCGCCGTAGCCGGTGGCGACCGGGACCTTGGGCGGGGTGGCGCTCCGTGACGACGGGGCTTCGGCCCCGGTCGAGACGAGCGCCCCGGCGAGCGCGATGAGCGCTAAGTGACGTGCGGCGGGACCGCGCATTCGGTTCCTCCAGTCGACTGCCTGTCAGACCTTGGAGCGGCAGCCTAACTTCCGTGCACCCACCGCGTCATGAAGGCAGTGTGACGGCTACGATCCGCCGCATGAATGAGGACGTCCGCAACATCGTGCTCGGGGTGATTGCCACTGCCTTCAGCGGCGGGTTCGGCTGGTTCACCCGGACCTATCTGTGGCGCCGCGCCCTGCGCCGCAAGCAGGCCTTCTTCGGGCTGCCGACCGGATCGGACTGCCTGTTCGTGGTCAACCGGCAGATGGGCGGCACCGATTCCTCCCTGCACCGCAACGACGCCTTCGCGCTGCTGGAGATATCCGCCCTGATCAAGGACTGCGGGGCGAACGTGCAGATCGTCACCCACGACGGAGCCCGCCAGGGCTTCGGCGAGCGGGCCGAGTTCTGCGTGGGCGGCCCCTCCTCCAACGCCCGGACGACGGCCCATCTGGCCTCCATGCTCCCCGGGGTGCGGATCATCGTCTCGAGCGAGCCCGTACCGGACCGCGGGGCCATCAGCGTCGGCGGGGAGACCTACCGCTGGGAGAAGGGCCTCGTCGAGCACGTGCTGCTGGCGCGGCTGACGACCGGGCGGGGGTCCCGGCCGGTGTTCCTGCTGTGCGGGCAGACGGCCATCAGCAATCAGGCCGCGGCCCGCTACCTGGCCCGGTACCACCGGAAGCTGGCCGACTCCTACGGAGACCGCTCCTTCTGCATCCTGCTCAAGGTGGTCAACTCCGATGCCTACGGCCCCGATGTGACCGAGCTGGTCGCCGACGTCACCGCCGCGGCCCGGACACCCGCAGCGGCAGCCGTGTGATCCCGTTGATGAAGTTCGACACCAACCGGCGGGGCGGGCCCGCCAGTTCCGGTGCCGGCATGGCGGCGATCCACTCCTCGTAGAGGACGCGGAGCTGGAGCCGGGCGAAATGCGCGCCCAGGCACACGTGCGGGCCGTCGCCGAAGGAGACGTGCGGGTTCGGTGCGCGGCCGAGGTCGAGGCGGCCCGGGTCGGTGAAGACGCGCTCGTCGTGGTTGGCCGAGGCGTGGAAGACCACCACCTTGTCGCCGGCCCGGATCCGCTGCCCGGCGAGCTCGGTGTCGGCGGCGGCGGTGCGCCGAAAGCTCAGCACCGGCGGGTGGACGCGCAGGAGTTCCTCGACGGCCCGGTCCGACGGGGCCCGGCCGTCGGCGAGTCCGGCGTAGGCGTCCGGGTCTCGGGCCAGGGCGAGCAGGCCGCCGGGCGCGGCGCTGCGCACGGTGTCGTTGCCCGCGACGGTGAGCAGGAAGAAGAACATCTCCAGCTCCGCGTCCTCCAGCCCGGCGAGCGCGAGGGTGGTCATCACGTCGTCGCCGGGGTGGGCCCGTTTGTGCGCGGCCAGTTCGCGGGCGTACGCGAACATCTCCCCCAGCAGCGCCGGCGAGCGCGGGTTCAGCGGCTTGCCGTCCGGGCCGAGCAGCGGAGCCGGGGCGTCTTCGGGGTCCTGGTATCCGATGATCCGTACGGTCCACTCCAGCAGCAGCCCCCGGTCGGCGGCCGGGACGCCCAGCAGGTCGGTGAGGTTCAGCAGCGCGTACGTGTCGGTGACGGTGTGCACCAGATCGGCGGCCCCGTCCTCGGCGCCGTCGCGGGCGGCGCGCAGCAGCGTACGGGCCCGGCCCCGGACCCGGGCGGCGAAGGCGTCGACGCGGGCCGGGGTGAAGGCGCGGGCCACGGTCCGGCGCAGGGTCCCGTGCTCGGGGGGATCCTGGTTGAGCATGGTGCGCCGCAGGAACGGCAGGTCCGCCGGGTCGGGGTCGCGGATCTGGGTGGCGCCCAGCGCCGAGGAGTACGTGCGGTGGTCGCGCAGGACCCGGACCACGTCGGCGTGCCGGGTGACGGCCCAGAATCCGGGGCCGGCGGGCCAGCCGAGCACCTCCGGCTCGCTCTGCCAGGCCACCGGGTGCCGGTCGCGCAGCAGGCGGTAGCGGTCGTACGGGACGCCTTCGCCGTAGAGGCGCGGGTCGAAGACGTCGGGGGCCGGTCCTTGGTCCATGCGCACACGGTGGCGGGGAGCGGCCCGCCCCGCAAGGGGCCCCGCGGGGGGCGGGCCCGGGTCGGCCGGGGCTCAGCCCTCTGGCCTGACCTGGCACACGGCGCTCTGCTCCTTGCCGTCGGAGCCGACGAGGAGGATCTCGGGGGCCGGCCTGACGCTCACCGACTGGAGGGCCGTGCACGCCAGTTGACGGCGGGCCGGTCCGGACAGCGGCTCGACCGGGAGGGGCAGGACCACGCGGAGGGTCTTGTCGTCGGCGGCGACCTTGACCGGCCCGCGGGCCATGCCCTTGGCCTTGGAGTCGGGAGAGTTGACGTCCGGAACCGGGATCTCGGTGGTCAGACCAGCCTCCTGCGCGACCTCGCCCGGCCCCTCCAGCAGCATCCCGATCGTGAAACCGACGTCCGGCCGCGGCACGCGGTCGGTGGCCGGGACCGGGACCAGCGCACCGTCGGGCGCGATGAAGTACAGCAGGCCCGGGTCCGGGGCGGTGGCCAGTTTCACGGTCCCGGCGCGGCCGCTCTCGACGACCCCGGTGGTGGCGATGCCGCAGCCGGTGGCGAGCAGCAGCGGGACGGTCAGCGCGGCCGCGGTCACGGCCCTGCGCAGGCGGCTCATACGCAGGCCTCCAGCGGCATGTCGAGGGTGAAGAGCGCGCCGCCGCCGGGGCCGTTGGCCGCGTGCAGGGTGCCGCCGTGCAGGCGGACGTTCTCCAGCGTGATGGCCAGGCCCAGACCGCTGCCCGTGGAGCGGGTGCGGGCGGCGTCGGCCTTGAAGAAGCGGTCGAAGATGTGCGGCAGCACCTCGGGGGCGATGCCGGGCCCGCTGTCGGCGACCTCGACGAGCAGCCGCTCGCCCTCGGGCCGGGTCTCGGTGCGGACGCCCACGCGGACCGGGGTCCCGCCGTGTTTGAGGGCGTTGCCCACGAGGTTGGCGAGGACCACGTCGAAGCGGCGCGGGTCGAGCCGGGCACGGACGCCGGGGGGCAGGTCGGTGCTGACCCGCCCGTCGGTCCAGTGGCGGCGTTCCAGGGTCTTGGTGACGGTCTCGGCGACGTCGACCTCGTCGAGGTTGAGCTCGGCGGCGCGGGCGTCGAAGCGGGAGATCTCCATGAGGTCCTCGACGAGCACGGCGAGTTTCTCCGTCTCGGCGCTGATCAGGCGCAGCGCCTTGGCGGTGTCGGCGTCGAGCTCCTCGGCTCCCTCGTCGAGGACCTCGGTGACGGCGAGCATCCCGGCGAGCGGGGTGCGCAGTTCGTGGGAGACGTCGGCGGCGAAGCGGCGGGCCCGTGCTTCGGCCTCCCGGAGTTCGCTGACCGACTGTTCGAGTGCGCGGGCCGTCTCGTTGAAGGTGCGGGCGAGTCCGGCGAGTTCGTCGGAGCCGCGCACCTCGATCCGGGTGTCGAGCCGGCCGCGTCCGAGCCGCTGGGCGGCCTTGCGCATGTCCCGTACGGGCCTCAGGACGCTGCGCGCCGCGAGCAGGGCCGGGATCAGGGCGATCGCGAGACCCGGTACGGCGCCCGTGCGGGCGGCGGTGACCAGGGCCTCCACGGTGGTCTGCTCGCTGTCCAGGGGCAGGACCGCGTAGAAGACCGCACCGGTGGTCTCGTAGACCTCGTGGTGCTTGAAGACGGCGGGCATGCCGACGACGAGGGAGAGGTTGCCGCCCCGGTCCTGCGTGCGCTGGAAGGCCCCGTGCGGATGGGCGGTCACCTGGCTGCGGAGCTGTTCGCTGATGGAGGGCGAGGTGGTCGCGCCGCCCGGGTTGGAGGTGGCGCGGAGCTTTCCGTACTCCCCGTAGACGATCCAGGGGTGCGGCTGGCCGCGCTTGCCCAGTTCCCCGACGAGCCGCTGGAGCTCCGCCTGCCCCATGGGCAGTTGGCTGTACTGGGAGTCGACCAGGTCGCGCAGGGTGCTGACGGCGGTGTCCTGGCTCTGCTTGAGGATCGCGTTGCGGGCCTGCTGGTAGGTGAGCGCGGCCGTACTCACCGCGCAGATGGCGGCGACCAGCAGGAAGGCGGCGATCAGCCGGGTGCGCAGGCCCAGCGGTGCGAAACGTGTCATGCGGGCCGCTTACAGCGGGCCGAAGCGGTAGCCGAAGCCGCGCACGGTCTGGATGTAGCGGGGGGTGCCGTCGGGGTCCTCGATCTTGTGGCGCAGGCGGCGCACGCAGGCGTCCACCAGCCGGGCGTCGGCGTGGTAGCTGTGCTCCCACACGTATTCGAGGAGCTGCTGGCGGGAGAAGACCTGCTCGGGCGAGGCCGACAGGTGCAGCAGGAGCTTGATCTCGCTGGGGGCCAGGGGGACGCGCTCGCCGTTCTTGGCGACGGTGAGCCCGGCGCGGTCGACGGCCAGCTCGCCGTGGAACTCCACGTCGGGCCGGCCGCCCGCGGGCTCGCTGAGCCGGCGCAGCACGGCCTTGATGCGGGCTTCGATGACCTCGGTGCGGGCGGGTTTGACGATGTAGTCGTCGGCGCCGGCTTCCAGGCCGACGACTATGTCGAAGTCGTCGCCGCGTGCGGTGAGCATGATGATCGGGACCTGACTGGTCTCGCGGATCCGGCGGCACACCTGGACGCCGTTGATGCCGGGCAGCATGAGGTCGAGCAGGACGAGCTCGGGGTGGAAGCTCGCCATGAGGCCGAGTCCGGCCTCGCCGGTCTCGGCGGCGCTCACGTCGTGGCCCCTGCGGCGCAGGCCGAGACCCACGCCCTCCCGGATGGAAGGGTCGTCCTCGATCAGCAGTACGCGTGGCATCGGGTCAGTATTCCAGGGTCGTCGATCGGTCCCCTCCCGCTTTCGGCCGATATCTGACAGCTTGGGCGGGTTCCGGCTAGCGGCCGGTCTTGCGTTGTACGGAGTCCAGCAGGTCGGTGATCTCCGTCAGCCGCAGGGGGCGGGCGAGGAGTACGACGCCGAGGACGATCACCGCGGTTCCCGCCGCGACCCCGGCGAAGTTCCCGAGGGGCCCGGCCAGGTTCCCGAACCGGTCGACGCAGCGCGCGGCCGCGTACCCGGCGGCGCCCGCCGGGACGCAGGCGGCGAGGAGCCGCAGGTGGGTGCGGACGGCGGTGCTCCGGCGCTCCGTCCGGGTCCCCGTGCGCGGGCCGAGCCGCCGGGACAGGACGTACCCGGTGACGGCCGCGCCCACGGTGAAGGCGATCGAACAGGCCGCGGCCATGCCGGTGACGGCCCAGCGCGGCGGCAGCAGGAGGTACGCGGCGGCCGAGAGCCCGGCGTTGAGGGCGGCGATGGTGAGGTTGAGGAAGAAGGGGGTCCGGGTGTCGGACAGGGCGTAGAAGCCGCGGGAGAGCACGTACTGCGCGGAGTAGGCGATCAGGCCGGGTGCGAAGGCGGCGAGCATGCCGGCCATGACGGCGACGTCGGCGGGGCCGGTGCGCCCGTACTCGAAGACGCTGCCGGTCACCCAGGGGGCGAGGGCCGCGAAGAGCGCGGCGGCGGGGACGATCAGGGCCGCGCTGGAGCGCAGCGCGTAGGAGACGTCCTTGCGTACGGCCCCGAGGTCGCCGTCGGTGGCCGCGGAGCTCATCCGGGGCATGAGGGCGGTGACGAGGGAGACGGTGATGATGCCCTGCGGGACCATCCACAGCAGGTAGGCGTTGCTGTAGGCGGTGTATCCGGCGCCGCCGGCGAGGCCCGCGGCGACGGCGTGCTCGCCGGTGGCGGTGGAGAGCCGGGTCACCACCCAGTACGCGATCTGGTTGGTCAGGACGAGCAGGACGAGCCAGCCCGCGTTGCGCAGCGGGCGGGCCAGTCCGCTGCCGCGCCAGTCGAAGCGGGGGCGCCAGCGGAAGCGGGCGGCGCGCAGCGAGGGGATCAGGCCGAGGGCCTGGACGACGATGCCGGCGGTGGTGCCGATGCCCAGCAGCCGGGTGTCGGCGGCGCTCAGGCCGTCGCCGGCGCCGTGGGAGACGGTGAGGAAGAGTCCGAAGACGGCGATGACGACGAGGTTGTTGAGGACCGGGGTCCACATCATGGCGCCGAACCGGCCGCGGGCGTTGAGCACCTGCCCGAGCAGCGTGAACAGCCCGTAGAACAGGATCTGCGGGAGGCAGTACCGGGCCAGGGCCACGGTGACGGACTCCTGGCCGCCGCTGTAGGGGGTGTACACCGAGACGATGAGCGGGGCGGCCAGGACGGCGGCGGCGGTGAGGACCAGCAGCGCGGCCGTGCAGACGGTGAGCAGCCGGTCGGTGTAGGCGGCGCCGCCGTCCTCGTGCTCCTTGGCGGCGCGGACCAGCTCGGGGACGAAGACGGCGTTGAGGGCGCCTCCGATGAGCAGGATGTACAGGATGTTCGGGACGGTGTTGGCGACCGCGTAGCCGTCGCCGAGCAGGGTGGTGCCGAGGGCGGCGACGATCACGGCGGAGCGGACGAAGCCGGTGGCGCGGGAGACGACCGAACCGGCGGCCATGAGCGCGCCGCTGCGCAGCACCGAGGTCTTCTTCGGTGCCGCGCGGTCGGTGCGGGCTTCCGTCGCGGGCTCTGCGGTCTCGGCCGCTCTGGGGTCTGCGAGGGTCACCGGCGGGCCATGTACGCCTGGAACGCCTTGTAGAGGGCCGTGTTGGCGTATCCGTCCATGGAGGTCTCCCACTCGCCGAGGGTTTCGACGACCTGTCCGCCGGTGCCGAGCTTCCAGCGCAGCAGCCCGAAGGAGCGTTCGTCGGGGTCGAGGGTGGAGGGTACCCCGCGCATGTCGTATTCGTCCGCTCCGAGTGCATGTGCGTCACACATCATGCGCCACTGCAGGGCGTTGCTGGGGCGGACCTCGCGGCGGTGGTCGGCGGAGGCGCCGGTCTGGTACCAGACCCGGCTGCCGGCCACGATCATGGTGTGCGCGGCGAGGATCTCACCCTGGTGAACGCCCAGGTAGAGCCGCATGCGGCCGGGTTCTTCGGCGTTGAGGGCCTCGTACTGCTGCTGGTAGTAGGCGAGCGAGCGGCCGAGCCGGAAGCCGTCGCGTTCCTCGGTGAGGCGCAGCAGCCGGTAGAACTCGGGCAGCTCGGCGGCCGTGCCGACGACCGTCTCCACCCCCGCCTTCGTGGCCTTGCGCACATTGCGCCGCCATTCCTGGTTCAGGCCCGACCAGAGGTCTTCGCGGGTGCGCCCGGCGAGCGGGACGCGGAAGACGTGGCGGGGCTGGGCGTCGCCGTCGTCCTCGCCCCCGCAGCGCTTCCAGCCGCGGGTGCGCAGCCGGTCGGCGAGCGCGGCGCCGACCGGGTCCACCTCGGTGGCGAGCACGTCGGAGATCTGCCGGCCCGGGCCGGTGCCCGCCTTGGCGGCGGCCGCGTCCCAGCGGCGGTAGGCGGGGGTGGGCCCGATGCGCACGGCGAAGGCGCCGGAGGCCTTGAGGTGGTTCTTGAGGGGGGTCAGCCAGCGGTCGATGTCGGGGTCCGTCCAGTCGGCGACGGGCCCTTCGGGGAGGTAGGCGAAGTATTTGCGGGTGCCCGGGAATTGACGGTAGAGAACGAGCCCGGCCCCTTCTACTTCACCGCCGGGACAGTGCCATCCGACCCTTTCCGACCGCCAAAGGTCCTTTACCGCACCCCAGGACGGGTACTGGAGAAAGCTGGCCCGCCCGTGCCGTGAAAGGAATGCCCGGTATTCCGCTTCGGACAGCGGGCGCACGGTGAGCTCCCTGTCCCGGCTTCGGGTCCGGTCCTGCTGGGTGGGGGTCACGAGCAGTGCGCACACGGCTGATCGGCCTTCCTGTCCGTCCAAATCGGTGGATGCACAGGACTCTCACAGGTGTCCATGACCGCCGTGCGCGGCGATTGTGACCGGACGATGACCGTATCGCTGCGGTCCATGTCACACGGAAAATACTGAACTTTTCTTCATCTTCCGCAACCTAGAGTTGCTCCGTTCGCATCTTCTTTTGCGGATACGATCATTACTTCGGAGGGGTTTTCGTTGAGCCGCACACGCCGGGTCTTCTCTGTACGCAACCGCACCGCCGTGGCGGCCGGCACCGCATTGCTGGCCGCCTCGCTGGCCGCCTGCGGGGGCGGCGCCGCTTCGGGAGGCGCGGCCAAGGCGGAAATGAAGCCGAAGCCGGACATGGCGGTCTCGGTGAACCTCACCGGCGACCAGGTCAAGGCGGGCCAGCCGGTGACCGTGACGATCGCCGACGGCAAGCTCGCGGCGGTGAAGGTCACGGACGCCAAGGGCGGCGAACTGGCCGGGCAGATATCCGCCGACGGGAAGACCTGGACCTCGCAGGGCAACGCCCTGCCCTCGGCCGACTACAAGGTCGAGGCCCAGAACACGGACAGTCAGAGCGCCACGACGACGTTCAAGACCTCGGCCCCCGACAAGGTCAACAAGGTCTCGATCAACATCCCCAAGGGCAGCACCGTGGGCGTGGCCATGCCGGTCTCGATCGTCTTCGACAACCCGGTGAAGGACAAGGCCGCGGTCGAGAAGCAGTTGAAGGTCACCACCTCGAACAACACCGAGGGCTCCTGGGGCTGGATCACGGACTACTCGGGCAAGGACCGGGTGGACTGGCGGCCCAAGGAGTACTGGAAGTCCGGCACCGACGTGAAGGTCCAGATGAACCTGAACGGCGTGGACTCCGGCCCCGGCGGCGGGATGTTCGTCAAGGACTACGCCACCGAGTTCAAGATCGGCAAGGACCGCGAGGTGAAGGTGGACCTCGACACGAAGAAGGCGACGGTCACCGAAGGCGGCCAAGTCGTCAGCACCATCCCGATCTCGGCGGGCACCCCCGGCGGCAAGAAGGCCTCCTGGGACGGGAAGATGGTGATGATGGCGAAGGAGGGCACCATCCGGATGGACTCCCAGACGGTGGGCCTGGGGGACTCCTACGACAAGATGGTCGACTACTCGATCCGGCTGACCTGGTCCGGCATGTACGTGCACGCCGCGCCGTGGAACACCGCCAACTTCGGCCGTGCCAACACCAGTTCCGGCTGCGTGGGGATGAGCGACGAGAACGCGAAGGCGTTCTTCGCGGCGGCCCAGGCCGGCGACCCGTTCGAGGTCGTGGGGCAGGGCTCCAAGGGCAATCCGGACATCGGCAACGGCTACGGCGAGTGGAACCTGACCTGGGAGCAGTGGCAGGGCAAGAGTGCCCTCGCCGGGACCCCGCAGGTCGGCTGATCCACGCGGACTGACCATAGTTCAATCGTTACCGCCACGTAACTTACTCACGGGTTACTTCCGGTAAGCCCCTCCCGTTACCGTCGGGTCACTTTGACACCCCGGCACACGCGAGGAGCGATCGATGGTCCGCACGGTCCGCACCACCAGCACCGCGACTGCCCTGGCAGCCGTACTGGCAGCAGCCGCCCTGGGCCTGGCCCCCCATCAGGCCCAGGCGGCTCCCGCCACCACGACCGCCACCGCCTCGGAGGCCTCCTCCGAGCTCCGGTTCCACGACATCCCCGGCTCCGGCGGCATCACCCTCAAGGGCAACGTCTTCACCCCGGCGGGCGCCGGGGCCGGCGCGAAATACCCGCTCATCGTGCTGCCCACCAGCTGGGGCATGCCGCAGATCGAATACATCGCCCAGGCCAGGAAGCTCGCCGACTCCGGCTACGTGGTGGTCTCTTACACCTCCCGCGGCTTCTGGCTCTCCGGCGGCGAGATCGAGACCGCCGGCCCGGCGGACACCGCCGACGTCTCCGCCGTCATCGACTGGGCGCTCGCCAACACCCCGGCCGACGCCGCGCACATCGGCCTGGGCGGGGTCTCGTACGGCGCGGGCATCAGCCTGCTGGCCTCCGCGAGCGATCCGCGCATCAAGGCCGTGGTCGCGCTCAGCGGCTGGGCCGATCTCATCGAGTCCATCTACTCCGGCCGCACCCAGCACCTGCAGGCCGCCGCCCTGCTCGGCGGCGCCGGCTTCCTCACCGGACGCCCCGGCCCCGAACTCCGCCAGATCCTCGGCGACTTCCTCGGCTCGAAGCTGGACCGGGAACCGCAGATGATCGAGTGGGGCAAGAAGCGTTCGGCCGCGGAGAAGGTGGACGCCATCAACGCCAACGGCGCCGCGATCATGCTCGGCAACGCCTGGGGCGACACCATCTTCCCGCCCAACCAGTACGCGAAGTTCTTCGAGAAGCTGACCGGCCCCAAGCGCCTGGAGTTCCGCCCCGGCGACCACGCCACCGCCGAGGCGACCGGGCTGCTCGGACTGCCCAACGACACCTGGACCAACGCCCACCGCTGGTTCGACCGCTACCTCAAGGGCACGGCCAACGGCATCGACGCCGAGGCCCCGGTCCAGATCAAGCCGCGCAGCGACGGCGGCTACGAGGGCTACGCCGACTGGAAGTCGGTCGGCGGCGGCGGCGCCGAGAAGCTGATGCTCTCCGACAGCGAGCACCTCTTCACCGGCATCGACTCCGGCGCCAACGGCGGGATCGTCATGCTCTCCAACCTGCTCGACCAGATCGCCCAGGCGCCCCCCGTCGCCTCCATCCCGCTGCTCCCCCGCGCCTTCGCCGCCGTCTGGCAGTCGCCGCGCTACGAGGAGGAGCGCCGCATCCGGGGCACGGTCGCCCTGCACACCACCGTCACGCCCTCGAAGTCCGACGGCACCTTCGTCGCGTACCTCTACGACGTGGGCCCGCTCGGGATCGGCAAGCTGATCAGCAACGCCCCGTACACCTTCCACGGCAAGCCGGCCGGCCAGGCTTTCGGCGTGGACCTGGAGCTCTTCTCCACCGCCTACGACGTCCCGGCCGGGCACCGCCTCGCGGTCGTCGTCGACACCGTCGACCCGCTGTACATCGAGCACAACCCGACCGGCGGGCAGCTGACCTTCTCCTCGCCGCGCACCGATCCCTCGTACGTCTCGGTGCCGCTGCGCGAGCAGTGATCCGCGGCTGCTGCCGGACCGGGTGTGGCTCTGGGGGACGCCCCGCGGGTCAGATCCGGCCCGGCAGCGCCGTTCCGGGGTCGGCCACGTCGATGTCGATGCCGACCGCCTTGGTCTTGGGGTTGCGGCGCTCGCGCCGGGCCACCCAGGTGGCGAACCAGGACAGGAGCATGCACATCCCGATGTAGATCGGCGAGATGATCATCACGACGGGGATGAAGGGGAGGTCGTAGTCGAGGTTGGAAGCGATCAGCTTGCCCGCGTGCAGGAACTCCTCGTAGGTGATCAGGTAGCCGAGCGAGGTGTCCTTCAGGGCGACCACCAGCTGGCTGATGATCGTGGGCAGCATCGCCCGGACCCCCTGCGGGGCCAGGACGTAGGTCATCACCTGGGTCTTGCGCATGCCCAGGGCGTACGCGGCTTCGCGCTGTCCCTTCTCCACGGAGTTGATGCCGGTCCGGAAGACCTCGGCCAGCACCGAGCCGTTGTACAGGGTCAGTCCGGCGACCAGCGCGGGCAGGGGCTGGACCTTGAGCGCGACGAAGATGAAGAAGATCATCACCAGCACGGGCATGGCCCGGAAGAACTCCACGCACAGCGTGCACAGCCAGCGCACCGGCCGGTGGACCGAGAGCCGGCCCGTCGCGAGCACCGCGCCGAACACGAGCGAGAGCACCGAGGCGTAGGCGAAGGCCTTGAGGGTGTTCCACAGGCCCTTGAGCAGCAGCTCCTGGATGCCCTTGTAGGTGAAGGGGCTCCACTTGGCGGCGGTGAACTGGTTCGTGTCGAAGAGCAGGTAGAGCAGCCAGCCGATGAGCCCGAGGATGACGGCCGTCGAGGCGATCCCGTAGAGGAAGTGGCGGCGCTGGGCGCGCGGGCCCGGCAGGTCGTAGAGGGCGGTGGACTCCAGGTCACCGTGGAGCGCGTGCGCGGTCATCGGGCGACTCCGTAGCGCTTTTCGAGCACGTTGAACAGCGCGCTGATGGACAGGGTGATGATCAGGTAGCCGACCGCGATCCAGACGAAGGTCCAGATGATGCTGTAGCCCAGCTCGTTGAGGGTCTTGTACGTGCCCAGCAGCTCGGTGACGCTGAAGGCCCCGGCGATCGCGGAGTTCTTGGCGAGCGCGATCAGTGTGGAGCCGATGGGCGGGATGACGGACCGGAAGGCCTGGGGCAGGACGACGGTGCCCAGGGTCTGTCCGAAGGACATGCCGAGGGTGCGGGCCGCCTCGCCCTGCCCCTTGGGCACGGTGTTGATGCCGGAGCGCAGGACCTCGCAGATGAAGGCCGAGGTGTAGCAGCCCAGGGCCAGCACCGCGAACAGCTGGAAGGGCAGGACCAGGCCGAAGCGCGGCAGGCCGAGCAGCACGGCGAAGAAGAGCAGGGTGAGCGGGGTGTTGCGCAGGATGGTCACCCAGACGGTGCCGAAGACCCGGAAGGAGCCGACGGGGGCGACGCGGAAGGAGGCCATCAGGAATCCGAGGACCAGGGCCAGGAGGGAGGCGTAGACCGTGAGTTCCACGGTGCCGAGGAAGCCCTTCCCGTAGAGCGAGAAGTTTTCGGTGAGTACGTCCATGGCGGTGCGCTCTCCCCTCAGCTCGCCGGGTAGCGGTCGATGGCGGGCGGTGTCGGCGCGGGCTGGCCGGAGAGGCCGAGCGTGGCCTCGTAGGCCTTCTTCCAGTTGCCGTTCTTCTCGTTCGCGGCGAGCGCGTCGTCGAGGGCGAACCGCAGGGCGTTGTCGGAGCGCGGGACGCCGATGCCGTACGGCTCCTCGGAGAAGGGCTTGCCGACCACCTTGAGCTCCTCGGGGACCTTGGCCGCGTAGCCGAGGAGGATGGAGTCGTCGGTGGAGACGGCGTCGACCTGGTAGGTCAGCAGGTTGTCCACACAGACCGAGTACGTGTCGTAGGCGACGAGGACGGCCCGCGGGAACTCCTTCTGGAGCCGCTGGTAGGGGGTGGAGCCCGCGGCCGAGCAGACCTTCTTGCCGTCGAGGTCCTCGGGTCCCTTGATGTCCGTCTCCCCCTTGCGCACCAGCAGGGACTGGCCGGCCATGAAGTAGGGGCCGGCGAAGCCGACCTGCTTCTTGCGGTTGTCGTTGATCGTGTAGGTGCCGACGTAGTAGTCGATCTGGCCGTTCTGCAGGGCCGTCTCGCGGTTGGCGGAGGCGATCGTCTTGAACTCGATCGTCTTGGGGTCGAAGCCGAGCGAGGCGGACATCATCTTGGCGATCTCGATGTCGAAGCCGGAGTAGCTGCCGCTCGCGGGGTCCTTCTCCCCCATGTACGGCTGGTCCTCCTTGGCGCCGACCACGAGGTGGCCGCGCCGCTTGGCCTTCTCCCAGGTCGGGGAGGAGGGCAGCTGGAAGCCGGTCGCGACCTGGTAGACGGGCAGGTCCTCGGGCTGCGGACCCTTGACCGGCGGGCTGCCGGACTTTCCGCAGGCGGTGGCTGCCAGCAGCAAGGCGGCCAGGGCCAGTGCGCGCAGGGTGTGCTTCATCGGACCGCCCCTCAGTGCTTGAGGATCTTGGAGAGGAAGTCCTTGGCCCGGTCGCTCTCGGGGGCGGTGAAGAAGGCCTCCGGGGTCCGGTCCTCGACGATCTTTCCGTCGGCCATGAACACGACGCGGTTGGCGGCGGAGCGGGCGAAGCCCATCTCGTGGGTGACCACGACCATGGTCATGCCCTCCGCGGCGAGCTGCTGCATGACCTCCAGCACCTCGTTGATCATCTCCGGGTCGAGCGCGGAGGTGGGCTCGTCGAAGAGGAGGGCCTTGGGGTTCATGGCGAGCGCGCGGGCGATGGCCACGCGCTGCTGCTGGCCGCCGGAGAGCTGGGCCGGGAACTTCTCGGCCTGGTTCGCGAGGCCGACCCGCTCCAGCAGCTCGCGGGAGCGCTTGTCCGCCTCCTCCTTCTTGCGCTTCCTGACCTTGATCTGGGCGAGGGAGACGTTGGCGAGGACCGTCTTGTGCGCGAAGAGGTTGAAGGACTGGAAGACCATCCCCACGTCCGCGCGGAGCGCGGCGAGCTCCTTGCCCTCGGCCGGCAGCGGTTTCCCGTCGAGCGTGATCGTGCCCGACTCGATGGTCTCCAGCCGGTTGATCGCCCGGCACAGGGTCGATTTACCGGAGCCGGAAGGGCCGATGACCACCACCACCTCCCCGCGGCCGACGGTGAGGTTGATGTCCTGGAGGACGTGCAGTTGTCCGAAGTGCTTGTTGACGTCCCGCAGCTCGATCAACGGATCGACGGCCATACGCTGCCCTGCCCACTTGTCGGTGTGTCGAGGTCAGCGCAAACTATCCAGCCGCGGAAGGGCACTTCACCGCGACACGCCTAAAAGCCGCATAAAGGCCCGCGAGGTCAGCCTTCCGTGGCGGCTCGGGCTTCCGTGGCGGGTCAGCCCTCCGATGCCTCGGCGTACGCCTGGCTGAGCTCGGGGGATCCCGTCATCGCCCAGGACACCCCCGACTCGACCACGTTCAGCTCGCGGCCCGAGGCCAGCCGGATCATCGGCTGCCCGTTGGGCCACACCTGCCAGGCCGCGCCCGGAACGGAGCGGATGATCACGGTCCCGAGGTAGAAGCCCGCGTCGTTGCCGAGCCACGGGGTGATCTCCGGATCCCGGCGCCAACGCGGCATCAGCTGGTCGATCTCCTCCAACGAGCGCGGGCTCTCGTCGAGTTCGAGCCCGGCCGAGCGCGCCTGGGCGCGCAGCATCTCGCATTCCGCGAACAACTCGTTGATGCCCTCCGGATCGTCCGCGAGGGCCGCGGCGAGTCCCGCGCCCCGGTCCGTTTCATGTCGGTTGATCCAGTTGGCCAGGAAAGGGATGTTCATGGGGCCAGCCTGACACCAGGATCCGCGACCGGCCATAGGACGCGCCTGAGGATCACGGCCGCGGGGACAATCGGCGCGGCCGCGACTAGACCTCCAGGTCGACGACGACCGGTGCGTGGTCGGAGGCGCCCTTGCCCTTGCGCTCCTCGCGGTCCACGTAGGAGTCGGTGACGGCCTTGGTGAAGGCCTCGTTCCCGTAGACCAGGTCGATGCGCATGCCGCGGTTCTTCGGGAAGGCCAGCATCCGGTAGTCCCAGAAGGTGTACGGCCGGTCGTACTTGAGCGCGCGCGGGAAGACGTCGGAGAGCCCGGCCGTGCGCAGGGCCTCCAGGGCGGCGCGCTCGGCGGGGGTGACGTGGGTGAGCCCCTCGAAGACGGCCGGGTCGTAGACGTCCTCGTCGGTCGGGGCCACGTTGAAGTCGCCGAGCACCGCGAAGGGGCGCTCCCCCGCCGCGTCCTCGGCGACGGCGGCGGACAGGGCCCGGAACCAGTCCAGCTTGTAGCCGTAGTGGTCGTGCTCGACCTCGCGCCCGTTGGGCACGTACACCGACCAGACGCGCACGCCGCCGCAGGTGGCGGAGATGGCGCGGGGCTCCTGGACGCCCTCGTAGTCGGGCCCGCCGGGCAGCCCGACGACCACGTCCTCCAGGCCCACCTTGGAGATCAGGGCCACGCCGTTCCACCTGCCGGTGGCGTTGACGGCCGACTCGTAGCCCAGCGCGCGGAGCTCCTCGTACGGGAACTGCTCCGCGGAGCACTTGGTCTCCTGGATGCACACGACATCGGTGCCGGAGCTCTCCAGCCAGGCCAGCAGGCGCGGCAGCCGGGCGGTGATCGAGTTGACGTTGAACGTGGCGATACGCATGCCGTCCAACCTATCGCCCGGCACCGACAGTCACAGTTCGGTGGTGTTCCCGGCGGTGAGTCGTTCGTACGCGGCGCCGCCGAGGTTGCCGATCTGGTTGGCGTAGACCGGCAGGATGAGGTCGGTCAGACCGGCGTCGTGGATGGCGAGGGTCTGGCGCGGCTTGACCTCGCGGACGTAGTCGATCACTTCGGCGATCTTGTTCCAGGGCGCGTGCACCGGGAGCATGAGGGTCTCGACGGGGCTCTCGGGCACGGTCAGCGCGTCCCCGGGATGGAAGACGGACGCGTCCACCAGGTAGCCGACGTTGGTGATCCGCGGGATGTCCGGGTGGATCACGGCGTGCAGTTCGCCGTACACCTGGACGTCGAAGCCGGCCGCGCTGAAGGCGTCCCCGTGGCCCACGGTGTGCACGCGGCCCGGATAGGCGGCGGCGAGCCGGTCCGCGACGCTGTGCAGGGTCCAGAGCTGCGCCGCCGGGTTCACGTCGAGGGCGGCGCGGACCCGGCCCTCGTCGAAGTGGTCGAGGTGCTCGTGGGTGACGAGCAGGGCGTCGGCGCCGAGGCCGGCGTCCGGTTCGCTGAAGGCGCCCGGGTCGATGACGAGCACGCGCCCGTCCTTCTCCAGCTGGACGCAGGAGTGCAGCCGCTTGGTGAGCTTCATGATCCAAGGCTAGCGGCGCGGGCTCCGATGCGCGGTGGGAAGACGGAGCCGACCGGATTCGAACCGGTGTCCTCGCAGTTTTGGAGACCGCGCGCGACGACCTCTGCGCTACGGCCCCGTCCCCGGGCGCACTGTACCCGCGGGGCAGCCGGGTGCGGCCCGGGTTTAGGGCACTGCCGTGGAGACCACGTAGACCTTGGGGTACCCGGGGTGGCTCAGGTCCACGGTGATGTCGCGGGTCGGCCGGGGGTCCGGGGCGTCCAGGGTGATCCCGTACCAGCTGCCCTTCGACCCCCAGCGCCAGCCCGCGGACGCGGTGTCGCTCGGGGAGATCGACACCCCGCGGGTCAGGTCGTCCCGGCTGGTGCCGACCTCGGCGAGGAAGGTGTCGAGCTCCTCCGGGGTGACCCCGAACTGCACGTACAGGCGGCTGGTGTGCCAGTTGTTGGTCTCCAGGTACCCGACCCGCGAGGCCTTCACCGGGATCGGGACCTCGTAGATGCTGCGCTGCACCTTGGAGGGCCAAGCGGTGCGGACCTTGGCGGCGCCGACCTTGGCGGCCTTGTCGCGGCCGCTCTGGCGGCTCTGCTGGGCGGAGACGGCGAGGTAGCCCGCCGGGACGCCGACCAGCAGCAGGATGATGATCGCCGTGATCCAGCGGCGCCGCACCACGTGCTTGCGGTCCTCGGCGGGGATGGGCGCGCCGGACCGTTCGTCGGGGGACGGGGCCTGGCGGGGCAAGGAGGGCGGTGTCACTGCTGGTCCTGGTCCTCGGGGCCGGTGGTGGTGTCGCGCCGGCCGAACTGCGCGTAGCGCTCGTACCGCTCGACGCGGCGGCGCGTGGCACGGCGGAAGCGGCGGGCGACCAGGCGGGAGAGGTCGGCGGCGCCGACCATGCCGGCCTCGGGGCCGAGCTGGGCCTTGGCGATGCGGGCCTCGGGGCGGTAGCCGCGGCCGGTGAGGTGGCGGCGGAAGGCGTCGCGGGCGGGGCCGATCAGCAGGTCGTCGGCGGCGCTGACGCCGCCGCCGATGACGAAGCAGGAGGGGTCGAGGGCGGCCGCGAGGTTGGCGATGCCGACGCCGAGCCACTGTCCGATGTCCTGGAGGAGCTCGACGCACATGGCGTCGCCCTCGCGGGCCAGCTCGGTGATGAGCGGCCCGGTGATCTCGTGGACGTTGCCGCCGACCCGGGCGATGAGGTTGTGCGCGACCGGGGAGTCGGCGGCGGCCAGCTCGCGGGCCTCGCGGACCAGGGCGTTGCCGGAGCTGTACTGCTCCCAGCAGCCGCGGTTGCCGCAGGGGCACCGGTGGCCCCCGGGGACCACCTGCATGTGGCCGAACTCGCCGGCGACCCCGTAGCGGCCGCGCTTGACCTGGCCGCCTTCGAGGATGGCCCCGCCGATCCCGGTGCCCAGGGTGATCATGACCAGGTGGTCCTCGCCCCGGCCGGCGCCGAAGCGCCACTCGGCCCAGGCGGCGGTGTTGGCATCGTTGTCCACCATGACCGGGACCGCGAGCCGGGACTGGAGGGCGTCGCGCAGCGGTTCGTCGCGCCAGGCCAGGTGCGGGGCGAACAGCACGCGGGAGCGATCGGCGTCGACCCAGCCGGCGGCGCCGATGCCCACGGCGTGCACGTCGTGCCGGTCGGAGAGGTCCAGGACCAGCTCGACGATGGTGTCCTCGACCACCTTGGGGCTCTTGGACTTGTCCGGGGTCTCGGTCCGGATCTTCTCCAGGATGACCCCGTCGGCGTCGACGACCCCGGCCATCACCTTGGTGCCGCCGATGTCGATGCCGACGGTCGGAACGCGCGGGGCGGTCAGGTGCGACCTGCGCTCACGGGTCCCGATGGTCCGCAGGACGGTGCCTCGCGCCGCCCCCCGGTGGGCGAGCGTGAAGTCCCGGTACGTGCTCATCGAGTCGTGTCGTCCCTCAGGGTGCGGCAGGGCCCGCAGTGGGGCCGGATGCCTGGTCGGATGGAGTGGCCGATGGGGAGGCGGTTGCGCTGTCAGGTCCTGATTCTGCCACTCGCTCCAGTTCGTGGCTCAGTTCGTCGAGCTCGGAGCCGCCCGCCATCTGCCGGGTGAGCTCGTCCAGGGTGATCGAGTCACGGGTGTGGCTGCCCGCCATGGTGCCGCGCTTGAGCAGCACGAACCGGTCCCCGACCAGGTGGGCGTGGTGCGGATTGTGCGTGATCAGGACCACGCCGAGGCCCGCGTCACGGGCCGCGGCGACGTACTTGAGGACCACCCCGGACTGTTTGACGCCGAGGGCGGCGGTGGGCTCGTCGAGCACGAGGACCTTCGCGCCGAAGTGGACGGCGCGGGCGATGGCCACGCACTGCCGCTCGCCGCCGGACAGGGTGCCGATGGGCTGGTCCACGTCGCGCAGGTCGATGCCCATGCGCAGCAGCTCGGCGCGGGTGGTCCGGCGCATGAGCTCCACGTCGAGGCGGCGGAAGGGGCCGCGGCCCTTGGTGGGCTCGGACCCGAGGAAGAAGTTGCGCCAGACGGGCATGAGCGGGACCACGGCGAGGTCCTGGTAGACGGTGGCGATGCCGCGGTCGAGGGCGGCGCGCGGGTTGGCGAGGACGGTCTCCTCGCCCTCGATCTCGAAGGTGCCGGCGTCGTGCCGGTGCAGCCCCGCGATGATCTTGATGAGGGTGGACTTGCCCGCGCCGTTGTCGCCGAGGACACAGGTGATCTCGCCGGCCGAGACCTCCAGGGAGACGTCCTGGAGGGCGCGGATGTTGCCGTAGTACTTGCTGACCTCGGTCAGCTTCACCAGAGCCGGTGCGGTCTCGGACATCACTTCGCCTCCGCCCGCTTGCGGACCCATGCGTTGAGCAGCGTGGCCAGCAGCAGCATCGCGCCGAGGAAGAACTTGAACCAGTCCGGGTTCCACTGGGCGTACACGATGCCGTTGCTGGTCATGCCGAAGATGAAGGCGCCCACGGCGGAGCCGATGGCCGAGCCGTAGCCGCCGGTCATCAGACAGCCGCCGATGACGGCCGCGATGATGTAGAGGAACTCGTTGCCGACCCCCTCGCCCGACTGGACCACGTCGAACGAGAAGAGGATGTGCTGCCCGGAGATCCAGGCGCACAGTGCGACGCCCATGTACAGGCCGATACGGGTCTTCACGACCGGTACGCCGGTCGCCCGGGCGGCGTCCGCGCCGCCGCCGACGGCGAAGATCCAGTTCCCGGCGCGGGTGCGCAGCAGGATCCAGGTGGCCACGGCGACCAGGAGCAGCCACCACAGGATGGTGACCTTGAGGGTGACCGAGCCGAAGGTCCACTGCGAGGCGAAGAGCGCGCGGGCGGAGGAGAAGCCCTCCATGTCGGCGATGGTCTTGGTGGAGACCGAGCCGCTGATCAGCTTGGTGAAGCCGAGGTTCAGGCCGGTCAGCATCAGGAAGGTGCCGAGCGTGATGATGAAGCTGGGCAGTTTCGTGCGGGTCAGCATGAACCCGTTGAAGAACCCGATCCCCAGGGTGACCAGCAGCGATACGAGGACGCCCACCCAGACGTTGGCGGTCATCTGGTAGCTGAACATCGAGCTGAGCAGCGCCGACGAGGTGACCATGACCCCGGCGGACAGGTCGAACTCGCCGCCGATCATGAGCAGGGCCACGGGGACGGCCATGATGCCGATCGTGGAGGCCGAGTACAGGATCGTGCTCAGGCTGGAGGCCCGCAGGAAGCTGTCGGCGGCGAAGGAGAAGAAGACGAAGACGGCGGCCGCGCCGACCACCGCACCGAGCTCGGGCCGGCCGAGCAGGCGGCGCAGCAGCGAGGTGGGGGCGAGCCGCTCGTCGCGCGGCGAGGGGCTGGGGGCGGGGGCCCGGGTGCCGGTGGCGGTGCTCATCGGCTGCCCCGGTTGATGAACTTCTCCAGCGTGGCCGCCTCGGCCCCCGTGACGATCTGCGGCCCGGTGAGCACCGGGCGGCCGCCGCCGAGCACGTCGGCGTTGTAGCGGTAGAGCCAGAGCAGGTCCACGGCCTCGTAGCCCTGGAGGTAGGGCTGCTGGTCGACGGCGAACCCGAGGGCGCCGGACTTCAGGTCGCGGGCCACGGAGGCGTTCAGGTCGAAGGTGTCGACCTCGGCCTTGCTGCCCGCCGCGTCCTTGGCCTTGACGGCCGTGGGGGCGAAGGGCGCGCCGAGGGTGAGGATCGCGTCGACGGAGGGGTCGGCCTGGAGCTTGGCCTGCAGGGCGGACTGGACGGACGGCATGTTGGTGCCCTCGACGTACAGGTTCTCCATGGTGCCGCCGGACTCGCCGAAGGTCTTCTTCGCTCCGGCGCAGCGCTGCTCGTGGCCGACGTTGCCCTGCTCGTGCAGGACGCAGACGGCCTTCTTGCGGCCGCGCTTGCCCAGCTCGGTGCCGACCGCCTCGCCGGCGATCTCCTCGTCCTGGCCGATGTGGGTGAGCGCCCCGTACGCGGCGGACTGGGCGGATCCGGAGTTGACCGTGATCACCGGGATGCCGGCCTTGACGGCCTTGGCGAGGACGTCCTTGAGCGCCTCGGGCTTGGCGAGGGAGACGATCAGCCCGTCGACCTTCTGGTCGATGGCGTTCTGGACGAACTGGGCCTGCTGCTGTGCCTGGTCGTCGTGGGCGTAGACGAAGTTGATGTTGTCCTTCGCCGCGGCCTCCTTGGCGCCCTTCTGCACGATGTCCCAGAAGGTGTCGCCGTCTCCCGCGTGGGTGACCATCGCGAAGGTCCAGCGCGGAGTGGAAACGGCGGGCCGGCCCGCCGCCTCGGCCTTCGCACGGTCCTCGGCGCGCTTGCCGCCCGTACTGCTGCAGCCCACGAGGGAGGCACCCAGTACCGCCGCGAGCACCGCGCCCACGAGGCGTACCCCTGTCCGAACCCTAGCCACGTCTGCCCGTGCCTTTCGTCAAAACGGTCATATGTTTCAAGCCGCAGCCGCCCAGTATCCGTCACAGTGCACCATGCAAGGTCATCGGGGCCATTGCGGACCGTGCCGGACACAGCGGGACAGATTGACAGCTCCCCCGGACGGGGCCACGTTGAGTGCATGCGCATCGGGCTCATAGGAACGGGCCGGATCGGTTCCTTCCACGCGGCGGCACTGGCACGCCAGGCGGACGCGGGATCGCTCCTGCTCGCCGACGCCGACCCCGCGCGGGCGGTGCGCCTCGCCGACCGGCTCGGGGCCACCGCCGCGCCCACCGTCGAGCAGATCTTCACCTGGGGCGTGGACGCGCTGGTGGTGGCCTGCGCCACCGAGGGGCACGCGGACCTGGTCGTACGGGCGGTCCGCGGCGGGCTGCCGGTGTTCTGCGAGAAGCCGGTGGCCCCGGACCTGGACCGCACCCTGGCGGTGCTGCGCGAGGTGGCGGCGGTCGGCGGGGTGCTCCAGCTCGGGTTCATGCGCCGCTTCGACGCGGGCTACACGACGGCGCGCGAGCTGGTCCGCTCCGGGGCCCTGGGCCGGCTGCACACCGTACGGACCACGACCGCGGATCCCTCGCCGCCGACCGCCGAGTACCTGCGGACCTCGGGCGGGCTGTACCGGGACTGCCTGGTGCACGACTTCGACATGGTCCGCTGGGTGACGGGGCACGAGGTGAGCGAGGTGTACGCGACCGGGTCGGACGCGGGGCCGGCGCGGTTCCGGGAGGCCGGAGACGTGGATACCGCCGCGGCCGTCCTCACCCTGGACGACGGGACGCTGGTCTCCAGTACCGGCACGCGGTGCAACGGCGCCGGGTACGACGTGCGGATGGAGCTGGCCGGGGAGCTGGACCAGGTCTCCACCGGGCTGGACGACCGTACGCCGATCGCCTCCACCGAACCGCATGGCCCGCCCCCGGCGACCAAACCGTGGCCGGGGTTCCTGGAACGGTTCGCTCCCGCCTACGAGGCCGAGCTGGAGGCCTTCGTCCGGCTGGTGCGGGGCGAGGGCCCCAACCCGTGCGACGGCGTCGAGGCGCTCGCCGCGTTCCGGGTGGCGGAGGCCTGCGAGCTCTCGCGGCGCGAGCGGCGCCCGGTGGCCATGGAGGAGCTCGCGGATCTCTGAGGCCGGTGGGCGGGTACCGGGGGGCCGTGAGCGGGCCGTCCGTGAGTCCGCCCGTAAGTCCGTCCGTAAGTCCGTCCGTAAGTCCGCCCGCGGGTCGGCCGTCCGTGGGCGGGCCGTCCGTAAGCCGCTCGTCCCGCCCGTTGCTCCCGTCCCGTGCACGCCTGCTACCAGCGCACCGGGTGGCGGGTGGTCCCCCGGACCAGGGTCCCGGGCGCCCATTCCAGGACGGCCGGCTCCTCCCGGAGGTGCGGGAAGCGCTCCACCAGGGAGCGGATCGCGATCCGGCCCTCCAGCCGGCCGAGCGGGGCGGCGACGCAGTGGTGGATGCCGTGTCCGAAGGCGATGTGCCCGCCGCGGGCGGGGCGGCGGATGTCGAAGGCCTCGGGGCGTTCGAAGCGGGCGGGGTCCCGGTCCGCCGCGGCGAGGCAGACGAGGACGGCGGAGCCCGCCTCGATGAAGGTGTCGCCGATCTCCAGGTCCGTGCCGGCGAAGCGGAACGTGGCCGTCTCCACCGGGCCGTCGTAGCGCAGGATCTCCTCGACGGCGCCGTCGATCAGTCCGCCGGGGTCGGCGCGCAGGGCGGCGAGCTGGTCGGGGTGGGTGAGCAGCGCCCGCATCCCGTTGGAGATCAGGTGCACGGTGGTCTCGTGCCCGCCGACCATCATCAGGACGGCCATGGCGACCAGCTCCTGCCGGGAGAGCCGGTCTCCCCCGTCCAGCCGGCTGGTCACCCAGTCGCTGAGCAGGTCCTCGCCGGGACGGGCCATCCTGGCGTCGACGAGCTCGGCCGTGTAGGCGGTCATGGCGCGCACGGCCGCGTTCTCGGCCTCGACCCCGGTGGGAGAGACCATCTCGGTGATCCAGCCGTGGAAGGCGCCGCGGTCGGCCTCCGGAACCCCGAGGAGCTCGCAGATCACGGTCATGGGCAGCGGCTGGGCGAAGGCCTCGATCAGGTCGGCGCGGCGCCCGGGGAGGGCCTCCATGCCGTCGAGCAGTCCGTCGACGATCTCCTGGATGCGCGGGCGCAGTCCCTCGATCCGGCCGGGGGCGAAGGAGCGGGAGACGTGCCGGCGCAGCCGGGTGTGGTCGGGCGGGTCGGCGCGCATCATGTTGGCGCTGGCCTCGGTCTGCTCCCGGTCCGTGTAGAGCCCGGAGGTCAGCCAGTTCTTGGACACCGCGGGGTGGGTGAGGGCCTGGCGGGCCTCCTGGTGGCCGACGATCAGCCAGACCTCCTGGCCGTCCGCCGCCTTCACCCGGTGGACGGGCCCCTCCGCACGCAGGCGCGCGTAGTGGGGGTACGGGTTTTCGTTGAAGTCTTCGGCGATCGTACTGAGGTCCAGAACGGGCATGTGGCCACCCTAGAGGGGGAGTTGATCGCTCCGGGGTGCCTTTCGGCCATTCGTTCAGCCAGCCGCGCGCCGC
Source organism: Streptomyces sp. NBC_00193 (assembly GCF_026342735.1). Lineage (GTDB taxonomy): Bacteria > Actinomycetota > Actinomycetes > Streptomycetales > Streptomycetaceae > Streptomyces > Streptomyces stoeckheimensis. The sequence continues at coordinate 55,295 of NZ_JAPEMM010000001.1, forward strand.
CCCCAGGCGGTGCCCGCGAGCACCAGCGCGCCCCCCGCGAATCCGGCTGCGCCGAGCCGCTCGCCGCCGATGGCGATGCCCGCAGCCGCGGCCCACAGCGGTTCGGTGCCGAGCAGCAGGCTGACGCGCGAGGGGGAGGTGCGGCGGACGGCCCACATCTGCACGAAGAAGGCGAACAGGGTGCAGAAGACGGAGAGGAAGGCGAGCCCGGCCCACTCGGCCGCGCCGAAGTCGGCGGCGGCCGCCCAGGGGCTGGCACCGGTGCCGGGCAGCAGGGCCAGTACGGCGAACACGGCGACGGCGGTTCCGAGCTGGACGGTGGTCAGGGAGAGCGAGTCGGCTTCCTGCACGGCCTTGATCCGGGACATGAGCAGGACGTGCGCCGTCCGGGCGAGCGCGGCGCCGAGGATGAGGAGGTCGCCGAGGCTCGGGGTGGTGAAGCCCGCCCCCTGGGTGAGCAGCACGACCCCGCAGACGGAGACGGCCGCGGCGCCGAGGAAGGCGGGCGACGGGGCTCGGCGCCGGACGGCCGACTCGGCGAGCGGGGTGAAGATCATCGTCAGGCTGATGATCAGCCCGGCGTTGGTGGCGGAGGTGTGGACGACCCCGTAGGTCTCCAGCAGGAAGATGCCGCCGAGTACGAGTCCCAGCACCCCGGCGCCGCGCAGCTGGGCGGGGGTGAGCGCGCGCAGCTTCCGCCGGCCGGCGACGGCCAGGACGGGCAGGACCAGCGCGAAGCGCAGGACGAGCACCGCGATCACGGTGTGCGTGGTGGTGACGCCCTTGGCGGCGAGGTAGCTGCCGCCCCAGACGACGGCGACGAGCAGGACCGGCAGATCCGCGAGCCAGGCCCTGCGGGGGGCGGCGACGGGAGCGGGGGCGGCGATGGTGGACACCGGTTCTCCAACGGCAGAAGGCAGGTGGAGACTTCGGCGGCTCGCACGGGACCCGCCCAAGCTACCCGAGCATGATCGGCCGGTCGAGCCTTTTGGTCCCGCACCGCCGCCCCCGCCCCGGGGTCACTCGAAGGTGCCGAACACCGCGCGCCCCGTCGGCCGGTAGGTGTGGATGGCCGTGCCGGCCGAGGTGGTGCGGGAGCCCGTCAGCTCGAAGGCCGTCGGCAGCCCGCCCGTCGGGAACAGCCGCCGTCCGCCGCCCAGGAAGACGGGGAAGACCAGCAGGTTCAGCTCGTCCACCAGGTCCCGCGCCAGCAGCCACTGCGCCAGCGCGCCGCTGCCGTGCACCTGCAGCTCCCCCTCGGTCGCGTCCTTGGCCCGTACGACCTCGCTCTGCAGCTGCTCCCCGTCGATCACGGTGGCCGGGCCCCAGGCCGGCTCCTTGAGCGTGGTCGAGGCGACGTACTTGGGCAGCCGGTTCAGCCTGCTCGCGACCGGGTCGGCGGGGTCGTCGTGCTGCGGCCAGTACGAGGCGAAGATCTCGTAGGTCCGGCGGCCGAGCAGGAAGGCCCCGGCCCGGTCGAAGACCTCGGTGATGAACTCCCCCATGCCTTCGTCGGCGAAGGGCACGAGCCACCCGCCGTACGCGAACCCGCCGCTCGGGTCCTCCTCCGGGCCCCCCGGGGCCTGCATCACGCCGTCGAGGGTCAGGAAGGTGGTGAGGGTCAGCTTTCCCATGGCACTGCGCTCCTTGGCTCCGGTACGTCCACTGTCACGGGTTCAGACTCCCGGGCCGCCGGGAACTCATCGCTCCGGCGCGCGCGAACGCGATGTCCGTTTCCCGCCAGCGGCGTTGCTCCCCCGGCGATTTCATTGAACTCGCAACCAACTGACGCGGGAGGAACACCATGAACGGCAACGCAGTGGCCCTGGTGACGGGTGGCAGCAGGGGAATCGGCGCGGCGACCGCGCTGCGGCTGGCCCGGGACGGGGCCGACGTGGCCCTCACCTACGTGGACGACGCGGAGGCGGCCCGGGCGGTCGTCGGGAAGATCGAGGCGCTCGGCCGGCGCGGCCTGGTCCTGCGCGCCGACGCGCGCGACGCGGAGCGGGCCGCCGGGGCGGTGGAGGAGACGGTACGGAGCCTCGGCCGGCTCGACGTCCTGGTCAACAACGCCGGGGTCGGCGTGCTCGGACCCCTGGAGGGGCTCACCCTCGCGGAGGTGGACCGGGTCCTCTCGGTCAACGTCCGGGGCGTGTTCCTGGCGTGCCGGGCCGCGGCCGGCCGGATGGGCCGGGGCGGGCGGATCATCACCATCGGCAGCTGCATGACCCAGCGGGTGCCGGGCCCGGGCGGCACCCTGTACGCGATGAGCAAGGCGGCGCTGACCGGCCTGACCAAGGCCCTCTCGCGGGAGCTCGGCGAGCGCGGGATCACCGCGAACCTGGTCCACCCCGGCCCGGTGGACACGGACATGAACCCGGCGGACGGCCCCTACGCCGCTGCGCAGTCGGCCGTGACGGCGCTGGGCCGCTTCGGCACCCCGGAGGAGGTGGCCGCCATGGTCTCCTTCCTCGCCGGCCCGGACTCCGCGTACGTCACGGGCGCCGAGTTCTCGGTGGACGGGGGGTACGCGGCGTAGGCCGTCAGGGCTGTCGGGCCCCTCAGGCCGTCAGGCCGACCGGAGCCGTCAGGGCAGCCAGCGGCCGGCCTTCATCAGGTCGCGGCCGGCGATCTCGTCGGCCTCGCGCCAGGCCTGGATCCACACGGGCGTGACCCGGAAGTACGGATAGGGCGTCTTGAGGCCGCTCGGGTCGAAGCCCGAGTGCGCCGCGAAGGCCTCGATCTCGCCGGGCGCGAGCTCCGCCGCCTCCAGCCGGGTCACGGCGCCCTCGACGAGGACCACGTCGCGGGTCGTGCCGAAGGCCAGCCGGGCACGGCCGCTCGCCGCGAGGTTGCGTCCGGTGGGCAGGGTGCGTCCCGTCGACAGCAGGAAGGTCTCCCCGTCCCACCGGAAGGAGAGCGGCACGAGGGTGGCGACGCCTTGGGCGTCCGCGGTGGCGACCCAGACGTCGACGTCGCTCTCGAACCGGGCCAGCGCGTCCGTGCGCCGCTGCTCCGTCGTACGTGGCGTGCTCTGCTCCATCGTGGCCCCCCTGGGTGTCCGCCGTTGGCGGCAGGCTAGCGGGCCCGCCCCGTCCGCACACCCGGCGGGGGGGGCAACACCCCTGCCCCGCAAGGCCGTACGCGCAAAGCCCGCAGGGGCGCACCGTCGAAACGGTGCGCCCCTGCGGGGTGTTCGCGCATGCCCCGGGGGTGTCGGCCCCCGGGGCGGTCACGAGGGTGGCGTCAGCCGCCCAGCTCCTGGTGACGGGCGGTGTGCGCGGCGGTGCCGGCCTCCGTCAGCGCGCCGAAGAGGCGCAGGCGGGAGAAGCCGCCGTCCGGGAAGATGTCGATGCGCACGTGCGTGCCGACCGCCGGGGCGTCGAGCACGAAGCGGTGGTTGGTGTCGGGCTGCAGGCGGGTGCGCGGCAGGAACTCGGCCCACTCGCCCTCCTCGCCCGTCTTGATCGACAGCGAGGCCCAGCCGGCCGAGTTGCCCTTGAGGTACGCGGTGTCGATCTCGACGGCGCGGATCTCGGACTCGGCGACGAGCTGGTAGCGGATCCAGTCGTTGCCGTTGTCGCGGCGACGGGCGGTCTCCCAGCCGTCGTCCATCTTGCGGGAGCGGCCCGGGTTGATGGTGTTGGTCGGCGGGGAGTAGAAGCGGTTGGAGGCGTCCTGGACGGATCCGCCGTTCTCCAGGGCCACCACGTCGAAGGAGCCGAGCGCCTCGAGCCACTTCGGGTCGGGCACGACCTCGCCGTAGACGCGCAGGCGGGCGATGCCGCCGTCGGGGTGCTGGTTCACGCGCAGGTGCGTGAAGCGCTGCTCGACGTCGATCTCGAAGCCGTTGGCCGCGTGGCCGCCGACGGGGGTGCGGGCGACGATGGTCGTCCACTTGATGTCGTCGCCCTGGAGCTCCGCCGGGGTCGGCGCGAGGGCGCCTTCCCAGTTGGTGGCCTCGACGGAGACGGCCTGCGGCATGTTGCCGCGGAAGTGGGCGGTGTCGACGACGATGCCGCGGATGACGCCGGGGGCGCCCAGGCGGACGAGCGCCCAGTCGTGGTCCTCGGGGGTCGGCCAGGGCTGGGTGGCGGAGATGCCGCGGCGGCGGCGGGTCTCCCAGCCGTCCATGACCTTGCCCTTGTGACCGAAGTCCTCGGGGTCGAAGTGCGCGGCCTCGGAGATCAGCAGGTTCTCGCGCTGGGCGAAGAACTCGTCGTTGGCCTCGATGACACCGGCGCCGAGCTCACGGGCGGCGAGGTTCGCGTACTGGGTGAACGGGAAGTCCGCGCTGCGGTAGTCCGCGTACGGGTCGCCGCCTCCGTACGGGTTCGCGTTGCCGGTGAAGGATTCAATCGCCACTGTCAGTTCTGCCTTTCAAGGAGTCGGCCGGTGGGCTCGGACGGGGTGCCGTGGTCGGCGATCTGCGCTCCGCGGAGCCAGGTGGACTTCACGACGCCGTGCAGGGTCTTGCCCGCGTACGCCGTGACCTGGTTGCGGTGGTGCAGGTGGGCCGGGTCCACGGTGAAGGTCTCTTCGGGGGCCAGGACGGCGAAGTCGGCGTCGCGGCCGGCCTCGATGGCACCCTTGCTCGCCAGACCGGCGAGTGCGGCCGGGGCGGCGGACATCCAGCGGACGACGTCCTCGAGGGTGCGGCCGCGCTTCTTCGCCTCGGTCCAGATGGCCGGAAGGCCCAGCTGGAGGGAGGAGATGCCGCCCCACGCGGTGGCGAAGTCGCCGGTCTTGAGGTCCGCGGTGGAGGGGGAGTGGTCGGAGACGATGCAGTCGATCGTGCCGTCGGCGAGCGCGTCCCACAGGACGTCCTGGTTGGCGGACTCGCGGATGGGCGGGCAGCACTTGAACTCGGTGGCGCCGTCCGGGACTTCCTCGGCCGTGAGGGTGAGGAAGTGCGGGCAGGACTCGACGGTGATCTGCACGCCCTCGGCCTTGGCCGCGGCGATCAGCGGCAGCGCGGAGGCGGAGGACAGGTGCAGGACGTGGACGCGCGCGTTCAGTCGCTTCGCCTGGTCGATCAGGTTCTGGATCGCGGTGTTCTCGGCGTCCTGGGGGCGGGAGGCCAGGAAGTCGGCGTACTTGGGGCCCGCGTTCTGCGGCGCGGACTCCAGGTGGTGCGGGTCCTCGGCGTGCACGATCAGCAGGCCGCCGAAGCCGGTGATCTCGGCGAGCGAGGCGGCCAGCTGCTCCTGGTCGAGGAGGGGGAACTCGTCGACGCCGGAGGGCGACAGGAAGCACTTGAAGCCGAAGACGCCGGCGTCGTGCATCGGGCGCAGGTCCTTGACGTTGTCCGGGAGCGCACCGCCCCAGAAGCCGACGTCCACGTGCGCCTTGGTCCGGGCCACGTCCTGCTTGACCACCAGGTTGGCGGTGGTCGTGGTCGGCGGCAGCGAGTTCAGCGGCATGTCGAGGATGGTGGTGATGCCACCGGCCGCGGCGGCGCGGGTGGCCGTCCAGAAGCCTTCCCACTCGGTACGACCGGGGTCGTTCACGTGGACGTGGGTGTCGACCAGGCCGGGGAGGAGCACGTCGTCGCCGAAGTCCTCCAGCCGGGCCCCGGCCGGTACGTCGGCCTCGTACGGCAGCACGGCCGCGATCTTCCCGCCGGCGACGGCCACCGAAGCGGCACGCGTCCCCTCGGGGGTGATGACGCGCGTCGAGCGCAGTACCAGTTCCACAGCCAGGTCGGACACCGGAACCTCCCCATCTACTTCCACAGAGCGAAATTCAACGTTCTGTTGACGGAGTCTTCACGTCGATCCGGAACCAGTCAAGAGCGCCCGGACGGACCACTGACGACTGCGTATCGCAATTGGATGTTTCCACAGGATGGAATTAAGATTTCGCTATGCAGAATGTAGCTACCGCCACCAGGAACCGGACGGGTAACTTCCCGAGGACGTCCGCCACCAGGACAAACCGCCTCTGACCGGCGGGGACGGCATTGCCCCGGCTCTAGGGCCGACGCAGACCGACCGGTAGGCTGCTTGCTTGCCTGCCAGCACCGAAAGGACCGCGCCCGTGCCGACGTCCAGCGCCAGCACCACCGACGCCTCCACCAAGCCCACCGCCGCCAGCGGTGGCGTCCAGTCCCTTGAGCGCGCCTTCGATCTGCTCGAACGCATGGCCGATGCCGGGGGCGAAGTCGGCCTCAGCGAGCTCTCCGCCGCCAGCGGTCTGCCGCTGCCCACCATCCATCGCCTCATGCGCACCCTCGTGGCGTGCGGCTACGTCCGGCAGCAGCCCAACCGACGGTACTCCCTCGGACCCCGGTTGATCCGCCTCGGCGAGTCCGCGTCGCGGCTGCTGGGCACCTGGGCCCGCCCGTACCTGGCGCGTCTGGTGGAGGAGACCGGCGAGACCGCGAACATGGCCCTGCTCGACGGGGACGAGATCGTCTACGTCGCCCAGGTGCCGTCCAAGCACTCGATGCGCATGTTCACCGAGGTCGGCCGCCGGGTGCTGCCGCACTCCACCGGCGTGGGCAAGGCGCTGCTCGCCTACACCCCCGCGGACGAGGTACGGGCGCTCCTCTCGCGCACCGGGATGCCGGCCGCGACCGAGAAGACCATCACCACCCCCGAGGGCTTCCTGGACGCCCTGGAGGTGGTCCGACGGGTGGGCTACGCCGTCGACGACAACGAGCAGGAAATAGGAGTCCGCTGCCTGGCGGTCTCCGTGCCGAACTCGCCGACCGCCGCCGCGATCTCCATCTCCGGCCCGGCCGGCCGGGTGACCGAGGCCGTGGCCGAGTCCTTCGTGCCGATCCTCCAGGGCGTCGCGGCCGAGCTGTCGGTGGCCCTGCAGAGCCAGAACCCGGCGTAGGCGACCCGCGTACGCGAAAGGCCCCGGCCGCCCCCTCGAAGGGGGTGACCGGGGCCTTTCCCGTACGTCCTACGGGGCCGGGACGGGCTCCGCGCCCTGGGTCAGACGGCCGTCCGTCATCAACGCCGTGGCGTCCATCCGCTCCAGGTGCGCGTGGTCGTGGGTGACCAGCACGGTGGCGGTGGAGCGCTCGCGGGTGAGGGTGACCAGCAGGTCCAGTACCGCGGCGCCGCGCTCGTGGTCGAGGGCGCTGGTGGGCTCGTCGACCAGCAGCACGGCGGGCTCGTTCATCAGGGCGCGGGCGATGTTGATCCGCTGGCGCTGCCCTCCGGAGAGCTGGTGCGGCCGCTTGTCGGCCTTGTCGGCCAGTCCCACCGCGTCCAGCAGCTCCAGGGCCCGCCGGCGCAGGGTGCGCGCGGGCCGGCCGGAGAGGTGGGCCATCACCTGGAGCTGTTCGGCGGCGGTGAGCGAGGCCAGCAGGTTCGGCTGCTGGAAGACGATCCCGATCTTCTCCCGGCGCAGCGCCGACTTCTCGCCCGCGCCGAGCTGCGAGGTGTCCTGCCCCGCCACGACCACCCGGCCCGCGTCGGGCGTGACGAGGGTGGCGGCGACCGCCAGCAGGCTGGACTTCCCGGAACCGGAGGGGCCGACCACCGCCGTCAGGGTGCCCGCGGGCACCTCCAGGCCGACCGCGTCCAGCGCCGTGAGGCGGCCGTCGCCGTCCGGGTAGGTGAGCGTGACGTCGTGCACGAGCAGGGTCATCGGGCGCTCCCGAGAGCGGTCAGGGGGTCGACGGCGGTGATCCGCCGGATGGACAGGGCGGCGCCCAGCGCGCCGAGCGCGATCATGACGGCGGCCGGGACCAGCACGGTGGCCGCGTCGAGCACGAAGGGCACGTCACCGCCGCTGATCAGCGCTCCGAAGCCGACCGCGAGCGCGGTGCCCGCACCGGTGCCGAGCGCCAGCATCACCACGGCCTGCCCGAGGGCGTCCTTGAGCAGGTACGGGGTGGAGGCACCCAGTGCCTTCAGCACGGCGATGTCCCCGCTGCGCTGGATGGTCCACACGGTGAAGAAGGCTCCTATGACCAGGGCCGAGATGGCGAAGAGGAACCCGCGCATCAGCTGGAGCGAGCCGTTCTCGGAGGTGTAGGAGCCGATCGCGCTGAGCGCCTCGTCGACGGTCTGCGCCGTGGTGGCGGTGGCCCGGTCGCCGGCCGCCCAGTCGACGCCCTTGCCGTCCAGGGCCACGACGGTGGCGAGGGTGTCGATGGAGGTGCCGGGGTTCCCGACGCGCTGCCAGTCGTTGAGGTCCATCCAGACGACCGGGGTGTGGCTGTAGGCGGCGGTGCCGGAGACGGCGGCCACGGTCGTCTCGACCTGGCCGATCCGGAGCTTGGCTCCGGCGGTCAGCCCGCCGAGCTCCTTGGCGGCCTTCTCCGTGAGGACCACCCCGCCCTGGGCGAGCCCGCTCCCCCGGGGTGCGAGGGGGCCCGCCGGATCCACGCCGAAGACGGACACGGCCGCCGTGCGCTCACCCGAGACGACGTTGGTGGTGCGGATGCCCAGCGGCTGCGCCGAGGTCACCCCGGGCTGCTCCCGCCAGGCCAGCCAGGCCTTCTCGGGCACCTGGGAGTTGGTGAAGGAGACCTTCTGGTCCCCGGCGGGCGCGGCGAACGCGAGGCGGGTGGTGGCGGGCAGGCCGGTGATGGCCGAGATGTTTTCCCGGGCCAGGCCCGCGGTGAGCCCGGACAACAGGCCGACCAGCAGCGTGATCAGCAGTACGACCGAGCCCATCAGGGCGAAGCGGCCCTTCGCGAACCGTAGATCTCTCCATGCGACGAACATGTTCCCCACCTTGGTCTTCCGCGTGGACACAAGGCATCGCGCCACAGTAGAGATCCTCGTATCGAAGGGCGCACCAAGACATCAATCCTTTGGTTGACCGGGGCCACCGGACCCGGACTTACGCTGGTCAGGCCATGACTCCTCCCCTCCCGCCCGCCGCGGCCGCCCTCCCCGCGCCCCCCTCGCCCGCCGCCCCGGGCGTCCGCACCCTCACCCCCGTCTCCCGCGTCCTGCGGCTGTGCCTGCATGCGCTGCTCTTCGGCCTGCTCGCCCTCGCCGCCGGGCGGGCCGTCGCCGACTCCGCGCCGCGGGCCGGCTGGGTGGTCGCGGCCTGCGCGGTGCTGGCCGCCGTGTACCTCGCGGGCGTACGGACCCCCGCGGTGCACCGCTCGGCGCGCGCCGGGGCGGTGTGGCTGGCCGGACTGTGCGCGGCCTGGGCCGCGCTGCTGGTGGTCTCCCCCGACGGGCTGTGGATCGCCTTCCCGCTGTACTTCCTGGAGCTGCACCTGCTGCGGCTGCGCTGGGGCGTGGCCGCCGTCGCGGGGACGGCGGCCGCGGCGATCGGCGGCTTCCTCGCGCACAGCAGCGCGGTGACCCCGGGGGCCTTCCTCGGGCCGCTGCTGGGCGGCGCCGTGGCGGTGGCGACCGTACTGGGCTACCAGGCGCTGTACCGGGAGAGCGAGCGGCGCCGCGAGCTGATCGAGGAGCTCATCACGACCCGGGCCGAGCTCGCGGCGGCCGAGCGGAGCGCCGGGATCCTGGCGGAGCGGGAGCGGCTCGCCCGGGAGATCCACGACACCCTGGCGCAGGGCCTGTCGTCCATCCAGCTCCTCCTGCGGGCCGCCGAGCGCAGCCTGCCCGAGGGCTCGGCGGCCCTTCCGCACATCGGCCGGGCCCGGGAGGCCGCGCAGGAGAACCTCGCCGAGGCGCGTCGCTTCGTACGGGCCCTCACGCCTCCGGACCTGGAACACGGGTCGCTGCCGGCCGCGCTGGAACGCCTGTGCACCGGGGCTCCGGGCCCCCGGGTCCGCTTCTCCCTGAGCGGCACCCCGCGCCCTCTGCCCACCCCCTACGAGGTGGCGCTGCTGCGGATCGCGCAGTCGGCGCTGGCCAATGTGGTGCGGCACGCGGAGGCCGGGCGCGCCGAGATCACCCTGACCTTCATGGACTCCTCCGTGACCCTGGACATCGTCGACGACGGCAAGGGCTTCGACCCCACGTCCGCACCCTCCGGTGACGGCGGCTTCGGACTGCCCGCGATGCGCTCGCGCGCCGAGACCCTCAGCGGCCTGTTCACGGTCGAGTCCGCCCCCGGCCAGGGCACCGCCGTGGCCGTCACCCTTCCCCTGCCCGCGGAGGCCCTGTCATGACGATCCGCCTGCTCCTCGCCGACGACCACCCCGTGGTCCGGGCCGGGCTGCGCGCGGTGCTGGACACGGAGCCGGACTTCGAGGTGGTCGCGGAGGCGGCCACGGCGGAACGGGCGGTGGAGCTGGCCCGCTCCGCCGGGGTCGACGTGGTCCTGATGGACCTCCAGTTCGGCCCCGGCGGCGGCATGCACGGCTCGGCGGCCACGGCCCTGATCACGGCCGGGTCCCCGTCCCCCCGGGTGCTGGTCCTGACCACGTACGACACGGACGCGGACATCCTGGCGGCGGTGGAGGCGGGCGCCTCGGGCTACCTCCTCAAGGACGCCCCGCCGGAGGAACTGGCGGCGGCGGTCCGCACCGCGGCGGCCGGCCAGTCGGCGCTGGCCCCGGCGGTGGCTCTGCGCCTGATGGACCGCATGCGCACCCCCGCCGAAGCCCTGACCAAGCGCGAACTGGAGGTCCTCCAGCTGGTCGCGGACGGCCTGTCGAACCAGCAGATCTCCAAGCAGCTCTTCCTCAGCCAGGCCACGGTCAAATCCCACCTGGTCCACATCTACGCGAAACTCGGCGTCGACTCCCGCACCTCGGCCGTGGCAGCGGCCGCAACCCGCCGCCTGATCCGCACGCCGTGATGCCTCATCAGCCGTCCGGCGTTTGAGGACCGGGGTCCGGGGCGGAGCCCCGGAAGGGGTCCGGGCGCAGCCCGGGGAACGGGCGAAGGGCGGGTAGGGGACTCCGCCCCGCAGGGCCCACCCACCCTCACCGGGGGGGACCGGGCGGCCCGATCCCCGGCTACGCGACCCAGTACGGCCGGTCCACCGCCGAAGGCAGGGGGACGCCCCCGTGGAAGGCCTCCGCGAGTCTGCGTACGCCCTCGTCCAGCTGGTCCTCCGCCAGCGTGTACGGGATCCGCAGCCGGTGCTCGAAGGTCCCGGGGTCCACCCCGAACCGCGCGCCGCGCCCGATGTTGACCCCGGCCGCCGCCGCCCGGTCCGCCAGCGCGGAGCTGACCGGCTCCCCCAGGTCCACCCAGAGCGAGAGCCCGCCCGGCGGCACCTGCCAGGACCACTCCGGCGTGTGCCGCTCCAGCGAGGCGATCAGCGCCGCCCGCTGCCCGCGCAGCCGCTCCAGCCGGGCGGGCAGCGTCCGCTCCAGCCCCTCCAGCAGCGGGAGCGCCACCAGCTGGTCCAGGACCGAGCCGGTCATGTCGGCCGCCACCCGTACCGCCGTCAGCTCCGTGATCATCTTGGCGGTGGCCCGGATCCAGCCGACCCGCAGCCCGCCCCAGTGCGTCTTGCTCAGCGAGCCGATGGTCACCACGTGATCGGCTCCGCCCTTCGGCGCGAGCGAGGCCAGCGGGGCGGGCGCCGGCACGTCGAGCGCGATGTCGGCGATGGTCTCGTCGACCACCAGCCAGGTCCCGGTCCGCCGGGTCGCCGCCAGCAGCCGCAGCCTCTGCTCCTCCGGCATCAGCGCGCCCGTCGGGTTGTGGAAGTCGGGGATCACGTAGGCGAGCCTCGGCACCGTCTGGCGCAGCGCCGACTCGGCGATCTCCAGGTCCCAGCCCGCGTCGGAGACGGCGATCGACCCGGTGCGCAGCCGTGCGTGGCGCAGGGCGTCCAGGGCGTTGGCGTAGGTCGGGTTCTCGGTCATCACCCGGTCCCCGGGCCCGCACAGCATGCTCGTCACCAGGGCGAACGCCTGCTGCGCGCCCGCCGTGACGAGGATCTGCTCCGGGCGGGTCGCCAGTCCCCGCCGGGTGAACCGCTCCGCGATGGCGGTCCGCAGGTCGGGCAGCCCGAAGGGGTGGTAGCCGGGGTGGCGGGCGAAGGCCGGGAGCCTGGGCGCGGCCCAGGCCACGGCCTCGGTGAGGCTGTCCTCGGGGGCGCCCATGGCGGCGATGGCGAGGTCGATGCCGGGGTCGCCGTCGGCGTGGTAGCCGCCGGCGCCGACGATGGCGTGCGCGCCGACCGGGCGGTGGCCTTCGGGGAGCTCGGTCCAGGTTCCGGAACCGCGGCGGCTGCGGACGTAGCCGCTCTCGCGCAGCAGGTCGTAGGCGCCGGTGACGGTGGCCCGGCTGGCGCCGACCGCCTCGGCGAGCTCGCGTTCGGCGGGCAGGCGCACGTGCAGGGCGATCCGGCCGTCGAGGATCAGGGTGCGGACGGCGTCGGCCAGGGCCCGGTAGCCGGGGCGGGCCAGTACCTCCGCCGGGAGCAGGGCCGCGAGCTGGCGACTGCCGATCGTTCTGTCCGCCGTCTGGACCACTCGCCCGTTTGCCATGCCAACCTCCCCTGATTGGCTCTGCCAGCCAGGCCAATCCGGGTCCAGACTCGCTGCATTGGCCGCCGATTGGCAAGGAGATGCCGCCATGTTGACTGGGTTGACCGACCGTGACGAACGAAACCTGCTCGCCGCCACCGAGAACCGGATCGCCGAGCCGCTGCGCGTGGGGGCCGCGCTGGACGCCGTGCGACGCCTCCTGCGGCGGGAGCGAGAATCGGTGACATGTCACACCACAGCAGCACCTCAGACCAGCAACGGCAGGACCGGCGACCCGCGGCGGCAGCCGACGGCTCCGCTCCCCCGGTGATCGCCGGCCTGCTCCTCGCCGCCGGCGGCGGCCGGCGCCTGGGCGGCCGCCCGAAGGCCCTGCTGACCTACCGGGGCCGCCCGCTGGTGGAGAACGCCGTACGGGTCCTGCGCGAGGCGGGCTGCGGCCCGCTGCACGTGGTGCTCGGCGCCTCCGCGGCCGAGGTGCGCGAGCGCGCCGACCTGAGCGGCTGCGTGGTGACGGACAACCCGGACTGGGCCGAGGGCATGGGCTCCTCCCTGCGGATCGGCCTCGCCTCGCTGGCCGGTACGGGCGCAAGCGCGGCCCTGGTCTCCCTGGTGGACCAGCCGGGCATCGGCCCGGAGGCGGTGGCCCGGGTCCGGGCCGCCTACCGGTCCCCCGCGAGCCTGGTCGCGGCGGCCTACGACGGGGAGCGCGGGCATCCGGTGCTGTTCGGGGCGGACCGCTGGCCGGACATCGTGGCGACGGCCACGGGCGACAAGGGCGCACGGGTGCACCTCTCGGCGCACGCGGACGAGCTCACGCTGGTCGAATGCGGTGACATCGCGGAGGCCTTCGACATCGATACCCCTCCCGACCTGGCACGACTCGCCTGAGCGGGCTGTGACCAAGATGGCACTGAGGGCCACTGACAGCCGTCCGGGAACCGGAATCTGTCGACTCAGAGAATCTCGACATCAACAAACCATTGAACTTCCACCATGAGGAAATTACTATCCACTGGTCAGAAGCGCCCTGAACCCCAGACGGCGCCCGCGACCGTATCCCGGAACTCTCCACACCCGACGGCACTGCGTGCCGTCTCGCGCGAGCATTCCCCGCGGCCGCCAGGCACCGCCGCTGAAGGAGTGACAGATATGTCCGCACCAGCGCCGTCGCTGGCCATCGTCGACGCCGAGCCCCTGCCCCGGCAGGACGAGGTCCTCACCGACGCGGCTCTCGCCTTCGTCGCTGAGCTCCACCGGCGGTTCGCCCCCCGCCGCGCCGAGCTCCTCGCCCGCCGCTCCGTGCGCCGCGCCGAGATCGCCCGCACTTCCACGCTCGACTTCCTCCCGGACACCGCACAGGTCCGCGAGGGCGACTGGAAGGTGGCGCCGGCCCCGGCCGCGCTGAACGACCGCCGTGTGGAGATCACCGGTCCGACGGACCGCAAGATGACCATCAACGCCCTGAACTCGGGCGCCAAGGTCTGGCTCGCCGACTTCGAGGACGCCTCGGCTCCCACCTGGGAGAACGTGGTCATCGGCCAGCTCAACCTGATCGACGCCTACGAGCGCCGCATCGACTTCACCGACGCCCGCACGGGCAAGGCGTACGCCCTCAAGCCCGCCGAGGAGCTCGCCACCGTCGTGATGCGCCCCCGCGGCTGGCACCTGGAGGAGCGCCACCTGCAGTTCGAGGGCGGCCCGGCCTCCGGCTCCCTGGTCGACTTCGGCCTGTACTTCTTCCACAACGCCAAGCGCCTCATCGCGCTCGGCAAGGGCCCGTACTTCTACCTGCCGAAGACCGAGTCCCACCTGGAGGCGCGCCTCTGGAACGAGATCTTCGTCTTCGCCCAGGACTACGTCGGCATCCCGCAGGGCACCGTCCGCGCGACCGTCCTGATCGAGACGATCACGGCCGCGTACGAGATGGACGAGATCCTCTTCGAGCTGCGCGACCACGCGGCGGGCCTGAACGCCGGCCGCTGGGACTACCTCTTCTCCATCGTCAAGAACTTCCGTGACGGCGGCGAGAAGTTCGTCCTGCCGGACCGCAACGCGGTGACGATGACCGCCCCCTTCATGCGGGCGTACACCGAGCTCCTCGTCAAGACCTGCCACAAGCGCGGCGCGCACGCCATCGGCGGCATGGCGGCCTTCATCCCGTCCCGCAAGGACGCGGAGATCAACAAGGTCGCCTTCGAGAAGGTCAAGGCCGACAAGGACCGCGAGGCCGGCGACGGCTTCGACGGCTCCTGGGTCGCCCACCCCGACCTGGTCCCGATCGCGATGGCCTCCTTCGACGCCGTCCTGGGCGAGAAGCCCAACCAGAAGGACCGCCTCCGCGAGGACGTGTCCGTCGCCCCCGGCGAGCTCATCGCGATCGACTCCCTCGACGCGAAGCCCACGTACGACGGCCTGCGCAACGCCGTCCAGGTCGGCATCCGCTACATCGAGGCGTGGCTGCGCGGCCTCGGCGCCGTCGGCATCTTCGGCCTGATGGAGGACGCCGCCACCGCCGAGATCTCGCGCTCGCAGATCTGGCAGTGGATCAACGCCGGCGTGGTCTTCGAGAACGGCAAGCTCGCCACCGCCGACCTCGCCCGCGAGGTCGCGGCCGCCGAACTCGCCGCGATCCGCGCCGAGGTCGGCGAGGAGGCCTTCACCTCCGGCAAGTGGCAGCAGGCCCACGACCTCCTCCTCCAGGTCTCGCTCGACGCCGACTACGCGGACTTCCTCACCCTCCCCGCGTACGACCAGCTCATCGGCTGACACCCCGCCTTCGGCTGAATCGCACAGCAGCCGAAACCACGACAGCGCCCCCGAAGCCCTCCGGCTCCGGGGGCGCTGTCGTGCGTCCGACGGGTGGGTCGACGGGTACGTCCGACAGCCCGGCGCCGAACGACCGATCGGTTGTTACTTGTTCGTAACTTACCTGTACCTAGCGGTAACAACGCGCGGGGTGGCACCTTTCCGATTGCCACCGGCCGGAGGTAACCCCCACTTACCCCGCCATGCGCCGGAGTTGTTCCCGGCATCCGCATGGCCGACCGCAGGAGTTCCGCAGTGATCGGAATGCGCAGCGACAGCATGGACCGGGCCCGTCGGGTGCGACGACTGGCCGGGATCGGGATGGCAGTGCCGCTCGTCGCCGGGGCCCTGGTCGCCGGAGGGGCCGGGACGGCCGTGGCCGGACCGGGGAACGGACCCACGGCAGTGGTGTCCCTCGGCGACAGCTACATCTCCGGGGAGGCCGGACGCTGGAAGGGCAACAGCCTGACCAACAGCGGGAACCGGACCGGCAGCGACCGGGCCTGGGTGAGCGGCAGCAGCTACGACCCGGGCAAGGTCTACGGGGCCACCGCCGGCGGATGCCACCGGTCGGACTCCGCCGAGGTGAAGAGCGCCGGGCCGCTCGCCGATGTCGCGATCAACCTGGCCTGCTCCGGGGCGGTCTCCCAGAACGTGTTCCGCGCCTCGAACGGGGGCGTCGCCTTCAAGGGCGAGGCCCCGCAGGCCGATCAGCTCGCCGCCGTGGCCGCGAGCAACAACGTCAAGGTCATCGCGCTGTCCATCGGCGGCAACGACCTCGGCTTCGCCGACATCATCAAGGAGTGCGCGTACGACTTCGTGCTCTGGAACTCCTACTGCTACGACGACCAGCAGGAGGGTGTGAACGCGAAGATCGACGGGGTCATGGCCGACGTCGGCAAGTCCGTGGACGAGGTGCGGGCCGTCATGCGCGGCGCCGGGTACGCCGACTCCTCGTACCGGATCGTGCTGCAGTCCTACCCGTCGCCGATCCCGCGCGGCGCGGAGAACCGGTACACCCAGAGCGACTGGAGCCGGCTCAACACCGGCGGGTGTCCCTTCTGGAACAGGGACTCCGACTGGGCGCGGGACTCCCTCGTGCCGCAGATCGCCGGGCGGCTCAAGGCGGTCGCCGCGGCCAAGGGCGCGCAGTTCCTGGACCTGAAGGACATGATGCAGGGGCGCGAGGTCTGCGCGAAGGCGAGCAAGCAGGTGACCACCGCGGCTCCGGCCTCGGCGAAGACGAGCGAGTGGGCGCGCTGGATCGACAGCAGCGAGACGCAGGGACTGGTCCAGGAGTCCATGCACCCGAACTACTTCGGGCAGCTCGCGGCCGGGCGCTGCCTGGCCCTGGTCGTGGCGCAGCCGGCGGGCAGCGGCTTCGGCTGCAAGAACACCGCAGGGGCAGACCAGAGCGGGATGTACCTCACCCCGGCGCCGTAGCCGTAGCCGTGTAGCCGTAGCCGTAGCCGTGCACCACGCCGTCCCCGTTCTTCGCGCCGGGGACGGCGTGTTCTGCGGGCGGTCAGCCGGTGTGGAAGGGGTGCCCCTTGTCGAGGAGTTCGGAGTCGGCCCAGCAGACGACCGGGTAGCCGAGGCCCTTGAGGGCGAGCCGGGCCTCCTTGACGTAGCGCGAGGGGCGGGCGGGCAGGGGCTGCCCGGCGGCGGCCGCGGTGAGGGCCACCACGTAGTGGAGGTCCGTGCCGACCAGGGCGTACCACACGTAGGCGAGGCCGTGCGCGCTGTCGGCGGGGACGAGGCCGGCGGCGGCCGCCTCGACCGCTTCGCGGGTGAGGGTGAAGGGGGCTCCGCCCAAGGTGAATGTGGCGCTGTGATCGGGCACTTCGCTCCTTCGTGGCGGGGGGGCAAGACGGGGAGGCGGTTGCCTGCTTGCCGCGGGCGGCGCGACGGCATCGCTTCGCGCGGGAGCCGCGTACCAGCCTATATTCGGGTGATCGTGTGCGGTGCCGGCTGGGATGCTCTCGCCATGACCTCAGTCCGTACCGCCCGCTCCGCCCGTCCGGCGCGGCCCAGTCTCTACATCTCCGTCGACGTCGAAGCCGACGGGCCCATCCCCGGGCCGTATTCGATGATCAGCTTCGGGGCCGCCGTGGCCGGGCGGCAGGACGCCGCTTCGTATACGGCCGCCGATCCGGAACAGCACACCTTCTACCGGGAGTTGCGCCCCATCAGCGAGGCGTACGTACCGGAGGCGCTCGCGGTCAGCGGGCTGGACCGGGACCGGCTGGTCCGCGAGGGCGCCGAACCGGCCGTCGCCATGGCGGAGTTCCGCGCCTGGGTGCGCGAGGTCTCGGTGGGGGCCCAGCCGGTGATGTGCGCCTACCCGGCCTCCTTCGACTGGACCTTCCTGTACTGGTACTTGATGAGCTTCGGCGGCGACAGCCCCTTCGGCCACTCGGGCTGCCTGGACATGAAGACCCTCTACGCGGCCAAGGCCGGGGTCCCGCTCCGCGCCGCCGTCAAGGGCCGCATGCCGCGCGAGCTGCTCTCCCGGCGGCCGCACACCCACCACGCACTCGACGACGCCATCGAGCAGGCGGAGTTGATGAGCAACCTGATGGCATGGTCGCCGCCCGTCCGCTCCCCCCTGGTCACGCACCTCTCCTGGGGCCGCATGGAGGTGGAGGGGCTCCCGGCCGGGAAGGACTTCGTGCTGTACCCGGGCGGCGGCCGCGCCTGGGACCGGGGCGAGCACGGCACCCGGCACGAGCCGGGCATCCAGCCCGGCGACGTGGCCGAACTCCTCGACCGGGGGTGCACGGTGGCCGTCCTCAGCCGCGGGATGGAGCTGCGGCTCGGCGCCATGCCGGAGACGCTGCGGCTGCTCCGGGACGCAGGGGTGGCGGTTCACGTCGAGGAGACGACCGCCGCGGTCGCGCTCTACAACCGGCTGGCCGCGACCGAACGCGTCGGCGGGCTCTTCCACTCGACCTGCTGAGAGGGGGGCGGGGCACCCTGCTCGGCCCGCAGGCCCGGCCCGTTCGGCCCGGGCCGCCCTGTCAGGCCGGTCAGGCCGGTCAGGCCGGTCAGGCCGCCAGCTCCGGGACCAGTTCGCGCAGGGGTGTCCGGGTGCCCGAGGTGTAGGCCGCGCGGAAGGCCTCGGGGGTGAGGCGGGCCCGGACCGTGTGCTGGACCCGGGGGGCCGAGGCCGCGTTCGGGCGGGTGCGGGAGACCGCCCCGAGGAGCCGGGCCGCCTCGGCGTAGCGGCCCTGGTCCGCCTCCAGTTCGGCGAGGAGTTCCACCGAGAAGGCCTGTCCGAGGGTGTCGTCCAGCGCGAACTGGGTCCGCAGCGCGCTCAGCAGTTCTCTGCGGGCCCGTGCCGGGTGGCCCTCGTGGCGCTGGACCAGGGCGTGGGCGTAGCTCACCCAGGACCGGGCCCACAGGTCGACCGAGCCGTCCGGCGCGCTGCCCGGCGGGCCGTCCTCGACCGGGACCGAGGCCGGGTCCGTACGGGCCACCGCCAGGGTGTGCGCGGCGAGCAGGGCTTCCCGGCCGGGGCCGAACTCCGGATCCGCCGGGAGGAGTTCCAGGCCCTCCCGGTACTCCGCCGCGGCGTCCTCGTACCGGTCCTCCCACAGCGCGATGGTTCCGCGCAGGTGCGCGAGGTACGCCAGGCAGGCGTCCTCCCCCTCGTGGACGGCCTCCGTCCACGCCTCCACCAGCAGGGGGTCGGCGCCGTCCGCCTCCCCGAAAGCGGCGACCAGCCACGCCGCGAGCCACAGGGCCCGGGCGGGCCGGGGCGCCGGGTGCACGGCCAGGGCGCGTTCCACGTGCCTGCGCCCCTCCGACGCCATCCCGCACGCGGACCACAGGAACCACAGGGACACCGCGATCTCCAGGGCTGCGCCCGGCCCTCCCGCGGCGAGCGGGTTCATCGCCGCGCGCAGCTCGGGGAGTTCCCGCAGGGCGAGGGCGCGCGCCTCGCGCTGCGCACCGGCGCGCCACAGCTGCGCGGCCCGCTCCGCCACCACCCGGCAGCGTTCGCGGTGGCGCCGGGCCGTCGTCGCGCCGTCCCCGGCGGGTCCGTGCGCGAGCCGCCGGGCCGCGTACGCCCGTACGGACAGCGGCAGCCGGTAGCGGCCGGGGCCGGCGTCCGCGAGCAGGCCCGGGGCCAGCCGGAGCAGCGCCTCGACGGCCGTGTCCGGGGTGAGCGCCCCGAAACCGCACACCTCGGCGACGGCCGCCCTGTCGAAGGAGCCCGCGAAGACGGAGAGCCGCTCCCAGAGCAGGCGTTCGGCGGGCGAGGCCAGCCGGAGCGAGCGTTCGGCGTCGACGCGGGTGCTGCGGCCCGCGCCCCCGGCGAGGAAGCCCAGCGGGTCGGAGCCGAGCCTGCGGAGCGCCTGCGCGGGCGCGTACTGGTGCGAGCGCCCCGCCGCGAGCTCCAGCGCCCCGGGGATCCCGTCGAGCGCCCGGCACAGCGCGGCCACGGCGGCCGCGTTGCGGTCGGTCAGCTCGAAGAAGGGGTCCGCGCCGCGCGCCCGCTCCGCGAAGAGCCGCACGGCCGCGTAGCCGGCGACGTCCGCCACCGGGAACCGCCGGGTGGGGTCGGGCGCACCGTGCCCCGACAGGACCGACGGGGACGACAGGACCGACGGGGACGACGGGAACGACGACAGCGGCTGCACGGAGGGCGCGGTCGGTACCGACAGCGGCGGTACGGCGAGCACCGCTTCCCCGGCGATCCGCAGCCGCCGCTGCGACGTGGCCAGAATCCGTAGCCCCGGAAGCCGCAGCAGGTCACCTACGAGCCCCGCACCGGCCTCCCCCAGCTGTTCGCAGCCGTCGAGCACGAGCAGCGCCTCACGCCCCGCCAGGCGGTCGGCGAGCTCCCCCCGGAGACCGCCCCAGCACCGCTCGGGCAGGCCCGCGAGCTCCACCCAGACGGCGTCCAGGCCGTCCCGGGCGCCCAGGGTGCGGACGGTGCGCACCGCGAGCCGGGTCTTGCCGATGCCGGCCGGTCCGGTGAGCGTGACCAGGCGTTCCGTGGCGAGCAGGGACGCGAGGGCGCTGAGCTCCCGCTCCCGCCCGATGAAGCTCGACAGTTCGGCGGGCACCGCCTGCCGCACGCCCGAGCCGGCCTCCCCCACACATCCTCCTGCTCTGTCCGACACGTGCGCACCGTCATGTGGTCAACAGTTGAACGCACAAAGAGAGATGATCGGCTCATAATCCCGTTGTCCCGTCACCGACCGGGAGAACCACCAAGGGGAGGGTATGAACTCGGCCATTTCCGCCATCGACGACACGGATCGGGCACTCGTCCACGCACTCCAGCTCGCACCCCGCGCGAGCTGGGAACTGCTGGGGCCGGTCCTCGGCGCGCGCCCGGACACCCTCGCCCGCCGCTGGGAGCGGCTCACCGGGGCCGGCGAGGCGTGGCTGAGCGGACTCGGGCTGCGCACCGGCGTCACGAAGCCCTGCATGGCGTGGGTGGAGGTCACGTGCACCGCGGGCACCTCGCCTTCGGTGGGGGACGTGCTGGTGGCGGACCCGCACGCCCTGGGGATCGAGCACACCACCGGGAGCCGGGACCTGCTCGTCTTCGTGGCGGTACCCGACCTGCCGACCCTGTACGCCTACCTGTCCTGCCGGGTGCAGCGGATCCCCGGCGTGGTCGGCACCCGCACCTCGATGGTGACGGCGGTGCACTACGCCCCCGACCGCTGGCGCCTGGACCAGCTGACCCCGGCCCAGATCGGGCTGCTGACCCGGCGGACCCGGCGGCCCGCGGCTTCCGCCGCCCCGGACCGGTCCGCGGTGGCGCCGCTCCAGGAGGAGGACCGGCCGCTGGTCCTGGCCCTGGCCTCGGACGCGCGGCGCAGCGTGGCCTCGCTGGCCCGGGAGTTCCGGATGAGCGAATCGACCGTACGGCGCAGGCTGGCGCGGCTGGAGGGCGGGCAGAGCCTGCGCTACAGCTGCGCGCTGGCCTCGGCGCTGTCGGGCTGGCCGGTGTCGGCGACGCTGTGGGCGGAGGCCTCCGAGTACGAGCTGGCCGACTGCGCGGCGGTCGCCGCGGGGCTGCGCGAGACCCGTGTCTGCATGTCCGTCAGCGGCCCCTGGAACTTCATGATCAGCGCCAGGCTGCGCACGGTGGAGGACCTCTCCCGCTACACGGCGGAGCTCACCCGGCGGCTGCCGGGCCTGCGCATCACGGACTCGGCGGTGGCCCTGCAGGTCCGCAAGACGGAGGCCCAGGAACTGGACCGCCGCGGCCACCGCGTGCGGACCGTCACCCCGGACATCTGGTCGGACCCGATCCCGGACAACTCCGATCCCTTGGGCCCGGGTTGCCCCTAAGGCCGGGTTGCCCGTAGGCCCGGGTTGCCCGTAGGCCCAGGTTGCCCGTAGGCCCGGGCTGCCCGTAGCCCCGGCCGCGCCGAAAACGCGTACGGCGGTGCGGACGCCAACCCCGCAGTGGGTGACGTACGCACCGCCGTATCCCGTGCACGGACCCGGGCCGGCCCGGCCGACGCGCACGGACCGGAGACAGCCCGGTCAGCGCGCACCGGCCGGGAACAGCCCGGTCAGTGCACCAGTACCGGATCCGGGGAGGCCGAGGCCGATCCCTTCTTGGCACCGAGGTGATTGAAGGCCAGGTTCAGCAGGATGGCCACGACGCAGCCGGTGCTGATGCCGGAGTCGAGGACGACCAACAGGTCCTCGGGGAAGGCGTGGTAGAAGCCGGGGGCCGCGATCGGGATCAGGCCTATGCCGAGCGAGGCGGCGACGATCAGGGCGTTCTCGCCCGTCTCCATGGCCGCGCCGGCCAGGGTCTGGATGCCGCTGGCGGCCACCGAGCCGAAGAGGACGATGCCCGCGCCGCCGAGGACCGGCAGCGGTACGACTCCGATGAAGGAGGCGGCGATGGGACACAGGCCCAGCAGGATCAGGATGCCGCCGCCGGCCGCGACGACGAACCGGCTGCGGACCTTGGTCATGGCGACCAGGCCGATGTTCTGCGCGAAGGCGCTGCACATGAACCCGTTGAACAGCGGGCTGAGCGCACTGCCCAGGGTGTCGGCGCGCAGGCCGCCCTCGATGGTCTTCGCGTCGGCCGGGCGGCCGACGATCTTGCCCAGCGCGAGGATGTCGGCGGTGGACTCGGTCATGCACACGAGCATCACGATGCACATGGAGATGATCGCGGCGACCTGGAACTGCGGCGCCCCGAAGTGGAACGGCGTCGGGAAGCCGATGAAGTCGGCGTTCTTGACGGCGTCGAAGTTCGTCATGCCCAGCGGCAGCGCGATGAGCGTGCCGGCGACCAGGCCGAGGAGGATGGAGATCTGCTGGAGGAAGCCGCGCAGGAACTTGCGCATCAGCAGGACGATGGCGAGGGTGACCGCGGCCATGGCGATGTTCTTCATCGAGCCGTAGCCGGCGGCGTGGCTGTTGCCGCCCTGCGACCAGTTGAAGGCCACGGGGAGCAGCGAGACGCCGATCAGGGTGATGACCGTACCGGTGACGACCGGCGGGAAGAACCGGACCAGTTTGCCGAAGTACGGGGCGGCGAAGAAGCCGAGGATTCCGGCGACGATGATCGCGCCGAAGATGATCGGGATGGCGTTGTCGCCCTCACCCTTTCCGATGGCGATCATCGGGGTCACACCGGCGAAGGAAACGCCGTTGACGAAGGGGAGCTTGGCGCCGATCTTCCAGAAACCGAGGGTCTGGAGGAGGGTGGCGAGTCCTGCGGTGAAGAGCGAGGCGCCCATCAGAAAGGCGGTCTCGGTGGCGGAGAGGCCGACGGCCGGTCCGACGATCATGGGCGGGGCAACCACACCCGCGTACATGGCGGCTACGTGTTGGAGGCCGCTGGTGAACATCTTCAGCGGGGGCAACGTCTCGTCGACCGGGTGCTTCCCCCCTGAGTCGTCCGAGGCCTGCGGTACTGCGACTGCGTCTGCGTCTTTGCGAAACCTGGGCGCCTGGGCCACGGCTTCCTCCGAACTGTTTAACACGCCGGCAGGGACGTGATGTGTCTGGGAGGTGATGCGAAAGCTGTACGAGTCGAGCCTGTATTGAGTTGTGGGGGTGCTGCGGGTACCGGTGGTGCAGGCACTGGTGGTGCGAATGCTTGTCCCAAGGGGTGCAGAAACGATTCGCCCGAGTCGTTTCCACGCCGGGCGGCCCGGGAGCCGCCGGTAAGGAAGTCAAAAATGAGCTGGAGGTGCCGTAGCAGTGGCGCATTACGCGGGCTGCGGGCGCGTGGTGCGGGCTGCAAGGCTCATGACACAAGCTGCGGGGCCGGTGGCACGAGCTGCGAAGCAACTGGCACGAGTCACCGCTCCCGGGGCGCCCCAGGAAAAACCTCGGGCGCTACCCGGGAACAGCTGCCGCGGACCCCGCTCGGGTCCGCGGCCGCCGGCCGGGGGCCGTCCCCCCCGGCCGGACTCCGTGGGATCAGGCCTGCGCGGAGATCCGCGCGAGGCGCTGGGCCTCTTCCCGAGTGGACACCGCGATGGCGTCCTCGTCGGCGAAGAGCAGACGGTTGTTCTCGACGATCTGCTTGCCGTTGACGAACGACGCGGTGACCGGGGCCGCCGCACCGAAGACCAGCGCCGTGACCGGGTCGGCGATCGAGGAGTGCAGAAGGGTGTTCAGGTTCCAGAGCACCAGGTCGGCGCACTTGCCGACCTCGAGCGAACCGATGTTCGAGGCGCGGCCGAGGACCTGGGCGCCACCGAAGGTGCCGAGGCGCAGGGCCTGGCGGGCGTTGAGCGCACGCTCGCGGTGAACCGGGTTCAGGCGGTTGATCAGCAGCGCGTTGCGCAGCTCGGTGTGCAGCTCACCGGACTCGTTCGAGGCGGTGCCGTCCACGCCGAGGCCGACCGGGACACCGGCGGCGAGCATGTCCGGGACGCGGGCGATGCCGGCGGCCAGACGGGCGTTGGAGGACGGGCAGTGCGCGACACCGGTCTTGGTGCGGGCGAACGCGGCGATGTCGGAGTCGTTCATGTGGACGCTGTGCGCCATCCACACGTCCTCGCCGAGCCAGCCGGTCGACTCGAAGTAGTCGGTCGGGCCCATGCCGAACAGTTCCTTGCAGAACTGCTCTTCCTCGACGGTCTCCGAGCCGTGCGTGTGCATGCGCACACCCAGGCGGCGGGCCATCTCGGCACCCTGCTTCAGCAGCTCGGTGGAGACCGAGAAGGGGGAGCACGGGGCGACGGCGACCTGGGTCATCGCGTCGAAGGAGGCGTCGTGGTACTTCTTCACGGTCGCCTCGGTGTCCGCGAGGGCACCTTCGAGGGTCTCGACCGCGTGGTCCGGCGGCAGGCCGCCGTCCTTCTCGCTGCGGTCCATCGAACCGCGGGCGAGGGTGAAGCGGACGCCCATCTCGGACGCGGCGCGGATGATCGAGCCGGAGAGGTCGCCGGAGCCCTTGGGGAACACGTAGTGGTGGTCCATGGCGGTGGTGACGCCACCCTTGGCCATCGCGGCGAGGGAGCCCTGCGCGGCCGTGTACGTCATCTGCTCGTCGATGCGCGCCCACGTCGGGTACAGCGCGACCAGCCAGTTGAAGAGGTTGTGGTCGGTGGCCAGACCACGCGTGATCCACTGGTAGAAGTGGTGGTGCGTGTTGACCAGACCGGGAGTCACGAGGTGCCCGGTGCCGTCGATGCGGCGGACGACGTTCTCGAGGTTCTCGGGGGCCTTGCCCGCACCGACGAACTCGATCTTGTTGCCGGCGACGACCACGTGGCCCGAGGCGTACTCGGTGTCGTTGGCGTCAACGGTCGCAATCGCACAGTTTTCGATGACGATGCGCTCTACGGCGCTGTCATTGGCTGCCGATGCTGCCATGGGACTTCCTCGTGCTTTCAGTGGCGGTGCGGGCACGGCAAAACCCAGGGGATTTGAGTGCCGGAGCCGGGGGCCTTGACAGCTGACAGTACTGCCGCCCCGTGTGGTGCGTCCGGGTGCCGATTCAGGAAGTTGAAAGTGTTGAGAGCACTGACGGGTGTCGCGCCGTCCCGGGGCCACTGCGGAGCCCCGGGACGCGCGTGCCACATCAGAGGTTGGTCATGTCCACGGGGATACGGGCGTCTACGCCGTCGCGGAGGACCGTCGCCTCGATCAGACCGTACGGACGGTCTGCGGCGAAGTAGACCTCGTTGTCGTTCTTGAGACCGAAGGGCTCGAGGTCGACGAGGAAGTGGTGCTTGTTCGGGAGCGAGAAGCGGACCTCGTCGATCTCCGAACGGTGGTTGATGATGCGCGAACCCATCTGGTACAGGGTCTGCTGCAGCGACAGGGAGTAGGTCTCCGCGAAGGCCTGGAGCATGTGCTTCCGGGTCTCGGCGTAGGACTTCTCCCAGTTGGGCATCCGCTGCTCGTCATCCGACCAGGCGAAGCGCCAGCGAGCCGAAACCTGGGTCGCCAGGATGCGGTCGTAGGCCTCCTTCAGGGTCGTGTACTTGTCCTTCACGTAACCCCAGAACTCGGAGTTCGTGGAGTTCATGACGGTCAGGTCCTTGAGGCCGGAGATGACCTCCCAGTTCTTGCCGTCGTACGTGATCTGGGTGACCCGGGTCTCCATGCCCTCGCGGACGAAGGAGTGGTTCACCTCGTCGGAGCCGATGAACTTGGAGTTCGCGTCCGAGGTCGCGATCCGGGACCAGGAGTACTCCTCGATCCGGATGCGGGCCTTCTGGATCGGCTCCTGGCTGTTGACGAACCAACGTGCCAGGTGGATGCCGAACTGCTCGGCGGACTCGATGCCGTACTCCTTGGCGAACGCGTACACCGTGTTCTTGGTGGTGTCCGTCGGCAGGACGTTGGCGTTCGAGCCGGAGTAGTGGACGTCGTCCATGTCACCCGAGAGGGCGACCGAGACGTTCAGGTCCTTGATGTGGTGGGTGTCGCCGTCCCGCGTGATCTTGACTACGCGGTTCTCTGCTTTGCCGTACTGGTTCTGGCCCAGAATGGTGGCCATGCTAGCTCCCTCGGTAAACGGAGTAGCCGAACGGGTTGAGCAGCAGCGGTACGTGATAGTGCTCGCCCGGGTTCACCGCGAAAGTGATGGTGACCTCGGGGAAGAACGCACCGCTGTCCCTTACGCGGGGGGCGTCCTGCTGTGCCTCGGCGGCTTGCTTCTTGGAGAAGTACGTCTCGGTCTCGAAGTCGAGGCGCACGTGGGTGGTGCCCTCCGGCAGCGCCGGCAGGTCCTTGCAGCGCCCGTCGGCATCGGTGGCGGATCCGCCCAGGGCCGCCCACTCGCCGTCGAGACCCGTACGGGCCGACAGGGAGATCGCGACGCCTTCGGCGGGCTTTCCGATGCTGGTGTCCAGGATGTGCGTGGACACCGACGCGGTGGTCTCAGTGCTCATGCTCGGTCTTACTCTCCTTCTACGGATTCCACGAGACGGGTCAGCCGAATCCGGTTGATCTTGACGAGCTCGCCACGAGCGATTTCCCGCTCCTGTTCCGGCGAGTTCTCGATCCGGACCTTGACCGCGTCCCGCATGAACTCACCGGTCGCACCGGTGGCGCAGATGAGGAAGACGTGGCCGAACTTGTCCTGGTAGGCCAGGTTCAGTTCGAGGAGCTCGGACTTGAGCTCCTCCGAGGCACCGGCCATGCCGCGCTGCTCGCGGGCGGAGGTCGGGTCTCCCGGCTTCGGCCGGCCGATCGGCGCGTGTCCACCCATCGCCTCGCCCAGGTCCTCCGCGGTGAGCTCGGCCATGGCGGCCTCGTTCGCGGAGAACAGGGTGTCGACGCTGGTGAAGGGGCGCTGGGCGAGCAGCTTGCTGCCCCATGCCGAGCTGGCACACACCTCGTGCAGTTCGGCCGTGGCCGCACTGTCGTCCAAGGCGTTGAACCGGGTGAGACCCGGGGTCGGACTCGAAGTCACGGTAGGCCTCCGTGGCCTGTTGTTGCTTTGACGGGCTGCGCATAGCTAACGCCCTCGACAACACGGCGTCAACACTTTGTTGAAACTTCCCGTACACAAAAGCCGCCGCCCGGGTGAATTGGGCGGCGGCTCGTCACGGTGGGTCATTCAGGATTCACTCTTGGTTGGTCCCGGTGGACCCTTTGGGAGTGTTTGAGTCCCGGTTCAAGTAGTTGTAGACCGTGAAGCGACTCACGCCCAGGGCCCCCGCGACCGTCTCCACACCGTGCCGGACCGAGAAGGCGCCGCGCGCCTCCAGTATCCGCACGACGTCCTGCTTGGACTTCCGGTCGAGCTGGGACAACGGTACGCCGTGCCGGCGCTCCAGCGCCGCCAGGATGTGGTCCAGCGAGTCGGAGAGCTGCGGAAGCCGTACGGCCAGCAGGTCCTGGCCCTCCCAGGCGAGCACGACGTCGTCGGGCTGGGCCAGGGACGGATCCATCAGCTCGCCGCCCATCGCGTCCACCAGCGGCTTGACCGCGGCGACGAACGGGTGGTCCCGGGGCTCGGTCATGGCGTGTCCTCCCCGATCACATTGACCTGGAGCGAGACGCGCGTGGCTCCGGCCTCCAGGGAGTTCCGCAGCAGCGCGGTGACCGCGGTCAGCACCGCTTCGGACTCCCCCTCGGCGGTGTTGCCGAACGGGCCGACGTCCACCGCGTCCAGCTGGGCCGTCTGGATGACCTCGCGAGCGGCTACGGCATGGGCAGGGGCCTCTTCTAGATCGAAGGGCTCGGTCGTGAACTCCACTCTCAATCGCACGCCGCTCAAGCTACCGGGACTAGAAG
The DNA here is from genome assembly GCF_026342735.1 of Streptomyces sp. NBC_00193. Lineage (GTDB taxonomy): Bacteria > Actinomycetota > Actinomycetes > Streptomycetales > Streptomycetaceae > Streptomyces > Streptomyces stoeckheimensis. The sequence continues at coordinate 83,145 of NZ_JAPEMM010000001.1, forward strand.
GAGTGGCGCGATAGCGCCCCCTTGAGGGGTGGCGGTCGGGCGACGGGCGGGCCGGACTTTTCGGGAGGCGGCACTTGACAACCGGGCCGCCCTGCTTGCAGTCTTCCATCAGGCAGAAACTAACTTCCGCAATACGGAAGGAGCGCACACCCCTCATGGGATACACGGACCAGCGCTTCGATGTAAATCTTTCGATCCTCTTCACGGAACTCCCGCTCCTGGAGCGTCCCGCGGCAGCCGCCGCAGCGGGCTTCACGGCGGTCGAGCTGTGGTGGCCCTGGATCGAGACCCCCACCCCCGCTCAGGAGGAGCTCGACGCCCTCAAGACCGCTCTTGAGGACGCCGGCACCCAGCTGGTGGGCCTGAACTTCTACGCCGGCCAGCTGCCGGGCCCCGACCGCGGTGCGGTATCGGTTCCCGGTGAGGAGTCGGAGCGCTTCAACGCCAACATCAACGTGGCTGCGGACTTCGCCGCCTCGGTCGGCTGCAAGGCGCTGAACGCCCTCTACGGCAACCGCGTCGAAGGCGTGGACCCGGCCGTTCAGGACGAGCTCGCTCTGAAGAACCTGGTCGTGGCGGCTCAGGCCGCGGACCGCGTCGGCGCGATCCTCCTGATCGAGACCCTGAACAAGCCCGAGTCGCCGCTCTACCCCCTGGTGAGCGCCCCGGCCGGCATCGAGGTAGTGGACAAGGTGAACGAGGCCACCGGCCTCGGGAACGCCAAGTTCCTGCTCGACCTGTACCACCTGGCGATGAACGATGAGGACCTCTCCGAGGTCATCGAAAAGTACGCCGCCAAGACCGGACACGTCCAGATTGCGGACAAGCCGGGACGAGGTGCTCCCGGCACCGGCGAGCTGCCCCTCGAAGAGCTGCTCGACCAGCTCCAGAAGGCCGGCTACCAGGGCTTTGTCGGTCTCGAGTACAAGGCCGCCGACGCCGCCGCCTCCTTCGCGTGGCTGCCCGCCGAGGCCCGCGCCGCGAAGTAAGCGGAAAAGTCCGGGCGAACAGCCAGGCACCTGACGAACTTTTCGTACGAAGCATTAAGAGAAGGACCCTCATCATGAGCAACCTCCCCAAGATCGCATGGGTCGGCCTTGGCATCATGGGCTCCCCCATGGCCGAGAACCTCCTGAAGGCCGGCTACTCGGTCACCGGCTTCACGCTGGAGCAGGACAAGCTGGACCGCCTCGCCGCGGCCGGTGGCTCCGCCGCCGGTTCGATCGCCGAAGCCGTCAAGGACGCCGACGTCATCATCACGATGGTGCCCGCCTCCCCGCAGGTCGAGGCCATCTCCTACGGTGAGAACGGCATCCTCGAGAACGCCAAGTCCGGCGCGCTGATCATCGACATGTCGTCGATCACCCCGCAGACCTCGATCGACCTGGCGAAGAACGCCGCCGCCAAGGGCATCCGCGTCATCGACGCCCCGGTGTCCGGTGGCGAGGCCGGTGCCATCGAGGCCGTCCTGTCGATCATGGTGGGTGGCGAGCAGGCCGACTTCGACGAGGCCCTGCCGGTCCTCGAGGCCCTCGGCAAGGTCATCGTCCTGTGCGGCCCGCACGGCTCCGGCCAGACGGTGAAGGCTGCCAACCAGCTCATCGTCGCGGTGAACATCCAGGCGTGCGCCGAGGCCGTCGTCTTCCTCGAGAAGTCGGGCGTGAACCTCGAAGCCGCTCTGGACGTGCTCAACGGCGGTCTGGCCGGCTCCACGGTCCTGACCCGCAAGAAGGCCAACTTCCTGAACCGCGACTTCAAGCCCGGTTTCCGGATCGACCTGCACCACAAGGACATGGGCATCGTCACCGACGCCGCCCGCAACGTCGGTGCGGCCCTCCCGGTCGGCGCGGTCGTCGCCCAGCTGGTCGCCTCGCTGCGCGCCCAGGGTGACGGTGGCCTGGACCACTCCGCGCTGCTCCGCGCGGTCGAGCGCCTCTCCGGCGCCCAGATCTGAGCTCCGCTCCGACAGGCGGCCCGATCGTCCTGATCACCGGGCCGCCACCCGCCCCGCTCGCGGGGCCCTGAGTTTCCGGATGGTGCCGGTGCTGACACCTGTCCTGTCGCGCCCAAGTGCCGGCACCGTCCGGATTGCCTCTCCCTCAACTTTCATTTCAACAAACTGTTGACGTCGCGTTCATGCCGAAATTAGTCTGTTCCGCATGACGGAAGACGATTTCCGTCAGCAGTTCCCCGTACGGAAGGTCACCATGTCGAAGCGCACGCTGACGACCGAGTCTGGCGCCCCGGTCGCCGACAACCAGAACTCCGCTACCGCCGGCGTCGGTGGCCCCCTGCTGATCCAGGACCAGCAGCTCCTCGAGAAGCTCGCCCGGTTCAACCGCGAGCGCATCCCGGAGCGCGTGGTGCACGCCCGCGGCTCCGCCGCGTACGGCTACTTCGAGGTGACCGACGACGTCACCGCGTACACCAGCGCCGCGTTCCTGAACACGGTCGGCAAGAAGACCGAGACCTTCCTGCGGTTCTCCACCGTGGCCGACTCGCTGGGTGGCGCGGACGCGGTCCGCGACCCGCGCGGCTTCGCGCTGAAGTTCTACACCGAAGAGGGCAACTACGACCTCGTCGGCAACAACACCCCGGTGTTCTTCATCAAGGACCCGATCAAGTTCCCCGACTTCATCCACTCCCAGAAGCGCGACCCCTTCACGGGCAAGCAGGAAGCGGACAACGTCTGGGACTTCTGGGCCCACGCCCCCGAGGCGACGCACCAGATCACCTGGCTGATGGGTGACCGCGGTATCCCGGCGTCGTACCGTCACATGAACGGCTACGGCTCCCACACGTACCAGTGGACCAACGCCCAGGGCGAGGCCTTCTTCGTCAAGTACCACTTCAAGACGAACCAGGGCATCCGCTGCCTGTCGGGCGAGCAGGCCGCCGAGCTCGTCGGCTCCGACGCCAACTCGCACCAGACCGACCTGCTGCAGGCGATCGAGCGCGGTGTGAACCCGAGCTGGACCCTCTACGTCCAGGTCATGCCGGCCTCCGAGGCTGCGGACTACCGCTTCAACCCGTTCGACCTCACCAAGGTGTGGCCGCACAGCGACTACCCGCTGCAGCGCGTGGGCCGTCTGGTCCTCGACCGCAACCCGGACAACGTCTTCGCCGAGGTCGAGCAGTCCGCGTTCTCCCCGAACAACTTCGTCCCGGGCATCACCGCCTCGCCGGACAAGATGCTCCAGGGCCGTCTGTTCGCGTACGCCGACGCCCAGCGTTACCGCCTCGGTGTGAACCACACCCTGATCCCGGTCAACGCCCCGAAGGCGACGAAGGCCGACAACTACGGCCGCGACGGCGTCATGGCGCTGCGCAACGGCTCGCGCTACGACAAGAACTACGAGCCCAACTCGCACCAGGGTCCGGCCGAGACCGGTCTGGCGCTGGGCGCCCCGAAGGCCGTCTCCGGCTACACGGGCACCCACGAGGCTCCGGCCCACACCAAGGACGACGACTTCTTCCAGGCCGGTGAGCTCTACCGCCTGATGTCGGAGGCCGAGAAGCAGCGTCTGGTGGCGACCATCGCCGGCGGCCTGTCTCAGGTCACCCTCGAGGACGTCATCGAGAAGAACCTGGCTCACTTCCACGCCGCGGACGCCGACTACGGCAAGCGCGTCGAGGAGGCCGTCCGCGCCCTGCGCGACGCCTGAGCCACACAAGCTGCGCCGGGATCCTGACGGGAGGTCAGGATCCGGGTGCTGAGCCCGCACCGCGGACCCGGATGAGGGGTGGTACGCGGTGAGGGCAGGACGAGGACCGTGGCGAGCGTGCGAGCCAGTGCGGTGGTAATGGGTTCCGAGGCCCGTCTCTTGACCTGAGGGAGACGAAGCCGGAGTTCTCGTCGCCGTTCGCCACGGTCCCAGCCAACATCACTCCTCTATATACAGGGGCCACGCACAGAGTCCCCTGTATATGGAGGAGAACACCTCCCCCACCCTCTCCGCCCGGCGGTGCGAACGTCCTGTCGCGCCAGCCTCGTACCGTCGGGCGGTAACAAGCAACACACACTCAAAGAGCCGAGTCACGGACGGTCCCGTGACTCGGCTCTTTGTCATGCCCGGGGGGCGTGGCACCGGGCTCTACGGGAGCAGGGCCAGCGCCTCCTTGAGGTTGTGCTCGGCGATGCCCTCCATGAACTCCCGGTCGGGGAAGTCCCCGTCGAGGAGGCGCAGCGGGCCGGCCACCAGGGAGAGGCGCATGGCCAGCGTGTAGAGGTCGAGGCGCCGCGGGTCGAGGCCGGGCCGCGCCAGGGGCCCGTAGCGCTCCTGGAAGCGCAGCCGGAGGAAGACGTGCTCCCACTCGACGTCGAAGTACATGAGGCCCTCGATGTCGATGAGGACCGCTTCCCCGCCCTCGGTCACCAGGACAGGGCCCGGTCGAGGACCAGCTGCTCGCAGGAGCTCCCGAGGGCGGCCGCTGCCTGCTGCCGTCCGCCAGCAGCAGCCGGGGTACGCGGGCCCCGAGCCCGTGCAGCAGCCGCTGCGCGGCCAGGAAGGGCTCCATGCCGGAGGCCGGTGCGAACGGGTCCGTCCCGTCGACCCCCTCCGCCGCGGCGCCGCCGGGCAGGTCCTCGGCCTCCGCGAATCTGCGCATCGGGCGAACCTATACGGCGGACGAGCGCGCGGGCGTGCCGCCTGGTGGAACGGGGGCGGGACCTGGGGCTCGTAGGGGACGCAGAACGGCCCCCGTTCCTCCTGGAGGAGGGACGGGGGCCGTTCGGTGGTGCTAGACCAGCCTGATGGGACTAGGCGGGCAGGGTGTTGCGGAGCGCGGTGGGGGCGTGACCCAGCTCGGTCGCGACCTCTTCGAACTCGGTGACGTCGCTCATGTCGACCGTCTTGCTCATCGAGATGTTGGTGATGCGCTCGAGGATGGCCTCGACGACGACCGGGACCTGGTGCTCCTGGGCCCACTTCTTGGCCGTCTCGAAGGCCTCGCCCAGCTTGTCCGGGTCGGTGACGCGGATCGCCTTGACGCCCAGGCCCTCGGCGACCTTGACGTGGTCGACACCGTAGACACCCAGCTCGGGGGTGTTGATGTTCTCGAACTCGAGGTTGACCTCGAAGTTGATGCCCAGACCGCCCTGCGCCTGACGGATCAGACCCAGGTAGGCGTTGTTCACGAGGACGTGAACGTAGGGGACCTTGTGCTGGGCGGCGACCGCCAGCTCCTCGATCATGAACTGGAAGTCGTAGTCGCCGGACAGCGCGACGATCGGGGTCTCCGGGTCCGCGGTGGCGGCACCGATGGCGGCCGGGATGGTCCAGCCGAGGGGGCCGGCCTGGCCGCAGTTGATCCAGTTGCGCGGCTTGTAGACGTGCAGCATCTGCGCACCGGCGATCTGGGACAGACCGATGGTGGTGACGTAGCGGGTCTCGGGGCCGAACGCCTTGTTCATCTCCTCGTAGACGCGCTGCGGCTTCATGGGGATGTTGTCGAAGTGCGTGCGGCGCAGCAGCGTCGCCTTGCGTTCCTGGGCGGAAGCGGCCCAGGCGCTGAAGTCGGGCAGCTTGCCCTCGGCCTTGAGCTCCTTGGCGATCTCGACGAAGAGCTCCAGGGCCGCCTTGGCGTCCGAGGCGATGCCGAAGTCCGGGGCGAAGATCTTGCCGATCTGGGTCGGCTCGATGTCGACGTGGACGAACTTGCGGCCCTTGGTGTAGGCGTCGAGGTTGTAACCGGTGTGACGGTTGGCCCAACGGTTGCCGATGCCGAAGACGAAGTCCGACTCGAGGAACGTCGCGTTGCCGTAGCGGTGCGAGGTCTGGACACCGACCATGCCGGCGGCCAGCTCGTGGTCGTCCGGGATGACGCCCCAGCCCATGAGGGTGGAGATGACCGGGACGTTCGTCAGCTCGGCGAACTCGACCAGCAGGTCGGAGGCGTCGGCGTTGATGATGCCGCCACCGGCGACGATCAGCGGACGCTCGGACTCGAGCAGGAACTGCAGGGCCTTGCGGGCCTGGGCACGGCTGGCGGCCGGCTTGTAGACCGGCAGCGGCGTGTAGGTCTCGGGGTCGAACTCGATCTCGGTCAGCTGGACGTCGATCGGGAGGTCGATGAGGACCGGGCCCGGACGGCCGGAGCGCATCAGGTGGAAGGCCTCCTGGAACACGCCCGGAACCTGGGCGGCCTCCAGGACGGTCGTCGCCTTCTTGGTGACCGGCTTGGCGATCGAGGCGATGTCGACGGCCTGGAAGTCCTCCTTGTGGAGCTTCGAGACCGGAGCCTGACCGGTGATGCACAGGATCGGGATGGAGTCCGCGATCGCGGAGTACAGGCCGGTGATCATGTCGGTGCCGGCCGGGCCCGAGGTACCGATGCAGACGCCGATGTTGCCGGCCTTGGCGCGGGTGTAACCCTCGGCCATGTGCGAGGCACCCTCGACGTGGCGGGCCAGCGTGTGGGCGATTCCGCCCACGTTCTTGAGCTCGCGGTAGAACGGGTTGATCGCAGCACCGGGGACGCCGAACGCTTGTTCGACACCCTCGAGCTTGAGGATCTCCACTGCAGCGGCGGCGGCTGTCATACGAGGCATCGAGTTCTCCTGCGGGTCTGGCGGGTCCGGCTGGTGAGGCTTTTCCGTAATCCGGAAGTTTTGTTCTGCTATACGGAACACGCTAAGCGGGGACTCCCCGCAACGTCAAGGCGGTACGGCACCTCGGAACCCACCAAAAGCCGCGTCTTGGGCAGTGAGTTGTACGAAAAACCAGGACCCGGCGGAAAATCGGGGGTCTGCCCACCCCTCCGGTGGCAGGTGGTGGACCATGGGGCTACGCACAGCGACGAAGGGGGTCCAGGTCTCATGGCGGATGCGGTACCGGTGCGCTGCCCGGCGTGCCTGCGCGAGAACGGCTACGCCGCCCCGGTCTTCCCCTGCGCCTGCGGGAACCCGGTCACCCCGCCCCTGGACCTGACCTCGCCGCCCCGGGAGCTGACCCACCGCACCTGGACGCAGAGCTGGGTCGCGGTGCGGTGCGAGGCCTGCGGGCGGGAGAGCGAGTGGCCGCATCCGGAGGTGGGGTGCACCTCCTGCGGGACGGTCGTACTGGTCCCGGTGCATCCGCTGGAGCCGGCGGGCGGGGTCGAGCACACTCCTCTTTCTCCCCCTCCTCCCCTTCCCACTTCCCTTCCTTCTCCGCCTCCCTTCCCTCGCGGGGTGGAGGCGCCGGGGCGGGCGGGACCGCCCGCCGGTCCGGCCCCGGCCCCGGCCGACCCCGCGGTGCCCCGCCCCGACTTCCGGCCCGTGACCATCCGGACCGCCCGGGACGCGGTGGTCACCGCCGCGCTGTACCTGCGCTGGCTCGGCTTCCAGGACGTGCGCCAGCCCGACGGGCGGCCGATCCCGTCGGCGGCGGTGGACCTGCGGGCCCCCGGCCTGGTCGCCCAGGTGGACCCGACCACGGCCCCGGCCGGGCTGCGGGCGGTGGAGTGCGTCTGGCTGAACGGGCTCACGGCGTGCGCGACGAGCGTCTACTTCTCCCTCGCCGGCTACACGGAAGACGCCCGCACCCGCGCGGACGACCTCGGGATACCGCTCTTCGTGATGGACCTCACGGGCATGCCCCAGCCGGTCAACGACCCGGCGGAGGACCTCCTCGGCATGGGGGCCTAGGCTCGGGGGGTATTACGTGTGTTGCCTGCCGAGGAGAGCTTGATGAGCCTGTACGACATCCCGCTGACCACTCTGTCCGACGAGCCCACCAGCCTCGCCGCGCACAAGGGCAAGGCGATCCTGCTCGTGAACACCGCCTCGCAGTGCGGCCTCACCCCTCAGTACTCGGGTCTGGCCCGCCTGCAGTTCAAGTACGAGGAGAAGGGCTTCACCGTCATCGGTGTGCCCTGCAACCAGTTCGGCGGCCAGGAGCCGGGCAACGCCGACGACATCCAGACGTTCTGCGCGGCCGGCTTCGGCGTCACCTTCCCGATGCTGGAGAAGTCCGAGGTCAACGGCGAGAACCGCCACCCGCTCTACGAGGAGCTCGTGAAGGTTCCGGACGCCGAGGGCGAGGCCGGTGACATCACCTGGAACTTCGAGAAGTTCCTGATCTCCCCCGCCGGCGAGGTCGTGGCCCGCTTCCGCCCGCGCACGGAGCCCGAGTCCCCCGAGGTCATCGCGGCGATCGAGGCCCTGCTGCCCGCCTAGAGCAGCACCTGAGGGCCCAGAGGGCCGGTACGGAGCTGCGCGCGCAGCCCCGTACCGGCCCTCGGTCGTTCACCTGACCCCGGGCTCGGGGTCGCCCCGGCGGGGTCAGTTGACCTGCCGCTCCAGGCCGGACCAGTACGGCTCGCGGAGCTTGAACTTCTGGATCTTGCCGGTGGCCGTACGCGGGATCGTGGCGCGGAATTCGACCGTCGTCGGCGCCTTGTACCCGGCCAGTCGCTGCTTGCAGTGGGCGATGATCTCCGCCTCCTGGACGGCCTCTCCGTCGACTCCCTCGGCGAGGACCACGAGGGCCTTGATCGTCTCGCCCCATTTCTCGTGCGGCACACCGATGACGGCGACCTCCGCGACCGCCGGATGGCTGAAGATCGCGTCCTCCACCTCGATCGACGACACGTTCTCGCCGCCGGTGATGATCACGTCCTTCTTCCGGTCGGAGATCGTCAGATGGCCGTCGGCCTCGTCGACCGTGCCGCCGTCACCCGTGTGGAACCAGCCGTCCTGCAGTGCGGCCGCGGTCTCCTCCGGCTTGTCCCAGTACCCCTCCAGTACGACGTTCGACCTGGCCAGGACCTCGCCGTCCTCGGAGACCCGCAGCTTGACCCCCAGCGCGGGCAGCCCCGCACGCGAGAGCCGGCGCGCCCGTTCCTCGGCCGGCAGCTCGGCGTCGGCGGGCAGGGTCCGGTTGAAGGTGAGCAGCGGCGAGGTCTCGGTCAGGCCGTAGATCTGCGTGAACTCCCAGCCCAGCTCCTCGCCCATGCGCTGGATCGTCCGGCTCGGCGGCGGGGCGCCCGCGCAGACGACGCGCACCCGGTCGCGGCCCGGGATCTCGCCCTCCCAGCTCGCCGCCGCGTCCAGCACGGTGTTCCACACGGCGGGCGCACCGCACATCAGCGTGACCCCGTGTTCCTCGACCCGGCGCAGGATCTCGGCGCCGTCGACCTTGCGCAGCACGACCTGCTTGACGCCGAGCCCCGCCATCACGAAGGGCATGCCCCAGCCGTTGCAGTGGAACATCGGCAGCGTGTGCATGTAGACGTCACGCTCCCAGACCCGGGTGTGCAGTCCGAAGGTGAGCCCGTTCACCCAGATGTTGCGGTGGGTGAGCTGCACCCCCTTGGGGCGGGCGGTGGTCCCCGAGGTGTAGTTGATCGTCGCGGTGGCGTCCTCGTCCGGGTGCGACCAGGGACGCGGCTCCACCCCGAAGCGCATCAGCGCCGTGTCCGTCTCCGGCCCGAGGACGAAGCGGTGGCGGGCCTTGACGCCCGACAGCGCCTCGTCCAGTTCCGGGTCGACGAGCAGCACCGAGGCCCCGCTCTGCCGGACCACGTAGTCGACTTCCTCCGGCTTCAGCCGGAAGTTGACCGGTACGCAGACGCGCCCGCTCATCGGCACCGCGAAGAGCAGCTCCAGGAGCCGGGCGGAGTTGTGGCTGACCACGGCCACGCGCTCGCCCTCCCCGACCCCCAGCGCGTCGAATCCCGCCTGCCAGGCCCGTACGCGCTCGCCCAGCCTCCCGTAGGTCGAATCGGGGACCGGTGGAGCGGGCTGATCCGGCTCGTCCACCACGCCCGGGCTCGACGAGAACCCCAGCTCCGCCCGGTCGAGGAAGTCCGTCACGGTCATGGGAATCCGCATGTGCTCTCTCCTTCGGTCCCTGATCCCGAACAGCTGCATGAAGGAGGCGCGCCGCCGTCCGTCGGTGGTCGAGCGGCCCGCCCCACGAACGAGAACGATCGCGGGTGATCTCGGTCGTGCCAGGCATCGTGCCGTGTCCGGTGTACGGGCCACCAGAGCGCGGCGGGGGTGGGTCGCCGGGCTCGGCTCATTCGGGGTCCGGGCTCACTCTCGGCCCGGGCTCACTCTCGGTCCGGGCTCACGCGCGGTCCGGGCTCACGCGCGGATGGACCCGAAGCGGACCTCACCCGCCCCGCCGCCCATCTCCGCGAGCAGTACCTCGCCCTCGGCCACGATCTCGGCCTTGCCGGCCTTGGAGACGCCGGAGAACAACTCGACGGTGAGCGTCCCTCCGTCCTTGCCGCCTTCCTTCCCGCCGCCCTTCTCTCCGTCCAGCTTCCAGAGCCCGGCGAGGAAGCCGTCGAGGAGCAGCGTGCAGTGGGCCTGGTTCCCGGTCCAGCTGCTCCCCTTCAGCTCGGGCGGGATCACCCTGGAGCGGTCGGCGTGGGAGAGGAGCAGGTTGTCGAACTCGGGAAGGAAGCGGGGCGGGGCGGGCTGCTCGGCATCGGGGCGGGGTCCGTCGGGCAGATCGAAGAGTTCGACGCCGTTCTCGTCCTGGAACACCTCCAGTACGGGCCTCAGCCGCTCGAAGGCCTCGCGCAGCCGGGTGAGCCCGGCCCACGTCTGCATGTCCTTGACGGAGGCGGGCCCGAAAGCCCCGAGATACCGCAGAACAGCGTCATCGATCCCCGAAGCCTCCCCACCAGGCCCTCCTCCCTCTACTCCTCCCTCTGCTCCTCCCTCTGCTCCTCCCTCTACTCCCGCGCCCTTTCCCCCTCCCCCCACCCACTCGCTCAAGGTGGTGAGGCGGACCTGCCCGCTCTTCCCCCAGACCCCGCGCGGGGTGACCTGGACGAGCGGCAGCCGGCAGCGCGCGGCGACGGACAGTGACTGCGGGTCGTCTCCGGGCCACTCCTTGAGCAGTTCCTCCCGTATCTCCGCCATGGTCCGCGGTTCGGCCTCCACGAACTCCCGCGCTCGCTCGGCCAGCCTGTCGAGGTCCACTCCGACCAGGCCCTTGCGGAAGTAGTTGATCTCCCGGTCGCGGGCGGGCTGGACCAGGGGGCGCAGGGTCAGCGCGTCGTGGACGGTGTGGGTGTGGATGGTGGACCTCATGGTGACCATCCGGACCACCTGCCGGGACTCCATCAGCCCGGCGAGCTCGGCCGGCCCGAATCCGGCGAGGCGGGCGTGGAGCTGGAAGTAGGGCGGCTTCACGTTCTGCGCCTGCAGCCCCAGCAGGTGCTCCGTGGCGTCCTGCGCGGACATCTCGGCGCGGGTCAGGAGCAGCTGGCGGGCAAGCGTGGCACGGTTCAGCGCACGGGTGTCGAGTACGGGAAGCGTCGTCTTGGAGGCCATGAAAGCAACGTAGCGGCCCATGCGGACACCTTCTGTCCGCAACTCCGTTGCAGCCGCATCCGCCCACCCGGACTCGAATGGACCCCGGGGAACCCGGGGGACCATTCACCCGGATATCCTGCACCTTGCCCGTAAACACCCGTTCGACCGGGAGCTGACCTGCGATGTCGGAGCGACCAGACCGCCGCCGCCCCTCGCCCCCGTCCGCCGCCGCGCCCGGGGCCGGGCCCGCGAAGCGGGTGGGCTGGCGGCGCCCGGCCGCTCTCCCCGCCGCACCCCCGGCCGCACCCCCACGGGCCCCGAAGCCGCCCCCGCCGGCCCCCACACCCGCGGACCACCGCAGCGTGATCGACTCCGCGGTCTACCGCGACGGAGTCCGGGTCGCCTCGCCCACCACCCTCGCCGACACCTTCCGCCGGCTGCGCGAACAGCCCGACGGCATGGCCTGGATCGGCTTGCATCGCCCCACGGAATCCGAACTCCACTCCCTGGCCGACGAGTTCAACCTCCACCCGCTCTCCATCGAGGACGCCCTGGAGGCCCACCAGCGCCCCAAGCTGGAGCGCTACGGAGACACCCTCTTCGTCGTCCTGCGGGCCGCCCGCTACCTGGACGCACTGGAGGAGGTCGACTTCGGCGAGCTCCACATCTTCGTCGGCCCCGACTTCCTGATCACGGTCCGCCACGGAGCGGCCCCGGACCTCTCGGCGGTCCGCCGCCGCATGGAGGAGTCCCCCGAACTCCTCTCCCTCGGCCCGGAAGCCGCCCTGTACGCCATCCTCGACGCAGTGGTCGACGGCTACGCCCCCGTCGTCGAGGGCGTCCAGATCGACATGGACGAGATCGAGACCGAGGTCTTCAGCGGCGACCCGGAAGTCTCCCGCCGCATCTACGAACTCTCCCGGGAAATGGTCGAGTTCCAACGCGCCACCCGCCCCCTGGTCGGCATGCTCCACAGCCTGATGGCCGGCTTCGCGAAGTACGGCACGGACGAGGAACTCCAGCGCTACCTCCGCGACGTGGCCGACCACGTCACCCACACCAGCGAACGCGTCGACGGCTTCCGCCAGGCCCTCACAGAAATCCTGACGGTCAACGCCACCCTGGTCTCCCAACAACAGAACGCCGAAATGCGCGCCTTGGCCGAGGCCGGCTTCGAACAGAACGAGGAGATCAAGAAGATCTCCTCGTGGGCCGCCATCCTCTTTGCACCCACACTCGTGGGAACCATCTACGGCATGAACTTCGAAGACATGCCGGAACTGAAGTGGGCAGGCGGCTACCCCTTCGCAATCCTGCTGATGGCAGCGGTCTGCGTCAGCCTGTACGTCATCTTCAAGAAGCGCGACTGGCTGTAGACCGCACAGCAGCACCATTGATCAACTTAGCTCCTGCGAACGCCGAGAAGCTGCCCGCAGGACCCCCTGGGGAGAATCTGGGGAGAATCCGCAGCCCACCCATGCCGGGCGCTCCCCCGCACCTTGGGGCCGGCCCTCCCGCACCGCCGACCACCTTCGACGGCACGCGATTGCGGAGGGTAACGACAACGGGTGGCACAGCAGATGCTGTGCCACCCGTTGTCGCGACCAGGCCTGTCCTGTCTCCCCCGACGACTACAAGCCGGCAGTCGTCCAACGACCTTGCCCGTGGGGCGTCGATGTCCGACCCCCTGTCTAGCCTGTCTCCGTGAAGCCCACCGATGACCGCCAGTTCCCCGCCGCGCTCGCCACCGCGATGGCCGTTCGATTCGACTACGCCGACGGGAAGACCGGGGTCGACTTCGAACCCTTCCCGGCCTTCCTGTCCGCTGCCGAGACCACCGACTGGTTCCAGGCATGGACCGGGAACAGCGAACTGGACGGCAACGACTTCCGCGCGTTCGGACAGGACGGCACGGGCGGGTACGCGGCGATCTGGCTCATCCGCCCGAGCCGGCCACTGGCCGAGCAGCCCATCGTCTTCCTCGGCTCCGAGGGCGAGACCGGTGTCGTCGCCCGCGACCTGGGCGACTTCCTTTGGCTACTGGCCGCCGGCTTCGGCCCCTGGGAAGCCGCCACGTCCTACGAGCCGGACTGGAAGGCGCAGCCCAATCCGGAGCTGGCAGCCATCGCCGAAGGATTCGCACCGCACCAGCGCCGGTCGGCGGCAGCCGTGATCGAGCTGGCGACCCGGGAGTTCCCCGACTTCGACGACACCATCATGGAGCTCTGCCGCTGAACCCCGCGCCGTCACCTGCACGACCGGCCGGAATCACTGAACCCCTCGATCGGACGCGAGTCATCACCGCCGAAATCGCTGCCTCGGCACCGGTCCCCACGGCAGGCGAATGGAGGCCGCTCACTCAAGTCGCCACGCCCCTCTGCCGCGTTCGAGCATCGCTGTAGCCTCTGGCCATGAATCATGGGGAAGGCGAGGACGCGCTGGTTCTGCAGGCTCGCGAGATGCTGGCCACCGGAAAGGGCGAGGAGGAAGTCTTCGCCGAACTGGCCGCGCGCACCGGTGAGTGGGACGCCTGCGCGTTGGCCCTATGTCTGGCCCTGGGAGTGCCCGAGCCGGACGCCGAAGCCCGAATCCGCGAGGCTCGGCCCCTCTTCGACGAGTTCGAGGTGGGAGAAGAAGACCTCGTCGCCATGTTTCTCGCCTGCGGGCACGTGTTCGTCGTGGACCGGGTACTGGATGGTCGCGGTGAGCGGATCCGCGACCTCTTGTGGACTGCCGCCTGCGCCCGCGGAGGCTTCCCTGGCGGCATGATCCCCTGGTTTCGTACCGGGGAGCTCACGAAGATCTTCCTGCTCTTCGCGAAAACCCGGTTCCGGAACGGGCGGGGCTCACCTCCCGAGTTCTGGGCAGCCATGGTTGCGGCCGGGGAACTGCTGGCGACCGAGGACGGCCCGGACGAGGCAGAGGTAACGGCGGGACTGGAACATTGCCGGGCGCAGGCGACCACCGTCGATACGGGATCTCAGATGCGGCCCTGAGAGGGGACGAGGCCCTCAGGCACGTACTCGGGCACCGTGCCGAGCAGTGCGTCGATGGCCGCGCGGCCCCTGCCGCCAGCCTCCGGCATGAAGTGGGCGTAGTGGTCGAGGGTGATGGTCGGACTTGAGTGACCGAGCCACCGGGCAAGCGTGACGATGGACTCGCCCGCTTCGAGGAGCACCGAAGCGTAGGTGTGCCGGAGCACGTGGAAGCCGTCCTTGCGCGAAGCCTTCCACCGCGCGCCCTTCTCCCGTACGGGAATGACTCCAGCCGCGGCGAGGGCTGGCTTCCAGGCCTCGTCGTTGAAGATGTTGGCGCGGATGGCGTTGCCGTACGTCGTCGTGAGGACGAGCGGGAAGCTCTGCTTCTCCCGGTCGGGCTCCGGTCCGCCCCAGGGGAGCTCGACGTCGACCGCCGGATGGTCGAGGAAGTACGCGGCCAGTTCCGTGGCCACCGACCGGGGCATGTCGACGATGCGCGTCTTGCCGCCCTTGGGCAGGGCGAAGTAGAGGCGCCCTGAGAGAAGTTGCACCTGCCTGCGCACTCGGATGACGCCGCGTTCGAAGTCGATGTCCTTCGGCGACAGCCCGAACACCTCGCCCTGGCGCAGCCCACACCCCAGCGCGACGACGACCGCGATCCGGTACCGAGGATTGATCACGTCCCGCACCCGCTGCGCCGTTGCCAGCGGCCACGCGTCACGGTCCTCGTCGGGGGCCTTCGGCCAACGCACCGTCTTGGCCCGCATCGGGTTGCGGACGAGGCGCTTGTCGTCGATCGCGGTCTCGAAGATGTTTGACAGTGAGGTGAGGATCTGCCGGGCGTACCGCGGAGAGCACTCGCCTTCGAGCGTGGCTATGTAGCCGCGCAGGACGGTCGCCGACACGTCGCGCAGCGCCACCGCACCGAGGTGCGGAAGGATGTGAAGTCGTACACGCTCATCAACTCGCTTGACCGTGCCGGGCGCGCCGCGAACGCCGGCGCGCCAGTGGCGCGTGACGAAGTCCGTCAAGGTGATGGAGCCGTCGCGCGGGTCGACGAACTCGCCTCGTTCGCTGTCGGTGCCGGACCGCCGGAGCCACCCCTTGGCGTCCTCCAACACGTCGAACGACATGTCCCGGACGCCCGGGATTCCAGCGACACGATATCGGGACCCCTTGCCGTAACGGGTCGTACGCTCACGCTTCCCTGTGACGGGATCCCTCTTCTTTTTGATCCAACGGTCTTCGATATAGCCAGCCAAAGAATTCCTCGGGGTAAGGGTTGGACGTAGGGCGGGTGGTAAGGCCTAGTAGATCGGTCAGGCCGTGGCCGCGTACCCGGCGCGGCGCTGCGGGGCGGCATTCACCGGATTTAGGGAAGTATTACTACGGGAGTCTGCCTGCTCCTGTTCCCGGATCCAGTCGTCAAGAGCTTCGATCCGGTACATCACACGTCCACTCCGCCCCATTCGAAAACTCGGCGGACCTTGGCGGCGGTGCCGCCACACGTAAAGGGTGGCGGGCGACAGCCCCAGGTATTCGGCGGCTTCACGCACGTTCAGAAAACCCCTCCCCAGCGGCGACACACGGGGAGGCATACGGACATTCGCCAGCAATTCACTGTCACAAGCAGCACTTCGCACGTATCGAACCTTCGGGGTCTTCCGTCGACAACCTGCGGCGACGGACATCGGGCATGACAAGCCCGCCCCCGCTTGCTGTCAGGCAGGTGGAGCGGACTACTTCAATGGTCTGGAGAATCCCCGGTTTGGCTGACCGGGGATCGTCGGGTATAAGCCGGGGCGGCGTCACCGCGCACCCGCCCGAACCCCCTTCGTCGCAGGCTGGAGCAGGGCAAGTGGGGAGACACCGAGGGCAGCCGCAATGGCGACGAGGTCATCCACGTCGCAGCGCCGGCGGGTGCGTTCGATGCGGGACAGCATGGTGTTGGTCATGGGGTGGCCAAGCTCGGTGACACGGGCAGCGAGCTCTCGCTGAGCGAATCCGCGCGAGGTGCGCAGCCGCTCGATGGCGTGGGCGGTCCGTTCTCCGGCGGGACCGATTTCCGTAGCTCTTCGGGGCATGCATCTGTTGTAGCTCGGGTTCCCGGGTTCACGTAATCACGGAAGCCCGGACATGGGACTTCGGGGCTCGTTTCGCGGAGAACGAACTGCCGATTCCCGCATAGGCAGCCATTGCGGAACTACGACCCATCTCGGACCACAGAGGTGTGCACAGCATCAGCGGCTCCGGGCGGCGGAAACATAGATCGCCTCGCCTACTCCGGTCAATGGCTTTCGGGGTGCGACCTTCGCCGCTCCCCCTGCGCCGTCGACTTTTTGGTCAACCGGGGATTCGCACTTACTGTGAAGACGTTCGCGACCAGCGATGCGATCTGACACTTTTCGAGTGCGGATTCGCTGGACTTCCGCGGGCTGGGTGTGGCTGTCTTGGCCAAGCACCCCTGACAAAAGAATCGGCTCCCGGCGTTGCAGCGCCGAGAGCCGATGGGAGTCCCTTGTCCAAACCGCCCACTCCTGAACGGATCTGAGGAACGTCTATGCCCAACAGTACGGCCGAAGCAGCCGTCCGCACACCCGCGCCCACCCCGGCGTCGCCGTCCCAGCAGCAGACGAAGGCGGGGCGATAGGCATGGCACGCATCCGCACCATCAAGCCGGAAGCCTTCAGCTCCGAATCGCTGGCCGCCGTCAGCATCACCGCGGAGCGGACGTTCTTCGGTCTGCTCACCCAGGCCGACGACCACGGCCGGTTCCGTGACCAGTCCGCCGTCATCGCGGGCCTCTTGTGGTCCCTGCGCCCCGAACACGGCCCGATCGAGGTCGAGGACGACCTCACCCAGCTCGCCGGCAATGAACTCATCTGCCGGTACGAGGGCGAGGACGGCAAGCGGTACCTGCACATCGTGACCTTCTCCAAGCACCAGAAGGTCAACCGCCCCAGCGGTGTCCGGCACCCGAACTGCCCCTACCACGACGGTGGCCGGGTGCCCCTGACTTCACCGCTGGCGCAGGGAGGGCTCCGTGAGGCGTCCGTGCACCATCAGGCACCCGCCCCGGAGCTCTCACCCACATCTCACGCCGCTTCGATGATCCCCGTATCCGCAGGTCAGGACGGGTTCAGTGAGCCCTCCGTGCAGCATCAGCAGGAAGTGCGGGAGCCTGCGCCGAGCCCTCACGGTCCGGATCTAGGACCTAGGATCATGGATCTAGGATCTCCGTTGGGAGGCGCGAGCACCCCTGCCCCACCCCAGACCGCAACGGCCCAGCAACTGGTCGCCGAGTACGCCGCCGCGTGCGGGAAGCGCCCTCCGGAGAAAGTCCTGGGCCACGTCGGCCGGGAGATCAGCAAGTTGCTGCACGAAGGCATCGACCCGGACCACATCCGAGCCGGAGTCGACCGCATGCGCCTCAAGAGCCTCTACCCGAGCCTGCTGCCCAGCCTGGTCAACGAGGCCATGAACCCGCCCCAGGCCACTGCCGGCGCCCGCAGAGCCCCACAGCCGTACACCAACCCCGTTGACGCCGAAGCCGCTTACGGAGGCCAGCTGTGACCACCGCGACCCGCGAACCCCAGCGTGCTGGCACCCTGGCAACCCGTCTCCAGGCCATTCTCGCTGCCAAGGGCATCGACCCCGACACCGCACCCGCCGGGCCCACAGTGGAGCCGGTGACCGCCCTGGAACTCGCCGACCGCCGCATCCCGCCCCGCTACCGCGAGGCACTCGCCACCCAACCCGAAGTCCTGGGCTGGGTGGAGGCGGTCACCCGCGCCGGGCGGAACGGGCCGGCCGGTACCCGGGGCATCGCCTACGGCCCCTCGCTGCTGATCGCCGGAACCACCGGCATCGGCAAGACACATCAGGCCTACGGAGCCGTCCGCTCGCTGCTGGCCGCCGGAGTACGCCTGCGCTGGCAGGCGGTCACCTCCGCCGACCTCTACGCCCAGCTCCGGCCCCGGCCCAACCACGACCCCGAACGGGAGATCCAAGAGCTCGGCCGGTGCCCGCTGCTGATCCTGGACGACCTCGGCGCGGCCAAGCAGTCCGAGTGGACCGAGGAGCTGACGTACCGGCTGATCAACCGCCGCTACACCGAGATGCTCCCGACCCTGATCACCACCAACCTGCCGATCGCGGAACTCCGCAACGCAGTTGGGGACCGCGTCGCCTCCCGCCTGGCAGAGATGACCACCCGCGTCATCCTCACCGGCCCGGATCGCCGACGCACCCAGCCGTCGGGCTCCTGACCACCACGGTCCCCACCCGGGTCGGTCCCCGTCATCGTGGGGACCGAACCACTGACCCGAGCCGTTCGGGGACCGTCCCCACCCCAGTCCCGGTCCCGTCCCCATCACGGTCCCCATCACGGTCCCCGTCCCCAAACTGACCCCGGTCCCGCCTGACAGCGCCCTCCCCCAGGAGGGGACCGACAGCAGTCGATCGGGGACCGTCCCCTGATTGCGCTGCGCGCGCCGGCCACCACGGGGACCGGTCCCCAACTCTGTTTCCGCAGGTCACCTCCGCCTGACGTCCCCCTACTCAGTGGGGACCGTCCCCACGGTCCCCGCCCTCCGGGACCGCCCTGCGGCGGTTCGGGGACCGTCAGGTCACCACGTCGGGGACGGTCCCCACCCATGACTACGGGGACCGAGACGGGACCGGTCCCCCACGCCCCTGCCGCCGGGGACCGAGCGCCTCCCGAATCGGGGACCGTCCCCGCCCGGTCCCCGGACAGCACCGGCAGCATCTCGCGTCACGAGCGAGCGGTCCCCAACCGGTCGACCCCACCCAACAGCCTCTACCGCTTCAAGGACACGCATGCACAACCCGCCACACGACCGTCTCAGCCACGACGAGCACATGCCCTCGCTTCCAGCCTCGGGAGGAGCAAGTTGTACCCAGAGCATTGCTCCCGTCGGGAGCAATGCTCTGGGCTCCCCCGCCCCAGGGGTGGCGGGAGCGGACCGGCACCAGGAGGTGCCGGTCCTTCGGGACGCGGCCGAGACCGGACCGCACCACGAATCGAAGGGACAGCACACCTGCCACACCCCCCGCTGCACGCACACCGCCCCATCGACATCGCACGTGCGCCAGCGTGAACGCCTGCTCGCTGAGAAGAAGCGCATGCACCAGCCCAGTTGCCGCATGAACGACGATGAATTCCAGCTCCTCACCCACGCCGCGTCTGCCTGCCGCATGAGCACCGCCGGCTTCCTCGCCCACTCTGCTCTGAAGGCCGCCCGCGACCTCGAACACACCGAAGCCGAGATCGCCACCCACCGGGACATGGTCAGAGAGCTGTTCGCGCTGCGCCGGGCCCTCGGCCAGATCGGCAACAACCTGAACCAGGTCGCCACCGTCCTGAACTCCGGCGCCGATGCCCCGCACGCCAAGGCGGTCCTCGACGCTGTCCAGCGGACCGCCGAGCGCGTGGACGACTTCACCCAGCGCTACGTAGAGACGGAGACTCCCGCCGGATGATCCCCCGCGTCCACAAGATGGGCAGCCGCACCATCGGCCTGATCCGCTACCTCTACGGCCCCGGCACCCACGAGGAACACACCGACCCGCACCTCGTGGCGGCCTGGGACAGCCTCGTCCCCGACCCCGGACGCAACCCGAAAGCCACTTACGCGGACCTGCAAAGGCTCCTCGACCAGCCCGTCGAAGCCCTGCCCAAGTCACGGCGCCCCACTGAGCACGTGTGGCACCTGTCCGTACGCGCCGCGCCCGAGGACCCGATCCTCAGCGACGACCAGTGGGGCGACATCGCCCGCCGCATGGTCGCCGCCACTGGCATCGCCCCCGACGACGACACCGCCGCCTGCCGCTGGGCAGCCGTCCGCCACGCCGACGACCACATCCACATCATCGCCACCACCGTCCGCGAGGACGGCCGCCGGCCTCGCCGCCACAACGAAGCCAAGCGCTCCCAGGCCGAAGCCCGTCTCATCGAGGCCCAATACGGCCTGCGCCGCCTCGACACCGGTGACGGAACAGCAGCCCAGCGCCCCACCAGCGCCGAACGCCACAAAGCCGACCGCCACCAGCGGGAACGCACCCCGAGGGAGGAACTGCGCGAGAGCGTCCGACGCGCGGCGGCCGGTGCCCGGAGCGAGGAGGAGTTCTTCGGCCGCCTCACCCATGCCGGTGTCCTCGTAAAGCAGCGCGTGGCGCCGTCCGGGGACCTCCTCGGCTACACCGTGGCCCTGCCCGACGACCGAAACAAGCACGGCGAGCCCGTCTTCTACTCGGGATCCAAGCTCGCCTCCGACCTCTCCTTGCCCCGCATCCGCGAACGCTGGACTCCATCGGCAGAACCCTCCTCCGACGAAGTCATCTCACCGGAGCAGCCCGCTCTCCCGCCGGTGACCGGCCCGGCGTACGCCCGCCGCCGCGCGACCACGGCGACCTGGCAGGCGCTGCTGCTCATCGAGCACGGCGACGACGGCACGGCAGCAGCCGGGATCGCCGCTGTCGGCGAGGTCCTCGACGCGCTCGCCGACACCTCCGCCGCCCATACCCGACGAGAACTCCGTGATGCAGCCTTCGCGTTCGAGCGGGCATCCCGCTCCCACGTCCGCGCCGTACGCGGGCACGACCGCGCCCTGCGCCAGGCCGCGTACGACCTCGTCCACAGCGGACCTGCCCTCGATCGCGGGGAGGACGGCGCCACCACCGCCATGCTCATCGACACCGCGTTCTTCCTCGTCACCGCGGCGGCGAACTGGCATGCCAAGAAGAAGCACGCCCAGCAAGCCGAAGCCGCGCACCAAGCCGCCGGACACCTGCGCGCCGCCTACGAGATCGCGGCCGCCCAGCCAATGTCCGTACTCCACCAGCAAGGCCGCTCCCTGCCACTGCAACGACGACAGGCAGTCGTCCTACGCCAGGCGCTGCCCGAGATCGCCGAACAAGTTCTGGCCGAGCCGGGCTGGCCCGCCCTGGCGGCCACACTCGCCGATGCCCAGGCCGCAGGCCACAACCCAACCCACCTCCTCGCAGAAGCCACGCGGCATCGGGAGCTGGACAGCGCCACCTCCGTCAGTGACGTCCTCGTCTGGCGCCTCCGCCGTCTCGCACACCTGCCTGCCGATCCCGCAGCATCACTCCCCCGGCACGCGCCGACCACACAACCGGCTCTGAGGGCCGCGAACAACGCCTCCCGTCGGCGCTGACGGCATATCGCATCCATCCGTACATAGCCGACGATCCCCGGTCAGCCAAACCGGGGTTTCTCCGGAGCATTGAAAACGTCACCACCGACTCCATCCCGTAAGGAACCCCCGCATGCCCGAAACCGAACTGCGCATGGAAGTCATTGCCCTGCTATTGGACGCGGACTTCAAGCTCCGACCCGACACCAACACCTGGTCCCACAGTGACGGGCGCCCCTTCACCCAGGCCGAACAGGCGACCGCCTTCCAGGCCACGCGCTCCGAACTCGAAGCCGTGGCAGCACTGAGCGCCCGCTCCGCCGCGGCTGCCCTCGAGCAGGACAACGCCGTGAAGGCCCTCACAGAGCTCTTGTTCTCGTACTTCGCCCGGCACCCCGAAGCCCGCATGGTCATGGACGTACTCCCGCACATGACCGAGGAAGACCGCGCCGAGTACGAGCGACTGTGCGCCATAGCCGCTCCGGACGGCGGCATATACCTCCCCTACGAGGACTGACAGGCCCCAGCGCAGCACCCTGCGCCCGGTGGCGGGTACCTCCCAGCCACCGGACGGCGGCATTCCTCATGCGGAAATCCGCTACGCCCTACCCACTGGCAGTCGCAAGATCAGTGGCGGGCGTCGCCTGCCGCGAGGAACGGGGCCAAGAGGTCGACGGCTTCCTTCCAACGGAAGCGGTCGGCGCCGCCGCCGGACTTCGGGCGGTGAGGCTCGTAGCTGCCGACCAGAACACCCATCTCGCGCAGCTCGGCGAGGCTGCGCTGGTACGCGCGGTGCGCGGCGAGCGCGGTGTTCACGTAAGGCAGGACGACGGTGGGGATGCCCATGCCCGGGGCCTCGCAGAGGATGCCGAGGGCGAGGTTGTCCGCGAAGCCGGCCGCCCACTTGTTGACCGTGTTGAAGGTGGCCGGGGCGACTGCGATCGCATCGGCGGGTGGGAAGGACCGTGCGTCGCCGGGCCCGCGCCAGGCGGAGCGGGCGGGGTAACCGGTCCGGTCCTCGATCGCGGACACGTCGAGGAAGGGCAGCCCCTGCGGGGTGGCGACGACGCCGACGTCCCAGTTCCGCTCGTGCGCGGCGTCGATCAGCTTGCCGACGTCGCCCGCGATCCCCGCCGCGCAGACGACGACGTACAGGAAGGGCTTGGGCTGCGGCTCGGTCACGCGGGTACTCCCAGTCGGCGGCTGAAGTGGTGGAGCTCTGGCAGCGTACGCCGACGGTCGCGCGCCGCCATGTCGGCGACCAGGTCCCGGACGGCTGGTCGCCGTACGTCCTGGGCTGCGCAGGTCTCCGCGATCCGCAGGGCCTGGTAGCCATCAGCGAGGCGGCCCTGCTGCGCGTAGGCCCGGGCGGCTTCCACCCACAGGGCGGCCCGGCGCTCGGGAACCGGGATGTGGCGGCGCATGAGCGGACGGGCGATGTCGATGGCGACGCCCGCGTCGCCGAAGGACACGGCCGCGCTGACCTCGTGGAGGGCCACGTTGGTGGGGCTGAAGTTGGCCCAGGCGTCGGGGTGGTCCAGGGCGACGTACTTCGCCACCTCCTTGGCCTCTGCCAGGAACTCTGCGGTGGCAGCGCGGTCCCCGGCTCTGCTGGCAGCCGTGGCTCCGCGCAGTAGCAGCAACCCGAGCACGGAGAGGTGGTGGTGGGGCTGCTGGTCGTACGCACCAGCGAGTTGTGAAGCTGTGTGCTTGATCAGCGTGACGGCCTGGCCGGCGTGCTGTTCGCGGACCAGGACGTGCGCGTGGAGGCGGACGCTGGCGGCGAGGACGAGTGGATCACCTGAGCGTTCGGCCTCGGCCATCGCTCGCCCGACGGCGAGCCACGCCGTGCCGGGGTCTCCCTGCTTGAGCAGGAGGCTGGCCGAGGTCTGGTAGGCCGTCGCTAGGAAGCGGGGAAGCTCCTCGGCCTGCGGAGAGTTTGCGATGCAGTGGCGGAGATCGGTGATCAGGCCGGGAAGGGTCCGCTCCAGCTCCGCGTAGTCGCACGTGCTCCAGAGGCGCCGGATGGCCGTTGCCCGGTTTCGTAGTTCCCCGGACTCCGGCGCTTCCGTCGTCGGAGTCGTCGGCATCCCGGGCAGGAGTGCCTGGACGAGCGCGGGGTGCGCAGCCGTCGGCGCGACCGAGGCTGTGAGTGCGGTGATGCTGGCGGCAAGGAGGGTACGGCGGCGCAGCATTTCCTCTGTCTCCGGGTCGTGGGGATCGGCTTCCGGGGCGGCCTCCGCCAGACCGAGGCGGGCCGGAGGAATGCGCAGGATGCGGGCGACGTCGCGCAGAACTCGGATGTCGTCCGTTCCTCGTCCGCCCTCCAGGCGGCTGATCTTCGACTGGTGGTATCCCAGCTCGCGGGCCACGTCCGCTTGTGATCGGCCCTGTAAGACCCGAGCCCGGCGGATCAGTTCACCGATCCGGTGCACCTCGCCCTGCGTGTCGACCATCTTCGCCACGGCCCCTTCTGCCGAGACCGATCCTGCCTGCTCAACCGAGCCTAGCTGCAACGAACTTGCCCGCCATGCACAACGTGCATGAACGATGCAGGGGCTGCGCGGCCCGTCGCGCAGCCGCCTCCTGACCCGCTTGCCTGGTAGAACCGCACCCCTCCAGGAGGCTGCTCATGGAAGTGCACGAGGTCACGCTGACCGTCACGAGTACGCCCGAGGGCGCCGCTCGTGCCCGGCACCAGGTGATGAACGAGATCAGAGGCTGGCACTCGGTCATCGGCACCGACGGCATGTGCGTAGCAGAGGTCGTGGCCGGCGAACTGCTGGCGAACGTCGTTCAGCACGCGGGAAACGGAGCCGCTTCCGTGACCGCCCGCCTGCGCGGAAGCCGACTGCGCTTCGAGGTCCGCGACCGAAGCTCCGCCCTCCCCCACGCACGCCTACCCCCTACGGACGCCGAGGACGGCCGCGGGCTGCTGATCATCGACGCCCTCGCCGACCGGCACGGCGTCGACCACAGCACCGGCGGCAAATCCTGCTGGGCCGAGCTCGATCTGTCCGTACCCACCTCGGTCTTGCCATCCATCACGCAGCCTCCCCTGCAAAGGAGTTGAACATGGCACCCACTCAGGCCCTTGCGCCGAGCGCGGAGGTCATCGCCGTACGTCCGGGGAGGCCCCTCTCCGGGTCGGTCACCGTCGACGGCTCCAAGAACGCCGCCCTGCCGCTGCTGGCCGCCGCAGCAGCCGTGCGCCGGACCATCCAGCTGGAGAACGTCCCCGCCAGCGCCGACGTCCACTGGATGCTCACCTTGATCCAAGGGGCGGGCTGGCACGTCGCCCGAGCCGTGGGACGACCCGACAGCGTGGTGATCATGCCCCCTGACGCCGTACCCACGGACCTCGACCTGGCTCCGGCCGCACGGATCCGCGCGTCGTACTACCTGGTGCCCGCACTCCTTGCCCTACAGGGGAACGCCCGTCTGCCCTGGCCCGGGGGATGCCGGATCGGGGAGCGCGGCATGGACCTGCACTTCAAGGTGTACGAGGCGTTCGGCGACCGTGTCGCCGTCCAGGACGAGGGCTATGACGTCGAGGCCGGTCGACCCGCCACCGGAACGGTCTCCCACACGTTGCCGTTCCGGTCGCGCGGTGCGACGGTCGTCGCCGTCCTGCGTGCGGTCGTCGCGGGCCGTGCGCTGCGCCTCGGTCAGCCGAACCTGTCGCCGGAAGTCCTCACCGTGCTGGACGCCCTGCGCTCGGCAGGATGGGAGGCCCGAGCCGGCGAACAGGTCCTGGACCTGAGCCCGGCAGCGGCATCACCGACCGAGATGCCGGCTTGGCGCGTACCAGGCGACAAGATCGAGGCAGGCACCCTGGCCTGCGCCGTCGCCGCCACCGGTGGGACCGCGCGCATCGAGGGCGTCCAAGGTCGGGATGTGGTGCCGTTGCAGGCAGCGCTGCAACGGCTGGGCATCCCCACCGCGGTACGGGAGGACGTCCTCCTGGTCGACGGGAGCGCCGCCCGGCCCACGGGCCGTCCCCTTCGCGCCATCGCCACGCTCGCCACCGGCGGCCTGGACGCCGACTTCGAGCCTCCCCTGATGGCACTGGCCCTCGGCCAGCCCGGCACACACCTGTTCGCCGACTCCATCAACCCCGGCCGCCACGGGAACCTGCTGCCCCAGCTGGCCCGACTCGGCGCGAAGATCGAGGAGATCTCCCCCACCGAATGCCGACTGACCGGCCCGCAACGCCTCACCGGAGCCGGGGTCGAGGCCACCGACATCCGCACCGGCTCCGCGCTCATGGTCGCCGCGCTGACCGCCCGCGGAATCACCACCCTCGGCGGAGTCGACCAGCTCCGGCGCGGCCACGCCGACCTGCCCGGCAAGCTCCTCCACCTCGGCGCCGACATCTGCGAGGTAGCGCCATGACCACGGCCCGTTCCCTACGACAGATCATGGCCACCACTGACGTCCACTCCACGCTCGGCGCCGACGGCCCGCTGCTCGGGCACCTCCACCAGGCACGCGCAGGCAGCCTGCTGGTGGACTGCGGCGACTTCTTCGAGGGCACCGGGTACTACCGCCTCGGCCGGGGCGCGCTCGAACGGGACATCCTGCTCGCCCTGTACGACGTCGTCGCTCCCGGGAACCACGGCTGGCTGCACTACTTCGAGCCGGGCCTCCACCAGCGGACCGTATGCGCCAACGTCGTCGAGGACTCCACCGGCAACGCGCTCTTCCGACGTCTGCGCATCGTGGACATCCAAGGCCGACGGACAGCCCTCACGGCCGTGATCGGCCCGCAGGCATTCAACTCGATCCCGGCCGGGCAGCGTTCCGGCCGCCGCGTCACCGATCCCGTCCACACCCTGCGCGAGCTGATGCTCGCGCACCACCACGAGGTCGACTCCTGGGTCCTCCTCAGCCACTCCGGCTTCGAGCAGGACCTCCAGCTCGCCGAGGCGTGCCCCTTCCTCGACGTGGTCTTCGCCGGCCACTGCCACAGCGAACACACCGGACCCGAACGGGTCGGCAGCACCATCGTGCTCAAGGGCGCGGAACTCGCCGTCGGCTACGCAGTCGCCGAGCCCTCCCCCGAAGGCTGGGTCGGACGGACCGCCCGTTTCCCCGACACCTCGGGATCCGTCCTACCGACCGATCTGGCCTCCGTCCGTCAACAGATCGCCTCCATCGACGCACAGCTGGCCGAGCCGCATGGACGTCTCGTCGCGCCCCATCGGAACAAGCCACTCGACCGCCGCGCTCTGCTCCGCGAACTGGCCGACCGGCTGCGCAGCGGACTGGGCAGCGAGGCGGTCGTCCTCAACGAGACCGCGGTGCGCACGACGCTGCTGGGCGAAGTCCTCACCGCGGGAGACCTGCTGGCCATCGAGCCGTTCGACAACAACCTGGTCGAGGCCCAGGTCGCGCCGGCCTTCCGGCATGACCCCGCTGCCCTGCTCACTCACCTCACCGAGCAGGCCGGACCCCTGATTGCCTCCCCCGATCCGCTCCCCACCGGTCTGACGAGCGTCCTGACCACCGACTACCTCGCCGACACCTGTCTGGACAGCCGATCCCACCCCATCGGCCTCAACCTCGGCTCGGCAATCAGGAGCATCCTGACCAACGGAGACGACCAGTGATCCTCACCGGACCCGAGATCACCTCCGCCTCGAAGGACGGACGGCTGCGCATCTCCCCCTTCACGCCGACCCAGGTCAACCCGAACAGCTACAACGTCCGCCTGGGCGGGACCCTGCTCACCTACACCGACCAGGTACTCGACGCCCACCGGCCGAACCCCACCCGCCGCACGGAGATCGGCGACGACGGCCACGTCCTGCAGCCCGGCGAGCTGTATCTCGGCCACACCCTGGAGGAGGTGGGATCCGACCTCTTCGTCCCCCTGCTCTTCGGTCGCTCCTCCGTCGGCCGACTGGGGCTCTTCGTCGAGATCACCGCACCCATCGGTGACATCGGCTTCCACGGCCAGTGGACACTGATGCTCACCCCGACCCGCCCCGTGCGCGTCTACGCCGGGATGAAGATCGGGCAGATCATGTTCTTCGTCTCCGAGGGCGCCATCGACCTGTACGAGGGCAAGTACCAGGCGGCCTCAGGGCCCCAGCCTTCCGCGTACTGGCGTGACCTCGACGCCACGGCGGTGACCTCGTGATCCTCACCGGACCGGCCATCGCCGCCGCCCGCGAGGCGGGCCGCATCACCATCGACCCGTACGACCCGGATCGTCTGTCCCCCAACGCGTACGACTGGCGCCTGGGCAGCACGTTCCGCGTCTGCGAGGGCGACCTCGACGCCGCCACTCCCACCGCCTTCTCCGAACTCACCCTCCCCGACGACGGCTACGTCCTGGAGCCCGGCCACCTCTACCTCGGCCACACCCTGGAACGGACCGGCTCCGAGACGTACGCCCAGCTCCTCAACGGCGACCGGACCACCGGCTCCCTCGGCATCTGGGTCCACGTCTCCGCGCCGCTCGGGCACCAGGGCCACGCGATCCGCTGGACCTTGGAGATCCGCGCCACCCGGCCCGTACGCGTCCGGCCCAGCATGACCTTCGGCAAGGTCGTCTTCCTCCGCACCCACGGCTCCCCCGTCAGCTACCAGCAGCACGGCCTCAAGTACCGCACCAGCGAGGGCATCGAGACATCACGCCTCTACGAGGAGAACCCTGGAGGCCGCCGGTGAACCGCGTTGTCGCCACCGCCCTCGACCTGCCGTTCCCCAGCCCCGGCGGGAGCGTCGAACTCTTCCTCGACCTCTACGCCGGCACCCAGCCCGCAATCCCCGCCCGCGCCTTCATGCTCGCCCCCGACGGCCCCCGACCTCGCACCCCGGCCGGCATCGACCTGCTGCACGCCGCCGGCAAATGCCTCGACGGCCACGCCTTCAGCCGGTACGTCACCAACCTGCGCCACGCCATGACGGCCGCCATCGACCCGCGCCAGATCAGCGTGCTGCACCTGCACCACCTGGCCTTCGGCGCCACCCCCGCCCTCCTGCGGGCCCTACCCGCCCACCCCCGGATCGCCTTCGTCCACGGCACCGACCTCCTGCACGCCGAGAACCACACCACGCAGCTACGCGTTCTCCGCGAGACCGCGTCCGCTGCCGACGCGATCGTCGTCCCCACCGGCGCCATGGCCGACCGCCTGCTCAAGCTCGCCCCCAAGACGGACAGGCGCAAGATCGAGAAAATCCCCTGGGGCATCCCCGACCGCCTCCTCACCGACCCACCGCCCCGGCCCGCCCGACGTCCCGCGAGCCACCTGCGGATCCTCTTCGCAGGCCGCCTCAGCTCCGAGAAGGGCCTCGAACCCCTCCTCCAAGCCGTCGCGGCCACTCGCTCGGTCGAGCTGAGCATCGCCGCCCCGCGCGCCCAGTTCCTCGACCTCGCCCCGGTCGTCCGCAAGCTCGGCGTCCACGTCCGCTACCTCGGCTGGTTCCGCCGCGCCCAACTGTGGAGGGCCTTCGCCGACCACGACGTACTCGCCGTGCCCTCCACCACCCTGGAGGCCATGGGCCTCGTCGCCCTCGAAGCCCAGGCCTGCGGACTCCCCGTCCTCTACCAACCCGTCCCCGGACTCAGCGAAGCCCTCTCCGGTACCGGCCTGGCCACCGACTTCACCAACCCCACCACCGCCGCCCACGACCTCCACCGCCTGCGCACCACCCCAGGCCTCTTGGTGATGCTCCGCGCATCCGGCCGCACCAATGCCGCCCGTTTCCCCCTCAGCACCACCGCCACCGCCATCGCCGACCTCGGCCGGCGGCTCGCCTGACACCACCCGTGGCGCAGCCAGCACCACCCCTGCCGCGTCACTAACCTGGCCAGCGGACCACCCGCGGCCCACGACGATCGGGAGACCATGACCCACACCACCGACCGGATCGAAGACCTCCTCCAGACCGGCGTACGCGACGAGGTCTACCCCGGCGCGGTGTGGGCGGTCGGGAACGCCGACGGCATCCAGGCCAGCGGAGCCGTCGGCCTCCTCGACCCCGACCACCCGGACGAGCCGATGCGGCTGGACACCGTCTTCGACGTGGCCAGCCTCACCAAGATCCTCGCCGTCTGGTCCACGATCGGCACCCTGGTCGAAGAGGGCAAGCTCCAGATCCACACCCCGCTGGGCACCTTCTGGAACGAAGTCGCAGGCCGCCCCCTAGCCCGTACCACGGCCCACCACCTGCTCACCCACACCGCCGGCCTGCCGCTGCGCGCCAACCTGAAGAACCTCTACGGCACCGACCCCCAGGACATCCGCGACGGCGTCCTACACGAGGCCCTCCACCGCCCGCCAGGCGAAGCCGTCGAGTACACCGACCGAGCCGCCCTCGTCCTCGGCTACCTCGCCGAGCACCTCTCGGGCCAGCCCCTGGACCAGCTCGCCACCGACCGCATCTGGCACCCCCTGGGCATGACCCACACCCGCTTCGGCCCCCTCCCCGCCGCCGAGGCGGTCCGCTGCGCCCCCACCGAGTACGACGAGAGCGCCGGCACCCACCTCAAGGGCACCGCCCACGACTTCTCCGCCCGCCTCCTCGACGGCGTCTGCGGCATCGCCGGCACGTTCTCGGTCCTCGACGACCTCGCCCTGTTCCTCCGCCACATGCTCGCCCCCACCCAGGCCGCCTTCGGTCCGACCTGGATCAAGGACTCCCTCCGCATCCACACCGGCGCCCTCACCCCCGCCCGCGGCCTCTTCTGGCACCCCGGACCCGGCACCGAACCCAGACAGGACATCTGGGTCCACTACGGCTTCACTGGCACCGGCATGTGGATCAGCCCGCAGCAGGACCGATGGGCCGTCCTCCTCACCAACAAGCTCCGTTTCAACCGCGACCGCGAGCCCTTGACTGGTATCCGCAACGCCTACCGTGCCTTCGCCTTCTCATAGACGACGTGCACGATCACTTGGGCCACTCGGCCCTAAGTGGGCGGCGGGCAGCTCACTTGCGGAACGTCGCCGACCCTGAGGTCCTTATGCGGTGTGTTCTTGCCCACGCTGCCCCTTGTCGTTGTTCGCTCCGAGAGCTGCCCGGTACCGACCGTCTCAGGCGCAGCGAGCAGAGGCGCTCTGTGGCTGAGCTGGCCGCTGGGCTTGATGCAGCCCGGGCAACACCCCGGCTAAGCCGGTCCGCCGACCTCAAGCGACGTGAGCCCAGGGGCCGGTGGTCTCGTCTTTCGGAATCCAGAGCAGAGGCTGACTCTTCCGGCAGTGATCATGTGTCCCCTCTTCCCAGGGGAACAGTCCGTCCTTGTCCGGCCAGAACAACTGCGTGATCGGCAGTGGCGGGGTCTGATAAAAGTCGATGCCTGCGCCGAAGAAGTCGTGGTACCAGCTGGGATGCACAGGTCGAACGATCACGTCATAGCCGTTGAGAACGTCTCCCCGCCGCTGGTCGGGCTCAAGTAGATTGCCCTCTCTGATCGCGATCCCAGCGGCGTTTGCTACCTGCATCGCGGTCTGTGAGGGCAGGCCGAACACGCTTACCTCGGGGCTGCGGAGTGTGTGCCAGAGGCCGATGGAGTAGCCCCAGTCGCCTGGGGCGTCACCGCCGGCAACGCCCATAACGTGCCAGCCGTAGTCCGTAACGCTCTTCGTGATGCGGCGGTCGCGGTCCGCCGACACGGGCCCGCCCCATTCGGTCGGGGCGCAGAGAAGGCAGAAGCAAGGGGAGTCGTCCATCCGAGGAGACTAAGCCTGCGCGCACGGGGCCTCGTGCGAGCTCCCGGGTCCCTTCGCCGAGGACGTCGGGGGGCGTCCACGAGGATGATCCGGAATAGCACGCACAGGTGCCGGGCTGTCCGCGAGCAGTGGGCGTTCTTGCTTCCCAACTTAGTCTCCGGCACCCTGGCGACGAGTGGGCTTGTGGACTGCTGCTGACGGGCGGGAGGTGGCATGGAGGCGATGAACACTCACGGTGCCTTGCTCGCCCTGTGCATTGCACGTCTACCTGATCGGTGCCTCCCTCGGCACGCGTGGGCGGCCGAAGTACTCGTGGAGCAATTGTGGGAGTGTTCCGTTGGTGCTGGCCATGAGGAATGGCGAGCGCTTCTGGCCCCCCTGGTCCCTGACGGCAGAATCGACGTCCGGCGCATCCGCAGCGAGGTCTGGGAGCTCGCCCGGAACGGAGCCCTCGAACCGGATGGGACCGGTCGGGAAGCGCGGTTCACGGTGACGCCTGAGGCGGCAAGGGACTCCCTGGCTCTGACCCCGTTGGCCTCCGCCGACCAAGACGTAGTAGCCAAAGCAGTTGATCAGTTGACGGCGCGCTTGTTCGCCGTCTCGAAGTAGGCACGCGCCTGAGGGTGATCAACAGTCGGTACCACGGCAGCCTCGCCAACACGTCGCCAGGAGGCGGACTTGCGCCGAAACATGGCCAATTCGACCCCGCCCGCCTTTGCCGGAATTGCCGTGACTCTCCAGTGCTCATCCCGACGAAGATGTGGAGCTTGCCACACGTTGGCGTCAGCCTCGCTCCAATCGGCGATCTTGATGGCCGCGAGAGCGCTACTCATGTCGCGTGCGTTAGCGAAACGCTGGGTGGGGTCTGGGTGGGCGGCTTTGGAGATCAGCTGTCGCAGGCGGCGGCAGACCCAGACCGGAAGCCGACGATCGCGCTCACGCAGAGGCGGGAGTCCCTGCTGGAGTGCGTCGACGACCTCGGTCCTCGTGTAGGAGGCGTAGTCGAACTTTCCAGCAAGGAGTTCGAGCAGGACGAGCCCAAGGGAATACAGATCCGCCGCGCGGGTGATGCGAGGGCCAACCATAATTTCCGGAGGCGAGTACATGTGCGCCACCTGGACAGCGGAAGTAGCCCCGGATGCGTCCATGGCACCAGCGACACCAAGATCACCGATCTTGACGAGATCGGCGTCGCCGGTGAGGAACAGGTTGGGGCTCTTGATGTCGCGATGCAGGATGCCGTGACGCTCGTGCATCTCTGTCAGCCCCTGAAGTGCTGCCTGGACGATACGCAGCGCCTTCGTGGGTGCGAAAGTCTCCCCGCGCTCCAGAGCGTCAGTGATGCTTCCCCTCTCGAAGAACGGCATGAGGATCTCAACCACATGCATGGGCTGGGGGTAGCCGAGAACGCTGGCCACTGCACGCACGTCCACGATGTTGGGGTGTTTGATCATTTCCATGAGGCCGGGTTCGATTAGACCACCAACATCCTGAAATTCCGATATATCTACACGTTTACCAACAAGCCAATTATTTAGGGTCGAATCCCACCATACGTGTACTTCATGGACTCCAGTTGGCATGCTGTAGAGACACTCATAGTCCAGGACAAGCCGTCTTCCGCGCTCGCTCACAGTCGCATTCTCCGTCGGTCGAAATCCAGGGTCACCAGTTGTCGCCAGGGGTGGAGTCGACCAAGCCGGCGAGTGCAGCGGCAAAAGCGTCCCCGCGGCCCGGGTTCCAGTACTTGGGTCGTGTGGCGGCACCGATCCGTTCCAGAGGGACGCTGTCAAGCGAGGCGGCCGTGACACCCACCAGCTTGCCGATCTTTTCGGTCGTCCATTCCTCACAGCGGATGCCGTCCTCGTGGCAAGCCAGTTGAGCGAGGGTAACCATGGCGGCGCGGTCAGCGGCCTGCCGGTAGGCCCAGTTGTTGTACTTGCGGGTGGCGACGAGCACGACGAGGTCCGGAGCAAGGACGTGGATGTCCTGGTAGATGCGCCGGTAGGTGTCTCCCGTGCGTTCGTAGCCGTTCAATCCGTCCGCCGGCCCGAGACGCTCTGGCGCTCCAGGCACCAGGCCGACTCCAGGGACCTGTTGGAGAGCGCCGTAGTGGAGTGCGCCGGAGTTTACGGCTATGCCGAGGACTTTCACGTACCACTACTTTCGGGCGGGACGACGTGGTCACGGGGAAGGTGCAATCGTGCCCGGGAATTGCTAGCGGTTCAACTACGTACGAGGTGAAGGCCAGGCCTGACCGCCCGCCTCCGCGTCGACGGGTGACCAAGCCGGACGCGAAGTTGCGGCGTCCACGTAGACGGCTAGTAGGAGTAGGCGTCACACGGGTCCAGCCTATTCGTGGACAGCAAGCCCCTCTGCGGACATCAAGGACGGTCCGAACTGCGGAGATGCGCGGGACTTCCGGTGCGAAGCGTCGAAAGCCGAACCAGCCGCGTTCAGGACAGGCCTGGGCCCTCTCTGGCCACCGGCGACGACCAACAACGGCCCCTCGGATGCTGGTTGGGTTGGGAGTCCGCAGAAGGTCGCCTGGTGGGCTTGGGGCCTCATAACTTCCAGCGGTTGGAGGACACGTGGCCGTGCTCTTCACCGATGCTAGCTTCCCGCATGTACGGACTGCACTCGCATCGGACACCTGGAGCCGCTTCCTCGGTACCTGGGCAGCACCTCACGTCTTCACGCACAACGATGGCGTGGGCAAGCCGAGGTACCTGACCCGCGTCTCCCGCCCACCCCTCCGTGCCGGACAGCGCCTCACCCTCGACGACCCGACATGCCAGTGCAATCGAGGACACGACCCTGTTGTGTCCAGCGCTGACCGAGCTGACATCGTGAACCTACGACCACCCTTCGTTGGGACCGACTTCAGAGTCCGGCTACCAGGAGGGGCTACTCGTACGTCTCCTTCCGCAGGGCGCGGTGCCGCCGGTCGCCCTGGCCGGCGCCATTCACCGCGTTAAGAGACGGGAGCGCCGCACCGTTGTTCCACAGTCCAAGATGATCACGGTGGATGGCCACGACATCGTTCTGCAGGGCACAGCGTTCGGCAGGCCCGCTGAAGTACGCGGTGGTGACGAAGACGGCGACTTCGGCCTTGAAGTGCACTCGCGAGCCCAGTAGGTTGCGGACCTCTCCATTGGAGATCTTCCGCTTCGGGTTGTACCGCTTGCACTGGATCACCATCGTGCGGCCGTCGGGCAGCCGTCCGCTTACATCGGCGCCATCGTCGCCCGTGCGGCCGACGCGGCGGACATCCGTACAACCGTCCCGCCGACAGAGGTCGGCCACGAAGTCCTCGAACTGCGTGCCGTCCATCGCGTCGACCTCGGCGAGCGTCCGATGGCCCGCCCTGACGGATTCCTCGCGGCGCCACCGCCGGTCGCTGCCTCGGACCAGGCGGTGCGTCGTCCACAGCCACCAGCCTCCGCCACCGACCGCGCCAAGGACCAACACTCCCACTGCATAGGGCCAGATCGTCGACCAGAACGTCAGTAGCACCGCCAATGCGGCTATGCCGCTCCAGACACCTGCTTTGAGCCGGGCCTCCCGACGCTTCCGTGGTGCCGACCGATGCCTCTTGCGTGCTGCCACCCAGTTCCTCCTCGTCTCCGAGCAGCAGTCTGGGCAAGACGACGCGTGTCAGTAAGGGCACCCGTCGGCCATGGCTCGTTCCCTGCGGCCTCCCACGAAGCAGCCGCGGCCAGCAAGGCGGCCACGAGGGAGATGGTTGCCAGCGCGGTGAACAGGTGTGTGCGGCCGCCGAGTGAGCCCGTCAGGGCGGCTCCGGCCCAAGGGGCCAGGGCTAACCCGATGTGCGCTGGCGCGCTGAGGGCGATCTCCTTCTTCTTCGAGCGAGATCGCCGAGACCGACTGGGTGCTCTCCGGCCTCACCCTCCGCGACGCGTTCAGCGGGGCCACTCGCGACCTGAACGTCACCGCCGCCCGGCGGTGGGTGCCTGCATCGTCATGTGCCTGTATACGCCCTGTGTGCGCCCCTCTTGCAGCACGTAGCTTGCGACGTCGGTCTGACCCGTGGAAGCCGTAGGGGGAACAGGTTGAAGCCAGCCGCTGACGTACTCAAGGATCTCGTCCAGCCGTCGAACATCTCGATCCACTCCAGTTCGGCCTTGGTCGGCAGCGTCGACGACGCCGCAGCCGAGGATGACAAGGCGCGCGAGCAGAAGGAACTCGACCAGCTCCGGCGAAAGCCCGAACTCAGGCCCATCCCCACGAAGGAGCTGGACCGGACCGTCCAGCTGACGCCCTGGGATGTGCTACACACCCTCGGCCAAGGCATCGCCCTCTCACGGCGGGGCGCCAGCCGTGGACTCGCTGAGCACTGGGGTTCCCTGAAATACAGCCAAGCTCTGGCCGGCAGCATCAACTCGTTCATGACGCTCTCCGCGGAGGGCCGGGAAACGGCCGACTACTACAAGGCGATCCAGTCCGGGGAACTCGGAACCGGCTTCGCCCTGACCCTTGCCCGGCAGCTCCTGAGCCGCCGCTACCCGGACCACTCGGTCTCGATCGTCCCCGCGGACACTGCACTGCGGGCCGGCTGGGCTTTGACCAGTCGCGACGCGGGCCATCGATCTGGCTACCGCTACCGGCCACAGTTCTTCGCCGAGATATGGAAGCCCGGAGAGGCGCCGAGGGTCCTTCCGATCGCCTGCAAGGGCAACCACAGCAACGCCGCCGCCTCTCACATCCAGCTCGCGTCCGCTTCTGCGCACGTCGAGGCGGTCCACATCGGCCCGTGGAACGAGACACCGGCCCTCGTGTTCAGTACGGAACTCCCCACCGAAGGCGTGCTCACGGTGCACGCCTTGCAGGCCCGCGGAACTGGTGGCCGACTGACCGGCTCGATGGATGCCCCCGGCACCCGTCTTGACCACTGTCTTGAGGACGCGAACATCTTCCCGGGCATCCAACCGCCGGCCGAGGGCGAGCGGAAACCGGAGTCGCAGCTCGGCTTCCACGTACAGCCGGAGCACTATGCCTGGTTCCGGCAGGTCCTCGCCCGAACCGCGGCGGCCGGACTGACGGCCTTCGCTGGCGACGGCGCCGCTACGGCCCAGTACCTGACCAAGCGGCAGGGCCAGCGCCACTTCACCGACCCCACCCACGCCGCCACCGACAGCGTCCAGGACGCGAACCAACGGCTCCTTGACATCGACTTCGTTGGCACCGACCACGTGTTCCGCCTCAACAGGACCCGGGTCGAGGCCTTCTCCGGGGTCGCGAACGACCTCTTCCGCCACCTCGCGAAAGGCCGTGTCGAGCAGTACCGCACGGAAATCCACGCCCAGCGGAAGAGCTGGCCCCTCCTAGCCTGGGATTCGGAGTGGGACGGCCCCGTATCCGTCCACCAGGACGGCTCTGTGCTCGCCATGCGGGTGTTGCCACAGGCCTGAGGGCCGCAGGGCCGGTGTCGCTCCCGGACTCAG
Organism: Streptomyces sp. NBC_00193; assembly: GCF_026342735.1. GTDB lineage: Bacteria > Actinomycetota > Actinomycetes > Streptomycetales > Streptomycetaceae > Streptomyces > Streptomyces stoeckheimensis. The sequence continues at coordinate 119,703 of NZ_JAPEMM010000001.1, forward strand.
GGGGGGCGACACCAAGGGCGCGGGATGCCACCGACGGCGTTTCGCGTTCTGCTGCCAGCCCTCGACTGCTCAGAGTGCCGCCCGCCCCTTGGCAGGGGCCCAGAAGGCCCTACTCCCGAGCAGCCTTACACCCCGGCATCCCCACCCATGCGCCCCTTTCGATGGACTGCACCATCGGGGCTCCCTGGAACTCGCTCGCGCAACCGGTTCTCCTGAGCTCCCGGCTTGATTGACCCCATGGATACCAAGAACGTCGGGGCACGGGTACCTGAGGTCGACGGATCTCCACGAGGTACTCGCTGGGATCAAGGTGATTCAGCCCACATGAAGCTCATATTTCGCCATTTCCCAGAGACAGGTTGCCCCTGCTACTGCTCATCCCGATCCTGGAACGTTCGCCACCAGCCGGGAGGAGAAAAGTGAACGTACCGCGACGTCACGCGAAGAACCCCGACGTCATCGGCCAGACTGCCAGTCTGATCGGCTTCCTCAAGGAGGTCGTTCAGAGCAGCAACCAACGACTTCGTGATGACCGCCGCTCAAGGGAGCGGTTATGGCTGGTCGCCATGCCCCCCTCGGTACGACGCCCGTCCGACCGACTCGACGGGCTGCTGTTCACGCTTGACCACGTTCCGCAGACATCGCCGCCCCCACTCCCGGATCTGCTGGACGGATGGGTCTCCACGGAACGCTGCCAGGACGCGGACGGCGGTGACCCTCCGCTCGAAGCTGAGGGACCGGGGCAGGAACTGGTGCGAGCTGCGGACGGCAGCCAGTCCTGGGAACAGGCGGCGGAGCAGACCGTCCGCCGAGAGGATTCCGACGAGGTACTCCGAGCCTACGGTCCCTGGCTGACGCGCTGGCGGAAGTGGGCGGAGAGGGAGCGCGCGGAACGAGCCCTTCGGGAGCTGTACGACCAGGTCTACAGCTGGCACCAGAAGCTGACCCAGCAGGATGATCAGCTAGAACTCGTGCTCGCCACAGGGCTCTTGACTTGGCGCGATCCACGCGGTGACGCCATCCATCGTCACCTGCTCACCCACCGCGTGGAGACCTTGGTAGACCGAAAGACCGCCAGGCTCACCGTGCGGCTCATGGCTGAGGGGGCCGTGCGGCTGGAGGATCAATCATTCCTCGACACCGATGACGGCTGGGCGCCCGAACGCTCCGCCGCGCTCACCGAAGAGATCGCGGCCCAGTCGCTGCACCTGCTTGGTTCGGAGGCCTTGGAGCAGTTGGCCCAGTGGCAGGAGCGGGTGCTGCAACGGCCTGTGTCCTTCAGTGCCGAGTGGCAGCCGCCCCGCGAGCCCGAAGCAGGCGCGCGTCTCACGTACGCTCCCGCACTTGTGCTGCGTCCACGGGACCGCAATGCTCTGCTGGGCTTCTACGACCGGATCGCGGACAGCGTGTCCTCCGAGGCACACGCACCTCTGGGTCTCGCCCAGCTGGTACTGCCACTGAACTCCGAAGAGCGCGTGAACTGGGACGGCCGCGAGATTCCGCCCCTGTTCGGGGACGACCCGTTCTTCCCAGGAAAGACCAACGAACGTCAACGCAGTGTCCTGCGGCGGCTGGAGCACGACACGGGCGTGGTGGTCCAAGGCCCACCGGGCACCGGCAAGACCCACACGATCGCCAATCTGGTCTCCGCGCTGCTGGCGCAGGGGCAGAGGGTCTTGGTGACCAGCGCCCGCGACCAGGCCCTGACGGTCCTGCGGGACAAACTTCCTCCCGCCGTACGGGACCTGTGCGTCCTCCTGCTGAGCTCGGCACGGCAGGACGGGGCGGATGAGCTGGAACGCACGGTCAACGCTCTCACCGATCAGGTCGCCGCCAGTGACCCCGAGCAACTGCAGGACGAGATCCATCGGCTCTCCGCCCGCCGTGAGGAGGTGCGGGGAAGGATCAGCACGCTCACCGAACAGGTGATCGCACTGCGGGAGGCCGAGGTCTACCGGCACCCGGAGATCGCACCGGGATACGCCGGCACTCTCGCCGCAATTGTGCAGCGTGTGCAAGAAAACGCCGGACATCACTCCTGGATCGGTCTTGTGCCGGCTAACGGCCCCACCCCGTCTGTCCCTCCGCTGTCCCCCGCGCAAGCGGTGGAACTGCTGAGCCTGCTGCGCGACGGTGCGGCTGAGCCACGCGCCGGTGGCACTCTGCCAGACCCCGACGGCCTCCCCTCCCCCGAAGCCTTGGCCCAGGCACTCTCAGCCAGCCGCGTCACCGACGAGGGCCTGCCCTCCGGGGCGGTCCGCATCCGTGGCGATCTTGCCAGGCTCGACAGCTCTGTCACCGATGAGCTGACCTCTCTCGTGGATTCCTGCCGTACGGCTCTGCACCACCTCGGCCTGTCTCCGCAGGCCACACAATGGGATGAGGACAAGTGGGCCACCAAGGCCCTCACCGACCGACTCTCCCGTGAGAACCTCGCCCTGTGGCGTCGCGTGTCCGGACTTGCCGATCAACTCGTCGCGATCTCCGAGCGGCTGAACGAACAGGGGATGACGCGCGTCACCGTGCCCGGGCAGCTCTCCACGGAACAAGGGGATGCGATGCTCACGGCGGGTTCTGCGCTGCGCGAGCACCTCGTCTCGGGTGGCAAGCTGCGAGTCCGCGGCAGCTTCCGTGCCTCGCGGGCGCAGAAGGCCGCGCAGGACCTCCTCGACACGTGCACTGTGAACGGTCACTCACCCGAAACGCTGGAGGATCTCGACGCCGCCCTTGCTCACCTCCGCGCCCGCTCCGCCGTTGCCACGCTTGCGGAGCGGTGGGGCCAAGTGCAGGTGCCCGTATCCGAAGGGCCGCTGGAAGTTCGGCTGGCGTCGCTGACGGAGGCGTACGCGCGCCTGGAACATGTCGACACGTTCGGCGCCGGCCGCGAGCGCATCGACGAGCTGCTCGTACATCACGGGATGCACATCGCCCTCACCTCCAGGTCGGCATGGCAGGACTTCGCCGGCGCCCTCTCTGCGGTCTCCGGCCGACGAGCGGCGGACGAGGCTACGGCCCAGTTGCTTGCTTGGGAGGAACAACTGCGCACACCGGTGGACGGCTCCCACCCCACCACCGAAGCTGTGGCCGCCGCCCAAGCCGTTCGGGAGCAGGACGTCGACCGATACGCCAAGGAACTTGAGGCGCTGCGCGAGGCTCATCGGCGTGAACACCGCCGGCGTCGATGCGCCGTGCTACTCGAAAGCGTCCGCCGGGCCCACCCGCTGCTCGCTGACCAGCTGACGCACGACCCTGGTGACCGGGCATGGGAAGCTCGCCTGGACTCTCTGGCGGAGGCGTGGGCCTGGGCGGTGGCTTCTGCCTTCGTTCACCGTCAGCGCACGCCGGGACGCGAACGTCAGGTCGAAGGCGAACTGGCCCAGTGTGAACGTCACCTGGAGGACATCACCGGTGAACTCGCTGCCACCTGGGGAAGGTGGCACTGTCTGCATCGCATGACACAAGAGCAGCGGTCGGCACTCCAGGCGTACCGCAACCACATGTCCTCGTACGGCAAGGGCAAGGGGCGCGGTGCGGGCCGATACCGTGCCGCGGCATACGACGCTATGAAGACGGCACAGGAAGCAGTCCCCGCGTGGGTTATGCCCATCTCCCAGGTCGCCGAGATGGTGCAGCCCAGGCGGGACGCGTTCGACGTCGTCATCGTCGACGAGGCTAGTCAGGCCGGCATGGACGCCTTGTTCCTGCTGTGGCTGGCGCCCCGCGTCATCGTGGTGGGGGACGACAAACAGTGCGCGCCCCCACTCAGTGGCATGGGCCGGCACCAGGCGATCCATGACCGGCTCGTCTCGCACCTGCCGGACATGCCGCCAAGGCTGCGCACGCTGTACGGACCTTCCACCAACCTCTACCAGCTCCTGTCCACCTTCTTCCCGAAGGTGATCCGGTTGGAGGAGCACTTCCGTTGCATGCCGGAGATTATCGGCTGGTCTTCGCAGACCTTCTACAACAACAAGCTGCAGCCTCTGCGCCAGTACGGCGGTGAGCGCCTCGACCCCCTCGTGACCCACTTCGTCGAAGGGGCTGTCACACAGGGGCGCGACAGCAGGATTCGCAACCCGAAGGAGGCCGAGGCCATCGTCGACTGCCTGGCCAGGCTCGTAGCGGACCCTGACTACCGCGACCGGACTATGGGCGTCATCACCCTTCAGGGGTCGATCGGCCAGGTCAAGCTCCTGGAAAAGCTCATCCAGGAACGTATCCCGGCGCCGATGCTTGAACGCCACCAGATCCGGGTGGGCAGCCCGGCGTCGTTCCAGGGAGACGAACGGCACGTCATCCTGCTGTCGATGGTCGTCACCGATCCGCCGCGCATCACGGGAGGTGCCCGCAGCGAACGACAGGCATACAACGTCGCCGCGTCCCGGGCACAGGACCAGATGTGGCTCTTCTACTCGGTACCGCCGGACCGATTGAAGAGGGAGGACATGCGACTCAACCTCCTGTCCTATATGGAGAACCCGCCATCGGCACTTGCCGGCTCCGAAGACATCGGAGAGGTGGTGGGCGATGTACCGCAGAAGCCCTTCGAATCGCTCTTCGAGCAGCAGGTCTACCTGCGCCTGAAGGCCCGGGGATATTACGTCGTCCCGCAGTATCCGGCAGGGAACAAGCGCCTCGACCTCGTCGTCGTAGGGGCACGTGGGCGCCTGGCCGTGGAGTGCGACGGCGACCGGTATCACTCGACACCCGAGCAGATCCGGCATGACCAACGGCGCGACCGTGAACTCCAACGCGTCGGCTGGACGTTCTGGCGGATTCGCGAGAGCGAGTTCCGATTCGACCCCGAGGAGGCACTCTCCGGCCTGTGGGTCGAGCTCGAACGACTTGGCATCCATCCGGCCACGTTCGAGGGAACCAGTGACCGGACCCATTCGTCCGCCACACCCACCAGCAGTCAGTGGACCCCCTTCGACCTCTCCTCCGACGAAGGACTGGCCGACGACACGGCGGAAACGCCCGAGGGCCCTGGCATGGATCACCTGTCCAACGCGCTCGGCGAAGCCGAAGACAACGAAGCAGACGACGAAACCGACGACAGCACGGAAGGCTCGGCATGACTGCGCAGTCCCCACTCGGCATCCTCGACGCCAACACCTTGGAGGAACTCGCACGCGTCATCTGCGGCGACGACCACCTCTACTACCGCAAGGGCTTCGAGATCGCGCGCTTCCTGGAACACGCCGGCTGGCAGCGGGTACCGGAGTACAACGGCGAGTACAGGATGGACTGGACGCTCGCCCGGCTCAGCGAACGCCGAGAGGAACCCACCGAGCTGGAACGGATCCTGCTTCGCCTGGCCGACCCTCGCGAATACCTTGACGAGCCGGACCAGCTCCCTGCTGTCATCTCCGCGGTCAACGCTTTCCTGGTCTACGAGGGAGCACGCCTGGAGAATCCTGGCGGCCGCCCCCGTCTCGTCGCCTGCGACCCCTCCCTTGCCCACCCGGGCAGCCGGGGCCCTGCCGAACTCAGCACAGCCATGACCGATCTCATCAGTGACCGGAAGATGGCCGCCCTGCTCCAACACCGCTTGGACGAGGCACGCACCTGCTACGCCAATGGCGCTCACGTGGCCGCCATCATCATGCTCGGCAGCCTGCTGGAAGGCGTCATGGTCCAAGTGGTCCGCGAACGCGACGCCTCGCGACTCGGCAGCACATCAGCGGACAAAGTGACCCTGGACACTCTGATCAGAACCTGCCACGTCGCCGGCTGGATCGGTGCTGACGTCGAGCGCTTCTGCCACGAGCTGCGCAGGTATCGCAACTTCGTCCATCCGCGACAGGAGATCCGGGATGCCCACACCCCGGACCGCGACACTCTGAACATGTGCTGGCCCGTGGTCGAGGCAGTCTTGAACGACCTCGCCGCCTCCCAGCCGAAGGCGACCGCGCCAAAGCCAACCGCCTCGCCCGTCCGACCCGTGCCCCGGCCATCGTCAGCAGCGCGGCCAGCACGCCGGCCCTGACACCGAGGCGCGGTTGGTTCGGCCACCGCCACGCGCTCAAGAGCAGGGCGGTGGCCGAACCGGCGAGCGAGAGTTCAGCACTCGGTGGGCGGCGAGGCCCCCTGCCGCCATCGGCGCCTGCCCTCACTCCGGGAGAGGGTCACCATCGACCTCTCCTCATGCCTCTTTCGATTCCAGACCACAGGCAAGGCCGCTCCGAATTGTGAGAATTGGTCAGAGAGGGGGGCCACCGGAGAAGAAGGACATAAGGCTTCGCGTTAGTCTGGTCGCTTCGGCGAGGCCGTACCAGAGGCCCAAGAGCACATAGGCCGTCACGATGAAGGCCACTACCGCCAGAGGCATCAGGAGCTCGGCTGGCGCGCCCAGCCTTGCGAGCAGCAGTGCGAATGCCGTGACGCTGATAGTCGACCAAAGGCACGCTTTCGCCAAGCGGCGTCCGTCGAGGCGGTCGGGCTCAATGACGGCTTCCTCGGGGAGATCAGTGTGAGGGAGCATCTTGGTGAATTGACCAGCTGCGACATTGGCCGCGATGGCGCCGGCCAACGTGCCCAGCTTCCTTGCTGACCCCGTGCGGTCTCCAACCAGGCCATCCGCGGCCTGCATTATGGCCGTCTCCACGAGATCCGCGTGGGTGAGGAGCTCCTTGCGAAGGGCTCCCCGGGCTCCGAAATCAGAAGCGGCGTCCCGGGCGACCGTCCGCAGTGGAAGACCGAGCTCGGCGGCCTTGGCGCTGAGTTTCACTGCGTTCGTGTACCGAATGCCATCGATCGTTGTCAGGTCGGCACTGGCCGCGAGGAGGTCGAGAAGCGGGTACAGAGGCTGATAGAGACGCAGTATGTTCTCGCCTCGCCAGGCCGAAACGATCCAGAGGATGACGATCAAAGCCAGCGTTGGCGTGATCGACACCCATGGGTCAGCGTCCGGGCCGAAGACGTACGCGGTATAGGTCGGGCACCAGGCTTGGCCTGTGGTGAGCAGACCGCCCGGCCTACATGCTGCCGGGCGGGTTACGACAGCGAGCAGGGCCAGCACGGCAAAGGAGATTGCGATCCTCCTGACCCTTCGGAGAAACATCCACCGCTGGTAGCCGAGCGCCTTACGGATGGCCGCAGCATCGAAGTCGATGCCCAGCTCAGTCGCAGCCTTCTCGGCCGGGACCACATGCCTCTCAACCCATCGGTGATGCAAACGCAACAGCGGGTGCCACCACGTCGGCAGGCTTGTTTCGCTCGCTGCTTCCCCCATGCGTGGCAGCGTACTGGGTGTCTACGGCTGCCGTAATCGAATTCCCTGTCGCCGTTGCCCGATCACGGCATGGCCGCGATCTCCCCTGTTCGTTCTCGGCGCAGACGCCGACGCCTAGGTGAAGACCACCGCAGAATCCGACTACCAAGGCGCCGCCTGAACTGTGCGCACTCCCATCAAGCGCGCGAAGGGCCAGGGACACAACGGCTGCGAGAATCAGGCCAACTCCGCCCTCGCCAGGCTACGCGCCCCTGCCGAGCGCGCCTCCGCCGAACTCGGTTGCTGGGGGTGGATGCTCGGCCTGTGGAGGATTAGCCCGAGCCGCATTACCACCGCGCTTCACGCCCTCCTCGTGATTACACAAACACGTTCTCCACTCACAAAGGCAGATCGGAGACGCTCAGCACAAGCGCCGCGGTGAGGATCTGCGGTGGCTTCGTCGACATCAGCTGCTGGTGGTCGAGCAGTTCGAGACGCTTTCGAAGCCGTATCTCGAGCTCAACAGCCTTGCGGTGGAGGCTCTCGGAGGACACCTTGGGCTTCTCGCCCCTTCGTTCCTTCTCGGAGGCCGCCGCAGCATCGAGGAACAGCCGCTCACTCTCCGAGGTTAGGCGCTTGGCCACCAGTTCCCGGGCCCTGAGCAACTCTGCCAGGCGACGGGGCTGGACCTCGGCCAGGTACTGGGGAAGCTGGTTGGCGATGATCCAGCTGGTCGCCTTGTCCTCAGCGTCGGCGAGCCAGGGCAGTCCGTTCGCGACGTCGATTGCCGTGTCGTTGGGTGCGGCGACGCAGTCGAGGTAGGGCGCGGGGCCTGCTGGCCGCACGGTACCGCTGCTGTCGACGTACGCGTAGCCGAACCGTCGGGCCACCGACTCGCCGGTGGCGTCCACGACCTCCTCGACTACCCCGACGAGGAGGTGCGGCTCGTCCAGGGCGGCCGAGACTAGGACGGTGCCCCGGTTGAGAGCGCCCCCGAAGTTTCGGATAGTTTCGGCCATGACGGCGTCGTGCAGCGGGTGGCCTGGGGCGAGCAGGTCGACGTGGAGGCGGTCGTCGGGCTGGATGTGGCCGAGGTCGAAGGTTACGTGGTCGTACTTGGTGGCAATGGGCCCGTTGCCTGCCGAGCGGACGTGCTGCGGCACGTTGGCTACCTTGTAACGCCCCAGTTCGCGCTTGACGATGCGGCCACCGAGCCGGGTGAAGGCATCCTTGAAGGCCGATTCGATGTCGTGCGGCTGAAGGCGTCGAGCGCGGGCTTCGTCCATCGCGGCACGCAGGGTGCGGAGATCGGCATCCGAAAGGTGCTCCGAAGCGAGTGCCCGCTCGTCCAGGAGGCCCTTGAGACCGTCTCCGACGGTGGCGTCAATGACCTCGTGCATCCGATCCTTGACTGCCGGCTGCTCACCGTACTGGATGGCATCGAGGAGCAAGTCTCGCAGTGGGGTCTCGGCGAACGCCTCTCCCAGAACATCGAAGACCTTCCCGCCGTACGTCTCGCGCATCTGGTCGAGTTTCTCCAGCAGGCGCGTGAACACCTCGCCCTCGCGGGTGTTGGAGGCGACGAGGTTCCAGAGCCGGCAGACCTCCGTCTGGCCGATACGGTGGATGCGGCCGAAGCGCTGCTCGATGCGGTTGGGGTTCCAAGGCAGGTCGTAATTGATCATCAGGTGTGCGGCCTGCAGGTTGAGTCCCTCGCCGGCGGCGTCGGTGGCCAGCAGGATCCGAGCATCACAGTTCTTGGTGAACTCCTCGGTGATCTGTCGCCGTTCGGCCCGGCGTACGCCGCCATGAATGGCCCTGACGGCATCGGTGGCCCCCAGCAGGGACCCGATCTTGCCCTGCAGATAGTGGAGGGTGTCGCGGTGCTCGGTGAACACGATGAGTTTCCGTGGGCGTCCATCGGCGTCGGTCACCAGCGCGTGGTCCCGCAAGAGGGCGGACAACTCGATCCACTTGCGGTCCGTTCCCGCCTCGCGGACGCGCTGAGCCGTCTGCACCAACGCCCTCAGCTCGATGAGCTCGACGTCGAGCTCATCGACCGTCTGCGCCGCCGTCGCCGCATCGAGCAGTTCCTCCTCGATCTCCTCGATCTCATCGGCATTGAGGTCGCCATGGTCGAAGTCGGCTAGGTCGACGGTGGGCATACTCTCGCGACAGGTACCGTCGAGGATCTCCTGCTTCCTGCGCTCCAGGCGCTCGGTACGCCGTACAAGACTCTTGTAGATCGCCTCAGGGCTGGAGGCCAGGCGTCGCTGCAAAACGGTGAGCGCGAAACCGACGGTGTTCTTGCGTGTGCCACCGATGCGGTCGGCACGGTTCATCCCCTCGCGGACATAGTGGGTGACGTCCTCGTAGAGGTCGTACTCGAGTGCCGTGAGTTCGTACGGGACAGTCTCCGCCAGACGCTCGGGGAAGAGTCTTCTGCCTTCGAAGGTGAGCAGGTCTTCCTTGATCATGCGTCGCATGATCCCGCTGACGTCGGTGCTCCTGTTCTGCCTGCCCTCGAACCGGTCACGGTCCAGCAGGGTGAGGAAGAGCTGGAAGTCCTCTTCCTTTCCCGAGTGCGGGGTGGCTGTCATCAGGAGCAGGTGCCGAGTGATCTCGCCGAGCATCTCGCCGAGCTGGAACCGCTTGGTCTTCTCCACCTTGCCACCGAAGTAGTGGCCGCCCATGCGGTGCGCCTCGTCGACGACGATCAGGTCCCAATCCGTTTCCTGGAGCTGCGCCTTCAAGTGCTCGTTGCGGGAGAGCTGGTCCATGCGGGCGATCAGCAGCGGGTAGGTCTCGAAGACGTTGAGATTGAGCTGGGAGTCAATGAGCTGGTTCGTGAGCAGGTCGAATCGGAGACCGAACTTGAAGAAGAGCTCGTCCTGCCACTGATCCACCAAGCCTCCCGGAGCCACGACTAGGCACCGCTTGACGTCATCGCGCAGCAGGAGCTCCTTGATGTAGAGCCCAGCCATGATCGTCTTTCCCGCGCCCGGATCGTCGGCGAGCAGGAAGCGCAACGGTGTACGGGGCATGAGCTCGCCGTACACGGCGCGGATCTGGTGCGGGAGCGGCTGAACGTCGCTGGTCGCCACGGCGAGCATCGGGTCGAACAGGCCGGCCAGTGAGATCCGCTGAGCCTCGGCGACCAGCTTGAAGTCACCTACGTTCGCGTCGAAGGCTCGGCTGCCACTGTGGGCGACGCTCAGCTTCTCCTCGTCCTTCCGGAAGACGACCCGCTGGTCAAGGACGCCCCCGGCAGTCTTGTAGGTCAGCTCGAGTGCGTTCGCACCGTGCCACTGGGCCGCGATGACCGTGACGACCTCCGCCGGAATGAGTCCGTCGATGCGTAGACCTGGCTTGAGCACCTCGAGCAGCACGTACACAACCTCCTGCTTGGCAGCCTGCGAACGCTACTCGGACGTTCCGGCGATTTCGTGATCCCGTCGACTTCGTCAACCGGGGTCGCTAATCTTCCCAGAGGTCATGCGAGTCGGCGGGGGCAATGGAGCGAGAAGCACGTCATCACCTGCGTGGTGTGGTGGAAGACGTCGGCGGGTGGCACAAGCTCGCAGTGGGGATCGTCGAGCAACGTGAGCCCGTCGAGACAGCGGCGGAAGACGCCGCCAGGCAGTTCCTCGGTCGAGTGGCTTCGCTCGGGACCAAAACCACCACTACATGGCGCGTACTGCAGGTCTCGCCGTCCGATGTCGACCTGGTGACCGCGCTGGCCTGCCGTCAGGCGCTTCCGGTGCCCACGGCCAACGCCCAGCAGGGCATCCACCAATTGACCGACGACGCCAGCCGGGCACTGACGGCCGTCCGTGCACTGTTCGGTGCCCGCCGGATATTTTCGGGCAAGGGCCGCAAGGACGAAGCGGGGCAGGCTGCGACCTACCTCGCATCCCTTCACGAGCGGGCTGCGAGCACTGGACTCATCACCGAGATGGAAGGCCTGGCGTCATGGGACAGAAGGAGTGTCCCCGCAGTCGGGCCATCGGCCATCCTCGATAACACGGTCGGCTTCAGCCACCGCCTCGGCGCCCAAGCCGAACTCATCGGACGCCATGAACTGGACGCCGCCAAGACCGCGATCGGCCCGATCGATAGGGCCCTGAACCGCGAGGACAAGTTCAGAACGGCGGTCAACACCGCCGGCAATGCCGTCCGACAGGCCGAGGTGCGCAAGCTGGTCGCCGAGATGCCCGTCGAGCGGCTCAAGGACGCAACCAACGGCCAACTACGCATCACGGCGCTGGTCGACGCCGGAATCAGGAACGTGCAGCAAGTCCTCGACCAGAAATCGCGGATTCGAACGCTCCCCGGGGTCGGTGAGACGACGGGCACCCGGATGGTCGGCGCCGCGCAGACCATCTGGCAGACCACGATGGACGAGATGCCGGTCCGCATCGACATTAAGAACCGATCCCAGGCCACCACGAAGCTCCTGACGACAATGCGGGCCTGGGATGCGGCACGCTCGATCCGCAGCGCGACAGCGGACCTCGCCGCCGCCGACGCGGTACGACCGCTCCTCCAGAGTCTTGATCCCCGGACCTCCCACGTGGTTCTCGTCCCCCAGGACCGGACTGTCGCCCAGTTGCGTGCCGCGCTGGCAGCCGTCGAGCGCCGCGGGGCGGTGCTCGACAGTGGGGCTGGCGTCGCAGGCGGTGATCCTTGGGAAGATTTCAGCGCCCGGCCGGCCGACTACTACGCCATGCTCGCAGAGCTCGGGTTCCTGGCCGACGACGCCGAGAAGAGCCAAGGCGACCTGCCAGCCGAGATCGTCGAGGCGGTCAGGGAACTCAAGCTCAACACCACCCATCTGAAGGCCTCCCTACGCGGATACCAGTCATTCGGTGCCCGCTTCGCAATCGTGCAGCGGAAGGTCATCATCGGCGACGAGATGGGTCTGGGAAAGACGGTCGAATCACTCGCCGTGCTCGCCCACTTGCGCGCCAAGGGCTCCTCCCATTTCCTGGTCGTGTGCCCCGCCGCCGTCGTGACCAACTGGGTGCGCGAAGTCCAGGCGAAGTCCGATCTGCGCGCGTATCGCCTGCACGGGCCGGGTCGCGATGACGCGCTGAAGTCCTGGATCCGGAACGGTGGAGTCGCGGTCACCACCTACGACATCCTCGGTTGGCTGGAAGGGCAGATTCCCGAACGCGCCGAACCCGCATGCCTGGTGTTCGACGAAGCGCACTACATCAAGAATCCAGATGCCCAGCGAACTCGGCGCTCCACGGCCCTCATCCACACATCGGAGCGAGCGATCCTCCTGACCGGCACCCCGCTGGAGAACCGGATCGAGGAGTTCCGTAATCTCGTCGGCTACCTCCGGCCGGATCTGTCGATCAGTGCCTCGGAAATCGCTCCTCGCCAGTTCCGGAAGCAGGTGGCACCGGCCTACCTGCGGCGCAACCAGGAAGACGTCCTCACCGAGCTGCCGGAGCGGGTCGATGTCGACGAGTGGATTCCGATGTCCAGCGCCGATGAGCGGCACTACCGAACGGCTGTCATCGAGGGCAACTTCATGGCCATGCGCCAGGCCGCGCTACGCGCCGGCGCCAAGTCCGCGAAGATGCAGCGCCTCATCGACATCGTCCAGGAGGCGGAGGACAACGAGCGCAAGGTGCTGGTCTTCTCGTACTTCCGTGACGTCCTCGATGAGGTGGCGTCGATCCTTCCAGGGAAGGTGTTCGGGCCTCTTACCGGCTCCGTACCCGCCGCGAAGCGACAGAGCATGGTCGATGAGTTCTCCCAAGCCCGCCACGGGGCCGTCCTCGTCGCCCAGATCGTGGCGGGCGGCGTCGGTCTGAACATTCAGGCGGCATCGGTCGTCGTGATCTGCGAGCCCCAGTTCAAGCCGACGACCGAATGGCAAGCCATCGGCCGCTCCCACAGGATGGGGCAGCTGGAGTCGGTACAGGTACACCGCCTGCTCTCCGAAGAAGGCGTCGACCAGCGCCTCATCGAGATCCTGGCGCGCAAGAACCAACTCTTCGCGGAGTTCGCCCGCGTCTCCGAAACTGCCGACAGCGCCCCGGAGGCATTCGACATCACGGACGCCGAGCTGGCGCGGGAGATCGTGGCGGCCGAGCGCGAGCGCCTACTCGCGGGAGGCTGACGGACCGCGCTCCCCAACTCCTACTCGGAAGGCCGCCACGAGCTGCTCTTCCGCCTGCCCGAAGATGTCACTTCGGTGCACGAGATCCCCGCTGACCACTCCTCGGACCCAAGTGGCGCAGGGTCCGAGAGGTCACGCCCGACATCCGGGGTTCCGACTCGTTCATGAACGCCCACGAAAGCCAACGCCACCGCTGCTCCGACTCGCTCACTACGTTTCGTAGCTCGCCCGACACCTGGACCGGACTCCCGGCCAGCTCTGATCTACCCTCCCTGGCAGACGCGGCTGGGGAGAATTTGGGGAGAATGAAGCCGCGTTGGGGAGCGGCTGGGGAGGATCGGCCGTACAAACGGGCAGCACGGTGAAAGAGTCGGAAAGGCGGATCGCCGCAGGTCGGGCCGCCTGTGCAGTCGATATCCGCAGGTCAGCGGGGTGAGGGAGACGACTTCAAGAAGATCTCCTCCTGGGCGGCAATCTTGTTTGCACCCACACTCGTGGGAACCATCTACGGCATGAACTTCGAAGACATGCCCGAACTCAAGTGGGCAGGAGGCTACCCCTTCGCAATCCTCCTGATGGCAGTAGTCTGCGTGAGCCTGTACGTCATCTTCAAGAAGCGCGACTGGCTGTAGCCGGCAAGGTGGACTAGGCCGTCAACTTCCCAGCAGCAAATGCGCTCGGACTCCAATTCGCAGGCTCTGGGGAGAATACGCGGCGCTGGGGGCATGCCATCGGCCTCTGATCAGCCACTCCGGACCTCTCGCCCGGCTGGCGAGCACTGCCATGCGAGCGCAGCCCGTCACAGCGAGTGCGGTAATCCGTCGGTCAGTGTCTGAGGCCGCTTCGTCGCTCGCTTCCAAGCCTGTGGCGGGCGTCGACCAGGACCGCCCGGGCCAGCCCCGGCTGCAGCTGCTCGGCTTCGTACGGCCGCGCGCCGGCCAGTTCTCCTACGAGCCCTTCCAGCGCCTGATCGTCCCGGCCGTCTTCCACTCCGGAGGATGTCCACAGGCCACTCGGATACTTCAACGCATCCGGATCCGAAGGCCCGATGGGGATGTTCCCCGCGTCGATGAGTAGTCGTCGCGCAAGAGCCCGGACGGTGAGCAGAGGTCCTCGGGCCAGCGCTTCGAGCGCTTCCTGACAGTGCTCCACGACGGGCCGGCGCGAGTCTGCCGCGCACACGCCTGATCCGACGCCTCAGGAAGGCTCGGACCAGATGTCCATGGGGACGGTGCTCACGCTGCGGCCGGCCGGGTCGAGGATGCGGCCCATGCGCTTCACGAAGCGCAGGGAGACCGCTTGGTCGAGCACCTTCAGCTGAGGCAGTGCGCTGGTGAGGCGCGCTTCAAGGCCGCGGATGTCGGGAAGGGAGCGGAGCCAGACGCTGATGAGGAGATTCGCCCTCCCTCCGGCGAGGCCGATGCACGCCCGGATCTCGGGGACGGCGGCCAGGAGTCTGTTCAGAGCATCGCGGTCGTCGATCTGGGCCTGGGCCCAGATCGTGGTGGAGATCGGCCAGCCGCACAGGGGCTGGGCGACCTCGCAGCGCAGTTCCAGGTCCTCGTTGGCGATGAGGAGGGCGAGACGCTTGCGTACGGTGGTGATCCCGACGCCCAGTTCCTCCGCGAGGTCCGTGAGTGAGGTACGTCCTTCGGTCCCGAGGCGCACGGCGAGGAGGCGGTCCCTCGCGGTGAGCGTCTGGGGCGTCGACGGCGACCTGGCCGGCCGCTCGGCCGTGATGCGGGCCCGCTGGCGGGGGTCGAGAGCACGCAGGCGCCAGTCGGTGGCGTGAGTGAAGACATGGGTGCCGAGCTGGGTGCGGGTGGCGCTGATTCCGGGGAGTGTTCCCAGACGTTCCAGCACATATACGGAGAGCGCGGGAAGCGTGGGCATCGACACCGTGAGCAGGAGGTCCCGGCCGCCGCTGGTGTGATCCACGGTCAGGACATGGGGCCACTGCGCGAGGGTGGTGGCGACTTCGAGCGCACGGCCGGCCTGACAATCCACTTCGACGAAGGCCAGGCAGCCCTGGGAGATCTGTGCGCGCCCGGGCTGTGCCGTGATCCACGCGACACCCGTCTCGGTCAGCCGGGACCAGCGCCGGGCCACGGTGACGGGATCGAGGTCGAGGGCCCGTCCGATGCGCGACCAGGGGGCTCGGGGGTCGATCTGCAGCGTGTTGACCAGGCTGAGGTCGAGCTCAGCAAGTTGTGCAGATTCCTGCAAACGATCAGCCATAGAAGAAAGATCCTGCGTTTTCCGTGGGCACGAGTGCCGAGTATCCATCATCACTGGCATCCGAGCGACAGCGAGGTGATGAACGTCAGTGAAAGGGGATGCCGGTGTCGGTGCGCGAGGACGCACGGAGTGTGCAGGGTGACCTGGTCCGCCTGCGGCGGGCGCTGCATGCCGAGCCCGAACTGGGCCTGGAGTTGCCACGTACGCGGGACAAGGTCCTGGCCGCCCTGGACGGACTGCCGTTGGAGGTCACCACGGGGAACCGGCTGACCTCGGTCACCGCGGTCCTGCGGGGCGCTCGTCCCGGCCCCACGGTGCTCCTGCGCGCCGACATGGACGCACTGCCCGTCACCGAACGCGCGGATCTCACGTACGCCTCCCGCACGGACGGGATCATGCACGCCTGCGGTCACGACCTGCACACGTCCATGCTCGCCGGCGCGGCACAGCTCCTCTCCGCTCGCCGGGACGAACTCGCGGGCGATGTGGTCTTCATGTTCCAGCCCGGCGAGGAGGGGCAGGACGGGGCCGGCCACATGCTCGCCGAAGGGGTCCTGGACGCCTCCGGTGAGCGGCCGGTGGCCGCGTACGCCCTGCACGTGACCTCGGCGGGCCAGCCGAGCGGGATGTTCGCGACCCGCCGGGGCCCGGTCCTGGCATCCTCCGACAGCCTTCGCGTGACCGTCCGCGGTGCGGGTGGCCACGGTTCGATGCCGCACCTGGCCAACGACCCCGTACCGGCGGCGTGCGAGATGGTCACCGCGCTGCAGACCTTCATCAGCCGGAGGTTCGATCCCTTCGACCCCGTGGTGCTGACCGTGGGCGCCTTCCACGCGGGCACAGCTGGCAACGTCATTCCTGACGAGGCCCGGTTCACGGCGACCGTACGGTCCTTCTCCGCGTCCTCGCACGGCCGGATCAAGGACGGCGCCGCGCAGGTGTGCCGGGGCATCGCCGCCGCCCACGGTCTCGACGTCGAGGTGGACTTCGCCGAGCTGTACCCCCTCACCGTCAACGACCCGGCCGAGGCCGAGTTCGTCGCCGACGTGGTGGCGGAGGTGCACGGCGAGGAGCGCTACGCGTGGGCGCCCCGGCCGGCCACCGGATCGGAGGACTTCTCCCGGGTGCTGGACGAGGTCCCCGGCGCGTTCGTGGTCCTGGGCGCCTGCCCGCCGGACCAGGACGTCCAGCGGGCCCCGTACAACCACTCCCCCTTGGCCGTCTTCGACGACAGCGTGCTCGGTGACGGAGCCGGGCTCTACGCCGAACTCGCCCTGCGCCGACTTGCGAAGGCGACACCCGCCCCCGCCTCCTGACCACACCGCCCGCAGCTCCACGCGCCGCGTCCTCTGCCCCGGACGCTCCACAAGCCCCCGCCGCCGGCAGGCCCCGCCGCACCCCAAGCACCGCACCGCCGGCGGTACCACCCCGCCTACAGCCCCGCCGGACGCAGTTCCTCCAGGCTGCGCCCCGTCCCCCAGGAGAACCCCGTGTCCGACCGCGTGTCCCCCGCCACCAGATTCGACGCACCCGACGCCCCGGCCACGAGCGCCGCAGACAGGAGCACCCCCGCCCCGTCCCGACTGCGCACCGTCGTCGGCACCGGCGTGGGCAACGCCCTGGAGTGGTACGACTGGAACGTCTACGCGATCTTCACCCCGTTCTTCGCCTCCCAGTTCTTCCCCTCCGCCGATCCGACCTCGGCCCTGCTGAGCACCCTGGCGATCTTCGCCGTGGGCTTCCTCATGCGCCCCCTGGGCGGGCTCGTCTTCGGCCGACTCAGCGACCGCAAGGGTCGGCGTGCGGCGATGGTCGCCTCCATCGCACTGGCCGCCGCCGGAAGCCTGCTGATCGGCCTCGCGCCGACGTACGCCACGTTCGGCGTGGGCGCCTCGGCCCTGCTGGTGTTCGCACGGCTCGTCCAGGGCCTGGCCCACGGCGGGGAACTTCCCGCGGCCCAGACGTACGTGGCGGAGATGGCCCCCCGTGAACGGCGAGGGCTCTGGTCGAGCCTGATCTACATCTCCGGCACCTGCGGCATCATGGTCGCCACCGTGCTCGCAGCGGTCCTCTCCTCCTTCCTGAGCGAGGACCAGCTCCACGCGTGGGGCTGGCGCGTGCCTTTCGTCCTCGGTGGACTTCTCGGCCTGTACGCGCTGATCATGCGGCTCCGGCTTGAGGAGACCGACGCGTTCGAGAAGCAGGCCGACACCCCGGACCACCACGAGCCGCGCACCTCCGTGTGGCGCGGCTTCTGGGAGAACCGGGCGGCGTGCCTGCGCGTGATCGGCCTCACTCTGGGCGGCACGGTTGTCTACTACACCTGGGCCGTCTCCGCCCCGGCCCAGGCCATCTCCCTCAAGGGCATCGAGGCCTCCTCCGCGCTGTGGGCCGGAGTCCTCGCCAACCTGGTCTTCCTCGCGGCGCTGCCGCTGTTCGGCGCCCTCTCCGACCGCGTGGGCCGCAAGCCCATCCTGTACGGCTCCTACGTCGGCGGAGCCGTCCTGGCCTTCCCCCTGAACTGGTTCATCCAGGACCAGGCCTGGCAGCTGGCCGTGTCCATGACGACGGCCATGCTCTTCATGTCCGCCGGCGCGGCGATCACCCCCGCGGTGTTCGCGGAGATGTTCCCCACGCGGCTGCGCACGACGGGTGTGGGCTTCCCCTACGCGATCGCCGTGGCCGCCTGCGGCGGCAGCGCCCCGTATCTTCAGACATGGCTGACCAGCAACGGGGACGGTGACCTCTTCCTCGGCTACACGGTGGTCCTGCTACTCCTCGCCCTGGCCGTGGTGCACCGGATGCCGGAGACGAAGAGCACCGACCTGACGTGACACCGAAGAGCGCCGAAGAACACGGACTGTGGGAACGGAGCCGTACTGTGCCGAGCCTGACCAGCAGAGCGATGCCGACCGTGGTGCGGCTCCGTGGGGCCAAGAAGGTGTTCAGCTCGGCGGAGGCCGTCCGGGAACAGGTCCTCGCCCGTTCCCTGCGGCCGACCGGGTACGCCCCACCGGCCGGACTGGAACGCTCGGTCGACCTTTCCGTACGCCGGGTGGCCGGATGGCCCGTCTACGAGGTCACCCCTCGCGGCGCTCTCAGCCCCGGACGGCGGGCGGTCTATCTGCACGGCGGCGCGTATATCAACGAGATTGCACCCCAGCACTGGAAGCTCATCGCCCACGTGGCCGCCGAGACGGGCACCCGGGTCACGGTGCCGATCTACCCCCTCGCTCCCCTGGCGACGGCATCCGAGGTAGTACCGGCCGTCACCGACCTGGCCGCCGGGCTCCTCGATGACGCGGCCACTACGACCCTCAGCCTCATCGGAGACTCCGCCGGCGGCGGCATGGCCCTCGCCGTCGCCGTCCATCTGCGGGACCGAAGACTTCCCGCGCCCGCCCGCACCGTCCTCATCTCCCCGTGGCTGGACATCAGCCTGACCGACCCGCGCATCGCACTGCTCGAAGACCGCGACCCTTGGCTCGCCGTCCCCGGTGCCCGCTACGCGGGAGACCTCTACCGCGGCACGCTCCCCGTCGACCACCCGCACGTCAGCCCTCTGCTCGCCGACCTGACCGGACTGAACCCGATCACGCTGTTCAGCGGAACCCGGGACATCGTCAACGCCGACGCCCGACGACTGGCCGCCCGCGCCACGGCCGCAGGCGTCGAGCTGGACTTCCACGAGGCAACGGAGATGCTGCACGTCTACCCCCTCCTGCCCATCCCCGAAGGCCGAGCGGCCCGCACCGCCCTCTGCACCGCCCTGCGGAGCTGACGCGGCCCCTCAGCGGCTGTCCGGTCGGAGTGCGAGGGGTTGACGCCAGCATTGGTCTATGCCAATTTCTCCTCGGCGCATGATCAGCCTTTCCCCACACGGGTGTTGAAGCAACCGACCTCACCCTCGGCACCATGCCGCCTTCCCCCATCACCTCCCCGAGAGGAACCCCATGCGCAACGGAACCAGCCGCCGGGAGCCCGGCATGCGCACCGCGCTCGCCGCCGCCACCGCCGTGATCGGTCTCGGCGCCACCGCGCTGACCGCCCTCCCGGCCGCCGCCGCGGAAGAGAGCGTCGCCGTCCGGTACCGGCACGGCGGCGCGGGCAGCGACCAGGCGGCGCCCTGGTTCACCGTGGTCAACACCGGGACGACAAGCGTCCCGTTGAGCCGGGTCAAGCTGCGCTACTACTTCAAGGCCGACCCCGGCGCCTCGTACAGCTACGCGTGCGACTGGGCCGTCAAGGGCTGCACGCATCTGACGGGTACGTTCGGCACACCGGCCAACCCCACCGCCACGGCGGACCGGTACCTGGAGGTCGGGTTCACGGCAGCGGCGGGCTCCCTGACACCGGGCGCCGACACCGGAGACGTACAACTGCGCTTCCACCGCTCCGACTGGCAGCCGTCCGACCAGTCCGACGACTACTCCTTCGGACCCGCGCAGACCACGTACGGAAACTGGACCAAGGTCACCGCCACCATCGATGGCGTCCAGGTCTGGGGCACCGCCCCGACCGGCGACGAGGCCACGCCGACCCCGACGCCGACCGGCCCGTCCCCCACGACTCCGACCACTCCTCCGGTCGAACAAGGCGTCCTCTTCGACGACTTCGACTACGCCGGCCACACCGATCCGGCGATCACCACCCACGGCTGGACCATCCGCTCCGGCGGAGGCGGCCCCGGCGTCGGCGACGCGACCTGGGCGCCCGAGAACGTCACCTTCGCCAAAGAGGGCACGAACTCCGTCATGACGCTGCGCACGTCGACCGCGGGATCCGGCACGTCGACCCGTCAGACCGAAGTGCACACCGCAGCCCGGAAGTTCAAGAACGGAACCTACGCCGCCCGGGTGCGCTTCACGGACACCCCGACCAGCGGCCCGGACGGCGACCACCTGGTCCAGAGCTTCTTCACCATCAACGACCTCACCGCACCCATGGCGGACGACTACGCCGAGTACGACTTCGAGTACCTCCCCAACGGCGGCTGGGGCGAGACGGTGAACGTCCTCTACACCACCTCCTGGGAGACCTTCCGGCCCGACCCCTGGGAGGCCGTCAACCAGCACACCGAGACCCGCGCGAGCCAGGCCGGCTGGCACGACCTCGTCCTGACCATCGACGACACGGCGCTCGTCTACTACATCGACGGCAAGGAGTTCGCCCGGCACGACGCCCGCTACCTGCCCGAGCGGCCCGTGTCGATCCACTTCAACCAGTGGCTGATCGACCTCGCCGGACTGAGCTCCACGGCCACCCGTGCCTACGAGGAGCAGATCGACTACCTGCTCCACGTGAAGGACCAGGTCCTCACCCCCGCCCAAGTGGCGGCGCGGGTCGCCGCGTACCGCTCGAACGGGACGGCCTTCGAGGACTCCGTTCCGGCCTCCTGAACGACCGGCGGGTGCGGGGCCACGGCGATACCCGCCCCGTCCCGGCCTGCCGTCCGAGTACAGCGACGAACGCTGGGGCCCAACGATGGATCGCGGTGTCGTCGGCGACAGGCACGGTGGCAGTCTCGGCACTGCCCTCGGGAAGCAGTGCTCGCTGGGAGGATCCGGGGAGAATGAAGTCGCTCTGGGGAGCGGCCGAGGAGAATCGACCGCGTAAATCGGCATCACCATGAAAGCTCGGGGAACAAGCAAAGTTGCAGGTCAGCGCACCTGATTCGACCATCCGCCCAGGTCAGAGCGTTGAGGGTGACGACTTCAAGAAGATTTCTGCCTGGGCGGCAATTCTCTTTGCACCCACACTCGTTGGAACCATCTACGGCATGAACTTCGACCAGATGCCTGAGTTGAGCTGGGGCCTCGGATACCCCTTCGCGGTCGGCTTGATGGGGGTGGTTTGCGTCAGTTTGTACACTATTTTCAAGCGTCGAGACTGGCTTTAGGGGTCGACCGACTCCACTCACGCCGCGCGCACGGTTCGCTTCTGCACCTCCCTCACAAACCACCCATTTGGGGCTCTGGGGGGTCCCTGGGGGGAAGTGATGCGTGTGATCTCCTCGCCCTCCCCCTGACAAGTCCCTGACCAGCGGTTTTGGCATCCAAACGAGCGCTGGGGAGAATCCGGGGAGAAACGACCGGGCTCGCGGTCTGTCAGCCGCACGTCGGAGCAACGCGGGTTACCCCTTGGCGGCGTCTGCGGAACCGGACGGCGTCGGACCACATCACGGACAGTGAGATCGGCAAAGGACGAAGCGGGGGCTCCGCGCAAAGGAGGGCGACGGACGGGCCTGGGGTTCGACAACCCCGGGATACGCAGCAACCTCTCCGGAGGCGCGGGCTCATTCGTGAGCATGGACAGCGAGCCGCCCCCAAAGCGCTCCCGACCTGCCCGGACACGCCCCTTCCGCAACGCACTTCAGGGCTGGGCCCCGATGTCGGGCCCCAGGCGTCGTGTGTCCCGCTCTGGGCGGATGGCCGGTCAGGAACGGCGCCACGAGGCCCGACAGGGTGCCGATACCGGCGACAATCCCGAAGACGGCGCCGCGCTGGGAAGGGAGGACGACCTCGGCGGTCGTCATGTAGTGGAGGGGGATGGCGATCGCGGTGCCGCCGAAGGCCAGCGCGATCAACACGAGCCGTGGACCGGACGCGTCGACGAACGGGAACGCCTCCATCGCGCACCCCGCAGAACGGAGCACGCCCCATGAACAGTAACCGCCACCCCACCCCCGCGGAACAGCACCTCGCGCATCCACCGTGCCCGCCGGTGGATCTCCCGTCGACGCAGCGCCGTACTCTCCAGCGCCCTGGGAGGCGCCGCGTACGGCATCGGCGCCTGCATCGTCGGCGCCTGCTTCTACCGGCTCCAGCAGCACACCGGCAGCATCGGCCACGGAGCGGGCCTGCGGACGCGCGTGGTCGGAAACGAGCTTGCCGCACGCCTGACCGAGACCGCGATCGGCCCGAACGACTGCTATCCGGCCGGCTGCAATGCCCAGTAGTGCGGTTCGATGGGGGCCTGCCTCACCACGATTCGGCCGGTGACGCCGGGATCGTCCACGACCTTTCCGTACGAGGGTGAGAAGTCGCCGGGTGTGTGCTCGATGTCGGCCCACACCACGCTGCCGGGCCCGTCGGATCCGTAGGAGACGGTCCACTCGGCGTACCTGTCACCGCAGTTGGTGACCGACACGCTGTGGTACGACGTCACCTTCATGCAGGTGCGCGGGTCCGAGCCCGACGGGGAGACTTCCATCATTCCGTCGGAGCGTCGCAGCACCTGCCAGTTCGCCGAGGTGGACGCGGTCTCCGCACAGTCGCCCAGCGACACCACGCCGATACTCGCGTGTGACTTGGGCCAGACCAGACACTTGCCGTCCGTGAGAGCCGCGAACCGGTAGACCCCGTCGACGAGCGGGGCAGCGTGGGCGGGTTGCGCGAGGGCCGCGGTGGCCGCGAGCGCGGCGGCCGTGACGGCGATGACGCGTGAACGCATGGGGTGAGACTCCTCGAACAGCCGTGGTCGATCCGATCACACGGCACAGACGCGGTGGAAAGCAGCCGCCGCCGGAGACGGCGGCGGCACTGATCCTGGAACACCGGTTCCGCCGGCGGGGGCTTGCGGCGGCGGCTGCCACTCGTCTGGCCGAACCGTGTCATCCGATGGCATGGCGGTTCGGGATGCGGCCTCGCCGCCGAGAACTCCGTGATCACTAGCAGGGGGATAGATGCCGCCCTGTATGCGTCAGGCCGTCAGGCCCGCCACGTTCAGGGTGTGGGCCATCAGGGGATCGCAGGAGCGGGGTCCAGGGTGTGGCCGTCCAGGGGAACCATCACCTTCATTGTCTCCTCCGCCGCGCCGATGAACAGCGCCGGGCGCAGTGCGGTGGTATCCCTGCGGCCGCGCGCGGCGTTGTGGACGGCATGAGGCTGGCGGATCGGGCGGCGCCCGGCGTCGAAGAGCCGGCCGATCAGGTGGTGGAGGCGGCAGTCTCCATCACCGTGGACAGGGTCGGTGGACAGGAGGCATCTGGTCGTGGGGTTGTAGAAGCGGGCGCCCATGGGGACGAGGCCGGTGAGGGCTTTGGAGTGTTGTCTGGCACCGAGCCAGCCCGGCTCGGCCGGCCCTCTACCAGACGTACCTGTTGACCTTCGACCTTGACCAAACACATAGGGGCACCCCCGCTGGGAGCTCGTACGGGTGAACCGGGCCTTCAACTCCGCCCGGCCGAGCCCTGAAGCCCTACGGTGTGGCCTCGACTGACAGGGCGGATACGCAAGGAGACGTACTGCATATGGAAAACAGCGCGTCTTCTCCGAATCGTTCCAGGATCATTCTCGCGTGCGAGGTCAGCTCGGCCTCTCGCGCATCGAAATCCGGAATATCCTGTGTTTGGAACCATTCGCCTTGGAGAGTGACCAGGATTTGTTCGGCGCCCCTCCTGGACACACGGAAGGCGGTGCTGAAGTCCCTTGGCGTGACAGCACTGAACGGGCTGTCCGGGCCGGTGCCGTAGTCGCCCCCTCCCGGTGCCGCGGCAACCTTTGACCAGCCACGCGGACCGTCCGTCCGCAGCTGCATGACGTCGAGGGCGTCCAGGCGCCAGTCATCGCGCCGCCGCGCCCCCACGGCCGCGAACATGCCCTCTCCGAAAAGGGCCCGCAGGGAACGGCTCCACGAGGTGGCGTCCATCTGAGCCACGGGCCTTACCTCAGTTCTCCAAGTGCGCACTACGGGTGTTGGGTCTCAGAACGACCCACACATTGGTGACGTCACGCGCGGCGGTGTCGCCCCGGTCCCACGACCTTCCCACGACGTCGTTCGTCGTCAGGAGGAGCGAGCGTGACGAGTTGGGTCCGGGGTTACCCGCGAGCCAATTATCGATCTTCCTCTGATTGTCCGGTTCATCCAGAGCCGCCTGAGTATACCGCTGCGCGTCTGCAAGGCTCCCGAACGCAGAAAGCGGCCTCGGGCCGGATGCCGGAAGGCCTCACGATCTGCTGATCCCTCAGCCTTTGTTCCAGTTCCTCATCCGTCTTGCCCACATGCTTGTCCACCACATGGGACCCGAGAATGCCCTCCTGGTTCGCGAGGTCGATCGGGTATTTGTGATTGCTTTCGTCGTCCCCGGCCACCGTGTAGAGCGGATCGTTCTCGAAATCGGTCAGAGCTCGGGCACCGAAGGACTCCGCCCGCGCCGACTCGGCCCGGAACGCGGGAGCACGGAGATATGCCTCATCCAGGGCTTCGTGCAGTTTGTTGAGCCCCGCAACCTGTCGGTGCACGCGGTTGTTGTACGCCTCGACCGCCGCGTTCATCGCCTCCTCGTCCACCTCAGGGGAGAAGCCGGCCGCGAAACCCCTCCCCATCTTGAGGAGTCCCTTGCTGAAGCTCCTGACGTCGCAGGTCTTGACCATCACGTCCATGACGGGGTGGCTGCCGGCCTGACCTGGCTGCGCGGAGTCGTGTTTCCACTCGTAGCCCTCACGACTCTGGCCCCAAGCGAACTGGACGGCAACGACTTCCGCGTGTTCGGGCTGGACGGTACGGGTGGGTACGCCGCGGTCTGGCTCATCCGCCCGAGCCGACCATTGGCCGAGCAGCCCGTGGTCTTCCTCGGCTCCGAGGGCGAGACCGGTGTCGTAGCCCGCGATCTGCGCGACTTCCTGTGGCTGCTGGCCGACGGCTTCGGCCCCTGGGAAGCCGCCACCTCGTACGAACCCGACTGGCAGGCGCACCCCAACCCGGAGTTGGCTGCCATCGCCGAAGGCTTCGCACCGCACCAGCGCCGGTCGGCGGCAGCCGTGATCGAGCTGGCGGCCCGGGAGTTCCCCGACTTCGACGACACCATCATGGAGCTCTGCCGCTGAACCCGGCGCCGTAACCTGCATTCCCAGCCGGGATCAGGGGAATGGCGGAACGCTCAAGCCACCGCGCCCTTCTGCCGCGTTCGAGCATCGCTGGAGCCTCTGGCCATGAAACGGCCCTGGGAGTGTCCCGGCCGGACGCAGAAGCTCGAATCCACGAGGCACGGCCCCGATGCTGCCGCGAGAGGAGAGCAAGCCCTCAGGTACGTGCTCGGGCGCCGTGCCGAGCAGTGCGTCGATGGCTGCGCGTCCCCTGCCGTCGGCCTCCGGTATGGAGTGGTCGTAGTGGTCGAGGGTGATGGTCGGGCTTGAGTGACCGAGTCACCGGGCGAGCGTGACGATGGACTCGCCCGCTGCGAGGAGGACTGCGGCGTGCGTGTGCCGGAGCATGTGGAAACCGTCCTTGCGCGAAGCCTTCCATAGCGCGCCCTTCCCCCCACGGGAATGACTCCGGCCGCGGCGAGGGCCGGCTTCCAGGCCTCGTCACCGCCGGATGGTCGAGGAAGTACGCGGCCAGTTCCGTGGCCACCGAACGGGGCATGTCGACGGTGCGCGTACCTCCCTCTCCGCGTCGTCCACCGCGACCAGTACGTAGGGTCCCCCGCTACCCATGTCCCGTCACCTGCAAAAGCGTTGCTGGCGGCTGGCCGATCGGTGCGGATTCGAGCCCGTCGTGCGTACCGGATCTTTGGGGCGCGATCCTGTCGTCGAGGTCGGCGAGCACCAGAGTCAGACGCGTGGGCCCCGAAGGCCTTCAGTGGCCACGAGGTCTACGCGACCAGCCTGTGTCCCTGGAGGCCACGACGCGGATCGGGGTGGCGCAGTGCACGTATCGCTCCTTTGTGGTGAACCAGGTCGGCATCTGAGCCCCGACCCAGTTGGGCATGTCCTTGAGGTAGGCATCGCGGGGCGCAGTTGGGCGTCCCGGCGGATGGCAGCCGATCCGTGGCGCCGGTGTCGACACCGCAGGTCCTGCTCGCCTCTCGACAGACAACCCGGTCCGCTGGGAGACCACTTGGTCTGTTTGCTTCATCTGCCTCCAGTTGAGGTGAATGCCCCCGCTCAAGGCTTTCGATGGAGCCCGCATCCCGCTCTCCACCCGCCTTGACCCGACTCGAGTGTCGGCCTGGACAGCCGATGCCGCCAAGGAGACTCAACCCCTTACGGGAGTGATGTCCCCTTTATCTGGATGCCTATCAGGCTCACAGCAGACCAGTTGGTCTGTTCAGCTGGCGCTAATTTTGGGACGCTGGTTGCGCATGCGTCAAGCGGAATCGACCCACGGATGCGCGGCGGGGGGCCAGTTGCCCACCTGTGCGACCAAATGAGAGGGCCCCGGAAGCGCGCGGCCGACCCGCTCGGAGGAAGCGTCATGAGGAAGCCTCGACGAGCCGTAAACGGCATGATTCCGGCAAACGTGACACAAGATGCCATCCGTGAGCGGATCGAGGCTTACGCGATCTGCTCAGGCTGTGAGAGTCTCGCTTTCGGCTTGGGGATCACGCGTGAGCTCGTCCACGGCGGAACCGTTCTCTGACGGGTGCGGGGCGAGTATCACGCGGGTAGGAAATCGCCGGATATTCATCCGAGTACCCAAGTGACGACGGAAGGGGTTGGAAAAGTGCCCGAGGCACACAAGCTGTCCAGGGCGCAGTCGGACCGCGCCAAGTGGACATACGGAAAGATCCTTGACGCGGCCGGCCTTGTATTCGAGCGGAATGGATACGAGGGGGCGTCGGTCAATGAGATCATCCGAGTTGCAGCCGTAACCAAGGGTGCCTTCTATTTTCACTTCCGGTCGAAGAAGGACCTCGCGGTGGCGATCCTGGAATCGACTCTTCAGGTCGACGGGCTCATCCCGCAGGAGATCAAGCTTCAAGAGGTGGTCGACGCCGGATTGATCCTGAGTCACAGGATCTCTCGGGACCCGAAAATCATGGCTGCATTGCGCCTGTCGCTGACCCATGAGGCGCGAGACGTGTACGGAACCCCCTGGCCTGAATGGATCAAATTCAACACCGCCCAGCTGAACGAAGCCCAACGACGGGGTGAGATCGGCTGCGATGTGAAGACTGCCGACCAGGCGCACCAGATCTCCGGTACGTGGTCAGGCCTCGTTCTGACAGGTCACTCCATCTACGGGAACCTCGACGGTCTCGAAGAACGGATTGCGACGATGTACGAGAACCTCATGATCGTCATCGCGCATCCGCGGATATTCAAGCAAATCGACTACTCGCCCACTCGAGGCCGGGACCTCTATCAGGCCTTCCTCGACCAGCGGCCCTGAGGGCCTGAGGAGCTGAGGGGCTTTCGTTAACGCGCGTGAACCCGGGGCGTTTTGCGCCGTCTGTTCACAAAAGCGGTGATCCTTCGGACGCTCAAATGCGCGGTGCGGCACAGATCGGTGTGGGGAAACTCTCCTTTTTGCGTGGACGTTCAACGGTGAGGGTAGGCAGCGCTGGCCATCACTGTTCGATCTTGCAAGAAAGAGTTGTCTTGAACACTTCCACGGCCACTGTCGGCGTCGACCGGCGGGCGTTGACGGCTATTTTTTCTCGGCTGAGAACAGAGGCGGGACAGTCGGATCCATTGCCGATCTATCGGCAACTCGCGAACATGGGAGAGCCCATCCCGGCGCCATGGGGCGGATACATTGTCACGTCCTACGAACTATGCGACCAGATCCTTCGCGACAAGGCTTGGAGCGTTCCCGACGCCGACTGGCGGACAAGCCACTCGGCTCGATGGAATTCACCCGCCTCGCAGCAGATGGCCGCGTCCCTTCCGATGCTCAACCCGCCCCAGCACACGAGGGAACGGCGGTCTTTGGGGAGCCTCTTCCCGCACAGCTCACTCGCAGTCCTTCGTCCGTCCGTGGAGCGGGCCGTCGACCGGCTGCTCACCGACTTCACGGACCAACTGCGCCACGGGCCCGCCGATTTCCACACGCTCGTCAGCGAAGAACTGCCCATCATCACCATCGGCGAGTGGATGGGGATACCCGCCGCCGACTACGGACTCCTGCGCTCCCTGACGCATGACCAGGTTTTCGCGCAGGAGCTCTTCCCCACACCGAGCCAGCTGGCCCTCTCCGATAGCGCCACGAGAGAACTGCGAGCCTACTTCGCCGAGTTGATCCGTGCACGCCGTAAGAATCCGGGGAACGACCCGGTTTCGGCGTGGCTTCGGGCCTGGGATGCGCTCGAACCCGACCGGGACCGCGCCGACAAAGCCGTTCACGCTCTCGCGCTCTTCATGATTCTCGCGGCACTGGAGACGACCTCGCATGTCCTGTCCACGTCGGTGCGCCTGCTCCTCGAACACCCCGAGCATCTGGAGTCACTGCGCCGTGACCCCGAACTCATCCCGGACGCCGTCGATGAAGTACTGCGCTACGACGCCCCCATCCACATGATCAGCCGTGTGGCCTCGACCGAGACCCGGATCGGAGACACCCTGGTGCCGGCCGGCCAGATGGTGCAGCTCATGGTGGGGGCCGCCCATCACGATCCCGCGCGCTACCCCGACCCCCACCGTTTCAGCCTCCGCCGCGGAGCGTCCCACCTGGCCTTCGGAGCAGGAATCCACTACTGCGCAGGCAACGCCCTGGCCCGGCTGGAAGCCGTCACCCTGCTGACCTCACTCCTCGGTCGCTCGATACGGCCGCGCCTGAGCGGGCCCACGCGATGGGCGCCCCGCGTAGCCTTCCGACGGATCACGTCCCTGCAACTCGCCCTGACCTGACCGCCTGACCTGACCGCCCACTCGAGAAACGAGACAAAGCCCCACATGCTCACGGACTTCAAAGCCCTCCAGGTGACCGACGAAGGGCCCATCCTCAGGGTGCAGCTCAACCGCCCCGAGACGGGCAACAGCGTCGACGGCCAGATGCTCAGCGAACTGCTGGTGGTCCTGCGCGCCCTGGAGGACGACAGCACCGTCCGCGTGATGGTGCTGTCCGGTGCGGGAGACCATTTCTGCCAGGGAGGTGACCGCGCGGAGTTCCCCGCACTGCTGGAGAGAGACCCGTCCGGCTCCGAGCTGAGGTCCCTCGCCGACAAGGCCCAGCGGGTGTGCTCGACGCTCTCGCAACTGAGAATCGTGACCATCGCCCGCCTCCACGGCGATGTCATAGGCGCCGGCCTCGGCCTCGCGGTCTTCTGCGATCTGCGCGTCGGAGCAGACACCAGCCGGTTCCGGATGCCCGAGGTCGGCCTCGGAGTCCCGCCCGCCTGGGGCGGCGTCCTTCCCCGTCTCGCGGAAGAGGCCGGGCAGGCCTGGGTTCGCCGGCTCCTGCTCACGGCCGAGCCGTTCGACGCCGCCAGGGCGGAGCAACTGTCCATCCTGCACGAGGTGGTGCCTGCAGCTGATCTCGACGCTGCCGTCGCGCGCTGGGCGAAGCCGATCATTCGTCGTGACCCGACCACCGTGCGGATCACGAAGAGCATGCTGAACGCGCGCGCAGGCGCAACTCAGCTTGCCGTCGCCTCGCACTTCGACGACGAGCTGCTGACGGCCGCCGTCGCGAGGCGGGCGTTGCATCGGCGGTAGCGGCAGGCAGGTCCGCTGCCGGCGGAAGGCCCTCGGGGACGCGGGACTTCATCGGCCTGTGCGCCATCGGCCTGTGCACCATCGGCCTCTCCAGGAAGCGTCCCGACGAGGGCACCGGGCACAAGGGCGTCGGCTTCGAGAGCGAACCCCGGTGTCCGGCCGGCCGGGGCGTCGAGCAGAATCGGATCCATGTCCAACGCCCCCGAGAACGCCCGGCCCGAGAGCCCGACGGACGCCGAGCGGTTCACGGCGCCGCTCGTCACGAACATGCCGATGGCCGGAGACTTCAGTTACGAGGCCATCCAGCGGCTGGGGAATCCGGTGCCGATGCTCGTGATCAACGACGGGACCGAGCTCCTCGAGCTGATGCTCGAACCGTTCGGGCAGGACTACTGGCTGCGGCCGGGTGAGTCGTTCGTGGTCACCTCCTACGGGGAATGGTCCGACCACCCGTTCGAGACGATCCACGAGCCGGACCTCATCACCGTCTGGGCCACGTCCTGGTTCGCGACCGTCTCCTTCCGGAACGGGGACGAGGTCCCCGGCGGATACCAGCGGCCCGACGGCGAGCATCCGGTCGTGTCCGGCCCCGAGGCGTGAGCGTACGGGGGATCAGGTGGCCGGGGGCGGGATCGCCCGGCCGCGGCGGCGGCTCCGTGCGAAGCGCAGCAGGCGGGTGGCCCCGTAGCCGAGCAGCCAGGGCAGCAGCGTGATGCCTCCGACGTACACGGCCAGGTAGCCGAGGAACTCGTAGAGCTGCTCCGGGGCCTCCAGCGCGCCGTCGACCCGTCTCGGGCGGTCCCACCGGCTCAGTGGGAACGTCATGACGGACGCCGAAGTCAGCACCGGCACCAGGGGCACGAGCACCGACCACAGCCGGGCCCGCCGGCCGGGCGCGGAGGCGCACCACGACCCCAGGCCGAGCATGACGAACGGCCCGAGCGGCACCCACAGCACTGCCGGGAACAGCAGCAGCACCCACCACTCGTCCGAGTACCCGAACATCATCGCCATCGCCCCCTGTTCTCGCCTGCCCCTGGCGATCTCCTCCCCCGCCGGAGCACCACGGATGCCTAGACGGCCTAGTGATCTGGTTTTGAGTTGTGGGCTCGCCCCATGAGTCGTGTTCTGTTTCAGATCCTGGGTTTTGCCTGACAGGGCCGGTTTTGGTCCGGTGTCCTGACGGCATGGGCGATACCAGGCTGCCACCCGTGGTGCTGTCGGAGGACGAGCGGCTGACGTTGGAGAGCTGGGCCAGGCGGCGTTCGACGGCGCAGGGCCTGGCCCAGCGCGCGCAGATCGTGCTGGCGTGCGCGCGAGGGTGGAACAACACCGTGGTGGCCGCACGGCTGAACACAGAGCGCAAAACGGTGGCCAGATGGCGGACGCGGTTCCTGCGGGACCGACTGGACGGCCTGTCCGACGAGCCGCGGCCCGGGGTGCCGCGGACCATCACCGACGCCCAGGTGGAAGAGGTGGTGGTCCGCACCCTCGAGCAGACACCCGCGGGCGGGACGCACTGGTCGAAGCGGGAGCTCGCCAAGGTCGTGGGGATCTCGCCCGCGAGTGTGCTGCGGATCTGGCACGCCTTCGGCTTGCAGCCGTGGCGGACCGAGACCTTCAAGATCTCCCCGGACCCTCTGCTGATCGACAAGATCCGTGATGTCGTCGGCCTCTACCTCGCCCCGCCGGCCAACGCGGCGGTGTTCGCGGTGGACGAGAAACCCCAGATCCAGGCCCTGGAGCGGACCGCGCCGGTGCTGCCGATGCTACCCGGAGTCCCCGAACGGCGGACCTTCGACTACGTCCGCCACGGCACCGTCGACCTGTTCGCCGCCCTGAACACCGCCACCGGCAAGGTGATCACGAAACTGTCCGCGCGGCACCGGGCCGTGGACTTCCGTGATTTCCTCGACGAGATCGACCGCCAGACCGATCCGTGCCTGGCGGTCCACGTCATCTGCGACAACCTTTCCGCCCACAAGGCACCGGTGGTGCACCAGTGGCTGCTGGCGCATCCCCGGTTCCAGCTGCACTTCACGCCGACGTATTCGTCGTGGATCAACCAGGTCGAGCGGTGGTCCGCCGAACTGGAACGACGCTGCCTCGAACGCGGCGTGTTCTGCTCACTCGACGACCTCAAGACCGCACTCGAGGGCTGGATCGAGGTCTGGAACGACGAGGCCAGGCCCTTCAAGTGGACCAAGACCGCCGACCAGATCCTCGACCGAATCTGCCGCTACTGCGACAGGATCTCCAAACCAGATCACTAGGCAAGGTGGTCCAGTAGCCAGGAGGTCTGCGCGGCGGGGATCAGCAGGCCTCCCGGGTCCGCGGGGGCGGTGGTGGTGTCGTCGAAGTCCTCGTCGCCCAGGTCGCCGGCGACGTCACCGGCGACCAGCTTGAGCTTCTGCGGCAACCGCGGCCAACCGCCCAGTACCGCGAGCTCGGTGTGCTCCTCCGGGGAAGGCGCCGTCCCGTTGAAGGAGAAGTACGTTCCGGCGCGGTGGTCCTCCTGGCGGTACTCCGTCGCGGCGAGTGCGTAGCGGACCGCCAGCGCTCCCCGGCCGATGCCGCCCACGGCGAGGGGGGCGTTGCCGGTCTGCTCGGCCGTCGTGCGCCGGAGGGCGTCCACGACCGTGTCCGCCAGGTCGGACAGGGGGGCGGCGCCGTCGTCGAAGCCGATCAGGATCAGGTCGTGGCCACGGGCGCGCACCGCGTCGCCGAACGAGTCGGTGGTGGCATGGAGGCGGGCCTGGAGCGCGTCCAGGTCCGTCGCCCCGGGGCCGGCCTTGCTGAACAGGAGGAGCGGCTTGACGATGCCCTCGTCGCCCGCGAGAAGGAGTCGCGCGGTTCCGGCGTCGAGCTTCCACTCCTGGTCCGACGATGCCACGGGTCCTCCAGGGGGCGGGTTCACGGAGATGCGGAGATGCGGGGACGTGGTCGCCGCGTCGGCGCCCGAGCCAAGGGAAGCGGCACGGCCACGGCCGGCGAAAGAGCGAAATCAAGCCGTTGGGCCGAGAGTCGATCACGAGCCGATCCCGCTGCCGGGAGCGGACACCGCCTGCGGGAACGGGCCCGCGCACCCGCTCTGCGCCGGGCGCGGAACCGGCCAACCGGCCTGCTCCGCCGTTCCACTTGGCCCGCGAAGCCGGCCGGGTCGAGGGGAACGGCGGGGGCCGTCGGCGAACAGGCGCCTGTCGATGCGACGGGAAGAAGCGGCCCCGCGGATATCAGTGCTTTCAGACATCGTTCACCATGCAACAACTCGCATGCGATTCCGGCATGGAACGATTCCGGGATTGCATTGCCGCGGCTCGATCCGGGAGGCGATCCGGGATGTTTTATCCACCGGCGTTCGCGCACTCGCGGCAAGCCGCGGTGAAGGCCGCAGAGGTGTATTGCGTACCGCGGCCGGAGCGGCGACAGGCGGCGGCGACCGCGTCCTCGCAGGTGGCGACGGCCGGATCCGGGACTTCGGCAACCGGGCCGGCGCGTGGCCGGGAGGCCGGGGAACAGCGGATCCGCGGCGGCCCGTCCTCATTCCGCTTGGACTCATCACAATTCCGGGCAATATCCGCGGGAGCGCCTCGGTCCCGGCTCCCGCGGCCCGAGGTCCGAAGGATCCGGGAGCTGGGGAGATGTGAGAGATCACCGCCCCTCCCGTGAAGAACTGCTTAACGAATCGGTGTCGGGAGGGGGCTGCCGACGGCCGGTGCGGGGGCCGGAAAGGCCATGTCAACCCGCAGCCGTGGCAGTCCGGTTGGGCGGATGCGGCGCCATAGCCGACGTCCGGGGGGCCGAAGATCCGGTGATAGCATCCCGGCATCTGTGATCTTGATTCATTTAGACACAGATGCTGATTTGGATCGGCGGCATGCTCTCCGCGTAACAGCAGGTGAACCGTGCCGATCAGCTGTGTTGCGGGGCCTCGCGAGGTGTATCTGCAGCCGTCCGCATGACACGCGCCGGGAAAGGTTTCCATGAATCGAGACGCACTTGTGTGGTGCCTGATTGCGGTGGCGGCTATAGCCGTCGTCGCGGTCGTGGCACTCGTCGCGCGCACCAGAGCGCTGGCGGCGAAGAAGGAGCACACCGAGGCCGAACTGAGGCACCAGCTGCTCGCCGCGGACAGTCACCTGCACGCGTCGCGCGCCGAGTTGCAGAGGTTCCGCGTCGAGCAGGACGCCACGCTCCGCGCGGCCAAGGAAGCAGCCGAGGAGAACACCAAGGCCGTCCTCAAGGGCGCCGCCAGCCTCCTGCAGAGCCTCGCCGCCGAGCAGACGACGCTCCTCGACGGCATCCAGCGCAAGTACGGCGGACACACCGTCCTCAGCGACCTGTTGGACGTCAACCACGCCAACGCCCAGATGGCGCGCAAGGCTCAGGGCATCGCCGTCATGTGCGGTGCGCCGCTCGGCCGCCGCAACCGGCCCGCCAGCGTCTACGACGTGGTGCGCAGTGCCCAGGGCCAGATCCGCAACTTCCACCGGGTCGCCATCATGCAGCAGACCAGCCTCGCCCTGAAGGCGTCCGCGGTCGCACCCGTCGCCCTCGCCGTGGCGGAGCTGCTCGACAACGCCGCGAGCTTCTCGCAGCACGACGCGCCGATCGAGGTCACGTTCCAGCGCGTCCAGAACAACCTGTGCATCGTCATCGACGACGCCGGCGTCAGCATGAACGACGAGGAGCGGCAGCGGGCGACCGCACTGCTCTCCGGAGAAATCGCCCCCCGCCTGTCGCAGCTCGGGACCCAGCCCAGATTCGGCTTCCCCGTCATCGGCCTGATCGCGCGTCAGCACGGCTTCAAGGTCGACGTCACCGGAGTCTCCCGGTACGGCGGCGTCAGGGCCGTCGTCCTCCTGCCCGAGGAGCTGTGGACCATGGAGGAGATCCCGCCCGTCCAGCCCGTCCCGACCGCCTCGTCCGCCTCGTCCGCCACGTCTGCCTCGTCTGCCTCGTCCGTGCAGGAGGCTCCGGTCAGCGAGATCCGGCGGGCCGCCGAGAGCCGGCCCGCCCCGGGTGCGACGTCGCGCACGATGCACGGTCTGCCCAAGCGCGGCGCGCGCCAGGCGCCCATCGCGAGCGTTCCCGATCCCGACGCCACGGCGCCGGCGCCGGCGCCCCGGACCTCCGGGGAGACGGGCCGCGCCTCCGGGCGCAGCCTGGGGGCCCTCCAGCGCGGCACGCTCTCCGGCCGCAACCTTGACGCCACCTCGTTCGAAGGGCCCGAAGAGGCATGACCGCTGACCTCTCGTGGATGCTCGAGGACATCGTGCACAACGTGCCCCATGCGCGGCACGCCGTCCTGCTGTCCGCCGACGGCCTTCCCCGCGGCGCGACCGAAGGCCTGGCGGAGAAGGACGTGCGCACCATCTCGGCGGCCATGGCCGGGATGCAGTCGCTCAGCCGGGCGACGGCCCACTTCGCCGGACCGGAGGAGGACCGGCAGTGGAACCAGACCATCGTCGAGTTCTCGCACGGCTGGAGCTTCCTGATCGGGGCGGGGCAGGGCTCCTACCTCGCCGCCGCGGCCGCGCCCGATGTGGACATGCAGCAGATCTCCTTCCGCATGCACCGTCTCGTCGCCCGGTTGGGCAACAACCTCACCTCGCCGCCGCGGGTGAACGCCGAGGACGCCGGTGGTCCGCGCGGGAGCGTGCCCCGGCAGCAGGGCCCCGGTGACGCCGGATTCGTCCTGGGCGAGCTCGACCGGGTGGTCTCCGAGGTCGAGGGTGCCCGGCACGCCGTGCTGCTGGGATCGGACGGCCTTCCCCGCGGGGCGACCAAGGGGATGAGCCGGGACCTCGCGGACACGATCTCCGCGGCCATGACGGGCATCCACGCCTACAGCCGGGTCACCTCCCAGTTCGCGGGGGCCGTGGAGGAACCGGAATGGCGTCAGACGGTCATCGAGTTCCAGCACGGCTGGATCTTCCTGATGGCGGCCGGCCCCGACACCCTCCTGGCCGCCGCCGCCGAGCACGATTGCGACATCGAGCAGTTCACCACGCGTCTGCACGAGGTGGTTCCCAGACTGGCCGCACCGGCACCGGCGACGGCAACCGCGGTACCGGGGAAGGGAACTGCTCATGTCTGACGGTCGCGAGCCGGACGAAGAGCTGGAACTGACCTCTCCGTTAGTCCCCCTCTTCGTGATCACGAACGGACGGGCACTGCCCCCGGACCACGAGTACGAGCACACGACGCTCGTGACGGCGGCGGCGGACATCGGACAGGTGGCAGCCCGCACGCTGTCCCCGGAAGCGGGCCGGGTCATGGACCTGGTCGCGAACGGCTTCCTGTCCGTGGCCGAGGTGGCGGGGCACACGCACCTGCCCCTGGGCGTCGTCCGCATCCTGCTGGCGCAGTTGGAGGAGGACGAACTCATCCTCGCGAGGACACCGATACCGCGCGCCGAACGTGTCGACAGAGAACTGGTCAGCGCCGTGCTCGAGGGCCTGAAGAATCGATTCGGAGCGTAACGCGTGTACCTGGATCCAGATGTCTCCCATGCGGTGAAGATCCTCGTCGTGGGGCATTTCGGGGTCGGCAAGACCACCTGCATCGGGAGTCTCTCGGAGATCGAGCCCCTGCGGACCGAGGAGGAGATCACCGAAGCCAGTGTGGGTTTCGATGATCTGTCGGGCACGCCCGACAAGACGACCACCACCGTCGCCATGGACTTCGGCCGGCTGACCCTGAGCGACACCCTGGTGCTCTACCTCTTCGGAACGCCCGGCCAGGAGCGCTTCAAGGAGATGTGGGAGGAGCTGTCCCGGGGCGCTCTGGGCGCGCTGGTCCTCGTCGACCCTGAGCGCCTGCACGAGTCCTTCCCCGTCCTGGACCTCGTCGAGCGTTTCGGCCTGACGTACGCCATCGCCGTGAACCACTTCGAGGGCACCACGCACTACCCGCTCGACGAAGTGCACGAGGCCCTCAACCTCGCCCCCGAGACCCCGGTCGTGGAATGCGACGTACGGGACGAGAAATCCTCCGCGCGGGCCCTCATCACCCTCGTGAAACACCTCATGTCCCAACTCGGCTAGGAGCGCAGGAATGCAACAGCCACGTGACCCCCACGAGATACCTCCCGGCTGCCCCGCGCACGGGAACGTCCAGATGTACGGCCCTTCGTTCGGAGCCGACCCCGAAAGCCACTACGCACAGCTGCGCGCGTACGGTCCCAGCGCGCCCGTGGACATCGCCCCCGACGTCCAGGTCGAACTCGTCACGAGCTACGACGCCGCCCTGTACATCCTGCAGAACCCCGCCTCCTTCGTACGCGACTCCCGACGCTGGAACGCGCTGAACGAAGGCCGCGTACCGGCCGACAGCCCGGCCCTGCCGATGATGAGCTACCGCCCCAACGCCCTTCTCAGTGACGGCGCCGCACACGCCCGGCTGCGGCGGGCCGTCACGGACAGTCTCGCCACGGTCAACGAGCACCAGCTCATCCGGCAGACCCAGCAGTCCGCCAACTACCTGATCAGCCAGTTCAGTACCGACATCCGCGGCCATGCCGAGCTGATGGCCGAGTACGCCCAGCCGCTGCCCCTGCTGGTCTTCAGCGAGCTCTTCGGCTGCCCGCCCGAGATCGGCGACCGCGTGATCGCCGGGATCAGCGGCCTCTTCGAGGGAACCCCCGGGTCCGACGAGGTGCTCGGCGGGGCGCTCATGGAGCTCATCGCCCTCAAGCGGCGGCGCCCGACGGACGACCTGACGACGCGCCTGATGGAGCACTCGGCCGAGCTGAGCGACGAGGAGGTGCTGCACCAGCTGGTCACCCTGCTCTCCGGCGGCACCGCGCCGCTGGCCGCGGCCATCGGCACCAGCACCGCCCTGTACCTCGGGGAGGACTGGCAGCTCGGGCTCCCGGTCGAGGACGCGATCTCCCAGACCCTCTGGAACTACGCACCGATCTCCAACTACGCGGCCCACTACCCGACGCACGACGTCGAGCTCGGCGGCAGGGTGCTCCGGGCGAACGACCCGATCCTCATCTCGTTCGCCGCGGCCAATACCGACCCGAAGCTGACCGAGCACCGGGAACAGCTCAGCGCGAAGGCGCACTTGGCCTTCGGAGCGGGACCGCACGCCTGCCCCGCCAAGGACCCGGCCTTCATGATCGCCGTGACTGCCGTCGAGACGCTGCTCAACCAGCTTCACGACGTGGAGCTGCGCGTCCCGTTCAAGTCGCTCACCTGGGCGCCGATTCCGTGGAGCCGCTCGCTGGTCACCCTCC
This sequence comes from Streptomyces sp. NBC_00193, assembly GCF_026342735.1. Classification (GTDB taxonomy): domain Bacteria; phylum Actinomycetota; class Actinomycetes; order Streptomycetales; family Streptomycetaceae; genus Streptomyces; species Streptomyces stoeckheimensis. The sequence continues at coordinate 157,913 of NZ_JAPEMM010000001.1, forward strand.
CGATCCGTTTCACCCCGAAGGCCGTCGCGCAGGGAGCCGGGCCGGCCGCGTCGGCCGGATCCGGCGCTTCCGCCTGGTCGGCGGGGTCGAACGGGAGCCAGGCGCCCCAGCAGCAGGCAGCCGCCCCCGCGCCCTCCCACGCCGGCCCCTCGGGTACGCACGCCGCTGCCGCGCCGCAGCCCAAGGGCGGCCTGTTCAGCCGCTTCCTGGCCTGGACCAGAGGCGAATGATCACGTTGGCTACGGCCGGTGGGCAGGCCGCCCCCGCACCGTCTCGGCCTGTTCCACCGCACCGCCCCGCTCGACCGGCACGCGGGGGCTGAGACGGCAGGGCGCCCGGGCACGTCGCCTCGGTACCATCCTGCACTCGGCAGAAGAAGGAAGTCTTTCGTGAGCAGCAGCGGTTCCGCCGGGCGGGTGCGGCCTCCCCGGCCCGGCGATCCGGGGAGGATCGGCCCGTACCGGGTCATCGGCCGGCTCGGTGAGGGCGGCATGGGAACCGTCCATGCCGCCCTCACCCCGGACGGGGTGAAGGTGGCGGTGAAGGTCATCCACCCGGCGCAGGCCGAGGACCCGGAGTTCCGGGCCAGGTTCCGCCGCGAGGTCGCCCTGTCGTCCCGGGTCCAGGGCCCGTGCCTCCTGCCGCTGCTCGCCGCCGACCCGGAGGCCGCCGCCCCGTGGCTGGCCTCGGAGTTCGCGCCCGGTCCGACCCTGAGCGAGCACCTGGCCGCTCTCGGCCCGCTCACGGGCGGCTCCCGGCACGCCTTCGCCACCGGTACCGCGCAGGCGCTGGCCGCGATCCATCGGGCGGGCGTGGTGCACCGGGACGTGAAGCCGCAGAACGTCATCCTCAGCCCGTCCGGGCCCCGGGTCCTGGACTTCGGCATCGCCCACGCGGTCGACGGCACGTCGGTGACCCGGACCGGCGTCATGACCGGCACTCCCGGCTGGATCAGCCCCGAGCAGTACCGCACCGGGACGGCGGGGCCGGCCGGGGACGTGTTCGCCTGGGGCGCGCTCGTCGCCTACGCCTCGACGGGCCGGCTCCCGTTCGGCACGGGAGCCCCCGACGTGGTCGCCTTCCGCGTCATGGCGGGCGAGGCCGAACTCACCGGCGTACCCGAAGGACTCCGGGAGATCGTGGCGCGGGCCCTTTCGAAGGAGCCCGGCGAACGGCCGACGGCAGCCGAGGCGGCCGACGCGTGCGCCACCCTGCTGTCCGCGCAGGCCACCCAGGTCCTCGCGCCCGGTGGCGCGCCCACCCTGGTCGGCGACCTCATCGCCGCCGAGTGGCACATGCCCGCGCCGGACGACCCGTCGTGGTACGCCCCGGCCGCAGCGTCCCGGACGCGGACCCTGACTGTTGTGGCCCTGGCCGCGGCCCTGGTGGGCGGACTGGGCGGCGGCATCGCGGCGTTCGTCACGAACGAGGACGGCGGCGGACCGCGCGGCGCGACCCGGGCGGCATCGGCGACGGCGGCAGCCGCGACGGCAGTGCATCCGGCGCCGGGCAGCAGCGCGAGCCCGGCCGGGAACGCCACGCGCCAGGGCGGGCCCGCGAAGGAGACCGGCACCGGGACCGGTTCGGGGGAGGCCTCCATCGCCACGTGGAGGGAGTCCCGCCCCGGCCGGACGGCGGCCGAGACCGACACCTACGGAGCGATGGGCACGGGAGCCTGGCTGGACCCCGTGGCCTATCCCGACGCCGAGAACGGCACCCTCACCTTCCACCAGGAGCGGAAGGAGGTGTACGTCGCCATGGGCGGCAGCGGCGGCGGGCTTCCTCCCGTAGCGGTCCAGGAGATCGCCCAACTGGCCTGCCTGGGACTGCGGGACCTCGTCCGCATCTATCCCGACTACCCCTACACCGACTACGTGATCGTGGACACCGCGCGCGCGGGCGGACCCGGGATCGTGTGGGAGGACGATTTCCGCACCAACCCCACCTGCACCACCTCCGTGACCCAGCGGACCGACGACTGGCGTCCCGGGCAGCCCGGCCTGGCGCGGGCCCAGGTCCCCAGCAGCGACCGCGAGGAGATCCGCGTCGCCACCGACGCCGTCGCCGGCATCTTCGCGCGGTGGCCCGACGGCTCCCTCGGCCACCACAACACGAGCGCCGGATACGACCCCGAGGGCCGCGCCCTGTACGTGTGGGTGAAGAGGCCCGACTGGGACGGCGCCACGCGCGCGAGCTGGGCCCGTATCGCCGCTTCCGCCGTCTGCCGGAGCCTGCGCGCCCAGGCCGCCGGCTCCGCGAACTGGCCCTACACCCGGTGGGCCGCCGTCATCACCGCCGAGGACGGCACGGCCCGGGAGTTCATGTCCTCGGGCACCCTCGCGGACTGCCCTGCCTGATCAGCCGTCGAGGGCAGCCGTGATCCGTTCGAGGATCTCCGCGTAGAGGGAGCGCTTGTCGGGGCGGGCGTGCACGGCGGCGCGTCTGAGCGCCGGGACCGCCGGCGCGCCCATGGCGACGAGTCCCTCGGCCGCGGCCCTGCGGACGACCGGGTGGGCGTGCTCCAGCAGGCCGGTCATCGCGGGGATCGCGGGTGTCCAGGTCGCGTGGCAGAGGGTACGGATCGCCGTGCGCACCAGGTCCGGCTGGGGATCGTGCAGCAGGATCGAGGTGTGGTGGAGGTAGGTCTGACGGTCCAGCACGGCCCGCGAGGTCCGGTGGGCGTGCAGACGGACCTTGGGCCTGGGGTGGTGCAGCAAGGTGCCGATCAGGTCCCGCAGGCCGGGGTCGGGGTCGGGGTCCGCGTCCGGGCCGCCGTGCCCCTCGGAGAGTCGCGTGAGTGCTTGGCGCACCTGTACCGGGTCACCCGTGCGGGCCAGGTCCAACAGCTGTTGCCGGGAGGGGGATTGGTACGCCGCCTCAGACGCGGCCGGGCCGCGGTCGCGGAGCGCCGCCAGCGCGGCGGCGTCCTCCTGCGCGGTGTCCGGGCGGCGCAGCGGACCGTCCACGAGGTCCAGGGTGTCGGCGAGGTCGTCGCGTCCTTCGGCGCGCAGCCGTCGGCAGGTCCGCGTCATCGCGGGGGTGCGCAGCAGGGGACGCCCGCCGAGCAGGTCGAGGAACCCCCAGGCGCCTGCGTCGAGACGTTCCGCGAGCCGCTCCGCCAGCACGTCGGCGGGGACCCGGCCCAGCGCCCGCCGGGCCGCGGAGCTGCCGGACGGCGGATCGTGCTCCCACCATTCGAGCAGCAGCGGGACCAGCGGCTCCAGGTCCGACGGGCCGAGGTCGCTCGCCACGAGGGCGACCCTGTCGTGCAGGATGCCGTCCGCGCGGAGTTCCTCCTCCTCGATCGCGCCCCATGCGCGGACCAGGCCTTCGCCGACGGGTACGTCGACAGCGCCCCGGAGGAACGCGCGGAGCACGGGGAGCCCGCAGTCGAGCTCGGGCCATGCGAGGAGCGCGAGGGCCGCGGTGTGCCGGCGGTCCGGCGCGGGTGCCTGCAGCATGGCCAGCAGGCGGTCCCGCAATGCCGCCGAACGGGGCTGGTCGAGGTCGTCGATGCGCACGGTCCGCGGGTGCGGAGCCTTGGCGCGGGCGGTTTCGGCGATGGTCCACGGGGGTGCGTCGAGGGGCTGGATCTCCGTCATCCAGTCGACGAGGGCGACGCGGACCTCGGGTCCGGCCGAAACGTGGACGTCGATCAGCGCGGCCAGACGGTCCCGGGAGCCTCGGGCTCGGGCTCCGGCTTGGGCTTCGCCTTCGCCTTCACCTTCGCCTTGGTCTTGGTCTTGGTCTTGGACGCCGTCGTACTGGCGGCAGCGTCGGCGGAACTCCTCCAGGGCGCCCGGTGTTCGCACCGCGGCCTCCAGCTCGGCGCGCCAGGCCTCGGCCGCGGCTTCGGCTTCGGCCTGCGTGGTGGCCGCGGTGGCCGCGGTGGCCGCAGTGGCCGCAGTGGCCGTAGTGGTCGCGGGAGACTGCGGGACGGCGAACGCGTCCCGCAGCACGGCGGTCTCGGCCTGCTGCGGGACAGCGCCCGACCGGGCGCATTCCAGGGCCTGTTCGAGGTCGGCGCGGACCAGTACCGCGTCGAGGCTCCGCAGCAGCGTCAGTGTGGACGGGCCGTCCGCAGGGGCGCGGGGCAGTGCGCGTACCGCCACGGCGACGGTCTGCTTCTCGACCGCGGGCAGGGTCGGTGCGATCGCTTCGAGTACCGCCATGAGGCCGTGCCGGTCCTCCGCCGGGGCCTCGGCGAGCCCGTCGAGCAGGACCGCGGTGGACCGCGCGAAGGCTGCGAGTTCCCCGGCCGTCCAGGGCGCGGGGCAGAGCCGGAGCGTGAGCCGCAGGACGGCAGCTCGCTCGGCGGGTTCGCAGGCGGCCAGCCGCAGCCAGTCCGGCAGCAGGTGCCGTAGCTCCCGCAGCCGGAAGGGGCGCAGCGGCTCGTGCCGCGCGGTGAGGCGCAGCGCGGTCGGGGCGTGCCAGCCCTCCGCCACCAGGGCGTCGACATCGCGTTGCGCTCCGGTGTCCGCCGCCGACCGGGGTGCGGCGGCCGTGGTGATCCCGTGCCGGGCCAGGGCCGTGGACAGGCCCTCGACCGTCCCGGAGGCGAGGCCGACGCGACCGCTCGCCACCAGGGCGAGCAGGGTCGGTGCGACCCGTGACGCCTGCTCGTCCAGGGCGAGGACCGAGCGCACCGGCAGGGCGCCGTCGAGGCCTGCCAGCAGCAGTTCGCGGGTACGGCCGTGGTCGCTGTGCTCGGCCGCGGCGAGGACGGTCGCCGGGTACGCGTCGCCGAGGACGGCGCGCAACGCCTCGATGAGGGTGCCGCGCAGGCCCGGATTGTCGTGGCGTCCGAGCCAGGAGAGCAGCGCCGGTACCGCCACGGGCGTGCCCGCGCCGACCAGGACCTGCGCGGCGGTCTTCTTGACGTTCATGTTCGGGTGGCCGAGACATGCGGCGATCGCGGTGGCGGCCCAGCGGGCCCGCGCGTGGCCGAGGGCGAGGAGCGCCTGCCGGACGGTCTGGATGTCCTGGGCGGTGGTCAGCGTGATCAGCGTCGCCGACAGGGCCTGCGCATCGTCCCCGGTGGCCTCGCGGGCGAGGAGCGCGATCACGTGCTTGCGCACGTGCCGGTCGCGGTGCCGCAGCAGGCGGTGCACCCGCGCACGGGTGCCCGCGTAGGGGGCTCGGAGCAGGAGTTCGAGCAGGACCGTCTGTTCGCCGCTCGACAGTCCGGGCCGGTCCAGCAGATCGAGCGCCAGGGTCGCGACGAGAGCGTGGCCCGCCTCCTGCGGGGTCTGCGCGTCGAGCAGGCAGGCCGGCCTGATGCGTCCCCGCTCGTGGAGCCGGCGGCCCAGGCCGTGTACGGCGTCCAGGATCTCCTGGGGGACCGCAGGCTCCCCGGGATGCTGTCGGGCCGGCTCCCACGGCTGCGGTGCGGCCTGCTCCACGCCGTCGAGACGCGGGGCGGCTGCGCCCGGTTCCCGGGACGCCGCCAGCTCGGCCACGACGCGCAGCAGCAGGTCCGCGATGACCGGCAGCGTGCCCGCGCCGCCGTGTGCGGCCAGTCGGCACAGTGCGGCCACCGGCTGGTCCGGGTCCAGATGGGAGCTCAGGAGGGCCAGTTCCCGCTCGTCCGGACCGCCGAGGTCCGCCGCGATGCGCGTCGGCAGATCGGCGGGATCGAGGCGGTCGAGAAGGGCACTCCGCCGTGACGGATCGTCCGTCAGGTGCCACAGCACCTCGAGCGCGCGGTGGCGTACGGCGCGGAGATGCGGGGCGATCCCTGCCGCGCCGTCCTCCGTCTCCCCCGCGCTGTCCTCCGTCTCCCCCGCGGTGTCCTCCGTCTCTCCCGCGGTGTCCTCCGTCTCTCCCGCGCCGTCCTCCGCGACGAGGCCGAGCCCTTCCCTCAGCGCCGCCGTCGTCCGGTGCCCGCCGATGGCCTCCAGCGCGTCCAGGGCCGCTGCGGGCGCCGAGGGCAGGAGGGCGATCACGGCGTCCTCGGCATCCGCGTGGCGCAGCGCACGGATCGCGTCGAGGAACGGCCCCGGCGCGGGAGCCGAGGGGAGGACCCGGGTGACGGCGTCCCCGATCTCCAGGTCCTGCGCCCCCTGTCCGGCCAGGGCGACCAGCAGGGCGAGTCGCCGCGGCCAGCTCGGGTCGCCTGCATCCGCGTCGGCCAGGACGCGGAGCGTCTCGTGGCGGCAGGTGAACAGGATCGTCGCGACCTCGTGGGGCGGAACCGAGTGATCGGCCAGCGCCAGGCCGATGACGGCCGGGACGTGCGGAGCCTCCGGGAAGTGCCCGCGCCGGTGGAGCCCGCGCAGGCAGGTCACGGCGGGTGCTCCGAACAGCAGCGGGTCCCGTGCGGCGATCTCCGTCAGTGCGCCGATGTCGCCGCGGTCCGCCAGATCGCCGAGCCGTTCCATCGCCCGACGGCGAAGGCCCGGCGGCAGATCCGGATCGTCGATGACCTGCCGGAGCAGGCCGCGGTGTCCGTGGTGGGCCGCGGCCGTGAGCGCGGCATCGGCGGTCCCGGGCCGAGTGAGCGCCGACGCGACGGTGAGGAAGGGCGACAGCCGCCCCGCCGGCAGGGGCTCCAACGCCGCCCAGGGCTCGGTGAGTTCCTCCAGCGCGGCGGCGGCGACGGCCGGGCTGCCGCTGCCGAGCAGCCCGATCACGTGGGCGCGTACCCGTACGGGGGCCAGCAGGCCGGCGTGCAGTGCCTGCCGGGCCAGCCGCAGCCCCTCCCCCTGCACCACCGGGTCGCCGCTGCCCACCAGCTCGTCCACGAGCTGCTCGGGCCGGTGCGCTCCGGTGGCGGTCGTCTCCCGCAGGGCCTGGTAGAGCAGTTCGCCCGGGGGCTCCTTCCGGATCACCGCGGGCTCGTTCAGGATCTCGGCGCGCAGCCAGGCGATCCGTACGCGTACCGGCAGCCCGGCCGTACGCCACGCCGGGCGGCGGTGTTCCAGGACGTACGGGCCGAGTCGTTCGTGGAGCCGGGCCAGGAGGAGCGCCTCCTCCGGCGGGCCCTCCACCGACACCGGCAGCAGCCCCGCGAGCTCGGCCGTCTCGCGCTCGTCGCCCGTCCGGCCCGCGGTGACGCGCTCGGCGAGCAGGGCCAGCCCCAGGTACCGCAGTCGGGAATCCCCGTGCCGGACGAGGAGCCCGAAGGCGGCCGGCGGGCAGACCTGCGGGTCGAGATGGCGGGCCAGCCAGTCGAGGTCGGCTCGACGCACGGCGTCGTGGAGGGGCTTGTCTGCCGGCATCGTCATCTTCGGATGCTAACCGGGGCGTTCCCGGCGTCACCACCGCGTTTCCGCCGGGCCGCGACGGCTCCCGCCTGGAAGCGGTTCGCCGCGCCCAGTTGGTCGTGCAGGCGGCTCATCCGGCGCCGCATGGTCCGTACCGACCAGCCCAGCTGGCGCGCTATCGCCTCGTCCTTCAACCCGCTGACCAGCAGGGCGAGGAGCAGCCTGTCCTCCTCGCCCGGTTCCGCGGAGTCCTCGCCGGGGCCCGTCGGTTCCGGTGGTGCGAGCAGCGGTGCACGCCGTCCAGTTCACGGCGGACGCCATGGTCACGGGCGGTCAGGCGATCCGGGTCAGCAAGGACGGCGGCAAGACCTTCACCAAGGCCGACACCGGCGCCCTGCGGATCAGCGTCTCCAGCCTCCTCCGGGTCGGCAGCACCCTCTACGCGGGCACCGGCACCCGCTGGACGGACTTCACCCCCACCGGCGGGCGCGGCGTGCTGCGCTCCACCGACGGCGGGCTGACCTGGCACAACATCTCCCGCTCGATGCCGAACAAGGATGTCCTGTCCCTGGCGGCCTCGCCCGACGGCCGGTACCTCTTCGCCGGCGTCGACCAGGGCGGCGTCCACCGCCTGGAGCTGGACGACTGAGGCCGGGGCCCTCGCGGTCCGGGCCGCGACGCTCCGGGCCGTGACGCTCCGGGCCGGTGCGGCCGCCGTACGACAAGGCGGCCGCACCGGCCCGCTTCCGGGGTCGGCGCGATCTTGACAAGTCTTCATGGGCATGACACCTGTGGGTGCTGCACCACTCCCGTCAGCGGCACCACACCCCGAAGGGGGCGATCAGCGCATGCCCAGGCCTGAGAGCGCGGAACACGACTACGACGTCGTCATCAGCGGGGCCGGCCTCGCCGGCAGCGCCGCGGCGATCCTGCTCGCCCGGCGCGGAGTCCGCGTCGCCCTGCTGGAACGCCGCTCGGACCCCGAGGCGTACAAGGTGCTGTGCACCCACTCCATCACGGCCAACGCCTATCCGGTCCTGGACGAGCTCGGCCTCGTCCCCGACCTGGAGAAGGCCGGAGCGGTCCGCAACACGGCGCGCTGGTACACCCGTTGGGGCTGGATCGAGCCGAAACCGGCTCCGGGCGGGCCCGAGTTGCCGTACGCGTACAACGTCCGGCGCAGCACCCTCGACCCGTTGATCAGGTCCCGTGCCGCGCAGACCCCGGGCGTCGACCTGCTCCTCGGTCACCAGGTCACCGAGGTGGTCCGGGAGGCCGGACGGACCGTGGGGGTGCGCGCGTCGACGCCGCAGGGCGAGCGCGAGATCCGGGCCCGGCTGGTGGTCGGCGCCGACGGCAAGGACTCGGCGGTGGCCAAGCACGCCGGGATGCGCACCGTGACGCGTCCGAACAACCGCTTCGGCTACCTCGCCCACTTCCGCAACCTGCCGCTCCGCGACGGCATCGGTCACACCTGGTTCCTCGAACCCGACATGGCCTACGCGTTCCCGAACGACGACGGGGTGACCGTCCTCGCGGTGCTCCCGGACAAGAAGCGGCTGCCGGAGTTCCGCGAGGACCTGGAGGGCAGCTTCGCCGCCTTCGTCCGCGCCCTGCCCGAGGCGCCGGCGATCGACTCCGCCGAGCGCGTCTCGAAGATCATCGGGACGGTCGACTACCCGCTCCACATGCGCAAGCCCACCGCACCGGGCCTCGCGCTGATCGGCGACGCCGCCCTGACCGGCGACCCCCTGTGGGGAGTGGGATGCGGGTGGGCCCTGGAGTCCGCGCGCTGGCTGGCGGAGGCGGTCGCCCCGGCCGCGGCCGGCCGCGGTGACCTCGGCAGGTCGCTCAGGCGGTACGCGCGCAAGCACGGGCGCAAACTGAGCGGTCACCAGACGCTGGCGATCGACTTCGCCAAGTCCCGTCCGTTCAATCCCGGGGAGGAGCTGGTGTTCGCGGCGGCGGCGCGCGACGCGGCCATGGCGCGGCACATGCACCTGTTCGCGTCCCGGCTGATCGGCCCGGTGCGCTTCCTCAATCCCGTGGTCCTGGCCAAGGCCTCGCTCATCAACATCAGACACCGCTGGGCGGACGAGGACTGAGGTCAACCCGTACCGGCTGAGGTCACCCCGTACCGGTTCAGGTCAACCCGCCCCGGCCGCGGCCCCGTCGCGGCCGGGCAGCAGGACGCGGACCGTGAGCCCGCCGCCCGCGCGGGGCGTGGCCACGATCTCGCCGTGGTGGGTGTCGCTGATCGCCCGGACCACGGCGAGCCCGAGCCCGAAACCGCTGCCCCGCTCCCGGCCCTGGTGGAACGGCGCGAACAGGGCGGGCACCTCCTCCGGCGGCACGACGTCGCCGGTGTTGGAGACCTCCAGGAACACCCGGTCGCCCACCGTGCCGGTCACGATCACGGCGGTGCCGCCGGGATGGTTGTGGCGCACCGCGTTGGCCAGCAGGTTGAGCGCGACCTGCCGGAGCAGTGCGGGGTCCCCGTCCACCGGCGCGTCCGCCGCGTCGAGCGTGACCCGGACCCCGGCGGTACGGGCCTCCTCGGCCAGGTCGTACGCCGCGGCCCGGGCGGTGTCCGCCAGATCCGTCGGACGCAGCGCCGGTGCGGCGCTCTCCGCGCGCGCCAGGGTCAGCAGGGCCGCGATCAGCCGCTCGATCCGTACGTTGGCGTCCAGCGCGCGCAGGACGGCGGGGCGCAGCTCGTCCGGGACCCGCCCCTGGGCCAGGGGGATCTCCAGCGCGGTGCGCAGGACGGTCAGCGGGGTGCGCAGCTCGTGCGAGGCGTGGGCGGTGAAGCTCCGCTGGGCCGTGAAGCTCCGGTCGAGCCGGTCGAGCATGGCGTCGAAGGTGTCCCCGAGTTCGCGGATCTCGTCGTACGGACCGTCCAGAGCGAGCCGCTCGTCCAGGCTGCTGCCGGTGCTGATCCGGCGTGCGGCCCCGGTCACCTGGTGGAGCCGGTGCAGGGAGCGGTGGCTCGCCCACCAGGCGAGCAGCGCGGCGAGCGCCGTGAAGACGGTGAGCAGCACCGCGGAGCGGGTCAGCAGGTCGCCCAGGATGGCGTTCTGGAAGTGGTCGAAGGCCTCGGCCGGGGTCGTGAGGGCGGCCTGGGTGGACCCCGGGGGCACGTCGGTCGCCCCCGGAGGCACGTCGGCGGCCCCCGGGGGTAGATCGGCCGTCCCCGGGGCCACCTCGGCCGTCCCCGGATCGGGGAACTGTGCCTCCGGCATTCCGGCGGACGCGATGACGATGTCGCGGTTGGCCTCGATGAGCTGGCGCGAGCTGAGCCAGTTCAGCGCCAGCACCCCGCAGCCGAGCACGGCGAAGACGGCCGTGGTCACCAGGGTCAGCCGGCCGCGCAGCGGCAGGCGGCCGGGGCCGATCGGGAAGCGGGACCGGATCACAGCCGGTATCCGTAGCCCGCGTCGTGCACGATCAGCGGCGGATCGCCGATCTTGCGGCGCAGCGCGTGCACGGTGACCCGTACCGCCGTGGTGGCCGGGTCGAGTCCCGTGTCCCACAGCCGCTCCCGCAGTTCCTCGGTGGCGACCGGGGCCCCGTCGGCGGCCAGCAGCAGTTCCAGGACGCCCAGTTCCTTCGGCGTCAGGTGCAGCGGACGGCCGTCGCGTTCGGCGACCCTGCGCACCGTGTCGAGGCTGATTCCGTGCCGGCTCAGCACCACCTCGGCCCGGCCGGCCGCGGTGCGGCGGCCGAGCGCGCGCAGCCGGGCGACGAGCTCCAGGTAGGAGAAGGGCTTGGTCATGTAGTCGTCGGCGCCCTGGCCGAGGCCTTCGACGAGGTCGGACAGGGTGTCCGCGGCGGTCAGCATCAGGATCCGGGCCGGATGGCCCATCGCGGCGAGCGCACGGCACACGGCGTCGCCGCCCAGTCCGGGCAGGTCCCGGTCCAGGATCACCACGTCGTAATCGGCCTCGCCGGTCCGCTTGAGCGCCTCCAGGCCGTCGTGGGCGAGATCGCAGACCATGCCCTCGTCGCGGAGCCCTTCCGCGAGCATCAGGGCCAGCTCCCGCTCGTCCTCGACAATCAGCACCCGCATCGCGTCCCGCTCCGTTCGCCCGTGCCGCCGTTGTTCCCTGCGGGCCGGCGCCGGGGACCAGCCTGCCCGCACGCCGGTTAGCCGGTGGTTAGGCGCGCGATCACAAGCGGCTCACCGCGCGAACCGTAGAACTGGGCGTTCATCGGCAACGCACTGGGAGTGTGGGACATGCGCAGCTCATCCGCCGCGATACGCGGCCGGTCGGTACGAGGCCTGCGAGGGCTGCGAGGCCTTGCGGGAACGCAAGGCCCAAGCGGTCCACGCGGCCTGCGCGCGCTGCCCGCCGCGGCCGCCGCGGCGGCGGTGCTGGCCCTCGCGGGCTGCTCGGCCGACGCCCCGGCGCCCGAGGTCGCCGGGGGCGACCGCGGAGGCCGGGCCAAGCCGCAGGACGACAACGCGGTCCGCCGGGCCTGGGTGGACTGCATGCACCAGCAGGGGCAGACGAGCGTCGAGCAGGACAAGGACGGCAACATCGGCTTTCCGGCCGCGAGCACGGACACGGGCATGCCGTCCGGCTACGACGCCGCCAGCCGGCTGTGCGACGAGAAGGTGCCCGGGATCCACCAGATCCAGCAGGCCGACAGCGCCAAGTACGTGGAGATGGCCCGCAAGTGGGTCGAGTGCGCGCGCAAGAACGGCTACTCCGACATGCCCGACCCGGATCCCGAGGAGGGCGTGGTCGTCGTCCCGCGCGCCGTGTTCGACCCGGCCAAGTGGGATGCCGCCGCGCGCGCCTGCGACGCGCAGTTCCCGCTGCCCGGCTACCGGATCGGTGAGTGAACGTGACCCGCACGACGGAACCCGCAGGAACCGGAGCATCCACGGACCCCGCGGAACCCGCCGCGCCCCTCGCCGAGGAGGGAGGCCGGGTGCGCAGCAGGAGGCGCCGCAGGGTCCTCGTCCCGCTGCTGGTGCTCTCCGTGGTGGCCGGGGCCGGGGCGGTGGCCGTCGCCCGCCCGTGGGACCGCGGCACCGGGGGGACGGAGCGGGCGGGCGTGCAGTACGGCCTCGCCCCGGTGGAGCAGGGGTCGCTGTCCAGCAGCATCCAGCTCACCGGCTCGCTCGTGTACGACGGGCCCACCCCCGTCGTCGCGGCCGGCAAAGGCACCCTCACGTGGCTCCCGGCGGTCGGCGCCGTCGTCAAGGCCGGACAGAAGCTCTACGAGGTGGACGGGCAGCCGGTGGTGCTGATGGCCGGCGACCGCCCGATGTGGCGCGACCTGGGCCCCGGTGTCCCCGCCGGCGCCGACGTGGAGCAGCTCGAACGCAACCTGGTCAAGCTCGGCCACGCCAAGGGACTCGGCCTCACCGCCGACCAGAAGTTCACCCCGGACACCGCCACCGCCGTGAAGCGCTGGCAGAAGTCGCTGGGGCTCAAGGAGACCGGCACCGTGGTGCTGGGCGGCATCGTCATGCTGCCGCAGGAGTCCGCCCGCGTGCAGCAGGTCGGCGCGCAGCTCGGCGCGGCCCTGGGCAGCTCTTCGGTCATGACCGTGACCCGCGAGGAGCTCGTGGTCACCGTGCGGCCCGCCGAGAACCAGCTCTCCCGGTTCAAGCCGGACGGACGCGTCCGCATCAAGTCGGCCGACGGCTCCGCCGTCGAGGGGCGCATCCGCTCGCTGGTCCGCGGCTCCGGCTCCGGCGGGGAGGACGGTGCCGGCGGAGCGGGCGGCGGCTCCGGGGACGGAGCGGGCGCTGCCAAGACCACCGTGACGATCGTGCTGGACGGCCAGGAACAGGCGCAGCGGGCGGGGCAGTCCGCGGTGACCGTCACCGTGGTGGGCGACACCGCAGACCACGCGCTCATCGTTCCGGTCACCGCGCTGCTCGCCCTGGACGGCGGCGGCTACGGCGTGCGGGTCTCCGACGGACCCACCCCCCGGCTGGTCAGGGTCCAGCTCGGCCTGATCGCCGACGCCAAGGCGCAGATCACCGGCGACGTGCAGCCCGGCGCGCAGGTGGTGATCCCCAAATGACGGCTCCCCCGGCGGAGAACACCGCCCCCGTCCTGGAGCTGTCCGGCATCGTCAAGGAGTATCCGGGCACACCGCCGCTGCGCATCCTGCACGGCATCGACCTCACCGTCGAAGCCGGTGAACTCCTCGCCGTCGTCGGGCCGTCCGGCTCCGGAAAGTCCACCCTCCTCGCGCTGCTCGGCTCGCTCGACCGCCCCACCTCGGGGCGGCTCCGCTTCGAGGGCCGCGATCTGGCCGGCCTGTCCGACCGGGAGCTGGCGGCGCTGCGGGCGCACCGGATCGGCTTCGTCTTCCAGCAGTTCTTCCTGCTGGCCGGGCTCACCACCGTCGAGAACGTGGCGACCGGGCTGCTGTACGCCGGTGCGTCGGTCTCCGAGCGGCGCGCGCGGGCCGTCGAGGCGCTGCGCGCCGTGGGCCTCGGGCACCGGCTGGACCACCGCCCCGACCAGCTCTCGGGCGGAGAGAAGCAGCGCGTGGCGATCGCCCGCGCCCTGATCGGCCGGCCGGCCCTGCTGCTCGCCGACGAGCCCACCGGAGCGCTGGACAGCGTGTCCGGCGCCGCCGTGGTCGAGCTGCTGAGCACCCTGAACGCGAAGGGCACCACGGTGGTGGTCATCACCCACGACCGTGCGCTGGCCGCCTCGTTCCCCCGGCGGGTCGGCATCCAGGACGGCCGCATCGAGTTCGACGAACGTCTCCCGGAGCCCGCTGGAGCCCATCCATGAAGACCCGAACCCGTACCCAAACCGGAACCCGTACGCATACCCGTACGCGACCGCGGCCGCCCCGCAGCCGGCTGCGCCCCATGGACCTGCTGCGCCTGGGCATGATCGGGCCGCGGACGCGCAAGCTGCGTACCGCCCTGTCCGCGCTGGGCATCTCGCTGGGCATCGCCGCCGTGGTCGCGGTCACCGGCATCTCGAACTCCAACCAGCAGCACCTGCTGGCACGGCTGGACCAGCTCGGCTCCAACCTGATCACCGTGGCCCCCGGCAAGGGGCCCGACCAGCAGCCGGTGCCGCTCCCGCTCACCGCGGAGAAGATGCTCTCCGCCATCGCGCCCGTGCAGCTGACCACGGCCACCGGGGCCACCAAGGCCCAGGTGTACCGCAACGACCTGGTACCGGCGCAGCAGACGGGCAGCCTCACCGTGCTGGCCGCGCGCCTCAACCTGCTGGAGGTGCTGCGCGCCGAACTCCGGAGCGGGCGGTGGCTGGACGCCGCGAGCGAGAACCTCCCGGTGACCGTGCTCGGCGGCCAGGCCGCGCAGCGCCTCGCCGTCACCGGACCGGGCGAGCGGGTGTGGCTGGGCGGACAGTGGTACCAGGTGCTCGGCATCCTCGCCCCGAACGAACTCGCCCCCGAGCTGGGCACGGCGGCCCTGGTCGGCTGGCCCCAGGCGGTCGCGCACCTGGGGGCCGACGGCAGCGCCGCGACCGTCTACCTGCGGTCGTACTCCGAACGCGTGCCGCAGGTCCAGGCGGTGGCCGCGGCCAGCGCGAATCCCGGCAGCCCGACCATGGTCGCGGTGAGCCGGCCCTCCGATCTGCTGCTGGCCCGCACCGAGACGGAGAACAGCCTCACCGCGCTCGTACTCGTCCTGGCCGGCGTGGCGTTGCTGGTGGGCGGCGTCGGGATCGCCAACACCATGGTCGTCGGCGTGATGGAACGCCGCGGCGAGATCGGGCTGCGCCGCGCGCTGGGGGCCCGGGGCGGCCAGATCTCGGCGCAGTTCCTGCTGGAGGCCGTGCTGATGGGCTTCATCGGCGGGACGGGCGGACTGCTCCTGGGCAGCCTGACGGTGTACGGCTACGCGCTGGTCCAGGGCTGGCCGGCGGCCATCCCGCTCTACACCCTGGTCGCCGGCCCCACGGTCTCGGTGGTGGTGGCCGCGCTCGCCGGGCTCTACCCCGCGCTGCGGGCCGCCCGCGCCTCCCCCACGGACGCCCTGCGTTCGGCGTGACGCCCGCGGATCCGGGCGGGCCGGGAGTGCCTTCGCGGTACAAGTGCGCAGGTCCGGGATAGGGTGCCGCCGACGGATGTACTCGGTGGGGTGGGGCGGGACATGACACTGCGGGACGGGGATCCGCGGGCGATCGGCGGGTATGTCCTGATCGCCCGGCTGGGTTCCGGCGGGATGGGGACGGTGTACTCGGGGCGGGCCGCTTCGGGGCGGCTCGTCGCGGTGAAACTGGTGCACCAGCAGTTCGCCGACGACCCGGAGTTCCGGACCCGGTTCCGGCAGGAGGTGGCGGCCGCCCGGCGGGTGAGCGGGGCCTTCACCGCGGCGGTGGTGGACGCCGACCCGGACGCGGAGCGGCCCTGGATGGCCACCCAGCTGGTGCCGGGACGGACCTTGGGCGCCCGGGTGAAGGCGGACGGGCCGCTGCGCGGGAGCGCGCTGCGCGTGCTCGCGCTCGGACTGGTGGAGGCGCTGCGCGAACTGCACACCACCGGGGTGATCCACCGCGATCTGAAGCCGGACAACGTCATGCTGACGGACGACGGGCCGCGGGTCATCGACTTCGGGATCTCGCGGGCGGCGGGGCAGCAGACGCTGACCTCGACCGGGCAGATCCTGGGGACCCCGCCGTACATGTCGCCGGAGCAGCTGTCGGCTCCGGCACGGGTGCGGCCCTCCTCGGACGTGTTCTCGCTGGGATCGGTGCTGGTGTTCGCCGCGACCGGGCGGGGGCCCTTCCACGCCGAGTCGCACTACATGACGGCCTACCGCGTGGTGTCGGACGCGCCGGACATCGAGGGTCTGGCCGATTCGCTACGGGCCGTGGTCGGGGCGTGCCTGGCCAAGGAGGCGGCCGCCCGGCCGGGACCGGACGAACTGCTGGCCGTGCTCGCGCAGATCCCGGCGGCCGACTGGGAGAGCCCGCTCCGCGAGGACGACGGCCCCGGCGGGGAAGCCCGTAAGCCGCTCGGGGCCGGGACCTGGACCGGCTCGCCGGCCGGCGACGGAGTCGAAGGCGGCGGCGAAGCGGAGCCCGGGGCCGGTGACGACGACTCCGGCGACCCGCACGACGCAGCCTCCGGCTCCGGCTCCGGCTCCGGCGGCCCGGACTCGCCCGCCGTGCCCGGGGACGCATCCGAGGACACCGACGGGCCGCTCACCCGGCAGTCCGGGCCGCCGACCGGCCCCGCCGGAGACGTGGCGGCCCGGCGGCCGCGCAGGCCCCGTAGGCGCGCTCTCCTCGCCGCGGCGCTCGTGGCTTCGCTGCTCACCGGCGGCGGGCTCTACCTGCGGTTCTCCCCGCCGGCCGACGGTTCGCGGGACAACGCCAAGGCCCCCGAGACCTCCGCGGGGCCCTCCGGCACCCCCGCCTCGCGGGCTCCGTCCACGCCGACGCCCCACGGAAGCCTCGCCCCGTACGTGGCCACCGAGGGCGGCAGCCCGGGTGGCAGCCGCGCCTACGCGGACTCGCCCGCCCGGCGCCCCGCCGGGTGGCGGGCCTGGAACGGCGGCGACGACATGGGGTCCTGCGCGTACGCGGAATCCTCTCTGGTGTGCACCGCGGCCCGCCCCGGCAAGGCCTCTGCTCTCAGCCGGTTCGACGCGGCGACCGGCGAACTGCTGTGGGGGCACCTGCTGGAAGGCATCGTGGACGGGAAGGCCCCGATGGTGGCCCCGGGAGCGACCGCCGGAACCCACACGGTGATCGCGCTCGACAGGAGCGGGTTCACCGCGCTGGACCTGGCCGAGGGCACCCCCCGGTGGAAGTTCCCCACCAAGGAGATGCTGCGGCGGCCGGTGCTGGACGCGGACGGCAGCCGGGTGTTCGCCGTCTCCATGTCCGGCACGGTCACCGCGCTGGAGACCCGGTACGGGAAGGTCCTGTGGCAGCAGTCGGTGCCCGGGTCGGCCGAGTTGACCGACGACTTTCCGGCGCTGCGCGTCGACGGGGACCGGGTATACGTACAGGGGCGGGCCGCCCAGGACGCCGACACGAGGGAGCAGAGCTTCGTGACCGCCCTCGACGGGGCCACGGGGAAGAAGCTGCCGTTCGGGACTCCCCAGGACGGCACCCGCTTCACGATGCCCGGGATCTGCGAGACGCGCGGTCTGACACTGGGCCGGGACGAGAGCGACGCGACCGTCTTCCTGTGCAACAAGGAGAACGGGGCGGGTGTGCTGCGCGGTGAGCCGGCCCGCCGGCGGAGCGCGGACCTCCCCTACGCCGGCACCACGCTGTCCGGACCGGCCGTGGCCGGGGACAAGGTGTACCTGATGGCGACCGCGGCGGGCGGCGAGCCGGGGTTCATGGAGCTCAACCAGGAGTCCGGCGGCGCCGTGTGGCGGATTCCGCTGGCGCAGGAGTGCACCGACCCGGAGCGCCCGGAGGCCTCGAACGCGGTGGTGGTGACCGACGGGCTCGCGTACGTACGGTGCCGGACCTCGGGCGTGGTCATCGACCTGGTCTCCCGCAAGCAGACCGGCCGGTTCACCGTCCCGGGCGGAGTCCGCACCGGGGCCGACGACGCGTTCGGCTTCCTGGTGGTGGGCGGGATCGTCTTCACCCCGACCGCCAAGGGGTGGTCCTCCGTCGAACCCTCGCCGGTCTAGGACCTGTTCGCGAGAGCCTGCCCCGGCAGGCGCCGACCGGCGAGGGAGGGGCCGGTGCAGAGGTCCGGTCCCCTCCCAGGGCGGCGAAGGGGGTCGCCGCCGCCGGTTCAGCGGGCGATCAGCAGCCGCTCGTGTGCCAGCGGCAGGCCGTGATCAGCGCGGCGGCGTGCTCCTCGCCGCGGGCGTCCTCGGTACGGAGGTCCTCGGGCAGGACCTGGAGGGCGTCGATGTCGAACTCCGCCATGGCGGTCTCCTTCTGTGCGGATGGAACTGCAGAGAGAACTGCAGCGGGAACTGCGGGTGGAACGCCGGACCCGTGCGGGCCCGGCAGCCGGTGGCCGTCGGCCACCGGACACTCAGGGGTGGGCGGATCCGCCCTCGGGCAGCCAGGCGCGCGGGCCGCCGTACCGCAGGCGCAGCAGCAGCGAGAGGCTCCCGGCCAGGCCGGTGGCGTACTCGGCCAGTACGGTCTTGCGGTTCTCGTCGGGCACCAGCAGCCGGCCGTCGTGCAGCACCGCCTGGGCCGCCATGTGCTCGACCAGCAGCTCGGCTCCCGCCCGGTGGCGCGCGTCGCCGGTCAGCTCGGCGGCGTCGAGCAGGAACTCGGCGTTGCCCGCGAGCCCGTGGCAGGTGGCGGCGGTATCGGTGACCCGGCCCGCCCGGACGGCGGCGGCCGCGCCCTCCACCAGCTCGGCGAGGTCGGGCAGGTCAGGCGCGTCCGGCAGGTCGGCCCAGCCCGTGTCGCGGGCTCCGCCGGCCGCCCGGAGGCGGACCAGGAAGGTGCCGACGCCGGAGGAGCCGCTGCACCAGTGCCGGGCCAGTTCCGGGGAGTCCGACAGGTGCCGGGCCCGGTCCACCGGCCACAGGGTGCCCGCCGGTCCGCGGCGGGCGGCCCCGGCGAGGGTGGCGCCCGCCTCCACGGCCGCGGCGCGCAGCCGTTCGTCGCCCGTCGCCTCCCCGGCGAGGAGCAGGAAGGTGCCGACGCCGGCGACCCCGTGCGCGAACCCGTAGTGCCAGGCGCCCGCCAGACCGGAGTCGAAGTCCTCGGGCACCGGCCAGAAGACGCCTTCGGGCGTACGCCGGGCCGCTGCCAGCAGGCCTTCGGCGGCCCGCGCGGCCCGGTCGAGGAACCGCGGGTCGCCCGTGGTGCGCCAGAAGTGCAGCTGGGTCAGGCCGGCTCCGGCCGCGCCGTGGCAGACATCGGGGTTGGGCCACTCGACGGGCAGCGCCAGGGCCAGCTTCACGGCGCGTTCGGTGAGCGCCGCGTCCTCCAGCGCCCGGGCCGCGTCGAGCAGGGCCCAGGCCGTGCCCGACCGGCCGAAGTGGAGTCCGGGCAGGTGGCCGGGGAGCGCCTCCTGCCGGTCCGCCGTCCAGAGCGCGGCCGTACGCAGCCCCGCGCGCAGGGCTTCCCGGGTGACCGGGGGTTCGTACGGGGAACCCTGGGAGCTCCCGCGGGGGGCGCCGGAGCCGGAGCCGGCCGCGAGGTCGTCGGCGTGCCGCAGGGCCCGGGCGAGCACCGCCAAGGGGCCCGCGGAGCCGTGCTGGAGGGCCACCGGATCGCAGGTCGCGCCGACGGAGTCCGCGGCCCAGAGCCGGTCGGGGTCGGCGGGGCGCATGGTGGCCAGCAGGTGGGCGACCCCGTCGTGCAGCAGCCGTGCCCGGAGGCCGGCGGGTGCTGCGGGCGCTGCGGGCGCTGCGGGCGCTGCGGGCGCGCTCCGTACGGCCGGCGCCCCGAGTGCCGCCACCGGCTCCGCCGCCGTCTCCCGTGTCGGCTCCGGTGTCGGCTCCGGTGTCGGCTCCGGTGTCGGGCCGCCCGCGAGATCCTCCCGGGCCCGCTCCAGCGTCCAGCGGTCCTCGGGTGCGTCGCGCATCAGGCCGCGGACCAGCGGCCCGAACCGCCGTACGAGCGGCTGGTCCCGGCCCAGCAGCTCCAGGAGCCCGGACAGCCGCTCCTCGTCCGGGCGGGCCTCCGCCGCGGGCCGGTCCGCCGCGAAGAGCGGGTCGGCGCCGGTCAGGGCGTGCAGGACGGTGGCGCCGAGGGCGTAGAGGTCCACGGCGGGACCGAACGCGGGGGCCACCGGGTCGGCGGCGCGCAGTTCGGGCGCGGTGTAGCCGGGGGTGGCGCCGAGCACCCAGCGTTCGCCCTCCGTTGCGGCCATCTCCAGGTCGATCAGGCGGAGTTGTCCGTCGGGGGTGACCATGACGTTGTTGGGGTTGAAGTCGTGCAGGGTGAGGCCGAGTTCGTGGGCGGCGCCGACCAGGTCGAGCAGTTGGCGCACCAGGGAACCGGCGGTCCGCTCGTCGGGGCAGGCGGCGCCCTCCCTGATCAGCCGCTCGGCGACGGTCCGGCGCAGGGTGGTTCCGGGCACCGATTCGGCGACCAGGAAGGCGCTGCCCTGTTGCTCGAACACCTCGACGAGGCGGGGGACCCGGTCGGGGAACCGCAGGCTCAGGCGTTCCAGCAGGGCGGCCTCCCGGCGCAGCAAGTCCCGTACGTCCAGCCCTTCGAGGCTCGCGCCGACATGGGGGCGCGCCTGCTTGACGACCACCCGGGCTCCGGTGGCGGTGTCCTCCGCCCGGAAGACTCCGCCCTTGTTGGAGTGCTGGATCGCGCCGCGCACGAGGTAGCGCTCGTGCAGCAGCACGGGCTTCGCGGTGGCCGTACTGCGGGCCGGGGCGGCCGGGCGGTCCGGGAACGGATCCCCCGCCCAGGACGGCGGGCTGTACCAGGCGTTGCGCTCGTCGGGAACGGGCCGGCCCCCGGGGTCCGTCAGCCGGGCGGCGTAGGCTCCGTCGGGGGTGAGCTCGGGGGTCGCGGCGAACACCCCGTACCGGTAGTACACCTGACTGTCCGGCAGATAGCGCCGGTCGGAGAGCACCGCGGGCCCGGGCAGCCCCACGGTGGCCCGGTGCAACTCCTCTGCGAGCAGCCGGAATTGCACGTCGTCGGCCGGGTAGACCGTGATGAACTTGCCTGCTCCGCCGCGGGCGAAGCGCCCCGAGACGAGGGCGGCGACCCGCGCGGGGCTCCCGGCGAACTTGAACGGCGCGCGGTGGCCGGTCAGCACCTCGGCGGCGCGGGCCAGGACCAGGGGGGCCGAGAGCGGGGTGGCCGAGACGTGGAGCTTCCACCCCTGGGCGCGGCGGACGACGCCCGAGGGCCGTACGTGGCACCAGAACTCCCCCGGTTCCACGGCCCAGTCCCCCACGGCCCAGTCCCCCACGGATCCACCCCCGGCGGATCCGCCCCCCACCGCCCCGGCCGCACGCCTCAGGAGGACGGCACGCACCAGGTCGGGCAGCAGCGCCAGGTCCGCGGGGCCCTCCGCGCGGGCTCGCCGCGGTCCGGTGAGGGTCGGGGCCGGAGTCCGGGGCAGTGATGACACGCTCAACGACCTCACACCTCACACTTCGCTCTTGGCTCTTGGCTGTTCGCTGCTCGCTGTTCACCGCTCGCCCTTCACAGGGCGGACGGGAAGGTGACGGCAGGGCCCGCTAGAGGACGGGCCGGACGTAGTCGTCGCCCCAGCTCGTGTCGAGGAGTCGCGCGGCGAGGACCGCGCTCGCCGCGCCCCCCGTTCCCCGGTGCTGCCCGTCGGCCGCTCCCGGGCCCGCCTCCTGCTGCACGGCGAGCGGACCGCCGGCCAGCAGGGCCGCGAGGAGGAGGAGACGGGGCAGGGTTCGGGACATGGCGTGGCTCCTGGATGGGGAGGTCGTGGACCGGGCGGCGAGCGCCCGCGTCGGGCGGTTCGCGCCGTATGCCGGCATATCGGCCCGCCGGGATGCGGCCCGGCCGATGACAGAAGTTCATACCGGCATGCCCGCTTGGTCCAGGCCCGGGCGCTGGCAATAGCCTGCATGGCACGGAAGTAGCAGGGCCGCATTGCGGGGGAAATCATGACCATGCAGACCAAATCCATCGAGCTGCCGAGGCTGGACGCCCGGGCCGTCGCCGTGTTCGAGTACGCACTGTCGCAGGGGAGCCTCAAGAGACGGACGCCCGAGGCACCCGAGGTACCCGCAGCCCTCGGCCTGACCCCCGAGGAGGCCGAGGAGGCCTGCCGCACGCTGCTGCTGCTCCGGCTGCTGCGCCCCGCGCCCGGCAGCCCCGGGGAACTGATCCCGGTCAGCCCGGACGCGGCCGCGGCGGAGGCGGTCGGCCCGCTGGAGGCCCAGGTCGCGCAGGCCGCGGCACACGCCCACTCCGTGCGCGAGGACCTGCGCTCCCTCATGCCGCACTACCGCGCCGCCCGGCGCGAACGCGACCACCGGCAGGGCGTGGACGTACTGCCGGACCTCGCGGCCGCCTCGGCGCTGCTCACCGAGGAGTCGGCGCGCTGCCGCGAGGAGGTGTTCAGCATCCAGCCGGGCGGCGGACGCGCCGCGCACCGGCTCGGGGACGCCATCGAGCGGGACCTCGCGATGCTGCGCCGCGGGGTGCGGATGCGCACCCTCTACCAGCACTCGGCGCGGGCCAGCCTCTCCACCCAGGGGTACGTGGAGACCCTCACGGAAGCCGGCGCCGAGTACCGCACGGCCGCCGAACTGCCGGACCGGGCCGTGGTGTTCGACCGCTCCGTGGCCTTCCTGCCCCGGCGGACCGACGGCGGACCGGGCGAAGGCGCCGTACTGGTGCGCAACCCGGACGTGGTGGCGTACCTGTGCCGGGTCTTCGACCAGCACTGGTCCGGTGCGACCCCGTTCCGCGGTGGCAGCGGGGCCGCGTACAAGGAGGTCGGACCGAGCCTGCGCAGGGCGCTGGTCGGGTTGTTGGCCGAGGGCGCCAAGGACGAGGTGATCGCCCGGCGGATGGGCATGTCCCTGCGCACCTGCCGCCGCCACATCGCCGAGCTGCTGGAGGAACTCGGCGCGGAGAGCCGCTTCCAGGGCGGCGCCCTCGCCGAACGCGCCGGACTCACCGGGGAGGAATAGCCCGGCCGGCCCCGAACAGGGGCCGGGACCGGGGGCTGCCGGGGCCGGGGCTGCCGGCTGGGACTTGTCCGGGCGGTCTTGAATACCGACGGGCAGGTCCCGCCGGCGGCCACCTAGGATCCGTGCATGATCGCTGATCTTCAATGTGTGGTGCTGGACTGCCCGGATCCGGCGGGACTCGCCGAGTTCTACCAATCGATGCTCGGCGGGACCGTCAACCAGCAGGATCGGCGGTGGGCAGTCGGTGACGGCTGGGCGACGTTGCACACGCCCTCCGGTCTCGTACTCGCCTTCCAGCGTCCAGCGGACCACCGCCCGCCTCGATGGCCGGACCCCGCCCGTCCCCAGCAGTTCCACATGGACTTCGGCGTTGCGGACCTGGACCAAGCCCAAGAACAGGTGCTGGCCATGGGGGCGACCGTATTGGACGACGGTTCCGAGGAACGGAGCTGGCGCGTCTATGCCGATCCCGCAGGGCATCCGTTCTGCCTGGTCCGTCACTGATGACCGGCAGGAACGGCCGGACAAGCCCTAGGCGATGCCGGGGATCTGCCGGTTCTTGAACGCCGTCCGGACGGCGTCCGCGGCGCCCGTCCCGTACATGCTCCGAGCGGTGGCGATCGTGGTGAGCGCCGCGTCGCGGAAGCTGGTGTCGGGGGCGAAGCCGAACTGCGCGTTGACGATGATGCGGTCGGCCGTCCTCGCGCCCAGGGCCGTGCGGATGTCGAGGAGGGCACGGGACCAGATCTCGCCGTCCGCGTGCACCTCGCCGGTGCGGTCCGCGTAGACCTTGGTGCCGTCGATGCGGCGCAGGCAGTGCGGGGCCGCGCTGTAGCCGACCGAGTCCCAGTCGGCCACGCACGCCGGGTCCGTCCCGCGCGGCCAGCCGCGGACGGCGGCGGCGTGCTCGCCGACCGAGACGGCGAGGTAGTCGCCGAAGGCCTCGCCTATCGCCCCGGCCTCCGGGGAGGTGCCGAAGCCGGGGACCTGCGCGTTGTGCACCGCGTGCCCGTACTCGTGGACGATGACCTCCGCGTCCTCGGCGTCGTCGACGCCGCCCTTGCCGAAGCGGATCTCGGCCTTCTTGTCGGTGAAGAAGGAGTTGTCGGCGCCCCACTGGTTGATGCGGACCGGCTGGGCGCGGTTGTTGGCTCCGGGCAGTTCGCTGCCGAAGCCGAGTCCTTGCAGGTACTCCTGCGCCTCGTTGACCCAGAAGTAGGCCATGACCTGCTCGAACTGGTCGTCGGCGCGGTTGTACCGGCCGGCGTCCGCGGCGGCCGCGGGCGCGCCGGTCTCCGACCGGATGTACGCCCACCGGCCGGACAGGCCCCCGCTGCCGTCGAGGTTGCGCAGCGCGACCGAGGCGTAGGCGGAGTCGGGCACGGCGCCGGCCGAGTCCTTGGCGTCGACGAGCGTCTGATCACCGGTGGACTGGACGGGATTGACCATGAAGACGCGGCCCTGGGGCAGCCCGGACGCGGGCTGCGAGGCGTCGGCCGAGGCCGGTACGGCCAGGCCGAGCAGGGTCAGGGACGCGATCACTGCAGCGGTGCGGCCGCGGGAGGTACGGCGGGGCATGGACATCCTCCTGTGGTGGACGTGTGGTGCCGGAAGATCGTGCGTGGCGAGGTGCGGACGCGATCCTTGCTCAACGTCGCCGCGTTTGACCAGCCCCGGAGCGAAGCAACCGATCCGCCGGTCCTCCGGCCGGGGTGAGCGGCCGGGCCCGGGTGGCGCATGATGTCCCGCGTGCACAGTGCGGAGGAGTTCGGCGGAGCCGACAGCGAAGCGGGTACACCCGGAAGCCGGGAGGACCCGGAAACCCGGGGAGCCCCCGGAACCCCGGGACCCTCGGGAGACATGACGGACGCCGTCCTGGCGGCGCAGCAGGGGGACGAGGCGGCCTTCCAGGCGCTGTTCCGCGCGGTGCAGCCCGTACTCCTGCGCTACCTGACCGTCCTGGTCGGCGAGGACGCGGAGGACGTGGCCTCCGAGGCCTGGCTCCAGATATCCCGGGATCTGGGTTCGTTCAGCGGCGACTTCGACGGTTTCCGCGGCTGGGTGTCGACGATCGGCCGGAACCGGGCCATGGACCTGCTGCGGCGCCGGCGCCGCCGGCCGGCCGTGAGCGTACCGGTCGAGTACCTGCACGACCGGGCGGCGACGGAGGACACCGAGGGGGCCGCGCTGGCCACGATGGGGACGGGCGCGGCGCTCGCGCTGATCTCCCTCCTGCCCCGCGACCAGGCGGAGGCCGTGCTCCTGCGGGTGGTCATGGACCTGGACGCGGACAGCGCCGCACGGGTGCTGGGGAAACGGTCCGGGGCGGTACGGATGGCCTCGCACCGCGGGCTGCGCAAGCTCGCCAAACTCCTCGACCAGCGGGCGGCGGAGGCCGCGGGGGCCGCGGGAAGCGGGGGCATACCGGGTGAACCGGGTGGTTCGGGGTGGTCCGAAAAAACTTCTGCCCCAGGAGTGACACCGACGACGGCTCCGACGCTGAAGGGCACGAAATGAGCACCCACCGATCCCGCCGGATCGACCACGCCACGGCCGAGCAGTTGCTCGCCGGCGCCCGGTCGCGGGTGTCGGGCACGCATGAGGCGTCCGTTATTCCCGAGTTGGCGGAGTTGTCCGGCACCACGGACGGTCACGAGGCCCTCGCCGGGCTGCTCGCCGCCGCTGCCGCTCCGGCGGGGAAGAGCGAACTGTCGGGCGAGCAGGAGGCCCTGGCCATGTTCCGGGCCGCTCGCCTCGCCCCCGCCCCCGCCTCCGCCGCCGGATCCGCGGCCGCCGCTCCCGCCCCGGCGCCCCGGAAGCGGTCGCTGCTCACCCCGGCGGCGCTCCTCGGCGCGAAGGTCGCAGCCGCCGCGCTGGCGGCCGCCCTCGGCGGCGTGGCCGTCGCGGCCGGCACGGGCAACCTCCCCACCGTCCTCGGCGGCGCCCCCGAGCGCGAGCGCCCGGCAGCCTCCCCCGCGCCCGGCACCCGGGTCGCGGACGCGCCGTCCCCCAGGGCGTCCGGCCGCTCGTCCGCGGCGGTACCCGCCGACCTGGCCGACCTGTGCCGGGACTTCGCCCGCGCCGCGGGTCCGCGTCCCGAGGAGGTCCTGGCCGAGCAGCGGTTCGCCCCGCTGGTCGCCGCCGCGGGCGGCCGCTCCGCCGTACCGGGCTACTGCGGTCCCCTCGGGGACAGCGGGCCGGAACCGACCGCCTCCGCGCCGGCCGCCGCCGCGCCGACCGCATCCCCGACGCGGAACCCGCGGGCCGCCAACCCCACGCACACCGGCAAGCACGAACCGAGCCGGCGTCCCGTCACCCCGGGTCCGAGCGCCGGACAGCACGGTCCCGGCACCCGTCCGCCGGGACACCGGAGCCCCGCCCCGTCCTCGCCCGGCCGGGACGTTCCCCCCGGGCACCCGCCGGGGGCGAACCCCTGACCCCGGACGAGACCCGGTCCGGCGGAGTACGGGCCGTCCCCCCGTGTCCGTACCCCCGCCCGGGTCCCGTCCACCACCTGTAGAGGCTGTCCACCGATGCACCGACCACCGGGTTCCACGGCAGAACCGGAACCGTATCCCCACGCCGCGTACGGGTACGGGTACGCGCCCGTACCCCCTGCCACGCCCTGGCCCACGGACGCGCCTTTCCCCGAAACCCCCGGCGGCCCCTGGCACGCACCCTCCGCCGAAACCCCCGGCGGACCCTGGCACGCGCCCTCCCCCGAAGCCCCCGCCACGCCCTGGCACGCGCCCTACTCCGACACCCCCGCCACACCCTGGCCCACGCCCGGCCCCTCCTCCGCGCCCCCCGCCGAACCCCCCGCCGCGCCGGCACCCACGTCGCCTTCCGGGCGCGCCCGCCCACCCGCGTCCGCCCCCAGCACCCCCACCTCCGCCTCCACCCCCGCCTCCGCCTCCGACCCGAGTCCCGTCTTCGTCGACTCCTCCGGCAGGCGTCAGCGCCGCGTCCGGCGTCTGGGGTGGCTGCTCGTCGTTCCGGCCGCCGGCTACATCGTGCTCCTGCTGAGCTCCCTCTTCGGCGGGCCCACGCTCTCCTCCCCGCTCCTGCCGCTCCCCCACCCCTCGCAGGCGGCCCCGGACGCCGCGCCGAGCAAGGCACCGGCCGCCTCCCCGGCCCCCGGGTCCACCGGCGCCCCGAAGCGCACCGGCGGCGCCGTGAGCGGTACCGCCCAGCCGCCGGCGGCCCCGTCCACCGCGGGCCCCGACCGCGGTGCCACTCCGCGGAACACGCCCGGCGCCACCGTCGCGCCCCCCGTGCAGCCGGCCCCCACCACGGGGCCCGGGACCACACCGGCCCCCGGCCAGACCAACCGCGGCAAGTCCACGTCCGCGCCCGGCCAGGGCGGCAAACCCACCACGCACCCGTGACCCGTCCTCCCCACACATCCGCTCAAGCACCAGCACCGACACAGGCACCAGCACAGGCAGGAAGCACCTCCCCTTGTCGAAGAACCGCCGCCTCCCCCGCGGCCGGCACAGCACCGTGCGCAACGTCCCCCTGCGCACCCACTGGCTGCTGCTGACCACCCTGGTCCTGACCCTCTCGGCGGCCCTGCTGCTCCAGGGCTACGCCACGCACATGTTCGACACCACCGCCGACGGAGCCCACCGCGATCCGGGTCCGGCGGACACCGTCCCGGAGCAGATCCGGACGGGCGGCCCGGTGATCGAGGGGTCCGTGGGGCGGACCGCGGCCGTCAGGCCCCGCACCATCGCCCTGACCTTCGACGACGGTCCGGACCCCCGGTGGACCCCGCAGATCCTGGACGTCCTGCGGCGCAACGGGGTCCGCGCCACCTTCTTCACCGTGGGCGCGCAGGTCGCCGCCCACCCCGAACTGGCGCGCCGGATCGTCGACGAAGGCCACCAGATCGGCGTCCACACCTTCACCCACACCGACCTCGGGGCGGCCTCGCCCTGGCGCCGTTCCCTGGAGCTGCGCGAGAGCCAACTGGTCATCGCCGGTGCCACCGGAGTCACCACCCCCCTGCTGCGTCCGCCCTATTCCTCGACCGGCGAGGCGCTCAACGACAGCGCCTGGGACTCCGTCGTCCAGGCCGGCACCGAGGGGTACCTCACCGTCCTCAGCACCCAGGACAGTCAGGACTGGCGGCGCCCCGGGGTCGAGCAGATCGTGGCCAATTCCCTGCCCTCGGACACCGAGGGGCAGATCCTGCTCCTGCACGACGCGGGCGGCGACCGCTCGCAGACCGTCGCGGCCCTCGAACGCCTCGTTCCCCGGCTGAAGGCCTCGGGCTTCGAGCTCACCACCGTCACCGAGGCGACCGGTCTTCCCGCGGCCACGCACGAGGCCGCGACCGTGGACGCCTGGCAGGGAACCTCCCTCATCTACGCCCTGCGGGCCAGCGACTGGGTCCTGAGCGCGCTGTCCTGGCTGCTCTGGGCGGCGGGCGCCATCAGCGTGCTGCGCGCCGTGGCCGTCTTCACCGCGGCCCGCCGCCACGTGCGCAAGCGCCGGGTGCCGTGGGGAGCCCCCGTCACCGAACCGGTCAGCATCATCGTCCCCGCCTACAACGAGAGCGCGGGCATCGAAGCGGCCGTCCGGTCCCTGCTGGCCTCGGACCATCCGGTGGAGATCATCGTGGTCGACGACGGGTCCACCGACGGCACCGCCGACATCGTCGAGTCCCTCCGGCTGCCGGGCGTACGCGTCATCCGCCAGCGCAACGCCGGAAAGCCCGCCGCCCTCAACACCGGCATCGCCGCGGCCTCCTGCAACCTGCTCGTCATGGTCGACGGCGACACCGTCTTCGAACCGGACGCCGTCCGCATGATCATCCAGCCGTTCGCCCACCGCCGCGTCGGCGCCGTCTCGGGCAATGCCAAGGTCGTCAACCGCGGCGGCCTGCTGGGCCGCTGGCAGCACATCGAGTACGTGGTCGGCTTCAACCTCGACCGCCGCCTCTTCGACCTGGCCGAATGCATGCCCACCGTGCCCGGTGCGGTGGGTGCCTTCCGCCGCGAGGCCCTCCTGCGCGTGGGCGGCGTCAGCGACACCACCCTGGCCGAGGACACCGACCTGACCATGGCCCTGTGCCGTGACGGCTGGCGCGTCGTCTACGAGGAGCGGGCCAAGGCCTGGACCGAGGCCCCGGCCACCCTCGGCGCCCTCTGGAAGCAGCGCTACCGCTGGTGCTACGGGACCCTCCAGGCCATGTGGAAGCACCGCGGCGCCCTCACCCAGCGGGGCCAGGCCGGAAAGCTCGGCCGCCGGGGGCTGCTGTACCTCCTGATGTTCCAGGTGTTGCTGCCGCTGCTCGCCCCCGTGGTCGACGTCACCGCGGTCTTCGGCCTGATCTTCCTCGACCCGCTGCGGATCCTGGGCCTGTGGAGCGCCTTCCTGCTGCTCCAGCTCCTGATGGGCCTCTATGCCTTCCGCCTCGACAAGGAACACCCCGGCCCGCTGTGGAGCCTGCCGCTCCAGCAGTTCGTCTACCGCCAGTTGATGTACCTGGTCGTCATCCAGTCCGTGTTCACCGCCATCGCGGGATCGCGCCTGCGCTGGCAGCGCATGGAACGCTACGGAAGCCTCCAGGTCCCCGCCGGCCGCCAGGACGCCGACTGGTCGGGCTGAGCGGCGCGGGTCACCGTTGACACATGACCGCACCCTCCCGGACCAGTCCCGCGCTCCCCACCGTGACCGGTCCCGCGGGCTCGCGTGTACGGCGGCTCGGCCCGAACTGGTACGCGAGCGTGATGGGCACGGCCATCGTGGCCAACGCCGGCGTGGCCCTCCCGTGGCAGATCCCTGGCCTGCGTACGGCCTGCACGGTGGTCTGGGCCCTGTCCGCGGTGATGCTCGCGGTGCTGCTCGTCACCCGGACGGTCCATTGGGCCCGCCACGGCGACCAGGCGCGCGCCCATCTGCTCGATCCGACGGTGGCGCCGTTCTACGGCTGCCTCTCCATGGCCCTCCTGGCCGTGGGAGCGGGCACGCTGCTGGTCGGGAAGGACTGGATCGGCCCGGGCGCGGCCGTCGCCGTGGACGCGGTGCTGTACACCGCCGGCACGGCCGTCGGACTGCTGGTGGCCGCCGCCATCCCCTATCTGATGGCGCTGCGGCACGAGCTGAAGCCCGGCAGCGCCTCACCCGTCTGGATCCTGCCCGTGGTCGCGCCCATGGTCGCCGCCGCGCTCGGCCCCCTGCTGGTCCCGCACCTGCCGGCCGGCCAGTGGCAGCAGGCCCTCCTGCTCGGCAGCTACGCGATGTTCGGCATGAGCCTGCTGGCGACACTGTGCCTGCTGCCCATCATCTTCGCGCGCCTGCTGGCGGGCCCCCGGCTGCCGCTCGCCCTGACGCCCACGCTGTTCCTGGTCCTGGGCCCGCTGGGGCAGTCCACGACGGCGGCGAACAATTTCGCCGATGCCGCGCCGCAGGTGCTCGGGGCCCCGTACGCCGAGGGCTTCCGGATGCTCGCGGTGCTCTACGGGGTGCCGACGATGGGGTTCGCCCTGCTGTGGTTCGCGCTGGCGGGCGCGGTGATCCTGCGGGCCCGGCGCCACGGCATGGGGTTCTCGATGACCTGGTGGGCCCTCACCTTCCCCGTCGGCACCTGCGTCACCGGCGCGGAGGGGCTCGCCCGGCACACCGGGCTGACCGCGTGCGCCTGGCTCGCGGGCGGGCTGTACGTGTTCCTCGTGCTGGCCTGGCTCACGGCCGGGATCCAGACGCTGCGCGGACTCTTCGCGGGAACCCTCGCCCCGGCCTCGTAGCGGATCCGGGCCTGCGGGCTCCGCACACGCCGATTCCCCGTGCCGGGCCGGGTGGCCGGCCGGGGAATCGGCGTGCAGGCGGGGGATCAGAAGAGGTCGGTGAAGAACTGGTAGCCGGTGGGGTCTCCGGGCATCTGCCAGTGGAAGCCCTGCAGGAAGAAGCAGGCCACGAAGTTGCTGACGGCGAAGAGGGCCAGGACGGCCAGGGTGAGGGTGGCGGCGCGGCGAAGGGCGGGCGAGCCGGCCGCGGCGTCCAGGGGTGCGGCCCGATCGGCCAGGACGAGGTTGACGCCGGCGGCGAGGGCGGCCAGGAAGAAGGTGATGGCGGCCCAGGTGTACAGGTGCAGGCCGAAGAGAGCGCCGGCGTACCCGGGGTCTCCGGGCTTGATGTGCATCAGCACCTGAGCGCCGGAGACGGTCCCGCCGATGAGGGCCGAGACGATGGCGATGCCCCAGCCGGAGGCGAACTCCCCGCTGGTCACCGCTCCCTTGCGGGAACGGGCGATGATCATGGCGGGCCCGAGGGCGCTGAGCAGCATGAACATCCGCTGCAGGAGGCACATGGGGCAGGGGTACTCCCACAGCCCGAACTGGAAGACGTAGGCGCCGCCGATGGTGGCGCACATGCCGAGGACGTAGGCATGGGCGAACCAGAGGCCGAGGCGGTGCGGGAGCCCGGCGGTGGTGGCGGTGGCGGTGGTGATGTTGGCGGTGGCGGTGGCGGTGACGTTGGTGGACATTCCTGCTCCTCCTCAGAAGCTCAGGTCGAAGGCGCGGTCGAGGTGGGGGAGGAACGCGAGGAGCGTCACGCTCAGGGTTCCCGCCCACAGCAGGAGCCGTGTCCTTCCTGGCCAGTCACGGACGACCGCCAGGACGCATACGGAGATCAGGAGGAAGAGGATGGTGTACATGGTGTCCCTGCTTCATCGGAGGCTTACGTGTTCATCCTCCGGCGGGGAGTTCCGGCCCGGTAGCGGCAACGGATCGATGGATCCATAGACCGAATCTATGACCTTCGGGAATCTACGAGCCCGCGGCGAGCTGCCTGCGGGCGATGGCGTACAGGTCCCGGGCCGGGCCGGTCGGGCGCCGGCCGGTGGGCCAGACGGCGCGCAGCGAGCGGCCGAGTTCGAGGCCGGTGACCGTCGGGGACCGCAGGGTGCCGGCGGCGAGTTCGTCGGCGACGGCGAGCGAGCTGAGGACGGCGGGGCCGCCACCGCCGGCCACGGCGGTCTTGATGGCGGTGGTGGAGGCCAGTTCCAGCAGGGCGGAGGGCTTCCAGTCGGGCAGGTGGGCCGTGATCGCGCGCTCGAAGGCGGTGCGCGTCCCCGATCCCGGCTCCCGCTGGATCAGCGAGGCGGCGGCGAGTTCGTCGAGGGTGATGGCGGTGCGCCGTGCCCAGGGGTGTGTCGGCGCCACCACGACGAGGAGCCGGTCCCTGGCCACGGCATGGCTTTCGAGCCCCTTCGGCGCGCGGGGGCTCTCGATGAAGCCCAGCTCGGCGCGACCGTCGAGGACCGCCCGGGCGACCTCGGCGGAGTTGCCCGATTCGAGGGCGACGCTGGTGGCGGGATGCTGCGCCCGCAGCCCGATGAGCCACTTGGGGACCAGGTACTCGGCGACCGTCTGGCTGGCCGCGACCTTCAGGTGGGAGCTGCGCCGTTCGCGCAGGGCGCCGATGCCGGCGTCCAGCTCGTGCGCCGCGTCGATCACGGTCCGGGCCCACTCCGCGATCAGCGCCCCGGCCGGGGTGGGCTTCGAACCGAGCGAGGAGCGTTCCAGTACGGGAAGGCCGACGAGCTTCTCCAGGTAGCGGATGCGGGAGCTGGCCGAGGGCTGGCTGATGCCGTGCGCCTCGGCGGCCCGCCCCAGACTGCCGAGCTCGATGACGCTGAGCAGCAGGTCGAGGGCGGGAAGATCGGGGACGCGCGGAGAGATGGGCATAGAGTCATTCTATGGATGCATCGATCCGGTGCCGCTACCGCGGCGCGTGGCACCGGCAGATGGTGGATCCATGAGCACCAGGACCGCACGTTCCACACCCTCCGCCCCCTCGCGGCGCCGGCTGCTGGGCGATCCCGAAAGCCCCCGCGACGCCTTCCGGCACCTGGGGCCGAACTGGTTCGCCTCGGTCATGGGAACCGGCATCGTCGCCAATGCCGCGGCCTCCCTGCCCCTGCGGTTCCCGGGGATGCGCGCCGCCGCCACGGTGGTGTGGGCGGGCGCGGCCCTGCTCCTGCTCGCGCTGTGCGCCGCCTGGGCCGTGCACTGGGCGCGGCACCGCGACAACGCCCGTGCCCACGGCGCCCACCCCGTCATGTAGCAGTTCTACGGTGCTCCCCCCATGGCCCTGATGACCGTCGGCGCCGGCACCCTGCTGCTGGGCAAGGTCGGCCCCCTCGGCCAGTCGGTCACCGCAGCCTGACCGCCCGCTCCGGCGGGCTGCCCTTCAACCTGACCTGGTGGGGGTTCGGCTACTTCTTCCTGGAGGGCTTCGACTTCGGCATAGGCATCCTCACCGGGCTCCTCGCCCGCGACCCTCACGAACGCGGCGTTCCCATCGGCGCGGACGGCAACGTCACGGGCACCCCCCTCGGCCTCCTCCACCCGTACGCCCTCCTCGGCGCGCTGGCGACCCCGTGCCTCTTCACCCCGCACGGAGCCTGACCGTGGCCGGTGCGGCCGCGAGCCCGTACGCGCTGAAGGTCCTGACCTGGGTCGCCGCGTTCATGACCCCGGTCGTCCTCGCCAACCAGACATGGACGTACTGGGTCTTCCGCAAGCGCATCGACTGACTCCGTCGCTGACTCCGCCGCCTCCAGAACAGGTGCTCGGTTTGGTGGGTGCCGGGAATCTCAATACGATCCGGCGATGATCACTAGAAGATGGGTGAGGGCCAGTGCGTGCGGCCTGTTCGTCACCCTCGCTGCCGGGTTGTTCCCGGCAGGTGCCGCCGCCGGGGAACCGGTGGCCAAGGAAGCGCCCAAGGTCGAGTTGGTGCTCGACGTCAGCGGCTCGATGCGCGCACAGGACATCGACGGGCAGACCCGGATGTCCGCCGCGAAACAGGCGTTCAACGAGGTACTGGACGCGGTACCCGACGAAGTGCAGCTCGGCATACGGACCTTGGGCGCCAACTACCCCGGCCCCGACAAGGCCCTCGGCTGCAAGGACACCAAGCAGCTCTACCCGGTCGGCCCGCTGGACCGGACCGAGGCCAAGACGGCGGTCGCCACGCTGGCCCCCACCGGGTGGACGCCCATCGGGCCGGCGCTGCTCGGAGCCGCCGAGGACCTGAAGGGCGGCGACGCCACCCGGCGGATCGTGCTCATCACCGACGGCGAGGACACCTGCGCCCCGCTCGACCCCTGCGAAGTGGCCCGGGACATCGCGGCCCAGGGGATCCACCTGGTCATCGACACGCTCGGGCTCGTCCCCGACGCCAAGACCCGCGACCAGCTGATCTGCATCGCCGAGGCCACCGGCGGTACGTACACCTCCGTACAGCACACGGCCGAACTCTCGGGCAGAGTAAGGCAGTTGGTCGGCCGTGCGGCCACTCCGGTGGTCAATCCGGTGGCCACCGAGGGCGCCAAGCAGTGCACGGGAGCACCGGAGTTGAAGCCCGGTCTCTACAGTGACCGCGAAAGCTTCGCGGAGCACCGCTGGTACCGGGTCTCCGTGGCGCCGGGCAAGGAGCTGCGGGCCTCGGTCAGCATCGGCGCCGACCGCGCGGTGAACAACGACTACGGCGTGCTGCTGCGCGCCACGACGCTGAGCGGCCGGGAGATCGTACGCGGCCAGGAAGCCGGTGACGGGCGGACCGACCTGATCTCGTCCGGGCTGCGCTACCCCAAGGCGGGAAGCTCCGACGACGAGGAGCCGGCCGAGACGGTGTGCCTCCAGGTCAGCAACTCCTTCTCGGCGCCCGCCGCGGTCAAGACCACCCCGGGCATGCCGGTCGAGCTGACCATCGACGTGGTCGACGGCCCGGACGAGGCCTCCGACGTGGCCTCCTTCGGCCTCGGACGCGGCTGGTGGCTGCTCGGCGTACTGGCGCTCACCGGCCTCCTCGCCGGACTGGTGTGGGGCTGGGTCTCCCGCTGGCGCATCTCGGTCTGGAGGACCAACTGATGAGTGCCCTGAGACGTGAACGAAACGATGCGCACTCGACCGGCCCGGCCGGCCCTCGCGTACGACACGTACGCCGCGCGCGCCGCGTGCTGACCGCCGCCCTGCTCGTGGGCGGCGGCCTGTTCGGGGTGGCGGCCTCGCCGTCGCCGAGCCCGAGCGGCGGCGCGGAGGGTCCGACCGAGGCCGGCACGGCCTTCCGTACCGCCACCCCGCTCCAGTTGGGCGAGGGGGCCACGGCCGACGCCTCCACCGGCGACTACCTCTACTGGGTGCTCCCCCTGGACTCGGGACAGCGCGCCACCGTGCGCGCCTCGGTCACCCTGCCCGCCGCGGCCGGCCGGCACTCCGCCTCCACGTGGCAGCTCGACGTGTACGACGGTCTGCGCCGCCGCCAGCCCTGCACGTACGGCACGCAGACCGGCACGGCAGCCAAGGACGCGGCGACCGTCGACCTGTCCTGCACCCTGCGCCCGGTCCGCTCGGGCGCCGATCAGTGGGCCAACGACCCGCTGCCGGGCGCCTATTACCTCCGCCTCACGGTCACCGACCTCGCGCCGGAGGACCTCGGCCAGCCGGTACGGGCCCGCGTGCGGGCCGAGGCCCAGGACGTCGGCGGTGCCTACGCGGCCGACAACGCCCTGGCCGCGCCGCTCGTCCCCGGCGCCGGTACGGCGTCCGGCATCGCCCCGGCCGACGGCTGGTCGGGCACCTGGTGGTCGGACCGCTGGCTCTGGACGGCGGCCGGCGGCCTGCTCGCCGCCCTCGCGGGCATCGGCGGCTACCGCCTGACCCGCGGCGCAGGCCGCCCGGCACGGGTACCTCCCACCGCCTGACCCCGGCCCGTGGCGACCCGGGTGCGGGACCGACAGGCCCCGCACCCGGGAATCCGCGCAGCATCCACACGCCGGAGCCGTTGCCTCCCCCGGGATCCGCCGAGATGATGCGCCACACATGCACATCGGGGGGCGGCACATGGACGACGTTGGAGCACGGGGCGACCAGTACGACGACGAGTCGGAGGACTACGTCGCCTACTGGCAGGGGCGCGACTACGAGCACGCGGCGGAGATAGCCGCGGTCACACGCCTGATCGGCGACAGCCGTTACGGACTCGTCTGCGAAGTGGGCGGCGGGTTCGGGCGGTTGAGCCCGGTCCTCAAGGAGTACGCGGACCGGGTCATGATGTTCGACCCGAGCGCCAAGCACGTGGCCATCGCCGGGCGGCTGCTGGCCGGCCATCCGGGGATCACGGCGCACCACATGCGCCCCGGACACCTCGAACTGGACGACGGATCGGCCGACCTCGTCTCCATGATCCGCGTCATGCACCACCTCCCCGACCCCGGCCCCACGCTGCGCGAGATAGCGCGCGTACTGAAGCCCGGCGGCCGCGCCCTGATCGAGGTGGCCAACTCCGCGCACATGCTGAACAAGCTGCGCTACGCGAAGCGGCTGCGCGGCATCCCGCGCGCTCCCGTGGACATCCGCTCCGCCGAGAAGGCCGCCGAGGGCGGCATTCCCTTCGTCAACCACCATCCGGACACCGTCGTACGGCAGTTCGCGGAGGCCGGGCTGCGCGTCGAGGACAAGCTGTCGGTGTCCAACATGCGCAGCGGCCGGCTGAAGCGGAGCGTCGGCGAGGACCGCCTGCTGGCGGTCGAGCAGCGCATCCAGAGCCCGCTGGCCGCCCTCAACTTCGGCCCCAGCCTGTTCTTCCTGCTCCGGCGGAGCGGGTAGCTCAGAGCTCGGCAGGCTCCGACCCTCCGCCGCCGCCACCCCGGGTGAACGTCGCGGCTCCCGACGCAGGCAGGAGGGGCCGCCACGTGTCGGGCAGCCCCGCGGGATCGACGAAGGTCGCGTTCAGGAACTCCCCCTGGTCCGCGAAGTCGGTCTCGGCGAAGGTCACCCGG
Source organism: Streptomyces sp. NBC_00193 (assembly GCF_026342735.1). Lineage (GTDB taxonomy): Bacteria > Actinomycetota > Actinomycetes > Streptomycetales > Streptomycetaceae > Streptomyces > Streptomyces stoeckheimensis. Next base: position 194,466 of record NZ_JAPEMM010000001.1, read on the forward strand.
TCCGCGAAGAACGTGCGCGTGAAGAACGTCGTTCCGGCAAAGGTGGCGTGGTCGAAGGAGACCGGACCCTCGAAGCGGACCCGGTCGAACACCGCACCGGAGCCCCACACGGTGGACGCGAAGGTGGCGGGTCCCCGGAAGGCGCTCCCCTTCCAGTCGTTGTGGCCGCGGAAGATCGCATGCCCGAGCTCGGCGGCTCCCCGCACCCGCATCCGGCCCATCCGCGCCCTGCCCCACACCTCGGCCCGGGTCATGTCGATGCCTTGGGCGAACACGGCTTCCACGAATCCGACATTGCCCGCGAAGTCCGCCCTGACGAACCTCGCTTCGCGGTCGAACACGGCAGCGTCGAAGGTCGCCCCGCGCCGGAAGTCGGTCCGCGCGAAGGAAGCGCTCCCCTTGAACTGCGCCGTGTCGAACGCCGCCCGGCCTTCGAAGACGGCCCGGTCGAAGGAAGCGCGCTCCTCGAACTCGCTCCCCGCCAGCTCCCAGTCGTCGACGAAGCGCGCCCGGTCGAACCGCGCGGTCCCCATCCGCACGTGCCCCGTCTCCGGGTCGCGCAGCACCGACATCAGCCGTCCGAGCAGGCCGTTGGCGAAGGTGGTGCCCCGCATGTCCACCCGCGAGCCGGGAGTCATCATCGCGAGGTACCTCGTCCGGTCCGGCTCCGTCACGTGGGCCAGGCAGAGCGGGCGGCCCGGCAGACGGATGCCGGTGCACCCGGCCGGATCTCCCGGGCTCCCGTACCGGCACCGCGACCAGCCGATGGCCGGATCGCCGATGATCAGTTCGGCATCGCGCAGCAACCGCCCCACCTCGACCGCGTCGTCGAGCACGATCCACCCGCGCCGCTGGGGGCCGGTCACCGGTCCCGGCTCCGGCTGCCCGACCGCGAGGGATGCCAGCCCGCTGACATCGAGCAGCGACGGGCCCGTCACGGGGATGATCGCCCCCCGCACACCGGTCGCGTTCAGCCGCTCCCCGAGCGCGGCGGTGCGGACCAGCTGCAGGGCCTCCTCCACCGCCGGTCCGTGCACTCCTTCCTCGTCGAACGTGAACTCCCCCCTGGCCAGCGCCACTCCCAGCGGGACCTCCCACGCTCCGGAGCCCGCGCGCAGCCGGGACATGGCCACGGGCAGTTCGGACAGCACCGTCCCCGCCTTGCCGAGGGATCCGGGATCGGCCATCGGGAGGAGCACGACCCCGTCCTCCAGCGCGGACAGGTGCCCGAGCACCTCGCCGTCCCTTCTCGCCAGTTCGAGGAGCTCGACGATCTCCGGCCCCATGGCCACGGCGGGCCGAACCGCCATGCAGACGCCGGAGATACCGGTCCCGGCGCGCGCGTACGCCGCCACGGCCTCGCTGAACCCGGGCTGATCGAGCAGGGCCTGGCCGGTCAGGAACACCATCCGGTCCGGCAGCACCGTGTGCACGATGCCCCCCAGCAGGCCGTCCTGGGAGACCGGGGAGCCGACGTAGAGGGTCCAGGCCTCCGGCTCGGCGGACAGCCGGACGAGTTCCCCGTTGCGCTCCCCCTGGTACGAGAGGACCTCGCCGGTCAGCGCCACCGCCTCGCCCTGGTCGGTCGTGCCGTCCACGACGAGGTGCCTCCCCGGGCTCGCCCAGGCCGGCTCCGTCCAGTCCGCCGGGTGCACGAGATCCACGTCGGAGACGAGCAGGAGCGCTTGGGGCACCGCCCCGTCTCCCCAGGCCTGGTGGCACAGGACCTCCCGGCCTCCGGCCCTGACCCAGGCGAAGGCGTCCGTCCGCGGGGTGGGGGACGCCCCGTCGACCGTCAGGACCAGTCGGGGCGACAGCAGCACGCCCACCGCCAGGGGCTCCCCCGGGGACTCGAAGCGGACCCTCACCACCCGGTCGGCCAGCCCCGACACCGGTCCCGCGGCCTGGGCGAACGGCGTGGCGCCCGGCGCCAGTTCGCGGCGGCCTCCGCCCCCGGACCCGCGGCGGATCGCCGTGAAGTCGCGGCCGGTGCCGCGGTTGCGGGACATGTACTCCCCGACGCGCCGCCGGACCAGCTCCCGCACCGCGGCCACGTCACCGCGCAGCTGCGACCCGAGCAGGGCTTCCCGTACGCCCGGCAGGAACTCGAACTCGACGGTATCGGCGGGCTGTTCGGCGTCCCACGGGGCGAGCAGTCCGCCCAGGGCCACCTCCGCGAGGTGCCCGTGCTCGGAGTCCCGCAGCAGGGAGCGGCGTACGAGGGTCATCACGGGCAGCGTGAGCGGTACGGCGGCCAGGTGGTCGGCGAGGCGCTGGGCGGTCGGGGAGGCGCTCGCGCGGAAGCGCTCCACCGCCTCCAGCGGGTCCTGGGGGAACTTCGGGTCACCTGGCGCCGTCCCCGTCCCGTACGGGGCTTCGCGCGCGGGTTCCGCGTCGAGGCGCAGGCACGCGAGGCGCCGCCAGCGGCCGTCGCCGGACACCACCCGCACCAGCCGGGCCAGGCTCCCGGAGGCGATGCCGACGACCGGGATCACCGCCCCGCCGCCGCGGGCCCGCCGGGTCATCGGGACCCGCTGCCAGGAGCGGGTGGCCGCCGCGGGCCGGTCGGCGCGGACGGCGAAGGGGACCGGCCGGACCGCCCCGCGCGTCCAGAGCCGCTCGGGCAGGACGTTGAGTACGGCCACGGCGTTGTGCGCCGACCACTGCCGCAGGACAGCGCGCAGCGGGGCTTCGCGCCAGCCGCCGGCGACCGTGTCGGAGAGCACCAGGATCAGCCGCCGGCCCGCCGGGTCGACCAGCTCCAGGGGGTTGCGGGGCGGGCTGTCGCGATGGTGCGCGACCATGGGCACGCCGCCGGGGCCGGTGCCCGTGAGCCGCCAGGTCCGTACGTCGCGGAAGACCCCGCTGCGGGTGAGGAGCCCGCGGACCTCCTCCACCAGGTCGGACCAGAGCAGCATCGAGTGGTGGGAGTCGACGACCAGGGCCACGTCCAGCCAGCGGCTCTCGGCGGGGCGCAGGACCGGGGTGAGCACCATCCGCTCGATGCTGCGCTCGACGGTGAGCTGTTCGTCCAGCTCCTCCCCCGGCCCGCCGATGCTGCGGCGACCGATCGGGCGCAGGGCGCGCATCAGGGCGAGCGGGTCGTCGAGGGTCGCGGCGCGCGGCAGCCGCACGGCGGCGCCCCGGCGCACGGCCGGCGCGGGTGCGGCGCCGGCTCCGCCACCGGCTCCGCCACCGGGGGCGCCGGCGGGTGCGCGGCCTCCCGCGGCCCGGCCGGCCGTGGGAACAGGGGTGGATCCGGCCGCGGGGAAGTACTGGACGCCTGGTTCGCCGGCGCCGCTGCCGCTACCGCCGCCGCCCCGTGCCGTGACGGGTAACTCCGTCCCGTCATCGGCCGGTTCGGGTCCGGCCGCCGGGGGCGGCGCCGCAGGCTCGCCGCGGGCGGCCGCGTCCACCCGGGTCGCGAGCCACAGGATGTCGGCGATCTCCTCCGCCCCGACCCCGGGGCGCGGACCGTTGTCCTCGGCGCCCTCGGCCAGGGCGGCGAGGAGCTTCTCGATCACGCGGAGGGCCCGGTGAGGTGGTGCATGACGGTGTCGAGGAAGCGCTCGCGGTCCCCGGGGGCGGACCAGGCACCGGCCAGGCGCAGTTGGATGGCGTTGAGGAGCTGGTCGGTGGCGAGGTCCCCGTCCTCGGCGCGCTCCAGGAAGCTCTGGACCAGATCGCGGTACTCGTCGCTGTTCTCGATGTCGACGCCGAGCCGGCCGCGCACGATGCGGGCGAGCTTGTCGGGGTCCGGCGGGTCCAGGTGGAGACGGACGCAGCGGCGCAGGAAGGCGGGCGGGAAGTCGCGTTCGCCGTTGCTGGTGAGCACGACGATGGGGAAGTACCGGCACTGAACCCGGCCTTGGGAGATCCTGACGGCCTCCTCCGTGTCGTCGTCGGTGCCGATGGCGACGGTGGGGGCCTCCTTGGCGAGCCGGGCGAGCTCGGGGATGACGAAACCGCCGTCCTCGAAGACGGTGAGGAGGTCTCCGGGGAGGTCGATGTCGCTCTTGTCGATCTCGTCCACGAGCAGGACGCGGGGCCGGTCCTGGGGCAGCAGGGCGGTGCCGAGGGGGCCGAGGCGCAGGTATCGGGCGATGGACGGACCACCCTCCGCGGCGGGGTCGGGGGCGGAGTCTGCCAGGGCGCGGGCCGCGGGCGGCTCGGCGCCGGGCGTGCGCAGCTGCTCCAGCCCCGCCTCCTGGAGCCGGCCGATGGCGTCGTACAGGTAGAGGCCGTCGCGCAGGACGGTCCGGCTGGTGACCGGCCAGTGCAGTACGGGGCCGAGTCCGAGGTCGGCGGCGATGCTGGAGGCGAGCGTGGACTTGCCGACCCCCGGCTTGCCGGTGATCAGGAGCGGCCGCCGCAGGTGCAGGGCCGTGTTGACCACGTCCTTCTCCAACTCGTCGGGCACGTACCCCTCGCCGCGCCGCCAGGTCCGCTCCCAGGCCGGCCCCTCGCAGCCGGGGGGCGTGTACCCGGGATCGGGGACGCCTTCGAAGTCCCGCCAGGGCGGTGGCGGTCCGGCCTCCAGCCTGGCCCGGCGCTCGGCGGCCTCGCCGGTCCCTTGGTACAGCCACCAGTCCTTCACCACAGCCTCTGCCTCCATCGTCGGTATCACGGTCCGTCGCTGCGAGCGGTCATCGGGATCGGTGCGGAAGCCGGGCCCGGGCACGGGATCCGGCCCGGTCCGGGTGCGGGTTCCGACCCCGGGCCGGGTACGGGGTCCACCCCAGGGGCGGATGCGGGTTCCGCCCCCCGGTCGGTCACGGGACCCGCCCCCGGGGCCGGGTGCGGGATCGGAGTCGGCGTGGGCATCGGCGTCGGTGTCGGCATCGGGTTCACGCCAGGGACCGGAGGATGAGGGTGTCGTCGGGATCGTCCCACAGGAGGACCAACCGGTCTCCCCCCGGCGGCTGTCGGCGATCGCCGGCAGGGGCGCCCGCGCCCGCGACGGCCGCCGCCCGGCGCACCGCGCGCACGCGGGCGGGCAGCGCGAGCACGTCGAGTGCGCCGGGGTCGGGCGGCCGCCCGTCCTCACCGGCCGGCGCCAGCAGCGCGAGCAGGTCACCGGCGGACCCGTCCGGACCGACGCCCCCGACACCCGCGGCACCGCCCGCACTTCCGGTACCCCCCGACCAGCCAGGGCGCGTCAACGCAGGGGCCCGGTGCCAGAGGGCCACCGGGACGCCGCCTTCGAGGACGGCCTCCACCACCGCCGAGGTCCGGGCCCCGGTCCGGGTGTGGGCCAGTACGCACGCGGGCGCCGCCCCCGCGCCCAGTTCCATGCCGAGCCCGTCGTCCGCGTCCGCGTCGGCCACCACCCGGACCGCGTCCGGGTGCCGGCCGCCCTGGGCCCACAGCCAGCGCCATTTGCCGCGCCATTCGGCGCCGGTGTCCTCGCGTTCCTGCGGGCAGCGCACCACCACCTGGTAGACCACGCCCAGGGGCCGGGTCCGCCCGCCCGGGCCGCGCGGGACCTGCCACTGGTCGAAGTCGAGGTCCAGGAGCTCGTAGGGCACGTGGAACTCGATCCGCTCCACCGCACCGGAGCGCCGCCCGGCCTCCGCATCGGCGCCCCAGGCCTTGGCGGCCGCCCCGAGGTGCCGTACGAGTGCGTCCCGTACCGCGTCCAGCCGGACCGGCTCCCCCTCCGATTCCCAGATGTGCTCGGTCGCCTCCCGGCGCAGCCACATCCGGGCGAGGAAGCCGTCCTCCCCGCCCGGCGGCGTCTCCAGCCGTACGTGCAGGGCGGTCGTGCGCGCGGGCGGGGGCGGGGGCGGCAGCGCGGGCAGGCCGAGGCGTTCGCGGGTGGCGCGCACCCAGTCGCGTCCCCGGGCCGCCCACCGCTCGTCGCCCGCCGCGCCCTGCTCCGCGAGGAACCGTACGAAGGGCACCGCGAGCGGCATCCCGCCCGGCCCGCCGTGGCGTTCGTCCAGGTCCTGGGCCACCTCCAGCAGGCTGTCGCCGGGCAGCCCGCGCCGGGCGGGGGCGGCGCAGCCGGCGGCCTTGAAGGCCCACAGGTAGGCCTCGTAGGCGCAGCGCGGCAGGTCGCGGCCCTCGAAGAGCTCGCCGAGCCCGTCCCAGGCGCTCTGGTCGAGGCGGCCGGCGCGCGGCGGCACCAGCCCGGGGACGTCGTCGTCGAGGAAGGAGGAGGCGTCCCAGTTGCGGTCCACGACGAACTGCGGGAGCTGCCAGCCCTCGCCGCGTGCGCGCAGGCCCAGGAAGGTCCGGTGGATGGAGCGGGCGGTGTCGGCGAGACCGGAGACGGCCTCGCGCACCGGGCGTTCGCCGAGTTCGGCGAGGAGCTCCTCGGTGAAGCGGCCGGCGCCGCGTTCGGCGTCGTTCTTCGCGGCCTCGCCCTCGCGGGAGGCGTAGAGCCGGAACTGGCGGCGCCCCGGGACGGTGGCGCCGCCGCCGTAGTCGTTGGCCCCGAAGTTCCACCGGGCCTCGCGGGGTGCGTCGACCCGGCAGGCGTCCACCAGGGCGGCCTGGTACCGGAAGGCCTCGCGCTTGACGAGGCTGGTGCGCCACCAGCGCAGTGCGGAGTCGAGGTTGAGGTGGAGGATCTGGCCGGTATCGGCGTCGGCGGAGGGCAGCATCAGGTCACCGCGGTGCGGTTCGGTGTAGCCGTGTCCGGCCCAGAAGATGACGAGCACGTCGCCGTCGCACGCGGGGAGTTCGTTGAACAGCACCGCTTTCGTGTTCGCCTCGGTCGCCGGGCGGTGGGTGTCGCGCAGGGCTTCCAGACCGGAGGAGGCCGACCAGTCGAGGGAGTCCGGGTCGTCGAGCGGGGACAGCAACAGCCGTACGTGGCCCGGCGGCACGCCTCCCGGCCCGGTGAGCCAGCGGGCGAACCGCAGGGCGTCGCGGGCCGGGCCGCGCAGGTTCCAGTGGCGGCTGATCTCGTACTTCTCGACCCCTGCGACGAGCGCGAAGGTGCGCGGCCCCAGCTCGGGGGGCAGCGGGTCGAGGGGGTTCACCCGATCTCCGCTTCGGCCACCGCCCGTTCGATGCGTGCGTAGAGGGAGTCCTGTTTCCAGTAGGCGCTGTGGCAGGCCGGGAAGGGCTGTCGGCTGCCGATCTCCTGGTCGCTGACGCGCGGGTCGCCGGGGAAGACGGGCTCGGCGAGGTACGAGAGCACGTCCTGGCGGTCGTAGACGTTGAGCCAGCGCGGGAAGGCGTACGGGAGCTTGGTGCCCGGAACGACCCCGGCCAGGGCGCCGAGTTCGTAGAGGAAGGGGGCCTGCGAGCCGACGGTGACGAGCAGTTCGACCCCGGGCACCGGCTCGCCGCGGGCGGCCGCGAGGGCGAGGAGGTCCACCAGGGCGATGCCGCCGAGGCTGTGGCCGATGAGGACGGTCGGTCCGGGCTCGGCGGTGATCCGCTCGTGCAGGAACGCACGGAGGTCGGCGCCCCGGGCCTGGTAGCGCAGGATGTCGCCGAGGGCGGGGGTGGCCCCGACGGTGAGGGAGCCGCGCCAGGCGTTGAGCAGCGGCTGGGTGGTGACGCGCAGCGCGAGCCGGCCGAGGACGGCGGCGGCGCGGGCGCCGGGGAACCGGGCGTCGCCCCCGAGGCGGGCGGTGATCAGCTCGACCAGGCGGTCGCGTTCGGCTCCGGTGCAGTCGGCGTCGGCTCCGGCCGAGGCGAGTGCGGCGGCGGTCACCGCGCGGGCCAGGGCCTTGGCCAGCTCCCTGGCCTGTGTCTCGCCGGCGGCCCGGCCCCCGGCGCGGGTGGCCTCGGCGGAGCGGGAGACGCTCTCCAGGGCGGCGGGGAATCCGGCGGCGAGGCCGGTGCCGAGCAGCAGGGCGGCCTGTTCGCCGCCGTCGGGGACCCCGCGGACTGCGGTGAGCAGTTCCAGCACGCGGTCGCCCGCGGACTGCACGCCGGGCATGGCGAACGCGTCCCCGTCGGGGTCGTCATCGGGGTGGCTGCCACCCGCGGTGTCCCAGCCGGCTTCCGCCAGGACCCGCAGCTCGCAGAGCGGGTCGGCGATCAGCAGCCCCCACTCGGCGATCTCCTCCTCGTCGGGCCCGGGGACCGTGCCGGGGGCGCCCAGTCCGGGCACCGAACGCCCTTCGGCGCTGAGGGTGGCCCCGAACCGCTCCCCCCAGAAGCAGGAGTCGACGGTCGCCCCGGGGAACCGGGCGGTCAGCCGGTCCCGGACCAGGGCGAAGAGCGCGTCGTGCCGCTCGCGCCGCACCCCCGTGCCGTGCACAAACAGAAAACGCATCGCGGTTCCGCCCCCTCGTACCGTCGTCCCCCGCTCGGCACGATAGCGCCGCGCGGCGAACGGGGCCCTCGGAACGTCGAGTTCGAAGGGGCCGGGGCGCGCGCCCCGCCGCGCCCGGGCGCACGCCGCGCGGCACTCGGGGACGCTCCCCCGTCCCCCTGCCCGACACCTATCAATCACCTGTCACATGTGAAATATTACTCCCGCTCCGATCAACCCGACCGACCGGAACCTCCAGAAAGGCCCGCTACGTTGCGCAGACTCGCTGCGGTGGGAGCGGCGATATCACTCGCCCTCCTCGCCGCCCCCGCGCTCGCCGCCACCGCACCCCCGACCCCGGCGCCGACACCGACGCCCGCCGGGCAGCAGCAGACCGATCGGGCCGCCCCGCCGCCCGCACCCCTGGAGCTGCAGCGGCAGGCCCTGCGCCGCCAGGCCCTCGAAGAGGTGGCCGCAGGCCGTCCCGGCGGCCTGCGCGCCGGGACCGACGGCAGGCTGCCGCGCCAGGCCAAGATCGGCAAGCGGTACGTCGAACTGGCCCAGGAGCGCAAGGACAAGGTCTTCGTGATCCTCGCCGAGTTCGGCGACCAGGTGGACAGCACCACGGAGTTCGAGGGCAAGCCGCGCTTCGGCGGCACCCCGGGCCCGGCGCACAACACGATCGGCAAGCCCGCCGCGGACGACAACCACACCCTGTGGCGCAAGGACTTCGACCGGTCCTTCTACGAGAAGCAGTTCTTCTCCACCGACCCGCAGTCGGCGTCCCTGCGCGCCTACTACCGGCTCCAGTCCTCCGGCCGGTACGACATGGACGGCACGGTGACCGACTGGGTCAAGCTCCCCTGGAACGAAGCCCGTTACGGTACCGACAACTGCTCCGAGTCCGGCCAGTGCCGGACCAACTGGGACATGATCCGGGACGCCACGGACTCCTGGTACAAGTCCGAGCGCGCGAAGGGCCGTACGGCCGAACAGATCAAGGCGCAGCTCGCCGAGTACGACGTGTGGGACCGCTACGACGCCGACCACGACGGGAACTTCGACGAGCCGGACGGGTACCTCGACCACCTCGTCGTCGTCCACGCGGGCAAGGACGGCACCTGGGGCGGCGGCGCGCAGGGCAAGGACGCCGTGTGGGCGCACCGCTGGTTCGCCTACTGGAACCAGGCCGGCAGCGCGGGCCCGGAGGGCAACAAGGCGGGCGGCACCCCGGTCGGCGACACCGGCATCTGGGCCGGCGACTACCTGACCGGCGGGGAGAACAGCGGCGCGGGCCTCTTCGCGCACGAGTTCGGGCACGATCTGGGCCTGCCGGACCTGTACAGCTCGGACGGGGACAACAGCGTCAACTTCTGGTCGCTGATGTCCTCCGCGTCCTACCTCGGCAGGGGCCGCAACTCCACGGGCGAGTTCCCCGGCGACCTCGACCCCTGGAGCAAGCTGCAGCTGGGCTGGCTCCGGTACACGGAGGCCGACGCGGGCCGCACGACGCGGGCGACGCTCGGGGTGTCCGGCTACAACACCGAGGAGCCGCAGGCCCTGCTGGTGCACCTGCCGCCGTCCGCGACCACGACCGAGCTGGTCGACCCCTACGAGGGCGCGAGCCAGTGGTGGAGCGGTACGGGCGACTTCATGGACAACACCCTGACGCGCACCGTCGACCTCACGGGGGTCGCGGCCGGGACACCGGCCCGCCTGGACGCCCGCCTCTGGTACGACATCGAGCAGGACTTCGACTACCTGACGGTGGAGGCCTCCACGGACGGCGGAGCCGGCTGGACGGCGCTGCCGGGCACGGTGGACGCCACGCCGATCGGGGCGAAGGGCGTCTCCGGCACCTCGGCCGGCTGGACGCAGCTCTCGGTCCCGCTCGGCCAGTTCGCCGGAAAGTCCGTCCAGTTGCGGCTGCGCGTCACCTCCGACAGCAACACCCACGGCAAGGGCGTCACCTTCGACGACATCCGCGTCACGGCGGGCGACGACGGCCGGGTGCTGCTGCGCGACGGGGCGGAGCAGGGCGCGAACGGCTGGACGGCGGTCAAGTGGTCCCGTACGGAGGGCCGTACGGGCAGCGAGCAGCACCCGCGGGCGTACTTCGTGGAGAACCGCCGCTACACCGGCTACGGCAGCCTGCTGCGGACGGGGCCGTACAACTTCGGCTTCACGGGCGACAAGGTGGAGTTCTACCCGTACCAGCAGGGCGTGCTGATCTGGCTCTGGGACACGGCGTACAGCGACAACACCACCAAGGCGCACCCCGGCGGCGGCATGCTGCTGCCCGTCGACTCCCGGCCGGCGCCGCTGACCCACGCGGACGGCACGCTGCTCAACGCGCGTGCGCAGACCTTCGACGCGCCCTTCTCCCTCGGGAGGAGCGACCGGATCGTCCTGCACAAGGCGGGCGTCCCGACCGTGATCCCGGCCCGGAGCGGCGTACCGGTCTTCGACGACCGCCACGGGACGTACTGGAACGCGGAGCTGCCGCAGCTCGGGGTCAAGGTGCCGGACACCGGGACCCGGCTCACGGTGGTGAAGGAGGCCGCGGGCGGGGCCCTGACGACGGTACAGCTCACTCCGTCGAAGTGACCTGCCGAAGCTGAACGCACGCCCGGCCGGACCGGCGGAGACCGCCGGCCCGGCCGGGAGGTGCACTGCGATCACCCGAGGGTCCTAGGCGCTGCGGCGCGCCCCCCGCTCCGCGGGCGGACCGTGGTGCGGCGGGTAGGCGGTGGCTTCCGGGGTGTCCGGGAGCCGCGGCTTGGACAGGACGCGGACCATCGTGACGGGGTCCAGGAGGATGCCCGGCGGGCGGGTCAGCGAGAGGACCCCGAAGAAGCGGGCGGCGATCGCCGGGTCGGTGTTGGCGCCCGCCATCACCCGGGCCATGTAGCGCTGCAGGATCCGCGTGGCCCGGTCCGGCGGGGGGCCTTCCGTGACCGCGTACCGCATGTCCTCGCTGGTGGCGATCTGCCAGGGCACGGCCACCACGGCGGTGGTCCGGCGCTGGATCCGGCGGGAGGCCGCGGCGATCTGCTCCGGACCCAGCGTGCGGATCTCCTTGGCCAGCGCCTCCGCGGCGAGCGCGGCGACCGTCATCCCGTGCCCGTACACCGGGTTGAAGCGGCAGGCGGCGTCGCCGAGGACCACGAAGCCGGCAGGCCAGCGCTCCAGGCGTTCGTAGTGGCGCCACTCGTTCGCCGTGTTCCGGAAGGCCGTGGGCGCGGACAGCGGGACCGCGTCCCGGATGGCGTCGTACAGGGCCGGGCTGCGCAGGCTCCGCGCGAACGGGAGGAACTCCTCCTCCCGTACGGGCGGGGCGTGTTCGCCGTTGCCGACGAGGGTCACCAGCCAGCGGTTGCCGTCCAGCGGCATCAGCACGCCGCCGCGCGGGAGGTCCGGCCGGCCCTGAACGTACACGCCCTGCCAGCTCCGGTCCGGATCGTCCGGCATCTCGAAGTAGCGGCTGGAGTACCCGAGACGGGAGTCGTAGCGGGTGACCGCCGGCGCCGGGTGGCCGATGTCCGTGAGCCAGGCGGGAGCCTTCGAGGTGCGGCCGGTCGCATCGACGACGAGCCGTGCGGCCAGCTGCTCGCCGTCGCGCAGTCGCACGCCGCTCACCGTGCGGCCGTCCGCCCCGGCCACGAGTCCGGCGACCGTCGCACCACCCCGGATCCGCACACGGGGGTTGCGCAGGACCTCCGTGCGCACCGTCCGGTCGAGCAGCTCCCGGCTCGCGAGAAGGACCCTGGCCCCCGGCACCGGTCCGAACCAGTCGGCCGGGCTCAGCCAGAGGAAGTCGCGCGGCGATTCGACCAGGGCCGCCCCCGCGGCCAGCAGCTTGCCGGTGGTGCCCGGCAGCATCCGCTCGATCAGCTCCACGCCCCGCGCCCACAGCACGTGCGTGTGCCGGGACTGGGGTATGCCCGGTCTGAACACCGTTTCGTCCTGCGACAGTTCGTCCCGCTCGATCACGGTGACCCGGGAGAACCGCATCGCGAGCACCCGCGCGGCCAGCAGTCCGGCCATGCCCGCGCCGAGGACCACGGCATGGTCCCCGGCGCGGTCCTCGGCTTGATCCTCGGCGTGCGGTGCGGCGTGCGGTGCGGCGTGCGTCCCGGTGGTACGTAGGTGGTTGTCCGTTGCGTCGTCGTCCATGCCGACGAGTGTGACGGGGGACGGGTCGCCCTGGTCAGGGCCCGGACGGGGCGCCCGGAGGCTCGACGGGGGCGGACGGGCTCATATCGGGGCGCGCCCCCCTCGGGACCTCCGTCGGGACCTCCCTCGGGACCTCCCTCGGTACGTCCGTCGGGCCCCCTGTCCGGGCCTCCGCCGGGTCAGGGGCAGAGGGTGGTCCAGGTGACCTTCACGTGCCCTCCGTCGTCCCCTCGGAACTCGCTCGTACGGGTGCCCGGCCGGTCGGTGTACGGATCCCAGGCCACCGTGCCCCGGGCGACCAGGTCGTCGGCCGAGGAGGCGTCGTAGTCCCAGAGGAAGACGCCGATCTCGAACGGGCCGGGGCCGTACGTGGTCCCCGAGCCGACGCGCTGGTAGAAGTACGGGTCCGGGTTGGTGCGGTTGCCCTGGTTGGGGAAGGTCGACGGGTCGGAGCCGGAGCGCGACCACACGGCGGTGCGCGCACCGTCGCCGGTCCGGACCGCGATGTCCCCGTAGAGCGCGGGGCGGGTCGTGCCGTCGTCGAAGTAGGTCAGCTCCGCCTGGTCCACGCGGACCCGGCAGGCGGGGACGCCCTGCACCGGGGTGACGGTGTAGGTGACGGAGGCTTCGCCGCCGTCCACACCGGACATCCTGGCGGTGAACCGGCCGAAGCCGAGCGCCGGGTCCCAGTGGACGCGGCCGGCGGCCATCACGTCGTCGTTGTTCCCGGCGCTGTAGTCGGCGTCGGTGAGGTAGGCGGTGACGGTCGCCCGGCCGCTGAAGACCTGGCTCCGGGCGCTGTCTTCGAGCCCGAACCAAGGATCGTGGTCGGGAAAGGCGGTGGCGCCGGACCGGTCGCGGTGCCAGAGGGAGCGGGCCGTCCCGTCGGTGGTCAGGGTGAGGCCGTCGTAGAGCTCGGGTCCGCTCTCGCCGCTGGAGGTGAACCGGGCCGAGTCGACGGTGATCCGGAACGGCCCCGTCTTCAGCTCCACTTCGTTCACCGGGTCCTTGGAGAACTCGGCGACGATCTGCCGGCGCACCCAGTCGTTGCCGAGCAGCCCGTAGTGCGAGGGGCAGCCGCTGTCGCCCACCGGCAGGACGTGGTTGACGGCTCCCGCCAGCTCGGTGGAGCGCGGGGCGCGGCTGTCGCCGGGCGGGATCTGCTGGTCGCAGGTGGAGCTGAAGGTGGTGTAGCGGGTGGTGCCCGGGGTTTCGTCGCCCGCGTTGAGGGAGTTCAGGAAGGGGCTGCCTGGGGTCATGTCCGCGAGCGAGGCCGCGTGGATGTCGCAGAAGGTCGCGAAGGGCCCGCACGGGGCGGCGTCCCCCGCCCCGTGATTGGGCCCGCCGAGCGAGACCCAGGCGCGCACCCGCGAACTCCCGCCGTCCTTCAGATACTTGCGCGTCAGCAGCGAGCCCATGCTGTGCGCGACCACGTCGACGGGGCGGCTGCCGAACCGTTCGGTGAGGAAGGCGCCGAAGCGGGCGGCGTTGGAGTCGTTGGTGGCGGCCCAGTCGTAGCCGAATTCGGCGAGGTCACTGGCGATCCACCCCTGGGTGAGCAGATGGTCCTCCAGCCCGTCGAGGGAGGCCGCGGTGTCCCCGAAACCATGGACGAGAACGACCGGCGTACGCTGCTGCGCGCGGGCGCCGGCCTCCGCCGAATCCGCGGCCCGCGCCGTCGGGGCGGTGAGCAGGGCCGCGACGAGCGCCGCGACGGCGGCGACGAGCACGGAGAACAGCAGAGGAACCGGCAGGGGAACGGGCAGGGCGGATCTGCGCATGGCTCTCCCAGGGGATGCGGCGGGATGCGGCCCGACAGCCTGAAGTGACTGGCGAGTAGCAAGTTAGCCGCCGGGGATTCAGCGCGATAGGGACGCGTACGAGACTCCGGTGAGCTTTTCGGAGGCAGCCCAGAGCCGTTCGCCGGACTTGTCGTCCAGGGTCCATTTCGCCCGCCAGGAGCGGTGCGGCGCGCCGCGCACGCTGAACCGCGGCCCGATGAACTCGTCCGGCCGGACCCCGGGTGCGGTGGCCGCGTACAGGGTGGGCAGGGCGCCGGAGGCCGCGGACTGGGCGATGACCCCGTTGCCGAGGGCGACGCCGAGGCCGTTGGCGGCGACGGCGAGCCGCGATCCGAGGCCGGTGCCCGCCTGCGGGGCCGCGGCGACGTGCAGGTTGGTGGAGGCGTAGCCGGGGTGGGCGGCGGCCGCGACGATCCCGGACCCGGCGGCGGCGAGGCGCCGGGCGAGCTCGTGGGTGAAGAGCAGGTTCGCGCTCTTGGAACGGCCGTAGGCGATCCAGCGCCGGTAGTTCCGCTCGCCGTTGAGGTCCTCGTGGTCCACGTCCCCGAAGACGTGGAAGCCGCTGGAGAGATTGACGATCCGGGCTCCGGGCGGGGCGGCGAGGAGGTGGGGCAGGAGCAGTCCGGTGAGGGCGAAGTGCCCGAGGTGGTTGACCCCGAACTGCGTCTCGAACCCGTCGGCGGTGCGGCCGTACGGCAGGGCCATCACGCCGGCGTTGTTGACGAGGAGGTCGAGGGTGGCGCCTCGGCGCCGCCCGTACGCGTCCGCGAACTCCCGTACGGAGGCCAGGTCGGCGAGATCCAATGCCATGAACTCCACCTCGGCACCGGGCACTTCACCCCGCAAGGCGATCTCGGCGGCCCGCCCCCGGGCCGCACTCCGGCAGGCCAGCACCACCGAGGCGCCGCGGCGCGCGAGTTCCCTGGCGGCGGCGTAGCCGATCCCGCTGTTGCCTCCGGTGACGACGGCCGTCCGCCCACTCTGGTCCGGTATCTGCGCAGCCTTCCAGCCCACCATGGCAGCCCCTCCCCTCCGGGGACCCCACGGCCCACCGGCCCCCGCACCCTACTCCCGCAGCCGGGGCCGCGCCGCTGCGCGGGGCACAGTCCCCGCAGCACCCTTTGCCGCTGCGCGGGGCAAGGTCCCCTACCCGCCCTGCGCTCGTTCCCCGGGGCTCCGCCCCGGACCCCGCGCCTGAAACGCCGGCGGGAATCCAGCCCCTCCGGCGTTTGAGGAGCGGGGGTCCGGGGGCTGGCCCCCGGGAACGGCGCCGCACACGGCAACGGGTCCGGGCAGAGCCCGGGGAACGGTGGAAGGGCGGGTAGGGAACAGCCCCGCAGGGCACGCCCGGCGCGGCACGGGCATCGCTCCGACCAGGCCAGGGGCCCGCCCGCCGGGGGACCGGGGCGGGACCAGTAGGCTGCGGGTCCACCCGCTTCCGTACCCCGAGGTCCACCCAGTGAGCTCCGCACCGCCCCCCACACCCGTGTCGGTCGTCGGCCTCGGCGCCGACGGCTGGGGCGGGCTCACCGCCCCCGCCCGGGCCGCGCTGGCCGGGGCCGAGGTGCTGATCGGCGGGCCCCGGCAGCTGGACCTGCTCCCGCCCGCGGAGTGCGGGGGCACCCGCATCGCGTGGCCCAGCCCGCTGCGTCCGGCCGTGCCGAAGCTGATGGCCGAGCACGCGGGCCGCCGCATCGCGGTGCTGGCCAGCGGCGACCCGATGTTCTACGGGATCGGCCGCGCCCTGTCCGAGGAGCTCGGACCCGACACCCTGCACGTCGTCCCGCACCCCTCCTCCGTGTCCTACGCCTGCGCCCGCCTCGGCTGGCCGGTGGAGGACACCGAGGTGGTCACGGTGGTCGGCCGTCCGGTGGCCCGGCTCGCGGCCGCGCTGTACGAGGGCCGCCGGGTGCTGGTGCTGAGCGCCGGAGCAGTGACCCCGAACGAGATCGCTGCTCTGCTTCGAGAGCGGGGCTTCGGCCCCAGCCGGATGCGCGTCCTGGAACAGCTCGGCTCCGAGCACGAGGACACGTACGAGGGCCTCGCCCAGAGCTGGGAGCACCCGCCCGGCGACCCCCTCAACGTCGTCGCCGTCGACTGCCGCCGCGACCCCCGCACCGAGGCCCCCCGGCTCGGCGCGACCCCCGGCCTGCCCGACACCGCCTACGAGCACGACGGCCAGCTCACCAAGCGCCACGTCCGCGCCGCCACCCTGTGCGCCCTCGCCCCCGCCCCCGGCGAACTCCTGTGGGACATCGGCGGCGGCTCCGGCTCCATCGGCATCGAGTGGATGCGCACGCACCCCTCCTGCCGGGCTGTGACCGTGGAGCGGGTGACGGAGCGGGCCGCGCGGATCACCCGTAACGCGGCCGCGCTCGGTGTACCCGGCCTGCGCGTGGTCACCGGCTCCGCACCCGACGCGCTCGCCGGACTGCCCGCCCCCGACGCGGTGTTCATCGGCGGCGGCCTGACCGCGCCGGGTCTGCTCGACGCGGCCTGGGAGGCGCTGGCCCCCGGCGGCCGGCTCGTGGTCAACACCGTCACCCTGGAGTCGGAGGCGGTCCTCGCCGACCGCTACCGCCGCCACGGCGGCGAACTGGTCAAACTGGCCGTCGCGCACGCCGTACCGGTCGGCGGTTTCACGGGCTGGCGCCAGGCGATGCCCGTCACCCAGTGGACGGTCACCAAGCCGCACCCGTCCCACCCGCAGCCCCAGCCCGACCAGCCCGACCCCGAAATGGTGGATCAGACGATATGACCGTGTACTTCATCGGTGCGGGCCCCGGGGCCGCCGACCTGATCACGGTGCGCGGCGCCCGGACGCTGGCCGCCGCCCCCGTCTGCCTGTACGCGGGCAGCCTGGTCCCGCGCGAGCTGCTCGCCGAATGCCCGGCGGACGCCCGTCTCATCGACACCGCGCAGCTGAACCTGGACGAGATCATCGCCGAGTGCGTACGCGCGCACGCGGCCGGCCAGGACGTGGCCCGGCTCCACTCCGGCGACCCGTCCGTCTTCAGCGCCGTCGCGGAGCAGATGCGGCGGCTCGACGCGGCCGGCATCCCGTACGAGGTCGTCCCCGGCGTCCCCGCCTTCGCCGCGGCGGCCGCCGCGCTGAAGCGGGAGCTGACCGTCCCCACCGTCGGCCAGACCGTGATCCTGACCCGGATCTCCCAGCAGGCCACGCCGATGCCTCCCGGCGAGGACCTCGCCACGCTGGGCCGCAGCGGAGCACTCCTCGTCCTCCACCTGGCCACCCGCTACGTGGACCGGGTCGTGGACGAACTCCTGCCGCACTACGGACCCGAGTGCCCGGCGGCGGTGGTCGCGATGGCCAGCCGCCCCGACGAGCTGATCCTGCGCGGGACGCTGGCCGACATCGCCGCCCAGGCGAAGGAGGCCGGGCTGGTCCGCACGGCCGTCATCCTGGTGGGCCGCACCCTGGGCGCCGAGCAGTTCCGCGACAGTCACCTGTACTCCGCCGAGCGCGACCGGCATGTCTGCTGATCCGACCAACCCTGGCGATCCGGCCTCCCCTGGTGAT
This sequence comes from Streptomyces sp. NBC_00193, assembly GCF_026342735.1. Lineage (GTDB taxonomy): Bacteria > Actinomycetota > Actinomycetes > Streptomycetales > Streptomycetaceae > Streptomyces > Streptomyces stoeckheimensis. Next base: position 212,203 of record NZ_JAPEMM010000001.1, read on the forward strand.
CCCGCCGCCCCGGGTCCGCACGTCCTGATCCTCGGCGGCACCACCGAGGCCCGCCGCCTCGCGGAGGCGCTGGCCGCCGCCCCGGACTCCCCCCGGGTGACCACCTCCCTGGCCGGCCGGGTCGCCGCCCCGGTGCTCCCGCCCGGCGAGACCCGGATCGGCGGCTTCGGCGGACCGGACGGGCTGGCGGCCTGGACCAGCGCCCACGGGGTCACGCACCTGGTCGACGCCACGCACCCCTTCGCGGAGCGGATGAGCTTCAACGCGGCTGCCGCGGCCGCCCTTTCGGGCGTGCCGCTGCTCGCGCTGCGCCGCCCCGGCTGGACCCCGGGCCCCGGGGACGACTGGCACTTCGCGGACTCCCTCACCGAGGCGGCCGCCCTGCTGCCGGGCCTCGGCACCCGGGCCTTCCTGACCACCGGCCGGATGGGCCTGCACAGCTTCGCGCACCTCACGGAGCCCTGGTTCCTGGTGCGTTCGGTGGATCCGCCGGCCGCACCCGCGCCGCCGCGCCTCGAAGTCCTGCTCGCCCGCGGCCCGTTCACCCTGGCCGACGAGCGCGAGCTCCTGACCCGCCACCGCATCGACCTCCTGGTCACCAAGGACAGCGGCGGCTCGGCCACCGCCCCCAAACTCACGGCCGCCCGCGAGGCGGGCATCCCGGTCCTCGTCGTCCGCCGCCCGCCCGTGCCCGAGGGCGTCCCGCTGGCGGCCTCGGTCGCCGAAGCCCTGCACCGGCTGGGCTACGATCTGCCGCGTTGATCGTGCACGCGTACGAAAGGGCAGGTCATGAGAGCCGCCGGCAGAGTCTCCTCAGCGGTAACGGCCCTGCTGGTCGGCAGTCTGCTCGCGGGCGGCTGCTCGGGCGGCGGGCCGGCACGGAAACCGGCCGCGGTGCCGGCGACGACCGCCGCCGCAGAGCCGTCCGGCACGCCCCCGTCCGCCGGTACGCCCGCGCCGACCGGATCGCCGGCGAAGGCCCCCGCACCGTCCTCCTCCGTCACGAGCGCGGCCCCGGCGGCGGGGGCCTCCCGGCCGGCCCCCGGGACCGGCACCACGCGCACGCCGGGGGCGAAGCCGCGCGCCTCGTCGGTTCCGCAGAACCCCAACCGAGGCCCCACGCCGCCGCCCGCGCCTCCGCACACCCCCCGACTGGACTGGACTCCCCCGGTGGGGCCCCCGAGCCCGGTCATGACCGTGACCCTTCCGCCGGCCCGGTAGGAACCCGCGCGACGCGAAGGCCGGAGACGCGGAAGGCCGGAGACGCGGAGAGGCCGGAGACGCGAAAAGGCCCGGGGCGGCGAACCACCCCGGGCCTCCTCACGACCGCGCCGACGACGCGGTGCCGATCAGCCGTAGCGGCGCGGCGTCCACGTCACGCGGGACCCGTCGGGCCGCTCGGTCACCTGGGTCTGGGAGGAGCCGATCAGCAGGATCGTCCGCATGTCCACCTCGGACGGCTCCAGATCGGCCAGCGTGACGATCCGGACCGACTGCTCCGGCCCGCCCACGTCGCGCGCGACGACCACCGGGGTCTGCGGTGCGCGCAGCTCCAGGAGCAGTTCGCGGGCCTGCGCCACCTGCCACGTCCGGCTGCGCGAGCCCGGGTTGTAAAGGGCGAGGACGAGATCGGCCGAGGCGGCCGCGCGCAGCCGCTCCGCGATGACCTCCCACGGCTTGAGCCGGTCGGAGAGGGAGATGGTGGCGTAGTCGTGGCCGAGCGGGGCTCCGGCCGCGGCGGCCGCCGCGTTGGCGGCCGTCACCCCGGGCAGTACCCGTACGGGCACGTCCTCGTACTCGGGCTGCCCCGCGACCTCCAGGACGGCGGTGGCCATGGCGAAGACCCCGGGGTCGCCGCCGGAGACCACGGCCACCCGCTTGCCGCGCCGGGCCAGGTCGAGCGCGAACTCGGCGCGCTCCGACTCGACCTTGTTGTCCGAGCCGTGCCGGATCTGGCCCGGCTTGACCGGGACCCGGTCCAGGTAGGTCGTGTACCCGACCAGCACCTCGGCGTCGGCCAGCACCCGCCGCGTCTCGGCGGTCAGCCACAGCGGCCCGGCCGGGCCGGTGCCGACCACGGCGACCTCTCCGGGCCCGGACGGCACGCTGCCCGGGTTCCCGATCCGGCTGGGCAGCACGGCGACGGCGAAGTAGGGGACGGAGTCGGGGTCGGTGTCCGCCAGGAGGCCCGTCCGCTCGCCCGCCATCGTCGCGCGCTCCACGTAGCGCGCCTCGGCGAGCCGGCCGCTGTTCTCCATGGCCCGCCGTATGGCGGGGAAGGTGCGGCCGAGCTTCATCACGACCGCCGAGTCGGTGGCGGCGAGGCGGGCCGTGAGCTCCTCCTCGGAGAGGGTGCCGGGCAGGATCGTCAGCACCTCCTCACCCTCGACGAGCGGGGTGCCGAGCCGGGCGGCGGCGGCGCTCACCGAGGTCACCCCGGGGATCACCTCGGTCTCGTACCGGTCCGAGAGCCGCTTGTGCATGTGCATGTACGAGCTGTAGAAGAGCGGGTCGCCCTCCGCGAGCACGGCGACGGTCCGGCCGGCGTCCAGGTGGACGGCGAGCCGGGCGGCGGAGGCCTCGTAGAACTCCTCCATCGCGCCCTGGTAGCCGCCGGGGTGGTCGGTGGTCTCGGTGGTGACCGGGTAGACCAGCGGCTCCTCGATGTGATCGGAGCGCAGGTGCTTCGCGGCGATGGAGCGGGCGATCGAGCGGCCGTGGCGGGCGGAGTGGTACGCGACCACGTCGGCCTCCGCGATCACCTCGACGGCGCGCAGCGTCATCAGCGAGGGGTCGCCGGGCCCGAGCCCCACTCCGTACAGGCGTCCGGTGCTCATTCGGCCACGCTCGCGATGGCGTTGACGGCGGCCGCGGCCATGGCGCTGCCGCCGCGCCGGCCACGGACGATCAAGTGGTCGAGTGCGGAGGGGTGTTCGGCGAGGGCGTCCTTGGACTCGGCGGCGCCGATGAACCCGACGGGGACCCCGATGACCGCGGCGGGGCGCGGGGCGCCCTCCTCGATCATCTCCAGCAGCCGGAAGAGCGCGGTCGGAGCGTTCCCGACGGCGATCACCGAACCCTCCAACAGGCCCCGGTCCCGCCAGACTTCGAGGGCGGCGGCGCTGCGCGTCGTGCCCATCTTCGCGGCGAGCTCCGGCACGGCCGGGTCGGAGAGGGTGCAGATCACCTGGTTGTCGGCGGGCAGCCGCTTGCGGGTGACCCCGCTGGCGACCATCTGCACGTCGCACAGGATCGGCGCACCCGCCTCCAGGGCGGCGCGCGCCCGCAGGACGACCTCGGGCGAGTAGCCCAGGTCCCGGGTCAGGTCGGTCATGCCGCAGGCGTGAATCATGCGCACCGCGACCTGGGCGACCGAGGCGGGCAGCCCGGAAAGGTCCGCCTCGGCGCGGATCGTGGCAAAGGACTGGCGGTAGATCTCGGCGCCGTCCTTCTCGTACTCGAACACGGTGTACTCGCTCATTTCTTCACTGCGTCTTCGGACACTCGGGGGTGGCTGCGCGCGTCGGCGACGGCCTGGGCAAGTTCGTGGGAGGGCACCGGACGGCCGTCGAGGCGGTACCCGTCGGGGGTGGCGACGAGGTCGACCCACGCGGTGCCGCGCGGATGCCCGCACCGGCGCTCGCATCCGGACCAGTGCACGGTCGCTCCGGCGGGCCCGGCCGGTGCCCCGCCTTCCGCGGCCACGACGGCCCGCGCGTCGGCGCGTACATCGGACAGTGCTTTGGCGCAACCCGGCCGCCCGGTACAGGCGGTGACGGACTCCCAGGGGCCGTCGGGCGCGACGGACAGGCCGGCGGCCACGAGCAGCGCGTATCCGTCGACCGGCTGCCGGGTGTTCGCGCGGGGCAGCACGATGCTCCGCCAGGGGGTGATCCGCAGCTCGCCGTCGCCGGTGGATCCGTCGGCACCCCCGCCGTCGCCCGCGACGCGCACCAGGAGCCGCCACTGGTCCGCGGTGAGCCGGCCGAGCGGGGGCAGGACGCACAGCGGCGTGCGGTCACCGGTGCCGGGGCCCCACGGCTTGGGCGGCGGGGCGTACGGCCAGGCGGCCTCGGGAACGAGGTCCGCCGCGATGCCGGCCGCCCCGAGCCGTGCCGCGAGCTCCGTGTCCTCCAGGGCGTGTACGGCGGGCAGTTCGGACACCCGCCAGGCGCGGGTGCCGGCGGCGTCCGCGGAGTCGAGGAAGTACTCGGCCGCGAGCAGCGCCGCCCGGGGTGCGTCGGCGGCGTCCACCTCCACGGCGCCCGGGGCCGCGCCGAGCCGGACCAGTGCCCGGCCGCGCGGTGCGCCGAGCAGGGTGACATCGGGGTCGAGCGCGGCGACGTCCCCGCGGCCGTCGTCGATGGCGAACAGGAACCGTCCGGACAGGGCCGTCGCGCGGGTGCTCGCGCACAGCAGCCGGTCCAATTCCCCTACCCAGGGGGTCACATGGGGCCGCTCGGAGCCCAGGAGCCCGGACAGCGGGGTCGCCACGATGTTCCGTACCCGCTCGTGGCCGGGGGCGGGCAGCAGTCCGGCCCCGTCCAGCAGCTCCGCCAGCCCCGCGCCGCATCCTTCGGCGAGCCCGCGCAGCTGCACGTTCCCGCGCGAGGTGAGCTCCAGGTGCCCGTCCCCGAACCGGTCGGCGGCCAGCGCCAGCACCGAGGCCTGGCGGGCGGTGAGCAGACCCCCCGGGATCCGGACCCGCGCCAGGTACCCGTCGTCGGCGGCATGCAGGCGCAGCGCGCCGGGGCAGGCGTCGCCGCGATCCCGTATGACGGGTTCGTCCCGCGCTTCGGCGGAGGGGGGCGTGGGCATGGCGGCGAGCATACCCACGATTCTGCGCCCACCCCCTGTGGCCCACACCACCCGCCCTTCCACCGTTCCCCGGGCTCTGCCCGGACCCGTTGCCTCGTGCGGCGCCGTTGCCGGGGGCCAGCCCCCGGGCCCCCGCTCCTCAAACGCCGGAGGGGCTGGATTTCCGCCGGCGGCGGGGACATATCAGCCCCGCCGGCGTTTGAGGCGCGGGGTCTGGGGCGGAGCCCCAGGGCGGGTCCGGGCGCCGCCCGGGGAACGGTGGAAGGGCGGGTCGGGGACTGCCCCGCAGGGTCCGCCCCGGGGAGCGGGGCCCCCGCTCCCGGCCGGGGACCCTGCCCCCTAGGATGAGTCCAAGGCGGCCAACAGGCCCGCCATCGCCGAGGACGGCGACATGGGAGGAAGCCCGGTGCGAATCCGGCGCGGTCCCGCCACTGTGAATCCGCGGCCCCGGCCCCGGATGAGTCAGGAACTCCCGTCGTCCTCACTGCCCGGGGCGCGGAAACCCCGAGGAAGGCCTGCCGCCGCATGATCCTGCTGCTGTCGACGTCCGACACCGATCTGCTCAGCGCCCGCGCAGCGAACGCCGGGGACGCTCCCGTCCCGTACCGGTTCGCCAACCCCTCCCGCCTTCCCCTCGACGACCTCCCCGGTCTCCTCGACGGCGTCACCCTGGTCGTCGTACGCCTCCTCGGCGGCCTCCGCGCCTGGCAGGACGGCCTCGACGTGCTCCTGGCCCCCGGCCAGACCCGCCCGGTGGTCGTGCTGACCGGTGAACAGGCCCCCGACGCCCAGCTGATGGAAGCCTCGACCGTCCCGATCGGCATCGCCGCCGAGGCGCACGGCTACCTCGCCCACGGCGGCCCGGCCAACCTGGAGCAGCTCGCCCGCTTCCTCTCCGACACCGTGCTGCTCACCGGCCACGGTTTCGAGCCCCCGGCGGCCTCCCCCACGTGGGGCCCGCTGGAGCGCACCCCGCAGCGCACCGAGGGCCCGCGGATCGCGGTGCTCTACTACCGCGCGCACCAGATGAGCGGCAACACCGCCTTCGTGCACACCCTCTCCGAGGCGATCGAGGCCCACGGCGCCCAGGCGCTCCCCCTCTACGTCTCCTCCCTCCGCTCCCCGGAGCCGGAGCTGATCGAGCAGCTCGCGTCCGCCGACGCGATCGTCACCACGGTCCTCGCCGCCGGCGGCACCAAGCCCGCCACCGCCTCGGCCGGCGGTGACGACGAGTCCTGGGACGCCGGCGCGCTGGCCGCCCTCGGCGTGCCGATCCTGCAGGCCCTGTGCCTGACGGGCTCCCGGTCCGCCTGGGAGGCGAACGACGAGGGCCTGTCCCCGCTCGACGCCGCCACCCAGGTCGCCGTGCCGGAGTTCGACGGCCGCCTGATCACCGTCCCGTTCTCCTTCAAGGAGCTGGACGAGGACGGGCTGCCCGCCTACGTCGCCGACGCCGAGCGGGCCGCCCGCGTGGCCGGCATCGCCGTGCGCCACGCGCGCCTGCGCCACATCGAGCGCCGCGACAAGAAGATCGCCCTGGTCCTCTCCGCGTACCCCACCAAGCACTCCCGCATCGGCAACGCGGTCGGCCTGGACACCCCGGCCAGCGCCGTGGAGCTGCTGCGCACGCTCATCGCGGGCGGGTACGACTTCGGTCCCGTCGAGGACGTCCCGGGCCTGGTCTCCGGCGACGGCGACGAGCTGATCCGCGCCCTGATCGAGGCCGGCGGCCACGACCAGGACTGGCTCACCGAGGAGCAGCTCGCCCGCAACCCGGTCCGCATCCCGGCGGCCGACTACAAGCGCTGGTTCGCCGAGCTCCCGGCCGATCTGCGCGAGAGCGTCAACGAGCACTGGGGCGAGGCGCCCGGCAGCATGTTCGTGGACCGCTCCGCGAATCCCGAGGGCGACATCGTGCTGGCCGCCCTGCGCCGCGGCAACCTCCTCATCCTCATCCAGCCGCCGCGCGGCTTCGGTGAGAACCCGATCGCGATCTACCACGACCCGGACCTGCCGCCATCGCACCACTACCTGGCCGCGTACCGCTGGATCCAGGCCCGCGCCGAGGACGGTGGTTTCGGCGCCGACGCGATGATCCACCTGGGCAAGCACGGCAACCTGGAGTGGCTGCCGGGCAAGAACGCCGGCCTGTCGGCGTCCTGCGCCCCCGACGCCGCACTCGGCGACCTGCCCCTCATCTACCCGTTCCTGGTCAACGACCCGGGCGAGGGCACCCAGGCCAAGCGCCGGGTGCACGCCACCCTGGTCGACCACCTGGTGCCGCCGATGGCGCGCGCGGAGTCGTACGGCGACATCGCGCGCCTGGAGCAGCACCTCGACGAGTACGCCCAGATCTCGGCGATGGACCCGGCGAAGCTGCCGGCCATCCGCGCGCAGATCTGGACCCTGATCCAGGCCGCGAAGCTGGACCACGACCTCGGTCTGGAGCAGCGCCCGGACGACGACGGCTTCGACGACTTCCTCCTGCACGTCGACGGCTGGCTGTGCGAGATCAAGGACGCCCAGATCCGCGACGGTCTGCACGTCCTGGGCGGCGCCCCGACCGGCGACGCCCGGGTCAACCTGGTCCTCGCCATCCTGCGCGCCCGCCAGATCTGGGGCGGTACGACGGCCCTGCCCGGTCTGCGCGAGGCGCTCGGGCTCGACGAGTCCGCGGCCACCCGCACCACCGCCGACGAGGCGGAGGAGACGGCCCGCGGGCTGGTCCAGGCGATGGAGGACGCGAACTGGGCCCCGGAGGCGGTGGCTTCCGTGGCCGCCGGACACTCGGCGGAGGTGGCGGCCGTACTGGACTTCGCGGCCCGCGAGGTCGTCCCGCGCCTGGCCGGCACCACCGACGAGATCGCCCACGTGGTCAGCGCCCTGGACGGCGCGTTCGTCCCGGCGGGCCCGTCCGGCTCCCCGCTGCGCGGTCTGGTGAACGTGCTGCCGACCGGCCGCAACTTCTACTCGGTGGACCCGAAAGCCGTCCCCTCGCGCCTCGCGTGGGAGACCGGCCAGGCCCTCGCCGATTCCCTGCTGACCCGCTACCGCACGGACAACGGCGAATGGCCCGCGTCCGTCGGCCTGTCCCTGTGGGGCACGAGCGCGATGCGCACCTCGGGCGACGACGTGGCCGAGGCCATGGCGCTGCTCGGCGTCCGCCCGGTCTGGGACGAGGCCTCGCGCCGCGTCACCGGCCTGGAGCCGATCCCGCTCGCCGAGCTCGGCCGTCCGCGCATCGACGTGACCCTGCGCATCTCGGGCTTCTTCCGCGACGCGTTCCCGCACGTCATCGGCCTGCTGGACGATGCGGTACGGCTGGCGGCCTCGCTGGACGAGCCGGCCGAGGACAACTTCGTACGGGCCCACGCGCAGGCCGACCTGGCCGTGCACGGGGACGAGCGGCGGGCCACCACCCGCATCTTCGGCTCGCGCCCGGGCACGTACGGCGCGGGCATCCTGCAGCTGATCGACTCCCGCGACTGGCGCACCGACGCCGACCTCGCGGAGGTCTACACGGTGTGGGGTGGGTACGCGTACGGCCGGGGCCTGGAAGGGCGCGCGGCGCGCGAGGAGATGGAGACCGCCTACAAGCGGATCACGGTCGCGGCGAAGAACACCGACACCCGTGAGCACGACATCGCCGACTCCGACGACTACTTCCAGTACCACGGCGGCATGGTGGCCACCGTCCGCGCCCTGCGCGGCACGGCCCCCGAGGCGTACATCGGTGACTCGACCCGGCCCGAGACGGTCAAGACGCGCACGCTGGTCGAGGAGACCTCCCGCGTCTTCCGTGCCCGCGTCGTGAACCCGAAGTGGATCGAGGCGATGCGCCGCCACGGTTACAAGGGAGCCTTCGAGCTGGCGGCCACGGTCGACTACCTCTTCGGCTACGACGCCACGACCGGCGTGGTCGCCGACTGGATGTACGACAAGCTGACCGAGACGTACGTCCTGGACCCCGAGAACCGCGCCTTCCTGGAGGAGGCCAACCCCTGGGCCCTGCACGGGATCGCGGAGCGGCTGCTGGAGGCCGAGTCCCGCGGCATGTGGGAGAAGCCGGACCCTCAGGTCCTGGAGGCGCTGCGCCAGGTGTACCTGGACACGGAGGGCAACCTCGAAGGCGAAAGCGACTAACCGGGCACCGGCTGGATCAGACTGAGCCGCATGTGCCATTACTGCGGCTGCCGCGAGATCCCCCTGATCAAGGAGTTCATCGCCGAGCACGAGGCGGTGACGAACGCCGCGGGCGACGCGCTGCGCGCCCTGGACGCGGGGGACCTCGCGAGGGCGCACGCCCTCGTCGCGGAGATGACGGCCGTCCTGCTCGCCCACTGGAAGGGCGAGGAGGACGGCCTTTTCGCGGTCATGGAGCAGGACCCGGAGTACGCCCCGTACATCGCGGCACTGGTCGGGGAACACCGCGAGCTGGCGGCGTTCCTCGCCGGCGCCGACGTGGCGGACCCGGCGGACGCCGAGGCCCTGCGCCGGGCGGTGGAGGAGCTCCACCACCACATCGCGAAGGAGGAGGACGGCCTCTTCCCCGCTTCCCTCACCGCCCTGACGGGCGACGACTGGGACCGGTCCATCGAGGCCTGGCGCGCGGCCCATCCCGACGGGGACCTGAGGCCCGCCGGGTAGCCGGTGTGCCCGGCTGGTCCCGCTACTTGGTGGTCTGGTTCAGCGCGACGAGCGCCTGCGCCCAGCGCGCGTACTTCAGCTGGCCGAAGTCGGCGACGGTCTTGACGCCGAAGGCCTCCTGCAGCAGCTCGCCGTCCTTGTCGGTGACGCCCTTGAGCGCGGCCACCGGCGCCGCGAGCACCTCCGCGAGCGGCTTGTCGGCCCACGCCTTGTCCAGCACCTTGTCGAGGTCGATCGCCATGAGTGTCCCTCCGGAATTCCAAAGTATGAACTGATGGCACAAACCTAGAACAATCGGACAAGCATCCGGGGGTGCGACACCAGCACCTTCGGGCGCGCCCGGCGTCCGCCCGACCAAGGGGCGGGCGCACCCCCTCGCCCCGGTGGATTCCACGTATAATCCGCCCCGTTCCCCCTGTACTTCGCGTCGGATATCGGAATCGAAAAGGCTGTGACCAAGAAATGAATTCACTGCGGGCGCTTCTCGACGGCGGGATTCCGCTGGTGGCCGTCAGCTTCGACGACAGTGAGACCGAGCCGCGCGCCCACGCCGCGAAGAGCGCCGGCGTCGACGTGGCCGAACTGCGCGTCGACCGGTACGCGGCGACCGGAACGGACCATGTCCTGGCCCAGGTTGACGAGTTCAAGGCGCTGCCGGTCCTGGCCACGATCCGGTCCGCCCGCGAAGGCGGCGAGTGGAAGGGCACCGAGGCGCAGCGGCTCGAACTGTTCCGCGCGCTCGCCCCTCAGGTCGACGCCGTGGACATCGAGCTTTCCTCCGGGGAAATCCTGTCCGAGGTGATCGAGGCCGCCCACCGGCACGACACTGTGGCGCTCGTCTCCTATCACAATTTCGAATTCACCCCGGCCACCGAGGAACTCCAGGCCGTCATCGACGACGCGAAGAGCGCCGGCGCCGACGTGGTCAAGGTGTCCACGATGGTGCGGTCCGAGGACGACGTACGACGGCTGGCCTCGCTCCTGCTGCGCGCCGGAGCCGAGGACACCCGGCTGATCGTCATCGCCATGGGCGAGGCCGGGGCGGTCTCGCGCGTCTTCTTCCCCGCCCTCGGGTCCCGGATCACGTACTCCTTCTTCGGTGCCAGCTCCGCCCCGGGCCAGCTCGACTTCCCCGAGACCTTCGGCCTGCTGCGCAAGTTCTACCCGTCGTTCGACGAGCGGAAGTCCGCCGGGGCCTGAGCCCCCGCGCCGGGGAGGGCCACCACCTCCCCGGCCGCCTCCCCGGTCCCCTCCCCCGGCCGCGCCTCCCCCATCCCTCTACCGGTCACCGGCCCCATCCGTCACAGAACGGCACACACGTCACCTGATGAAGTGAACTCCCCCTTATCCCACCGGCACCCGGGGTAGGGCCCTGCTGATCTCGTGAGGAACTCGATGAGACACGAGACAGTCAGACGAAAGGCCCACCCTGCCGTGACGCAGCCGTTTCAACTGCCGGATTTCTATGTGCCTTATCCGGCGCGACTGAACCCCCACCTGGAGGACGCCAGGGTCCACACCAAGAAGTGGGCCCGCGACTTCGGGATGCTGGAAGGTTCCGGCGTCTGGGAGGAGCGCGACCTCGACTCGCACGACTACGCCCTGCTCTGCTCGTACACCCACCCCGACTGCGACGGCGAGGCGCTGTCCCTGGTCACCGACTGGTACGTGTGGGTGTTCTTCTTCGACGACCACTTCCTGGAGATGTTCAAACGCTCCCAGGACCGTGAGGGCGCCAAGGCCTATCTCGACCGGCTCGGCGCCTTCATGCCGATGGACCTGGCGGACGGGTTCCCCGAGGCCACCAACCCCGTCGAGGCCGGACTCGCCGACCTGTGGGCCCGTACCGTCCCGGCCATGTCGCTGGACTGGCGGGAACGGTTCTCCCTGTCCACCAAGAACCTGCTCGACGAGTCGATGTGGGAACTCGCCAACATCAACATCGGCCGGGTCTCCAACCCCCTCGAATACATCGAGATGCGCCGCAAGGTCGGTGGCGCCCCCTGGTCGGCCGGCCTCATCGAGTACGTCTCCGCGGAGGTTCCGGCCCGCGTCGCGCACTCCCGCCCCCTCGGCGTGCTGCGCGATTCCTTCTCGGACGCCGTGCACATCAGGAACGACATCTTCTCCTACCAGCGCGAGGTCTCCGAGGAGGGCGAACTCTCCAACGCCATCCTGGTGTTGGAGACCTTCCTCGGCTGCACCACCCAGGAGGCCGCCGACGCCTCCAACGACCTCCTCACCTCCCGGCTCCAGCAGTTCGAGCAGACCGCCCTCACCGAACTCCCCCAGCTCTTCGCCGACCACGCCATGGACCCGGCCGAGATCGCCGCCGTCCTCGCCTACGCCAAGGGCCTCCAGGACTGGCAGTCCGGCGGCCACGAGTGGCACATGGTCTCCAGCCGCTACATGAACAAGGAGGCCCGGGCCACCGCCCCGCTCACCCTGCCGTTCATGCCCACGGGTCTCGGCACCACCGCCCTCGACCTGCGCTCCCTCCTCGCCCCCCGCGCCCTGGAGCTGCGCCGGCGCTCCTTCACCCACGTCCCCTTCGAGCACACCGGCCCGTCCGTCATCCCGGACGTCTACATGCCGTTCCCGCTCACGCTCAGCCCGCACCACACCCGCGCACGCGAGGAATCCGTGGCCTGGGCCCGGGAGATGGGCCTGCTCGACCCGCAGATCGGCGACCCCGGCTCCGCGATCTGGAACGAGGAGAAGCTGCGCGGCTACGACTTCGCGCTCTGCTCCGCGGGCATCGACCCGGACGCCACCCCCGAGGCCCTGACCCTCAACGCCTGCTGGCTGACCTGGGGCACGTACGGGGACGACTACTACCCGGTGGTCTTCGCCCAGCCCAAGAACACGACGGCCGCCAAGGCCACGCACGCCCGGCTCCTCGCCATGATCCCGGTCGACCACGCCGAACAGGCCGTACCGGCCACCGCGATGGAGCGCGCCCTCGGCGACCTGTGGGTGCGCACCAGCCTGGACATGAGCCCGTCGGTGCGCACGGAGTTCCGGGCCACCCTCGTGGACATGCTGGAGAGCTGGCTGTGGGAGGTGGACAACCAGATCCTGAACCGCATCCCGGATCCGGTGGACTACGCCGAGATGCGCCGCCGCACCTTCGGCACCTACCTCACCATGTACCTGTGCCGGCTCGGCCAGGCGGGCCGGGGCATCCCCGAGGAGATCTACTCCTCCGGCACCATCCGCTCCCTGGAGAACGCCGCCGCCGACGCCGCCTGCCTGATCAACGACATCTTCTCGTACCAGAAGGAGGTGGAGGTCGAGGGCGAGGTGCACAACTACGTGCTCGTCACCCGCAACTTCTTCGACATCGGCTACCCGGAGGCCCTGCACATCTGCCACTCCCTGATGACGCAGCGCACCGAGGAGTTCGAGCACATCGTCGCCACCCAGCTGCCGCTGCTCTACGAGGACTGGAAGCTGGACGCGGAAGCCCGGGCCGGACTCGACGGCTACGTCGGCGAGTTGCAGGACTGGCTCGCCGGAATCCTCAACTGGCACCAGAAGGTTAAGCGTTACCGCGAGGAGGATCTGCACCGGCTGGGTGACGGGATCTCCACCGGCGTCCTGGGCGCCTCCTTCGGCATGGCGGCGGCCCGGATCAGCCTGCCCGGCTGAGCCCCGCCGAGCCCGGCCGAGCCCTGGTGATCACCCTGCGTAGGCCCGCCGTAAAGTACCGGAGTGATCAAGAAAAGAATCCTCACGGCCCTGCTCATCGGGGCCCTCCTGATGGTGGGCGCTCCGTCCGCCTCCGCCGAGGACACGACGACGTACGTGACCACCGGCCCGGTCTTCAACAAGCCCAGGGGCACGACGGCCGAGCAAGGCGTGATCCTCAGCCAGCTCGGCCGTCTCGTCAACGGCGCCCAGAGCGGGTCGACCATCCGGATATCGCTGTACCTGTTCGGATCGAGCTGGCTCGCGGACCAGCTCGCGGCGGCGCACCGCAGGAACGTGAACGTGCAGGTCCTCGTCGACGACGACAGCATCACCGACGGCTGGATGTCCGGCTCCGGTGCCACGGTGAGGGACAAGCTGACCACGGCCTTCGCGGCGACCCCGCCCGCGGGCACGACGTACGGCACCTCCTGGTTCAAGGTGTGCGCCGCGAACCGCCCGTGCCTGGCCAAGGGCACGGGCGGGGTCAACCACAACAAGTTCTTCCTCTTCTCCCGGACCACCGGCAGCGGCCTTCCCGACAAGGGCAAGCCGGTCGACAACGTCGTGGTGCAGTCCTCGGGCAACCTCACCACCTGGGACCGCGAGGCGGCCTGGAACGACGCCATGACCGTCGCCGACAACGCGGACCTGCACGCCGGCTACACCCGCTACTTCGACCTGATGGCCGCTTCGCAGGCGCTGCCGGACGGTTCGGGGCGGGTCGACAACCTGGCGATCGACGTGGAGGCGGGGGCGGCCAAGGGCTACTTCTTCCCGCGCAGCTCGACGGATGTCGTCGAGAACATCCTGAGCATGGTCGAGACCCCCGTCACGAACCCCGACGGGACCACCGCCCCGGTCTGCCACGGGAACACCGCCGGCCACGGCACGGCCGACGGCCGCACCGTGATCCGCATCGCCAACGGCCACATCTCCCGGCCGGTCGTGGCGGAGAAGCTCTGGAAGCTGGCCGACGCCGGCTGCTTCGTCGACGTCGTTTACGGCAAGCTCTCCGACTACGAAGCCGAGGGCGTGCACCGCGAGACGGCCTACTGGCTCACGAGGTCGACCGCGAAGGGCAGGATCTCCCTCCACCGGCTGGCCAACGACGACCTGAAGAACCCGGCCGACCCCGCGGTCTCCGGAACCTTCAGCCACACCAAGTACCTGCTCATCGAGGGCTCGTACAAGGGCGCAAAGGACCAGAAGCTCGTCTTCACCGGCAGCCACACCTACACCGGCATGGCCCTGACCAGCAACGACGAAGCGCTGCTGAAGTACAACAGCCCGACGGTGCACGACGCCTACGCGGCGAACTTCCGCGAGCAGCGCGCCGCCGCGCTCGCGGAATCCCAGTACGGCGGAGCCCTGTAGCAGATCCCTAGAACTCGTCCGCCGTGTGCGGCAGCAGCGCGGTGCGCAGTCCCGCGTCCAGGGCCGCCGCCGCGCCGGGGGTGTGCTCCACCACCAGGGCGGCCGCGGCCAGTTCGACGGCCCGGGTCCCGCCGAGGTAGCAGGCCGCGAGCTCCCGTACGTCCAGGGTCAGGTCCGGGGCCCGGCCCGCGGCGGCGGGCTCGTACGTCGCCCCGTCCGGCCCGGCCTTCAGGAGGAACCGCCCCGCGTTCGCGGGCAGTCGTACGTCGGTCAGTTCCAGTACGAGTTCCACGGGCGCGGCCCACGAGCGGCGGGTCAGTGCCGCCGCCACGTCGACCAGCCGCAGCCAGAGCGCCGGGAACGCGGCGGTGACCCGGACCTGGTCCCGGTCGGCGGCGAAGTGGAGCAGCGGGTCGTCGGCCGGCCGGCCCCACGCGGTGACCTTGCCGGTGAGGTCGAGGGAGGCCACGCACTCCCACAGCGCGGCGGCGGCCTGCGGGGTGTCGGCCTCCAGCTCGTCGACCCGGACCAGCCCCGGGGTCCGCACGCCCCCGGCGCTCCCCTCGGGCTTCGTGCGGTAGAGGACGTAGCCCCCGATCGGTGCGCCGGGCTCCCCCAGGACGATGATCCGGGGCGGGCTGAGCTCCTCGTCCTCCTCGTCCTGCTCGATGAGCCACTCCTCGGTCCAGCGCCGTTCGCTGCGCGTGGGCCGTCCGGCCCGGACCGCGCGGGCCGCCTCGTGGTACGGGCCCACGACGGCGACGGCGTCCTTGGGGTCCGCGGTGGCGACCAGCCGCAGCGGCCGCCGGTCCGGCTCGATGCGCAGGGCCAGCGGCCGGGTGGAGTCGATCTCGATGGTGGCGCCCTGGGTGGCACTGCCGTAGCCGAAGCGCCCGTAGATGGCGGCCTCGGAGGCCCACAGGGCGGCGACGGGACTGCCCGCCGCCCCCGCCCGCCGCAGCATCTCCCCCATCAGGGCGGTCAGTACGCCGCGCCGGCGGTGGGTGGGCGCGACGGAGACGAAGGTGAGCCCGGGGCAGGACAGGTCCGCGCCGGGCACCGAGAGCCGGAACGCGTGCGCGGCCATGAAGCCGACGATCGCGTCGCCTTCGTAGGCCCCGATCCGCAGACAGGCGCGGAGCAGCTCGTGGTGCCGCTCGCGCCCCTCCTCCTCCGGGCGGTCGTGGAAGACCAGGTACGCGAGCTCCAGAGCGCGGTCGATGTCGGCCTCGGGCACTTCGCGGATCTCCACCATGATCCGGAGACTAATCGGTCATGGCGGACCAGTCACTTCATAATGGCTGATTCCCGTTGCGGCCGCCGCCGGGTCAGTGTGCCGCGGGCCCCGTCCAGTCCGCCGGGACGTGCCCGAGGCGGACCCGCTGGGGGTGGTCCCCGACGGGTACGGACACCCGCTTGGCGCCGGTGGCGAAGTCGATGGCGGTGACCTGGTCGGCGCCGCTCTCCGAGATCACGCAGCCGGTGCCGTCGCCGTCGACCGTGGCCCAGTAGGGCTTGGCGGCGGGGACGAGGGGCCCTTGCTCCAGGGTGGCCCGGTCCACGACGGTCGCGTAGTCGTCCATGGTCCCCGCGACGCACAGCTTGGACCCGTCCGGGCTCATGGACATGCCGTGGTGCCGGGAGTCGTTGACCCAGGTCGTGCGGTCGGTGCTGGTGGCGGGGTTCACGGGGAGCGTCTTGATCCGGGTGATCCGGTCGGCGGCCACGTCGTACTCGACGAAGCCGTTGAAGAAGGACACCTGGAAGTACAGCTTCGACTCGTCCGGGGCGAAGGACATGGGCCGCACGGCATCGGACAGGTCGGAGCGGCCGAAGGCGTCGAGGCGGGCCCGCATGTCGATCACCCGGACCGGGCGGAGGGTCTGCGCGTCGGCGACCGTGATCCTGCGGTCGCCCTTCGTCCAGTCCAGCCAGGGCGCGTCGAGGGCGGAGGTCACGTCACCGATGGAGCTGTTCCACAGGAAGCGGCCGTCCCGGGTGAAGGTGTTCTCGTGCGGCTTGTCGCCGGTGGCGAAGGAGCCGGCCTGCCGGCCGCTCGCGATGTCGAGGACGTGCACGGTGTTGGCGGTGGAGGCCGAGACCGCCACGCGGGTGCCGTCCGGGGAGACGGCCATGTGATCGGCCCGGTAACCGGCCACGGGGAAGCGCCAGTTGATCCGGCCGGTGCGGACGTCGATGGAGACGACGTCGGCGAAGCTGGGGCGGGAGGCGACGACGGCGGAGCCGTCAGGGGTGGTGTACATGTCGTCGACGAACTGGTCGTGCCCCTCGCCCGCGGCGGCCCGGACGCCCAGGAAGTAGGCGAGTTTCACCGGGTTGAGATAGATCTCCCGGAGCCGCTCCTCCTTGTCCGGGACCATGTTGATCCGGCCCACCTTGGCCAGGTTCCCGGTGGAGGCGAGGACGTCGGCGGTGCCCTCCCAGTTGTTGCCCACGAACAGGACCTCGCGCGGGCCCGCGGCGGCTGCCCCCGCGGCCGTGGACAAGTCGGCGCCCGCCGCGGGCACGGGACCCGCCGCGAGGGCGGCGAGCGCCAGCGCGGCCACGGCCGCCAGGGCCGGCAGGGCGCGGCGGTTACTCGATCGGCTGGCAGACATCCGGTCAACTCCGTTATGGGGAGACGCTGTTACCGGCCGGTAAGATAAGGGGAACGGCGAAAGGGCGCAACCCCCACGGGGTTGCGCCCTTTTCACACCGTGCTACAGCCCGTCACCTCTTCAAGCGACGGACCCGATCCTGCTGATCACCGTGTTCGCGACGTCCGGGTGGATCGGGATGTGGGCGCCGGTCAGGGCCGCGCCGGTGCCGCCGCGCCGGTTGGCGACGATCTCGGCGGCGATGGACAGCGCCGTCTCCTCCGGGGAGCGGGCCCCGAGGTCCAGGCCGATCGGGGAGCGCAGCCGGGCCAGTTCGAGCTCGGTCACGCCGACCTCGCGGAGCCGCTTGTTGCGGTCCTCGTGGGTGCGGCGGGAGCCCATGGCGCCGACGTAGGCGACGGGAAGTTTGAGGGCCAGTTCGAGGAGCGGGACATCGAACTTGGCGTCGTGCGTGAGGACGCACAGGACCGTACGGCCGTCGATCTCGCCGGCGGAGGACTGCTCCTCCAGGTAGCGGTGCGGCCAGTCGACCACGATCTCGTCCGCTTCGGGGAAACGCTTCTTCGTGGCGAACACGGGCCGGGCGTCGCACAGCGTCACCCGGTAGCCGAGGAACTTGCCGATCCGCACCAGGGCGGAGGCGAAGTCGATGGCTCCGAAGACGACCATCCGGGGCGGCGGGACGCTGGACTCGACCAGCACCTTGAGCGGCTCTCCGCAGAGGCGGCCGTCGGCGCCGATCTCCAGCACACCGGTCTTGCCGGCCTCGAGCATGGCCCGGGCCTCGTCGGCGATGGCGCGGTCCAGCTCGGGGTGACCGCCGAAACCGCCCTCGTAGGAGCCTTCGCCCCGGACGAGTACGGCGCGGCCCATGAGCTCGGCCGGCCCTTCGGCGATCCGGGCGACCGCCGCCGCCTCCCCGCGGGCGGCGGCGGCCAGCGAGGCCGCGAACACCTCCCGTGCGGGAGAGCCCACGGGGACCGGGGTCACCAGGATGTCGATGATTCCGCCGCAGGTCAGACCGACGGCGAAGGCATCGTCATCGCTGTAGCCGAAGCGCTCCTGGACGGTCTCGCCGTCCTCCAGCGCCTGCTGGCACAGCTCGTACACCGCACCCTCCACGCATCCACCGGAGACCGAACCGATGGCCGTGCCGTCACTGTCGACGGCGAGGGCCGCTCCGGGCTGCCTGGGTGCGCTCCCGCCGACCGCCACGACCGTGGCGACGGCGAAGTCACGTCCCTGCTCGACCCACCGGTTCAGTTCTTCGGCGATATCCAGCATGGGGGCCTCCTCGGAGGGGTTCAGTTTCCAGTATCGGATACGTGGAGGGTGCGGCTCTTGGTACGGATCAGATCCGCCCGGCTCAGCTGACGCCGAGCCATCCCTCGATCGGGTGGAGCGCGAAGAAGACCAGGAAGATTCCGGTCAGCGCCCACATGAAGGCACCGATCTCGCGCGCCTTGCCCTGCGCCAGCTTGATGACGACGTAGGAGATGACACCGGCGGCGACGCCGGCCGTGATCGAGTACGTGAAGGGCATGATCACGACGGTCAGGAAGACCGGGATCGAGGTGGCGCTGTCGGCCCAGTCCACGTGGCGGGCGTTCTGCATCATCATCGCGCCGATGACCACGAGGGCCGCGGAGGCGACCTCACCGGGAACGATCTGCGTGATCGGGGTGAAGAAGAGGCAGAGGGCGAAGAAGAGACCCGTGACGACGGAGGCGAGGCCTGTGCGGGCACCCTCACCGACGCCGGTGGCCGACTCGACGAACACGGTCTGGCCGGAGCCACCCGCGATGCCACCGATGGCGCCACCGGCACCGTCGATGAACAGCGCCTTGGACAGGCCCGGCATGCGGCCCTGGTCGTCGGCGAGCTTGGCCTCGGTACCGACACCGATGATGGTGGCCATCGCGTCGAAGAAGCCGGCGAGCACGAGGGTGAAGACGATCATGCCGACCGTCATGACACCGACATCGCCCCAGCCGCCGAAGGAGACGTCACCGAAGAGCGAGAAGTCCGGCATCGAGACCGCGGAGCCCGAGAGGACCGGCGGGCCGCTCTTCCAGGCCTTCGGGTCGATGTCCGCGACGGCGTTCAGGATGGCCGCGAGGACGGTGCCGCCGACGATGCCGATCAGGATCGCGCCGGGGATCTTGCGGGCCTGCAGGGCGAAGATGACGAGCAGGGTCACACAGAAGAGCAGGACGGGCCAGCCGGCGAGCTCGCCGCCGTGACCGAGGGTGACGGGGGGACCGAATTCCGAGCCCTTGCCGACGAAGCCCGCGTTCACGAGGCCGATGAGGGCCACGAACAGGCCGATGCCCATGGTGATCGCGTGCTTGAGCGCGAGGGGTATCGCGTTCATGATCATCTCTCGGAGGCCGGTGACGACCAGGAGACAGATCACGACACCGTAGATCACACACATGCCCATGGCCTGGGGCCAGGTCATCGCGGGTGCGACCTGCGAGGCGAGCACGCCCGACACGGAGAGACCGGCGGCGAGCGCCAGCGGCACCTTGCCGACGAAGCCCATGAGGAGCGTGGTGATGCAGGCGGCGAAGGCCGTCGCGGTGATCAGGGCCGCGGGGGCCATCGTGGTGCCCGCGACGTCCTTGCCCGAAAGGAGCAGGGGGTTCAGCAGGAGGATGTAGGCCATGGCCATGAAGGTCGTGATACCGCCACGCACTTCGTTGCCGACGTTGGATCCGCGCTTGCTGATGTGAAAGTACCGGTCGAGCCAAGACTGGCCAGCAGGGGTCGGAGAGCCTTCTCCGGCTCCCTCCGCACTGGGCTTGGACTCCACAGAGGACTGGGTCATGGTGCCTAACTCCCAAGGTTCAAAGGGGCACCCGCATAAAGATTGGAGACACGGGATTTGGGAAAACGCGTTTGGCTGCACGACCCGGGGTGACGGCCCGAGGCGACGCAAATTGTGCACTGCGTGTACTGCGGGTACTGCGAGGGTTCTGCGGTACGGCTGGTACTCCTGGTGGCACCTGGGGTAGGGCGGTGCACCGGGGGGTACTACGGGGGGGTACTGCCGGTGAAACTTGACCGCGAGCGGTGCGGTGCTGATGACTCCGGACTTCTGTGCTCCGGGCGGTGCGACTGGAAGTGTGACGTTCCCGTGCCACACCGCCCGGAAATCTGGGGGGTCCGGGGGCCTCGCGGCCCCCGGACCACGCCGTCCTAGAGGGTGCCGGTGAGCAGTTCCGGACGGATCGGCGTCTTGTTGATCTCCAGACCGGTCGCCGCCCGGATCGCCGCGATGACGGCCGGGGTGGACGAGAGGGTCGGGGCCTCGCCCATACCGCGCAGGCCGTACGGGGCCTTCGGGTCGGCGAGCTCCAGGACGTCGACCGGGATGGTCGGGGTGTCGAGGATGGTCGGGATCAGGTAGTCCGTGAAGGAAGGGTTGCGCACCTTCGCGGTCTTCGGGTCCACGATGATCTCTTCCATGATCGCGACGCCCAGGCCCTGGGTGGTACCACCCTGGATCTGGCCGACCACGGAGAGCATGTTCAGGGCCTTGCCGACGTCCTGGGCGGTCGCCAGCTCGACGACCTTGACGAGGCCGAGCTCGGTGTCCACCTCGACGACCGCGCGGTGCGCGGCGAAGGTGTACTGGACGTGGCCGTTGCCCTGGCCGGTGACCAGGTCGAAGGGCTCGGTCGCGGCGTGACGGAACTCGAGCTCGATGTCGATCGCGTCCTCGCCCTCGAGGATGTCGGCGATGTCCGCGAGGACCTCTCCGCCATCGGTGACGACCTTGCCGCCTTCGAGGAGCAGCTCGGCGGTCGCCCACGCGGGGTGGTACGAGCCGTTCTTGCGCCGGCCGATCTCCAGGACCGCCTCGCGGACGGCCTCACAGGTGTTCTTCACTGCGCCACCGGTCATGTACGTCTGCCGCGAGGCGGACGTGGAACCGGCGGAGCCGACCTGCGTGTCGGCCGGGTGGATGGTCACCTGCGTGACACCCAGCTCGGTACGGGCGATCTGCGCGTGGACGGTGATACCGCCCTGGCCGACCTCCGCCATGGCCGTGTGGACCATCGCGACCGCTTCGCCGTTGATGACCTCGAGGGTCACGCGGGCGGTGGAGTAGTCGTCGAAGCCCTCGGAGAAGCCGACGTTCTTGATGCCGACCGCGTAGCCGACGCCGCGGACGACGCCTTCACCGTGGGTGGTGTTCGACAGACCACCGGGCAGCGCGCGGACGTCCGCGTTCTCGCCGGCGGACTCCCACTGGCGCTCCGGCGGCAGCGGGCGGGCCTTGACCCGGCGCAGCAGCTCGGCGACGGGCGCCGGAGCGTCCACGACCTGGCCGGTGGGCATGATCGTGCCCTGCTCCATGGCGTTGAGCTGGCGGAACTCGACCGGGTCCATGCCCAGCTTCGCCGCGAGCTTGTCCATCTGGGCCTCGTAGGCGAAGCAGGCCTGGACGGCGCCGAAGCCGCGCATCGCGCCACAGGGCGGGTTGTTCGTGTAGAGCGCGATCGCCTCGATGTCCACGTCCTCCAGGACGTACGGACCGACCGAGAGGGAGGAGGCGTTGCCCACGACCGCCGGGGAAGCGGACGCGTACGCGCCGCCGTCCAGGACGATCTTGCACTTCATGTGCGTGAGCTTGCCGTCCTTGGTGGCGCCGTGCTCGTAGTACAGCTTCGCCGGGTGACGGTGCACGTGGCCGAAGAAGGACTCGAAGCGGTTGTAGACGATCTTGACCGGCTTCTGCGTGGCCAGGGCCAGCAGGCAGGCGTGGATCTGCATCGAGATGTCTTCGCGGCCACCGAAGGCACCGCCGACGCCCGAGAGCGTCATGCGGACCTTCTCCGGCGGCAGGCCCAGGACCGGGGCGATCTGCTGGAGGTCCGAGTGCAGCCACTGGGTGGCGACGTACAGCTCGACACCGCCGTCCTCGGACGGTACGGCCAGACCGGACTCCGGGCCGAGGAAGGCCTGGTCCTGCATGCCGAAGGTGTACTCGCCCTCGACGATGACGTCGGCGCGCTTGCGGGCCTCTTCCACGTTGCCGCGGATGATCGGCTGGCGGTGCACGATGTTCGGGTGCGGGACGTGACCGATGTGGTGGTCGTCGCGGCCCTCGTGGATCAGCGGTGCGTCGGGGGCGAGGGCGGAGGCCTCGTCCGTGACGAGCGGCAGCTCACGGTAGTCGATCTTGATCTTGGCGGCCGCGCGGCGGGCGGTCTCCGGGTGGTCGGCGGCCACGAGGGCGACCGGCTCACCGTGGTGACGGACCCGGCCGTTGGCGAGAACCGGGGTGTCCTGGATCTCGAGGCCGTAGTTCTTCATCTCGGCCGGCAGGTCGTCGTACGTCAGGACCGAGTAGACACCCGGCATCGCCAGGGCCTCGGAGATGTCGATCGAGACGATCTCGGCGTGGGCCACGGTGCTGCGGAGCGTCTGGCCCCACAGCATGTCCTCGTGCCACATGTCCGAGGAGTACGCGAACTCACCGGTCACCTTGAGGGTGCCGTCCGGGCGCAGCGTGGACTCGCCGATGCCGCCCTTGGTGTGGTTCTGCGTGACGTTGGTCGGCGTACCCGCCGGGACCGTGCGCGTGTTCTGGGCCATGGTCAGACCGCCTCAGACTGACGGGCGGCCGCGAGGCGGACCGCGTCGAGGATCTTCTCGTAGCCCGTGCAGCGGCAGAGGTTGCCGGACAGGGACTCACGGATGTCCTGGTCGGACGGGGAGGGGTTCTCCTCCAGCAGCGCGTCGGCCTGGACCAGGAGGCCCGGGGTGCAGAAACCGCACTGGACGGCGCCGGCGTCGATGAACGCCTGCTGGATGTTGGAGAGCTCGACGCCCTCGCCGGTCTGCGAGTCGCCCGGCTTGGCCTGCCACTGCTTGGCGGCGTCCAGGGTGACGCCGCCCTTGCTGCCGCAGCCGCCGCCGGTGCCGCAGGCACCGCCGTGGCCGTGCTCGTCGCGCTGCTTGGCGAACTCCGCCAGGCCCTCGACGGTCACGACGTCGCGACCCTCGACCTGACCGGCCGCGACCAGACAGGAACAGACCGGCACGCCGTCGAGACGGACGGTGCAGGAACCGCACTCGCCCTGCTCACAGGCGTTCTTCGAACCGGGAAGGCCCAGGCGCTCGCGCAGGACGTAGAGAAGGGACTCGCCCTCCCAGACGTCGTCGGCTTCCTGCTGACGGCCGTTGACAGTGAAATTGACGCGCATGATTACGCAGCCCCTTCAAGCGAGCGGCCGTTGTTCGAACCGCGGTACTGCTCCCACGTCCAGACGAGCTGGCGGCGAGCCATGATGCCGACCGCGTGGCGGCGGTACTTCGCCGTGCCGCGGACGTCGTCGATCGGGTTGGCCGCGCCGGAGGCGAGGTCACCGAACTGCTTGGCGATCGACGGGGTGATGACCTTGCCGGACTCCCAGAAGCCACCCTCTTCGAGCGCGGCGTTGAGGAACTCCTCGGCGGCCTTCGCCCGGATCGGGGTCGGCGCGGCCGAACCGATACCGGTACGGACCGTGCGGGTCTCGGGGTGCAGCGCCAGGCCGAACGCGCAGACGGCGATGACCATCGCGTTGCGGGAGCCGACCTTGGAGTACTGCTGGGGGCCGTCCGCCTTCTTGACGTGGACGGTCTTGATGAGCTCGTCGGCGGCCAGCGCGTTGCGCTTCACGCCGGTGTAGAACTCGTCGATCGGGATCAGGCGGGATCCGCGTACGGACTCCACCTCGACCTCGGCACCCGCCGCGAGGAGCGCGGGGTGGGAGTCGCCGGCCGGCGAGGCGCAACCGAGGTTGCCGCCGACACCGCCGCGGTTACGGATCTGCGGGGACGCGACCGTGTGCGAGGCGAGCGCGAGTCCCGGAAGCTCCGTGCGGAGGTTCTCCATGATCTGCGTGTACGGGACGGAGGCGCCCAGACGTACCACGTCCTCGCCGACCTCCCACTCCCGCAGGAGACCGATGCGGTTCAGGTCCAGGAGGTACTCCGGCCGACGGTGGTCGAAGTTGATCTCGACCATCACATCGGTGCCACCCGCAATCGGCACAGCTGTGGGGAACTCGGCCTTAGCGGCGAGCGCCTCCTCCCAGCTGGCGGGGCGAAGGAAGTCCATGTGCGGCTCTCTTCTTCTTAATCGGGTCGTTCACTTCAAGCCAGGAGGCCGTTGGGCCCTCGACTGGTCGTTCACGTGCTGTTAACGCGGTGTGGACTCAGTACACCGGCCCTCCGTCCCTCGGGTGCAGTCACCGAAACCATGAAGGAGTTGGCTGGGGACCTCCCTCGTCTTGTAGATTCGTATGAAAGGCAGGATGCGACGACCTGCCCGATTTCCAACGGCAACATTCGAGACAGATCGGCGGCGACATCATGCGGCTGCGCGCACTGCTGGAAACCGAGGCGCTGGGGCTGCGGCTGCTGGGCGGCGAGGAAGAACTCGACCGGACGGTCCGCGGGGTCATGACGACCGACCTGAGGGATCCCAGCCGATACCTATCCGGAGGGGAACTGGTCCTCACTGGCCTGGCATGGAGACGAAATTCGGCCGACTCCGAGCCGTTCGTACGAATCCTCGCGAGCGCCGGCGTGGCCGGGCTCGCGGCCGGCGAGGCCGAACTGGGTGACATTCCCGACGACCTCGTCACGGCGTGTCTGCGCAACCGTCTGCCGTTGTTCGCTGTAAACGAAGACGTTGCATTCGCCACCATCACGGAGTATGTGGTGCGGCAGGTGTCGGGAGAGCGTGCCGGGGACCTCGCGGCCGTCGTGGACCGCCATCGCCGGCTCATGACCTCCGGTCCGGCCGGTGGCGGACCCGATGTGGTGCTCGATCTGCTCACCACGGACCTCGATCTCCGGGCCTGGGTGCTCTCGCCGACCGGTCGGCAGATCGCCGGGGCGGGCGAGCCGCTGGCGCCGGGCATCTGCGCGGCACTGGCGAGCGAGCACCTCGCGGCGGTCCGGACGGGCCGCAGGGGACCGCACCGGATCTCCCTCCAGGGTATTACCTACTCCCTCTTCCCGATCAGGGGACACGGCCGCGGCGCCGCAGGTCCGGCGGCCCGCGACGTCCGGGAGAGCGTGCTCTCCGACTGGCTGCTGGCTGTCGAGGCCGACGCCGGCGACTGGCCGGCCGAGCGGCTCGACCTGCTCCAGGGCGTCACCCAGCTCATCGCGGTCGAGCGGGACCGCCGCGACGCGGCCCGTACGGTGCGCCGCCGGCTGGCCCAGGAGGTCCTGGAGCTGGTCCAGACGGGCGCTCCGCCCGCCGAGATCGCCGCCCGCCTGCGGGTGGCCGCGCCGGTGCTCCTGCCCGGCCTGGGCGCCGCCCCGCACTGGCAGGTCGTCGTGGCCCGGGTCGACTGGGACGGCGGCGACATCGCCGGCGGCCCCGTGGCCCAGTCGCTCCTCGAGGAAATCCTGGTCGACCCCTCGGTCTCCGGGCCGGAACCGTCCGACCGGATCGCCGTCGCGCACGCCGGGGACGAGGCGATCGCCCTCGTACCCCTGCCCGCGCCCGCCGGGGAGCCCGGCGAGGAGAAGGGCCCCGACACCGCCCTGCACGCGGAAACGCTGCTGGCGGCCGTACGGGACCCCCTGGCGGCCGGTCTCGCCGACGACGGCCGGCTCACCCTGGGCGTCAGCGCGGCCGTGTCCTCCGCCGAGGGGCTCCGCGGAGCCCTGGAAGAGGCCCGGCACGCCCGCCGGGTCGCGGCGGCCCGCCCGGGCCGGGTCTGCGCGGCCGGTCACCACGAGCTGGCCTCGCACGTCCTGCTGCTCCCGTTCGTCCCGGACGACGTCCGCCGCGCCTTCACGGCCCGGCTGCTCGACCCGCTGCGGGACTACGACCGCCGCCACCGGGCGGAGCTCATCCCCACGCTCGAAGCCTTCCTGGACTGCGACGGCTCGTGGACCCGCTGCGCGACGCGGCTGCACCTCCACGTCAACACGCTGAGGTACCGGGTCGGGCGAATCGAGCAGTTGACGGCGCGGGACCTTTCCCGCCTGGAGGACAAGCTCGACTTCTTCCTGGCACTGCGGATGAGCTGAGAAGATCCACCGCCTGACCGGCCGGGGGGCCGGTCGGGACCCAGTGGAGGCCGAGTGGAGGCCGGGCGGGGGCGGCTGATGATCCGTCCGGACTTTGTGAAAGAGTTCACCCGACCCCTTGGCCGAACCTGCCGATCCGTGCTCTCATTTCGCCCCAGGGCTCAACGACGTGCTGCTTGGTTGCTTTGGGGAGGGCAATGTGGCGGATACCGCCATGTCCAGTGCCGGAACTACCGGGGGAGACGACCCCCTCCAGCGGGCGATATGGCGGCTGCGCTCGCGCGGCTGTTGGACCGACGCGGCGGCCCTGCTGACGCCGCACCTGCACGATGCCGGAGCCGCCGTCCAGCGGACCGGGCTCCTGGTCGAACGCTGCCTGTTCACCGGGCAGGGCTGGGCCGAGGCGGAGGACGCGCTGCGGGTGGCCGAAGCGGTCTCCCAGGACGACGACGACCGGGGCGCGGCCGCGTGCGAGCGCGGTCACCTGGCGTACGCGGCGACCGTACTGGGCGTGCGCGACCGGGCCGACGAGGCCCGCTCCGCGCTCGGCCGGGCGGCGGCGCTGCTGTCCCCCGGGTCGCGCACCCGGCCGCTCCTGGACTTCCGGCGGGGCCTGGTCGCCGAACACCTGGCGGACGCCCCGTCCTCGGCCCTGCCGGCGTACCGGCGGGCCCACGCGGGCGCCCTCGCCCACGGCGACGTCCTGCTGCTCTCCTTCACCTGGCGCCACCTCGCGGCGCTGGCCCTGCGGGACGGGGAGGTCGCCGAGGCCCGCAAGGGCTTCGCGGAGTCCCTCCGCATCCGGGAGGACCTGGGCTTCCTGATCGGCACGGCCCCGGCCCTCGCGGCCCTGGCCGAAGCCGAACCGGAACCGGAGGCCACCCGCCTCCGCGCGGAGGCCCGCCGCCTCTTCCACCTCCTGGGCGGCATCCCCACCTGGCTGGCCGACCAACTCCACCCCGTCCCAACTCCTTCTTGACGCGCCGCTCGCGCGGCTCGGCCCTGGCGGGCCTCCCCGGCTTCGCGCCGCTGCGCCGGACTCCGTCCGGCGGTGCCCGGGCGGGGCTCCCGCCACTGCCGTCCCGGCGCGGGGCCCGGTGGGCGGGTGCGGCTGGCTGGGCCCTGCGGGGCGAAGTCCCCTACCCGCCCTTCCACCGTTCCCCGGGCTCCGCCCGGACCCGCGCCTCAAACGCCGCCGAGGCTGAGTGGGGTGTCCCAGCCCCCGGACGGGCTGAAGAAGGGGTACCGGGCTGCGCCCGGACCCCCTGGGGCTCCGCCCCAGACCCCGGTCCTCAAACGCCGGACGGCTGAAAAGCCCCTGGGGCTCCGCCCCAGACCCCGCGCCTCAAACGCCGGCGCGGCTGAAATTGCCCCCGGTGGGGCTGGGGGAGGCGGCCGGGTCGGGGACGGGGACGGGGTGGGGTGTCGGCCGGGACGTAAAGCGTGATTTGTGGCGCGAGAACACGCCGCGCCCTGTCGAAGTGGAGCGGGGGGCGCCTAAATCATGCAGTCCAGGCCGACACCCCACCCCGGCCCCGGCACCGACCCACCCCCGCAGCCCAACAGACACCACCACACCCCCAGCCCCGCCGGCGATTGAGGCGCAGGGGTCAGGGGGACGTGAAGTGGGTGCGGATCAGGGACTCCGCCTCCGGGAGGTTGCCCGTGGAGAGGGCCGCCAGGACGGCCATGTGCTGCGCCGCGTCCGCCACGAGGTCCGCCCGGCGGATGCGCCGGGGGCCCGGCAGGGGCCACTGGGAGCGGCGGTGGAGGTTCTCCGCCACCACGAGGAGCTGACCGTTGCCCGCCAGCGCGAGCACCGCACGGTGAAACGCCCGGTCCGCATCGGCGTAGCGCGCCACATCACCCGCAGCCGCAGCCTCCTCCGCCTCCGCGGCCAACGGCACCACCACCGCCCACGCCCCCGCCGGCACCGTACGGGCCAGCCGCAGCATCACCGGGACTTCGAGCAGCGCCCTGACCTCGGCCAGCTCCGCCAGTTCCCCCGGGGTCCGGGTCACGACCCGGAACCCCCGGTTCGGGAGGCATTCGACGGCCCCCTCCAGCGCCAGCTGCTGCATCGCCTCGCGCACGGGCGTCGCGGAGACCCCGAACCGCTCCCCCAGGGCCGGGCCCGAGTAGATCTCCCCCGGTGCCAGCTCGCCCGCGAGCAGCGCCGCGCGCAGAGCGTCGAGGATCTGCCCGCGCACGGAGTGGCGCACCACCTTGCGGTCCTGCTGTGCCGGTACCCGGGCTCGGTCCGTATCGCGCACTCGGTCCTCCCACGGGTTGCGACCTGCCCCGAAGAATAGCCCGCCTTCCCACACCCGACGGAGATCAGGTAAGGTAAGGCTTACCTGTTAACGATCGTCTGATGCGGGGTTAGCCATGACCATCACGGCCGTAGCGCCCGCCCCGGGCGGCATCCGCACGCCCGCCCCGGCCGGCTCCCCGGTGGCGGACGCCTACGCACGGCTGACCGAGGCGTACGCCGGACTGCGCGTCACCGAGCTCGCCCCGCACGAACCCTCCCCTCGCGGTGTGGGGTGGGTCGGTGCGGACGAGCTCGCGGCGGGCGGCGACGCCCTGGAGGCGTTCCTCGCGTGGGACGAGGCGCAGATACTCCGCGACTACGGGCGCCCGGGTCGGCCCGACGTGGTGGCGGGGTTCGGGCTGCACCGGTACGCGTGGACGGCCTGCCTGCTGATCACGATCCCGTGGTTCCTGGACCGGCGCGTGCCCCTCCTGCCCCCGGAGGCCGTGTCCTTCCACCGGACGCAGGGCCGGATGGCCGTCCGCCTCCGCACCTTCGCCTGCCTGCCGGACGACCCGGCGGCAGCGCTCCCCGGGGCCCGGGTCGTGCCCGACGAGGACGCGCTGCGCGCAGAGGTGCGGGCTGCGGTGGCCCAGCACCTCGAACCGGTCATGGAGGGCTTCGGCCCGCGGACCCGGCGCGGGCGGCGCGCCCTGTGGGGCCTGGTCACCGACGACGTGGTCGAGAGCCTCTGGTACGTGGCCAACCTGCTCGGCGAAGCCGAGGAGCAGCGGGCCGTGCGCGAGCTCGACCGGCTCTTCCCCGGCTCGACCGCCCCCTACACCGGCGGCGCGGGCTTCCGCACGCTCGATGCCCCGGACGGCCGGGAGCTCCCCACCCGCGACCGGGCGAGCTGCTGCTTCTTCTACACGATCCGCCCCGACGACACCTGCGTCACCTGCCCCCGCACCTGCGACACGGACCGGATCGCCCGCCTGACGGCCGACGCCTGAAGCAACCACCCCTACGGCCACGGGCTACAGCCACGGCTACGGCTACGGCTACGGCTACGGCTACGGCGCC
This sequence comes from Streptomyces sp. NBC_00193, assembly GCF_026342735.1. GTDB lineage: Bacteria > Actinomycetota > Actinomycetes > Streptomycetales > Streptomycetaceae > Streptomyces > Streptomyces stoeckheimensis. Next base: position 241,741 of record NZ_JAPEMM010000001.1, read on the forward strand.
AAGCTGCGCAGTACGCAGAACTCGTTGCCCTCGGGGTCCGCCATGACCACCCAGCTCCGGTCCGGGCCCTGGCCCACGTCCGCCCTGGTGGCGCCGAGGCCGAGCAGCCTGGTCACCTCGTCCTCGGTACCGGCGTCGATCGGGCTGACGTCGAGGTGCAGCCGGTTCTTCAGGGTCTTACCCTCGGGCACCTGGACGAACACCAGGGTGGGCGGCATCGAGCCGGCCCGGACGCCCTCCACGGTCGGCTCCCAGGAGCCGATCTCGACCATGTCCTCGCCCCGGTCGATCACCTTGTACTCCAGGACCTCGCACCAGAAGGCCGCGAGCCGCTCGGGATCGTGGCAGTCGACGGACAACTCGGTGAACCTGCTCGTCATGAATCTCCTAGATGGTGCGGACCCGCAGCAGCGCCCGCGGCGCCGACGGCCCGCCAGTGTCACCCGTCCGGCCGTACGACCGCCACCGGGTTTCCGCACGGCCGCCTCCGCCGCCTCAACCCACCCGTCAGACTGACGGAAATCGAACTCAATTCACCTCATACGACCTGGAGTTCGATCCGCAACACCCTATCCGGCGGGCTCCGACCCCCGTTGGCGTCCACTTGCCCCGAAACCCGCGTGTACGGCTCACCGGCTGCGCCACTATGGCGCCCGGAAAGCCGCACCGGCCACAAGCCGAACAGCCGCATACGCGAGGCAAGGGACAACCGCATGAGACTGACCGACATATCGCTGGACTGGCTGCTGCCCGGCAGCCTGCTGATCCTGGGCGTACTTGCGGCAGTGGCGGTACTGGCCCGGGGCAAGCGCGAAGGCGAGAAGGCGGGGGTGGCCGAGGACAGCTGGGAGCGCAGCGAGGAGCGGCGGCGGCGCAAGGAAGCCGTCTACGGGACCGCTTCCTACGTCCTGCTCTTCTGCTGCGCGGCGGTCGCCGCGGCGCTCTCCTTCCACGGACTGGTCGGCTTCGGCCGGCAGAACCTCAACCTCTCCGGGGGCTGGGAGTACCTGGTCCCCTTCGGTCTCGACGGTGCCGCCATGTTCTGTTCGGTGCTCGCCGTCCGCGAGGCCAGCCACGGCGACGCGGCCCTCGGTTCGCGCATGCTGGTCTGGCTGTTCGCCGGAGCCGCCGCCTGGTTCAACTGGGTGCACGCCCCCCGCGGCCTCGGCCACGACGGCGCTCCGCAGTTCTTCTCCGGTATGTCGCTCTCGGCGGCCGTGCTCTTCGACCGCGCCCTGAAGCAGACCCGCCGGGCCGCACTGCGCGAACAGGGCCTGATTCCGAGGCCGTTGCCGCAGATCCGGATGGTCCGCTGGCTGCGGGCGCCCCGGGAGACCTTCGGCGCGTGGTCGCTGATGCTGCTGGAGGGGGTCCGTACGCTCGACGAGGCCGTGGACGAGGTGCGCGAGGACAAGAAGGAGAAGGAGAACGACCGACACCGCCGGCGGGAGCAACACCGCCTGGACCGGGCGCACATCAAGGCGCTCGGCCGGCAGAACCGGGCGTTCGGGCGCGTGGCCCGCGCCCGTCAGGTCGAGGTGCCGGGGCTGGCCCCCGGAGCGGGCTCCGCGCCGGTCGGCGCGGAGCCGGCCATAGCGGAAACCGGACAGCTGCCCCTACGGCGCCGGCCCTCCCTGCAGGCCGTGAGCGGAACCGAGCCCGCTAACACGACCGACCTGGCAACCGGTCCCCGGACGGTGGACCTCACCGCCGAGGACGATACGCAGACGCTCCCCCGGCTCGACTCCCTGGAACGCAAACTGAAGGACCTGGAGCAGCAGTTCGGCTGACGGGTCCGATGCGTCCGATGCCGTCGACGTGACGGGCCCCGGCCCGTCCGGGAGCGGCGTCGCGGGGTCCGCCCGGTTCACTCAGGCGGGCCCCGCCTCCTTCGCTCCGTCGAGCTCGAACCACACCACCTTGCCGCCGCCCAGCGCGAGCCCGAGCGCGTCCACGCCCCAGGCGTCGGCGAGCGACTGCACCAGTACCAGTCCCCTGCCGTGCGTACCGTCGTCGGCGGACGGTACGTGCGGCCGGGGCCGGCGGGCGGCGTAGTCGCGGACCTCCACCCGCAGCCGGTCGGCGGCGAGCGTCGCGGAGACCTCGGCACCCTGATCGGTGTGGACGAGGGCGTTGGTGACGAGCTCGGTGATCAGCAGCTCGGCCACCTCGGCGGCCTCCGCCTTGCACCGGTGGCGCATCAACTCCCGTAAATCCCTGCGGACTTCTCCCACCGCTTTCAGATCGGCCCGCCGCACGCTCCGGGTGATCCCCGACGCGTCCACGGCCGTCCCCTCCTCGGCCGACGGTTCGCGCGGCACCGGCCGCCCTCTCCGCCACAGCTTCCCGGCCTTCGCCCCCACCCGCACGGCGATGTACCTCCCGTATGCCCGCTGCCCGACGGCCCGCCTGTCGAACAGGCCTACGGGATGCATGCCCCCCGGGGGAATCCGCACGCATTCGGACTCAAGGGCGCGGCACGTTACGGAGGTTGGATCGCGCCATCTGGATCATCCGGCCCACCCCGCCGTCCAGCACGATCTTGCTGGCCGAAAGTGCGAATCCGGTCACCATTTCAGCGCTGATCTTCGGCGGAATGGACAGGGCGTTGGGGTCCGTGACCACGTCCACCAGAGCGGGTCCCTTGTGCTTGAAAGCATCCCTCAAAGCGGCTGTGAGCTGCTTGGGCTTCTCCACCCTGACCCCGTACGCGCCCGCCGCGCGGGCGATCGCGGCGAAGTCGGGGTTCTTATTCGTCGTTCCGTACGAAGGGAGGCCGGAAACCAGCATCTCCAACTCGACCATACCGAGGGATGAGTTGTTGAAGAGGACCACTTTGACGGGGAGGTCGTACTGCACCAGGGTGAGGAAATCTCCCATCAGCATGGAGAAACCGCCGTCGCCCGACATCGACACCACTTGACGTCCGCGATCGGTGAACTGTGCGCCGATGGCCTGCGGAAGGGCGTTGGCCATGGAGCCGTGACTGAAGGAGCCGATGATGCGGCGCTTCCCGTTCGGGGAAAGATAGCGCGCGGCCCATACGTTGCACATGCCTGTATCCACGGTGAACACAGCGTCTTCGTCGGCGAGTTCGTCGAGCACCGCGGCCACGTACTCGGGGTGGATGGGCGTACGCTTCTCGACCTTGCGCGTGTACGCCTTCACCACTCCCTCCAGGGCGTCCGCGTGCTTCTTCAGCATCCGGTCGAGGAACCGGCGGTCCGTCTTGGCCTTCACCCGGGTGTTCAGCGCGCGCAGGGTCTCCCGTACGTCGCCCCAGACCGCGAGGTCCAGCTTGGAGCGGCGGCCGAGGTGTTCGGGCCGGATGTCCACCTGGACGATCTTGACGTCGTCGGGGAGGAAGGCGCTGTACGGGAAGTCCGTGCCGAGCAGGATCAGCAGATCGCACTCGTGGGTGGCCTCGTAGGCCGCGCCGTAGCCGAGCAGCCCGCTCATGCCGACGTCGTACGGATTGTCGTACTGGATCCATTCCTTGCCGCGCAGGGCGTGCCCGACGGGGGCCTTGACCCGGCCGGCGAACTCCATGACCTCCGCGTGGGCGCCGGCGGTGCCGCTGCCGCAGAACAGGGTGACCCGGTCGGCCTCGTCGACGAGCCGGACCAGCTTGTCGATCTCGCCGTCGCCGGGCCGTACGGTCGGCCGCGCGGTCACGAGGGCCTGCTGGATGCTCTGCTCCGGGGCGGGCAGGGAGGCGATGTCCCCGGGCAGCGACACCACGCCGACGCCGCCGCGTCCGACGGCGTGCTGGATGGCGCTCTGCAGCACGCGGGGCATCTGCCGGGGGTTGGAGATCAGCTCGCTGTAGTGGCTGCACTCGGTGAACAGCCGGTCGGGGTGGGTCTCCTGGAAGTAGCCGAGGCCGATCTCGGAGGACGGGATGTGGGAGGCCAGCGCGAGGACCGGGGCCATGGAGCGGTGGGCGTCGTAGAGCCCGTTGATCAGGTGGAGGTTGCCGGGGCCGCAGGAGCCGGCGCAGGCGGCGAGGGAGCCGGTGATCTGGGCCTCGGCGCCGGCCGCGAAGGCGGCCGTCTCCTCGTGGCGCACCTGGATCCACTCGATGCCGCCGGTGCGGCGGATGGCGTCGACGACGGGGTTGAGGCTGTCCCCGACGACTCCGTACATCCGGCGCACGCCGGCGCGCACGAGGATGTCGATGAACTGCTCCGCCACGTTCTGCTTGGCCATGGAGGGGGCGCCCTTCCCTTTTCCGGTGCGGCTCTGCCGGGTGCGCCTCCCATCCACGCATGATCCGCCGGGTTACGCCTCCCAGACCGCGGCGGCCGTCCGGTCGTCGGCGTACCCCTTGAGGCGCAGCTGGGTGTCCGCGAGGAAGGCGGCGAGGCCCGGTGGGGGTGCGTCGGCCCAGCGGGCGGCGAGCTCGGCGGAGAGCGGCTCCTCCTCGCGCATCGGGTCCGCGAGGCCGCCGGAGCACAGGAGCAGGGTGTCGCCGGGGCGGGCCACGGAGGCCCGGAAGCGGAAGCGGAATCCGGCGGGCGGGACCGGCGGGGCCTGCGGGGCCGGGGCGGGCTCCTCCAGGTCCCGCCACTGTCCGTCCCGGAGCCGGAACAGCCCGCCCGCGCCCGCGCCGAAGCAGACCCGGGTCCGGCAGCCGGGGTCGACCGGGAGCAGTACCCCGCGCAGCCCGGCCGTGTAGCCGTCCTCCGGGAGCCCGAGCTCGGCGGCGCGGGCGCGCAGCTGCCCGTAGCCGCGGTCGGTGAGCCGCTGGAGCCCCGAGCGCAGGGCTTCGCGCCGCCCGTCCCGGATGTCCTGCGACAGCCGCTCCTGGCTCCGCCCCACGGCCGCGGCGACGGAGCGGCACACCTCGGCGGCGGCTTCGGCGGCCCCGGGCGCGGCGCGGTCGCCTCCGGCGAGGACGACCAGGACCAGCGCGTCGGGGCCGGTGCCGAAGCGGGCGGTGAGCAGGAAGTCCCGCCGGGCCTCGCCCCGGAACCGGGCGGAGTCCCCGCGCACGGAGGCCGCGCGCAGCGTGTAGCCGCCGTACTGGGCCCCCTCCAGCACGGTGTCGGGGGTCAGGGCGACGAGCCCGGCCGGGTCGGCGGCGGGCAGCGCGATGGGCTCGGCGGCGTAGGTGGGCGGCCGGTCCCCCAGATGCGCCACCACGGGCCGCGGCACCCCCGAAACCCCGGGACCGACGTCTGCACCGCCCCCGGAGGCGGGAGCGGCCCCCCAGCCCGACCCGGAACCGGGATGCGATCCCAGGGCGAAGCCGGTGCGGATGCCCGTCCCGGGATCAGAATCGAGGCCGGGGCCGACACCGGGACCGGACACGGGAACGGGCCCGGAGCCCGTCCCGGGCCCGAACCCGGAAGCGGGACCGACGCCGGAGGCGGACCCAGGAAGGTCCCCGGAGCCGGAACCGGAGCCCGGATCGGAGCCCGGCCCAGGACCGAACCCGGAGCCGGAGCCGGAACCGGAGGCCGGATCGGAGCTAGAGACGGGACCGAACCCGGAAGCGGGACCGGAAGCAAGGCCAGTGCCAGAACCGGGGCCGGACCCGTGGCCGGAAGCGGGCCCCGGAGCGAGGCCGGTGTCGGGGCCGAGGCCGGAACCGAACCCGGAGCCGGGACCGGGGGCCAGGCCGGTGTCAGGGCCAGGACCGGACCCGTGGCCGGAAGCGGGTCCCGGAGCGAGGCCGGTGTCAGGGCCGAGGCCGGAAGCGGGACCGGGGGCCAGGCCGGTGTCAGGGCCGGGGCCGGACCTGTGGCCGGGGATCGCACCGGACTGGGGGCCAAGGCCCGACCCTGGAGCGGAAGCAAGGCCGGACCTGGGATCGGGGCCCGGACCGGAATCGGGCTCGGCCCCAGCCACGGCCCCCTGGGTCGGAGCAGAAGGGACGCCGGACCCTGACGCCGGACCGGAGCCCGGGCCGGCACCGGCACCCTGCGGCGAGCCGGTGCCCGGGCCCGTCCACGGATCGGCGTCGGCGCCCGCACCGGGTGCCCGGCCGGATCCCGCCGGGGCCGGGTGCACGGCTCCGCCGTACGTGCCGTCGGGGCCGCTCGCGGACCCTGCCGGGTCCGGCCCCGGGGGCGCAGCCGGCGGCGGCGCCTCGTCCCGTGGGCCCCAACTCCAGTCGGTCGGTTCCCCCGGGTCCTCGGCGGGCAGCGCGGGCGGGACGGCGACGCTCCCGAGCGCGTACCAGGTCTGGCCGCCCTCCCGGGGATCCCGCGGCGGCGGCAGCACCGAGCCGCCGTACGCGTCCTCCGCCAGGGCCTCCGGCCGGGGGCCGGGCACGGGAGGCTCCGCCTCCACCTCAGGCATCGGCCCGCCAACGGCCACGGGCGGCTCCGCTTCCGCGACGGGCTCCGGCACCGGCACCGGCACCGGCCCGGGAGCAACCACGGACGGCTCCGCCTCCGCGACGGGCTCCAGCTCCGGATCCGGATCTGCATCCGCATCCGCTGCCTCGTGCCCCGTCAGGGGAACCGGCTCTCTCCGGGGGTTGGGTACCGCGGACGGCGACGGGGTCGGCGTCGGGGCCACCAGCACCGCCGCCGAGCGGAAGCGGTGCTCCAGGGTGTCCCGGGGGTCGGGTTCCGGCCCCCCGTCGGGGTCCTCGTAGAGCTTCTGCCACCAGTCATCCGCGCCCGCGTCCCGCTGACTCATGGCCCTCATTGTCGGGCTCCGGCGCAGCCGAAATCCGGCGAACGCGGGAAAAAGGGGGGCCCATCGGACCGCCGTCCGATGGACCCCCCTGCTCTATGTCGTACGACTTAGCGAATGTCGTACGCCCGCGCGACCATCTGGGTGACGGTGGCGCCGTTCTTGTCGGTCAGCTCGACCTTGAGCATGACCTGCTTGCCCGCGGCTCCGGCGTGGTCCACGGTCGCGGTCCACTGCCCGCCGCGCTCGCCGACCTTCGCCTCGTTCCAGCTGCCGCCCTCGTCGTACGAGTACGACAGCTTCGCCGAGGCGAGCGCGCCGGGCGCGTAGCCCGCGTGCCCGCTGACCGAGAGGCCGATCTTCTGGCCGTTGGCCGCGGCCAGCGTCTTCATGCCGTCCAGCGGGGCCGAGATCCGCGGGAAGATGACCGGCAGCGCCTGCGAGTACTGCGCCTCGTCCAGCTTCGAGCGGAAGGTCCAGGTGGTCTGGATCCCGGAGGAGCGCTGCCAGGTGCGGGCCGGCTGGCCGAACTTCTCCAGGTACTGGGTCAGTTCGTACGTGGCCTCGCGGGCCGGGACCTCGAAGGCCCCGAACGGGTAGCCGGTGTCGCCCAGCGACTCGCCGTCGACCTTGAGCGAGACGTTGCCGAGGTCGCCGAAGCCGCCCTGCTGCGCGTAGTGCCCGGTGTCGCCCCACATGGCGGAGGCGAAGCCGATCAGGTTGCCCTGCCGCTCGGCGGCCAGCTGCTCCTTGCCCGCGGTGTCGCGCGGCGCGACCGGGCCGATGACCCCGTCGTACCAGTTCTCCGTGCGCCGGGAGCCCGCCTTGTACGTACGGTGCTGGTCGGTCATGAACTCGCCCCAGGGGAAGCTGCTGGAGACCATGTGGTCCCAGGCGGTGTCCCCGGCGGAGTAGTACTCGGTGCGCTTGCCCGGTACCGCGACGGTGTCGATGGAGCCGAAGTACACGGCGTTGCCGAGCGGGCGGTAGGCCCCGGTCACGTCGACGTAGTCGGCGGCGACGCCCATCGACTGGTAGGCCGATTCGACGGTGCCCAGCTCGCGGTCGCGCACCCGGTAGGTGCGGTCCCCGTGGACCTGGCCCTTCTCGATCTGGGCGAGGTTGTAGATGTACGGGCTCTTCGCGCTGCCCTTCCAGCTCAGCGTGACCGGGCCCTTGCCGAGCTTGGCCAGCAGGGCCTGGCCCTCGCCCGCCTCGACGGACAGGGCCGGAAGCGCGCCGCCCGCGTAGCCGGTGAAGCCCTGCCAGCGGCCGGGAGCGTCGCGGTAGGCGAGGACGGCCTTGGCGCCGGCCGCCTTCGCGTCGTTCGCGATCCCGTACAGCGCGCCGTCGGCCACCTTGACCAGGACGATCGCGCCCTTGGCGGCGACGGCGGCGAGCTCCTCCGGGGTGCCCGTGCCCGCGTTGACGAGCGGGGCGCTGCCGACACCGTCGAGGTTGTCGCTGCCGGTGGAGGCGGTGATCGGGTGCAGCACCGGGCCGCCGGAGGCCTTCAGCTCGGAGAGCAGCGGTGCGGCCGCCCGCCAGTAGCTGCCGAACTCGAAGTCGCCCTCCTTCGCCGTTCCGTCGACCGAGGCGTAGTAGCCGCGGATGGTGCGGCCGCCCGCCGCGGTGCCCGCGTGCTGCCAGGCGTCGCCCCAGGAGCGGGAGAAGGCGAGGGTGGTGGCGCGCGCCTCGGCGGGCTTGTCGGTGGCGATGTTCAGCTTGGCCGCCTTGCGGGCGTCCAGCACGATCACCGTGTCCTTCTTGATCTCCGTCTGCGGACGGCCGAGGTAGGTGAGCGAGTCGTACATCCGCTCGCCCTCCCCGGCGTCGGGGGTGCCGACGAAGGCGGAGAGGAAGTACGAGCCCGGGCGGACCCGGTAGACCTGGTCGGCGGCGCCCTCGTTGAAGCGGCGCTCACCGGTGGCGTCGTCGGTGCCGATCAGGTCCAGGGAGGACGGGCCGGCGGCCGGCTTGCCCGCGCGGTCGAGGAGCTTGACGCGCACCGTCACCGTCTCCGGCTCCACGTAGAGGGAGAAGGGGGTGGAGACGTGCACGCCGTTCGCCGTGGCGACGACCCGGCCGGTGACGTCCCCGTACTGGGAGCGCTCCAGCTTCGCGGCGGGGTCCAGGGCGAGCGGCACCTTGACGGTGGCGCCGGCCGGGACGGTCACGGTGCGCCTGTCCAGCCGGGCGACCTGGCTGCGGACGGCGGAGCCGTCGTTGCCGGTGACCTTCTGCACGGAGAGGTTCAGCGTGACGGGCTCGGTCCCCGTGTTGGTGTACGGGACCTCGATGCCGGTGCGGTCGCTGCGGTCCTGCGGCCAGTTGAAGGTGCCGCCCTGGAGCGCGGGGGCGCTGGTGACGGTGGTGTCGATGGCGGCCTTGACGTCGAGCCGGCCACCTCCGGTCTCCCGTACGTCGCCCGGGACCGCGGTGTTCGCGGAGCCGACGAGCGCGGCCTTGATCTGCTGCGGGGTCCAGTCGGGGTGGCGCTGCTTGACGATGGCGGCGGCGCCCGCGACGTGCGGGGTGGCCATCGAGGTGCCGGACATGGAGGTGTACGCGTACACCCCGCGGCCGCCCATGGCCGCGGCGGAGATCTGGACGCCGGGGGCGGCGATCTCGGGCTTGAGGGTGTGGTTCAGCCCGGCCGGGCCGCGGCTGGAGAAGGAAGCCGTCTTGTCGTCGCGGTCGACGGCGCCGACGGTCAGCACGCTGGGCGCGCAACCGGGCGAGGAGACGGTGTTGTTGCCGGGCCCGGAGTTGCCGGCGGCGATGACGAAGAGGGTGTTGCTGCTCTGCGCCAGCGCCTCGGTGGCAGCGGCCATCGGGTCGTCGCAGGAGAGCTGGGAGGGGTCGCCCAGGCTCATGGAGACCACGTCGGCCTTGCTGTCCACGGCCCACTGCATGCCCGCGATGATCCAGGAGTCCAGGCCGTAGCCGGAGTCGTTGAGGACCTTGCCGCTGAGCAGCTGGGCGCCGGGGGCGACGCCCTTCTTCGCGCCGGCGCTCGCGGCGCCGGAGCCGCCCACGGTGGAGATGGTGTGGGTGCCGTGGCCCTGGCGGTCCGCCGCGGTGTCCGAGTCGGTGAAGTTCTTGGCCTCGGCGACCCGGCCCTTGAGGTCGGGGTGTTCGAGGTCGGTGCCGGTGTCGAGGACGGCGACCTTGGTGCCCGTGCCGTCGAATCCGGCGGCCCACGCGGCGGTGGCGCCCACCTGCTTGGTGGAGCGCTCCAGGTTCGCCTGGACCTTGCCGTCCAGCCACAGCTTCTTCAGCGGGGCGGAGGCGGCCGAGCGGGCGCGCGGGTCGACGTTCGCGCCGGTGACGTCGGCCCAGAAGTCGGAGGCCTTCTCCTTGTCGGCGGCGAGCGCGACGCCGCCGATGGAGCCGAGGACGAGCGACTGCTCGGCGCCGCGCGGAACGGGCGGGGCGCTGCGCGCGAGGCCCGCGGAGCGCTCGTACACGGCGATCAGCGGGAGCTTCTTGGCGTGCGTGTCGTCGTAGCCCTGCCGGATCAGGCCGGTGACGTTGAAGAGTTCCTCGTCGACCTTGCCCGCGGCGAGGGCCTTGACCGCGCTCTCGGGGTAGACGTAGAGGTCCTTGCCCGCCTGGCGGGTCTGCACGATCGGCTGCGAGCCGTCCGCGCGGGGCATCGCGGTGGCGGCCGTACGGCCCTGCGCGTCGGTGGACACCAGGATCCGGTCACCGGTGACCAGGGTCACCGTCACGGGACCGGTGGGCTGCTTCGCGGCCTCCTGGCTCCCGGTGAGGGCCTTCTTTGCCGTTCCGGATCCTGCTCCGGACGCTCCATCGCTCGGCTGCGCCGTGGACGGGCCCACGGCCGTGACGGCCAGGACGGCCGCGATGGCCGCTCCCAGTGCCGTACGCGATATCGGGCGCATCGCTCTCCCCAGATGAATTCCGGCCAACTACTGCATTGCACGGCGAAAATGCCGCGTAAATGGCTTCTGGCCAGCGGATGTTGGTGCTGCGGTGGCGCCACCTTGGCAGAGGGACGCCGGGTGCGGCGATGATGTCGGCGGCGGGTTTGCGCCGTGGCCGCTTCCCGCCAGGAACGGCTCCGAGAGGGTTGGGTGAACGAGTTGCTGGGTGCGATAGGCCTCGACGAAGGACAGGAGTCCGCTTACCGCGCGCTGGTCGCGCTGGGGGCGGCGGAGATACCGGACCTCGCGCACCGGCTGACGCTGCCGGTGCGGCAGACCGAACGGACCCTGCGCCACCTGGAGCGCCACGGGCTCGCCGCCCAGTCCTCGGCCCGCCCCGGCCGGTGGGTGGCGGCCCCGCCCGGGGTGGCCCTGGGGGCCCTGCTCACCCAGCAGCGGCACGAACTGGAGCAGGCGGAGCTGGCGGCGGCCCTGCTGGCGGAGGAGTACCGGGCGGAGGCCGCGGAGCCGGCCGTGCACGACCTGGTGGAGGTGGTGACGGGCGCCAGCGCGGTGGCCCACCGCTTCCACCAGCTCCAGCTCGGCGCCGTGGAGGAGGTGTGCGCGCTGGTCAGCGGCCGGCCGCAGGTGGTGACGGGGACGGACAACGACGCGGAGGACCGGGCGGCCGTACGGGGCGTCGCGTACCGCGTGGTCATCGAGCGGGAGGTGCTGACCCTGCCGAGCGGGATCCGCGAGGCGTCCACCGCGCTGGCCCGCGGCGAGCACATCCGGGTGTCGGCCGCGGTGCCGACCAAACTCGTCATCGCGGACCGGTCGCTCGCGATGGTCCCGCTGACGGCGCGCGGCGCGGAGCCGGCGGCGCTGGTCGTGCACGCGTCGGGGTTGCTGGAGTCCCTGATGGGCCTCTTCGAGGCGGTCTGGCGGGAGTCGCTCCCGCTGCGGCTGGGCTCCACCGGGGCGCCGGAGGAATCCGATGGCGGACCCGACGCCACGGACCTGGAGATCCTCACCCTCCTGCTGGCGGGGATGACGGACGCGAGCGTGGCGAAGCACCTGGAACTGGGCCTGCGGACGGTGCAGCGGCGGGTCAAGGGCCTGATGGAACTGTCGGGGGTCACGACCCGGCTCCAGCTCGGCTGGCACGCGTACGAACGGGGCTGGGTGGCCCGGTAGCCCCAGGTCAGGCACGCTGAGCAGATGGATCTGCCTCAGCTGCCCCAGTTGCTGCTGGTGGGGCTGGTGCTGGTGCTCGGATTGCTCGCGGTACTGGTCCCCGGCGCCCCCGGCACCCTCCTCGTCTGGGCCGGACTCCTGTGGTGGGCGCTGCACGAACGGACGTCGGCGGCCTGGGGCCTGCTGGCGGGCGCGACGGCACTGCTGCTGGTCGTCCAGGTGGTGAAGTGGCAGCTGCCCCCGCGACGGCTCCGGGGGGTCGGCGTCACCCGCCGGATGGTCGTGTACGCGGGTGCGGGGGCGGTACTGGGCTTCGTGCTGCTCCCGGTCGTCGGCACGGTCCCCGGCTTCGTGGGCGGCATCTACCTCTGCGAGCGGCGCCGCCTGGGCACCCACGGGGAGGCGTGGGCGTCGGTACGGGCGGTGATGCGGGCGGTGGGGACGAGCGTGCTCGTGGAGCTGTTCGCGTGCCTGCTGGTGGTGGGGGCCTGGGTGGGCGCGGTGCTGTGGGCGTAGCCCGGCGGCCTCGGGCTCGGCCCTAGTCCGCCGACTGGGGCTTACGGCGTAGGCCCGACTAGGCCCTCGGCCCGATGCGCCGCGCGGGCCCGGCTGGGATCGTCTGTCCCATGACGGAGTCGAGTTTCCAGGGTTTCAAGGGTTTCAGCGAGGCCGAACTGACCTACCTGCGTGCGCAGCACCTGGGCCGGCTCGCGACGGTGGACGCGGCCGGGCAGCCCCAGGCGAACCCGGTGGGGTTCTTCCCGCAGGACGACGGCACGATCCTGGTGGGCGGACTGGCGATGGGCACGACGAAGAAATGGCGCAACCTCACCAAGAACCCCCGGCTGTCCCTGGTCGTGGACGACCTGGTCAGCACCCGCCCGTGGACGGTGCGCGGCATCGAGATCCGCGGCCACGCCACGCTGGAGGTGGGCCCGCACTCCCTGGGCCCCCACTTCAGCCCGGAGGTCATCCGCATCCACCCGGACCGCGTCCTGACGTGGGGCCTGACTGACTAGCACGAAAATGCCGAGCGCATCCGGTGCGGCTGCTGGTCTCATGCACGCATGGAGAACCGACCGACCGCGGAAGCCGCACCCTGCGACCCCTGGCTCGCCCACTTCGCCGACCGCGGCCACCCGGGTGTCCGCCGGATCGGCGCCGGTGTCGAGGGAGTCGTCTACGGACTCGGCGAGGGCCGGGTCGCGAAGGTGTGGAACGGCCGGCCGCCGGCCGGACTCGCGCTCACCCGCCGGGTGTACGCGGACCTGGCGCGGCACCACCTGCCGTTCGCCACCCCGGAGATCTTCGAGGTCGAGGACCACGGGGGCGTCCTGGTGACGTACGAGCGCGAGCTGCCCGGCGGCCCGATGAGGGTCGACTCCGCGCACGCGGCGTACGAGCGCGAGCTGTCCGCCCGGCACACCGACACGCTGCTTTCCGTTCTGCGCGGCCTGGCCTCCGTTCCCGGCACCGATGCCATGCGCGGGTTGACCGTCCAGGGGGACGACCGTCCGCTGTGGCGGGACCACGACCGTTTCCGCGACGCGCTCGCGGCCCTGGTGGACCGGGCCGCGGCCCGGCACGGCGCCGCCCTCGCGGCTCACGTCCCGGACTTCGAGGCGGGAGTGGAGCGCACGCGAAAGGCACTGCGCGCGCTCCCCGACGCCCCGGTGACGGCGATCCACGGCGACCTCGTACCGCCCAACATCCACGTGGACGAGGCCGGCCGGCCCGTCGCGGTGCTCGACTTCGGCTTCTGCACGACCGCGGGAGACCCGGCCTTCGAGGCCGCCGTGACCGCTGCCGTCTGGGACATGTACGGGCCGCACGCCGAGGCGCACGCCGCGGAACTCACCGGGCTCTTCGCCCGAGAGCTCGGCTACGCGCCGGCGACCCTCACCACCTATCAGGCCGCGTACGCCCTCACCACCTACGACCTCTTCGGCCTGGACGAGCGCGACGGACACTTCCGCTGGTGCGCACAACAGCTGCGCCGCAACCCGCTGTTCAGCGCCTGAAGCCACAGGCGGAGTTCAGTTCCCCTACCCGCCCTTCCACCGTTCCCCGGGCGCTGCCCGGACCCGCCCTGGGGCTCCGCCCCAGACCCCGGTCCTCAAACGCCGGACGGCTGAAAAGGCCCAAGGCTGGCCAAATCCAGCCTCGCCGGCGTTTGAGGCGCGGGGGTCCGGGGGCTGGTCCCCGGCAGCGGTGCCGCAGGCGACGACGGGTCCGGGGCGGAGCTCCGGGGAACGGGCGAAGGGCGGGTAGGGGACTTCGCCCGCGCAGCGCCGCCACGCACCCGCGCCCGGGGCCGGGTCGGGACCCAACCCCGGGCGGGGGGCGGGGCAGGCCCGGCCCGGGGCGGGGTGCGCCCCACGCCCGGGGCGGTGCGGGGTGCGACCCACGCCCGGGGCGGTGCGCCCCGGGGTGGGGTGCACCCCCGGGCCGGGACCCGTCAGGCTCGGCCGGTCCGCTTCGCGGAATAGTTCGCGCGGCCCTCCGCCGAGCGGAGCCTCCAGTCGCGCCTGATCTCCGCCCGGAGCCGCGCATCGGTCTTCGCGACGATCCGCTGGTTCTCCCGCAGCAGCTTGCGGTAGCTCTCCAGCCGCCGCTCGGCCAGCTCCCCGGAGTCCACCGCGGCCCGCACCCCGCACCCCGGCTCCGCCTCGTGGGCACAGTCGTGGAAACGGCAGCGCTCGGCGTACTCCTCGATCTCCGAGAAGACCTGCCCGACGCCCGCCTCCGCGTCGAAGAGCCCGACGCCCCGCAGCCCGGGGGTGTCGATCAGCACGCCACCGCCCGGCAGCGCGAGCAGGTTCCGCGTCGTGGTGGTGTGGCGGCCCTTGCCGTCGACGTCGCGCGTCGACTGGACCTCCATCACGTCCTCCCCCAACAGCGCGTTGGCCAGCGTGGACTTGCCCGCGCCGGAGATCCCGAGGAGCACGCTCGTACCGCCCCCGACCACCGCGGCGAGCACGTCCGTGCCCTCCCCGGTCATCGAGGACACGGTGAGGACCTGGACGCCGGGGGCCGCCGTCTCCACGTCCTCGACGAGGTGGCCGAGGGTGACCGGGTCCGGGACGAGGTCCGCCTTGGTCAGGACCACGAGCGGCTGCGCCCCCGATTCCCAGGCGAGCGCGAGGAACCGCTCGATGCGGCCGAGGTCCAGTTCGACCGCCAGTGACACCGCGATGATCGCGTGGTCGACGTTCGCGGCGAGGATCTGGCCCTCGGACCGCTGGGAGGAGGTGGACCGTACGAAGGCGGTCCGGCGCGGCAGGTACGTCTTCACGTAACGCGGCTTGCCGTGCGCCTCCACCACCGCCCAGTCGCCGGTGCAGATGACCCGGAGCGGGTCGTGCGGGGTGACGAAGGCGGTGTCGGCGCGGACGATGCCGTCCGCCGTCATGACATCGCACTGCCCGCGGTCGACCCGTACGACCCGGCCGGGCAGGAGGCCCTGGTCCGCGTACGGGGCGAACTCGGCCGCCCACGCTTCGTCCCAGCCGTAGGGGGCCAGGGCGGAGGAAAGGGAGGAAGAAGAAGGAGAAGCGGAGAAAGCGGAGAGAGACAAGGGAAACCCTTCACAGGGTGGCCCCGGCGGTGCGCGCCGCTAGCGGGCGCGAAAGAGGTGAGAGGTCAGCCGGAGACCACAGAAGTGACATCGATGATCTTCTGAGTGCGGGCAACGCCCTGCGCCATGACAGTCATCAATGAACTCACCTCCGGGTCTGCATACGTACTGACGGGCGTCCCGCGGCGACCGGTGAACGGTGCCCGGCGGGAACGCCCCCACCGTAACAAGCCCCTTCGGGCCCGCGCCACTTCTTTTACGGGCGGCCGCACACCGGGCTTCGAACTTACCGCCGGTCAGGGCAGGCCGAGGAAATCAGCGGGCAAGTCGGCTACCGAGACTAAGCTGTTCTTCATGGAGAGCAGCGGAACCGCAGATTCTGAGACGATTTACGAGACGGCCCCTGATACCCGGCAGCGGATTCTGCGGGTCTCCACGGAGCTGTTCGGAGTCCACGGCTTCCACGAGACCTCGCTGCGCGAGATCGCCGAACGGGTCGGCGTCTCCAAGCCGGCGGTGCTGTACCACTTCCCCGGCAAGGCCGACATCCTCGGCGCCCTCGTGGAGCCGATGCTCCGCGAGCTGGCGGAGGCCCTGGCACGCGCCGCCGCGGCGTCGGGTGCGCCCGACGGGTCCGGCGCGTCCTCCGGCCCCTCGGAGCGGGCCCGGTGGGCCGCCATCGAGGGGGTGCTCGACGTCTGGCTGGAGCACCGCCACCTGCTGCGCCTCAACTTCCAGGACATGGCCCTGGCCACCACCGGCCCGGTCTTCGCCCAGCTGCGCGACGCCATGCTCCGGGCCAACTTCCTGGTCGCGGGGCCGAATCCCGGGTTCGCGGAACGGGTCCGGGCGTCCCAGGCCGTCGCCATGCTCTCCGACCCGGTGGTGCTCTTCGCCGACGCCCCCGTCCCGGCCCTGCGCGAGGCCGTCCTGGACGGCGTACGCCGCCTCCTCGACGGCCCGCAGGGGCCGACCGCACCGCACGGGCCCGACGGCCCGGCCCGGCCCGCGCCGGGGGGCCGGCGCGGGCGGCCCGCCGCCATGAGCCCGGCCATGATCGAAGCCGCCCGCCGGATGCACGCGGCGGGCAGCGGGGGCACCGCGATCGCCGCCGCCCTCGGCGTCTCCCGAGCCACGGTCTACCGGCACCTCCCCCAGGAGGAGGACACCGAGTGACCGGCCCGGGGATCGCCCCGAACGGCTCCGCCCGTGTCCGATTCGTTCAAGACCGGCCCGGCCGGGCGTGCCTAGGGTGAGTTCATGACTCCCCGACTCGACATGATCGGCATCATCGTCTCCGACATGGCCGCATCGCTCGCCTTCTACCGCCGCCTCGGCATCGACGTGCCCGCCGAGGCCGACTCCCAGCCGCACGTCGAAGCCGTCCTGCCGGGCGGGCAGCGGATCGGCTGGGACACGGAGGAGGTCATCCGCTCCTTCGACCCGTCCTGGACCCGCCCCACGAGCGACGGCCGGGTGGGGCTGGCCTTCCTGTGCGACTCCCCCGCCGAGGTGGACTCGCTGTACGCGGAGCTGACGGAGGCCGGGCACACGGGCCACCTGAAGCCCTGGGACGCCTTCTGGGGGCAGCGCTACGCCGTCGTCCTGGACCCGGACGGCTCCGGGATCTCTCTCTTCGCACCGGCCGAGCCCGCCGCCCCCGCCGCATAGGCCCCCGGCGTGGTCCCGGCCAGGGCCCGCACCTCGCGGGTGTAGTGGGCCTGGTCGGCGTATCCGGCGGCCGCCGCCACCGCCGCCTGCGCCAGCCCGCGCCGGGTCAGCGCGAGGGCCCGCTGGAGGCGCAGGATCCGGCCCAGGGTCCGGGGCCCGTAGCCGAAGGCGTCGAGCGAGCGGCGGTGCAGTTGCCGCTCCCCGAGGCCGACCGCCTCCGCGACGGCGGCCACGCCCTGCCCGGCCCGCAGCAGGGCCGCGACCTCCAGGGCGAGCGGGTCCGGGAGCCCGCCGTCGGCCGTGCGGAGCCGGGCCAGCTCCTCCAGTCCCGCGCGGGGATCCCCGTACGAGGCCACGCGCGCGGTGAGTCGCCGTACCTCGGCGGCGGGCCACAGGTCGGCCAGCTCCACCCGCCGGTCGCGCAGCAGGCGGGCCGGTACGCCGAGCAGCGCGGGCGCCGCGCCGGGGGCCAGCCGGATCCCGGCGAAGCCGGAGCCCGGGACTTCCCCGGCGGGGTGCGCGGCGGTGTCGGGTCCGGCCACCAGGAGCCGGCCGTCCACCCAGAGCAGGTCCATGCACCCGTCGGGCAGCACGATGCCGGAGGCGGTCCCGCCGGCCCGCCAGAGCACCGCTCCGGCGACCGTCCGGGACGGCCGTTCCTCGTACCGTGCCCCGTTCTGCTCCTCGTGCCCCGAACCGGGCACGGAGTCCGCGCGATCCGCCACGGACACCACGCTACGGCGGCCGTCAGTGCTTGCGCAGGCGGGAGTGGTAGTCCTCGGGCGGCAGGAACTTCGACCAGCGCTCCGGGAACTCCGAGGGCATGCCCCCGTCCTCGTCGCCCTCGTCGTCCTCCGACTCCCCCTCGGCCAGGGCCCGCCAGGCGGCCGCCCGGGCCACGAGCTGGGCGGCCTCCGCCTCGCGGACCCGCTCGTTGGCCTCGCGCGCCGCCGCGGTGGCCACGGAGGGCCAGACCCGGTCGATGGCGGCGTTGACGGCGGCCCCGACGAGGACGGCGAAGGCCGAGATGCCGATCCACAGCAGGATCGCCACGGGGGCGGCCAGCGATCCGTAGATGGTCGGGCCCTCCACCGTGTTGGTGAGGTAGATCCGCAGCAGGAACGAGCCGAGCACCCACATGGCGAGGGCGACCAGCGCGCCGGGCACGTCCTCGATCCAGGGCGAGCGGACCGGGACGGAGACGTGGTAGAGCGTGGTCAGGAAGGCGATGGAGAGCAGCGTGACGACGGGCCAGTACAGGACCGCGATCACCTCGGTGCTCCAGGGCACCAGCCGCACCACCGCATCCGGGCCGACCACCATCAGGGGCAGCACGACGGCCCCGATCAGCAGGGCGGCGATGTAGAGGACGAAGGCGAGCAGCCGGGTCTTGACGATGCCGCGATGTCCGTCGAGGCCGTACATGACCGTGATGGTGTCGATGAAGACGTTCACGGCGCGCGAGCCCGACCAGAGGGCGAAGGCGAATCCGAGGGAGATGAGGTCGGGGCGGCCCCGGCCGGTGACGTCGTCGAGCATCGGTTTGGCGATGTCGTTGACGCCCCGGTCGGAGAGGATCGTGCCGACCGCGCGCAGGATGTTCTCCTCGATGCTGGCGACGGTCGTACCGCCCGACCAGCCGTCCACGTACCCGAGGAGTCCCAGCAGACCCAGGAAGAGCGGGGGCAGCGAGAGCAGGGTGAAGAAGGCCGCTTCGGCGGCGAGTCCGAGGATCCGGTACTCGATGCACGAGTTCACGGTGTCTTTGAGCAGCAGCCACGCCATCTTGCGCTTGGAGACGTTGCGGTAGAGGGCGCGGGCCCGGTGGAGGCGTCCCGGAATCCGCTCGGGTGTTTCTTTCGCGTGCTGCACGTCCTTACGGTATCGGCATGGCAGCCACCACCCACACAGTCAGCAATCAGGCCCCGCCTCTCGTGGGCCACGACGTATACGGCAGCGACCGGGTCCTGAGCGAGGGGGTGGAGCGGCACCTCGCGGACGCCGCACCCGAACTCGCCGCGGAGGTAAGGGAAGAGCTCACGGATCTGGGGCGTGCGGCCGGGTCCCGGCAGGCGCAGGACTGGGGGACGCAGGCGAACGAGAATCCGCCGAAGCTGCGGACGCACGACCGGTACGGGAACCGGATCGACGAGGTGGAGTTCCACCCCTCGTGGCACCGGCTGCTCGGACACGCCGTGGGCGCCGGGCTCACCGACGCGTGGGGGCGGCCGGCGGGTCATCTGCGGCGGGCGGCCGGGTTCTTCGTGTGGTCGCAGGCGGAGGCGGGGCACGGGTGTCCGGTCTCGATGACGCACGCGGCGGTACCGGCGCTGCGGACCGATCCGGAGCTGGCGGCCGAATGGGAGCCGCGGCTGACCTCGCACGTGTACGAGGAGGGGCTGCGGCCGGCCGGGCAGAAGGCCGGGGTGCTCTTCGGGATGGGCATGACGGAGAAGCAGGGCGGCAGCGACGTCCGGGCGAACACGACGGCGGCGGTGCCGCTGGACGCCTCGGGCGAGTACCTGCTGACGGGGCACAAGTGGTTCTGCTCGGCGCCGATGTGCGACGGGTTCCTGGTACTGGCGCAGGCGCCGGGCGGGCTGACCTGCTTCCTGGTGCCGCGGGTGCTGCCGGACGGGACGCGGAACGTCTTCGCGATCCAGCGGCTGAAGGACAAGCTGGGCAACCGGTCGAACGCGTCGAGCGAGGTGGAGTTCGACGGGACGTGGGCGCGGCGGGTGGGCGAGGAGGGCCGGGGGGTGCGGACCATCATCGAGATGGTCGCGGCGACCCGGCTGGACTGCGTGATCGGTTCGGCCTCGCTGATGCGGCAGGCGCTGACGCAGGCCGCTCACCATACGGAGCACCGCTCTGCTTTCGGAGCACCGCTCATCGACCAGCCGCTGATGCGCAACGTGCTCGCCGACCTCGCCCTGGAGTCGGAGGCCGCCACCACCCTCACGCTCCGCCTCGCAGCCGCGTACGACGCCGTCCAGAGCTCGGGCAACGAGCAGGAGCGGGCCTTCCTGCGCATCGCGGTGCCCGCCGCGAAGTACTGGGTGACCAAGCGCTGTACGCCGATGGTGGCGGAGGCCCTGGAATGCCTGGGCGGAAACGGCTACGTCGAGGAGTCCGGGATGCCCCGGCTGCTGCGCGAGTCCCCGCTGAACTCCATCTGGGAGGGATCGGGCAACGTCCAGGCCCTCGACGTGCTGCGCGCCCTCCAGCGCGAGCCGCAGGCGCTGAACGCCTTCCTCCAGGAGGTCGGCCTGGCGCGCGGCGCCGATCACCGGCTGGATTCGGCCATCAAGAACCTGCTGACCGAGCTCGCGGACCTGGAGGGCATCGAGGCGCGGGCCCGGCGGGTCGTGGAGCGGATGGCCTTGGTGCTGCAGGGATCCCTGCTGGTGCGCTGGGCTCCGCCGGAGGTGGCCGACGCCTTCTGCGCCTCGCGCCTGGGCGGTGACTGGGGCGCGGCCTTCGGCACGCTGCCGCACAGTCTGGATCTGGGATCCGTGGTGGAACGGGCCCGGATCGCGGGCTAGCGGAGGGCCCCAACCCTCCGGAAGCAGGCTCATGCGGAGGGCCCCAACCCTCCGAAAAGCACTGTGGTGCGGGATCCGGGCCCGTTGACCAGGAACAGGGATGGCGCCGCGCCGACTCGGCACCACCCCTGATCCGAGAAGCCCCGAGGAAGGAGCTGTCACGTCGCTCGGCGACGTGCGCACAGTTTCGATCGGGCGACCGGGACTTGGCGAGAGTTGCAAGACGTTGCAACCTTTGACTTGGAACCGCCCTCAGGGCGTACCGGTCCGCCCCTGGAAGCGGCGCGCACCGGACGGCACCGCCGGGCGGGAGCCGTCGTACGCATGTTCGGCACGGGGAGGTTCCGGTGGTCCACACCACAGGCGGCGCGGTCGATGCGGCACGCATCTCGGCCATGGACGCGCGCGAGGCCGCGCGTCTGCTCAAGGGGGTACGGGCGGCCGCGCTCGCCGGGGACCGGCCGCCGGCCGCGCCGCGCCCGGAGATCGCCGAGTCCTGGCGCCGGATGATGGCGGGCGGGGTCCACCCGGACCGCGACAGCCGCTCGCGGATGCTGTCGGCCGCCGAGACCGAGGAGCGGCGCCAGACCTCTCCGCTACGGGACCTGCTGCCCGTCCTGCGCGAAGGGCTGCTGCCCGCGCTGGACGAGGCCCTGCACATCATGGTCGTCGCCGACGCCGACGGGCGGCTCCTGTGGCGGGAGGGCCACTCCTCGATCCTGCGCAACGCGGACCGGCTCGGCTTCGGCGTGGGCGCCCACTGGGACGAGGCGGTGGTCGGCACCAACGGGGTCGGCACCGCCCTGGTGGCCCGCAGACCGGTCCAGGTGTTCTCGGCGGAGCACTTCGTCTCCAGCCACCACGACTGGACCTGCGCCGGGGCCCCCGTGCGGGACCCCCGCGACGGGCAGCTGCTGGGGGTCCTCGACGTCAGCGGGCCGCTGGCCACCATGCACCCGGCGACCCTGACGTGGGTGAGCTCGGTGGCCCGGCTCGCGGAGCGGGAGCTGCGGGTACGGCACCTGGAGTCGCTGGAACGGCTACGGGCGGTGGCGGCCCCCCTGCTGGCCCGGATGCCGGGGCGGGCGCTGGCCCTGGACGCCAACGGTTGGACCGCGGCCGTCACGGGGCTCGCTCCGACGGAGCGGATCCCGCTGCCCAAGACCTTCGGGCCGGGCCGGGTGTGGGTGCCGCAGCTCGGCGACTGCCTGGTGGAGCCGCTGCCGGGCGGCTGGCTGGTGACCGTCACGGAGGCCCGTACCGGCGCCGGGGCGGCGGCCCGCGTCGTCCTCGACCTCAGCCGGCCGGGGGCCTGGCGGGCCACCGTCTACGGGGCTGCGGGGAGCTGGTCGCAGGAGCTGAGCCCGCGCCACGCGGAGCTGCTGTTCCTGCTGGCGGAGTCCCCCCGCGGGCGGTCGGCGGCGGAGCTCGCGCAGGAGCTGTTCGGGGATCCGACCCGCACGGTGACGGTCCGCGCGGAGATCTCCCGGATCCGCCGCAACCTCGGCGGCGTGCTGGCCCACCGCCCGTACCGCTTCGCGCACGACGTGGAGGTGGAGCTGATCCGCCCGGGGAACCCGGCCGCCCTGCTGCCGCACTCCACGGCGCCGGCGGTGATCAGCGCCCGGCTGGGCCATCCGGGGACCGACGTGATTCCCTGACGTCCATGAGCACGAGCACACTGACCACCTGGTCCCTGGAAATGACCGCACCGTCCGATCTCGTCGCGGCGGCCGTCCCGGGCCCGGAGATCCGGATCGTCCGGTCGGAGGTCCCCTCCCCCGAGTTCAGCCGGTTCCTCTACGCCTCGGTGGGCGGCGACATCCACTGGACGGACCGGCTGTCACTGACCCGTGCGCAGTGGGTGGAGCAGCTCGACCGTCCCGGCGTGGAGACGTGGGTGGCGTACGACCGGGGCACCCCGGCGGGGTACGTGGAGCTCGACCCGCAGCCCGACGGTGTGGTGGAGATCATGTACTTCGGCCTCCTCCCCGAATTCCGGGGGCGGCGCATCGGCGGCCACCTGCTGACCGTGGGCATCGAGCGGGCCTGGTCCCTGGCCGAGCGCTGGCCGGAGCTGGCCCCGACGCGGCGCGTCTGGCTGCACACGTGCAGCGACGACGGCCCGACCGCCATGGCGAACTACCTCCGGCGCGGCTTCAAGGTCTTCAAGGAGGAGACGGAGGAGAAGGCCGTCGCCCCCACCCCCGGCCCCTGGCCGGGCGCGTAGCCCTGCGGGGCACGAGGGCGGCCCTGCGGGGCCGTCCCCTACCCGCCCTTCCACCGTTCCCCGAGCGCTGCCCGGACCGGCCCTCAAGCGGATCCAGCCTCGCCGGCGTTTGAGGCGCGGGGTCTGGGGCGGAGCCCCAGGGAACGGGCGAAGGGCGGGTAGGGGACGAGCCCCGCGCAGCGGTGTGGCCGACGGGCCCAAAGGGGCCCCTGGGGTGACCCCCGTCACCGGGATCTTGCGATGCGAGACGAGTTCGTCCGGATAGTGGACAGTAGTGGACTCCTCCAATCGCCCCATGCCACGCTTCCCCCCATGAACGGAGCTGGAATTGCCTTGGTGAGTCGGCGGCACGTCGACCTCGGCCGCATGTCCAGCGCCATCTGTCCGGCGCGCTGACGCACAGCACCGCCGCGACAGCGCCCCGCACCGACGTCGCCGCGGAAGCGAACACACCGCCCGTCGTCAGCCACCACAGCAGTCCCCTGTAGGCCGTCCGTCGCCCCAAAAAGGCGGCGAAACAGCCACATCCGCTCCACGCGCGCCAGGGGTCACGCCGCCGCTCCCCCTGCCCCTGCCTCGAGCCGCCGAAGAAGGACGTACCGCCATGGCCGCCACCCCCGATACGACCGCAGCCGCCGCACCCGCCGCCGCCGCGCGCCGCAAGACCGGCCGTCACCGCGGTGAGGGCCAGTGGGCCGTCGGCCACCACACGCCCCTCAACGGCAACGAGCAGTTCAAGAAGGACGACGACGGTCTCAATGTGCGGGCGCGCATCGAGAACATCTACTCCAAGGCGGGCTTCGACTCGATCGACCCCAACGACCTGCGCGGCCGTATGCGCTGGTGGGGCCTCTACACCCAGCGCAAGCCCGGGATCGACGGCGGCAAGACCGCGATCCTGGAGCCGGAGGAGCTGGACGACAAGTACTTCATGCTGCGCGTCCGCATCGACGGCGGCCGGCTCACCACCGAGCAGCTGCGCGTCATCGGCGAGATCTCCGAGGAGTTCGCCCGCGGCACCGCCGACCTCACGGACCGGCAGAACGTGCAGTACCACTGGATCCGCATCGAGGACGTCCCGGAGATCTGGCGCCGTCTGGAGGCCGTCGGCCTCTCGACCACCGAGGCCTGCGGTGACACCCCCCGCGTGATCCTCGGCTCGCCCGTCGCCGGCATCGCGCTGGACGAGATCATCGACGGCACCCCCGCCATCGACGAGATCTACGCCCGCATCGTGGGCAACCCCGCCTTCTCGAACCTGCCCCGCAAGTTCAAGTCCGCGATCTCCGGCTCGCCGCTGCTCGACGTGGCGCACGAGATCAACGACATCGCCTTCGTGGGCGTGAACCACCCCGAGCACGGCCCCGGCTTCGACGTCTGGGTCGGCGGCGGTCTGTCCACGAACCCGAAGCTGGGTGTGCGCCTGGGCACCTGGGTCTCGCTCGACGAGGTCCCGGACATCTACGAGGGCGTCATCTCGATCTTCCGCGACTACGGCTACCGCCGGCTGCGCACCCGCGCCCGCCTGAAGTTCCTCGTCGCCGACTGGGGCCCGGCCAAGTTCCGCCAGGTCCTGGAGGACGAGTACCTCAAGCGCAAGCTGACCGACGGCCCCGCGCCCGAGCAGCCCACCGGCCAGTGGCGCGACCACGTCGGCGTGCACCAGCAGCAGGACGGCAAGTTCTACGTCGGCTTCGCGCCCCGAGTGGGCCGTGTCGACGGCGCCACCCTGACGAAGATCGCCGCCGTCGCCGAACAGCACGGTTCCGGCCGGCTGCGCACCACCGCCGAGCAGAAGATGATCGTGCTCGACATCGAGGCGGCCCAGGTCGACTCGGTCGTCGCGGCCCTGGAGGCGCTCGACCTGCGGGTCAACCCGTCCCCGTTCCGCCGCGGCACGATGGCCTGCACCGGCATCGAGTTCTGCAAGCTGGCCATCGTCGAGACGAAGGCGCGCGGCGCCTCGCTGATCGACGAACTGGAGCGCCGCCTGCCGGAGTTCGCCGAGCCGCTCACCATCAACATCAACGGCTGCCCGAACGCCTGCGCCCGTATCCAGGTGGCGGACATCGGTCTCAAGGGCCAGCTGGTCCTGGACGACGAGGGCAACCAGGTCGAGGGCTACCAGGTCCACCTGGGCGGCGCACTCGGACTGGAGGCCGGATTCGGCCGCAAGGTCCGCGGGCTCAAGGTCACCTCGGCCGGTCTGCCGGACTACGTCGAGCGGGTCGTCTCGCGCTTCGAGGACCAGCGCGAGGACGGCGAGCGCTTCGCCGCCTGGGTCACCCGTGCCAAGGACGAGGACCTGTCGTGAGCGAGCGCGCCGCACCGTTCTACTGCCCGTACTGCGGCGACGAGGACCTGTTCCCGAACGAAACAGGCCACGGCGCCTGGGAATGCAGGGCCTGCAATCGAGCCTTCCAGCTGAAGTACCTCGGGCTGCTGGCCCGGGGTGTTCAGTCCAACGACGCTGGAGGGGACGAGATATGACCACGGTTCAAGACGCGCATCTCACCGCGGGCGAGCTCAAGGCACTGGCCGAGCAGGCGGGCCGCGACCTGGAGGACTCCTCCCCGCTGGAGATCCTCACCTGGGCGGCCGAGACCTTCGGCAAGAAGTTCGCCGTGACCTCCTCCATGGAGGACGCGGTCGTCGCCCACCTCGCCTCCCGCGCCTTCCCCGGCGTGGACGTGGTCTTCCTCGACACGGGCTACCACTTCGAGGAGACCATCGGCACCCGTGACGCGGTCGAGGCCGTGATGGACGTCAACGTCATCACGCTCACCCCGCGCCAGAGCGTCGCCGAGCAGGACGCCGAGTACGGCCCCGAGCTGCACGACCGCGATCCCGACCTGTGCTGCGCACTGCGCAAGGTCAAGCCCCTCGAAGAGGGCCTGACCGCCTACGACGCCTGGGCCACGGGCCTGCGCCGCGACGAGTCCCCGACCCGGGCGAACACCCCGGTGGTCGGCTGGGACGAGAAGCGGCAGAAGGTCAAGGTCTCGCCGATCGCCCGCTGGACCCAGGACGACGTGGACGCGTACGTCCTGGAGCACGGCGTGCTCACCAACCCGCTGCTGATGGACGGTTACGCCTCCGTCGGCTGCGCCCCCTGCACCCGCCGGGTGGTGGAGGGCGAGGACGCCCGCGCCGGCCGCTGGGCCGGGCGCGGCAAGACCGAGTGCGGACTGCACGGCTGATGACGACCAGCGAAGAACTTACGGAGACAGAGCAGATGAGCGTGAGCGACCAGGGCGCCACCGTGTGGCTGACCGGGCTGCCGAGCGCGGGCAAGACCACGATCGCCTACGCGCTGGCCGAGCGGCTGCGCGCCGAGGGCCACCGCGTGGAGGTCCTCGACGGCGACGAGATCCGCGAGTTCCTCTCCGCCGGCCTCGGTTTCAGCCGCGAGGACCGGCACACCAACGTGCAGCGGATCGGCTTCGTCGCCGAACTCCTCGCGTCCAACGGCGTCAAGGCGCTCGTCCCGGCGATCGCGCCGTTCGCGGACAGCCGTGAGGCCGTCCGCAAACGGCACGCCGCCGAGGGCACGAGCTACCTCGAAGTGCACGTGGCCACTCCGGTGGAGGTGTGCTCCGAGCGTGATGTGAAGGGCCTGTACGCCAAGCAGGCGGCGGGCGAGATCTCCGGTCTGACCGGGGTCGACGA
Organism: Streptomyces sp. NBC_00193; assembly: GCF_026342735.1. Classification (GTDB taxonomy): domain Bacteria; phylum Actinomycetota; class Actinomycetes; order Streptomycetales; family Streptomycetaceae; genus Streptomyces; species Streptomyces stoeckheimensis. The sequence continues at coordinate 268,168 of NZ_JAPEMM010000001.1, forward strand.
CCCGTACGAGGCACCGGAGTCCCCGGACCTCCGTATCGAGTCGCACACGCAGTCCGTACAGGAGTCGGCTTCGGCCCTGCACGCACTGCTCACCGAGAGGGGTCTGGCATGACCGCCACCGTCGCACACGTCCACGAAGGGACGGACGCGCCCTACGCGCTGTCGCACCTCGACGCCCTCGAATCGGAGGCCGTGCACATCTTCCGCGAGGTGGCGGGCGAGTTCGAGAAGCCGGTGATCCTCTTCTCGGGCGGCAAGGACTCCATCGTCATGCTGCACCTGGCGCTGAAGGCGTTCGCGCCCGCGCCGGTGCCGTTCACCCTGCTCCACGTGGACACGGGCCACAACTTCCCCGAGGTCCTGGACTACCGCGACCGCGCGGTCGCCAAGCACGGTCTGCGCCTGCACGTGGCCTCCGTCCAGGAGTACATCGACGCCGGCAAGCTCCGCGAGCGTCCCGACGGCGTCCGCAACCCGCTGCAGACCGTCCCCCTCACGGAGGCGATCCAGCAGCTGAAGTTCGACGCCGTCTTCGGCGGCGGCCGCCGCGACGAGGAGAAGGCCCGCGCCAAGGAGCGCGTCTTCTCCCTGCGCGACGAGTTCTCCCAGTGGGACCCGCGCCGCCAGCGCCCCGAGCTGTGGCAGCTCTACAACGGCCGCCACGCCCCGGGCGAGCACGTGCGCGTCTTCCCGCTGTCCAACTGGACCGAGCTGGACGTGTGGCAGTACATCGCCCGCGAGAAGATCGAACTGCCGGAGATCTACTTCGCCCACGAGCGCGAGGTCTTCCAGCGCAACGGCATGTGGCTGACGGCCGGCGAGTGGGGCGGCGCCAAGGAAGGCGAGACCACCGAGACCCGCCTGATCCGCTACCGCACCGTCGGTGACATGTCCTGCACCGGTGCCGTCGACTCCGACGCCACCACGCTGGACGCCGTGATCACCGAAATCGCCGCTTCCCGCCTCACCGAGCGGGGCGCGACCCGCGCCGACGACAAGCTGTCCGAGGCCGCGATGGAAGACCGCAAGCGCGAAGGGTACTTCTAGAAATGACCTCCACCACCGAGCAGTTCGCCGATCTCTCGGCGACCACGCTGCTGCGCTTCGCGACCGCGGGCTCCGTCGACGACGGCAAGTCCACCCTGGTCGGCCGCCTCCTGCACGACTCCAAGTCGGTCCTCACCGACCAGCTGGAAGCCGTGGAGCGGGTCTCGGCCAGCCGTGGTCAGGACACCCCCGACCTGGCGCTGCTCACCGACGGCCTGCGGGCCGAGCGGGAGCAGGGCATCACCATCGACGTGGCCTACCGCTACTTCGCGACCGCCCGGCGCCGGTTCATCCTGGCCGACACCCCCGGGCACGTGCAGTACACCCGGAACATGGTCACCGGCGCCTCCACCGCCGACCTCGCCGTGGTGCTCGTCGACGCCCGCAACGGCGTGATCGAGCAGACCCGCAGGCACGCCGCCGTCGCGGCCCTCCTCCGGGTCCCCCACGTGGTCCTCGCCGTCAACAAGATGGACCTCGTGGGCTACGAGGAGGCCGTCTTCGCGAAGATCGCCGAGGAGTTCACCGCGTACGCCACGGGCCTGGGCGTCCCGGAGATCACCGCGATCCCGATCTCCGCCCTGGCCGGCGACAACGTGGTGGAACCCTCCGCGAACATGGACTGGTACGGCGGCCCCACGGTGCTGGAGCACCTGGAGACCGTCCCGGTCAGCCACGACCTCACCGCCTGCCCGGCGCGTTTCCCGGTGCAGTACGTGATCCGTCCGCAGACCGCCGAGAACCCGGACTACCGGGGCTACGCGGGCCAGATCGCCTCCGGCGTGCTGCGCGTCGGCGAGGCCGTCACCGTCCTGCCGTCGGGCCGCACCTCGGTCATCGAGGGCATCGACGCGCTCGGCGAGAGCGTCGACATCGCGTGGGCCCCGCAGTCGGTGACCCTGCGTCTGAAGGACGACATCGACATCTCGCGCGGCGACCTGATCGCGCCGTCGTCGAGCTCCCCCGCCACCACGCAGGACGTCGTGGCGACGGTCTGCCACGTGGCGGACCAGCCCCTCGCCGTGGGCGCCCGGGTGCTGATCAAGCACACCACGCGCACGGTGAAGGCGATCGTCAAGGAGATCCCCTCGCGGCTGACCCTGGACGACCTGTCCCAGCACCCGAACCCCGGTCAGCTGGTGGCCAACGACATCGGCCGCGTCGTCGTCCGTACCGCCGAGCCGCTCGCGCTCGACTCGTACGCCGACTCGCGCCGCACCGGGTCCTTCCTGCTGATCGACCCGGCGGACGGCACCACCCTGGCGGCCGGCATGGTCGGCGAATCCTTCGCCTCCACCGCCGAGACCACCGTGCAGGCGGACGAAGAAGGCTGGGACTTCTGATCATGCTTGCCGATATCTACTCCACCTTCGCGAAAGAGGGCGGCCGCGTAGGCAGCGGCTCCCTCGGCAGCGGCCAGGGAGGTGTGGGGCGATGTGCGTAATGACGTACGCGCACCGCATGCGCGCCCACACCCCCCGCGAGCCGTTCCTGCCCTTGCTCAGCAAACGAAGACGTGCGTCGTGACACGACGCTACGAGAGGAAGTCCTCCCGTGCCTGCCATCGGTACCTCTGCTAAGACCCTGCACCGCGGCCTCGCCGCCGCTGCCGCCCTGCCGCTCCTGATCGGCGCCCTCGCCTCGTGCGGCTACGGTTCCGAGGCCGTGAAGGACGACGCTCCGAAGGCGAACGTGGCCGCCGACGCCAAGAAGCTGTCGGCCTCCGAGGTCCGCATCGGCTACTTCCCGAACCTGACCCACGCCACCGCGCTGGTCGGTCTCCAGGAAGGCCTGATCGCCAAGGAACTCGGTGCCACCGCGATCAAGCCGCAGGCCTTCAACGCCGGTCCGTCCGAGATCGAAGCCCTCAACGGCGGCTCTCTCGACATCGGCTTCATCGGCCCCTCCCCCTCGATCAACGCCTACGTGAAGTCCAAGGGCTCCAACCTGCGGATCATCTCCGGCTCCGCCTCCGGCGGCGTGAAGCTGGTCGTGAACCCGGCGAAGATCAAGACCCTGGACGACCTCAAGGGCAAGAACATCGCGACCCCGCAGAAGGGCAACACGCAGGACGTCGCGTTCCTCAACTGGATCTCGGAGAAGGGCTGGAAGGTCGACCCGGAGTCCGGCAAGGGTGACGTCTCCGTCGTCCGTACGGACAACAAGGTCACCCCGGACGCCTTCAAGTCCGGCTCCATCGACGGCGCCTGGGTGCCGGAGCCGACCGCCTCCAAGCTCGTCTCCGACGGCGGCACCGTCCTCCTCGACGAGACCGCCCTGTGGCCCGACAAGAAGTTCGTGATCACGAACATCATCGTGTCGCAGAAGTTCCTCAAGGAGCACGCGGACGTCGTCGAGGCCGTGCTCACCGGCACCGTCAAGACCAACGAGTGGATCAACGCCAACCCCGACAAGGCCAAGGCCTCCGCGAACGCGAAGCTGGCCGCCGAAGGCGGCAAGCCCCTCGACGCCAAGATCATCGACCCGGCCTGGCCCAGCATCCTCATCACCGACGACCCGCTCGCCGCAACGCTGAAGACCCAGGCGGAGTGGGCCGTCGAGGCCAAGCTCATCGAGCAGCCCGACCTCAACGGCATCTACGACCTCAAGCTCCTCAACAAGGTCCTCAAGGCCGCGGGCAAGCCCGAAGTCTCCGACGCCGGCCTCGGCGCCACCAAGTAACCCCGTAGACCAGCAACCCCAGGAGGTGACGACCATGGCCACCATGCTTGCCAAGGCTGCCGAGGGCTCCGTAGCGGAGCTGACGCACGCTGCCCGCATCGAGCACGTCTCGAAGTCCTTCTCCGGCCCGGCCGGATCGCAGCTCGTCCTGGACGACATCAGCCTCGATGTCGCTCCCGGAGAGTTCGTCACCATCCTGGGCGCCTCGGGGTGTGGAAAGTCGACGCTGCTCAACCTGGTCGCGGGTCTGGACAAGCCGTCCGCGGGGTCCATCGAGACCCCCGGCGGCCGTCCGTCGCTCATGTTCCAGGAACACGCCCTCTTCCCGTGGCTCACCGCGGGCAAGAACATCGAACTCGCCCTGCGCCTGCGCGGGGTGGCCAAGGCCGACCGCAAGCCGGAGGCCGAGCGGCTGCTGGAGCTGGTCCGGCTCGGCGGCTCGTACGGCAAGCGGGTCCACGAGCTGTCCGGCGGCATGCGCCAGCGCGTGGCCCTGGCCCGGGCGCTCGCCCAGGACAGCCAGCTGCTGCTGATGGACGAGCCCTTCGCGGCGCTCGACGCCATCACCCGTGACGTGCTGCACGGCGAGCTCACCCGCATCTGGGAAGAGACGAACCTCTCCGTCCTGTTCGTCACGCACAACGTCCGCGAGGCCGTACGGCTCGCGCAGCGTGTGGTCCTGCTGTCCTCGCGCCCCGGCCGGATCGCGAAGGAGTGGACCGTGGGCATCCCGCAGCCGCGCCGCATCGAGGACGCGGACGTCGCGGAGCTGTCCCTTGAGATCACTGAACACCTGCGTGGGGAGATCCGCCGCCATGGCCAGCACTGACACCACTCCCGAGGCCCCGTCCAAGGCCAAGGCCGAAGACCTCGCCGGACTGGAGGCGGGTCTCGACGCGCTCGACGCCGTCCAGACCCACCGCACCCCGGTCCGCGAGGTGCTGGTCAAGAAGGTCCTGCCGCCGGTCATCGCCGTCGGCCTGGTCCTCCTCGTCTGGCAGATCCTCGTCGCGGCGAAGATCACCGACGAGACGAAGCTCCCCGCCCTGTCCTCCGTCTGGGACAGCCTGTCCGACATGTGGATCAAGGGCACGCTGTTCGAGGTCATCTGGACCAGCGTGTCGCGCGGTCTGCTCGGCTTCCTGCTGGCCCTGGCCATCGGCACCCCGCTCGGTCTGCTCGTCGCCCGGGTGAAGTTCGTCCGCGCCGCGATCGGCCCGATCCTGCAGGGCCTGCAGTCGCTGCCCTCGGTCGCCTGGGTGCCCCCGGCGGTCCTCTGGTTCGGACTCAACGACGCGATGATGTACACCGTCATCCTGCTCGGCGCCGTCCCCTCGATCGCCAACGGCCTGGTCTCCGGCATCGACCAGATCCCGCCGCTGTTCCTGCGGGCCGGTCGCACCCTGGGCGCCACCGGGCTGCGCGGCGCCTGGCACGTGGTCATGCCGGCCGCACTGCCCGGCTACCTGGCCGGTCTCAAGCAGGGCTGGGCCTTCTCCTGGCGCTCCCTGATGGCCGCCGAGATCATCGCCAGCTCCCCCGACCTGGGGCTGGGCCTGGGCCAGCTCCTCGAAAACGGCCGCAACAACATCGACCTGCCCGGCGTGTTCCTCGCGATCATCCTGATCCTGGTCGTCGGCATCGCCATCGACCTGCTGATCTTCAGCCCGGTCGAGCGGTGGGTGCTGCGCACCCGCGGCCTGCTGGTCAAGAGCTGATCACGTGTCCGCGCACGTCACGCACCCCACGCAGGCTCCCGCCCTGCTGGTCATCGCCCACGGCAGCCGCGACCCGCGGCACGCGGCGACCGTGCACGCCCTCACCCGGCGGGTACGGGCGCTGCGGCCCGGGCTGCGCGTGGAAACCGCCTTCCTGGACTTCGACACCCCGACCGTCGACCAGGCGGTGGCCTCGCTCTACCTGTCGGGCGTACGCGACATCGTGGCGCTCCCGCTCCTCCTGACGCGGGCGTTCCACGCGAAGTCCGACATCCCGGCGGTGCTCGCCGGAGCCACGTCCCACCTGCCGGACCTCTCGGTCCGAATCGCGGATGTGCTCGGCCCGTCGCCGCTGCTGCTGGCGACCCTGGAGCGCCGGCTGTGGGAAGCCGGCCTCACCCCGGCGGACCGCGCCACCACCGGTGTGGTGCTCGCGTCCGCCGGTTCCTCCGACCCGGAGGCGATCGCAGTGATCGCTGAAATCGCGCGGGAGTGGCGGCACACCGGTTGGTGCGCCGTGCGGCCTGCGTTCGCCTCCGCTGTTCTGCCCCGGACCGAGGACGCCGTACGGGCGCTGCGCGCGGAGGGCGTCCGCCGGATCGCGGTTGCCCCCTACGTCATCGCTCCCGGCCGGCTCCCCGACCGCATCACGGCGGGCGCCGAAGCCGCGGGCGCCGACGTCGTCTCGGCCGTCCTGGGCCCCTCCCCGGAACTGGCCCGACTGCTGCTGCGCCGCTACGACGCGGCCGCCCCGGCCCGGACCCGCATCCCGGCCCTGGCGGCGTAGCCGCTGCGCGGGGCGGACTTCCCCTACCCACCCTTCGCCCGTTCCCCGGGGCTCCGCCCCGGACCCCTCTCCTCAAACGCCGGAGGGGCTGGATCGTCGCCCGGCCGGGGCTGGATTGCCCACAGGGCAATTCCAGCCCCGCCGGCGTTTGAGGCGCGGGGTCCGGGGCGGAGCCCCGGGGAACGGTGGAAGGGCGGGTAGGGGACTTCGCCCCGCAGGGCGACCCCACCCGCAGCCGACGGCTACTACGCCCGCGCCGCGGCCTCATCGGCCAGGGCCGTCAGGTCCTCGATGGACATCGCGCCCGGCGGCAGCCCCTCCCGCGCAAAGATGTTCGCCGCGACGCGCAGCGTGTCGTTGACCGGCGTGGCCACCCCGTGCAGCCGCCCCAGCAGCACGATCTCCCCGTTGAGATAGTCCGCCTCCACCGACCCGGTCCCCCGCGCCAGGCTCTGCCAGGACGACCCGCCCCGCACCACTCCGGCCGGCGCCTCGACCTTGCCGTCGCGGGCCTCCGCCTGCTCGGCGTCCGAGGCGCAGGCGATGCCCGCGGCAGCGAAGGCGGCCTTCGCCTCGCGCACGGCCCGCAGCAGCAGCGCCGCCTTCGCGGGCTCCGGCTCGGGGCCGGTCGTCGCCTGGACCGCGTTGCCCAGGTTGCCCAGCAGCTTCGCGTACTTCCACCGCATCACGTCCTCGACGACCGGCGCCCCGAACCCGGCCTTCTCCAGGTCGCCCGCGATCCGCCGGGCGGTCCCGTCGGCGCCTCCGGCGGCCTTGCCGAGGTGCAGGATCCCGGTCAGCGGAGCGCACAGCGCGGAGACCACGCCCGGCTCCAGGAAGGTCGCCGGCAGCCACACGCAGACCCCGTACACGCGCGCGAAGCGCCGTAGGGCGAGGCGTTCGCTCTCCACGCCGTTCTGCGCGCACAGCACCGGCAGCCGCTGGGCCGCCGTACCGCCGCCCGCTACTTCCGCGTCGCCCCACGCGTCGAGCGCGGCCAGTGCGTCCTGGGTCTTCACGGTCAGCAACAGCGCGTCGTCGGGGCGCAGTTCACCCAGCTCCGCCGGCCCGGTGACGACGGGCAGCCGGTGCACCCGCTCCCCGTCCGCCGTGGTGAGCCGCAGCCCGTTCGTCCGCAGGGCCTCCGCGTGGGGGCCGCGCGCGACGAGGACGACCTCGCTGCCGGACTCCGCGAGCCGTCCGCCGATGGTCGCGCCGATCGCTCCGGCGCCGATGATGATGTAACGCATGCCCTCGAGCCTGGCACATCCGCGGGCCTGAGCTACGGTCGGGCCATGTCTGTTGACGTGGATGAGACGTTCGCCCTCGGCGGGGACCTGCCCGTACGCCGCCTCGGACTCGGCACCGGCGGCCTGGTCGGCGCCGGCTACTGGGGCCCGCGCGCGGAACGCCCCGCATCGGTCGCACTGCTGCGCACAGCCGTCGCACGCGGAGTCACCCTGATCGACACCGCCGACAACTACGGCCCCCACCTGGCCGAGGAACTGGTCGCCGAAGCCCTCCACCCGTACGGAGAGGACCTGGTGGTCTCCACCAAGGGCGGGGTGGTGCGCACCGGCCCCGACGAGTGGCACGCGGCGGGCCGCCCGGAGGACCTCCGGGCCATGTGCGAGGCAAGCCTGCGCAGGCTCCGCCTGGACCGGATCGACCTGTACCAGCTGCACCGCTTCGACCCGGCCGTCCCGCCGGCGGAGCAGCTGGGCACGCTGGCCGAGCTCCGGGCGGAGGGCAAGATCCGCCACATCGGGCTGAACACGGTGACGGCGGACCAGCTCCGGGAGGCCCTGGCCGTGGTTCCGGTGGCCTCGGTCCAGAACCCGTACAACCTCCTGGACCGCTCCTCGGCGGAGCTCCTCGCCCTGTGCGAGGAACGCGGCATCGCCTTCCTCCCGTACTACCCGCTGGGCAGCGGAGCCCTGACCCGGGAGAGCGCCGCCGCACTGACGGCGGTCGCCACCGAACACGGGGCGTCCACCGGCCAGATCGCCCTGGCCTGGCTCCTGCGGCACTCGCCGGTCCTCTGCCCCACCCCGGGCACGGGTTCCCCGGACCACCTGGCGGAGAACCTGGACGCGGCAACGGTGCAGCTGACCCCGCAGGAGGTCTCCCTGCTGAACGGGCTGGCGGACTAGGCCGTGGGAAGGCGCCGACGGGCCGGACGAGGCGGTGCCCGGTCCGGCCCGTCGGCTCGCCCCTACAGGTCGAGCTGGTACTGGAGCGTCGTGTGCGTGGGCACGTAGCCGAGGCTGTCGCTGATGCGCCTCATGTGCGTGTTGCTGTCGGCGGTGTCGGTCAGGAGGCCGCCGAGGTCCGGATGGCGCCCGTGGGCCTGCCGGATCGACTCGGCCTTCATCCATCGGCCGAGTCCGTGTCCGCGGTGCTCGGGCAGCACGCCGGTGCCGTAGTGCTGGCCGTCGCCCGTGCCGTTGCCGGGGACGACGAGTTCGGTGAATCCGGCGATCGAGTCGTCGCGGGTGTCGATGGCGACGACCGTGTGCAACAGGTCGCCGCGCTCCTCCACGGCCTTCGCCGCAGCACGGACCCGGTCCACGTCCCAGATCGTGGTGCCGTGGTCGGTGTCCTCCATGGGCATGTCGTCCATGGCCCGGCGCGAGGCGGCGAACGTCCGGGCGAGGGCGTCGGGGACGGTTCCCTGCCAGGACGCCAGCCGGTAGCCGGGATGCGGACGACCGATGATCTCGGCGAGGGCGCCGGCGTCCACGTCGGCCAGCGGCAGGCGGGCGAACCTCAAGGTGAGCACCTTGCGGAAGCCGTGGGCCGGCAGGAAGTCGGCGCCGGGCGATCCGGCCTCGGCCTGCGCGCCGACGCAGCGCCGGGCGTTGTCCCGGGCGGCGGCCACGGCCGCGTCGAGGAGGAGGGATCCGACGCCCTTGCGGCGCTCCACGGGGTGGACCTGGAGGGTCAGTTCGGCCAGGTGCTCCTGTCCGCCGTCGAACAGGCGCAGAAAGGCCGTCCCGACGGGGACGGAATCGGCGTCGGACGCCAGCCAGGCGAGGCGTCGGCTGTGCGCGCCGTGAGCGGGGTCGGTCAGTGGGGTGATGCGGAACGACAAGGTGTCTCCGTCGTGAGGAAGTGGCAAAGGTCGGTACGCGGGCTCGACTGCCGGTCACTCCTGCGCATGTGCTCCACACCTCCTCGTCGACGGAGCCGGTCCGGATCGCCCTGGACGGCCGGGAGAACGTAACCGACCCACCGGTTCCCCTGCAAAGGTTTTTCAACTGAAGGTTGCTGCGGCCGTGTGGTCAGTCCTGCGTGAGTTCGACCAGTTTCACGACCGTGTTCCAGTTGCGGGTGGTCACGTCGAGGCCCTTGACCACGGCCGGCTTCGCGAGGGCCTCGGCCAGTTTGGAGCGGCCCAGGCCGTTCGGGGCGTAGAGGTAGATGACGCGGTCGCCCACGCGGTACTCCTCCGGGAGGTGCGCGGCGGCGTCGATCGAGGCGAAGCGGGACTCGGCGGGCTGCTCGGAGCAGAAGGTGGCGTGGAGCTGCTTGCCTTCGAGGTCGGCGGCCGGGAAGGGACAGGCGTCGGCCACGGCGCGCAGGTAGGCGCCGTCGACCACCAGGCAGGGGACGTGGAAGCCGAAGTGGGCTTCGATGGCGGCCTCCAGCTCGCGGGCGAGGGCGTCCGGCGCCTTCCCGCCCGCGGCGGCGAAGACGGCGTTGCCGCTCTGGAGGTACGTCTGCACGTCCTCGTGTCCCAGGCCCTCCAGAACCTGGCGCAGCTCGGCCATCGGGACCTTCTTGTTCCCGCCGACGTTGATGCCCCGGAGCAGTGCCGCGTACGTGGTCTTGGTCGTCTTGGTCATGTCTGCACGATAGGGCTCACCCCTGACAGCACATGGGTCAGCCGGTTGCGCGGCGCAGGTGCAGATGGCCGTCGAGCGGGTAGGCGGGCGGCGCCGACGGCAGGATCCCGCCCAGCGTGTACCCGCTCTTCTCGGCGACCCGGCAGGATGCCGCGTTGTCCACCTGATGGAGGAGTTCGAGGCACTCCAGACCATCGGCGCGGAAGGAACGAAAGGCCCAGGCGGTGAGGGTTTCCAGGGCTCTTGGGGCCACGCCCCGCCCACGGGCCCGTGCTGCCGTCCAGTAGCCGACCTCGGCGGAGGCATTGCCCGGTCTCTGTCCGACTCCCTTCAGGACCACGTGGCCCGCCAGTTGCGGCGGCGCCGCATCGAGGGCGTCGAGGCCCTCGGGGGCCTCCTCCAGGACGGCGAAGCCGAATCGGGTGCCCGATGCCCAGTCCCGCTCCCGATCCCGCACCCACCGCAGCCCCTCGCCCTCGCTCTCCACGGCAGGGCTCGCCCAGCGCCGCAGTTCGGGGTCCCGGTACGCCTCGACCAGCGCGGCCACGTCGTGCGCGCACCAGGGGCGGAGGGTGAGAGCGGGAGCGGTCGGCGTCGCGGCTGCGCGGAGGGTGACGGGAGCGTTCATGGCCGGATCGTACGCAGCGGCGGCTTGGGACCGGATGGGCGTGGGGCGGTCCGCGCCCGGAGTGCGTGGACGGACCAGTCGAGGACCGGCTGAAGGGTCTCCGGGCGGGGCCAGTCGTTGATCACCGCGAGCAGGGACGAGTACCGCTCTCTGCGCGGGTCGTTGATGCGTTCCAGCCGGGCCAGGAGCTGATCCCGGGACGCTGCGGGGTCCCGGTCGTCGAGGAGGTGTGCGGTGCGGGTCATCAGGGCCGCAACGATCGGATCGGCCTGGGGTGAGGCCGGATCGATGCCGGCCGCCACGGCCGGGGCGACCTGGTCGCGGACGATCGCGGCCACGTCGTCGCGCGCGCGGGGTGGGGCGTCCGGGAGGTGCCCGGCGGCCTGGTCCTCGGCCAGAATTCGCAGATGGGCGCGGAACTCCGGGTCCTCGGCCAGTGCGGCCAGTTCCACCCACGCGTGGATCTGTTCCGCGGTGGGGTCGTCCGGCAGGTGGGGGGTCATGGAGCACCTGACCCCCGCGAACGCGGAGTCGGTTCCCACGCCGCCGAAGGCGGAGTCGAGGAAGTCCCCGACCAGCCGTTGGCGTTCCGCTTCGGAAAGCTTCGCGAGCTTGTGCATCAGGTGCGTCTCCTCGGGGTCGGCTCCACGGTTCGCCACAGCGGTCAGCACCGCGCGCCGCAGCCGCAGGATCCGTATCTGCACGTCCAGCGCCTCCGCCTGGGCGGCGGCGACCTCCGGCAGCGTGCGTTCCCGGTCCATGACCTTCCGGATGTCGGCGAGGTCCAGTCCCAGGTCGCGCAGGGTCCGGACGAGGTCCATGCGTGCGACGGCGCCGTCGTCGTAGAGGCGGTAGCCGGCCGGGCTCCGACGGGCGGGCGGTACGAGCCCGCAGTCGGAGTAGAACCGGACGGTCTTGACCGTGGTGCCGGTTCGCCGGGCCAGCTCGCCGATCGAGTGGAGCGTGTGGCCGTTCATGTCCCCCACCTTCAGGTCTCCCCCCGCTGGAGGCTCAAGCCCCGGCGAAGTCCCGTCACCGCTGGTCGGGCAGTTCGGCCTCGATCAGGTCGGCTGCCTGTCGCGTGCCGCCCTCCGTCGCCATCTCCCGGCGGATCCGGTCCGCGCGGGCGGCCACCTCCGGGTCGGCGACCAGGGTGAGGACGGCCTCGCGCAGGGTCGCGGCGTCGGCCTCGGCCATCGGGACGTGCCGGGCGACACCCAGGGCGGTCAGCATGTCGGCGTTGCCGAACTGGTCGACGGCTTGCGGGACCGCGACCATCGGGGTCCCGGTGGCCAGCCCCTCCTGGCAGCCGCCCGTGCCCGCGTGGGTGATGAAGGCGTCGGCCCGGCGCAGGATGTCCAGTTGGGGAACCCAGCGGTGGACTTCGACGTTGGCGGGGATCTCGCCGATCTCGGCCTCGTCGGTGAACTTGCCGATCTGGAGCACCACGTGCCAGTCGGGCAGGTCCCCGAAGGCCTCCGCACAGGCCCGGTAGAAGGCCGGCTGCTTGGTGAAGGTGGACCCGAAGGAGACCAGGAGCACCTTCTTCCCCTCGGCGCCCGCGGGGCGCGTCCAGGTGCCCTGGGTGGCGCTGCGGTCGCCCTGGCAGGCGCCGACGAAGGTGTACACGGCCTCGTCGACCCGGTCGGCGTGGGGCTGGAGGGCGCGCGGCATGAGGACGACGCTGCGGCGGGGGCGGCCGACGAACCGGTCGCTGTCCTCGTCGATGCCGTTCTCGTCGAGCCAGGCCCGGAACCGGGCGTAGTACGCCTTCCCGCGCTCGGAGGCGCGCAGTTCGGCGGACATCGGCTCGGCGACCTCCTCCTCGTAGCCGGTCCAGGCAACCAGGGTCGGGGAGAGGGAGACCGCGGGGACGCCCCAGCGGTGGGCGAGGACGATCGCCGGGTAGGCCGTGATGTCGTGGAGGACGAGGTCCGGCTCGTCGCCGTCGAAGGCGGCCGCGAGCTGCGGGAGGGCCTGGACGGCGTCGGCGAGGAAGGGCTCGATGTTGTCGATGAGCTCGGTGCCCCACGCGTCGGGGTCCTCGTCGGTGGGGAGGGTGGAGTTCCAGATCACCGGGGTGGCGCCGGTCTCGGCGATCTTGTCCGCGTACGCGGCGGGGATGGCGTAGCTGACGCGGTGGCCCCGGGCGACCAGTTCGCGGATCACTTCGATGCTCGGGTTCACGTGGCCAGCGGCGGCGATCGAGAACATGGCGATGTGGGCGGGCTTCGCGGTCGTGGTCATGAGGAAAAAGATAACGAGACGAGACGTCTCGTGCAACCTATTCGGAAAGTTCTTCAGGCCGGAGGGAAGAGCCGCGACGAACGGGCCGGATGCGAAACTTGTCCGGTCATGAGCAGCCGGGTACGGCCCGGTGGCACCCGGGGCACCCCGGGGAAACGGACGGACTGCGGAGACGGCATGGACGAGGCACGGGCGCGCGAGGCCCTGACGGCGGCGGGCCTGGCACGGGCGGGGTCGCCCGCTCCCCGGCTGCTGGCCCTCGGCGAGAACGCCGTCTTCGCGCTCGACGACAGCGGCCTGGTCGCCAAGGTCGGCCGGGAGGCGGCGCTGCTGCCGCGTGCCGAGCTGGAGCTCAAGGTGGCGGGCTGGCTCGCGGAGGCCGGGGTCCCCGCGGTCCGCGCGGCCGAGCCGGAGCCGCGGCTGGTGGACGGGCACCCGGTGACCCTGTGGCACCGGCTCCCCGACGCGGTCCGCCCGGCCGGCCCGGAGGACCTCGCGGCACTGCTGCGGCAGATCCACGCCCTGCCGGCGCCCCCCTTCGCCCTGCCCCCGCGCGATCTGCTGGGCGGGGTGGAGCGCTGGCTGCGGCTGGCGGGCACGGCGATCGATCCGGCGGACGCGGCGTACCTGCGGGCCCGCCGCGACGGGTACGCCGACCAGGTCGCCGCCCTCACCCCGCACCTCGCGCCGGGCCCGATCCACGGCGACGCACTGCCCCGCAACGTCCACGTGGGACCGGCCGGGCCGGTCCTCGTCGACCTGGAGACGGTCTCCGCCGACCTGCGCGAGCACGACCTGGTGGTGATGGCCCTCTCCCGCGACCGCTACGGCCTTCCCGGAGCGGCGTACGAGGAGTTCACGGCGGCGTACGGCTGGGACGTGCGCGACTGGGAGGGCTGCGCGGTCCTGCGCGGCGCCCGCGAAACGGCCAGCTGCGCCTGGGTCTCCCAGCACGCCCCGGCCAACCCCAAGGCCCTGGCGGAGTTCCGCCGCCGGGTGGCCTCCCTGCGCGAGGGCGACCCGGAAATCCGCTGGCACCCCTTCTAGGACCGGCGTATCAATTCCCGCATATGAAACTGCCCCTCACCATCCACCGGGCCCGGCTCGGCCCGGCGGAGTTCAAGGTGATCCGCCCGGCCCGCCCGCCGGCCCGTGCAGCCCTGTCCGACGGCAACTGGTACCTGCACGTCCAGGTCGACCAGCAGGCGGCGCAGCTCCTCGCCGGACTGTGGTCGCTCGCCGCCACGTCCCCGCGCTCACTGGTCCACGTACCGCTGCGGCGCACCGATCCCGAAACGGGGGGACCGGGCCTCGACCTGGTCCTCCTGCACCACTCGCTCCAGTTCTCGCCCGCACGCTGGAAGGAGCTGCGGGCCCGGCTGGGCCCGGGCCGGCCGCAGACCGCGGACCTTCCCGGACCGGCCTCCACCGACCCCGCGCCCGACCAGTGGCCGCAACGGCACTACCAGGAGAACCGGGACCGGTTCCACCAGCACGTCCACGCGGGCACGCTGTTCATGACGGGGAGCGCCAAGCTGTTCGCCGACACCGCGTGGTTGTTCGCCGACGTCGCCCACAAGGGCCCCGGCCACGTCTTCGCCCACCCCGGCCATCGGCACTACTGCACGACGCTGGGCCCCTACGGCAACCTCGTCGGCACGGGCAGGGGGCTCCACATCGTCTACCGCGACCAGTGGCCGGACCCCTGAGGGACCGTCGTGCGGATCAGACCGCGCCGGAGCCCGCGCGGCGGGCCTCCCAGTCGCGGCCGATGCGGCGGATCAGCGCCGGGTACACCCCCAGGTACCGGAAGGGCTTGATGCCCGCCATGTACGCGGCGCCGAGCAGTCCGTTGGGCTTGACCAGGATGGCCATCTGCCCGTGGTAGCCGCCGGCCCCGTCCCTGTCCGGGACCCAGCTCATGTGCAGCACGCCGTGCATGGTCCGGTTGGCCGTCTCCGCCGCCCATTCGTCGCGCGTCTGGTAGACGGAGGTGAACGGGAGCGACGCGAGGTCGGGCCCGCGGGACCCCTCGCGCAGGTCCGCAGGCAGCCGGTCGCGCAGGGTCGCCACCCGGCCGCCCAAGCCGTCGGCGGGCTCGTCCCAGCCGAAGAGGGCCCCGAGCTTCCAGCGGATCGCGAAGAGCGCGCGGCCCAGGAACGAGGGGACGGGGTCCCCCTTGCCGCCCGCGAACTGCTCCACGAGCAGTGCGAGGTCGTCCGGTCCGCCCGGCGTCGGAAGGTCCCACACGTCCTCGACCCGGAAGTCGCCGGCGATCTCGTGGATCCGCCAGGGACGGTCGGTGTGCGCGGTTCTGGGGAGTCTCATGAGCCAAGCCCCTATCTATACGATGCCGTATAGAAGAAGGCTACACCGATCTATACGGCACCGTATAGATCGAGTCCGGGTGATCCGGGTGAGGGGAGACACGGCATGGGCGCGACCCGCACGCCACGCGGCAGCTGGATCGAGGAGGGGCTGCGCGCCCTCGCCACCGGAGGCCCGGACGCCGTCCGGATCGAGTCCCTCGCGCAGGCGCTCGGTGTCAGCAAGGGCGGGTTCTACGGGCACTTCGGCAACCGGGACGCCCTGCTCGGCGAGATGCTCGACACCTGGGAGCGCGAGGGCGCCGAGGCGGTCATCGAGCAGGTCGAGAGCGCCGGCGGGGACCCCCGGACCAAGCTGAAGCGGCTGTTCGCGATCGCCGCGGCCGCCGAAGGCCCGGCGAAGGGCGTGACGGCCGAGCTCGCGATCCGCGACTGGGCCCGGCGCGACACATCGGTCGCGGAGCGGCTGCGGCGCGTCGACAACCGCCGCATGGACTACCTGCGTTCGCTGTTCGGCGCGTTCTGCACCGACGAGGACGACGTCGAGGTGCGCTGCACGGTGTTCTACTCCATGCGGATCGGCAACTACTTCCTCGCGGCCGACCACGGCCCCCGCAGCCGGGCCGAGGTCATGGAACTGACCCGGGACTGGCTGCTGCGGTGAGCGACGCCGGGCCTCAGACCCGGTACGGCACGACGGGCCAGGCCCGCTCGACTATCGCCTCGGGGTCCGAGGTCCGCCGCAGGTAGCTCTGCAGCGAGGCCGCCTGCTCGGCCGCCGCGCGGATCTGCAGCTCGTGCAGGTCCGCCAGGGCGACCGTCCCTATCGCCGCGTGCACGGCCCCCATCCGCCGTGCCGCGCGGGCCGCCGCCAGCGCGTCCGCGCCCGCGTCGTGCGCCGCTTCCAGGCTCACCCCGTAGTGCTCGCAGAGGGCCTGCAGGGTCCGCCTGCCCTTGCGGTACCGGTCCGCGTGCTTGTCCAGGACCAGGGGGTCGATGACGGGCGGCGCGGTCGTCCCGGGCCAGCGCTCGCCCAGCGGACGGATCCCGTGGCGGCGGCACTCGCGGTCCAGCAGGGTCAGGTCGTACCGCGCGTTCATCACCACCAGCGGGGTTCCCGAGCTCAGCGCCTCCACCAGCGTCCGGGTGATCTCCTCGATCGCCGGGGCCGCGGCCATCCCCCGCGAGCGGGCGTGGTCCGTGGATATGCCGTGGATGGCCGAGGCCTGCTCCGGGATGGGCACGCCCGGGTCGACCAGCCACGTCCGCTCCCGCGCCACCTGCCCGTCCGGCCCGACCGTCACGACGGCCGCCGTCACGATCCGGTCGGACTCCGTGTCGGTGCCCGTGGTCTCCAGATCGAAGGCCACCATCGGCCCGCCGTGCCAGTCCCCCATCCAGTCCCCCGCCCGGTCCCCCATCACGTGCCCCCCGTACCCGTACCGCTACGTCAACGGCTTTCAGCCTGACACGGGCCACTGACAACCCCGGAGCCGGGGCCGCCCCCCGCTCAGGACACCGGGCGGGAGTCCTGCCAGATCGACTCGAATTC
Source organism: Streptomyces sp. NBC_00193 (assembly GCF_026342735.1). GTDB lineage: Bacteria > Actinomycetota > Actinomycetes > Streptomycetales > Streptomycetaceae > Streptomyces > Streptomyces stoeckheimensis. The sequence continues at coordinate 285,004 of NZ_JAPEMM010000001.1, forward strand.
TTCCCGGTAGGTCGGGAAGAGCCCGTGCTCCTGATCGGGCCGCACCTGCGAGGCCCGCCCGCCGCCGCGCAGGACCAGGACCGGCGCCTCCATGCCCCGGGCCCGGCGCAGGTACGACTGGACCACCGCGATGCCCGAGGACTCGCCCTCCACCAGGTACGCGGTGAAGCGCGGGGTCTCGTCGAAGACGTGGATCTCGAAGCGCGAGGGGTCGCGCAGGCCCGCCCGCACCCGCCGCACGTGCAGGATGTTCATCTCCACCGAGCGGCTCAGCTCGCCCTTGCGCAGGCCGAGCTCCCGCTCGCGCCGCTTGACCGCGCTGCTCGCCGGGTTCAGGAACAGCAGCCGCACCCGGCAGCCGGCCTCGGCGAGGCGTACGAGTCTTCGGCCCGAGAAGTTCTGGACCAGCAGGTTGAGCCCGATGCCGATGGCGTCGAGCCGCCGCGCGCCGCCGAAGAGGTCCTCCGCCGGGAGCTGGCGCTGCAGCCGCACCCGGTCCGGGTGGACGGAGATGACGTCCGCGTACCGGTCGCCGACCAGGTCCTCGACGGCGTCGATGGGCAGCCGGTCCGCCGCCGGCGAGCCCGCGCCGCCGCCCAGTACCTCCAGCAGCCGCGCCGACGCCCGCTCGGCCTGTTCCAGGACCGCCCGGGACAGGGCCCGGTTGCGCGAGACGACGTTGCGCGTGACCTCCAGCTCGTCCAGCGCCTGCTCGATCTCGCGCCGGTCGTCGAAGTACGGCTCGAAGCAGGGCCAGTGCTGGACCATCAGTTCGCGCAGCTGCGGCAGGGTGAGGAAGCTCAGCACGTTGTCGTCGGCAGAGTCCAGCAGGTAGCCCTTGCGGCGGCTGACCTCGCGTACGGCGACCGCGCGCTGCACCCACTCCTGGCCGGCGGGACCCGCGGCCGCCACCACCCAGTCGTCCCCGCCGTGCACGGGCTCGTAGACGGGCCGGAGCACCGCTCCGACCACGGAGCGCAGCCGCTGTTCGATCAGGTTCAGCCAGATGTACGCACGGCCTGCGCGCTGGGCCCGGGTCCGGACCTCGCTCCAGGCGTCCGCGCCCCAGTCCAGCTCGGCACCGGCTCCCGCCTGCGCCTTCCCGGTCCCGCCGGCTTCCGGCGGGGCCAGCGACACGGCCCCGGCGGGGATCCCGCCGGCCGCACCGCCCGCGGCGTCCGCCGGGCCGCCCTCGTGACCACCGTCACCAGGGGGCAGCTCCAGACCTCCCGAGCTCACCCGTGCACCGCCTCCTGCGTCTGGACGCCCGTCTCCAGTGATCACGGAAGGGTACTCCGCGCGTGCGGCCCCCTGCAGCCCGATGCGTGCCCCTGCGGCCCGACGCGGACTCACGGTCCGTACCCGGTCCGCCCGTTGGCCCATTATCCGCTCTGCCGACGATCGGATCTGCCCATGGTCCGCCGAACCTCTTATCAGCTCTCCGGGTCACCCGGTAGGACCCTCCCAAGTCCCCGCGTGGAAGCCCTCTTTCGGGGAAGATCTGGCAGTGACGTGGTCCACGCCGGATCAGCCCGACACAGAGGGGAAGAGTCGTTTTCTATGCAGGTCTGGCCGGGACAGGCGTATCCGCTCGGTGCCACGTATGACGGCGCCGGCACCAATTTCGCGGTCTATTCGGAGGCCGCCCGACGCATCGAACTGTGCCTGCTGCACGACGACGGTTCGGAGACCGCGATCGAACTGCGCGAGACCGACGCGTTCGTCCGGCACGCCTACCTGCCGGGCATCATGCCCGGTCAGCGCTACGGCTTCCGCGTGCACGGGCCGTACGAGCCCGAGCGCGGCCGCCGCTGCAACGCGGCGAAGCTGCTCCTGGACCCGTACGCGCGGGCCGTCGCGGGGAGCGTCGACTGGGGCGAGGAGGTGTACGGCTACCACTTCGGCCGTCCCGACTCCCGCAACGATCTGGACTCCGCGCCCAAGAGCATGAGTTCGGTCGTGGTCAACCCGTACTTCGACTGGGCCAACGACCGGCCGCCGCGCCACGAGTACCACCACACCGTGCTCTACGAGGCCCACGTGAAGGGCCTGACCATGCGTCACCCCGACCTCCCCGAGGAGCTGCGCGGCACCTACGGCGCCCTCGCGCACCCCGCGGTCATCGGGCACCTGACCAAGCTCGGGGTGACGGCGCTGGAGCTGATGCCGGTCCATCAGTTCGTCAACGACCACCGCCTCGTGGACGACGGGCTCAGCAACTACTGGGGCTACAACACCATCGGCTTCTTCGCCCCGCACAACGGCTACGCCTCGGGCGACCGCGGCCAGCAGGTGCTGGAGTTCAAGTCGGCCGTACGGGCCCTGCACGAGGCCGGCATCGAGGTGATCCTCGACGTGGTCTACAACCACACCGCCGAGGGCAACCACCTGGGCCCGACGCTGTCCTTCCGGGGGCTGGACAACGCCTCGTACTACCGCCTCGCGGACGATCCCCGGCACTACATGGACACCACGGGCACCGGGAACTCGCTGCTGATGCGCTCCCCGCACGTGCTCCAGCTGATCATGGACTCACTGCGCTACTGGGTCACCGAGATGCACGTGGACGGCTTCCGCTTCGACCTGGCGGCCACGCTGGCCCGCCAGTTCCACGAGGTGGACCGGCTGTCCTCGTTCTTCGACCTGGTCCAGCAGGATCCGGTGGTCAGCCAGGTCAAGCTGATCGCGGAGCCGTGGGACCTGGGCGAAGGCGGCTACCAGGTGGGCAACTTCCCGCCGCTGTGGACCGAGTGGAACGGCAAGTACCGGGACACCGTACGGGACCTGTGGCGCGGGCAGCCGCGTACGCTCGCGGAGTTCGCGGGCCGGCTGACGGGTTCCTCCGACCTCTACCAGGACGACGGCCGACGGCCGCTGGCCTCGATCAACTTCACCACCTGCCACGACGGTTTCACCCTGAACGACCTGGTCTCGTACAACGAGAAGCACAACGAGGCCAACCGCGAGGGCAATCGGGACGGCGAGACCCACAACCGCTCCTGGAACTGCGGGGTGGAGGGGCCGACGGAGGATCCGGAGATCGGAGAGCTGCGCGAGCGCCAGATGCGCAACTTCATCGCCACGCTGATGCTGTCGCAGGGCGTGCCGATGATCAGTCACGGCGACGAGTTCGCCCGCACCCAGGGCGGCAACAACAACGCCTACTGCCAGGACAACGAGCTGTCGTGGGTGAACTGGCCGGAGCCCGGCAAACCGGCGCCCGCCCTGCTGGAGTTCACCCGGCGGATGGTGTGGCTGCGGCGGGAGCATCCGGTGTTCCGGCGGCGCCGCTTCTTCCACGGCCGGCCGGTGGAGGGGACGCACGACGAGCTCTCGGACATCGCCTGGTTCACCCCGCACGGCGAGGAGATGAGGGCCCGCGACTGGCAGGCGCAGCACGCGCGGGCGCTGGCGGTGTTCCTGAACGGGGAGGCCATCTCGGAGCCCGGCACCCGCGGGGAGCGGATCACCGACGACTCGTTCCTGCTGATGTTCAACGCGGGCGCCGAAGCACAGGACTTCACCGTCCCGGCCGGGCACGGGGCGCAGTGGCGCCTGGTCGTGGACACGGCGCGGCCGGAGGTGCTTGCACCCGGTACCGGGCCGCAGTACGCGGCCGGGGACCGGGTGACACTGACAGGACGGTGTCTGGTGGTGCTTCAGCGCCCGGCGTAGGCGGCGCCTTCCAGGAGGGCGTCCGGACGGGCGCCCCCGCCGGCCACCACCGGGGTGTGCGTCCGGGCCGACGGCACCCGGGTGACCAGGGCCAGGACCAGGCACAGGGCGGCCGCCCCCACGGCCACCGCGAAGGCGGCGGGGGGCCCGTACCACTCGGCGAGCCGCCCGGAGACGGCGAGCGAGGCGGCCTGGCCGGCGACGAGGGAGCTGGCGGCGAAGGCCATCGACTCGGCGAGCCGGCACGGGCTCACCGCCCGCTCGGTGATGGCGAAGGCGGTGATCAGGTGCGGGGCGTAGGCGGCTCCGAGCACGGTGACGACCGCGTACAGCGGCCACAGGGTCTGCGTGAAGAGCAGCGGTACGGAGAGCACGAGCGCGGCGGCGGTGGCCCACCGCCAGCGCAGCCGCAGCCCGAAGCGGGCGGGCAGCGCGCCGAGCGAGAGCCCGACGGCGGCGCTGACGACGCCCATGGCCGCGTACACGATGCCGGCCTGGCCGGGGACGCCCAACTGTGCGGTGAGGGCGGCGATTCCGGCCTGGCAGGCGCCGAACATGGCGCCCTGGAGGGCGAGGGAGCCCCGTACGGCGAAGACCACGCGCGGCGGGCGGACCCGGGAGCGGTCCTTCTCCCGGCGGACTCCCGAAGGCACTCCGGCCGTGACGGCGGCGGTCGGGTGCAGTGCGTAGAGGGTGCCGAAGACGGCGACGAGGGCGGCCGCTCCGCCGAGGGCGACGGCCGGGTGCAGGGCGAGGGTGGCCAGGCCCACGAGGGCGGGTCCGAAGACGAAGGAGACCTCGTCCAAAGTGCCTTCGAGGGAGTGGATGGCGCCCACGACGCTCTCGTCGGACTTGGCGCGGTGCGCCAGGGCCACGGAGCGGGTACGGGCGAGCGGCCCGATCAGCGGGACGGAGGCCCCGGTGACGAAGCCGATCGCGGCGAGCGGGACGGTGGCGAGGTCGGCGAGCGCCCCGGTCACCAGGGCGGCGGTCGCCACCGCGTTGACCGCGGCGGCGGTCAGGACGACGGAACGCTGGCCGTGACGGTCGGCGAGCCGGCCCAGGACCGGTCCGAAGACCACCTGGCCGGCGGAGAGGGTGCCGCCGACTATGCCCGCGGTGGCCAGGGATCCGCTGGTCTCGGCGACCAGCAGGACGCTGCCGAACTGCGACATCGCGACGGGCAGTCGGGCGAGGAAGGAAATGAGCGGGAGTAGGGGCCCGGTCAGGGCGATGACTCTTCGATAGGTGTTGACGGTTCCAAACACTTGAGCAACGTTAACCCGGTGCAGTCACCCGGATGCATTGGGTAATGGCACGGAATCCCGCATCCTGGGTACGTACGTTCTCATGAGCCTGCCCCCGCGCACCGGTCGCCCGAGTCCCGAGTCCAACCGGCCGGAATCCGATGGACCACCGGCCGTCACCCCGGCGTCGACCTACCGCCTCCAGCTGCGCCCCGAGTTCACCTTCGGGCACGCGCGGGCCGTCGTACCGTACCTCGCCTCGCTCGGGGTGTCGCACCTGCACCTGTCCCCCGTACTGGAGGCCGTGCCCGGTTCCTCGCACGGGTACGACGTCACCGACCACACCCGGGTCCGGGTGGAACTGGGCGGGGAGGACGGACTGCGGGCCCTGGCCGCCGAGGCCCGCACGCACGGGCTCGCACTGGTGCTCGACATCGTGCCGAACCACATGGCGCTGCCCGCGCCGCTCCGCCTCAACCGGCCCTTGTGGGAGGTGGCCCGGGAGGGTCCCGGCTCGCCGTACGCGCGCTGGTTCGACATCGACTGGGAGGCGGGCGGGGGGCAGCTGCTGCTGCCGGTGCTCGGCGAGCCGCTGGATCCGGCCTCCGTCAAGGTCGGGGAGGCCGCCGGCGGGGCCGGGGGCGGCGATCGCGCCGTCCTGCGGATCGGGGAGCTGGAGTTCCCCCTCCGGGAGGGCACGGCCGGGCTGGATCCGGCGTCCCTGCTCGCCGCCCAGTGGTACCGGCCCGCATGCTGGCGGGAGGCCAGGACCGGCCTCAACTACCGCCGCTTCTTCACCATTTCGGAGCTGATCGGGGTGCGCGTGGAGGACCCCGAGGTCTTCGCCGTCACGCACGCCAAGGTGCTGGAGCTGGTCCGGGACGGGGTCGCCGAGGGGCTGCGGATCGACCACGTGGACGGCCTCGCCGACCCCGAGGGATACCTGCGGCGACTGCGGGACGCCGTCGGCGGGCACTGCTGGGTGGTGGTCGAGAAGATCCTGGCCCGCGAGGAACGGCTGGCTCCCGGCTGGCCGGTGGCGGGGACCACCGGGTACGACGCGCTGTACCGGGTGGACGGGGTGCTGACCGACCCGGCCGGGGCCGCGCGGCTCGACGCCCGCTTCCGTGAGGCGACCGGGCAGCCCCGGTGGGAGCGAACCGCCGCGGCGGGTGCCCGGGAGGTCCTGACCGGGGACCTGGCCGCCGAGCTGGCCGCGCTGGAACGACTGGCCGGACCGGAACTCGCGGGTGCAGTACGCGAGTTGCTCATCGCCTACCCCGTCTACCGGCCCTACCCCGGCGATCCAGACCTCGCCCCCGAGGCCCTGGAGCGGGCCGCCGCGCAGGCCGGCGCGGACCCGGTGGCGGGCGTACGCGAACTCCTGCTGCGGGACCCGGCCTTCGCGGCCCGCTTCGCCCAGACCTCGGCCGCGCTGCGCGCCAAGTCCCTGGAGGACAGGGCCTTCTACCGGTACGCCCCGCTGCTGTCTGCCACCGAGGTGGGCGGGGATCCGGGTGCTCCGGCGGTCACGGTGGCGGAGTTCCACGCGTACTGCGCCGAGCAGGCGAGGCTGTGGCCCCGCTCCGGGACCGTGCTGACCACGCACGACACGAAGCGCAGCGCGGACGTCCGGGCGCGGATCTCGGTGCTCTCGCAGGACCCGGACGCGGTACCGGCTCCGGCCGGAGCGGACCCCCAACTCGCTTGGGTGGCCTGGCAGACGGCCTTCGGGCTCGGGGCCGGCGGCAACAACATGGTGCGCCTCGACCGGCTGTGGCAGGCCCTGCTGAAGTCCGTCCGCGAAGCCGCCCTGCACACCACGTGGACCGAACAGAACCGGGCCTACGAGGCCACGGTCCGGGACTACGTCCTGACGACCGCCCCGACGCCCTCCGGGCCCCTGGCCGCGGCGGCCCGCGCCAACCTGCTCGGCGCGGCGCTGCTGCACCTGGCCATGCCCGGGGTCCCGGAGGTCTACCAGGGCGCGGAGACGGAGTACCGGGCCCTGGTCGACCCGGACAACCGGCGGCCCGCCGTCTTCCCCCGGGAGACCCTGGCCCGGCTGGACGCGGGCGCCGCGCCGTCCGGGACGGCCGAGGAGAAGCTCGCCCTCACCGCCGCCCTGCTGCGGCTGCGGCGCGACCGCCCCGGGCTGTTCGACGGCTACGCGCCGCTGTCCGCCCGGGGCCCGGCGGCGGAGCACTGCGTGGCCTTCGCCCGCTCGGCCGGGCTGGTGGCGGTGGCCACCCGCCTGTCGCACCGGCTGGCCGGAGCCGGCGGCTGGCGCGACACGGCCCTGCCACTGCCGCCCGGGCGCTGGCGGCGGCTCGCTCTCCTCGGACGCGCGGAGGGCGCGCGCGAAGCCCCGTACGAGGACGAGGTTCCGCTCACCGCGCTCCTCGGCGGCGCCTCGCCGGTCGCGGTCCTGCTCAGGGAGGACGCGGACCCGGCGTGACCAGCAGGATCGGCCCTTCTTCCCGTACAACTCAGTGAACGGATTCAAGAGGACCATGACGGCCGTCGGCACGGGGGCGAAGAGCCTGGAGACGGGCGTGCCGACCGCAGGCATCTTCAGGGACGAACGCAACCGGTTCATCGTCTTCACCGGTGAGACAGAGGGCGACTACGGGTGGCACCAGGGCGACGAGCAGCCTCTCCTCCTCGACGCCATCGCTGTCCAGGTCGTCCAGGGAGAGATCGGTCTGACCGGAGCTCGCCTCGAACCGGGCGTCGACCGCGTAGGTGGACCGTCCGACCTTCGCTCCGGCCAGTGGCAGGCGTACGCCCCTGCGCGGGTGGACCGCGGTGACCGTGCGACGGCAAGCTCACCATCAGCGGCAAGGTCACCGTCGACGGCATCGGAGTCCTTCACCGTGCCCTACGACAGGACGTTCACCGTGACGGTCAGCGCGACTTCACCGTATGTCGACCGGTGGCGGGTGCACACTCCGGGCACCACGAACATCGGCCCCAGCACAGGCACCCGGGTGCTCCGCCAGCCACGCATCGGGACCGAGTTCACCACCCTCCGCATCGCACCGCGCCCCGTGGCCAAGGGACAGCAACTGACCGTCTCCGGAGTTCTGCGGACCTACGACTCCACCAAGGGGTACGCGGTCTATCCCGGCCAGAAGGTCCGCTACTACTTCCGGCCCGACGGCTCCACCGTGACGCAGGAGGTGGGCACGTCCGTCTCCCTGGCCAACGGAGGCTTCAGCAAGGAATTCACCGCACAGACCAGCGGCTACCGGTGGATCCGCTTCGTCGACGCCGACGCCACCCATCTCGCCACCGGCCACTACCCGCTGGGCCACGTCCAGGTCACGGGCTGACCCGGCGCCGATCGGCGAACTTCCCGGTCACAGCACTAGGGCAGGCGCAGGACGGGAATGGGACCGTCTGTGACCCTGATCCGTGACATGTGCTACCCCACCCCGCACGAACTCGCCCTGGCCGCGCGGGCTCTGGCCGATGAACACCCCGCCCTGGCCCGGCTCCGCCAGATCGGCGCGTCCCGGGCCGGGGAACCGCTGTGGCTGCTCTCCGTGGGCGACGGGGACGCCTCCCGCGCCGTGCTCGTCGTCGCCGGGGCCCACGCCAACGAGCCCGTGGGCGGCGCCACCGCCCTCGCGCTCGCGCGCCGGCTCATCCGCGAAGCCACGGGCTCCGGCGACGCCGGGGCCGGCGGCGCGGCCCCGCGCCCCGACGCCGGGACCACCCCCACCACCCCCACCGCCGCCGGAACCACCTGGCACTTCCTGCTCTGCGCCGACCCCGACGGCGCGGCCCTGCACCGCACGCCGCGCCCGTACTCCCTGCTCGACTACCACCGGAACTTCTTCCGGCCGCCCGGCCCCGAACAGCCGGAGTGGGCGCCGTCTTTACTGCCCCCGGACCGCCTGCCGCCCGAGACCCTCGCCCTGACCCGGCTCATCGACGAGCTCCGGCCCGCCCTCCAGGTCTCCCTGCACGGCACCGATCTCGGCGGCTCCTGGGTGCAGCTGACCCGGGACATACCCGGGCTCGCCGAGCCCTTCGGCAAATCGGCCGCCGAGCTGCACATTCCGGTCGAGACCAGCGCCTCCGACGCCTCGGGCTGGCCCTCGCCGGGGGCGGGGATCTTCGTGATGCCCGAGCCCGGGACCACGGACGACGGGCCGTTCCACCCCGAGGACACCCGGCTCAGCACCTGGTACCACGCCCACCGCCACGCCGGCACCACCGCGATCGTCGAAGTCCCCATGTGGGCCTCGGACCTGGTGGACGACCCGGCCCCGCACCCCGACCCCCGAGCCGCCCTGCGCGTCCTGGCCGGCCGGCTCACCGCCGACGCCGCGCGGGTGGCGGCCCTGCGGGAGAGCGCGGGCGGCGGTACGGATCCGGGCGCCGCGGCCCTGCTGCGCGCGGTGGACTGGACGCTCGCGCTGATCCCCCGGATCACCGCCGAGTGGACGGGAGCCGGAGCTCCCGCCGAGGCGACCGCCGCGTACATCGGGAGCATCGACGCCTTCGGCCGACGGCTCTCGCTGCGCGCCGCGGCGATGCTGCTCCGGGTGCTGCGCGCCCAGGGGCAGCCGACGGCGCCGGCCGTGGACCGGCTCGTCACGGGGTGGTGCGAGGAGTTCGCGGACCGCTTCCAGGCGCGCTGGGTCCCGGTGGCCACGCAGGTGGAGCACCAGTCCCGCGTGGTCCTGGCGGCCTACGACCGGCTCGTGGCGGCGGGCCGGTAGGGCCCGGGGAGACCCCGGGGACCCGGGCGCGGCCTACTCCACCGGCAGGGCGTACCGGAGCTTCGGCTTGCCGGTGGCTCCGAGCCGGTCGTAGAAGCGGATCGCGCCCTCGTTCCAGTCGGGCGTCTGCCACTCGACGTGGCCGAGGCCCAGCGTGCGGGCCAGGGCGGCCACCCCGTCCATCAGGGCGGCCCCGAGGCCGTGGCCGCGGGCCTCCTCGGCCAGGTAGAGGCAGTCCATGTGGAGGTAGTGGCGGGCCTCCCAGAAGGAGAACTCGGCCGAGCAGCCGGCGTACCCGGCGACCTCGCCGCGCGGGGTCTCGGCCAGCAGCACCCACAGCCGGGCCCCGTCGGCGAACAGCTGCGCGCCGAGCCGGTCGGCGAGACCGGCCGGGCGGGGCTCGGACCTCTCGTAGACCATGTGCTCGCGCATGAGCTCGACCAGCCGGGGCAGGTCCTCGGGGCGCGCGGGCCGTACGACGGGGGCGGCAGACGTGTGTTCCATGGGTGCCATCCTCCGCGCGGCCCGCCTCCACCCGCCAACCGGGCCCCGGACTCAGCCGCCCGAGAGCCTGAAGGTCATCCGTCCGAAGCCGATCTGGTCCCCGTCCCGCACCACCGCCGAGCCCGTCACCCGGCGCCCGTTCACCGTGGTCCCGTTCGTCGAGCCGAGGTCCCGCACCACCCAGACCCCGTCCCTGACGCTCAGTTCCGCGTGGGCCCGCGAGACCGTCTCGTGGCTCAGGCGCAGTCCGTTGCCCGGGTCGCGGCCGATCCGCAGCGGTCCGGCGCTCGGGTGCGGGAGGAGCAACGCGGGCAGCTTCTCCGCGGCCCAGGCCTGCCGTACTCCCACGGACACGGCCGAGACCCGCCCCACCCAGCCGAACAGCCGGCGGGTCCACGGGCTCTCCCCGGCCTCCCGGCCCTCCAGGTCCGCGGTGAGCACGGCGAGGTCCTCGGAACGGCGGGCGACGAGGGCGAGTTCCATGCGGCGCAGGAAGGTGTCGTGCGACAGCTTGCCGACGGCGGCGCCCTCCCTGAGCTGGCCCAGGGCGCGGTCGCGCTCGGCATCGGAGAGCCGCGGGGCGGGGAAGGCGGGGAACTCGAAACTCGACGTCACCAGGTGATTGTCGGCCTGTCGGGGGCAGAGTGTCCAGAACTCCCGCGACGAGCCGGGGATGATGGCCCGGACACGCAGGTTGGGGTACCGCCGCCAGACGAGGGGACCGTCCGTGCAGTTCGAGGTGTGGGCACCGCTGACAGACCGGGTCGCACTGCGGCTCGACGGGGCCGCGTACGCGATGGCGCCCGATCCGGAGCGCGCCGGCTGGTGGGTCGTGGAGGCTCCGGCCGCCGACGGCTCCCGGTACGGGTTCCAGCTGGGCGGCGCCCCGGAGGCTCCCGCGCCTCCCGGGCCCGGGGACGATCCGGGTGACCGGGTCCATCCCGAGGACGATCCGCGCGACCCGGTCCACCCCGGGCACCTCGGACAGCACGCGGACCTCGCGGCCGCCGGCCGGCCGGCCGTCTCCGAACACCCCGTACGGCCGGATCCGCGCGGGCGGCGCCTGCCGGACGGCCCCGACGGGCACTCGGCCGTGGTCGACTTCGCCTCCCTCGCTCCCGCCGAGCCGGCCCCCTCGCCCCGGGTGCCGCTGCAGGACGCCGTCCTGTACGAGCTGCACATCGGCACCTTCACCCCCGAGGGCACCTTCGACGCGGCGGCCGCCCGCCTCGGTCACCTCACCGCACTCGGGGTCACGCACGTCGAGCTGATGCCGGTCTGCCCGTTCCCCGGGCGGCACGGCTGGGGGTACGACGGGGTCGCGCCCTGGGCGGTGCACGAGCCGTACGGGGGCCCCGCCGGGCTGGTCCGGTTCGTGGAGGCCGCGCACGCCGCCGGGCTCGGCGTGGTGCTCGACGTGGTCCACAACCACCTCGGCCCCTCCGGCAACCACCTCCCCGTCTTCGGCCCGTACTTCACCGAGAGCCACCACACCCCCTGGGGCGCGGCGGTGAACCTGGACGCGCCCGGCTCCGACGAGGTGCGCGCGTACTTCCTGGGCAGCGCGCTGGCCTGGCTGCGCGACTACCGGATCGACGGGCTGCGGCTGGACGCGGTGCACGCGCTCGCCGACGGGCGGGCGCTGACCTTCCTGGAGGAGCTGTCCGCGGCGGTGGACGAGCTGGCCGCCGAGACCGGACGGCCGCTGTTCCTGATCGCGGAGTCCGACCGCTGCGACCCGCGCACCACGAACCCGCGCGCCGCCGGGGGCCTGGGCCTGCACGCGCAGTGGAACGACGATTTCCACCACGCCCTGCACTGCACGCTGACCGGCGAGTCCCAGGCCTACTACGCGGACTTCGCCGAGGCCCCGCTCGGGGCCCTCGCCAAGACCATGACCCGGGCCTTCTTCCACGACGGGACCTGGTCCTCCTTCCGGGGCCGCCACCACGGCCGCGCGGTGGACCGGGGCCGCACCCCGGCGCACCGCTTCCTCGGCTACGCCCAGACCCACGACCAGATCGGCAACCGCGCGCTGGGCGACCGGCTCGCGGCCTCCCTGTCCCCCGGGCTGCTGGCGTGCGCGGCGACGGTGGTGCTGACCGGGCCGTTCGTGCCGATGCTGTTCATGGGCGAGGAGTGGGGCGCCGGCACGCCGTGGCAGTACTTCACCGACCATCCCGACGAGGAGCTCGCCGAGGCCGTACGGGCGGGCCGGCGGCGGGAGTTCGCGGAGCACGGCTGGAAGGCGGAGGAGATCCCCGACCCCCAGGACGCGGCGACCCGCGACCGCTCCTGCCTGGACTGGGCCGAGCCGGTCCGGGAGTCCCACGCCCGCCTGCTGGACTGGCACCGCTCCCTGATCAGGCTCCGCCGCACCCACTCCGACCTGCGCGATCCCGATCTGGCGGCGCTGCGGATCGCCCATGACGAGGAGCGCCGCTGGCTGACGTTCCGGCGGGGCGACGTCCGTGTGGTGGTGAACCTCTCCGGGGAGCCGGTCACCGTCGCGCTCGGCCGCAACGGAGTCCGGGTGCTGGCCGCCTGGCTCCCCGTCGAGCACCCCGACGCCGACGGACGGGTCCACGTACCGGCCGAGTCGGCGGTGGTGCTGGGCCCTTAGGGCGGGAGCGGGCGGCGGTCCGGTCCGGCCCGTGAAACTCCGTCGCGGAGGTGCCGGACCGTCTGATGGGATCGGCCCATGAAGATCGAATCTGACGCGTCTTCCGCGGGCGTGAGCGGGCGGCGTACGGCCAAGTACGACCGGATCGGGGTGGGTTACCGGGAGATCCGGCGGCCCGACCCCCGGCTGGCCTCGCTGATCGCGGACGGGCTGGGGGACGCCCGTACCGTGGTCAACGTCGGTGCGGGCGCCGGTTCGTACGAGCCGCAGGACCGCGAGGTGACGGCCGTGGACCCGTCCCGGGTCATGCTCGACCAGCACCCGGGGACCCGTAAGGTCAGGGCCGGTGCGGAGCAACTGCCCTTCGCCGACGGGGCGTTCGATGCGGCGATGGCCGTGATGACCGTCCATCACTGGCCGGACCCGGCACGCGGACTGGCCGAACTGCGGCGGGTCTCCCGGCGCCAGGCCGTCTTCACCTGGGATCCGGAGCACCGGCCGGAGCTGTGGCTCTTCGAGGAGTACCTCCCCGAGGTCGGGAAGCAGGACCGCGCCGCCTTCACCCCGCTGTCCGTGGTGACGGAGGCCCTGGACGCGCACACCGTGCTGCCCTTCCCCGTCCCGCACGATTTCACCGACGGGTTCCGGGCCGCCTTCTGGCGCCGGCCCGAGTCCTACCTCGACCCGGTCGTACGCGCCGCCAGCTCCACCCTCGCGAGCCTGCCGGCCTCCGTCGTGGAGCCGGCGATCGCCCGGCTGCGCGAGGACCTGCGCTCGGGGGCGTGGCAGCGCCGCCACGCCGACCTGCTGGAGCGGGAGAGCATCGACTACGGCTACCGCCTGGTCCTCGCCGGGGCCTGAGCCCCGGCGAGGTGGCGGCCTTCCGCTGCCGCGCCTACTGCACGAGCGCCAGCTCGCGGGAGGCGTTGTTGAAGCTGCGGCAGCCGTTCTCGGTGACCGTGATGATGTCCTCGATCCGGACCCCGAACCGCCCCGGGAGGTAGATCCCCGGCTCCACGGAGAAGCACATGCCGGGGACGAGGAGCTGCTCCTCGCCCTCCACCATGTACGGGGGCTCGTGCGTGGTGACTCCGATGCCGTGGCCCGTGCGGTGGATGAACTGCTCGCCGTAACCGAACTCGGTGATCACCGCGCGGGCCGCCCGGTCCACGTCCTGGCAGGCGGCCCCCGGCCGGGCCGCCGCCACGCCCGCCAACTGGGCCTCGCGGACGATGTCGTGGACGCGCTGCTCCTCCTCCGTGGGCTCGCCGACGTGGACGGTACGGGAGATGTCGGAGCCGTAGCCGTGCTTGAGGCCGCCGAAGTCGAGGACCACCATGTCCCCGTGCTGGATGACCCGGTCGCCCGCCTCGTGGTGCGGGTTGGCGCCGTTCGGGCCGGAGCCGACGACGGTGAAGTCCACCTGGGAGTGGCCGTGCACGCGCAGCAGCGCGTCCAGGTCGGCGGCGACGTCGCTCTCCCGGCGCCCGGCGAAGGGGACGTGGAGGATCTGCGCGTACGCGGCGTCGGCCGCCTCGCCCGCCGCCGCGAGCCGGGCCAGCTCGCGCTCGTCCTTGACCGCGCGCAGCATCGGCAGCGCATCGGTCAGCGAGACGTACGAGGTGCTCGGCAACTCCCGCTGCAGACCCAGCAGGTGCAGGGCCCAGGCGTTGTCGCTGACCCCGAAGCGGCCGGTCACGTCCAGCAGCGGCGAGGTCACGGCGTACGGGTTCTTCCCGTCGGCCCAGTCCCGCAGGGTCAGCGCCCCCGCTCCGGGGGACTTCGCCGCGTCGGGGGCTTCCAGGGCGGGGACGACGAGGACGGGGTCCTGCCCGGCGGCGAGGACGAGCAGGGTCATCCGCTCGGTGTCGACGGGCCGGTACCCGGTGAGGTGGGCCAGGTCGGGCCCGGGGGCGACCAGCAGGCCGGCCAGCCCCGCATCGGCGGCGGCCTGCGCGGCGGCGGCCATCCGGGCGGCGTAGTCGGCGGCCGTGAAGGGATCGAAGTCATGGTCCATGCCGCGATCCTCCCGCGCCCCGCCCCCCGACGGCAGGGGGCCGCGCCGATCACCCGGGACCCCGCCCCCGCACTGCCCGCTTCGCGGGGCGAGGTCCCCTACCCGCCCTTCCACCGTTCCCCGGGCTCGGCCCGGACCCGTACGTGCGCTGCGCGCCCGTACCCTCAAACGCCGGGCGGGCTGGAAAATCCAGCCCCGCCGGCGTTTGAGGCGCGGGGTCCGGGGCGGAGCCCCAGGGAACGGTGGAAGGGCGGGTAGGGGACAGCCCCGCAGGGCAGCGCACAGGGCTGCGCGCGCGTCACGCCGGGGTCAGCACCCGCAGCGCCCACTCCAGCGGCCCCCGCCGCAGCTCCGTACCGCGCAGGAAGTGGCCCCAGGCCAAGCAGCCGGTCACCGCGGCGACCGAGAAGCCGCCCAGCACCTCCCACCCGCTCCAGCCCCGCAGGAACACCGCCAGCGCGAGCGCGTGCACCACGTACACCGTCAGGGCCATCGCCCCGACGGCGGCGAGCGGCCGGAGCACCCCGGCCGCCCGGCGGGCGCGCGCGGCCAGTGCGAGGAGGCCTATGAGGGCCGCCCCGACCCCGGAGTTGCCGAGGGTCTCCAGCGGGGTCTGGCTGTAGGGGCCGGCCAGCAGCAGCCAGTCCCAGGAGGTGCTGGGGACGGCACCGAACTGCTCCCCCAGCACGGCCGCGACCGGATCGGGCTCTCCCGCCGCCCAGGGGTGCTCCCGTGCGACGGCCTCCAGCAGCGGCCCGCGCCGGCCACCGGGCCCCAGCGCGAGCCAGGAGGCGCCGTAGCCGGCGACGGCGGCCGCCGCCCCGAAGCCGGTCAGCAGCCGCAGCGACCGCTCGCTGCGCAGGTCGGCGAGGCGGCCGAGGGCCATGCCGGCCAGGATGTACGGGAAGTAGGTGAGCAGCGGGTACGCACCCGAGAGCAGCAGCTCCCGCAGCATCCCGCCGGCCCCCGCCCAGCTCGTCAGGTCGGCGGGGACGGGGGTGGCGCCGCGCCCTGCGGTGCGCAGCCCGAGGGGCGGGCCCAGGAGGTACGAGAGGACCGGGCCCAGCACCACCGAGGCGCCCGCGACGGCCGCCAGGGTGCGGGTGCGCAGCCGGGTGAAGGGTTCGGCGGCCAGGAAGTAGACGGCGTAGAAGGCCAGGATGACGAGGATGCCGGGCGAGAGCGCGGCCAGGCACAGGCCGAGCGCGCCGAGGATCGCGCAGCGGGTCAAGGTGGCCCGCAGCGGCGGCGGTCCGGCGGCGCGGGAGCGGGCGAGCGCGAGGGAGAACCCGGCGATGAGCGTGAAGACGGCGGGCGCCCGGCCGTCGGCGGCGACGAGCAGCCAGCCGGTGCCCTCGGGCACGGGCGGCGGGCCGACGTGTACGGCGAACATGCCGAGGACGGCGATGCCGCGGGCGGCGTCCAGGCCGGTCAGTCGGTTCGGTCCCATACGGGTAGGGATGGCGATCCGGGGCGCGGGGTTGCCTGCGGGGGCGACCGGCCGGGCCGCCGGAAAAGGCGTCGCGGGAGCACCCCGCTGATCAGCTATGCTGTGCTTGCACATCGAACGGGCGGTCCGCCGCCCTTCGTGGTGGGTGTAGCTCAGTTGGTAGAGCACCTGGTTGTGGTCCAGGTGGCCGCGGGTTCAAGTCCCGTCACTCACCCTGTTGATCCCGTGGGGGTTACGAGTTTCCTCGTAACCCCCACGGGTTTTTTCGTTCCTCCGAGGGGACCGGCACGTCGCGGCCGGCCGGGCCCGCCTGCCGGAGTCCTGGCAGGATCACCCGCATGAAAAGCGACATCGGGGGCACCCCGGCGCTGCTCCTCGCCGCCCTCGTGGCGGCCGCGGTGTTCGGAGCCGCGGTGTGGCTGTGGCCCCGGCTCGCGGGGTCCGGGGTCCGGCCGGTGCTGGGGAGGGCGGGGCTCCAGCTCGCCATCACCCTGACGACGGGGTCGGCGCTGCTGCTCGCGGTGAACTCCTCGTACGGCTTCTACGGCTCCTGGCGCGACCTGTTCTCCCTGCGCCGCGAGGATCCGGTGCCGGCGGGCGCGGACGCCGCGGCGCGGGCGGCGCTGCTGGTGCGGGGCACGCACTCCTGGCGGTACGCCGGCACCGACGACCCGGCGGTGATCGGCCGGATCGAGGCGGTGACCGTGCGCGGGGCCGGCAGCGGGCTGTCGGGGCAGGGGTACGTGTACCTGCCTCCGCAGTACGTGCACGCGTCCGCCGGGCGGCGGGCGGAGTTCCCGGTGGTGCTGGCGCTGAGCGGGTTCCCGAGCACGCCGGGGGTGCTGGTCGACCGGCTGCGGTATCCGCAGGTGGCGCTGGAGGCGGTGCGGGCGGGGCGGATGCGGCCGGCGGTGCTGGTCCTGATGACCCCGACGGTGGCGCCGCCCCGGGACACGCAGTGCGTGGACGTGCCGGGCGGGCCGCAGGCGGAGACCTTCTTCGCGCGGGACCTGAGGGCGGTGGTGTCCTCGTACTACGGCCTCACGCCGGACGCCCGGGGGTGGGGCGCGATGGGCAATTCGGTGGGCGGCTACTGCGCCCTGAAGCTGGCCCTGCGCACACCGGACGCCTACCGGGCGGCCGCCGCGCTGTCGGCCCCGTACGCGGCGGTGCGGGACGCGGACACCGGTGACCTGTTCGGCGGCGACGCGGGCCGCCGACAGGAGGACGACCTGCTGTGGCGGCTGCGGAACCTGCCGCAGCCGCCGGTGTCCCTGCTGGTGGCGAGCAGCCGCAAGGGCGAGCACCAGTACCCGCAGACGCTGGAATTCATCGACGCCGTACGGTCACCCGCACGCGTCTCCTCGATCGTGCTCGCGAGCGGCGGCCACAACTACGAGACCTGGGCGCGCGAGGTGCCGCCGGCCCTGGAGTGGCTGGTGGGACGGCTGAGTCCGCCCGGAGAGGTTTCGGGGGGACCGGCCGCACGACCCGGACCTACGCGCAGGTAATCTGATCAAGACTTTTTTGCAATGGCGAACATGTTCAGATTTAGGGGGGCCGGTGTTCCGTCACCGTGTCATGATCTCCGCCGCCGTCGTCGCGGCTGCCGTCGGCTTCGTACCCGTCACCGCCCAGGCCGCGCCGTCGGCCGGTGCCGCCTCCGCGACGCCCACGCCGGCGCCGAAGCCGAAGCCGACGCCCGCGCCGCCCGCGAAGGGCCCGGCGGAGGGGGCCTCCGCCGCGAAGGAAGCGGCCGGGAAGGCCGCCGCGCAGGAGATAGCGACGAAGACCGCGGCCGCGAAGGCCCGGGCCTCGGCCGCGTCCGGCCCGGCGG
The DNA here is from genome assembly GCF_026342735.1 of Streptomyces sp. NBC_00193. Classification (GTDB taxonomy): domain Bacteria; phylum Actinomycetota; class Actinomycetes; order Streptomycetales; family Streptomycetaceae; genus Streptomyces; species Streptomyces stoeckheimensis. The sequence continues at coordinate 303,090 of NZ_JAPEMM010000001.1, forward strand.
CGCGCACCCAGCAGAGCGCGTACTTCGACGTGTCGATGGGCGCCATCACCTCCGACGCGCTCTCCGTCGGGCTGGCCACCGGCGTCAGCACCGACCTGACGTACGGCCTCGTCCGGTACGACATCGACTGGGGCGACGGCATCGTCGCCACGGAGTTCGGCCTCGTCGCCGACCTCGTGTATCCCGCCGATCACACCTACGCCCACGCCGGCGCCCACACGATCACGATCAAGGCGACCGGCCCGGGCGGCGAGACCGCCGTCACCACCAAGACGATGGTGGTGGAGGGCTCCGAGTTCACCCCGCACGCCCCCACCCGGCTGCTGGACACCCGTGACGGCACCGGTACCGGGACCCCCGGCGCCCGCCCCGTCGGAGCCAACGGCACGACCCGCGTGAAGATCGCCGGCAGCGGTTCCATCCCGGCCGGGGTGACGGCCGTGGCCCTCAACATCACGGTGACCAACGCCGCGACGGCCGGGCACGTGATCGCGTACGCCTCCGGCACGAAGCGGCCGGAGACCTCGAACGTCAACTTCGTGAAGGGCCAGACCGTACCCAACCTGGCGATCGTGCCGGTCGGCGCGGACGGCTACGTGGAGCTGGCCAACCGCAGCCTGGGCTCGGTGGACCTGATCGCCGACGTGACGGGCTACTTCAGCCGGACCGCCGCCGCCGGCTACACCTCCCTGGAGCCGACCCGGCTCGTCGACACCCGTCAGGGACTGGGGGCGTCCACAGTCGCACCCGGTCCCCAGAAGACCTTCGGCGTCCAGGTCGCCGGAGCGGCCGGGCTGCCGGCCACCGGCGTGACGGCCGTGTCCCTCAACGTCACCGTGGTCAACCCGGGCCAGGCCGGCCACCTGACCGTCTTCCCGGGCGGCGGGCAGGCCCCGTCCACCTCCAGCGTGAACTTCACCGCCGGGCAGACCGTCGCAAACGCGGTGATCGTCCCGGTCGGACCGGACGGCCGGATCAGCATCCGCCACGCCTCCTTCGGCCACTCCGGCGTGATCGTGGACGTCACCGGCTACTACGGCGCCGACGGCAAGGCCGCCTACCTTCCGGGGAAGCCCGAGCGCCTTGAGGACACCCGGACCTACGGCTGGCCCCTCGAGGCCCAGAACTACCACAAAGAGATCCAGTGGATGGCGAGCGGGCTCGAAGCCCTCGTCCTGAACACCACGGTGACCAACACGAGGAGCGCCGGTCACCTCACGGTGGCCCCCGACCCGAACACCAAGGACGACTACCTCAACGGCACGGTGGAGCGCCCGACCCCGCCGAACACCTCCGTCCTGAACTGGACGAAGGACACGACCGTCGCGAACATGGTCCAGGCCGGCACCGGCAACAACGACATCGTCGACTTCTGGAACCGCGGCTGGGAGCCGACCGACCTGATCATCGACCTGTTCGGCACGTACAGCAGGAAGTGACCCGCACCGCCCCGTCAGGAGAGCCCGGTCACGGCCCTACCCGCGCAGGAAGGCCTCCACTTCGGTGGCCAGGGCGACCGGGCTCTCGTGCGGCGGGTAGTGGCCGGCGCCGGGCAGTGAACGGATGCGGCAGTTCGGGTACGAGACCTGCCAGGTGGCCCGCATGAAGTCGGCGGTGAGCGCGAGGTCGTACTCTCCGACGAGGACCAGCACCGGGACGGTGCTGCCCTTCACGGCGGCGGACAGGTCGAGCGGCTGCCAGCTCGCGAGGTACCCGGCGAAGGCCTCCGGCCGGGACACCGCGAGCGAGTGCGCGACCATCCGCTCCAGCCAGTACGGGCTCGCGCGGCGGCCGGTGACGATGTCGAGGATGGCGCGGCGGTTCTCCGCGTTCCCGGCGGCCCCGTAGAAGAGCTCGTGGGTGGCGTCGTCCATCTCGTAGGGGGCGGCGGGGACCGGGTTGATGCCGATCAGCTTCTCGACGCGCTCGGGGGCGCGCACGAGGACCTGCTGCATGGCCTTGCCGCCCATGGAGTGGCCGAGGAGGGAGAAGGTGTCCCAGCCGAGCTCGTCGGCGAGCGCGAGGACGTCGTCGGCGATCTCGGGGAGCGCGTAGCGGCCGGGGACGTCCCTGCGGTCACCGTAGCCGCGGTAGTCGAGGAAGGCGTACGAGAACTCCCGCGGGTCCAGGTAGTCCAGTACGGAGCCCCAGTTGGCGGACGTGCCGAACCAGTCGTGCAGCACGATGACGCGGACGGGGCCGGTGCCGGTCCTGCGGTGGGCGATGGCCATGCGTTCTCCCTCGGTGACGGGGCGGAAAGAATTGCCGCCGTACGTTCTGCCCACCGCGCCTACCATCACACCGTGACGACCCCACCTTCCGTCCCCGTCGAACGCATCCGGGTCCGCGACGGGAAGAGCGCGGACGGCCACCCGTACCACCCGGCGCGGTACGAGATCACCGACCCGGCCGAGGTCGCGGAGGTCCTTGCCGTGTGGCCCGCCGAACGGGAGCCCGAGCCGGTCTCCGGAGGGGCAGCGGCAGCCGACGACACGTTCGACTCCTTCGATTGCATGTGCTGGGACCACGCCCCCGACCCGTTCGACGCCACGGACGACCCCACGATCCGGCACGTACCGCCCGCCCGGCCGGGGCCGCTCGCCCGCCTGCTCGACCCCTGCGCCCCGGACGGCATCCCGGCCCGGCACCGGGCCCGGTGGGTGGCCGCCGCGCCCGCGGCGCTGCGTGGCTTCGCCGAGGCCATGGCCCGCGGCGAGGATCCCCCGCGCCCGGCGCGGATCGCGCTGGCGGCCGCCTTCTCCTGGCAGGGGACCGTACGCGAGGAGCCCACCGACGCGGCCTCGCTCCTGGCGGAGCTGGCCCCTCCGCGCCTGCTCGTGGGGGCCTCCACCGAGGACCTGGCCTGGGCGGTCCGGGAGACCGACCGCGGCGGGCTCGACGCGGCCGTGCGGTTCTTCGCGAGCGAGGAGTTCACCACCCGGCACCCCAAGCGGCGCCGGGTCCCGGACACCGCACGGGACCTGCTGCTCCGGCACGCCCGCAGCCACCGTCCCCGCGACCTCCCGGTGCTGGAACGGCGGCTGCTGCGCGTGCCGGAGGACCGCGTCAGACGGTCTTGATCGCCGGGTCCGAGACTCCCGCCGCGCCCGTCTCCACGTGGCCGGCGAAGCGGCGCAGGAAGGTGGCGTCCGCGTCGGAGACGACCGTGACGTCGTACCAGCGGGCCGTGCCGGACAGGGACACGGTGTGCGCGACGGTGGCGCCCGCCGCGACGCGCACGACCTGGGCCGTGCCGCCGTAGGCGTTGGTGACGGTCAGGTTGACGGCCGCCGTGCCCCCGTTGGTCAGGGACAGCACCAGGTCCCCGGTGGACGCGGAGTGGCGGGCCGTGGCCTCGGGGCCGGCCTTCTTCGCCGGGCCCTTCCAGGTGCGCAGGAAGCCGTTCGGGCCCCAGACCGTGAGGTTGATCTGGTTGCCGGTGGAGCTGCTCGTGCTCCACGTGTCCGACAGGGTCTTGCCCGCCTCGACCGTGTAGGGCCACGGGCCGTCCGTACGGTTGCCCGAGGTGCTGTGGAAGTGGGCGCCGAGGGTGGGACCCGAGGAGAAGGTCAGCGTGAACTTGCCCGTGGAGACCGTGGCCTTGCCGTCCACGTACGGGGCGTAGCCCAGTGCGCGCGTCGGCTTGGCGCCCGCCTCCTGCTTGGGCAGGGTGCCCGTCGCCGGCGGGGTCGGGTTGTAGGACGAGTGGCGGTTCTTGTCCGGCGGTACGTACGCGGCCGTGGACGGCAGCGCGGCGGGCGCGGCGTCCGCCCGGGTGAAGTCGAACGCCGAGGTCAGGTCGCCGCAGACCGCGCGGCGCCACGGGGAGATGTTGGGCTCCTGCACGCCGAAGCGCTTCTCCATGAAGCGGATCACCGAGGTGTGGTCGAAGGTCTCGGAGCAGACGTAGCCGCCCTTGCTCCACGGGGAGACCACGATCATCGGGACGCGGGGGCCGAGCCCGTACGGGCCGGCGGCGTAGCCGGAGACTCCCCCGGTGTACAGGTCGCCGGTGACGCTCGCCGTGGACAGGCCCCAGGAGGAGGACGCGGGCGGGTACGGCGGGACGACGTGGTCGAAGAAGCCGTCGTTCTCGTCGTAGGTGATGAAGAGCGCCGTCTTCGCCCACACGTCCGGGTTCGCGGTCAGCGAGTCCAGGACCTGCGAGATGTACCAGGCGCCGAAGTTCGTAGGCCAGTTGGCGTGCTCGCTGAACGCCTCGGGGGCGGCGATCCAGGAGACCTGCGGGAGGGTGCCGTTCACGACGTCCGCGCGCAGCTTGTCGAAGTAGGTGCCGCCCGCCTTGACGTCGGTGCCCGTACGGGCCTTCTCGTACAGGGCGCTGCCGGGCTGGGCGTTGCGGAAGCTGTTGAAGTACAGCAGCGAGTTGTCGCCGTAGTTGCCGCGGAAGGCGTCGTTGATCCAGCCCCAGGATCCGGCGGCGTTCAGGCCGTCGCCGATGTCCTGGTAGACCTTCCAGGAGACTCCGGCCGTCTCCAGGCGCTCGGGGTAGGTCTTCCAGCCGTAGCCGGCTTCCTGGTTGCCGAGGACCGGGCCGCCGCCCACGCCGTCGTTGCCCGTGTAACCCGACCACAGGTAGTAGCGGTTGGGGTCGGTGGCGCCGATGAAGGAGCAGTGGTAGGCGTCGCACACCGTGAAGGCGTCGGCGAGCGCGTAGTGGAACGGGATGTCGTTCCGGGTCATGTACGCCATGGTCGTGGCCGTCTTGGCCGGGACCCACTTGTCGTACTTGCCGTTGTTGTAGGCCTGGTGGCCGCCCGCCCAGTCGTGGTTCAGCCCCGTCAGGAACTGCATGCCCAGGTCGTTGATCTGGGGGTTGAAGGGCAGGATGTCCTTCGTGCCGTTGGACTGGTGGAAGACGGACTTGCCGTTGTCCTGGAGGACCGGCCTCGGGTCCCCGAAGCCCCGGACGCCCTTCATCGCACCGAAGTAGTGATCGAAGGAACGATTTTCCTGCATGAGGACGACGATGTGCTCGATGTCCTGGATCGTGCCGGTACTGCCTTGGGCCGAGATGGCGGCGGCCCTCGCGATGCTGTCGTTCAGCATCGTGACGGCGGCGGCGCCACCGGCGATCTGCAGGAACCTGCGCCGATTCAATTCAGTCATGGAGAACGACCTCTGCGGGTGAGACGGGTGCGGGGGGTGTCGAGGGGCGCCCCAAGAACAGCGTCCCCGGGGTACCGGTCGGCGTTGCTTGAATGACAGTGGGCCGTACACCTGGAGAACGGAATACCTCGTCAGACGGTTCGTGCCCCGCACGCCACATCTCTTCGCGATCCCTTCGCGATCTCTCCGCAGCCGCCGTCCCGTGCGGCGGACCGGCAGCCGCTGGTACTCACCCGGCCGGCGGGCGGGATGAGCATCCGTACTCAGGACCGGGACCGGATGGCGCGTCATCGTGAGGGCATGCCGAATCAGCCATCCGTACCGCGCCCGCGGCTCCGCGCCGGGATCACCGGCGTCGCCGGTGTGCTGCCCCGGGACGTCCTCACCTCCGACCGGCTCCAGCGCGAGATCGCAGACCGGGCCGGACTCACCCTGCCCGCCCGTCTGTTGACCCAGGCCACCGGGATACGTGCCCGCCGGATCGCGGGTGAGGGGGTGTACGCCTCCACGCTCGCGGTGGATGCGGCCCGCCGGGTCCTGGACACCGCCGGGCTCGGGCCCGCCGACATCGACCTGCTGCTCTTCGCCTCCGCCTCCCGCGACGTCGCCGAACCCGCCACCGCGCACATCGTGCAGGCCGAACTCGGCACGAAGGCCCACGCCTTGGACGTCACCAATGCGTGCAACAGCTTCGTCAACGGCATCGACCTCGCCCGCGCCATGATCCTCGCCGGCCGGGCCCGGCGGGCCCTGGTGGTCACCGGGGAGACCCCGAGCCGGGCCGTACGGACGGCGCCCGCCGACTTCGCCGAGTTCCGCGCCGGTTTCGCCGGCTACACCTTCGGCGATGCGGGGGCCGCCGTGATCGTGGAGCCGGTGGAGCGCGGCGGGATCCTCGACGTGGACACCGAGACCCACTCCGAACACTGGGAGGTCGGGGGCATCCCGGGCGGCGGTTCGCGCCACCCGCGCGGGGACGCGTACACGTACTTCCGCGGCGACGGGCACGAACTGCGCGGGGTCTTCGAGAAGGTGGGCACCGCCGTCATCGACCGGACCCTGCACCGCACGGGCATGGGCTGGGAGGACTTCTCGAAGGTGCTGGTGCACCAGGTGACGGTGCCCTATCTGGAGCGGTTCGCCGAGCTGACCGGGGTGCCGGCCGGGAAGCTGGTGGTGACCGTGCCCGAGCTCGGCAACATCGCGAGCGCGACGATCGGGGTGCAGCTGCACCGAATATTCGACGAACTGGCTTCGGGAGACCGGGTGCTGTTCGTCGGACTCGGCGGCGGGATCAGCATCATGACGATGGTCTGGGAGAAGTCGTGAGCGCGGCCGGACGACTGTGGGTGGTGGTGCCCGCGCACGAGGAGGAGGCCCGGATCGCCGGGACCCTCGAAGCGCTCGCCCGTCAACGGGACCGGGATTTCACCCTGTTGGTCGTGGACAACGCCTCGGCCGATCGGACGGGTTCCGTGGCGCGGGAGTTCGCGGCGGGCGCCCCCTTTGCCGTGGAGGTCATCGAGGAACCGGAGAAGGGCGTCGGCTCCGCCGTGGACACCGGCTTCCGGTACGCGATCGGGCGCGGTGCGACCCTGCTCGCCCGCACCGATGCCGACTGCCTGCCCCACCCGGGGTGGACGGGCGCGGCGCGGGCGGCCCTGATCCGCGATCCCGGGCTGGTGTGCGGGCGGATCGTGGCCCGGCGCGACGAGCACGGTCCGCTGGGGCGGGCCGGGTTCGGGGTCCTGGTACGGCTCGCCGGGCTCTTCGGGCGGCTGCGGCCCGAGCACGCGCGGCGCCGCGGCTACCGCGCCCCGTACCGGATGCACGCCGGGAACAACATGGCCATCACCGCCGAGCTGTACCTGGCGGTCGGCGGGATGCCCCGGCGCCCCTCCCCCACCGACCGGCTCTTCCTCAACGCGGTGCGCCGCCACACCGACCGGATCACGCGCTGCCGGGCGATGGTCGTGGAGAACTCCACGCGCCGGCTGCGGGCGTACGGGATCGCCGGCACGGCCCGCTGGTACCTCGGCCGCGGCAGCGGCCCGCACGGAACGGACGACCCCCGCTGATGCTGGACCGCCTCGACCACGCACTGCGCGCCCGCCCCGAGCGGCCCGCCGTCCTGACCGCCACCCGTACGGGAGTCACCCGGACCGCCGCCACGCGCGGGGAACTCGCCGAGCTGGCCGATGCGTTCGCCGCCGCGCTGTACGCGCGCGGGCTGCGCGCCGGGGACACCGTCGGGGTCGCCGTACGCCCCGGGCCGCGTGCGCTCGCCGTGCTGCTCGCGCTGTGGCGGCTCGGTCTGCGCGGGGCCGTCCTCGACCCCGGGGCCGGACCCGACGTGCTGCGCGCCCGGCTGGCTTCGGCGCGGCCCGCGCTGGTGCTGGCCGACGCCGCCGCGCAGGCGGTGGCCGGGTGGGCCCGGCCGCTGGCCCGGCGGGCGGCCGGGCTGGAACTGCCGGAGCTGGCCGGGCTGGGCGCGCCGGTGGCCACGGTCGGGCGGCGGCTGCCCGGGTGCGCGCCCGCTCTGGACCGGCATGCGGCGCGCAGCGGGGTTCCCCCGCGGTTCACGGGCGACGGGGACGCCGACGCGGTCATCGTGTTCACCTCCGGAACCACCGCGCGGCCCCGGGCGGTGGTGCACACGCGGGCGAGTCTGGCCGCCGGGATGGAGACGGTGTCGGCCCTGTTCTCCGGCGGTCCGGGCGATGCTGCGGCCGCCACCGCCGGTCCTGTGCTCGGCGGCACCTTCTTCGTGCTCGTCCCCTCCCTGGTGCGCGGCGCCCCCGTGGCCCTCCCGGCCCGTTCGCCCCGGATCCTGGCCCGCCAGCTGGCCCGGCTGGCGCCGCGGGACACCTACCTCACACCGCCGCAGCTCCGGGACGCGCTGCGGGAGGGGGCCCGGTTCCGGGGCCGGGTGTGGACCGGATCGGCTCCGGCCGGCGCGGAACTGCTGGGCCGCGTACGGGAGTCGGGGGCCGATGAGGCCTGGGGGGTGTACGCGCTCACCGAGCTGTTCCCGGCCGCCGCGGTGGAGTCCCGGGAGAAGGCCGCGTACGAGGGTGCCGGCGACCTGGTCGGCGCCCCGCTGCCCGGGGTGCGCGCCGAGTCCGACGCGGACGGGCAGTTGCTGCTGACCGGTCCCGGGGCCCGGCACCGCTACCTCGGCGAGGACCCCGATCCGTGGGTGCGTACGGGTGACCGGGCTCGCCTGGACGGCACGGGCCGGATCGTGCTGGAGGGCAGGGCCAAGGACATGGTGCTGCGGCGGGCCGAGAACATCTACCCGGGCCTGTACGAACCGGCCCTGCACGTGCCGGGGGTGGAGCTGGCGCTGCTCGTCGGGGTCCCGGCGGACGCGGCCGGCCGCGACGGCGACGGCGCCAGCGACGGCTGCGACCACGGCGACGAGCGGCTCGTGGCCGTGGTCCAGCCCTGCCACGGGACCGCCGAGCCCGCGCTGCGGTCCGCACTGGCGGGCCCGCTGCGCCGCATGGGCACGGCCGCGCCCGACGCCCTGCTGTTCGCGCGGATCCCGCTGTCGGGCCGCTCCCGCAAACCGGACCGCGCGGCCACGGCGGCCCTGGCGGCCCACCGGCTGAGCTCCGGGTCCGGGTCCGGGTCCCGGTCCCGGTCCTGGCTCGGCTACGGGTCCTGGCCAGGCTCCGGCTCCGGCTCCGGCTCCGCACGGGACGGCGCGTCGGCCAAGGCCTCCCGCGCACGGCGGGGCGCCCCGTGACGGCTGCACCCGCGTGGCGGGCGCGCGCCCGCGCCGTCGGGCAGCGGGTCACGGCGGCCGCCCGGCTCCGCCCCGGGACGGGCCCGCGCATCCCCCTGCCCGCCGACACCGCGCGGCGGGCCCGCGCCGCGGCGCTCCGGGAGCGGGTCATGGCCTCCCACCGCCGCTACACCCGCGCGAACGGCGACGCGCTCGCGGGTTCGCTCACGTACGCCCTGCTCGTCGGGACTGCCCCGGCGGTGCTGCTGGCCGGTTCGCTCGCAGGCCGGGCCGGGGCGGGTGCGGACGGGGTCCGGCGGATCGTGGACGGGCTGGCCGCGGCCCTGCTGCCCGCCGCCGCGGCTCCGGCGGCCGGGCGGCTGCCCACCGTGGCCCCGCACTGGCGGCCGCTGCTCGTCCTCGCCCTCGGCTGGTCGGTGGTGCGCACGACCCGGGCGCTGCGCACGGGCATCCGGGCCGTGTGCGGGCAGAACGCGGGCAGCGGGAACCCCGTGCGCGACGCGGCCCGGGACCTCGCGGGCGCGGCCGTGCTGTGCCTCGCGGGCGGCGCCGTCGCCGCCGTGGTGGCGGCGGGCGGTCCGGCCCTGACCGTCCCCGCGCTGTGGGCGCTGTTCTCGGCCGTGCTGTGGCTCGCCCCGCACCGGGCGCCGGGCAGGCCCCGCCCGGCGGCCGTCGCGGGTCCGGCACTGGCGGCCGCGCTGGCCTGCCGACTGCTCACCCTCGCCGCGGACCCCTATCTCGCCGCGACCGCCGAACTGCACGGCGACCTCTACCACCGGGCCGGGCCACTGATCGGACTTCTCGTCTGGGGCAGCCTGTGCGCCCGGGCGCTGCTCCGCGCGGCCTCCTGGGCCGCCACCGCCAACACACCCGAAGGAGCATGGAGTTGACGAACCTGTGGGTGGTCGTGCCCGCGTACAACGAGGCGGCGGCCATCGGGGCCACGCTGGCCGCGCTCGCCGCCCAGCACGACACCGGATTCGCGCTCGTGGTCGTGGACAACGCCTCCACCGACCGGACGGCCGATGCCGTACGGGACTTCGCGCGCGCGGCGCCCTTCCGCGTCGAGCTGGCCCGGGAGGAGCTGCCCGGCGCCGGGACCGCCGCCGACACGGGCTTCCGGTACGCCATCGCCGCCGGCGCCACCCACCTGCTGCGCACCGACGCCGACTGCCTGCCGGCCCCGGACTGGACGGCCGTCGCGAAGGCGGAGTTCGGGCGGGGTGCCGAGATGCTGTGCGGCCGCAGCGTGCCGCGCCGCGACGAGGGGCCCGGCCTCCTCGAAGCCCGGCTGCTGCCGGCGCTGATCCGGCTCACCTCGCTCTACGGCCGCTACCGCCCGTCCCACCGGCATCCGCGCTACCGCACCCCGTACGTCCTGTGCCACGGCCACAACCTCGGCATCACCGCCGGCCTCTACCTGCGCTGCGGCGGCGCCCTGCGGGTGCCGCTGCACGAACGCCCCGAGGACGTGGCCCTGCTGAACCGGGCCCGGGAGCACAGCGACCGGATCGTCCGCGCGGAGCGGCTGGTGGTGCAGAACAGCTTGCGCAGGCTGCGGAGTTGGGGCCCGCGCCGCACGCTGCTCTGGTACTGGGACCGCCGCTACCTGCCCGCCGACACCGCGGAGGCACACGTCCGATGACCACCGACCCGACGATCCGCACCCAGACCCGCACGAAGGCGGGCACGAAGGCGGGCGCCGAGGCCCGCTCCAGGGCCCGCACGAAGGCCCGCCGCCGGGACCGCCGGGTCTACCTGCGCTCCCACCCGCTCCTGTTCGCGCTGCTCGCCGCCACCCGCGGGCGGCCCGTGCGCCGGCTCGGCGGCGGCACCCTGCTCGTCCACGGCACGGCGGCCTACCGGGAGGCGCTGACCCGGCTGCCGCTCGACCGCACCGCGCCCGGCACCACCGGAGGCGCGGCCCGGGCCGCCCGGGTGGAGGACGTGCTCTTCGACCAGGAGGGCTCCGGACACCGGGCCGGCCGGCGGGAGCTCGCCGAGCTGCTCGGCGCGTCCGGGACCCGGGAACTGCGTGCGGTGTGGCACCCGTTGCTCCTGCGGCGGCTCGCGCCGCTGCCGCTCGGGGGCACGGTGGACCTGGTCCCGCTGGCCCGGGAACTGGCCGGCTCGGTGGTGTACGCGCTCCTGCGCCCCGGCGCCGGGGCCGACGCCGCCCCCCACGCCCTCGCGGAGGCCGCCGCCGAGGCCGCGGCCGCCTCCGTGCGCAGCCACCTCCCCGGCCCGCCCCGCCCCGGCGCCGGGGCGGCGGCGATCCGCGCCGCCGAGCGGCTCCGCGCGCTCCTGGGGCCGGGGGCGGACGCCCGGGCCGCGATGCTGGCGGTGGCGGCCGTCAACACCACCGTCGCGGCGCTGCCCCGGGCCGTGGCCTGGTGCGCCGACGCGGGCTTGTGGGACCAGGCTGCGGACCCGGCCCTGCGTCCCGCGCTGGCGGACGAACTCCTGCGCGTCACGGCGGCCTCCCCCCTCCTCCCCCGGGTGGCCGCGGCCGGGGGCTCCGTGGGGGGCTGCCCGGTCCGGGCCGGCGACCGGCTGCTCCTGGTGGCCCGGCATGCGGCCGGGGCCCACGTGCGGGACCCCGACGGGCGCCGCCCCGCCGAGCCGGGCGTCGCCCGCCTGGTCTTCGGCGCCGGGCCGCACGCCTGCCCCGGAGCCCGGCTGGCCCGGGAGCAACTGGTCGGCGTCCTGGCGGCGTTGGCTCCGCACCGGCCGGTCGTGACCCGGGCCCGGGTGGACCGCCGGGCCGCTCTGCCCGGCTGGCGTTCGCTGGTCGTACGGGCGGCGGCATGACATCCCGTAGGCCGTCCGACGCGGCCGGGATCCGGATCGCCGTCACGGGCGCGAGCGGCTTCTGCGGCGGGCACGTCGCCCGCGCCGCGGCGGCGGCCGGGGCACGGGTGGTGTGCGTGGGCCGCAGACCCGGCCCGCTCGGGGAACACCGCTTCTGGGACGCGTCCCTCGGGGAGCCGGACCTCTCGGACACGGACCTCGTCGTGCACTGCGCGGCGGCGGTCGGCGATCCGGCCCCGGGCTCCCCCGCCGAGACCGTCATGCACGCGGTCAACGTGACGGGCACCGAACGGCTGCTGCGCGCGGCGGGCGGCCGCCCGGTGGTCTGGGTCAGCAGCGCCAGCGTCTACGACCCCCGCCTCGACCGCACGCTCGTCCGCGAGGACCACCCGCGCACGGGGCACCTGAACGCCTACGGCCGTACGAAGGCCGCCGGCGAGGCCCTGGCGCTGGCCGCGGGCTCCGTGGTGCTGCGCCCGCGCGCCGTGTACGGCCCGGGCGACACCCAGCTCCTGCCCCGGCTGCTCTCCCGGGTCCGCGCCGGAACCCTGCTCCTCCCGGGCCCGGACGTCCCGCTCAGCCTGACGGCGGTGGAGAACCTCGCGGCGGCCTGCCTGGCTGCTCCCGGCTGGGCCCCGGGCCCGTACAACATCGCGGATTCCGAGCCGTACGCGCGTGACGCAGCCCTGGGCGAGGTGCTGCGCGCCCACGGCATCCGGGCCCGCATCCGCCACCTCCCGCCGGCCCTGGCGGTCACGGCGGCCCGGCTCGCGGAAGCCCTCTCCTCCACCGAACCGCCCCTCAGCCGCTACGCGGTCGACCAGCTCGCCCACCCGGTGGTCCTGGACCTGACCCGGGCCCGCACCCAGGGCTGGACCCCGACCCGAACCCTGTCGGACCACCTCGGCGACCTGCGGGCGTGAGCCGCAAGCGGCGGGCCCGGTCCCGTCAGACGGCCGCCGGGGCGGCCGCGTTGGCGATGAGCTGGTCCAGGAGGGAGAGCAGGCAGGCGCGGACGTCCTGGCGGGAGCGGGCGTCGAGCATGAGCACGGGGGTGCCGGGATCGCGCAGGTGCAGGGCCGTCGCGATCTCCTCCGCGGTGTAGGGCTGCTCGCCGTGGAAGCAGTTCGCGCCGACCACGAACGGCAGTCCGCGGCTCTCGAAGAAGTCGACGGCCGGAAAGCTGCGGTCCAGGCGGCGCGTGTCGACCAGCACGATCGCCCCGAGCGCCCCGGCCAGCAGGTCGTCCCACATGAACCAGAAGCGTTCCTGGCCCGGTGTGCCGAAGAGGTAGAGGACGACGCCGGCGTCGGTGAGGGTGATGCGGCCGAAGTCCATCGCCACGGTGGTGGCCGTCTTGGACTCGATCCCGTCGAGGTCGTCGACGCCGACACCGGCGGCCGTCAGCCGCTCCTCCGTGCGCAGCGGCTCTATCTCGGAGATCGTCTCCACCAGGGTGGTCTTGCCGACTCCGAATCCACCGGCGATGAGGATCTTGACCGGGGCCGCATCCTGTGGGGCAGGGGCCCGAGGGGCGGGCACGTCGTCATCGGGGAGGCTATATCCGGGCAATGTTGTCTCTGATTCTCATGAGCAGGTCGACGTCGGTGGTCTCGGCGCCCCCCAGGGGCGGCCGGTGGTGGATCAGCCCGCGGTCGGCGAGTTCACCGAGGAGCAGCGTCATCGGGGTGAGGCGGATGTGCATCCGCGCCGCTATCTCGGCGACCGCCCGACCACCCGGCGCCTCGCACATGGCAAGGATCTCCTGCCATTCGGTGGGCAGACCGGCACGGGCGTCCTCGGCCACCGCCGCCGTGATGGTGGTGTCCATGGTGAGGACGGTGTGGGGAACGGCTGTCCGTCCGTCGGTCAGGGCGTACAGCCGCGTCCGGCGGCGCCTCGCGGGCTGGGGCTCGTCCTGCGGCATTACGCGGTCGGCACCTGGGCGCGCTCGGGGGTGCCCAGCCACTCGCCGAGCGCCTGCGCGGTCCGTACGGCCTCGCCGCCCAGCTCCCCGAGCCGCGCCTTGCGGGAGGTCACCACGATGAGCGTGCTGCCCTCGCCGCACCCGACGATGCAGAGGTACCGGTCGTCCATCTCGACCAACTGGCGGATGACGCGGCCGCCGTCGATCTCCCGGGATATCGCCTTCATCGTGGCCGCGATGCCGGAGGCCGCGGCCGCCATGCGCTCGGCCTGGGGCTGGTCCAGCAGGTAGGCGCTGAGTTTGATGCCGTCGTTGGACAGGAGCACCGCTCCCTGGATGCCGGCGATCCTGCTGAGGTTGTTGTCCAGGACGCTGTAGATGACGTCGTTGGATGCCGCGGTGTTCGGTGAAGTAGTCATGACTGATCCCGTCGGAGCTCTTCTTCCACTGTCTGGGTCCCGTGTTCGTAGTCCGCCCAGGCGTCCGCCACCTCTTCGGGGGTTTCCGTGTCCGGCCGGGCGGCCGGTTCCGGTGCGCTGGGGGCGCGCAGCTGCTCGGCGATGTGGGTCTGGGGGACGCGCTCGGGGAGGGCCGGCCGGGCCGGGGGTCCGGAGGCGGGCGCGGGCACCGTCGTACGGCGGCTCGGCAGCCCGGCGGCCGTGCGCGGGAGCGGCTCGGGCGCCGGTGCCGGTGCCGGGGCGGCCGCGGAGGGGGCCGGCGACGCCTGTGCGAGTGCGAGCTCGGGCTCGGGCTCGGGCTCGGGGGCGAGCGCCGGTACGGGTACGGGTACGGGTACGGGCCTGCGCGGGGCCTCGCCCTCGGTCGCCACCAGCAGTTCCCCGGGGAGGACCACCACGGCGGCGGTTCCTCCGTACACCGAGCGGCGCAGGGTGACCGTCGCCCCGAGCTGGTCGGCGAGGTGACCGACCACGAAGAGCCCGAGCCGGTGCGCGTTCTGTGCCAGGACGGAGTACGGCGGGGCCTGGTGGAGGCGCCCGTTCATCTCCTCGTACCGCTCGGGGGTCACCCGCGGCCCGCGGTCCTCGATCTCGACCGACAGCCCGCCCGCGACCGTTTCGGCGCGGATGACCACCTTCGACCGCGGCGGGGAGAACCGGGTGGCGTTGTCCAGCAGCTCCGCGAGCAGATGGCTGATCTGGCTGATCACGCGCGGTTCCACGCTGATCTCGTCCAGGGCGTGCCGCTCGATGCGCCGGAACTCCTCGACCTCCGCGGCGGCTTCGCGCAGCAGGTCGGCGACGCGCATGGGTTCGGTGTGCGGGTCGGGGACCTCGCCGCCCGCCAGGATCAGGAGGTTCTCGATCTGCCGCCGCATGCCCACCGTCAGCTGGTCGGCCCGCATCAACTGGGCGAGCAGCGCTTCGTCGTGGCCGAAGGTGTCCTGGAGGTCCTCCGTGAGGCTCAGCTGGCGGCTGACCAGGTTTCCGGTGCGCGAGGCGATGCCCGAGGCGAACAGGCCGAACCCGTGGCGCTCTGCCGCGAGCTGCCGGTGCCCGTCGACGGACACGGCGACGACCCGGGCGAACGCGTCGTTGATGCGCCCGACTTCGTCCCGGTCGCCGCGCACCGCCGGCAGTGCGCCGACGTCGACGGACTGCCCGCGCTGGAGCCGGGCGACGACGTCGGGGAGGGTTTCCTCGGCGACGGTCACCGTGCGTTCGTGCAGGTCGTGCAGGCGGCGGAGCACCGATCGGGTGGTGAACACGACCACGGCCACGACGATCAGCAGCCCGCCGCCGCTTCCCCCGATCAGCCAGGCGACCTCGGTGTCCAGCTCCGCGGCCTTGGCCTCGCCGCGTGCGAGCATCTTCCGCGCCCGGTCGACGTTGAACGTGGCCAGCTGCACCGAGAACTTCTCGTGCGCGGACCGCCAGCCCGCGACCTCGGCGGGCAGCTTGATGCCGGATGCGAGGTCCGTGTGCTTCGAGAGGATCGCCTTCTCGATGCGGATCTTCGTCTGCCAGTCCGGGGAGGCGACGATCCGCTCGTAGAACCGCCGGTCCTCAGCGGGCAGATACGGCGCGACCCAGGTGTCGTACAGGTACCGGTGGGATCCCAGGGCGCCGACGAACTGGTCGAAGCCGGCGGCGTTCAGTTCCCTGGACGGCCCGGCCAGGGCCAGGAGCGTGTCCTCGCGCGCCACCATCTCGGTGGCGGAGAGCATGGACACCACGGTCCGGCTCTCCTTGGTGAGTTCGGCGTCGTCCGCGTGGCTGAAGTCCAGCTGGTACGCCTGGATGACCGCGTCGATCACCCCCGTGTAGTACGTCAGCGTGGCGTCGGCGCCACCGCTGCGTGCGTCCGCGCGCTGGCGGTACGCGGCCAGGCTGTCGAGCCGCCGGTTCACTTCCTCGAAGAACGCGTCCGAACCGACCGCCAGTCGGCGGAACTCGGCCGCGGCCCGGTCCGTGGCCTCGCGCCGCATGGCCAGCGCCTCTTCGGTCCCGGCGGCCCCCGCCCACAGCGAGGCGGTCAGCGTCCGCTCGGCCTGCATGTCGATCATGAGCGTGTACAGCGGTGCGCCGACCTTCTCGGCGGACGCGACATCGGCCCGCAGGTGCTCCGACTGTGCCAGCAGCCGCTGGGCGGTCACCGCCACCTGGGTGCCCATCGCCAGAGTGGGGAGCACCGCCAGCCAGATGAGCAGCGTGCGCAGGCGCAGGGTCCGCCGCCGACGTGTCGTCGACTGCCCTCGTACGCCTTCGGGTTCGCCTTCGGGTTCTATGAGAGACATCGGTCCTCGGGGGCAGGGGGCTGCGGCAGGAGATAAGGGTGCCGATCATAACCAGCCACACCGAGGAATCGGATAGGTGTCTTCCGCTGTCAAAGCGTGCCATTTGCGGCGGATCTTCGCAGGCGAGACCTGATCGGAACCCAGCCGCGACACCCTCGACACCACGGAAGGGTGCGCCGGCTTCCGGACCTGCCCGGTCCGGAAGCCGGTCCTGTCAGCCCTCGGCGGGAGTGAGCCGCAGGGAGATGGAGTTGATGCAGTAGCGCTGGTCCGTGGGGGTCGGGTAGCCCTCGCCCTCGAAGACGTGGCCCAGGTGGGAGCCGCACTTCGCGCACAGGACCTCGGTGCGGACCATGCCGTGGGTGACGTCCGCCTTCAGTTCGACCGCGTCGGAGTCCTTCGGGTCGTAGAAGGACGGCCAGCCGCAGTGCGACTCGAACTTCTCCGTGGAGCGGAACAGTTCGGAGCCGCAGCCGCGACAGCTGTAGACGCCCTCGGTCTTGGTGTCCGTGTACTCACCGCGGAAGGCGGGCTCGGTCCCGGCGAGGCGCAGTACCTGGTACTCGGACGGGGTCAGCTCCGCCTGCCACTGCTCGTCCGTCTTCTCTACCTCGTACGACATGACTGATCTCCCGTTTTCCCGCTCTTCCCAGAGCCGTCAGTTCGACAGACGGGCCAGGATGGCCGGCCCCAGGTCCGTGACATCGCCCGCACCCATGGTGAGAACGAGATCGCCGGGCTTGGCCATTCCCGCGATGACGTCGGCGACGGCGTCCTTGGAGTGCTCGGGGGTGACGTCGGCCCCGGCGGCGCGGGCGGCGTCGATGATGATCTCGCTGGTGATCCCGGGGACCGGGTCCTCGCGGGCCGGGTAGATGTCGAGGACGACCGAGGCGTCGGCGAGGGCGAGGGCCTGGCCCATCTCCTTGCCGAGTTCCTGGGTGCGGGAGAAGAGGTGCGGCTGGAAGACGACCAGGATGCGGGAGTCCCCGGCGGCTCCGCGGATGGCCTCCAGGTCGGCGGTCATCTCCGTCGGGTGGTGCGCGTAGGAGTCGATGACCTGGACCCCGGCGGCCTCGCCCTTGAGCTGGAGGCGGCGCTTGACCCCGGTGTACTTGCCGAGGGCGGAGGCCAGGTTGTGCGCCGGGATGCCGAGCGCGACGCCGGCGGCGAGGGCCGCGACGGCGTTGTGCGCGTAGTGGCGGCCGGGCACCGACACGGTGAAGGTGAGCATCCGGCCGTCGATGACGACCGTGACCTCGCTGGTCAGCCCGCGCGGGGTGATCTTGGTGATCCGGACGTCGGCGGTGGGCTCCTCGCCGTACGTGACGATCTGGAGGGCGGGGTTGCCGCTGACCCGGCCGGCGATCTCGGCGGCGCCCGCCTGGCCGTGGGCGATGACCAGGGTGCCGCCCTCGGGGATCTTGCCGACGAAGGTCTCGAAGGACTCGTAGATCTCGTCCATCGACGCGTAGTTCGCGTGGTGGTCGAGCTCCGCGTTGAGGATGATCGCGACCTGGGGCGTGTACTTGTGGAAGCTGCGGTCGCTCTCATCCGCCTCGGCCACGAAGATGTCGCCCTCGCCGTGGTGGGCGTTGGAGCCGGGGGCGTCCAGGTCGCCGCCGATGGCGTACGAGGGGTCCAGGCCCAGCGCCGAGAGGGAGACGGCCAGCATCGAGGTGGTGGTGGTCTTGCCGTGGGTGCCGGCGACGGCGATCGGCCGCAGGCCGTCCATCAGCCCGGCCAGGGCGTCGGAGCGGTGCACGACGGGGATGCCGAGCTCGGCGGCGCGGGCCAGCTCCGGGTTGTCGGCGCGGATGGCGCTGGAGACGACCACGCAGGTGGCGTCGTCGGCGAGGTGACCGGCGGCGTGCCCGATGTGGACCGTGGCGCCGTGGGCGCGCAGCGCCTGGGCGGTCTCGGAGTCACGGGCGTCGCTGCCGGCCACCTTGGCGCCGCGCTGGGCCAGGATCTTCGCGATGCCGGACATGCCGGCGCCGCCGATGCCGATGAAGTGGGGCCGTTCCATGGCGGTCGGCAGGCCGGGCTTCATTCAGGTAGCTCCAGGATCGAGTGCGTACGTACGGCAGCCGGGTGCGCGGATGCACGGTTCCGTGGGGACGCTGATGCGCGGTCCGGCCGCCTCCACCCTATTCCTTGTGGGCGAAGAGCTTGAGCACCGGAACGCCGACCTTGTGGCGCGCCCGCGAGGCCCAGTCCCGGTGGAAGAACTCCTCGACGTAGTGCGGGGCGGTCAGCACGATCACCTCGTCGGCGTTGGTCTCGTCCACCACCGCCTTCAGCTTGTCGAGCGGATGCTCGTCGACGATCTGTCCGACGGCCTTGGCGCCCTTGGCCCGCAGCGACGCGAGGGAGTGCTCGATCGCCAGTTCGGCCGGGCCGCGGGCCGCCTCGCCCTCCGGTTCGTCGCCCTCGTGAATGGCCTCGGGAAGCTCACCGAGCGCTACGTCGTCGATGGCGCGCAGCAGCCGGTCCCGGTCGCCGCGGGGCTGCATGAGGACGATGAAGGAGACCGGCTCGTCTCCGTGGAGGGTCGTGACGAAGTCCACGTCGACGGGGGTCAGCGGCTGCTCGATCATCAATACGCTCGTGAACACGGACGCCCTCTCCTTCGTGGGCCGAGGCCGGCCGGCCGGCCCCTGCGGAAACCATCCTGCCCCGCTGTCGCACGGGGCCTGTGCGGTATACCTGCCCACTACTGTGCCCAGCGGAAGCTAAGCGGAACGACAAATTCCGCCTCTCTTCAGATCCGACGGTAACGCGTGAAGAGAAACCCGGCCTCTTCCAGCAGGCAGGCCGGTGCGAGCCGGTGCGGAACCGTGACGGAGGGGCCTCCGGAGATCCGCTGGGCGTCACCCGCCGTGAGCATCGGCGAGATCGTCAGGCACAGCTCGTCCAGCGCGTCCGCGGCCACGAACTGCCCCAGCAGCCGGGGCCCGCCCTCGGTGAGCTGGCGGCGCAGCCCCCGGTCCGCGAGTTCCCGTACGGCCCGGGCCGGATCCACGCCCGCTCCGTCGCCGGCCACCACCACCTGCGCCCCGGCCTTGGCGGCCTCGGCGACCCGGTCGGCGGGGGCGGCGGCGCCCGTGAGCACCAGGGTGGGCACCAGCGGGGAGGTGAACAGCGGCAGCGAGAAGTCCAGGTCCAGGCTCGCGGAGACCACGGCGATGGCCGCGGCGGGCCCCTGCCCCGCGGCGGCGCGGCGGGCGGCGAAGGCCTCCCGGGCCCGCGCGGGGCGGTAGCCCTCCTGGCGAACCGTTTCCGCGCCGACGACCACCACATCGGCCAGGGCCCGCAGGGTGCCGAAGATCCGCATGTCGGTCTCGCCTGAGATGGGCTGCGAACGCCCGTCGTGCTGGGCCGCGCCGTCCAGCGTGGAGACCATGTTGGCCCGCAGCCAGTGGCCGTCCGGGGCGAGCCCGGGGTACTCGTACGCCTCGGCGAGTTCGTCCAGCGACCACTCACGGTCGGTCTGGTCCGCTGATGTCTGATCGGTCACAGGGAACAGGCGTCGCATCGGTGCAGTGTGCCACGCCCCGTAGAGTTAAGAGCTGTGTCAACATCACTCTCGCCCTCAGCGTCAGCCTCCGGGCGGCCCCCGATAGCCGACGCGGGACCGCAGTCCCTGTGCGCCCGCGAGCCGCGGGTGCCCGCCGAACGGCTGGTGGCCGAGATGGTGCCGCCGCCGCGCTTCGACTCGGTGCGCTTCGACACCTACATCCCGGACCCGGCCCAGCCGAGCCAGCCCGAGGCCGTCACCGTCCTCTCGGGCTTCGCCGCCGGCCTCGGCGGGGCGCACGCGAGCGGCTCCGGCAAGCGGCGCTGGTTCGCGAAGAAGCCTGCGGTCCCCACCGCCCCGCGCGGGGTCTACCTCGACGGCGGCTACGGCGTCGGCAAGACCCACCTGCTCGCCTCCCTCTGGCACGCCACCCCGGCCGAGCCGGCGCTCAAGGCCTTCGGCACCTTCGTGGAGCTGACCAACCTGGTCGGCGCGCTCGGCTTCCAGCAGACCGTGCAGACCCTCGGCGGACACCGCCTGCTGTGCATCGACGAGTTCGAGCTCGACGACCCGGGCGACACCGTCCTCGTCTCCTCCCTGCTCAGCCGCCTGGTCGAGCAGGGCGTGGCGCTGGCCGCCACCTCCAACACCCTGCCCGGCAAGCTCGGCGAGGGCCGCTTCGCCGCCGCCGACTTCCTGCGGGAGATCCAGGGGCTCTCCGCGCACTTCCGCCCGCTGCGCATCGACGGCCAGGACTACCGCCACCGCGGCCTGCCCGAGGCTCCCGCGCCGTTCTCCGACGAGCAGGTGACCAAGGCCGCGTACGCCACCGACGGCGCGAGCCTCGACGATTTCCCGGGGCTGCTGGAGCACCTGGCGCGGGTCCACCCCAGCCGGTACGGGGCCCTGACCGACGGCATAACGGCCGTCTGCCTCACCGACGTCGGCCCGGTCCCGGACCAGTCGACGGCGCTGCGGCTGGTGGTCCTGGCCGACCGGCTGTACGACCGGGAGGTCCCGGTCCTGGCGGCGGGCGTCGCCTTCGACCGGCTGTTCAGTGACGAGATGCTGAACGGCGGCTACCGCAAGAAGTACTTCCGGGCCATCTCGCGGCTCACCGCGCTGGCGCGCGACGCGAAGCCCCTGGTGTCCCAGTAGGTTTGGGGACGCAGGCCCGTTCCGCGGGCCGGCCGTTTCCACTTCTGCGAAGGGATCCACCATGGCTGCCACCCGCAATGCACATGCCGTCTGGGAAGGCGACCTGTTCGAAGGCAAGGGCGTCGTCACGCTCGACTCGTCCGGCCTCGGCAGCTACCCCGTCTCCTGGCCCGCGCGGACCGACGAGGAGGCGAACGGGCGGACCAGCCCGGAGGAGCTCATCGCCGCCGCGCACTCGAGCTGCTTCAACATGGCCTTCTCGAACGGTCTCGCGAAGGCGGGCAACCCGCCGACCAAGCTGACCACCTCGGCCGCCGTCACCTTCGTGCCGGGCAAGGGCATCACCGGCATCCACCTCACCGTCGAGGGCGAGGTGCCGGGCCTGGACAACGACGCGTTCGTCGCCGCGGCCGAGGACGCCAAGCAGAACTGCCCGGTCAGCCAGGCCCTGACGGGTACGACCATCACCCTCAGCGCGAAGCTGGCCTGACACCCGCCCGTCCGGCGCGGCCTCGATCGGCCGCGCCGGGCACCGGCGGAAGGGCCTGTCGTCAAACTCCTGGGGACGGCGCGGCGGAGCCGAACCCACCGGGCACCCGTGGTACCACGGCTCGGTCCTCTGTCCTGACCCACCGCCGGGAGTTCCCCATGCCGCCCAAGCCGCCGATGTCCCTCAGCCGGCGCAGCCTGATCGCCGCCGGTTCCATCTCCTTCGCCGGAGCGCTCGGAGCCCTCTTCGCCGGTGCCGGCCCGGGGTCGGGAGCGGGGTCGCGGGCGGGAGCGGGAGCGCCCGCGAGCACGGGCGCGAGCACGCGCAAGGCCGCCCCGGCCTCCCGCCAGGGCTACGGCCCGCTCGTGGCCGACCCCGCCGGGCTGCTCGATCTGCCCGCCGGGTTCGCGTACCGGGTCCTCTCCCGCGCCGGCGACCCGCTGCTCTCGGGCGAGGGCAGCGTCCCGGGCAACTTCGACGGCATGGCCGCCTTCGACGCCGGGCAGGGCCGCGTCCGGCTGGTGCGCAACCACGAGAACCGCACCACCGCCGCCCTGCGGGTCCCTCCCGTCGAGGGACTCACCTACGATCCGGCCGCCCGGGGCGGCTGCACCCTCCTCGACCTGGACCCGGCGGGCCGGGTCACCGCCGAGCGCGTCGCCCTCGCCGGCACCGCCGTCAACTGCGCGGGCGGCCGTACTCCCTGGAACACCTGGCTGTCCTGCGAGGAGACCGAGGACCGGGCGGGCACCGCCGGCTACACCCGCGACCACGGCTACGTCTTCGAGGTCGACCCCGCCGACCCCCGCCGCTCCGGCGCCGTCCCGCTCACCGCGATGGGCCGCTTCGCGCACGAGGCCGTCGCCGTGGACCCGTACAGCGGTGTGGTCTACGAGACGGAGGACGCCTTCGTCGAACCCTTCGGGCTCTTCTACCGGTTCCTGCCCGCCCGCCCCCTCGGCGGCCTCGGCTCCCTGCGCGCGGGCGGCGAGCTGGAGGCCCTGCGGGTCCCCGGGCTGGCGAACCTCGCCGTGGTGGACGAGCCCGGGTCCGAGTTCCCGGTGGAGTGGGTCCCCGTGCCGGACCCGTCCGCGGCCGGGACCCCGATCCGGCTCCAGGACTTCGGACCCGGCGGGATCACCCACGCCCAGAAGCTGGAGGGCTGCTACTGGGGCGACGGCGGCGTCCACTTCGTCTCCAGCTACTCCCGCACCGTCGAGGGCTCCCCCGCCGACCACCACGGCCAGGTGTGGTTCTACGACCCGCTGCGCGCGCGGCTCCGGCTGGACGTGGTCTTCGGCCCGGCCGCCGACATCCAGCTGCCCGGCGACTCCCCGGACAACATCTGCCTGGCCCCCGACGGCGGCCTGATGGTGTGCGAGGACGGCGGCGGCGCCCAGTACGTCTTCGGCGTGACCCCGGGCGGCGAGGTCTACCCGATGGCCCGCAACGCGGCCGACATCGGGAAGCCGGGAGCGCCGGAGTTCGGCGAGTTCGCCGGGGTCACCTTCTCCCCGGACGCCCGGACGATGTACGTGAACGCCTACACGCCCGGGACCACCTTCGCGGTGACGGGCCCGTGGCAGTGACCCGTACTGTCTTCCGGCCCGCCCGTACCGCCTTCCGACCCGCCCGGCCTGGCCTTTCGTCACGTCGCGGTCCACTGCGTTGTGGTGGAGGATCGTAGGGAGTCGACGGATCGAGGTAGGTAGCGGTGGCCAAGAAGGACAGCAAGTCCGCCAAGGGCGCCAAGGGCGAGAAGGCGAAGGCCGGGGCGTCGGCCAAGGCGGAGGAGGCCGGGACCTCGGCCAAGGCCGAGAAGGCGGACAAGGCAGAGGCCAAGGCAAGGGCCAAGGCCGGGGCGGCGGCCGAGGCCGCCAAGGGCGCCGGCTCCGAGAAGCCCGCCAAGGCGGAGAAGAAGACCGATCCCGACACCGGCGCCGACACCGGCGCCGCCACCGGCGGGAAGCCGAAGTCCAAGCCCCTCTCCCTGCGGGAGCTGCTCCGCATCTCGGCGGAGAACTCCAAGGGCTCCAAGGGCGGCGCCCGCAAGTCCGGCGGGCACGGCCACGGACACGGGTACGCGTACGACGCCCCCCTGAGCCCCCTGCTCCGCGTCCCCTCCGGCGAGCGCGTCGACCTCGGAGCCTTCCACACCGGCGCGACCCCGGCCGGGCCCACCGACAAGGCGGCCGGCGTGGCGGCCACCGCGCTGATGGGCGAGCGGCTCGCCTCCCTCCAGGAGCGGCTCTACGCCGCCAGCACCGCCGGCGACCGCCGCCGCGTCCTGCTCGTGCTCCAGGGCATGGACACCAGCGGCAAGGGCGGCACCGTCAAGCACGTGATCGGCCTGTTCAACCCCTCCGGCTGCCGGATCAAGGCCTTCAAGGCGCCCACTCCGGAGGAGCAGAACCACCCCTTCCTGTGGCGCATCATGAAGGCGCTCCCCCAACCGGGCGAGATCGGCATCTTCGACCGTTCGCACTACGAGGACGTCCTCATCGCCCGCGTCCGCGACCTGGTGCCGCGCAGTCAGCTGGGCCGCCGCTACGCGCAGATCAACCGGTTCGAGAAGTCCCTCGCCGACGACGGCGTCACCGTGGTGAAGGTCTTCCTCCACATCGGCTACGAGGAGCAGCGCAAGCGGCTCCTGGAGCGGCTCGACAACCCGGACAAGCACTGGAAGTTCAACGTGGGCGACATCGAGGAGCGCTCCGCGTGGCCCGCGTACCAGCAGGCGTACGAGCTGGCCCTGGAGCGCTGCTCCACGGACGTCGCGCCCTGGTACGTCGTCCCCTCCGACCGCAAGTGGTACCGCAACTGGGCCATCAGCAAACTGCTGCTGGAGCATCTGGAGGGCATCGCGCCGCAGTACCCGAAGGGTGACTTCGACGTGGAGGAGTGCCGCACCCGCCTGCTTGCCACATAGTCATATATTTTGCGCATGTGACCATCTCAGTGCGCAGGACGGCTGCCGTCGCGGCCGTAGCAGCTCTCAGTGCCGCCCTCGCCGCGTGCGGGGGCGGCACCGGTACGCCGGACGCCGGCGGCCGGGCCCGGATGGGGGCCTCCGCGGCCCCCTCCGCCCCGGCCTCCGCCGCCCCTTCCGCCGCGGGTTCCGCCACCCCGCCGCCGAGCCCCGGGAGCAGCCCGCCGGCGACGCCGCAGGCCGGGGCTCCGGGCAAGGCGCCGACCATGGCCCCCGGTCCGGGCGGTCTGACCCCCGTCTTCGACCGCGCGAAGCAGCACACCGACAAGACGGTGGCGCTGACCTTCGACGCCGACATGACCTCCGACCAGGGGCCGCGCGCGGCGGGCGGCGAGCACTTCGACAACCCGCAGCTGATCTCCACGCTGCGCACCCTCAAGGTGCCCTCGACGGTGTTCATGACGGGGCGCTGGGCCGAGGAGTACCCGGACCAGGCGAAGTCCATCGGCACGGACCCGAACTTCGAGATCGCGAACCACTCGTACAGCCACCACGCCTTCAAGTCGCCCTGCTACGGGCTCCCCACCCTCGACGAGGCCGCCGCCCGCGCCGACGTGGACCGGGCCTTCGAGGCCTTCCGCAAGGCGGGCGCGGTCAACACCGTCCCGTACTTCCGCTTCCCCGGCGGCTGCTACGACGACCAGGCGCTGCGGGCCATCTCCACGGCCAAGGTCACGGCCGTCCAGTGGGACGTGGTCAGCGGGGACGCGTTCGCGAAGGACCCCGACGCGGTGGCCGAACAGGTCCTGTCCGGGGTGAAGCCCGGCTCGGTCGTGGTCATGCACTGCACGCGCAGCGCCGCCCCGGTCACCGAGGAGGCCATCCGGAAGATCGTCCCGGAGCTGCGCAAGCGCGGCTACCGCTTCGTCAAGGTCTCCGACCTCATCGGGAAGTAAGCCAGTCGGAATCAGACGGAGTCAGCCGGAGCAGGCCGTGCGCTGCGCGTCCTGCCACTCGCACACCGGGCACAGCACCACGCCCGGTGTCGCGACCCCGTACTCGGTGGGCTTCCCGCACTCCACGCAGTCGGCGTAGGGCGGCCCGGCCACCCGCCCGGCGGGGGCCGCGGGGGCGGGACAGTACGAAGGGTCGGTGGAGGCGGGTGCGTGCTGCTCCGTCTGGTCCATGCGTACGAGCCTACTGCGCGGTCCGGGCCGTCCGGGCGGTCTGCCCGGTCAGTGGGCGGCGGCCGTCTCGGTGGCCTCGCTCGGGCGGACGATGACGAAGCCCTCGCCGCCGAGCTTCAGCTGGACGGCCTCGCCGGAGCCGCCGCGGATCATCGAGCCGACGGACTGGGACCGGTGCAGCGCCGCCTCCAGGCGGGCGCTCCAGCCGACCACCGCGTCGGTGTCCACGTAGACGGGGGCCTGCGGGGTGACCGGTATGACGATCGGGTTCCCGTCGCAGACGACGGCGAGCTTTCCGGTGCCGGTGAAGAGGCTGTTGAAGAGGCCGCCGCCGGCCATGCCGGCGCCCTTCAGCAGCTTGATCTCGTAGCCGAGGGTCGGGTCGAAGCACAGGACGTTGCGGCCGTTGACGGTGAGCGCGTCACCGGGCTCGAACTCGATGATGAAACAGTGGCCCGCCCGGTGCGCGAACCAGGCCTCGCCCTGCCCGCGTACGGACATCAGCGGGAGCCCCTCGCCCGTGACGGCGCTCCTGAGCATGCGGCCGACGCCCTCCCCCTTGCGCTCGAACCGCAGGTTCCCCCGGAAGGCCACCATCGAGCCCTGGCGGGCGAGCACCTCACCGTCGACGGTGTACTTCACGGACTTGGCGTTCTGCAGGGTCATCCCGGGCACGGCGGACGCCTCGGCCAGGTTCCCGGACGCGAACAGGTCACTTTTCATGCCGTCGATCCTCACCCGTACCGGGCCCCTCGGGCATCAGCCCGGAGGCGGAGGCTGGCATCCTTGGCCGGATGAGCACCGAGGACACGCGCCACAACACCCTTGTACCCGCAGTACCCGCAGTCGGGTCCGACAGCCCCTTCCGGCAGGAGCGGATCGCCCGCGACGACGCACCGCAGTACGTCCTCCCGCTGGTGGTCCGGATCGAGAAGGCGGAGCCGCCGGCCCGGACCGACGCCCTGGAGACGGCCGCCCGCGCCGTGCTCGTCCTGCTCACCGACGAGCGGTCGACCGGCGAGGGCGAGTGGGCCGCGGCGGTCCGGGACTGGCAGGACGCGCGGATCCGCAAGGTGGTGCGCCGGGCGCGCGGGGCGGAGTGGCGCAAGGCGGGGACCCTGCCGGGCCTCACGGTGCACGGCGCGGACTCGGAGGTACGGGTCTTCCCGCCGGTCCCGCTCGACGGCTGGCCCAAGGAGCTGGCCAAGCTCCAGGTGTCGGGCACCGATCTGGACGACCCGGAGCCCGTCGCACCGGCGGAGGCCGGACTGCCGGTCCTCTGGCTCAATCCCGGCCTGGACATGTCCGCCGGCAAGGCCATGGCCCAGGCCGGACACGCGGCGCAGCTGGCGTGGTGGGAGCTGACGGGCCCGGAACGGGCCGCGTGGCGGGAGTCCGGCTTCCGGCTGGCCGTACGGACGGCCGCGCGCGAGCGGTGGGCGGAGCTGTCCGGGAGCGGGCTGCCGGTGGTGCGGGACGCGGGGTTCACGGAGATCGCGCCCGGCTCCTGCACGGTGGTCGCGGACCATCCGGCGCTGCGGGCGCGGCTGTAGCCGTCCCGGCATCCGGGAAGCGGCCCGGGCGGGGAACCTCAAATGTTGCTCTGAACGTCCCCCTGGGCGGGTTGGCCCGGCTCCGTCGGGGCCATGACATCGGCACACGGACCGATGAGAGGGGGCGAGGGGACATGAAGCCCATGGCACACCTGGGGGTGGGCATCGGCTGGCGGCCGGAGATCGCGGGGGCGGTCGAAGGCCTGCCGGGCCTGGACTGGGTCGAGGTGGTGGCGGAGAACATCTGCCCCGGCCACCTGCCGGAGTCCCTGCAGCGGCTGCTCGAACGCGGGGTCCGCGTGGTGCCGCACGGCGTCTCGCTGGGCATCGGCGGCGCCGACCGCCCGGACCCGGCGAAGCTGGCCGCGCTCGGGGAGCGGGCGGTGGCGCTGGGCGCTCCGCTGGTCACCGAGCACATCGCCTTCGTACGGACCTCCTCGGTGGCGCCGGGACCGGTGCTCGAAGCCGGGCACCTGCTGCCCGTGGCGCGGACCCGGGACGCGCTGGACGTGCTCTGCGAGAACGTACGGATCGCGCAGGACGCGCTGCCGGTGCCGCTCGCGCTGGAGAACATCGCGGCGCTGGTGTCGTGGCCCGGGGAGGAGCTCACCGAGGCGCAGTTCCTGACCGAGCTGGTGGAGCGGACCGGGGTGCGGCTGCTGATCGACGTGGCCAACCTGCACACCAACCGGGTCAACCGGGGGGAGGACCCGGTCGCCGTGCTGGACGGGATCCCGCTGGAGGCGCTGGCGTACGTGCACGTGGCCGGGGGCGTGGAGCGGGCTGGGGTGTGGCACGACACGCATGCGCATCCCGTGCCGCCTGAGGTGCTGGACGTTCTTGCGGAGCTCCGCTCCCGGGTGGACCCGCCCGGGGTGCTGCTGGAGCGGGACGACGACTTTCCCGGCGAAGCCGAGCTCGCGGGTGAGCTGGTCGCGATCCGGGGGGTGCTGGGCGGCCCTGCGGGGGCTGTCCCCTACCCGCCCTTCCACCGTTCCCCGGGCGCTGCCCGGACCCGCGACTCAAACGCCGGCGGGGCTGTATCGGCCCCGGACTCGGGCGCCGGGTTGGACGCCGTGCGGACGCGGGTCGGGATCGGGCAGGCCGCCCTGTTGTCGGCGCTCGTGGCCGGGACTCCCGTGCCCGAGGGGTTCGACCGGCAGCGGGTGCGCGTGCAGGCGCGGGCGCTCGCGGCCAAGCGGGCCGGGGTCGTGTCCAGGCTGGCGCCCGAGCTGCCCGGGATCCTGGGCGGGGAGGACGCGTACCGGGAGGCCTTCCTCGGCTATGCCCGGCACCGGCCCATGACCGCCGGATACCGGCGCGACGCACTGGACTTCGCCGAGCACCTGCTGGTCCGGGACCTGCCCGCCGACCCCGCCGCCCGGCAGCGTCTCACGCTCTGGTGGCGGGACCGGTCCGGGGCCCGGCCGCCGCGCCGGGCCGTGCGCTGGGCCCGCGCCCTCGTGGGGAGGGCGGCGTGAACGTCTTCGACCTCCTCGCCGTGGCCGTCTGGATCGGCGTCATCACCTCCAGCGTCCTGCTCCTGCGCGGCCTGCGGCAGTCGCGGCCGCCCACGCTCGTCCCCGCCCCGCGCCTGCACGACCTGTCCGAGGCCGCCTTCATGGCCGGCGGGCCCGGCGCGGTGGTGGACGCCGCGCTCGTCTCGCTGCTCTGCGACGGCCGGATGCTGGTCGGCGGGCCCGGCATCGTCCAGGTACGGCCGGGGGTGCGCGGCGGCGACCCCGCCCAGCGGGCCGTGCTCCAGGCCTGCCAGGGCGCCCCGTCCGGGTGGCTCTACCAGATCCGCTACGCCGCCATGCGGGATCCGGCCGTGCAGGAGACCGGTGACGCACTGGCCGCCCGCGGGCTGATCGCCACCCCCGGCGGCCGCCATCGCTGGCTGCGCCACGGGGTGATCCAGGCCGTCGTGTGCGGGGTGCTGCTGATCCTCTCCCTGCCGCTGTCCTTCGTCGCCTTCGTGCTCCAGGAGGGGGCCGGGTCGGTCCGGGTGCCGTTCATCGCCGAGGTGCTGCCCGTTCTGCTGGGCGGCATCGTCGTGGGCACCGTGAGTGCCTCCCGTGCCCGGCAGCGGATCACCCCGGCGGGGGCCGCGGCGCTGCGCGCCGTCCGCGCCCACTACGGGGCCGACCAGAGCCCGTACGTCCAGACCTCGCTGTTCGGGCTGCGGGGCCTGAGGGACCCGTACCTGCGCGAGCAGTTGGTGCCGGCGGCCCGCGGGACCCGGCTGGCTGCGGCCCAGTCCCGTACGCGTTCCGGCGGCTCGGGGTCCTCCTGGGAGTCCGGGGCCGAGGTCATCCCGGTCGTCTGGTGCGCGGGTTCCGACGGCGGCGGGTCCGACGGCGGCGGCGGATCCGGCGGGTCGGGCTGCGGCTCCTCGGGCTCGGTGTGCGGCTCCTCCGGGAGCGGTTGCGGGGGCGGCGGATCCAGCGGGTCGAGCTGTTCCGGCAGCTCCGGCGGCTCCAGCTGTTCCAGTGGCTCCAGCGGCTCGAGTTGTAGCAGTTCGTCCAGTTCCAGCTGCAGCAGCAGTTCCTGACCATCCATCACGGGCCCGTCACGAGCTGCTCACACCTCGGCAGAAGCCTGTACCTGCAGGTTCCACATCTTGTAGAACTCGGACATGTTCTGGGTCCTGTTCCTCCTCCTTGCCTGGGCAGGGCTGCTGTTCGCGTGCACCCGCCTCCTGCAGGCCGCCGCCGAACCGGCGGACCCCGCGCCGGGCACCGCCGTGCGCCACCACCACGACGAGCTGAGCCTGTACGAGGCCGCCTACCTCGCGGGCGGCCCCGAGCGGGTGGCCGAGCTGACGCTGCTGTCCATGCAGCGCCAGCGGCGGCTGCTGCTCGCGTACACGGGCTGGGCGACGGTGGTCGACCCGGTGGGGCGCGACCCCCACGAGTGCTCGGTGCTCGGCGCGTTCGGGCCGGACGGTCAGGAGCCGGTGACCTCCGTACGGGCGGTCGCCGCGCGGGATCCTGCCGTACGGGCCCTCGCGGACCGGCTCGGGGAGGCCGGGCTCGCGCTGCGCGAAGGGGCCCAGCAGGAGATCGACGCGGGGATCCGGGCGGTCCGGCAGGCCACCGTGCTGGTCCTCGCCATGGCTGCGGCCGCGCTGTGCGTACCCGATCCGGGGACCACGACCACGATGATCCTGTGCTGGTTCGCCCTGCCGCTGATCCTGGCGCTGGGCTGCCTGGCCATAGCCCGCGTCGAGGGGCACGCGCAGTCCGGGTGGGCCTCCCCGGCCGGCCGGCGGCTCCTCGTGGAGCTGGGGCGGGAGCGGGGCGTCCGGGGCTCGCTCACGGCGGTGGCCCTGCGGGGGCTGCGCGCGGTCACGGATCCCGAGCTGCGGGCGGCGCTCACGTACGGCAGGCGGGGTCGGATTCCGCGGCAACGGGGGCATTGAGCGCGACACCGGCCGGTGGTCCTGTACAGGAGGCCGCCCGCCGGATCTCATCGGACGGTCCGATGAGATGAGAGGCCCGCCATGCGCATGCCCCGGGTGCCCGCCACGGTCGTGCTGGCCGCCCTCGCGCTGGCCGCCTCCCTGCCGATGACCTCCGCCGCCGGGGCCGCTCCCCCGGGGCCGCCCCGGGCGACGGCGGCCAGTGCGGCCACCGAGGCCGCCAGGGCCGCCGGGGCCGGACTCGCGGCCCGTCAGGCAGCCCGCGACGGACTGGAGTTCGGGCCCTGCCCCGTCGCCGAGGGACTCGGACCGGACGTGCGGTGCGGCACGCTCCGGGTCCCCGTCGACTACGCCCGGCCCTTCGGGGAGCAGACCGAGATCCTCGTCAGCCGGGTCGCCGCCTCCGGCGCGGGCGGGGTCCGGCGGCAGGGGGCGCTCGTGTACAACCCCGGCGGACCGGGCGGGAACGGCCTGTTCTTCCCGCTCGTCGCCGACCTGCCCGAGTGGCGCCGCATCGGGGCCGCCTACGACCTCGTCGGCTACGCCCCGCGCGGGGTCGGCCGCTCGGGGCACCCGCTGTCCTGCCAGGACCCGGCGCAGTACGCCCCGGCCCCGGCCGAGGCCGCCGGGGCGCGGCCGGACGCCGCCGCCAAGGAGCAGCGGATCGCCGCCGCGCGGGCCTACGCCCGCGGCTGCGCGGAGCGGGCCGGGGCCGCCCTCGGCTCGTACACGACCCTGAACAACGTCCGCGACCTGCACGTGCTGCGTGCCGCTCTCGGCGAGGGCGGGCTGACCTTCATGGGGGCCTCGTACGGCACGTACCTCGGCTCGGTCTACGCGACCCTCTACCCCGGCCACGTCCGCCGGATGGTCTTCGACTCGGCCGTCGACCCGGACCCGCGCAAGGTCTGGTACCGCAACAACCTCGCCCAGGCCCCCGGCTTCGAGCGCCGCTGGGCGGACTTCCGTGCCTGGGCGGCCCGCCACCACGCCGCGTACGGGCTCGGCTCCACCCCCGAAGCGGTGCAGGCGAGTTACGAGCGGGTGCGGGCGGCGCTCGCCCGTGAACCGGCGGGCGGGGTGGTCGGCACCGGGCAGCTGCACTCCGCGTACTTGCGGGCCGCGTACTACGACGAGGTCTGGCCGGGCCGGGCGGCTGCCCTGGCGGCGTTCCTGCGCGGTGACCCGCGCCCGCTCGTCTCGCTCGCCGCTCCGGACCCGGCGGCGGCCGTCGAGGGCGAGAACGCGACGGCCGTCTACACGGCGACCCTGTGCAACGACGCCCCGTGGCCCGCCGACTGGGAGACCTGGGACCGCGACAACACCGAACTGGCCCGCACGGCCCCCTTCGAGACCTGGGCCAACGCCTTCCTGAACCTGCCCTGCGCCTTCTGGCCGGTGCGCGAACGGCAGCGGCCGGTGGACGTCGGACCACGGCCGGACGCGCCGCTCCCCCAGACGCTGATCGTCGCGGCCGAGCGGGACGGCGCCACCCCGTACGGGGGCGCGCTGGAGCTCCAGCGGCGGCTCGGGCCGGGGGCGGGGCTGGTGACGGAGCAGGGGGCCGGTACCCACGGAGTGGTCGGCGGACGCAATGACTGCGTGGACGCTCACGTGGAGCGGTACTTGCTGACGGGTGACACGGCGGGGTCACGTGTCACGTGTGCGCCGCATCCGGAGCCCGCACCGGTGTCGCTGGACGACCGGGCAGCGATCGCCCGGGGGCACCCCAGGGCGTTGCTGCCGCCAGTCGTCTGAACTTCCGGGCGGGATCTCCGGCTGCGTCGATTCGGGGGCAGGGCCTCCCGATCCCCGGAGGACGCCGGTCAGCGGTCCTCCGGTCCTTCCCCCCAGGGGAGGTCTTTAGGCGAGTCCGGCCACCAGATCGGCGACGGACTTGCGGCGCCCGGTGTAGAAGGGCACCTCTTCGCGGACGTGCATGCGGGCCTCGGAGGCGCGCAGGTGGCGCATGAGGTCGACGATGCGGTACAGCTCGTCGGCCTCGAAGGCCAGCAGCCATTCGTAGTCGCCGAGCGAGAAGGAGGCGACGGTGTTGGCGCGCACGTCGGGGTAGCCGCGGGCCATCATGCCGTGATCCTTGAGCATGCGGCGGCGGTCCTCGTCGGGCAGCAGGTACCAGTCGTAGCTGCGCACGAAGGGGTAGACGCTGACGTAGTCGCGCGGCGTCTCGTCGGCCAGGAAGGCCGGGATGTGGGACTTGTTGAACTCGGCCGGGCGGTGCAGGGCCATGTTCGACCAGACCGGCTCCAGCGCGCGGCCCAGCTTGGTGCGGCGGAACAGGTTGTAGGCGGTCTGCAGCTCGTCGGAGGTCTCCGCGTGCCACCAGATCATGATGTCCGCGTCGGCGCGCAGGCCGGAGACGTCATAGGTGCCGCGGACGGTGATGTCCTTGGCGGCCAGCTGGTCGAACAGCTCCTGGACCTCGTCGGCGAAGCCGGCGCGGTTCTCGGGGAGCACGTCCTTCAGCTTGAAGACGGACCACAGGGTGTAGCGGATGACCTCGTTGAGGTCCTTCGCCTTCTTCCCCGCGTTGGGAATCTTCTCTGGTGCAGTCATGTGTCTATTGTCCCGTGTGCTGATCAGTGGTCGGCGCCAGGGGTGCCCCAGCGGCCCCCAACGTGGCGATCACCACGTCGGCGGCCTTGCCGGCGCTCGCGATGCAGGCCGGGATGCCGACCCCGTCGTACAGCGCTCCGCACACCGCGAGGCCCGGCAGGGCCGCGACGGCGGAGCGGATCCGGGCCACCTTGCCGAGGTGGCCGACGGGGTACTGGGGCAGGCCGCCGTCCCAGCGGGTGACGGTGGTGGCCACCGGGCGGACGGTGGGGGCGAGCCCCACGGCCTCGCCGAGGTCGGCGAGGGAGACCTCGACCAGTTCTTCGTCGGAGCGCTTCAGGTCGCCCTCGTCGCCGTGGCGGCCGACGGAGGTGCGCAGCAGGAAGAGGTCGGGATCGGTCCCGGCCCAGGCCCACTTGTTGCTGGAGAAGGTCGAGGCCTTGATCGTCCGGCCGTCGACGGGCGGTACGAGGAATCCGCTCGCGCCGCCGTCGGCGATCCCGGCCGGCAGGTCGGAGCGGCGCAGGGCCATCGTGACCAGGGCCATGGAGGCGTACTCGACCCCGCGCAGCTCGGAGGCCGCGGAGGGCGCGATCCGGTCGAGCAGCCGGGCGGCGGGTCCGGCCTGGACGGCCAGGACCACCGCGTCGGCCTCGATGGTCTCGGCGCCGCCCGCCCCGTCGGCGACCACGCGCCAGCCGGTGGCGGTACGGGTCAGCTCGCGCGCGGGGGTGTCGAGGAGGATCCGGGCTCCGGCCGCCCGGCAGGCCTCGGCGACGGCGAGCGGGAGCCTGCCGATGCCGCCGTCGATGCCGGAGAAGACGGGACCGGTCTGGCCCGCGCGGGCCGCCCGGGCCTGCAGTTCCCGTACGCCCTCGCCCAGGGAGGCGTGGGTGCGGGCGACGTCGAAGAGCTGCGGGACGGCGGCCCGCATCGAGATGCGGTAGGCGTTGCCGGCGTAGACCCCGCCGAGCAGC
Source organism: Streptomyces sp. NBC_00193 (assembly GCF_026342735.1). Classification (GTDB taxonomy): domain Bacteria; phylum Actinomycetota; class Actinomycetes; order Streptomycetales; family Streptomycetaceae; genus Streptomyces; species Streptomyces stoeckheimensis. The sequence continues at coordinate 337,279 of NZ_JAPEMM010000001.1, forward strand.
GGTTCCACGAGCCGGTCGACGACCTCGTGGCCCAGGCGGGCGGCGACGTACTCGCCGAGGGCCACGTCCTCGCCGATCTCCTCCGGCTCCAGCGCGTCTTCGGCTCCGGCCCGGGCCAGCCCCTCGGCCGAGAGCACCCCGGAGGCGGCGAGCGGGCCCAGGTCGCCGGGGACGCCCATGACGTGACCGCCCGGCAGGGGGCGCAGCACGCCGCGGGTCCAGAGGCGGGCGGTGGCGGTGGCGGGCGGCTGCAGGGCCTCGCCGAGGCCCACGGCGCGGGCCAGTTCGAGTGCTTCGGGACGGCGGGCGAGTACGGATTCGGCGCCGAGGTCCACGCGCAGGCCGGCGAGTTCGCCGGAACGCAGCTTGCCGCCGAGGCGCGGGCCGGCCTCCAGGAGGGTGACGCGAAGGCCCTCGGCGAGCAGCCGGTGGGCTGCCGCGAGGCCCGCGATGCCGCCGCCGATGACGACGACGTGGCCGGCGGGGGCCGGCCGGTCCGTACGGGTGTCCGCTTCGTGCATGGACACATCGTCTCAGACCGCTCATGGGGCATTCACCGAGGCCTGACCGTGACCGCTTCGGCATCAGCTCGGAACCGGGCGTACGAAACCCGGGACGAGGCCGCGTACGTCAGAACGTCAGAACCTCGAAGCCCGGACACCAACGCACCCGACGACTACCAGGGGGACCCAACGATGCACACCCAGCACAGACGTTACGGGCGGTACGGACGGCGTTCGGCGACGGCGCTGGCCGCGCTCTCCCTGACCGGGGCCCTCGTCCTCACCGGCTGCGGCGCCGACGGCGCCACCTCGGACAAGGCGGCGGTCGGGGCGGACGCGAAGGCGCCGGAGGCTGCCGTGGGGCAGGGCGGGGCGGCGGCTCCGGCCCCGGCCGCGTCGGGGGCTCCGGCCCCGGGCGCCGACAAGAACCAGCCGCAGGCTCCCGCCGTCCGCACGCAGATCATCCGGACGGCGACGCTGGGCGTGGAGACGGCCGACGTCCAGAAGGCGACGGCCGGTGCCCGGTCGGCGGCGGAGAACGCGGGCGGGTACGTGGGCAACGAGGGCACCACGCGCGCGCCCGACGGGTCGATGACCTCGACGGTGACCCTGCGGGTGCCGGGCGAGCGCTTCGACGCGGTACTGGCCGCGATGGAGGGCGCCGGGAAGCTGCTCAACCGCAAGGTCGAGGCGCAGGACGTGACGCAGAAGGTCGCGGACGTCGACAGCCGGGTCAAGTCCCAGCAGGCGAGCGTGGCGCGGGTGCGCGAGATGATGGAGAAGGCCTCGGGGCTGTCCGAGGTGGTCACCCTGGAGTCGGAACTCAGCAAGCGCCAGGCCGATCTGGAGTCCCTGCTCGCCCAGCAGACGGCGCTGAAGGACCAGACCTCGCTCGGCACGATCACGCTGACGTTCTCGGAGCCGGGCAAGCCGGTGGCCAAGGAGGCCGAGAAGCCGGATCCGGGCTTCCTCGACGCCCTGGCCGGCGGCTGGAAGGCCTTCGCCGCCGTGCTGCTCTACGTCCTGATGGCGCTCGCCGCGGCCTCGCCGTTCCTGCTCAGCGGCGGGTTCCTGCTGCTCGCCTTCCGGCAGTACCGCAAGTGGCGCCCGGCGAAGGAGAAGCCCGGCACGGCACGGCGCCTTCCCGCGCAGGGCGGGCCGAAGTGGCCGGGTCACACGGCCGCCACTCCGGCGGATCCGGCCGATTCGAACGCGACGCCGCCGCAGGTCCAGGACTGACCACCCGTACGCCCGTACCGTGGCCCCCGCAGACTTCGGCGGCGGGGAAGGACGGTACGGGCGCATGGCGAACGGCACGGAGCGGCTGGTGGTGGTGGGCGGTGACGCGGCGGGGATGTCCGCCGCGTCACAGGCCCGGCGGCTCAAGGGCCCGGCGGAGCTGGAGATCACCGCGTTCGAGCGCGGGCACTTCACCTCGTACTCGGCGTGCGGGATCCCGTACTGGATCGGGGGCCTGGTCGAAGGCCGGGACGAGCTGATCGCCCGGACGCCCGAGGAGCACCGCGCGCGGGACATCGACCTGCGGACGCGGACGGAGGTCGTGGAGCTGGACCTCGCGGGGCAGCGGGTGCGTGCCCGGGATCTGGACTCCGGTTCCGAGTACTGGACGGGGTACGACAAGCTCGTCCTCGCCACCGGCGCCCGGCCGGTCCGCCCCCGGCTGCCCGGCATCGGCGCGCACGGGGTGCACGGGGTGCAGACGCTGGACGACGGGCAGCGGCTGCTGGCGGATCTGGAACGGACGGCGGGCCGCCGGGCAGTGGTCGTGGGCGCCGGGTACATCGGCGTGGAGATGGCGGAGGCCCTGCTCGGGCGGGGCTTCGAGGTCACCGTGCTGCACCGGGGCGAGCAGCCGATGTCCACGCTGGACCCGGACATGGGCGGTCTGGTGCACGGCGCGATGAACCGCATGGGGATCCGTACGGTCGCCCGCGCCGAGGTGACGGAGATCCTCATCGACGGCGAGGGCCGGGCCCGCGCCGTGACCACGGCGGCCGGGGACGAGTACCCGGCGGACGTGGTCGTCCTGGGCATCGGCGTGGAACCGCGCACGGCCCTGGCCCGCGCGGCGGGCCTGCCGCTGGGCGAGTCGGGCGGCCTGCTGACCGACCTCTCCATGCGGGTCCGCGGCCACGAGAACATCTGGTCGGGCGGCGACTGCGTGGAGGTCCTGGACCTGGTGGCGGGCCGGATGCGGCACATCCCGCTGGGCACGCACGCGAACAAGCACGGCCAGGTCATCGGCTCGGGCGTCGGCGGCGGCTACGCGACCTTCCCGGGCGTGGTCGGCACGGCCGTGAGCAAGGTCTGCGACCTGGAGATCGCCCGTACGGGCCTGCGCGAGCGGGACGCCCTGTCCGTCGGCCTCCGCTTCGTCACGGCGACGATCAGCTCGACGAACACGGCGGGCTACTACCCGGAGGCGGCGGAGATGACGGTGAAGATGCTGGCGGAACGCCGCACGGGCCGCCTGCTGGGCGTCCAGATCGTCGGCGGCGCGGGCTCCGCGAAGCGGGTGGACATCGCCGCGGTGGCCCTGACGGCCGGTATGACGGTGGACCAGATCGTCTCCCTGGACCTGGGCTACGCCCCACCGTTCTCCCCCGTCTGGGACCCGGTCCTGGTGGCGGCCCGCAAGGCGGTCTCGGCGGTACGGGCGGCGGGGGTCTAACCGGCCCGGCCCGCGCCCGCGCCCGCGGCGAGGAGTTCGGAACGGATCAGCTCCAGCAGGCGGCCGATCCAGTTCCGGCCGCCGCGGGGGCCCTCGTCACGCCAGAAGGGGGCGTCGGAGATACCGGTGTAGAGGATCGCCCCCTCCCCGGTGGCGGCCAGCAGCTCCGCGAGCCGCGGATGCTGGTCGAACTTGGCCCGCAGCAGCCCGGCCATGACGGCGAGCCGCCGGGCCGCCCAGTCCGCGCGCCCCGCGGCCCCTGCGCCCAGCTCCTGCGCCTCGCGGGCGGTCGCGGCGGCACGGATCCGGTCGTGGTCGGCCCGGTCGGCGGCGAAGAGCGCCCAGTAGCCGTGCACCACGGTGGGGTAGGTCTCCCCTGCGTAGGTGAAGGGGGCGTCGTAGTCGTTGCGCAGCGCGAACGTGCCGAGTTCGGCGGGCCATCCCCGGGGATACACGGTCTCGTGGAGGACGACCGGTGGCTGTGGGGCCCCGACCGGCGCATCCGCGTACCGGACAACCCGCTCCTGCTCGGCCCGCTCCACGCTCGCGTCCACGTCGGCGAAGTAGTCCAGGGCGCCTTGGTGCAGTTCCGGCGTGGCCACCGGCCCGTCCCCGTCCACGGGCTCGCCGAGGTCGGTCACCAGGATCCGCAGCGGCCGGTCCTGCCGGTCCATGTCCCCCAGGACGAAGACCCGCAGGTGGGCCGGGACGGCGAGGTACGCGACCCTGAGCAGGGCCCGGTTGGCCTCCGTGGTCTCGCGGCGGTAGGCCCGGACGGCCTCCATGAGCAGGTCGTGGGCCGAGGGCCGGCCCGCCAGCCGGGAGATCTCGTCGGCCACTTCCGCGAGGAAGCTCTCGTCGGTCCGCGGCTCGGGGTAGCGGGCGAGCCACTTCGAAGGCTCGGCGGTCCGCTCGCGGCCGTCCGGCAGCGTGAGCGCGACCTTCCCCGAGGCCAACAGTCTCGCCAGCCCGGCGAGATCGGTCGCCTCGTAGCCCCCGCGGGTGATCCTGCCGTCCGCGTAGACGAACAGGTTCTCGGGGTGGTGGTCGTCCAGCAGGTCGTGCCTGCGCCACACGAGGCACCAGGCCCCGTTGATGGTCTCTCCGTCGGATATGCGAAACGTCGGCCCGTGCCATGTCATGCACGGCACGGTACCGACGTCGGCGCAGTCTCGGGTCAGACCGCCGTCTGCGTGTGGACGTAGTCCACCAGGCGGGTCAGGGCGTCCGGGTTCGTCGTCGGGAGGACGCCGTGGCCCAGGTTGAAGATGTGGCCCTCCAGGTCCGCCGCGGCGTCCAGGACCTCGCGGGTCTTGGTCTCCACCGCCTCGGGGGTGGAGAAGAGGACCGCCGGGTCCAGGTTGCCCTGGAGCGCCTTGCCGGGGCCGACCCGCTTGACGGCTTCGTTCAGGGAGACCCGGTAGTCGACGCCCATGACGTCCGCGCCGGCCTCGCCCATGAGGCCGAGCAGCTCGCCCGTGCCCACGCCGAAGTGGATGCGCGGGACCCCGTACGAGGCCACGGACTCCAGGACCTTCGCGGAGGCGGGCATCACGGAGCGGCGGTAGTCCGCCGGGGCGAGCGCGCCGACCCAGGAGTCGAAGAGCTGGATCGCGGAGGCGCCGGCCTCGATCTGCACCTTCAGGAAGGAGGAGGTGATCTCGGCGAGGCGGTCCAGCAGGTCGGCCCAGAGCTCCGGGTCCCCGTACATGAGGGCCTTGGTGTGCTCGTGGTTCTTGGAGGGGCCGCCCTCGACCAGGTAGCTCGCGAGGGTGAAAGGCGCACCGGCGAAGCCGATCAACGGCGTGGAGCCGAGTTCACCCGTGAGCATGCCGATCGCCTCGGTGACGTAGGAGACGTCCTCCGGGGTGAGGTCGCGCAGCTGTGCGAGGTCCTCGCGGCGGCGGATCGGCTGGGCGACGACCGGGCCGATGCCCGGCTTGATGTCCAGGTCGATGCCGATGGCCTTCAGCGGGACCACGATGTCGGAGAAGAAGATGGCCGCGTCCACGTTGTGGCGGCGGACCGGCTGCATCGTGATCTCGGTGACCAGGTCGGGCCGCATGCAGGATTCCAGCATCTGCGTGCCCTCGCGCACCTTGCGGTACTCGGGGAGCGAGCGCCCCGCCTGTCGCATGAACCACACGGGGGTGTGCGGTACCGGCTCGCGCCGGCACGCCTTCAGGAAGGCGGAATCGTACGTCTGGCTCGGCGTGCCCGTGGGGCGGGTGTTGGCGCTCACGACTCAAATCTTCGCACGTATGAAGAAGTGCCCGGCCCGGCGCGGGTGTCCCTGCGCCGTACGGGCGCTCGTTCCGCCTAGTCTTCCCCGCATGGCTGCGGCTCAGGGACGATTTTCAGATGGCGCTGACGGTACGGACAGCGCGAAGGACAGCTCCGTCCCACTCCCGTTCCGGCGGGCGGTCGACGGCTTGAAGAAGGCGAGGCTGCGGCAGGGGATCGAGATCGACCCCACCAAACCGCCACAGAGACTGGCACCCCACGCGTACGCGCTGGAGGCGGCGGTCGTGGACGGTGACGAGGACCTGGCCGACGGCCGGCTCATCCTCTTGCACGACCCGGCCGGGCACGACGCCTGGCAGGGCACCTTCCGGCTGGTGACGCTCGTACGGGCGGAACTGGAGCCGGAGATGGCCGTGGACCCGCTCCTCCCCGAGGTGTGCTGGTCCTGGCTGACGGGGGCGCTGGACGCGCGTGGGCTGACGTACGGGGAGGCGAGCGGGACCGTCACCATGGCCGCTTCGCACTACTTCGGCGGGCTCGGAGAGCGGCGTCCGGCGACACAGATCGAGATCAGGGCCTCCTGGACGCCGCGCGAGGGCGTGGGCGGGGTGCCGGACACCGCCGCACACCTGTCGGCATGGTGCGAACTGCTGTGCCAGATCGCGGGGCTGCCGCCGATCGGACCGACCGAGACGGTGACCGGCGTGGTCTCGCTGCCCCAGCGGCGCGGTCCGCATCACCCTCAGGGGTAACACCCCGAGGCCACGGCCCCTCCCGGCGCGCCGACCCGCACCCGATGCCGGGTCGGATTGCCGGGCCGGATGTCGTTACGGGGCGCCCCTTGCGGGCTTCTGATCACCCTATGATCGATCGTGCGTCCGAATTGCCCGAATTGTTACTCACCAAATCGTGATCATTCCCTAAAGCCGGGCGGGTGACGTGCCGAAGGAGTCATAGACCATCCGCACGGTTCGCACCGGCTTCCTTCCCCGAGCCGGCCGTCCCGCCACTCCCCCCCAGGAGGCCTAGGTGTCCGTTCTTCTCGAGCAGCCCGCAAGCCTGGTCGCCTACCGCCCGAACAAGCCGACGGCCATGGTCGTCGTGGCCGACCCGCGCGTGCGTTCCACCGTGACCCGCCATTTGTGGGCCCTCGGAGTACGCGACGTGATCGAGGCGTCGTCCATCGCGGAGGCCCGTCCACGCATCGGCAGCCCGCGCGACATCTGCGTGGCCGACGTACACCTGCCCGACGGTTCCGGTCTCACCCTGCTCTCCGAGACCCGCGCCGCCGGTTGGCCGAACGGCCTGGCCCTGTCCGCCGCCGACGACATCGGCGCCGTGCGCAACGCCCTCGCGGGCGGAGTGAAGGGCTACGTCGTCACCGGCACCCGGACCAACATCGGGCTCCCGTCCCGGCCCGGCGCCGCCCCCATCGGCGCCGCCGCGGCCCGTATGCACCGCCGCCCCCCGGGTGCCCCGAGCCACCCGGGCGGCTACCGAGAGCTCTCCGGCCGCGAGGTCGAGGTCCTGCGCCTCGTCGCGGAGGGCCAGTCCAACAAGGCCATCGGCGTTTCGATGGGCCTGTCCGCCCTGACCGTCAAGTCCCACCTCGCACGGATCGCCCGCAAGCTGGGCACCGGCGACCGGGCCGGGATGGTCGCCGTCGCCCTGCGGACCGGGATCATCCACTGACCCGGCCGATATCCCCCGAAGGCCCCCGGGAGAACTCCCGGAGAACCCGGGGAAACGTCCGTCCTCCCCCCCTCGCGCCCGTCGCCGGAACGTTCCGGCGACGGGCGCGTCGTATCCACGGATACCCTTGACCGGTGACCGACGCCCAAGAAACCGCAGCAGGCCTGCGCACCACCACCGGGGGCGGCCCCCCGGACGACGAGGTTTCGTCCGACGGGCTGCCGATTCCCTTGCTAGAACCCCGCGAGGGCATCCCCCCGGTGGTCGCCGACGCGGCCGCGCTCGCCGAGGTGGTCGCGGCCTTCGCCGCGGGCACGGGACCCGTCGCCGTGGACGCCGAGCGCGCCTCCGGCTACCGCTACGGCCAGCGCGCCTACCTCGTACAGCTGCGCCGCGAGGGTGCGGGCTCCGCACTGATCGACCCGGTGGGCTGCCCCGACCTCTCCTCCCTCGGCGAGGCCCTGTCCGGCACCGAGTGGATCCTGCACGCCGCCACCCAGGACCTGCCCTGCCTGCGCGAAATAGGCATGACACCCACCTCCCTCTTCGACACCGAGCTGGCCGGCCGCCTGGCCGGCTTCCCGCGGGTCGGACTCGGCGCGATGGTCGAGGGGGTCCTCGGCTACGTGCTGGAGAAGGGCCACTCCGCCGTCGACTGGTCGACCCGCCCGCTCCCCGAGCCGTGGCTGCGCTACGCCGCGCTCGACGTGGAGCTGCTCGTGGACCTGAGGGACGCGCTGGAGAAGGAGCTGGACCGGCAGGGCAAGCTGGAATGGGCCCGCCAGGAGTTCGACGCCATCTGCGCCGCACCGCCCGCGCCGCCGCGCAAGGACCCGTGGCGCCGTACGTCCGGCATGCACAAGGTGCGCCGGCGCCGGCAGATGGCCGTGGTCCGGGAGCTGTGGGAGTCCCGGGACCGGATCGCGCAGCGACGTGACGTGTCACCGGGCAAGGTCCTGGGCGACGCCGCGATCGTCGAGGCCGCGCTCTCCATGCCGCTGAACGTGCAGGCCCTCTCCGCCCTGCCCGGCTACGGGCAGCGCATGGGCCGGCGCCAGCTGGACCAGTGGATGGCCGCCGTGGACCGGGCGAAGGCCCTGCCCGAGGCCGAACTGCCGCTGCCGGGCGCGACCCCGGCGGGTCCGCCGCCGCCGCGCTCCTGGGCGGACAAGGACCCGGAGGCCGCGGCGCGGCTGGCTGCGGCCCGTACGGCCGTGTCGGCACTTGCGGAGGGGCTGAACCTGCCGCAGGAGAACCTGATCACTCCCGACACGGTCCGCCGGCTGTGCTGGGAGCCGCCGCTGCGGCTGGAGGCCGACGCGGTGGCCGAGGCGCTGGCGGGCTACGGAGCCCGCCCGTGGCAGATCGAACAGGTGACGGACGCCCTGGTCACGGCCCTGGCCGCGACCGCGCCCGTCGCACCGCCGGCGCCCGAGCCGGAAGACTGACGCACCCGCGCCCGCAGTGCATGGCGGAGCCCCCCGGCCCTTCGGCCGGGGGGCTCCGCCATGTTCCGGCACGTTCCGGCATGTTCCGGTTCCGCTACAGCCGGGCCCGACTCCTTTTGAACACGCTCAAAGACCACTAGTTTTTGAACGTGATCAAACATGGGTGGGGACACGACACGTGGCTGGCCGATTTCGAGACCGAAGCGGGGCGCCGGGCCGAGCGCGGCGATCCGGACTGGGGCCGGGCCGCCGCACTCCCTCCGGAGCTGGTCCGGAGCCTGCAGCGGTTCCAGGTCGGGGAGGACGGGGACGGCTCCGCACTGATCGGCAAGGCCGACCGCGCGGGTGACCCGGTGTACGCGCGGGCCGTACGCCTCTTCGTGGCGGAGGAGCAGAACCACGCGCGGATGCTGGCCCTGCTGCTGGAGGCCGGAGGCGCGGGAACCCTGGCCGGGCACTGGAGCGACACCGTGTTCGTCCGGCTGCGGCGACTGCTGGGCCTGCGGGTGGAGCTGCTCGTGCTGATGGTGGCGGAGGTGGTGGCCCTGCGGTACTACCGGGCCGTGCGGGACGGGGCCGCCGACCCGCTGGCCTCCGAGGTCGCCCGGCTGATCCTCGCCGACGAGGAGCGCCACGTCCCCTTCCACTGCCTGCGCCTGCGCGAGGCGCTGGCGCCCCTGCCCGCCCCCGCCCGCCGGGCGGTCGTCGCGGCCTGGCGGGCCACGCTCGCCGCCGCGGCCGCGGTGGTAGCGGTCGACCACGGCCCGGCCCTGCGCACCCTGGGCGTCCGCCGCCGCACCTTCGTGACGGACACCGTCCGCGCCTCGGCCCCCATGGCCGCCGCCATCGCGGCCACCGGCCCCACTGACCCCGCAGGCCCCGTACGCGCCCCGAGGGGCCGCCTGCGGGCGCCGGCGGGACGGGCCGGCCGCACCCTCGCAGCGCGTGCGCGCCGGGGCGGCGGAGTGTGACCTTCGCCGCTCCTTCCGAGGGGGCTGTCCATGCCAGTTACCGGCAAGTAGCATGGAGAGGTGAGCGGGCGCTCAGTAATGAGCTCGCCCCCGCGCAGCAGTGCACACCCGCACCTGGAGGAGAGCCAACGTGCCTCGTACCGTCAGGGACGTCGTCTTCGTCGACGGCGTCCGCACCCCGTTCGGCAAGGCGGGCCCGAAGGGCATCTACAACGAGACCCGCGCCGACGACCTCGTCGTCAAGGCCATCCGGGAGCTGCTGCGCCGCAACCCGGACCTGGACCCCGCCAAGATCGACGAGGTCGCCATCGCCGCGACCACGCAGATCGGCGACCAGGGCCTGACGCTGGGCCGCACGGCCGGCATTCTCGCGGGCCTCCCGCAGTCCGTACCGGGCTACTCGATCGACCGCATGTGCGCCGGCGCGATGACCGCCGTGACCGCCGTCGCGGGCGGCGTGGCCTTCGGTGCGTACGACGTCGCCCTCGCCGGCGGTGTGGAGCACATGGGCCGCCACCCCATGGGCGAGGGCGTGGACCCGAACCCGCGCTTCGTCTCCGAGAAGCTGGTCGACGAGTCCGCCCTGTTCATGGGCATGACCGCCGAGAACCTGCACGACCGGTACCCGACGATCACCAAGCTCCGCGTCGACGAGTACGCCGTGCGCTCGCAGGAGAAGGCCGCCAAGGCGTACGCCGACGGCAAGATCCAGCCGGACCTGGTGCCGATCTCGGTGCGCAACAACAACGAGGCGGCCGGTGAGACGGGCTGGGGCCTGGTCACCGCCGACGAGCCGATGCGTCCGGGGACCACCCTGGAGAACCTGGCGAACCTCAAGACCCCCTTCCGTACCCACGGCAAGGTCACCGCGGGCAACGCCGCCGGTCTCAACGACGGTGCCACCGCCGCGATCATCGCGTCCGAGGACTTCGCCCGCGAGAACAACCTCCCGGTCAAGATGCGCCTGGTCTCGTACTCCTTCGTGGGTGTCGAGCCGGAGGTCATGGGCTACGGCCCGATCCCGGCCACCGACAAGGCCCTGGCGCAGGCCGGTCTGACGATCGACGACATCGGCCTCTTCGAGGTCAACGAGGCGTTCGCGGTCCAGGTCCTCGCGTTCCTGGAGCACTACGGCATCGCCGACGACGACGCCCGCGTCAACCAGTACGGCGGGGCCATCGCCTTCGGTCACCCGCTCGCCTCCTCCGGCGTCCGCCTGATGACCCAGCTGGCCCGCCAGTTCGAGGAGCAGCCGGAGGTCCGCTACGGCCTGACCACCATGTGCGTCGGCTTCGGCATGGGCGCCACGGTCGTCTGGGAGAACCCGAACTTCACCGCCGAGGGAGACAGCAAGTGAGCACCACCACCACTGAGCTCCTGAAGGGCGCGGCCGAGCTGTTCCCGGACGAGGTCGTCACGCGCGCGCTCGTGCGCCACCTGGACCTGCCCTTCGGCGCCGGGCGCTTCGCGCTCGTCACGCTGGACAACGGCCTGGACCACACCAAGCCGACCACCTTCGGCCCGCAGTCCCTCGCCAACCTGAACGCGGCGATCGACCAGGTCGAGCAGGAGGCCCTCGCGGGCTCCATCGTCGGTGCGGGCCTGACCGGCAAGCCGTTCATCTTCGCGGTCGGCGCCGACCTCAAGGGCGTCGAGCTGCTGAAGAAGCACGACGAGGCGCTCGCCATCGGCAAGGGCGGCCACGACGTCTTCAAGCGCCTCGCGGCGCTGGCGGTCCCCACCTTCGCCTACTACAACGGCGCGGCGATGGGCGGCGGTGTCGAGGTCGGTCTGCACTGCACCTACCGCACCGTCTCCAAGGCCATCCCGGCCTTCTCGCTGCCCGAGGTCTTCCTCGGCCTGGTTCCGGGCTGGGGCGGCTGCGCCCTCCTCCCGAACCTGATCGGCGCGGACCGCGCGGTCTCGGTCATCATCGAGAACTCGCTGAACCAGAACCGCCAGCTCAAGGGCAAGCAGGTCTTCGAACTCGGCATCGCGGACGCGCTGTTCGAGGGCGCGGACTTCCTGGAGCAGTCGCTCCTGTGGACCGCGAACGTGCTGAACGGCACCACCGAGGTCGTCCGCGACGAGATCGACCGCGGCGAGGCCTGGGACGCGGCGGTCGCCCGCGGCCGCTTCGTCGCCGACTCCAAGGTGCACGGCGCGGCCCCGGCCGCCTACCGCGCGCTGGAGATCATCGAGGCTGCCAAGGACGGCGACCTGCAGAAGGGCTTCGACGCCGAGGACGCCGCGCTCGCGGACCTCATCATGGGCGGCGAACTGCGCTCCGGCATCTACGCCTTCAATCTGGTCCAGAAGCGCGCCAAGCGCCCGGCCGGCGCCCCGGACAAGAACCTGGCCCGCCCGGTCACCAAGGTCGGCGTCGTCGGCGCGGGCCTGATGGCCTCGCAGCTGGCACTGCTGTTCCTGCGCCGCCTGGAGGTGCCGGTGGTCCTCACCGACATCGACCAGGAGCGCGTGGACAAGGGCGTGGGCTACGTCCACGCCGAGATCCAGAAGCTGCTCGGCAAGGGCCGCATCAACCAGGACAAGGCCAACCGCCTGACCGCCCTGGTGACCGGTGTCCTGGACAAGGCCGAGGGCTTCGCGGACGCGGACTTCATCATCGAGGCCGTGTTCGAGGAGATGTCCGTCAAGCAGAAGGTGTTCGCGGAGGTCGAGGCGGTCGCCCCGGCGCACGCGATCCTCGCCACCAACACCTCCTCGCTGTCGGTCTCGGAGATGGCCTCGAAGCTCCAGCACCCGGAGCGCGTGGTCGGCTTCCACTTCTTCAACCCGGTCGCGATCCTCCCGCTGCTGGAGATCGTCCGCGGCGAGCAGACCGACGACGCCTCGCTGGCCACGGCCTTCGGTGTCGCGCGGAAGCTGAAGAAGACCGCGGTCCTCACCAAGGACGCCCCGGCGTTCGTCGTGAACCGCATCCTGACCCGCTTCATGGGCGAGATCCAGAACGTCATCGACGAGGGCACCCCGGTGGTCACCGCCGAGAAGGCCATCGAGCCGCTCGGCCTGCCGATGTCCCCGCTGGTGCTGCTGGAGCTCGTCGGCCCGGCGATCGGTCTGCACGTCTCCGAGACCCTGAACCGCGCCTTCCCGGAGCGCTTCACGGTGTCCCCGAACCTGGCGGCCGTGGTCAAGGCCGGCAAGCGCGGCTTCTACGTCTACAACGCGGAGAACGGCTTCAAGCCGGAGCTCGACCCCGAGGTCGCCGCGCTCCTGGTCCAGGGCGACACCGTCCTGACCGAGGAGCAGGTCCGCGACCGCGTCCTGGACGCGGTGGCGCAGGAGATCGGCCTGATGCTGGAGGAGGGTGTCGTGGCCGAGGCCCAGGACATCGACCTCTGCCTCATCACGGGCGCGGGCTGGCCCTTCCACCTGGGCGGGGTCACCCCGTACCTGGACCGCGAAGGCGTCTCCGAGCGGGTGAACGGCAAGAAGTTCCTGGCGCCGGGCGTGGCGAGCGTTCCCGCGTAACGAGCGGCAGCCGGTACCACGAAGAGCGGGCCGTACGGGAGGAGATCCCGTACGGCCCGCTCTTTCACGTCCGCCTGCTCACTGCTCGCACCGCGCGGACCCGGCTACCGGCTCACTGCTCGAAGATGCCGATCCCGTTGGCCACGGGCCGCTCCGAGGGCTCCGCGCCCTCGGCACCGCGCGGGGTGTTGCGCAGCTCGTCGCGCACGATCATCGTGGTCGAGCCGCCGCCGTCGAGCATCAGGGCGTCCCGGGCCCCGAGGGCGGCCATGAGCTTGGACGTCTGCATGACCGTGGCGCCCGCGTCCACCCCCGGTGCCCGGCCGTCGATGGTCACCAGGAGCAGGCTTCCGTTCTTGGTGACGCCGACGGCGGTCCGCGGGGCCGTCTTCGTCGCCGAAGTCGGCTCGACCACGTCGGGGACCCCGTCGCGCAGCAGCCGGTAGCGGCCGCCCACCGCCGTCTCGACGGGACCGGGGACCACCGATCCGGACGCGTCGTTCATGACGAAGGAGGTGGTGAGCACGGCACCGGGCTCGGCGTGCGTGCGCAGCCATTCCGTGTCGGTTCCGATCCCGTAGAGGGTGCTGCCGTTCTTGGGAACGGCGCCTCCGGCGGGCTTGCGGACGCTCGTCACCCGGCCGTCGGCGTCGAGCAGGGCCTCCACGCTGCCCGGCGGGCCGGGGGGCGTGCGCTCTCCCCACTCCGGGGTGAAGACCACGAGCTCGTCGGTGTCCGTGCACAGCCCGCCGTACGGTTCCTGCATCGGCTCTTCGGTGACGGCCAGGAGGTCACCGCCGACACCCCCGCAGCCGAGGATGCGACCGGGCACCCGGTTGATCCCGTCCAGTTCCTGGGGAACGCCGTCGTCCGAGACCACCACCCCGTCGGTGGAGACCTCGTCGACCCGGGCGCTGAGCTTGCCGCGGTTGTAGCCCAGGAGCAGGGTGGGCCGGCCCTTGATCGCCTCGCTGAGGACCTTGCCGCCCTCGGTGTAGAGGCCGAGGGGGTCTCCGTCGTAGCCGGCGTAGCTCTTGCCGGTGCTGATGTCGAAGAACGAGGCGTTGACGGCGGCCAGCGCCCCGAAGGACTCGGCCATCTTGCGCACCGTCTCGGCGTGCGCCACGGCGGGGCCGTGCATGCCCGCGACCCTGACCTTGGCGTCGGGACGGATGGTCAGGACCCGCACGTGCGAGCTCTGCTCGCCGTCGAGCTTGCGGACGGACTCCTTGTACGTGACCCCTTCGGGCAGCTCGAGTTCCTCGGGCTGCGAGCCCGAGGGGACCGGTTCGTCCGGGGGCCGGGGCGCTTCCGTGCATCCCGCGAGGGTGACGGTCACGGCCAGCGCGACGGCGGCGAGCCGCGTGCGCCTAGCCACGGACGGCGCCCAGCGCGCCGGGTGACGCACCGAGGTCGCCGACGCGGACGACCACGTGGCCCTCGGCCACGTACCCGTCCTGATCCTCGTAGGTGCACACGAAGCGGTCGTAGCCGTGGAACGAGTGGGGGGCCTGGTAGGTGACCGCGCCGTCGGGGGAGCAGCCCAGCATGCCGTAGCGGGCGATGGTCACACCCCTCAGCCGCAGTCCCTCGGGGCTGCCCGCGGGCAGCGCCACCACCTCGCCGGGGCGCAGGACCAGCCGCCTCGCGGGGATGGAGCGGCGGCGGGCGTAGTAGCCCTTGTCCTCGATGCCCGAGGAGGAGACGAGTTTGTCGCCCTGGAAGGGCATGATGCCGACGACCACGCGCGGCACCACGACCGAGCCGTCCGAGCCCTCCTCCTTGACGCGTACGACGCAGGTCGCGGTGACCGGCTCGTCGCCCGAGGCGAAGCACGCGTAGCGGCCGTTGGGGAGCTTGCGCAGGCCCTGGAGGTCCTCGACGACCACCCCGTCCTCGAGGCTCTCGCCGAGGATGTAGCCGTACGTGCGGAACGCTCCGCCGGACGGGGTCACCGTCATGGCGAGCTGGAACTGCGAGCCCGGCCGCAAGGGGTACGCCGGGTCGGCCGTGGCGAGCAGGTCGAGCACCCCGGTGTAAGGCCCTTGAGTGGCCCAGGCGCGGACCAGGGGGAACCAGTTCCCGCTCACTTCATGCCTCCCGAGACGCGTAGCTTGGTCATATGGTCGAAGACCTCGTCGTCGAGGAACTCCACCACCTGGTCCGCGTCGAATCCCGTCTCCAGGTTCCGGAAGAACTGCGCGGGCAGCATGCCCTGCACCATCAGCTGGCCGGCGACGAAGCGGGAACACTCCAGCGCTCCGTGGCCGCGCAGGTGCGAGTTGTCGGCCACGCCCTCCGGGTAGTTGGGGTGCTCGCCCGGCTCGAGGTACACGAACAGGCTCTTGGTGCCGTCCGGACCGAGCTGGCGCCACCAGACGATGCTCCACTCGTTCAGGTCGATCAGCGGCACGGAGAGCTCGACCGCCACCTCGCGCATCGCAGCCGGGTACATCATCAGCGGCCGGCGCATGTTGCCGAAGCGGTCGAAGACGCGGCGTTCGTGGCTGGTGACGAGCACCGGGTGGGCGCCGCGGTCCCGCGCCTCGTTCACGTAGCGCCGCAGGTTGGTCTGGAACTCGCCGAACGGCTCGGTGAACAGGCCGGCGCCCGGCTTCATGTCGCTCAGGCCGAAGGAGATGACCAGGAGGTCCTCCGGCTTGATGTTGTCCAGGATCCAGCCCAGACGTCCGCGTTCCATGAAGCTCTTGGTGCTGGCGCCGGCGCGGGCACAGTTGACCACCTCGACGCCCTGCATGAAGAGCGGGAGGGTCTGCCCCCATCCGGCCAT
This sequence comes from Streptomyces sp. NBC_00193, assembly GCF_026342735.1. Lineage (GTDB taxonomy): Bacteria > Actinomycetota > Actinomycetes > Streptomycetales > Streptomycetaceae > Streptomyces > Streptomyces stoeckheimensis. The sequence continues at coordinate 353,115 of NZ_JAPEMM010000001.1, forward strand.
GGGTGCCATGCTGCGCTGGCGGCTGCAGACCGTGGATCCGCCCGCCAGGTATATCGACGTCATCGTGCGACCTTCACGTCTCTCAGAACTCCCCGAATCCGCGTTCTCCGAAGTGCAGCCGGGCCCGCTCGTCACCCACGAAGTTGGAGTCCATCGTGTCGATGACCTTGAAGGCGCGCTCGCAGTTCGAGGTGTCGCGCAGGATGAAGAAGTCATCCACGCGCTGCTTGTACCGGGGCTCCAGCTGGAAGTTGCGCTCCAGGACGCCGATGATCTCCTGCACCGCGTGGTCGACGGTCCGGCAGGCCGGGCCGAAGCCGTCCCTGTCGATGTCGAAGTACCCGCGCTTGTAGTGCTTGCTGTAGAAGGACTCGTCGTCGAAGTTCGTGTAGACGACCGGCTTGCCCATGTACGCCACGTCGAAGAACACCGAGGAGTAGTCGGTGACCATCATCGAGCACTCGCGCATGGCCAGCTGTACGTCGCGGCCCGTCGAGGACACGATGATCGACGGGTGCTCGATCTTGAAGTGCTGGAGGTAGGGCCGGATCTCGTAGTGCGGCATGAACTCCAGCTCGACCCCGTGGTACTGGAGCGCGGCGAGCAGCCGCTCGTTGCGCAGCAGGGACGAGAAGAAGCGGTAGTACTCGGACGCCGCGAACGGGATCTCGGGCTTGGCCGCCTTGTTGTACGAGGGCGCCACGATGTCGCGGCGCCACGTGGGCATGACCAGGACCCGCCGGAGGCCCGGCACCGGCTCCAGCGCGTCGAACCGGGGCATGCCCGTGGCGGCGACGCGCTCGTAGCCGTAGCCGCAGTGCTCGGCGGTGTAGGACCGCTCGCTGCGGCCCGTGCTGAGGACCATGTCGACGTTGGTGGTCTGCCCGTGGATCGAGGCGACGACGTCGTTGTAGCCCACGCCGTGCCCGAGGAACACGCGCTTGTAGCGCAGCAGGTCGCCGTAGCCGCGCAGGAAGGAGCGCTTGTTGAGGCCCGGGAAGCCGAGGTAGGCCTCCAGGTCGTAGGAGTTGATCAGGCGCTCGGCGTGCAGCAGGTACGCGCGGTGCTTCCACGAGAGCCTGTCGATGACCTGCCCGTACTGGGCGACCTTGTCCCAGTCGTGCGCGTCCCGGTTGATCGAGTAGAAGATCTTGCGCTTGGGCTGGTTCAGCCGGATCCACTTGAAGAGGTGGTAGCTGTTGTCCTGGGCGGTGTCCTCGCGTTCACCGATGATCCAGATGCCCCGGCCGTGCAGGTAGGGGTACGTCAGCCAGTACATGAAGCGGGTGCGCCAGCCGGGACGGCCCGGGAGGGAGTTGCGCAGCTCCTCGCGGAAGCGGTGCATCTTGTCCTTGCGCCGGGCCGAGAAGCCCTTCACCCAGCGTGCGGTGACCCCCTCCTCCTCGTCGATCGACAGGACGAAGCGCTGCTTGCCCGAGGTGTGCACGCCCTTGAAGCGGTGCAGGTTCATGCGGGCCGCGAGCTTGATGTCGTGGTGACGGTCCTCGTCGAGGACCCGGATCACCATGGTCAGCTCGGAGTTGGCCAGCGCGTTGAGCGCGGACGGGCGTGCCGTGGCGCGCCAGCCGGAGAACCAGTCCTGGTTCTTGCGGGTACGCCAGCGGTCGCGGCGGTAGACCTGCTCGACGGGGAGCGCCACCTCGCGGCGTCCGTCGGAGAACACCAGCTGGATGCGGTTGGTGTACTGGGTGTCGATGTCGACGCCGGAGATCACGAGGAGGCCCTCGAGCTGGATCTCGTCGCCCTTCCAGAGGAAGGTCTCCATGACGGCGTTGGACCGCGGGACGCGCAGCAGCTTCGTCTCCACCGGGTCGCTCGCGAGGCGCCGGTAGATGCCTTCGTCGTCGAGGTAGAGCCGGGGCAGGAACTCCGGCGCGCTCAGCGGGTCGGCGAAGAGCTCGAGGTTGCCCGTCACGATCGCGTGGTGCTGGACCTTGGACTGCGGGTGCGTGGCGTACTGCAGGATGATCTCGTCGGGGATCTTGCCGTAGACCGACGCGAGCAGGGGAAGGACCCCGGCGAGCTCCGTCTTGCTCATGATGCGGTGCATGTTGCGCACGTAGGGCTGGAGCGAGCGGACGACGAAGCGGTGGGCCAGGCGGACGACCCGGGGCGGTGCGCCCTGGACCGACGTCAGGACGTACTCGGCCAGCCGGACCCGGTCCACCGCCTTGGCGGGGTCGTTCCAGGGCCGGTCGAAGAGCGAGTTCTGCTTCTCTTCCTCGCGCTCGAAGAAGCGGGCGCCGGGTGCGACGGTCACCGCCTTCGTGAACAGCAGGGCCGGGACGGTGAACCAGTCGTCCTCGAGGCCGTGGCCCGGGCCGCACCGGAAGCCGTGCTCGCGCACGAAGGAGGTCTTGAAGAGCTTTCCGCCGAGCCGGGTCGAGAAGACGAGGTACGGGGCGTCGGCGAGCTTGCGGATGGCGCCCTTGGCGGTGAAGTAGCGCTCCCACGGCTCGTCCTTGCCGAGCCACGGGCCCGGGAAGTTGTCCGCCACGCCGACGACGGCGTCGGCTCCCTTGGTCTTGCGGGCCGCCGTGAGCAGCCGGCCCACGGAGTCCTCGCCGAGGATGTCCCGGGCCCGCGCGAACATCACGTAGGGGGCGGCGACGTACTGCAGGCCGTTCTCGAAGGCGATGCGCGCGCCGAGGCTGTGCTGGGTGACGACCATCGCGTTCGGGTAGTAGGCGGCGAAGGCCGCCAGCTGCTGGGCGGTGGTGTCGTTCGAGCCGTCGTCGACGAACACCACCTGGGTGCCCCCGAAGCTGCCCTGGGCCACGAGGGAGGAGAGGAACTCGCGCAGGTGGTACTCGTCGTTGTGGCACAGGACCACGAGCGCCGCGACGTACTGCTCGGGGGGCTGGACGGGGCCGGTCGGTGTGGCGTCCTGCCACCACAGCCAGGGGGTTCCCCGGTCGGAGGCCTTGGCCTGCAGTTCCTCGGTCTGAGGGCGCAGGCCCAGGTTCCCGCTGATGGTCTCGTAGACCTCGTGGACGCCCTGGGCGGAGGCGTAGCGCAGGCTGGTGGCGTCGAGTCCGCTGATGTTGAGGGCGGTGGAGGCCCGCTCGCCGTCGTGCCGGAGCTGGACGAAGAAGTTCCAGTGCCCCGCGCGGTCGGCCTTGTCCAGGGTGGAGGTGAGGTCGACGGTGGCGTGGTAGCGGATCCAGTCCGCGTCGATCTCCACGCTGGAGACGGGGAAGTGGTAGTCGGTCTTGGAGCTGCGGCGCCGCAGTACCGCGATGAGCTCGACCTTGTCGTCGGGGCGGACCCGGCCGAACTGGTTGCGTATCGCGCCGGCTATGTGCAGTTCGCCGTCGACCAGCTCGACGGAGGTCGCCTGGTTGTAGAGGCGGGATTCGGCGAGCTTCTGGCCGGTCAGGTCGAGCTCGGTGACTTCGAGGAAGCGCTCGGCGTCGGGGTGGCGGAGCAGCGACCCGGACCAGAACACCCGCCCGTCGCGCTCGACGACGTCGGAGCTGATGACGCTGCGGCGGCGCATGTAGTCGGAGGCCGACACGGCGATGTCGACGCGGCCGTGCATCAGGCCGAAGGCGCGCACCCGCTCCATGGGCCCGCACAGCTCGTAGGTGGTGGGCTCCAGGGTGCGCAGGTACGGGGCCACGGCCGCGAGGAACCCGTTGCGGTAGTTGCGGTCGCCGTTGCGGAGCTCGGGGGTGTACAGGCGCAGGTCGTGCGAGAGGAACTTGGCGGCCTTGCGGGCCAGCAGGTCGGGCCGGCCGACGCTGTGCAGGAAGCTGTCGGTGTACTGGTGCACCCGGATGCGGTCGCCGATGCTGCGCAGTTCGTGGCGGCGGTTGGTGATCGAGGGCTGGTCGGACTCCCGCTCGAACATCCACCGGTAGACGGGGGTGGCGAGGATGGTGAACGAGCGCGCGTGGAAGTTCGCGACCGTGGAGAAGTACGTGTCCTCGAAGAAGACGCCCTCGGGGAAGCGGATGCCGAAGTTGTCGAGGTAGTCCCGCCGGTACAGCTTGCCGGCGGCGATCGGGTCCTCGAAGAGCTCCGGCATGGCCCCCAGGCCCCCGACCGTCTGGTCCGCGGGGTACAGCTGCGGCTGCCAGACGGTGATCTCGTCGGTGGCGAGGTTGATGCGCACGACGCGGCCGGCGGTGACCTCGGACCCGGTGACGACGGCGGAGGAGAGCAGGGTCTCGACGGCCTTGAGCGGCAGCTCGTCGTCCGCGTCGAGGAACATCACGAACTGGCCGGATGCCGCTTCGATGCCGTTGTTGCGGGGGGCGCCGCAGCCGCCGCTGTTCTGCGGCCGCTCGATGACGCGGACCCGGGGGTCCTGGGCGGCGAACTGGCGGGCGACGCCCCGGGTGCCGTCGGTGGAGGCGTCGTCGATGACGAGCACCTCGATGCCCCGGTGCGTCTGGGCCACGGCCGACTGGAGTGCGCGGGCGAGGGTCGCGCTCGCGTTGTAGGCCGGAATGACGATCGTGACGCCGTACGGAGAGATGTCGACCGGGAAACTCATCTGGGGTGGCGCTCTCGTTCGGCGTAGTCAGGTCGCTGCGAGTGCTGCGAGGGGATCTGGGCCAGCTGCATCGTGTCGGTCACGCTGCCGGTGAACTGATCCGTGTAGGCCCGCGGAAACGGCTCGAATCCGGGGTCCTCGTAGGGCTCGGGGGCGGGGAACATCTGGGCGGGATCGATCGCGTTCAGGTCGTCCTCGCCGCGGCGCCGGTGGCGTCCTGCGTGCAGGTGCGGGGCGATGGAGCCGGCCCTGGACGGGATGTTGCCCGGGTCGAGGCGTTCCATGGTGCGCGTGAAGTCGCGGGTGGAGAGCCAGAACTTGAACATGATCACGAGCTCGAAGCCGCCCATCAGCACGGCGGACACGGCGGTGGTCCACAGGATGTGGCCGATGACGGGTCCGATGATGAAGATGAACATCTGGAACTCGATGCCGCTGATGAGGTGCGGCCGGATGCGGCTCTGCACCAGGGCGTGGCGGAACCGTGCGTACCAGGGGAAGCTCTCGCGGAACTGCTGGTGGAGGTCGATGACCTCGGCCTGCTCGACCTGCGCGGTCTCCCGCTTGATTTCGTCGGCCTGCCCGAGGGGGTTCTCCCGCAGGAGGTCCTCGATGAAGACGACCTTCCGCTCCTCCTCCTCGATGCCCTCCTCGGCCTGGCGGGCGAGGGTGACGGCCTCGATCTTGTTACGCATGGACATGCGCATCTTGTAGATCTGGAGGGCGTCGACGTAGCGGAGCATGTCGAGGAAGATCACGACGAGGGCCGCGAGGAGGTAGACCTCTTCGTCGTGCTGCAGGAACTGCCCGCCCATGAGGGCCAGCGCGCAGAAGAGCACACGGATGCGGTCGAAGACGTAATCGAGCCAGCCGCCGAAGATGGTGCCGTTGCCCTTCAGGCGGGCGAGCTTCCCGTCGATGCAGTCGAGGATGAAGCTGATGTGGTACAGCCCCGCGCCGATGCAGAGGGAGAGCCAGTCGCCCTGGAGGAAGAACCAGGCCGAGCCGAGGCCGACGTAGAGCGCGGCCCACGTCACGCGGTTGGGCGTCACGAAGTTCCAGCGCGCGAAAACGCAGACGAGGCGGGTCGCGATCGGATCGACCAGAAGGACCGTCCACCAGGCGTCCCGTTTCTTGCACGTGAGCTTCTGGACGGCCTTCAGTGACAGCTTGGACATAACCCCTCAGTCGTCAACGGCGCGAACCTGGTCACCAGAGCGCCTGCGCCCACCCCACGAGACACGAAAGCGAGCGCCGCCCCCGTGACGCCGAACGTTCACCTATGGTCCAGGTAAATGGGCGCTGAATGACCATAACAAGTCGCGCGTGGCGCCATCCAGCACGCAAGGCGACCATTGCCGTGCTTAAACCTGCATATCCAGGACTTAAACGATCCTTAGTGGACAGTCCACGGAGTGAACTCCAAGCCCTGAGATCCCAGTTGTTGGCGCGCCACGCGGAGCGTTCCGTCCATTCCCACTGTGGCGATCACCACACGGCCCCGGCTGTCGAACGCCGCGGCGGGCGGAACCACCGAGGGCTCCCCGGATTCCTCCCACCACACCCCGATGTCCGGTCGCCCGTCCGGGTGCGCGCCGATGGCCGTCACTCCCCCGGCGCCCTCGCGCACGAGCACGGTGCAGCCCCAGCCCTGGATGTCGGCTCCCGCCACCCCCGCGACCGGCCCGAGCCCCTCCGGCCCGCCGAGCCCTATGGGCACCTGCGCGCCCGGCCACCAGACGCAGACCTCGTTGCTCCCCGCGTAGCGGAACCGCACGACTCCGCTCTCGGGGGCCACCGAGAGGCTGCCCGGGTACGGGCTCACGGGGATCCGCCGGTTCTCCACCCAGGCCGCCTTCACGTCCTGCTGGAAGAAGTGCCCCGCGGACGCGGTGTCGCGCGCCCTCGCCACCATGTGCACACCGCCCTGCGCGGCCGGGAAGGCGACCAGCTCGTCGGCCACCCGCAGCCCGCCCAGCGCTTCCCAGCCGGTCATCCGGCCCTTGGGGGTCTGCCGCCGCACGCTGACGCTGTGCCCGAAGTTGCGCACGAACACGTGCAGGACGCCGTCCGCGTCGAAGGTGGCCACGGGGAAACCGGTTTCCCGGGCCTTGTGCCAGCTCGCCGCGTTGGGATTGCCGACGGTGGTCCAGGGGCCGAGGGGCCGGCCCGTCTGGTACTGGGCGGCGTACACCACCTCGACGTCGGAGCCGCTGTCCTTGCGCTTGGTCCGGCTCAGGCCGATCAGGTACGCGTAGCCCTCGGGACCCCGCAGCACGGTCAGTCCCGGCATCAGTTCCGGGCCCTGGAGCAGTTCCGGCCCGCTCCAGCCTTCGGCCTCGGTGCGTCCCTCGGTCCAGCGGACCACGCCGGCAGCCGTCGGCAGGTAGGCGGACAGCCGCCCGTCCTTGCCGGCGAGCAGCCACTGGGTCGGCCTGGGGTAGCGGGAGCAGGCCGCGGCGGGCAGCGCGGGGTCGGCGCCGGCCCGGCGGCAGTCCACGAACACCGGGGTGCCGACGGCGAGCTGATAGCGGCGTGCGGCCCTGAGCGTGCTGCGCGCCACCTGACCGCGCGCGGCCGGCTCGCTGACGATCGGGAGTTTGCTCTCGCGGTCGACGTCGGTGTGCACGGGGTCGGGATCGAGGGTGCGGACGCGCACGGGTTCGATCTCATGGAGGACGTCGAGGATCTGGCCCGTGAGGTTGCCGTCCGCCGCGTACAGGAGGAACGGTTCCCCGGGGAATCTGCACCCGCGCCGCTTCGCCTGTGCCACGGCCGCTTCCATCGCACGCTGCTCGGCGGCGGCGGCGCCGTCGAGCCAGACCAGTTCGATGACCGATCCGGCCGGTTCCGAGTTGATCAGGGGTACGGCGTCGGCGGGGCCGGCGACGACGATGACCACCGCGGAAGCCCGGCCTGACTGCGAAGGGGAACCCTGCTGAAGCTGCTCGCGCGAGGCGTCACCGCGTCGCGCACGACGTCCGGCATTTCGGGCCATGGCTCCCACTCCCCCTCCCCCGCGTTGTGGGGACTCCGGTATTTTCCGCATCACGGCCGACCAGGAGGACGATAAGCGCACTCCCATTCGACTTGGAAATCTGCTTATAGTGCAGCGGCATCCGGCCACCCTTGCCCGCTGCCCTCCGACCCAGGGCCCCGAGGATTCGAGCAGTATGACCCAAGACACCACCGTACGCAGTCGTCGGCGAGCCGGAGGGCGCGGGGTGCGTCCGCGCAGACGACGCGTCCTGAGGATCGTCCTCCTCGTACTGGTCCTGCTGCTGCTCGGCGCCGCCGGCACCGGCTGGTGGGCATACAACCACCTCAACGGGAACATCGACAGTGTCGACCTGGACCAGGCGATCGGTGTCGACAACCGGCCGGCGAAGGTCCCGGACAGCGGGCAGAACATCCTGGTGCTCGGCTCCGACTCGCGCGCCGGCGCCAACGGTGAGCTCGACCACGGCGACGTCAGCGGCTCCCGCTCGGACACCAACATGCTGGTGCACATACCCGAGGGCCGTAAGAAGGCCACCGCGATCAGCATCCCCCGCGACACCCTCGTGACGCGGCCGGAGTGCAAGGACAAGAACGGCAAGTCGATCGCCGGCGCGAACCGCATCATGATCAACAGCATCATCGGCACCGGCGGCCCGGCCTGTGTCGTCAAGACGGTCGAGCAGATGTCCGGCGTCCGCGTCGACCACCTGGTGAAGGTGGAGTTCGCCGGCTTCAAGGAGCTGGTGGACGCGCTCGGCGGGGTGGACGTGACCCTCGACAAGCCCATCAAGGGCGGTCTGAACCTCGACGCGGGCACGCACCGCCTCAACGGCACGGACTCGCTCAAGTTCGTTCGTACCCGCCACGGTTACGGGGACGGCAGCGACCTCGGGCGCATCGACCTCCAGCAGAAGTTCATGATCGCGATGCTGTCCGAGATCAAGAAGCAGGACGCGCTCAGCAACCCGGCCCGGCTGTACAAGCTCGCCGATGCCGGCACCAAGGCGCTGACCACGGACGCCGAGCTCGACTCCCTCAAGGGCCTGTCGGACTTCGCCCAGAGCATGAAGGGCGTGGATCCGGAGACCATGGAGACGATCATGCTTCCGGTCGCCTACGACAAGATCGACGAGAACCGCGTGGTCGCCGTGGAGCCGCAGTCCGGCCAGCTCTGGGACGCCCTGCGCAAGGACCAGCCGATCCCGGCCTCGGCGAAGAAGTCCCCCGCCACCGGCGGCTGACCCTCCCCGCTCACCGCTCGTAGCCCCGGCCCCCGATGGGCGCCGGGGCTCATCGGCGTTACGAGCCGTCGCCGCGCAGCACCACACGCCAGTCACCGCTCGCGTGCCACTGCCCCGGCGGGTACTCGAACTGCACCTCGCCGAGGAGTACGAACCCGGCCGCGCGGCACACCGCGTTGGACTCGGTGTGCTCGACGGACGGGAAGGCGTGCAGGTGGCGGCGGGTGCCGTGGACGCCCGCGTGGGCGACGAGCGCCCGGGCCGCGCGGGCCGCGAGCCCCCGGCCCTGGAACTCGGGGAGGATGCCCCAGCCGGTTTCATAGACCTCCTCGTCCTGCCAGAGCCGCTCCCAGAAGCCGATGCTGCCCACGGTCTCCCCGTCGGCCACGACCCGGAACATCCGCCCGGCCTCCGGCTCCCGGGCGCTCAGCTCCAGGTAGCGCCGGTGCCGGTCCCGGAGCTCGGCCTCGGTCTCCGGGCCGCCCAGGTGCTCCTTCATGGCCGGCTCGTTCTTGCGCAGCAGCAGCCAGAAGTCGTCTTCCGACCAGGGTTCCAGTCCCACGGTGATCTCCATGCCCTCACCGTACGCAGCAGGCTCAGCGCCCTTCCCGCGCGGGATTGGGTGTCATCCCCTCGCCACGGCCCAGCCGGCTGTGCTGCTTCCCGTAGAGGAAGTAGACGACGAAGCCGATCACCATCCAGATCCCGAAGCGCAGCCAGGTCTCGGCCGGCAGGTTCAGCATCAGCCAGACCGACGCGGCGATCGACACGATGGGCACGAACGGCACCCACGGGGTGCGGAAGGACCGGTGCAGGTCGGGCCGGGTGCGGCGCAGGACCATCACGCCGAGCGCGACGACGACGAAGGCGAAGAGGGTGCCGATGTTCACCAGGGTCGCCAGCTCGTTGATGCTGGTGAATCCGGCGACGATGGCGATGATCACGCCGAGCAGGATCGTCGGCCGGTAGGGCGTACGGAACTTCGGGTGGGTCCGCGAGAAGAAGCGCGGCAGCAGGCCGTCGCGGCTCATCGCGAAGAACACCCGGGTCTGGCCCAGCAGCAGGATCATGCACACGGTGGTCAGGCCCACGGCGGCGCCGAAGCTGATGATGCCGCCGTAGACCGGATGGCCGGCGGATTTGAAGGCGTCGGCCAGCGGGGCGCTGACGGAGAGCTCCTTGTAGTTCTGCATGCCGGTCACCACGATCGACACTGCCACGTAGAGCACGGTGCAGATGATCAGCGAGCCGAGGATGCCGCGCGGCATGTCCCGCTGCGGGAGCTTGGTCTCCTCGGCGGCGGTGGCCACCACGTCGAAGCCGATGAAGGCGAAGAAGACCACGGAGGCGGCGGTGAAGATGCCCATGACGCCGAAGTTGGTGGGCTCGTAGCCGAAGAGCAGCTGGACGAGCGGGGCATCCAGTCCGGAGCCGCCCGTCTGCGGTTCGGCCGGCGGGATGAACGGCGTGTAGTTGGACTTCGTGATGAAGAACAGGCCCGCGATGATCACGATGAGCACCACCGTGACCTTGATCGCGACGACCACCGCCGTGATCCGCGCGGACAGCTTCACCCCGACGACCAGGATCACGGTCAGGACCAGGACCAGGACGAAGGCGAGCAGGTCGAAGTGGCCGCCCGGAACGTCGGGTCCCTGGAGCGAGGCGGGCAGGTGGAGGCCGGCGTTGTCCATGAGCGAGCGGACGTACCCCGACCAGCCGACGGCGACGACCGCGGTGCCGAGCGCGAACTCCAGCACGAGGTCCCAGCCGATGATCCAGGCGGGCAGCTCGCCGATGGAGGCGTACGAGAAGGTGTACGCGGATCCGGCCACCGGGACGGTCGAGGCGAACTCCGCGTAGCACAGGGCGGCGAGCGCGCACACGACGCCGGCGGCGACGAACGCGAGGGCCGTGGAGGGTCCGGCGGTCTCCTTGGCGACCTTGCCCGTGAGGACGAAGATGCCGGTGCCGATGATCACGCCGACGCCGAAGACGGTCAGGTCCCAGGAGGAGAGCGACTTCTTGAGCGCGTGTTCCGGCTCTTCCGTGTCGAGGATCGATTGTTCGACTGATTTGGTACGGAAGGGACCGTTCAGGTTCCTACTCACCGACGCACCTCCGCAGGAGAGACCGCATCGAAACGAAACGGGCCGGAAGGCCCACCCTTCAAGGGTGAACCTCCCGGCCCGTGACGTGCAACCGCAGATGATCAGTCGACGGCGGCGGCCGGCTCGCTGTCGTAGCGTCCGTCCAGCTTGGCCACCAGGCCGGTGACCTGCCGCGCGATGTCCGGGGCGGTCAGACCGATCTCGGCCATGACCTCCTTGCGCGTGGCGTGGTCCAGGAAGCGCTGCGGAATCCCGAAGTCACGCAGGGGTACGTCGACGCCCGCGTCCCGCAGTGCCTGCGCGACGGCGGAGCCCACACCGCCGGCGCGGCTGTTGTCCTCGACGGTGACGACCACGCGGTGGCGGTCGGCGAGCGGGGCCAGGGCCTCGTCCACCGGCTTGACCCAGCGGGGGTCGACCACGGTCGTGGAGATGCCCTGCTTGTCGAGCAGGTCGGCGATCTCCAGGCACATCGGGGCGAGTGCGCCGACCGAGACGAGCAGTACGTCCGGTCGGGTGACCTCGTCGGCCGGACGGCGCAGCACGTCCATGCCGCCGATCCTGCCGACGGCCGGGACGGCCGGGCCGACGACGCCCTTGGAGAAGCGCACGACGGTCGGCGCGTCCTTCACCAGGACGGCCTCGTTCAGCTGGGCGCGCAGCTGCTCGGCGTCGCGCGGGGCGGCCAGGCGCAGGCCCGGGACCACCTGGAGGATGGACATGTCCCACATGCCGTTGTGGGAGGCGCCGTCGGTTCCGGTGACACCGGCGCGGTCCAGGACGAAGGTGACCCCGCACTTGTGCAGGGCCACGTCCATCAGGACCTGGTCGAAGGCGCGGTTGAGGAAGGTCGCGTACACCGCGAAGACCGGGTGGGCGCCGCCGGAGGCCAGGCCCGCCGCCGAGGTGGCGCCGTGCTGCTCGGCGATGCCGACGTCGAAGATCCGGTCCGGGTAGGCGTCGGCGAACTTCTTCAGGCCGACCGGCTGGAGCATGGCCGCCGTGATGGCGACGATGTCCTTGCGCTCCCTGCCGAGCTTGACCATCTCGTCGGCGAAGACGGAGGTCCAGCTGGCGGCGTCCGTGGAGACGGGCAGGCCGGTGTCCGGGTGGATCACGCCGACCGCGTGGAAGCGGTCCGCCTCGTCCTGGACGGCCGGCTCGTAGCCACGGCCCTTCTGGGTGAGGCAGTGCACGATGACCGGGCCGCTGAAGCGCTTGGCGCGCTGGAGGGCCGATTCCAGGGCCTCGATGTCGTGGCCGTCGATGGGGCCGATGTACTTCAGGCCCAGGTCCTCGAACATGCCCTGCGGGGCGATGAAGTCCTTGAGGCCCTTCTTGGCGCCGTGCAGGGTCTCGTAGAGGGGCTTCCCGACGACCGGGGTGCGCTCCAGGAGGTCCTTGCCGCGGGCCAGGAAGCGCTCGTAGCCGTCCGTGGTGCGCAGGGTGGCCAGGTGGTTCGCGAGGCCGCCGATGGTGGGGCCGTACGAGCGCTCGTTGTCGTTGACGACGATCACCAGGGGGCGGTCCTTGGCGGCCGCGATGTTGTTCAGCGCCTCCCAGGCCATGCCGCCGGTGAGGGCTCCGTCGCCGATGACCGCCGCGACGTGGTGGTCCTCCTTGCCGAGCACCTCGTTGGCCTTCGCGAAGCCGTCGGCCCAGCCCAGCACGGTGGACGCGTGCGAGTTCTCGATCACGTCGTGCTCGGACTCGGCGCGCGAGGGGTAGCCCGACAGGCCGCCCTTGGTGCGCAGGCCGCCGAAGTCCTGGCGGCCGGTGAGCAGCTTGTGCACGTAGGCCTGGTGCCCGGTGTCGAAGAGGACCTTGTCCTTGGGCGAGTCGAAGACCCTGTGCAGAGCGATCGTCAGCTCGACGACACCGAGGTTGGGGCCGAGGTGCCCGCCGGTCTTGGAGACGGCGTCGACGAGGAAGGTCCTGATCTCTGCGGCGAGCCGGTCGAGCTCCTCCTGGCTGAGCCGGTCCAGATCGCGCGGTCCCTTGATGCGGGTCAGCAGCACCCGTGCCTCCTTGCAGTCGCTTGCTGGTCTGCCGAGTCTAATCTTCGCCGCTTGGGCGTCAGTGAAGCGCGGTCCCGGTCAGGTCACACCTTTGTCATACCTGTACACATCAGTACGGAGTCACACCCCCCAAAAGGGGTAATACCCGCACATTCGCGCGTACACGCCTACGCACAGGTGCCCGGCACCACAGGAAGTGGCACCGGGCACTGTGACGGTTCTTACCGCCGCGTCACGCTCCGCGCACGCCGGTCAGGCGCGCCCGGCCGTCTTCTGCGTCTTGCGGGTGACCGAGTCGATCACCACGGTGGCGAGGAGGACCGCGCCGGTGATCATGTACTGGATCGGCGTCGCGATTCCCTCCAGGGCCAGACCGTACTGGATGGAGGTGATGACCATGACGCCGAGGAGGGCGTTCCAGGTCCGGCCGCGGCCGCCGAAGAGGCTGGTGCCGCCGATGACGGCCGCCGCGATCACGTTCATCAGCAGGTCGCCGGCGCCGGCGCTCTGGTTCGCCGCCGCGATCTTGGAGGCCCAGAAGAGGCCGCCGATCGCCGCGAAGGTGCCGGCGATCGCGAAGACCGTGATCCGGACCCGGTTGACGTTGATGCCGGCGCGCCGGGAGGCCTCGACGCTGCCGCCGAGGGCGAAGACCTGGCGGCCGAAGGTGGTGCGCCGCAGGACGAAGTCAGTGGCGACCAGGGCCAGCACGAAGAGCACGATCGCCAGCGGCAGGCCCTTGTACTGGTTGAACACGTAGGCCGGGCCGAAGGTGAACACCGCGAGGAGCCCGGTGCGCAGCAGGATCTCGCCGAGCGGGCGGGAGGGCACGCCTGCGGCCGCGCGGCGCCGGTTGTCGGAGAACGTGGCGAGGAAGTACCCCACCACGGCGAGGGCGGCGAGCCCGTAGCCGACGGCCACGTCCGAGAAGAAGTACGTGGTCAGCTGCCCGACCACGCCCTCGGAGTCGAGGTTGATCGTGCCGTTGCTGCCCAGGATCTGCAGCATGGCGCCGGACCAGAAGAGCAGGCCCGAAAGGGTGACGGCGAAGGCGGGGGCGCCGATCTTGGCGAAGAAGAAGCCGTGGAGGGAGCCGATCAGGGCACCTCCGGCGATCGCCGCGAGGATGGACAGCCATTCGTTGACGCCGTTGGTGACCGAGAGGACCGCCACGATCGCGCCCGAGACGCCGCTGACCGAGCCGACCGAGAGGTCGATCTCGCCGAGCAGCAGGACGAAGATGATGCCGACCGCCATCATGCCGGTGGCCGTCATCGTGATCGCGATGTTGGTGAGGTTCTCGGCGCCGAGGAAGTTGGAGTTCAGCCCCTGGAAGATGCTCCAGATGATGATCAGGCCGAGGACGACGGGTACGGAGCCCAGGTCGCCGGCCTTCAGCTTGCGGCCGAACTCGTTCACGTATCCGGCGAAGCCCTGCTCGCGTACGAGCAGGCGGGGGTCCACGGCCGGTATGGCGTCGTGGGCGGCCGCCGGATTGACGGGGTCTATGTGCTGGGTGCTCACTTGCGGGCCTCCCCGGTGCGGGCCGCCCGGCGGGTCACGGCGTTGTCCGTGGCCCCGGTGATGGCGGAGATGATCTCTTCCTGCGACGTGTCCTTCACGGAGAAGACGCCGTTGTTGCGGCCCAGCCGCAGGACGGCCACCTTGTCGGCCACGGCCTTCACGTCGGCCATGTTGTGGCTGATGAGGATGACGGCGTGACCGCGCTCGCGCAGCCGCTCGACCAGGTCGAGCACCTGTGCGGTCTGCTCGACGCCGAGGGCGGCGGTGGGCTCGTCGAGGATCACGAGCTGGGGCTCGCCCAGCATGGAGCGGGCGATCGCCACGGTCTGGCGCTGACCGCCGGAGAGCGAGGCGATGGGGATGCGGACGCTGGGGATCCGGATGGACAGGGTGGTCAGGAGCTCGCGTGCGCGCCGCTCCATCTCCACCTCGTCGAGGATGCCGCGGCGCTTGAGCTCGCGGCCCAGGAAGAGGTTGCCGACGACGTCGATGTTGTCGCACAGCGCGAGGTCCTGGTAGACCGTCGCGATGCCCAGGTTCTGGGCGTCGTGGGGCTTGGTGATCGAGACCGGACGGCCCTCCCACTCGATGACTCCGTCATCGATGGGGTGCACGCCGGCGATCGTCTTGACCAGCGTGGACTTACCGGCGCCGTTGTCGCCGACGAGGGCGACCACCTCGCCGGAGTGGATCTCGAGTTCTACGTCGGTGAGGGCCTGAACGGCACCGAACCGCTTCGAGACCCCTCGCAACGCCAGTACGGGCGCAGCGGACACATGAACCATCTCCTTGCCGCCTGACCGGCGGGGATGTCGTACAAAAAGAGCAGGACCACGGGGGAAAGCGAGAGAAACGTTTCTGTTCTGTCCGGCGCCCCGCCGGTGGCGGGATGGAGGCGGGAGCGCCGGACAGGCACGGGGGCCGGCTCGGGTGACCGAGCGGCGGGGGCCTTACTTCAGGCCGGCGGCGGCGCAGGCGGCCGCGTACTTGTCGGTGCAGATCTCGTCGACCGTGTAGACGTTGTCGCGGATGACGGTGTCCTTCACGTTCGCCTTGGTCAGCGAGACGACCGGGATCAGCAGGGACGGGACGCCCTTGGTGGTGGGGCTGTCGACCTTGGCGGTCGCGGTGGTCGCGATCGGCTCACCCTTGGCGAGGGCGACGGCCATCTTCGCGGCGGCCTCGGCCTCGGGGGCGTACGGCTTGTAGACGCTCATGAACTGCTCGCCCGCGACGATCCGCTGCACACCGGCGAGTTCGGCGTCCTGGCCCGTGACGGGGGGCAGGGGGGACACGCCGGCCGCCTTGAGGGCGGTGATGATGCCGCCGGCCATGCCGTCGTTGGCGGAGTAGACGCCGATGACCTTGTCCTTGCCGAGCGCCGAGAGGGCGGCCGCCATGTTGGTGTTGGCGTTCTCCGGCTTCCACTCGACGGTGTCGTACTCCTTGCCGACGTTCACGTTGCCGTCGAGGACGGAGTGCGCGCCCTTCTTGAACAGCGCGGCGTTCGGGTCGGTGACCGAGCCGTTCATCATGACGATCTGGCCGTCCTTGGCCTTGGCGCCCAGGGCCTCCAGGAGCGCCTTGCCCTGGACCTTGCCGACCTCTTCGTTGTCGAAGGAGGTGTAGGCGTCGATCGGGCCCTCGGCGAGGCGGTCGTAGGCCACGACCGGGATGCCGGCCTCCTTGGCCTTCTTGACCGAGCCGGCGATGGCCTTGGAGTCCACCGCGTCGATGATCAGGACGTTCACCTTGTTGGTGATCATCGTGTCGACCTGCGAGTTCTGCGTGGTCGCGTCCTGCTTGGCGTTGGCGTAGACGACCTCGCCCTTGCCCGCGGTCAGGTCCTTGACCGCCTTCTCGATGAGCGGCTTGTCGAACTTCTCGTAACGCGCGGTCTGGTTCTCCGGCAGGAGCAGCCCGACCTTGATCGCGCCGCCCTTGACTGCGCCGGTGGCGTTGTCCTTCTTGTCCCCGGACTCCTTCGCGCTGCCACAAGCGGCGAGCGAGACGGCCATGGTTCCGGCGGCAACGGCGACGGCAACTCTGCGCATACGCGTGTTCATTACTTGAACCTCCCTGACGAGGCCGCAGCACTGCGGCCGAGGTGGATGTGAGTCAACCCCGGCCGCGAGTTTGTCGTCAAGGAGTGAATGCTTAACGAGATGACAACGACGCCATTCGTTATCTAGCTGAAGACAAGACGGCGGGAGCTCGCACTCCACTTCCATTTTCCGCCAAAAGCGTCGAATCGCCCATCTCACTCAGAACGAGGGCCAGCGCACCCAGCACCTCGGCGCGTCCGCCCAGCGACCCCGTGAGCACCGACAACTGTCGGGCGGCACTGGGAATCGCGTACCTCCCCACGGATTCACGGATGGGAGCCAGCACCAGTTCACCGGCGTCCGCGAGCGAGCCGCCCAGGACCACCCGGCTCGGGTTCAGGAGGTTGCACAGGCTGGCCACGCCGCTGCCGATGTGGCGGCCCACGTCCGTGATGACCCGACGGCAGCCGGGGTCCCCGTCGCGGGCCAGCTCCACCACCCGCTCCATCGTCAACTCCGGTCCGTGGCTGCCCTGCAGGAGCGGCAGCACGTACCGGGCGGCGGCGAAGGTCTCCAGGCAGCCGCGGTTGCCGCAGCGGCAGACCGGGCCCGATTCGTCCAGCGTGATGTGCCCGATCTCGCCCGCGGTGCCGCCGGGTCCGCGGTAGATCTGGCCGTTGATGACCAGCCCCGCGCCGACGCCGCTGGCGACCTTGATGTAGGCCAGGTCCTTCACTCCCCGGCCACTCCCCCAAACGAGTTCACCGAGGGCTCCGAGGTTCGCGTCGTTGTCCACGTAGACCGGTACGCCCAGGCGCTGCGAGAGCTCGCGGCGCGGGTTGATCCCGGCCCAGCCCGGCAGGATCGCGGTGGACCCGAGGGTGCCGGACTCCACGTCGATGGGGCCCGGTACGCCGAGCCCGACGCCGATGACCTTGTCGCGACCGATCCCGATGCCCTCGACGAGCCGTCCCACCAGGGCTTCCGCCCGGTCGAAGCCGTCGACCCAGGAGGCGTCCACGTCCAGCGGCTCGGACTCCTCGGCCAGCACCTGGTGGGCCAGGTTCCCCACGGCCACCCGCAGATGGGTGTGGCCGAAGTCGACGCCGATCACGATGCCGGCGTCCCCGCTGAGCGAGACGCTGCGCGCCCGCCTGCCGCCGGCGGAGGTGTCCGTGACCTCGACGGTCCCGGCCTCCTTCAGTTCCCGGACGATATTGGAGACCGTGGCCGCCGACAGTCCGGTGCTCCGGGCGATCTCCGCCTGGGTCAGCGAACCGGCGAGCCGTACCGCCCGTACGACGCGCTCCAGATTGGCGCGATGCAGTGAGGACTGCGATCCGGGAGTCTGCACGACTCATTCACTCCTGCCCATAAGCAACGGCAAGCCGTCGCCCCCCGGCCGGGGCCGTCAGCGGCTGCATGCCCCGGCTGACACGAGACCCCGGCGTCTCTCCAACTTGTGAACCTTAAGTCGAGCCTTTGCGCCTCGCGACGTCAAGAGGCCGCCGCAGTACGAATCGGCCACTACCGGTCATAAGTATGAGAGAAACCTCCATCCTGATCGTGCTACGGTCGCCGTGGCGCTGGTTTTCACGGCCTTCACGGCCGGATCGGGCGCCCTCTGTCATGCAAGCGCTACGCAAGGAGGTGTTCGGGATGAGTCCCGATCGAAGTCCTTGCAGCGCTCTCTTCGGCTGAGCTCCCAGAGCGGCCGTCTCTCTTCGAGTGTGCACGCCCGCGGCCCGTCGCCGCCTCCGTGCGTTTCTGCATTCATCTTCGTAACCCCTTCCGCACGCCCTGACGCTTCCGTCCGGCGCGCGTCATCCATGCCCACCGGCGTGCCTCGTGGCCGTACGTGCCACCGTGCGCCGACCCATGATCACTCCACGTGACCGTGCGGCTCCGCGCTGCCCGGACACCGTGGAGGGAGGTATTCGTCATGACCATGCTCACCCCCCGTACCCCCACGAAGCTCGCACCCCCGGGCCGGGCCCGCCGCGAACGCAAGGCGGCCGAGCTGGAGGCCCGTACCCGGGTCGTCGGCGAGCGGCTCGCCGGGATCAGCGCCCGCCCGGGCGTCCAGGTCCTGCAGGAGGTGGACGCCTCCCGCAACGGCCTCACCCACGCCGAGGCCGCACTGCGCCTGGAGCGCCACGGCTCCAACGTCATCGCCCAGGAACGCGCCCCGCGCTGGTACGTCCAGCTGGCGAAGGCGTACGCGAACCCCTTCATCGCCGTCCTGGTCTTCCTGGCCGCCGTCATGTACTGGCAGGAGCCCGGCGACCCGGGCGTCGTCATCCTCTCGGTGATGGTCGGGATCAGCGGCCTGCTGCGCTTCTGGCAGGAGTACCGCTCGGGCCGGGCGGCCGACGCGCTCAAGCAGCTCGTCACCACCACCTGCGCGGTGCAGCGCCGGGCCGGCAGCGGCTCCGGACCCACCACCTTCGAGATCCCGATGGACCAGGTGGTCCCGGGCGACATGGTCAAGCTGGGCGCCGGCGACCTGATCCCGGCCGACCTGCGGCTCATCACCGCCAAGGACCTGATGGTCGGCCAGGCCGCCCTGTCCGGGGAGTCCCTGCCGGTCACCAAGGCCGACACCCGCGCGGACGACCTCGGCCAGGCCGCGACCGCCGACCCCGTCGAGGCCGACAACCTCTGCCTGATGGGCACGTCGGTGACCTCCGGCACCGCCACCGGACTCGTCGTCGCCACGGGCTCCGACACCTACTTCGGCTCGATGGCCGGCTCCCTGGTCGGCGAGCGCCCGGAGACCAACTTCGACACCGGGGTGCGCAAGGTCAGCTTCCTGCTGATCCGGTTCATGCTGGTGATGGTCCCCGTCGTCTTCATGATCAACGGCTTCACCAAGGGCGACTGGGAGGCCGCCTTCCTCCTCGGCATCGCCGTGGCGGTCGGCCTCACCCCCGAGATGCTGCCGATGGTCGTCTCCGCCAACCTGGCGCGCGGCGCGGTGGCCATGTCCAAGCGCAAGGTCGTCGTCAAGCGGCTCAACGCCATCCAGAACCTGGGCGCGATGGACGTGCTCTGCACGGACAAGACCGGCACCCTCACCGAGGACCGGATCGTCCTGGACCGCTATCTCGACGTGCACGGCGACGAGGACAACGAGGTGCTGGAGTACGGCTACCTCAACGCGCACTTCCAGACGGGCCTGAAGAACCTGATGGACCAGGCGGTCATCGACCGCGTGGGCGAGGCCGAGGAGGTTGTCGTCGATGCTCGCTTCTCGATGGTCGACGAGATCCCCTTCGACTTCGCCCGGCGCCGGATGTCCGTGGTCCTGAACCGCAACAGCATCGTGGGCGGCGCCGGCCGGCCCGAGCACGTCATGATCACCAAGGGTGCCGTCGAGGAAGTCCTCGCCCTGTGCACCCACATGACGGACCGCGGGCAGAAGGTCGAGCTGACCGAACAGCTCCGGTGGCACGTCACCCGCATCGCCGAGGACAACAACCGCCAGGGCCTGCGCGTCCTGGCCGTCGCCACCCGCACGATGGACACGCCGCGCGACACCTACGCGGTGGCCGACGAGGACCGGCTGACCCTGGTCGGCTTCCTCGCCTTCCTCGACCCGCCGAAGGCCGACGCCGCCCGGGCCCTGCAGGGCCTGGCCGACAAGGGCATCGCGGTCAAGGTCGTCACCGGCGACAACGAGCTCGTCGCCGCCCGGGTCTGCGCCGATGTCGGCCTCACGGTCGGCCACGTGGTGGGCGGCACCGAGATCGACGCCCTCGACGACGCGGAACTGCGCGCGCTGGCCGCCCGTACGACGGTCTTCGCCAAGGTCAACCCGGTCCAGAAGGCCCGGATCGTCCGGGCCCTGCAGGCCGACGGCCACACGGTCGGCTTCCTCGGCGACGGCATCAACGACGCGGCCGCCCTGCGCGACGCGGACGTCGGCATCTCGGTGGACACCGCGGTGGACATCGCCAAGGAATCCGCCGACATCATCCTGCTGGAGAAGGACCTGACCGTCCTGGAACAGGGCGTGATCCAGGGCCGGACCACCTTCGGCAACACGATCAAGTACATCAAGATGACGGCCAGTTCCAACTTCGGCAACGTCTTCTCGGTGCTGGTGGCGAGCGCCTTCATCCCGTTCCAGCCGATGCTGGCGATCATGCTGCTGGTGCAGAACCTGGTCTACGACATCGCCCAGCTGGCCACTCCGTGGGACCGCATGGACGAGGAGTACCTGCGCAAGCCCCGCAACTGGGACGCCAAGGGCATCGGCCGCTTCATGCTCTGCATCGGCCCGATCAGCTCGATCTTCGACATCGCGATGTTCGTCATCATGTGGAACGTGTTCGCCGCCAACACCGAGGCGCACGCGGCGCTCTTCCAGTCCGGCTGGTTCATCGAGGGCCTGCTCTCGCAGACGCTGGTCGTCCACATGATCCGTACCCGCAAGATCCCCTTCATCCAGTCGCGGGCGTCCTGGCCGGTGATGGTGATGACCGTCCTCGCGGTGCTGACCGGGCTCTTCCTGCCCTTCTCCCCGCTGGCCGCCTCGCTGGGCTTCGTACCCCTGCCGGCGAGCTACTTCCCGTGGCTGATCGGCGTCCTGCTGGCGTACTGCACGCTCACGCAGCTGCTGAAGACCGTGTACATCCGCAAGTTCGGCACCTGGCTCTAAGAGCCCGCACGAAGGAAAGAAGGGAGAAGGCCGATGATGCCCACCGAATGGGAGATGGCCGGGCACCTGGTCGCTGCGCTCGGATTCGGGGCGGCCATCGGCCTGGAACGGCAGTGGCGGGCCCGGATGGCGGGCCTGCGGACCAACGCCCTGGTGGCGGGCGGGGCCGCGCTGTTCGTCCTGCTCTCGCAGTACGGGTTCATGAGCGAGGTCTCGGAGGTCCAGTACGACGGCTCGCGGGTCGCCGCCCAGATCGTCTCGGGGATCGGCTTCCTGGGCGCCGGCGTGATCATGCGCGACGGGCTGAGCGTCCGGGGCCTGAACACGGCCGCCACCCTGTGGTGTTCGGCGGCCGTGGGCGCTCTCGCGGGCACCGGGATGTTCGTCCTGGCGGCCTGCGGCACGGTGGGCGTGGTGGGGGCGAACCTCCTGCTGCGCCCGCTGGGCCGGCGGATGGACCGCGAGCCGGGGGGCGGGGCCGAGGTGGCCACCGACTTCCACTTCGAGGCCGTGTGCCTGGAGGCGGAGGAGGCCCACATCCGCCACCGGCTGGTCGACGCGCTGGGCCGGCCGGGCTACCAGCTGCGCTCGATCCGCAGCCAGGACGGCCCGGAGGCCGGCCTGGTGACGGTGTCCGCACTGCTGACCGCCGAGGGCGAGGGGGGCCGGATGCTCGAGGAAGCCGTCAGCAACCTCTCTCTCGACCCCTCCGTCTCGGCGGTCAGCTGGTCGGTGGTTCCCGACCCCTCCGCCACCGCTACTTGAGCGTGGCGGACGTCAGACCGGCCTGGATCTGCCGCTGGAAGGACAGGTAGACCACCAGCATCGGGATCATCGCGATGGTCACACCGGCGAACAGCACCGGCAGGTCCGTCTCGTAGCCCATCTGGTACTGCAGCTGGATCAGGCCCTGGGTGAGCATGTAGCGCTCGGGGTCCGATCCGGTCTGCGGCTGCATCAGCACGGAGGGCAGGATGTACTGGTTCCACTGGCCCAGGACATTGAATATCCCGACGCTGATCAGGCCGGGCTTGGCCATCGGCAGCATCACCTGGAAGAAGATCCGGGTGTGGGAGGCCCCGTCGATCACCGCCGCCTCGTGCACGGCCGTCGGCAGCGTCCGGAAGAACGAGTGCATGAAGAAGACGGTGAACGGCATCGAGTACGCCACGTACACCAGGATCAGGCCCTGGTACGAGTTGAGCATGTCCAGCCGCTTCACCATGAAGAACAGCGGGACGAGCGCCAGGAAGACCGGGAACATGGCCCCGCTGACGAAGAAGTAGTAGATCGGCCGGTTGCCCGCGAAGGGGTAGCGGGCCAGGACGTACGCGGCCATCGAGCCGAGCAGCATCGTCAGCGGGACCGAGAACACCATCACGATGAGCGTGTTGGCGAAGTAGTCCCCGATGCCCTTGTCCCAGGCCCGCCCGAAGGCGTCGAAGTGCCAGTTGCTCGGCCAGCTGAGAGCCGAACTGCCGATCTGCACGTCGGTCTTGAAGGAGCCGAGCACCAGCCAGATCAGCGGCAGGACGATCATTATCCCCCACACGGCGAGGAAGCCGTGCGAGAAGACGTTGAGCACCATGCCGTCGGAACCGCTCTTGCTCTTCCCGCGGGGCTGCCCGGTGGCGGCGGAGCGCTTCTCGGCCGCCGCCTCGCCCGGTGCTTTGATCACAGTGGTCATCGTGGTCTCCCGCTAGAACTCGACGTGCTCGCGGCGAGTGGCCCGCAGCGTGATGGCGGAGAGGATCAGGGTCAGGGCGAGCATGACGACCCCCATGGCGCAGGCGTAGCCGGCCTGGCCGAAGTAGAGGAAGTTGCGCATCAGCACCGTCGCCATGACCTCGCTGTGGTGGTCCGGTCCGCCGCCGAACTGGCCCGAGGTCATGGTCGACACGAGGACGAACATGTCCATCGCGGCGATGCCCAGATAGACCGCGGAGGTCTGCACAGAATCCCACAGCAGGGGCAGCGTGACCTTGAAGAAGGTCTGGGCGCGCCCCGCGCCGTCGAGCAGTGCGGCTTCGTAGATGTCCTTGGGGACCGACTGCATGGCCGCCGAGAACAGGACGAGGTAGAAACCGACCCCGTGCCAGACGACGACGAGCAGCAGGCACCAGAGGACGAAGTTGGGCTCGTTGAGCCATTCGATGGGGTGGGCCGGGTCGACCAGGCCCAGTTTGGTGAGGAAACCGTTCAGCAGGCCCCCCTCGTCACTGCGGTACACGGCTCCGAAGAGCACCGCGAGGATGGCGAGGGAGAGCACCTGCGGGAAGAAGTAGATCACCTTGTAGAGGGCGGAGCCCGCCACCCCCTGGACCCCGCCCGCTCCGCTGCGCCCGCCGGCGTTCAGCATGAAGGCGAAGAACAGGGAGATCAGGATGGTGACCGTCGGGACGAACACCAGGAGCAACAGGTTGTGCAGCAGTGCGCCGCCGAAGACCTCGTCCTTCATCAAGGCCGAGTAGTTGTCCAGCCCGACGAAGTCGAAAGTCGGTGACTGACCCGTCCAGTTGGTGAAGGAATAGCCGAACGTCTGAATGTACGGCCAGATGACAAAGGTCAGGTACAGCGCAAGGGGCAGGATGAGGAAGCCGGCGATGAAGCCGCCCCGCCCCTTGCTGTTTGCTACGTGGCTCATGGTGTCCGTCCCTGGTGTTTCCGGATGCCCGGTGGACGCGGTGTCAGCTGCGCTTGTTGTTCTTGGCGTTCGGGTCCTCGGTCGCCTTGTTTACCGCAGCCTGGGCCCGCTTGATCCATTCCTTGGGCTGGATGCGCTTGGCCATCAGCTCATTGGACGCGTTCTCGAGCTCGGTGCCCATCGCGCTGTACCAGTCGGAGTAGCGGTAGTTGAACGTGTTGTCGCCGGCCGACTTGAGGGCGGCGACGGCCGACTGGGTGCCCGAGCGGAGCTTGACCGACGGGTCCACGCCGTCCTTGAGGACGGTGAGGGAGTTGGCCTGCTGGGCGAAGAGGGTCGACCACTCGCGGGACAGCATCGAGCGGAGGAACTCCAGGCCGCCGGCCTTGTTGGCGGCCTTCTCCGGGACGATGAAGGGCTCGCCGGCGCCGGCGCGGATGGCCTCGAACGGCAGCTTGGAGTCGGGCAGCACCGGCATCGGCAGGAACTGCATGTCGAAGTCTTCCGGGGTCTGCTTGAGCTGCTCGTTCTCCAGCCAGGAGCCGGAGGTGATGAAGGCGGCCTTGTACTGGTTCCACTGGGTCTGGGACTCGGTGTGCGTCAGGCCGTTGGTGCCTGGCATCAGCAGGTCCTTCTCGACCAGCTCGTAGACCGCCTCGACGGCCTCCAGCGCGACCGGGTTGTCCGCGAAGGCGTTCGGCTCGAGGTTGTCGATCGCCTTCATGGCATCCAGGCCGCCCTTCTTGGCGATCAGGTCCATGATGGCGACGTTGATGTAGTAGGGGTACTTGCCCTGGTGGGCCAGGCCGCCGATGCCGGCCGCCTTGGCCTTCTGACAGATGTCCATGAACTCGGCCCAGGTCTTCGGCGCGGTCCAGCCCTTCTCCTTGAAGAGCTTGCCCGAGTACCACAGACCCCACACGGTGTAGACGTACTGCAGGGCGACGAACTTGCCGCCGATCATGCCGCCTTCGATGGTCCCGGGCATCAGCGTGTCCCGGACCTTCTTGCTCGGGTCGTCGAGCGACGGGGCGTCGAGCACCACCGTGAGGTCCGCGAGCTGGTTGCCCTTGGCGAGCACGTCCAGCTTGATCTGCTGGGCGCCCGAGTCGTCGACGACGTCCGGCGGGTTGCCGCCGTTGAAGCGCGGCTGCAGCTTGGAGGTGATCTCCTGGGTGGCGAGGTGCGAGGAAGTGGTGCCCCACTTCTTGTCGAACGCCGCCTCCCAGGCCTTGGCGTAGTCGTCGCCGTAGCCGCCCTTGAAGACGACCACGTCGAGCTTGCCGCCCTTGGCGACGCCGAACGGGTTCTCCTTGGTGACGGCCACCTTGGACTCGTTGCCCTTGGTCGTCTCGTCCGAGCCGGAGGCGCAGGCGGACAGGAAGCTCATCGTCGGTACCGCGATGAGGCCGAGTGCCGCGGAGCGCTTGATCAGGTCCCGGCGGCCGAAGCCCTCACCGTTGCTGTGCTCGCCGTGGGCGGAGGTGGATCCCATGCTCAAGTCCTCGCCTTCGTCAGGAGTGTGAAGGAGGAAGGAAAGTGCGACTACTGCCGCCCAGCGGACATCACCGCAGGTCCCCGCCGTCCCCCCGTCCGGTGCCGCTCATTTCGCGGTGACCCGGACGGGCACAGGTATAGTCCACTTCCGCTCCTGTGAGCAAGATCATGTACCGGTATGGGCCCCGGCTTTTCCGAGTTGAGACCTCACCGTCACCTGAGCTGGACCGTCGGAGCCGCCCGCAGAAACGGAAGGGCCGTACCCCCTTAACGGAAGTACGGCCCTTTGGTGCCGATTTGCGCTTAGCCGCGAATGAGGTTGCGGAGCACGTACTGCATGATTCCGCCGTTGCGGTAGTAGTCCGCCTCACCCGGGGTGTCGATGCGGACGACCGCGTCGAACTCCACGCCGGTGTCGGTGCTGACCTTCACCGTGCGGGGGGTGGTGCCGTTGTTCAGCTCCTCCACACCGGTGAAGGAGAAGGTCTCCTCGCCGGTGAGGCCCAGGGAGGCCGCCGTGGCGCCCTCGGGGAACTGCAGGGGCAGGACGCCCATGCCGATCAGGTTGGAGCGGTGGATGCGCTCGTAGGACTCCGCGATGACGGCCTTGACGCCGAGCAGGGCGGTGCCCTTGGCGGCCCAGTCGCGCGAGGAGCCCGAGCCGTACTCCTTGCCCGCCAGGATGACCAGCGGGATGCCGGCGGCCTGGTAGTTCTGCGAGGCGTCGTAGATGAAGGCGACCGGGGCGCCCTCGACGGTGAAGTCGCGGGTGAAGCCGCCCTCGGTGCCCGCCGCGATCTGGTTGCGGAGGCGAATGTTGGCGAACGTACCGCGGATCATGACCTCGTGGTTGCCGCGACGGGAACCGTACGAGTTGAAGTCGCGGCGCTCGACGCCGTGCTCCGTGAGGTACTTGCCGGCCGGGGTGTCGGCCTTGATGGCACCGGCCGGGGAGATGTGGTCGGTGGTGACCGAGTCGCCCAGCTTCGCCAGCACGCGGGCGCCGGCGATGTCGGAGACCGGGGTGGTCTCCATCGTCATGCCCTCGAAGTAAGGGGGCTTGCGCACGTAGGTGGACTGCGGGTCCCACTCGAAGGTGTTGCCCGTCGGGATCGACAGCGCCTGCCACTGGGCGTCGCCCGCGAAGACGTCCTGGTAGGACTTGTTGAACATGTCTTCGCCGATCGCGTTCGCGACGACGTCGTTGACCTCGGCCTCGGTGGGCCAGATGTCCGCGAGGAAGACCGGCTTGCCCTCGGAGTCCGTGGCGATGGCGTCCTTGGTGATGTCCACCTTCATGGAGCCCGCGATGGCGTACGCGACGACCAGCGGCGGGGAGGCCAGGTAGTTCATCTTGACGTCGGGGTTGATGCGGCCCTCGAAGTTGCGGTTGCCCGAGAGGACCGAGGTGACCGCGAGGTCGGCGTCGTTGATCGCCTTGGAGATCTCCTCCTCCAGCGGACCCGAGTTGCCGATGCAGGTGGTGCAGCCGTACCCGACGAGGTTGAAGCCCATCTTGTCGAGGTACGGGGTCAGGCCGGCCTTGTCGAAGTAGTCGGTGACGACCTTCGAGCCCGGGGCCAGGGTGGTCTTGACCCACGGCTTGCGGGTCAGGCCCCTCTCGACGGCCTTCTTCGCCACGAGCGCCGCGGCGACCATGACGTAGGGGTTCGAGGTGTTGGTGCACGAGGTGATCGCGGCGACGGTGACGGCGCCGTGGTCGAGCTCGAAGGAGGTGCCGTCGGACAGGGTCACCGGGGTGAGCTTGGTCGGCACACCGTTGGAGGACGCCGGGGCGTCGGACGCCGGGAAGGACTCCTTGCCGGCCTCCTCGTCGTCGGAGACGTAGTTGCGCACGTCCAGCGCGAACTGCTGCGAGGCGTTCGCGAGGACGATGCGGTCCTGCGGGCGCTTGGGACCGGCGATGGAGGGGACGACCGTGGAGAGGTCGAGCTCCAGCTTCTCGGAGAAGTCCGGCTCGGCGGCCGGGTCCAGCCACAGGCCCTGGGCCTTGGCGTAGGCCTCGACGAGTGCGACCTGCTGGGCGTCGCGACCGGTCAGGCGCAGGTACTTCAGGGTCTCGCCGTCGATCGGGAAGACGGCGGCGGTGGAACCGAACTCCGGCGACATGTTGCCGATGGTGGCGCGGTTCGCGAGGGAGGTGGCGGCGACGCCCTCACCGTAGAACTCGACGAACTTGCCGACGACGCCGTGCTTGCGGAGCATCTCGGTGATGGTCAGCACGAGGTCGGTGGCGGTGGTGCCGGCCGGCAGCTCGCCGGTCAGCTTGAAGCCCACGACGCGCGGGATCAGCATGGAGACCGGCTGGCCGAGCATCGCGGCCTCGGCCTCGATGCCGCCGACGCCCCAGCCCAGTACGCCCAGGCCGTTGACCATCGTGGTGTGCGAGTCGGTGCCGACGAGGGTGTCGGGGTACGCCTGGCCGTTGCGGACCATGACGGTGCGGGCCAGGTGCTCGATGTTGACCTGGTGGACGATGCCGGTGCCCGGGGGGACGACCTTGAAGTCGTCGAAGGCGGTCTGGCCCCAGCGCAGGAACTGGTAGCGCTCCTTGTTGCGGCCGTACTCCAGCTCGACGTTCTGGGCGAACGCGTCGGCCGTACCGAACTTGTCGGCGATGACCGAGTGGTCGATGACCATCTCGGCGGGCGAGAGCGGGTTGATCTTCGCCGGGTCGCCGCCGAGGGCCTTCACGGCCTCGCGCATGGTGGCGAGGTCCACGACGCAGGGGACGCCGGTGAAGTCCTGCATGATCACGCGGGCCGGCGTGAACTGGATCTCCTCGCTGGGCTGGGCCTGCGAGTCCCAGTTTCCGAGCGACCGGATGTGGTCGGCGGTGATGTTCGCGCCGTCCTCGGTACGGAGCAGGTTCTCCAGCAGGACCTTCAGGCTGTAGGGAAGGCGGGCGGAGCCCTCTACCTTGTCCAGCTTGAAGATCTCGTACGACTCGTCGCCCACCTGCAGCGTGCTGCGGGCGTCGAAGCTGTTCGCCGACACGACAGTCTCCTTCATGCATGAATTCGCGCGTATTGCCGCAATCCTGCCGCGAGGCACTCTGGCCTTTCCGCTAAGGTGAGGCTAAGTTAGGTAACCCTTACCAGCGGGGCGGCTGCGGCACGTCCGGGGCAGATATCTCGATGTCGAGATAACTCTAGTACATGCCGGGGGGCCGGGACGAGGCACGCACCCTCAGCCCCGCCGGTACGGTCAGCCGCCCAGTGGATTCCGCATGTCCGGATTCGACGAGCTTGACCAGGGACGAAACCGCCGATTCGGCGATCCGCTCCGGATCGAGGGTGACGGTGGTCACGGAAGGTTCGTTCTCGGCGTACGCCGGATCCTCGCTGGCACAGACCAGCAGCAGGCCCCCGGCGCCGTTCCCCGGGCCGGCGCCGGGGATGCCGATGCCGTGGCGCGCGGCGGCGGCCAGCACCTGCCGGCCCCCGGGGTCGTATACGCAGTACACGGCGTCGGGGCGGTCCGGCCCCGTGAAGGCGTCGTCGAAGGCGTGCCCGGCGTCGTCATGGGGGTCGAAGGGGATCACGAGCGGAGCCCGGCGCCGCTCGGCGCACCAGTGTTCATAGGCTGACGTCACGGCCCCGGTGTAGAACTCCCGGCCGTAGCCCGCCTGCAGTGCGATCCGCCGGGCGCCGGAGGCCGCCAGGTGGTCGAGCACCTCGCGGGTGGTGGCGGTGTGGTCGTTGTCCACCCACACGTCGCCCGGCCGCGGATCGGCCGGCGGTCCGTCGAAGACCACCGGCAGCCCCCGCGCCCGCAGGGCGCGCAGCACCGGGTCGTCGGCCGGGCTGTCGATCAGCAGCATCCCGTCCACCGCCAGGGTGTGCCACAGGGGCTCGGCGCCGCGGTCGGCGGGCAGCGTGGTCAGGGCGTAGCCGTGGGCGTGCGCCGCCGAGGTGGCGGCGATGAGCAGCCGGGCGTAGTAGGCGATCCGCACGAAGTCCCAGGCGAAGCCGGCGTACGTGGTGACGGCGATGCCCAGGCTGCGGTTGCGCGGGCCGCGCCGGGCTCCGTAGCCGAGGGCCCCGGCGACCTCGCGCACCCGGCGGCGGGTGGACTCCCCGACGCGGCCGGTGCCGTTGAGCGCGTGGGAGACGGTCGCGGTGGAGACCTCGGCGGCGCGGGCTATGTCGGCGAGGGTCGGGCCGGGCACCGGCGCGGGCATCGGGACCGCGCCGGAGGGGTGGAGGAGGGCGGGCACGGCGCCATCGTACGGATTTCGTCGCCGGAGGCGGCTTCTGGTTAAGCCGTTAATCACCCAGCGTCCTGGCCACGCCAACGTTTGGGAGTGTGCATGCCGTCTTCTCCTTCCCCCCGGTCCCCGCTGTCCGCCCGGTCCGCGGTTTCCCCGCCGTCCGCGGCTTCCTCGGCGTCCGCGTCGTCCTCGGCTCCCTCGCCGTATGCGGCTCCCTCGGCGTACGCGCTGTCGCGCCGGGGGCTCCTCGCGGCCGCCGGAGCCGCGGGTGCGGCGGGTCTGCTGGGCGCGGGGCCCGCCTCGGCCGCCTCCGCCCCGCCCGCCGGCGGGCGGAACTCGGCCGCGCTGGTGCTGCGCAACGCCGCTGTTTTCACGGGGGTCACCGGGACCGACCGCAGGGGGCCGGTGCGGGCCGTCGCGGTCGGCCGGGACGGGAAGATCCTGGCCACCGGTACCGACGCCGCGCTGCGCCGGTACGTGGGCCGGGACACCGAGGTGGTCGACGCCCGCGGCAACACCGTGATGAGCGGGATCCACGACGGCCACGTCCACCCGCTCGGGGCCGGTGAACGCTCGCTGTCCCCCTCGCTGGAGAGCGCGGAGACCACCCCGGCCGAGCTCCTGGAGATCCTCACCGGCTTCCTCGCCGACACCGGCGGCGCGGGCGCCGAGCCCGACGGCTGGCTGGTGGTGGAGGACTGGAACCCGGTCGGGCTGCTCCCCACGGGCACCGCTCCGCACCACTCGATGCTGGACGCGCTCCCGACCCGGCGGCCGGTCGTCCTGATCGGCGGCGACGGGCACAACCTGTGGGCCAACCAGCGGGCACTGGACATCGCCGGGATCACGGCGGCCACGCCCGACCCGGTCGGCGGCAAGGTGGTCAAGGGCGCGGACGGGAAGCCGACGGGCGTCCTCAAGGACGATGCCCAGGGGCTGGTGCGGCGCCTGATACCCGAGCACACCCGCGCCGAACTCGTCGCGGCGTGCGCCGAGGTGCTGGGGCTGGCCGCCGCGTCCGGGGTGACCACGATGATGGACGCCCTGGTGGGGCGGCACGAACTGGAGCTGTACCAGGCGCTCTCCGCGGCGGGCCGGCTGCCGCAGCGGATCGTCCCCGCGATCCGGCTGGACGCGGACCAGGCCAGGGACCCGGCGGGCTCGCTGGCGTACGCGCGGGGCCTGCGGCGTGAGTTCGAGGAGGTGCGGGGGCTCCGGTTCGGGATGATCAAGGTGTTCCTGGACGGGGTCATCGAGTACCCGGCGCAGACCGCCGCCCTGCTGGAGCCGTACCTCGACGGGAACGGCAGGCCGACCGCGAACCGGGGCGAGCTCTACACCTCGGCGGCGGACTACGGACGGCTCAGCGCCGCCTTCAACCGGGCGGGCTGGCAGATGCACGCCCACGGGCTCGGGGACCGGGCGGTACGTACCGCTCTGGACGGGTACGCGTACGCCCGGCGGGTCACGGGGCAGCGGGACGCCCGCAACGCGGTGGCGCACCTGCAGCTCGTGGACCCCGCGGACCTGCGGCGCTTCGCGCAGCTCGGGGTCGCGGCGTGCATGCAGCTGCAGTGGGCCGCGCGGGACACCTGGACGGTGGAGGCGCTGCTCCCCTACATCGGACCCGAGCGGCACCGGTGGCTGTACCCGGCGCGCAGCCTGGAGAAGGCGGGCGCACGGCTGACGGGCGGTTCGGACTGGCCGGTGGACTCCCTGCAGGTGTGGAACCAGCTCCGGACGGCGATCGACCGGCAGGGCTCGGAAGGGGCCGGCGAGCTGTACCGGGAGAAGGAGGCGCTGAGCCGCGACACCACTCTGCGGATGCACACCTCGGGAACGGCGTGGCAGCTCCGCCAGGAGCAGCTGACCGGCACGGTGGAGCCGGGCAAGGCGGCGGACCTGGTGCTCCTGGACCGGGACGTGACGCGCTGTCCGGTGGCCGACATCAGCGGGACGGGCGTACGGATGACCCTGGTCGGCGGCCGCGTGGTGCACGAGGCGGATTCCGCGGCGGGCCGGGCGGCTTCGGCCCGGCTGGCCCGCGCCGCGGCGGCGGGCGCGCGCCCGGCCTCGTACGCCTCGGTCCACGGTGGCGGCGGCAAGGGCCGGCACCACGCCTGCGGGCACTGACGGGAGCCGGGTTCCGGGGCGGGGGCCGTGCGTGGCCCCCGCCCCGGCCGCTCAGCCCGCAAGGCCGTGGCGTGCGGCCCAGGCCGTGACGGCGGCGGCGATCTCCTCGGGCCGGTCCTCCGGGCAGAGGTGGGCGGCCGCTCCGCAGTACTCGCTCTCCAGCGCGGAGATGTTCTCCTCGCTCCACGCGACCAGCTCGGGGCCGACCATCAGGGCGGGCGAGCCGTCGAAGTGGAGCAGGAGCTTGGGCACCTGCGGGCTGGCGGCCAGCCAGGCGTCGTACTCCTCGACCCGGGCGACCACGTCCGCCGGCTCGCCGCCGATCGGCAGGGAGCGGGCGAACCGGAGCAGGGGGACCCGGCTCTCGGGGGTCGGGTAGGGGGCGGCGTAGACGGAGTGGTCGGCCTCGCTCATGGGGTTCAGCACCGTCTTGCCGATGCTGTCCTCGATGAAGAGGTTCCGCTCCAGGATCATCTCCTCCCCGACCCCCGGGGTACGGATCGCCTCGAACCGGGCGCGGGCGGCGGGCGGGTACTCCTCCCAGGTCATCGGGCGCAGGATCGTTTCCATGAAGGCGAGCCCGCGGACCTGCTCCGGGTGCCGGGCGGCCCGGTCGAAGGCGAGCGCCCCGCCCCAGTCCTGGCCGACGAGGACGACCTCGTCGAGGCCGAGGGCGTCGAACCAGGCGTCGAGGTAGCGGGCGTGGTCGGCGAAGCGGTACTCGCCGCCGGGCTTGCCGGAGCGGCCCATCCCGATGAGGTCGGGGGCGAGGACGCGGACCCGGCCCCCGATCCGGGGCAGTACGCCCCGCCACAGGTGGGAGGAGGTCGGGTTGCCGTGCAGGAAGACGAAGGGGACGCCGTCGGGGGCGCCGAGCTCCTCGTAGTACATCGTCGAGTCGAGTACGTCGATGACGGGCATGGGGAACCATCCGTTTCATTCGGTCGAGGTCGTTGGTGCCACAAACGTTTGTGACACCAACGAAGTTAAACCGTTAGTGCCCCGAACGCAAGGGGTACGATCCCGCCATGACCACGGAAGAGGACCAGGGCACCTCCGCCCTCCCCGCGCGGCTGCGCGAACTGCCCAGCCGACTGCTCTCACAGGCCTCGGCGCACGCCACACGGCTCGTCACCGAAGGACTGAGCGGGGCGGACGCGCGCAAATGGCACTACGCGACCCTGGTCGCCCTGGACGAGTTCGGACCCGCGAGCCAGGCGGCCCTGAGCGGCCGCACCGACATCCACCGCAGCGACCTGGTCGCCGTCATCAACGAACTCGCCGCACGCGAGCTGGTCGAGCGGACCCCCGACCCCGCCGACCGGCGGCGCAACGTCATCACCCTGACGACCGCCGGCCGGCGCCGGCTGCGCAAGCTGGAGCAACTGCTCGCCGCGGCCCAGGAGGAGCTTCTGTCCCCTTTGTCCGCACCGGAGCGCGAGCAGCTCGTCGACCTCCTCGGCCGCCTCGTCGCGCACCACGCACACGGCGGCTCCACCATGGGAGCTGACGACCGGTAAGTCCCTTTTCGTGCCCGTTGACACCCGTCTGCCACGCCCAACGCGGGCAACATCTCATATCTGAGATACGGTGCATCCATGGCAGACGACTACCTCGTACGCATCGGCAAGCTCATCCGTGACGCCCGGCAGCACCGGGGCTGGACACAGAGTCAGCTCGCGGACGCCCTCGGCACCAGCCAGAGCGCTGTGAACCGGATCGAGCGCGGCAACCAGAACATCAGCCTTGAGATGATCGCGCGCATCGGGGAAGCCCTCGACAGCGAAATCGTCTCCCTGGGCTACGCCGGTCCGATGCACCTGCGCGTGGTCGGCGGCCGTCGCCTGTCCGGCGCGATCGACGTCAAGACGAGCAAGAACGCGTGCGTGGCCCTGCTCTGCGCCTCGCTGCTCAACAAGGGCCGTACGGTCCTTCGCCGGGTCGCCCGCATCGAGGAGGTCTACCGCCTCCTCGAAGTCCTGAACTCCATCGGCGTCCGCACCCGCTGGATCAACGACGGCATCGACCTGGAACTCGTACCGCCGGCCCGCCTCGACATGGACGCCATGGACGCGGACGCGGCCCGCCGCACCCGCAGCATCATCATGTTCCTGGGTCCCCTGCTCCACCGGATGGACCACTTCAAGCTGCCCTACGCGGGCGGCTGCGACCTCGGCACCCGCACCATCGAGCCGCACATGATCGCCCTGCGCCGCTTCGGCCTGGACATCACCGCGACCGAGGGCATCTACCACGCCCAGGTCGAGTCCGGCATCTCCCCGGACCGCCCGATCGTGCTGACCGAGCGCGGGGACACCGTCACCGAGAACGCGCTGCTGGCCGCCGCCCGGCACGACGGCACCACCGTCATCCGCAACGCCTCCTCCAACTACATGGTCCAGGACCTGTGCTTCTTCCTGGAGGCGCTCGGCGTCCGGGTGGACGGCGTCGGCACCACGACCCTCACCGTCCACGGCGTCCCGAACATCGACGTGGACGTGGACTACTCCCCCTCCGAGGACCCGGTCGAGGCGATGAGCCTGCTGGCCGCGGCGGTCGTGACGGAATCCGAACTCACCATCCGCCGGGTCCCGATCGAGTTCATGGAGATCGAGCTCGCGGTGCTGGAGGAGATGGGCCTCGACCACGACCGCTCCCCCGAGTACACGGCCGACAACGGCCGCACCCGCCTGGTGGACCTCACCGTCCGCCCGTCGAAGCTCGAAGCGCCGATCGACAAGATCCACCCGATGCCCTTCCCCGGGCTGAACATCGACAACGTCCCCTTCTTCGCCGCCATCGCGGCCGTGGCCCAGGGCCAGACCCTGATCCACGACTGGGTGTACGACAACCGCGCCATCTACCTCACGGACCTCAACCGCCTCGGCGGCCGCCTCCAACTCCTGGACCCCCACCGCGTCCTGGTCGAGGGCCCCACCCGCTGGCGCGCGGCAGAAATGATGTGCCCCCCGGCCCTGCGCCCCGCGGTGGTCGTCCTCCTGGCGATGATGGCGGCCGAGGGCACCTCGGTCCTGCGCAACGTCTACGTCATCAACCGCGGCTACGAGGAACTGGCGGAACGCCTCAACTCGGTGGGCGCCCAGATCGAGATCTTCCGCGACATCTAGGAAGCCGGTCGGGTCGGACCAGGCCCCCGCCTTCGGGCGGGGGCTTCTCCGTGCGCCCCGGCCCGTACGGCCGCCGTACGGGCGGCGAGCACGTCGGGCGAAGGGAAGTGCCCTTCGCCGACCGGCCCTTGGGACGGGTCTCCCTCCCGGTGCCCGCGACGGCTACTCTCCCGTCGTGACTACGGACAACAGCGGGGCGAAGATGCGCGCCTTCGTCGGGAACATCGTCACCTCCGGCCCGGTCCATGACCAGTGGTTCGAGCAGCCCACCCCCGTCACCAGTACCGACCCCCGGCTGCTGATCACCTATTCCAACGCCTGACCCGGGTCCCGACCGGTCGTTGCACTCCGCCGGAATCCGGCAAAGCGTCAGAGGAGTCCCGTGTCCCACCTGCCTCCCTACGGCCACTCCGTGCCGGACCAGCCTCCGCCGCCGGGGCGGTTCGGGTCCCCGCAGAGGACCGTTCTGGGGTGCGGTGGGATGGCGACGGTCTTCCTCGTGCTGTTGCTGATCGTCGCGGCGTGCTCCGAGCGGGCGAAGTCGAAGCCCGTGCCTGCGCCCACCGTCACCGTCACGGTCACCGCCACCACGCAGGCCCCGGCTGCGCTCCTGCCCATGCCCCGGATCGTGGGGTCCACGTACGCGGCCGCGGCGCAGCAGATCGAGATCCTCGGCGGAGGCGCCCTGCAGCGCAGGAGCGTCTACACGGACGTCACCCTCCCCGCCGATACCGGCGCCTGGCTGGTGTGCGTCCAGGGGCCGGCCCCGGGAGAGGGCATCACGAACGGCGGGCAGCGGGTGGCCCTGGCCGCGCCGGATGCGGCATGCCCCGACAGGGAGGGCACCCGGCTCCACCCGGAGCCGCAAGCGACCCCCACTCCGCCGCCGGCCCCGGCCCCGGCCCCCGAGCCGCCGAAGGAGGAGGACGACGACGGCGGTGACCAGGGGTCGGCCTCCGGAGGCAGCAGTACGAGCGGGGGCGGCAGTACGAGCAGTGGTGGCAGTACGAGCAGTGGTGGCGGCCGCACCGGCGGCGGCGGTACGGCCGGCATCCAGTTCGGCCAGCCCTGCTCCCCGGTCGGCGCCAGTGCGACGACCTCGGACGGCCGCCCGGCGAAGTGCTTCATGGGCAAGGACGGCCGCGCGCGCTGGGGATACCGGAGCTAGCCGGACAGCGGGATCGAACGGCTGCTTCAGCCCGGCTAGTTGGCGCGCCAGGGCTCGTAGTGCGGGTTGTCCTCGCAGCGGTCCATGATCTCCACCTTCTTCACCGTGTCCACCGGGCAGACGGCCACGATGAACGAGCGCGCGATGCCGCCCGGGAAGGCCACCTCGACCTGGGAGGCGTACTTGTGGGTGTCGCCGATGGTCTGGTTGACGTCCACTCCGCCCGGGGCGTCGATGTAGTAGTTCCAGCCGCTCTTCCAGGACTTGTACAGGTCGTGGTTGTACGTGGTGGAGACGTACGGGGAGGGCTGGTTGACCAGGACGTAACTCTCGATGTCGTACTGGCCGTTCAGGGTGTCCCTCGGCAGGAAGCCCTCTTCGAAGACCACCGCCGGCGGGCGGCCGTCCGAGCGGTAGAGCTGCTTGCAGTTGATCCGCCAGGACGGGGAGGGCGTGATGCGCTCCACCTCCACGCGTTCGTCGGCGGCGGCGAAGAGGTGGTTCTGGACCCGGGGGCAGGAGTTCGCGGGAGCCGCCGCGTGGAGCGATCCCCGGGCGGAGGAGGAGGCAGGGGCGGAGGCAAGGGCCGGGGCCGAGGCGGACGCGGAGGCCGGGGGCAGCAGGGCGGCGGCGAGGGCGGTCGCGAGCACGGCGGCGCGACGGCGCAGGGCACGGATGGTGATCATGGGCCCCACCCTGGCGTCATCGCGCTGCACTCCGGGGCATCCTCACCCGTTGGTGAGCGTGTCGGATTCCGCCTCGACTGGCTTGAACCCGGGGCGAGTTGATGACGGGTTGATGGGGGAACGATCCTGCGGAAGCGGGGTGAGCCAGGGCCCGGGGGTCCGGGGGCCTGGGTAGGCTCCTGTGCCGAGGCGGTTCGACGCCGCGTGATCTCGGGGGGTTCCATTTCATGTCTGCGCATCGAGGCGGCGCCATGGCCGCCGCCGTGGCAGCCGCCGTCCTGCTCCTCGCCGGGTGCGCAGGAGCGGCCGCCCCGCAGGGCAAGGACTCCGGCGGACCGGGATCCGCGCCCGCCCCGAGCGGGTCCGGGCCCTCGATGCCGGGGCTCATCGGGAAGACGTCCGCCGAAGCCGAGGCCCTCGTGAAACCGGTGCTCCCCAAGCCGGTCGAGGCGCGCAGCGCCTACGATGACGTCCCGCTCGCCGCCGACCACGGCCAGTGGGCGGTCTGCTTCCAGACCCCGGCGGCCGCCACCCCCGTGACGGGCGACGCCTCCGTCGAGATCTCGCTCGTCGCGCCCGGAACCCCGTGCCCGGCCGCCGCCGGCGCCTCCCTGCATCCGCCCAAGGGGTCGAGCCCCGCCAAGACCCCGGTCCCCTCCGCGGACCCGGGTCATCCGAAGCCCAAGCAGCCGAAGTCCGGCCCGACCCCGGCCCCCGGGCCGAAGGATGCCGCTTACCGGAACTGCGCCGAGGCCAGGGCCGCAGGCGCCGCCCCGATCCGGCGCGGCCAGCCCGGCTACGGCAGGCACCTCGACCGCGACGACGACGGCGTCGCCTGCGACTAGGCCGAGGAAGGGGCCCGGGCTACGGCGATATCCGGCCGGATGGTCCGCCGGCCCTCGCACCCGGCGGGCCGCCGCCCCCAGAATCGCCCTGTCGGCACAGTTCTGAGGGCGGAGCCATGGCAGCAGCGCAAGCACCACGGACAGGCAGCAGCGACCGTACGGTCATCCCCCGGCTGGAGGGCTCCCCGCTGCTCGGGTCGCTCGCCGACCTGAAGTCGGACGCCCTCGGTACGTACCAGCGGGCGCGGCACCTGCACGGCGACGTCGTACGGATCACGGCCGGTCCGCCGGGGCTGCGCACCGAGCTGCACTGCGTGTTCTCGGCGGAGGGGGCGCAGCAGGTCCTGGCCACGCAGGCGGCCAATTTCCGCAAGGACAACGCCATATACCAAGAGGTCCGCGACGCCCTCGGCAACGGCCTGCTCACCAGCCAGGACGAGGACTACCTGCGCCAGCGGCGGCTGGTGCAGCCGCTGTTCACCAAGCGCCGGGTGGACGGGTACGCGGACGCCGTCGCGACCGAGACCGCTGCCACCCTCACCGCCTGGGAGGCGGCCCCGGACGGGGTCGTCGACGTCGCGGACGAGATGATGGCCCTGGCCCTGCGCGCCGTCGCCCGGATCCTCTTCGGCACCGACGTGGACGCCGCCGCCGACGTCGTGGACCGGTCCTTTCCGGTCATCACCGCCTACGTGATGCGCCGCGGCTACTCCCCCGTCAACGTCCCCCGCGACTGGCCCACTCCGGGCAACAAGCGGGCGGCCGCGGCGATGGACGAGCTGTACGCGGTGTGCGACGGGATCATCGCCGAGCGCCGCAGCAGCGGCAGCGGCAGCGGCAGCAAGGAAGCCGGAGCCGACGAGGACCTGCTGTCCTTGCTCGCTGCCGCGAGCAGTGTGGACGACGGGGAGTTCGACGCCACCGAGCTGCGCGAACAGGTCCTGATCTTCCTGCTCGCCGGGCACGAGACGACCGCCACCTCGCTGGCCTTCTCCCTGCACCTGCTGGCCCGCCATCCCGAGCTCCAGGAGCGGGCCCGCGCCGAGGTCACCGCGGTGCTGGGAGACCGTACGCCCGGAGCCGCCGACCTCGACCGGCTCCCGTACCTCACCCAGGTGCTCAAGGAGGCCATGCGGCTCTACCCGGCGGCCCCGGTGCTCGGTCGCCGCTCGGTGGCCGCGGCGGAGGTCGACGGGCACACCATCCCGGCCGGCGCCGACGTGATCGTGGCGCCGTGGGTGACCCACCGCCACCCCGGCTACTGGCCGGATCCGGAGCGTTTCGATCCCGACCGGTTCACCCCGGAGGCGGAGGCGGCCCGGCCGCGGTACGCCTGGCTGCCCTTCGGCGGCGGACCGCGCGCCTGCATCGGGCAGCACTTCTCCATGCTGGAGTCGGTGATCGCGCTGGCGATGCTGCTGCGGGCCTACGAGTTCGAGGCGGTGGACACCGAGGTGTCCGTCACCGCCGGGATCACCTTGCGCACCACCGGTCCGGCGCGCTGCCGGATCCGTCGCGCGGGCTCCTGACCCGGCGGCCGGCCGGCCGCCGGGTCAGGCCCCAGCGGCCGGTGTGTGGTTGCCCTGGAGGCGGGCGAGGTCCGAGGGCCGCACCTGGATGACGAAGAGCGCGATCAGCGCCGTGATCAGGGTGAAGACGGCTGCCGCCACGAAGGCGGCGCTGACGCCCGAGGTGAGGACCTGGTCGCTCCAGGGCTTCGGGAACTGCTTGGTCTTGGCGAAGAAGAGCTTCTGTTCGGGTGTGGCGGTGCGCAGGAAGGAGCCCACCTGGTCCTTGGCCTCGTTGCG
This sequence comes from Streptomyces sp. NBC_00193, assembly GCF_026342735.1. Lineage (GTDB taxonomy): Bacteria > Actinomycetota > Actinomycetes > Streptomycetales > Streptomycetaceae > Streptomyces > Streptomyces stoeckheimensis. The sequence continues at coordinate 392,382 of NZ_JAPEMM010000001.1, forward strand.
GCTGGCCGTGCCGAAGACCGTGACCAGGATGGACAGGCCGAGCGAGCCGCCCACCTGCTGCATCGCGTTCAGGAGTCCGGAGGCCGCACCCGATTCCCGGTCGGGGACGTTCGAGAGGGCCATCAGGGTCAGGGACACGAACTGCATGCCCATGCCGGCGCTGAACAGCAGCATCGGGCCCAGGATGCTGCCCAGGTAGGTCGAGTGGATGTCGGTCTGCGTGAGCCAGGCCAGTCCGGCGGCCGAGAGCAGGGAGCCGGTCACCATGAACGGCTTCGGCCCGAACTTCGGCAGCAGCTGCGAGGTCATCCCCGCCGTCACCGCGATCATCGCGCTGACCGGCAGGAAGGCGAGCCCGGCCCGCAGCGGGCTGAAGCCCAGCACGTTCTGCACGAACAGGGTCAGGAAGAAGAACATGCCGAAGATCGCGCAGGCGAAGAAGAGCATGATCGCGTACGTGCCGGCCCGGTTGCGGTCGGCGAACATGTGCAGCGGGGTGATGGGCTGGGGCGAGCGCCGTTCGTTGATGACGAACAGGGTCAGCAGAACCACGGCCGCCGCGAAGGAGCCGAGCGTCAGCCCGTCCAGCCAGCCGTCCTGGGACGCGCGGATGAATCCGTAGACCAGTGCCACCATGCCGATGGTGGAGAGCAGGGCGCCCGCGAGGTCGAAGTGTCCGGGGCGGCGTGCGGATTCGCGGATCACCTTCGGGGTGACCAGCGCGATCAGCAGCGCGATGGGGACGTTGACGAAGAGCACCCAGCGCCAGTTCAGCCACTCCACGAGCACCCCGCCGGCCAGCAGCCCGATCGCGCCGCCGCCGGCCGAGACGCCGGCGAAGACCCCGAAGGCCCGGTTGCGTTCGGGTCCTTCGCGGAAGGTGGTGGTGATCAGTGCGAGGGCGGTCGGGGAGGCGATGGCGCCGCCGACGCCCTGGAGGGCGCGGGCGCCCATCAACTGGCCCGCGTTCTGGGCGAATCCGCCCAGCAGGGAGGCCAGGCCGAAGAGCAGGACGCCGAAGATGAAGACGCGCCGCCGGCCGAGGATGTCGCCGGTGCGGCCGCCGAGGAGCAGCAGTCCGCCGAAGGTGAGGGTGTAGGCGTTGACGACCCAGGACAGGCTCTCGGTGGAGAAGTCGAGTGCGGTCTGGATGTGCGGCAGCGCGATGTTCACGATGGTGATGTCGAGAACGACCATGAGCTGGCAGGAGGCGAGCACGAACAGGGCTAGCCCGTGATGGCCTTCGCTGTCTCGGACCTTGCCGTCGGTCCCGGTGCTGGTACTGCTCGGCGTAGCGTTCGGGTCCACTTTTTCGACGCTAAACCTGTACCCGGGGTGACACCACTCGAACGGCCTAGGCCATGTGGCATATGCAGTGTGATATGTGCCGTGTAGTATTTCACATGACACACTGATTCCATGGATCGCATGGATGACTTCCTCAGGCTCTCCGCGAGCACCGCCCGGTTCACCTACGGCGCCCCGCGCGCCTTCTCCTTCGGCGACGAAGGCCGGCTCCTCTGGTTCCTCCGCTCCACCGGCCCCACCGATCCCTTCGACGGCCTCTGGGTCCTGGACACCGCCACCGGCGCCGAAACCCGGCTCGCCGACCCCCGCGAACTGTCCCCCGAGCCCGCGCCCCTCCCCGTCGTCGAGCGCCGGCTGCGCGAACGCTCGCGGCTCGTCGCCGCCGGGATCGGCTCGTACGCGCTCTCCGCCGACGGGCGCACCGCGGTGTTCGCGCTCTACGGGCGCCTGTACTGCGCCGCGTACGAAGGCGCCCGCGCGGCGGACGCCGGAGCGCCCGCGCAGCCCAAGGAACTCCCCACCGCCGGGCCCGTCTTCGACCCCCGCCCCAGCCCCGACGGCTCGCGCATCGCCTACGTCACCGGCGACGCCCTGCACACCGTCCCCGGCGGCCGGGTCAGCCCCGACGACGGAGCCCGCTGGGGCGTCGCGGAGTTCGCCGCCGCCGAGGAGCTCGACCGGCACCGCGGGCACTGGTGGTCCCCCGACGGCGAGCGCCTGCTGGCCGCCCGCGTCGACGAATCCGCCCTCCAGCGGCGCTGGTTCGCCGACCCGGCGCACCCGGAGCTGCCGGCCGAGGACTTCGCGTACCCCGAGGCGGGCGGCCCCAACGCCGACGTGCGGCTCTGGGTGCTCGGACCGGGCCCGGACACCGCCGTGCGGCTCGACTGGGACACCGAGACCTACCCCTACGTCTCCGACGCGGACTGGGACTCGCCCACCGAGATCCTGCTCACCGTGCACGACCGGCTCCAGCGGAACGTCCTGCTGCTCTCCGCCGACCCGGACACCGGCCGCACCCGGGAGCTGTCGCGCACCACGCACCCCCAGTGGGTGGACCCCATGCTCCCCGGCACCCCGGCGCGCCTGGCCGACGGCCGGATGCTCACCTCGGCCGACACCCCCGGCGGGGCCGCCCGCGCGCTCGCGCTGGACGGCGCGCTCCTCACCGGGGACGGGCTCCAGGTCCGCAAGGTGGCCGGCACCCACGGGAACCGCCTGCTGATCGAGGCCGGGCAGCGCGACCCCTCCGAGCAGCAGGTGCTCCTCCTGGACCCGGACACGGGCGACCTGACCCCGCTCGCGGACGGGACCGGGGTGCATTCCATCCAGGCCGCAGCGGGGGCACTGCTGCTGACCTCCGCCGACGCCGACGGGATCCGGCGCGTCCTGCGGAGCCCCGACGGGCGCGAGTTCGTCCCCGGCGACCTGTCGCAGCCGCTGCCGTACCGGGTGGTCCCGGTGCTGGAGCGGGTCACCGAGCACGCGGTGCCCACCGCCCTGGTCCTGCCGCGCGGGCACGTCCCCGGTACGCGGCTGCCCGTCCTGATGGACAGCTACGGCGGCCCCGGCATGCAGGACGTCAGCGCCGAGCCGCGCCGCTGGCAGCACCGGCAGTGGTGGGCCGACCAGGGCTTCGCCGTGGTCACCGTCGACAACCGCGGCACCGCGTACGTCTCGCCGCGGCACACGCACGCCATGTACCGGGGCTTCTCCGAGGTCACCCTGGAGGACCAGGTCGCCGCCCTGCAGGCGCTCGGGGCGCGCCACGGCGACCTCGACCTGACCCGGGTCGGCGTCCGGGGCTGGTCGTACGGCGGGTACCTGTCCGCGCTCGCGGTGCTGCGCCGCCCGGACGTCTTCCACGCGGCGGCGGCCGGGGCCGCCCCGACCGACTTCCGGCAGTACGACACGGCGTACACCGAGCGGTACCTGGGTCTGCCCCAGGAGCACCCGGAGGTGTACGAGCGGGACAGTCTGCTCGCCGACGCCGCGGGGCTGCGCCGGCCGCTGCTGCTGGTCACGGGGCTGGCCGACGACAACGTCCACCCCTCGCACACCCTGCGGCTCTCGCAGGCCCTGACCGACGCGGGCCGCCCGCACCAGCTCCTCGCACTGCCGGGGGTCACGCACATGACCCCCGGCGGGGTGCGGGAGAAGGTCATGGCGCTGGAGCTGGAGTTCTTCCGCAAGGAGCTCGGCCTGGCCTGAGGCGCCGCCGGAACGAAGGGAGGGCCCCGGAGCGAGATCATCGCTCCGGGGCCCTCCCCGTACCCGGGTTCCCCGCCGGTCCCCCGGGCGTCCGCGGCTACGCCATGTGGCAGGCCACCTCACGGGAGGCGACCGTCCGCAGCAGCGGCCGTTCGGTGCGGCAGATCTCCTGCGCCACGGGGCACCTGGGGTGGAAGGTGCAGCCCGGGGGCGGGGCGGCCGGACTCGGCGGATCGCCGAGCAGCACGATCCGCTCGCGCCGCCGCTCCGCCGCCGGGTCGGGCAGCGGTACGGCGGACAACAGCGCCCTGGTGTACGGGTGCTGGGGGTTCTCGTAGAGCGACTTCTTGTCGCCCATCTCCACGATTCGGCCGAGGTACATGACCGCGACCCGGTCGCTGACCCGTTTGACGACCGAGAGGTCGTGCGCGATGAACACGTAGGCCAGGCCCAGTTCGGCGCGCAGCCGCTCCATCAGGTTGACGATCTGCGCCTGGACGGAGACGTCGAGCGCCGAGACCGGTTCGTCGGCGACGATCAGCCGGGGGTTGGTGGCGAGCGACCGGGCGATGCCGATGCGCTGCGCCTGGCCGCCGGAGAACTCGTGCGGATAGCGGTCGATGTGCTCCGGGATCAGTCCGACGAGCTCCATCAGCTCGGCGGCCCGGCGGCGGGCGTCCGCCGCGCCCGAACCCTGCACGAGCAGCGGGTCGGAGATGATCCGGGCCACCGTCTGGCGGGGGTTGAGGGAGGAGTGCGGGTCCTGGAAGACCATCTGGAGGTTCCGGCGCAGCGGGCGCAGGGCGCGCTGGGAGAGCCGGCTGATGTCCTGGCCGTCGAACTCCACGCTTCCGGAGGTCGGTTCCAGCAGCCGGACGAGCATCCGCCCGGTGGTGGACTTGCCGCAGCCCGACTCCCCTACGAGGCCCAGGGTGCGGCCGGCCTCCAGGTCGAAGGAGACTCCGTCGACGGCGCGCACGGGCGCCCCCCGGCGCCCGGTCGCGGACCGCTTCCCGGGGAAGGCCATCGTCAGGTCGCGGACGCTCAGCAGCGGCGGCGGGACCTCGGCGCGGGCCGCCGGGACCCGGGCGGTGCGGGGACCCGTCTGGTTCGGCGTGGTCATCGGGTCACCTCCCGGACGGCGCCCGCGAAGTGGCAGGCCGTCTCGCGGCCGGCGTCGCCGTACGGCAGGAGTTCGGGCCGCACGGTGGCGCAGCGCTCCCGGTCCTCCTCGCCGCTCGCGGCGGCCACGGAGCACCTCGGGGCGAACGCGCAGCCCGGGGCGGGGGCGAGCAGGGAGGGCGGGGAGCCGGGGATGGCCCGCAGCGGTTCGTCGTCGGCGTCGTCCAGCCGGGGCAGGGAATCGAGCAGCCCCCGGGTGTACGGGTGCGCCGGGTCGGCGAACAGGTCGTCCACCGGGGCCTGTTCGGCGGCCCTGCCGCCGTACATGACGAGCACCTCGTGGGCGACGCGGGCGACCACGCCCAGATCGTGGGTGATCATGACGACGCCGAGTCCGCGCTCCTGCTGGAGTCCGGCGATCAGCTCCAGGATCTGCGCCTGCACGGTGACGTCGAGCGCGGTGGTGGGCTCGTCGGCGATGAGCAGTTCGGGTTCGCAGGCCAGCGCCATGGCGATCATCGCGCGCTGGCGCATGCCGCCGGAGAACTGGTGGGGGTACTCCCCGGCCCGGCGGGCGGGTTCGGGGATGCCGACCTCGCCGAGCATGTCGACGGCGCGCCGTTTCGCGGCGGCCCGGCCGGCCCGGAAGTGGACCCGGAAGTGCTCGGCGATCTGCTCGCCGACCGTGTAGTAGGGGTGCAGGCTGGACAGCGGGTCCTGGAAGATCATGGCCATCTTGCGGCCGCGCAGCTTGGAGAGCTCCTTCTCGGACTTGGTGGTCAGTTCCTGTCCGTCGAGGGCGATGGAGCCGCCGATCTCGGCGCCCCGGTGCAGGCCCATGACGGCGAGGGAGGTGACGGACTTGCCCGAGCCGGACTCGCCGACGATGCCGAGCGTGCGGCCGGCCTCGACGGTGAAGCCGAGGGAGTCGACGGCGCGTACGGTGCCGCGCGGGGTGGTGAAGGTGACCTGCAGGTCGCGGACTTGGAGCAGCGGGGTCGCGGGGGCCGCGGCGTGCGAAGGCGGAGCCATCAGTACCTCACCCTCGGGTCGATGACGGCGTACAGGAGGTCGACGGCGAGGTTCGCGACGACGATGAAGAAGGCGGCCAGCAGGGTGACTCCGAGCACCACGGGCTGGTCCGAGCTGACCAGGGCCCCGTAGAACAGCCTCCCGATACCGGGGAGTCCGAAGATGGACTCGGTGATGACGGCTCCGGCGAGCAGGCTGCCGAGGTCCATGCCGAAGATGGTGAGGATCGGGGTCATCCCGGAGCGCAGTCCGTGTTTGACCACGACGGTGCGCTCGGGCATTCCCTTGGCGCGGGCGGTGCGGATGTACGGCTCGGCCATGGCCTCGATCATCGAACCGCGGCTCTGGCGGGCGTACATGGCGGCGTAGAGCAGGGCGAGGGCGGTCCAGGGCAGGAGCAGGTTGCTCGCCCAGGCGAGGGGGTTGTCGGTGAAGGCCTGGTAGGTGGGGTAGGGCAGGAGCCCGGCGATCCGGATGACTCCGTAGATCAGCATCACGGAGGTGAAGTACACGGGCAGGGAGGCGGCGGCGACCGCGCCCACCATGAGGACCTTGTCCGTGGCCGTGTCCTTGCGCAGGGCGGCGGTGACTCCCGCGCCGAGGCCGAGGACGAGCCAGAGGGCGGCGGCGCCGACGGCGAGGGAGGCGGAGACCGGGAGCCGGTCCATCAGCAGGTCCCAGACCGGCAGGGAGTTCTCGTAGGAGTAGCCCAGGCAGGGGAAGTCGCACTGGACGGCGTACTGGCCGGTGCCGAGGGTGCGTCCGGTGAAGATCCCGGTGAGGAACTCGCCGAACTGCCGCCACAGCGGCCGGTCGAGGCCGAGGTAGGCGCGTACGTCGGCCAGCCGCTCGGCGCTGCAGGTCTTGCCGCAGGCGGCCGCGGCCGGGTCGGAGGGGAGCACGTAGAAGATGAGGAAGGTGACGGCGGCGATGGCGAGGAGGACACCGGCCAGGGCGAGCAGCCGGCGCGCGAGGTAGAGGATCACGTCCGGCCGCCCCTCGGGTCGAGGATGTCGCGCAGGGCGTCGCCGAGCAGGGTGAAGGCGAGAACCGCGAGGAAGAGGAAGAGGCTGGGGATGACGAAGTACATGGGGTCGGTCTCGTAGAAGGCCACGGACTCGGCGATCATCTGACCCCAGGAGGGGGTGGGCGGGCGGACGCCCACGCCGAGGTAGCTGAGCGCGGCCTCGGTGCTGATCATGCCGGGGATGAGCAGGGTGGTGTAGGCGATGACCGGGCCGGAGACCCCCGGGAGGATGTCGCGGGTCAGGATCCGCCAGGAGCTGGATCCGCCGACGCGGGCGGCGTCCACGTACTCGCGGTGTTTGAGCGAGAGGGCCTGGCCTCGGACGACGCGGGCGACGCCGGGCCAGCCGAAGACGCCGATGACGACGGTCATGAGGACGATGCGGTTGACGTCCTTGGCCACCGACAGCATCGCGATCATGAAGATGAGGGACGGGAAGGACATCGTCAGGTCCATCAGCCGGGACAGGACGGCGTCGGTGCGCCCTCCGAAGTAGCCTGCGGCGATTCCGGCGGCGGTGCCCGCGACGACCACGATGGCGGTGGCGGCGAAGGCGATGAGCAGCGAGACCTGGGCGCCGTGGACGACGCGGGCGAACAGGTCGCGGCCGCTGACGGGTTCCACGCCGAGCCAGTGGTCGGAGCTGATCCCGCCGAAGGAGCCCAGCGGCTGGCCGCCGAGGTAGGGGTCGATGGCGGACTTGTCGAACTCGTCCGGGGACCAGCCGCCCAGGGCGCCCAGCCAGGGGGCGGTGGCGGCCATCAGGACGAAGAGGAGGACGACGCAGAGGCTGACGCGGACGGCGGGGCGGCGGCGGAGTTCCCGCCGGGCGAGCTGCCAGGGGCTGCTGCCCGGGGGGACGGCCCCGGCCGGTGCGCCGTCCGGGGCTGCCGGACGGGCGGCACCCGGTCCGGCGGCGCCCGGTGCGGTGGTGGTCATGGTGTCAGGGGCCCCCGCGTCCTCAGCCCTGGCTCTTCGACGGGTCCTTGAGGCCGATGGTGGCGTAGTCGAGCTGGCCGACCCAGACGGGGTGGCCGAAGGCGCCGGCGATGTTGGTGCCGACGAGCAGCGGCTTGCGCTCCAGCAGGACGGGGACGGCCGGGGACTTCTTCATGATCTCGGCGTCGAGGTCGATCCAGGCCTGGTTGGCCTGCTTGGCGTCGGCCATGGCGTTGATCTCGTCGATCCGCTTGATCGTCGCCTCGTCCTTGAACTGGGAGTAATTGCCCGAGTTGCCCTTGGCCTTGATGGTGCGGCCGTCGAAGACGAAGGGGAGGAAGGTGGAGCCGGAGGGGTAGTCGGGGCACCAGCCGGACAGCACGAGGTCGGGGGCGGTGGCGGTGTCGCCGATGACGTCGTAGTAGGCGCCCGGGTCGACGGTGTCGATGACCACCTCGACGCCCGCGCGGGCCAGGCCCTGCTGGACGGCCTCCGCCTTGCCCTTGTCGCCGGTGGAGACGGCCAGGGAGACCTTCAGGGTCTCCTTGCCCGCGGCCTTGAGGAGCTCCTTGGCCTTGGCGGGGTCGCCGGACGGCGCGATCTTCAGGGTGTCGGCCTGCTTGCCGCCGGAGAGGGCCGGGGGCAGGTAGGCGGTGGCGACCTCGTTGAGCGCCGGGCCGCCGCCCGCGGTGACCACGGCCTCCTTGTCGACGGCGTACTGGAGGGCCTCGCGGACCTTCGGGTCGTCGAAGGGGGCGCGGGAGTTGTTCATCTGGAGCATCTCGGTACAGCCCTGGGACTCGGCCAGCAGCCGCGACTTGATCTCCGGCTTGGGCAGCACCTTGGGGGCGCTCTCGGGCCGCATGTCGGACCACTGGACGGAGGAGGCGTCGGCGCCCTCCCCGGCGATGATCCGGTCGTCGATCTGTCCGCCCTTGAGGCCCATGACGACCACGAACTTGTCGGGGTAGGCCTTGCGGACGGTGTCGGTCTTGGCGTCCCAGTGCTCGTTGCGGACCAGGACGAGCTTCTTGTCGCGGTCGTACGACTCGATCTTGTACGGGCCGGAGGAGAACGGGCGGGCGTCGTACTGCGTGCCCTTCTCCTGCGACTCGGGGACCGGGGCGAAGGTGGGGAGGGTCGCGGTCGCGGAGAACTCGGCGACGGGCCTCTTCAGTTCGAAGACGATCGTGCGGTCGTCGGGGGTCTTGACGGAGTCGAGGTGCTTGCCCTGGAGCGGGCCCTTGTAGCCCTCGGCGCCGGCCAGGTACTGGGCCGCGTAGTCGGGGCCGCCGGTGAGGTCGGGGGCCATGGAGCGCTCGACGTTGTACTTGATGTCCTGGGCCTTGATGGGCGATCCGTCCTCGTACTTCACGCCCTCCTTCAGGGTGAAGGTCCAGGTGCGGCCGCCGTTGGAGGGGGTGCCGAGGTCGGTGGCGAGGTCGGGGACGAGCTCGCTGCCCGACTTGCCCGGCTCCGCCTTGAAGGTGACCAGGGTGCGGTAGAGGAGGCGGGTACCGAAGTCCATGGTCGGCATGACCCAGTTGCGGGCGGGGTCGAGGTGGGCGAAGTCCTGGTTGGACAGGACGGTGAGGGTGCCTCCCTTGACGGGTGCGCCGCCCAGGATCTTCCCGTCGTTGGCGGAAGCGGGGTTGGAGGCACCGCCGCCGGCGGAGCCCTTCTTGGGGTCGGAGCAGCCCGAGGCGCCGAGTGCGAGTGCGGCCACCAGGGCGGTGGCGAGGGCGAGTTGGGTGCGCTTGGTCATGGGTCACTCCAGTGAAGGGCCGCGCTCTATGATGTGACCGGTAACATAGTAATGTGAAATTGTACTGACAAGGGTTTGGAGCCGCCGTTATCCAGCCGTGTCCAAATCGGCCCGCCCGCGGGGGCCTTGGGGACGCCGACCGGGCTGGGCGGTGAGGGCAACGCCTATGCTCCCGCCATGGATCCGATAGAGCCTCCCGAGCCGCCTCCCGGCCTTCCCGAGCTCGCGCATCCGGCCGCAGTGCTGACCGGGTTGACCCGGAACGAGGCCCTGCCGGAGGAGCTGGCGGTACGGCTCCTGCCGCACGACCTGGCACCGCTGCGGCTGGCTCTGCGGGAGGGGTTCGCACCGAGTCCGGCCCTGTGCGAGGAGTACCTGGCACACGGCGAGTCGCAGGCGCTCGCGCACAACGCGGCGCTGCCGCCCGAGATCGCCACACGGCTCGCGGCCGATCCGGACCCCGAAGTGCGTGCGGTGCGCGCGAAGCTGGAGAGCGCCGGCGCCGGGCGACACGCCCTGTTCGCCGCCGACACCGAAGCTCAGGTGCGGATCGCCCTCGCGGGCAGACCCGACCTGTCCGCCGAATCCCTGGCCGCGCTGGCCACCGACACCGACGCCGGGGTGCGCGCGGCGCTCGCACGGCGGCCGGAACTGCCCGAAGACCTGCTCCGGAGGCTGCTCACCGACACCGAGCCGGAGGTACGGGCGCGCGCCTGCGGGCACGGCGCACCCCCCGACCTGCACGCCGTCCTGCTGGCCGATCCGGCCACGCGCAAGGAAGTCGTACGTTCCCTGGAACTGGACCCGGACACGGCCTCGGCTCTGGCCGCCGACCCCGTCCCGTACGCCGCCTCCCCTCATACGGGGCTGCGGCGCGCGGCGGCGCGCAGTGAGCGGCTGCCGGCCGAGCTGCTGCGGGGGATGCTCGAGGACGAGGACCCGACGGTCCGCATGATCGCTCTGGAACGGACGCCCGACGTGGACCCCGCCACCGCCGAGGACATCGAACGGCGCCACGGACGGTCGAAGTTCCTTGACCGGCCCGCGGATTACTTCCCGTTCGCGCCCGAGACGCTCCGACGCTTCGCCGCCGACCCCGCCCCCCGCATGCGCCTCCTCGCGCTGCGTGACCCCGACGTGCCCGCCGCGCTGCTGGAGCGGCTGGCGGCGGACGAGGACCACACCGTACGGCGGGCCGTCGCCGAGGACTCCCGGACGGCCACGGGCACGCTGCTGCGCCTGCTCGGTGACGGCTCGGAGTCCGTCGCCATGTCCGCCGCCGCCTCCCCCGGCCTTCCGGTGGAGGCGATGCGCGCGGTGCTGGACCTGGCCGCCCGCGACGCCGCCGGGCGCGGGCCCGCGTAGCCGCCGTTCGGGTGGTCGGCGGTGGGCCGGGCGCGGCCCTAGAGGCCCGAGCCCAGGCGGCCCTTGGGGCGGCCCACCGGTTCGTCGCGGCCCTGGGCCCAGAGGGAGCGGACGTGGCCCAGGTGTCGGGTCATGCAGGCTTCGGCCGCCTCCGCGTCTCCGCTGAGCATCAGGTCGAGGAGCTCGATGTGCTCCTCGGCGGAGGAGACCAGCTTGCCGGCCTCGTCCAGGCCCGTCAGGCCGTAGAGCCGGGAGCGCTTGCGCAGGTCGCCGACGGTTTCCACCAGGCGGTCGTTGCCCGAGAGCCCGAGCAGGGTGAGGTGGAAGCGGCGGTCGGCCTCCAGGTAGCCGATGAGGTTGTGCTCGCGCGCGCTGGTGACGATCTCCTGCGCGATGGGGCGCAGGGCCTCCAGGGCCTCGGGCGTGGCGATCTTCGTGATCTTGCCGATGGTCGGGACCTCGATCATCGTGCGCAGCTCGGTGTACTGGTCCAGATCGCGCTCGCTGACCTCCGTGATGCGGAAGCCCTTGTTGCGGACCGGCTCCACCAGGCCCTCGCGGGCCAGGTCCAGCATGGCCTCGCGCACCGGGGTGGCCGAGACGCCGAGCTCGGCTGCGAGGCCGGGGGCGGAGTAGACGCTCCCGGGGCGCAGTTCACCCGCTATCAGGGCTGCCCTCAGGGCATGGCCGACCTGGTCACGGAGCCGTTCCTGAGCCTTGATGAGACTGTGCTGCTTCAGGTCACCCATTGCATTTCCTCCGAGACCGCTCACACCACCGGCGTGCGGAGGAACAGCGTACAATGTCACGTTGCGCTCGCTCCTCAGTGGACACCGCTCCCGGCGGCCTCGAACAAGGCGACCGCCACAGCGAGATCTTCCCAGGCCATGCCCACACTCTTGAAGAGCTGTGGACAACTCGCCGCCCCCGCACCCGGCATCCGGCCCGCGACCAGGTCGGAGAGGGTGCCGCTGATATGACCGGCTCCGATCGCCCCTTCCGCCTCCGGCACCAGCAGGTCCCCCGCCTCGCGCAGAGCCGCCGCACGCGACTCCACGTAGACGGCCGCCCGCCGGACCAGCGCCGTGTCCACCTCGCGGGCGTCCGGCTCGTGCGAGCCGACGGCGACCACGGTGGCGCCCGGCGCGATCAGCCGCCCGTCGAAGAGGGGTTCGCGGGAGGTGGTGCAGCAGATCACCAGGTCGGCGTCGGCCACTTCCGCCGCCGCCCCCGTCCGGGCGGGGACGCCCAGCCCCCGCGCGTACGCCGCCAGCTTCTCCGCGCCGGCGGCGCTGCCCGCGGACCCCGCACGGGCCACGACCACCACCTCCGCCAGCTGCCGCATCGCGTGCACCGCGTCGAGGTGCCCGTACGCCTGCGGTCCCGAGCCGAAGAGCAGCAGCCGCAGCGGCCGCCCGACCGGGGCCAGGTGGCGCAGCGCGAGCGCCGACACCGCCGGGGTGCGCAGGGTGGTCAGCGCCGCCCCGTCGAGCAGGGCCACCGGCCGCAGGGTGGGGCCGTCCAGGAGGAGGTAGGACCCCGTGATCCGGGGCAGTCCGAGCGCCGGGTTTCCCGGGGCCACCCCGGCGATCTTCACGCCGGCGTAGGCCCCGGTGGCGGCCGGCATGAGCAGCAGCTCCCCGCCGCCCGGCACGGGCAGGGCGCTGCGCGGCGGGCAGGTCTCCGGGTCCAGCCCGGCCAGCAGGACGCCGGCCAGCGCGTCCGCGGCGGCGGCCGGGGTGAGCAGCCCGGCCATCTCCGCGCCCGACAGCTGGGGGATCACAGGAGGAACCCGGCGCCGAGCGCGTCCTGCGGGTCGACGCTGAAGAGGTGCTCGCCGGTGCGGTACGCCGTACCGGTGACCTCCGTGACCACGCCCTCCGCCACCCGCGCGGCGACGCGGCCGGTGAACACCGTGCCCACGACCGACTCGTGCAGCAGGTCCTCCCCCTCCCCCAGCCGCCCGTCCTCGGCCAGCAGCGCGAGCCGCGCCGAGGTGCCGGAGCCGCAGGGCGAGCGGTCGATCTGCCCGTCGGCGAAGACGGTGACGTTGCGCTGGTGCGGCCCGAAGGGGGTGTCGGGGAGCTCCTCGTACAGGGTCACCCCGTACACCCCGGAGAGCAGCGGCCCGTCCGGGTGCCAGGTCCCGGGGTGGGTGGCGAGGGCGGCGCGGATCTCCTTCCCGGCCCGCACGAGCGCGGGCAGGGAGGCCGGGGTCACGTCCAGGCCGAGGTCCCGGGCGGGCAGGGAGGCGTAGCAGGCCCCGCCGTGCGCGATGTCCACCTCGGCCATGCCGAGGGTGGTGGCGACGGGCACCTTGCGGGCGCTGGCGCGGGCCGGGACGTTGCGGAAGGTGACCCCGGTGGTGCGGCCCGCCGAACGGTGCACGGTCGCGGCGACCCGCCCCGAGGGCACGTCGATCCGCACCTGGACGTCCCCGTCGTCCGGGGCGGCGACCCGGCCGGTGTCCACGGCCCAGGCGCCCAGCGCCATGGTGCCGTGGCCGCAGGCGGTGGAGTAGCCGTCCTTGTGCCAGAACAGCACCCCGAAGTGGGCCCCGTCGTCGTCGGGCGGGACCACGAAGCCCCCGTACATCCCGGCGTGCCCGCGCGGCTCCTGCACGAGGAGCCGGCGTACGTCGTCCAGCGGGCCGCGCCGGGGGGCCGTGCCCGATCCCCCCGGTCCGATGGCGGTCGCGCAGCGCTCGGCGACGGTGTCCCCGGGCACCGGCGGCGCTCCCCCGGAGGTGAGGTCGACGATGCGGAAGGGCTCGCCGGCGGTGTGGTAGTCCACGGTTCGTACGACGGTCACAACAGGAACCCTCCGGGGAACGGGTCGGACGGGTCGAGGAAGTACTGGGCGGTGCCGGTGATCCAGGCCCGGCCCGTGACGGTGGGCACAAAGGCCGGGCGGCCGCCCACCGTGGTTTCGGCGATGAGGCGGCCGGTGAACTCCGTGCCGATGAAGGACTCGTTGACGAAGTCCGTGTCCAGGGGCAGGAGTCCGCGGGCGTGCAGCTGCGCCATGCGCGCGCTGGTTCCCGTACCGCACGGGGAGCGGTCGAACCAACCGGGGTGGATGGCCATCGCGTGCCGGGAGCGGCGGGCGTCGGAGCCGGGGGCCGCGAGGTAGACGTGCTTGACCCCGCCGAAGGAGGGGTTCTCGGGGTGGACTGGCCGGTCCGGGGAGGCGTTGATCGCCTCCATGACGGCCAGTCCGGCGGCGAGCAGGTCGTCCCCGCGCTCCCGGTCGAAGGGGAGCCCGAGGGCGTCGAGTTCGACGAAGGCGTAGAAGTTGCCGCCGTAGGCGAGGTCGTAGGTGACCGTGCCGTATCCGGGGACCTCGGCCTTGAGGTCGAGGCCGACGCAGAAGGCCGGGACGTTGGTGAAGGTGGCGGCGGTGGCCGCCCCGTCCTCGACCCGGACGGCGACGCTGACCAGCCCGGCCGGGGTGTCGAGCCGGACGGTGGTGACCGGCTCGACGACGGGCACCATGCCCGTCTCCACGAGGACGGTGGCGACTCCGATGGTGCCGTGCCCGCACATGGGGAGCAGGCCCGACACCTCGATGTAGAGGACGCCGAAGTCGGCGTCGGGGCGGGTCGGGGGCTGCAGGATGGCGCCGCTCATCGCCGAGTGGCCGCGCGGCTCGTACATGAGCAGGGTCCGCAGGTGGTCCAGGTGCTCGATGAAGTGGAGCCGCTTGTCGGCCATGGTGGCGCCGGGGATCACCCCGACTCCCCCGGTGATCACCCGGGTGGGCATGCCCTCGGTGTGCGAGTCCACCGCGTGGTAGATGTTTCGGGTGCGCATCAAGTCCCCCTCGGACTTCGGACTGGGTTAGTTGAGGCCCTCGGCGAGCGCCTTCTCGGTCGCGGCGCGGACGCCGGCCTCGATCTCGCCGGTGAGCGGGAAGCGGGGCGGGCGGGTCGGGCCGCCGGGGCGGCCGGCCAGGTCCATGGAGAGCTTGATGGCCTGGACGAACTCGGTCTTGGAGTCCCAGCGCAGCAGGGAGTGCAGGGACTTGTAGAGCGGCAGGGCGGTGTCGAGGTCTCCCGCGACGGCTGCGCGGTAGAGGGTGGCGCAGGCCTGCGGGAGCGCGTTGGGGTACCCGGCGATCCAGCCGACCGCACCGGCCAGGGCCAGTTCGAGCAGGACGTCGTCGGCGCCGATCAACAGGTCGAGTCCGGGAGCCAGTTCGGCGATCTCGTACGCACGCCGCACGTCGCCGCTGAACTCCTTGACGGCGACGATGGATCCGTCGGCGTGCAGCCGGGCCAGCAGGGACGGGACGAGGTCCACCTTGGTGTCGATGGGGTTGTTGTACGCGACCACGGGCACGCCGACGCGGGCGACCTCGGCGTAGTGGGCGCGCACGGCGTCCGCGTCGGCCCGGAAGGCGTTCGGCGGCAGCAGGAGCACGGATCCGGCGCCGGCCTCTGCGGCCTGCTCGGCCCAGCGGCGGGATTCGGCGCTGCCGTAGGCGGCGACTCCGGGCATGACGCGGGCCCCGTCGCCGGCGGCCTCGACGGCGGTACGGACGACGCGGGCGCGCTCTTCGTCGGTGAGGGTCTGGTACTCGCCGAGGGAACCGTTGGGGACGACGCCGTCGCAGCCGTTGGCGATCAGCCAGGCCACGTGTTCGGCGTAGGCGTCGTGGTCGACACTCAGGTCTTCCCGCAGGGGCAGGGTGGTGGCGACCATGATGCCGTGCCAGGGGCGGGTGCGGGTGTCCGTACCGGCGGGCGCGGGGGTGTGCGCGTGGGTCATGAGGATGCTCCCTAGGGTGATGTGTGACATTTTACTAGTGGGTATGACGTGGCCACAAGAGCTGCGGCCGCCCTGTCGGCGGTCCCGCCAGGGAAGTTCGCCCGAAAGCGCCTCAGTGAGGCGGTTCGGCGGGGAGTGCGGCGAGGTGGCGGAGCGGGACCGGGCAGGACAGCGGCCTGCGGTCCGGGGCGGGGTCGGTCCCGGCGAGGGCGGCGACGGCCGGCCCGCACATCCGGCCCTGGCACCAGCCCATCCCGGCCCGGGTGAGGAGTTTGACCGTACGGGCGTCCCGCGCCCCCAGGTCTTCGACGGCCTCCCGGATCCGGCCCGCCGGAACCTCCTCGCAGCGGCAGACGTCGGTGTCCTCGCGCAGCCAGCCGGTCCACCCGGGGCCCGGTCGGTGCGCGCCGGCCATCGCGGCGGCGAAGGCGCGCAGCCTCGTACGGGTACGGGCGAGGCGCGCCGGTACCGGCCGGCCCGCGATGGAGTGCGCGGCGATCTCGCCCTCGGTCAGGGCCAGTTGGGCTCCGCCGATGCCGCCGGTCTCCCCGGCGGACCAGATCCCGGGGACGGAGGTGCGCTGCTCGGCGTCCAGTTCCAGGGCGACGGTGGCGTCCGGGCTCGGGCGGGTGGCGCAGCCGAGGCCGGTGGCCAGCTCCAGCTGGGGCACGAGCCCGTGGCCGACGGCCACGGCGTCGCAGGGGATGCGGCGGGCGGTGCCGGGGAGGGGGCGCCAGTCGCGGTCGAGGCGGGCCACGGTGACGGCCTCGACCCGGTCGGTGCCGTGGGCCTCGGTGACGGCGTGCCGGGTGAGGAGGCGGACCCCGTGGCGGAGCAGGGCCCCGCCGTACGTGGCGCCTTCGGCGAGCTTGCCGGGGTTGCGGAGCAGCGCGGGGGTGTGGGCGGCGTAGCCGGTGTACGCGGCGGCCTCCACGACCGCGGGCACCCGGGCTCCGGCGGCGGCGAGCGAGCCGGCCACGGCGAGCAGCAGGGGGCCGCTCCCGGCGACGACGACCCGGCTGCCCGGGAGCACGAGCCCGGCCTTGAGCATGGCCTGCGCCCCACCGGCCCCGACGACCCCGGGCAGGGTCCAGCCGGGGAAGGGGAGCTGGCGCTCGTAGGCGCCGGTGGCCAGCAGGACGGTACGGGCCCGGACGGTGGCGGGGGCCTCGTCGGGGCCGGCGACGGCGTGCAGGGTCCAGCCGGGGCTCCCGGCGGGGTCCGGGGTCACCGTCCAGACGTGGTGATACGCCAGGTACGTGATCCGGCCGGCCGATACGTGGGCGCGCAGGGCGGCTTCGCGCGAGGCGAAGGCGGACCAACCGTGGTGCAGGGCCTCGGGACGGGCCGCGCCGAGTCCGGGTGCGGGGTGGCGGAAGTACTGCCCGCCGGGGCGCTCCCCCGCGTCCAGGAGGGTGACGCGCAGGCCCAGGCCGGCGGCCGTCACCGCGGCGGCGAGGCCGGCGGGGCCGGCGCCGACGACGGCGAGGTCGGCGAAGGCCCGGGCGGCGGCGGACGGGGAATCAGACGGCGAGGTCGTCACGGCCGGTCCCTTCCTGGGTGGTGACGTGGTCGCCCGGGCGGGCGGGCACGAGGCACGCGCGCTGGTTCGGGCGGCCGTTGACGGTGACGAGGCAGTCGAAGCAACTGCCGATCCCGCAGAACGCTCCGCGGGGGGCGGCGGTTTCGCGGGTGGTGCGCCAGGCGAGGATGCCGGCGGACCAGAGGACGGCGGCGATGCTCTGTCCGGACTGGGCCGGGAGTTCGCGGTCGTCGAAGCGGAGGCTCCAGGTTTCCGCGGGGGTGCCGCCCACCAGGTCGCGGGGTGACCTTCGCCGCCCCCTCGTCGCTTCGCTCATCGCTTCCGTCCTCCTCGATTCCTCTGACTCTGCGCGATCCCGCACCGCGGTTGCCCTGCGGGGCCGTCCCCGCCCCACCCTTCCACCGTTCCCCGGGCGCTGCCCGGACCCGGTCCTCAAACGCCGGACGGGCTGAAAGCAGAACCCCGGGCTGCGCCCGAACCTCCTGGGACTCCGCCCCGGACCCCGCGCCTCAAACGCCGGCGAGGCTGAGATCGCCCCCGGCGGGGCTGGAAAGGCGGCCCGGGTCGGGGACGGGGACGGGGTGGGGTGTCGGCCGGGACGTAAAGCGTGATTTGTGGCGCGGAAGCACGCCGCGCCCTGTCGGAGTAGAGCGGGGGGCGCCTAAATCATGCAGTCCAGGCCGACACCCCACCCCGGCCCCGGCACCGACCCACCGCAGCTCCGCAGACCCCGACACGATCGCGGCCCTCACTCGGACTCCGCAAAGCGGGCCGGGTTGAAGGGGGCGGGGTCCAGGGCAGCGGCGGCGGACGTCAGGGCTGCCGTGATCAGGGCTCCCGTCGCCGGGGCCAGGCCGATGCCCGCGCCCTCGTGGCCGCAGGCGTGGAACAGCCCCGGGACCCGGGGGTCCGGACCGATCGCCGGGAGGTGGTCCGGCAGGTACGGGCGGAAGCCGTGGTAGGTGCGGAGCACCTTGACGTCCGCCAGGACCGGAAAGAGCGCCGCGGCCTGCGCCGCCAGCCGCCGCAGGGCCTCCGTCGACAGCGAGCGGTCGAAGCCGACCCGTTCGCGGGTGGCGCCGATCAGGACCGGCCCCGCCGGGGTGCCCTCGACCACCGCCGAGGACTGCAGCGCCGCCGACCCGCTCGCGACGTCCGCGATGTAGTCCGCGGCGTAGACCTTGTGCCGCACCACCCTCGGCAGCGGCTCCGTCACCAGGACGAAACCCCGCCGGGGCAGCACCGGAAGGCCCACTCCGGCCAGCGCGGCCACCGCCCCGCCCCAGGTGCCGGCAGCGTTGAGCACCGCCGGGGCGAGGAGGTCGCGGCGAGCCGTACGGACTCCGCGGAGTTCGCCCGCCGGGCCGCGCAGGAACTCCGTGACCTCCTCCCCGAGGTGGAGCGCCACACCCGGCGCCGCGGCCAGCAGCTGCGCCGCCGCCTGGGCCGGCTGGACCTGGGCGTCCTGCGGGTAGTGGAAACCGCCCGCCAGGTCGGGGGCGAGGTGGGGCTCCAGTTCGCGCAGCTCTCCCGGCCCCACCTCGACCGCGTCGACGCCGGCCGCGCGCTGGCCGTCCGCGAAGCCCCGTAGGGCCTTCACGGTGGCCTCGTCCGCGGCGACGACCAGGCCGCCCTTGGCCTCGTACTCGATCTCCCCCGGGAGTTCGAGCGCGAGCTCCCGCCAGAGCCGCGCCGAGAGCAGCGCGAGGTCCAGCTCGGGGCCCGCCTCCTTGTCGGAGACGAGCAGGTTGCCTTCGCCGGCGCCGGTCGTGCCGCCGGCGACCGGGCCGCGGTCGACGACGGCCACGCGGAGTCCGGCGCGCGCCGCGTAGTACGCGCACGCGGCTCCGACGACGCCGGCGCCGATGATCACGAGGTCCGGGGAATGTCTGGGCACGACAGTAATATGTCACATATCTCTGAGAGGGAACAGGGCCGGTCGAGGTCAGCCGCGCAGCGGGCCCTCGCAGCTGTAACTCGACGTACCCGCCACATGGTTGGTCCAGACGTCCAGCGCGCCGAAGGAGCAGTTCATGTCCGCCAGGTTGTTCGAGGCCGCGCCCGCCCGGTCGAGGATGAAGTAGTCGACCGTCTCGGACATGTCCTTGAAGTTCTGGTCGTCGCTGCGCCAGTCCTTCAGGTTCGCCGTGATCCTGCCGGTACAAGTGAACCGGCGCTTGCCCGGCTCGCCGTTCTCCACGCAGTCCGGCGTGTTGTACGTGGCCGTCGCGAAGGTGGACTTCACGTCCGCGAGCGCCGCGTCGCGCAGCTGCGCGTTCGGGGTGAAGGAGGTGTTCGGCACGAACAGCTGGTCGACCTTGGCGATCTGCGCGTCCAGGAACCGGTCGTAGCCGGTCTGGACGGCCGCGTCCCGGCCCATCCTGCTGCGCCAGGCGTCGAAGCCCGCCGGGTCGTTGGCGCGCAGGTGGCCGTACATCTCCCGCAGCTTCGAGGGCTGCTCGGTCCACAGGAACTCGAAGAAGGCGCCCGAGTACCCGTAGAAGCGGAAGCCGTCGTTGGCGTACGTGGCGTGCAGGAGCTGGTCCACCGACATGCGCGGGCCGCCGCCGGCGGTGTCGGCGATGATGCTCTTGATCAGGGACTTGCGTACGGCGATGCCGTTGTCGCGGGTCGCGCCGTCGAAGAACTCGGCGGTGCCCTCGTCCATGGCGGTCGTGCGGTCGCCCTCGTACCAGGCGCCCTGGCCGAAGGTGCCGGGGACGGCGAAGCGGCCGTTGAGGTAGTGCGTGTACTCGTGACGGAAGAGCTCCTCCAGGGTGAGCTGGGAGTCCTGCGGGACGCGGCGCTGGTAGGTGTAGAAGGTGGCGCCGTTCTCGATGTAGATGCCGCCGTTGTTGGTGCCGTACCCGGTGAGGATCGGGTGGTAGTTCACGTAGTCCGCGCGGGAGGCGTAGAGCACGATGTTCAGGGTGGTGTTGACGTCCCCGGCGATCGGCTGGTCGGTGCCCACCACCCGGTGGTACTGGGTCTTGACCTGCTTGCTCGCGTAGTAGAGCTGGTCGACGGTGGCCCGGTCGAGGGCGGTGCGGACCTTGATGGCTCCGCTGTCGTACGTGTAGGTGTTCGGGAAGAGCTCCCGCTCGATGTCCTCCTTGCACACCCCGTACGGCTTGCACGCCTGGTAGAAGTTGAGCCAGGAGACGGCCTTCGCCCACGGCTCGCTGCCGTCGCCGAAGGCGGCCCTGGCCGGGGCGAGGAGCGCGCCGAGATCGGCGGTGGTGGCGTCCTTCAGGCCCGCGATCTGGCCGAAGCGGCCGAACTCGGCGATGGCGTCGCGCGCCACCCAGGCGTTCGCGGTGCCCTTGAGGTGGGCGTACGCGGCGAAGTTCTTGAAGGTGGCGCGGTACGGGGCGTCGGCGGCGGCCGCCGCGTGGAACGCGGTGTCGTTGTTGTACACGCCGAGGTAGTTGACGGAGAGGGCGGCGAGCGCCGCGCCCGCCCAGGCGGTGTCCAGGTGCGTCGCGGTGTGCGACGGGTCCATGGCGGCCAGGACGTTCTTGATCAGGCCGAGTTGGTGGTGGCGCAGGCCGGGGGCGCTGCCGGCGTAGAGGGCCTCGCGCAGGGTGCGGGCGTTGGAGCCGGTGGCGTCGAAGCTGCGGGCGGCGCCCGCGAAGGCGGCGATGGCCTGGCGCATGGCGTCGACGGTCGGGGCGTCGGTGACGTCGATCTCGGTGCGGGAGTGGTCGTGGTAGGCCACGGCGTGCAGGTAGGTGAACATCTCCTCCAGGTGGGAGGAGTTCAGGCCGTCGTGGGAGGCGGCCAGGCCGGATATCCGGCGGGAGACGGCCTGCACGTGGGCGTCCGACATGACGGGGGCCAGCCGGGCGTCCCAGGTCCAGATGAGGCCCGAGAGGCAGCCGCCCTTGGCCGCCGTGACGGCCGGGTCGGCGAGGAAGTCGGCGAACTGCTCCGGGGTGAGCCCGGTGATCCCGTCGAGGGTGCAGGGGACGCCCGCGGCGGTGCCCTGGGCGGCGGCGGCGAGCCTGCCGCTCTTCGTGGCCGTCACGGCGGCGGGCGCGGTGACGGCGCCGGGCACCTTGCCCTCGGCGATGGCCCGGCCGTCCGGGACCTGGCCGCCGGGAACCTGGCCGCCGGGGGCCGGCGCCGGAGCGGGGGTGGCCTGCTGCGCGTCGGCGAGGTGCTCGACCTCGTCGAACGGGTTCGCCGCGGCCTCGGCTCCCGCGGCGCCCCCGGTGAAGGTGCCGGGCGCGGAGGGACCCGCCGTCCGGGCGCGGGTGCCGGTCTCGGCGGCCTGGGTCACGGCCTGGCCGGCGGTGACGAGGAGGGTGACCGTGACGGCGGCGGAGAGGAGGGACGTGCGCACGACTCTGTGCTGGGACACCAAGGACTCCTGGCTGGGAGGGGCGGTGAGGGGAAGGTGCGGAACTGCCCTGCTTCACGCGGCGTTTGGCGGGGATTAACGAGGACTTACACAGCGCGATGTGAGCTGTAACATAGTAATGTGAAATTGCACTGACAAGACCTGTGCGCCCACCAGTTCGCATCTTCTTGAGGGAGCCCCTGTGACCGACACCCCCTCCCGCCCCACCGCCGGGCTCAACATCGGCAGCCACGACCTGCCGGTATCAGCCGAGTTGTCCCGCTTCATGGCGTCGGACTGGGCGGCCTCTCCCCTGCCGGACGCCGCGCGCGTCCCCTCGTACGCCGTCACCCCCGCCCGCCGCGCACGCCTCTCCGCCCGCTTCCCCGGCGAGCGGCTGATCATCCCCGCGGGCGAGCTGAAGGTCCGCAGCCACGACTGCGACTACCGCTTCCGCCCGCACAGCGCGTACGCCTGGCTGACCGGGCTCACCGGCGAGGACCAGGTCGGCCACGTCCTGGTCCTGGAGCCGGCCGGCCCGCACGGGCACGAGGCCGTCCTCTACCTGCGCCCGCGCTCCCAGCGCAGCGGCGGCAACGAGGAGTTCTACCGCGACCGCCGCTACGGGGAGTTCTGGGTCGGCCGCCGCCCCGACCTCGCGGAGGCCGAGCGGCTCTCCGGCATCCGCTGCGCCCACCTGGACGCGCTGGTCTCCCCGACGGGGCGCAATGCCGCCTCGGACCCGGAGCTCGCCGTCGCCCTCTCCGAGCTGCGCCTGGTCAAGGACGCCTGGGAGGTGGCCGAGCTGCAGCTCGCCGTCGACCACACCGTCGCCGGGTTCGAGGACGTCGTACGGGACCTCCCGCGCGCCCTGGCCCACCCGCGCGGCGAGCGCTGGATCGAGGGGGTCTTCAACCGCCGCGCCCGGGCCGAGGGCAACGGCACCGGCTACGAGACGATCGCCGCTTCGGGTGCGCACGCCTGCGTGCTGCACTGGATCCGCAACGACGGCCGGCTGAACGCGAGCGACCTGCTCCTGATGGACGCGGGCGTGGAGACCGACGGCCTCTACACGGCGGACGTCACCCGCACCCTCCCGCTGTCGGGCCGGTTCTCCCCCGTCCAGCGGCA
This sequence comes from Streptomyces sp. NBC_00193, assembly GCF_026342735.1. GTDB lineage: Bacteria > Actinomycetota > Actinomycetes > Streptomycetales > Streptomycetaceae > Streptomyces > Streptomyces stoeckheimensis. The sequence goes on from NZ_JAPEMM010000001.1 coordinate 414,936, forward strand.
GGTGTACGAACTGGTCCTGGCCGCCCAGGACGCGGGCATGGCGGCGCTGCGCCCGGGCGCGAGCTTCCGCGACTTCCACCGGGCCGGGATGCGGGTGATCGCGGAGGGGCTCGCGGAGTGGGGGGTGCTCAAGCACGCCGAGGGCGATCTGCACCGGCGCTACACCCTGTGCAGCAGCGGGCACATGCTCGGGCTCGACGTGCACGACTGCGCGCAGGCGCGCGCGGACACCTACCTGGACGGGGTCCTCGAAGAGGGCCAGGTCCTCACCGTGGAGCCCGGGCTCTACCTCCAGCCCGACGACGAGACGCTCCCGCCGGAGCTGCGCGGCATCGGCGTCCGCATCGAGGACGACCTGGTGATCACGGCCGAGGGCGCCCGGCTGATGTCGGGCGCCCTGCCGCGCACGGTGGCGGGCATCGAGGAATGGATGGGGAACCTGCTGGAGGGCGGCGGCCGGTAGCGGGCCGCGGTGCGCCCGGGCCCCGGTACGCCGGGGCCCGGGCGGTCAGTCAGTCGTTCCAGTTGTTCCCGTTGCGGTAGCCGCCGTCGCGCCAGCCGTTGTCGTGGTTCCAGTTGCCGTTGTCGTGGTTCCAGTTGTCGTTGTCGTTCCAGTTGCCGTGGTCGTTCCAGTTGTCGTGGTCCCAGTTGCTGTTGCGCCAGTTGCTGTTGTCCCAGTTGCCGTGCCAACCGTCGTTGTCCCAGTTGTCCCAGCACCAGCTGGGGCGGTCGGCTCGTGAGGTGTCGCAGCAGTAGCGCCACCAGTCGTCCCCGCGCCAGTCACTGCCGCGCCAGTCGGAACACCCGTACGTCTGCGGAAGAGTCGAGGGAAGGCTCGAGGGGAGACTCGCGGCAAAGGCGCTGCTGACGGGCATCAGGCCGAGCGTGATCCCGGCGGCCCCTGTCACGGCTGCCGCAATGAACGAACGGCGCATGGCCATACACCTCCGAGAGTGAAGGGTGAATACTCCGGATTGCTCCGTTTTCAGGCATTTCCACCCTCCCCCCTCCCCTGCCCACTGTCAAAGGCACCCGCGCGGCACCCGCGCTCACCAGCGAAAAGGCCTACGGAAGCACCGCCAGCCCGTCCAGCTCGACGAGCGCCGCCTCGTCCCACAGCCGGACCACGCCCACGACCGCCATCGCCGGATACTCCCGGCCCGCCAACCGCCGCCAGATCCGGCCCAGTTCGGGTGCGCACTCGCGGTAGTCGGCCACGTCCGTGGCGTAGACCGTGACCCGCGCCAGATCGGCCGGTGCGCCGCCCGCCCCCGCCAGTGCGGCCAGCAGGTTCGCCAGCGCCTGCTCGAACTGCTGCGGCAGCGTCCCTCCCACCACCTTCCCCGCGCCGTCCAGCGCCGTCTGCCCGGCCAGGAACACCAGCCGGCCCCCGCTCGCGACGACGGCGTGCGAGAAGCCCGTCGCCGGGGACAGCTCCTCCGGGTTGATCCGCTCCAGGCTCACGCCTCCCCCACCTCCTGCGTCTCCCGCATCTCCTGTGCTTCCAGCGCCTCCTGCAGCTCCAGCGCCTCCTGCATCTCCCGTGCCTCCCGGTAGAGCTCCTTGGCGATGATCGTGCGCTGCACCTCGCTCGCCCCCTCGTAGATCCTCGGCGCCCGCACCTCCCGGTACAGGTGTTCCAGCAGGTGGCCGCGGCGCAGGGCGGCCGCCCCGTGCAGCTGTACCGCGTGGTCGACGACGTACTGGGCCGTCTCGGTGGCCAGCAGTTTCGCCATGGCCGCCCGCCTCGGCACCTGCGGGGAGCGCGCGTCCGCGTCGTAGGCCTCCGCCGCCGCGTAGACGAGGAGCCGGGCCGCCTCGGTGCGGGTGGCCATCTCGGCCACCCGGTGCGCGACGGCCTGCAGGTCGCCCAGGACCCCGCCGAAGGCGGTACGGGCGGCCGTGTGCGCCACCGTCGCGTCCAGGGCGGCCCTGGCCATGCCGACGGCGAAGGCGCCCACGCTGGGGCGGAAGAGGTTCAGGGTGTCCATGGCCACCCGGAAGCCCCGTCCCGGCTCCCCCAGCAGGTCGGCCGGGCCCACCGGGACCCCGTCGAAGGCGAGCGCGCCGATGGGGTGCGGGGAGAGCATGTCGAGGGGCTCCCCCGAGAGCCCGGGCCGGTCGGCCGGGACCAGGAAGGCGCTGACGCCCTTGGCCCCGGGGCCTTCGCCGGTGCGGGCGAAGACGGTGTAGAAATCGGCCTCGGGCGCGTTGGAGATCCAGCACTTCTCCCCGCTGAGCCGCCAGCCCCCGCCGCCCCGGCCGGAGCCCCCGCCGGAGCCCCGGCCGGAGCCCCCGCCACCGCCCCCGCGCTCGGCCACCGCTTCGAGTGCCAGCGCCGCCGCGTCCGATCCGGCCCCCGGCTCGCTCAGCGCGAAGGCCGCCACCGTGCGCCCGGCCCGCACCCCGGGCAGCCACCGCTCGCGCTGCGCGTCGCTGCCCGAGCGCAGCACCGGGTACGCCCCCAGTCCCTGGAGGGCGAGGGCCGTCTCCGCCTCCGTGCAGCCGTAGGCGAGGGATTCGCGCAGCAGGCACAGTTCCAGCGCGCCCGAGGTGAACACCCGCCCCAGCAGCCCCTCTTCGCCCAGTGCGGCCAGCAGCGGCCGGTTGACCCGGCCCGGCTCCCCCTTCTCCGCCAGCGGCCGCAGCCGCTCCGCCGCCAGTGCGCGCAGCCGCGCGCACCACTCCTCCTGGTCGGTCCCGAGCGCGAATCCCGTGAATCGGGTCATCCGTATGCCCCAGCCTCTATCGCGTCCTGTTGACTCCCGTCACCATGACGATACGCTCGTGCTGCGTTCGCACGGCCCGGCTCTTCCACTTCGGTCCACAGTCCATACGCAGGGTCCGGCCCCCACCCGGGGCGCGGGCCGTCGCAAGGGGGCGAACCCGCCTTGGAGCTCAAGCCTTCCGCTCACCGAGACACCTTCGCGCGCGATCACCTGCCGCCCGCGCACGCCTGGCCGCGGCTCCTCTTCGAACTCCCCGGGCTGGCCTACCCCGACCGGCTCAACTGCGGTGTGGAGCTGCTCGACGCCACCATCGCCCGGCTGGGCCCCGACCGCCCCGCCTTCCGCGGCGCGGACGGCACGGTGTGGACGTACGGGGAGCTGCACGCCCGCGTGGACCGGCTCGCGCACGTGCTCACCACCGATCTCGGCGTGGTCCCCGGCAACCGCGTGCTCCTGCGCGGCCCGACCGGCCCCTGGCTCGCCGCGTGCTGGCTGGCGGTGATGAAGGCGGGCGCGGTGGCCGTCACCGTCCTGGCCCAGCAGCGGGCGCAGGAGCTGGCCACGGTGTGCTCGATGGCCCGGGTCAGCCACGCCCTGTGCCAGGCGGAGGTGGTGGACGACCTGGTGAAGGCGGGGGTGCCGGGCCTGCGGATCACCGCGTACGGCGGCGGAGCCCCGGACGACCTGCTGCGGCTGGCCGAAGCCGAGCGCCACGCGGAGCCCTACCCGGCGGTGGAGACCTCCGCCGACGACGTGGCGCTGATCGCCTTCACCTCGGGCACCACCGGGCGCCCCAAGGGCTGCATGCACTTCCACCGCGATCTGCTCGCGGTGGCCGACACCTTCTCTCAAGAAGTGCTGCGGCCCCGCCCCGAGGACGTCTTCGCGGGCAGTCCGCCGCTCGGCTTCACCTTCGGCCTCGGCGGACTGGTGGTCTTCCCGCTGCGGGCCGGCGCCTCGGCGCTGCTGCTCGCGGACGGCTCCCCGCGCCGGCTGCTGCCCGCGCTGGCCGAGCACCGGGTGTCGGTGCTGTTCACCGCGCCCACCGCGTACCGGTCGATGCTGGACACGCTGGGCCCGTACGACACGGGCGCCTACGACCTCTCCGCGCTGCGCCGCTGCGTCTCGGCGGGCGAGAACCTGCCGGCCGCCACCTGGCAGGCCTGGTACGAACGCACGGGCCTGCGGATCATCAACGGGATCGGCGCCACCGAGCTGCTGCACATCTTCATCTCGGCGGCCGACGAGGACATCCGGCCCGGTACGACGGGCCGCGTGGTGCCGGGCTGGCAGGCCCGGGTGGTGGACCAGGCGGGGCTGCCGGTCGCGGACGAGGTGCCGGGGCTGCTGGCCGTACGGGGGCCGGTGGGCTGCCGCTACCTGGCGGACCCGCGACAGGGCGAGTACGTACGGGACGGCTGGAACCTCACGGGCGACACCTACGTCCGCGACGCGGAGGGCTATTTCCGCTACGTGGCCCGGGCCGACGACATGATCATCTCGGCGGGTTACAACATCGCGGGACCCGAGGTCGAAGAAGCGCTGCTGCGCCACCCCGACGTGCTGGAGGCGGCCGTGGTCGGCCGCCCCGACGAGCGGCGCGGGCAGATCGTGGTCGCGTACGCGGTCCCCCGGGAGGGCGCGGTCCTCACCGAGGACGCCCTGCGCACCTTCATGCGCAGCGAGCTCGCCCCGCACAAGTGCCCGCGCACCTTCGTCTTCCTGCCCGCCCTGCCCCGGACGGCGACGGGCAAGCTGCAACGCTTCCGTCTGCGCGACCAGGACGATCCCGACCGGAACCACGAATTAGAGTGAAGCCGTGGTCGAGCAGCACACTCCGCGATCCTTGATCGTCACGTTCTACGGCGCCTACGGGCGGGCCTTCCCGGGCCCGGTCCCGGTGTCCGCGCTGGTCCGCCTGCTGGGCGCGGCCGGCGTGGACGCGCCGTCCGTCCGCTCGTCGGTGTCCCGGCTGAAGCGGCGCGGCTTCCTGCTGCCCGCACGGACCGGGGACCGCGCGGCGGGGTACGAGCTCTCCGGGGAGGCGCGCCGGCTCCTGGAGGACGGCGACCGCCGGATCTACGGAACCACCCGCCCGCCGGAGTCCCAGGAGTGGCTGCTGGCCGTCTTCTCCGTCCCGGAGCAGGAGCGGGCCAAGCGGCACCTGCTGCGCTCCCGGCTGGCCGGGCTCGGCTTCGGCGCGGTGGCGCCCGGCGTGTGGATCGCCCCGGCGCAGTGGGACGGGGAGACCCGGCACACCCTGGAGCGGCTGCACCTGACGCCGTACGTGGAGCTCTTCCGAGGCGCCCACCTGGGCTTCGCCCCGACGGCGGAGTCGGTCTCCCGCTGGTGGGACCTGGCGGCGCTGGCCAAGCAGCACGAGGAGTTCCTCGACCTCCACGAGCCCGCCCTGCGCGCCCTGCAGACGGGCGCGGCCGACCCCACCCCGGAGGCCGCCTACCGCGGCTACCTGCTCGCCCTCGACACCTGGCGCCGGCTCCCGTACGCCGACCCGGGCCTGCCGCGCACCCTGCTCCCGGCGGACTGGCCGGGCGACCGCTCGGCGGCGGTCTTCGCGGAGCTCCACGAGCGCCTGCGGGACCTCGGGGCCGGCTTCGTGGAACTGTAGCCGCGCCCGGGTGCGTCACCTGATCTTGTGACAGGAACCGAGCATCCCCCGCACAGAGTCAGAGCCGAACCCCTGCCCGCGGACCCTGCCCCGGCCCCTTCCGCGGACGAGCCCCGCACCTGGCCCGGCGTCCTCTCGATGGTCGCTTCCGGGCTGCTGGGCGCCGCCGCCGGATGCCTGGCGATCGCCCTCTCGTCCCGCGCACGCGCCTACTGCGACGCGGGCCGGGATGCGGGTGGCGTGGCCGAGCTGACCTTGCTGCTCCCGGTCTTGGTGGTGGGCTTCGCGGTGTGCGCGCTGGTGGTCGCGATGCTGGTGCCGCGCCGACACCCGCTGCTGCGGATGGTGCCGGTGGTGCTCGTGCTGGGTGTCCTGGTGATCTGGTTCTTCGCCACCAGGGGCACCCTGGACGGGTATCCGGGGGATTCGGGGCTGTGCGGCCCGGACAACGTGCCACCGTGGTGGCCGTGGTGGCTGCCGAGCTGAACCGGGCGGGCGCGGCCCGGACGGAAAAGGAGCTGTACCGCGCGCCCGGCGCGGGTGATCATGTGCCATGACGTGGACCTTCACCCCTGACCTGGCGGCCTGGGCGGCCGCCGTACGCCCCGCCGTGGCTGCGCAGCCCGTGCCCCACACCCAGCTGGTCACGGTCATCGACGCGCTGGAGCGGCAGGGCCTGGACGCCTTCGGATCCGAGCCGCCGCTCTTCGGCTGGTGGACCGGGCCCGACGGGCTGGTCGCGGGCGCCGTCGTCCAGTGCCCGCCGCACCCGCTGCTGATCGGCACCCTGCCCGCCGAGGCGGTCCGGGAGCTGGGAGCCGCTCTCGCCTCCGAGCCGCTGCTCGCCGGGGTCGACGCACTCAACGCCCGCCGCGAGGACGCGGAGGCGCTGGCCGCCTCCTGGGGGAAGCCGACCGAGGTCGTGGTGGAGAACCGCCTCTACCGGCTCGCCGGGCTCATCGCCCCCGACCCCGCCCCGGCCGGGCGGGCCCGGCCCGCCACAGAGGCCGACCTCCCGCTGCTCCTGGAGTGGGTCACCGCCTTCAGGCAGGAGTCCGGCGAGGGCGGGGCCGCCTCGGAGGCGGCCCTGCGCGACCGGCTCTCGTACGGGGGCATGCTGCTCTGGGAGGACGCCGGGATCCCGGTCTCGCTGGCCGGGTTCTTCCGCCCGATCGACGCGGTGACCCGGATCGGCCCGGTCTACACCCCGCCGGAGCTGCGGGGCCGGGGCTACGCCGCCGGGGCCACCCACGCCGCCACCGAGGCGGCGCACGCGGCCGGGGCCGCGGAGGTGCTGCTCTTCACCGACCTGGCGAACCCCACCAGCAACCGCGTCTACCAGCGCCTGGGCTACACCCCCGTCGAGGACCGGGTGGAGGTGGCACTGGCATGACCGGACCCGGCGAGCCGGTCGAGACCGTCGAACCCGTCGAACCCGTCGAACCCGTGCGGATGCTGGCCGCGAACGTGGTCCTGTGGCGCCGCCACGGCGAGGGCGGCCAGGGCCAGCGCCCGGGCACGAAGATGTTCAAGGGCGGCTCCAAGGTGTACGTCCACGACCTGGTGAGCGGCTGGGAGGGCTGCCAGGTCATCGGCCGGCCACGACACGGCCGCGGGTACCGCAGTGCGTACCTGGCCATCCGCCACCTGCACAGCTTCCGGCCCGTGCTCGTACGGTCTCCCGCCGTGCTGCGGATCGCCGAGGGCTCGGTCTTCGCCGACAAGGAGGACGCGGAGGACTACGCGGTTCTCATGGAGTACCGCGCCTGGGATCTCCGCTCCGGCGCCTCGCGCGGCCGGCCGCATCCGGAGCCCTGCCACTGCCACGAGTGCCTCACCCTGCGCCCGCACCGCTAAGGGGTGTTACCCCCGCCCCGTGGGCGGCTTGCGGCTGCCCGCGCGGTAGGGGGCGGGCCAGGGTGCGGCCGGGCCGGTGTAGGACTGGTCGGCGGCCGCGTGCAGGGTCCAGTGCGGGTCGTAGAGGTGGGGGCGGCCGAGGGCGCAGAGGTCCGCCCGGCCCGCCAGCAGCAGGGAGTTGACGTCGTCCCAGGAGGAGATCGCCCCGACCGCGATCACCGGGACGTCCAGGGCGTTGCGGATCCGGTCGGCGTACGGGGTCTGGTACGCGCGCCCGTACTCGGGGGTCTCCTCGGCCACCACCTGGCCCGTGGAGACGTCGATGGCGTCGGCGCCGTGGGCGGCGAAGGCTCCGGCGATGGCCACCGCCTCCTCGGGCGAGGTGCCGCCCGGCGCCCAGTCGGTGGCCGAGAGGCGGACCGTCATCGGCCGGTCCGCGGGCCAGACGGCGCGGACCGCGTCGAAGACCTCCAGCGGGAAGCGGAGCCGGTTCTCCAGCGGGCCGCCGTAGGCGTCGGTGCGGTGGTTGGTCAGCGGGGAGAGGAAGCCGGAGAGCAGGTAGCCGTGTGCGCAGTGCAGTTCCAGCAGGTCGAAACCGCTTCTCGCGGCCCGGACCGCGGCGGCGGCGAAGTCGGAGCGGACGGCGGCGAGGTCGGCTGCGTCCATGGCCCGGGGCACGGCCGAGACTCCGGGGCGGTAGGGCAGTGCGGAGGCGGCCACCAGGGGCCAGTTCCCCTCGGGGAGCGGGACGTCCATGCCCTCCCACATCACCCGGGTCGATCCCTTGCGGCCCGAGTGGCCCAGCTGGACGCCCAGCGCGGTGCCGGGCGCCGAGGTGTGCACGAAGTCGGCGATCCGCGCCCAGGCGGCCGCCTGCCCGGCGGTGTAGAGGCCCGTGCAGCCCGGGGTGATCCGGCCCTCGGCGCTGACGCAGACCATCTCCGTCATCACCAGGGCGGCCCCGCCCAGCGCCCGCGCACCGAGGTGCACCAGGTGGAAGTCGCCCGGCACGCCGTCGCCGTCCGCGCCCGAGGCCGAAGCCGAGGCCCCTCCATCGGCTGAATACATGTCCATCGGGGAGACCACGACCCGGTTGCGCAGGGTCAGGCCCCGCAGGGTGAACGGGGTGAACATCGGCGGGGTTCCCGCGGCGTCCGGGCCCTCGTCCGCGCCCTGCGGGCAGCCGAATTCCCGCTCCACGGCCCGGGTGAAGCGCGGATCGCGCAGGGCCAGATTGCCGTGGGTGACCCGCAGGCTGCGGGTGAGGAGGTTGAAGGCGAACTGCCGGGCGGGCTGCTCCACGTACCCGGCGAGCTCCTCGAACCACCGCATGCTCGCGGCCGCCGCCCGCTGGGTGGAGGCCACCGCCGGCCGGCGTGCGGCCTCGTAGGCGGCCAGTGCGGCCGGGACGTCCGGCTCGGCCTCCACCGCCCGGGCCAGTGCGAGCGCGTCCTCCACCGCCAGTTTGGTGCCGGAGCCGATCGAGAAGTGCGCGGTGTGCGCGGCGTCCCCGATGAGCACCGTGTTGCCGTGCGACCAGCGCGCGTTGACCACCGTACGGAACTGCGTCCACGTGGAGCCGTTCCCGCGCAGCGGCCGTCCCCGCAGGGCCTCGCCGAAGATCTTCGCGCAGCGCGCGGCCGATTCCGCCTCGTCGCAGAGGTCGAAGCCGGCTCGGTGCCAGACCTCCTCGCGCATCTCGACGATCACGGTCGAGGAGTCGGCCGCGTAGGGGTAAGCGTGCAGTTGCATCACCCCGTGCTCGGTCTCCGCGATCTCGAAGCGGAAGGCCTCGAAGGGGAAGTCGGCGGCCAGCCAGATGTACCGGCACCGCCCGCCCGTCAGCGTGGGCCCGTAGTGCTCCGCCGCGGCCTCCCGGATCCGGCTGTGCACCCCGTCGGCCGCGACGACCAGGTCGTACGAGGCTGCGAGCGCCTGCGGCTCGGGGGCCGGGGTGCGGAAGCGGAGCCGGACCCCGAGGCCCGCGCAGCGCTCGTGCAGGATCTCCAGGAGCCGACGCCGCCCGAGCGCGGCGAACCCGTGGCCGCCGGAGGTCAGCAGGCGGCCCCGGTGCACGATGTCGATGTCGTCCCAGCGGACGAACTCGGCGCTCAGGGCCGCGTAGACCACGGCGTCGGCCGCTTCGATGCCGCCGAGCGTCTCGTCGGAGAGGACCACCCCGAAGCCGAAGGTGTCGTCGGGGGCGTTCCTCTCCCACACGTCCACCGCGTGCCCCTGCCGGGCGAGCAGCGCGGCGGCGTACAGCCCGCCCGGGCCGCCGCCGACCACGGCGACCCGCAGCGCGGCGCCCTCCCGGCCGGTGCTCATCGCGCCGGTGCTCATCGAACTACCGGCCCTTCCACTGGGGCGGCCGCTTCCCGGTGAAGGCCGCGTGGAACTCCCGGTAGTCCTCGCCGTTCATCAGCAGGGCCTGGGTGTTCGCGTCGAGTTCCACCGAGGCGGCGAGCGGCATGTCCAGCTCGGCGGTCAGCAGCGCCTTGGTCTGCGCGTACGCGAGGGCCGGACCGGCGGCGAGGTGCGCGGCGAGCTCCGCCGCGCGTACGGAGGCCTTGCCCTCCTCGGTGACCTCGCTGAGCAGCCCGATCCGCTCGGCCTCGGGCGCCCTGACCTGCTCCCCCAGCATCAGCAGCCGGGTGGCGTGCCCGAGCCCGACGACGCGGGGCAGCAGGTACGCGGCGCCCATGTCGCCGCCGGAGAGGCCGACCCGGGTGAAGAGGAAGGCGAAGCGGGCGGTGGGGTCGGCGATGCGGAAGTCGGCGGCGAGCGCGATGACGGCCCCGGCGCCGGCGGCGACCCCGTGGACGGCGGCGATGACCGGGAAGGGGCATTCGCGCAGGGCGCGCACGACCTGTCCGGTCATCCGGTTGAAGTCGAGGAGCTGCGCGGTGTCCATCGCGAGGGTGGCGCCGATGATCTCGTCGACGTCGCCTCCGGAGCAGAAGCCGCGCCCTTCGCCGCCGAGCACGAGGGCCCGTACGGAGCGCTCCCTGGACAGTTCGGCGAGCAGGTCGCGCAGGTCGGCGTAGGCGCCGAAGGTGAGCGCGTTGAGCTTCTCGGGGCGGTCGAGGGTGACGGTGGCGACGCCGTCCCGCCGGTCCACCCGGAGGTGGTTCCAGCGTTCGGTCGCGGGTGTGGAACCGAGGAAGGGACTCACCCTCCCGAAGGTATCACCGGTCCATGACTGTCGTCAGGGAAGCGCGATAACTGTGGGTCCGCGCCGCGGGCCGGACGCCACACGTACCGAAGGTCCCGAGCCGGTGTGCCCGACGTCCCTTGCGATCACGTCGGGGTGCCCTACGGCCGGACATTTCCACTTCGTATCGTTGAAAACAGGATTTCCCCGCCCCTGCGACCCCAAGGAACGGACGGCCCGCCTTGCCCGAACCATCCGCCTGGCGGATAGCCCTGCCGCACACGACGGCGGCCGTACCCATCGCCCGCGCCCTGGTCCGTACGGCCCTCGCCGACATCGACGCACCCGCCGACAGCGACACCGCCGAACTGCTCACCGCCGAACTGGTCGCCAATGCCGTGGAACACACCCCCGGCGACGCCCCCATCGAGCTCGTCGTGGAACTGCTGGCGAACGGCTGCCAGGTCGAGGTCCACGACGGGGATCCGAAGCCCCCCGCCGACCTGACCGCCCCCGGCCCGGACGACGCCCACCCCGACCCCTGGCAGGAGCACGGCCGCGGCCTGCTGCTGATCCGGACCCTGAGCTCGGCCTGTGGGCACCGCGCCACCCCGCACGGCAAGGCCGTGTGGTTCACCCTGCCGTCCCGGGCCGCCCTCTAGGGCGCCTGGGCCCCGGCGCCTCCACCCCGACGCATGACTATGCGGCCGGCTCCGCGAGGGTCGCGACGAGCACGGCCTTGATGGTATGCAGCCGGTTCTCCGCCTCGTCGAAGACGACGGAGTGCCGGGACTCGAACACCTCGTCCGTCACCTCCAGCGACTCCAGCCCGTGCCGCTCGTGGATCTCCCGGGACACCTTGGTGCCGAGATCGTGGAACGCCGGCAGGCAGTGCATGAACTTCACGTCCGGGTTCCCGGTGGCGCGCAGCACGTCCATGGTGACGGCGTACGGGCTCAGCGCCTCGATGCGCTCGTCCCAGACCTCCTTGGGCTCCCCCATGGACACCCAGATGTCGGTCACCACGAAATCGGCCTGCCCGACGCCCTCCGCGAGGTCCTCGGTGAGCGTGATCCGGGCGCCGCTGGCGGCCGCCAGCTCGCGCGCCGCGGCCACCACGGACGCGGCCGGCCAGTACCGCTCCGGCGCCACGATCCGTACGTCCATGCCCAGCAGCGCGCCGGTCACCAGGTACGAGTTGCCCATGTTGAAGCGGGCGTCGCCGAGGTAGGCGAAGGAGATCCGCTCCAGCGGCTTGGTGCAGTGCTCGGTCATCGTGAGCACGTCCGCCAGCATCTGCGTGGGGTGCCAGTCGTCGGTGAGGCCGTTGAAGACGGGCACGCCGGCGTGTGCGGCGAGCTGCTCGACGGTGTCCTGCGCGTCACCGCGGTACTGGATGCCGTCGAACATCCGGCCCAGCACCCGCGCGGTGTCCTTGACCGATTCCTTGTGGCCCATCTGGGAGCCGGAGGGGTCGAGGTACGTGGTGTGGGCGCCCTGGTCGGCGGCGGCGACCTCGAAGGCGCAGCGGGTGCGCGTGGAGGTCTTCTCGAAGATCAGGGCGATGTTCTTGCCCTGGAGGCGGCGCCGCTCGGTCCCGGCCTTCTTGGCCGCCTTGAGTTCGGCGGCGAGCTCGACCAGGCCGCGGAACTCGGCGGCGGTGAAGTCGAGCTCCTTGAGGAAACTGCGGCCGACAAGATCGGTGGCCATGGGGGCGCTCCAGAGTCACGGTGACAGGGGATGCTGGAAGTCTATACGACGGCCTGCATTGATATACAGAGCCTTCGCATACGGGCCGGGGCCCGGCCGGTTGGGCCACCGCCGGCTAGGCCACCGCGTCCCGCTCCACCGGACAGCTCATGCAGCGCGGCCCGCCCCGGCCCCGCCCCAGCTCGCTGCCCGGGATCTCGATCACCTCGATGCCTTGCTTGCGCAGGTGCGTGTTGGTCGTGACGTTCCGCTCGTACGCGACGACCACGCCCGGCTCCACGGCCAGCACGTTGCAGCCGTCGTCCCACTGCTCGCGCTCGGCCGCGTGCACGTCCTGGGTCGCCGTGAGCACCCGGATCGCGTCCAGCCCGAGGGCGGCGGCGATGGCCCGGTGCATGTGCTCCGGCGGATGGTCGGTCACCTTCAGCTCGCTGGGCCCGCCGCCGGGCTCGATCGTGTAGGAGCGCAGCATGCCCAGGCCCGCGTACTGGGTGAACGTATCCGCGTCGACCATCGTCATCACCGTGTCCAGGTGCATGAACGCACGCCGCTTGGGCATGTCGAGCGCCACGATCGTCGTCGCCGACCCGGCGGCGAACAGCCCGCGCGCCAGCATCTCCACCGCCTGCGGAGTGGTCCGCTCGCTCATCCCGATCAGCACGGCGCCGTTGCCGATGACCAGGACGTCGCCGCCCTCGATGGTCGAGGGGTAGTCGGCCTGCCCCTGCGACCAGATGTGGAAGGGCCCGGAGCCGGTGAAGAGCGGGTGGTGCTTGTAGATGGCCTCGAAGTGCACGGTCTCGCGCTGCCGGGCCGGCCAGCGCATCGCGTTGATGGACACCCCGTCGTAGATCCAGGCGGAGGTGTCCCGGGTGAAGAGGTGGTTGGGCAGCGGCCCCAGCAGGAAGCCGTCGAGCTCCAGGGCGTGGAAGCGGACCGACACCGGCTCCGCGTGCCGCTCCAGGAACTCCCGCTTGGTCATCCCGCCGATCAGCGCCTCGGCCAGGTCAGCCGAGGAGAGTCCGTCGAAGACCGCCCGCAGGTGGTCGGTGGCGAGCGGACCGTACTCCTTCTCGTCGAAGACCCGGTCCAGGACGAGGTGTCTCGCCTCCGGGATGTCCAGGGCCTCCACCAGCAGGTCGCCGAAGAGGTGGACCTCCACCCCGCGGTCGCGCAGTACGTCGGCGAAGCCGTCGTGCTCCTGGCGGGCCCGGCGCACCCACAGCACGTCGTCGAAGAGCAGTGCGTCCTTGTTGCTCGGCGTGAGCCTCTTCAGCTCCAGGTCGGGCCGGTGGAGGATGACGCGGCGAAGCCGCCCGGTCTCGGAATCGACATGGAATCCCATGCCGTACACGTTCGCAGACCGGGCGGCTTTTTGACGTGGCGTCGGCTCAGCGGGTTCGGACCGCCGGCTCCGGCGGCGGTCCGGGGCCCGCCGGTTCAGCGCAGGCCGAGCAGGGCCTCCGGGGTGCCGGTGAGGTCCGGGGCGATGACGCCCAGCGCGGGGGCGTTCACGTTCGGCAGCCCGTGGTTGGACCCGTCGGGCATGGTCAGCGGGGAGCCGACGAGCAGTCCGGGGGTACGGGTGCGCACGGTGGTCGCGGGTGCGTCCAGCGAGCCCTCGCCGTCCGTCTCGGGCTTGCCGAGCAGGTTCGGCACCGGGGAGGTGAGCAGGGTGTCCCCGAGCTCGGTGCCGATCGGCACCGCCGGCAGCAGCGGGGTCGGCAGCATGTCGCCCTTGTGGAACCGGGGCGCCTCGGGCGCTCCGACCACCGGCACCGGCACTCCGGTGGCCAGGTGCGGGACGTCCACGCCGAGCGTGGTCCGCACCGCGTCCAGGGGGACTCCCACCGGCACCGCGTCGGCCATGGCCGGGGTGGCCGCGCCTGCCGCGGCCATACAGGTCATGAGTGCCGCAATGCTTCCGCGCGCGGTCATCTTCATAGGTGACGTTCCGTCCTTCCAGGGTCGCGGACATTCCGCTGCCCTGGATGAACGATCCCGCCGGTGGTTTTCCCGGAGTTCTTCGCGAAAGTTCCCCCATACGACCTAATGAGCGGCCGTACGGGGGCCTTTCCTTGACGCTTCCGGTCCGTATTGGCCCGGCCCCTCAGAGCCGCGGGTCCACCGGCTCCGACTCCAGCGCGAGGACGGCGAAGACCGCCTCGTGGACCCGCCACAGCGGCTCCCCGGCCGCCAGCCGGTCCACGGCCTCCAGACCGAGTGCGTACTCGCGCAGGGCGAGCGAGCGCTTGTGCCCGAGGTGGCGCCCGCGCAGCCGCTCCAGGTGGTCCGGGCGCGTGTACTCGGGACCGTAGATGATCCGCAGGTACTCGCGTCCGCGCACCTTCACCCCCGGCTGCACGAGCCGGCCCTTGCCGTCCTTGGCGTACGCCTGGAGCGGTTTGACGACCATGCCCTCGCCGCCGGCGGCCGTCAGCTCCAGCCACCAGTCGGTGCCCGCCCGTACCGAGGCCTCGTCGGCGGGGTCCACCAGGATCCGGCCGGTGCGGCGCAGCAGTCCGGTCCCGGCGGCCTCGTCGGCGGCGACGAGCCGGTCCAGCCAGAACAGCTGCTCGTCGTGGGGCACGGCCGCCAGCGAACGCCCGGCCGCCGCCAGCAGCTGGAACGGGGCGAACCGTACGCCGTCCAGCCCGTCGGTGCTCCAGCAGTAGCGCCGGTACGCCTCGGTGAACTTCGCCGCGTCCGCGGCCCGCCCGCGCTGGCGCTCCAGGAGCTCCCCGGTGTCGATGCCCCGGGCCGCGGCCGCTTCCAGGGCGGCGAGGGCGTCCGGGAAGACGGCTCCGGAGGCCGCGCCCACGGCGGCGTACTGGCTGCGCAGCAGGCCGGCGGACTTCAGCGACCAGGGCAGCAGCTCGCCGTCGACGAGCAGCCAGTCGGTGTCGAGCTCCTCCCACAGGCCGGCGTCGGTGACCGCCGAGCGGAGCCGGGCGAGGACCTCCTCGGTGACCTCGGGGTCCTTGAAGAAGGGCCGTCCGGTGCGGGTGTAGACGGACCCGGTGGGACCGTCGACCCCGAACCGCTCGCGGGCCGTCCCGGCGTCCCTGCAGAGCAGCACGGTGGCCCGGGAGCCCATGTGCTTCTCCTCGCAGACGACCTGGGCGATGCCGTCCTTGCGGTACTGCGCGAAGGCTTCGGCGGGGTGCTCCAGGTAGCCCTCGATGTGCGAGGTGGCCGTCGGCGCCATGGTCGGCGGGAGGTACGGCACCAGGCGCGGGTCCACGGCGAAGCGGCTCATCACCTCCAGGGCGGCGGCCGCGTTCTCCTCGCGGACGTTGACGTTGCCCAGGTGCCGGGTCTCGACGATCCGGCGGCCCTGGACGTCGGCCAGGTCGAGCGGACGCCCGTCATGGCCGCCCGGGACCTCGGTGACGAGCGGCTTGACCGGCTCGTACCAGACCTTCTCGGCCGGTACGTCGACCAGCTCGCGCTCGGGCCAGCGCAGGGCGGTCATCCTCCCGCCGAAGACGGCTCCGGTGTCGAGGCAGATGGTGTTGTTGATCCAGGCGGTGTTCGGGACCGGGGTGTGGCCGTAGACCACGACGGCCTTGCCCCGGTAGTCCTCGGCCCACGGGTAGCGCACGGGCAGCCCGAACTCGTCGGTCTCGCCCGTGGTCTCCCCGTACAGGGCGTGCGAGCGCACCCGGCCGGAGGTGCGGCCGTGGTACTTCTCGGGCAGCCCGGCGTGGCAGACCACGAGCTTGCCGCCGTCGAGGACGTAGTGGCTGACCAGGCCCTGGATGAAGGTGCGGACCTCCTGGACGAACTCCGCCGGCTCCGCTTCGAGCTGCTCGATCGTCTCGGCGAGGCCGTGGGTCCGCTGGACCTTGGAGCCCTTGAGGTGACGGGCGAGCTTGTTCTCGTGGTTCCCGGGGACGCACAGGGCGTTGCCGGAGCCGACCATGCCCATCACGCGGCGCAGGACGCCGGGACTGTCCGGGCCGCGGTCGACGAGGTCGCCGACGAACACGGCGGTGCGGCCCTCGGGGTGGGCGCCGTCCTCGTAGCCGAGCTTGGCGAGCAGGGTCTCCAGCTCGGAGGCGCAGCCATGGATGTCACCGATGATGTCGAAGGGGCCGGTGAGGTGGGTGAGGTCGTTGAAGCGCTTCTCCAGGACCACCTCGGCCGACTCCACCTCCTCGGGCGTGCGCAGCACGTGCACCTTGCGGAAGCCCTCGCGCTCCAGTCCGCGCAGCGAACGCCGCAGGTCGCGGCGGTGGCGCTGGATGACCGCGCGGGGCAGCCCGGCCCGCTCCGGGCGGCCCGCGTTGCGCTCGGCGCAGACCTCCTCGGGCAGGTCGAGGACGATCGCGATGGGCAGGACGTCGTACTCGCGGGCGAGCTGGACCAGCTGCCGGCGGGACTCGGCCTGGACGCTGGTGGCGTCGACCACGGTGAGGCGGCCGGCGGCGAGCCGCTTGCCCGCGATGTAGTGCAGGACCTCGAAGGCGTCCTTGCTGGCGCTCTGGTCGTTCTCGTCGTCGGCGACCAGGCCCCGGCAGTAGTCGGAGGAGATGACCTCGGTGGGCTTGAAGTGCGTGCGGGCGAAGGTGGACTTGCCCGAACCGGTGGCGCCGATCAGGACGACGAGGGACAGGTCGGTGACGGGAAGTACGCGCTTGCGGTCGGTGGTGGGGATGGTGGTGGTCATGCTGCCTCGCCCTCCTTCGGGGTGTCGGTGCCGGTGGTGGCGGTGGTGGCGGTGTTCAGGGTGAAGACGGCCATCTGGGTCGGCGGCCCCACCTCGGGGTCGTCGTCCCCGACGGGCAGGTACGCGACGGCGTAGCCGTGCCGGGAGGCGACGCCCCCGGCCCAGGCCCGGAACTCCTCGCGGGTCCACTCGAAGCGGTGGTCGCCGTGCCGGACGTGCCCGGCGGGCAGGGTCTCCCAGCGGACGTTGTACTCGACGTTCGGGGTGGTCACGAGGACCGTGCGGGGGCGGGCCGAGCCGAACACCGCGTACTCCAGGGCGGGCAGCCGCTCGGGGTCCAGGTGCTCGATGACCTCGCTGAGCACGGCCGCGTCGTAGCCCACGAGCCGCTTGTCGGTGTACGCGAGCGAGCCCTGCGTCAGGCGGACGCGGGAGCTCTGCCGCTCCCCCATCCGCTCCAGCCGCAGCCGCCTCGCGGCGATGTTCAGCGCCCGGACGGACACGTCCACGCCGACGATCTCGGTGTACGCCGGGTCCTTGAGCAGTGCCTGCAGCAACTGGCCCTGGCCGCAGCCCAGATCGAGGACGCGGGCCGCACCCGCTGCTCCCAGCGCGGCGAGGATCGCCGCGCGGCGCAGCACGGCGAGCGGTACGGGCCGCTCTTCGGTGTCGCTGGCCTCGTCGACCGCGTTGTCGAGCTCCTCCACCTCGCTGCCGTCGGCCTCGGCGAGGCGGACCAGCTCCAGGCGCTCCAGGGCGTCCTGGGTCAGCCGCTTGTGGCGGGCCAGGTAGCGGGAGGTGATCAGCCCGCTCTCCGGGTGCTCGGCGAGCCAGCCGTCTCCGGCGCGCAGCAGCTTGTCGACCTCGTCGGGGGCGATCCAGTAGTGCTTGGAGTCGTCGAGGACGGGCAGCAGGACGTACAGGCCGCGCAGCGCGTCGGAAAGCCGCAGCTCGCCCTCCAGGACGAGGCGTACGTACCGGGAGTCGCCCCACTCCGGGAAGGTCTCGTCGAGCGCGACCGGGGTGGCCGTCACCGACTCCCAGCCGAGCGGGCCGAACAGCCGGCGCACGAGCTCGGCGCCGCCCCGGGCGGGCAGGACCGGGACCTCGATGCGCAGCGGGCGCACCTCGTCGGGCAGCTCGGGGCGGGCCGTGCACTGCCCCTTCAGCGCGTTGCGGAACACGCCGCTCAGGGCGACGGCCAGCAGCGAAGAGGCGGCGTACGGGCGGTCGTTGACGTATTGCGCGAGCGCGGCGTCCGGCGTGCCGCCCTGCCCCTTGCCCTGACCGCGCCGCACGAGCGCGACGGGGTCCACTTCCAGCAGCAGGCCTGCCGTGCACCGCTCGTCCGTGGCTTCGGGGTAGAAGACGTGGGCGGTGCCGTGGGAGGTGGAGAACGCCTGAGCCTTCCCGGGATGCTTGTGCAGCAGGAAGCCCAGGTCGGTGGCGGGACGCTCGGCCGTGCCGGTCGTGGAGATCGTCAGGAACATGCGAGCGATTGTTGCTGGTCAGCGGTGTTGCCCGCGCCCTATTTTCCGGCGGCGCCTACCGTCGAATCATGAGCGGCATCGTTGTTGTGTACGAGCTCGACCAGCCGGTGGCGGGGTCCGTCCACCGGGTGCACGCCGCGCCCACCGCCCCGGGAGGCGGCTCCGAGCGCGGTCCGCGGACCATGTGCGGCAAGGACACCTTCGCCATGGAAACGGCCGACTGGAAGCCGTCCGAACATCCGGACGCCTGGTGCCCGCCGGAGTACGCCGACTCGATGTGCCCCGGCTGCGAGGCGGTGATGGGCGAGGACTAGACCGCAACACCCTCCGCGACCGGGTCCCGCACTGGTCCCGCATCGGGGTCTCCGGGGTGATGACGTCTCCATCATGACAGGTCAGAGGCGGTTTTCGTAGGACGGACGGCACAGCCGATCCGCCTTGTCCGGGGCCCTGCGCGGACCACAAGATCTCCCTCATGAATCCCACGGAGAACATCAATCACGACGCCGTGCTGCGAGCCCGGGTGGCGCTCCTCGGATCGGGCACGCTGCCCGTCCGGGAGCGGGTGGCCGCCTATCGCGTCCTCGTCCGGGTGAGTCCGTTGGCCTATCTGCCGCTGCTGGCGGCCGCGTTGTTCGCGTACAGCCGCCAGGAGTTCGCCCACCTGCCCGGGACAGCGCTTGCCCTGCGCGCCGAGTCCGTCGCCGCCGCGCGCCGGATGTGCGCACTGGAACCCGAGGAGACCCAACTGCTCCTCACCGCACTGGTGCACTACCGCGAGCAGCTGCTCCTGACGGAGCGTCCGGAGGAACTGGCCGCCGTGGAAGCGGAGATGGCGGCGCTCGTGGCCTCGGGCGGCGGATCTCCGGGCGTGCGCTGGGACCTCAGCGGAGCGTAGCGGCCAGTTCCGCGATGCGGTCGGGTCCGATCCGGCAGCAGCCGCCGATGAGGCGGGCTCCGGTGCGTCGCCAGGCGGCCGTGGGCCAGGGGGCGGGGGCGGCCGGGGCCCGCCAGGTGGTGGTGGCGGGCTCCCAGACCGAGCCGTCGTTGGGGTAGGCGAGCAGCGGTTTCGCGGTGACGGCGGCGGCCGCTTCGAGGGCGGGCAGGACCTCCGCCGGGTCGCAGCAGTTCACGCCGACGGCGATGACCTGCGGGGACCCGGCGGCGAGGGCGAAGGCCTCGGCCAGGGGCTGCCCGGCCCGGGTGCGGCCGTCCGCCACCGTGTAGCTCAGCCAGGCGCGGGCTCCGCTCTCGGCGAGCACGGTGAGCAGGGCTTCGGCCTCGGTGGCGTCCGGGACGGTCTCCAGGGCCAGGAGGTCGGGGCCCTCGGCCAGCAGCGCCGCGATCCGGGGCCGGTGGAAGTCGGCCAGCTCCCGCACGCTCAGGCCGTACCGGCCGCGGTACTCGGAGCCGTCCGCCAGCACCGCCCCGTACGGGCCCACGGACGCGGCGACCCACACCCCGCGCTCCGCGGCCCGGGCCGCCTGGTCGGCCAGCCGCACGCTGCGCCGCAGCAGGGCGGTGGTGCGCTCCGGGCCGTAGCCGCGCCGGGCGAAGGCGGCGTACCCCACCTGGTAGCTCGCGGTGATCAGCACCTCGGCGCCGGCCCGGGCGTAGGCGGTGTGGGCGGCCGCCACCTGCTCCGGCCGCTCGGCGAGGACCCGGCCCGTCCACAGGCCGCCGGACAGGTCGCAGCCCTGGTCGGCGAGCTGGTTGCTCAGCCCGCCGTCCAGGAGCACGGTCCGCCCGCCGGGGCCTGCCAGGGCCTCGGCGAGCGGCCGGGATGCGCGGGGCACGGTGTCCGTCCCGTCAGCCGAGCTGGGACTGGACCCGGGAGGAGATCAGCTCCAGGTGGTCCAGGTCGGCGAGGTCGAGCACCTGGAGGTAGAGCCGGGAGGAGCCGACCGCCTCGTAGGCCGCGATCCGGTCCACCACCTCGGCCGGGGAGCCGGCCAGGCCGTTGGCCTTGAGTTCCGCCACGTCCCGGCCGATGGCGGCGGCCCGCCGGGCCACCTCGGCGTCGTCCTTGCCCACGCAGACGACGAGCGCGTTGGAGTAGACGAGGTCGCCGGGCTTGCGGCCGGCCTCCTCCAGGGCCGTACGGACCCGGCCGAACTGCCGCTCGCTGTCCGCGATCGAGGCGAACGGCATGTTGAACTCGTCCGCGTACCGGGCGGCGAGGCGCGGGGTGCGCTTCGCGCCGTGGCCGCCGATCAGGACCGGGATCTTGTCCTGGGCCGGCTTGGGCAGCGCCGGGGAGTTCTCCACCTGGTAGTGGACGCCCGCGTAGTCGAAGGTGGCGCCGGGCTCGGTGGCCCACAGACCCGTGACGATCTCCAGCTGTTCTTCCAGCCGGGCGAGGCGCTCGGCCGGGAAGGGGATGCCGTACGCCTTGTGCTCCTCCTCGAACCAGCCTGCGCCCAGGCCGAGTTCGATCCGACCGCCCGACATCTGGTCGACCTGCGCGACCTGGATGGCCAGCACGCCGGGGAGCCGGAAGGTGCCGGCCGTCATCAGGGTGCCCAGCCGGATCCGCTTGGTCTCGCGGGCCAGGCCGGCCAGGGTGATCCAGGCGTCGGTGGGACCGGGCAGACCGTCGGCCGCACCCATGCGCAGGTAGTGGTCCGAGCGGAAGAAGGCGTCGAAGCCGAGGTCCTCGGTGGCCTTGGCGACGCTCAGGAGGGTGTCGTAGCTCGCGCCCTGCTGGGGCTCGGTGAAGATACGGAGATCCATGTCTCCATCCTGCCCCTTCGGCCCCGGCCGGGTGAATCTGCGTCAACCGGGCGGTCGCCGCCGCCCGTGCCAGTGACCAGCCCGGATGGGGATCGTTGGCTCGGACGGAGCCGGACCGCCCGGCCCGCGCGCCGGCGGCCTTCGCCGGTGCGTCCACCGCCCCCTTCCGCCCCGGAAGGGCCAGGGCCGAGGAGGCCGCCATGTCCCAGGAGTCCGCGCCGGAGACCCGCCGGCAATCGCGTCAGGACTGCCAGACCGGACAGGCAGCGCACGACCCCGCACGCCAGGAGTCCGCGGTACCCGCCCAGGGCGGCGCACCGAAGGGCCTGCTGCAGCAGATGGAAGAGCTGATGGCGGCCCTGAACGCCGACCTCTCGCAGCTCGACGCCGACCTCCAGTCCTCCACCGACCGCAGCCCCGGCACTGCGCTGCACCAGGACGGCCGCACCCCGGAGACCGGAGACCGCCCGGCCTACCGCTCCTCCTGACCGACCGCCCGGGTCCCGTCGCCCGCGACGGGACCCCACCGAAACACCCCGAACACCAAACCAGCCCGAACACCGAAGCACCCCGACTCAGGCGCCCCCGGCTCGGGCGCGGCCCCGGCTCAGGCCACGCCGGAGGCAGATCCTCGTTCGCGGACGGCCATCCTGCGCAGGATCGCCCGGACGCGGTCGCTCGACTCGTCGGCCGCGTCTATCGACTCTATGCACTGCCAGTACAGACCCTCGTCGTCCGTCCCGCAGGCCACCCCGACCAGCGCTATGCCCACTTCGCCGAGCAGCGCCTGGAGTCCGAGCAACGCCTGCCGGGCGTCCGTCACCTCGGTCAACTGCGCAGCCCTGGGCGGGAGATCGGGCGCATACCCCTCTCCGCGCAGAGCCGCCCGGTCGAGCACCCCGCAGCCCCTGCCCCCCGCTTCGCCCAGCCCCCGTGCCTCCGATCTCAGCTCCGGCGGCCCGGTGACCGCCAGCCAGCTGCCAATGCCCTGCGCGAGGGCCTGCGCCTGCCAGGCCTCGCCCACGATGTCCCAAGCCGCCCCGCTCTGCGCCAGCGCGTGCCGGCCGGCTGCGATGAGCCGTACCGCGTCCATATGCCGTCCCCCGTCCGCACGACATCTTGCCGTTCTCTCCACTACCCAGAGTGAGGGCAACGGGCCGGTAAAGCCAGGGGTATTCGGAAATTGTGGACACCGAAGATGGTTGTGGATATCGCCATCACTCCGAAGAGTGACGATCTGCCCCCGAAGCGCCCGGGACGGGGAACCTCAGCTCGTTCCGGTCGATCTTCGCGGCGAGCGCATCCAGCACATCGACCCCGAGAACCTCACAGAACTGCAGCAGGTAGGCGAGTACGTCCGCCACCTCATCGGCCACTCTGTGTGCGGTGTCCGGCTTCTCCATGACCTTGGCGGACTGTTCGGGCGTCAGCCACTGGAAGATCTCCACCAGTTCGGCCGCCTCGACGCTCAGCGCCACCGCCAGGTTCTTGGGCGTGTGGAAGGGTTCCCACCCGCGCGCCGCCGCGAACTCGGCCAGCCGCCGCTGGAGCCGGTCGATCCGCTCACCGGCATCCTTCTCTTCCCCGGTCACTCCACGCTCTTCACTCATGCACCCAGGTCTACCACCGAGACCCCCGCGACCCCGCGGGCGGCCGTCGCGCAGGCCTCGCCCGCGGAGGCGGCCAGCCTGACCTGCCCGCGCCCGCACGCCAGTACGGCCAGCCGCAGCAGTTCGGCGGTCTGCGGGCCGTCCAGGTCCCGGTCGAAGCCGTCCGCGAGCACCGCCAGCGTCTGCCGTGCGGCGGGCAGTTCGGCCGCCGGGTCCACGTCCAGGACCCCCGGCCCGGTCAGCAGCACCAGCGCGAGCGCGAGGAAGCGCAGCTCGCCCGCGCCCAGCCGGGCCAGCTCGGTGGCGGGCCTCGACGGGCCCCGGTCCAGCAGGCCGGTGACCGGGCCGCCCTCGGGAGCCCGTACGTCCAACCCCGCCACCCACCCCGCGCACCCGGTCCGGGCGGCCCCGGTGAGCAGCGCGTACCGGGTGCCGCACTCCAGGCGGGTCCGGCGCAGTACGTCGGCCAGGTTGGCGCAGTCGGCCAGCAACCGCCCCTCCCCCGGCGCGACGGGCGCCCTCATCCGCTCCGGGCGGGGGTCGCAGGGAAACACCGAGCGCAGCGCGACCACCACTTGCTCGGCGGCGGCCAGCACCTGCCGCTGCCCCTCGGTGGCCCCGGCCACGCGCAGCGGGAGCAGCGCGGTCCCGAGCCGGTCGTCGGGCAGCGGGGCCCGGGTGACCCCGGTGGATCCCCCGGTCAGCCAGGCCGCCTGGACGGACCGTCGCCCGGGGTCGCGCAGTGCGGTGGCGAGGAGGACCTGCCCGTCCACCGAGAGCCGTTCCCCGACGATCCGCAGCGCGGGCTCCGCCTGGACGGCGAGGTCGAGCCGGACCGGCCCGGCGGGGCCGTCGACCGTACAGCCGATCCGGAACCCCCGTCGCCGCTCCGCGTCGGGCGCCGCCCGGTCGGGGATCCGGGCCCGCGGATCGGGGAACACTTCTTCCAGGGTGGCCCCGGCGCCCAGGGCGGCCAGCGCCCCGTAGGCCTCCAGCACCTGGGACTTGCCGCTCCCGCTCGGCCCGGCGAAGAAGGTGACGGGCCCGAGCGCGAACCGGGCCCCCCGGTGTGCCCCGTAGGCGGAAAGCCGCAACTCGGTCACGGCCGGCCGCAGGTGCCTGACGCCGTCAACGAGGGCCGAGGCAGGAGCCACGGCCTGGGCGGGCACCCGACCCGGGGCCGGAGCCGAGGCCGGAGCCGGAGCCGGAGTCTCTAATCCCGGACCGGCGGGCACGGCCGAAGCAGCGGAAGCAGCCGAAACCGCGGAAGCAGCAGGCTCGGACAGCGCCGCGGAAGGCACCGCGCACGGCGCCGAAGTGGGGAGGTGGGAGGTCATGCGCGGGACGGTACGGGCCGCCGGACCCCCCGTGGGTCCGGCGAACCGTTCCGCCCGCGGGACCTTCCTACGATCGGGGGACGGCAGCGGCTGCGATCCCCTCCACCTCGGTCCCGACGGGCGCCAGCAGGAAGACGTTGCGGTCGACCCGGTGCATCCCGCTGCCCAGGCCGAAGACCACGCCACTGCTGAAGTCCAGGATCCGCTTGGCGACTTCGCCGTCCGCGCCCGTGAGGTCCAGCAGCACCGGGATCTGCGCGATCAGGTACTCCGCCACCTCCCGCGCGTCCGCGAAGACCTGGACCCGGATCACCACGAAGCGCCGCTGCTCCGCCGCGGACGCCCCGGGAACCGTGGGGATCGTGCGGTGATCCACCCGGGAGGGCCACTCGTTGCGACTCCGCAGGGGGACCACCTGCGCGAGCCCCTCCCACTGTTCGTCGGTGACGTCGTACCTGCTCACCAGGCCGCCTCGGCCTTGCGCTTCATGTGCATCCCCCCATCCTCTCGCGTTTCACCCGTTCAGCCCAACACCGACACGAGGCAGCCGGGGAGCACCTCCGACTACCCCCCACCCGCCCCGTAGGTTAGGTTAGGCATACCTAAGTACGTGCCATCTCGCCACTCGGGACGACGGAGATCCACATGCACCTGCCCCTGCTGCTCCCCACCGACGCCGAGCGGGTCCGGTCCGTCCTGGCCGCCGCCCACTCCATGACCGTCGTCACCGACGGGCAGCGCACGGAGATCCGCCACCTCGACGGCACCGACCCCCTCGGCCGGCTGCACCTGCACCCCGCCGAACCGGGCGGCGGCGCCGAGCACCGCCCCGCGATCCGGCTGGAGTTCACGGACATCGCGCCGACTCCCGTACGGGACCGCGTGCGCGCCCGGGTCACCCTCGTCGGCCGCCTGCTCACCCCCTTCGCCGCATCCGCGGACGAGGGCTCCGGATCCACCTGCATGGAGTTCGGCCGGGCCGTCCTCGAAACCGCCGACGGCGCCCGCTCGTACGTCGGTCTCGACGAGCTGGACGCGGCCCGCGTCGACCCGCTCGCCCCCTACGAGGCCGGGATGCTGACCCATCTCCTCGACGACCACGCCGAACTCGTCACCCTCCTGCTCCGCCTGGTCCGGCCGCAGCCCGCGACGGAGGCGCAGTCGAAGGCGGGCGCCGGGTCCGCCGTCCTGCGCGCGCTGCCGCTCGCCATGGACCGGTACGGGATCACCCTGCGCCTGGAGGAACGCCGCGGCCACCAGGACGTACGGATCCCCTTCCCCTCCCCGCTCGACGACGTGGAGCAGTCCGGGGCGCAGATCCAGGCCCTGTTCAGCGCGGCCCGGCGCAGCTCGCACCGCAACACGCTCCCCGCCTGAGCGGCCCTCCACGGAGCCGGTCATTCCGGAAAAAGGCCCCGAGGGCTCGGAATACGGGCGTCGGGCCCCCCGTTGGGGATGATCATGAAGGCAATCACATACACCGCATACGGAACACCTGACATCCTCACCCTCACCGAGGTTCCGGAGCCCAAGGTCGCTCCGGGCGAGGTGCTCGTCCGGGTCAAGGCCGCCGGCGTGAACCCGGTGGACTGGAAGCTCGCCTCCGGGTACCTCGACTCGATCCTCGAAGTCCGCTACCCGGTCATACCCGGCTGGGACGTCGCGGGAGTCGTCGAAGCGGTCGGCGAGGACACCTTCGACTACGCCGTCGGCGACGAGGTGTACGGCTACGTCCGCAAGGAGTGGGTGGAGCTGGGCACTTACGCCGAGCTGGTCTCCGCCCCCGTCCGCACCCTCGCCCGCAAGCCGCGCGAGCTGACCTTCGAGCAGGCCGCCGGCATCCCGCTGGCCGGGCTCACCGCCTACCAGTCGCTCACCCGCGTGGGGCTCAAGGCCGGCGAGACCGTGCTCATCCACTCCGCCGCCGGCGGCACCGGCTCCTTCGGCGTGCAGATCGCCGTCGCGCTCGGCCTGCGCGTCATCGGCACGGCCGGCGCGCACAACCACGACTACCTGCGCTCGCTGGGCGCCGAGCCGGTCCTGTACGGCGAGGGCTTTGCCGACCGGGTCCGCGAGCTGGCGCCCGAAGGGGTGGACGCCGCCCTGGACTTCTTCGGCGACGACGTCATCCCGGCGCTCCGGTCCCTGGTCAGGGAGGAGCGCCGGGTGGTTTCCATCGTCGACCACACCGCGGCCGCCCAGGGCGCGCACCAGCTGTGGGTCCGCCCGGACACCGCCGACCTGACCTTCCTGGGCCGGCTCGCGGACGAGGGCAAGCTGACGGTCAACGTGGAGCACGCCCTGCCGCTCGCCGAGGCGGCGAAGGCCTGGGAGCTGAGCGCCACGGGCCGCACCCGCGGCAAGATCGTCCTGACCGTCTGAACGTCCTGACCGTCAGAACGTCCGACGTGCCGGGCGCAAGGCGGCGTGCCCCAAGGCGGCGTGAGGGGCGTGGGACCGTGGGGGGTGGCTGCGTTCGCGGACGCACACACCTCTAGCATGTGCTCCTCACGTTCCTTGGGGGGATCATGTCCATGTCTTCACGCAGGCGTCCGTCTGCCGAGCGGGGCCGTCTCGTCGCGGCCTGCACGGGCCTGGCCGCCATGGCCGGCATGCTGCTGTCGTCCCCCGCACTCGCCGAAACGGTTCCGCCGAAGCCGCACACCGCCCTGCCCCGCGCGGATTTCACGGGGGACGGACTGGGCGAGATCATGTACCGGCCGTTCACCGGCAGGCTCTGGGTAGCAAACCCGGCAAAGGGTTACATGGCATTCGAGATGGACCTCGAAGAGGACCTTCTGGGTACGGTTTCCTTCAAGGACTACATCCCCGTCGGAGACCAGGACGGGGACGGCTCTCCGGAGATCCTCGCGCTCACAGCCGACGGAATGCTCTACATGGTGAACACCTACTCGGACACCTCCACCATGGATTGGCTGACGGAGAACTCCCTCGTGGGGGCCGGCTGGCAGATCTACAACAAGGTGCTGTCGCCCGGCGACCTCAACGGTGACGCCAGGCCGGACGTCCTGGCCCGGACTCCGAGCGGCGACGTGTACTTCTACGGCTCCACCGGAAAGAAGGCCGCGCCGTTCAAGCCGCGCGTCAAGATCGCCGACGGGTGGCAGGTGTACGACCAGGTGGTCGGTGTCACCGACGACGACGGCGACGGGGTCGGTGACGTCGTCACCCGTACGCCCGCCGGACAGCTGTCCTTCCGTTCCGGGATCAAGGGCGCCACCCCCTCGTTCAAACCGCCCGTGGACCTCGGCCGCGGCTGGGGCGCGTACAACCAGCTCGCCGGCGGCGACGACATGGACGGTGACGGCCACGGTGACCTCGCGGCCCGGACGGCCGACGGTTCGATGTACATCTACAAGGGCCTGGGCCGCGGCCGTTTCGCTCCGCGGACCGAAGCCACGTGGCGAAGGGACTGGCAGCGGGCCGACGTGATCTTCGGTGCGGGCGGAAACCCTGCCTACGGCAAGTCCGCCGTCCAGGCCGTTGCCCCCGACGGCAAGCTCTTCATCTACCCGACGCTCGGCAACGGCCTGCTGGGTCCACGGCGGGCGACGCCCGCGCCCTACCTCTGCACCACGGGCTCGCGCTCCGGCACCAAGATGACCGCCTTCGCCTCCGACCTCGCCCTCGACACCAAGCCCGACCTGCTCGCGGTCTGCAACGACGGCAGACTGACGGGCGGTTCCAAAGCCCAGTACCAGATCGGCGGTCAACTGGTGTGGACCGCCTACGACACCGTGGCGGCCCCCGGAGACCTCACCGGTGACGGTAAGGCCGACCTGCTCGCGCGCGACCCGTCGGGCGTCCTCCACCTGTACCGGAACTCCACAGGTCAGATCTCGACCGGCCCGCACTACTCCACCTCGGTCAAGGTCGGCTGGGGATGGAACATGTACGACCGGATCCTCGGCGCGGGGGACCACAACAACGACGGGCGGGCCGACATCATCGCCCGCACGCCCTCCGGGGACGTGTACCTGTACCCCGGGACGGGCAAGGCCTCCGCCCCGTTCGGGCCCCCGGCCAAGGTGGGAACCGGCTGGCAGATCTACGCCACGCTCGCAGCGGTCGCGGACATGGACGGCGACGGCAAGGGGGACGTCCTCGCGGCCGACCGCAGCGGAAACCTCTACCGCTATTCCTCTACGGGAACCGGCTCGGGGGCAGGAGCCTTCCGCCCCCGAGCCCTCATCGGCAACGGCTGGGGAATGTACCGCGAACTCCAGTAGAGCCGCGGGCGCGCCCGGACTCCCCACCGCGGCAATCGATCAGACCGCGGTGTAGCGGTTGGCGGGGCGCGCCAGGCCGTAGTTCTCGCGCAGGGTCCGGCCGGTGTACTCGGTGCGGAAGAGGCCGCGGCGCTGCAGGATCGGCACGACCTGGTCGACGAAGTCGGTCAGCCCGGTGGGGAGCACCGGAGCCATGATGTTGAAGCCGTCGGCGGCCCCCTGGGTGAACCACTCCTCCAGCTGGTCGGCGATCTGCTCGGGCGTCCCCGCGAAGACGCGGTGGCCGCGGCCCGCGCCCAGGCGGGCGATCAGCTCGCGCAGGGTCAGGCCGCCCTCGCGGCGGGCCAGCTCCGCGACGAGCGTGAAGCGGCTCTTGTTGCCGTTGATGTCCCGCTCCTCGGGCAGCTCGGGCAGCCCGCCGTCGAGCGGCAGCCCGCTCAGGTCCACGCCCAGCATGTTGGAGAGCTGCGCGAGGCCGTACTCCGGGATCTGCAGCTCGGTGAGCTCCTGCTCCAGGGCCCTGGCCTCGGCCTCGGTGGAACCGATGACGGGGGCGATGCCGGGCAGGACGAGCAGCTCGTCCTCGGAGCGGCCGTACTTGGCGAGGCGGGACTTGAGGTCCTTGTAGAAGGTCTGCCCGTCGGCCAGGGTCTGCTGGGCGGTGAAGACCGCCTCGGCGTACTGGGCGGCGAACTCCTTGCCGTCCTCGGAGGACCCGGCCTGCACGAGCAGCGGGTGGCCCTGCGGGGTACGGGGCACGTTGAGCGGTCCGGCGACGCCGAAGTACTCGCCGCGGTGCGCGGCGGGGTGGAGCTTGTCGGTGTCGGCGTAGATGCCGCGCTCCTTGTCGAGGACGATCGCGTCGTCCTCCCAGCTGTCCCAGAGCTTGGTGGCCACGTCGAGGAATTCCCGGGCCCGCTCGTAGCGGAGGTTGTGCTCCAGGTGCTCGTCGCGGTTGAAGTTGCGGGCCTCGTCGACGCTGCCGGAGGTGACGATGTTCCAGCCGGCGCGGCCGCCGCTGATGTGGTCGAGGGAGGCGAACTTCCGGGCCAGGTTGTAGGGCTCGTTGAAGGTGGTGGAGACGGTGGCGATGAGCCCGATGTGCTCGGTGACGGCGGCGATCGCGGAGAGCAGGGTGAGCGGCTCGAAGCCGCCGACGGCGTTGTAGCGGGCCTTGCCCCAGAGGGCGACCCCGTCGGCGAAGAAGATCGAGTCGAGCAGGCCGCGTTCGGCGGTGCGGGCCAGTTCCTGGAAGTAGCGCAGATCGGTGATCCGCTCGGGGCTGCTGGAGGGGTGGCGCCAGGCGGCGTCGTGATGCCCGGCGTTCATGAGGAAGGCGTTGAGGTGGAGGGTCCGGGGTGCGGTCATTTCTTGTCCTCGGATAAGAGCCGGGCGCGCGGCGCCCGCGGGGATGGTCGTGGTGGCCCGACGGGCCGGAACGGCCGGGGCCGGGGGCGGAACGGGGTACCGGGCCGGGTCCAAGGCCCGAGGCCGGGGCCCGGGTCCTGATCCGGGCCGGGGACCGGGCCCCGGGTGGTCAGGGGTGGCCGGGGGTCAGGACGGGACGCGCCAGGTGCTCAGGCGGCGTTCGATCGTGACGAGGATCTGGTTGAAGGCGAGGCCGATCGCGGAGATCGTGACGATGCCCGCGTACATCTGCGGGATCGCGAAGTTGAACTGCGAGGCGTTGATCAGGTAGCCGAGGCCCGCCTTCGCGCCGATCATCTCGGCCGCGACCAGGACCAGGATGGAGACGGCCCCCGCGAGCCGGATGCCGGTGAAGATGACCGGCACCGACGCCGGCAGGATCACCTTCTGGAACAGCTTGGGCGTGGACAGGTCCATCGAGCGCGCCAGCTTCACCAGGGTCGGGTCGGCGTTGCCCACGGCGCTGATGGTGTTGAGGAGGATCGGCCAGACGCAGGCGTAGACGACGATCGAGACCTTCGAGGTCTCGCCGATGCCCAGCAGCAGGACGAACACCGGCAGCAGCGCGAGCGCCGCCGTGTTGCGGAACACCTCCAGCAGCGGCCCGAGCAGCGCCGCCACCGGCCGGTACCAGCCGATCAGCAGCCCGAGCGGGACCGCGACGGCCACCGCGATGCCGAATCCGCCGAAGGAGCGGGCCAGGCTCGCCTTGCTGTGCTCGGCGAGCTGCCCGTTGCCCAGCAGCTCCCACCAGGCCTTGGCGACCTCGCTCACCGGCGGCAGGAACGTCGCGTCGACCAGCCCCAGCCGCGGCGCCGCCTCCCACAGGGCGAGCAGCGCGAGGATCGCCGCCGAGCGCAGCGCCACCGCCCGCAGCCCGCGCAGGACGCGCAGCGCCAGCGCCGTGGCCGGTGCCCGTACGGGGGCCGGCGCGGGGGTCCGTACCGCCGCGGGCGCGAGGGTCCGTACCGCCGTCGCCTCCACCGCCTCCTGCACCGCCGCTTCCACCGTGGTGCTCATACGGCGACCTCCTCCTTCTCCAGTTGCTGGGCTCGGGCCACCTCGTCGTGGAGCAGGGTCCAGATCTCGTGGCGGTGGCGGGCGAACTCCGGGCTGGAGCGCAGGTCTTCACCGGTGGCGCCGGTGGCCCGGTCGCCGAAGGACACCGGGACGACCTGCTTGACCCGCCCGGGGCGGGAGGTGATGACGGCCACCCGCTGCCCGAGGTAGACGGCCTCTTCGATGCCGTGCGTGATGAACACGATCGTCTTGCCGGTGCTCTGCCAGATCCGCCGCAGTTCGCCCTGGAGGGACTCGCGGGTCTGCGCGTCGAGCGCCGCGAACGGCTCGTCCATCAGCAGCACGTCCGGGTCGTACGCGAGCGAGCGCGCGATGGCGACCCGCTGGCGCATGCCGCCGGACAGTTCGTGCGGGTGCCGGTCCTCGAACCCGGTGAGGCCGACGAGGTCCAGGAACTCCCGCGCCTTCGCCGCCCGTTGGCGGCGCGGGACGCCGGTGGCCTCCAGGCCGAACTCGATGTTGCCCAGCGCGGTGCGCCACGGCAGCAGCGCGTACTGCTGGAAGACGATGCCCCGGTCGAGCCCGGGCCCGGTGACCGGCTTGCCGTCGAGCAGGATCCGGCCGGAGGTGGGCGGGGTCAGGCCGCCGAGCAGGTCCAGGAGGGTGGACTTGCCGCAGCCGCTGGGGCCCACGACGACCACGAACTCCCCCGACCCGATCTCCAGGTCGATGCCGTCGAGTGCGGTGAACTCCTGCTTCTTGTCCTTCGTCGGGAAGGTCTTCGTCACGGAGTCGAACACGATCTTCGCCATGGTGCCGTCAGCCCTTCCCGGACGCGTTGAACTCGTTGGTGTAGAGGTCGGCCGCCTTGAGCTGGCCCTTCTTGATCTCCCCGCGCTCGCCCAGCCAGTCGATCCACAGCTGGAACTCCTTGTCGGCGATCCGGCCGCCGGGCTCGGCGACCCCGTAGGAGCGCCAGTACTGCAGGGTCGAGGTGTCCTCGTTGCGGCCGCGCTTCTTGACGATCTCCGTCATCCGCGCAATGACCTCCTCGCGCGGGGTGGCGCGGGACCAGTCGATGGCCTTGGCCACGCCCGTGGTGAAGGCCCGGACGGTGTCCGGGTTCTCCTTGATGAACTTCTGCGTCATCACGTACGAGCCCGCGCTGAACGCGCCGAGCAGTTCGAAGTCCTTGAACAGCGGCCGGATGCCGCCCGTGGCCAGGGCCTTGTCGCGCAGCACGCCGCTGAGGACGCCGACCTCGATCTGCTTCTGTCTCAGAGCCTGTTCGGTGTTGACGGGGGGCACGACGAGCGATTCGACCTTGGCCGCGTCGGCCTTGGAGACGCCGTTGCGCTCCAGGTAGATGTCGAGCAGGGCCTGGGCGTGGGCGCCCAGGGTGTTCATGCCGACCTTCTTGCCGATCAGGTCGCGGGGGGACCGGATCGGGCTGTCCTCCAGGACGTAGTAGCCGAGGTAGGTGTCCTTGTCGGAGCCGTAGTAGGAGGTGACGGCCTTGATCTGGGCCTTGCTCGCCGCGAGTTTGACGATCGCGCCGTTGAAGGCGCCGCCGAAGTGGGTCTGGCCCGTGGCCGCGGACTGGATGTCCTGGGGGCCGCTGATGGTGTTGCCGACCCAGTCCAGGGTCACGTCGCCGAGGAAGCCGAGGTCGGCGGCGAGTTCGGGCAGGCTCACCGCGCCGACGTTGCCCTGGTACTTCAGGGAGGTGATCTGGCCACCGCGTGCGCCGGTGGCGGTCGCCGTCCCGCAGCTCACCGCGGCCGCCGAGATGCCGAGCAGGGTGAGGAACTGGCGTCGGGAGGTACGGGTGGTGGTGAAGGCTGCGGACATGGCGATTCCTTGTCGATCCGGGTCGGGCGAGTCAGGCGGGTCGGGCGAGTCAGGCGGGTCGTGCGGGGCGGGCGGGTCGTGCGGGGCGGGCAGGTGAGTCCGTACGAAGATCAGCGCGCGGTGGCGAGCGCGGCGGCCTGGGCGGCGCGCAGGGCCTCGGCGAACTCGTCGACGGCCTGGTACAGGTCCAGCTCCGCCTCCGGCCGCAGCCGGTCCGGGCCGGCCCCGCGCTCGACGGAGGAGTCGAGGACGAAGCGGCCGGCGGTGACGTGCCGGGCGCCGAGCGCGGCGAGGACCGGGCGCAGGGCGTAGTCGATGGTCAGGACGTGGGCGAGGCTGCCGCCCGTGGCCAGCGGGAAGACCGTCTTCCCGGCCAGCCCGTCCTGCGGGAGCAGGTCGAGGAAGGCCTTGAGAAGACCGGTGTACGAGGCCTTGTAGACGGGCGTCGCGATGACGATCCCGTCGGCTTCGGCGACGGCTTCCAGGGCCCGGCGGATCTCCGGCTCGCCGCGGCGGGCGGCGAGCAGGTCGGCGGCGGGGAGCTCCCGGACGGCGAGCTGCGCGGTCTCGTACCCGGCGTGGTTCAGGCGGCGCAGCACGTGGTCGGCGACCACGTCGGTACGGGAGTGGACGGACGGACTGCCGGTGAGGGCGAGCAGCTTGGGCACGGAGCGCTCCTTGACTGACGGGGAGGGTGGGGTGGGACGGGTCGTTCGAGGCGGGGCGGTGCGGGGCGGGGCGGTGCCCGTCGGCTCAGGCTTCGGAGGTGGAGGCTCCGGAGGCGATGCCGAAGGCCGGGTCCGGCACGGACTCCGGGCTGATCAGACGGGACGGGACCCCGTCGGGCCCGACCGGGACGTCGCCGTCGACGGTCACGCGGCGCAGGGTGCGCTCGTGGTCGTCGGAGTCGTCGACGCCGTAGTGCTGGGTGGCGCGGTTGTCCCAGATCGCGACCTCACCGGCCTGCCACTGCCAGCGGACGGTGTTCTCGGGGAGCTCGATGTGGGCCTGGAAGAGGTCCTGGAGGAGGCGCGAGTCGCGGCCGGTGAGCCCGTTGATCCGCTGGACGAAGTTGCCGAGCAGCAGGGTGCGTTCGCCGGTCTCGGGGTGGACCCGGACCACCGGGTGCTCGGTGAGGAACTTGGTCGAGGTGAACACCTCGCGGTACTGGGCGAGCGCCTCGGGCAGGGCGTCGGGCTTCAGGGCCGCGTAGTCGTACTCGTTGGAGTGCACGGCCCGCAGGCTGTCGGCGAGGACGCGGAGCGGCTCGGGCAGGCCGGCGTAGGCGGTGGCGGTGTTGGCCCACAGGGTGTTGCCGCCGTAGGGCGGGATGGTGACGGCGCGCAGGATGGAGAAGGCGGGGTAGGCGGGGACGAAGGTGACGTCCGTGTGCCACTGGTTGGCGCGGGCTCCGTGGTGGGAGTCGATGCCGAGCGCGTAACGCCCGTCGGCGGAGGGCACGGTGGGGTGCGCGACGGGCGCGCCGAGCAGCTGGGCGAAGGCCTCGTGCCCGTCTTCGTCGAGGTGGCCCTGGCCCCGGAAGAAGACGACCTTGTGGGCGAGCAGCGCGGCCCGGATCCCGGCGACGGCGTCGGCGTCGAGGTCGCCGCCGAGGCGGACGCCGCCGATCTCGGCGCCTATGCGGCCGCCGATCTTGGTGACGGTGAGGTCGGTGCGGGTGGCAGTGGACATGAGAGGCTCCTTATTTATTTCCGCAGAGGAAGAAATGAGGGGAAGCGAGGACGGAGGGAACGGAGGGGTCAGGGCGGGGGAAGAGGACCGGCTGCGGGCGGGGCGGTCTGCGACGTTCGGCGGACGGAGGGCGGCCGGTGGCGGGATGCGGCGGGCGGCCGGCGGCCGGCGGCCGGCGGCCGGCGACGGAGAGGAACGGGCGAGCGGACGGGCCGCTCCCGGGTGAGACCGGTCCGAGTCGCAGAGCCCCCGTGCACGCCCCCGGACGACGGGGCACGAACGCCCGAGCGCCCGGAACGCGGCGACGCAAGGATTCAGGGCCCTGACGCTCAGGGACGCTCACACCCGGGAGCAGCGATGCTCGGGGACGCTCACACCCGGGAGCAGCGGCGCTCACGGACGCTCACACCCGGGAGCAGCGGCGCCCAGGGACAGGCGCATCCGGGAGCAGCGGGGCTAAGGGCCGGCGGCGCTCAGGAACAGCGCGGGGCCGTACAGCGACGGCCCTGACACTCGCCCGGCGCGGTACAGAGGCCGGGGGTGTGGAGCCGCGGGGCGAGGAACTCGGTCGCGGTCATGTCCCGGAGACTGCCAGCGCCCCCACCCCCGGTCAACCCCACCGAGCACCCCCCACCCTCACCCCCGGACCCCGATGCGCACCCCCCGCGACCTGCGCTTTGACCGTTTCCCGCCACTCCCGGAACGGCCGAAACCCATGGCCTGATTTCACGTCCCCGCAACGCACCCGCCACGCACCACCCCGTCCCGGCCCACCCCGCCCCACGCCCCGCCGGGGTTCGAGGCGCCGGTCACCCACTTCAGCCCCGCCGGCGTTTGAGGCGCGGGGCCCGGGGCGGGGCCCGGGGCGGGGCCCGGGGCGGCGCCCCGGGAGCGGAGCCGCACGGCGGCGGCCCCGGCCCGTCCCCGCCGAGCGCGGCGACACGGCATGATCGGGACCACACCCCACCCCCCGAGGAGCCCACCCGTGCCCCCCACCCCCGGTGACAGCCGGGCCGCCGCCAACGCCGCCTCCGTGCTCCGCGCCGTCCTGACCCACGGCCCCCTCGCGCGCAGCGACATCCCGAAGCTCTGCGGTCTCAGCCCGGCCGCCGTGTCCCGGCAGACCACGGCCCTGCTCCGCGCCGGCCTGCTGCACGAGCACCCCGAGACGGAGCCGCACGCCGCGGCGACCGGCCCCGGCCGCCCCCGCATCCCCCTCGACCTGCACACCGGCCCCCTCGGCGGCCCCCTCGCCGCCGGCCTGCACATCGGCGTGCCCGCCTCCACCTTCAGCCTCGTGGACCTGCGCGGCCGCGTCCTGGCCCGCCGCGCCTTCCCGCACGCGGGCCGCTCCCCCGGCAGCCTCCCCGCCGAGATCGCCGCCGCACTCGGCCGGTTCCTCCAGGCCTCCAACCCCGCCGGCCGCCCCCTGCTCGGCGTCGGCGCGGCCCTCGGGGGCTGGGTCCGCCCCGCCGACGGCACCGTGGTCCGCCACGACGCCCTCGGCTGGCGCGACCTCCCCCTCGCCGCCGAGCTCTCCGACCGCCTCGGCCTGCCCGTCTCCGTGGACAACCACGCCCGCGCCGTCGCCCACGCCGAGATCCTCTTCGGCCGCCCGGAGGCCCGCTCCAGCCTCGTCCACCTCTTCATCGGCAACGTCGTCGACGCCGCCTTCGGTATCGAGGGCACCGTGCACCAGGGCCCGGAAGCCGCCGCCGGGGACGTCGCACACCTCCCGGTGCCCGGGTCACAGACCCCCTGCGCGTGCGGCCGTACGGGCTGCCTCCAGGCGACCGCCTCCGACGGGGTCCTCGGCGCCGAGGCCGTGCGCCGCGGAATCGTCCCGGAGCCTTCCGTCAACCTCCTGGTCGACGCCGCCGCCACCGGCGACCCCCGCGCCGACCGGCTGCTGCGCGAACGCGCCCGTACCGTCGGCCGGGCCGCCGCACTGCTCCTCGACGTGTTCAACCCGGCCGTCATGGTGGTCGCCGAGCTGGCCAGCATCCTCCACGACGGCTACCTCGACGAGATCCGGGACGCGGCCGGCGACCGGGACCGCTACGGGCGGCGGATCGTCGCCCCGCAGGCGGGTCCCGCCGTACTCCCGGTAGCCTCCGCGACCGTCCTCCTCGCCCCGCTCTTTCGTGACCCCTCCCGACTCACATGAGAGGGCGAGATCACATCCGGTGGTTATAGGTCGTTCACAAGGACCCCCCTAACATTCGAGCCATGACGGTCCTGCCTGATGACGGGCTCTCCTTGGCCGCCGAATTCCCTGACGCGACGCATGAGCAGTGGCAGCGCCTGGTAGAGGGCGTGCTGCGCAAGTCGGGCAAGGAAGTTTCCGGCGAGGCAGCGGAAGACGCGTTGTCCACGAAGCTTGAAGACGGGCTCACCACCCGCCCGCTGTACACCGCGCCCGAAACCGCGCCCGACACCGGCTTCCCCGGATTCGCGCCCTTCGTACGGGGCGGCCGCCCCGAGGGCAGCGCCGCCTCGGGCTGGGACGTGCGCCAGCGGATCGCGGGCACCGACCCCGTACGGGTGAACGACGCGGCCCTGGCCGACCTGGAGAACGGCACCACCTCGCTGTGGCTGGCCGTCGGCGACGCCGGCCTCCCCGCGGAGGGCCTGGGCCGTGCGCTGGAGGGGGTCTACCTCGACCTGGCGCCCGTCTCCCTGGACCCCGGAGCCCAATTCACCGAGGCCGCCCGGGCCTTGCTCGCGCTGTACGCCGAGCGCGCGGTGGCCCCCGAGGCCGCCCACGCCTCGCTGGGCGCCGACCCGCTGGGCCACGAGGCCCGGACGGGTGAGGCCCTGGACCTGGCGGAGGCCGCCGCGCTCGCCGCGGACACCGCCGCCTGGCCCCACGTACGCGCCCTGACCGTCGACGCCCTGCCCTACCACGAGGCGGGCGGCAGCGCCGCCGAGGAGCTGGGGCTTTCCCTGGCCACCGGGGTCGCCTACCTGCGCGCCCTCACCGAGGCGGGCCTGACGGCCGAAGCGGCCTTCGGCGAGCTGGAGTTCCGCTACGCCGCCACCGCCGACCAGTTCCTCACCATCGCCAAGCTGCGGGCCGCCCGCCGGCTGTGGGCCCGGATCGCCGAGGCCTGCGGGGCTCCGGGGGCCGGCGCCCAGCGCCAGCACGCCGTGACCTCGCCGGTGATGATGACCCGCCGCGACCCGTGGGTGAACATGCTGCGCACCACCGTCGCCTGCATGGCGGCGGGCGTGGGCGGCGCGGACGCGGTCACCGTGCTCCCGTTCGACCAGGAGCTCGGTCTGCCCGACGCCTTCGCCCGGCGCATCTCCCGCAACACCTCCACCATCCTGCTGGAGGAGTCCCACCTGGCCCGCGTGATCGACCCGGCCGGCGGCTCGTACTACGTCGAGCAGCTCACCGACGAACTCGCGCACGCCGCCTGGGAGTTCTTCCGGGGCGTCGAGAAGGCGGGCGGCCAGGCCGCCGCCCTGCGTTCCGGCCTGGTCGCCGACCGCCTCGCCGCCACCTGGGCCGCCCGCTCGAAGAAGCTGGCCACCCGGCGCGAACCCGTCACCGGAGTCAGCGAGTTCCCGCACCTCTCCGAGAAGCCGGTCGTACGGGAACCCGCACCGGCCCCGCTCACCGGCGGACTGCCGCGCGTGCGGCGCGACGAGGCGTACGAGGCCCTGCGCGCCCGCAGCGACGTACACCTGGCGGCGACGGGAGCCCGGCCCACCGTCTTCCTGGCGGCCCTGGGCCCGGCGGCCGCGCACACCGCCCGCGCCACCTTCGCCTCGAACCTGTTCCAGGCGGGCGGCATCACCCCGGTCCACGACCCGGTGTCGGTGACCCCGGAGACGGCGGCGGCCGCCTACGCGGCGAGCGGCGCCGACGGCATGGCCGTGCTGTGCTCCAGCGACGCGCTGTACGAGGAGCAGGCCGAGGCGGTGGCCGCGGCCCTGCGCTCGGCCGGCGCGACGACCCTGTTCCTCGCGGGCAAGCCCGGTACCGCAGCGGCGGCCGTGGACGAGTACGTCTTCGCCGGCTGCGACGCGGTCGCCGTGCTGTCCTCCGTACTCGACCGGATGGGAGTCGCGCAGTGAGCACCCCCCGCATCCCCGATTTCTCCGAACTCCCGCTGGACGGTGCGGCCCCGGCGGCCGGTTCCGAGGACCAGTGGCGCACGGCGGTCAAGGAGTCCACCGGGACCACCCCCGCCGACCTGCTGTGGGAGACCCCCGAGGGGATCGGCGTACAGCCCCTGTACACGGGCCGCGACCTGGAGGGCCTGGACTTCCTCCAGACGTACCCGGGTGTGGCCCCGTACCTGCGCGGCCCGTACCCGACGATGTACGTCAACCAGCCCTGGACGATCCGGCAGTACGCGGGCTTCTCCACGGCCGAGGAGTCCAACGCCTTCTACCGGCGCAACCTCGCGTCCGGCCAGAAGGGGCTGTCGATCGCCTTCGACCTGCCCACGCACCGCGGCTACGACAGCGACCACCCGCGGGTGACGGGCGACGTCGGCATGGCGGGCGTGGCGATCGACTCGATCTACGACATGCGCCAGCTCTTCGACGGCATCCCGCTGGACAAGATGACGGTGTCGATGACGATGAACGGCGCCGTGCTGCCGGTCCTCGCCCTCTACATCGTGGCGGCGGAGGAGCAGGGCGTCTCGCCCGACAAGCTCGCCGGGACCATCCAGAACGACATCCTCAAAGAGTTCATGGTCCGCAACACCTACATCTATCCGCCGAAGCCCTCGATGCGGATCATCTCCGACATCTTCGCCTTCACCTCGCAGAAGATGCCCCGCTACAACTCCATCTCGATCTCGGGCTACCACATCCAGGAAGCCGGAGCCACGGCCGACCTGGAGCTGGCGTACACCCTCGCGGACGGCGTGGAGTACCTGCGGGCGGGCCAGGCCGTCGGCCTGGACGTGGACGCCTTCGCACCGCGCCTGTCCTTCTTCTGGGCGATCGGCATGAACTTCTTCATGGAGGTGGCCAAGCTCCGCGCGGCCCGCCTCCTGTGGGCGCGCCTGGTCAAGCAGTTCGACCCGAAGAACGCCAAGTCCCTTTCCCTGCGCACCCATTCGCAGACCTCGGGCTGGTCCCTCACGGCGCAGGACGTCTTCAACAACGTCACCCGCACCTGCATCGAGGCGATGGCGGCGACCCAGGGCCACACCCAGTCGCTGCACACCAACGCCCTGGACGAGGCCCTCGCGCTCCCCACCGACTTCTCGGCGCGCATCGCCCGCAACACCCAGCTCCTCCTCCAGCAGGAGTCGGGCACCTGCCGTTCCATCGACCCGTGGGGCGGCAGCGCGTACGTCGAGAAGCTGACGTACGACCTGGCGCGCCGGGCCTGGCAGCACATCCAGGAGGTCGAGGCGGCCGGCGGCATGGCGCAGGCCATCGACGCGGGCATCCCCAAGCTCCGCGTGGAGGAGGCGGCGGCCCGCACGCAGGCCCGTATCGACTCTGGCCGCCAGCCGGTGATCGGCGTCAACAAGTACCGGGTCGAGACCGACGAGCAGATCGACGTCCTCAAGGTCGACAACTCCTCCGTGCGCACCCAGCAGATCGAGAAGCTGCGGCGACTGAGGGCGGAGCGCGACGAGGCGGTCACCCAGGACACCCTGCGGGCGCTGACCAACGCGGCCGAGCGCGGGGACGGCAACCTCCTCGCGCTGGCGGTGGACGCGGCGCGCGCGAAGGCCACGGTGGGCGAGATCTCGGACGCCCTGGAGAAGGTGTACGGGCGGCACGCGAGCCAGATCCGTACGATCTCGGGTGTGTACCGAACCGAAGCAGGCGAGTCCCCGTCCCTGGAGCGCACCCGCACGCTCGTCGACCGGTTCGAGGAGGCGGAGGGCCGCCGGCCGCGCATCCTGGTCTGCAAGATGGGCCAGGACGGGCACGACCGCGGCCAGAAGGTGATCGCGACCGCCTTCGCCGACCTGGGCTTCGACGTGGACGTCGGCCCGCTGTTCCAGACCCCGGAGGAAGTGGCCCGCCAGGCCGTGGAGGCCGATGTGCACGTGGTCGGCGTCTCCTCGCTGGCCGCCGGTCACCTGACCCTCGTACCGGCGCTGCGCGAGGCCCTCGCCGCGGAGGGGCGCGAGGACATCATGATCGTCGTGGGCGGGGTGATCCCTCCCGCGGACGTCCCGACCCTCCTCGAGATGGGGGCGACGGCGGTGTTCCCGCCCGGCACGGTCATTCCGGACGCGGCGCACGACCTGGTGACGCGGCTCGCCGCGGACCTGGGCCACGAGCTGTAGGCGCCGCTGTGCCGCCCCGGATCGACATCACCGCCTACACGAAGGGCGTACTCGACGGGAAGCGCGCGTTCATCGCGCGCGCGATCACCCTCGTCGAGTCCACCCTGCCCGCACACCGGGCCCTGGCCCAGAGCCTGTTGACGGAGCTCCTGCCCCACTCGGGGCGGGCGCGCCGCATCGGCATCAGCGGGGTGCCGGGCGTCGGGAAGTCCACCTTCATCGATGCCTTCGGCACGCTGCTGACGGGGCTGGGCCACCGGGTGGCGGTCCTGGCCGTCGACCCGTCCTCCACCCGTACGGGCGGCTCCATCCTGGGCGACAAGACCCGGATGGAACGCCTCTCCGTGGACCCCGCGGCCTTCGTCCGCCCGTCCCCGTCGGCGGGGACGCTGGGCGGGGTGGCGAAGGCCACCCGGGAATCGATCATCGTGATGGAGGCGGCGGGCTACGACGTGGTCCTCGTCGAAACGGTGGGCGTGGGCCAGTCGGAGACGACGGTCGCCGGGATGGTCGACTCCTTCCTCCTGCTCTCCCTCGCCCGCACGGGCGACGGGCTCCAGGGCATCAAGAAGGGCGTCCTGGAGCTGGCCGACGTCCTCGCCGTCAACAAGGCCGACGGCCCGCACGAGCGCGACGCGAAGTCCGCGGCGCGCGAACTGTCGAGCGCGCTGCGCCTGATGCACCCGGCCGACGCCGCGTGGACCCCGCCGGTCCTGACGTGCAGCGCCCGGGAATCCACGGGCCTGGAGGAGGTCTGGAACCGCCTGGAACAGCACCGCGTGCTCCTGGAGGCGGGCGGCCGCCTGGCGTCGAAGCGGGCGGCCCAGCAGGTGGAGTGGACCTGGTCGATGGTCCACGACGAACTCCTGGAACGCCTCCGCTCGAACACGGCGGTACGGGACCTGGCCCCCACCCTGGAATCAGCGGTCCGGGCGGGCACCCTGACCCCCACCCTGGCGGCAGACCGCCTCCTGGCGGCGTTCACCGACTCATAATCCAGCCCCGCCGGCGTTCGAGGCGCGGGGTCCGGGGCGGAGCCCCGATCTTTCAGCCCCGCCGGCGTTCGAGGCGCGGGGTCCGGGGCGGAGCCCCGGGAAACGGCGAAAGGGCGGGGCGGGGAGCAAGCCCGCGCAGCGGCGCCCCCGGCCCCGCCCCGGAATCCGGCACCGGAAGCCCGGCCCGCCAGGGTCAGGCGGGAACCAGCACGGATCCGCCACTGGCCAGCACCCGCCGCAGCACCCGCTCCCGCTCCTCCGCATCCCCCTCGGAGAGCAACGCCGCCAGCACGGCGACCCGCGCCTGCGGAGCCCGCAGCGTCCCCGTCGGCACGGCCCCGGCCGCGACCAGGTCCACCGCACCCCCGTGGGTGTAGATCTCCGTCACCGGCCCGGCCGCAACCCGGGTGGTCAACGCCACCAGCACACCGTCCGCGACGGCCGCCTTCACCGCGTCCACGACCTCGGGCGTCGCGTTGCCCGCGCCGGTCCCGACCAGCACGATCCCGCGCGCCCCCGCCGCCACCGCGGCGTTCAGCAGCACCGCGTCACCGCTCACGTGGTGCACGACGACGTCCACCCGCGGCGGCCCTTCCGGCGCCTCCGGCATCGCGGGCAGCGGCAGCGGCTCCGGCCGCACCGGCGTCCGCAGCACGGTGACCTTGCCGAAACCGACCTTCCCCAGCAGTTCCTTCGACGGGTCGGCGAAGGCGTCGAGCGCCACCGCCTGCGCCTTCACGGTCCCGCGGGCCGCGTGCACCCGGCCCGCGAACGTGATCAGGACGCCGAGCCCACGCGTCTTCGACGCGGTCAGCAGGGCATCGTAGAGATTGCCGGGACCGTCCCCGTCCGCCGCTCCCATGGGCCGCTGCGAACCGGTGAACACCACGGAACGCGCGTCGTGGTGGTGCAGGTCCAGCAGGAACGCCGACTCCTCCAGCGTGTCGGTGCCGTGCGTGACGACGACCCCGTCCACACCCGGGTCGGCGAGCACCTCGTGCACGGTCCGCAGCAGGGTCAGCTGGTGCGCGGTGGTCAGCCGGGGGCTGTTGACGCTGAACAGGTCGACGACCTCGACGCTCACGCCCTCCGGCAGCGGCGCGGTGGCCATGACCTCGGCCCCGTCCGCATCGGCCGCGAAACCGGAACCCTGCCAGCGGCTGGCTATCGTCCCGCCCGTACTGATCACGACGATGCGTCCCATGACCACGACCCTTCCCTCACACAGCCCGAAACGGCCCGCACAGATTTTCTACAAACGGCAATGGTAGGCCGATCTACGCGCAATGCGATTGCGATTTAGCCCCACCCCGCAATAAAACCTGAGTGATAATTGCGCCATGGACGCGATCGACAAAGAAATCTTGCGCGAGCTTCAGGCCGACGGCCGGCTCAGCAACCAGGAGCTCGCCCAGCGCGTGGGCCTCACCCCCTCCCCCTGCATGCGCCGGGTCCGCCAGCTCGAAGAGGAAGGGATCATCCAGGGCTACCGCGCGGTGATCTCCCCCGAAGCCGTGGGCCGCGGCTTCGAGGTCCTGGTCTCCGTGGAGGTCCGCCGCGACCGCGAGGCCGTCGAAGCCTTCGAAGCGGCCCTCCAGGACATCCCCGACGTCATCGAGGCCTACCGCCTCTTCGGCAGCCCCGGCTGCCTCCTGCGCATCGCGGTGGCGGACCTCCGCGCGTACGAACGCCTCTGGATCGAGCAGCTGACGGCCCTCTCGGGCGTCACGGAGGTCAACTCCCAGATCATCATGAAGCGCATCAAGGAACCGACGGGCCTGCCGGTCTGACGATCGGGGTCAGTCGCCCTTCGGCAGGCTCGCGTACGAGAAGGTGCAGCGGACGGACCCGTCGGCCACGGGCACGAGGCGCACCTGCTCGGCCGACACCTGTACGGACTTGCCCGCGGGCTCGTCCCACAGCGAGACCGTGCCGCCGGCCTCCCCGAAGGAGACGTACGGGCGCTCCGGACTCAGGACGCCGCCCCGGGTGCCGAGCTTCGCTGCGGGAACGGTCGGCTCGATGCACGTCCATTCCGGCTCCACCCCGAAGTAGGAGGGCAGCTCCGCCTTCCGGACCGCCGCCGCGCGGAAGTCCGCCACTGCGGCGCCCACCGAGTCCAGCACCCCTGAGACGCACAGCGCCAGCACCATCGCCTGAGCGACGACGTACGCGGGAACCCTGAACCGGTCGGCGGGGCCGACACCCGGCACATGCACGTGCTTCGCGACGCCCCACAGGGCCGGCACGAACAGGACGGAGCTCAGCAGGACCATGAGCTTCACCGCCGATACGGCCTGCCAGATCGCCGGCACGTCGAGGTCTGCGGGCATCAGGTCGAGGCTGTCCGCGTACATCGCGTGGAGCACCGACCCGGAAGACACCACGAGGGACGCCACGGCCGCGAAGAGCAGCGGCACCGCCCAGGTGAGCCATTCGCCCCACGTCCACTGCCGGACCAGGAGCCAGACGCCTCCCGCCGTCGCCAGTACGGCAAAGACCAACAGCATCTGTCCAGGGGTCCAGGCCCGGTTCTCCCCGGCGCCCAGGCCGAGGGCAAGGGCGAACGCGGCCGCCGCGCTCCACGCGGCGAACCCACTTGCACGGCTTCCGGCCGCCGACAAGCCGAACATCAACACGACTCCCGCAAGGAAACACAGGACCGCCGCACCGGCCCACACCCGCGCCTCCACTCCGTCCTCGTGCCGGGAGACCACCGCACAGAAGGTCATTGCCAGGAGCCAGGCGCCGAGACGGTACAGCCTGCGGCGGGCATCGTCCTCGCGGCGAGGCACCGCGGCACGGTAGGCGAGCCGTGCGTCGGCGGCGGCCCCCGGAGCGGAGCCGCCGGGCAGGGCCATGCGCGCGAGCCGGCGGGCCTCCGACGCCGTACCCGTCACCACCGTGCCGGTGTCGTGGTAGCCGCGCCGCTCCGTGAAGCGCGCACGTGCCATCGCCGCCGCGCGCCGCA
This sequence comes from Streptomyces sp. NBC_00193, assembly GCF_026342735.1. Lineage (GTDB taxonomy): Bacteria > Actinomycetota > Actinomycetes > Streptomycetales > Streptomycetaceae > Streptomyces > Streptomyces stoeckheimensis. Next base: position 459,342 of record NZ_JAPEMM010000001.1, read on the forward strand.
GCTTCGCCATCGGCGCCAGAGGCCTCGGAGCAGGCGCGCGAGGCGGCCGGTGGGCGGTGGTGTGCGCCCACCAGGCGGCCAGGCTCTCCCTGTCACGGTCCATCGGCTCGCAGTGCCGGGCGTACATCTCCAGCCGCTTCACCCGCGCCAGGCGCTGTACTTCCCAGACCGCGGCCCGCCCGGTACGCCGGTTGAGGGCTCCGAGGAAGCGCACTTCGACGGAGTACATCCGTGCCGAGGCGTCGGCACTCAACACGCCCCGGGACATTCCCTCACCCCGTGCGGACGAGTCGATGACCGGCCAGTCCCGTTCACCGAAGGCCCGTTCCGCCTCGTCCCAGTCGCGCTGCCCGCCCCGCACCTCGATCAGTACGAGTACCCGCTGGTCATATCTCTTCCCCTGCACAGGCCCGCCCCCCTCGTCCCGCATTGACCGGTCGGCGAATGTACGGTTAGGGTTACCTAAGTCGATTGTGGCGCGACTCCTGGCCACCCACCTTGCCCCGTGTACATGCGCGTTGCCCTCAGGGGGAGTTGTACTACCCATGCTGTGTACGAGGCTGACGAACGCGAACATCATCACCATGGACCCCGACCGGCCCTTCGCCCGTGAGCTGGGGATCTGGCGGGGGCGGATCGTGGGGCTCGACGAGGAGATCGCCTCGCTGCCCGCCCGCGAGGTCATCGACCTGCAAGGCGCCACCGTGCTGCCCGGGTTCATCGACAGCCACGTGCACCTCGCCTGGACCGGGCTGAAGCAGAGCACCCCGAGCGTCGCCCCGTGCCAGCGGGTCGAGGACGTGCTGGCGGTGGTGGCGGAGGCGGTCTCCCGCTCCGCCGGCGGGGACGGCGCCTGGGTCGATGTCATGGGTTATGACCAGCGGGCCCTGGGGCGGCACCTGACCGCCGCCGAGCTGGACGCCGTCAGTCGTGGGCGCAAGGTGTTCCTCATGCACGACTCCGGCCACGGGTGCGTCGTGAACAGTGCCGTACTGGCCCTGCTGCCCGCCGAAGTCCCGCACCAGGACGGCTTTCTCGCCGAGGCGGCCATGACCGCCGCGCGGCGGCTGCGGCTGCCGTACGGGCAGGCCGAGATCGCCGACGCCGTCGAGCGCGCGGCCCGGACCTGCCTCGCCGAAGGCGTGACCGCCGTCGCCGAGGCGGGCATCGGGGGCGGGCTGCTCGGCCACAGCCCGGTGGAACTCGGCGCCTACCAGCTGCTGCGGGACCAGGGGAGGCTGCCGCTGCGGGTCCAGCTCATGCCGGCCGGCGATACGCTGCGGCCGCGCGAGGTGCACCGGGAGGACGGCTTCCCCCGTGCCCTGGACCTGGGCATGCGCACCGGGTTCGGTGACGACTGGCTGTCGCTGGGCGCGCTCAAGATCTACACCGACGGCGGCATGATGGCCCGTACCGCCGCGCTCACGGCCCCGTACGCGGGCACCGACCACACCGGCCAGCTCCAGGACGACCCCGAGCGCCTCACCCGGCTCATCGTGGACGGTCACCTCGCCGGCTGGCAGCTCGCCGTGCACGCCATCGGGGACCGCGCCGCCGACCTCGCGCTCGACGCACTGGAGCAGGCGCAGCGGCTGCTGCCCCGCCCGGACGCGCGGCACCGGATCGAGCACGCCGGACTGATCCGCCCCGACCAGCTCCCGCGCTTCGCGCGCCTGGGCGTCAGCGCGGTCGTCCAGCCGACCTTCCTCCACTCCTTCGGGGACGACTACGCGGACGTGATGGGCGAGGAGCGGGCCCCCTGGATGTACCGGGGGCGCGGGTTCCTGGACCACGGGGTGACCCTCGTGGGGAGTTCGGACCGGCCCGTCACCGACGGGGCCCCGCTGCGGGCGATTCAGTTCATGGTCGAGCGCACCTCCGCCTCCGGGCGGCCGATCGGGCCGGACGAGGCGATCACCGTCGAGGAGGCGCTGCGCGCCTACACGGTCGCCGGTGCGTACGCCTGCCGGTGGGACGACAGCGCCGGCAGCCTCGCCCCGGGCAAGCGCGCCGACCTGGTCGTCCTGGGTGACGACCCGCGGTACGTCGATCCCTCCCGGATCGGTGCCATCGAGGTCGTGGAGACCTTTGTCGACGGAAACGAAGCGACGAACGAAGGAAAGCTGTGAGCAATCAGGCGAACGTCCTGGAACGGTTCTCCCCGCTGTGGGAGGCACCCGAGATGCCGCCGCGCTGGGTGATCTGGCACGCGGGCGCGGGCGACTCCTTCGTCTTCGACCGGGAGTTCAACATGCCCGTCGACGTGGACGACACGCTCCTCGGGGAAGTCCTGTGCCGGATGCGCGAGGCCGGGGTCCCCGAGGGTGTCGATTACCCCGGCCGCCCGTGCGGATGACGGCCGGGCCGGTCCCGGCCCCCGTCCCCGCCCCTGCCCCGGCCCCCCGTACGGACGACCCTGCGCAGCCCTGGCTCAGCTCGCCCGTACCGGGACTGTGGGCGGTGCGCGTGAGCGTGTACGCGGAGCGGGCAAGGGAGTTGGAGGGGATGCTCGACGACACCGAGCGGGCCCGGCTCCAGGGGCTCAGGCGCGCCGCCGACCGTGACCAGTACCGGGTCGCGCACGTCGTGCTGCGGCAGTTGCTGGGCGACCGGCTCGGCCGGGACCCGGCGCAGGTGCGCTTCTTCCGCGAGCCCTGCCCCGGCTGCGGCGGACCGCACGGCCGGCCTGCCGTGACCGACGCACCGCTGCACTTCTCGCTGTCCCACGCGGGGGACGCCGTACTGGTGGCCTTCGCGGACCGTCCGGTCGGCGTCGACGTCGAGCGGCGGCCGGACCCCGAGCTGGCGGCCCAGGTGTCCACCGAACTGGCGGAGGTCCTCCATCCCGCCGAGCGCGCCGAGCTGTCGGCCCTGCCGGCCGGCGAGCGCCCCGCCGCGGTGGCCCGCTGCTGGTCCCGGAAGGAGGCCTACCTCAAGGGAGTCGGCATCGGGCTCGGCGGAAACCCGACCCTGACCTACGTGGGCACCCGCGCCACCGCCTCGGCCCCGCCGGGATGGACCGTCGCCGACGTGCCCGCCTTCCCCGGCTACGTGGCCGCACGCGCCGTCCGTACGCGCCGACTTGGCTCCTTTAGCTAGGTAAGGCTAACCTTACCTCGACCGTTCCGCCGGGAGGCCCTGCCCCCGCACCCGCACGCGGCGGAACCGAGGAAGGAACACCTTGACCACGGCCACGCTGCCCCCTGCCGCCGCGCACGCCACCCTGTCTCCCCGCACCCCCGCACCCCGGTGGCACGAGTTCCCCGAGTTCTCGGTGCGCCCGGCCCGCCGGGACGACGGCCCTGCGCTCGCCACCCTCTCCCGGCCGTTCGTCCACGCGGGGGCGCTTCGCGAACGCCCGCTCTCCCTCTACCTCTCCCGGGCGTCCGACTTCCTCGTCGCCCAGGCGCCCGACGGAACCCTCGAAGGCTGCCTCGGTCTGCGCGAACACCCCGCCGCCGGCGTGCTGTACAACTTCTGCGTCGCCGCCCACCGGCAGGGCACGGGCATGGGCGCCCGCCTGCTGCACGCGGCGTTCGCCCGGGCCCGTACGCGCTCCCTGCCCGAGCTGTTCACGGCGACCACCGGAAGCGGCCGTCTCTTCCTCCGCCACGGGTTCCTCCCGGCCTGCCCGAGCCTGGCGCCGGCCGACTGGGCGCAGTCCCTGGACCCCGGCCGGGGCGCACGCGTCCTGTCCCGCGCCCTGTAGGCGGCGAGAACCGCGCAGACGACGAAGGGGCGGGCTCCCGGAGGGACCCGCCCCGATCCGTACGTTCGACCGGTCCTACGCGGCGTCGAGGATGGCGGGCAGCGCCGCCACCAGGGCATCGGCCCGCTCCTGCGGCAGCGTCAGGGCGGGAGCCAGCCGTACGACGCCCGCGCCCGCCGCGTTCACGAGGAACCCGGTGTCCTGCGCGGCACGCTGGACCCGTGCGGCGACCGGCTCGGCGAGCGCGATGCCCAGGAGCAGCCCGGCGCCCCGCACTTCGCGGACCAAGGGGTGTTCCAGTGCCTCGATGCCGCGCCTCAGCCGCTCCCCCACCCGCGTGGCGTGCTCGAGCAGCCCTTCCTTCTCGATGGTCTCCAGGACGGCGAGCCCGGCCGCGCAGGCGACCGGGTTGCCCCCGAAGGTGGAGCCGTGCTGACCGGGGGTCAGCAGCCCGGCGGCGGCGCCGAAGGCGACCGTGGCACCGATCGGCAGGCCGCCGCCCAGCCCCTTGGCCAGGGTGATCACGTCCGGCTCCGCTCCCGGCTCCGCCTGGTGCGCGAACCAGTGGCCGGTGCGGCCGATCCCGGTCTGCACCTCGTCCAGGACGAGCAGGGTGCCCGTGGCGCGGGTGATCTCGCGGGCCGCCCGCAGGTAGCCCCGGGGTGCCGGGACGACCCCGGACTCACCCTGCAGGGGTTCGAGGAGGACCGCGGCCGTGTGCTCCGTGACGGCCGCGCGGAGCGCCTCCGCGTCCCCGTAGGGAACGTGCGTGACCTCCCCGGGCAGCGGCAGGAAGGGGGCGCGCTTGGGCGGCTGCCCGGTGAGGGCCAGCGCCCCCATGGTGCGCCCGTGGAACCCGCCCTCCGTGGCGACCAGGTGCGGGCGCCCGGTCCGGCGGGCGATCTTGAAGGCGGCCTCGACCGCCTCCGCGCCCGAGTTGGCGAAGAACACCCGGCCCGGCCTGTCCAGCAGGGCCAGCAGCCGTTCCGCCAGCGCGACGGCCGGCTCCGAGACGAACAGGTTCGACACGTGGCCGAGCCGCGCGACCTGGTCCTGGACGGCCGATACCAGGGCCGGGTGGGCGTGCCCGAGGGCATTGACGGCGATCCCGCCGGTGAAGTCCGTGTACGCGCGGCCGTCCTCGTCCCAGACCGTGCTGCCCTCGCCCCTGACCAGGGCCAGCGCGGGCGTACCGTACGTGTCCATCATCACCGCGCGCCAGCGGTCGGCGAGCGGTGTCGTCGTGGCGAGCGGTGTCGTCGTGGCCGTCGGTGTCGTCGTGCCGTCGGCGGTCACGCGCCGTCCCCTTCGTCGCCGCCGGGCCCCTGCGGACCGGGCTCGTCGTCCGGCACCACCGTGGTGCCGGGTCCGTCCTCGGCGAAGACTCCGCGCAGCAGCGCGTGCGGCACCCGGCCGTCGATGACCTGCGCCCGGGCGACACCGGCGCGTACGGCGCGCAGGCAGCCCTCCATCTTGGGGAGCATGCCGCTGGCGAGCTCCGGGAGCAGGGCGTCCAGCTCACCGGCCGTCAGGCGGTCGATCACCTCGGTGCTGTGCGGCCAGTCCGCGTACAGCCCCTCGACGTCGGTCATCACCACCAGCCGGTCGGCCCCGAGGGCCACGGCCAGGGCCGAGGCCGCGAGGTCGGCGTTGACGTTGTAGACCTGGCCGTCCTCGCCGCGCGCGACGGGTGAGACCACGGGGATGCGGCCCTGCTCCAGGAGTGCGGCGATGGCACTGCCGTCCACGTCCACGATGTCGCCGACCTGGCCGATGTCCACCGGCAGGCCGTCCACCCAGGCCGGGCGCCGGACGGCGGTCATCGTGTGGGCGTCCTCGCCCGACAGGCCCACGGCGAACGGCCCGTGGGCGTTGATGGCGCCGACCAGTTCGCGCTGGACCTGGCCGGTGAGCACCATGCGCACCACGTCCATGGTCTCCGGCGTGGTCACCCGCAGCCCGGCCTCGAAGCGCACCTCCAGGCCGAGCCGGTCGAGCAGTGCGCTGATCTGGGGCCCGCCGCCGTGGACGACGACGGGCCGCAGGCCCGCGTGCCAGAGCTCGACGACGTCCTGGGCGAACGTCCGGTGCGCGGACGGGTCCGCCATGGCGTTGCCGCCGAACTTGACGACGACCGTCCGGCCTTGGAGCTGCTCCAGCCAGGGCAGGTCCCGGGGGGCCGGCACGGTGGCCGGCACCTGGGCCTGCTCAGGCCTCTGCGCCTGCGTCTGCATCTGCGTCGTCTCCGCCGTCATCCCGACCCCGTTCAAGAGCTGTAGGCGCTGTTCTCGTGCACGTACTCGGCCGTCAGGTCGTTGGTCCAGATGACGGCCGAGGAGTCACCGGAGCGCAGGTCCACGGTGAGGGCGATCCGGCGGCCGGAGAGGTCGACCTTGTCCCGCGACTCTCCTGCTGCTCCGTCGCGGCACACCCGGACGCCGTTGATCGCCACGTCCAGCCGGTCCGCGTCGAAGACGGCCGACGTGGTGCCGATCGCGGACAGCACCCGGCCCCAGTTGGGGTCCTCGCCGTGCAGCGCGCACTTGAGGAGGTTGTTGCGGGCCACCGAGCGGCCCACCTCCACGGCGTCCGCTTCCGAGGCGGCACCGACGACGGCCACCTCGATCTCCTTGGACGCGCCCTCGGCGTCCGCCACCAGCTGAAGCGCCAGGTCCCGGCACACGGTGTGCACGGCCGCGGTGAGCTCGGTGGGGTCGGGCGCGATGCCCGAGCTGCCCGAGGCGAGCAGCAGCACGGTGTCGTTGGTGGACATGCAGCCGTCCGAGTCCACCCGGTCGAAGGTGGTGCGCACCGCCTCGCGCAGCGCGGAGTCGAGCACCTCGGCGCTCGCGTCGGCGTCCGTGGTCAGGACGACCAGCATGGTGGCGAGGCCGGGGGCGAGCATCCCGGCGCCCTTCGCCATGCCCCCCACCGTCCAGCCGGGGCCGGAGGCCACCGCCGTCTTGTGGACGGAGTCCGTCGTCTTGATCGCGACGGCCGCCTCTTCGCCGCCCTCGGGCGACAGCCGGTTCGGCGGCGGCGGTGATGCCGGCCGTCACCCGGTCCATCGGCAGCCGGACGCCGATGAGGCCGGTGGAGCACACCGCGACCTCGTCGGGGGCGGCCTCCACGGCCAGCGCGGTGCGCTCCGCCATCGCCCGGGCGTCCTCCGCGCCGGCAGGGCCCGTACAGGCGTTCGCGCCACCGGAGTTGAGGACGACGGCGGAGATCCGCCCGTCGGCGAGCACGCGGCGGGACCAGCGGACGGGCGCGGCCTGTACGCGGTTCGAGGTGAAGACACCGGCGGCGGCGCGGGACGGCCCCCGGTTCACCACCAGGGCCAGGTCCGGGTCACCGGACTCCTTGATGCCGGCGCGCACGGCGCCGGCAAGGAATCCCCGGGCGGCGGTCACACTCACGGAGCCACTCCATTCATGGGCAGGCCCAGCCGTTCCGGCAGGCCGAGGGCTATGTTCATGCTCTGCACCGCGCCACCGGCGGTGCCCTTCGTCAGGTTGTCGATGGCGCTCACGCAGATCAGCCTGCGGGCGTCCGGGTCCACGGCGATCTGCACCTGGGCGGTGTTCGAGCCGAGGACGGCGGCGGTGGTGGGCCATTGGCCCGGCGGCAGCAGCCGTACGAACGGCCTGTCCGCGTACGCGGCTTCGAACACGGCGCGCACGTCGTCCTCCGCGAGCGCCTCCGCGGCCGGGCTCAGCCGGGCCGAGCAGGTGGCGAGGATGCCCCGGGGCATGGGCGCCAGGGTGGGGGTGAAGGAGACCGTCACGTCCGTGCCCGCCGTGCGGGACAGGTTCTGGGCGATCTCCGGGGTGTGCCGGTGGCCGCCGCCGACTCCGTACGGGCTCATGGAGCCCATCACTTCGGTGCCGAGGAGGTGCGTCTTGAGGGCGCGTCCGGCGCCGGAGGTTCCGCTGGCGGCGACGATGACGGCCTCGGGCTCGACCAGGTGCGCCGCGTAGGCGGGGAACAGGGCCAGGGTGACCGCGGTGGGGTAGCAGCCGGGAACGGCGATCCGGGTGGCGCCCTTCAACTCGGCGCGGGCTCCGGGCAGTTCCGGAAGTCCGTAGGGCCAGGTGCCGGCGTGGGCGCTGCCGTAGAACCGCTCCCAGGCGGCCGGGTCCCGCAGCCGGAAGTCGGCTCCGCAGTCCACGACCAGGGTGCTGGGCTCCAACTCGGCCGCCAGGGCGCCCGATTGCCCGTGGGGCAGGGCGAGGAAGACCACGTCGTGGCCGCGCAGGGAGGCGGCGGAGGTGTCCAGGAGGATCCGGTCGGCGAACTCCGGAAGCTGTGGCTGTACGGTCCCCAGCGGACGCCCCGCACTACTGTGCGCGGTCAACGCACCGATCTCCACCGCGGGATGCGAGCTCAGCAGACGGAGCAGCTCCCCGCCCGCGTAGCCGCTGGCACCGGCCACCGCGACCCGTACGGTCATGTTCTTCCGCTCTCTCTCGGTTCGTTGGGTGATCCATCGACGACCGGCCGACCGGACGACCGACCGACCGCAGGCCGGGCGCGCCGCGGTCCGGGCACCGGGCGGGTGCGCTCAGGCGTCCTTGCGCACGTCTCGGGACCCGCCGCCCAGCAGCAGCTCGCGGAGCAGGGTCTCGGTCGTGCACACCACCGCGCTGCGGGCCGCCCAGCGCAGGGCCATCGCGTGCTCCTCGGCGGAGAAGTCGGCGACGGCGTCGGCGACCACGAAAGGCTGGATGTCGTTCATGAAGGCGTCCGCGGCGGTGAGCAGGACGCCGAGGTGGGCGTGGACCCCGCAGACGATCAGCTGGTCGCGCCCCTCCGAACGCAGCAGCCTGCCCAAGTGGCTGCGGAGGAAGGCGTTCTGGCGCACGTTGGCCAGCACGCGCTCTCCCGGCCGCGGGGCGAGCGGGGGGATGATCGCGGCGGCGTCGGCGCTGTCGCCGATGCCCGGCCCCCAGACGTCCGCGGCGAGCCCGCGCTGGCCCGGCGGCTGGGCGGCCGGCTCGGCGGTGAAGACGACGGGTATGCCGAGCACCGTGGCGAGGGCGCGGAGGGCCGTGATGTTCTCCACGAGTTCCACGACCGGGGACCTGTCCGTCGGGAGCTCCCCGACGAAGTGGTTCTGCATGTCGTGGACCAGCAGGGCGGCGCGGCCGGGGTCGATCACCCAGGACGCGCAGGAGCGGGGCAGGGCGGCGCGGTCGGGCATGGGGTAGGAGCCGATGGCCGGCAGGCCCATGACGATCCCCTCCCCCTGATGCAGTGCGTGCGGCTCCACACGGAGCCCCTACGCAGTTAGCTTAGCCTAACCTAACTCGACTCGCCTGCGCCCCGCTCACGCGCCCCGTCGGCAACCGGCCACACGCGCAGGCCCGTTGCACCCGACGACTGCCGGGCCGCCCCACCCTGCGGACACAGGCCGGCCCCGGACGCGGCGCGAGCGCTGCACGTCCGGGGCCTCCCCGGTCAGGCTTCGACGGTCGCCGCGAGGGACCGGGGGCGGAGGTCGGTCCAGCTCGACTCGATGAACTCCAGGCACGCCTCGCGGGTGGTCTCGGCGAGGGCGACCGTCCATCCGCCGGGAGCCTCGGCGAAGGGGGGCCAGAGGGAGTGCTGACCCTCGTCGTTCACCAGGACCAGGAAGCGGCCGTCGGCATCGTCGAACGGGTTGGTGCTCATACTGGGGTTCCTCCAGGAGCCCGATGGGACCGGCGGGTGGCGTCGGTGTGCGGCGCGCGCAGTCCGACAGCGGGCGCCGAGCCCGTGGGGAAGGTCGATCGGGAATGAAGAGAGCCATCCACTTAGGTTAGGCTCGCCTAATTATAGAGCTTAACGTTTCCCCTTCCCCCTCACAAGGAGGCACCGATGCGTGCACTCGAACGGATCCTGGCCGAGGACGGCTCGGAGAGCCCCTTCGCCGCGTTCGACCTGCCCGGCACGCCCGGCACCGATGAGTTCTGGGCGGCCGCGGCTCCCGCGTCCGCGCCTTCGGGCGACGGCGGTTGGGTCACCCTGTTCCTGTGGCGCGGCAGCCCGACGGTCATCGATTTCGAGAGCTGGTCGGATCCGGTGGTGCTGCTCCGGTGGCGCGACACGGACTGCTGGTACGCCGAGGTGCGCATGCCCGCACGGCTCCGAGTGACCTACCGGTTCCTCGCCGATGACGGATCGTCGTATCCCGATCCCCTCAACCCGGTCCGCGCGGGCGGCGAACGCTCCGTCGTGGCCACCCCGGACGCTCCGCCCCAGCCGTACTGGCCGGCCGTGGGCGCCGACGACGTACTGCCCCTGCCGCGCACCCGGATCCGCTGGGCGAGCGAGCGGCTCGGCGGCAAGCGCACCGTACGCGTCCACCCGGTGGGCGGCGGCGGACCGGTGGTCCTGCTGCTCGACGGGGACGACTGGCTGTACCTCCACCCGGCCATGACGGCCTTCGACGCGGCCTTCGACGCCGGCGACATGCCCCCGGCCACGCTGGTGTTCCTGCCCACCAAGGACCGGCAGGCGGAGTTCGGCTGCCGGCCCGAGCTGTGGGAGGCGGTACGGGACGAACTGCTGCCGCTGGTCGCGGACAGCGGGGTACCCGCGGACCTCGGCCGGCTGGTGGTCGCCGGGCAGAGCCTCGCCGGCCTGAGCGCGATGTACGCGGCCCTGGAGTTCCCCGAGCTGGTGAACCGGGTCGCCTGCCAGTCGGGGTCGTTCTGGTGGACCCCGGAGGCCGCGGACCTGCCGGACCCGCTGGGCGGTCCGCGCGGCGGCGCCATCGCCGCGCGGCTGCGCGAGCACCCCGCCCCGGCCGGGCTGCGGATCGCCTTCGACCTGGGCGAGCACGAGGCGCGCATGCAGCCCCACTGCGAACTGGTCGAAGCCCTGACGGAACAGGCCGGTGCGACCGTACGGGTGTCGCGGTCGGCGTCGGGCCACGACCGGGCGGGCTGGCGTCAGGCCCTGCTCAGGGACGTCGCCTGGGCGCTGGCCTGACCACCCGGCCACCCGAAGACGAGGGGGCCCGGTGCCCGGCGGATCGCCGGGCACCGGGCCCCCTCCTGTTCACCGGCTCCTGTTCACCGGCTCGCGTTCACCGTCTCACCAGGTCACCGCGTGACCGCCGCGCAGTACGCCGGGTCGTTGGCCAGCAGGTGACGGTGCGTCCCTTCGGCCGTGACCACCCCGTCGTCCAGGACGAGGACCCGGTCGGCCGCGTCGAGCAGGGCCGGGCTGCTGGTGATGACCACGGTGGTGCGGCCCCGGCGCAGCTCCGCGATCTTGCGTGCGACGAGCTGCTCGGTGACCGCGTCCACGGCCGTGGTCGGGTCCCGCAGCACCAGCACGTCGGAGTCAGCGGCCAGTGCCCGGGCCAGCGAGAGCCGCTGGCGCTGCCCGCCGGAGAGGTTCGAACCGCGGTCGCGGACCTCGTAGTCGAGTCCCTGGCGGTGCAGGGCGACGACGTCGGTCAGCATGGAGGCCTCGACGGCCTCGGGCACCGTCCGGCTGGTGCCCGACGGGTCGATGTTCGTCCGGAGGGTTCCCGCGAAGATCTCCCCGTCGTACGGGTTCACCAGCATCAGTTCGCGGACCGCCTCGACCGACAGGTCCGCGAGGTCCTGCCCGCCGAGCCGCACCGTGCCGCCGTACGAGGCCGGCGGCACGTTCACCGCCAGGATCGAGGCGAGTTCGGCCGCCGCCCGCGGCTGGTAGACCGCGATCGCCGTGAACTGGCCCGCCGGGACGTGGAACTTCAGGCCCTGCAGGGACTCGTAGCGGACGCAGTCGATCTCCAGGTCCCCGCCGGTCGCCGGGCGGGCCGTCCCGGGGGCCGCCACCGGCGGGGCGGACAGCACCAGGGCCATCCGCTCCGCCGAAGCGCGCGCCATCATCACGTACTTGGGCATGTCCGAGAAGAGCCGGAGCGGCTCCATGATGAACTGCGCCAGGCCCACGGCCATGACGAGCTCACCGATGCTGATCTGCCCGTCGAAGGCCAGCCAGCCGGCGGTCAGGGTGACCGCGGCGGCGAGGGTCGAGTTCAGGGCCAGCGCGGTGCCCGTGTAGGCGCCGTTCACCTTGGCGACCGTGATCGCCTGCTCCTTGGCCTCCGTGCTGACCTTCCGGTAGGACCGGAAGGCCGCGTGGTTGCCGCCGAAGCCGTGCAGCGGACGCAGGCCGGTGATCAGGTCGGCGACCTTGGCACCCGCCCGCGCCACCCGGGCCTGCTGCTCCTGGGTGCTGCTGCCGATCCGCTTCGACATCACGCTGAGGGTCGACAGGATCGCGATCGTCCCGATCATGACCAGCAGGCCGAGCCGCAGGTCCGCCAGGCTCAGCGCGACCGCCGCGACCAGCACCGCGACCGAGGAGCTGATCAGCATCGGCACGACCTCGACGATGTCGGAGGTCTGGTCGGCGTCCTCGGTGGCGATGGTGAGCACCTCGCCGGACTTGAGGTCCACGTCCCGGGCCACCGGCTGGAGGCCGCAGGACGCGACCCGCACCCTCCAGTGGTGGGCCTCGGTCGTGTTGGCCTTCTGCAGGATGCGCATCCCGAACCGCCACGACAGCGACACCGTCGTGATGATCACGGCCAGCGCGGCGATCGAGAGGGCGAGCGCCCCCAGGCTCCGTTCGCGCATCGTGTGGTCGACGATCAGGCCGAGCGCGATCGGGAAGGCCGTCTCGCCCGCCTGGTACAGGCCCATGAGGACGGTGCCCCAGACCATGGCGCCGACGTTGCGCCGTATGGCGGTCCGGAGGATGTCGGATCCCGCGCGGCGGGATCTCTGGACGTCAGGAGTTGTCATCAAGGTGCCGGGCAATCGCTTCGGGGGTTCGCAGGGTGAGCAGGTCGCGGATGGTGATCGTGGGGCCGAATTCCCGGCGCAGGAGTCCGACCAGGCGTACGGCCAGCATGGAGTGTCCGCCGAGGGACACGAAATCGCTCACGGCGCTCACCTCGTCGTCGTCCAGGTCCAGGGCTTCGGCGAAGAACTCGCAGACCAGGACCTCGGTCTCGGTCTCCGGACCGCGCTCGCCCGAAGTGGTCAGCGCGCCCAGCGGCTTGGGCTCCGGCAGGGCCTTGGTGTCGGCCTTCCCGTTCACCGTGAGCGGGATGGCGTCGACCTGAGCGTAGTGCGTCGGGCGCAGGTAGTCGGGCAGTCCGGCGCCCACCTCCGCGGCGACCGCCGCCAGGTCGGAGCCGGCCCCCAGCACGAGGTACGCGGCCAGCCGGTACGCGCCGTCGACCTGCGGGTCGGGCTGGGCGACCGCGGCGGTGAACCGGACCGCCGGGTGCGCGGCGAACGCCGCCTCCACCTCGCCGAGTTCGACGCGGTGGCCCCGGATCTTGACCTGCTGGTCGGTGCGGCCGAGGTACATCAGGTTCCCGTCCGGCCGGCGGACCACCAGGTCGCCGGTGCGGTACATGCGCTCGCCGGGGGCGCCGAACGGCGAGGCGACGAACCGGTGCGCGGTCTGGGCCGGCTGGCCGAGGTACCCGCGGGCGATGCCGATGCCGGAGACGTAGAGCTCACCGGGAACCCCGTCCGGCAGCGGTCGCAGCCACGGGTCCAGGACGAACACCTCGGTGTTGTCGATGGCCACGCCCACCACCGGGTCCTGGCACTCGAAGGTGCCGACGCCCAGGGTGTTGATGGTGTATTCGGTCGGGCCGTACAGGTTGTACCCGACCGTCCCCTCGGTCTCGGCGAGCCGCTGCCACAGGGTCGGGGTGACCGCCTCGCCGCCCAGGAGCACCAGCGCGGGGCGCCGCTCCGGGTTGTCGAGCAGGCCTTCGGCCGCCAGCTGCTGCGCGTAGGTCGGGGTCACGTTGATGACGTCGATCCCGTGCTCACGGCAGTAGTCGACCAGGGCGGGCGCGTCGCGGCGCAGTTCCTCGTCGCAGATGTGCACCTCGTGGCCGTCGGCGAGCCACAGGAGCTCCTCCCACGACATGTCGAAGGCGAAGGAGACGGTGTGCGCGATCTTGAAGATCCGGTTGCCGTGCTCCGCCAGCACCGGTTCGAAGATGCGGCGCTGGTGGTTGATCAGCATGTTGGTGAGACCGGCGTACTCGGTCACGACGCCCTTGGGCTTGCCCGTCGAACCGGAGGTGTAGATCGTGTACGCCGGGTACCGCAGCCGGTTCGGGTCGTCCGGTGCGAACGTCACGAGCGGCTCGGCCTCCGGAAGGGGCCGGTCCAGTTCGATCAGGTCGCCGGTCAGCCTGGGTGCGACGGCGCTGACGGTGAGGATCACCTCGGGCCGGGCGTCCGCGACGATCGTGGCGATCCGCTCGTCCGGGTGGTCCAGCTCCAGCGGTACGTACGCGGCTCCCGTGCGCAGTACGGCGAACAGCGCGACGATCCACTCCAGCGTGCGCGGGATCGCCAGGCCCACCGTCTTCTCCGGGCCGATGCCGCGTCCGGCGAGCACGCCCGCCAGCAGGCGGCTGCGGTCCCGGAGTTCGGCGAAGGTCATGCTCCGGCCCTGCGCGACGAGCGCGACCCGCTCGGGTGCGCGGTCCGCCGCCCGGTCGAACCGGTCGACCACCGTGTCGGTGCCGATGTCCGTGCGGTCGGCCGGCCCGGGCACCGGCCCGAGGCCGGGCAGCGCGCCCACCGGTCCGGTGGAGCGGGCCAGGTCCTGGAGCAGGCCGACGTAGTCGTCGAGGAGGCGGCGGGCGCTGTCCCAGTCGCCGTGGCGGTGCTCCAGCTTGACCGTGAGCCGGTCGCCGGGGGTGACCACCCAGGTGAAGGGGTAGTGGGTGGAGTCGTCCGACTTCACCTCGGTGATGCCGTGGCGGGCGTTCATCTCGGCGAGCCCGTCCAGGTCCAGGAAGTTCTGGAGCACGAACAGGTTGTCGAAGAGGGTGTCGTGGCCGCTGGCCCGCTGGATCTCGCCGAGCCCCAGGTGCTCGTGCTCCATCGCGTCGACCCGGGCCGCCTGTACGGCGGCCAGGTACTCCCCGACCGTGTCCTGCGGCCGGGCCCGCGTCCACATGGGCACGGTGTTGAGGAGCACGCCGACGATGTCGGACAGGCCCTCGCCCTCGCGGCCGGAGACGGTCACGCCGAACACGGCGTCGCTGCGGCCGGTGTGGGCGCCGAGGAGCAGGCCGAAGGCGCCGGTGAGGACCGAGTTGAGGGTGACTCCGTGCGCCCTGGCCGTCTCCCGCAGCAGCTGCGACTGTTCGGCGGTCAGGGTGTGCAGGAGCGCGGGCGGCAGGTCGTCCGAGAGGGACGGCGCCGGTCCGGCGAGCAGCGTCGGGCCGGAGAGCCCGGTCAGGTGCTCGGCCCAGAACCGCTCCGAGACGGCCGGGTCCTTGGCGGCGAGCGCTCGGGCGTGGTCCTCGAAGCCCGGTACGGCCGGGCTCGTGGACGGCTGCTCACCGGCGAGTACGGCCCGGTAGGCCTCGAACAGGTCGCGCAGCACGATCGCGCGGGACCAGCCGTCCCACAGCAGCAGGTGGTAGCTGAGGAGCAGGCCGTCGCGGCCGTCGGGCAGCCGGATCACGGTCAGCCGGATCAGCGGCGGCTCGGCCGGGTCGAAGCCGGTGTTGCGGTCGCGGACGCGCAGGGCTTCGACGTCCTCCTCGGTCGACAGCTCGACCGTGTGGACGCCGACGCGGCGGCCCGCCTTGAGGATCTGGACCGGGTTGCCGTCGTCGTCGGTGGTGAAGCCGGCGCCGACGACCGGGTGCCGGGCCATGACCACGGCCATGGCCTCGGTCAGTGCGTCGGTGTCGAGGCGGTGGTCGAGGGCGAAGTAGCTCTGCGCGACGTAGTGTCCGGCCGTGCCCGCCAGCTGGGCCTGGAAGAACAGGCCCCGCTGCAGGGCGGTGACCGGCGCCGTGCGCTCGGCCGTCACGGAGGCTTCCGCGAGGGTTTCCAGGGCGTGCAGCCAGTGATCGGTGATCTCGTCGGGGATCTCCTCGGCGAGGGTGAAGGTCGCGTGCAGGCTGCCGGTGGCCGCGTCGGTCCAGGCGTTGACCTCGACGGCGTACGGGCTGCCCTGGTCGCCCCCGGTGATGTGCAGGGCGCTGGACTCGCTGCCCCGGCCGAGGTAGTTGAAGAGCACCTGCGGGCGTGCCGTCAGCAGCGGGGCCGTCTGCGGGTTGAGGTAGCGCAGCCGGCCGTAGGCGAGGTGCCCGGACTCGTCCGGCTGGCGCGCCGCGAGCTCGCGGGCCGCCGCGACGGGGTCGGTGTGCGCGGTGAGCCGGACGGGCGCGATGGCGGTGAACCAGCCGACCGTACGGGTGTAGTCGTGGTGCTCCCGTACGGACACCCGGCCGTGCCGCTCCAGCTCGATCGCGAGATCGGTGGGCGTCGGCTGGATCCGCGTCAGGGCGGTGCGCAGGGCGCCGCACAGCAGCTCGGTGAGCGCGACGCCGAGCGCCGCGGGGGCGGTGCGCGTCACCAGGTCGCCGGCCTCGGGGCCGAGGACGACGGTGGTCTCGCGCAGCGTGCCGAACGCGGGCAGCAGCGCGGGGGCCGCGAGGGTCTCGACCCAGTGCCCGAGGTCGTCGGCGCCGGCGGTGGACCGCAGGGTCAGCGCGTCGGCGTACTCGGCGTACGAGGTGGTCGCCGGTGCGAGGGTCTCCCCGCGCAGGGCGGCGGCGAGGTCGTCCAGCAGGATCAGCCAGGACACCGAGTCGACCGCGATGTGGTGCACGGTGACCACGAGGGTGCCGGTCTGCGCGAGCCAGGTGAAGGCGGCGACCTCCCCGGTCTCGGGGGCGAGCCGTCCGGCGGCCTCGTTGGCGGCGGCCGTGGCGTCGGCCGTGTCCGTGCGGACGACGGTGGCCTTGCGGGCGGGTTCGGTGCGCAGGGTCCACACGCCGTGCTCGGTGTTCAGGCGCATCCGCAGGGCCGGGTGGGCGGCCAGTACGGCGTCGGCGGCGCGCTCGATGTCGGCGAACGCGGTGCCTTCGGCCACCTCGACGGTCCGGGCCTGGGCGAACCGGGCGAGGGAGCCGCCCAGTTCGCGCTGGCGCAGGATGATCGGCGTGGGCGCCAGCGGGCCGTCCTCGCGGCGCGCGGGGGCCGCTGCGGGGGCCTGGGTCTGCGGTGCGCGCGTGCCCAGGAGCTCGGCGAGGGCGCGCGGCGTCTTCAGGAGGAACACGTCGCGGGGTGCGATCGGCAGGCCGAGCGCCCTGGCGCGGTTGACCACGGTGATGGCGACGATGCTGTCGCCGCCCGCGCCGAAGAAGTCGGTGTCCGCGTCGGCGGCCGGGTGGGACAGGGTGTCGGCGAAGATGCCGACCAGCGAGGCGAGCAGGGAGTCGGTCGCCGCCCCCGTCACGGAGCCGCCGGCCACCGGGGTGTCGTCCTGTGCGGCCGCCGCGATCAGGGCCTTGCGGTCGAGCTTGCCGTTGACGGTCAGCGGCAGGGAGTCCACCGGCAGGACCCGGCCCGGCACCATGTGCACGGGCAGCTTCTCCGCGAGGAGGGCGGACAGGTCGCCGGGCACCCGGCCCACGACGTGCGCGACCAGGTGGTCGCCGCTGTCGGCCACGGTGACGGCCACGTCGACGACGCCGTCGAGGTCGCGCAGCGCGGACTCGACCTCGCCGAGCTCGATGCGGAAGCCCTTGAGCTGGACCTGGTCGTCGGCGCGGCCGGTGAACTCCAGCTCGCCGTCGAGGGTGCGGACGGCCAGGTCGCCCGTGTGGTACATCCGGGAGCCGTCGTTCGCGAACGGGTTCGCCACGAACCGGCCCGCGGTGAGGCCCGGCCGCCCGAGGTAGCCGAGGGAGACCTGGTCGCCGGCCACGTAGATGGCGCCCACCCGGCCCGGCGGCACCGGCCGGAGCCGGTCGTCCAGCAGGTGGGTGACCAGGCCCGGGATGGGTCCGCCGATGGGGCTCACGTCGTCGCCGAAGGCGAAGTCCCCGTCGGTCAGCACCCGGTGGGTCACGTGGACCGTGGTCTCGGTGATCCCGTACATGTTGACGAGCTCGGGCGAGGCGGCGCCGTGCCGCTCGACCCAGCCGCGCAGCCGTCCGAGGTCCAGTGCCTCGCCGCCGAAGATGACGCGGCGCAGCGCGGGGAGGGGTTCGCCGGCGTGCCGGTCTGCCTCGGCGAACTGGTAGAAGGCCGAGGGCGTCTGGTTGAGGACGGTCACTCCGCGCTCGCGGACCAGCCGGTGGAAGTCGACCGGGGAGCGGGTCAGGCCGTAGTCGGGGACGAGCAGCTCGCCGCCGTGCGCCAGGGCGCCCCACAGCTCCCAGACGGCGAAGTCGAAGGAGTAGGAGTGGAACTGGACCCAGACGTCGCCGGGGCCGAAGTCCATGTCCGGCTGGGTGTTGGCGAGCAGCGCCACCACGCTGGAGTGCGGGACGACGACGCCCTTGGGCTTGCCGGTCGACCCGGACGTGTAGATCACGTACGCGGGGTCGTGCCAGCTGACCTCGTCCGCCGCGGCGTCCGCCGTCGCGGCGGCCTCCTGGGGCAGTTCGTCACCCTGTACGAGGACCCTGGCGGCGACTCCCGCCCGCTCCAGCAGGGCGGTGAAGCGCTCGCGCTGACCGGGGTCCACGAGGACGGCCTGCGGGGCGGCGTCGCCGAGGACGTACTCCAGCCGGTCGTCGGGGTAGGCCATGTCGAGCGGGACGTAGGCGCCGCCCGCGCTGACGATGGCGACCAGGGCGACGACCTGCTCGATGGTGCGCGGGACGGCCACGGCCACGCGCCGGCCCGGCCGGACCCCGGCCGCGCGCAGGGCGGCGGCCAGTTCGTTCTTCGCGGCGGCGAGTTCGCCGTAGGTCAGGGAGCGGGTGGTGCCGTCGAGGGCGCACTGGGTGACGGCGGTGGCCGCCGGGTTCCGGTCCGCCGCGGCGTCGAAGAGTGCGCCGAGCGTGGTCGGGGTGATCCGTGCGGGGCTCCTGCCGCTCTCGGGCGCCAGGTCGCCGACCGGGGCGTCCGGCCGGGTGAGCAGGCCGGTGAGGGTGTGCGTGAACCGGGTCAGGATGTCCCGGGCGCTGCTCTCGCGGAGCAGTTCGCCGTCGTAGATCAGGTTGAAGCGCGGGCGTCCGTCGAGGGCCCGCTCCACGACCAGGGTCAGCGGGTAGTGCGGGGCTCCCTCGTTGACGAGGCCGGTGACGGCGAGGGTGTCGCCGGTGCGGCGCAGGGCGGCCACGTCGGTGGCCACGTCGAACACCACGAGGGTGTCGAAGAGGGAGCCGACGCCGGCGAGCCGGCCGATCCGTGCCAGCGAGACGTGCTGGTGCGGCAGGACCGCGCCCTGGTGCTCGCGCACCGAGGCGAGCAGTTCGCGCGCCGTGGTGTCTTCAGCCCACCGTGCGCGCAGCGGGACGGTGTTGATGAACAGGCCGACCATGTCCTCGATGCCGGGGACGTCCGCGTCGCGTCCGGAGACCGTGGATCCGAAGACCACGTCGGCGGAGTGCAGGATCCCGCCCAGGGTCACCGCCCAGGCGCTGTGCACGGCCACGCTCAGCGGTACGCCGGCGGCGCGGGCGGCGGCGTCGACGTCGAGGGACTGCGCCGGCTCGACGGAGGTGTCGGCGAACCGGTCGGACGGGGTGTGGTCCCGGGCCACCAGCGAGGGGCCGGGCAGCTCGGCGAGTTCGGCGCCCCACACGCGGTCGCTCTCGTCGGCGTCGCGCTCCGCGAGCCAGCCGACGTAGTCGGGGAAGCCGCTCAGCGGGTAGGTGCTTCCCGGCGCGTGGTACTCGGCGAGCAGCGCGCGGAGCATCGGGGGCACCGACCAGCCGTCGGCGATGATGTGGTGGACGGTCTGCACGAGGACGTCGCGGCCGGATTCCGGGTCGCGGACCAGCGTGAACCGCATCAGCGGGCCGGTGGCCAGGTCGAATCCGGCGCGGCGGTCCCGCTCGGCGAGCTCGTGGAGCTCCGCCTCCGTGATGCCGGGCCGGTCGAGGGTGGTGAAGGGCGCCTCGGCGCCGCTTTCCAGTACGGAGACCACGCGGCCGTCGGCGAGGGCCGTGAACCGTGCGGCCAGGTTCGGGTACAGGGTGAGCAGCCGGGTGGCCGCGGCCCGGAGGCGGGCGGGGGCGAGCTCGCCCTCCAGCGTCAGCAGCTGCTGTTCGACGTAGCTGCCCGCGGAGTCGTCGTCGAAGACCGAGTGGAAGTACAGGCCTTCCTGGAGCGGGGTCAGGGGCAGGACGGCGCGCAGCGCGGGTCCGTCCAGGGCGTCGACGTCGGCCTGGGTCAGCCGCACCAGCGGGAAGTCGCTGGGCGAGTGGCCGCCCTCGTCGAGCGCGGCCAGGGCGGTGAGGGCCGCCTGGAAGTACCCGCCGATCGCCTCGATGTCCTCGTCGGTGAACATCCCGTCGGGCCAGGAGACGGTGGTGACGAGTTCGTAGGCGCCGCTGGCGGAGGGTTCGGCGATCGCGTTGAACTCCAGGGCGCGCGGCAGGCGCATCTTCGGGTCGCGCTTCTCGCCGAGCTGGCCGGTGGTGCCGGAGAGCTGCCAGTCGCCGGACGCGCCCGCGTCGAAGCGGCCCAGGTAGTTGAAGAGGACCTGGGGTGCCGGGGCCGTGAAGGGGGTGTCGGCCAGGTAGCGCAGGGCGCCGTAGGAGACGCCGTTGCTCGGGACGCGGGCGAGGTCCTCCTTGACCGCCTTGAGGGCGGCGGCGAGGTACCGGGGGTCGGTGAAGTCTGCGCTCGTGCCGGGGTCCACGGTCACGGGGAACAGGGTCGTGAACCAGCCGACGGTGCGGGACAGTTCCGGCTCGATGCCGGCGGCGCCGGCCACGTGGCGGCCTTCGCGGCCGTGGCCCTCCAGCTCGATGTGCGCGAAGGTCTGCTCCTGGCCGCGGCCGCGGCGCCACCGGGCGAGGGTGACGGCGAGCGCGGTCAGCAGGACGTCGTTGACGCCCGCGTGGAACTTCGCGGGGATCTCGCCGAGCAGCGCGGCCGTGGCCTCGGAGCCGACGGTGAAGATCCGGTGCCGTTCCCGCTCGACGGTGTCGGCCTCGGAGGGGGCCCGGCGGCCCAGCGGGGCGTCGGGGCCCGGCAGGGGGCGCTCGTAGTGGGCGCGGTCCGCGTCGAAGTCGGCGCTGCCCAGGAGCTGGGTCCAGCGCCGGAACGAGGTTCCCACGGGGGGCAGTTCGATCTCCTGGCCCGCGGAGAACCGGCGCCATGCCGTGGCCAGGTCCTCCATCAGCACGCGCCAGGACACGCCGTCGACCACCACGTGGTGGGCGACCAGGACCAGCTGGCGGGCCTCGCGGCGCCAGACGGCCCGCAGCATGACGCCGGCGTCCGGGTCCAGTCCTTCGGTGGCGAGGGCCACGCACGCGTCGAGCGGCCCGTCGCTCTCCTGCCAGTCGGCCGCGGCTCCGTCGGCCTGCGGGATGTCGAAGCTCCAGCGGCCCCCGCGGACGAGCCGGGCGCGCAGCATGTCGTGCCGGGCGACGACGGAGTCGAGGATCGGGCCCAGCGCGTCGGCGGTGAGGTCCGCCGGGGTGTTCAGTACGACCGCCTGGACGAATCCGTCGATCGCGTCCGTGGTCCGGCCCAGCCACTGGACGATGGGCGATCCCTCGACGGGACCGGTCGCCACGTCGGCGTGGTCCGCCCGGGCCACGTCCTCGCGGCCGGCCACCGCCGCCAGGGCGCCCAGGACGCTGTTGGCGAAGATCTGCCCCGCGGTGACGTAGAGGCCCGCTTCGCGCAGGGCGCTCAGCAGCGAGATGGCGAGGATGCTGTCTCCGCCGAGCTGGAAGAAGTCCTGGTCGACGCCGACTTCCTCCAGCCGCAGCACGGAGGCGACGGCCGCGCAGACCGCGCGCTCCTCGTCGGTGGAGGGCCGTACGAACGCCCCCGTGACGATCTCGGGTTCGGGCAGGGCGCGCCGGTCGAGCTTGCCGTTCGCGGTGAGCGGGAACTCGGTCATCACGACGACGTGGGCGGGCACCATGTACTCGACCATGTGCTCGGTGGCCCAGGCCTTGACCTCGTCGGCCCGCAGCTCCTCGTGGCCGGCGGCCGGGATCACGTAGCCGACCAGGTAGGTGCCGCCCGCGCTGTTCTTCTTCGCGATGACGCAGGTGTGCCGTACCGCGGGGTGCTCCGCGAGGCCGATCTCCACGTCCTCCAGTTCGAGGCGCATGCCGCGGATCTTGATCTGGTTGTCGGCGCGGCCGAGGAAGTCCAGCGAGCCGTCGGGGGCGAACCGGGCGAGGTCGCCGGTGCGGTAGAGGCGGGAGCCGTCGTCGGCGAAGGGGTTCGCCACGAACCGGGACGCGGTCAGTCCGGGTGCGCCCACGTAGCCGCGGCCCAGGAGGAAGCCGCCGACGTAGAGTTCGCCGCCGACACCGACGGGGACCGGGCGCAGCTCGTCGTCGAGGACGTACAGCTGGGTGTTGGGGTTGGCCTTGCCGATCGAGGTGGACAGGCGTTCCGCTTCGCCGCGGTAGATGACGTGGGAGACACCGATGGTCGTCTCGGCCGGGCCGTAGCCGTGGTACATGGGGATGTCGAGCCGGGTGCGGAACCGCTCGTACAGCTCGGGGGTGAGCACCTCGCCGCCGCACCACACGTGGCGCATGCTGTCGAGGCGGTCGGAGTCCCCGGCGATCTCGAGCAGGACGTCCAGCATGGAGGAGACGAGGTAGGTGAAGGTGACGCGGTGCTCGGCGATCACGGCGAGCAGGTGGTGCGGGTCGCGTTCGCCGCCGGGCCGCAGGACGACGAGGCGGCCGCCGCACACCAGCGGGAGGAAGATCTCGTTGATGGATATGTCGAAGGACAGCGGCGCCTTGAACAGCGAGGCGTCGTCGTGGCCGAAGCCCAGGATCTCGTCGACCTGCCACAGCAGGCGTTCGCTGATCGCCTCGTGACGGATCATCGCGCCCTTGGGGCGGCCGGTCGAACCGGACGTGAAGATCACGTAGGCCAGGGCGTTGCCGTGCGCGGTGATTCCGGTGTCCCCGGCGGGCTGGTCGGCGTACCGCCAGTCGTCGAGGTCGACGGCGGCGGCGGCCGGTTCCGCGGGATCGTGCGCGCCGGAGTCGTTGAGCTGCAGCACGACCTGCGCGTCGTCGATGACGACGGCGCGGCGGGCGGCGGGCCACTGCGGGTCGAGCGGGACGAAGGCGCAGCCGGCCTGGAGCACGCCGAGGAGGCCGATCACCATGTCGGCGGAGCGGCCCAGCGAGATGCCCACGACCTGCTCGGAGCCGAGTCCGCGTCCGATCAGGTGGTGGGCCAGCTGCGCGGACAGCTCCGCCGCCTGGCGGTAGGTCAGCGAGCGGTGCTCGTCGATGACGGCGACGGCGTCCGGCCGCAGGCGTGCCTGCTCGCGGAACATCTCCACGATGGTCGGCCGGACCCGGTCCGCCGCGTTGTCGTTCCATTCGGCCAGGGTGGTGAGCCGCTCCGCCACGGTGGACGGGCTGATGGTGCCGAGGGGCCGGTCGGGGAAGTCCGCCAGGTCGTCCAGCGCGAGCTGGGCGTCGGACTGCGGGACGCCGGCCTGCAGGACGCCGGCGGGGACCGCGATGGCCCAGCCGTCCGGGGCCGCCTCGCCGGTCCCCCAACCGCTGGGCGCCGTACCGCCGTTGTCGACCCATCCGAGGACGTCCGCGAAGAGCGTGCCGGGGGTCAGGTCGATTCCGTCGGGGCTGGCGCCCGTCGCCCAGTACGACAGTCCGATGGCACAGGCCTCGGCGATGGTCCGGTCGGAGTATCCGCCGGTACGCCGGCGCACGTCTGCCAGGCGCGTAGGAGAGATCAGCACGAGACGAGCGCTCGGTTCCATCATTTGAAGACTCAACACCCTTCCAAGGTACGAAGGCTAGCCTAACCTAAATTAGGGTGACCTAACTAGCGTCTCTCCAGGCCCGCCAGAGTCGCGCGTAACGGCCGCCCAGGGCCACCAACTCCTCGTGCGTGCCCTGCTCCACGACGCGTCCCGCATCCAGCACGGCGATCCGGTCGGCGGCCACCGCCTGGGTCAGCCGGTGGGCCACGAACAGCGTGGTCCGCCCGGCGCAGGCGGCCAGCACGGCCCGCTCCAGCTCGGCGGCGCCCTCGCTGCCCGCCTCCGCGGTCGACTCGTCGAGCACCACCACGGGCGCCCGGCCCAACACCAGCCGGGCCAGGGCGACCTGGGCCACCTTCGTACCGTCCAGCCGGGCACCGCCCTCGCCGACCGCGGTGTTCAGCCCCTCGGGCAGCGCATCGACCCACTCGGCCGCCCCTACGGTGCCCAGCGCGGCCAGCAGTTCGGCGTCGGTCGCCTCCGGCGCGGCCAGTCGCAGGTCGTCGGCGAGCGGCCCGGAGAACACGTGCGTCTCCTGGGTCAGGATGCTCACCAGCGCCCGCGCCGCGGCCTCGTCGAGATCGGCGAGGTCGGTCGACCCGATCCGCACCGACCCGGCCTCCGGGGTCCCGATGCCGGCGATGAGCGCGGCCAGGGTCGTCTTGCCGGCGCCCGTCGCGCCCACCAGGGCCAGCGAGCCGCCCGCCGGGATCGTCAGGCTGACATCGCTCAGGACCGGTTCCTCGGCTCCGGGGTAACGGAACGTCAGCCCCTTCACCGTCACCGGGTACGGCTCCTCGCCCGCCGGCGCGGCGGTCGCATCGCCCACCAGCCGGTCCTCCGTGGACTCCGCCAGCACCCCGACGAGCCGGGTCAGGCTCGCGCCCGACTTCTGGGCCTCGTCGAAGGTGAACATGATCGCGCCCAGCGGGGTGAACAGGCGGTGGAACACCAGCGGCGCCGCCGCCACTTCACCGAGGCTGGCCGAGCCGGTCTCCAGCAGGGCGTAGCCCACCACGAGGATCAGCACCAGGCCGATGAACTCCGCGCGGTTCTCCCGGCCGACGAACCGGCCGAAGAAGTGGAACACCTCGATGCCGAGGTCCCGCACCCGCCGCGAATCCTCGGAGACCTTCTCGCGGAAGGCCTCCTCCAGGCGGTGCGCCCGTACCGTCTCGATGCCGTTCAGGCCGCTGATCAGCGCCTGTGCGCGCTCGGCCTGGGCCACCGCGCGCTTGCGGTAGAGCGGGGCGGAGCGGGGCAGGTACCAGCGCAGGGCCAGCGCGTAGGCCGGCAGCGCACAGGCGCCGGCCAGGCCGAGCCGCCAGTCGAGGCCGAACATGCCGATCGTGGCGATGGCCACCAGGACCCCCGCGGAGAACACCGTGGGGATGGCCGAGCGGATGCCCTTGGACAGGACGGCGACGTCGTCGCCGACCCGGGAGAGCACGTCTCCGCGGCCCACCTGCTCGACCCGGGCGCTGGGCATGCCCAGGACGGCCCGTACGGCGCCTTCGCGCAGGTGCGCGAGCAGGTCGGCGCCGAGCCGCCCGATCAGGTAGGCGGACAGGGCGGTGGCCGCCGCGCCGAGCAGGGCGGCGGCCACCATCCACGCCCCGATCGTGACCAGGACCGAACGCGGTTCGCCCCCGGTCACTGCGTCGACCACCCGGCCGAGCAGCAGGACGGGGAGCATCTGCAGAGCCGCCCCGGCGACCGTGCTGAGTACGGCGCCGGACGTCAGCCAGGGCATCGTGCGGCAGTTCGCCGCGACCCATCGGGCTGCTTCGCGTCCGGACGTCGTACGCAGGGTTGCCGGGGCGACCCGAATGTCCGTGGTGCTCACACCTAGCCGACCGACTTGACGAGCTCGTCGATGGCGAACGGCAGGGCGGGCAGGGTGGCCTGGGACATGGCCGCACCGGCCGCCGGGCCCTCGCTGTCCAGCAGGTAGGACACCTTGTTGGCCTTGGTGACCTTCAGGTTGGCGAAGAGCTCGGACTTCTTCAGCGCGTCCGTGTCGGCCTTGTCGTTGATGACGAAGACGCGGTCGACGTCGATGAGGTTCATGCGCTCCGGGGAGAGCGCGAAGGAGAACTTGCCGTCCGAGATCTTGTCGATCTCGGTCTGGCCCTTGAAGCCCATGCCGGTCAGGAGCTGACCGCGCACGTCGGTGGTGGTGAAGGGGTTGACCGCGTCCTTGTACCAGGACACCGCGACGGCCGTCTGGGTGGCGAACTCGGGGTGCGCCTTCTTGACCGTGGCGAGCTTGTCCTGGATGCCCTGGATCATCGCCTTGCCCTCGGCCTCCTTGCCGACCGCCTTGGAGATCTGGAGGGCGTTGTCCGACCACGGAGCGCTGAAGGGCTCCTTCTCGGCCTTGGTGCGGCCGACCGTCGGGGCGATCTTCGAGAGCTTGTCGTACGCGGCCTGGTCGATCTCGGAGTAGACCGCGATGATCAGGTCTGGGCGCAGGGACGCGATCTTCTCGAAGTTGGGGCCGGCGTCACCGTTGTTCATGATGACCTCGGGCTTGGTCTCGCCCCACTTGTCCTTCACCCAGGGCCACTGGGTGTTGATGTCGGGGCTCTGACCCGCCGGGTTCGGGTACTGGTCGACCATGCCGACCGGCTTGATGCCGAACGCGAGGACGTTCTGGTCGTCGGTGTAGCCGACGGTGACGACGCGCTGGGGGGCCTTCTTGACCTCGGTGGAGCCGAAGAAGTGCTCGACGGTGACGGGGAACGCACCGTTGGCGGCCGGGGCGTTGGCGGCGTCGTCCTTCTTCTTGTCCTTGTCCGCCGTCTCGGAACCGCAGCCGGCGAGGACGCCTACACCGAGGGCCGCTGCGGACACGGTCGCCGCAAGCTTCAGCCAGGGCTTGTTACGTGTCGTTCGGTCGAGGAGCATGCGGGATCCCTTGCTTTCGTGCTGTCCACTGCGGCCCCACTTAGGGCAGGCAAACCGTACCCCGGGGAAGTGAGGTAAGCCTAGCCTAAGTGGTAACGCTCTGGTTTCAGCTGCCCGCACTCTGGACATGGGTCCGCCCGATCGGCACGACGAGCGGCCGGTCCCCCACCGGATCGTCAATCACCATGGCACGCAGGCCGAATGCCTCGTGCAACAGCTCGGCGGTCAGCACCTCGCGCGGGTGACCCTGCGCCAGGACCGAACCGGCCTTCATCACGATCAGGTTGTCGCTGTAGCGCGCGGCCAGGTTGAGGTCGTGCAGCACCATGACCACGGTGCATCCCGACTCGTGCAGGTCGTCGACCAGGTCGAGCACGTCGACGGCGTGCGCCAGGTCCAGATAGGTGGTGGGCTCGTCGAGCAGCAGCAGGTCGGTCCCCTGAGCGAGGGTCATCGATATCCACACGCGTTGACGCTGCCCCCCGGAGAGGGCGTCGACGGGACGGTCGGCCAGGTCGGCCACCCCCGTCATGGCCAGCGCGCGCTCCACCACGGAGGCGTCGTCCGAGGACCACTGGCGCAGCCAGCTCTGGTGCGGATGCCGGCCCCTGGCGACCAGGTCGGCCACGGTCAGGCCTTCCGGCGCGACCGGCGCCTGGGGCAGCAGGCCGAGCTTCTTCGCCACGTCCCTGGTCCGCAGCCGGGCGATGTCCTCGCCGTCCAGGACGACGGATCCGCTGGTCGGCTTGAGCAGCCGCGACAGGGTCCGCAACAGGGTGGACTTGCCGCACCCGTTGGGGCCGATGATCGTGGTCACCACACCCGGCGGGATCGACACGTCGAGCGCGTCGATGACGGTCCGATCGCCGTACCCGACCGTGACGCCCTTGGCCGCCAGCCGCGGAACGCCATCGGCCCCGGACCGGCCCTCGGTGATGTACTGAGCGACCACGGCTCCCCCTCTATTTAGGCTTGCCTAACCTTTCTATCACCTAGCGGCGGTTCGCCCGCACCAGGAGGTAGATGAGGAAGGGGCCGCCGATCGCGGCGGTGACCACGCCGACCGGCAGGGCGACCGGCAGCGCCGTACGGGCGACCAGGTCCGAGCCGATCAGCAGCAGCGACCCCACCACGGCGGACGCCACCAACGGCGGCGTCGGGGACTTCGTCAGACGGATCGCCACCTGCGGCGCCACCATGGCCACGAACGGGACCGGCCCCGCCGCGCTCACCGCGAAGCCGGCCAGGAGCACCGCGCACAGCAGCAGGACGGCCCGTACCAGCGCGTACCGGACGCCGAGGCCCGCGGCCACGTCGTCGCCGAAGTGCAGCGGCTTGAACTGGAAGGCCACGCACGCCACGACCACCGCGAGGGCGAGCGTGCCCCAGAGGGCCACCGACACCTCGTCCCACGAGCGGTTGTCCAGGGAGCCGACCAGCCACGCCTGGGCCCGCGCCACGTCCCTGATGTCGGCGGTGACCAGCAGCCAGGTCGTGAGCGCCTCCATCACGGCGCTCACGGAGAGGCCGATGAGGATGAGCCGGAAGCCGTCGACCCCGCGCCGCCACGCCATGAAGTACACCAGCAGGCCGGTGCCGAGGCCGCCCGCGAGCGCCGCCCCGGACAGCCCCACGGAGCTGACGACGGCGGCCGTGGCCCCGCCCGACACGGTCACCAGGCACACCGCGACCGCGCTGGCGCCTCCGGTGATGCCGAGGATGTCCGGACTGGCCAGCGGATTGCGGGCGATGGACTGGGTGATCGCCCCGGACATGCCGAGCGCGATGCCCACGACGAGCCCGGCCAGGGCCCGCGGCATGCGCAGATCCATGATCACGAACTGGTCGACCTGCTCGCCCCCGCCGAAGAGGGTGGCGACCACCTGCGAGAGACCGAGGGGGAAGTCCCCCACGGCGATGGACAGGCAGAACACCAGGAAGACCGCCGCCATCAGCAGCAGCGTGACCAGCACGATCCTGGGCCGCCAGACGAACGACATGCCGCCGAGCCGCACACCCGGCGCCACCGAGGGCTTGCCGTCGGGCTCCCGGGCGGGCTTCACCACTGTCACGTTCATGCGCTCTTGAACTTTCCCCGCCACACCAGGACCGCGAAGAACGGGGCGCCGAGGAGAGCGACGAGGATGCCCGCGTCCAGCTCTCCCGGCCGCACCACGACGCGTCCCACGATGTCGCAGACCAGAAGGACGACCGCGCCGAGCAGACCCGCGTACGGCACCAGCCAGCGGTAGTCGGGCCCGGCCAGATAGCGGGCCACGTGCGCCACCATGAGGCCGAGGAAGGCGATGGGGCCGCACGCGGCGGTCGCCGCGCCCGCCAGCAGCGTGATGGCGATGATGCCGACGGTCCGGATCAGCGTGATGTTCACGCCCAGTCCGCGCGCCACGTCGTCGCCCAGGTTCAGCAGGTTGACGGAGGGCAGGGTGGCCAGCGCCAGGACCAGCCCCACGACGATGAAGGCGGTCACCGGCCAGATGACGTCGAAGCCGACGCCGGCCACCGACCCGGCGTTCCAGAACCGCAGGGCGTTCAGCGCCGCCTTGTCCGTCAGCGCGACCGCCGTGGTCATCGCCATCAGGAACACCGTGACCCCCTGCCCGGCCAGAGCGAGCGTCAGCGGATTGCCCGCGCCCCGGCCGATGCTCGACAGCCCGAACACGACGACACCGGCGAGGGCGGCGCCCAGGAAGGCGAACCAGACGTACTCGAAGGGGTCCGTGAGTCCGAGCAGGGCGATCGCCGACACCACGGCGAACGAGGCGCCGGTGTTCACCCCGAGCAGGCCGGTGTCCGCGATGGGGTTGCGCGTGTACCCCTGGATCAGCGCTCCGCCCACGCCCAGGGCGATGCCCGCCACGACCGCGAGGACCGTACGGGGCACCCGTACGGTCCTCATGATGAGCCGGGCTTCGGAGAGCTTCTGGTCGGGGTCCGGATCCGCGAAGAGCCCGTGCCACG
This sequence comes from Streptomyces sp. NBC_00193, assembly GCF_026342735.1. Taxonomy (GTDB): domain Bacteria; phylum Actinomycetota; class Actinomycetes; order Streptomycetales; family Streptomycetaceae; genus Streptomyces; species Streptomyces stoeckheimensis. The sequence goes on from NZ_JAPEMM010000001.1 coordinate 488,680, forward strand.
CCTCGGCCGGGCTCAGCGCCCGCGCGCCGACGGCGAGGGAGACCAGCGCCGCGGCCACGAGGAGCGCGAGGAGGGCGACCAGACCCACGATCCGCCGCCGCCGGGCCTGCGCGACGACCCGGGACGGCGCCGGGCGCCCGACCGCGGGCGGACCGCCGGCGGGGAGGCGAGTACCAGTGGGCACGGACGTTCCTTCGGTATGGGACGGGGGTGATTGCACACTACTGCCGCACCTCGGGGGCGAGTACGCCCGGGAAGCACGGCAGTGGGTGGGTGTGCGCGGGTGGGGCCGGTCAGACGGCGGGCTGGCGGGCGCCGCCGCCCGCTCCCCCGTGTCCGACCGGACGGGCCTGGTCGGGCACGGACTTGAGGTTCCGGTCGAGGATCGAGTCGAGTATCTCGCCGACCCGTACGGCGGTGTTGGACAGCAGGGAGGAGGTGATGCCGTGCGTGTGCTCGGTTCCGCCCTGGAGGTAGATGCCGCAGCTCAGTTCGAGGTCGGTCGCCACCCGGTAGTCGCGCTCGACGCGGACCCGACCCTGCTCGTCGCGGTGGCAGCGGTCCGCGACCTCGCCGAGCAGGCCCAGGCCGTCGGCCTGCTGATACCCGGTGGCGCACACCACGACGTCGGCGTCGAGCACGCTCTCCTCGCCGGTGACGAGGGACTTGATGCTGGCGCGGACCCCGTCGGCCGTCTCCTCCACGCCCGTCAGGCGCGAGACGTTCAGGAAGCGCAGCCGCTCGGTGCCGAGCACCTTCTCCTGGTAGGACTGCCGGTACAGGTCGTCGATGAGGTCGATGTCGACCACGGAGTAGTTGGTGTTGCCGTGGTAGCCCATCAGCCGCTGCTTCACGTCCTCCGGGGCGGTGAAGTACTCGTCCACCGCCTGGGGGTCGAAGATGCGGTTGGCGAAGCTGCTGTCGTCCGCGGGGCTGTAGCCGTAGCGGGAGAACACCGCGCAGACCTCGGCCTGCGGGAAACGGCGGTGCAGGTAGGCCACGTTCTCGGCGGCGCTCTGGCCGGCGCCGACCACGACGAAACGGGTGGGCTCGGCACCCTCCAGCCCGTCGATCTTCGTCAGCAGGTCGGTGTTGTGCCAGACGTGCTCGGTCCGCTCGACGCCCTCCGGCATGACCGGGCGCAGACCGGTGGAGATGACGAGGTTGCGGGCACGGTGGACGACGACCTCGTCGCCGGAGCGCGCCGTCACGTCGAGGTACTCGACCACGCCGTCACGCACCACCGGCTCGACGGAGACGACCTGGTGGCCGTACGAGACCATGTCGTCGACCTTGGCGGCGGCCCACTCGAGGTAGTCGTGGAACTCGACGCGGAGCGGGAACAGGTTCTTGTGGTTGACGAAGTCGATCAGCCGCCCCTTCTCCTGCAGGTAGCAGAGGAAGCTGTATTCGCTCGTCGGGTTCCGGAGCGTCACCAGGTCCTTCATGAAGGACACTTGCATCGTCGCGTCGTCGATGAGCATGCCGCGGTGCCACCCGAAGCGGGGCTGCTGCTCGAAGAAGTGAGCGGTGACCGCCTCTTGCCTTCCGACGCGCACGTTGTGCTCGCTGAGCGCGATCGCCATGGCGACGTTCGACGGCCCGAAGCCGATACCGATCAGGTCGTGGATCAGTGGTGCGTCGCCAGGAAGAGCCTGTGACATGTCACTCCCATTTGGTGCGGGACAGCCGCCTGCCAGGCGTCGTGTCAGGGGTGGGGGAAAGGGGGAGTCCAGGCGCACCGGTGACCGGCAGCCGAGTGGAACTTAGGTAAAGCTAACCTGATCTGGACGACCTGTCGACCAGACAAACCACCCAAATCCCCCACACCTGGGTCAATCAAGCCCAGAATCGGGGCTGTTGCGCTGTTAGGTAAGCCTTGCTTTACTTACCTTTGCTTATTTCGCTCTTCCGAGGAGGAACCCCGATGCGGGTCGTCATGTTCGGCTATCAGACCTGGGGCCATCGCACCCTGAAGGCGCTCCTGGACTCCGAGCACGACGTCGTGATGGTCGTGACCCACCCCAAGAGCGAGCACGCCTACGAGAAGATCTGGAGCGACTCGGTCGCCGACCTCGCCGAGGAACACGGCGTCCCGGTCGTCATCCGCAACCGCCCCGACGACGAGGAGCTGTTCCAGCAGCTCAAGGAAGCCGACGCGGACATCCTCGTGGCGAACAACTGGCGCACCTGGATCCCGCCGCGCATCTACACCCTGCCGCGCCACGGCACCCTGAACATCCACGACTCCCTCCTCCCGAAGTACGCGGGCTTCTCCCCCCTCATCTGGGCGCTCATCAACGGCGAGCCCGAAGTCGGCGTCACGGCGCACATGATGGACGAGGTCCTCGACGCCGGCGACATCGTCGTGCAGCACTCGATCCCCGTCGGCCCGACGGACACGACCACGGACCTGTTCCACAGGACGGTCGACCTGATCGCCCCGGTGACGATCGCCGCCCTCGACCTGATCGCCTCCGGCAAGACCGACTTCACCAAGCAGGACCGCTCCCAGGCCACCTTCTTCCACAAGAGGGCCGAGGAGGACATCCGCATCGACTGGTCCTGGCCCGCCGAAACCCTGGAACGCCTGGTCCGCGCCCAGTCCGCCCCGTACCCGGCCGCCTTCACCTTCCACAAGGGCAAGCGCCTGGAGATCCTCACGGCCGTCGTCTCCGAGTCCCGCTACGGCGGCACCCCGGGCCGCATCTTCTACCGCGAGGGCGAAGGCGTGGTCATCGTCGCCGGCCCGGACGCCCACACGGGCCACAACCACGGCCTGTCCATCACGAGCGTCCGCACGGAAGACGGCACGGAACTCCCGGCGTCGGAGTACTTCAAGTCCATGGGCGGCTACCTGACTTCCCGCCCGTAACGCTCAACACCCCTGATCCCCGCCCCGCCCAGGACGGTCCCCGGGCGGGGCGGCCGTCGTCCCGGCGCGGAGCACCCTTCCGCGTACGACGGCCAGCTCATCCGTGCCGGCTCAGTTCGTGGAAGAAGTCCTCGATGACGTGCAGCTGCCCGGTCCCGACGGCCTCGTCGTAGACGTGCTTGCCCACGGCGAGGTCGAGTACGCCCAGGCCGAACGGTGAGAACACCACCGGCCGGTCGTGCGGCACCGCCGCTCGGCCGGTCGTGACGTCGTGCAGCGTGCCCGTCAGGAAGTCCCGGTTGCCGGTGAGCTGTTCGGCCAGGTGGGGTGAGGTGTCGGCCTTGAGGCAGTGCTCGACGTCGTCGACGACGTTGGCCGAGCCGAGCAGGATCTCCGGGGCGAGGTCGCGCAGCGACACGTGCAGGACCAGCGGGTTGTGGTCGAACCACGCCGGATCGGTGATGTGCGGCCGGCCCGCGACGGTGGCGAAGACGAGCAGGTCGCTGGAGCGGATCAGCTCCTCGGGGCCGTCGTGCAGGGTGATCCGGGTGGGCGCACCGGTCGCCCGCAGGTAGTCGTGGAAGCCGGCCGCGCTGTCGGCGGAGGTGTCGTACACGCCGACTTCGTCGAAGGACCAGCCGGTCGCCGTCAGGAAGGTGTGGATGTAGCGGGCGATGAGGCCCGTTCCGAAGAATCCGACGCGGGCCGGCCGGGTACGGCGGCCTCGGCTGAGCGTGGCGGCCGCCGACGCGGCCATCGCGGCCGTTCGGGTGGCGCTGATGATGGAGCTTTCCAGGCAGGCGAACGGGTAGCCGGTGTCGTGATCGTTGAGGATCAGCACCGCCGAGGCCCTGGGGATGCCGGCCTGCACGTTGTCGGGGAAGCTGGAGATCCACTTGATGCCGTCCACCCGCGCCCGTCCGCCGATCGATGCGGGCAGCGCGATGATGCGGGCGGTCGGGCGGTCGGGGAAGCGCAGGAAGTACGACGGCGGGTTCACCGACTCCCCGGTGCAGTGGAGGGCGTAGGTGTCCTCGATCAGCTCCGTGATCCGCCGTTCCCGGCCCTGGAGGGTCTGCTGGACCTGGGCTCCGGAGATCACGGCGAACGGAGGCACGGTGATCGGGGGCACGGTCACCGGGGGTGCGGTCACCGGGGGTGCGGCGGTCCCGGACCGCTCGGGGGCGGGACCGGACCTGGTCATCGGGTGCTCCCCTCGGAGGCCGGAACCGGAAGGTGCGGGCCGCCCATGGCGACGAGGACCTCGCGGGGCGGCTCGAACGGTTCCCGGCTGTGGGCGGTGCGGATGTTGTCGATGAGCATCAGGTCGCCGGACTGCCACGGCTCACGGACGGTGTGCTCGGCGTAGACCGTGTTGATCAGCTCGACGACGTCCTCGCCGATCGGGTCGCCGCCCCCGAAGCGGGTGTTGAACGGCAGGGCCTCGGGGCCGTAGACGTCGACGAGGTACCCCCGCACCTCGGGCGCCAGCGTCCACTCGTTGAGGAACGCGATCTGGTTGAACCAGCAGCGCCGGCCGGTGACCGGATGGCGCACCACGGCGGGGCGGCGCTGGCGGGTGCGCAGGCTGCCGTCGCCCTGCCAGGCGAACTCGATGGCGTTGGCCCGGCAGTGCTCCTCGACGGCCGACCGGTCCTCGGTGCCGAACACCTCGGTCCACGAGGCGCCGATGTCGTCGTTGTAGGTACGGGTGAGCAGCCAGCCCTCCTGTTCGAACCGCTGGACGAGCTCCGGCGGCAACGCGTCCAGGACGGCGGCGGAGTCCGCGAGGCCGGTGGCGCCGCCGGTGGCGGGGGCCGTCAGGCAGGCCAGCAGGAGCAGACCGGGAGGGCGGTGGGTGTAGCTGAGCTCGTGGTGCATGCACATGGGCTGGTTGGCCGGCCACACCGTGGAGGAGTACACGCCGGGGGCGTAGGTCCGACGGGGTGCGAAGGCTTCGGTGTCGGCCATCAGAGCGGGTGCCAACCGGCCGAAGACCGAGCCCACTTGCCCGGCGTCGCGCAGGCCGAGCCCGCGCACGAGTACGGCGCCGTGTTCGGCGACCAGACCGTGCAGGGTGTCCCGGTGTCCGGCCGCCCAGGCCGCCGGATCGGCCGGGGCGGGGGCGGGGACGTGCAGTACCGGGGGCCGGCCGGGGTGAAGGTCTTCCAGGGGCATCGGGGCGGGGCTCGTGAATGACATGGTCCTTGTCCTTTTCGGTGGTGCTGCGGGTGGGGAGAAGAAGGGATGTGGGTGGTCAGGGGGAGGCAGGCCGGGCGGTGGGACACGCTGGGGATGCGGTGTCCAGGAACCGGGCCAGATCCGTGAGGACGGGGTGGCGGATGACGTCGGCCGGGGACACGGCGCGGTCCAGGGTGATGGCGAGCCGCACGGCCGACAGGGAAGTGCCGCCCCGGTCGAAGAAGTTGTCGCACCGGCCGATCCGGCCTTGCGGGATGCCGAGCACGCTCGCCCAGGCGGCCGCCAGCCGCTGTTCGGCGGGCGTGTTCGGCCCCTGTACCTCGTCCTCGACGGTGTGCAGGTGCGCGGCCAGCTCCGTCAGGGCCTTCCGGTCGATCTTGCTGTTGGCCGTCAGCGGGAGGCTTTCCCGCCAGTGGATGGCCGAGGGGACCATGTACCCCGGCAGCGACGCGCCCAGCCGGTCCAGCAGGCCCCCGGCTTCGAGCGGGTGCGGAGCACTGTAGAACGCCACCAGGTGGCTGCTGCGGTCGGGCCGTTCGGCGACCACCACGGCGCTGTCGCGGACGCCGGGGGCGCGCAGCAGGGTGTTCTCGATCTCGCCGGTCTCGATGCGGAATCCGCGGATCTTGACCTGGTTGTCGCGGCGGCCGAGGAATTCCAGCTTGCCGTCGACCCGCCAGCGGCCGACGTCGCCACTGCGGTACAGGCGCTCGCCCGCACGGTGCGGATCGGCGAGGTACGTCGGCCGGGTGCGCTCGGGGTCGTTGACGTAGCCCCGGCCGACGCAGACCCCGGAGAAGGCGATCACGCCGGGCGCTCCGAGCGGCACCGGGTCGAGGTGCTCGTCGACGACGTAGAGGTGCACGTTGTTGACGGGCCGCCCCAGCGGGACCCGGTCGGTGTCCGGTGTGTGGTCCATGACCTCGTGGTTGGTGTCGTCGCTGGTCTCGGTCAGCCCGTAGGCGTTGACGAGCTTGATGTGGGGCTGGACGGTGAACCAGCGCTGGACGAGTTCCCGCTTCAGCGCTTCTCCCGTGGCCGACACGTACCGCAGGTCCGGCAGCGGCCGGGGGTGCTGCTCGAGACGGGACACGACGACGTCGAGGTAGGAAGGGACGACCTGCAGCACGGCGACCCGGCCGCGGGCAACGGTGTCGACGAACCGTGCGGCGTCGAGGATCGCCTCCTGCTCGATCAGCAGCGTCCGCCCGCCGACCAGCAGGGGGGCGAGCAGCTGCCACAGCGAGATGTCGAAGCACTGGGGCGCGATCTGGGCCACCACCTGCCCTTCGCCGATCTCCAGGTCGTCGATCTTGGCGTAGAGGTGGTTGAGCATGCCCTCGTGCTCGCACATGGCGCCCTTGGGCTCACCCGTCGAGCCGGAGGTGAAGTAGATGTAGGCCAGCTGGTCGGGTGCGACGTCGATCCCGAGATCGGTCCCGGAATGCTCCCGGCCGTAGGCGGTGTCCGCGGACACGGTCCGCACCGCGGGCCGGGAGGCGAGGGCCTGGTGAAGGGTGGGGGTGGCGGCCGGCCCGGTCATCACGAGTTCGCATCCGGCCCGGGCCAGCATGGCGTCGATGCGTTCGGCCGGCAGGTGCGGCTCGACGGGCAGGTATGCGCCGCCCGCCTTGAAGACGGCCAGGACGGCTGCCAGCCAGTCCAGGTTCCGCTCCATGGCCACCGCGACGACCCCTTCACGGTGCAGTCCGTGCGACCGAAGGGCGCGGGCCAGCCGGTTGGCGCGCTCGTTGAGCTCCTGATAGGTCCACGTCCGGTCGGCGCACTGGGCGGCGACGGCGTCCGGGTGCTGCCGTACGCGCTGCTCGAACAGCTCGTGCACGCGGCGCTCGGGCAGGTACCGGCGCGGCCCGGCAAGGCCGTGGAGCTGGAAACGGAGCTCCTCGGCCGATATCAGGCTCCGACCCGCGTGGTCGGCATCCGGGTCGGCGGCGATCAGGGCGAGCGCAGCCAGGTGGTATCCGGCGATCCGGGCGGCGCAGTCCGCGTCGAGGATGTCGGTGCGGTAGCGCAGGCGCAGCCACATCCGTCCGTCGTTGTGGTGGGTGATGCCCGTCCACAGCGCCGTGTCCCCCGTGTGCGCCGCGTCCGCGGCCGGGATGCCGTCCGTGCCGTTGGGGTCGAGCACCGTCTCGAAGGGCGCTTCCGTCAGGCCGAGTTCGCGCCCGAGCTCGTCGACGGGGAAGTCCTGGTGGGCCAGGAGCTGCGCGATCGCATGGCGGGTGTCCAGCAGCAGGCTCCGCCACGAGCCGGGGCCGGCCGTCAGCCTGCACGGCAGCGGCCGGCCGCCGGCGGCGACGTAGCCCGTGGTGACCTCCTGTTCGCCGCTCAGCACGGCCAGCACCTTCGCGTGGGCGGTCAGCAGCACGCAGCCCAGCGGCAGGGCCAGGTCGTCTGCCAGCCGGCGCAGCGCCGTCGTCTGGGCGGCGGGGACCGGCGCCTCGAACTCGGCCACGCCCGCCACCGGCACCCGGGTCCAGCGCGGAAGGGGCGCGAAGCCACTGCCGGCGGCCAGGACGCCGTGCCAGAACTCTCTGCTGGTGGATGCGTTGAGTGCCATGAGGAATCCCTCTCCCGTACTGGTTGGGGTGGTGGTGTGGTCGGTCGTCAGACGCGACGCTGCGTCAGATGCTCTGGTTCAGGAAAGTCGCGGGGGCGTTGTCGGGCAGCGGCCGGGCCGGGTTCCCTGCCCACCGGGCCCGCCCTGGGACCTGCTCGCCCTTCATGAGGAAGGAGTCGCAGGCGAGTTCGACGCCGTCCGCCAGCGTCACGCCGTAGTGGACGAACGCGCCGACACCGAGGGTGCAGCCGTCTCCGATCGTGGTGCGGTCGGACTTGAAGGCGCCGTCCTCCTGCGAGTGGCACTGGACCACCGTGCCGGCGTTCAGCGTGCAGTCGTCGCCGATGGTGACGAGGGTCCGCTCCGGGAAGAAGCAGCCGTCGTCGAAGACCCGCTTGCCGATCCGCGCGCCCAGCAGGCGCCAGACGAGGTTCTTGAACGGGGTCCCGTCGAAGGCCTGCATATAGGGGACGGAGGCCGCCTTCCAGTAGCGCTCGTGCCGCCAGAACGGCTGCTCGTAGATCGAGCAGTACAGCGGTTCCTGGTCCTTGAACCCGGTGGTGGCCCGTTCGATCAGCGCGAAGTGGACGACGGTGAACAGCGTGCCGAGGACCGCGGCCAGCGCGAACGCCGACGCGCCCAGCGAGGGGTACAGGGCTGCGGCGCCGAGGCCGAGGAGACTCAGGCCGAAGATGTGGATCCACCGCGCCGTCAGGTACAGCCCCGCCGTGACGGCGTTGTGCCGGTTCTTGGCGGCCAGGCGCCGGCGCAGCTCGCTGCCGCTCTCCAGCTCCTGGAACCGGGTGTCCCGCAGCACCGTGCGCGGAATGGCGAAGGAGGGCGAGCCCAGCAGGCCCACGTTCTCCCGTACTTCTCCGTCGACCGGGACCATCACCTTCGTCGCCAGCAGACAGTTGTCACCGGTCTTGGCCCTCGCGGGATAGGCGATGTGGTTGCCGAGGAAGCTGTGGGCGCCGATCGAGACCCGGGACAGTCTGAACGACGTGCTGGAGTACTCGGCGTTGATGACCGACAGGCCGTCGGCGACCATCGTGCCGCTGCCCACCGAGCTCAGGAACGGGGTGTCCTGCTTCATTTCGCTGCCGAAGTTCGAACCGGTCTGCGTGACGCGGGACAAGTCGTAGCCGAGGTAGCGCAGGTAGTGGACGATCGCGGAGCTGTCCCCGAACAGCATCGCGAAGAGCTTCCTGTTGGTCAGGAGCGCGATGGCCCGCTGCAGCCCGTACTGGAAGCCGTAGAGCGGATGGACCGTGTCCGGCTCGACCGCCAGGTTGAGCAGGCGGGGCACCACGCCCTGGACGACCAGCCCGGCGAGAACGGCGCCGAAGAACAGCACGAAGGACGCGGCCAGTGCACCCAGGTAGAACGTCCCGCTGGTGAACGCCGACGTCCCGGCCTGCGGCGTCGGCGTGTGCAGCTGCGGCAGTGCGGCCAGCAGCACGGTGACGCCTCCGGTGGCCAGCGGCAGGTACACCAGCGCCAGGGCGAGCAGCTGCCCGGCGGTGTAGCGGACCTTCCTGGCGGTGGAGCAGTCGACGGGACCGACCGTACGGAAGTCCGTGCCGGTGGGCTCGGCCGGTGACCCGTGCCGGCGCTCGCCGGCGGGGACCGCCTGACCGGCGTGCAGGCTGGAGGCGTGCCCGAGCTGGGCCCGGCTGCCCATCGACGTGTGGATGTCGAGGACGGTCTGCTCGCCGACGAGGACCTCGTCGCCGAGGGTGACGGGGCCGGTCTGGATGACACCGGCGTGTGCCCGGTAGCAGGAGAAGAGCACGTCCTTGCGGATCACCGTTCCGTCACCGATCGTGAGCAGATCGGTACAGACGGGGACGTGCGTGGAGAAGACCGCCACGTTGCGCCCGATCTTCGCGCCCAGCGCCCTCAGGTACGCCACGTACACCGGCGATCCGACGAACAGGCGGGCGGGACTCGTCCGGATCAAGGTCTTGACCAGCCACCAGCGCACGTAGCCGAGGCTCCAGACGGGGAACTCGCGGGGCGTGAAACGTCCGATGAGGGTCCACTTCGCCACGATCGGCACCAGACACAGACCGGCGAAGCCGGCGCTGCCCACCAGTACGGACCGCAGGTAGCCGTCGAGCACGCCGGCACCGGCACCGATCCACTCCACGCCGCGGACCGCGGCCAGGGCGGCGAGGTAGGAGTAGCCGAGGAACGCCAGGAGCTGCAGCATGCCGCACAGCAGGTACTGGCCGGTGCGCGCCCGGGCAGCAGACCCGGAGGGCTCGGAAGACGCGGAGGACGCAGTGGCCACGGGCTCGGAGGCCATGGGCCCGGAGGCCACGGGCTCGGCCCGGGTGAGCGCGGCGGCCAGGCTGTCGACCGTGGGATGACGGTAGACGTCCTTCATCGACACGGGCGGCAGGTCCGCCCGCTTCCGCACGCGGGCGCAGAACCCTGCCATCACCAGCGAGTCGGCGCCCAGATCATCGAAGAAGTTGCTGTCGCCCGGTACCCGGTCCACACCCACGACGCCGGCCAGCACCTCCGCGAGGAGCCGCGCGGTCTCGGCCGCCGGGCCGCCGGACGTGCCGGGTGACCGGTCTTCGGACGCGCTGCCGGAAACCGGAGGCGTCGAGGTGCCGGGCGGGCCGGCCGTCGGGGTGTGGGCGGATGTCATGGGGGTCTCCTCGGATTGCGCCGTCGGACGGTGCATCCGGCATCGAGGCCCCACGCCTTCGAGGGTGGACCGCAATGCCGCCCCTCCAGTAGGCCCGGCCGGGAGGGGCCCGTCATGCCGCTGAATCTCGTGGCTTGACACCGCGCGTCCGCCACTCCGAGCGACCGAGCGACGGACGGAGCCGGGCTCCCCCGCCGCGGCTACCCCTGATCACGTCCGGCGTCAAGCCCCGAGATCCGGTGGCATGACAGGGCCGCGGTCACCCGGCGTACTGAAGGGGTCCCGAAGAGCGCGAGTGCGCGTGTACAGGGAGGTATCCCATGCCGGTCATATCCACACCCCAGGCATTCATCCAGGACGACCTGTACGTCGACCTCGAGGCGATCACCGGACACCGGCTGTTCCTCAAGTGCGAGGGATTCAACTTCGCGGGGTCCATCAAGCTCAAGGCCGCGACCGCCATGGTCGAGGCCGCCGAACGCGACGGCCTGCTCACCCCCGGCTCGACCCTGGTCGAATCCTCCTCCGGCAACCTCGGCGTGGCCCTGAGCATGATCGCGGCCAGCAAGGGCTACCGGTTCGTGTGCGTGACCGACTCCCGCTGCAACCTGGCGACCCGGCTCCTCCTGGAAGCGCTCGGCGCGCAGGTCCACATCATCACCGAGCCCTCACCCACCGGCGGCCTGCTCGGCGCCCGCATCGACCACGTCCGCGCCCTGTGCGCCTCCGACGACCGCTACGTGTGGCTCAACCAGTACACGAACCTCAACAACCAGATCGCCCACTACCGCACCACCGCGCCGGCCATCGCCCGCGCCTTCCCCGACCTCGACGTCCTCTTCGTCGGGGCCGGCACCACCGGGACCCTCATGGGGTGCGCCCGCTACTTCCGCTCCTGGCACCGCCCGGTGCGCATCGTCGCGATCGACGTGGAGGGCTCCGCCACCTTCGGATACCCACCCGGCCGTCGCATGATCCCCGGCCTCGGCACCAGCATCCGCCCGCCGCTCCTCGACACCTCCTACGTCGACGACGTGGTGCACGTCGACGAAGCCGAGACGATCCGCACGTGCCATCAACTGGCCCGCCACGGCTTCGTCTTCGGCGGCTCCACCGGCACCGTCGTCAGCGGCGCCACACAATGGCTGGCCCGGCAGGAACACCCGTTGACCGCGGTCACCATCGCCCCCGACCTCGGCGAGCGCTACCTGGAAACCGTCTACCAGACCGCCTGGGTCCAAGACCTCTACGGCGAGGACGTACTCGAGCCCCGGCCCGAGCTCGAAACCCGCGCACTCGGATGAATCGGATAAAGCCGAGGGCCCCACCGCCGCGCGGTGGAGCCCTCGGTCACGCACACCACCCGGACCCGCAGGTCAGGCGTCCTTCGCCACTCGTTCCAGGATCGCCACGCACTCCACGTGGTGGGTCATCGGGAAGAGGTCGAAGGCGCGCAGGGTGCGGACCTTGTAGCCCGCCTCCTGGAAGTAGCCCAGGTCGCGGGCCAGGGCTGCCGGGTCGCAGGCCACGTAGGCGATGCGGCGCGGGGTGAGGCCGGCCACCTGGCGGACCGTCTGCTTGCCCGCGCCCGCGCGGGGCGGGTCCAGGACGACCAGGTCGCATTCCGTGATGCCGGTCTTCGGGAGGATCGCCTCGACCTTGCCCTGCTCGATGCGGACGCGGGGGAAGTCGGCGAGGTTGTGGCGGGCGTCCTCGACCGCGCGCTTCGTGGACTCGATGCCCAGCACCGCGCCGGTTTCGCCGAGGCGTTCCGCGAGGGCGCCCGCGAAGATGCCGACGCCGCAGTAGAGGTCGAGGGCCATCTCGCCCTTGCGGGGCATCAGGCCCTGCATGACGGCCTTGATCAGGGTGTCGGCGGCCTGGGGGTGGACCTGCCAGAAGCCGCCCATGCCGACGCGGTACGTACGGCCGTCCGCGCGCTCGCGCACGAAGGGGCGGCCGTGGACGCGGTGGACTCCGCCGTCCTTCTCCTCGACGCGGAGCACGGAGACCGGCTTGTCGAGCTCGACGAGCGGGAGGCGGCCGCCCGGGCGGGGGGTCAGGACCACCTGGCGGTCGCCCGAGCCCGTGGCGGCGATGGCCTCGACGGTGGCCATCTGCGGCCAGTCCTGCTGCTCGATGCCGAGCTCGGTGACGCCCGGCGCGGCGATCATGCAGTGGTCGACCGGCTGGATGTCGTGCGAGCGGTGCTTGCGCAGGCCCGCGACTCCGTCCGCGTCGATCGCGTACTGGACGCGGGTGCGCCACTGCGGGACCTGCCCGGCGGGCACCTTGTCGCCCTCGGCCGGCATGACCGTACCGTCCCAGCCGGCCTGCTCCGGGGTGAGCCCGGCGAGCCGCAGCAGCTGCTCGGCGATGACCTCGCCCTTGAGCCGGCGCTGGGCGCCCGGCTTGGCGTGCTGCCAGTCGCAGCCGCCGCACTTGTCGGGGCCGGCGTACGGGCAGGGGGCCTCGACGCGGTCCTTGGAGGGGTCGAGGACGGTGATGGCGTCGGCGCGCAGGAAGCGGGAGTCGACGTCGCCCTCGGTGACCTTGGCGATGACCTTCTCGCCCGGCAGGGTGTGCCGGACGAACAGGACGCGGCCCTCGGCGGTCCGGGCGATGCAGTGCCCGCCGTGCGCGACGGGGCCGACCTCGACCTCGTACTCCTCCCCGACCAGTGACTGCTTCTCGTTCTGCTCGCTCGTCATGGTGGGGAGACTCCAAGGAGATGTGGATCAGAAGATCGGATCGGATCAAAAGGAACGGCCGGACGGCCGACCCACCAGTTTACGTGGATCTCGTCCGGCCGTTCGCCACCCTGCGGCGGCGTGCTCCGTCAGCCCTTGGCCGCCGGGTCCTTCGGCCGCGGGGCGTCCACCGGCCCGCGGCGCACCGCGCCCGGGGCGTTCCACTCCGCGCGCTTCTTCGCCCGCTTCTTGGCCAGCTCCGAGGACTCCAGCTGGTAGGGCACCGAGGTGACCATCACGCCGGGCGTGAAGAGCAGGCGGCCCTTGAGGCGCAGCGCGCTCTGGTTGTGGAGGAGGTGTTCGTACCAGCGGCCGACGACGTACTCGGGGATGTACACGCTGACGGCGTCGCGCGGGTTCTCGCTGCGCAGGCCCTTCACGTACTCGACGACCGGGCGGGTGATCTCGCGGTACGGGGAGTCGAGGATCTTGAGCGGAACGTTGATGCCGCGCCGCTCCCACTCCTCGCGCAGGGCCTTGGTCTCGACCGGGTCGACGCTGATGCTGAGCGCCTCCAGCCGGTCCGAGCGGGTCAGCTTGGCGAAGGCCAGGGCGCGCAGGGTGGGCTTGTGGACCTTGGAGACCAGGACGATGGAGTGGACCCGGGAGGGGCGCACGCTGTCGTCGCTCGGGCCCTCCGCGGCGGCGATCTCCTCGGCGACCCGGTCGTAGTGCTTGCGGATCGCGGACATCGTTCCGTAGAAGATGACCATGCCCAGCAGGGCGACCCAGGCGCCGTGGGTGAACTTGGTGGCCAGGACGACCACCAGCACCATGCCGGTGAAGAAGGCGCCGAAGGTGTTGATCGCCCGGGACCGGTGCATCCGGCGGCGCGCCGCCGGATCGCGCTCGGCGCGCAGGTGGCGGTTCCAGTGCCGGACCATGCCGATCTGGCTCAGCGTGAAGGAGACGAAGACGCCGACGATGTAGAGCTGGATCAGCTTCGTCGAGTCGGCGTCGTAGATCCACACCAGCAGCATCGCGGCGCCCGCGAGCAGCACGATGCCGTTGGAGAAGGCGAGGCGGTCTCCGCGGGTGTGCAGCTGGCGCGGCAGGTAGCGGTCCTGGGCGAGGATCGAGCCGAGCAGCGGGAAGCCGTTGTACGCGGTGTTCGCGGCGAGGAAGAGGACGAGCGCGGTGGCCGCGGCGAGCAGGATGAAGAGGAAGCTGCCGTTGCCGAAGACGGCCTCGGCGACCTGGGAGATGACCGGGTGCTGAACGTACCCGCTGCCGACCGGGACGCCGTTCTCCAGCAGGTCGGTGGCGGGCTTCTCCGCCATCTTGACGTCGGTGGCCATGGCCAGGCCGATGATCCCGCAGAACATGGTGACGGCCAGGCCGCCCATGAGGGCGAGGGTGGTGGCCGCGTTCTTGCTCTTGGGCTTGCGGAAGGCGGGTACGCCGTTGCTGATGGCCTCGACGCCCGTGAGGGCCGCACAGCCGGAGGAGAAGGCGCGCAGCAGCAGGAAGACCAGCGCGAAGCCGGCGATCCCCTGATGCTCGGCCTTGATCTCCAGGCCGGCCGTCGGGGCCTCCATGGTGTCGCCCATGACCAGGCCGCGCCAGGCGCCCCAGGCGATCATCACGAAGACGGCGCCGACGAACACGTAGGTCGGGATCGCGAAGAGATTCCCGGATTCCTTCACACCGCGCAGATTCATCAGCGTGAGCAGCAGAATCATGATCATCGCGGAGAGCACTTTGTGCTCGATGACGAAATCGACGGCGGAGCCGAGATTCTCGACCCCGGAGGAGATCGATACGGCGACCGTGAGGACGTAGTCGACGAGCAGGGCGCTCGCGACGGTGAGACCGGCCCGGGGTCCGAGGTTGGTGTTGGCGACCTCGTAGTCACCGCCGCCGCTGGGGTAGGCGTGGACGTTCTGCCGGTAGGAGGCGACCACGGTGAACATCAGCACGACGACCGCGACGGCGATCCAGGGGCTGAAGTGATACGCCGACACGCCTGCGATCGACAGGACCAGCAGGACCTCGCCAGGGGCATATGCCACCGAGGAGAGCGGGTCGGACGCGAAGACAGGGAGGGCGATCCGCTTGGGAAGGAGTGTTTCCCCGAGGCGGTCGCTGCGTAGCGCCCGGCCGATCAGGATCCGTTTGGGCACGTCGGTCAGTTTGGACACGCAGAGGATCGTAAGCGTTCGAAATCGGCCTGACGAACCCCCCACCCCCTATACGGCGTGAAGTCCCACCGCATCCGGGGCAAAGGAGCGCCGCATCCAGGGCAAAGGAACGCAGCCGACCGTCCAAATGGTCACACTGGTGACCGCCCGTGTGTAGCTTGGGCCATGGTCTGAGACCCTGTTAAGCCAGAGCAGCAATGAGGCTGGAACCCAGCGAGCCGCTGACAGCCGGAAGGACGGCCGTGCACATCGTCATTATGGGCTGCGGAAGAGTGGGCTCCGCCCTCGCGCAGACCCTGGAACAGCAGGGGCATACGGTCGCGGTCATCGACCAGGACCCCACCGCATTCCGCCGGCTGGGAGCCGGATTCGGCGGCCGTCGCGTCACCGGGGTCGGCTTCGACCAGGACACGCTGCGCGAGGCCGGCATCGAGGAGGCGGGCGCCTTCGCCGCGGTGAGCAGTGGTGACAATTCCAACATCATCGCCGCCCGGGTGGCCCGCGAGATGTTCGGCATCGAGAACGTCGCCGCCCGCATCTACGACCCCAAGCGCGCCGAGGTCTACCAGCGCCTGGGCATCCCCACCGTCGCCACCGTCCGCTGGACGGCCGACCAGATGCTCCGCCGGCTGCTGCCTTCGGGCGCCGAGCCGCTGTGGCGCGACCCGAGCGGCGGTGTCCAGCTCGCGGAGGTGCACACCTCCACCGCCTGGATCGGCCAGAAGGTCAGCCGGCTGCAGGAGGAGACCGGCGTCCGCGTCGCCTTCCTCACCCGGCTGGGCGAGGCCATGCTGCCGACGTCGGCGACCGTCCTCCAGGAGGGCGACCTCGTCCACGTGATGATGCGCACGGACGAGATCGACAAGGTGGAGGCCGCCTTCGCCGAGGGGCCTGAGGAGGCACACGCATGAGGGTCGCGATCGCCGGAGCCGGCGCGGTGGGGCGTTCCATCGCGGGCGAGCTCCTGGAGAACGGTCACGAGGTGCTCCTCGTCGACAAGGCCCCGACCGCCATCTCGGTGGAGCGGGTGCCGCAGGCGGAGTGGCTGCTGGCCGACGCCTGCGAGATCACCTCGCTCGACGAGGCGGCGCTCCAGCGCTGCAACGTGGTCATCGCCGCGACCGGCGACGACAAGGTCAACCTGGTCGTCTCCCTCCTCGCCAAGACCGAGTACGGGGTCCCCCGGGTCGTGGCGCGGGTGAACAACCCGAAGAACGAGTGGCTCTTCAACGAGTCCTGGGGCGTCGACGTGGCCGTGTCAACGCCGCGCCTGATGTCGGCGCTGGTCGAGGAAGCCGTCAGCGTCGGCGACCTGGTCCGGCTGCTGCGCTTCAGCCACGGCGACGCCAACCTCGTCGAGCTGACCCTGCCCGCCGACTCCCAGGTCGCGGGCAAGCAGATCAGCGAGATCACCTGGCCCGAGGACACCTCGCTGGTCACGATCATCCGCGGCAACCGGGTGCTCACGCCGCACGGCGAGGAGACCCTGGAGCCGGGCGACGAGCTCCTCTTCGTGGCCGCCCAGGCCCGCGAGGAGCAGCTGGAGGACCTCCTGCAGGCCGCGGACTGACCTGCGGTCCCGCTGAACCGCCGAAGGGGCGGCTGACCATCGTGGTCAGCCGCCCCTTCGTACATCCCGGCTACGGGGCTGCGTGCGCGGCCGGGCCGGTCTGCGGGGCGGTGCCCTGCGGGGGCTCTCCCCTACCCGCCCTTCCACCGTTCCCCGGGCTGCGCCCGGACCCCTGGGGCTCCGCCCCAGACCCCGCGCCTCAAACGCCGGCGGGGCTGATTTAGCCCTTCGCCGCCTTTTGCGCGGCCTCCTCGGCCTCCCACTCCTCGATCACGTTGATCGGCGGCGGCGCCTGCGCCAGGAAGAGCCAGGTGAAGTACACGGCGAGCACCATCGGCGGCAGCTTCAGCGCGATCAGCACCCAGCCGAGCTGCGTCGCGTCGCCCCACCAGTACAGCGGGAAGAGGATCGCGTACTTCGCGAGGAAGATCAGGCCCCAGGCCAGGCTGGCCTTGACGTACGCCTTCTTGCGCCCGGGGTTGCGGGTGCGCCAGGACAGGTTCTCCTTGAAGACCGGTCCCAGGATCACGCCCAGCAGCGGGAAGCCCACCAGCGCGGAGAGCGTGAAGGCCACGCCGAGACCGGCGCCGTAGATCATGCCGGGCAGGTAGAAGCCCTTCGCGCTGCCCGTGAACAGGGCGAAGGCCACGCCCACGCCCACGCCGAAGACTCCGCTGAAGGCGTGCTTGACGGTGTCCTTGCGCGCCAGCCGCACGATCACCAGCAGGACCGCGACCGCGCCCGCCGCGATGGCGGACAGCTTCACGTCCTTGTTGATCGTGTAGATCATGACGAAGAGCAGGCCGGGGAGCATCGTCTCCACGGTGCCCCGGATGCCGCCGAAGGCGTCGAAGAGGGCAGCCTGCGTGACGGCCTTCTGGTCCGCGGTCGGTTCCGCGGCGGGATCCGTGCCGGGGGTGTTCGGTTTGTCGAGTGACGTCACCGTCAGTGCTCCTGTCCGAGCGGTCGGAGTTCGTACTTCGGGTTGAAGAGCACCCGACGGCCGTGGCTCATCGAGATCCGCCCGGAGGCGATCATGCGACGGCCGGGTTCGATTCCCACGATCGAGCGACGTCCGAGCCAGACGACGTCCAGCGCGGCCGAGCCGTCGAACAGCTCGGCCTCCAGGGCGGGGACGCCCGCGCGCGGCCGCAGGGTGACGGTTCGCAGCGTCCCGGTCACCTTCACTATCTGACGGTCGTGGCAGTCGCAGATCCGCGTGCACCCCGCGGCTTCTGCGTCCTCCTGCAGCTCCGCCGAATGCAGCTCCTCCTGCGAGGTGGACAGCCGCTCTATCATCCGGCGGAACCGGCCCGCCGGCCTGGCGGGCTTCGCCGGCTTCGCGGGCTTCTCGGGACGCGGTTCAGCACTCATACAGGAAGCGTACCGGCGCCCCCACTACCTCTCGAAGCGGTATCCCATGCCCGGTTCGGTGATGAAGTGCCTCGGGTGCGAGGGGTCGGCCTCCAGCTTGCGCCGCAACTGGGCCATGTAGACCCGCAGGTAGTTGGTCTCGGTCCCGTACGAGGGCCCCCAGACCTCCTGGAGGAGCTGCTTCTGGCTGACCAGTTTGCCGCCGTTGCGCACCAGCACCTCCAGCAGGTGCCACTCGGTGGGCGTGAGGCGTACGTCGCGACCGGCGCGCACCGCCTTCTTCGCCGCGAGGTCCACCGTGAAGGTCTCGGTCTCGACGACCACCTCGTCCTCGCCGGCCCCGGCGCCCGGTTCCGCCCGCCGGACGGCGGCGCGCAGCCTGGCGAGCAGCTCGTCCATGCCGAAGGGCTTGGTGACGTAGTCGTCGGCGCCCGCGTCCAGCGCCTCGACCTTCTCGTCGGAGCTGTGCCGGGCGGAGAGGACCAGGATCGGGACCCGGGTCCAGCCGCGCAGCCCCTTGATCACCTCGACCCCGTCCATATCGGGCAGGCCCAGGTCGAGGACGACCACGTCGGGGTGGCGGGCGGCCGCCAGTTCCAGGGCGCTCGCCCCGTCGGCGGCCGCGTCGACCTCGTACTTGCGTGCCTTCAGGTTGATCACGAGGGCCCGGACGATCTGGGGTTCGTCGTCCACCACGAGCACCCGGGTCATCGGGGTCCTGCCTTCTGTCGTATCGAATCGAGATCAAAGTCCGCCGGGTGTCCCCCGGCCCCGCCCGGCTCCGGCCCGCCGGGCGCGCTGCGCCCCTCGCCGTCCACGCTCACGGGGACCTGCGGCCGTCCGCCGGTCGCGGCCCGGAGCGTGAGCACCATCGTGAGCCCGCCCCCGGGGGTGTCCTCGGCCTCCAGGGTGCCGTCCATGGCCTCGGCGAAGCCGCGCGCGACGGCCAGTCCGAGCCCGACCCCGGCGCCGCGCGGCGCGTCGCCGTGCCGCTGGAAGGGGGCGAAGATCCGGTCCTTGGCCTCGTCGGGCACGCCGGGCCCGCGGTCCACGACCCGTACCTCGACCCGGTCGCCGAGGAAGCTGGCCGCCACCAGCACCTGCTCCTGCGGCGGGCTGTACTTCACCGCGTTCTCCACCACGTTGGCCACGGTCCGCTCCAGCAGCCCGGGATCCACGGCCACCATGGGCAGGGTCTCCGGGACGTCGAGCAGCACGCTGCCCTCGGGTACGCCGCCCAGCGCCATCGGGACCACCTCGTCGAGGTCGATCTCGCGGATCAGCGGGGTGACGGTGCCGGTCTGGAGCCGCGACATGTCGAGCAGGTTCCCCACGAGGTGGTCGAGCCGGTCGGCGCCGTCCTCGATGCCCTCCAGGAGCTCGGCCCGGTCCTCCTCGGACCATTCCACGTCGTCGGAGCGCAGGGAGCTCACGGAGGCCTTGATGGAGGCCAGGGGCGTACGGAGGTCATGGCTGACGGCGGCCAGCAGCGCGGTCCGGATCCGGTTGCCCTCCGCCATCCGCCGGGCCTCCTCCGCCTCCCCGACCAGCCGCTGCCGGTCGAGCACGACGGCGGCCTGCGCGGCGAAGGCGCCGAGCACGCGCCGGTCCTCGGCGGGCAGCACCCGTCCGGACAGGGCCAGCGCCATGTGGTCGCCGATCGGCATGTCCACGTCGGCGTCCTCGGGGCGGGCGACCGGGTTCGGGCCGACGCTGCCGGCCGGCTGCCAGGGCTCCACGTCGCTCTCGCGCTCCAGCAGGGCCACCGACTCCATGGCGAAGGTCTCGCGGACCCGTTCCAGCAGCGCGTCCAGGGTGGTCTCGCCGCGCAGCACGCTGCCGGCGAGGAAGGAGAGGATCTCGGACTCGGCGCGCAGCCGGGCGGCCTGGTGGGTGCGGCGGGCGGCGGCGTCGACGACGGAGGCCACGGAGCCCGCGACGCCGAAGAAGACGGCGATGGCGACGATGTTCTTGGGGTCCGAGACGGTGAAGCGGTGGATGGGCGGGGCGAAGTAGTAGTTCAGCAGCAGGGAGCCCACGGCGGCGGAGGCCAGTGCCGGCCAGAGCCCGCCGAGCAGGGCGGCGGCCACGGTCAGGGCCAGGAACAGCAGCATCTCGTTGGCGAGACCGGGGTCGGTGTCGATGTGCGTCAGCAGGGCCGCCAGGGCCAGCGGCAGGGCCACCCCGACCACCCAGCCGGCCAGCAGCCGGGTCCGGCCGAGCCGGGCCGCCGAGCGGGCCACGGGCCGCAGGCCGCGGCCCTTGGCGACCTCCTCGTGCGTGACGATGTGCACGTCGAGGTCGGGCCCCGAGTCGCGGGCGACGGTGGCGCCGACCCCGGGGCCGAACACGTACCGCCAGGAGCGGTGGCGGCTGGAGCCGAGCACGATCTGGGTGGCGTTGACCCCGCGGGCGAATTCGAGGAGCGC
Organism: Streptomyces sp. NBC_00193; assembly: GCF_026342735.1. GTDB lineage: Bacteria > Actinomycetota > Actinomycetes > Streptomycetales > Streptomycetaceae > Streptomyces > Streptomyces stoeckheimensis. Next base: position 509,264 of record NZ_JAPEMM010000001.1, read on the forward strand.
CTCGGGGACGTTGTCGCCGATCACATGGTGAAACGTTCCGCCGAGGTCCTCGACCAGCGTCCGCTGGACCGCGAGTTCCTTGGGCGAGGCAGCGGTCAGCCCGTCGCTGCGGGCGATGTAGACGGCCAGGATCTCGCTGCCGGAGCCCTTGGCCGCCACCCTGGAGGCGCGCCGGATGAGGGTGCGCCCCTCGGGTCCGCCGGTGAGGCCCACCACGATCCGCTCGCGCGCCTGCCAGGTGGAGCGGATGTTGTGCTCGCCCCGGTACTGCTGGAGGTACTCGTCGGCCCGGTCGGCGACCCAGAGCAGCGCGAGCTCGCGCAGCGCGGTCAGGTTCCCTGGGCGGAAGTAGTTGGACAGGGCCGCGTCGACCTTGTCGGACTTGTAGATGTTGCCGTGCGCCATGCGGCGGCGCAGGGCCTGCGGGGACATGTCGACCAGCTCGATCTGGTCGGCACGGCGCACCACCTCGTCGGGGACGGTCTCCCGCTGCCGCACACCGGTGATCGACTCCACCACGTCGCCCAGGGACTCCAGGTGCTGGATGTTGACCGTGGAGATCACGTCGATCCCGGCCCGCAGCAGCTCCTCCACGTCCTGCCAGCGCTTGGCGTTGCGCGAGCCCGGCACGTTGGTGTGCGCCAGTTCGTCCACCAGGGCTATGGCGGGCCTGCGGGCCAGCAGGGATTCCACGTCCATCTCGGTGAAGGCGGCGCCCCGGTAGACGAGCTCCTTGCGCTCCACCTGCTCCAGGCCGTGCAGCATGACCTCGGTGCGCGGCCGCCCGTGGTGCTCGACGAAGCCCACGACGCAGTCGGTGCCGCGCTCGACCCGGCGGTGGCCCTCCGAGAGCATGGCGTACGTCTTGCCCACGCCGGGGGCCGAGCCGAGATAGATCCTGAGCTTGCCGCGTCCCATGGCGCCATTCTCCGGGACGTCCGCCCCGTTCACGCGCCGATGACCTGCTGTCGGCGGATCCCTGACGGTTCCCTGACGCCGGCAAACACCCTGGCCGGGGGTACGGCCGTGGGCCGCACCCCCGGAGGAGTGCGGCCCACGGCCGTACGGGATCGTGCCGGGGTCAGCGGACCTCGGTGATCTCCGGGCCGCGCTCCAGCTGGCCCATGCCCCCGCCGAAGCGGGAGCCTTCCTGGTCCGCGGCGTCGTCGGTCTGCACGCCGTCCGGCACCATCTGCGCGTCGTTCGGCAGCTTCAGGACGATCGGGTCGCGCGGGGCCATCGGGCCCTCGCCGCGGACCACGACGGTGTCCAGGAAGATCCGCTCCAGCACACCGGCCGACTCGGGACGCACCGCGCCCTGGCCGGAGATGACACCGCGCAGGAACCAGCGCGGGCCGTCCACCCCGACGAAGCGGACCAGCTGGGCGCCGGTCTGCCCGTCCGGGAGCGGTACGGGGACCTGCGCGCGCAGCTCCCAGCCCAGCGGACCCTCGACCTCGTCGATGATGCCGCCCTGCTTGGTGATGCCCTCGGCGATCTCCTCGCGGACCTCGCCCCAGATGCCCTCCTTGCGGGGGGCGGCGAAGGCCTGCAGCTGCACGGCACTGTCGCCGAGCACCACGGTCGCGGCGACGATCGCGTCTCCGGCGACCTCGACCCGCAGCTCCATCCCCTCGACACCCGGTACGAGGATGCCGCCGAGGTCGACCCGGCCTTCCTCGGGGTTGCCGGGGACCTCCGAGATGTCCCACGGGCCGTCGGGACGCGGGGCCGGCGGCAGGTTCACCCTGCGCGGCTGGACCGCGTCTGTCTCCTCCGTGCCGTCCTGCTCATCGGCACCGACGCCGTCGACGACCTGCTCGGCCGCGCCGCCGTCCTTGACGGAGTCGTTCTTCTTGCGACGTCCGAACACGTCACTGTCCTTCCCGGTCGGATACGACCGAAGCGTAGCCATTCCCACCCTGCTGACCAGCGCCGGATCCGGCCACGGCCGCATGACCACCGGTGGAGCCGAAACCCCCCTCGGCCCGCGCCGAGTCGGGAAGCTGCGCCACCTCGCGGAAGCGCACCTGCTCGACTCGCTGGACAACCAGCTGGGCAATGCGGTCGAAACGCTCGAACCTGACGCTCTCGCGCGGGTCGAGATTGACCACGATCACCTTGATCTCCCCACGGTACCCGGCATCCACCGTCCCGGGGGCATTCACGAGTGCGATCCCGCAGCGGGCGGCCAGGCCCGAGCGCGGGTGCACGAACGCCGCGTACCCCTCGGGCAGCGCGATGGAGATCCCGGTGGGCAGGACCGCCCGCTCCCCCGGCTCCAGCTCCGCGGCCACGGTGGTGACCAGATCGCAGCCGGCGTCGCCGGGGTGCCCGTAGGCCGGAATCGGCACCTCCGGGTCGACGCGCCGGATGGCCACGTCCACGCCGGTGTTGTTCTCAGACATCAGGGGTTCACCTCGAAGGCGCGTGCGCGCCTGACCTGGTCCGGGTCGGCCATCGCCGCCCGGATCTCCTCGGGCCGTCCGTTGTCGATGAAGTGGTCGACCTTCACCTCGATGAAGAGGGCGTCGGCGCGCAGCGCGACCGGGCCCTCGGGTCCGCCTATTCGGCCGACCGCGCTGGAGTAGATCTTCCGGCCGGCGACGGCGGTGACCTCGGCCTCCAGGTACAGCACGGTGTCCACGGGCACGGGCCGGACGAAGTCCGTCTCCAGCCGGCCGGTGACGGCGATGACGCGCAGCAGCCAGTTCAGGGAGCCCAGGGTCTCGTCGAGCGCCGTGGCGAGCACGCCGCCGTGCGCGAGGCCGGGCGCGCCCTGATGGGCGGGCTTGACGGTGAACTCCGCGGTGACGCGCACGCCCTCGCCCGCGCGGGCCTCCAGGTGGAGTCCGTGGGGCTGGCCGTCGCCACAGCCGAAGCAGTGCTCGTAGTGCGCGCCGAGGAGTTCGCCGGGGGCCGGGGCATCGGGGTGCCGCACCGGCGCCGTGGCATCGGCGGGGGGCGTCAACGCTGTGTTTCGTCCACTCACAGCCGCAGACCTTACCCGCGCGGCTACCCGCCGGTCGCCTCGTGGCAGGCTTGGCCGCATGCAGCTCTCCCCCGCGCACCACGACGAACGCCTGACAGCCCCCCGTTCCTGGTGGGCCATCGCCGTCCTCACCGGCCTGGCCTGCGCGCTCATGCTGTTCCCGCTGGGCACGCTGCCGCTGTTGGCCGGGCTGGTCGGGGGCACCGCGCTGACGGGGCTGCTGGTGAGTTCGTACGGTTCCCAGCGCGTGCGCGTGGTGGGCGGCGCGCTGGCCGCCGGAGAGGCCCGGATCCCGGTGGCGGCGCTCGGCGACCCGGAGGTGCTGGACCCCGAGGAGGCCCTCGCCTGGCGCACGTACAAGGCCGACGCCCGCGCCTTCATGCTGATGCGCGGCTACGTGCCGACGGCGGTGCGCGTCGAGATCACCGACCCGGCCGACCCGACCCCGTACGTCTACGTCTCCACCCGCGAGCCGCAGGCCCTGGCGGCGGCCATCCGCGCGGCGCAGGGCCGGGACTGACCCCGGCCGGGCTCAGTCCCGCGGATCGACGGCGCGGGGATCGACGGCCCGCGGATCGGCGACGCTCGGATCGATGGCCCGCGGGTCGAACACCCGGCCCTCGACGGCGGCCCTGGCCGCCTCGGGAAGGGGCTCGGCGGGCCGCTCCAGGGGCGGGAGCTGCGGCAGCGCGTTCCAGGGCACGGCGCGGGCCCGCAGGTCCGCACGCACCTTCTCGGCGAGTTTGCGGGTGTCCCGGCGGTTCATGACCGCTCCGACCGCGGCGCCGACCATGAACGGCATCAGGTTGGGCAGGTTGCGGAACATCCGCTTCATGATCTGCTGGCGCAGTTCGCGCTTCATCTGGCCGCCGAGCGCCGCGTTCAGCGTGGTCGGCTTGGTCAGGTCGACCCCGCGCTCCTCCGTCCAGGACGTGAGGTAGGCGACGCTGCGTTCCTTGAGGTTGCCGTGCGGTCGCAGGCCGTAGACCTCGTGGAGTTCGGCGATGAGCTTCAGCTCGATCGCGGCGACCCCGGTGATCTCGGCGGCGAGTTCGGCCGGCATGGCGGGAGGCACCGGCAGCATGGCGGCCGCGCCGATCCCGGCGCCGACCGTGGAAGTGGCGTTGGCGGCGCCCGAGATCAGTTTGTCGGCCAGCTGATCGGGCCCGAGGCCCGGGAACTGCGCGCGCAGGGTCGCGAGGTCCCGAACCGGAACGCGCGGTGCGTTCTCGATGACTCGGTCGGTGAGGTAAAGGGCGGCGGCCCTGGCGCTTTCGCCGCCCTTGCGCACACCGTTCTTGACGGCTTGCAGCCGACGGACCCCGGAGTGCTTCCGGGGCCCCTCGCCGGCCTCGGAGGCCGACGGCACCGCCGTGGCGGTGTCGGGGAGCACGGCGGGTACGCCGGGGGCTCCAGGGCCTGTTTCCAGGCCCTCGGTCCCCTCGTGCGTCACCGCCGGATCACCAGCTTTTCGGAAGCGCCGCTTCCGAAAGGGTGTCGAGCCAGTCACGGCCGACGCCTCTCAGTCGCATTCGCGGCAGATCGGCTGACCGTTCTTCTCGCGCGCCAGCTGGCTGCGGTGGTGCACCAGGAAGCAGCTCGTGCAGGTGAACTCGTCGGCCTGCTTCGGCAGGACCCGTACGGCCAGTTCCTCGTTGGAGAGGTCTGCGCCGGGCAGGTCGAGGCCCTCGGCGTTGTCGATTTCGTCCAGGTCGACGTTCGAGGACGACTTCTCGTTGCGACGAGCCTTCAGCTCTTCGATGCTGTCGTTGTCTACGTCGTCGTCGGTCTTGCGCGGGGTGTCGTAGTCCGTTGCCATAGTTCGCTCTCCCCCTCTGGGATTTAGCGGGTGTCTCAGCGCACGTAACGCGCGAGAGGCCGGACTTGTGCCCGACCTGAGGCGGAGATTTTGCCTCACATCAAGGTCTGTTACTCAATCGACACCCAGCCGCACATTCAGAAGAGCGATTGGCTGGGATGACGACCGGGACCGTACACGGTCCGGGGGCCGTCTTGCACAAACGCCACCCCATGTATTTCCCGCCGCTAGGGGGGCCGGAAACCCGGACTTCCCGGGCTTTCCGGCCCCGCCAAGGTCACTGAGCGCATAGGGCCGGACACTCGACACTGTGATCGATCGCACAGAAGTCACTGTCTTCATGACCCAAGCATTCAGCCAACAGCGAACACGGGGTGGCCGCCCTCACAAGGGCAGAGTGACACGCATCACGAGGCCACCGCCCTCGCGCGGGACCGCCTGGATCCTCCCGCCGTGTGCGCGCGCCACGGAGCGCGCGATGGAGAGGCCGAGCCCGACACCCTTGTCGCTGCCCGTGCGCTCCGTACGCAGCCGTCTGAAGGGCTCGAAGAGGTTGTCCACCTCGTACGCGGGAACCACGGGACCCGTGTTCGATACCAGCAGGACCGCCTGCCCGTGCACGGCCTCGGTGGTGACCTCCACCCAGCCGCCCTCGGGCACGTTGTAGCGGACGGCGTTCTGCACCAGGTTGAGCGCGATCCGCTCCAGCAGCACGCCGTTGCCCTGGACCACGGCCAGCGCGCGCTCGCCGCGGATCTCCACGCCCTTGGCCTGCGCCTCCCCGCGCGCCTGGTCGAGGGCGCGCGAGGCCACCTCGGCCAGGTCCACGGGCTTGCGCTCGATGATCTGGTTGTCGCTGCGGGCCAGCAGCAGCAGGCCCTCGACCAGCTGCTCGCTGCGTTCGTTGGTGGCCAGCAGGGTCTTGCCGAGCTGCTGGAGCTCCACCGGCGCCCCGGGATCGGACAGGTGCACCTCCAGCAGCGTCCGGTTGATGGCCAGCGGGGTCCTCAGCTCGTGCGAGGCATTGGCCACGAACCGCTGCTGGGCCGTGAAGGCCCGCTCCAGCCGGTCGAGCATCTCGTCGAAGGTGTCGGCGAGCTCCTTGAGCTCGTCGTCCGGACCGTCCAGCTCGATCCGCCGGGTCAGGTCGGAGCCGACCACCCGGCGGGCGGTACGGGTGATCTTGCCGAGCGGCGAGAGCACCCGGCCGGCCATCGCGTAACCGAAGGCGAAGGCGATGATGCTCAGCCCCATCAGCGCCATCAGCGAGCGGCTCAGCAGATCGTCCAGCGCGTGCCGGCGCTGTTCGAGGATGCACGAGTTGATCGCGGCGTTGAACTGTTCGACCGCCTGTCCCGAACCGTTCACGCCGGGGCAGGTGCTGCTGACCCGGATCGGGCCCCCGTCCACGATCGTGAACGGCAGCGCGTTGCCCTGGCGCAGCGCCTGGGCCGCCAGCAGGTAGATGATCGACAGCAGCAGGATGCCGGCGATCAGGAACATCCCGCCGTACAGCAGCGTCAGGCGTATCCGGATGGTCGGCCGCAGCCAAGGGAAAGGACCCTCGGGCTGGCCGGGGTCCCAGGTCGGTTTCGGTGGCGCGGCGGGTGGCGCCGGGGTCGCTGCCACCCGCGTCAGATCCGGTAGCCGGAACCGGGGACGGTCACGATGACCGGCGGCTCCCCGAGCTTGCGGCGCAGCGTCATCACCGTCACGCGCACCACGTTGGTGAAGGGGTCCGTGTTCTCGTCCCACGCCTTCTCCAGGAGCTGCTCGGCGGACACGACCGTGCCCTCGCTGCGCATGAGGACCTCCAGCACCGCGAACTCCTTCGGCGCCAGCTGCACCTCCTTGCCCTCGCGGAACACCTCGCGCCGGTTCGGGTCCAGCTTGATCCCCGCGCGCTCCAGTACGGGGGGCAGCGCGACCGTGGTGCGCCGGCCGAGGGCCCGTACCCGGGCGGTCAGCTCGGTGAACGCGAAGGGCTTGGGCAGGTAGTCGTCCGCCCCGATCTCCAGGCCCTCGACCCGGTCGCTCACGTCGCCGGAGGCCGTCAGCATGAGCACGCGGGTGGGCATGCCGAGCTCGACGATCTTCCGGCACACGTCGTCGCCGTGCACGAGCGGGAGGTCCCGGTCGAGCACGACCACGTCGTAGTCGTTCACTCCGACGCGCTCCAGGGCCGCGGCGCCGTCGTACACGACGTCCACGGCCATGGCCTCCCGGCGCAGTCCGGTGGCCACCGCATCGGCGAGCAGCTGCTCGTCCTCGACGACGAGTACGCGCACGTCGTTTCCTTCCTCAGAGCCCGTCAGGGCAGGTGTGTCATGTGGCCTCCATCCTGCCCCTTTCGCCGGTAAACCGGCTGTAAGACGCCGCAGGCGGGTGCTCGGGCGGTGACTGCGGCCGTGGCTCCGGGGACGGAAGTGAGGATTCCCTCGCCTCACGAGGTTTCTGGGTCCAACGCGGCGGGGAGGACGACTTCACACCCCGAACACCTCCCTGACGGCGCACTGCCACGTGCCGCCGCCGACCCACGAAGAGGGGGCGAACCCACCATGGACGCATTCACCGCGGGTCTCCTGCAGCGCATCAGGAGCACGCAGTCGGACCTCAGGCAGGCTCGCGAGACGGGCGACGACTTCCTCGCGGAAGTGGAACAGGCGGAGCTGGAAGACCTCCAGCGCATCGCAGCCGATCACGGCGTTCCGGTCACCGTCTCCGCCTGCTGACTCCAGCTGCCGGTAGTCATCCACCGGCTCGTGCACACCCCCCGGACCCCGGAGGCCGCCACCCGGCCGCCGGGGTTCCTTCACGTCCGGGAGCACCTCCGGGGCCCGCCCGGGGCCTCCCCGGGGCCCGCGGGCGCGCCCGAGCTCAGTCGTGCCAGGCCCCGGCTTCCTCCAGCAGCGGCCGCAGCGAGGCGAACACCGCGGGGGTCGCGGCGATCGCGAGCTCGCCCGAGGCGGGCTCCCCGGGACGGCCGCCCGTGACCGCGCCGGCCTCCCGCGCGATCAGCTCTCCCGCCGCCAGGTCCCAGGGGTTCAGCCCGCGCTCCCAGTACCCGTCCAGCCGTCCGGCGGCCACGTCGCACAGGTCGATCGCCGCCGACCCGCCGCGCCGGACGTCCCGTACCAGCGGGATGATCCGCTGCGCGACGTCCGCCTGGTGCGCCCGCCGGCTCTGGACGTACGCGAACCCGGTGCCGATCAGCGCCTGGTCCAGCGGAGCGGCCGGCCGGCAGGCGAGGCGGGCGCCGCCCAGCCAGGCACCGCGCCCCAGCACCGCGTGGTACGTCTCCCCGCGCATCGGCGCCGCCACGACCCCGGCCACCGTCTCCCCGCGGTACTCGGCCGCGATGGACACGCCCCAGGTCGGCAGCCCGTAGAGGTAGTTCACCGTGCCGTCCAGCGGGTCGATGACCCACCGCACGCCGCTGGTGCCGGCCGACTCCGAGCCCTCCTCGCCCAGCAGCCCGTCCTCGGGCCGCCGCTCCCCGAGGATGCCGGTGATCAGCTTCTCGGCCGCGATGTCCATCTCGGTCACCACGTCGATCGGGCTCGTCTTGGTCGAGGCGACCGCCAGATCGGCGGGCCGCCCGTCCCGCAGCAGCGCGCCCGCCCGGCCGGCCGCCTCCAGGGCCACGTCCAGCAGTTCGGTCTTCAGCTCTTCGGAGATCACGCCGGGCTCCCGTTCATCGACTTCTGCGGACTTCACTGCACACACCGGACCGGGGACACCGGACCGGGCACACCGGCGGCTACGCGTACGGGCTGTCCACGCCCGCCGCCGCGGGCCGGGGCCCGCGCGCCGGGCAGCAGCCCACGGCGCACAGGTCGTGGCTCGCTCCGAGCAGGCCGAGCGCGCAGCGCTCCACGGCCTCCCCGCGTTCCGCCGCGGCCCGCTCCAGCACGAGGTCCCGTACCGCCGCCGCGAACCGGGGGTCGGCGCCGACCGTGGCCGAGCGGGCGATGGGCAGCCCCAGCTCGGCGGCCTTCGCCGTCGCCTCCGTGTCGAGGTCGTACAGCACCTCCATGTGGTCCGAGACGAAGCCGATGGGCACCATGACCACCGCGGGGGCGCCCGCTCCGTGCAGGGCCTCCAGGTGGTCGCAGATGTCCGGCTCCAGCCACGGGATGTGCGGGGCGCCGCTGCGCGACTGGTAGACGAGCTCCCAGGGCAGCTCGGTGCCGGTCTCGGCGCGGACCGCGTCGGCGATCAGCCGCGCGACGTCCAGGTGCTGCTTGACGTAGGCCCCGCCCTCGCCGCCCGCCGTGTGCTCCTCCACCGGGCCGGAGGCGTCCGCGGCCGCGTTCGGGATGGAGTGCGTGGTGAAGGCCAGGTGCGCCCCGGCGCGGACCTCCTCGGGCAGCGAGGCCAGCGAGGCCAGCACCCCGTCGATCATGGGCTGCACGAAGCCGGGGTGGTTGAAGTAGTGCCGCAGCTTGTCGACCTGGGGCAGGTCGGCCTCGGCCACGCCCTCCTCCACGAGCAGGGCGAGCGCGTCGGCGAGGTTCTCGCGGTACTGCCGGCAGCCCGAGTACGAGGCGTACGCGCTGGTCGCGAGCACCGCGATGCGGCGGCGCCCGTCGGCGGCCATCTCGCGCATCACGTCGTTCAGGTACGGGGCCCAGTTGCGGTTGCCCCAGTAGACCGGCAGGTCCAGCCCGTGCCCGGCGAAGTCCTTGCGCAGGGCGTCCAGCAGCTCGCGGTTCTGACCGTTGATCGGGCTGATGCCGCCGAAGCCGAAGTAGTGCTGCCCGACCTCCTTGAGCCGCTCGCGCGGGATGCCGCGGCCGCGCGTGACGTTCTCCAGGAACGGCACGACGTCGTCGGGCCCCTCGGGGCCGCCGAAGGACAGCAGCAGGAGGGCGTCGTAGGGGGCGGCGGGGCCTTCGGCCGAGCCGGCGGCGGAGGCGCGGAGCTGGTCAGACATGCTTCGAATCCTGCCACCCGCCGCCGTCCCGCGGAAAACAGGCCCGTCCTGCGGGACCGCTCCGCCGGGGGCCGGGACCCCCCTCCCCGCCCCCCGCGGCTTCGTCAGGCGGGCGGCCCGGGTGCGGCCGTAACCTGTATGGGCCAATGACGTCCCTTACGGAGGGCACCTTGCCCAGTCCCTACCGCGCGATCTTCGCCGCCCCCGGGAGCCGGGGCTTCAGCGCGGCCGGCCTCATAGGCCGGCTGCCGCTCTCCATGGTCGGTATCGGCATCCTGACGATGATCTCCGAGCTCACGGGCCGGTACTCGCTGGCCGGCGCCCTCACCGCCACGCTCGCGCTCTCCGCCGCCGGGATCGGCCCGCAGGTGTCCCGCCTGGTCGACCAGTACGGCCAGCGCCGCGTCCTGCGCCCGGCGAGCCTGCTGGCGATCCTCGCCATCTCCGGGCTGCTGCTGTGCGCGGCCAACCACGCGCCCGACTGGACCCTGTTCGTCTTCGCCGCGCTCGCGGGCTGCGTACCCAGCGTGGGCGCGATGATCCGGGCCCGGTGGACGGCCATCTACCGGGACTCGCCGCGCGAACTGCACACGGCGTACTCCCTGGAATCCGTCCTGGACGAGGTCTGCTTCATCTTCGGGCCGATCCTCGCCATCGGGCTCTCCACCACCTGGTTCCCCGAGGCGGGCCCGCTGGTCGCCGGGGTCTGCCTGCTCGTGGGCGTGTGGTGGCTGACCGCGCAGCGCGCCACCGAGCCCGCCCCGCACCCGCGCGGCGAGGACTCCGACCGGACCTCGGCGCTGCGCTCCCCCGGACTCCAGGTGCTGGTGGCCACGTTCGTGGCCACCGGGGCCATCTTCGGCTCCATCGACGTGGTCACGCTGGCCTTCGCCGAGGAGCAGGGGCACAAGGCGTGGGCGAGCTTCATCCTCGCGATCTGGGCGGTCGGGTCCTGCCTCGCCGGCATCGTCTTCGGCCTGCTCCACCTCAAGGGCAAGGCCGAACGCAGGTGGGTGCTGGGCATCTGTGCGATGGCCGTGAGTATGATCCCCCTCCTACTGGCCGGGAACCTTCCGTTTCTGGCCGTGGCGCTCTTCGTTTCGGGCCTCGCCATCGCTCCCACGATGATCACCACGATGGCCCTGATCGAGGCGCACGTACCACGCGCGAAGCTGACCGAGGGGATGACCTGGACGGGCACCGGGCTCGCGGTCGGGGTCGCGCTCGGGTCCTCCGTGGCCGGCTGGGTCATCGACGCCGCCGGCGCGAGGACCGGGTACGTCGTCTCCATCTCGGCGGGGGCCGCCGCGGCGGCGGTTGCGTTCGCGGGTTACCGCCGGCTGACGAGGCCGGCGCAAGGGGAGGAGCCTTCCAACGATGGCGACGACGGGGACAGCAGGCAGCAGCGGGACACGGACCGCCGCGTGGCATAACTGGGCGGGCAACGTCAGCGCCACGCCCGCGCGCGTGGTCACCCCGGCCTCGGTCGGGGAGCTTCAGGAGGCGGTCCGCCGGGCCGCCGGGGACGGGCTGAAGGTGAAGGCGGTCGGCACCGGCCACTCCTTCACCGCGGCCGCCGCGACCGACGGCGTACTGATCCGCCCGCAGGCGCTGGCCGGGATACAGGCGATCGACCGGTCCGCCGGCACCGTCACCGTGGCGGCGGGCACGGTCCTCAAGGACCTCAACCTGGCCCTCGCCAAGGAGGGCCTGTCGCTCACCAACATGGGCGACATCATGGAGCAGACGGTCTCGGGCGCCACCAGCACCGGCACCCACGGGACCGGCCGCGACTCGGCCTCCATCGCCGCCCAGATCCGCGGCCTGGAGCTGGTCACGGCGGACGGACAGCTGCTGGCGTGCTCCGAGAAGGAGAATCCCGAGGTCTTCGCGGCGGCCCGGCTGGGCATCGGCGCGCTCGGCGTCGTCACCGCCCTCACCTTCGCCGTGGAGCCGCTCTTCTTCCTGACCGCCCGTGAGGAGCCCATGGCCTTCGACCGGGTGACCGCGGAGTTCGACCAGCTCCACGCGGAGAACGAGCACTTCGAGTTCTACTGGTTCCCGCACACCGGCAACTGCAACACCAAGCGCAACAACCGCAGCCAGGGCCCGGCCGCCCCGCCCGGAGCGGTCTCCGCCTGGGTCGAGGACGAGCTGCTGTCCAACGGCCTCTTCCAGGCCGTCAACTCCTTCGGCCGCGCCGTCCCGGCGGCCATCCCCTCCATCGCCCGGATCGCGAGCCGCGCCCTGTCGGCGCGCACCTACACGGACATCCCGTACAAGGTGTTCACCAGCCCGCGCCGGGTGCGGTTCGTGGAGATGGAGTACGCCCTTCCGCGCGAGCGCGTCGTCGAGGCACTGCGGGAGCTGAAAGCCATGGTGGACCGCTCCGGGCTGCGGATCAGCTTCCCGGTGGAGGTGCGGACGGCTCCGGCGGACGACATCACCCTGTCGACCGCCTCGGGCCGCGAGAGCGCGTACATCGCGGTGCACATGTACAAGGGCACCCCGTACCAGGCCTACTTCACGGCCGCCGAGCGGATCTTCACCGAGTACGGCGGGCGCCCGCACTGGGGCAAGGTGCACACGCGGGACGCGGAGTACTTCGCCGGGGTGTACCCGCGCTTCGGGGAGTTCACCGCGCTCCGGGACCGGCTGGACCCGGACCGGGTCTTCGGCAACGACTACCTGCGGCGGGTCTTGGGCGACTGAGCCCGGGGGACCGATCCCTCAGGGGGCCGGCGATTCCTGGCCGGTCCCCGGCGCCGGGGACTTCGGGGGCGTGCTGCTCGGCGAAGGATCGGGCTTCGGGGGCGTGGTGCTCTGCGAGGGATCGGGCTTCGGCGGGGTCGGGCTGGGGCTGGACGACGGGTCGGCGGACGGCGAGGTGTCCGGGTCGGGCTTCGGGCTCCGGCCGCCGTTCGACGGCGAGGAGCTCGGGGAGGTCCCGGTGTCCGGGGTCTTCCCGCCCTTCTCCCCCGTGCCGTTGCCCGTGCCCCGCTCCTCCTTGGGCGGGTCGGGCTTGTAGTCGCGGGCCTTGCCGACTCCGGCCGTGAAGATCGTGTCGCCGCCGGCGCTGACCGAGGTGCCGGCCACGGCCTCGTAGGTTCCGAGGCCGCCGAGCGCTATGGCGAAGGCCGCCCCGGAGGCCAGGGCCGTCCGCTTCCAGCCCCGCATCCGGGTGCCGTGGACCGTGCCCGCGCCGAACTCCTCGTCGGACGGCGGGCCGCCGACGGAGACGGTGCCCAGCAGCATCGTGCCGTCCGGCGCCCGCCCCGCGGGAGCGGACCCGGGCCCGTCCACGGGGACCTGACGGGCCTTCGGCCGGGCCGACTCGCGCAGCTGGTCGCCGGTGCGGCGGAAGAAGTGCTGGATGACGGGTCCGCCCGCGGTGGCCACCACGCTCACCACGCCGGCGCCGAGGATGGTCCCGTAGACGCCCATCTGTGAGGCGAGCAGGGCCGCCGCGACCGTGGCGAGGGAGGAGCCCGCGACCTGAGCCGCGCTCAGATCGAGCTTCTTCTTCTCCTTCTCCTGCTCCGGTCCCACGTCCAGCACCGTCTTCTGACCCATCGCCATCCCCTGCGTGTCCTGCCCCTCGCGCTCCAACGCCTTCTCCCGTTACTGACACGTCAGCGAAACGGATAGTTCCGTTTCCGGAGATTTTGTGAAGGAAGACACCCGAAAACGGGCGCGCGTGCAGGTCCGGCCGGATATGGACCCGATCGAGGGCAGCCCAACTCCCGCCGTCCGGGACAAGTTCGGCGGCGCGGCGGTCCACCCAGGTGGCCCGAATGGAGTACTGTGGCGAGCCCTGGGGCCGTCCTTCCTTTCGGATGTCCGGACTCGGGAGAGGGGGCCGGCTGATGGAAAAACGGCACTCGAGACCGGCGATGCCGCGGTATTGCACGGGATCCTGCTGCGCACAGTAATCATTCGGTCACTGTGCGTGCCCAACAGGTAACCGTGCCATAACAGCGATCAAGGGCGCATGCCCGACACGCCGGTTTAACTCGGCAAGGTAGTGGCAGGCTGCACCCGGGCAGGCCACACTCGACTAGCGGAAGCAGCGACGCACGTGACGTCGGCAGGCACCACCCGGGAGGTCCCCATGCCCGAACTGCGTGTCGTGGCCGTCTCAAATGACGGCACACGACTGGTGCTCAAGGCTGCGGACAGCACGGAGTACACGCTTCCGATCGACGAGCGTCTCCGGGCTGCCGTGCGCAACGACCGTGCGCGCCTGAACCAGATCGAGATCGAGGTGGAGAGCCACCTCCGCCCCCGCGACATCCAGGCCCGCATACGGGCCGGTGCCTCCGCTGAGGAGGTCGCTCAGCTGGCGGGCATCCCCGTCGACCGCGTACGCCGCTTCGAGGGCCCCGTGCTCGCCGAGCGCGCGTTCATGGCGGAGCGGGCCCGCAAGACCCCCGTGCGCCGGCCCGGCGAGAACACCGGACCCCAGCTCGGCGAGGCCGTGCAGGAACGGCTCTCGCTGCGCGGCGCCGAGAAGGAATCCGTCCAGTGGGACTCCTGGCGCCGCGACGACGGCACCTGGGAGGTCCTGCTGGTCTACCGGGTCGCGGGCGAACCGCACTCGGCGAGCTGGACGTACGACCCGCCGCGCCGGCTGGTCGTGGCCGTGGACGACGAGGCCCGCTCGCTGATCGGCGAATCGGACGACCTGCCGGCGACCCCGGAGCCGAGCTTCCCGTTCGTGCCGAGGATCGCGCGACTGCCCCGCGACCGGCCGCTGGACCGGGCGCTCGACCGCCAGATGGAACGCCCCACGGCTCCCGCTCCCCCGCCGGAGCCGGAGCCCGAGGAAGAGCGGGACACGCTGACGGCACTGCTGGAGGCGGTACCGAGCTTCCGCGGCGACCTGGTGGTCCCGGAGCCGGTGACCGAACCGGAGGTGGAGGAGCCGCCCGCCGCTTCGGCGTCGGCCGGTGCGGGTTCCGCGTACGCGGACGTCCTGATGCCGCGCACCGTGGCGGGACACCGGGACCGGCTGACGGGCACGACCGACCGGCAGGCGGAGGCCGACGGGGTGCGGCCCGGCCGCCGCGCGGCGGTGCCGAGCTGGGACGAGATCGTCTTCGGCACCCGCCGCAAGAAGCAGGAGTAGGCCCGGACCCGTCCGGTCCGAGGCGGCGGCGGACACCACCACCGCCTCGGACCGGCTCCGGTCCTCGGACCGGAGCCGGTGCAGTCCCCCGCTAGCCCGGCAGCTCGCCGACCGCGACCTCGCGCGCCGGGTCCGCCGACCATTCCGACCAGCTGCCCGCGTACAGCGCTGCCGGGATGCCCGCCGCCGCCAGCGCCAGGACCTCGTGGGCCCCCGAGACGCCCGAGCCGCAGTACACCCCGACCGGGGTGGCGGTCTCGGCGTGCACGCCCAGGCCTTCGAAGCGGGCCCGCAGGGCGTCGCGGTCCAGGAGCAGGCCGTCGGATCCCGTGTTCTCGGTGGTCGGCGCCGACAGCGCTCCCGGGATGTGGCCCCCGACCGGATCGATCGGTTCGACCTCGCCCCGGTACCGCTCGCCCGCCCGTGCGTCCAGCAGCACACCCGTCCGGGCCAGCGCCGCCGCGCCGTCCGCGTCCAGCAGTCCGATGGCACCCGGATTTGGCTTGAAATCACCCTCGCTCACAGGAGTGACCTCGGCCGACAGCGGACCGTCACCGGCCTGCCATGCGGCCAGTCCCCCGTCCAGGACCCGCACCCGCGGGTGACCCGTCCAGCGCAACAGCCACCACGCGCGCGCCGCCGCCCAGCCCAGGCCGCCGTCGTACACGACCACGGGCGTGTCCGACGAGACTCCGGCCCGCCGCATCACCGCCCCGAACTCCTCGGGATCCGGCAGCGGGTGCCGGCCGCCGGAGCCCGCCTGGCCTGCCAGTTCCGTGTCGAGGTCGACGTAGACCGCGTTCGGGAGGTGTCCGGCCTCGTAGGCGGGCCGCAGGTTCGGGCCGCCGAGCTGCCAGCGGACGTCGAGGAGCACCGGGGGCAGCGGGCCGGCCAGCTCCTCCTTCAGGTCGGCGGCGGAGACGAGCGGTGAGCGGGGCGGGTTCGCAGTCATGCGGGCCATTTTGCTCCCCGGCGCACACCCCGCGTAACAAGCCGGACATCCACGGGGCCCGACGGGCCGCACTGATCCGGTCATCTCTCCCGGCTCCCGGAAAACCCGGCCGGTCGGGGCGCGCCGGGCCCGCCGGAGTGGAAGCATCAGCTCCGGGAAGGGTCACGAGCGTGACGACGGAGGAGACGGCTGACATGACCGAGGCATCGGAAGCAACGCGGCGCACGCCCGGCACGCCGTGCTGGGCGAGCCTGATGGTGCACGGCCTCGGTACCACCGAGGATTTCTACGCCGACTTGTTCGGCTGGGAGTACGAGCCCGGCCCCGAGCAACTCGGTCCGTACGTCCGGGCCATGCTCGGCGGGCGCGAGGTGGCCGGCATCGGCGAGATGCCCCCGGACCGGCAGCTCCCGGTGGCCTGGACCACGTACCTCGCCACGGACGACGCCGACGCCACGGCCGAATCCATCCGCTCCTGCGGCGGCACCGTCGCGGTGGGCCCGCTCGATGCCGGGGTCGCGGGACGGGTGGCGATCTGCTCGGACCCGCTGGGCGCGATCTTCGGGCTCTGGCAGGCGGCCTCCCACCTCGGGACCCGGCTGGCCGGGGGGCCGGGCACCCCGGTCTGGCACGAGCTGGTCACGCAGGACACCTCGACGGTCGGCAAGTTCTACGAGCACGTCTTCGGCCACGAGGCCCGCGCGCACGCGGGTGCGGGCGAGGCCGCCGAAGACTTCGACTACCTCACCCTGTCCCTGCAGGGCGTGCCGGTGGCCGCCGTGCACGGGGTCGGCCGCTCCCTGCCCCACGACCGGGGGCCGCACTGGATGACGTACTTCGAGGTGGAGGACACCGACGCGGCCGCGGCCCGGGTCCAGCGGCTCGGCGGCGGGATCGTCCAGCCGCCGCGCGAGGGCCTGAGCGGCCGGCTGGCCGTGGTCACGGACCCCGAGGGCGCGGTGTTCACGCTCGTACGCGGCCGGGGCTGAGGCCCCGGCCCCACCGCCCCTAGCGGAGCGGCTCGGCAGGCTGCCGTACGGCGCTGCGCGGGGCCCTGGCGTTGACCATCAGACCCGCGAGCACCGCGGCGAGCAGCACGCTGCCGAGCGCCCACCAGAGGGTGTCCGCGTATCCGCGCAGCCGGTCCTGGAAATCCACCGCGGAGGATTCGGCGAGGGCCACTGCGAGCAGTACGACGCCGATGGCTTCGCCGAGCTGCTGGGCCGTGCCGATGACCCCGGCCGTCGCACCGGCCTGCCGGGGGGCGATTCCGGCGGTCGCGACGTCGAAGACCGGCACGTAGGCCAGTCCGATGCCGAGGCCGATGAGGATCGATCCGGACAGCACCACCGGTACGGACGGCCCGCCGGATTCGAGGCCGGTCAGGACCAGCAGTCCGGCGGCCGTGAGCGCCATCCCCACCGCGATCAGGATTCCGGGCGCGACCCGGGGCGTCAGCCGGGCGGACACCTGGGTGGACCCGACGAGGATTCCGGCGGCCATGGGGAGGAGGAGCAGGGCGGCGCCGTCCGCCGAGTAGCCGAGGACCTCCCGGATCCAGAAGTTCAGGAACGAGAACAGCAGGAGGGTGCCGATGCCGGCCAGGAACACGACGAGGAGCGCGCCGAGCCGGTTGCGGTCGCCCAGGACGCGGCCCGCGAGCACCGGGTTCGGCGTCCTGCTCTGCTGCCAGAAGAAGGCGCCGAGCAGGACGGCTCCGCCCACCAGCGGGAACAGCACGAGGGGCACGGTCCACCCGTGCGAACCGCCCGCGTAGAGGCCGTAGACGAGGGCGGCGAGGGCGGTGGAGCCGAGCAGGAGGCCGGGCGCGTCGAGGCGGGCGCCGGCCGGGTCCGGGCGGTCGCGCGGCAGGGCCAGGGCGACGACCAGGGCGATCACGGCGATGGGGACGGCGACGTAGAAGCTCCACCTCCAGACCAGGTTGTAGGCGAAGCCTCCCGCGAACAGCCCGAGCACCGAACCGCCGCCGGCGAGCGCGGCGTAGACCCCGAAGGCCCTGCCGCGTCCCCTGGGGTCGGTGAAGCCGGTGGACACCAGGGCGAGTGCGGCCGGTGTCAGCAGGGCGGCGAAGGCGCCCTGGAGGGCGCGGGCCGAGATCAGCATGGCGGAGCTGGAGGCCGCGCCCCCGAGGGTGCAGGCCACCGCGAATCCGACCAGCCCGATGATCACCGACTGGCGGCGCCCCACCCGGTCCACGACGCGGCCGCCGAGCAGGAGCAGCGCGCCGAAGACCACCCAGTAGGTGACGAACACCAGGTCCATGCCGTCGTATCCGAGGCCGAACTCGGCGTGGACCAACGGCATCGCCAGGTCGAAGACCGTCCCTTCGAGCAGCACCACCAGCTGCACCAGGGCGGCCACGACCAGGCCCCGCCGGCGCCGGGTGTGCGGATCGGCGGGGGCCACGGCCGCCTCGGGCGGGGGGAGGGGCCACCCGTCGGCGGGTGTGGCCGCCGGGGACGGGCCGAAGCCCTGCGCGGGGCCGTAGGGTGCCGGGGCCGTGGGGGCGTACGCGGGCGGCGGGGGGAGCTGGGGGCGCGGGGAGGGGACCCGGGGGTCCTGCGGCGCGGCCGGGGCTTCGTCGAGCGGCGCGGGGGCGAAGTCCAGCAATTGGGCCGCGTGGCGGCCCAATTGGGCCAGGACCTGGCCCGGCAGCCATTCCCCGGGCTGGTCGGCGGCCGTACGCTCGGCCACCTGTGCGGGGGTCGGCCGCAGGGTCGGGTCCTTGTGCAGGCAGTCGCGGACGAGCTCGACGAGCTCCTCCGGCACGCCGGTCAGGTCCGGCTCCTCCTCGGCGACCCGGAAGAGGTGGGCGTTCAGGCCGGTGTCGGCGGCGCCGAAGAGGAGCCGTCCGGTGGCGGCGTAGACGAGGACGGCTCCGAGGCAGAAGACGTCGCTGGCGGGGGTGAGTTCGCGGCCGCGGACCTGCTCCGGCGACATGAAACCGGCCGATCCGATCAGCATGCCGGTATGGGTCAGCAGGCTGTCCCCGGCGAGGCTGTCCATGGCTCGGGCGATGCCGAAGTCGATGACGCGCGGGCCGTCGACGGTGATCAGGACGTTGGAGGGCTTGAGGTCGCGGTGGATCAGGCCCGCCTCGTGCACGGCCTGCAGGGCGAGGGCGAGCCGGTTGGCGAGGGTGCGCACGGAGTGCTCGGGCAGCGGCCCGAAGTCCTTGGCGACCACGGCGTGCAGATCGGGCCCCGGGATGTACCGGGTCGCCACCCAGGGCACGGCGGCCTCGGGGTCGGCGTCGAGCACGGCCGCGGTCCAGCTCCCGCCCACCCGCCGCGCGGCGGCCACCTCCCGGGCGAAGCGCCTGCGGAACTCCGGGTTGCCTGCGTACTCGGCCTGGACGACCTTCACGGCGACGGTGCGCCCGCCCTCGGACCGGCCCAGGTAGACCAGGCCCATGCCGCCGGCCCCCAGCCGGGCGATCAGACGGTACGGGCCGATACGGGGCGGGTCTTCGACGATCAGCTGATCCACGGGCCGAGGATAGGGGAGCCGTCCCGCACGCGGGGGTGCATCGGCGGAATTCCGCCGAGCGGCTTCAGGAGCAGTCCGCGCAGGCCGGCGAAGCGTTCAACGCCCTGATCTGCCCTCGTCGTACCCGCGGTCGGTCCTCGGCGCCGGCGTTGGGTGCGCCGTCCAGGGCGAGGACCGCCACCAGGGCGGCGCCGACCGATCATGGAGAACGTCCGGTTGCCGGCGGCGGCTCGCGCGGGGACCGCTCGGGGCACCGGGCGCGCCGTCGCGGGAGTCAGTTGTGCGGGGCCGTTCCGCTGACCCGGTGGTCGGCGTGGCTGAGGGCTTCCAGGACGAGTCGGCGCAGATGCCCGTCGCGCAGGCTGTAGTGGATGCGCCGGCCTTCGCGGCGGGTGTCCACGAGGCCCGCCAGCCGGAGTTTCGCCAGGTGTTGGCTCACCGCGGTCCTCGACGCGTCGCACCGCTCGGCGAGCGAGCCGACGTCCGACTCCTCCCGGGCGAGCAGCCACAGGAGGTGCAGCCGGGTGACGTCCGAAAGCATCGCGAAGACCTCGGTCGCCTCGATGAGGCGCGCCCTGTCGGGATCCCGTAGGTGCGCATCGGGTGCAGGTGGCTGGGGTTCGCGAGCGGGCAT
This sequence comes from Streptomyces sp. NBC_00193, assembly GCF_026342735.1. GTDB lineage: Bacteria > Actinomycetota > Actinomycetes > Streptomycetales > Streptomycetaceae > Streptomyces > Streptomyces stoeckheimensis. The sequence goes on from NZ_JAPEMM010000001.1 coordinate 529,235, forward strand.
ACCCCACAGAGTAGGTCGCTCCGGGAAGGGCCGGGGCGTCGGAGGAGCCGCAATCCACCAGACATGTGCGCAGGTGCGCATGTGTGGATACATTGGAGGCCCCGCCCCACCACCCGGCCCGGAGAGGGATCGCATGCCGAGCGTCCTGCGCGACCGCACCTACCGCCGCCTGTTCGGCGCCCAGGTCATCGCCCTGACCGGCACGGGCCTGGCCACCGTGGCCCTCGGGCTGCTCGCGTACGACCTCGCGGGCGCCGACGCGGGCTCGGTGCTCGGCACGGCGCTCGCGATCAAGATGGTGGCGTACGTGGTCATCGCCCCGGCGGTCGCCGCGGTGGCCGACCGGCTGCCGCGCCGGGCCCTCCTGGCCGGCTCCGATCTGGTCCGGGCGGGGGTCGCGCTCGTCCTGCCGTTCGTGGACCAGGTGTGGCAGGTCTACGTCCTGATCTTCCTGCTGCAAACCGCCTCGGCCGCCTTCACGCCCGCCTTCCAGGCCCTGATCCCCGAGGTCCTGCCGGAGGAGCGCGACTACACGCGGGCCCTGTCGCTGTCCCGGCTCGCCTACGACCTGGAGAGCCTCTTCAGCCCCGCGCTCGCGGCCGCACTGCTGTCGGTGGTCGCCTACGACCGGCTGTTCCTCGGTACGGCGGCCGGATTCCTCGGCTCGTCCGCGCTCGTGCTGTCCGCCGTCCTGCCCCGCCGGGCGCGGGCCTGCGCCGGGTCCGGGCCGGGTGCGTACGCCAAGGCCACCGCGGGGACGCGCCTGTTCCTCGGCGCTGCGCAGCTGCGGTCCCTGCTGGCCATGAACCTCGCGGTCGCGGCCGCCGGAGCCGTGGTCACGGTCAACTCCGTCGTGTACGTCCGGGATTTCCTGGGGCTGTCCCCCGAGTCCGTCGCCCTCGCCCTCGGCGCGTACGGAGCCGGGTCCATGTCCGTGGCGCTGGCCCTGCCGCGGATCCTGGAGAACCGCCCGGACCGGCGGGTGATGCTCACCGGCGCCCTGCTGCTCCCCGCGGCGTTCGGCGCCCTCGGCGTCATCACCTCGGCGCACGGCGGCGGTTGGCGGTGGCCCGCGCTGCTGGGCACGTGGGCGGTGTTCGGGGCGGCGTGCTCGATGGTGCTCACGCCCGCCGGCCGGGTGCTCCGGCGGGCCGCGCCGGAGGGGGACCGCACCGCGGTGTTCGCCGCCCAGTTCTCCCTGTCGCACGCCGCCTGGCTGCTGACCTATCCGCTCGCGGGCTGGGTCGGCGCGAAGGCCGGGCTCGGGTGGGCGACGGCGGCGCTGGGCGCGGTCGCGCTCGCCGCCGCGGCCCTCGCCGCCCGCCTGTGGCCGGCCGGGGCGCCGACGGAGGAGGCCCGGGGCCACGTACACGAGCACGAGCACCGCGGACTGACCCCCGGGCATCCGCACCTCCGCGGGGCGCGCCCGGCCGGAGCGGGGTGGCGGCACAGCCACCACCACTTCACGGACGAACTGCACGCCGCCCACGGCTGAGCCGGGGGCGAGGGCGAGAGCGAGGGCGACCGAGCCGACGGCTTAGGGCCGACGGACTGAATTCGATCACCCGTTAGTCATAAGCGATCACACCGGCCGCACCCTTTCTGCCTATTTGTGTGAATAGATCACCGCACTGGTCCTCCTTGGGGCGAGTCCTCCTTCCCCGAAGGGCAGCCGATGCGACGTGTCGTGAGAAGCCGCACCGGCGGCCCGTGCCGGCGCCGGCGCACGGTGGCCGCGCTCTCCGCGGCGGCGGCGTGCTGTTTCCTCTCCACGGCGCCTTCCGCGGCATCGGGTCCGGCGGACCCCGGTACGGCCACGTCCGAGTCCCCCGAGCCCGACGCGTCGCCGGAGCCCGACGCGTCCGCCGTACCGGCAGCGCCTGCCGCCGGTACGGGGCAGGCGCTCTCGGAAACGGGGCCCGGCGGCGGCGCGGGACCGGTGGAGGAGCCCGGGGCGGGCAGCGGAGCCACCGCCGCGCGGCTCCGGGAGAGCGCGGATCTGGCGGTGTCGGGCATCCTGCGGCCGGCGGCGACCGCCGACCGGGAGAGCGCCGCTTCGGCGGGGCGGGAGACCTTCGACTACGTCGTGACGGTGACCAACCGGGGCCCGTCCAGCGCCCGGCAGGTGCGCGTCACCGACCGGTTGCCGCTCGCCCTGGAATTCGTCTCGTCCCGCGACGGCTGCACCGCGAGCGGCCGGACGGTGGTGTGCGGGCCGCTGGCCGCGCTGGCGGTGGGCGCCTCGCACGCGTGGGTGATCACCGTACGGCTGGCCGCCGGCTACCGCGGAGACGGCACGGACATCGTCAACGAAGCGGTCGTCGACTCGGCCACGGCGGACCCGGACTCCCGGAACAACACCTCCTCCCTGACCGGCCTGGAGATCCCGCCCAGCGCACGGACGGCGGACCTGTCGCTCCGGAAGACGGCGGTGCTCGCGAGGGGGCGGGAGCACGTCCGGCCGGGCGAGAAGTTCACGTACCTGATCACGGTGCGCAACGAGGGCCCGGCGACGGCGCGGCAGGTCCAGGTCACCGACCGGCTGCCAGCCTCGCTGACCCTGCTCTCCTCACCCGACGACTGCGCGGTCGCGAAGGACGGGGAGCGGCTGGTGGTCTGTCCGCCGCTGGACCGTCTGGCGGCCGGGGAGAAGGCGGAGTACCGGATCACGGTGCGGGCCGCCACCGAGGACCGGGCCGCCCGGCCTCCGGCCGGCAGGTGCACGCCCATCGAGAACGTCGCCCGCGTCACCTCGGCGAGCTTCGACCCCGACCTCTCCGACAACGCCAACCGGCCGGGGACCACCGGGCCGGGCGGCGGGCGGCTGTGTCTGGTGTCCGAAGGCCGCGGGGAGCAGCACGACGGACATGGCGGGCACGACGGACACGACGGTCGCGGGGACGGCCACCACGGCCACGACGGCCGCGGCGACCACCACGAAGGCCGGGAGCAGCACGGCGGCCGCGGCGACCTGGCCGACTCCGGGGCCACGGTCCCGGCCTGGCTGCTGTGGACCTCCACCGCGCTGGTGGCCGCGGGAGCGGCGCTGCGGACGGCGTTCCGGGTGCGGCGCCCGTGACCGGCGGTTCGCCGCGGCCCCCGCGGCGGACGACCGCCGCACGCACCACCACCACCACCACAGCAGCAGCAGCAGCAGCGCGAGAAGACGAGGGACGTCCCGGTATGACGATGCCCCGGAGTGCCCGGTGGCGCAGGGCAGCCGCCGCCCTGCTGTGCACGGCGGCGCTCGTCCTGCCCGCGGCCCTCGCCACGCCCGCGACGGCGGCCCCGCGCGCCGGGGGCGGCCCGGCCGGGGGCGGCCCCGGACCCCGCGCCCTCGCCTTCCCCGTCAACGAGACCTTCGACAGTTCCACCAACCTGGGCAGCACCAGCGGCAACGCGAGCTATCCGGAGGGCGGCGGCTGGCTGCGGCTGACGTCCGCGAGCTCCACCCAGGCCGGCACCTGGAAGCTGAAGGACTCCTTCCCCTCCAGCCTCGGCATCCTCGCCGAGTTCAGCTACGCCACCTACGGGGGAACGGCCTTCGAGGGCAAGCGCGGTGACGGCCTGTCGTTCTACCTGGCCGACGGCGCGGCGGCCGACGGGGTCGGCGCTTCCGGCGGAGCCCTCGGCTACGCCTGCTCGGGCGCCGCGGACTCCTGCGCCACCTCGGGCGTGCCGGGCGCGTACCTCGGCATCGGGCTGGACGAGTTCGGCAACTTCTCCTCGAACACCGTCGGCAACGGCGGCCCGGGCGCCCAGCCCAACAAGATCGTGGTGCGCGGCGGAGGCAGCGGCAGGACCGGGTACCGCTTCGCGACGTCGGCCGACGGGCCGGGCAAGACCGTGGAGACCGGCAGCCGTGCCAAGGAGCGCACGGTGCGCGTGTCCCTCCTGCCCAGCGGTACGAAGATGCTGCTGTCGGTGTGGTCCGACAGCGGCCCCGACACGGCCATGACCAAGCTGATCACCGACCTCGACGTCACGGCCATCACCGGCCAGCCGAAGCTTCCGGCCACCCTCAAGGTGGGGTTCTCCGGGAGCACCGGCGGCGCGACGAACGTGCACGAGATCGACAGCCTCAAGATCAACGTGCCCGCCGACCTCACCCTCGCGAAGACGGGCTCCCCCGCGACCGTGCCCGCCGGCGGCGGACCGGTGACCTACACCCTGGCCGTCTCCAACAGCCAGGCCAACGAGGTCACCGGCGCCGCCGTGCGCGACACCGTGCCCGGGCTGACCGACGTGACCTGGACCTGCCGCGCCGGCACCGGCGGGACCTGCGGGCAGGCCTCCGGCAGCGGGAACGTCCTGAACACCACGGCCGACTTCCTGCGGGGCGGGTCCGTCACCTACACGGTCACCGGTACGGCCCCGGCCCAGCCCGTCACCCTGTCCAACACCGCCACCGTGACCGCCCCGGCGGACCGTACGGACACCAATCCTGCGGACAACACCTCCACGGCCGCGCCCACGGTGGTGACGGCGCGCGCCGACGTGGCCGCGGAGAAGGAGGGGGTCGGCTCCGGACCGGTGGCCCCGGGGCAGGAGTTCGCGTACCGGATCACCGCACGGAACCTGGGGCCCTCCCACACGAGCGCCGTCCAGGTCTCCGACACCCTGCCCGGGCCGCTGCGGTTCGTCTCCTCCGCCGACGGGTGCACCGCCTCGGGACAGCAGCTGTCCTGCCCGGTCCGCGATCAGCTGAGCGCCGGGACGAGCGCCTCCTGGACCGTGCGCGTACGGCTGGACCCGGCCTACCAGGGGGACGGTTCGGACCTCGGGAACGTCGCGGCCGTGCGGCACGCCCTCCCCGATCCGCAGCCCGCGAACAACACCAGCGCGGCCGCCGCTCCGCCGGGCGGGGTGGCGGCCGCCCGGTCCGACCTCTCGCTGGTGAAGGCCGTCGAGGTCCGGTCGCCCGTGGCCCCCGGGGAGACCTTCACCTACACGGTGACCGTACGCAACGGCGGCCCGTCGGTGGCCCGGAAGGTCACGGTCGCCGACCCGCTGCCGGCGGCGCTCGCCTTCGTCTCCTCGCCCGGGGGCTGCACCGCCGTCGGCCGGGACGTCACCTGCGGTACGGCGACGACGCTGGACCCGGGCGCAGAACGGTCGTGGACCTTCACCGTGCGCCTCGACCCGGCGCACACCGGTGACGGGACGGGCCTGCGGAACACGGCGACCGCCCGCGCGGACACGGCCGATCCGAACCCCCTCGACAACAGCGGCTCCGCCGGTGTGCCCGGCGGACGCGTCCGCCCGCCGACCGCCGACATCGAGCTCACCAAGCGCGCGACGGCGGGCTGACGGGGCGCCCCGCCCCTGCCCGCCCTCCCCCGAACTCCCGTACAGCTCTCTCTGTACGGTCCTCTCCCGCACGAAACGGAAACGATGCGCGATGACGACGACACCAGGCCGGCGGCCGGCGGTGTGGGCCCTGGCTCCGCTGCTCTGCGCCGCGGCCCTGTGGGCCGGACCGGTCCCCGGGGCCGCCGCCCTGCCCGGCGGGGGGCCCAGGATCGAGGTGACGGCACAGCGGGCCAAGGCTCCCGGTGACCTGATCACCTACACGCTGACCGCGAGGAACAAGGGCCCGTCGGTGGCCCGCAAGGTCACCGCGACGGACAAGCTCCCCAACGGGATCTCCTTCGTCGGCTCCTCCGACGGCTGCACCGCCGTCGGCCAGACCGTCACGTGCGGGCCGGAACCGCAGCTTTCCGCCGGGGAGACCAAGAGCTGGAGCTTCCAGGCCCGGCTGAGTCCCTCGTACCAGGGTGACGGTTCCGACCTCGGCAACAGCGCCACGGGCAGCTCCGAGGCCACCGATCCCGACCCGGCCAACAACAAGCCGGATCCGGTGCTGCCTCCCGGGCCGTTCGATCCCGTGTCGGACCTGGCCACCGTCAAGACCCCGCTGGGCGCGGGGCCGACGGTGCCGGGCCAGGAGTACGAGTACGAGGTCCGTACGACCAACAAGGGCCCCTCCGACGCGCGCAACGTCGTGGTGACCGACGCCCTGCCCGTCGGGCTGGACTTCGTGTCCTCCGCCGACCCGTGCGCGGCGTCCGGACGGACCGTCACCTGCGGTCCGCTGGCCCGGCTCGTCCCCGGCGGCGAGGTGGTGTGGACCTTCAAGGTGAAGCTGGACGCCGCCTACTCCGGTGACGGCAGCGACCTGCGCAACACGGCGACCTCCGCGTCCGCGTCCAAGGACCCGGAGCCCGCCGACAACACCTCGCGCGCCGTGCTGCCGCCGGGCGGGGTCACCGACCCGCAGGCCGACGTGTGGACGACCAAGCGGCCGGCCGACGCCACCCCGGTCGCACCCGGGCAGACCTTCGCGTACGTGGTGACCGCGACCAACGACGGCCCGTCCCGGGCGCTGGGCACCACCGTCACCGACAAGCTGCCCGCGCAGCTCGCCTTCGTCTCCTCCCCCGACGGCTGCTCGGCCACCGACGGTACGGTCAGCTGCGGCCCGGTGGCCGTACTGGAGCCCTCGGCTGCCCGGACCTGGCGGTTCGTCGTCCGGCTGGACAGCGGGTACACCGGCAACGGATCCGACATCCGCAATACGGCGACCACCACCTCGCGGACCAAGGACCCCAAGCCGGAGAACAACACGAGCAGCCCGGCGGGCCTGCCCGGCAGCACCGTCAACAAGCCGACCGCGGACCTGGAAGTGGTCAAGGAAGCCGTCGGCACCAAGCCTCCGGTGCCGGGCGAGTCCTTCGACTACCGGATCCGGATCACCAACAACGGCCCGTCGGCCGACGCCTTCAACGTCAAGCTCACCGACGCCCTTCCCGAGGGCCTCTCGTACGTGGCGTCCTCCCCGGCCGGATGCACCGTCGCCGGTCGTCTGGTGGCGTGCAAGCGCACCAGCCCGCTCAGGGTGGGCGAAAAGGTCGAGTACCTGCTCACCGTGAAGGTGGATCCCGCCTACGCCGGAGACGGCAGCGACCTGAAGAACACCGCCCAGGTGACGGCCGACAACATCGACCCGGCGAGCGGGAACGACAAGAGCACCGCGACCGTGCCCGGCGGGCACGTCACGGCTCCCGCCGCGGACCTCGCGATCACCAAGAAGCCCGTCCAGACCAGCCCCGTGGCCCCGGGCGAGACCTTCGACTACGCCCTGACCGTCACCAACAACGGCCCCTCCCAGGCCGAGCAGATCACGGTCTCCGACACGCTGCCGACCGCGCTGAGCTTCGTGTCCGGCGACGCCACCTGCACCTCGGGGCGGACCGTCACCTGCGGCGCGCTGCCGCGGCTGGCGCCCGGAGCCTCGATGACCTGGGTGATCACGGTGAAGCTGGACCCGGAGTACACGGGGAACGGCTCCGACATCCGCAACACCGCCACCGTCGACTCCCTGACCGGCGACCCCGAGCCCGCGAACAACACGAGCGCGGCCGCCGGCCCGCCCGGCGGCACCGTCAAGGACCCGACGGCCGACCTGGAGGTCGGCAAGACGACCCCCTGACCCCGTCCCCCGCGGAAGGCCGGCAGGGCACCCCGCCCTGCCGGCCTTCCGGCGCATGCGGGGCCGCCACCGGGCCGCCCCCACTCCTGCGGATTCACCCGAATGGCGGCGCTCGAATGTCCCATCGCTCCCCCGCCACGGACGCTGGGCGCAACGCAGGACCCTCGGCGTCCCGCCCGACGAAGGAGCCTCTCGTGGCACAGGCAACGCCCCCCAGCAGGGCCCCCAACAGCAGGTACACCGCCGACGGGCCGAACCCGTGGGCGGCGAGCGGCACCGTGTTCGCCGCCGTGCTGATGCTCGTGGAAGGCGTCATCGGCATCCTGAAGGGAATCGTCGGCATCGCGAACGACGACGTCTACGCGAGCGTGGGTGACTACACCTTCAAGTTCGACGTCACCGCATGGGGCTGGATCCACCTCGTCCTGGGAATCGTGCTCGTGGTCGTCGGCGCGGGCATCCTCAAGGGCGCGGACTGGGCCAGGGTCACGGGCGTGGTGATCGTCGCGCTGGACATCATCCTCAACTTCCTGTGGCTGCCCTACACGCCGCTCTGGGGCCTCATCTCGATCGCCATCGGCATCTTCATCATCTGGGCCCTCTGCACGGAGAAGGGCTCCCGCTCCCCCGTCTCCTGAACGGGGCACCGGGCGTCCTTCCCGATCCACGCACCGGCCGACGGCCGGGGGCGGCGGACGGGAAGTACGCCCGCGGCGCGTTCATACCTCTGAGCGCGTTCATACCTCTGAGTGAGCCCGGTCCGGTTCGCGAGGGGCACGGGCGATCGTCTGCCTAGGGTGGCTACCGGCGGCGGGCAGCCGCCCCCGATCGGCGCGTCGACTCATGTACGGGAGCCTGTGTGACGCAGCAGCACACGACGTCACTGCGGCTCCGGGTCCGGTACCGCTTCGACCATCTGGTCTCGGGCGGGACGACCGCGCTCATCGGCTGGCTCGCCCTGGCCTGCCTGGCCGTCGTCGTTCCGGCGAGCATGGTCCTGGTCTGGTCCGACCGGTCCGCTCCGACCACGCTGTCGGGCCGGCTCACCGCCGTGTGGGTCAGCGTCGGCCAGACCCTGAAGATCGGGGGCGCCGTGGGCTCCCCGCTCTACGTACTGGCCTCCGTGTCCCTCGCGCTCGTGGCGCTGCTCTTCGTGTCGACGCTGGTCAGTCTGATCACCACGGGGATCAACCGGCGCATCATGGCGCTGCGCCTGGGTCATTCCACCGTGCTGGAGACGGGGCACACCGTCGTACTGGGCTGGTCGGACCAGGTCTTCCCGGTGATCGGGGAGCTGGTGGCCGCGAACGCGAACCAGCGCAGGTCCGCCATCGCGGTGCTCGCCCCGCAGGACAAGGTGTGGATGGAGAGCGAGATCTCCACCCGCGTCGGCGACAGCGGAAGAACGCGGATCATCTGCCGCAGCGGCAGCACCACCGACCCGGCGGAGCTGTGCCGGGTGAGTCCGGGCACCGCGAAGGCGGTGCTGGTGCTGCCTCCCACCGGGGACGGCGGTGACGCCCACGTGGTGAAGACGCTCCTCGCCCTCGACGCGGCCGTGCCCGGGTCCGGCGTCGGGGACTCGGTGGTGGTCGCCGCCGTCCGCGACTCCCGCAACCACGTCACCGCGGGGCTCGCCGCCGGGCCCGGGGGGCACGTCCTGTGCTTCGACGACATCGTCGCGCGGCTGCTCGTCCAGACGGCCCGGCAGCCCGGACTCTCCCTCGTCTACTCGGAGTTGCTGGACTTCGAGGGGGACGAGTTCTATCCGGTCGCCGCCGGGGGCCTCGCGGGGCGGCCGTTCGGCGAGGCCCTGCTGTCCTTCGCCACGTCCTGCGCGGTCGGTCTGCTGCACGCCGACGGGAGCGTCACCCTCAATCCCGGCCAGGAGGCGGTGATCGGCCCGGCGGACCGGATCATCGTCATCTCCCGGGACGACGACACGGCCGTGCGGGAGGACCCGGCCCGCCTCGCCTCCCTCGTGGAGGAGAGTGCGATCGTGTCGGCCGGAGCCCGGCCCGCCCCGGCCGAACGCCTCCTCCTGCTCGGCTGGAACCGCCGCGCCCCGCTCGTCATCGAGCAGCTCGACCAGTACGTGAGCCCGGGGACGACCCTGGACGTGGTGGCGCTCGGCGAGTACGCGGCCACGCACGCCGCCCGCGCCGTCACGGCCGCGCGGTCCCGCCTCGACGTCTCCCTCCACACCGGCGACGTCACCGACCCGCTCACCCTGGCCAAGCTGGACGTGCCCTCGTACGACGGCGTGATCGTGATCGGCGAGACGGAGGCCGGGGACACGGACCCGGCCCCGTTCCCGGCCGTGACGGATCCGGAGTCGCGGCCGGAGGCACGGGCGGACGACAGGACGCTGGTGACCTTGCTGCACCTGCGGGCCATCGGGGACGCCGCGCAGCGGGACCTCGCGCTCACCACCGAGATGTCCGACGACGGCAACCGGCTCCTCGCGCCCGCCCGGGGCGGCTCGGACTTCATCGTGAGCGGCCGGCTGATCAGCCTGCTGATGACCCAGATCTCGGAAAGCCCCTATCTCGCCGAGGTCTTCGAGGAACTGTTCACGGCGGAGGGCCACGAGTTCCACCTCAAGCCGGCCACGGACTACGTCCGGACCGGCCACGAGGTCTCCTTCGCCACGGTCGTGGAATCGGCGGGGCGGCGGGGGGAATGCGCGGTCGGCTACCGGCTGCGCGCGCAGAGCACCACCGGCCCCGGCCACGGGGTACGGATCAACCCCGACAAGCGGCAGCGGATCCGGTTCTCCGAGGAGGACTCGCTGATCGTGCTCGCCGAGAGCTGACCGCCGGCGCCGCTGCCGTTGCCCGGGCCGCCGCTAGGCGGTGTGGACCTCCAGGGCGGTGCGGACCGCCGATTCGAGGGCGCCTTCGATCCATGCGGGCTTGATGGAGGTGTGGCAGCCGGCGAAGTGGAGGTTGCCCTCGGCCTTTCGGACGTGGGGGAAGAGCTCGGTGTGCTGGCCGGGCAGGAGGACGGAGGCTTCCCCGTAGGCGTACGGGTCGCGCATCCAGGACTGGGTGCGGCCCACGCCGGTGTAGAACACCTCGATGCGCTGTCCGAAGACCTCCTGGACGCCCGCGAGGGCGCGCGGGTAGCGCTCCTCGTCGTCCAGGGAGTCCCACTTGAGGGCGTCGTCCGACCAGCTGTAGGAGGCGAGGACGACTCCGCCGGCGCTGCCTTCGACGGGGTACGAGGGCTGGAACATGAAGCGGTTGGGGTTGTCGGTGGCCGAGCCGCCGCCGATGACGCCGGCCGCTTCGGGCTGGTCGCGGGCGACGACGCGGCAGGCGGCGTAATGGGCGCGCTGGGCGTCGGAGATGTGGCCGTCGGGGACGGAGGGGTGGGCGCCCAGCAGGGCCCCGTCCGCCGGGGTCTTCGCGACCTGGTAGCTGCGGTAGAGGCCGGTCTTCACGGCCTCCAGTTCGCGCTTCCAGTCGGCCTCGTCGAACTCCCACCAGCGGCGGCTGAATTCGAGCAGCACCTTGGTGGCGGCGTCGTAGTGCAGCTCGGTGACCGCCCGCCGCTTGCCGTAGGAGAGGGCCGGGGTGATGGGGATGTGGCGCAGCCCGGAGAAGGGGACCGTGACGATGGCGGTGTCCGCGGTGAAGGTCTCGCGGCGTACGGGGCTGCCGCCGCGGCCCTCGGAGACGGTCTCGACGGTGACCTTGCCCTCGCCGTGGGTGATGCGGGTGGCGCGGCGGTCGAGCCGTACGAGGTCCTTGACGCGGGCGTACATGGCGTCGGCCAAGGTGGCGGTGCCGCCGGGCAGTTCGTAGAAGGCGGTGTCGGGGCTGATCAGCGAGGCGCCGATGAAGCTGTGCACGAAGGCGAGGTGCAGGCGGGAGGTGAGGTTCTCGACGGTTCCGATCAGGTCGATGGTCCGCTCGTCGAGCTCGGCCTCCTCGGTCAGGAAGCGATACATCGACATGTGGCCGTAGCGCTGGATGACGCGGGCCCAGCCCTCGACGAGTTCCTTGTCCTTCTTGCCCTCGATCTCCTTGCGCACGGGGGCGAAGGCCTCGCGGACGATCTGCGAGGCGGGCACGGACTCGTAGGCCTGCGGCACTCCGAAGGAACGATTGAGCGTCTGCGGGGCGCGCGCGTAGTCGGCGCGGCGGACGCGGATGCCGTTGACGTGGATCCATGTCCGGTACGCGGGGCGGCCGGTGGCGTCCACGTCGACCAGGTGGAAGCGCCGGCGCTTGAGGCCGAGGCCGTCCATCAGGCCGGTGACCAGCGGGTGGCTGTCGGGGATGCGCATCGCGCCGGCCTCGGCGTACTGCTTCGGGTCGGCGAAGGGCTGGGCGGCGTTCTCGTGGCCGCCGGTGCGGAAGGTCTTGATCCGGCCGCCCACCCGGTTGCCGTTCGCCTCGATGACGGTGACCCGGTGGCCGGCTTCGCGCAGGAGGTGTGCGGCGGTGAGACCGGCCGGCCCGGCTCCGACGATCAGCACCTTCTTCCCGGGGCGGCGCGAGCGGGGCAGGCCGTTCTTCAGGAGGATGTCGGCGTAGCGCGGTACGAGCGGCTGGTCCTCCTCGTCGCGCACGAGGATGGCCCGCGCGATCGTCAGGCAGGTGCCCCAGTCGGCGACCGCGGCGCCGGGGACGGCCTGCGAGGTCTCGGCGGAGGTGACGGCGACCGTCAGCCCGCCGGTCGCGGCGACGGCGGCCGCGCCGGCGATGACGGTCCGGCGGGAGGGGCGGCGGGCGGACCGGCCGGCGGGTGCCGGTGCGGCGTCGCCCGTGGTGCCGGACGGTTCGGGGGATTCGGAGTGGGCATCGGGATCCATGATCATGAGACCACCTTCGCCGTCCGCGCGGGCCCGATCGGCCGGATCGCGCCCGCGCGGGCAAGGACCACCCGGACGTGCGTCGCGCGCCGTCCCGTGCTGACGAACTGGGTTTCGTACGACCACCCTTGGGGCCGTCCGGCGTGGCGGGCCGGGACCGCGCCCCGCCCGCCCCGGCTACAGCGGAGGCAGCAGTCCGAACTGGCCGAGCACCCCGGCGAGGTCCCAGTAGAGGGACTCCTGCCGGATCCGGCCGTCCTCGGAGAACCGGTAGACGGTCGAGCCCTGCATGGAGAAGGACTTGCCCTTCGCGAGCGCGGCGAGCTGCGGGGGCATCCCGTCGAGGGGGCCCTCCAGGGTGCCGGACATGGTCCACTCGCAGGCTCCGGAGCGGTCGTCCGCGAAGACGCTGCGGATCTCCATCCGGGTGTCCGGTATCGCGGCCACCCAGGAGCGCACGCCCGCCTCCAGTCCGGCGCGCCCGCGCCAGAAGGAGTCGAGGGGGACGTCCCAGGAGACGGCGTCGTCGGTGTAGCAGGCGAGCCAGCCGTCCGCGTCGGCCTCGGTGATCGCGGCCAGACAGGTGCGGACGAGTGCTTCGTTGGGGTGCATGGGGCGCTCCGGTTTCGGTACGGGACGCCCCGTACGGAGCGTCAGGAGGGCGGGGTCGTCCGCAGGATGGACGAGAGGGTGCGGTCCAGGATGTCGGGGACGTCCTTGACCTTGAGGTGCCGTGCGTCGGTCTCGGCGCCCGCCGCGTGCAGCAGGCTGTAGAAGGTGGTGACCAGCCAGGGGAGCGGGAGGTCGGTACGGAACACGCCCTCCGCCTGGCCGCGGACCAGGACCCGTTCCACGCGCGCGAGGACCTTCTCGTGGTGCGCACGGCGGCGGGCCGGCGTGATGACCCCTTCGGAGGCGGCGAGCAGGAACGCGTGGCGCTCCAGGATCCGCCAGCCGGACCGGACGAGGCGGGAGAACGCCTCGTCCGCCGGGCCCTCGTCGAGCCCCTGGGCCTGGAGGGCGGCGTCCGCCTGTCCGACGGAGTGGTCCAGTACCGCGTCGACCAGGGCCTCGCGGGACGGGAAGTGCGCGTACAGCGTGACCCGGCTGACCCCGGCCGCACTGGCGACGGCGGTCAGGCTCACGTTGGGGTCCTGTCGGAAGCAGTCGATCGCGGCGGCGACGATGGCCGCGATGCTCCGCTCCGCATCCGCGCGGCGGCGGGGTTCCTCCCGGTCTGCTGCAGGGGCGCGGCGGGCTTTTTGAGACGGCGTGGACATGGGTGGGAGCGTATGTCACCTCCTTCGCGGCGCGCCAGGTCGCTCTCTCCCCCTGCGTGCCGGGCCGACGGGGGTGTACGGCCCGGCACGCGGGAGCATCCCGGCGGATCCTCGTCAGGCTCCGACGCGGCGGGGGGCCGGTGCCTGCGCGGGCGTCCGTCCGGGCTGTCGCTCGGCCTTCGCCGGGACCTCGGTGTCGCCCGCCTTGCCCCGGGGGAAGAGGAACAGGGCGACGGCGATGCCGGCGATGGCGACGCCCGCGCCGGTGAACATCGCGGGCGCCATGCCCGAGACGTACGCCGACCGTGCCGCCTCGGCCAGGGCCTGCCCCGCCTGGGCGGGCAGCTGGCCGGCGACCGCGAAGGCGGCGCCCACGGAGTCGCCCGCGGCGTGCAGCGCGGATTCCGGCAGTCCGGCGGCGGCCTGACTGGCGGCCAGCTCGTCCCGGTACGTACCGGCGAGCAGGCTGCCGAGTACGGCGACCCCGAGTGCGGAGCCCAGCTGCACGGCGGCGCTGTTGGTGGCGGAGCCGACGCCCAGGTCGTCCTCGGGCAGGGAGCCCACGATGGCGTCGCTGGTCGGGCCGATGATGAAGCCCGCGCCGAAGCCGAGGAAGAGCATGGCCGCCAGGGCCCGGCCGTAGCCGTCGCCGTCCCCGGTGGTGGCGAGGATCAGCAGGGAGACCGCCGCGAAGGCCAGGCCCGCGGCGGCCAGCCAGCGGGTGCCCACGTACTGGCCGAGGAACGAGGCGAGCGGGGCGGCGAGCAGGATGATCAGCGCGGTGGGTGCGATCCGCAGTCCGGTGGCCCCGGCGTCGTAGCCGAGGACGAACTGGAGGTACTGGACCAGTACGAACAGCGCTCCGAGCAGCGACAGCAGGCCCAGGAAGACCAGGATGTTGCCGATGGCCAGCCGCCGGTGGGCGAAGATCCCGAGCGGGAGCATGGGCTCCCGCGCGGTGCGCTCGCGGACGATGAATCCGGCCAGCAGCAGCACCGCGACGGCGAAGCCGGCCAGCACCTTCGTGCTGGTCCAGCCCTCGGCCGGGCCCTCGATGATGGCCCAGAGCAGGGTGCCGACCCCGACTACGGAGAGCAGTGCGCCGGGCAGGTCCAGGCTCCGGGCGACGGCGGCCCGTGAGTTCGGCACCATCTTGACGGCCGCGGCCAGCGCGATGATTCCGATGGGTACGTTGATCAGGAAGACCGAGCCCCACCAGAACTGCCCGAGCAGCCAGCCGCCGACCAGCGGCCCCATGGCCAGGCCCACGCCGATCATGGCGGACCAGAGCCCGATGGCCTTCATCCGCTCGACGGGGTCGGTGAAGACCGTGCCGATGATCGAGAGGGTCGCGGGCATGATCAGCGCCTCGCCGACGCCCATCACTCCGCGGGCGGTCATGAGCTGGGCGGTGCTGTCCGAGAACGCGGCGACGGCGGAGGCGCCGGAGAAGAGGACCAGGCCCGACAGGAAGACGGGCTTGCGGCCGAAGCGGTCGGCGAGGCTGCCCGCGAAGAGCATCAGGCCGGCCGCCATCAGGCTGTAGATGTCCACCAGCCACTGCAGTTCGCTGGTGGAGGCGCCGAGTTCGTCGACGAGCGTGGGCAGGGCGACGTTGAGCACGGTGACGTCGAGCCCCACGATCAGCAGGCTGAGGCACAGCACCGCCAGGATCGGCCAGCGCAGCGGGTGGCCTGCCGCGCCCGGTGGGGCCGCGACGGGTGACGGGGACGGCACGGAAGGCACGGCGGGACTCCTTAAGTTGAACACTACCGTTCGGGTTCAGCGTAGCGCCGAGCCGGACCGATGTCGAACAACGCTGTAAAGTTTCACGGTCGCGTGCGAGCCCCGTCGACGGCCCCGCCGGAAGCTGCGACCGCACCCGCCGCCGTCACCTCGGCCGCCGGGACGAGGGTGCGCGAGACGCTGCGCAGCTTCTCGCAGGTCTCCTCGAACTCCCGTTCCGGAAGCGACTGTTCGACGATCCCCGCACCCGCCCGCAGCCAGGTGCGGCCGCCCTGCCGGAAGACCGTGCGGAGCACGAGCGCGGCATCGAGGGACCCGTCGCTGCCCACGCTGAGCACGGCGCCGCTGTAGAGGCCGCGCGGGCCCGGCTCCAGCTCCCGGATGGTCCGGTACGCGGCCCGCTTGGGCACCCCCGAGGCGGTGACGGCGGGGAACACGGCGGCCAGCGCGGGCCAGGGCCCGCGGTCCGCGCGGGCGAGCCGGCCGCTGACCCGGGAGGCGATGTGCTGGACGCTGCCGCGCTCCTTGACCGACATGAACTCCTCGGCCCGCACCGAGCCCGGGCGGCAGACCCCCAGCATCTCGTCCCAGGCCACCTGGACGGATATCGCGTGCTCGTAGATCTCCTTGGCATCGGTGAGCAGTTCCGCGCGGCGGGCCGCGTCCTCGGCCCGGTCTCCGCTGAGCGCCCGGGTGCCCGCCAGCGGCTGGGTGGACACGTGGCCGTCGGCCGAGACCTCCACGACCGTCTCGGGGCTGAATCCCGCCGCCTCGATGCCGCCGAGGTCCAGGAGGAAGGAGCGTGCGGGCGAGTTGACCGCGCGGCCCGTGAGGTAGGTGGCCGGCAGGTCGAGTTCGCCCTCCACCCGGACGGCCCGGGACAGGATCACCTTCTGGAGGTCGCCGGCCCGGATCGAGGCGACCGCACTCGCGACGCCCGCGCGGTACGCGGCCTCGGCCGGGCCCCCGAGATCGACCGGGAGGGGGGTGAACTCCCCCTGGAGCGGCTCGGGTCCGGCGTCCTCCAGCAGGGCGCGTACGAGGACCTCCTCGGCCTCGCCGGAACATCGGATCTCGGCACCGTCCGCCGACAGCCGGATCTCGGTCCGGGGGACGACCAGGTGCACCAGCGGTTCCTCGCCGAGCCCGGCGGCCTCTCCCGCGAGGGCGTACGACAGCTCGAAGGCGGCCCAGCCGTAGGCGCGCCACTGGGCGTAGGGCAGCGAGGACAGCATGCGGTGCACGGTTTCGAGCGGATCGCCCTGCCAGGGGGTGCGGATCCGGGTGCCCTCGTGGTCGAGCGTCACATGGGTCCGGTCGGCCACCAGCCGGGCCCGGACCCCGCCGGCGTACCACCAGGCGCCCTCCCGCTCGTACACCACGTACTCACCGCCCGCGCCGTGCAGGCCGGCGCGGGCCAGCCGCACCGCGGCCTGGGCCGGGGTTCCGGAGAAGGGGATGCGACCGGTCCGGGGCGACACGGTGGTGGTGGACATGCGTGGGGTCTCCTTCATGGAGTGCGGAGTTCGTGGTGCGGCGGGGGCGGAACGGGCCGCCGGGCGGTACGGGGCGCCGAGGGGAGCGGGGCGCCAGGGGGCGGGACGGGCTGCCGGAGGCAGAACGGGCCGCCGGGGGCGGGAGGTCAGCTCCGGGCGGAGGCGGCCTCGGCCGCGCGCCGGGCGAGCAGGCGCTTGTCGAGCTTTCCCACGGCGGTGAGGGGCAGGGAGTCGACGACGTGGATCAGATCGGGCTTCTTGTACGGGGCGAGCCCGCGCCCGTCGAGGAAGGCGTCGAGGCCTCCCGGGCCGAAGGCATCGGCCGCCGAAGGCAGTTCATCCGCGCGGGAGGCGCCGGCAGCCGCCGCCGGTCCGCCCGGACCGGTGCTCCGCTCGCGCAACACGATCCAGGCGCAGGTGCGTTCGCCGAGGTAGTCGTCCGGGACGGGCACCACCGCGGCGTCGAGCACGGCGGGATGGGCGCGCAGGTGGCCTTCGAGCTCGTCCGAGGAGACCTTGTCGCCGCCCCGGTTGACGAGGTCCTTGCGCCGCCCCTCGACGACGACGTCCCCGCCGGGCAGCACGCGTACGAGGTCGCCGGTGCGGTAGAAGCCGTCCGCGGTGAACGCGGTCCGGTTGTACTCCTCGGCCCGGTAGTAGCCGCGCAGGGTGTACGGGCCGCGGGTGAGGAGCTCGCCGATCTCGCCGGCGGGGGTGTCCCGGTCCTCGGCATCGACCACGCGGATCTCGTCGTCCGGGCTCAGCGGCCGGCCCTGGGTGGTGGCGACTCGTTCCGCGTCGTCGCCGGGCCGGGTCATGCACAGCAGCCCCTCGGCCATGCCGAAGACCTGCTGGAGCTCGCACCCGAGGGCGGACCGTACCCGCCGGGCCGTCTCCGGACCGAGCCGCGCACCGCCCACCTGCAACAGGGCCAGGCTGCCGAGGTCCTCCGGGCTCCACTCGGCCGCCTGCGACCACAGGGCGGCGAGCGGGGGCACCACGGCCGTCACGGTGACCCGGTGGCGTTCGATCAGCGGGAAGACCGTCTCGGGGTCGGGTGAGGCGCCGAGCACCACGGTCCCGCCGGCCAGCAGGGTGCCGAGCGCACCCGGGCAGGCGAGGGCGAAGTTGTGGGCGACGGGCAGCGCCGCGAGGTAGACCGTGCCGGGGTGCAGGCCGCACAGTTCGGCGCTGGCGCGGACGTTGTAGGCGTAGTCCTCGTGGGTCCGCGGGATGAGCTTGGGCAGGCCCGTGGTGCCGCCGGAGACCAGGAGCACCGCCGGGTCCTGCGGGTCGGGCGCCGCGAAGGCGCCGGGCGGGAGCGGGCTGCGGCGGCCCGCCCCCTCGACGTCGGCGAGTGCGGTGTGCGGCCCGGGGTCGCCGCCCGCGACGAGGACGTGGCGCAGTCCGGGCACCTGCTCCCGGACCTCTTCGGCGAGGGCCAGGTAGTCGAAGTCCGAGGCGGGGTCGGGGTCGGCGGCGGGGACCACGTAGGCGACGGCGCCGCTGTGGCCGCAGAGGTGGACGGCCTCGCTGCGACGGTAGGCGGGCAGTCCGAGGACCGGGACCGCGCCGATCCGGAGCGCGGCGAAGAGGAGGACGAAGAACTCGGGTCCGTTGGGGAGCTGGACGACGATCCGGTCACCGGGGGCGATGCCCAGCGCGGCGAGCCCGGCGGCGAGATGGCCGGCGCGGCGGTCCAGTTCGGCGTACGAGACCTGCTCGCCGTCCGCCACCAGGGCCGTGGCCGCCCCGATCGTCCGGGCGTGCCCGGCGAGGAAGTCGCCCAGCGTGCGGCCCTGCCAGTAACCGGCCTCCCGGTACCGCTCCGCCTCGGCATCGGGCCATCGAACCATGTCCACGAAGAATCCAGCTCCTCACGCCGGGACGAATACCCGGAAGCATTGCAGGAATAATTCAAGCACTAACGCTGCCGTAAAGACTCCCCCGAAGTAAATCCAATCGGCAATCGCAATCAGATAACTTTTTGGCAAAATCAGGCGCGTTTTGACAACTCAACACGCCTGCTATAGCCAGATATTCATGGATAGATCGGGCATACCAGGGGCGGGTACTACCCCTTCGGGCAGCTCCCTTTCGAACGGCTATTTATTGACGTACCTTGACAGGGAAATCCGGAGACGATCGCGACGGAACAATTCTCGAATGTTCCTCGATTCCCGCTCCCGGCCCCCCGCTCCCCCGTTTCCTCCGAAAGGCCACCTCCCTTGCTCAGGTACGGGCTGACGCCACCGCCGCGCGGGACGGGCCGCGCCCCGTCCTGGCTGCGCACGCCGGCACCCCGGCACCGCCCCGGACTGCGGCTGCTCTGCTTCCCCCACGAGGGCGGCTCGGCGGAGTTCTTCGACCCCTGGCTCAACCACCTGCCGGACACGGCCGAACTGACCGCCGTCCAGTACCCGGGGCGCGGCGACCGCGCCCACGAGCCGGTGCCCGGCCAGGTCGACGACCTCGCACGGCCGGTGGCGGAGGCGCTGGCGGGGCGGGGAGGAGCCCGGCTGGTGCTCTTCGGACACGGCATGGGCGCGGCGGTCGCCTTCGAGACCGCCCGGCTCCTGACCGAGCATCACGATCCGGGTCCGGAGGCGCTGTTCGTCTCGTCCCACCCCGCACCGACGGACCTCTCGGCGGACGTCCGGATCCACGAGGGCCACCACGACGACCCCGTCGCCCGCCTGCGCCACCTCACGAGCGAGGGGACCGGCGGCTGCCCGGCCCCCGGGCCGCCGCCGGTCCCGGCCGCCACCGTGTACGCCGACCTGCGGACCGCCGCGCGCTACCGCTACCGGCCCGGCCCGCCGCTGGAGTGCCCCGTCACGGCGCTCGTGGGCATCCACGACACGGGGGTCACGGCCCGCCGGGCCGAGGGCTGGCGCTCCTGCACGACGGGCCGGTTCACCCTGCGCGCCATGCGGGGCGGCCCCTTCTACCTCGTGCGGCACCGGGCGGCCCTGGTGGCCTTCCTCCTCACCAGCTCCGGCGGCGGCCGGGCCCGGGCCTGACCGGTCCACGGCCCCGCACGCTCCCCCGCCCCGCACGCAGACCGCCCAACCCCCGCTAGGAGACAGACCCATGGCGGCTCCCGCCCCAGCCATCCGCCCCGACTTCCAGGTGCTCCAGGACACCCTCACCGAGGTGCTCACGCAGGTCCCGTACAACAGCGCCGCGCAGTACCACGTCCACTACGGGACCGGTTCCTCCCCCGAGCGCTTCGGCACCGCCTGCGCCTGGCAGACCTTCCGGGCCGGCGAGCGGATCGCCCTGCACACCGGCACCGAGGCCGAGTACCGCGTCGGCGGCCGGCACGTCTGCGCGCTCTACGACGACGGCGAGACCCTCACCGTCATCGACCCCTACCTGATGCACCGCACCCCGCTGCTGCTGGCGCGGGCCGACGCCGTCGACGGCGTCGTACGGGCCGAGGCGCAGGCCTACCCGCTGCGCCACCGCCCCGACGGCTCCCCCGCCCCCTCGCTGCTGCGGGCCCTGTGGCAGCCGGCGGACGGGGTGCTGCGGCTGCAGTACCTGCGCTACAGCCCCCGGCTCGGCGACCGGGTCATGCACCGCGCCTACACGATGCGGCCCGGGGACACGGTCCGCGAACTTCCGGTGCCGGCCCCGCTGGTACGGGAACTCCTGCTGCACCCCGAACAGGACAACCTGTCCGTACGGGCCGTGCACCCCGGCGACGACGGCCTCGCCGAGGTCGTCCTGCCCTTCGCCGGCCGCCCGCGCGGGGCCCTCGCCGACGCGGGGGCGCTGATCGCACGCGACAACCAGGGCGCGGTCAGCCGCTGGGGCAGCGCCGCCTTCGCGCACGAACTGGAGCGCGTGGCCCAGGCGTTGCGCTGCGACCCCGACGAGGTCGTGGACCACCTCCTCGGCGCCGCCGCGCTCTACGACGCGGCCGCCCCGGCCGGTCTCCTCGTCAACGACTACTCCCTGGAGGACGCGTGAGCACCCCGCACCCCCACCCCCGTTCCTACTTCCTGGCCGGCGTCATGCAGGGTGCCCGCGGCGGCGCCGAACTGGCCGACCAGGGCTACCGCGAGCGGCTGCGCCGCAGCATCCTGGAGCAACGCCCCGATGCCGTGGTGCACGATCCCGACGTCCTCATGCGCGAGTGGATCGGCGCGCAGGAACAGCCGATCAGAGCCGGCCACGCCGCACTCGCGGACACCCCCGAGGTGTACCGGGCCACCCTCGACCCGGCCGTCCAGCTGCTCACCTCGACCTTCCACCGGCTGACCGAGCTGGCCGCCGAGAGCGACGTGTGCGTGGCCTGGCTGCCCGGCCACGAGCCCAGCATGGGCACCGCGGCCGAGATGCTCAGCGCCCACCGGGGCGGTGCCACGGTCGTGGCCGTGACGCGGATGCGCCAGAACCTCGCGGTGCTGTCCTGCTCCGACGTGATCGTCCCCGACCTGGCCTCCTTCGAGCGCTGGCTGGCGGCGCAGGCATGAGCGACGCCGGCGGCGATCCGTCCGGGAAGCCGCGCGAGGCCTGCGGAGTCGCCGGCGTATGGGGCGCGGCGGGGGACGCCGCACCCCTGGTCCGCACCATGCTGACGGCCCTGCAGCACCGCGGCCGGCAGAGCGCGGGGATCGTCGCCTGCCGCGACGGCGTCCTGACCCGCCGGGCGGGCGCGGGCCGGGTCACCGAGGTGTTCCCCGGCCCGGGCGGCCTGCCCGCCGGACCGGGCGCGATCGGCCACGTCCGCTACGGAACCTCGGGCGGCACCGGAGCCGGCTCCGGCCTCGGCTCCGACGCCGCGCTCGCCCAGCCGGCCGTCGCCGGCCCCGCGGGCCGCCCCGCCCTCGCCGTCGCGCACAACGGCACCCTCATCGGGGCCGAGGCGGCAGCCGCCGCCCACGGGGTGCCCGTACGCCCGGGCGAGGCCGACACCGCCCTGCTCACCCGGATCCTGCACGAGGTGAGGGCCCGGCGCGGGCTGACGCTCACGGCCGCCCTGCACGAGGTGCTGCCCTCGGTCGACGGCGCGTACGCCCTCGTCCTCACCGACGGGCTGCGCCTGTACGGGGTGCGCGACCCGCACGCCTTCCGGCCGCTGTGCCTCGGGCGGCTGGGCGGCGCCTGGCTGCTGGCCTCGGAGTCGGCGGCCCTCACCGCCGTCGGCGCCGAACTCGTACGGGACCTGGAGCCCGGCGAGGTCCTGGAGGCGGGCCCCGACGGCATCCGCACCGGCAGGCTCCCGGCCCCCGGGGCCCGGCGCGCCTCCTGCGTGTTCGAGTACGTGTACTTCGCGCGCGCCGACTCCGTCGTGGACGCGCAGAGCGTCCACCGCACCCGGTACGCGGCCGGCCTCGCCCTCGCCGATCACGCCCCGCCGCCGCGGGGAGCCGTGGACCCGGTGGTGGTGGCGGTGCCCGAGACCGCGCGCGTCGCCGCGGACGCGTACGCCTGGCGCTGCGGACTGCCCACCGTCCAGGGCCTGTTGCGGCACGAAGGGGTCGGCCGGTCCTTCATCGGCGGCACCGCCGCCGACCGCGAGGCCGCCGTGCGCGCCAAGCTGTCGGCCGTCCCCGCCGCGGTGTCCGGCCGGTCCGTGGTCCTGGTGGACGACTCGCTGGTGCGCGGCACCACCATGGCGACGGTCGTCGCCCTGCTGCGGGCCGCGGGCGCCCGCGACATCCACCTGCGGGTCGCCTCCCCGCCGCACCGCCTGCCCTGCTTCTACGGCATCGACACCGCCCGCGGCGACGCACTGCTCGCGACCGGGCTGCCCGACTCCGCCCTCGCCGACCGGCTGGGCTGCGAGAGCGCGGAGTTCCTCCCGCTCGACCTGCTCGTGCGGGCCGTCGGCAAGGACCCCGCAGACCTCTGTACCGCCTGCCTCGACGGCCGGTACCCCACCGCCGTGCCCGCCACCGCAGGCCGGAGCGCCGTACCCACCCACAGGAGAGCCCTCGCATGACCAGTACCGCGGACAGCACGTCCACCGCCGACACCAATCCCCAACTGGAGAGCCGCAGCGGCAAGTTCTTCGCCCGCTACTACGACGCCATGACCGCGCGCGCCGAGGAGAAGTGGGGCCGCCCGCTGCGCACCCTCATGTTCGGCGAGCTCACGGGCGCCGTCCTCGAGGTGGGCGCCGGCTCCGGGGCGAACGTGCCCTACTTCGCCAAGGCCGACTCCCTGGTCGCCGTGGAACCGGCCAGCGAGATGCTGCGGCAGCTCCGGGTGCGGGCCGCCGAGGCGCCCATCGAGGTGGAGGTCGTGGACGCCTGGGCCGAGAGCCTGCCGCTGCCCGACGACGCCTTCGACACCGTGGTGTGCACCCTCGTCCTGTGCACGGTCGTCGACCTGCCCGCCGCGCTCGCGGAGATCCGGCGCGTGCTCAAGCCCGGTGGTCAGCTCGTCTTCTTCGAGCACGTCCGGTCCCCCGGAGCGGTGGGCCTGCTCCAGGACGTCCTGGCCCCGCTGTGGCGCCGCGCGGCCGGCGGCTGCAACGCCAACCGGCGCCTGCTGAGCGCGCTGTACGCCGCCGGGTACCAGGTGCGCGTCCACGAGGTCGTCCGCCCGTGGCCCCGCTACCCCACGAACACGCCCTACCTCCGCGGCACCGCCGTGCCGTCGGTCCTGCCGGCCGACCGCGACTGATCGGAAGAATCGTGCTGTCTGTGAACACCCCGCCCGAGCCGCGCGGCCTGGCCGCGGCCGTCCACGAAGCCGCCCGGCGCCGCCCGGACGCCACGGCGCTCACCTTCGTCGACTACGCGGCCGACCGGGCCGGCGTCGCCCACGAGCTGACCTACGGCGCGCTCGAAGCACGGGCGCGCTCCGTCGCGGGCGCCCTGAGCCGCATCGCCGTGCCCGGCGACCGGGCCGCCATCCTCTGCCCGCACACCGCGGACTACGTCGCCGCCCTGCTGGGCTGCCTCTACAGCGGGGTGATCGCCGTACCCCTGTACGCCCCCGAGGCGTTCCGTACGGACGAGCGGCTGCACCTGGCCATGGCCGACTGCGCGGCGGGCGTGGTCCTGACCACCAGCGTCCACGAACGGCCCGTACGCGAACTGCTGGCGGACGCACCGGGCCTCGGGCAGCCTTCCGTGCTGTACGTGGACACCCTGGATCCGGCGCTGGGCCGGGACCTGGTCCTGCCCGAGACGCAGCACCCGAACGGTGTCGCGTACCTCCAGTACACCTCGGGGTCGACCCGGGAGCCGACCGGCGTCGAGGTCACGCACCGCAATCTGGCCGTCGGGGCCGAGCAGTTGCGTGCGGGGCTCGCGATCGGCGCGGACGCCCGCATCGCCGGCTGGCTGCCGTTCTTCCACGACATGGGCCTCCTGCTGATGCTCGCCGTGCCGCTGATCAACGGCACGCCCGCCGTGCTGATGTCGCCGTTCTCCTTCATCCAGCGGCCCGTCCGCTGGCTGCGCGCGATCAGCGACCACGGGGCCACGCACACGGTGTCCCCGAACTTCGGCCTCGACCTGTGCGTCGACCGGGTCCCGGAGAACGCCCGGACGGGCCTCGACCTCTCCTCGCTCCGCACCCTCGTCAACGGCTCCGAGCCGGTGCGGGCCTCGACCCTGGACCGGTTCAGCGCGGAGTTCGGGCCCCACGGGTTCCGGCCGCAGGCCCACTGCCCCAGCTACGGCCTGGCGGAGGCCACCCTCGCCGTCACCCTCGGCGGCCCGGGAGCACCCCGCGTGCTGCGGCTGGACCGTGCCGAGCTGGCGGCGGACCGGGTCCGCGTCCTGCCGGATGCCGACGAGGACGGATACCGCGTGGTGTCCTGCGGTACGCCCGCCGGCCAGGAGGTGCGCATCGTCGACCCGCGGACCGGGGAGGCCGTGTCCGGGGACTGCGCGGGCGAGGTCTGGGTGCGCGGGGCCAACGTGTGCGCCGGGTACTGGGGGCGGCCGGAGCGTTCCGCCGGGGTCTTCCGCGCGGTGACCCCGTCGGCCCCGGACGGAGCCTGGCTGCGCACCGGCGACCTGGGCTTCCTCCGGGACGGCGAACTGTTCCTGACGGGCCGCATCAAGGACCTGATCGTCGCGGGCGGCCGCAACCACCACCCCGCCGACGTCGAACTGACCGTCCAGGAGGCGCAGACGGCGATCCGGCGCGGTCATGTCGCCGCCTTCTCGGCCGGGTTGCTCGACGAGACGGGGGAACGGGCCGTGGTCGTCGCCGAGCTCGACCGCAGCCGCGACCCGGCCGAACTGGAGGCGATCCGCGCGGCGGTCCGCGCCTCCGTGGTGTCCCGGCACGCCCTGGACGTGCACGAGGTCGTGCTGATCCGGCGCGGGGCGCTGCCCAAGACCACGAGCGGGAAGATCCGCCGCGCCGCGTGCCGCGACCTGTACCTGGCGGGGGATCTCGCCGTCGCCGCGGGCACGGGCGCCTCCGCGGTACGGGACGGGGCGCCGGTCCTGTGAGGGAGGAACTGTACCGACTGCTCGTCGCGCGCGTGGCCCGGCGCAGCGGTCTGCCCGAGCACCGCATCGACCCCGATCTGCCCTTCGACACCTACGGGTTCGCCTCCATCGACGCGGTGGCGCTCTCGGGCGAGCTGGAGGAGCTGCTCGACCGGGACCTGCCGCCGACCGTGCTGTGGCAGCACCCCACCATCCACCGGCTGACCGCCTTCCTGACCGGCGGCCCGGAGCAGTCGGAGCAGCCCGAGCGGCCGGCTTCCGGGCCTGGCGGGCCCGCCACCGCACCCGGCCGCCCGGCCGGGGACCCGGGCGACGGCCGCTCCCCGTACGGCGACACGGACCTCGCGGTGGTCGGCCTCGGCTGCCGGCTACCCGGGGGCATCGCCTCCGCGGCCGGGTTCTGGGAGCTGCTGAGCCGCGGCGGCGACGCCGTCACCACCGTCCCGGAGGGCCGCTGGGAGCCGTACCGCCAGGTGTCGCCCGCGCACGCGGCCGCCGTCGACCGGGCCGTGCGGCACGGCTCCTTCCTCGACGACGTGGACGGCTTCGACGCGGAGTTCTTCGGCATCGCACCGGCCGAGGCCGCCGAGATGGATCCGCAGCAGCGGATCCTGCTGGAGGTCGCCTGGGAGGCCCTGGAGCACGCGGGGCTGCCGGCCGACCGGCTGGCGGGCTCCCGTACCGGCGTGTACGTGGGTGCGTGCAGCGACGATCACGGGCGGACGGCCCTGGAGGACCTGCCGTCGATCACCGCACGCACCGGCACCGGGTCCGCCATGAGCATCATCGCCAACCGGCTCTCGTACGCGCTGGACCTGCGGGGCCCCAGCATGACGGTCGACACCGCCTGTTCCTCCTCGCTCGTGGCCCTGCACCTGGCCCGGCGCGGACTGCTCGCGGGCGAGTGCGACACCGCCCTGGTCGGCGGCGTGAACCTGCTGCTCTCCCCCGGTGTGACGCTCAACTTCGGTGCGGGGGGCGTCCTTTCGCCGGGCGGGCGCTGCCGCCCGTTCTCCGCCGCGGCGGACGGCTACGTGCGCGGCGAGGGCTGCCTGGTCGTCGTGGTGCGCAGGCTCGCCGACGCCCTGCGCGACGGCGACCGGGTGCTCGCCGTGGTCCGCGCCACCGGCACCAACCAGGACGGCCGCTCGAACGGACTGATGGCCCCCAACCCGGCCGCCCAGGAGGCCCTGATCCGCGAGGTGTGGGCCGGCTCCGGGCTCGACCCCGCCGAGGCCGGGTACGTGGAGGCCCACGGCACCGGCACCCCGCTGGGCGATCCGATCGAGGCCGCCGCGCTCGGTGCCGCGCTCGGCGCCGCCAGGACCGCGGGCTCCGCGCTGCGGATCGGCTCGGTCAAGTCCAACCTCGGGCACCTCGAGGGCGCCGCCGGTCTCGCCGGACTGGCCAAGTGCGTACTGGCCCTGCATCACGGGGTGATCCCGCCCACCCTGCACCACGACGCCCCCAACCCCCGCATCCCGCTGGACGAGTGGGGCCTGGCTGTCGTGGACCGCGCGACCCCGTGGGCGCGCGGCGAGCGGCCGCGCACCGCGGGCGTCAGCTCCTTCGGGTTCGGCGGCACCAACGCCCACGCGGTGCTCCTCGAAGCCCCGGTTCCCCAGACGGTGTCGATCACCGAGTGAGAGTGAACTCCCCCATGGAAAACACCGAGATGCTCTTCGCGCTCTCCGCCCGCTCGCCGGGGGCCCTGCGCGAGAACGCCGGCCGGCTGGCCCGCTGGCTGACCGCCGACGGCGCCCGCGTCCCCCTGGCCGACGTGGCCCACACCCTCGCGGTGCGCCGCGCCCACCTCGCCGAACGCCTCGTGGTCCGGGCCACCGACCGCGCGGTGCTCGCCGCACTGCTGGAGACCGTCGCCGACGGCGGGGAGCCCGGGCCCCTCGCCGTGCGCGGCAGCCTGTCGGACACCCGGCCCGCCTCCCCGGTGTTCGTCTTCTCGGGCCACGGTTCGCAGTGGGACGGCATGGGTGCCGAACTCCTGTCCCGTGAACCGGCGTTCGCCGCCGTCATCGACGCCCTCGAAGGGGTCGTGCGGGAGGAGAGCGGCCACGACCTGCGCACGCTGATCACGCGGGACGGCCTGGCGGGGTCCGGGATGGACCAGGTGCAGCCCGCCGTGTACGCCCTCCAGGTGGGCCTCGCCGCGGTGTTCCGCGAACGGGGCGTCCTGCCCGCCGCCGTGATCGGCCACTCGATGGGCGAGATCGCCGCCGCCGTGGTCTCCGGAGCCCTGACCCCGGAGGACGGGGCGCGGATCGTGTGCCGCCGCTCCCTGCTGATGGAGCGCCGGCTGGCCGGAACCGGAGCCACGGCCCTGGTGGAGCTGGACGCCGCCGAGGCGCGGCGCCGGCTCACCGGCCGGCCGGGCATCTCCGTCGCCGTGCACTCCTCGCCGCGGGCCTGCGTGGTGGCGGGGCTTCCGGACGCCGTCGAGGCCTTCGTGGCCGAGTGCCGCGCGGAGGGTCTGCTGGCCCGCCTGGTACCGGGCGTGCGGATCGGCGCGCACAGCCCGCTCGTCGACCCCCTGCTCGGCGAACTCACCGCCGCACTGGGCGACATCGAGCCGGGCACGCCCCGGGTCGCCTACTACAGCTGCACCTCGGAGGACCCGAGGGAGCGGCCCGCCCTCGACGCCGGGTACTGGGCGGCGAACCTGCGCCGGCCCGTGCGGCTGACCGAGGCCGTACGGGCCGCCGCCGAGGACGGGCTGCGCGTCTTCATGGAGGTGTCGCCGCACCCCGTGGTCGCCCAGTCGGTCCTGGAGACCGTGCTGAAGACGGACGGCGTGCACCGCGGCCGGAGCACGGTGCTGGGCACGCTCGGCCGCGGCGCCCCGACGGGTGCCTCGCTCGCGGGCGCCCTCGCGACCCTGCACTGCGCGGGGGTGACGCTGCCCCGGCAGAGCGTCCCGGCGGGGCGGCCGGCCGAACTGCCTGCCTACGCCTGGCAGCACCAGTCCTTCCCGCGGCCCCGCCGCGCCCCAGTGGACTCCCCGGCGCATCCGCTGCTCGGCCACCGGATCACCCTGCCGGGCACGCCCGTCCGCCATGTCTGGCAGAGCCGGGTCGGCGCCGACCGGCTGCCGTGGCTCGACGACCACCGGGTCCAGGGCACGCCGGTGCTGCCGGGCACCGCGTACGCGGAACTCGCCCTGGCCTGCGCCTGCGAGGCGTTCGGTGCCGGGCCGGACCGGGTGGAGGTCAGCGGGCTCGACCTGGCCCGGGTCCTGCCCCTGGACCGGCCCGCGACCCTCACCACCACCTTGGAGGAGGACCCCGAAGGAGACGGCGGCACCGTCACCGTGGTCGCCGGGACCGGCGCCGGCAGCACCGGGGCGGTGCTGGCCCGTGCCCGGGTGGCCCTCGTGGCCGCCCGCGCACCCGGCCTCGTACGGGAGGAACGGGAGGAACCGCACGACGGCGGGGACGGCGGGGACGGCACGCCGCACGATCCGCGGGAGCTCTACGCGGCCCTGCGCGCGCTGGGCCAGGAGCACGGGCCCGCCTTCGCCGGGGTCACCGGGGTACGGGTGGGCGGGGGCTTCGCCGTCAGCCGGGTGGCCCGGCCGGCCGTGCTGGCCGCTGACGGCCGGTGGCGCTTCCACCCGGCCCTCCTCGACGCCTGCCTGCACGGGCTGGGCTCGCTGATGCCGGAGGGCACGCGGGGCACGTACCTGCCGACCGGGGTGGAGCGGCTCCGGGTCACCGGGACCCCGGGGGACGTGCTCGTCTGCCGGGCCCGGCTGCGCCCCGGCCTCGCGGGCACCCTGTCCGCCGACGTGGAGATCACGGACCCCGGGGGCGCGCCCGTCGCCCGGCTGACCGGCGTCCGGCTCAGCCCGGTCGGCGAGGAGGCGCTGCCCGTCGACGTGGCGCCCCTGCTGCGCCACGTGCGCTGGGAGACCGCGCCCGGGCCGGACTCCTCGCCGGACTCCGGGCCGGACTCCGGGCCGGGCACGGAGCGGCGACGGCTGCTCGTGAGCGGCGACCCGGACGGCACGGTGACCGCCGCCCTGTCGGCCGCCGGGGTCACCTGCGCACGCGTCGGCCCGGACGGGCCCTGGGATGCCGCCGGGCAGGTGGACGGCGTGGTGCTGACCGCCTGGGCCGGACCGGACCCGGACCCGTCCCCGGACGTGCCCGGCTCCGCCGAGGAGCGGGTGCACTCGGCGCTCAGGCTCGTCTCGGGGCTGCTGCGCCGGTACGAGGACACCGGCACGCCGCCGCCCCCGCTGACCGTGCTGACCGTGCGCGCCCAGCCGGTGCGGGAGGGCGAGGAGCCCGATCCGGGCCAGGCGGCGCTGCGCGCGGTCGTCCGTACGCTGCGCCAGGAGCGGCCCGAACTCCGGGCGCGCATCGTCGACCTGGACGGGACGGGGGCCCCGCCCGTGGCCGAGATCCTCGACCTGGACGGCCCGGACGAGGTCGCCTGGCGGGACGGGCGGCGCCATGTGGCGCGCCTGGTCGCCGGAGCACCGCCGGCCGGGCGGGCGGGGCACCCCGGGCAGGCCGCCGACGGCGGCGGCCGGGGCCGTGTGGTGGTGCGGCCGGGGGGCGGCTACCTCGTCACCGGCGGCACGCGCGGCCTGGGCCTCGCCACCGCCCGCTGGCTCGCCGAAGGCGGCGCGGGGGCCGTGGTCCTGGGCGGCCGCGGCGCGTTGGGACCGGAAGCCGCCCTGGAGCTGGAGCGGATCCGGGCCCTGGGCACCCGCGTCGAGCTGGTCACGGGGGACGTGGCCGCGCCGGGGACCGCCGCACGCATGGCGGACGTACTGGCGGCGGCGGGCGTACGGCTGCGCGGGGTGGTGCACACCGCGGCCGTACTGGAGGACGCGCTGGTCACCGAGCCCGACGGAGGCCGGCTGCACCGGGTGTGGTCGCCGAAGGCCACGGGTGCCTGGCGCCTGCACGAGGCCACCGAGCGGGCCGAACTCGACTGGTGGATCGGCTTCTCCTCGCTGGCCTCCCTGGTCGGCTCGGCCGGCCAGGCCGAATACGCGGCGGCCAACGCCTTCCTCGACTCCGTGGTGGCGCTCCGGCGGTCCCGGGGCATGACCGCGCTCGCGGTCAACTGGGGCCCGTGGGAGGAGATCGGCGCCGTGCGCGGCCGCACCGTTCCCGGGCTGGGCAAGCTCACCCCGCGCGAGGGCTTCGCGGCGCTGGAGGCACTGCTGGCCGGTGACGCGGCCCACGCCGGGGTGGCCCGGCTGACCGGCTCCGCCTTCGTCGAGGCCTATCCGCAGACGCGCACCTCCTCGTTCCTCTCCGCCCTGGCGGAGGCGGCCGGTCCGGGGTCCGCCGCGAAGTCCGGTTTCGACGGGGCGGCCCTGGCCGCGCTGCCGGACGGGGCGCGGCGGGCGGCCGTACGTGCCCGGACGCTGCTGAGCGTCGGACGGGTGCTCGGCTTCACGGACCCCGGCCGGATCGCCGACCGTCCGCTCGTGCACCTGGGACTGGACTCGCTGGCCGCCGTACGGATCAAGAACGCGCTGTTCGAGGACTTCGCGGTGGACGTGCCGGTGGCACGGCTGCTCCAGGGGGCCAGCGCCGCGGATCTGGCGGTGCTGGTGACGGACGCCCTCGTTGGGGGCTCCGAGGGGGCCGACAGCATCGAGCGCACCGCCGGAGGAAGCGTCGGTGAGGCCGGTGGGGCTGGTGGGGCCGTCGGGGCCGGTGGGGCTCGCCCTGGCGCGGCGCCCGGCGCCGTACGCGATGCCACGCGCCGGGCGGCCGCCCGGACCGCCCTGGCCGGAGCCGGCCGGACGCGACGCCGCGACGCACGGGACGTGCGCGAGGTACGGGACATACGGGATGCACGGAGGAGCGGTTCATGAGCGACGCACGGCCGGACGCCGGCGGGGCACGGGCGGGCTCGGATCCCCATGAGGAGGCCGGGGCCGAGATCGAGGCCGTCGCCGTCGTGGGGATGGCGGGCCGGTTCCCCGGGGCCCGCACCACGGAGGAGTTCTGGGACCACCTGGTCGCCGGTCGGGACTGCCTGGAGGAGCTCGACGACACGGAGCTGCTGACCGCCGGGGTACCCGCCTCGGCGCTCGCCGGGCCGGGCTACGTCCGGCGGGCGGCGGCCCTCGACGGGTTCGCGGAGTTCGACGCGGAGTTCTTCGGGCTGCCGCCCTCCGTGGCCGCGGCCATGGACCCCCAGCAGCGGCTGTTCCTGGAAAGCTGCTGGCACGCCCTGGAGGACGCGGGGCACGACCCGGCCGCGCGGGACGGCGCGGTCGGGGTGTTCGCGGCCCCTTCCTTCAGCGGCTACTTCGGCTACAACCTGCTCTCGCACCACGATCCCCGGGTCCTGCTCGGCTCCGGCACGTCCCCCGCCCTGATCCACGCCCTGACGCTGACCGACCCGAACTTCTTCGCCACCCGGGTCGCGCACGCACTGGACCTGCGGGGCCCCGCGCTCACCGTGCAGACCGCGTGCTCCGGTTCGCTGGTGGCCGTGCACCTGGCCTGCCAGAGCCTGCTGTCCGGGGAGACGGACCTCGCGCTCGCGGGCGGGATGACGGTGAAGGTCCCGCACCGCGCGGGCTATCTGCACGAGCCCGGTTCGATGATGTCCGCGGACGGCTTCTGCCGGCCCTTCGACGCGGCCGCGAACGGCACCGTCTTCGGCAGCGGCGGCGGGGTGGTCGCCCTCAAGCGGCTCTCCGACGCGCTCGCCGACGGGGACCGGATCCGCGCGGTCGTGCGCGGCACCGCCGTCAACAACGACGGCTCCCTCAAGATGGGGTTCACCGCGCCCAGCGTCGAGATGCAGGCCGCGGTGATCGCCGAGGCGCTGGCGGTGGCCGGACTGGAACCGCACGAGGTCGGCTACGTCGAGGCGCACGGCACCGGCACCGTCCTGGGGGACCCGGTCGAGACGGCTGCGCTGCGCCAGGCCCTCGACCCGGCGGGTGACCGGACGGCTCCCTGCCTGATCGGGTCGGCCAAGGGAAACATCGGCCACCTGGAGGCCGCCTCCGGGGTCGTCGGACTGATCAAGGCGGTCCTGGCGCTGGAGCACCGGACCCTCCCGGCGACTGCGCACTTCACCGCGCCCAATCCGGAACTCGGCCTGGGGGACGGTCCGTTCGAGGTGGTGGCCGCGACCCGGCAGTGGACCGGACCGGGTCCGCTGGTGGCCGGGGTCAGCTCGCTGGGCGTCGGGGGCACCAACGCCCACGTGGTGCTGACCGAGGCCCCGCACGCCCCGCCCCGCCGGACCCCGGCTCCGACTCCGGCTGCTGTCCCGGCCGCCGCCCCGGACGCCGCTCCGGTGCTGCTGGTCAGTGCCCGTACGCCCGAGGCACTGCGGGACGCGGCACGGGAACTGGCCGGGGCCATCGGCCCGGACACCGACCTCATGGACGTGGCCCACACCCTGGCCGGGCGCCGGGCCTTCGGATTCCGGGCCGCGGTCTCCGCCCGGTCCCCGGAGCGGGCCGCCGCACTGCTGCGCGCCGACCGCCCCGCGGTGCGGGTGGCCGCCGCCCCGCCCGCGCCGGTGCTGCTGCTGCCCGGGCAGGGGTCTCCGTACCCGCGCATGGGCGAGGGCCTGTACCGGGCCGGCGGGGTCTTCCGCCGCGAACTGGACCGCTGCGCGGAGCTGTTCGCCGCCGGGACCGGCCGGGACCCGCGGGACGCGGTGTTCCGCGGGGACGCGGCGGACTTGCTGCGCACCGACGTGGCCCAGCCCGCGCTGTTCTGCGTCGAGTACGCGCTGGCGCGGACCCTGGAGAGCCACGGGGTGCGCCCGGCGGCCCTCGCCGGGCACAGCGTGGGCGAGTTCGCCGCGGCCTGCCTCGCCGGGGTGATGGAACTCCCCGACGCCGTACGGCTGGTGGCGGCCCGGGGCCGGCTCATGCACGCGGCCCCCGCGGGCACGATGCTCTCGGTGCGCACGGCCCCCGAGCAGGTGCTCGCCCGGCTCGACGGGAGCGGACTGGAGCTGGCCGCGGTGAACGAGCCCGGGGCCTGCGTGGTCGCCGGGCCGCCCGAGCAGGCCGCCGCGTTCTCGGCGCTGATGACCACGGAGGGTTTCACGGTCACGGCGCTGCGCACCCCGCACGCGTTCCACACGGCGGCCATGGACGAGGCCGCGGAGCGGTTCGCCGAACTGGCCGGCCGGGTCCCGCTGTCCGCCCCCGCCGTCCCGCTGCTGTCGAACGTGACCGGCGACTGGATGACCGACGCCGAGGCCACCGACCCGGAGCGGTGGGCCCGCCAGATGCGCTCCACGGTGCGCTGGTCGGACTGCGTACGGACCCTGCTGACCGGGACCGGCCCGGACGGTCCGGGCCGGGCGCTGGTCGAGACGGGCCCCGGGCGGACGCTCGCCTCGGCGGCCCGGCGGGTCCCGGGCTGGTCGGACGCACACCTGGCGGTGAGCGCCATGCGCCACCCCGAGGAGCGGATCGACGACGGTGAGGCGCTGTCGCGGGCGCTGGGGGCCCTCTGGGAGACCGGGGTGGAGGTGGACTGGTCCGGGACCCGGCACGGGCGGGAGCGCCGGGTGCCGCTGCCGGGCTATCCCTTCCGGCGGGTGCGGCACTGGATCGATCCCGCGGAACCCGCACGGCCGGCCGGGGCCGGGGCCCGGGCCGAGGTCCGGGAGCGGCCGCGGACGGCGGAGCAGCGGGCCGAGGTGACCCCCGAGGGGGCGGGCCGCGGCGCCGCCGAGGTGCTGGCCGGGATCTGGGCGGAGGTGCTGGGCGTGGCGTCGGTCAGGCCGGACGAGGACTTCTTCGACCTGGGGGGCGATTCGGTGCTGGCCGCGCGCGTCTGCGGGCGGGCGCAGGCCTTCGGACTGGATCTCACGCCCAAGGACGTCTTCGAACATCCCACCGTGTCACGGCTTGCGGTCAGGGTCTCCTGACCACCCCTCAACTTGAACAGCACTGTACAAAATACGGGCGAGGTGCTCTACAGTAACCCTGACAGTGCTGTTCAAGTTAAGGGAGTATGCGGTGAACCTGGAGAGTCATACCCACGCCGATCCGGCCGGGGCAGGGCATCCCCACCACGCCGCGACCGCGCACCACGGGCACGCGGAGGCCGGAGCACCGCCGGACCCGCGCCGGTGGCTGATCCTCGCGCTGCTGTGCACGGCACAGTTCATGCTCATCGTCGACGTCACCGTGGTGAACGTCGCACTGCCCACCATCGGCGGCGAACTGGGGCTGAACGCAGGTGCGCTGACCTGGGTGGTCACCGCGTACACGCTGTTCTTCGGCAGCCTGCTGCTGCTCGGCGGCCGACTCGGCGACCTGCTCGGCCGGCGCCGGATGTTCCTGGTGGGCCTCACGCTCTTCACCGCGGCCTCGCTGGCTTCCGGGCTGGCCGAGAGCGGCGGCGTACTGATCACCGCGAGGGCCGTGCAGGGCATCGGCGCGGCCGTGATGTCGCCGGCGGCCATGGCGCTGATCATGACGGTGTTCCAAGGGCCCGAACGTAACCGGGCGCTCGGGGTCTGGGCCGCGATCGGCGCCACCGGCGCCGCCTTCGGCGTCCTGCTGGGCGGGGTGCTGGTGTCCGGTCCGGGCTGGGAGTCGATCTTCTTCGTCAACGTGCCGATCGGCCTCGCCGTCCTGGTGGCGGTTCCCGCCCTCGTCAAGGAGACGACGACCGCCGGACACGGAACCGGCCACGCGGCGGCCCACGCACCCGAGCACGGCGGGCACGGCACGGGACACGGACCCGGCCACGGCCACGGCCACGAGGCCCCGGCGCACGAGGCCGCAGCCCACGGCCACCACACCCCGGCCCACGGTCAGCACGAGCACGGCCAGAGCCACGGCCACGGCCACGCCGCAGCCCCGACCGGGTTCGACCTGCCGGGTGCGCTGACGATGACGGCCACCCCCGCCCTGCTCATCTACGGCCTCGCCCAGGCCCGGGACAACGGATTCGGCGACATCGGCGCCTGGCTCCCGCTCCTGGGCGCGCTCCTCGGAGCCGTGCTGTTCGTCGTCGCGGAGCGCTCCGCCGCCGCACCCCTGGTACGGCTCCCGTTCCTGGCCCGGCGCTCGCTCATCGGCGGCTGCCTGCTGATGCTCGCCGCGTCCGGGGTCCTGATCTCGGCGTTCTTCCTGTGCTCGCTCTACCTCCAGCACGTCCTCGGCTTCAGCGCCCTGCGCACCGGCCTGACCTTCCTGCCGGCCGCCCTGGCCACCCTCGTCGGCGCGCACCTCGGCTCGCAGGCCGTGGCGCGGCTGGGATGGCGGGCGACCGCCACCGGCGGCATGGCGGTCGCCGTGGCCGGGGCGCTCCTGCTGACCGGTCTGGAGCGGGACGGCAACGCGTGGACCCAGGTCATGCCGGGCTTCATCCTGCTCTCGTTCGGGCTGGGCATCGGCTTCGTCTGCGCCATCACCAGTTCCATGCACGGCGTCGAGCACAAGGACGCGGGACTGGGCTCCGGCCTGGTCAACACCTGCCACGAACTGGGCGCATCCCTGGGCATCGCCGTGGTCGCGGCGGTGGCCGGCGCGAGCCTCGAAGGCACCACCCCGTCGGTCGACGGCTTCGGCAGCGCCTTCACGACCTGTGCGGTCATCGCCGCCGTGGCGGCCGTGGCCGGCCTGACGCTGCTCCCCAAGGGTCGGCCCGACCCCTCGGCCGGTCCGGTGTTCGCCCACTGAATTAACGGACGCAAACAATCCGCTAGCACTCAATCGCTTGACTCCCCCAACTTCTATGATTGATAGTAGATCCCGTTGTTTGGCCGTAATGGCTACCGGGGGAGATAAAATGCAAGATGGACAGCAAAAAAACGACGGAGAGTGTTGCACCATCCTCGTCGTCGATCCCGATCCGGCCTCCCGAGCATTGCTGAGACGGTTCGTGGAACCCGGCACCCGGCCTGAATTCGTGACATCGGCCGCCTCCGCCGCGGACATTCCGCTCGACCGGGTGGCCCGGCCCCTGACCGTCGTCCTCTCATCGGCCGTGGGCGTGGAGGACCTCTCCCGGCTCGGCCCGCTGCTCGCCGACCCGGCCACGCACGTCGTGCTGGTCCTGCGCTCCCTGCTGCAGGACCAGCTCGACACCGCCCAATGGGTGCTCGCCGACGTGGTGTTGCGCCTCGAGGACCTGCTGGGCGCCGAACTCGACGAAGTGCTCACCCCGCACCGGCGCGGCACCGTGGCCGTATCGCCCGAGGCATTGCGCCAGGTCGTACGGCTGGCCTCCGCCGCGCCCGAGAGCGAGAGCCGCCGGCCGAAGCTCACCGAGCGCGAGACGGAGACCCTCTGGGGCGTGGCCCAGGGGATGAGCAACCGCCAGATCGCCCGGGCCATGGGCATCAGCGAGCACGGCGCCAAGCGCCATCTCGCCAACGTGATGGGCAAGTTGAACTGCCAGAACCGGACCTCGGCCGTCGCCGTCGCACTGCGCAGCGGGCTGCTGGAACTGAGCGACGTGGGCAGAGACGTCTCCTGACGTTCCGCCTCGTCCCGCACCCCACCCGTCCGGCCGCACTGCCCGGCACCCATTCCATCTCACGCACGGGGGAATCACCCAATGGCTGAAAACAGCCTTGCCAAAAACTTCGGCGATACCGTAATAGTGCGCCTTCCAGCGGCCTCTCCGGGACCGGAGATGCCTTCCCTTTCCGCATTCAACAGCGCGGGAAGCGATGTTTCATTCTGTAGCACTTTGGACTTCAAAGATGAATGGAATGTCCTGACGCAAACAGCAAAGGACCGATGTCTGAGCCCGGTGGCGGTCCTGGTCACGGCTGCTGCCGACGTCCTTCGCCTGTGGTCCAAGCAGCCCGGCTTCTCCTTGGACCTGGCTGCCGCGGGGCTCGGCCCCGCGGTCGGCCCGCTCACCTTCGACGTACGCCCCGGGGACTCCTTCGCCGCGCGGGCCCAGCGCGTGGAGCAGCAGCTCTCCGAGCCGCCCCGGCCGCTCCCGGAGGCTCCCGCCACCGAGCCCGCCGCCGAACCCGCCACCGAACCCTCCGCCCTCACCTGCACGTTCGCCGAGCGCGACGGCGTCCTCACCGTCACCTGGGACGTGCAGGCGGCGCAGTTCCCCGCCGGTTTCCCCGCCGACCTCGTCGCCGTCTGCGCCGACCTCCTCGACCTGCTGGCGCGCGAGCCCGGGGCCTGGGACGCACCGGGCCGGCTCGCCGCGCTCCCCCGGTGGCAGACCGCCGAGCGCGCCGCGGCCAACGACACGGCCGCGGACCTGCCGGCCGCCACGCTCTGCGGTCTCGTCGAGGCGCGGACCGCCGAGTCCCCCGACGCCATCGCCGTGCTCGCCGACGACGGGGAGCTGACGTACGCCGAGACCCTCACCGCCGCCCGGCGCCTCGCCCGCCGGCTGATCGGCCTCGGCGCGACTCCCGGGCAGCTGGTGGGCGTGGTGGTCGACAAGTGCCTCGCCCAGGTCCCGTCCGTCCTCGGCGTCACCCTGTCCCGGGCCGCGTACCTGCCGATCGACCCCTCCTGGCCCGCCGCCCGCCGCGCCCAGCTGGTGGACCAGGGCGGTGTGCGGATCGTCGTGACCACACCGCACCTGCGCGACACCTCCGCATGGCCGGCCGGCGTCACCCTCGTCACCCTCGAGGACACCGAGGTGCTGGAAGCCCCCGACGGGCCCCTGGAGACGGCGCCCACCCCGGACGACCTGGCCTACGTGATCTTCACCTCCGGTTCCACGGGCCGCCCCAAGGGCGTGGTCGTCGACCACCGCGGCGCGGCCAACACCGTCCAGGACATCAACGAGCGCTTCGGCGTCGGCCCCGCCGACCGGGTGCTCGCCCTGTCCTCCCTCAGCTTCGACCTCTCCGTCTACGACGTGTTCGGCACCCTCGCGGCCGGCGCCGCAGTGGTCCTGCCGGCCCCCGCCCGGGCCCACGACCCCGAGCACTGGTCGCAGTTGGTGGACCGCCACGGGGTCACCGTCTGGAACTCGGTGCCGGCCCTGCTGCGCCTGTGGCTGGACTCCCCCGCCCCCGTCCCCGCCGGGGCGCCGCTGCGCCTGGTGATGCTCAGCGGCGACTGGATCCCGGTGTCCCTGCCGGACGAGCTGCGCGTCCCGTACCCGGACGCCCGGGTCATCAGCCTCGGCGGGGCGACGGAGGCGTCCATCTGGTCGGTCCACTACCCGGTCGGCGAGGTTCCCGCCGAGTGGAACCGGATCCCGTACGGCAAGCCGCTCGCGAACCAGACCCTGCACGTGCTCGACCACCACCTGGACCCGTGCCCCGTCTGGACCACCGGCGAGATCTACATCGGCGGCATCGGTGTGGCCAAGGGCTACTGGGCCGACCCGACACGGACCGCCGAGCGCTTCGTGGTCCACCCGGCCACCGGGGAGACGCTGTACCGGACCGGCGACCTCGGGCGCTACCTGTCCGGCGGGGACATCGAGTTCCTCGGCCGGGAGGACAGCCAGGTCAAGGTCAACGGGTTCCGCATCGAACTCGACGAGATCTCGGCCGTGCTGCGCCGCCAGAGCGGAGTGCGCGAGGCGATCCTCACGGTCGCCACCAACCCGGACAGCGGTCGCGGACAGCTCGTCGCCTACGTGGTGCCCGAGGACGGCGCCGCCGCACCGGTGGCCGCCTCCCCCGGCGCCTCCCCCGACACCGCCGCCGGCACCTCCGCCTGGCCGGCCGCACTCGACGCCGCCCACACGGAGCTGCACCGCGCCGCGTCCGAACTCGCCCCGGACATCGCCTCGTTCCGCTCGACCTGGCACGGACTCGAAGGCCTCGCGCCCACGGTCATGGCCCGTACCTTCGCCCGCCTCGGCTTCTTCACCGCCGCCGGCTCCACGGCCACCGTGGACGAGATCGTGGCGGGCGGGAAGGTGCTGCCCCTGTACCGCGGACTGATCAGCCAGTGGGCGGCGGTCCTCGCGGACCTCGGCGTGCTGCGCGCCACCGGCCGGCCCGACGAGTACCGCGCCGACGGCGCGCTCGACGCCGACGCGCTCGGCCGTGAGATCGACGCCGTCCTCGCCGGGATCACGGCGGCGGGTCCCGACCGGACTCTCCTCGACTACTTCACCTCCTGCATCGAGCGCCAACTGCCGCTGCTGCACGGCGAGACCCGCCCGCTGAACCTGCTGCTCCCCGACGGGGACTGGCGGGTGACCGAGGCCCTGTACGCGGCCAACCCGGCGGCCCGGCTGCAGAACAGGATCGCCGCCCAGGCCGTCCGCGCCTTCGCCGAGGACTTCCCGGCCGACCGCACGGTCCGGGTCCTCGAGATCGGCGCGGGCACCGGCTCGACGGCGGACGCGGTGCTGGCGGCGCTGCCGGCGGACCGGGTCGCCTACCGGTTCACCGATCTGTCCACCGCCTTCACCGAGCGGGCCAGGAAGCGCTACGAAGGGGTCCATCCCTTCGTCGAGTACGGCCTGTTCGACATCGACGCCGACCCGGCCGGGCAGGGCCTGCCGGCCGGCGGGGTGGACGTCGTCGTCGCGGCGAACGTGCTGCACGACGCCAAGCACCTGACCCGCACCCTGCGCCACACCCGCGGACTGCTGGCCCCCGGCGGACTGCTCGTACTGATCGAGGGGACCGTCAACTCCCCCCTCAACATGATCAGTTTCGCCTTCCTCGAAGGCTTCGGGAACTACCAGGACCAGCGCGAGGCCACCCTGCTGTCCGTCCCCCAGTGGCGCGAGCAGCTGACCGCGGCCGGCTTCACCCGCTTCGCCCCGGTGCCCGAGGGCGAGCCCGTCGTGGACGCGCTGGTCCAGCACGTCCTGCTGGCCGGGACCCCCGGGCAGGAGGGCGTCGCCGACGCCGCACTGGACGTCTCCTCCCTCGGCAGGGCGCTGGCCGGGCTGCTGCCCGACTACATGGTCCCGCACCACTTCCTGGTCCTCGACGAGGTCCCGCTGAGCGCCAACGGCAAGGTCGACCGCTCCGCCCTCCCCTCCCCCTGGACCGAGCCGGAACCGCAGGAACGGACCGAACCGCTCTCCGAACTGGAGCGGCGCCTGCACGAGATCTGGTGCGACGCCCTGGGCCACAGCGGCTTCGGCACCGAGGACAACTTCTTCGACCTCGGCGGCGACTCCCTCCACGCCGTCCGCATCGCCGGCCGGCTCCGCGCCGAGCTCGGCATCGACAAGGCCGGCGACGAGGCCATCGACATGCTCTTCCAGGCCCCGACCATCAAGGAACTGGCCCTGGCGCTGTCCCTCGAAGCCGGGACCGCGGCATGACCGACCACGAACCCTTCCCGCTGACCCCCCTCCAGGAGGGCTACCTCGTCGGGATGTCCGACATGGTGGAGCTCGGCGGCTTCCGGCCGGGCTACTACGTCGAGATCGACCTGGTGGACCTCGACCCCGCCCGGGCCCGGCAGGCCCTGGAAACGCTGGTGCGCCGGCACGGCCATCTACGGGTCGTGGTCGACGGGGCCGGCACCCAGCGGGTGCTGCCCGAGGCGCAGACCCCGCCGCTGCCGCTGCGGGTGACGGACCTGACCGGCCTCGACGAGGACCGGCAGCGCGCCGCGCTCGCGGCCACCCGCGAGCGGATGTGCGAGGAGGGCGTCGACCCCGGGACCTGGCCGCTGTTCGAGATCGTCGTCCAGCGCGTCCGTGAGCGCCGGTTCCGCGCCCACATCTCGATGAGCCTGCTGCTCCTGGACGGACGGGGCATCCGCCGGGTGATGGACGAGTGGCGGACCTACTACGACGATCCCGCGGCAGTGCTCCCCGAACCGGCGGCGACCTACCGCGACAGCCGGATGGAGCTGCTCGCGCACGAGAACTCCCCCGCGTACCGGGAGCAGTGGCGGTACTGGGAGGAGCGGCTCGACACCCTGCCGGACGCCCCCCGGCTGCCGCTGGCGGTGCAGCCCGCGGCCATCGCGTCCGTCCGCTTCCGGCGCCGCACCCACCACCTCGGCCAGGAGCAGTGGCAGCGGCTGTGCGCCACCTTCCGCGGCCACCGGGTGCTGCCGACGACCGCGCTGCTCCACGTGTTCGCCGAGGTCATCGGCGCCTGGGCGGACTCCCCCAGGTTCAGCCTGAACATGCTGCACCAGAACTGGGCCACCTCCCGCCCGCACATGGCGGACGTGGTGGGCCAGTTCGGGGCGACGCTGCCGCTGGAGGTGAACCTGAACGGGTCCGACGGATCCGCGGACTTCTGGGAGCGGGCACGGAACCTGCAGAAGCAGGTGATCCGGGACCTCCAGAACGCCGACGTCGCGGGCGTGGCCATCACCCGCGCGCTGGCGGCCCGCCGCGGCTGGACCTCGCGCGCCGCGCTGCCGTACGTCTTCACCAGCATGCTCAAACCCGGCGCGACGCCCGCGCCGGACACGGCGACGGCGGCCCCGCGCGGAGCGGGCTCCGAAGGACCGGTGGGGCGGCTCGCCTGCCGTGAGGTCTTCAGTGATCTGCGCACCCCGCAGGTGCTGGTCGACAACCAGCTCCACAGCGGGGCGGCCGGCGGCGTCGACTGCGTCTGGGACGTGGTCGACGCGGCCTTCCCGGCCGGGCTGCCGGACCTGATGTTCGACGCCTACGCGCGGATGCTGGACCTGCTCGCCGGCCCGGACGCGGCCACGGCGGCGCCCGATCCGGTACCCACCGCCCACCGGGCCCTCGTGGAGGCCCTGAACACCGCCGTCTCGGCGCCGCCCGAGGAGCGGCTGGAGGACGGGTTCCTGCGCCGCGCGGCCCTCGATCCCGGGGCGGTCGCGGTGCTGAGCGCCCGCCGGACCCTCACCTACGGCGAACTGGAGTCCCGTTCACGGGCGGTGGCGGCCTGGCTGCGCTCCCGGGGCGTCGGCCGCGGCGACGTCGTACCGGTCGTGATGGCCAAGGGCTGGGAGCAGATCGTCGGCGTCCTGGGAGTCCTGCGGGCCGGGGCCGCCTACTGTCCCGTGGACGCCGCCCTCCCGGCCGAGCGGATCGGCCACCTGCTGGACACCTGCTCCGCTCCGGCGGTGCTCGTCCAGTCGCACACCGCTCCCGCCTCCGGGGCGACGGGCTCCCGGCCGCAACTGGCCGTGGACGAGGCCGAATCCGAGTCCGATTCCGAGTCCGAATCCGAGTCCGAGTCCGAGGACGCGTACGGGACCGTCGGCGGGGCCGAGGCCGGGCCGGACGCCGCCCACGGCGGCACGCCCGAGGACCTCGCCTACATCATCTACACCTCGGGTTCCACGGGGCTCCCCAAGGGCGTCATGATCGAGCACCGGGCGGCCGTCAACACCATCGCCGACGTCAACGAGCGGGTGGCGCTGACCCCGGCCGACCGGGTCTTCTGCATCTCGTCGCTGAGCTTCGACCTGTCGGTGTGGGACGTGTTCGGCGCCCTCGCCGCCGGGTCGGCCCTGGTGCTCCCGGCCGCCGCATCCCGGCCCGATCCGGTGGGCTGGGCCGAGACCGCGGCCGCCTTCGGGGTGACGGTGTGGAACTCCGTGCCGGCGCTGGCCCAGATGCTGGCCGAGGCCGACGGAGCCTCGGGGGGCTGCGCCAAGCCGCCCGTCCGGGCCTTCCTGATGAGCGGCGACTGGATCCCCACCACGCTGCCGGACCTGCTGCGCTCGCGGTGGCCGGCCGTCCGGCTGATCGCGATGGGCGGCGCCACCGAGGCGTCCATCTGGTCGAACGTCCACGAGATCGGCGAGGTCGACCCGGCCTGGCCGAGCATCCCGTACGGCGTCCCGCTGCGGAACCAGACCATGCGGGTGCTCGACCACCGGCTGGGGCTGCGCCCGCCCTGGGCGGTGGGCCGGATCCACATCGGCGGCGCGGGACTCAGCACGGGCTACTGGGCGGACGAGGAGCGGACCGCGGAGCGGTTCTTCCACCATCCGTCCGGGGGCGAGCGGCTGTACTGGACGGGCGACCTCGGCTGCTACCGGCCGGACGGCACCATCGAGTTCCTCGGCCGCGAGGACCGCCAGCTCAAGATCCAGGGGTTCCGGGTCGAACCGGGCGAGGTCGAGGCGGCCGTCCGCGAACACCCGGCGGTGCGCGAGTGCGTGGTCGACGGCGTGGCGGCGCCCGGCGGCCAGCGGCGGCTGGTCGCCCTCGTGGTCCCGTACGAGTCCGCCGTGCTCGACGACCGGACGGTCCTGGCGCACCTGCGCTCGCGGCTCCCGCACTACCTGGTCCCCGGACAGGTCCACGTACTGGACCGGCTCCCGCTGACTCCCAACGGCAAGGTGGACGTGGCGGGTGCGCTGGCCGGGATCGCGGCACGGACCCCGGCCCGGGCGGTCGACGCGGCGGGCGCCGCGGACGCGCCGGAGGAGTCCGCGGCCGGCGGACCGCGGGAGGCGCTGAGCGCGCTCTGGACGGAGCTGCTCGGGATCGCCCCGGTCGGCCCGGACGACAACTTCTTCGCGCTGGGCGGCAATTCGCTGCTCGCCCTGCGGCTGGTCACCCGGATCCGGACCGACCTCGGAGTCGAGCTGCCGTTCGGCCAGGTCTTCGAGGCGCCGACGGTGCGCGCCCTCGCCGCACGGATCGGGGAACACGA
Source organism: Streptomyces sp. NBC_00193 (assembly GCF_026342735.1). Taxonomy (GTDB): domain Bacteria; phylum Actinomycetota; class Actinomycetes; order Streptomycetales; family Streptomycetaceae; genus Streptomyces; species Streptomyces stoeckheimensis. The sequence goes on from NZ_JAPEMM010000001.1 coordinate 573,004, forward strand.
CCTGACGGCTTCCAGCCGGGTCCTGCTGTCCGCCGGGACCGGCGCCGCGGACGGCGTGCCGCTGTTCCTCTTCCACCCGGTCGGCGGCTCCGTCGCCGCCTACACCGGCTTCGCGCAGGCGTGGCCGGGTCCCGTCCACGCCTTCCAGAGCCGTGGCCTCGCCGAGGGCACGATCCGGGCGTGCGAACCGGACCTGGAGACCATGGCCAGGGCCTACCGGGAGGAGCTCCAGCGGGTGCGGCCCGCGGGCCCGTACGCCCTGGGCGGCTGGTCGATGGGCGGCGTGCTCGCCCAGGCCGTGGCGGGACAACTCGCCGGGCAGGGCCACGAGGTGGCGCTGTTCATGATCGACAGCGATCTTCTGGAGGACCGTTCGCCCGCCACCGAGGCGGACCGGCACGTGGAGTTCCTCGGCGACCTGGCCGGGGGGCGGCTGCCCGCCGAGGCCCGCGCCGCGGTCCTGGCCGCACCGGCCGGACGGCTCGTGGAGACCGGTGCGGAGGTGGCCTGCGCGAACGGCTGGCTGCCCGCCGAGGCCGGCACGGCCCAGTACGAGCTGCTCATGCGGGTGCACGCGCACAACCTCGCGGTCCTGGACGCCCACCGGCCGGACAAACTCGACGTGCCCGCCCTGCTGTTGCTGGCCGGCGAGGTCGACCGCCCCGATCCGGTGGCCGCCTGGCAGGACCTCGTCCCGGGCATCGAGGTCGAGGTCTGGCCGTACGACCACTACTCGATCGTCGGCCCCGAAGCGCTGCCCGCCGTCGCCGGCCGGGCCGGTGCCTGGCTCGGTGCGACGCTCGCCGCCCGCGCAGAAGCCGTATCCGTCACGCAGGACAGGAACTGACCGTGCAGAAGCCGAATGTGAACACCGTGCCGATGAACTGCGTGTCGATGGACGGCCTGTCGATGGACGACGTGCGGCGCGCCGCGGCCGAGGTGCTGGGCGTGGAGGCCGGGTCGATCCCGGACTCCGCGAACCTGATCGGGCACGGGATGGACTCCATCCGCATGATGCGGCTGGCCGGCGGCTGGCGCCGGGAGGGCGCGTCCGTGACCTTCCGGCAGCTGGCCCAGGAGCCGACCGTGGAGGCGTGGCACGCGCTGCTGACCGCGGGCCGCGCCCTCCCGCAGACCGCCGGGGGCCGCCCCGTCGACGCCGGGGCCCCCTTCGCCCTCACCCCGGTGCAGCGGGCGTACTGGATCGGCCGCCGTGCGGAGATGACCCTCGGCGGTGTCGGATGCCACGCCTACCTGGAATTCGACGGCAGCGGTGTCGAACCGGTGCGCCTCGAAGCGGCCGTGCGCCACGTCCTCGCCCGGCACGGCATGCTGCGGGCCCGGTTCCTCGACGACGGGCGCCAGCAGATCCTCGCCCGCAGTCCGTGGGCCGGGCTGACCGTCCACGACTTCGCCTCGACCGGCCCGGACAAGGCCGCCGTCCACCTCGGGGAGGTGCGCTCGCGGCTCTCCCACCGCGTCTTCGACGTGGCCGCGGGCGAGGTGGTCGACGTACAGCTGTCGCTGCTGCCGGACGGCCGCACCCGTATCCACTTCGGCATCGACCTGCTGGTCGCGGACGTGGCCAGCATCGAGCTCGTCCTCGCCGACCTCGCGGCGGCCTACCGCGACCCGGCACGGCTCGCGCCGCCGCCCGCGTACGGATTCCCCCAGTACCTGGAGGACCACCGGGCCTGGTCCGGCTCCGCCGGCGCCCCGGGCAGCCCGCTGGCGGTCGCCCGGGAGTTCTGGCACGAGCGGGTTCCCGGGATGCCGGTCGCCGGGCCGTCGCTCCCGCTGGCGGCGGCGCCCGAGGACATCGAGGAGCCGGTGTTCTCCCGGCGCAGCTTCACCCTGGCGCCGCCGGTGTGGGAGCGGATCACCGCCCGGGCCCGGGAGTTCGGCCTGACCCCCGCGATGGTCCTCGCGACCGCCTACGCGGAGGTGCTCGGGGCGTGGGGCGAGAACGACCACTTCCTGCTCAACGTGCCGCTGTTCGACCGGCAGCCGCTCGACGCCGAAGTGGGCGCCCTGGTGGCCGACTTCACCAACCTGGTGCTGCTCAGCGTGGACGTCCGCCGGCCCGCGCCCTTCGCGGAGCGGGCCCTCGGCCTGCAGGTCCAGCTCCAGGAGAACGCCTCGCACGCCCAGTACTCGACGCTGAGCGTGTTGCAGGACCTGCGCAGGGCGAACGGCGGCGCACGCGCCGGCGCCCCGGTGGTGTTCGCCTGCAACCTCGGTTCCGCCTTCGTGCCGCCCGAGGTCCGGGAGGAACTGGGCGAGTGGAGCTGGATGATCTCCCAGACCCCGCAGGTCTGGCTGGACCACCAGGTGTACCGGACCGACGCGGGCGTGGTGCTGGCCTGGGACTCGGTCGACGCGCTCTTCCCGGAGGGTCTGATGGACACCATGCTCCGCTCCTACGAGGAGCTGCTGCTCGGGCTGGCGGGCCCCGAGGGCGCACAGGACCGGGCCGACGCCTGGTCCCGGCCGGCCGCGGTGGACGGGGCGGGCCGGTGAGCGCCGTCGGCACGCCCGATCCGGCCCGCGCCCGCTGGATCCGCAGTTTCCGCCCGTGCGAGGACGCCGGGGTCCGCCTGCTGTGCTTCCCGCACGCGGGCGGGGCCGCCGGCTTCTACTTCCCGCTGGCCCAGGCGCTCGCGCCGGACGTGGAGGTGCTGGCGGTGCAGTACCCCGGCCGCCAGGACCGGCTCCGCGAGCCCGGCGTCGACGACGTGTGCGTCCTCGCCGACGGGGTGGTGGCGGCCCTGCTGCCCCTGCTCGACGACCGGCCGCTCGCGCTGTTCGGCCACAGCATGGGCGCCACGGTGGGGTACGAGGTGGCCCGCCGCCTGGAGCACGAGGCGGGCGTACGGCCCGCCCTGCTGTTCGCGTCGGGCCGCCGGGCACCCTCCCGGAACCGGGAGGAGTGGGCCCACCTCAAGGACGACGCGGGGCTGACGGAGGAACTCCGGCTGCTGGGCGGCACCGGCGGGGCCCTGCTCGCCGACCCCGACATCCTGCGGATGGTGCTGCCCGCCGTCCGGGTCGACTACCGGGCCATCGAGACCTACCGGCACCGGCCGGGGGCGGAACTGGGCTGTCCGATCGCCGTGCTGACCGGCGCGGACGATCCCCGGGTCACCCTCGACGAGGCCGCGGACTGGCGCCACCACACGCACGCGGGCCACACCCTGGACGTGTTCCCCGGCGGCCACTTCTATCTGAACGAGGTCATGGAGGAGATCGCCGGGCTGATCGCCGACCGGATCTCCGCCCTGCGGACCGCCACCGGAGGATCCGCCCGGCCGTGAACCGATCTCCGCGCACGCCCCGCCGGTGGGGCATCCACCTGTTCACCGTCCTCGCCGTGCCGTTCTGCCTCTTCATGGGGAGCTGGCAGCTCGACCGGTTCTCGGCCCGCGTCGAGGCGGACCAGGAGTACCGCCGCTACCAGGACGCCCGGGCCCGCCAGACCGCCGGGCCGCTGGAGACCATGCTGCCCGTCGGCACCGGGACGGTCGGCCGGCTCGCCGCCGCGAGCGGCCGCTACGATCCCGCCGGCCAGTTCCTGGTGCCCGAGCGGCGGCTGGACGGCAAGGACGGCTTCTACGTCCTGACCGTGCTGCGTACGGACGAGGGCCGGGCGGTGCCGGTCGTGCGCGGCTGGCTCCCCGGCGGGGCGGGCTCCGTCCCGGTGCCGGCCCCGCCCGGGGGCCGGGTCACCGTGACCGGCGCGCTCCAGGCCTCCGAGCACCAGCGCACGAAAGGGGTCCGGGCGGGCGGTCTGCCCCCGGGCCAGCTCGGGATCATCAGCGCGGCCGCGCTGATCAACGTACTCCCGTACGAGATGTACGACGCCTGGCTCAGCGTGCCCGACCCGCCGGGCCCGCTGCGCGCGGTGCCGCCGGTGGTTCCGGCGGGCGCCGGACTGGACTTCAAGGCCTTCCAGAACCTCGGCTACACCGGGGAGTGGTTCGTCTTCGCCGGCTTCGTGGTCTTCATGTGGTTCAAGCTCCGCCGCCGCGAGCGGGAGGCCGCCGCGGCGGTGCCGGTGACGGCTGCCGCATCCGCCGCGGAGTCCGCCGGGGCGGAGTCCGCACGGGCCCCGTCCGGCCGGACGGTGTCCGTCCGTACCGCGTCCGACCGCGTCGAGGCCGCGCGCGCCGAGGACGCCCGCAAGGACCGGACCCTGCGGATCGCGGGCGCCGTCCTCGGAGCCGTGGCCGTCGCCTTCCTCGGGTGGAGCGGCACCGTGTACGTCACCGGCCAGGACTACGGCGGCGAACTCGTCGGCTTCGACGTCCTGTCGGCGGACTCGGTGGAGGCTCGGCTGTCGGTGCGCAAGGGAACGGGCACGGTCGTGGTGTGCACCCTGCGCTCCCTCTCGGAGGCGGGCCGGGAGGTGGGGCGCAAGGACGTCGGCTTCCCCGAGCGGACGGACACGGTGGACCGGCTCGTCCGGCTGCGCACGACGGGGCGCGCCACCGCGGTGGAACTGGTCGGCTGCCAGGACGCGGCGGCCGGCTGAGACCCCCGAGGCCGGCCGAGGTCAGCCGAGGTCAGTCGAGGTCAGCCAAGGATCAGACAGCACGTGGTGGCGACCGGCACGATGACGCAGGCGCGGGTCCCCATCCAGACCAGGCCCGTCAGGACCGGCCGGGCCACCCCGGGCCGGTCGAGGATGCGTGCGATGCGGAGGGCCACGGAGGGTCCCCCGGCCGCGAAGGCGGACCGGTCCGTCACCCGCGCGGACGCCATCGAGTAGAGCGCGGTGGCCAGCACGTCGCGCGCGCAGTGGCGCAACGCCCGGTCGTCCGCCGCCATTTCGAGCAGCAGCGGCACCTGCGCGGCGGCCTGCCGGGCCAGGGGCAGGCCGCGGAAGACCCGGCCGAAACCCGTGACGGCGCCGATCACCACGTGGTGCCGGCCGGCGATGTGTGCCCGCTCGTGCCGCAGGGCGGCGGCCAGTTGCGCCTCGCTGAGGATGTCCAGCGCGCCGGTGGTGACGACGATCTGCGCGGCCCGTCCGGGCAGGCAGTACACGGCCGGCGCGGCGTGCGGGACCACGGTGGCCCGCAGCCCCGTGTCGGCCCGGCCGATCAGCCGGAGCCCGTGCGCGTGCCGGCCGCGCCGCCGCCGGGCCTTCAGGAGTTCGCGGCAGAACGCCGCCGCGGGCAGGGCGAGTACGACGGCGGCCGCCCCCAGTGCCCGCCCGTCCACCATGTCGGCCGCCGCCGCGCAGTCCTGCCCGCTCCACGCCAGGCAGGCCGCCGCGTGATCGCCGAGCCGGTGCGCGTCCTCGTACGGCACGAACAGCAGCATCGCGCCGAGGGCGACCGCGGCGGTGAAGGCCGCCGCGAGGAGGCCCCACGCGGCGACGGCCAGCCGGGGCGCCTGCCCGGCCCACCGCGCCCGGGCCAGCGGGCCGGGACACAGCAGGCCGGTGCACACCGCCGCGATCAGCGGCGGGAGGACGTGGTGGTTCACTCGCGAACGCCGTCCCCCGGAGCGGCTCCGTCGTCCCGGCCCGGCCGCACGAGGGCACGCAGCGCGGCGTCCAACGACCCCACGTCCTCCGGCGACATGTGCTCCACGAAGCGCATCAGCGCCGCCGGACGGTCCGTCGTACAGCCCAGGGCCTCGCGCATGAGCCCGGCGGTGTAGTCCTCGCGGCTGCGCACCGGTTCGTACGTCCAGGCCCGGCCGCTCTTGCCACGCCTGAGCCAGCCCTTGCGGTACAGCACGTCGGCCACGGTCAGGACCGTGGTGTAGGCCAGCGGCCTGGTCTTGTTGATGTCATCGACGAGCTCGCGGACCGTGGCGGCCTGCTCCCACTGCCACAGCCGGTCCATGATCTCGGCCTCCAACTCGCCCAGCCGTCTCATGCGCGTCTCCCCTCTCGTCCACCCCTGCGCAGCATGGGTCGTCTGCTCCCCTGCCACATCGTAGACAGCAGGCCGGAGCGGACCCCGCGCACGGGCCTGTCCGTTCCGGCGCAGGGGGCCGGAGCCCCTTGCCCGTCCGGGTGGGTGCAACGGAGCCTGATGGCGGCCGCGTACAGCATCAGGTACATGACGAGCTCGGGGCGCAGGCCGGTGGCACCGGACAGCAGCGGGACCTCGCGGAGCTCGACGTCGAAGTAGCGGCCGAACCAGAGAACGCCGGGCCGGACCTTCACCAGGTCGGGCTCGCCCGAGAAGTACAGCTCGACCAGCCCGTGGTCCCTGCGGAGCGTGGCGCCCGGGCCGTCCTCCTCGATGAAGTCCACGGGCAGCGCGAGACCGGCCTCCGCCACCGTCGATCCGGACCGCAGCCCGCAGAGGCTGCCGACGGCCAGGAAGGCTGCGATGAACTCGGGTCCGGCCACGGCCCGTTCTCCGGTTCGAGGTGGCGTCACTTCGGTTCCTGCACCGTCAGGACGTCCTCGGCGCGCAGCGCACCCGCACCGGATCCGGCGAGGGAGACCTTCCCGTGGTGCATTTCGTCCAGCACCTCCCGGGGATGCCCGTACCACTCGATCTCCGTCAGTTCCACGGTTGCGTCCGCCGGCTCCGCCGGGGAGGGCAGCTGGTAGAGCGTCCCGATGCGTGCGGAGCCGTACACGCTCCGCACCACGCACACGGCGCGTGAGCCTTGTGCGCTCTCGACCGAGATGACGAGGAGCCGGTGGGCGTCAGCCGCCATGCTCATGAGCCCTCCGAACGAATTCCGATGAATCCGAAGAGGCCGGCGGATCCGTCCGCTTCCACCTTCGCGCCCACGGGAGCGGCCGCGACGACCGTCACGTCGAGTTCTCGGTGGTTACCGAGCCTCAATCGGGCCCTTCAAAGATCTTGACCCAGCTGCGGTCCTGGGGGAGCTCGTTGAACCGGTCGAGCTTTTCCACCGGGACCTCGAATCCTATCCGGGGCGCGCCTTCGGCCCGTTCCTGTCGTGGATCTGCGCGTGGTCGGCGAACTCCTCGATGAATGACGGGTGCATTTCGTACGTCACCATTCCCGTGGCGAAGTTCGGTCCCGCCGGTCCGGCGTACTCCGCCGCCGATGTCCACCCCGGGCTGATGGTTGGCCGGGTCCGGCCCGTGGCCGAACTCGTGCTGGGCGCGGGTTCCCCATCGGCCACGCTCACGACCACGCCCGCCGGAACTCCCCCACCAGGCGGTCCGCCAGCCGTCCACCATGCCGGCGGAGCCGCACCCTTTGCTCACGGCTCCTCCGCCTCCCGCCGGCGGGAAAACACCTGTCGGAGCTGTCACAGGCCAACGATCACGGAGCACGGCCGGATCGGCCTCCACGAAGAGGGGACAGGACCCACAACGGGCGGATCACCCGTTCGGACGCATGACCTCATGCAAAGGCAGACCGTCGGTCGCCCAACGCCTGAGCTGCTCACGGTCTATGAGACGGATGCGGTCCTCGGTGATCGCCCAGAGCCTGCACGGCGTCGTGAAGGATCCGTTGGTGACGACCAGCGCTCTCGGAAGTGGTCGCATGGCGGAAGCAGCTCCGAACAGGTCGCGAACCACGCCGGCCCCCACTCGCCGCTCGCCGCCCTCAGTGTGCTTGCACTGAACGATCAGTGGGTAGCCCCACAAGTCGTAGGCGTGGACGTCTATGCCTCCGTCCCCCGCCCCACCCCCGGCCTTCTCGATTCGGTATCCATCGCGACGCAAGAGGTCCGCCACGAAGAGCTCGAAAGCGTCGGGGCTGAGGGCGTCGACCTCTGCAAGCGGATTCGGTTCGGCCGGAGCAGGCGGTTGCGGCTCAAGGTCAACCCATTGCAGCGACCGTGCCAGCACACGGCCGATCTCCCTGAGAAGAACCGGCGATGCGGCCTGAGCGACCTGCCGGTACCCCTCGGACGCGGGCCCCTCGAAAACCCACTCACGAGGGAACCCCTTGACGAGCGAAGCCTGGCTCACAGTCAAGCAAGGCCCCCAAGAACCGAACAGGCTCCGATCGGGGCTACGAAAGTCGTCCGAGAAGACACGACTGGCGTCGATGCCGCGCTCGCGCCACGCAAGTATTCCGTTCGGATGGAGCACCTCGACGGATTCCTCATCAACGCCGGACAAATCGAGCAATTTTGGCACGGTCCGAGCCGACGCAAGCTCCATCCATCGCTCGTACGCGTGACGAGCACGCGGGTCTTGACCGAAGCTGCTAAATCGAGCACGCATACTCTCGCCGAGCATGTCCGACAGCGAAGGTGACGGAAGAAGATCCGGCTCCAAGAAATCGAAAGATCGATTACAGTCCTGACGCAAGGCCACCAAGATGGCCGCGTTCCACGGGCTCGGCCCCCCATACATTCGTGAGTCTACGCGGGACCAGATTCGGACGACATATCCTGCTCGATCAAGCTGCCCCCTGACGAACTCGCGATACCCGTGCATCTCATCGCGGAGAATGAAGTGCGGGGATTCCAAGACAAATGCCCTGGGCATGAACGTCTCAACTGCGGCAAGTATCGCCGGAACGTCGTCCCGATCCGTCACCGAACCGAAGCTCTTCACCGTGCCGTACAAAACGTCCAGCGCGCCGCGCTCCATGTCACCTGGGACATATCCCGCGAGCGAATCACGCACGACACGACACCCCGGGAGATTCGCAGCGAGCGTTGCCACGCAGTACTTGTCGGCCTCCACCGCCTCAACGGCCGTGAATCCCGCCTCGTTCAAGCCCGCTATCTGCCCTCCGGACCCCGCGTTCAAGTAGATCGCCGTCAACGGCCTCCCTGCGTCCCCGTACGTCAACTGGCCCGACCTGGCCGGCATGCGCGCCCCCCACCCCTCGAACTCCTGCAGGCACGCACGCTAGTCGCAGCCGCCGACAACGCAGCACGCAGGGCGGCGGCGCCTGTGCAGGCACCGCCTGCGACCACTAGGACTGAAATGGAGGCCAAGAAGTCACTCGCGCGGGACGCCCCTCCAGGTCCGCGCCGGCAAGTACTGCCCCGCGGAACCAGCTGCCCGACCGATCCGCGCCCGCCAAGCAGGTGCGACGGAGGTCTGCACCGTCGAACAGGACTCTGTGGGCGATCGCGTTGTGAAGAAATGCGTCCACGAGCGTCGAGTTCTCAAAGTGCGACCCTGTTCGCTCGGCCGTCGGCCGCCATCGCCGCCCGTCCGCGTCCGATGTCCTCAGGGCGCGGAAAGTGGGACGGCTGCGGTCAGGACGGCGCCCTCTCCCGGGGCCGACTCGATGGTCAGGGTCCCGCCGAGCTGGTGTATCCGGGCCCGCATCGCCGGGACGCCGTGTCCGCGCACGCCCGACGGGGTCTCGGGGAGGGCGGTGGGGTCGAACCCGTGTCCGTTGTCGGCCACGTCGAGGACGACCTGGTCGTCGAGCCGGGTGAGGGTGAGCGCCGCGTTGGTGGCGCCGGAGTGCTCCCGTACGTTGGCCAGCGCGCCCTGGGCGATGCGGAGCAGCGCGGACTGCACGCGTTCGGGCAGCGGGGTGACGCGCCCGCCCGCGTCGATGTGGACGCGCACCGTGAGGCCGGCGCCGGACTCCCGTTCCGCGAGGGCGTGCAGCGCGGCGTCGAGGCCGCCGCCGTGGGCGAGGTCGGCGGGTGCGAGGTCGTGCACGAAGCGGCGGGCCTCGGCGAGGTTGAGCTCGGCGATGGACGCGGCGGCACGGACGTGGCTACGGGCCTTGGCCGGATCGGTGTCCCAGGTCCGGTCGGCGGCCTGGAGCAGCATCTGCTGGCTGGACAGGCCCTGGGCGAGCGTGTCGTGGATCTCCATGGACAGCCGTTGGCGTTCGGCGAGGGTGCCTTCGCGGCGCTCGGTGGCGGCGAGCTCGCGGCGGGTGCGGACAAGGTCGTCGATGAGGGCGTGCTGACGGGCGGCCTGCCGCTGCATGTGGAGGAAGACGGCGGTGGTGAGCGCGGAGACGGCGGCCGGTCCGATCACCAGGTCGAGGTTGAAGCGGGGGGCCAGCGTCAGCTGCGCGAAGATCACGAGGAGCGTCAGGAACGCGACGAGGACGTACGCGGCGACGGGCGGCAGGGTGCGCAGCACGGAGTAGAAGAGGGGGACCGCGACCCACGCGAAGCTGGGCGCGAGGAGGACGAGGACGGCCCACGCGGTGACGACCATGCCCAGCCAGACCAGCCGGGGGGCCGGAGGCCAGGGCGCGCGGCCGCGGGCCGGGTGCTCCTTGACCTCGGTGGCGGGGCCCAGCAGGTAGAGGACGGCGAGCACGACGGCGAGGGCGATCACCCAGGGGGCGCGGGCCTCCTGGGTGTGCCGCTGGACGAAACGGGCCATCGACGTGCCGATCAGCACGAAGAAGGTGACGCGCATGACCAGCGCCAGCCACCGGTCGTCAGGATCGCTGCCGGAGCCGGAGGGGTCGCTGGGGTCGGGCCGCACGTGCACCTCTTGACATAGGGGCTCTGAACTGGACAAACAGCCACATTGTCGCCGAGTGGATCCGTGTCGGGGTCGACCGATCGGATGACCCGCGTGTCCCCCTCCTGCCCGCCGCACGCAGCCGCCCAGTCGACGGGTCGGGGCCGCGGCCGGGCCCAGGATGGATGTCAGAGCGGGGCCGCCGGAACGGACGGCCCCGACCCCTCATCAGGTCATCAAGGAGTCGGTACACATGAAGCAGGTCAAGGTCTCCCAGCGCACCCGTGCGATCGCCGGCGGCGCCCTCGTCGCGGCCCTCGCCCTCGGCGGCTTCGGCGCCTACGCCGCCAGCGCCGCCCCGGCTCCCGCCCTGGCCCAGGCCCCGGCCCCGGCCGCCCAGGCCGATGCGAAGACGGATGCCAAGAACAAGAACCTGACCCAGTCGACCCACCTGTCCATCGACTCCGCCACGAAGGCCGCCCAGACGGCGCTCGACGCCGCGAAGAAGGAGAACCAGCGCGTCACCGTCGCGGTGGTGGACCGCAACGGCAACACCATCGTCACGCTCCGCGGCGACGGCGCCGGCCCGCAGTCCTACGACGCCGCCCAGCGCAAGGCCTACACCGCCGTGTCCTGGAACGCCCCGACCTCCGTACTGGCCGGCCGCCTCGCCCAGACGCCGACCCTGAAGGACATCCCCGGCACCCTCTTCCTCGGCGGCGGCGCCCCGGTCACCGCGAAGAACGCCCCCATCGCGGGCATCGGTGTCGCGGGCGCACCCTCCGGCGACCTGGACGAGAAGTTCGCCCAGGCCGGTGTCGCGGCGCTGAACAAGTAGGCGCGGCGCTGACCACGTAGGCGCGGCGGCTGAACACGTAGGCGCCGCGCAGAACAGGTAGCCGTGCGAGCCTGACGGCGCGACTCACCCCGACCCACCCGAGGAGGATCCCCATGCCCGTTGCCGACCGAGGCCTGCTGGCCGCCGCAGGCGAGGGCGACGCCGGCGCCGTGAGCGCGGCACTCGCCGCCGGCGCCGACATCGAGGCCCGCGACGAACACCGCCGCACCCCGCTCCTGCTCGCCGCCCTCGGCGACCACGTGGAGGCGGCCGAGGTCCTCGTCGCCGCAGGCGCCGACCCGAACGCCCAGGACGACCGCGACGACAGCGCCTGGCTGGTCACCGGTGTCACCGGCAGCGTCCGCATGATGCGCACCCTGCTCCCGGCCCGCCCCGACCTCACCCGGCGCAACCGCTTCGGCGGCATCGCCCTGATCCCCGCCGCCGAACGCGGCCACGTCGACTACGTGCGGGCCGTGCTCCGGGAGACCGACATCGACGTCGACCACGTCAACCGGCTCGGCTGGACCGCACTGCTCGAAGCCGTCATCCTCGGCGACGGCGGCCGCGCGCATCAGGAGATCGTGGAACTGCTCATCACCGCCGGCGCCACGCCGCACCTTCCGGACGGCGAGGGCGTGACCGCGCTCGAACACGCGGAACGCCGCGGATTCACCCGGATCGCCGGCCTGCTCAAGGCCGTGCGGTAGGAGCGGCGACGGGACCGGAGCGCGCTCTGTCCTGTGTAGGACATGTCGATTCCAGGACACCCAGGAACCCTGGAAGGCCCCCTTCACCTGCGGCAACCTGATCGAGCAACCGACGCTGCACCAGCGGGTTGCCCGCTCTCCCTCCCCTTGCCGCCGCGGCACCGACCGCTCGGTGCCTACTTCCTGGAGCCTGTCTTGAAGAGATCTGCTGTGGCCGTCGCGATGGCCGCGGGCCTCCTGCTCGGCGCCCTGCCGGTGGGCCTGGTGCCCCTGGTCGGGGCGTCCCCGGCAGCGGCCGAAGAGGTCCCGGTGGACCCGGCGTTGGAGGCAGGGACGGACGGCACCGGCACGGTCCGGGTGAACGTGGTGACCCAGACCCGGTCCGACGTGGCCGCGGCCGCCGCGGCGGGCGAGACGGAGGTGGCGTACGACCGGCTGCCGATGGTCACCCTCACGGTGGACCGGGCGGGGCTCACCGCACTGCGCTCCAACCCGGACGTGGTGAGCGTGACGGAGGACGTCCCGGTCCCCCCGATGCTGGACAGCTCGACGGTCCGGATCGGCGCGGACAAGGCGTTCGCCGGCGGTGCCACCGGGGCGGGCACCGCGGTCGCGGTGATCGACACCGGTGTCGCGAAGAACCACCCCTTCCTGAGCGGCCGGGTGACGGCCGAGGCCTGCTTCTCGGTGAACGACGAGAGTTACGGCGCGACCAGCCTCTGCCCGAACGGCGGGACCGCCCAGGAGGGCACCGGCAGCGCCGACGCCGACGCCGGCAGCTGCGCGGAACTGGGCGCGGGCTGCTCGCACGGCACCCACGTGGCGGGCATAGCCGCCGGCAACGGGACGGGCCTGAGCGGCGCCCCGAAGCGCGGGGTGGCCCCGGGCGCGAACATCGTGGCGATGCAGGTGTTCTCCCGCGTCAACTCCGACGCCTACTGCGGCGCCGGCAAGAGCCCCTGCGTGCTGAGCTTCACCAGCTCGCAGATCAAGGCGCTGGAGAAGGTGTACGCGCTCAAGCAGTCCGGCATGGACATCGTCGCGGCCAACATGTCGCTGGGCGCGGGCCGTTGGACCGCGGCCTGCAACACCGACCCCCGCAAGTCCGCGATCGACAGCCTGTACGCGGTGGGCGTGGCCACGGTGGTCGCGGCCGGCAACAACGGGTACGGCGACGCGGTCAACGCCCCCGGCTGCGTCCCGTCGGCGGTGACGGTCGGCGCGACGACCAACGACGACCAGGTGGCCACCTTCAGCAACCGCGGCCCGCTGCTGGACGTGATGGCACCCGGCGCGGCCGTGGTGTCCTCGGTCCCGGGCGGCGGCTACGCGGCGAAGAGCGGCACCTCGATGGCGGCCCCCCACGTGGCGGGGTCCCTGGCGGTGCTGCGCCAGAAGCACCCGGCCAAGAGCATCGGGGACCTGGTGGCGATGCTGGGCACCACCGGTACGCCGATCACGTACACCGGGGCCGTCACCCCCCGGACCGATCTCGGCAAGGCCGTCGGCGGCACGCCCGCCCCGGAGCCGGCGCCGGCCGCCCGGCCGCGTCCCTCCCAGGTCTTCGACGACACCGACCGGCCGATCCCGGACCCGGGCACCGTGGAGGCCCCGCTGACCGTCACCGGAGTGCCCGGCAACGCGCCCAAGGCGCTCCGGGTCGAGCTGGAGGGCACCCACTCCTGGCGCGGTGACCTCAAGATCGACCTGGTGGCCCCCGACGGGAAGCTGTACCGCCTGAAGTCCGCCTCCGGCACCGAGGGGGCCGGTGCGCTCGGCGGCTTCACCGTCGACGCCTCCGCCTCCCCCGCCTCCGGCACGTGGAAGCTGCAGGTGCAGGACACCTCGGCCGGCTCCACGGGCACCCTCCTCGGCTGGTCGCTGGACTTCCCCACGCCCTTCGCCATGACCGGCAACCTCAGCGTCCCGGACGGCGGTTCGGTCACCTCCGCCCTCACGGTGGCCGGCATCGGCGGCCAGGCCCCGGCCGCCCTCCAGGTCGCCGTCGACATCACCCACGAGTGGCGCGGCGACGTCCGGATCGACCTGCTCTCCCCGGACGGCCGGACCTACCCGCTGCGTTCGGACTCCACCGCCGCCACCGAGAACGGCGGGGTGCTCCGCGAGACCTACCGGGTGGACGCCTCCGCCTCGCCCGCGGACGGTGCGTGGACGCTGAAGGTCTCCGACCCGTCCACCGGCGCCGTCGGCACCCTCGACGCCTGGTCGATGAAGTTCCCCTCGTACGAGGTGCAGACCCCGCACTCGGTCCCGGACCCGGGCACCGTCGAGGTCCCGGTCACCGTCACCGGCATCACGGGCAACGCGCCGAAGAACCTCCAGGTGTACGTGCACGCCACCCACGACTGGCGCGGTGACCTCGACGTCAACCTGGTCGCCCCGGACGGCAAGGTGTACATGGTCAAGGACTCCGTGGAGGACGAGGGCGAGGGCGTGATCCAGCAGATCTACGCGGTGGACGCCTCCGCCTCCCCGGCGAGCGGGGTCTGGAAGCTCCGGGTCGAGGACATCTCGGCCGGCTCCGCCGGCACGCTCGACCACTGGACCCTGAAGTTCTGACCGGTCCCGACCGGACCACACCGAACGACCCCCGAACCACTCCCGAACGCGCGGCCCCCGGCATCCCCCGCCGGGGGCCGCTGCTGCATCCCGCACGCAATCCTTCGCACCAGTCCCTACCATCTGGGGCATGGGGGATGACATGTTCGCGCCGGGCGGGTACGTGGCCGACGGGCGCTACCGCATCGACGGAGTACTCGGGAGCGGGGGCATGGCCGCGGTCCACCGGGCCTGGGACACCTCGTTGTCCCGGCCCGTCGCGATCAAGACCCTGCTGGTGCGCCCGGAGGCGGACAGCGAGGCCGCGACCCGCTTCCAGCGCGAGGCCCGGGCCATGGCAGGGCTTTCGCACCCGCACGTGGTCACCGTCTTCGACACCGGCGCGGAGCCGCAGGCGGACGGGCCGCCCGTACCGTACTTCGTCATGGAACTGGTGACGGGGCCGTCCCTCGCCGCCTGGCTCCGCGAGCGGGGTGCGTTACCCGTCGCCGAGGCCGTCCGGATCGCCGACCAGGTGCTGGCGGCGCTGCAGGCCAGCCACGCCCGCGGGATGGTCCACCGGGACATCAAGCCCGCGAACGTCCTGCTCTCCGAGGACGGCACCGCGAAGGTCGCCGATTTCGGGATCGTCCGGGCGGGCGCGGGCGCGGCCGACGGCACCGCCCTGACCGGCACCGGCTTCACCATCGGCACACCGGAGTACATGTCTCCCGAGCAGATCCAAGGGCTGGCGGAGATCGACGGCCGGTCGGACCTGTACGCCGTCGGGCTGCTGCTGTTCGAGATGCTGACCGGCCTCCGGCCGTTCGCCGGGGCGAACCGGCTGACGATCGGCTACCACCACGTGCACGAGCCCCCGCCGACGCTCGCGGCCGCAGGCCTGCCGGGCCAGCCCCGCCTGGAGGGCGTACTCACCGCCGCCCTGGCCAAGCTGCCCGAACACCGCCCCCGTGACGCCGCCACGATGCGCACCGCCCTCACGGCGGCGACCGTACCCCACCCGGCCACGGAACTCGTCCGCCCGGCCACGGAACCCGCCCACCCGGCCCCACTTGCCGAGACCCTGACCGCGGTGGCCGCCGCCCCGCAGCTCCTCGGCGCCCTCGCGCCCCCGCCCCGGCCCGCGTTCGCGCCCACCGCGACGGCGACCGCCTGGCAGCCGCCGGGCCGCCCCCGCCGATGGCGCCTGCGCTTGCGCCTGCGGACACCCCGCTCTCTCTGGGCCAGGGCCCTGTTCCTCCTGGTCGCACTGCTGCTGGCCCTGCTGCACCTCGGGGAAGCGAGCTCGCTGAACTCGTCGCCCAGCCCGACCGTGTTCCTCCTCGTCGGCATACCAGGGCTGCTCTGCACGTTCTACGGCCGGTCCCGCTCCCGGAAAGGGACCTCCACCGGCTGCTTGTACATGCTGTACGACACCCTCACCGGAGTCGTCCTGGTCGGGCACGGCATCGCGGTGCTGTTCGCCCTGGCCATGCTCGGCGGGGTGGCATGAGGCACGGCGCCCACGCCCCGGGATCGACCGTGCGGCGGGATCTCAGGCGTGGTTGACCGGGAGGACGCCCGGCGAGAGCCGGACTCACGGAGAAGGCGGGGAGGCCTCTTTGCCGAGGGGGTCCGAGACCGGGTCACCGGAGAGACGGACCGTGCCGAGGATGCGCATGACCACGTCGTCACGGACGGCTCCCTGGACGCCCGACCGGCCGTAGAAGTCCCAGGCGACGAAGTCGCCCTTGGAATTCTTGAAGCCGAAGGCGATCGCCCAGCCGTCCCCCGCGCACTTGTGGTCCTTCTTGGCGCCCTCGGTGCGGGCCTTCACGTAACTCCCCTTGACCCCGGCCTTGGTCGTGTAGGCCACCGGCTTGTCCCACTTGACGACCTCCTTGTCCGGGGATGCGAACGCGGAGTACGCCCAGGCCGTCGCCGTCTTCTCGGCGACCTCGTCGGTGGTCTTTGCGCCGTCGGCGCCCTTGGTACCCGTGGACGCGAGCGCGATGTCGTTGACGTAGCCGTCGCCGTTGGCGTCCAGACTGCACCACTTCTTCTTGAAGAAGGCGGGCGCGGTGTGCCCGATCGCCGGCTTGTCGGGGTCCTTGTCGTCCGAAAAGCCGCTGAAGATCTGCGGCTCCAGGACCTCCCAGTCCGGCGGTACGTCGAAGGCGGTGCCGTGCGCCGGATTCACCACGGCCTTCCAGCCCTTGACCGTCGGCTTCACGGTGCCCGGGGACACGGAACCGGACGGGGAACCGGGGGCGGGTGCAGGGGAAGCGGGCCCCCCGGCGCCGTCCACCCTGTCGCCGTCCCGGACGAGGACCGCGGCGGTCACCGCGACGGCCACCCCCGCAGCCACCGTCACCGACATCGCCACGACGGCCCTGCGCCGGGGCGCGGAACGCGGCGCCGGTCCGGGAACCGGCTGCCGGTAAGGGTTTTGCCCCGGCCCCTGCCTGCTCTGGTCCCCACCGGGCGTCTGCTGTCCTGGCCACATGGCGCGCAACAATAGGGCCGTGGCCGCCGCTCGTCACGCTTCGGGGACGGGGAGAGGGCTGATCCGGCCACCCTTCCCGCCGGGGTCCCGCGACCTACTTCCCGAAGGACAGCAGGGAGTGGTCCACCTTCCTCGGCTCCGGGCTGTGTACGGACCCGTTGAGCAGGAAGACGCGTCCCCCGGCCCAGGACAGCCGGACGCTGGAGGTGTAGAAGGCGGATTCGGGCCCCCGGGCGATCTTCGGGCTCTGAAGGAATATCCGGGGCCGGCCTCCGCCCGTCGGGATGGCGGCCATCGCCGCGGACAGGCCCTTGTCCGTGTCGACGTAGACGACGACCTTCCCCTCCTCGATGGCCAGCGGGAACATGACGCGGCCGCCGGGGCCCTTCGTGCGCCACTTCACCTGACCGGTGTTGAGGTCGACCGCGATCACCTCGTCGGGCTTGGCGACGTCCAGCGGGTACGTGGCGTCGGGTGTGCCGCCCGCGATGTAGAGGGTGTCCGCGTCGGCCACCGCCGCATTGCAGTCGTGCAGGTCGCCGCTGCCGCTGCCCCAGCCGTTGCACCGCTTGCCGACCCCGAAGGCGGCATTGGTCTGCGAGCGGACCTTGCCGTCGGCGGCGAAGGCCGTGATGTTCCAGACCTTCTCCTTCGTGTCGTAGGTGCTGACGACGAGCGGGTCCACGGACAGGATCTGGCCGAGGTTCGAGCCCTTCGGGTACGGGTGGCTCCACTTGGCGGCGCCGGTCGCCGGGTCGATCTCCTCGATCACCGACTGCCGGTCGGCCGTGTTCTGGCCGAAGCAGTCGCGTACGAGCATCAGCCTGGCGGCGGCGCCGCCGACGGTCGCGGGGGTGCAGCCGGTGCTCGGCGTACCGAAGAGCTTGTGCCCGTCGGTGACCGAGAAACCGCTCACGACCCCGGAACGCGCCACCGCGACGGTGTCCCCCGAGATGGCCAGCCGCAGCTCCAGAGCCTGGTCGAAGGCCTTCTCCTTCGGTATCTCCAGCTTCCAGCCCGCCTGGCCCGTGGCGAGGTCGACCTGCTGGAGGTGGGTGCACTGGGAGGTCGTGCTGTCCTTCTCGCGGACCCCCACGACGATCTTCCCGTTCGGGGCGGGACTCTCCGGGACCCCGCACAGCGGCGTGGCGAGGGGAAGCTTCCACTTCTCCTTGCCGTCGGTCGCGGTGTAGGCGGTGACCTCCTTGAACATCGCCTTGACCACGGCGTCCCCCACGCGCCAGGGGCCGTGCTGCGAGGTACCGGAGCCGGGCACATCGGTCCGGTTCGACACCAGCCAGACCCGGCCCTCGCCCTGCTTGATTCCGGCGTTGGGGTCGAAGACGAACGGAGGGCCGCCGGGGCCCTGGCCGTCTCCCTGGTCCACGGACGCGGACGCCGCGGGGGCTGCCGCGTCCCCGGCGTCGCCCGAGCCGCCGCGCAGGAGGATGTACGAGCCGCCGCCGAGGGCGAGCAGGGCCGCGGCCAGGGCCCCCACCAGCACGCCGGTCCTCCCCCGCAGGCCGCGGCGGGGCGGGCGTACGAAGTCCGCTGCCTGCACCGGCGGTTGCGCGTAGGGATTCCCCGGCGCGGGCCCCGATCCGGGCTGTGGCGTCCGGTAGACCGAGCCGTAGCCCGGCTGGACCGCCCGTGGTTGCTGGTCAGGGCCCGGCAGTTCGTCGAAGTCGCGACGGGTCATGGGGTCAGTGTGGCTGGCGGGACGGCCGAACCGGGGTACTTTTCTGGACTACTTCCCGGCTCCGGCCCGGCCTTCGCCGGCTGCGGCGCCGGCGCGCTACTCCTCGCGGGACTCGCTCCGCAGGTACCCGGAGAGCCGCTGGATGACGGCCCGCTGGGCGTTCACCCGGGCGCGGACCCGTTCCGCGTCCAGCGTGACGCGCATGGGTGCCACGCTCCCCTCGTCGAAGGTGATGCTCCCGACGGGGCTGCTGCTGCCCTGGCCGGCTTCGAATCCGGCTGCCGCATCGAGGAGGAGGAGTTCCACCTGGGCCGTGTCGGAGCGGCTCGCGCCCCATTCCCGGGGCGGGGCGTCCGGGTACGTCGGCAAGTCGAACCGGATGAGGACCGACGGCCCCTCCATGTGCCAGCGGACCTCGCGCACCGTGATGCCGTCCAGCTCGGGCACGGACTGCTCCCCGTAGACCGCCACGACGACCTCGGGGTTGTCGACGAAATCGAGCCAGCTCGGTTTCTGCGTGGTGGCCTCGGCCTTCGAAGGAGCGACCTCCTCGGGCAGGGGCGGCCGTACCCGGTCGATGCGCCGGCGCTCGCTGGCTCCGAACTCTTCGTAGTTCTGACGGGCCTCGCGGAGCGTTACGTGGTTGGGACCACCCACGTAACGGTCGGGATCCCGGTAGTCCCCACCGTCGTCCTGCCATCCGCAGACGGGGCAGATCTCATGATCGCCCCTTGCACGTACCGTCAGGCTCCCACAGACGATGCAGGGTGATGCGCCTGTCGTCACTGTCACTCCAGTCCTGGTTGCTCGTCCCAATAACGCCTGGCATTGGCGTCCGTCGACGTACCGTCTCGTCTGATGGAGCTGTCGAAATAGGTAATGATCTTACCGGTCTTCAGATCCTTGGTCCCGAACTCGTTGGTCGCCGGATCCCATCTGTAGACCTTGCCCTCCATCAGGGATTCCTTCTCCCTGACACCGGGCGGCTTGGAGCCGGACATCAGGTCGTCCGCCGCCATGGCGTAGTCGTCCTCGTCGTAGATGTTCAGATCCCGACCGTGGTCACCGTAGTGCCGGCTGAGGCTTGCCGGGCTGGTCCAGCTTTCCCGCGCCTTCTTGATCTGCGCGTCGATCTCCTCGCAGTCCGGATCAGGCGCGAGGCCCAGCAGGTCGAAGCGGGTGAACGGATTGCCGACGTACGCGACCGAATTGGGCGCCGGCCGCAGACCCAGCGGGTCGGGGGAGAAATAGCGGGCCGTTTCCGGGTCGTACGTACGGAAGTAATTGTGGTGGAGCCCCGACTCCGCGTCGAAGTACTGGCCCGGGAAACGCAGCGGGGTGTACGCCGTCGCGTCGCGGTTCCAGGTAGTGGCGCCCCACACCGTCGAGCGACTGCGCCAGGCGATCTTCCCGTCCTCGCCGACCAGCTCCTTCGGGGTGCCGATCAGATCGGTGACGATCGCGAAGAACCGCTCGTCCACCACCTGCTGCGAGGTGTCCGCGATGCGTTCCGTCTGGGTGAGCGGGTGATGGCCGTCGTGGTTCCATGTCAGGGTCACCGCCGCGGCACCGGCGGCGCCGGCGACCGTGGTCTGCTCGCACAGCGTCGTTTCGTCCCAGGTGAAGAGGGTCTCCTCCACGACCTCCGGCACCACGCCGATCGGCGCGAGGCGCTGTTTCGCCGTGCGGCGGCCCAGTCCGTCGTACCGGTAGCGCCAGCGGGTGCCGTCCGGGGTCACGACGGCGGCGAGCCGGTCCTCGGCGTCCCACTCGTAGCGCCAGGTGTCCGGCTTGCGCGACAGCCTGGTCCGCTGTCGGAGCACCACCCGGCCCCGCTCGTCGTGCTCGTAGCGCATGCGGCCCGCCCTGGCGATCCGGGTACCCGTGTACGCGCGCTCGCCGCAGGAATCCTGCCCGGGGTGGGCGTTCGGCCAGGAGGCCGACGTCTGGTTGCCCGTCTCGTCGTAGCCGTAGCGCTCCGACCAGCCGTCCGCGTCCACCGCGGTGACCCGCCCGATCGCGTCGAGCGTGAAGGACCGGTCGCCGTTCAGGGCGTCCTTGATCCCCGTCAGGAACCCGTCGTCCCGGTAACCGTATTCGCGGCGCTGCAGAACGGCCCCGTCCGCACCGATCACGTGCTGCCCGGTTACCCGCCCCCTGGCATCGTGCCGCTGACCCACGGTGAGGGCCGAGCCGACGGTACGGCTCACCTCCCGGCCCGCCGCGTCGCGCCCGAAGGCAATGGTCCGCCCCGACGTCGTGAGTTCACCGCGCCGGCCCTCGGCGGTGAACGTCCAGAGGCTCCGTGCCCCTGTGGGGGTCGTGCGCCCCACGCGCCTGCCGAGCTCGTCGTAGTCGTACGAGAGCGTCCGGCCGTCCACGGTCTCCGAGAGGAGCTTCCCGTGCCGGTCCCGCAGCCTGGCCACCGTGGAACCGTCGGGCGTGGTGACCACGGCCAGCTCGTCGAAGATGTCGAACTCGTACGTCGTGACGCCGTCCGGAGTCGCCTTGCGGATCACCTGTCCCAGCGCGTTGCGCTCGAAGGCCACCACGTGGCCGGGGCCGTTCGTCCGGGCCGAGAGCTGCCCGGACGCGTCATAGGTCGATTCGACGGTCCGCCCGTCGAAGTCCGTTTCCGACACCAGTCGGCCCGCGGCGTCGTAGACGTAGGTCCATTCGGCACCGTGCGGGGCGGTCACCCGCACCGGGCGCAGTTCGGCGTCGTAGGCGAACTCGTACCGCGCCCCGTCCGGGGTGGTGCGTGCCGACATCAGGTCGAAGTCGGTGTACTCGTACACCGTCGTTCCGCCCACCGCGTCCGTGTGGGTGAGGCAGTTGCCCTCGCCGTCGTACGTCCAGGACTGCTCCGTGCCGTCCGGGGCGATCCGGCGGGAAGGCTTCCCTTCCACCGTCCACTCCATGCGGGTGACCGCGCCCAGCGGGTCGGTGAAGCGTACGACCCGGCCGAAGGCGTCGCGCTCGAAGCGGGTGACCGCACCGAGCGGGTCCGTCACCCGGTACGGCAGGCCCGCGGCATCGGAGTCGATGCGGACGACGGCCCCCAGCGGGTTCGTCTGCGCGACCAGAGAGCCCCGCTCATCGTGCTCCATCACGGTCGTCGACCCGGTGGGCGAGGTCATCGACGTACGGTTGCCCCGCTCGTCGTAGGTCTGGCGGAAAACCCGGCCGTCGGGGTTCACCACCCGCGTCGGAAGGCCGAGGTCGTTGTACTCCATCCTGCCCACGCGCCCGTCGGGCCGCTCCAGCGCCGTGAGGAGACCGCGTTCGTCGTAGCCGCGCCGGGTCACGCGGCCCAGCGCGTCCGTCTCCATGACCGGCAGGCCCCGCCGGTCGTACGCGTGGCGCGTGACGGTGCCGAGTGCGTCGATCGACGCGACGACACGGCAGGCGTCGTCGATCAGATAGCGGCGGACGTGCCCCTCACCCGTGGTGGTCGTGGTGACGCGCAGGCCCGTCTCGGGGTCGACCGTGTCGTAGTCGAGGGTGAGGGCCAGCCGGCCGTCGGTGCTTCCTTCGGCGATGCACCGGTCCTGGTCGTCGTACGCGTAGGTGAAGCGGCGGTCGTTGGTGTCCGTCCACGAGGTGATGCGGCCGCGCTCGTCGTAGGCGAGGCGCAGCGGGAGGCCCGAGGAGTTGACGACCTCGGTGAGGTTTCCGTCGGTGTAGCCGTACGCGAGGACGCGCGGGCCGCCGGTCAGGTGGAGGCCGGTGACGCGGCCCTCGGCGGTCTCCAGGCGCAGGTGGTAGCCGCCGCTGTGGGCGATGCCGAGCGGGGTGCCCTCGGCGTCGTACTCGAAGGTGATCGTGTTGCCGTTGCGGTCCTCGATGCGGTCGATGACCGCATGTCCGTACCCGCCCCCGTCACCGTCACCGTCGTCCTCGACGCCGACGGGGGCGGGCGCGGTGAAGTGCCGGGTACGGCCCAGGGCCGGATCGGTGACGGCGTAGTCACCGTCCGAGGTGCGATCCAGCGTCCACCGGGGACCGGTGGCGGCGAACACCGGCACGCCCGGGGCGGGGTGCGGGTAAGGGAGGACCAGACCGTCCGCGGTGACCAGGACGACGCCCTCGGCGTCGATCTCCAGGTGTTCGTCGACGGTGGAGGACCACGACGGGCCGAACCAGCGGCCGGCCGTGTAGCCGGACTCGGCACGGCGGGTGAAGATCAGGGGCAGCGTGCCGGGTAGGACGACGTCCGTCTGCGGCAGGAACATACGACCGGTGGCCAGGTCCACCGGGTCGGTCCCGTCGCACCGCTTCTCGCAGTCCGGCTTCTCCCGCTGGTGCGGTCCGTCGTTGTCCAGGCCGGTGCGGCCGGGGCCCTTGAGGTCGTCGGCGTGCTTGGCGGCGGAGCCGACCTTCTTCAGGGCGCCCAGGCCCTTGGAGCCGACGAGTTCCGGGATCATCTTGCCGATGCCCTCGGAGGGGTCCTTCATGAACTCGTCGAGCATCTGCTTGCCCGCACCGAGCGGGTCGTTGGCCATCGTGACCAGACCCGCCGCCGTCGAGTTCAGGTTCATCACGTACTCGGCGGGGTGCGTCAGGTTGTACGGGTCCATCGGATTCAACGCCCGCGCGAAGTTCACGATCCCCGCCGCGCCCTTGAACACACCACCCGCCAGGTGTGTCCTGGCAAGGTCCATGTAGTCCATGCCGTCGCCGAGCTGCTTCGCGTACGAGGGCTTCGGCGGAGCCGCGTCCCGCGCCGCCCGCACCGCCGTACGCACCGTCTCCGCGACGTCGTTGCGCTGCTTGCGGGCCGTATCGAGCTTGTCCTGCGCGGCGGTCGCGATCGCGGTCCCCGGGTCGGTGAAGTTCTCCGAGGGGCGGGGCGGCAGCGGGTCCTGCTTGGCCTTGAGCGCGTTGTTGTAGGTGTCGACCAGCTTGTTGTGCGCGGTGCGGGCCTCGGTGGAGACCTTCTTCGCCCGGTTGTACTCCTCCAGGGCCTCCTTGGCCTGACCCTGCGCCCACTCCACCGTCTCCGCGAACCGGCCCATCGCGTCGGCGGCCTTCCCGAAGGCCTCGGCCGCCTTGAACCAGCGCGGCGGCTCCTTCGCCACGGCCTCCCGGAAGGAATCCGCCGTCCTGCCCTTCAGGCCGTCCGGCTCCCCCATCCCCTTCAGGCCGTTGCCGACCTTGTCGAAGGAGGCCTTGAAGTCGTTCAGGTGGGACACCTGCGCGCGGATCTTCGACACGCTGCCGTAGACCAGCCTGTTCGGGTCCTCGGTCTGGCCCAGCTCCAGCTCCGCGACGTCCGCGCCCAGCCGGTTGGCGGCCGAGCGGCTCTTGTCGCGGATCCAGTCACCCGCATCGTCCAGACCCACCTCTTCGGCGAGGTCGGCCGTCTTGTCGCCGGCCCACTCGACGGCATCGCCGACCTTCTCCGCACCCTTCTCGACGCCGTCCTCGATGACGTCCGGTACGAAATCCCGCCAGCCCATCAGTGACCGTCCCCGTCCCTCTTCGCCTGTTCCAGCAGGTCCTTCAGCGAGCCGATCCGGCCCGTCGACGTGACCGTGTCCCCCGTGTCCGACCAGGTCTGCCGCATCTGCTCCTGGCTCTTCTCGAAGGACTCCGCGCTGTAATCGGGCTTGTAGACGTCCGCGGAGAAGATGTCCCCCCACGGCTTCTTCTCGATCTCGTCCTCACTCGCGTGCGGATTGCCGTACGCCGCGTTCGCGACCACCCGGAAGGTCCCGTGGAGGTACTGCTCCTCCTCCCACACCGTGCCCGCCGCGATCCCCAACGACCGGGCGAGGGTGCTCGCGTCCTGCACCAGGCTGCGCACGCCCCACTCCCAGCGCTCGCAGAAGTCCTCGAAGTCGGTGGCGAGACCCGGATGCCCGGTCTCCATCCCCGTCATCGACAGATTCTCGAAACCCGCCCCCATGGAGGCACCGGCCGCGTCCCCGGACTCGCGCAGCTCCCCGATCGCCGCCCGCAGACCGTCCTGGATGTTCTTGACCGCGGCCGGCGAAACCTCAAGATCCCCGTCACCGGCCATCAGGCCACCTCCCCGCGGTCCAGACCCGGATCCAGATCCAGATCCACGGCATTCGCATCCGGAACGATCCCCGCGACCGGCGGGAAGAACATCGCCCCGTCCGCATCAGCGACGTTCACGACCACACCGGCCGGACCGTCCGCCGACGGAACCACCGCATCCACCAGCCGCGCACCCAGCATCGAGAGGAACTCCCACTCCCGGCCGGACTCCCCGCGGGCCTCGGCGAAACGGGCCAATGCCTCCTCATCGGTGAACGCGTAGATCCAGCGGATACCACCCGAAACCGCAGACATCAGGCCGCCTTCGGGGCCGTCCTCGAGCGGAACCAGCAGCGCGGCCCGCCGGAACTCGCCCACCAGACGACCGGAATCACCCAGCCCGTCCCGCATCGCCGCGATCTCCAGGGTCAGTTCCATGGGCTGCATCCCCTCCAGTGCCGGTCAGCGTCCTGGAACAACACGCTACCGGGGACCCCCTTGGTTCCCTCAGGCCCCCGCGAAGGCCCTGTCAGCCGTGGTTGACCGGGAGGACGTCCGGGGAGAGGGCTCCGGCCTGGGCTGACGCCGAGGTCATCAGCTTGCGGTGGTGGCGGCGGCAGAGGACCTCGTAGCCGATCTCCTCCGCCGGGCGGTTCACGTCGCCGACCACCACCTGGGCGCCTTCCACCACCATCGCGCCGCCCACCGTGCGCGCGTTGTGGGTCGCGCGGGCGCCGCACCAGCACAGGGCCTCCACCTGGAGCTGCTCCAGGCGGTCCGCCAGCTCGATCAGACGCTGCGAACCGGGGAACAGCTTCGTACGGAAGTCCGTCGTGATGCCGAAGGCGAAGACGTCCAGGCCCAGGTCGTCCACGATCCGGGCCAACTGGTCGATCTGCTCGGGCGCGAGGAACTGCGCCTCGTCCACGATCACGTAGTCCGCCTTGCCGCCCTTCGAGAGCTGGGCGACCAGGTACGCGTACAGGTCCATTCCCTCCGGCGCCTCGACCGCCTCCGTCACCAGACCCAGACGGGACGAGAGCTTGCCCTCCCCCGCCCGGTCGTCCCGGGTGAAGATCACGCCCTGCAGGCCCCGCGCATCACGGTTGTGGGCGATCTGGAGCGCCAGCGTGCTCTTTCCGCAGTCCATCGTTCCGGAGAAGAACACCAGCTCGGGCATGGGGAGTACAGCGCCTTTCGAAGGGAGGGTGAGGGGAGGCGGGGGCAGCGGCGGGAACGTCAGGAGCGGATTTCGAGCAGCGGGACGAGCTGCTCGGCCGGGGTCATCGAGCCGTGCATGCCCGCGAGGGCCGACTCGTTGGGCTCGGCCCGCGAGGCGGTGATCGCCACGTCGGCCTGGGCGGCCGCGATCACGTCGCCGATGCGGCCGAGCACCCGCTCGTCGCATTCGCCCGGTGCCCCGAACCAGCCCAGTTCCAGGGCTTCCGCGCGGCTCGCGACCCAGAAGCGGTCGCCGAGCACCTCGCGCCAGACGGTCAGTACGTCGGCCTCGGCGCCCGGTACGGCGTACACGTGCCGGGCCCGGCCCTCGCCGCCCAGCAGGGCCACGCCCGCGCCGAGTTCCCAGTCGTCGTCGTAGTCGATGCGGGAGTCCTCGTCGAAGGGGACGTCCACCATGCCGTGGTCGGCGGTCACGTACAGCGCGGTACGGGGAGGGAGTTGCTCGGCGAGGCGCTGGACGAGACGGTCCACGTACATCAGCTGGCCGCGCCAGGCGTCGGAGTCGACGCCGTGCCGGTGACCGGCCCCGTCGAGCTCGCTGTAGTACGTGTACACGAGCGAGCGGTCGCCGGCCGCGAGCCGCTCGGCCGCGAGGTCCATGCGCTCCTCGCCGGTCATCCGGCCGAGGAAGGTGCCGCCGCTCAGCGCGACCTTCGTGAGCGGGGTGGTCTGGAAGGCGGGCGAGGACACCTGCGCCGTGGCCACTCCGGCCGCGTCCGCCTGCTGGAAGACGGTCGGGTACGGCTGCCAGGGCTTGGGCGAGGTCCACGGATGCCAGCGGAGCTGGTTCATCAGTTCGCCGGTGGCCGGATTGCGCACGGTGTAGCCGGGCAGGCCGTGGCGCGCGGGCGGCAGGCCGGTGCCGACGGAGGCCAGCGAGGTGGCGGTGGTCGCCGGGAAGCCCGCGGTGATCGGCCGGCCGGTGCCGCCGCGCGAGCTGCCGAGCAGGGAGGTGAGGTACGGGGCCTCGTCCGGGTGGGCCTTGATCTGCTCCCAGCCCATGCCGTCGACCAGGAACACGCAGTTCCGGTCGGCCGGGGTCAGCTCGGCGATCGAGGCCTCGAAGCCGGGTACGCCCTGGCCGGCCACGAGGGTGGGCAGCAGGTCGGCGAGCGAGCCGGTGCCGTAGTGCGGCACCGGGGCGCCGGCCAGGTCCAGCAGCTCGGGCTCGTCCTGCCAGCTCTGCGCGGCGGAGTGCGCCATCAGCGGGCGGGGGTGGAGGTGGCCGCGGTCGCTTCGCTGAGCGCCTGCGCGAAGACCAGGGTCTGGCGGACCGCCTCGGGGCCGTCGCCGGCCTCGCTGACGCGCAGGCTGAGGTCGTCGGCGGTGGAGTTGCCGGTGTAGCCGTGGTCGGCGTCGCAGTTGGCGTCGCCGCAGGCGGCGGGCTCCAGGTCGATGCGCGAGACCGCGCCCCAGCCGATGGTCAGGACGACCTCGCGGGGCAGGGTGCCCGGGGTGTAGGACTCCGGGTTGGCGACGACGCGGCTGAGCACCACGGAGGAGATGCTGGCCAGCTTGACCGACTCCGTGGAGGTGGTCGCGTACGGCGACGGGGAACCGGCGTCGGCGGCCTGCTCATCGGTGTGGCTGACGATGAAGCGGTTGCCGGTCAGGACCAGCACGGTGACGTGCCGGCGCACCTCGTTGGAGTCGAAGGTCGTCTCCTGGTGGACCAGGTACGACGAAATCGGCTCGCCGCCCACCGCGGCCTCCACGGCCTCGGCCACGAGGGCCGGGTAGTAGCCGCTGCGCTCGATCGCCGTGCGCAGCCCCTGGGTCGTCGTACCGGATTTCGCCATGAGGTCCATCCTAAGGCCCGCACGGGGCGCCCCGGCCGCCCTGGGGCCCGTCGGACCTCAGTAGCTGGGCAGGGTCCGCGGGCCGAGGTCGCCGCGGGCGGGCGGGTGGGCGACGCGGACCGTCGCGCTGAGCACGGACAGCCCCTCGGTGGCGACGACGACGGGCTCCAGGGCGACACCGACGACCTCGGGGTGGTCGTCGACGAGCCGGGAGAGGCGCAGGAGCAGTTCCTCCAGGGCGGGGGTGTCCACGGGGTCGCTGCCGCGCCAGCCGAAGAGCAGCGGGGCGGTGCGGATCGAGCGGATCAGGCTCGCCGCGTCCTTGTCCGTGGCGGGAACCAGCCGGTGGGCGGTGTCGCCGAGGAGTTCGGAGGCGACCCCGGAGAGCCCGAAGGACAGGACGGCGCCGGCGGCGGGGTCGATGACGGAGCGGATGACGGTGTCGACGCCCCGCGGGACCATCGACTGGACCACGGGGAGCAGCTCCTGCGGTTTGCCCAGCGCGTGGGTGAGCTCCTCGTAC
This sequence comes from Streptomyces sp. NBC_00193, assembly GCF_026342735.1. GTDB lineage: Bacteria > Actinomycetota > Actinomycetes > Streptomycetales > Streptomycetaceae > Streptomyces > Streptomyces stoeckheimensis. Next base: position 601,246 of record NZ_JAPEMM010000001.1, read on the forward strand.
GAGCGGCGCAGCTCGGCCTCGGTGGTGAGGTCGAGGCGGACCCCGCCGAGGTCGGCGCGGTGGCGCAGGTGCGGGGCGGTGGTCTTGAGGGCGACGGGGTACCCGAGGACCCGGGCGGCGCGGACCGCGGCGTCGGCGCTGGGGGCCGGGAGCGTGGAGAGCACCCGGATCCCGTACCGGGCGAGCAGCTCGCGGGCGTCGGGGTCGTCCAGGGTGGCCGCCTCCTCCTCCCCTACGCCGGCCAGCAGGCGGGAGAGCTGCCCGGCGGCTCCGCTCTCGTCGATGTCCTCGAACTCGGGCACCTGCCCGACCTCGGCGACGCCCCGGCGCCACTGCCCGTACCGGACGGCTTCGGCGACGGCCTTGACGGCCCGCTCGGCGGCGGGGTAGCTCGGGATCCGGGCGGTGCCCGGAGCGGGCACGGCCGCGCTCCCCGCCCCCTCGGAGGCCGGCTCCGGCCGGAAGGGCGCCGCAGCGGCGGCGGGCGCGGCTTCGGCGGCGGGCACGGCGGCCGAAGCGGGCACGGCCTCGGCGGCGGGCCCCGCTTCGGAGGCGGACCCGGAGCCCAGGGCCGCCAGGGCCGTCGCGGGCGTCGGCAGCGTGGCGGGCAGTGCGTCCGCGAGGTCCGTCGCGGCGGTCGGGGCCGTGGCCGCGGAGAGCGCCTCCGCGAGGGCGCCCAGCTCCACGTGGACCACCGCCACCGGCTTGCCGGGGTGCGCGGCGGCGGCCGCGCGCAGGGCCTCCGCCAGGTCGTCGGCGAGCGCGTGCTCGCTCACCCAGGGGATCGCGGTGACGACGACGGCGTCGGTGTCCGGCGAGGCCAGCGCGGCGGAGACGGCCGTACGGAAGTCCTCCGGCGAGGCGGCCGTGGTCAGGTCGAGCGGCGGCAGCGGTCGCAGCCCCTCGGTCAGGCAGGCGTCGTAGGTGAGCACGCCGAGCGATTCGGAGTTGCCGAGGATGGCCACCCGCGGCCCGGCCGGTACCGGCTGCGAGGCCAGCAGCAGGCCGACGTCCACCAGCTCGGTCACCGTGTCGACCCGGATGACGCCGGCCTGCCGCAGCAGCTCCGAGACCGTCGCCTCGGGCAGCCTGGTGCCGGGGACCACGTGTCCGGCGGGGGTGTGCCGGCCTCCCTTGGCGACGACCACCGGCTTGACGGCCGCGGTGCGCCGGGCGAGCCGGGTGAACTTCCTCGGGTTGCCCAGGGTCTCCAGGTACATGAGCGCGACATCGGTCGCCTCGTCGTCGTACCAGTACTGGAGGATGTCGTTGCCGGAGACGTCGGCCCGGTTCCCGGCGGAGACGAAGGAGGACAGTCCCTCCCCGCGCCTCAGCAGCCCGGAGAGCAGTGCGATGCCGATCGCCCCGGACTGGGTGAAGAGGCCGACCCTTCCCCGCGCGGGGGCCGGAGCGGGGGCCAGGGAGGCGTTCAGTTCCACCTCGGGGGCCGTGTTGATCACCCCGAAGGCGTTCGGTCCGATCAGCCGCATCCCGTACGAGCGCACCTGGCGCACCAGTTCGCGCTGGCGGGCCATGCCCTCGGGCCCGCTCTCCCCGTATCCGGCGGACAGCACGACCAGCCCCTGCACCCCGTGTTCACCGCAGGCCGCCACCGCGTCCGGGACCCGGTCCGCCGGGACCGCGATGACGGCGAGGTCGACCGGGGCGCCGACGGCGCCGAGCGTGGGGTAGGCCCGTACGCCGTCCAGCAGATCTCGGGTGACCGCCTCGTTGACGGCGTAGAGGTGGCCGTGGAAGCCGCTGTCGCGCAGGTTGCGCAGGGCCGCCGCGCCCACGCCCGCGAGGGAACGGCTGACCCCGATCACCGCCACCGAGCCGGGGGACAGCAGCCGCTGGACGGAGCGGGCCTCGGCGCGCTGTTCGCGGGCGCGCTGGACGGCGAGGGACTCGGCGGTCGGTTCGAGGTCGAGGGTGAGGTGGACGGAGCCGTCCTCGAAGCTGCGCTTCTGCTGGTAGCCGGCGTCGGTGAACACCTTGATCATCTTGCTGTTGGCGGGCAGCACCTCGGCCGCGAAGCGGCGGATCCCGCGCTCGCGGGCCACCGCGCCGATGTGTTCGAGCAGGGCGGAGGCGACTCCGCGTCCCTGGTGGGCGTCCTGGACGAGGAAGGCGACCTCGGCCTCGTCGGAGGGCCCGGTGGCCGAGCGGCCGTCGGCGCCGATCCGGTCGTAGCGGACGGTGGCGATGAACTCGCCGCCGATCGTCGCGGCGAGGCCGACCCGGTCCACGTAGTCGTGGTGCGTGAAGCGGTGCACGTCGCGGTCGGAGAGCCGGGGATAGGGGGCGAAGAACCGGTAGTACTTGGACTCGTCCGAGACCTGCTCGTAGAAGCTGACCAGCCGGCCCGCGTCGTCGGTGGTGATGGGCCGGATCCGGGCGGTACCGCCGTCCCGAAGGACGACGTCGGCTTCCCAGTGATCCGGGTACGAGGGGTCGGACGCGGTCGTCATGGGGTCACCTTAAGGCTCGAACGCTCCGAGTGGCCTGGGCGCGGCGCATCGGGCAAGCTGGCTCGGATCAGGGCAAGCTGGGGTAGGTCGAACGGCGGGAAAGTCGGGCCGAAGGTCGGTTCGACCATTCCGGACGTCGTGAGAGACTGGTCTAGACAACCCGTAAGAACCTGAAGGGCATCACCATGGCAGAGCGCCGCGTCAACGTCGGCTGGGCCGAGGGCCTGCACGCTCGTCCCGCCTCGATCTTCGTCCGCGCGACGACCGCTTCCGGCGTCCCGGTGACCATCGCGAAGGCCGGCGGCGACCCCGTCAACGCCGCCTCCATGCTGGCGGTTCTGGGCCTGGGCGCCCAGGGCGGCGAGGAGATCGTCCTCTCGTCCGAGGCCGACGGCGCCGAGGCCGCGCTGGACCGCCTCGCGAAGCTGGTCGCCGAGGGCCTCGAGGAGCTCCCCGAGACCGTCTGACCCCTTCGGGTTCGACCCGCAGGACTTGCTGGACTTGCTGGACTTGCACGGCGAAGCCGTTGCCCCCGACCACCACGGTCGAGGGCAACGGCTTCACTGCTTTACGGACGGGAGCCCGGCCTGAAATACCCGCGGCGCCATTCTGGCGCACTCCATTCCGGCGCACTCCATTCCGGCCGCCGGAATTCGGGCAGCCGGAATTCGGGCAGCCGGAATTCGGGCAGCCGGAATTCGGGCAGCAAGAGCCGCGCGGGGCGCCGGGTGCGCGAGCCGAATTACCCGGCCCGGATATCCCCCCTTTGTATACGGGGTTTGTTAATGCGGAACGCTTGCCGTGTTTACGGCAGGTTGCAAAGTCCTCACGCGCATCCGGTGCGCCCCCGCCGCCCGGTCCACGTGCGCCGCGGTCAGCGCCCGGGCCCGCTCGGCGTCGCCCCGGGCCACCGCGTCCACGATCGCGCCGTGCTCCGCCCAGGACTCCACGGGCCGCACCGGGGCCTCCACCACGTACATCCAGGCCACCTTGTGACGCATCTGGGTGAGCAGCGCGATGAGCCCGGGACTGCCCGAGGCCTGGGAGAGCGTCTCGTGGAACCAGCCGCCCAGGGACCGCAGATCCTCCCCCTGGCCCCTCCTGGCCCGCTCCTGGCCCAGCCTGACCAGGCCGCGCAGCACCTTGAGGTGGGCCTCGCTGCGCCTGCGGGCCGCCCTGGCGGCCGCCAGGGGCTCCAGGAGCATCCGCAGCTCCAGGAGGTCGGCGGCCTCCTGTTCGGTCGGCTCGGCCACGCAGGCACCCGCGTGCCGGCGGGTGGTCACGAACCCCTCGGACTCCAGCGTGCGCAGCGCCTCGCGCACCGGGACGCGCGAGACCCCGTACCGGCGGGCCAGCACCTCCTCGGTCAGCCGGGCGCCGGGCCCGAACACCCCGGAGACGATGTCGTCGCGGATCGCTGTGCATACCGTGTGCGCGGGAATACGCAAGACCGGACCTCCGCCTTTTTCGTATGGCTGTGCGCGTTGCGACTCTATTGCAACACACGATAATTTCCGAGGACGGCCGGAAATACGAAACATTCACACATCGCACAGCACGAAGTACGAGTTACGAGGTACGGAGCACGACGAAGGCCCCGGCTCTCAAAGAGCCGGGGCCTTCGCGGAAGACGTGTGGTGCGGAGCGCAGCGGGTCAGACGGTGACGCCGTGCGAGCGCAGGTACGTGACCGGGTTGATGTCCGTACCGTAGTCGGCGCCGGTGCGGGCCTCGAAGTGCAGGTGCGGGCCGCTGGAGTTGCCGGTGGAGCCCGACAGGCCGATCTTCTGGCCCGGGGTGACCTGCTGGCCGACGGAGACGCTCAGCGAGGACATGTGGCCGTACTGGGTGTACGTGCCGTCGGCGTGCTTGATGACGACGTTGTTGCCGTACGCGCCGCCGTAGCCCGCCTCGACCACGGTGCCGAGGCCCACGGCGTGCACCTCGGTGCCGGAGGCGGCGTGGAAGTCGATGCCGGTGTGGCTGCCGGAGGACCACATGCCGCCACCCGCGTGGTACTGGGTGCTGACGTAGGTGTCGTCGAGCGGGGAGACGAAGGTGTTGAGGCGCTTGCGCTCCTCTTCGCGGGCGGCGCGCTCGGCGGCCTCGCGCTCGGCCTTGGCCTGGGCTTCGGCCTTCGCCTTGGCCTCGGCTGCCCGCTGCTTGGCGTCGGCCTCGGCCTGCGCCTTGGCGGCGGCGGCCTCGGCGGCCCGCTGCTGGGACTGGGCCTGGGCCTCGACGTCACCGGCGAGCTCGTCGGCCACCACGATGGTGTTGAGGGTGCCGGTGTCCTCGATGGAGGGGGCCTGGTCCGCGGCGAACGCGGGACCGGCCAGGGAGCCGACGACACCAGTGGTGGCGAGGGCGGCTATGCCGGCGTAGCCGGCGGTCCTGCGGCTGAGACGACTCGAACCACGGTGCTTGCCGGAACCGGAACCGGCGGCACGACTGCCAAACGCCATGAAGGGGTTGATCCTTTCCTTCCCTCTCGCCTACCGGGTTAGCTGACGGGTTCGGAGCAGGAAGGTCTCCTACGGGCCCCCTCTTGCGAGGCGGTCCGATTCACCCCAGGGACACAAGTGGGTCCCCGGCTCCCCAGGCTCGCGCCTGACGGGGACTCGGCGATCGCTGTCCGGTGCCGCGGACGCGGCGGTTACAACTGACGAACAGCACGGCCGACGCTAGGCGGATCATCAGTCAATCGCCAAACAGACACGCCCTTTTGTTGCGTACGCCACACCGCATACAAGCAACCACACCACTAAAGCCCAAATAAAGGACAAAAGGGGCTCCGGCGGACAAGCCGCCGGAGCCCCTTGAGCGGCGGGCCAGTTGACGGCCCACCGGAGATCAACTGACGATCAGTTGGTGACCACGGTCACGTCGCCGATCCCGAGGGCCCGCACCGGCTCCTCGATCTGCGAGGCGTCGCCGACCAGGACCGTGACCAGACGGTCCACCGGGAAGGCGTTGACGACCGCCGAAGTGGCCTCCACCGTCCCGGTTTCGGCGAGCCGCGCGTACAACTGCGCCTGGTAGTCGTCCGGCAGCTCCTGCTCGACCTGGTCGGCGAGCGTGCCCGCGACGGAGGCGGCCGTCTCGAACTTCAGCGGGGCCACCCCCACCAAGTTCTGCACGGCCACGTCCCGTTCGGCGTCGGTCAGGCCGCCCTCCGCGAGGGTGCGCAGCACCGTCCAGAGGTCGTCCAGGGCCGGGCCGGTGTTGGGGGTGTCCACCGAGCCGCTGATGGCGAGCATCGAGGCGCCCTTGCCGTCGGCGGTGGAGCGCAGCACCTGGCCGAAGGCGCGCACGCCGTACGTGTACCCCTTCTCCTCGCGCAGCACCTTGTCCAGCCGGGAGGTGAGCGTGCCGCCCAGGCAGTACGTGCCGAGCACCTGGGGCGCCCAGACCCGGTCGTGCCGGTCCGCGCCGATGCGGCCGATCAGCAGCTGCGTCTGGACCGCGCCGGGCCGGTCCACGATGACCACGCGGCCCGTGTCGTCGGCGGTGATCGGCGGGACCGGGCGCGGGGCGGTGGTGTCACCGGTCCACGCGCCCAGGGTGTCGGCCAGGACGGCGTCCAGGTCGATGCCGGTCAGGTCGCCTACGACCACCGCGGTGGCGGTCGCGGGGCGCACGTGGGCCTCGTAGAAGGCCCGTACGGCCGCGGAGTCGATGCGGGCGACCGTCTCCTCGGTGCCCTGACGCGGGCGCGACATCCGCAGGGTGGCCGGGAAGAGCTCCTTCGAGAGCTGCTTGGCGGCGCGGCGCTGCGGGTTGGCGCTCTCGTGCGGGATCTCGTCGAGCCGGTTGCGCACCAGGCGGTCGACCTCGGCGTCGGCGAAGGCCGGCGCGCGCAGCGCCTCGGCGACCAGCCCCAGCGCCTTGTGCAGGCGGGAGGCCGGGACCTCCAGGGAGACCCGCAGGCCGGGGTGGTCGGCGTGCGCGTCGAGGGTGGCGCCGCAGCGCTCCAGCTCGGCGGCGAACTCCTCGGCGGAGCGCTTGTCGGTGCCCTCGGACAGGGCGCGCACCATGATCGTGGCCACGCCGTCGAGGCCCTCGGGCTCCGCGTCGAGCGGGGCGGCGAGGTTGATCTCGACCGCGACCACCTGCTGGCCCGGGCGGTGGCAGCGCAGCAGGGTCAGGCCGTTGGCCAGGACCCCGCGCTCGGGGGCCGGGAAGGCCCACGGTTGCGGCTCGCCGGCCTCGGGGCGCGGGTGGAAGGTCATCGTGACGGCTGCGGTGTCGGCTGCGGTGTCGCTCACTGCTCCGCCCCCTCGTTCTCGTCGCTCGCGTCGGTCTCGTCGGTCTCGTCGGTGTCATCAGAGGCGATCGGCTCGTAGACGAGCACCGCCCGGTTGTCGGGGCGCAGTCGGGCCGCGGCCACGGCCTGCACTTCCTCGGCGGTGACGTCGAGGACGCGCTGGACGGCGGTCAGGGCGAGCTGCGGGTCGCCGAACAGCACCGCGAAGCGGCACAGTTCGTCGGCGCGGCCGGCCACCGTGCTCAGCCGGTCCAGCCATTCGCGCTCCAGCTGGGCCTGCGCGCGCTCCATCTCCTCGGCCGTCGGGCCCTCGGCGGCGAACCGCGCGAGCTCCTCGTCCACGGCCGCCTCGATGGCGGGCACCTCGACGCCGCTGGAGGTCTTGACGTCCAGCCAGCCCAGCGAGGGTGCGCCGGCGAGGCGCAGCATGCCGAAGCCGGCCGCGACGGCGCTCTGGTCGCGGCGCACCAGGCGGTTGTGGAGACGGGAGGACTCGCCGCTGCCCAGGACGGTCAGCGCCACGTCGGCGGCGTCGCACTCGCGGGTGCCGTCGTGCGGGAGCCGGTAGGCCGCCATCAGCGCGCGGGCCGGAACCTCCTCGACGACCTCCTCGCGCAGCTGCTCGCCCATGATCTCGGGCAGCGAGCCGTCGCGCGGCGGCTGCTTGCCGTCGTGGCCGGGGATGGTGCCGAAGTACTTCTCGACCCAGGCGAGCGTCTTCTCGGGGTCGATGTCGCCGACGACCGAGAGCACCGCGTTGTTGGGCGCGTAGTACGTACGGAAGAACGCGCGCGCGTCCTCCAGGGACGCGGCGTCCAGATCGGCCATGGAACCGATCGGGGTGTGGTGGTACGGGTGGCCCTCCGGGTAGGCCAGGGCCGTCAGCTTCTCGAAGGCCGTGCCGTACGGGACGTTGTCGTACCGCTGGCGGCGCTCGTTCTTGACGACGTCGCGCTGGTTCTCCATGGACTCGTCGTCCAGGGCGGCCAGCAGCGAGCCCATCCGGTCCGCTTCCAGCCACAGCGCGAGTTCCAGCTGGTGGGTCGGCATCGTCTCGAAGTAGTTGGTCCGCTCGAAGCTGGTGGTCCCGTTGAGGGAGCCGCCGGCGCCCTGGACCAGTTCGAAGTGGCCGTTTCCGGAGACGTTCTTCGAGCCCTGGAACATCAGGTGCTCGAAGAGGTGAGCCAGGCCCGTACGTCCCTTGACTTCGTGGCGAGAGCCGACGTCGTACCAGAGGCAGACCGCGGCGACCGGGGTCAGGTGGTCCTCGGACAGCACCACGCGCAGGCCGTTGGCCAGCCGGTGCTCGGTCGCTGTGAGGCCGCCGGAGCCGGCGTGAGCTGTGGCCGTGTGACCCATGGGCATGTGGTCCCTTCGATCGCGATGCAGAGATTCCTGTCAGACCTGCCACTGTATGCAAGCGTGTCGGCCGGCGGAGAAGTTCCCGGCCCAGTCCTGGGTCGGAGTCGGCGTTGTCGGTGCCTCGGGCCACAATGGTCCGCGTCACCCCTGTCCGAAACCGGTCCGCACCCGTACCGGCCCCGTCCCAGTCCCACCCCCCGCCCCACCCCGTGAGAGCTCAGCTCATCCCGATTCTTGGTTAAGGAGCCGCGCAGCGATGGCCCGCCGCAGCACGAAGACCCCGCCGCCGGAGGATTTCGAGGAGAAGATCCTCGACATCGACGTCGTCGACGAAATGCAGGGCTCCTTCCTCGAGTACGCGTACTCGGTGATCTACTCCCGTGCCCTGCCCGACGCCCGCGACGGCATGAAGCCGGTGCACCGGCGCATCGTCTACCAGATGAACGAGATGGGCCTGCGCCCCGACCGCGGCTACGTGAAGTGCGCCCGTGTCGTCGGCGAGGTCATGGGCAAGCTGCACCCGCACGGCGACGCGTCGATCTACGACGCCCTCGTGCGCATGGCACAGCCCTTCTCCATGCGGCTCCCGCTGGTCGACGGCCACGGCAACTTCGGCTCGCTCGGCAACGACGACCCGCCGGCCGCGATGCGTTACACCGAGTCGAAGATGGCCGACGCCGCCTCGTTGATGACGGACGGGATCGACGAGAACACCGTCGACTTCGCCGCGAACTACGACGGCCAGGAGCGCGAACCGGTCGTCCTTCCGGCCGCTTACCCGAACCTGCTGGTCAACGGCGCGTCCGGGATCGCGGTGGGCATGGCCACCAACATGGCCCCGCACAACCTCGGCGAGGTCATCGCGGCCGCCCGCCACCTGATCCGCTACCCCGAGGCGGACCTGGACGCGCTGATGCGCTTCGTACCGGGTCCCGACCTGCCCACGGGCGGCCGGATCGTCGGCCTCTCGGGCATCAAGGACGCCTACGAGAACGGCCGCGGCACCTTCAAGATCCGTGCCACGGTGGCCCTGGAGGACGTGACCCCGCGCCGCAAGGGGCTGGTCGTCACGGAACTGCCCTTCACGGTCGGTCCCGAGAAGGTCATCGCGAAGATCAAGGACCTGGTCGGCTCGAAGAAGCTCCAGGGCATCGCGGACGTCAAGGACCTCACGGACCGCTCGCACGGCCTGCGCCTGGTCATCGAGATCAAGAACGGCTTCCACCCCGAGGCCGTCCTGGAGCAGCTGTACAAGCTGACGCCGATGGAGGAGACCTTCGGCATCAACAACGTCGCCCTGGTCGACGGGCAGCCGCTGACGCTGGGCCTCAAGGAGCTGCTGGAGGTCTACCTCGACCACCGCTTCGAGGTCGTCCGCCGGCGCAGCGAGTTCCGCCGCGGCAAGCGGCGCGACCGGCTGCACCTCGTCGAGGGCCTGCTCGTGGCGCTGCTCGACATCGACGAGGTCATCCGGATCATCCGGGACAGCGACAACTCCGCGCAGGCCAAGGAGCGCCTGATGGAGCGCTTCTCGCTGAGCGAGATCCAGACCCAGTACATCCTGGACACCCCGCTGCGCCGGCTCACCCGCTTCGACCGGATCGAGCTGGAGTCCGAGCGCGACCGGCTGGCCGGCGAGATCGACGAGCTGACCGGGATCCTGGACTCCGACAGCGAGCTGCGCAAGCTGGTCTCGGCGGAACTGGCCGCGGTGTCGAAGAAGTTCGGCACGGAGCGCCGTACGGTGCTGCTGGAATCGGCGGGGACGCCGGTCGCGGCGGTCCCCCTCGAGGTCGAGGACACCCCGTGCCGGGTGCTGCTGTCCTCCACCGGACTGCTCGCCCGCACGCCGAACGCCGACCCGCTTCCCGAGGAGGAGGGCGGCGCGCGCGCCAAGCACGACCTGATCGTCTCGCAGGTCGCGGCGACCGCGCGGGCGGACATCGGCGTGGTCACCTCGTACGGCCGGCTCCTGCGGCTGTCGGTGATCGACCTGCCGCAACTGCCCGACACCCACGCCGCGCCGAACCTGGCGGGCGGGGCCCCGGTCTCGGAGTTCCTCTCCGGACTGGAGGCCGACGAGACGGTCGTCTGCCTGACCTCGCTGGACGAGTCGGGGCAGGGCCTGGCGCTCGGCACCGAGCAGGGCGTGGTCAAGCGGGTCGTGCCCGACTATCCGGCCAACAAGGACGAGCTGGAGGTCATCACCCTCAAGGACGGTGACCGGATCATCGGGGCGGTCGAGCTGCGCACGGGCGAGGAGGACCTCGTCTTCATCACCGACGACGCCCAGCTGCTGCGCTACCCGGCGGGCCAGGTCCGCCCGCAGGGCCGCCCCGCGGGCGGCATGGCGGGCATCAAGCTCGCGGACGGCGCCAAGGTGATCCACTTCTCGGCGGTGGACCCAGCGCGGGAGGCCGTGGTGTTCACGGTGGCGGGCTCGCACGGGACGCTGGACGACTCGATGCAGTCCGGGAAGCTGACGCCGTTCGACCAGTACCCGCGCAAGGGCCGGGCCACCGGCGGCGTGCGCTGCCAGCGCTTCCTGAAGGGCGAGGACGTCCTGCTGCTGGCCTGGGCGGGCGGTTCCCCGGTCCGCGCGGCGGCGGCGAACGGCACTCCGGCCGCGCTGCCCGCGGTCGACCCGCGCCGCGACGGCTCGGGCACGGCCCTGCCGGCCGTGGTCGCGGCGCTGGCGGGTGCGGCGCTGTAGGAAGGCCGTAGGCAGTACGCGATCATTCGGGTGGTACGTCCGGGGGACGTACCACCCGAATGGCGACTAGTGTTTTCCCTCTTGGCACTGTTGGGCGGGGCGGGGAGACACAGAACTGATGAATCGTCGGTCGGGCGGATTGATCAGTGACTGGGCCGAGGCCCAGCGCCGGACGCAGCAGACGCAGCTGATCCAGCAGCGCGAGGCGGAACGCCGGCAGCGGACGTACGAACGGGACGTGGCCCGGGGTCAGCGCGAGCAGCAGGCCGCCCGCAAACAGCACCGCGAGGCCCAGGCCCGGCGGGCGACCGAGCAGCTCGACGCCCGGGTCGCGGCCCTGCAGGGGCTGTTGGCCGCGGGCTGCCGGGCCCCGGCGTTCCGGCTGGCCTCGCTGGTCAGGCCCGAGCGGCTCGACCCCTTCGATCCGGGGACCCTGGCGCACCCCGTGCCGCTGCCGCAGCTGCACCACTTCCAGCAGCAGAGCAGCGGCTGGACGCTGGGCTCGAACCGGCGGGCGCAGGCGGAGCGGGAGGCGCACGCCCGGTACACGCAGGCCTGGCAGGCGGCGCAGGCCGCGGAGGCGCAGCGGCAGCAGCAGCTGGCGGCGTACCGGCAGCAGTACGACCGCTGGGCGGCGGAGCAGCTCGCCGGGATCCGCGCGCACAACGGCGGGCTCACCGAGCTGGCCGGGGCGCTGCGCGCGGGCGACGCGGAGGCCGCGGTGGAGTACTTCTCGGCGGCCCTGTACGCCTCGGCCGGCTGGCCGGAGAACCTGCCGCGACAGGTGTCGGCGGCCTACGACCCGGCGCGCCGCCAGCTGGTGCTGGACTGGGAGCTGCCCGGCTACGAGGTGGTGCCGGAGGCCAAGTCGGTGCGGTACGTGCCGAGCACGGACCAGGACAAGGAGACGGCCCGCCCGGTCACGCAGCGGCGGGCGATCTACCGGGACCTGCTGGCGCAGTGCGTGCTGCTGGTGGTGCGCGATCTGTACGCGGCCGACGAGTTCGACGTACTGGACTCCGTCGTCGTCAACGGCTTCGTGGACGCCCACGATCCGGTGACCGGGCGGGAGGCGCAGCTCGTGCTCGCCTCGGTGTCGGCGCCCCGGGCGGCCTTCACCGGTCTGCGGCTGGAGCTGGTGAGCGCGGTGGACTGTCTGGTGGAGGGGCTGGGCGGGCAGTTGTCGCCGCGGCCCGACCAGCCCGCCGCCGTGCGCCCGGAGCGCCGGCCCGGCGAGGTGGGCGGCGTCGTCCGTCACGGAGGGCACGCGGACCGCGACGAGGAGGAGCCGGACCTCTTCGCGATGGACCCGATCGCCTTCGAGAACCTGGTCGCCGAGCTGTTCCGGGCGATGGGCATGGAGGCGGTGACCACGCAGCGCTCGGGCGACGGCGGGGTGGACATCGAGGCGAACGACCCGTCCCCGATCACGGGCGGACGGATCGTGGTGCAGGTCAAGCGCTACCGCAACACCGTGTCGCCGACGGCCGTCCGGGACCTCTACGGCACGGTGCAGGACAAGGGGGCGAACAAGGGCGTGCTGGTCACCACCGCGACCTTCGGACCCACGTCGTACACCTTCGCCGACGGCAAGCCGCTGGAGCTGGTGCACGGGGCCGCCCTCGTGGAGCTGCTGCACCGGCACGGACTGCGCGGCCGCCTCGGCCCGGGCGCGGCGCCCTCGGTCCCGGCCCAGCGGACGGCCGAGCCGGAGCCCGCCGCGGACCACAACGTGCTCGGCATGTCCTGGGCGGGGTCGGTCGCGCTGGACGTGTGCGCGCTGGTCTGCGAAGGCAACCGGGTGCTGAGCGAGGACCACTTCGTGTTCTTCAACAACCCGAACACCCCGGACGGTTCGGTACGGACCCACGCGCACGCGGCACCGGACAAGGCGGCGCTGCTGGTCGCCTTCGACGCGTTGCCGCAGCGGTCCGACCGGCTGGTCCTCGTCGCCGCGATCGACCCCGAGGCCGATCCGCACGCCGATCTGGCCGGCTTCACCGACGCCCGGATCCGGCTGCTGGGGGCGGGTGGCGAGGAACTGGGCCGGCTGGAGGTCTCCGACGGCCGCGCCGGCGAAACCGCCCTGGTCCTCGGCTCCTTCCGGCGCCGCCCGGGCGGCGACTGGGACTTCGTCCTCGGCGGCAAGGGCTACCCGGGCGGACTGGAGCCCTTGCTCGGCGACTTCGGCATCGAGGTCGCCTGACCCCGCGCGGGGCGGCCGCTAGAAGTCCTCGGGATCGGGATGATCCTCCGGGTCCGGGTCCTGGTCCGGGTCCTGGTCCGGGTCCTGGTCCGGGTCCTGGTCGGATTCCGGAGCCGGCTCCGGAGCCGGGCGGTGCACGTAGCGCAGGACGCCCCACATGCTCTCCGGGGCCGCGTGCCACGGCTCCGGTTCGCGGCAGTTCTCCAGTTCGCGGAGCAGGGCGGGGCCGTCGGTGCCCGAGCCGATCAGGACGAGCTGCGTCAGGCGCGGCTCGCCCCGGCCCCAGGGGTGCGGGGCGAAGCGGAGGAAGCGGCCGACCGCGTGGACCTCGTAGCGCTCCTCGTGGCCGGGGACGCCGAAGTAGACGGAGCCCTTGATCCGGTAGAGGCCGGCCGGGCGGCGGTCGAGGAACTCGATGAACCGGCGCGGGCCGAGGGCCTGCTCGGACACGAACTCCGTGGCCTCGTAGGCCGCGTGGACGTGGTCCGCGTGATCACCGCCGCCGTGGTCGCCGTCGTGATCGCCGTCGTGGTCGTGTGCCTGGGCGAGCAGGTCCTCGAAGGACAGCTGGCCGCGCGTCTCGGTCCACGGGCGGCGGTCGAAGAGCAGCTCCGGGTCGATCCGCCCGTGGTCCGCGCCGACGACCGGGATGCCCGGTGCGCAGAGCGCGGCGAGCGCGGCCTCGATCCGGGTGCGTTCGGCGGCGTCGACCCGGTCGGTCTTGTTGAGCACCACCAGGTCGGCGACGGCCAGGTGCCGGTCGGTCTCGGGGTGCCTGGCCCGGGTCGCGTCGAACTCCGCCGCGTCGACGATCTGCACCATGCCGCCGTACCGGACGGCCGGGTTCTCGTTGGCGACGAGCATCCGGACCATCTCCTCCGGCTCCGCCAGCCCGCTCGCCTCGATGACGATCACGTCGATGCGGTGGACGGGGTCGGCGAGCTTCTCCAGGTACGCGTCCAGTTCGCTGCCGTCCACGGCGCAGCACAGGCAGCCGCCGCCGAGGGAGACCATCGAGTCCCCGACCTGGCCGGCCACCGACATCGCGTCGACCTCGATGGAGCCGAAGTCGTTGACGACGACCCCGATCCGGGTGCCGCCCCGGTTGCCGAGGAGGTGGTTGAGGACGGTCGTCTTGCCTGATCCGAGGAATCCGGCGAGGACGATGACGGGGATGCTGTTCACCCGGTCGATCGTAGCCAGCGTCAGCCGAGGACGGGCACCGGCCGGGGCGGGGTCGGACCGGTGTAGCGGGCCGCCGGCCGGATGATCTTCGAGTCGGCGGCCTGTTCCAGGACGTTCGCGCTCCAGCCGACCACGCGGGCCGCGCAGAAGGTCGGCGTGAACATCTCGCGCGGCAGCCCGCACAGCTCCATGACCACGCCCGCGTAGAACTCCACGTTGGTGTGCAGCTCCCGGCCCGGCTTGAGCTCGGCGAGGATCTCCTCGACGTGCCGCTCGACCTCCACGGCGAACTCCACGAGCGGGCCGCCGAACTCCAGGGCGATCCCGCGCAGCATCCGCGAGCGAGGGTCCTCGGTGCGGTAGACGGGGTGCCCGAAGCCCATGATCCGGTCGCCCGCGAGGACGCGCTCGCGGATCCACGGATCGATCCGGTCCGCCGTGCCGATGGCGTCGAGGGTGTCCAGGGCCCGGCTGGGGGCGCCGCCGTGCAGCGGGCCGGAGAGCGCGCCGATCGCCCCGGTGAGGCAGGCCGCGACGTCGGCGCCGGTGGAGGCGATCACGCGGGCGGTGAAGGTGGAGGCGTTGAAGCCGTGGTCGATCGTGGAGATCAGGTACCGCTCCACCGCGCGGGCCCGGACCGGCTCGGGTTCCCGTCCGGTCAGCATGTAGAGGTAGTTGGCCGCGTACGGGAGGTCGTCCCGCGGTTCCACCGGCTCCAGCCCCTGACCGAGCCGGTACAGGGCGGTGAGCAGGGTCGGTACGGCGGCGCAGGCTGCCAGCGCGTCGGCGGCCCGGCCTTCGGGGGCCAGGTCGTAGACCGGACGGAAGCCCGCGAAGGCGCCGAGCAGGGAGAGCGCCGTGCGCAGCCCGGAGAGCGGGCCGGACAGGGCGGTGGCGCGGGCCAGGGCCGGCAGGGCGTCCCGGACCTCGGCGGGGAGCCGGCGCAGCGGGGCGATCTCGGCAGTGAAGGCCGCGCGCTCGGCGGCGTCGGCGGGCAGTGCGCCGCGGAACATCAGGTGCCACACGTCCTCGAAGGTGCGGCTCTCGGCGAGGTCGACCGCCGAGTACTGGCGGTAGTGGTAGAAGCCCTCACGGCCCCTCACGTCACCGAGCTGGGTCTCGGTGACCACGACTCCCGCGAGTCCGCGGGGGGTTTCGGCGGGTGCGACGGTGGTGTTCATGGATCGACCATCCATGATGGACTCAATCACTGTCAATATTGATCGCATCAATATATGTAGGGTGTGCGTCATGGACGACGAGCCCGGTGAGCGAAGGATCGGCACCCAGGAAGCGGCCCGGCTGCTGGGGGTGAAGCCCGCGACCGTGTACGCGTACGTCAGCCGCGGCCAGCTCACGAGCCGCCGCGACCCGGTCGGACGCTCCAGCAGTTTCGACGCCCGCGAGGTGGAGGCCCTGGCCCGGCGCAGCCGGCGCGAGGCCGCGGGTCCCCCCGGGTTCGCCGCTCCCGCCGCCTCCGCCGGGGAGCTCTCCGTACGCACCGCGCTCACCCTCATCGAGTCCGACCGGTACTACTTCCGTGGCGTGGACGCCGTGGAACTGGCCTCGCGGTACCGCTACGAGGAGGTCGCCGAGTGGCTCTGGACGGGGACCCTGGTGCGCGGGGCCCGGTTCACCGCTCCCCCGGAGTCCCTCGCCGCGGCCCGCCGGGCGGTCGCCGCACTGCCCGAGCACAGCGGTCCGATCGACCGGCTGCGGGTGGCCGTCGCCGCCGCGGCGGTCGCCGACCCGCTGCGCTTCGACCTGTCCGGGCCGTCCGTACTGGGCTCCGCGCGCGCCCTCATCCCCACCCTGGTCGGCGCCCTGCCCGAGGTGGGGCCGGCACAGTGGGGCGGGGACGGCCGCCTCTCCCGGCAGCTGTGGCCCCGGCTCACCGCCCTGGACCCCGATCCGGACGCACTGGCCGTCCTGGATCTGGCCCTGGCCCTGCTGACGGACCACGACCTGGCCGCCTCGACCCTGGCCGTACGGGTGGCCGCGTCGGCGCGCGCGCATCCGTACGCGGTGGTCTCGGCCGGGCTCGGCGCGCTCGAAGGCCCCCTGCACGGAGCGGCCGGGCGGCTCGCGCACCGGATGCTGGGGGAGGTGCTGGAGCGCGGCGGCGCGGCTCCGGTGGTGGCGGAGTACCTGCGGGCCGGACGCAGGGTGCCCGGGCTCGGGCACCGGCTGTACGAGGGCGAGGATCCGCGGGCGACGGCGCTGTTCGCCCGGCTGGAGCCGCTGGCGCAGGCCGGTCCGGCGCTGGGCGCGGCGCGCGAGGTCGCCGGGGTGATGGCCCGGCACGGCGGCGGCCTGTACCCCAACGTGGACCTGGCGCTCGCGGTGCTGACGGTCTCCTGCGGGATGGCCCCGGAGGCCGGGGAGACGGTCTTCGCGGTGGCCCGTACGGCCGGCTGGATCGCGCACGCGCTGGAGGAGTACGAGGAGCGCCCGCTGCGGATGCGACCGAGCGGGCAGTACCACGGACCCCGCCCGCCACAGCCGTTGCCGTGACGGGCGGGGTGTTCCCGGCAGGAGGAGCCCGGGCTCAGCCGGCGTAGGCCTCGAACTCGCCGACCTCTCCATGCGGTGCGGGGGTGTGCACGGGCGGCTCTACGAGGTGGGGCGCGGGAAACAGGTGGTACCGGCGGTCCGGCTGCGGCGTCAGGTCCGCAGCCAGACCGCCGTGTCCTGTCCGAGCAGCCCGTCCGCATCCAGCGCGGAACTGCTCAGCAGGAGGCTCGTGTGGGCCGGCAGCGGGACCGGCTCCGGGGACAGGTTGGCCACGCAGACCAGCCCGTCGGGGCGGCCGAAGGCGAGCACTCCGGGCGGCGCGGGCAGCCACTCCAGCGATCCCCCGCCGAAGCCGGCCGCGGCCCGGCGCAGTCCGAGGGCCGTCCGGTAGAGGGTGAGCATCGAGTCCGGGTCCCCGGCCTGGCGGTCCGCGGCGTACGCGGGCCAGTCCGCGGGCTGGGGCAGCCAGGGCTCGTTCCACGGCTCGGCGGTCCACGGCAGCGGGACCCTGCACCCGTCCCTGCCGGGGTCGGTGCCGCCGGAGCGGAAGTGCATCGGGTCCTGGATGCGGCCGAGCGGGATCTCGGCCTCGGGAAGCCCCAGTTCCTCGCCCTGGTAGACGTAGACGGCGCCGGGGAGGGCGAGGGTGAGCAGCGCGGCGGCGCGGGCCCGCCGGGTGCCGAGGGCCAGGTCCGCGGGGGTCCCGAAGGCCTTGGTGGCGAAGTCGAAGCCGGTGTCGGCACGCCCGTAGCGGGTGACCGTACGGGTCACGTCGTGGTTGCACAGCACCCAGGTGGCCGGGGCTCCGACCGGGGCGTGCTCGGCGAGGGTCTCCTCGATGGAGGTGCGCAGCCGGCCGGCGTCCCACGGGCAGCTGAGGAAGGAGAAGTTGAAGGCGGTGTGCAGCTCGTCGGGGCGCAGGTAGCGGGCGAAGCGCTCGGAGTCCGGCA
The DNA here is from genome assembly GCF_026342735.1 of Streptomyces sp. NBC_00193. Classification (GTDB taxonomy): domain Bacteria; phylum Actinomycetota; class Actinomycetes; order Streptomycetales; family Streptomycetaceae; genus Streptomyces; species Streptomyces stoeckheimensis. The sequence goes on from NZ_JAPEMM010000001.1 coordinate 618,910, forward strand.
GCCAGACCTCGCCGACGAAGATGGCCCCGTACTCGTCGGCGATGGCCCGCCAGGAACGGTAGATGGCGTGCAGGTCGTCGCGGTCGATGTACGGGTGCACCTCCCCGGGCCACGGCTCGGGCGAGCGGCCTGCCAGGTCGGGCAGGGCCGGGTCCTTGGCGAGCAGGGCCGCGGAGTCGATCCGTACGCCGGACACGCCGCGTTCGAACCAGAACCGCAGGACTTCCTCGTGCTCCCGGCGGACGGCGGGGTGGTCCCAGTTGAGGTCGGGCTGCTCGGGGGTGAAGAGGTGCAGGTACCACTCCCCGTCCGGTACCTGCGTCCAGGTGGCGGCTCCGTTGAACTGCGAGGGCCAGTCCCCCGGGGGCAGTTCGCCGTGCTCCCCGCGGCCGGGGCGGAAGTGGAAGAGCTCCCGCTCGGGGCTGCCGGGGCCGGCGGCGAGGGCGGCCTTGAACCAGGCGTGCTGGTCGGACACGTGGTTCGGGACGATGTCGACAATGGTGCGGATGCCCAGTTCACGGGCCTCGGCGATGAGCTTCTCGGCTTCGGCGAGGGTGCCGAAGGCGGGGTCGATGGTGCGGTAGTCGGCGACGTCGTAGCCGCCGTCGGCGAGCGGGGAGAGGTACCAGGGGGTGAACCACAGGGCGTCGACGCCCAGTTCGGCGAGGTAGGGGAGGCGGGCGCGGACGCCCACGAGGTCACCGGTGCCGTCCCCGTCGCCGTCGGCGAAGCTCCGTACGTACACCTGGTAGATGGCGGCCGAGCGCCACCAGTCGGCGGCGTTTTCGGGCAGGGGAAAGTCAGCCACGGAGGGGTCCTTTCAGGGGGGCGACCGGGCACGGCGGCGGTGCGGGGTGGTGCTCACCCCTTGAGGGAGCCTGCCGTCAGGCCGCTCATGATGTTGCGCTGGAAGATCAGGAAGATGATGAGCGTGGGCGCCGAGGCCATCGCGAGCGCGGCGACGAGATGGTTCTCGGGCACTCCCCTGGCGAGCGAGTAGATGCCGACGTTGAGCGTCTGCAGGGCCGGGTCGGGGAGGGTGAGCATGGGCCAGAGGAAGTCTTTCCAGACCCCGACGATGGCGAAGATCGACACGACGCCGAGGACGGGCCGGGACATCGGCAGGACCACGGAGCGCAGGGTGCGCAGGGAGGAGGCTCCGTCGATGGCGGCGGCATCGAGGATCTCGCCGGGGATGGAGTCGAAGAATCGTTTCAGAAGGAAGATGTTGAAGGCGTTCGTGACCGAGGGCAGCCAGATCACCCAGGGCGTGTTGAGCAGGTTCCGCTCGATGAGCGGCATGTCCAGGACCGTGAGGTACTGCGGTACGACGAGGACGGTGGCCGGGATCATCAGCGTCGCCAGCATCATGCCGAGGACGGCCTTGCCGAAGACCGGCCGGAGCTTGGACAGCGAGTAGGCGGCGGCCACGTCGAGGACGAGCTGGAAGGCCAGGGCGCCGAACGCGTAGTAGAGGGTGTTGAACAGGAGCTTGGCGAGGTCCATGACCTTCCAGGCCGCCGAATAGTTCTCGGCGTGCAGGGAGTCCGGGACCACGGTCGGCGGGACCTGGGTGAACTCCGCGGTGCTCTTGAGGCCGTTGGCGACCATCCAGTAGAGGGGCCCGAGGAAGACGACCGTGAAGCCGATCACGACCACGGCCAGGACGGTCCAGTAGGCGATCTTGCCTCGGGTGCGGCCGAGTTGGGCCGGGGATATCAGCGTGCGCTCTGACATGTGGGTCCTCCCGTCAGTTCTCGTTGTCGCGGCTCAGCCGGACGTACACGGCGGAGAAACCGGCGAGCAGGACGAGCAGGCACAGGCCCAGGGCCGCGGCGCCGCCGTACTGGTTGAAACTGAAGGCGTACTGGTAGATGAGGACGACGACGGTGGTGGTCGATCCTTCGGGGCCGGCGCCGCCGGTGAGCATGAACGGTTCGACGAACACCTGCATCGTCGCGATGATCTGCATGAGCAGCATCAGCGAGAGGATGAGCTTGGTCTGCGGGATCGTGACGTGCCAGATCTTGCGCAGCACCCCGGCTCCGTCGAGTTCCGCCGCCTCGTAGAGCTCTCCGGGGATGCCCTGGAGGGCTGCCAGGTAGATCAGGGTCGCGCCGCCCATGTTCATCCACGTGGAAGCTATGACGACGGAGACCATCGCGGTATCGGTGGATTGCAGCCAGTCTTGCGCCGGCAGGTGCAGGAATTCCAGAATCCTGTTGAAGACCCCGTAACCGGGGTCGTAGAAGTACTTGAAGAGCAGGATCGAGGCGACCGGCGGCATCATCACCGGGAGGTAGACCAGCAGGCGCAAGTAGCCCTGTGCGTGCCGGAATTCGTTGAGCACGATCGAGACCACGAACGGGACGGCGAAGCCGAGTACCAGCGCGAGCCCGCTGAAGAGCAGGGTGTTGCGCCAGGCCTGCCAGAACGCCGGGTCGTTGAAGACGTAGCGGAAATTGTCCCAGCCGACCCAGTGGACGGCTCCGCCCTCGGTCTTCTGGAAGGCCAGCAGGAACTCCCGGACCATCGGGTACCAGGAGAAGAAAGAGAAGCAGAGGACGGCGCCGATCAGAAAGCCGTGGGCCGAGAGGTTCCGCTTGAACGCCCGGACGAATTCCTCACGAGAGGTACCGGGCAGGGTGGGAGCCGACATCGCCGCTCGCTCCTTGGTGGGTCGTCGCCATCTATGTGCGGGTGTACGGGGCCTGCGGGCGGGTCCGGGCCGGGGAGGCCCGCCCGGACCTCCCCCGGCCGGGGCGGCTACTGGTTGGCCAGCACCTGGTTGACGGCCTTCTCGGCCTCCGCGAGGAGCTGCGCCGAGTCGGCGTCCTTGTTGGTCAGGACCGCCGACATCACCTTGTCGAGGACCTTGTAGACCTCCTGGGCCTTCGCCGGCTCGGCCTTGCCGGCCACCGGGTTGTCCAGGAAGGGCTTGAAGTTGACGACCGGCATGGTGGCGTTGGCGGCCTTCAGCTCGTCGTCCTTGGCCTTGCTGGCGCCGGTGAAGAAGGCGGGCTGCGGAAGCCCGACCGGCAGGCCGTCGGCCTTGGAACGGTCGTACTTGAACTGGCCCTTGCCGACCGCGAGCGTCTTGAAGTTCAGCCAGGCGATGGCGGCCTTGACCTTGTCCGGCGAGCTGCCCTTCTTGATCATGTAGCCGTTGCCGCCGGCCAGCGTCGCGGCGCCGCCGGGGATGGGGCCCATGCCGAAGTTCTCGTACTTGCCGGAGAGCTGCTGCACCATGTAGGTGATGTCGTCGGGCGCGGCGAGGAACATGCCGAGCTTGTCCGAGGCCATCTGCTTCTGCAGGTCACCCCACTTGAGCAGCTGGGTCTTGCCCATGCTGTCGTCCTCCCAGCGCATGGCGTGGAGGTTGTCGACGATCTGCTTGCCGGTCGGGTTGTTGAAGGCCGCCTTGCCGTCGGCTCCGACGACGTCGCCGCCCATGCCGTACATGGCGGCCGTGAAGTGCCAGCCGCCGGTGTTCTCGACGCTGTACTCGCCGTAGCCGGCGGTGCCGTTGCCGAGCGCCGCGATCTTCTTGGCGGCCGCGCGGACCTCGTCCCAGGTGCGCGGGGGCTGGTCGGGGTTGAGGCCCGCCTGCTGGAAGAGCTTGCGGTTGATCAGCAGGCCCATCGTGTAGTTGCTGGTGGGCAGCCCGTAGAGCTTGCCGTCCTGCTTGAGGGTGTTGACGACGTTCTTGTCGATGTCGCCGAAGCCCGGGATCGACTGGGCCGTGACGTAGGAGGAGATGTCCTCGGCGCCGTCGTTGTCCAGCACCTGCTTGAGGTCGGTGAAGTAGGCGTAGAAGACGTCCGGCTGCGACTTGGCCTTGAGCATCGCCGTGAACCGCGGGGGCTCCAGGCACTGGCCGGGGGTGGAGCGGCCGTCGATCGTGACGTTCGGGTAGGTCTTGTTGAACTCCGCCACGTCCTCCTTCCACTGCTTGAGCTCGGCAGCCTTGGCCGCCGGCGGCATGCAGTCGATGGAGAGGGTGACCTTGGTCTTCGGGTCGAGCGGCGCGGAGGCGTCCGTGGAACCGCCGGACGGCTGGTTCTTGGTGTCGTCCCCGCTGCTGCTCGTGCCACAGGCCGCGAGGGCGGTGACGGCGAGCGCCGAGACGAGGGCGGTCGCGGTGGTGCGGCGGATGTTGGTTCTCATCGGTGGTCCCCTTCGAGCATCGAGCAGGAGGCGTGGGGCGTGTAAGGAGGCGAGCGCGGCACACTCAATCACCACCGACAGATGAACGCAATATCTCGCGCAGATTTCGCAAGAGATTGGCAGCAGAGCGCCGGGCAGCTCGGGTGGTGAACGCAAAACAGGGCCCCGAAACGTCAGCGGGACGTTTCGGGGCCCTGTGGCCGCGGGTCGAACTCGGCGGAGACCGGTGGAGCGTTACTCCGGACGGGGGCGCGGGGCCTGTGCGGTGGAGCCCCGCACGACGAGCTCGGGCTCGAAGAGCAGCTCTCCGGGCTGTACGGCGGCGCCCTGGATCTGCGCGGTGAGCAGCTCCACGGCAGCCCTGCCCATGGCCTCGATGGGCTGCCGGACGGTGGTCAGCGGGGGTTCGGTGCAGTTCATGAAGGCCGAGTCGTCGTACCCGACGACGGAGACCTGGCCGGGCACGTCGAGCCCGCGCCGGCGGGCCGCCCTGATGGCCCCCAGGGCCAGCGGGTCGCTCGCGCAGATGATGCCGGTCACCCCGCGGTCCAGCAGCCTCGACGTGGCCGCGTGGCCGCCCTCCAGGGAGAACAGCGCCCGCTCCACGTGCGCCGCGGGCAGCTCGGTGCCGGCCGCGGCGGCGACCGCCTGGGCGGCCACCAGCTTGCGCAGGGAGGGGATGTGGTCGGGCGGGCCGAGCACCAGCCCGATGCGTTCGTGGCCGAGGGAGGCCAGGTGGCGCCAGGCCTGTTCGACCGCGACGGCGTCGTCGCAGGAGACGCACGGGAAGCCGAGGTCCTCTATCGAGGCGTTGATGAGCACCACCGGGACCTTGCGGTCGTGGAGCAGCCGGTAGTGCTCGTGCGGGGCGTCGGCCTGCGCGAAGAGGCCACCGGCGAAGACGACGCCGGAGACCTGCTGCTGGAGCAGGAGCTCGACGTAGTCGGCCTCGGAGACCCCGCCGGTGGTCTGCGTGCAGAGCACCGGGGTCAGCCCCTGCTGGGCCAGCGCGCCGCCGATCACCTCGGCGAAGGCCGGGAAGATCGGGTTCTGGAGTTCCGGCAGGACCAGGCCGACCAGCCGGGCACGTTCGCCGCGCAGCTGGGTGGGGCGTTCGTAGCCGAGGACGTCCAGTGCGGTGAGCACGGACTGGCGGGTTGTCTCCGAGACGCCCGGCTTGCCGTTGAGCACCCGGCTGACCGTTGCCTCGCTGACCCCCACCTTCTTCGCCACTTGAGCAAGTCGTCGCGTCATGAGCGCAAGAGTAGCGCAAACAATGCAAGTTCCTTGCAGTTCGATTACGGCCACTTTGGCCCATCGGAAACCGGCGCGGAACCCCCCGCGCCCCACCGGCCCCGGCGGGCCTCCGGGCGTCGAGCGGCGGGGCACCCCGAAGGGATGCCCCGCCACCCTCGTTCCCCGGTGTTCGCCGCCCGCTACGGCAGCTGGTTGATCTTGAACGTCGAGGTCGTGTTCCGCACGTCCACGGCGTTGTCGCTCATCCTCAGGTTCTGGATGGTGACCTCACCCACCGCAGGCCCTTGTCCCGCCTCGGGCATCTCGTTCGCCCAGAGACCGAACCCGGACTTGGCGTCGAAGGCGTCACCGCTCTTCTTCGCCCCCGTGATGGTGATGTCCTTCAGAATGGTGTCCTTGATGGGATTGACCGGCTGGCCGCCGACGTACTGCGTCTGGAACATGATTCCGCTGTACGTCGGATCGACGATGTCCACGTTGTTGATGCGGATTCCCTGGAACACCTTTGAAGCCGAGAAGATCCAGATTCCGGGGAAGGTCTGCGCCCCCCAGAAATGGCCTCCGGCCCGGACGATCGAGATGTTCTCGAAGAGCGTCGGGTCGGTCCCGAATCCGTTCATCGGATACCCGAAGTCCAGCGAGCTGATGGTGATGCCCGAGTAGACCAGGATGTCGGCGATGTAGATGTTGCGGAAGGTGTTGTTGAAGCCGCCGTAGACGGCGACACCGGCCGCGCGCCAGGTCAGGATGGCGCTCAGGTTCTCGTAGACGTTGTTCTTCATGTCCGCGCCGCCCGCGTCGATGGCGGAGAACAGCGCGAAGCTGTCGTCACCCGTGGAACGCGCCTCGATGTTGGCCACGAGGTTGTCCGTGCTGCCGTTGGTCATGTTGATGCCGTCGGCGAAGGTGTCCCGGATCCGCGAGTTCTTGATCGTGATCCGGTCGGTGTTGGCGCCCCAGTACAGGCACACCTGGTGCTCGTTCCAGATGTTGTCGATGGTCATGTCGGTCACGTTGGCGAAGTCGAAGACCTTGCCCGGACCGTCGATGCGCGAGGTGTAGTTGCCGAAGTAGGCGAACCCCGTGAAGGACGAGCCCTTGGCGGTGCCCTCCGCACGCCATCCGTTGTCGGTGTTGTCCTGCGAGGACGGGGCGTGGAAGCGGGTGAACCACGGCCCGGCGCCGACGACCTGCACGGCCTTTCCGTACACCTGGAACTTGCTCGCCGTGTCGTAGTCGCCCGGCGGCAGGTAGACGCCCACGAGCTTGCCCGTGGTGTCCATGCGGACCTTGTCCAGGGCGTTCTGCACGTCCTGGTGGGTGAAGCCGGCGGGCACCGTGTAGGTGGCCGGGTCGGGGTTGGGGATCACCGTGGCTTGTTCCAGGCTCACGAAGTCGATCGCGTAGGTGGTGGTGTTCGCCGCGTCCTTCTGGAGGCGGATCTTGCTGCCCGGCGGGACGGTCTCTCCGAGGAGGATGTTCGCCTCGTCGTAGATGTGCCGCGGGGCTCCGGCGCTCGGGGCGTTGCCCGGGCCGGCCTCGGCCCCGTAGAGCCAGGCGTACTTCGAGGTCAGCGGCAGGGCCTTCTTGAGGACGCCGTTGACGTAGACGTTGATGGTGGAGTCGATGCCGCCGCCGCCCGGGGCGTCCGGGATGGAGAAGCGGGTGACCAGGGTGTTGGTCGCGGCCCGGGTGGTGAACTCGACGTACTCGCCCGTCGCGTCCAGGTTCACGGCCTTGCGGCCCGAGGCCTCGCCGGCGATGTCGCCGACGGTGCGGTTGGGGCCGACGACGTTGGCTCCGCCGCCGACCACGCCGTCCTCCGCCTCGTAGGTGTCGAAGGGCATGTTCGCCCCGCGGCCGACGAAGAAGGGCTTGGTGGAGGTGTTGTTGGCGCGCTTGACCGGAAGTTCGTTGGCATCGTCGGCGAGGACCACCTTGACGGTGTACTTGCCGTTGGCCGCCGTCCAGTTGCCGAGCGCGATCGGTGCGGAGGAGGCACCGGCCGCGAGCGCGCCGCTGAAGGATCCCGTCAGCGTACGGATGGTGGCGCCGCCCGCGTCCTGGAGCGTGAGGGTGACGTTGTGGGTGCCCGCGGCGGCGGCCACGGTGCCCTGGTTCTTGACCGTGACGGAGAAGCCCACGGACTGGCCGGCGGACGGGGCGCTCGGCGACCACCCGACGGACGAGGCCACCAGGTCCGAGCTGTCGACCGGGCGGACCACCAGCGGGGAGCCGGTGAGGCTGTTGTTGGTGTCGTTCTGCTCGACGACCGTGTTCGCCTCGTCGGCGATCGCGCTCAGCGGGTAGCTGCCCGCGTCGCGCGGGCCGATGCCGGCCGTGACGGTGGCCGAGGCGCCGGCGGCCAGCGCGGGCACGTTGGCCGAGGCGATCTTCGAGCCGCCGAGCTGGAAGGAGACGGTGGTCGCCGGAGCCGGGGCCGGGCCGCTGTTCTTGACGGTGGCGGACAGGGTGACGGAGTCCGACTCCACCGGCGCGGCCGGGTTGGCGCTCACCGCGGTGACCTGGAGGTCCGGGTTGGGCGCCGCGACGCCGATGACCTGGAACTCGGCGATCTGGCCGTTGGAGGAACCGGTGTTGGAGGTGAAGCGCAGCTGCACGTCCGCGACCCGGGCGTTCACCGGGATGGTGACGGTGTTGGAGCCGGAGGCCGGGTTGAAGACGTAGTCCTTGGCGGCCACCAGGCCGGTGACCCCCGAGGCGCTCTGCTCGCGGCCGAGGACCTGGATGTTCTGGGTGCGGGTGCCCCAGCTGCTGTCCGGGTTGAGCTTGAGGACCAGGCGGTCGACGTCGGCGTTGGCGCCGAGCTTGACGGTCAGGGTGCTCGGGTAGGCGCCGCCCGCGCCCTCCCAGTAGGTGGAGGTGCTGTTGTCGTTGGCGTTCTCCGCGACGAAGGTGTGGATCACGGAGGAGCCCTCGATGGGCTTGCCGACGGCCAGGTTGGAGCCGCCCGTGCCGCCGCTGCCGTTGCGGGTCACGGAGTTGCTGTCGCCGGAGCGGTTGCCCGCCGCGTCCTTGGCCCGGACGAAGTAGCTCACGGTGGCGGTGGCGGGCTGGGTGTCGGTGTGCGTGGTGGCACTGCCCGCGACCGTCGTGAGCAGCACGTTGTTGGCGAAGACCTCGTAGCCGGTGACGCCGACGTTGTCGGTGGAGGCCTGCCAGTTCAGCTTGATCTGGCCGGCGGCCGGCTCGGTGAGGGTCAGGGATCCCGGGGTGGTCGGGGCCTGGGTGTCACCGGTGTCGCCGGCGCGGGTGACGCTGTTGCTGTTGGCCGACTGGTTGCCGGCCGCGTCCTTGGCGCGGACGTAGTACGTCACGCTCGCGGAGGCCGGCTGGGTGTCGGTGTAGGTGGTGACGTTGCCCGCGACGCTGGTGCGGAGCTGGTTGTTGGCGTAGACGTCGTAGCCGGTGACGCCGGTGTTGTCGGTGGAGGCGTTCCAGGTCAGCTTGATCTGGCCGGTCGCGGGCTCGCTGTAGGCGAGGGCGGCGGGGGCCGTCGGGGCCTGGGTGTCGCCGGTGGTCGGGCCGTAGATCTCCAGCTCGGAGAGCTGCCCGCCGGGCTGTACGGAGTTGGACGCTATCCACACCCGTACGTAGCGGGTGGTGGTGGCGTCGAAGGCGATGCTCACCGTGTTGGCGCCGGCGGCGTTGAACTCGTACCCCTTGGACGCCGTCAGGTCGGTGTAGTCCGTGCCGTTGGCACTGCCCTGGATCTTGAGGGTCTGGGTGCGGGCGCCCCAGTTCTCGGGGAGCTTGAGGACCACGCGGTCCACGCGCACGGAGGAGCCCAGGTCGGCCTGGAGCCACTGGGGCATGGCGTTGTTGACGCTCTCCCAGTAGCTGGCGGTGTTGCCGTCGTTGGCGTTGCCCGGCACGTAGACCTGGGTGTTGCTGCTCGCGGTGAGCGTCTTGCCGAGGGCCAGGTTGGTCCCGGACTCACCGGGGGCGCGGACCTCCAGCTCGGAGAGCTGGGCGGCCTGCCAGCCGGTGTTGGCGGTGATGTCGATGCGCACGTACCGGGCCTGGGTGGCCGGGAAGCCGATGGTGACCACGTTTCCGGCGCCCTGGCCGAAGGTGTAGGTCGCCGAGCTCACCAGGGTGCTGAAGCTGGTGCCGTCGGCGCTGCCCTGGACGGACAGGGTCTGGTTGCGGCTCTCCCAGGAGGCGGGGAGCTTGAGCACCACCTGGTCGACGCGGGTGGTGGCTCCGAGGTCGGTCTGCACCCATTGCGGGAAGGTGCTGCCGGCGCTCTCCCAGTACGAGGACTGGTTGCCGTCGGTGACGTTGCCGGCCGCGTAGGCGCCGTTGGTACTGCTCGCCGTGGCGGGCCTGCCCGCCGAGACGCTCGGTCCGCCGGCGGCCACGGCGGTCAGAGCGGGCCAGCCCAGCATCAGCAGGGCCGTGCTGATCAAGGCGGCCAGGGTCCGCCATCTCCAGTTGTGCCTTCTCATATGTCCTCGTCCCTCGACATGAACTTTCTGAACCACAAGAGCCACGAATTTGCGGTGTGCGGTGCGAGAGTTGCAGAGCTTTGGCGAGTCGTCTACATCCCTGACCGCACTTTTATGCCGTCATCACTTGCGCAAGCTGGGCGCAAATAACGCAAGCCATTTGCGTGAGGGGGAGAAATTCCGCTTACGCCCGAACCGGCCTACGGTTCGTACTCATGCGGTCCCTGCGGTTCCTCCACACGAGCGCTCGGCGCCTCGGGCTGCCCAGACGGGCCGCCTCCCAGATCCTGCTGACCCAGCTGGCCATCGCCGCCGGGGTCCTCGCCCTGGCCACCGGCCTGTTCCTGGCCCCGCTGAGCGCACAGCTCGACGACCAGGCCATGCGGCGCGCCCTGGCCATCGCCCAGAGCGCCGCCGCCGACCCCTCCCTGGCCGCCGGCCTCATCGGCTCGGCTCCCTCGCCGGACAGCCCGGTACAGGCCTCCGCGGAGCGGATCCGCTCCGCCACGGGCGCCGAGTACGTGGTGGTCCTGGACCTGGACGGCATCCGCCGCTCGCACCCGAGCCCCGACCGCATCGGGCGGCCCGTCTCCACCGACCCCGGCGAGGTCCTGGCCGGCCGCGAGGTCATGGAGATCGACGAGGGCACCTTGGGCCGCTCGGCGCGGGGCAAGGTCCCCCTGCTCGCCGCCGACGGGGAGATCGTCGGTGCCGTGTCGGTCGGCATCGCCTACGACAGCGTCCAGGGCCGCCTGCTCGGCGCCATCCCGGGCCTGCTCGCGTACGCCGGCGGCGCCCTCGCGGCGGGCGCCCTCGCCGCCTACCTGCTCTCGCGCAGGATCCACCGCCAGACCCGCGACCTGGCCTTCTCCGATATCGCGGGCCTGCTCGCCGAACGCGAGGCGATGCTGCACTCCATCCGCGAAGGCGTGATCGCCCTCGACCGGGCCGGCCGGGTCCGGCTGGTCAACGACGAGGCCGCCCGGCTCCTGGGCCTCGCGCCCGAGGCCGCCGACGCCGCCACCGGCCGTGCCCTGGACGAGGTGCTCGGCGCGGGCCGCACCACCGACGTCCTCACCGGCCGGGTCACCGGCCTCGACCTGCTCACCGTCCAGGGCACCCGGGTCCTGGTCGCCAACCGGATGCCCACCGAGGACGGCGGAGCCGTGGCCACCCTGCGCGACCGCACCGAGCTGGAGCACCTGGGCCGCGAGCTCGACTCCACCAAGGGCCTGATCGACGCCCTGCGCGCCCAGGACCACGAGCACGCCAACCGGCTCCACACCCTCCTCGGCCTGCTGGAACTGGACCTGTTCGAGGAAGCCGTCGAGTTCGTCACGGAGGTGGTCGGAGTGCACCGCAGCACCGCCGAGCAGGTCACCGAGAAGGTGCACGACCCGCTGCTCGCCGCCCTGCTGATGGGCAAGGCCACGGTCGCGGCGGAGCGCGGGGTCCCCCTGCGGCTGGCCGGTTCCGCGCTGCTGCCCGACCGCCTCGTCGACCCGGGAGGCCTGGTCACCATCCTCGGCAACCTGGTCGACAACGCGCTGGACGCCGCGGTCGGCTCGTCCGCGCCGCTGGTCGAGGTCGACATCCGGGCCGACGGCCGCACGGCGGTCCTGCGGGTCCGCGACAGCGGCCCCGGCGTCCCGGTGGAGCGCCGCGAGGAGATCTTCACCGAGGGCTGGTCGACCAAGCAGCCCCGGGCCGGCGCCCACCGCGGACGCGGGCTCGGCCTCGCCCTGGTGCGGCGTCTGGCCGAACGGCAGGGCGGCACGGTCCGGGCCGGCGAGGCGGCGGACGGAGGGGCGGAATTCTCCGTCGTCCTCCCGGAGGCCCTGCGATGAGCGCCTACGACGCGTCCGGCGGCTCCCGTGCGTCCGGTACGGCCGGCGCTTCCGGCGCTTCCGGCGCTTTTGACGTGCTGGTCGTCGACGACGACCTGCACGTCGCCCGGATCAACGCGGCCTACGTGGCCAAGGTGCCCGGCTTCCGCGTGTCGGCCCAGGCCCATTCGGCGGCGGGGGCGCTGGCGCTCCTCGACTCCCGCCCCGTGGACCTGATCCTCCTCGACCACTACCTCCCCGACGAGAACGGCCTCGACCTGGTCCGGCGCCTGCGCGAACGCGGCCACCACACCGACGTGATCATGGTGACGGCCGCCCGCGACCTGGCCACCGTGCAGGCCGCGATGCGCCTCGGCGCCCTCCAGTACCTGGTCAAGCCCTTCACCTTCGCGGGCCTGCGCACCCGCCTGGAGGCCTACGGGGCCCTGCGCCGCACCCTGGACACGGGCGGCGAGGCCGAACAGGCGGAGGTGGACCGGATCTTCGGCGCCCTCGCCGCGGCCGGCGCCGACGCCCCGAGCGACCTCCCCAAGGGCCACTCCCCCACCACCGCCGACCTGGTCCGCGGGATCCTGCGCGCGGCCGAGGGCCCGCTCTCCACCCAGCAGATCGCCGACCGCGCGGGCATCAGCCGCCAGACCGCCCAGCGCTACCTCAAGCTCCTGGACCGCGCCGGCCGCGTCGTCCTCGCCCTCCGGTACGGCGAAACGGGCCGTCCGGAACACCGCTACGCCTGGCGTCCGCCCACAAGCGGCTGACGCCGGCCCGCGGCCGGTCCCGCTCCCGGCCGTGTCGGCCCTACACCGCCCCGGCGCCCGTCAGCGCGCGGACCTCGGTCTCCGCGTGCCGCCGCTCGTCCGGCTCCTCCGCCGAGGTCACGGTGCCCAGCCAGCCCGCCAGGAAGCCCAGCGGGATGGAGACGATGCCCGGGTTCTGGAGCGGGAAGAGCTGGAAGTCCACGCCCGGGAACAGGGATTCGGGGCTGCCGGAGACCACCGGGGACAGGGCCACCAGCAGCACGGCCGGGAGCAGCCCCCCGTACACCGACCAGACGGCGCCCCGCGTGGTGAACCCGCGCCAGAACAGCGAGTACAGGAGCACCGGCAGGTTCGCCGAGGCCGCCACCGCGAAGGCCAGGCCCACCAGGAAGGCCACGTTCAGGTCCTGGGCCAGCAGACCCAGCGCGATGGCCACCGCCCCGATCCCGACGGCCGCCACCCGGGCCACCGCAACCTCGCTGCGCTGCCGGGCGTGGCGGCGCTTGAGCGAGGCGTACAGGTCGTGCGCGACGGAGGCCGACGAGGCGAGGGTGATCCCCGCGACCACCGCGAGGATGGTCGCGAAGGCGATGGCCGCCACGAAGGCGAACAGCACCGCGCCGCCGGTCGAGTCGGCCCCGCCGCCCAGGAAGGCCGCGAGCAGCGGCACCGCGGTGTTCCCCGAGGCGTTGGAGGCCCTGACCTGCTCCGGCCCGAGCAGCGCCGCCGCACCGAAGCCGAGCACGATGGTCATCAGGTAGAAGCCGCCGATCAGCCCGATCGCCCACACCACCGACCGGCGGGCCGCCCGCGCCGTGGGCACGGTGTAGAAGCGGGACAGGATGTGCGGCAGCCCGGCCGTGCCCAGGACCAGGGCGAGCCCGAGGCTCATGAAGTCGAAGCGGGCCGTCCAGTCGCCTCCGTACTTGAGCCCGGGGCCCAGGAACCGGTCGCCGTGCCCGCTGCGCTCGGCGGCGCTGCTGAGCAGCTGGTCGAAGTTCCCGTGGAAGCGCAGCAGCACGAGCACCGTCAGGGTGATCGCGCCGCCCATCAGCAGCACGGCTTTGACGATCTGGATCCAGGTGGTGGCCCGCATTCCGCCGAAGGCCACGTAGATCACCATGAGCGCACCGACGCCGATGACGGTCAGCGTCTGTGCGGCCCGGCCCGAATCGGCGAGCAGCAGGCCCACGAGGCTGCCGGCACCGACCATCTGCGCGACGAGGTAGAGCACGGAGACCACCACCGAGGAGGTTCCGGCGGCGATCCGCACCGGCCGCTCGCTCATCCGCGCGGCGACCACGTCGGCCAGGGTGAACCGGCCGCAGTTGCGGACGAGTTCGGCGACGAGGAACAGGACGACCAGCCAGGCGACGAGGAAGCCCACCGAATACAGCAGGCCGTCGTAGCCGAAGAGGGCGATGAGGCCGGAGATGCCGAGGAAGGAGGCGGCGGACATGTAGTCGCCGGCGATGGCGAAACCGTTCTCCATCGGGGAGAACAGCCGCCCGCCCGCGTAGAACTCCTCTGCCGAACCGTGCCGGTTGCGGCTCACCCAGGTGGTGATGCCCAGGGTGACGGCGATGAAGACGCTGAACAGGAGCAGCGCCAGGGTCTGGTGTTCGGTGGTCACCGGCCCGCCCCCCGTGCTCGGGTGCGCTCCCCGGCGTCCGCCCGGCGTACCTGCTCCTGCTCGAAGACCGTCCAGCGCAGGTCCAGCGCCGCGCGGTCGCGCCGCAGCCGGGCGTGCCGGGCGTAGGCCCAGGTCAGCAAGAAGGTGCTGAGGAACTGGCCGAGACCTGCGAGCAGGGCCACGTTGACGGACCCGAACACCGGCCGGGCCATCATTTCGGGCGCCGTGGTCGCGGCGACCACGTAGGCCACGTACCAGAGGAAGAAGCCGACGGTGGCGGGGACGACGAACCTCCGGTAGCGGCCGCGCACTTCCTGGAAGGCGGCGCTGCGCTGCACTTCGAGGTAGATGTCGGACGCGGCGCGCGCGGGCGCGCCACCTGGGGAGGAGCTCGGCGGTGACGTTTCCGCTCCACCGCCGGCCGCTCCACCGGGCCCCTCGCCTACGCCGGCACCCTCGCCCTCGCCCCAACCGACGGCCAGCGCGTCGTACCAGGGGTCGTCCAGCCGGATCGTTCCGGCATCACGACCTTCGTGCTTGTCCACCGAACTCTCCTTGTCCGCCGCCGCAGTGGCCGCGTGCCCACAAGGATGTGCGGGAGGGACGGTTTCCGGACTGGTGTCCCGGTGCTCTTCACTCCATCAGGTGATGGAGCGGAGAGCACCGGTGTGCCAGGGCGGAGGAAGTGCCACCGGGGGTCCACCCGGTGGCACTCGTCAGCGGCCGGGGGCCGCTCAGGCGTCGATCCGCGACCGGTCCAGGGTGGCGGCGGAGCTGGTGATGAACTCCTTGCGCGGAGCCACCTCGTTGCCCATGAGCAGGTCGAACACCGACTCGGCCGAGTCCAGGTCGCCGATGTTGATCCGCCGCAGGGTGCGGAAACGGGGATCCATGGTGGTCTCCGCCAGCTGGTCGGCATCCATCTCGCCGAGGCCCTTGTAGCGCTGGATCGAGTCCTTGTACCGGATGTTCTTGCGCTGGTACTCCAGAAGGGTCTGGCGCAGCTCGTTGTCCGAGTACGTGTAGACGTACTTGTCCTGGCCCTTCTTCGGCTGGACGAGCTCGATCCGGTGCAGCGGCGGCACCGCGGCGAAGACCCGGCCCGCCTCGACCATCGGGCGCATGTAGCGCTGGAAGAGGGTGAGCAGCAGGCAGCGGATGTGCGCGCCGTCCACATCGGCGTCCACGAGCAGGACGATCTTCCCGTACCGGGCGGCGTCGATGTCGAAGGTCCGGCCCGAGCCGGCTCCTATGACCTGGATGATCGCCCCGCACTCGGCGTTCTTGAGCATGTCCGAGACTGAGGACTTCTGGACGTTGAGGATCTTGCCCCGGATGGGCAGCAGCGCCTGGAATTCGGAGTTCCGGGCGAGCTTGGCCGTACCGAGCGCCGAGTCCCCCTCGACGATGAAGAGCTCGCTGCGCTCCACGTCGTCGCTGCGGCAGTCGGCCAGCTTGGCGGGCAGCGAGGAGGACTCCAGCGCGGTCTTGCGGCGCTGCGCCTCCTTGTGCTGGCGGGCAGCGATCCGGGTCCGGGCGGCCGCGACGATCTTCTCCATCACGGAGCGGGCCTGCTGCTTGTCGTCGCGCTTGGTGGAGGTCAGGAAGGCCTTGAGCTCCTTGGCGACGACGGCCGCGACGATCCGGGTGGCCGCCGAGGTGCCGAGCACCTCCTTGGTCTGCCCCTCGAACTGCGGCTCGGCGAGACGGACGGTGACGACCGCCGTCATGCCCTCCATCGCGTCGTCCTTGACCACGTCGTCCTCGGCGACGCGCAGCAGCTTCGCGGAGCGCAGCACCTCGTTCACGGTCTTGGTGACCGAGCGCTCGAAGCCGGAGATGTGGGTGCCGCCCTTGGGGGTGGCGATGATGTTCACGAACGACTTCACGTTCGTCTCGTACCCCGTGCCCCAGCGCAGGGCGATGTCCACGCCGAGCTCGCGGGTGACCTCGGTGGGGGTCATGTGGCCGCGGTCGTCGAGGACCGGGACGGTCTCCTTGAAGATCCCGGTGCCGGTCAGGCGCAGGACGTCGCAGGCCGCCTTGTCCTGCGCGAGGTACTCGCAGAACTCGCTGATGCCCCCGTCGAAGCGGAAGGTCTCCTCGGTCTTGCCGGCCCCTTCCAGGGCCCGCTCGTCGCGGACCACGATGGTCAGGCCGGGCACGAGGAAGGCCGTCTGGCGGGCGCGCTGGTAGAGCGTGTCCAGCGTGAGCTTGGCGTCCTTGAGGAAGATCTGCCGGTCGGCCCAGTAGCGGATCCGGGTGCCCGTCTTGCCCTTGGCGATCCGCTTGCCCTTGCGCAGGCCGTTGGCGGGGTCGAAGGGGCTGTCGGGGCCCTGCTCGGTGAACATGCCGGGGACGCCGCGGCGGAAGCTGATGGCCTGCGTCGCGCTGCCCCGGTCGACCTCCACGTCCAGACGCGCCGAGAGCGCGTTGACGACGGAGGCGCCGACGCCGTGCAGGCCGCCGGAGGCCGCGTACGACCCGCCGCCGAACTTGCCGCCGGCGTGCAGCTTGGTCATGACGACCTCGACGCCGGAGAGGCCGGTCTTGGGCTCGATGTCGACGGGGATGCCGCGACCGTTGTCGCGGACCTCCACCGAGGAGTCCTCGTGGAGGATCACCTCGATGTGGTCGCAGTAGCCGCCCAGGGCCTCATCGACGGAATTGTCGATGATCTCCCAGAGGCAGTGCATGAGGCCCCGGCTGTCGGTGGAGCCGATATACATGCCGGGGCGCTTGCGGACGGCCTCGAGGCCCTCGAGGACGAGCAGGTGCCGCGCGGTGTAGTTGGAGCCGTCCCGGTCTGCTCCGGTCAGCAGTGCGCTGGAAGGCACGGACGTGTCGGCGGTCACGCAGTTCGCTCCTCGCTGAATTCTTTTTCTGGCCCGGTCGGGCGCAGTGGTGGCTCGGTTGCCGCTGGAAGGGTACCGAGGCCTGGTAGAGCCGATGCAACGCCACCCCAGCCCCTTCGTCAGCCTAGTGCAGGTCCGTACGCATGTTCGATCACCCGTGGGAGTGAAGCAAACATCACGTTCCCTTCCGCGCATGAACCATTTAGTGTTCGGGCACGTCCTCATGAACAACCGGCACTCAGCCGGAGAGGGCAGAACTGCGACAAGCGAACGACCTGACAACGCGAAACCGTAAAGCAACGCAATACGGCTCCTTCGCCGCCAACCGGCAACGGCCGGCCAGCTTCGGAAGGAAGTTTCGAGGAAAAGCCGCGAGCGGGAACGTTTTCGGCCTGGTTGGATGTTGACCCTGGTACGACAGCTCGTCGAGCTAGAGAAGAGGCGACGTGACTACTGTTCTGACACCCGCGACCCCGCTGACGGCCGCTGACCGATGCGACCGTTGCGGCGCCCAGGCATATCTGCGCGTCGTCCTGCTGAGCGGCGGTGAACTGCTCTTCTGCGCCCACCACGGGCGCAAGTTCGAGCCGGAACTCAAGAAGATCGCCGCGGAAATACAGGATGAGACCGAGCGGCTTACGTCCGCTCCGGCGGCCAGTGCCGCCGAACCCGAGGACCGCTGACACAAGGCCTATACCTCGCATCCGACGAGCCAGGACCGGCGTAGCCGGTCGACGGGCGGTACCTCTGCGACCCAGAGGGACCGCCCGTCCTCATGTCCGGACGCGGTTCAGCGCCCCGGTGCGGGCCGGTCCCCCGCCGCGAGGCCCCTCCCGGGCCCCTGGGCGGGCCGTACGTCCACCCCCAGCACTCCGCGGGCACCAGGACGGCCCAGCTTCCCCCGGGCCGCCTCCGGGCCGCTGACGGAGTCGGCCGAGCCGGCTGAGTTGGCCGAGTGCGCCGATTCGGCGACGAAGCCGATCAGCGGTGCGATCCGCGTGTACACCCCCGGGCTGTCGGCCCGTCCGCAGCCGCGCCCCCAGGACACCAGTCCGATCAGCCGGCCCTGGGCCACCAGGGGACCGCCGCTGTCCCCCTGGCAGGCGTCCTTGCCGCCCTCCCGGTCCCCCGCGCACACCATGGAGTCGGCCCGGTACTGACCGTCGGCGTCTCCCGGGTAGGCCCGCCCGCACACCTCGTCCGCCAGCACCGTCACCCTGGCGGCCCGCAGCGCGTAGGCGTAGTCGCCGAAGCCGCTGGTGTCGCCCCAGCCGTATACGGCCGCCTCCGTGCCGGCGCCGTACGCCGGATGCCCGTGGTCGGCCATCGGCAGCACGTTCTGCGCGGCCACGGCTTCGGCCAGCTCCAGGACCGCCAGGTCGCCGGCATTGCTGCCCGGGTCGTAGGCCGGGTTCACCCGGGCGGAACGCACCGCGATCTCGCGGCCCTCGCCCGCGCGCAGCTCCGTACGCCCGGTGATCACCCGGAAATCGCGGACGGAGTCGACCGGGCCGCCCAACACCTGGCGCCCCAGGCAGTGGGCCGCGGTCACCACCTTGGTCGGGGCGACGAGGACGCCCCCGCAGAACTGCCCTCCGCGCGTACCCCCGAACCGGTCACGGCTCGCGAGGGCCACCACCCAGGGGGCATCGGCCACCTTCACCGGCGTTCCGCCGATCACCACGCTGTCCGCGGCCGCTCGCGGCGCCTGGAAGAGCGGCGCCGCCGCCGCTCCCGCCGCCAGGGTCAGCGCTCCCGCCAGGACACGGGCAAAGGGACGACGCATGAGGCCTCCTGACTCCGAGTGTGCATGACTCCACTCAGAGTGGGACGCCCGGTGGCCGTGCGCACCCGCGCGGCCACCGGCGACGACCTGCGGCGAACTCAGTCGAGGTAGTCGCGCAGCACCTGGGACCGGGACGGATGGCGGAGCTTCGACATGGTCTTCGACTCGATCTGGCGGATGCGCTCACGGGTGACCCCGTAGACCTTGCCGATCTCGTCGAGGGTCTTGGGCTGGCCGTCCGTGAGGCCGAAGCGCATCGAGACCACGCCCGCCTCGCGCTCGCTCAGCGTGTCGAGAACCGAGTGCAGCTGCTCCTGCAGGAGCGTGAAGCTCACGGCATCGGCCGGTACGACGGCTTCGGAGTCCTCGATGAGGTCACCGAACTCGCTGTCGCCGTCCTCGCCGAGCGGGGTGTGCAGGGAGATCGGCTCGCGGCCGTACTTCTGGACCTCGATGACCTTCTCGGGGGTCATGTCGAGTTCCTTGGCCAGCTCCTCCGGGGTGGGCTCGCGGCCCAGGTCCTGGAGCATCTGGCGCTGGACGCGGGCCAGCTTGTTGATGACCTCGACCATGTGCACCGGGATGCGGATGGTGCGGGCCTGGTCGGCCATGGCGCGCGTGATCGCCTGCCGGATCCACCAGGTGGCGTACGTGGAGAACTTGTAGCCCTTGGTGTAGTCGAACTTCTCCACGGCGCGGATCAGGCCCAGGTTGCCCTCCTGGATCAGGTCCAGGAAGAGCATGCCGCGGCCGGTGTAGCGCTTGGCGAGGGAGACCACGAGGCGGAGGTTGGCCTCCAGCAGGTGGTTCTTGGCCCGGCGGCCGTCCTCGGCGATGATCTCCAGCTCGCGCTTGAGCTTGGGCGCCAGCTTGTCGGAGTTGGCGAGCTTGTCCTCGCCGAAGAGTCCGGCCTCGATGCGCTTGGCGAGCTCGACCTCCTGCTCGGCGTTGAGGAGGGGGACCTTGCCGATCTGCTTGAGGTAGTCCTTGACGGGGTCGGCGGTGGCGCCGGCCACGGCGACCTGCTGGGCCGGGGCGTCGTCCTCGTCGTCCGAGATGACGAAGCCCTTGCTCTCGGCGCCTTCCTCCTCGTCCTCGGACTCGGCCTTGGCGGCTCCGGGGGTGTCGTCCGCGGAGTCCTCGTCGCCCGCTTCGTCGGCGTCCTTCTTGGCGGCGGTCTTCTTCGCCGCCGTCTTCTTCGCCGCGGTCTTCTTGGCGGGCGCGGCCTTCTTCGCCGCCGCCTTCTTCGCCGCCGTCTTCTTGGCTGCGGGCTCGGTCGCGGTCCCCTCCGCGAGGGCGTCGAAGGCTGCGTCCGTGCCGACGGGGTCCGGTTCCGCCGCCTCGGCCACCGCGTCCGGCTCGGCCACGGCGGGCGCGGCCGCCGTCCTGGCCGCCGTCTTCTTGGCGACGGGCTCGGTGGCCGTCCGCTTGACGGGGGTCTTCGCTGCGACGCTCTTGCGGGTGGCGCGCTTGGGCGACTCCGCGGCACTGACCATCAGCGTCACACCCTCTTCCTCGAGGATCTGGTTGAGGCTGCGCAGAACATTCTTCCACTGGGTCGCAGGAATCTGGTCAGCCTCGAAGGCCCGACGCACGTCATCGCCGGCGATCTGCCCCTCGGCCTTGCCCCGCTCGATGAGCGCCATCACAGACTCGGAATCGGCGATCTCCGGCGGGAGCGTACGGGATGTGCTGGCCGACACGAACAACCTCTCGGAACGATGGAAACGGCTTCCGACCCCGGCCTGGTGGTGCTGGACCGGAGCCGACGACCACCGACTGGGGATGGGCCGGGGGCGCGGGCAGGGGCCGGGGAGCTGCACAGCACCCCCAAGGGCTGCTGTCTTCCCTCCGTCGGCCATCACCTCTTAGGTCATCGCGTGACCTCGCGGAGCGTTACGCCCAATCTTCGTGGCCCGAGTCACACCCCGTTTGATGCCATGCCGGTCATACCGTGATTTCTGCACGTCCGGTGTGCCCGAACACGCCCCGTTTCGCGGGCCGGACGGCTCCCCGGAATCGGCCTCCCGGCGGCCGCGGACCGGAGCCGGGAACCGGCCGGGGCGCTCAGAACCCCGGCGGGGAGCCGGACTCCGCCGCCGCCGAGCCCTCCCCGGACGCCGTCCGGGGATGCCGCCCGGGGCCCTCGGCCCATCGACACGCCCGCGCCCGTGCGGTGCGGCCCGTCAGTGCTCGCGCGGGGCGGGGACCACGCGCTCGACCTCCGGATGCACCGTCAGAAGCTGGCGCATGGCGTTCTCCGCGCCGATCGCGTCACCGGCGGCGAGGCACTCGACCATGCGCGCGTGGTGCGCGACGCAGGTCTCGCTGGGGCGGTCGCAGGCGGTGACGGGACTGCCGGACACCTGCAGGGCGGCGGAGACGATGCCGGAGAGGTGCTCCAGCATGCGGTTGGCCGCGACCTGGATCAGCAGGGCGTGGAACTCGTTGTCGGCGCGCGCGAAGGTGATCGAATCACCCTGCCCGAGAGCGTGTCCCATGATCTCGACCATGTCGGCGAGGCGCTGCTGGATCTCCGGCCGGCCGTGGCCGGCGGCGAGGCGGGCCGCGAGCGGTTCGATGGTCCAGCGGAGCTCGCCCAGCTCACGGCGCTGGTCGTCGCGCTGCGGGCCGAAGGCGCGCCACTCGATGATGTCGGGGTCGAGCAGGTTCCAGTCGGCGACCGGGCGGACCCGGGTGCCGACGTTGGGGCGGGCGCTGACGAGGCCCTTGGCCTCGAGGACCCGCAGGGATTCGCGGACGACGGTGCGGGAGACCTCGAAACGCTGCCCGATCTCCTCGGGGACCAGCGGGCGGTCCGCGCCGAGGTCGCCGGAAACGATCATCTGGCCGAGCTGCTGGACGAGTTGGCCGTGCAGTCCGCGGCCGCGGCTGCCTGCGGCGCGGCGGCCGACCCGGCTCAACTCGACGTCGGATCCGTCCCAGTGGGGCACTCCCACCCGGTCGGCCCCCGAGGCCTCCGGGTAGGGGTAGCGGTCGAGTTCGCCCGCGCCGGCGAGGCCGGAATCGGCATGGCGGGCGGCGGTCATCATGGTGTGCGCAAGGGTACTCACGAATCCTTTGTCGGCCGTGTCTCCGCGACCCTTGAGGTCTTTGGTGAAAAGCACACGAAAGGGTGATCGGTGCCACCTACGCAATTGACGACTTATCGTAAAGAACCGGGCCTTTTGCGGGGAGTTGCGGTCCGCCGGGCCTGATGTGGACCACAACGGTCCCGTTGGGTCCGGACCGGCACCGGAACGATCACCAACGATCCCTCACAAACGGACGCGGCCGCGCAGTCCTGTGAACCCATAGGCGCACAACAGGACCATCAGCGACAACACCAGCGCGGTGCCGACCGGTTGGGCCATCACCCGGATCGCCCCGAGGACCACCCGGTCCGCCTCCGGCGGCCACTGCGCCCAGGCCAGGCCGCGCAGCCGCTCCGCGAGTCCGGTGACCGGGTACGCGGACGGGCCGTCCAGGGCCTTGCGCACCAGCGGTACGACCATGACCGGTACGGCGAGCACCGCGGCCAGACCGGCGGAGGAGGACCGGAAGACCCCGGAGGCCAGGACCCCGGACCAGGCGCAGCCGATGAGCAGCCCCGCCCAACTCGCGGCCGGGGAGACCCACTCCGCGGGCGTACGGAGCGGCCCGCCGCCGAACACCAGTGTCAGGGCGGCGGCGTCCGCGGTCACCGCGAGTGCGCCGAGCAGCAGCGCCAGGGCGGCGCTGACGCCGAGCTTCGCCGTGAGCAGCCCGAGTCGGCGCGGGACGGTGCCGCGGTCGGCGGCGAGCGCGGGGTAGCGGTACTCCTCGCCGAAGGCCAGGGCTCCGAGCAGCCCGGCCCCGAGCGCCGCGGGCGGCAGCGGCAGCAACTCCGGCCAGGCGGCGAGCAACCGGTTCTGCGGCGTGTGGCCGGCCCGGGCCAGCACCAGGGCGGTGACGACCGAGACGGCGACGACGAAGGCGGCGGTGAGCACGGGGGTGGCGGTGCCGAAGGTCCGGTGCAGCTCGTAGCGCAGGGGTCGCAGCGGGCCGCCGAGCCGGCGCACGGTCGAGGCGGGCCTACTCGACCGGGATGCCCGGGCGGTGCGTCGGGAGCGGGCGCCGTCGCCGCCGCCCGCTCCGGACGCGGTCGGCGTTGCGCCGGCGGTCGCGGCCGGGGCCCCGGATCCGGCGTGGTCCCGGGCGTGCGGCAGCGACGGCTGCGCTCCCGCGTCTCCGGTCTCGTCGGCGAGTTGGTGGACGAGCACGCCGTGCCGGAAGGCGGCCTCGCCGACCTCGGCGCAGTTGCTGCCGTAGACGGACAGCCGGCTGCCGCTCTCCTCCACGATCTCCACCGTGCGCCGGGCGTCCCGCGCCTCCCGGCCGAGTACGTCGGCCAGCCGGGCGGCGTGCGGGGTGCGGACGGCCACCCGCGGCCGGAGCCGGGTCCGGGCGAACTCGGCGGCGTCCTGGTCGGCGACGAGCCGGCCCGCCTCGATGCTCACCACCCGGTCCGCGCTGCGGGCGGCCTCCTTCGCGTCGTCGGTGGTGAAGAGCACCGCTCCGCCGAGGGAGGCGTGGCCGCGCAGCAGCCCGTGCAGCCAGCTCCGTTCACGGGGCGAGAGCCCGGCGGCGGGCTCGTCGAGGAGGAGCGTGCAGGGGTCGGCGAGCAGGGCGGCGGCCAGCGCGACCCTGCGCTCCATGCCGAGCGAGAGCGAGCCGAGCCGCTGGTCGCGCAGTCCCGCGACGCCGACGACCTCCAGCATGGCGTCGGCCCGCGCGGCCGGCACGCCGGCGGCGGCGCAGAGCATCCGCAGCTGGCCGCGCACGGTGCGCGAGGGGTTGCCGGGGAGATCGCCGAGAAGCACGCCGACCTCGCGGCCCGGATGCGGGATCCGGTGCAGGGGGCGCCCGCGGAAGTAGGTGACTCCGCGGCCCGGTTCGAGTTCGAGCATGAGCCGCAGCGCGGTGGTCTTGCCCGAGCCGGGCTCGCCGAGCAGTGCGGTCACGCTCCCGGGGCGGGCCTCGAAGGTGAGGTCGTCCACGAGGGGCGGGTTGTTTCGGCGGGGGGTGCTGGTGAGTCCGATGGCCTGGAGCATCGCTTCTCTCGCGGGGGGTGAGACCGCTCTGCGGCAGGGTGAATTCCGCAAACAAGATAACGCGATATGTCCGATTTAAGGCGCAGGTTGTCGCGCGTCTCGCCCGTGTCGGCGCCGAAGCCGTCGCCCCCGGCCGTGCGAGCTCGGACACCGGCCGGGCCACCGGCTCGGGCGGCGCCCCGGAGGCGGTGCGGGGCGCCCGTGCGTCAGACTTCCGGGCGCAGCATCGGCGGGTTGAGCAGGGTGGCCCCGCCGGCCCGGAACAGCTGGGCGGGACGGCCGCCCTGACGCGTCGTCGTACCCCCGGCCGGGACCAGGAACCCGGGGGTGCCGGTGACCTTGCGGTGGAAGTTGCGGGGGTCGAGGGCGACCCCCCAGACGGCTTCGTAGACCCGGCGCAGCTCGCCGACGGTGAACTCGGGCGGGCAGAAGGCGGTGGCCAGCGAGGAGTACTCGATCTTCGAGCGGGCCCGCTCGACCCCGTCGGCGAGGATCTGCTCGTGGTCGAAGGCGAGTCCGGCGCCGGTCTGGCCGTCCGTGGACAGGAGCTCGTCGACGGGAGCCCAGCGCGCGCTGTTGGCATCGCCGCCGGCCCGCGGGGCGGGCAGGTCCGGAGCCAGCACCAGATGCGCGACGCTGACCACGCGCATGCGCGGATCCCGCTTCGGATCACCGTAGGTCGCCAGCTGTTCGAGGTGTGCCCCGTTGCCCACGTCCGGAGCGGCCGGGTCGTGGGCGCAGAGGCCGGTCTCCTCGGACAGTTCACGGGCCGCGGCCGCCGACAGGTCCTCGTCCCCGCGGACGAAGCCGCCGGGCAGCGCCCAGCGTCCCTGGAACGGCTGCTCACCCCGTCGGATGACCAGCGCGCAGAGCGCATGGCGCCGCACGGTGAGCACGACCAGGTCGACGGTGACGGCGAAGGGCGGAAAGGCCGACGGGTCGTAGGGCGACATGACGCGATCATAGTCGTCTGCCTGACGATAAACAGAGCTTTGGAGATCTTCGGACCCGGGAACCGGAAGCCCCGACCTGGTGCGGCCCGATCTGCAGGGTGCCTCCTACCCGCCCAGTTGCAGTGCATCGGCGGCCTCCTCCACCATGCCCAGGCCCGTCCGGCTGATCCGGACGGCGAAGGGTTCCCCCGAAACCCGCAGCCCTGAGAGGCGGAGCCCGCCGAGCGGAGCCCCGGGGAGCGGTACGAGGGCGACCGTGCCGGCGGGGGCGTCCGGACGGATACCGGCCAGCGCGGTCAGTACGTGGATCCCCGCGGCCGCCGCGACCGCCGCCGGCCGGCAGGCCGCCGGATGCGGAAGCGGAGCACTGCCCTCGGTGCGCTGCTCGGCCGCGTACATCTCCGGGAGGCGGTAGCCGAAGCCCTCCGCCGCGTCCAGCAGGCCCCGGAGCAGCCCCGTGGCCTCCTTCTCGAAGCCCGCCTGGGCCAGGCCGCCCACGGCGACCGCGCTCTCGTACGGTCGCACCGCGCCCGAGCGGTACCCGAACGGGTTGTGCCCCGGCTCACGGACCGCCATGCTGCGCAGCCCCCAGCCGCAGTCCATGGCGGGGGCTCCCAGCAGCCGGGCAAGTTGCTCGGTGCGGACCCGGTCGAGCAGCCCGCGCGCGAGCCGGCCGCCGCCGAGCAGCCCGGTGTCCAGCAGGTGGGCGGCGGCCCCCGTCAGCCGGGGCAGGGGCCGCCCGTCGGGATGCAGGGCCGCCGCGGGCCGGCCGCCGTCGGGGCCGTCGACCCAGAAGCGGGCTGCGAACCGCTCCCGCAGTTCGGCCGCCCGGTCCCGCCACTCCTCGGCTCCGGGCCTCCCGCACCCGGCGAGCAGGTCGGCGCCGAGGAGCAGGGCGCGGTGGGCGTGGGCCTGGGTTTCACAGCGCCGGGGTCCCGGATCGGGATCGGCCAGGAAGCCGTCCTCCCCGAAGGCGCCCCGGATCCACTCCAGGCACTGCTCGGCGGCGGGCAGCAGCTGGGCCACCTCCGCCTCGGGCATCCCCCAGAGCCGGGCTTCGGCGAGCACCGCGGGGAAGGCGAGCGTCGCCTCGGTCCCGGTGCACCCCGGGGGCAGCTGCGGCCCCGCACCCCGGAGCGGCCCCGGGATCTTCCCCGCGTCGGCGCCCCGCCCTGCGGTCTGGGTCCGGGCCAGGATCCGCAGGGTCGCGGCGGCCAGTCCGGTGCCGAGTGGGAGCGCCATGCGGGCGGCCCACAGGGACTCCGCCGGGGCCAGCCCGAGCCTCCACGGCACTCCGGCCGCCGCGTAGCTGTCGGCCGGCTGCTTCGGATCCCTGAGCAGCAGGGCGCCCAGGTCCTGCACGCTCGTGCGCAGCCATGCCTCGGCCCGCGGGTCGTCGCCCTCCGCGCGGGCGTCGTCGGACAGCGGGTTGGCCACCTGTCCGGCGGGGGCCCGGGCTCCTCGGTCCCGGGTGGTCCGCAGCTCGATGGTGCGGGACTCGCCGGGGCGCAGTTCGAGCTGCCAGCGCAGCAGCCCGGCCGAGGCCAGGGCGTCGTCCGGAGGCGGCTCGGCCGCGGTGACGGCCTGGGCCTCGTCGGCGGTCCAGCGCAGTCCGGCGGCGTGCACTGCTGCGGGCAGCTCCGGCCCGGCCCGGCCGGCGGCCACGTCGGCCAGCTCCGCCAGGTCGGTGCCGAGCGAGACCTCCACCGGGATCCGCAGGGGCCGGCCGGTGTAGCTGCGCAGGGTGATCCGCTCGGTGCCGTCGGCGTGCCGGATCCGCTCGATCCCGACGTCGGGGTCGGGACCGGGCTCCGCTCCGGTGCGGACGGTCGCGGTGAAGGAGGCCCGGTCGGCGCCGAGGCTGCGGCCCTGGACCGCGACCGGGTCCCGGCCCGCGACGCGCAGCACGCAGCGGGACAGCAGCCTGAGCCCGGCGCGGTAGATCCCGTCGACGCCCTGTCCGGTGAGCTGGCCGTGCTCGGGCGAGATGACCAGGCACGGCGCGGAGACGCAGATGACGGCACCGTGCACGGGCGGCAGGTCGGCCCTGCGGGTGGGGGCTACGCGGGCGGGGGGTACGGGGTGGGACATGGGTCGCCTTGTCTGCGCTCCGGGTGGGTCGGCTGGGCGGCGGCGCGGCCGGATCCCCACCACCCCCCAGCGCAACGCCCCCGCCCCCGCCCGGGTCACGGGCCCCGGTGGGGGCTGCGCCCGGTGGAGCACCGGCCTTCGCGGGGACGGCCGCCTCAGGACCGCTCGCGCCCCTCCCCGCAGCCACGCCCGGAGCCCGGACCCGCACCCCTCCCCCGGACCGCCGACCCGGCCCTCATCCCGACCGCACACCTGACCCGAATCCCAGCCCGCACCCCGACGACCCAGCCGGCCCGAATCCCAGCCCGCACCCCGACGACCCAGCCGGCCCGAATCCCAGCCCGCACCCCGACGGCCCGGCCGGCCCGTGTCCCGGCCCACAACCCGACCGCCCGGCCCGCCCGTATCCCGGCCCACAACCCGACCGCCCGACCCGCCCGTGCCCCGGCCCGCGACCCGACGGCCCACCCCGCCCGCAACCCGGCCGCGGCAGCAACCCCCGCCGGAGGTCCACCCCCACCCGCGCCTCACTGCTCGCTCCCCGCGGTGCTGCCGGACTCGCGGCGGCCGATCGTCCTGCCCGTCCTGCCCGGGCGGCCGGGCGGCCTGGTGGCGGAGCCCGCCCGCCGGGGTCCTGCGGGCAGGCGCCCGCGGCGCGGTTCCCGGCGCCGCCGCTCCTCCCGCAGGCACTCCCGCAGCCCCTCCGGGTCGATCCCCTCGTTGCACGCATGGTGCAGCAGCTGCGCGAAGCGATAGCTCTCGTCCGCCCGCAGGGCCAGCCCCAGGGCGATCCTGGCCGTCGGCTCATCCCCCGTGGACCAGGAGACCCAGCCCGCCAGGGTGAGGGGAGCCGCCGCGTGCTCCCCGTAGGCCCCGACGCAGCGCCGGGCCAGGGCGCGCCAGAGCCGCAGGGCGGGGGCCGCCTCCTCGCCCTCCATCCACTCGGCGGCGATGTCGCGGATCTCGCGGTCCTGGAGCCCGAGGATCAACGAGGCGGCCTCGTCGTGGCCCAGTAGCCCGTCGTCCCGGGCATCGGCTCCGGGGCCGCCTTCGGACGGCGGCGCCAGGGTCATGCGCTGGATCAGCGCGCGGGCGAGCAGGACGGTCTCGGCCCCCACCTCCTCCCGGGTGGCCCCGTCGAGGATCTTCGGCACCAGCGCGACGGCCGCCCGGTCCAGGGCCCCTTCCATCTCGTCGGCCAGCGTCCCGCGCAGCGGTGTCAGCCTGCGCTCGATCTCCCGGAGGGAGCCCCGTACCCGGAGTCCCGCGAAAGTGGCCGCGGCCGCCATCACCGAGGTGCCCGGCGCGGCCAGCGCGGTGCCCTCGGCGGGGCAGCACCGCCCGTCCGGGCAGCAGTAGGACCAGTACCGCCCGGCGGAGAGGCACAGGGCCTCCAGCACGGGCACGTCCAGGGCTCCGCAGGCCAGCCGGATCCGCTGCGCGAGCGGGCGCAGCCTGGTCATCACCCGCTGCGCGCTGTCGCCGCGCTGCGGGTCCTGGCAGAGGAAGACGATGATGCCGTCGGGCCGGGACCCGCGCCGCACGCTGCCGCGGATCAGACAGTCGGCGACCTGCCGGGCGGTGTCCTCCCACTCGTCGGGGACCGCGGGAATGCCCACCCGGAGCCGGCCGCCGAAGCGGCCGGCCTCCCCGTGGACGGCGACCATGACGAGGGAGTCGCTCGGATGGAAGCCGAGCATGTAGGGCAGCGCATCGGCCAGTTCGGCCGGACTGCGCAGGGTGATCCGGGATGCATCGACGCCTCCGGACGTGCCGGTGGACGAGGGATCGGACGGGATGCGTGCCGCATCGTGGTTGTTGTTCGTCATGTCCCGAAGGTCCCGTGTCCGACCGGATCCGGAAACCCCTGTGGATAACTCCCGACGGCAGCGAACCGACAGCGGAGCCCGACGGCGAAGAACCGGCGGCGGAGCCCGGCGGCAGAGAACCGGCGGCGCCGTAGGGCACCGCCGGCACCTCGACGACCTCGACTACCTCGGCTCGTACACCCGCTTGTGCCCGAACAGCCCGGCCAGCCGGTACGGCCCGGTGGTCTCCCTCGGCGCGGGGTGGTCGCCGCCGTCGACCGGGAAGGCCTGCTCGTGGCGTTCCCGGTAGTCGGCGTAGCCGATCTCCCGGCGCCCGGCGATCGCCTCTCGGTGCTGCTCGGAGCGCAGGTGCGCGCGGTAGCCCGGGACCGGGACTCCGGCGAAGAACTCGGCGACGCTGCCCGACCCGTAGCTGAGCAGGCCGATGGCCTGCCCGGTCAGATCGTCGGCGTTGTCGAGCAGGGCGGCCAGCCCGAGGTACACGGATGCGGTGTAACTGTTTCCGATGTCCT
This sequence comes from Streptomyces sp. NBC_00193, assembly GCF_026342735.1. Classification (GTDB taxonomy): domain Bacteria; phylum Actinomycetota; class Actinomycetes; order Streptomycetales; family Streptomycetaceae; genus Streptomyces; species Streptomyces stoeckheimensis. Next base: position 648,163 of record NZ_JAPEMM010000001.1, read on the forward strand.
CGTTGTAGGCCGTCGTCCGCCCGACGGCGCGGACGACCTCGGCCTCGTCGACTTCCCGCCCGCAGGTCTCGAGCAGGGCCCGGTGAGCCTTGTGGGCCATCTTCGTGAACGGCTGGTGGTAGCAGAACGCCGCGAACTCCTCGAACGCACGGCCGCCTTGCTCGGTGTAATCCTTCCACGCACCGTCCATGGCCTGCAGGTACGCGGAGACGGACTCCTTCCCGTCGACCAGGGCGGTGGTGAGGTAGTTCGGCCGCCAGAAATCCATGATGTCGGCGGTGAACACCCCCGACGGCTCCTCGATGCGCACCAGAGCGGGGTCCGCGCTGATCAGCATGGCCACCGCCGCGGCCCCCTGGGTGGCCTCGCCCGGCTGGTCCAGCTCGTACTTCGAGACGTCGCTCGCGATCACGAGGACCTGCTGCGAGGGGTCGCGGTGGACGAGCCCGATGGCGAACTGCAGGGCCGCGGTCCCCCCGTAGCAGGCCTGCTTGAGCTCGACGACGCGGGTGGCGGAGGGCATCGACAGCAGCGAGTGCACGTGGATGCCAGCCGCCTTCGCCTGGTCGACGGAGGACTCGGTGGCGAAGACGACCGTACGGATCCGGTCGGCGCCGTGCCGGGCGAGGACGGGGGCGGCAGCGGCAGCCCCCATCGTCACGATGTCCTCGTCGGCGGCGGGCACGCTCATCGACCGCTGGCCGATGCCCACGTGGTACTTGCCCAGCTCGGTGCCGTTGTGGGCGGCCAGCGTCTCGTGCGTGAGGACGAGCTGGCCGGTGGCGAAGGAAAGGTCGTGGATTCCGACCGCGAGGTCCCTGGGCATCTCTACCGTCCGATCTTCGTGGTCGATGTCGTCGAGGGCGTGCGCTCCAGTGCGACGTGCGCCCGCATGAGTTCGCCCGGGTTGGTCTGCGCGGCCATGAGGGAGAGCTCGCCGCACAGCACCGTCGCCGCGATCATGACCGCGAGTCGCCGTGCGTTCTCCCCGGGCTCGCGCTCTTCGCGGCAGCCCAGGCGCGTCAGGTTCTCCTCGACGAAGTCGAGTCCCTTTCCGTTGCCGACCGTTCCGACGATCAGGTTCGGCAGGGTGCAGGAGAAGTACAGGTCGCCGTCCCGGTCCTCGGCCACGGTCACGCCCTGGGAGCCTTCGACGATGTTGGCCGCGTCCTGGCCCGTCGCCAGGTAGAACCCGAGCAGCATGTTCGCGTAGTGGGCGTTGGCCGAGCGGATTCCGCCGGCGAGCAGGGTGCCGATCAGGTTCTTGCGCACGTTCAGCTCGGCTATCGCGCCGGCCGAGGTGTGCAGCACGTCGCGGACGATCTCGCGCGGCACGAGCAGCTCGGTGACCACGTTCTTGCCCCGGCCGAGGATGCCGTTGATGGCGGTGGCCTTCTTGTCGGTGCAGTAGTTCGCGGAGATCGAGCCGTACTCGATCCCCGGAATGGCACCGAGGATGTGCTTCAGGAGCGCGTCCGCGGCCAGCGTGGCCATGTTGTGCCCGGAGGCGTCGCCGGTGCTGAACTCGAACCGCAGGAAGAGCAGGTTGGCCACGATCTCGTGGCGGAACCCGATCAGTTCGACGAAGCGGCCGCAGGTGCGGACGACGGCGCGCAGCTCGTCGAACCGGGCGTCGACCTCGAGCGCCGCCAGGTACGCGGTCTGCGCGTCCTGGGCCGTGACGAGCACCGAGCGCGTCATCCGCTCGTCGATGAGGGTGGCGACGATGCCCTGCTCGACCAGCCTGGAGATCTTCGCCCCGCGGTTGACGGAGGGCCACAGGGGCGACTCGTACGTGGCGAGCGGGACCTCCGTCTCGACGTTCGCCACGTTCCCCGAAATCCTGAGGGGGCCTACCCACTTCAGGGGAACGCCTGCGACCGCGTGCGTGTCGTTCATCGGATCTCTCCAACCGTTTCGTGAGCGGTGTCGTGGGAGTGGGTGTGGGAGCGGGAGCGGGAGCGGGTGGCCAGCCGGCGGGTGTCGATCCCCCGGTCGGCGCAGAAGGCGCGCAGGTCGCCGTGGACGAGTACGTCGCACCGGCTCAGATCGGCCGGGGTGCGCGCGCCCAGCGCGGTCATCAGTGCTTCCACCTGGTCGAGCCAGGTGGTGATCCGCGTGATCAGGGCGGACGGGCCGCCGTCGAGGACGGTCCGCAGGAATCCTCCGGACACGCCCACGGCGGCGGCGCCGAGCGCCAGTCCGCGCACCACGTCGAGCGGGTTGCGGACGCCGCCGGACGCCAGTACCGGGATGGCGGCGTGCTGGGAGTCCAGCAGGCAGGCGGGGGCTGATTGGCCCCAGCCGTTGAGGTAGCCGTAGTCGGCGTGCTTGCGCCGGTCGTTCTCGATGCGCGCGAAGTCCGTGCCGCCGCGGCCGGCGACGTCGGCCACGCGCACGCCCATGTCGCTCAGGGCCGAGATGGTTTCGCGGCTCAGTCCGAAGCCGACTTCCTTCACGATCACCGGGACGTCGGGGCCGACTCCGTCCGCGATCTTCTCGATCTGCGGCCCCCAGGAGGAGAAGGAGCGGTCGCCCTCCGGCATGACCGTTTCCTGGATGACGTTGAGGTGGATCTGCAGGGCGTCCGCCTGCAACAGGTCCACGGCCCGCCGCGCCTTCTCCACGGAGGCGTTGGCGTTGATGTTCGCCATGACGAACCCGTCCGGGTTCTCGCGGCGCAGCACGCCGAAGGTGTCGGCCACGGACTCGTCGGCGAAGTAGGCGCTCATGGAGCCGGTCGCGATGGGCACTCCGGTCTCGCGGGCGGCGATCGCCAGGTCCCGGTTGATGGCGCCGGTCCTCGCGCTGCCGCCGGTCATCGCGTTGATGTACAGCGGCACCTTCCATTCCATGCCGCCGAACCGCGTGACCAGCGACGCGTCGGAGCGGTCGATGCCGGCCAGGGCGTGGTGGACGAAGGACACCTCGTCGAACTGGTTGTAGCCGCCCAGGTGGCGTTGTTGCTCGGCGGCGAACCGCACGTGGTCGTCCTTGCGCTCAGCGATCATGCTGCGCTCCCTTTCGTCGACTGGAGATGGATCGGCACGGGGAGCACCCCTGCGGCGGCCCATCCCTTCCGCAGGTGCGCGATCTGCTCGTGCACCGTGGCGTCTTCCGCCGTGGCGTCCAGCAGCGCGATGCCACAGTCGCCGCCTCCGGCGCCCGACGGTTTCCCCGCCCCGCCGGCGGTCTCGGCGGCGTCGCACAGCGCGGTCAGCGTGGGGGTGAAGATTCCGAGCCGGACCTCTTCGTCCAGTTCGGCGAGCATCCGGCGGGCGCCCCTGACCTGCCGGAGCAGCTCGGGGCCGTCGCCCCGTTCGAGTGCGTCGACCGAGGCGCGCACACACGTGTCGCTGCGTTCCAGGAAGCTCCGTTGGGACGCGCTGCCCTGCCACGCGCGCCGTCCGAGGCTCCCGACCAGGGAGGCGGTGCTGGCCGGCCGGCCGGTCCAGCCCACTTCGACCGCCAGCCCACGGGGCGACGGCAGCCGTCGTATCCCGAACCCCGGCCACGGCGTACGGAGCGACTCCTCGATGCCCCGGCGCTGCACGAGGTCGAGTACGGCGGCCCGATCGGGCGCCCGGTACTCGATCCATCCGCCCCAGACGCTCGCGGCGAGATCGCCGCCGGAGGAACGGGCGTCGAGCCGCGCCGTCGCGAGCATCGCGAGCCGGAACCGGTCCTCGTGCGACAGCTCCATGCCGTAGTACGCGGCTACGGCGGACACCGAGGCGACCGTCACCGCGCCGCTCGATCCCAGGCCGAGCTTGGTTCCCTCGTGGTGCAGGCGACTGCTGATCGAGAGGTGGACGGGAGGTGCGGACAGGCCCTGCTCGGCCATCAGCCCCTCGACCGTTTCGATCGCCGACACCACGTGGGTGAGGCCGTCCCGCACCCGTTGTTCGTCGTCCGCGCCGAGTGCGGCGAGCCCGCCGTCACCCCGGCGCAGTCGCGCCTCTCCCGGGCAGAGGTCGGAATCGATCACTACGTCGGCACCGCCGCTGTGGGCCGCCGATGCGGTGACGGAGACCTGCCGGTCGACGGCTGCGAGGATCGCCGGGTGGCCCGGCTGCACCACCGCGTACTCGCCGACGATGAACAGCTTGCCCGGCGCGTGCCGGGTCACCGTTCTCGTACCGGTCACTGTTCGTCCGCCGTACGCAGCCGGGCTCCCGGACCGCGCCGGGCAGTGAGCACCGAGCATCCGGGGGCGGCGGCCAGCAGCGTTTCGGCTACCCGGGGCGCTGCCTCGGGGTGGCAGAGCACCTTGACGTTCGGTCCGGCGTCCATGGTCGCGTAGGCCGCGACGCCGTCCTTGCGGAGCTGCAGGACGCCGTCGAGGACGGCCACCGTGGCCGGTGACAGGTAGCGCACCGCCGGCCGCGCGGCCAGCATCGTCGCGTGCATGCCGAGGGCGTTGCGCTCCGCGATCTCCCCCACCGCGTCGAGGTCGCCGCGGAGCAGCGCCGCGCGCATGTCGGTCAGGTCGCCCTTGCTCGACGTCGCCCAGGCCTGGTAGAGCGGCGAGGTCTCGACGGTCCGCCGCATCGCCGCCCGGCTGGACACGGCCTTGGGGCCGGCGTTGACCAGGGCGACCACCAGGGCGGGGTCGAAGTCGGGGAGGGGCACCGGCTCGGCGTAGGAGCTGAGGTCCGCCGCCTCGCCGACGCCCTGGCCCGCGTGGCACAGGGCGAAGCCGCCGAATATCGACCGGGAGGCCGAGGCGGAGCCGCGCCGGGCGAGCCGGGAGAGCGCCGTCGGGTCGAGGTCCAGCCCGTACGCGGCGGTGGCGGCGACGGCCAGGGCGGCGAACCCGCTCGCCGACGAGGCCAGTCCCGCCCCGGTGGGGACGGCGTTGCGGGTGTCGACGGCGGCCCGTTCGGTACGCCCGGCCAACTTCCGTACCAGGTCCAGGAAGACGACGACGCGCCGGCGCGGCTCACCCTCCGCGGGCCTTCCGTCGAGGATGACGCTGTCGGTCTGCGCCTCCGGGTCGAGCCGGACGGTGGTGTTCGTCGGGAAGACGTCGAGGGTCATCGACAGGCTGTCGACGTACGGGATGACGAGTTCCTCGTCGCGCTTGCCCCAGTACTTGATCAGCGCGATGTTGGGGTGGGCGACGGCGGTCGACCCGGGGCCGAGAAGGCTTCCCTGCGGCCGTTCCGTCCGTTCCGCCAGTCCCAAATTGTGGTTAATCGTCATGGTTTGCAAACCTTCCCGTCGGGACTACCCAGGTACGGACGGCGCCGGCTTCGTGGAGGCTCCGGACGGTCGCCTCTGCCTGGCGCGGCTCTGCGGCCAGCGCGATCACGCAGCCGCCCAGTCCGCCGCCGCTGATCTTGGCGCCCAGGCTGCCGGCCGCCAGAGCGGCCTCGACCAGCCCGTCGATCCGGTCCGTACTGAGCCCCAACTCGTGCAGCAGCTTGTGGTTTTCTGTCATGCGTGCGCCGAAGTCGCTTGTTCGGCCGTGCGCGAGGTCGCGTGCGGCGGCACGGGTCAGGCGCGAGGCGCCGAGGATGAAGTCCGCCTGCGTTTGCGCGCTGCGCTCGAACTTCCGCCACAGGAGCTCGACCGCCTCCTTGGTGCTGCCGCTGACCCCGCTGTCCGCGAGGACGAACAGCCCGTCGAACGCGTAGGACGGGGGGCCTTCACCGGCGTCGCCGTCGGTCCGCTCGGGGGAATGCCCGGCGGGATGAGCGGCGGGATGAGCGGCGGAATGCCCGGGGGCGTACCCCGGCATGGGCACGGGCAGTTCCCGGGCGGTGCCGGAGCGGAAGAGGAGGGGAGACGTCGCGCCGGTGGCGAGCGCGTCGATGCCGCTCGACCTGCCGTGCGCCACCTTCTCCGAAGCCTGCACGAGATCGAACACCTCGCGGGCGTCCAGCCGGCGGTCGAAGAGGTCCGCCAGGGCCAGCACGGCCGCCCGGGCGCAGGCGGCGCTGGAGCCGAGCCCGCGGCCCTGCGGGATCGCGCAGTCGATGATCACGTCGACACACACGTGGCCGTCGACACCCGTGATCGCCTTGAAGTCCGGGAGCAGGCACCGCAGGCCGTCCGCGGCAAGCGCCGTGACCGCCCCCGGCCCCGGACCCGCCATGGCGAAGGAGATCCTGTCCGCGCCTTCGTCGGAACACCGCAATCGCCTGGCGGTCGCGGTCACCGGCAATTGCGGGACCGGAATGGCCAGCGCCGGAGCGCCGTAGACGACGGCGTGCTCGCCGAGCAGAATGGCCTTCGCGTGGGCGCGCCCCCATCCGATCCGGCCCTCTTCGAGGTCCATGTCACCCGGGGCGGCAGTGCGGTCGGGATACGTCTGCGCATTCGTCAGCGTCATCATCGAGCTCGCTGCGTGGCATTGATCGCCATCGTGGCGAGCTGTTCCTTTGCGGGGGTGGTGGCGCTGCTGGATTCCAGTACGCCCATGGCCCGGTCGGTCCTTTGCGCGATCTGGCGCTCGATCCGGTCCACCGCACCGACATGGACGAATATGTCCCGCAGGGTGTCTATCTCGTTCTCGGAGAGCTCGGTCCCTATTTTCGCCCTGAGGAACCTCGCCGCCTGCGGATCGTATTCATCCGCTTGCTGGAGCGCCGTCGCGAGCAGCACCGTTCGCTTTCCCTCCCGAAGGTCGTCGCCCGAGGGCTTTCCCGTCACCGCCGGGTCGCCGAAAACGCCCAGCAGGTCGTCGCGGAGCTGGAACGCGATCCCGATGTCCGCCCCGAACGCCCCGTAGGCGGCGACGAGATCCGGCCCCGCGCCGGCGATCGCGGCGCCGAACTGCAGCGGGCGCTCCACCGTGTAGGAGGCCGTCTTGTACTGGTTGACGCGCAGGGCCGCATCGACGCTCTCGTCGTCGCCCGCCTGGTTGATCACGTCGAGCAGCTGGCCGTACAGGACCTCCGAGCGCACCGCGGACCACACCGGCCCGACCCGGGTCTGCGCTTCCGCCGACAACCCCGATGCGCGCACCATGACGTCGGACCACGTCTGGGCCAAGTCCCCCACCAGGATGGCGGTTCCCGTACCGAAGGCCTCGGGGTCACCGGAGAAGCGCCGGGTCCGATGCCGCGCGGCCAGGGCCACATGAGCGGCGGGACGGCCGCGGCGGGTGTCGGACGCGTCGATGATGTCGTCGTGTATCAGGGCCGACGCGTGCAGCAGTTCGAGCCCCGCGCAGGCGGTCAGCACTGCCGTGGCGCCCGGATCGTCCTGGTCGCCGCCGGCACCGATCCAGCCCAGCCAGGCGAAGACCGGCCGGACCCGCTTTCCGCCGTGCAGGACGTAGTTCTCCAGCTCCGCGACCACGGCCGCGAAGTCCTGGCCGAGCGCGTCGGCTTCGGCTCGGCGCTGGCCGAAGAAGTCACTGATCACGGCGTCGATGGCAGTCGTATCCACGGCTGCCCCGAGATAACTGACGGTCATGCTCTCATCTCCCGGTCGAGGTGACGGTCACTCTCATAATCAATCTCGTACCTGCACTCGCAGTTGCGCGAATTCGCCGAGATCGCGTCACGGATCGGCATGCTTCGATGTTATCCACGGGGCGTCAACCTGCCCACTACTCAACCGAGTAGTGGGCATCAGCAGGGGCGGAGCGCGTGCGGGCGGAATGCCACTCAAGCGAGTGAGACATTTCGCGTCAGGGAAATACGCGTGCATCTCGTGTCACGATGAGCCGACTGCTTTCGATTGCCGGTCCGGACAACACGGGGCGGTCATGCATCCATTGACGGGCCGTGAACACGCGCTCTCCACGCCGGGCAGTCATGCGAACCGCCCCCTCACCCCGGGAGTCACCATCCGATCCATCCGATCCATCGGAATCCTCGGCACCGGCGCGTACCTCCCGCCGACCGAAGTCTCCAACGAAGAGATCGCCGACCGGGCCGGGGTCACGGACGAATGGATCGTCCGCAAGACCGGAATTCGGAGCCGGCGCCGCGCGGATCCCGGTCAGGCCACTTCCGACCTCGCCGCGGCCGCTGCAGTCCGGGCTCTCGAACAAGCGGGTGTCGGGCCCGAGGAGCTCGCGTACATCGTGGTCGCCACGTCCACGCCCGATCACCCGCAGCCGTCCACGGCGAGCATCGTCCAGCACCGGCTCGGGGCGGTGAACGCGGCGGCCTTCGACCTGAACGCGGTGTGCAGCGGTTTCGTGTACGCGCTGACGGTCGCCGAGCGGATGCTCTGCACCGAGCCGGGCGACCGCTACGGCCTGGTCATCGGCGCCGACATCTACTCCCGGATCCTCGACTACTCCGACCGCCGGACCGCCATCCTGTTCGGTGACGGCGCCGGGGCCGTCGTCCTCGGCCCGGCCCCGAACGACCGCGGCATATTCGCCACTTCGCTGCTCACCCGCGGCGATCAGCACGAGCTGATCAGCGTCCCGGCCGGCGGCAGCCGGACCCCGACCAGCGTGCGGACGCTGGACGAGGGCCTGCAGTACTTCCGGATGGACGGGCGACGGGTCCGCGAGTTCGTGCAGGACAACCTGCCCGGCGCCGTCGGAGACCTGATGGCCGGCGCGGGGCTGGACCCGCGCGAGGTCCGCCATGTCGTCGCCCACCAGGCGAACGCGGTGATGCTCCGGGAGGTCTGGCCCTCGCTCGGACTGCCCGAGGCCAGCTTCCACCTGGCCCTGGAGTCCTACGGCAACACCGGCGCGGCCTCCGTACCCATCACCCTCGACCTCGCCCACCGCGAAGGATCCCTCGCCGACGGAGACGTGGTCCTGCTCACCGGCTTCGGCGGCGGCATGTCGGTGGGCTCGGCACTGACCCGCTGGCTGCCCACCCGGCACGCGGGGCCGGCCCGGAATCCGGCCTACGCCGCAGCCCCCGTACGGTCGAGGTGAGAGCCCGAGTCCTACTCGGGTTCGATCGAATAGATCGCGGCCCTGCTCGAATAGCTCGCGGCTCCGCGCGCCAGCTCGACACGCGTGTTGATGTTCAGCTTCCGGTAGATCTTCCGGAGGTGGTAATTCACCGTGTGCGCCGACAGGTGAACCCGTTTGGCGATCTGCTGGTTCGTCATCCCCGCGCTCACCAGATACGCGATGCGCCGCTCCGTATCGGAAAGACCGGACCAGCACGCCGAATTGAGCGGTGACGCCGCCTCTCCGGGCTTCGCCCGCGAGGGATCTTCCTTCGCGCCGTAGATCTTGGCGAGTTCCTCCGTCGCGAGGGCGACCGAGAGCGGGTCCGGCGACTGCGCGATGATGCGCGACAGTACGGCCGGATCGCCGCTCACCAAGGCATTCGCGTGCAGGGCGCTGAGGCCGAGCACGGAAATGCCGGGGTTGTCGCCCGCGAGCCCGCCGATCGTTTCGAGAACGCTGTTCCTGAGATCGGTGTCACCCACGTCCAGCGCAAGGCGGACCAGGAACGCGGCGGCGGCCGGATCCTCGATGTACAGGCTCCGCTGCGTCGGCAGATGGCTGTATTTGTCGGAGAACAGCTCGACGGCCGCCCGCGGACCCTCCCTTTTCACCGCGATGCGCACTTCCGTCCAGCCGTACTGCGGGGAGTAGAGGACCGCCTGATCCGTCTCGGACTCGCCCTGTACCCGCTTCAGGTACTCGGTCGCCGCGGGCAGGTCCCCCTTGTAGAGCAGGATGGTGCTGAGCACCGAGTACGCGAGGGGCCGGAGCAGGGGAACCGCGTCCCGGTCGACCGCGGTGGTCGCCAGCTCCGCCTGGCGGCGGGCATCTCCGACGCGTCCCGCCTGGAGGAACAGCCGGGCCCGCATCGCCGCGGGCGCGGCGTCCCAGACCCGGGTGCCCGGTTCGCGCAGGCCGGCTTCCGCCTCGTCGATCAGCGACTCGGCCTTGTCGAACTCGCGCAGGTTCGCGAGCTTCCCGGCCAGTGCCAGCCGGAAGTGAAGGCGCCACACGGGATCCACACCGTCGCTGTACCGCACCGCGGCCCGGCCCAGGCTGAGCCCTTCACCCAACTCCCCCGCACGCCAGCGGGCATTGGAGAGGGCCGTCAGCGCCATCAGCCCGGCCACGTCGCCCGGCCCGGCTCCCTGTTCCCGCAAGATCCTCGCGGAGCGCTTCTCCGCTTCTTCCATGCCGAGCAGGGAGTACCCGAGGATCACGGAGGCCTCCGCATCGAGCCGGGCGGAAGCCGGACTCGTAGGGCTGGAGAGGACGCGCTCCGCCGTGCGGATTCCGGCTGTCACCCTGCCGTCCATGATCAGGCCGTGGGACTTCGAGTAGACCTCGCCCGAGCCGCCCGCGGCCTCCTGGGGCGGGTCGGCCGGGTGGTCGGCCATCCACAGCGGGTGCCCGGCCACCCAGAACTGCCGGTCGAGCGACTGCGCGTGCCTCCTGGAGTGACCCATCGCCTCGCGCTGCAACGCACCCCGAGCGGGAGCGGGGATCGAATCGATGACCCCCGCCAGGAGGAAATCGCTCTGGAATACGAGTTGATGTTCCGCCGCGACGACGAAACCCGAGGAAATCGCTTCGTCCAAGGACGAAAGAAGGCTGGCCGCGGATTTGTCCAGCATTCTGGAAACGTCCTCCAGCATGAAGGACCGGCCCAAGACAGCCGCGACCTTGAGGAATCGCTGACAGTCCATGCTGAGGTCACCGAGCAGACGCAGGATCTGCTCTCCGTTGACCACGGCCTTCAGGCTATGACTCTCCACGAGTAATTTCGTTGCCATGACCCCGGCTTACCCCCGTATATAGTCCGCCGCGCTGCACCTTCGGCAAAGGAGGCTCAACCCTCCTCCGAGGATCTTACGAAGCCGGGTCCGGTCTTGACTTGGCGAACGGTTGCCACGGACTACCCCCTGAATGGGGTACGAGTGCCCCGGGCGCCGGGGTCTCTCAGCCCGCCAGGGCAAGGGTCAGGGGGAGCACCATGTCGGCCCCGTTCTGGCGCAGGAGGCGTGCGCCCACGGCCAGGGTCCAGCCGGAGTCGGCGTAGTCGTCGACGAGCAGGACCGGTCCGGGGGTGGCGGCCAGGGCGGCGGCGAGCTCCTCGGGGACGGCGAACGAGGCGGCCAGGGCGCGCAGCCGCTGGGCGGAGTTGCTGCGGTGCGCACCGTACTCGCCGGCCTGCGGGGTGTAGGCGAGGCTGCCCAGCAGCGGGAGCCGGCCGACCCGGGCCAGGCCCTCGGCGAGCGAGCCCACCAGCTGCGGGCGGGAGCGGGAGGGCATGGCCACGATTCCCACGGGCCGGGCCATCGCGCCACCGGCCCAGCCGCCCGGCGAACGGGCCCAGTCGGCCACCACCGTCACCACGGCCGCCAGCACGTCGTCCGGAACCGTGCCGTCCGCGGCCTGCTCCGACAGGAGCGGGCGCAGCCGGTTGCCCCAGCCGATGTCCGACAGCCGGCCCAGCGCACGCCCCGTGGCCGCCTGCTGGCCCACGGGGATGCGGCCCTTGAGGTCGACGCCGACCGCGGGCATGCCCGAGGGCCACATGCGGCGGGGCTCGACCTCGACCCCCGGTCGGTCCAGCTCGCCGGTCGCCGCGTCGAGGGCGCCGTGGGACACCGCGGGGTCGAGCCAGGGCCCGGCGCAGGAGTCGCAGCGGCCGCAGGGGGTCGCCTTCTCGTCGTCGAGCTGCCGCTGGAGGAACTCCATCCGGCACCCCGTGGTCGACACGTAGTCCCGCATGGCCTGCTGCTCGGCCTGCCGCTGCCGGGCCACCCACTCGTACCGCTGTGCGTCGTAGGCCCACGGCTGCCCGGTGGAGGCCCAGCCGCCCTTCACGCGCTTGACCGCGCCGTCCACGTCCAGGACCTTGAGCATCGTCTCCAGCCGCGACCGCCGAAGATCCACCAACGGCTCCAGCGCCGGCAGCGACAAGGGGCGGCCCGCCTGCTCCAGCACGTCCAGGGTCCGCCGGACCTGCGCCTCGGGAGGGAAGCCGACCGAAGCGAAGTACGCCCAGATCGCCTCGTCCTCCCGCCCCGGCAGCAGCAGCACGTCGGCGTGGTCCACGCCGCGCCCCGCACGCCCCACCTGCTGGTAGTAGGCGATCGGGGACGAGGGAGAGCCCAGGTGCACCACGAACCCGAGGTCCGGCTTGTCGAAGCCCATGCCCAGCGCCGAGGTCGCCACCAGCGCCTTCACCCGGTTCGCGAGCAGGTCCTCCTCGGCCTGCAGCCGGTCGGCGTTCTCGGTCTTCCCCGTGTAGGAGGCCACCGGATACCCGCGCTGCCGCAGGAACGCCGCGACCTCCTCGGCGGCCGCCACCGTCAGCGTGTAGATGATCCCCGAGCCCGGCAGGTCCCCCAGCCGCTCCCCCAGCCACGCCAGCCGGTGCGCCGCGTTCGGCAGCTCCAGCACGCCCAGCCGCAGGCTCTCGCGGTCGAGCGGGCCGCGCAGGACCAGTGCGCCCCCGCCTCCCGTGCCCAGCTGCTCGGCCACGTCCGCCGTGACCCGTGCGTTGGCCGTCGCGGTGGTGGCGAGCACGGGCACGCCGGGGGCGAGCTCGGCGAGCATGGTGCGCAGCCGGCGGTAGTCGGGGCGGAAGTCGTGGCCCCAGTCGGAGATGCAGTGGGCCTCGTCGACCACCAGCAGGCCGGTCGTGGCCGCGAGCTTGGGCAGCACCTGCTCACGGAAGTCCACCGAGTTGAGGCGCTCCGGACTCACGAGGAGGACGTCGGTCTCGCCCCGCTCGACCTCCCCGTAGATCGTCTCCCACTCCTCCGGGTTGGCCGAGTTGATCGTCCGTGCCCGGATCCCGGCCCGTGCCGCGGCATCGACCTGGTTGCGCATCAGCGCCAGGAGCGGCGAGATGATCACCGTCGGGCCGGCGCCGCGACGGCGCAGCAGAGCCGTCGCCACGAAGTACACGGCCGACTTGCCCCACCCCGTGCGCTGCACCACCAGGGCCCGTCGTCGCTCCTCCACCAGGGCCGACACCGCCTGCCACTGGTCCTCCCGCAGCCGCGCCGAGCCCCCCGGGGCACCGACCAGCTCAGCGAGGATGGCATCGGCTTCAGCGCGGAGCTCCAGGTTGTCCATGCCCCCATGCAACCCGATGCCTAGGACAATCGGCCAATTCACCCAGCGTGACGTGCGGCCCACCACCCGTCCGCCTCGCCGCGCGACCGCTGTGCCGGACGGGCCGCCGTGGAGGTGTTTCCCCTGGTGCCCGCGGTCCGGCCCGGACCGAATGAGTCATCTTCGGCGCGGCGGGGCAAGGATATGAACGGCATACCGGCGAATTCCGGTCGGCGGCTCCAATTGCTCGTTGCCGCATGCTCACGGGCCACGCGAGAATTGTGTTGCTCCCGCTCGGCTCGACGGCGCTCTCCTGAGCCGTGCCGCGGCGCGCCCGCACTCCAGCTGTGCCCGTACGCGGGCGTGTACCCGAAGGGAGGACCGTGACCTTCGGATTCGCCCCGCCCTCGACCACGTCCCTGACCATGGCCACCGGCCGCGCCAGCCGGCACGGCAGACTGCTGGAACCTTCCGAGTGGACGGCGTCGGGCGTCCCCCTGCTGCGCAATCCGCGCGAGGTCGTCAGCGGACTGCATTCACGGCACAGCCCCGGTCCGTCCACGGCGGTGATCGCCGTCCTCGGGCCCGAGGAGCGGCTCGTGGCCAGCGCCTCCTTCGTGCAGCGTTCCACCGCGGCCGACGGCTGGGAGTACCGCAACGCCCTGCTCTCCCGGCTGCGCCGGGTCATTCCGCACGACCTGCGGCGCCGTACCCCGGTACGGACCGCCGTGCTGCTGTTCTGCCGCGACGGCGACGAGCGCTGGACCGAGGAGGACGGGGCCTGGATGTGGGGACTGCGGGACGCCTGCACCCTGCACGGGCTGCGCTGCGGCGCGTACATCACCCTGACCCGGGGCGGCTGGCAGGTGCTGGGCGAAGGCCGCGGCGGCCGGAGTCCCAGCTCGGAGTCCCGGCCCGAGCCCCTCGGCGGCGATGCGCCGTCCGGGTTCGGCCAGATCTCCCTGCGCAGCGGCGGCGGAGCCACGGAGGCCCTGCGCCGCACCGCCGCACGCTGAGCCCGTACCTCCGCATGCGCAGCCCGGCCCTATCGGACGGACGCACGGAGCACGCAGGGCCGGGTGCCCGGGAACGACCAACGGCCGTACACCCGGAACGGGCGTACGGCTGGTCAGGCCTCGGACTTCGGCAGGGCCGGCCATCGGCCCGCCCCGCCCCTCGACCGTGCGGGAGTACGGTGCGTCAGACGCCCGCGCCCAGCACGGAGTTGATCTGCTGCGGCTCGCCGCACACGATCAGGAGCGCACCGGCTCGCGCGAGCGCGACCGGCAGCGCTCCGGCGGCCGCCTCGACGGGTCCGCCGTTGGCCGCGAAGACCACGACGGGACGGCCGGCGGCGCGCTTCACCTGCGCCGCGTCCGCGTAGAAGACGTCGTCCCCGGCATCGTGCAGGGCCCAGTACGCGGCCTCGCCGAAGGACAGCTCGTGCGCGGCCCACGGGTGCGGGTCGCCGGTGGTGAGCACCAGGATGTCACCGGGCGCCCGCCCGGTGTCGAGCAGCAGGTCCACGGCCTCTTCGGCCGCGTCCAGCGCGCCCTCGGCGGATGCCGGGATCAGCTGGATCTGCGGGACGGCCGCGGAGACCGAAGGTGCGGTGGCGGCTACGGGAACGGGGGTGGCCTGCGGTTTCCGCGGCGCGGGCGGCGCGGGCCTGGGGGCGGGACGCGGACCGGGTACGGGGCGGGGGGTCTGCGCGCTGCGGCTCGCGGCCGGCGTGACGCGGGGACCCTGGGCACTCTCGTGAATCTGAGGCTCCTCGGGGGCGGGGGTGAGAGGCATGAGCTGACATCTATCAAACACCGGTGCGAAACGTACCGGTTGGTGGCACGTGCGTGCGATCAGAAATCGAAGCCGAGTTGGCCTCCGTTTTCCAGCTCCATCGATTCCTCGCTGCGGCGCACCTTCTTGAGGTGGCTCCAGCGGGGCAGCGCGTCGAGGTAGGACCAGGAGAGCCGGTGGTACGCGGTCGGCCCCTGCTCCTCCAGTGCCGCCCGGTGCACGGGCGAGGGATATCCGGCGTTGGCGGCGAAGGCGAAATCCTCGATTCCGCCACCCTGTTCGCCGATCTCGGCCATCATCCGGTCGCGCCGGACCTTGGCGATCACCGAGGCCGCGGCGACGGCGACGCAGGACTGGTCGCCCTTGATCACCGTCCTGACCTGCCAGGGCGCACCGAGGTAGTCGTGCTTGCCGTCGAGTATCACCGCGTCGGGCCGCACGGGCAGCGCCTCCAGGGCGCGCACCGCGGCGAGGCGCAGGGCGGCGGTCATCCCGAGCTCGTCGATCTCCTCGGGGGACGAGTGACCCAGGGCGTAGGCCGTGACCCAGTCCTCCAGGACCCCGACGAGCGCGTCACGGCGCTTGGCGGTGAGCAGTTTGGAGTCGGTGAGTCCCGCGGGCGGCCGGCGCAGGCCGGTGATCGCCGCGCAGACGGTGACGGGACCGGCCCAGGCCCCTCGTCCGACTTCGTCGACCCCGGCGATGACCTTGGCGCCGGTGGTCGCTCGGAGGGAGCGTTCGACGGTGTGAGTGGGTGCTTCGTACGGCATGGCGCCAGCAAGGTTACGCCGCCCCGGGCCGCCTGCACACCCCGCCCCCTCCCCGCCGCGCCGCCGCCCCCTCCCGGCCACGCCCCGGCCACCTCGGCGCCGCGCCACCCACCCCGCCCCGTCTCACCCCCTGAGCAGCGGCACCATCACCCCGTCGATCATCTCGGCGATTTCCGCGTCCGCCCATTCGCTCCCGCACACCTTCGCGCGATACATCATCAGCGCCGGGATGACCTCGACGAGCAGCGGACCGGTCGCGTCCGGCCGGACGTCCCCCCGGGCGATCCCACGGTGCACCAGCTCGCCGATCAGCCCGTGCGCCGGTTCGTACAGCCCGGCCCGGACCAGGTCGCGGAACCGTTCCGCATGGATGTGATCGCACTCGTGAAGCACCGTCCTCAGTGCCTGCCCGGCCCGCGACCGCATGACGTCCCGCATCCGCACGCACACCGCGTACAGGTCCTCGCGCGCCGACCCCAGGTCCGGAATCCGCCCGAGCGGGGGCAGCCGCGTCCGCAGCGCCTCGGCCACCAGGTCCGCCTTCGAGGGCCAGCGGCGGTACAGCGCGGCCTTGCCCGTCTGCGCTCCCGAGGCGACGCCCTCCATCGTCAGGGCGTTCCAGCCGTCGGTGCTCAGCTGCTCCAACACGGCGTCGAGAATCGCCCGTTCGAGTTCGGGTCCGCGCCTGCGCCCCGGGGCCGCCGCCGGCCGGCGTGAACCCACCACTCCCGTTACCTCCGACCGGCTCATGCGTACGTCGCACACATTTTCAGCCTTAGTGAACGCTTGCGTTCACTAAGGCTGTCTCCCTACCGTGGAACCGCCGTGAACGATTGCGTTCACTATTTCACTTGGGGGGACCCACAGTGACAACTCCTCAGCTCTCCACACTCCGGATACCGACCGCGGCCCGCCGAGGGGGGCGCCCGGGAGTGGCGCTCACCGTCATCGCCGCCTGCCAGCTCATGGTCGTCCTCGACGCGACGATCGTGAACATCGCACTCCCGCACATCCAGACCGACCTGGCCATCTCCACCACCGACCTGTCCTGGGTGATCAGCGCCTACACGCTCGCCTTCGGCGGCCTGCTGCTGCTCGGCGGCCGGGCCGGCGACATCCTGGGCCGCCGCCGCGTCTTCCTGACCGGCATCCTGCTCTTCACCCTGGCCTCCTTGCTCGGCGGATTCGCCGAGGAGTCCTGGCAGTTGCTCGCCGCCCGAGCCCTCCAGGGCGTCGGCGGGGCCATCGCCTCGCCGACCTCCCTGGCCCTGATCACCACGACCTTCGCCGAGGGGCCCGCACGCAACCGTGCCTTCGGCGTGTTCGCAGCCGTCTCCGCGGGCGGCGGCGCGATCGGCCTGCTGGCTGGCGGCATGCTCACCGAATGGCTCGACTGGCGCTGGGTCTTCTTCGTCAACGTGCCGATCGGGCTGCTGATCGCCTTCCTGACCCCGCTCTACATCAACGAGTCCGAGCGCCATCCGGGCCGCTTCGACATCGCCGGGGCGCTCACCTCCACCGGCGGCATGACCGCGCTCGTCTACGGGTTCATCCGCGCGTCCCAGGACGGCTGGCGCGACGGCGTGACCATCGGCTCCTTCGGCGTGGCCGTGCTGCTCCTGGCGGCCTTCGTGCTCGTCGAGTCCCGGGCCGCCGATCCGATCATCCCGCTGCGCATGTTCGCCGCGCGCAACCGCACCGGCACCTACGTGATCATGCTCAGCCTCGCCGCCGCGATGTTCGGCATGTTCTTCTTCATCGTCCAGTTCGTGCAGAACGTGCTGGGCTTCTCCCCGATCAGGTCCGGCATCGGCTTCCTGCCCATCACGGCCGCCATCATCATCGCCGCCGGGCTCTCGCAGCGCCTGCTGCCGCGTTTCGGCCCCAAGCCGTTCATGGTCACCGGATCCGCCCTCACCGGCGCCGGTCTGGCCTGGCTGTCCTTCATCGAGACCGACAGCTCCTACCTCTCCGGGGTGCTGGGCCCGATGCTGCTGTTCGGCTTCGGCATGGGCCTCAACTTCGTCACCCTCACCCTCACCGCCGTCTCCGGAGTGGCCCCGCAGGAAGCGGGCGCGGCCTCCGGACTGCTCAACGCGAGCCAGCAGGTCGGCGGCTCGCTCGGACTGTCCATCCTGGTCACCGTCTTCGGCACCGCCGGCCGCGACGAGGCCGCCCGACAGGTCCCGGACTTCCAGGCGCACGCCGACCCGGGACAGCTGGAGGCGTTCCTGCAGACCGGCCGGCTGCCCGACCCCTGGGGGGACCTCGTCCTCACCCGGGGCATCGCCACCGCATTCATCGCCGCCGTGGTGATGGCGGGGATCGCGCTCCTCACCGCACTGCTGGTGATCCGTGTGCGCGCGAGCGACCTGGAGGCCCTGAACGGAGCCTCCGCGAAGGCCGGTCCGGCCGCCTGAGCGTGCAGTCCCGTACGAAGGGCCCGGCGCGGGAAGCTTCCGCGCCGGCCCGCGCCGGCCCGGGCCGGCGCCTTCGGCCTAGTAATCGACCCGGCTGCCGAAGGTTCCCAGGCCCTTGCACTGCTCGTACGAGGCGCTCACCCCGCGCTCGCTCAGGATCTCCCGGGCCCGGCGCTCCCCCAGGCTCGTCGCGTACCAGGGGGTCCGGCCCGCCGCCGCCAGCTCCCTGGCGATCCCGCGCAGGGCGCAGGAGCGCTGGGGCTCGGGCAGCCGGTCCAGGGCGGGTACCGCGTCCGCCGACAGCGACTGGAAGTAGGCCAGGTCGATCTTGCCGTCCTGTTCGTACCGCGTGACGTTGCCCTCCGCGATCACCCCGTCCGGGGACATCAGCCCGAAGGCCAGTACGGCCGCCACGGCGCTCCCCGCGACCGCGCGGGGCAGCCAGCGCGCGCCGAACAGCCCGCCGACCATGATCAGTACGATGACCAGCCCGAGCCACAGCTCCACACCGGCCACCGACAGGCGCAGCCTGGTCAGCCCGTACGCGTCCACGTACAGGTCCATGCGGCGGAGCGCCGAGGCGACGACCACGAGGGTGAGCACGCCGAGCGTGCCGAGCACGACGCGCACCAGCCGCCGGTCGCCGGCTCCGTCGCGCGGGGCCCAGCGCAGGGCGAGCGCGATGACGGCGAGGGTGAGCAGGGTGGCCCAGAGCAGCTGCCAGAAGCCCTGGCGCGCGTACGCGGCGTAGGTGAGGCCGGTGGCCTCCAGGACCTTGCGGTAGCCGCCGAAGAGGACGGTGAGCTGGACGGCGTTGAAGGCGGCGAAGAGCAGGTTCAGCACGATGAGCGGAAGGGCCCACTCCACCCGTGAGCGCGCCTTCCCCGGGCGCACCTCGATCCGGTCCCAGCGGGAGGGAGCGGCGGCGGCGCGGGCGACGGCGATCGCGACGAGGAGACCCACCGCGAAGAGCAGGAAGCGCACCGGGCCGCCCATGCCGCTGACGTCGGGGGTCAGCCCGCTCAGCAGGTCGGCGAACGCGGCGTCGGCGGAGGCGAACAGGGCGCCGAACAGCGCCAGCAGGACCACGGCCACCACGACGGCCTTCGCCACCGGCAGCCAGCGCTCCCGGCGCCCTTCGCCGCGCGAGCGCAGGCCGCTCCAGACCCAGCGCACCCCGAGGACGGCCGAGTCCAGGAGACCGACCGGGCCGAGCAGGATGCCGGGCCATCTGCGGCTGCCGTGCAGGGCCAGTGCGCCCGTCAGGAGGGCCGCGAACAGGGCCGTCACGGTCGGCCAGGCGGAGGCGCGCAGGGCGGGCACCGCGAGCAGCGCGAGACAGCCGAGCGCCCAGAGCGCTGTCCACGGACGCAGCGTGCGGCCGGCCGCACGGGCGGCCGCGTAGGCGGCGACGAGCGCCGGCAGGACCGCGAGGAGCAGACCCGGGCCGAGCCCGTCGCCGAGCAGCAGGGAGGCGGTGAGGCCGGAGGCGAGCACGGCGCCCAGCACGACGGCCGGTACCGGTCCCACGGCGGCCGGGCGCGCGGCCTCGGCCCAGGCGAGCGGGGCGATCGACCAGGCGCCGGAGGCGGCCCGCTCCTTGCGCACCTGGTGGGCCTGCCAGGCCTTGGGATCCCAGCCGGGCGGCGCGGGTGGTGCGGGCGCGGCCGGTGCTGACCCTGCGGCGGCCCCCGCGGCTGCGGCCCCCGCGGCTGCGGCCCCTGTGCCCGCGGCCCGCGCGCCCGCTGACCCCGCGTCCGCCGTCTCGTCGTTCGACGCGCCGGTGTTCCCTGCTGACATCGGGTTCCCCTCCCCTGTCGGCCTCCCCGGCCTTCGGGCGGGGGAGGCGAAGCCGACAGGGTAGGCCGGTCAGATGCAGTTTTGAACAGGCTCAAAAGATGCCTGTGGCAGGACCGTGACAAACGAAGGGGTACGAACCGGCACGGACCGCCGCCACCGCGCCACCCCGCCCTACTGCCCTGCTCCTACTCCGCCGCCTCCGGCAGCCAGGCCGGCAGCGCCTCGGTCCGGGCCAGCCAGGCCTGCGGCAGCACCGAGTCCCCGCGTGCGCCCAGCACTCCGCCGACGATCGCGCAGGTGGTGTCCACGTCCCCGCCCACCTGGGCGGTGGTCCAGAAGGCCCGCTCGTAGTCGTCCAGGCCCCGCGCCGCCGACCACAGGGCGAACGGCACCGTGTCGTGGGCGCTGGTGCGCCGGCCGCAGCCCAGTACGGCGGCGACGGTGGTCGCGTCGCCGTAGTCGAGCATGTCGCGCGCCCGCCGCACCCCGGCGCCCACCGCGCTCCGCGGAACCAGTGCGATCACCCCGTCCAGCAGGTCCGCGGCCTTCGGCGGCCCGGCCGGATCGGCCGCCAGCGCGGCCGCGGCGGCCACGGCCATCGCGCCGCACACCGCTTCGCGGTGCTGGTGGGTGGTGTAGGCGGAGATCTCCGCCTGGTGGGTGGCCTGTTCCGGGTCGTCGGCGTACCAGGCCCCCAGCGGGGCGACCCGCATGGCCGCGCCGTTGCCCCAGGAGCCCTGCCCGTTGAACAGTTCCGCGGCGAGCGTGCGCCAGTCCGCGCCCTCGCGGATCAGGCGCAGCATCCGGTTCACGGCGGGCCCGTAGCCGCGGTCGAAGTCGTGGTGCCGAGCAAAGGAGGCGGCCAGCGCGTCCTGGTCCACCCGGCCGTGCCCGGCGAGCACGGCCACCACCGAGCAGGCCATCTCGGTGTCGTCGGTCCACTGCCACGGATCGCTGCCGGCGGGCAGCTCGCGCCGCTTGAGCAGCGGGTAGTTCACGGGGACGAAGTACTGGGAACCCAGTGCGTCGCCCAGGGCCAGCCCTCGGAGGCTGGCCATGGCGCGTGCGTAGCGCCCTTCGGGAGAGGAGTCAGAGGTCATCGCGCGTCACTCTAGCCGTCCAGGTCGTAGGGCTCGGGTGTGGTCCACCGCTCAAACGGGCGGTCCATCCGGTACCGCCCGTCGGAGCCGAGCAGGAGCACCCGGTACTCGCCGTTCCCCGGGTTGGAGAGGGCCTCGAACTCGGCGACGGACCAGTGGAACCAGCGCATGCAGAACAGCCTCATCGTCAGGCCGTGCGTCACGAGCAGCACGTTCTCCGGATGGTCCGGGGCCTCGAAGCTGCGGTAGAGGCTCTCCAGGAAGGCCCCCACCCGGTCGTACACGTCCGCGCCCGACTCCCCCTGCGCGAAGCGGTAGAAGAAGTGCCCGTACGCGTCCCGGTAGGCCTTCTGCAGCCGTACGTCCTCCCGCTCCTGCCAGTTCCCCCAGTCCTGCTCGCGCAGCCTCGGCTCCTCGCGCATGCGGACGCGCGTCGGGTCCAGGCGCAGCTCGCGGAAGGTCTGCAGGGTCCGCCGGTACGGGGAGACGTACGCGCTGACGTGCTCGTCCCCGAACAGCTCGCGCAGGCGCACGCCGGCCTCCGCCGCCTGCTCGCGCCCGGTGCGGGTCAGCCGGAGGGCGTGGTCGGGCTCCCGCTCGTACACCGTGTCATCGGCATTGCCCTCCGATTCCCCGTGTCGGACAAGGACGATGCGCCGTGGTCGAACCATCCCACGACCCTATTCGGCCACCGCCGGGCACATCGACCGGGCTCGCCGGTCGAGACGGTCGCCGACCATACAGTCGGGTCGTCAGACACCCCCGATCACACCGTCCAGGACGGTTCGAGGTCCACGACGTCCCCGGTGAGGGCCTCCACATCGGCCTGGATCTGGGCGCGCAGCGACAGCCGTTCGACGCGCTCCTGCCGGTACTTGCCGTGTTCGGCCGCCGCGTGCCACATCGACAGCACCAGGAACTCGCGTCCGGGAGCCTCGCCGAAGAGGCCCCGGACCATGCCGGGCGAGCCCGCCATGGCCGGGTTCCAGACCTTCTCCTGCATGAGCGCGAAATGGTCCACGCGGCCTTCCCGCACCCGGGTGTGGGCGACCCGGACCACGTCGGCGTCGGTGAAGCGCGGTTCGAAGCCGGTCTTCACGTCGAAGCGGTGGTCGAAGAGCGTGACCCGCGCGTCGGTGTAGGTGCCGTTCTGCGAAGCGGCCAGCCGGTCGTGGGAGCGGGCCATGAAGGAGTCGTAGAAGGAACGGCTCTCCCAGAAGGTGAAGACGTGCGCCACCCCCTGCCGGCCCCGACTCCAGCCGCCGCCCTGCCCCCGGAACCCGGGTTCGCCGGGCAGCCCCGCCCATTTGCGCTGCCCGCGCTCGAACCCGCGTCGGTCCGTCACCGTGCAGCGAATCCACTTGACCAGCACTGCGCCATCGTACGGGCCCGGCGGGGCCCGGGTCAGTCCTCGGCGCGGTACATCCGAAGGAGTTCCGCCTCGTCCCGCTCGGACAGCCGAAGCCCGAACTCCCGCCCGAGCAGGGCGAGCAGCTCTCCGGCCGCCACCTCCCGCCGCTCGGTCCGCCCGTCGGGGAGCAGCCGCGAGAGCTCCCGCCCCACGAGGGCCAGGCGCTCGGAGTCGCCCTGGCGCTGGACGACGACCCGGCCGACGAAGGCGGAGCGGGGGTGCGAGGAGCTGTAGTGGTTCAGCACCACGTAGTCGACGGGGTGGTAGGGCTGCGGGGAGAAGGCGTACAGGTCCCGCCAGGCGCCCTCGCGCGGCACGCACAGCACGAGGACCCCGTCCGCTTCCTCCCGGACGCGGAACACCCACTCCCCCTGGCGCACTTCGGCGCCGGGGCGCGCCAGCGGCACGGGCTCGCGCGGCCCCTGCCACCCGAACCCGGCGTCGCAGAGCCACGGTTCCCCTTCTACGGTGACGACGAGCACGGCGTGCGTCACCGCGGTCAGGGCGTCCCCCCGGGAGCGGTTGCGGGCGCCGCGTCCCGAGACCTCGAAGCCGATCCGCTCCAGGGCGGCGGCCAGCAGGGTGTTCTGCTCGTAGCAGTACCCGCCACGGCGGCCGTGCACGAGCTTGCCCTCGACCTCCTTGACGTCCAGCCCGACGGGGCGGCCGAACAGCACGTCCAGGCTCTCGAAGGTGATCGCACCGGTGTGCGCCCGGTGCACTGACTTCAACGTCGCCAGGTCGGCGCGGAGTTCCCCGCCCTCCCAGCCGATCCGCTCCAGATAGGCGTCGAGATCCAGCTCGTCGCCGCCCCACACCGTGCCCGTGTCCCCCATGACTCCCCCGCTCTCCGAACCTCGATATTCGGGGGCGGCCCGACGGGCCGCCCCCGCACAATGATGACCATGCCCGCCTTCCACACCAACCCGCTGTTCACCCGCCTGGCTTCGGCCGAGCGGATCCTCGTCGCCGGGGCCGGAGGCGGTTTCGACGTCTACGCCGGCCTCCCGATCGCCCTCTCCCTCCTTCACCAGGGCAAGGAGGTCCACCTCGCGAACCTCTCCTTCAGCGCGCTCGCCGGCCTCCCGACCGACGACTGGGCCGCCCCGGACGTCGTCGCCGTCACCCCCGGTTCCGCGCCGCACCAGACCTACTTCCCCGAACGGACCCTGGCCCAGTGGCTGGAGCTGCACCGCTACCCGTCCACGGTGTACGCCTTCCAACCGGTCGGCGTACAGCCGCTGCGGGCCGCCTACCGGGCACTGATCGACCTGCACGGCATCGACGCGGTGGTCCTGGTCGACGGGGGCACCGACATCCTCATGCGGGGTGACGAAGCGGGGCTCGGCACCCCCGAGGAGGACCTGACCAGCGTGGCGGCGCTGGCCGCGCTGGACGACGTACCCGAGCGGCTCGTCGTGTCGGTCGGCTTCGGGGTGGACGCGTACCACGGGATCAGCCACTCGCTCGTGCTGGAGAACATCGCGGCCCTGGAGCGGGACGGGGCCTATCTCGGGGCGTTCTCGATCTCGCGCAACACCCGCGAGGGCGCCCTGTACCTCGATGCCGTGGCCCATGCGCAGGACCACACCCCGGACCACCCGAGCATCGTGCACGGCTCGATCGCGGCGGCCGTCCGGGGTTCCTTCGGGGACGTCCGGTTCACCTCGCGCACCCGGGGCAGCGAGCTGTTCGTGAACCCGCTGATGTCCCTGTGCTTCGCCTTCGAGCTGACCGGCCTGGCCGCCCGCTGCCTCTACCTGGACCGGATCGAGAACACCCACCTGATGCGCCAGGTCGCCTCGGAGATCGAGGTCTTCCGCGAGGAAGTGATCACCCGCCCGGCACGGTCCTTCCCCCACTGAACGCAGACACGGAAGCGGGGACCGGCCCTGGGCCGGTCCCCGCTTCTTCAGCTACTCAGCAGCAGCGTTCGTGCTCGTCAGCTGCAGCCGCTGGTGGAGCCGCAGCCCTCGCAGATGTAGCAGGAGCCGGCGCGCTGCATCTTCGTACCGCAGGAGAAGCACAGCGGGGCGTCGGCGGAGACGCCGAGCTGCATCTCGACCAGTTCGGCGTTGGAGTGCGCCGTCTTGGTGGCCGGGGCCGGGACGATCGCGACCGGCTTGGCGGCCGGGACGGTCTGGACCGCGGCGAGCGGGGCCGCCTGGGTCAGGGACTCCGTGTCGAGCTCCTCGTCGAGGGGCTCGTAGGAACCGGTGTCCAGGTGGCGCTGACGCTCCTCGGCGGAGTGGATGCCGAGGGCCGAGCGGGTCTCGAAGGGCAGGAAGTCGAGCGCCACGCGACGGAAGATGTAGTCGACGATCGACTGCGCCATCCGCACGTCCGGGTCGTCCGTCATGCCGGCCGGCTCGAAGCGCATGTTCGTGAACTTCGCGACGTACGTCTCCAGCGGGACGCCGTACTGCAGACCGACCGAGACGGCGATCGAGAAGGCGTCCATCATGCCCGCGAGGGTCGAACCCTGCTTGGACATCTTCAGGAAGACCTCGCCGAGACCGTCGTCCGGGTAGGAGTTCGCGGTCATGTAGCCCTCGGCGCCACCGACCGTGAAGGAGGTGGTGATCCCCGGGCGGCCCTTCGGGAGGCGCTTGCGGACCGGGCGGTACTCGATGACCTTCTCGACGGCCGTCCGGATGGTGTCCTCCGCCTTGGCGGTGACCTCCTCCTTCTCCTCTTCCTTCTTCTTCGCGGAGAGGGGCTGGCCGACCTTGCAGTTGTCGCGGTAGATCGCGAGCGCCTTGACGCCCAGCTTCCACGCCTCGAAGTAGATCTCCTCGATCTCCTCGACGGTCGCCGTCTCCGGCATGTTGACCGTCTTCGAGATCGCGCCGGAGATCCAGGGCTGGATCGCGGCCATCATGCGCACGTGGCCCATCGCGGAGATGGAACGCTCGCCCATCGCGCAGTCGAAGACCGAGTAGTGCTCCTGCTTCAGGCCCGGGGCGTCGACGACCACGCCGTGCTCGGCGATGTGGGCGACGATCGCCTCGATCTGCTCTTCCTGGTAGCCCATGCGGCGCAGGGCCTGCGGAACGGTGCCGTTGACGATCTGCATCGAGCCGCCGCCGACGAGCTTCTTGAACTTGACCAGGGCCAGGTCCGGCTCGACACCGGTGGTGTCGCAGGACATCGCGAGACCGATGGTGCCGGTCGGCGCGAGGACGGAGGCCTGCGAGTTGCGGAAGCCGTTCTTCTCGCCGAGGCGGATCACGTCCTGCCAGGCCTCGGTGGCCGCGGCCCAGATGACGTTGTCCAGGTCCTCGGTGCGCGGCGCGACGGCGTTGGCGTCGGCGTGCTGCTTCATGACGCGCTTGTGCGACTCGGCGTTGCGGGCGTAGCCGTCGTACGGGCCGACGATCGCGGCCAGCTCGGCGGAGCGCTTGTACGCGGTACCGGTCATCAGCGAGGTGATCGACGCGGCGAGGGTGCGGCCGCCGTCGGAGTCGTACGCGTGGCCGGTGGCCATCAGCAGGGCGCCGAGGTTGGCGTAGCCGATGCCCAGCTGGCGGAAGGCGCGGGTGTTCTCGCCGATCTTCTGCGTCGGGAAGTCCGCGAAGCAGATGGAGATGTCCATCGCGGTGATGACCAGCTCGACGACCTTGGAGAAGCGCTCGGCGTCGAAGGACTGGTTGCCCTTGCCGTCGTCGTCGAGGAACTTCATCAGGTTCAGCGAGGCGAGGTTGCAGGACGTGTTGTCCAGGTGCATGTACTCGCTGCACGGGTTGGACGCGGTGATGCGGCCGGACTCGGGGCAGGTGTGCCAGTTGTTGATCACACCGTCGTACTGGATGCCCGGGTCGGCACAGGCCCACGCGGCCTCGGCGAGCTTGCGGAAGAGCGACTTGGCGTCGACCGTCTCGATGACCTCGCCGGTCATGCGGGCACGCAGCCCGAACTCGGTGCCGTTCTCGACGGCCGTCATGAACTCGTCGTTCACGCGGACGGAGTTGTTGGCGTTCTGGTACTGGACGGACGTGATGTCGTCGCCGCCCAGGTCCATGTCGAAGCCCGCGTCGCGCAGGGCGCGGATCTTCTCCTCTTCCTTCACCTTGGTCGCGATGAAGTCCTCGACGTCCGGGTGGTCCACGTCCAGGACGACCATCTTGGCCGCGCGGCGGGTGGCGCCGCCCGACTTGATCGTTCCGGCGGACGCGTCGGCGCCGCGCATGAAGGAGACCGGGCCGGAGGCGTTGCCGCCGGAGGAGAGGAGCTCCTTGGAGGAGCGGATGCGGGAGAGGTTCAGGCCGGCGCCGGAGCCGCCCTTGAAGATCATGCCCTCTTCCTTGTACCAGTCGAGGATCGACTCCATGGAGTCGTCGACGGCCAGGATGAAGCAGGCGGAGACCTGCTGCGGCTGCGGCGTGCCGACGTTGAACCACACCGGCGAGTTGAAGCTGAAGATCTGGTGCAGGAGCGCGTAGGTCAGCTCGTGCTCGAAGATCTCCGCGTCGGCGGGCGACGTGAAGTAGTCGAAGTCCTCGCCGGCCTTCGTGTACGTCTTCACGATCCGGTCGATGAGCTGCTTCAGACCGGTCTCACGCTGCGGGGTGCCGACCGCGCCGCGGAAGTACTTGCTGGTGACGATGTTGACCGCGTTCACCGACCAGAAGTCGGGGAACTCGACGCCGTACTGCTCGAAGTTGACCGAGCCGTCGCGCCAGTTGGTCATGACGACGTCGCGGCGCGCCCAGGTCACCTCGTCGTACGGGTGCACGCCCGGGGTGGTGTGGATGCGCTCGATACGCAGGCCGCTCTTGGCAGTCTTGGTGCCCTTGGCGCGGGAACCTCGTGCCGAGCTGCTCGCCGTCTCTGTCATGCCGTTCCTCCCAATGCGGGCAAAACGCCCTAAAGTGCCAGCGCTATTCCGCGGCACGGTGCTGTGTGTCTTGTATCTACGTCTTCTTCGCCAGACCCACCGGCCGTTCCACGACGCACGTACGGCGCGGAACGGACCCTCCGGTCAGTCGGCGGCGGAGGCGGGCACGGGGACCGGAGCGGTCCCACCGGGCTCGCACTCTTCGTGAGGCCGCGGCACGCGGAGTTCCGCGATGGCGGTCTCGAAGTCTTCGAGTGTGTCGAACGCCTTGTAAACGGACGCGAACCGGAGGTAAGCGACCAGATCGAGGTCCTGCAACGGGCCGAGTATGGCCAGACCCACGTCGTGGGTGGTCAGCTCGGCGCTCCCGGTGGCGCGCAGCGCCTCCTCGACCCGCTGGCCGAGTTTGGCGAGGGCGTCCTCGGTGACCGGCCGCCCCTGACACGCCTTGCGGACGCCGGAGATGACCTTGGTACGGCTGAAGGGTTCGGTCACCCCGCTGCGCTTGATCACCATCAGCGAGGCCGTCTCCACCGTCGTGAAGCGACGGGAGCAGTCGGGGCACTGGCGGCGCCGGCGGATCGACGTGCCGTCGTCGGTGGTGCGACTGTCGACGACACGGCTGTCGGGGTGCCTGCAGAAGGGGCAGTGCATGGTTCCCTCACCCTCCTCTTGGCACGACTGAATCACCTCGTGAGACCCCTGAACGGCAGAGTCGAAGCTCTGCAGGAGGCTCTCGAAGCAGCCACAAGCATATGCGATGTCGAGGGCCCCAGCAGACCGAGGACCACAACTTCTGGGTGGCAGCGCTCATCCAACCACTAGATCTTGGGTTGTGGTGGATTTACACCGCTCCGCGTGTCGCGGCGTCCGATGGCCGGATAACAGGCCCTGCGATGCCACACTGGGCGCAGACCCGGACGGTGGCGACCCGACCCGGAAGGGTACCGTAAGCAGTGGCTCCGCAGCCGAACCCCCGTTCGGTCCGGATGGCCCGTCGGCGGTCCATACACCTCACGAAGTGACCACGGTGGGTGATCTCCGATTTTTCACTCGAACGTGTGTTTGGCGCAACCTTTCGAAAGCTACTACCGTTGTCCAGCTAGGGAGAACATTTCGAGAGGGGCCGACGTGACCACCACCGCAGACAGTGCCACCATCACTGCCCAGAACCGCTCCCAGAGCCGACTCGAGCCGGTGCATGCCATGAATGACGCAAGTCTGAACCCGGAGGCGGAGCCCGTACGCCCCGCACGCTCGCTGCCAGGGCGACCTCCAGGCATCCGCGCCGACAGCTCCGGGCTCACGGACCGGCAGCGGAGGGTCATCGAGGTCATTCGCGACTCGGTGCAGCGGCGCGGGTACCCGCCGTCGATGCGGGAGATCGGCCAGGCGGTCGGCCTGTCCAGCACCTCGTCGGTCGCGCACCAGCTGATGGCCCTGGAGCGTAAGGGCTTCCTGCGCCGCGACCCCCACCGCCCCCGGGCGTACGAGGTGCGCGGCTCCGACCAGCCCAGCTCGCAGCCCACGGACACCACGGGCAAGCCCGCGGCCTCGTACGTGCCCCTGGTCGGCCGGATCGCGGCCGGTGGCCCGATCCTGGCCGAGGAGTCGGTGGAGGACGTGTTCCCCCTCCCCCGCCAGCTCGTGGGTGACGGAGAGCTGTTCTGCCTCAAGGTCGTCGGCGACTCGATGATCGAGGCCGCCATCTGTGACGGCGACTGGGTCACGGTCCGCCGCCAGCCCGTCGCGGAGAACGGCGACATCGTCGCCGCCATGCTGGACGGTGAGGCCACGGTCAAGCGTTTCAAGCGCGAGGACGGCCATGTCTGGCTGCTCCCGCACAACGCCGCCTACCAGCCGATCCCCGGCGACGAGGCCACCATCCTCGGCAAGGTCGTGGCGGTACTGCGCCGGGTCTGACGCCCCGCGCCCTCATCCAGCTCCGGGACCTACTGCGCCGGTCCCGGAGCTGCTTCGTGTTTCCAGGCCACCGGCCTCGGCCTACTTGTCCTCGGCCTTCGCCGCTGTGTCGATCGCGGCGAGCGAGCGGCGGACCTGGTTGCGGTCCGTGGTGTACCAGAAGTCCGGCAGCGTGGCCCGCAGGAAGCTCCCGTAGCGGGCCGTGGCCAGCCGGGGGTCCAGGACCGCCACGACGCCCTTGTCCCCGGTGGCCCGGACGAGCCGGCCCGCGCCCTGGGCCATGAGCAGTGCCGCGTGCGTTGCCGCGACGGACATGAAGCCGTTCCCGCCGCGCTCCTCGACCGCCTTCTGCCGGGCGCTCATGAGCGGGTCGTCGGGACGCGGGAACGGGATCCTGTCCATGATCACCAACTGACAGCTGGGCCCCGGCACGTCCACGCCCTGCCACAGCGACAGGGTCCCGAACAGGCAGGTCTTCGGGTCGGCGGCGAAGGCCTTGATCAGCTCGCCGAGGGTCTCCTCGCCCTGGAGCAGGATCGGGTTGTCGAGCCGGCCGCGCAGCTCCTCGGCGGCGGCCTTCGCCCCGCGCATGGAGGAGAACAGTCCGAGGGTGCGGCCGCCCGCCGCCTCGATCAGCTCCGCGAGCTCGTCCATCATGTCGCCGCGGGTGCCCTCGCGGCCGGGGGTGGCCAGGTGCTTGGCGACGTAGAGGATGCCCTGCTTGGGGTAGTCGAAGGGCGAGCCGACGTCGAGGCCCTTCCACTGCGGCACGTCCTCGCCCTCGACGCCCTCCGGGGACAGGCCCATGGACGCCGCGACCCCGTTGAAGTCGCCGCCGAGCTTGAGGGTCGCGGAGGTCAGGACCACCGAGCGGTCCGCGAACAGCTTCTCGCGCAGCAGGCCGGACACCGACAGCGGAGCCACCCGGAGGGTGGCGCCGAAGCGGTCGTGGCGTTCGTACCAGACCACGTCGTACTCGGAGCCGGCCGTGATCCGCTCGGCCACCCCGTGGACGCTCTCCACCGCTGCGAGCGCCTGCTTGCGGACGGCGTCCTCGTCGTGGACCGACTTGTCCCGCGTGTTGCCGATCGCCGAGATCACGCTGCGCGAGGCGTCCCGCAGGGCCATCAGCGCGTAGCCGAGGTCCTCGGGGATCTCCTCCAGCCGGCCGGGAAGAGCCAGCTCCATGACCCGCTCGAAGGTCTCGGACGCGGTCTGCAGGGAGTCGGCGGTCTTCTCGTCGACCAGCTTCGCCGCACGCTTCACGGCGCGGTTGACCTGACCCGGGGTGAGCTCGCCCGTGGCGACCCCGGTCACCCGGGACACCAGCTCGTGGGCCTCGTCGACGATCAGCACCTCGTGCTGCGGGAGCACCGGGGCACCCTCGATGGCGTCGATGGCGAGGAGCGCGTGGTTGGTGACGACCACGTCCGCGAGCTTGGCCCGCTCGCGGGCGGCCTCCGCGAAGCACTCGGCGCCGTACGCGCACTTCGTCGCGCCCAGGCATTCGCGGGAGGAGACGGAGATCTGCGCCCAGGCCTTGTCGGAGACGCCCGGGGTGAGGTCGTCGCGATCGCCCGTCTCGGTCTCGTCCGCCCAGTCGCGCAGCCGCAGCAGGTCCTGGCCGAGCTTGCTGGTCGGGGTGGCCGCCTCGAACTGGTCGAAGAGGCCCTCCTCCTCGTCCTGCGGGGCGCCCTCGTGCAGACGGTGCAGGCACAGGTAGTTGGAGCGGCCCTTGAGCATGGCGAACTGCGGGCGGCGGCGGAGCTGCGGATGCAGCGCCTCCACCGTCCGGGGCAGGTCGCGCTCGACGAGCTGGCGCTGGAGGGCCAGCGTCGCCGTGGCCACGACCACGCGCTCGCCGTGCGCGAGGGCCGGCACCAGGTAGCCCAGGGACTTACCGGTGCCGGTACCGGCCTGGATGAGGCGGTGGGAACTGTCGTCGATCGCTTCGGCGACGGCTTCGGCCATGGCCACCTGGCCGGGGCGCTCCGTGCCGCCGACGGCGGAGACGGCGGCGTGCAGCAGGTCGGGGAGGGAGGGCTTCGTCATAGCAGTGCCAACCCTACGGGGCTCCGCCGACAGTGGCCGCACCGGCGAGCGGTCATCACCGGTGGAGGGGGTTCGGCACGGTGCCGTAGCGCACGGCGTGCGGGCGGTCGGGCCGGTCGCGGTAGCCGTCCTCGTAGAGACGGTTCCTGTTCAGGCAGAGCCGCACGATGCGTTCGCCGAGCAGGTCGAAGAGCTCGTAGCGCTCCTTGAGCTCCGGGAAACGGGCCTGGTGGCGCAGGATCTCCGCCCGCACGAGGGACCAGAACGTGTCCTCCGGGACCCCGAGCCGGTCCTCGCAGAGGGCGGAGAGGTAGCGGAAGACACCGACGAAGAGCCCCGAGTGGATGAACTGGGGCAGGAAGTCCGCGGGCTCGGTGAGCAGGACCGCCCGGACCTCTTCGGGCATGGTCGCCAGCTCGGGCAGCGGTTCGGCGCTGATGTTGACGTCGTCCACGAAGTCCTTGACCGCGAGCCGGACCGGGACGTCGTGCTCGTCGAAGATCACGACGGTGTTCTCCCCGTGCGGGGAGAAGACGGTGCCGTAGCGGTAGAGGAAGCGGAGCAGGGGCGGCAGCAGGGCGGCGAACAGCCGCTGGAGCCAGACCGTGGGCGTCAGACCGGAACGGGCGACGAGCTCGGCGGTGAAGGACCGGCCGCGCGGATCGGTGTGCAGGAGCGAGGCGAGGGTGCGGGCCCGCTCGCCGGGGGCGAGGTGCCCGGTCAGCGGTTCGCGCCAGATCGCGCCGAGGAGCTCCTTGTACTGGTACGGGACTTCGGGGAGCGCGTCGTAGACGGGGTGGCGGACCGTGACGGAGGCGACCTCTCCGAGCAGGATCACTCCGCATTCCTCGCGAAGGAAGGGGTCGCCGTCGCGCAGGGAGTGGATCCAGGCGGTGACGGCGGGCGCCGCGAGGGCCAGGTCCGAGGGCAGGCCGCGCCAGACCATGGTGTTGAGGACGGAGAGCGGCAGTTTGACGCTGTGGCGGTCGGGGCGGGTGAGGTTGAGGAAGGTGCGGATCGACTGCTGGGGAAGGCGGAGGTCGGGGTCGGCGGGGAGCGGGACCAGGGTGCCGGCGGCGAGGGCCGGGGCGAAGAGGGGCAGGAGGACCTCGTCCCACTGCCAGGGGTGGACCGGGAGGTAGAGGTAGCCGAGCGGGTCGAGGCCGCGGTCGCGCAGGGTCCGGTCGAAGAGGGCGCGGGTGACCGGGTCGAGCTCGGCCGAGTAGAGGCGGGCGGGGTCCTCCAGGCCGGCGGTGCCCCGGTAGTGCGCGAGGGAGGTGTGGGCGGCGAGCCAGGGCAGGCGCTGGGCGGTGCGGGCTTCGGGCGCCCAGGCGGCGGTGTCGGAGGCGGAGAGTCCGATCCGCCCCTTGTTGAGGACGAGCCAGGGGTGGCCGGTCTGGTGGCCTTCGAGGGCCGCGTAGTCGAGGTCGGCGAGGACGTCCGCGGTGAGCGCGGTGTGGTCGATTCGGGCGTCGGCCGCGAGCGTGGCGCTGAGCTCGCGCACGAGGTGGCCGAGGGTGGCGCCGTCGAGTCCGAGGAGGGTGCGCGCGCGGATGAGGAAGGCGTACGGGTCCCCGAAGGCGGTCGGTGACCCGGAGGCGGCCGGTGACCCGGAGGGCGCGGGCTGCGGGGTGAGGGTGATCGTGTCGGGGGTGACGTGCCAGCTGCCGTACGAGCGGCGGCGGGCCCGGAAGCCGAGGATGCTGCCGTCGTCGAGGGTGAGCGTCCAGGCGTCGCCGGAGGCGGCCGGGGCGGGGACCGGGGTGATGATCTCCTCGTACGCGAACTCGCCGAGCATCTTGGCGAGCAGGCGCCGGGCGGCGAAATCCCAGGTCGGACGGTTCAGTTCGGGCGGCGTGCACGGGTGCTGGGGCGACGGGGGCACGGTGTCCGGGAAGTGGGGGCCTGGGGAGTCGGGGGCTGCGGGGAAGTTCTGCACGGGACTCCTCAAGATCGGGAACTTTGCTGTGTGGCGCAGAGTTTTAGAGCTGAGATGTGCGGGAAGTGAAGGGGTATACGAGAACTGCGGGATGGCGGGGACTGCGGGGGTGAGGCGGGCGGGGCGGCGCTCAGAGGAGATTGCGCAGCGCCCGTTCGCGGATCATCAGGGCGGCTCGCTTGCCGGGCAGTTCGATCTCGGCGGGGCAGCGGAAGCCGGAGTTCAGGAAGGCTGATACGGAGGGGGTGTTGCGGATG
The DNA here is from genome assembly GCF_026342735.1 of Streptomyces sp. NBC_00193. GTDB lineage: Bacteria > Actinomycetota > Actinomycetes > Streptomycetales > Streptomycetaceae > Streptomyces > Streptomyces stoeckheimensis. Next base: position 681,442 of record NZ_JAPEMM010000001.1, read on the forward strand.
TCCGGTTCGGCGATGACGCGCATGCAGCGGGGGCGGTTGTCGAGCACCAGGTCGGCGACGGCGCGCAGGAGCGCGGTGCCCAGACCTCGGCCGCGGTTCGCGCCGTCTCCGATGAGCAGGTGGATACCCGTGTCGTGGGGGCGCGCCGGGTAGTACGCGGAGAGCGGGTCGAGGTCGGCCCGGTAGATCTCCCAGTAGCTCATCGGCGTGCCGTCGAGGAGGCCGAGGCACGGGATGCTGCGGCTGCCCCCGTCCAACTGCGTCCACACGTGGGCGGCGGTGAGGGCGGCCGGGCCGGCCAGTTCCCAATAGGCGTCCACCTGTGGGTCGTTCATCCAGCCGGTGAGCAGCTCCAGGTCACGGTCGAGCCGTACCGGTTCGAGGCGGAAGACGCCGGACCTCGTCGCGACGCCGCCCCAGGCCGCCGGGGAGTCGAGCAGATCGGCTTCGGCGAGCCGGGGCAGCGACTCGGCGCTGAGACGCGGTGCCGGGGTGCGGAACACCTCCGTGCGGAGCACATCGGTGCGGGCCACATCGGTGAGGAGCACTCCGGTGTGGAAGTCGGTGGAGGGCATCGGGGGCTCTTCTCCGTTTCGGTGCTGACGCGTCAATCGTGAAGGGGGTTGGCGATGGTGACGTAGACGGACTGGGTGTCGACGGGGCCGACGAGCTCGTCCAGGCCTCCGAGGCGGGTGAGCAGATTCGCCTTGCAGCGCAGGGTGGGCGAGTCGAGCAGCCTCTCGGGGAGCGGGCCGAGGCCCCTGGCCTTGCCGAGGAAACGGCGGAAGGCGGCGAGCAGGATGCGTTCGTCGGCGAGCCGCTGGGATCCGAAGGCCCCGATGAGACCGAGCACGTTGTTGATGCCGAGGTAGTAGGCGAAGCGTTCGTCGGTGACTGCGTCGGAGACGAAGGTGTCGCTCGTGGCGCCGATTCCGGGAAGCCGGCGCTCCAGCTCCGCGCGGCGGGATGCGCGGAAGTAGTAGCCCTGGTTGTCGCGGTAGCGGCCGCCGACCGGCCAGCCGGCCGGGTCGAGGAGCACCAGCGTGTTCTGTTGGTGCGCTTCGAGGGCGATGCCGGCGAGCGCGTCGAAGGCGAGAACCGGCAGGACGACGTGTTCGAGGTACCGCAGAAACCACTCGGCGGCGACGGCGGAGGTCGTCCGCCCTGTCGTGGCGGCGAGCTGCGAGACGGTCTCGGCGAGCCGGGAGCTCATGCCGGTACGCCCTGGCCACGGGCGAGGTGCGGTGAGTGCGGCGATGCAGAGGGCGTCGTCGCCCGGTCGGAAGGGGTTGTGCCGGAGCATGACGTCGAGTCCGGGGACGGGTGCGCCGTCCGGGGCGTCGACGGCGACCCACGCGGGATCGCGGACGATGTCGAAGCCGGGGTGGTCGGACTGCCACCGCTCGGCGAGTCCGGTGCGGAGCAGCCGGTGCACCTCGATGCCGCGGTGGAGTTCCTTGCGGAGGTTCTCCCGACGGGAGTTGGTGATGCGCAGGCCGAGGGAGAGCTTGAGCATCGCGGGGGCGCCGGGCTGGTGGACGGTGCGGATGGAGGAGGTCGGATACCAGGGGGCGCCGTACGGGCCCAGGTCGTGCAGGAGTCCCGCGTCGCGGAGGGCGGCGGCCGCGGGGCGCTGGAGCAGGTCGCGGGCCTGCCAGGGGTGAAGGGGAAGGGGGGTGGCGCCGTCGGGCACCGGGAGCCCGGGGGCGAGTCGGCCCAGGAGCCGGGCGGCCGAGACGGGGCGGCCGCGTTCGGTCCAGGCGGAGTCGGTGGCGAGGACGGCGGGTGCGACCGCCACCCAGTGCAGGGGGAAGGAGCCGTGCAGTTCGGGTGAGTAGCGGCGGACTTCGGCTTCGGAGAGCCCTTCGCGGCTCTTCGGGGTCGGGTGCAGCGGGTGGCCGAGGAGGAGCGACTGTTCGGCGGTGAGGAACCGGTCCGCGGCGACGGGGTCGGGTGCGGCGGGGCGTTGGCGGCGGTCGGTGATGAACTCGGCGGTCCGGTGCACCGAGTCGGCGACCCGGCCGACGAGGTCGGCGCCGCCGGGGGCACCGTCGCCGGGGGCCCTTCCGGGGGTGGCTTCGCCTTCACGGGAGATCAGTGCTGCGAGGGTGACCGCGTCCACGGCCGGGGCGTCGGCGGTGACGCCTTCGATGCGGGCCGGGCCGAAGCGGTGCCAGCCGGCTGTGGACCAGTAGCGGACGGCGACGAGCAGGGCGGCGCCCGATGCGGGAAGGGGGATGCGCAGGACGGGCCCGGCGGGCTGTTCGAGTCCGGTCTCGCGGACCCAGCAGCGCAGCAGGTTCTCCACGGAGGCGGCCTCGGCGGCGACCCTGGGGTCGGGGTGGTCCAACGGGTCGGCCGCTCCCGCGCGCGGTCGGGCGGTGCCGTCCTTCTGCCGTGGCACCGCGGCCGGTGACTGCGGCTCGGCCGGCGGCCAGGGCATGCCCGCGGCAGGCATGCACGGAAGCCCACCGGCAGGACCGGTGGAGCCGTCACCCGGCGGCGCCGACGCCGTGGCCCGCTCTTCCGCTTCGGCTGCGCCGCGTCGTGGGGCCACGGCCTCCTGGGCAGCGGCGGGCGCGCCGGTGGAACCCGAGGGCGAAGGGGCCGCCTCGGAAGGCCCCTTGGGCACGGCCTTGCCCTGTCCCCCCGAGGGCAGCTCGCCCGGACGCCCGGGGCCCGACGGCGTCGGGTCGGCCGAGGAACCGGGTCCGGTCGCCGCTCCCGAAACCTCCGCCCCGGGCCACCCGGCAAGGGCATCCGCGAAGCCCCCGGCCGACAGCCCCTCAGCCGGTCCTGCCGGACCAGCGTCGGCCGCGCCCCCGGAAGTCGCCCCCGAAGCCACGGCCGAAGGCACACCTCCCGATGCCCCGCTGAGAGCCGTCCCCCCGGGCCACGCGGCGGCGCCGGCCGAAGACCCACCGGACACGGCCGCATCGGCGGAGGACCACGGGAAACCGCCCGCCGAAGCAAGCAACGGCGGCCACGCGGTAGGCGGAGCCGTCGACCCACCGCCCACAGCCGCATCGCCGGTGGGCCGAGAGGAACCGCCCGCCGAAGCGAGCAAGGGCGGCCACGCGGTAGGCGGCATCGTGGACCCACCGGCCACAACCGCATCGGCGGCGGGCTGGGGAGAACGTTCCGCCGAAACGGGTGCCGGCTGCCCTGCGGGGGTGGCGGGCGGCGGCTCGCTGCCCGGCGCCCCAGGTCGGGTCGCAGCAGCCGAAGGTGCCAGGGCCGGCATGCCGTCCGAAGGGAAGGAGGGGGTGGGTCGCGCCGAAGCAGCCGTCACAGCCGAGGCCTCGTTGACTGGGGGCTGCCCGGCCAGAGCCTCCGGGACCGCCGAGGCCGGGCTCGGACCGGGAGCCGTGGGCTCGGTACCGGAAGGCTCCCCCAGCCGGGTCGGCATGCTCCCGGCGAAGGCCGTCAGCGACGGTGAGGGCCGTTCCTCCGGAGGCGGCTTCAGTCCGGCGCCGGGGGGCGGGCCCGACAGTGGCGTCGGCGCGGATCCGAGGATCGGGGTCGAGGGCGCCATGGACACGGGTCCGAGGGGCGGGGTCGATGACGGCATGGGCACGGAACCGAGAGTCGGGATCGACGGCGGCGGAGGCATCGCCGGGCCTGCGGGAGCTGGAGCCGGGGTGCCCTCGACGGCGGGCCGGGCCCCCGGGGCGGGAGTCGGCGGCGGCTGGAACCCCGCGGTGGCGGTCGCAACCGGCAGGGGCCGGTGCCCGTCCGCGGCAGCCGCACCCTGGGCGGCGCGTGAGGGTGCCCCGGTCGTGGGCGGTTCTCCGGGAGGAGGGGCCGACGCGGTTGAGCCGGACCCGGCCTCCTCCGGGGTCGGCCGGGGCGAGGAGCCGACGGGGAGAGCCGTGGAGGGGGTCTGCCCGTACCCGAGGCCGAAGGAAGAGCCCGGGGCGTCCGGTGAGAGGGCCGGACCGCACCCTGCACCGGGTGGCGTGCCCGGGGGCCAGGCCGGCATCCCCGATGGCGCGGCGGGCACCGGCAGCGGCGCAGCCGCAGCAAGGGGGAACCGTGACGGATCGGCCTGCATCGACAGCGGCAGCGCGGGAGCGGGCGACGAACCCGATGAGGAGGGCGGATCAGTGGGGATCGGCGACGGAGGGACCAACTCGGCCGGAGCCGGCAGGGAGTGTGGCGCATCTTCCGGCGCCGAGGTGGGCGGCACGGAAGCAGCCGACGGACCGGCGGGGGCCGGAGAAGGGTCCGGCGGCCGAGGAACGGAGTCAGCCGAAGCGACCGGTGACCGCGGCGGATCGGCGTGCGGCGCAGAGGCCGTCGTAGGGAGCGGCGAACCCAGCCGATCAGAAGTCACCGGCGGCGGAGGGGCCGGGGCAGACGGCAAGTCCGGTGACACCAGCGGATCAGCGTGCATCGGCGCTGGCGGCGCTGGGTCAGTCCGAGCCACCGGGGGCCGTAGCGGAGGGGGTGGGGTGGCTGCGGCCCGAGGTTGTGGGGACCCCAACGGGGGCGGGGGCTGCGGTGGTGCGGTCGGAGTCGGCGGTGGTTGTGGGGAGTTTGCAGGTGGCTGCGCGGAAGCGGGCGGCAGGAAGGTGGGGCCCGAGGGGGTGAGCAGCGGGGCCGTCGGCGCCGTGGGCGGGGCCGGGGGAAGGCCGGAGCCCGAAGCTGCGGACGACGGCACCGGGGACGGGGCCGACGCGAGGACGGAGTCCAAGGCGCCGGGCGGCGGGACCGGGAACGGGGCCGACGGACGGGTGGGAGCCGAGGCGCCGGGCAGCAGCGTGGTGGGGGTCGCCGCCGGAAGGGTGGGGTCCAACGCTGCGGGCGACAGGACCGGGGACACCGCGGCAGCGGCCGACGGGTGGGACGGGCCCACAGTGCCGGGTGGCGGCACCGTGGAGGCCTCTGCCGTGAGGGCGGGGTCCAAGGCGCCGGGCTGCGGGACCGTGAGAGAGCTGGGACCCGTGGCTCCGGGCAGCGGCACCGTGGACGGGGCCGGCGGAAGGGCGGGATCCCCCACTGTGGATGGCAGCACCCTGGGCGGGACCGGGGACTCCGTGGCAGCGGCCGACGGAAGGCTGGGACCTGCGGCGGCGAACGGCATCACCGTCGGCGTCGACAGCGAACGGGTCGGGTCCCCCGCCACGGACGGCGGCACCGTGGGCGGGACCGGGGACTCCGTGGCAGCGGCCGACGGGAGGGTGGGGTCCGCGGCACCGGACGGCAGCAACGTCAGGGGCGACGGCGGAAGGGCTGGCTCCCCCGCCACGGACGGCAGCACCCTGGGCGGGACCGGAGACACCGTGGCGGCCGACGACGGGAGGGTGGGGTCCGCAGTGTCGGGGCGCAGCACCGTGGCGGCGGCCGGCGGGTGGGGCGGGACCGAGGTGGTGGGCGGGAGCGAGGGGTTGGGGGGCGGGGCGGTGGGGGGCGGGAAGGGGGATGTGGGGTGGAGGGGGTCGGGCATGGGGGTCCTTAGCGGCGGGTGGCGGCGGGGATGGCGTCGGCGAGGCGGTCGAGGACGGCCGCGGCCTGTTCGTCGGTCAGGGTGAGGGGAGGGAGGAGGCGGACGACGCTGGAGTGGCGGCCACCGAGTTCGACGATCAGGCCGCGGTCCAGGCAGGCCTGGCGGACGGCCACGGCGAGGTCGGGCGAGGCTTCCCCGGTGTCGGGGTCGGCCAGTTCGACGCCGATCATCAGCCCGCGGCCCCGTACGTCCGCCACGCACGGGTTCGCCGGGATCAAGCCTCGCAGGGCGGCGAGCATGCGCGCGCCCAGGATCCGCGCGCGCTCCGCGAGACCGTTCTCCCGGACGTAGGCCAGCGTCGCGGTGCCCGCCGCCATGGCGAGCTGGTTGCCGCGGAAGGTGCCGGCGTGGGCGCCGGGTGCCCACTGGTCCAACTCCGCCCGGTACACGATCACCGCGAGCGGCAGGCTGCCCCCGATGGCTTTCGAGAGCACCATCACGTCGGGGACGACCCCCGCGTGGTCGACCCCCCAGAAGGCCCCGGTGCGGCCGACCCCGGTCTGGACCTCGTCGGCGATCAGCGGGATCCCCCGCTCCGCCGTGATCTCCCGCATGCTGCGCAGCCAGGCGTCGGGGGCGGGGTGGACCCCGCCCTCTCCCTGGACGGGTTCGACGATCATCCCGGCTGGCGCGGGCACCCCGCTCTTCGGGTCGTCCAGCAGGTTCCGCGTCCAACGGGCCGACAGCTCCGCCCCCTCGGCCCCGCCGACTCCGAACGGGCAGCGGCGGTCCTGCGGATACGGCAGCCGGGTCACCTGTACGTCCGGGGCCCCGCCGGAGGCGGCCAGCGCCCCCGCCGTCATGCCGTGGTAGGCCCCCGTGAAGGCGAGCAGCCCCGACCGGCCGGTCGCGGTGCGGACGAGGGTGAGGGCGGCCTCCACCGCGTCCGTCCCGGCCGGGCCGCAGAACTGGATGCGGGCGTCCGCGGCCAGCTCCGCCGGGAGGTTGGCGAAGAGTTCGGTGGTGAAGGCGTCCTTGACCGGAGTCGCGAGATCCAGCACGTGCAGCGGGGCCCCCGAGTCGAGGACCCCGCGGATGGCTTCGAGCACCACCGGGTGGTTGTGGCCCAGGGCGAGGGTTCCGGCGCCGGAGAGGCAGTCGAGGTAGCGGCGCCCGTCCGCCCCCTCGATGGTCAACCCCCGTGCGCGCACGGGCACGATGGGCAGGGAGCGCGCGTACGTCCTTGCCGCGGACTCCCGTTGGGCTTGCCTGCGCAGGATCCCCTCCGCCGCACCCGCCCCCGGACCCGCATCCCCACCCGGCCCCGGACCTGCGCCCGACCCCGGACCCGCGAAGTGCCTAACCTCCGCAACCCGGTTCGCCTGCGCCGGGACCTGCTCTCCAGCCGTGGCCTGCTCGCCCGTCCAAGCCGTCAAAGGCACGAGTGTCGCTCCTCCCGCACGGTTGCCCTTCCGGGGTGCGCTTCGAACACCCACGCTGCTCCCCCATCCCCCGTACGTACCAACGACGGTGGCGGCGACGGATCACGGGTGGGCCCAAGATCCTTGCCCGCCCCGGGATCCTCGTCCGGCCCGGTTCCCTCCCGGTTCCCTCCCCGATCCCGCCCGGTTCCCTCCCCGATCCCGCCCGGATCCCGCCCGGATCCCTTTCCGGCCCGGGGGAACCGGTGCCCCGGGCTGTGCCGTCCCCCACGGCAGCGGCATAGTGGGGTGCTGCAACCCAGGCGCCCGCCTATCCAGGCACCGTCCCGAACCAAGAACCATCCAGGGGGATTCACGACATGCGACCGATCCGACCGGTCACCGCGATCCTGTGCTCGGCCGCGCTCGCGCTGACCGCCGCGGCGTGCGGGCCCGGCGACGGTGAGACCGACGCCAAGCCGACCGTTGCAGTGAGCCTGCCCACCAGCCTGGACGGGGTGAAGATCCCGGACGGGCTCAGGGACAAGCTCAAGGAGCACGGCATCGACCTGGAGAAGTGGAAGGGGGGTGAGTGGAAGAACTGGAAGAAGGAGGACTGGCTCCGCGAGGCGGGCGACTACATCAACCCGATCATCGAGGACCTCTGGGACCCGGACCGGATGCGCGACGCCGCCAAGACGCCGCAGCCCCCCGCCGTCGACCCCGATGCGGGCAAGGACCAGGGCGTCACCGACCCGACCCCGGCTCCGGTGACCGCCAAGGCCGCGACCCCGCCCTACCACCAGAGCGTCCCCGCCTCCGGCAAGGTCTTCTTCGACGGCCCCGAGGGATCGATGGTCTGCTCGGCGACCGTGGTCAAGGACCCGGCGCACCCCGGCAAGTCCAACATGGTCTGGACGGCCGGCCACTGCGTGCACGCGGGCAAGTCCGGCGGCTGGTACCGCAACATCGCCTTCGTCCCGTCGTACAACAACAGCGGCAAGGCCGCGGCCGCGCTCAAGGGTGCGCCCCGCGAGGAAGTGGCCCCGTACGGCGTGTGGTGGAGCGACTGGGCGCAGACCTCCGACCAGTGGATCGCGACCGGCGGTCCGACCGGCGGCGCGGGTGCCCCGTACGACTTCGCGGTGCTGCACGTGACCCCGGAGAAGGGTGGCGGCAAGTCGCTGGAGGAGACGGTCGGTACGGCGCTCCCGGTGGAGTTCAACGCCGCGGCCGCGCCCAAGATCGCGAAGATGACGGCCACCGGTTACCCGGCGGCGGCTCCGTTCGACGGCCAGAAGACCTTCCAGTGCACCGACAAGCCGGGCCGGCTGTCGCTGAACGCGACCGACCCCACCATGTACCGCATCGGCTGCACGATGACCGGTGGTTCCTCGGGCGGCGGCTGGGTCGCGGCGGGTGCCGACGGCAAGCCCGCGCTGGTGTCGAACACCTCCATCGGTCCCGCCAAGGCGGGCTGGCTGGCCGGGCCCCGGCTGGGTCCGGAGGCGAAGGGCGTCTTCGACGCGGTGAGCGGCAAGTTCAAGTAGCCACACCCACGCACCACGTGACGCACGACCGCACGACCGCACGACCGCATGACCGTATGACTGCATGACCGCACGACCATGTGATCGCACGACCGCGTGACCACACGACCGAGGGCCCCCGCACCAGTGCGGGGGCCCTCGGTCGTGCACGGCGTGGCCCGGGGGCCGCCGCGTCAGTGCTTCGCGAGCACGTACGGAGCGAACTCCGACGCCAGTTCCGCGTGCACCCGCGCCTTGAGCAGGGTGCCCTCCGCCGTGTGCTCCTCGGAGATCACCTCGCCCTCGGCGTGTGCCCGGGCGACCAGGCCGCCGCGCGTGTACGGGACCACGGCCTCGATCTCGATCGCCGGCCGCGGCAGCTCGGCGTCGATGAGCGCGAGGAGTTCCTCCATGCCCTGACCCGTGCGCGCCGAGACGGCGATGGAGCGCTTCTCGATCCGCAGCAGGCGCTGGAGCACCAGCGGGTCGGCCGCGTCCGCCTTGTTGATCACCACGATCTCGGGCACCTTGACGGCGCCGACCTCGCGGATGACCTCGCGGACCGCCGCCAGCTGCTCCTCCGGCGCCGGGTGCGAGCCGTCCACGATGTGCAGGATGAGGTCGGAGTCGCCGACCTCCTCCATCGTGGAGCGGAACGCCTCGACGAGGTGGTGCGGCAGGTGCCGGACGAAGCCGACCGTGTCGGCCAGGGTGTACACCCGGCCGGACGGGGTCTCGGCCCGGCGCACGGTCGGGTCGAGGGTGGCGAACAGTGCGTTCTCCACCAGGACGCCCGCGCCCGTGAGGCGGTTGAGCAGCGAGGACTTGCCGGCGTTGGTGTATCCGGCGATGGCGACCGAGGGCACCTTGTTGCGGCGCCGTTCCTGCCGCTTGATGTCGCGGCCGGTCTTCATCTCCGCGATCTCCCGGCGCATCTTCGCCATCTTCTCGCGGATCCGGCGCCGGTCGGTCTCGATCTTGGTCTCACCGGGGCCGCGGGTGGCCATGCCGCCACCGCCGCCGCCACCCATCTGCCGGGACAGCGAGGCACCCCAGCCGCGCAGTCGCGGCAGCATGTACTGCATCTGCGCGAGTGCGACCTGCGCCTTGCCCTCTCGGGACTTGGCGTGCTGGGCGAAGATGTCGAGGATGAGCGCGGTCCGGTCGACCACCTTCACCTTGACGACGTCTTCGAGGGCGATGAGCTGGCCGGGGCTGAGCTCACCGTCGCAGACGACGGTGTCGGCGCCGCTCTCCATCACGATGTCGCGCAGCTCGCGCGCCTTGCCGGAACCGATGAAGGTGGCCGGGTCGGGCTTGTCGCGGCGCTGGATGACGCCGTCGAGTACGAGCGCGCCCGCCGTCTCGGCGAGGGCGGCGAGCTCCGCGAGGGAGTTGTCCGCGTCCTGCACCGTGCCGGAGGTCCATACGCCGACGAGGACGACCCGCTCCAGGCGGAGCTGGCGGTACTCGACCTCGGTGACGTCCTCGAGCTCGGTGGAGAGGCCGGCCACGCGGCGCAGGGCCGCGCGCTCGGAGCGCTCGTACTGGGCGCCGTCCCTGTCTCCGTCGATCTCGTGGCTCCAGGCGACGTCCTCTTCCATCAGGGCGTCGGCCCGAAGGCTCTCGGTGAAGCTCTGCGGATCCGGCGCACCCTGTGCGTCGTCCCGCGCGTCCTGGGAAGGGGAAGAAGAGGAGGTCATTGGATCCTTACGTCGTTTTCGAATGCGTCCGCGTCAGGCGAAGCGGAGCCAAGGCCAAAGCTACTCCCGCGCGTGACATAACACTGTCACGTCCAACGTGTGACACTCCCCGGAGATTCCCCCGGCGAGACGCCGGAGACCCCCGGAGCACCCCGCGGAACGGCCTCGTCGATGGTGGCATGCCCGTTCCGTACGCGTCACACGCTTTTCGGGGCGCTCCACTCCGGGTGCCCCGGCATCGCCGGCGTCTTCTTCCCGTACAGCCACGGCTCCAGGAACGCCGCCAGGTCCCGGCCCGCCTCCTGCGAGGCCAGCCGTACGAAGTCCTCCGTGCCCGCGACCCCGTCCCGGTGCTCACCCACCCAGCGCCGCTCCACCCGGTCGAAGGCCTTGACCCCGATCTCCTGCCGCAGCGCGTACAGGATCAGCGCGGCCCCGTCGTAGACCGCCGGCCGGAACAGCCCGATCTTCTCGCCCGGGGCGGCCGGCTTGGGCGCGGCCGGGGGGCCGCCGGCCGCCCGCCACTGGTCGGAGCGCTGGTACGCCTCGCGCATCCGCCGCTCCAGGGAGTACTTGCCGAGGCCGTCCGCGTACAGGGCTTCGTACCAGGTGGCGTGGCCCTCGTTGAGCCACAGGTCGGACCAGGTGCGCGGGCTCACGCTGTCGCCGAACCACTGGTGGGCCAGCTCGTGGACCATCACGGACTCGACGTACCACTCGGGGTATCCGCCGCCGCCCGCGAACAGTGCGCTCTCGAACAGCGACAGGGTCTGCGTCTCCAGCTCGAAGCCGGTACGGGCCTTCGCGATCAGCACGCCGTAGTTCTCGAAGGGGTAGCGGCCGACCCGTTCCTCCATCCACCGGATGTGCCCGGCGGTCTTCTTCAGCCAGGGCTCCAGCCGTTCCCGGTCCGCCGCCGGGACCACGTCGCGCAGCGGCAGTCCGTGCGGTCCCGTGCGGTGGATCACGGCCGAGTCGCCGATCGAGACCTGGGCGAGCTCGGTGGCCATCGGATGCAGCGTCCGGTACGTCCACGTGGTCGCGGCGCCCGCCCGGAGCGCCGGCAGCGCGCCCGGCACCCCGTTGGCCACGGCCGTCTTTCCGGCCGGCGCGCTCACCCGGAAGGTGAAGTACGCCTTGTCGGCGGGGTGGTCGTTGCACGGGAAGACCCGGTGAGCGGCGTCGGCCTGGTTCGCCATGGCCAGCCCGTCGTCGGTCACCACCCAGCCGCCGTCGCCGCGGCCGCGCGGGTCGCTCGTGTGCCGGACGGTGATGTGGAGGGGAAGGTCCGGCTCCACCGGCCGGGCGGGGGTCAGCACGAGGTCCTCGCCGACGCTCGCGAAGCCTGCCGGTTCCCCGTTGACCTCGGCGGAGGCCACTTTCCCGTGGGTGAAGTCGAGGTTGACGGTTTCGAGCCGGGTGAGGCTGCGCGCGTCGATGACGGTGACCGCGTCGAGGGGGCTGCTGTTGTCCTTGTACGCGAAGGACAGGTCGTACGAGAGCACGTCGTATCCGGGGTTCCCCAGCTCGGGGAAGAGCGCGTCGCCGATGCCGAGCGCCTTGGGCGGGGGCACGACGGCGGCGACGAGGGTGAGGGAGGCCGCGGCCAGCAGGGCGGCGCGCAGGCGCGGGGAGGTGAGCTGCATCCCCCACCGCTTACCAGCGCCCGCCACGCGCCCGCCAACGGCGCGCGACGGTTCCACCCGAAAGGGGTCGGACGGGCGGGACCGCCTACGCCCGGCTGACGTCGTAGACCCCCGGCACGTCCCGCATGGCCCGCATCAGCGCCGGGAGTCCCGTCGCGTCGGGGAGCTGCAGGGTGTAGCTGTGCCGGACCCGCTGTTCGACCGGCGGCTCCACGGTCGCGGAGACCACCTCGACCCCCTCGCGGGCGATGGCCTCGGTCAGATCCGCCAGCAGGTGGGGGCGGCCGAACGATTCGGCGAGCAGGGTGACCCGGCAGTCCGCGGTCGCCCGCCAGTGCACGGCGACGGGGGTCCGCCCCACCGCCCGCATCTGGGCCACGGTCGCGCAGTGGACCCGGTGCACGGTGACGGCCCCGCCGCGTACGACGAACCCCTCGACGGCGTCCGGCGGGACCGGCGTGCAGCACCCCGCGAGCCGCACGGTGGCGTCGGGCAGGTCGGCGACGGCGTTGCCCCCGCCGCTGCGGAGCCCGATCACCGAGAGCGGCGGCCGTGGTGCGGCGTCGGCGGGCCGTGCCCCGTCGGGGTGGGACTCCAGCCAGCTGCTGACGGCGATCCGGGCGGCCGGGGTCTTGGCGTGGTCCAGCCAGTCGGCGGTGGGCCCCGAGGCGTCGTGCGCGAGCAGGAGCTGGACGGTGTCCCCGTCCGAGAGCCGGGAGGACAGGGAGGTCAGGCGCCCGTTGACCCGGGCGCCGATACAGCCGTGGGCCGCCTCGCCGTACTGCGCGTAGGCGGCGTCGATACAGCTGGCGCCGGCCGGGAGGCCCAGGGTGCCCCCGTCGGCGCGGAACACGGTGATCTCCCGGTCCTGGGCCAGCTCCGAGCGCAGGACGTCCCAGAAGGTGTCGGGGTCGGGCGCCGACTGCTGCCAGTCGAGCAGCCGCGAGAGCCAGCCGGGCCGGGTCGGGTCGACCCGCTCCTCCTCGCAGTCGGCCGCCGCGCTCGGGTCGGCGGACTCGGCCTGCTGCGGGGAGGTGTACGGATTGCCGAGCGCGACCACGCCCGCCTCGGCGACCCGGTGCATCTGCCGGGTCCGGACGATGACCTCGGCGACGTACCCCTCGGGCGTGGCGAAGGCGGTGTGCAGGGACTGGTAGAGGTTGAACTTCGGGGAGGCGATGAAGTCCTTGAACTCGGAGATGACCGGGGTGAAGCAGGTGTGCAGCTCCCCCAGCACGGCATAGCAGTCCGCGTTCTCCCCCACGAGGACCAGCAGGCGGCCGAAGTCGGAGCCGCGCAGCTCCCCGCGCTTGAGGGAGATCCGGTGCACGGAGACGAAGTGCCGGGGCCGCACGACCACCTCGGCGGCGATGCCCGCCTCGCGCAGGACGGCCCGTACCGAGTCGGCGATGCCGGGCAGCGGGTCGCGCTCTCCCGCGTGGGCCGCGATGAGGGCGCGGGTGTGCTCGTACTCCTCGGGGTGCAGGATCGCGAAGACGAGGTCCTCCAGCTCCGTCTTCAGGGCCTGCACGCCGAGCCGTTCGGCGAGCGGGATGAGCACGTCGCGGGTGACCTTGGCGATGCGTGCCTGTTTCTCGGGCCGCATCACCCCGAGGGTGCGCATGTTGTGCAGCCGGTCGGCGAGTTTGATGGACATCACGCGGACGTCGTTGCCGGTGGCGACGAGCATCTTGCGGAAGGTCTCGGGCTCGGCTGCGGCGCCGTAGTCGATCTTCTCGACCTTGGTGACCCCGTCGACGATGAAGCAGACCTCGTCGCCGAACTCCTCGCGGACCTGATCGAGGGTCACGTCGGTGTCCTCGACGGTGTCGTGGAGGAGCGAGGCCGTCAGGGTCGTGGTTTCGGCGCCCAGTTCGGCCAGGATGAGCGTCACGGCGAGCGGATGTGTGATGTACGGCTCACCGCTCTTGCGCATCTGGCCGCGGTGCGAGGTCTCTGCGAGCAGGTACGCGCGGCGCAGGAGCGACAGGTCCGCGTCGGGGTGATGGGCGCGGTGCGCCTCGGCGACATGGCCGATGGCGTCCGGCAGCCGGTCCCGGGGCGTGGGACCGAGCAGCGCAGCGCGTCCGAGTCGTCGCAGGTCAAGCCTGGTCCGGCCGCGTCTGCGAAGTTCGGGGAGCGCTTCGGGACGTGCTTCGGGGTTCGTGGCCTCTGCACTCATGGGCACCTCCGACGGCTTCGACCGGCGGTGGTGGGCATGGGGTGCGCCCGCAGGGCCGGTGCCTGATGCTACCGACCCCACCACGTGGCGCAGTCCACCTCTCGCTCAGCGTGAAACGGATCACCCATTAGAGGGAAGCTTCAGGCGAAAGCCGTTTCGGTGAGCCAGGCGGGATCGAACTCGCCCTCGGCCACGATCACGGCGGGTCCGGTCATCTCGATCCGCCCGTCGGGGTGCTCGGTGATGACCAGGGTGCCGCCGGGCAGATCGACGGTGTACGTGGCGGGCGCGCCGGTGGCGGCCGGGTCGGCGCCGTCGCGGCGGATGGCGGCCACGGCGACCGCGCAGGCGCCGGTGCCGCAGGAGCGGGTCTCGCCGGAGCCGCGCTCGTGGACGCGCATGGCGACGTGGCGGGGGCCGCGGTCGACGACGAACTCGACGTTGACGCCCGTCGGGTAGGCGGACGCGGGGCTGTACGGGGGCGGGTCGAACAGCTTCCCGGCGTCGTCCAGGCTGTCGACGAAGGCCACCGCGTGCGGGTTGCCCATGTTGACGTTGCGCGCGGGCCAGGAGCGGTCGCCGACGGAGACGGTGACCTCGCCCTCGGGCAGCTCGGCGCGGCCCATGGAGACGGTCACGTCACCGGTCTTGTCGAGGTGCACCCGCTTGACTCCGCCGCGCGTGGCGACGGCCAGGTCGCCCGGCTCCACGTGCCCGGCGTGCTGGAGGTATCGGGCGAAGACGCGGACGCCGTTGCCGCACATCTCGGCGATGGAGCCGTCGCTGTTGCGGTAGTCCATGAACCACTCGGCCTCGTCGGCCAGGTGCGCCGCCTCGGGGTGCGCGGCGGAGCGCACGACGTGCAGCACGCCGTCGGCGCCGATCCCGGCCCGCCGGTCGCACAGCCGCGCGACGGCGGAGGCGGGCAGCTCGATGGCGTTGTCCGGGTCCGGGACGATCACGAAGTCGTTCTCGGTGCCGTGGCCCTTGAGGAAGGAGAGGCTGGTCTGCGTCACCCGCCCATGGTACCGAGCCCACACAGGACGGAGCCGAGCCGCCCGCCCGCCGAGACGGGCCGGCGCGACAGGGCGCCGCGCTAGCGGAGCCGGGCCACCCGGTACACCGCGAGCGCCACGACACCCAGCGCGACCAGCGCGTACAGCAGGGCGAGGCGCCAGTCGGGCCGCTGCCCCGAGCCGCGGGCCGGGAGCCCCGGCAGGGCGTAGCCCACGCGGCGCGCGGCCATCATGCCCCAGCCGCCCGCGCAGCAGCTGATGAGGAATCCGAGCATAGCGACGACCGCTCCGCCGTCGCCGAACTCGAAGGCGAGCGGGAAGGCGAACATCAGGGATCCGGCCGCGGCCAGCATGACGATGGGGGCGATCTGCCACAGCCTCAGCCTGCGCTGCGGGCGCAGTTCCACCTCGAACGCGGGAGCGGCGGCGGCCTCCGCCTCGGCGGAGTCCGGCGCGTCCGGGCCGTCGGGGGTCAGCCGGGCGGGATCCGCGGGCAGTCCCAGTCCGAGGCCGCCGTCGGCGTCCGCGGGCAGTGCGAGGGCGTCGGCGTCCGCCGGCGCTCCGTCGATCACGCCGTCGCCGTCGGCGAGGGCACTGTGAAGCATCGGGTCCGTTTCCCGTCGGGTGTCGTCCCGACCGGTGTCACGAGGGCCGGCCTCCATCGCCACGCGCCCTCCCCACTTGGACTTCGTACGCCGCCGTTCACCGCCGGTGACGGCACCGGCGGAAGTTTGATGATGGCACGCCGTCAGGCCCCGGACGGGCGTGCGGGGCGTCCCGATGCCATCACGTGATCAGGCTGTGACCGCTCGTTCGACCAACGACTGCGCGAGTCCGGCGAGTTCCGCGCGGTCCTCGGCGGCCCCGCTGAGCCAGTGCACCCTCGGGTCGCGGCGGAACCAGGAGTCCTGTCGGCGGGCGAAGCGCTTGGTGGCGCGGACCGTTTCGGTGCGCGCTTCCTCTTCGGTGCACTCCCCGGCGAGGGCGGCCAGTACCTGCTGGTAGCCGAGCGCCCTGGAGGCGGTGATTCCGCCCCGCAGGCCCGCGGCCTCCAGCGTGCGGACCTCGTCCACCAGCCCGGCCTCCCACATCCGGTCCACGCGCAGCGCGATCCGCTCGTCGAGCTCGGGCCGGGCCACGTCCACGCCGATCTGGACCGTGTCGTAGACGGACTCGTGGCCGGGCAGGTTGGCGGTGAACGGCCGCCCGGTGATCTCGATGACCTCCAGCGCGCGCACGATCCGGCGGCCGTTGCTGGGCAGGATGGCCTGCGCGGCGGCCGGGTCGGCGGCGGCGAGCCGGGCGTGCAGGGCGCCGGGGCCGCGCAGGGTGACCTCGGCCTCCAGCCGGGCCCGGACCTCGGGGTCGGTGCCGGGGAACTCCATGGCGTCGAGCGCGCCGCGCACGTAGAGGCCGGAACCGCCGACGAGGACCGGCGTACGGCCCTGCGCGAGCAGCTTGTCGATCTCGGCGCGGGCCAGGCGCTGATACTCGGCGACGCTCGCCGTCTCGGTGACGTCCCAGATGTCGAGGAGGTGGTGCGGGACCCCTCCGCGCTCCTCGGTCGTCAGTTTGGCGGTACCGATGTCCATCCCCCGGTACAGCTGCATCGAGTCGGCGTTGACGACTTCGCCGTCGAAATGACGGGCCAGGGCTACGCCCAGATCGGACTTTCCGGCCGCGGTGGGTCCTACGACGGCGATGACCCGCGGGGCGGGGGCTGCTTTCCTCACCGCACCAGTCTCGCAGCCCCTCGTCAAGGCGCTGCCATGTACCCGATCGAGCTACGTGACGGGACCGGGCCGGGGTCGTTGCCTTGGCGGGGTTCCGGCCGGGCGCGCGCCTGCCGTGCGGCGGCCCGTCCACGGCGGAACTTCACTCACACGAGTAACGTTATAGGAGTAGACATGGGCATTTTGGACCGGCTTCTCGGCCGCAAGACCCAGGCGACGACCGAAGAGGCCGTTTCCGCGGATCTGACGGTGGAGTCCGCGACGGCCGACGAGGCCGGGACCGAGCAGGCTGTGGCGGAGGAGAGCCCGGCGGTGGAAGCCGTCGAGATCCCGAAGCAGCAGTCGGCGGAGGCCACCGCGGACAGCGAGGCCGCAGAGAGTGCCCGTACGTAGCCTCGCTATTGGAAGGTGACCCATGGGCCTGCTGGACAATCTGAAGGCCAAGCTCGCGCCCGCCAAGGACAAGGTCGGCGACCTCGCTGCACAGCACGAGGGCAAGATCACCCAGAATCTGGAGAAGGTGGCCAAGGCCGTCGACTCCAAGACCAAGGGCAAGTACAGCGGCCAGATCTCTAGCGGCGCGGACAAGGCGAAGGACGCCCTGGGAAAGATCGCGCACAAGGACGCTCCCGGCGGGCCGACGCCGCCGGCCGCTTCCTGACGCGGTCCCGGAATGGCGGAAGGGGCGCGGCACCACTCGGTGCCGCGCCCCTTCTCCGTTTCCCCGGCCCGCCGCCTGCTGCTACGACCAGGCGGCGACGAAGTACCCGACCCCGTACGGGGCGTCCTCGTACAGCAGCCGTCCCTCGAGCCCCGCGCCCTCGGCGGCGCCGGCGAGCACCTGCCAGGGGGCCCGTCCGGCGGCCTGGAGTTCGGCGGCGAGTTCCGCGTCGAGGGCGGCGAGGGCGGGCAGGTCGGCGGCTCCGAGCGCGCGGGCGGCCTCGGCGTCGAAGGCGGCGGCGCGTTCGTCTAGGTAGCCGGGGGCCTTGAGGGACCTGCAGGCGCTGCCGTCGCCCATGACGAGCAGGGCGACCCGGTCCTCGCGCGCGGCGAGCTCGCGGCCGGCCTGCAGGCACGCCTCGGTGTCCAGCGGGCCCGCGACCCCGAAGCCCTCCAGGGGCGCGGCGCCCCAGCCGGCCCGGTCGAGCAGCCAGGCGCCGACGGCGAGCGGGGTGGGCAGCAGCCGCGGCCCCTCCTCGCCCTCGCCGAGCCGTACGTCGGCCCCGGCGCCGAATCCGCGGAAGGTGCCGCGGGCGCCCTGGGGGTAGGCGCCGTGGTGGTCGGGGTCGCCGGCTCCGACGACGACGAGCAGATCGGGCCGGGAGGCGGCGAGCACGGACAGCGCGTCGGAACACGCGGTCCGGGCGTCACCGAGTTCGGCGGCGGCTCCCGTGGCGAGCTCCGGCAGGAGCATCGGCGGGGCGGGGCAGACGGCGGCGGCTACGAGCATGATCCGCAGCGTAGCCGTAGCCGACCGCCCCGGGAGGCGGGAACGGGAGCGTCAGGAAGACGCGGGTGCCGCGCAGCCCGACGACGCCACCGGCAGGGATGCCGGGACGCCCAGGGTGGGAATCCCCAGCAGGACGCCCTTCGGCTGCGCCGGAGCCGCGTTGCGCTTCTCCCAGGCATCGCCCGCACGCGTGCGGCGTACCGCCCCGGTCGGCCCCTCGGCCAGGAGGTGGTGGGGGGCCGCGTAGGTGATCTCGACCGTCACCACGTCACCCGGGCGGACCTCTTCGTCCGGCTTGGTGAAGTGGACCAGCCGGTTGTCGGGGGCCCGCCCGGACAGCCGGTGCGTGGCGCCGTCCTTGCGGCCCTCGCCCTCGGCGACCATGACCTCCAGGGTCCGGCCGACCTGCTTCTTGTTCTCGTCCCAGGAGATCTCCTCCTGGAGGGCGACCAGGCGCATGTACCGCTCCTGGACGACCTCCTTGGGGATCTGCCCCTCCATGTCGGCGGCCGGGGTCCCGGGGCGCTTGGAGTACTGGAAGGTGAAGGCGTTCGCGAAGCGCGCCTCGCGCACCGCGTGCATGGTCTGCTGGAAGTCCTCCTCCGTCTCACCGGGGAAGCCCACGATGATGTCGGTGGAGATCGCGGCGTGCGGGATGGAGGCGCGGACCTTCTCGATGATGCCGAGGAAGCGCTCCTGGCGGTACGAGCGGCGCATCGCCTTCAGGATCGTGTCCGATCCGGACTGCATCGGCATGTGCAGCTGCGGCATGACGTTGGGGGTCTCGGCCATCGCCGCGATCACGTCGTCGGTGAAGTCGCGCGGGTGCGGGGAGGTGAAGCGGACCCGCTCCAGGCCCTCGATCGCGCCGCAGGCGCGCAGCAGCTTGGAGAAGGCCTCGCGGTCGCCCAGGTCGGAGCCGTAGGCGTTGACGTTCTGGCCGAGCAGGGTGATCTCGGAGACGCCCTCGGCGACGAGTGCCTCGACCTCGGCGAGGATGTCGCCGGGACGGCGGTCCTCCTCCTTGCCGCGCAGCGCCGGGACGATGCAGAAGGTGCAGGTGTTGTTGCAGCCGACGGAGATCGAGACCCAGGCGGCGTACGCGGACTCGCGCCGGGTCGGGAGCGTGGAGGGGAAGGCCTCCAGCGATTCGGCGATCTCGATCTGCGCCTCTTCCTGGATGCGCGCGCGCTCCAGCAGGACGGGCAGCTTGCCGATGTTGTGCGTGCCGAAGACCACATCGACCCAGGGGGCGCGGGCCACGATCGTGTCGCGGTCCTTCTGGGCGAGGCAGCCGCCGACGGCGATCTGCATGCCGGGGCGCTTGGTCTTCATCGGCGCGAGCCGGCCGAGGTTGCCGTAGAGCTTGTTGTCGGCGTTCTCGCGGACGGCACAGGTGTTGAACACGACGACGTCCGCGTCGCCGTCGGAGCCCTGGGGCGCGCGGACGTACCCGGCGTCCTCCAGCAGGCCGGACAGCCGCTCGGAGTCGTGCACGTTCATCTGACAGCCGTACGTCCGGACCTCGTACGTTTTCACAACAGTCGCCTCGCCGCTCTCGGTACTCACTCAGCAAGGGTAAGGGTCGGGCGTGGCGGCCCGGGCCGGGTGCGGGCCGGAGCGGGCCCGCAGCGGCGGGCGGGCCGTGACAGGACGGCTGGTCGGTGGCAGGATCGCGGCCATGCCTCTCGTACCGCCCCGGATCAGCAGGCGCCGTGCCCTGCAGGCCCTGGTGGCCGTACTGGCGGTGCTCTGCGCCCTCGTCTGGTGGCTGCGGCCCTTCGGCCGGCCGGAGCTCACGGGTGGGATCACCCTCAGCACCGGCGTCCAGAACGGGGTCTATCACCTCTACGGCCAGCTGCTGGAGAAGGCGCTCGCCGAGGACGTGCCCGGGCTGCGGGTCCGGCTGGAGACCAGCGAGGGCTCGCAGCAGAACCTGCAGCGGGTGGCCGCGGGCGAGGCCGACTTCACGGTGGCGACGGCCGACGCGGTGGCCAAGTACCAGGTCGACCGGAAGCCCGGAGCGGAGCGGCTGCGCGGCCTGGCCCGCCTCTACGACGACTACGTCCAGCTCGTGGTGCCCGCCGGTTCGCCCGTCCAGTCCACCCGGGACCTGCGGGGCAAGCGGGTCGCCGTCGGCCAGGACGGCTCGGGGGTGCGGCTGATCTCGGAGCGGATGCTCACGGCGGCGGGGCTGGACCCGGTGCGCGACATCACACCCGTGGCCATCGGCATCGGCACCGTGCCGACGGAGCTGGAGGCCGGCCGGATCGACGCCTTCTTCTGGTCGGGCGGCCTGCCCACCAACGCCGTGAAGGAGCTGTCGGAGCGGTTCGAGATCCGGCTCGTGCAGCTCGGCGACCTGGTGGAGGCGCTCCAGGCCAGCGGCAGCCCCGCGCGGTACTACCGGGCTGCGGTGATGCCCCAGGACGCCTACGACCGCGCCCGCAGCAATTCGGCGGTGTCCACCGTCGCGGTGCCGAACCTGCTGGTGACCCGGGAGGACGCGGGCGCCGAGCTGACGGAGCAGTTCACGCGCACGGTGATCGACAGCCGCGACCGCATCGGGAGGCAGGTGCACGCCGCCCAGCTCGTGGACCTGCGGACGGCGATCTACACGGACCCCCTGCAACTGCACGAGGGCGCGGCCCGCTACTACCGGTCCGTCAAGCCCTGACCCACCGGCTCCACGGCCTCAGGACCGCAGCAGCATCGTCGCCGCGGCGGCGGCCCCGATCAGGCCCGCGTGGGTGCCCAGCATCGCCGGGACGACCTGGAGGTCCTTGACGAAGGACAGGGTCGCGTACGAGGCCAGGTGCGCGCGGACCGGCCCGAAGAGGGTGTCCCCGCAGGCGGCGACGCCGCCTCCGATGACGGCGATGTCGGTCTCGACGAGGGTGGCGGTGGCCGCGATGGCGGCGGCCAGCGCCCGGCCCGCGCGGTCGAAGGCGGCCAGGGCGACGGCATCGCCCGCGGCAGCGGCGGCGGCCACCCCGGCCGCGGTGGCGTCCCCGGCCGGGACCCAGCCCTGGGCCAGGGCCCAGGCCGCGATGGCGGTGCCGGAGGCGAGGGACTCCACGCAGCCGCGGCCTCCGCAGGCGCAGGGCTCCCCGTCGAAGGCGACGCTGATGTGGCCGATGTGACCCGCGTTCCCGGTGGGGCCGGGGTGCAGCTGGTTGTTCAGGACGAGTCCGCCGCCGACGCCGGTGGAGACCACCATGCAGAGCGCGTTGGCGTGCCCGCGGGCGGCGCCCAGCCAGTGCTCGGCGGCGGTCATCGCCACCCCGTCGCCGGCCAGCACCGTGGGGATCCGTGCCCCGTGCCGCGCGAGCTCGGCCTCCACCCGGGCCTGGACGGGGAAGTCCCGCCAGGCGCCGATGTTGACCGGGCTGACCGTGCCGCGCGCGGTGTCCACCGGTCCCGCGCTGCCGATCCCGCACCGGACGGCCGATGACCACAGCGGGGACTGCGCCAGCTCGGCGACGACCTCCGCGACGGCGGCGAACACGGTGTCCCCGTCGGCGCCGCGCGGGGTGGGCCGGCGGGTGGTGGCCGTCATCGCCCCGTCGGAGTCCACCAGCGCTCCGGCGACCTTCGTACCGCCGATGTCGATCGCGACCGTCGGGCCGGAGTCGGCCGGCCCACCGGCGCGGGGGGCGGGGAATGCGGAGGTGGGGGTGGGAGTGGTCACGGCGGCGCTCCAGGAAGGGGGTCGGTTTCAGTATGCGGCCGGCGGCGGCGCCGTACTCTCGCGGGGCTCCAGCCTGGGCAGCTCGCTCTCGCGGGACCTCGGGCGGCCCCCCGCGAGGAGGGCGAGGAGCTCCTCGGCGGCGAGCCGGCCGAAGCCGGCGGTATCGCGGACCAGGGCCGTGAGCCGGGGCCGGGTGACCCGGCAGAGCGCGGAGTCGTCCCAGGCGACGACGGACAGCCCGCCCGGGACCGGGATGCCCAGCTCGGAGGCGACGGCCACACCGGCCACCGCCATGACGTCGTTGTCGTAGACGATCGCGGTCGGCGGCTCCGGCTCGGCGAGGATCCGCCGGGTGGCCTCCGCCCCCTCGGCGTCGGAGTAGTCGGTGGTCACCGAGCGCACCTGTCCGGGGCCGAGGCCCAGCCGCCGGGCCTCGGCGCGCAGCGAGCTGATCCGGCGCTCGGTGTGGGCGAGCCCGGGCATTCCCGCGACGTGCGCGATCCGGCGGTGGCCGAGCCCGTGGAGGTGGTCGAGCACCTGCGCCATGGCCCCGGCGTCGTCGGCCCGGACGGCGGACAGGGCGGCGGACGAAGCGGCGGGGGCGGCGGAGCCGGGAGTGTCGGAGCCGGGAGAAGCGGAGGCCGGTCCCGTCTCCCCCACCGTGACGGCCGGCAGCGCGAGCTGTTCGAGCAGGGCCGGGCGCGGGTCGTCGGTCCTCGGGTCCACGACGACGACCCCGTCGACGCGCCGCTCGGCCCACCAGCGGCGGTAGACGGCGCATTCGGCGTCGAGGTCCTCGACCACCTGGAAGAGCAGGGCGATCCGGCCCGCGGCCAGCACCTCCTGGATGCCGGAGACGAGCTGGAGGAAGAAGGACTCGACGCCGAGCGTGTGCGCGGGCCGGGCGAGGACCAGGCCCACGGCGCCGGACTGTTCCCCGGAGAGGGCGCGGGCGGCGCTGTTGGGCTGCCAGCCGAGCTCCTCGGCGACCCGCCGGATGCGGGCGCGGGTGTCCTGAGAGACCCCGGGCCGGTCGTTGAGCGCGAAGGAGACGGCGCTCTCCGACACCCCGGCCTGGCGGGCGATGTCCTTGATGGTGGGTCTGCGGGCCATGGCCTGTCTCATCCCTCGCTGACGTGGACGGCAATGGCCGGACCGTACGCGATCCTGCCCTGGCAGACCGCCTTGACCACGATCCAGTACTCCCCGGCGGGGACGCCGAGCGGCGGCCGCAGCTCGAAGACGGCCTGCGTCTCGCCGTCCGCCGGGACCTCGACGGGCAGGACGGCGGGGGCCGTCAGCTCCCAGGTGCCGAACGGGGAGACGGCGTACGCCTGCCCCGTCAGGGGGGTGCGGATGCCGGTGGAACCGATGCGCGCCCGTACGAGGGCCCGCCCGCCGGGGGCCACGGTGACTGCGGGCTCCGGCGCGGCCACCCACACCCCGGCCGGCACCCCGGCCGGGGTGCCGGGGACGGTGACGGCGAGCACGTCCTCGAAGGTGCCCGCCGGGGTGGTGGCGAGGATCCGGACCAGGTGTTCGCCGGGTGCCGCTCCGGCGGCGGGCTCCACGGCGAGCGGGAAGGAGACGTGACCGCCGGGCGGGAGCTCGGTCCGCCGCCGGGTCCAGGAGGTGGTCCAGCCCTCCGGGGCCCGGACCTCCAGTCCGACCGGGCCGCCGTCCGCCCGTCCGTGGGCGGCGAGGGTGACCGTGGCCCCGGCGGGGATCCCGTCGCACGTCACCGTGTACGGGGCGTCGCCGAGCGGCGCGGTCCCGGTGTTGTGCAGCCAGTACCGGCTGAACACCGGCTGGTGCGGCTCCCGTTCGCGCTGCCGCAGCGGCATGCCGGATTCCGTGAGCAGCAGGAGCGTGGTCGTCGCGGCGCCCCGGATCTGCCCCTCGAAGAAGCCGGTGGGGCGGTCCAGCAGATCGGCCTCGGCCGCCGGATCCGTCGGCCACAGGGTCTCCGCCATCACCGGGCGGCCGTGCGTTTCGCGCAGCCGGACGGCAAGGTCGCCGCGGGCACCGGAGCCCTCGGCCCGCTTCACCGACTCGATCAGCACCCGGTCGGCCGGCTCCACCCCGAGCAGCGAGCGCGCGGGCGGCCGGGGCCCCTCGGCGGGGGCGGCCGTGACGGCGGTGAGCGGCTTGTTGAACTCCCGTCCGCGGCGCGCGAGGTCCACCGCCCGCCAGTCCCCGGAGCCCGCGACCAGCGCGTGCTCGAAGACGTGGGTCCAGTGCTGGAGCTGGAAGGAGCTGCCGTCGGGGGCGGTGCGCCGCGGAGGGTCCATCCACTCCCCGCTCGGGCGGCCGGTGCAGGACCGCATCAGGGTGCTGTGCAGCCGCCCGGCGGTGTCGACGGCGAAGCTGGGCGTGCCGCGCACCAGGATCCCGACGGTGCGGTCGGCGTACGGCTCCTCGTGCGGGTGGACCTCCTCGTGCGAGCCCGCTCCGTCCGGCGCGGCCGGGGCGTCGACCCGGCCCGACGCGGCGACGGCCCGGGCCAGTTGCGCCGGGGCCCCGGCGTGGACCAGGACCGGCAGGTCCCGCAGGCCCGTCAGATCGCAGCCGGGGCTCCAGAGCGAGCGCAGCCCCGCGCGGGCCGCGACCCAGACCTGCCCGTGTTCCCGTAGGGCCTTCTCATACGCGGGGCCCGCCGACTCCAGCAGCGCCGCCGTGAAGGGGTTCTCCTCGGGGCCGCCGAGTGCGATGCGGACGTCGGGCAGGCTGCTGTCCACCGCGAGGTCGCCCCAGCGCGGCCCGGCCGCCCGGGTCGGGGTCGCGGTGACCCCGTGCCGGCCGAGGGCGGTGACCAGCTCGCGCAGTCCCGCAGGGGTGTCCGCGTCCGGGAGGACGATCTCCGCCGCGCCCAGGGCCCGGCCGCCCGGCCCGGTCATCGGCGCCGACAGCGCGAACCAGTTCAGGCAGGGGCTGTCCAGGGTCCAGGGGGCCCGGGTGTGGTCGGCCCCGGTGTCCGCCTCGGTGAAGGCGAAACCGCGCCCCACCGCGGAGGCGGCCGTCTCGGCCACCGGCAGCGCCCCGGGCACGTCGGCCGGGATCCGCAGCCGCAGCAACTGGTCGGAGCCTTCGAACGCGTGCACCGTCGTGGTGAGTTCCGCCCGGTCCAGGCCGTTCCACAGGGTGGTGGTCCGGGTCCAGCGGACGGGCCCGGTCCGCCCGGTGGCCACGATGCGCGAACCGAGCGGCCCCCGCTCCGCGCGGCAGGACTCGGCGGGCCCGGCGCCCGAACCGGTGCCCGGGCCCTTGGGCAGCAGGTGCCAGGGTCCCTCTTCGAAGTAGGGGTGCTGGTCGTACTCCTCCTGCACGACGAGCTCGTCCACCTCGCCGGGGGTGAGGATCTCCTGCCCGGTGCGCCGGTCCAGCAGCCGGGCCAGGCCGCCGCCGCGCGCGGGATCGGCCTCGGCGCGCAGGAACTCGTTCTCCACGGCGTGCCCGGGGGCCGGCTCCCAGCCGCCTGAGACGGGCGCATCGCAGGTGGCGAGCCACCAGGTGCGGTGGCCGAGCGAGGGCACGTCCTCGGCGAGGAAGGCCAGTTCGGCGGTCCCGTCGGCCACGGCCTCGATGTGCACGGGCGCCGCGCGGCCCGCCCCGTCCAGGACGGCGATCAGGCCGGCGCGGTCGTCGGCGAGGCCGAGCGCCGCCAGTTCGACGCGGGTGCGGACCAGGTCGGTACGGGTCCACGAGACCGGGTTGTGCACGGTGACGGCGAGCGGCCCGGGGCCACGGGTGTCGGCCGCGGCGGTGAGCGCGGCGAGCGCCTCCTCCCGTACGCCGTCGGCCAGTTCGAAGGCCTCGCGCCAGGTGGGGAGCAGGTCGAGGTAGACCTGGTCGGAGAAGGTCCCGGTGACGGCGTCGTGGTGGGCGGCGTGCAGCAGGTGGCGCCAGGCCTTGGACAGGGTCTGCGCGGGGTAGTCGGTCAGGCCTTCGGCGCAGGCGAGGGCGGCGAAGGTCTCGGCCTGTTCGAGGAGGTTCTCGGAGGCCCGGTGCGCCTGCTTCACGTCGGCGTAGGTGACGTCCTTGCCGGTGTAGACCGGACCCATCTCCCTCGTGACCGGGAGCGGTTGCCCGCCGCGCGCCGCGAGTTCGGCGCGCACGGCGTCGAAGTGGGCGCGCGGGCCGGTGTGTTCCATGCGGGGCCAGCAGTAGCGGCGGTTCCAGGCGTGCTGCACGTCGAGGCCCCAGCGGTGCGGCCAGGAGAAGTCGGTGCCCATCGGGATCAGGACGTTCTTGGTCGCGGCGGCGGTGCGCAGCAGCTCGTACAGCTCCAGCAGCTGTTCGGCGGCGGCCTCGGCGTCCGGCGCCCGGTGGGAGAACCAGCCGGCGGAGTAGTGCGCGGGCAGGTAGTGCAGGAGCAGCCCCTCCCCGCCGGGGGCGATCCACTCGTACTCGGCGGGCAGCTGCATGGCGGCGGGCGCGCGCAGCTCGTCGCCCCAGGTGTCCATCATCGGCCCCCACTGGTGGTGGGGGCCGCGGGCGAGGACGGCGGAGTCGAGCCCGGCGCCGGCCATCAGGGCGGGGAAGGAGGGGTCGTGGCCGAAGACGTCGAGCTGCCAGGCGGTGCGCGGGTCGGCGCCGAGGGTGCCGCGGTGCAGGGCGAGGCCGTGGACGGCGGAGCGGATGGTGGTCTCGGCGGAGGTGAGGTTGGTGGAGGGCTCGTTGTAGGTGCCGCCGACGATCTCCACGCGGCCTTCGGCGATCAGCGCGCGCAGCTCGGCGCGTTCGGCCGGGTGGGTGTCCCAGTACGGCTTGAGGTAGTCGACCTCGGAGAGCACGAAGCGGTACGCCGGGTCCTCGCGCGCCTGCTGGAGGTGGAGCGGGATCAGGGTGAAGGCCGGGACGCCGGTGTACTCCCAGCCGCGCTCGGCCTCGCCGGGTTTCGACGGGGCGTCCCAGAGGGCGGTGTAGGCGGCCTGGGTGTTCCACCACATGGGGTCGTAGTGGAAGTGCGGGACCAGCCGGACGGTCCAGCCGGGCTCGGCGACGACCAGGCCGAAGGGCAGCTCGGCGAGCGGCCGCCCGTCGGGGGTGGTGACGCGGGCGGTGGCGGGCAGGACGGTCCCGGGGGCGGCGCCCGGGGTGCGGACGGCGACCTCGACGGTGGACTCGACGCCAGGGCTCTCTGCGGTGTCGGCGCGCACGATGCGGGGGTGCGCGGTGGTGATTCCGGCCCCGTGCACGGACACGTACAGCGGCCCGGCCGGGCGCGGCCCTGCGGATGCGCACCCGGATGACCTGCGAGGGGGTTTCCGGTGGGCCGCTGAAGAGGGCGGGTGTGGTGACCGACGTGACCGTAATTCCGCTGTCCAATTCCGCACACT
The DNA here is from genome assembly GCF_026342735.1 of Streptomyces sp. NBC_00193. Classification (GTDB taxonomy): domain Bacteria; phylum Actinomycetota; class Actinomycetes; order Streptomycetales; family Streptomycetaceae; genus Streptomyces; species Streptomyces stoeckheimensis. Next base: position 708,601 of record NZ_JAPEMM010000001.1, read on the forward strand.
TCCTTGCGTTGCAACACCGTTCAACAGAAACTAAACCGCATTAGTTGCCCAGCTTCCAGCGGCCGCAACCGGCCTGTCAACGGGACTGAAGCGCATAAGTACCACCGCCGCGGGAGTCAGGACTTTCATCCCGCCACGTCGGGACGTTCGGAGATAGCGGCCCTGTTGACTTATCCGGCTCGGGGACGGCAGGTTATGCGCATCCGGCGAATTCCCCCTGAACTCCAGGACCCCTCATGCACGACGGACCCGCCACCTCCCCCGCCCCGCGAACCCTGCGTTTCGGCGCCAACTACACGCCGACGCGCGGCTGGTTCCACCACTGGCTCGACTTCGACCTCGACGAGGTCAGGGCCGACCTCGACTCGATCGCCGGCCTCGGCCTGGACCACGTACGGGTCTTCCCGCTGTGGCCGGTGTTCCAGCCGAACCGGACGCTGATCCGGCCGCGCGCCGTCGAGCAGCTCGTCGCGCTCGCCGACGCGGCCGCCGACCGCGGGCTCGACGTCAACGTGGACGGGCTCCAGGGGCACCTGTCGAGCTTCGACTTCCTGCCCGCCTGGACCGGCACCTGGCACCGGCGCAACATCTTCAGCGATCCGCAGGTCGTCGCCGGGCAGGAGGAGTACCTGCGCACGCTGGCCGCCGCCCTCGCGGACCGGCCGAACTTCCTGGGCATGACGGTCGGCAACGAGATCAACCAGTTCTCCGACGATCCGCACCCCTCCCCCGACCGGATCACCCGGGAGCAGGCCGGGCGCTGGCTGGAGCGGATGCTCGCCGCCTGCGAGCGGGGCGCGCCGGGCCGCATGCACCTGCACGCGGAGTACGACGCCGCCTGGTACCAGGACGGCCACCCCTTCACGGTGGCCCAGGCGGCCCGTCTCGGCGCCGCGACCGCCGTGCACTCCTGGGTGTTCAACGGCACCGCCCAGCGCCACGGCCGGACCGGGACGGCGACCGAGCACCACGCCGCGTACCTGATCGAGCTCTCCAAGGCCTGGGCCCTCGACCCGCACCGCCCGGTCTGGCTCCAGGAGGTGGGCGCGCCCGCGCCGCTGATCGGGCCCGAGCACGCGGCCTCCTTCACCGAGGCCACCGTGGCGAACGCCCTGGACTGCCCCGGCCTGTGGGGCGTGACCTGGTGGTGCTCGCACGACGTGTCCCGGGAGCTCGCGGACTTCCCCGAGCTGGAGTACGGACTGGGCCTGCTCACCAACGACCGCCGGACCAAGCCCGCCGGCGAGGTGATCGCCCGGATCACCGAGGAGTGGCGGGGCCGCGAACACCGCCCGGCGGTGCGCTCGACCGCGCTCGCCGTGGACGTCGGCGGCGCCGAGTCCGCGCCGAACCGCTCGGTGTGCGCACCCGGCGGGGCCTTCTTCGAGGCCTGGGCGACGCTCACCGCCCGGGGGGTCCGGCCGGCCGTGGTCCTGGCGGAGCTGGCCGAGGACGCGGAGCACCTGGCCGCCCGCGGCATCACCGAGGTACTGCACGTGTCCGACGTCCCCGCCGGGGTCTGACCGGGCCTGACCGGGCCGCCAGGCCCACCCGGCACGCCCGGCCCCGACCCGGCCCTCCCGGCCGCTACCGAGGAGAACCTCATGTCCGAGATCGACGACGGCGTCGACCCTCGCACCGCCCACCCGTCCGACCCGCCCCCGTCCGACCCGCCCCCGTCCGACCCGCCCCCATCCGGCCGCCACCGGCCCGACCCCCGCCCGTCCTCCATACGCCCGACCCGGCGCGGGATGCTGTTCGCCGGAGCCGGGGCCGGCGCCGCCACCCTGCTGTGCGGGACGGCCGGGGCCGCGGCTGCCGCGACGACCGCCCCCGCGACCCCGGGTCCGGCCGCACCGCCCGCCCCCGCCGAACCCCCGGAGGGACTCGCCCCGTACGCCTCGTACTGGTTCCCCGACTCGCTGCCCGCGGGGACCCCGGGCCCCGGGATCACCTGGCGCTCCCTGATGCGGTGGACCCCGGAGTCCGACCCCGATCTGGCCTACAACACCGCGACCGTTCCGCTGGCGCCCCGCTTCACCCCGGTGCCGCCGAACACCACGGCCCGCGCCGGCCGGGCCCGTATCGCCTCGCTCGTCTCCTTCGGGAGCACGGCGGGCAATCCGGCCCAGGGCTCGCCCACCGCCGACTTCTACGCCCTCACCCACTGGGCGTACATCGACGAGCTCGTCTTCTGGGGCGGCTCCTCCGGCGAGGGCATCGTGCTCGCCCCGAACGCGCCCGTCACCGACGCCGCGCACCGCAACGGCGTCCGGGTGCTGGGCAACGTGTTCCTGCCGCCCGTGCCCTACGGCGGCGACCTCCGGTGGACCCGAGACCTGGTCCGCCAGGACTCCCTCGGCCGGTTCCCGGTCGCCGAGAAGCTGGTGGAGGTGGCGCGGGCGTACGGGTTCGACGGCTGGTTCGTCAACGCCGAGACCGAGGGCGGCGACAGCGAACTCGCGGCCCGGATGCAGCGGTTCCTGCGTGCCCTGCGCGCCGCCGGTGAACCGCACGGCCTGAGCATCACCTGGTACGACGCGATGAACTCCACCGGGAAGGTCGGCTGGCAGGGCGCGCTGAACGAGCTCAACCAGGAGTTCTACGAGGACCGCAGGGGCAAGGTCGCGGACACCATGTTCGTGGACTTCCGCTGGACCCCGGCGACCCTGGCCGCCTCCGGCGCCCTCGCCGACCGGCTCGGCCGCAGGCGCCACGAGCTGTGGGCGGCCGTGGACACGGAGTCCCACGGCTGGAACGCGACGGTGGACTGGGACGCGATCGTCCCGCGCGGGAGCGACCACGTCGTCTCCTACGGGTTCTACCGGCCCGAGTGGACCCGCAACCACCTCGCCGACCGCTCCCCCGGCGCCTTCCACCGCGCCGACGACCGGTTCTGGACGGGCGAGTCCCTGGACCCGGCCCGTCCCTCCCCCGAGGACACCTGGCGCGCCCCCGCCACCGTCGTCGCCGACCGGTCCACCGTGTCCGCGCTGCCCTTCGCCTGCTCCTTCAACACCGGGCACGGGGAACGCTGGTACGAGGACGGCGAGCCCGTCTCCGACACCGGATGGAACCACCTCGGCCTCCAGGACCGGCTCCCGGGCCGCCGCTGGGCCGTGCACACCACCGGAACCCGCCCCGAGGTCACCCTCGACTTCGCCCGGGCCTGGCGCGGCGGTTCCAGCCTGCTCGTCGCCGGCGCGCTCACCGCCCCGGTCACCGTGGGACTGCACGCCACCCGGCTGCCCCTGACCCGCTCCTGCGTCGCGGAGCTGGTGCACTCCACCGAGTCGGGCCCGGTGACGGTCGAGTTCGGCGTGGCCACCCGCGAGCCGTCCGGCCCCGGGCAGGAGGTCCCGTACACCTGGCTGAAGGCGCAGACCCTCGGGACCGGGCGGGGCTGGCGCACGGCCAGGGTCCGGCTGTCGGAACTGGCGGGCGCGACCGCCCACGGTCTGGCCGTACGGATCACCCGACGCGGGAAGGAGCCGGTGCGCTGGCGACTCGGCGCAGTGACGGTACGCGAGGCCGCCGCGCGACCCCGCCCGGCGACTCCGGGCACCCCGGCCGTGTCCGCCTCGTCCCAGCAGTCCGGCAGGGCCTCCCTACGACTGACCTGGCAGCGGGCCGCCGGGCCCCCGAGCCAGCTCCGTCAACTCCGTCACTACGAAGTGTCCCGCGTCCTGCCGGACGGCACCCGCCGCTTCCTCGGCGGCACCTGTGGCACCGCCCTCTACCTCCCGGCCGTCGAGCGGGCCGGGCGGGAGGAGGAGGCGGTCTTCGAGATCCGGGCCGTGGACGAGGTGTACGCGGTCTCCGCCCCCGCCCGCACCACCCTCATCTGGACCGGAGCCCTCCCAGGCCGGTGACCCCGCGGTTCACTCGGAACCGCCGGCAGGATCGGTGCGCGGGACGGCCAGCGTCACGCGCAGGCCGTGCGGCGGGTTCTTCTCGTAGGAGAGGGACCCGCCGCCCGCGCCGAGCAGGATGCGGGCGATGGAGAGGCCCAGCCCGGAGCCCTTGATGTTCTGGTGGCGTCCGCTGCGCCAGAACCGGTCCCCGATCCGCAGCAGCTCCTCCTCGGTGAGCCCGGGGCCCCGGTCGGCGACCACGATCAGCACCCGGTCGCCCTCCACGGAGAGCGCCACCTCGACGTCCTCACCCTCCGGAGTGAACTTGAGGGCGTTGTCGATGACGGCGTCGAGCGCGCTGGAGAGCGCGATCGGGTCCGCCCAGCCGGTGGCGGCGCTGCGCCCCGTCCCGGTGAGCCGCACGCCCTTCTCCTCGGCGAACGGGCGCCAGGCGGTCACCCGCTCGGCGGCCAGCCCGGCGATGTCGATCAGGCTGATCTCGGCTGTGGCGTGCTCGGCCAGGGCCAGGTCGAGCAGGTCGTCCAGGACCTGGGTCAGGCGCTTGCCCTCGGTCCGTACGGAGGCGATCTCCTCGTTGCCCTCGGGCAGTTCGAGGGCGAGCAGCTCGATCCGCAGGAGCAGTGCGGCGAGCGGGTTGCGCAGCTGGTGGGAGGCATCGGCGACGAAGGCGCGCTGCTGTTCCAGCACCTCTTCGACGTTGTCGGCCATCTCGTTGAACGAGCGGGCCAGGCGCCTGAGTTCCGGGGGGCCGCCGCCCGCCGCGACGCGGGAGTTCATCCGCCCGGTGGCGATGCCGTGGGCGGCGGCGTCCAGGGTCCCCACGGGCTTGAGCACCCAGCTGGTCAGCCGCAGGGCGGCGCCGAAGGCCACGAGCATGGCCGCGCCGAGCCCGGCGGCGATCACCAGCCAGCCCCGCAGGATCCGGGCGCGCATCTGGCCGGTGGGCGACTCGGTGGCGACCACGGCGACCACGTCCCCGTCGAGGACGACCGGGGAGGCGACGAGGATCTTTCCGTTGGTCTGCCAGGGCCACACCTGGCCGGGGTCGTGGCTGCGCCGTCCGGCGAGCGCCTGGATGAAGGCCTCGTGCCCCTCCCCCTTCTCCGGCAGCTCCCACCAGCTGGGGGACCGGGCGATGGCGTTGGCGTCGCGGCGGAAGATGCCGACGCGGATCCCGTACAGCTCCTGGTAGCGGGCCAGTTCGTGCTGGAGGGTCTCGCGGCGTTCACCGGCTCCGCTGGAATTCGAGCCCTCGGCGTCGATGACGAACTGCGCGAGCGCGGCGAAGCGGGCGCTGTCGTCGATCCGGTCGACGACCACCCCCTGCTGCTGCCCGGCCGCGAGGGCCACGGCGAGCGGGAAGCCGAAGGCGATCAGGACGCCCGCCATCAGGACGACGAGCAGCGGGAGCAGACGGGCGCGCACGACGGGTGGCCGCTAGACGGCGGGCGGAGCGGAGGCGGCGGGCGGGGCGGGGGCCGCCGGGGCGGGCGGTACGACGAGCCGGTACCCCACGCCGCGGACGGTCTCGATGAGCGCCGGCATGCGCAGCTTGGACCGCAGCGAGGCCACGTGCACCTCGAGGGTCCGGCCGGTGCCTTCCCAACTGGTGCGCCACACCTCGCTGATGATCTGCTCGCGGCGGAAGACCACGCCGGGGCGCTGCGCGAGCAACGCCAGCAGGTCGAACTCCTTGCGGGTCAGCGCCACGTCGACGCCGTCCACGCTGACCCGGCGGGTGGAGAGCTCGATGCCGACGGTCCCGAGCCGGACCACGCCGGGCGTGCCCGCGGTGCCGACGGCGGTGGTCTCCTCGGAGGCGCCGGTACGGCGGGCCACCGCGTGGATGCGGGCGAGGAGTTCGCCGGTGTCGTAGGGTTTGGTGACGTAGTCGTCGGCGCCCATGTTGAGCCCGTGGATGCGGGAGCGCACGTCGGCCCGCGCGGTGACCATGATGACGGGCGTGCTGGTGCGCTTGCGGATCTTGCCGCACACCTCGTATCCGTCCTGGTCGGGCAGGCCGAGGTCGAGCAGGATCACCCCGTAGGGAGAGGCCTGGGGCGGGGCGCCCGCCGACAGCAGGGCCTGCAGGGCCTCCTCGCCGCTGCGGGCATGGGTGACCTTGAAGCCGTGCCGCGCGAGGATCGCGGACAGGGCGGCGGCGACGTGGTCGTCGTCCTCGACGAGCAGCAGTCTCATGTCGTCCCCCTCTCCATCTCTTGATCTCTTCGCGTTCGCATGGCGGACATCATGGGCCACCAAGCATCCACGCCGATGCGGACTCCCACGTCAAGACGGTTCCGGCCCGTCGGGGGTTCCGTTATCCACCCGGTACGGCCGGGGCCGGTGCCGGACACCCGCGGGTACGGAGCGTATCGGTGCGAGGCCGGATCGTTATGCTCAATTCTCCCTCAGATGTACTGACGCTGTGCGCGCCACGTCACTACTGTCCTCCCAACCGAGGAGGACGGAGCCACAAGCCGATGAGCGGAGTATCAGTGACCAAGGACGTGCGGGACGCGGCCGGTGCCGCGGACGACCTGGTCGTGCTGAGCAACGTCAACAAGCACTTCGGCGCGCTGCACGTGCTTCAGGACATTGATCTGAGCATTGCCCGCGGTGAGGTCGTCGTGGTGATCGGCCCTTCGGGGTCGGGCAAGTCCACGCTGTGCCGGACCATCAACCGCCTGGAGACGATCGATTCGGGCAGCATCACCGTCGACGGCAACCAACTGCCGTCGGAGGGCAAGGCGCTGGCGAAGCTGCGTGCCGATGTGGGCATGGTCTTCCAGTCGTTCAACCTCTTCGCGCACAAGACGGTGCTGCAGAACGTGATGCTGGGCCAGCTCAAGGTCCGCAAGGCGGACCAGGCGGCGGCACTGGAGAAGGCCAAGTCCCTCCTCGACCGGGTGGGCGTCGGCTCGCAGGCCGACAAGTACCCGGCCCAGCTCTCGGGCGGCCAGCAGCAGCGCGTGGCGATCGCGCGCGCCCTGGCGATGGACCCGAAGGTGATGCTCTTCGACGAGCCGACCTCGGCCCTCGACCCGGAGATGATCAACGAGGTGCTGGAGGTCATGCAGCAGCTCGCCCGGGAGGGGATGACCATGGTCGTCGTCACGCACGAGATGGGCTTCGCCCGCTCCGCCGCCAACCGAGTGGTCTTCATGGCCGACGGAAAGATCGTCGAAGAGGCCACGCCCGAGCAGTTCTTCAGCAACCCGCGGAGCGACCGGGCCAAGGACTTCCTCTCGAAGATCCTGCACCACTGACCTTCGTATCTGGTAGTGATCCGGTGACGGATCGTCGTCCAGCACGCACGTCTCACTTCACTGCTGTCTCACGTCTCACTTCGAGGGAAGTCTCACCATGAAGCTCTCCAAGGTCGGCGCGGCCGCCGCCATCGCCGTTGCTCTCGCCCTGACCGCGACCGCCTGTGGCGGCAGCGACAGCACCAAGCCCGGCAGCGACGCCAGCGCGTCGGGCGGGGCCAAGAAGGACAAGATCGTCATCGGCATCAAGTTCGACCAGCCGGGTGTGGGCCTCAAGACCCCCGACGGCAAGTTCACGGGCTTCGACGTGGACGTGGCGACGTACGTGGCCAAGGAGCTCGGCTACGAGCCCGACCAGATCGAGTTCAAGCAGGCCGTCAGCGCCGAGCGCGAGAACCTGATCTCCAACGGCGACGTGAAGCTGGTCGTGGCGAGCTACTCGATCAACGACAAGCGCAAGGAGAAGGTCGACTTCGCCGGCCCGTACTTCCTCGCGCACCAGGACCTGCTGGTCCGTGCCGACGACACCTCGATCACCAAGGCCGAGGACCTGAACAAGAAGAAGCTCTGCTCGGTCACCGGCTCCACGTCGGCGCAGAACGTCAAGACCAAGCTGGCCCCCGAGGCCGACCTGCAGCAGCTGGGTGGCTACTCCGAGTGCCTGACCGGTCTGGAGAACAAGGCCGTTGACGCCCTGACCACGGACAACTCGATCCTGGCCGGCTACGCGGCCCAGGACAAGAACAAGGGCAAGTTCAAGCTGGTCGGGCTGAGCCTGAGCAACGAGAACTACGGCATCGGCCTGAAGAAGGGCGACAAGGAGCTCCAGACCAAGGTCAACGCCGCCATCAAGAAGATGGAGGCGGACGGCGCCTGGGCCAAGGCCATCGAGAAGAACTTCGGTCCGTCCGGCTACAAGGCCGAGCCGGCCCCCGCGGTCACCGAAGGCAGCTGACCCGGCGGCCGGTCCGCCGGCCGATCCATCGGTGAGGAGCGTCGCCGCCCGCCTGCCGCGGGCGGCGCCGTGACCCACCGGCCAACCTGGCCATCCTGGGGAGAGCGCAGGCCATCGTGTTCGATTTTCTTGATTCCGGGCAGTACGACGTGCTCGGAGCCTTCTGGGTGACGGTTCAGCTCACCCTCTACTCGGCCGTCGGGTCCCTGATCTGGGGCACCGTACTGGTCGGGATGCGGGTCAGTCCGGTCCCGCTGATGCGGGGCTTCGCCACCGCGTACGTGAACCTCGTGCGCAACACCCCGCTGACCGTGCTGATCATCGGCTGTTCACAGGGCCTCAGCCTGACCCTCGGCGTCACCCTCGGCGGCGGCACGTTCAAGGAGATCGGTTTCCGCCTCGCGGTCCTCGGGTTCATCGCCTACACCGGCACCTTCGTCTGCGAGGCGATCCGCTCGGGCATCAACACGGTCCCGGTCGGCCAGGCCGAGGCCTCCCGCGCCCTGGGCATGAGCTTCGTCCAGACGCTCACCCTGATCGTGCTTCCCCAGGCGTTCCGCGCGGTCGTCGCACCGCTCGCCAACGTGCTGATCGCCCTCACCAAGAACACCACGGTGGCGGCGGCGATCGGCGTGGCCGAGGCGGCGCTGCTGATGAAGGAGATGGTCGAGAACGAACCGCAGGACCTCTTCGCCGTCTTCGGCGTCTTCGCCCTCGGATTCGTCCTTCTGACCCTGCCCACCGGCCTGCTCCTGGGCTGGGTGGCCAAGCGCGTGGCGGTGAAGCGATGACCTCGGTGCTGTACGACGCCCCGGGCCCCCGGGCCAAGGCCCGCAACTGGATCTACACCGGCGTCTTCCTGCTGGCGTCCGCCGCCCTCGCGTGGTGGGTGCTGTCCTCCCTCGCGGACAAGGGTCAGCTCGACGCCGACAAGTGGACCCCCTTCGTCGAGGGCCAGGTGTGGACGACCTTCCTGCTCCCCGGACTCTGGGAGACCCTGAAGGCCGGCGCCATCGCCATGGTGATCGCCCTCCCGCTGGGAGCCCTGCTCGGCCTCGGCCGGCTCTCCGACCATGCGTGGGTACGCACCGCCGTGGGCGCCTGGGTCGAGTTCTTCCGGGCCATCCCGGTGCTGATGCTGATGCTCTTCGGCTCCGCCTTCTTCGTGCAGTACACGACCGTCGCCTCCGAGATCAGGCCCCTGTACGCGGTGATCACCGGGCTGGTCCTGTACAACTCCGCCGTCATCGGCGAGATCGTCCGGGCCGGAGTCGACTCACTGCCGAAGGGCCAGACCGACGCCGCCAAGGCGATCGGCATGCGCAAGGGCCAGGTCATGACCTACGTCCTGCTCCCGCAGGCGGTGACCGCGATGCTCCCGGCGCTGGTCAGCCAACTCGTGGTGATCCTCAAGGACACCGCGATCGGAGGTGCGGTACTGGGATTCGCCGAGCTGTTGACCACGTACCGGCAGATCTCGGCGAACTACAGCAACATCATCCCGACCCTGATCGTGATCGCTGCGATCTACATCGCGGTGAACTTCGCCCTCACCACCTTCGCCTCCTGGCTGGAGGGCCGCCTGCGCAAGTCGAAGCGGACCACGGACGCGATCGTCCCGATCACCCTCGACGCGGGCAACAACAGCGCCGGCATGTGACCGTCCTCGCGACGCGGCATCGGACATCTGCCCGAACCCGGGTCGGACACCCGGCCTGACAGCCGGTCAGTACACTTGCGGGACACGTGTGGTGCGGCGGAACTCATCCGTCGCACCACTCGGCATTGTCCGGCCCGGCGTCACTTGACGCAGGCACCTCCAGTGGGTTGCATACGTTCTGTGATCACATACCGGACACCGGGAGCCACATCATGGACCCGGTGATCGTCGTCGGCGCGGGGCCCGTCGGGCTGTCCCTGTCCCTCGCCCTGGCCGGCCAGGGCGTGCCCTGCGTCGTGCTCGACGAGGGATCCGGCAAGGACGAACCCCGCCCCGCGCGCACCGTCGCCCTGCACGCCGACACCGCCGCGATGGTGCACCGGCTGGGCTGTACGACGCTGCGCGACGAGGGTGCGTACTTCACCGCCTGGCGCACCATGCGGCGCGGCCGCGAGTCCCGGCGGGTCACCTTCGAGGACGGCCCGGCCCCGATCCACCTGCCCCAGCACGCCCTGACCCGCGGACTGCGCGACGCCGCCACCGCACATCCCCTGGTCCAGCTGGTCACCGAGAGCAAACTCGACGCCCTGGAGCAGGACGACCGCGGGGTCACCGCCCACACCCGGGGCGCCGAGACCACGTGGTGGCGCGGCAGCCACCTGGTCGGCTGTGACGGGGCCCGCTCCACCGTGCGCAAGCTGCTCGGCATCCGCTTCCCCGGCCGCACCGCCGTCGAGCGGCACGCCGTGGCCGCCCTGCGCACCGAACTGCCTTGGCCGGGCGAAGCGTTGCTGGACCGCAGCCCGCCCGGGGAAGTCACCGCCCGGCCGCTGGCCGACGGGGCGTACCGGCTGGACTGGCTGCTCCCCGCGCGCGGGGACCTGGTCACCCCCGACGCGCTGGTGACCCTCATCCGCGACAGCCTCGCGCTGTGGTGCGGGGGCACGACACCCCCGTACGAGCTCCTCGACACCGGGGTCCACACCCTGCACCACCGGCTCGCCCGGCGCTGGCGCGACGGCCGCTGTTTCCTCGCCGGGGACGCGGCGCACCTGCTCGGCGCGCTCGGCACCCAGGGCGTGGAGGAAGGCCTCCGGGACGCCGAGAACCTCGCCTGGAAGCTCTCCCTCGCCTGGCACCAGGGGGCCTCCGAAGCCCTCCTCGACAGTTACGAGGCCGAGCGCCGCAGGGCGGTGGCCGCCCGGCTGCGCGCCGCCGACCAGGCCATGCCCGCGCTGCGGACCGGGGGCGGCCTGCGCACGTACCTCCCCGGAGCCTCGCGCGCCGCCGAACTCCTCCTCACCGACGGCCACTTGGGTCGCGGCCCGCTCGGCGCGGAGCCGGTGTACGCCCCGCCCGTGGCCGTCCACGACGTGCCCACCGCCACCGAGCCGGGCGGGTCCGTCGAGAACGTCCCGGTCACCGCGCCCGACGGCTCGACGGTGCCGCTGCGCGACCAGCTGGGGCGGGGCCGGCTCCTCGTCGTCCTCGTCGCCCCGGGCACCGGGGTCTGGGACCGGCGGCACTGGGTGGGCGCCGGCCTGATGCCCCGCCTCGCGGCGGCCGTCTCCGCGCTGCCGGTCCGGGCGGAACTGCTCGTGGCGGACGGCTACCCCGGGGCGGCGGCGCACACCGTGCTCCTCGTACGACCGGACGGGCATCTCGCGGCCACCTTCGCCGGGGTCCACCCGGCCGGGCTGTACGAGGCCGCGGACGCGGTCCGGCACGGCCCGTCGACCGCCGCCCCCGCCCCGGCATCCAGGAGCCTGCCCGCCGCCGCACCCGTGATCGATTGACCCTCCGGCCGAGTCGTGCTTCACTCGCGGACATGACCGGCAACGACGTACGCCTGTGGCGGAGGGTCCATATGGACCTGCTCCGCTACGCGGGCTGCGTGTGTCGCCCTTCCTGCTGATTCGCCCTTCCCTCTTGCGCGCCCCCCATGCGGGTGTGCCGCGCGCTCTCGCGAACCCCCAGGACGGTCATCCTCCATGTCTGCACCCACGCACGCCCCTGCCCCGGCGGCGGCTCCGGCTGCCGCCCCGGCCCTCTCGGCTGCGGATCTCCTCGCCTTCACCCGGCGCATCGCCTCCGACCCCGAACTGATCGCGTCCCTCCCCCTCGACCCCGAGGGCCGGACGTGGATCCGGCTCGACGGCCCGGGCGGCAGCGAGGCCTGGCTGATCGGCTGGCCGCCCGGCACCGGCACCGGCTGGCACGACCACGCCGAGTCGCGGGGCGCGTTCACCACCGCGCAGGGACACCTCACGGAGAACTCCCTGGCGGTCCGCCTCCCCTCCGAGGGCTGGCAGTCCCTCTCCCTGGCCCCCGACGTGGACCGCACGCGCCGGCTGGGCGCGGGCACCGGGCGGGCCTTCGGCGAGCACCACGTGCACGAGGTGCTCAACGAGTCCGCGACCGAGCACGCGATCTCCGTCCACGCGTACTACCCGCCGCTGCCCCTGATCCGCCGCTACAGCCGCACCGGCCCGGTGCTCACGCTGGAGCAGGTCGAGCGTCCGGCGGACTGGCAGTGAGCGGCATCGACGCCCTCGTCGACCGGCTGCGGACCACGTACACCCGCGTGGACGCGGCCCAGGCGCACGCGGAGTCCCTGACCGGGGCCCTGCTGGTCGACATCAGGTACCAGGCCCTGCGCGAGCGGGACGGGCTGATCCCGGGCGCGCTGGTGGTCGAGCGCAATGAACTGGAATGGCGCCTCGACCCGGAAGGCTCCCACCGCCTCCCGGAGGCGGTGGACCACGACGTCCGCATCATCGTGATCTGCAACGAGGGCTACGCCTCCACCCTCGCGGCGGCCTCCCTCCACGCCCTGTCCCTCCCCAACGCGACGGACCTCACGGGCGGCTTCCAGGCCTGGAAGGCCGCGGGCCTGCCCGTTGTACGTTCCTAACGCGCCGCTCGCACCGCTGCGCGGGCTTCGCATCGCTGCGCCGGACTCCGTCCGGCGGGGGCCGGTCGGGGCTGTCGCCCCTGTCGTCCCGGCGTGAGGTCCGGTGGGCGGGTGCGGCTGGGTCGGCCCTGCGGGGCGAGGTCCCCTACCCACCCTTCGCCCGTTCCCCGGGGCTCCGCCCCGGACCCCGCTCCTCAAACGCCGGAGGGGCTGGGTTTTCGCCGGTGCTGGATTGCCCGCAGGGCAATTCCAGCCTCGCCGGCGTTTGAGGCGCGGGGTCTGGGGCGGAGCCCCGGGACGGGTCCGGGCGGAGCCCGGGGAACGGTGGAAGGGCGGGTAGGGGACTCCTCGCCCCGCAGGGCCGAACCACCCGCCGGCGTCCGGGCCGACGCGGCCGCCCCCAGCCCCGCCCGGGGCCGGGGGCCGGGGGCCGGGGGCCGCACGGGCCCGGGGAAAGCCCCGAGGGCTAGCCCTTGGCCGTCGCGAGGTCCACCGGCCGGGGCCGCATCGCCATCCGCCCGGCGAAGCCCGTGGCGCACAGCGCCACCAGCCCGGCCCCGCCCACGACCACCCCGTACACCAGCGGCAGCACCACCGCGGCCGCCGTCCCCGTCATGCCCACACTGAACGCGGTGAGGACCGCCAGCGAGATCCCCGACCCCAGCACCACCCCCATCAGGAGCACCGCCAGCGCCTCCACCCGCAGCATCCCCCGCACCTGCCGCCGCGTCGCCCCCGCGAGCCTCAGCATCGCGAACTCCCGCAGCCGCTCCCCCGTGGACATCGCCAGCGTGTTGGCCACCGCGATCGCGGTGAAGGCCAGGACGAGCCCCATCGCCAGCAGGTTGATCTCCGACCCGGCCGCCTGCCGCTCCGCCCGCGCGCCGTCCGCTTCGGCCGCCGACAGCACGGCCACGCCCGGGAACTCCCGTACCGCCGAGGCGAGCGCCTCCCGCGCCGCCGGCCCCGCCACCAGCACGCTCGAAGCCAGCGGATCGTCGACGTGCGCGGCCATCAGGCCGTGCGGCAGCGTGACGTCCCCGAAGCCCAGCCCCCGCGCGTACACCGCGGACACGGTCAGGGTGACCGGCGTTCCGTCCCCCAGCGTCAGCGAGAGCGGGCTGCCCGGCTTCAGGCCCAGCTGGTCCGCGGCCAGTTCGCTCACCGCGACGCTCTGCTCCCCGAATCCCGCCAGGCTCCCGGCCGTCACCCCCGGGTCCCAGGTCCGGTCGAGCCCGGCCGGGGTCACGCCCTGCGCCGCGTACTTCGTCAGCCCCACCCGGATCGACGTGTGCACGATCTCGGTGGCCGCGAGAACCCCGGGGGTCCGGCGGATCCGCTCGACGGCGGCGCCGGGAACCCCCGGCCCCCGTCCCTGGAGCACCCACTCGGCCCGTACTCCCTCACGGGCCTGCGCCCGGGCGGCGTCGCCGAGCGTCGGAGTGACGAAGAGCACGGTGCAGGCCATCCCGATCAGCAGGGTGAGCGGGGTGACCGCGGAGGCCATCCGGGTCGCGTTGCCGCGCAGGTTGGCGGTGGCCAGCCGGCCGCCCGGACCGGCCAGCCGCAGCGGCCCGGCGAGCAGTGCGGCCGCGCCCTTGACGATCAGCGGGCCCAGCAGCGAGACGGCTCCGGCGAGCACCACGACGGCGAGGAAGGTGACCGGAGTCGAGGCCGGCTCGGTGCGCAGCGTGCTGAGTACGGCCACCAGCACCACCCCTGCCGCCAGCAGCAGGGCCCCGGCGGTGAGCCGCGCCCACGCGGGCCGGTTCCGCTCGACGGCGGCCTCGGCCAGCGCTTCGGCGGGACGGACGCGGGCCACCCGCCGTGCGATGATCCGGGCCGCGGCCCATGCCCCGAGCAGGCTCGCGCCGACGGCGGCGATCATCGGGAAGATCCCGGCGGTGCGCTCCAGGGTCACCGGGACGACCCCGGCGCCGACGAACCGGCCGTGCAGCCAGGCGGCCAGCGGCAGCCCGGCGAGGGCTCCGGCGATCCCGGCGGCGAGCCCCACGAGCAGCGCCTCGCGGCCGATCATGCGCCGCAGCTGCTTGGGGGTGGCGGCGATGGCGCGGAGCAGGGCGAGCTCGCGGTGGCGCTGCTGGATCGACAGGGAGAAGGTGCCGACGACCACGAGGACCGCGACGAGGAGCGAGGTACCGCCCATCGCGCCGCCCATGGAGACCAGCTTGATCCGGGCGCCGGCAGCGTCGAGGAATTCCACGGGGCCCCGGCCGTCGCCGGTGGCCACCTGCGCGGTGGTGCCCTGGAGCGCCTGGCGGATCCGGCCGGCCAGCTCGCCGGCGTCGACTCCGGCCCGGGGCAGTACCCCGATGGCGCTGACCCGGCCGTCGCGGGCGGCGAGCCGCTGCGCCTCGGCGTCGCCGAAGAACAGCGCGCTCTGGTGCGCGAGGCTCCCGCCGGCCGCGACCGCGATCCCGCTGACCGTGTAGGTCTTGGGCGCACCGGTGGACTGCACGGTGAGCTCGGAGCCGGGCTTCAGCGCCGCGCGGGCCGCGAGTCCGCGGTCGACGACGACCTCGTCACCGCCCTGGGGGGGCGCGGCCCTCGGCGAGCGTGAAGGGGGTGAGCGCGGCCGAGCTCCAGGCGTGCCCGTACGAGGGCTTCGCGCCTTCGCCGCCGGGGCCGCCCCGGGTGAGCGGTACGGCCTGGAAGGTGAGCTCGGGGACGGCCCGCTCGACCCCGGGCACCGCGCGGACGGTGTCCACGGCGGTGGCCGGCAGCCAGGCCCGCTCGGCGACGGGCTTGGCCTTGTGCTTCGTCTTGGACTTGCCCTTCTTCTCCTTGACCGTCGTCGCATGGACGTTCTGGTCGGCGGAGACGACCACCGGGGCGCCCGCGTAGCGCTCGGTGGCGATCGTCCCGCGGAGTCCCGTCTCCAGGAGGGTTCCGCAGGCGGTCACGAGGGCCGCCGCGCACAGCAGGGCGAGGAAGGCGCCGAGGAACCCGGCTCTGCGGTCCCGGACGGTCTGGAGTGCGTAGCGCAGCATCATGGGGAAAACTCTGCCGCCGGGGCCGTCTCGGGACATTGGAGCGCCCCGGCGTCCTCGGCCGGGGGCTACCCCCACCCCACGCGATCCCGGCGCACCGCCCGGCCCGGTGTCACCCCGTCAGATCGTCAGGTCCTCGGCATCTTCGGCGTCCTCGCCCTCCGCCTCCAGTGCGCGGCGGACCACCCGCAGGGCCATGCCCTCGGGGTACCCCTTGCGGGCGAGCATTCCGGCGAGGCGCCGGATCCGCTTGTCCCGCTCCAGGCCCCGGGTCGCGCGGAGCTTGCGCTCCACGAGCTCCCGGGCGGTCTCCTCCTCCTGGTCGGAGTCCAGCTGTTCCAGGGCCTCCTGTACGAGGGTGGGGGCCACCCCCTTGGTACGGAGCTCCTGTGCGAGCGCCCGGCGGGCCAGCCCCCGGCCCCGGTGCCGGGACTCGACCCAGGCCCCGGCGAAGGCGGCGTCGTCGATCAGGCCCACCTCCTCGAACCGGGAGAGGACCTGCTCCGACACCTCCTCGGGGATGTCCCGCTTGGCCAGGGCGTCCGCGAGCTGCCGCCGGGTGCGCGGCATCCCGGTGAGCAGGCGCAGACAGATCGCCCGCGCCTGCTCCTCGGGACTCTGGGGCGGCAGTTCCTGGCGGCCTTCCCGGCCCGCCCGGTCATCCCGGCCCTCGCGGCCCTCCGTACGACGGCCTCCCCGGCCGCCGCTCTCGCGGCGGCCCCGGCGACTGCCCTCGCGGCGGTCCTCAGCGCCGTCGGCGCGGTCGGTGCCGTCGGGGCCGCCCCTTTCGTGCTCCCACACGGGTCAGCTCTTGGCGACGGCGGCCTTGACCGCGGTCTTGGCCTTCGACGCGGGAGCGGGCACCGCGGCGGTCTCGGCGGACGCGTCCGCGCCGGCCTCGGCCGTGGCGGCGGCAGCGGTGTCTGTCTTACGGATGCCGACGCCCAGCTTCTCCTTGATCTTCCGCTCGATCTCGTCGGACAGGGCGGGGTTGTCGCAGAGGAACTTGCGCGCGTTCTCCTTGCCCTGGCCGAGCTGGTCGCCCTCGTACGTGTACCAGGCACCGGCCTTGCGGACGAAGCCGTGCTCCACGCCCATGTCGATCAGGCCGCCCTCGCGGCTGATGCCGTGGCCGTAGAGGATGTCGAACTCGGCCTGCTTGAAGGGCGGCGCGACCTTGTTCTTGACGACCTTGACGCGGGTGCGGTTGCCGACCGCGTCCGTGCCGTCCTTGAGGGTCTCGATGCGCCGGATGTCGAGGCGCACGGAGGCGTAGAACTTCAGCGCGCGGCCACCGGTGGTGGTCTCCGGCGAGCCGAACATCACACCGATCTTCTCGCGGAGCTGGTTGATGAAGATCGCGGTGGTCTTGGACTGGTTGAGCGCACCGGTGATCTTCCGGAGGGCCTGGCTCATCAGACGGGCCTGGAGACCCACGTGCGAGTCGCCCATCTCGCCCTCGATCTCCGCGCGCGGCACGAGGGCCGCGACGGAGTCGATGACGATGAGGTCGAGCGCGCCGGAGCGGACCAGCATGTCCACGATCTCCAGCGCCTGCTCGCCGGTGTCCGGCTGGGACAGGATGAGGTTGTCCGTGTCGACGCCGAGGGCCTTGGCGTACTCGGGGTCGAGCGCGTGCTCGGCATCCACGAAGGCCACGGTGCCGCCGGCCTTCTGCGCGTTGGCCACGGCATGCAGCGTCAGGGTCGTCTTACCGGAGGACTCCGGCCCGTACACCTCGATCACACGGCCGCGCGGCAGTCCGCCGACGCCGAGCGCGATGTCCAGCGCGGTCGATCCGGTGGGGATGACCTCGATGGGATCGTTCGGCTTGTCGCCGAGACGCATCACGGCACCCTTGCCGAACTGCCGTTCAATCTGTGCGAGCGCGGCTTCGAGAGCCTTCTCGCGGTCGTTGCCTGCCATGGGTTCCACCCGATTTGCTTGAGTCGATCGCTTCACGCCATTGACGCTAACGCCTGCCACTGACAACGCGGTCCCACGTCCGTTTTGGCTGTGGATAACCAATAAGAATGCGTGTTCGATTTCCCTGTCAAGCGCGCCACGCCGGACCCGTCCGCCCCACCGGCGGCTGGCATGATCCACTCCCATGAAGGACTCCGCGGACGACACCACCTCCAGCATGTTCCCCGCCGGGCGCACCGCGCTCATCGTGCGGATACCCGAAGCGGAACCCGTCGTCCGGGACTGGCGGGAGCGGATCGACCCCGCGGCCCGGGCCGGGGCCGGGGTGCCGGCGCACGTGAGCGTGCTCTACCCGTTCCTCCCGGAGAGCCTGATCGACGCCTCGGTGCACGCCGGGATCGCCGCGGCCCTGAGCCCCCACCGCGCCTTCGACCTGCGCTTCGAGCGGACCGGCCGGTTCCCGGGGATGCTCTACCTCGCCCCGGAGCCGGACGCCCCGCTGCGCCGTCTGACCCGTGCGATCACCGACCGCTGGCCGGACGTCAAGCCCTACGGCGGCCGCTACGGGGACCCGGCCCCGCACCTCACGGTGGCCCAGCGCGCCCGCGAGGCGGACCTGGACGCCGCCGAGGCGGACCTCGACGGCCGACTGCCCCTCACCACCCGCGTCCGCACCGTCGACCTGGTGGCCTACGACGGGACGGCCTGGCGGGAGCGCGCGAGCTTCACCCTGCGGGAGCCGGAAGCGTAACGACCCGAGAGCGACGGCCCAAGAGTGACAACCCAAGGTTGACACCCATTCGACTGTCAACCTAGGGTTGCCTCATGACGAACCCTTCGGTGGAACCCGTTCGCATGACCAATCCGGTACGCCTCGACGACCTCATCGAGGCCATCAAGAAGGTCCACACCGACACCCTGGAGCAGCTCAGCGGCGCTGTCGTCGCCGCCGAAGCCCTGGGGGACGTCGCCGACCACCTCATCGGTCACTTCGTCGACCAGGCCCGCCGCTCCGGCGCCTCCTGGACCGACATCGGCCGCAGCATGGGCGTCACCCGCCAGGCCGCCCAGAAGCGCTTCGTCCCCAAGGCCGACAAGGAGGGTGACCCCGGGCTCGACCCGAGCCAGGGCTTCGGCCGCTTCACCCCCCGCGCCCGCAACGTGGTCGTGACCGCCCAGAACGAGGCCCGCGCCGCGAGCAACACCGAGATCCGCACCGAGCACCTCGTCCTCGGCCTGCTCGCCGAACCCGACGGCCTCGCCGCCCACGCCATCGCCGACCAGGGCGTCACGGCCGACGACGTGCGCGCCGCCGCGACCGCCGGCCTGCCCCCGGCCGCGGCGGAGCTCCCCGCCCTGGTCCCCTTCGACGCCTCCGCGAAGAAGGCCCTGGAGCTCACCTTCCGCGAGGCCCTGCGCCTCGGCCACAACTACGTGGGCACCGAGCACATCCTGCTCGCGCTCCTGGAGCTGGAGAACGGAACGGGAACGCTCAGCGGCCTCGGCGTGGACAAGGACGCCGTCGAGAACTGGGTCAACGACGCCCTGGCAGCCGTACTCGCCTCTGCGGACGAGGCCGGGAAGTAGAGGCGTCCGCGTCGCCCGTCAGCGCGTACCGCTTCACGTACGCGCCGAGGAAGGCCTGCATCGTGGCGACGGCCGGGATCGCGATGAGCGCCCCGACCGCGCCCAGCAGGGCGGTGCCCGCGATGACCGATCCGAAGGCCACCGCCGGGTGGATGTCCACCGTCTTCGACGTCAGCTTCGGCTGGAGCACGTAGTTCTCGAACTGCTGGTACACCACCACGAATCCGAGGACGTACAGCGCGTACCAGGGGTTGACCGTGAAGGCGAGCAGCATCGGCAGCGCGCCCGCCAGGTAGGTGCCGATGGTGGGGATGAACTGCGACACCAGCCCCACCCACACCGCGAGCGCGGGCGCGTACGGCACGCCCAGCACCGCGAGGACGATGTAGTGCGCGATCCCGGAGATCAGCGCCATCAGCCCGCGCGAGTAGAGGTATCCGCCCGTCTTGGTGACGGCGATCTCCCACGCCCGCAGCACCTCCGCCTGCTTCCTGGGCGGGAGTACGGAGCACAGCGCGCGGCGCAGTCGCGGCCCGTCGGCGGCGAAGTAGAAGGAGAACAGACCGATCGTCAGCAGCTTGAACAGTCCGCCGAGCACGGTGGCGGACACGTCGAGCACGCCGCTCGCGCTGTTCTGCACGTACTTCTGCAGCCAGTCGGAGTGCAGCAGACTGTCCTGGATGTCCAGCCGGGACAGGTCCGTGTGGAAGGTGTCGTTGATCGAGCCGATCAGCGAGTCGAGATAGCCGGGGAAGCCTTCCACCAGGTCGATGATCTGCGCGGCGAGCACCGAGCCGAGCAGGACGACGAATCCGACGGCCGCGACGAACACCCCGAGGAACACCAGGAAGGTGGCGAGCCCGCGGCGCATGCCGCGGGCCGCCATCCGGGCCACGGCCGGTTCTATCGCGAGCGCGAGGAAGAACGCGATCAGGATGTTGACGAGCAGCCCGATGAGCTGGTGGAAGGCCCAGCTGCCCAGCTGGAAACAGGCCACCAGGGCCAGGACGAGGATCACCGCGCGCGGCAGCCAGCGCGGCATCCGGGCATCCGCCGCCGTGCCCTCGACGGGGCCCGGCGCTCCGGGGTCCCCCGCCCGGGGAACCCCGGCCGAGGGATCTCCCGCGTCCGCCGGGGTCGCCGGGCCGGGCGGACGCGCGCCCCGGGGGCCTTCGGGCTGGTCGGTCGTCTCTTCGGTGGCTGCCACGCCGCCAAGTCTGTCCCACCGGCGCCGCGTACCGCCAAGCGCTCGCTCGGGCCCGCCCGCGCAGCGCTCGCCCGAGCCTCGCCCCGGCCGGCCGCCGGGCCGTACGCCGGTCGCCCTGCCCAGGCCCTGCCCGGGCCCTGCCCAGGCCCTGCTAGCGCAGCGAAGCCGGCACGTCCACGGCCGAACACACCGCGCGCCACACGTCCTTGGCCTCCCAGCCCGCGTCCAGCGCCTCGTGGACGGTGCGTCCCCCGAGCTCCGTCATGACGTGGTCCCGCGCGAAGGAGTCCGCGTAGCCCGCACCGAAGTGCTCGGCCATCCGCTCCCAGAAAATCGTCAACCGCATGCCTCCAGTATCCCGCCCCGGAGAGTGGCCCCTCCCCGTTCGGGCCACGTCGGCGCAGTCCGGGCCCCTACGGTTCCTGGCATGCCTGGAGACGAAGCGTGCGCCCCGGCGGCGACGACCGCAACGACCGCGCCGAGCGTGCCGAGCACGCCGACGGCGACGAGTGCACTGGCCCGCGCCGAGCAGTTCATCTGGCTCACGGCCCGCGTGCTGGAGCAGCGGCGGTTCGCGTTCCACTTCCTCGGCGGGGACGCGGACCCGGTCGATGCCGCCCTCGGCGCCTACCTCGGCGGCGACGGCGGCTACGGCCACGCCCTCGACCCTGATCTGCGCGGTCCGCTGAGCCACCCGCTGCACACCGCCCACGCCCTGCGCGTCCTGGACGGCCTGGGCCGCTGCGCCGGACAGCGCATCGAGCGGCTCTGCGCCCACCTGGCCCGGGTCTCCACCCCGGACGGGGCGCTTCCGGCGACCGCTCCGGCCTCCGGCGGCTATCCGGCGGCCCCCTACCTCCCGCTGCAGGACGATCCGCCGGGCGACCTGCTGGCCACCGGCCCCGTCGTGGGGATCCTGCACCGCAACCGGGTGTGGCACGCGTGGCTGTTCCGGGCGACGGACTTCTGCTGGGACCGGGTGGAGAACCTGCGCCACTGGAACCCGTACGAGGTCCAGGGCGCGGTGGCCTTCCTGGACGGGGTGCCCGACCGGGCCCGGGCCGCGGTGGCCGCCGACCGGCTGGGGCGGCTCGTCCGCGACGACCGGCTCGTCGTACTGGATCCCGCGCGGCAGGGCGCGTACCCGCCGGTCCCCGGCCGCGCGCCGGACGAGCGCCTGTACCCGTACGACTTCGCCCGCCGCCCGGAGTCCCTCGCCCGCGGCTGGTTCACGGACGCGGAGCTGTACGGCTCGCTGCGCTTCCTGGCCGGCCTGCAGCAGCCGGACGGCGGCTGGCCGGTGCACCGCGGCGCGTGGGCGCCGGGCAGCTCGCTGGAGCGGCGCCCGATCGCCACGCTGGAGGCGCTGCTGACCCTGCGCGCGTACGGCCGGCTCCCCGGCCCTAGCCTCCCAGGGCCCGCAGCCCCGCGGTGACGGCGACGGCCGCCGCGACCACGACGAGGAACGGGGCCCGCAGCACCAGTGCGACCGCGGCGGCCGCGAGCCCGGCCGCGCGGGCGTCGAGCACGAGCTCCTGCCCGGTGGCGAAGGTCTGCTGCGCGGTGAGCGCGGCCAGCAGTGCGACCGGCAGGAGCGCGGCGAGCTTGCGCACCGCGGGCCGCTCCAGGGCCCCGGCGGGGACGAGCAGTCCGGCGAGCTTCACGGCGTAGCAGCCGACGACGGTGATCCCGATGGCGATCCAGACGTTCACGGGCGGCGTCCCTTCATCCACAGCACGATCGGCGCGGCCAGCGCCGCGATCAGCACGGGCACCCCGGCGGGCAGTACGGGCAGCAGGCCCAGCCCGAGGACGAGGGCGAGCCCGGCGACGGCCCGCTCGGTGCCGGTCTTCAGCATCGGCGCGAGCAGCGCGAGGAACACGGCGGGCCCGGCGGCGTCCAGACCCCACGCCCTGGTGTCCCCGATGGCCTCGGCGCCGAGCGCGCCGAGCAGGGTGGTGAGGTTCCACAGGGCGTAGAGGCTCAGCCCGGTCACGGTGAACCCGAGCCGCGCGGACTTCCGGTCGGGCTGGGCCAGGGCCACGGCGGTGGTCTCGTCGATCACCCAGTGCGCGGCGAACGGGCGTACGCCCTTGGGCAGCGCGAGCAGCTGGGACAGCCGCAGCCCGTAGAAGGCGTTGCGGGTCCCGAGGAAGAAGGCCCCGGCGGCGGCCGTGAACGGATTCCCGCCGGCGGCCAGGGCTCCGACCAGCGCGAACTGCGAGGCCCCGGTGAACACCAGCAGGCTCAGCACGCACGCCTGGAGGGTGCTGACCCCGGACCCGGCGGCGGTCACCCCGAAGGCGAACCCGGACAGTCCGACCGCCACGCCCACGCCCAGCGCGTCCCGTACGACGGCGGCGCGCGGCTTGACCTCGGCCGCGGACCCGCCGGGGACCTCTCGACCTGGAACCTCTTGTATGGCCATCTGATGTTCTCCCACGCCCCGAAAATATTCGGGGAACGCCTGCGGGTCTTGTACGTTCTTGCACCATGCATGAAGCGATCAAGGAAATGGCGGACCGGCTGGCCGAGGTGCCGGGGGTCCGCGGAGTGATGCTCGGCGGCAGCCGGGCCCGCGGCGAGCACCGGCCGGAATCCGACTGGGACCTCGGCGTCTACTACCGGGGCGACCTCGACCTCGCCGCGCTGGGCGCGCTGGCCGGACCGGACGTGGAGGTGGCCGGCCCGGGCGGCTGGGGCCCCTGGGTCAACGGCGGAGCCTGGCTGCGCGTCGACGGCGTGGCGGTGGACTGGATCCTGCGCGACCTGGACCGGGTGGAGCGGGTCTGGGAGGACTGCCGTGAGGGCCGCTACGAGGTGGGCGTGCAGGCGGGCCACCCGCTCGGCTTCTGGTCCCCCTGCTACCCGGGCGAGGTGGCCCTCGGACAGGTCCTGGCCGACCCGTCGGGCGAGCTGACCGCCCTGCGCGAGAAGACCTCGGTGTATCCGGAGCCGCTGCGGGACTCCCTGATCGCCGGGGCCTGGGAGGCGGAGTTCCTGGTCGCGGGCGCCGCGAAGGGCGCGGCCCGCGGGGACTCCCTGTACGTCTCCCTGTGCCTGTCCCGCGCCTTCGGCGTCCTCGTCCAGTCCCTGTACGCGGCGGACCGCCGCTGGTGCCTCAACGAGAAGGGCGCCCTGGCCTCGGCGGAGCTCCTGCCGAGTGCTCCGGCGGGCTTCGGCGACCGCGTCCGTACCCTGCTGGGCGCGCAGGGCACGACCCCCGAGGCCCTGACGGCCACGGTGGCCGAGGCGCGGGTGCTCGTCGAGGAGACCCGCGCGGCACTGGCGTGAGCGGACCGGGGTCGGCTACGGCCGCGTGAAGCCCGCCTGGCGGGTGTGGACGGTGACGGTGCCGCCGCCGAGCATCTCGGCCTTCCGGCGGAGCTGGTCCACGGCCGCCGGGCTCGGCCGGCCGTAGACGTCGATGGACCTCATGCGGATGAACGCGGCGAACGCGCGGAACTTCTCCCCGCCGAGCTCCATGTGGAACTCCAGGGACGCCGAATCGGGATGGACGGCCACCAGGGTCATCGTGGACTCGGTCTCGTCGATGTAGAACTGATAGGCGATCAGCTGCGGCTCGCGCGCCTCGACGAACTCGGCCAGGTCGCGCATCCCGTTCCTGACGTCCTCGAGTCTGCCCTCGCGGATGTCCGAGCGGTCGACGTAGTAGAGGGGTGCGGCGCGACCGGGTTCCGGGTGAACGGGCGCCGCGTGCAGGGGTTCGGCCATGCCACCGGAACCTACCGCCGGATCCCCGTCCGGCCCGCCCGGCGCGGCCTAACCCGCCGCCCGTTCCCTCCGATAGGCCCCCGGCGGCACCCCCACGATGCGGGTGAAGTGCCGGTTCAGGTGCGGCTGGTCGGTGAAGCCGACGGTGACGGCCGCCTCGGCCGGGGGGATCCCCGCGTCGAGCAGCCGGCGTGCCCGCCGGACCCGGGCGTCGGTCAGCCAGGTGTGCGGGGGCATGCCGTACCGGTCCCGGAAGGCGCGCAGCAGGGCGAAGGGGCTGGTCCCCAGCTCCGCCGCGAGCTGCTCCAGGGACGGGGGCTCCCCCATCCGCTCCTCCAGTACGGCCCGGGCCCGCTCCGCGTCGGCGGCGCCCGCACGGCCCCCCGTACGGGTGGGCAGCGGGCCGGCGTGCCGGGTCAGCATCCGGGCCACCACCCCGCGCAGCAGGGTGTCGGCGGCCAACGCGTTGCCGGCCTCGGCGGCGCGGTGGACCTCGGTGATGGCCCGCGAGGCCTGCGGGTCGGCGACCATGGCGGCGGTGAAACCGGGGGTCCCGCGCAGGGTCCCGATCTCGGTGGCGACCTCGGTGATCAGCGCCCGGGAGGGGTAGAGGGTGGCGTAGGCCCAGCCCTCGGGGACCCCGGCGCGGGCGGTGTGCGGGACCTCGGGGTTGATCAGGACCACGCTGCCGGGCCCGGCGCGCAGGGTGTCCCCCGGCAGGCCGATCTCCTCGACGCCGCCGGTGACGGCCGCGATGACGTACCCGTCGTGGGCGTGGCGCGGGAAGGTGTGGCGCACGTAGTGGGCACGCAGCAGGTCCAGCCCGGGCAGTTCCGCGTACTGCCAGTGCCGCGCCCACTCCCGACGGCCCTCGTCCGCTCCGGTCCCGGTCCCCATCCCCCCATTCTGCGCCCGGCCCGGCCGGGGTGTTTCCACAGGTCCGGCCCGTTGTCAGTGGGCGGGTGCACGATGGGGGCATGTCCGGTACCGCGCTCGACTCGTTCTCCCCCGCGACCCGTTCCTGGTTCACGGGGGCCTTCGTCTCGCCCACCGCCGCCCAGGAGGGTGCCTGGCGGGCCATCGGTGCGGGCTCGGACGTGCTGGTGGTGGCCCCCACCGGCTCCGGCAAGACCCTGGCCGCCTTCCTCGCCGCCCTCGACCAGCTCGCCTCGACCCCGCCCCCGGCGGATCCGAAGAAGCGCTGCCGGGTGCTGTACATCTCGCCCCTGAAGGCGCTGGCGGTGGACGTGGAGCGCAATCTCCGCAGCCCGCTGACCGGTATCCGGCAGGAATCGGTGCGCCTGGGCCTGCCCGAGCCCGAGATCCGGGTCGGCATCCGCTCCGGCGACACCCCGCCGGCCGAGCGGCGCGCGCTGGTGACCCGGCCGCCGGACATCCTGATCACCACGCCCGAGTCGCTGTTCCTGATGCTGACCTCGGCCGCCCGCGAGGCCCTGTCCGGGATCGAGACGGTGATCCTGGACGAGGTGCACGCGGTCGCCGGCACCAAGCGCGGCGCCCATCTCGCGCTGTCCCTGGAGCGGTTGGACGAGCTGCTGCCCCGCCCCGCGCGCAGGATCGGCCTGTCGGCGACGGTCCGCCCGGTGGAGGAGGTGGCCCGCTACCTCGCTCCGCGCGGCAAGGTGGAGATCGTCCAGCCGCCCTCGACCAAGGAGTTCGACCTGTCGGTGGTCGTCCCGGTCGAGGACATGGGCGAGTTGGGCGGCTCCCCCGCCACCGAGGGCAAGGAGGGCGGCGACAAGCCCTCCATCTGGCCGCACGTGGAGGAGCGGATCGCCGATCTGGTCCAGGCCCACCGGTCCACCATCGTGTTCGCCAACTCCCGCCGCCTCGCCGAGCGCCTGTGCAACCGGCTCAACGAGATCGCGTACGAGCGCGCCATGGGCGGCCCGCTGCCCGAGGGCCCGCCCCCGGCCGAGATCATGGCCCAGTCGGGCGCCGCCCAGGGTGCTCCGCCGCTGATGGCCCGCGCCCACCACGGCTCGGTCTCCAAGGAGCAGCGGGCGCTGGTGGAGGAGGACTTGAAGGCGGGCCGGCTGCCCGCCGTGGTCGCCACCTCCAGCCTGGAGCTCGGCATCGACATGGGCGCCGTGGACCTCGTCATCCAGGTGGAGTCCCCGCCGTCGGTGGCCTCCGGGCTGCAGCGGGTGGGCCGGGCCGGGCACCAGGTGGGCGCGGTCTCCACCGGGGTCGTCTTCCCCAAGTACCGGGGCGACCTCGTCCAGGCGGCCGTGGTCACCGAGCGGATGCGCACGGGCTCGATCGAGTCCCTGCGGATCCCCTCCAACCCGCTGGACGTCCTCGCCCAGCAGCTCGTCGCGATGACCGCGATGGACACCTGGCAGCTCGACGACCTGCTCGCCCTGGTGCGCCGGGCGGCCCCCTTCGCGGCGCTGCCCGACTCGGCCTTCACGGCGGTGCTGGACATGCTGGCCGGCCGTTATCCCTCGGACGCGTTCGCCGAGCTCAGGCCCCGGGTGGTGTGGGACCGCGTCGCCGGTACGATCACCGGCCGGCCCGGCGCCCAGCGGCTCGCGGTCACCTCCGGCGGGACCATCCCGGACCGCGGGCTCTTCGGCGTCTTCCTGGCCGGATCCGACCCGAAGAAGGGCGGCGGCCGGGTCGGCGAGCTCGACGAGGAGATGGTCTACGAGTCCCGCGTCGGCGACGTCTTCACCCTCGGCACCACCTCGTGGCGGATCGTGGACATCACCCGCGACCGCGTCCTGGTCACCCCCGCCCCCGGCGTCCCGGGCCGCCTCCCCTTCTGGAAGGGCGACCAGCTGGGCCGCCCGCTGGAACTGGGCCGCGCGGTCGGCGCGTTCCTGCGCGAGCTCGGCGGCCTCGCCCCCGAGGACGCCCGACTGCGCCTGCTGGCGGCGGGCCTGGACGCCTGGGCCGCCGAGAACGTCCTGTCCTACCTCGCCGAACAGCGCGAGGCCTGCGGCCACGTACCGGACGACCGGACCATCGTCGTCGAGCGGTTCCGCGACGAGCTCGGCGACTGGCGGGTCGTCGTCCACTCCCCCTTCGGCGCCCAGGTGCACGCCCCCTGGGCGCTGGCGCTCGGCGCCCGCCTCTCCGAGCGGTACGGGATGGACGCGCAGGTCATGCACGCCGACGACGGCATCGTGCTCCGCCTCCCGGACGCGGACCTGCTGAACATGGACCTGGACCTACTGGACCACGACCCGGCGCGGGGGCCCTCCTCGGCCTCCTTCGACTTCGACGACGACAAGCCCCCGCTGGGCGCGGCGGACGTCGCCTTCGACCACGGGGACGTCCAGCAGATCGTCACCGACCAGGTGGGCGGCTCCGCGCTGTTCGCCTCCCGCTTCCGCGAGTGCGCGGCCCGTGCCCTGCTCCTCCCGCGCCGCAATCCCGGCAAGCGCACCCCCCTGTGGCAGCAGCGCCAGCGCGCCTCGCAACTGCTCCAGGTGGCCTCCGAGTTCGGTTCGTTCCCGATCGTGCTGGAAGCCGTACGGGAATGCCTGCAGGACGTCTTCGACGTGCCGGGCCTGACCGAGCTGATGGGAGACATCGAGGCACGCCGGGTCCGCCTCGTCGAGGTCACGACGCCCGAGCCCTCCCCCTTCGCCCGCTCCCTCCTCTTCGGGTACGTCGCCCAGTTCCTCTACGAGGGCGACTCGCCCCTCGCCGAGCGCAGGGCGGCCGCGCTGTCGCTGGACTCCCGGCTGCTGGCCGAGCTGCTCGGCCAGGCCGAGCTCCGCGAACTGCTCGACGCGGAGGTGCTGACCGAGCTGGAGCGGGAGCTCCAGTGGCTGACCGAGGACCGGCGGGCCAAGGACGCCGAGTCGGTGGCCGACCTGCTGCGCCTGCTGGGCCCGCTCACCCCGGCGGAGCTGGCCGCCCGCGGGGCGGAGGCGGAGTGGGCGCCGTCCCTCGCCGCCTCCCGCCGGGCGATCCGGGTCCGGATCGCCGGCGAGGACCACTGGGCGGCCATCGAGGACGCCGGCCGGCTGCGCGACGCGCTGGGCACGGCGCTCCCGGTGGGCGTCCCGGAGGCGTTCACCGAGCCGGTGAAGGACCCGCTCGGCGACCTCCTGGCCCGGTACGCCCGCACCCACGGCCCCTTCACCACCGTCACCGCCGCCGCCCGCTTCGGGCTGGGCACGGCCGTGACGGACGGCGCGCTGCACCGGCTCGCGGCGGCCGGGCGGGTGGTGCAGGGCGAGTTCCACCCGGCGGGCACCGGCCAGGAATGGTGCGACGCGACGGTGCTCCGCCGACTGCGCCGCCGTTCCCTGGCAGCCCTGCGCCAGGAGCTGGAACCGGTCCCTCCCGCCTCCCTCGCCACCTTCCTCCCCCAGTGGCAGCACGTGGGCGGAGCCCTGCGCGGCATCGACGGCCTGGCCCGCGCGATCGAACAGCTCCAGGGCGCCGCGGTGCCCGCCTCCGCCCTGGAGCGCCTGATCCTCCCCTCCCGCGTGGCGGGCTACTCCCCCACCCTCCTGGACGAGCTCACCACCACCGGCGAGGTCGTCTGGGCCGGCGCGGGCGCCCTGCCGGGCAAGGACGGCTGGATCTCCCTCTACCTCGCGGAGGCCGCCCCCCTCCTCCTCCCTCCCCCGCACCCCCTGGAGCTCACCCCGCTCCACGAAGCGGTCCTCTCCGCCCTCTCCGGCGGCTACGGCCTGTTCTTCCGCCAGCTCACGGACCGGGCCCGCTCCCTGCA
Source organism: Streptomyces sp. NBC_00193 (assembly GCF_026342735.1). Classification (GTDB taxonomy): domain Bacteria; phylum Actinomycetota; class Actinomycetes; order Streptomycetales; family Streptomycetaceae; genus Streptomyces; species Streptomyces stoeckheimensis. The sequence continues at coordinate 737,457 of NZ_JAPEMM010000001.1, forward strand.
CCCGGACGCCTCGGACGCGGACCTCTCCTCCGCCGTCTGGGACCTGGCCTGGTCGGGCCGCCTGACCAACGACACCCTGGCCCCCCTGCGCTCCCTCCTCGGCTCGGGCCGCACGGCGGGCGCCACCGCCCACCGTGCCCGCCGTACGATCCCCCGCGGCCGCTACGGCACCCTCACCGGCCCTTCCTCCCGTACGGGCCCGCCCACGGTGTCGGGCCGCTGGTCCCTGCTCCCGGTCCACGCCCCGGACCCGACGCACCGCGCACACGCCCTGGCCCGCACCCTGCTGGACCGCCACGGCGTGGTGACCCGGGGCGCGGTGGCCGCCGAAGGCGTGGAAGGCGGCTTCAGCGCGGTCTACCGCATCCTCTCGGCCTTCGAGGACAGCGGCCAGGCCCGCAGGGGCTACGTGGTCGAAGGCCTGGGCGCGGCCCAGTTCGCCATGGACGGCGCGGTCGACCGCCTCCGCGCGGCCGAGCGCACCCCGCCCCCGCTCGCCGCGGTGGTCCTGGCCGCCGCCGACCCGGCGAACGCCTACGGCGCCGCCCTCCCCTGGCCGGAGCCCCCGACCGGCGCCACCCACAAGCCGGGCCGCAAGGCGGGCTCCCTGGTCGTCCTGGTCGACGGCGAACTCACCCTCTACCTGGAGCGCGGCGGTAAAACCCTCCTCGCCTGGCCCGACCCGGAGGACCCCCGCCTCACAGCCGCCCTGACGGCCCTCACCACGGCCTCCCGCAACGGCACCCTCCCCACCCTCACGGTGGAACGCATCAACGCCGCCCCCTCCCTCACCTCCCCCTACGCCCCACCCACAGAAGCCACCGGCTTCCACGCCACCCCCCAAGGCCTCCGCCTCCGCCACTAACCCCCAGCTCCTGGATCCGAGTCCGGGCGGGTCCGGGGCGTGCCCGCGGTGGCGGGCACAGACCCGGCAACCGGTCCGGGTACAGCCCCGGCAACGGGCCCGGGGGCAGATCCGCCAACGAATCAGACCGCAGTCCCGGAAACGCTCCGGGCACAGCCCCAGAGCGGCCCCAGGACAGTCCCGCCCGGAAACGGGGCGCAGCCCCAGGGCGAGCCCAGAGACAGGCCACGGGTCCGGGGCGCAGCCCCAAGGAGCGGGTCCGGGGCGCAGCCCCAGGAAGCGGGTCCGGGGCGCAGCCCCAGGAAGCGGGTCCGGGGCGCAGCCCCAAGGCGGGTCCAGGGGCGCAGCCCCAAGGCGGGTCCAGGGGCGCAGCCCCAAGGCGGGTCCAGGGGCGCAGCCCCAAGGCGGGTCCAGGGGCGCAGCCCCAGGGAGCGGGTCCGGGGCGCAGCCCCGGGGAACGGAGGAAGGGCGGGGCGGGGAGCAAAGCACCGCGCAGCGGAGCCCCGGCCGCACGCCGAGACCCCGACTCCGCAGGAGAATGAACGCATGCCCGAAGGCGACACCGTCTACCGCACCGCGGCCCGGCTCCGCGAAGCCCTCGCGGGCAAGCAACTCACCCGCTCCGACCTCCGCGTCCCCCGCTTCGCCACCGCAGACCTCACGGGCTTCACCACCCTGGAGGTCGTCCCCCGGGGCAAGCACCTCCTCATCCGCTTCGGCCCCCCGACGGCACCCGCCACCGAGCCAGGAACCGGCACCGCCCCAGGAGCCACCCCCCACCCCCGCCTCACCCTCCACACCCACCTCCGCATGGACGGCACCTGGCGCATCCTCCCCACCACCGACACCACCAGCACCAGCACCACCACCCGCACCCGCACAGCCACCCCGCCCCACCCACCCGGCCCCGCCCACGAAATCCGCGTCATCCTCGCCACCGCCGACCACACCGCCGTCGGCTACCGCCTCCCCGTCGTCGAACTGCTCCGCACCGCCGACGAGCACCGCGCCGTCGGCCACCTCGGCCCCGACCTCCTCGGTCCCGACTGGGACGAGGCCACCGCCGCCGCGAACCTCCTCGCCGCCCCCGCCCGCCCCCTGGGCGAAGCCCTCCTCGACCAGCGCAACCTGGCCGGCATCGGCAACGTCTACAAGGCCGAGCTCTGCTTCCTCGCCCAGGTCACCCCCTGGACCCCGGTGGGCGACCTGCCGCCCAGCACGCTCCCCCGCCTCGCCGCCGCCGCGCACCGGCTCCTCGACGCGAACAAGGACCGCCGCCGCAACACCACCGGCAGCCGCCGCCCCGGCCAGACCCTGTTCGTCTACGGCCGCGCCCACCGCCCCTGCCTGCGCTGCGGCACCCCCGTCCGCGAGGCTCCGCAGGACGACCGCCCCACGTACTGGTGTCCCCGTTGCCAATCCGGCCCGACGCCTTAGTTGACGCCCCGTCAGATCCGGTCGTACCGTCCCCGCATGCCTACACCCAGCGCGTACGAACTCACCGGCCGCACCGCTCTGATCACCGGCGCCGCCAGCGGCATCGGCCGGGCCACCGCCGTACTCCTCGCCGAGGCCGGAGCCGCCGTGCACTGCGCGGACCGCGATGCCCACGGTCTCCAGGAGACGGTCGAACTGATCACCAAGGCCGGCGGCCGGGCCACCGCACATCCCCTCGACGTGACCGACCGTGCCGCGATCAAGGCGGCGATCGCACAGGCCGGCCCGCTCGACATCACCGCCGCGATCGCCGGGGTCATGCACAGCAGCAGCGTTCTGGAGACGTCCGACGAGGACCTCGACCGGGTCCTGGACATCAACTTCAAGGGGGTGCTGCGCACCTGCCAGGAGGCCGCCCGCGCCATGATCGCGGCCGGCCGGCCCGGTTCGATCATCACCATGGCCTCCGGCGCCGTGGACGCCGCCCAGCCCGGTCTGCTCTGCTACAGCGCCGCCAAGGCCGCCGTCGTCCAGTTGACCAAGACCCTCGCCACCGAGGCCGGCCCGCACGGCATCCGCGTCAACGCCGTCGCGCCCGGCTGGATCCGCACCCCGATGACCGGCCGGCACAGCCCCGAGGTCCAGGAGCAGACCGAAGCGATGATGACGCGGATGTCCCCGCTACGCCGCGTGGGCGAGCCCGAGGACATAGCCCAGGCAGTGCTCTACCTCGCCTCGGACGCCTCGTCCTTCATGACGGGCCAAATCCTTCGCCCGAACGGAGGAGTCTCCATGCCTTGGTAAGGAACCACCCCCGGTCCACCCGCCCAGACCCACGATCACCAAGCCCCCGACGACCCGCCCCCGGGCTCCCCACTCCCCGACGGCATCACCCCCGGCTCCCCGACCGCCACCGACCCGGCACCAGCCCGCTCCCCGCCGTTGCCCGCGGCTCCGCCGCCATCCCCAGCTCCGCCACCCAAACCACCTGCCGCACCACGGCGGCGACGTCCACCGACCGGCCCCGGCACGCAGTGCACCGGCAGCAGCCCCAGCCCCCACCCCCCGACGGCGACCGCACCCTCCACCGGCCCGGCCTCGGCCGGCGCCAGCACGAGCCGCAGCACGGCCCACCACCACAGGACGCCCACCGACAGCGCGAGGGCCAGACCCACGGGTATACCCAGCAACCGCCGCACGGCCACCTCCAGGGGCCGGAGACCCGAACGGGCCCATCCTCCCGCACCCCGCCCCCACCCGCACCCCCTCGCGCCGCCACCGGAACGGCACCCTCCCCCCACCGGAACGGCGCCCCCACCGGAACCACCCGCACCCGGAACGGCAAGAAGCCCCGCCCGGCACCCAAGGGCACCGGCCGGGGCTCCGGCCACACTCATACGCTCAGCACACACGCACGCACACGCACACTCACGGACACGCACGCAGGCATTCGCTCACGCACGCATCACGCGGCTACGACATTCACCGCTTCCACGGGTGCCTTGATGGTCACCCGTTCCGGGCCACCCGTGACCGAGGCCACGGATACCGAATTGAGCATCGGGCGGACCGGTGCGGACACCGGTTCGCTCGCCGCGGCGGACTGGGCCAGCTCGGCGAGCGAAAGCTCGTCGCTGACTTCCCGCATCAGCTCTGACATCCGTACGTCAAGCGCGTCGCAGATCGCGGAGAGCAGCTCGGAAGATGCCTCCTTCTGCCCCCGCTCCACCTCGGAGAGATAGCCGAGCGAAACTCGGGCGGACGAGGAGACTTCGCGCAGAGTACGGCCCTGGCGCTGGCGCTGCCGACGCAGCACGTCACCCAGCAGGCGACGGAGCAGAATCATCGGTGGCTCCCTCCTCTGACCGTGTAGCCGTAACCTTCACGCCCCACCGTACCGCCTCGCGCGGCGGCCGTGCGGGGAGCGATGTCGTGTTCACTCAGGGCTGCAAACATCAAATCCCCCCGTCCTGTTCCGTATCCTGCCCCCGCAGATTCTCGCGGAGTTCGCTCGCGAGCAGCTCGAGCACTGTCCGTGCACTCTCCCTACGGATTTCCGCGCGGGAGCCTTTCAACCTCAGCCGGGCCGTTTTCCTGCCCCCGGGACCCGCCACCGCGATGAAAACGGTGCCCACCGGCTGCCCGTCCTGCGGTTCCGGACCGGCCACTCCGGTGGTCGCGATGCCCCACGAGGCACCCAGCACGCGCCGCACTCCGGCCGCCATCTCCTCCGCGACCTGCGGGTTCACCGCGCCTTCGGCCTCGAGCAGCCCGGCGTCCACGCCCAGCACCTGGTGCTTCAGCTCGGTCGCGTACGCCGTGACCGACCCGCGAAAAGACTTGGAGGCGCCGGGGACGGCCGTGAGCTCCGCGGCGACCATGCCGCCGGTCAGCGACTCCGCGACCGCAACCGTACCGTTACTCTCCGCAAGGAGTCTCAGTACCTCGGCCGCAACCACCCCACTGGCCCCGGCGGACCCGGCCGCATTCCGCAGTGCTTCACCGGCCACCGAAGATCCGCCCGTCTCTTGCAGCCCCGCGCCATCCCCCGCAAGGTTCACCGCGCGGCACGCTCCGCGGCGAGCCCCTTGCGCCGGAGCACGACGGCCTGCCGGATGTAGTCCAAACCGGTGACGACGGTCAGGACGACGGCAACCGCCATCACCCAGAACCGCAGCGTCGCCAGCGGCCCGGTCAGCGCGAGCACGTACATGCCCACGGCCGTGCCCTGGGCCAGGGTCTTCAGCTTCCCGCCCCGGCTCGCCGGAATCACTCCGTACCTGATGACCCAGAAACGCATGAGCGTGATCCCGAGTTCCCGGCCCAGGATCACCCCGGTGACCCACCAGGGCAAATCGCCGAGCCAGGACAGACACACCAATGCCGACCCCATGATCGCCTTGTCGGCGATGGGGTCGGCGATCTTGCCGAAGTCGGTGACCAGGTTGTACGTACGGGCCAGATGCCCGTCGAAGATGTCGGTGATCATGGCGACGGCGAACGCCGCCCACGCCAGGGCCCGCCAGACGGGGTCATAGCCCCCGTCGGCGAGCAGCAGCATCACGAATCCCGGCACCAGGACCAGCCGGATCATCGTCAGGATGTTGGCGATGTTCCACAGGCTGGCCTGATTGACCGCCGCGGCGCCCAGCTTCGCGCCGGGCGCGGGCCGGCGGCCGGTCCCGCCCGCCGCAGATGCCGGGGCTCCGGTCATCCGGCCGCCTCCTCAAGATCCACGCCCAGGGGCTCCGCCACGAGGTCCACACCCAGGGTGCCGACCACCTTCGCGGTGACGATACGCCCCGGGACCAGGCCCGCGCCGTCGGTGAAGACGACCTGGCCGTCGGTCTCGGGTGCCTGGTGGGCGGCGCGCCCGTAAGCGCCCTCGCCGTCCTCGGCCTCGTCGAGCGGGACGACCGTCTCGACGAGCACCTCCAGCGTCTCCCCGATCCGCTCCTCCGCGCGCTGCGAGGTGAGCTCCTCGGCGAGGCGCTGCATGTGGGCGAGGCGCTCGGCGATGGTGTCGGCGTCCAGCTTGTTCTCGTACGTGACGGCCTCGGTGCCGTCCTCGTCGGAGTAGCCGAAGACGCCGATGGCGTCGAGCCGCGCGCTGGTGAGGAAGCGCTCCAGCTCGGCGAAGTCGGACTCCTTCTCGCCGGGGAAACCGACGATGAAGTTGGACCGGACGCCGGCCGTCGGGGCCTTGCTGCGGATGGTGTCCAGCAGCTCCAGGAAGCGGTCGGTGTCACCGAAGCGGCGCATGGCGCGCAGCACGTCGGGGGCCGAGTGCTGGAAGGAGAGGTCGAAGTACGGGACGACCTTGGGGGTCGAGGTGAGTACGTCGATCAGGCCGGGCCGCATCTCGGCGGGCTGGAGGTAGCTGACGCGGACGCGCTCGATGCCGTCCACCTCGGCCAGCTCGGGCAGCAGGGTCTCCAGCAGGCGGATGTCGCCCAGGTCCTTGCCGTACGAGGTGTTGTTCTCGGAGACCAGCATGATCTCCTTGACGCCCTGCTCCGCGAGCCAGCGCGTCTCGCCCAGCACGTCGCTGGGGCGGCGGGAGATGAAGGAGCCGCGGAAGGACGGGATGGCGCAGAAGGAGCAGCGCCGGTCGCAGCCGGAGGCGAGCTTGACCGAGGCGACCGGGCTCTTGTCCAGGCGGCGGCGCAGCGGCGCGCGCGGACCGGAGGCGGGCGCGACGCCCTCCGGCAGGTCCGCGGGGGCGGGCTCGGGCTCCTGGGCGTGGCCGGGGAGCGCCACGTCGGCGTCCTGGCGCTGGGCCGGGCTGATCGGCAGCAGCTTGCGCCGGTCGCGCGGGGTGTGGGAGGCGTGGATGCCGCCGTTGAGGATGGTCTGGAGGCGGTCGGAGATGTCGGCGTAGTCGTCGAAGCCGAGTACGCCGTCGGCCTCGGGGAGCGCTTCGGCAAGTTCCTTGCCGTAGCGCTCGGCCATACAGCCGACGGCTACGACGGCCTGCGTGCGGCCGTGATCCTTGAGATCGTTGGCCTCCAGCAGGGCGTCTACGGAGTCCTTTTTGGCGGCTTCGACAAAGCCGCAGGTGTTGACGACGGCTACGTCCGCATCGGCGGCGTCCTCGACGAGCTCCCAGCCATCCGCCGCCAAGCGGCCTGCGAGCTCCTCCGAGTCCACCTCGTTACGGGCGCAGCCAAGAGTGACAAGGGCGACGGTACGGCGTTCGGGCATGGACTCAAGACTACTTCGTCCCGGCACCGGCCCCCGCCTCCCGTCCCGGACGACAAGATCCCCGGGGTGCGGCGCGGCACCCCGGGGATCCGGAACGTTCTATTCCCTGCTGGTCAGCCCTGCTGGTCAGCCCGCCTGGGCCTGACCCTGACGGGGGTCGTCCTTGGTGTATGTGAGACGTTCCACCTGTCCGGGCTGGAACTCGTCCTTGATCTCCTTGCCGTTCACGAAGAGCTTCACGACCCCGGCATCGCCGAGCACCAGGTCGATGGACTCCTTGTCCGTGAACGTCTTCGACTGACCCTGTTCGAGGGTGCCGTCGAAGAGGAGCCGGCCACTGTGGTCCTTGGCCGAGATCCAGCTCTCGCCGTCGTTGGCCGTCAGGACGACCGTGACGAGGTCCTTGGGCGCGGCGGCGATGGCGCTGTCCGAGGGCTCCGGCTTGGGAGCCGTGGGCGCCGGCGGCGCCTGGACCGACGGCTTGGACGCGTTGGGGGTGGGTGCGGGCTTCGGCGCGGCGGAACCTTCCGCCACCGGCCGCTTGGTCTTCTCGTCGGCGCCGCCGAAGGCCGTGAAGCCGACGAAGCCGATCACGGCGACGATGGCGGCGACCATGGCGGCGGTCCAGTTGGGCCGCTGCCGTTCGGGGCGGATCCGCTCGGCTTCGAACATCGGCGCGGCGGGGGTGGGTGCCGGCCGGCCGCCGTGGGCCGCGTCGTAGCTGTCGATCAGGGGTTCCGGATCGAGTCGTACGGCACGGGCGAGCGTACGGATGTGGCCGCGGGCATAGACGTCGCCGCCGCAGCGCGTGAAATCGTCGGATTCGATCGCGTGCACGATCGGAATGCGCACGCGGGTGGTGGAACTGACCTCGTCGACAGTCAGCCCGGCGGCGATCCGGGCCTTCTTGAGGGCCGTCCCGATGGACGGCTCTTCGACGGAACGTTCGACGAGGCGGTCCTCGGACCGGTCGTCGGTCGAAGGCCGCTCTTCTTCGGGGGAGTTGGCGTTGCCGATGGACACGAGGGCGCCTTTCGAGCGTGTAGCCACCTGCTGGATGTCCAGTCTAGGGGGGTGACGAAAGGGTGGAGCAACCGGAGGGGCACCTCCCTACGCCATACGAATGGCCAGGGGGCTCCCGCCCGGTGCGGCGACCCGGAACGGACCGCCACTCCCTCAACTAGACACGCGACCGGGGGAAACGGTTGCCCCCGATCCTTTGCCCGTTACTCGGGAGTCTCCCCGCGGATCACCGCGAGCACGCCGTCGAGCTCGTCGGCCTTCAGCAGCACGTCGCGCGCCTTCGACCCCTCGCTCGGTCCGACGATCCCCCGGGACTCCATCAGGTCCATCAGCCGCCCGGCCTTCGCGAACCCGACCCGCAGCTTGCGCTGGAGCATCGAGGTGGACCCGAACTGCGTGGAGACCACCAGCTCGGCCGCCTGGCACAGCAGGTCGAGGTCGTCGCCGATCTCCTCGTCGATCTCCTTCTTCTGCTTCTGCCCGACGGTGACGTCGTTGCGGAAGACCGGGGCCATCTGGTCCTTGCAGTGCTGCACGATCCCGGCGATCTCGTCCTCGGTGACGAAGGCGCCCTGGAGCCGCACGGGCTTGTTCGCGCCCATGGGCAGGAACAGCCCGTCGCCCTTGCCGATGAGCTTCTCCGCGCCCGGCTGGTCGAGGATGACCCGGCTGTCGGCGAGCGAGGAGGTGGCGAAGGCCAGGCGCGAGGGCACGTTCGCCTTGATCAGACCGGTCACCACGTCCACCGAGGGCCGCTGGGTCGCGAGCACCAGGTGGATGCCGGCCGCGCGGGCCAGCTGGGTGATGCGGACGATCGAGTCCTCCACGTCGCGCGGGGCCACCATCATCAGGTCGGCGAGCTCGTCGACGATCACCAGCAGGTACGGGTACGGGCTGAGCTCCCGCTCGCTGCCCGGCGGCAGTTTGATCTTGCCGTCGCGGATCGCCTGGTTGAAGTCGTCGATGTGCCGGTAGCCGAAGGCGGCCAGGTCGTCGTAGCGCAGGTCCATCTCGCGCACGACCCACTGCAGCGCCTCGGCGGCCCGCTTGGGGTTGGTGATGATCGGCGTGATCAGGTGCGGGATGCCCTCGTACGCCGTCAGCTCCACCCGCTTGGGGTCCACGAGCACCATCCGGACGTCCTCCGGGGTGGCCCGCACCATCACCGAGGTGATCAGGCAGTTGATGCAGGAGGACTTTCCGGAACCGGTGGCTCCGGCGACCAGGACGTGCGGCATCTTCGCCAGGTTGGCCATGACGTAGCCGCCCTCGACGTCCTTGCCGAGCGCCACCAGCATCGGGTGGTCGTCCTCGGCGGCGTCCGCCAGCCGCAGGACGTCCCCCAGGTTGACCATCTCGCGGTCGGTGTTCGGGATCTCGATGCCGACCGCCGACTTGCCCGGAATCGGGCTGATGATGCGCACGTCGGGCGAGGCCACGGCGTAGGCGATGTTCTTCGCCAGCGCCGTGATCCGCTCGACCTTCACGGCCGGGCCGAGCTCCACCTCGTAGCGGGTCACCGTCGGGCCCCGGGTGAAACCGGTGACCTTCGCGTCGACCTTGAACTCCATGAACACGTTCGTCAGGGAGGCCACGACCGCGTCGTTCGCGGCGCTGCGGGTCTTGCCCGGGCCGCCCTTCTCCAGCAGGTCAAGCGAGGGCAGGGAGTACGTGATGTCCCCGCGCAGCTGGAGCTGCTCCGCGCGGGGCGGCAGCGCCTGGGTCGGGGGCGGGGTCTTGGTCAGGTCGGGAACGGACAGCGTCCCGGAGGCCGCCGCCGTGGTGTCGTGCGGCGGGGCCGCGTCGGCGGGCTCCTCCTCGCGGGCGGCCTTCTCCTCGCGGGACGGCCCCTCCTCCCGGGCCGCCGGAACCGGGGCGGTGATCTCCGCACCCTCACGCTCCATCGAGATGCCCTGCGTGAGGTCGGCGACCAGCGGGGAGGGCGGCATCCCGCCGTACACCACCCCGTCCAGCGCGGCGGCGGCCGCCGCGGCCACGTCGACGGCGTCCATCCCGCGGTCCATGGACCGGCCCGAGGCCCGCCGGGGGCGCCGGCGCCGGGCGAGCGCCTCCTCCTCGGCGGCCTCCGCCGGGTCTCCCGGCCCGGCAGCGCCGGAGCGGGCCCGCCACTGCTCGGCATCGTGCCGGTCCGCGGCGGCCGAGGCCGCGCTCGCGGCGTCCCCGTACTCGGCATACTCGGCGTCGTGTTCGTTCGGAGCGATGACCCCGAGGCGGATCCCCGCGCTCCGCAGCCGCTGCGGGATCGCGTTGACGGGGGTGGCGGTGACCACCAGCAGCCCGAACACGGTGAGCAGCACCAGCATCGGCACGGCCAGCGGCGCGCCCATGGTGAAGATCAGCGGCTTCGAGGCGCCCCAGCCGATCAGCCCGCCGGCGTTCTGCATGGCGGTGGTGCCCTCGTCGCGCCCGGGGGCTCCGCAGGCGATGTGCACGAGCCCCAGGACTCCGACGACCAGCGCCGAGAGCCCGATGCCGATGCGGCCGTTGGCATCGGCCTGTTCGGGATGGCGGATGAAACGTACCGCCATGACGCCGAGCAGGACCGGCACGAGCAGGTCGAGCCGCCCGAAGGCGCCGGTGACCAGCATGGTCACCAGGTCCCCGACGGGCCCGCTCAGGTTCGACCAGGTCCCGGCGGCGACGATCAGCGCGAGCGCGAGCAGCAGCAGGGCGAGGCCGTCCTTGCGGTGGGCCGGGTCGAGGTTCTTCGCACCCTGCCCGATGCCGCGGAAGATCGCGCCGACCGCGTGCGCGATGCCGAGCCAGAAGGCGCGCACCAGCCGCAGCACTCCCCCGGTGGGGGACGGCGCGGGCTTCGGCGCGACCTTCTTGACGGGGCCGCGCTTGGCGGCGGGCGCCGCCTTCTTGGCGGGCGGCTTGCGGGCTGGGGCAGCCTTCTTCGCCGGCGCCGTCGTACGGCCGGTGCGGCCCTTCGCGGTGCCCGCCGTGCTCTGGGAACCCTTACCGGACGTACTTGAGGCCATGCGCCCGAGGTTACCGGTGCGCGCGCCGGTGGACACGCGTGCCCACCCCTTCACCCGTTCGTGTCGTTCCGGGTCTCGGGTGGGAGACGCCCGCGGGCTCGGCCCGTACCGGCGGCCCGCCCTGACGTCCCGCCAGACCTGACGGCCCGCCAAGCGGGCCCGCACGCGCCCCTCCCGGGTCACGAACGGGCTCGGCAGCCTCACCCAGCCGCGAACCTCAGCCGTGAGCGGGCAGCACGGGAGCCCCGCCGCCCGTCCCCGGTTCCAGCGCGTCGAGCGCCCGCCGCAGCCCGGTGAGCTTGCGCTCCAGGTGCGCCGCGGTGGCCACCACCGAGGGATCGGCCGCTTCCTCGCCGAGCTGCTTGGTCAGCGCCTCCGCCTGCTCCTCCACGGCGGCGAGCCGCGCGGAGAGCTCGGCCAGCAGGCCGGCCGTCTCCTTGGAGCCGTCCACCGCGCCGTTGGAGCCGCCGCCCTCCAGCTGGAGCCTCAGCAGCGCCGCCTGCTCGCGCAGTTGGCAGTTCTTCGTATACAGCTCGACGAACACCGAGACCTTGGCCCGCAGCACCCACGGGTCGAAGGGCTTGGAGATGTAGTCCACCGCGCCCGCCGCGTACCCGCGGAAGGTGTGGTGCGGACCGTGGTTGATCGCCGTGAGGAAGATGATCGGGATGTCCCGGGTCCGCTCACGCCGCTTGATGTGCGCGGCCGTCTCGAACCCGTCCATGCCCGGCATCTGCACGTCGAGCAAAATGACCGCGAAGTCGTCCGTCAGCAGCGCCTTGAGCGCTTCCTCCCCTGACGACGCCCGGACCAGTGTCTGATCGAGCGCGGAGAGGATGGCCTCCAGCGCCAGCAGATTCTCCGGCCGGTCGTCGACCAGGAGGATCTTGGCCTTCTGCACCATGCCCTGTCCTCCTCGCCCCGGCATGGGGCCTCCCCGGCTCCTGGCTCCGGCCTGTGCGCCGGGCCCCGCCCCAGAGGACGGCATCCTTGCGCCGTCCGTCCTTGTGCCGGTCATCGTAGCCCCAGTCCCGAGATCGCCACACCCTGTCACCAAGATGTCACAGCGCACGAAGCGGAAACGTGGTGGAAGGGCAGAAGGTTCCCTCGGGAGTCCCCCTCCGCCCGCCCGGTCACGCCCCGGCCCCGCGCATGTGCCCTTCCATGACCGACAGTAGATAGTCGGGCTCGACCGGCTTGGTCACGTAGTCCGAGGCACCGGACTCGATCGCCTTCTCCCGGTCGCCCTTCATGGCCTTCGCCGTCAGCGCGATGATCGGCAGCCCCTCGAACTGCGGCATCCGCCGGATCGCCGAGGTCGTCGCGTACCCGTCCATCTCCGGCATCATGATGTCCATCAGCACGAGCGCCACGTCGTCGTGCTGCTCCAGGACCTCGATGCCCTCCCGGCCGTTCTCCGCGTACAGCACCGCCAGACCGTGCTGTTCCAGCACGCTGGTCAGCGCGAAGACGTTGCGCACGTCGTCGTCCACGATCAGCACCCGCTCGCCGTGGAAGTCGTACGTCCGCGGCGCCGTGGGCAGCGGCTCCTCGACGGCCCACGCCTCCGCGTCGCCCTGTCCGGGAACTTCCGCCCGCAGCGGCGGCTCGGCCATCGCCTTGCGGCGCCGCCGGAACAGCGCCGAAGACCCCTGCCCGACCGGCTCCCCGGCCCGCGGCAGCGCCATCGGCCCCACGGACCCTACGGGGCCCTGCGCCATCGGCGCCGCCGGCAGTTCGGGCCGCGCCTCCTCGGCGGCCGGGCGGCGGTACAGCTCCCCGCGCGCCCCGCCGGGCGTCGGCGGCGCGTACCCCTGCGGGGGCAGCTCGCTCGGGTGCAGCGGCAGGTACAGCGTGAAGGTCGAGCCGCGCCCGGGCTCGCTCGCCGCGTGGATCTCCCCGCCCAACAGCCGGGCGATCTCCCGGCTGATGGACAGTCCGAGGCCGGTGCCGCCGTACTTGCGGCTGGTGGTCCCGTCGGCCTGCTTGAACGCCTCGAAGATCACCAGCATCTTGCTCGCCGCGATCCCGATCCCGGTGTCGGTCACCGAGAAGGCGATCAGATCGGCGTCGGCCTCCCGCAGCGAACCGGCCTCCAGGAGCTGCTCGCGGATCGCGATGGGCACATCGGCCCCGGCGGGCCGGATCACCAGCTCCACCGCCCCGGTGTCGGTGAACTTCACCGCGTTCGACAGCAGGTTGCGCAGCACCTGGAGCAGCCGCTGCTCGTCGGTGTGCAGGGTGGCGGGCAGCTCCGGGGAGACCCGTACCGAGAAGTCGAGCCCCTTCTCCGCGGTCAGCGGCCGGAAGGTGGCCTCCACGTAGTCGACGAGCTGGACCAGCGCGATCCGCGTCGGGGAGACGTCCATCTTCCCGGCCTCGACCTTCGACAGGTCGAGGATGTCGTTGATCAGCTGGAGCAGGTCGGAGCCGGCCCCGTGGATGGTCTCGGCGAACTCCACCTGCTTCGGCGAGAGGTTCTCGTCCGCGTTGTCGGCGAGCAGCTTGGCCAGGATCAGCAGGGAGTTGAGCGGGGTCCGCAGCTCGTGGGACATGTTCGCCAGGAACTCGCTCTTGTACCGCATCGAGACCGCGAGCTGCTCGGCACGCTCCTCCAGGACCTGCCGGGCCTCCTCGATCTCGGTGTTCTTCACCTCGATGTCCCGGTTCTGCTGGGCCAGCAGTTCGGCCTTCTCCTCCAGCTCGGCGTTGGCCGCCTGGAGGGCCTTCTGCCGGTTCTCCAGCTCGTCGGAGCGCTCGCGCAGCTGCTCGGTCATCTCCTGCGACTGCTTGAGCAGCATCTCCGTCTTGGAGTTGACGGAGATGGTGTTGACGCTCGTACCGATCATCTCGGCGATCTGGCTGAGGAAGTCCTTCTGGATCTGCGTGAAGGGCTGGAAGGAGGCCAGCTCGATGACGCCGAGCACCTTCCCCTCGAAGAGCACCGGCAGCACGATCACGTGCGCGGGCGGTGCCTCGCCGAGCCCGGAGGAGATCTTCAGGTAGCCGGGCGGGGTGTTCTCGATGAGCACCATCCGCTTCTCCTCGGCGACCATCCCGATCAGTCCCTCGCCCGGCCGGAAGGAGATGGGCATCTGCCCGCCGGCGTACGCGTAACTCCCGCGCATCCGCAGCTCGTACGAGCCGTCCGCGCCCCCGTCGGTCCCGATCTCGGTGGTGCCCCCGGTCGGCAGCGCCAGGAAGAACGCCCCGTGCTGCGCGGAAACCACCGGCGTCAGCTCGCTCATGATCAGCGAGGCCACGTCGTCCAGCTCGCGGCGGCCCTGCATCAGGGCGGAGATGCGGGCGAGGTTGCCCTTGAGCCAGTCCTGCTCCTTGTTGGCCAAGGTGGTGTCGCGCAGGTTGGCGATCATCGTGTTGAGGTTGTCCTGGAGGACCTGGATCTCGCCGGCGGCGTCCACGTCGATCTTCAGGTTGAGGTCGCCCCGGGTCACCGCGGTGGCCACGGCCGCAATGGCGCGCACCTGCCGGGTGAGGTTTCCGGCCATCTCGTTCACGGACTCGGTCAGGTCCCGCCAGGTGCCGTCCACGTCCCGGACCCGCGCCTGACCGCCGAGGATGCCCTCGGTGCCCACCTCGCGGGCCACACGGGTCACCTGGTCGGCGAAGGAGGAGAGCTGGTCGACCATCGTGTTGATCGTGGTCTTGAGCTCCAGGATCTCCCCACGCGCATCGATGTCGATCTTCTTGGTCATATCGCCCTTGGCGATGGCGGTCGTGACCATGGCGATCTGCCGCACCTGGCCGGTGAGGTTGGAGGCCATGAAGTTCACCGAGTCGGTGAGGTCCTTCCAGGTCCCGGAGACCCCGGGCACGTGCGCCTGGCCGCCGAGGCGGCCTTCCGTGCCCACCTCGCGGGCCACGCGCGTGACCTCGTCGGCGAAGGAAGACAGGGTCTTGACCATGGTGTTGACGGTGTCGGCGAGCTGCGCGACCTCGCCGCGCGCCTCGACGGTGACCGTCTTGGTCAGGTCGCCGTTGGCCACCGCGGTCGACACCTGAGCGATCCCGCGCACCTGGGCCGTCAGGTTGCCGGCCATGGTGTTGACGTTGTCGCTGAGGTCCTTCCAGATGCCGGTGACCCCGCGCACCCGGGCCTGGCCGCCGAGGATGCCCTCGGTACCCACCTCGCGGGCCACCCGCGTCACCTGCTCGGCGAAGGAGGACAGCTGGTCCACCATCGTGTTCACCGTGGTGACGAGCTCCAGGATCTCGCCCTTGGCATCGACGGTGATCTTCTTGGAGAGGTCGCCCATGGCGACCGCCGTGGTCACCTCGGCGATGTTGCGCACCTGCGAGGTCAGGTTGTTGGCCATGAAGTTGACGGACTGCGTGAGGTCCTTCCAGGTGCCGGAGACCCCCTTCACCTCCGCCTGGCCGCCCAGGATGCCCTCGGTACCCACCTCGCGGGCCACCCGGGTCACCTGCTCCGCGAAGTTCGAGAGCTGGTCCACCATCGTGTTGAGGGTGTTCTTCAGCTCCAGGATCTCGCCGCGGGCGTCGACCTCGATCTTCTGCGACAGGTCGCCGCGCGCCACCGCGGTGGCGACCTGCGCGATGTTGCGGACCTGCGAGGTCAGGTTCCCGGCCATGCCGTTCACGGAGTCCGTCAGGTCGCGCCACACGCCGGCCACGCCGGGCACCTGCGCCTGACCGCCGAGCCGGCCCTCCGTACCCACGTCCCGGGCCACCCGGGTCACCTGCTCGGCGAAGGCCGAGAGCTGGTCGACCATCGTGTTGATGGTGTTCTTCAGCTCCAGGATCTCTCCGCGGGCGTCCACGTCGATCTTCTGGGAGAGGTCGCCGCGGGCCACCGCCGTGGTCACCTGGGCGATCTGGCGCACCTGGGAGGTCAGGTTCCCGGCCATGAAGTTGACGGAGTCGGTGAGCTCCTTCCAGGTGCCGGACACCCCCTCGACCCGCGCCTGGCCGCCGAGCCGGCCCTCCGTGCCCACGTCCCGCGCCATCCGCGTGACCTGGTCGGCGAAGGAGGACAGCTGGTCCACCATCGTGTTCACGGTGTTCTTCAGCTGCAGCATCTCGCCGGAGACGTCGACCGTGACCTTCTGCGACAGGTCGCCGTTGGCCACCGCCGTCGTCACCTGGGCGATGTTGCGGACCTGCCCTGTGAGGTTGCGGAAGGCGGTGTTCACCGAGTCGGTGAGGTCCTTCCACGTCCCGGCCGCGCCCGGCACCTGCGCCTGCCCGCCCAGTTCACCCTCGACGCCGACCTCACGGGCCACCCGCGTCACTTCGGCACCGAAGGACTGGAGCTGGTCCACCATCGTGTTGACGGTGTTCTTCAACTCCAGCATCTCGCCGGCCACGTTCACGGTGACCTTCTGCGACAGGTCGCCGTTGGCCACCGCCGTCGTCACCTGGGCGATGTCGCGCACCTGCGTGGTGAGGTTGCGGAAGACCGTGTTCACCGAGTCGGTGAGGTCCTTCCACGTCCCGGCCGCGCCCGGCACCTGCGCCTGCCCGCCGAGCAGGCCCTTCGCCCCGACCTCGCTGGCCACGCGCGTGACCTCGTCCGCGAAGGTCCGTAGCGTCTCGGTCATCTGGTTGATCGTTTCGGCCAGTTGCGCGACCTCGCCGCGCGCGCTGACCCGGACCTTCTGCGACAGGTCGCCGTTGGCCACCGCCGTGGTCACCTGCGCGATGCCGCGCACCTGGGCCGTCAGGTTGCCGGCCATGGTGTTGACGGAGTCGGTCAGGTCCTTCCACACGCCCGCGACCCCGGGCACCTTCGCCTGGCCGCCGAGCTCACCCTCCGTACCCACCTCGCGGGCCACACGGGTCACCTCGGAGGAGAACGAGGACAGCTGGTCCACCATCGTGTTCACGGTGTTCTTCAGCTGCAGCATCTCGCCGGCCACGTGCACCGTGACCTTGCGCGACAGATCGCCCTTGGCCACCGCCGTCGTCACGAGAGCAATGTCACGCACCTGGGCGGTGAGCCGGTACGCCATCGTGTTGACGGAGTCGGTCAGATCCTTCCAGGATCCGGACATTCCGCGCACCTGCGCCTGGCCGCCGAGCTTGCCCTCGGTACCGACCTCCAGCGCCACCCGCGTCACCTCGTCGGTGAACGCGGAGAGCTGGTCGACCAGGTTGTTGACCGTCCGCCCGACCTTCAGGAACTCCCCGCGCAGCGGGTGCCCGGCCCCCTCCGCGGCCTGGGTCCGCAGGTCCATGCGCTGGTCGAGATCACCCTCGGCGACCGCCGACAGCACCCGGCCCACTTCGGACACCGGCCGGGCCAGGTCGTCCACCAGCTGGTTCGAGGCGTCGATCGCGGCCGCCCAGGAGCCCTCGCAGGCGCCTGTTTCCAGCCGTTCGCTGAGCTTGCCCTCGCGGCCGACCATGCGCCGCACACGGGAGAGCTCCCCGGTCAGGTGGAGATTGCGGTCGGCGACCTCGTTGTAGACGGCGGCGATCTCCGCCATCACCCCGTCGCCGGACACCGTCAGCCGCTTGCGGAAGTTACCGTCCCGCATCGACACCAAGGCCGTGAGCAGCCTGTTCAGGGCCGCGGTATCGACTTCCGTCGTCACGCCCCGCCGGGAGCGTCCTCCCTTCGGGCGCGTTCCCGTACGCCGCACCGCCGCGCCAGCCTCCACCGTGTCCCTCCCGAAGGGGTCGACCACTGTTCCACCGGGCATCTTGTTCATCAGACCGCGTCCACTTACGCCGTGCCCATCTACGCCGTGCCCATCCACGCAGTGCCCATGTACCGCGTGACTCCAAGCCTGCCCAGTGTTTCACCCCGGCCGAACCCGGCCATAACACTCCGGCACCATCGCACACCGGCCGCACCCTGCGGGTGGATTCCCAGACGACGGCACCATGGCGACCGTGAAGGTAAGTAACCTGGCATCCGTTGTCCACCGCGTCGAAGGAGACTTGTGATCACGGCACGGGCGGCTGCCAGTTTCGATCCACAGGGGCGTTCAGTCGCTGCTGCCCGCGCATTCGTCCGCGACACCCTCCAGGGCTGGGGTTTCGCAGACATCGTCGACGACGCGGTGGTCCTCACCAGCGAGCTCGTCACCAACGCCGTGGTCCACGCCGGCACCCGCGCCGAGGTCCTGTGCCTGCGCACCGAGGACGGCGTACGGGTCGAGGTCGCCGACCGCTACCCGGAGCGCGAGCTCCCGCTCCAGCACCCCGGCGATCGCCCGTACGCCGATCCCGACCGCGAGAACGGCCGCGGGCTCATGCTCTGCGCCGCCCTCGCCACCCGCTGGGGCGTCGAGTACACGGCCACGCACAAGCACGTGTGGTTCCGGCTCGACATGCCGGACCGTCCGGTCGGTACCCGCTCCGCGGGACCCGTCGTCCCCGACCAGCTGCTCCCCCTGGCCGACAGCCGGGTCCGGGTCGCCGTCCTCCAGATCGACTCCGCCGGCACCGTCTCCGCCTGGAACGAGGACGCCGAGATCATCTTCGGCCACCTCGCCTCGAAGGCGGTCGGCCGCCCGCTCGCCGAGCTCGCCGCCTGGCCGCAGACCCCCGGCACCGGTACCGGCATCGCCGAGGCCCTGCGCCTGTCCCGCTGGGAGGGCAGCTACGGCATCCGCGGCGCCGACGGCCGCGTCATCCCCATCTACGCCTCCCACCTGCGGGTCCGCGATGCCCACGGGGAGCCCTCCATCGTCTGCCTGCTCGTGCACGACGACGAGCGGGCCCTGCTGCAGAGCCCCGTACGGGTCCCCATGGACGGCGGCCAGCTCACCGAGTCCCGCCCCACGGACCCCTTCGAGATCTTCATCGGCTCCCCCGCCCCCGACGACCTCGACGGCCTCCTCCAGCGCACCGTGGAACGCGCCCGCGACCTCCTCGACGCCGACTCCGCCTTCCTCCTCCTCGCCACCGACGACGAGACCGAGCTCGAGGTCCGCGCCACCACCGGCCTGCCCTCCACCCGCCAGCGCTTCGCGCGCGTCCCCGTCGAAGCCGGCACCAACCGGTACGGCAGCGCCCGCATGCCCGCCGTCCACGAGGACCTCGTCGTCGTCCCCGGCGCGGTACCCCTGCTGGAAGCCACCGGCATGCGCTCCGCCATCACCGTCCCCCTCAAGGTCGAAGGCCGCCTCACCGGCTCCCTCGGAGTCGCCGCCGAAGTCCCCGGCCGCTACTCCAACGACGACGCCCTGCGCTTGCAGTTCGCCGCGGACCGGATCGCCCTCGCCGTGGAATCGGCTCGCCTCGGCGAGCTCGAACGGCTGCGCCGCGGATCCCTGTCCTTCCTCGTCGAGGCCTCCGACCTGCTCGCCGGCACCCTCGACCGGGACCAGACGCTGGCCCTCATGGCCCAGATGACCGTCCCCACCCTCGCGACCTGGTGCGCCGTCTACACCATCGCCGACCAGGCCTCCGACCCGTTCCTCTCCTACGTCCTGCACGAGGACGAGGAACGCATCGACGGCCTCAAGGCCCTGCTCGCCCAGGTCAGCCCGCCCGAACCGGTCCGCGAGTCCGGCGCCCGCCCCTGGCCCGAGACCTCCCTGGCGGTCGGCGGCGAGACGGTGGTCCTCCCGCTCCTCGCCCGCAACCGCGTCATCGGCATGCTGACCCTCGGCAAGCCCTCCGAGGAGCACTTCCGGCAGGAGATCCTCGAACTCGCCGAGGACCTCTCCCGCCGCGCCGCCCTCGCCCTGGACAACGCCCGCCTCTACTCCGAGCGCACCGCCATCAGCCGCTCGCTCCAGCGCAGCCTGCTGCCGCCCGGGTCCCCGACCATCCCCGGCATCGAGGTCGAGGTCATCTACCGCGCGGCCGGCGAGGGCAACGAGGTGGGCGGCGACTTCTACGACGTCTTCCCGATCCGCCCCGGCGTCTACGGGTTCGCCATCGGCGACGTCTGCGGTACGGGCCCGGAGGCGGCCGCGGTCACCGGCCTGGCCCGCCACGCCTTGCGCCTCCTGGCCCGCGAGGGCCTGGGCGGCCCGGCCGTGCTGGAGCGCCTCAACGCGGCGATCCTCGACGAGGGCGACCGCAGCCGCTTCCTCACGCTCCTGTACGGCGAGCTGCACCCGCAGCCCGACGGCGGCGCCCACATGAAGGTCGTCTGCGCGGGTCACCCGCTGCCGCTGCGCCTGCGCCCGAACGGCGAGGTGACCTCCGCCGCCGACCCGCAGCCCCTCCTCGGCGTCCTCGACGACCTGGACCTCTACGAGCAGACCCTCACCCTGGACCCCGGTGACGTGCTCCTCTGCGTCACCGACGGCGTCACCGAACGCCGCGAGGGCACGCGCATGCTCGGCGACGACGGCCTGGCCGAGGTCCTCACCACCTGTACGGGCCTCACGGCCGGCGCCGTCGCCTCCCGCGTCCTGCGCGCGGTGGAACGCTTCGCCGCCGAACCGGCCTCCGACGACATGGCCATCCTTGCCTTCCGCATCCCCCGGCAGCGCGACGGCGACTGAGCACCGTCGCGCCATTCGCCTCAGCGGCGGGGCCCCGGCACCAGGATCATGAACGACGGGGCCGCCATTTCCCCGGTCCAGGGGGCACTGCCCGTCTCGACGACGGCGTCACGGCCGCCGGCGGACCGGGAGGGGGACACGGACGAGGGCGTGGACGAGGACGAGGACGGGGAGGCGCTTTCGGCAGCCAGGGCCGTCCTGAACGTGTGGGCGAGGTGTCGGATCCGGTCGGTGTTCATGAGCGTTCCTCCCGTGGATCGAGGGCCTGGGAACTCCTGCCTTGCTGATCCCATTGCGCCCCGAGCCCCGCCCCTGGTCACGGCCCGAAGATTCGGGGCTTGACGGGAAGTCCCGGACCCCCCTCACGCACAAAAGGGCCCCCGCCACGAGGCAGAGGCCCTTCCACACCGTCCCTCAGACGTCGTCCCGGCGCGTCAGCGCGATCCCGAGCACGTCCTGGACGTACAGCTCGACGAACTCGGGCAGCCAAGGATCACCGGCCATCCGCTCGAAGACCTTCACCAGCCGGTCGTCCGGCTGATCGGTCAGCAGCACGATCCGCCAGGTGTTGAGCGGCTGCTCGTCCGTACCCGCGACCCCGTGCTGCACGTGGAACAGCGGCTGGCGGTCGTCCGCGCGCAGGGGCACGCCCTGCACGTCGGCGAAGGTCTCCCGGC
Organism: Streptomyces sp. NBC_00193; assembly: GCF_026342735.1. Taxonomy (GTDB): domain Bacteria; phylum Actinomycetota; class Actinomycetes; order Streptomycetales; family Streptomycetaceae; genus Streptomyces; species Streptomyces stoeckheimensis. The sequence goes on from NZ_JAPEMM010000001.1 coordinate 758,620, forward strand.
CGAGGAAGGTGACCACCTGCTTCTCGTGGTTCAGGTACGTCTCTTCGAGCACGAGTCCGTACGCGTCCGGCTCGAGCCACAGCCTCTGCTGCGACTGCCTGACGAACTCGGCCCCCAGCTCAACACCCGTACGGCCCGGCACCCAGGCGGAGGCAGAGCCCTCCTTGATGACGTACGGAATGAAGGCACCCGGGTTGCCGGCCTTCCGGACCTCCATGTCCCAGATCCCCGCCCGGTCCAGGGCCACCGGCTCGGCGGCGAGGTACCGCTCCCCCATGATCCGGTTCACGTCCACGGCCGGCAGAACCGCCCGGGTATACCTCTCGTCGGCCCAGGCCTGCTCGAACTCGGCCTCGGCCGGAGTCTGATCCGACATCACGCATTCCTCCCCATGAACAGCATCCTCAAGATCAACTCGAAGGATACGCAGGGAGAACTCCGGGAACGCAAAAAGGCCCCCGCCAATGGCGGGGGCCTTCTCGTTTTGGAGCCCTTTAACGGAATCGAACCGTTGACCTTCTCCTTACCATGGAGACGCTCTACCGACTGAGCTAAAAGGGCGGGTTGTTCGGCGGCGTCCTACTCTCCCACAGGGTCCCCCCTGCAGTACCATCGGCGCTGAAAGGCTTAGCTTCCGGGTTCGGAATGTAAACCGGGCGTTTCCCTAACGCTATGACCACCGAAACACTATGAAGTTAACCAACCGGATATGAACACAGTTCGTTACTTCAGAACTAACACAGTGGACGCGAGCAACTGAGGACAAGCCCTCGGCCTATTAGTACCAGTCAGCTCCACCCGTTACCGGGCTTCCACATCTGGCCTATCAACCCAGTCGTCTACTGGGAGCCTTACCCTCTCAAGGAGGTGGGAATACTCATCTTGAAGCAGGCTTCCCGCTTAGATGCTTTCAGCGGTTATCCCTCCCGAACGTAGCCAACCAGCCATGCCCTTGGCAGGACAACTGGCACACCAGAGGTTCGTCCGTCCCGGTCCTCTCGTACTAGGGACAGCCCTTCTCAATATTCCTACGCGCACAGCGGATAGGGACCGAACTGTCTCACGACGTTCTAAACCCAGCTCGCGTACCGCTTTAATGGGCGAACAGCCCAACCCTTGGGACCGACTCCAGCCCCAGGATGCGACGAGCCGACATCGAGGTGCCAAACCATCCCGTCGATATGGACTCTTGGGGAAGATCAGCCTGTTATCCCCGGGGTACCTTTTATCCGTTGAGCGACGGCGCTTCCACAAGCCACCGCCGGATCACTAGTCCCGACTTTCGTCCCTGCTCGACCCGTCGGTCTCACAGTCAAGCTCCCTTGTGCACTTACACTCAACACCTGATTGCCAACCAGGCTGAGGGAACCTTTGGGCGCCTCCGTTACTTTTTGGGAGGCAACCGCCCCAGTTAAACTACCCATCAGACACTGTCCCTGATCCGGATCACGGACCGAGGTTAGACATCCAGCACGACCAGAGTGGTATTTCAACGACGACTCCACAACCACTGGCGTGGCCGCTTCAAAGTCTCCCACCTATCCTACACAAGCCGAACCGAACACCAATATCAAACTATAGTAAAGGTCCCGGGGTCTTTCCGTCCTGCTGCGCGAAACGAGCATCTTTACTCGTAGTGCAATTTCACCGGGCCTATGGTTGAGACAGTCGAGAAGTCGTTACGCCATTCGTGCAGGTCGGAACTTACCCGACAAGGAATTTCGCTACCTTAGGATGGTTATAGTTACCACCGCCGTTTACTGGCGCTTAAGTTCTCAGCTTCGCCACACCGAAATGTGACTAACCGGTCCCCTTAACGTTCCAGCACCGGGCAGGCGTCAGTCCGTATACATCGCCTTACGGCTTCGCACGGACCTGTGTTTTTAGTAAACAGTCGCTTCTCGCTGGTCTCTGCGGCCACCCCCAGCTCACGGAGTAAATCCGATCACCAGTGATGGCCCCCCTTCTCCCGAAGTTACGGGGGCATTTTGCCGAGTTCCTTAACCATAGTTCACCCGAACGCCTCGGTATTCTCTACCTGACCACCTGAGTCGGTTTAGGGTACGGGCCGCCATGAAACTCGCTAGAGGCTTTTCTCGACAGCATAGGATCATCCACTTCACCACAATCGGCTCGGCATCAGGTCTCAGCCTTATATGAGGGACGGATTTGCCTACCCCTCGGCCTACACCCTTACCCCGGGACTACCACCGCCCGGGCTGGACTACCTTCCTGCGTCACCCCATCGCTTACCTACTACAAGTCTGGTTCGCCGGCTCCACCACTTTCCTTTCCCCGAAGGGTCCGGAACGGCTTCACGGGCTTAGCATCGCCTGATTCGATATTGGGCGTTTCAAAGCGGGTACCGGAATATCAACCGGTTGTCCATCGACTACGCCTGTCGGCCTCGCCTTAGGTCCCGACTTACCCTGGGCAGATCAGCTTGACCCAGGAACCCTTAGTCAATCGGCGCACACGTTTCTCACGTGTGTATCGCTACTCATGCCTGCATTCTCACTCGTGAACCGTCCACAACTAGCTTCCGCTGCTGCTTCACCCGGCACACGACGCTCCCCTACCCATCACAGCGGGCGTTGGCCCTATTGCTGCAATGACACGACTTCGGCGGTACGCTTGAGCCCCGCTACATTGTCGGCGCGGAATCACTTGACCAGTGAGCTATTACGCACTCTTTCAAGGGTGGCTGCTTCTAAGCCAACCTCCTGGTTGTCTCTGCGACTCCACATCCTTTCCCACTTAGCGTACGCTTAGGGGCCTTAGTCGATGCTCTGGGCTGTTTCCCTCTCGACCATGGAGCTTATCCCCCACAGTCTCACTGCCACGCTCTCACTTACCGGCATTCGGAGTTTGGCTAAGGTCAGTAACCCGGTAGGGCCCATCGCCTATCCAGTGCTCTACCTCCGGCAAGAAACACGTGACGCTGCACCTAAATGCATTTCGGGGAGAACCAGCTATCACGGAGTTTGATTGGCCTTTCACCCCTAACCACAGGTCATCCCCCAGGTTTTCAACCCTGGTGGGTTCGGTCCTCCACGAAGTCTTACCTCCGCTTCAACCTGCCCATGGCTAGATCACTCCGCTTCGGGTCTAGAGCGTGCAACTCAATCGCCCTATTCGGACTCGCTTTCGCTACGGCTTCCCCACACGGGTTAACCTCGCTACACACCGCTAACTCGCAGGCTCATTCTTCAAAAGGCACGCAGTCACGACCCATTGAGTAAACTCAATGAGCGACGCTCCCACGGCTTGTAGGCACACGGTTTCAGGTACTATTTCACTCCGCTCCCGCGGTACTTTTCACCATTCCCTCACGGTACTATCCGCTATCGGTCACCAGGGAATATTTAGGCTTAGCGGGTGGTCCCGCCAGATTCACACGGGATTTCTCGGGCCCCGTGCTACTTGGGAGATTCTTAAGCAAGCCGCTGATGTTTCGTCTACGGGGGTCTTACCCTCTACGCCGGACCTTTCGCATGTCCTTCGACTACATCAACGGTTTCTGACTCGCCGACCGGCCGGCAGACCGATCAAAAGAATTCCCACAACCCCGCATGCGCAACCCCTGCCGGGTATCACACGCATACGGTTTGGCCTCATCCGGTTTCGCTCGCCACTACTCCCGGAATCACGGTTGTTTTCTCTTCCTGCGGGTACTGAGATGTTTCACTTCCCCGCGTTCCCTCCACATGCCCTATGTGTTCAGGCATGGGTGACAGCCCATGACGACTGCCGGGTTTCCCCATTCGGACACCCCCGGATCAAAGCTCAGTTGGCAGCTCCCCGGGGCCTATCGCGGCCTCTCACGTCCTTCATCGGTTCCTGGTGCCAAGGCATCCACCGTGCGCCCTTAAAAACTTGGCCTACAGATGCTCGCGTCCACTGTGTAGTTCTCAAGCAACGACCAGTCACCCATCACCCTCACCCATAAGGTGAAGTTCACTGGGGCCGGCATCGCGAAGATAAAGCCTTACGGCCGTACCCTCAGATACCCAACAACGTGCCAAGCACCAGACCTCTTCCGAATTCTCTTTCCACGCCGAAGCAGTACTTGAGAATCATCAGATCATCTGGTGCCAACTAATCAACGTTCCACCCTGAGCTGACCGTGCAGAACGTTTGTCTGCAATCGGTACTGTGCTCCTTAGAAAGGAGGTGATCCAGCCGCACCTTCCGGTACGGCTACCTTGTTACGACTTCGTCCCAATCGCCAGTCCCACCTTCGACAGCTCCCTCCCTTACGGGTTGGGCCACCGGCTTCGGGTGTTACCGACTTTCGTGACGTGACGGGCGGTGTGTACAAGGCCCGGGAACGTATTCACCGCAGCAATGCTGATCTGCGATTACTAGCAACTCCGACTTCATGGGGTCGAGTTGCAGACCCCAATCCGAACTGAGACCGGCTTTTTGAGATTCGCTCCACCTCACGGTATCGCAGCTCATTGTACCGGCCATTGTAGCACGTGTGCAGCCCAAGACATAAGGGGCATGATGACTTGACGTCGTCCCCACCTTCCTCCGAGTTGACCCCGGCGGTCTCCTGTGAGTCCCCATCACCCCGAAGGGCATGCTGGCAACACAGGACAAGGGTTGCGCTCGTTGCGGGACTTAACCCAACATCTCACGACACGAGCTGACGACAGCCATGCACCACCTGTATACCGACCACAAGGGGGGCACTATCTCTAATGCTTTCCGGTATATGTCAAGCCTTGGTAAGGTTCTTCGCGTTGCGTCGAATTAAGCCACATGCTCCGCTGCTTGTGCGGGCCCCCGTCAATTCCTTTGAGTTTTAGCCTTGCGGCCGTACTCCCCAGGCGGGGAACTTAATGCGTTAGCTGCGGCACCGACGACGTGGAATGTCGCCAACACCTAGTTCCCAACGTTTACGGCGTGGACTACCAGGGTATCTAATCCTGTTCGCTCCCCACGCTTTCGCTCCTCAGCGTCAGTAATGGCCCAGAGATCCGCCTTCGCCACCGGTGTTCCTCCTGATATCTGCGCATTTCACCGCTACACCAGGAATTCCGATCTCCCCTACCACACTCTAGCTAGCCCGTATCGAATGCAGACCCGAGGTTAAGCCTCGGGCTTTCACATCCGACGTGACAAGCCGCCTACGAGCTCTTTACGCCCAATAATTCCGGACAACGCTTGCGCCCTACGTATTACCGCGGCTGCTGGCACGTAGTTAGCCGGCGCTTCTTCTGCAGGTACCGTCACTTTCGCTTCTTCCCTGCTGAAAGAGGTTTACAACCCGAAGGCCGTCATCCCTCACGCGGCGTCGCTGCATCAGGCTTTCGCCCATTGTGCAATATTCCCCACTGCTGCCTCCCGTAGGAGTCTGGGCCGTGTCTCAGTCCCAGTGTGGCCGGTCGCCCTCTCAGGCCGGCTACCCGTCGTCGCCTTGGTGGGCCATTACCCCACCAACAAGCTGATAGGCCGCGGGCTCATCCTTCACCGCCGGAGCTTTTAACCCCCGCCCATGCAGGCAGGAGTGTTATCCGGTATTAGACCCCGTTTCCAGGGCTTGTCCCAGAGTGAAGGGCAGATTGCCCACGTGTTACTCACCCGTTCGCCACTAATCCACCCCGAAGGGCTTCATCGTTCGACTTGCATGTGTTAAGCACGCCGCCAGCGTTCGTCCTGAGCCAGGATCAAACTCTCCATGAATGTTTACCCGTAATCGGGTGCACACGCACTTAGAGCGGGACAGTCATGTCGGAATAAGACCGACCGTCCACTGCGTCCTCGCTGTGTAATTGCCTGCAAGTGTCAGGGCTGAAGCCGCGACCTCACAGGTCTTTTTCAAAGGAACCTCATCCACCGAAATGGACGGGGTATCAACTTTTTGGCGTTGATTTTTGGCACGCTGTTGAGTTCTCAAGGAACGGACGCTTCCTTTGTACTCACCCTCTCGGGCTTTCCTCCGGGCTTTCGTTCTGTTCTGTTCTTGCGTTTCAGACTCTATCAGAGTCTGTCTCGCTTGTTTTCCGCCTTCCAGGTCAACCGCTTTCGCGTTTTCCCTTTCCGGCGATTCCAACTCTACCAGATCATTTCCGTGCCCTGCTTCTCGAAAGTCGCAGTCGGTTTGGATTTGAATTGGACGGCCATTGGAGAGCCATTCCCTTTCGGGCGAGCCAGACTTTATCAGGTTTCCCTGCTCTGGAATCCCACCCGCCCGCATCGACACGGCCGGGCACACGTGTGTGCCGGGGGGTCGTGCGAGGTGGAGACGTAAACGTACTGGAGCGGGGCCCCCGGATGCAAATCCGGTTGCCCCGCTCCGGTGTGGTCGCTACGGCGAGGGTCAGACCTCGACGACGACCGGGAGGATCATCGGGCGGCGGCGGTAGCCGTCCGAGACCCACTTGCCCATCGTGCGGCGGATGAGCTGCTGGATCTGGTGCGGCTCGGCGACGCCGTCGGCCGCGGCGCGGGCGATGGCTTCCTCGATCTTCGGCAGGACGGAGGCGAACGCCGAGTCCTCGATGCCGGAGCCGCGGGCCTGGATGTTCGGGCCGCTGACGATCTTGCCCGTGGTGCTGTCCACCACGACGTAGACCGAGATGATGCCCTCGTCACCGAGGATCTTGCGGTCCTTGAGGTGGGCTTCGGTGACGTCGCCGACCGAGAGGCCGTCCACGTAGACGTAGCCGGCCTGGACCTTGCCCGAGATGCGGGCCTTGCCGTCGATGAGGTCGACGACGACGCCGTCCTCGGCGATGACGATGCGGTCCTTCGGTACGCCCGTCAGGGCTCCGAGCTCGGCGTTGGCGCGCAGGTGGCGCCATTCGCCGTGGACCGGCATCAGGTTCCGCGGCTTGCAGATGTTGTAGAAGTACAGCAGCTCGCCCGCGGAGGCGTGGCCGGAGACGTGCACCTTGGCGTTGCCCTTGTGCACGACGTTGGCGCCCCAGCGGGTCAGGCCGTTGATCACGCGGTAGACCGCGTTCTCGTTGCCCGGGATGAGCGACGAGGCCAGGATGACCGTGTCGCCCGGGACGATCCGGATCTGGTGATCGCGGTTCGCCATGCGGGACAGGGCCGCCATCGGCTCGCCCTGTGAACCGGTGCAGACCAGGACGACCTCGTGGGGCGGCAGGTCGTCGAGGGTCTTGACGTCCACGACCAGGCCGGCCGGAACCTTCAGGTAGCCCAGGTCGCGCGCGATGCCCATGTTGCGGACCATCGAGCGGCCGACGAAGGCGACCCTGCGGCCGTACTCGTGCGCGGCGTCGAGGATCTGCTGGATGCGGTGCACGTGGCTCGCGAAGCTCGCCACGATGATCCGGTTGTTGGCGTTGGCGAACACCGTGCGCAGGACGTTGGAGATCTCGCGCTCGGGCGGGACGAAGCCCGGGACCTCCGCGTTCGTCGAGTCCGAGAGGAGAAGGTCGATGCCCTCTTCGCTCAGACGCGCGAAGGCGTGCAGGTCGGTGAGGCGGTTGTCCAGCGGGAGCTGGTCCATCTTGAAGTCACCGGTGCACACGACCATGCCGGCGCCGGTGCGGATGGCCACGGCCAGGGCGTCCGGGATGGAGTGGTTGACCGCGATGAACTCGCAGTCGAAGGGGCCGAGGTTCTCGCGCTCGCCTTCCTTCACCTCAAGGGTGTAGGGGCGGATGCGGTGCTCCTGGAGCTTGGCCTCGATGAGCGCCAGCGTCAGCTTGGAGCCGATCAGCGGGATGTCCGGCTTCTCCCGGAGGAGGTAGGGGACGGCGCCGATGTGGTCTTCGTGGCCGTGCGTGAGGACGATGCCCTCGATGTCGTCGAGGCGATCCCGGATGGACGAGAAGTCCGGCAGGATCAGGTCGATGCCCGGCTGCTCCTCTTCGGGGAAGAGGACGCCGCAGTCGACGATGAGCAGGCGGCCGTCGAACTCGAAGACGGTCATGTTGCGGCCGATCTCACCGAGCCCGCCCAGGGGGGTGACCCGAAGGCCGCCCTTGGGGAGCTTCGGCGGCGGACCGAGTTCAGGATGCGGATGGCTCAAAAGGTTCTCCTTCACCACGCGCGGCCACGTACCCGTCGAGGCACGTGGCGCGCATGTCATTCGTGCACTTGCTGTTGTCTTGTGTGGTTCTGCTTATTCAGTTGTGAAGTCTGATGTCAGAGCTGTACCCCGCCGGCGGCAAGATCGATCTTGAGCTGCGCCGTCTCTTCGGCGGTCAGCTCGACCAGCGGGAGCCGCAGCGGGCCCGCGGGCAGGCCCTGCAGGTTCAGCGCGCCCTTGGTGGTGATCACACCCTGGGTGCGGAACATGCCGGTGAAGACGGGGAGCAGCTTCTGGTGGATCTCGGTGGCCTTCTGGACGTCGCCGCCCAGGTGGGCCTCGAGCATCTCGCGGAGCTCGGGGGTGACCACGTGACCGACCACGGAGACGAAGCCGCACGCGCCGACCGACAGGAGCGGCAGGTTCAGCATGTCGTCACCGGAGTACCAGGCCAGGCCGCTCTGTGCGATGGCCCAGCTGGCGCGTCCGAGGTCGCCCTTGGCGTCCTTGTTGGCAACGATACGGGGGTGCTCGGCCAGCCGGACGAGTGTTTCCGTATTGATCGGGACACCGCTGCGGCCCGGGATGTCGTAGAGCATGACCGGGAGCTCGGTGGCGTCGGCGATCGCCGTGAAGTGCCGGAAGAGGCCCTCCTGCGGCGGCTTGCTGTAGTACGGGGTGACCGCGAGCAGGCCGTGAGCGCCGGTGCGCTCGGCCTGGCGGGCCAGCTCAAGGGTGTGACGGGTGTCATTGGTGCCGATGCCGGCGACCACGTGGGCCCGGTCTCCGACCGCTTCGAGTACGGCTCGTACGAGGTCGTTTTTCTCCGCGTCAGTGGTGGTCGGCGACTCACCGGTGGTTCCGTTGATGATCAGGCCGTCGTTGCCTGCGTCCACCAAGTGGACGGCGAGCTGCTGCGCGCCGTCGAGGTCAAGTGCGCCATCCGCCGTAAACGGCGTGATCATGGCGGTGAGGACCCGCCCGAAGGGGGTCTGCGGAGTCGAGATCGGAGCCATGGGTAACACGCTACTCGCTGCCATGCTCGCGGTGTCCCCTCGGGGGACGTGATGAGGGTGTTGGAGCCCGGCACTGCCTGCTCGGGGGTTCAAGCAGTGCCGGGTCCGTTTGATCAGCCTAGATGAACTTTACGAAACGTGGCAATACGGACACTTCAGACTTGTTCCGTACATCCGTGCGGAACCGGAAGATCCACGCATATGCGGCACCGTGGACGGCGGGGCCGAACGGGTGGCCGGGTGGCCCGGGGTCCTCCGCGCCCCCGGGCCGCGGAGCTGACGCAGCGCCATAAAATTTGGTTAATGTCCCGAAAATCGGCACCGATCGGGCCTTTCGCACGTCCTACTTCGTAGAACGTCCGCCCGTCCCGCCACCCACGCCCCAAGGGCCCTGACCCTGAGGAGAGTCGTTCCCCATGTTCCGCCGGCGCGAACCCGTCCCGTTCGCCTTCGTCGCCGAGGCCGACCGATTCCGCAGCAACGTCACTCCGCCGCCGCGCGAGAGTCTGAGCAAGACCCAGATCGCCGCCCGTAGTCTGGTCGGACTGACCGTCGTCGCGGGGCTCGTCGGATCCCTGCTCTTCGGCATCCCCGCACTGCAGCCGAGCCACGCACCGGCGAAGTCGCAGCAGTCGGAGGCCTCCGAGGGGCGGTAGCCTCACGGGCACAGCCCAACCGAACGTGCATGTGAGTGAGGTCCTGCCGTGCCCCTGCCCTTCCTGACGGCCGACGGCGCATTCGACGCGCACGACACCGGGGAGACGCTCCCCTACGAAGACCCCGACCGCTGGCGTCGCCCCTACCGTCCGGGGCCCTGGCGGGTGGCCATCGCCGCCGTGCTGCTCCTGCTCGGCTCGTTCATGCTGTTCGCCACCGTCATCATCGTGGCGGCCGGCACCTGGGCCGGCGCACTGGGCGGTCTGCTCGCCTCGCTCGCCGTGGTCGGCTCCGCCCTGCGGCTGCTGCGCACGGGCGTCTGGGTGAGCCCCAAGGGGCTGCGCGTGGCGGGGTTCTTCACGACCCGCTCGATCCCCTGGAACCAGGTCGGCGAGGTCCGCACCGTGCAGCAGCCCGTGCGCTGGCTCGGACTGCCGAGGACCGTGCAGGGCCAGGCCCTGACGGTCGCCGCGCGCGGCGGCGCCGAGCTGCCGGTGCTGCTGACCGACCACAACGCCGATTTCCTGTCGCGGACCGAGGCCTTCGACCGGGCCGCCGGCTCGGTCGAGGCCTGGGCCGACGAGTACCGGGCCGTACCGGCCTGACACAGTCCGCCACACCGCCCCCGAGAGGGCGTCAGACCCGCACGGGAAGCCCGTACAGGCTCAGGCTTGTACGGGCTTCCCGTCGTGCAGGGAGATGGCCCGCTGCATGGCCTTGCGGGCCCGCGGGGTGTCGCGGGCGTCGTGGTAGGCGATGGCGAGGCGGAACCAGCTGCGCCAGTCCCCCGGCGCGTCCTCCGTCTCGGCCCTGCGGCGCGCGAAGACCTCGTCGGCAGAGTCCCGCAGGATCCGGCCGTACTTGTCCCGCTCCAGCTCGTCCACGGGCAGTCCGCCCTCGGCCTCCAGCTCGGCTCCGAGCTGGTTGGCCTTGGTGACGAACTGGGTGTTCTTCCAGAGGAACCAGACGCCGATGACCGGCAGGATCAGCACCGCCACCCCGAAGGTGACGGTGAGCCAGGTCCCGTGCCGGATCAGCATCAGGCCCCGGCTGCCGACCAGGACGAAGTACACGACCAGGACCGCGGCCGTGATGAAGTAGAGGATCTTCGCGCGCATGGGTGCAGCCGCCTGCTCGTCAGCCGAGTTCGAGGAAGTTTTCCAGGCCGAAGGTGAGGCCCGGGGTCTGCGTCACGCGGCGTGCGCCGAGCAGGATGCCCGGCATGAAGCTGCTGTGGTGCAGGGAGTCGTGACGGATGGTCAGGGTCTCGCCCTCGCCGCCGAGGAGCACCTCCTGGTGGGCCAGCAGGCCGCGGAGGCGGATCGCGTGCACCGGGACCCCGTCGACGTCCGCGCCGCGCGCGCCGTCGAGGGCGGTGGCGGTGGCGTCGGGCTGCGCGCCGAGGCCGGCCTCGGCGCGGGCGGCCGCGATGAGCTGCGCCGTACGGGTCGCCGTGCCGGAGGGGGCGTCGACCTTGTTCGGGTGGTGCAGCTCGACGACCTCGACGGACTCGAAGTACCGGGCCGCCTGGGCGGCGAACTTCATCGTGAGGACGGCGCCGATGGAGAAGTTCGGCGCGATGAGCACACCGGTCGCCGGGGAAGCGGCGAGCCAGGTGTTCAGCCGGGCGAGGCGGTCCTCGGTCCAGCCGGTGGTGCCGACCACTCCGTGGATGCCGTGGCGGACGAGGAACTCCAGGTTCTCCATCACCGAGGCGGGGGTGGTCAGCTCGACCGCGACCTGGGCGCCGGCCTCGGCCAGCGTCTCCAGCTTGTCTCCGCGGCCGAGGGCGGCCACCAGTTCCATGTCCTCGGCGGCCTCGACGGCCTTGACCGCCTCGGAGCCGATGCGGCCCTGGGCGCCGAGAACTGCCACGCGCAGCTTGCTCATGTCATTCCTTAAAGTGCGTACGGACCCGGGCCCTGTCCCGGGGCCCGGGCAACGTGCTCCCGAGGGTTCGCCCGGCTAGGCGACGGCCTCGTCCAGACGGGCCGCCTGCTTCTCCTTCAGCGGGCCGATCACCGCGAGCGAGGGCCGCTGGGCCAGGACGTCCTGCGCGACCGAGCGCACTTCGTCCGGGGTGACGGCCGCGATCCGGGCCAGCAGGTCGTCGACCGACATCTGGTCGCCCCAGCACAGCTCGCTCTTGCCGATGCGGTTCATGATCGCGCCGGTGTCCTCCAGGCCGAGGACGGTGGAGCCGGACAGCTGGCCGACGGCCCGCCGGATCTCCTCGTCGGTGAGCCCGTCGGCGGCGACCTTGTCCAGCTCGTCCCGGCAGATCCGCAGTACGTCGTGGACCTGGTTGGGGCGGCAGCCGGCGTAGACGCCGAAGAGGCCGGTGTCGGCGAAGCCCGAGGTGTACGAGTACACGCTGTAGGCGAGGCCGCGCTTCTCCCGGACCTCCTGGAAGAGGCGGGAGGACATGCCGCCGCCGAGCGCGGTGTTCAGTACGCCCAGCGCCCAGCGGCGCTCGTCGGTGCGGGCCAGGGCCGGCATGCCGAGGACCACGTGGGCCTGCTCGGTCTTGCGGTTGACCAGCTCGACGCGGCCGGAGGTGCGGATCCGCTTGGTGCCGGAGCGCGGACCGACCGGTTCGGCGTCGGTGCGGGTCAGGGCGCCGGCCTTCTCGAAGGCCGCGCGGACCTGGCGTACGACCTTGTTGTGGTCGACGTTGCCCGCGGCCGCCACGACCAGGTGGGTGGGGTCGTAGTGCTTCTTGTAGAAGCGGCGGATCCGGTCGGCGGTGAGCGCGTTGATCGTGTCCACGGTGCCGAGGACGGGGCGCCCGAGCGGGGTGTCCCCGTACATCGTCTGGGCGAACAGGTCGTGGACCATGTCGCCCGGGTCGTCCTCGGTCATCGCGATCTCTTCGAGGATGACTCCGCGCTCGGCGTCGACATCGGATTCGAGGATCAGCGAGCCGGTGAGCATGTCGCACACGACGTCGATGGCCAGCGGCAGGTCGGTGTCGAGCACCCGCGCGTAGTAGCAGGTGTACTCCTTCGCCGTGAAGGCGTTCATCTCTCCGCCGACCGCGTCGATCGCGGAGGAGATGTCGAGGGCACTGCGCTTCTCGGTGCCCTTGAAGAGGAGGTGCTCCAGGTAGTGCGTGGCGCCGTTGAGCGTGGGCGTCTCGTCCCGGGAGCCGACGTGCGCCCAGATCCCGAAGGTGGCGGAGCGGACGGACGGCAGGGTCTCGGTGACGACGCGCAGTCCGCCGGGGAGGACCGTGCGGCGGACGGTGCCGATGCCGCCTGCGCCCTTGAGCAGTGTTTGGGTACGGGCGACGGCCCGCCCCTCCGAAGAGGGGCGGGCCGTCACACGGGAACTACGCGACGTCACTTGTCGGAGTCGTCCTTGTCAGCGTCGTCGCCGGCGGCCTCGCCGTCGATCACGGGGATCAGGGAGAGCTTGCCGCGGGAGTCGATCTCGGCGATCTCGACCTGGACCTTGGTACCCACCGCGACCACGTCCTCGACGTTCTCCACGCGCTTGCCACCGGCGAGCTTGCGGATCTGCGAGATGTGCAGCAGGCCGTCCTTGCCGGGCATGAGGGAGACGAAGGCACCGAAGGTGGTGGTCTTGACGACCGTACCCAGGTAGCGCTCGCCGACCTCCGGCATGGTCGGGTTGGCGATCTGGTTGATCGTGGCGCGGGCGGCCTCGGCGGCCGGACCGTCGGCGGCACCGATGTAGATGGTGCCGTCGTCCTCGATCGTGATCTCGGCGCCGGTGTCCTCCTGGATCTGGTTGATCATCTTGCCCTTGGGGCCGATGACCTCACCGATCTTGTCCACCGGGATCTTGACGGTGATGATCCGGGGGGCGAACGGGGACATGGCGTCCGGCGTGTCGATCGCTTCCATCATCACGTCGAGGATGTGGAGGCGGGCGTCGCGGGCCTGCTTGAGGGCGGCGGCCAGAACCGAGGCCGGGATGCCGTCGAGCTTGGTGTCCAGCTGGAGCGCGGTGACGAACTCCTTGGTGCCGGCGACCTTGAAGTCCATGTCGCCGAAGGCGTCCTCCGCACCGAGGATGTCGGTGAGGGCGACGTAGTGGGTCTTGCCGTCGATCTCCTGCGAGATCAGGCCCATGGCGATACCGGCGACGGGGGCCTTGAGGGGCACACCGGCGTTCAGCAGCGACATGGTGGAGGCGCAGACCGAGCCCATGGACGTCGAGCCGTTGGAGCCGAGAGCCTCGGACACCTGGCGGATCGCGTAGGGGAACTCCTCGCGCGTCGGCAGGACCGGCACGATCGCGCGCTCGGCGAGCGCGCCGTGGCCGATCTCGCGGCGCTTCGGCGAACCGACGCGGCCGGTCTCGCCGACCGAGTACGGCGGGAAGTTGTAGTTGTGCATGTAGCGCTTGCGGGTCACCGGGGAGAGGGTGTCCAGCTGCTGCTCCATGCGGAGCATGTTGAGGGTGGTGACGCCCAGGATCTGGGTCTCGCCACGCTCGAACAGCGCCGAGCCGTGCACGCGCGGGATGGCCTCGACCTCGGCGGCGAGGGTACGGATGTCCGTGATCCCGCGGCCGTCGATGCGGACCTTGTCCTTGATGACGCGCTCGCGGACCAGAGCCTTGGTGAGGCTGCGGTACGCGGCGGAGATCTCCTTCTCGCGGCCTTCGAAGGCCGGGAGGAGCTTCTCGGCGGCGATCTCCTTGACGCGGTCCAGCTCGGCCTCGCGGTCCTGCTTGCCCGCGATGGTCAGCGCCTGGGAGAGCTCGCCCTTCACCGCGGCCGAGAGGGCCTCGTAGACGTCGTCCTGGTAGTCCAGGAAGACCGGGAACTCGCCCTCGGGCTTGGCGGCCTTGGCCGCCAGGTCCGCCTGGGCCTTGCAGAGGACCTTGATGAAGGGCTTCGAGGCGTCGAGGCCGGCGGCCACGACCTCCTCGGTCGGCGCCTCGGCGCCGCCCTTGATCAGGGCGATGGTCTTCTCGGTGGCCTCGGCCTCGACCATCATGATCGCGACGTCGCCGTCCTCGAGCACGCGGCCCGCGACGACCATGTCGAAGACGGCGTCCTCGAGCTCGGTGTGCGTCGGGAAGGCAACCCACTGGCCGCGGATCAGCGCGACGCGGACGCCGCCGATCGGGCCGGAGAAGGGCAGACCGGCCAGCTGGGTGGACGCGGAGGCGGCGTTGATCGCCACGACGTCGTACAGGTGGTCGGGGTTGAGCGCCATGATCGTCGCGACGACCTGGATCTCGTTGCGCAGGCCCTTCTTGAAGGACGGGCGCAGCGGGCGGTCGATCAGGCGACAGGTGAGGATCGCGTCCTCGGAGGGGCGGCCCTCCCGGCGGAAGAAGGAGCCGGGGATCTTGCCGGCCGCGTACTGCCGCTCCTCGACGTCCACCGTCAGGGGGAAGAAGTCGAGCTGGTCCTTGGGCTTCTTCGACGCGGTGGTGGCGGAAAGCACCATCGTGTCGTCGTCCAGGTAGGCAACGGCGGAGCCGGCGGCCTGGCGGGCCAGACGGCCCGTCTCGAAGCGGATGGTGCGGGTGCCGAAGGAACCGTTGTCAATGACGGCCTCGGCGTAGTGGGTCTCGTTCTCCACTAGCGTTTTCTCCATTTTCGTCGTCTCCGTCCGCCACCCGTGTGGTGGTGGACGGTTGCGGAGAAGCGCTCCTGGCGTGCGGGCCGGTCTTCGATCGAAGCAGCCGGGCGAAGCCCCGTACGGGCTTTCCGGATGCCACTACCGAGGACCGGCGGCGTGGGAGGGCGCTCCTCCTCTTCAGTTGTGCACGTCTTACGACGTGGACGCTTCCAGACTACAAAGCGTCCGGTACGTCGCGCACGTACAGCAAAGGGAGCGGCCCACTCAATGTGGGAACCGCTCCCTTCACAGCGTCTTTACTTGGCGCCGGCCGCACCGCGGCGGATGCCGAGGCGCTCGACCAGCGTACGGAAGCGCTGGATGTCCTTCTTGGCCAGGTACTGCAGCAGGCGGCGACGCTGGCCGACCAGGATCAGCAGACCACGACGGGAGTGGTGGTCGTGCTTGTGGGACTTCAGGTGCTCGGTCAGGTCCGAGATGCGGCGGGACAGCATCGCAACCTGGACCTCGGGGGAGCCGGTGTCGCCCTCCTTGGCACCAAACTCTGCGATGAGCTGCTTCTTGACTGCGGCGTCGAGCGGCACGCGTACTCCTTGTAAATAGGTCTTCATAGCCACCGAGTGCCCCAGGTCGAATTCTCTGGGGATCTTCCGTAACTCGGGAGGCGGGGTCCGCTGAGCGCAGCCTCCAGAAGAATCCGGGGGCGCGTACACAAACGGCCGTCACACAGCGTACCAGGCTGCCGCAGCCCCTCGTCTCAGCTGGTGAGAGCGCGGGCCCGGGCGTAGACGTCGAGCACGGCCAGGGCCAGCGGGACCAGGCTGAGGAGGACCGCCGCCTCGGTGAGGTCGAGCAGCCGCCCCCAGAAGGGTGACAGACCCTTGCGGGGAATGACCAATGCAATTCCGGCGAAGAGGGCCGCACCGGCGGCGACGGCGGCGGAGAGCCAGAGCGTACGGATCTCCAGGCCGCTGTGGTCCCCGTACAGGGCGAGCTCCCGGAGCAGGGCGGCCGGCGGGTGCATGGCGAGGCCCAGGACGAGCAGGCCCAGGGCGGCGAAGCCGGCCACGAGGGTGCAGGCGACCTGGGAGGTGTAGCGGAAGAGGCGGGCGCGCAGCAGCATGGCGAGGCCGGTCGCCAGGGCCAGGAGCCGGGCCCAGGTGTTGTCCGAGAAGCCGAGGACGGCGGCCGAGCCGACGGCGACGGCGGCGCAGCCGCCGACGAGGCCGAGGAGCATCTCGTGGCCGCGGCGGGCCTGGGCTGCGATGGCCTCGGCGTCGAGGGGGGCTCCGGAGTCGTGCCCGTCGGTGGCGGAGCGCTCACCGTACGGCTCGCTCTCGTAGCGGTCCGGAGCCTCGTACTCGGCGGTGGCGCTCTGCGGGGCGGCGTAGCCGATGGGGAGGCGGGCGAAGCGGGCGGAGAAGCCGGGGAGGAAGGCGACGAGGCCGATGGCCGCGGGGGCGCAGACGGCCGCGGCGGAGGTCGCGCCGGCGTCGGCGGCGATGGCGGCGAAGGTGGCCAGGGTCCCGGTGGCGGCGAGGAAGGTGGTCGCGACGAAGGGGGCGTCGCCGTCGGGGGTGAGCGCGACGAGGGCGACGGAGGCGACGAGCACGCAGACGCAGCCGAGGAGGAACTGGAGCCGGCCGGGGCCCTGGCCGGCGGCGGGGGCGATGATGCCGGCGCCGGCGAGCAGCAGGTGCGGTACGGCGGCGAGGCCGAGGGCGACGGCGGAGCCGCGGTCGCGGTAGACCCGGGCGCGGACGCCCGCGGCGGCGGTGAGGAGCACGCCGACGGAGCCGGCGATGATGCCGGGCAGTCCGTGCATGTCGTGCAGGACGGGGTCGGCGTACCAGAGGACGAAGCCGAGGAGGACGAAGAGGACGGCGGCGCCGGTCAGGCCCGCGCCGCGCAGCATGTCGTCGCTCCAGCGGTGGCGGTCGCGCACCACGGCGGCGGCGACGGCGTCGGAGACGTCGTCGAAGACGGCGGGGGGCAGGGATTCCGCGAAGGGGCGCAGGCTCAGTACTTCGCCGTCGAGGACCTGCTGGGCCGCGAGGGTGCGGGCGCCGTCGAGGACGGTGCCGGAGCGCAGGACCAGGTGGAAGCCGGTGGGTGCGCCGACGGGCTGGGTCTGGCCGGTGAGGCGCAGCAGCTCGGGGTAGATGTCGGCGACGGCGATGTCCTCGGGGAGGGCGACGTCTATGCGGCTGTCGGGAGCCACGACGGTGACCCTGCGGAAGCCGGTCGCCTCGGCGGTGTTCACCTGATGCCCCCCGGTGGGTGTGTGCGTTGGTGTGCGTGCGGGTGCGCCGGTGACGGTGGTCCGCCCGCCGGTGCGCAGCCGATTCGCGGATGCGCATGCTGCGCGCGCCACCCTACCGGGAGGCCCGATGACTGTCGGCAAGTAGGATCACCTCTCTGCGGAGGAGACCCCCTTCGCGCCCGGGACTTGAGGGCGCCGGTTGCGACGTCCCGTCTGTTTTCGAGGGATTGATGCTCCGGTGAGCCAGATCGTCGTCAAACGTCCGCCCCGGTCGCTGCCGCCCGAAGTGCCTTCGGACGAACTGAGGCTGGAGGCACCGCCGGAACTTCCCCGGGGGCAGCAGGAGGGCGTGCTGATGCAGCTCCTCCCGATGCTCGGGATGGGCTCGTCCGCCGTGTTCTTCTTCATGCCGGGTGCCGCGCCGTTCATGCGGATCATGGGCGTGCTGATGATGGTGTCGACGGTGGGCATGCTCGTGGCCCAGCTGGTGCGCCACCGGCGCGGTACGCAAGGGCAAATGGCCGATATCCGGCGGGATTACCTCAAGTACCTGGCGCAAACCCGCCGTCAGGTACGGAGGACCGCGCGGGCCCAGCGTGACGCGCAGCTCTATCTGCACCCGGCTCCGGAGCAGTTGTGGTCGGTGGTGGCCGAGGGCTCGCGCCTGTGGGAGCGGCGGGTCGGCGACCCGGACTTCGGGCAGGCCCGGCTGGGGCTGGGCGCGCAGCGCCTGGCGACCCCGCTGGTGGCTCCGGAGACGGCGCCGGTGGACGAGCTGGAGCCGCTGACGGCGGGTGCCATGCAGCAGTTCCTGAGGGTGCACTCCTCGCTGGACGGGCTGCCGATGGCGGTGTCGCTGCGGGCGTTCTACCACGTGACGGTGTCCGGGGAGCCGGAGTCGGCGCGGGGCACCGCGCGGGCGCTGGTGGCTCAACTGGCGACGCTGCACTCCCCCGAGGACCTGATGGTGGCCGTGGTGGCCGCACCCGGCGCGGTGGCGGAGTGGGACTGGGTGAAGTGGCTGCCGCACACCCAGCTCCCGGGTCAGATCGACGGGGCGGGCACGAAGCGGCTGTTCGGCGACGACCTCGCCGAGCTGGAGGGGCTGCTCGGTTCCCGGCTGGAGGGGCGGCCCCGGTTCAGCCGGGAGGGCTCCCCGGTGCTGGACCAGCCGCACGTGGTCCTCGTACTGGACTCCGGTTCCCGCGGGGGTCTGGTGCCGCAGGACTCGGTGTTCGCGGCGGCCGAGGGTCTGCAGGGGGTCACCGTCGTCGAGGTGGTGGCGGGCGAGCTGGACGAGGCGCGCGGCGGGCTGTCGGTCGTGGTGCGGCCGGGCCGGCTGCGGCTGGAGTCGGGTGCGGGCTTCGCCTACGAGGGTCTGCCGGACACCCTGTCGCTGACGGCGGCCGAGGCGCTGGCCCGGCAGCTGGCGCCGCTGCGGACGGGCGGCGGGGACGAGGACGAGCCGCTGCTGGCCAATCTGGACTTCACCGACCTGCTGAACCTGGGCGACGCGGCCGCCGTGGACGTGGCCCGGACCTGGCGGCCGCGCTCCGCCGGCGAGCGGCTGCGCGTGCCGATCGGGGTGGGCGAGGACGGCTCCCCCGTGATGCTGGACCTGAAGGAGGCCGCGCAGGAGGGCATGGGCCCGCACGGGCTGTGCGTGGGCGCGACCGGTTCGGGCAAGTCGGAGCTGCTGCGCACGCTGGTGCTGGGGCTGGCCGTCACGCACACCTCGGAGACGCTGAACTTCGTGCTCGCCGACTTCAAGGGCGGTGCGACCTTCACCGGGATGGGGCAGATGCCGCACGTCGCGGCGGTCATCACCAACCTGGCGGACGACCTCACGCTCGTGGACCGCATGGGCGACTCGATCCGGGGCGAACTGCAGCGCCGCCAGGAGCTGCTGCGCTCGGCGGGCAACTACGCGAACATCCACGACTACGAGAAGGCCCGCGCGGCGGGTGCTCCGCTGGAGCCGCTGGCCTCGCTGGTGCTGGTCATCGACGAGTTCTCCGAGCTGCTGACCGCGAAGCCGGACTTCATCGACATGTTCATCCAGATCGGCCGCATCGGCCGGTCGCTGGGCGTGCACCTGCTGCTGGCCTCGCAGCGGCTGGAGGAGGGCAAGCTGCGCGGGCTGGACACGTACCTGTCGTACCGGATCGGTCTGCGGACCTTCTCGGCGGCGGAGTCGCGGACCGCGATCGGCGTGCCGGACGCCTACCACCTGCCGTCGGTGCCCGGTTCGGGGTACCTGAAGTTCGGTACGGACGAGATGACGCGCTTCAAGGCCGCGTACGTCTCGGGGACCTACCGCTCGGGCGGGCCCGACCTCTCGGTGGGGATGTTCCCGGTGGAGCGGCGGCCCGTGCTGTTCACGGCGGCGCCGGTGCCCGTGGTGTACGCGGCTCCGGACCCGGCGTACCTGTCGGCGCGGGCGGAGCAGGAGGCGCAGGCCGGCGACGACGCGTTGGCGGACACGGTGCTGGACGTGATCGTGGGACGGCTGGAGGGGCAGGGGGTGCCGGCGCACCAGGTGTGGCTGCCGCCGCTGGACCAGGCTCCGCCGCTGGACCAGTTGCTGCCGGCGCTGGCCCCGTCGGCGGAGCGCGGGCTGCACGCGGAGGGGTACACGCGGCCGGGTGGTCTGGTCGTACCGCTCGGGCTCATCGACAAGCCGTTCGAGCAGCGGCGCGAGGTGCTGTACCGGGACTTCTCGGGTGCGGCGGGCCACATGATGGTGGTCGGCGGTCCGCAGTCGGGCAAGTCCACGCTGATGCGGACCCTGATCTCCTCGTTCGCGCTGACGCACACCCCGCGCGAGGTGCAGTTCTACGGGCTGGACTTCGGCGGCGGCGGTCTGTCCTCGCTGGCCGAACTGCCGCACGTGGGCGGGATCGCGTCCCGGCTGGACCCGGAGCGGGTGCGGCGCACGGTCGCGGAGGTGGCCGGGGTGCTGCGCCGGCGCGAGGAGTTCTTCCGCGCGAACGGCATCGACTCGATCGGCACCTACCGGCGCCGGCGGGCCGCGGGCGAGCTGCCCGGGGAGGCCTGGGGCGACGTGTTCCTGGTCATCGACGGCTGGGGCGGCTTCCGGGGCGAGTACGAGGCCCTGGAGCAGGTCGTCACGGACATCGCGTCCCGCGGGCTGGGATACGGCATCCACGTGGTGATCACGGTCGCCCGGTACATGGAGGTCCGGGCCGCGCTGAAGGACCAGATCCTCAGCCGGCTGGAGCTGCGCCTCGGCGATGTCATGGACTCCGAGTTCGACCGCAAGGTGGCGGCGAACGTCCCGACGGGGATGCCGGGCCGCGGCCAGGTCGCGGAGAAGCTGCACTTCCTGGGCGCGCTGCCGCGGGTCGACGGCTCGCACGCGGCGGAGGACCTGTCGGAGGCGACGGCCGCCTTCGTGGACGCCGTGAAGCAGAACTGGGCCGGCCAGGCCGCCCCCGGCGTCCGGCTGCTGCCGCGGCTGCTCCACGCGGACCAGCTCCCCAAGGGCGGGGAGTACCCGGAGCGCGGGATCGCGATCGGCATCGACGAGACCGAGCTGGAGCCGGTGTTCGTCGACTTCGAGACCGACCCCTTCCTCCTCGTGTTCGGCGAGAGCGAGTCGGGCAAGACCAACCTGCTGCGGCTCATCGCGCAGCGGATCTCGGAGCGCTACGGCCCGGACCGGGCACGGCTGGTGGTCGGCGACTACCGGCGCAGCCTGCTCGGTGCGCTGCCGGAGGAGCACCTGCTGGAGTACGCGCCGATGGCGAGCTCCCTGCAGATGCACATGGAGGCGCTGGCCGGGGTGTTCGCCCGCCGGCAGCCCCCGCAGGACGTCACCCCGCAGCAGTTGCGCGACCGCAGCTGGTGGACGGGTCCCGACGTGTTCATCATCATCGACGATTTCGACCTGGTGGCCACGAGCCAGGGCAATCCGCTGGCGCAGCTGGTGGAGTTCCTGCCGTTCGCGCGCGACACGGGCGTCCGCTTCATCATCGCGCGCAGTTCGGCGGGTGCCTCGCGGGCGCTGTACGAGCCGTTCATGCAGCGGATCAAGGAGCTGGGCGCGCAGGGCGTGGTGCTGTCCGGCGATCCGTCCGAGGGGGATCTGGTCGGCAACGTGCGGCCGCGTCCCATGCCTGCGGGCCGGGCCTCCTTCGTCTCGCGCAAGCGCGGGACCTCGCTGATCCAGATCGGGCGGATGCCGGGGATGTAGGGCGGGGCGGCGCGCGGGGGCCGGGGGTCCGGGAGGGTTCCGCAAAGCTCCCCGCGCGCGGCTGGTCAGCGTCGATAATCGGCAGGGATCGCACCACCGAAGGAGAGGCCGCGCATGGGCACTCAGCAGGAGAAGGACGAGCTGTACGGGCTCGACATCAGCGGCGTCGAGTGGGAGGGCCCGCCCGGTACCTCTCCCGACGAGGAGCGGGTCGAGATCGCCCGGCTGCCCGAGGGCGCGGTGGCGATGCGGTCCTCCCTGGACCGGGACACGGTGCTGCGCTACACCGCGGCCGAGTGGGAGGCGTTCGTACTCGGGGCCAGGGACGGGGAGTTCGATCTCGACCGGGATCCGCCGAGCTGAGGTCCGTACGCGGGGCATGAGGAAGGGGCGCGCCCGATGCGGGCGCGCCCCTTCCTCGTGCCACGTGGCGCGTGGCGTGCCGTGCGGCTCAGTAGGCCTCGGTGAACAGGCGCGAGGCCTTCACGTCGGTGGCGCGGTAGTCGTTCTTGCCGCGCTCGATCAGGTCCGCGACCAGGCGCAGCTGGGCGCGCATGTGGTCGGCCTTGCCGTTGTACTTGCGCTGCAGCTCGACGTACTGGGCGTGCGCCTCGCCGTCCCAGGTGTCGGTGACGACCGTCAGGGCCGCACCCATCTCGTCGAGGTCCTTCTTGATGTTGTCCGAGACGATGCGGATGCGGTCCGCCATCATCTGGACGCTCTCGTACCGGACCTTGGTGTGCCCGTCGTTCGCGGTCATGCTCTTCTCCTTCGCACGGGGCGGGGCAGGTGGGTGAGGAAGTGGGTCAGATCCCGCGGGTCAGATCCCGTTGAGGGCGGAGGTGTTGCCGCCGCCGCTGGACGCCTTGACCGTCTGGAACGCCGAGACCACGTCGTCGTCCTGCGCGTTGCTCAGGTTCTTGGTCTGCCCGACCGCGTTGTGCAGGACGCCGAGCAGCCGGCGGATCTCGTCGTGGTCCTCGTTGACGACGGTCTGCGCGGAGGTGAACCCCGACGCACCCACACCGGTCCAGCCCGCGCTGACGGTGGCGAGGATGTCCGCCAGCTCCCGGGACTGCCGGGTGACGCTGTCGGCGGTCTCCGAAATCTTGTTCAGTGCCTGCTTTACCGGGTCATCAGCGAGTCCGAAATTGTTGGTCATCCGAAGCTCCTCATCTCTCAATTCGCCAGACAGAACCGGCGGATCGCGCGGCGGAGCGGTACTTCGAGGAGGCGGTTTTCAGCCACGCGCCCCCGGATCCCCTCCGCTTCACACACCATCCCCGATCACAGTCGTGAAGCCTCCGATCACTGTAGTCAGTTGATCGGCCTTACCCAACACAGCCCTTTGGGATCTGTTGATGAACCGTGACACCGTTCACAGCAAACGGCGCCGTCGGTTCCGGGCGTCCCGGACCACCGTGGCCGTACCGGCGATCACGGCGATGAGCACGCCGCCGATCCCCAGCGCGTACGTGCCGAGCCGCTCGTCGCGTTCGCGCGCCGTCTCGCTCGTGGCCATCGCGGCCGGTTCCGGGGCCGCCGCGCGGGGCGGGCCGGGGTCCGGCACGGGGGCCTTGGGGGGCTCTGCCCCCTCGGCGGACTGGGTGAGTGCGCGGACCGGGTCCACCACGCCCCAGCCCACGTAGTCGTCGTGGCCCTTGACGGAGCGCTCCGCGGTGTTCTGGAGCTGCCAGACCACTTCCTGCGCCGTCCACTGCGGGTGCTTGGCGCGCAGCAGGGCGGCGACCCCCGCGACGTAGGGCGCGGAGAAGCTGGTGCCGTTGTCCACGCACTGGCCGAAACCGGGGACGGTGGAGACCATGTCGACCCCGGGCGCCGCGATGCCGACGAAGGAGCCGGGCTGGGAGAAGGCGGCGCGCTCGTTGTTGCGGTCCGAGGAGCCCACGGCCAGGACCCCGGGGAAGGCCGCCGGGTAGGTGGGGCGCTTCTTCCCGGTCAGGCCGTCGTTGCCCGCCGAGGCGACGACGACCACGTTGGCCTCCACGGCCTTCTTGACGGCCTGGCCGAGCTTGGAGTCCTGGGTCATCGGCACCTCGGTGTCCTGCGAGATGTTGATGACCTGGGCCCCCTTGGCCACCGCGTGCGTGATGGCCTCGCTCAGGGTCTCGGCGTTGCCGTTGCCCTGCCCGTCGTTCTGCCGGATCGGGATGATCGTGGCCTCGGGGGCGAGCCCGACGAAGCCGGTACCGGGCTTCGGGCGGGCCGCGATCAGCCCGGCGACCTTGGTGCCGTGCCCGACGGTGTCCTCGGTGCCGTCGCCCTTGGCGTCGAGGAAGTCCCGGCCGGCCCCGATGTCGAGGGCATCGCTGAGCTGCGGGTTGACCCGGTCGACGCCGGTGTCGATGACGGCCACGCGGACGCTCTTGCCGTCCTTGGAGCGGCCCTTGGTCTCCGCCCAGAGCTCATCGAGCAGCAGGCGCTGGAGCGCCCAGGGCCGGTCCTCTATCTGCTTCTTCATCGGGAAGGTGCACTCGCCGGCGCCCGCGAGGCGCAGCGGGTACGGGGTCTCGCGGGCGCTCCCGTACGAGGGCTGCGGCGCGGCCCCCAGAGTGAGGGCGGCCGCCGCCAGCAGGGCGGCGACGGCGGGCTTCCCTGTGCTCGGCATCACGAACCCTGGGGCTGGCGGGCGGAGTTGCTGTCGAGGCGGGGCCCCTTGGAGAGGAACTCCGACCAGGCGATGGGCACCGGCACCGGCACCACGTTCGCGTATCCGAGCCGGGCCTGGGCCTGGCTCGGCGCGGGGCGGCCGTCGGAGGCGGCGGGCCCGCCCTGGCCGGAACTCGCGCTCGGTCCGGGTGAGGGCTGGGCCGCGTCGCTGTCGCCGTTGGCCTGGACGGCGTACCGCAGGCCGGTGTCGGTGACCAGGAAGAGCGCGCCGCCCGCGGTGGTCTGGCGGCCCTGCGTCTGGGTGTAGAGGAGGCCGGTGCCCGGGGTGACGTAGGCGCTCGTGCCGGTGGCGGTGATGTCGACCGGGAATCCGGTGCCGGCCCAGGTGCTCAGCGTCTGGCCGCCCTGGGCGTCGACCGAGCGCAGCACGCTGCAGACGGTGTCGCGGGCGCCGTCCGCGGGAGTGGAGCCGGTGGCGCGGACCTCGTTGATCCGGTCGGTCTTCTTCAGCGGCCACTTCGCGTCGCCCTTGAAGGGCGTGCGGTCCGGGTTGATGGACTGGAGGTCCACCTCGTGGGGCTTGCCGTGCATGTCCAGCCGGTCGGTCACGGGCGAGGAGATCATCAGCCAGGCGACGAAGTCGGAGACGGGGACGACCTTGCCGGGCACCACCAGGTAGTGCTGCGCACCCGCACCGGTCACGGCCTTCAGCACCATGCCGACCTTGTCGTCGGCGCTGGCCAGGCCCTTGACCCCGGCGGCCGTACCGGCCTTGCCGCCCGGCAGCTCGGGGAAGGCCAGGTCGTCGCCGGAGCCCAGGGTGGCCAGCCACTCCTCGGTGACCGGCTGCGGGACGGCGCTGCCGCCGACGAGGGCGTTGGTCATGGTGCGCGCGTCCGCGGTGCCCTCGGGGAACTTGTACTTCATGCCCGCCGCGTCGACGAGGTAGCGGGCCCTGCCCTGGCCGGTGCTCTGGACGTACAGGGCCTGGGAGTCGGAGAGCCGGCGCCCGTCGTCCATCAGCTTCGCCTCGCGGTCGGCCAGGACGAAGGCGGCCGTCTGCACGCCCTTGCCGTTGCCGCCGGGCTGCTGGCAGACGGCCCAGCGCTTGGCCTTCCCCGCCTCCGCGGGGGCGGGCAGCCGGTCGGGGGCGTACGGGATGCCGATGATGGGGCCGCGCGGGAGCTTGCCCGCGTCCAGCACCTTGTCCTCGACCTGGACGACCTTGGCCTTGTTCGGGTCGAGCAGCAGCCGGGCGGAGGCGAGGTTGAGCACCGGGTGCAGGCGGGTCTGGTCCTTGCCGTCGACCTTGGTGGTCAGGACGACGTAGCGGGTCGTCGAATCCTTGCCGACGATGACGTGGTCGCCGGGGGTGTCCCAGCCCTTGGGGGCCGTCGGCTTGAACATCCCCCAGGCTCCGAAGGCGGCGAGGACGAGCGCCGCGGTGATCACACCGGGCAGGACGGCGCGCAACGGTCGGGGAGCGCCCTCCTCCGACCCGCTCGCGGAAGGCTGAAGGAACGCGGCCACCGTGCGTCGCTTCGCAAAGGTGTACGCGTTGAGCTCGTCACGTCGTGAGGCCATGGCCGCCTGATTCTCCCCGCACGGCCCGGTCGGTGGGTACGGTCTCCGGGCCTCTATTGTCCGACCGGCCACCTACTATGCCTCTTGACGGAGGGTGGGTGGGGGCCGGGTAGGGTGAGGCAGCCGCTCCACGCCTTCCGGGCCGGGGGAAACAGGGGTGTTGGGGCGGATTGGGGAGATTCCGGGGGCGAGCGGCCGGCTGTCGCGCGTGCTGCCGGGGCTCAGGGGTACGAACCCCGGAAAGGTGAGGTGCGCGAGTGATGGCCACTGCCGTGAGGCCGCGGACCGGGGAGCCCGCATCCGCGCCCGCCGGAGTGACGCCGCATCCGAAGTCCGGCCCGGGGCGTTTCGGGCCGTTCCGATTGCAACAACTCGTGCTCCTCCAGGTCGCCGCGGCGGCGCTGTTGGCCGCCTGGGTGGTGGAGCCGCTGCTGCTGGCGCCGGCCGGTGTGCTCGCCCTGATCCTCGTCCTGCTCGCGGTCGTCCGCAGGCACCGGCGCTCGCTGCCCGAGTGGATCGGCGGTGCGCTGGCGCTGCGCGCACGGCGCCGCCGGGCCGCCGCCACCGCGGTGCCGGCCGGCACGGAGCCGGGGCTGGCCCCGCTCGTGGAGGCCGAACCGGCGTTGCGGACGCTCACGTTCAGCGAGCGGGAACGCGAGCGGGAGCGGGGCCGTGACCGGCGGCCCGTCGGAATGGTCGGCGACGGCACCTTCCTGACCGCGGTGGTCCAGGTCGACATGGACGCCACCGCACTGCGGCCCGACCGGGCGGCGCGGCCGCTGCCGCTGGCCCTCGTACGGGACGTCCTCGAAGTGGACGGCATCCGGCTGGAGTCCGCGCAGCTCGTGCA
This sequence comes from Streptomyces sp. NBC_00193, assembly GCF_026342735.1. Taxonomy (GTDB): domain Bacteria; phylum Actinomycetota; class Actinomycetes; order Streptomycetales; family Streptomycetaceae; genus Streptomyces; species Streptomyces stoeckheimensis. The sequence goes on from NZ_JAPEMM010000001.1 coordinate 785,415, forward strand.
GCACACCCAGCCGGCGCCGGCGCCGCACCTGCCGGCCCAGTCGATGGCCACCCGCAACTACGCCCCGCTCCAGGCCCTGACCGGAAGCCCGGCGGTGCGCCTCACCTGGATCGCGCTCAAGCTGGATCCGGAGCTCTGCCCCGACGCCGTCACCTCGCGCGGCGGCGGGCTGCCGGGTGCGCAGCGGTGTCTGGTGCGGGTCGCGGACCAGTTGGCGAGCAGGCTCGCCGGGGCCGGTTTCCGCGCGACGGTGCTCACGGAGCAGGAGCTGACGGGCGCGCTGGCCACGTCCTCCTGCGCGAACCCGATGGCGATCACCCAGGCCGGGCGCTCGGCGGCCACGGGACGGCGCACCGAGGAGACCCCGCGGACCTGGCGCTGCGACGACCGGCGGCACACCACGTACTGGATCAGCCGCTGGCCCCAGCTGGGCGGGAGCGGGGCGGGACTTCCGCAGTTCGTCGCGCTGTTGACCTCGCTGCCGGCGCTGGCGACGAACTTCAGCCTGACGATGACCCCGGCGGCCCGGCACGAGGTCACGCTGACCGGGCACGTCCGGGTCACCGGGCGCAGCGACGAGGAACTGGTCGCGGCGCGGCGCGGACTGGAACAGACGGCTCGGGGCGTCAAGGCCGGGCTGGTGCGGCTGGACCGGGAGCAGGTGCCGGGGCTGCTGGCGTCGCTGCCGCTGGGAGGAGCGCGATGAGGGGCGTTGGCTCTACGAGGCGTTCGGCGCGGGGTCCGGCTGCGGATTCCGCTGCCGGGTCCGCTGCAGTGTCGGTGCGGGGCGGCTTCGGATTGGTCGGCCCGCGCCGGGAGCGCCACGTGCTCCAGGCGGCGGAGCTGGACGCGCTCGCCCTGCCCATCGGGGACGACGGGGTCGTCATCGGCGTGGACTCGGGGGGCCGCCCGGCGGTCCTCGGCGTCAACCGGCCGACACCGTACGAGGTCACGCTGATCGGCGGCCTGTGGACGGCGCAGGTCCTGGCCCTGCGGGCGGCCGCCACGGGGGCGCGGGTGACGGTGGAGACCGGGCGCGGCCAGGTGTGGTCCGGGCTCGCGCAGGCCGCGGGCGGCGGCCAGCAGTGCGTGACCCTGCACGACGTGGGCCGGGTGCCGCCGCAGGGCGCGTCGGCGGGCAGCCCGGTCCTGGTGATCCGCGACTGCGGCATGCGGCCCCCGCGGGGTCGCGTGGCGGCGGGACCCTGGCAGTCGGTCCTGACCCTGCTCCCGTACCTGAGCCCGGCGGCTCCCCGCCTGGTGCGCAACGCCTCCCTGGTCGGCATCCAGCGGGTCTCCCCTGACGAGGCGGAGCAGCTCGGCCGCCTGATGCGGCTGCCCGCGGCGGCGGTGGAGTCCCTGCCGACGCTGGGCGACGGGGTCACGCTGTGGTGCACCGAGCGGGACCGCCAGTTCGTGATGACCCAGCCGACGGACGCCGAAACGGGCCTGCTGGGCCCGTCCCGACGCATCGACTGAGTCCTGGCCGGGCGGCCGCCCGTGCGGACGGGCGGAGCCCGGGGGTGCAGGGGTGCCGACCGGCGGAGCCCGGGGTGCCGCGAGGTTCAGCCTCACGGGGGACCCGGGGTCGCGGGGTGGGTACTCGGGAGGTACCAGTCCGAGGGATACGACTCGGTGATCCCGGCTGGGCGGATCTGCATGTGCGGGCAGCCGCGGACCGGCCGGCGCCCTGACAGGCAGGCCAGGAACAGGCAGCGCCGGGCGCCGGAACAGGCAGACCAGGAATCCGCCGGCCGAGCCGAACCAGCCCGGGGCGGACCGGCCAAGAGCAGATGGGCACCCGAACCAGCAGCACCGGGAAGTGCGGACGGGTTGGGGACCCGCAGAGCGGGAACGGGTGAGCTGGGGGTCGGCACGCGAGCGACGGCCGGCTGAGGCCGGCACGCACGCGGCCGTGGTGCTCCAGCGGCAGGACGCGGCGGGCAGCATGGAGCGGAGGGCCAGGGCGGTGGGCCGGGCCGGAGGGCGCGGCCGCCGTGGTGCGTCGGGCCCGAGGGGGTTGGGATTGGCCGGGGATGCGGCCGTTTGGGCAGGATGGGGGCGGCCCGTGGCCCACGGTCGGCATCGGGTGCGGGCAGACGGGGGCGGATACCGGCTGCGGGACCCGATTAGGCTGGGCGGCGGCGTGGCGCGGTGGGACGCCAAACCAGTGTTCGACATACCAGGAGGACCAGTGAGCGGCGATCGGAACGAGAGGCGCGGCGGGACGTGGGACGTCCCGACGGACGATCAGTCCGACGCGGAGCCCGAGCTGACGGGCGAGTTCACCATCGACTACACCCCGCCGGCCTGGTACACGCAGGGCGCGGCTCCGGCCGCCGACGCGATCCCGGGCCTGCCCGAGGGCAGCGGCTTCGAGCCCCACCGGCCGCCGTCGGACCTGGGGACCCCTCCGACGATGCGCATCGCGCCGCCGGCTGCGGCTGCGGCTCCGCGCGCGGAGCCGGACGCACAGGCACCTGCCGCGGCCGTGCCGTACCCGGGCACCCCCGACGCACCCACGGCCCTGACCGCGGACTCCGCGGCCGCACCGTACGCTCCGGCCGCCGGCACGTCCGTCCCGCCGTACCCGTCGGCCCCGGGCACTGCCGTTCCGCCCTACCCGCCCGCCCCGGCCGCCGGACTGCCGTCGTACCCGTCCGCCCCGGACAGTCCCGCCCCGGACGCCGCCCGACCGGCGTACCCCTCTGCTCCGGACAGCGCCGCCCCGGCCTACGCCCCGGCCCCCGACGCCGCCCGCCCGGCGTACCCGTCTGCTCCGGACAGCCCCGCCTCGCCCCACACGCCCGCCCCCGGTACCGGGCTGCCATGGCGCCCGGCGGATGCCGGTGCCGAACTGCCGTCGAGCCCGTCGGCTCCCGACAGCGCCGCCCCGGCCGCCTACGAGCCGGCCCGGGACTCGGCGGTCCCGTCGTACCCGGCGGCTCCGGACGCTTCCGCACCGGCTCCGGGCACCGCCCTGCCGCCGGTCCCGTCCGCTTCGGACGGCGCCGTCCCGCCCCAGGCGCCGGCCTCGGACAACGGCCTGCCGCCGGTCGCGTCGGCCTCGGACGGGGCCGCTCCGCAGGCTGCCGCGCCCGCCGACCAGGCGTGGGGCCCGCAGGCCCCGGCCGGTCCGGGTTCCGAGGGTGCCGCCGGTCCGGCGGGCGACCAGGCCTCGCCGGGCGAGCCGTTCGCAGCGGGGGCCCGGTCGGAACCGTTGAGCGACCCGTACGCGTCCCGGCCCGCCGGCGCCGAGCACGACGCCGCGCCCGCCCGGCCGGACGCACCGGCTTCGCAGGCCGCCCAGCCGCCGTACGAGAACCCCGCGCCGCCCGCAGTCGTGCGTACGCCCACTCCCCCCGAGGGGACGGTCGTTCCGGCGCCGCGCGCGGCGGACACGTTCGAGGGATCCGCCGGAGCCGACCCGGCATCCGGCGCCGAACTCCCGCGGTGGCCTTCGGAGTTGACCTCGCCTCCGATGACTCAGGGGTCCGCTCAGGGGTCCCCTGATCCTCAGGCCGGGTACGACATCCTGCCGCCGGTCCAGGCCCAGCCCCAACCCCGGCCCCAGGTGCCCGCTGCCGGGTACGGGTTCCCGCCCGCGCAGCCCCAGCAGCCCCAGCAGCCCCACCCGCAGCAGTACGCCGATCCCCGCGGCGGGCAGTGGCAGCAAGGTCCCCCCGGCCCGCAGGGCCCGCAGGGCCCCCACGGGCACGATCCCCGCTACGGCGCCCCCCAGCCCTCCGGCGGCGCCCCCCTCGGGTACACCGCGGCCGTCGAGCTGTCCTCCGACCGCCTGCTCCGCGGCAAGCAGAAGGCCAAGAGCGGCAACAACGCCTCCGGAGGCGGCGGCCTGTTCCGCTTCGGCGGCAAGGCGGCCGAGGCGGAGCGGCGGCGCAAGCTGGAGCTGATCCGCACGCCGGTCATGTCCTGCTACCGCATCGCCGTCATCAGCCTCAAGGGCGGCGTCGGCAAGACCACGACCACCACCGCCCTCGGCGCCACCCTCGCCACGGAGCGCCAGGACAAGATCCTGGCCATCGACGCGAACCCGGACGCCGGTACCCTCGGCCGTCGCGTGCGCCGCGAGACCGGGGCCACGATCCGGGACCTGGTCCAGGCGATCCCGTACCTGAACTCGTACATGGACATCCGGCGGTTCACCTCCCAGGCCCCCTCCGGGCTGGAGATCATCGCCAACGACGTGGACCCGGCCGTTTCGACGGCCTTCAACGACGAGGACTACCGTCGCGTCATCGAGACGCTCGGCCGCCAGTACCCGATCATCCTCACCGACTCCGGCACCGGCCTCCTCTACTCCGCCATGCGCGGGGTCCTGGACCTGGCCGATCAGCTGATCATCATCTCGACCCCGTCGGTGGACGGCGCGAGCAGCGCCAGCACCACGCTCGACTGGCTCTCCGCGCACGGGTACGCCGACCTCGTCTCGCGCTCCCTCACCGTGATCTCCGGGGTCCGCGAGACCGCCAAGATGATCAAGGTCGAGGACATCGTGCGGCACTTCGAGACCCGCTGCCGCGGTGTCGTCGTGGTCCCGTTCGACGACCACCTCGCGGCCGGCGCCGAAGTCGACCTCGACATGCTCCGGCCCAAGACGCGCGAGGCCTACTTCAACCTCTCCGCCCTGGTCGCCGAGGACTTCATCCGCGCCCAGCAGCAAGCGCCCCCGAACCACTGGGGCCAGCCCCAGCCGCCCCAGCAGCCCTACCCGCAGCAGCCGCAGCCGCCTCACCAGCAGCCGCAGCCCACGTACGGGCAGCAGCCCTACCCCACCTCCGGCCAGCCCTGGCCCCAGCAGCCCGGTCAGCCCCAGCCCGGCGGGCCCCCGCGCGACCCGCGGCTGGGCTGACGCAGCCGGCACACGCACGAGGGCCCGTACCGCCCCCGGAATCCCCGGGACGGTACGGGCCCTCGCCCGTTGTGAAACCGCTCGTCAGACCGCGTCGTACGAGTCCGTCAGCACCCGTGCGCGCTTCACGTCGTCGGCGATGGCTTCCAGCAGCCCGTCCAGCGACTCGAACTTCGCCATCCCGCGCACGTAGGCGAGGAAGTCCACGGCCACGTGCATGCCGTACAGGTCCAGCCCGACCCGGTCGATCGCGTACGCCTCCACGGTCCGCTCGGTCGCGTCGAACTGCACGTTCGTGCCGACCGAGATCGCCGCCGGCATCCGCTCGCCGTCCGCCGTCAGCCAGCCCGCGTACACCCCGTCGGCCGGGATCGCGGTGTGCGGCTGCGTCTCCACGTTCGCCGTCGGGTAGCCGAGCTCGCGCCCGCGCTGCGCACCGCGCACCACGACGCCTTCGACCCGGTGCGGGCGGCCCAGGATCTCGGCCGCACCGTCCATGTCGCCCTGCGCCACGAGCTTGCGCGCCAGCGTGGAGGAGAAGGGCACGCCGCCGCCCGCCTCGCCGCGCTCGACCAGGTCCACGACCTCGACCTCGTAGTCGTAGGTGGCGCCGAGCTGCCGCAGGAACTCGACGTTTCCGGCGGCCTTGTGGCCGAAGCGGAAGTTCGGTCCCTCGATGACCGCCAGCGCGTGCAGCTTGTCGACGAGCACCTTCACGATGAAGTCGGCCGGGGACAGCTGCGAGAACTCCGCCGTGAAGGGCAGGATCAGCAGCGCGTCCACGCCCAGCCCGGCCATCAGCTCGGCGCGCCGGTCGTACGGGGCCAGGATCGGCGGGTGGCTGCCGGGGCGGACGACCTCGCTCGGGTGCGGGCTGAAGGTGACGACGACGGAGGGGACGCCGAGCTCGCGGGCCTTGGCCACGGCCCGTCCGATGATCAGCTGATGACCGCGGTGGACGCCGTCGTAGGACCCGATGGTGACGACGCCGCGTCCCCAGTCCTGGGGGATGTCCTCCAAGCCACGCCAGCGCTGCACTGTGACCGCTCCTCGCCCGAACCCTGTAGGCCCACGTCCTGGTTGCCGATTGCAGGTCTAAGACTGCCATGCCGGTGGCCGCTGCCCATCATCGGCGTCGTCCCGCGGGGACGCGCTGTGAGCGAGGGTCTCGACGGTCCGGCGCGCGCTCGGCCCCAACAGCGCCGCCGCCTCCTGCGGCGCCCGCTCCAGCCAGCGGGCCACGAGTGCGCCGAAGGCCGGTTCGGCCCGCGCCAGCTCGACCGTGCGCCGCTCGAAGACCGCCGGCCCGCCCGGTGCCCGCAGCAGCTGCCGGCCGGTGCGCCGCAGCAGGTCCCGGGTACGGTCGGGCGCGCCCGTGGCCGCCCCGGCCGCCAGTGCGCCGAGGAAGGCGTCGAGCACCGACGGGTCGAGCTCCTCGCGGAGCAGCGCCTCGGCGAGCTCGCCGCGGAGCGTGTACGAGGACTCCGTGCCCGGGGCGGCCAGTACGCCGGCCAGCGCGGCCCGTACCGGGGGCGGACCGGAGCCCAGCAGGTCCCGTACGAGCGGGCGGAGCACGGGGGCGGCGGCCAGACCCTGTTCGAGCCGCCGGTCCACGAACGCGGCGGCGTGCGCCGCGTCCTGCGGGTGCCGCGCCAGGTGGTCCCGTACGAGGTCGGCCGCGCGCCGGGCCAGGCCCGGGGTGGTCAGCGCGGCCAGCGCGCGCACCACCTCGCCGTCGGCCCGCTCCCGCAGGGCGGCGAACACCGCGTCCGGGTCGGGCAGCACGGGGAGCGCGGCGACCAGCGCGGCGGCGGGCAGCCGCAGTCCGCGCCCGGGGTCGCGGAAGCAGGCGAGGGCCTCGGGGAGGTAGCGGGCCCGTACCTGGGGGTCGCGGAGCAGGATCCCGAGGGCGCTGCCGTGCAGGGAGGCGTCGCCGGGGCGGGCGAGGAGGGCCTGCGCGGCGTAGCGCAGCAGCTCGCGGTCGGCGGGGGTCCGTACGTGCGGGGCGGCGAGCGGCCCGTACGCGGCGGCCGCGACCCTGCGGCCGGGCCGCTCGTCGTGGGCCCAGCGGTCCACGGCCCGGCTGAGGGCGGAGGGCTCGTCCTCGGCGAGTACGGCGAGCAGCTCGTCGGCGCGGGGGTGCGCGGCGGTGACGAGCGCCTCGGCGAGGTCGTCGACGGCGAGGTGGCGATGGGTGTGCAGCAAGGCCTGCGCGGCGGTGGCGACGGTGGCCCCGGGCCGCCCGAGCAGCCGCCGCTCGTCGCGGAACCAGCCGCAGAGCAGCGGCTGCACGAGGTGCGGCGCGCGGACCAGCCGCCGGGCGGCGGCGTCGAGGAAGCGGTGGTCGTGGGGCAGCATCCGCCGCAGCAGCTCGAACCGGTCCTCCTCTGCGACGCGCAGCCGGGTCCAGAACCACGCCCCGAACTCCCCCTCGTCCTCCCGGCCCCGACCGGGATCGGGCGGGCCGCCGGATTCCGTGACGTCACCGGTCCGCGTTCCGCCGGGGCGGAGGTGCCCCGCATGCCCGCCGGACCCGCCGGCCCCCGGGGCTCCGCCCTGGGCGGGGATCCACGGGTGCCCGGTGGTGCCGGGGCCCGCCCACGGGGCGGTGACGGCCGGGCCCGGGGTCCCCAGGGCGCCGGCGTACGCCGCGGAGCCGGCCGGTGTCAGGTCCGCCGGTGCCGGGTCCGCCGGTGTCACGGGCACCGGCGTCGGGCCCGCTTCGTGCGCCCCGCCCGGCGCGGGCCCGGTCAGGTGGGTGGTGAGGGCGTACAGGACCGGGAGGTACGGCGTCGCGTCCGGGACCCGGAGCAGGGTTTCGCCGAGGAGGCGGGCGGCCCACCACCGCGCCTCGGGGCCGTCCGCTGCGTCGAGCAGGGCCACGAGCCGCTCCAGTGCCGCCGCCCGCTCCCCGGTCGGAAGCAGGCCCAGAGCCTCCAGTACGGGACCGATGCGGTGGCGGGGAACGTCCCGGCCCAGGGTCTCCAGGGCGGCGGGGAGATCCAGGTGCGCGGCCTGCACCCAGTCGGCAAGCTCCTCGTGGGCGAAGCGGTACCCCTCTCCGGCGGGCACCAGCAGCCCCTCGGTGAGCACGGCGGAGGCCCACCCCGACCGCCAGGGGAACAGTTCCTCGAAGGAGGCCCGGTCCACCTGGCCCTGGCCCGGCCCCAGACAGCGCCGGGCGGCTTCGTGCACCCGCCCGGCCACCCGCGCGGCCAGCCGGCCCACCCCGGGCCCGTGCACCCCGGCCGTGTCGGGCCCGTCGGCGCCGACCGGGTCCGCGGCCCCGCCGACGCCGGGTCTACGCGGCTGCGGCAGCGCGGCGGACACCCGGACGGCCACGCGCAGGCACAGCAGGTCCAGGTGTGCGGCGAACACCTCGTCACGGGACGGACGGCCGGCGGTGACCCCGGCCGCGCGGACCTCCGCGAGGAGCCGCAGGGTGAGCGGGTGCCGGGCGTCGGCTCCCGCGACGGCGTCGGCCGGGATCCCCAGCCGGGCCCCGGCGAGCGCCGCCTCCTCGGGGGTGAGGTCGCCGACCGGGACCGCGGGCGGCAGCCGGCGGGCCGGCCGGGCCGGGGTCCGGAGCATCCGCGACGGGTAGAGCCGCCCCGCCGACTCCCAGTACTCGGGGCGGGCGGCCAGGACGAGCCGGGCTCCGGTCGCGTCCAGCCAGGCGGCGGTGGCCGCGGTCCACGGCCCGGCCAGCGCCGCGAGCCGCGGCGGCATCTCCTCCGGCCCGTCCAGGACGACGAGCAGGGCCCGCCCGGCCGAAGCCACGACCGCGGCCAGCGCCGACGCCGGGTCCGGTCCCGGAGCGGCGGCCGGCACCTCCAGGATCCGCCCCGCCTCCGCCAGCGCCCGCGCCACCGCGTCGGCCAGCGAGGTGTCCCCGACCCGCAGGTCGGAGCCGCGCAGCCAGAGGGTCGGGGCCGGGCGCGGGCCGCGGGCGCGGCGGACCGCGAGGGCGGCGAGGGCGGTCGTGCGTCCGGTGCCGGGGCGCCCGACCAGCGCGAGGACCGGGGGGTCCCCGGCGGTGCAGCGGTCCCCGGCGGTGAAGGCGTCCAGTTCGGCCGCGATCTCCGGGCGGTCCACCGGCTCCGGGCCCGCCCCGGCGGCGAGGGCCGTGCCCAGGGTGGTCCCGGTGAGCTGCAGGGCTCCGGCGAGGTTCAGATCGGCGCCGTGGCCCGGCACGGTGGCGGCGTTGCGTTCCAGCAGCGCGGCGAGGGGTCCGCCCGGATCGGCGGCGGCCGCGGCCGTGAGCGGCACGGCGAAGCCGCCGGAGCGGTGCTCCGCCTGCAGAGCGGTGCACAGGACCGCGAGCACCGCTCCGGTTGCGGCGTCCAGCACCGGGCCCCCGCAGGCCTCGCCGCCGAGCCGCAGCGCGTCGCGGCCGTCGGTCCCGATGGCCAGCTCCAGCCCGGCCGGCAGCCGGCGGAGCCGGTCCGCCGCCGCCGCCGACGTCCCCGTCCCCACCGTCCCCGCCGTCGAGGTCGTCGAGGTCGCGGCGTAGGTGGCCTCGGCCCCGCCGAGCACCCGCGCCTGGCGCCAGCCCCGCGCGGACAGCCGTACGTACGTCCCGGGAGCGATCACCCCCCGCGGAGCGACCGGCAGCGGCCGTACCCCGAGCCCGTCGCTCCGTACGAGCGCCAGCCCCAGCTCCGGCAGGGCGGTCACGTCCGAGGCCCCCGCCAGCCAGGTCCGCTCCCCCGGCGACGGCCCGTGCAGGACCACCCGGGCCAGTCCGTCGACGGCCTCGTGGCTGGTGAGCACCGTCCCCCGGTCGTCCGCGACGAAGCCGCTCCCCCGCGGCCTCCCGGCGAGATCGCAGATCCTGATCAGTTCCGCCGTCACCGCACCACTCCCCGCCGCGCGTGCCCCGTAGCCACGACGGTAGGCAGGTGAAGATCAGCGGGAACAGCACGCGAGGCGAAAGCGCCCCCTTACGCTCCCTCCATTCACTCCGAGCGCCTGCTCGGACGGGTGAATAAGGGGCTCCGGGTGGATAGAGACCTACCCGAGGGGGGTCGTGGAGCGGTGAGCAGCAGTCCGTGTGCGCTCACCGCTCCACGTCAAAACGAGGACCGGCCCGAAACGCGAACCGGCCGGAAACGCGAACCGGCCGGCCCGAAGGCCGACCGGGGACTGCATCGGGGAACGCGCCGGGCGGAGAACCCGTCAGGCGAAGACGGCGAGCGACTTCGCCTTGCCGCCCTTGCTCTCGACGAGCCCGAGCAGCTGCCCGTCCGGCCCGTAGACCGCGACCGCCTTGCCGGGCTCGTACTCGTCCGGCATGTCGATCCGCACGCCGTTCGCCAGCAGCGACGCCCGCCGGGCGTCGAGCTCCCAGCGCGGGAACGCGGCAGCCGCCGCGTCGCCGATCGGCATGACGGTCAGCTCCTCCTGGAGCTGGTCGAGCGTGCGCGCCCGGTCGATCTTGTACGGGCCCACCCGCGTGCGCCGCAGCGCCGTGAGGTGCCCGCCGACGCCGAGGTCGGCGCCCAGGTCCCGCGCGAGCGCGCGGATGTACGTACCGCTGGAGCAGACCACGGAGACGACGAGGTCGACGACCTTGGTGCCGTCCTCGGCCTCCGCATCCCGCATGTCGTACACCTGGAACGAGGACACGGTCACCGGGCGGGCCGGGATCTCGAAGTCCTCGCCGTCGCGTGCGCGCTTGTAGGAGCGCACGCCCTTGATCTTGATGGCGCTGACCTTGGACGGGACCTGCATGATCTCGCCGGACAGCTTGGCGATGCCCGCGTCCACGCCCTCCCGGGTGACCCCGGAGGCGTCCGTGGACGAGGTGATCTCGCCCTCGGCGTCGTCCGTCAGGGTGTTCTGGCCCAGCCGGATGGTGCCGAGGTACTCCTTCTCCGTGAGCGCGAGGTGGCCGAGGAGCTTGGTGGCCTTCTCGACGCCCAGGACCAGCACGCCCGTCGCCATCGGGTCGAGCGTGCCGGCGTGGCCGACGCGGCGGGTCTTGGCGATCCCGCGCATCTTGGCGACCACGTCGTGCGAAGTGAAACCGGACGGCTTGTCGACGATGACCAGGCCGTCCGGCGTCTTCCCTGCGTTGGTGCTCATTACGCGGATGCGTCCCCGTCTTCGTCGGCGACGGCCTCGTCGGTGTCGTCGTCCTCATCGGGCTTCTTGTACGGGTCGGCGTCGCCGGCGTACTTCGCGCCCGAGGAGACCTCGCGCACCTGGGCGTCGGAGGTCCGCGCCTTCTCCAGGAGGTCCTCGATGCTCTTGGCGGTCTCCGGAAGGGCGTCCGCCACGAACGTCAGGGTCGGCGTGAACTTGGTCTGCGCCGCCCGGCCGACCGCGGAGCGCAGAACGCCCTTGGCGCTCTCCAGACCCGCTGCCGCACTGACCCGCGCCTCGTCGTCACCGTAGACCGTGTAGAAGACCGTGGCCTCCCGCAGGTCGCCGGTGACCCTGGTGTCCGTGATGGTCACGTGCGTACCGAGGCGGGGGTCCTTGACGCCGCGCTGCAGCTTCTCGGCCACCACCTCCCGGATGAGGTCCGCCAGCTTCTTCGCCCGCGCATTGTCGGCCACTGGTCCGTCTCCTTCTTCGTCTTGCGGTCAGTCTTCATCACCGTGGAGCCGTCGTCGTACCGACAGCAGCTCCACTTCCGGACGTGCCGCGACCAGCCGCTCGCAGCGGTCCAGTACATCCGAGAGGAACCCCGTGTCCCCACTCACCAGAGCGACCCCTATACGGGCCCTGCGGTGCAGGTCCTGGTCGCCCACTTCGGCCGCGCTCACAGAGAACTTGCGCTGGAGCTCGGCCACGATGGGCCGGACGACGGAGCGTTTCTCCTTCAGCGAGTGAACGTCGCCGAGGAGCAGATCGAAGGACAGAGTCCCCACGTACATGCAGGTCCGGATATCCCGCCGGTGCGGGTTCGGTGGCCTGCCGGCCGTCGCGCGGCAGGGTCATCAGAACCGTACACGCAACGGCCGGGGCCGATCGACGGATATTCCGCCGACCGGCCCCGGTGTTACAGCACCTACGACACGGTGCGAACCGCCTCGCGCTTACGCGCGGGGCTTCTCGCGCATCTCGTACGTCGCGATGACGTCGTCGATCTTGATGTCGTTGAAGTTACCGAGGTTGATACCACCCTCGAAGCCTTCGCGGATCTCGGTGACGTCGTCCTTGAAGCGGCGCAGACCGGAGATGGTGAGGCTCTCGGCGATGACCTTGCCATCGCGCAGGAGCCGCGCCTTGGTGTTGCGCTTGACCTCGCCGGACCGGATGAGGACACCGGCGATGTTGCCCAGCTTGGACGAGCGGAAGACCTCGCGGACCTCCGCCGTACCGAGCTCGACCTCTTCGTACTCCGGCTTGAGGAGACCCTTGAGGGCCGCCTCGATCTCCTCGATGGCCTGGTAGATCACCGAGTAGTAGCGAACGTCGACACCCTCGCGCTCCGCCATCTGCGCGGCACGGCCGGCCGCACGGACGTTGTAGCCGATGACGATGGCGTCGGAGCCCATCGCCAGGTTGATGTCGGACTCGGTGACCGCACCCACACCGCGGTGCAGGATGCGGATGTCGACCTCTTCGCCGACGTCGAGCTGGAGCAGCGAGGACTCGAGAGCCTCGACCGCACCGGACGCGTCGCCCTTGATGATGAGGTTGAGTTCCTGGACCAGACCGGCCTTGAGGACCGAGTCGAGGTCTTCCAGGGACACCCGGCGGACGCGCTTGGCGAAGTTGGCGTTGCGCTCACGCGCAGCACGCTTCTCGGCGATCTGACGGGCGGTGCGGTCCTCGTCGACGACGAGGAAGTTGTCGCCGGCGCCGGGGACGTTGGTGAGACCCAGGACCAGGACGGGGGTCGCAGGACCCGCTTCCTCGACGTTGTTGCCCTTGTCGTCGAGCATGGCGCGCACACGGCCGTAGGCGTCGCCCACGACCATCGTGTCGCCGACGCGGAGGGTACCGCGCTGGACGAGGACGGTGGCAACGGCACCGCGGCCGCGGTCGAGGTGGGACTCGATCGCAATACCCTGAGCGTCCTGCTCCGGGTTGGCGCGCAGGTCGAGCGAGGCGTCGGCGGTGAGGACGACGGCCTCGAGCAGGGAGTCGATGTGCAGACCCTGCTTGGCGGAGATGTCGACGAACATCGTGTCGCCGCCGTACTCCTCGGCGACCAGACCGAACTCGGTGAGCTGACCGCGCACCTTGACCGGGTCGGCACCCTCGACGTCGATCTTGTTGACCGCGACGACGATCGGGACGCCGGCGGCCTGGGCGTGGTTGAGCGCCTCGATCGTCTGCGGCATGACGCCGTCGTTGGCCGCGACCACGAGGATCGCGATGTCGGTCGACTTCGCACCACGGGCACGCATGGCGGTGAACGCCTCGTGACCCGGGGTGTCGATGAAGGTGATCTTGCGGTCTTCGTCGTTGACCTGGGTGGTGACCTGGTACGCACCGATGTGCTGCGTGATGCCACCGGCCTCGCCCGCAACGACGTTCGTCTTGCGGATGGCGTCGAGCAGTCGGGTCTTACCGTGGTCGACGTGACCCATGACGGTCACGACCGGCGGACGCGGCATGAGGAATTCCTCGCCGCCCTCGTCCTCGCCGAACTCGATGTCGAAGCCCTCGAGGAGCTCGCGGTCCTCTTCCTCCGGGCTGACGATCTGAACGACGTAGTTCATCTCGCCGGCCAGCATTTCGAGGGTCTCGTCGGAGACGGACTGCGTGGCAGTGACCATCTCGCCGAGGTTCATCATCACGGCGACGAGCGACGCCGGGTTGGCGTTGATCTTCTCCGCGAAGTCGGTGAGGGACGCACCGCGCGACAGGCGAACGGTCTCGCCGTGACCACGCGGCAGCATGACGCCGCCGACCGACGGGGCCTGCATGGCCTCGTACTCCTGGCGACGCTGGCGCTTGGACTTGCGACCACGACGCGCGGGACCACCGGGACGGCCGAAGGCACCCTGCGTGCCACCACGGGCACCGGGACCACCGGGACGACCGCCGAAGCCGGGACGACCGCCGCCACCGGCACCAGCCGGACCGCCGCCGAAGCCGCCACCACCGGGACGGGGACCGCCGAAGCCGCCACCGCCGCCGGGACGCGAGCCCGGACCGGCCGGACGACCGGCGAAGCCGCCGCCCGCGGGACGACCGGCACCACCGGCACCGCCGGGACGGGGACCGCCCGCACCGGGACCACGGCCACCGGGGCCGCCACCGGGACGGGGACCGGGACCACCGGCAGCGGGACGCTGCGGCATCATGCCCGGGTTGGGACGGTTGCCACCGGGAGCACCACCGGGACGCGGGGCGCCGCCCTGCGGACGCGGCATGCCGCCCGGGGTCGGACGACCGGCACCGGCACCCTGGGGACGCGGAGCGCCGCCGGGGCCGCCCTGCGGACGGGGAGCGCCACCCTGGCGGTCACCGGCGCCGGGGGCACCGGGACGGGGAGCGCCGGCCGGACGGGGCGCCTGCGGGCGCGCCATGCCGGTGGAGCCACCAGAGGTGAACGGGTTGTTGCCCGGACGGGGACCGGCCGGACGGGCGCCCTGCGGACGCGGGGCCGAGGCACCGGGACCTGCGGGACGCTCGGTGCGCGCCGGAGCGGCACCGGCCGGACGCGGGGCGCCGGGACGGGCGCCGGACTGGCCGCCCTGGGCCGCCGGACGCTCGGGGCGCTGCTGCGCCGGACGCGGACCGGGGGTCGCGCCGGGACCGGCGGGACGGTCGGTGCGTGCCGGAGCCGCGGCGGCCGGAGCCGCCGGGGGCGCCGAGAACTCGGTCGCCACGGGAGCCGCCGGAGCGGGCTTCGGGGCGGCCGGAGCCTTGGGACCGGGACGCGGACCACCGGGGGCGGCGGTCGGGGTCACCGGGGCGGGGGCGCTGACGGCCGGGGCCTCGGCAACGACCGGCTTGGGGGCCGGGGCGCCGGGCTTCGGGGCAGCGGGACGTGCAACAGCACCCGGGGTGGGAACCCCGGGCTTGGCGGGGGCGGCCTTGCGGGGCTCACCCGGCTTCGCAGCGGACTTGCCGGCGTTGCCGCCGGGGCCCTGCAAAGCATCGGTCAACTTGCGTACGACCGGCGCCTCGATCGTCGAGGACGCCGAACGGACGAACTCACCGAGTTCCTGGAGCTTGGCCATGACGACCTTGCTCTCAACTCCGAACTCCTTGGCGAGTTCGTATACCCGGACCTTAGCCACTTCGCTCCTTTTAGGTCCGGGTTACGCCGGACCGTCTCTACTTCATGCTCGTACTCATCGCGTACTCATCGAGGGGTGCTCATCGCAATCTCGACCTACTTCCAACTCGCGAGGTACCTGACCGCACGGTGATCCGTGCCGTACTACGTGCTTGGTGTCGCCTCGGCCTCATCGGCCAGGGCTTCGTGCAATTCCGCCGTGTCGAACGGTCCTGCGGACTTGAAGGCCCGGGAGAACGCCCTGCGGCGGACAGCCTGGTCGAGGCAGACCACGGCGGGGTGCACGTACGCACCCCGGCCGGGCAGCGTACCGCGAGGATCGGAGACACATTTGTCACCGACCGCCACGATGCGCAGCAGATCGCTCTTGGCCGCTCGCTCCCGACACCCCACACAGGTGCGTTCGGGGCATGCGCGGGCTTGCGTCCGGCCAGACACGCTTAAGTCTACCTCCCCGCACCGACCTCACCCCTTCGGGCGAAAAATCGAACGGATGTTGTCGTGATCACTAGTGCCGGGTCCGGCCGCCGAAACCTCGGCGGCGGACGGCCGTGCACGTCGAGCAGGGCTCTTGTCGCCCCTGCTGTTCTTGTGTACCGCCCGAACAGCTCCGGGCGGTAGCGGTTTTATTCCCCGCGGTGGTCGTCGCGCCGGTCGTCCCGGCGGTCGTCGCCCCGGTCGTCGCGGCGCTCGCCGCGGTCGCGGTCGTCCCCGTCCGAGGGCTGCTCGGTGTCGGGACGGATGTCGATGCGCCAGCCGGTCAGGCGAGCGGCGAGGCGGGCGTTCTGGCCCTCCTTGCCGATGGCCAGCGACAGCTGGTAGTCGGGCACGGTCACCCGTGCGGACCGGGTGTCCCAGTCCACGACCTCGACCTTGCTCACCCGGGCGGGTGACAGGGCGTTGGCGACCATCTCCGCCGGGTCGTCCGACCAGTCGACGATGTCGATCTTCTCGCCGTGCAGTTCGGCCATGACGTTGCGCACGCGGCTGCCCATCGGGCCGATGCAGGCGCCCTTCGGGTTGAGGCCGGAGCGGTTGGCGCGGACGGCGATCTTGGTGCGGTGACCGGCCTCACGGGCGATCGCGCAGATCTCGACGCTGCCGTCGGCGATCTCCGGGACCTCCAGCGCGAACAGCTTCTTCACCAGGTTCGGGTGGGTGCGCGACAGGGTCACGGACGGACCGCGGACACCCTTCGCCACCCGCACGACGTACGACTTCAGGCGCAGTCCGTGCGTGTACTCCTCGCCGGGGACCTGCTCCTGCACCGGCAGCATGGCCTCCATCTTGCCGATGTCGACGAGGACGTTCTTCGGGTCCTTGCCCTGCTGCACCACGCCGGTGATGACATCACCCTCGCGGCCCAGGAACTCGCCGAAGGTCAGGTCGTCCTCGGCGTCGCGCAGACGCTGGAGGATCACCTGCTTGGCGGTCGTCGCGGCGATGCGGCCGAAGTCCGACGGGGTGTCGTCGAACTCCTTGGCCTCCTGGCCCTCTTCCAGGTCCCTCGGGTCCTCGGTCGCCCACACGATCACGTGACCGTTGGTGCGGTCGAGCACGACGCGTGCGCGCCGGAAGCTTCCCTCGGTGCGGTGGTACGCGATGAGGAGGGCCGACTCGATCGCTTCGACGAGCAGGTCGAAGGAAATCTCCTTCTCCCGGACCAGACCCCGTAGGGCACTCATGTCGATGTCCACGACTACGCCTCCTCTTCCTTCTTGTCCTTGCGGTTGAACTCGATCTCGACACGCGCCTTGGCGATGTCGGTGAAAACGATGCGGCGGGCGGTCGCCTTGCGGCCCTTCACGCCCGGGACCTCGAGGTCCATGCCCTCGTCGTCGACGTCGAGGATGCGGGCGATCACTTCCCCGCCGTCCGACGTCTGGAACTTCACGAGCCGGCCGATCGCCCGGATGTAGTGACGGTGCTCGGTCAGCGGGCGGTCAGCGCCCGGCGAGCTCACTTCGAGGACGTACTCGTCCTCTCCCATCGCGTCGGTCTCGTCCAGCAGGTCGGAGACCTCGCGGCTCAGCTCGGCGCACGCGTCCAGCTCCACGCCGTCGTCGGAGTCCACGATGATGCGCAGCATCCGGCGCTTGCCCGCCTTGGACGTCTCGATCTCCTCGAGGTCCAGGCCCTTGGCGGCGACGAGCGGCTCCAGCAATGCGCGCAGCCTGTCGCTCTGGGTGGTGCTCATCCGGGTGACTCCTCGGCCGCGTGTGCTGTTGTGATTTCCGTCGTGCGTCAGGTCAAAGGGTATCCGGTCGCGGAGGGTGTTGCCGTCCGCGCTGCGGAGGGGGCCCCGGGTACCGTGATCACACCCTGCCCGCCTTCACCCCTAGGACGTATGCGTGCCCCCGATCCTGCCGTCGCGAAGAGGCCTGCTCGCCGGTGCCGCGGGCATCGCCGGAGCCGCGCTGCTCAGCGGTTGCTCCGACGACGGACCGCCCGCCGCGGACCCCGAGGTTCCACTCGAACGGCGGATGCGCGAGACGGCCGTTCGTGAGAGCGAGCGACTGCTGGAACGTTACGACGCCACGAGCGCGGCCCATCCGGCCCTCGCGCAGCGCCTCGCACCGCTGCGCGGCTCGGTCGCGGCGCACGCGGCGGCCCTCGCCGAGGGGGCCCCGGCATCCTCGCCGTCCCGTTCCGCCTCCGCCGCCTCCCCCGTCCCGTCCGGCGGCGCGGCCGCCGCTCCCCCCGCTCCGGGCGCCGCGCCGGTGCCCGCCGCGCCCGCCGAGGCGCTGACCGCGCTCGCGGACGCCGAGCGGAGCCTGGCCGAGGCCCGGACGATCTCCCTGGCCGAAGCCCCCGGGGAGCTGGCCCGGCTGCTCGCCTCGGTGGCGGCGTGCGGCCACGTGCACGCGTACCTGCTGACCTCGACCCCGGGAGCCTCCTCGTGACGCCCACCCCCTCCCCCGCCGCGCAGGTCCTGGAGGCCGCGCAGGCCGCGCTCGCCGCCGAGCACGCGGCCGCGTACGGCTACGGCGTGATCGGGGCCCGGGCCGCGGCCGCCCGCTCCGCCGAGGCCCGCGAGGCGCACGGCGGGCACCTCGCGCGCCGCGACGCGCTCACCCGCACCGTGCGTGAGCTGGGCGGTTCCCCCCGCCCCTCGGAGGCCGCGTACGCCCTGCCGTTCACCGTGCGCACGCCCGCCGACGCCGAGCGGCTGGCCGCCGGGATCGAGGACCGGGTGGCGGGTGCGTACTCCGATCTGGTGCGCGCCGCCGAGGGCCGGTTGCGCCGCGAGGCGGCTGACGCGCTGAGCGCCGCGGCCCTGCGGGCGGCACGCTGGCGTGGTGGCGGCGTAGCCTTCCCAGGGCTCACGGAACGCGCGGACACACCGCGGACCTAGCGCGCAAGCATGCGCGACGAGCCCGGGCACAGCTGAAAGGGACCACGCACGCATGGCTTTCGAACCGCCGCAGCGGCTTGTACGGGCGCTCGGCGAGCTGCCGGAATCGGCGCACGTCTCGGACTGGCTGGGGCAGCTCCCCGGCCTGGCGGAGGCCGCGCTGGCCCGGCGCGGAGTACAGGCCCAGCGGGTGCAGGCCCCCGGCGGCCGCAGCAGCCTGGTCGTCCTCGTCCGGTACGCCGACGGGACCCCGGCCGCGCTGAAGCTGGCCCCGCCGGGGCTCCGGCCCGACCGGGAACTGGCCGCGCTGGCGCACTGGGGCGGCTTCGGGTCGGTACGGGTCCTGGACACGCGCCACCACGAGGAGGACGGGGCGCTGCTGCTGGAGCGGCTGCACCCCGAGGTCTCGCTGCGGTCGCTGCCGGAGGCGAAGGCGCTGCTGGAGGCCTGTGGCACGCTGCGCAGGCTCTGGGTGGCCCCGGCGCCGGGGCACGGCTGGGAGACGGTCGCCGAGCGGACCTCCGAGCAGGCCGAGGTGCTCCGCAAGGCTCCCCCGGAGGCGGCGGAGCTGGCCTCCGCGGCGCTGGCGGCCCGCGAGGAGCTGACGGCGGCGCCGGCCGAGGAGCTGCTGCTGCACGGCAACTTCCGGCAGGGCAAGGTCCTCGCCGGCGAGCGCGCTCCGTGGCTGGCGGTGGGCCCGGACCCGATGGTCGGCGAGCGGGCCTACGACCTGGCGCGGCTGGTACGGGACCGGCTGGAGGACCAGATGGCCTCCTCGGCGGGGGCCGCGGGCGCCCGGCGCCGGGTGAACAAGCTGGCCGACGCGCTGGAGGTGGACCGGGACCGGCTGCGCGGCTGGACGCTCTTCCGGGCGGTCGAATCGGGCAACCGGGCGCTGGCCGCCGGGCGGCGGCGGGACGCGGAGCTGCTGCTGGAGTTCGCGGGCTGGTTGTAGGGCATAAACCCTGTGGGGGCAGTGCCGCCCGGCAGGAGCAGGAGGCCGTCATGGTCGAGGAACTGCTGACAGCCGGCGCCGTCGCGGGCGTCGGGATCGTGGTCTACCTGGGCGCCGCCGCCCGCGTGGTGAAGCAGTACGAGCGGGGCGTGGTCTTCCGCCTGGGCCGTCTGCGGGGCGGCGTCCGCGGGCCCGGATTCACCTTCGTGGTCCCGGCCGTGGACCGGCTGCGCAAGGTCAACATGCAGATCGTGACGATGCCGGTGCCCGCGCAGGAGGGGATCACGCGGGACAACGTCACGGTGCGGGTGGACGCGGTCGTGTACTTCAAGGTGGTGGACGCGGCCAACGCGATCATCGAGGTCGAGGACTACCGGTTCGCCGTCTCCCAGATGGCGCAGACCTCGCTGCGGTCGATCATCGGCAAGTCCGACCTGGACGATCTGCTCTCCAACCGGGAGCAGCTCAACCAGGGCCTGGAGCTGATGATCGACAGTCCGGCGGTGGGCTGGGGCGTCCAGATCGACCGGGTGGAGATCAAGGACGTGTCGCTCCCGGAGACGATGAAGCGGTCGATGGCCCGGCAGGCGGAGGCCGACCGGGAGCGGCGGGCGCGGATCATCAACGCGGATGCGGAGCTCCAGGCGTCGAAGAAGCTGGCCGAGGCGGCGGAGGTCATGTCGGAGCAGCCCGCGGCGCTGCAGCTGCGTCTGCTCCAGACGGTCGTGGCCGTGGCGGCGGAGAAGAACTCCACCCTCGTCCTCCCGTTCCCGGTGGAACTCCTCCGCTTCCTGGAACGCGCGGCCCCAGCACCTGCGGCGCCTGCCGCGGCGGCCCCTGCCCCGGCGGCGCCGTCTGCGGGCATCGCGGCCCCTGCCCCGGCACCGGGGCCGACGGACACCTCTGCGGGGCTCGGCCCCGGGGCCGTTGTGGAGCCCTGCCTCGACGGGTCCCCGCCGCCGGCGGAGCCGGACGTACCGCGCGGGTAGGCGCTGCGCGGAGCCGTCCCCTACCCGCCCTTCCACC
The DNA here is from genome assembly GCF_026342735.1 of Streptomyces sp. NBC_00193. GTDB lineage: Bacteria > Actinomycetota > Actinomycetes > Streptomycetales > Streptomycetaceae > Streptomyces > Streptomyces stoeckheimensis. The sequence goes on from NZ_JAPEMM010000001.1 coordinate 805,834, forward strand.
GTTCCCCGGGCGCTGCCCGGACCCGCGCCTCAAACGCCGGCGAGGCTGAGGGATGCCCCCGGGCTCTGCCCGGACCCGGTCCTCAAACGCCGGACGGCTGGGTTGGCGCTGCCCGGGCTGGAAAATTCAGCCTCGCCGGCGTTTGAGGCGCGGGGTCCGGGGCGGAGCCCCGGGGAACGGGCGAAGGGTGGGTAGGGGAACCCCGCCCCGCGCGGTTACGCCGTCGCGGTCAAGCGGGTCAGGGCTTCCTCCAGGGGGAGTTCCTCGCGGGTGCCGGACCGGCGGTCCTGGAGTTCCACCACGCCGTCCGCGGACCGGCGGCCCGCGACCAGGATCCACGGGACCCCGATGAGCTCCGCGTCGGTGAGCTTCACCCCGGGTGACAGGCCGGGCCGGTCGTCCAGGAGGACCCGGAGACCCGTCCCGACCAGGGACTCCGCCGCCGTCTCCGCCAGGGCGAGCGGAACCGCCTTGCCCGCGGCCACGACGTGCACGTCGGCCGGGGCCACCGCCGCCGGCCAGCACAGGCCCCGCTCGTCCGCCGTCTGTTCGGCCAGCGCGGCCACCGCGCGGGACACGCCGATTCCGTAGGAGCCCATCGTGACCCGGACCGGCTTGCCCTCCTTGCCGAGGACGTCGAGCCCGAAGGCGTCCGCGTACTTCCGGCCGAGCTGGAAGATGTGCCCGATCTCGATGGCCCGGTCCAGGCGGAGCCCGGTGCCGCAGGACGGGCAGGGGTCGCCCGCCTCGACGACGACCACGTCCAGGTACCGGTCCACCTCGAAGTCCCGCCCGCAGACCACGTTCCGGGCGTGCGTGTCGGACTTGTTGGCCCCCGTCACCCAGGAGGTGCCCGGCGCGACGCGGGGGTCGGCGAGGTAGCGGACCTTTTCCAGGCCCTGCGGGCCCACGTAGCCCCGTACGAGGTCGGGCCGGTCGGCGAAGTCCTCCGCCGTCACCAGCTCCACGACGGCCGGGGCCAGGTGCTCCCCGAGCTTGCCGAGGTCGACCTCCCGGTCGCCCGGTACGCCGACGGCGGTGATCTCCCCGTCGACCTTGACGAGGAGGTTCTTCAGGGTGGCCGACGCGGGGACGCCCAGGTGCGCCGCCAGGGTCTCGATGGTGGGGGTGTCGGGGGTCGGGATCTCCTCCAGCGGGCCGTGCTCCCCCGCGGCCGGGGTCAGGGCGAAGGTCACCGCCTCCGTGTTGGCCGCGTAGCCGCAGGAGGGGCAGTCCGCGAAGGTGTCCTCGCCGGCCGGGGCCGGCGCCAGGAACTCCTCCGACGCCGAGCCGCCCATCGCGCCCGACACCGCCGACACCACCCGGTGGTCGAGGCCGAGCCGCTCGAAGATGCGTACGTAGGCCTCGCGGTGGAGCCGGTAGGACTCCGCCAGGCCCTCGTCGGAGACGTCGAAGGAGTACGAGTCCTTCATCTGGAACTCGCGGCCGCGCAGGACGCCCGAGCGGGGCCGCGCCTCGTCCCGGTACTTGGTCTGGATCTGGTAGAGCATGACCGGCAGGTCCTTGTAGGACGTGCACTGGTCCTTGACCACCAGGGTGAAGATCTCCTCGTGGGTGGGGCCGAGCAGGTAGTCCGCGCCCTTGCGGTCCTTGAGCCGGAAGAGCAGGTCCCCGTACTCCGACCAGCGGCCGCTGACCTCGTACGGCTCCTTCGGCAGCAGCGCCGGGAGCAGCACTTCCTGCGCCCCGATCCCGTCCATCTCCTCGCGGACGATGCGCGAGACGTTGTCCAGGACCCGCTTGCCGAGCGGCAGCCAGCTCCACACTCCGGCGGAGCTGCGCCGGACGTAGCCGGCCCGGACCAGGAGGCGGTGGCTGAGGGTCTCCGCGTCGGCGGGGTCCTCGCGGAGGGTCTTGGCCATGAGGCGGGACATGCGCTGCACGTGTTGCGTTGACATGACGGGAGGCTATCGGGGGCTCCGGGGCGCGCGGAAACGGATTGAGCGCCTCAGGGGTCGGGGCGTACGGGATCCGGGCCGTACGGGGTCAGGGTCTGCGCAGCGGCAGCGGGGCGCCCATGACGGCGTACGGGAGGCTCGCGCTCGGGAAGAGGACCTGGCGGGCCAGGTCCGTGTAGCCGAGGGAGCCGTAGAGGCCGCGGGCGGGGCTGTCGGTGTCGATCGCGGAGAGGATCGAGCGGTCCTCGGCGGCGGTGTCGGTGATCAGGGTGATGAGGGCGCGGCCGACGCCCTTGCCCTGGAAGCCGGGGTGGACGTGGAGCTCGGTGATCACGAAGGACCCGTCGAGCCATTCCTCGTGGCCGCCGGCCCGCAGATAGGGCTCGACGACTCCGGACCACCAGTGCGTGCGGTCGTTGGGCATGCCGTAGACGAACCCGGCGAGCCCGCCGTCCTCGGTGAACGCGCCGAGCGCACGGGCTCCGCGGCAGGTCATGTGGCGCTGGACGATGTAGCGCCGGATGCCGACCTCCTCCTCGCTGAGTCCGAAGGCCATGGCCTGCACGCGCAGGGCCTCGTCGACCCGGGCGGCGAGGTCGAGGGGCCCGATCCGCAGTCCGGCGGGCCGGCCGGGGTCTTCTCCCGCGGGGGTTGGCATCATGCGGCGACCTTACTGGCCGACCGTGCGATCGAACAGGAAGATCGGAACAGGACGCGGAAACGGCACGCTCGGCAGCGGACGCCCGGCACCGGCACGCTCAGAACAGCACGCTCATGAACGCGCCGACCTCGCGGAAGCCGACCCGGCGGTAGGAGGCCCGTGCGGCGGTGTTGAAGTCGTTGACGTAGAGGCTGACCACGGGGGCCACGTCCCGGAGCGCGTACGCGACGACGGCGGCCATCCCGGTCTCGGAGTGCCCGCGGCCGCGGAACTCGGGGGCCACCCAGACGCCCTGGATCTGGCAGGCGCGGGAGGTCGCGGCGCCGATCTCGGCCTTGAAGACGACCTTGCCGTCCTCGATGCGGGCGAAGGAACGCCCACTGGCGACCAGCTCGGCGACCCGGGCCTGGTAGAGCAGGCCGCCGTCGCCCGTCATCGGGGAGATGCCGACCTCTTCGGTGAACATGGCCACGCAGGCGGGCATGATCAGGTCCATCTCGTCCTTGCGGATCCGGCGCACCCGGGGGTCGGCGGTCACCGTGGTGGACGGCTGCTCCATGACCATGAGGGGCTGGCGGGAGCGGACGTCTCGGGCCGGGCCCCAGCTCGGCTCCAGGAGCTGCCAGAGCAGGCCGGTGGCCTCGGCGGGGCCGACGATGGAGGAGCAGCGGCGGCCGGTGCGCCGGGCGCGGTCGGCGAAGGCCCGTACCGCGTCGGGACCGGCGCAGACGGGCACCAGGTTGGCGCCGGCGTAGCAGAGCGAGCGGAGCTCGCCGTCTGCGTACCAGCCCCACATCTCGCCGCCCAGGCGCCACGGGTCGAGCCCGGCGACCTGGACCCGGGAGGTGACGAACGCGTTCTCGACCGGCTCGCGGCCGAGGATGTCGAGCGCGGCGTCGAGATCACTGGGCTCAAGGACCCGGGTGGTGGTCTGCGTCAACACTGGGGCCTCACCATGCAAGTCTGCTGATCTCCGCACTGTACCCGGAGCGGCTCCGAGATGCCCCCGAGGGCCCTCGGGGCGCCTCCGGGGCGGTCGGCGCCTCCGGGGCGCTGTCGTGCCCGCAGGCCCGCATGCAGACGGGCCCGGGGCCGCACCTGCGGCCCCGGGCCCGTCACGCAAAACCAGCGGGAAACTACCGGCGGAACATCAGACGCCGATCGCGACGGTCGGCTCGCCCGACATCACGCCGTCCTTCTCCATCTGCTCGGCGATCTTCATCGCCTCTTCGATGAGGGTCTCGACGATCTTCGACTCGGGAACGGTCTTGATGACCTCGCCCTTGACGAAGATCTGGCCCTTGCCGTTGCCGGAGGCGACGCCCAGGTCGGCCTCACGGGCCTCGCCGGGGCCGTTGACGACGCAGCCCATGACCGCGACGCGCAGCGGGACCTCCATGCCCTCCAGGCCCGCCGTGACCTCCTCGGCCAGCTTGTAGACGTCCACCTGGGCGCGCCCGCAGGACGGGCAGGAGACGATCTCCAGGCGGCGCGGCTTGAGGTTCAGCGATTCCAGGATCTGGATGCCGACCTTGATCTCCTCCACCGGCGGGGCCGACAGGGAGACGCGGATCGTGTCGCCGATGCCCTCGGAGAGCAGCGCGCCGAAGGCGACGGCGGACTTGATCGTGCCCTGGAACGCCGGGCCGGCCTCGGTGACACCGAGGTGCAGCGGGTAGGTGCACTGGGCGGCCAGCTGCCGGTAGGCGTTGACCATGACCACCGGGTCGTTGTGCTTGACCGAGATCTTGATGTCGCTGAAGCCGTGCTCCTCGAAGAGGGAGGCCTCCCACAGCGCGGACTCGACCAGCGCCTCGGGCGTGGCCTTGCCGTACTTCTTCAGCAGTCGCGCGTCGAGCGAGCCGGCGTTGACGCCGATCCGGATCGGGGTGCCGGCGTCCTTGGCGGCCCGCGCGATCTCCTTGACCTTGTCGTCGAACTGCTTGATGTTGCCCGGGTTCACGCGGACGGCGGCGCAGCCCGCGTCGATCGCGGCGAACACGTACTTCGGCTGGAAGTGGATGTCGGCGATGACCGGGATGTTCGACTTCTTCGCGATCACCGCGAGCGCATCGGCGTCGTCCTGCGTCGGGCAGGCCACGCGGACGATGTCACAGCCGGACGCGGTCAGCTCCGCGATCTGCTGGAGCGTGGCCCCGATGTCGGAGGTCCTGGTCGTGGTCATGGACTGCACGGAAATCTGTGCGTCACCGCCGACGGCGACCGAGCCGACCTGGATCTTGCGGCTGAACCTGCGCTCGGCCAGCTTCGTCGGCACGGCCGGCATTCCGAGAGAGATGGCAGTCATCTGCTGTGCAACCCCAAGGGTGTGGATATAGGTGCCGGGATCGGCGGGCTCCGACCTCCGAGATTACGCCAACCAGCACGCCTCACGTGCACCGCCGGTCGCGTGCCACTCGAACGTAGGGAGCCGGGCACGAAGAGTGCCCGGCTCCCGTTCGCATGCAGTACGGATGGCCCGTACGAGATCCCGCGGATCTTTCGATCAGGTGATTTTAATGGGATTGACCACGTCTGCGGCCAGTACCAGCAAGGTGAAACAGAGGAAAACTCCGGCCACCACGTACGCGGCGGGCATCAGCTTCGCCACGTCGAACGGGCCCGGGTCGGCGCGCCGGAAGACGCGCGCGAAGGCCCTGCGCACCGACTCCCACAGGGCGCCGGCGATGTGCCCGCCGTCCAGGGGCAGCAGGGGCAGCATGTTGAACAGGAAGAGGGAGAGGTTGAACATGCCCAGCACGTTCAGCATGATCGACATCCGCTGCTCGCTCGGGATGTCCAGGGCCGCGATCTCCCCGTTGATCCGGGCCGCGCCGACGATGCCCATCGGGGAGTCCGGCTCTCGCTCGGCTCCGTTGAAGACCGCGTTCCACAGGGCCGGGATCTTGCCCGGGAGCTGGGCCAGACCCTGCACGCTGCTCTGGACGACCTCGCCGACCCGGTCCGCGGACTGGGCGAAGGTGAGCGGGGCGATCACGGACTTCGGGCCGACGCCGAGGTAGCCGGCCGACACGTACTCGCCCTTGACGTAGCCGCCGTGGCCGTCGGTCTTGCCCACGCGGTTCTCCACGAGGACCGCCTGGAGGGTCACCTTCTGCCCGTCGCGCAGGACGGTGAGGGTGGCCGGGCCGATGGTGCTGCGGATGTTCTTCTGGAGGGTGTCCCAGTCCTCGACCGGCTTGCCCTGGAAGGCCACGATCTTGTCGCCGACCTCCAGGCCGGCGGCCTTGCCCGGAGCAGCCGGGTCGCCCGCCCGGCAGGCGTCGCGGTTCTCGCTCTGCTTGATCACGCAGTCGGTGACGGTCTGGACCTGGGTGGTCGTCTGCTGGACACCGAAGGTCATCCACACGCCGAAGAAGATCGCCATCGCCAGGACCAGGTTCATGAACGGTCCCGCGAACATCACGATCACGCGCTTCCACGGCTTGCGCGTGTAGAAGAGCCGCGATTCGTCGCCCGGCTGCAGTTCCTCGTACGCCGCCGAGCGCGCGTCCTCGATCATCGAGCGGAACGGCGACGTGGAGCGGGCGGTGACCTTGCCGTCCTCGCCCGGCGGGAACATCCCGATCATGCGGATGTAGCCGCCCATCGGGATGGCCTTGAGCCCGTACTCGGTGTCGCCCTTCTTGCGCGACCAGATGGTCCGGCCGAAGCCGACCATGTACTGGGGCACGCGGATGCCGAAGAGCTTGGCCGTGGAGAGGTGGCCGAGCTCGTGCCAGGCGATGGAGAAGAGCAGCCCCACCACGAAGACGAGCACGCCGATCAAGGTCAGCAGTACGGTCATGCGCGCGCCTCCAGGGCGGCCCGTGCCGCCATCTCCTGTGCCCGGGCCCTGGCCCAGGTCTCCGCTTCAAGGACGTCCGCGACCGTGAGGGAAGTTCCCTTGGCCGGGGTCCCGTGTTCATCGACCACGGCAGAGACCGTATCCATGATTGCTGTGAACGGGAGCCGACCGGCCAGGAACGCCTCTACGCACTCCTCGTTCGCCGCATTGAACACGGCGGGCGCGGTACCGCCCAGGGTGCCGACGTGCCGGGCCAGGCCCACCGCCGGGAAGGCCTCGGTGTCCAGCGGGAAGAACTCCCAGGTGGAGGCCTTGGTCCAGTCGAAGGCGGTGGACGCGTCCGGGACCCGCTGGGGCCAGCCGAGGCCGATCGCGATCGGGCCGCGCATGTCCGGCGGGGTGGCCTGGGCCAGCGTGGAGCCGTCCGTGAACTCCACCATGGAGTGCACGTACGACTGCGGGTGGACCACGACCTCGATCCGCTCGAAGGGGATGTCGTAGAGCAGGTGCGCCTCGATGACCTCCAGCCCCTTGTTGACCAGGGTCGCCGAGTTGACGGTGATCACCGGGCCCATCGCCCAGGTCGGGTGGGCCAGGGCGTCCTCCACCGTGACCGAGGCCAGCTCGGCGCGGGTGCGGCCGCGGAAGGGCCCGCCGGAGGCGGTGACCACGAGCTTGCGCACCTCGGCGCGGGTGCCCGCGGCCAGGGCCTGGAAGAGCGCCGCGTGCTCGGAGTCGACCGGGATGATCTGGCCCGGCTTCGCCAGGGCCTTCACCAGCGGGCCGCCGACGATCAGCGATTCCTTGTTCGCGAGGGCCAGGGTCCGCCCGGCCCGCAGCGCGGCGAGGGTGGGAGCGAGGCCGATGGAACCGGTGATGCCGTTGAGCACGGTGTGGCACTCGGAGGCGGCGAGTTCGGTGGCCGCGTCCGGGCCGACGAGGATCTCGGGCAGCGGCTCACCGGCGCCATACTCGGCGTCCAGCGCCTCCTTGAGGGCCGGTACGACGTCTTCGCGTGCGACGGCCACGGTGTTCACGCGCAGGAGCCTGGCCTGCTCGGCCAGCAGCGCGACCCGGCCGCCGGCGGCGGACAGGGCCGTGACCCGGAACCGGTCCGGGTTGCGCAGGGCGAGGTCGATGGCCTGGGTCCCGATGGACCCGGTGGAGCCGAGGATGACGATGTCCCGACGGCCGGCCGCGGGGTCGAAGAGGAGATGCGGATCGGCAAGGGGGGATGGGCGGTCGCTCATGGACCCATTGTTGCCGCAACTCAGGGGCGCCCGGACACGGAGCCCCCCTCCGATACCCGAAGGAGAAGGTGCGGGAGCGTCCCGGCGAAGTCCGGGAGGGTACAGGCCACCCGCCACCAGGCGTCCGGATCGGAGCCGAGGGCCAGCGCGAACAGCCGGTCGGCCTCGGACCGCGCGGCGAGCACCGGGGCGGGCGGCTCGTGGCGGTCGGGGTGGTCGACCTCACCCAGCCAGTGGTCCTCGTCCAGGGCCCAGCAGGCGGGGGCCTTGTGCCGGATCACGTCCTCGCCGGTGAGCAGCCCGCGGGCGAGGCAGTCGCGCACCCACCGGATGTCCTCCTGGACGCCTTCCATGGGCACCGCGAGGCTGGCCAGGGCCAGTTCGCGGTCCACGCCCGCGACGGGCTCGGCGGTCCCGGGCGCCACGGAGCGCACCGCCTCGGCGAGCCCGGGGACCGGTGGTCCTTCGGCGGGCTCCGGCAGGGTGCCGCGCACGATCCGGGCCACCAGGACCGGCAGGGTGCCGGGGAAGGCGGGGGCGTGGCGCAGCAGTTCCGCCCAGAGCCGGGGGTCGTCGCGCAGGGGGCGCAGCGCCCGGGCGACGGCCGTGCGCATCCCCGTCCGCTCGGGCAGGGTCCAGCGCAGGCCGCGGGTCCCGGTCAGATCGGTGAGCAGCAGGGTGCGGTGCGCGGGGGCCACGTGGGCGACGAGTTCCTCGTGCGTGACCCGGCCCATCCGCACGGCGCGGACGGCGGGCCGGTGCCAGGAGGGCCCGTCCGCCGCGGTGGTGAGCAGCCCGTGGACGGTCTCCCGGGGCAGGTCCTCGACGAGCAGCAGGGCTTCGACGGAGCCGGCCGGCAGCGGCCGGCGGAGGTGTTCGGCGAGCAGCAGCTCCGGGTCCGGGTGGTGGCGGAGCGTCAGGATGTCCAGCGGGACCCGCGGTCCGCGCCGGCCGTGCCGGCGGAGCAGGCCTATGAGCTCGGCCGCGGTGAGCGGCTCCTCGCCGGCATCGCGGCCGAGCTCGGTGCGGAGCACCGGCAGGAGTTCCGGCGGGGTCCGGCGGCGGGCGTACCGGGCGGGCCCGGGCAGGCCGGGCAGCGGACGGCCCACGACGCGGGGGTTGCGGGCGACGTAGGTCCGGTCGGCCGCGCTTCCGTGGCGGAGCAGCAGGGTGACGGTCGAGGCCGCCAGCCATTCGTCCCGGCACAGGTACTTGAAGGCGGGCTCGTCGAGCCGGCCGATCATGTCGGTGACGACGTGGTCCGGTGCGTGGCGCAGCAGGTGCGCCACGCACCAGGCCAGCCGTCGGCTGGTGCGGTCTTCCTCGGCCGTCGGCATCGTTCTCGTCCGCCTCGCGCTGTGCTCGGTACGCGTACCCGTACTCATACCTGTGCTCGTACCCGTACTCGTACTCGTACTCATCCTCGTACGTCCATCCGACGTCCGGCGATGATTGCAGGTCAGCGCAGCGGCCGGTGGACGTTTTCGCGGGTTGAGGGGCCGGGGGCGGCGTCGGCGATCCACGGGCCGTCGCCGGAGGGGTCGAGGATGCCCTCCTCCAGCCAGGTGTAGGTGCCGGACAGGACGCCGGCCACGACCTTGCGGTCCAGGTCGTCGGTGTTGTCCCAGAGCCGCCCGAAGAGCTCCTCCACTCGGAGCCGGGACTGCCGGCAGAAGGCGTCGGCCAGCTGGTAGGCCTCGCGGCCGTGCTCGCCGGAGGCCCGCAGGTGCTCGGCGCGCACGCAGGCCGCGCTCATCGCGAAGAGCTCGGCGCCGATGTCGACGATCCGCCCGAGGAACCCCTGCTTGGTCTCCATCCGGCCCTGCCAGCGGGACATCGCGTAGAAGGTCGAGCGGGCCAGTTTGCGCGACCCGCGTTCGACGTAGCGCAGATGGGTGGCGAGGTCGGGGTGGCCGCTCGGGTGGAAGGCCCGGTAGGTGCCGGGGACCTGGCCGGCGCCGGTGGCGAGCTGCGGCAGCCAGCGGGCGTAGAACCCGGCGGCGCGGGCGCCCGCCTTCGCCTTGTCGCCCAGGGCCTTCTCCGGGTCGATGAGGTCTCCGGCCACGGACAGGTGGGCGTCCACGGCCTCGCGGGCGATCAGCAGGTGCATGATCTCGGTGGATCCCTCGAAGATCCGGTTGATGCGCAGGTCGCGGAGCATCTGCTCGGCCGGGACGGCCCGTTCGCCGCGGGCCGCGAGGGACTCGGCGGTCTCGAAGCCGCGCCCGCCGCGGATCTGGACCAGCTCGTCGGCCATCAGACAGGCCATCTCGGAGCCGTAGAGCTTGGCGAGGGCGGCTTCGATGCGGATGTCGTTGCGGTCCTCGTCGGCCATCTGGGAGGCCAGGTCGACCACGGCCTCCAGGGCGAAGGTGGTGGCCGCGATGAAGGAGATCTTCGCGCCGACGGCCTCGTGCAGACCGACCGGCCGTCCCCACTGCTCGCGTACACCGGACCATTCGCGGGCGATCTTCAGGCACCACTTCCCCGCGCCCACGCACATGGCGGGCAGCGACAGCCGGCCGGTGTTCAGCGTGGTCAGCGCGATCTTCAGCCCGGCGCCCTCGGCGCCGATGCGCTGGGCGGCGGGGACCCTGACCCGGTGGAAGCGGGTCACGCCGTTCTCCAGGCCGCGCAGGCCCATGAAGGCGTTGCGGTGCTCGACGGTGATGCCCGGCGAGTCGGCCTCGACGACGAAGGCGGTGATCCCGCCGCGGTGGTTCTCGCTCTTGGGGACCCGGGCCATGACGACGAGCAGGTCGGCGACGACCCCGTTGGTGGTCCAGAGCTTCACGCCGTCCAGGACGTACGCGTCCTCCCCGTCCGGGACCGCCGTGGTGGCCAGGCGCGCCGGGTCGGAGCCGACGTCCGGTTCGGTGAGGAGGAAGGCGCTGATGGCGGTGGTGGCGCAGCGCGGCAGGTAGGCGTCCTTCTGCTCCTGGGTGCCGAACATCTTCAGCGGCTGGGGCACGCCGATCGACTGGTGGGCGGAGAGCAGGGCGCCGATGGCCGGGCTGACGGAGCCGACGAGGGCGAGCGCCTTGTTGTAGTACACCTGGGTGAGGCCGAGGCCCCCGTACTTCGGGTCGATCTTCATGCCGAGCGCGCCGAGCTCCTTGAGCCCGCGCACGGTCTCGTCGGGGATCTTCGCCTCGCGCTCGATGCGCGCTCCGTCGACGGAGGTCTCGCAGAACTCCCGCATCCGGGCCAGGAAGGCCTCTCCGCGCCGGACGTCCTCCTCGGCGGGGAGCGGGTGGGGGTGGATCAGGTCCAGCCGGAACCGTCCGAGGAAGAGCTCCTTGGCGAAGCTCGGGCGCTGCCAGTTCTGTTCCCGGGCCGCTTCCGCGACCTGCCGTGCCTCGCGCTCGGTCACCTTGGGCTGTGCGGGCTGTGCGGGCGGGACGGGCTGTGCAGGCTGTGTTGCGGACATGAGCGGGCTCACCTCGCCGCCGAGAGAGGGGGTGCTTACCGGTCGGTGCTACCAGTGAGTCGTACCCGTTCGGGGCGGCGGGAAAGCTCTCCCGGGATCTCAGGCATCCTGACGGGCCACGGCCAGACGGGCGACCTGCTCCGCATGGGGGATGAGGTAGAAGTGGTCGCCCTCGAAGACGTGGGACGTGAAGGCGCCCGTGGTGACCGTCGACCATTCCCGTGCGCCCGCGGTGACACGGGGGTCGCGGTCACCCGTGAGGGCCATGACGCCCGCGCGCAGCAGCGGGGAATCCTCGCGGCGGCGGTAGGTGTCGATCAGGTGGAAGTCGTTGCGCACGATCGGCAGGAACAGCTCGCGCAGGTCCGGGTCCTGCCAGATCTGCACGTGGGGTCCGCCCAGCGAGGTGACGGCCGCGATCAGGTCCTCGTCCGTGCGCGGAGCGGCCGGGGCGGCGGGCCGCGCGAGTGCGCGGCCCGAGACGCACAGGCGCGTGACGTGGTCCGCCCCCGCGGCTTCGAGGCGCAGGAGGGTCTCGTACGCGACGGCCGCGCCCATGCTGTGGCCGAGGAACACCGTGGGCACGGGAGATGCGTCCAGGAGCTCCTCGGCGATCTGCGGCGACAGCGCGTCCATCGTCGGGATCAGCGGTTCGTCGATGCGGTTCTCGCGCCCCGGGTACCGCACGGCCACGACGTCGACCGAAGGCTCCAGGTGGCGGTGCCAGTCACGGAAGAAGTTCGCGCCGCCGCCCGCGTGGGGGAAGCACACGAGGCGCAGGGCGGGGGCGGCGAGGGGGCGGTGGCGGACCAGGTAGGACACGTGCGACTCGATTCGTCGGCCGGGGATCGTCTCGCCCAGCCTTGCGCAGCCGCGGACCTGGGCGATCACGACCCTGCCACACGGGGGCCGCGGCCGGTGGTCCCGGGGGATCCCACGGCAAAAGGAGACGGCCGGAGCCCCCGCACAGTAGGCTCCGGCCGTCGGCTTGGTGGCCGTACGAGTTCGGTCAGATGTCGAGGCCGCTGAGGACCAGGACCCGCTCGTAGGTGTAGTCGTCCATCGCGTAGCGCACGCCCTCGCGGCCCACACCGGACTGCTTGACGCCGCCGTACGGCATCTGGTCGGCACGGTAGGACGGGACGTCGCCGACGATCACGCCGCCGACCTCCAGCTCGCGGTGGGCGCGGAACGCGGTCTGGATGTTCCGCGTGAAGACGCCGGCCTGCAGACCGAACTTCGAGTCGTTGACGGCGGCGAAGGCCTCGTCGGTGTCCTCGACCCGGCGCAGGGTGAGGACCGGTCCGAAGACCTCCTCGGTGGCGAGGGTGACGCCCTCGGGCACCTCCGCGACGACGGTGGGCTCGTACGAGGCACCCTCGCGCTTGCCGCCCGTGAGCAGCTTGGCTCCGGCGGACACGGCCTCGTCGACCCAGGACTCGACCCGCTTGGCGGCGTCCTCGGAGACGAGGGGGCCGACGTCGGTGGCGGAGTCGTTCGGGTCACCGGTGACCTGCTCGCGGACCTTGGCGACGACCTTCTCGACGAGGCGGTCGTAGACCGTCGCGTCGGCGATCACGCGCTGCACGCCGATGCAGGACTGGCCGGCCTGGTAGTTCGAGAAGGTCGCGATGCGGGTCGCGGCCCAGTCGAGGTCGGCCTCCGAGGACCAGTCCTCCAGGACCACGGCCGCGGCGTTGCCGCCGAGCTCCAGGGTGCAGTGCTTGTGGGGCACGGCCTGCTGGATGGCGTAACCGACCTTGTCGGAACCGGTGAAGGAGATGACGGGCAGGCGCTCGTCCTTGACCAGCTCCGGCATCTTGTCGTTGGCGACGGGGAGCACGGACCAGGAACCGGCCGGCAGGTCGGTCTCGGCGAGCAGCTCGCCGAGGATCAGACCCGAGAGCGGGGTGGCCGGGGCCGGCTTCAGGATGATCGGCGCGCCGACGGCGATGGCGGGGGCCACCTTGTGGGCGCACAGGTTCAGCGGGAAGTTGAAGGGCGCGATGCCCAGGACCGGACCCTTGACGAAGCGGCGGGTCAGGGCCAGGCGGCCGACGCCGCCGGCGTCGGTGTCCAGGCGCTGGGCCTCTCCGCCGTTGAAGCGGCGGGCCTCTTCGGAGGCGAAGCGGAACACGGACACCGCACGGCCGACCTCACCGCGGGCCCACTTGATCGGCTTGCCGTTCTCGGCGGAGATCAGCAGTGCGATCTCCTCGGTGCGCTCGGCGAGCCGGCGGGCGACGTGGGCCAGGGCCTCGGCGCGTACGTGGGCCGGGGTGGCGGAGAACTCCGCGGTCACGGCGTACGCGGCGGCCACGGCCTCTTCGACCTGGGCGTCGGTCGGGACGCTCACGGTACCGACGAGGCGGCCGTCCCACGGGGAGTGGACGTCGAGGCTGTCGTCGCCCGTGGCCTGGCGGCCGGCGAGCCAGAAGGCGTGGGTGGAAGTCATGCTGATCCCGGCCCTTCGGAGTGTGTGCGGTGGGTCCTTGTCCCCTCCACCGTAGGACTCCGGCGGGGTTTCGGCGTTTGTCCGGGGTGGAGTACGTGCGTGGCGCGGCGCGCCGCTTTGTCAGTGTCGGGGCGGCCGCGGCCCGTGCGGGGCCCCGCCGGGGGCTCGTACGGGGCCCCGGGCGGCGCCCCGGCTGCGCGGGAGGCGGCGGCCCGGCTGCGCCGGAGGGCGGGCCCGGCTGCGCCATGGGCGGGTCCGGCTGCGCCGAAGCGCGGACCCGGCTGCGCCATGGGCGGACCCGGGTGCGCCGAAGCGCGGACCCGGCTGCGCCATGGGCGGACCCGGGTGCGCCGGAGGCGGGCCCGACTGCGCCGCACGGGCCCCCGCTGCGCGGGGCGGAGTCCCCTACCCGCCCTTCCACCGTTCCCCGGGCTCCGCCCGGACCCCGGTCCTCAAACGCCGGACGGGCTGGGAGGGCACCGGGCTGCGCCCGGACCCCCTGGGGCTCCGCCCCCGGACCCCCGCGCCTCAAACGCCGGCGAGGCTGGATGTGGCCGGCGTCAGCCTGTATGTGCGCGCAGCGCACCGTGCCACGCCGGGTCACTTCAGCCCCACCGGCCTACTTCAGCGCGCCTGGCCTACTTCAGCCCCTCCGGCGTTTGAGGAGCGGGGGTCCGGGGGCTGGTCCCCGGCAACGGCGCCGCACGAGGGAACGGGTCCGGGCGGAGCCCGGGGAACGGTGGAAGGGCGGGTAGGGGGCTTCGCCCCGCAGGGCCGAACCACCCGCACCCGCCCACCAGGCCCCGCCCGGGACGGCGGTGCCGGGCACCCCGACCGGCCACCGCCGGTCGGAGGCCGGCGCAGCGGCGCGAAGCCGGTAAGGCCCGCCAGGGCCGCACCGCGCGAGCGGCGCGTCAGGAAGGCGCGGTGGCCTTCAGGGCGAGCCACAGCTCCATGCGGACGTCCGGGTCGTCCAGGGAGCGGCCGAGGATCTCCTCCACGCGGCGCATGCGGTAGCGCAGGGTGTGGCGGTGGACGCCCAGGTCGGCGGCGGCCGCGTCCCACTGGCCGTGGCGGGAGAGCCAGGCCTGGAGGGAGGCCACCAGGTCGCCCCGGCCCTTCTCGTCGTGCTCGCGCAGCGCCCGCAGCGTGCCGTCCGCGAAGGCCCGTACCGCGTCGTCGGCGAGGAGCGGGAGGACCGAGCCCGCGGCCAGGTCCTCGTGCTCGACCATGGGGCGGCCGCGCCGCCGGGCCACGGCCAGGGCCTGGTCGGCCTGTTTGAAGGCCGCCGCCACCCCGGAGGCCACCGCGGGCGCCGACAGGCCGAGGACCAGTTCGTCCGGCTCCGGTTCGGCCGACTCCCGGCCGCGGCGCGATTCCAGGACCTCCGCGTGTTCCACGCAGGCCTGCACCGCCGAGCCCCCGTCGGCCGCCAGGACCACGAGCCGGCCGGGCTCCGGCACCACCAGCAGGGTCTCCCCCGTGCGCGCCGCCGCCGATTCCACGGCGTCGGCGAGCAGCGCCAGGCCCTCCGGCTGGGCCGTGCCCGCCAGGGCGGGTTCCGCCACGAGGATCCGGAACGGGGCGTCGAGCAGGGCCCCGTACAGGTCCCCGGCCACGGCCTGGGCGTGCTCCGCCTGTCCGGCGAGCAGCATGCGCAGCACGGCGGCGCCGAGCCGGGACTCCGCGTCGTGCAGGGAGCGGGAGCGTTCGGTGGTGAGGGTCAGCAGGGCCACCGCGGAGTGGACGGCGTACCGTTCCGCCGTGCCGAGCGGGGCCCCGGTACCGACGGCGAGGGCTCCGCGCGCCCGCCGCCCCGTGCCCAGCGACTGGAGTTCCACCCGGTCCTCGGAGCCGCCGACCACGGCGCTGGCCGGCGCAGGCCGCTCCCGCAGCCGTTCCACGTCGGGGGTGAGCCGGGCGGCCCGGCGCGCGGCCCAGTCGGGGGCGGCCGCGACGACGGCGCCCGAGGTGTCGTACAGGGCGGCCCAGCCGTGCACGTGCGCGGCCAGCTTCGTCAGCAGTTCGGCGGGCCCGTCGGCGGACAGCGCGGCCCGGGTCAGCTCGCGCTGCGCCTCGAAGCCTGCGGTCACGGCCCGGTACTGGTCGGCGGCGAGGGCGGCGGAGACGGCCTTGCTGATGGCGAGGAACGGGGTGCGCCGGGGCACCTCCAGCAGCGGCAGGTCCTCGGCGATGGCGGCCTCGACGAGCGCCTCGGGCACGGCGTCGTAGTTCACGCCGATGGCGAAGCCGATGCCGACGACCCCGGCGGCCGCGAGCCTGCGCACGTAGCGCCGCATCTCCTCGGGGTCCTCCGCGTCCAGCTTCATCGCGGTGATGAGGAGGAGCTCCCCGCCCTCCATGTACGGCACGGGGTCGGCGAGCTCACTGACGTGGGCCCAGCGCACGGGGGTGTCGAGGCGCCCCTCCCCGGCCCGGACGCTGAGTTTGAGCGCCGAGTGCTGGACGAGCGAGGCGAGGGTGAGCGGCATGGGTACCGGGGCGCCTTAGGGAGAGGAGGGGGTGCGGCGGCGAGGTGCCGACGGAGGATTCTCGCCGTGGACCACCCCCGCGGTTTTCGCCGTGTCGTACGAACGGCTCCCTTGATTCTGCCACCCCGTACGGATTCGCGACCTCTGGTCGCCGTCCCCCCTCCCTGCCCTCAGCCCTGCCCCTGCCCCCCGAGCCGCACCAGCAGCGGGGCGGCCCGCTCGCCGCGGACGGAGGTGAGGGAGAGCACGGCGTGGCCGGGGGGCACGGTGTTGGCGAGGGCGGAGGCCGACCAGCGCTCCCGCTCCACCTGCCGCACGGTGACCGCGTCCGTGGTGACCGCCTTGCCGGTGATCACCTTGCGTACCGCGTGCACGGCGCGGGTGAAGGGCTGGTCGGCGTAGACCGTGCGGCTCGTGACGTCCCGCGTCTCGACCAGCTCGGTCCCCCAGGCCTCGGCGAACCACTTGCCGTCCCATGTGGTGACCCCGGAGAAGGCCATCCGGCAGCCGACGGTTCCGAGGAGCGGGGTGCGCAGCCCTTCGGGTACGTCGTCCAGGGAGCGCAGCGCCAGGAGAACGCCCGCGTTGGCCGACCGGAGCCCCTGCATGCTGCGCACGGCCTCGGCGGTGAGGGTGTGCGAAGCGTCGTCGAGGGCCAGGAAGGCGAACAGGGAGCGGTCCGCGCGGGCCGCGGCCGCCGCGTTGAACTGGGCGAGGAGCAGCCGGGCCAGCAGCCGGGAGGCGTCCGGATGGGCGCGCTCGGGGAGGTCCACGCGCACCCGGACCGGGTGTCCCAGGGCGCGGAGCGAGAAGGGCCGCCCGCCGCCGGTGGTGTCGAAGAAGCCGTGGAACGCCGGCCGGTCGAGGAGCGCCGCCCGGTCGGCGAGAGCCGGTCCCGGGTCGCCGTGGGCGGCGTGCTGCCGCGCCCGGGCATCGAGCTCGCGCAGCATGCCCTGCTGCCCGGAGCCCTCCAGCTCGTGGCGCAGCGCCGCGAGCGCCGCAGGCAGCTGCTCGAGCAGGGCGCGCAGCTCGGGCACGGTGGGGAAGCGGCCGTACGCGGCCTGGAACGGTCCGAGGATCTGGGCGAGCGCCGTTGCCGCCCGGCGTACGTCGACGCCGGGCAGGTCGCCGACGAATGCTTCGGCGAGGAAGGAAGCCGCCTCGTCGGAGTCGCCGGTCCCGCCGTAGAGGTCGAGATCGTGCACGGATGCCGGGTCACCCGGGCGCACCACGATGTCGTAGGCGTCGTCGGGTCCGAGCCGGGATCCGGCGGCGCCGACGGCGATCACGGCCGCCTGCCCGGCCAGGGCCTGGAGGGCGAGCGATTCCACGACCGGCCTGACCAGCCCGTGCGTCTTGCCCGAGCCCGAGGGGCCGACGGCGAGGACCGACGTGCCCAGCACGCCGGGGTCGAGGGCCAGCCCGGTCCCGCGGCGCTCGTGGGGGTTCGGCTCGGCACCGGTGACCTTGCCGAGCCAGACCTGCCCGACGGTCAGGTCGTGGGAGGCGGTACGGACGGGCAGGTCGCGGGCGCCCGAGGGATGGCCGCAGGCGGCCGCGCCCTTGTCCCGTACGGCTTCCACGAAGGCGGGGCGCCGCGAGGGGTCGGCCTTCACGGACTCCCAGGCCCGCCGGATCCGTGCGTGGTCGACGTCGTTCATCCGGCCCTGCCGGGCTTCTGCCGCCAGCCGGTCCGCGGTCTCCGCCAGCCCGGCGGCGCGCAGGTGCG
Organism: Streptomyces sp. NBC_00193; assembly: GCF_026342735.1. Classification (GTDB taxonomy): domain Bacteria; phylum Actinomycetota; class Actinomycetes; order Streptomycetales; family Streptomycetaceae; genus Streptomyces; species Streptomyces stoeckheimensis. The sequence goes on from NZ_JAPEMM010000001.1 coordinate 823,578, forward strand.
GCCAGCCGGCCGGCGCGTCCGGGCCGTCCGGGGCCACGGCCTGCGGGGCATCGGCGGGAGGGGCGGAGGACCGGAGGCCGGTCAGCAGGGTGACCCAGCCGCCGAGGCGGGCGAAGAAGACGAGGACCGGGGCGTAGATCAGTACGTAGAGGACGTTGGTGACCACCGAGCCACCCGTTTCGCCGAGCTCCGCGTACGGCAGGTGCCCGAAGACCAGGGGGTAGACGACCAGGGTCTGGCTCTGGATCAGCAGGACCACGGCGAAGGCTCCCGCCGCGGCCCCGAGCGCGCGGTACCAGGGGCCGCGGGCCGCGATCAGCTGGTCGAAGGCGGTCCGCCAGCCGCCCATCTTGGCGAATGCGATGCACAGGCCCACGGTGACCAGCAGCACGTAGACCTCGAGGGCCGCCTGTCCCCGGTGGTCGATCGGGCCGTTGGTCAGGCCGCCCTCCCACCAGCTGTCGGGGGTGAAGTAGTAGAGCGGGGCTCCGAGGAAGGGGAGGTTCCCGTCGAGGAAGGCCTGCCAGCACACGAAGAAGACGAGGAAGGAGACCACGACCCGTGTGATCAGCGACCGGCCGCTGGTGTCGGGCTTCGGTGCGGCCGGGGTGTAGGCGTAGCGCCAGATGCCGGGCTTGGCCTCCGGTCGCGGAGCGTTCAGCCACGCGGTGAAGGGCGTCGCCGCGGGAGCCGCGGGCACGCCCGCGACAGGACTCCCCGGCGCGTACGCGGGCGGCGGCGGGGCCTGGACCGGCCGTGGCGGCATGGGCGGCGGGCCGGACGGCCGGGGGATGTGGGGACCGCCGGCCCCCACATCGGGCGAGCCGCCGTAGCTGCCGCGGTCCCCGCCGTGCGTGCCGTCGGTGTCCATGAAACCTCTGCCCCCTGCCCGTTACCGCACTGCCTGCACTGCGCTGCGCGCTCAATCTAGTGGCCGTCGCCGCCCCGCGGCCCGTACCCGGTCATGATCCACAAGACAGGCGCGGATTCCTTCCTATGGCCGTCACGGACAAGGACACGCGGGCACCACTCCCGAACGGAGCATGCAGGACCCCACCTCCCGGGCCTAGCCTGCGGACAAAGACACAAGTGCGTCCGAAAACACCCCCCAGGAGCCCCCCTATGACCGCTGTCCCGCAGGAGCGCCGCATCGTCACCGCGATCCCCGGCCCCAAGTCGCAGGAGCTGCAGGCCCGCCGTCTGTCGACGGTGGCCGGTGGCGTGGGCTCCGTGCTCCCCGTCTTCACGGCCCGCGCGGGCGGCGGCATCATCGAGGACGTCGACGGCAACCGCATGATCGACTTCGGTTCCGGCATCGCCGTGACCTCGGTCGGCGCCTCCGCCGAGGCCGTCGTGCGCCGCGCCGCCGCGCAGCTCGCCGACTTCACCCACACCTGTTTCATGGTCACCCCCTACGAGGGCTACGTGGAGGTCTGCGAGGCCCTCGCCGAGCTCACCCCGGGTGACCACGCGAAGAAGTCGGCGCTGTTCAACTCCGGCGCCGAGGCCGTCGAGAACGCCGTCAAGATCGCCCGTTCGTACACCAAGCGCCAGGCCGTCGTCGTCTTCGACCACGGCTACCACGGCCGTACGAACCTCACGATGGCCCTGACCTCGAAGAACATGCCGTACAAGCAGGGCTTCGGCCCGTTCGCCCCCGAGGTCTACCGCGTCCCGGTCGCCTACGGCTACCGCTGGCCGACCGGCGCCGAGAACTGCGGCCCCGAGGCCGCCGCGCAGGCGATCGACAACATCGTGAAGCAGATCGGCGCCGAGAACGTCGCCGCGATCATCATCGAGCCGGTCCTCGGCGAGGGCGGCTTCATCGAGCCGGCCAAGGGCTTCCTCCCGGCGATCGTGAAGTTCGCCAACGACAACGGCATCGTCTTCGTCGCCGACGAGATCCAGTCCGGCTTCTGCCGCACCGGCCAGTGGTTCGCGTGCGAGGACGAGGGCATCGTCCCCGACCTCATCACGACCGCCAAGGGCATCGCGGGCGGCCTGCCGCTCGCCGCGGTGACCGGCCGCGCCGAGATGATGGACTCCGTGCACGGCGGTGGCCTGGGCGGCACCTACGGTGGCAACCCGGTGGCCTGCGCCGGTGCGCTCGGCTCCATCGAGACCATGAAGGAGCTCGACCTCAACGCCGCGGCGAAGAAGATCGAGTCCATCATGAAGGCCCGTCTGACGGCCATCCAGGAGAAGTTCGACATCGTCGGCGACATCCGCGGCCGCGGCGCCATGATCGCGATCGAGCTCGTCAAGGACCCCGCGTCCAAGACCCCGAACCCGGAGGCGGCCGCGGCGCTCGCCAAGGCCTGCCACGCCGAGGGCGTCCTCGTCCTCACCTGCGGCACCTACGGCAACGTGCTCCGCTTCCTGCCGCCGCTCGTCATCGGCGAGGACCTGCTGAACGAGGGCCTGGACGTCATCGAGGCCGCGTTCTCCACCCTCTGATCGAACGTCTGACACAGGCGCTAGAACGCGAGGACGCGATCCTCGATCACCGCGCGGTCACTACCGCGGGTAACGGTCGGGCACTGTGAAGAAGGTGTGGGGGGCCGATGGCGGGAGCGTTTTCCTGCTGTCGGTCCCCCTTCCGCTGCCGTACGGTTTCTGCAGATGAGTGAGACACCCCGCTCCCGGGAAACCGGAGGCGACACCAGTACCGGGCTTCCCCAGCGCCGCACTGGGCATGCGTTCGCGCACACTCCTCACCGATCGGACGGCCGCACGCCCCAAACCCCCCGGGGCGCCCGGCAACCCGATCCGGGCGGCCGCCCCGGAACCACCCCCCCTGTTCCGGGGCGGCCGGCCACTCTCCGCCCGGGGATCTCCCCGGGCCGCGCGGCCTGCGCGATCTCCGCACTCTGCGTCGCGCTCTTCGCGCTGACCACCTGGCAGGTCCTCGTGTCCGGGCCCCTGCTGGTCCCGGACGCCGCCCTGAGCCGGGCGCTCGTGCGCACCGTCCCCGACGCGGTCACCCAGCGTCTCTCCGACTTCGGCAACGTCCCGGTCGCGGTCCCCGTCCTGCTCCTCGCGGTCCTCTACGCCGCCCGGCGCGGCAACCGGTGGGGCGCGGCGGCCGCGGCCCTGGCGATGGTCCTGGTGCCGGCCCTGGTCGTCCCGCTGAAGGTATGGACCGCCCGGCCGGGCCCCCTGGAGCCCTGGGCCTCGGGCTACTACCCCTCGGGCCACACGGCCACCGCCTACGTGGCGTACGTGGGCGCCGCCCTGCTCGTGCGCCCGTACACCCGGGGCCACTGGCCCTTCCTCCTCGCGGCCGCCCTCACCGCCCTGACGGCGACGGGGCTGATCCTGCGCGGCTACCACTGGCCCCTGGACGTCCTGGCCAGCTTCCTGATGTGCACGCCCCTGCTGCTCGGGGTGCGCGCCGTCATTCGCCGCGGCTCCCGGCGCTCTGCACCAGGGCGATGAGCACCAGCAGGACGGCGCCGAGCGCGGCGACGTCCCGGGGCTCCCAGCCCTGCTGGAGGGCGAGGACGAGGACCGCCGTGACGGCGTAGGGCCAGGAACGGTGCTTGTCGCCCTGCGGGCCGGGTGTGCTCACTGCGGGTCTCCTCGGGTCGGTCCGGCTGGAAACACCCACGGTCAGCGCCCTCCCGGTTGTCCGCTGCCGTGCTTGCGCAACACCGCAGTTCACCGGCCGGAATCGGGGACAATGCGGTGATGTCCCGCTGGACAACGACGAGGGCGGGTGGGAAATGGGGCGTCCGCAGGGCGAGTTACGGGGGCGGACCGCGCAGGCGAACGCGCTGGCGCAGTGGCTGCGCACCGTGATCGGCCATGTTCCGGTACGGGATCTGGAGGCTGCCCTGCACGTGGGCAAGAGCTCCTGGGGCGCCTACCGCAGCGGGGCCACCCTGATCACCGAGAAGCTCCTGGCCGAGGTCGTCGACCGCTACGTGCCGGACCCCGCGATGCGCGAGCGGCAGCGGGCCGAGGGCCTGCGGCTGCTGGCAGCGGCGGAGGCGGCGGGCCGGACCCTCAAGGAGGGCGGCGCGCAGGCCCCGCTCGTGGTGCGTCAGCGGCCGCGCGAGCCGCTCGCACTGGCTCTGCTGCGGCTCGACGACGCCCGGCTCCTCCAGATGGAGGCGATGCGCAAGCTCGCCGACTCCGAGAAGCGGTGCACCCTGCTGGGCGGCACGGTGAAGGTCCTGCAGGACCGCTGCCTGGTGCTGGAGCAGGAACGGGACAGCGCGCTGGAGGACCGTGCGAGGCTCCAGCGGGAGCTGGACCTGTCCCTGGAGTACCGGCGGCAGGCCGGCGAGCAGTTGGATCACGCCCGCCAGGCCCGGTCGGCGGCGGAGCGGCTCACGCTGACCGCCGACGAGCGCGTCACGCGCGAACGCATGGCCGTGGAACGGCAGGCCGCCGGGGCCGCACCGGCGGAGGAGCCTGCGGAGGCCCGGCTCGGCGCGTCCGGCCCGGACCTCGGCCTGCCTCCCCTCGACCAGATCGAGGCCGTGCTGCGGGCCTCCCGCGCCCAGTTGGAGGAACAGGACGAGGAGCTCGACGACCTGCGCGGACGCATGGGCGACGAGCCCGCCGAGAGCGCCCCGCAGTCGCAGCCGCCGATTGTCCGGAGCTCCGTACCGGACAACGAAACCGCCGGTCGGCGTGGCGTTGTCCGGCCGGATCCGGTGGACATCGTGGAGGAGTCGGACGAGCCGGAGGACGACTTCGGCGTCTACTACGCGTCGCCGGCCTGGTACACGCAGGCTCAGACCGCGGGCGCACCCACCGCCCCCGCCCCCGCACGGGGCGCGCCGACCGTCGGACCCGGACACCTGGCGATCCTGCGCTACCGCACCGGCGACGGCACCGTCCACCAGATCACCCGCACGTCGGCGCCCGGACGCCCGCACCCCGAGTGGCAGCTCATGTACGAACTGCGCGCCCGGGGGGTACCTCCGAACCAGGTGCTGGACGTACGCACCGAGCTGGAGGCCTGCGACCTGCCCGGCGGCTACTGCGCCCGGATGATCCAGGAGACCTGGCCGAGGGCCGTGGCCCTCCGGGACATCCCGTACGGCGGGGACCTCGCGGGCCGCCGGGCGGGCATGGGGGAACTGCTGACCCGCCGTGACACGGATCGGGCGCCGGTCCGCACGCCCCTTCCCCCCGCCCCCGCCGAGCCCTGGGGGTCGGGGTGGGTGTCCGCCGCGCACTACATGGCGCGTACCTTCGCTCCGGACGACCTCCTGCGGTTCACCTGGGCGGACGCGTTGCGCGCGGGTGCGCCCGAGGTCGTCCAGGAGACGCTCGTCCGGGCAGGCCTGCCCCGGGACATGAGCCCGTTCTTCTGGGCGCTGCCCGTGCCGGGTCAGCCCTGGGAGACGCTCACCGACGTGGCCATGCTGTGCACCGCGCTCGTGACCTCGGGCGCGGACATCTCCCTGGTCGTGGGGCACGACTTCGGCAAGGCGCTGTGCGTCCAGCGCGGCACCCTGCACGTCGTGGCCGTGCCGCTGGACTCGCCGGGCACCGTGGCGACGCAGTTCGTCAACTCGGGGTTGCCGGAGTTCGCCCACTGCCTCGCGCTGCTCGGCCGGATGTGGCCGCAGCGCCGGGGCCTCACTCCGGAGCGGGCGGGCCGGTGGACCGAGGAGTTCCAGGAGGAGCTGGTGCGCCTGGACGCTCCGGCGACTGCCTCGCCGGAGACCTGGTGGTCCCAGCTGCTGGAACAGATGTGGGACGGGCTGCTGTGAGGGAGGGGCCGGGGCACACGCCCCGGCCCCTCCCTCTGTCAGCTGCGGCCGGTCAGCCGCCGAAGTAGGCGTCGAAGTTCTTCGAGAACTCCCAGCTGCCGAAGCGGTCCCAGTTGATCGACCAGGTCATCAGGCCGCGCAGGGCGGGCCAGGTGCCGTGGGTCTGGTACGAGCCGCAGCTGACCTTCTTCGTCAGGCAGTCCAGCGCCTTGTTGACCTCCGCCGGGGAGGTGTGGCCGTTGCCCGCGTTGGTCGTGGCCGGCAGGCCGATGGCGACCTGGTCGGCGCGCAGCGCAGGGAAGACCCGGGCGGTGTTGCCCGCCACGGGGAAGCCCGTGAGCAGCATGTCGGTCATGGCGATGTGGAAGTCGGCTCCGCCCATGGAGTGGTACTGGTTGTCGAGGCCCATGATCGAGCCCGAGTTGTAGTCCTGGACGTGGAGCAGGGTGAGGTCGTCGCGCAGGGCGTGGATGACCGGGAGGTAGGCGCCGGCGCGCGGGTCCTGGCCGCCCCAGGGACCGGATCCGTAGTACTGGTAGCCGAGCTGTACGAAGAAGGTCTCGGGGGCCATCGTCAGGATGAACTCCGGGCCGTACTTGGCCTTCAGGGTCTTCACGGCCGAGATCAGGTTGACGATCACCGGGGTGGTGGGGGTGCGGAAGTCGGTGTCGCCCGCGGCCAGGGAGAGGGAGTGGCCCTCGAAGTCGATGTCGAGGCCGTTGAGCCCGTACTCGTCGATGATCTTGCCGACCGAGGAGACGAAGGTGTCGCGGGCCGCCGTGGTGCCCAGCTGGACCTGGCCGTTCTGGCCGCCGATCGAGATCAGGACCTTCTTGCCCGCGGCCTGCTTGGCCTTGATGGCCGCCTTGAACTCCGCGGCCGATTCGACGGTCGGGCACTCGCTGACCGGGCAGAGCTGGAAGCGGATGTCGCCCGAGGTCACCGAGGTGGGTTCGCCGAAGGCCAGGTTGATGACGTCCCAGGAGGCGGGTACGTCGGCCATCCGGACGTAGCCGGAGCCGTTGGCGAAGCTGGCGTGCAGGTAGCCGACGAGGGCGTGGGCGGGCAGGCCGGGGTTGCCCGGGTTGCCCGGGCCGCTCGGCGTGGTCACCGGGACGGCGGCGCTCTTGGGGGACTCTCCGGCCGCGTTCACCGCGCTGACCTGGAAGGAGTACGTCGTCGCGGCGGTGAGCCCGGTGACCGTCGCCGACGTGGCGCTGACCGTGGTCGGGTTCGCGCCGTCCCGGTAGACCTTGTAGGAGGTGGCCCCGGTCACCGACGCCCAGGACAGGCCGACGGTGGTGGCGGAGGTGGCGGACGCGGTGAGCCCGGTGGGGGCGGCCGGGACCTGGGGTCCGGGTCCGGAGCCGCCGGGGTCCGGGCCGACGAGGGTCACGTCGTCGGTGAAGTGCGGCGGCTGGCCGTACCAGCCCTGCGTGTACACGGTCACCGAGGTGGTGGCCGCGCCGGTACGGAAGCTCGTGCTCAGCTGCTTCCAGGCACCCGGGGTCTGGGTCCAGGTCTGCGGGTCCGTGGTCCCGGTGCCGGTCGCGCCGAGGTAGACGTACGCGCCCTGCACCCAGGCGCTCAGCGTGTAGGCGGAGTCGGGCTTGACGGTGACGGTCTGGGAGCAGCGGGCGTTGTCCTGCCCGGCCGGGGTGCCCTTGAGGGTCGAAGTGCCGCCGTGGACCGGGGTGCTGACGAGGGCTCCGCCGGCGGCGGAGCAGCTCCAGCCGTCGAGGCCGGCTTCGAAGCCGCCGTTGCGGATGAGGTCGGCGTCGGCCGCGGCGGCGGGCTGGCCGGTGGCGAGGAGGCCGGCCGCCGCGAGGGCGGCGGCGGTAAGGAGGGACAGGACGGAGCGTATGACGGTGGGTCTGGCGGGGCGGGTGGGGCCAGCAGGACGGGTGGGGCGCACAACTGCCTCCGGTACATGGGGGGATGGAGCCGGGCCGCGCGCGGGGAAGCGGTGGGGGAAGGCGCAGCGGCGCCCAAGATGGTCCAGACCAATGTCCTTGTCAAGACTTCCGGCCTCCCCGCCCCACGATGCGGGCCGCCGCCTCGTGCATCGCGAGCTCCAGTACCGCCGGATCGGTGAGCGTGCCCTGCCCGTCCGGGAGCACGAGCCAGCGGACCCCGCCCGTGGCCCGGCCGGGGTACGGGACCACGATCCAGGTCCCGTGCCCGGCTCCCCGCACTCCCGTCCCGATCCAGCGGGACGCCGTGCCCGGGGGCACGAAGAAGCCCAGCCTGCCGAACACTGTGCGGCTCCGCCGCGTGGCGCCGAAATCGGCGAGCACCGGACCGGGCCGGTCGAGCAGCGCGTTCAGTACGTCGAGGGTGGTGTGTCCCAGCTCCCCCGGCAGGATCAGCACGTCCCAGCGGCGGCCGGCGGGCAGCAGGGCGACCCCGAGGGGGTTGCGCTCCCACTCCCACCGGCAGGCGTCCGGATCGGGCGCCACCGAGACCAGCCATTCCACTGCCGTCTTGTCCCCCGGGATCGTCATCGCCCGGCCTCCGCTCTCTGTGGGTGAGGTGAAGCGTTCTCACAGGAGAGAGCGGGGCCGGGCGCAGGTATGACGCGGGTTTCGTTACTCCATGGTAGTGAAGCAGGTCACACCGCCGGGGGCGATGTGCGCCCGGGGCGTGCGGAGGTCGTTTACCCGATCAGCTGTCGAAGCCGAGACCGAAGCGGTCCAGCGTCTTCAGCCACAGGTTGCGGTGCCCGCCCAGCCGGTCCGCCCGGGCCAGCGACCACTTCGTCATCGTGATGCCGGTCCACGCGAAGGGCTCCGGCGGGAAGGGCATCGGCTTGGAGCGGACCATCTCCAGCTCCGTGCGCTCGGTCTTCTCCCCCGCCAGGAGGTCGAGCATCACGTCGGCGCCGAAGCGGGTGGCTCCGACGCCCAGACCGGTGTAGCCGGCCGCGTAGGCCACCTTGCCCGCGTGCGCGGTGCCGAAGAAGGCGGAGAAGCGCGAGCAGGTGTCGATCGCCCCGCCCCAGGCGTGGCTGAATTTCACCCCTTCCAGCTGCGGGAAGCAGGTGAAGAAGTGCTCGGCGAGTTTGAGGTAGGTCTCGGGCCGGTGGTCGTGCTCGGCGTCGAGCTTGCCGCCGTACGGGTAGATCGCGTCGTAGCCGCCCCACAGGATCCGCCGGTCGGGGGTGATCCGGAAGTAGTGGAACTGGTTGGCGCTGTCGCCGAGGCCCTGGCGGTTCTTCCAGCCGATCGAGGCGAGCTGCTCCTCGGTGAGCTGCTCGGTCATCAGCGCGTAGTCGTACACCGGGACGGTGAGCGGGCGCACCCGCTTGACCAGCGACGGGAAGATGTTGGTGCCCAGCGCCACCCGGCGGGCGAAGACCCGCCCGTAAGGGGTCCGCACGGCCATCCCGTCTCCCGAGCCGGCCAGGTCGAGCCCGCGCGTGTTCTCGTAGATCCGTACGCCCAGCTCCAGGCAGGCGCGCTTGAGGCCCCAGGCGAGCTTCGCCGGGTTGAGCATGGCGACGCCGTCGCGGTCCCAGATCCCGCCGAGGAAGGTCGGGGAGTCGACCTCGGCGCGCACGGCGTCCGCATCCAGCCACTCGGAGCGGCCTGCGAGGCCGAGCCGCTCGGCCTCCGCGTGGAACTCGCGGAGCTCGGCGACCTGGTGCGGCTCGGTGGCCACGTCGATCTCGCCGCTGCGCTCGAAGTCGCAGTCGATGCCGTAGCGGGCGACCGCCTCCTCGATGGCGTCGAGGTTGCGGGCGCCGAGGTCCTCCAGCGTGGCGAGCTCGTCCGGCCAGCGGGCCATCCCGTTGGCGAGGCCGTGGGTGAGGGAGGCGGCGCAGAAGCCGCCGTTGCGGCCCGAGGCGGCCCAGCCCGCCTCGTGGCCCTCGATGAGCACGACGTCCCGGGCGGGGTCGCGCTCCTTGGCGATCAGCGCGGTCCACAGGCCGCTGTAGCCGCCGCCGATGACGAGCAGGTCGCAGTGCTCGTCCCCGGTGAGGGCGGGCTCGGCGGCGGGCTTGCCGGGGTCGTCCAGCCAGTACGAGACCGGCTTCGCTTCGGAAAGAGATCGTGCAGCGGTGCGCATGGCGTCTGGGGCCATGTCTTCCAACTCCCTACAGGTGCTACTTGGGCTGTGCTTTCTTGCGGCGGTTGGCGACCATCTGGCCGCCCAGCACCACCAGGACCGCGATGACGAACATCGCGGTGCCGATGACGTTGATCTGTACAGGCGTACCGCGCTGGGCCGATCCCCACACGAACATGGGGAAGGTGACGGTGTTGCCCGAGTTGAAGTTGGTGATGATGAAGTCGTCGAACGAGAGCGCGAAGGAGAGCAGCGCGCCCGCCGCGATACCGGGGGCCGCGATCGGCAGGGTGACGCGCAGGAAGGTCTGCACGGGCCCGGCGTAGAGATCGCGGGCCGCTTCCTCCAGGCGGGGGTCCATGGAGAGCACCCGGGCCTTGACGGCGGCGACGACGAAGCTGAGGCAGAACATGACGTGGGCGATCAGGATCGTCCAGAAGCCGAGCTGGATGCCCATGTTGAGGAAGAGGGCGAGCAGCGAGGCCGCCATCACGATCTCGGGCATGGCCATCGGCAGGAAGATCAGCGAGTTGACCGCGCCGCGCCCCCGGAACCGGTAGCGGACCATCGCGAAGGCGATCGCGGTGCCCAGCACCGTCGCGCCGATGGTGGCCCACAGGGCGATCTGGAGCGAGAGGGACAGGGACTCGCACATGTCGGCGACCCCGCAGGGGTCCTTCCACGCGTCGAGGGAGAACTCCTGCCAGGCGTAGTTGAAGCGCCCGGTGGGGTTGTTGAAGGAGAAGACCGTGACGACGACGTTCGGCAGGATCAGGTACGCGAGCGTGCCGAGCCCCGCGATCACGACGAGATTGCGGCGCAGCCAGGTGGTGGCGCTCTTCATCAGACCAGGTCCTCCGTCCCCGCTCGGCGGATGTAGATGGTGACCATGACGAGCACGATGGCCATGAGGATGAAGGACAGCGCGGCCGCCGTCGGGTAGTCGAGGATGCGCAGGTACTGCGACTGGATGACGTTGCCGATCATGCGGGTGTCCGTGGAGCCGAGCAGTTCGGCGTTGACGTAGTCGCCGCTCGCCGGGATGAAGGTGAGCAGGGTCCCGGAGACCACGCCCGGCATGGACAGCGGGAAGGTCACCTTGCGGAAGACCGTGGCGGGACGGGCGTACAGGTCCCCGGCCGCCTCGTGGAGGCGGGTGTCGATGCGCTCCAGCGAGGTGTAGAGCGGAAGGATCATGAAGGGGAGGAAGTTGTACGTCAGACCGCAGACGACCGCGAGCGGCGTGGCGAGGACGCGGTCGCCCTCGGTCATGCCGAGCCAGCTGGTGACGTCCAGGAAGCCGATCGTGTTGAGGACGCCGACCACCGGGCCGCCGTCGGCCAGGATCGTCTTCCAGGCGAGGGTGCGGATCAGGAAGCTGGTGAAGAACGGGGCGATGACCAGCACCAGGAGCAGGTTGCGCCAGCGGCCCGCCTTGAAGGCGATCAGGTAGGCCAGCGGATAGCCCAGCAGCAGGCACAGCGCGGTCGCGGTGCCGGCGTAGAGCAGGGAGCGCAGGAACTGCGGGTAGTACTCGGTGAAGGCGTCCCAGTACGTCTGGAAGTGCCAGGTGACCTTGAAGCCCTCTTCGAGGGAGCCGGTCTGCACCGAGGTCGAGGCCTGGTAGATCATCGGCAGCACGAAGAAGACGAACAGCCACAGGATGCCCGGGAGCAGCAGCCAGTACGGGACCAGGCGCTTCTTCAGGGACGGCTTGTGCACCGGGGGTTCGGCCGGGGCGGGCGCCTGGGGCGGCGCGACTGTGGTGGTCACGCGGACTCCTCGACCGTCTCGATGCCCGCGTCGATGTCCTGGGCGGCGTCGAGGCCGAAGGTGTGGTCCGGGTTCCAGTGCAGTATCACGTCGGCGCCGGGGACGAGGCGGGCGTCGCGCTCGATGTTCTGCACGTACACCTCCAGCTCCGGGCAGACCGGGCTGTCGATGACGAACTGGGTGGAGACTCCGATGAAGGAGGTGGCCGCGATCTTGCCGGCGACCTTGTTGCGGCCCGCCTCCACGGTGTCCGCCGCGTCCGCGTGGACCAGGGAGATCTTCTCCGGGCGCACCCCGACCAGCAGCTTGCCGCCGGCGCGGGGTGTGGTCGAACATCGCGCCGCCGGGACGCGCAGCTTCGTACCGGCCGAGGAGACGACGACGTCGGACGCGCCGGCTTCCAGGACCTCGGCCTCGATGAGGTTGGAGGTGCCGAGGAAGTTCGCCACGAAGGTCGTCTTCGGGTTCTCGTAGAGGTCGGCGGGGGCGCCGAGCTGCTCGACGCGGCCGCCGTTCATCACGGCGACCGTGTCGGCCATGGTCATGGCCTCCTCCTGGTCGTGCGTGACGTGCACGAAGGTGATGCCGACCTCGGTCTGGATCCGCTTCAGCTCCAGCTGCATCTGGCGGCGCAGCTTGAGGTCGAGGGCGCCGAGCGGCTCGTCGAGGAGCAGCACCTGCGGGTGGTTGATGAGCGCGCGGGCGACGGCGACGCGCTGCTGCTGGCCGCCGGAGAGCTGGTGCGGCTTGCGGCCGGCGAACTGGCCGAGCTGGACCAGCTCCAGCATGTCGTCGACCTGCTTCTTGACCGCCTTGATGCCGCGGCGGCGCAGCCCGAAGGCGATGTTCTCCGAGACGTCGAGGTGCGGGAAGAGGGCGTAGCTCTGGAAGACGGTGTTGACCGGGCGCTTGTACGGCGGCAGGTGCGTGACCTCGCGGTCGCCGAGGCTGACGGTGCCGGTGGAGGGCTCCTCCAGGCCGGCGATCATGCGCAGGGTCGTGGTCTTCCCGCAGCCCGAGGCGCCGAGCAGGGCGAAGAAGGAGCCCTGGGGGATGGTGAGATCCAGCGGGTGCACGGCGGTGAAGGATCCGTAGTGCTTGCTGATCCCGGCGAGGCGGACGTCGCCGCCTTCGGTCTTGTCAGTCATGGGCCTGGGCCTTCGGTGGTGTGTCGTGGAAGGGGCAGGTGCCGGTACGGGTGCCAGGTGCCGCGGGGACGGCGGCGGGACCCGTCAGGCTCCGATGAGCTTGGCGAACTTCTCCTCGTACGCCGTCTCTTCCTCGCTGGTGAGGGAGCGGAAGGCGTGCGACTTGGCGGCCATCGCCTTGTCCGGGACGATCAGGACGTTGTCCGCGAGCGCCGGGTCGATCTTGGCCAGCTCGTCCTTGACGCCCTCGACGGGGCAGACGTAGCTGATGTAGGCGGCCAGCTGCGCCGCCACCTCGGGCTCGTAGTAGTAGTCGATGAGCCGCTCCGCGTTGGCCTTGTGCCGGGCCTTCACGGGGACCAGCAGGTTGTCGCTGGAGGTGATGTAGCCGGGCGCCGGGATCGCGTACTGGATGTCCGGGTTGCCGGCCTGGAGCTGGATGACGTCGCCGGCCCAGGCCAGGCAGGCTGCGAGGTCGCCCTTGTCGAGGTCCGCGGTGTAGTCGTTGCCGGTGAAGCGGCGGATCTGCTTCTTGTCCACGCCCTTCTGGAGCCGGCCGATCGCCTCGTCGTAGTCGGCGTCGGTGAAGTTCGCCGGGTCCTTGCCCTGGTCGAGCAGGGTCATGCCGACGCTGTCGCGCATCTCGGTGAGGAAGCCGACGCGGCCCTTGAGGGAGGGGTCGTCGAGCATCTGCGTGACGGAGTCGACCTTCTTCCCGCCGGTCGCCTTGGTGTTGTAGGCGATCACGGTGTTGATGCCGGTCCAGGGGTAGCTGTACGCGCGGCCCGGGTCCCAGTCGGGGCTGCGGAACTGCGGGATCAGGTTGGCGTAGGCGTGCGGGAGGTGCGAGGGGTCCAGCTTCTGGGCCCAGCCGAGCCGGATGATGCGCGAAGCGAGCCAGTCGGTGACGACGATCAGGTCGCGCCCGGTGTCCTGGCCGGCCGCGAGCTGGGGCTTGATCTTGCCGAAGAACTCGACGTTGTCGTTGATGTCCTCGGTGTACTTGACCTTGATGCCGGTCCGCTTGGTGAACTCCTCCAGCGTGGGACGCGACTTCTCGTCCTCGCTGGTGTCCATGTACTCGGTCCAGTTGGAGAAGTTGATCTCCTTCTCCTGCTCCGAGTGGTCGTCGGAGGCCGCGGCGGTGCCCTCCGCGCGCTTGGCCGGCGGAATGCCGCAGCCGGCCAGCGCGGACAGGCCGCCGAGGGTGAGCGCTCCGACTCCGGAGGCGCGCAGCACGGAGCGGCGGGTGAGGGCGCCGCGCCCGGTGGTGAGGCTGCGCCGCATAGCGGCGAATTGCGCCGCCGAGAGGCGGTCGGGCTCGAACTGCTCCATGGGAGGTGCCCTTTCGGGTGGGTGCGGGCCGCTGGTCGGGCGGCGACGTGGCTATCGGTCCCCGAAGATCGTGCGGTGCCAGTCCTTCGCGGCAACCGCGGTGTTGTCGTACATCACGTGCTTGACCTGCGTGTACTCCTCGAAGGAGTAGGTGCTCATGTCCTTTCCGAAGCCACTGGACTTGTAGCCCCCGTGCGGCATCTCGCTGATGATCGGGATGTGGTCGTTGACCCAGACGCAGCCCGCCTGGATCTCACGGGTGGCGCGGTTCGCCCGGTACACGTCACGGCTCCATGCGGAGGCCGCGAGACCGTACGGGGTGTCGTTGGCCAGCGCGATGCCCTCGTCGTCGGTGTCGAAGGGCAGGACCACGAGGACCGGCCCGAAGATCTCGGACTGGACCACCTCGCTGTCCTGGGCGGCGCCGGAGATGAGCGTGGGCCGGTAGTACGCACCGTCCGCGAGCTCCCCACCGGGGATCTCGCCGCCGGTGACGACGGTGGCGTACGCGCGGGCCCGCTCGACGAAACCGGCGACCCGGTCGCGCTGGGCGTGCGAGACCAGCGGGCCGAGGTCGGTGGCCGGGTCGAAGGGGTCGCCGACGCGGACGGTCTCCATCAGCTCGGCGACCCGGGCGACGAAGGCGTCGTGGAGGGGGCGCTGGACGTAGGCGCGGGTGGCGGCCGTGCAGTCCTGGCCGGTGTTGATCAGGGAGGCGGCGACGGCGCCGTTGGCGGCGGCCTCCAGGTCGGCGTCGTCGAAGACGAGGAAGGGGGCCTTGCCGCCCAGCTCCAGGTGGAGCCGCTTGACGGTGGCGGTGGCGATCTCGGCGACCCGCTTGCCGATGGCGGTGGACCCGGTGAAGGAGGTCATGACCACGTCCGGGTGGCCGACCAGGTGCTCGCCCGCGTCCCGGCCGGCGCCGGTGACGATGTTGACCACGCCGTCGGGCAGGCCCGCTTCCTTGGCCGCCTGGGCGAACATCAGGGAGGTCAGCGGGGTGAGCTCGGCGGGCTTGAGGACGATGGTGTTGCCCGCGGCGATCGCCGGAAGGATCTTCCAGGCGGCCATCTGCAGCGGATAGTTCCACGGCGCGATGGAGCCCACGACCCCGATCGCCTCGCGGCGCACGTACGAGGTGTGGTCCCCGGAGTACTCCCCGGCGGCCTGCCCCTGGAGGTGGCGCGCGGCGCCCGCGAAGAAGGCGGTGTTGTCGATGGTCCCCGGCACGTCGAACTCGGTCGACAGCTTGACCGGCTTGCCGCACTGCAGGGACTCCGCGTACGCGAACTCCTCGGCCCGCTCGGACAGGACCCCGGCCAGCCGGTGCAGCGCGTCGGAGCGCTCCCCGGGGGTGGCCCCGGACCAGCCCGGGAAGGCCCGCTTGGCGGCGGCGACGGCGGCGTCCACGTCGGCGGTGGAGGCCAGCTCGTAGGTGAGCACCTCCTCGCCAGTGGCCGGGTCGACCACGGTGTGTGACCGGCCCGAGGTGCCGGGCCGCAGCTGCCCGTCGATGTACTGCGCGCCTTCGGCGAATCGGTCCTTGACCTGGACCTTGACCTGGAAGCGGTTGCCCATCACGCTCTCACGCTCTCCGTAGCTACAGTTCGAGCTACAGCTCGAATTGAGTGCCGATCCTGGCAGAGGTACACCCCTCGGCCAAGTGATTCCGTTGTTGCCTTTTGATTACGCGACGGAATCGGTCGACCATGTGTCTAGGCGCGCCCGAAATCCCGTACGAAGTGTTCGGTGCTCCTGCGAGACTCGCATGCATGGAGAAGATCGAGGAACTGATCGGGCAGGTCAGCCGGGGTGAGCGGCCGAAGTTCCTGCCGTTCTGGGGACACCGTCCGCGGCCCGACGGAACGCTCGGGCCGAGCTGTCTCAGTCAGTGGTGGCCGTCCGAGTTCACCGTGGGTGACGTGCGGTACGCCACCGCCGAGCACTGGATGATGGCCGGAAAGGCTCGGCTGTTCGAGGACGCCGAGGCGGAGCGCGCTGCCCTGGAAGCGAAGAGTCCGGCCGAGGCCAAGAAGGCCGGGCGGCTGGTGCGCGGCTTCGTCGACACGGTGTGGGAGCGGGAGCGGTTCGCGCTGGTGGTGGAGGGCAGCGTGCACAAGTTCGGCTCGGATCCGGCGCTGACCTCGTACCTGCTCTCGACCGGCGAGCGGGTCCTGGTGGAGGCCAGTCCGATGGACCGGATCTGGGGCATCGGCCTGGCCGCCGACGACGAGCGCGCGCTGGACCCGGCGCGCTGGCGCGGCCTGAACCTGCTGGGCTTCGCGCTCATGGAGGCGCGCGAGCGGCTGCGGGCGGAGCTTTAATCGCTCGCAGCCGACGAGGGTGTGCGTCTAGCGTGATCCTTGTCCAGGTGCGCAGGTGAGACCTACTTCCACTGTTAATGGGGTGGCCGCGGGTTCGAGTCCCGTCACCGGCTTCGGGCCGGTGTAGCTCAGTTGGCAGAGCACCTTGTGGTTTCGCCGACCTCGTTCTCTGGACACCACGTCGCACCTCCCGGTGCGCCGGCCACGGCTACTTCCTCCACGAAACCACGCCGCGGCCACTTCTTTCTCGGGAGGCGCACGTGCGGAGTGCCCGGTGCGCAGGCAACGGTTACTTCCGGATCAACTGGTCGCGGGTTCGATTCCCGCCCGGCTCCGGCCGGTAGCTCAGTGGATAGAGCAGTCGACACAGTCCGTCGCCGACTTCGATCTCGGGCATTCCGCACGTCACGCCTCCTCCGCTTTCCACTGAATTCGGGGGGATTCACATGGCTCGTTTCAACCTGCTCCGCTCCAAGGCGGCGCCCACCGCACCCGCTGCGCCGACCGCACCCGCCTCACCGGTCCGCTCGACCGGCCGCCGCGCCGCCAACGCGCACGGCAGCACCGGCTTCCTGCGCGATCCGCGCTCGGAGCTGTTCCTGCTCGCCGTCGCCAACTTCGTGACGCAGCAGACCGCCTACGAGTCCGGCGAGGCCCGCGACGGCCGGTTCGGCGCGCTCGTGCGCACCCTTGCCGTGGAGGATCCCGAGTGGACCGCCGGCCTGCTCGGCTGGCTGCGCCGCGACGGCAACATGCGGACGGCCTCGCTCGTCGGAGCCGCCGAGTACGTCAAGGCGCGGCTCGACGCCGGAGCGACCGGGGGGCCGTCGAACCGGCAGGTCGTGGACTCCGTCCTGCTGCGCGCGGACGAGCCCGGCGAGCTGCTCGCCTACTGGACGGCCGCCTACGGGCGGAACGTGCCCAAGCCCGTCAAGCGCGGGATCGCGGACGCCGTGCGCCGCCTGTACTCCGGCAGCTCGCTGCTGAAGTACGACACGGCTTCCCGGGGATACCGCTTCGGCGACGTCCTCAACCTGGTGCACGCCTCCCCCGACCCCGCCAAGCCCTGGCAGGGCGAGCTGTTCCGGCACGCCCTCGACCGCCGGCACAACCCGGAGACCGCCGAGGTCCCGCCGGGCAACCGCACCCTGCTCGCGCACCGGGCCCTGATGGAGCTGCCCGTGGCGGAGCGCCGGGCCGTGGTCACCGCCGCGGACGGCCCCGAGCGGCTCGCCGCGGCGGGCATGACCTGGGAGGCGCTGGCCGGCTGGCTGCAGGGACCGATGGACGCGGCCGCCTGGGAGGCGGTCATCCCGTCCATGGGCGCGATGGCGCTGCTGCGCAACCTGCGCAACTTCGACCAGGCCGGAGTCTCGGACGAGGTCGCCGCGCGGGTCGCGGCGAAGATCTCCGACCCGGAGACCGTCGCCCGGGCCCGGCAGTTCCCCTTCCGCTACCTGGCCGCCTACCAGCACGCACCCTCGCTGCGCTGGGCGTACCCGCTGGAGCGGGCGCTGGGCCACTCCCTGGCCCACGTACCGGCGCTGCCCGGGCGGACGCTGGTCCTGGTGGACCGGTCCGGGTCGATGTGGTCGCCGCTGTCGGACCGCTCGCAGCTCAACAGGGCGGACGCGGCTGCCGTGTTCGGGACGGCGCTGGCTCTGCGCGCCGAGGACGCGGACCTGGTGCAGTTCGGCTCCACCAGCAAGGCGGTCGACCACCGGCGCGGGGAGTCGGTGCTGAAGGTCCTGGAGCGGTTCGAGAACCTCGGCGGCACCGTCACGGCGGAGGCGGTGCGCACGCACTACGCGGGGCACGACCGGGTGCTGATCGTCACCGACGAGCAGGCCACGTACGCCTACGGCGGCGATCCGACGGCCCTGGTGCCGGACACGGTCCCGGTGTACACGTGGAACCTCGCCGGATACCGGGTGGGCCACGCGCCCTCCGGGTCCGCGCACCGGCACACCTTCGGCGGGCTCACCGACGCGGCCTTCCGCATGGTGTCCCTGATCGAGGACGGCCGGGACGCCAGGTGGCCCTGGGAGACCGGGCCGGCGGACGCGGCCGCCTGACGGCACGCAGGAAGGGCCGGGCGGGGACAGTGAATGTCCCCGCCCGGCCCTTCCGCCGTTCCCTCCGCGCGGATCAACCGCGGTGGAGGACCTGCGTGTTCTCGTACGGGGACGAGAAGTCCGAGTCGTAGTCGGAGTCGGAGTCCTCGGACGTGATGCCTATGACGATGAACAGCACAATGGTCAGGCAGCTGATCACGATGCCGACCGCGCCGGTGATGATGCCGGCCAGCGCCATGCCCCCGTTGTCGGCCTCGCCGCGCTTGGCCTTGCCGCGGGCCAGTACGCCGAAGATGACGGCCGGGACGCCGAAGAGCAGGCCCAGGTAGCAGCTGACCACGGCGATGATCCCGAGGACGAGCGAGGTGACGCCGAAGCCGTTGCTCATGGGCCGGTACCCCGGGTATCCGGGGTATCCCGGATACCCGGGATGGCCGCCGTAGGACGGCTGCGGAACGCCCTGCTGTGCGGGGTACCCGCCGTACGGGGCCTGCGGTGCGCCCGGCTGGGCCGGGTATCCGTACCCGGCCGGATCCGGCTGCGCCGGGTAGCCGTAGGCGGGCGTCGCCCCGGGCGCCTGCCCGGGCTGAGGCGCCTGCCCGGGCTGGGGTGCGGGCACGGGCGTGCCCGCGGGTATGCCTCCGGCGCCGGGCATCCCCGCTACGGTCTGCTGGTCGTGCACCCCCGGCGCGCCCTGCGCACCCGTCCCGCCCTGCTGTTTGCCCAGATCGACCGCGGGCTGCTCCGGCGGCGCCCAGGGGTCTCGCGACTCGGGGCTCTGATCGGTCATACGGCGCCCCCCTCTCGTACGGCCATGCTAAGCGCTCCCTCCGACAGGCCCCTTCGGCGGTGCGGATCCTGCCTACGATGAAGCCCGTTCCATCCGCACGCGCCCTTCGGAGGCACCCTCATGCCCGACCTGCACCCCTTCATCGCGGGGCTGCCCAAGGCCGAACTGCACGTCCACCACGTCGGCTCGGCCTCCCCCCGCATCGTCGCCGAACTCGCCTCCCGGCACCCCGACTCCAAGGTCCCCACGGACCCCGAGGCCATCGCCGACTACTTCACCTTCACCGACTTCGCGCACTTCATCGAGGTCTACCTCTCCGTCGTCGACCTGGTCCGCACCCCCGACGACGTGCGCGACCTCACCTTCGAGATCGCCCGCGACATGGCCCGGCAGAACATCCGGTACGCCGAGCTCACCATCACCCCGTACTCCTCCACCCGCCGCGGGATCGACGAGAAGGCCTTCATGGAGGCCATCGAGGACGCCCGCAAGGCCGCCGAGACCGAGCTCGGCGTGATCCTGCGCTGGTGCTTCGACATCCCCGGGGAAGCCGGCCTCGAAGCCGCCGCCGAGACCGCCCGCCTCGCCGTCGACCTGCGCCCCGAGGGCCTGGTCTCCTTCGGCCTGGGCGGCCCGGAGGTCGGGGTCCCGCGCCCGCAGTTCAAGCCGTACTTCGACGCCGCCCGCGCCGCCGGACTGCACAGCGTGCCGCACGCCGGCGAGACCACCGGTCCCGAGACCGTCTGGGACGCGATCCGCGAGCTGGGCGCCGAGCGCATCGGCCACGGCACCAGCTCCACCCGGGACCCGGAGCTGCTCGCCTACCTCGCCGAGCACCGCATCGCGCTGGAGGTCTGCCCCACCTCCAACATCGCCACCCGCGCCGTCGCCACCCTCGACGAGCACCCGATCAAGGAGATGGTGGCCGCCGGCGTGCTCGTCACCATCAACAGCGACGACCCGCCGATGTTCGGCTCCGACCTCAACAACGAGTACGCGGTGGCCGCCCGCCTGCTGGACCTCGACGAGCGCGGCCTGGCCCAGCTCGCGAAGAACGCCGTCGAGGCCTCCTTCCTCGACCCGGCCGGCAAGGCGAAGCTCACCGCGGAGATCGACACGTACACCTCCGCCTGGCTGGCTTCCTGACGGTTGCGCAGAATGGGTGCATGCGCACCCTGACTGCCGTAGGCCACCGCGGGGATCCCTACCGCGTCCGCGAGAACACCCTGCCCTCGATCCGCTCCGCCTTCGACCGGGGCGCGGACGCGGTGGAGATCGACGTACGGATGACCCGCGACGGGGTCCCCGTACTGCTCCACGACGAGGACCTCCAGCGGCTGTGGGGTCATGACGTACGGCTCGAAGACGTCACGGCCCCGCAGCTGAAGGAGCTGACGGACGGCGGGATCCCGACCCTGCGCGACGCCCTGATGGCCGCCGGCGCGGGCCGGATCATGGTCGACCTGCCGGGGGCGACCGCCGAGACCGTGCGGACCGTCGTCGGCCAGGTCCGCGAGTGCGGGGCCCGCGACCGTACGTACTACTGCGCGGGTCCGGCCACCATGCTGGCGGTGCGCGCCGCCGATCCGGGCGCCGAGATCGCGCTGACGTGGACCACCCTGGCTCCCCCGCGCCGGGTGCTGATCGACGCGGTGGCCCCGACCTGGCTCAACTACCGCTTCGGGCTGGTCGGCCCGGAGCTGGTGGACGCCCTGCACCGGGACGGCCTGCTGGTGTCGGCCTGGACCCCGGACACCAAGCGGGCGATGCGCGCGCTGATCAGGGCCGGGGTGGACTCCGTCACGACGAACCGGGTGGACGCGCTGGGAGCCGTACGGGCCGAGCTCGGCCGGTGAGCCGCGCTCGACTGGTGACGCGTGCCTGGGGGGAGCTCGGAGCGTGGATCCGGCGCGCCGGTCCGCGCCGGCAGGACCTGGGGCTGACGCTGCTGGTGCAACTGGCCGTCACCATGCCCTTCGTGGTGCCCCGGTCGGCCGAACTGCCGCCCGCGGACTGGCCCTCGTACGCGCTGACCACGCTCGGCGTGCTGCCGCTGGTGTGGCGGCGGCGGGCTCCGGTGACGGTGCTGGTCGCGATCCTGGCGGCCGGCGGCGTGTACAACCTGGCGGGTGACGGCCCGGGGCAGCCGCTTCCGTACGCGGGGCTGATCGCCTTCTACACGGTCGCCCTGCAGTGCACGGCCCGGGTGCGGCTGACGGTGGGCGGACTGACGGTCCTCACGGTCGTCCTGTCGGTGTACTGGAACACCGGGACCGCGCGCGAACTGCTCTTCACCTTCTTCGTCTCCGGCGCCGCCTACGCGCTGGGGCGCCTGCAGCACACCCGGCAGGCGTACACGGCCGCCCTCCTGGACCGGGCCGCCCAGCTGGAGCGGGCCAACCGGATCGAGGCGGAGCAGGCTGCCGCCCGCGAACGGGCCCGGATCGCACGGGAGATGCACGACATCCTCTCGCACGCGGTCAGCATCATGATCGTGCAGGCGGAGGCCGGTCCGGTGGCCGTGCGCAGGGCCCCCGAGCGGGCCGAGGCCGCGTTCGAGGCGATCTCGGAGACCGGCCGGGACGCGATGGCCCAGCTGCGCACGATGCTGGGGGTGCTGCGCACGGACGAGGCGGCGCCGCGCACCCCGCAGCCCGGAATCGGGGAGCTGGCGGGGCTGCTGGAGCGGGTCCGGGGCAGCGGGCCGGAGGTGCTCTACGAGCGCACGGGCTCGGTGCGCGCCCTGCCGGCGGCGCTGGAGGCGACGGTGCACCGGGTGGTGCAGGAGGCCCTGACCAATGTGGTCAAGCACTCCGGGGCTTCGGCGGTGGCCGTGCGCCTGGAGTACGGGGAGCGGGAGCTCACGGTGACGGTCACGGACGACGGGCGGGGTCCGGGGACGGGCGCGGTTCCGGGGGCGGGCGCGGATGCGGGGACGGGCCCGGATGCGACTCCCCTGCCGCGGGCGCGACCGGGTGGGCACGGCCTGATCGGGATCCGGGAGCGGGCCGCCGCTCACGGGGGCACGGCCCGGACGGGGCCCGGGCCGGACGGCACCGGCTTCGAGGTGCGGGTGGTGCTTGTAACGTCGGGCGCGGAGGTGGGGAAGTGACGATCCGTGTGGTGGTGGCCGACGACCAGGAACTGGTGCGCAGCGGCTTCGCGATGATCCTGGACGTGCAGGAGGACATCGAGGTGGTGGCCGAGGTCGGGGACGGGGCGGCGGCGGTCGCGGCGGTACGGTCCCTCGCGCCCGACGTGGCGCTGCTGGACATCCGGATGCCGGTGCTGGACGGGATCGAGGCGTGCCGGGAGATATCGGGGACGAGCGCCTGCCGGACGGTGATGCTGACGACCTTCGACTCGGACGAGTACGTGTACGAGGCGCTGCACGCGGGGGCCAGCGGGTTCCTGCTCAAGGACGTGCGGCGGGACGATCTGGTGCACGCCGTACGGGTGGTGGCGGCGGGCGAGTCCCTGCTGGCGCCTTCGGTGGCCCGGCGGCTGATCGCGGAGTACACGGCGGCGACGGCCCGGCCGGCGGCCGCGGAGGCGCTGTCCGCGCAGCGGTTGGAGGTGCTGACGGCTCGGGAGCGGGAGACGCTGCTGCACCTGGGGCGGGGACTGTCGAACGCGGAGCTCGCGGTGGAGCTGATGGTGAGCGAGCACACGGTCAAATCGCATGTGGGCAACGTGCTGTCGAAGCTGGGGCTGCGGGACCGGATCCAGGCGGTGATCTGCGCGTACGAGACGGGCCTGATCGCGGCTGGCTCTCCGGTATCTCCCTCTGGGGAGTGAGACGAGGGGGATCTCCTCGCTCTCGGTGGTGAGTTGTCGTACCGGCAAAGACCCCTCTCGCTGGTGATCCGCAACTACCCCTGTGACCAGCAGCATTGAGGTCATCGGGGCGGAAGTCGCCCGGAGAGCCGACAGGGGGATCCCACCATGAACCGAACGACCCGCACACTGATCGCCACCGCCCTGGTCCTGGGCGTCGCGGCCGGCCCGGCCGCCGCCGCACAGGCCGGACCGGCGGGGGCCCCGGTCTCGTCCTCGGCCTCGGCGCAGAAGCCCGCGCCGCTGATCTCGACCCCGCCGAACGCGGTGGCTCTGGGGCAGTCGATCGCGGGCCTCGGTGCCGACCACAAGTACGCCACCGCGGCGGCGGTCCGGGTGAGCGGCCCGGCGGGCGACTGGCGGGGCAGCTCGGGCGTCTCGGACGTCCGCACCGGGGCGGCGGTGATCGCAGACGGCCGGTTCCGGGCCGGTTCGGTGACCAAGACCTTCACAGCGGCGACGGTGCTTCAGCTGGCGGCCGAGCGCCGGATCGATCTCGACCGCTCGGTCCAGGAGTACCTGCCGGGCATCTTCCCCGACACCTTCGAGCCGATCTCGGTGCGCCAGCTGCTGAACTACACGAGCGGCATCCGGTCCGCGGACGGGCCGGGCGACACCTTCCAGGCCCAGTGGGACCACCGCTTCGACGTGACCGACCCGCGTGCGCAGATCGCGAACGCCCTGGCGAAGGGGCCGGAGTCCCGGCCCGGCGAGTTCCAGCACTACCAGAACATCAACTACACCCTGCTGGGAGTCCTGATCGAGAGGGTGACCGGCACGACGTACGAGAAGGCGGTCGGGCAGCGGATCCTGCGGCCGCTGGGCCTGCGCCAGACCTCCTTCCCGGGCCGGACGCAGACACGGATCCCCGGTCGGCACAACGCCGGTTACCAGGCCGTGCCGTTGGCCGACGGAACCACCGAACTGCGCGACGTCACCGTGTGGAACCAGTCCGACCGCTGGGCCGCGGGCGACATCATCTCCTCGACCGCGGACCTGGAGCGGTTCACCCAGGCTCTGTTCGCGGGGCGGATCGTGCCCAGGCAGCAGCTGGAGGAGATGTTCGCCGTCCCCGAGGTCTTCGACTTCGGCACCACCCGGCCCGCTTCGCGCACGGCGGGAATGCAGCGGCTGGTCCTCCCGGACGGCACCGAGGTCTACGGCAAGACGGGCGCCCGCCCCGGCTACAGCGCCGGAATCGGCGGAGCCAAGGACGGGTCGCGGCTCGTGGTCTACACGATCAACTCCAAGGACGCCAAGAGCGAGGAGCCGAACCGGGTGGCGGGCGCGATAGTCGCCGCGGCCATGGCTAAGTAGCCGGTACGGGCACGACGCCGAGCGCGGTCCCTGGCTTGACCTCGGGCATGGCCTCCAGCCGCTTGATCATGCGGCGCAGCACCAGCAGGGGGATCACCCCGAAGACGCCGAACGATATGTCGATCACCGACCACCAGACCGGGATGCCCCGGATGGGCCCGCAGATCAGGGCCAGCGGAATGATGCCGGCGCAGGCGATCATGCCTGCCTCGACGATCCAGACGTTGCGGACCGGGTCGCGGTGGACCCCGTAGAAGAAGACGGCGATCACCAGGTGGGCGAAGGCGAGCCAGTCGGTGCCGTAGAGGAGGAAGGGGTACTCGGAGTCCGCCCGTTCCAGCCCGTCGCCCACGCGTCGCAACCACTCGTTGTCCACCAGGGCGTTGGCCCAGTGGAGTTCGCTCACCAACGGGAAGGCGGTGAGTCCGCTCAGCACGAGGCAGACGAGGAACAGGGCAAGCCAGGCACGGATCCGCCGCAGAAGGGCGCTTCTCTCGCTCATGGAAGGGAGCCTACCCAGCTTTCTGAACATGTTCAGCAAGATTGCTGAACATGTTCAGTTCTGCCGCAGGATCGTGATCAGGCCGCCCCGCCCCTCAAAGACCGACGATGCCGTTCCAGCGCTTGGCGAAGGAGGAGCGCTCGGCGGAGGAGATGTCGCGGGCCACGACGAGCCGCTTGCGCATGTCCTCGTCGGGGAAGATCAGCGGGTTCTCGGCCAGCTCGGCGGTCTCCCGGTCGTCCGAGGCGGCCAGCACCTCGCGGGCGGCCGGGACCGGGCAGACGTAGTTGACGGAGGCGGCGAGCAGCGCGGCCATCTCCGGGTCGTAGTAGAAGTCGATCAGCGCTTCGGCGTTGGCCTTGCGAGGAGCCAGGTTGGGGATGAGCAGGCTCTCCGCCCAGAGTTCACCCCCTTCCTCGGGGACCACGAACTCGATGTCGGGGTTGTCGGCCTGGAGCTGGATCGCGTCCCCGGAGTAGGCCTGGCAGGCCAGCACGTCACCCTTGCTCAGATCGGAGGTGTAGTCGTTGCCGGTGAAGCGGCGGATGTGCTTCTTCTTCACCATGCTCTCCACCTGGTCGCACATCCGGTGGAAGTCGGTCTCGGTCCACTTGGTCACGTCGGCCCCGTTGCCCTGCATCAGCAGGGAGAAGGACTCGTCCAGACCGGAGAAGAGCGTGACCTTGCCGGCCAGGTCCGGGTGCCACAGGTCCTTGACGGACTTGATCTCCCGGCCGAGCGCCTTGCGGTTGTAGGCGATGCCGGTGATCCCCGACTGCCAGGGCACGGTGTGCAGCCGGCCCTCGTCGAAGGCGGGCGAGCGCAACTGCGGGTCCAGGTACTTCGACACGTTCGCCTGCGCCGAGCGGTCCATCTTCTGGGCCCAGCCCAGGTGGACGAAGCGGGCGGCCATCCAGTCGCTGACCACGACCACGTCGTGGCCGGTCTGCTGGTGGTTCATCAGCGCCGGACTGATCTTGCCGAAGAACTCGTCGTTGTCGTTGATCTCCTCGGTGTACCGGACCTCGATGCCGGTCTTCTCCGCGAAGGCGTCCAGCGTCGGACGCCTGCTCTCGTCCTCTTCGTCCGTGTCGATGTAGAGGGGCCAGTTGGAGAAGGAGACGCTCCGGTCGTTCTCGGACCGGTCCCGCCCCTCCCGCCGGCTCTCGGGGACGTACGCGGCCGGGACACCACAGCCGGTGAGGCCGGCCAGCAGGCCCGCGGCACCAAGGCCGCGCAGCGCCGCGCGGCGGGAAAAGGCGAGTTCAGGCATGGAAAGAGCCTGGTGGAACGCCAAAGGGCGGGCAATAGACATGTTGTCTACTACCCGCCCCTTCAAGGCTGTGACCTGGTCGATGCGGCGGCCGACCGGCCGCCCGCCCGGCCTGAGGTCAGCCGTCGAGCGAGGTCATCACGTGCTTGATGCGCGTGTAGTCCTCGAAGCCGTAGGCCGAGAGGTCCTTGCCGTAGCCGGACTTCTTGTATCCGCCGTGGGGCATCTCGGCGACGAGCGGGATGTGGGTGTTGATCCACACGCAGCCGAAGTCGAGGTTCTTGGACATCCGCATCGCGCGGCCGTGGTCCTTGGTCCACACGGACGAGGCGAGGGCGAACTCGACGTCGTTCGCGTACGCCAGGGCCTGGTCCTCGTCCGTGAAGGACTGGACCGTGATGACGGGGCCGAAGACCTCGTTCTGGATGATCTCGTCGTCCTGCTTGAGGCCGGAGACCACGGTCGGGGCGTAGAAGTAGCCCTTCTCGCCGACCTGGTGGCCGCCCGCCTCGACCTTGGCGTGGGCGGGGAGCCGCTCGATGAAGCCCGCGACCTGCTTCAGCTGGTTCGGGTTGTTCAGCGGGCCGTAGAGCACGTCCTCGTCGTCCGGCTGCCCGGTCTTGGTGTCGGCCGCGTTCTTGGCCAGCGCCGCGACGAACTCGTCGTGGATCGACTCGTGGACCAGTACGCGACAGGCCGCGGTGCAGTCCTGGCCGGCGTTGAAGAAGCCCGCGACCGCGATGTCCTCGGCGGCCTTGGCGATGTCGGCGTCCTCGAAGACCACGACGGGGGCCTTGCCACCGAGCTCCAGGTGGACGCGCTTGACGTCCTTGGAGGCACTCTCGGCGACCTGCATGCCCGCGCGCACCGAGCCGGTGATGGAGGCCATCGCCGGAGTGCGGTGCTCGACCATGGCCCGGCCGGTGTCGCGGTCGCCGCAGACGACGTTGAAGACGCCCTTGGGCAGGATCTCGCCGATGATCTCCGCCATCAGGATGGTGGAGGCCGGGGTGGTGTCCGAGGGCTTGAGGACCACGGTGTTGCCCGCGGCCAGGGCCGGGGCGAACTTCCAGACGGCCATCATCATCGGGTAGTTCCACGGCGCGACCTGGGCGCAGACGCCGACCGGCTCACGGCGGACGATCGAGGTCATCCCCTCCATGTACTCGCCGGCCGAACGGCCCTCGAGCAGGCGGGCGGCGCCGGCGAAGAAGCGGATCTGGTCCACCATCGGCGGCAGCTCCTCGCTGGCCGTGAGGCCGAGCGGCTTGCCGGTGTTCTCCGACTCGGTGGCGACCAGCTCCTCCGCGCGCGCCTCGAAGGCGTCCGCGATCTTCAGCAGGGCCTTCTGGCGCTCGGAGGGGGTCGCGTCGCGCCACGCCGGGAAGGCGGCCGCGGCCGCGGCCATGGCGGCGTCGACGTCCGCCTGGCCGGAGAGGGGAGCAGTCGCGTACGCCTCGCCCGTGGCGGGGTTGACCACCTCGGTGGTCCGCCCGTCGGCGGCGTCCTTGAACTCCCCGCCGATGTAGTTGCGCAGACGACGCAGTTCGGTGGTCACTACAGCCACACTCCTGTGATCACATGTCCAATGGTTGAGACAGCTACCAAGCCTAGCGTCTCAGACGCCGTTTTCGACAGGCCCACACATCACGAACTACGGAATCGGTGAGATCTGACTCCCGAAA
The DNA here is from genome assembly GCF_026342735.1 of Streptomyces sp. NBC_00193. Lineage (GTDB taxonomy): Bacteria > Actinomycetota > Actinomycetes > Streptomycetales > Streptomycetaceae > Streptomyces > Streptomyces stoeckheimensis. Next base: position 851,437 of record NZ_JAPEMM010000001.1, read on the forward strand.
CAACGAATTACATCGTTCTCGCCTTGCGGAACAGACGACTCCTCGTGCACAGTGAGGTCGTGGTCAGTCGAAGCGCAGATTCCAGGAACAGACAACCGTCCCCTTCGGTCGATGCTGTGTCCCTGGCGATCATCGAGCAACTGCAAGAGGACGGTCGTCGTCCTTACGCGGCGATCGGCAAGGCCGTTGGCCTGTCCGAAGCAGCGGTGCGCCAGCGAGTACAGAAGTTGCTCGACCAGGGCGTCATGCAGATCGTCGCCGTCACCGACCCGCTCACCGTGGGGCTCCGGCGCCAGGCGATGGTCGGCATCAACGTCGAGGGAGACCTCGACCCGGTGGCCGACGCGCTGACCGCGATGGCCGAGTGCGAGTACGTGGTGATGACCGCGGGCTCGTTCGACCTGATGGTGGAGATCGTCTGCGAGGACGACGACCACCTGCTGGAAACGATCAACAAGAAGATCCGCGCGCTCCCCGGCGTGCGATCAACCGAAAGCTTCGTTTACCTGAAGCTGAAGAAGCAGACCTACATGTGGGGAACGCGATAGCCGTGAGCCAGGACCTCTCCAAGACCGCCTACGACCACCTGTGGATGCACTTCACCCGCATGTCGTCGTACGAGAACTCGCCCGTACCCACCATCGTGCGCGGCGAGGGCACCTACATCTTCGACGACAAGGGCAAGCGCTACCTCGACGGTCTCGCCGGACTGTTCGTGGTCAACGCCGGTCACGGCCGCAAGGAACTGGCCGAGGTCGCCTACAAGCAGGCGCAGGAACTCGCGTTCTTCCCCATCTGGTCGTACGCGCACCCCAAGGCCGTCGAGCTGGCCGAGCGCCTCGCGCACTACGCCCCCGGCGACCTGAACAAGGTCTTCTTCACCACCGGCGGCGGCGAGGCCGTCGAGACCGCCTGGAAGCTTGCCAAGCAGTACTTCAAGCTTCAGGGCAAGCACACCAAGTACAAGGTCATCTCGCGTGCGGTCGCCTACCACGGCACCCCGCAGGGCGCCCTGTCCATCACCGGTCTGCCGGCCCTCAAGGCCCCCTTCGAGCCGCTGGTCCCCGGCGCGCACAAGGTGGTCAACACCAACATCTACCGCGCCCCGATCTACGGCGACGACCCCGAGGCCTACGGCCGCTGGTGCGCCGACCAGATCGAGCAGGAGATCCTGTTCGAGGGCGCCGACACCGTCGCCGCCGTCTTCCTGGAGCCGGTGCAGAACGCCGGTGGCTGCTTCCCGCCGCCGCCCGGGTACTTCCAGCGGGTCCGCGAGATCTGCGACGAGTACGACGTGCTCCTCGTCTCCGACGAGACGATCTGCGCCTTCGGCCGTCTGGGCACGATGTTCGCCTGTGACAAGTTCGACTACATCCCGGACATGATCACCTGTGCGAAGGGCATGACCTCGGGCTACTCCCCGATCGGTGCCTGCATCATCTCGGACCGGCTCGCCGAGCCGTTCTACAAGGGTGACAACACCTTCCTGCACGGCTACACCTTCGGCGGACACCCGGTGTCCTCCGCGGTGGCGCTCGCCAACCTCGACATCTTCGACAAGGAAGGCCTCAACCAGCACGTGCTGGACAACGAGGACGCCTTCCGCTCGACGCTGGAGAAGCTGCACGACCTGCCGATCGTCGGCGACGTCCGCGGCAACGGCTACTTCTACGGCATCGAGCTCGTCAAGGACAAGGTCACCAAGGAGTCCTTCACGGACGAGGAGACCGAGCGCGTGCTCTACGGCTTCCTCTCGAAGGCGCTCTTCGAGAACGGCCTGTACTGCCGCGCCGACGACCGTGGCGACCCGGTCATCCAGCTGGCCCCGCCGCTGACCGCCGACCAGGGCACCTTCGACGAGATCGAGGGCATCCTGCGCCGCGTGCTCACCGAGGCCTGGACCAAGCTCTAACCAGCCCGCGTCCTCCCAGCGTCCCGCAGGCGGCAAACTGCAGGACCACACGGCCCGGATCCTCCGTTCGAGTGAGAACGCGGGGGTCCGGGCCGTGTGCTGTCACCATCCAAGACGTTCATCTCTTTACATCTCATTGCGGCGCCAGTGACCAAGCGGGCTCCGCTTCGTTCCCCCGGACGGAGGTGTACGCCATGGTGGCTCCACGGGACAACGCTCCGCCGGACAACGCTCCGCCGGACAGAACTCCTTCGGACAACGTCCCGCCCCAGGACGATCTGCTCTGGGCACGGTCCCTTCACTACTCCCACAGCGGTTCGCCGGGGCTCATCGGGGTCTCGGTCGGCGTCCGCGCGGGAGAGATCCTCGCCCTGACCGGCCCCCGGGGCAGTGGTAAGACCACGCTCCTGCGCTGCCTGTCGGGACAGCTGCGGCCCGAACAGGGCGAGGTCTGGTTCAACAGCGTCCCCGTGCACACCATGGGGACCCTGGCCCGCGAACGGCTGCGCCGCGACCGCTTCGGCTGGATCGGCCCCGAGCCGCAGCTGCTGCCCGAGCTCCGGGTCTGGGAGAACGCCGCCCTGCCGCTGCTGATCGCGGGCGCCGGACACCGCACCGCCAAACGGGCCGCCTGCGAATGGCTGGACCGCCTCGACATCGGAGCCTTCGCCCGCAAGCATCCCGGCTCCCTCAACCGGGCCGAGTCCCAGCGCGTCGCCCTCGCCCGCGCCCTCGCGCACCTTCCCGCCGTGGTCTTCGCCGACGAGCCCACGGCCCCGCTGCACCGCACCGAGCGCTCCCTGCTGCTGCGCACCCTCACCACGGCCGCCCGCTCCCACGGCATCACCGTGCTGCTGGCCACCCACGACGAGGAGACCGCAGCCGTCGCCGACCGCCGGTTCTCCCTGCTCGACGGCCGGCCGGCCGCCACGGCAGCCGCGGCCGGGCTCTCCCCGACCTCCTTCCCCCATCCCCCGGAGGATCAGGCCGCGTGCTCGCTCTCCGCCTAGCCCGCGGCTCCCGGCCGCTGGTACAGCTGCGCCGGCTGCTCGTCGCCGCCGCCTCGGCCGGCAGCGGCTTCCTGCTGCTGTACGTGCTCGCACAGGCCACCGCCCGGCCCGCCGGATCGTTCCCTCAGCTGCTGTGGGCCCTGGTCCCGCTCGCCGTCACCGTCCAGTTCGCCGTCGCCGTGGCCCGTACCGACCCCGCGACCCGGCCCCTGGAAGGACTGGACGCCGCCGGGCTGGGACCCGTACGGCTCACCCTGGTCGCGACGATCTCCACCGCCGTGGCCTGCACGCTCGGCAGCGCCCTCGCCCTGACCGTCTTCCTCCACCTGCGCGGGGACGTGGCCGGGCTGCCCTTCGACGGCGCCGGGGCCGGGCTGCTCCACGCCGACCAGCCCCTGCCCGTGGCCGCCGCCCTCACCCTGTTGGCCCTGCTGCCGCTGACCGCCTCGATCGCCACCGCCCTCGCCCTGCGCCCGCACCCCCGGCCCGCACCGCAGACCGCACTGCCCTGGGGCATCGCCCTCACCGCCTGCGGACTCGCCGTGCTGGCCTACGCCCGCCCCGGCGGAGCCGGCATGCCCGCGGGCTGGGCGCTGACCGCCCTCGGGCTCGCCCTCGCCGGACCGGGGCTGGCCTACGCCTGCGGGGCACTGGTCCAGTCCGTCCGCCCGGGCGCGCTCCGGCTGCTGGCCGGACGGGCCCTCCAGGAGGAGGCCCCCCGCCTGGGCGCCCCCCTCGGTGTCCTGTGCGCCGTCGGGGCGGGCGCCCTCAGCGCCGCGGCCCTGCGCGATCACGGCGGACTCCAGGTCCCGCTCGGTCCGCTGACCGCGCCCGCCGCCGCCCTGGTGGCCCTGTGCGCGGCCGCCACCCTGCTCACCTCCGCGGTCGAGGTCCACCAGGCACGGGCCGCCACCCGCGAGACCCTGACCGGGCTCGGAGCCCCGGGCAAGGTCCTCCGTACGGCCGCGACCGTACGGGCCACCGCGCTGGTGGCGGTGTGCCTGCCGCTCAGCTGGGGTGTGTCGCAGCTGACGTCGCTGGCATTGACCCGCTGAGGCGGGCAGCCTTTAGGGTGGGCCGAATGGTCAACGCACACATCGAGACCGACAACGAGATCGAGACCCTCGCCGAATTCGACCGGGTCGTGGCCCGCGGCTCGCTCAGCGGGTACCGGATCCAGTCGGTCAACCTGCTGGAGCGGACCTTCGCCCTGCTGTCCGCCGACACCTCGTCGGCGGTCTTCCTGGGCTGCCCGATGGAACCGGACGCCTCGGTCAAGGTGCGTGCGGACGGCGCCCTGGTCTTCCCGCCCGTCCCCGACCTGCCCTTCAACCCGTACCGCGGCCTGCTCTACACGGCCGAGGAACTCTTCACCGGGCTGTCCGACGGCTACGAGTCCACCCCGGACGCCGAGGCGTACGCCTGGTTCCAGGAGACCAAGGCCGACGGGGACATCTACTCCTCGATGCTGCGCTCCATCCACGACGGCGCCATCTCCGACGCCCTCGACGAGCACCTCGCGGGTGCCCGCGTGGTCGGCGTGATGGGCGGCCAAGCCATGGCCCGCGGCGGCGACGCCTACCGGGGTGCTGCCGAACTCGGCCGGACGCTGACCCGCTCCGGACTGACCGTGGCCACCGGCGGCGGCCCCGGCGCGATGGAGGCGGCCAACCTCGGCGCGTACCTCGCCCCGGCCCCCGACGAGGCCCTGTCCGAAGCCCTGCGGATGCTGGCCAAGGCCCCGTCCTTCACCCCGTCCGTCTCCGACTGGGCGCGCGCGGCCTTCGCCGTACGGGAACGCTGGCCGGCGGTCACGGGCGGCGACTCGGTGGGCATCCCGACCTGGTTCTACGGACACGAGCCGCCGAACCCCTTCGCCGGGCACATCGCGAAGTACTTCGCGAACGCCACCCGGGAGGACGGGCTGCTCGCCCGGTCCAACGCGGGCGTGGTGTTCCTGCCGGGCGCGGCGGGCACGGTCCAGGAGATCTTCGACAACGCGACGCCCAACTACTACGCGTCCCGGGGCGAGCCCACCCCGATGGTCCTCGTCGACCGCGCCCACTGGACCGAACGGCTGCCGGCCTGGCCGCTGCTCCAGGCGCTGGCCCGCGGCCGGTCGATGGAGTCCCGGATCGCCCTGGTCGACTCGGTGTCCGAGGTCCCGGCGGCCCTCGCCGCAATGAACTGACCTCGACGACCTGACCGGAGCAGGCAACTTCTTTGCCCTTTTCCACGTCTGGAAGAGGTACGCACTACGTAAAACCTGCCAGACGTGAACGGAGCCCTCGGGTGCTCATAGGCCTGCTCACCGCCATCGCGGCGTCCATCTGCTACGGCACGGGATCCGTCCTGCAAGCCGTGGGCTCACGGCGGGCGGCCCGGATGTCGCCGGCCGCCGCGGGGGTCACCCAGCACGGCGGCCCGAACCTCTCCTCCACGGCGAAGGCCGCGATGACCTGGGAGTTCATCGTCGGCACGATCCTGGACTTCGTGGGCTTCGGCCTGGGCGCCCTGGCCGCGCGACTCCTGCCCCTCTTCCTCTCGCAGACGGTCATCAGCGCCAACCTGGTGATCACGGCCGTGCTGAGCGTGAAGATGCTCGGCATCCGGCTGACCCGGAAGGAATGGACCTCGATCGGGGTCGTCTGCGCGGCCCTGGTCCTGCTGGCGACGGCCGCAGGCCACGAGGGCGGCCACTACGCGCCGGCCGCCACGCACTGGTGGCTCCTGGCGGTGACCGTGCTGATCATCGTGGGCGGCACGGTGGCGGTACGTTTCCTCGGCGCCCGGGCCGCGATCCTGGCGGGTCTGCTGTCGGGTCTGGCGTTCGGCGCGCTGGGCGTCGGGGTCCGCATCCTGAACGGCGTGGAGCCGTTCTCGTTCGCCTCCCTCCTCTCCGACCCGGCCCTGTACGCCATCGTCCTGGCGGGGGTCGGCGGCATGTACCTGCACACCGTGGCGCTCCAGATCGGCTCGGTGAACGGCGCCACCGCCGCCCTGGTGGTCGGTGAAACCGTGCTCCCCGGAGCCATCGGCGTCCTCTGGCTGGGCGACGCGTCCCGCCCCGGCATGGCCTGGCTGGCGGTCCTCGGCTTCGTCCTGGCGGTGACCGGCGCCGTCGCAGTCGCCTGGTACGGCAACCACGAGGGACCGGAAACCCCTTCGGAACCGGAGCCCGACACATCCAGCCTCGCCGGCGTTTGAGGCGCGGGGTCCGGGGCGGAGCCCCAGGGGGTCCGGGCGCAGCCCGGCACCCCCCTTCCAGCCCGTCCGGCGTTTGAGGACCGGGTCCGGGCAGAGCCCGGGGAACGGGCGAAGGGCGGGTAGGGGACTCCGCCCCGCGCAGCGGCCCCCTACTCCCCCGGCAGCACGACCACCTCGGCCGGGGCGAAGCCCACCGAGACCCGGTCCCCGACCGCCGGCGCCCCCTCCAGCCCGCACTCGGCCTCCAGCACGGGCCCGGCCTCCGGCCGCAACAGCAGCGCGACGTGCGTCCCCCGGAAGGTCCGCGACACCACCTCGCACCCCAGCCCCTCGGCCGACAGCACCACCCCGGCGGGCCGGATCAGCACCTGGTGCTCCCCCGCCGGTGACCCCGCCGGAACCGGGACCTTCCCCCAGGGAGTCGCCGCCACCCCGGCGGAAAGCTCCGCCGGGACGACGTTCTCGAAGCCCAGGAACCGCGCCACGAACTCCGACGCCGGCCGCTGCCACACCTCCAGCGGGGTCCCCGCCTGCGCGATCCGCCCGTCCCGCATGACCACCACCCGGTCGGCCAGCGCGAACGCCTCGCCCTGGTCGTGCGTGACGGCCAGCACGGTCGTGCCCAGCCGTGAGAACAGCCCCTGCAGCTCCACCACGAGCCGCTCCCGCAGCCCGCGGTCCAGCTGTCCGAGCGGCTCGTCCAGCATCAGCAGCCGCGGCGAAGGCGCGAGCGCCCGCGCCAGCGCGACCCGCTGCTGCTCGCCACCGGACAGCGAGGCCACCGCCCGGCCCTGCGCCCCGGGGAGCCCGACCAGCTCCAGGAGTTCGGTGACCCGGGCCTCGGAGGACCGCTTCGAGGCACCCCTCATCCGCAGGCCGAAGGCGACGTTCCCGCCCACGTCCCGGTGCGGGAACAGCTGGTGGTCCTGGAACATCAGGCCCACCCCCCGCCGGTGTACGGGCACGGCGGCCTGGTCGGCGCCGCCCAGCAACACCCTCCCGCCGGCGACGGGCTGGAGCCCGGCCACCACCCGCAGCAGGGTGGACTTGCCGCTCCCGCTCGGCCCGAGCACGCACACGATCTCGTGCTCGGCGACCGCCAGGTCCACGGCGTCCACGACCGCGCGCTCGCCGAAGCGGACCGACACCCCTTCCAGTTGAAGCAGCGTCATCAGAATTCTCCGGAGGTCTTGTCGGGTCGCAGTCGCTCCAGCGCCAGCAGGGACACCGCGCACACCAGCATCAGGATGGTGCTCAGGGCCATCGCCTGCCCGTAGTTCATCTCCCCGGCCCGCCCCAGCAGCCGCGCCACGGCGACCGGCAGCGTCGGATGGTCGGGCCGCGCGATGAAGACGGTCGCCCCGAACTCCCCGAGGGACACCGCGAAGGCGAAGCCCGCCGCGATCAGCAGGGCCCGCCGCACCATCGGCAGGTCCACCTCCCGCCAGGCCCGCAGCGGTGAGGCGCCGAGCACGGCGGCGGCCTCCCGGAGCCGTCCGTCCACCGCGCGCAGGACCGGCAGCATGGTCCGTACGACGAAGGGAACGCCCACCAGCGCCTGCGCCAGCGGCACCAGGATCCACGAGGTCCGCAGGTCCAGCGGCGGCTTGTCGAGGGTGATGAGGAAGCCGAAGCCGACGGTCACGGCCGACACCCCCAGCGGGAGCATCAGCAGCGCGTCGAAGCCCCGTACGAAACGGCCCGCGCGCCGGGTCAGCGCCGCGGCGGCGAGCCCGCCGACGACCAGCGCGATGGCGGTGGCGGCGAGCGCGTACTGCAGGGAGTTCCAGATCGCCTCCAGCGGCGGCACCAGGAAGGTGCCGCCACCGGCGCCGACTTCCTGGAGCGCCCGGTAGAAGCCGAACCCGTACCCGCCGGGGGCGTCGAGGGAACGTTCCACCAGCACGGCGAGCGGCGCCACGATCAGCAGCGCCACCGTGAGCAGCACCCCGCCGAGCAGGGTGCGCTGGGCCCAGCCGCGCGGCCGGTGGGTGGTCCGCCCCGGGTCGACCAGCCGCAGCGCGGTCTCCCGCTTGCGCACGGTCCAGGCGTGCACGCCGAGGATCGCTCCGATGGCCGCGAACTGCACCATCGTCAGCACGGCGGCCGTCGGCAGGTCCAGGAGCTGCGCGGTCTGCCGGTAGACCTCCACCTCCAGGGTGGAGTACGCGGGCCCGCCCAGGATCTGCACGACGCCGAAGGAGGAGAACGTGAACAGGAACACCATCAGCGAGGCGGCCGCGACGGCCGGCCCCAGCGCAGGCAGCGTCACGCGCCGCCAGGCGGCGAACCGCCCGGCGCCCAGCACCCGGGCGGCCTCCTCCTGGCGCGGGTCCAGCTGCGCCCACAGCCCGCCGACCGTGCGGATGACGACGGCGTAGTTGAAGAAGACGTGGGCGAGCAGGATCGCCCAGACGGTCGTGTCGAGGCGGATCCCCCACACCTCGTCCAACAGACCGCCCCGCCCCACGAGCGCCAGGAACGCGGTGCCGACCACGACGGTCGGCAGCACGAACGGCACCGTCACGAGCGCCCGCAGCAGCTGTTTGCCGGGGAACTCGAAGCGGGCGAAGACGTACGCGCCGGGGAGCGCGATCAGGAGCGTGAGCGCCGTGGACGCGAGCGCCTGCCAGGTGGTGAACCAGAGCACGTCGCCGATGTCGGGCCGGGCCAGCACCTCGCCGATCCGGCCGAACTGCCAGCCGTCGTCCGTCTTGAGCCCGCGCCCGACGATCGCGGCCACGGGGTACGCGAAGAACAGCCCGAAGAAGACGAGCGGCACGGCCATCAGACCGAGCCTGACGGCCGTGGCCCGCCCGCTCTCCTTCGCTGCCTCGCTCACTCGTCCTACTTCACGACGAGGGTGGACCAGGTCTTGATCCACTGGTCACGGTTCTTGGCGATGGCCTCCGGGGCGACCGTCTCGGGCTTCTCGATGACCACGCCGTGCTTGGTGAACAGCTCGGGCAGCACCGCGTCCTTGGTCACCGGGTTCACGAACATCTGGAGCGGCATGTCCTCCTGGAACTTCTTGGAGATCAGGAAGTCCAGGAGTGCCTTGCCGCCCTCATCGTTCTTCGCGCCCTTGAGCAGACCCGCGAACTCGGTCTGCCGGAAGCACGTGCCCGTCGCGACGCCCGTCGGGGCCTCGGCCGGCTGCGGCTCGCCGTAGAGGACCTCGACCGGCGGGCTGGAGGCGTAGGAGACGACCAGCGGGCGGTCGCCCTTGGCCTTCTTGCCGCCGGCCGAGCCGGAGAAGCGCTCGTTGTAGGCCTGCTCCCAGCCGTCGACGACCTCGACGCCGTTGGCCTTGAGCTTGCTCCAGTAGTCCTTCCAGCCCTCGTCCCCGTACTTGCCGACGGAGGCGAGGAGGAAGCCGAGGCCGGGCGAGGAGGTCGCGGCGTTCTCGGTGACCAGCAGGTTCTTGTACTCCGGCTTGATCAGGTCGTCCAGCGTCTGCGGCGGGGCGAGCTTCTTGTCGGCGAAGTAGGCCTTGTCGTAGTTCACGCAGATGTCGCCGGAGTCCACGGGGGTGACCCGGTGCTCCTTGTCGAGCACGAACTCGGGCTTCACGTCGGCCAGGCCCTTGGCCTCGTACGGCGTGAAGATGCCCTGGTCGAGGGCGCGGGAGAGGAGCGTGTTGTCCACGCCGAAGAAGACGTCGCCGCGCGGGGAGCCCTTGGTGAGGATCTCCTGGTTCAGTGCCGTGCCCGCGTCGCCGGACTTCAGGACCTTGACGGTGTAGCCGCTCTGCTGCTCGAACTCCTTGAGGACCGTGTCGGTCACGTTGAAGGAGTCGTGCGAGACGAGGGTGATCGTCTTGGACTTCGGGGCGTCGCTCGCCCCGGCGGACTTGTCCTTGGCGTCGCCGCCGCCGCAGGCGCTGAGCGTGGTGACGCCGAGCGCGGCCGCGAGCGCGACGCCCGCCATCTTCTTGGTGGTGCTCATTGGTGCATTCCTCCTGGGATGTCCAGGAGAAGACGCGGCCCTGCCCGGCGCTCTGTGGAGCGGACGCCGGGCAGGGCGCAACAGCTTGAGTGATGACCGAACTTCCTACCCCGAATGACCGGGGCGAGGTTCAGAGGGTCTGCGGTGACGGTTACCGCACTCTCAGCGCTGTGGCGCTCCCCTGTCGGAATATGAAATTGGTTTCGGCCACAGGGTACCCCGCGGCCGAAAGCAAACCTTAACTGGCGGAAATCAGCGCTCCGAGGCGGCGAGCTGACCGCACGCGCCGTCGATCTCCTGACCGCGGGTGTCGCGGACGGTCACCGGCACGCCGTGGCGGGCGATGGCCTCCACGAACGCCTTCTCGTCCTCGGGCCGCGAGGCGGTCCACTTCGAACCCGGCGTCGGGTTCAGCGGGATCAGGTTGACGTGCACGCGCTTGCCCTTGAGCAGCCTGCCGAGCAGGTCGCCGCGCCAGGCCTGGTCGTTGATGTCGCGGATCAGGGCGTACTCGATGGAGATCCGGCGGCCGGACTTCTCCGCGTACTCCCAGGCCGCGCCGAGCACCTCGCGGACGTTCCAGCGGGTGTTCACGGGGACCAGGGTGTCGCGCAGCTCGTCGTCCGGGGCGTGCAGGGAGACGGCCAGGCGGCACTTGAAGCCCTCGTCGGCGAAGCGGTGCATCGCCGGGACCAGGCCCACGGTGGAGACGGTGATCCCGCGCTGGGACAGGCCCAGGCCGTCGGGCTCCGGGTCGGTGAGGCGGCGGATGGCGCCGACGACGCGGTTGTAGTTGGCGAGCGGCTCGCCCATGCCCATGAAGACGATGTTCGACAGCCGGGCGGGCCCGCCGGGGACCTCGCCGTCGCGCAGGGCGCGCATGCCGTCGACGATCTGGTGCACGATCTCGGCCGTCGACAGGTTGCGGTCGAGACCGGCCTGGCCGGTGGCGCAGAACGGGCAGTTCATGCCGCAGCCGGCCTGCGAGGAGATGCACATGGTGACCCGGTCCGGGTAGCGCATCAGCACGGACTCGACGAGCGTGCCGTCGTGCAGCTTCCACAGGGTCTTGCGGGTGGTGTCGTCATCGCAGGAGATGTGGCGGATGACGTTCATCAGGTCCGGCAGCAGCTCCTGCTGGAGCTTCTCGCGGGACGCGGCGGGGATGTCGGTCCACTCGGCCGGGTCGTGCGCGTACCGGGCGAAGTAGTGCTGGGAGAGCTGCTTGGCCCGGAAGGGCTTCTCACCGATCGCGGCGACCGCCTCCCGGCGCTCCTCGGGGGTGAGGTCGGCGAGGTGCCGGGGCGGCTTCTTCGCTCCACGAGGGGCGACGAAAGTGAGCTCTCCCGGGACTGGGCGGGCCATGGCAGGTACTCCTTGTAAGACGAAAGGCGCGCCGCAGAAGCAGCGCGCCTTTCAAGAGTAACCGCCCCGCCTGTACGGGCGTCTTTTCGCAGGTCAGCCGGTGCCGACGAACAGCGCCAGCAGCAGCCAGACCACCGGGGCCGTCGGAAGCAGGGAGTCCAGCCGGTCCATGATGCCGCCGTGGCCCGGCAGCAGGGTGCCCATGTCCTTGATCCCGAGATCCCGCTTGATCATGGATTCCCCGAGGTCGCCCAGCGTGGCGCTGACCGCGACGGCGAGGCCGAGCAGCAGGCCCTGCCACCAGACGCCCCCGTCGATCAGGAACTCCATGCACAGCGCGCCGGCCGCCATCGCGAAGGCCACCGCTCCGAAGAGCCCCTCGCGGGTCTTTCCGGGGCTGATGCGCGGGGCGAGCTTGGTCTTGCCGAAGCGCCAGCCGACCGCGTAGGCCCCGGTGTCGCTGACCACGGTCAGGAGCAGGAAGGTGATCACCCGCTGCGGCCCGTCGTCGGCCTTGAGCAGCATCGCGACGAAGGTGGCCAGGAACGGCACGTAGAACGCCGCGAAGGCACCCGCCGTGACGTCCTTGAGGTAGTCCTCGGGCGGCTCGGTCATCCGCCAGACGAGGACGGCCAGCACCGTGAGCGCCATGGCCACCCAGGCACCCTCGGCACCGCGGACGTATCCGGCGATGACCATGGCCGCGCCGCCGATGGCGAGCGGGACCAGCGGGGCCTTGATGCCCTTCTTCTCCTGGAGCCGGGAGGTGAGCTCCCACAGGCCGACGACGACCGCCACGACGACGACGCCGACGAAGACGGCCTTGACGATGAGCAGCGAGGCGAAGATCACCGCGCCGAGGCCCACTCCGACCCCTATGGCGGCACGCAGGTCCCGCCCGGCCCGCTTCTTCTGAGGCGGGGGCGAGGCGTCCTGCGGTGCCGGCGAAGGCGGGGTCGGCGGGGGGCTGGGCATGGGCTCCTGCGGCGGCGTCTCGGCGCGGAAGAGGGAGCCGCCGTCAGCGGCGGCCCCCCGATCGCGTGCTTCCCGGTCGTCGAAGTCACGGCCGGCGGCATCGGGCACGATGGGCATGGGCCGAGTGTGCGGGCCCACCAGCGCATCGTAGGCGGGACCCGCCGGAACCGGCTCCGGCTGCCAGGAAGTGTCGTTCATCAGACTTCGAGGAGCTCGGCTTCCTTGTGCTTCAGGAGCTCGTCCACCTGCGCGACGTACTTCGCGGTGGTGTCGTCGAGCTCCTTCTCGGCGCGGCGCACCTCGTCCTCGCCGGCTTCCTTGTCCTTGACGAGCTTGTCGAGGGCGTCCTTCGCCTTGCGGCGAATGGCGCGGATCGACACCTTGGAGTCCTCGGCCTTGGTGCGCGCGACCTTGATGTACTCCTTGCGGCGGTCCTGCGTCAGCTCGGGGAAGGTCACCCGGATGATGCTGCCGTCGTTGCTGGGGTTGACGCCCAGGTCGGAGTCGCGGATGGCCGTCTCGATGTTGCGCAGGGCGCTCTTGTCGAACGGGGTCACGATCGCCATGCGCGGCTCGGGGACCGAGAAGGAGGCGAGCTGGTTGATGGGCGTGATGGCGCCGTAGTACTCCGCCACGATCTTGTTGAACATCGCCGGGTGCGCACGACCGGTGCGAATCGCGGCGAAGTCTTCCTTGGCGACGACGACGGCCTTTTCCATCTTCTCCTCGGCCTCGAGGAGGATCTCTTCGGTCACCACGTGCTCCTGCATGTCAGAAATGGATGGTTCAGGCGGACGGGGCCTGCTCAGGCCCGGGTGCCCTGGTCGCTCACGAGCGTGCCGATCTTCTCACCCTTGACGGCTCGCGCGATATTGCCCTCGGCGAGCAGCTCGAAGACCAGGATCGGCAGCTTGTTGTCGCGGCACAGCGTGATGGCGGTGGCATCGGCGACCTTGAGGTCGCGCGACAGCACCTCGCTGTACTCCAGCGCGTCGAACTTCACCGCGTCCGGGTTCTTCTTGGGGTCGGAGTCGTAGACCCCGTCGACGCCGTTCTTGCCCATGAGGAGGGCTTCCGCGTCGATTTCCAGGGCTCGCTGGGCGGCCGTGGTGTCGGTGGAGAAGTAGGGCATGCCCATGCCGGCGCCGAAGATGACGACGCGGCCCTTCTCCAGGTGTCGAACGGCGCGGAGCGGGATGTACGGCTCGGCGACCTGGCCCATGGTGATGGCCGTCTGGACGCGGGAGTCGATGCCTTCCTTCTCCAGGAAGTCCTGGAGGGCAAGGCAGTTCATGACCGTACCGAGCATGCCCATGTAGTCGGACCGGGCCCGGTCCATGCCGCGCTGCTGGAGTTCGGCGCCGCGGAAGAAGTTGCCGCCGCCGATCACCACGGCGATCTCCGCGCCGTCGCGGACCACCGCGGCGATCTCGCGGGCGATGGCGTGGACTACGTCGGGGTCGACGCCCAGTCCTCCGCCACCGGAGAAGGCCTCGCCCGACAGCTTCAGCATGAAGCGGCGGCCCTTCTTGTCCTGGTCGCTCTTGTCGTCGGAAGCGGTGTGGGTGTCCACGCCCTGATTCATGGAGATCTCCTCGTGCACATACGAAGAAGGCCATTGCCGGTGGGTCCTCGCGGTTCCCTCTACGGCAATGGCCTCCTCGTCAGATCTGCGGTCGCCCTGCGCGAACGCGGGCGACTGCTTCAGACCCTATCGGGGTCCGGTGTCCGTCGCGTACGGACGGACTCAGATGCCGACCTTGATGCGCGAGAAGCGCACCAGGGTGACACCGGCCTCGTCCAGAACCTTCTGGACGGACTTCTTGTTGTCCAGGGCGTAGTCCTGGCCGAGCAGCGTGTTGTCGCGGAAGAAGCCGTTGACACGACCCTCGACGATCTTCGGCAGCGCGGCTTCGGGCTTGCCCTCGGCGCGGGTGACCTCTTCGGCCACACGACGCTCGGACTCGACCACGTCGGCCGGCACGTCTTCCTTGGAGAGCCACTTCGGCGCGAACGCGGCGATGTGCTGCGCGACGCCGCGGGCGACCTCGGCGTTCTCCTTGTCCAGCTCGACGAGGACGCCGATCTGGAACGGCAGGTCGGGCATGGTGCGGTGCATGTACGCCGAGACGTAACCGCCGGTGAACTGCGCGAAGCGGTCCAGGACGATCTTCTCGCCGAGGTTGGCGTTGGCCTCGTCCACGAACGCCTGCACGGTCTTGCCGGGCTCGATCTCGGACGCGAGAAGCGCCTCGACGTCGGCCGGGGAGGTCGCGGCGATGTGCTCGGCCAGCTGGTTGGTGACGGCCTGGAACTTCTCGCCCTTGGCGACGAAGTCCGTCTCGCACTTCAGCTCGACGATGACACCAGAGGTGTTGTCGTCGGAGATGATCGAGGCAACGGCACCGTTCTCGGCAGAACGGCCTTCGCGCTTGGCGACGCCCTTCTGACCCTTGATGCGGAGGGCCTCGATGGCCTTGTCGACGTCACCGTCGGACTCGACCAGCGCGTTCTTGCAGTCCATCATGCCGACGCCGGTGAGCTCGCGGAGCTTCTTGACGTCAGCGGCGGTGTAGTTCGCCATGAGTCTGGGATTCTCTCTCGAAGTCGTAGATCTACGGGTGAACGGCGGAGGAGACGCGCTCGTGGCGCGACTCCCCCGCCGTCATCGTCCGTGCTGCGAGTGCCCGGCGCATGAACGCCGGGCGCTCTCAGTGGGTCAGGCCTGCTCGGCGTCGGCGGCCGGAGCCTCGACGACGGCCTCGGCGACGACCTCGGCCTCGGCCGCCGGAGCGGCCTCAGCCTCGACGGCGGGGGTCTCGACAGCGGCCTCGGCCGGAGCGGCCTCAGCGTCGTCGGCCTTCTTCTCGCCCTCGAGCAGGTCGCGCTCCCACTCGGCGAGCGGCTCGGCGGCGGCCTTCTCGCCCGGCTTCGAGTCGCCAGTGGCGGCACCGGAACGGGCGATGAGGCCCTCGGCGACGGCGTCGGCGATCACGCGGGTGAGCAGGGTGACGGAGCGGATCGCGTCGTCGTTGCCCGGGATCTTGTAGTCGACCTCGTCGGGGTCGCAGTTGGTGTCGAGGATCGCGACGACCGGGATGTGGAGCTTGCGCGCCTCACCGACGGCGATGTGCTCCTTCTTGGTGTCGACGATCCAGACGGCGCTGGGGACCTTCGACATCTCGCGGATACCACCGAGGGTCTTCTCCAGCTTGATCTTCTCGCGAGAGAGGACCAGGAGCTCCTTCTTGGTGAGACCCGAGGCGGCGACGTCCTCGAAGTCGATCGCCTCAAGCTCCTTCAGACGCTGAAGGCGCTTGTAGACGGTGGAGAAGTTGGTGAGCATGCCACCCAGCCACCGCTGGTTGACGTACGGCATACCAACGCGCGTCGCCTGCTCGGCGATGGCCTCCTGGGCCTGCTTCTTGGTACCGACGAACATGATGGAACCGCCGTGGGCGACGGTCTCCTTCACGAACTCGTAGGCGCGGTCGATGTACGACAGCGACTGCAGCAGGTCGATGATGTAGATGCCGTTGCGCTCCGTGAAGATGAAACGCTTCATCTTCGGGTTCCAACGGCGGGTCTGGTGACCGAAGTGGACGCCGCTTTCCAGCAGCTCCCGCATCGTTACGACGGCCATGGCCATCTCCTTGTTTTCTCGGTTTGGTTCCTGACGCCCCTGTCGCGCCCTGCCCCCGTGGAGGGGACCGAGAGACGCTGTCACCTGGCCCTGAGGGGCCGGTGCTGGGGCGTGCGAAGTCGACCCGGTGACCCGGATCGCCACAAGAAGTGTACGGGACCCGGTGGTATGCCGGATGACGCGGTTGTCCACAGCCGCCCGCCCGTCCACAGGCCCGGGCGGGACCGGCCCCGGGGGCGGAATCCTGACCCCCATGACAAAGCTGCTGCTCACCCTGCTCCTGCCCCTGAGCCTCGCCCTGGGCCTCGCCCCTGTCCCGCCTCCGGCCACACCGGGACCGCCGCGCGCTCCGGCGGCCGGGCGCCCGCTCCCGTCCCCCCTGACGGTGGTCCGCTGGTGGGACCCGCCCCCGACTCCGTACGCGGCGGGCCACCGCGGGGTGGACCTGGCGGCCCCGGTGGGCACGGAGCTACGCGCGGTGGGCCCGGGCCGGGTCCACTACGCCGGCCAGGTCGCGGGCCGCGGAGTCCTCTCCCTGACCCTCCCGAACGGCCTGCGCACGACCTACGAGCCGGTCCGCCCCCTGGTGGCGGAGGGCGCCGAGGTCACGTCGGGCCAGGTGGTGGCCGTCCTCACGGACGGCCCGCACTGCCCCCGCCCCTGCCTCCACTGGGGCCTCCTCCACACGCACACCTACCTCAACCCCCTGACCCTCCTCCCCCACCCGACCCCCCGCCTACTGCCCTTCCGGCCCTCCGGCGCTTGAGAACCGGGGACAGCCAACCCAGCCGTCCGGCCAACCCAGCCGTCCGGCGTTTGAGGACCGGGGTCTGGGGCGGAGCCCCAGGGGTCCGGGCGCAGCCCGGCAGCCCTCCCCAGCCCCGCCGGCGTTTGAGGCGCGGGTCCGGGCAGCGCCCGGGGAACGGTGGAAGGGCGGGTAGGGGCCAGCCCCGCAGGGCAGCCGGCCACCCGCACCGGGCCACGGGCGACGCAGAACCGGGGCCAGGACCGGGGCCGGGCCCACATCGGGGCCGGGACAGTGCCAGGCCCGCATCGGAGCCCGGGCCGAGGCGAGGCCCACGTCGGGGCCAGGGCCGGTCAGCCCCCGACGCCCCGCAGGGCCATGGCCACCGCCGCGTCCGTGACCACGACGGGATCTTCCCCCGCACCCGCCTCGATCCGCCGGACGGCAGCATCCACCACACCCTGCAGCAGCATCGCCGCAAGCCTCGGCTCCGCCTGCCCCAGCGCGCCCAACGCCTCCACGATCATCGCGATCAGACTCCCGTGCGCCGCACGGATCTTCTCCCGCGCCCCGGCGTCCAGCTCGCTCGCCGAGATCGCCACGACCGCCCGGTGCCTCTTGTCACCCACCAGCCCCAGCTGGCTGCGCACATACGCCTCGATCTTCGCCTCCGGCGCCTCCGCCTCGGACATCGCCGCCTCGATCTCGGCCGCCCACACGGGGAAGTCCACCGCGCACAGCTCTTCGACGACGGCCGCGCGGGACCGGAAGTACTCGTACACGGAGGACCGGGCGAGGCCGGTCCTCTCGGCGAGGGCGGGGAAGGTCAGCGCTTCCGTCCCCCCTTCGGACAGCAGGGAACGCGCGGCGTCCAACAGGGCGCCGCGCTGCATCGACCGGTGCTCGGCCACGGAGGCCGCTCGAATCCTGGGCACGCATCCACTCTACGGACGTACCGCAAGGCCGCCGCACGCTCTCGGCCCCGCTCGCGACCCCGCCGGCACCCCGGTTCAGCGCCCGACGTCCGCCAGCTTCGCCCGGAGCTGCAGGACCGACTTGGTGTGGATCTGGCTGACGCGGCTCTCGGTGACCCCGAGGACGTTGCCGATCTCGGCGAGCGTGAGGCCCTCGTAGTAGTAGAGGGTCACGACCGTCTTCTCCCGTTCGGGCAGCGTGTTGATGGCCCGCGCCAGCAGCCGCCGCAACTCCCGGTCCTCCGCGACCTCCACCGGGTTGTCCGCGGCGGTGTCCTCCAGGGTGTCCATCAGGGAGAGCCGGTCGCCCTCCCCGCCCACGTGCAGCAGCTCTTCGAGGGCGACCACGTTGGCAAGCGACAACTGGCTGAAAACGGCGTGGAGATCCTCCACCCCGATGCCCATCTCCCCGGCGACCTCGTGCTCGGTGGGGGTGCGCCGCAGCTGGGCCTCCAGCGTGGCGTAGGCCCGTTCCACGGCGCGCGCCTTCTGCCGCACCGACCGCGGGATCCAGTCCAGCGCCCGCAACTCGTCGATCATCGCGCCGCGGATGCGAGTGATCGCGTACGTCTCGAACTTGATGGACCGTTCGATGTCGAACTTCTCGATGGCGTCGATCAGCCCGAAGACTCCGGAGGAGACGAAATCGGCCTGTTCCACATTGGGCGGCAGGCCGACGCTGACCCGGCCCGCCACGTACTTCACGAGGGGCGAGTAGTGCAGGATCAGCTGCTCCCGCAGCCGCTCGTCACCCGAGTCCTTGTACGAGCGCCACAGCACCTCCAGCGACGAGGGCGCGGTGGACCGCTCGCTGCCGCGCGCAGCGGGGGGCACCGCAGCGCGGTCGGACCCTGAGGTGTGCTGGGGCATGCTTCGCCTTTGCCGGAGCCGGATTCCTTGGGAGCGTAGCGTGACGGAAGTGTCGCGGTGCGCGAAGAGTACGGGATCGCGCGGGCCCGCAAGGGCGGCCCGACTCGCGCGGGCGACCCGGGACCGGCGCCTGGCGCACGGTCCCGGCGGGTGCCACCGGGAAGACCGCGTCTCTCATCGGCTTCACTCTTTCACCGGAACGCCCCAGGTCAACGACCGCCTCGCCGGGGAACTCCGCCTTATGCGCCTCCTCCCGGCCGCTTCGATGTCAACTGCCAGCCGTCGCCCTGCCGTTCGACGAACCCCAGAGAGTGAAGTTCGTACAGTCTGCCGATGACTTCATCGGTGCCGGTGCCCGCCGCGAGGGCCAGTTCGCCCAGGTCTGCCGGACGCCCCGCCGGCAGGGCTTCGAGCACCCGGACCGCGTCGGGGCCCAGCAGGTCACGGGCGATCACGGGGCCCCGCCGCTCGGGGGCCAGCTCCCCCATCCCCCCGACCAGCTCGATGACCTCCGCCGCGTCCGTGACCAGCGCGGCCTCGCCGCGCAGCAGTTCGTGCACACCGGCCGAGAGACCGCTGGTGGCCGGGCCGGGGATGCCCATGGTGATCCTCCCCAGGGCCTGGGCCCGCCGGGCGGTGACCAGGGATCCGCTGCGGTGGGCCGCCTCCACGACGACCGTGCCCCGGGTCAGGGCTGCGATGACGCGGTTGCGCAGGACGAACCGGCTCGGCGTGGGGTGGCTGCCCGGCGGCAGTTCTCCGAGGAGCAGCCCCTGGGAGGCGATCCGGCCGAGCAGTCCGGCGTGCCCGCGCGGGTAGGGCACGTCCACCCCGCAGGCCAGCACGGCGACCGTGGCTCCGCCGGCGGCGAGGGCGCCGCGGTGCGCGGCGCCGTCGATCCCGTAGGCAGCTCCCGAGACCACCACCCAGCCTCGCTCGGCGAGTTCACCGGCCAGGCTCTGGGCCATGTGTGCCCCGTACGGGGTGCACGCGCGGGCTCCGACCACCGCCACGGAGCGCAGGGCCCAGGCCCGCAGGCTCGGCCTGCCCCGCACCCACAGCCCGACGGGCCGGGCGTCGCCGAGGTCGTCCAGCTGACTCGGCCACTCCGCCGACCCCGGGCAGACGAACCGGCTCCCCGTCTCGGCGGCGAGCGCCAGGTCCCGCCGGGGATCGGCCGCCGCGGCCCGGCGGCGGTATCCGGCGAGCCGCTCGGCGCCGACCCCGCTCAGCACCCCGGGCTCCGGCTCGGGGCCGGTCAGCAGCCGTATCAGCCCGACGGCCCCGTACGCCCGCAGCCAGCGCCCGCCGTGCTCCTCCCCGGGCTCCAGGACCCGGGTGAGCGCGGCCCGTGCGAGCACCTCGCCGCCGGGCTCCGCCTGCGGCTCCGGGCCGGCTGCCGGTGGCGCCTGTACGGGTCCCGGCCCGGGCGCCCGGCCCGGTCCCGGGGCCGATGCCGAGGCGGTCATGAGGCGGCGTCCAGGTGCGCCGCGGCTCCGCGGGCGATTCCGGTGCGCAGTTCGAGGGCGACCGCCACGTCCAGGGCGTCGGGGCGGTCCCGGCTCCTCAGGTCGGCCACCGTCCAGGCGACCCGGAGCACCCGGTCGAGACCCCGCGCGGTCAACAGCCCGCGCTCCAGGTCCCGCTCGGCCTGGGCCAGTGCTCCGGGGGCGGCCGGCCAGCGCGTCCGCAACTCGTGGCCCGGGACCTCCGCGTTGAGCCGCCAGGGCGTGCCGTCGAGCCGGGCCGCCGCCCGGTCGCGGGCCTCCCGGACCCGGTCGGCGACCACCGCCGTGGCTTCGCCGCGGCCGCCCCGCCCCAGCAGATCGGAGCGGGTGACCGGCTCGACCTCGACGCGCAGGTCCACCCGGTCCAGCAGCGGCCCCGACAGCCGGGCCTGGTAGCGGCGGACGACCGAGGCCGGGCAGTCGCAGCCGGTCCCGTGCAGGGTGTGCCGCCCGCAGGGACAGGGGTTGGCGGCCAGCACCATCAGGAACCGGGCCGGCAGGCGTACCACTCCGGCGGCCCGGGCGATGACCACGTGTCCCGCCTCGAGGGGCTGCCTCAGGGCGTCCAGCGCCTTGGTGCTGAACTCCGCGGCTTCGTCGAGGAACAGCACCCCCCTGTGGGCCAGGGACACCGCCCCCGGCCTGGCCACACCGGCTCCGCCTCCGACGAGGGACTGCATGGTCGCCGAGTGGTGCGGGGCGCAGTACGGGGGCCGGGCGACGAGCGGTTCGCCCGAGGGCAGGATTCCCGCGACCGAGTGGACGGCCGTGACCTCCAGGGAATCCTGTCGGGTGAGCGGGGGCAGGATCCAGGGGATCCGCTCGGCCAGCATCGTCTTGCCCGCGCCCGGCGGTCCGCTGAGGAAGAGGTGGTGTCCCCCGGCGGCGGCCACCTCCAGGGCCCGGCGCGCCGCGTGCTGTCCGGCGACGTCGGCGAGATCGGGGAAGTCCCGCCCGTCGCGGTCGCGGGCCACGCCCGTGCCGAGTCCGGCGCCCGGGACGACCAGTCCGGCGAGCATGGGGTCCGGGCGCCCGGACGGATCCGGCGGATCCTCCTCGGGCACCTCCCCGTCGGTGAGCACCGCGATCAGTTGCCGCAGGCTGCGCACCCCGAGCACCGAGACGTCCGGGACGAGCATGGCCTCGGCCGCGCACTGCTGCGGGACCACGACCTGCCGGTATCCGGCCTCGGCGGCGGCGAGCACCGCCGGGAGGATCCCGCGGACGGGGCGCACCCGGCCGTCGAGCCCCAGCTCCCCGATGAGGACGAGATCGGCGATCGCCTTCGGGTCGACCACCTCGGCGGCGCCCAGCACGGCGGCCGCCACGGCCAAATCGAAGCCGGCACCCGATTTCGGGACCGACGCCGGACTGAGGCCGACGGTGAGCTTCTTCTGCGGCCAGGCGGCGCCCGAGTTCACCACGGCCGCCCTGACCCGGTCCCGGCTCTCGACCAGGGTCTTGTCGGGAAGCCCCACCAGGGCGAAGGTGGCGACCCCGGGCTCGAGGTCGGCCTGGACCTCCACCACCACGCCGTCGACGCCCACGAGGGCGACCGAGCAGGCCCGTGCGAACCCCATCAGGCCGCCCCCCTGACGTGCTCGACCACGGGCCCGCCGCGCCGCGGCAGCAGGACGCCGACGAGGTCGATGCGCACCCCGCCCGGGGGTGGTCCCCCGTGGTCGGCCAGCCAGCGCCCGGCGAGCCTGCGCAAGCGCGCGGCCTTGGCGGGCCGCAGCGCGGCCATGGGATGCTCGAACTCCCCCGCCCGCCGGGTCTTGACCTCGCACACGACGAGGGCGTCCCCGTCCCGGGCGACGATGTCGATCTCCCCGCCGCGACACCGCCAGTTCCGCGCGATCACGGTCATCCCGGCCTCGGTGAGCCGCCGCGTCGCGAGGTCCTCGCCGTACCGCCCCAATGCCTGCTGTGCCACGCCCTTCGCGTTCATCCGGCACCACCTCCGGCACCGACGATCCCGCGCCCCCGCCCACCTAGTGGATCTTGGTGGACAACCGGGGCCATGTGGACAACCCCGTCACCCAGGCGAGGGAGCCGGACGAGGGCCAGGACAGGACCAAGCCGGAACCAGACCAGGACCAGGCCGGGGAATCAGCTGCCCGGAAGTTCGAGATCGCTCTTGTTGAGCTCCTCGATGTTCACGTCCTTGAAGGTCAGCACCCGCACCTGCTTGACGAAACGGGCCGGTCTGTACATGTCCCAGACCCACGCGTCGGCCATCGAGACCTCGAAGAAGACCTCCCCCTGCACCGAGTGCACCTGCATCTCGTAGTCGTTGGTGAGGTAGAAACGGCGTTCGGTCTCGATCACATACTTGAACAGCCCGACGACGTCGCGGTACTCGCGATAGAGCTTCAGCTCCATCTCGGTCTCGTACTTCTCGAGGTCCTCGGCACTCATGGCATGTTCCCCTTCAGCCGTGCGTCCCCCTATTGTGCGCCAGGCCCGTGCGCCCCTAAACGATTTCCGGGGCCAGGTTCACGGGCGCACCCGGGGGACCGTCGTCGAGCAGCCTGCGGAGCAGCTCTGCGAGTCTGGTCGGGTACACCGTCTCATGGGCCGCAAGCAGTTCCTCGGAGGTCCACCACCTGGTGCCCGAGACGCTGCGGCGCTCCAGCTCGGTGAGGCCTCCCAGCACCGTCGCCGTCTGGCTGGTACGGGCCAGGAAGTACCACTCGTCCTGCTCCCAGCGGCGCCCGTCGAAGGGGAACGAGCAGTAGCGGTGCCACAGCACCGGCCCCAGCTCCACGTCGGTGATCCCGGTCTCCTCCGCGAGCTCACGCAGCGCGGCCTGCTCCCGGGTCTCGGACCCTTCCAGACCGCCGCCCGGGGTGAACCACCAGTCGTCCGCCGGGTCTCCCGGCTCGAAGCCGTGCAGCAGCAGGATCCTGTCCTCCGGGTCCAGCAGGATCACCCGGGCCACCTTGCGCGGCCCGCCCGACCCGGAAGCCACCCCCGGCCCCGCCGTCGCGTCAGCGGACATCGGCCCGCTCCCTCCTCCGCCCGCGCCCGAGAACCCGTACGACCGGCCCGTACGCGGCTCCGAGCACCACCAGGGCGGCACCGGCCACCACCGCGGTCACCTGGAGCAGCAGCGGCCCCGCCGTCGAGGTCCCGCCGGGCAGGGCGGCGTAGGTCGTGGGCCGATCCAGCATCGACATGGCGGGCCATGCGAGGGCGTCGACGCGGGCCTTGACCGCCGAACGGGCCACCGTCCCCTGGCCGGCCTCCTCCAGGTGCGCCCGGGAGTCCAGCGAGGCTCCGCGCCGGTCGCCGAGCAGGAAGAGATTGCCCTCCGGCACCGTCACCTCGAACGGCGTCCGGGAGGCGGAGCCGCCCGGAGCGCCCGCCACGTCGAGCTTCTCCACCTCGATGTACGGCTCGTCCAGCTCCTTGCCGTTCACCACGAGGCGGCCGCCCGCACCACAGCACTTGACCGTGTCCCCGCCGACGCCGACGACCCGCTTGACCATCGGCGAATCGCTCCACCGCTCGTCCTTGAAGATCACGACGTCCCCGCGGCGCACCTCGCCGCCGCCGATGCGCTGCGCCAGCACCCGGTCTCCGGGCTGCACCGTGGGCACCATCGAGTCGGTCGGCACCGTGTACGGCTGGTACACGACGGCTCCCCACACGAACCCGCCCAGGAAGAGCACAAAGCCGATGGCCACGGCGATTCCCGACAGCATGCTGCCGAGAGCACCGCGGCCACCGCCGTCACCTGCTCGTATTGCTCGTGTTCCGCCCATTGCAAGCGCCCCCACACTCGGAGATCGTCGACCTGGGCGGCACCCTACCTGTCGGTACGCCCCGCGGTCAGCCTCCGCCTGCGCCACAGCACGACCGGCACCGCTCCGGCGAACCCGAGCGCGGCCGGGCCGAGCCCGACCGGCGCCAGGCCGGCGGCGTCCAGGCCGAGCGCCGTGGCCTTGGTCTGCGTGCCGATGCCCGGCTGGTCGTAGGTGTCCGGAATCGGCAGGGTGGACCAGCGGGTGATCGGCCAGGCCACCACCACGGCGCGCCCGACGACATCGCTGACGGGCACGAAGCCCTGGGTGGAGTCCTGCTGGTGGTAGCGGGAGTCCTGCGAGTTCTGCCGGTGGTCGCCCATCACCCAGATCTTGCCCTTGGGCACGGTGAGCGGACCGAAGGGGAAGTCGTCGCACGGGGTGTTGCCCGGGAAGATGTACGGCTCGTCGAGCTCCTTGCCGTTGACGATGACCGGTCCCCCCTTCTTGCACTCGACCGTGTCACCGCCGATGGCGATCGTCCGCTTGATCAGGTCCTTCTCCTCGGCGGACGGCATGAGGCCGATCCAGCTGAGGGCCTTCTGCGCGATGTTGGGCTCCGGGGTGGCCTCACCGCTCAGCCAGTTCGACGGGTCGTGGAAGACCACGACCTCGCCCCGCTCGGGCTCCGATCCGAACCACGGCGTCAGCTTGTCCACGAGCACCCGGTCACCGCGCTGCAGGGTGTTCTGCATCGAGTCGGAGGGGATCGAGAACGCCTGCACCAGGAAGGTCTTGATCAGCAGAGCGAGCAGCAGGGCGATGCCGACCAGGAGCGGCAGCTCCTTCCAGAACGACCGGTGCGGGCGCGCCTCGGCACCGTCCTTCGCGTCGCCGTCGTTCTCTACGGCATCGGGCCCGGAGGAGTCATTCGGCTCCTCGCCGCCCTCGTCGCGTCCGGACCGTGCACCAACCGCCACGTCCCCCACATCCACTCCTCGTTCGGAAATCGACGCCCGGACCTGATGAGGCACGGGCCCTCCCCTCCCCTAACGAGCGGGAGTTCCCGAAGGCGCGGGAGACCAAGGACACACTATGCGAACGCGGAGCCGCCCCGGCGCCTACGGGGCGCGCGGCGACCGCCGCGCGCCTGGTCGGGAACCATGCGGAAGGTGGCGGGCTGTTCCAGCCGGTGCCAGTGCCCGAAGGGCCAGGCGATCACCACGGCCTGGCCGACCACGTCCTTCTCGTCGATCGTGCCGTGGAAGGCCTCGTCGAGGTGGTAGCGGGAGTCGGCGGAATTCGCCCGGTGGTCGCCCATGACGAAGATCCGCCCGGCGGGCACCTGCACCTCGAAGCGGATCTCCGAGGGCGCGTTGCCCGGGTTCACGTACGGCTCGTCGAGCGGCGAACCGTTGACGCTGACCCGGCCCCGGGCGTCGCAGCACTTCACGGTGTCCCCGCCGACGCCGATGACCCGCTTGATCAGGTCCTGTTCGTTCGCCGAGGGCAGCAGGCCGATGAAGGTGAGGGTCTGCTTGATCTGCTTGATGCCCACCGGGTCCTCGGCGGGCTGGACGCTGTCGGCGCCCAGCCAGCCTCCCGGGTCCTTGAACACGACCACGTCTCCGCGCTCGACCTCGGAGCCGAACCACGGGGTGAGCTTGTCCACCAGGACCCGGTCGCCGATCCGGATCGTCTGCTCCATGGAGCCCGACGGGATGAAGAAGGCCTGGACGAGGAAGGTCTTGAGGATCAGGGCGATGCACAGCGCGACCACCACGAGCAGGGGAAGCTCCCCCACCCGGCGGGTACGCCGTCTGCGCCGGACCCGGCGGGCGAGGCGACGCCGTTCGGCCCGGCCGCCGGGCTCCGCGGGCTCTGCCGCAGGCTCCCGCTCCGGCTCCGCATCGGCGCCTCCGTCGGCGTCCGCGGACTCGTCCCAGCCGCCCCGCGGGCGCCCGCGGTTACCCACGGCCCCCGCCCACGGATCCCGCGTCACCCCAGCGCGACACCGGCCAGCCGATCCAGTCGGCCCGACCGATCACCTTCTCCACCGGCACCATCCCCCCGCCCGGCTCCCCCAGGTGGTCCCGGGAGTCCCGGGACTGGGAACGATGATCACCCATGACCCACAGGCTCCCAAGGGGCACGACGATGCGGAACGGCACTTTCGATCCCGAGTCGCCCGGGAAGAGGTACGGCTCGTCCAGCAGGACCCCGTTGACCTTGATCCGGCCCTTGTCGTCGCACACCACGTCGTCGCCGCCGACGCCCACGACCCGCTTCACGAAATCGGTGTCCGAGGGCTCGGCCAGCCCGAGCGCCGAGGCCGCCCCGTGCAGGGCTTCGCCGAGGGGATTCCCGTCCGGGTCCTCCCGTACGAAGGAGCCCTTGCCGTCGAAGACCACGACGTCCCCGCGCTCCGGCAGGTCGCCGAAACGGTACGCCAGCTTGTTGACCAGCACCCGGTCCCCGACGGCGAGTGTGGGCTCCATCGAGCGGCTCGGGATCAGGAAGGGCTGGAGCACGAAATTGCTGAACAGCAGCAGGAAGGCGGTGCAGACCACGCCGAGCAGCCCGGCGCGCCGCCAGGTCAGCCAGCCGGCCTTCCCGGGGTCCCGGTCCGAGTCCGATTCCAGGTCAGGGGCAGTGTCTTCGCCTGCTCCCGCGCCTGCGTCCGGGGCCGGACCCGCTCCGGAAAGCACGAAACGCGACCGCCCCTCCCCCTCGTCGGGGGAAGAGTGGCCGCGCTGCGTGTGAGGTGCTTCGGTGTCCATCGAGGGCGAGCCTATCCGGCCGACCCCTCAACCCCGAGAGCAGATCAGCGGTCGCGCTTCTCCTTGATCTTCGCGGCCTTGCCGCGGAGCTCACGGAGGAAGTACAGCTTGGCGCGACGCACGTCACCGCGGGTGACGAGCTCGATCTTCTCGAAGATCGGGGAGTGGACCGGGAAGGTACGCTCCACGCCGACGCTGAAGGAGACCTTGCGGACCGTGAAGGTCTCGGAGACGCCGGCGCCCTGGCGGCGGATGACGACACCCTTGAACTGCTGGATACGGGAGCGGTTGCCCTCGATCACGCGGACGTGAACGTTGACGGTGTCACCCGGGCGGAAGGCCGGGAGGTCCGAGCGCAGGGTGGCGGCGTTGACGCCATCGAGCAGGTGAGACATGAGATTCGTCTGCTTTCTTCGCATGACGCCACAGGTCGCCGATGCGGGGTTTCCGGAGAGAATTCGGGAGCTGCGGGACTCCGCGGACGACGGTCCCCCTGTGGCAGGGGCGTACGCGAGCACACAGCAGCCGCCTATTCTTCCACGGTCTGGGGCCTGCGCCAAAATCGGCCGTCGGGGGACGGCTTCCAGCCGAGGATGCTCAGCAGCTCGCGGTCCTTCTTGTCGAAGGCGGAGGCCTCGCAGCGCTCGATCAGATCCGGGCGGTTGGCCGCCGTGCGGCGGAAGGCCTCGTCGCGGCGCCACCGGGCGATCTTGCCGTGGTGGCCGCTGACCAGCACGTCGGGGATCCCGTGGCCGCGCCACTCCGGGGGCTTGGTGTAGACGGGCCCCTCCAGCAGGTTGGCCATGTCCCCGGGCGCGAAGGAGTCGTCGCGGTGCGATTCGGCGTTGCCGAGCACCCCGGGCAGCAGCCGGGCCACGGCCTCGGTGACGACCAGGACGGCAGCCTCGCCGCCGGCCAGGACGTAGTCGCCGATGGAGACCTCGTAGACCGGGAGGCGCGTGGCGTACTCGTCCATGACCCGGCGGTCGATGCCCTCGTACCGGGCCGGGGTGAAGATCAGCCAGGGGCGTTCGGAGAGTTCGACGGCCAGTTCCTGGGTGAACGGCCGGCCGCTGGGGGTCGGGACGACGATGACGGGCCCGTGCGCGCCCGCCTCGTAGCCGTCGGCCAGGGCGGCGTCCAGGGCCTCGCCCCACGGCTCGGTCTTCATGACCATGCCGGGACCGCCGCCGTAGGGGGTGTCGTCCACCGTGTTGTGCCGGTCGTACGTCCAGTCCCGCAGGTCGTGGACGTGTACGTCGAGCTGGCCGCGCGCCCGCGCCTTGCCGACCAGGGAGACGTTGAGCGGTTCCAGGTACTCGGGGAAGATCGTGACGACGTCGAGACGCATCAGGCGTCTTCCCCGTCCCGGACCTCGGCCCCGGCCTCGTCGGCGTCCCCGCCGGTCCCGGCGTCCTCGTCCTCGTCCCGGGTGGAGACCACGATCGCCTCGCGCTCGTCGATGAGACCGGGCGGCGGGGTGATGACGCAGCGCTGCTCTTCGAGGTCGATCTCGGCGACGATCTCCTCGACGAAGGGGATCATCACCTCGGTGCCGTCCGGGCGCTCGACGATGAACAGGTCCTGCGAGGGCAGGTGGGAGATCTCGGTGATCCGGCCGATCACCGTGCCGTCCTCGAGAACCACGTCGAGGTCCATCAGCTGGTGGTCGTAGTACTCGTCGTCCTCGGCCGGCAGCTCCGCCGGGTCCACGTCGGCGATGAGCAGGATGTTGCGCAGCGCCTCGGCGCCGGTGCGGTCCTTGACCCCGGCGAAGCGCAGCATCAGCCTGCCGCTGTGCACCCGGCCCGCCTCGACCGTCAGCGGTCCCGCCGATGCCGGGTCGGTCCGGAGCACGGCGCCGGGCCCGAGCCGCAGCTCGGGCTCGTCGGTCCGCACCTCGACGGTGACCTCACCCTTGATCCCGTGGGCGCGGCCGATCCGCGCGACTACCAGCTCCACTGTCCATCTCTCCTGTTCAGACGACGACGGGCCGGGGTGGGCGCAATCGCCCTCCCCGGCCCGTGCCGGTGTATCAAATTCTCAGCGGACCTGGTCCACGTCGACGAGGTCGACGCGGATCCCCCGGCCGCCGATGGCGCCCACGACGGTACGCAGAGCACGTGCGGTGCGGCCGTTGCGGCCGATCACCTTGCCGAGGTCGTCGGGGTGGACCCGGACCTCCAGCACCTGCCCGCGGCGCAGGTTGCGCGAGGCGACCTGCACTTCGTCGGGGTTGTCCACGATGCCCTTCACGAGGTGCTCAAGAGCCTCCTCGAGCATGCTCAGGCCTCGGTCGACTCGGCGGTCTCGGCCTCAGCCTCGTCCGCCTTCTTGTCGGCCTTCTTCGCCTTCTGGGTAATGGCTTCGCCCTTGCCCTCGCCGATGCCCTCGAGGGCCTTGGCGAACTCGTCGAAGGAGCGACGCTTGTTCTCCTTCGTCGCCGGCTGCAGCAGCGGCGCGGGGGCCGGAAGGCCCTTGTGCGCCTGCCAGTCACCGGTGAGCTTCAGGATGGCGAGCACAGCCTCGGTGGGCTGGGCGCCGACCGACAGCCAGTACTGCGCACGCTCGGCGTTGACCTCGATGCGCGACGGGTT
Source organism: Streptomyces sp. NBC_00193 (assembly GCF_026342735.1). Taxonomy (GTDB): domain Bacteria; phylum Actinomycetota; class Actinomycetes; order Streptomycetales; family Streptomycetaceae; genus Streptomyces; species Streptomyces stoeckheimensis. Next base: position 880,720 of record NZ_JAPEMM010000001.1, read on the forward strand.
GTACGTCGGGTGGTAGATACCGATCTCTTCGATCGCGCGACCGTCCCGACGGGTACGGGCGTCGGCGACGACGATGCGGTAGTGCGGCTGGCGAATCTTGCCGAGGCGCTTGAGCTTGATCTTGACTGCCACTGGAGTGGTGTCTCCTGAACTTGACGTGGTTGGGCACATGAGATGCCACGTGGGGTTGCGGTACTCGGGTGCCCGATGGACGCGTCAGCCGGAGGAGAGAGGGGTCCTATGCGACTGTCGAGTACAGCTGTCCATTGTGCCACACGCCCGCGGCGCGCTCCGCCGGGAGGTCGCGGAGCGAGCCCGCCGGGTCAGGAGGCCACCGCGATGGCCACGTCCGGGATGCGGAAGGGCTTCATGCAGCCTCCGCACACGATCGGGGCCTGCGCCAGTACGGACGGGACCACGCGCACGTTGCGCCCGCAGTCGCAGACCGCCTTGACGCGGACTCCGCCGCCGGAGGACCCGTGCCGGGCGGCCGGACCGCGGAAGCTGCGCTTGGTGTCGGCGGCCGTGGCGACCGTGTGGGCCTTCAGCGCGCGCTGAAGGCGCTCCATGGTGGGGCGGTAGCGCTTCTTCGCCTCGGGATTGAGCGAGACCAGGGAGAAGCCGCTGCTCGCGTGCGGCTCGTCGGTGTGGTCCAGCCCCATCTCCTCGGCGATCGCGAGGAACCTGCGGTTGTGGTAGCGGCCGGCGCGCGAAGTGTCACGCACTCCGCGGGCTGCGGCGATGCCGTGGACTGCCTCGTGCAGCAGTCGCTCGAAGGAGAGCTCGGCGCCGCAGGCGGACGAGGACTCTCCGATCAGGGACTCGGGCGCGGCAAGGTCAGGCAGCTCGGAGTGGTACCGCTGAATATCGGCCCACGCCTGTGCCAGCTCTGCGGCGAGAACAGGTGGTGTCGTGCTCACGTCGTGACAACGAGCCGGGGTGCCCAGGTGTTCCGATTCCGGGCCATTCCAAATTTTTTGCACGTACCAGTCAGTTCAGTCTCATGCGTCCCGACGAGGACGGGTGCGCATATCTCCGGAGGAGTCGGTACGTAGTGACGACTACACCCCGGCGCGCGGCGGGTGCCGCACGCCGGGGCGTGAGAGCCGTGAGGCGGACCGCCTAGTACGAGCGCGCGACGATCGCGAGGTTACCGGGGGCGTCGTCCGCCTGCGGCACCGACCCGTCCTCGGCGATCAGGCAGCGCACGGAGACGGCCTGCTCGGCCAGCTTCGCTTCGCCCTCGGGGCCGAGGTCGGCCCACGGGATCCGCGCCCAGCCGCCGGCGATGGCGGCCTCGGCGGCCTCCTCGATGGTCGAGACGTCGGACGTACGGGCGATGCGGCGCTCGCGGGACTCGCGCAGCAGCTGCGCCTGGTCCTCCTCGAGCACCTTGGGCAGCAGGGCGGCGAGGTCGGAGATCTGCACGGACTCCTTGCCGCCCGGGATCCGGCGGGCCAGCATCGCGGTGCCGGCCTCCAGGTCGCGGGGGCCGATCTCGACGCGGACCGGTACGCCCTTGAGCTCCCAGTCCACGGCGCGGCGGCCGAAGGGGGTGTCGACGCGGTCGTCGACGAACACCCGCAGGCCCGCGGCCTTGAGCTGGGCGCCCAGCTCGCGGACCTTCGTCACGGCCTCGTCGCCCTTGATCGCCATGACGACGACCTGGACGTGCGCGAGGCGCGGCGGGACCCGCAGGCCGTTGTCGTCACCGTGCGACATGATCAGGCCACCGACCATGCGGGTCGAAACGCCCCACGAGGTCTGCCAGACGAGCTCCTGCTTGCCTTCCTTCGACAGGTACTGCGTGTTGAAGGCCTTGGCGAAGTTGGTGCCGAGCTCGTGGCTGGTGCCGAGCTGCAGGGCCTTGCCGTCGCCCATCATGCCCTCGAGGGTGAGGGTGTTGATGGCGCCGGCGAAGCGCTCCTTGGCGGTCTTGCGGCCGAGCACGACGTCGATGCCGAGCACGTTGGTCATGAAGTCGCCGTACACGTCCGTGTGGATGCGGGCGGCGTAGTCGCGGGCGTCCTCGTACGAGACGTGGGCGGTGTGGCCCTCCTGCCAGAGGAACTCGCTCGTACGGAGGAACACGCGCGGGCGCATCTCCCAGCGGACCACGTTCGCCCACTGGTTGATGAGCAGGGGCAGGTCGCGGTAGCTCTGGACCCACTTGGAGAAGTAGTCGTTGATGATCGTCTCGGAGGTGGGGCGGACCACGATGGGCTCGTCCAGCTCCTTGCCGCCGCCGTGCGTGACGACCGCGAGCTCGGGGGCGAAGCCCTCGACGTGCTCCGCTTCCTTCGTCAGGTACGACTGCGGGATGAACAGCGGGAAGTACGCGTTCTGGGCGCCCGCGTCCTTGATGCGCGCGTCCATCTCCTGCTGCATCCGCTCCCACAGGCCGTAGCCGTACGGCCGGATGACCATCGTGCCGCGGACCGGACCGTTGTCGGCCAGCTCGGCCTTGTTGATCAGATCCTGGTACCAGCGGGGAAAATCCTCCGCCTGGGGGGTGAGAACGGGTGCCTTTGCCATGGCGCGAATGGTACGGCGCCCGGGGTGCCGAACGTGAATCGGGTGCGAATCGGGTGGCGCGCTCCTCTGGACGCGGGGGCGAATCGGGAGTTCTCTGGCAACGGGGGCAAGGGGGCGACACGGAATCAGGAGCGCTCTTTCGATGACACCGACGCCGACGGCGACGCTTGTCGCGCGGGACTGGGCGGAGATCCAGGAACGGATGCTGGTACCGCTGTACGAGGCGGTCTACGACCGACTGGAGGTCGGGCCGGGAGACCGGCTGCTGGGCCTCGACTGCGGGGCCGGACTGGCCCTTCTGCTGGCCTCGGGCCGGGGAGCCCTGGCCACGGGTGTGGAGGCCGATCCGGCACGCCGCACGCTGGCCCGGGAGCGCCTCCTGGAGGTCCTCGCGGCCCCTCCGGCGCCCGCGGTGCCCTACGACGTCCTGCTGGCCTTCTCGCCCTCCCCGGGCGCCCTGGCCGCGGCCCTGCCGGCGCTGCGCCGGCCCGGCGCCGCGGTGGTGCTGGCCGACTGGGGGCCTGCGGAACGGTGCACGGTGCCCTCCGTCCTGGGCGGCGGGCCGGCCGCGCGGGACCTGGACGCGATGGCGGCGGCCGCCGGGCTGGTGCCGGACGGGTCGGGTCGGGTGTTCTGCCCGTTCGGGTACGCCGACGTGGACAGCGCGGTGCGCGGGCTGCTGTCGACCGGGCTGTACGAGTGCTCCGACCCGGTGCAGGTGGAGAAGGAACTGGCGGAGGCGCTTCACCCGTACGAACGGGGTGACGGGGCCGTCTGGCTGCCGAACATCTTCCGCTACGTCATCGCCCGTACGGCGTAACCGGCGCGAGCAGCGCAACCGCCGTGCGGGGCCGCGTACGGCCCCGCACGGCGCTCACTCGTGGGGCGCTCCCTTGTGGAGGCGGGGGATGCCCGCGGCCGCGTAGGCCGCTGCTTCGTCCAGGGTCTCGTTGGCCATCAGGGCGTCCGCGAGGGCGTCCAGCTTGTCGCGGTTCTCGCGCAGCAGGGAGCAGGCCTTCTCGTAGCACTCGTCGACGATCCTGCGCATCTCGTGGTCCACGGCGTCGAGGGTGGCGGGGGCCGCGGAGAGGCCGTAGGGGCTCTGCCCGTCGGAGGGGATGGCGGTGAGGCGGCCGATGCGTTCGCTCATGCCCCAGCGGCCGACCATGCCGCGGGCGATGTTGGTGACCTGTTCGAGGTCGTTCTCCGCGCCGGTGGTGATGACCTCGTAGACCACCTGCTCGGCGGCCATGCCGCCCAGTGCCCCGATGATGCGGCCGCGCAGGTACTCCTCCGTGTAGGCGTACCGGTCCGCCTCCGGGGTGGAGAGGGTGACGCCGAGGGCCCGCCCGCGCGGGACGATGGTGATCTTGCGGACGGGGTCGGCGCCGGGCTGGAGCATGCCCAGCAGGGCGTGCCCGCTCTCGTGGTACGCGGTCCGGCGGCGCTCCTCGTCCGGCATGACCAGCGGGCGTTCCGCGCCGAGCTGGACCTTCTCCAGCGCGTCGGAGAGGTCCGCCTGGGTGACCTCCTTCTGCTGGCGCTTCACGGCGAGCAGGGCGGCCTCGTTGGCGAGGTTGGCCAGTTCGGCTCCGGTCATGCCCGGGGTCGTACGGGCCATCTGCGCGAGGTCGACTCCGGCGGCCAGCGGGATGTCCCGGGTGTGGATGCGCAGGATGGCTTCCCGGCCGGCCTTGTCGGGCGGGGAGACCATGACGGTGCGGTCGAAGCGGCCGGGCCGGGTCAGCGCCGGGTCCAGGACGTCGGCCCGGTTGGTCGCGGCCAGGACGACCACGCCCTCGGAGCCGGAGAAGCCGTCCATCTCGGTGAGGATCTGGTTCAGGGTCTGCTCGCGCTCGTCGTGGCCGCCCATGGCCGCGCCGCCGCCGCGGGCCCGCCCGATGGTGTCGATCTCGTCGATGAAGATGATGGCGGGGGCGACTTTGCGGGCCTCGGAGAAGAGTTCGCGCACCCGGGAGGCGCCGACACCGACGATCATCTCGATGAACTCGGAGGCGGAGGCGGAGAAGAAGGGCACCCCGGCCTCACCGGCCACCGCGCGGGCGAGCAGGGTCTTGCCGGTGCCGGGCGGGCCGGCGAGGAGCACGCCGCCGGGCATGCGGGCGCCCATCTTGCGGTACTCGTCAGGGTTCTTGAGGAAGTCCACGACGTCGTTGAGCTCGCCCTCGACCTCGTCGATGCCGGCCACGTCCTCGAAGGTCGTGCGCTTGGCGCCCTCCAGCTCGACCGGCTTGGGCGGCGTCTTGCGCCCGAGCCCGCCCATGCCGCCGCCCATGGCCGAGCCCATCCGGCGGGCGATGACCACCCACAGGAGGACCAGCAGCAGCATCGGGGCCAGGGAGATCAGCAGGTTGGCCAGGAAGCTGCGCTGCACGACGACCGGGGAGGCGGTGACGACGACGTTCTGCTTGGTGAGGTTGGCCCACAGGTCGTCGTCGGCGAAGGCGGGGCGCTGGGAGACGAACTTCTTGTAGTCGCCCTTGTCGCCGTCCGGCTTGGGCTGTCCGGTCTTCAGCTCGCCCTGGATGGCGTCGCCCTTGGCGTAGATCTTCGAGACGTTGCCGTTCGCGACCTGCTTGCTGAACTCGGTGTACGAGATGGTCGGCTCGTCGCCCTCGTTGAAGAAGGACAGCACCAGGTTGGTGATCAGGTAGACGATCAGGGCGGTGAGGATCAGGCCGCGCCAGCCGCCGGGCATCCGCTTCTTCGGCGGCGGGGCGGGGGGTGCGCCTTCGGAGCGCCAGGGCGTATCGGCCCGGTCGCGGGGCGGTACGGGGGTGGGGCTGGGCACGTGGCCTCCTTCTGCCGTCCTCCCGGCCGACCATAAGCGACAAACCGGACCGTCGCCCCTGGCGGGAGGCCACACGGCGAAGCCCCGGCCGGAGTGATCCGGCCGGGGCTCGTGAGGCTCCGTACTACTGCTGCTTCGGTTGCCTCGCCGCTACTTCATGAACTTCTTGAACTCGTCCGGCAGGTCGAAGTCCTGACCGGGCTGCGCGCCCCCGGCCGGAAGGCCGAACGGGTTGCCCCCGGCGGCGGGCTCGATCGCCTGCGGGCCGGCCTCGCGGCGTGCGGCTGCCGCGGCCTCTTCTTCCTTGCGCTTCATCGGGTTGCCGCTCTTGCGCTTGCCCTTGGCCTGCTTGATCTGCTTCTTCTGCCGACCGGGGCCGCCACCCATCCCGGGCATGCCGGGCATGCCCGGCATGCCGCCGCCCTGGGCCATGCGGGACATCATCTTGCGGGCCTCGAAGAACCGCTCGACGAGCGACTTGACGGCGCTGACCTCGGTGCCGGAGCCCTTGGCGATACGGGCACGGCGCGAGCCGTTGATGAGGTGCGGGTCCTGGCGCTCGGCCGGGGTCATCGACTTGATGATCGCGGCGGTGCGGTCCACGTCGCGCTCGTCGATGTTGTTGATCTGGTCCTTGATCTGCCCCATGCCCGGGAGCATGCCGAGCAGCTTGGAGATGGAGCCCATCTTGCGGACCTGCTCCATCTGGGACAGGAAGTCGTCGAGCGTGAACTCCTTCGGCCCCTTCTGCAGCTTGGCCGCCATCTTCTCGGCCTCGGCCTGCGAGAAGGTCTTCTCGGCCTGCTCGATCAGGGTGAGCATGTCACCCATGTCGAGGATCCGGCCCGCCATGCGGTCCGGGTGGAACGCGTCGAACTCGTCGAGCTTCTCGCCGTTCGAGGCGAACATGATCTGCTTGCCGGTGACGTGCGCGATGGAGAGCGCGGCACCACCGCGGGCGTCGCCGTCGAGCTTCGAGAGCACGACGCCGTCGAAGCCGACGCCGTCGCGGAAGGCCTCGGCGGTGTTGACCGCGTCCTGGCCGATCATGGCGTCGACGACGAAGAGGATCTCGTCCGGGCTGACGGCGTCGCGGATGTCCGCGGCCTGCTGCATCAGCTCCTGGTCGATGCCGAGGCGGCCGGCGGTGTCGACGACGACGACGTCGTACTGCTTGGTGCGCGCGTACTCGATGGAGTCCTTGGCGACCTGGACCGGGTCGCCGACGCCGTTGCCCGGCGCGGGGGCGTAGACGGCCACGCCGGCCCGCTCGGCCACGACCGAGAGCTGGTTGACGGCGTTGGGGCGCTGGAGGTCGCAGGCGACGAGGAGCGGGGTGTGGCCCTGCCCCTTCAGCCACAGGCCGAGCTTTCCGGCGAGGGTGGTCTTACCGGCACCCTGGAGGCCCGCGAGCATGATCACGGTGGGCGCGGTCTTGGCGAAGCGCAGCCGCCGGGTCTCGCCACCGAGGATGGAGACCAGCTCGTCGTTGACGATCTTGAGGACCTGCTGGCCCGGGTTCAGGGCCTTGGAGACCTCTTCGCCGCGGGCGCGCTCCTTGACGTTCGCGATGAAGGAGCGGACGACCGGGAGGGCGACGTCGGCCTCGAGGAGGGCGATACGGATTTCCCGCGCCGCAGCGTCGATGTCCTGCTCGGAGAGGCGGCCTTTGCCCCGGAGGGACTTGAAGGTCGCGCTGAGGCGGTCGGAAAGCGTATCGAACACGATGGTCGCGATTCCTCGGGTCAGGGGGCGTGTGGTCGTCCCCCAGGGTATCGGGCCGCGCCACCCCTCCGGCCCTGCGGGCGGCTTTCGCCTCCCGGGAGCCCGCCGCCACCCGAGCCGCTGCGCGGGGCGGAGTCCCCTACCCGCCCTTCGCCCGTTCCCCGGGGCTCCGCCCCGGACCCCGCGCCTCAAACGCCGGCGGGGCTGGAATTTGAGGGCACGGGCGCGCAGCGCACGTACGGGTCCGGGCGGAGCCCGGGGAACGGGCGAAGGGCGGGTAGGGGACGGCCCCGCGCAGCGGCCGCCCCCGCTACGCCAGGGCCGCCTGGACCGCCCCCGCCAGGGCTGTCGCCGCCGGGCCTGCGAGGGGTTTGCCGTCCGCGTCGACCACGTAGACCGTGTCCACCGCGTTCGCGCCGAGCGTCGAGACGTGCGCGCTGCGGACCCTGACCCCGGAGGACTCCAGCGCGCGCCCGATCCGGTGCAGCAGCCCGACCGCGTCGGGGGCCCGGACCTCCAGGACCGTGGCCAGGGAGGAGACCTCGGGCACCACCGTGACCCGGGGCGGCGGCGGGACCACCCCGCGCCGGCGCGGGTACGCCGCCTCGCGGTCCGCCAGCTTCGCCGGGACGTCCAGCGAGCCGTCCAGGGCCCGCACCAGGTCGGTGCGCAGCCGTGCGGCCTGCGGCAGGGAGCCGTACTCCGCCGCCACCCGCCAGCGCAGGACCAGTACCTCGCCCAGCTGGTCGGGAAGCTCCATCGAGCGCAGGTCGGCCGCCCGCACGGTGAGCCGGTGCAGGGCCAGTACGCCGGCCACCGCGGGCAGTACCCCCGGCTGGTCGGGGACCGCCACCACCAGTTCCACGCCGACCGCGTCCTCCTCCTGGCGGGCGTGCAGGGCCAGGACCGGCTCCCCCGTGCGCAGCGCCTCCACCGCCAGCCGCTCCTGCTCCGTGGTCGGGATCTCCAGCTCCGTCTTCTCCGGGGCCGCCCCGCTCAGCACGGCGGCGACGCGTGCGACCAGGTCGGCCACGAGCGAGCCGCGCCACGTGCTCCAGGCCGCAGGGCCGGTGGCCAGCGCGTCGGCCTCGGTCAGCGCGTGCAGGATCTCCAGCGTGCCGGGCGACCCGACCGCCTCCGCGACGGCCTTGACGGTCGCCGGGTCGTCCAGGTCCCGCCGCGTGGCGGTGTCGATCAGCAGCAGGTGGTGGCGTACGAGCACGCCCAGCACGGCGACGTCCTCCGCGTCGAAGCCCACCCGCAGCGCCATGTCGCGCGCGATCGTCTCGCCGGCCACCGAGTGGTCGCCGGGCCAGCCCTTGCCGATGTCGTGCAGCAGCGCCGCCATCAGGAGGAGGTCGGGGCGGCCCACCCGGCGGGTCAGCTCCGAGGCCCGGACCGCCGTCTCGACGAGGTGCCGGTCCACGGTCCAGGTGTGCACCGGGTTGCGCTGCGGCCGGCACCGCACCCGCTCCCAGTCGGGCAGCAGCTTCGTGATGATCCCCTCGGCCTCCAGCGCCTCCCACACGGCCACCGTCGGCTCCCCCGCGCCCAGCAGTGTCAGCAGCTGCTCCCGGGCCTCGGCCGGCCACGGCACCGGCAGCGGCTTCGCCTGCGCCGCGAGCCGGCGTACGGCGTGCAGCGAGACGGGCAGTCCCGCCTGGGCGGCGGCCGCGCCGAAGCGCAGGGGCAGCACCGGGTCCCGGTCGGGCCGCGCGGCCAGGGCCAGTACGGCCTCGCCGTCGGACTCGACGACGCCTTCGGCGAGCGGAGCCCGCTCGGGTACGGAGCCGCGGGTGCCGAGCAGCCCGCGGAGCCGGGGGCGGGCGGACCGCGCCCGGAGCACGCGCCCGACCTCGCGCCAGGTCACGTCACCGGCGTACGAGACCACCCGCGCGGCCTCGTACACCTCCCGGAGCAGGGCGTCGGCGTCGAGCAGACCGAGCTGCGCCGCGACCGGTGTCTGTTCCTGGAGGGAGAGCCGATCGGTGGCCCGGCCGGTCACCAGGTGCAGCGCGTCCCGGGCGTCGAGCAGCCGGCGCCGGGCTTCGGCGAGGCCCTCGCGCGGGGCGTCGGCCAGCCAGGACGCGGCGACGGCCCGCAGCGCGGTGACGTCGCGCAGCCCCCCGCGGGCCTCCTTGAGGTCGGGTTCCAGCAGGAAGCGGAGCTCCCCGGCACGCTCGGCCCGCTCGCGGCACAGGGAGTGCAGCTGGGGCAGCCGCTTGGCCGCAAGGTTGCGCCAGTCCGCCAGGACGGAGGTGCGCAGTCCCGCGAGGAGCCCGGCGTCGCCCGCGACGGGCCGGGCGTCGAGCAGTCCGAGGTGCACCTTGAGGTCTTCGGCGGCGGTCTTGCGGGCTTCGCCGGGGGTGCGCACCGAGTGGTCGAGGGCGAGGCCGAGGTCCCAGACGGGGTACCAGAGCCGGTCGGCCAGGGCGGCCAGGGCGCGCGCTTCGGCCTTTCCGTCGTGGAGCAGGACCAGGTCGAGGTCGCTGCGGGGGGAGAGTTCGGCGCGGCCGTAGCCGCCGACGGCGACGAGGGCGGCACCCCGCACGCCCGTCTCCTTCACTGCGGTGGCGAACAGCGCCTTCAGCCAGTCGTCGGTCAGGGCCGCCAGGGCGGAACGCCGGGAAGGCCCGGACCGCGACTCCTCCTGGAGGAGTCGCAGCCGGGCCGCGGCGTACCCGCTGGGTCCCGAGTCGGGCGTGCTGTCCGTGGTCTCTTCGACACTCGTCACCCAGGGGTTCCCATCACCTAGAGCGCGTCAGCGCCACGTTCGCCGGTGCGGACCCGGATGACCGAGTCCACGGGGATGCTCCACACCTTGCCGTCGCCGATCTTGCCGGTCTGGGCGGCGTCGACGACGATCCGCATCACGTCTTCCGCGTCGCCGTCCTCGACGAGCACCTCTATGCGGATCTTCGGTACGAGGTCCACGGTGTACTCGGCGCCCCGGTAGACCTCGGTGTGTCCGCGCTGGCGGCCGTAGCCGCTGGCCTCGGAGACGGTGAGTCCCTGGACTCCGAAGCGGTGCAGGGCTTCCTTGATCTCGTCAAGCCGGTGCGGCTTCACGATCGCGGTGATGAGCTTCATGCGTCAACCTTCTTGCTCGCGGCGGCAACGGGGGCGGGGACGGCGGTGCTCCGGGAGGAGGAGCCGCCGCCGGCTCCGCTGAAGTCGTAGGCGGTCTCGGCGTGTTCGACCTGGTCGATGCCGGAGACCTCGTCGTCCTCGGTGACCCGCATCCCCATCGTCTTGTCGAGGAGGAAGGCGAGTACCGCGGATGCCACGAGAGAGTAGGCGAGGACGGCGAAGACTCCGACCGCCTGCTTGCCGAGCTGCTCCAGGCCGCCGCCGTAGAAGAGGCCGGCCACGTCGGACTGGACCCCTCCGGTGGCGAAGAGACCGACGAGGAGGGAGCCGAGGACACCGCCGACGAGGTGGACGCCGATGACGTCGAGGGAGTCGTCGTAGCCGAACTTGTACTTCAGGCCGACGGCCATGGCGCACACGACACCGGCGATGACGCCGATGGCGATCGCGCCGAGCGGGGAGACGGCGCCCCCGGAGGGGGTGATGGCGACGAGGCCCGCGACCGCGCCGGAGGCGGCGCCGAGGGTGGTGAAGGAGCCGTGGCGCAGCTTCTCGTAGCCGAGCCAGGCGAGCATGGCGGCGGCGGTGGCGACCTGCGTGTTGACGAACATGACCGCGCCGACGCCGTCGTCGTTGCCGAGCCAGGAGCCCGCGTTGAAGCCGAACCAGCCGAACCACAGCAGGCCCGCGCCGAGCATCACCAGCGGGAGGCTGTGCGGGCGCATCGGGTCCTTCTTGAAGCCCACGCGCTTGCCGATGACCAGGATCACGCCGAGGGCCGCGGCACCCGCGTTGATGTGGACGGCGGTGCCGCCGGCGAAGTCGATGACCCCGAGCTCGAAGAGCCAGCCGCCGGCGCCCCACACCCAGTGGGCGACGGGGAAGTAGACGATCGTGACCCAGAGGGTGATGAAGAGCGCCCACGCGCTGAACTTGACGCGGTCGGCCAGGGCGCCGCTTATCAGCGCCGGGGTGATGATCGCGAACATCAGCTGGAAGACGGCGAAGACGTAGACGGGGATGGTGTAGCCGTCCCACAGCTCGGTGATGCCGATGCCGCTGAGTCCGACGTAGTCGGAGGTCCAGCCGATCAGCGAGCCGGAGTCGGCGCCGAAGGCGAGGCTGAATCCGTAGAGGACCCAGAGGATCGTGACGATCCCGAGGCTGATGAAGCTCATCATCAGCATGTTGAGGCTGCTCTTGACGCGGACCATGCCTCCGTAGAAGAAGGCGAGTCCCGGGGTCATCAGCATGACCAGGGCGGAGCAGATGAGCATGAACCCGGTGTTCGCGGAAGACAGCGTGGGGGCGTCTGCCGCGAGGGTCGTGATGGCTGATGCCATCGGCGTCTCCTCGTCGTCGGTACGTTCGCGTGCGGGCGATCGTGAAAACCTGAGCGGCGCTGCGTGAATCAGGCCTGAGGGTGTTCCGGCCCGGGGGCTGGCCGGTTATTGGCCCTGAGATTCGCGCAGGCCGGTTTCCGGCGGCGCCGCTGGGTGTTTCGCGTCGATGACGAAGAGGTCCGGGCTGTTACGGGACGATGAACAGCCGCGACCATCAATTGAGCAACCACGACGGCGGGCAACCACCTCCGCGAGAGCGGCGCCGGTTTAGGCGCAAAAGAGGGGTGGCGGGTGGAGACCCGGCCGCGGCGATGACCCGGGGAACCTGGCTGGGGGAGCCTGATCGGGCTTCACGGGGTGACTGCCGCGGCCGGGGGCCTTGGGGCGGCCGGGTGGCCGTCAGACGGCCTCCGCGGCCTCGGGGAGGCGGGAGGCGAGGTGGTCGGTCAGCCGCACCACGTCCGCGACGTCGCCGTACTCACGCGCGGCGGTGTCGACGGTCTTGCGGAGCCGGGTGTTCACCCGTTCCGACCGCACCTTTCCCGCCACGTCGAGGGCGCGGCCGACGAGGACGGTGGCCTGCTCGGGCTCGCGCTGGAGCAGGTGCACGGTGGCCATGCCGATGAGGTTGAGGGCGTAGGAGCGCTGGTGCTCCTCGTCCTTCTCGAAGAGCGCGACGGCGCGCTCCATGACCGGCTCGGCGAGGGAGGCGTACATGGGGCTGCGGCCCGCCACGTAGGCCAGGTCCCGGTAGGAGTGGGAGTTCTCGCCGTTGAGCTCGGCCTCGGAGAAGAAGCGGATCCAGTCGGGCTCGGGCTCGGCGTCGAAGCCGACGTCGGAGAAGGTGTCCTCGGCCATCCGCACGGCCCGCTTGCAGCGGCTGGGCTGGCCCATGTTGGCGTAGGCGCGGGCCTCCATCGCATACAGCATCGCCTGGGTACGGGGCCCTGCGCAGTCGCGGCTGCCGTACTGGGCCAGGTGGATGAGCTCCAGGGCGTCCTCGGGGCGGCCCAGGTGGATCATCTGGCGGCTCATGCTGGAGAGGATGTACGAGCCCAGGGGCTTGTCCCCGCCCTCCTTGGCGGCGTGCAGCGCGAGGACGAAGTACTTCTGTGCGGTGGGGTGCAGGCCGATGTCGTAGCTCATCCAGCCGGCGAGTTCGGCGAGTTCGGCGGCGACCTTGAAGAGCCGCTTCATGACCGGGGCCGGGTGGTTCTCCTGGAGCAGGTCGGTGACCTCGTGGAGCTGGCCCACGACGGCCTTGCGGCGCAGTCCGCCGCCGCACTGGGCGTCCCACTGGCGGAACATCACGGTGGTGGCTTCGAGCAGGTCCACCTCGGGCTCGGAGAGCCGGGGCGGCCGGTGGCCGCTGAGGGCGCCCGCCGGCCCCGCCTCCCGGGGACCCGGGTCGGCGGCCGGGACCGGTACGAGCCAGCGCTGCATGGGCTCGATGAGGGCGGGGCCGGCGGACAGGGCGAGCGAGGTCCCGAGGAAGCCGCGGCGGGCCAGCATCAGGTCGCTGCGGGAGAACTCGCCGAGCAGCTCGATGGTCTGCGGTCCGGCCCAGGGCAGGTCGACGCCGGAGACGGAGGGGGTCTGGTGGGCGGTGCGCAGGCCGAGGTGCTCGATGGCGACGACGGAGCCGAAGCGTTCGGAGAAGAGCTCGGACAGGATGCGCGGGACGGGCTCGCGGGGCTGTTCGCCGTCGAGCCAGCGGCGGACCCGCGAGGTGTCGGTGCTGATGTGGTGGGCGCCCATCTGGCGGGCCCGGCGGTTGACCTGGCGGGCGAGCTCGCCCTTGGACCAGCCGCTGCGGACGAACCAGGACGTCAGCTGTTCGTTGCGGACGGTGGCGTCCTGCACTGACGACACGTCGGACTCCGCGCTCGTTCCGCTTGCGCCGTTGCCGCTCACTGGAACGCCCCCATCCGTCAGCCTTTTCCACAAGAGACCCTGCCGGGAAACGGTCTTCACAGGTCCTTCACGCATGCCTCCGGCATACCCGCGAACCCGTCTCCTCTTCACGCCTCGTGCACCGAAAGTAATCCTACGATCACCCCTTCGGCGAGGTCGATCCCGGAAACGCCACCATTCGCCACCCCTTCGAATGAACTCGCCACCCGCCAGGCGCGATTCACTTGACACGAAGGCAAGACCGATCGGTTGGACAGGAGCGCGCCGGGGCGTGCGCGGCGAGGAGTGCGCCGGTCATCCGGTACGGCCGATGTCGTAACCACCGGCACGTCCGACCCGTTGGAGGGGGCATGGGCATGGGCTTCACGATCGGCGGCAGCCGCGGCACCAAGGAGTTCCGTTCCGGCGCTCGGCGCCGCGGCCGGACGTCGGAGTGCACGGCGGTGGCGGAGTACACCGGACTGTGGGGCTGGGACGTGGTCCCCGGCGCCCGGGCCGCGGGGCCCGCCCGGGACTGCTCCTGCGGTCATACGAATTGTGGTGCGCCGGGGGCGCATCCGCTGGCCCTCGCTCCGACGGTCCCGGCCGGCGCCACCCTCGACGAGGTCACCGAGACCTGGAGCGGGTACCCGGGAGCCGCGGTGCTGCTCCCCGCCGGGCGCTCCTTCGACGTCATCGAGGTCTCCGAGGAGGCCGGGCGGCGGGCGCTGGTCCGGCTGGAGCGGATGGGCCTGCCGCTCGGCCCGGTGGCCGCGACCCCGGACGGCCGGGCCCAGTTCTTCGTCGCCCCCGGGGCGGCGGACGGGCTGCCGCAGCTGCTGTACCGGATGGGCTGGGACGACGCCGGCCTCGATCTGCGCGCGCTGGGCCAGGGCTCCTACGTCACCGCCCCGCCCTCGGACTTCGCGGGCCTCGGCCCGGTGAGCTGGCTGCGCCCGCCTGCACTGGACTCGGCCGGGGATCCCCCGCAGGCCCGCCTCCTGCTGGGCACCCTCGCCTACCTGTGTCACCGGCTGCGCCGGCCGTAGCCGCGCCGCTTCCCGGGACCGTACGCACGGCAGTGCCCCCGAGTCCCGTGGACTCGGGGGCACTGGCCGGCGTAGGAGCGTCGGGTGCGTTCAGTCGCCGATCAGGGCGTCGACGAAGGCCTCCGGCTCGAAGGGCGCCAGGTCGTCCGCGCCCTCACCGAGACCGATGAGCTTGACCGGTACGCCGAGCTCGCGCTGGACGGCGATGACGATGCCGCCCTTGGCGGTGCCGTCGAGCTTGGTCAGCACGATGCCGGTGATGTCCACGACCTCGGCGAAGACGCGGGCCTGGGTCAGGCCGTTCTGCCCGGTGGTCGCGTCCAGGACCAGCAGGATCTCGTCGAGCGGGCCGTGCTTCTCCACGACGCGCTTGACCTTGCCGAGCTCGTCCATCAGGCCGGTCTTGGTGTGCAGCCGGCCCGCCGTGTCGATGAGCACCACGTCGGCGCCCTCGGCGATGCCCTCCTTGACCGCGTCGTAGGCGATCGAGGCCGGGTCGCCGCCCTCGGGTCCGCGCACGGTGCGCGCCCCGACCCGGTCGCCCCAGGTCTGGAGCTGGTCGGCGGCGGCGGCGCGGAAGGTGTCCGCCGCGCCGAGCACGACGCTGCGGCCGTCGGCGACGAGCACGCGGGCGAGCTTGCCGGTGGTGGTGGTCTTGCCGGTGCCGTTCACGCCGACGACCATGATCACGGCGGGGGTGTCCACGCCGCTCTCGGTCTTCACCGCGCGGTCGAAGTCGGTGCCGAGGAGCGTGACCAGCTCCTCCTTCAGCAGCGCGCGCAGATCGGCGGGGGTGCGGGTGCCGAGCACCTTGACCCGCTCGCGGAGCCGGTCCACCAGCTCCTGGGTCGGAGCGACACCGACGTCGGCGATGAGGAGGGTCTCCTCGATCTCCTCCCAGGTGTCCTCGTCGAGGTGCTCGCGGGAGAGCAGCGTGAGCAGCCCCTTGCCGAGCGTGTTCTGCGACCGGGCGAGGCGGGCGCGCAGCCGGACCAGGCGGCCGGCGGTGGGCTCGGGCACCTCGATCTCGGGGGCGGGCGGAGCCTCGACGACCGGGGCTTCGGGCTCCGCGACCGGGGCCTCGGCCTCGGGCAGCGCGACCTCTTCGATCGTGCGGCGCGGCTCTTCCGCCGTCGGTGCGGCGTCCTCCCCCACCTGCGGTTCGGCGGGCGGGGCAGTGATGGTCGGCGTGCTGGGCGGGGCCGTGGGGGGCAGCTGCTTCTTCTTGCGGCTGCTGACCACGAGCCCGCTGATCGCACCGACCGCGACCAGGGCGATGACTACGGCAAGGATGAGGATTTCCATAACGCTCACCAGTATCGGCCACGCACGCCCCGAGCCGGGGACCCTGGAGGTTCATACCGGGACGTAAGCCTCTGTTTGTACTTTTTGTTGCAAATCTACGATGATGAGCAGTCCCCCACGCCCCGCCTCCCCCACGGAGTACACCTATGTCTGCCGAGACCGCCGTCGAGTCGCGCGGCCTGGAGCCCGTCCCCGACGCCGAGCGCCGCGGCCGGGTCCGCGAGCTCGTCCCGACCTGGGTGGCCGCCAACATCAGCGTGCTGCTGCTGACCATGGGCGCCGGTCTCGTCATCTTCAACAAGCTGAACATCTGGCAGGTGCTCGTCGTCGCGATCGCCGCCCCCGTCGTCTCCTACGGCATCGTCGGGCTCATATCCATCGCGGGCAAGCGCGGCGGCGCCCCCGGCATGGCGCTGTCCCGGGCCGTCTTCGGCCAGCGCGGCAACCTGTTCCCCGGCGCCCTGATCTGGGTCGCCCGCTGGGGCTGGGAGACCATCAACGCGGTCAGCGGCGCCTACGCCGTCCTGACCGTCCTCGACCTGGTCTTCGGCATCAAGAAGAACACCGCGCTGATCGTCGTCACCCTGCTCTTCTTCGTCGGCTGCACCTTCCTCGTCTCCGGTCTGGGCATCAACGCGCTGCGCGTCTGCTCCAAGTGGTCCACGTACCTCTTCGGCGCCTTCAGCGTGCTCGTGCTCGGCTACCTGATCGCCGAGACCGACTGGTCCGCCGTCTTCGCCAAGCCCGCCGGCTCCACCGCGATGATGATCGCGGGCATCGGCACCATCGCGGCCGGCGGCATCAGCTGGGTCCCGTCCGGCCCGGACTTCACCCGCTACCTGCCCCGTACCGCCTCCTCCCGGGGCATGGTCGGCGCGACCATCGGCGGCGCGGCCGTCGTCGTGATCCCGATGGTGCTCATGGGCGCGGTGATGGCGGTCGCCACACCGGACCTGGCCACCGCGCAGGACCCGGTGTCCTTCATCGGCGAACTGCTGCCGACCTGGATCGCGGTCCCGTACCTGCTGATCGCGCTCGTCGGCATGCTGCTCATCAACTCGATGTCCATGTACTCGGCGGGCTTCACCGCCCAGACCCTGGGCATCAAGGTCCCGCGCGCGGCGGCGGTCAGCGTCAACGCCGTCATCAGCCTGGTCTTCGGCTTCCTGCTGATGGTGGTCGCGACCAGCTTCTTCGGTTCGTTCATCTCCTTCCTGACCCTGCTGGCCGTGGCCTTCTCCGCCTGGATCGGCGTCTTCGGGGTGGACATGCTGCGCCGCACCTCCTATGACGGGGCCGCACTGCTGGACACCACGCGGAGCAGCGCCTACTGGTACCGGGGCGGATTCGCCTGGCAGGCCATGACCGCCTGGGGCCTGGCCCTGGTGGTGGGCCTGCTGTTCACGAAGGTCGACTGGTTCGCCGGCCCGCTGGCCACCACCTGGATCGGGCAGAACGGCCTGGGCTGGGCGGCGGGCATCGTCACCTCGGCCGTCCTGTACGCGGTCCTGCCGCGCACGCCGGCGGCCCCGGGGGTGCCGGATGCCGTCGCGGCAGCCCCTGCCGACGAGCGGGTCCCCGCCGGATCCCTGTCCAACTGACGCCACGTCAGCTAACGTCCCCCTTCGCCCGCCCACCCACCTCCGGCGAAGGGGGACTTCTCCATGCCCATCACCGTGGCCCGGTTCAACCTCATCGACCCGAACGGCACCCCGGAAACCCTCTCCGCCCGCTACAAGGCCGCGCTGGAGATGGCGAAGTACGCGGACGACCGCGGGATCGACACCATCCAGACCGAGGAGCACCACGGCACCGAGAACAACTGGCTGCCCTCCCCCTTCGCCTTCGCGGGCGCGGTCTTCGGCGCCACCCGCCGGATCGCCGTCACCGTTTCGGCGATCATCGGCCCGCTGTACGACCCGCTGAAGGTCGCCGAGGACATCGCGGTACTGGACCTGCTCAGCGGCGGTCGCCTCGTCACGGTGGCCGGCATCGGCTACCGGCCCGAGGAGTACGAGCAGCACGGCGTGGAGTGGGGCCGGCGCGGCAAGCTCCAGGACGAGCTGCTGGAGACCCTGCTGAAGGCGTGGACCGGCGAGCCGTTCGAGTTCCGCGGCCGTACCGTACGGGTCACCCCGCGGCCCTTCACCCAGCCGCACCCACTGCTCCTGGTCGGCGGCAGCTCGGAGGCGGCGGCCCGCCGGGCGGCCCGCCTGGGACTGCCGTTCTTCCCGAGCGCGCACCTGCCCGAGCTGGAGGCGTACTACAACGCGAAGCTCGCGGAGTACGGCACGGAGGGCTTCTGCATGATGCCGGCGGCCGAGACCCCGCTGCTGCACATCGCCGAGGACCCCGACCGGGCGTGGGACCAGTACGGCGAGCGGTTCCTGCACGAGGCCGGGATGTACGCCTCCTGGCAGTCCAAGGACATCCGCAGCGCCGTACGGTCGGGCGCGCACACGGTGGCGGAGCTGCGCGCCGAGGGCGTGTACCGCATCCTCACCCCGGACGAGGCGGTGGCGTACGCCCGCGGCGCCGGCGAGGCGGGGAACCTGGTGCTGCACCCGCTGTGCGGCGGGATGCCCATCGACGAGGGATGGCGGAGCCTGCAGCTCCTGTGCGAACAGGTACTGCCCCGCCTCAAGGAGTGAGACGGGGCAGTACCTGCTCTGGGAGGAAAGGGGCTGTTGGCGGGGTGGTCAGCCCATCTCCTCCAACGCCTTGCCCTTGGTCTCCGGCACCCACTTGAGGATGAACGGGATCGAGAGCACGGCGAAGACCGTGTAGATGACGTAGGCGCCGGACAGGTTCCAGTCCGACAGGGTCGGGAACGACACCGTGATGACCCAGTTGGCGATCCACTGGGCGGCGGCGGCCACACCGAGCGCCGCGGCGCGGATCCGGCCGGGGAACATCTCCCCGAGCAGCACCCAGACGACCACGCCCCAGGACAGCGCGAAGAAGAGGACGAAGAAGTTCGCCGCGACCAGGGCCACGATGCCCTGGGCGTGCGGCAGCGCGATGTCGTCGCCGGCCCCGGACTTGTACGAGAAGGCCCAGGCCGCCAGACCCAGCGAGATCGCCATGCCGACGGAGCCGATGAGGGCGAGCGGCTTGCGGCCGATCCGGTCCACGAAGATCATCGCGATCACCGTGCCGACGATGTTCACGACCGAGGTCTCGAAGGAGTACAGGAACGAGGCGCTCGGGTCGATGCCGACCGACTGCCACAGCGAGGAGCTGTAGTAGAAGATCACGTTGATGCCGACGAGCTGCTGGAAGACGGACAGGCCGATGCCGATCCAGACGATGGGCAGGAAGCCGGCCTTCCCGCCGAGCAGGTCCTTGAAGGTGGACTTGTGCTCGGAGCGCATGGCGTGCTCGATGTCGGCGACGCGTCCGTCGAGGTCGATGTGCGTGCCCTCGACCTCCGAGAGCACCTTGCGGGCCTCGGCGTTGCGGCCCACCGAGATCAGGAAGCGCGGGGATTCCGGGATCACGAAGGACATCAGCCCGTAGAGCACGGCCGGGACCACCATCACGCCGAGCATCCACTGCCAGGCTTCCAGGCCGCCGATCTTGCCGCGCTGGTCACCGTCGGCGAGGTTGAGGATCCCCCAGTTGACGAGCTGGGAGATGGCGATGCCGATGACGATCGCCGCCTGCTGGAAGGAGGCGAGGCGGCCGCGGTACGCGGGCGGGGAGACCTCGGCGATGTAGGCCGGGCCGATGACCGAGGCCATGCCGATGCCGAAGCCGCCGATGACCCGCCACACCGCCAGGTCCCAGAGCGCGAAGGGCAGGGCCGAGCCGATGGCGCTGGCCGTGAAGAGGACGGCCGCGATCTGCATGCAGCGGATGCGGCCGATCCGGTCGGCGATGCGGCCGGCCGTGGCGGCGCCGAGGGCGCAGCCGATCAGCGCGGCGGCGATCACCTGGGCGAGGGTGGCGGGCCCGACGTCGAAGCGGTCCCGGATCGCGACGACCGCGCCGTTGATGACGGAGCTGTCGTAGCCGAAGAGGAACCCGCCCATGGCGGCCGCCGCGGTGATGAAGATGACGTGCCCGAGGTGGTCGGGCTGCGATGCCGGCGGGCCACCGCCTGAGGCCGAGCCCCGCGTGGTGCTGCTGCTGGTCAAGGTCTGCTCCTGCGTGCCCGACTGCGGGACGGGCGGGTGGGGGTAATTCCTTCCAGTGGCGCACAGGTCAAGATCGGGCACCACCCGGAGGAGTACAGCGGGAGCGAGCCTATGTGTTCATTTCTTGAAGTCAAGAGGAGGGGTGGGTCCACTTCTTGCCGCCATTGAGATGAACTGAGGAGGACTTGAGCTTCACTTCTTGAAGCGACTCCGGCTGACGCGTGTCAGTGGGAGACCTCACCGGAGCCGCTGGCTGATGACCTTCGACACCCCGTCGCCCTGCATCGAGACCCCGTAGAGCGCGTCGGCGACCTCCATGGTCCGCTTCTGGTGCGTGATCACGATCAGCTGGGAGCTCTCCTGCAGCTCCTCCATGATCCGGATCAGCCGCTGCAGGTTGGTGTCGTCGAGCGCGGCCTCGACCTCGTCCATCACGTAGAACGGGCTGGGCCGCGCCTTGAAGATGGAGACCAGCAGGGCCACGGCGGTCAGCGAGCGCTCGCCGCCCGAGAGCAGCGACAGCCGCTTGACCTTCTTGCCCGGCGGCCGGGCCTCGACGTCGACGCCCGTGGTGAGCATGTTGTCCGGATCCGTCAGGATCAGCCGGCCTTCGCCGCCGGGGAACAGCCGCGAGAACACCCCCTCGAACTGGCGGGCCGTATCCCGGTAGGCCTCCGTGAAGACCTGCTCGACCCGCTCGTCGACCTCCTTCACGACCTGAAGGAGGTCGGCTCTGGTCTTACGCAGGTCCTCCAGCTGCTCGCTGAGGAACTTGTGCCGCTCCTCCAGCGCCGCGAACTCCTCCAGCGCCAGCGGATTGACCTTCCCGAGCTGCTGGTAGGCCCGCTCGGCCGCCTTCAGCCGCTTCTCCTGCCGGGCGCGCACGAAGGGCTCCGGCCCGGCGTCGGGATCCGGGGCCTCCCCGTCGGCGGAAGGGCTCGGCGGCACCGGCTGGTCGGGCCCGTACTCGGCGACGAGCCCCTGCGCCGCCATGCCGAACTCCTCCAGTGCACGGCTCTCCACCTGCTCGATCCGCAGGCGCTTCTCGGCGCCGAGCACCTCGCCGCGGTGCACGGAGTCCGTGAGCTTGTCGAGCTCGCCCTTCAGGCCGCGGCCCAGACCCCGGGCCTCGTCGAGCTCCCGCTCCCGCACGCCCTTCGCGTGCTCGGCGGACGTCCGCTCCCCCACCGCGCGGGTCAGCGACACCTCGATGTGCGCCAGCAGCTGGCGGGCTCCGCCGGCGACGGCCGCGGCCACCCGCGCCTCGTGGCGGAGCCGTTCCCGGCGGCGCTCGGCCCTGGCCCGGGCCTCCCGCTCGGCCCTGGCCCCGCGGTCGAGGGAATCCGCCCGGCCCGCGAGCCCCTTCACCCGTTCCTCATGGGTCCTGAGCTGCAGCCGGGCCTCCATCTCGGTCTGCCGGGCGTTCGCCCCGTCGGCCGCGAGCCGGTCCCTGCGGGAGGTGTCCGGCTCCTCTTCCGCCGGCATCTCCTCGGCGACGGCGAGCCGTTCCGCACACTCCTCTACGTCGGCCAGCGCCTGCTCCAGCGCATCCTGCGCCCTGGCTGCGGCCGCGGCGGCACGCTCGGCTTCGCCCAGCGCCCCCTTCGCCTGCCCGGCGAGCCGCCCGAGCTGCTGCGCGACCCCGGCCCGGGCCCGCTCGGCGGCCCGCCGGAGCTCCCCGAGCTCCTCGACCCGGACCCCGGCCGCCACCTTGCGGGTATCCGCGGCCTCCTTCTCCTCCGCCAGCACCAGACACCGGCCGTCCAGCCGGGCCAGCTCCGCCGCGGCCTCGTCGACGGCTGCCTGCACCTCGATCAGGCTGGGCACTCCGGCGGACCCGCCGTGCGCGAGGTGCGCACCGAGCACGTCCCCCTCGGCGGTCACGGCCACCAGCTCGGGCCGCGCGGCGACGAGCGCCTCGGCCTCGTCGAGCCCCCCGACCACCACGAAGTCCCGCAACACCCACGCCACGGCCCGCACCACCTCGGCGTCCCCGTGCACCAGCCCGGCAGCGGCCACCGCACCCGCGACGCCCTCCACCACCAGAGCCTCGTCGAGCCCCACGGGCGCGCGGGGCGATTCCAGCCCCGCCGCCGTTCGGGGCGATTCCAGCTCCGCCGGCGTTCGAGGCGCGAGGTCCGGGGCTGAGCCCCGGTTTCCCTCACCCAGCCCCGCCGGCGTTTGAGGCGCGGGGTCCGGGGCGGAACCCCGGTTTCCCCCACCCAGCCCCGCCGGCGTTTGAGGCGCGGGGTCCGGGGCGGAGCCCCGGTCTCGGGAAGGGGCGGGGTGGGGGAAAACCGCCCCCGGCCCGACCCCACCGGCCGACCCGGCCCCGGGCACCTGACCCAGACCCTCGAAGCCAACCCGAACTCCCGGGCCCTGAGCCGGAGCGTGGACCGAAACCGGGGCCAGGGCCTGGCCCGGAGCCTGGCCCTGGCCCGGGACCCCCGCGGCCAAACCGCCGGAGGCCACTGCACCCGGGGTGATCAGGAACGCGGCCCTCCCCGCATCCCCCTCCCGCAGGTACCGGATCGCCCCGGCCGCCACCGCCGTCGACGTGACGGCCACCGCGTCCGCCGCCGCGCCCAGCGCCGCCGCCACGGCGACCTCGTATCCCGGGGTCACGGACAACCGCTGCGCCGCCGGCCCCAGCAGCCCCTCCAGCCGCGCCGCGAGCAGCTCCGCCGTGCCGTCCTTGCGGCGCAGCCCCATCGCCAGGGCGTCCCGTCGTGCCGACACCGCCGCCCTCGAACGCTCCGCCGCCGCCAACGCGTCACGGGTCTCCCCGAGTCCGGCTTCCGCCGCCGCCAGCTCGGCCCGCGCCTCCTCGTACTCCCCCGGCCCGGAGCCGGAGCCGGAGGCAGCACCCTCACCCGCCCCCGGGGACTCCTCCCCGACCTCCTCCGCCAGCGTCTCGTACTCCTCGCGCGCTTCCTCGGCCCGCGCCCGCGCCCCGTCCCGCGCCACGACCAGCCGGTCGATCTCCGCCTGGGCCGCGCCCGCACGGGAGCGGGCCGCGCCGAGTCCGCCCCGTAGCCGCGCCAGCGCCTCGCGCCGGTCGGCGATGGCCCGCGCCACGTCCCGTAGCCGCCGTTCCTCGTCGGCCAGCGCACGCTCCAGCTCGGCGCGGTGGGCGACGGTGTCCTCCAGCGCCCGCGCGGCCGCCTCCATCGAGGCCGTCAGCTCCGCCTCCTGCTCGCGGATCCGCGCGGCCTCCCTCTCCATCTCGTCCGGGTCCCGGCCCGTCCGCTCCTCCCCGGCCGGCGCCGAGGCCGAGGTGACCCGGGCGTCCGCCAGCGACACCGTCCCGCGCACCCGTTCGGCGAGCTGCGACAGCTCGTACCAGGTCTGCTGCGCCCGCTGGAGCCGTGGCGCGAGTTCCCGTACGGCCTCCTCCAGTTCGGATTCCCGCCGCACGGCCGCCGCGAGCTGCGCCTCGGCGGCCTCCTTGCGTTCCTTCAGGGCCGCCTCGTCCGCGATCTCCGCGTCGAGCGCGCCCTTCAGCGTGACGAGGTCGTCGGCGAGCAGCCGCAGCCGTGCGTCCCGCAGGTCGGCCTGGATCACGGCCGCCCTCCGGGCCACCGCCGCCTGCCGCCCCAGGGGTTTCAGCTGCCGCTGCAGCTCGTTGCCCAGGTCCTGCACGCGCGCGAGATTGGCCTGCATCGCGTCCAGCTTCCGCAGCGCCTTCTCCTTGCGCTTGCGGTGCTTGAGCACCCCGGCCGCTTCCTCGATGAAGGCGCGGCGGCCCATGGGATCGGCGTGCAGGACGGAGTCCAGCTGGCCCTGTCCGACGATGACGTGCATCTCGCGGCCGATGCCGGAGTCGGAGAGCAGCTCCTGGATGTCGAGGAGGCGGCAGGTGTCGCCGTTGATCTGGTACTCGCTGCTGCCACCGCGGAACATGATCCGCGTGATGGTGACCTCGGCGTACTCGATGGGCAGCGCGCCGTCGGAGTTGTCGATGGTGAGCGAGACCTCGGCGCGGCCGAGCGGAGGGCGGCCGGTGGTGCCGGCGAAGATGACGTCTTCCATCTTCCCGCCGCGCAGGGACTTGGCCCCTTGTTCTCCCATGACCCAGGAGAGCGCGTCCACCACATTGGACTTGCCGGAGCCGTTGGGGCCCACGACACAGGTGATGCCCGGCTCGAAGCGCAGGGTGGTCGCGGAGGCAAAGGATTTGAAGCCGCGCAGGGTCAGGGACTTGAGGTGCACGCCGCCGGACTCTACCTTTCACGTTCGGTTTCGCCCATGAAGGTGCAGGGCACATCAGACGTTAAAGGAATGGGCCCCCCACCTGGCGCAACGCCGCCCGGCGGCCTTGTCCGAGGTGGGAAAGGCGGAAGGTAGAACGGCACGGAACGGAAAGAAAGAAGGGACGCCGAAGCGTCCCTTGCAGATCATGCAGTTCCGTTGATCGAGCGACGAGGGAGCGCGGATCAGGTGAGCGCAGGCTCCGCCTGGGGTACGTCGAGGTCGATGCTGTCGAGCAACGAGTCTCCGTGCTGTGCGGCGGCCGCGTTCAGAGCGTCGTTTTCGGACTGGATTCGTCCGAGCTCGGACTCGAGGTCCTGGACGCGCTGCTGAAGCCGTCGCATCTCGGCGAGGAGTCGCGGGTCGGAACCGCCGACGTAACCGAGAAGCGCCTTTGCCATGATGGATGGTCCTCCACACTGAGTGACCGACCGAAGCGGTGTGGGTCGTGAGGGAATCGCACCCGCGGATGTCCGGCAGCGACTGTCAGTCACTGCATCGATCTTTGGCTGACACTGTGTACTGCCAGCACTGCCAAACAGCTCAGGTGCGCGGGGCTTCCAGCGTCTCACCAAAAAGTTTGACGGTCAACACGATCACGCCCCGTATCGGCGGGCATCCCGGTCCCTGCAAGGGGCGTGGAGATCATCCTCGTCTCCGAGCCTTCCACGGATCCTCCGCTTCGGCAACGCGTCGACGACGAATGCGCAGTTCCGACCGCATGCGGACCATCCGGCGATGTGTTCAGTACATGATCAGTCGATCGCTCACCGGATCGCGAAACCGTCGTAGCCGCCGCGCGGTGTGCCCCAGATCTCTGTCACCCCGTCCACGTTCCCGGGCGTGTCGGCGCTGTGCAGCCACTCCAGGAGCCGGTGGCAATTCTCACGTTGACCTTCGGCCACCACCTGTACTCGCCCGTCGTCCAGGTTGAGCGCGAAGCCGATCAGTCCGCCGATCTCCATGGCGTTCGCCCTGGTGAACCAGCGGAAGCCCACTCCCTGTACACGGCCGCGCACCCAGGCGGTCATCCGCACATCTTCGTTCATGCCTGAACGCTAACCGGGCAAACAAATCCGGGTCACCGCACCCCCTCTCGCCATGGCGTACAGTCGCGCAGCAATGAGCTCACCCATTTGGGTGAGTAAAGGTTGATCTTGAAGTGCTTTGACGTGCTGCGAAGTGCCGTGAAGTGCTGATCCCGAACCCCAGGAAGGTGAGCCGCGATGGGACGCCACCGCCTCCACGCCGCGCCGCGCCCCGGCGGCAAGCGCCGCGTCGCCCTGCGAGGGGGTCTGCTCGGCGCATCCGTGGCCGTGGTCCTCGGCACGGCGGCCGTCACCACCGGCTTCGTCCCGGTCGGCTCCTCCTTCCCCTACGTAGGGGTCAAGACCGCGGGCTCCGACGCGAAGACCTCGGAGGCCGGGACCAAGGCCTCGCCGAGCCCCGGTAGCGCACTGGAGCAGCAGGGCGGCCTCGCCAACCTGTCCGGCCGGGCGCCCTCGGGCGTGAGCACCCCGTCCTCCCCGGCCCCTTCCGCTCCGTCCTCCCCGTCGGCCAGCCCTTCCCCTTCCCCGTCTCCCTCCACGGAGCCGGCGAAGACCCCGGTGGCGAGCCCGACCCCGACCCCGGTGAAGCCGAAGCCTTCCGCGCCGAAGACCTCCGCCCCCGCGGCCCCGCCCGCCCCGCCCGCGTCGGCCGGCCACTCCGCCGAGGAGGCTGCCGTACTGACCCTGGTGAACCAGGAGCGCGCGCAGGCGGGCTGCGGTCCGGTCCGGGCGAACCCGCCGCTGGCGGCACTGGCCGGAGCCTTCAGCAAGGACATGGCCGTCCGGGGCTTCTTCGACCACACGGACCCCGACGGCAACACCCCGTGGGACCGCGCCACCAAGGCCGGCATATCGGGGATGGGCGGCGAGAACATCGCCCGCGGCCAGGGCGACGCGGCGGCCGTGATGAAGGCCTGGATGAACAGCCCGGGCCACAAGGCCAACATCCTCAACTGCGAGTTCCGCACCCTGGGCGTCGGCGTGTACAACGCCGCCGGCGGCCCCTGGTGGACCCAGGACTTCGGCTTCTAGCAGCCCGAAACGGGCGGGGGCACGGTCGCGCGCGGCGGATATCGCCGCGCCCGACCGTGCCCCCGCCCGTTTCTCCGTACCGCACCCGTGCCGGGCGGGCAGCGCCCGGCACGCAGGCCGTACGTCAGCCGGTCAGACGGACGCCAGGGCGGCGCGGCCCGCGAGCAGGACACGGGTCTGCTCGGTGACGCGGCTGCCGAGGTGCTCGGCGGTGGCGATGTCGGCCTTGTGGACGAACTCGGGACCCTGGTCACCGTTGGACTGGGCGGTGGCGCCGTCGAAGAAGCCGAGGCGGTTGAGGTCGTTCTCGGAACCGGTGCTGGAGTTCCAGCCCGGCTTCAGGCCCAGGTTGACCCAGCTCATGCCGTGCTGCGAGGCCAGCGTCTGGAAGTAGTCGAGGGTGTTGCCCTTGTCGCCGGACTTGGACCCGGAGTTGGTGAAGCCCGCGGCGACCTTGTCCTGCCAGCCGGCGACGAACCAGATCTTCGAGGAGGCCTCGGCGAAGACGTGGAAGGCGCCGGAGGCGGTGCCCATGTAGGTCGGAGAACCGAAGATGATCGCGTCGGACGCGGTCAGGAGCGCCCACTTCTCTTCGTCGATCTCGTCGACCTTGATCATGTGCACGGTCGCACCGGCGTCGATGGCGCCGGCCTTGACGGCCTCGGCGATCACGGCGGTGTGGCCGTAGCCGGAGTGGTAGGCGATCGAGACGACGGGGGTGTACGTGATTCCGGACAAGACGGTCTCCCTCGGAAAACACCGTGGGGTACACGGCGTTGTGCGGCTGTGCGGCGTGATGCAACGACACCGAGGTAACCACTAACTTTTCGAAAGCGCAACCTGGATGGCTGGCGCTGTGCAGTAGTAGGCTGAAACCATGCAGACTCAAGGGTGTGGCGAGACCGAGGGCGACGGCGTGCCCGAACAGGCCTCCGAAGCGTTCGGTGCTTTCGACGTGTTTGCACGCACGTGCCCCTCCCGCGAGACGCTGGAACACGTCACGGGTCGCTGGGGAAGCCTCACGGTCGGTGCCCTGTCCAAGGGGCCGTGCCGGTTCAACGAGCTGCGCCGCCGCGTGGACGGCATCAGCGAGAAGATGCTCTCCCAGACCCTGCACGCGCTGGAGCGCGACGGCATCGTCAACCGGGAGGCGCAGCCGACGAACCCGCCGCGCGTCGACTACGAGCTGACCCCGTTCGGCGTGGCGGTCGCGGAGCGCGTGGACGCGCTCATAGGGCTGCTGGAGGGCAGCATGCCCTCGGTGCTCTCTTCCAGGTCCGCCTACGACGCCACGCGCGAAGGCCGCTGGCAGCGCGGGCAGAAGTAGCTCGACCGGTTCATCCAGGGGCGGCGGCGCATCGGAGTGCCGCAGCGACGGCAGGGCTCGTCCTCCCGCCCGTAGGCGTCGAGGGAGCGGTCGAAGTAGCCGGACTCGCCGTTCACGTTGACGTAGAGGCTGTCGAAGCTGGTGCCGCCGACGGCGAGGGCCTCGTTCATGACGTCACGGACATGGCCGAGGAGTTCCGTGCTCCGGGGGCGCGTGAGGGTGGCCGTGGGGCGCTCGTAGTGCAGCTTGGCGCGCCAGAGCGATTCGTCCGCGTAGATGTTTCCGACCCCGCTGATCAGCGACTGGTCGAGCAGTGCCCGCTTCACGGTGGTGCGCTTGGCGCGCAGCGCCAGGTGGTAGGCCGTCTCGTCGAACAGCGGGTCCAGGGGGTCACGCGCGATGTGCGCGATGACGTCGGGCAGCCCCTCCGCGCTGTCGGGGACGCAGGGGTGCAGGGACAGCCCGCCGAAGGTCCGCTGGTCGACGAAGCGCAGCTCCGTCCCGGCCCCGTCCCCGAACCGCACCCGGATGCGCAGGTGCTTCTCGTCGGGCGCCCCCTCGGGCTGCACGAGGAGCTGCCCGCTCATTCCGAGGTGCCCGAGCACGGAGTGCTCCCGGTCCTCCAGCGGCAGCCACAGGTACTTGCCGCGCCGCCTCGGCACCCCGAAGGTCTCCCCCGTGAGCCGCGCCGCGAAATCGGCGCCGCCGCCCTCGTGCCGGCGTACGGCGCGCGGATGCAGGACCTCGACGGCCGTCACGGTCCGCCCGGCCACCCAGCGCTCCAGCCCGCGCCGCACCACTTCGACCTCGGGCAGCTCGGGCACGGTGTTCCTCCGGAGGGTTCGGATCGGGCTCTCTCCCGCGAGCGTACCGACTTGCCCTGCGGGGCTCGTCCCCCACCCGGAATTCCCGAGGCGGACCGGCGCCAGTCGGCGCCAGTCGGCGCCCGCCGGCGCCCGGAAACGGGTCCGCCCCGCCACCTGCCGGAGCAGATGACGGGGCGGGGAGTCCCGGAAGAACGGGTCAGGCGTCCGGCGCCGGGTCGGCGGGGGTCGTCGCCCCGTCGTCCTCGGCCGGAGTGGCCGCGGTCCCGGCCGGAGCCGCGATCCGCTTGTCCGCCGCGGTACTGATACCGCGCCACGCGGACTCGGCCGCCTGCTGTTCCGCTTCCTTCTTGCTGCGCCCGACACCGGTGCCGTAAGAGGTCCCACCGACGCGCGCGGCGGCGGTGAAGGTCTTCTCGTGGTCCGGGCCGGTCTCGGTGACCAGGTATTCGGGCACCCCGAGACCTTCGGCGGCCGTGAGTTCCTGGAGACTGGTCTTCCAGTCCAGGCCGGCGCCGAGGTTCGAGGACCTGTCGATGAGCGGGTCGAAGAGCCGGTGAACCAGCTCCGAGGCCGCGTCGAGACCCTGGTCGAGGTAGACCGCGCCGATCACCGCTTCAAGGGTGTCGGCGAGGATGGAGGCCTTGTCCCGGCCACCCGTGCCCTCTTCACCCCGGCCGAGCCGGATGAAGGAGCCGAGTTCGAGGCCGCGGCTGACCTCCGCCAGTGCACGCGAGTTGACTACCGCGGCCCGCAGTTTGGCCAGTTGGCCTTCAGGCAGGTCGGGGTGGGTCGTGTACAGCGTGTCCGTGACCACCAGGCCCAGCACGGAGTCCCCGAGGAACTCCAGGCGTTCGTTGGTGGGCAGACCGCCGTTCTCGTACGCGTACGAGCGGTGGGTCAGCGCACGCACCAGAAGGGCGGACTCGAGTCGATACCCGAGCCGCCCTTCCAGAAGCACGTGGGACGAGGCCGCGTTGTTACTGACTGCCTGCTTCTCAGCGTTGGACAGCTCAGACATTGCGCCTCTCACCAGCCGCTCAGACCTCGAGGACCTGGCGCTTGTTGTAGGTGCCGCAGCTCGGGCACGCAATGTGCTGGAGCTTCGGCTCCTGGCAACGCTCACACGAAACCAGGGTGGGGACCGCAGCCTTCCACTGCGACCGGCGGTGGCGCGTGTTGCTGCGCGACATCTTCCGCTTCGGAACAGCCACGGCTACTTCTCCTGCTTCTCGGCGGCGCTCTGAACTCCGTCGGAGGCAGTGCCGCTCATATTGTCCTTCTCGACGCCCTGATCGGTGACGAGTCCCTGCAATGCCGCCCAACGGATGTCGACGGCGTCATGGTGGTGGTCCGGGTCGTCGTTCAGGCTGAGCCCGCAATCGGGGCACAGTCCGAGACAGTCCTCCCGGCACACCGGCTGCAGCGGCAGTGCGAGCACCACCACATCGCGCAGCACGGATTCGAGGTCGAACAAACCGTCCTCGAGAAAGAGCGTGTCCTCGTCGTCCTCGGCGTCGTCGGCCGGCTCCGCCTTGGAGCGGATCCGGTCGTCGGCGTCAGGGTACGAGAACATCTCCTGGAACTCCGCCTTGAGCTCGCGCTCGACGGCCTCCAGACACCTTACGCACTCCCCGGTCGCCCAGCCACGGACGGTGCCTGTGACAAGCACCCCTTCCATGACCGACTCCAGGCGGAGCTTGAGGTTCAGCGGGTTGCCCTGGGGCACTCCGATGACACCGGCGAGACCGAGGTCCGCCGGCGCAGCGATCTCACGGGACAGCCGCAGCATGGCACCAGGACGCCGACCCAGCTCGTGCGTGTCGAACACGAGGGGGTTGCGGTGGTCGAGGTGGGTGTTCAGGGCTGTTCCCGCTTTCACAAAATCACTGGAGACTGCTGAAAATCAAGGTTTCCGCCACTCAGGGGCAGCATGGATCGCGGTGCATACGCGCGACCGAAGAGCCAGGATACCCGCCGCTTCGCTCTGCGCCCAATCCAGGTCCGCGGCGAGCTCAGCGACCCTGTTCGTACTGGCGCAGCTGGTCCAGGTTGATCATGCTCGTGTCGAAGAAGCTGGTCTCGTCGAGCGCCGCCTGCTGGTCGTGCGTGCCCTGCTGGGGCTGCTGGTAGCCGCCGTAGGGGTCGGGCTGCTGCTGCTCGTACGAGACCGCGTAGGGGTCGGGCTGCTGCTGGACCTGCTGGTAGCCCGCGTACGGGTCCTGGTACGCGTAGGCGTCCTGCTGGACGGGCTGCTGGTAGGCATAGGCGTCGTACGTGGGCTGCGGCTCCGGCTGGGCCTGCGCCTGTGCGGGGATCAGCGGCGCCTGCGGCTCGGCCAGCCCCGCCAGGAAGTCCGCGTCGCTCGACGAGCGCGACTGCTGGTGGCCCGCCGCGTCCTGGGCGGCCATGTGCGCGCCGAGGTCGTCGGTGGCCACGCGGCCGAGGAGCTTCTGGCGGCCCCGGCCGACGGCCTCCAGGGTCTTGGAGAGCACTGCCTCGAAGGTCGCCAGCTTGGTGTCCACGTAGGCGTCGGCCTGCTCCCGCTGCGTCTGCGGGTCGTGGCTGCGCTCGGGCGCCTCGGCGTCCGGGTAGCCCTGGTCGTCCAGTCCGGGCCCGCGGCCGAGCAGCTTCTCGCGGCCCCGGTCCACCGAGCCGATGGTCTTGGTGAGCACGACCTCGAAGTTCGCGAGCTTGCTGTCGACGTAGTCGTCGGCCTCGGCCTTGACCTCGTCCGCCTCGCGGCGGGCCTCCGCCAGGATCCGGTCCGCCTCGTCCTGGGAGCGCCGCGCGACCTCGGTGTCGGAGATCAGCGAACCGCGCTGGGCGTGCGCCGACTCGATGATCCGGTCGGCCTCGCGGCGGGCCTCCTCGACCATCTGCTCCCGGCCGCCGATGAGCTCCTGGGCCTGTGCGAGCGAGCCCGGCAGCGCCTTGCGGACCTCTTCGAGCTGGGCGAGCAGCTCGGCGCGGTTGATCACGCAGGAGGCCGACATGGGCATGGACCGGGCGCTGCCGACGGCCGCGACGATCTCGTCGAGCTTCTTCTGCACGTCCATGGGTGCTCGCACTCTCTCGGCCCCGGGCGGTTCCCGAGACGGACGGGACGACTGTAAGGCCACCGGCCCGGGAGCCGACACCGGCTGACTCCCGGTCAGCGGGCGCCGGCGGGCGGGGTCAGCGCTCGGCCAGGCGCTCCAGCAGGGCGGCGTGCACGTGCGCGGGCAGCAGGTGGGCGACGTCGCCGCCCCAGGCCGCCACTTCCTTGACCAGGGAGGAGGACAGGAAGCTGTAGGTGGGGTTGGTCGGGACGAAGAGCGTCTCGACGCCCGACAGACCCATGTTCATCTGGGCCATCTGCAACTCGTAGTCGAAGTCGCTGACGGCGCGCAGGCCCTTGACGATGGCCGGGATCTCCCGCTGCTTGCAGAAGTCCACGAGGAGCCCGTGGAAGGACTCGACCACGATGTTGCCGTAGCCGGCGGTCGCCTCGCGGATCAGCTCGATCCGCTCCTCGACGGTGAAGAGTCCCTGCTTGGACTGGTTGATCATCACGGCGACGTGGACCACGTCGTAGAGCCGGGAGGCCCTGCCGATGATGTCGAGGTGTCCGTTGGTGATGGGGTCGAACGACCCCGGACAGACGGCGCGGCGCAACTGCATTCCCTCGTTCCCGGGTGCGGGCTTCATGACTCTTCGCTGATGGAGGCGGCGCGACCGTACCAAAGGGTGCCCTCGCCGTACTTCCTGGAGCGCAGCGGCTCGAAGCCGTCCGGCCACGGGAAGGCCCCGCTGCGGGTCCTGCGCTCCACGGTGACGAGGACGTCGTCGGTGAGCCAGCCATTGGACCGGAGTGTGAGGAGGATCTCGCACAGGTGGGCGTGCTCCACCTCGTACGGCGGGTCCAGGAAGACCACGTCGTACGGGTCCCCGTGCGCGGCGCCGGCCGCGATCTGCTCGGCCTTGCCGGACCGGTATTCGGCGCCGGGCAGGCCGACCGACGCGATGTTCTCCTTGATCGCCTTGGCGGCCTTGGCGTCGGGCTCGACCAGCAGCGCGTGGTCCGCGCCGCGGGAGAGCGCCTCCAGGCCGACGGCGCCGGAACCGGCGTAGAGGTCGAGGACGCGTGCTCCCTCGACTCCGTGCAGCGACTCCCAGGTGGAGAAGAGGCCTTCGCGCATCCGGTCCGAGGTCGGGCGGGTGCCGGTGCCGGGCGGTACGACGAGGCGTCGCCCGCCTGCGCTTCCGGCGATCACGCGGGTCATCTGGGGTCCTTCGGTGAGCGGGGCGGAGGATGGTGCAGGCCTCCAACGATAGGTCGTGCCCGTCACCCCTTCTCCAGGTACTGCTCCCGCTCGGTGTCCAGCAGGGCGTCCAGGGCGGTCCGCAGGCCCGGCAGCTCCGCGAGCTCGGGATCGGCGGCGACCACGCGGGTGGCCTCCTCCCGGGCCTGGGTGATGACCTCCTCGTCCTCGATCACGGCGAGCATCCGCAGTGAGGAGCGGACACCGGACTGGGCCTGGCCGAGCACATCGCCCTCGCGGCGCTGCTCCAGGTCGATGCGGGAGAGCTCGAAGCCGTCCAGGGTGGCGGCGACGGCCGCGAGCCGGGCGCGGGCGGGGCTGGCTTCGTGCATCTCGCTGACCAGCAGGCACAGGCCGGGGGCGGAGCCGCGGCCGACGCGGCCGCGGAGCTGGTGGAGCTGGGAGACGCCGAAGCGGTCCGCGTCCATGATGACCATGACGGTGGAGTTGGGGACGTTCACGCCGACCTCGATGACGGTGGTGGCGACCAGCACCTTGACCTCGCCCGCGGTGAAGCGGCGCATCACGTCGTCCTTGTCGGCGGGGTCCATCCGCCCGTGCAGCACCTCGACGGACAGTCCGGCGAGGGGGCCCCGGGTGAGCTGCTCGGCGATCTCCAGCACCGCGAGCGGGGGCCGCCTGTCACCGTCCTCCTCGGCCGCCGCCTTCTTCTTGGCGCCCTTGGCCCCCTTGGCGCCCTTGCCGTTCTCGTCCTCCCCGTCGCCGATGCGCGGGCAGACCACGTACGCCTGGTGCCCGTTCTCGACTTCCTCGCGGACCCGCTCCCAGGTCCGGGCCAGGAAGTGCGGCTTGTCCTTGGCGGGCACCACGTGGGTGGCGATCGGGGAGCGGCCGGCGGGGAGCTGGTCCAGTACGGAGGTCTCCAGATCGCCGAAGACGGTCATGGCCACCGTCCGCGGGATCGGGGTGGCGGTCATGACGAGCAGGTGCGGGGGCTGCTTGCCCTTGGAGCGCAGGGCGTCGCGCTGTTCCACGCCGAAGCGGTGCTGCTCGTCGACGACGACCAGGCCGAGGTCGTGGAACTGCACCTTGTCCTCGATCAGGGCGTGCGTGCCGATCACGAGGCCGGCCTCGCCGGTGATCAGGTCGAGCAGCGCCTGACGGCGGGCGGGCACCCCCATCGAGCCGGTGAGCAGGACCACTTTGGTCCCCCGGTCGGAGCCGCCGAGCATGCCTCCCTCGGCGAGCTCGCCCATCATCTCGGTGATGGACCGGTGGTGCTGCTGCGCGAGCACCTCGGTGGGGGCGAGCATGGCCGCCTGCCCGCCGGAGTCGACGACGGCGAGCATGGCCCGCAGGGCGACCATCGTCTTCCCGCTTCCGACCTCGCCCTGGAGGAGACGGTGCATGGGGTGGTCGGTGGCGAGGTCGTCGAAGATCTCCTTGGAGACGGTCTGCTGGCCTTCGGTGAGGGTGAAGGGGAGCTTGGCGTCGAAGGATTCGAGGAGGCCGCCGGGCGTGGGGCGGCGGGGTACGGCCGGGAGCTGGGAGTCGGCGTGCCGGCGGCGGGCCAGGGCGACCTGGAGGACGAAGGCCTCGTCCCACTTGAGGCGGCCGCGGGCATCCTCGATGTCGGCCTTGGTGACCGGGCGGTGGATCTTCAGCAGGGCCTCGGTGAGCGGGACCAGTCCGCGGTCCTCGCGCAGGGCCGGCGGCAGCGGGTCGACGACCTCCTGGGCCGTGGGGAGCACCGCGTCCACGCACTTGGCGATCTTCCAGGACTCCAGCTTCGCGCAGGCCGGGTAGATCGGGATGAGCTGGCTCGCGAAGGCGGCGGCCGCGTCCCGGTCGGAGGCGTCCGCGCCGAGGGGCTCGTAGGCGGGGTGGGCGAGCTGGAGCTTGTGGTTGAACATGCCGACCTTGCCCGCGAACATCGCGCGGCTGCCGGGCAGCAGTTCCTTGTGCGGTTTGTGGACGCCGGAGCCGAAGAAGACGAGCTGGAGCCGTCCGCTGCCGTCGGTGATGGTGACCTCGAGGCGCTTCCCGCCGCCCCGGCTGCCCTGGTACGTCAGCAGCCGCGCGTCGGCGACCTGCGCGACCACCGTGACGTGTTCGTCGATCTGGTCGGCGAGTTCGGCCAGCGAGGTCAGCTCGCCGCGCTCCGCGTACCGCCGGGGGTAGTGGTGGAGCAGGTCCAGGGCCGTGTGCAGGCCGAGCTGCTCGGCCAGCACCTTCGCGGTGGCGGGGCCGAGGGTCTTCTTGAGGTCTTCGTCGAGCGCGGGCACGTGTTCATTGCACACCATGGGGCCGACAACCCGGCTATTCCACCCCGATGAGCAGCGGGGCGGACCAGCGGCCGCCCTGGTAGGTGACGGTGTCCACGGCGAGGTGGCCGTGCTGGACGTACGCCTCCAGGCGCTCGGCCAGCGCGTCCGGCACCTCGGGGCCCAGGACGAGGGTGACCAGTTCGCCGCCCGATCCGAGCATGCGGGCCAGGACGGCCTCGGCGGTCTCGGCCAGGCTCGTGCCGATGACGGCCACGTCGCCGTCGATGAGCCCGAGCACGTCGCCGGCCTGGCAGATGCCGGCCGAGGTGAAGGACTGCCGTTCGGCGACGGCGAGTTCGCCGTAGCGGGTGGCTCCGGCGGCGGCCGTCATGGCGACCACGTCCTCGTCGAAGGTGCCCTCCGGGTCGTGCACGGCGAGCGCGGCCAGGCCCTGGACCTCGGAGCGGGTGGGGATCACGGCGACCCGTACGCCTTCGGCGCGCGCCTGCCGGGCGGCGGCCGCCGCGACCGCGCGCAGTTCGGCGCCGTTCGGGAGCAGGACGACCTCGCGGGCGTGCGCCTCGCGGATGGCGTCGGCCAGTTCGGCGACGGCCGGCGGTTCCCCGGGCCGGGCGAGCAGGGTGGTGGCGCCCGCCTCTCCGCAGAGCCCGGCCAGCCCCTCGCCCTGGACCACGGCGACGACGGCGCGCTGGGAGCGCTCGCCGCGGGCCCGGCGGCGTTCGTCGCCGAAGTGCGTGATGCGGATCCGGTACGGGCGTCCGGCGACCACGGCGGCCTCCACGGCCGCGCCGGGGTCGTCGACGTGGACGTGGACGTTCCACAGCCCGTCGCCGCCGACCACCACGAGGGAGTCCCCGAGGGCGTCGAGCCGGGTGCGCAGCCGGTCGACCTCGGTCTCGGCGGCCTCCAGCAGGTAGATCACCTCGTAGGCGGGTCCGCCGGGCTGCTCCTCCTCGGCGCAGGGCTCCTGCGGCCTCGGTACGGGCACGGCCCGGCCGCGTACGGGTTCGGGCGCGGGCTCCCGCCCGGACAGTGCCTGCCACAGGGCCCCGAGTACGGCGACCAGTCCGCAGCCCCCGGCGTCGACCACTCCGGCCCGTCCGAGCGCGGCCAGCTGCCCCGGGGTTTCGGCGAGGGCGGCGCGGGCTCCGTCGTAGGCGGCACCGGCCACGCCGGCGGCGGTCCCGACGGCCCCGGCAGCGGTCTCGGCGGCCTTGGCGGCGGCGGTGGCGACGGTGAGCATGGTGCCCTCCACCGGGTGCGCGACGGCCCGGTAGGCCTCCTCGGCGGCCCGGGTCAGCGCCTGGGCGAGCAGCCGCGCGGGGTCGCGCCCCTCGGGTCCCTCGGGCCCGCCGGACTCCTCGCCGAGTACGTCGGCCACTCCGCGCAGCAGCTGCGCGAGGATCGTCCCGGAGTTGCCCCGGGCGCCTATCAGGGCGCCGTGCGCGAAGGCCCGTACGGCCTCGGGGAGGGAGGCTGCGGCTGTGCCGTCGGTCACTCCGGCGAGGAGGTCCCCGAGCTCGCGGTCGGCCGATTCGGCGGTCAGGTAGAGGTTGGTGCCGGTGTCCGCGTCGGCGACGGGATAGACGTTGATCGCGTCGATGTCCTCGCGGGCCCGGCCCAGTGCGGCCAGGGCCAGCGAGCTCCAGGTGCGTACCGCTTCGGCGTTCAGGGGGTACGGCTGAGGCTGGTGCGCCACCGGGCGTTCCTCCTTGTGCGGGCCAGGGTTCACCGCAGGGTAACGAAGGACTGCCGGGCCGGCGGGACCCCGGGGCGGGGGCGGCCGTGGACATGGTAGTTTTCTTGGACCGAGGCAGGCGTTGTATGCTGCTCCGGTTGCCCGATGAGAGTCGGGCCATTCCCCCCGGCAAACCACTTCAGATCCCTGATACCGGTGCGCCGGGATTCACTGTAAGTGCATCTGAAGTCTTTGGAGTGACCTGTGGCTGCCAACTGCGACGTTTGCGCCAAGGGGCCGAGCTTCGGCAACAGCATTTCCCACTCGCACCGCCGCACCTCGCGTCGCTGGAACCCGAACATCCAGCGTGTCCGTGCCGTGGTCAATGGGACGCCGAAGCGCCTCAACGCCTGCACCTCGTGCATCAAGGCCGGCAAGGTCTCGCGCTGACGCCTTCCGTCGTAGCGCAGCCCTTTCCGGTTGCTGAGAAGGCCGGTCCACCTGGTGGACCGGCCTCTTGCTTTGCCTGATCGAACAAGATCAAACCTGTAGGGCCTGCTCCATCCCGCGATCCAGCGGGGCGGAGCAGGCCCTACAGGCGTTTCGGCCCGGGCGCTTCGGCGCGCGCGTGTCAGCGCCACCGCCACGCGTGGTCCACCGGTCCGATGCCCGTGCCCAGGGCGAATCCGGCGGCGATGGCGCCGGTGACGTACTCCTTGGCCTCGGTGACGGCCTCCGGGACGCTCCGGCCCTTGGCCAGGCCCGCCGCGATCGCGCTGGCGAGCGTGCAGCCGGTGCCGTGGGTGTGCCGGTTGTCGTGGCGGGGGGCGCGCAGCCAGCGTTCGTCGGCGCCGTCCGTGAGGAGGTCCACGGCCTCGCCTCCGTGGGCGGCGAGGTGGCCGCCCTTGATCAGCGCCCAGGCGGGCCCGTGGGCGAGGACCGCGTCGGCGGCCCGGCGCATGTCGTCCTCGGTCTCCACGACGACTCCGGTGAGCTGGGTCACCTCGTCCAGGTTCGGCGTGGCGACCGTGGCCCGGGGCAGCAGTTCTTCCCGTACGGCGTCCAGCGCGGTGGCGGCGAGGAGCGCGTCCCCGTGCTTGGAGACGCCGACCGGGTCCACGACGGCCGGGGCGGCGGTTGCGGCGAGCAGCTCGGCCACGGTCTCCACGAGGGCGGCGGAGGACAGCATTCCCGTTTTCACGGCCTGGACGCCGATATCGTCCACCACGGCCCTGTACTGGCCCTTCACGGCCTCTACGGGCAGTTCCCAGACGCCTTTGACGCCCAGCGAGTTCTGCGCGGTCACAGCGGTCACCACGCTCATCCCGTGGACCCCGAGCGCCAGCATGGTCTTGAGGTCGGCCTGGATGCCTGCGCCGCCGCCGGAGTCGGATCCGGCGACGGTCAGGCACAGCGGCGGGTGCGCCCGGCCTCGGGAGGGGCCTATCGCGCCGAGCGGACCGCTCATCGCCCGGTGTCCTCGGCGGCCGTGTCGCCGCCGAAGTGGTCCCATCCGCCGGTGGAGGCCCAGGGGGCGCCGTCGACGGTCACCTGGGGCAGTGCGGAGCGGTTCTGGACCTCGCCGATGACCTTCCAGCGGGCCGGGAGCTTCACGTCCGGCGGGAAGGTGGCGACGATCGCGTGGTCCTCTCCCCCGGTGAGGACCCACTGGAGCGGGTCCACGCCGACGGCTTGGCCGATGTCGTGCATCTGCGTCGGGATGTCGACGGCCGCCGAGCGCAGGTCGATCCGTACCTTGCTGGCCTCGGCGATGTGCCCGAGGTCCGCGATCAGGCCGTCGCTGACGTCGGTCATGGCGGTGGCGCCGAGCCCGGCGGCCGCGGGGCCCGCGTGGTAGGGCGGCTCGGGGCGCCGGTGGGCCTCGACGAAGGCCCGCGGCGAGCGGAAGCCCCGCGAGAGCACGGCGAAGCCCGCGGCGGACCAGCCGAGCCAGCCGGTCACGGCCACGACGTCGCCGGGCTGGGCGCCGGAGCGCAGCACGGGTTCGTGGTTGCGCAGGTCGCCGAGGGCCGTGATGGCCACGGTGATGATGTCGCCGCGGACCACGTCGCCGCCGACCACGGCCGCACCGGCGACCTGGCATTCGTCGCGGATGCCGTCCATCAGCTCGGTGGGCCAGGTGGCCGGCAGCTCCGCCGGGACGACGAGGCCGAGCAGCAGCGCCGTCGGCACCGCGCCCATGGCGGCGATGTCCGCGAGGTTCTGCGCGGCGGCCTTGCGGCCGACGTCGTAGGCCGTGGACCAGTCGCGCCGGAAGTGCCTGCCCTCCAGCAGGATGTCCGTGCTCGCCACGACCCGCCGGTCGGGGGCCGACACCACCGCGGCGTCGTCGCCCGGGCCGACCCGGACCGCCGGGGTGGTGGTGAGCCGTGAGGTGAGCTCCCGAATGAGCCCGAACTCCCCCAGCTCGCCCACAGTGCCCTTCATCGCTGTGCCCCTTCTTGCCCAGTCCGCTTGCGGTCGCGAGCCGTCACAGCTCTGGGTACCGTCAACAGATACGTCAACTTCTGCTCTCCGTACGCCCCGCTCTGCGCGCCGCCGGACCCGCGGGTCTCCCCGCGGCGCTCGGCAACGCGGTACCGTGGCGTCCCTTCTTCCCCGGGCCCACCCGTCATCCCCGGGCCCACCCGAAGGGTAGGGGAAATGATCCTCGTGGCCGCCCTGGAGGTTCCGTGGTACAGGCGTACATCCTCATCCAGACCGAGGTGGGCAAGGCGTCGTTCGTCGCCGAGTCCATCGCGCAGATCGCGGGGGTGATCCAGGCCGAGGACGTGACCGGCCCGTACGACGTGATCGTGCGCGCCCAGGCCGACACCGTGGACGAGCTCGGCCGCATGGTCGTGGCCAAGGTCCAGCAGGTGGAGGGGATCACCCGCACCTTGACCTGTCCGGTCGTCCATCTGTAGCCCCCGTCTACTCTTGGCCGGTGATG
The DNA here is from genome assembly GCF_026342735.1 of Streptomyces sp. NBC_00193. Taxonomy (GTDB): domain Bacteria; phylum Actinomycetota; class Actinomycetes; order Streptomycetales; family Streptomycetaceae; genus Streptomyces; species Streptomyces stoeckheimensis. The sequence goes on from NZ_JAPEMM010000001.1 coordinate 920,278, forward strand.
TCACGACACCGCCGGCCCTTCTCTCTGCTCGCCGCACTGACCGCGATGGCCGCCTCGGCGGCCCTCGCGGGCTGTTCCCCGGGTGATTCCGAGGCACGGGTGGATCCGCCGTCCGCTCCGCCCGCCGACGTCGCGGGTCTCTGTGCGGCGCTGCACAAAGAGCTCCCGGGAACGGTGGCCTCGCTGGCCCGGACCCCGGCGCTGCCGGAGTCGGACCTGACCGCCGCGTGGGGTGGCTCGGCGATCGTACTGCGGTGCGGTATCCCCAGGCCCGCCAAGATGCTCGACGACAAGTCGGAGGGCGTCGACGTGAACGGTGTCGGCTGGCTCCTGGAAAAGCTGGACGACGGCGGCTTCCGGTTCACCACCGGGAGTCGGCTGGCGTACACGGAGGTCCGGGTCGACAAGGAGCATGCCACGGATGCGGGGATGCTGGTGGGCCTGTCCGCCGCGATCGCCAAGACCGTTCCGGTGGGCATCTCCTCGTACTGACCCCCGTACCGGCCCTCCCGCCGGCCCGCCCGCGCGGAAGAGGACCGCCCGCTGCCCTCCTCGTGCGAGGGGCGGCGGGCGGTCCTCTTCCTTGTGCGGAGCTCGGTGGCGGAGTTCGCGCTACGGGGTCAGCGCAGTCCGGTGGAGCGGCGCAGGGCGGCCTGGATCAGGCGGTCCACCAGCTCCGGGTACTCGATGCCCGACTCCTGCCACATGCGCGGGTACATGGAGATCGGGGTGAAGCCCGGCATCGTGTTGATCTCGTTGATGACGAACTCGCCGTCCTCGGTGAGGAAGAAGTCGGCGCGCACCAGGCCCTCGCAGGACGCGGCGTCGAAGGCCTCGATCGCGAGCTTCCGGACTTCGGCGGTCTGCTCCGGGGTGAGCGGGGCGGGCACGAGTCCGGAGGCGGAGTCGATGTACTTGGCCTCGAAGTCGTAGAAGTCGTGGCTGGAGACCGGCGGGATCTCGGCGGGCACGCTCGCGCGCGGACCGTCCTCGAACTCCAGGACTCCGACCTCGATCTCGCGGCCGCGCAGCAGCGCCTCCACGATGATCTTCGGGTCGTGGCGGCGGGCCTCGCGGATCGCGGCGTCCAGTGCGGAGGGCTCGTCGACCTTGGTGATGCCGATCGAGGATCCGGCGCGGGCGGGCTTGATGAACAGCGGCCAGCCGTGCTCGCCGGCGAAGTCCGCGATGCGGGCGAGTGCGCCCTCGCGGTCGTTCTCCCACTCGCGGGGGCGGATGGTCACGTACGGGCCGACGCGCAGCCCGAAGGACGTGAAGACCCGCTTCATGTAGTCCTTGTCCTGGCCGACGGCCGAGGCGAGGACGCCCGAGCCGACGTACGGGATGCCGGAGAGCTCCAGGAGGCCCTGGAGGGTGCCGTCCTCGCCGTACGGGCCGTGCAGGACGGGGAAGACCACGTCGACCTCGCCCAGCGCCTTGGGGACGGCGCCCGGCTCGGTGTAGACGACCTCGCGGCTGGCCGGGTCGACGGAGAGCACGACGGCGCCGTCCTCCGATTCGGCGAGCTGCCCCACGTTGGGGAGCTCGCCGCCGGAGATGGCCATCCGGGCGGGCTCGTCGGCGGTCAGCGCCCACCGGCCGTCCGTGGTGATGCCGATGGGCAGCACCTCGTACTTCGAGCGGTCGATGGAGCGCAGGACGGCGCCCGCGGTGACGACCGAAATGGCGTGTTCCGAGCTGCGGCCGCCGAACACGACGGCCACGCGGGGCTTGCGGCCCTGCTGCTCAGGGGTCTGGGGGAGGTTCTCGCTGCTCATATCGCCACGAGGGTACCCGCTCAAGCGTCCGGAAAGCAGTCAGCGCCGTTCCGGTTTGGCGCTGCGTCCCATGAGTTCCTTGAGCGCGACCAGGGTCGGCTTGCCGTGGTGGACGATGTCGACGACCGTGTCGGTGATCGGCATGTCCACTCCGTGGCGGCGGGCCAGATCGGCCACGGACTGGCAGGACTTGACGCCTTCGGCGGTCTGCTTGGTGACCGCGATGGTCTCCTCCAGGGTCATCCCGCGGCCCAGGTTGGTGCCGAAGGTGTGGTTCCTGGAGAGCGGCGAGGAGCAGGTGGCGACGAGGTCGCCGAGGCCCGCGAGGCCGGAGAAGGTGAGCGGATCGGCGCCCATCGCCAGGCCCAGGCGGGTGGCTTCGGCGAGTCCGCGGGTGATGAGCGAGCCCTTGGTGTTGTCGCCGAGGCCCATGCCGTCCGCGATGCCTACGGCGAGGCCGATGACGTTCTTGACGGCGCCGCCGAGCTCGCAGCCGATGACGTCGGTGCTCGTGTACGGGCGGAAGTACGGGGTGTGGCAGGCGGCCTGAAGACGCTGGGCGGCGGCCTCGTCCACACAGGCCACCACCGAGGCGGCGGGCTGCCGGGCCGCGATCTCGGCGGCCAGGTTGGGGCCGGTGACGATCGCGATGCGCTCGGCGGGGACCTTGGCCACCTCTTCGATGACCTCGCTCATCCGCTTGGCGGTGCCGAGTTCGACGCCCTTCATCAGGGAGACGAGCACGGTCTCGGGGGCCAGCAGCGGAGCCCAGGCGGCGAGGTTGCCGCGCAGGGTCTGCGAGGGGACGGCGAGGACCGTGAAGTCGGCGCCGGCCGCGGCCTCGGCCGGGTCGGTGGTGGCGCGGACGTTCGCGGGGAGTTCGACGTCGGGGAAGTAGTCCGGGTTGGTCCGGCCGCTGTTGATGGCGTCGACGAGCTCCTGGCGGCGGCCCCAGAGGACCACCTCGCAGCCGGCGTCGGCGAGGACCATGGCGAAGGCCGTGCCCCAGGAGCCGGTTCCGAATACGGCTGCCTTCACGGGACGTGTCACTTGTTGCCCTCCCCTGCGGCCTTGCGCCGCTGCTGAGCCCTGGCGTTGCGATGGTCGTACGGCTGCGGGGGCGCGCTCTCGCCCCGCAGTTCCTCCAGCAGTCCGGTGATGGCCGCCATGATGACCTCGGTGACCTCCCTGAGCACGTCCGGGGTGGGTTCCCGGTCGTAGTACGCGGAGAGGTCCACGGGCGGTCCGGCGAGGACCTGGAGGGTTTTGCGCGGGAACAGGTTGACCTTGTTCTCCTTGGCGTAGGGCGGCATCGCGAGATTCGCGCCCCACTGGGCCACCGGAATGACGGGTGCCCTGGTCATCAGCGCCACGCGGGCCGCGCCGGTCTTGCCGGCCATCGGCCACATGTCGGGGTCCCGGGTGAGGGTGCCTTCCGGGTAAAAGGCCACGCATTCGCCGCGCTCGATCGCGTCCACGGCGGCCCGGAATGCGTCCAGGGCGTTGGTGGACTCCCGGTAGACCGGGATCTGGCCGGAGCCGCGCAGGATCGCTCCGACAATGGGGACCTCGAAGAGGGCCGCCTTGCCGAGCAATCGGGGCACCCTGCCGGTGTTGTACTGGAAGTGCGCGTAGGACAGCGGGTCCAGATACGAGTTGTGATTGACGGCGGTGATAAATCCGCCCTCGGCCGGAATGTGTTCCATTCCCCGCCAGTCCCGCCTGAAGAGCACTACCAGCGGCGGTTTCGCGATGGCCGCCGCAAGGCGGTACCAGAAGCCGATTCTGCGGCGGGACACTCGGACACCTTCCTCTAGGACCGGTGCGCGGCTTGGGCGCCTCGGGGCCGGACAAGTGTGGCCCCGGGTCCGGTCTCTGTCGAGAACACCGTACGCCCCGGACACCCGGACCAGGCCCCGGGTGGCCCGGCATGAGGTGACAATGGGGCTCCGCATGACCTGGTCATGACCCGCACATGGTCTGAGCGGCGCGCGAGCGTGCCGGAGGGAAGGGGTCCGTCACGAACGCCGTCTGGAGTCTGGTCGTCCCGCTGAAGCCGCTCGCGGTGGCCAAGAGCCGCCTCGCGCCGGCCGTGGGAGCGTCCCGGGCGGGGCTCGCCCTGGCGTTCGCGCTGGACACCGTCGCGGGGGCCCTGGCCTGCACGGCGGTCGCGGATGTGGTGGTCGTCACGGACGATCCGGAGGCCGGTGCGGAACTGGCGCGGCTGGGGGCCCGGATCGTGCCGGACTCCCCGGCGGCCGGGCTCAACGCCGCGCTGGCCCACGGGGCGCGGGAGATACGGGCGGGCAGGCCCGGGGCGGCGGTGGCCGCGATGAACGCGGATCTGCCGGCGCTGCGGCCACCCGAATTGCTACGCGTGCTCGAAACCGCTTCGGCATTTCCCCGGGCATTTCTGGCGGATGCGGCGGGAATCGGGACGACCCTGCTTTCCGCTGCTCCGGACGTGGAATTGGCGCCCTCGTTCGGCGGTCCCTCACGGTCCCGGCATTCGGCCTCGGGCGCGGTGGAAATGGCCCTCGCCGGCGTCGAGAGCATCCGCCGGGACGTGGACACGGGGGCGGATCTGCGCAGGGTCCTGGCCCTTGGCGTGGGGCGCCATACGGCCCGATACAGTGCCCGTATGCAGGCGACCGCGTACACGTACGACACCCAGACCCGCAGCGGCAGTGTGCTGCTGGACGACGGCACCCCGGTGCCCTTCGAGGCCCCGGCGTTCGACGCGGGCGGCCTGCGGCTGCTGCGTCCCGGGCAGCGGGTCCGGATCGAGACGGACGGCGAGGGCGCGGGCCTGCGGATCACCCTGGTCACGCTGCAGACCTTCTGACCCCGGACACCCCACCAGGGCGTTCCCACGCACCGCGGGCCGGTTTCCCCACCGTGGGGAAACCGGCCCGGCGTGTGTGACTCGTTGCCCTACTTGGTCTTGCGGGCGGTGGTCTTCTTCGCGGTGGCCTTGCGCGTCGCCGTCTTCTTGGCGGGCGCCTTCGTCGCCGCGGTGGCCTTCTTGGCCGCCGGGGCGGTCTTCTTCGCGGTGGCGGTGGTCTTCTTCGCCGTCGCCGCGGCCTTCTTGACCGTGGCCTTCTTCGCCGCGGGTGCCGCCTTCTTCGCCACGGCGGTCTTGGCGACCGTCTTCTTGGCGGTGGCGGTGACCTTCTTGGCCGTGGTCTTCTTCGCGACCGTGGTCTTGGCGGCGGCAGCGGCCTTCTTGGCGGGTGCGGCCTTCTTCGCGGCGGCCTTCTTGACCGTCGCCGAAGCGCCACCGGTGAGGCTGCCCTTGGGCGCCTTCTTCACCGATACCTCGCCGCCCTTGGGGAGCTTCTTGGTGCCGCTGACCAGGTCCTTGAAGCCCTGACCCGCACGGAAGCGGGGAACAGAGGTCTTCTTGACCCGGACGCGCTCACCCGTCTGGGGGTTACGGGCATAGCGGGCCGGGCGGTCGACCTTCTCGAACGAGCCGAAGCCCGTGACCGAGACCCGGTCGCCCCCGACGGTCGCGCGGACGATGGCGTCCAGTACCGCGTCGACGGCGTCCGCGGCCTGCTGACGGCCGCCCAGCTTGTCGGCAATCGCTTCTACGAGCTGCGCCTTGTTCAACGTCTTCCCCTTCGGAGACTTCGCCAGAACGAATGTGTTCAAGCTTATTTCGCACGTTAGGCGGATATATACCGCAAATCAAACACGAAACGGGCTTATCACCCTAGTGCCGCAACGTTGTAGGCCGTTACGGAGTTCCTTCGCATCAGTCGCCTTCAGGGAATCGACCCTCGTCGAGGTCCTTCATCAACCTGTCCAGGCGCCTTGCCGCGTCGGCGAGATCGTGCTTCGCCACGGCGGTGACGACCAACAGCTTCCGGGACAGCGCCATCCTTACGCCCTCCGGGACTTGCAGTGTGCGCACCCTTGTGTGTGCTTCTTTCAATCGGTCGGCAACAAGTCCGTAGAGCTCAAGTTGACTGTCGCGTTCCATGCACAGATTGTGCCATCTGGGGCGAGTTGTCGCCTCACGGGGCCTCAACACACGACTGTGCCCCCTGCCGGATGGCAGGGGGCACAGTGTTGCCTATGTGATCACCCTAAGGCGAATAAGCGCTGCTCAGGCCGGAATCACGCCTGAATCGTGCTCGGCTTGAAGGCCGGTCGGACGCTTTCGTACGTGGCGATGTCCGCTTCGTTCTGAAGGGTGAGCGAGATGTCGTCCAGCCCCTCCAGCAGACGCCAGCGGGCGTTGTCGTCGAGTTCGAACTCCGCGACGACGCCTTCGGCTCGGACCTGGCGGTCGACCAGGTCGACCGTGATCTCGGCGGTGGGGTCGGCCTCGGTCAGCTTCCACAGCTGCTCGACGGTCTCCTGCGGCAGGACCACGGTCAGCAGACCGTTCTTCAGCGAGTTGCCGCGGAAGATGTCGGCGAAGCGGGAGGAGATGACCGTCTTGAAGCCGAAGTTCTGCAGGGCCCAGACGGCGTGCTCGCGCGAGGAACCGGTACCGAAGTCGGGACCGGCGACCAGGACGGTCGCACCGGCGCGCTCGGGACGGTTGGTGATGAACTCCGGGTCCTTGCGCCAGGCCTCGAAGAGCCCGTCCTCGAAACCGTCGCGCGTGATCTTCTTCAGCCAGTGGGCCGGGATGATCTGGTCGGTGTCGACGTTGCTGCGGCGCAGCGGGACGGCCCGGCCGGTGTGGGTGGTGAAGGCTTCCATCGTTCTCAGACTCCGGCGGTCGCGTTGGCGTCGGACAGGTCGGCGGGCGAGGCCAGGTGGCCCAGCACGGCGGTGGCGGCAGCCACCTGCGGGGAGACCAGGTGGGTACGCCCGCCCTTGCCCTGCCGGCCCTCGAAGTTGCGGTTGGAGGTGGACGCGGAGCGCTCACCGGGAGCCAGTTGGTCGGGGTTCATGCCCAGACACATCGAGCAGCCCGCGTGCCGCCATTCGGCGCCGGCCTCCTTGAAGACCTTGTCCAGGCCCTCCGACACGGCCTGCAGGGCGACGCGGACCGAGCCCGGGACGACCAGCATCCGTACGCCTTCGGCGACTTTGCGGCCCTCGATGATCCCGGCGACGGCGCGCAGGTCCTCGATGCGGCCGTTGGTGCAGGAACCTACGAAGACGGTGTCGACCTTGATGTCGCGCAGCGGCTGTCCGGCGGTCAACCCCATGTACTCCAGGGCCTTTTCGGCGGCGTTGCGCTCCGAAGCGTCCTCGTACGAAGCCGGGTCGGGGACGTTCGCCGACAGGGGCGCGCCCTGGCCGGGGTTGGTGCCCCAGGTGACGAACGGCGACAGGGTGGCGCCGTCGATGACCACCTCGGCGTCGAAGACGGCGTCGTCGTCGGTGCGCAGGGTCTTCCAGTACGCGACCGCAGCGTCCCAGTCCTCGCCCACGGGGGCGTGGTCGCGGCCCTCGAGGTAGTCGAAGGTGGTCTGGTCGGGGGCGATCATGCCCGCGCGGGCGCCGGCCTCGATCGACATGTTGCAGATGGTCATGCGGGCTTCCATCGAGAGCTTCTCGACGGCCTCGCCGCGGTACTCCAGGATGTAGCCCTGGCCGCCGCCGGTGCCGATCTTGGCGATGATCGCCAGGATCAGGTCCTTGGCGGTGACGCCCTCGGCCAGCGCGCCGGTGACGGTGATCGCCATCGTCTTTGGGCGGGCCAGCGGCAGCGTCTGGGTCGCCAGCACGTGCTCGACCTGGCTGGTGCCGATGCCGAACGCCAGCGCGCCGAAGGCGCCGTGCGTGGAGGTGTGGGAGTCACCGCAGACCACCGTGGTGCCCGGCTGGGTCAGGCCCAGCTGCGGTCCCACGACGTGGACGACACCCTGCTCGACGTCGCCCAGCGAGTGCAGGCGCACACCGAACTCGGCGCAGTTCGCCCGCAGCGTCTCCAGCTGGGCCCGGGAGACCGGGTCCGCGATCGGCTTGTCGATGTCGATGGTGGGGGTGTTGTGGTCCTCGGTCGCGATGGTGAGGTCGAGGCGTCGGACCTTGCGGCCGGCCTGGCGCAGCCCCTCGAAGGCCTGCGGGCTGGTCACCTCGTGCAGCAGGTGCAGATCAATGAAGAGGAGGTCGGGCTCGCCTTCGGCGCGCCGGACGACATGGTCGTCCCAGACCTTCTCCGCGAGTGTCCTACCCATCGCTTTCCCTCCGGCCGGCCGGTTGTGCCGGCGCTTGATAGAGATCTTGTGCGCCTGATCGTCCGTACCCCACGTCCCGGACGACGGCTCGGACCCAGTGGTTCGTGGACCCGCACATACAGACTCGCTGGTTCTTGGAAAAATTGAACTTGCGTTTCACAGTGTGAGACGCGAATATCGTTTCATGGACAACTCTAGCGGCGTCGGCGTTCTCGACAAGGCAGCTCTGGTATTGAGCGCACTGGAGTCCGGTCCGGCCACCCTCGCCGGGCTGGTCGCGGCGACAGGGCTCGCACGACCCACGGCACATCGCCTTGCCGTGGCACTGGAACACCACCGGATGGTGGCGAGGGACATGCAGGGCCGGTTCATCCTCGGACCGCGGCTGGCGGAGCTCGCCGCCGCGGCCGGCGAGGACCGCCTGCTGGCCACGGCCGGACCGGTGCTCACCCACCTCCGGGACGTGACGGGAGAGAGCGCGCAGCTCTACCGGCGTCAGGGCGACATGCGTATCTGCGTGGCAGCGGCCGAGCGGCTGTCGGGCCTGCGGGACACCGTCCCGGTGGGCTCCACGCTCCCGATGAAGGCCGGCTCGGCCGCGCAGATCCTGATGGCCTGGGAGGAGCCCGAGCGGCTCCACCGCGGCCTGCAGGGCGCGCGCTTCACGGCGACGGCGCTCTCGGGCGTACGGCGTCGCGGCTGGGCGCAGTCGATCGGCGAGCGGGAGCCCGGCGTGGCCTCCGTCTCGGCGCCGGTGCGCGGCCCCTCGAACCGCGTGGTGGCCTCCGTATCGGTCTCCGGGCCGATCGAGCGCCTGACCCGTCACCCGGGGCGCATGCACGCCCAGGCCGTCATCGACGCGGCCGCCCGACTGACCGAGGCCCTGCGCCGCTCCAGCTGACCCTTCCGACCACTTACTCCCCCGGGCCCGGGGGCGCGTGAGACGCCGCACACGTCCGCACACGCGCCGCCGGGCCCGTACTTCTTGGCCCGGGCGTTCCGCCCCGTCCGGAAACAGCGAAGAGGCCCTCCGCGATGAACGCGGAGGGCCTCTTCTGTGCGTACCCCCGACCGGATTCGAACCGGCGCTACCGCCTTGAGAGGGCGGCGTGCTAGGCCGCTACACAACGGGGGCTAGCTGTTACTGCGGTACTGCGCTGGGCTACCAGGACTCGAACCTAGAATAAGAGAACCAGAAACTCTCGTGTTGCCAATTACACTATAGCCCAAAGGTCTAGACCAGCTAGACACCGTACCCCCGACCGGATTCGAACCGGCGCTACCGCCTTGAGAGGGCGGCGTGCTAGGCCGCTACACAACGGGGGCCCTAGCGATCCTGCATCAAAACATCCGGGTGCGACCCTGGAGATCTCGCGGGAAGGATCTGTACCCCCGACCGGATTCGAACCGGCGCTACCGCCTTGAGAGGGCGGCGTGCTAGGCCGCTACACAACGGGGGCAAGCACTGCGTTACTGCTGAACTGCGCTGGGCTACCAGGACTCGAACCTAGAATAAGGGAACCAGAAACCCTCGTGTTGCCAATTACACTATAGCCCACCAAAACTCAAGACCCTGAGGGACTTTCGTTCGGTTAGCGCCTCCGGCCCGGCCTTTCGGCCCGCTCGGGCGGCGCAGAAAGAACATTACCGGATGCCTGACCGTGCTCCAAAACGGGTATCCCCGGCCAGCACCTGCGGGAGCCGGTCGAGTCCGGCGATCCGGTGCACGCCCTCCGGTCCGGGACCGCGCGATCCGTCGCGGTCGAGCCACACGGCCGTCAGACCGGCGTCACGGGCGCCCCGCGCGTCGATCTCGGGCTGGTCACCGACGTAGACCACTTCCCCGGGCTCCAGCCCCATCTCGGCGCACGCGGCGAGGAAGGCGCCGGCCTCGGGCTTGCTGACGCCCAGCTCCACGGCGCACACCAGGACCTCGAAGCGGTCGCGCAGGCCGAGGTGGCGCAGCTTGGGGTCCTGGTTGGCCACGGAGGAGTTGGAGAGCACCCCGTGGCGGTAGTCGCCCGCCAGGGCGTCCAGGACGGGCACCACGTCGGGGAACAGCTCCCAGGCGGCCCTGTAGTGCTCCACGTACCGCTCGAACCAGTCGTCGGCCTGTGCGTCGGTCATGGCGGGCCGTCCGAGGAACTCCCGCACCCGGTCCCGGCGCTGCCCCTGGAAGGTGCCCTCACCGGCCGCGAACCGCTCCCAGTGCCGGTCGGTGATCCGCCGCCACAGCGCGAGCGCCTCGGCCGGAGCCCCGTACCGCTCCGCGAGCCCCTCGGCGACCAGGTGCGCCGCGAGCCCGGCCCGGTCGGCCCCGGTGTAGTCGAAAAGGGTGTCGTCGATGTCCCACAGCACCGCACGGATCGCCATACGGCCGACCCTACGCGGAACGCCCCGGGGGCGGCAGCCCTTTGCAGAGCTGCCGCCCCCGGGGGACGTACGGACGGTTCTCAGGCGGCTTCGAGCTTCGCCAGGGTCGCGTCGATGCGGGCCAGGGAACGGTCCTTGCCCAGGATTTCGAGGGACTCGAAGAGCGGGAGGCCGATCGTGCGGCCGGTGACCGCGACGCGGACCGGGGCCTGTGCCTTGCCGAGCTTGAGGCCGTGGGCCTCGCCGGCGGTCAGGACGGCCTGCTTGAGGGACTCGGGGTCCGACCAGTCGGCGGCGGCCAGGTTCTCGCGGGCCGTGGTGAGCAGGGCCGCGGGCTCGCCCTTCATCGCCTTGTCCCACGAGGCCTGGTCCAGGGCCGGCTCCTTCAGGAACAGGAAGTCGACGTTGGCCGTGATGTCCGAGAGGACCGTGAGGCGGGTCTGGGCGTACGGCGCGATGCGCTCCCAGGCGGCGGTGTCGAAGTCCTCGGGCGCCCAGTTGGCGTGCGGGGCCTGGAGCCACGGGGCGCAGCGGTCCGCGAAGACCTTCGGGTCGAGCAGCCGGATGTGGTCGGCGTTGATCGACTCGGCCTTCTTGAGGTCGAAGCGCGCCGGGTTGGCGTTGACGTCCGGGATGTCGAACTTCTCCACCATCTCCTCGATCGAGAAGATGTCCTGGTCCTTGGAGAAGGACCAGCCGAGGAGCGAGAGGTAGTTCAGCAGGCCCTCGGGGAGGAAGCCGCGCTCGCGGTACAGGTTGAGCGAGGCCTCCGGGTCGCGCTTGGAGAGCTTCTTGTTGCCCTCGCCCATCACGTACGGCAGGTGGCCGAAGGCCGGCACCGCCTTGGCGATGCCGAGCTCGATCAGGGCCCCGTAGAGCGCGATCTGGCGGGGGGTGGAGGACAGCAGGTCCTCGCCGCGCAGGACGTGGGTGATCTCCATCAGCGCGTCGTCGACCGGGTTGACGAGCGTGTAGAGCGGGGCGCCGTTGGCCCGGACGATGCCGAAGTCCGGCACGTTGTCGGGGGTGAAGGTCAGCTCGCCGCGGACCAGGTCCGTGAAGGTGATCGGCTCGTCGGGCATCCGGAAGCGGACGATCGAGGTGCGGCCCTCGGCCTCGTACGCGGCCTTCTGCTCGTCCGAGAGCTCGCGGCAGGTGCCGTCGTAGCCGGAGGGCTTGCCGGCGGCGCGGGCGGCGTCGCGGCGGGCGTCCAGCTCCTCGGTGGTGCAGTAGCAGTGGTAGGCGTAGCCGCCGTCCTGGAGCTTCTGCGCGACGTCCTTGTAGATGTCCATGCGCTCGGACTGGCGGTACGGGGCGTGCGGGCCGCCGACCTCGGGACCCTCGTCCCAGGTGAAGCCGAGCCAGCGCAGCGAGTCGAGCAGCTGGCCGTAGGACTCCTCGGAGTCGCGGGCCGCGTCGGTGTCCTCGATGCGGAAGACGAACGTACCGCCGTGGTGGCGGGCGAACGCCCAGTTGAAGAGGGCCGTGCGGACCAGACCCACGTGGGGGTTGCCGGTCGGGGACGGACAGAAACGTACGCGGGGGGTCGCGTTAGCCACGCTTGATCACCTTGTTGGTGAGAGTGCCGATGCCTTCGATGGTGACGGCGACCTCGTCGCCGACGTTCAGGGGGCCGACTCCGGCCGGGGTCCCCGTGAGGATGACGTCGCCCGGGAGCAGCGTCATGGCCTCGGTGATGTGCACGATGAGGTCCTCGATGGAGCGGACCATCTGGCTGGTGCGGCCGAGCTGGCGCTGTTCGCCGTTGACGGTGCACTGGATGGTCAGGTCGCTCGGGTCCAGATCGGTCTCGATCCACGGGCCGAGGGGGCAGGAGCTGTCGAAGCCCTTGGCGCGGGCCCACTGCTGCTCGCGCTGCTGGACGTCGCGCGCGGTGACGTCGTTGGCGCAGGTGTAGCCGAAGATGACGTCCTTGACGCGCTCGCGCGGGACCTCGCGGCACATGCGGCCGATGACCACGGCGAGCTCCGCCTCGTGGTGGAGGTCCTGGGAGAAGGACGGGTACGCGATCGGGTCGCCCGAGCCGACCACCGAGGTGGAGGGCTTGAAGAAGGTGATGGGGGCGTCCGGGACCTCGTTGCCGAGCTCCGCCGCGTGCTCCGCGTAGTTGCGGCCGATGGCCACGACCTTGTTCGGGAGCACGGGCGGCAGCAGCCGGACCTTGTTCAGCGGGACCTTCGTGCCCGAGAGCTCGAAGTCCGCGAACGGGATGCCCTTGATGATGTCGAGGACGAGCTCACCTTCGGCGCCGGGGGCAGTGCTGCCCTCGACCGCGCCGAACGCGACATTGCCGTCGATGGAGAACCTGGCGATGCGCACGTGTTGCGTCTGCCCCTCTGTATTTCCGCTGGCTGGAGTCTGCGGACTCCAGGCTAACGCGGTGGGGGCCGACGCCTCGCGCGGCTTTCGCCGGACACTCCCGTGACCGGGCCCCTCTTACTGGGCGGCGGCGACCGGTGCATCCATGAGGACGGTGCGGCGCGGGTTCGCGGTCTGGCCCGGCAGCTCGACGGTGTGCTCCGGGACCGGCGCGGTCTGCAGCTCCTCGGCGTCCTTGAGGTGCGCGAGGGTGGTGCGGCGCGGGTTGGCTATGTTGCGGAACATCATCGTCGTCTTCATCGGAGTGCGAAGCCCTCGGCTCACTAGGTCGGATGGTGGCGGCGGGTGCCGCCGGGATGCCTTCGGAGTGCCGCTTGTCGCTCGCGGCAAGCCTGTAAAGCTCAAGGCTAAACATCTGAATCCCCCGCCGAACCGGGAAGTAATGGCCACAGCTGTGTGAGTTTGCTCACCAGTGACCAGGCATTACGGGCATAACGGACAGTCAATTCCGCACCACAAAGCGGACATTGCGCCACTGAATGCGTCATTCCGCTCCCGATCATCGCGACTGGGACAGCTTGCCAGGCGCGGGGTTTGGGCGGCGTAAGTCCGATTCCATATGAATTGGCACGCACGTCGGGTAGCGCATGCGTCACCGGACGTGACCGACTGTCCAGGCAGGGGCTCGCACCTTGTTGGAGATCCGCCTCTGTGCTGGAATTCGCGGGACCGCCGCGGGAATCAGCCGGCGCGCAGGTGGCGCGACACAGCGCCGAGCGCGGCGGCAACGGAGAGGGAGACGCGCCGGTCACCGACGACCACCATGGGGCGCATTGCCCCACGACTCGACACCGTCCCACCGGTCGCCCGGCGGGACGCCTGGTCCAGAGGTTGCGACGCTAGTGCAGGGACGATTCAAGAGGGATGACAAGGGGTCTCCCCAGGCCCGTCAGGGCCGTGGGGACGCCGCGCCGGAGCAGGACCCGCGCGGCGGGACCGACCGTGGCTCCTCGCCCCAGCACGCCCAGAACCGCGGGCCGGCTGTCGAGAGCGGGGGCCCCGACGGCTCCGCCGCGGTGAAGCCGAAGGGCCGCGCCAAGCCCAAGGGCGGCTCCAAGGCCGACGACGAGTCGGGCAGCCGCGACGTCGCGATACCCCAGACCCCCCGTGGGTCCGGTTCCCGTCTGGCCATGCAGAACTGGCGCATCAGCACGCGACTGGTGTCGCTGCTGACCCTGCCGGTCGTCGCCGCCACCACCCTCGGTGGCTTCCGCATCAACGACTCGCTCAACGACATCGCGCAGCTGGAACACATGCAGCTGCTGACGACGATGACGCGTCAGGCCACCAACCTGGCCGCCATGCTCCAGGCCGAGCGCGACAACTCCGCCGGTCCGCTGTCCGTCGACAAGTCGGGCAAGCCGAGCACCCTGGTCCAGGGCGTCCGCGACTCGACCGACTCCGCCGTCCGCGCCTTCGCCGCCGCGACCGACAAGGTCGACGTCGCGGAGGGCAACGACGAGACGCTCCGGTCGATCCGCAACAACATCCTGCAGATCGCACACGGGCTCAACAACCTCGAAGAGATCCGCAAGAACGCGTACCAGAACGGTGCCCAGCAGACCGTCACCGAGTACAACGCGCTGGTCGTCTCGCTGCTCTCGCTCTCGCAGGACATGGCCCAGGCCACCTCGAACCCCGAGATGATCAAGCGCACCCGCGCGCTGGCCGCGTTCTCCTCCGCCAAGGAGTACGCCTCGATCCAGCGCGCGATCATCGCGGCCGCGCTCCCCGCGGACCCCGCGCTGGCCGGCAACCTCACCGAGAACGACCGTCTCTACGCCCGCTCCGCCCAGAGCAGCGAGGAGCAGGCGCGCAAGACCTTCGAGCTCGTCTACCAGGGCAAGCCCGAGGAGCTCCTCGCGGCGCTCGGCGACGGCAACCAGGAAATCGCCACCGCCGACCACTACGCCCGCCGCGTCCTGGGCAACAAGGACCAGTTCGCCAAGGAGAAGAACCGGTCCTGGATGGACTGGTACGACGCGGACGACACCAAGCTCCAGGCCATGAAGGTCATCGAGCTCACCCTGCTCGAGGACATGGAGCAGAAGGCCCGCGAACTCAAGAACGAGTCGCAGCGCGACGCCCTCATCAACGGTGCGCTGATCCTCCTCGTCCTCGGTGTCTCCCTCGTCGGCGCCTTCGTCATGGCCCGCTCGATGATCCGCTCGCTGCGCCGCCTCCAGGACACCGCGACCCGCGTCGCCCAGGACCGGCTGCCCGAGCTCGTCAAGCAGCTGTCGGAGTCCGACCCGCAGGACGTGGACACGACGGTGGAGTCCGTCGGTCTGCACACCCGCGACGAGATCGGCCAGGTGGCCGCGGCCTTCGACGACGTGCACCGCGAGGCCGTCCGCCTCGCCGCCGAGCAGGCCCTCCTGCGAGGCAACGTCAACGCGATGTTCACCAACCTCTCGCGCCGTTCGCAGGGCCTCATCCAGCGCCAGCTCTCGCTCATCTCCGAGCTGGAGTCGCGCGAGGCCGACCCGGACCAGCTGTCCTCGCTCTTCAAGCTCGACCACCTCGCGACCCGCATGCGCCGTAACGGCGAAAACCTCCTCGTCCTCGCGGGCGAGGAGCCGGGCCGCCGGTGGACCCGCCCCGTCCCGCTCGTCGACGTGCTCCGCGCCGCCGCGTCCGAGGTGGAGCAGTACGAGCGCATCGAACTCTCGTCGGTGCCCGGCACCGACGTGGCCGGCCGCGTCGTCAACGACCTCGTGCACCTGCTCGCCGAGCTGCTGGAGAACGCCACCTCGTTCTCCTCCCCGCAGACCAAGGTCAAGGTCACCGGTCACGCGCTGCCCGACGGCCGCGTGCTCGTCGAGATCCACGACACCGGTATCGGCCTCTCCCCCGAGGACCTCGCCGCGATCAACGAGCGGCTCGCTTCGCCGCCCACCGTGGACGTCTCCGTCTCCCGCCGCATGGGTCTGTTCGTGGTCGGCCGCCTGTCCCTGCGACACGGCATCCGCATCCAGCTCCGTCCCTCCGACTCGGGCGGTACGACGGCCCTCGTCATGCTCCCGGTGGACGTCGCCCAGGGCGGCAAGAAGCCGGCTCCGATGCCCGGCCAGGGCGGTCCGGGCGGCCAGGGTGCTCCCGGCGCCCCCGGTCAGGGCGGTCCCGGCGCGCAGGCGCAGGGCTCGATCCCCGGTCCCGGCGCGCGTCCCCCCGTTGGCGCCGCCCCGCAGCGCGGCCAGGTGTCCGCAGGCAACCAGCGCGCGGCCCTGCCGGGCCGCGACGGCGGCCCCGGCGGCCAGCCCCAGGGCCCCGGCCCGCAGGGCGGACGGCCGCAGCAGCAGGGTCCCGGCGGCCAGACGCAGAGCGCCTTCGGTTCGGGTGCTCCGCTGCCGGGCCGCGGCCCGGTCTCGGGTCCCGGCGGCCCGGGCGGCTTCGGCGGTCCGCAGGCCCGTCCGGTCGGTGCCCCCACGGCGTCCGGTCCCGGCGGCTTCCCGCAGGGCAACGGCTTCGAGCGCCCGCAGCAGCCCCAGCAGGCGCAGCCCCAGCAATCGGCCCAGCAGCCGGCCCCGCAGCAGCAGGGTCAGCCGCAGGCCGGCGGCCCGGCGGGGCGCGGCCCCCGGCCGCAGCTTCCGCCGCGCGGTGGCGCACCCCGTCCGGAGCTCCCGGGCACGGGCGGCGGACCCGCAGCGATACCCCAGACCACCACGTGGGGCGCGGACCAGCGCGGGCACGACGTACCGCGCGGCCACGACGAGCTGTCGGGCCCCGGTTCCACGTCCGAGTTCCCCCGCCCCGACTTCAACGCCCCGGCCCCGCAGGCCGGCGGCCGCGACAACGGCACCACGGGCCAGTTCGCCCGCCCCGAGTTCGGTGACCCGGCCTCCACCGGTCAGTTCCCCCGCCAGGACTTCGGCGACCCGGCCTCCACGGGGCAGTTCGCCCGCCAGGACTTCCAGGCCCAGCGGCCCGGCGGCCCCGGTGTCGGCGGCTACGTCCAGCCCGGCCAGGCCCCGCAGCCCCAGGGCAACTACTCCCCCGTGCCGACCCCGCGCGCGGAGGCTCCGCGGCTGCCGCAGGCGTCCCGTCCGGAGGCGCTGCCCCCGGCCGGTCCGGGCGCCGGCGAGGCCCGCAGCCCGATCTTCGACACGCTGGAGTCGAACTGGTTCCGCCAGGAGGCGGGCCAGCCCCCGGCTCAGGCACCGGCGGTGCCCCAGCAGGCGCAGCAGTCCGCCCCGGCGGCTCCGGCTCCGGCCGCCCCGCAGCGCCCGCAGCAGCACCAGCTGCCGCAGCGCGGCCAGGAGCAGGCTCCGGCCGAGTCCGCTCAGACGGCCACCGGCGCCGTGCCGACCGTGAGCTGGCGCTCCTCGCCGAACGACGAGCTGATGCGGCAGGCCGAGCGCGTGCGCCAGCCCGCCGCCGGCGGCATCACCACGTCGGGTCTGCCCCGCCGGGTCCCGCGGGCGAACCTCGTGGCCGGCACCGCGCAGCAGCAGGCCGAAGCACAGGCCGGCCCCCAGGTTTCGCGGTCCCCGGACGATGTCCGCGGCCGTCTCACCAACCTCCGACGCGGTATCCAGCAGGGTCGGCAGGCCGGCACCACCGGCCCGGCCACCGGCAGTTACCACATCGACCCCACTTACCAGCAGGAGCGATAGTTGAGTTCGATGAGCCAGGCGGCACAAAACCTGAACTGGTTGATCACGAACTTCGTGGACAACACCCCCGGTGTGTCCCACACCGTGGTGGTCTCCGCCGACGGCCTCCTTCTGGCGATGTCCGAAGGCTTCCCCCGCGACCGGGCCGACCAGCTCGCCGCGGTGGCCTCCGGGCTGACCTCCCTCACCGCGGGTGCGTCGCGCATCTTCGAGGGTGGCGCCGTCAACCAGACGGTGGTGGAGATGGACCGCGGGTTCCTCTTCCTCATGTCCGTCTCCGACGGATCCTCGCTGGCCGTACTGGCGCACCCCGAGTGCGACATCGGCCTGGTGGGCTACGAGATGGCCCTCCTCGTGGACCGCGCCGGCAGCGTCCTCACCCCGGACCTGCGCGCGGAACTGCAGGGAAGCCTGCTCATCTGACTGCCGCTCTCCCGGCCGGACGGTACTGCCGGCCGGGGGACCGGGGCCACGGCCCCGGAACCCAGTACCACCGCCAGGCCGTCATACCGTCCCCCCACCGGCCGCCCCGTCAGACGGCACGCTGACCATTGCTGTCCAGCCCGGAGGATCAATGACCCCGCCCCCCGCCTATTCCGATCAGTACGGAGACTCGTACTCGGAAGGCGACCAGCCGCTGGTTCGTCCGTACGCGATGACCGGCGGCCGGACCCGACCGCGCTACCAGCTCGCCATCGAGGCCCTGGTCAGCACCACGGCCGATCCGATGCACCTGTCCGGGCTGCTCCCGGAGCACCAGCGCATCTGCACCCTCTGCCGTGAGGTCAAGTCGGTCGCGGAGGTCTCCGCGCTGCTGAACATGCCGCTCGGCGTCGCACGAATCCTCGTCGCCGACCTGGCGGAGGCCGGCATGGTGGCCATCCACCAGCCGGGCAATGGAGAGGCCGGCGGAACGCCGGATGTAACGCTGCTCGAGAGGGTTCTCAGTGGACTTCGCAAGCTCTAACGGCGGAGCGGCTCCTCGCTCCACCACCTCCGCGAAGATCGTGGTGGCGGGTGGCTTCGGCGTGGGCAAGACCACGTTCGTGGGCGCCGTCTCCGAGATCAACCCGCTGCGCACCGAGGCCGTGATGACGTCCGCGAGCGCGGGCATCGACGACCTGACCCACACCGGGGACAAGACGACCACCACGGTCGCCATGGACTTCGGCCGCATCACCCTGGACCAGGACCTGATCCTGTACCTCTTCGGTACCCCGGGTCAGGACCGCTTCTGGTTCATGTGGGACGACCTCGTGCGCGGCGCGATCGGGGCGATCGTCCTGGTCGACACGCGTCGCCTGGCCGACTGCTTCCCGGCCGTGGACTACTTCGAGAACAGCGGCCTGCCGTTCGTCGTGGCCCTCAACGGCTTCGAGGGGCACCAGCCGTACACCCCGGAGGAAGTCCGCGAGGCCCTGCAGATCGGCCCGGACGCCCCCATCATCACCACCGACGCCCGCCACCGCGCGGACGCCAAGAGCGCGCTCATCACGCTCGTCGAGCACGCACTGATGGCGCGGCTCAAGTAAGACTCCGCGCAACGAGGGCTTCACCGGCTGGTTTTAGGGGGCGGGCTGTGTCATGCGACACGGCCCGCCCCCTTCGTTCATAACGTTTCGACAGAGAATTGCCGGTAGTTGGCGACACGGTGCGTTCGCCCGGTGTCACTGCGCTCACAACTGGCCCCGCTTTTGCCGCAGGACGCTCTTTATGTCCGGTTTATGTGGGACATAGGTCTCTAGGAATGGCCGATTTCAACTGTTTGGAACACGGCCGTTAACCGTGCTGGAATTCAACGAACTAGCTAGTAGCACCGCCGAGAGGTTGTTGGTCGAGTGAGGCGAAGCAACTCGAGCCCCGCGGATGAACCCGCGCGCGGCAACTTCACCCCGCCGCCGCGCGCGGCCGCGTCATCCTTTGACGTACCCGTGGAACCATCCGTGAGCAGCGGCAGCACCAGCAGGTTCTCGCCCCGCAACTGGCGTGTGCCGACCCGTCTGAACGCCATCCTGCTCGTCCCGGTCCTCGTCGGACTGGTGATGGGCGGCTTCCAGGTGAAGGGCTCCATCGACACCTGGAACGAGGCCAAGGACGCCGAGAAGACCGCCGCCATCGTCCAGGCCGCCGCCGAGTACGGCCAGGCGCTCCTGAACGAGCGCGACCTGACGGCCGATGCCCTGCTCAGGGGCCAGCGCGAGTCCGAGCCCGTCCTGAAGGCGTACTCCGCCACCGACGCCGCCAAGGCCAAGTTCGCCGAGGCCGCGAAGGACCTGCCCGCGGGCCAGGGCCTGGAACGCCGCCTGGAGCTCTTCCGCCAGGAGGAGCCGAAGCTGGAGCAGGTCCGCAAGACGGCCTACCTGCCGCAGCTGGAGACGCCGAAGAAGGCCCTCCCGAAGGCACTGGGCCCGATCCCGACCGAAGAGGGGTACGTGCTGGTCCAGCACTACCTCATGCAGTTCTCCAACGAGCTCGGTCTCGGCACCGGCAACGTGACCTCGTACGGCCGCATGGTCTACGCGCTCGAACTGTCCAAGGCCGCGAACTCGCTGCAGCGCTCGGTGGGCACGCACCTGCTGGTCCGGCCGAGCACCAACGAGGACATCCGCAAGGCCCAGCTCGTCGCCTTCTCCTCGTACGCGTACCTCGAAGAGATCGCCATCGGCGAGTACGTCGCCGCCGGCACCGACGAGGACGTCGCCCGCCTGCGCGAGATCATGGGCAAGAAGTCCGAGGAAGGCGCCCAGAAGCTCGCCGCCGCCAAGCAGGCGGCCGAGCAGGCCGGCACCGTCTTCCACGCCCCGCCCGTGGTCAACGACTCCGCGCTCACCGGTATGACCGAGGCGATAGCCAGCGGCGAGAAGCCCGCCAAGCTCGCCGTGGACGGCACCACCCCGCAGGCCTGGCAGGCCGCGGCCACCGCCAAGTTCGACGGCTACGCCGAGCTCGAGAAGGAACTGCTCGCCAAGGCCCTCAAGGACTCCGGCGCCGTCTCCGACGAGGCCCGCAACGACGCCATCCTGACCGGCGCCATCGTGGTCGTGGCCCTGCTCGCCGCCTTCATCCTGGCCGGCATGATGGCCCGCCAGATGGGCAAGGCGATGCGCCGTCTGCGCGGAGCCGCCTTCGACATCGCCGAGCAGCGCCTGCCGATGCTCGTCGACCAGCTCTCGCGCACCGACCCGGGCAAGGTCGACACCCGCGTGGTGCCGATCCCGATCGACTCCCAGGACGAGATCGGCGAGGTCGCCCGCGCCTTCGACCAGGTCCACCGCGAGGCCGTCCGGCTCGCCGCCGAGCAGGCCCTCCTCCGGGGCAACGTCAACGCGATCTTCACGAACCTCTCCATGCGCAACCAGTCGCTGATCGAGGGCCAGCTGACCCTGATCACCGAGCTGGAGAACAACGAGGCCGACCCGGACCAGCTGGAGAACCTCTTCCGCCTGGACCACCTGGCCACCCGCATGCGCCGCAACGGCGAGAACCTCCTCATCCTCGCGGGCGAGGAGCCGGGCCGCCGCTGGGACCAGCCGGTCCCCCTCGTCGACGTCCTGCGCGCCGCCTCCTCCGAGGTGGAGCAGTACGAGCGCGTCGAGCTGTCGGGCGTCTCCGAGGCCGAGATCCACGGCCAGGCCGTGACCGACCTCGTGCACCTGCTCGCCGAGCTCCTGGAGAACGCCACCACCTTCTCCTCCCCCCAGACCAAGGTCCGGGTCAACGCGACGCGTCTGCCCGACGGCCGCGTGATGGTCGAGATCCACGACAAGGGAATCGGCCTGACCGCCGAGGACTTCGCGGACATCAACCACAAGCTGGCCAACCCGCCGACCGTGGACGCCGCGATCTCGCAGCGCATGGGTCTGTTCGTGGTCGGCCGGCTGGCCGACCGGCACGGCATCCGCGTCCAGCTGCGCCCCTCGGGCGAAGCGGCCGGTACCACCTCGCTGGTCATGCTCCCCGACGCCATCACCCACGGTGGCGGTGGCGAGGAGATCCCGGCGGACGACTTCACGGTCTCCCAGATGATCCCGCGCCAGCAGGCCCAGCAGCCGGCCGCGCTGCGCACGGCCGCCGAGCTCGGCTTCGACGACTCCCGCTACGAGGTCCACCGGGCCGACCAGCCGGGGTTCGACGAGCCCGCCGCCGACCCGGTCGGCCGGTCCCTGGGCCGTGAGGAGCGCCGGGCCGCGCTGGAGGCGCAGGTCGGCTACCCGCAGGTGCAGTCGCAGTACGACGAGCCCGCGGCGGAGTATCCGGAACCGCAGCCGGAGCACGCGTACCAGCCGTACCAGGGCTACGAGCAGCAGCCCGCGCAGGGCTACGACCCCGGTTACGAACCCGCTCAGGCCGGGCAGGGATACGACGCGTACACCCAGCAGGATTACGCCTATCCGGAACCCGAGTACACGGATCAGCGACAGGAACTCCCGGCCTACGACGGCGGGTACGATTCCCGTTCCACGGCTGCGGAGTGGCCCCAGCAGAACACCTACTCGGGCTCCTACCAGCAGGATTACGGGACCGAATCGGAATCACCGGCCGCTCCCGAACCGGCCCCGGAGCGCGTAGGCTTCGACCGTCCGGGCGCCACTGCGGACGCCGGTCACCAGGTGACCGGGGCGGGCCTGCCGCGACGCGGCAGCCAGCCGCAGCAGCGGCCGGGTCAGCAGGAAACGGAGTCCTCCGGATCCCTCTTCGAGCAGCGGCCGCAGCGTCAGCAGCAGCCCGCGGCGCCGGAGAAGGCCACCGGGGAAACGGAAGGCACTGCCGACTGGCGCTCGAACAACGACGAGCGCTGGCAGCAGGCCGCCAAGCTCCGCGAGCCGAAGGCCGGCGGGGTCACCCCCTCCGGTCTCCCCCGGCGGGTGCCCAAGGCCAACCTGGTCGAGGGCGCTGCGGAGACGACGCCGCAGGGAGGCCCCGAGGTCTCCCGAGCCCCGGAGGACATCCGTGGCAGGTTGAGCAACCTGCGACGCGGTGTCCAGCAGGGCCGCAACGCGGGATCCGAGCAGTCAAGTAACAGCTATGACCAGGAGCGTTAGTGTGAGCGCGATGAGCCAGGCGGCGCAGAACCTGAACTGGTTGATCACCAACTTCGTGGACAACACCCCAGGGGTGTCCCACACGGTTGTGGTATCCGCCGACGGCCTCCTTCTGGCCATGTCCGAAGGCTTCCCCCGCGACCGGGCCGACCAGCTCGCCGCGGTGGCCTCCGGGCTGACCTCCCTCACCGCGGGTGCCTCCCGCATCTTCGAGGGTGGCGCCGTCAACCAGACGGTGGTGGAGATGGACCGCGGGTTCCTCTTCCTCATGTCCGTCTCCGACGGATCCTCGCTCGCGGTGCTCGCGCACCCCGAGTGCGACATCGGCCTGGTGGGCTACGAGATGGCCCTCCTCGTGGACCGCGCCGGCAGTGTCCTCACCCCGGACCTGCGCGCGGAACTGCAGGGCGGACTTCTCAACTAGCAGACAGGCAGTGCGTTTCGCGTCACTGCACCATAGGGTGCGGTGGCGCGGTTCCACAGGGAGTACTGCGTACTTGGAGTCGGAGGAGGAAACGTGACAACACCCGGAGGACATCCCTATGGCGGCGCGCAGCAGCCGCAGGGTGGGCACGACCAGAACCGCTTCAACTTCCCTTCTGCTCCCAGCAACCGGCCCGCGCCGGAGCACGACCCCGCCTCCGGGCAGCCGTACCAGCGACAGCCCTACCAGCAGCCGTACAGCCGGCCGCAGCAGCCCGGGCAGTCCTACCGGCCTCCGCAGCAGCCTCCGCGCGGCGGACGCCCGCAGGCTCCGCAGGCGCACAACCCGCTGGTGCGTCCGTACGCGATGACCGGCGGCCGGACCCGGCCGCGCTACCAGCTCGCCATCGAGGCGCTGGTCAGCACCACGGCCGATCCCGCGCGTCTGCAAGGGCAGTTGCCCGAGCACCAGCGCATCTGCCTCCTGTGCCAGGAGATCAAATCCGTCGCGGAGATCTCGGCACTTCTTTCCATTCCTCTTGGCGTAGCCCGGATCCTCGTCGCCGACCTGGCGGAGGCCGGCCTCGTAGCCATCCACCAGCCCGGCGGCGACGAGTCCGCCGGCGGCCAGCCAGATGTGACACTGCTCGAAAGGGTGCTCAGTGGACTTCGCAAGCTCTAACGGCGGAGCGGCTCCTCGCTCCACCACCTCCGCGAAGATCGTGGTGGCGGGTGGCTTCGGCGTGGGCAAGACCACGTTCGTGGGCGCCGTCTCCGAGATCAACCCCCTGCGCACCGAGGCCGTCATGACGAGCGCCTCCGCCGGCATCGACGACCTGACCCACACCGGGGACAAGACGACCACCACGGTCGCCATGGACTTCGGCCGCATCACCCTGGACCAGGACCTGATCCTGTACCTCTTCGGTACCCCGGGCCAGGACCGCTTCTGGTTCATGTGGGACGACCTCGTGCGCGGCGCCATCGGCGCCGTCGTCCTGGTCGACACCCGCCGTCTCGCCGACTGCTTCCCCGCCGTCGACTACTTCGAGAACAGCGGCCTGCCCTTCGTCATCGCCCTCAACGGCTTCGACGGGCACCAGCCGTACACCCCGGAGGAAGTCCGCGAGGCCCTGCAGATCGGCCCGGACGCCCCCATCATCACCACCGACGCCCGCCACCGCGCGGACGCCAAGAGCGCGCTCATCACCCTGGTGGAGCACGCCCTCATGGCCCGCCTGCGGTAGCCGTCCGGTCGTACGCGAAAGCCCCCCGCACTCCGAGGAGTGCGGGGGGCTTTTCACGTGGTGCGTGCGGGGCTTCGCGTACTAGCCCTGCCAGCTGCGCGGGCCGCGGAAGCCGGGGGTGCGCTCCAGGCGGCGCCAGCCGGCCTGGGAGCTGGCGGCGGCGGTGGCGGTGTCCTCGGGGGCGGCGGCGGCGCGGGCGAGCAGGATCGCGGTGATCGCGGCCAGCTCCTCGGGCTCGGCGTTGCCCTTCTCGACCTTCAGCAGGGTGGCGGTTGCGTTGCTCATCGGTGGCAGTTCTCCTTCGACGTCTACTGGGGCGGGTTGCCGTGCTTGCGCGACGGCAGGTCCGCGTGCTTGTTGCGGAGCATCGCGAGGGCGGCGACGAGGACTTCGCGGGTTTCCGCGGGGTCGATCACGTCGTCCACGAGGCCTCGCTCGGCCGCGTAGTAAGGGTGCATCAGCTCGGCCTTGTACTCCTTGACCATGCGCGCACGCATTGCCTCGGGGTCTTCGGCGTCCGCGATCTGCTTGCGGAAGATGACGTTGGCGGCACCCTCGGCGCCCATCACGGCGATCTCGTTGGTCGGCCAGGCGTAGGTGAGGTCGGCGCCGATGGACTGGGAGTCCATGACGATGTACGCACCGCCGTAGGCCTTGCGCAGGATCAGCGAGATCCGCGGCACGGTCGCGTTGCAGTACGCGTACAGCAGCTTCGCGCCGTGGCGGATGATGCCGCCGTGCTCCTGGTCGACGCCCGGCAGGAAGCCGGGGACGTCCAGGAGGGTGATGATCGGGATGTTGAAGGCGTCGCAGAGCTGGACGAAGCGCGCCGCCTTCTCGGAGGCGTGGATGTCCAGGACGCCGGCGAGGTGGCCGGGCTGGTTGGCGACGATGCCGACGACCTGGCCGTCCATCCGCGCCAGGGCGCAGATGATGTTGCGGGCCCAGCGCTCGTGGATCTCCAGGACGTCGCCCTCGTCGACGAGCTCCTCGATGACCTTGAGCATGTCGTACGGGCGGTTGCCGTCGGCGGGCACCAGGTCCAGCAGGACGTCGGACCGGCGGTCGGCCGGGTCGCTGGTCTCGTGGACCGGGGGGTTCTCGCGGTTGTTGGAGGGCAGCATCGTGATGAGGTAGCGGACCTCGGAGATGCAGGTCTCCTCGTCGTCGTACGCGAAGTGCGCCACGCCCGAGGTCTCGGCGTGCACGTCCGCGCCGCCGAGGCCGTTCTGGGTGATCTCCTCGCCGGTCACCGCGCGGACCACGTCCGGGCCGGTGATGAACATCTGCGAGGTCTCCCGGACCATGAACACGAAGTCCGTCAGTGCCGGGGAGTAGGCCGCGCCGCCGGCGCAGGGGCCCAGCATCACCGAGATCTGCGGGATGACGCCCGAGGCCTTGGTGTTGCGCTGGAAGATGCCGCCGTACCCGGCGAGCGCCGAGACGCCCTCCTGGATGCGGGCGCCGGCGCCGTCGTTGAGGGAGACCAGCGGGGCACCGGCCGCGATGGCCATGTCCATGATCTTGTGGATCTTCGTGGCGTGGGCCTCGCCCAGGGCGCCGCCGAAGATGCGGAAGTCGTGTGCGTAGACGAAGACCGTGCGGCCCTCGACCGTGCCCCAGCCGGTGATGACACCGTCGGTGTAGGGCTTCTTGGCCTCCAGGCCGAACCCCGTCGCGCGGTGGCGACGCAGCTGCTCGACCTCCTTGAAGGAACCCTCGTCGAGCAGCAACGCGATCCGCTCACGGGCGGTGAGCTTGCCCTTGGCATGCTGCGCTTCGGTCGCCCGGTCGCTCGGGCCGCGCCGCGCCTGCTCGCGCAGGTCGTGCAGCTCGGCCACGCGCCCGCGGGCGTCCGTCGGCTCGCTCGGAATCTGGTCCACAACGGTCATGTAATGACCTTACGAAGCCGGACCGGAAAAACCCTCCGTCGAATCCACACAGTGTCGGGTGTCTTCCGCTGTCCGGGCCGGACAGAAGCAATAAGGGTGTAGTGGCGCCCACCAGGCAGGACGTTGGTCCTTTGTGGGGATCGGACAAAAACTCCAGCCAAGCGGACGACAAGGTGCCGCCAAGGCGCCGTCAAGTCATCCAAGCCACGCGCAAGAACGCCAGAGGTTGAAATTTGAACGGAATGGGTCTAGCGTCATTGTTGTTGAAAGTTCAACGAGTGCCGGTCACCGAGCGGCACCCCTACTTAGGAGAAGCAGCCATGGGTCTCTTCACCCGCCGCGCCCAGGACACCACCACCGCCGTCGCCACCCTCGAGGTCGACCCGGCCCTCGCCGCGCTCACCGGCGACTACGTCATCGACGCCTCCCACAGCAGCATCGGGTTCACCGTCCGCCACGCGATGGTCACCAACGTGCGCGGCACCTTCGCCGACCACGAGGGCTCCCTGCACCTGGACGGCGCCGACCCGTCCCGCTCCACCGCCTCCATCGACGTGAAGATCGCCTCCATCGACACCGGCATCGCCGACCGGGACGGACACCTGCGCTCCGGGGACTTCTTCGACGCCGAGACCTTCCCGCTGATGACCTTCCGCTCCACCGAGGCGGAGCAGCTCGGCGGCGACAAGTACCGCATCACCGGCGAGCTGACCATCAAGGACGTCACGCGCCCGCTCTCCATCGACCTGGAGTTCGGCGGCTCGGCCACCGACGTCTACGGCAACGAGCGCGTCGGGTTCGAGGGCTCGGCCGAGATCCTGCGCTCCGACTGGGGCCTGACCTGGAACGCGGCGCTGGAGACCGGCGGCGTGATGGTCAGCGACAAGGTGAAGCTGACCTTCGACATCTCGGCGATCAAGCAGGCGTGACCCCGATTCCACACCGCGGGGCCGGGGGCGGCTAGAAGTCGCCCCCGCCGAAGCCGCCTCCGCCATCGAAGCCGCCTCCGCCGCCGAAGTCCCCGCCGCCGAAGTCGGACGGGTTGAAGTCGGCCCCGGAGACGTCGCCGCCGTCGAAGCCTCCGCCCCCTCCGTCGAATCCGTTGCCGCCTCCGAAGTCGGAGGCGTAGGCCGGACTGGACATCATCGAACCGAGCATCGTGCCCATGAGCAGGCCGGGCAGGATGCCGCCGCCGAAGTAGCCGCCGGCCCAGGGACCGTACGCCGGGCCGGCGTCGTAGTAGGGGCGCCGACCGTGCTCAGTGTCGACGGTGCGGACCGCCGGGTCCTGGCCGTCGCGCAGCCGGACGGCGTCCGCCGCGCAGACCGGGACCGTACGGGCGGCCCCGCCCGCCGGGGCCCAGGCCGCGTCCTCGGTGCTCGGCCCGTGGCGCGGGTCGAAGAAACAGGGAGCGCGGCGCTCGGGCAGCGGCCGGCCCTGCCGGCGCGCGTCGAGGCGGGCCAGGGCGTAGCGGCCGTCCTCGAGGGCCTGCGTGACCCCCTTGACCTCCTCGGGGTGCTGCACGGAGGCCATGATCTGCTTGGCCTTCTCGTACGAGTCGAGGCCCTGCTCGCAGTCCGCGCGCATGGCGTCGTCGGCGCCGGGCTCACCGGGGTGGAAGTCGAGGCGCTCCAGCTCCTCGCCGAAGGCCGTGATGTCCTCGTCGACGACCACGCTCAGCCGGGCGATGGACTCGCGGCGAAGTTCTTCCTTCTTCTTGCGGTTGCGCTTGACCAGCGCGTACGCCCCGCCACCGCCGACGGCGGCCACCACACCGAGTCCGATCAGGGCGCCCACCGGGGCGCCGCCGCCGTCGGTGCTCGCAGTGCCCCAGGAGGCCGGGGCCTTGCCCTTGGCCTGGGCGAGGGCCTGGTCCACGAAGGTGTTGAGCTCGGTGTTCGCGTCCGTGGTCCCGCCCGCCTTGACGGCGTCGACCAGGTTGCGGACGGCGTTGTTCGGCATGACGGCCCGGTCGGCACCGGCGTTGAAGCCTTCCCCGAGCCGGATCGCGTAGAGCCCGGTGATGCCGGTCTCGGTACGGACCGTCTTGAGCACGCTGGCGGCGGGGAACTCGGCGGTGGCCGGCAGCACGGCCACGAACACCGGCTTCCCGGCGTCCTTGATCTTCTTCGCGAGCGCGTCCGCCTGCGCGGGCGACAGCTGCGCCTCGGCGCGGGGGTCCACGTAGACCGGGCCCTTCTTGAGGGCCTCCGCCACGGTGGTGGTCCCGTCGGCCGCCGACGCCCCCGGGGCGACCAGCAGGGCGGTCGCGGACAGCGCCAGCAGCAGAGCGGCCAGCAGCGATCCCATACGTACGGATATAAGCCTGGTCCTCATAGTCACGACGCTACCCGAACGGGTGCAATCCTGTGTGAGCTGGACATAAGGGCTATCGGCCCGCGCCGACCATCCGTTCGACCTACACTCCCCGACCGGGGCCCTTCCCCCTCTTCGCCCCGCCCGGGGCATGGGCCGTGAAAGGGAAACCGGGCGGACCCCGGGCCCTGGAGCCGCACCACGGCTATTACCTCCACTTCACGGTCCTGGAGGAGCCGCGAGCGTTTCCACGCGCACGTGACATCGCAGTGCTGACGCGGAAGCACCCGCGGCCACGGCCACGGTCGCGGCCCGGGACTACTCCGCCGGCTCCACGCCCGCGTGGAGAAGGCCGTAGGTGAAGGCGTCCTCCAGGGCCTGCCAGGAGGCCGCGATGACGTTCGGGGCGACGCCGACCGTGTTCCACTCGCGGGTGCCGTCCGTCGTGGTGACCAGGACCCGGGTCGTGGAGGACGTGCCGTGTGCGCCCTCCAGGATGCGGACCTTGTAGTCGATCAGCTCGAACTTCGCGAGCTGGGGGTAGAAGCGTTCGAGGGCGCCCCGCAGCGCGCGGTCCAGTGCGTTGACCGGGCCGTTGCCCTCCGCCGTCGCGACGATCCGCTCGCCCTTGGCCCACAGCTTCACCGTGGCCTCGTTGGCGTGCGTGCCGTCGGGGCGGTCCTCGACGATGGCCCGCCAGGACTCGATGCGGAAGTACTTGCGCGCCCGGCCCTCGGCCTCGGCGCGCAGCAGCAGCTCGAAGGAGGCGTCGGCGGCCTCGTACGTGTAGCCCTGGAGCTCCCGCTCCTTGACCCGCTCCACCACCCGGGAGACCAGTGCGCGGTCCCCGCCGAGGTCGACGCCGAGCTCCTTGCCCTTGAGCTCGATGGAGGCCCGGCCGGCCATGTCGGAGACGAGCATCCGCATGGTGTTGCCGACCCGCGCGGGGTCGATGTGCTGGTACAGGTCCGGGTCGACCTTGATCGCCGAGGCGTGCAGGCCCGCCTTGTGCGCGAAGGCGGAGACGCCGACGTAGGGCTGGTGCGTGGAGGGGGTGAGGTTGACGACCTCGGCGATGGCGTGCGAGATCCGGGTCATCTCGGCCAGCGCGCCCGCCGGGAGGACCGTACGGCCGTACTTGATCTCCAGCGCGGCGACGACCGGGAAGAGGTTGGCGTTGCCGACGCGCTCGCCGTAGCCGTTCGCGGTGCACTGCACGTGGGTGGCGCCCGCGTCCACGGCGGCCAGGGTGTTGGCGACGGCGCAGCCGGTGTCGTCCTGGGCGTGGATGCCCAGGCGGGCGCCGGTGTCGGCCAGTACGGTCGCCACGGTCGCGGTGATCTGCGCGGGCAGCATGCCGCCGTTGGTGTCGCAGAGGACTACGACGTCGGCGCCGGCCTCGTGTGCGGCGCGCACGACGGACTTCGCGTACTCGGCGTTGGCCCGGTAGCCGTCGAAGAAGTGCTCGCAGTCGACGAAGACCCGGCGGCCCTGGGAGACCAGGTGGGCGACGGTGTCGCGGACCATCTCCAGGTTCTCTTCGAGGGTGGTGCGCAGGGCGAGCTCGACGTGCCGGTCGTGGGACTTGGCGACCAGGGTGATCACCGGGGCGCCGGATTCCAGCAGGGCGCGGACCTGCGGGTCGGTGGCGGCCGAGCCGCCCGCCCGGCGGGTCGCGCCGAAGGCGACGAGCTGGGCGTGCTTGAAGTCGATCTCCGCGCGGGCGCGCGAGAAGAACTCGGTGTCGCGCGGGTTGGCGCCGGGCCAGCCGCCCTCGATGAACCCCACCCCGAAGTCGTCCAGGTGCCGGGCGATCGTCAGCTTGTCCGCGACCGTGAGGTTGATGCCCTCACGCTGGGCACCGTCGCGCAGGGTCGTGTCGAAGACGTGGAACCCGTCATCGGTGCCGGGGCCCGAAGCCGGCGCAGTCGGCTCGGTCGCCTCTGTCGTCGTCATGCTGATCTGACTCCTGTCGGATGGGTGGTTCCGGATGCCGCCCGCGGGGCAGGCCGACGCCACTGCCCCCATCATCGCGCGCTGCCCGTTTCCGGCACGTTCGGGCCGGAAAACGAAAAAACCTCTCGCGGGTGCGAGAGGTCTGCGCGCGGGTCTGGGGCACGGTGGCCGCCTCCGCGAAGTTCTTTCGCGGCTCAGCGGCCACTGGGGACCGGCGCGCTGCTGTCCATAATCATGAGCTGAGCAGGCACGTCGGCAGTCTGCCATACCGCATGCCGCGCATGGACGGGGATCTCAGCATGCGGGCAGGCCCGTCCGGTGGCTGGAGGGGCGGGGCGGGACCGCGGGCCGGGCGGGGCGCCGGCTCAGGCTCCGGCCCCCGGGGTCAGCGCCTCACTGAGGAACTCGCCGACGTGCTCCAGGATGTCGCCCCGCCCTATCCCGGGCAGGCCGACGGCGACCTGGATGCTGAACCCGTCGAGCAGGGCCCGCAGCCGGGCCGCGAAGCGGTCCGGGTCGACCGGGCGGAACTCTCCGCGCGAGATGCCCTCGGCGAGCAGGGCCACGAGGTCCCGGTGCCAGGCGCCCTCGATGGCCCCCTGGCGGTCCCGCTCCCCCGGTCCCGCGTTCTGCGAGCGGTTCCAGACCTCCAGCCACAGCGTCCAGTGCGGATCCCGGGCACCCTCGGGCACGTACAGGTCCACGTACGCCTGCAGGCGCTCGCGCGCCGGGCCGCGGCGCGACAGCAGGGCGCGGCGGCGGGTGCCCAGCGCCGCCTCGCTCCACTCCAGGGTCTGCAGCAGGAGCTCGTCCTTGGTGCGGAAGTAGTAGAGGAGATGACCGCTGCTCATGCCGACCTGGCGGCCCAGGCCGGCCATGGTCAGACCGTCCAGGCCGCGTTCGGCGATGGTGGCCATGGCGGCGACCAGTACGTCCTCGCGCGGCGGCGCGTTCTTGCGCGCGGCACGTACCTCACCCGCCACCATGGCCCACTCCTCGTCCCGGTCGCCCTCTCGGGGTCAGACCTTCGGCTGCTGCTGGGTGATGCAGTGGATACCGCCACCCCCGGCGAAAATCGTACGTGCGTCGACGAGCGTCACGGTCCGCTCGGGGAAGAGACCGCGGAAGATCTCCGCCGCCTCCTCGTCGCGCGGGTCGTCGAAGGCGCACAGGACCACGCCGCCGTTGCACAGGTAGTGGTTGATGTAGGAGTAGTCGACCCACTCCCCGTCCTCTTCCAGCACGGTCGGCGCCGGGATCTCCACGACCTGGAGCTGACGCCCCTGGGCATCGGTGGCCGCGCGCAGGATGGCGGCGATGGTCTTGCCGCGCTCGTGGTCCGGGTGGGCCGGGTCGGGCTGGCTGTGGACCATGACCACGCCGGGGCGGGCGAAGGCCGCGACGATGTCCACGTGGCCCTGGGTGCCGTAGGTGCCGTAGTCGCCGGCCAGGCCGTACGGGAGCCAGATCGCCTTGGTGGTACCGAGGTGGGCGTGGATCTCGGCCTCGACCTGCTCGCGGGTCCAGTCGGGGTTGCGGCCCTTGCCGAGCTGCACGGTGTCGGTGAGGAGCACGGTGCCCTCGCCGTCCACGTGGATGGCGCCGCCCTCGTTGACCAGCGCGGTGCTGTAGGTGCGGGTCCCGACGATGCCGGAGATCTCCCGGGCGATCTTCGAGTCGTGGTCCCAGCGGGCCCAGTCCTGGGCGCCCCAGCCGTTGAAGGTCCAGTCGACGGCGGCCAGCTCGCCCGCGTCGTTGGTGACGAAGGTCGGGCCGATGTCGCGCATCCAGGCGTCGTCGAGCTCGCGCTCGACCAGCTCGATGTCGTCGCCGACCACGGCGCGGGCGCTCTCGGCGTCCCCGGGCGAGACCACCAGGGTCACCGGCTCGTACGAGCGCACCGCGCGGGCCACGGCGCCCCAGGCCTCGCGGGCCTCGGCGAGCTCCTGCTCGTTGGTGAAGGTGGGGTTGGGGCTGGGCCAGGCCATCCAGGTGCGCTCGTGGGGCGTCCACTCGGCGGGCATCCGGAATCCGGCGTTCACGGGCGTGGTGTCGGTCATGGCAGGGAGGTCCTTACGGGCTGTTCTGACGTACGAACTGTGCTGGTTCACAAGAAGTACAGGCGGTTGAGGGAGACCGATTCGGCGGCTTCGGAGCGCAGCGGTTCGCCGTCCAGGGAGACGAGTCCGCTGCGCGCGTCCACATCGACCGCGCCCACCCGGGAGTTGAGGAGCAGGTTCCCGGGGCCGATGCCCCGGGTGCCGCGGACGGCGACCCGGCGCCTGCGGGTCGGCATCTCGTCGCTTCCCAGGGCCGCCGCGGCGGCAGAGACGAAGGCTACGGAGATCTCGGCCGCGGTGGCCCCGTACGAGCCGAACTGCGGTCCGAGGACCAGCGGTTCGCAGGTGTCGGTGGCGGCGTTGGGGTCACCGGTGACCCCGTAGGCCGGGAAGCCGGACTTGAGGACCAGTTGCGGCTTGGCGCCGAAGAACTGGGGGCGCCACAGCACGATGTCGGCGAGCTTGCCGACCTCGATGGAGCCGATCTCGTGAGCCAGGCCGTGGGCGATGGCCGGGTTGATGGTCAGCTTGGCCATGTAGCGCAGGACGCGGGCGTTGTCGTCGCCCTCGCCGTCGCCGTCCAGCGGGCCCAGCTCGCCCTTCATCTTGGCGGCCATGGCGAAGGTGCGGCGGATGGTCTCGCCCGCGCGGCCCATGCCTTGGGCGTCGGAGGAGGTGATGCCGATCGCGCCGAGGTCGTGCAGGACGTCCTCGGCCCCCATCGTGCCCGCGCGGATCCGGTCGCGGGCCATGGCGGCGTCGCCGGGGAGGTCCGGCTTGAGGTCGTGGACGGAGACGATCATGCCGTAGTGCTCGGCGACCGCGTCCCGGCCGAAGGGCAGGGTCGGGTTGGTGGAGGAGCCGATGACGTTCGGCACGCCCGCCATCTTCAGGACGTTCGGGACGTGGCCGCCGCCGCAGCCCTCGATGTGGAAGGCGTGGATGGTCCGGCCGTCCAGCACCCGCAGGGTGTCCTCGACGGACAGGCATTCGTTGAGGCCGTCGCTGTGCAGGGCGACCTGCACGTCGTACTCCTCGGCGACGCGCAGGGCGGTGTCCAGGGCGCGGGTGTGCGCGCCCATGTCCTCGTGGACCTTGAACCCGGAGGCCCCGCCTTCGGCGAGGGCCTCGATCAGCGGGGCCGGGTCCGAGGAGGAACCGCGGGCCAGGAAGCCGATGTTGACGGGCCAGGCGTCGAATGCGTTGAAGGCGTGCTTCAGCGCCCACGGCGAGTTGACGCCGACGCCCCAGACCGGGCCGAACTCCTGGCCGATGATCGTGGTGACGCCCGCGGCGAGCGAGGCCTCCATGATGCGCGGGGAGAGCAGGTGCACGTGGGTGTCGACGGCGCCGGCGGTGGCGATCATGCCCTCGCCGGAGACGATGCTCGTCCCCGTGCCGACGACCACGTCCACCCCGTCGAGGGTGTCGGGGTTGCCGGCCCGGCCGATCGCGTGGATGCGGCCCTCGCGGATGCCGATGGAGACCTTGCGGATGCCGAGGACTGCGTCGATGACCAGCACGTTGCTGATCACCACGTCGCAGGTGTCGCGGACGGCGGCGGCCTTCAGGTGCAGCCCGTCACGGGCCGTCTTGCCGAAACCGGCCAGGAACTCGTCCCCGGGCTTCTGGGAGTCGGACTCCACCCGGACGGTCAGCCCGGAGTCGCCGAGCCGGACCCGGTCGCCGGCGCGGGGGCCGAAGACGGAGGCGTACTCGTGCGGGTCGATGTGCCGGCTGCCGGGTGCGCAGTGCGCGCTGTGGTCCGTGTGGGGTGTCTGCCGGCTCATGCCGTCGTCCCTTCCGGGCGGTCGTTGGCGTCGGGAGCAGCGGCCGCGCCGAGATAGCCGCAGGCCGCGGCGCGGGTCAGCGCCAGCTCCTTGGCTCCGGGAGCGTCCAGCGGGCCGTCCACCAGGCCGGCGAAGCCGATGGCGATGCGTGCGCCACCAATCGGGACCAGGGCGACCTCGGCCTCGCCGCCGGGGTCGAAGCGGACCGAGGAGCCCGCAGGCACGCACAGGCGCATGCCGTAGGCCGCCGCGCGGTCGAAGTCGAGGCGCGGGTTGGCCTCGAAGAAGTGGAAGTGGGAGGTGACGCTCACCGGCACCGGGGCGGTGTTGCGCACGCGCAGGTGGACCGTGGGCTCCGGCTGGGGGGCTCCGGGGCCGGGTACGACCGCGCCCGGGGCGTCCTCGCCCAGGCCGACGGCGCCCCGGATCGGGGACGAGACCACCGCGAGGCGGGATCCGTCGTCGAAGACGGCCTCCACGTGCACCTCCGTGACCACGTCGCTGACGCCGGGCAGGACGTCGTCCGGGCCCAGCACGGAGCGGGCCTCCTCGATCGCCTCGGCCAGCCGCTTGCCGTCGCGCGCGGCCTCGCAGACCGTGTCCGCGACGAGCGCGGTGGCCTCAGGGACGTTGAGCTTCAGTCCGCGGGCCCGTCGCGCCCTGGCCAGTTCCGCAGCACTGCGGAGAAGCAGCCGGTCGCGCTCCGTAGGGGTCAGCCGCACGCCGATCCACCACCCTTTGAGTCGATGGGTTAGAGCATCACTCTAACTCTTCATTTCCTTGCAATGAAGCATTGACCTGGGACCAGGGCTTAGGTCACATTGAGTGTCGCTCAAACAGTGCATTGCCACCCCCCGCCCTGCCAAGGGAGTCCCCCCATGCCCATCGAACAGCGCGGAGTCGACACCATCCCGGAGGAGGAACGGACCAGCGGTCCCCGTGACCTGATCTCGATCCTCCTCGGCTCCAATCTCTGCCTCGGCGTGATCGTCTTCGGCTGGCTTCCCCCGTCCTTCGGACTGGGTCTGTGGCCCTCGGTCACCGCCATCGTGACCGGCACCCTCGTCGGCATCGCCTTCACCGCGCCGCTGGCGCTCGTATCCCTGCGCACGGGGACCAACCTCTCCACCTCCAGCGGCGCCCAGTTCGGCGTCCGCGGCCGGCTCGTCGGCTCGGTGGTCGGCCTGCTGCTCTCCCTCGGCTACACCGCGCTGACCCTGTGGATAGGCGGCGACGTGATGGTCGGCGCCCTGTCCCGGCTCACCGGACTGCCGGACACCGGAGTCTCCCGGGCCGTGATGTACGGCGTGCTCGCCGCATGCACCGTCGTCGGAGCCGTCTTCGGCTACCGGCTGCTGCTGCGCATGAGCAAGGTGCTCTCCATCGGCATGGTGCTGCTGCTGGCCGTCGGCGTGTTCGCCTACGCACCCGACTTCACCACCGCCGCTCCGCCGGACACCGCGTACCTGCTCGGCTCCTTCTGGCCGACCTGGCTGCTCGCCGCCGTCGCCGCCGGGCTCAGCGGGCCCGTCGCCTTCATCACCCTGCTCGGCGACTACACCCGCTACATCTCCCCGCGCAGGCACAGCTCCCGCAAGGTGCTCTGGTCCACCGGGCTCGGCCTGCTCGTCGGGCTGCTGATCCCGCAGCTCTTCGGCACCTACACCGCGCTCGCCGCCCGGGCCGGCGCCGAGTACGCCGGTCCGCTGGTCGACGCCGCGCCGTTCTGGTACCTGGTTCCGCTGCTGGTCGCCGCGGCCGCCGGATCGGTGGGCAACGCCGGGCTGATGCTCTACTCCATGGGCCTCGACCTCGACGCCATCGTCCCCAAGGCCACCCGCACCACGGCCACCGTGATCGCCGCGGCCGTGGCCACCGCGTTCGTGTTCGTCGGCTCCTTCGAGTGGGACGTACAGGCCGCGATGACCTCGTTCGTGCTGCTGCTGACCGCGATCGGCACCCCGTGGGCCGTGATCACCCTCATCGGCTACGTCCGCTGCCGCGGTCGCTACGACGCCGAGGCCCTGCAGGTCTTCAACCGTCGCGCCAAGGGCGGGGTCTACTGGTTCCGCGGCGGCTGGAACGTCCCGGCCACCCTCTCCTGGGCCGTCGGCGCGGGCGTCGGCCTGCTCGCCGTGACCACCCCGTTCTACGAGGGCCCGCTGCTGGCCCTCACCAACGGCGTGGACTGCTCCTTCGTCCTCTCCGGCCTGACCGGCGGCCTGGTCTACACGGTCCTGACCGCCCTTACGGCCCCCGCCCCGGCGCCCGCCGAGCAGGCCGCCGAGGAGCCGGTGGCCGCCTGAGCCACCCGTACTCCGGTTCTGCTCCGGCGGTCAACCATCCGGCCTGCGGCGGCGTCCATCCCTATAGCGGCGGCCGACAGACAGGGGCCGACGCGTTCGGCACGGGGAGGCGTCATGGAAGAACTCGCATACGTGGCGGGAAAGATCGCCAAGGGAGTCGCGGGCCTGGCCTACGCCTTCGGTGACACCCTGGTGGGCCTCGGCCCGGACGGGACGAGGCGGGAGCGCGGCAAGAAGCGCGAGGACGAGAAGAAGCACGAGGGCGAGGGCGAGGCGGACGGGAAGCGCTGACCACGCCCCCCTCCCCCGCACACGCCGAAGGCCCCCTGCGCATCGCGCGGGGGGCCTTCGGCGTGTGCGGACTGCGGGCTCCAGCCTGCAGGCTCCGACTGCGGGCTCTAGCCCAGCTGGTGCATCCAGCCGTGGGTGTCGGCGTTGTGGCCGGTCTGGAGGTCCAGGAGGGCCTTGCGGAGCTTCATGGTGACCTCGCCGGGCTCACCGTTGCCCTGGGTCCAGTTCGCGCGCTCCGACTTGACGGAGCCGACCGGGGTGATCACAGCGGCCGTACCGCAGGCGAAGACCTCGGTCAGGGTGCCGTTCTCGTTGTCGCGCTTCCAGTCCTCGGTGGTGATCCGGCCCTCCTCGGCGGTGTAGCCGAGGTCGCGGGCGATGGTGAGGAGGGAGTCGCGGGTGATGCCGGGGAGGAGCGAGCCGGTGAGCTCGGGGGTGACGATGCGGTCGCCGTACACGAAGTACAGGTTCATCCCGCCCATCTCCTCGATCCAGCGGTGCTCGACGGCGTCGAGCCAGACCACCTGGTCGCAGCCGTGCTCGGCGGCCTGGGCCTGCGCGACGAGGGACGCCGCGTAGTTGCCGCCGGTCTTGGCGGCGCCGGTGCCGCCCTTGGCGGCGCGGACGTACTCCTCGGAGAGCCAGACGGAGACGGGCTTGACGCCCCCGGGGAAGTAGGCGCCGGCGGGCGAGGCGATCACGATGAAGAGGAACTCGTTCGCCGGGCGGACGCCGAGGCCGACCTCCGTGGCGAACATGAAGGGCCGCAGGTAGAGCGAGGCCTCGCCGGAGTCCGGCACCCAGCCGCGGTCCTGCTTGATCAGCGCGTCACAGGCGGCGATGAACAGCTCGGTCGGCAGCTCCGGCATCGCCATCCGGCGGGCGGAGGCCTGGAAGCGCTCGGCGTTGGCCTGCGGGCGGAAGGTGGCGACGGTGCCGTCGGGCTGCTTGTAGGCCTTGAGCCCCTCGAAGATCGTCTGCGCGTAGTGCAGGGTCATGTTCGCCGGGTCCATCGACAGCGGCGCGTACGGGACCAGCTCGGCGTCGTGCCAGCCGCGGCCCTCGGTCCACTTGATCGTGACCATGTGGTCGGTGAAGTGGCGGCCGAAGCCGGGGCTGACCAGGATCGCGTCGCGCTCCGCGGCGGACAGGGGGGTCGAGGAGGGCTTCAGCTCGATCGTGGGCGTCGTCATGAGTGCTTGTCCTTCACCGGTTTTGTAGGGCGGACCGCGCTCACGGCGTACTAGGACGTCCGAGCTTCCCCGTATTCCGCGGCCTCGCGTTCGATTATCGCGCGGGAGGACGCTTCGGTGAAACGGGGTGAATGCGGCCCAGGAGAGATGGTGACACCCGGGGCCGCACAGGAAAAGCCGCCGGGTGCGGTGGTCGCGACCCGGCGGCTTCCTGGAGATGGGGCTACCGGGTCAGCCGGCTACTCGCGCGGCGAGGGCGTCGCCGATGGCGTCGGTGGAGCGGAAGGTGCCGTCGCGCTCGGCCAGGTCGGCGGAGACCGCGTCCTCGATGCGGGCGGCCTGGGCCTCGTAGCCGAGGTGGCGCAGCAGGAGGGCGACCGAGAGGATCGTCGCGGTCGGGTCGGCCTTGCCGGTGCCGGCGATGTCCGGGGCCGAGCCGTGGACGGGCTCGAACATGGACGGGAAGGCGCCGGTCGGGTTGATGTTGCCCGAGGCGGCCAGGCCGATTCCGCCGGTCACGGCGGCGGCGAGGTCGGTGAGGATGTCACCGAAGAGGTTGTCCGTGACGATGACGTCGAAGCGCTCCGGCTGGGTGACGAAGAAGATCGTCGCGGCGTCGACGTGCAGGTAGTCGGTGGTGACCTCGGGGTACTCCTGGCCGACCTTGTCGAAGATGTTCTTCCACAGGTGACCGGCGTACACGAGCACGTTGTTCTTGTGGACCAGCGTCAGCTTCTTGCGCGGGCGGCCGTTGGCACGCTCGTACGCGTCACGGACCACGCGCTCCACGCCGTAGGCCGTGTTGAGGCTGACCTCGGTGGCCACCTCGGCCGGGGTGCCGGTGCGCAGGCTGCCGCCGTTGCCGGTGTACGGGCCTTCGGTGCCCTCGCGGACCACGACGAAGTCGATCTCCGGACGGCCGGCGAGCGGGGTGGCCGTGTTGGGGAAGAGCTTCGACGGGCGCAGGTTGATGAAGTGGTCGAAGGCGAAGCGGAGCTTCAGCAGCAGACCGCGCTCCAGGACGCCCGACGGGACCGAGGGGTCGCCGATGGCGCCCAGCAGGATCGCGTCGTGGTGCTTGAGGGCTTCGAGCTCCGCGTCCGGGAGGGTTTCACCGGTGCGGTGCCAGCGCTGGGCGCCGAGGTCGTATTCCTTGGTCTCCAGCTTCACATCCTGGGGCAGGACCGCGGTAAGGACCTTGAGGCCCTGAGCCACGACTTCCTGGCCGATGCCATCACCGGGGATCACTGCGAGATTGATGCTGGTCGACATGGTGGAACCGTACTCCTTGTCCCATCCCTCAGACATATTGCGTCCACCATGTGGACGCAATATGTCTCGGGCCGGGAGTGCTCAGCGGCAGGTCAGTGGCCGGTCGAGCCGCCGTTGTCGCGGCGGTCCAGCGCGCGCTGGAGGGCGGCGGCGGCGTTCTTGCGGTCCGCATCGGCGGAGGCGGAGCGGCGGACGCGGCGGGCGGTGGTGGAGGGGGTGTGCGTCATGGTGATCGACTCCTTGAGATCACGGCGCGGCGGGGCCGCGGATGAGGGGTTCCTTCAAGGCGCCGGAAGAGGCGGGGAGCGGTGCGCGGCAGGGGTTGCCTGCCATGGGGCGCGCGCTCTCGACCGCCATTCGCCGGATCGGCGAGACGTTCGGCTTCTACAACGTAGGCCAGCTCCCGCTGTATGTCTCCGCAATTACTCGGACTTCCTACTATCTGAGACGCCGAACCACCCGGAAGCCCCTCTCCCGGGCTCCGATTTCAGCCGCTCACGGCGCGAAGTTCCCTGATCAGAGCCCGTACGGCGAGGGTTGCAGCAGATTCCGGTGTGGTGACGTACCCCACGCGTCTCACGGGCCCCTCCGGACCCAAACCGGTGACGTCCACGGCTCCGGTCACCTCCCGGAGGGACAGCTCGGGCATGATCGCCATGCCGAGCCCCCGCCCGACCATGGTCAGCACCATCGCGTCGTCCTCCGCCTTGACCGTCGCCCGCGGGATCCAGTCCTGCGCCAGCCACCAGGTGCGGGTGTAGGAGCCGCAGTTCTCGTCCCAGTCCATCAGCGGCAGCGCCTTCGGGTCGGGGTGTCCGGCCGGATGCACCAGGGCGTACGCCTCCTCCACGAGCACCCCGCTCAGCAGGCCGGGCGGCAGGCCCTGCGCCACGCCCAGCGTCGCGATGCCGAGGTCCGCGCGGCCCGCGGCCACCTCCCCGGCCGCGCCGGCGCCGAGCTCGCGCACCACCCGGACCTCGGGGCGGATGCCGGGGTGGCGGGCGGTGAGCCGCTCCAGGGCCGGGGGCAGCAGGTGCAGGGCCGCGCTGCGGAAGGCGGCGATCCGCAGCACGCCGTCCAGCGCCGCCGGGGCGGCCGCCCCGCCCGCGCCGCGCGCCTCCGCGCCCATGACCTCGTACAGCCGCAGGATCCGGCGGGCGTGCCCGACGGCCCGCTCCCCCGCCGGGGTGGGCGAGGCGCCGGTGCGGCCGCGCTCGAAGAGCACCGCGCCGAGCTTGGCCTCGCTGCCGCGCACCGAGTGCGAGACGGCCGACTGGGTGAGGCCGAGCGAGGCGGCCGCGGCGGAGAAGCCGCCGCGCTCGGCGACGGCCACCAGCACCCGCAGTTCCTGCGGGAGGAGCTCGGCCACGGGGCCCTCACCTCGTTCTATGAGCGTCGTTCATGGATGTGCGGCTTCCATGAACCAAACCCCCTGCCCGGCCCGGCGATTCCCTCCTAGCGTCCTCGCCATGACCACGAACACCGCCTGCGCCGTCCACCAGATCGCCCGCCCGGCCGGCTTCCCCGCCGCCTCCGACTTCGCCTACGTCCGCACCCCCGTCCCCGAGCCGCGGCCCGGCACCGCCCTGGTGCAGAACCTGCTGCTCTCCGTGGACCCGTACCACCGCGGACTGATGGACGGCGGCGAGGGCGGCTTCGAACTCGGCACCCCGCTGGAAGGCCGCTCGGTGGGCCGGGTCATCGCCTCCCGCGACCCCGGCCTGGCGGAGGGCGACCTGGTCTTCCACCGCGAGGGCTGGCGCACCCACGCCCTCGTCACCCTGGGCGCGGGCGGCACCCGCACGCTGCGCGGCCACGAGGGCGTCCCGCTGGAGGCGTACCTCTCCATCCTCGGCGGCACCGGCCTGACCGCGTACGCCGCCCTGACCCGCACCGCGGGCCTGCGCGAGGGCGAGGACCTCTTCGTCTCGGCCGCGGCCGGCGGGGTCGGCACGGCCACCGGCCACATCGCCCGGCTGCTCGGTGCCCGCCGGATCATCGGCAGCGCGGGTTCGGCGGCGAAGGTCCGCCACCTCACCGGGGTCCTCGGCTTCGACGCGGCCTTCGACTACCACGACGGGCCGGTCGGCGAGCAGCTCGCACGGGCCGCGGCCGCCACGGGGGCGGGCGGCATCGACGTCTACGTGGACAACGTCGGCGGGGACCACCTGGAGGGGGCGATCGACGTGCTGCGCGAGTACGGACGGATCGCCTGGGTCGGCGGGATCTCGATGTACAACGGCGACCGCTCCCCCGCCGCGCCCCGCAACCTCTTCGAGGTCGTACACAAGTCGCTGCGCCTGGAAGGGGTATTGGTTCGCAATCACACCAATCTGCAGGACGAGCTGGAGGACTTCCTCGTCCCCCATCTGCGCAGCGGCCGGATCGGTACCGACACCACTGTTGTACAGGGGTTTGACCACACGGTGGATGCCTTCCTGGGCATGCTCCGAGGGGACAATCTGGGCAAGATGCTCGTACGGGTCGACGGCTGAATCAGGCCACCCGGATGTTCACCGACTTCTTACCGCACAGATGTAGACCTTTGGCGCGGCTACCGCCACTCTTGCCGTCAATGTGCCAGCGGGGCACTTGAGTTGGAGGCGAGCAGCCAGTGACACCTATCAGCCGCAGAGGATTCGTGGGAATCGGCGCCGGGCTGATGGCAGGGGCGGCCCTGCCCGCGATCGCGCCGACCTCGGCGGCCGCGGCCGCCGCGTCCGGCACGATCACCGACGTGAAGCACGTGGTGATCCTGATGCAGGAGAACCGCAGCTTCGACCACTACTTCGGCAAGCTGAAGGGTGTCCGCGGCTTCAGCGACCGCGCGGCCGGCAACATCCCGGGCGGCTGGGGCATGTTCAACCAGCCCAACTGGGGCGGCCGCCAGTACCCGTGGAAGCTCAGCTCCACCCCGCCGGTGGGCGGGGTCGACGGCGAGACCCTCGCCCAGTGCAACGGCGACCTCCCGCACAGCTGGACCTCGCAGCACGCGGCCTGGAACAAGGGCCGCATGGACAACTTCG
This sequence comes from Streptomyces sp. NBC_00193, assembly GCF_026342735.1. Classification (GTDB taxonomy): domain Bacteria; phylum Actinomycetota; class Actinomycetes; order Streptomycetales; family Streptomycetaceae; genus Streptomyces; species Streptomyces stoeckheimensis. Next base: position 962,408 of record NZ_JAPEMM010000001.1, read on the forward strand.
TCACCGGCGTCGGCAACACCCGCACCCTCGGGTACCTCGACCGCGGCGACATACCGTTCCACTACGGCCTCGCCGACAACTACACGATCTGCGACGCCTACTTCTGCTCCACCCTGAGCGCGACCGGCCCCAACCGCACCTTCCTGTGGAGCGGCAAGATCGACGCCTCCAGCAAGGACGGCGGCGACGAGTCCGGGCTGACCTGGGAGACGTACGCGGAGGCCCTCCAGCGCGCCGGGATGAGCTGGAAGGTCTACCAGAACGCCCAGGACAACTACGGGGACAACGGGCTCGCCTACTTCAAGAAGTTCACCGACGCCGCCCCCGGCAACCCGCTGTGGGACCGCGGCATGGGCTCCGTCCCCAAGGTCACCGGCTCCACCCCCGACGACATCGCCGCCGCCATCCGCGCGGACGTCGTCGCCGGCACCCTCCCGCAGGTCTCCTGGGTCGTGGCGAACGAGGCCTTCTCCGAGCACCCGTACGCCCCGCCCGGCGACGGCGCGCACTTCGTGGACCTGGTCTACCGCGCGCTCTCGGCCGACCCGGAGGTCTTCGACTCCACCGTCCTCTTCCTCAACTACGACGAGAACGACGGCTTCTTCGACCACGTCCCGCCGCCGGTCGCCCCGCCCGGCACCGCCGGCGAGTACATCGACGGCGTCCCGATCGGGCTCGGCTTCCGCGTCCCGATGATCGTGATGTCCCCGTGGACCCGCGGCGGCTGGGTGAGCTCCGAGGTCTTCGACCACACCTCCGTCCTGCGCTTCATGGAGAAGTGGACGGCCGCGCTCGGCACCCCCGCGAACTGTCCGAACATCAGCGCCTGGCGCCGCAAGGTCACCGGCGACCTGACGGGCGTCTTCGACTTCGCGCACCCGGTCTACGGGGTTCCCGCCGGCCTGCCCTCCACGGCCAAGGTCATCGGCCAGGCGACCTGCGGCCCGCTCCCCAACCCGGTGCCCCAGGACAACGCGCAGCCGGTGCAGGAGGCCGGGACCCGGCCCGCGCGCGCCCTTCCGTACCAGGTCAACGGGAACCTGGACCGCTTCGAGTTCGGGTCGGGCGGCAAGATCCTGGCCTGGTTCTCGATGACGAACGCGGGCGCCGAGGCGAAGCAGGCGGCGCACTTCTCGATCCACCCGCACCAGTACCGGGACACGGCCGCCTGGCAGTACACGGTGGACGCCGGCGCCACGTCGACGGACTACTTCAACATCGGCACGGGCAGCGGCTCCGGCAAGTACGACATCTCGATGTACGGGCCGAACCGCTTCCTGCGGCGCTTCATCGGCGACGCGTCGAAGGCGGGGAAGTCGATCGAGGTCGCGTCCCGCTTCGCGGTGGAGCCGGGCACCGGCAAGACGGCGCTCTACCTCAAGATGACGAACGCCTCGGCCTCGCCGGTCACCTTCACGATCCGCGCGAACGCCTACCGCACGGACGGCCCGTGGACCTACACCGTGCCGGCGAACTCCTCGCGCGAGGACTACTTCAACGCCGTCGCCTACAACAACGGCTGGTACGACTTCACGGTCCTCGCCGACTCCGACGGCACCTGGTCGCGCCGCTACACGGGCCACATCGAGACGGGCGCGCCGAGCATCAGCGGCAGCTAGCGGACGTCGCCTAGAGCACGTCCCCGTCGCGCCAGTCGAAGTACAGCGGCCCGGCGGTGGGATCGAGCAGCACCCCACCGCCGGGCGGCGCCCACACGTACGTCGCCCCCTCCTCCTCGGGCAGCCGCTCGGGCCCGCCGGGCCCGAGCACCCCGATCCGACCCGGCCACACCGACCAGCCGCGGGCGCGGTAGAGCCCGGCCCCCGCCTCCGAGGCCGACAGCGCACCCACTGCGTAGGCCCGCACGACGACCTCCTCCAGGCGGGCCACGACCAGCAGCGGGCTCCCCCACCACCCGTATCCGCTATCCGGACATGAAATATCGCCCACCGGCCGGATTGGGCCGACGCGGCTCTGGCGGTCTGGACCATTGGCTCGGCAGACTCGCCCCATGTCTCCCGATACCCAGCAGTGGACCCCGATCCACGGGCAGCCGTACCGCCCCGCCCCCTACCGCCCCGAGCGGATGCCGGCGCCGGAATCCCTCGCGCGGGCCGCCGAGTTGCGCGAGCGGATGGACGGGCGCAGGACCGTACGCCACTTCTCCACCGACCCGGTGCCCGAGCAGGTGGTCCGCGACGCCATCGCGTGCGCCGCGACCGCACCCTCCGGGGCGCACCAGCAGCCGTGGACCTTCGTACTGGTCAAGGACCCGGCCGTACGGGAGCAGATCCGCGCGGCCGCCGAGCAGGAGGAGCAGCTGTCCTACGACGGCCGCCTCGGCGACGAATGGCTCGCGGCCCTGCGCCCCATCGGCACGGACGCCGTGAAGACCCACCTCACCGACGCCCCGGCCCTGATCGTGGTCTTCCAGCAGCGCTACTGGCTCGGCGAGGACGGCGCGAAGCACAAGCACTACTACGTCGACGAGTCGGTCGGCATCGCGGTCGGCATGCTCCTGTCCGCCCTCCACCTCTCCGGCCTGGCCGCCCTGATCCACACACCGAGCCCGATGCGCTTCCTCTCCCACGTCCTGAACCGCCCCGAGAACGAAAAGGCCTTCGCGGTGATCCCGGTCGGCTACCCGTCGGACGACTGCGAGGTCCCGGACCTGACCCGCAAGTCCCTGGACCAGGTCATCGTGGAGGTCTAGGCGGGGCTGTCCGGCCCGGCGGGCGGCGGTCCCGGTTCGCCGGACGGCTGCCCGCCGAGCGCCCCGGCCAGCCGCATCCCGATCCGCACCCGGTCCTCGGGCGTGCCCGCATCCATGGCTGCCCGCACCTGCCGCAGGATCAGCCAGTCCCGCACCACCTTGGAGACCCCGAGCACGGCGGCGGTGACGATCGCCGCGGTCAGCACGTGGCCCGCCCCGGGTCGGGCGCGTCTGCTGGTTCCTGGAACCGGCACGGGCCGTGCCGCACGGCGACGGACGCCTCACCCAGGTCGATGTCGCCCGCCGCCCCGGAGTCGCCGGACCACCCCTCCCCGAGAGCGCTCCGGCGCAGCCCGTGCATCAGCTTCGCCGCTCCCGACCCGCAGCAGCACATGATGACGAGGTCGTACCACTGGGTGGTCTCGAGGTGCACCCGCCCGTGCTCAGCAGCGGCCTCGGTGATGAGCCTCAGCCGTCGCAGCATCCGGCTGAGCAGCCTGTCCCGGTCCCGGGAGGTCTCTCCCCCGTCGGCCCGGCCGTGCAGCCGGGCCACCTCGGCCGGGTGCAGGCCGTGTCGGTGGCTGCGCCACAGCTGCTCCGGGCCTCCGGCCGCCGGCCCGGTTGGCGGCAGACTCGGGGCCCAGCCCGGCTGCGGATGCACCAGCCGAACTCGTGACTGGCAGGCGGTGCGCGTCAGCCACCACGACCCACCGTCGGAAACGAGGCGCAGCCCTGGGACACCGTGCAGCGCCCCGTCTTCGGAGAGCCGCGGCAGCACGGCGTCGAGGACCTCCCGGGAACGGTCCGGGTGCAGGGTCAGGGATGGCTCCACGGGAGCGGGCCGGATGCCGGTGAGGCCGAGTACCGCCGCTCCTGCGAGTCCGGCGAGGAGCTGGGCGTCGAAAGCCTGCTGATGCGGTGTATCCGCGTCAGGCACGGGCCGCTGCCGGGTGATCAGGCCGTCTTCGGCCCAGCGCATGCAGGCATGATGCGTGAGACCAGTGGCCTTGCGGCAGATGGTGGCAACACGGTGGCGGTTGTCGGTACGCCGGGACATACGTCTCCTCGGGCGCCGCCCCGGCACGGGCACGCAGAAGTCGTACATCTCCGATGTGGAACCCACCCCGCACGGGAACTCGTAAGAGCCCTTCGCCCCCTCGGGTAGCCGGGCCCGAGTGCTGGAGCGTGTCGCCGTACGCGACAACTAACCGAAGGCTAGCAGCGGTTGACGGGATCCGGAGCGGAAAATGGAAACCGCCCCCGCTCCGGACTTGGGGGTACCGGAACGGGGGCGGGGTTCAGTGGGGCCGGGGTCAGCCCATGTGGGGGTAGCCGTAGTCGGTCGGGGCCACCAGGGTCTCCTTGATGGAGCGGGTCGAGGTCCAGCGCATCAGGTTCGACGCCGCGCCGGCCTTGTCGTTGGTGCCCGAGGCGCGGCCGCCGCCGAAGGGCTGCTGGCCGACGACGGCACCGGTCGACTTGTCGTTGATGTAGAAGTTGCCCGCGGCGAAGCGGAGCTTCTCCATCGCGTCGGCCGCCGCGTAGCGGTCCTGGGCGATGACGGCGCCGGTCAGGGCGTACGCCGAGACGGACTCCATCTGGGCCAGCATCGCGTCGAACTCGGCGTCCTCGTAGACGTGGATCGCCAGGATCGGGCCGAAGTACTCGGTCGTGAAGACCTCGTTCTCCGGGTCCGTGCACGCGATGACCGTCGGGCGCACGAAGTAGCCCTCGGAGTCGTCGTACGTGCCGCCCGCGACGATCTCGCAGGTCGGGTCCGCGATGGCGCGGTCGATCGCGGCCTTGTTCTTCGCGAAGGAGCGCTCGTCGATGACGGCGCCGATGAAGTTCGTCAGGTCGCGGACGTCGCCCATGGTGATGCCGTCGACCTCGGCCGCGAAGGCCTCCTTGAAGCCGTCGTTCCAGATCGAGGCCGGGACGTAGGCGCGCGAGGACGCCGAGCACTTCTGGCCCTGGTACTCGAAGGAGCCGCGGGTCAGGGCGGTCTTCAGGATCGCGCGGTCCGCGGACGGGTGCGCGACGACGAAGTCCTTGCCGCCGGTCTCGCCGACCAGGCGCGGGTAGGACTTGTAGTTCTCGATGTTGGTGCCGACCGTCTTCCACAGGTACTGGAAGGTCTTGGTGGAACCGGTGAAGTGGATGCCCGCCAGCTCGGGGTGGGTCAGCGCCACGTCGGAGACGGCGATGCCGTCGCCCGTCACGAGGTTGATGACGCCCTTCGGCAGGCCGGCCTCCTCCAGCAGCTCCATGAGGAGGACCGCGGAGTGGGTCTGCGTCGGGGACGGCTTCCACACGACCACGTTGCCCATCAGGGCCGGGGCGGTCGGCAGGTTGCCCGCGATGGCCGTGAAGTTGAACGGGGTGATCGCGTAGACGAAGCCCTCGAGCGGGCGGTGGTCGCTGCGGTTCCACACGCCGGCGGAGTTGGCGACCGGCTGCTCGGCCAGGATCTGGCGGGCGAAGTGGACGTTGAAGCGCCAGAAGTCGACGAGCTCGCACGGGGTGTCGATCTCGGCCTGCTGCGCGGTCTTCGACTGGCCCAGCATGGTGGACGCGGCCAGCTTCTCGCGCCACGGGCCGGACAGCAGCTCGGCGGCGCGCAGGATGATCGCGGCGCGGTCGTCGAAGGACATCGCGCGCCAGGCAGGGGCGGCGGCCAGGGCGGCGTCGACGGCCTCCTGGGCGTCGGCCCGGGTGGCGTTCGCGTAGGTGCCGATGACCGACTTGTGGTCGTGCGGCTGCACGACGTCGAAGCGCTCGCCGCCGCCCATCCGCTTGACGCCGTTGATCGTCATCGGGAGGTCGATCGGGTTCTCGGACAGCTGCTTCAGCTGCGTTTCGAGGCGCGCGCGCTCCGGGGTGCCGGGGGCGTACGAGTGGACCGGCTCGTTGACCGGCACGGGGACCCGGGTTACAGCGTCCATGATGCGGGGTGCTCCTTGAGCTAGTGGGAGGGCCTAGTTCTTGGTGATCATCGAGCGGAGGAAGAAGAGCAGGTTGGCCGGCTTCTCCGCGAGGCGCCGCATGAAGTAGCCGTACCAGTCGGTCCCGTACGCCGTGTAGACGCGCATCCGGTGGCCCTCGGCGGCCAGCCGCAGGTGCTCCTCGCCGCGGATGCCGTACAGCATCTGGAACTCGTACTCGTCCAGCTTGCGGCCCGCCTTGCGGGCGAGCTCCTGGCCGATGGCGATCAGGCGCGGGTCGTGGGACCCGATCATCGGGTAGCCCTCGCCCTCCATCAGGATCTTCAGGATGCGGACGTACGCCTTGTCGATCTCGGCCTTGTCCTGGTACGCGACCTCGGCGGGCTCCTTGTAGGCGCCCTTCACGATGCGCACGCGGCTGCCGGCCGCGGCCAGGCGGCGGGCGTCGGCCTCGGTGCGGAAGAGGTACGCCTGGATGACGCAGCCGGTCTGCGGGAAGTCCCGGCGCAGCTCCTCGTGGATGGCGAACATCGAGTCGAGGGTGGTGTGGTCCTCGGCGTCCAGGGTCACGGTGGTGCCGATGGCGGCGGCGGCCTCGACCACCGGGCGGACGTTGGCGAGGGCGAGCTCGTGGCCGCCCTCCAGCGCCTGGCCGAACATGGACAGCTTCACCGACATCTCGACGGTCTCGCCGAGGCCCAGGTGCGCGAGCTGCTCGATGAGCTCCAGGTACGCGTCGCGCGCGGCGTGGGACTGCTCCACGGTGGTGATGTCCTCGCCGACGACGTCGAGGGTCACCTCCAGGCCCTTGCCCGTCAGGTCCTCGACGATCGGGATGACCTGGTCGACCGTCTCACCGGGGATGAACCGGTTCACCACGGGCTTGGTCACCGGGGCGGCAGAGACGATTCGGCGCATCTTGTCGCTGCGCGAGGCGGCGAGGATCGCGGGACCCAGCACGGGGTACCTCCAACGGGGGCGGACAGAAGGAGACATTCAGCCCGCGCCGGGACGACGGAGGCCATAAGGAAAACGCAAGTAAAACCACCGTGAAACCTAGGGATCTCCCCGATCCTCTGCCATCGACAGCTGTCACGCATCCGTGGCCCGGATCTCATACATCTGTCTGAAGAGCCGGTCCGGGGGTGGGAGAATGTGCGGGTGAAGGGCGATTACCAGGACCTGGTGGACGAGATTTCGGCGCTGCTCGGCGCTCCGGCGACGCTGGAGAACCGGGACTTCCGCCTCATCGCCTTCGGCGCGCACGACAGCGATGACGATCTGGCCATGGACCCCGTACGGACCCGCTCGATCCTGACCCGCCAGTCGACGGCGGCCGTCCGGTCCTGGTTCGAGGGCTTCGGCATCGCCCGCGCCACCGGGCCGGTCAGGATCCCGGCCGCCCCCGACGCCGGTGTCTTCCGGGGCCGGATCTGCCTGCCGGTGCGCTACCGCGGGATCGTCCAGGGCTACGTATGGCTCCTCGATCAGGAGCCCGGCCCCGACGCGGAGGCGCTGGACGCCGCCATGGAGGTGGCCCAGCGGATCGGGCTGCTGCTCGCGGAGGAGGCCCGGGCGGGGGCCGACCTGTCCCGGGAGTTCCTCGCGGTGCTCACCGCCGGGCGCGGCTGGCAGCAGGACATGGCGGTGGCCGCGCTACGGGTGGCACTCGGTCCGAGCGGCGAGGGAGCGCACGCCGCGGTCTGCGTGAGCCCGTGGTCCGGCGAGGCCCCGGCTTCGGTCCCGGGAGCGGCGGCCGTGTGCGTGGTCCCCTGGCCGGGGGCCGGCGAGCAGCAACCCCACCCGGGCGGCGGCGGCCCGGCGGGGCACTCCCTCGCGGTCCTGATCCGCCTGCGCGGCGCGGACCCGCTGGCTCCGGCACTCACCGCGATCTCCCGCCTGATGCCCCGCGCGGCCGGCGGGACCGGGGCCGCCGCCACCCCCGGCACGCCGAAGCAGGTCGCCGCCACCCGGAGCGCAGCGACCGGCGGCAAGACCACCGCACCGGCGGCGGCCGCCGGAGTGACCTCCGGAGTGACAGCCGGGGTGTCCGACCCCGTGCGGGCGCTCACCGCACTGCCCGCCGCCTGGCAGCAGGCCACCGCCGCCGCCCGGGCCGCAGCCGCCGCCGGCCCGCGGCTCGGCCCGGTCGCGCAGTGGTCGGCGATCGGGCCCTACCGCATGCTGGCCTCCGTCGCCGAGGAGGCCCTCGACGACCCGGTGGCCCGCGCCCTGCGCGGCCCGGCCAACCCCGAACTGGCCCGTACGGCCGAGGTGTTCCTGGACTGCGCCGGCCAGGCGGGCCGCGCGGCGGCGGCCCTGGGAATCCACCGCCAGACCCTGTACTACCGGCTGTCCCGGGTGGAGCAGCTCACCGGGCTCGACCTGGACGAGGGCGAGGACCGCCTGCTCCTCCACATGGCCCTCAAGGCCGCCCGCCTGGCGTAGGACGAGGCCGGTCCGCGGCGAGCAGACCCCGCCAGTTCTCGCGCAGGGTGGTGTTCAGGGCGTCGTGGAACAGGCGGTAGACGGTGGTGCCGTCCGCGGTGTCGGTGGTGAGGTAGCCGCCGAGCGGTGAGGCGAGGAGGTCGGCGATGTCGGTGTCTCCGTAGGTGCGCTCGGGGTCGTCGGCGACGGCGTTGGCGAACGCCGGCCAGATCCGTCGCCAGGGAAGGCCGCGGCCCCGGGCGAAGGCGACGGCGCGCAGCAGGTGGACCGCCGTCAGCCGGTCTTCGGGGTCGGGCCGGTGGGCCTCGAGATCGGCTCGGAAGACACCGAGGACACCGGCGTCGACCGTCGCCAGCCAGGACCGGTCGGCGGGGTCCACGGGGGCGGGCCGGGCGGCGAGGGAGGCCGCGGCGATGCGGGTCACCAGGAAGGACGTGCCCGCATGAGCGGCCAGGGCGCGCGCCACGGCCGTGACGGTCTGCGGATCGGTCCCGGCGTAGGGGCTGCCCGGGGTGGTGGCGAGGATGTCGGCGGCGTAGTCGGCCAGGTCTCCGTCGTGCCACCAGGGGGCTTCGTCGACACGGATGCGGTGCGCCGCGAGCAGCCGTTCGGCCTGGTCGGCGAGTGGCACGCCCCGCGCGGGAGGTGCCGTGGGCGGGGTGCCGTCGTCGCCGCCGGGCGAGCGCACGCCGATGATCAGCCGCATCCGCTCGTGGTGGGGGTCGAGGCGGGCCAGGACGCCGGTGAGGAGGGTGAGCGGGTCGCCGGCCTCGTCGAGGGCGTCGAGGACGACGACGAGCGGCGTGCTGCCGGTGGCGAGCCAGTGCTGCCAGGCGGTGATCCATTCGTCGAGTGACGGCGTGGCCCCCGCGACCGCGGGAGTGGGGACGTCGAGGGCCGCGCAGAGTTGGGCGATGACCTCGTGGGCGGTCTTTCCGGTGGCCAGGACCGCCACGTCCACCGCCCCCTCGCGGGGGCGGAGTTCCTCGGGGACGGTCTCCAGGTGGTCGCGGTAGCGGGCGCGGAACGCGGGGTCGCTCAAGGTCACCAGCCGGGCCAGGGCCGAGGACTTGCCGCTGCCCGCGGCCCCGGTGACCACCGTCGCCCCCGCCCGGCCACCGGCCGCGGCCATGATGTCCTCGACCAGTTTCCGGCGGCCCGTGAACAGCCAGCCCGGCTCGCTCGATCGGGCCACGCCGCGCGAGCGGGGCTCCCAGTGGGCGTTGACGTCGCTCTGGGGCAGCGCCAGGTCGCTGCGGCGCGCGGCGACGGGGGTCCTGTCCTCGGGGCGGTAGTGGGGATTGGGCAGGCAGGGGTGCGGGCCCGACAGCTGACTGCCCGGCAGCGGGATCAGCCGTTGGCCGACGCCGAGTTTGCCCTGTACGCCGTCCAGGAACACCCGTACGTCCAGCAGCGGGATCTCCGGTCCGGCGTACGCCTCACCCACCGGGGAGCGCAGTTCGTCGAGGAACGCGGTCACCGCAGCGGTCAGCGCCCCTGTCACGGCCTCCTTGTCCTTCGTCGCGCTGGGGAGCGCCAGCCAGGTGCCGGGCAGGTTGGTCTCGAACGCGGCGACCTCGGCGATCGTCTGCCCCGCGAAGCACTGGTCGAGGACCAGGAACAAGTGGCGGATCCGGGTGTCCCTGAGCCAGTTGACCAGGTCCACCGTCCGCAGGGCGGTGGACGCCAGCCGGTCGGATTCGGTCGCCTTCAGTACCGTCCAGTGCGCGCCTCCCTCGATGACGCCGTGGCCGGTGACGAAGACGACCGCCGCGTCCGCCTCCCGCCACCGCCGCTCCGGCGGGGGATCCTCCAGGGCGTCGCGAACGGCGCCCTTGGTCGGATCCTCCGCCAGACGCGGGTACAGCGGTGCGAAGGCCCGCGCTCCGAGGTCGGGTGAACACAGCCACGCGCGCATGGCCTTCACCTCGTCCCCCACGGCCAGGGGCCCGAAGCCGGGATCGTCGTACTCGGAGGTGGCGATGGCGACGAAGTGCCGTCGCAGGACGTCTTCGTCGGCCGGTGGCGCGCTCACCGCGCCAGGTCCGGCAGCGCCTCCAGCACCGCGGCGCCGGTCTGCTTCTTGCTCAGGTACCGGGACACCGCGTGCGCGTCGCCCCCGTTGTCCACCGTCACGTCGCGCACGCGGGGCCAGTGCTCGGACAGGTCGCCCGCGAACGCCACCGGGTCACGCGCGTCGCGTACGTTCACCCACTCCTTCAGCCCCGGCGGCAGCCCGCTCGCTCCGTGGTCGGGGTGGGCCATCAGCGCCCGTACGAACCGTGTCCCCAGCGGCGAGCCCACGGTGAGCAGCAGGTCCAGCTTGCTGCGCGGGTGCCGGCGGACGAACTCGAACGCCACGACCGACCCCAGCGAATGCCCCACCAGCACCCGGGTGTCGGCCGTGACCGACGCGTCGACGACCGCGTCGATGCCCGCCTTCAGCTCCGGATCGCGCAGATAGCTGCGCACCTGCCGGAAGGCGCCCACGAACAGCAGGGCCGCCCCGGGCCCGAAGCGCCAGTCCAGTGCCCTGAACGCCACCTGGAAGGGCCGGGGCACCCGCGAGTACCCCTTGGTCGCCTGCGTCGCGCTCGCCTCGAACGCCTGCGCACCGGCCGCATCGTGCGCCGCCGCGAGCAGTTCCTCCTGCTCCTCGTGGCTCAGCTCCGCCAGGTCCGCCGGGTCTTCCGCGGCCGCACCGGCCTTGGTTCCGGTTCCGGCTCGGGCTCCGGTTCCGGTGCGGCCGGTGGCGTCCAGGAACAGCCGCCCGTAGTAGGCCAGGTCGAACGGCAGCTCGGCCACGCGCCGTCCGGACAGGGCCGCTTCCACACCGTCCGTCAGCGACGGACTCCACACTGCCGCCAACTGGCCGCGCCCCAGCTGCTGCTGGGCAATCCCGTGCACCCCGACGATCACCGACACTCCACACACCCCTCTGCCTCGCGCCAACCCGTTCGCACCTAGACCCGCACCGTGACCACCGCCAGTCCCGCACCCCCCAGCACCACGACCAGCTCTCCGTCCACGAGCTCGGCGGCCAACGCCGTCACGGGTCCCGGCGCACGCAGGGGAACGCCCAACGCCTGTCCCGTAGACATGTCCCAGACCCGCGCCGTGGCGTCCTCACCTCCGGAGACCGCCACCGCCCGGCCATCGGGCAGCACCACCGCCGCCACCGACCACACCGGGCCCGTATGCCCGGTCAGCGGTCCGCCCAGCGGCTCACCGGTCGCCAGGTCCCAGACCCGCACCGTGGCATCGTCACCCCCGGAGACCGCCAGCGCCCGGCCGTCGGGCAGCACCACGGCCGCCACCGACCGCACCCAGTCGGTGTGGCCGGTCAGCGGTTCACCGACCGGCTCGCCGGCAACCACGTCCCAGACCCGCACCGTGGCATCGTCACTGCCGGAGACCGCCAGCGCCCGGCCGTCGGGCAGTGCCACGGCCGCCACCGACCCCACCCGACCCGTATGACCGGCCAAGGGCGCACCCACCAGCTCGCCCCTGAGCACGTCCCACACCCGCACCAGGGCATCGTCGCTCCCGACGACGGCCAGCACAGGGCGACCGGGCAGCACCACCGCGGCCACCACGCCGTCCGTCCTCCCGTAGCTGCGCGGAAGCCGGCCCAAGAGAAGGAAGTCGTCCAGGTCCCACACCCCCACGCTCGCCCTGTTGTTGCTGGTCGAGATCGCGAGCGCACGGCCATCGGGCAGCGCCACCGCCGCCACGTCCCGCACCCAGTCGGTGTGATCGGTCAGCGGTTCACCCACCGGCTCACCGCCGCCCAAGTCCCACACCCGCAACGCGGCATCGTCACCTCCGGAGAGGGCCAGCGCCCGGCCGTCGGGGCGCACCACCACCGCCACCGACCGCACTCGGCCCCTGTGGCCGCGAAAGGGCTGGTCGACCGTGTGCCCGGCGGCCAGGTCCCACATCCGCACCGTCTGGTCACGGCTGCCGGAGACGGCCAGTGCCCGGCCGTCGGGCAGCACCACCGCCGCCACCGACCACACCATTCCGCTGTGCCCGGACAGCGGCTCACCGACCGGTCTTCCGGCAGCCACGTCCCAGACCCGCAGCGTGTGATCCTCACTGCCGGAGACCGCCAGTGCCCGGCCGTCGGGCAGGACCACCGCCGCCACTCCTCGGACACCGTCGTCCACCCGCGTAAGGAGCGCACGCCGTGGGCCGCCGGTGGACAGCTCGGCCACCGGCCGGCCGGTGGTCAGATCCCACACCTCCACCCGGTTGTACTGGCCACCCGTCACCGCCAGCGCGCGACCGTCGGGCAGCAGTACCGCGGCCACCGCCGACACCGTCGGCGGATAGCGGTCGTTCAGGGGTTCGCAGACGGGTCGGCCGGTAACCAGATCCCAGACCCCCAGCGTCCCTGCTCGACCACCGGAGCCCACGAGCGCACGGCCATCGGGCAGCACCACCGCCGCCATGGCCGCGACCCCGTGGCTACGACCCGTCAGCGGTTCACCGACCGGCTCGCCCGTGGTCAGATCCCAGACGCGCACCGTGCCGTCGTCGCCACCGGAGACCGCCAGCGCCCCGCCGTCGGGCAGCACCACCGCCGCCACCGACCACACCCGGCCCGCATGACCCCTCAGCGGTTCACCGACCGGCCGGCCGGTGGCCAGGTCCCACACCCGCACGGTGCCGTCATCACCCCCGGAGACGGCCAGGGGACGGCCGTCCGGCAGCACCACCGCGGCCGCCCCCTGCACCCGGCGGGTGTGGCCGGTCAGCGGTTCGCCGACCGGCTGGCCGGTGGCCAGGTCCCAGATCCGTACCGTGGCGTCGTCACCGCCGGAGACGGCCAGCGCGCGGCCGTCGGGCAGCACCACCGCGGCCACGGCCAGCACCGCCATGTCGTGTCTGCCGAGGATCTCGCCCCGGCCCAGGTCCCAGGCCGCCCAGCGCCCGGTCCACCCGGCCTCGGCGACCGGACCGCCCGACAGGCCGGAACACACCGCGTACAGGCTCAACGTCGCGGCATTGCCCGGCGCACCGTCCCAGTCCCACGCGTGCGCGGCGTGCCGCCACACGTCCAGCAGCTCCCGCCCGGGCCCACTGCCTTCCGGCGCCCCGGACGCCGCCGGGCGCGGGACCGCCCGCAGCCGGCCGGCATCGACGTGGGGAAGGAACTCCCACGAGAGGAACCGCTCGTCGAGCACCCCGCCCGCCGCCGCGTGCTCCACGGCGTGCCGGCGTACGTACGGAGGCGGAGCGGAGCCGGCGGCGGGCGGGCCGCCCGGCCGGGTGAAGCGGGACAGCTCGCGCGCGATCCTGGCCTCCACCGCCCGGACCTCCGCCCGGGTCTGTGCCCCGGTCTGCGCCCGCGCACGACCGCCGGACACGGCGCCGGCGCCATCGCCGTCGTCAGCCGTACTCACATCCGCCCCCAGGCAGTGGCCCTCGCGTGCACGCCACCTTAGGGGCCGCGCCCCACCGCCATCCGGGACTTGGGCCAATCGGCTCCGCTCACCGGGCGGTTACCCCGCCCTCACCCGGCGGAATCCGAACCGGACCCGTCCACCGGCCCCTTCGCCATCGCCGCCACCGCCCGCCGCATTCCCTCCGTCAGTTCCGCCGGGGTCGCGGCCGACGCGGGGTCGAAGAGCCACTGGAGCATGAACCCGTTCAGCAGGGCCTGGTAGAAGGCGCCGGTGGTGCGCAGGTCGTCCTCCGTCAGGTCCTCCTCGGGCACGCCGGTGAACATGGAGATGAGCCCCTTGCGCCCCTCCCCCTGCGAGGCGGCGAGCATCGTGCGCAGTTCCGGCAGCCGACCGGGCGTCAGCGCGATCTCCATGCTGGCCGCCCAGATCGGGCCGGACTCCTCGCGCCCGGCGTGCACCCCGTCCCATACCGAGCGGAAGCGCTCCAGCGAGCCGCCCTCACCCTCCACCCCGGTCGTGAACTGGTCACCCCACTCCTGGATGACGGCGATGAACGCCTCCGTCATGAGGGCGTCCTTGGAGCCGTAGTGGTAGCCGATCGAGGCCAGGTTCGCACCCGAGGCCTTGACGATGTCGCGGGCGGTCGTGCCCACGAAACCCTTCTCGACCAGGCACTTCTTGGCGCCTTCCAGCAAGTCTTCGCGATGTCCCATGCCTTCACGGTAGCCAAGACACCCGTCCAAGACAAACGTTTCATACAGCCGTACTAGACACGCGTTTATGACGCTTGTACATTTCTGCTCATGACGAACCCCGCAGCACGCCTCGCCGGTCGCCGCGAATGGACCGCACTCACCGTTCTCCTGCTCCCCCTGCTCCTCGTCTCGATGGACGTCTCCGTCCTCTACTTCGCCATCCCGGCCATCACCCGGGAGCTGGACCCCAGCGCCACCCAGCAGCTCTGGATCTTCGACAGCTACGCCTTCGCCCTCTCGGGCCTGCTCATCACGATGGGCTCGCTCGGCGACCGGATCGGCCGCCGCAAGCTGCTGCTGACCGGCGCGGCCGCCTTCGGACTCGCCTCCGTCGCCGCCGCCTACGCCTCCAGCGCCGAGATGCTCATCGCTGCCCGGGTGCTCCTCGGAATCGGCGGCGCGACCCTGATGCCGTCCACGCTGGCCCTGGTACGCAACCTCTTCCAGGACGACAGGCAGCGCGGCAAGGCCATCGCGATCTGGTCCGGCGCCATGACCGCCGGCATCGCCCTCGGCTCGGTCATGAGCGGGGTGATGCTGAACCACTTCTGGTGGGGCTCCGTCTTCCTGATCAACGTGCCCGCGATGCTGCTCCTGCTGGTCCTGGTCCCCGTGCTGGTCCCCGAGTTCAAGGACCCGGCGCCCGGCCGCTTCGACCTGCTGAGCGTGCCGCTGTCTATGGCCGCCGTGCTGCCGGTGGTCTACGGGCTCAAGGAGATCGCCGCCGAGGGCTTCACCCCGCTGTACGCCGGCTGCCTCGCCGCCGGCCTGGCCTTCGGCTGGCTCTTCGTGCGCCGCCAGCGCACCCGTGACGACGCGATGGTCTCCCGGGCACTCTTCCGGGAGCGCGGCTTCGGCGCCGGCATCGGCCTGAACACCATCGCCGCCTTCGCCATGATGGGCTCGGCCTACTTCACCACCCAGTACCTGCAGTCGGTGCTCGGCATGGGCACCCTGGAAGCCGCCCTCTGGAGCCTCGCCCCCTCGGTCTTCATCGGCGCCGCCGCCCCCGCCAGTGCGGCCCTGGCCCAGAAGACCGACAGGGCCTACGTCATCTCGGGCGGCTTCGTCCTCGCCGCCGCCGGGTTCGCCCTGATCAGCCTGGTGGACACCGACTCGCTGTGGCTGCTGCTGACCGGAGCCGGGGTCCTCGCCTGCGGGATCGTCACCGTGATGTCCCTGGTCTCCGACATGGCCCTCGGCTCCGCCCCTGCCGAGAAGGCCGGCTCGGCCGCCTCCCTGCTGGAGACCGGCCAGGAGTTCGGCGGCGCCCTCGGAATGGCCCTCCTGGGCAGCCTGGGCACGGCCGTCTACCGCTCCGACCTGGCCGGCTCCGAGCCCGCCGTGCGGGAGACCCTCGGCGGGGCCGTGGCCACCGCCCAGGAGCTCGGCGGCGCGGCCGGAGGGCAGGTCCTGACGGCGGCCCGGGAGGCCTTCGTGCACGGGATGCAGTACGCGGCCTGGGGCGGTACGGTCCTCCTGCTCGCGGCGGCGGTGCTCGCCGCGGCCCTGCTCCGGGGCCGCGGAGCCCAGGCCCAGGACCCGGCGAAGCCGGCCGCGGCCGTCGAAGCGCTCACGCACTGAGCGACGTAGCGGGGCAGGACACACGAAAGGGCCCGGGGATTTCCCCGGGCCCTTCGCGTCGGTCTGCTGCCTGAACGTCAGCCGAGGCTGACCGTACGGGCCGAGACGGCGCCGATCTCGGTGGCGATGTCCGCGAGGACGTTCACCGGGGCCTCGGCGTCGACGGTGAGGACCGCGAGGGCCTCGCCGCCCTCTTCGGCGCGGGCGACCTGCATGCCCGCGATGTTGAGGCCGGCCTCACCGAGGATGCGGCCGACGGCGCCGACCACGCCCGGGCGGTCGGCGTAACGCAGGACGATCATGTGGTCGGCGAGCGCCAGGTCCACGTCGTAGTCGCCGATGCCGACGATCTTCTGCAGGTGCTTCGGGCCCACGAGCGTGCCGGAGACCGAGACCTCCTGGCCGTCCGACAGGGTGCCGCGGACGGTCACCACGTTGCGGTGGTCCGGGGACTCCGAGGAGGTGGTCAGACGGACCTCGACCCCGCGCTCCTGTGCGAAGAGGGGGGCGTTGACGTAGGAGACCGTCTCGTCGACGACGTCCTCGAAGACACCCTTGAGCGCGGAGAGTTCGAGCACCTTCACGTCGTGCTGGGTGATCTCGCCGCAGACCTCGACGTCGAGGCGGACCGCGACCTCGCCCGCGAGGGCGGTGAAGATGCGGCCGAGCTTCTCGGCGAGCGGCAGGCCGGGACGGACGTCCTCGGCGATGACGCCGCCCTGGACGTTGACCGCGTCGGGCACGAGCTCGCCGGCGAGCGCGAGGCGCACCGACTTGGCGACCGAGACACCGGCCTTCTCCTGGGCCTCGTCCGTGGACGCGCCGAGGTGCGGGGTGCAGACGACCTGGTCGAGCTCGAACAGCGGGGAGTCCGTGCAGGGCTCCTTCGCGTACACGTCGAGGCCGGCGCCGGCGACGCGGCCTTCCTTGATGGCCGAGTACAGCGCTGCCTCGTCCACGATCCCGCCGCGGGCGGCGTTGACGATGCGGACGGACGGCTTGACCTTGTGCAGGGCCTCGTCCCCGATGAGACCGAGGGTCTCGGGGGTCTTGGGCAGGTGCACGGTGATGAAGTCGGCGACCTCGAGCAGCTCGTCGAGCGTCAGCATCTTGACGCCCATCTGGGCGGCGCGCGCGGGCTGCACGTAGGGGTCGTACGCGACGATCTTCATGCCGAAGGCCGACATGCGCTGGGCGACCAGGACGCCGATGCGGCCGAGGCCGACGACACCGAGGGTCTTCTCGCTGAGCTCGACACCCGTGTACTTGTTCCGCTTCCACTCGCCGTTCTTCAGGGCGGTGTTGGCCTGCGGAATGTTGCGGGCCGTCGCGACGAGCAGGCCACAGGCCAGCTCGGCGGCGGTGACGATGTTGGAGGTCGGAGCGTTCACGACCATCACGCCGGCCTTGGTGGCGGACGAGACGTCGACGTTGTCGAGACCGACGCCCGCACGGGCGACGACCTTCAGCTTCTTGGCTGCGGCGATGGCCTCGGCGTCGACCTTGGTCGCGGAGCGGACCAGGATCGCGTCGACGTCCACGATCGCGGGGAGCAGCTCCGCGCGGTCGGCACCGTTGCAGTGCCGGATCTCGAAGTCCGGGCCGAGCGCCTCGACAGTGGCGGGCGACAGCTCTTCGGCAATGAGTACGACAGGTTTCGAGCTCACGTGGGTCCTCACAAGTCCAGTGCGGACGGCCGTCCCGACGGCCGCAGGCGGTGGAGGGGGGTAGCCGCGTGGAAGACGCACGACACTGTGGGCCTGACGCGTTGTGTTGAGCAGTGTAGTGGCGGATCCGGAAGGGAATTCCGCCTGTACGGAAGGATCACCCGCACGAGATTGGCCGGGGTGGACAAGCGGTCCTCCAGAAGGCCCCTCGTACGGGTGTCCGGCCGATGTGCCGCAGGGCCGGGACGCACCGTCCCGGCCCCGCGACGCAGCGGATCAGCTCTCGTCGTTGTCGACCCAGCTCATCAGCTTGCGGAGCTTCTTGCCGGTGGTCTCGAGCAGGTGCGCCTCGTCGGCGCTCTTGTACTCGTTGTACTTCGGCAGACCGGCCTTGTACTCGGCCATCCAGGTGTTGGCGAACTCGCCGCTCTGGATCTCCGCGAGGACCTTCTTCATCTCGGCCTTGGTGGCGTCGGTGATGATGCGGGGACCGGTGATGTAGTCGCCCCACTCGGCGGTCTCGGAGACCGACCAGCGCATCTTCTCCAGGCCGCCCTCGTACATGAGGTCGACGATGAGCTTCAGCTCGTGCAGGCACTCGAAGTACGCGATCTCGGGCTGGTAACCGGCCTCGGTCAGCGTCTCGAAACCGGCCTTCACCAGCGCGGAGGCGCCACCGCAGAGAACGGCCTGCTCACCGAACAGGTCGGTCTCGGTCTCCTCGGTGAACGTGGTCTTGATGACGCCGGCGCGCGTGCCGCCGATGCCGGCCGCGTACGACAGCGCGAGCTGGAAGGCGGAACCGGTGAAGTCCTGCTCCACGGCGGCGATGCAGGGCACGCCGCGGCCTTCCTCGTACTGACGGCGAACCAGGTGACCCGGGCCCTTCGGGGCGACCAGGGCGACGTCCACGTTGGTGGGGGGCTTGATGAAGCCGTACCGGACGTTGAAGCCGTGGCCGAAGAAGAGCGCGTCGCCCTCTTCCAGGTGGGACTCGATGGACGCGGCGTAGATCTCGGCCTGGAGCGGGTCCGGGGTCAGGATCATGATGACGTTCGCCCAGGCCGCGGCCTCGGCGACGGGCAGGACCTTCAGGCCCTGCTCCTCGGCCTTGGCCTTGGACTTCGAGCCCTCGTGCAGGCCGACGACGACGTCGACGCCGGAGTCACGGAGCGACAGCGCGTGGGCGTGGCCCTGGCTGCCGTAACCGATGACCGCGACCTTGCGGCCCTGGATGATGGACAGGTCGGCGTCGTTCTCGTAGAACAGCTCGGCCACTGGGATATCTCCTTGGTGCGCTGGTGTTGCTCCCACCGTACGGCGGGGAACGGAATACGTGGATCTCGGTCTCGCCATACGAGCGAGCGAGAAGCGGACGGGCGGGCCACGACCGGGCCGGTGTCACCGGCCCGGTCGGGCTCAGGCGCTGCGGTCGAGCGCGCGCAGGCTGCGGTCCGTGATGGACCGTCCGCCGCGCCCTATGGCGATCGTGCCGGACTGGACGAGCTCCTTGATGCCGAAGGGCTCCAGCATCTTGAGCATCGCGCCCAGCTTGTCGGTGCCGCCGGTGGCCTCGATGGTGACGGCCTCCGGGGAGACGTCGACGGTCTTGGCGCGGAACAGCTGGACGATCTCGACGATCTGCGAGCGCGTTTCGTTGTCGGCGCGGACCTTCACCAGAACGAGTTCGCGCTCGATGGCGTTGGTGTGCTCCAGCTCGACGATCTTGAGCACGTTGACCAGCTTGTTGAGCTGCTTGGTCACCTGCTCCAGCGGGAGGTCCTCGACGTTCACGACGATGGTGATGCGCGAGATGTCGGGGTGCTCGGTGACACCGACCGCGAGGGAGTCGATGTTGAACCCGCGTCGGGAGAACAGCGCGGCGATCCGGGCGAGGATGCCGGGCGTGTTCTCGACCAGGACGGAGAGCGTGTGCTTGGACATGTGAGTCGTTCTCTCTCTCAGGCTCTCTCGGCTCAGTCGTCTTCGTTGTCGCCGAAGTCGGGGCGGACGCCCCGGGCGGCCATGACCTCGTCGTTCGAGGTGCCGGCGGCGACCATCGGCCACACCATGGCGTCCTCGTGGACGATGAAGTCGACGACGACCGGGCGGTCGTTGATCGCGTTGGCCTCGGCGATGACCTTGTCCAGGTCGGCCGGGTCCTCGCAGCGCAGCGCCACGCAGCCCATGGCCTCGGACAGCTTGACGAAGTCCGGGACGCGGGTGCCCATGCGGGGGGCGGCCGACTCGCCGAGCTGGGAGCCGACGGCCGTGTCGGTGCCCGTCTCGCCCGCGTGCAGGACGGTGTTGGAGTACCGCTGGTTGTAGAACAGGGTCTGCCACTGGCGGACCATGCCCAGCGCACCGTTGTTGATGATCGCGACCTTGATCGGGATGTTGTTCAGGGCGCAGGTGGCCAGTTCCTGATTGGTCATCTGGAAGCAGCCGTCGCCGTCGATCGCCCAGACGGTGCGCTCCGGCATGCCGACCTTGGCGCCCATCGCGGCGGGGACCGCGTAGCCCATGGTTCCGGCGCCGCCGGAGTTCAGCCAGGTGCGGGGCTCCTCGTAGTTCACGAAGTGCGAGGCCCACATCTGGTGCTGGCCGACGCCGGCCGCGTAGATGGTGCCCTGCGGTGCCAGCTGGCCGATCCGCTCGATGACCTGCTGGGGGGAGAGCGTGCCGTCCTCGGGCAGGTCGTAGCCCAGCGGGTAGGTGTCGCGCCAGCGGTTGAGGTCCGTCCACCAGGCGGTGTAGTCGCCGGCGTTGCCCTCGTTGGCCTCGGCCTGGACGGCCTGGATCAGGTCGGCGATGACCTCGCGGGCGTCACCGACGATCGGGACGTCCACGGCACGGTTCTTGCCGATCTCGGCCGGGTCGATGTCCGCGTGGATGACCTTGGCGAAGGGGGCGAAGCTGTCCAGCTTGCCGGTGACGCGGTCGTCGAAGCGGGTGCCGAGGGCGATCAGCAGGTCCGACTTCTGCAGCGCGGTCACCGCAGTGACGGCACCGTGCATGCCGGGCATGCCGACGTTCTGCGGGTGGCTGTCCGGGATGGAGCCCAGGGCCATCAGGGTGGTGACGACCGGGACGCCGGTGAGCTCGGCGAGGACCTTCAGCTCGGCCGTCGCGCCGGCCTTCATGACGCCGCCGCCGACGTAGAGGACCGGCCGCTTGGCGGCGGCGATCATCTTGGCGGCCTCGCGGATCTGCTTGGCGTGCGGCTTGGTCACCGGCCGGTAGCCGGGGAGGTCCTGGGCGGGCGGCCACGAGAACGTGGTCTTCGCCTGCAGGGCGTCCTTGGCGATGTCGACCAGGACCGGGCCGGGGCGGCCGGTGGAGGCGATGTGGAAGGCCTCGGCGATGGTCCGGGCGATGTCCTCGGCCCTGGTGACCAGGAAGTTGTGCTTGGTGATCGGCATCGTGATGCCGACGATGTCCGCTTCCTGGAAGGCGTCGGTGCCGATCGCCTTCGAGGAGACCTGGCCGGTGATCGCGACGAGCGGCACGGAGTCCATGTGCGCGTCGGCGATCGGCGTCACCAGGTTCGTGGCCCCCGGACCGGAGGTGGCCATACAGACGCCGACCTTTCCGGTGGCCTGCGCGTAGCCGGTCGCGGCGTGGCCGGCGCCCTGCTCGTGGCGGACCAGGATGTGGCGGACCTTCTTGGAGTCCATCAGCGGGTCGTACGCGGGGAGGATGCAGCCCCCAGGAATGCCGAAGACGGTGTCGCACCCCACCTCTTCGAGAGAGCGGATGAGGGACTGCGCACCCGTGACGTGCTCAACTGCGGCGGTCTGGTGTCCGCCGGTACGGGCCCGCGGCTGCGGATGGTGGGCCCCGGTGGCCTGCTCGGTCATCGGCATTCTCTTCTCGAAGCTGAGGGTTTTACGAGGAGGGTTTAACGAGATTCGACGTTGCCAGTGCAACAAAAAACCCCTCGTGCCGGGAGGCAAGCGAGGGGAGCGCGTCGGGTGCGTTGAGCGGGGACATGCTGGTCCCAGCTTCAGCCGACGCGCTTTCCAAGTACGAGAATTCGGGTGCGCATGGCATTGACCCTCCCTCCGGCGGGAGGGTGATGTCAAGCGGGTGGGACGGGCGTCTCATTATGTGAGCCTCTGTGGATGACCATCGAGCCCCCTGGGGAACCACCGGCCAACGCGGGTTGGGCCGCGCCGCCCGGTACTGGGAACGTACCGCGCACGAGCGCTCGCCGCAGCCTGTACTCGTCGAGAGGTCCGGAGAAGGCCATTCCCTGACCGTGGGTACAGCCCATCGCGCGCAGTGCCATGACCTGCTCGGGGAGGTCCACCCCCTCCGCCACCGACTGCATGCCGAGGTCGTTTGCGATCCGCAACAGACCTGCGGTGATCTTGTGGAGCCGGGGGGATTCCACGACCCCCTCGACCAGGCCCCGGTCGAGCTTGAGCATGTCCACGGGGAGCCTGCGCAGCGCGCTGATGGCCGCGTAACCGCTGCCGAAGCCGTCCAGGGCGATCAGGACCCCGAGCCGGCGCAGCGCCGCCAGACGGCGCTCCAGGTCGTCGAAGGGCACCCTGGGGTCGGAGACGGCGAGCTCCAGGACGAGCGCGCCCGACGGCAGCCCGTTGCGGGTCAGCAGGGCCTCCACGGAGCCCAGCGGCATCGACCGGTCGAGCAGCCGCTGCGCGGTCATCCGTACGGCCACGGGGACGTCGTGCCCGGCCCGGTGCCGCTCGGCGGCCTGCCCGACGGCCTCCTCCAGCAGCCAGCGCCCCAGCTCGGCGGTGCGCGAGGCGTCCGGTACGGCCGTCCGGGGGGTGGAGCCGCCCTCGCCGGCCCCTCCCTCGCCGGCCCCTCCCTCGCTGTACGTGGCGACCCGCAGGAACTCGGCGGGGGTGAACAGGATCCCCTGGGCGGAACGCCACCGGGCCTGCGCCACCACGGCCGAGATCTCCCCCGAGGCCAGGGAGACCACGGGCTGGTGCAGCAGGGCGAACTCCCCGTCGTGCAACGCGGTGCGCAGGCGGCCCGCCAGCTCCGCCTTGCGGACCACTTCGGCCTGCATCTGGGGTGCGTACATCTCGACCCGGTCCTTGCCGCCCGCCTTGGCCCGGTACATCGCGAGATCCGCGTTGCGCATCAGGTCCGAAGGGGTGATGCCGGGATCCGCGAAGGCCACGCCGATGCTGGCGGCGACCCGGACCTCGCTCCCGGCGATCCGGTAGGGCTGGGAGAGGGTGGTGCGCAGCCGGTCGGCGATCTCGTGGACCTGGTACTCGCGGGCGCTGCGGTCGCGGCTGCCGTCGCCCAGGATCAGGGCGGCGAACTCGTCGCCGCCGAGGCGGGCCGCGGTGTCCCCGGCCCGGACCGAGTCCTGGAGCCTGCGGGCGGCCTCGATGAGCAGTTCGTCGCCGGCCTGGTGGCCGATGGTGTCGTTGACCGCCTTGAAGCCGTCGAGGTCGATGAAGAGCACGGCGGTGCTGTGGTCCCCGGCCCGCCGCCCGGTGAGGGCCTGGCGGACCCGGCGGGTGAACAGGGCCCGGTTGGGGAGGTCGGTGAGCGGGTCGTGCTCGGCGCTGTGCTGGAGCTGCGCCTGGAGCCGGACCCGCTCGGTGACGTCGCGGCTGTTCAGGATGAGGCCGCCCTGATGGCGGTTGACGGTGGACTCCACATTGAGCCACTCGCCGCCGCCCGATCTGAACCGGCACTCGATGCGGGTGGTCGGCTCCTCGGCGGGCGGCGCGGCCAGGAAGCGGCGCACCTCGTGGACGACCCGGCCCAGGTCCTCGGGGTGGATCAGGGTGGCCAGCTCGGTGCCGACCAGCTCCTCCGCCTCGCGGCCGTAGACCCCGGCGGCGGCGGGGCTGACGTAGCGCAGGGTCCCGGTGGGGGCGGCGATCATGATGACGTCACTGGAGCCCTGGACCAGGGAGCGGAAGTGGTTCTCCTTCTGGGCCAGTTCCTGGGTCAGTGCGATGTTGTCGAGCAGCATGATGCCCTGGCGGATCACCAGGGCGAGCACGACCGTGCAGCCGGTGAAGACGACGACCCGGTCGACCTTCCGGCCGTCGACCACGTTGTACAGGATGCCGAGCGTGCAGACGGCCGCCGCGAGGTACGGGGTGAGGGCGGGCAGGGAGCCCGTGATCGGGCGGCTGTGCGGCCGCTCGGCGCGCGCGTGCGCGACGGGGTCGGGGCCGGGGTGCAGACGGCGGGCGCCCCAGGGGGCGTACGCGAGGAGGAGCGAGCCGGCGAACCAGCCGGCGTCGAGGAGCTGGCCCGACTGGTACTCGGCGCTGAGCAGCGGCGAGGTGAACAGCGCGTCGCTCAGCACGGTCAGGGCGAGGGCCGCGATGGCGGTGTTCACGGCGGAGCGGTTGGTCTCGGAGCGGCGGAAGTGCAGCACCAGCACCATCGAGACGAGCGCGATGTCCAGGAGCGGGTAGGCCAGCGAGAGGGCCGCGCGCGGGACGCTGCCGGGGGCTCCGGACTGGGCGGTGCGCGCGGCGTGCGCGAGGGCCAGGCTCCAGGAGAGGGTGAGCAGGGAGCCGCCGATGAGCCAGGAGTCGAGGCCGAGGCAGACCCAGCCGGCTCGGGTGACCGGGCGCTTCGCGAGGACGAGCAGGCCCACGATGGCGGGCGGCGCGAAGCAGAGGAAGGCGAAGTCGGCGAGGGAGGGCTTCGGCACGGCCTCGCCGAGGACCACCTCGTACCAGCCCCAGACGGCGTTGCCACAGCAGCCCATGAGCGAGGAGAACGCGAACAGCAGCCAGGCCGGGCGCTCCCGGCTGTCAATGGCCCGGGCGTACGTGAAGCAGGAGACGGCGGCCAGCAGGCCGGCGGCGCTGAGCCCGAAGTCGCCCATGATCTCGGCGAGTTCCTCGGAGCCCCAGCCGAGCGCGGCGCCCACGGCGTACCCGCTGCTGACCACCGCGAGGAGGAGCTGCATCGCCAGCCCCTTCGAGCCACAGCCGCCGCCACCGCTGCCGCTGCCGGCGAGGGGCCGGCGGGTCAGCAGCGCCGCCCCCGGGGTGCTCACCGGTCCCCCTCGCTGGCTGGTTCCGGCGCGGTCCAGTCCCGGCACCGTCGCCTCCGGCGGCTTCGCCGCATCGGATCCTTCGTCCATTGGCCGTGCATCGCCCGTCGCCCCCCAAAGTGTCCGATCACTCCCCAGCGCCAGACGTTCGTGGCGCAGCCCCTTGTTCCGGACGATACACCACTTTCGTCACTCAGGGACATAGTTTCTCTACGCTCCGTCACCAACAGGGGAGTTGTGCCCACCGAGCGCATCCGGACGAACGCGGAGCGTGCGCGCCGCGCGTCATTCCGTGATCAACACCGTGTTCTCCACGGGCTCTCCGGCGGCGAACCGGCGGAGCTGACGGGCCACCAGACGCTTGGCCCGCGGCTCGAACGCGGAGCTGCTGCCGCCCACATGGGGCGTGATCAGGACACCCGGAGCATGCCAGAGCGGATGGCCTGAAGGCAGCGGTTCCGGATCGGTGACGTCCAGCGCGGCGCGCAGCCGGCCCGACTCCACCTCCACCAGAAGGGACTTGGTGTCGACGACGGGTCCGCGGGCCACGTTCACGAGCAGCGCGCCGTCCTTCATGCGGCCGAGGAACGCGGCGCCGGCGAGCCCCCTCGTCTCCTCGGTGAGCGGTGTGGAAAGGATCACCACGTCGGCCGCGGGCAGGAGTTGGGGCAGGTCGGCCAGGGCGTGCACCGGCCCGCGCGCCGTGGTGCGCGCCGTCCGTGCGACCCGGACGATCCGCTCGCACTCGAAGGGCGCGAGCCGGTCCTCGATGGCCGCGCCGACCGCTCCGTAGCCGATGATCAGTACGGACTTGTCCGCGAGGGCCTCGTAGAACCCGAAGCGCCACTCCTCCCGGTCCTGGCCGCGCACCATGCCGGGGATCCCGCGCAGGGAGGCCAGGACCAGGGTGAGGGCGAGCTCGGCGGTGCTCGCGTCGTGGACCCCCTTCGCGTTGCACAGCCGGACGCCGGGGGCCAGGTCGCCGAGGCCGCCCAGGACGTGGTCGACCCCGGCGGTCAGGGTCTGGACGACCCGCAGGCGGGGCATCTCCGGCAGCGGGCGCAGGGTGACGGCCGGGGACTTCATGTACGGGGTGACGTAGAAGACGCAGGCCGCCGGATCGGCGGGGAAGGCCTCCTCACCGTCCCAGTGGCGGTAGCGAAAGGAATCGGGCAGCCCCTCGATCTCCTCGGCGGGGAACGGGAGCCATACGTCGAGGGTCTCGGACATCTCTGCAGTCATGATCAGGAGGCTATGCCAGGGGATCCGGATCGAGCCGTTAGTTTGTGTGCCGGAAACGGGAGGCCCACCGAGGCCTGGGGAGGACCAGGGGGGACACCGGGTGGAGCGCAGGTCGATCGGGGCGGGGGCGCTGACGGTGGGTGCCATCGGCCTCGGCTGCATGCCGATGAGCGGGGCGTACGCGCCTTCGCGCAGGCGGCGCGAGGACTCGCTGGACACCCTGCACACGGCCCTCGACCTGGGGGCGAACCTGCTCGACACCGCCGATCTGTACGGCCCCTACACCAACGAGCTGCTGCTCGGCCGGGTGCTGCGCGAGCGCCGCTCCGACGCCTTCGTGTCCGCGAAGGCGGGACTGCGGGCCGACGGGGTGCACGTGGTGGCCGACGGGCGCCCGGGGTACCTGCGGCGGGCCTGCGACGCCTCGCTGCGGCGGCTGCGCACCGACGTCATAGACCTCTACCAGCTGCACCGGGTGGACCCGGACGTGCCGGTCGAGGAGTCCTGGGGCGCGATGGCGGAGCTGGTGGGCGCGGGGAAGGTGCGGGCGCTGGGCTTCTGCGCGCTGGGGGCGGGCGCCGGGCCGGGTGCGGGGCCGCGCGGGGACCGGGCCTACGAGGCGACCGTGCGGCACCTGGAGCGGGCACAGCAGGTGTTCCCGGTGAGCGCGGTGCAGGCGGAGCTGTCGGTGTGGTCGCCGCAGGCGGCGTGGCGGCTGCTGCCGTGGTGCGCGGCGCGGGGGGTGGGGTTCCTGGCGGCGATGCCGCTGGGGAGCGGGTTCCTGACCGGGACCCTGGTCCCGGGCGAGGGGTTCGAGCCCGAGGACGTACGGGCCAGGCATCCGCGGTTCACGGCGTACGCGATGGCGGCGAACCAGGTGCTCGTGGCGGGGCTGCGCCGGGTCGCCCGGCGGCACGGGGCGGAGGTCACGGCGGCGCAGGTGGCGCTGGCGTGGGTGCTGGCGCAGGGTCCGCAGGTGGTTCCGGTGCCGGGAACCGGGCAGGCGCACCGGGCGGCGGAGAACGCGCGGGCCGCGGAGGTGCGGCTGACCGCCGAGGACCTGGTGGAGCTGTCGGAGCTGCCGGTGCCGATGGGCGCCTGAACCACTCGATCGAGTGTACGAGTGGCGGAACTTGGGGCATGGTCTGCGCTGTTGGGTCGTGTGAGGGCACGATCGGAGGACCGGAGGGGAGTACGGCAATGCGATACGGACACGACCGGGGACAGGCGCCGGGGCAGGGGCTAGAGCCGGTGCAGGGGCCGGGGCAGGCCCAGGGACCCGACCAGGACCGGGTGCGGAGCCGGGCGGGGGTGCCGGTGCGTTCCCACGGCGGCCCGCGCGCCCGGGCCCGTGGGGTGCTGGCGGCATTCGCCCTGGCCGGATGCGGGGCGCTGCTGGCGGCGGGGTGCTCGCCGCCGGCGGGCACCGGAGCCCGGCCGAGCGATGCGCCACCGGGCACGGCGGCAGGCTCCTCGCCGCCGGGCGCCTCGGGCGCACCCTCCGCCTCTGCCTCCGCCTCGGCGGCGGCCTCCGCCCCGCCCGCCAAGGGCCGGGTGACGGTGACCGGCGTGGCCGCCCAGGGCCTGGAGTCCCCGTGGGGCGTGGCTCCGCTGCCCGACGGGAACCTGCTGGTCGCCTCGCGGGACAAGGGCACGATCAGCCGGGTCGACGTGGGCACGGGGGCGGTGACCCCGGTCGGCAAGGTGCCCGGGGTGGCCCCGGGCGGCGAGGGCGGGCTGCTGGGCCTGGCCCTGTCCCCTTCCTTCGCCTCGGACCGCATGGTGTACGCCTACTTCACCACCGAGTCCGACAACCGCATCGCCCGGCTGCGCTATGACGAGAAGAGACCGGCGGGCGATCAACTGGGCGCGCCCGACACGGTGTTCAGGGGCATCCCCAAGGGGCTCATCCACAACGGCGGGCGGATCGCCTTCGGCCCGGACAAGATGCTCTACGCCGGGACGGGCGAGACCGGGCAGACCGGGCTGGCCCAGGACAAGACCTCGCTGGGCGGGAAGATCCTGCGGATGACCCCGGACGGCGATCCGGTGCACGGCAATCCGGAGGCCGACTCGGTCGTCTACTCGTACGGGCACCGCAATGTGCAGGGTCTCGCCTGGGACAAGGACAAACGGCTGTGGGCGGCCGAGTTCGGCCAGAACACCTGGGACGAGCTGAATCTGATCGAGCCCGGCGCGAACTACGGCTGGCCCGAGGCCGAGGGCAAGGCCGGCAAGCCGGGGATGCGCGATCCGGTGGCCGTGTGGAAGACGGACGAGGCCTCGCCGAGCGGGATCGCCTGGGCGCAGGGTTCCGTCTGGATGGCCGGGCTGAAGGGGCAGCGGCTCTGGCGGATCCCGCTGGCCGGGGCGGTCCCGGCGGCGGAGCCCGAGCCGTTCCTGTCGGGCGAGTACGGCCGGCTGCGCACCGTGGTGGCCCTCGGTGGGGACAAGGTGCTGCTGGTCACGAGCGAGACGGACGGGCGCGGGTCGCCGGAAACCGGCGACGACAGGATCCTGACACTGACGGTGGAATGACCGGCGGGCCCCGGCGGGGGAACGAAAGGCACGGTGGACGCGGTGTTCAACATGATCGAGGAGCTGTTCAGTCCGGGGCGCAAACACACGGACGAGGAGAAGAAGCGGCTGGAGCTTTCCCGGATCGACGTGAATGACGGCGACCCGGGAAAGGGTCCGATAGACCTGGACTCCGGCAAGGTGCTCATACGTACCAAGGAGCACCCGGCGGCGTAGGCACAGGCCCAGGCGTAGGCCCAGGCACAGACCTACGCCTGGGCCACGGGGCCGAAGAGCCGGAGCCGGTGGGCCAGCGCGGCGGCCTCGCCGCGGCCCGCGACCCCCAGCTTCGCCAGGATGTTCGAGACGTGCACGCTGGCCGTCTTCGGGGAGATGAAGAGCTCCTCGGCGATCTGGCGGTTGGTGTGCCCCACCGCGACCAGGCGCAGCACGTCCCGTTCGCGGCTGGTCAGGCCCAGCGCCTCGACCGGGTCGATGTCGGGCCCGAGCAGGCCCTTGGGGATGTCCACGGGCGTGAGCGGGAGCCTGGCGCGCTGCGCGAGCAGGGCCAGGTCCTCGCGGAGCCTGCGGGCGCCCAGCTGCTCGGCGGTGGCGTAGGACGCGTGGAGCAGCCCGGCGGCGGCCTCGCGGTCCCCGCCGGCCGCCAGCAGGGCCTCCATGAGCCGGTACTGGGCCCTGGCGAGCAGGTACGGGCGCTCCAGGGGGCGTACGGCCGCTTCCACGGCCGTCCAGTCCCCGACGGTGTCCCGGGCCTCCGCGCGCAGCAGTTCGGCCCTGAGGTACTCGGAGTGGGCGGTCCACACCGGGACCGGGGTGGCCAGCTTCCGGGCGGCGTCGCGCAGCGCCGTCAGGGCCTCCTCCCGGCCGGCCTCGGCGGCGGGCAGGCCCCGGGCGTCGGCTTCGGCCGAGGCGGCGGCGAGCAGCATCGGCCAGGCGTAGCGGTGGTTGCCGAGCGGGAAGCCGTGCTCGATGGCCGTGGCCACTTCGCTGCGGACGTCGGCTATCCGGCCCTCCCCCGCGGCCACCCCGATCGCGAGGCGGAACAGCGGGATCCGGTGCTGGGGCTGGCCTTCGTGGGATCCGAAGTGGGTGCGGGCGGCGGTGAGCTGGGCCGCGGCCTCGGTGAGTTCGCCGCGGGCCAGGGCCAGGTAGGCCAGCCGTACGACGGCCGCGGCGCGCGGGGCGGCGCTGCTGACGAGGGTCAGGGTGCGCCGGGCCTGCGTCGCGGCCTCCTCCCACCGGCCGAGGCTGTACAGGCTCTCCGCCAGGTTCCCCCGGATGTAGGCCTCGGAGTCCATCAGATGGGAGTTCTTGACCAGCTCGGCGCCTTCTTCGGCCAGTTCCACGGCTTCGCCGGACCGGCCCAGGCATTCCAGATGGGAGGTGAGGTTCACGTGCGCACGTCCCACCAGCATGCCGAGGCCGAGTTCGGCGGCCCGCTCCTTGACCGCGAACATCTCGGCGAGGCCGCGCTCGGGTTCCCCCGAGTCGACGAGCAGGCTGCCGACGGTGATCCGGGCGTTGAGTTCGGTGTCCTCGGCGCCGACCATCCGCGCGTACTCCACGGCGCGTTCGGCGGCGACCAGGTTGTCGGGCCCCGGCTTGTGGAGCATGCCCCAGCTCGCGGCCCGGACCAGGACGTCGGCGTGCACCTGGGACGGGGGCAGCCCGCGGACGAGCTCCTGTGCCTTGGCGAGCTCCGCCCAGCCGTCGCCGCGGGCGAGGCCGGCGATCATCCGGGAGCGTTCGGTCCAGAACCAGGCGGCCCGCAGCGGGTCGTGGCCGTCCTCCAGCAGCCGCAGGGCCGTCTTGGTCAGCTTGAGCGCGCGTTCGCGCTCGCCGCCGAAGCGGGCCGCGACGGTGGCTTCGGCCAGCAGGTCGAGGTGTTGCAGCGGGGTGGTCGCCGGGTCGCAGCCGCAGGGCGGGTAGACCTCGGTGTAGTCCGCGGGGCGCAGTTCGGACCGTACGTCCTCCGGTACGGCCTCCCACAGGTCCATGGCCCGCTCCAGCAGGCGCAGCTGCTCGGAGTAGGCGTGCCGGCGCCGGGCGGCCACCGAGGCCGCGAGCACGGCGGGCAGGGCCTTGACCGCGTCGTTGGCGTAGTACCAGTAGGTGGCGAGGCGGATGACCCGCTCCTCGGCCCGGATGAGCGTGTCGTCCTGCTCGAGTTCCTCGGCGTAGCGGCGGTTGACGCGGGCGCGCTCGCCGGGCAGCAGGTCGTCGGAGACGGCCTCGCGGACCAGGGAGTGCCGGAAGCGGTAGCCGTCGCCGTCGGAGGTGGCCAGGAGGATGTTGGCGCCGACCGCCGAGCGCAGGGCCTCGATCAGTTCGTCCTCGGTGAGCCGGGTGACGGCGCGCAGCAGGGCGTACTCCACCGTGGAACCACCCTCGGCGACGATGCGCACGACGCGCTGCGCGGCGTCCGGGAGGACTTCGACGCGGACGAGGAGCAGGTCGCGCAGGGATTCGGTGAGGCCGGTGGAACAGCCGCTGGCGCGGGAGGCGACGAGTTCCTCGACGAAGAAGGCATTGCCGTCGGAGCGGTCGAAGACCGATTCGACGAAGTCCTCGTCGGGCTGCGAGGCCAGGATCCCGGCGAGCTGGCGGCGCACTTCCGCCCGGTTGAAGCGGGACAGTTCGATGCGCTGGACGGTGCGCAGCCGGTCGAGTTCGGCGAGGAGCGGGCGCAGCGGGTGGCGGCGGTGGACGTCGTCGGCGCGGTAGGTGGCGACGACGACGAGGCGGCCGCTGCCGAGCGCGCGGAAGAGGTAGGAGAGCAGGTGCCGGGTGGAGGTGTCCGCCCAGTGCAGGTCTTCCAGGACGAGGACGACGGTGCGGTCGGCGGCGAGGCGTTCCAGCATCCGGGCCGTCAGTTCGAAGAGCCGGGCGGTGCTCTCCTCGTCGTGGGGGCCGCGGGGGGTCTCGCCGAGTTCGGGGAGGATGCGGGCGAGTTCGTCCTCCTGGCCGACGGCGGCTGCGGCCAGTTCGTCGGGGAGCAGGCGGTGCAAGGTGCGCAGGGCAGTCGAAAACGGGGCGAAGGGAAGCCCCTCCGCCCCGATCTCCACACAGCCTCCGACGGCTACGACCGCGCCGCGGCGGTCGGCCTCGCAGAGGAACTCCTCGGTGAGGCGGGTCTTTCCGACCCCGGCCTCGCCGCCTATGA
Source organism: Streptomyces sp. NBC_00193 (assembly GCF_026342735.1). Lineage (GTDB taxonomy): Bacteria > Actinomycetota > Actinomycetes > Streptomycetales > Streptomycetaceae > Streptomyces > Streptomyces stoeckheimensis. The sequence continues at coordinate 993,892 of NZ_JAPEMM010000001.1, forward strand.
GCAGTGCCTGCGGCTCTTGGCCGGCGGCGCGCGTCAGGGCGTCGGTGAGTACGGCCAGTTCGTCGGCGCGGCCGACGAACACCGGGCTGACAGATCTGGTCTCCACGCCGCCGAGCATCGCACAGAGGCCCTGCTCGTCGGCACTGGATATCGGTGCGCTTCTCATCACGTGCCGGTTCGCACGGTCTCGCGACGCGGGTTACGCGGCGCGGGTGAACCGGCCGCGGTGTCCACTCACCGACCCCTCCGGTTCCTGGCTCCGGGAGAAGAGGCGGCTGGCCTTCTTCGCTTCCCGGACCAGACGGTAGGCGTCGGCCTCGCGGATGAGGTCTTCGCGGCGGGCGGTGGCGATCTCGTACTCGAACATCTTGTGCTCCCTGGTTTGCGTTTCTCCGACACCTCGTTCGGTGTGATCCAAGATTCGCGCCCCAGGGGGTACCGGCACATCGGGAGCATGCCGCATCTGCACGGGCCGGGGGTCCTTAGGCCGGGACCCGGGGTCCCTGAGGCGGCCTAAGGCAGTACCTAGGCGAGCCCGCCGGGGACCGGCGAACGGCCTAGGCGGGCCGCCGTGCGGCGGCGGACGGGCTAGGCGGCGGGGGCCACCGGGAGGGAGAGGACGTACATGAACGCGAAGGCGAGCACGCCGATGGCGGCGACGACGACGGCGGCCCAGGCCACGGAGCGGACCCATGCCGGGAGGGTGCGGCCGGGGGCGCCGAAGGCCGGGCGGGCCAGCACGAACACGGCGATGAGCAGCGCGATCGTCGACAGGACGCCGTTGACCAGGGCGGTCATGTGCCAGGCGTTGCCGTACAGCGCCTCGATCTTGTCCTCGGTGGTGGTGGCGGTGGCCGAGCTGATCTGGCCCTTGAGGGTCTCCCGCTCGCCTATGACGCGGGAGGTCCAGCTGCCGCTGAGGGCGACCAGGCCGAGACCGGCGGCGACGATCGCGGAGGCTCCGGAGGCGACACCACTGCTCTGCTCCTCGTCGGCAGCGGCCTCGAGGTCGTCGAGGTCGTCGAGGTCGGTGGCGAGCTCCTCGCCCGGGACCTCCTCGGTGGCGGCGGTGTCCGCGGCGGCCGGGGCGGTGGTCTCGTCGGTGGCGGCCTTCTTCAGGTCGGCCGGGGAGTCCGCCTCGGGAGCGGTCGGGGCGGGGGTCTTGGTGGTGTCCATGCGGGGCACCGTAGGCGGCTTTTCTGAGAGGTTCCTGAGAATCCGGCCGGGCAGCGTGCAGCGCACCGCCCCGGCCCCCCGGAGGACTCGGGGCGGGGCGATGGCGGGCGGGCGCGGGGGTGGTTACGCGGGGCGGGCCGCGGACCACTCGTCGGCGAGGATCGCCCAGATCTCGGTGTCCTGGCGGACGCCCCGGTGCGAGTAGTTCTGGCGCATGACGCCTTCGCGGGTCATGCCGAGACGCTCGGCCACGGCGAGGCTCTTCTTGTTGCCGGAGGCGGCGTGCCATTCGACGCGGTGCATGCCGCGCTCGCCGAAGGCGTAGTCGATCAGCACCCGGCAGGCCTTCGTGACCAGGCCGCGGCCGGCCGCGGCGGGCTCCAGCCAGCAGCCGATCTCACAGTTGCCCGACGCCGCGTCGAACGCCGGGAAGAGCACTCCGCCCACGAGGGTGCCGCCGAGCCGGATCCCGAAGAAGCGCGCGCCGTCCTCCCCCGCCGTGAGGGCGTACTTGGCCAGCAGGGCGCGGGCGGACTCCAGGTCGGTGGACCGGTCGGGGAAGCCGACGTACTGGCCGATGAACTCGCGTCCGCGTTCGATGTGGGCGAAGAACTCCTCCGCGTGCCGGGCTTCCAGCGGGAACAGCTGGGCGTCGTCGGCGAGGTCTATCGAGAACATGCGCGTTCTTCCTTGGGTATCGGGCGGCGGGTGGCCGGATCACCGGGAGCTGGTCGCGGGCTCGTGCGCGTCCTCGCTCGTGACGGGGTCCGCGCCGGGCCGCTGCAGGGGAAGTTTCGCATGCGGACGGCGCTCCGGGGGCTCGATGCTGATCTTCGGGAGCCGGCGGTCCAGCCAGGCCGGCAGCCACCAGTTGGCTCCGCCGAGCAGGTGCATCAGGGCCGGGACGAGGAGGGTCCGCAGGACGAAGGCGTCGAGGGCGACGGCCGCGGCGAGCGCGATGCCGAACATGGCGATGAGCCGGTCGCCGCTGAGTACGAAGGCCAGGAAGACGGAGATCATGATGACCGCCGCCGAGTTGATCACCCGGCTGGTCTCGGCGAGCCCGACGCGCACGGCCCGCTTGTTGTCCCCCGTCTCCAGCCACTCCTCGTACATCCGGCTGACCAGGAAGACCTGGTAGTCCATGGACAGCCCGAAGAGCACGGAGACCATGATCACGGGGAGGAAGGGCTCGATCGGCCCCGCGCTGCCCAGCCCGAGCGGTTCGCTGCCCCAGCCCCACTGGAAGATCGCGACGACGACTCCGAAGGAGGAGGCGACGGCGGCGACGTTCATGGCGGCCGCCTTGACCGGGATGCCTATGGAGCGGAAGGCCAGCAGCAGGAGCACGCAGCCGAGCGCGATGACCACGCCGACGAAGAGGGGCAGTTTGCCGACGATGACCTCGGCGAAGTCGTCGTACCCGGCCGTCACGCCGCCGACGTGGACCTGCATGGAGCTGTCGTGGCCGGCGCGCGGGATGACGTCCTCGCGCAGCCTGTCGACCAGCTCGCTCGTGGCCCGGGACTGAGGGGAGGAGTCCGGTACGACCGTGACCACGGCGGTGTCGCCGCTGCGGTTGAGGACCGCCGGTCCGGCGGCGGCCACGCCCTTGGTCGTACGGATCGACTCGGTCAGCGCGTCCACGGCGACCCGGTCGCCGGCCCCGCCGAGACGGGCGACCACGGTCAGCGGGCCGTTCATGCCCGGGCCGAAGCCCTCCGCGAGCAGGTCGTAGGCCTTGCGGGTGGTGGACGTGGCCGGGTTGTTGCCCTGGTCGGAGGTGCCGAGGTGGAGGGAGAGCGTGGGCAGCGCCAGCACCACCATGACCGCGGTGGCGACCAGGCCGAGCAGCTTCGGGTGCCGCTCGACGAAGCCCGACCAGCGGGCGGCGAAGCCGGTCACCGCCTCGGGCAGCGGGCCCTCCGCGGCCAGCTTGCGGCGCTCGCGGCGGGACAGTGCGCGCATGCCGATGTACGAGAGGAGCGCGGGGAGCAGGGTCACCGAGGCGGCGACGGTCAGGACCACGGTGAGGGAGGCGGCGATGGCGACGCCGTTGAGGAAGTTGAGCCGGAGCACCAGCATGCCGAGCAGCGCGATGCAGACGGTGGCCCCGGCGAAGACCACGGCCCGGCCGGTGGTGGCGACGGCGCTCTCGGCGGCTTCCGCGACCGGGAGACCGCGTTTGAGGCCCTTGCGGTGGCGGGTGACGATGAACAGCGCGTAGTCGATGCCCACCCCGAGGCCCACGAGGGTGCCGAGCATCGGCGCGAAGTCGGCGACCGGCATCGCGTGGCCGAGGAGGGTGATGCCGAAATAGGCGGTGCCCACGCTGACCAGGGCGGTCGCGATGGGCAGCAGACTCGCGGCCAGCGACCCGAAGGCCAGGAACAGCACCACCGCGGCGATGGCCACGCCGATGACCTCGGCGAGGTGCGCGGAGGGGGCTTCGGTGAGGCCTATGGCGCGCCCGCCGAGCTCGACCTGGAGCCCGTCGGCCTGGGTCGTCGGGTTCCGCGCGGCGTCGACGACGGCCTTCGCCTCGCCCTTCGGCACCGAGTCGGCCTGCCGGTCGAAGGTGACCACCGCGTAGGCGGTACGCCCGTCGGCGCTGATCCGGGCCCCGCTCTCGGGCCCGGGACCGTAGGGGCCCGCCACCGATCCGACACCGGGCAGCCCGGCTATGGAGTCGAGGGCCCGCGTCATCCGCTCCTGCACGGCCGGCGTGCGCACGCTCTGCCCGTCCGGAGCCCGCCACACGATGGTGTCGGTATCGCCGCCCTGCCCGTGGAAGCCCTCCCGCAGCAGCGCGTGCGCCTTGGCGGACTCGGTGCCGGGGACCTCGTAGTCGTTGGAGAACGCCGCCCCGGCCCCGACCGCGGCAGCGGCGGTCCCGCCGAAGGCGAGGAGCCAGATCAGAACGGCAACGAGTCGGTGCCGCATGCACCAGCGTGCGAGGGCTGACAACGGACGGGCTCCCTGGTGGTTCGGATCTTTACCGGGGAACGGCCCGTCGGAAAGAACGCGTGAACACTGAAACTGAACGCTGGGCGTCTGGAATTTTGGTCGCGTGGTGGGTCTGGTTGGTCTACACCTCAACGATCGCAGCGTCGCGTGATCGTTGGCGGCCTTCGTGGGCAGCGTCACAGGTGTGCGGGCAGGTGCGGGACCATGGTCACACCGGCTTCGGAGCGGAGGTCCGGCCGGATGGGTCGGTGGGCTCTTCGTCTGACTCGTGGTCCGACTCTTCGTCCGACTCTTCGTCGGCCCGGTAGCCCGGCAGCGAGGGCCACCGCACGGTGAGGACCACCGAGTCCTCCTCCGCGTACCAGGAGTGGTCGACTCCGCGTCCCCAGACGACGTAGTCCCCCTGTTCGGCCAGTACGACGTTCCGTCCGGGGAACTCCAGCCGGAACCGGCCGCTGATCAGCACCTGCAAGGCCGTACGGGACTCCCCGCGGACCCAGCTCGCCCGCTCCTCGCCCTTGGGGTGCACGCCCCACTTGATCTCCACGTCCTCGCTGTGGCGGGGATCGCCGTGCTCCTTGAAGTGCCCCAGCAGCCAGCCCCGGTCGACGGCGGCATCGGGGGTGGCCTTGCCGGTGTAGACGGAGGGGTGGGCGGGGGTGGTGGGGGTGGGGTGCAGGGGGTGGGTGGGGTCGCTCACGGGGTGAGGTTAATGCAGTTGTCGGACCCGTCGGCGGCTGGTGAGCTGGCCGGATGACTATGGATCCGAATGACCTGCTGAAGGTACGCGCCGAGTTCGACACCGTGATGCGACGGGAGGCCCTGCCCGACACCAGTGACGCGCGCGTGGAACGGGCGGGCGCGGTCGTACGGCAGATCGTGCCCGGATCCGGGGGGAACACGGTGCTCTGGTCGGACCTCGACGAGCACACCGCGGATGCGGTGATCGCGGAGCAGGTGGCCTACTTCACGGAGCTGGCCGCTCGGGGCGAGGTCCCGTCGGCGGAGTTCGAGTGGAAGCTCTACGGCCACGACCGCCCCGCCGACCTCGGAGACCGGCTGCGCGCGGCCGGCTTCGTGGCGGAGCCCGCGGAAACGCTCCTGGTGGCGCGGGTGACGGACCTCGCCACCCTGTCGGTGGAGCCCCCGGAGGGCATCACCCTTCGGGTGGTGACCGACGAGGAGGGCGTGGACCTGATGATGGAGGCCCACCGCCAGGCCTTCGGCACGGATCGCCCCCGCATCAAGGACCTGATGCTGAACCTGCTGAGGGACGAGCCCGACACCATCGAAGCCGTCGTCGCGATGGCGGGCGACACCCCGGTGAGCGCGGCCCGGATGGAGATGCGCCCGGGGAGCCCCTTCGCGGGCCTGTGGGGCGGCGGCACGGTCCCGGAATGGCGAGGCCACGGCATCTACCGCCTCCTGGTGGCCCACCGCGCCCGCGTGGCGGCGGACCGGGGCATCCGCTACCTCCAGGTCGACGCATCGGAGGACAGCCGCCCGATCCTGGAACGGCTGGGCTTCGACGTGTTGGGCGTGACGGTGCCTTGGGTTTGGGAGGGGTAGGGCGGTTACGGGGTGGGGGTGGGGGTGGGGGTGCCTTGGGGGTGGGGGGGTGTCGGGGCTGGGGGTTGGTGGCCTGTGCTGCGGGTTGGTCCTTGGCTTCGATGAGTACCGGGGGGCGTCCCGGCAGTCCAGTGTCCTTTCGGTGTGGGCCGGTCCCTCAAGGGCGCTCCCTGCGGTCGCGTCGCTACGCGATGGCCTTCGGCCACCCTTGACCGACCGGCCCACACCGAAACGCCACAAGACTTCCGGGATCCCCCCGGGGAACGGCCGGGGGGAGGAGAGGGGAGGAGCGGCCCTGTTTGGCATGCCCGTGCCCCCTCCGGCCGGTGGCCATCTGGACACGGGCCCGGCAGGACCGTGACCTCAGCCGGTACGGACGTGCGGGGCGATCGGAGCATCCAGGGCCGGGCGTCTGGACACCCTTCCCGTGACCGTCGACAGCCACCCCGAGCGCAAGGACGCCCACCAGCCCCTCAGGGCCGGTGGGCGCGACAGATCGCTACACACTCCCACTCGGCTAAGCGACTAACCACCGGCCGTGGCTGATCTAGAAGGGCGGGAGCGCCATGACGGAGTCTGAGGACGGCGACGGGGAGATCGGACGCTGCTGCAGGGTGGATCGCGGTACGCGGATCAGGAATTGGTGTTGCGGGTCAGGAATTGGTGTTGAGGAAGCCGATGGTTACTGCGCCCCACCAGCAGAGTTGGGAGATGACTGCGGTGACGCCTCCCCAGAGCAGGAGGCGCGGAGTGGCGGCGGGTGCGGCGGCGAGGCGGCGGGCGAGGAGGCCGGCCTGGAGACCGTTGAGGGTCAGGAGGGCGACGAGCCCGAGCTTGGCGAGGGTGAGCGGCGACTTGAGATCGGGTTCCAGCATCATCCCGCTCACGACGAGACCACCCAGCCCGGCCCAGATGGGTATGTGGAGCCGGGACGTCGCACCGACCACCTCGGCGAGCGTGCAGCGCCTCATGGCCCACAGCAGACCGTAGTAGTCGGCGGACAGAACCGCGCCGAAGCCGACGACGAGCGAGGCGAGGTGAGCGAAGAGCGCCGCCGTGTGCAGTGCCGGGTCGGTCTTCATGTGAACGGAGATCCACAACCCGACAGGCAGAACGATCATCGCCCCGAGCCCTGCGGCCACGACCGTCCACCAAGAGTCGTACAGGCGGACAGGACGAGCAGACAGATCAGCGGCAGGGGACGACATGACGATGAGCTCCGAGGGCAGGACAGCCGCGAACGCGACGTGGGCGAGGTAAGGCTTACCTAAACATTCCATAAGGTCAAAGCCCGTCCACGGCCCAAGACGGATACCGGCCGCTTCCATACCCCTTTGCCCGAAAATATTCGGCCACACATATCCAGCCACGGACGGTGGTCAGTCGCTTAGCCGAGTGGGAGTGTGTAGCGATCTGTCGCGCCCACCGACCCTGAGGGGCTGGTGGGCGTCCTTGCGCTCGGGGTGGCGGTCAAAGGTCACGGGAAGGGTGTCCAGACGCCCGGCCCTGGATGCTCTGATCGCGCCGCGCGTCCGTACCGGCTGCGCTTCCGGTCCTGCCGGGGCCGTGCGGGGATGACCCCTGGCCGGAGGACGCACAGGCATCTCAGACCAGGCCGCTCCTCCCCTCTCCTCCCCCCGGCCGTTCCCCGGGGGGATCCCGGAAGTCTTGTGGCGTTTCGGTGTGGGCCGGTCGGTCAAGGGTGGCCGAAGGCCATCGCGAAGCGACGCGACCGCAGGGAGCGCCCTTGAGGGACCGGCCCACACCGAAAGGACACTGGACTGCCGGGACGCCCCCCGGTACTCATCGAAGCCAAGGACCAACCCGCAGCACAGGCCACCACCCCCCAGCCCCGACCAGCTCCATAGCCACCCCACCCCGCCCCACCCCACCCCCCTAAGCCGCCAGCTCGATCCCCCTCCGGCTCAGCTTCAGCGTGTACACCGTGTCCCTGCTGAGCAGGCGGCTCACGCCCGTGGCCAGGGCCACTGCCAGCATGAAGGGGGCCGTCAGGGTGTACTCGCCCGTCAGTTCCACCATGATGACCACCGCCGTGATCGGGGCGCGGGCGCTGCCTGCGAAGACGGCTGCCATGCCGACCAAGGCGAAGGCGGGGGCGTTGGCCGGGGAGGTCAGCAGGCCGAAGGCGGCGCCGAGGGTGGCGCCGATGAAGAGGGACGGGGCGAAGACTCCGCCCGAGCCGCCGATGCCCATCGTGGTGCTCGTCGCCAGGATCTTGCCCAGCATCAGGAGCAGCAGCAGGCCCAGGGCGTACTTCCCGTGGACCGCGCCCTCCAGGACGGGGTAGCCGACTCCGTACATCTGGGGCAGCGCCAGGAGGATCAGGCCGAGCAGCAGTCCGCCCACCGCCGGGCGCAGCCATTCCGGGCCGCGCCAGAGCCGGTCGCACAGGTCCTCGGCCGCGTAGAGGAAGCGCGTGAAGCCGATCCCGACGGTTCCCGCGAGGACTCCGAGGGCGGCGAAGAGCAGGTACTGCCCGGGGCCTCCGGCGTGCATCGCCTCCAGGGCCAGGAACGGCCGGTCGCCGAAGACCGCGCGGGCGACGGCGCAGGCCGTGACGGAGGCGAGGGCGAGGTAGCCGAAGGTGCGGGAGGACCAGCGGCGGAGGATGAGTTCCATCGCGAACACCACACCGGCGAGCGGTGCGTTGAAGGTCGCCGCGATGCCGCCGGCCGCGCCGCAGGCGAGGAGCAGTTTGGTGTGCTCCTCGTTGGACTTCAGCAGCCGCCCGAGGGTGGAGCCGAGTGCTGCGCCGATCTGGACGATGGGGCCTTCGCGGCCGACGGAGCCGCCGCCTATGCAGAGGGCGGAGGCGAGGGATTTGACGGCGGCGACGCGGCCCTTGATCTGCCCGCCGTTGTGGGCGACGGCCAGCATGACCTCGGGGACCCCGTGCCCCCGGGCCTCGCGGGCGTACCGGTGGACGAGCGGGCCGTAGACGAGGCCGGCGGCGACGGGGGCGAGCAGGACGAAGTACGGCCCGAGGAGGCGTGCGCCGGGGTGGGCGGCGTGGCCGGCGGCCGCGTAGTCGGCGTGGCCGGAGAGCAGCTCCGTCGCCCCGATCACCATCCACCGGAAGAGCACGGCTCCGACGCCCGCTCCGATGCCGATGAGCAGCACAGGGCCGAGGCTCTTCAGCTGGGAGATGCCGGTGTTGCCAGTGACACGGGTGATGCGGGTGATGCGGGTGGGACTTTGCGGCATATGTTCACTTTAGGAACAAAGCGCGGGGCGCCGGTAGGGGCGAACGCCTTCCACCCCCCGGGACCAACGGGGCAAGATCTCAGCCATGGCTGCAACAGAATCCGCCGACCGCGTCGGCCCTCCCCTCACCGGGGGCGAGCGCGAGACGCTCCGCGCGTACCTCGACTTCCACCGGGCCACCCTCGCCTGGAAGTGCGAGGGCCTCACCGACGAGGAGCTGCGCCGCCAGTCGTCCCCGCCCTCCACGCTGTCCCTGCTCGGGCTGGTGCGGCACATGGCGGAGGTGGAGCGGCACTGGTTCCGGCGCACTTTCGGCGGGGCGGACGTCCCCCACCTGTGGTCGGACACCCACGACTTCCAGGCCGCCTACGACGCCTCCGGCTCGACCCGCGACGAGGCCTTCGCGGCCTGGCGGGCGGAGGTCGAGCACTCCCGCGCGGTGGAGGAGGCCGCCGAGTCCCTCGAGGTGACGGTGCGCGTCGAGAAGTGGGAGGAGGACGCCTCGCTGCGCCTGCTCATGCTGCACATGATCCACGAGTACGCCCGCCACAACGGCCACGCGGACTTCCTCCGCGAGGCCGTCGACGGCGCCACGGGCGCCTGAGGCCGGCACCGCTCACCCGCGATCCGTCGGCAGCTCCGCCAGGAATCCGGTGATCAGCTCCGCCCACTCCTCCGGAAGTTCGGCGAACGGCAGGTGCCCGGTGGCCAGTTCCGCCCACCGGGCACCCGGCAGTGCGTCCGCCAGCTCCCGCTGGACCTCCAGCGGTACGAGCCCGTCGGCGGTGGTCGCGATGACGAGCGCGGGTACGTCGAGCCGTGCGAGGTCGGCGCGCAGATCGGCCCCCTTCACCAGTGCGGCGTGGTCCCCGCCGCCGGGCGGGAAGGAGGCCGCAGTGGCCCGTACAGCCTCCTCCACCTGCTCGCCGGTCAGCCCTTCCAGCACCCGCGGGCTGAGGGTGAGCGGGACGAGGAGCCTGGCGAGCAGCTCGCACTCCCCGCGGCGGGCCAGTTCGGCCCACAGATCGGTGACGAGTCCGAGCCGGTGTCCGGCGCGGGCGAAGCTCGCCGTGAGCACGAGCGCGGTGACCCGCTCCGGGTACCGGGCGGCGAGGCGCACGGCGACGTTCCCGCCGAGGGAGTAGCCGAGGACGGCGAACCGCTCCAGCCCCTCGGCGTCGGCAGCGGCGACCAATTCATCGACGAGCGCGTCCAGTTCCAGCGGCTCCGTGGCGCGCGGGGTCCCTCCCGTACCCGGGTAGTCCACGCCCACGACGGTGTGGCCCTGGGCCAGGGCATCCAGGATCGGGCCGAAGTTCGACTCGACCGAACCCCCTCCACCATGGGCGAGGAGCAGGCCGGGGCCGCCGCTCTCCTTGCGGACGGTGCGGGCGTAGGTGCTGGTCAGTGCGGTGCTCACGAGGAGTCCCTCCAATTTCCATAACGATCACTACAGAAAGAACCGTACACGCTTTAGCTAGCGATCGCTACAGAACTCTGATCTCGTACGGGTGCCGTACGGGTCGACGGCGCGTCAGCTCACCATGGCCGCGCATGGCGGCGACGCTCGACGAACCGTTCGGCACGGAACGGCTGTTGACCCGGTGATCCCGGGATTCCGCCCAGGCCGGCTTCGTCGGCGACGCCACCCACTGACCGCCAACCGCCACCAGGCGGGGACCTCAACCCCCGTCCGGCACTCCGAGGTCGGCCCTCATGGCCGCCCGCATCACCCGGAGCGGGCCCCAGATGCCCTGCTGGGCCTCCGCCGCCGCCTCCATCGACTCCCCCGGGGCCGGCTCGCCCCGCTCCAGACGCTTCACCTGTCCGTAGACGTCCGACAGGGCGTGGTTGACCACCGCCGCGGGCGTGAGGACGGTGCCGGGGGCGATCATCTGCGCCTCGGAGTACTGGTCGCGGAAGGCGTCCTTCGTGGCGTCGAGCGCGGTCCGGTCGGCCTCCTCGATCCCACGCTCCCTCATGGCGTGCAGATGCCGGTTGAGGGCGGTGGTGAACTGCCGGGCGTCCCGGTTGAGGCCCACGTAGCAGGTGCGCCGCAGCAACAGGTTCTCGCGTACCGCATCGTGACCGTGCACGAGCTCGAGCTCGCGGCGCTTCGCGCGCGCCGCGCCCCGCTGGGTGAGCAGCGTGGCGCCCAGCGTGCCCGCGACACCCACCACCGCGATGACCATCGAACCGATCTCCACCGACGCATCCTCCCCAAGTCCGCTTTCCCCGCGCCAAGTCTGCCGGAGCGTCTGCCCCGAAGGTCTCGATGGGGGTGCGGAAACCGATTCCCATTGACCCCGCCAACCGCCCCACGGGAAACTGTGCATCCATCAAATACCGGGCGCTGGGGGGAAATTGACCAGCCAGAATCTTCACATCGGGCCGGACTCGGCAGCAGACCGCTACCGATTGCTCCGGTCCATCGGGCGCGGCGGGGAGGCCGTGCTCTACCTCGCGGAGATCGAGCTCGCGGGAGGGTCCGAGCCCGTCGTCGTGAAGGTGCTCGACTCCAAGACCACGATCACCCCGGACGTCTTCGACCGGATCAGCCAGAAGTGGAACGAGCAGGCCGAACTGCTGCGCTTCGTCCACCGGCCCGGTGTCGTGGGCGTGCGGGAGCACTTCGAGGGGCCGCCGATCCACCGGCCCGGGGAGTCCTCGACGCTGACCGGCCGGGCCCTGGTCCTGGTCATGAACCACGTCGACGGGCTCGACCTGCGGGACTGGCGCGCCGAGCGGACCCTCGCCACGGCCGCCGAGCGGCGCGAGGTGATGCGCACGCTGGAGCAGCTGGCCGACGTACTGGACTGGCTGCACTCGGGGAAGGCGACCCCCTCCGGGCGCCAGGTGATCCACGGGGACCTGTCACCCGGCAACGTCATGGTCGACGCGCACGGGCAGGCCACCCTGGTGGACTTCGGCCTCAGCAAGCTGACCGCCGACCACCAGACGGCCGAGGTGTGGTTCACCCAGGGCTACGCGGCGCCGGAGGTCTTCGAGGGCAAGCGGACCCCGGGCGCGGACCGGTACGCCTTCGGGGCCATCGCGTACTTCCTGCTGAGCGGGGAGTCCCCGCCCTCGACGCCCGAACTGCTCGCGCATGCCCTCTTACGGCTGCCGCAGTTCGCGGTGCTGGACGCCGAGCAGCGGGCGCGGATCGCCTCCATCTACGCCGCCGACCCGCTGAAGCGTCCGGTCAACCTGGCCGGCTGGATGAAGGACATCCGCCGCGCGGTGGTGTCCACGACCTCTTCCACCTCGCAGCGGGTGGTGCAGGACGCGGTGCCGGTGCCCCCGGCGGCTTCCCCGGCTCCGGCCTCGGCTCCGCCCAGGCCCGTGGCTCCGCCCCAGCAGCCCTCGCAGCCGCCGGCGGCTCCGGCAGCTCCCCCGGCCCAGCCGGTGTACGCGCCACCGCCAACCGAGCCGGTGTACACCCCGCCGCCGGTCCAGGCGAGCGTGCCGCAGGGCTACGGTCCCGCGCCCGCGGCCGAGTCCCGTACGGAACCGGCGCCCGCGCCGCCGCGCAAGAAGCGGCGGACCGGGCTGGTCCTCGGGGCGGTGCTCACCGTGCTGGTCCTGGCCGCGGCCGCGCTGGCCGGCATGGAACTGCTCAAGGACAAGGACAAGGAGGCCTCGAACAATGCCGGCGGGGACCAGCCGACCTCGTCCGCCTCGGCTTCCGTGAGCCCGTCACCGAGTCCGACACCCACGCCGACGCCGACGCCCACACCCAGTGCGACACCGAGCCCGCGCCCGAGCACGGACCCGACGGTCGCGGTCTCGCCGACGCCGCCGGGGCCGAACAGCAAGGAGGCCAGCCTGCTGGCCCTGGAGCCGTTGCGGGGAGGCTTCGGTTCCGCAGAGGCCGCGAAGATGGACACCAAGCGGTTCAACGCGGCCTTCATCGCTTGTCGTGGCACGGCCGAGTACGACATCAACAAGGATTGGGTCGCTCTCGACTTCACCGCCGGGATGGACGATTCATCGTTTGCGAAGAGCGGCCAGATCATCGTCTCCGGGGACGACATCGAGCTGTTCAGCGAATCCGTGGAGCGGGGCAAGCCCGTCACCCGAACGGTGAACGTCACCGGTGTACTGATCTTGCGCGTCGAGTTCCGTGGGTCATGCAGCGACAGCAACAAGGTGGTCATGGCCTCCCCGACCCTGCGGCGCTGACGAGGCTCGCACGCACGGCGGCCCCGCACCGGAGATCCGGTGCGGGGCCGCCGTGTACGTACCGTGTGACTATTCGGAGACGCCCAGGCGCTCCAGGATGAGCTCCTTGACGCGTGCCGCGTCGGCCTGGCCGCGGGTGGTCTTCATGACCGCTCCGACCAGTGCGCCGACGGCGGCGATCTTGCCGCCGCGGATCTTGTCGGCGATGCCCGCGTTGCCCGCGATGGCCTCGTCCACGGCCGCGCCGAGCGCGCCCTCGTCCGAGACGACCTTCAGGCCGCGCTTCTCGACGACCTCGTCCGGGGTGCCCTCGCCGGCGAGGACGCCTTCGAGGACCTGGCGGGCCAGCTTGTCGTTGAGCTCACCGGCCGCCACCAGGGCCGCGACGCGCGCGACCTGGACGGGGGTGATGGGCAGCTCGTCGACGACGACGCCCTGCTCGTTGGCGTTGCGCGCCAGCTCGCCCATCCACCACTTGCGGGCGGCGGTCGAGTCGGCGCCGGCCTCGATGGTGGCGACGATGGAGTCCACCGCACCGGCGTTGAGGATCGACTGCATGTCGTGCTCGGTGACGCCCCACTCCTGGAGGAGGCGGTTGCGGCGCACGCGCGGCATCTCCGGCAGGCCGGAGCGCAGCTCCTCGACCCAGGTGCGGGCCGGGGCGATCGGGACCAGGTCGGGCTCCGGGAAGTACCGGTAGTCCTCGGCGTTGTCCTTGATGCGGCCGGCCGTGGTGGAGCCGTCGTCCTCGTGGAAGTGCCGGGTCTCCTGCACGATCGAGCCGCCGGACGAGAGCACCGCCGCGTGGCGCTGGATCTCGAAACGGGCCGCGCGCTCGACGGAGCGCAGCGAGTTGACGTTCTTCGTCTCGCTGCGGGTGCCGAACTCGGACTCGGGGGTGGGGCGCAGCGACAGGTTGACGTCGCAGCGCATCTGGCCCTTGTCCATGCGGGCCTCGGAGACGCCGAGCGCCTTGATGACCTCGCGCAGCTCGGCGACGTACGCCTTGGCCACCTCGGGGGCGCGCTCGCCGGCGCCCTCGATCGGCTTGGTGACGATCTCGATGAGGGGGATGCCGGCGCGGTTGTAGTCCAGCAGCGAGTGGGACGCGCCGTGGATGCGGCCGGTGGCGCCGCCGACGTGCAGCGACTTGCCGGTGTCCTCCTCCATGTGGGCGCGCTCGATCTCCACGCGGAAGATCTCGCCGTCCTCCAGCTGCACGTCGAGGAAGCCGTTGAAGGCGATCGGCTCGTCGTACTGGGAGGTCTGGAAGTTCTTCGGCATGTCCGGGTAGAAGTAGTTCTTCCGGGCGAAGCGGCACCACTCGGCGATCTCGCAGTTCAGCGCGAGACCGATCTTGATGGCGGACTCGATGCCGATCTCGTTGACGACCGGCAGCGCGCCGGGCAGGCCCAGGCAGACCGGGCAGGTCTGCGAGTTGGGCTCGGCGCCCAGCTCGGTCGAGCAGCCGCAGAACATCTTGGTCTTCGTGCCGAGCTCGACATGGACCTCCAGGCCCATGACGGGGTCGTACGACGCGAGGGCGTCCTCGTACGACAGCAGTTCGGTGACAGTCACAGTGGAAATTCCCTCTCAGCCCAGCAGGACGTCGTCGTCGCCGAGACGCTTCAGTTCGCGGTACAGGATCGCGAGGCCGGTGACGATGGCGGCGGCGGACACGACGGCGTCGATCAGCTTCAGCGTGTCGTGCTCGGTGCGGGCCTTCTTGGCCTGCTTGACCACGCTGAAGGCACCGAAAGCGGTGGTGCCGATCGACAGGTACGTACCGGACTTGGACTTCTTGAAGCCCTTGGCCTTGGACAGCGCATTCGTATGGGAACTCACAGCGACGGAGCCTCCTCAAGCAGCGGGTGGCCCCAGCGCTCGACGAAGGCGGCCTCGACTGCGGCACCCACCTTGTACAGGCGGTCGTCCTTCATCGCCGGGGCGATGATCTGGAGCCCGACCGGGAGACCGTCCTCCGGGGCCAGGCCGCAGGGCAGCGACATGGCGGAGTTGCCGGCCAGGTTGGTCGGGATGGTGCACAGGTCCGCGAGGTACATGGCCAGCGGGTCGTCCGTGCGCTCGCCGATCGCGAAGGCGGTGGTGGGCGTGGTCGGGGAGACGATCACGTCGACCTGCTCGAAGGCCTTCTCGAAGTCCCGCGTGATGAGCGTGCGGACCTTCTGGGCGGAGCCGTAGTACGCGTCGTAGTAGCCGGAGCTGAGCGCGTACGTACCGAGGATGATGCGGCGCTTGACCTCGTCGCCGAAACCGGCTTCGCGGGTCAGGGCGGTGACGTCCTCGGCGGACTTGGTGCCGTCGTCGCCGACGCGCAGGCCGTAGCGCATGGCGTCGAAGCGGGCCAGGTTCGAGGAGCACTCGGACGGCGCGATCAGGTAGTACGCGGCCATCGCGAGGTCGAAGGACGGGCAGTCCAGCTCCACGATCTCGGCGCCGAGCTCCTTGAGGAGGGCGACGGACTCGTTGAAGCGCTGGACGACGCCGGCCTGGTAGCCCTCGCCGGCGAACTGCTTGACGACACCGACGCGCATGCCGGCGACGGAGCCGTTGCGGGCCGCCTCGACGACCGGCGGGACCGGGGCGTCGATGGACGTGGAGTCCATCGGGTCGTGACCGGCGATGACCTCGTGGAGGAGGGCCGCGTCCAGGACCGTACGGGCGCAGGGACCGCCCTGGTCGAGGGAGGAGGAGAAGGCCACCATGCCGTAGCGGGAGACGCCGCCGTAGGTGGGCTTCACGCCGACGGTGCCGGTGAGGGCGGCGGGCTGGCGGATGGAACCGCCGGTGTCCGTGCCGATGGCCAGCGGCGCCTGGAAGGCGGCCAGCGCGGCCGCGGAGCCGCCGCCGGAGCCGCCGGGGACCCGGGCGAGGTCCCAGGGGTTGCCGGTGGGCCCGTAGGCGCTGTTCTCGGTGGAGGACCCCATGGCGAACTCGTCCATGTTGGTCTTGCCGAGGATGACGACGTCGGCTTCCTTCAGCTTGCGCGTCAGGGTGGCGTCGTACGGCGGGATCCAGCCTTCGAGGATCTTCGAACCGACGGTGGTGGGGATCCCGACGGTGGTGAAGATGTCCTTGAGGGCGAGCGGTACGCCGGCCAGCGGGCCGAGCTTCTCGCCGGCCTCGCGCTTGGCGTCGACGGCGCGCGCCTGGGCGAGCGCGCCCTCGCGGTCGACGTGCAGGAAGGCGTTGACCTTCTCGTCGGTCGCCCCGATACGGGCCAGGTGGGCCTCGGTGACCTCGACGGCCGTGAGCTCGCCGGAGGCGATCTTCTCGGCGGTCTGGGCGGCTGTGAGCTTGATGATGTTGATGTCAGCCATGGTGATTAGTCCTCCCCCAGGATCTGCGGCACCTTGAAACGCTGCTGCTCCTGGGCGGGAGCGCCGGAAAGCGCCTGCTCGGGGGTGAGCGACGGACGGACCTCGTCCGCGCGCATGACGTTCGTCAGCGGCAGCGGGTGGGAGGTCGGCGGGACGTCTTGGTCGGCGACCTCGGAAACGCGGGCGACCGCGCCGATGATGTCGTCGAGCTGTCCAGCGAAGTGGTCGAGCTCTTCGCTCTTCAGCTCCAGACGTGCCAGCCGAGCGAGGTGGGCGACCTCCTCGCGCGTGATGCCAGGCATGCAGCGATCCTCTGGGGGTGGTGAGTGTGTAGGTTTCGGGCCCAATCCTATGGGGCCCGGCCCATGCCCGGCGCCCCGGTTTCCCCCGGGGGCGGTACGAAGCCCCCGCACGGGCCGATTTCCCCTGCCCGCCGGGGCCACCTGCGAGTGTGCCGCTGCGCGGGGCGGAGTCCCCTACCCACCCTTCGCCCGTTCCCTGGGGCTCCGCCCCAGACCCCGCGCCTCAAACGCCGGCGAGGCTGGATCTATCCAGCCCGCCCGGCGTTTGAGGGCACGGGCGCGCAGCGCACGTACGGGTCCGGGCGGAGCCCGGGGAACGGTGGAAGGGCGGGTAGGGGACCTCGCCCCGCAGGGCAGGCGGCAGGTGTCAGGCCGGGGTGGTCAGCTCGGCTCGGGCCGCGGTCAGCGTTTCGGGGAGGGTGGCGTGGACCGTGAGGTCCGGGCGGGAGAGGGACAGCTGCGTGATCACGTCCGCGCGGCGCGGGTAGCCGGGGTCGGCGCCGACGACGAGGCGGCGGCCGGGGGTGGCCGCGGCCGCGCCGAGTTCGTACAGGGTGATCGGCTGGACCGTGAGGGACGCATCGCACGCCGGGAACCAGAACAGCGTCAGGTCCGCCCGCAGCAGGTGCGCGTACTCCCACGCGATCTGGACGTCCGTCTGCGAGGGGTCGGACACGTCGAAGTCCGTCCGCCGCGGGTTGAGCACGACGAAGTCGGCCAGTCCCCGCGCCGCATCCGTCTGCCAGGGCGGGCAGTGCGTGATCCCGCCCGCGAGGAAGACCGACGGCGGATCCCCCGGGGCGGGCCGGTGCACCGCCGGTGCTTCCACGTACCTCACTGGGTCTGCGCCGCCGCGGCCGCCGTCTGCGCCGCCGCCTCCGCGGCCAGCTCGGCCGTGATGTCCGCCGGCCGCCGCCAGCCGCGTTCGCCGCGGGCCAGCAGCCAGGCGGTCGCCTCCTGCGGAGGCATCGCGGCGGCGACCAGCCAGCCCTGGACGGCGTCGCAGCCCAGGTCCCGCAGCCGCTCCCACGTCTCGTCGTCCTCGACGCCCTCCGCGACGACCAGCAGGCCGAGGGAGTGGGCGAGGTCCACCGTGCAGCGGACGATCTCCGCGTCCTGGGCGTCGACCGCGAGCCGCGCCACGAACGACCGGTCGATCTTCAGTTCGCTGACCGGCAGCCGCCGCAGGTGGACGAGGGAGGAGTAGCCCGTACCGAAGTCGTCCAGGGACATCTTCACGCCGTGGCCGGTCAGCCCGGCCATGGTGTCGGCGGCCCGCTGCGGGTCCTCCAGCAGGACGTGTTCCGTTATCTCCAGCTGGAGCCCGCTCGCCGGGACCCCGTGCCGGGCGAGCCGCGCGGCCACGGCGCCCGCGAAGCCGGGGGTGTGGACGTCGCGCGGCGACACGTTGACGGCGACCGGGACCTTGAGGCCCTGGGCCCGCCACCGGGCGACCTGCGCGAGCGCGGTCTCCAGTACGTACTCCGTCAGGTGCGGCATCAGCCCGGAGGTCTCCGCGATCGCGATGAACTCGTCCGGCGGGACCCGCCCGCGTTCCGGGTGCACCCAGCGCACCAGTGCTTCCAGCCCGGCGACCTTGCCGTCGAACCGGACCTTCGGCTGGTAGTGCAGTTCCACCTCGCCCGCGTCCAGCGCCCTGCGCAGGTCGCCCAGCAGGCCGAGCCGGTCGGGGGTGTTGCTGTCGCGCTTGGACTCGTAGACCTCGACTCCGGTCCGGTCCCGCTTCGCCTGGTACATGGCGACGTCGGCGCGGCGCAGCAGTCCCTCCGCGTCCAGCGCGTGGTCGGGGAAGACGGCGAGGCCGGCGCTGGCCTCCAGGACGAGGGTCAGACCGTCCAGGTCGAGGGGGGAGCTGAGTTCGGCGACCAGGTTGCGGGCGACCCGCTGGGCGCTGGTGGTCGAGTCGGTGAAGGGGAGGAGGACCGCGAACTCGTCGCCGCCGAGGCGGGCCGCCTCCGCGTCCTGGGGCAGGGCCTGGCGCAGCCGGTCCGCTATCTGCAGGAGCAGCCGGTCGCCGGCGAGGTGGCCGAGGGTGTCGTTGACCGCCCGGAAGCGGTCGAGGTCGATCAGGACCAGCGCCGCGCGGGTGCCGGTGCGTTCGGCCTGGTCGAGCGCGCTCCAGGCGCGTTCCAGCAGCCACTGCCGGTTCGGCAGCCCGGTGAGCGGGTCGCGCAGCTGCTCCTCGGCGCGGGCCCGGGCGATCCACAGCGTGGAGTCCAGGGCGATCAGCGGTACGGCGAACAGCGGCAGCAGCACCGGCTGCGATTCGGCGACCACGCAGATCAGCGGGGCGATGCCGAGGAGCGCGACGGCGACCAGGGCCTGGCGCAGCAGCGCGGTACGGGCGACCGTGGGCAGTCCCCCGCCGCTCGGGGCGAGGGCGAGCCACAGCAGGACGCGGGTGACGAGCAGGTAGGCGAGGGCGATGAGGATGACCTCGGGGACCGCGTCGAGCTCCCAGCCGGTGGGCCGCCAGGGGTGCTCGACGGAGGGCGACTCCCCGAAGGCGGCGAGGACGAGGGCTCCCGCGCCGATGCCGAGGATGTCGGTGGCTCCGTGCAGCAGGCCCTGGCGCCAGCGGTGCCTGCGGGCGGCGCCGACGAGGGAGACCACGGCGAGGGAGACCAGGCCGGCGGGGACCCATCCGTAGAGGATGAGGACGCCCAGGGTGAGGGCCGCGCCCGATCCGGTGCCGCCCCACCAGCGGTCGCGGCCGAGGGCGACGAGGTGGCCGACGATGATGCCGGTGAGCAGGGCGAGCGCCCAGCCGACCGGGCCTCCGGGGAACAGGGCGTGACGGCTGGTCAGTGCGGTGATGACGCCGACGCCGAGCAGGACGGCGGCGAGACCCACGATGACGAAGGGCAGCGCGGCGTGCCGGCCCGCCCGGCCGTCCGTGCCCACTCCGGTGTCGAGCGCGCGCGATTGCGGTGCCCTGGAGCCCAGGACACCGAGCCGGCCCGTCCGCATGGACGGGAACTCCCCGCCGAAATCTGGTGACGGGTCGGCGCTTTCGGTGGGTTTCATGCCCGTCCCTCTCACAGCCGGCGATGCCGATGCCACGCGATGGCCCCGATGTCATGCCATCACGGCTGGAAGCGCGTCAAGCAGCCGTGCACGACAGGCGCACCCCTCAACAGTAGGACGCGGGAGGCGCCCAGGGGCAGCGGTCGGCGGCGGTTGCCCGAATACGACCCAGCCATCCTCATCAGTACGGTATCCGCCGAACGGGTGAGTTTGGACCAGGACCCCCCGGTCGCCCGTCCGATGATCCGACAGGTCGGGGGCCCGCCACCAGCCTTGTACCGGCCTCGCATGGGCCCGGTACCGGCCGTGCGGCGCCGGGCGCCACCGCCGGGCGCGCCCGGCGCGCGCCCGCTCGTACGGCCGGACGCCACGCATCCGTTCGCCTTCGCTACTCCGCTTCGGCGTTGCCGTCCACCGGGAGCGCGGCCTCGCGCGCGGCGTCGGGGCCCTCGGCGAGCAGGACGGCGAATCCGGCGTCGTCGAGGATGGAGAGCTTCAACTGCACTGCCTTGTCGTACTTCGAGCCGGGGTTGTCGCCGACCACGACGAAGGAGGTCTTCTTCGAGACGGATCCGGTCACCTTGGCGCCGCGGCTCTGCAGGGCCTCCTTCGCGCCGTCCCGCGTGTGGCTCTGCAAAGTCCCGGTGACGACGACGGTCAGCCCCTCCAGCGGACGCGGCCCCTCGTCCTCGCCGGAACCTTCCTCCTCCATCCGCACTCCGGCCGCCCGCCACTTGCGCAGGATCTCCTGGTGCCATTCCTCGGCGAACCATTCCTTCACCGAGGTCGCGATGATCGCGGCGACCCCGTCGGTGGCGGCCAGTTCCTCCTCGGTCGCCTGCTCGATGCGCTCGATGGAGCGGAACTCGCGGGCCAGCGCTTCCGCCGCGACCGGTCCGACGTGCCGGATCGACAGGCCGTTGATGATCCGGGCCAGCGGGCGGTCCTTGGCGGCGGCGATGTTCTCCAGCATCGACAGGGCGTTCTTCTTCGGCTCGCCCTTCTGGTTGGCGAAGACCGTGACGATCTTCTCCTCGCCCGTCTTCGGGTCCCGCTTGGGCAGCCCGCTGTCCGGGTCGAGCACGTACGCCTTGATGGGCAGGAGCTGCTCGATGGTGAGGTCGAAGAGGTCGCCCTCGTCCCGCAGCGGCGGCTCGGCCGGCTCCAGCGGGTGGGTGAGCGCGGCCGCGGCCACCGCGCCGAAGTTCTCGATGTCCAGGCACTGGCGGCCACCAAGGTAGAAGAGCCGCTCGCGCAACTGCGCGGGACAGGTCTGCCCGTTGGGGCAGCGCAGGTCGATGTCCCCCTCCTTCATCGGCCGCAGCGGCGTCCCGCACTCGGGGCACTCGGCGGGCATGACGAACTCCCGCTCGCTGCCGTCCCGGAGGTCCACGACCGGCCCGAGGATCTCGGGGATGACGTCGCCGGCCTTGCGCAGCACGACCGTGTCCCCGATGAGCACGCCCTTGGCCTTGACGACCTCCTGGTTGTGCAGGGTCGCGAACTCGACCTCGGAGCCTGCCACCGTCACCGGCTCCACCTGGGCGTACGGGGTCACGCGCCCGGTGCGGCCCACGCCGACCTTGATGTCGATCAGCTTGGAGTTGACCTCCTCGGGCGCGTACTTCCAGGCGATGGCCCAGCGCGGGGCGCGCGCGGTGGAGCCGAGCCGGCCCTGGAGGGAGATCTCGTCGAGCTTGACGACGACGCCGTCGATCTCATGCTCCACCGAGTGGCGGTTCTCGCCGAAGTAGGCGATGAACTCCCGGACCTCGGCGAGCGTGGAGACCACCTTGTTGTGCCGGGCGGTGGGCAGGCCCCACTCGTGGAGGAGCTCGTAGGCCTGCGACTGGTTCTCGATCTCGAAGCCCTCGCGGGCGCCGATGCCGTGCACGACCATGTGCAGCGGACGGCTCGCGGTGACCTTCGGGTCCTTCTGGCGCAGCGAACCGGCCGCCGCGTTGCGCGGGTTGGCGAAGGGCTTGCCCTCGGCTTCGACGAGCCGGGCGTTGAGCTCCTCGAACTTCTCCATCGGGAAGTAGACCTCGCCGCGGATCTCGACGAGGGCGGGGATCCGGTCGCCCTTGAGCCGGTCGGGGATGTCGGCGATGGTGCGGACGTTGGGCGTGATGTCCTCGCCCGTGCGGCCGTCGCCGCGGGTGGCGGCGCGGGTCAGGCGGCCGTTCTCGTAGGTGAGGTTGACGGCGAGGCCGTCCACCTTCAGCTCGCACAGGTAGTGGTAGTCGGAGGTGCTGGCGTCCCGGGCCACGCGCTCGGCCCAGGCCGCCAGTTCCTCGTCGTCGAAGGCGTTGTCGAGGGAGAGCATCCGCTCGCGGTGCTCCACGGAGGCGAAGTCCGTCTCGTACGCCCCGGCCACCTTCTGGGTGGGCGAATCGGGCGTACGGAGCTCCGGGTACTGCTCCTCCAGTGCTTCCAGCGAGCGCAGCAGCTTGTCGAACTCGGCGTCGCTGACGACCGGCTGGTCGTTCACGTAGTACCGGAAGCGGTGCTCCTCGACCTGCTCGGCGATCAGCGCGTGCTGCTCGCGCAGTTCCGCCGGTACGGCCGATTCGCTGCCCTGCTTCTGTTCGGCTGCCATGCCGTGTCCTCCCGTGACCCGTCTCGATCCATCACTCAGGGTTGTCGGCGAGCGACCTCGCCGCCCTGACGCAGTGCGCCTGAACCGCCCGCGCGTAGGCGGGCGAAGCACCCGCCAGACCGCACGACGGGGTGACCACGACGGACTCCGCCAGAGTCCCCGGGGTCAGCCCCAGCCTGCGCCAGAGCTTCCTGACACCCATGACGCTACCGCCCGGGTCCGACAACGGGCCGTCGGTCCCCGGCACCACTCCGGCGAAGAGTTTGGTACCCGCTTCGACGGCTTCCCCGATGGCGTCATCCTCGCGCTCGGTGAGCAAGGAGAAATCGAACGACACGCCCGAGACCCCGGCGCGTCGCAGCAGGGCGAAGGGCACCTCGGGGGCGCAGGAGTGGACGATGACCTCTCCGTCGTGGACGGCGAACAGCTCGCGCAGGGTCCCCTCGACGACCTGCCGGTCGACGGCGCGGTACGTGCGGTAGCCGCTGGCGGAGCGCACCCGGCCGAGCAGGACCGCGGTGAGCGAGGGCTCGTCGTACTGGAGGGTGATCCGGGCGCCGGGGATGCGCTTCTGCACGTCGGCCAGGTGCTCGCGCACGCCCTCGGCGAGGGAGCCGGCGAGGTCCCGGCAGGCGCCCGGGTCCTGGAGCATGGACTCGCCGCCGTGCATCTCCAGGGAGGCGGCCAGCGTCCACGGGCCGACGGCCTGGACCTTGAGCTTCCCCTCGTACCCCTGGGTGAACTCCTCCAGGGCGTCCAGGTCCTCGCCGAGCCAGGAGCGGGCCCGCTTGCTGTCGCGGCCGGGGCGGTCGCTGATCCGCCAGCCGCTGGGCTCGACGTGCGCGTACATGTCCACGAGCAGCCCGAGGGAGCGGCCGATCATGTCCGAGCCGGGGCCGCGGGCGGGCAGCTCGGCGAGGTACGGGAACTCCTCGAAGGAGCCGGTGACCGTCCTGGCGGCTTCGCGGGCGTCGCCGCCGGGGAGCGAGCCGACCCCGGTGGCTCCGCCGGTGGGGCTCGTGCTCATCGGCCGGGCCTGACGGTGAGGTCGCTGACCACGGCGTCGCGGGGCAGGTCCACGGCCATCACGATGGTGGTCGCGACGGACTCGGCGTCGATCCAGTCGGCGGCGTCGTAGGACTCGCCCTCCTGGGAGCGGACCTTCATCTGCATGGGGGTGGCGGTGCGGCCGGGGTAGACGGAGGTGACGCGGATGCCGTTCTCCTTCTCCTCCGCCCGGAGCGAGTCGGCGAGGGCCTTGAGCCCGTGCTTGGAGGCGGCGTACGCGCTCCAGTCGGCGTGGGCGGCGAGCCCGGCGCCGGAGTTCACGAAGACGACGGTGGCGTGGGAGGCGCGCAGGGTGGGCAGCAGGAGCCGGGTGACCTCGGCGGGGGCGATCAGGTTGACGTTGAGCTGCTGGTGCCAGGTCTTGGGGCGCAGCTCCCCCACCGGGCCGAGGTCCACGATGCCGGCGATGTGCAGGAGCGAGTCGATCCGCTCCGGGATCGCCTGCTTGGAGAAGGCCCACGACAGCCGGTCGGGGTCGGCGAGGTCCCCGACGAGCGCGCTGGACCCGGGGTACCGGTCGGTGAGCTGCCGCGCACGGGCGGCGTCACGGGCAAGAAGGACGAGCTCGTCGCCGCGGGCGTGCAGGCGTGCCGCGACGGCGGCGCCGATGCCGGAGCCGGCGCCGGTGATCAGATGAGTAGCCATGCCGACATGCTCGCACCCCGGCCCGTCCCTCCACCCCCACGGCCTCGAACACCGGAGGGGATGGCGGGTACATCCTGCAGGGCCGATGGCCCGGCCGCGTCAGAGGGCCGAGGCGTGGGCCCGGATGATCGCCTCGCGCGCCTCTGCCGCACGGGTGGCCGCGAGCGGCGGGGCCAGGCCCCGGCCGACCAGGGCCCGGGGAGCGGCGGCGCGGACCGCTGCGCGGACGTCGAGGCGGGCTCCGGCCCCAGCGGGCCAGCGCGGCGGCGCGTACCTCCGCCAGGGCCGCCACCCGGTCCGGCTCCCGCACCTCCAGCACCGGAGCCCGCCGCACGTGCTCCGCCCAGCGGTCCTCCCAGAACTCCACGGTCCATCCCGGCCACCGCTCGCCCACCTCCGCCAGCCACGGCTGCCGGGTGGTGTGCCACCACCCCACGCGCCGCAGCCGCGGGTCCACGTGGACCCCGCCCTCGCAGGCCCCCGAGTACCCCGCGTGCGACGGCTCCCCCGCCAGCCGCTCCAGCAGGGCCGGGCCCTCGTCCACGGGCTGGTCGCCGATCATCCCCAGCACGTGGCAGCGCCCGCCCACCGTGACGACCAGCACCGACGGGTCGGGCTCGGCGAGCTCCGGATCGCCCGGCTCCAGCACCGGGCCGGCGGTCGCCCTGCTTCGGTACGTGCAGGGCTGCGCGCCGACGTACGCGCGCAGGCCGCGCTGGCCGTCGTAGAGCCATCGCACCCGCCAGCCCGGCCAGGCGAGCCGCAGCAGCTCGCATGCCGCCGCCCGGGTGCGCGTGGAGGCGAAGACGCCTTCCCAGGCGAACACCAGCAGGACCTTCGCGTCCACGTCGACCAGGGCGCCCGCTTCGCACGCGTCGTCGTCGTACCAGGAGCCGGTCGCTTCCGCGTGGGCTTCGGCGAACGGGACGAACGCCCGCGGCCCGGCGAGGAGGTCGAGGTCCAGGCCGACCGCGCCGAAGGAGGATTCGTAGCGCCGGCGGCCGATGAGGAAGGTGGCCCGGTCCGACATCGTCAGAGGCCCGCGGCTTCGCGCAGGTTCGCGGCGGTCTTCGAGGCGTCGTAGTCCGTGGGGACGCCGTCGACGAGGACGATGTCGCCCGCGATGTGATCGGCGCGCAGCGGGATCAGGGCCTGGTAGGCCTCCGATGCGTACCAGCCCCGTGCTCGCTCGATGTCGGGGAAGCCGATCAGCACGACCGTGCCGGGCCAGGTGCCCTCCATGACCTCCACCTGGCGGCCGTGGACCAGGAAGCGGCCCTCGAAGGGGTCCATCGTGGACTGGATCTCCTCGATGTAGCGGAGGATGTCCTCGTTCATGGTCTCGGGGCGTATGTGGCCGATGGCGTAGGCGGTCATCTCGGGCCTCTTCTTCCTTGCGGGATCGGCTTGTTGGGACGATCCTGCCCGCCGGTGACCCCGGAAGCGATTACTTGAGAGGTCATCGGCGGGCGAGCCGGCCGGCCCGGGGCGTCAGCCCGCGAGGTAGGCGCGCAGGACGGTCACCTCCGAGGTGTTGCCCGAGCGGTCGGTGACGGTGCCGCGCAGGGAGACCGTGCCGCCCTTCTCGGGGGTGCGGACCTCCACCCGGCCGTGATGGACGCGCAGCGGGCTCCAGGTGCGGCCTTCGTCGTAGGAGACCTGGACCCGCGGGGTGGCCCGGTCGGTGGCCGCCGGGCCCTGGACGGTGACCGGGAAGTTCTCCGTGCGGCCCGCGGGCAGGGTGCCGTCCAGGGCCGGGCGGGCGTCGAAGCGGACCGCCGAGACCGGGAGCGGGGTCGGTTCGGCCGTCTCCTTCGAGCGGAACCGCCAGGTGGCCGTGGTCTCGGAGGAGGTGGCGGAGAGCTCCGGGCGCAGCCGGGTGGTCGTGGTGAGCTCGTAGGAGGCCTCGCCCGGTGGGACCGCGAACGGCGCGCTCGACTCCAGCGGGGTCTCGCTGCGGCCCACCTCGACTCCGTTCCGGCGCAGGACGGTGGAGCCGGTGGCGTCGTAGAACCCGCCCGCGTGGTTCGCGCCGTCGGCCAGGAGCGGGACGGAGCCGCTGATCGAGGCGCCTTCGCGCCACACCCCGTGGAGGTCGTCCACCTTGGGTCCGAAGACCGCCGCGTTGAAGCGCTCGTGGTAGGTCCGGCCGCCCTTGAAGGTGCGCGCGCGCTGCGCCTCGTACGTCGTCTCGTCGCGCGGGACGCCGTTGTCGTCGTAGCCGGATCCCTGGGTGAAGGAGAGGTCCCACGTGGCCCCGTCGAGGGTGGACACGTGGAGCGTGGCCGTGGTCGGCAGGGGCCGCCGGCTGGAGGCCGTGCTGCCGGACCGGCTCCCCGGGAGGCTGCCCATGGCGACGACCGCACCCCTCTTGCCCGGGGCGGAGGCGCCCTGGCCGACCACGAGGGTCGCCAGGTCCCGGCGCCCCAGGTGCCGGGTGTAGCCGGTCGCGAGGTCGCTCACGGGGCCGCCGAGCACCGCGTGGTACTCCACCGAGGCGCCGTCGTCCCAGTGCACGTCCCACTGCTGGGAGAGCGTGCCGGCCTCCGGCCGCGGGCCCAACTGACGGGTGCGCAGCCCGGCGATCGAGTTGAGCCACAGGCTGTAGTGGTACTGGGCGTCGCCCTCGCGCAGGGTGTAGGCGGGCGTCGCGAATCCGACCTGCGCCGTCTTCGAGGGCACGGTGATCTCCACCGGGCGGGTGGTGCGCGCGTCGAGGGTGACCGTGGTGTCCGAGGTGATCTCCAGCTGCGGCTGGACGATCCAGTCGGTGCCCTTCGTGAGGTCGAACGGGTCGACGAAAACGGTCGCGTCGAGCAGGTACCCGCCCCTGGGGACGCGCAGGGTGACGGTGCCGGACGGGTCGTGGGGCTCGAAGCGGCGGGTGGCCGCGGCGCCGCGGACGCCCTGCACGGTCGTGGTGTGGTGCTCGGCCGGCCGGCCGTCCCGGCCGAGGTGGCGCAGCGTCAGGTCGTAGGACTCCAGCTCGCGTTCGGCGACGGCCGCCGTGCGCACCTGCCCACCGGCGCCCAGGCCGTCGGCGATCGTGGCGGTGGCGTACGCGCTGTACGTGCCGTCCACCGAGCCGCCGAGGCGGGTGTCCACGGTCAGCGCCGTCTCGGCGGTGCCGCCCGCCGGGACGGTGAGCCGGCGGGCGCCGAGGGTGAAGAAGCCCTCGGGCGCGGGCGCGCCGCCGGGGGCGCTGCCGGCGACGGCGAGGTCGAGGGTGACGGGTTCGCCGCCGAGGTTCCGGTAGGTGATCTTCCGGGACTGCGGGGTGTCGTCGGCGTGCGGCCAGCGCTGCGTGTCGAAGGCCAGCGCCCCCTCCAGGACGACGACGCTCCGGCCCGGATCGCCGTCGACGGCGATCCGGCCGGTGCCCTGCTGGTACGGGGTGTGGGCGCCGCCCTTGGCGGAGCCCGTCAGCGCGCCCTTGAGCTCGGGGCCCTTCCAGTCCGGGTGCTGCTGCTTGAGCAGGGCGGCGGCCCCCGCGACGTGCGGGGTGGCCATGGAGGTGCCGGAGATCGTCAGGTAGCCGGCCGGGTTCTGGCCTTCCTCCCTGTCGATGACGCTGCCCGGGGCGGCGGCCGCGGTGATGTCGACTCCGGGTGCGGTGACGTCGGGCTTGACGCCGCCGCCGCCGGTGAGCGGGCCGGTGCCGGAGAAGGGGGCGAGGGCGTCCGCGTCGTCGACGGCGCCCACGGTGAGGGCGGCGTTCGCGCTCCCCGGGGAGTCGATGGTGCCGGGACCGCGCCGGCCCCGGTTGCCTGCCGCGACGGCGAACAGCACGCCCTTCTCGGCGCTGATCCTGTCCACGGCCGCTTCGACGGGGTCGAGCTGCGGGGTGTCGGGGCGGCCGAGGCTGAGGTTGACGATGTCGGCACCCTGGGCGACGGCCCATTCCATGCCGGCGAGGATCCCGGAGTCGTTGCCGGAGCCCCCGTCGTCGAGGACCTTGCCGCTCAGGAGCTTCGCGCCGGGCGCGACCCCCTTGAAGGCACCGGCCGAGCGGGCGCCCGTACCGGCGGCGATGGAGGCGACGTGCGTGCCGTGGCCGACACGGTCCACGGCGTCGGCGGACCGGGAGAAGTTCTGTTCGGCGACGACCTGGCCCGCGAGGTCGGCATGGGTGGCGTCGATGCCGGTGTCGAGTACGGCGATCTTCACGCCGGTGCCGTCGTACCCGGCGGCCCAGGCCTTGTCCGCGCCGATCTGGCGGGTGCTCCTGTCCAGGGTGGCGGTGCGCACGGCGTCGAGCCAGACCCTGGCGATGCCGGGGGCGGCGGCGCGGCCGCCGGCGCCTGGGCGGGGGTCGGTGAGCGCCTCCCAGAGGGCCGCGGCGCCCACGGGGGTCGCGGTGACGGCCTCGGCGTCGAGGGTGGGGTAGGAGCGGGTCACCTCGACCCCGTCGGCGGCCCGCAGCGCGGACCGGGCGGCGGCGGGGGCGGCCGGGGCGGCGGCGGGGCCCTCGTAGCCGACGATCAGCTGGAGCCCGGCGGAGGGGCGGGCCAGGTACTCGGGGCGGCTCAGTTCGGTGATGTCGAACAGGCGCGGGTCGAGCTTCCCGGCGCGGATCAGCGGCTGGGCGTCGTACGGCACGACGCTGGTGCGGCCGTTCTCGGTGTGCACCGAGAACGGGATGCGCGCGCGGCCCTCGGCGCGTTCGAGGGAGACGGGCCTGCCGTCGGCGGCGAGGACGACGCGGTCGCCGGTGACGAGGGTGATGCGGGTGGCCGGGGCCGGCGGGGCGGCGGATCTCGCGCCGGCCCCGGCGCCTGACGAGCCGGTCGCGGGCGCTGCGGCGGCCGGGGTGGTCAGCCCCGCCGCGAGCGCGAGGGCGGCGGCCGCCGCGACCGAGGCCGCCGCCCCCGCCCTGGAGTGGTGGTTGCGCACGTGGTCCCCCCTGAGAAGAAGAGTGCAGGGCCACGCAGTATGCCGATGTCCTGACGGGGCATCAATGGTGCGCAAGTACAGAGGAGTTGGGCTGATAGATGCGCCGGTAGGCGATCGGGGAGATGCCGAGCGCGGAACGCATGTGCTGGCGCAGCGAGTTCGCGGAGCCGAAGCCGGAGCGGTGGGCGACCAGGTCGACGGGAAGGTCGCTGGACTCCAGCAACTGGCGTGCGACCTCCAGGCGTTGACTGGTGAGCCACTGCACCGGGGTCATGCCGACCTCGTCGCGGAAGCGGCGGGTGAAGGTGCGCAGGCTCATCCGGGCGTGGGCGGCCAGCTCCGCCAGGGTGATCGGTTCGGTGAGGCGCTCCAGGGCCCAGGCCCGGGTGGCGGTGGTGGTGGCGACGGTGGGCTCGGGGACGGGCCGGTCGATGTACTGGGCCTGGCCGCCGTCACGCCACGGCGGTACGACGCACAGCCGCGCGGTGCGGTTGGCGACGGCCGCGCCGTGGTCCTGGCGGATCATGTAGAGGCAGAGGTCCACGCCGGCGGCGACCCCGGCGGAGGTCAGGATGTCCCCGTCGTCGACGAAGAGCACGTCCTCGTCGAGCTTGACGCGCGGGAAGGCCCGCTGGAAGGCGGGCGCCTTGATCCAGTGCGTGGTGGCGGGCCGGCCGTCGAGCAGGCCGGCGGCGGCGAGCACGTAGGTGCCGGTGCAGATCGACACCAGCCGGGTGCCGGGGCGGATCGCGGCGAGGGCGTCGGCGAGCGGCCGGGGCAGGGGCACTCCCTGCTCCAACGCCATCATGACGTTGGTCGGCGGGATGATCACCGTGTCGGCGGCCGCGAGGGCCTCGGGCCCCGCCGAGACCCCGACCGTGAAGCCCGCGTCGCTGGCCACGGGCTGCCCGTCGACGGTGCAGACGGTCACCTCGTATAGCGGCTTCCCCGAGTCGTCGACGGCGTTGCCGAACACCCGGGACGGCATCCCGAGCTCGAACGGAGGGACGCCTTCGAGGGCGAGTACGGCGATCCGGTGCATGGCCTGCATGGCCAGATCCTGTCACAGGGTGGCCATACGGCCAACACCACGGCTTCGCTCAGCAGCCGAAGCTGGTCCGGCAGCAGCACCGGACCACCTGAGGAGAAACACATGCGCGCCATCGTCGTCAGCCAGTGGGGCGGGCCCGAGGTACTGACCGAGACCGAGCTGGACCGGCCGGAGCCGGGCATGGGCGAGATCCTGGTACGGGTCCACGCGGCCGGAGTGAACCCGGTGGACTGGAAGACCCGGGCCTCCGGCGCCCTCATCCCCTGGGGGCCCGTCCCGGCCGTCGGCTGGGACGTGTCCGGCACCGTGGAGGCCGTCGGCCCCGGCGTGACGATGTTCCAGCCGGGCGACGAGGTCTTCGGCATGCCGCGCTTCCCCGTCCAGGCGGGCGGCTACGCCGAGTACGTGACGGCCACGGCCCGGCACTTCACCCGCAAGCCCGCCGCGATCGACCACGTACAGGCGGCGGCGCTCCCGCTGGCCGCGCTCACCGCCTGGCAGGCGCTGACGGACACCGCCGGCGTGCGGCCGGGTCAGCGGGTCCTGGTGCACGCGGCGGCGGGCGGCGTGGGGCACTTCGCCGTCCAGATCGCCAAGGCGCTCGGGGCGTACGTGATCGGCACGGCCAGCGCCGCCAAGCACGAGGTGCTCCGCTCGCTCGGGGCCGACGAACTGATCGACTACCGGACCACCGCGTTCGAGGACGCGGTGTCGGAGGTCGACGTGGTGATCGACGCCATCGGCGGCGAGTACGGGACGCGCTCGCTGAAGGTGCTGCGCCCCGGCGGGCACCTGATCACCCTGAACGGTCCCGACGAGGTACCGGCCGCCGGCACGGAGGGCTTCCGCACCGGCTGGACCCTCGTGGAGCCGGACCACGCGGGGCTGAAGGCCATCGCCGCGCTCGTGGCGGAGGGGAAGCTCCGCCCGGTCATCGACACCGTCCTGCCGCTGGAGCAGGCCGCGAAGGCCCACGAGATCGGCGAGCAGGGCCGGACCACCGGCAAGATCGTCCTGACGGTGGTCTGACCGGCGGACGGGCGGACCTGCGGACCGGCAGACGGCCTAGACGCCCGCGGTCGCCCGGGTGGTCGCGGAGATCGTGGCGGAGCCGACCACGCGGGTGCCGTCGTAGAGGACGATCGCCTGGCCGGGGGCCACGCCGCGGACCGGCTCGGTGAAGCGGACGCGCAGTTCGCCCTCCACCAGCTCCGCGAAGACCTCGGTCTCGCCGCCGTGGGCGCGCAGCTGCGCGGTGTACGTGCCCGGGGCGGCGGCGGTGGAGCCGCACCAGCGGGGGCGGATCGCGGTGAGGGCGGTGACGTCCAGGGCCTCGACGGGGCCGACGGTGACGGTGTTGTTCACCGGGGAGATGTCGAGGACGTAGCGCGGCTTGCCGTCGGGGGCCGGGTGGCCGATCCGCAGGCCCTTGCGCTGGCCGATGGTGAACCCGAAGGCGCCCTCGTGGGTGCCGACCTTCTCGCCGGTGGCCTCGTCGACGATGTCGCCCTCGGCCTTGCCGAGGCGGCTCGCCAGGAAGCCCTGGGTGTCGCCGTCGGCGATGAAGCAGATGTCGTGGCTGTCGGGCTTCTTCGCGACGGCCAGGCCCCGCTCCTCGGCCTCGGCGCGGATCTCTTCCTTGGTGGTGAGGGTGTCGCCGAGCGGGAACAGCGCGTGGGCGAGCTGCTTCTCGTCGAGGACGCCGAGGACGTACGACTGGTCCTTGGCCATGTCGGAGGCGCGGTGCAGCTCGCGCGTGCCGTCCTCGTTCAGGACGACGGTGGCGTAGTGGCCGGTGCAGACGGCGTCGAAGCCGAGGGCCAGGGCCTTGTCGAGCAGCGCCGCGAACTTGATCTTCTCGTTGCAGCGCAGGCAGGGGTTCGGGGTGCGTCCGGCCTCGTACTCGGCGATGAAGTCCTCGACGACGTCCTCGCGGAAGCGTTCGGCGAGGTCCCAGACGTAGAACGGGATGCCGATGACGTCGGCGGCGCGGCGGGCGTCGCGGGAGTCCTCGATCGTGCAGCAGCCGCGGGCCCCGGTCCGGAAGGACTGCGGGTTCGCGGAGAGGGCGAGGTGGACGCCGGTCACGTCGTGCCCGGCTTCGACCGCGCGGGCGGCGGCGACGGCGGAGTCCACACCGCCGGACATGGCGGCCAGGACGCGGAGGGGGCGGGGGACGCTCGGCAGGTTCTCAGTCATAGCACCGTCCAGGGTACGGGGGAACCGAGCGGGGTCACAGCGCGTTCTCGGTGGCAGGGGGTGGATCACCATGGGGAGCAAGAGCAACAAGGGCGGTACGGGCAACAAGGGACGGCCCGGCCGGACCCGCAGGGCGGTGCTGTTCGGCGGGCTCGGGGTGGTGACGGCCGCGGCGGTCGCCGGGCGCGATGAGCTCGGGCGGGCCTGGTGGCTGGTGCCGGGGGTGGCCAAGCCGCGGAAGGAGGGCGAGCTGGACCACGCGGGGGCCTCCTGGACGGCGGCCTCTCCGGCGAACTGGCGGCTGGCGGACCGGCCCGCCGACTACCGGGTGGACCGGATCGTGGTGCATGTCACCCAGGGCGGCTTCAAGTCCTCGGTGGACGCCTTCAAGAATCCGTTCCACCGGGCGTCGGCTCACTACATAGTCGGCCAGGACGGGCACATCGAGCAGATGGTGCGCGAGCTCGACGTCGCCTTCCACTCGGGCAACCGCTCGATGAACGAACGCAGCGTCGGCATCGAGCACGTCGGCTTCGTGGACCGGCCGCAGGACTTCACGGACGCGATGTACGCGGCTTCGGCGCGGCTCGCCGCGGACGTCTGCCGGCGGTACGGGATCCCCGCCGACCGCAAGCACTTCCTCGGCCACTCCGAGGTGCCCGGAGCCGACCACACGGACCCGGGCCGCCACTGGGACTGGGCCCGCTACCTCCGCATGGTCAACGAGGCGGGTGCCGCGGGCGCGCAGAAGGCCTAGACGTCCTGGACGGCCTAGCTCAGTCCCGCCGTGCGCGCGCGGGCCACGGCCGGGCCGATGGCGGCGGCGACCGCGTCCACGTCGGCCTGCGTGGAGGTGTGGCCGAGGGAGAAGCGCAGGGTTCCCCGGGCCAGGCGCGGGTCGGTGCCGGTGGCCAGCAGCACGTGGCTGGGCTGTGCCACGCCGGCCGTGCAGGCGGAGCCGGTGGAGCACTCGATGCCCTGGGCGTCGAGCAGGAGCAGCAGGGAGTCCCCCTCGCAGCCGGGGAAGCTGAAGTGGGCGTTGGCGGGGAGCCGGCCGGCCGGGTCGCCGCCCAGGACCGCGTCGGGGACCTCGCGGAGCACGGCGGCGACGAGCCGGTCGCGCAGGGCGCCGATCTCGGTGGCGAACCGTTCCCGCCGCTCGGCGGCGAGCACGGCGGCCACCGCGAAGGCGGCGATGGCCGGGACGTCGAGGGTGCCGGAGCGGACGTGCCGCTCCTGGCCTCCGCCGTGCAGGACGGGCACGGGGGTCTGGTCGCGGCCGAGCAGCAGCGCGCCGATCCCGTACGGTCCGCCGACCTTGTGGCTGCTCACCGTCATGGCGGCGAGGCCGCTGTCGCCGAAGCGGACGTCGAGCTGGCCGAAGGCCTGGACGGCGTCGGAGTGCAGCGGGATGCCGGACCCGCCTGCGACGGCGGCCAGTTCGGCGATCGGCATGACGGTGCCGATCTCGTTGTTGGCCCACATGACGGTGGCCAGCGCGATGTCCTCGGGGCTCCGCTCGATCGCCTCGCGGAAGGCCTCGGGGTGCACGCGCCCGTAGCGGTCCACGGGCAGGTACTCGACCTGCGCGCCCTCGTGTTCGGCGAGCCAGTGCACGGCGTCGAGGACGGCGTGGTGCTCCACGGGGCTGGCGAGCACCCGGGTCCGGGCGGGGTCCTGGTCCCGCCGGGCCCAGTAGAGCCCCTTGACGGCGAGGTTGTCGGCCTCCGTGCCGCCGGCGGTGAAGACCACCTCGCTCGGACGGGCCCCGAGCGCGTCGGCGAGGGCCTCGCGGGCCTCCTCGACGGTGCGGCGGGCGCGGCGGCCGGCGGCGTGCAGGGAGGACGCGTTGCCCGTGACGCCGAACTGCGCGGTCATCGCCGCGGCGGCCTCCGGCAGCATCGGGGTGGTGGCGGCGTGGTCGAGGTAGGCCATGATCCCCCGATTCTACGAGTCCCCCACACCCCCGCTTCCCCGCCGGGGCCCTACGGACCACCGAGGGACCCCCGGCCGCGCGGCGCCCCACCCTTCCACCCCACCCCGGCGGGGCCCCCGCGCAGCGTCGGCACGCCGTTCCGACCCGGCCCGACGGGGCCCTGCACGGCTGCGACGCGCCCTTCCGACCCCGCCCGGCGGGGCCCCCGATGGCTGCGGCGCGCCGTTCCGGCCCGGCCCGGCGGGGCCCGCACGGCTGCAGCGTGCCGTTCCGGCCGGGCCCGGAGCGCTACGGCCGCGCCGAGGGCGGGGCCGGACCCGTCACTGCGCCGCTGCGCGGGGCAAAGTCCCCTACCCGCCCTTCCACCGTTCCCCGGGCGCTGCCCGGACCCGCGCCTCAAACGCCGGCGGGGCTGAGTGGGGTGCCGCGGACCTGCGCCTCAAACGCCGGCGAGGCTGGGGAGGGGTCCGGGCGCTGCCCGGACCCCGGTCCTCAAGCGCCGGACGGGCTGGGAGGGGTACCGGGCTGCGCCCGGACCCCCTGGGGCTCCGCCCCAGACCCCGCGCCTCAAACGCCGGCGAGGCTGGATTTGGCCGGCGTCAGCCTGCATGTGTGCGCAGCACACCCCTGCGGGCTGGACGGCCCGCAGGGCCATCTCGGCCCCTCCGGCACCCTCAGCCTCGCCGGCGTTTGAGGCGCGGGGGTCCGGGGGCTGGCCCCCGGCAACGGCGCCGCACGCGGCAACGGGTCCGGGCGCAGCCCGGGGAACGGGCGAAGGGCGGGTAGGGGACCTCGCCCCGCAGGGCCGGCCCAGCCGCACCCGCCCACCGGACCCCGCGCCAGGCGGCAGGGGCGACAGCCCCGACCGGCCACCGCCGGACGGGGTCCGGCGCAGCGCGACGAAGCCCGCGCAGCGGTGCGAGGAGCGCGTCAAGGACGAAGCCCGCGCAGCGGTGCGAGGGGCGCCTTAAGAAGGTGCTGCCGCTACGCGCGGGGCGCTCGCCAGCTGGCGGGACTGGGCGACCAGGCGGTCCGCCGAGTCCCAGACCTCCGCGTCCTCCTCCAGGAAGCCCCCCGCCAGGTTGCGGGTGGTGATCGAGACGCGGAGCGGACCGGGCGCCGGACGGTGGCGGATGTGGGTGGTGAGTTCCACCGTCGGGGTCCAGCCGAGCAGGCCGAGGTCGAAGGAGGTCGGCGGGAGCCCGTCGACCGCCAGGAGGAGGGAGAAGGGGTCGGCGTCGCGGCCGTCGGCGAGTTCGAACCAGGCCCGCATCTCCCCCTTGCCCGAGGGCTGCCCGACGGCCCAGCCGGCCGTCGCCGGGTCCAGGCGCAGCCGGAGGCGGTCCACGATCGCGGAGCTGCCGGGGATCGGGGCCGGGCCTGCTTCGGGGCCGAGGCAGTGCTCGTAGGCGGGGATGACGGGCGGGAGGGCCGTGGTGTGGACGGAGTCCGGGAGCGCCGCGAGGTCCCCGTAGGAGGCCAGGACGCGGATCCGCTCGATCTCGGCGCCGTTCTCGTCGAACTGGAAGAGGGAGGCATGCCCGGTGGAGAGGGTGCGGCCGACCCGTACGACCTCGGTGCGGATCACGGCGGGGCCGGGGACCGACGAGGTCAGGTAGTGCGCGGAGACCGTGAAGGGGTCCGGGTGCGGCAGGGTCGCCGACAGGGCGCGGCCGACGAGGGCCAGGAGGTAGCCGCCGTTGACGGCGGTGATGATCGTCCACCCGGCGGAGAGTTCCGCGTCGTACACACCGGGCTCGCCCGCACGGGCGGTGACGGTGGTGTCGCGGTCGAACTCGCTGTCGCCGATGGACGCCTTGGCAGCTGCGTGTGACATGGAACGACCGTACACCCGGCCCCTACTAAGCGGTAGCTTTGCCTGGTGTGGCGGCCGCTACGGTGCCCCCGCGCCTACGGCTCCTCCGCCACCGACGAGCGGCGGTTCCACGCGAGGGGTGCCCGCAGGTGGTAGCGCATGGCCAGCAGCCGCAGGACGAAGGTGGTGACGATCGCCAGGGCCGTCGTGACGGCGTTGAGGTTGTCGAAGCTGATGAAGAGCGCCACCATCGAGGCGCCGACGAGGGCCGGCACGGCGTACATCTCGCGGTCGCGCAGCAGCGAGGGCACCTCGTTGACGAGGACGTCGCGCAGTACGCCGCCACCGACGGCGGTCGCCACGCCGAGCGCGGCGGAGGCGGTGAGGCCCAGACCGTACTCGTACGCCTTGGTCGTGCCCGTCACGCAGAACAGCCCGAGGCCGGCCGCGTCGAAGACGTTGATGGCGCGGTTGATGCGCTGGACCTCGGGGTGCAGGAAGAAGACGAACGCGGCGGCGATCAGCGGCGTGACGAAGAACCCGAGATCGCTGAAGGCGGCGGCGGGGGTGGCGCCGATGACGATGTCGCGGAACAGGCCGCCGCCGAGGGCGGTGACGAGCGCGAGGACGACGATGCCGAAGACGTCGAAGTTCTTGCGTACGGCGAGCAGGGCGCCGGCCGTGGCGAAGACGAAGATGCCCGCGAGGTCCAGGCCGTGCTGGACTCCGGGCGGGAAGAGATCGTGGAGCACGGGCTCATTGTGCCGGTCGCCTGCGGCGTGCTCGAACGTGTGTGGCGCGGCCACGGCTCCGAGGGGGCGGCGGGCCCTGCCGGGCCCGGGCCGCGCACCCGTGGGGCTGCGGACCGTGGCCGGGTGCGGCGCCGCCGTCAGGGGCTCCGCCCCCGAACCCCCGCGCCTCAAACGCCGGCGGGGCTGATTTTTGCCCGGCGGCACCGCGAACAGTCGGCCGGGCCCGGGCCGCATGACTGCCCGGCGGCACCGCGAGCAGTCGGCCGGGCACGGCCGTAGGGTGCCGGCGGGGCCGGTGGGGCCCCGCCGGCGCGCCTCAGTCCGTCGGCTCCGCCACGGCCTTCGCCGCGCCCGGGAGGGCCGGGTCGCCCGGGGCCTGGTCGGGGGCGTTCTCCGGGTGGTGGCAGGCCACCTGGTGGCCGGTCTTCAGCGCGAGGAGCGGGGGCTCCTGCGTGGTGCAGACCTGGGTCGCCTTCCAGCACCGGGTGTGGAAGCGGCAGCCGGAGGGCGGGGAGATCGGCGAGGGGACGTCGCCCTTGAGCAGGATGCGGCCGCTCTTGGCGCCCCGTCGGCGCGGGTCCGGGACCGGGACCGCCGACATCAGCGCCGTCGTGTACGGGTGCATCGGCGCCGTGTACAGGGACTTGTTGTCCGCGAGCTCGACGATCTTGCCGAGGTACATGACCGCGATCCGGTCCGAGACGTGCCGGATGACCGACAGGTCGTGGGCGATGATCACGTACGTGAGGCCGAGCTCCTCCTGGAGGTCGTCCAGCAGGTTGACCACCTGGGCCTGGATCGAGACGTCCAGGGCCGAGACCGGCTCGTCCGCCACGACGAGCTTCGGCTTCAGGGCCAGTGCGCGGGCGATGCCGATGCGCTGGCGCTGACCGCCGGAGAACTCGTGCGGGTAGCGGTTGTAGTGCTCCGGGTTGAGGCCCACCAGGGAGAGGAGGCGCTGGACCTCCGCCTTGAGGCCGCCCTCGGGCTGGACTCCCTGGAGCTTGAACGGGGCACTGACGATGGTGCCCACCGTGTGCCGCGGGTTCAGCGAGCCGTAGGGGTCCTGGAAGATCATCTGCACGTCGCGGCGCATCGGACGCATGCCGGCCACGCTCAGGTGCGTGATGTCCTTGCCCTCGAACTCGACCTTTCCGCCGGTCGGTTCGAGCAGCCGGGTGATCAGCCGGCCCATGGTCGACTTGCCGCAGCCGGACTCGCCGACGACGCCGAGGGTCTCACCGCGCCGGACGTCGAAGTCGATGCCGTCGACGGCCTTCACGGCCCCGACCTGGCGGCGCAGCAGCCCCTTGGAGATGGGGAAGTGCTTGACCAGTCCGGTCACCCGCAGCAGCGGCTCCGGGGAGTCCACCGCCTGGGCCGGGACGGTGACCGCCGCCGCCTTCTCACTCTTGCTCATGTCGCTCACAGCTTCGGCGCAATCTCTTCGGTCCAGATCCGGTCCCGCTGCTCCGGGGAGAGGTGACAGGCGGCCCAGTGCCGGCCTGCGCCCTCCGCGGAGGTGTCGACGAGGGACAGCTCGGGCCGTACGGTCCGCGTGACATCGCCCTTGGGCAGGTCGGCGTACGGGCACCGGGGGTTGAAGGCGCAGCCGCTCGGGATGTTGATCAGGCTGGGCGGCGAGCCCTTGACCGGGATGAGGCGTTCGGTCTGTTCCCGGTCGATGCGGGGCATCGAGCCGAGCAGGCCCCAGGTGTACGGGTGGCGGGGCTCGTAGAACACCTTCTCCGCGCTGCCGCGCTCCACGCAC
Source organism: Streptomyces sp. NBC_00193 (assembly GCF_026342735.1). Lineage (GTDB taxonomy): Bacteria > Actinomycetota > Actinomycetes > Streptomycetales > Streptomycetaceae > Streptomyces > Streptomyces stoeckheimensis. The sequence continues at coordinate 1,032,435 of NZ_JAPEMM010000001.1, forward strand.
CGGCCGCCGTACATCACGAGGAGGTCGTCGGCCATCTCGGCGACCACGCCGAGGTCGTGCGTGATCATGATGACCGCGGAGCCGAACTCCTTCTGCAGGTCCCGGATCAGGTCGAGGATCTGCGCCTGGACGGTGACGTCGAGGGCGGTGGTGGGCTCGTCCGCGATGAGCAGTTCGGGGTTGTTGACCAGCGCCATCGCGATCATCGCGCGCTGGCGCATGCCGCCGGAGAACTCGTGCGGGTAGCTGTCGACCCGCTTGTGCGGCTCGGGGATGCCCACGCGGTCGAGGAGCTCGACGGCCCGCTTGCGGGCGGCCTTCTTGTCGGCCTTGTTGTGGACCCGGTAGGCCTCGGCGATCTGCTTGCCCACGGTGAAGTAGGGGTGCATCGCCGACAGCGGGTCCTGGAAGATCATCGCGATCTCCCGGCCGCGCAGCTTGCGGACCTCTTCCTCGGGGCTGGACAGCAGTTCCTTGCCGTCGAGCCAGATCTCGCCGGAGATCCGGGCCCGCTGGCGGCCGTACTGGCCGACCCGGTGCAGGCCCATGATGCCCAGCGAGGTCACCGATTTGCCGGAGCCGGACTCGCCGACGATGCCGAGGGTCTTGCCCTTCTCCAGCGTGAAGGAGAGTCCGTCCACGGACTTGACCAGGCCGTCTTCCGTGGGGAAGTGCACCTTGAGGTCGCGTACGTCGAGGAACGCGGTGCCGGGCGCGCCGGTGGCGACGGGCTCGTTCGGTGCGCCCGTCACGGCGGGCGTCGTCGAATCGGTCATGACAGCCTCACTCGGGGGTCGATCACCGCGTACAAGAGGTCGACGACGAGGTTGGCCGCGACGACGAAGAAGGCGGAGATCAAGGTGATGCCGAGAATGACCGGCAGGTCGTGCTCGCTGATGGCGCGGACGGCGCTGTAGCCGAGGCCGTGCAGCGAGAAGGTGTACTCGGTGAGGACGGCGCCGCCCATGAGCGCGCCCAGGTCGAGGCCCAGGACGGTCAGGATCGGCGTCATGGTCGAGCGCATCGCGTGCTTGCCGATGACGACGGGTTCCGTCAGTCCCTTGGCGCGTGCGGTGCGGATGTAGTCCTCGTTGAGCACTTCGAGCATGGTCGCGCGGGTGAGTCGCGCGTACATCGCCGCGTAGAGGAAGGCGAGCGAGACCCACGGCAGGACCATGCCGTTGAACCAGGCTCCCGGATCCTCGGCGAAGGTCTTCTCCGGCCGCCCGAACCAGCCGAGCTGGTCGGAGAAGAGGGCGATGGCGAGCATGCCCGTGAAGTAGATGGGGAGGGAGACGCCGGCGAGGGCGAGGCCCATGGCCGAACGGTCCAGGACCGAACCGCGCTTGAGGGCGGAGATGACGCCTGCGGCGACACCGCCGATCACCCAGAGCACGACGGCACCGGCGGCGAGCGAGAGGGTGACGGGCAGCCAGTCGGTCAGCAGCGGCCACACCTCCTGCTCGCTCTTGAAGGAGTATCCGAAGCAGGGCGCGGCGCAGTGCGTGACGTCGTTGCCGTTGGCGTACGTACGACCCGCCACCAGCCCGACGACGAACTTGCCGAACTGGACGAGGATCGGGTCGGCGAGACCCATCTTCTGCCGGATGCCCTCGATGGCGGCGGGGTCGGACTGCTTGCCGACGAAGTACAGGGCCGGGTCCGTCCCGATCATCTTCGGGAAGAGGAAGAAGATTCCGAAGGTCACCAGCGAGATGACCAACAGCATGACGATGACGGCGAAGATCCGCCGGATGAGATATGCAAGCACTGCGCTCGGCCTGGCCGCGGCCCGGGGACGCCCTCTTCTGGAGAGCGCCCCCGAGCCGCCGCCGCGGCCATCACCTGCCCTTCGTGCCTAGCGGGTGTGGCACTGGAACTGAATGGGACGGTCGGTCTACTGGACGCCGAGCGAGGCGTAGTCGTAGCGGCCGTTGTACGCGTCGGAGGTGTAGACGTTGGTCAGACGGCTGCTGCGCCAAGAGATCGTCTTGTCGTAGACGAAGGGCAGGTAGACCGCGGCCTCGGAGACCTTCTGGTTCATCTGCTTGTAGATGTCGCCGGCCTTGTTGGGGTCGGTCTCCGCGATGGCGTCGTCGAACAGCTTGTTGATCGCCGGGTCGTTGAGCTCGGAGAAGTTGTTGTTGCCGCTCTGCAGGATGAAGCGGCCGTCGACCAGCGGCTGGGAGAAGCCCTGACCGGTCGGGAAGTCGGCGCCCCAGCCCATGATGATGATGCCGTAGCCCTTCTCCTTGACCACCTTCGGCGAACCGATGATGCCGGAGGTCTGGGCGCCGTCGAACTGGTCGACGTCGGCCTCGATGCCGACCTGCTTCAGGGCGTTCTGCAGGGAGACGGCCGTGGCGACCTCGACCGGCTTGTTGTTGCGGACCGCGATGGTGGTCTTGAAGCCGGTCTCCTTGCCACAGGCCTTCAGCGCGGCCTTGGCCTTCTCGACGTCGGGCTTGCCGTCGTTCGTCAGGACACCGTACGGGTCGTACTTGCCGTCAGCGCCCTTGATGCCCAGCGGCAGCATGTTGGGGGCGATGTCGCCACCGGCCTGCGGGCCGCCGCGGGCGGTCTGCAGGGACTTGTGGTCGGCCGCGTAGATGACGGCCTTGCGGCACTCGATGTTGTCGAACGGCGCGACGGTCTGCGGCATCACGGCGTACCGGATGAAGCCGGTCTGGCCGTTGTCCAGGTTGTCCTTGTGGTCCTTCAGCGCGGTGGCGCGGGCCGCCTGGCCGATGCCGGTCGCGTTGATGTCCAGGTCGAACTCGCCGTTCATCAGGCGCTTGTCCATGTCGTCCGCGTTCGCCATGAACGTGACCGAGATGGTGTCCGGGAGCGCCTTGCGGATGGTGTCCGACTCGGCCTTCCAGGCGGTGTTGCGCGAGAGCTTCATGCTCTTGTTGGGCTCGTACGAGTCGATCTTGTACGGGCCGTTGGAGAAGGGCTTGAGGCCGTACTTGGCCGCGGTGTCCTTGTCCTGCTTGACCGGGCTGGCGGCCGGCATGGCCAGCATCTGCTCGAAGTCGCCGTTGGGCGCGGGGAGCTTGAAGATGATGGTCTTCGCGTCCGGGGTCTCGATCGCCTTGAGGCCGAGCTTGTCCGGGCTGGGGTCCTTGTACGGACCCGGGTACTCGGTCTTCGGGTCGAGGACCTGCATCAGGTAGACCGGGCCGCCGGAGATGACGTCCTGGGCCCAGGTGCGCTCGATGCCGTACTTCACGTCCTGGGCGGTGACGGGGGTGCCGTCCTCCCAGGTCACGTTGTCCTTGAGGGTGTACTTGTAGGTCTTGCCGCCGTCGCTGATCTCCGCGTTGGCGGTGGCCAGGTCGGGGACGAGCTCGGTGCTCTTGGAGCCCGGCTCCGCCTTGAAGCTGACGAGCTGGCGGGCGTAGTAGCGGGAGAAGTCCCACATGAAGCCGTAGTAGCCGCGCTGCGGGTCCCACGAGTCGGCTTCCTGGGTACCGACGAACTTCAGCTCGCCGCCCGTCTTGGTCGACGCGTTGGCGACCTTGCCGATGGCGGCGTTGAAGCCGCCCGCCGCGGCCGGCTTGTCTTCCGTCTTCGCCTTGCCGTCGTCTCCGCCACAGGCGGTCGCGGACAGCATCGTCGCGAGCACGACGGCCGTGCCGGCGACGAGCCTGCGCTTGGACATGCGATGGGTAGTCACGATGCTCGCAACCCTCCGTTGTGATTCCGGTTCGAAGCCGGGTTCCGGTGTGCCCTGCGGTTCTGACCTACGGGTGCCCTGCGGGATGACCTGCGGGGACGGCTAACGGGAGCCCTTCGGGTCGAGGGCGTCGCGGACGCCGTCGCCGAAGAGGTTGAAGGCCAGCACGGTGATGAAGATCGCCATGCCGGGGAAGATCATGAAGAGCGGATCGTCCTCATAGGTCCGCACGGCCGTCGAGAGGGTCTCGCCCCAGGACGGTGTGGGCGGCTTGACGCCGACGCCCAGGAAGCTGAGCGCGGCCTCGGTCAGCACGTTGGTGGGGATCATCAGCGTCGCGTAGACGGTGATCGGCGCGACCAGGTTCGGCAGCAGCTCGCGGAAGAGGATGTACATCCGTCCCGCGCCCAGGCTCCGCGCGGCTTCGACGTACTCCCGTTCGCGCAGCGACAGGGTCTGTCCGCGGACGATGCGGCCGATGTAGGGCCAGCCGAAGAAGCCGATCACCAGGACCAGTACGGCGATCCGCAGGCCCGATCCCTCGAAGCCCCAGAGCTTGCCGGGGACGACCGAGATCAGCGCGATGATGAAGAGCAGCTGCGGGAAGGCGAGCAGCAGGTCCATGACCCGGCTGATGGCCGCGTCGACCCAGCCGCCGAAGTAGCCGGCGACGATGCCGAAGAAGGTGCCCATCGAGACCGCCACGAAGGCGGACAGGAAGGCGACCAGCAGCGAGATGCGGGCGCCGTAGACGATGCGGCTGAACACGTCGCGGCCGTTGACCGGCTCGACGCCCAGCAGGAAGTCGCTGCTCATGCCGCCGTTGGGACCGGCGGGCAGGCCCAGCAACGGGTCCAGCAGGTCTTCGTGCAGCTCCTCCGGGGGGTGGCCGAACGCGCTGACGATCAGCGGCGCGAACAGTGCGACGAGGATCAGCAGGAGCACGACGAAACCGCCGGCCAGCGCGACCTTGTCGCGCTTGAGCCGCATCCAGGCGATGCGGCCGGGCGAGCGGCCTTCGATGGCCTTGGCGGGGACGTCGGCTACGGACACGGGTGCGGGTGTCTCCGCGCTCATGTCGTGCAGTGGTGCCGTCATCGTGGTGGGGACCCCTCTCGGCCGACGGGTGGGCCGGCCCATGCCCGCCGCTGTGGCGGCGTTGGTGCGGAGTGGCGCTCGGAGTGCGAGGTACGGATGTGTGCTGCGGAACGGGCCGTGCTGGTGGTGCGCATGGTGCTGTGCGAAACAACAGGCGAAGTTCCCGTGACGGGATCGTCCTTGGAGGACTCACCCGCTCTTGGGTGGGGAGTCTTCATCGGGCGCTCGATCAGCCGCCAGACCCGCAGGTGAATGGATGCGCAACCGTGATCTGAGGGTCGAGTTCCCGTTATCCGGACTTCGCTGCCATCTCAGCGGAGCAAGACATGCTGTTCGGTACGGAATCGGACATGGCGCCCAACTCGGCGCACTAGTGCGCCTATTGGGCGTACATCAGCGTCGAAATCAGGACAACGCAAAGGCCGCACGGAACGACTGTTCCGTGCGGCCTCGGGTGGATGAATACCGATGTCTCAGTAGGCGGGCGCTTGTCCCTCGCGGTCGTAGAAGGGCCTGGTTTGCGCCCGCAGCCACATCGCCACCGGATCGTGTTCGTCCGCGAGCGCGACCGTGCACACGGGCACTCCCTCGGGGACCGCGCCGACCGACTGGCGCATCATCTCGCGCACGGATTCCAGCGCGTGCGCGGAGGCGTCGTACAGGTCGAGCCCGACGGCGAGGTACGGGGACCCCAGCGCGGGCTGCACCCAGGCACGGCGCAGCGAGCGGACGGCGGGCGTGCGGTGCGCGTGCTGCGTGAGCAGCCCGTAGAACTGCGGCAGCTCGATGGCGGGCTCGGACAGCCGCAGCGGGCCGGCCGGCATCCGGTCCAGCCCGGTGGCGATCCGGCGCAGGTCGGCCCAGGGAATGCCGACGCCGCCGCCCTGGGCGTGCGGGTTGAGCCACAGCCCCCAGCGGTCGGGGTAGAGGGCGCGGGCGATGTCCCGGCCGGTGACCACCTCGTACCCGCGGTTCCAGCCGCTGGCGGCCAGTTCCTGCGGGGAGGTCACGCAGGGCGCGTACCCGAGGCCCTCGACCTCCATGCCGCCGTACTGGGCCTCCGGAGAGCCGGGCTGCCCCTGCCAGAGGAGCATCCACAGCCGTCCCTCGGCCAGGGCGTGCAGGAGAGACTCGTAGCTCTCGTAGCGCCCCGGAGTCACCTGGCGCAGCATGTGCTCGACCTGCCCGACCGCGGCCGTGCCTGACGCACTCACCCGGTACCCCTCTTCGTCTGTTCGTCCGCCCGTCGTCCACGCGTGTCGGCCACCAGCTTAAGCGTCACTACGGCAGGTAGAAGGGGCGTACGCGCTCACGTATGTAGTCGACGACCGGGTCCTCGGCGGCGTCGAGCAGGATCAACTGCACCGGCCAGGGCGGTGGTACGCGGGTCAGGGCGCGGCCGAGCGCGTCCATCGGGGCGTTTCGCATGCCGGGCTCCCATCCCACCAGGTGGACCCCGACGTACAGCTCCGGCGAGCCGCCCTCGACGCTGGCGAGGCAGCGGTGCGCGGAGGCGACGACTCCGGTGGTGCGGAACTCCTCCGCGGCGGCGGCCAGGAACTCGACCGGGTCCTCCTGCCAGTCGGGCTCGTAGAGCCGGACCCGGCCGCCGGTGGCGGGGCCGTCGAGCGGGCTGCGGCCGGTGCGGCAGAGCTCCGCTACGGCCGGCGGGGGCAGGGGCACGCCGACGGATCCCTCGGGGTTGACCGCGATGCCGAGCTGCGGGGGCAGGCCGCGGGCGAAGTCCACGGCGGGGGCGACGGCGAAGTCCATGAGGGGCCCGGCGCAGGCGCGGAACTGCTCCTCGGAGCTGTAGACGGGCACGTAGGCGGCGCCGTCGATGTCCATGGTGGGCAGGCTCAGGCTGTTCACCCCGCCGGGCAGCGGGATCCACAGGTGGCTCCGCCCGAGGACCTCGAGGATCCGCCCCCCGGCGTCCGCCTGTCCGAGCGCCGCCCCGAGCACCTGCTCCAGCTCGTTACCCGGCCACATGTACGTCTCCGCTCGCTTGCCCTTGGTCTCGACCCGAGATTAACGGGCGCCTGCGACACCCCGGCCGGGGGCCGGGGCCCGACCGCTAGAGGAAGCCGATCGACGTCAGCCGGGACGCCGCCCGGCGGTCCAGCAGGGTCACCGACGCGCAGCCGGCCGGCGGGCGGCCCGCCTCGGCCTCGCGCAGCAGCCGGGCCACCGCGCCCCGGTGCCGGGCGAAGGCGTACGCCGAGACGCCCCGGCCCCGCGACGCCTGCCCGGCCCGGGCCTCCTCGGGGGTGGTGTCCAGCAGTACGAGGTGCAGCGCGCGGCCGCGCCGCCGGGCCGCGGAGGCCAGCAGGGCCCGTACCCAGCTCTGCGTACCGCAGTCGTGGACGACGGCCGGGGCCCCGGAGCGCAGCACCCGCCACAGGCCCCAGTAGTGCGCGATCCGGACCGCGGGCCGGTACACCGCGTAGGGCAGGGCGGCCGGCATCCGGCGCTCCCACCGCTCGCGGGCGTCCTGGGAGTCGATGCCGCCGCCCTCCGCGGCCCGCTTGATCAGGGTGCTCTTGCCGCCGCCGGGCAGTCCGGAGACCACCACGACGTCCCCGGCGGCGAAGCGGAGCGCCCGCGGGCCCTCGACCCCGCGCAGGTCTCGTACGGCTCCGGGCTCACCCGCCGCCCCGGCCGCCGCCGGATCCCGTACGACGGCGCGCTGCGTCGGCACCCCGGCCACCGCGCCCTCGACGGTGCCCGTGGTCGTCGCCGCCAGTACTCCGAATCTCCGCACAGTGATCGCCTCCCCCGATACGGGTCACTGGACCCGTTCCCCCTGAGTGTAAAGAGACGGTAATCCGGCGGTGCCGGTTCCGTTCCGGGTCCGGTCCGCTTGCGGACCCCCTCCCCCATTCGGCCGCACGTCGTGCAATGATGTGCGCCATCTGGACACCTAACTGCATACCGGCCGCTTGAATCCGCGCGGGAGAGTCCCGGCACGCCGCAAGGCGGTGCCCGGGCGCCGAAGGAGCAAGTACCTCCCTTGAATCTCTCAGGCCCCGTACCGCGTGGATGAGGCAGATCTGAAAAGCGAGCCGCGCCACCGCCCGTGAGGGCTCCGGCGACGGTTCCACCCAAGGTGCAAGTCGATGGCCTTCCCCTGGAAGCGGGGAACTCTCGGCGAACCTCTCAGGTTCCGATGACAGATGGGGAGGAACTCCTCCTCGTCATGTCATGCCCTGGGACCCGGGAGCCACACCCATGAGCACTGCCCCCCGCCTGACCGCCCTCGATGCGCTGCACCGTTCCCTCGGTGCGACCATGACCGACTTCGCGGGCTGGGACATGCCCCTGCGGTACGCCAGCGAGCGCGACGAGCACAACGCCGTCCGCACCAAGGCCGGTCTCTTCGACCTCTCCCACATGGGCGAGATCACCCTGACCGGCCCGGAGGCCGTCAAGGTCCTGGACTACGCGCTGGTCGGCAACATCTCCACCGTCGGCGTGGGCCGCGCGCGCTACACGCACATCTGCCAGGAGGACGGCGGGATCCTCGACGACCTGATCGTCTACCGCCTGGGCGAGACCGAGTTCATGGTCGTCGCGAACGCCTCCAACGCCCAGGTCGTCCTGGACGCGATCACCGAGCGCGCCGCCGGCTTCGACGCCGAGGTCCGCGACGACCGCGACGCGTACGCGCTGCTCGCGGTGCAGGGTCCGGAGTCCCCCGGCATCCTCGCCTCCCTCACCGACGCCGACCTGGACGGGCTGAAGTACTACGCCGGCCTGCCCGGCACGGTCGCCGGGGTGCCCGCGCTGATCGCGCGTACCGGCTACACCGGCGAGGACGGCTTCGAGCTGTTCGTCGCCCCCGAGCACGCCGTGGAGCTGTGGCAGGCGCTCACCAAGGCGGGCGAGGGCGTCGGCCTGGTCCCGGCCGGCCTGTCCTGCCGCGACACCCTGCGCCTGGAAGCGGGCATGCCGCTGTACGGGCACGAGCTGACCACCTCCCTCACCCCGTTCGACGCGGGTCTGGGCCGGGTCGTGAAGTTCGAGAAGGAGGGCGACTTCGTCGGCCGCGCCGCCCTCGAGGCCGCCGCCGAGCGCGCCGCCTCCAACCCGCCGCGCAAGCTGGTCGGCCTGATCGCCGAGGGCCGCCGCGTTCCGCGTGCGGGCTTCTCCGTGACCTTCGACGGCCAGGTCGTCGGTGAGGTCACCTCGGGCGCCCCGTCCCCGACGCTGGGCAAGCCGATCGCGATGGCCTATGTCGACGCGGCGCACGCCGCGCCCGGCACCTCCGGCGTCGGCGTGGACATTCGCGGTACGCATGAGGCGTACGAGGTCGTGGCCCTGCCGTTCTACAAGCGGCAGAAGTAGCCCCGTACCGCACCGCACCACTGCGCACCGCACGGCTGCGCGCCGCATCGCACTTCCGATCGGCGCGTCGCGCCCGGTCCGCAGGACCACCGTTCGTATCCACTCCCCCGCATCCAGGAGAATCAGGTCATGAGCAACCCCCAGCAGCTGCGTTACAGCAAGGAGCACGAGTGGCTGTCGGTCGCCGAGGACGGCGTCTCGACGGTCGGCATCACGGAGTTCGCGGCCAACGCGCTCGGTGACGTCGTCTACGCCCAGCTCCCCGAGGTGGGCGACACGGTGACCGCGGGCGAGACCTGCGGCGAGCTGGAGTCGACCAAGTCGGTCAGCGACCTGTACTCCCCCGTCACCGGCGAGATCGTCGAGTTCAACCAGGACGTCATCGACGACCCGTCGCTGGTGAACTCGGCTCCGTTCGAGGGTGGCTGGCTCTTCAAGGTGCGCGTCACGGAGGAGCCGGCCGACCTGCTCTCCGTCGACGAGTACGCCAAGCTCACCGCCGGCAACTGACCCAGGGAACCCTGATGTCTGTACTGAACACTCCCCTCCACGAGCTCGACCCGGACGTCGCCGCCGCCGTCGACGCCGAACTCGTGCGCCAGCAGTCCACCCTGGAAATGATCGCGTCGGAGAACTTCGCTCCGGTCGCCGTCATGGAGGCCCAGGGCTCGGTCCTGACCAACAAGTACGCCGAGGGCTACCCCGGCCGCCGCTACTACGGCGGCTGTGAGCACGTCGACGTGGTCGAGCAGATCGCGATCGACCGCATCAAGGCGCTCTTCGGCGCCGAGGCCGCGAACGTGCAGCCCCACTCGGGCGCGCAGGCCAACGCGGCCGCGATGTTCGCGCTGATCAAGCCGGGCGACACGATCATGGGCCTGAACCTGGCCCACGGCGGTCACCTGACCCACGGCATGAAGATCAACTTCTCCGGCAAGCTCTACAACGTGGTCCCGTACCACGTCGACGAGACCGGCGAGGTCGACATGGCCGAGGTCGAGCGCCTCGCCAAGGAGTCCAAGCCGCAGCTGATCGTCGCGGGCTGGTCCGCCTACCCGCGCCAGCTCGACTTCGCCGCCTTCCGCCGCATCGCGGACGAGGTCGGCGCGTACCTGATGGTCGACATGGCGCACTTCGCCGGCCTGGTCGCCGCGGGTCTGCACCCGAACCCGGTGCCGCACGCCCACGTCGTCACCACCACCACGCACAAGACCCTCGGCGGTCCGCGCGGCGGTGTCATCCTGTCGACGCAGGAGCTGGCCAAGAAGATCAACTCCGCGGTCTTCCCGGGTCAGCAGGGCGGCCCGCTGGAGCACGTGATCGCGGCCAAGGCCGTCTCCTTCCTCGTCGCGGCCTCGCCCGAGTTCAAGGAGCGCCAGGAGCGCACCCTGGAGGGTGCCAAGATCCTCGCCGCCCGCCTGGTCCAGGACGACGTCAAGGCCGTGGGCGTGGACGTCCTCACCGGCGGCACCGACGTGCACCTGGTCCTGGTCGACCTGCGCAACTCCGAGCTGGACGGCCAGCAGGCGGAGGACCGCCTCCACGAGGTCGGCATCACGGTCAACCGCAACGCCATCCCGAACGACCCGCGGCCGCCGATGGTCACCTCGGGTCTGCGGATCGGCACGCCGGCGCTGGCCACCCGCGGTTTCGACGCCGAGGCCTTCACCGAGGTCGCCGAGATCATCGCGCAGGCGCTGAAGCCGGCCTACGACGCCGAGGACCTGAAGGCGCGCGTCTCGGCGCTCGCCGCGAAGTTCCCGCTGTACCCGACGCTCTAGGCGCCGGCTTGGGAGGGCCCGGTCTTGTTGTGCACAGGGCCGGGCCCTTCTCATGACCAAAGCCCCAGGCGGATGCGACCTATTGCCGCTGATACAACCAAAAAATGGCAAATAGGCTCCGAATAAAGGATTGACGCACACCCCCTGGCAGGACGGACAGCACACCCCATGGACATGAGCGCAGCGAACAAGAAGGGACTCAGTCTCTTCGCCCTGATCATGATCGGGCTCGGCTCGATCTTCGGATCGGGCTGGCTCTTCGGTGCGGGCCAGGCGGCGGCCGTCGCAGGACCCGCGGCGATCATCGCCTGGGTCATCGGTGCCGTCTTCATCGGCATGATCGCCATGTCCTACGCGGAGGTGGGCGCCGCCTACCCGCTGCCCGGCTCGATGGCCCGCTTCGGCACCATCTCGCACGGGCCGGTGCTGGGCTTCATCACCGGCTGGGCGGTCTGGATCGCCATCGCGGCCCTGATCCCGATCGAGTCCATCGCCGGTACGCAGTACATGTCCTCCTGGAACTTCGGCTGGGCCAAGGGCCTGGTCGAGAACGGCGGCCTGACCACCTCCGGCATGGCGATGGCGCTGTTCCTGACCGTGGCGCTGTGGCTGGCCTGCTACTGGTCGGTCGCGCTGCTCGCCAAGGCGAACAACCTCCTCACCCTGGTCAAGTTCGCCATCCCGGTGCTCGCCGTGATCGCCCTGATGGCCTCCGGCTTCCACACCGGCAACTTCACCGACCACGGCGGCTTCGCGCCCAACGGCTGGTCGGCGGTCATGACCGCCGTCACCACCTCCGGCGTGGTCTTCGCCTTCAACGGCTTCCAGGCCGTCGTCAACCTCGGCGGCGCCGCCAAGAACCCCGGCCGCGCCATTCCGCTGGCCCTGGTCGGTGCGCTCTCCCTCGGCCTGGTCATCTACCTGGCCCTGCAGATCGCCTTCATCGGCGGTGTCCCGCCTACGAGGCTGGCCGAGGCCGGCGGCTGGAGCGGCATCAACTTCTCCTCGCCGTTCGCCGACCTCGCCAAGATGCTGATGCTGCACTGGGTCGTCACGATGCTCCAGTTCGGTGCCTTCATCTCCCCGTCCGGTGCCAACATCGGCAACGTCGCCTCGGCCTCGTACATGGCCCAGAACCTGGCGGACACCGGCTTCTTCCCGAAGAAGATCCGCGAGGTCCACCCGAAGTACGGCACCGCGCGTCCCGCGATGTGGCTGAACCTCGGCTTCTCGATCCTGCTGCTGGTCACCGTCGGCCACAGCTGGGAGGCCCTGGCCAGCGTGGTCTCCGCCGCGATGGTGGTCTCGTACCTCATCGGCCCGATCGCGGTCGGCGTCTTCCGCAGGACCAAGCCCGAGCTGCCCCGCCCCTTCCGCCTGCCGGCGGCCAGGATCCTGTGCCCGATCACCTTCGCCTTCGCCGCCTGCGCCCTGTACTGGTCCAAGTGGCCCGACACCGGCAAGGTGGTGCTGCTCACCCTGGTCGCAGCCCCGATCGCGGCCGTCGTGCTCAAGCGCAAGGGCGAGAAGAACCTGGCCAAGCAGTTCGCCCCGGCCTGGTGGATGATCGCCTTCCTGCTGTGGCTCGGCACCCTGTCGGCGCTCGGCAGCAAGGAATTCGGCGGCCACGGGGTCATCCCGGGCGGCGTGGACATCGCCCTCGTGGGCCTCTCGGCCCTGGGCTTCTACTTCTGGGCCGTACGGTCCGGGGTCAAGGCCCACTACGCGGGCCTGCCGGGCCCCGACCCGGTCCTGGACGCCCCCGGGGCCGACACCGGCACCGCCGAGCAGTCCGAGGCACCGGAGCGCGAACTGAGCCACGCCTGAGCGTCCCCCTCCCGACCCGTCCGGCGGCCGAGCTGTTCACCTCACCGCGTTAAGCTCGGCTGCCGGACAAAATCCGCAGATCATCCCCGATCAACCCGATCAGCCCCTCCTGCCCACGCTTCCCACCCACGAGCAGACATAGGAGTCCGCAACCGTGGCCATCTCCGTCTTCGATCTCTTCTCGATCGGCATCGGTCCCTCTTCCTCCCACACCGTCGGACCGATGCGCGCCGCGCGCATGTTCGTGACCCGGCTCAAGAAGGACGGCGTCCTCGCCCAGACCGCCTCGGTCCGGGCCGAGCTCTTCGGCTCGCTCGGTGCCACCGGGCACGGCCACGGCACCCCCAAGGCGGTGCTGCTGGGCCTGGAGGGCCACTCGCCCCGCACGGTGAACGTGGAGACCGCCGACGCCGAGGTCGAGCGCATCCGCCAGACGGGCCGCCTGCGCCTGCTCGGCACGGAAATAGGTGACGGCCACGAGATCGCCTTCGACGAGCCGAACCAGCTGATCCTGCACCGCCGGCGCTCGCTCCCGTACCACGCGAACGGCATGACGCTCTTCGCGTACGACGAGGCGGGCACCCCGCTGCTGGAGAAGACCTACTACTCGGTCGGCGGCGGGTTCGTCGTGGACGAGGACGCGGTCGGCGAGGACCGGATCAAGCTCGACGACACCCCGCTGAAGTACCCCTTCCGCAGTGGTGACGAGATGCTCCGTCTCGCGAACGAGACGGGCCTGTCGATCTCCTCGATGATGCTGGAGAACGAGAAGGCCTGGCGCACCGAGGACGAGATCCGCGAGGGTCTCCTGGAGATCTGGCGCGTCATGCAGGCCTGCGTCGCGCGCGGCATGTCCCGCGAGGGCATCCTCCCCGGCGGCCTGCGGGTCAAGCGCCGGGCCGCCTCCACGGCGCGCCAGCTGCGCACCGAGGGCGACCCGATGATGCACCGCAGCGAGTGGGCGACCATCTACGCGATGGCGGTCAACGAGGAGAACGCGGCCGGCGGCCGGGTCGTCACCGCCCCGACGAACGGTGCGGCGGGCGTCCTCCCGGCGGTCCTGCACTACTACATGAACTTCGTGCCCGGCGCCGACGAGGACGGCGTGGTCCGCTTCCTCCTCGCCGCGGGAGCGATCGGCATGCTCTTCAAGGAGAACGCCTCGATCTCCGGCGCCGAGGTCGGCTGCCAGGGCGAGGTCGGCTCGGCCTGCTCGATGGCGGCCGGCGCGCTGGCCGAGGTGCTGGGCGGCACCCCGGAGCAGGTCGAGAACGCGGCCGAGATCGGCATGGAGCACAACCTCGGCCTGACCTGCGACCCCGTCGGCGGCCTCGTGCAGATCCCCTGCATCGAGCGCAACGGCATGGCGGCGGTCAAGGCCGTCACCGCGGCCAAGATGGCCATGCGCGGCGACGGCAGCCACAAGGTCTCCCTCGACAAGGTCATCAAGACCATGAAGGAGACGGGCGCCGACATGAAGGTCAAGTACAAGGAGACCGCCCGCGGCGGCCTCGCGGTCAACGTCATCGAGTGCTGACCCGCACCGTCTGACCGATTCGGGCCCCGACGCTTGGCGTCGGGGCCTTCGTCGTTCGCCGGTCCGGCTCCCGTGGCGGGCAGGTGGGTTACGCCAGTAACTTCGTTCGAGATTGGGGGGTTTATGAGGTTTGACGGGAAGTTGATCACGCTTGCGGGGGAACAAGGCAGTCTGGGCTGGTTTCTTGATGATCACTTGCGCCAGGGTGAGGGCACGACGTCGCGTCCACACCCCCGGCGGTCGGCCAACCGTCTTGGACCACAGCCGTTTTGCTTAACTGGAGGACTTGAAACATGGCAAGCACCCGCAGCATCCGCGTGATGGCGGCCGCCGCATCGCTCCCCCTCGCCTTCGCGCTCCTCTCGGGCGTCGCCCAGGCCGACAACGGGGCCGGTGCGGCCGGGACCGCGTCGAACGCGGCCCTCGCCGGCGTCCTCGGCAGCGGGGTGGGCGGCAGCAACACCGGCAACTCCTCCACCGCCCAGCAGGTCGCCTCGGGCTTCGGCGCCTCCAACCAGAACAACGGCGCCCAGGCCAACGGCTCGGGCTTCACCGCGATCGGCCAGTCCAACGCGCACGAGTCCTTCATCTACAACCCGCTCCCGTAGTTCCGGCCGGGGCCCCCGCCCCGGTCACGCCCTTGCGCCGAGCCCCGGCCTCCCCCCGGAGGCCGGGGCTCGGTGCGTCGGGCCGGGGCCCGGTGCGTCGGGCCGGGGCCCGGTGCGTCGGGCCGGGGCCCGGTGCGTCGGGCCGGGGCCCGGTGCGTCGGGCGAAGTCGGGTCGAGCGGCCCGGCCGGACGGGACTTTTGGCCGCGGGAAAGGGGCCCGGGGGTGGGCTAGCTTGCCGGAGTGGGCATTGTGGCGCGTGCGCCGGCGGGTGCCCACCCCGAGAGAGAGAGGCGCCCGCATGACCGGCACCGAGCACCGCGTCCTCCCGCTGCGCCTGGAGACCGCACCCGCGGCCGTCCCGGTGCGGGGCGTCTTCGTGTACCGCACCGAGCGGCCCTACGAGATCTCCCTCGACTTCGAGGGTGCCGGCATGCACCTCGCCCACTGGGTCTTCTCCCGGGAACTGCTGCTCGACGGCCAGGTCTGCGCCACCGGCGAGGGCGACATACAGGTGTGGCCGCGCTGGAAGGGCACCGAGCCGCGGGTCTTCTTCGCCTTCAGCAACGGCGAGCAGTCGTGCGTGGTGTCGGCCCGGGCCAAGGACGTACAGGCGCTGTGCCGCCGGATGACCGAGCTGGTGCCGCGCGGCCAGGAGCACCGGTACTACGACCTCGACGCCGAACTGAACGCCCTCCTGCCCAGCTGACCGGGGCGAATCCGGCCGGACCCTGCGGGACCCGGCGGCACCCTGTGGGACCCGGCAGACCGGGTGATCCCGGTGCAACCAGGACCGTACCGGGCGCGTCTTCACGGGTGACACCGTTCCCCGTCTCTCGGAATCGAGGGGACGCAATGAACCGTCCACGCCGCCGGCAGGCCACCGCACTGGGGTTGGGCGCACTGCTCACCGCCATGCTCGCCTTCGCCGCACCGGCTTCCGCCGCGGCCACCACGGCCGCATCCACCACCACAGCCACCCAGACTCCGCTCGTCGTCAATGCCCGCTGGGGCGGTCACTGCACGTACGACCGGGTGGTCATCGACCTTCAGGGGTACGTACCCGGGGTCACCGTCACCCCCGTCCCGAAGCTGGTCTACGACGGGTCCGGCAAGCCCGTCCCGCTGGCCGGGCGGTACTTCCTGGAGATCCGCCTGCACCCCGCCGCCGGACACGACGACGCGGGCAACAACGTCTACCGCGGGCCCAAGCTCCTCAAGATCTACCTGCCCAAGCTGAAGGGCATCGCCCTGACCGGCGACTACGAGGGGTACGTCACCTTCGGCGCCGCCTTCGACACCAAGCCCGCCTACAGCTCCTTCACGCTGCACGCCCCGGAGCGCTTCGTCCTGGACATCGCGCACCCGAACGTCTGCTGAGCACCCGCCGGCGGGAGGCCGGGCCGGGGGCCTGCCGGTGCCCGGGATTCGGGAAGCCGAAGCGGCAGCCCGCATCCCACAGGCAGCGCCGGTTCCCGTGCGCCGGCATCCCGCCGGACCGCTTGAGCAGAGCGGCCGGGCGCATCCGTACGAAGGCCCGGAAGTCTTCCCGGACTCCCCGGTCCACGCCGCCGCATCGGCCGAACCGGCCTTGCAGGGATGAGGTGTTGGTATAAGTTGGCCGCGCCCATTGAGCCCGTGTGACCTGGAGGTCTGCATGGCTGATCAGCCCGTCAAGGCGCACTTCACCGAAGACGTCACACTTCCCGACGGCCGAAGGATCCGCGTCAGCGCCTACCCCGACGGAAGCATCCGGTTCCGCGTGGACGGCCTGCCGTACGTCCTGACCGAGGCGTACCTGACCGGGAACCCGGACAAGGACCAGGCGATCATGAAAATCTCGCCGGGGAAGCAGGGCAGCAACGCCTCGCACAACTATGCGGAGTGGCTGGAGTCCAAGAAGCAGAGCTAGACCGTTCAGCGGAGGGCGCGAGAAAGACGCCGGTTCGCCGGCCGTCGGGCCACGGCCTGGGCCATCGCCCAGGAGACGCGGGAGGCGGACGCGGCCCGGCGGTGCTCGCGATGGCCTCCTGACTCGCGAACACACGCTGTCCGTCCGGGCGTTGGGTGCTGACGCCGCGCACCTGCGCGCCCGCGGCGCGGACGTCCTCGCAGGCGTCCCGGAAGAGCCGGCTCTCCGGCGTGCAGCCGACGGTCCCGGGGATGCGCGACCAGCCCTCCGGTAGGAAGTCGTCCCGTCAGGTCCGCGACGCACCGCGCCTCCGCGCTCGGCGAGCACCTTCCGGGAATCGACGTCGTCCCCATGTCTCCCCTTCTGCGCACACGGCGGCCGTTCGCCGGGGTCCGCCTTGCGCCATGAGGTCAGTTCCGGATAGAAACTCACTTGCAACTAGTGAGTTCCCAAAAGAAACTGACAAGACCCGGGGGTGGGCTCCGCATGAGCGGAACACAGGCGATCCAAGAGCGCGACCGACGCGACGACGGACAGGAGACCTCATCGCCGGGCGTCTTCTGGCGCTTCTGGGCCGCCGCCACGGTCAGCGGCGCGGGCACCGCCGTCACCACCCTCGCCCTGCCGCTCGTCGCCCTCACCGTTCTGGACTCCACCGCCTTCCAGGTCGCCCTGCTCGCCGCCGCCGGACAGGTCTCCTGGCTTCTGCTCAGCCTCCCGGCGGGCGTCCTCGCGCAGCGCGTGCCGCTGCGCCGACTCCAGGTCACGCTCGACCTCGTACGGTTCGCGGCGCTCGGATCGCTGCCGCTCGCCTGGTGGATCGGCACGCTCACGTATCCGCACCTGGTGTTCGCGGCGCTCGTCACCGGCTCGGCGACCGTGCTGTTCGACATCGGCAACTCGACCTTCCTGCCCGCCGTCGTCCCGGCCCGGCAACTGGCCGCCCGCAACAGCGTCATGTCGGGCACGCACGCCGTCACCGACACCGGCGGCCCCTCCCTCGGCGGCGTCCTGATCGGTGTGACGGGCCCGGTCGGCGCGATCGTCGTGGACGCCGCCAGCTACCTGGCCTCCGCCGTGCTCCTGCGCACCCTGCCCGAGAGCCGCCTCGCGCCCCGCACCGGCGAGAGCGCCCTGCGGCTGATGCGCGCGGGATGGCGGTACGTCACCAAGCACCCGGTCATGCGCCCCTGCATGATCTGGGCGACCGCCGCCAACTTCCTCAACGCGGCCCTCGTCGCCCTCACCCCCCTCTACCTGGTCCGCGAAGCCGGCCTCGACTCCATGCAGCTCGGTCTCGTCCTTGCCATGGACGGGGTCGGCGCGCTCGCCGGCGCCGCCGTCGCGGTCCGCGTGACCACGCGCCTCGGCACCGCGCGGGGCATCATCCTGGCCGATCTGGCCGGCGGCTCCCTGCTCCTGCTCGCCCCGCTGACCACGTCGGCGGGGGACGCGTACTGGTTCGCCCTGGGCAACGCCGGCTTCGCCTTCGGCACCGTCATCGGCTCGATCACCACCCGCACCTACCGGCAGACGCAGTCGCCCCCGGAACTGCTGTCCCGCGTGATGGCCACGGTCCGTTTCGTCTCCTGGGGCGCGCTGCCGCTGGGCGCGCTCACCGCCGGCCTCCTCGCCACCCACTTCGGCGCCCGTACCGCGCTCTGGACCGTCTGCGCCGCCGCCCTGCTGCCCCCGCTCTACCTCTTCTCCACCAAGGTGGGCCGCCACCGCGACCTCATCTGACGGGACCTGGCTCAACGGTGCTCGGGGTTCTCGAAGTCGAACCGGCAGCCGGCGTCCCACTCGGAGCGCTGGTTTCCGTGGGCGGGGATGCCACCGGTGTCCTTGAGCATCCTCGCCAGGTGGAGCTGGTTCCAGGTCATGAACGTCGTGTTGCGGTTCGTGAAGTCGTTGTCCGGCCCGCCGGAGCCGGGTTCGAGGTACGACGGGCCCGGGCCGGCCTCGCCGACCCAGCCCGCGTCCGCCTGCGGCGGAATGACATATCCGAGGTGCTGGAGGCTGTACAGGACGTTCATCGCGCAGTGCTTGGCGCCGTCCTCGTTGCCGGTGATCAGGCAGCCGCCCACGCGACCGTAGTAGGCGTACTGGCCGAACTCGTTGAGGATCGACGAGCAGGCGTACAGGCGCTCGATCACCTTCTTCATGACCGAGGAGTTGTCACCCAGCCATACGGGCCCGGCCAGCGTGAGGATGTCCGCGGCCATGACTTTCGAGTAGATGACCGGCCAGTCGTCGGTCTCCCAGCCGTGCTCCGTCATGTCCGGCCAGACGCCGGTCGCGATGTCGAGGTCCACTGCCCTGAGCACCTCGACCTGGACACCCTGGCGCTTCATGATGCCGGTGCTGATGTCGATCAGGCCCTGCGTGTGGCTCTGCTCCGGCGACCGCTTGAGGGTGCAGTTGATCACCACGGCACGCAGGTCGGCATGAGACTTGGCGTTCTCAGTCATCGTCGCGCTCCTCCAGGTCGGGTCCCGTCCACCCTCACCGGCCCCCGACAGCCCCGCCACCGGGCCGCACCCGTCCGGGCGCAGCACGGGCAGGGGCCGTCCGGACCCACCCGCACCTCGGCCCCGCCGGCGAGAACCTGCCGGTGGAGCAACTGCTCGGAACGACGAGCTGCTGATGGTGCGCGACACGGTTTCGCAGATCACCGGAGCGCCGGCCCGCCCGTTCCGGCAGTGGGCATCGGAGAACGCCGACGCCTTCCGCCGGATCGTCCGGGCCTGAGCGCGTTCATCCGTACCCGGGTGTCCGGGTCGTCCGTGTGAAACAGCCCGGCCGGAGGAGTGCGTCGACGCGCGACAGCCGGTCTTCCACGGTCACGACCCTGTGGAACTCCCTTTTCAGCCCGGGGCATTGAGGCGGACGGCGACGGCGTCGGCACGCGGCGTGACACACAAGCGGAATCCGGTCGCCGCCCGGCGCGATTGGGGCGGGTTGTTCCCGGTCCGTGCGGCCGACTAGGGTCAGCGGGCCTTGGTGTTCGGGAAACCGGTGGGAAACCGGTGCGGCCCTCGCCACTGTGATCGGGAAGTCCGGCTCCACTCCTGCGGGAAAGCCACTGGGCTGCGCGGGAGGTTCCGCGCTGCCCGGGAAGGCGGAGCATGGACGTCAACCCGTGAGCCAGGAGACCGGCCGGGGCGCGTTGTCCATCCACGAGGTGCTGGAGAGGTCTCCCTACCCATGCATATAGCCGAGGGGTTCCTGCCCCCTTTGCACGCGGTCGCCTGGGGCGCCGCGTCCGCCCCCTTCGTCGTCCACGGCGTCCGCTCGCTCACCCGCGAGGTGAAGGCCAACCCGGAGAGCACGCTGCTGCTCGGTGCGTCCGGGGCCTTCACCTTCGTCCTGTCCGCCCTGAAGATCCCTTCGGTGACGGGCAGTTGCTCGCACCCCACCGGCACCGGGCTCGGGGCGATCCTGTTCCGGCCGCCGATCATGGCGGTGCTCGGCACGATCACCCTGCTGTTCCAGGCCCTGCTGCTGGCGCACGGCGGACTCACCACCCTCGGCGCCAACGTCTTCTCGATGGCCATCGCCGGCCCGTGGGCGGGCTACGCCGTCTACCGGCTCCTGCGCAAGTCCGGACTCCCGCTGATGGTGACCGTGTTCTTCGGCGCCTTCTTCGCCGACCTGGTCACCTACTGCGTCACCAGCGTGCAGCTCGCCCTGGCCTTCCCGGATCCGGCCTCCGGATTCGCGGGCTCGCTCGCGAAGTTCGGGGGGATCTTCGCGGTCACGCAGATCCCCCTGGCCGTGAGCGAGGGGCTGCTGACCGTCCTGGTGATGCGGCTGCTGATGGCGTCGAGCAAGTCGGACCTGGTCCGGCTGGGCGTCGCCAAGCTGACGGCCCCCCGTACCGGAGAGAAGGCGGCGGCCTGATGAGCGGCATGTCCAAGAACACGAAGATCAACACCCTGCTGCTGCTCCTGGTCGCGGCGCTGGCCGTCCTGCCGATCGCCCTGGGGATGGGCGAGGGCAAGGAGGAGCCCTTCACCGGCGCCGACGCACAGGCGGAGGCGGCGATCACCGAGCTGAAGCCGGACTACGAGCCCTGGTTCTCCCCGCTGTACGAGCCCCCTTCCGGCGAGGTCGAGTCCGCGCTGTTCGCCCTGCAGGCGGCCCTGGGAGCGGGCGTGCTCGCGTACTACTTCGGCGTCCGCAAGGGCCGCCGCCAAGGGGCGGCCGCCGCTGCCGCCGCCGCCCCGGAGGCCTAGGCGGTGCTGCCGATCGACGTGGCCGCGCACGGCAGTCGCTGGCGCGGCCGGCACCCGTTGGAGAAGGCCCTGCTCGGGATCGGGCTGACGGTCACCGCCGTGTGCCTGCCGCCCTGGCCGGGCGGGCCGCTGGTGGCCGCCGCCACCCTCGCCGTGCTGCTCGGCCCGGCCGGGGTGGCCGGCCGGCAGCTCTGGCGGGCCTTCCGGATCCCGCTCGGCTTCTGCTTCACCGGGGCGCTGCCCCTGCTGTTCGCGGTCGGCGGCCCGGCGGGGCCGGTGTCCCTGGCCCCCGACGGCCCCCGGCTCGCCGCCGAACTGCTGCTGCGCACCTCGGCGGCCTCGCTCGGGCTGCTGCTGTTCGCCTTCACCACCCCGGTCTCCGACGTACTGCCCCGGCTGGTCCGGGCCGGGGTGCCGGCCCCCGTGGTGGACGTGGCCCTGGTCATGTACCGGATCGGCTTCCTGCTGCTCGACTCCATGGCCCAGGTCCGCCGGGCCCAGGCCGCCCGGCTCGGGCACACCAGCCGGGCGGCGCTGTGGCGTTCCCTGGCCGGGCTGGCCGCCACCTCCTTCGTACGGGCCTTCGACCGCGCGGCCAAGCTCCAGGCGGGTCTGGCCGGGCGCGGCTACGACGGCGCGCTGCGGGTCCTCGTACCGGAGTCGGCCCTGTCGTGGCGCTTCCTGACGGCCACCGCCGGCCTGCTGGCGGCCCTGATCACCCTGACCCTCACCCTGAAGGGGCTGTACTCGTGAACCCGTCGCTGCTCCCCTCCCCCCACGCGCCGGTGGTGGAACTGTCCGGCGCGGGCTACGCCTACGAGGACGGCCCGGCGGTCCTGACCGGCGTCGACTTCGCCATCGCGCCGGGCCGGGCGCTGGCCCTGCTGGGCCGCAACGGCAGCGGCAAGACCACGCTGATGCGGCTGCTGAGCGGCGGCCTGCGGCCCGGCGCGGGATCGCTGTGGCTGGACGGCACGGAGGTCTCGTACGACCGGGCCGGACTGACCCGGCTGCGCACGTCCGTCCAGCTGGTGGTGCAGGACCCCGACGACCAGCTGTTCGCGGCCTCGGTCGAACAGGACGTGTCCTTCGGCCCGATGAACCTGGGGCTGTCCGCTCCGGAGGTCCGCGCCCGCGTGGACTCGGCCCTCGCCGCGCTGGACATCACCCGGCTCCGGGACCGCCCCACCCACCTGCTCTCCTACGGCCAGCGCAAGCGCGCGGCGATCGCCGGGGCGGTGGCGATGGCTCCCCGGGTGCTGATCCTGGACGAGCCGACGGCCGGCCTGGACCCGGACGGCCAGGAGCGGCTCCTCGACGTCCTCGCGGGGCTGCGCGCCTCCGGCACGACGGTGGTCATGGCCACCCACGACGTGGACCTGGCGGTCCGCTGGGCCGACGACGCGGCGGTCCTGACCCCGGCGGGCATCCGCTTCGGTCCGGCCGAGGCCCTCCTCTCGGAGCCGTCCCTGCTGACCGAGGCGGGCCTGCGCCAGGCCTGGTCCCCCGCGGTGGCCGCGCTGTTGCGGGCCCACGGACTGCTGGCCGCCGACGCCCCCGGTCCCCGAAACCCGGAGGCGCTGGCCGCCTGGCGGTAGGTAGATTCCGCGTCCATGAAGACGCTGAAGGCAAGCTCCGCGCCGAACTCCCTCTTCTGGGAGGGCGAGGACCTGGTCGACCCGCTCGGCGGCTTCCGCCGGTGGGGGCCGGACGGACGGGAACACGGCTCCGTCCCCGTCCTCTCCTACCGGTTCGACCGCGCCGTGCGCTCGCCCTCGGGACGCTGGACGGTGGTCTACGGGGAGCGTGGCACCAAGGCCCTGCTCCTCGAAGGGGCGAAGGTCGTCCGCGAGCTGAACCGGAGCTTCTACCACGCGGAGGACTACGACTACCCGGTCTCGCTCGGCGCACTGCCGGACGGCCGCGAGGTACTGGTGCACTGCCCGGAGCAGTACAACAACCCCGTGGTCGAGGACGCGGCCACGGGCGAGCGGCTGACCCCCGCCGCCCGGGACCCGCAGGACGCCTTCCATTCCCGGCTCGCGGTGAGTCCGGACGGGCGGCGGCTGCTGTCCGCGGGGTGGGTGTGGCATCCGTTCGGCCAGCTGTGGGTCTTCGACCTGGCCGCGGCGGTGGCCGGGCCGGCCGAACTCGACGGCTGGGGCCGGGTGTCCTCGCCGGAGGGGCTGGACGGGGAGCCCGGGGCCGCCTGCTGGCTGGACGGGGACCGGATCGCCGTCTCCACCGGCGAAGAGGCGCTCGGCGACGAACCCGTGGCCCTCGGCCCGCGGGAGATCGGCGTGTGGTCCGCCGACGGGAAGCGGTGGCTGTGCCGCAGCCCGCTCGGGTTCGCCGCGGGGACCCTGCTCGCCTGCGGCGGCGACCGGGTGGTCAGCCTCTGCGGGCACCCCCGCCTCGTCGATGCCCGTACGGGCGCAGTCCTGGCCGAGTGGCCCGAGGTTCCGGTGTCGCACCGGGAGGGGTCCTACGGGGTCACGCACGTCCCGACCCCGGTCGCGGCCCTGCACCCCGACGAGGTGCATCTGGCCGTCGCCGTGGAGAAGGGCATCGCGATCCTCGATCTGCCGCAAACCTAGGATGGCCGCATGTCGCTCCCGCACGCCATCCTCACCGCCCTGCTCGAGAAGCCCTCGTCGGGGCTGGAGCTGACCCGGCGGTTCGACAAGTCGATCGGGTACTTCTGGTCCGCGACGCACCAGCAGATCTACCGCGAGCTCGGCCGGCTGGAGGAGTCCGGGCTGATCCGGGCGCTGCCCAGCGAGGGTCCCGTGCGGGGGCAGAAGAAGGAGTACGAGGTGCTGCCCGCCGGGAGCGGGGAGCTGGCGCGGTGGGTCGGGGAGCGTCAGGACCCCAAGGCGGTGCGGGATCCCCTGCTGCTGCGGATCCGGGCGGCCGCGGTGGTCGGGCCGCAGGGGCTGGCCGCCGAGCTGCGGCGGCATCTGGAGCTGCACCGGGCCCAGTTGGCCGTGTACGAGGGCATCGAGGAGAAGGATTTCCCGGCCGGCCGTGACTCCGACGAGGACCGGCTGCGGCGTGTCGTGCTGCACGCGGGAACCGGGCTGGAGACCTTCTGGCTGCGCTGGCTGGAGGAGGCCCTCGCCGAGGTGGAGGGCATGACCGGCGGGCCGCGCCGGGCCTGACGCGCGCCCCCGGCCCGGCAGGGGGCCAGGGGGCGGCGCGGGTGCCTACTTGTTCAGGGAGGCCCAGAACTCGTCGAAGCTCAGCAGGCCGTCGTCGTTCGAGTCCTTGGCGGCGATCACGGCCTCCGCGACCGGGCCGGTGACGAACGGGTCGCCCATCTCCGCCATCGCCGAACGGAACTCGTCGGCCGTGACGAAGCCGTCACCGTTCACGTCGAACTTGCCGAACGTCGTCCGTGCGCTCTCGATGTCCGCCACTGGGTCCACCCCTTCTTGCTTGGTGCTTGTTGACCGGCTCAGGGTAGCGGCACGGCCGGCCCCCTCACGCCCCGGGTCCCGTTCGAGCGGCAGATAGAAATTCAATTACCCTTCCGTAGTGCGGAAGCGATAATTCCAGCCAACAATTCAAGCCCGCACTTGTCACGCTCCGGGGCCACCGCATAACGTAGCGACATTGCCGCCACACCGGGAGCGCAGGGCTCCCAGGGACAAGCGGCAACAAGGGCGATCACACAGGTGACGATCACAGCTGACGCATCATTCGAAGTTCTGCCCTTCACCCGCACTTGCCACCACATCTGGGAAGACGGCGACCATGTGCTCATCGGAGTGAGTCCTGGCAACAGCTACTTCAGCTCCGAGCGCATATCCAGCCTCACCCGATGGGCCACGACCCGCTTCGCGCAGGTCGACTTCGTCTACGCAGACCTCCACGTGGACGGGATGTTCGCCGCCTTCGGCTACACCCGGGAACACGCGGAGAAGCGCGCGACGAAGGAAATCAAGGCAGTCCGGCGAAGGATTCTCAAGGGCGTGGAGGAATCAGGACCTCCGAACGCCGAGATCCGAGTGAGGGCACTTTCGGAGTTCCAGACGAACCCCGTCTACCAACTTCTGCACCGACGCGTACTCCATTTTCTGGAGACCGACGACGAATTCCGCAAGGGCTGCGAGGAAATGGCCCTGCACTTTGTCGGCTCCAAGTTGCCGGAAGGTGAATCCATCACCGACGCACAGTTGCAGGTGTGTTTCGATTACATGGCGGCAGAGCTGCCGTTCTTCATCGACACCCCGAGCATTCTCGACGTGCCGTCCTCCGTGGCGGCCTACCACGTCAAGATGCCGATGACCGACGTCCTCTTCGCGCGCGGTGGGGGACTCCGCGCGACGAGGAACCAGGCATACGCCGTGGTGCGGCCCGAGGCGGACGAGAACGCTCGGACCAACCCGAACCACCCGATCACGCACACGCACGCGCACACCGCACCAACCGAAGGGACCGTCGATGAGCGTCGAGCAGCTTGAGGCCCATGCCGATCAGGGGGGCGGACAGACCACCGGGCCCCTCATCGACTTCCCCCTCTCGCGACGCGGTGACGTGCTCCCCGAGGAGTGCACCTGGCTGCGCGAGAAGGCGCCGGTCGCCAAGGTCCGCACCCTCACCGGGGACCCGGCCTGGCTGGTGAGCAGCTACGCGCTGGCCAAGCAGGTGCTGGAGGACGAGCGCTTCAGCCTCAAGGACACGGCCAACGCCGGCGTCCCGCGC
The DNA here is from genome assembly GCF_026342735.1 of Streptomyces sp. NBC_00193. Taxonomy (GTDB): domain Bacteria; phylum Actinomycetota; class Actinomycetes; order Streptomycetales; family Streptomycetaceae; genus Streptomyces; species Streptomyces stoeckheimensis. The sequence continues at coordinate 1,058,167 of NZ_JAPEMM010000001.1, forward strand.
CAGTACGCACTGACGATCCCGCCCGAGGTCGTCAACAACATGGGCAACATCAACAGCGCCGGGCTGCGCAACGCGGTCATGAAGGCGCTCAACCCGCGCCAGAAGGGCCTGCAGGACTGGCTGCGTGCGAAGGCCGGCGAGCTCATCGACCAGCTCCTCGCCGAAGGGGGGCCCGCCGACCTGCGGGCCGGGTTCGCCGACCCCTTCTCCGCGGCCATGCACTGCCAGGTGCTGGGCGTGCCGTTCGAGGACTGGCGGCGGCTGATGTCGGGGCTGGACGTCGCGTTCATGACCGCGCGCGAGCCGTTCGCCGACTCCGCGCTCAACTGGTACAAGGACGTCGGCTACTTCGAGGAGCAGCTGAGGGCGCAGCTGGCGCTGCCTGCCGAGGAGCGTACGGGGCTCCTCGGCAAGTTCGCCGAGCTGAAGGAGGCGGACCCTGAGTCGGCGCACCTGACCGACGACATGTTCGCCACCGTCGCCGTCTCGCTCTTCGGGGCCGGCGCCGTCTCCACCTCCGCGTTCCTGACCCTGGCGGTCCTGGCGCTGCTGCAGAAGCCCGAGCTCATCGGGTACCTGCGCAAGCACCCGGAGCGCATGGGCAAGGCCGTGGACGAGCTGCTCCGCTGGAACCTGTCCGTCGGCGACGGCCTGCCGCGCATCGCGATGGCGGACATCCAGGTCGGGGACGTGCTGGTCAAGGAGGGCGAGCTGGTCCTCGTCCTGCTGGAGGGGGCCAACTTCGACCCGGAGGCCTTCGAGAACCCCGACGAGCTGGACCTGGAGCGCGAGGGCTCCAACGCCAACCTCGCCTTCGGCGCCGGCCGGCACTTCTGCCCGGCTTCCGCGCTGGGCCGGGCGCACGCCGAGATCGCGCTGGAGGTGCTGGTCGAGCGACTGCCCGAGCTGCGTCTCGCGGTGCCGGCGGAGAACCTCGTGTGGCGGACCGGCTTCATCAAGCGGCTTCCCGAGCGGCTCCCCGTCGCCTGGTGACGGTGAGCGCATGAGCGTGCCCCGGGAGCTGTGCGAGCCCCCGGGGCACTCCCACGTCCTGCCGGCTGCAGGTCCCTACCGGAAGATGCCGGTGTGGCCGAGGGAGTAGCGGCCGGGCTGCGGGTAGACGGCGAGGCCGTGCGGTCCGCCGCCCACCGGGATCTTGGCGAGCTGCTTGCCGGTGGTGGTGTCGATGGCGTAGACCTCGGAGTTGTAGCGGCCCGAGAGCCACAGCACCTTGCCGTCGGCGGAGACCCCGCCCATGTCGGGGCTGCCGCCTTCGGGCAGCTCCCACTTCTTCGTCAGCTTGTTCTGCGTGAAGTCGAAGACGGAGACGGACCCTTCGCCCCGGTTGGAGACGTACATCTCCTTGGAGTCGCGGCTGACGTAGAGGCCGTGGCAGCCCTTTCCGGTGGGCAGCAGCTTGGGGGTCTCGAACTTGTCGCCGCCGAGCACCCACATGCCGTGCGCCATCATGTCCGCGACGTAGAAGGTCTTTCCGTCCGGCGAGACCTTCACGTCCTGCGGCATCGCACCCTCGAACGGCAGTTTCTGCTGGCCGATGACCTCCATCTTCTCGGTGTCGACCTTGAGCAGTTCACCGGAGAACTCGCAGCTCACGATGAAGTAGCGGCCGTCCGCGGAGAAGTCCGCGTGATTGACGCCGAAACAGGTCACCGGGACGGTTTTCACGCGGTCCATGGTGTGCGGATCGCGGAAGACCAGCTCCTTGTCCATCGAGGCCATGACCACCGCGTACTTGCCGTTGGGCGTGAAGTACAGGTTGTACGGGTCGTGCACCTCGACGGGCTTGCCGGCCTCGCCGGTGGCCGGGTTGATCGGGGTGAGCGTGTGGCCCCGGTTGTTGTTGACCCAGAGGGTCTTCATGTCCCAGGAGGGGACCACGTGCTGGGGCTGGATGCCGACGGGGATGGTGTCGATGACCTTGTACGTCACCGGGTCGATGACGGACACCGTGTTGGAGGAGGTGTTCGGCACGTAGACGCGGGACGGGAAGTCCTTGACCACCGGGGAGAGTTTGTTCGGCCGGTCGGCCGCGTACACGTCGTTCGGGTCGAGGAGCGGCGGCATTCCGGCCAGGCCCGGCGGCGCCGCCGGAACGACGGCCTTGGCGGGTGCGGCGGGCCCCTTCGTGCCGAGGGCTTCGGCGGGTCCCTTGTCGGCCGCTCCGCAGCCGGCGAGGGCGGCGAGGACCAGACCGGCCAGCAACGCGGTGGCCTTCCGGGGAAGGCGGGTGGTCGTCATGGGGTCAGCAGCTCCGTGGTGGTCACCGCGCGCAGTTTGCGGCGTGCGAGTTCTTCGAGGAGGGGTGGCATCGCGTCGACCGTGTCCGCGTAGCCGAAGTGCAGGCTCACCACCGATCCGCCTTGGATCGGGCCGATGACGGTGCGGACGACGGCCGCGGCACCGGGCGAGGTGAAGTCGAGGGAGTCCACGTCGTACGAGAGGACGTGCGGGTAGCCCGCCCGCTGGGCCAGTTTTCGCACCAGGGGGGTGGCGTACTGGGTCTGGGACGGGCGGAACCAGGTGCCGATGGATCCGGTCAGCCGTTTGAGCCGGTCGGCGCAGCCGGTGATCTCGGCGTACGCCTGCTCCTCGGGCAGGGTGTTGATCGCGAGGTGGCGCTGGGTGTGGTTGCCGAGCTCGTGGCCGCCGTCCAGGATCCGGCGGGCCATCTCCGGGTGGGCGTCGAGCCAGGCGCCGATGGCCAGCACGGTGACCCGCGCGCCCGCCCGCTCCGCTTCGGCGAGCACCGCCTTGGCGACGGCGGGGTCGCCGTTGCCGTGGAAGGTGAGCGCGACGCCGGGCCGGCCGCGGGGACCGTGCCCGATCTCCACGGGCTGACCGGCGAACCGGCGCGGGGCGGGGGCCGCCTTGGCCGGAGCCGCCTTGGCCGGGGCCGCCGGTTTGTCCGGGGCGGCCTTCGCCGGGGCCGCGGGGCCCGCGGGGGTACAGGCGGCGGCGAGGGCGCCGGCGGCGACCGCCGCGCCGGCACGGAGGGCGGATCGGCGGTCCGGGTAGCAGAGCACCCGCCCATTTAAGGGGTGGATGCCCGCGTAGGTCTTGATTGACCCCATTCGGGACCATCGGCCGAACCGGTACCACACGGCGACTGTCCGCTATGTGATCAACGATTCACTCACAGCGGTCGATACTTATTCAATGATTACGAGGCTCGTGGCCCATCTCACCTAAGATTTAGGTAGAAAGTCTTAGGATATGCACACTTATGTCCAACTTGGGACTTTTGGCATTTGGTCCCTCGTCTGCCATAGTCGGAATCACGGCTTCCCGTTGACCCGAGCGAAGTCCTTGCCGAGGATCACACCCCCTTCGATCCTCGGCACACCCATGAAACCCCCGCAGCGCCCCACAACGGCGACAGGGGGTTTCTGGCGTTTCAGCGGTCGGCCACCCGCATCTCGAACCAGGTGATCTTTCCGCGCGGCAGCAGGTCCGCGCCCCAGCGGTCCGAGAGCTTGTCGACGAGGAAGAGCCCCCGCCCGGTGGTGTCCATCTCGTGCACCGGCATCAGGCAGGGCAGTCCGCGCGAGGGATCGCGCACCTCCACGCGGATCCAGCCGCGCCGCCTGAGCATCCGTAAACCGAAGGACCGGGCCCCCGTGTGCCGGACGGCATTGCCCACGAGCTCCGAGACCAGCAGGACCGTGTGCTCGGCGATCTGCGGCGAGAGCCCCCACAGGCGCACGACCACGCACTGCGTGAGCCGGCGAGCGGTGCCGGCCGACTCGGGCATCGAGGGCAGCGTCACTTCCGCCTCGGCCGGATTCCCGTACAACTCCAGTGCTTTGAGGCCCAGTTCGTCCTCCAGGGCCGCCGTGAGCCGTACGGCGGAAGCGCTACTGCGCTGCCGCGGCTGTTCCACACCCTCCAGACCCGCCATGCACCCATCATGGAGGGCCGGTAAGGCCGTTCGGGCCGTTCCGCAGGAAAAGACCCCCCGGGATCGTGGATCCCGAGGGGCCCTCCCGGCATATGCAACCGGCAACCCGTAGGCCGCCGCGCACCCCTGACCTGCGGTGACACACCGCGCAGTGATGGTCACCCAGAGTGGATCAACGATTCGCCTTAAGGCTGCCTTAAGGCCTGGCTAATCCACCCGCAGGGATGATCTACGATCCGCCGGGCCTACAAGAACTTCGCCTTGCCCGGCCCCTCCTCGACGAAGCTGCGCATCCCGCGCTCGCGGTCCTCGGTGGCGAACAGGCCGGCGAACCAGCCCCGTTCGATGGTCAGCCCGGTGTCGATGTCGGCCTCCAGCCCCGCGTCCACGCACTCCTTGGCCGCGCGCAGCGCGAGGGCCGGGCCCTGCGCCAGCTTGGCGGCCCACGCGTACGCCTGCTCGTAGACCTCGGCGGCCGGGACGACGCGGTCAACGAGGCCGAGGGTCAGCGCCTCGTCGGCCTTGACCATGCGGCCGGTGAAGATGAGGTCCTTGGCCTTGGAGGGGCCGATCAGCCGGGACAGCCGCTGGGTGCCGCCCGCGCCGGGGATCAGGCCGAGCAGGATCTCGGGCTGGCCGAGCTTCGCGTTGTCGGCGGCGATCCGGTAGTCGGCGCACAGGGCCAGCTCGCAGCCGCCGCCCAGGGCGTAGCCGGTGACCGCCGCGACCACGGGCTTGGGGATCCGGGCCACGGCGGTGAAGGCGTCCTGCAGTCCGCGGGACCGGGCGACCATGGCCGCGTGGTCCATCGTCTGCATCTCCTTGATGTCCGCGCCGGCCGCGAACACCTTCTCGCCGCCGTAGATGACGACCGTACGGACGTCGGCCCGGTCGGTCGCCTCGACGGCGAGCTCGCGCAGCCGGTCCTGGGTGGCGATGTCCAGGGCGTTCATGGGCGGCCGGTCCAGCCGGATGACGCCGACGCCTTCGGAGACTTCGAGAGAGATGGTCATACGGGAAGGTTAGCGCCGGTTAACGCCAGGTGGCCCGGTGCTGTGGGTCACAGCACCGGGCCACCTGACTGCGTACCGGACGGGGTTACTTGATCCAGTCCGCCCAGTCCATGTTCCAGCCGTTGAGGCCGTTGTCCGGGGCGACGATCTTGTCCTTGGAGTTCTTCACGATGACCACGTCGCCGATCAGCGACTCGTTGAAGAACCAGGCGGCCGGCTGGCTGCCGTCGCCGGCGCCGCGGACGTCCTTCAGGCCCACGCAGCCGTGGCTGACGTTCTCGGAGCCGAACGTGCTCGACGAGGCCCAGTAGTTGCCGTGGACGAAGGTGCCGGAGGTGGTCAGCCGCATCGCGTGCGGGACGTCGGAGATGTCGTACTCCCCGCCGAAGCCGACGGTGGCGCCGTTCATCCGGGTCACCTTGTACTTCTCGCTGATGACCATCTGCCCGTTGTACGTGGTGTTCGCGGGGGCGCCGGCGGTGATCGGGATGTTCTTGATCTCCGCGCCGTCGCGGACCACGCTCATCTTGTGCTCGGCGGCGTCGACCGTGGTGACCTGGGAGCGGCCGACCTTGAAGGTGACCGTACGGGTCTGCTTGCCGTAGACCCCCGGGCGGCCTTCGACTCCGTCGAGCGCCAGCTTCACGGTGACCGTGGTGCCCGCGGCCCAGTACTTCTCGGGGCGGAAGTCCAGGCGGTCGTTGCCGAACCAGTGGCCCTCGACCGGAACGGCCGGCTCGGCCGTCACCGTGATGGCCTTCTCGACGGCCTCGGGGTTGGTGATGCCGCGGGAGAAGTTGATCGAGACCGGCATGCCCACGCCGACCGTCGACCCGTCTTCGGGCGTGTACTGGCCGATGAAGGTGTTGGCGGGCGTGAGGGTGGTGAAGGTGGTGTCCTTCGCGGACTCGCGGCCGGCCTCGTCCTTGGCCACCGCGTGCACCTTGTACTCGGTGGCGGAGGCGAGGTTGCGGACGGGCTCCCAGCTCGCGCCGTCCTCGGCGAGCTTGCCCTCCACCGCGTTGCCCTTGGTGTCGGCGACCGTCACCGTGGTGAGCTTGCCGCCGGTGCTGGTTATCTTGAGGATGCCGCTCGTCGCGACCTCCTTGGCTCCGTCGTCCGGCTTGACGCTCACGACGGCCTTCGACGCCTCGGTACCGGTCGTGCCGGTACCCCCGTCTCCGCCACCGCTCCCGCCGGCGCCGCCCCCGTTGCCCCCACCACCGCTGCACGCGCTGGTGAACAGCAGGGCCGCGCCCAGCAGGAGGGCCGGCAGGCCGGTGCGGGCGCGGCCGCGTATCGGCTGCAGGTTCACTCTTGTTCTCCCCATGTCCCCCGCGCGCGGACAGTCGCGCGCTTATCGCCAGGAAATCACATGGGGGATCACGAGACAGTACGGTCGTGTCACCGTTCCGTCCCAAGAGTGGCCCGCGCGCCGGGAGTCGGCCCCGCGTGCCCGGGGTCAGGCCTCCGTGCCGGGCTTGGTGCCCCAGACGTAGACGGCGTCGCCCTCGGTGAGCAGGTCCCACAGGCGCCGCGCGGCGGGGACGGTGAGGTTGACGCAGCCGGCCGAGCCGCCGTGGGCGTACAGGTTGCCGGGGCGGCCGTGCAGGGCCTGGCCCTCGTCGAAGAACTGGGCGTAGGGCATCGGGGAGTCGTCGTAGAGCGTGGACACGTGGTCCTCGCTGCGCCAGTAGATCTCGTGCCAGCCGGGACGGGTCTCCTCCTCGTCGCGTCCGGTGCGGACGGGCACGGGCGGGAAGACCACCGTGCGGCCGCGCTGCACCCACAGGATCTGGCGCTCCAGGTCCACGCAGGTCACCCGGTGCGGACGGACCGGGCAGTCGCCGGCGGCGTTGGGGTTCTTGCGGGCGGCGACCGCGACCATGGTCCGGTAGGTGACCAGCCCGGCGTAGCCGTTGGCGGGCCGGATCCCGTTCGCCCGCTGGAAGGTGCGGATCGCCTCGCAGTCCCCGGCGTCCTGCGTCCCGTCGGCCGTCCGGCCCACGTGCGCTTCCAGCTCGCGCTGGTAGGGCCCGGTCCAGGTGGTGCAGGCCTCCGCGGCCGGGGAGGGGGATGCGGCCGGGGCCGGGGCCGGGGCCGGGGCCGGGGATGCGGCCGGGGACGACGGGGCCGGGGAAGGGGACGGGGCCGCCATCGCTGCGGGCGGCGGGGCGAGGGCGGCCGCCGCGAGGACCGCGGCCGTCGCGGCCGCCCTGCCGATCGCGCCCGCCACGTCGCCTGTGGTCATACGGACCTCCTCGCGCCCGCCGGCCGGGCCGTCGGCTCCGAGCCAACCGGATCCGCCCGGCCCCGGCGCGCCGGGTGGGCCGGCAGGGTCACCGGCCCACCCGGGCGGCCTAGGCGCGCGGCTGCTTCGGGTCCTTGCCCTTACCGCCCTTGCCCTTGCCGCCCTTGCCCTTGTCCTTGCCGCCCTTGCCGTGGTGGTCCCGCTTGTTCTCCAGGGTCACCACCAGGCGGTGGTCCGGGGTGCTCTCGTCCAGGTGGAGCGGGCCGGTGACCCGGTTGCGCGGAAGGACGTAGCCCTCCGGCACGGCCGTTTCGACCACGTAGTACCAGCCCTCCTCCAGGCCCGGGAACGAGCACGCCCCGGCCCCGTCGGTCGCGCAGCCCGCCGTCGCCTTGATGTCGGGGTTGATGCCGCGCGTCTGGAGGCCGGCGGTGCTGTTGGTCTCCTTCCACACCTCGAAGACCGCCCCGCGCAGCGGGCGCTTCGTCTTCGCGTCCTTCTTCAGGACCTCGATCGACCCTTCGTAGTCGGGATCCTCGGTCCGCTCGTCCGTGACGCCGACGACGAGGCCCGTCGTCACGTGGCCCGCGTCGAGGTCGAACGGCGTGACCGGGTCCGCCGGCAGGTCGTAGCCGGCCGGTGCCTGCGTCTCCCGCCAGTAGTACCGCTCACCCACCGGGAGCTGGACCGTGCAGCTTCCCTGCGCGTCGGTGGTGCAGGACCCGGCGAGCTGCTCGTCGGGGGTCGCTCCGGTGGTCTGCAGGCCCGTCACGGCGTTGGCCTCGCGCCACAGCTCGAAGCGGGCCCCGGACAGCAGCGCCCCGCCGTCCGCGTCGGACTTGCGCAGCACCACTTCGGCGCTGCCCGGAAGCTTCGCGTTGCTCATGCTCGCGCTCGCGCCGGCGGCGGCGTTCTGCTCCGTCAGCGTCAGTTCGGCGACCGGGTTCTCCGCGAGCCGATAGCCGTCCGGAGCCTGCGTCTCGCGCCAGTAGTACGTGCCGAGCGGGACGGTGCGGGAGCAGATGCCGCTCGCCGGGGTCACGCAGTCGTCGACCTTGGTGTCCCCGCCGGGGCTCGTGAACTGGGCTCCGGGGGTGCCGTTGGTCTCCTGCCACAGCTCGTACGTGGCTCCGGCCAGCGGGTTGTCCGCGTCGTCCCGCTTGGTGACGGAGACGGCGCCCGTGACCGGGCCGGTGTTCCCGCAGTCCGGCAGGTCGCCGTTGAAGGGGTACGCGTGGAACTCCTGGCCGCCGCCCCCGGTGCTGGTGTGGACGAGCTCGCCGGTGGTGAAGAACCGGCCGTTGGTCCCGGGGAGGGTGACGGTGGTGCGCGAGGCCTGCTCGCCGACGAGCACGCTGCCCTGGAACTGCCCGGTGCCGACCAGCTGGACGGCGGTGGCGTCGGGGAAGTTCCACAGCAGCCGCGTGCGCAGGCCGTTCCAGGGGTCGGCGCCCGCCCCGGTGTCGTTGATGGTGCCGCTGTAGGTGTTGAGGGTGCGGGCCGGGCCCGTGACGTTGACGAGGACGGTGGCGCCGGCCGGGATCCGGTCGAAGCGGATGCCGACGGCGCCGCCGGTCGGACCCACCAGGTCGAAGTCCACGGTGAAGACCTGGAGCGCGGAGGTGTTGTCCCCGGTGAAGACGGTGGTGCCGTCCCGGTTGACGGCGGTGCCGGTGGCCGGGCGCGGGCTGCCGTCGACCCGGGCGTAGCACTGGCTGGCCGCGGTGAGCTGGTCGCGCAGGCCGGCGTACGGGGTGATCGCGGCCGGGTCGGCCACCAGCGGGCCGGTGACGGTGCCGGGCCCGGGGGCGGTGCCCGCGTGGCGGACGACGCCGCCGTCCGAGATCAGCCGCTGCTGGGCGGCGACGGTGACGTTGCGGCCGGTGGTGAGGAAGTCGGATCCGGCCGGGGGCCGCACCAGCGAACCCGCGCCGACGATGCCGATGTTGTACCCGCCGCCGACACCCGTCGCCAGGTTCTTGTTCTGGTCGAAGCTGCCGAGGACGACGACCTTGCCCTCGGCCTCGGCGGCGCGCTCGCGGACCAGGAAGTCGGCGCCGACGAAGACGTTGATGCCCTCGTCGTAGCCGTTGGGGTCGGTGCCGACCTCGATCGGCGGGAACACGGGCGGACACCCGGCGCCGAGGCAGGGACCGAGTCCGCCGGGCAGCGGGGCCCGCAGGGCGGCGGCGTGCCGGGCCGGCGCCGGCTGCTGCCCGCCGGGGCCGGGCGCGGCCGGAGCCGCCAGGGCCGCCGGGGCACCTGCGGCCAGTACGGCCCCTAGGGCGAGCCCCAGGGGCCCGAGGGTCCACTTCCTTGCTGACATGACGCTCCGTCCGTTGCCCGCCGCCGCGTGCGTGCAGGCCCCGTACAGGCTGGCGGCGGGCTCCGGCGAGCCGGGCGGACCGACACTCCCCCGCTACGGCATTCCGGTAGGACAATCACTCGACTGGGGTGAGGGGCAGCCGAGCGCGGAGCCCGCGACCCAGGTGGGCCAGGACATGTTCCAGCCGCCCAGCCCGTTGTCCGGGGCGACCGTCTTGTCCTGCGAGTTGACGACCTCCACCACGTCGCCGACCAGGGTCCGGTCGAAGAACCAGCCGGCCGGGGTGTCCGAGCCGCCGCCCTTGTCGTCGCGCAGTCCGATGCAGCCGTGGCTGACGTTGGTGGAGCCGAAGGTGTCCGGGCTCGCCCAGTAGTTGCCGTGCAGGAAGGTCCCGGAGCGGGTGAGGCGGATGGCGTGCGGGACGTCGGGGATGTCGTACTCGCCGCCGAAGCCGACGGTCTGCCCGTTCATCCGGGTGACGTCGAAGAGCTCCATCACCACCATCTTCCCGTTGTAGGTCATGTTCTTCGGCGCCCCCGCGGTGATCGGCACGGTGGACAGCAGCTCGCCGTCGCGCCGGACCTCCATGGTGTGCGCGGCCGCGTCGACGGTGGAGATCTGGGAGCGGCCGACGGTGAAGCGCAGGGTCTTGTCCTGGATCCCGTACGAGCCGGGGGCGCCCTCCACGTCCCGCAGGCCGATCTTCACCGTGACCTCGGTGCCCGGCTTCCAGTAGGTCTTGGGCCGGAAATCGAGGCGCTCGTCGCCGAACCAGTGGCCCGCCACCTCCACCGCCGGGTCGGAGGTGATCTTGATGGCCCGCTCCACGTCGGCGCGGCGTTCGATGGACCGGCTGAACCCGAAGGAGATGATCATGCCGGTGCCGACGGTCGAGCGGTTCTCGGGCTTGAAGTAGCCGATGAACCGCTCCTCGGGAACGTAGGTGGTGAAGGTGGTGTGCCGGGCCTGGCGGCGGTTGTGCCCGTCGAGCGCGACCGCGTCGACGGTGTACTTGGCCGCGAGCGCGAGCCGGCCCGCCGCCGGGTCGGGGCTCCAGCTGAGCCCGTCGACGGCGATGGCGCCGGGCACCTTCTCCTCCTGGGCGTCCTCCACCTTGGTGACCACGACCCGCTCCAGGCGGCCCTCGGGCACGGTGACCCGCAGCGGGCCCTCGGCCGGCACCCCCTTGGCGTTGTCGTCGGGGGTGATCCTGATCGCCTCGTCCGGTGACCGGGGTTTGCCGGGCAGCTGGATCTCGATCGGGGAGCCGCCGTTCTCGGTGCATCCGGCCAGGCCTCCGAGGAGGCCCGCCCATACCGCCACGGCGGCCAAGCCCGCCCCTGCCCGCCTCGTCAGAAGAGTCACGTTCCTCCAACGACCGGGCCCCTCCGGGGGAAACGTGGGCGCGGCCCACGTTCCAGGCAGGACAGTCCGGGCAGAACAGTGGGAAGGACCAGACGGGGGCGGGCCGCGGCAGGGACGCCGGGGCCGCAGTTCCCCCACCCCCGCAGGTACCGAGAGCCGTGGAGGCGGGCAGTGTCGAGCGCAGCCGAGCAAGAGTCGGTGGAAGCCGTCGCGGGGACCGGGCATCCGAACGGGACGGGCCACCCCGACGGGACCGGGACCGGGAACGGACAGGGGACCGGAAACGGAAGCGGAGCCGGGAACGGGAACGGGAACGGAAGGGGCAACGGGAGCGGGGCGTCAAACGGCCAGGTCAGAGTCCATGCGGCGACCGTACGGGAGCGGACCCGCCCCGGACCGCCCGTGTGGCCCGGCTCCTCGCATCCGCTGGGCGCCCGGTTCCACCAGGGGCCGGACGGCACGGCGGGGACCAACTTCGCGCTGTGGGCCCAGGGCGCGGAGGCGGTCGAGGTCTGCCTCTTCGCGGAGGACGGCTCCGAGAGCCGCTGCACGCTGACGGAGCTGACCCACGAGATCTGGCACGGCTTCCTGCCGGGGGTGCGCCCCGGGCAGCGGTACGGATTCCGGGTGCACGGGCGCTGGGACCCGTGGACGGGCGCCCGCCACAATCCGGCGAAGCTGCTCCTGGACCCGTACGCGCGGGCCGTGGACGGGGACTTCCTGCTGCCGCCGGAGGTGTACGGGCACGTCCGCGACTGGCCGCAGCAGTACATCGCGGACACCGTGCGCGACGACCGCGACTCGGCCCCGCACGTCCCGAAGGGGGTCGTGGTCCACGATGACGACGACTGGGCGGACGACGTCCGGCCGAAGACCCCGTGGGCCGATTCGGTCATCTACGAACTGCACGTGCGCGGCTTCACGATGCGCCATCCCGGCATCCCCGAGCACCTGCGCGGCACGTACGCGGGCCTCGCCCACCCGGCGGCGATCGAGCACCTGACCGGGCTCGGGGTGACGGCGGTGGAGCTGCTGCCGGTCCACCAGTTCGCCCACGAGGACCACCTGCTGCGCCGGGGCCTGCGCAACTACTGGGGCTACAACTCGATCGGATACTTCGCCCCGCACGCCGCGTACTCCTCCAGCGGTACGGCCGGCCAGCAGGTCGGCGAGTTCAAGCGGATGGTCAAGGCGCTGCACGCGGCCGGCATCGAGGTCATCCTCGACGTGGTCTACAACCACACGGCGGAGGCCGGCGAGCTGGGCCCGACGCTGTCGCTGCGCGGGATCGACAACCGGGCGTACTACCGGCTCCAGTCCGACCAGCGCCGGTACGCGGACTACACCGGCTGCGGCAACACCCTGCACGCCGGGCGGCCGCACGTGCTGCGCCTGATCACCGACTCGCTGCGGTACTGGGTGACGGAGATGGGGGTGGACGGCTTCCGCTTCGACCTGGCGGCGGCGCTGGCCCGCTCGATGCACGACGTGGACATGCTCTCGCCGTTCCTCGCGGTGATCGCCCAGGATCCGGTGCTGCGGCGGGTGAAGCTGATCGCCGAGCCGTGGGACGTGGGCTCGGGCGGGTACCAGGTGGGGGCCTTCCCGCCGCTGTGGACGGAGTGGAACGACCGGTACCGGGACGCCGTGCGGGACTTCTGGCGCGGCGCCCTGCCCGACGTACGGGACCTCGGGTACCGGCTGTCGGGATCGAGCGACCTGTACGCGTGGGGCGGGCGGCGGCCGTACGCCTCGGTCAACTTCATCACCGCGCACGACGGTTTCACCCTGCGCGACCTGGTGTCGTACGAGTCCAAGCACAACGAGGAGAACGGCGAGGCGGGACGGGACGGGACCAATGACAACCGGTCCTGGAACTGCGGGGTGGAGGGCGAGCCCGAGGAGGGCACGGATCCGCGGATCGCGGCGCTGCGCCGGCGGCAGCTGCGCAACCTCCTGACCACGCTGCTGCTGTCGACCGGGGTGCCGATGCTGGTGGCGGGCGACGAGTTCGGCCGGACGCAGGGCGGCAACAACAACGCGTACTGCCAGGACAACGAGACGAGCTGGGTGGACTGGTCGCTGCTGGAGGACCCGTCCTGGCAGGCGCTGCTGGCGCTGGCCCGGCGGCTGCTGGCGTTGCGCCGGGCCCATCCGGTGCTGCGGCGCCGCGCGTTCTTCTCGGGGCGCTCGCAAGGGGCGGACGGGCTGCGGGACCTGGCCTGGTTCACCCCGGCGGGGGCGGAGATGACCGAGCGGGACTGGTACGCCCCGGCCGGGTCGGTGGGGCTGTACCTGTCGGGGCAGGACATCCCGGGCCGTGACGAGCGCGGGCGGCAGGTCACGGACGACAGCTTCCTGGCGCTCCTGCACGCCGGGGACCGGCCGGTGGCGTGGGTGCTGCCGGGGGCGCCGTGGGGCCGCGCGTACGAACTGGTCCTGGACACCTCCCGGGAGGACCAGGCGGCGGCGCCCGCCACCGTGCACCGCGGGGGCGAGAGCGTGACCGTCCCGGCCCGTGCGGTGCTGCTGCTGAAGGTGGTGGGCTAGGGCGTCTCTGGATCCGGCCTGATCCGGAAGACGTGGGCTGAGCCGGTCGGGAGCGCTCGGAGCACCCTGCGATGATGTGCCCTTCGTACGCACGCACGCATATACGGATGTTCGAGGGGTTGTGTCGATGGCGAGTGTCGGGACCGCGTTGCGGGAGCTGCGCGGGGCGCAGAAGTCGGCGAAGGGCGTGTCGCTCTACTCCCGGTTCGTCAACCGGCCCGTCGGACGGTACCTGGCCGCCGGGTCGTACGCGTTCGGGCTCACCCCGAACCAGGTGACGCTGATCAGCGCCGCCCTGAGTTTCGCGGGCGCGGCCGTCGTCGCCCTGGTCCCGCCCTCGTGGGGGCTGGGGCTCGCGGTGTGGGCCCTGCTCGCCGTCGGCTTCGCCTTCGACTCCGCCGACGGGCAGCTCGCCCGGCTCCGCGGGGGCGGCAGTGCGGCGGGCGAGTGGCTGGACCACGTCGTGGACTGCGCGAAGCTCACCGCGCTGCACACCTGCGTGCTGATCGCCTTCTACCGTTTTCCCGAGGCCTACGGGATCGATGGCGGGGCGGACGGGGCCGCCTCGGCCGGCTGGCTGCTGGTGCCCCTGGGCTTCCAGCTCGCCGCGGTCGTGACCTTCTTCGGGGGGCTGCTGACGGAGAAGCTCAAGCCGAAGCCGGCGCCGGGGAGTGCGGCCGCCGCGCCGTCGACCCTGCGCGCGGTGGCGCTGCTGCCCGTGGACTACGGGGTGTTCTGCCTGGTGTTCCTGCTCCTCGGCGGCAGCGGCGTGTTCCGCTGGGCCTACGCCGGGGCGGGCGTGATGGCCGCGCTGTTCCTGCTGGCATTCCTCGCGAAGTGGTACCGGGAGCTCAGCGCCGTACCGAAGTGACCGGGGCCGGCGCCCGCGGCAGGGCGTCTCAGCCCCGCTGTTCCGTGGCGAGCGGTTCCGACAGCACGTCAAGAGCCCGGCGCAGCTGGGTGCTGGAGGTGTGGACCGTGTACGGGAAGTAGACGACCTCGACCCCGTGCACGGCGAAGTCCCTCTCCAGCTGGTCGCCCTTGGGGGTGCCGCGCCAGTCGTCGCCCTTGAATATGACGTCGAACCGGACCTGCTTCCACGTTTCGACCTTGTCCGGGACGGTCTCGACGAAAGCGGCGTCCACGTACTGCACGCTGCGGACGATCTCCAGCCGCTCGACGAGCGGAATCACCGGGCGCCGCCCCTTGGCCAGTTCCGCCATCTCGTCGGACACGACACCGGCCACCAGGTAGTCGCACTGACTCCGGGCGTGGCGAAGGATGTTGAGGTGTCCGATATGGAACAGATCGTAAGCACCTGGTGCATAACCGATGCGGTGTGGTCTACGTCCAGGCTCGGCAAATTCCGACATGTCCCGCTCCGTCACGTGTTATCCCCCAGAAGCCGCACACCCCGGTGTGGCGGATTAGCAGACAATAGCGTGCACGTTCCCCCTGTTGCCGGTGAACGAATAGGGTGACGTGCGCATCATCCTGGTGAGAGGGGGACGTCCAGTGTCGAAATCCGGTCAGCGGCGCCTGCTGCTGGTTTCCACGAATTACGCCCCCGAGCACACGGGCATCGGCCCGTACGCCACCCAGATCGCGGAGCACTGGGCGGATCTCGGTCACGAGACCCACGTCCTGGCGGGCATGCCCCACTACCCGGCCTGGTCCGTCGAGCCGGAGTACAAGGGGGCGCTGCGGCGCACGGAACAGCGCGCGGGTGTCACCGTGCACCGGCGCGCGCACACCGTTCCCCCGCGCCAAACCGCCCTCCGGCGGGCCCTTTTTGAAGGATCGATTCTGCTGCACGGCTCCGTGGCCCCGCCCCGGATGGCCAAGCCGGACGCGGTCCTCGCCCAGATGCCGAGCCTGGCCGGCGGCCTGCTCGCCGCCCGTCTCGCGGCACGCTGGAAGGTCCCCTTCGTCCCGGTCGTCCAGGACCTGATGGGCGCCGCCGCCGCGCAGAGCGGGATCAGCGGCGGGGACAAGGCGGCCGCGTTCGCCGGGCGGGCCGAGGCCCACGCCCTCAAGCGGGCCACCCTCGTCGGTGTGATCCACGAGACCTTCGTCGACCGGGTCGTCGGCATGGGCGTGGACCCCGAGCGGATCCGGCTCGTCCCCAACTGGTCCCACGTGGCGCTGCCCACCAAGCCGCGCGGACGGACCCGCCACCACCTCGGGTGGGCTCCCGACCAGACCGTCGTCCTGCACTCCGGGAACATGGGGCTCAAGCAGGGGCTGGAGGTCCTCGTCGGCGCCGCCCGGCTGGACCCGAGCGTCCGATTCGTGCTGATGGGCGACGGAAGCCAGCGCTCCGCCCTCGCCGACCTGGCGGCCGACGTTCCCAATCTCGACATCATCCCCCCTGCCGCGGACGGCGAGTTCCCGGATATCCTCGCCGCGGCGGACGTGCTCGCGGTCACGCAGCACGCCGCCGTGATGGACATGAGCGTGCCGTCCAAGCTGACCTCGTACTTCCAGGCCGGCCGTCCCGTCGTCGCCTCCGTCGCGGCGCTGGGCGGGACCGCCCAGGAAGTGGAGCGCTCGGGCGCCGGGGTGCTCGTACCGCCGGAGAACCCGGAGGCCCTGCTGAAGGCCGTGCGGGCGCTGGCCGAGGACCCCGCCGGCGCGGACGCGCTGGGGGCGGCCGGGCCGCGCCACGTGGCGGCGCACCTGAGCCGTGAGGCGGGCCTCGCCCGCATCGACGCACTGATGGACGAAGCACTTGGGGGTCCCCGGCCGTGATCGAGACCAACCGCCCGGCAGCGGCTCCGGCCGAGGACGAACCGGACCTGCTCCGGGACCAGTTCCGCCAGCTCCTGCGCTACCGCCGGCTCATCGGCGCGGGCGTGGGCATCGGCCTGCTCGGCGGGGTCTACCTCGGCGTCTCCACGGCGGACACCTACGTGGCCACCGCCGACATCGTGCTGCGCGCACCCACCGACGACCCCTTCAACCCGAGCCTCGCCCCCGACAAGGCGATCAACATCGGCTCGGAGCGGCAGGTCGCGCTCTCCAGCTCCATAGCCAACGAGGCCGCCAAGAAGCTCGGGGTCTCTGCCACCGGCTTCTCGGCCCTGCGCGCCGGTCTGCAGGTGACCAACCCCCCGCAGACGATGGTGCTGCGCTTCACCTACACCGCCTCCTCCCCCGCCGAGGCCGCCAAGCGCGCCAACGCGATGACCGAGGCCTACCTGCTCAAGCGGCAGGAAGCCCTCGACGTCACCCGCGACAAGATGGTCAAGGGCTACCAGGAGCAGCGCGATCCGGTGGTCAAGCAGCTCGAGGAGCTGTCCAAGCAGATCACCGGCATGCCGGCCGGTCCGGCGCGGGACGCCGCGTACTCCGCCAAGACCGACCAGCAGGGCAAGATCAACACCCTCAACGGCAACATCGCCAAGCTCCAGGCCCTGGACATGACCCCGGGCCGGGTCACCAGCACCGCCGTCCCGCCGCACGGGGCCGACGGCCCCGGACTGCCCATGTCGCTCGCGCTCGGCACGGCCGTGGGCCTCGCCCTGGGCCTGCTCGGCGCCTGGGTGCGCCTCGTCTTCGACCCGGCTCCGCGCTCCGAGGGCGACGTCGCCCGGGCCCTGCGGGCGCCCGTCCTGGGCTCCCTGCCGCGGAGCAAGGCCGACGGCGGGCCGCTGCTCGCGGCGGGCGAGGAGGACCCCCGGCTGGCCGAGGAGTTCCGCTCGGTGGCCTTCCGGCTCGCCTACGACTCCCGCTTCGCGGACCGGCGCCGCCTCCTCGTGGTCGCCCCGCGCGGCAGCAGCGAGATCGCCGCCGCCGTGGCGGTGAACCTGGCCGCCTCCTTCGCGGAGACCGGCAAGGACGTGCTCCTCATCGAGGCCGACCTGCGCACCCCGGTGCTGGCCAGCCAGCTGCCCACCGACGCCACCGGCCGGCCGCGCTGGAGCCAGTCGCAGGGCGGCCCCGGCGCGCAGCACGGGGACACCGAGTGGCCCGACGGCCGCCAGCTCCTCGTGGACGCCGGGGAATCGGGCAGTTTCGACCTGATCCCGGGCGAGCGGGTGCGCAACGTGCCCCGCGCGCTGACCTCGCAGCGGGCCTCCCGGCTGATCTCCGAGGCCGACTCCCCCAACTCCACCGTCGTGGTGCTCGCCCCGCCCGTGCTCTCGTACGCCGACGCCCTCGCGCTCGTCGACCGCGTCGACGGGGTCCTGGTGGTCTGCAACCCCGGCGCGGTGCGCCGCACCGACCTCTCCCGCATCCGCGAGCTGATCAGCGGGGCCGGCGGCACGGTGCTGGGCGCCGTCCTGCACGCACCGCTGCCGGGCGAGAAGAAGCGCGGCCTCGGCCGGGCCCCCAAGGGCGGCGACCCCGCCGCCGAGGAGCCCCGGCCCGCGCCGCCCGCGCCCGCCCCGGCGCCCTCGCCCGGTGCGCGGGAGCCGCAGCCGATCCCGTACGAGGTCGCTGCCGCCGACGCCGCCCAGCACGTCCCGGGCGACGGCACCGACACGGTCGCCCTGCGTACGGTCCGCACGGGCCGGCGGTGAGCCGGCGCGGCCTCGCGGCGGTCGCCTCGGTCCTGGACCAGGCCGCGTCCAGCGCCACGAACATCCTGGTCCTGGTGCTGGCCGCCCGGCTCTCCTCGGCGGCCGGCTTCGCCGACTTCACGATGGTCTACGTGACCTTCACCGTGCTGCTCGGCCTGAACATGGCCTACGTCGGCCAGACCCTGGTGCTGGAGAAGGACGACCCCGGCACCGGCCGCCTCGCCGCGGCCTGCCGCTCCGGCCTCGCCTTCACCGGGGCCGCCGGGGCGGCGGTCGGCGCCGTGGTGGCCCTCGCGGGCCTGCTGCTGCCCGGGGCCACCGGCCGGGCGTTCCTCGCGCTGGGACTCGTCCTGCCCCTGGTGCTGCTCCAGGACGGGCTGCGCTACTGCTTCTCCGCGCTGCGGGCGCCCCAGCGGGCGCTGGCCGCCGACGCACTGCGCCTCGCCTGCGTGGTGCCCGCACTGCTGCTCCAGCCCGAGGGCGCGTCGGCCGGGCGCCTGGTGCTGGTGTGGGGGGTCTCGGCGCTGCCCGCGCTCGCGCTGGGCCTGTGGCTGCTGCGGCCCTCCGTGCGCGGCGCCGCCGCCGACCTGCGGCCGTACCTGCGGCGCGGGCACCTCGGGCAGCGGTTCGTGGTCGAGTTCGCCGTGGGCAACGGCTCCAGCCAGCTCGCCGTCCTGGGACTCGGCGTCTTCGCGACCCCGCTGGCGGTGGGCGCGCTGCGCGGCGCGACCACCCTCTTCGGGCCGCTGAACGTGCTGTTCAACTCCGCGAACTCCTTCGGCCCGCCAATCGTCGGCCGGGCCTCGGGAAAGCGGGGCGTGGTCCGGCTGACCGCGCTGATGGGCGGCGCGCTCGCGGTGACCGGCGCCGCGTGGGGGGCCGTACTGTACGCGCTGCCGGAGCGGGCCGGCCGCGAACTGCTCGGCGACACCTGGCAGGCGGCGTCCGCGCTGCTGCCCGCGACCGGTGCCCAGTACGCCGTCATGGGGCTCGGCACCTGTGCGCTGCTGACCCTGCGGGTGCTGAACCCGAAGGCCACCCTCTCGCTCCAGGTGGTCTTCTCGCTGCTGTCGGTCGGGCTGCTGCTGGGCGGGTACGCCGCCTGGGGCGTGGCCGGGGCCGCCTGGGGCCTCGCCCTCGGCTCCGCTGCGAAGGCCGCGGCCGGCTGGCTGCGCGTGGCCCGGCTGCCCGCCCCCGCCCCGGACCCCGAACCGGCCGCCGCGGGCCCCTCGGACCAGGTCCGGGCGGCCTGAGGCAGGACCGGCTCCCTTGGTCAGGCCGGGGTGTCGCCGAAGCCCGCTTCGATCAGGGCGAACAGCTCCCGCATGGCCTGGTGCTGGTCCTCCTGACCGCGGATCAGGCTCGCGGTGTCCATCACGAAGCGGGCCAGCGCGGCGGACCTGAGGTCGCCCTCTGGAGCGCCGGTCTCCTCCGCGATGGCCGCGGCGAGCGCGACCTCGTGGCGCCGCCACATCCGGTCCCAGTACTCCTGCAGCTCCGGCGTCTCCCGGACCAGGTTGATGTGCGCGATCACCGCCGGGTCGTCGATCCGGCGGCTCGCCCGGGTCTCCACGAAGTGCTCGCGCAGGGAGTGCAGGACCGACTGCCCGGGCGCGCGGTCCCGTACGGCCGAGACGAGCGCGGCCTCGATGTCCTCGTCCTCGTCGAAGACGAGGGCTTCCTTGCTCGGGAAGTGCTTGAACAGCGTGGTCACCGAGACGTCGGCCGCCTCCGCCACGTCACGGACGCCGACCTTGTCGTACCCGTGCTCCAGGAACAGGCTCAGCGCGGCATCGGCCAGGGCCTTGCGGGTCTGGGCCTTCTTGCGCTCGCGGCGCCCCACGGTCTCGGTCATGACACCACTGTACCGGCGGTGCGTATTCGGTGCACAAGTTGAGTGGTTCCACCTTTAGCGCAGGGAGGTGGAACGGTCCTGCCGGTACGTGGCCACGAGCGCCAGGCACATCGCCGCGATGGCGATCCGGCCCGAGGCCTGGAGCAGCGGCCCGCGCAGCAGGATGAAGGAGTACCCGGCGACCAGCGGGACCACCGTGGAGATGAGACTGCCGGGCGGCGAGCTGCGCCGTGCGCGCTTCGCGTAACGCCGGTCGACGCGGGCGGAGGCGTACCCCATCCCCAGGAGCCCCGCCCCCATGCCCAGCGGCCCGAAGTCGATCCACAGCTCGGCCCAGATCGGCGAGGAGAGGTTGGTGTTGACCGTGCCCATCCACTGGCCGACCATCACGCCGGTGTCGCGCGGCTTGCCCGACCACACCGAGCGCGGCACCGCGAAGAAGACCGATCCCGCGAGCTGGCGCCCGTAGGAATGGCCGGGGCCCGATTCGGCGAAGGTGATGGTGTTCGCGAACATGCCGATCTGGTCGTAGTCCTTGAGCGCCATCGGCTCCAGGAACGAGGTCGTCTCGACCGGCTTGTAGTTCTTCTCGTCGTAGCGGAAGCGGTCCGCGAACGGGAAGATCAGCAGGGCGATCACCACGGCCATGGACAGCGCCACCCGGTACATCGCGGCGCTCACCGGGAAGACGGTGAAGAGCATCGCGAACATGACCGTGAGGAACCAGTAGCGCGGGTTGGAGATCGGGTTGTTGACGATCAGGTTGAGGACCATGAGCGCCGACCAGGTGACGATGATCGACATCTTCCGGCGGGCGAACTTCGAGGTGATCAGCCAGCGCGTGTACAGCAGCAGGGCCAACAGCGCGGGGACCGTGCCGAATCCGCGCAGCAGGGCCTGCCCGGCCTGGCCGTCCTGGGAGACGCCCGCCTCCTCGATGCCCGCGATGATCTCCTGGCGGCTGGAGAAGAACACCGCCGGACCGCCGAGCTTCACGATCAGGGCCGCCCCGCCCAGGAACGCCACGCCGGTCAGCACGTAGAGGCGCCTGCGGTGCGTCATGAGCGGGCGCGGCTCCTTCAGCGAACCGCCCGCGCGGCCGGCCGGCCGGTGCCGGGCCAGCAGGACGCCCACGTCGAAGACGGCGCAGCCGAGCAGCACCAGGCCGATGGAGGCGGTGAGGTCGGAGCGCGGGCCGACGACGGGGGTCGGGACCTGGCCGAGCACGGCCTGCGCGAGGGGGGCCACGCCCATGGCCATGTAGACGAAGAGCCAGAAGGAGCCCTGGAGCAGCTTGCGGCGGCTGGTCAGGACCATCGCCGAGAGCCGGGCGCCCGCGTACATGGTGAGCAGGAGCTGGAGCCAGAAGGCGGCATCGTGCTGACCGGCGCCGGGCTGCACGGCGACGAAGAGGGGCAGGAAGACGGTGAATCCGAGGGCCAGCGGGACGGAGAGCGCCCGGGAGAGCAGGGTCCGCGGCGTGGTGACCCGGCCCCAGCTCTTCTCCTCGCCGGGCCGCGGCGGCACCGCCCTGACCACCCCGGCAGCGGTCCCGCGCATGTCGGTCGCCACGCTCGCCCCCACCCCCTGTGCCTGATCCGGCCGCAGTCTAGTCTGAGCGCTCGGCGCCCGGGGAGGCGCCTTCGAAGGCGCCGTTGGGGGCCGCAGTGCGAGGGGGTGCCCGTGCGTGATCTTCCTGCCTTCACGCTGGCCGGATACGACAAGGGGCGCGGGCGGCTGACGCAGGCGCTCTGGTTCGCCGTGATGAACACGCTCTTCATGAGCTGGCTGTGCCCCGCCCGGCTGCGGGTCGCGCTGCTGCGGGCCTTCGGGGCGCGGATCGGCGAAGGGGTGCTGATCCGCCACCGGGTGCGGGTGCTGTGGCCCTGGAAGCTGACCGTGGGCGACCACGCGTGGATCGGCGAGGGCGCCTGGATACTCAACCTGGAGCCCGTGACGATCGGCGCGCACGCCTGCGTCTCGCAGGAGGCGCTGCTGTGCACCGGCTCGCACGACCACCGGGCCGCCGACTTCCGCTACCGCAACGCGCCGGTCACCGTCGAGGACGGCGCGTGGGTGGCGGTACGGGCCACCGTGCTGGCCGGGGTGACCATCGGCCGGTGCGCGGTCGCCGGCGCCGGGTCCGTGGTCCACAAGGACCTCCCCGCGCTGACCCTGCAGACCCAGGACGGGCACCGCCGCCCGGTCAAGGAGCCGAATTGAATCCTCCCCGCTTTAAGGGGCGGGGATTCCTGGCTCACGTTGGCTGTGGACCTGCGGTCCGTCAGCTCTTACACGATCGGCACCAGCCGGGTTGAGACCAGCCCGGACCAGCATCACGCGGGCGGAGTTCTTGTCCCTGGGGGACACGGCTCCGCACGCGGTGCAGGTGTAGGTACGTTCAGAGAGAGGTAGTGCGTGCTTGGTTCTCGCTCCGCACTGCGCACAATCCATGGTGGTATGCGCGGGGTGGACAAGCTGCACGATGCGCCCGTGCTTGCGGCCCATCTCGATGAGCGCCGTCTTGGCGGCGGAGATGGCGGCGTCGGCGGCCTTGCGGGCCATGGTCGACTTGGCGAGGAACTTCGGCCGGAAGTCCTCCACCGCGAGGGCGTCGTGGTCGCGGACCACAGCCTTGGCCCACTTGCGGCCGGTGTCCTGACGCTGCCGCGCCACCTTCTTGTGGAGCCTCGCCGCCTGCTTCTTCGCCGCCCGGTAGCCCCTCGACCCGGGCTCGCCCTTCACCGGCTTCCGGCGCGCCATCATCCGCTGATAACGGGCGAGCCCGGCAGCCACTTTCTTCCCGTGCTCGGGGTGCGGGAGGTCATGGGCGTCACTCGTGGTGGTCGCCGTCTCCCTCACACCCCAGTCGATGCCGATCACCGCGCCCATCTCCGGGAGCGGCTGGACTTCTGCGGAGACAACGAAGGACGCGTACCAGTGGCCGAGGCTGTCGCGGTAGATCCGTACCGACGACGGGTCCGCCGGGAGGCTACGGGACCAGACCACCCTCAGGCTGATCCCACCCGCGAGGTGCAGACAGCCGTCTTTGATCCGGAAACCACGACGGGTGTAATTGAGCGTGGGATCGGCCTGGGACTTCTTCTTGAACTTCGGCATCCCCGCCCGCTGCCGCATCGGCAACCGGGCCTTGATGTCCTTGAGCGCCTTGGCCCGGGACTTCCCGAAGTCCCGGATCAGCTGCTGCTGCGGAACACTGCTGCCATCGCGCAACCACCCGTTCATGGTGCGGGTTTCGGTCAGCATCTTGTCCAGTCGTGCGGGGCCGCACTTCTTGCCCTCGGCGCGGGCCCTCTTCGACCGAGCGGTGCATTCGTTCCAGATCCAGCGGCACCGGTCCCACTCACCCGACAACTTGGCGAGCGCGGTGGACGACACACGAAGCCGGTAGGTGAACCGGGCGTGCCCGGTCTCTTCCGTCTCCTGAGATGCCGCCATGCGCTCAACCTAGACCCGCCCACTGACAACGCAAGAAAGCGCAGCTCACAACAGATGCGAGCAGAACTCCGGCGCTCCGCGCCCACGACGGCGGGACCCACTCCTCCCCAGACCGAAGCCCTGAGCATCCTGGGAGAGATCCAGTGAAAGTCCTGCACGCCGTCACCCTGCACTCCCCCACGCACGCCTTCGGCGGGCCGGTACGGGTTGCGCTGAACCTGGCCAAGGGGCTGCGGGCCCGCGGGCACGAGGCGAACCTGCTGGCGCTGGGCGAGGGGTTCCCCGAGCCCTGGCCCACCTCGGTGGAGGGGGTCCCGGCGAAGCTCTTCCCCGCCCGGCGCCTGCTCCCCCTCGGCTTCAGCGGGATGACCTCGCCGGCCCTGCTCGCCTCCGCGGGCCGCCTGGTGCGGGGCGCCGACGTGGTCCACGTCCACCTGGCGCGGGACCTGGTCACCCTGCCCGTCGCCCTGGCGGCGCTGCGGGCCGGCACCCCGCTGGTCCTGCAGACCCACGGCATGGTCGACCCGAGCGGGAAGCTGCTGGCCAAGGTGCTGGACGCGGTGGCGGTACGCCGTCTGCTGCGCGGCGCCGACGCGCTGCTGTACCTCACCCCGCACGAGCGCGAGGGCCTCGACGCGGTGGCCGGGGCACCCCTCCCGAACACCGTCCGGCTGGTCAACGGCACCCCGGCCCAGGAGGAGCGCCCCGCCCCGTCCGGGCCTCCGCGGATCCTCTACTCGGCCCGCCTGCAGGCCCGTAAACGCCCGGTGGACTTCGTGGACGCCGCCCCGGCCGTCCTGGCGGTGCACCCGGACGCGGAGTTCGTCGTGGCCGGCCCGGACGAGGGCGAACTCGCGGCGGTGCGCGCCCGGATCACGGAGCTGGGCCTCTCCGCGCGCTTCACCGTCCCGGGCGCCCTGTCCGGCACGGAGGTCCTGACGGAGCTGCGCCGCGCCCACGTCTACGTGCTCCCCTCGGTGGACGAGCCGTTCCCGATGTCGGTCCTGGAGGCCCTGTCGGTGGGCGTCCCCTCGGTGGTGACCCATTCCAACGGCCTGGCCCGCGACATCGCCCGCGCGGGCGCGGGTCGCGCGGTGGACCCGGGCCCGGCGGGCGTGGCGGAAGCGGTCCTGTCCCTCCTGGACCCGGCCGAGAACGCCACGACCTCGAAGGCCGCCCGCGAACTGGCCTCGTCCGCCTTCTCGATGGACGCCGTCCTGGACACGCTGCTGGGGGTCTACGCGGACATCTCCGCCTGAGGAGGCCGGCCTGCGAGTTCTCGGGCCTCGGCCATGACCTCGGCGTCGACTTCGGCCACGGTTCTGTTGCCGTATTCAAGGGTCCCGTACTCGTCGTCGAGCTGGGCGAGCCGCTCGGTCAGGGGCAGCGCGTGGCCGTAGCGGCGGTGGATTCGGAGCGTGAACTCCGAAGGGGTGAAGGCGCCGGCGAGCATGCGGCGGGCGAGCGCCTGGACTGCGGCTTCGGTCGGCGTCATCGGCCCATCGTGCCTCCGCGGCCCGTCCGGGTCGAACCGGTTTCACCGAAGGTGCCGGTCGGGAGCCCGCTGTGCACGGCCGCGGCTCCGGGTTCGGTTCAGAGGCCGCGGCGGGTTTCGTCGACCACCGGGAGGGCGCCGACGCGGCGGCGCTTGAGGACGCTCGCGTAGACCGCGAGGCCGATGGCGCCCGCGACCATCATGATGACCCCGACCAGGTCGAGGTTGACGCTCTGCAGCTGCCAGTCGCTCGCGAAGGTGAGGATGGCCCCCACCACGATCAGGCCTATGCAGCCGCTGATGCCCCTCATCGCATTCGCCTCCAGATTCGTGGACGGGGTGCAGCCCCGCCGTCTGGAGGCGCGGATGCCCCCGATGCGGGGGCGTTTGCGTTCGGGGCGGGGTGGAGGAGGGACTACGCCGGGATCCAGGCGTAGCAGCCGTTCGAGACGAACTGGGCCGTGCCGGCCGGGATCTTGGCGGTGATCTTGTCGCCCGGCTTCAGCGGGGTCTCCGGGCCCGAGGCGAGGGCGGCGCCGTCCTTGCCCTTGGCCTCCCAGGTGCACGTCGTGCTCTGGGTCAGCGCGCGGTAGGTGCCCGCCGCCGGGGATTCCTTCGTACCGTCCGGGAAGCCCTTCGCCGCCGCGTCGAGGACCGGCTTCTGCTCCGGGCAGAGGAAGGTGATCGCGTCCTTGGCGCCCGGGATCTCCCCGGCGACGAGGGCGCCGACCGCCGCGTCCTTGTCCCGCTTCGCCGTGCGCTCCACCCGCTGGCAGGCCTCCTGGCCGCTCTGCAGGACGGCCGCCGGGTCCATCTTCTCGGGGACCCTGCCGCTCAGGTACTGCTTCTGCGGCGCGGTGAAGCTGCCCGTCTTCGGGACGAGCTTCGCGTCCGGCAGGACGGGACCCGTCGGCTTCGCGTCCGGGGAGGCCGGCGCCGGGGTGTCCGTGGCGTCGGCCGGGTCGGGGGCCGACGAGACGGCCGGCGGCTTGGGCGAGGCGGCCGAGACTTCGTCCTTGCCGTCGCCGCCCGAACTGCAGGCCGTCAGCGTCAGGGCGGCGGCGAGCAGCACAGCGGCCGCTGCGGAGCGTCGGTACATGAGGTGGCTCCCGTACGTATGAGATGGGCGTGCGGGGCCCGGCCGTCGAAGCGGCCGGGCCCCGCACTCCGTCAAGCGGTTACTTCGCGCCGAAGGTGAGGGTCAGCTGCGGCTTGGCGTCCACGGCCGTGGACTCCGAGGACCAGATCCACAGCGGGTTGGTACCCGTGCTCGTCAGGCCCAGGCTGTAGCTGCTGCCCAGCACCGCGGAGAGCGCGGCGGTGTCCAGCGACGTGCTCTGGACCGCCGAACCGTCCGGCACTCCCGCGAAGGAGCCGAGCGGGGTGGTGCCCAGGGTGGGCTTGCTGTTGAAGGTCGTGCCCGCACCGCTCCACGTACCGGTGACCGGGACCACCGAGACGGTGTCGGTGGTGCCGGCACTCGCCACGGTCGTGGTCTTGACCTGGAGGGACGCGGACTTCAGCACCGTGCCGGCCGGGGCGGCCGGGATGTCGAAGCGCAGGTACGTCTCGTAGGCCGAGGTGCCGCGGACGGCCAGCGAGGCGGACGCGCCGTAGGCGGTGCTGGGAGCGCCCTGGTTGATGTAGGTGTCCTCGGTCGCGGTGACCTTGGAGACCGTGTCCGTGGCGGCCTTGGCCAGGTTGTAGTGGTTCTTGACCTGGGCCTCGGTCAGCACCTTCGGGTAGACGGCCGTCTCGTCGATCTGGCCGGCGAAGAAGTTGCTGGTCGGCCGGGACGGCCAGCCGGCGAGGTTGTCGCCGCCGACGTGCCAGTAGCCCTCGATCGCCTGGGAGCCGGTGACGTTCAGGGTGCCCTTGGACTGGCCGTCCACGTACAGCGCCATGCCGGCGGGACCCTGGGTGGCGACGACGTGGTGCCACTTGTTGTCGTTGTACGTGTCCAGCAGGCCGGTGGAGACGGTCTTCGTGGAGCCCGGGTTGACCCCGAAGAAGATCCGGCCGGTGTTGGTCATGTAGAGGTGCTTGTCGTACAGGTTGCTGTTGCGGTCCTGGTTGGTGCCGAAGCCGAGCAGCTTGCCGCCGCGCGTGCTGTTCGTCTTGAACCAGGTCTCCAGCGTGTAGCTGCTGCCGACCGTCTGGCGGTGGTCGCTGTACACCTGCTGGCTGGTGCCGTTGAAGCCCATGGCCGTGCTGGCTCCGGTGACGGCGCCGGGGGTCTGGCGCAGCGCCGGGGCGTTGAGCTGGATGCCGCTGGTGTTGCCGGAGACCGAGGAGTCGGCCACGTACGGGCTGACGACGTCGTCGTAGCGCCAGTACAGGTTGGCGCCGTCCTCTCGGACCTGGTTGGGGTACGCGCTGACCGTGGTCGGGACCGAGACCGAGACGGTGGCCGACAGGGCGCTGGTGTTGCCCGCCGCGTCGGTGGCGGTGACCCGGTAGCTGTAGGACACGCCGGCCTTGACCGTGGCGTCCGTCCAGGAGGCCTGCTGGCGCAGCCACTCCAGGGAGTTCGCGCTGACGGTGGCGATCGGGGTCGCGGAGCCGTTGCGGTAGATGCGGTAGGTCAGCTTGCTGTCGTCCGCGTCGTAGCTGGCGCGCCAGCGGACCTGGACCTCGCCGGGCTTGACGCTGGAGACGCTCGCGACGGGGGTGGTCGGGGCGCCGACGTCGCCGGTGGAGGCGAAGCGGGTCAGGGCCTGCTGGGCCTTGCCGTTGATGAGGGTGAACTCACCGCCGACCCACATGTACTTGGTGGCGCCCGTCTCCGCGATGGCCATCACGCGCGGGCCGATGCCCTCGCCGAGGCCGTCGTTGGCGGTGGGGTGCCAGCCGAGCTTGCCCGGGCTGCGCACGAATCCGCCCACGGGCGCGGGGGCCTGGCCGGCGGCCCAGTCGGTGTTCTGCGCCAGCAGGAAGTGGCGCTTGCCGTCCGGGAACTCGCCCTCGGAGGTGCAGTTGTGCGCGTGCGAGGAGCTGTAGAGGACTCCGTCGTACGGCAGCACGAACTGGGTCGCGCCCAGGCACTGGTCGCGCCACTTCTCGTTGAAGTCGGTGGCGAGGGCGACGCGGCCGTCGAAGCCGCCGGTGCCCTCGGCGCCGGTGTAGTAGCCCGTGGCGTCGGCCGTGATGGACTTGATGACCGACATCGAGGGGATGGTGCCGTACGTCTTGGCGACGGCTCCGGTGGTGGCGTTCACGACGGCGAGCGCGTGGCTCTGGGCTCCGTTGACGGTGAAGAAGTCACCGCCCAGCAGGACGTTCTTGCCGTCGCTGCTGAGCTGGAGCGCGCGGCCGGGCTCGTCGGCGTTGGCGACGAAGGGCTTGAGCGCACCGGAGGTGGCGTCGACCGCGGCGAACCGCTCGCGGGCCGCGCCCTCGACGGTGCTGAAGTCGCCTGCCGCGTACAGGGTGCTGTCGGAGGCGACGAGCGCGCGCACGGTGGCGGGGAACTTCGGGTGGAACGAGGCTTTGGGGGTGCAGGTCGCGATGTCGATGGCGGCGACGCTGTTGACCGGGGTTCCGTTGACGGCGGCGAAGTAGCCGCCGGCGTACAGGGTCTTCTTGTCCTTCGAGACGGTGAGGGCGCGCACGGTCGCGCTGCCGTCGCCGATGGTGAAGGAGAGCTTGCAGGCGGTGGGGGCACCGGTCGCCGCGTCGAGCGCGACGAAGTTCACGGCTTCCTGCTCCGCACCGGCGCCGCCGGTGGGCGGGCGGACGGCGGAGAAGGTGCCACCGGCGAAGACGGTGCCGTTGGCCTCGGCCATCGCCCAGACGATCCCGTTGGGCTGCCACGTCGGCAGGTTGTCGGCGGTGAAGGCCACCGGCTGCGTGATGGCCGACGCCTCGGGTATCAGCACCAGGCCTATCGCGGTGCCGGCGCCGGCCAGTGACAGGGCGAGGGCAGCAGTCAGCCCTCTGGATCTACGCATGAGCCCCCCAGGGCAATTGCCCGGCTTGAATGGCTGGTTCGGCATCTTTCGGAACAGCCATATGTACTTGGCGCAGACTAGGGCTCAGCGAAGGGCCTGGTCACCACGCTTGACCCATTGCATACCAACTTGGAATCAACGGGTCCGGTCGCGGATGGAGCACTACGGACATACGGCGGATTTGCCCCGGCCACGCCCGCCGTTGGCTGCGCGCATGACCGGGACAGGGCAAATCGTAGGCGAAATATAAGGCCTCAGCGGTCGATGCGGACGCTGGCCCCCGCCAGTTGGTCCTCGACCTGCCGGATGTCGGAATCCACCATGATCCTGGCCAGCTCGGCCACCAGGACCGTCGGCTTCCAGCCGAGCAGGTCGTGGGCCTTGGAGGCGTCGCCGATCAGGGCGTCGACCTCGCTGGGGCGCTCGTACTTGGGGTCGTAGCGCACGTGCTCGTTCCAGTCGAGACCGGCGTGCGTGAAGGAGGCCTCGACGAACTCGCGGACGGTGGCGGCGACCCCGGTGGCCACGACATAGTCGGTGGGCTCGTCCTGCTGGAGCATCCGCCACATGGCGTCCACGTACTCGGGGGCGTAGCCCCAGTCGCGGACGGCGTCGAGGTTGCCGAGGTAGAGCTTCTCCTGGAGGCCCGCCTTGATCCGGGCGACCGCGCGGGTGATCTTGCGGGTCACGAAGGTCTCGCCGCGGCGCGGGGACTCGTGGTTGAAGAGGATCCCGTTCACGGCGAACATTCCGTACGCCTCGCGGTAGTTCACCGTCGTCCAGTACGCGAACACCTTCGCGGCGCCGTACGGGCTGCGCGGGTGGAACGGGGTGGCCTCGTTCTGCGGGGGCGGGGTGGCGCCGAACATCTCCGAGGAGGAGGCCTGGTAGATGCGGGTGTCCACGCCGCTGGCCCGGATCGCCTCCAGCAGGCGCAGGGCGCCGAGGCCGGTCACGTCGCCGGTGTAGAGCGGGGCGTCGAAGGAGACGCGGACGTGCGACTGGGCGCCGAGGTTGTAGACCTCGTCGGGGCGTATCTCGCGGAGCAGGTTCACCAGGGCGACGCCGTCGGAGAGGTCGGCGTGATGCAGGACGAGGGAACGGTTCGCCGTCTGCGGGTCCTGGTAGATGTGGTCGATCCGCTCCGTGTTGAAGCTGGAGGACCGCCGCACGAGCCCGTGCACCGTGTAGCCCTTGGAGAGCAGGAGTTCTGCGAGGTACGAGCCGTCCTGCCCGGTGACGCCGGTGATCAGCGCGGTCTTGCCCATGGGGTCCCCCTGGGGATCGTTGCGGTGCGGTGCGGTGCGGTGCGGTCGTGGCCCGGGGCTGCGCCCCGGATGCTGCGGGGTTCCGCCCCCAGGGGGCTGGAGACGGGTACCAGACCGGTACCGTACACGCTCCGTCCAGGCCCCCTCCCACCGGATCGGACCCCCGGCGGGCGGGCCGGGGCCGGCCTCCCCGGCGGGCCGGCCTGGCCCGGCCTCCCCCGTGAAACGGCGGCCGGCGGACTGGCATCATCGGCGGTATGACAAGTTCGCCGTTCCTGCCCCCGAACGCCCGCGTCTTCGTCGCCGGCCACCGCGGCCTCGTCGGGTCCGCGGTCGTCCGCCGGCTCACCGCCGACGGGTACGAGGTGCTCACCCGCGGCCGCGCCGACCTCGATCTGCGCGATGCCGCCGCGACCGGGGCGTACCTGCGGGACGTCCGGCCCGACGCCGTCGTCCTGGCCGCCGCCAAGGTCGGCGGGATCATGGCCAACAGCACGTTCCCGGTGCAGTTCCTGGAGGACAACCTCAAGATCCAGCTGAGCGTCGTCGCCGGGGCGCACGCGGCGGAGGTCGGCCGGCTGCTGTTCCTCGGCTCCTCCTGCATCTACCCCAAGCTGGCCCCGCAGCCCATCAGCGAGGACGCCCTGCTGACCGGCCCGCTGGAGCCGACGAACGAGGCGTACGCCCTGGCGAAGATCGCCGGCATCGTCCAGGTCCAGTCGTACCGCAAGCAGTACGGGGCCTCGTACATCTCGGCCATGCCCACGAACCTCTACGGCCCGGGCGACAACTTCGATCTGGAGTCCTCGCACGTCCTGCCCGCCCTCATCCGGCGCTTCCACGAGGCCGCCGCCGAGGGGCGCGAGGAGGTCACGCTGTGGGGATCGGGCACGCCCCGCCGGGAGTTCCTGCACGTGGACGACCTGGCCGCGGCGTGCGCCGTGCTGCTGCGCGAGTACGACGGCGCCGAGCCGGTGAACATCGGCTGTGGCGAGGACCTGACCATCAAGGCCCTCGCGGAGACGGTCGCCGAGGTGACCGGCTTCCGCGGCAGGCTCGCCTGGGACACCTCGAAGCCCGACGGGACGCCCCGCAAGCTGCTGGACGTGACCCGGCTGCGCGGGCTCGGCTGGAAGCCCGCGGTCCCGCTGCGCGAGGGCATCGCCGCCACGTACGCCTGGTGGCGCGAGCAGAGCAACGGGCAGGACGGCGGACGGAGCTGATCCCAAGGCGGGATCCCCGGTGCCTCAGTAGGCTCCGCGACCGTCGACCACGGCGCGGAGCGTGCGGCCCATGACGTCGACGTCACTGGTGAACGACCAGTTGTCCACGTACTGCAGGTCGAGCTGGATCGTCTCGTCCCACGAGAGGTCGGACCTCCCGCTGATCTGCCACAGCCCGGTCATCCCGGGCCGCACCGCGAGCCGGCGCAGTTCGACCTCGTCGTACTCGGCCACCTCTTCCGGCAGCGGCGGGCGCGGGCCGACCAGTGACATGTTGCCCGCCACCACGTTGATGAGCTGCGGCAGTTCGTCCATGGACGTGCGGCGCAGCAGCCGTCCCACCCGGGTCACCCGGGGGTCGCGGCGCATCTTGAACATCAGGCCGTCGTTCTCGTTCGCCCCGGACAGCTCGGCCTTCTGCGCATCGGCGTCCACGACCATCGTGCGGAACTTCCACATGACGAAGGGGACCCCGTCGCGGCCTATGCGCCGCTGCCGGTAGAAGGCGGGCCCGCGCGAGCCGCAGCGGATCGCCAGGACCATGGCGAGGA
This sequence comes from Streptomyces sp. NBC_00193, assembly GCF_026342735.1. Classification (GTDB taxonomy): domain Bacteria; phylum Actinomycetota; class Actinomycetes; order Streptomycetales; family Streptomycetaceae; genus Streptomyces; species Streptomyces stoeckheimensis. The sequence continues at coordinate 1,089,918 of NZ_JAPEMM010000001.1, forward strand.
AGGCCGGCGCCAGCAGGACCAGTCCGAGCGCCGCGCCCGCCCGGTCCAGTACGGACTTCAGCAGGGGCTGCATGCCGCGGCTCACCGGCGGCATCACCCGCAGGATGGCCAGGCCGCCCGCGGACAGGGTCTCCAGGCGCTTGACGGAGACCTCCACCAGCCCGGGGAAGACAGCCAGTTCGAGCCCGGCGTCGTGCAGGGCCCAGGAGATCCGCCGCAGCCGCTCCCCCGCGAGCCGGGCACCGGGTGCGACGAGCACCAGGTCGGCGCGGTGGGCGTCGACGGCATCGAGCACGGCGGCGGAGTCCCCGTTCGGGGACTGCGCCATCGCGGAGCCGAGGCGCGCGGCCACGGGCACCCCGCTGTCCAGGCCGCCGGGACCCACCGGGACCACGCCGACCACCACGTAGGGGTGGTCGGTGCGCGCGGCGAGGTGTCCGATGACGGACTCGGCGGCGTCGGGCTCCCCGACGACCAGGACCCGGCTCACCGCCTGGGCTTCGCGCCGGGCGGCGGAGAGGTGGCGGTAGGTCAGCTTGTGGCAGGCGATGGTGATCAGCAGGGCGGGTACGAGGGCGCCGAGGGCGGACAGCCGGGGGGTGTTCTCACCCGTGACCACGCGGGCCACGGCGAGTACGCCGATCAGAATCAGCCAGTCGTGCAGGACCGGCAGGACTCCTCGGGATTCGCCGAGCGCGCGGCCCGCGTAGCGCCGGCGCATCAGCTGCACGCCGGTCCAGGCGAGGGCCGTGCCGAGGGCGCAGAACATCGGCCGTGCCTGCTGGGCGGCCTCGAAGACCAGGCCGACGGGGACTCCCGCGCCGATCAGGTCCGCGGCGACCGCGGCGGGCAGGTACCAACGGGCCTTGTCGCGCAGGCCCCTGGCCGGCATGGCCGACTTCCTGGCCGAGCCGGCCACTCTTTGCACAGGTATATGGACATGCCTCATGAGGCCCCCCTGGCACGTGGTCTATGACGGTGGCGCGAGTCCGCGGCTTCCCCAAACCGTGGACGTCAGGCGCACCGGGAAACAGTACGACAAACGCCAGTACGGTAAATGCCGTTTCCCGGAACCGGACATCTTGTTGCCCAAGCGTTAGCCGCCGGCCGTCCGCATTCCGACCGCGGGACGCGCCCCCCTCTCATCCCAAAGTGAATGTTCCGCATACCGGATACGTCTCTTCGGACAACGAACGATTTCCGGCCAACCTTTTGACGCGGCCCTGACATCCCAGCGCTCAAGTGGCACTCTTCGACCGTTCTTCGCACCAGCCCGATCTGCCCGGAGGCCCACCCAGCCATCCGGAACCCCCCTTGCAGAAGGAGTCTGCGTTGAGTCCCACCCCCCAGCGGCGTGCCACCACGGCCGGCGCGCTTGTTGCCGCGGCCGCTCTCCTCGCCGTAGGCATCCAGACCGGATCCGCCAACGCCGACGCCACCGCGTCGCAGGCTGTTTCGGTCGCCCAGGTCAACCCCGGCGCGGAGAACCGCGCACTCAGCGCTTCGGAGCGTGCGACGCTCCTGGCCGAGGCCAACTCCACCACTGTGCAGGCGGCCAAGGCCCTCGGCCTCGGCGGCACGGAGAAGCTCGTCGTCCGCGACGTCGTCAAGGACGCGGACGGCACCACGCACACCACGTACGAGCGCACCTACGACGGCATACCGGTGCTCGGCGGTGACCTGACCGTCCACGCCAAGGGCGGCGTCACCAAGAGCGTCACCAAGGCCACCGACGCCGAGATCAAGGTCGCGGACACCAACGCCACCGTCACCCCGGCCTCGGCCGAGGGCTTGGCGGTCTCCTCCGCCAACGCCGAGGGCTCCAAGGACGCGAAGGCCTCCAAGGCCGCGCGCAAGGTGATCTGGGCCGCCTCCGGCGTCCCGGTCCTCGCCTTCGAGACCGTCGTCGGCGGCATCCAGCACGACGGCACCCCGAGCGAACTGCACGTGGTCACCAACGCCAAGACCGGCGCGAAGATCACCCAGTGGCAGGCCATCGAGACCGGCGTCGGCAACACGATGTACTCCGGCCAGGTCACGCTGGGCACCTCGGCCTCGGGCAGCAACTTCACGCTGACCGACGCCGGGCGCGGCAACCACAAGACCTACGACCTCAACGGGGGCACGGGCAGCGGCACGGGCACCCTCTTCACGGGCCCGGACGACACCTGGGGCAACGGTCTTCCCTCGAACCGGGAGACCGCCGGCGCCGACGCGCACTACGGCGCCCAGCTGACGTGGGACTACTACAAGAACGTGCACGGCCGCAACGGCCTGCGCAACGACGGCGTGGCCCCGTACACCCGGGTCCACTACGGCAACGCGTACGTCAACGCGTTCTGGAGCGACTCCTGCTTCTGCATGACCTACGGCGACGGCACGGGCAACGCCAAGCCGCTGACGTCGATCGACGTGGCCGCGCACGAGATGACCCACGGTCTGACCTCGGTCACCGGCAACATGACCTACTCCGGTGAGTCCGGCGGCCTCAACGAGGCGACCTCCGACATCATGGCGGCGGCCGTCGAGTTCAACGCCAACAACGCCAACGACGTCGGCGACTACCTGGTCGGCGAGAAGATCGACATCCGCGGCAACGGCACCCCGCTGCGCTACATGGACAAGCCGAGCAAGGACGGCTCGTCCAAGGACGCGTGGTACTCGGGCATCGGCTCCATCGACGTCCACTACTCCTCGGGCCCGGCCAACCACTGGTACTACCTGGCCTCCGAGGGCTCCGGCGCCAAGGTCGTCAACGGGGTGAGCTACGACTCGCCGACCTCCGACGGGCTCCCGGTCACCGCGATCGGCCGCGACGCCGCCTCGAAGATCTGGTTCCGCGCGCTGACGGTCGGCTACTTCAAGTCGACCACCAACTACGCCGACGCCCGCGTCCAGACCCTGAAGGCCGCCGCCGACCTCTACGGTGCGGGCTCGGTCACGTACAACAACGCGGCCAACGCCTGGGCGGCCATCAACGTCGGCGCCCGCATCCCCGTCGGCGTCTCGGTCACCAACCCCGGTAGCCAGAACACCGTCACGGGCAGCGCCGTCAGCCTCCAGATCCAGGCCAGCAGCAGCAACGCCGGCGCCCTGAGCTACGCGGCTTCCGGTCTGCCGACCGGTCTGTCGATCAACTCCTCGACCGGCCTGATCACCGGGACCGCCTCCACCGCCGGTACGTACAACACGACGGTCACGGTGACGGACTCGGCGAACCAGACCGGTACGGCGTCCTTCGCCTGGACCGTCGGCACCTCGCAGCAGACGGTGTTCGAGAACACCGCCGACTACGCGATCGCCGACAACGCGACGGTCGAGTCCCCGATCACCGTGAACCGCACGGGCAACGCCCCGAGCACCCTCAAGGTGGACCTCAACATCCTCCACACGTACATCGGTGACCTGAAGGTCGACCTCGTCGCCCCCGACGGCACCCTGTACAACCTGCACAACCGGACCGGTGGCAGCGCGGACAACATCATCAAGTCCGTCACGGTCAACGCCTCCTCCGAGGTCGCCCAGGGCGTGTGGAAGCTCCGGGTCAACGACAACGCGAACCTCGACACCGGAAAGATCGACAGCTGGAAGCTCACCTTCTGACCCCCACCGGGGTCCGTCCGTGAACCAGAGCTGAACCGCTAGACCACGGGGCCGCCCGGGAGAAGACCTCCCCGGGCGGCCCTGTTCCATGGGCCCCGTTCCATTGGGCCCCGGCCTGCGGGTCCACGTACCCCCAGGGCCGGGACCTTCGGCGCCCGTCGTCCGGCCGGGCCGGCGTCATAGTGGAAATCAGCGAACCTACGGAACCGTAGGTTCGGGTGATTCCGAGGACGTGACCCATGCCGCAGACCCCCACGAACACCCCCGCCGCGCAGCACCCCTGGCTCATCCAGGGCGGCATGGGCGTCGGAGTCTCCGGCTGGAGGCTGGCCAGGGCCGTCTCCGGCGAGGGCCAGCTGGGCGTGGTCTCCGGCACGGCCCTGGACGTCGTACTGGCCCGCGTGCTGCAGACCGGCGACCCCGGCGGCCACGCCCGCCGGGCACTGGCGGCCTTCCCGCTGCCGGAGCTCGCCCAGTCCGCCCTCGACCTCTACTTCCGCGAGGAAGGCCTCGCGGACGGCGTGGCGATGCGCACCACCCCGCGACTGCGGGCGACGGGCGGATCGCAGGCCGAGATCCTCACCGTCCTCGGCAACTTCGTCGAGGTCTGGCTCGCCAAGGAGGGACATGACGGTGTCGTCGGCATCAACTACCTGGAGAAGATCCAGCTCGCCACAGCCCCCGCAATGTTCGGCGCGATCCTGGCAGGCGTCGACTACGTGCTCGTGGGCGCGGGAGTCCCCGGTCAGATCCCTGCCCTCGCCTCGAGGCTGGCGCGCTACGAACGCTGCGTGACCAAGATCCACGTGGAGGCGGGGCCGCACGGGGACGAGCCCCTGGAGCACCTCTTCGACCCCGCGGCCCTGCTCGCCGGGCACCTGCCCGGCCCGCTGCGCCGCCCCCACGTGCTGGCCATCGTCTCGCTCCCGGTGCTGGCCACCTACCTGGCCCGGGACGAGATCACCCGCCCCGACGGCTTCGTGATAGAGACCAGCCAGGCCGGCGGGCACAGCGCCCCGCCGCGCGGTCCGATGAAGCTCGACGAGGACGGGGAGCCGGTCTACGGCCCGCGCGACAGCCCCGACCTCGCCAAGATGGCGGCGCTCGGGCTGCCGTTCTGGCTCGCGGGCGGCCAGGCCAGCCCCGAGGCCGTGGCCGGGGCGCTCGCGGAGGGCGCGGCCGGGGTCCAGGTCGGCAGCGCGTTCGCCCTGTGCGAGGAGTCGGGGATGGCCCGCCACCTGCGCGAGGAGCTGCTGGACCAGGCCCACGCCGGCACCCTCTCGGTCCGCAACGACCCCGAGGCCTCCCCGACTTCCTTCCCGTTCAAGGTGGCGGACCTGCCGGGGACGGTCTCCGAGCCGGAGGTGTCCGAGGCCCGGCGCCGGGTCTGCGACCTCGGCTTCCTGCGCACTCCCGTACGGGGTCCGCGCGGTGTGGTCTACCGGTGCGCGGCCGAGCCGGTCGCCGCGTACGTCCGCAAGGGCGGCGAGGCGTCCGACACCAAGGGCCGCCAGTGCCTGTGCAACGGCCTGCTGGCCACGATCGGGCTGGCCCAGCGCCGGCCGCACGGCCGGGTGGAACCCCCGCTGGTGACGATCGGCAAGGACCTGTCGTTCCTCCCGCAGCTCGCTCCGGACGCCGAGGCCTACACGGCCGCGGACGTGGTGCACTGGCTCGCGGCGGGCGCGGAGCGGCCCGCCGGCCGTTGAGGCACCGAGACAGATGAAGGGCCCGGCTCCCCCAGGGGAGCCGGGCCCTCGGCACGTCCGTGGGATCAGCCGATGGAGCCGAAGACCGAGTCGAGGATGGCCGAGGTCTCGTCGGCCGGTGCGGCGGCGGCGCGCCCGCCGATGCTGCGGTCCTCGTCGTCGCGCCAGTCGTCACGGCCGTCGTCGTCGTACCGTCCATCGTGGCGGCCGTGGTGGTGCTCGTCGTCGGTCGGCTTGAAGAACACCGAGCGGACCGCCAGGTCGTCCGCCCGCTCGCCCGGCTCCAGCGTCTCCACGGCCTGGCCGCCGCAGGAGCGGTCCTCGAACAGCACCGCCAGCGAATCCGTGTCATTGCGCACCTGGAAGGCCGGGTGGTTCCGGGAAGCGTTCGTCAGCTGGTAGCAGGTGTCGTTGTCGGCGGGCTCGATCCGGCCGTGCCGCGTGTCACCGTTGTCGCTGTACCGGTAGTGCAGCGTGCCGAGGTTCTCGCGGTCGTCGTGGTCGTTGGCGTACGACAGCCCGGCGGTCGGCAGGACCAGCGCGAGGGCTCCTACGAGTGCGGTGGCGGTGGTGCGAAGACGCATGGGGGGAGTCCGTTCCTCGGGTTCCTCGGATGCCTGGTGCGGTGGGCATCCGCGGGCAGCGTAGGAGCGGACGCACGCGAAGAAACGATTCGGCACGGCAGCGCGTTCGAAGGTTCACCCTCACGGTCCCCTCCGGAACCGAACGCGCGAACGCCCCGGATCCGGGCTGGATCCGGGGCGTACGGGCCACTCAGACGGCGGCGCTTCCGGCCGCCCGGTCCGCCGCCCCGGAGCCCTGACCCGGCACCGGCACCGGCACCGGCACCGGCACCGGCACCGGCACCGGCTCCGGCACCGCGGCCGGAGCACCGGCGGGAGCGTGAGCGGCAGAGGGAGCCGCAGCAATGGCGGCCGGCCTGCGGACCAGCACGAACAGGACCAGCGCCCCCGCCAGGCCCATCGCCCCCGAGACCCAGAAGGTGTCGCGCAGCCCGTTCGCGAAGGCCGCCTCCACCCAGGGCCCGGCCCCCGGAACGGTGTCCAGCAGCCGTGCCGCCCCGCCGCCGGCCAGCGCCGCGGCCGTGCCCTGCGGCTGCCCGGAGCCGGCGAGGCCGTCGGCCAGCCCGGTGTGGAAGACCGCGCCGAGCACCGCGATGCCCAGGGCCATGCCCAGCTGTCGCGCGGTGTTCAGCGCACCGCCCGCCATTCCCGCCCGGGCCGGGGGCACGGCCCCCATCGCGGCGGCGGCCAGGGCCGGGGAGATCAGTCCGACGCCCACGCCGGTGACGGCCAGGCCCGGCACCAGCGCCGTCCAGCCGTCGCCCGCGTCCAGCATCCAGCCCTGGAGCAGTGCCCCGGCCCCGATGAGGAGCAGTCCGCCGCCGATGGTGATCCGGGGGGAGGCCCCGTGCAGGAGCTTGCCGGAGGCCGCGGCGACGACGAAGCCGGCCAGGCTCAGCGGCAGCAGGGCCAGTCCGGCCCCGACCGGTCCCATGCCCTCGCCGGTCTGCAGCCACAGGGAGACGTACATCAGGTACCCGAAGGCGGCGCCGGACATCAGCAGCGATGCGGTCATCACGGCGACGAAGACCGGACTGCGGAAGAGCGAGAGGTCCAGCATCGGGCGGGAGCCGCGCAGTTCGACGAGGACGAAGGCGGCGAAGGAGGCCGCGCCCAGGGCGAACAGGCCGAGGGTGCCGGCGGAGGTCCAGCCGTTCTCGCCGCCGCGGATGAGGGCGTAGGTGACGGCCGCGGCGCCGGCGGTGAAGGTGGCCATGCCGGGCAGGTCCAGGCCCTTGGCGTGCGGGTCGCGGGACTCGGTGACGGCCTTGAGGGTGACGTACACGGCGAGGGCGCAGACCGGGAGGTTGATGAAGAAGATCCAGCGCCAGCCGAACTGCTCGGTGAGCAGCCCGCCGATGATCGGGCCGGCCGCGGCGGCCGCTCCGTTGACCGCGCCCCAGACGCCGAAGGCGACGCCCCGGTCGCGGCCCTGGTAGGCGGAGCTGAGCAGGGCCATGGTGGTGGCGAACATCGCGGCGCCGCCGATGCCCTGGACGGCGCGGAAGGCGATGAGCGCGGCCGGGCCCTGGGCCAGGCCGCAGGCGAGGGAGGCGGCGGCGAAGAGTCCGAGCCCGCCGAGGTAGACGCGGCGCCGGCCGATCCGGTCGGCGAGCGATCCGGCGCCGAGCAGCAGGGCGGCCAGGGCGAGGGCGTAGCCGTCCATCACCCACTGGAGTCCGGAGAACCCGGTCCGCATGTCGGCGGCCATGTCGGGCAGGGCGACGGTCACGATCGTGACGTCGACCAGGAGCATGAAGGCTCCGAGACACACCGCCGTCAACGGCAGCCATTTGCGCATGGGGGTACTCCTGGGATGTCCGAAGGCAGGGGTGGGACGGGGCGGAGAACCGGTGGGCGGCCGGCGGCCACCGGGGCCCGGCGGGGCACGGCTTCCGCTTCCCACACGGTGCCAGCACGCCGCGGCCCACCCCCACCCAGCAGCCCTCCGGCGGCGGATTTCACCCACGGCCGGGTCTGTGATGATGGAAACCGTGAACGAAACGGAGCTGGACCCGCTCGACCGGTCCCTGGTCCAGGCCCTCACGATCGACGGCCGGGCCCCCTTCAGCCGGCTGGCCGAGGTGCTGGAGGTCTCCGACCAGACCGTCGTACGGCGCTACCGGCGGCTGCGGACCACCGGCCTGATCCGGGTCGTCGGGCTGCCGCTGGGCAGCCGGGTCGGACTGTTCGAGTCCTGGCTCCGGGTGCAGTGCGCCCCCGACGCCGCGCTCCCGGTGGCCGAGGCGCTCGCCCGCCGCCCGGACATCGCGTGGGTGACCCTGGGCTCGGGCGGTACCGAGATCCATTGCATGACCCGGGCCCGTACCCGCCAGGACCGGGACGCCCTGCTGCTGGAGAAGCTGCCGCGGACCCGCCGGGTGACCGGCGTGAGCGCCCACACCATCCTGCGGAAGTTCTTCGGCGGCCCCGACGCCTGGGTGGGCCTGGACGTCCTGCGCCCCGACCGGACGGCGGCCCTGGAACGGCCCGCCGCGCAGCCGGGGCCGCAGCGGTACGCGCTCGACGAGGCGGAGCTGGCCCTGCTCTCGGTGCTGGGCCGGGACGGCCGCGCGGGGTACCCGGAACTGGCGCGAGCCAGTGGTCTGTCGGAGTCCACCGCGCGGCGCAGGCTGGAGCGGCTGCGCGAGGTGGGGGCGGTCTTCTTCGACGTGGAGTTCGTCCCGGCGCTCTTCGGCTACGAGGCGGAGGCGACGATCGTGCTGACCGTCCCGCCGGCCCGGCTGGCGCAGGTGGGGGCGGCGCTGGCGGGCCACCGCGAGGTGGCCTTCGCGGCGGCCGTGACCGGGGCCGCCTCGCTGATGGCGGTGGTGGTGTGCCGGGACACGGACGCGCTGTACACGTACCTGACCGAGCGGATCGGCGCGGTGGACGGGGTGGGGCAGGTGGAGGTGATCCCGGCCCTGCGCAGCGTCAAGCGGGCCGGGATGCTGGTGGAGGACGGGCGGCTGGTGGATCCGCCGCCCGCCCCCTGAACACCTGCTGCCGAGCGGCCGGGGCCGTCAGCGCAGCACCACGCCGCCTCCCGCGTCGGTGTCGGTGCCCGTGGCGGGGCCCGCGACCAGGCCCAGTTCGGCCGGGGTCGCCAGCAGTGGGTGCGCCGGCATGATCCGTACGGTGTAGCCGAAGGGCCCCGTACGGTCGAGGGCGAGCGGGCCCTCGTACAGCCAGCGGCCCTCCAGGTCGGGTCCGCCGGCGGGCTTGAGCGGGAAGGCCCGCCCGCTCTGGATCACGTCCTGCGCGTCGACCCGGCCCGCGACGGCCTGGACCTCCACGTCCTCGGGGGCCAGGGCGTCGAGGGAGACCTGCACGCGCAGGGTGAGGGTGGCCCCGAGTTCGGCGGTGCCGCCGACCGGACCCGCCGTCAGGGCTTCCACGTGCTCGACGGTGAGCTGCGGCCAGGCCGCGCGGACCCGCCCCTTCCACCAGGCGAGGTCCCGCGCCGCGTCCGGGGTCAGGGCGCGGTGGGAGAGCGCGGCCGGAGCGTAGAGCCGCTCCACGTACTCCCGCACCATGCGGCCCGCGAGCACCTTGGGTCCCAGCGAGACGAGGGTGCGCCGGACCATCTCGATCCACCGCACCGGGAGTCCGGCCTGTCCGGCCCGGTCGTAGAACCGGGGGGCGACCCGGCCCTCGATCAGGTCGTAGAGGGCGTTCGCCTCCAGGTCGTCGCGGCGGTCCTCGTCGGCGCCGAGTCCGTCGGCGGTCGGGATGGCCCAGCCGAAGTCCGGCTCGAACCATTCGTCCCACCAGCCGTCCAGGACGGACAGGTTGAGGCAGCCGTTCAGGGCCGCCTTCATCCCGCTGGTGCCGCAGGCCTCCAGCGGGCGCAGCGGGTTGTTGAGCCAGACGTCGCAGCCCGGGTAGAGCTTCTGGGCCATGGCCATGCCGTAGTCGGGCAGGAACACGATCCGGTGGCGCACGCGGGGGTCGTCCGCGAACCTCACCAGCTCCTGGACCAGCCGCTTCCCGCCGTCGTCGGCCGGGTGCGCCTTGCCCGCGACCACGATCTGCACGGGCCGGTCCGGGTCCAGCAGCAGGCGGCGCAGCCGGTCGGGGTCGCGCAGCATCAGCGTGAGCCGCTTGTAGGACGGCACCCGGCGGGCGAACCCGATGGTCAGCACGTCGGGGTCGAGCACGGAGTCCACCCAGCCCAGTTCGGCGGCGGCGGCCCCGCGCTGGCGCCAGGAGGCGCGCAGGCGGTCCCGTACCTCCTGGACGAGCTGTTCCCTGAGCACCCGGCGCAGGTCCCAGACGTCCTGGTCGGGGATGTCGGCGACGGCGTCCCAGCGCTGCGAGCCGCCGACGGAGAGCGCGTCCTCGGTGCGGCCGGCGCCGATCTGCTTCACGCCGAGCTTCACCACTTCGGGCGCCACCCAGGTCGGGGCGTGCACGCCGTTGGTGACCGAGGTGATGGGCACGTCGACGGGGTCGAATCCCGGCCACAGCCCGGCGAACATCTCGCGGCTGACGGCGCCGTGCAGGGTGGAGACCCCATTGGCCCGCTGGGCGAGGCGCAGGCCCATCACCGCCATGTTGAACACCCCGGGGTCGCCGCCGGGGTACGTCTCGGCGCCGAGGGCCAGGATCCGGTCGACGGGTACGCCGGCCAGTTCGCCGCCGTCGCCGAAGTGGCGGGCGACCAGGGCCCGGTCGAAGCGGTCGATGCCGGCGGGGACGGGGGTGTGCGTGGTGAACACGGTGCCGGCCCGGACGGCTTCGACGGCGGCGTCGAAGCCGAGTCCCTGCGCTCCCTCCAGTTCCCTTATGCGCTCGAGTCCCAGGAACCCGGCGTGGCCCTCGTTGGTGTGGAAGACCTCGGGGTCGGGATGCCCGGTGATCCGGCAGTAGGCGCGCACCGCCCGGACCCCGCCGATGCCGAGGAGCATCTCCTGGAGCAGCCGGTGGTCGCTGCCGCCGCCGTAGAGCCGGTCGGTCACCTCGCGGGCGACGGCGTCGTTGTCCTCGACGTCGGAGTCGAGGAGCAGCAGCGGCACCCGGCCGACGCGGGCCTGCCACACGTGGGCGTGCAGGGCCCGGCCGCCGGGGAGGCTCAGGGACACCCGCGCGGGGGTCCCGTCCTCCTCGCGCACCAGCGCGAGGGGCAGTTCGTTGGGGTCGAGGACCGGATAGTGCTCCTGCTGCCAGCCGTCCCGGGAGAGGGACTGGCGGAAGTAGCCGTGCCGGTAGAGCAGTCCGACACCGATGAGGGGGACGCCTAGGTCGCTGGCGGCCTTGAGGTGGTCCCCGGCGAGGATGCCGAGTCCGCCGGAGTACTGGGGCAGGGCGGCGGTGATTCCGAACTCGGGCGAGAAGTAGGCGATGCCGGCGGGCAGCTCGGCTGCGGCCTCGTGGCTCTGGTACCACCTCCCGCCGTGGACGTAGTCATCGAGGTCGGCGGCGGCGACGGCGAGCCTGCGCAGGAACCGCCGGTCCCCGGCGAGCTCGGCGATCCGCGCGGCGGACACGGCGCCGAGCAGCCGGACGGGATCCCCGCCGGCGGCTTGCCAGCCCTCGGGATCGACGGATTGGAAGAGTTCACGGGTCTCGGCGTGCCAGGACCAGCGCAGGTTGCGCGCGAGGTCGGCGAGCGGCGAGAGGGTCTCGGGGAGGACGGGGCGCACGGTGAATCGACGGATAGCCTTCACGCGTTCCACCTTCGCAGGGGATTACGGATCGGAGCGGCCGCACCACGCTGTGCACCGCGAGCGTCACCCTCGGAAGGCTAGCGCCCCGACTCCTCCCGGACCATGCCGCCTCCGGCGGGCGGCCGCGGGCCGGTGGACATCCGGTAGTCCTCTCCGAGTTGACGGAGCATGGGCGGGTGTCGGGCCGGGGAGACCGGGCAGGCGTTCCACTACGTACGAGTAGTTAACCGAGCACGCGGGTTGGGCCGGGCTGGAGTGGGAAGGGCTCCCCGGGTACGCGCACGGCGCACCTCCCCCCGACCTCTCCCGCCACCCGAGTGAACGCGGACAGGAGCGGCCATGCCCGCAGCCCAGCCGTCTTCCGAGCGGCTAGAAACAGAGCGAACAGAGCGTGCACTACCAGCTGCCTTGCCGGCTGGCCTGTTGTCACCGAGCCCTGCGAACTGCCCCCAGGTGATCCCATCATGATCGGTCGCATTCCCGTGCTGGACGTCCGCCCCGCCGTCGACTGCGGCGTCAGACCCGCCAAGGCGGTCGTGGACGAGGTCTTCGAGATTTCCGCCACCGTGTTCCGCGAGGGGCACGACGCCGTGGCGGCCCATGTCGTCCTCCGAGATCCGAGCGGGCGGCTGCGGCCCCCCGTGCCCCTGTCCGAGCTCGCTCCCGGTACCGACCGGTGGGGGGCGCGGGTGTCCGCCGAGATCGAGGGGAGGTGGACTTACACCGTCGAGGCGTGGAGCGACCCGGTGGGCACCTGGCGGGCCCACGCGGCGGTGAAGATCCCGGCCGGGATCGACACCGGGCTCACCCTCCTGGAAGGCGCCGAGCTCTACGAGCGGGCCGCCGCGAAGATTCCCAAGCGGGACGGCCGTGAGCACGTGCTGGCCGCGGCGGACGTGATGCGCGACGAGGACCGGCCCGTCGCCGAGCGGTACGCGGCCGCCCTCGGCCCGCGCATCGACGCGCTGCTGGCGAAGCGCCCGCTCCGGGAGCTGGTGACGGCCTCCAAGCCGCTGCCGCTGCTGATCGAGCGCAAGCGGGCCCTCTTCGGTTCCTGGTACGAGATGTTCCCCCGGTCGGAGGGGGCGGTGCTGGAGCCCGGCGAGGCTCCCGTCAGCGGGACCTTCCGGACCGCCGCCGAGCGGCTTCCCGCCGTCGCCGCGATGGGCTTCGACGTGGTGTACCTGCCGCCGATCCACCCGATCGGGAGCACGTACCGCAAAGGTCCGAACAACACGCTGTCCGCGGGGAGTTGGGACCCGGGTGTGCCCTGGGCCATCGGCTCCACCGAGGGGGGCCACGACGCGGTCCACCCCGAGCTCGGCACCATCGAGGACTTCGACGCCTTCGTCGCCAGGGCCCGCGAGCTGCGCATCGAGGTGGCGCTCGACTTCGCCCTGCAGTGCTCCCCGGACCACCCGTGGGTGGAGAAGCACCCGGAGTGGTTCCGGCACCGCGCCGACGGGACGATCGCGTACGCGGAGAACCCGCCGAAGAAGTACCAGGACATCGTCCCGATCCACTTCGACGCCGACATGGCCGGCATCGTCGGGGAGACGGTGCGGATCCTGCGGCACTGGATGGAGCACGGCGTCCGGATCTTCCGGGTCGACAACCCGCACACCAAGCCGGTGGTCTTCTGGCAGAAGGTGATCGCGGACATCAACAAGTCCGACCCCGACGTGATCTTCCTCGCCGAGGCCTTCACCCGCCCCGCGATGATGCGGGCGCTGGCCGCCGTCGGCTTCCAGCAGTCCTACACGTACTTCACCTGGCGCAACACCAAGGCCGAGCTGACCGAGTACCTGACCGAGCTCGCGGACACCCGCTCCGCCTCCGTCATGCGGCCGAATTTCTTCGTCAACACCCCCGACATCCTGCACGCATACCTTCAGCACGGCGGCCGCCCCGCCTTCGAGGTCCGCGCGGTCCTCGCCGCCACGCTCTCCCCCACCTGGGGGGTCTACGCCGGTTACGAGCTCTGCGAGAACACCCCGGTCGAGGAGGGCAGCGAGGAGTACCTGAACTCCGAGAAGTACGAGCTGCGCCCGCGCGACTGGGCCGCCGCCGACCGCGAGGGCCGCACCATCGCCCCGCTGATCACCTCCCTGAACCGGCTGCGCCGGCGCAACCCTGCGCTCCAGCAGCTGCGCGACATCCATTTCCACCCGACCGACAACGAACAAGTGATCGCCTATTCGAAGCACGCGGGGAGCAATTCCGTACTGGTGGTCGTCAACCTCGATCCGCACCACACCCAGGAGGCGACGGTCTCGTTGGACATGCCGGTACTCGGCCTCGACTGGCACGGGTCCCTCGCGGTGCGCGACGAGCTCACCGGCGAGACCTATCACTGGGGCAGGGCCAACTACGTGCGCCTGGAACCGGGCCGCACGCCCGCGCACGTACTGGCGGCTCTGCGACCGTCCCCGCCCACCGGAGGGTCACCCATCTCATGATGATCAACGATCCCGTCCCCGACACCTTCGAGGACACCCCCGCCAAGGACCGCGATCCCGACTGGTTCAAGCGGGCGGTCTTCTACGAGGTCCTCGTACGGTCCTTCCACGACAGCAACGGCGACGGCGTGGGTGACCTCAAGGGGCTCACCGCCAAACTGGACTACCTCCAGTGGCTCGGCGTCGACTGCCTGTGGCTGCCGCCGTTCTTCGCCTCTCCCCTGCGCGACGGGGGCTACGACGTCGCCGACTACACCTCCGTGCTGCCCGAATTCGGCGACCTCGCCGACTTCGTGGAGTTCGTGGACGCGGCGCACACCCGCGGCATGCGGGTGATCATCGACTTCGTGATGAACCACACGAGCGATCAGCACGAGTGGTTCCAGCAGTCCCGCAAGGACCCGGACGGTCCCTACGGCGACTACTACATGTGGGCCGACAACGACAAGCAGTTCCAGGACGCCCGCATCATCTTCGTCGACACCGAGACGTCGAACTGGACGTACGACCCGGTCCGCAAGCAGTACTACTGGCACCGGTTCTTCTCCCACCAGCCGGACCTCAACTACGAGAACCCGGCCGTCGTCGAGGAGATCGTCTCCGCGCTGCGCTTCTGGCTCGACCTCGGGATCGACGGCTTCCGCCTCGACGCCGTGCCCTACCTGTACGCCGAGGAGGGCACCAACTGCGAGAACCTGCCGCGCACCCACACCCTCCTCAAGGCGGTCCGCGCCGAGATCGACGCGCACTACCCGGACACCGTGCTGCTCGCCGAGGCGAACCAGTGGCCCGAGGACGTCGTCGACTACTTCGGGGACTTCGAGAAGGGCGGGGACGAGTGCCACATGGCCTTCCACTTCCCCGTCATGCCGCGCATCTTCATGGCGGTCCGAAGAGAGTCCCGCTACCCGGTCTCCGAAATCCTGGCGAAGACCCCGGCGATCCCGGACCGCTGCCAGTGGGGCATCTTCCTGCGCAACCACGACGAGCTCACGCTCGAAATGGTCACCGACGAAGAGCGCGACTACATGTACGCCGAATACGCCAAGGACCCGCGGATGCGGGCCAACATCGGCATCCGGCGCCGGCTCGCCCCCCTGCTGGACAACGACCGCAACCAGATGGAACTGTTCACCGCCCTGCTGCTGTCGCTGCCCGGTTCGCCGGTGCTGTACTACGGCGACGAGATCGGCATGGGCGACAACATCTGGCTCGGCGACCGCGACGGCGTGCGCACGCCGATGCAGTGGACCCCGGACCGCAACGCCGGTTTCTCCTCGTGCGATCCGGGCAGGCTGAACCTGCCGGTCATCATGGACCCGGTCCACGGGTACCAGGTGACCAATGTCGAAGCGGCGATGGCCTCACCGTCTTCGCTGCTGCACTGGACCCGCCGGATGATCGAGGTCCGCAAGGCCAACCCGGCCTTCGGACTGGGCTCGTACACCGAACTGCCCTCGTCCAACCCGGCGGTGCTCGCCTTCCTCCGTGAGTACGGGGACGACCTGGTGCTGTGCGTGCACAACTTCTCGCGCTTCGCGCAGCCCACCGAGCTGGACCTGCGGTCGTTCAACGGGCGGGTCCCGGTGGAACTCACCGGCGACGTCCGTTTCCCGCCGATCGGCGAATGGCCGTACCTGCTGACCCTGGCGGGCCACGGCTTCTACTGGTTCCGCCTGCGCTCGGAAGCGCAACCGCCGCGCGCGTAGACGCACGAGGGCGGGCGAATGGGTCAATCGCCCGCCCCTGTACGGACCCTTCTGACCCGACACTCGCTCACACCGGAGAAGCACACACCGCGATCCGGGACACTCTGCGCATTCTTTGACGGCCCGGGGAAAGGACGCGACGCCATGTCGGAGGCTGCATCCGCCCGGGATCGGCTCACCGCCGACCGGGCCGCCGGGCTCGGGCTCGGCCCCCTGGAACCGATGCTGCGGGCCTGGCTGCCCGCGCAGCGCTGGTTCGCGGGCAAGGGCCGCGCCATCGGACGGCTCAGGACCATCTCGGCGGCCGAACTGCTGCCGCCCGGATCCGCCGCCGGACTGCTGCACCTGCTGCTGGACGTGGACGGGGACTGCTACCAGCTCCTGCTCGGCATCCGCCCGAGCCCGCTGCCGCCGGCCCTCGCGCCCGCGCTGATCGGCCGCGCCGAGCAGGGCCCGTACGCCGGCCTGGCGGTCTACGAGGGACTGGGCGATCCGCGGCTCGCCTCGCTGCTGCTGGAGCGGCTGCGCTCCCCCGGCACCCTCGGACCGCTCCGCTTCGACCGGGATCCGGCCGCCGTGATCCCCGAGGCGCCCACCCCCCGGCCGCTGTCCGGGGAGCAGACCAACTCCTCGCTGATCTACGGGGATTCGTACATCCTGAAGATCTTCAGACGGGTCGGCCCCGGGGTCAATCCCGACCTGGAGCTGCCCCGGGCCCTGGCCGCCGCCGGCTGCGCCCGGGTGCCCGCGCCGGTCGCCTGGTACGAGGCCGAGCTGCCCGGCTCCGAACCGCTGACCCTGGGCGTGCTCCAGCCGTACCTGCGCGGCTCCGACGACGGCTGGCAGCTCGCGCTGCACCGGCTGCGCACCGGGGCCGACTTCACCGCCGAGGCGCACGCGCTCGGCCGGGCCACCGCCGAGGTGCACAGCGCACTGGCCGGGGCCCTGCCCACCGTCGCGCTGGGCCCGGAGCAGACGGCCCGGCTGGCCGCCGGGATGACGGCCCGGCTCGCCGCCACCGCCCGCGAGGTACCGGCCCTGCGCCCCTACGAGGCGGGGCTGCGCGGCGCCTTCGACGCACTGGCCGCCTCCCGCGGGACCGGGGTGTCCGCCCAGCGCATCCACGGGGACCTGCACCTGGGCCAGACCCTGCGCACCGCCGACGGCAGCTGGGCGCTGATCGACTTCGAGGGCGAGCCGGCCCGGCCGCTGGCCGACCGGCGCCGCCCCGAGCCGGCGGTCCGGGACATCGCCGGGATACTGCGCTCCTTCGACTACGCGGCCCGCTCGCACCGGCCGTTCGCCCCCGCCTGGGCGGACGACTGCCGGGCCGCCTTCTGCGAGGGCTACGCCCGCACGACCGGCCGGGACCCGCGCGAGGACCCCGTGCTCCTGCGCGCCTACGAGACCGACAAGGCGGTGTACGAGGCCCGCTACGAGTCCCGGCACCGCCCCGACTGGCTGCACGTGCCGATGGCGGCGATCCGGCGGCTCTCGGAGCCGCAGCGTCCGCCGTCGCACCGCACGCAGCTCCCCGCCCCAGGATCCCCCACCCTCCACCCGAAGCCCCCGAGGAGGCCGCTCGCGTGAGCGCCGCACGACAGCCGTCACCGACCGTCCGCGACGAAGCCAAGACCCGTGTCGACACCGCAGACGCCGTCGACACCGCCGAGCCCGTGAAGAAGCCCCGGGCCCCCAGGGCCCGGCGGGCGGCTCCGGCGCACGGGGTCCGGCCGGCGCCGGTGCTGGGCGCGGAGGAACGGGCCCGGCTGCTGGAGGGCCGCCACCACGATCCGCACGGGGTGCTCGGGGCCCGGGCCCAGCGGGGCGGGGTGTCCTTCCGGGTGCTGCGTCCGTACGCGAAGGCGGTCACCATCGTCGCCAAGGGGCTGCGGGCCGAGCTCCTCGACGAGGGCGACGGGCTGTTCTCCGGGCTGCTGCCGCTGGCCGGGGTGCCGGACTACCGGCTGCTGGTGACGTACGACAGCGACGAGGTGGAGGTCCACGACCCCTACCGGTTCCTGCCCGCGCTGGGCGAGCTCGACCTGCACCTGATCGGCGAGGGCCGGCACGAGGAGCTGTGGACGGCGCTCGGCGCGGAGCCGATGGAGCACCAGGGCGTGGCGGGCACCCGGTTCACGGTGTGGGCGCCGAACGCGCAGGGGGTGCGGGTCAGCGGGGACTTCTCGTACTGGGACTCGGTCGCCTACCCGATGCGCTCGCTCGGGGCGACCGGCGTGTGGGAGCTGTTCCTGCCCGGCGTCGGCGAGGGCGCCCTGTACAAGTACGACATCACCCGCCCGGACGGCTCGCACACCCTGCGCGCCGACCCGATGGCCAAGCACGCCGAGGTCCCGCCGGCCAACGCGTCGGTGGTGACGGCCTCCTCCTACGTCTGGCAGGACGCGGAGTGGATGGCCCGGCGCGGGGAGCGCCCGCCGCACCAGGCCCCCTTCTCCGTCTACGAGCTGCACCTGGCGTCCTGGCGGCCCGGGCTCTCGTACCGGCAGCTGGCCGAGCAGTTGCCGGCGTACGTCACGGAGCTGGGCTTCACGCACGTGGAGCTGATGCCGGTCGCCGAGCACCCCTTCGGCGGCTCCTGGGGCTACCAGGTCACCGGCTTCTACGCGCCGACCTCCCGGATGGGTACCCCGGACGACTTCCGGTTCCTGGTGGACGCGCTGCACCGGGCCGGGATCGGGGTGATCGTCGACTGGGTGCCGGCGCACTTCCCGCGCGACGACTGGGCGCTCGCCGAGTTCGACGGCCGGCCGCTGTACGAGCACCACGACCCGCAGCGGGCCGCGCACCCGGACTGGGGGACGCTGGAGTTCGACTACGGGCGCCGGGAGGTGCGCAACTTCCTGGTGGCCAATGCCGTGTACTGGTGCCAGGAGTTCCACGTGGACGGGCTGCGCGTGGACGCGGTGGCCTCGATGCTCTACCTCGACTACTCCCGCAAGGACGGCGAGTGGACGCCGAACGAGCACGGCGGGCGGGAGAACCTGGACGCGGTGGCGATGCTCCAGGAGATGAACGCGACCGTCTACCGGCGCTGCCCGGGCGTGGTGACGATCGCCGAGGAGTCCACGGCGTGGCCGGGCGTCACGCAGCCCACCGACACGGGCGGGCTCGGCTTCGGCCTGAAGTGGAACATGGGCTGGATGCACGACACCCTGCGGTACGCGTCGAAGGAGTCGGTGCACCGCAAGTACCACCACCACGACATGACCTTCGGGATGGTCTACGCGTTCAGCGAGAACTACGTGCTGCCGATCTCGCACGACGAGGTGGTGCACGGCAAGGGATCGCTGGTGTCGAAGATGCCCGGTGACTGGTGGCAGCAGCGGGCCGCGCACCGGGCGTACCTGGGCTTCATGTGGGCCCACCCGGGCAAGCAGCTGCTCTTCATGGGGCAGGAGTTCGCGCAGGGCTCGGAGTGGTCCGAGACGTACGGTCCGGACTGGTGGCTGCTGGACTCCTCGTACGCGGCGGCCGGTGACCACCGGGGCGTACGCAGCCTCGTGGGCGACCTGAACCGCACCTACCGGGCGGCTCCGGCCCTGTGGGAGCGGGACACCGTGCCGGAGGGCTTCGCCTGGGTGGAGGCGGACGCCGCGGAGGACAACGTCTTCGCCTTCCTCCGCTTCGCGCAGGACGGCTCGCAGCTGCTGTGCGTCTCGAACTTCTCGCCGGTGGTCCGGCACGGGTACCGGATCGGGGTCCCGGAAGAGGTGCCGCTGTGGCGGGAGGTCCTCAACACCGACCAGCAGCTCTACGGCGGCAGCGGCGTCCACCACACCCAGCCGGTGCGCCCCGAGCCGGTCCCCGCCCAGGGCCGGGCGGCGAGCCTGCGCCTGACCCTCCCGCCCCTGGCGACGGTCTGGCTCAGCCCGATGCCGCGCCGGTAGCGGCCAGGACCCCTTCCAGCTCCTGGAGGAGCCTGCGCTTGGCGCGGGCTCCGACCAGCTGCAGGACGGGCTCGCCGTCGTGGAAGACGAGCAGGGTCGGCATGGACAGCACGCCGTGGCCCGGCCGTTTCGGCCTCGGCTTCGGCTTCGGCTTCGGCGAGCTGGCTCGCGACCTGGTCGCGCACCTCGCCGAGGCGGCCGATCAGGCCGTCCAGTTCGGTGAGCTTGCGCCGGTCGCATGGCCCCGACGTCAAGGCAAGGAGCGGGTTCGGAGGCCCTCGCCACCCCCGTGAGCGAGGGCCTCCGCCTCATGGAGCACGGAGGGGACGGGTGGCCGGTTCGGATCGGTCGGGTCATGTGAGACGGATCACGCACGGGGGTATCGCTCCGGGCGGCCGGAAACGTACGCTAGGAAGTGGATCACGATTCGCCCCGATTACCGGACAGTCGCAGGGAAAACCGTCCAAAGCCCTTAACTCCATAGGACGTTCCTACGAGTTATGGGCTTGTTTGTTTGGTCTGTAGTCGCCGCGCCTCGGCCACTCCTACGGTGTGCCATGTGCACTCCAGCCCCCCCTTCAATGCCCCCGCCGCGCGTCGTCTCCGCGCGGCCCTGGGCATGGCTCCCGGTCATGTCGCCTACGGCCTGCGGGCCCAGTACGGAATGCTCGTCACTCCCGAGACCGTGATGGCATGGGAGCGTGGCGAGATTTCGCCCTCCTCCGCCGAGCTCACCGCGCTGGCCGGCGTGCTCTGGTGTTCCCCCGGCGAGCTGCTCGCCGAGCCCGTCACCCTGCGGGAGCACCGCATCGCCCGGGGCCTGGCCGCCGAGGACCTGGCCCGCCGGGTCGGGGTGGAGGCGGGCGCCTACCAGAAGATGGAGGACACCGGCCGCTGGAAGGGCAACGAGCGGCAGTCCGCGGCGCTGGCGACGGCGCTGGGGCTGACCCTGGCCCAGTTCGTGACGGCGACCGGCAAGCACGAGGAGCTGGCCGAGCTGCTGCGCAGCGCGGTGACCACGCGCTGGCAGGCGTACGTGAAGCCGCTGACCAAGCTGCTGCCGGTGCCCAAGGCGCACCTGGAGCGGGTGCTGGAGCAGCTGCACGGCGAGTACCAGTCGCGGATGGTGGCGACCCTGAGCTGGGGCGGCGGCCAGGGCGAGGCCGGCAGCGGCGATTCGGGACGTGAGTACCTCACGGACATCGTGGAGCGGTTCTGGTCCCTCGCCGGGGGTGCGGCGTAGGACACATTTCGCCCTCGGGCTCCCTACGGGAAAGGCCCCGACCGCGTCCAGACGAGGACGTGATCGGGGCCTTTCGGCGTTCGAAGTGGGGGCGGAGGTCCCGCCCCGGGGGCCGGTCGGCAGCTTCCCTGGCGGCGGCCGCTAGCGCGCCGGCAGCGGTGCGTACACCACGGTCGCCGCGATGCCGGCCTTGGCGAGGTCCTTCGTCAGCCGGTCCGCCACCGTCCGGTCGCCGACCAGGATGGTCGGTGCGGCGGGGCCCTCGGCGAGCGCCTTCTTCAGGTGGACCAGCGAGGTGTCGTACAGCGACGCGAACTCCCGCTTCTGGGCGTCCTTCTCGGCGGGCGGGCCGCCCATCTGGACGTAGAAGATCTCGTACAGCGCCACCATGTCGCCCGCCCGGTGGTTCAGGAGCTGGGCGAGGAAGGTGGACTTCAGGTTCAGGTACGAGTCGTTGGAGTACAGGGCGATCACCGGGCCCGGCCGGTCCTTGAGGTCCCGGTCGACGAGCGCCCGGGCCGGCGGGCCCATGTCGCTCCGGCCGCCGCCCTTGGCCCACTTGATCATCGGGCTCTCGTGGAAGGCCGAGGTGGTGTTCAGCCGGTCCGCGAAGCTGGTCCACCCCGAGGGGACCCCGAACTGCACGCCGCCGAACAGTGCGAGCGCGGTGACCGCCGCGAGACCGGACTGCAGCAGCCGCTCCACCCGGCGGCGCCGGGGGGAACCCTCGGCCTGGTGCCCGGGCGTCAGCAGGAGCCCGACCAGGCCCAGCGAGATCAGGCCGATCACCAGTCCGGCGGCGGCCAGCTTCTCGAAGTAGTACGAGAGGTAGCCGATGGTCTTCGTCTGGTAGACACCGAACAGGGTGAGCATCGCCATCGCGCCGAGGACCAGGACCAGGACCATCTGTCCGGTGGCGGTGCGCCGGTTCGCCCGCAGCGAGGCGGCCAGCAGGGCCGCCAGGGCGCACCCGATGAGCACCGGGCGGTCGGGGACGACCATCGGGCCGGCGAGGTTCGAGGTCTTGGAGACGTCCAGCTTGGTCAGCACGGAGAAGATGCTGGGTAGTCCCGCGAGCAGCGTGCCGCCCGCCAGGACCGTGAGGAGCAGTCCGCGCCGGGGGGCGAAGCGCCGCCGGTGGACGACGAGGACCGCGGCCAGGCCGAGGCCGAGCAGGGCACCGTAGAGGTTGTAGACGAAGGTGACGGTCACCAGGCCGGCCACCGCGACGAGGGCGAACTCGGCCCGGCCCATCGCGGGCCGCACGAGCAGCGCCAGTCCGACGGCGAGGAACAGCAGCCCGACGATCTCGGAGTCGAACCCCCGCTCGACGAGGGTGGACATGGAGCCGATCAGCATCACCGCCATCACGCTGGCGCAGACCGCCGCGGCGCGCCAGCCGCGCAGGCGCGGGCCGCCGATCCAGCGAGCGGCCCAGACCAGGACGGCGCAGAGCAGCGCGTAGGCGCCGATGACGTACAGGAGGTACCGGTTCATCATCTCGGCGGCGGGGCCGCCGTCGGTCGAGGACTTCACGAGGACGTCGATCCACGCCAGCAGGAAGTGGGTGCCCTGCGGGTAGACGGCCTCCGAGGGGGTCATCATGAACGTCTTGGCGGCCTCCTGGTGGAGGAAGTTGTAGCCGCCCACGTGGTGGATGCCGTCGAAGTACGAGAAGTGCCCCATCCGGTCCTCGGACGTGACGAAGAAGGCCAGCCGCTCGGTGATCGACTTACCGGCGAGCGGGTGGTGCATGTAGTGCCAGACCGCCGCGAAGGTGCCGAGCACCAGGGCGTCCGTGCCGCGCAGCCGCAGGGGGATGTGCGGGCGCCGGCCGGACAGCCAGCCGCAGACGGACACGACGGTCAGCAGGAAGCCCGCGCCGGGGACCGGGGACAGCCCCCACGGCCAGACGGAGAAGAGCAGTCCGAAGGCCATGACGGCGCCGCACAGCATGAAGGCGGAGACGACCAGGCGGTCGAGGAGGCCGCCGCCCACCCGGATCAGGGAGCCGATCGCCAGGACCAGGACGGGGATCAGCACCACGTCCAGGCTCATTGCGTCGAGGAGCAGCGGCAGCGCCCAGGAGAGGCCCACGGCCGCGGCGAGCACGGGCCACCGCCGCTGTGCCGGGGCCGGCGCCGCGGCCGGACCGCCGGGCTGTCCCGCCCGCGGGTTCTCGGCGTTCCTACTGGTCAAAAGGGCAGGGCGGGTCGCCACGGGAGACGGGAACCTTCCATCGTGCGCACGGGAGCCGGATGAGGGGCCTGGAATGCGCGGCCCGATCCGGCCATGTGCGGCTCGGCCGATCAATCCCCCAACGGCGGAGTCTTCGGATCATAACGCGGGAAGGGGGCCGAACGAGCTGCGGCCCGTCCCCGTCCCGGAGGGGACGCGGACGGGCCGTCCGGGCCTGGCGGCCGGTCTCCGCGCCCCCGGAGGGGGGTCGCGGACCGGGCCGTTCGGCGGCGGAATTCGGGACGGAAGTCCCGGCCGGGGCGGTCAGAAGACGGACTCGGCCTCGTACATGCGGTCCTCGGGGACGGTCTTCAGCTCGGTGACGGCGGAGGCCAGCGGGGCCATGACGATGTCGGTGCCGCGCAGGGCGGTCATGTTGCCGAAATCACCGCGGTGGACGCCCTCGACCGCGTGCCAGCCGAACCGGGTCGCGAGGACGCGGTCGTAGGCGGTGGGGGTGCCGCCGCGCTGGACGTGGCCGAGGATGACCGGGCGGGCTTCCTTGCCCAGGCGCCGCTCCAGCTCGACGGCGAGGCGGTTTCCGATGCCGGCGAACCGCTCGTGGCCGTACTGGTCGATCGCGCCCTTCTCGTACGGCATGGAGCCCTCGCCGGGGTGCGCGCCTTCGGCCACGCAGATGACGGCGAACTTCTTACCGCGGGCGAATCGTTCCTCCACCATCTTGACCAGGGCGTCCACCTCGAACGGGCGCTCCGGCAGGCAGATTCCGTGGGCGCCGCCGGCCATGCCGGACTCCAGGGCGATCCAGCCCGCGTGCCGGCCCATGACCTCGACGACCATCACGCGCTGGTGCGATTCGGCGGTGGTCTTGAGGCGGTCGATGGCCTCCGTGGCGACCATGACGGCGGTGTCGAAGCCGAAGGTGCGGTCGGTGGAGGAGATGTCGTTGTCGATGGTCTTCGGTACGCCGACGACCGGCATGCCGGCGTCCGACAGCATCCGGGCGGCCGTCAGGGTGCCCTCGCCGCCGATCGGGATCAGGGCGTCGATGCCGTAGCGCTTCGCCAGTTCGACGGCGTTCTCCGCCGCTTCGTGGAGGCGGGCGCGCTCCATGCGGGCCGATCCGAGGATCGTGCCGCCGCGGGCGAGGATGCCGCTGACCGCGTTGATGTCGAGGGGGCGGAAGTTGCCGTCGAGGAGGCCCTTGAAGCCGTCCTCGAAGCCGATGACCTCGTCCCCGTGCCCGACCACGGCACGGTGTACGACCGACCGGATGACAGCGTTCAGGCCCGGGCAGTCGCCGCCTGCGGTGAGAACTCCGATACGCATCGTGCTGTGTCTCCTGCTCCTGGTCGTACGTGACTGTTCGCGTGCGGGCGAAGAGTCGTACATATGAAGGGCGTATTGATGAAGCCTGTCCGATTGTTCCACGGGCCCCGGGTGACGCGCGCTCCGTGGCACGCCACCCCAGGGGGGCCCACAGGGCCTTTCGGCCCCCTCCGGCAGGCCCTTCTCCCGGCGGGCGTCTTAAGGAATCACAGGGGTATTGTCAAGAGGTCAAGCCCACATTAACTGGGACAACCGACTCGAATTGGGACGGAGAGCACGCGTGACGCGCAGCGTGTACGTGACGGGGATCGAGCGGGGGGACGGCCGCCAGGTCGTCGAGCTGGGCATCATGGAGCTCCTGACCCGCCAGACAGGCCGGGTGGGCGTCTACCGCCCCCTGTTGCACGACGGACCCGACCGGCTGTTCGACCTCCTCAAGGGCCGGTACCGGATCGACCAGGACGCCGCGACGGCCTACGGCATGGAGTACCACGAGGCCTCCGCCATCCTGGCCGAGAAGGGCACCGACGAACTGGTCTCCCAGCTCGTCGGCCGCTACCACAAGGTGGCGCGCGACTACGAGGTCATGCTGGTCCTCGGCACCGACTACGCCGACACCAACCTCCCTGACGAGCTGGCGCTCAACGCCCGTCTCGCCAACGAGCTGGGCGCGCTGGTCATCCCCGTCGTGGGCGGCACCAAGCACCCGGCCGAGGCCGTGCGCGCCGAGACCCGCAACGCCTACCGCGCCTACGAGGCGCTGGGCTGCCACGTGGGCGCGATGGTCGTCAACCGGGTGGCCGCCGAGGACCGCGAGGTGATAGCCGAGCGCCTGGCCGCCAGGCTCCCCGTGCCCTGCTACGTCCTGCCGGACGACAAGCACCTGTCCGCCCCGACGGTCGCCCAGATCACCCGGGCGCTCGGCGGCGAGGTGCTCCTCGGCGACGAGGCCGGACTGGCCCGCGACGCCCTGGACTTCGTCTTCGGCGGGGCCATGCTGCCGAACTTCCTGAACGCCCTGACCCCCGGCTGCCTGGTCGTCACCCCCGGGGACCGCTCCGACCTGGTCATCGGCGCGCTCGCCGCGCACACCTCCGGCACCCCGCCGATCGCCGGTGTGCTGCTGACGCTGAACGAGCGCCCGGGCAAGGACATCCTGACGCTGGCCTCCAAGCTGGCTCCGGGCACCCCGGTGGTCTCGGTGGCGGGCAACAGCTTCCCCACGGCCGCCGAACTCTTCGCGCTGCAGAGCCGGCTGAACTCCGCGACCCCGCGCAAGCTGGAGACCGCGCTCGGCCTGTTCGAACGCCACGTGGACACCGCCGAGCTGCGCGAGGTGCTCTCGGTGGCCCGCTCCGAGCGGGTCACGCCGATGATGTTCGAGAACCAGCTGCTGGAACAGGCCCGCGCCGAGCGCCGCCGCGTGGTCCTCCCCGAGGGCACCGAGGAGCGCGTGCTGCGCGCCGCGGACGTGGTGCTGCGCCGCGGGGTCTGCGACCTCACCTTGCTGGGCGAGGAGCAGGCGATCCTGAAGAAGGCCGCCGACCTGGGCATCGACATCTCGGCCGCCCAGCTCATCGACCCGGCGACCTCCCCGCTGCGGGAACGATTCGCCGAGTACTACGCCAAGGCCCGCGCCCACAAGGGCATGACGGTCGAGCTGGCCCACGACGTGGTCACCGACGTCAACTACTTCGGCACCCTGATGGTCCAGGAGGGCCTGGCCGACGGCATGGTCTCCGGCTCGGTGCACTCCACCGCCGCCACCATCCGCCCGGCCTTCGAGATCATCAAGACCAAGCCCGACGCGTCCATCGTCTCCTCGGTCTTCTTCATGTGCCTGGCCGACAAGGTCCTGGCCTACGGCGACTGCGCCGTGAACCCGGACCCCAACGCCGAGCAGCTCGCCGACATCGCCGTCCAGTCGGCCGCCACCGCCGCCGCCTTCGGCCTGGACCCGCGGATCGCGATGCTCTCGTACTCGACCGGCACCTCCGGCTCGGGCGCCGACGTGGACAAGGTCCGCAAGGCCACCGAGATCGTCCGCGAGCAGCGCCCCGACCTGCTGATCGAGGGGCCGATCCAGTACGACGCCGCCGTGGAGCCCTCGGTCGCCGCGACCAAGCTGCCCGAGTCGGAGGTGGCCGGCCGCGCGACGGTGCTGATCTTCCCCGACCTCAACACCGGCAACAACACGTACAAGGCCGTGCAGCGTTCGGCCGGCGCCGTGGCGGTCGGCCCGGTCCTGCAGGGTCTGCGCAAGCCCGTCAACGACCTCTCGCGCGGCGCCCTGGTCCAGGACATCGTCACCACCGTGGCCATCACGGCGATCCAGGCGCAGTCCCACCCCCGGCCCGCAGCCGGCTGAGCCCGTGGCCGGCTGAGCCCCTCCCCCACCGAGCCCCCACCGCAAAGGAAAGACCCTCATCGTGACCGCATCGCGCGTACTCGTCCTCAACTCCGGCTCCTCGTCGGTGAAGTACCAGCTGCTCGACATGGCGGACTCCTCCCGCCTGGCAGTCGGTCTGGTGGAGCGCATCGGCGAGGAGACCTCCCGGCTCAGTCACGAGCCGCTGACCGGTCCGGGGGCCGCGGGCGGCAAGCGCGTGACGGAGGGCCCCATCGCGGACCACGCCGCCGCGCTGCGTGCCGTCTCGGCGGAGCTCGCCGCCGACGGGCTGGGCCTGGACTCCCCCGAGCTGGCCGCCGTCGGCCACCGGGTGGTGCACGGCGGGACCAAGTTCACCCACCCGACGCTGATCGACGACGCCGTCCTGGCCGAGATCCGCGCCCTGATCCCGCTCGCCCCGCTGCACAACCCGGCGAACGTGACCGGCATCGAGGTGGCGCGGGAGCTGCGCCCCGACCTGCCGCAGGTCGCCGTCTTCGACACGGCCTTCCACTCGACCATGCCGGAGCACGTGGCGCGGTACGCGATCGACGCCGCGACGGCCGACAAGTACTCCATCCGGCGGTACGGGTTCCACGGCACCTCGCACGCCTACGTCGCCCGGGCCACGGCCCGGCTCCTGGGCAAGGCCGAGGAGGACGTGAACGTGATCGTGCTCCACCTGGGCAACGGCGCCTCGGCCTCGGCCGTGCACGGCGGGGTCTGCGTGGAGACCTCCATGGGACTGACCCCGCTGGAGGGCCTGGTCATGGGCACCCGCTCGGGCGATCTGGACCCGGCCGTCGTCTTCCACCTGGCACGGGTGGGGGGCATGTCCATCGACGAGATCGACTCGCTGCTCAACAAGAAGAGCGGTCTGCTGGGTCTGTGCGGCGACAACGACATGCGCGAGGTGCAGCGGCGGGCGGCGGAGGGCGACGCCTCCGCCCGCCTGGCACTGGCCTCGTACATCCACCGTCTGAAGAAGTACATCGGCGCCTACTCGGCGGTCCTCGGCCGGGTGGACGCGGTCGCCTTCACGGCGGGCGTGGGCGAGAACTCCTCCGCGATCCGGGAGATGGCCCTGGCCGGTCTGGCCGAACTGGGCCTGGCGCTCGACCTGGAGGCGAACTCGGTACGGTCCCCCGAGCCGCGCCTGGTGTCCGCGGAGTACGCACGGGTGGCCGTGGCCGTGGTCCCGACGGACGAGGAACTGGAGATCGCCAGCCAGACGTACGCGCTGGTTACCGGGTAGTCACTTTGGACTTTCCGCCAGACGGAATATTCCGCTACGAAACAAACCGATAGGATCCGCTCCATGCGCCGTTCCAAAATCGTCTGCACGCTGGGCCCCGCCGTCGACTCTTACGAGCAGCTGAAAGCTCTCGTAGAGGCCGGTATGAACGTGGCCCGATTCAACTTCAGCCACGGCTCCCAGGCAGAACACCAGGAGCGGTACGACCGCGTCCGGAAGGTCTCCGAGGACACCGGGCGTGCCGTCGGCGTCCTCGCCGACCTCCAGGGCCCGAAGATCCGCCTGGAGACCTTCGCCGAGGGTCCCGTCGAGCTCGTCCGCGGTGACGAGTTCACCATCACCACCGAGGACGTCCCGGGCGACAAGTCCATCTGCGGCACGACCTACAAGGGTCTGCCGGGCGACGTCTCCAAGGGCGACCAGGTCCTGATCAACGACGGCAACGTCGAGCTCCGGGTGACCGAGGTCGAGGGCCCCCGGGTCAAGACCATCGTCATCGAGGGCGGTGTCATCTCGGACCACAAGGGCATCAACCTGCCGGGTGCCGCCGTCAACGTCCCCGCCCTGTCGGAGAAGGACGTCGACGACCTCCGCTTCGCCCTGCGGATGGGCTGCGACATGGTCGCCCTCTCCTTCGTGCGTGACGCCAACGACGTCAAGGACGTCCACAAGGTCATGGACGAGGAGGGCCGCCGGGTCCCCGTCATCGCCAAGGTCGAGAAGCCCCAGGCCGTCGCCAACATGGAGGGCGTCGTCGCGGCCTTCGACGCGGTCATGGTCGCCCGTGGCGACCTCGCCGTCGAGTACCCGCTCGAGAAGGTCCCGATGGTGCAGAAGCGCCTCGTGGAGATGTGCCGCCGCAACGCCAAGCCGGTGATCGTCGCGACCCAGATGATGGAGTCGATGATCACCAACTCGCGCCCGACGCGCGCGGAGGCCTCCGACGTGGCCAACGCCATCCTCGACGGCGCGGACGCGGTCATGCTGTCCGCCGAGTCCTCGGTCGGCGCCTACCCGATCGAGACCGTCAAGACGATGTCGAAGATCGTCGAGGCGGCCGAGGAGGAGCTCCTGTCCAAGGGCCTGCAGCCGCTGGTCCCGGGCAAGAAGCCCCGCACCCAGGGCGGCTCCGTCGCCCGCGCGGCCTGCGAGATCGCGGACTTCCTGGACGGCAAGGCCCTGGTCGCCTTCACCCACTCCGGTGACACCGCCCGCCGCCTGTCGCGCTACCGCGCGAACCAGCCGATCCTGGCCTTCACCACCGACGTCAACACCCGCAACCAGCTCACGCTGAGCTGGGGCGTCGAGTCCTACGTGGTCCCCCACGTGGACAACACCGACTCCATGGTCGACCTGGTGGACGTGGAGATGCTCAAGCTCCAGCGCTACAACAACGGCGACACCATGGTCATCACCGCCGGCTCGCCCCCCGGCGTCCCGGGCACCACCAACATGGTCCGGGTCCACCACCTGGGCAGCGGCGCCCGCGACTGATCCCGCACCGCCGGCTCCACCCGTAAGACTCTGCCGCACAGAGACCGAGGGCGGCACCCCGATCCGATGAGGATCCGGGGTGCCGCCCTCGGTGCGTGCGGCCGCGCGAGGCCGTACGCGTCTACTCCGCCGGGCCGATGTAGTTCTTGAGGCCCGGGACGGTCAGGGTGCCGCCGAACTGGCCGGCCTGGACGACCGTGACGTTCGTGAAGAACGCGAACGGGACGTTCAGGGGCGGCGGGCTCTTCGGGGTGAACTCGATCGGGATCAGACCGAAGAGGTTGCCCTTGAGGCTCTCGGTGTACATCGTCACCTTGGCCCCCCGGATCTTCGAGGTGGATCCCGGACGGGACTTCAGGTGGGCGACCTGCGCACCCTTGCCGACCGTCTGGTAGAGGTCCTTGATGTCCAGCGAGTCCGCGGTGAACTTCAGGACGGTCTTGGTCTTGCCGCCCGCCGTCTTCACCTCGACGATGCCCTCGTAGTCGAGGCCGTAGAGGGTCAGCAGCGAGCTGTCCAGGTACCAGGGCTCGTCCGGGAGCAGCGGGATGCCCTGCTCCAGTTCGGCTGCGGCCAGCGCCTTGGCGTCGTAGGTCGGGCAGGGGAAGGGTTCCTTCCCGTTCTTGCCCTTCGCGCCCTTCGCGCCCTCGCCCTCCGTCGCCGTTTCCGGCACCGGCTTGGGCTTCGGCTTGGTCGTCCTGCCCGTCTCGTCCTTCGGGGTGGTCGTGGTGCCCTTGACCTCCTCGGAGAGCTCCGAGACGGTGACGCCCGCCGTCTTCGCGGCGTCGCGGATCGCGGCCGCGGCCGGGTCCGCAGCGGGCGCGGCGGTGGCAGCGGTCGCGGTCGGGGTCGGAGTCGGCGCGGCCGGGGTGCCCGTGAGGGGCTTGCCGAGCTCGTCGACCAGGCCCTTGATCGCGTCGCCGACGCCGAGCGGGTCCAGCGGGTTCTCAGCCTTGGCCGCCGCAGGCACCGCCGCCGGCATGACGCCGGGCTTCTGGACGGGCTTCGACGCGGGCTTGCTCGCCGACGGGCTCACGTTCGGCGAAGGCACCGCGGTGGGCGACTTGCCCGGTGCGGGAGTCGTCCCAGGAGTCTTCGGAGGAGTCTTGGAAGGCGTCTTCGCCGACGGGGACGCCGACTCCGCGGGCTCGTCGGACCGCGTCACGCACGGCCCGGGCGCGAAGGGGATGTCCTTTTCGTCGGCCACGGCCAGCTTCGGCGCCATGCTCATGCCGACGAAGACCGCGGTCGGCATGGCGGCCAGCGCCATCGTCTTGCCGACGGGTATCTGGATCTTGGTCAGCAGCGACTTCCTGGGCGCCGCGTGGCGCGGGCCCTTCCTTTCACGGGACTCCGCACCCGGAGCCTCGCCCCGTTGCGTTTCGTCACCCCGCACTGTTCCTCCCGCCATCGGCGTGGGCAGTCGTCTCGCTCGCGTATGCCGGCGTTTCCGTTTCGCGCTGTCCCGGGACCCCGTGGGGGCCCGCCATCGCCTCGGCCTTGCCCAGGTTCACGGTGTGCGCCGCGTCTCTGGTGTCCGTCGTGTTCGTCGCGTCCTCCGGCTTGCCCGGCACCCACGACAGTGCGAGGCCGCCGCCGACCATGGCGAGGATGATCCCCGCACCGAAGCCGCCGAGGTTCGACACCGGGATGGACACCAGTCCCAGCAGGATCGCGGCGACACCCGCGAAGATCCGTACACCCTGCTGGAACCAGAGCGTCAGCCCCAGCGTGATCAGGAGGATGCCGATGATCAGCGAACCGGCGCCGGTCGTCGTCGCCATCGCGAGGGTGACATTGCCGAGCCGGACGTCCCCGTACGGGAAGTAGAGGATCGGAGCACCGCTGAGGAGCGTGAACAGACCTGCCCAGAAGGGGCGGTGACCGCTCCACGCGTGGAAGCGGTAGTACACCGCGGTGAGCCAGGCGTCGTCTTCGGCGCGCACGTAAACCGGGGCCTGGGGGTTCATGGACAACAGCTCCCTGGAAACGGGTGGTACTGAGAACTATGTGGAGCCCGGACGGGCGGGCGACGGCGGCTGCCTTCACCGCCCGCCCGTCCGGTTACGCACTCGGAGCGATGGCTTCGCGTCCTAGTAGCAGGGCTGGTCTCCACCGAGGAGGCGCAGCTTCAGGTCGGGCAGCTTGAAGGTGCCCGCCGTCGTCGCCCACGCCTTCTGGCGCACGTTCGACAGCACCGCGCGGTCCGCACGCTGCGAGAACGCGTACTTGTTGGCGACCGTGCCCGCCTGCGGCTTCGTCTTGTGGGACGCATCGCCGACCGCGACACCGATGTCCAGGTTGGTGAACTCGGCGTCGGTGTCCAGCTCGGCAACATCCAGGTAGATGTTGTCGGCCACCGCGGGCTTGCCCGGCTTGGTGCCCGTCTGCAGCTTCAGCGTGATGTTGCCGAGCGGCGTCGGGGTGACCAGCGACTGGCACATGTTGGTGATCTCGGCGTGGCTGAACCCGGAGATGGTGACCGGGTGGTGCGCCGCCGTGCCGTCGAGGTTGTGACCCTCGGCGACGCCGCCGTACTGGATCAGGTTCTGACCGTCGAGCTTGTCGGCCGAAACCTTGAAGTCCTGGCCCGAGACGCTGAAGGACGCCGCGAGGGCACCCTGCGCCAGACCCACACCGACCGCCGCCGTGGCAGCGATGCTCGGCACCATGACGAGCGCGAAGCGCTTCCATCTGGTCCCGCCACGAATCTGGGAAATCATGTTCGTTCCTCCTTCTCGGACGTACATCTCCGGTCCGGGCGGTGCCCGTCCTGGGATGGGAGAAGTGCTACGTCCTCGGGAAGGAGCGCGAGCGGCCGAACCGCGGCAATACCGCGTCCGTACACCGGCGTTCACCCCCGAGCGACAACCACTTGGCCACGCGTTCGCGCAACCTGGGGGGACAGGCCCCGCCGTGTGACGGAGACCCCCCTGTCCCACGGCCGGTGCCACTGCCACCGGCCGGCCCGGTGGGGACCCTCCACCGCGGCTCCGGGATGAGCGGCTCTGCGGGAAGGACCGAGCGTCGCCGATCGTGGTCCATTCACGGCCGGGGCACAAGGGGGTTCGTTACTGGCGGG
Source organism: Streptomyces sp. NBC_00193 (assembly GCF_026342735.1). Taxonomy (GTDB): domain Bacteria; phylum Actinomycetota; class Actinomycetes; order Streptomycetales; family Streptomycetaceae; genus Streptomyces; species Streptomyces stoeckheimensis. The sequence continues at coordinate 1,122,553 of NZ_JAPEMM010000001.1, forward strand.
TAACGGCCAGATAACCTGAGGGAGTCCCCACCCTGTCGGGCAGCAACACAGGGTGTCACCAAGGGCCACGACAGACCGGGGGAAGAGTGAACACACCGGACAGTTCACGGGGTTCGATTTACTGCGAGTAACAGCGGCCGCGATTGCCAAGTTTTGGCAAAGTGCGGCCGCTGTTTATCTCCGTGTCAACAAATCACCGGTGGTGTGCCGGTGCTGTGTCGGTCCTGTGCCGGTGCTAGAAGAGCACCCGCGCGAGCGCCGTACGGGCCGAGGTCACGAGCGGGTTGTCCGGACCCACCACTTCGAACATCTCCAGCAGCCGGACGCGCACCGCGTCGCGGTCCTCACCGAACGTCACCTTCACGGTGTCCACCAGCCGCCCGAAGGCGTCCGCCACGTGACCGCCGGCCAGATCCAGATCGGCCGCGGCGATCTGCGCCGCCGGGTCCTTCGGGTTCTCGGCCGCCGCGGCACGCACCGCCTGCGGGTTCATGTCCTTGACCCGGACGAACAGCTCGGTCTGGGCGAGGCCCAGCTTGGCGTCGGTGTTGGACGGATCGGCCGCCAGTACGTTCTTGTAGGCGCGCACCGCCCCGTCGAGGTCGTCGGCGTCCAGCGCCTCGATCGCCTCGTCGAGCAGCGCGTCGTACGGACCGGCCGGCTCCTCGGCCTCCACCGCACCCGGACCCGGGGCGGCGGCGCCCTCGGCGCCGGGGTCCACCTCGACGCCGATGACCCCGAAGCGCTCCTCGGCGATCTGGACCAGCTGGGCCAGGACCCCGCGGACCTCGCCCTCGGACGGGAGGTCCTGGAACAGCGGCATCGCCTGGCCGGCGACCACGGCGAAGACGGCCGGGAGCGCCTGGATGCGGAACTCGCGGATCAGGTTCTGGTTGGCGGCGACATCGAGGGCGGCCAGCGCGAGGCGCCCGTTCGCCTCGAGGGTGAGCCGCTCCAGCAGCAGGCTCAGCTCCCGCCCCTGCTCGAAGCCCTCGGCGCGGAAGTCGAGGATGACCGGAACCTCACCCGAGAGCGGGACGACGTGGCTCTCGAAGCGGGTCTCGTCGGTGTCGAAGACGAGCGCGGACGGCGGAACGGCCCCGGCGGGCGCGGGCGCACCGCCCTGAGCGGCCTTCCGGGCCGCCTCGGCGCGGGCCTGCTCGGCCTTGGCCTTGGCCTCACCGGCCGCCTTCACCGCGGCGAGGTCGACGACGCCGCTCATGGACATGTTTCTGGGCTGCATGCGTACATCCTCCCCCGAGTGCGCGCGCCGACGAAAAAGATCGGCCGAAACGAACCGATCGCGGTACCTGCCGTGCCGTGTCCGTACTGCCGTGCCCTGTCTGTACTGCCCTGTCGTGCTGTGGCGCCGGGTCCCCACCTGGCGCCGGTAGCTCTTCGCGTGGTTGTCGCTCTTACGCTACGAGTCGTAGCGTAACTCCCCCCGCCCTCCCGCGGGCCGTGATCTGAAGCACACGCCCGGGGTGCCGATCGGTCCTGCTACCGGCGGGTATGGTCTCGGCCATGCGCAACCCCAGCTCGGACACCTCCTGCCCGCCCGGCCGCACCGGCCGCCCGCGCAGCGCCGCGGCGGACGCCGCGATCCTCGCTGCGACCCGGGACGCACTGGTGGAGCTGGGCTGGTCGAAGCTGACGATGGGGGACGTCTCGGCGCGGGCCGGGGTCGCGAAGACCACCCTCTACCGGCGCTGGTCGGGCAAGAGCGAACTGGTCGTGGACGCCGTCGCGGAGCTCTTCGACTCCCTCGAACTGCCCGACCGGGGATCGCTCGAAGCCGACATCGAGTACGTGGTGCTCCAGTTCGCGGCGCTGCTGCGGCGCCCGGAGGCCCGTACCGCCCTGATGGCGGTCGTCGCCGAGTCCACCCGGGACGAGGCCCTGAGGGACCGGATCCGGTCGGCGATCGTGGACCGGCAGAAACGTCTCGTCGTACTGGGACGCGAACGGGCGCAGGCCCGGGGCGAACTCCCCTACGAGGAGGACCAGTCCCTCGCCTCCCACACCACGGACCTGATCTTCGACGTGATCGCGGGCACGGTGGTCCACCGGGCGCTGGTGAGCTCCGAGCCGGTGGACGAGCTGTGGGTGGCCACCTTCACGGCCCTGCTCATGTACGGCCTCCAGGGTTCCGCCGCCGGCCCTTCCGGCCCCGCACCGGCGGTGTGACCACGGCGGGCCGGCCGCCGTCCGACAGGGGCAGGAAGTCCTCGCACCAGGCCGGCGCCGAGGCGATCAGCGCCTCGGAGCGCGGATTGTGGCCCGGCCAGGGCCTCGGGCGCCCCGGCCAGTCGGCCCAGCGCAGGCTGTCGGCCTCCTCCGGCGGCAGCAGGCCGGAGGCCACCAGGGCCGCCCGGCCCGCTTCGAGCCCGGCCAGCCGGTAGCCGTACTCCGAGGAGTCCACCTCGTGGACGTGGGCGTCGATGAGCAGCACCGAGGCCGCCACCCCGTCGAGGCCGCGCACGATGCCCGCCCGCACGCAGGAGGCGTACACCTCGGGCAGCCGGCGGTCCGCCGGAACGGCGTTCAGCACCTCCGTCAGCCCGTCCCGGCCGGGCGGCTCGAAGTCGGCGGCGATGTACGCGTACGGCCCGCAGTTGGTCTGCATGAGCACCCGGGCGGTCACCCCGTACACGGGGACGGGAAGGTGGCGGCCTGTCATGGCCGCCACCTTAGGCGTCGCGGGCAACGGGCCGTCAGAAGCCCGGCGGCTCCGTGTACGTGCCCCACTCGTCCCGCAGCAGGTTGCAGATCTCGCCCATCGTGGCCTCGGCGCGCACCGCGTCCAGCATCGCCGGGATCATGTTCGATCCGTCGCGGGCGGCGGCCAGCATGGCGTCCAGCGCCGACTTCACCTTCGCGTCGTCCCGGCCGGCCTTGCGCTCCGCGAGTTCGCGGACCTGTACGGTCTCCACCTCGTGGCTGACCCGGAGGATCTCCAGGTCCCCGGTGACCGAGCCGTGGTGGCAGTTGACGCCCACGACCCGCTTGTCGCCCTTCTCCAGCGAGCGCTGGTACTGGAAGGCCGACTCGGCGATCTCCCCGGTGAACCAGCCGTCCTCGATGCCGCGCAGGATGCCCGAGGTGATCGGACCGATCGGGTGCTGCCCGTTCGGGTGGGCGCGCAGTCCGCGCTCCTTGATCTGGTCGAAGATCTTCTCGGCCTCGGCCTCGATGCGGTCGGTGAGCTGCTCGACGAACCAGGAGCCGCCCAGCGGGTCGGCCACGTTGGCCACGCCCGTCTCCTCCATCAGCACCTGCTGCGTGCGCAGGGCGATCTCGGCGGCCTGCTCGCTCGGCAGCGCGAGGGTCTCGTCGAGGGCGTTGGTGTGGAGGGAGTTCGTGCCGCCCAGGACGGCCGCGAGGGCCTCCACGGCGGTGCGCACGACGTTGTTGTAGGGCTGCTGGGCGGTGAGGGAGACCCCGGCCGTCTGGGTGTGGAAGCGCAGCCACATCGTCTTCTCGGACTTCGCCCCGTACACCTCCTTCATCCAGCGGGCCCAGATGCGGCGGGCGGCGCGGAACTTGGCGATCTCCTCGAAGAAGTCGAGGTGCGCGTCGAAGAAGAAGGAGAGCCCGGACGCGAAGTGGTCCACGTCCAGCCCGCGCGAGAGGCCGAGCTCCACGTACCCGAACCCGTCGGCGAGGGTGTACGCGAGTTCCTGCGCGGCCGTGGCTCCGGCCTCGCGGATGTGGTAGCCGGAGACGGAGAGCGGCTTGTAGGCGGGGATGCCGTTCGCGCAGTACTCCATGAGGTCGCCGATGAGGCGCAGGTGCGGCTCGGGTTCGAAGAGCCACTCCTTCTGGGCGATGTACTCCTTGAAGATGTCGGTCTGCAGCGTCCCGTTGAGGACGGCCGGATCGACGCCCTGGCGTTCGGCGGCCACCAGGTACATGCAGAAGGCCGGGACGGCCGGACCGCTGATCGTCATGGAGGTGGTCACGTCGCCGAGCGGGATGTCCTTGAAGAGGATCTCCATGTCGGCGGCGGAGTCGATGGCCACCCCGCAGTGGCCGACCTCGCCGAGCGCGCGGGGGTCGTCGGAGTCGCGCCCCATCAGGGTGGGCATGTCGAAGGCGACGGAGAGCCCGCCGCCGCCGGCGGCCAGGATCATCTTGTAGCGCTCGTTGGTCTGCTCGGCGTTGCCGAACCCGGCGAACTGCCGGATGGTCCAGGTCCGCCCCCGGTAGCCGGTGGCGTGCAGGCCGCGGGTGTACGGGTACTCCCCCGGCCAGCCGATGCGCTCGAAACCCTCGTACGAGTCGCCGGGCCGGGGTCCGTAGACGGGATCGACGGGGTCGCCGGAGAGCGTGGTGAAATCGGCCTCGCGCTTGCGGGCCTTGTCGTACCGGGCCTGCCAGCGACGGCGGCCTTCCTCAATGGCGTCAGCGTCCATGCTCTGAATTTACTAGGACGTCCTAGTAAATGTCGATGGCCAACCCCCGGGGAGTCGCCCCGGGGGTGGATGGATCACCGCAGGTGGATCACCTGGGGCCGCTGGGATCAGGCGCGGGCGGTGGCCGGATCGCCGACGACGAGGGGCTCGACCTCGGCGCGGATCTTGCGCTCGACGAAGAACGCGGCGAGCGGGATCGTGCCGGAGACCAGGACCCACAGGAGCTTGCCGAACGGCCACTTGGCCTTGGAGCCCAGGTCGAAGGCGAACACCAGGTAGATCATGAACAGCACACCGTGCGCCTGCGAGACCGCGAAGGTCAGGTCGGCGCCGGTGTCGAAGCCGTACTTCGCCACCATGCAGGCACAGAGGATGAGGAGCATGACCGCGGTCACGTAGGCCATGACGCGGTAGCGGGTCAGCACGCTTCGTTTCATGCCGTCGAGCCTAGCCGTCCGGTTTGCACGATCTTGACGGGGGCCGGGACCAGAGTGCGTCCACGGCGTCCGACTCCGGGCGCAGCCCCAGCTCGCGGAGCTGGTTGACGGCCATCATGGCGGTGAACAGCGCGTTCGGGTTGGCGCCGCCGATGCCCAGGTCTGCGACCGCCCGGCCGAAGCGGGCGGTGAAGGCGCTCGCGTCGACGCGGCCCCCCGGCCCGGCCGCCCCTGCCAGCCCGAGCCCCGCCTCCTCCAGGGCCGCGGCCTGGCTCAGCAGCCGGTCCAGGTGGGACACCGCCTCGGCGCCGCGGCGCACGGCGAAGGTGTGCCCGTCGGTGAGGAGTCCCGCCTCCCCCGCCTCGAAGAGGACGGCCGCGGAGCCCAGTACGGTCCGGATCTTGAGCTGGTCGGCGTCGGCCATGGCGCCGCAGGGCCCGTTGCCCTCGTCGGACAGGTGCAGGACGCCGGGGTCCCGCAGGTGCACGATCACGTGCCCGGCGCAGTGCCCCTGGCTGCGCAGCACGCGGACCGCTCCGTCGGCGAAGGTCCAGCCGGTGAACCGGAGCGGGCCGATGCGGATCAGTTCCGGCGGCCGTTCCTCGTAGGTCCGGGTCGTCTCGCCGAAGGGGCGCATCGGCCGGAAGAGCGCGACCACCCGGGCCGCGGTTCCTGCCGGGTCGGTCAGCGCCGCGGGCCCGGCGACGCGCTCGAAGGCCCGCACCCAGTACCCCACCGGGTCCCGCATCTGGGCCACGTCGGGGGCGGGGACACAGTGCTCCGCCGGTACGCCCAGTCCGTCGGCCAGGTCGTTGTTGCCGACGTGGTCGAGGTGGCCGTGCGTGGTGAGCACCAGCGCCCGGGACCAGGGGCCGACCCGGCCGGCCGCCTCCAGCAGCGCCGCGCGGAAGGGCTCCGTCACCCCGGTGTCGACGAGCACCAGGGTGTCGCCGGCCCGGTGCACCAGGGCGTTGGCCACGTCCGGCTGCCCGCGGCCGAGGTCCAGTTCCTGCCCGAGGACCAGTACGGTCCGGTCGTCGATCTCGATCAGGTCACCGAGCGCGGTCATCGGCCCTCCGCGGTCCCGTCCGGGCCCCACCCCTGCCGAGCGTACGCCGCCGTCGCGGGCGCCGCCCTCGCAGGCGCCGCCGCCCGCGTCAGGCGGCGGTCAGTGCTCCTCGAAGTCGGCCGCGGCCACCCGGAGCGGGCGCAGGAGCGCGAAGATCTCCCCGCACTCCTCGGCGTCGTAGGCGCCCAGCCCGAAGTCGATCTCCATCAGCGCCTTCGTGGCCGCCTCGACCACCTCGCGGCCCTTGTCCGTGATCGACGCGAGCGTGCCGCGCCCGTCGTTGGGGTTGGGGCGCCGGGCGACGAGCCCGGACTTCACCAGCCGGTCCACTGTGTTCGTCACCGACGTCGGATGCACCATCAGCCGCTCGCCGATCTTCGACATCGGCAGTTCACCGGCCTTGGAGAAGGTCAGCAGCACCAGCGCCTCGTAGCGCGCGAAGGTCAGGCCGTACGGCTTGACGACCGCGTCGACCTCGCCGAGCAGGATCTGGTGCGCCCTCATGATCGAGGTGATCGCGGCCATCGAGGGCACGGGACCCCAGCGCTGCTGCCAGAGTTCGTCGGCGCGGGCGATGGGGTCGAAGGGAAGGCTGAGCGGTTTCGGCACGCACCAGACCCTACCGGGCGGTCATTTGGCCGCGGGAACCGTCTCACGCCTCGGCCCGGCATCCCTGGGCCGTCTCTTTCGGATCTTGCCGGTCAGGCCCGGGGAGCGTCCGTCCGGCGCACCTCGGCGAGCAGCAACAGGACGACCCCGGTGCCGAGTACCGCCGCCGACGCGACGACCACGTGGACGGGCAGGAACTCCGCCGCGACTCCGGCGAGCGCCATGCCGACGCCCTGAAGGGTCATCAGCCCGGTGCTGAGCAGGGTCATCGCCCGGCCGCGCAGCTCCTCGGGGACGGCCTCGACGTACCACTGGTCGAGCCCGAGGGTGTACGCGTGGGCCAGCCCGGCCAGCACGAGCGTGCCCCACAGGAGCGGCAGGCCGGGCCGGACGGCGTACGCGAGCAGCGGCAGCAGCGAGACGGCCGCGAGCGGGGCCGTGATCCGCGAACGCGTTCGGGCGGTGAGCGCGGAACCCGCCCACACCTCCCCGGCGATGGCCCCGACGGGCATCGCGCACATCAGCAGCCCGAGCCCGGCGGTGGAGACGCCGAGGCCGGTGGCGTACGGGGTCAGCAGCGCCTCGGGCACGACCACGAACAGCGGCGGCAGCCAGGACAGCAGGGTGAGGGCCCGCAGCCGGCGGTGGCCCAGGACGGCGCGCAGCCCGGCGAGCGGGGAACCCCGGTCCGGCCGCCACCCGGCGCCCGCACTGCGGGCGGGCCGCGCCCGGGTGCCCAGGCGCAGCAGGGCCGCGGAGCCGAGGAACCCGGCGGCCGTGAGGAGGATGGCCCCGCGCGGGGCCAGCACGGTGAGCAGCAGGCCGCCGAGCCCGAAGCCGATGAGCTGGGCGCTCTGCGCCACCATGCGCAGCAGCGAGCGGCCCAGGACGTACGCGTCGCCTGCGCCGAGGACGTCGGCGAGGGAGGCGCTGCGGGTGCCCTGGAACAGCGGCGCGACGAAGGCCATCGCGCAGCGCAGTACGAGGAGCAGCGCGACGGGGGTGCCGGGCGCGGCCATGGCCGCCGCGCAGGCCGCGCAGACGAGGTCGCAGCCGACGAGCACGCGACGGGCGGGCATCCGGTCGGCCAGCGGCGCGAGGAGGGTGCCGCCGAGGGCGTAGGGGAGGAAGCCGAGGGCGAAGGTGAGCGCGCTCAGCAGGGGGGAGCCGGTGGCGCGGTAGACGAGGACGGTGAGGGAGATCTCGGCGATGACGACGCCGAGCACGGACAACAGGTGCGCGGCGAAGACCGGCCGGAACTCCCCGACCCGGAAGACGCCCCGGTACCCGACGGCCTCCGCCGCGCCCTGGCCGGGGTCGGCTCCGGGAGCGGCGGCTGCCGGAGCCCGGCCCGGAACGGACCCGCCCGGAACGGGGGCGGACCCGGGGGTGGCGTCAGCGGACGGGTCCCGGCCAGGCGCGCCGGGGCCGGTGGCGGTGGTCGCCGGGGACGGGGACGGCTCTGCGGTGCTCATACGGTGCACCCTGGCGGCGCCTAGGCTGGGGTACCAGAGATTCGCCCCCACCCGAATCACCCACCATCCGACCGGACGGCCCGGCGGGCTCGATACCCCCGCAGCCCGACGCCCAGGGAGCCGGCACCCCGGCCCGGTAGCCCGACAGCCCGTCATCCGCCCCGCTCACCTCACCCGGCGCCTCGCCCGGAGCCCCGCAGGCCGGCCCGGTAGCCCGGCTGCTCGTGGCCCCCGGCCCGGCACCCCGTCGCCCGCCCGGCCCGCCGGCACCGCCCCACCCCGACCCCGCCCCACCCCCGGAGGGACCCGTGCCGTTCCACTTCCGTTTCGGTCCTGCCGATCTGCTGCGCTGCCGGTTCTCGATCTCGCCCCGCTGGGAGACCCAGGAGGCCGTACGGGTCCTGCTGGACCAGCGCCGCCACGCCTACCACCTGCCCTGGCTCCGCGGGATCCGCACGGCGGCCGCCGGGCTGGACCTGCGGCCGCTGTGGCTGCTGATGCCGCGCACGGGACACAATCCGGACTTCCTCAGCCCGCCGCCGACGGGCCCGTCGGTCACCTTCGAGGAGGAGCTCGCACGGGTCCGGGCCGCCGATCCGCAGGAGGCGCGGGAGGACCTGCGGCGCTCCCTCGTCTGCACCCCGGGCGCACTGGAGAGCGAGGCCGGCCGGCGGATGCTGGCGGACCCGGAGCGGGCGGTCCAGGAGCTGGCCGACCTCTACGAGCAGGCCTGGCGGGCGCTGGTCGCCCCGCACTGGCCCCGGCTGCGCGCCCTGCTGGAGGCGGACATCCTGTTCCACTCCCGGCGGCTGGCCGCGGGCGGGCTGGAGGCCCTCTTCGACGGCCTCCACCCGGATCTGAGCTGGTCGGGGAACACCCTCAGCATCGCCCGCCGGGGCCACCACGACCGCTCCCTCGACGGCCAGGGCCTCCTCCTCATGCCGAGCGCCTTCGTCTGGCCGGAGGTGGTGGGCGGCTACGACCCGCCGTGGCAGCCCACCCTGGTGTACCCGGCCCGGGGCATCGGCGCCCTCTGGACCGCCCCCGCGGGCCCGGCCCCCCGGGCCCTGGCCCGCCTCCTGGGCCGCGCCCGCGCCGACGTCCTGTGCGCCCTGACGGAGCCGGCCTCGACCACCGCCCTGGCCCACCGCCTGTCCCTGGCCCCCTCGACGGTCTCGGCCCACCTGAAGACCCTCCAGCAGGCCGGCCTCCTCATCCCCTCCCGCCACGGCCACCAGATCCTCTACGAACGCACCCCCCTGGCCATCGCCCTGACCGGGGGTTCCGAATCCAGCCCACCGGGGCAATCCAACCCCTCCGGGGCACATCCAACCCCTCCGGCGTTTGAGGAGCGGGGGTCCGGGGGCGGAGCCCCCGAAGCGGTCCGGGCGCAGCCCGGGGAACGGCGGAAGGGCGGGTAGGGGACCAAGCCCCCCACAGCAGCACCCGTACGCACGCGGCGCTGTCACACCCCACCCCACCTGCCCCCATGTCACGATGACCCGGCCCGCAGCCGCCCGCCCCTTCGCCCCGAGGAAGCCGGATGCCAGCCCCCCGCAGCCGCCCCGCCACCCTCCTCACCCTGGCCCTCGCCCTCACGGCGGCAGCCGCCTGCACGCCCGCCCCCACCGCCCAGCCGGAATCCGCACCGCCCCACCACCAGGCAGGGGTCGGCCTGGTCGACGAGTCCCCGTTCTGGGTGGACCCGCAGAGCGACGCCGCCCGCCAGGTCGCCGCCTGGGAGGCGCAGGGCCGCAACAGCGACGCCCAGGTGCTGCGCCGCATCGCCGACCGGCCGATGGCCCTGTGGGGCCCGGCCGGTGACCCCGGCCCGGAGATCCGCCGGGCCAGGGCGAGCGCCCGTACGGCCGGCCGCACGCTGGTCCTCGTCGCGTACAACATCCCGTACCGGGACTGCGGGCAGCACTCGGCGGGCGGCGCCCGGGACGCCGCCGCGTACCGGAGCTGGATCGGCGCCTTCGCCGACAACATCGCCGATACGAAGGCCCTGGTGGTCCTGGAGCCGGACGCGGTCCCGCACCTCGTGGACGGCTGCACCCAGGCCGGCCACCGCGACGAGCGGCTGCAGCTGCTCTCCGAGGCCGTCGACCGGCTCAAGCGCAACAAGAACACCAAGGTCTACCTGGACGCCGGGAACCCGGCGTGGATCCCGGACCCGAAGAAGCTGGTAGATCCCCTCTACAAGGCGGGGCTGGACCGCGCCGACGGCTTCTCCCTCAACGTCTCCAACTTCCAGCCCAGCTCGGCCGGCCGGGAGTACGGCGCCGCCCTCTCCAAGGCCACCAAGGGCAAGCACTTCGTCATCGACACCAGCCGCAACGGCGACGGCCCGCTCCAGGGCGACCGCAGCCAGGCCTGGTGCAACCCGCCGGGCCGGGCGCTGGGCACACCGCCGACCGACGGGACGGGCGACCCGCTCGTGGACGCGTACCTCTGGGTCAAGCGGCCGGGCGAATCGGACGGCACCTGCCGCGGCGGCCCCCCGGCCGGGACCTGGTGGCCGGACTACGCCCTGGGCCTGGCCCGCCGGGCCACCGACTAGCGCGGCACGGTCCCGGCCCTAACTCAGCCAGCCGTCCCGCGACGCCGGTGACGGCGGTGACACCGGCGGCTCCGGGTCCGGAGCCGGCCGCACCCGGATCCACTTCGCCACCGACGGGGTCCCGTCCGCGTCCGTCACGAACAGCATGTACCAGCCGGGCGGCACCAGCGTCGGGTCCGCCGGCACGGCGACCGTCACCGTGTCGGCGGTCTTCTCCAGCCCGAGCTCGATCGAGCGCTGCTCCACGTCGGTGGTGTGCGTCACCGCGCTCGGCCGCATCAGCCGGGCCCGCTGGATCCGCTCCGCCTTCGGCGCCCGGAAGGCGGCGCGACCCCCGAGCCCGACCTCCTCGGGCCCCTCGCCCAGCACCGGCCGCAGCGCCGGGTCCCGGTGCAGGTACGGCGGGCTGTACACCTCCAGCCGGTGTTCGAACCTGCCCAGCCTGGTGTTGTCCTTGTCCGCGAAGAGCGGGTCGGAGCCGAAGGTCGCCACCCGCCCGTCGGGCAGCAGCAGCGCCTCGGAGTGGTAGTTGCGCCCGACCTTGGGGGCCGCGGCGGCGACGAAGGTGTCGGTGCGCGGGTAGTAGAACTGCGCCTTGCGGATATCGCTGGCGCCCCGGCCGCGGTAGTCGGCGGAGCCGCCCGTGGTGAAGACGGAGTCGTCGGGCAGCAGCACGCTGCTGAGGTAGCGAACCCCCTGCGGCAGCCGGGCCGTCGACCGGAAGACGGGCACCTCCGCCTTGAGGTCCACGACCGCCGTGCGGTCCGTGGACAGCCTGGACTCGCCGACTCCGCCGCCGCCGAGCACCATCACCTTCTGGTCCTGGGCCGGGGGGAGCAGGACGGACGAGGAGGTCTCCAGCTGGTCGGGGTCGGCGAGTCCGCCGACCTTGCGGTACTCGTTCGTCGCCAGGTCCCACACGCCCGGCTCGCGGCCCTTGCCCTTGGGCCCGTAGCCCGCGTTGGAGCCGGTGTAGAGCAGTTTGCCGCCCTGGGTGAGGAAGAGGGCGGGGTAGGTCGGGAAGTAGCGGAAGGGCCCCTTGGACCACTTCTTGGTCTTCGGGTCGTAGTACTCGTTGTCGCCGGGGACGACGTCGCCCACGTCGTTGAGCCCGGACACCGCGAGGACCCGCCCGTCCTGGAGGCCCACCAGGGTCGGGTACCAGCGGGCGTCCTTCATCGGGTCGACCGGTACGTACTTCTCCGCCAGGGGGTCGAACTCGTAGGCGGACTTGATGCCCTGGAAGTCCTGCTTGCCGGCGCTGAGCCGCTCCGCGAGCCCGTAGACGTTGGCGGCGTCCTTGCCGGTGAGCCCGGCCACGGTGTACTGGGCGGCCTGGGTCGTCAGCCCCGCGGCGCCCTCCCGGACCGCTTCCACGAAGACGCGGGCCTCCGCGGCGACCACCTTGGTCTTCCACGGCATCATCTGCCCGCCGCGCCCGTAGACGATCTCGAACCGCCGGGTGGCCTTGGGGACGGTGACGGCGAACTTCGACACGTACTCGACTCCGGAGGGGGACCGGAAGACGGTGCCCTTCGGCAGTCTGACGGCCTTGTCGGGGCTCTCGTTCTTGACCCGCATGCCGCCGCCGGCCCGGGTGACCTTTCCGCCGAGCACCTCGTAGCGCGCGGTCCCGCCGGCCACCAGGAGCTGTCCGTCGGGGAGCTGACTGTGGCCCGAGCAGAAGAAGTCCTCGGGGGTCGGGATCTTCTTGAAGCTGTCGTCCTTCGGGTCCCACAGCACGGTGGAGAAGGTGCCCTTGTCGAAGTTGCGCTGGTCGTTGCCGGAACCGGCGATCAGCAGCACCTTGCCGGTGCGCAGCAGCGCCGCGTGCATGGCGTTGATCCGGTACTCCTCGGGCAGCCCGATCAGCCCCCAGGAGCCGTACTGGACGCGGTAGCCGGTCCGCCCGATCTTGTACGCGTGGTAGCGGTCCCCGGCGAAGGAGAGCGCGGCGGGCGCGTTGAGCGCGAGCAGAAGGGCGACGGCTCCGGCGCCCAGGGCCGTCTTCTTGAACTGCTTCGAAGGCCGGTACGGCATGGCTCAGTTCCCTCCTGCCGTCTGCGCGAGCGCCTGCCCCGGCTCCTCACCCGGTTCGGGCCCCTCGCCGGGCGCGGACCGGGCCGTGCGGGCGCGCAGCTCCGTCACGGCCCAGACGGCCGGCGGGGCCAGGGTGACGGCCAGGGCGAGGACCGCCCAGATGCGCATGGCCGCGTGGGTGTGCTCGTAGCGCACGGAGGCGGCGAGGGAGACGAGGAGGACGGCGGCCCAGAAGAGGTGGATGCGGAAGGTCGCGAGCCGGTCGGGGCTGGCGACGCGGCCCTTGGGGGTGACGACGAAACGGCCCCGGGTGCGCAGCACCGCCGAGCCGAGCGACTTCAGGTAGACCGGCGCGCAGACGGCCGACATGGCCATGCCGGCGAGCCCGCCGGAGCCCTCCGGCTCGTGGGGCGAGACGTTGTGGCGGCGGTTCCACAGGTACAGGCCGACCTGGAGGGCCGCGGCGTCGGTGTAGAGCATCAGCCAGACCTCGGTGGAGACCTGGGTGCCGGAGGCGCCGAACCAGAGGAACAGCACGCAGCTGAGGACGCCGAGGAGCCAGTTGACGGCGGTCATCGGGTAGTAGACGAGCATCAGGGTGTAGTTGAGCCAGCGGCCCGGGGGCATCCGGAAGCAGCCGCGCCAGTACTGCCGCAGGAGGGTCTCGTACGTCCCCCTCGACCAGCGCAGCTGCTGCGTGAAGAGGTCGGTCCAGGTGCTCGGCCCCTCCCCCACGGCGAGCACGTCGGGGGTGTACACGGACCGCCAGAACCGCCCGGTGCCGGGATTCCGGCTCCGGTGCAGCTCGAAGCCGGTGGCCATGTCCTCGGTGAGGGAGTCGTAGAGCCCGCCGACCTGGCGCAGCGCGCTGATCCGGACGGCGTTGTTGGTGCCGACGAACATGGGGGCGCCGTAGCGGTTTCCCGCGCGCTGGATGAGCGCGTGGAAGAGGTACTGCTGCGACTCGGCGGCCTTGGTGACCGAGGCGGTGTAGTTGCCGTAGACCTGCGGGCCGACGACGAAGGCGATGTCGGGGTCGCGGAAGAAGCCGAGCATCCGCTCCAGGTACTGCGGGAGCGGCACGTGGTCGGTGTCCACGGAGGCGAAGTAGTCGTAGTCCGCGCCGTGCCGGGCGAGCCAGGAGTTGTAGTTGCCGTGCTTGGTCCTCGCCCGGTGGGCCCCCTTGGCCGTGTTCCATTCGGCGACGCCCTTGCGGGTGAAGTGGCGCACGCCGAGCGCGGCGCACAGCTCCCTGGCCCCGGGGTCGTCGCCCTCGTCGAGGAGCCAGACGTCGAGCGGCCCGTCGTGCCGGACGGCCACGGCCCCGCGCAGGGTGGCGGCCGCCATGGAGAGCGGTTCCTTGCCGGGGACGTAGGTGGTGAGGAAGGCGACGCGGGTGCCGGGCTCGGCGGGGACCGGGACGGGGTCCCGGGCGACCATCGTGGCGTGGGCGATCGAGACCACGTTGACCACCATGAAGAGCATGATCAGGGCGACGGATCCGAGCATCACGGCGTCGAGCCGGACGAGCCAGCCCTCGCCGCCCTCCCGGACCGTCCGGTGCGTGGGCCAGACGAGGTAGAGCAGCAGCCCGACGGCGGCGACGGGGGCGAGCGTCATGAGGGCGACGGCCCGTATTCGGGTCCGGAGGTCCTCGCGCGCGAGCAGGGAGCGGTACCTCACGCGGTAGGCGACGGCGGGATCCGGCTCCTCGCAGGGTCCGGCCAGCCGGCTGTGGGTCTCGTAGTCGAAGGCTTCCTGGGCTTCCTGCCGCACGGTTCCTCCAGGCGCTCGAAACCGAGGTACGTATCCCCACGAAAGGGGAGATACCTCGGCCTGTCGAACTGGATGCCGCCACCCGGGCGGTTCCGATCCGTGCCCTGCCGGCCAGGGCCGAACGGGTCACCGCACCGGAAGATCCGGACTCCCGGGCCCCGTACGCACCCCTCAGCCGGCCCGTCCGCCGAGCAGGATGCCGCGTCCGGCGTAGAACCGGTCCAGGTCGGCCCAGGGGACGGGCGCGTACTGCTGGGAGCCGTCGGGGAAGCCGGAGGGATTGTGCACCAGGACGGCCTCGTCGGTGGCCCCGACGGCGAGCACCAGGTGGCCGCCCCTGGCCTCGGCCGCGGGGGCCGCGGTACGGATCGACCAGTGCACCGACAGCATCGCCAGACCGCCCGCGGCGAGCGTGTCCCGGACGGCCTGGTGGTCCAGTACGGGCACCGAGCGGGCGTCCAGGCCCCAGCGGGCGTTCACGTACTCGGCGAACGGCCGGTAGATCAGCCCCTGCACGGCGTCCCCGTCCCGCACGTACGCCCCGGCCCCGCAGAGCTCCTTCACCAGCTCCACCGACGGCGGCACCGGGAGCTCCAGCCGCCCCAGCACCATCCGCAGGCAGGCCACTCCGCACATCCGGGGCGCCCAGAAGGCGTACTCCTCGGGCGAGTCCGCCCCGGACCCGGCCCACAGCGGATCCCGGGCCGCGTCGGCACCCGCGACGAACTCGGGCACCAGCGCGGCGGACTCCCACTGGGAGTAGTACGGGACGGCGTGCTTGATCACGGAGACGGTCATGCCTCCGAAGTCTGCCAGGCCTGGCCACGGCGTAATACGCGTCATACACTGCGATGGTGGCCAAGACCAGGATCAGCATCAGCCTCGAGCAGGAGCAGGCCGAGCGCATCAGGCGGCACGCCGAGCGCGCCGGCCTGGACGTCTCCGCGTACCTCGTGCACGCAGCAACGCGGCAGATGGCCGAGACCGAGGCCATAGAGGAACAGTTCGCCGACGTGGACGCCTTGATCGCGGCGGCCGAAGCCGAGGCTGCGAACGCACCGCAGGCGGACGCGGCCGTCCCGGAACTGACGGAGCAGGAACGGCGGGAGGTCGAGGCCGCACTCGGTCTCGTCTACGGGGCGCATCGATCCGGCGCGCGTCCCGGAAAAGCCGCGTGAGCGGGGCGAGGGTCCCCGTCTACGACACCGGGATGCTCATCGCCCTTGCCGACCGCAAGGCCAAAGCGGTCCACCTGCATGAAGCCCTGAAGGAGACCCCGCACCGGGCCCTCGTCCTCGGGCCGGTGCTGGCGCAGGTGTGGCGCCCCCACCCTGCGCTGGTCCATGCGCTGGCCACCACGCTCGGGGACTGCACCGTGCCGCAGGCACGGGCCTCGGCCCCGCCGATGCGCGAGACCAGGGCCGGCCGTCCGGAGTGCATCGCCTGCGCCACGGGCTTCGATCTCGCGGACTGGCGCCGGGTCGGCACCGCCCTGGGGGAAGCCGAACTCCCCCCGAAGAAACGGCCGGACGGGGTGGATGCCGCCGTGGCCCTGGCCGCCGCGAAGCACGGCAGTGCGGTGATCTTCACCAGCGACCCCGAGGACATCGCCGCGCACCTGTCGGTGCTCAATCCGCCCGACGTGCACGTCCACGCCGTGTGAGCCGGTGGATCCCGCGATCCGCTCAGCCCCCGGCGAGGTGGCGTTCCACCGTTTCCATCTTGGACGTCATGCCGTCCGTGACGCCGGGGCGGATGTCGGCCTTGAGGACGAAGGAGACCCGGGGGGCGCGCGCCTCCACGGCGGCCACCGCGCGCTTGACCACGTCCATCACCTCGTCCCACTCGCCCTCGATGGTGGTGAACATGGCGTCCGTGTGGTTCGGCAGCCCCGATGCGCGGACGACGCGGACCGCGTCGGCCACGTACTCGCCGACCTCTTCGCCGACGCCCAGCGGGGTCACCGAGAACGCGATCATCATGCGCGGGCCGCCTCACGGGCACGGGCGGCGAGCACGCCGGCCGACTCGTCCCGCTTGAGCACCCGGTCGCCGTAGAGCCCGCCGAAGGGGACCAGCGCCAGCAGGAAGAAGAGGGCGACCTTCTTCAGGGGCCACTTCGCCTTGAACCAGACGTCCAGCAGGAAGACGCCGTAGATGACGAACAGGATCCCGTGGATGACGCCGAGCGGCATCATCAGGTAGTCGATGTCCGAGATCCGGCTCAGCACCGAGCCGAAGATCAGCAGCGCCGGGAACGAGAGCGCCTCCGGTACGGAGATGAGGCGCAGCCGGTGCAGGGCGGAAGCGGTCTTGATGTCCACGTGGAACCTTCGGGGTGGATGCCGGGGGTCCGTCCCAGTGTCTCAGCCGCCCCGGGCGATCTTGGCGCGGGGCCCGGGGGTCCCGGCGGACCGGGGTGTACCGGGACGGTTCGGGACGGATATCGGCCAACGGGCCCTGTTCGGTGCCGCCCGCTGCCGATAACGTCTTCCCGTGGCTCAGTTCCGACTCCAAGGCAGCAAGGTGCTCGCCGTCGACCTGACCGGGGACGCCGTGAAAGCGAAAAACGGCTCCATGGTCGCGTACGACGGCCAGATGGCCTTCAAGAAGATGACCGGCGGCGGCGAAGGCCTCCGCGGAATGGTGACCCGGCGGCTCACCGGCGAGCAGATGACCGTGATGGAAGTGCAGGGTCACGGCACCTGCTTCTTCGCCGACCGGGCGAGTGAGATCAATCTGGTCAATCTGCGCGGCGAGAAGCTGTACGTCGAGTCCAGCAACCTGCTGTGCACCGACGCCGGTCTGCGCACCGGCACCACCTTCACCGGCCTGCGCGGTGCTACGACGGGCAACGGCCTGTTCACCACGACCGTCGAGGGCAGCGGGCAGGCGGCGATCATGTCCGACGGCCCGGCGGTGGTGCTGCGCGTCAGCTCCCAGTACCCGCTCTCCGTCGACCCGGGTGCGTACATCGCGCACACCGGGAACCTCCAGCAGTCCTTCCAGTCCGGTGTGAACTTCCGCACTCTGATCGGCGAGGGCTCCGGCGAGGCGTTCCAGATCCGCTTCGAGGGCGAGGGCCTGGTGTACGTGCAGCCCAGCGAGCGCAACACCATCGGGGGCGACGTCTGATGCCGTTCCGCGAGATCAACTCGAAGATGGTCGAGGCCCAGGTCGTACCGGGGCAGAAGATGTACAGCCAGCGCGGCGCGATGCTCGCGTACCGCGGCGAGGTCTCCTTCACCCCGAGCCTGACCGGCGGCCAGGGCGGCGTGATGGGCATGATCGGGCGCCGCGTGGCGAACGAGCAGACCCCGCTGATGGAGGTCGAGGGCAGCGGCACCGTGATGTTCGGCCACGGCGGCCACCACATCCAGGTGATCAGCCTCACCGGCGAGACGCTCTACGTGGAGGCCGACCGGCTGCTCGCCTTCGACGGCACCCTGCAGCAGGGCACGATGTTCATGGGCGCGCAGGGCGGGGTCATGGGCATGGTGCGCGGCCAGGTGACCGGGCAGGGCCTGTTCACCACCACCCTCAAGGGCCACGGCTCGGTGGCCGTGATGGCCCACGGCGGGGTCATCGAGCTGCCGATCCACCCCAACCGCCCGATCCACGTGGACCCGCAGGCCTACGTCGCCCACCACGGCGAGGTCCGCAACAAGCTGTCCACGGCGCTGGGCTGGCGGGACATGGTCGGACGCGGCTCGGGCGAGGCGTTCCAGCTGGAACTGTCCGGCCAGGGCGCGGTGTACGTACAGGCTTCGGAGGAAAAGCTGTGAACTTTGGTCCCGTGACCGGTGGACCGGGAGGTCCGACCGTCTTCGACCCGTACACCCTGCCGTCCGACGACAACGTCAACGCCTACACCTTCTGCGTGGAGCTCAAGGGGAGCCAGTGGTTCCTGCAGAAGGGCAAGATGATCGCCTACTACGGGCGCATCGAGTTCAACGGCATCGGCCACGGCCGGTTCGACCGGCTGCTGCGCACCAGCTTCCACTCGCCGCTGCACGCGAGCGACTGGGTGGTGGCCGAGGGGCAGGGCAAGATGCTGCTGGCCGACCGGGCCTTCGACGTGAACTCGTACGACCTGGACAACGGCAACCTGACCATCCGGTCGGGCAACCTGCTCGCGTACCAGCCCTCGCTGGCGCTCAAGCAGTCGATCGTCCCGGGCTTCCTCACCCTGATCGGCACGGGGAAGTTCGTGGCGGCCTCCAGCGGTCCGGTGGTGTTCATGGAGCCGCCGCTGCGGGTGGATCCGCAGGCGCTGGTGGGGTGGGCGGACTGCCCCTCTCCGTGCCACCACTACGACCACGGGTACATGTCGGGCGTGATCGGCGGCCTGCGCTCGCTGACGGGCATCGGGGGCTCTTCGGGCGAGGAGCACCAGTTCGAGTTCGTGGGTGCGGGTACGGTGCTTCTCCAGTCCTCGGAGATGCTGATGCCGGAGCAGGCGGTCGGGGCCGTGGGCGCCGGGGCGGCCGCGGGTCAGGCGCAGGGCGTTCCCGGCCAGGGCCAGGGTCCGCTGGGGCAGCTCGGCGTACCGCGGATGCCGGGGCAGCTGGGTGATATCCAGCGGCGCTTCGGGCTGTAGGAAACCTCTCACCGCGCAGTATTTCTCTCACCGCGCAGTATTTTTGTACGCAATTCAACTTCTTAGGTAGAGTTCTTTCATGGAGACCATCGAGACCGAGGCGGCCACCCCCTGGCTGAACGACGCCGAGCAGTGCGCCTGGCGCACCCACCTGGACGTCAGCAGACTGCTGTCCCACCAGCTGGAAAAGGACCTCCAGCCGTTCGGGCTCACCAACAACGACTACGAGATCCTCGTGAACCTCTCCGAATCCGAGGAACACCGGATGCGGATGAGCGACCTCGCGACGTCGACCCTGCAGTCCAAGAGCCGGCTCTCCCACCAGATCACCCGCATGGAATCGGCGGGCCTCGTCCGCCGCGTGAACTGCGAGTCCGACCGCCGCGGGCTCTACGCCGTCCTCACGCCCGAGGGCATGGACACGATGCGCAAGGTCGCCCCGCACCACGTGGCGTCCGTCCGCCGCCACTTCATCGACCTGCTCCCGCCGGAAGCCCTCGCAGCGCTGCGCGCCGCGCTCACTCCGGTCGCCGAGCACCTGCGCGCGGGCCGCGGCAAGGCCTGATCCCCGGGCCGGTCCCCGAGCGGCGCTCCTCTGCCGCAGGCCGGAGAATGGGCGGTAACGCTCGCTCGCCGGCCGCCGCCGAGCAACCGTAAGCGCCATGGCCGGCCTGAGGAGGTCACGCCATGAAGCGCACCCTGTACGTCTCGTCGGCCGCGGCCGCCGCCGTCCTGCTGGTCGCAGGACCGGTGGCGGCCGCCGCCGCGTCCACGGCCGGAGCGGCCACCGGCAGCCTCTCCGCACCGCTGCGCGCCGCGGTCGATGCCGAGGGGGCCGCCGCGGCGGCCCTCAAGAGTCATCCCGGAGTCATCGAGTCGCTCGACAAGGACGGCCCGGTCTGGCACGTGAACGTGATCGGCAAGGACGGCAGCAACACGGAGCTGCTCGTCACCGCGGCCACGGGAGCGGTCACCGTGGAGAACTCGGACGAGAACGACGACGACGGGGACGAGGACGCCGCCCTGGTCGCCGCGAAGGTCACCGCCCAGCAGGCCATGAAGGCCGCCGTCGCCGCCCATCCCGGCCAGGTCTGGTCGGTGCAGTGGGACGACGATGACGACAACAACACGACCTACTGGGACGTGGAGGTCAAGTCCGGGGGCACCACGACGAACGTCCACGTGGACCCCACGTCCGGCAAGGCCACCGTCTCCCAGTCGGACAACGGCAACGACAACGACGAGAACGACAGCAACGACGACAACGGCTAGGACCCGTCCCGGTCCCGCACGCACGGAAGCCGCACCTCGTGGACGAGGTGCGGCTTCCGTATGTGGTCAGTCAGTGCTCACGGTCAGGCGTTGGGACGCTTTCCGTGGTTGGCCTTCTTCTTCTTGCGGGCTCGCTTCTTGTTGCCGCGCTTCGCCATGAAACCTCCCTGCGTTTGGGGCATTCCGGGCGTTCGCCAGTCTATGACCGGCCCACGGGCTCCGCATCCGGTTCCGCCGGTTACACCGGTTCCGCCGCTTCCGTGAGGGTCGCGAGGAGCGCGTCCGAGGCCGCGTACGGATCCAGCTCGCCCGCCGCCACCCGCCCGGCCAGGGCGTCCAGGTGGGCGTCGCCGTGCACGTCGGCGAGCCGGGCCCGCAGGGCGGTGATCGCGATCGTTTCCACCTCGCGCGCGGCGCGGGCCGTACGCCGCTGCGCCAGCACCCCGTGCTCGTCCATCCACGCCCGGTGCTTCTCCAGCGCCTCGACCAGCTCGTCGATGCCCGTACCGCGCGCCGCGACCGTCTTCACGATCGGCGGCCGCCAGTCGCCCTTGCCCCGGGACTCCCCCAGGCTCAGCATGTGGTTCAGCTCCCGGGCGGTGGCGTCCGCGCCGTCCCGGTCGGCCTTGTTCACCACGTAGACGTCGCCGATCTCCAGGATGCCCGCCTTCGCGGCCTGGATCCCGTCGCCCATCCCGGGGGCCAGCAGCACCACCGAGGTGTCGGCCTGCGCCGCGATCTCCACCTCCGACTGCCCGACCCCGACCGTCTCGACCAGGATCACCTCGCAGCCGGCCGCGTCCAGCACCCGGATCGCCTGCGGGGCGGACCAGGCGAGTCCGCCCAGGTGGCCGCGGGTGGCCATGGAGCGGATGTAGACCCCCGGGTCGGAGGCGTGGTCCGACATCCGCACCCGGTCGCCGAGCAGCGCGCCCCCGCTGAACGGCGAGGACGGGTCGACGGCCAGGACGCCGACCCGCTTGCCGGCCTGCCGGTACGCGGAGACCAGCGCCGAGGTGGTCGTGGACTTGCCGACGCCCGGGGAGCCGGTGAGGCCCACCACGTACGCGTTGCCCGTGAGCGGCGCCAGCGCCGCCATCACCTCGCGCAGCTGCGGGGACGCCCCCTCGACCAGCGAGATCAGCCGGGCGACCGCTCGCGGCCTGCCCTCACGGGCCTGGGCCACCAGCTGGGGGACGTCCACCGCCGTCATTCTTGCTGCGCTCCTTCGTTCTCACGGGTCCCGCGGGTCTCGTCCCGCGGGACCCGTACGGGTACGGCTACGGGTGCGGGCGGCCGGACGGCCGCCCCTCCCCTACGGGACGCGGACGATCAGGGCGTCGCCCTGGCCGCCGCCACCGCACAGGGCGGCCGCGCCGACCCCGCCACCGCGGCGCTTGAGCTCCAGCGCCAGGTGCAGCACCACGCGGGCGCCGGACATGCCGATCGGGTGACCCAGGGCGATGGCGCCGCCGTTGACGTTCACCTTTTCCGGGGTCACGCCGAGGTCCTTCATTGACTGCACGGCGACCGCCGCGAAGGCCTCGTTGATCTCGATGAGGTCGAGGTCCTCGACGCCGAGGCCCTCCTTCTTCAGGGCGTGCAGGATCGCGTTGGAGGGCTGCGACTGGAGCGAGTTGTCCGGGCCCGCCACGTTGCCGTGGGCGCCGATCTCGGCGAGCCACTCCAGGCCCAGCTCCTCTGCCTTGGCCTTGCTCATCACGACCACGGCGGCCGCACCGTCGCTGATCTGCGAGGAGGTGCCCGCGGTGATGGTGCCGTCCTTGGCGAAGGCCGGACGCAGCTTGCCGAGGGACTCGGCGGTGGTCTCGGCCCGGATGCCCTCGTCCTGCGAGAACACCACCGGCTCGCCCTTGCGCTGCGGGATCTCGACCGGGGTGATCTCGGCCTCGAAGACGCCGTTCTTCTGCGCGGCGGCGGCGCGCTGGTGGGAGGTGGCCGCGAACGCGTCCTGCGGGGCCCGCTCGATGCCCAGGCGGGTGTTGTGCTTCTCGGTGGACTCGCCCATCGCGATGTTCTCGAAGGCGTCGGTGAGGCCGTCGTAGGCCATCGCGTCGAGCATCTCGATGGCGCCGTACTTGTAGCCCTCGCGGGACTTCGGCAGCAGGTGCGGGGCGTTGGTCATGGACTCCTGACCGCCCGCGACCACGATGTCGAACTCCCCGGCGCGGATGAGCTGGTCCGCCAGGGCGATGGCGTCGAGGCCCGACAGGCACACCTTGTTGATGGTGAGCGCGGGCACGTTCATGGGGATCCCGCCCTTGACGGCGGCCTGGCGGGCGGGAATCTGGCCCGCGCCGGCCTGGAGCACCTGGCCCATGATCACGTACTGGACCTGGTCGCCGGAGATCCCGGCCCGTTCCAGCGCGGACTTGATGGCGAAGCCGCCGAGGTCGGCACCCGAGAAGGACTTCAGCGAGCCGAGCAGTCGCCCCATGGGCGTGCGGGCCCCGGCGACGATCACTGACGTGGTGTTGTTCGTTCCGGACATGGAGCACAGCCCCTTGAAGATGAGGAGTGAACGAGGGTTTACCCGAATGTACTGAGCGGTACCCGTGCCGTCACCGGCGCGTGAGTGTGATCGCGCGCACGTTGCGTAACCGCCTCCGGTAGCGCTGCACTGTGTCCATGCTGACAAGAATCGACCACATCGGGATCGCCTGCTTCGACCTGGACAAGACGGTTGAGTTCTACCGTGCCACGTACGGCTTCGAGGTGTTCCACTCCGAGGTCAACGAGGAGCAGGGCGTCCGCGAAGCCATGCTGAAGATCAACGAGACCTCCGACGGCGGAGCCTCCTACCTCCAGCTCCTGGAGCCCACCCGCGAGGACTCCGCGGTCGGCAAGTGGCTGGCCAAGAACGGCGAGGGCGTCCACCACATCGCCTTCGGCACCGAGGACGTCCAGGGCGACTCGGAGGCCATCCGCGGCAAGGGCGTCCGCGTCCTCTACGACCAGCCCCGCACCGGCTCGATGGGCTCCTCGATCACCTTCCTGCACCCCAAGGACTGCCACGGCGTCCTCACCGAACTGGTCACGAGCAACCCCGACCACTCGACCGCCCAGCACTGACGGGCTTGCGTTACGGCACATCACCGGATGTGGTGCGCCGTCCGCGTCCGGCCGTCTCGCTGGTGCGGGAACCCGTGCAGTCCGCCGGATCGGCGTTCGGCTCCGCCTCGGGAACTTCACACGTCGCCAACAGGCGCCGCGAGCGCCGACTCCTGTGGCGCCGTCGGCAGCAGCTCGACCTGCACCACGAGCTTCACGTCAACGACGGTACGTTCCGCCCCGGACACATGCATTCGAACAGCCCAAATCGGCACTCCGCGGACCCGGAGAGGGAATCTCCGCAGGGTCAGCTCGTCCGGGTTCCCGCACTAGGGCACTGATGTCCCGTTTCCCCGGCCGGTAGAGTGGCTTTGGCTCGGCCGGGGTTCGGCGCGGAGACGGGGTCGGGGCCTGTATCGACCGACCCGGAATCTGACACCATTCCCCGGGGGCGTCGTTCAGCGGGCGGACGGTGCTCATTCGGTAGTGAGCTTGCGACCAGGGGACGGATGGGACCGCGCTGTGCGGGGCTACGAAAGCCAGGAGAGCCATCAGGCCGAGGCCGACCATCTCTCGCGCTTCGAAGCCGAGATGGAGCGGCTGAAGAAGGAACGCGGGAAGGCCGTCCAGCACGCCGATGACCTGGGGTACCAGGTCGAGGTGCTGCGCGCCAAGCTCCACGAGGTACGCCGCAACCTGGCGTCCCGCCCCGCCTATGACGGCGCGGACATGGGGTACCAGGCGGAGCAGCTGCTCCGTAATGCCCAGATCCAGGCCGACCAGATGCGTTCGGACGCCGAGCGCGAGCTGCGCGACGTCCGGGCCCAGACCCAGCGCATCCTCCAGGAGCACGCCGAGCACCAGGCGCGGCTCCAGGCCGAACTGCACGCCGAGGCCGTCAACCGCCGCCAGCGCCTGGACCAGGAGCTGAGCGAGCGCCGTCAGACGGTGGAAGCCCACGTCAACGAGAACGTGGCCTGGGCCGAGCAGTTGCGCGCCCGTACCGAAGCCCAGGCCCGCCGGCTCATGGACGAGTCCCGCGCCGAGGCCGAGCAGACCCTGAACACCGCGCGCGCCGAGGCCGCCCGGGTCGCCTCCGAGGCCACCCGCCGGCTCGCCTCCGAGAACGAATCCGCCCGCGCCGAAGCCGAGTCGACCCTGCTGCGCGCCCGCAAGGAGGCCGAGCGGCTTCTGACCGCCGCCTCCGCGCAGGCCCAGGAGGCCACCGAGCACGCGGAGCGGCTGCGCTCCACCACCTCCGCCGAGGCCGAGCAGACCCGTCGCCAGACGATGGACCTGGGCCGGGTCGCCGAGCAGCGCACGCAGGAGGCCGAAGGGGCCCTGCGCGAGGCCCGCGCGGCCGCGGAGAAGCTGCTCGCGGAGGCCAAGGAGAGCGCCGCCCGGCAGCTCGCGTCGGCGGAGTCCGTCAACGAGCAGCGCACCCGTACGGCCAAGGAGCAGGTGGCCCGCCTGGTGGGCGAGGCCAACAAGGAGGCCGAGGCCCTCAAGGCCGAGGCCGAGCAGGCGCTCGCCGATGCCCGCGCGCAGACCGAGCGGCTGCGCGCCGAGGCCGGCGAGCAGGCCCGTACGGCGGCGGCCGAGGACACGGCGGCCCAGCTGGCGAAGGCGGCCCGCACCGCCGAGGAGGTCCTGAACAAGGCCTCGGAGGACGCCCGCGCCACCACCCGGGCGGCGTCCGAGGAGGCCGAGCGGATCCGCGGCGAGGCCGAGGCGGAGGCCGAGCGGCTGCGCGCCCAGGCCGCGGCCACGGCCGATGAGCTCAAGGGCGCCGCGAAGGACGACACCGAGGAGTACCGGGCCCGTACGGTCGAGCTCCAGGAGGAGGCCCGCCGGCTGCGCGGCGAGGCCGAGCAGCTGCGCGCGGAGGCCGTCGCCGAGGGCGAGCGGATCCGCGGCGAGGCCCGCCGCGAGGCGGTCCAGCAGATCGAGGAGGCGGCCCGCACCGCCGAAGAGCTGCTGGGCAAGTCCCGGGCCGACGCCGACGAGGTGCGCGCCGGAGCGAACACCGAGAGCGAGCGGGTCCGCGGCGAAGCCGTCGAGCGGGCCACCACCCTGCGCAAGCAGGCCGAGGAGACCCTGGAGCGGACCCGCGCCGAGGCCGAGCGGCTGCGCGCGGAGGCCGAGGAGCAGGCCGAGTCGGTACGGGCCGAGGCGGACGCCGCGGCGGCCGTGCGGCGCGAGGAGACCGAGCGGGCCCTGGCGGCGAAGCGGGCGGAGGCCGACGAGGAGCTCGTCCGGCTGCACACCGACGCCGAGGGACGCCTGGCGACCGCCGAGCAGACGCTGCGCGATGCCCGGGCGGCCGCGGAGAACATCCGCAAGGAGACCACCGAGGAGAACGACCGGCTGCGCGCCGAGTCGGCGGAGCGGATCCGCACGCTGCAGACGCAGTCGGAGGCGGAGGCCGAGCAGCTGCGCACGGAGGCGGCGCAGGACGCCGGCCGGGTCCGCGCGGAGGCCGAGCAGTCCGCGGTACGGCTGACCGGCGAGGCCGAGGCGGAGGCGGAGCGGCTGCGCTCCGAGGCGAAGGAGACCGCGGACCGGCTGCGCGCGGAGGCCAAGGCCGCCGCCGAGCGGGTCGCGCAGGAGGCCGCCGAGGCGCTGGCCGCCGCCCAGGAGGAGGCCGCCAGGCGCCGCCGGGAGGCCGAGGAGACCCTGACGTCGGCGCGTACGGACGCGGAGAGCGAGCGAGCGCAGGCCCGGGAGGAGAGCGAGGAGCTCCTCGCCCAGGCCCGCAAGCGTTCCGAGGACGCCACGGCCGAGGCCGTCTGGCTCACCGAGGAGGCCGAGCGGCGCGCGTCCGAGGTGGTCGCGGCGGCCGAGGCCACCGCCCAGCAGGTGCGCGACGCCGTGGCCGGACTGCACGAGCAGGCCGAGGAAGAGGTCGCGGGGCTGCGCAGCGCGGCGGAGCACTCCGCGGAGCGCACGAAGACGGAGGCCGAGGAAGAGGCCGGCCGGGTCCGCGCCGACGCGTACGCGGAGCGGGAGCGGGCCACCGAGGACGCCAACCGGATCCGCACCGAGGCGCGCACCGAGACGGACGCGGCGAAGGAACTGGCCGCTCGCACGGTCGGCGACGCGATCGCCGAGGCGGAGCGGCTGCGCACGGAGAGCACGGCCGAGGCCGAGCAGCTGCGCACGGACACGGCGGAGTACGCGCAGCGGGTGCGCACGGAGGCCACCGACGCGCTGGCCGCCTCCGAGCGCGACGCGGCCCGTACGAAGGCCGACGCCCGGGACGACGCCAACCGGATCCGGAACGAGGCCGCGGAGTCCCTGGAGGCCGCTCGCGCCGAGGGCGGCAGGATCGTCGCGGAGGCCACGGCCGAGGCCGAGCGCCTCACCGAGGAGACCCGCGCGGCCAACGAGGCCACGGTCGGCGAGGCCCAGGCGGAGGCGGCGCGGCTCACGGCCGAGGCCGAGGCCGCCGCGGAAGCGACCCGTACCGAGGCCGCGGGCACGCTGGACGAGGCCCGTTCCGAGGCGAACCGGCTGCGCACGGAGGCGGCCGAGCAGGCGGACCGCCTGATCTCCGAGGCCGCCACGGAGGCGGAGCGGCTCACCGAGGAGACCCGCGCGGCCAATGCGCTGACGGTCGGTGAGGCCGAGGCCGCGGCCGAGGCGCTGCGGGCCGAGGCGGCCGCCGCCCTGGACGCGGCGAAGGCCAAGGCCGAGCAGCTCACGGCGCAGGCCGCGCAGACGCTGGCCGGGGCCGAGCGGGACGCGACGGGGATCCTCGTCGACGCGCGCAACGAGGGCGACCGGCTCGTCGAGGAGACGCGCACGGCCAACGAGGCCACCGTCGGCGAGGCTGCGGCGGAGGCCGACCGGCTGCGCGCCGAGGCGGCGCGCACCCTGGACGACGCCCGCGCGGAGGGCGGCCGGATCATCGGCGAGGCCACCGCGGAGGCGGACCGGGTCACGGTCGCGGCCAACGAGACCCTGGCGGGCGCCGAGCGGGAGTCCGAGCGGACCCTGGACGAGGCGCGCGCCGAGGCGGGCCGGATCCGTACCGAGGCCGCCGAGCAGGCGGACCACCTGGTCGGCGAGGCGGTCGCGGAGGCGGACCGGCTCACCGAGCAGACCCGCAAGGACACCGAGCGCACGGTCGGCGAGGCGGCGAACGAGGCCGAGCGGCTGCGGGCCGAGGCCTCCGAGGCACTGTCCTCGGCGCAGGAGCACGCGACCCGTACCCGGTCCGAGGCCGAGCGGGTCAAGGCCGAGGCCGCCACCGAGGCGGAGCGGATCCGCGGCGAGGCGCGCACCGAATCGGAGCGGGTGCTGGACGAGGCCCGCGAAGAGGCCAACAAGCGCCGCAGCGAGGCCGCGACGCAGGTCGACCGGCTCATCACGGAGGCCTCCGCGGAGGCCGAGAAGCTCACCGGGGACGCGCAGAAGCAGGCCCTGGCCGCCACGACGGCGGCCGAGGAGCAGGCGGACGCGATGGTCGACGCGGCGCGCAAGGAAGCCGCGCGGATCTCCTCGGAGGCGACCGTGGAGGGCAACTCCCTGGTGGAGAAGGCCCGTACGGACGCCGACGAGCTGCTGGTCGGGGCGCGCACCGACGCGTCGGCCATAAGGGAGCGGGCGGAGGAGCTGCGCGGCCGCGTCGAGGCGGAGGTCGAGGAGCTGCACGAGCGGGCCCGCCGGGAGTCGGCCGAGCAGATGAAGTCGGCCGGCGAGCGCGTGGACAAGCTGGTGCGGGCGGCGACCGAGCAGAGCATCGAGGCCGATGCGAAGGCCAAGGAGCTGGTGTCGGACGCGAGCAGCGAGGCGAGCAAGGTCCGCATCGCCGCGGTGCGCAAGGCGGAGGCGCTGCTCAAGGAGGCCGAGCAGAAGAAGGCCGAGCTGGTCCGGGCCGCGGAGGGCGCTCTCGCGGAGGCGAAGGCCGAGGCGGAGCGGCTCGTCGAGGAGGGCCGGCGCGAGCTGGAGGTCCTCGTGCGCAGGCGCGAGGACATTCAGGCGGAGATCTCCCGTGTCCAGGACGTTCTTGAGGCGTTGGAATCATTCGAGGCGCCTTCGGGCGGCGGAAAGCCCGGGGTCGGCGGCCAGGGCGCGGGGGGCGTGAAGGCCGGTGCGACAGCGGGTTCCACTCGATCGGGTGGCAAGACGTCAGAGGGCTAGTCAGCGCACTCGACTCTGTGCTCCTGATGGAGGTTCAGGCGAACGAGTGACAAGCATTCTGTCGCCTTGCCACTCAAAAGGGGTGTCATTGTCCAGATCAAACGCGGATTGACTCGATGACACGCCGTCCTGGCGCCTAGGATTCCCCTTAACACCTAACACCCCGCGTAGCACCTCATCGGTCTCATTCGACAGGAACCCCATGAGCGACACATCCTCCCCCTTCGGCTTCGAGCTCGTGCGGCGTGGTTACGACCGCGGTCAGGTGGACGACCGCATCACCAAGCTGGTCTCCGACCGTGACAGCGCCCTCGGACGTATCAACTCTCTGGAAAAGCGGATCGAGGAGTTGCACCTCGAGACGCAGAACGCCCAGGCTCAGGTGAACGACGCCGAGCCGTCGTACGCCGGTCTCGGCGCCCGGGTCGAGAAGATCCTGCGCCTGGCCGAGGAGGAGGCGAAGGACCTCCGTGAGGAGGCCCGTCGCGCGGCCGAGCAGCACCGCGAGCTCGCCGAGTCGGCTGCCCAGCAGGTGCGCAACGACGCCGAGTCGTTCGCCGCCGACCGGAAGTCGACCGCCGAGGACGAGGGTGTCCGGATCGTCGAGAAGGCCAAGGGCGACGCCGCTTCGCTGCGCACCGAGGCCCAGAAGGACGCGGCCTCCAAGCGCGAGGAGGCCGACGCACTCTTCGAGGAGACCCGCGCCAAGGCCGCCCAGGCCGCCGCGGACTTCGAGACCAACCTGGCCAAGCGCCGCGAGCAGTCCGAGCGCGACCTGGCCGGCCGTCAGGCCAAGGCCGAGAAGCGTCTCGCGGAGATCGAGCACCGCGCGGAGCAGCTGCGCCTGGAGGCCGAGAAGCTCCGTACGGACGCCGAGCGTCGCGCCCGCCAGACCGTGGAGACCGCGCAGCGCCAGGCCGAGGACATCGTGGCCGACGCCAACGCCAAGGCCGACCGGATCCGCAGCGAGTCCGAGCGCGAGCTGGCGGCGCTCACCAACCGCCGCGACTCGATCAACGCGCAGCTCACCAACGTCCGCGAGATGCTGGCGACGCTGACGGGTGCCGCGGTCGCCGCCGCGTCCGCGCCGATCGACGACGAGCCGGTCACGCGCGGCGTTCCGGCGCAGCAGAGCCGCTAGTCGTCGGAGATTTCCGGCACCAGTCCGCGGAAGTCAACAATCCGCTTCGACACCGAGGGCCCTTCGTCACCCATGAGAGGTGGCGTGGGGCCCTCGGGCGTTCTAGCGTGGCGGAATGATCGAGCTTGAGGGCCTTACGAAACGATTCGGCGCGAAGACCGCCGTGGACAACCTCAGCTTCCAGGTCAGACCGGGGGTGGTCACCGGCTTCCTCGGCCCCAACGGGGCGGGCAAGTCGACGACCATGCGCATGATGCTCGACCTCGACAATCCGACCAGCGGTACGGTCCGGATCGACGGGAAGCACTACCGGGATCTGCCGGAGCCGCTGAAGTACATCGGGGCACTGCTGGACGCGAAGGCGATGCACGGCGGCCGCAGCGCGTACAACAACCTGCTCTGCCTCGCCCAGGCCAACAGCATTCCGCAGCGCCGGGTCGACGAGGTGCTCGACCTGGTCGGACTGACGGCCGTGGGAAAGAAGAAGTCGAAGGGGTTCTCCCTGGGCATGGGCCAGCGCCTCGGTATCGCCGCCGCACTGCTCGGCGATCCGGAGATCCTTATGTTCGACGAGCCCGTCAATGGTCTGGACCCGGAGGGAATTCTCTGGATCCGCAATCTCATGAAGGGTCTCGCGGCGGAAGGCCGGACGATCTTCGTCTCTTCCCATCTCATGAGCGAAATGGCGCTCACCGCCGAACATTTGATCGTGATCGGGCAGGGACGGCTGCTGGCCGACACCTCGATGGCGGATTTCATCCAGCAGAACTCGCGCAGTTACGTGCGGGTCCGCTCTCCGCAGCAGGAACGGCTGAAGGACGTCCTGCACGCGGAAGGGATCGACGCCATCAGCGTTCCGGCCACCGGGACGCTGGAGATCGACGGCGTGGGTTCGGAGCGGCTCGGCGAACTGGCCGCCCAGCACCAGATCGTCCTGCACGAACTCAGCCCCCAACGGGCTTCA
Organism: Streptomyces sp. NBC_00193; assembly: GCF_026342735.1. Taxonomy (GTDB): domain Bacteria; phylum Actinomycetota; class Actinomycetes; order Streptomycetales; family Streptomycetaceae; genus Streptomyces; species Streptomyces stoeckheimensis. The sequence continues at coordinate 1,153,130 of NZ_JAPEMM010000001.1, forward strand.
CTGGAAGAAGCGTTCATGCGTATGACGGCGGACTCCGTCGAGTACCACGCCCACGCTCCGGGAACCCTGGGGTCCCCGGGCATGTCCCCCGACAATCCGGCCCGGCCGGCCGACGTCCCCGCCTGGGGCGCCGGCTTCGAGGCGACCCGCAAGGACGGCAAGTGACCATGTCCTATCCCGCCGTCCTCCGGTCCGAGTGGACCAAGATCCGCACCGTCGCCTCCACCAGCTGGACGCTCGCCCTGGTCTTCCTCGTCACCGTCGGGTTCGCCGCCCTGTTCGCCGCGACCTACGACACGGGCAACACCGAGATGGCCTTCGACCCGACCGCGATGAGCTTCAGCTCGCTGCAGTTCGGACAGCTGGCCATGATCGTCTTCGGTGTGATGGTCGTCAGCACCGAATACAGCACGGGCATGATCCGCACGTCGCTGGCCGCGGTGCCCAACCGCGCGCGCTTCCTGCTCGGCAAGATGGCCGTGGCCACGGCGCTGGCCCTGGCCGTCGGACTGCTGACCAGCTTCGTGTCGTTCTTCCTCACCCAGGCGCTCCTCGGCGACCGCGGCATCGGCCTCGGCGAGGAGAACGTTCTCCGCGCCGTGATCGGCGCCGGCGTGTACATGGCGCTGCTCGCCCTGTTCTGCATGGGTGTGGCGACCATGCTGCGCAGCTCCGTCGCCTCGATCAGCCTTCTGATCCCGTTCTTCCTGATCGTCTCGAACCTGCTCGCGGGCTTCGAGGCGACCCGGTCGGTCGGCCAGTACCTGCCCAGCAACGCCGGATCCAGGATCATGCTGGTCGTGCCCAACGCCTTCGGGAACCCGGAAACCCCCTACGGACCCTGGGGCGGCCTCGGGATCATGCTCCTCTGGGTGGCCGCCTCGGTCATCGGCGGCTACCTGGTCCTCAAGAAGAGGGACGCCTGACGTACTACGGGAGATCCCCGGGTCGGTTCTCAGGGGTAGCTCAGGGTCGGGGACGACATGGAACCGCAAGGGACTGGATATCCTCTTAACCCTTACGCGGGCGAGAGTCGTCCCGGCCTGGCAAGGGGCAGCAAGATGATCGAGGCAGTCGGCCTGACCAAGCGCTTCGGCGCGAAGACCGCTGTCGACGACCTTTCCTTCCAGGTCAAGCCCGGTCACGTGACGGGATTCCTGGGGCCCAACGGCTCCGGGAAGTCCACCACCATGCGCATGATCGTCGGCCTGGACCGGCCCACCGCCGGCCGGGTCACGATCAACGGCCTGCCCTTCCGCGAGCTCCCGAACGCCCAGCGGCACGTCGGAGCCCTGCTCGACGCCAAGGCCGTCCACGGCGGCCGCCGGGCCCGCACCCACCTGCTGTCGATCGCCCAGCTCTCCGGGATCCCCGAGAAGCGGGTGGACGAGGTCCTGGGCGTCGTGGGCCTGCAGGACGTGGCCCGGCAGCGCGCCAAGGGCTTCTCGCTCGGCATGGGCCAGCGGCTCGGCATCGCGACCGCCCTGCTCGGCGACCCCCAGGTGCTGCTCTTCGACGAGCCGGTCAACGGACTCGACCCGGAGGGCATCCTCTGGGTCCGCAATCTGATGCGCCGGCTCGCCTCCGAGGGCCGCACCGTCTTCGTCTCCTCCCACCTCATGAGCGAGATGGCGCTGACCGCCGACCACCTGATCGTGATCGGCCGGGGGCGGCTGCTCGCCGACATGGGCACCCAGGACTTCATCACCCACAATTCGGCCGGATTCGCCCGGGTGCGCACGGCCGACACAGACCCGGGCGGCTGGGACACCCTCGGTTCCGTCCTGACCAAGGCGGGCGGCCGGGTCCTCCGGGAGCCCGACGGGGCCCTGCGGGTGACCGGGCTGGAGCTCCCTCAGATCTCCGACCTCGCGCACGCGGCCGGCGTACGGCTGTGGGAGCTGTCGCCGCACCGGGCCTCGCTGGAGGAGGCGTACATGCGGATGACCCAGTCCTCCGTCGAGTACACCTCCACCGAGGACCCGCGCGCCGAGCTCTGGGAGCCCGAGCCGCTGAGCGTCCCGAAGTGGGAGGAAGAGGCACTGGAGGCCGCCGAGGCCCTCCAGGTCCCCGCGGCGGGCTTCTTCGCGCCCCCGCCGCCGGGCGCCGCCGGGCAGCCCTTCCTGATGCCCGCCAGCCCCGGCGAACTCACCGGCTCCACGAGCGGGACCGGGGCCGGGCACTCCCCCGACGCAGGGCACGCCCCCGACCCCGTGCACACCCCCGCGCAGAAGCCCGAGGACCAGAGATGACCGCCCCGACGATCGCGACCGACGGGGAGCAGAGCCCGCCGGGATACACCTCGCCCCTGCCGGCCCGCCGGCCGCACCTGGGGCACGCGCTGGCCTCGGAGTGGACCAAGCTGACCTCGGTGCGCTCCACGATGTGGACGCTCGGGGCCCTGGTGCTGCTCGTCATCGGCATCGGCGGCGCGGTGATCCTGCAGACCTCCTCCACCGACTACGAGCAGATGCCGTTCATCGCCCCGGCCCTGTTCGGCCTGCTGGTCGGGCAGCTGGCGGTGATGGTGCTCGGGGTGCTGACCATCAGCTCCGAGCACGGCACCGGCCTGATCCGCACCACGTTCACGGCCGCCCCCGACCGGTACCGGGTGCTCACCGCGAAGTACCTCGTCTTCGCCGCCACCGCCTTCTTCGTCACGGCCGGGTCCGTCTGCCTGGTCGGGCTGACCGCGACGATCCTGCACGACGGCCGGGGCTCCGGGGCGCACGCGAGCGCCGAGTGGGCCACCGGACTCCTGGGCAGCTTCTACGTCACCCTGCTCGGCGTGCTGGCCATGGCGGTCGGGGCGCTGGTGCGGCACTCCGCCGGGGCCATCGCCGTGATGCTCGGGGTCGTCACGCTGCCGCCGGTGATAGGGGCGGTGCTCAGCATCTGGGAGGCCCTGGCCCCGGTGGGCCGGGCGCTGCTCCAGTTCAACGCGCCGGTGGCGCTGATCACCTTGTTCGGCATGCCGCTGGACAGCACCGAGGCCCCGGCCGACGGGAGCCCGCCGTACCCGGCGAGCCTGAGCCACCTGGTGCTGATCCTGCTGGTGACGGGCATCGCGGTCGCCGCTTCGTACGTGGTGTCCGGCCGCCGGGACGTCTGACTCGGGCGCGGCCGACTCGGGCGCGTCCGACTCAAGCGCGTCCGACTTCAGTACTTGGGAGCGTTGCGGGACCGCTGCACCTTGGAGGTGCGGCGGTCCTTCGCGTTCCAGCAGGCCTTGTGCCAGTGCCGGCGGTCGTCGACCCCGCCGTACTCGGGCCAGGCCACGAGGTGCGGGGTGCCCGAGGGGATCTCCTGGTCGCAGCCGGGGCAGCGGTAGCGCTTGCCCGCAGCGCTCGCGCCCGCGACGTGCCGGACCTTCCACTCCTCGCCCTGGTACTCCTCCGTGCGCTCCAGGCCGTACCGGTCCAGACTGCCCGGGCCCGAGCCCTGGTCCGAACGATCGGCTGGATTCTCGCCGCCCCTGGGGCGGTTGTGGCGCGGTGACACGTATACCTCACGGATGGGCGGACGGCAGTGACTTTCTCCCAGACTACGCGCAGCGAGCCGGGGTACCCGCAGGGTGGCCGAAGGACGACCGTAGTACGGATCAACCGGTTGGCGTGACTGACCCGACAATCCCAATAACTTTCCGTTCAGGCCGTGCCTTTGGCACGTGTCAGACGTTGTTGCCGGTGAAGAAACCGGTCCGCCTGGGGGAGGCCGCGTCAGCCGCGAGGAGGCTAAAGGCGATGCGCGTAGGAGCATTTGTACTGGCGGCCCAGTTCCCGGGACAGGGACAGGGCGAGGCACTGCACCGGGCGGTGCGGACCGCCGAGGTGGCCGAGGAGGCCGGACTCGACTCGGTCTGGCTCGCCGAACACCACTTCGTCCCGTACGGGGTCTGCCCGTCCGCGGTGACCCTGGCGGCCCTGATGCTGGGCCGCACCCGGCGGCTGCGCGTGGGCACCGCGGTGAGCGTGCTGCCGAACACCCACCCGGTGGCCCTGGGCGAGCAGGCGGCCCTGCTGCACCTGACCTCGGAGGGGCGGTTCACCCTCGGGGTGGGCCGGGGCGGTCCCTGGGTGGACCTGGAGGTCTTCGGCGGCGGGCTCGACGCGTACGAGAACCGCTTCCCGGAGGACCTGGACCTGCTGCGCCGCTGGCTGGCCGAGCCGCGCGTGGGGGCGCCTGCGGCAACGGCCGGCGGCCGGGAGGGCTTCCGCGAAGTGGCCGTCGTACCGCGGGCGTCGGAGTCGCTGGACGGGGACGGGACAGGGCCGGAACTGATCGTCGCCTGCACCTCCCCCGGCTCGGTACGGCTGGCCGCGGAGCGCGGACTGCCGATGCTGCTGGGCATGCACTGCGGGGACGAGGACAAGGCCGCCATGGTCGAGCTGTGGCGGCGCACGGCGCGCGCCGCGGGACGCTCTCCCGAGGCGGGCCACGTGTCGGCCGGGGTCTGCCAGCTGGCGGACCGGACGGCGGACGCCCGTGAAACGCTGCTGAAGGCGATGCCGGGCTGGCTCAAGCAGGGCCTGGACGCGCACGTCACGGTGGACGGGCGGCAGCGGGCGATGCGGGACCCGGTCGCGTACACCGAGCTCCTGTGCGATCTGCACCCCGTGGGCACACCGGAGCTGGCGGCCGACCGGCTCGCGGCCACGTCGGAACGTACGGGCATCACGCGGTTCGCCCTGCTGACGGAAGGATCGGGCGATCTCGCCTCGACCGAGGAGAACCTCCGGCGCCTCGGCGCCGAGGTGCTGCCCCGGCTCGGCTGAGACCAGGGCTGCCGCTCCGTTGGCACCGGAGCGGCAGCGAGGTACCGGTCATGCGGCGGTGCGGACTGCGGTCGTGCTGAGGTGCTGTCGTGCTGGTCGTGCGGTCGTGCTGGTCGTGCGCAGTGCTGTCGTGCGGAACTTCCTGCTAACAGTCGCGCATTTCGGGCGACTGGTTGAGCAGCTGACCACGGATCGAAGTGAACTTGGCCAGCCGGTCGTCCACCGAGGAGTCCAGCGGGAACACCGCAACCCGGTGGCAGTTCTGGAATGCCAGGCGCACTCCGAAGTGGCGCTGCAGCGCACCCCGTATCGCGTCACTCGCAAGGGCACGCAGCAGCTGGCCACGCGCCTGCTCGTCCGGCGGCGGCGTCTGGTTGTCGGCGAACTGTCCGCCGTCCACCTTGAGCTGGGCCACCAACGAGCTGATCATCTCCCATGCGTAGGGCAGGGAGGTCCGGACGCAGTCGACGAAAGCGGCTTCGTCGACCTCGCCTCGCTCGGCCTGTTCGAGTAGGGCCGGTGAGACGTCGAGCGACATGGGTTCTCCTCTCGCGACTCCGGCCGATTAGGTTGCCGGAGCCTTACGGGCAGGGAGGGAGATCGCCACGCAGTGTGCACGCGTCGCAACCTCCCGCTCACCACGGTAGGCGCCCGGTGGGTACCGCACCAGGAGAATGCGCATACAACGCGCCATCCTCGAACGGGGCTTTCGGGGGCGAATCGCGTGCAGGCCCGTCGGTCGAGTAGCGTTGCCGACCATGCGTCTCGTCATTGCCCGCTGCTCCGTCGATTACGCGGGCCGGCTCACCGCCCATCTGCCCTCGGCACCCCGTCTGATCCTCGTGAAGGCCGACGGCAGTGTCTCGATCCACGCGGACGACCGAGCGTACAAACCGCTCAACTGGATGTCCCCGCCCTGCACCCTCAAGGAGGGGAGCGGCGACGACGCCGGCGTCTGGACCGTCGTCAACAAGGCGGGCGAGAAGCTCATCATCACCATGGAGGAAGTCCTCCACGACTCCTCGCACGAGCTGGGCACCGACCCGGGTCTGATCAAGGACGGCGTCGAGGCCCACCTGCAGGAGCTCCTGGCCGACCGGATCGAGACCCTCGGCGAGGGCTACACGCTGATCCGCCGCGAGTACATGACCGCGATCGGACCGGTCGACATCCTGTGCCGGGACGCCTCCGGCGCGACGGTGGCGGTGGAGATCAAGCGCCGCGGCGAGATCGACGGCGTCGAACAGCTCACGCGCTACCTGGAGCTCCTGAACCGGGACCCGCACCTGTCGCCCGTCAAGGGCATCTTCGCGGCCCAGGAGATCAAGCCCCAGGCCCGCGTCCTGGCGAACGACCGCGGCATGGACTGCGTCGTCCTCGACTACAACGCGATGCGCGGCATCGAGGACGACAAGCTCCGCCTGTTCTAGGCGCTGTCCGTACGGGGCGGGGCGGGGCGGCGGCGATCGCGCCCCCGCCCCGCCCCGTCCTGCGTGAACGGGCCCGTCAGGGGGCCTGGTTCCCCGTCTCGCCCGTCTCCGCCACGGGGGGCTTCGGCTCGTCGGTCGGCACCGTGTGCGTGGGGCTCGGCGACACGGTCGCGGACGGGCTCGGGGAAGCCGGCGGGCTGCTCACCGGCGGGGGCGAGCTCGACACCGGCGGCGAGGCCGGGCTCGATGACGGCGGAGTCGGCGTCGGCGTCGGCGACGGCTTGCCCGAGGGCGTCTTCTTGGGCGACGGCGTCGCACCCGGTGCCTGCGCGGTGGGGGACGAGGCTCCCGGCTCCGGCGAGGGATCGCCACTGCTCGGACCCGGGGTGCTCGGCTGCGGCTGCGTCTCCTCCGAGGTCGGCGCCGTGGAGACCGCGGGCGCCTGGGCCGGCGGCTCCTCGTCGCTGTCCATCGCCAGGGCGACCACCGTGCCCAGCACCACGGCGGTCACCGCCCCGGCCGCGGCCAGCAGCAGCGGCTTGCGACCGGACTTCGGCTTCGGCGCGGGCGTCGCCTTGGGCGCCGGGGCCGGCTCGGGGCTGAGGGGGAAGGCGTCCTCGAACACCTCGGCCAGGGTGGCGGGCGCGACGGAGCCCGGAGGCGCCACCGCGGGCACGACCGTCGTGAAGGCTTCCGGGGCGCGCGTCGCCGCACGCTCGGGTACGGGGGCGGCCCCGGGGCCCGCCCCGGGCAGGGCGGCGAGGGCCTTCGACAGCGTCGCCGGGGTCACAGGAGCAGCGGGCGCCACGGGAGCCCCGGGCGCGGCAGCCGCCCCGGTCGCACGGGGAGCCGAAGGCGTCCCGGCAGCGCCAGCAGCGCCAGCAGCGCCAGCAGCGCCAGCAGCGCCAGCAGCGCCAGCAGCGCCAGCAGCGCCAGCAGCGCCAGCAGCGCCAGCAGCGCCAGCAGCGCCAGCAGCGCCAGCAGCGCCAGCAGCGCCAGCAGCCAACGGAGTCCCGGCTGCACCGGGAACGGCCGGAACCCGGGGAACGTCAGGAAGCGGCGGAGCCCCGGCAGGCCCGGCGACCCCGGCAGCTCCAGGAACTCCAGGAACTCCAGGAACTCCAGGAACAAACGGAGCCCCCGCAGGCCCGGTGAGCGCAGGGAACGGCGTAGTCCCGGCAGCCCCGGGAAGCCCCGCAGGAGCGGGAACCCCGGGCAGTCCGGGAGCCCCGGCAAGACCGGCAAGACCCGGAGGCAGCGGAGCCCCCGCAGTCCCGGGGACCGGCGGGACACCCGCAGCACCCGCGGTGCCCGCGACACCAGCACCACCCGGGACACCCGCAATGCCCAGCACGCCCGCACCACCCGGTGCCCCCGCACCACCCGGTGCCCCCGGAACCGCCGGCACGCCCGACGCGCCCGGCCGCCCGGGCCCGGCCGCCCTCGGCGCTCCCCCGGCGGCAGCCGTGGACGCGGCCGGCGGGGCCAGTCGCAGGGGCGGCGATATCTGGGTCTCCGCCGACTCCCGGTCGGTGACGAGGGCCAGGGCCCGCCGTCCCGCCACGGTCCCCCGCTTGTCGGCCAGCGCGCCGCGCAGCCCGATCGAGGCCTCCAGCTCGGCCCGTGCCCGGTCGAGCCGGCCTTCGCACAGGGCCAGTACGCCCAGCTCGTGGTGGAAGTACGCCTGCTCCGCGACCTCGCCGGCCTTCCGCGCGGCCTCCGCGCCCGCGCGCAGCACCCGCTCCCAGGCCTCCCAGTGCAGCGAGGCCGCGAACGCCGGGGCCGCCGTCCGCGCCAGCAGTACCGCGGCCACCACATCGGCGCCGGCCAGCGCCGCGAGCACCGCGTCGGCCTCGGAGGCGACGCGGTCCGGACTGACCGAGGTGTGCCCGGTCCACCAGGCGTAGTGCCGGGCGGCCGTACGGGCCTCCTCGGCCGCGGTGTCCCCGTAGCCGGTCTCCTCCAGCTGTCGCACGACCCCCGCGGCCAGCTGGTAGCGCGTCCCGACGGGGCTCAGCAGCCCGCAGTCGAGGAGCTCCGCGACGGCCGTGTCGGCGTGCGTGTCGCCGACCAGCGCGGGCAGGTGCGCGTGGTGCGGCAGCTCCCCGCCGAGCGCGCAGGCGATCCGCAGCGCGGCCCGCGCCGATTCGCTGACCCGCGAGGCGAGCAGTTCCGCCGGGGCGGCGGCCTCGGCCAGCGTCGGCAGCGGCACGAACACGGTGTCGCGCGGCTTCTCGTCGAAGACGCCCGGCTCCTCGTCCTCGGCGTCCTCGTCGTAGTACCCGGTGCGGTTGAGTTCGTCGCGCTGTCGCAGCAGCGCGGCCGCCTGGACGAAGCGCAGCGGCAGCCCATCGGAGGCGAAGCTCAGGTCCCCCGCCCAGGCCGTTTCCTCGTCGGTCAGCGCCCGTCCGGTGCCCGCTTCGAGCAGGGCCAGGCAGTCTGCGCGGGACAGCCCGCCGAGGAAGACCTCTTCGAGGTGCGAGTCGTCGGAGGGGGCCCGGGTGTCGGGGGTGGCGGCCAGCAGGTACGCGCACTCCGGCGTGGCCCGCAGCAGTTCGTCGAGGGCGGTGCCGCCCATGTCGAGGTCGTCGACGAGGACGACGGCGCCTATCTCCGCCACCCGGGCGAGCAGGCCGGCCCGGTCGGGGCGTTCGGCCGGAGCCTCGTACACGGTGGAGTACAGCGCCTGGAGCAGCTCGCCGGGCTGCTGGTGTCCCTGTGCGCAGAGCCGTACGACCCCGTCGGGGGCGAGGTCCGCGCAGGCTCCGGCGACCGCGTCGAGCAGCGCCGTGCGCCCGGATCCGGAGGGTCCGGTCAGCCGTACGGAGCGGCCGCGCGCGAGGAGGCGTACGAGGCGGTCGCGCTCCTCCTCGCGGCCCAGCAGGGGCCGCGCACCGGCCGGGGCGCCCGGCGGTACGGGGGGCCGCGCGGCGGCCGTCGCGGAGGCGCGGGCGGCGGGGGTGCGCTTGACCGGGGTGGGGGCGGGCTCACCGCCGGGGCGGTGCGTCCGGACGATCTCGCTGCCGTCGACGGGGTTCACGGTGAGGGTGTAGTCCCCGGACGTGAGCGTCACCACGCGCGCCGGCGGCTCCGCCGGATCGGCCTGCCCCTGCTGCCCCTGTGTGCTGCGGTCCATGACCAAGTCCCCCGATCGCGCCGTGCGCCGTCGTCTCGCCCGGCCTTCGCACACGCCGCTGTCGCTACTGGTCCGGTTTCCGCCCGAACCCTAGACCGTGCCCGGCCGGGCGTGAACCGCAGGGGTGCCTTCACCACCGGACCGTTACGTTTGCGCAGACCCTGTAAAGCAGGTTCACGCGCGCGGCAGCGACTCCGCTTCCAGTCCGCCCTCGATCGCGAGGATCCGGTGCAGCCGGGTGGCGACGAGCAGCCGCTGCATCTGCGGCGGGACCCCGCGCAGGACGAGCCGCCGGCCGCTCCGGCCGGCCCGGCGGTGGGCGCCCATGATCACGCCGAGACCCGTCGCGTCCCAGGAGTCGAGCCCGGTGAGGTCCAGCACGAGGTCGCCGTGACCGTCGTCCAGGGCGGTGTGCAGGACCGTACGGGCGTCCGCCGCGCTGCGCACGTCGAGGCGACCCCCGACAGCGAGTTCGGCGTGGTCGCCCCTGATGTGCATGTGTACTCCCGGCAGCGCGGTACTGATTGCTTATGGTCCGACTGGTCCGTGGTCGGCAACTCTCACTGCAACTGACTGCCTCAGGGGCAGGGAAGTTGCCGACCGTGAGCGAACCGATACCTAATTCACCCTGTGGGGTGCAGGCCTTCGAACTGGTGCTCAGTGCTTGTAGAAGCCCTGACCGCTCTTGCGGCCGATGTCGCCCGCGTCGACCATGCGGCGCATCAGCTCCGGCGGCGCGAACTTCTCGTCCTGCGATTCCGTGTAGATGTTGCTGGTGGCGTGCAGCAGGATGTCGACGCCGGTGAGGTCCGCGGTGGCCAGCGGGCCCATCGCGTGCCCGAAGCCGAGCTTGCAGGCGATGTCGATGTCCTCGGCGGACGCGACGCCCGATTCGTACAGCTTCGCGGCTTCCACGACCAGCGCGGAGATGAGACGGGTCGTCACGAAGCCGGCGACGTCGCGGTTGACGACGATGCAGGTCTTGCCGACCGACTCGGCGAACGCACGGGTGGTGGCGAGGGTTTCGTCACTCGTCTTGTAGCCGCGCACGAGCTCGCACAGCTGCATCATCGGGACCGGCGAGAAGAAGTGCGCACCGACGACCCGCTCCGGACGCTCCGTCACGGCCGCGATCTTGGTGATCGGGATGGCGGAGGTGTTGGAGGCGAGGATCGCGTCCTCGCGCACGAGCTTGTCGAGCGCGCGGAAGATCTCGTGCTTGACCTCGAGCTTCTCGAAGACGGCCTCGACGACGATGTCCGCGTCGGCGACCGCTTCCAGCTCTGTGGTCGTGGTGATGCGGGCGAGCGCCGCCTCGGCGTCCTCGGCCGTCAGCTTGCCCTTGGAGACGAAGCGGTCGTACGAGGCCTTGATCCCGTCGGTACCACGCGTCAGAGCGGCATCGGTGACATCGCGCAGCACGACGTCCCAACCCGCCTGAGCGGAGACCTGCGCGATTCCGGAACCCATCAGTCCGGCACCGATGACGGCAAGCTTCCCAGCCACTGCACACCCCACGTTCTTCGATAGGACACGGCCTCGAATACGGCACAGCCTCGTTCGTTCTCCGGCGGAGACTAGCGTCCGGGAGGGGCCGAGTGACCGCGAAGTAACACGCGTCACGTCTCAGATGACGGACATCACACCGGGACGGCCCAGCAGTGCGACAGGGGGCCGCAGTTGGCCCGCACTAGGGGGTGTCTTGCCGATCGGGCCGGATCAGGGAGCGGCGGCCGGTGCCGTGCATCGCAAGGCGGAGGAGGGAGTCGACGCGAATGGGGTCTCCCCTGCTCGAGCGAAGCCGAGAGCTTGGGGAAGTCGGCGAGTGACGACAACGCGGCGAGGCGCGGCACCGGCCGCCGCGAGCCCGGCCTGATCGGCAAGACACCCCCTAGGGTGGCGGCATGGTGAACCTCACGCGCATCTACACCCGCACCGGCGACCAGGGCACGACCGCGCTCGGCGACATGAGCCGCACGGCCAAGACCGATCTGCGGATCTCGGCGTACGCCGACGCCAACGAGGCCAACGCGGCCATCGGAACGGCCATCGCACTCGGCTCACTGCCCGCCGATGTCGTGAAGGTCCTGGTCCGTGTGCAGAACGACCTGTTCGACGTGGGCGCCGACCTCTGCACCCCGGTGGCCGAGAACCCGGAGTACCCGCCGCTGCGCGTCGAGCAGTTCTACGTGGACAAGCTGGAGGCCGACTGCGACCTCTTCAACGGCGAGCTGGAGAAGCTCCGCAGCTTCATCCTCCCCGGCGGCACCCCCGGCGCGGCCCTCCTGCACCAGGCGTGCACGGTGGTCCGGCGCGCCGAGCGCTCCACGTGGGCGGCCCTGGAGGTGCACGGCGAGGTCATGAACCCGCTGACGGCCACCTACCTCAACCGCCTCTCCGACCTCCTCTTCATCCTGGCCCGCACGGCCAACAAGGAGGTCGGCGACGTCCTGTGGGTCCCCGGCGGCGACCGGTAGGTCCCGGACGGCCGGCCCGGGGCAGACCCTAGGGCCGGTCCGCGGAGGAGAGCGCCTTCGCCGGTGCCCGCTTCGGCCACACCGTGTAGGCGACGGCGATCAGGGCGTGGATGCCGGCCACCCGCAGGGCCGTGAACTGCCATCCGCGCAGCACCGCGGTGTCGCCCGAACCGCCGACGTACCAGATCGCGGCCTGCAGCAGGCCGGCCGCGACGGCCGCCGCGAGGACGGTCCGCGCGACCAGCTTCCACTCGTGGACGGCCCGCGCCGTGCCGTAACCGGCGCCGGCCGGCTTCGGGCCCCCGGCCAGCCGGTACGCGGCGTGGCCGTCGAGCCAGCGCACGGTGTAGTGCCCGTAGGCGACGGTGTAGCCGAGGTACAGCGCGGCCAGCCCGTGCTTCCAGTCCGGCTCGCCGCCGCCGCGCAGGTCCACCGCGGTGGCCACCAGCAGCGCCAGCTCCAGGAGCGGCTCGCACAGCAGGACGGCCGCGCCGGTCTTCGGCATCTTCGCGAGGTAGCGCAGGGCCAGGCCGCCGGCCAGCAGGACCCAGAAGCCGACTTCACAGGCGATGATCAGGGTGACGAGCACGGGAGTCTCCGTTCCTGTGGTGGGGGGATGCCTCCAGCTTCCCGCCCGATGCGCACCGTTTCCTCGTCGGCGATGACGAATCCCACGGTGGCCGCCCTGCATCCTTCGATGTACGGGACCCGTCCGAAAGGCAGCCCCGATGGCGACGCCCGGCCCCGCCGCAGCCTGTTGGATGGGTCCGTGACCCTCAAGATCCCGCCCCCGCACCGCGACGACGTACTGCTCGCCGGGTGCAGCGTGGCCGCCGGCCTGCTCCTGTGGTCGCTCGGGGTGCACAGCTCCCCCAGCCGGGACCTGCTCCCGGCCTGGGCCGCCCTGGTGCCGCTCCTCGTCCTCGGCCCGATGGAGCTGCTGCGCCGCAGCATGCCCCGGGTGACGCTGGCGGTCGGCACCGCGGGGCTGATCGCCGACCAGTTCACCGTGGGGAACCTGGCCACCGTCCTGATCTTCACCGACCTGATGTACGCGGCCGTCGTCTACGGCAAACCGGCCATGGCCCGCCGCCTCCCGGTCCAGACCGGCCTGATCACCGTCGCCGTCACCATCGCCGCCGTGGCCTGGCTGCGCACCCCGCAGGCGCTGCTGATCGGCGTGGTCACCGGCATCGTGAGCTTCGGACCGGCATTGACCGGCGCCACCCTGCGCAACCACCGGGAGGCCGCCGTGGCCGCCCGGCTGCGCGCCGAGCAGACCGCGCTGCTGGCCGAGATGGACCGGTCGCAGGCGGTCGTCGCCGAGCGGGCCCGGATGGCCCGCGAACTGCACGACATGGTGGCCAACCACCTCTCCGCCATCGCCATCCACTCCACCGCCGCGCTCTCCATCGACTCCCCCGCCACCAGCCGCGAGGCGCTCGGGGTGATCCGGGAGAACAGCGTCCAGGGACTGGCCGAGATGCGCCGCCTGATCGGACTGCTGCGGGACGCGGGCGCCGGACAGGAGGCCGTCGCCACGCCTTCGCTGGACGGGCTGGACGCCCTGCTGGAGCAGGCCCGTACGAACGGGGCCGCGAGCGGGCTGGACTTCGTACTGCGCGACGACCGGCCCGGGGAAGCGGCGGAAGCCGGGAACACCCGGGGGGCGACCCGTGAGCCGCTGCCCGCCCCGGTGGAACTGGCGGCGTACCGGATCGTCCAGGAGTCGCTGACCAATGCCCTCAAGCACGCCGCTCCGGGCACGGTCACCGTCCGCCTGGCCCGCGACCGCCCCGCGGGCGGCGGCCGGGCCGCCGGCGGCGCCGGCGCGCTGCACGTCGTGGTCGAATCCCCCTACGGGGACCGCCCCGGCCCCCGCGCACCCGGCTCCGGCGCCGGCCTGATCGGCATGCGTGAGCGGACGGAACTGCTGGGCGGGGCATTCGAAGCGGGCCGCGCGGACGCGGTCTGGCGGGTCCGGGCGACGCTGCCCGTGGAAGAAGAGGCGGTACGGGCATGACGATCAGGGTCGTGGTGGCGGAGGACCAGAGCGCGGTACGGGCCGGGCTGGTCCTGATCCTGCGCAGCGCCGGGGACATAGAGGTGGCGGGCGAGGCCGCGGACGGGGAGGAGGCCGTGCGCCTGGCCCGCGAGCTGCGGCCCGACCTGGTGCTCATGGACGTGCAGATGCCGCGCCTGGACGGGGTCTCGGCGACCCGTCAGGTGGTCGCGGAGGGGCTGGCCGACGTCCTCGTGCTCACCACCTTCGATCTGGACGAGTACGTCTTCGGCGCACTGCGGGCGGGCGCGTCGGGCTTCCTGCTGAAGGACGCGGACGCGGCGGAACTGATCACGGCGGTACGGACCGTCGCGCGCGGGGAGGGCCTGATCGCCCCGGCGGTGACCCGCCGGCTGATCGCGGAGTTCGCGGCGCCGCGGCCCGTACGGGTCCCCGTACCGGCGACGGTGGAGTCGCTGACCCCGCGCGAGCGGGAGGTGCTGGGGTGCCTGGGCGAGGGGCTGTCGAACGCGGAGATCGCGGTGCGCCTGGAGATGGCGGAGGCGACGGCGAAGACGCACGTCAGCCGGGTGCTGGCCAAACTGGAACTGCGCAGCCGGGTCCAAGCAGCCGTAATGGCACAGGAGTTGGGGCTCTAGCAAGATCCGGCTGGAAATGCATCAGAGGTCGCTATGGGAGGTCTGGACCTCTTGACGGTTGGTCCAGACCTTTCTACTCTCACGCACAACTGTGGTGAGCGTGCCATGACAAAACGTCATACGGTGCGCTCACGGGCGGCGCAGGTCCCACCCCCATGCAGCGGCCGTCCCCACGGCCGCTGCGGACCTCGGAGGAGCACCCTTGAGCACAGCACCCCCACGACGCGCACCGCTGTTTCGAAGAGTCGCGGCCGCACTGGCCGTCCTCACCCTGCCCGTCGCCGGACTGGTGGCCCTCGCCGGTCCCGCCGAGGCGGCCGCCTCCGCCACCGCGACGTACACCAAGGTCTCCGACTGGGGCACCGGCTTCGAGGGCAAGTGGACGGTGAAGAACACCGGCACGACCACCCTCAGCAGCTGGGCCGTGGAGTGGGACTACCCGGCCGGCACCGCCGTCACCTCCGCCTGGGACGCCACCGTCACCAGCTCGGGCACCCACTGGACCGGCAAGAACGTCGGCTGGAACGGCACCCTCGCCCCGGGCGCCACCATCAGCTTCGGTTTCAACGGCACGGGCTCCGGCGCCCCCAGCGGCTGCAAGGTCAACGGCGGCAGCTGCGACGGCGGCACCACCCCCACCGACACCCCGCCCGGCGCCCCCGGCACCCCCACGGCCAGCGGCGTCACGGACACGGGCCTGACCCTCGGCTGGGCCGCGGCCACCGACGACAAGGGCATCAAGAACTACGACGTCTACCGCAACGGCACCAAGATCGCGACCGTCACGGGCACCTCGTACACCGACTCGGGCCTGACCAAGGGCACGACGTACGGCTACACGGTCACCGCCCGCGACACCATCGACCAGACCGGCCCCTCCTCCGGCACCCTCTCGGTGACCACCACCGGCGGAACCAACCCCACGGACAACCCGCCCGGCGCTCCCGGCACCCCCACGGCGAGCAACGTCGGCGAGACCGGGCTGACGCTGAGCTGGACCGCGGCCACCGACGACAAGGGCGTCAAGAACTACGACGTCTTCCGCAACGGTGCCAAGATCGCGACCGTCACCGGCACGTCGTACAACGACTCGGGCCTGACCAAGGGCACCAGCTACACCTACAGCGTGACCGCCCGCGACACCATCGACCAGACCGGCCCCTCCTCCGGCACCCTGGCCGTGACCACCCCGGGCGGCCCGATCGACCCGCCGCCGGGCGGCCCGGTCAAGCTGGGCTACTTCACCAACTGGGGCGTCTACGGGCGCAACTACCACGTGAAGAACCTGGTCACCTCCGGCTCCGCCGCGAAGATCACACACATCAACTACGCCTTCGGCAACGTCCAGGGCGGCGCCTGCACCATCGGTGACGCCTACGCCGACTACGACAAGGCGTACACCGCCGACCAGAGCGTCGACGGCGTCGCCGACACCTGGGACCAGCCGCTGCGCGGCAACTTCAACCAGCTGCGCAAGCTCAAGAAGCAGTACCCGAACATCAAGGTGCTGTGGTCCTTCGGCGGCTGGACCTGGTCCGGCGGCTTCGGCCAGGCCGCGGCCAACCCCACCGCCTTCGCGAACTCCTGCTACAACCTGGTCGAGGACCCGCGCTGGGCCGACGTCTTCGACGGCATCGACCTGGACTGGGAGTACCCGAACGCCTGCGGCCTGTCCTGCGACACCAGCGGCGCCGCGTCCTTCAAGAACATGATGCAGGCCATGCGCGCCAAGTTCGGCGCGAACAACCTGGTGACCGCCGCGATCTCCGCGGACGGCTCCAACGGCGGCAAGCTCGACCTCGCGGACTACGCGGGCGCGGCCCAGTACACCGACTTCTACAACGTCATGACGTACGACTTCTTCGGCGCGTGGGACGCCAAGGGCCCGACCGCCCCGCACTCGCCGCTCACCTCGTACAGCGGCATCCCGATCGCCGGCTTCAACTCCGAGGCCGCCATCACCAAGCTCAAGGGCAAGGGCATCTCCGGCTCGAAGCTCAACCTCGGCATCGGCTTCTACGGCCGCGGCTGGACCGGCGTCACCCAGGCCACCCCCGGCGGCACCGCCACCGGACCGGCCGCCGGCACCTACGAGCAGGGCATCGAGGACTACAAGGTCCTCAAGAACTCCTGCCCGTCGACCGGCACCGTCGCCGGCACGGCCTACGCCAAGTGCGGCAGCAACTGGTGGAGCTACGACACCCCCGCCACCATCGCCTCGAAGATGACCTGGACCAAGCAGCAGAATCTGCGGGGAGCCTTCTTCTGGGAGTTCAGCGGAGACACCACGAACGGTGAGCTCGCGAACGCGATCCACACCGGCCTGCAGTGAGCCCCACGCACTGACCGGTGACAAGACGAAGCCGGAGGGACGGGTCCGCCCCCGTCCCTCCGGCTTCTCGTGTGTCACGCCTCAGGCGACGTTCACCCGCTGCCCGGGCGGCGCGGCCTCCAGCCAGGCCAGGAAACCGGTCAGCGCGTCATCGCTCATCGCCAGCTCCAGCCGGGTGCCGCGGTGCGAGCAGCACAGGACGACGGCGTCGGAGAGCAGGGCCAGCTCCTCCTCGCCCTCGGGCGCACGGCGGGCGATGACCTCGATGGAGGCCCGCTCCAGCAGCCGGCGCGGCCGCGGGGAGTAGCTGAAGACGCGGAACCAGTCGATGCGGTCACCGCTGTAGCGCGCGACCCCGTACACCCAGCCCTTGCCGGAGACGTCCGGTTCCTCGGACACGCCCCAGCGCATGCTGCAGTCGAAGGTGCCGCCGGAGCGCTGGATCAGCCTGCGGCGCAGCCCGAACACAAACAGCCCGATCACCACCAGGGCTACTACGACCAGGCCGCTCACAAGCAGAGCGAGGAGCATCTTTCACCGACCTCCTCGCTCATCGAATACCCAAAACGAAAAACGACCTGCATCGCCTCAGCCGCGACCCGGTCCGGAAAATTCCGGAACAGGCCGCGGCTGAGGTTTCAAACTCTTACCGGTACCGGGGCTCAGCGCCCCGAAACCGCGCGCAGCCGGACATCGGCGCGACGCTCGGAGACCGCATCGGTCTCCGCCTTCGCGCGCTCCAGTGCCCGCTCCGCCCGCTCGACGTCGATCTCGTCGGCAAGCTCGGCGATCTCGGCCAGCAGCGACAACTTGTTGTCCGCGAACGAGATGAATCCGCCGTGCACCGCGGCGACAACAGTGTTGCCCTCGACGGTACGGATGGTCACCGGGCCCGATTCCAGCACACCGAGAAGCGGCTGGTGACCGGGCATGACGCCGATGTCGCCGGACGTGGTGCGGGCGACAACCAGGGTGGCCTCGCCGGACCAGACATTCCGGTCCGCCGCGACCAGCTCGACGTGCAGCTCAGCAGCCATGGTGGCTCCTCGGGTCACCACCCGGCGGAATGGCCGGGTGTTGGGTCAAATTCTAATGGGCGTGAGGAGAGGGACGGGACACACCCGCCCCTCTCCGTCATTCAGCTGTGCTCACGGATGAGCGCGGCTTCAGGAGACGCCCAGCTCCTTGGCGTTGGCCTTGAGGTCCTCAATGCCACCGCACAGGAAGAACGCCTGCTCGGGGAAGTGGTCGTAGTCTCCGTCGCAGATCGCGTTGAAGGCCACGATCGACTCGTCGAGCGGAACGTCCGAACCGTCGACGCCGGTGAACTGCTTGGCGACGTGCGTGTTCTGCGACAGGAAGCGCTCGACACGACGGGCACGGTGGACAACGAGCTTGTCCTCCTCGCCCAGCTCGTCGATACCGAGGATCGCGATGATGTCCTGGAGGTCCTTGTACTTCTGCAGGATCCCCTTGACGCGCATCGCCGTGGCGTAGTGGTCCGCCGCGATGTACCGCGGGTCGAGGATGCGGGACGTCGAGTCCAGCGGGTCCACGGCCGGGTAGATGCCCTTCTCGGAGATCGGACGGGAAAGAACCGTCGTCGCGTCGAGGTGGGCGAAGGTGGTGGCCGGCGCCGGGTCGGTCAGGTCGTCCGCGGGGACGTAGATCGCCTGCATCGAGGTGATCGAGTGACCGCGGGTCGAGGTGATGCGCTCCTGCAGCAGACCCATCTCGTCAGCCAGGTTCGGCTGGTAACCCACGGCGGACGGCATGCGGCCCAGAAGGGTCGACACCTCCGAACCGGCCTGGGTGTAACGGAAGATGTTGTCGATGAAGAAGAGCACGTCCTGCTTCTGCACATCGCGGAAGTACTCCGCCATGGTCAGACCGGCAAGCGCGACGCGAAGACGGGTGCCCGGGGGCTCGTCCATCTGACCGAAGACAAGCGCCGTCTTGTCGATGACGCCGGACTCGGCCATTTCCTCGATGAGGTCGTTGCCCTCACGGGTACGCTCACCGACGCCCGCGAAGACCGACACACCGTCGTGGTTGTTGGCGACGCGGTAGATCATTTCCTGGATCAGAACGGTCTTGCCGACACCGGCACCACCGAACAGACCGATCTTTCCACCCTTGACGTACGGGGTGAGAAGGTCGATGACCTTGACGCCGGTCTCGAACATCTCGGTCTTCGACTCGAGCTCGTCGAAGCGGGGCGCCTTGCGGTGGATCGGCCAGCGCTCGGTGACGTTGGCGTTCTCCTCCGGGTAGTTCAGCACCTCACCGAGGGTGTTGAACACCTTGCCCTTGGTGAAGTCACCGACGGGGACGGTGATGCCCTCGCCCGTGTCGGTCACCGCGGCCTGGCGGACCAGACCGTCGGTCGGCTGCATCGAGATGGTACGGACGAGGCCGTCACCCAGGTGCTGCGCGACCTCGAGGGTCAGGGTCTTGAGCTTGCCGTCCTCGGCCGGGTCGGCGACCTGGACCTTGAGGGCGTTGTAGATCTCGGGCATGGCGTCGACGGGGAACTCCACGTCGACGACCGGGCCGATGACCCGGGCGACGCGGCCCGTGGCGGCGGCCGTCTCAACAGTGGTCGTCATTACTTGTCACTCCCCGCGGTCGCGTCAGCCATGGCGCTCGCGCCACCGACGATCTCGCTGATTTCCTGGGTGATTTCGGCCTGGCGGGCCGCGTTGGCAAGCCGGGAGAGGCTCTTGATGAGATCCCCGGCGTTGTCGGTAGCCGACTTCATCGCGCGGCGGCGGGCGGCGTGCTCGGAAGCGGCCGACTGCAGCAGTGCGTTGTAGATGCGGCTCTCGACGTAGCGCGGCAGAAGGGCGTCGAGGACGTCCTCCGCCGACGGCTCGAAGTCGAACAGCGGAAGGATCTCGCCCTTCGTACCGCTCTCCTCCGCAGCCTTGTCGAGGCTGAGCGGCAGCATCCGGCCGTCCACCGCGTTCTGCGTCATCATCGACACGAATTCCGTGTAGACGATGTGCAGCTCGTCGACGCCACCCTCGGCCGTAACCGTCTGGATGGCCTCGATCAGCGGCGCCGCGACGCGCTTGGCGTCGGCGTAGGCCGGGCTGTCGGTGAAGCCCGTCCACGACTCCGTGACCTTGCGCTCACGGAACCCGTAGTAGGCGACACCCTTGCGGCCGACGATGTAGGTGTCGACCTCCTTGCCCTCGCCGCGCAGCCGCTCGGTGAGCCGCTCCGCCTGCTTGATGGCGTTCGAGGAGTAGCCGCCGGCCAGACCGCGGTCGCTCGTGATGAGCACGATCGCGGCGCGCACCGGCGCCTCGACCTCCGTGGTCAGGGCGTGCTTGGTGTTCGAACCGGTCGCCACCGCGGTCACCGCACGGGTGAGCTCGGTCGCGTACGGCATCGACGCCGCCACCTTGCGCTGCGCCTTGACGATGCGCGAGGCGGCGATCATCTCCATCGCCTTGGTGATCTTCTTGGTCGCCGTGATGGCACGGATGCGACGCTTGTAGACCCGGAGCTGCGCTCCCATGAGTCAGGTCCCTTCCGTCGTCACTTGGAGACGTTGACGGCCGGTACGTCCTCGCCCAGGAGCTTGCCGTCCGAGGTCTCGAACTGCCGCTTGAAGTTGGCGATGGCGTCGGCGATGGACGTCAGAGTGTCGTCCGACATCTTGCCGCCGTCCGCGATGGAGGTGAGGAGCTCCTTGCGCTCGAGGCGCAGGTGGTCCAGCAGCTCCGCCTCGAAGCGACGGATGTCGTTGACCGGGACGTCGTCCATCTTGCCGGTGGTGCCGGCCCAGACGGAGACGACCTGCTCCTCGACGGGCATCGGCTGGTACTGGCCCTGCTTCAGCAGCTCCACCAGACGCTTGCCGCGCTCCAGCGAGGCCTTCGACGCGGCGTCCAGGTCGGAACCGAAGGCGGCGAACGCCTCCAGCTCACGGTACTGGGCGAGGTCCAGGCGCAGACGGCCGGAAACCTGCTTCATGGCCTTGTGCTGGGCCGAGCCACCGACACGGGAGACCGAGATACCGACGTTCAGCGCCGGGCGCTGGCCCGCGTTGAACAGGTCGGACTCCAGGAAGCACTGGCCGTCGGTGATGGAGATGACGTTGGTCGGGATGAACGCCGACACGTCGTTCGCCTTGGTCTCGACGATCGGCAGACCGGTCATCGAACCGGCACCCATGTCGTCGGAGAGCTTGGCGCAACGCTCCAGCAGACGGGAGTGCAAGTAGAAGACGTCGCCCGGGTAGGCCTCGCGGCCCGGCGGACGGCGCAGCAGCAGCGACACGGCGCGGTAGGCGTCGGCCTGCTTCGACAGGTCGTCGAAGATGATCAGGACGTGCTTGCCGGCGTACATCCAGTGCTGGCCGATGGCCGAACCGGTGTACGGCGCCAGGTACTTGAAGCCGGCCGGGTCGGACGCCGGGGCGGCGACGATCGTCGTGTACTCGAGCGCACCGGCGTCTTCCAGGGCGCCGCGAACGGACGCGATGGTCGAGCCCTTCTGGCCGATGGCGACGTAGATGCAGCGAACCTGCTTGTTCACGTCGCCCGAGCGCCAGTTGTCGCGCTGGTTGATGATCGTGTCGACGGCAAGAGCGGTCTTGCCGGTCTGGCGGTCACCGATGATCAGCTGACGCTGACCACGGCCGACCGGCACCATCGCGTCGATGGCCTTGTAGCCGGTCTGCATCGGCTCGTGGACCGACTTGCGGACCATGACGCCGGGGGCCTGCAGCTCGAGGGCGCGGCGGCCCTCGGTCGCGATCTCGCCGAGACCGTCGATCGGGTTGCCGAGCGGGTCGACAACGCGGCCGAGGTAACCCTCGCCGACGCCGACGGAGAGCACCTCACCGGTGCGCTGCACCGGCTGGCCCTCCTCGATACCGCTGAACTCGCCGAGGACGACCGCACCGATCTCGCGCTCGTCGAGGTTCAGGGCGAGACCGAGGGTTCCGTCCTCGAACTTCAGCAGTTCGTTCGCCATGGCGGAGGGCAGGCCCTCCACCTTCGCGATGCCGTCGCCGGCAACGCTGACCGTTCCGACCTCCTCGCGCGAGGCCGCGTCCGGCTGGTACGACTGGACAAAGTTCTCCAGTGCGTCCCGGATCTCCTCCGGCCGGATCGTGAGCTCCGCCATCTGGGTTCCCTGCTCTCCTTGTTGGGCCTGAAGCTTCTTAGGGGTCTGGGGGCGACCCCCAGGAATCTTCTGCAAGTTCTGCACGGCCCAACCGGGCCGCTAGGAATGCTTCGTACTAATTTGTGGCTGGTCAGCCGGCCATGCGGCGCGACGCCTCGGCGATGCGGTCCGCGATGGTGCCGTCGATGACCTCGTCGCCGACCCGCACCGAGATTCCGCCGAGGACCGTCGGGTCCACGTCGAGGTTCAGGTGCATCGGGCGGCCGTACAGCTTGGCCAGCACCGCGCCGAGACGCTGCTTCTGGACGTCGCTGAGCGGAACCGCGCTGGTCACGGTGGCGACCATGCGGCCACGGCGCTCGGCGGCGACCTTCGAAAGGGACTCGAGGCCCGCTTCCAGGCTACGTCCACGCGGGTGCGTGACGAGACGCGTGACCAGCCGCTCGGTGACGGCGTTCGCCTTGCCGCCGAGCAGGCTGCGGAGCAGCTGGCTCTTGGCGGCGGCGGTGGCCGACCGGTCGGTCAGTGCTGCGCGCAGCTCGGTGTTCGAGGTGACGATCCGGCCGAACCGGAACAGCTCGTCCTCGACGTCGTCGAGGCCTCCGCTGGTCTGGGCCGCCGTGAGGTCGGCGGTGGCCGCCAGGACCTCGAGCGAGTCGACCAGGTCACGGGACTGCGACCAGCGGGACCGGACCATGCCGGACACCAGGTCGAGGGCTTCCCCGCCCACCTGGCCGCCGAGCAGACGACCGGCCAGCTCGGCCTTGGCCTCGCCGGACTGCGCCGGGTCCGTGATGACCCGACGCAGCGAGACCTCACGGTCGAGCAGCGCGGTGACGGCCGCCAGGTCGCCGGCGAGCTTCGCCGCGTCGACGGACGTGTTGTCCGTCAGCGCGTCGAGACGCTCGCGGGCGGTGGCCAGCGCGTCGCGGCTCGCTCCGTTCATCGGGCGGCCTCGGCCTTCTCCTCAAGCTCGCTGAGGAAACGGTCGATCGTGCGGCTCTGCCGGGCGTGGTCCTCGAGGGACTCACCGACAAGCTTTCCGGCCAGGTCGGTCGCCAGCTTGCCGACGTCCTGACGGAGAGCGGAAGAGGCGGCCTTGCGGTCAGCCGCGATCTGGGCGTGACCGGCAGCGATGATCTCCTCACGCTGCCGCTGGCCCTCTGCGCGCAGTTCTTCCTTGAGCGCAGTGCCCTGCTCCAGAGCGTCCTGGCGCAGGCGAGCGGCCTCGTGCCGGGCTTCGGCGAGCTGGGCCTTGTACTGCTCCAGCACGCTCTGAGCCTCGGTCTGAGCGGCCTCAGCCTTTTCGATACCGCCTTCGATGGCCTCGCGGCGCTCGTCCAGAACCTTGTTGATGTTCGGGAGGAGCTTCTTCGCGAGGAAACCGAAGACGATGACGAAGGCGATCAGACCGATGACAAGCTCGGGGATCGGCGGGACGAGGGGGTTACCCGGCTCCTCGGCCGCGAGAACCAGGAGGTTCACATCAGTGCCTTTCGTCGATTCGGACTAGTCGTTGAGTTCGTCTTAGTAGACGAACGGCATGACCAGACCGATGAGGGCGAGCGCCTCACAGAAGGCGAAGCCGAGGATCTGGTTGGCGCGGATCAGACCGGCAGC
This sequence comes from Streptomyces sp. NBC_00193, assembly GCF_026342735.1. Classification (GTDB taxonomy): domain Bacteria; phylum Actinomycetota; class Actinomycetes; order Streptomycetales; family Streptomycetaceae; genus Streptomyces; species Streptomyces stoeckheimensis. The sequence continues at coordinate 1,176,703 of NZ_JAPEMM010000001.1, forward strand.
CTCGGGCTGACGGGCAAGAGCCTGCGTGCCGTTACCGAAGATGATGCCGACGCCGACGCCCGGGCCGATGGCCGCGAGACCGTAGCCGACAGAGCTGAGGGAGCCGGTGACGCCTTCGGTGGCAGCAGCGAGGATCTGGGACATGCCAGTTCTTCCTTCTCTTTCATGGACCGGTGGGGGTTGGCCACCGGACGATTCGGGGGGATTGCAGGAGCGGGCTGTGGCTCAGTGGTGTTCGGCGAGCGCGCCCTGCAGGAAGCTGCAGGCCAGGAGGACGAAGACGTACGCCTGGACAGCCTGGATGAAGAGTTCGAACGCGGTCATCACGATGACCATGACGAACGAGACGCCCGCGTAAGCGATGCCGATCCCGTTCAGCAGGTACCAGCTCGCGATCGTGAACAGCAGCAGCAGCGTGTGGCCGGCGAACATGTTCGCGAACAGTCGGACCGCGTGAGTGAAGGGTCGGACGATGACGTTCGAGAAGAACTCGATCACCATGACCATCGGCAGGATCGGGCCGAGGGACTTGTCGTAGCCGGTGATGTTCTTGAAGCCGCCCACGAAGCCGTGGCGCTTGAATGTCACCGACATCCACATCACGTAGATGACGAGGGCGAGGCCGGCCGGGTACGCGATGACGGCAGTCACCGGGAACTGGGCGAGCGGCACGATCGACCACAGGTTCATGATCCAGACGAAGAAGAACGTCGCGACCATGAAGGGGACGTACTTCTCGCCTTCCTTCTTGCCGAGCGTCTCGTAGACGATGCCGCGGCGTACGAAGTCGTAGCCCGCCTCGGCGACCATCTGAAGCTTGCCCGGTACGACCTTCGGCTTCCGGAACGCGGCCCAGAAGAAGGCCACGATGACGAGCGAGCCCAGGAGGGCCAGCAGCATCGTCTTGTTGAAGTACAGGTTGCTGTCGGCGTCACCGAAGATCGGCTTGAACAGGAACGAGTACAGGGTCGGGCCCGGGAAGCCGCAGCCAGTGCCGTCTTCGAAATGACAATTGATATCGAAGGCGAGCGTCATGTCAGCAGCACTCACCGCAGGCTCCTTCAGCGTGGCGCATAGGTACGGCAACCTCGTTGTGTCGGCGCGGCGTGCAGCCGCGGTTCGGCACTGGACTGGTGTTACGGATGGTGGGGCGACAGTCAGGCATCGAGCCTCGCGATGGAACAGGCGTCAGCTCAGATGCCCGCGCCCGCAATGCCGCAGTTGAAACCGGACGATAGCAGCATCTCGAACGCGCACTTATTCCGCCCCTACCCCTCACGACTTCTGACCCGAATTTCCGGGCTTGTCGCCCTTCATCGAATCCGGTTCGACGTAGAGGATCTTGGCCTTCATATGAGCACGAGCCTGTGCGCCGATCCACACGAGGGTGGTGGCGACGAGCGTGATCGCGAAGGCCTTGGGGTTGAACAGCGTCGTGTTCTTGAACACGGCGAGAAAGACGAAGAGCAGCAGGATCTGGGCCGTGTAGAGCATGAGCCCCATGGCCTGGAACAGGTGCGGCAGTGATTTCGCCGTGCGCTGCAGTACGAGGAATCCGATGCCCATGAACAGCATCACCACGACCGTCGCGACGACGGCGCCCACGGCCCCCTTGCCACCGGCGACGATCCCACTGATGACGGCGGCGAGAGCGCCGGCGACAGCCGTGGGAACGGCGGATTGCAGGAGGGATCGGACGTCATCTGACCGCATGGCGGTTTGCTCCGCGTGGTGGTGGGGGCACGGGACTCGTACAGGACGAGCGTAAGCCCGGTCCGAGAGAGAACCTCGGGCCAATGGACCGTCGCACTACGGTCCTTCGGCTCTGTCGCCGGGTTTAGTGAACGGTATCACAAAGTATTTGATGAGAGCTTTACTCGGAGGGTGTGCCGACTGTCACACATGAGAGTGACCCTGCGCGTGTGTGCGCGACACGCAAGCGGCTTGTCTGGTAAAGGGCGTTCATATCCGACATGCGCTCCGGACGTCAGCGGGAGGACCCTGCCTTACGCCGGTCGGGGAAGCGCGAACGGGGGCCAATGGCGGTCGCCCCGTTGACGCCGGACACACCCGCCACGATCGGCCGGGCCGGCTCCGGCTCCGCCGCCGCATCGTCCTGCAGGGCGGCCTCCGCGGCCCGTTCCGCGTGCCGGTAGCGCGGCGGGACCAGCCGCTCCGCCCAGCGCGGGGCACGCGGGGTGAAGCGCGGCAGCAGGAGCAGCAGCAGGCCCACGGCGCTCAGCCCGGAGATCGCCAGCACGATCCACATCGAGGCGGAATGCACGGAGTACGCCACGGTGCCGAAGGCGATCAATCCTGACCAGAAGTACATGATGAGCACCGCGCGGCTGTGCGAATGCCCGAGTTCCAGGAGCCGGTGGTGAAGGTGCCCGCGGTCCGCGGCGAAGGGCGACTGGCCCTTCCAGGTGCGCCGCACGATGGCGAGGACCAGGTCCGTCATCGGGATCGCGATGATCGTGAGCGGCAGGATCAGCGGGATGAAGACCGGCAGCATCGCGTGGGTCGCGTTGCGCTCGCCGCCGACGAACAGCGCCATCGCGTCCGGGTCCACCTGTCCGGTGACGGAGATGGCGGCCGCGGCCAGCACCAGGCCGATGAGCATCGAGCCGGAGTCGCCCATGAAGATGCGGGCGGGGTGCATGTTGTGCGGCAGGAAGCCCAGGCACATGCCCATCAGGATGGCGGCGAAGAGGGTCGCGGGCGCGGCCGCCTCGATCCCGTAGCCGAACCAGATGCGGTAGGCGTAGAGGAAGAACGCGCAGGTCGCGATGCAGACCATGCCGGCGGCGAGGCCGTCGAGGCCGTCCACGAAGTTCACCGCGTTGATGGTGATCACCACGAGGGCCACGGTGAGCAGGTTGCCCTGCCAGGGGGTGAGCGAGACCGAGCCGACTCCGGGGACCGGGATCCACAGGATGGTCAGGCCCTGCATGCACATCACGCCGGCGGAGATCATCTGGGCGCCGAGTTTGATCAGGGCGTCGAGCTCGAACTTGTCGTCGAGCACGCCGACCAGCCAGATCAGGGCCGCACCGGAGAGCAGGGCCCGCGGCTCGTTCGACAGCTCGAAGACCCCGTTGAGGTTCTTCAGGTGGTCCGCGACGAGCAGGCCGGCGCACAGTCCGCCGAACATCGCGATGCCGCCGAGCCGCGGAGTGGGCTCCCGGTGGACGTCGCGGGCACGGATCTCGGGCATCGCCCCCACGGCGATCGCGAACTTCCGCACGGGCCCGGTGAGTAGATAAGTCACCGCGACCGTGACGCAAAGCGTCAGCAGATATTCACGCACGGGCTGCCCCAGATGTATCGCCGGCCATCTCAGCCCCACACACTAGCTGCGATGTACTCACTGTCGGGGACGCGCAGGGGCGGTATCCCGGTTGCGGTACGCCGCTCTTGCCCCGCTTAAACCCCATACGGCGGAAAATTGACCACCAGCTCGTTGACGTCGCTACGGATCTTCGCGGGCTCCCCGCCGGTCAGCGCGGCCGTGAACAGCTCGGCGATCCGGCCCATCTCGGCCTCCCCCATGCCCTGCGTGGTCACCGCCGCGGTGCCGAGGCGGATCCCGCGCTGGTCGCCGTACGGAAGGGCGCAGGTGTCCAGCACGATGCCGGCGGCGGCCAGCCGGCCCCGGGCGCCCGCGCCGTCGACGCCCAGCGGTGCGGGGTCGGCGGTGATCAGGTGGGTGTCGGTGCCCCCGGTCGTGATCGCGAACCCGCGGGCGGCGAGCCCGTCGGCCAGGGCGCGGCCGTTGGCGACCACCCGGTGCGCGTACGAGGTGAAGGCGGGCCCGGCGGCCTCGCCGAAGGCCACGGCCTTGGCGGCGATGCTGTGCATCTGCGGGCCGCCCTGGGTGAAGGGGAACACCGCCCGGTCGATCCGCTCCGCGAACTCGTTCCCGCACAGGATCATCCCGCCGCGCGGACCCCGGAGCACCTTGTGGGTGGTGGCCACGACGATGTCGGCGTAGGGCACGGGGCTGGGTGCGGCCCCGCCGGCCACGAGTCCGATGGGGTGGGCGGCGTCGGCGATCAGGAAGGCCCCGACCTCGTCGGCGATCTCCCGGAACACGGAGTACTCGGGGTGCCGCGGATAGGAGATGGACCCGCACACGATGGCCTTGGGCCGGTGCTCGTGCGCGAGCCGCTGCACCCGGGCGTAGTCGATGAGCCCCGTCGCGGCGTCCACTCCGTACCCGACGAAGTCGAACCAGCGCCCGGAGAAGTTGGCGGGCGACCCGTGGGTGAGGTGGCCCCCGGAGGTGAGCGCCATGGCCAGCACGGTGTCCCCGGGCCGCAGCAGCGCGGCGTACGCGGCGAGCACGGCGGCGGATCCGGAGTGCGGCTGCACGTTCGCGTGCTCGGCGCCGAAGAGGGCGCGGGCCCGCTCGACGGCGATCTGCTCGGCGAGGTCGGCGTACTCGCAGCCGCCGTGGTGGCGGGCGCCGGGATACCCCTCGGCGTACTTGTTGGCGAGCGGCGATCCCAGTGCGGTGAGCACGGCGGGAGAGGTGAAGTTCTCGGCGGCGATCAGCTGCAGGGAGCCCGCCTGCCGCTGTGCCTCGCCGGCGAGCACGTCGGCCATCTGGGGATCCTGCTGCCGCAGCAGGTCCATCGGCTCGGTGATGACGCTCATGGCGCGACTCCAGGGGGGTACCTCATACCGGGTACCAGCCACTGTAGGCCGGGCCCGCCCGTCCCGCCTCGCGACGCCCGGGGTCCGAAATCCAGCCTCGCCGGCGTTTGAGGCGCGGGGTCCGGGGCGGAGCCCCGGGGAGCGGTGGAAGGGCGGGTAGGGGAAGGCCCCGCAGGGCAACCGCACCCGGCACCGCCGGCCTCAGCGGGAAGCCGTGACGCCCGTCAGGGCCGTGACCACGGGGTCCAGCGCCTGGTTGATCTCGTCGCCGATCGACCGGAAGAAGGTGATCGGTGCCCCGTACGGGTCGTACACCTCGTCCGCGTCCGGGGACGGCGCGAGGAGCCACCCGCGTAGAGCGGCGGCGGCACGGACCAGCGCTCGGGCCCGCTCCACCATCCCGTCCTCCAGCGGCGGCAGGGTCGCGGGGTCTATCGCCCGCACCAGCCGGGTGAACTCCTTCAGGGTGAAGGTGCGCAGCCCCGCGGAGTGCCCCATGGAGATCACCTGGGCACGGTGGTCACGGGTGGCGGTCAGGACCAGGTCCGCGCGTATGACGTGCTCGTCCAGGAGTTCCCGGCCGGTGAAGCCGGAGGCGTCGGCCCCGAAGTCGGCCAGCACGGCGGCCGCGTTGGCCTCCATGGGCGCGCCCTCGTGGCCCCAGGTGCCCGCGCTCTCCACGATCAGGTCGCCGGTGACGGGGCCGCCGAGCCGGTGGGACAGCGCGTGCCGCGTCAGCCGCTCGGTGATGGGCGAGCGGCACACGTTGCCGGTGCTGACGTGGAGTATGCGGAAGGTGCTGTCCCCGGCTATGCCACGCCCCTCAGGGCTCACGGAGCCACCTCGAGGTCGGGCACGACCTCCCGCAGCTGCTCGGCGGTCAGTGCGCCCTCGCGCAGCAGGACGGGAACCTTCCCGGTGACGTCGACGATCGACGAGGGCAGGGTGCTCGGGGTCGGCCCGCCGTCCAGGTACACGGACACGGAGTCGCCGAGCATCTCGCGCGCCGCGTCGCAGTCCTCGGGCGCCGGGTGTCCGGTCAGGTTCGCCGAGGACACCGCCATCGGGCCGACCTCGGTCAGCAGCTCGATCGCGACGGGGTGCAGGGGCATGCGTACGGCCACGGTGCCACCGGTCTCGCCCAGGTCCCACGCCAGCGAGGGCTGGTGCTTGGCGACGAGCGTCAGACCGCCCGGCCAGAAGGCGTCGACGAGCTCCCACGCCTGCTCGGAGAAGTCGGTGACCAGGCCGTGCAGGGTGTTCGGGGAGCCGATGAGGACGGGGGTGGGCATGTTGCGGCCGCGCCCCTTGGCGGCGAGCAGGTCGCCGACGGCCTCGGCGCTGAAGGCGTCCGCGCCGATCCCGTACAGGGTGTCGGTGGGCAGCACGACGAGCTCGCCGCGGCGTACGGCGGAGGCGGCTTCGCGCAGGCCCGTCTTGCGGTCCGTCGCGTCGTTGCAGTCGTATCGCCGGGCCATCAGCGGGCCTCCTCGTGCAGCAGGGGGGTGGCGGGAATGCGCGCGGTGACTGCGCCGCTCACGGCAGGGCCGGTCACGGCAGGGCCTTGCGGGCGGTCGCGAAGCGCGGGCGGTTGTTGAGGTCGGGGTGGTCGGCGGCGTCGGCCCAGCCCTGCTCCTCGGCGAAGATCCACGGGACCTGTCCGCCCTGGGTGTCGGCGTGCTCGATGACGACGATGCCGCCGGGGCGCAGCAGCCTGTGGGCGGTGCGCTCGATGCCGCGGATGGTGTCCAGGCCGTCCTCGCCGGAGAACAGCGCCATCTCGGGATCGTGGTCGCGGGCCTCGGGCGCGACGTACTCCCACTCGGTGAGCGGGATGTACGGCGGGTTGGAGATGACCAGGTCGACCTGTCCGTCCAGCTCGGGCAGGGCGCTGAGCGCGTTGCCCTGGTGGACCGTGACCCGGGAGCCCTCGGCGTTCTTGCGGGTCCACCGCAGGGCGTCCTCGGACAGCTCGACGGCGTGCACGCGCGAGCGCGGCACCTCCTGCGCCATGGCGAGCGCGATGGCGCCGGAGCCGGTGCAGAGGTCCACGATCAGCGGTTCGACGACGTCCATCGCCCGGACGGCCTGTATGGCCCAGTCCACGACCGACTCGGTCTCGGGCCGGGGCACGAAGACCCCGGGCCCGACCTGGAGCTCCAGGTACCGGAAGAAGGCACGGCCGGTGATGTGCTGGAGCGGCTCGCGCGCCTCGCGGCGGGCGACGGCCTCCCAGTAGCGGGCGTCGAAGTCCGCGTCCTTGACGTGGTGGAGTTCCCCCCGCTTGACGCCGTGCACGAAGGCCGCGAGCTCCTCCGCGTCGAAACGCGGTGAGGGCACGCCGGCGGCGGCCAGCCGCTGGGTGGCCTGGGCCACCTCGGCAAGCAGCAAGTTCACGCTGGTCCTCCGGGCTGCTGTCGTACGGGGGGTGGTGCGGGGTCCTGCAGGTGCTGCAGGTGCTGCAGGGGTCCTGCGAGGGGACTCAGTGCGCGGACGCGAGCTTGGCGGCGGAGTCCGTGTCGACGCAGGCCTGGATGACCGGGTCGAGGTCTCCGTCGAGCACCTGGTCCAAGTTGTACGCCTTGAAGCCCGTCCGGTGATCCGAGATCCGGTTTTCCGGGTAGTTGTACGTACGGATCTTCTCGGAGCGGTCCACGGAGCGCACCTGGCTGCGGCGCACGTCGGAGGCCTCCTGCTCGGCGGCTTCCTGGGCGGCGGCCAGCAGGCGCGAACGCAGGATGCGCATCGCCTGCTCCTTGTTCTGGAGCTGGCTCTTCTCGTTCTGGCAGGAGGCGACCACACCGGTCGGGATGTGCGTGATGCGCACGGCCGAGTCGGTGGTGTTGACGGACTGGCCGCCGGGGCCCGAGGAGCGGTACACGTCGATGCGGAGGTCGTTCATGTTGACCTCGACCTCCACCTCCTCGGCTTCCGGGGTGACGAGCACGCCGGCGGCGGAGGTGTGGATGCGGCCCTGGGACTCGGTGGCCGGCACGCGCTGGACGCGGTGCACGCCGCCCTCGTACTTCAGACGGGCCCAGACGCCCTGGCCGGGCTCGGTGGCACCGTTGCCGCCCTTGGTGCGGACGGAGACCTGGACGTCCTTGTAGCCGCCGAGCTCGGACTCGGTGGCGTCGATGATCTCGGTCTTCCAGCCCACGCGCTCGGCGTAGCGCAGGTACATGCGGAGCAGGTCGCCGGCGAACAGGGCCGACTCGTCACCGCCCGCACCCGCCTTGACCTCCAGGAGCACGTCCTTGTCGTCGCTGGGGTCGCGCGGAACGAGCAGCAGGCGGAGCTTCTCGGTGAGCTCTTCGCGCTGTGCGGTCAGTTCCTTGACCTCTGCCACGAAGTCCGGGTCGTCGGCCGCGAACTCCTTCGCCGTCTCGATGTCCTCGGCGGACTGCTTCCAGGCACGGAAGGTCGCGACGATCGGGGTCAGCTCCGCGTAGCGCTTGTTCAGCTTGCGCGCGTTGGCCTGATCCGAGTGGACCGAAGGGTCGGCGAGCTTCTTCTCAAGATCGGCGTGCTCGCCGATCAGTTCCTCGACCGCCTCGAACATCGGGGGCTCCTGAAGATGGTGAATGTGAAGAAAAGGGCTGCGGGACGAGAAAGGCGCCGGTCCGGCTGCCCCCGTGCAAACAGGGTGCAGCCGGGATCCGGCGCCTGAGGCTCGCTACTTCTGTGCAGCCTTGCCGAAGCGGGCCTCGAAGCGGGCCACGCGGCCACCGGTGTCGAGGATCTTCTGCTTGCCCGTGTAGAACGGGTGGCACTCGGAGCAGACCTCGGCTCGGATGGAGCCCTCGGTCAGGGTGCTACGGGTGGTGAACGACGCGCCACAGGTGCAGCTGACCTGGGTCTCGACGTACTGGGGGTGAACATCGCGCTTCAAGGTGTCTCCTAGATTCGGGAGGGCGCCGGGTCGCAGGAGCCGAATTGCGCGCTGCGTGAACCGGGGCCGACAGACCAGTCTGCCAGGACCGGGCTGCCTGTCAAAATTCTGAGGACGCCTCCCTCAACGGAGGGGGGCCGGCATCTATTCCGCCGCCCGCCGGAACCCGTCCGACCAGGCGGTTTCGTGCTACCGGACGACGGTACCGGCGGTGCCCTTGTCGCCGGCCGAGTTCGCGGTGGCCTCGGCGGGCACCTGCTGGTCGGCCAGCAGGGCGTCCCAGACCATCTGGGACTCCTTGGTGAGCGGGACGACCCGGTTGGGGTCACGGGTGTCACCGGTCACCGGCAGGGTGATCATCTGCATGTTCTCGGGGCTGATGCCCTCCAGGCCCTGGGCGAATCCCATGAGGGACTTCACGTCGCCGAGCGCCTTGTCCGTGGTGATGGCCTTGGTGGCGGTGTCCGCCACGTCGAGCAGCTTCTTCGGGTTCTCGAAGACGCCGATGCTCTTGACCTGCTTGATCAGCGCCTTGATGAAGGCCTGCTGCAGCTGTATTCGGCCCAGGTCGCCGCCGTCGCCGACGCCGTGGCGGGTACGGACGAGGCCGAGGGCCTGCTCGCCGTTCAGCCTGTTCGTCCCGGCGGGCAGGTCGAGGTGGCTGTAGTCGTCCTTGATCGGCTTGGTGGTCGTCACCTCGACGCCGCCGAGCTTGTCGATGATCTCCTTGAAGCCCGTGAAGTCGACCTCGAGGTAGTGATCCATGCGGATCCCCGACATCTTCTCGACGGTCGCGACGGCGCAGGCGGCCCCGCCGACGGTGAACGACTCGTTGAACATCTTGCGCGGGCCGCCCAGGTCGGTCTTGCCGTTCGAGAGCTTGCAGGAGGGCCTGGTCACGAGGGTGTCGCGGGGTATCGATACGACGGTGGCCTTGGTGTGGCCCTCGTTGAGGTGGACGACCATCGCCGTGTCGGAGCGTGCGGAGCCGCCGTCGTCCTGGCCGTACTCCCCGTTGGCGCCGCTGCGGGAGTCGGAGCCGAGGACGAGGATGTCCATCGAGCCGTTGTCCACGTTCTGCGGGCGGTCCGTGCCGAGGGCCGCGTCGATGTCGACCGTCTTGAGGTTGCCGTTGAACTTGACGTAGAAGTAGCCGAGCCCCGCCCCGCCCAGGACGACCACGCCGGCGGCGGTCCACGCGGCGATGACGACGGCCCTGCGGCGCGCGGCCGGCTTCCGTCGGCGGCGTCCCGCGCCGGTCCTGCGGCCGTGGCCGCTGTTGTCCTGGCTCATGCTCTGCTCTGCCCGTCTGTGTTCGGCCCGCTTCCCCGTTACCTCTGACAGAGACGGTCGGGCGCCCCCCAGGGTTCCACGGCCGCCTGTGCGTCCCGTGTGCATCCGGTGTGCGTCCCGGCCCGTGCGCCCCCCGCGACCGGCTGCGGCGGACACCCCCCGATCCGGCACCCACCTGCGGTTTCCCCCGTGAGCGCGGGGTGGGCGTCCGGGGCCGCGCGGTGTACGGAGTGTGGCAAAGGTCGCACCCGGGCACGAAGCGCCGTAGACCGCCCGAGTCCTCACGAGGACCCGGGACCCCCGCAGGCTCCGTAGGCCCGGGTACGACGCGACCGCCCCCGCCGCGGGTGCGGCGGGGGCGGTCGTGGTCACGCAGGTGGTGCTACGCGCGGACGTCAGTCGTCGTTCTTGCCCGACGGGGTCGTCTTCGCGATCTGCATGAGGAACTCGGCGTTCGACTTCGTCTGCTTCATCTTGTCGAGGAGCAGCTCGATGGCCTGCTGCGAGTCGAGCGCGTGCAGCACCCGGCGCAGCTTCCAGACGATGGCGAGCTCCTCGCTGTTGAGGAGGATCTCCTCCTTGCGGGTGCCCGAGGGGTCCACGTCCACGGCCGGGAAGATGCGCTTGTCGGCGAGCTTCCGGTCGAGCTTGAGCTCCATGTTGCCGGTGCCCTTGAACTCCTCGAAGATCACCTCGTCCATGCGCGAGCCGGTGTCGACCAGCGCGGTGGCCAGGATGGTCAGCGAGCCGCCGTCCTCGATGTTGCGCGCGGCACCGAAGAAGCGCTTCGGCGGGTACAGCGCGGTCGAGTCGACACCACCGGACAGGATGCGGCCGGAGGCGGGGGCGGCGAGGTTGTACGCGCGTCCCAGGCGGGTGATGGAGTCCAGCAGGACGACCACGTCGTGGCCGAGCTCGACGAGACGCTTGGCGCGCTCGATGGCCAGCTCGGCAACGGTGGTGTGGTCCTCGGCCGGGCGGTCGAAGGTCGAGGAGATGACCTCGCCCTTCACCGACCGCTGCATGTCGGTGACCTCTTCCGGACGCTCGTCGACCAGGACGACCATCAGGTGGCACTCGGGGTTGTTGACCGTGATCGCGTTGGCGATCGCCTGCATGATCATGGTCTTACCGGTCTTCGGCGGGGCCACGATCAGACCGCGCTGGCCCTTACCGATCGGCGACACGAGGTCGATGATGCGGGTGGTCAGCACGCCCGGGTCGGTCTCCAGGCGGAGCCGGTCCTGCGGGTACAGCGGGGTCAGCTTCTGGAACTCCGGGCGGCCGCGGCCGGATTCGGGCGCCATGCCGTTGACGGAGTCCAGGCGCACGAGCGCGTTGAACTTCTCGCGGCGCTCGCCGTCCTTGGGCTGACGGACCGCACCGGTGGTGTGGTCGCCCTTGCGCAGACCGGCCTTGCGGACCTGGGCGAGGGAGACGTACACGTCGTTCGGGCCGGGCAGGTAGCCCGAGGTCCGGATGAACGCGTAGTTGTCGAGGATGTCGAGGATGCCCGCGACGGGGATCAGGACGTCGTCGTCGGCGACGGGCGTCTCCACCGGCGCGAACTCGTCGCGTCCGCGACGGCCACGGCGGTCGCGGTAGCGGCCGCGCCGGCCGCGACGGCCGTCCTCGTCGAAGTCGTCCTGCGGGCCGTTGTCCTGACGGTCCCGGTCCTGACGGCCACCCTGCTGACCCTGGCCCTGACCCTGACCGCGGCCGCCCTGCTGGCGGTCCTGACGGTCGGTCCGGTCCTGGCGGCCGCCCTGCTGGCCCTGGCTCTGGCCCTGGCCACCCTGACCGGCCTGGCCCTGACCCTGGGCGCCCTGGCCCTGGTCGTCGGCCTTGGCACCGCGGTCACGGCGCTCGCGGCGGCCGTCGGCGCGGTCGTTGCCCCGCTCGCGGCGGTCGCGACGGCCGCGGCCCTCGCCTTCCTGGCCCTGTGCGGCCTGGCCGGCAGGGGTGGTGGTGGCCTCGGCCTTCGCCTCGGCCTGTGCGGCCGGAGCGACGGTCTCGGGCTTCTGCTCCACCTGTACGGCGGCGGCGGGGGTCGAACCCTCGGGGCTGCCGGAGGGGGCGGTGGCACGCCGACGGCGGCGCTCGCCGACCGGGGCGTCCTCGCTGGCCGGCTGGCCCGGGATGTCGATCTGGGCCTGCGTGGCGGTCTTCTCGGCGGGTGCCTCGGCGGCGACCTCGCCCGTACGGGCCTTGCTGGTGGCGCGGCGCTTCGGCTTGGTCTCGCCGCTTTCGGCGGGCGCGGCGGCCGGCGCGGAGGCCGCGGCCTTGGCCTTGGGGGCGCTGCTTCCCGCCTGCGCCTCCTTGATGACCTCGATCAGCTGGCCCTTGCGCATCCGCGCGGTGCCCCTGATGCCGAGGCCCGACGCGACCTGCTGGAGCTCGGCCAGGACCATGCCGTCAAGGCCGGTGCCGGAGCGGCGGCGCTTGGTCGGCGCGGCGCCCTCGGCGGGGGCACTGGTGTCGACGTTGGTGTCGGCAGCGCCCATCAGATCGGTGGTGTCGCTCACGAAGGGTCCTTCCCTGGAGCGGACGTCGGCCTGTCTGGCTCGGCGACCGGTTGTGCTGTCCGACAGCAAGCCACGACTCGATGAGCCGCGAACTACTGCCGGGGCGGTGGTCCGCCGATAGAGATACGGCGGAGAGAAACGTGCATGTGCGTGGGTGGTTCCGGCGAGAAGCCCCCGAGCTGAAAGCGTGGGAATGTCACGCCGATTCCGGAGCGTGCTCGAAACTGCTGGCAGCGATCAAAGCAGTCGGGGAGGCTCCCGGAAGAAAGGTGGTCCCTGATAGGGACACTGAGCACCAAGCCATGGCGGCTTCGGATGCGCACTTGAGACTAACACTACCGGATCCAACAGACATTCCCCCTCTCCATCACCGGCTATCGAGCCCATCCGCGCGGGTTTCGCGCGGGCTCCGCGCGGGCGGCCTGCCCTGGCCGCCCGCCCCTGGCCGGCTGTGTCCTCTACTGCACGGATCAGCCGCCCTGGGTTCCCAGCGGAAGTACGCTCGCGCCCGCTGCGTCGAGTGCGAGCCGGTTGGCCGCCCACCCCTCGCCCGCGAGCCGTGCGACCTTGTCGGCCGCACCGTTGTCGACCAGCGCGAGGACCGTGGGGCCCGCGCCGGAGATCACCGCGGGGATGCCGTCCGCCCGCAGTCGGGCCACGAGCGCCACGCTCTCGGGCATCGCCGGGGACCGGTACTCCTGGTGGAGACGGTCCTCGGTGGCCGGCAGCAGGAACTCGGGACGCCTGGTCAGGGCCTCTACGAGCAGGCCCGCGCGGCCTGCGTTGACGGCCGCGTCCACGTGCGGGACGGTGCGCGGCAGCAGGCCGCGCGCGGTCTCCGTCAGGACCGGCTTGGAGGGGACGAAGACCACCGGAACGATGGAATCGGCGGGCTCCATGCGGATCGCCTTGGCGCTGCCGCCGTCCATCCACGCAAGAGTGAAACCGCCGAGCAGACAGGCGGCGACGTTGTCGGGGTGGCCCTCGATCTCGGTGGCGAGCTCCAGCAGCGCCGTGTCGTCGAGCTTGGCCTCTCCGCCTATCGTCACGGCGCGGGCGGCCACGATGCCCGCGCAGATGGCGGCGGAGGAGGAACCGAGACCGCGGCCGTGCGGGATGCGGTTGGCACAGACCACTTCGAGGCCGCGCGGCTGGCCGCCCAGCAGGTCGAAGGCGGTGCGCATGGAGCGTACGAGGAGGTGGCTCTCGTCCCGGGGCAGGGTGTCGGCACCTTCGCCCGCGATGTCGATGTTCAGGCCGGAATCGGCCACGCGTACGACGACGTCGTCGTAGAGCCCCAAGGCCAGCCCGAAGGCGTCGAAGCCCGGGCCGAGGTTGGCACTGCTGGCGGGAACGCGCACCCGTACGGCGGCGGCGCGGAAGGCGGGACCGGCCATCTTCCGATGACACTCCTTGTGACTGTGCGAGACGGGATCTTTGCTGGCTCGCTGTGAATGTACTGGAGAACGTACGACACCCGAAGGCCCTGTGGGCAGCACCGCGGTCATATGCGCGGCGGCGGATGTAAGTACAGCCTATCGAAGGAAGGTTCTTCTCCGACATAGGGCGCACGACAGGCGCACGATGCGTGTCGCCCGCTCCCCCGGCCCGGTCGGGTTTTCGCCGCGATATCTGGCGGGTTTCCGTCGGTTTTTGTGCCGTACGGCCCGAGTTGCCGGATTCCTCAGCCTTCGAAAGACTTCCGGAATCCGGCAACTCGGTTACTGCGGTCCTGCTGGTTGCGGCGGCCGACGGCCCTTACGGGACGGCCGGCCCGCGGCTCCCGGTCAGACGAGACCGAGGCGGACGGCGGCGGCCTCCGCGTCGACCGGAATGGTGATCGGCTGCGGAGCGCCGGCGACCGCCCAGTCGGGGTCCTTCAGGCCGTTGCCGGTGACGGTGCACACGATCTTCTGGCCGGGGTCGACCAGGCCGAGCTCGACGGCCTTCAGCAGGCCGGCCACGGACGCGGCCGAGGCGGGCTCGACGAAGACACCCTCCTGAGCGGCCAACAGGCGGTAGGCGGACAGGATCTGGCGGTCCGTCACCTCGTCGATGAAGCCGCCCGACTCGTCCCGGGCCTGCAGGGCGTAGTCCCACGAGGCCGGGTTGCCGATGCGGATCGCGGTGGCGATGGTGTGCGGCTCCTTGACGATCTCCCCGCGCACGATGGGCGCGGAACCGGAGGCCTGGAAACCCCACACACGGGGCGTACGGGAGGCCAGGCCGTCGGCCTTGTACTCCTTGAAGCCCTTCCAGTACGCGGTGATGTTGCCGGCGTTGCCGACGGGCAGCACGTGGATGTCGGGGGCGTCGCCGAGCGCGTCCACGATCTCGAAGGCCGCCGTCTTCTGGCCCTCGATGCGTACCGGGTTGACCGAATTGACCAGCGCCACCGGGTAGTTGTCGGACAGCGCGCGGGCCAGGTCCAGGCAGTCGTCGAAGTTGCCGTCGACCTGAAGGATCTTGGCGCCGTGGATCAGGGCCTGGCCCATCTTGCCGAGCGCGATCTTGCCGCGGGGCACGAGGACGGCGGAGACCATCCCGGCGCGCACCGCGTAGGCGGCTGCGGAGGCCGAGGTGTTGCCCGTGGAGGCGCAGATGACGGCCTTGGCGCCGTCCTCCTTGGCCTTGGTGATCGCCATGGTCATGCCGCGGTCCTTGAAGGACCCGGTGGGGTTGGCCCCCTCGACCTTGAGGTGTACCTCGCAGCCGGTGCGCTCGGAGAGCACCTGGGCGGGGACGAGGGGAGTGCCGCCCTCGCGGAGCGTGACCACCGGAGTCGTGGCCGTGACCGGCAGGCGGTCCCGGTACTCCTCGATGATGCCGCGCCACTGGTGGGTGCGATTGCTGCTCATGGGTCCTTACTCCCCTTCAACGCGCATGATGCTGGCCACACCGCGGACGGTGTCCAGCTTCCGCAGCGCCTCGACGGTCCCGGAGAGGGCGGCGTCGGGCGCACGGTGAGTGACGACGACGAGGGAGGCCTCGCCGTCTTGTGCTTGACGACCTTGCTGACGGACGGTGTCGATCGACACTCCGTGCTCCGCGAAGGTGGTCGCCACCTGGGCGAGGACGCCCGGCTTGTCCGCCACATCGAGGCTGATGTGGTAACGGGTGACGACATCCCCCATGGGGCTGACCGGCAGCTGGGTGTACGCCGACTCGCCCGGCCCCTTTGCCTCGGCGAGCTTGTTGCGGCAGACGGCGACGAGGTCACCGAGGACCGCGGACGCGGTCGGCGCGCCGCCCGCGCCGGGCCCGTAGAACATGAGCCGACCGGCGGCCTCCGCCTCGACGAACACCGCGTTGTACGCCTCGCGGACGGAGGCGAGCGGGTGGGTCAGCGGGATCATCGCCGGGTGGACGCGGGCGGTGACGGACTCGCCGTCGGCCGCGCGCTCCAGGATGGCGAGGAGCTTGATGGTGCAGCCCATGCGCTTGGCGGACGCGAAGTCCGCGGCGCTGACCTCCGTCATGCCCTCGCGGTAGACGTCGTCGAGGCGGACCCGGGTGTGGAAGGCGATGCCGGCCAGGATCGCGGCCTTGGCGGCGGCGTCGTAGCCCTCCACGTCGGCGGTGGGGTCGGCCTCGGCGTACCCCAGGGCGGTGGCCTCGTCGAGGGCCTCCTGGTACCCGGCGCCGGTGGAGTCCATCTTGTCGAGGATGAAGTTCGTCGTGCCGTTGACGATGCCCATCACCCGGTTGATCTTGTCGCCGGCGAGGGACTCGCGCATGGGGCGGACCAGCGGGATGGCGCCGGCGACGGCGGCCTCGTAGTAGAGGTCCAGCCCGGCCGCCTCGGCCGCGGCGTGCAGCGCGGCGCCGTCCTGGGCGAGCAGCGCCTTGTTCGCCGAGACGACGGAGATGCCGTGCTCGAAGGCGGTGGTGATCAGGGTGCGGGCGGGCTCGATGCCGCCGATGACCTCGATCGCGACGTCGATGTCACCGCGTTTGAGCAGCGCGGTCGCATCGGTGGTGACCAGGGCCGGGTCGATCCCGTCGCGCACCTTGGAGGGGCGGCGCACGGCCACGCCCGCGAGCTCGACGGGCGCGCCGATCCTGGCCGTCAGGTCGTCGGCGTGCGTCGTCATGATGCGGGCAACTTCCGAGCCGACCACTCCACAGCCCAGCAGCGCCACCTTCAGCGGACGCGTACGCATCATTCGACCTACGCCTTTCGATCTTCACATCAGTACCTGTTGCGCGGTTTGCACCCCAGGTGTGAACCAGTCTCACTCAATGGACAACAGTTTCCACCCTCGGTCCATTGAGTGAGACACCTATTCCGAGGTCTGGGGGGTGTCCCCCAGAAGAATGCGTATCAGCCGACGTCGAGACGCAGGAGATCTTCCTCCGTCTCCCGGCGGACGATGACACGCGCCTCTCCGTCACGCACGGCGACGACCGGCGGGCGGAGCACGTGGTTGTAGTTGCTCGCCATCGAACGGCAGTACGCGCCGGTGGCCGGGACCGCGAGGAGGTCCCCCGGGGCGATGTCGGCGGGCAGGAACGCGTCCTTGACCACGATGTCGCCGCTCTCGCAGTGCTTGCCCACGACGCGCACGAGCATGGGCTCGGCGTCGGAGGTCCGGGAGACGAGGCTGACCGAGTACTCGGCGTCGTAGAGGGCCGTCCGGATGTTGTCGGACATCCCGCCGTCGACGGAGACGTACGTCCGCAGGCCCTCCAGCGGCTTGACCGTGCCCACCTCGTACAGGGTGAAGGCGGTCGGGCCCACGATCGCCCGTCCGGGTTCCACGGAGATCCGCGGGGCGCGCAGGCCGGCCGCCTCGCACTCGCGGGCGACGATCTCGTGCAGGGCCTTGGCGATCTCGTGCGGCTCGCGCGGGTCGTCGGCGGAGGTGTAGGCGATGCCCAGTCCGCCGCCGAGGTCGATCTCGGGCAGCTCCACCCCGTGCTCGTCGCGCACGGCGGCGAGGAGCCGTACGACGCGCTTGGCGGAGACCTCGAAGCCGGCCATGTCGAAGATCTGCGAACCGATGTGGGAGTGGACGCCGAGCAGCTCCAGGCTGTCGTGCCCCAGCGCGCGCCGTACGGCCTCGGCGGCCGACCCGTCGGCGACGGCGATCCCGAACTTCTGGTCCTCGTGCGCGGTGGCGATGAACTCGTGGGTGTGCGCCTCCACGCCCACGGTGACGCGGATCTGCACGGGCTGGCGCACGCCGAGCTCGCGGGCGATGTGCGCGACGCGGGCGATCTCCTGGAAGGAGTCGAGCACGATCCGGCCGACGCCGGCCTCGATGGCGCGGGTGATCTCGCTCGTCGACTTGTTGTTGCCGTGGAAGGCGATCCGGGCGGCCGGCATCTCGGCGGCGAGCGCGGTGGCGAGCTCCCCTCCGGAACACACGTCGAGGTTCAGCCCCTCCTCCTTGAGCCACTTCACGACGGCCTTGGAGAGGAACGCCTTGCCGGCGTAGAAGACGTCGGCGTCCGGCCCGAAGGCGTGCGCCCAGGCACGGCAGCGCGCCCGGAAGTCCTCCTCGTCGAGGAAGTAGGCGGGCGTCCCGAACTCCTCGGCGAGACGGGTCACTTCGATCCCGCCGACGGTGGCGACTCCCTCGGCGTTCCGGCCGACCGTCCGGGCCCAGACCTTCTCGTCGAGCACGTTGAGGTCGGCGGCCGGCGGGGAGTAGTGGCCCTCGGGCAGGACATCGGCGTGGCGGGGCCCTGCGGGGTGTGCGGAACGGCTCATCTCAGCATTCTCTCTTCGCAAATCATCCGGATCGCAGGCGAATCACATCGGATCACATCGGATCGCATCGGATCACACGCGTTTCGCGGGCTCACAGGTAGTGGTCGGGCGCGTCTATACCGAGCAGGGCCAGGCCGCCGGCCAGCACCGTCCCGGCGGCTTCGGCAAGGGCCAGCCGGGCACGGTGGGCGGCCGAGGGTTTCTCGTCCCCCTGGGGCAGGACGTGGTACTGGAAGTCGAGCAGGGCGTCGGCCAGCACGACGAGCTGCCGGACGAGCCGCTCGGGCGCACGGTGGTGCGCGGCGGCTTCGAGCACGAGGGGGTGATCGCGGAGCGCGCCGAGCAGGGCGCCGGCGCCGGGCACCTCGCCGGGCTCGCTCTGGAACCCCAATTGCTCGGCGTTGCGGGTCAGGGCCCGCGCCCTGGAGTGGGCGTACCGCACCCGGAAGAACTCGCTCGACTCGTCCTGGACGAGCAGCCACGCGGGGAACACCGGGGTCTCGTGCCCGGGAACGCAGAGCATCGCCCAGGCGGCGGCGCCGGCCCCGTACCGGGCGCGGACATCCCCGTCCCGCTTGGCCACGGGGGCGATGCGGGCGGCGGCGACGCCCCCTCCCTCCACCCCCTGGCTGCGCACGATCCGCTGCACGGCGGCGTGCACGACGCGCTCGCGCAGGGCCCCGAGGGGCACATCGGGGAACGCGTCGGCTCCGGGGGTTTCGCCCGCCCCGGGGGCGAACCCGTACGACGCCCCCCGGGCGCGAATGCCCCGTACGACCTCTCCGACCGAACTCTCGGCGAGTACGAAGTTCAGGAACCCGGCGCCGGTGATCTCCACACGCTCGATCCCGGCCAGACCGGCCAGCCGCGGAGCCAGCACCTCGGCCACCGCACGGGGTGCCACCGCGGCCCCCTTCGCCACCCCGAACGCGACGGGCGAGGCGTAGTCCCCCACTCCCCCGGGCCGGCTCCGCTCGACGACGACCCGCTCGGGCACGTCCACACCGGCGGGCAGCTCCCCGTCCTCGACGGCGCGGCGCAGGGCGCACACGACGGAGCGGGAGAGGTCGACGGGGGTCACGTGTCCAGCCTAGGGGAGAAGCCCCCAGGTCACGCGAAGGGTTTCGCCATGTGAACAGCGGCCCCCACGGGAAGCCCCAACAGGGCCGTCAAGGGCGGCCAAGACAGAACAGAACAGAACAGAACAGCTCGGCCCGGCGCAGGGGGTCCCCCGGGGTCACCCCCTCCCTCTGCCCGCGGGAGCACCCTTCCGCTCTCTCCGGTCGCGTCGCTCGATGAGCCGGCGCACGACCCGCACCAGCTCGGCGGGCTCGAAGGGCTTGGCGAGGAAGGCGTCCACGCCGGCGGCGATGCCGGCCTCGACCTCGTTCTGCGTACAGGCACTCACGATCGCAACGGGCAGATGCCGCGTCCTCGGATCGGCCCGCAACTGCGCGGCGGCCCCGAACCCGTCCAGGCGAGGCATGACCACATCAAGGGTGATCACATCGGGCAGCACGTGATGGACGACGTCCAGGCACTCGGCACCATCGTTCGCGGTCACGACCTCGAAGCCCTCCAGCTCGAGATTGACCTTGATCAGCTGCCGGATGACCTTGTTGTCGTCGACAACAAGCACCCGGCCCGAGGCGCCCGACACAACTCGAGAGTAGGTCGACCCCGGCCCCCGCGTCCGGGTTTTTGCCACTTCCACCCCCTCCGGGCGACGCACGCCCCGCTCCCCCGGAATCCGTTCCTGATCACCGTCCGGAAGCTGGTAGTGTTCAACCCGTCGCCGCAACACCAGCGACAGCGCCCCCGTAGCTCAGGGGATAGAGCAACGGCCTCCGGAGCCGTGTGCGCAGGTTCGAATCCTGCCGGGGGCACTTCGCAAGAAGTGCCCAAAGACCCCGCCATCAGCGGCAACGCTGAGAGTGGGGTCTTCGCGTATGCGCAGCCATGGGCCGCTGACAGCGGAAGGGTGCTGGGGGGTGCGGTGGCGTCGCGGACTGGGGATGCTCAGTCCGCGAACATGGCGAGGAGCAGGCGTCTGGCCCTGACTCTCGGCAGCGCATGTGGTGGTGTCATTCAGGGCCGGGAAGACCCACCTGAGGATCGCGCCTCCAGTGCGGAGTCCAGCGCCTCCAGCCCCGCCAGCACGGCGCCGGCGAGTGCGAAGTCGGCCTTCAGCTCATCGGGGAAGTCGACAGTCTCTCCACTGCCACGGCGCAGTCCACAGAATGTAAGTGCCTTGCCAGCTGATTCCGAGATGCGCAATTTCCAGTGCTCCGGGTCGTCGCCCAGCACGCCGTGCTGGAGCGACAGGGCCAAGAGCTTCCCGGTGTGCCCCCGGAAGATGTGGCACCCATAGTTGTCGATGGTCGGATTTGGCGGGTCAAGGAGATAGCCCTCATAGGGCGAGGTTCCGGTGCCGACGATGAACGGGAGCCAGTACGACCGTGCCATCCCGTTCAGTTGCTGTCCTAGCTGCTCACGGAGGGTCCTGTACGCGCCAGGGAACTGCCAGAGTTCCAGAGCCTGGTGGTGTGAGATGGTGTCGGCGCCGCCGACTTCGTCCTTCCAACGCCATTGGATCGAATCGGTGACGAGGCGATGGATCAGCGAGCAACCTGGTTCCACCGGGCACACGTCGCGGACCACACCCAGCATGTGCCCTACGGACTGCCCCACGCCTCGCATCAGGCGTGCGTGGCGAATCTCGTTATCGCGTGCTCCCCATCCCTCTTGGCGGCCGCGCTCTTCAGAGTGGAGTACTTCGAGAAGTCGCCACCGATCTCGGCTCCCCGACTCGGTCACGGACAGCAGGTCAGCCAGCGTGCCTTCTGAGTCTTCGTATCCGCTCTCGAACAGCCACATCGCCGCGTCAATGCGCACTTTGATCGGGCGAAGGTCATCAGCAGCCACCCACCTCGCCAAGGCACGCAGGTCGCTCTCGGGCAGAGTGATATCGCCGTCGTCCTCGACATGCGCCCCCCATACCCGATCGAACTCGAGGTCAGCGAGAAGACGTTTCACCTCACTGGTGGCTGATCCCCCATGCATATCGAGCACTTGGCGAGCCGCACGAAGTCGAACAGCTGTCGCCATATCGGGATGCCCGGCGATCACGTCAGCGAGATGGCTGATGTCATCGGGCACTTCCTCGCTCCCCGGCATCGCTACGACGACCCCCCGGTGCGATAGCAGGCCCCACAGGTTGTCACCGTGACCCAGTTCCTGCACGTGTTCGGCGACCCAGACTGTCAGCCGGAGGAGCTGATCCGAGTGCGGCAATACCACGTCTTCCAGCAGGTCAAGGCTGTGGGGACCGGGCACCGAATCCCCGTAGAGGCACCGTCGGACGAGCGCCAGCGTCACTTCCGCGGCACCACGCCGAGCATCCTCCTCAAGCAGGGTGACAAGCTCCACGATGCGAAGCTTGCCATCCTCCTCCCATTCCTCATCGGCGTCCCAACCAGAGAACATCGGCATTCCTTCCCACGGATTCGTGGTCATGTCTCCGCCCGCATACTGCTCATCGAGCTGCTTCCAACAGGAACGGGCTCGGCTTCCCAGACCATGACACGTACAGCCCGTCCCGAGCCCGGGTGCAGGCCACAAACAGCAAGCAGCGCTCCGCGAGGAGGTCGGCCTCGTGCTGAAGGCGGTCGACCTCGGGTGGAGTCACCGCCTTGGGGAACGGCAAGGCTCCGTCGTGCACGCCGATCACCGCGACGCACCGGTACTCCAGGCCCTTGAAGGAGTGCATGGTGCCGATGCTCACTGCGTCCGGAAGGGCCGGCGCGTCACCACGCACCCGGGTTGCCGGGATGCCAGCGGCTCTGAGGGTTTCGGTCACCTGCTCGCAGGTCTTGTTGAAGCGGGTACTCACGCCGATCTCGCCAGGGGTGATGCCGCTGTCCAACCACCCGCGGACGTGTGTGACGAGGGCCTTGAGCTCGGCCTCCGGAGACTCCGCCGCGTGCGATTCTGGCCCGTTGCCGTGCAGAGCCGAGCGGTAGCCGAGAAGGGTTTCGTTACCCGTTTCGTCCTCCAGCTGCTCAAAGCTGCGGCCGTGCAGGAGGGCGGTGGACCAGCTCAGGATCTCGTGGGTGGAGCGGTAGTTCTTGCGCATCTTGGTAGAGCGTCCGGCAACCTTGATCCCGATGGCCTTCAGCGAAACCTTCGTATCGTAGATGCGCTGGTGCGGGTCACCCGTGATGAACAGATCGTCGGGGCGGGTGGGCGCGGCGGCGCGCAGCACTCGCCACTGGGCCGGGTGGAGATCCTGAGCCTCGTCGACGACGACGTGACGGTAGCGCGGGCCGCCCGCCTGGAGCAGGTCCGCCGCTTCAGCGCAGGTGCCGAGGTAGGTGCGCAGCCCGTCGGCGGCGAGCCGGCGGGTGAACTCCTCGATGGCGCGCCACACCAGGGGACGGGCGGACACCGGCAGGGCGGAGCCGCGCCCCTTACGGTCAGCAGCCTCGTACTCCTCGCAGGTACGGAGGTTCTGCGCGAGGATGACGTGCTTGTACTCCTGGGCCAGGAACTGGGCAGTTCCGGTGAACCCGGTGGCCTGGGCCGCCCGATCCCAGCGCGCCTGTTCCTCTCCGGCACGGAGTGGGCGCCGCGAGGTCGACACCACGCGGCCCGCGAAGGCGTCGACGGTCATGATGTCCACGCGGTCGCGCAGCGCCTCCTTCTCGACGAGAGCACCGAGGCCGGCGCGCAGTGCGGCGACGAGCGCATTGGTGTACGTGGTGAGCAGGATGCGGTCACCGTCGCGCAGGTGCCGCAGCAGATGGCGTACGCGGTGCAGCGCGACCACGGTCTTGCCCGTCCCGGGCCCGCCTGTGACTTGGGCCGGCCCGGAGAACGAAGCCCGGTAGGCGACCTTGTGCTGGGAGGGGTGCAGGAAGACGCGCCAGGCGTCGAACGGCTTCTCCAGAATGTCGCGGAGCTCTTCGGAGGCGGTGACCAGGGCGATCCGGGTGCGGGTGCGGTGAATGGCGCTCTCGTAGTCGGCGGGGCCCACCGGCTCGGCGGGCTGGTTGGCCAGGCTGACCGCGACCAGGTCGCGCCACACGTCCTCGACGGCAAATCCGGCCGCCAGGTACTCCAGTACTTCCCGCTGGTCTTGCGGGAAGTAGGGCGCGAACACTTCCAGCTGCTCCGGCGTCGTCAGGACGCGAGCCTGCCGCAGTGTGGTGTCGTCGATACCGAGAGCGGCCAGGTCCCCGTCCGAGAACCTGGCGAAGAGTCGCTGGTCGGGGGCGGGGGCAAGCCGCTCGTAGGACGGGGTGAGTTCGTCGAGCATCGCGATGTCACGGATCTCGACGGCCTGGGTGACCGTATTGATGCTCGCCTTCTGCTTGACCGCCCAGGCGATGGCCTTGTCGTGCGGCATTACCCGGAGCAGGACGTACGTGTCCCCGCTGTCGGGTGCGAGGACGACGCCGCGGGTGCCCTGGTCGATGCGGATGGTGCGGATGTGCGGGTCACGGGCCTGCTTGAGCGTCTCCAGCTTCAGGCCCTGATCCTTGAACAGCTGGTCCAGGGTGAGGCGTTCGAACTTTTCCCAGGCGTCGAACACTCCTTGTTTCACCGAGCCCTGGAGTTTGCCGAGCTGGGCGCAGAAGGCAACGTCGAAGGCGAGGCGGGGCATGGCGGTCGTTCTCCTCACTCAGGTGCGAGGGGGCACCGCGGCCACGCCCCGCTCGGCTTTCGTCAATCGCGTTCGGCGGATGCTGTGCTGCCGTCCGGTTCTTCGAGTTCACCGAGGATCCGCCAGGCCAGATCGGCGAGGGTCTCGCCGGTGGCGGTCACCCAGCGGGCGGTGCCCTGGTTAGCCATGGGCCGCTGTTCCCATTCGGCGAGCTCCCACATGTGGCTGATGAGCCCGGACGGTGAGTACTGCTTGCCGTCGGCTCCCCAGAGGATCGGCTTGGTGCGGTGGTTGGTCCACCTCGCAAGGGCTCGCTTCTGGTTCTCGGCCAGCCACCGCTTCAGCGCCTCGG
The DNA here is from genome assembly GCF_026342735.1 of Streptomyces sp. NBC_00193. GTDB lineage: Bacteria > Actinomycetota > Actinomycetes > Streptomycetales > Streptomycetaceae > Streptomyces > Streptomyces stoeckheimensis. Next base: position 1,200,805 of record NZ_JAPEMM010000001.1, read on the forward strand.
CCTCCAGCGGATACGCCGTGGCGAGGGTGAGCGGGGCTCCCTCTTCGAGTACGCCCCGGTCAATGAGGACGTGTACCGCGTTGGGCCGGCGGGGCTTGCGCTGCGTTGGGACACGACGGTACTTGTCCCGCGTGTCTGGGTCCTGCGTCGCCACGGTGCCGGTCAGCACCCGATCGGCTACCTCACGGCAGCGGATGACGTCCGCGCACACGGCTCGGATCTGCGAGCGTTCCGTGTAAAGCTCGTCGATCACGGCGGCAACCGCGGGCAGTAGCTCCTTGACCAGCTCGGGAACCCGCGCGGCGGCCTCGGCCGCCCACTCCAGCCCGGGGTCCGGCTCGTCGATGGCCTCGGTGTCGAGGCGGCGGAAGACGAGGTGGCTGAGCAGATAGGTGCCGTGTTCAACGAGGGCGGCGCCGCGTCCCTCATAGCGCGGGCGCAGGGCGTGGAGACTGCGGCGTACGGCCCGCAGGACCTGCACCGCGTTCCACAGCAGGTAGGCGCCGGGCTGGGGCCTGAACAGCACGTCGTAAATGCCTTGCGAGCCCCGCTCCCACAGCACGTCGAGGGTGGTCGCCATCCGGGCCGCGTACTGGCTGTCGGGGTGCGCACACGCGAGTGCGCAGGCAGCTTCGACAACCGAGCAGCCCGTGTCCTCGGGCGGGTCCAGCTCACTGCGCCGGACGCTGTACTCCAGCCCGAGTTCGGCCCGCATCTCCTCCAGGATGGCGGCCTGGACGGGGTCGAGGGCGATGAAGTCACGTGCCTCGACACGGTTCTGCCGGTTGGTGGCCTGGGTGGTCTGCTTGGCGAATCCCGCGGCCTTGCCCGTCACGATGATGCGTACGCCGACCTGCGCCGATGTGGCGGCTTCATCGGCCGCGACCGCCTCCGCCACGGACCGGACGGTCTGGGCGCCGTTGACGACGCTGGCGTTGTGCAGGGTGAGGGTGAGCGGACGGGTGTGGGGCGTCCGCATGGACTGCTGGGTCTTCTCCACCGACTCGCAGAGCACGGTGATGCCGTTGTTGAAGTACCAGAAGTGGGCGGGCTCCTCGGTCAGAGTATCGATCAACTCGTTGTTGATCGGCGTCCTGCCGAGCGGATTGCGGATGTTCAGTTGGAACAGGCTGGAGCCGTGTTCCACCCATTGGGCTACCTGTTCCGCCTCGACGACGCCCTGGTAGGACTCGTACGGAGAACTGATCGCGAACCAGGGGAAGAGGTCGGCGGTGAGCTCGACGGGCTGGTGCGCTAGGTCCTTGCGCACCGAGGCCCATACCTCGGACGCGAGGATTATCCGGTGGCCGAGGACGTCCCCGTGCCGGTTGAACTCCTTCTCACCGTCGATCAGTGCATGACGGAACCCCTCGGTCACCTCGTCCGCGCGCATCAGTGCGACGACCTGTGTGACCGGTACGGTGCCCTTCGCCATGACGGTCTTGGCGTACTCGGCCAGTTGCCGGCCACGCGGGTTGAACTCGGCGAAGTCCTCGTCGTCGATCAGACGCAGTCCGGCCAGCAGCTCCATGACCGCCGACCGGTCGCTCTTGGCCTTGCCGTCCTTGCTCCATTTCGCCTGGACGAGGTACACGTGCGGGTCCGCGCCGTCCACGACGGCAATCGCGTCGATGCCTTTGTCGGCCATGCCGTCGATGACCGTGAGCGCCGCGTCCTGCGGGCTGAACCCGGTGACGATCCGTACGGCCTGGGCGGTCAACGCACGGGAGAGCAGACGCGGCTCGCGCTCCTGGGGCGGTTTCCCGTCCAGGTCGCTGACGTCGAGCAGACCCGCGTCCACGTACACGGCCTTGAGGGCCTGCCCGACCTGGCGGACCTGAAGGGCCACGTCCCCGTTGCCACCCCCGGTGTTCTTCGTACTCATGCTCTACCCCTCGTCGTGGGCCGACCGCCGGCGACCACCCGCGACAACCCTAGACAAGATCGTCCCATAGCTGTTGGGATGGCCTGCGGCGTATTCTCAGGATTCCGGCCCATCGAGGTCGAGGCGGATCAGGGCCAGCGCCTCGGCGATCTCCGCGGTCATATCGTCACCGGGCCCGTAGACCACGCACAGGTCCTCGTGGAGCGGCGCGAGGATCTGACCGGCTTCCCCCGCCCGCCCCTGCGCGAGCAGCAGCATTCCGATGTCGCGGCGCAGCTCGACGGCCTCCTCGCTGACGTCGCTGTCGACGGACCGTACGACGCCCAGGACACCTTGCAGCGCGGCGAGCGCCTCGGTGACCTGCCCGAGTTCCGCGCGGCAGCGTGCTGCCTGGGCCCGGCATGCACGGGCTTGTTCGCTGGTGGGGCCGTTGATCCGGCCGCAGGCGTCGGCGAGCGCGTCGAACTCGGGCAGCGCGGCCCGGTAGTCGCCGCCGAGCAGTCGGATCGCGGCCCGCTGGGTGCGCAACTCCAGCACCTGCGGGCTTTCCGAGCCGAGCGCGCGGACGGCGGACTCGATGACCTCGCTCAGCACCTCGGCAGCCTGCGCGAAGCGCTCCTCCTCGATGAGGGCGTCGGAGTGCGCGTACGCCTCCTTGATCTCCGCGCGAAGCGTGGCCGGTACGGGGCCGAAAGCCGCGGGTGCGGGCGGCTGCCCGGGCGTTGCAGGGGGCCGCGGCCCGGCCTGGGCGCGGGCGCGCGGCGCGTACGGGTTGCGGAAGAGCCCCGTCGGGTCGGGTGCCCCGGCCGGGCCCGTCTCGCCGGGGGAGGCTTCCTGTCCGGGCGCCGGCAGGAAGGGCCGCAGTCGCTCGTACACCTCCTGGATGTCGGCGGGCCGCGCTTCGGGGGCCTTGCGCAGCAGATGCAGGACGAGCTCCTCCAGCGCGGTCGGTACGTCGGCCCGCAGCTCGCGCAGCGGGGTGGGGGCGGCATTGACGTGCTGGTACATGACCATGTATTCGCTCGGCGCGTTGAACAGCAGTCGGCCGCTGAGGAGTTCGTGCAGGACACAGCCAAGCGCGTACAAATCGGTCTGCGGGGTGATCCGGCCGCCGCGCACCTGCTCAGGGGACATGTACTGGTAGGTGCCGATGGGTGTGCCGGTCGCGGTCAGCTTGGTGACGTCGGTGCGCAGGATCGCCGCGATACCGAAGTCGAGGACCTTCACCGTCCCGTCGCGGGCGACGAGGATATTGCTCGGTTTCAGGTCGCGGTGGATGGCCGGCACCTCGTGGGCGTACGACAGGACGGTCGCGACCTGTGCGGCGATGGCGGCCGCCCAGGGCACGGGGAGGGCCCGGCCGGAATGCACGTAGGAGGACAGCGGCAGCCCATCGACCAGTTCCATGACGAGGAACAGTTTTTCGTGGGCATCATCGAGTACCGCGTCGAACACCTGCGGCACTCCGGCGTGCTGGATCCGCGCGGTGATCCGGGCCTCGCGGCGGAACCGCTTGGCGAACTCCTCGGCGAGCTGGGGCGAGGTGATGGACTGTTGCCGGATCAGCTTCACGGCGACGGGCCGGTCCAGCACGGCGTCATAGCCGCGCCACACATCACCCATGCCGCCGTGGCTGAGCTCTTCGAGGAGTTCGTAACGTCCGGCGATCACCTGCTGTGGCACCTTGCCCCCGTCGCATTCGTGCGCCGGCGTGCGTACACAGGGGTGTGGGCCGGCCCGACATGTCGGAAACAAGTCTCGCGGGTATGGCGATCTTCCGTCCAGCGAGGTTGGCCGAGTCCGTTGACTATGGCCGAGAAGGGACCTGGGCGCGAGGCGTGGGCGGCCTTCGTCGGTCGACGTCCAGCACAGGCGTAGGAGAGGGCGTAGGGCCCACCCGCACACCCAGTGGTGCACGAGCGGTCCCCACGGCATCGCGCATCAGCCCTCGTCCACGCCCTCCTCGCGGCGGATCATCCGCCACGCGGCGCGGCGGGCGCTGCGGTCCAGGTTCGACTTGAAGTTCCGGTCGGGGCCGAAGTACTGACGTCCGAGACCGGCCATGGTGTCGAGGTGGTCGGCGATGTTGTCGGCGAAGGCCTTGTCGAACACCTTGCCGAAGTTGTCCTCGTCGTTGACGACTGCCGCGGCCCGGACCTTCGGGTCGTCCACCGTTTTCTTGAAGGGCGGGGTGAGGTCCTCCTCGGTGAAGTCCGTGCCGAACTTGGCGTTGAACTTCTCGATCAGCTCCGAGAGCAGTGACTTCTCGGCCTCCTTGGCGCCGCCCGCACCCTCACCGAAGCCCGGCAGCACCGACGGCCCGTCGGCCGTCAGGGAGACGTCGTGCTCGCCGGTCTTCTGCACACGGAGGTGACTGAGGTCCACTTCTCCTATGTCCACCCCGCCGTCGGCACGGCCCTTCAGCCGGGTGAGGAGATAGCGGCCGTAGAGGTGCAGGCGCTCAAGGTCGGCGTCGCGGTAGGGAATGATCTGGGCAAGGAAGCCGTACTTGCGTACGTAGTCGTTGAGATCGGCACGGAAGTCCTCGGCCGTCTGGATGTCCTCGTCCTCTTCGCTGTCCCGTAGCGTCTCGTAGCGGGTAACCGCCGGGGAGAGGCGGCGGTACAGCTCGGCGTGAAGCTTCTCCCACTTGGCCTGGGAGCCGGCAGCCTTGTCCTTCGCTTCGAAGAACGCGGCGGCGAACTCGTCCATCTCCGCTTCTGAGATGATCGGCGCGGACATGACCCGGCCCTGCGCGGTGTAGAGCAGGTTGGGGTCCGAGGGGAGGGTCGTCGCCTGCTCGAAGTACGGGCGGAAGGCTTCCTTGATGTCCTCGGCCTCGTTGGCGAAGTCCAGGACGACGAGGTCGGTCTGCGTCTTGTGCTCGGCTGTGCGATTCAGCCGGGAGAGGGTCTGCACGGCCGAGATGCCGGTCAGCTTCTTGTTGACGTACATCGTCGTGAGCAGCGGCTGGTCGAAGCCGGTCTGGTACTTCTCGGCGACCACCAGGATCTTGTACTCCTGCTGGCCCTTCCCCCCGGCCTTCACGGCCTTGTCGTCGACGCGGACGTACGCGAACGCCTTCGGGAGCGCGCTCTCCGCCAGCCCGCCGTTCTCCTTCGGTTCGGTGGTCTCGTCGCCGTCGACGGTGAGCGAGCCGGAGAAGGCGACCAGGACGCCCAGGTCCGGGTACTTGGCGTCGTAGTCCAGGTCCTTGATGTAGCTCTTGATGGCCCGCGCCATCTCTACCGCGGACTGTCGGGAAGACGTCACGACCATCGACTTGGCACGCCCGCCGAGCCGGCCGCGGGTGTGCGTGACGAAGTGCTCGACGATCACCTGGGCGTGCTGGGAGACGGTGATCTCGTGCGTCAGGGCGTACCGGGCGAGCAGGCTGTTCGCCTTCGAGGGGTCGACCTCGCGCTCGTCCGGGTTCTGGTTCACCAGCTTCCAGTACGTGTTGTACGTGACGTAGTTGCGCAGCGGGTCGAGGATGAAGCCCTCTTCGACGGCCTGGCGCATGGAGTACGTATGGAAGGGGGCGTAGGTCACCTTGCCGTCGACGGTCTCGGGGGTGCCGAAGAGTTCGAGGGTCTTCGCCTTGGGGGTGGCGGTGAAGGCGAAGTAGGAGAGGTTCGCAGCCTGCGAGCGCTCCTCCGCCTTCTTCTTGAGCTGGTCGGTGACCGTGAAGGTGGTCGCCCCCGCGTCTTCCGAGTCGGAGTCCAGGCCGAGGTCACGGAGGGCCGCGCGCACGGCGGTGGCGGCGTCGCCGGACTGGGAGGAGTGGGCCTCGTCGACGACGATCGCGAAGGTGGTGCCCTTGATCTCGGTCGGATTGCGCTTGATGTAGTCGAGCAGCGCGGGGAACGAGTGCAGGGTGACTGTGACGATCTTGCCGGTGTCGCGGGAGAGGGCACGGGCGAGCTGTTCGCTCTTCGCACCGTTCTTCTCGTCGATCTTGACGACCAGGCCGTCCGTCTGGGAGAAGCTGCCGACGGTTTCACGGAGCTGGGCATCCAGGTTCCGGCGGTCCGTGATGACGATGATCTTGTCGAAGACGGGCTCGCCGGGCTTGATGAGACCGGCCGTCAGCGCCTCGGTGTTCAGGGTGCGTGGGTCGCTGTCTGCGTGCAGGTCGGAGAGGCGGTGAGCGAGCCAGCCGATGGTGTTGGACTTGCCGGAGCCGGCCGAGGCCATGACCAGGTAGTTCTGTCCGGCGCCGTGGGTCGCGGCATGCGCGGTCAGCTTCTTGACCACGTCCCACTGGTGGAAGCGCGGGAAGATCGTCGAGTTGGACGTCTTCGTCTTGTGCTGGTGGACGAAGCGCTGGAGGAGGTCGAGCCAGTTGTCGCGCGCCCAGACCTGCTCCCAGAGGTAGGAGGTGGCGTACGTGCCGAAGGCGGTGGGGACGGGGTTACCTGAGCCGCCGGGGCGGCCGGGGCCCTCGGATCCGGTGTTGAAGGGGAGGAAGCGGGTGTTCTTCCCCTTGAGCTGGGTGGCGACGAAGACGAGGTCCGGGTCGACGGCGAAGTTCGCGATCGAGCGGCGGGTGAAGATCAGCTCGGTCGGGTCGCGGTCGGTCCGGTACTGCTCCTTGGCGTGCTCGACGCCCTGGCCGGTGAGCGGGTTCTTCAGCTCGGCGGTGGCCACGGGGATGCCGTTGAGGAACAGGGTGAGGTCGAGGGCGTTGCCCCAGTCGGCCTGCTTGGTCGCGTAGCGGAGCTCGCGGACGACGGTGAGGCGGTTGGCACGGTAGCCGTCGAGGACGGAGTCATCGCCGACGAGGTTTGGCTTGAAGTAGGCAACGCGGAGGAGGACACCGCGGTCCTTGACCCCGTTCCGGAGAATGTGGAGCAGGCCGTCGTCGGCGATCGCCTTGTCAAGCCGGCGGGCGAAGCCACGCATGGCCTCGGCCTGGTCCCCGCCGTAGACGGAAACCAGTTCATACCACTCCTCGGGCTGCGACTTCCCGAGGAAGGTGAACAGCTCGTTGGTATCCAGGCCAAGGTCCGCCTGGTAGTCCTCGGGCTGCGCCTCACGCCAGCCGCGCTCGGTCATGGCGGCGACTATGGCCGAGCCGAAGGCGGACTCGTTGTGGATGGGGGTCATGCGGTGACTCCGTCCGTTACGTTGCGACCGCTGGCGGTGGTGACGTCGAACTGGCCGGTGACGGCGGCGGTGATGAGTGCCTGCCGGCGCTCGGCAAGCAAGGCAATCTGCCGAGCTGAGGTGGTTCGCAATCGCCCAGTAATATCGGTGCCGAGTCGAATCTGTTCCACCAGTGCGGATTGCTGATCTGGTGTTGCCAACGGAATCGGCAACGCCTTGATGTCCTCACCGCGGAGCTTGACCATAGACTGGGAAGACCCACGCGCAACTGATTCGATCAGCGACCGTACGCGACCGCTCAGGGCCACCTGGGCAACGAAATGTGCGTTCACCCCCGGCACAAGTCCGACGCGATAGATCAGGTCGGGAAGCAGAAGCCTCTGATGACTGCCGGCTACAACCGCGACGTCACCGACCAGACTTGGCGTGTTAGCGCGCGTCACCAGCAGGTCACCTGGCCTGACTTCATGGGCAGAGACAGGCTTTACATCCGGTGGTAGGCGCTTGTTCTCCATGGGTTCAAAGCGTCCGCCCTTGACCGCGCTCAGCTTCAGGACACCCCATTCGGAGTCATCCTGCCTTGGAACGGCTTCACACTGCGGACTAGCACCCTGTTCGATCCGTGTCGAGAAGCGGCGAAGCGGAGCCTCCCCTGCGGCGTCCGCCAATCCGTTGACTAGACCATCCCTCAGAGTCCGATCACGATCGTCAAGTCGAACTCCTAGGCTCTTCTGCAAGGCTACAAGCCGGTCGATGCGGGCGGTCTCGTCGTCGAGGAAGTCGGCGATGCGGCGCTGCTCCTCGACTGGCGGGAGATCGATCGAAAGCCGCTTGATGTCCTCGGGCGCCACTCGTTGATGACTGCGGGTAACCGACTGGACCTGAGAGTCCAGCGCCTGACGTGTCGCTTCCGACTGCAGCCAATAGGTGAGGAAGCGCGCCTCCAGCGACGAGACAGCGCGTAGCCCTACAAATTCTGTAGACGAAACCATGGGGCCGTCTGACGGAGGAACCATCAGGACTCGACTCTTGCGTGGGTTCAACTTGCTGATGAGCACTTCGCCGCCTCGAAGTCTGAGCTTCGCGGACTTGATTGAGTCTGCTTCCTCGACCTGTCCTGCCCCTGTCGCATCAAAGGCTGGGATGCTGTAGTGAAGGACTTGGTCGCCAAGGTCGGCGGGCTCAACAATCTCTCGACTCTCGGTAACAATTGACCAGAGCGGGCAAGTAGCCCAGCGAAGGTTGTTCATTCGGTTACCTCGCCCAGCAGCGCCTGGATCTCCGCCTCCAGAGCCTTCAGGTCTGCATCGATCTCCGCCAGGGGGCGCGGCGGCTCGTACACGTAGAAGTGCCGGGTGACCGGGATCTCATAGCCGATCTTTGTCTTCGTGTGGTCGATCCACGCGTCCGGGACGTGCGGGTGGACCTCGCGTTTCAGGTATTCGTCGACGTTCCCACCCAGCGGGACATTCTCGTAGTCGCGGAGCTCTGCGTCGGGTTCCGGCTCTCCCTTGATCGACTGGACCTCGCCCTCAGGATCGCGGACGCCGATCGCGTCGCGGAGTGCCTTCGTGAACGGGGCGCCCGTCGGCCAGAGGAGACCGGCGGCGATGACCGCGTCCTTCAGGGCAACCTGGGCGTCGGACTTCTTGGTCCACGACGAGCCCAGCAGGGTCCGGATCGCGGCCACGAAGGGCTCGACCTCGGCGAGCTGCTGGACCGGCTTCGCGTTGGCCAGGGCCGTCAGGGTCTCCTTCGTGACCTCGAAGCGGAGCTTCAGCGGGCGTTCGACCGTGATGCGCTGGTAGCCGAAGGCCTCGTTATCGAAAACCTTGACCTTGGCGTGGAGGGCGTGGTCGGGGTCCTTCGCGACCTGGATTGCTTCCGCGTACAGGCGTGTCACGTCTGCGATGTGCTGCTTGCCCAGTTCCTTGCGCTTGTCGCCAAGCGACTTGCGCATCTTCTGCCACTGGTCACGGGCGTCTAGCAGGACGACCTTGCCCTTGTGGTCGGGGGACTTCCGGTTGGTGAGGATCCAGAAGTATGTGGAGATACCAGTGTTGTAGAAGAGCTGGTCCGGCAAGGCGACGATCGCCTCCAGCCAGTCGTTCTCCAGGATCCAGCGGCGGATCTCCGACTCGCCCGAACCGGCCGCGCCCGTAAAGAGCGGCGAGCCGTTGAAGACGATGGCGATGCGGGAGCCGCCGCCCCCGTTGACATCCACCGGCTTCATCATCGAGATCATGTGCTGGAGGAAGAGGAGCGAACCGTCGTTGATACGCGGCAGGCCCGCGGCGAAGCGGCCGGCCTCGCCGAGGTGCTTGTGCTCGTACTCGACCTCGTCCTTAACCTTCTTCCACTCCACCCCGAACGGCGGGTTGGCTAGGAGGTAGTCGAACTTCTCGCGTCCCTGGCCGGGGTCGCTCAGGGAGTTTCCGGACGCGATGTGCTCCGGATCCTGGCCCTTGATCATTAGGTCAGACCGACAGATGGCCCAGGACTCCGGGTTGAGCTCCTGTCCGTAGACCTCCACCGTGGCGCCCTCGTTGTACTTCCTGATGCGCTCCTCAGCTGCGGACAGCATTCCACCAGTGCCACAGGCAGGGTCCATGACCGTGCGTACCACACCCGGAATACTGAGCGCGTCCCCGTCAGGTGCGGTGAGCAGGCTCACCATCAGCTTGATGACCTCGCGCGGGGTGAAGTGCTCACCCGCCGTTTCGTTCGACTGCTCCGCGAAGCGGCGGATCAGCTCCTCGAAGATGTAGCCCATGTTGTGATTGGGCACGCGCGAGGGGTGCAGGTCCAGTTCGGTGAACTTGCCGATGACCTGGTAGAGCAGGTTCGCAGCGTCCAGCTTCTTGATCTGCTGGGAGAACTCGTATTTTTCGAGCACCTCTCGGGCATTGTCCGAGAAGGCACTCACGTAGATCTGGAGGTTCTTCGCCGCGGTGCGCGGGTCGGCGGCGATCTTCTTCAGCGTCAGATCGCTCTTGTTGTAGAAGGAATGTCCCGAGGCGCGACGCAGGAAGTAGTCCGCGTCGATGTCCTGGTCCTTGTACTCAGCGACGGTCTCGGCGACCTTGTCGCGCGTCGTCTCCAGCACGCATTCCAGGCGGCGCAGGACCGTGAGCGGCAGGATCACCTTGCCGTAGTCGGACTGCTTGTAGTCGCCACGCAGGAGGTCGGCGACAGACCAGGCGTGGTTCGCCAGTTCCGTGTGCTTACTGCTGTTCAAGGGCCCCGGTTTCCTTACAGGTTCAGAGTGGTCGAGGTACGTTGATCGAGAAGATGGATCAAGCATCGGCAGGAGGCGGCGAAAGCGCTCCCACCGTAAGGCCGTTGGACAGTGCGGCGGTGGCCAAAGCGGCCAGCTCAGCCGTGCGGAGGGCGCTCACCCGTAGGTCGTGTACGTGGCGGAAGGCCCTGCCGTAGCGCCGCTGTTCCTCCAGCGGGAGCAGCGGGATGCGTAGCCGCCCTGGGTTTACCTGCACGATCGACGTGCCGGTCGACGCCGCCGCAATGTTGTCCTCCGCCCCCAGGAAACCGGCCAGGAACCACGGGTCCAGGCGGGCCGGGTCCGGGCGAAGCACGTGGAGGTGGGGGCCCAGCAGGGCTCCGGCATCGTCGTCCGTGGCAACTCGGGCCATGGTGGGCTGCGTGGCTCCAGCCTGTGCGGCGCCGCGCAGGACGACATCTCCCGCCGCGACGGCCACAGGCTGCGTCGGGTCCGTACGGATGCGGTCGAGGGTGCCGGACGGGGGGCCGCCGGTGGCGATGTCCGCGCCGGTCAGGACGGGTGGAACGGCCCCGTCCGGCTCGGGTTGGTGCTGTGCGGCACCCCGCGGCGGAGCGGGGAGAACGCCCCTCAGCAAGGTCAGTGCCCCGCCGCGGGCCAAGTCGGAGACCGTCGCCGTACGCCAAGTGCCGGCCGGGGATTCGGCCGGGGGCCAGTCCCCGAACCGGGCGGCGGCCGCGAGGGTGGTTACCTGCTCGGACAGGGCTTCTCGCAGCTCCGCCACCTGACCGGCCAGGACCTCCGGTGCGATGTCCGCCGACGAGGCCCGGACGTGCCGGGCCGGGGTCAGGTCGACCAGATCGTCGAGGAGGTCGACAACCGGGACGGCCCGGGCCGCGCCCGGCGCGTCGGCGAAGGCGTCCGGATCCGTGGAGTACGCCGCCCAGGGAGCCAGGACACGGGCCGTCAGGTCGGTCCAGTCGACCTGCTGCTGGCGGGGGCGGGAGCCGCCGCGCGTACCGCCCCGCGTGCTGTTCGTGTCTGGGTGTTCGCCGTCACCGTCGCCGTTGACGAAGAGGACGGACGTGCGTTCCGTACCGCCCGGCTCCGGGCGCTGGAAGACCCAGACCTGAAGGCCGATGTGCAAGGGAAAGGCCGCGCGCGCCGGCAGGGACACGATCGCCCGCACCGCACCGCTGCGGACGAGCTCCGCACGGATGCGGCGGCCGGAGGGGCGGAAGGCGAGGGCGGGGGGCAGCAGCATGACCGCGTGACCGCCGGGGCGGAGGTGCGCCAGTGCGTGCTGGACCCAGGCGAGCTCGGACTCGAATCGGGTGGGGACTCCGTACGCCCATCTCGGGTCATAGGCCAGCTCCTCGTGGCCCCATTCGCGGTCGGCGAACGGCGGGTTGGTCAGGACCGCGTCCACGGCCAAGCCGGGGAAGGCGTCCGCACGCAGGCTGTCGCCCGCCCGGATCGCCACCGCGTCCTCGGCGAGGGTGCCGGCCAGGAGGAGTCGTACCGCCGTGCGCTGCGCCTGGACCGGCAGGACGTCCTGGCCATGCAGCTCCCGTGCACCCCTCCCGGCGGCTGCCACAAGGAAGGTGCCGCTGCCGCAGGCCGGGTCGAACACGCTCGCGACATCGTCGGGGAGCAGGCCGGCCATCAGTCCGGCCAGCCCGCACGGAGTCGGGTACGTACCGGTGGCGGTCCCCTCGTCCAGCTCCCGTTCGGCGAGCACGTCCAGCGCGGTCTGCGGGCCGGCCTCACGGACGCAGGCCAGGAGGGCGCGGACAGCCGCGGCGTCCTGGAGTCCGTACTGGACGGGGTCGGCCTCGGGTACGGCGGCCGGAAGGTCGGCGGCTGCCACGTCGGCGCGGGCGATAAGCCCCTCGTCGGGGGTGGCAGCGAGCTGCTCCAATCCCTCGGCGCCTAGCCGCGAGGCCGCCAGTACGAGCGGGAGCAAGCGGGCGGCGATTCCCGAGCGCGGGCCCTGCAGACGGAGCGCGGTCCGCAGCTCCTCGTCCGGCGAGGCCGCTGAGGTGTGACCGCGCTTGCCCAGCCAGTCCCGTACGGCCTGGAGGTCGTAGAGCGGGCTGGCCTCCGTGCCGCCGGCCGGTCCGGGGAAGTCCTCGTGGCGGCGGCGCCAGTTGCTGACCGTGGCTCGCGTGACCCCGGCGATCCGGGAGATCTCGGCAGCTGTCACCTGCGCCGGAGGGTCAGGCGGGCCAACTGGGTGTGGGGGCATGGCAGGAGTCCTGAGCCTCTTGGATGGGAGCAGCTAACACCTTACAACGCCCGTCAAACACGTCAAGTCGATTGACGATGCTTTCACTGTCTGAATATGTTCTCATTGCTTGCCGCTGGAAGCTTCGCCGCGCCCACTCACCACCATGGAGCTCCGTTGCGCCTCTCCCTTCCGACCGCCGTCGTCGAGGGCGCCCAGCTCACCGTGATGCCGTTCCACGAGGACGCGGTCGTCGGGACCATCTCCCTCCCCGCCTTCCTGCAGATCGTTCCGTCGCCGCGCCGCGGGGAGGACCAGAAGTCCCTCAAGGCCGCCTCCGGCAAGATCCGCCAGCACATCGCCGCGGGGCTGGGCGGGACCTGGGGCGACGCCTGGTCGACCCCGCCGATCACCTTCTGGCACGCCGACGCGCTCGCCACGGTCAGCGACGAGCTCGTACCGGACACCGGGCTGCGCACCACCACCATCGCCCCGGGGGCGACCGTCGTCGCCGTCGACGGCGAGACCCAGCTGACCGCCTGGCACGACCTGTACGACGACCCCGAGAGCTACGGGCTCACCTACCCACAGCTCATGCCGCTGCGCATCCCCTTCGAGATGTACATCGGGCTCTCCCCCGCCGACGCCCGGCAGATCTTCCACGACCGCAACGTCCTCGGCGTCGACGTGGCCAAGAACCTCTCCATGTCCATGGACCAGCGCGACCTGGCCACCCGCCTCACCGAGACCGTCAAGGTCGAGATCGACGGCCGGATCGAGCCGTTCAGCAAACTCGTCGATGCGAACAAGCGCCAGGTGGGCAAGACGGCGGCGGAGGGCGTCACCCTCTCGGCGCTGCGCGCGCTCGCCGTCGCCGCGCTCTACGGCCGCCCCGGCCTGGGCCGCTCCTCGGACACCGTGTAGGAGGGCGACCTGCCCACCGGTAGCGACGTCGAGCTCGTCGAGCGGACTCTCATCCCGCTGCTGACCGGCCTGATCAGCGAGCACCTCCCCCACTTCACCGCCTGCAGCGCGATCACTGCACCCGCCATCATCTCGGGCATCGGCATCGCCGCACACCACACCACGCTGTGGGCGGATGCCGCACATGCGATGGTCTCGGACGAACTGCGCTGGCTGCTCGCCGGTATCCGCTGGGAGCGCGAGCCCGCGTACTGGGACGGTGTGGCAGCCAAGACCGGCACCACTGGCCGACTCAACTTCAACGGTGGTGTCAAGGACTCCGGCGGCCGAGTCGCCGATGCGATTCTCTACCCGGCCACAGAGGCCGGTCGGAGGATCCGGGGGATGGAGGCGTCATCCGTACAGGCGTAGTCCGCAGTCCGTACCGTCACCTCACCGACCTGCACCCAACTCATCCCCGTCCGCCGGAGGAACCGAGATGACCACCCCGCCCGAGCAGCCCGCGCCCAACGAGCCGACCGACCCCGGCGGCTGGGCCTCCATACCGCCCGCCACCCCTGACGAACGGCCCTCTCACGGCAGGACCTGGCTCGCGCACGGCGCGACCGCCTTCGCCGCACTGATCGTCGGGGTGACCATCGGAGCGAGCGGCGGCTCGGGCGGCAGCGCGCGGGCCGACGGGAAGGGGGAAGCGTCAGCGGAGCCACAGCCGACCGTGACGGTAACTGTCACTGCGAGCGTCACGGCCACGCCAGCGGCTCAGCCCGCTCCGACCATGACCATGACCGAGACGGTCACCGCCACGCCCGAGCCCACCAAGGAGGCGGGACCCGCCACCCGCTTCGCCGGGAATGGCGAGTACCTCGTCGGCGAGGACATCAAGCCAGGCACGTACAAGACGGACGGGCCCGCCGGGTCCTTCGGCTGCTACTGGGAACGGGCGAAAGACTCCAGCGGCGAATTCGACTCCATCATCGCCAACAACAACCTCGCCGGACCGGGCCGGGTGACTCTCCGAAAGGGCGAGGTCTTCAAGACCACACGTTGCCAGGAATGGCAGTCGGCCAGCTGATCTCCCCGGCCCCACCACCCTGGTCATGAGCCTGGCGGTGCGCCGTAGAGCGGGAGACCCGAGGTGGGCAGGTCTCCGCCGATGCCCGCCGGCGCGGGCACTGACGTCCCATCAGTGGCTGAGGGCGTCTGCTACTTGGAGTCCCCGGCCGTGCTCGTCGTCCGCTTCGGGGCGCCCGAGCGCAGGCCGGCCGGACCCCGCGTCGCTGACCTCCAGGTGCAGCAGCCGTTCCGACGAAGAGTGTGCGATGCGGATGCCGACCTGGCGGTCACTGGGCACCGGTACGCGCAGGGGGTGACCAATTCGGAGAGGTCGAGTTCGGCGGTGTGGAGGAGGTCGTCCCTCGCGGTTGGCCTCGGTGAGCCCCGGAATGCCCAGGATCTCGGACAGGGCCCGCGGGTCGGGCAGGTCGTAGTCTCCAGTGGCGGGACTGTCGCGTCAGGGGCGCTCTCGTCCCCCGGCGGGACGAATCACATGTCCTCGTGCGCGGCCAGACGGGCCACGGACTGTGTCGTACCCGATCGGTCTCACAGGAGGTAGAGCGTGGGCAGGTGCTCACCGTCATACTCCTCGGCGGACGGGCCCGCACTCAGGGTGCCATCCCCCGCAGGAACCAGAAACCCGACGGCTAGAGCGAATTCACGTGTCCACTCGTCCGCGCCCTCCAGGTCGGCCGCGGCCTGCTCCAGGAGCCGGAGTAGCGGGGTGGCGCGCAGCAGAGCGGCCTGTTCCTCAGGGGTGGCGGGCAACGGAGCCGGGGGCAGTGGCGCGAAGCTGTCGCCGTACATCTCCAGGTGCTGTACGGCCATGGCCTCGGCGAGCGTGAGGAGAGGCGCGGGATCACCGCCGCCGGGCGCCAGGTGCGCGTACGGTCCGAGTAGCAGGGCGTTGAGTCCGGCCACCGTCCAACGATCGGTGAGGATGCCCGCCTGCTCGCCGTACCCGCCCTCCGGCCCGCCCTCCGGCACGCCCTCCGGCACGCCGGCCAGGGCATCGCGGATCAGCTGGCTCTCACCGGGCTAAGGCCGTACCCGCTCAGCCATAGCCACGGCCTCAAGCCGCCCGAGGGGCAGCGGCGTCCACGCCTTCGGCTCCCCAGACTCACATGTCCTGCTGACAGTCGCGGGTCGGGGACCGTGGCAGCCTGCCATGCGCAAAGGAGGTTCGTGGTGATCCTCTTGCGCTTGAGCACGTTCGGGCACCAGGCGGTTCGCGAGCTCCACCGGAGCCGCGGGCTTGCGCTGCTGCCAGGAATACCGGGGCCCGTCCTCGGCCTCGCCACCGACGGGACCGTGCCGCTGCCGGGCAAGGGCGTTCACCGGCCAGGCTAGCGCCGTCCGGCCACCTGCAGGGGAGAACCAGGCGCGCTTGCTCCGGCGTTCACTGCCAGGCCCTTCCGGTGGTCCGTACGAAGGATGTGGGGGTGGGTCTGTGGGTTTTGGGGGGTGGGGGGCGGGGGTGTGCGTGCGTAGGTTGGGAGCGAGGCCACTTTGTGTCGTTGACCTGGTGCTCTGTGGCGTGCTCTGACGGTGAGGATGGGGCGGCGCAGATGCGTGACTTGGTGGAGACGGCGCGGCAGTGGGCGGCCGAGGGGCGGGTCGGGTTCCTGGCGCGGCCCGTGACCGAGCAGGGGTTCGGGCCCCGGGATCCGGCCGGAGCCGTGCTCGTGGACGTGAAGGGCGAGTGTGTCGGGGCCCTGTACCGGGGGGTGTTCGACGCCGAGCTGGTGGCGGAGGCCGCCTCCATGGGGCCCGGGGAGACCGCGCGGGTGTGCGAGGTCTCGGTCGGCGGCGGCGAGGCCGTCGAGGCGAAGCTGACATGTGGCGGGCAGGCCGAGGTGCTGTTGCAGCCGCTGGCCGCGATTCCCGGTGAGTGGTGGGAGCTGCTCGGGCAGGGGGTCGGCGTCGCGCTCGTGACCCAGTTGAACGAGCGGGCGGATCAGGCCGTCAGCGTCGTCGTACGGGGGGCCGACCAGCCGTCCGGTGACGCCGAGCGGCGGGCCGGGGAGCTGCTGAGGACGCGGCGGCCGGGCCGGGACGCGCTGTACGCGGGGTCCGGGCTGGTGCTCGTGGAGGCGTACCCGTCGGCTCCGTACGTGGTGATCGGCGGGGCCGGGGAGCTGGCCGAGGTCATCGAGGCGCAGGCGCGGCTGCTCGGGTGGGAGGTGAGCGTCGTCGTCTCCGTGGGTGAGGCCGAGAAGCTGCTCGACGTGCGGCGGGACGCCGCCTGTCTGGCGATGCTGAGCCACGATCCGGACTTCGACGTGCCGACGCTGCGGACCGCGCTCGCGCTCGGGATCCCGTACGTCGGTGCGCTCGGCTCCCGCAAGACCACCGCGCGGCGCCGCGAGGGGCTGCTCGCGGCCGGGGTGAGCGAGGAGCGGCTGCGGACGGTGCACGGGCCGATCGGGCTGGACCTGGGCGGGCAGACCCCGGCGGAGACGGCGCTGGCCATCTGCGCGGAGATCCTGGCGGTGCTCGGGGGCCGGGAGGTCCGTGGGGTGCGGGACGCGGAGGGGCCGCTCAAGGGCTGAGCCGGGCGGCGGGCCGTACCGGGCCGTCGGGTGGAAAAGTCACCGATGCGGGAAAATGGGTTGTATGGACACGACTCTGACGTTCCTCGCGGTGGACAGGACACTGACCAACATCGCGTGGTTCCTGGTCGTCGGGCTCATCGTGGTCGGCTTCCTGCTCGGCGGCTTCTTGCTGGGCAAGCGGGTCCGGGCACAGGAACCCGCACCCCCCACTCCCGAGAGCCAGCCGCACCTGCCCGACGGCGGTGCGGTGTACGAGGTGCGCGAGGAGCGGGACTACGTGGATTTCCCCGAGAGCGGACTGCGCCCGCACGAGATGCAGGGGTACGGGAACTTCGGCTCCACCACCTCGCTCCACCCGGAAGAGGTCAGGGCCCGGCGGGAAGCTGAGCACCAGCACGTCGAAGGGCCGGGCCCCCACCCGCAGCCCGGTTCTCCGCCCAACTCGGGGCGGGGTGCGCACGACTGATCCGCCGGCCCACTGACCCACTTGGCTCAGTGATCCGCAGCCGACCCTCTGACCTGCCTGTGACCCGGGGCGGACCCCGCCCCGGGTCACAGGTCTGTGCGCAGCCGCAGGACCTCCGGTGGCGGGTGGCGGGTCGAGGTGTGCCGGACCTCGGCCGTCAGCGGCGGGTCCAGGGGGTGGAAGGGGACCTCGCCTAGGCCGATGGCCGTGACGGTGGCGCCCCGGGAGGTGCGCGGGGCTCCCCCGGCTCCCCCGGCCGTCTCCGGGTCGCGGGCGGCCACCACCGCCGCCACCTCCGCGCGGAGCGGCGCCGTCAGGGGGCTCGAGACCAGCGGGGTCTCGTCTCCGACCGGGAGGACCAGGACGAGGGCGAGCGGGCGGCGGGCGGTGCCCGTGTAGCCGACCACCGCCGCGTCGCGGACGTTGGTGTGCCGGAGCTTTTGCCAGCCGCGCCGGCCGGCGGGGTAGGGCTGGTCCATCCGTTTGACGACCAGGCCCTCGATGCCGCTGGCGGGCAGGGTCTCGTACCAGGTCTCCGCCAGCTCCGGGTCCGTGGTCATGGGCACCGGCTGGAGCGGCGGGCCCAGGGGCAGGAGGAGGTCGACGAGGAGGGTGCGCCGGCGTTCGTAAGGGCGGGCGCGCAGGTCGAGGCCGGCGAGTTCGAGGACGTCGAAGGCCGCGTAGGAGGCCGGGAGGGTCTGTGCCAGTACGGCGGCGCGGGCGGCCGAGGCGGCGGCCGCGCGGCGCTGTACGAGCGCGAAGTCGGTGCGGCCCGCGTGCCAGACCACCACCTCCCCGTCGAGGACGGTCCCGGCGGGCAGGTGGTGGGCGGCCGCCGCGAGGTCGGGGAAGGCCGCGGTGACGATGCGGCCGGAGCGGGCCTGGAGGAACACCCCGTCAACGGTGCGGACGATCACGAGGCGGTGGCCGTCGAACTTGGGCTCGTACGCGAGACCGGGCGCGCGCGGCAGGGTCCGTACGGCCACGGCGAGCGCGACGGTGATCACGGGAGCCGTCCGGCCAGGGCGGGGTCGAGGAGGGGGGCGAAGAGGTCTCCGTCGCGGGCCAGCCGCGGGGCGATGTCGTCGGCGAGGAAGACCAGGTCGGAGGGGGTCCGGCAGGCCTCGACCTCGGCCCAGGAGAGGGGCGCCGAGACGGTGGGCAGGGTGCGGGCGCGCAGGGTGTAGGGGGCCGCCGTGGTCTTGGCGGCGGCGTTCTGGCTGTGGTCGACGAAGACCTTCCCGGGGCGCAGCGCCTTGGTCATCCGGTGCACGACGAGGTCGGGGAGCTCGCGCTCGGCCTCCTGGGCGAGGGCCTTCGCGTACGCCGACACGTGCTCGGAGGGGGTCGGTTCGAGCGGCACCGCCAGGTGGAGGCCCTTGGAGCCGGAGGTTTTGGCGCAGGCGTGGAGGCCGTCGGCGGAGAGGCGGTCGCGGAGCCACAGGGCGGCGGCCGAGCATTCGACGACGGTGGCCGGGGAACCGGGGTCGAGGTCGAGGATCAGGCGGTCGGCGAGGGCGGGGGCGCCGGCCGGCCACTGGGGGGTGTGGAACTCGACGACGAGGTTGGCGGCCCACATGAGGCTGGGCAGGTCGGCGATGACCACCTGTTCGGCCCTGAGGTCCTCCGAGCGGGGCACCGGGGTGGTCTTCACCCAGGCGGGGGTACCGGGCGGCGGGTTCTTCGTGAAGAAGAGCTGTCCGTCCGGGCCGTCGGGATAGCGCAGGAAGGACACCGGGCGGTCGTGGATGTGGGCGAGCAGGTGGCCCGCGACCGTGGCGTAGTAGTGGAGGACCTCGCCCTTGGTGAAGCCGGTCTCCGGGTAGAGGACCTTGTCGAGGTTGCTGAGCGAAATGCGACGGCCCTCCACCAGGGTGATCGGCGTCATACGATGAGACTGCCACGAATCAGGAGGAACCGTGCGATCCATATGGAACGGGGCGATCTCCTTCGGCTTGGTCAGCATTCCGATCAAGCTCGTGAACGCCACCGAGAGCCACTCGATCTCCTTCCGCCAGATCCATGTCGGTGACGGCGGGCGCGTCCGCTACCGCAAGGTCTGCGAGCTGGACGGGGAGGAGGTGCCGACCGCCGAGATCGGCAAGGGGTACGAGGAGGCGGACGGGTCCATCATTCCGATCACGGATGAGGATCTGGCGCAGCTGCCGATCGCCACCGCTAAGACGATCGAGATCGTTTCGTTTGTTCCTGCTGATCAGATCGATCCGTTGCAGATGGACACGGCCTATTACCTCGCGGCGAGCGGGGCTACGGCCGCCAAGCCGTACACGCTGCTGCGGGAGGCGCTGAAGCGGAGCCGCAAGGTCGCCATCGCGAAGTACGCGCTGCGGGGGCGGGAGCGGCTGGGCATGCTGCGGGTCGTCGACGACGTGATCGCGATGCACGGGCTGCTGTGGCCGGACGAGATCCGGGTTCCGGAGGGGGTGGCGCCCGAGGGTGCGGTGTCGGTGCGGGAGGCCGAGCTGGACCTGGCGGATGCGCTGATGGCGACGTTGGGGGAGGTGGAGATGGACTCGCTGCGCGACGACTACCGGGAGGCGGTCGAGGCGATGATCGCGGCGAAGGCGGACGGGGGTGAACCGGCGGTGGCGGCGGGGCCGCCGGTGGAGGGGGCGGGTGGGCAGGTCATCGACCTGATGGCGGCCTTGGAGAACAGCGTGCGGGTGGCTAAGGCGTCGCGGGCGGGGTCGCCTGTGGAGGGGGCGGCGGAGGCGGAGGCGGAGGCGGGGACGGGGACGGGGGCGGAGGTTACGCCGATTCGGCGGAAGAAGGCGGCGGGGGCGGCCGCGCCGAAGGCGGTGGGCGGGAAGAAGTCGACTGCGTCGGCGGCCGGTGGTGGAGCGGGTGGTGGGGCTGCTGCCGGTGCTGCGAAGAAGTCGACTGCTGCTGCCGCTGCTACGAAGAAGAAGGCTGCTGCGGCGGCTGCGGCTGTGAAGAAGACGGCCTCGGCCAAGGCCGCGGAGGCGAAGCCTGCGCGGGGTGCGGCGAAGAAGGCGGTGACGCCGCGCAAGCGGAGCTCCGCTTGAGGGGTGCTGGGCCCTGGGATCCGGGTGCTGGGCCCGGGGATCTGGGCCCGGGGATCTGGGCCCGGGGATCTGGGCCCGGGGATCTGGGCCCGGGGATCTGGGCCCGGGGATCTGGGCCCTGCGGGGCGAAGTCCCCTACCCGCCCTTCCACCGTTCCCCGGGCGCTGCCCGGACCCGCGCCTCAAACGCCGGCGAGGCTGAGGATGGGCTCTGCCCGGAGCCCGGGCCTCGATTCGAGCGCCGGACGGGCTGCGGGGGGCCGGGCTGCGCCCGGACCCCCTGGGGCTCCGCCCCAGACCCCGGTCCTCAAACGCCGGACGGCTGGATTGGCTGCGCCTGGTGCTCGAGCGCCGGACGGCTGGATTGAGCGCCGGACGGGTGGGTTGGACGTGGGCGGGGTTCACGCGCCGGGTGGCTGGATGTGCCAGGTTCGGCGGTCTCTGGCTGTTGTGTAGAGGGCTTCTACGTCCGGGGGTTTGAGGGTGGTGGGGGTGTTCGTCAGGAAGGTCGATGTGGTGGCGGGGGTGAGGATGCGGACGTCGCGGAGGGTGGGGGCGATCTCCAGGCGGGTCGCGTCGACCACTGCCAGGACCGGGGTCACCGGGGTGGCGAGGGCGCGGGTCGCGTGGGCCGCCGCGCGGCGGGCCTCGCGGGGGTCCGGGGTGGGGTCGGTGCGGCCCACCGTGAGGAGGAGGTCGCCGATCACCACGCGCTGGCGGCGGCCCTGGACCGTGCGGAAGCAGAAGACCCCGGGAGGCCCGATGAGCAGGTGGTCCGCGACGACGTGGATCGAGTGCAGGACCTGCCAGTCGTCCGTCTCCGCCAGGGCGTCCAGCACCTCGCCCATCCGCTGCCTCACCGTGAGCTCCTGACGGAGCCGGTGCCGGGCGCGGGTGCCCGCGGTGCCGTACGTGAGGGCTCCGAGCTGGGCCTCCCCCGGGCGGTTCGGGGCCAGGTCCTCGTCGGGCGGGAGGGACAGGCGGAGCAGGTCACCGGCCGTGGGGACGGGTGGCGGGCCGATGGCCACGGTTCCGGTGAGGTAGGGGCGTAACGCCGTCAGGATCTCCTCGCGGCGCTCGTCCGCCAGCACGCTGATCCGGTTGGCCCGCCGGTCGTACCAGGCCACCGCCCTGCCGTCGGGCAGGTTCACGTACAGCCGGCCGCGGCCGGGCCGGCCGCTCGGCAGTACCTTCAGGCCCCTCGAACCCATCGAAGACATGGTCCTCACCCCCGGCGTCCATGGGAGCAGCCCCGGCGCCCCCCGGCAATCCCCCGGTCGGGTCCGGCCTGCGGCGTGCGTCGTGCGGACCGTGGCGTGTAACGACTCCGCCGGGTCGCTGAGGCATGGCTGTTACAGAAGCAACGGGTTACCGCAACGGCCGGTGCATACGTTTATCCCACCTGGACGGACCAGGGCCTGACCTGCACCGACCGAAGGACGTTCCCGTGAACACCGTGAGCCGCAGCCGCCGGACAGTCGTACGCGCCGCCGCCGTGGCTGTGGGTGCCGGCAGCCTGCTGGCGTTCCCCGCGGCCGCCGCGTTCGGCGACGGGGTGCCGTCGGCTTCCTCCGCGCAGGGCGTGACCGCCCCGCGGACCCTGGTCAAGACCGTGTCGCTCGCCGACGGCGTCTCCACCGCGCACGTGTACCGCATGGCCAAGGGCGCCTACCAGGCCGATGTCCTCAACTCCGACGGCTCCACCGCCGCCACCCTGACCAGCCGTGACGGCAGCACCGGCTTCGGTGCCGCCGGGGAGATGCACCTCGCGCTGCGGTCCGACGGCGGGCTCAGCTCCTGGTCCGGGCCCGGGAGCGGGAGCAAGAGCGAGAGCGGTACGGAGGAATTCGGCGCCGGAAGGACGGACGGGCACAAGACCGCGAGCCGCGACGGCCGGGTCGTCCCCGTCTCCGACTCCTCGCGCTCGGGTACGGGTACGGGTACGGGTACGGGTACGGGTACGGGTACGGGTACGGGGACCGTCGAGGCGCTGGGTCTGCACACGCTGGCCGACGGTCCGGGTGACGGCATGCTGCTGCTCGCCGCGGGCGGCGGCATCGCGGCCATCGGCGCCGCCGGGCTGGGCTTCGCGATGCTGCGCCGCGGGCGTACGGACGCGTAGGACCCTGCTTCTCCGCCGGTCCTCCGGCCCGGGCTCACGGGCAGAAACGATGCGGCTCTGCCTACTGTGGACAGGCACATGCTCATGGGAGAGGAGGGTCTACGGGTGATCGGATCCGGATCCGTTCCCTCCCCCGGTCCCGGACACCGGGCTCGGCGCCGACGTGTCCGGGCCGGTCTGCTGGCCGCCCTGCTGCTGCCGCTGGCGATCGCCTGCGATGACACCGGCGGGCTGGCCGGTGCCGGGGCGACCCCGACCGCGAGCGGGCCCGTACATCTGTGGCCGGGGCGCGCGGGGGCCGTCGTACCGCCTGCCGATCCCGGGGGCGCGCCGCCCGAGTACGTACCCGGGATCGCGCCCGTCCAGGACCAGAACGTGCACGTGATCGACCCGGCGACCCTGGTGCAGGCCGAGCTGCGGGCTCACCCGAACGCGCGGACCGGACCCGACGGGATGCCGCCCGAGACCGTGGCCGCGATCGAGGAGTGCGGGGCGGACGGGGCCGATCCGAAGAAGTGTCCGGTGCTGACGCCGTACTACCGGGACCTCACCGGCAACGGCAAGGACGAACTGATCGTCGGCATCGAGTACCCGGACCAGCAGATGTCCGTGCGCGTGTACACGGCGGACGCGGAGGGCCGGCTCAACCGGATCATGGCCACCACAGACACCGTCATCAGCGTCGAGCTCGCCGGACGGGACGTGATCCTGCGCGTCCCCAGCGGCAACGCCGGCTACGAGGTGAACACCACCTGGTCCTGGGACGAGACGCAGCGCTCGATGCTGCCGGCCTGGGAGCAGATCGTCCGGGTACCCGGCAGCACCGGCCCGGGCCGGACCCCGGGCGCGTCCCCGTCCCCGTCCCCGAGCCCCGGCTCGACGGGAGCGTCGCGGTGAGGCTCCGGCTGCCCTCGTGGACGGCGACGCTGACCTGGAAGTCGGCGTGCTTCATCGTGCTGATGTGCTGCTCGCTCGCGGCGGTGCTGGGTGTGCTCGTGCACGTGGAGGTGACCCGGCAGACCGTCGCCACGGCCCGCGAGAAGGCCCTCGGCAAACTGACCGAGGCCTCGCGCGCCTACGAGGCCGGCGAGATGCTGCCGCCGGAGTCCGGGCTCGACCCGGCCGGACTGCCGGACCGGCTGCGCGCGCTGGCCCTCTCCGGACAGCGCGGGACGCTCGTGGCGCAGGACGGGGGCCGGCAGCTGATGTGGGCGGCGGCCCCGGCGGACGGCAAGGCGCTGGCCACGGCCGTCGACTACGGGCAGAGCGCGCGCACGATCACCGGGCTGGACAACGCGATCATCGGTTCGTCGGTGCTGGCCATCGGCGGAACGCTGCTGTTCGGCGCCTTCGCCGTGACCCGGGTGACGCGGCGGCTGCACCAGACGGCGACGGTGGCCCGCAGGATCACCCAGGGCGACCTGGACGCACGCGTCGCGGACCCGCGGACGAAGGACCCCTCGCGGCACCAGGACGAGGTGGCGACCGTGGCGGCGGCCCTGGACACGATGGCGGGCAGCCTGCAGACGAAGCTCCAGCGGGAGCAGCGGTTCACGGCGGACGTCGCGCACGAGCTGCGGACCCCGCTGACCGGGCTGCAGGCGGCGTCGGAGCTGCTGCCCGAGGGGCGGGCCACGGAACTGGTGCAGGAACGGGTGCGCACGATGCGGCAGCTGACGGAGGACCTGCTGGAGATCTCCCGGCTCGACTCGGGCAGCGAGGTGGTGGAGACGGACCTGCACCAGCTCGGCCGCCTCGCGCGGCGGGTGGTGCGGGCGTCGGGGACCGACACGGAGGTCGTCGTGGTGCGGGACGCGCACGTGGAGACCGACCGGCGGCGGCTGGAGCGGGTGCTGGGGAACCTGGTCGCCAATGCCCACAAGCACGGGCGGGCGCCGGTGGTGGTGACGGTGGACGGGCCGGTGGTGACCGTACGGGACCACGGCGACGGCTATCCCGAGTACCTCGTGTCCCACGGGCCCCAGCGGTTCCGTACCGGGGGCGGGAGCAAGGGGCACGGGCTGGGGCTGACGATCGCGGTGGGACAGGCGGAGGTCATCGGGGCCCGGCTGGTGTTCCGGCAGGCGGAGCCGACCGAGGGCGGGGCGGGCGGGGCGGAGGCCGTGCTGACCCTGGTCGAGGCCCCGCTGCCGCCGGGCGACGGCCCCCTGCCGTGAGGTGCCGCCCGCCTGCGGTGGGGTGAGGCCCTGCCGTCACTCCCCCGGCGAGGCCGGTGGGTCCTGCGGGGTCGGCTTCGTCCAGGGCCAGCGGAGCTTCGGCTTCTGGCCGCCCGGGGCGTAGACGTACTTCCAGCCCCGCTGGAGGCCGAGGCGCTTGGAGTACCCCGCCGGGACCCTCTCGTAGAGCAGCACCGTGGGGGCGCCGCCGTCCGGGGCCGGGACCGGGATCTCGTACCACTTCGACGGGTGGCCGGTCGGTCCGAGGAGGATCGGGAGGGTCCGGCCGTCCATCGGGCCGCCCTCGAAGGGGGTGGGTTGGCTTCTCACCCCTCCAGTCTCACAGCAATCCGGACATCACAGCCGCTCAGGGGTCACGGCCGTTCAGGAGTCACGGCCGTTCCGCGGTCACGGCCGTTCATGAGTCACAGCCGTGCAGGGGTCACAGCAGGTGCGCCGCCTCGGAGACCACGGGGATCACCCGGCGGGCCAGTACCCCCACCGGTCCGTCCGCCGATTCGAGCGCGAGGGCGGCGCGGGCCGCCGCGGCCGTCTCCGGGTCGGTGGCGGCCGTGGCCGTGAGGAGGGCGATGAACTGGTCCACCAGCCAGTCCCGGAGCGAGTCGATCTCCGGCTGCTTGCCCTCGTCGATCCAGATCAGCGAGGCGGCCTCGACCGCCGTGATCCAGGTGCGCACCATCATGCGCAGCCGCGGGCCGGGGGCCGCCACGCCGAGGTGGAAGAGGATCGCCTCGGCGGCCGCCCGGCGAATGCCGTCGACGGTGGCGGTGGTGCGGGAGGTTTCGACCACGCTGCCGCCCTGGAGGAGGGCGGAGAAGCCGGCGTCGTGTTCGTCGACGAAGGCGAGGTACCGGTCCAGGGCCCGGGAGAGCCGCTGGGTCAGGGGGCCGGCCTGGGGTTCGGCGAAGCAGAGCCTCAGGACGTCGGCGGCGGAGCGCAGGGCGGCCTCGTAGAGCTGCTGTTTCCCGCCGGGGAAGTAGCGGTAGACGAGGGGGCGCGAGACACCGGCGGCCTCGGCCACGTCGTCGAGCGAGACCTCCTCCGGCGCCCGGTGTGCGAACAACGTCAGGGCCGCGTCGAGGAGCTGGGCCCGGCGCTCCTCGACGCTCATCCTGCGGTACGCCCGTACGGCTGTCATGTCCGCAGGGTAGCCGCACCCCGTGGCCCTGGCCCCAAGGTGAGGAGTGTTCAGGCGAGGAGCCCCGAGCTCTTCCAGAGCTTGCGGCCGACTCCGCGCATCACGCCTATGTCGTCCAGGAAGTCGGTGAGCCGCTTGGCTCCGGTCTGCATGACCTCCCGGCGGTGACCGCTCGCCTTGACCTGGGCGAGCGCCTCGCGCCGGTCGAGGCCGATGTTGTCGTAGACCTGGGGGTTGACGAAGGCCTGCGAGAAGACGCGGGCGGCCTGGCCGCAGCTCACGCGGGTGAGTTCCTGCTCCCAGCGCGGGGCGGTGAGCATCTGGCGGCGCAGTTCCTCGCGGGCGTAGCGGACGTGGCGCGCCTCTTCGATGACGTGGATGCGGGTGACTCCGCGGACGAGGGGCTGGATGCGCTCGTCCGGGAAGGTCAGGCGCTGCATCCAGTCGAGGACCTCTTCGCCGAGCAGGGTGCAGGCGAAGGAGCCGGGGGTGGTGGAGACGGTCTTCAGGACGCGGGCGAGGTTGTGGTTGGCGCGGGAGACCGGGTACTCGGGGGCGCCACCCGTCTTGATCATGCGGGCGAACATCATCGAGTGGCGGCACTCGTCGGCGATCTCGGTGAGCGCGTACCGGACGTGATTGCTGGTCAGGGACTTGTCGTAGACGTGCCGGACCAGGAGCTGCATGAGGATGATCTCGAACCAGATGCCGAGCGAGCCGAGCGCCGCCGCCTCGTGGCGGGAGAGTTCGATGCGCTGCTCCTCGCCCATCTTCTTCCAGAGCGGGGTGTCGAAGAGGGAGAGCAGCTCCGGCGGCCAGTAGTACTTGCCGTCGATGGGCGGGGCGTCCCAGTCGAGTTCCTTGTCCGGGTCGAAGGAGTGCTTCGCCGAGGATTCGAGCAGCCGCTCGGCGATCTGCTCGCGGTCCTTGAGCAGGCCGAGGGCGTCGCGCAGCTCGGCTCGTTCGGTCACGGTGGTCATGGCTTCGGACACCTCTGCGTCGAGTTACCGGCGGTCACTCCTTATGAGACTGCCTGTCAGCAAGACCGTCAATCCCTCGCGCACGACTTGTTGACCGCGCGTCTACCAACGTGTGACGCTGCCAACTGTCCGGTCCTGTACGGAAGTACGCGGCTACGTGAGGCGAGGGGGCGTCAGTGTCGACGCACGAGCTCTACACCAACGATCCGGGCGAGACCGTCTGGCCGGTCCCCGCATCCGGAAATGCCCGTTTCAGCTGGGAGTACGACGGCGGCCGCGAGCGGCTGCTGGCCCTCTACCAGAAGGGCAAGGACAAACAGTGGGACGGCGCCAAGCGCATCGACTGGGACATCGAGGTGGATCCGTACGATCCCCTGGGCACCCCGGACGAGGCGCTTCCGCTGCACGGCACCCGGCATTGGGCCAAGCTCACGGAACGGGACCGGGGCGAGCTGCGCCGGCACTACAGCGCCTGGAACTTCAGCCAGTTCCTGCACGGCGAGCAGGGCGCGATGGTGTGCGCGGCGCGCATCGTCGAGTCGGTGCCGGACCTCGACGCGAAGTTCTACTCCGCCACCCAGACCATGGACGAGGCCCGGCACGCGGAGATCTTCGGGCGCTTCCTGCACGAGAAGATCGGGATGCTCTACCCGATCAACGACAGCCTTCAAGGGCTGCTCGGCGACACCCTGCGCGACTCCCGCTGGGACATGCCGTACCTGGGCATGCAGGTGCTCATCGAGGGGCTGGCACTGGCCGCCTTCGGGATGATCCGCGACACCACGAACAAGCCGCTGCCCAAGCAGATCCTGGCCTACGTGATGCAGGACGAGGCGCGGCACGTGGCCTTCGGGCGGATGGCCCTGCGCGACTACTACAAGCAGTTGTCGGACGCCGAGCTGCGCGAGCGCGAGGAGTTCGTGATCGAGGGCTGCTACCTGATGCGGGACCGGCTGCGCGGGGTGGAGGTGCTGGAGAACTTCGGCATCTCGCGCGCCGAGGCGGAGGAGTTCAGCGAACGGTCGGAGTTCCTGGCGCTCTTCCGCAAGCTGCTCTTCAGCCGGATCGTGCCGTGCGTGAAGGACATCGGACTGTGGGGCGAACGGCTGCAGAAGGCGTACCTGGACATGGGCGTCTTCGAGATGGGGAACTCCAACCTGGACCTGCTGATGAGCCAGGACGAGGAGATCGCCGAGGCCCTCGACCGGGAGCGGTTCGCGGCGGAGGAGGAGCAGCGGGTGGCGGAGGTCGCGGAGGCCATCACGGAGGGCGCGGGCACCTAGAGCGGTGGGCGGAACCGGACGCCTACGGGGTCGGGCCACGCCCTCGCCGTCATCACGGAGCCGCCGTCCCTCCCCGGCCGGTTCAGCGGGCCGACAGTGCCGCCTCCATCACCGCCCGGGCGATCGGCGCGGCCGCGCCGTTGCCGCTGATGTCCCCGCGGACGGCCGACGCGTCCTCGACGACCACCGCGACCGCCACGGCCGGCGGCCGGCCGCCCTCGGGCCCCGCCCAGGAGATGAACCAGGCGTACGGGGTACCCGCGTTGCCGACGCCGTGCTGGGCCGTGCCGGTCTTGCCGCCGACCACGGCGCCGCGGATCGCGGCGTTGCGGCCGGTGCCGTTCTCCACCACCTTCACCATGAGCTCCTGCATCCGCATCGCGGTCAGCGGGGTCATGGCCCGGCCCAGACTGCGCTGGTCGGCGCGCCGGACCGGGTCCCCGTCGTCCTGGGTCGTGCGGTCCACCAGGTAGGGGGCCTTGAGCTCCCCGCCGTTGGCGACGGCCGCCGCCACCATCGCCATCTGCAGCGGGGTGGCCTTGGTGTTGAACTGGCCGATCGAGGATAGGGCCAGCTGGTCGGGGCTCATGTCGGTGTCGAAGTTGGACCGCGACACCCAGGCCGGCACCCGCAGCCCCGCGTCGTTGAAACCGAACCGCCGCGCCGCCTCGGTCATCCCGCGCAGCCCGACCTGTACGCCGATCTTCGCCATCACCGTGTTGCACGACCACTGCACCGCGTCCGCCATCGAGGCGTCGGCGCAGCCCGTACCGGCGTTCGGCAGCAGGGTGCTGGTGCCGGGCAGCGGGTACGGGTCCGGGGTCTCGGTCGGCGCGTCCACGTCGGTGATCACGCCCGCGTCGAGGGCGGCGGCGGCCGTCACGATCTTGAACGTGGAGCCGGGCGGGTACGTCTCGCGCAGCGCGCGGTTGAGCATCGGCTTGGCGGGGTCCGCGTTGAGCTTCTCCCAGGCCTCCTTGACCTTCGGTCCGGTGCCGGAGAGCACCGCCGGGTCGTAGGAGGGGCTGCTGACCAGCGCGAGGATCTTGCCCGTGGCCGGCTCGACGGCGGCGACCGCGCCGCGCTTGCCCGCGAGCCCGGTGTACGCGGCCAGCTGCATGTTCGCCCGGATGGTGGTGGCGGCGTTGCCGCCTCCCGGGCGGCCGCGCGAGAGCTCGTACCAGAGCGGGAAGGCCGACAGCCCGGGGTCGGTGCCGGAGAGGACCGGGTCCTCGGCGCGTTCCAGGAAGCTGGTCCCGTAGGTCTGGGAGGCGAAGCCGGTGACGGGTGCGTAGAGCGGTCCGTTCTTGTACGTGCGCTCGTAGCGCAGCAGTTGGCGGCTGTCCCGGGAGCCGGTGACGGGACGGCCGTCGACGGTGATGTCCCCGCGCGGTTCCGCGTACCGCTCGATGGCGGGGCGTTTGTTGGCCGGGTTCGCGCCGTAGCCCGCGGCCTCCCAGACCTGGACACGGCCGACGTTGACCAGCAGGGCGACGAGCAGCAGGGCGCAGAAGTACGCGCACCAGCGGATGTAGCGGATCACGCGTCGGCCTCCTCGGCCGGTCCGGGCCTGCGGGCGCTGTCGCTGAGCCGCACGAGGAGGGCGACGATGATCCAGTTGGTGACCACGGAGGAGCCCCCCTGGGCGAGGAAGGGCATGGCCATGCCGGTCAGCGGGATCAGGCCGGTGACTCCGCCGGCGATGACGAACACCTGGAGCGCGACGATCGAGGCGAGTCCGGTGGCGAGGAGCCGCCCGAAGGGGTCGCGCAGCGCCAGCCCGGCGCGGAAGCCGCGGGCGACGAGGAGTCCGTAGAGGAGCAGGATCGCGGTGAGGCCGACGAGGCCGAGCTCCTCCCCGGCGGTGGCGAGGATGAAGTCGGATTTGGCGGCGAAGCCGATGAGGAAGGACTGGCCGTGGCCGAGCCCGGCGCCGAGCAGTCCACCGGCCCCGAAGGCGAAGAGCGACTGGGCGAGCTGGCCGGGGCCGTCGCCGCGCTCGATGGAGGCGAAAGGATTCAGCCAGTCGTCCACGCGGCTGTTCACGTGCGGCTCGAACGTCCCGACGGCGTACGCGCCCACGGCCGCGAGCAGCAGCCCGATGGCGATCCAGCCGATCCGGCCGGTGGCCGTGAACAGCATGATCACGAAGAGGCCGAAGAAGAGCAGCGAGGTCCCGAGGTCGCGCTCCAGGACGAGCACGCCGACGGAGAGCAGCCAGATGGCCAGGATCGGGCCGAGGACCCGGCCGGGCAGCAGCCTCAGCTTCCAGAAGAGGGTGCGCCCGGTGAGGGCCAGGGCGGTGCGGTTCGCCGCGAGGTAGGAGGCGAAGAAGACGGCGAGCAGGATCTTGGCGAACTCCCCCGGCTGGAAGGAGAGCCCGGCGAACCGGATCCAGATGTGCGCGCCGTTCACGGCCGGGAAGAAGACGGGCACGAGCATCAGCGCCAGTGCGACGGCGACGGACAGGTACGCGTACTTCTGCAGCACCCGGTGGTCGCGCAGCAGCGCGAGGGCGAGCACGAAGAGCACCACTCCGAGGGCCGACCAGCGAAGTTGCTCACCGGCGGTGGCGCGGCCGGGGGTGGTGACGTCGAGGCGCTGGATGAGGACGAGGCCGAGGCCGTTGAGCAGGACGGCGATCGGGAGCAGCAGCGGATCGGCGTACGGGGCGAACAGGCGGACGGCGAGGTGGGCGACGAGCGCGGCCACGGTGAGGCCGGCGGCGTAGTGGGCGGCGGGTGCGGGGATGTGGCCGGTGGTGGCGAGCCCCACGTAGAGGTGGCCGAGGACGGCGATCAGGACGGCGCCGAAGAGCAGCGACAGCTCGACTCCACGACGCTTGGGCGCACGGGCGTCGGGTGGCGGTGGCGGGGCGGGTTCCGTCACCTTCGCCGTCAGAGCGGTCATACGGGGAAACGTAGCAAGGAGCAGGGCCGTATGTCCGCTTATGTCATAGTGTGCCGAAGAGTCGTCAGAACCGGTCGGAAGCGAAGTAGCGGATCAGGAGTCTCCTTCCATGGGACCTGCGGAGTTCATCGTCCTGGCCTTTCCGGAAGAACAGCTGCGGGTCGCGGCGGTCGAGGCGGTGATGGGGCTGCGCAAGGCCGGGGTCGTGCGGCTCATCGACGGGCTGGTGGCAACCAAGACCGCCGGCGGCGAGGTGCTGTCGGTGGAGTTCGACGAGTTCGTCGAACTCCGGGGCCTGCTCGCCCACCGCGAGGCGGCCCCGCTGATCGGCCCCGAGGACGTCAGGGAATCGGCTGAACTGATGGACCGCGGCAGCTGCGCCCTCCTCCTGGTCGTCGAGCACGTATGGGCCGAGGACGCCGCCATCGCCGTCCGCGCGGCGGGCGGCCGGATCGCGGGAGCGGTCCGCCTCCCGGCCGACCGGCTGGGGGTGGCCTGATGTTCATCCGCCCCATCGGCTCCGTCGTGAACCCCTCCCAGCGCCCCTCGGGCCACCCCCTGCTGCGCGGAATCCTGGCGCGCGGGGCCTACGTCTGGGACGCGGCCCAGCACCCGGCGGCGGTCGCGACCCCCCAGCCCCAGGACGGCACGGCCCCGTCCGCAACCCCGGCCACGCCCCCCGACGCGACCCCGGCCACGCGCCCCGGCCAGGCTTCCGCTCCCCCGGCGGCCCCCTCCGCCCGCCGGGAGCCCGCAGCCGCCCACCCCGCTCCGCGCACCGGCCCTTCGGCCCCGGGACCGGTCTCCCCCGGAGCCGATCTGACGGACCGCCTGACCCAGCTGGCCGCCCTGGCCCGCGAGGGCCTGCTGACCCCGCAGGAGTTCTCGGCGGCCAAGGCCCGCCTGCTGGCCGGCTGACCCGGGCCGCGAGCAGCCCCCTGCCTGCTACTTCGGGGAGTCCCCGTTCGCCCCCGTCCGGGTGTCGCCCTCCTCCCAGCTCCATGTCATCGGCGGCCCGTGGGGGACGACGATGGGGCCGGTCGGAACCTCCTCATCACCGCCGGGGTACATGGCTATGCAGGACGGCACCCGCTCCGGGGCTATCGAGACGGCGCTCACCCACTTGAGCAGGGGCTTGATGGGTTTCATGAGCAGGACGACGTGCCCTGCGGGGAGCGTCCTCTCATTGACCGTCAGCACGAGCTCCCCGTCCCTGGTGAAGCCGAAGAGCTGCTCGTCGGACACGGACACGGTCACGCCGTTCTCGTCAACGACGTGACCCACCGGCCCATCGGCTCCACCGCCCGGCTCGGAGCACTCCGCCACCGGCTTCTGGGGAACCACCGCGACGGGAACGCCCAGCTCGCGCAGTTCCCGCTCCACACCACTGATTCCCTCGGGGTTGAACAGACGGACGACGATGGTGCCGTCATCTTTCTTGCTCAGCGCGTACGCGGCGGACGTGCCTCCCTGGTCCCCCATCACCGGCAGGGCGATCAGACCCACGGCCGCCGTCGCCGCCAGCCCGACGGCGAGGGGTATCCGCAACCGCCGGGCAGGCGGGCGGACGGCGAAGTCGGCGCGGCCGTCGAGCTCTGCCCGGTCGGCGGCTATCGCCACGAGCTCCGCCTTCAGGCGCTCTTCGAACGCGGTCGGTCTGGTGCTCATCGCGCTACCTCCAACTGCTGCGTCGGGGCGGGAACGGAAGCGGCGGAATCCGCCGGGGTGCGCAGCGCGCGCCGGGCGCGGTGCAGGCGGACCCGGATGGTGGCCTGGGTGACCCCGAGGGCCTGGGCGGCCTCGGCCGGGGTGAGGCCGTCGACCACGACCAGGTCGAGCGCGGCCCGCAGCGGCTCCGACAGGGCGGCATGCCGCTCGGCCAGGTCGCGGAAGGCCCGCTGTGCGTCTATCCGCTCCTCCAGGGCCGCCACGTCCTGGTCGTCGAGCAACCTCCGGCCGCTGAGCCGCTGCAGTGCTCCGCGCTCGCGGGCGCCCGCACGGGCGTGGCTCGCCAGGACGTTGCGCGCGATTCCGTAGAGCCAGGCGATCGGCACTCCCCTGTCGGGCCGATAGCCGGCCGCGTCCTTCAGCGCGGCGAGGAAGATGTCGGCCGTGAGGTCCGCCGCCAGATGCGGGTCGGTGACCCGCCGGGTGACGAACCCGAGCACGGCGTCGATGTGCTCCTCGTAGAACGCGCCGAACCCCTCCGGCGTCCGGAGATCCGGTGGCGGCCCGGCCCCCGCCCATCCGGAGTCCTTCCCCCTTCTCCCCGCCCGCGTGCCGCCCGCCCCCGCGCCGTCCTCGTGCGTGCTGTTCACCCCGGTCCCTCCCCTGGTAGGCGGGGCCCCGTCGGCCCCTCACCCCGTACTTGGCGAAAGCCGCACCAAGCGTTTCATCGGCTCCGGCCGGCGCACGTACGCCGACCGGGTGAGCGGAGCGGCACGGCCGCCTCGGGTGGGCGATTTGTCATACCGCGCATGGCAGCATCGGCCGCCAGGAGGTGACCCCATGTCACGACGACGCAGACGTCGGCTGCTTCGCGCCGCGTGCCTCGCCGCAGCCCTCGTCACGGCCGGCCCGCTCCCCGTCACCCACGCCGAACCCGCCGCCCCCGCAGCACCGGAGACACCCGCCGCACCGGACGCCCCGGCAGCGCCGGACACCCCCGCGGCCCCCGCGGCCCCCGGCACCCCCGCCGCCCCCGCCGAACCCGTCGGTGTCCTCCTCGCCCGCCTCCAGGGCCTCTACCAGCGCGCCGAGCAGGCCACCGAGGCCTACAACGCCGCCGAGACCGCCCTCACCGCCCGGCAGCGCGAGGAGAGCCGGCTCAGTACCGAGCTCGGCAGGGCCCGTACCGCCGTCACCGACGCCCAGACCACCACCGGCCGGCTGGCGCGCGAGCAGTACAAGGGGGGCCGCGGGTTCTCCCCGTACGCCCGGATGCTGTTCGCCGGGGACCCCCAAGGGGCCCTGGACCAGCGCCGGGTCGCGGAGCGCGAGGGCGCCCGGCGGGCCGCCGCGCTGCACAGGCTCACCCAGGGCGAGAAGCAGGCCGACCGTCTCGCCACCGCCGCCCGCAAGGCCCTGGACTCCGAGCTGAAGCTGGCCGCCGACACCAAGGCGCGCAAGGAGGAGGCCGCCACGCAGCTCAAGGAGGTCGAGCGGATGCTGGCCTCGCTCAGCCCCGCCCAGCTCACCGAGCTCGACGCACGGGAAGCCGAGGACACCGCCACCGCGCAGCGGGAGCTGATCGGTTCGGGGAAGCTGGGCAGCGCCGGCCCGCAGCTCCGCAACCCCACCGCGGCCGGCGGCACGGCCCTCACGTACGCGGCCGCCCAGATCGGGAAGCCGTACGTCTGGGGCGCCGAGGGTCCGGCCTCCTTCGACTGCTCCGGGCTGACCTCGCAGGCCTGGGCGCACGCGGGCCGCGAGATCCCCCGGACCAGCCAGGAGCAGTGGGCCCGGCTGCCCCGGGTGCCGCTCGACGAACTGCGCCCGGGCGACCTGGTGGTGTACTTCCCGACCGCCACCCACGTGGCCCTGTACGTCGGCGACGGCAAGGTCATCCAGGCGCCCCGCCCGGGCGCGAAGGTGAAGGTCTCGCCGATCGCAGCGAATCCGCTGCTCGGCGCGGTGCGGCCGGACCCCGACGGGGCCCCGCTGCGCGCCTTCACCCCGCCGCCGCTGCCCGAGACGGGCGGGACCGAGACGGGCGGGACCGAGACCGGCGGGACCGATACGGCCGGGGACGATACGGGCTACTCCGGCGAGACCGAGCCCGAGACGTCCGCCAGGTAGTCCGCCGCGTCCTCGGGGTCGTAGAAGTACGCGTCGAAGTCGGCCGGGTTGTCGAAGCCGTTGGCGAATCGATCCGCCACCGGCTGGAGCTGCCCGGCCGCACCGATCAGGTTGAGCACGTGCTCCGGCGGGACGCCGAGCATGGCGTTCGTCCACTGGGTCGCAGGCTTGCCGCTGGTGAACCAGTACTTGTCGAAGGTCGCCTTCATCCACGCCTCGTCGAACGGGTTGTCCCCGTGCATGAGGATCGAGGAGAGGTACGAGGCCGCGCACTTGGCGGCGGAGTTCGAACCCTGCCCGGTGATCGGGTCGTTGGCGACGACCACGTCCGCCACGCCCAGCACCAGGCCGCCGCCGGGCAGCCGGCCGATGGGGTTGCGGACGACGGGGGCGTACCGCCCGGCGAGCGTGGCGCCCGCGTCCGTCAGCTCCACCTTCGTCGCCCGCGCGTACTCCCAGGGCGTGAACTTCTCCATCAGTTCCAGCGTCAGCGCGAGGTGGTCCGCCGGGTCCTTCACCCCGCCGAAGACGTCCAGCGGTCCGCCCGGGATCCCCTCCCAGAACAGGATGTCGGCCCGCCCGGAGGTGGTCAGCGTCGGCATCACGAACAGCTCGCCGGCGCCCGGGACCAGGTTGCAGCGCACGGCCTCCGTCTCCGGGTGCTCGGGGCGCGGATCCAGCCCGTGCACGTACGACACGGCGAGCGCGCGCTGCGGGGCGTCGTACGGGGAGCGGGCCGCGTCCCGGCCGAACAGCGAGACCAGCTCGCCCTTGCCGGCCGCGACCAGCACCAGGTCGTACGTACGGGAGAAGAAGTCCAGGTCGGAGACGGACGCCCCGTGGATGACCAGCTGCCCGCCGCGCTGCGCGAAGGTGTCGAGCCAGCCGGCCATCTTCACGCGCTGGTCGACGGACTGGGCGAAGCCCTTGAGCTTGCCGAGCCAGTCGACGGCGCGGCTGCCGTCGGGGGCGGAGACCGAGACGCCCAGGCCCTCGATCTTCGGCGCCTGCTGCTCCCAGAAGTTCAGCTGGAGGTCCCGCTCGGACTGCAGCGCCGTGTCGAACATGCACTGGGTGGACATGACCCGCCCGGTGCGGATCTCGTCCGCCGTCCGGTTGGACATGAGGGTGACCTCGTACCCCTTCGCCTGGAGTCCGAGGGCGAGCTGGAGACCGGACTGGCCGGCGCCGACGACGAGTATCTTGCGCATCTGGACGTTCTCTATTCGGGGGTCGTGTCGAGGGCGTGGCCCACGAGGGTCATCAGGGATTCCAGTACCGTCACCCGGCGCCGCGCGTCCATGATCACGACGGGTACGCGCGCCGGTATGGTCAGCGCCTCCCGCACGTCCTCCGGTTCGTACGAAGGCGTGCCCTCGAAGTGGTTGACGGCCACGGCGTACGGCAGCCCGCAGCTCTCGAAGTAGTCGAGCGCGGGGAAGCAGTCGCGCAGCCGCCGCGTGTCCGCGAGGACGATCCCGCCGACGGCGCCGCGCACCAGGTCGTCCCACATGAACCAGAAGCGTTCCTGGCCGGGGGTCCCGTACACGTACAGGACGAGGTCGTCGTCGAGCGTGACGCGCCCGAAGTCCATGGCGACGGTGGTGGTGCGCTTGTCCGGGGTCCCGGACAGGTCGTCGGTCGGAGCGGCGGCCTCGGTCATCACCGCTTCGGTGCGCAGCGGCCGGATCTCGGAGACGGAACCGACGAACGTGGTCTTGCCCACCCCGAAACCGCCCGCCACCAGCACCTTCACGGCGACGGGCGCGCGCGAGCGGTCGTACTGCCAGGGCTGTACGGGCTCGTCCGGATCGGCGTCCGGGTTCGCGGAGGAGGAGAAGAGGCCGGTTTCAGAGACGGCGGAGCCCACTGAGCACCCTTTCGAGCAGAGCGCGGTCGGGACGGCCGCTGCCGTGGCCGGTCCCGTAGACACGGATCCTGCCCTGGTCGGCGAGGTCGCTGACCAGGACGCGGACCACACCGAGCGGCAGCTTCAGCAGTGCGGCTATCTCGGCGATCGTCCGCATGCGGCGGCAGACCTCGACGATCGCCGGCATCTCCGGCATCCGGTCGGGCTTGCGCGGCTCGGACACCTTGGTGTCCAGGGCCGCGACGAAGGTCTCGACGTGCAGGATCTGGGTGAAGCGGGTGCGGCCGCCCGTCAGGGAGTACGGGCGTACACGGGCGGGACGGCGGTCGGCGCCGCGTATCGGCAGCCGGTCGGAGGCCGGACTCCTCACGGGGTGTTCTCCATCGACTGGCGCAGCTCACTGCGGACTTCGGGGGTCAGGACGTGGCCGGCGCGGCCCACGAACAAGGCCATGTGGTAGGCGACGACGCTCATGTCGCAGTCCGGCGTGGCGTGCACGCCGAGGAGCGATCCGTCGCTGATGGACATGACGAACACGGAACCGTGCTCCATGGCCACCATCGTCTGCTTGACCGAGCCGCCGTCCATCAGGGCGGCCGCGCCCGTGGTGAGCGAGCCGAGGCCGGAGACGATGGTCGCGAGATCGGCGGACGCGCCGCGGGGACCGCGGGGGCGGGCAGGTGCGGAGGCGGCGGCCGGTGTGTCGGGTGCCACCGGATCGGAGGACAGCAGGAGGAGCCCGTCCGAGGAGACGACGGCCACCGAGTTGACCCCGGGCACCTCCTCGACGAGGTCGGTCAGCAGCCACTGAAGGTTGCGGGCCTGGGAGCTCAGTCCGTACGTACTGGACGCGTTCATGTGCGTGCCTCCTGTGCGGTGTCCCCCCGGTCGGTCTGCCCCTGGTCCTGCGGCGGGCCCTGTCGGGGGTCCAGCCGGGGATCCTGCGCGAGCTCGGCCTCCACGACGCGGCGCCCGTCCTGGGCTCCGCGGTAGAACCCGCCGAGCCGGCGGCGCAGCTCGTCGGCGTCCACCCGGCCCGGCGCCGGGCGCACCTCTTCCTCGCGACCGGCGCTCACCACGCGGGGACTCCGCTTGGGGAGCCCCTTGTCGGTGAGGACCTCCTCCGGCTCGGCCTCGTACGCGGCGGGCGCCTCGGCCTGCGGCGGTACGCGGAACACCTGCTCGGCGGGAACCTCCGCGGGAGCCTCCGGCTGCTCTACGGGCACCTCGGCGGCGGCCTGGGCCTGCGGCCGTACGCGGAACACCTGCTCGGCGGGCACCTCGACCGGTGCCGGGACCCGGAACACCTGCTCCGTGGGCGGCAGCTGCCCGGCCGGCGGCGCGAACCCCGCCGGAGCGGGCTCCGGAGCCACCCGCGCGGGCGGCTCCGCGGCGGAGGCCTGCGCGGTCTCGTGCGCGGGCTCCGGCTCGGGGAAGGACGCGGGAGCGGGCTCGGAGGCGGGCTCCGGCTCGGGGAAGGACTCCGGGGCGTGCTCGGCCTCGTGCTCGGGCTCGTGCTCGGGCTCGTGCTCGGGCTCCGGGAACGACGCGGGTTCCGGTTCCACGGCCGGTACCGCAGCCGCGGCCTGGGGCTCGGGCGCCGCCGGGGCTTCGGTCGCTGCAGGCTCTTCGGGCGCCGCCGGGGTCTCGGGCGGGAGGGCGGCAAGGCCCCGTACCCGTGCGGGGAGGGTGTTCTCGTTGGCCTCCGCGATCACCCCGGGCAGGTGCAGCGCGGGTGCGCCCGGTGCGCCCAGGGTGTGGACCGGCGAGGCCGGCGGGGTGGCGGGCAGCAGCGTCGCCGGTACGACGACCAGCGCCTCCGTACCGCCGTGCCGCAGCGCGCGCAGCTCCGCGCTCACCCCGTGCCGGGCCGCGAGCCGTCCGGCCACGTACAGGCCGAGGCCCAGGCCGTGTTCCGACTCGGGCTCCTCGTCGTACGCGTCCGGCGTGGCCAGCCGCTCGTTCAGGGTCGCCAGCCGGTCCCCGGTGATCCCGATGCCCTCGTCGACGACGGAGAGCACCACGTCGCCGGAGTCCAGCAGCCAGCCGGACACCTTGACCTTGGCGTCCGGCGGCGAGAAGGTCGTCGCGTTCTCCAGCAGCTCGGCCAGTACGTGCGAGATGTCGTCGGCGGCGTGCCCGGCGACCTGCGTGTACGAGGGCAGCACCCCGAGGTCGACGCGTTCGTAGCGCTCGATCTCACTGACCGCTGCCCGCATGACGTCGACCAGCGGCACCGGCAGGCCCTGCCCGTGGCCGTGTTCCTGGCCGGCGAGGACGAGCAGGTTCTCGTTGTGGCGGCGCATCACGGTCGCCAGGTGGTCGAGCTTGAAGAGGGTGGAGAGGCGGTCCGGATCCGGCTCCTCGGACTCCAGCTCCTCGATGACGGCGAGTTGGCGCTCGACGAGTCCCAGGGTCCGCAGGGACAGCGACACGGACGTGGTCGACATGATGCGGCGGTGCTCTGCCAGCCCCGACCGCAGCTGCGCGAGCTCTTCCTCCAGCGCCTCCCGGCCGGCCGAGAGCGCCTCGTTGCGGCCGATGAGGCGGCGCCGGTCGGCGTCGAGTCCGGCGATCCGGGTGTGCAGGGAGACCGTCTGGTCGCGTACCGCGTTGAGGTGGCGCACCACCTCGGCGAACTCGTCGTTGCGGCCCGTGAACCGGACCGGTTCCACCGAGCCCTCCGGCGTGGCCAGCCGCGCCGCGCCGCGCCGCAGGACCGACAGCGGTCGGGTGAGGGAGCGCGCGATGGCGGTGGAGATGCCGAGGGTGAGGAGGAAGAGGACGCCGAGGAAGGCGACCATGACCTCCAGCGCGGTCACGTCGTCGTCGCGCAGCGCGGCGAGCGCGGTGGCGCGCTGGCCGGCGAGGGTGGCCTCGACCGAGCGCATCCGGTCGACGCGGGCGGTGAGGGCCGCTCCGACGGTGCCGGGATCGAGCTTGCGGTCGGCGGGCGACAGGGCCGGCCGGTCGGTGAGCCGCTTGAGGTAGTCGTCGGCCGTCTTGACCTCGGGTCCGGTGACGGTGGCGGTGAGGCTCTGGCGCACGTCGGGACGTGCGGCCCGGGCGAAGTCGTCGAGCGCGCCCAGCTCCCGTACGCGTGCCCGCTGGGCGGCGGCGGTGAGTTCGTCCACGAAGGCGGTGCCCGGCTGCTTGTCACCGCCCGGCACGGACAGCCCGGCGAGGAGCAGTCCGCGGGTGGCGGAGGCCTGCTCCACGGCCTGGCCGAGGGCGGCCAGCGGGCGGGCGGTGACGAGGGCGTCGGCGGCCCGCGGCGGGGTCAGCTCGGCGAGCCGGCCGCTCGGTGCGAGGAGTTCGGCGATGACGCCGGAGTAGGCCTGGTGGGCGGCGAGGGCGCTGTCCTTGCCCTCGATGGCCTCGGTGCGGACGGCGCCCACCCGGCCGAGGGCCTGGGCGAGTTCCTCGTCCGCGTCGGCCTGGACCTCGGCGAGCTGGCGGTCGGTGCCCGCGGTGCGTTCCTTGACCCCGGCGGCCTGCTCGCCCCGGGCGCCGCCGGGGCGGCCCTTGGCCACGTACGCGGTGACGGCGTCGCGCTCGTCCCCGAGCAGGTGGGCGAGGGTGAGGGTCTGCCGGCTCTGGTCGGCGAGGGTGACCAGTTCCTGGGAGTCCTTCAGGTCCGCGGAGGCGGACAGGACGGCGGGCGCTCCCGCCACGAGCACGGCGAGCCCGGCCACGGCGACCCCGATGACCAGCCTGCGGCGCACGCGGACGCGGCGCCCTGCGGGTGCGGTCGCGGCGACCGGGCCGTCGGGGGCTCGTCGGTCGGGTGCGGTGCCGTCGGGTGCGGTGCCGTTCGCGACGGTGCCGTTCTTCCGAGGCCGCTTCTTCTGCACCGGTGCTCGCAATCCTGTTTACGTGTGCTGCTCGTGCTCGTTGTCTGGTGCCTGGTACGTGCTGCTCGGTACGCGCCGCTTGCGCGCACCTGCCGCCGTACCGCCTCAGACCCTCGCAGTGAGTTGGGAAGAGGGCCGCACATCGCCCGCCCGGCCACACGAAGGAGTGAACAGCACGGAGGAGTTGGCGACCAACTCGGCGATCGGCTGTCAGGGCCCCGCCGTGGACGGGTGGTTGAAAGATCGATGCGGCTTTTGGCAGGATGCCCGCCCACATCGCCGAGAGCCGCCCCGCGGACCCCGGGAGTCCCTTCCCTCCCCACCCGCCCCGCTTTGGTCCGGACCTTCCCCGGCCCTTCCCGCCCGTACGGAGCCCCGCGCGGGCAGAATGTCCCCATGCGCATCGATCTCTCCTCCGCCCCCGGCAACCCGGAACGCCCCAACGAGGACTGGCTGTCGGCCGCGATCCCCGCCTCGGGCGGCGGAGTTCTGGTGGCCCTCGACGGGGTCACCCCGCCTCCGGGCGAGGTCGGGTGCGCGCACGGAGTGCCGTGGTTCGCGGCCGGGCTGGGCGGCCGATTGACCGAACTGTCCGGATCGCGCCGGGACATGTCCCTCGATCAGGTCCTGGCGGAGGCCATCCGCGTCACCGCGGACGCCCAC
This sequence comes from Streptomyces sp. NBC_00193, assembly GCF_026342735.1. GTDB lineage: Bacteria > Actinomycetota > Actinomycetes > Streptomycetales > Streptomycetaceae > Streptomyces > Streptomyces stoeckheimensis. The sequence continues at coordinate 1,242,124 of NZ_JAPEMM010000001.1, forward strand.
CGCGACACCTGTGACCTTTCTCACGTCCGGACGCCTCAGGCGACGGTGGTCATGGTCCGCTGGGACGCGTCCTGCGTCGAACACCTGGTGCTCTCGGATTCCGTACTCCTCCTCCAGGCGCCGGGAGGGGAGGTGCGCGCGGTCCTCGACGACCGGCTGGACCGGATCCCGCGCGAGCGGCTGCGCACGGAGGCCTCGGCCGACGAGCTGCGCAACGCGGAGGGCGGTTTCTTCACCGCCGCCGCGGACCCGGAGGTGGCGGCCCGGGCGGTGACCGGGCGGACGCCGCGCGCGGAGGTACGGGCGCTGGCGGCGCTCACGGACGGGGCCAGCCGGTGGACGGACACGTTCGGGGAGGGCGACTGGGCCGAATGCCTGGCGGTGCTGTGCAAGGAGGGCGCGCAGTCGCTGATCGAGCGGGTGCGCGCGCTGGAATCGGACCCGGGCCGGGCGCACCGCCGCGACAAGCGCCACGACGACGCGTCGGCGGCTTACGTGGAGCTGTAGGGGCACAGGGGCGCGGAGGCGCGTGCGGCGCGGGCGGCCCGCGCCCGGTCCCCGGTACCGCTCCCCGCCCGCGTTACTCCCCGCCCGCGTTCAACTGGTTCAGGAGCCGCGCCAGTTCCGCCACTTCTCCGCGGTCCCAGTCCGCGAGCTTGCGCATGTACTGCTCGCGCCGGGCGCCGCGGACCCGCAGGAAGCGCTCCCGGCCCTCCTCCGTGAGCCCGACCAGGAAGGCCCGCCCGTCCGCCGGGTCCGGCTCGCGGGCCAGCAGGCCCAGCACCTCCAGGGCCCGCAGCTGCCGGCTCATGGTGGCCTTGCCGACCCCGAAGTACGCGGCGAGCTCGGTCGCCCGCTGCCGCCCGGCGGCTTCCAGCCGTACGAGGAGCCCGTACGCGGCCGGTTCCAGCTCGGGGTGCAGCTCGCGCGCCATCTCCCCGGAGGAGGCGCGGGCCCGTCGGAGGAAGACGGACAGCTCCCGCTCCAGGGCAAGGAACTCCTGGTCTTCGGTCCCGTGCACGGCCCGCTCCTTCGCTGGTGTGTGTGGGCCACCAGTATTTCGCAGCGGGTGCGCCGGGGGCCCGGGGCCCCGCCGGAGCGGGGAACCCCGGGCCCTCGGCCCGACCGGATGACCAGTGGCCGGCTGCCCGGCCGCCCGGATCACGCCACCGCGGCCACCGCGACCTCGTCCGCGGCCAGGGCCAGCTCCAGGACCTGCCGTACGTCCGTCACCGGGTGCACCGACAGCCCTGCCAGCACCTCGGCGGGAACGTCGTCCAGGTCGGCCTCGTTCCGCTTCGGGATGATGACGGTGGTCAGCCCGGCCCGGTGCGCGGCCAGCAGCTTCTGCTTGACCCCGCCGATCGGCAGCACCCGCCCGGTCAGCGAGACCTCGCCGGTCATGGCCACGTCCGTGCGGACCTGCCGGCCCGACAGCAGCGAGGCCAGCGCCGTCGTCATCGTGATGCCCGCGCTCGGACCGTCCTTGGGCACCGCGCCCGCCGGGAAGTGGATGTGCACGCCCCGGTCCTTCAGGTCGGCGACCGGGAGCTCCAGCTCGGCACCGTGGGAGCGCAGGAAGCTGAGCGCGATCTGCGCCGACTCCTTCATCACGTCTCCGAGCTGGCCCGTCAGCGTGAGCCCGGCCGCGCCCGTCTCGGGATCGGCCAGCGAGGCCTCGACGAACAGGACGTCGCCGCCCGCCCCGGTCACGGCGAGGCCGGTGGCCACGCCCGGTACCGCGGTGCGCCGCTCGGCCGGGTCCTGCGCGGACTCCGGTACGTGGTGCGGCCGCCCGATGAGTGCGCGCAGGTCGTCGGCTCCGATCCGCAGCGGCAGCTCCCGCTCCCCCAGCTCGTGCTGGGAGGCCACCTTGCGCAGCAGCCGGGCGAGGGAGCGCTCCAGGGTGCGCACGCCCGCCTCGCGGGTGTACTCCCCCGCCAGCTTGCGCAGCGCGTCCTCCTCCAGGACCACTTCCTCCTCGGCCAGGCCGGCGCGCTCCAGCTGCCGGGGCAGCAGGTGGTCGCGGGCGATGACGACCTTCTCGTCCTCGGTGTAGCCGTCGAGGCGGACCAGTTCCATGCGGTCGGCGAGGGCCTCGGGAATGGCCTCCAGGACGTTGGCGGTGGCCAGGAACACGACGTCGCTCAGGTCCAGTTCCACCTCCAGGTAGTGGTCCCGGAAGGTGTGGTTCTGGGCGGGGTCGAGGACTTCGAGCAGCGCCGCCGCCGGGTCCCCGCGGAAGTCGGAGCCGACCTTGTCGATCTCGTCGAGCAGGACGACCGGGTTCATGGACCCGGCTTCCTTGATCGCCCGTACGATCCGGCCGGGCAGCGCGCCCACGTACGTACGCCGGTGCCCGCGGATCTCGGCCTCGTCGCGGACTCCGCCGAGGGCCACGCGGACGAACTTGCGCCCCATGGCGTGGGCCACGGACTCCCCGAGGGAGGTCTTTCCGACGCCGGGAGGGCCTACGAGCGCCAGCACGGCCCCGCCCCTGCGCCCGCCGACGACGCCCATCCCGCGCTCGGAGCGGCGCTTGCGCACCGCCAGGTACTCGGTGATCCGGTCCTTCACGTCGCTCAGCCCGGCGTGCTCGGCGTCCAGGACGGCGCGGGCTCCCCGGATGTCGTACTCGTCCTCGGTCCGCTCGTTCCAGGGCAGTTCGAGCACGGTGTCCAGCCAGGTGCGGATCCAGGACCCTTCCGGGGACTGGTCGCTGGAGCGCTCCAGCTTGTCGACTTCCTTGAGCGCGGCCTCCCGTACCTTCTCGGGCAGGTCGGCGGCCTCGACGCGGGCCCGGTAGTCGTCGGACTCCTCGCCCTCCTTCTCCCCGCTGAGCTCGCGCAGTTCCTTGCGCACGGCGTCGAGCTGCCGCTTCAGCAGGAACTCGCGCTGGACCTTGTCGACGCCGTCCTGGACGTCCTTGGCGATGGACTCGGCGACGTCCTGCTCGGCGAGGTGGTCGCTGAGGGCCTTGACGGCGAGCCGCAGCCGGGCGACGGGGTCGGCCGTCTCCAGCAGCTCCACCTTCTGCTCGACGCTCAGGAACGGGGAGTAGCCGGAGTTGTCCGCGAGGGCCCCGACCCCCTCGATCTGCTGCACCCGGTCCACGACCTGCCAGGCCCCGCGCTTCTTGAGCCAGCTCGTGGCGAGCGCCTTGTACTCCTTGACGAGCTCGGCGACGGCGCCGGGCAGCGGATCGGGGACGGCCTCGTCCACCGTCTCGCCCTCGACCCAGAGCGCGGCCCCGGGCCCCGTCGTCCCGGCCCCGATACGGACCCGGCCGTGCCCGCGGATCAGCGCACCGGGATCCCCGTCGGACAGTCGCCCCACCTGCTCCACGGTCCCGAGCACCCCGGTGCCGGTGTACTTCCCGTCGACCCGGGGCACGAGCAGCACCTTCGGCTTGCCACCTGCGGCAGCAGCCTGCGCGGCCTCGACGGCACCCCTCACCTCGGCGTCGGACAGGTCCAGCGGAACGACCATTCCGGGCAGCACGACCTCGTCGTCGAGCGGCAGCACGGGCAGGGTGAGCGTTACGGACGTCGAAGCCATGATGTTCCCTCCGGCAGTGAAGTTGAGCTATGCCGACTCAATGCACGCGGGGCCCCCAATGTTCCCCAACGCCCGTTCGCCCGGGGCGAACAGGGTCGTCGGTGCCGCCGTGGTGGTGCTCTGCTCCTTCGCGATGGCCCGGGACGGCACCGTGCTCGACGCCGAGGGGATCCGGATCCGCCGGTGGGGCCTCTTCCGTAGGTCGTGGTCCTGGAGCGAGATCCGGGACATCCACGTCGAGGAGTTCTCGTACCGCGGGATCACGAGCCACAGCGTGGTCGTCGTGGGCGGGCTCGGACGGCGCACCCGGCTCAACCGGTGCGGCGCCTGCTGGGCCGGTAGTTCCGCTCACGGCTCAGGCCGACGAGACGGCGATGTCTCCCGACGAGGTCCATACGGCGAGGCGGGAGGCCGCGGACGGGTCCGCGGGGACGGTGATCGCACGCTCGCCGGACGTGGTGGAGACGTCGAGGGCGTACGGGGCCGCGGGGACCTTCACCGTGGCGTCGCCCGAGCTGGTCTGCACGGCCACCGAGGCCGGCGCCTCGGCGAAGGCAAGGCGGACGTCGCCGGAGGAGGAACGGGCGTCCGCGTCCGGTCCGGCCAGTGCCTCGGCCGCGATCGAGCCGGAGGAGGTACGGACCTTCAGCGGGCCGGCGATCCGGTCCGCCCGGACCGAGCCGGAGGAGGTCGTGACGTCGGCGGCGGCCACCCCCGTCACCGTGACGCGGCCGCTGCTGCTGCCCGCCCTGACCGTGGCGGAGGCCGGGACCTCCAGCCGGTAGTCGACGGAACAGCGCGCGGTGCAGTCGCCGTTGGTGAGGGTCAGCACGCCGCCGGAAAGCTGCTGGGCGGGCTCGGGCACGGTGTCGCCGCGGTAGTGGACGGTACGGCGGATCGTGACCCCGGGGCCGGATCCCGCGACCACCTCGACGGACCCGCTGCCGGCGTCCGAGACGTCCACCGCGGTGACGGCCTCGGCCACCGTGGCGTCCGCGTTCGCCGTCTTCTCCGGACCCCCGCGGGAGACGAGCGAGCCGAAGGAACAACCGGTGAGCAGCAGCCCGGCGGCGAGTGCCGTGGCGGTGAAGGTGGCGGTGACGGTGGCCTTGGTGCCGCGTGTGCGCGTCGTCGTGGTCATGGTGTCGATCGTGCTCGCACGGCGGCCGCGGCGGCATGGTGCACGTGCCCGGATCCGGGGTGGGGTTATCCCCCTAGGGCCCCTGCACGACCGGCCGGTCCGGGGACGGCACGCCCCACTCGCTCCAGGAGCCGTCGTACACGGCGAGGTCCTCGTACCCGGCGAGGTCGGCGCCGAGGGCGAGCACGCAGGCGGTGACCCCGGATCCGCAGCTGAAGTACAGCCGCTCCCGCTCCCCCACCGCCGCCCCGAAGGCCGCGCGGAGCTCCGTGGCGGGGCGCATGAGGCCGTCGGGGCGCTGCAGTTCACCGAAGGGGAGGCTGACGGCACCCGGCATGTGGCCCCCACGCAGACCCGGACGGGGTTCGGGGGCGGTCCCGGCGAAGCGTTCGCGGGTCCGGGCGTCGAGCACGGCGGCGGCCGGATCGGCCAAGGCTGCCGAGACGGTCCCGGCGTCCACCAGCAGCCCCGCGCGGGGCCGGGCCGTGAAGGAGCCGCGCGGGCCCTCGTAGCCCGGCCGGCGCTCCTGCACCGGACGCCCTGCGGCGACCCACGCGGGCAGCCCGCCGTCGAGGACGGCGACCCGGTCGAAGCCCATGCTGCGCAGCATCCACCAGGCGCGGGCGCTGGAGTAGATGCCGGCGCCGTCGTACACGACGACCGTGCTGCCGTCGTCCACGCCCAGGGCGCGCATCGCCTCGGCGAAGGCTGCGGGGCCGGGCATGGTGTGCGGGGCGGCGGCGGTGTGGTCGGACAGTGCGCCGTCGAGGTCGAAGGGACGGGCTCCCTCGATCCGCCGATCCGTGTCGCGGTGCGCCCCGACGGAGGCGTCGAAGACGACGAGTCCGGCCGCACCGAGCCGCTCCGCGAGCCAGTCCCCACCGACGAGCGGACCGGGCGGCACGAGGGAGTGGGGGCGAGTTGCGTCTGCATCCATAAGGCACCTCCGACAGAATCCAACGGGCCCCGGCACGGTGGGCGCCCCACGGCCCATCCTCCCTCCTGCACTCCGACCGCCTGCGAACGCACCCGCCTCGGGCGCTCGTTGCCCCCCCGGCGCTCCCGGCCCTGGGCGGAACCCGCCCGGTCGGACCCGTGCCACGCGGGCGCAGCCGCGGAGCCCCGGATCTTTCGGGTCCGGGCCGGCCCGTAGCTCCCGGCGGCCCGGCGGCCCGGCGGCCCCGCGGCTCCGCGGCTCCGCGGCTCCGCGGCTCCGCCGGGAGCTACGGGCAGTCGCCCGGGCGGGCGAACAGGGCCACGCGGGCGCCGCGCACGTCCGTCACGGAGCACAGGTCGAAGTGGGAGACCAGCGTCTGGCGTTTCACCGCCTCCGCCGGATAGCCGTCCAGCGGCTGCCCCACCGGGTCCAGCAGCGCGACCACCCGGTCGACCGCCGGGTCCAGCAGGGCCGCCCGGATCTCTTCCGGAGTCCGCTCCACACCCTGGAGGCTCCGCGAAGCCGCCGGGGTGCGGGACAGGGCGAGGTCGCGCAGGGATCCGTAGGCCTCGGGCGAGGACAGCAGCCATTCGCGCCGCCGCGAGGGGAGGAACAGCACCGCGTCGCCCGGCCGCGCGAGTTCACGGACGGCCGCCGCCACGGCCCGCGCGTCGTCCTTGCGGCTCTCGGGGGTACGCAGCCACGCGGACCAGAGCCCGACGGGGACGAGCAGGACCCCGACCAGCGGCCACACCCACCACCCCCGCGCCGTGGCGAGCCGTGCCCCCACGAGGAGGGCGAAGCCGGCGAGCGCGTAGAGGACGTACCGGTCCACGTACCAGGGGTGCACCAGCGAGACCGCGAGCAGCAGTCCGGGCGGCAGCAACGCCAGCGGCAGGGCGACCCGTACGAGTTCCCGCGCGGCCCCCCGGGCCAGGAGCAGCGAGGCGGCCGCGAGGACCCCGTACGCCGCCCAGTCCTGCCAGCTCGGCCGCCCGAGCCAGCCCAGTTGCTGCTGCGCCTGCCGTGCGCTGACCAGCGCGAGCGGCAGCAGCGCGGCCGGCACGGCCCCGGCGGCGAGCCGCCAGCGGCGCGAGCGCCAGGCGGCGAACGCGTGCGCGGGCAGCGCCAGTACGGCGAACTCGTGCAGCCAGCACCCGAGCACCAGCACCACGGCGTAGGCGACCCAGCGCTCGCGCAGCATCAGGTACGTGGCCCAGACGACGGCCGCGGCGACGAGCGCGTACGAGCGCCCCTCCTGGGCGTACATCTGCACGGGCGGCAGCAGCGCATACCCGACCCCGGCCACCACCGCGACCCGCCCGGCAGGACCGCAGCGCCCGCCCTGCCCGGTCCCCCCGCCGCGTAGCGGGCCCGTCAGGTGGTGGGCCACCGCGGCCACGCCGGAGGCGGCGAGGGCGGTGGCGGCGACCGAGGGGAGGCGCAGGGACCAGAGGCCGGGGTCGGAGGCGGTGGTGCCCGTCGCCGCGAAGACCGCGTGCATCAGGAGGTAGTAGAGGCCGTGGACGGCGTCGACCTGACCCAGCAGTTCCCAGAGCTCCCCGAGCGGCCGGTGGGCGACCTGCCACGTGACGGACTCGTCGCGCCACAGGGAGCCGCCCCGCGAGAGGCCCCAGAGGCCGAGTGCGAAGGCGGTGAGCGGCGGCAGCCAGCGCCAGAGGGCGAAGCGGCGGATGTCGGCCTCCGAGTGCTATCCGTGCGGGTGGTGCTGACTCCATACTCGGGGTTCGAGCCGGATACCTGCGGGGGTGGGGCGTGCGAGCACGTGGTGGGCGAGTGGGCTGGGCGACAGCGACGGCAACGGCGGCGGTGACGCTGGCCGTGGCGGCGGCCCTGGGCGGGTGTTCCTCCGACGGGTCGAAGGACGGGGCCCCACCGAAGCCGAACGCGAGCACGGGCGCGAGCACCGGCACCGCCACGAGCACCCCGTCCGGGACGGCAACGGACGCCTCGGGTACTCCGTCCCCCGGTCAGAGCGCCGGCCAGAGCCCGGACCCGGGCACCGGTACGACCGCTCCCGCCCCGCAGCCCGCGCCGAGCACCTCCGCCCCCGCACCCAGCGCCTCGCCGCCCGGCGCCGACGAGACGCTCGTCGCGGTCACCCGTAGCGGCGGCATCAGCGGAAAGACCAGCACCTTGATCATCAAGGGTGACGGATCGTTCCTCCGGCTCAACGCGAAGGCCGAGACCGTCGACCGCGGCAAGCTCTCGCCGGCCGCCCTCGCGAAGCTGCGCACCGCGCTCCAGGAGGCGGACTTCCCCCGCCTGCCCCGGATCTCGATGCCCAAGGAGCCGGTCTTCGACGCGTTCACGTACGCCTTCCGGTACGGGGGCTACGAGGTCGCCGCCGCCCAGACCGCGCTGCCGCGGCCCCTGGAGGGGGTCCTGGGCGCCCTGCCGTCCTTCGAGCCGCGCTGAAGGAAGCGCGGCACCGCCGCCGGCCGCCCCGTCACAGCCCCGTGCCCGCCACCGTGATCTCCCGCAGCCTCCGGTCCAGGTACGCGCGGAGCAGGACCGCCATGTCCACGCCCTGCGGATCCAGCACCCACTGGATCTGGAACCCGTCCATCACCGCGATGATCTCGCGGCCGACGGCCTCGCAGTCCGCGTCCGGCCGCATCTCGCCGCGCGCGACGCCCGCCCGGAGCAGGTCGACGGTGTAGCCGAGGACCCGGTCGTAGCGCTGCCGGAAGTAGGCGTGCGCGGGGTGGCCCGGGTTCCCGGACTCGCCGACCAGCGTGTTGTACATCCGTACGAGCCCGGGCCGGCGGGCGTTCTCCTCGGCGAGGGCGACCACGGCGGCGAAGTGCGCGGCGACCGAGGGGACCTCTTCCGCGGGCCCGCTGAAGAGCCGTTCGACGTCGTGCTGCTCGCTCTGCGCCAGCACGGACAGCAGCAGGTCCTCCTTGCCGCGGAAGTGATGGAGCAGGCCGCCCTGGGTGATCCCGCAGTCGTTGGCGATCCGGGCGAGCGAGGAGGCGTGGAAACCCCACTGCGCGAAGTGTTCGACGGCGGTGTCGAGGATCTTCTGGCGACGGGCGTCGCCCACCGCGTACCCGCCCCGGGCTGCCGCCGCCTTGGGGGCCGCCTTGGGGGCCGTTCGGCCCTTGTCCTGTGCCATGCGGACCACCCTAAACCGGACTGTTTCCGGCCACTCCGAGGGAGTGATCCAGCTCACTCCGCGAAAACCTAGTGGGTACACGGTTTTCGCGCCTACGGTGAAACCGCCCGGTCGGCGACGAGGCCGACGCGGAGACGTTGGAGCCCTCATGCCGCTCACGCAGGACCCCGGAAGTGCACTCGCCGCCACCGACCGACCCGATCCGGCCACCCCGGCCGACGGATCCGCCGACGCCCCCGCCAAGCTGATCTTCGGCCTGGTCGCCGCCCAGCTCGGCGTCTGCATCGCGGTCTTCACCCCGATCGTGGTGACCCTGGCCCTGCGCGTGGCCCAGATCGTCCCGGAGGCCGGGCGCGGCGCCGCCCTCGGCAAGGTGCTCTCGGTCGGAGCGCTCCTCGCCCTCGTCGGCAACCCGCTCTTCGGCGCCCTCTCCGACCGCACGACCAGCCGGTTCGGCCGCCGCCGCCCCTGGCTCGTGGGCGGCATGGCGGTCGCCGCCGTCGGCCTGACCGTCGTCGGCCTCGGCTCCAGCGTCACCACGCTGCTCGTCGGCTGGGCCGTCGCGCAGCTCGGCTGCAACGCCGCCCTCTGCATGGTCACCGCCTGCATCCCGGACCTGATCCCGGACCACCAGCGCGGCCGCGTCTCCGGCATGGTCGGCATGATGCTGTCCGTCTCGATGGTGGCCGGCAGCTTCCTCGCGCAGCTGTTCACGGACGACATGGCGCTGGCCTTCATCGTCCCGGCCGTCGTCGGCGTCCTCGGGGTGTGCGTGCTGGCCGCCGTGATGCCCGACCGGCCGGCCCGCACCGAGTCCGTGGCCCCGTACGGCCTGCGGGAGTTCCTGCACAGCTTCTGGGTGAACCCGCGCAAGAACCCCGACTACGCGTGGAACTTCGCGAGCCGCTTCCTGGTCTTCATCGGCATCGCCTGCGTGACCAGCTACCAGGTGTACTTCCTGATGGACCGCCTCGGGGTCGCCGAGGGCGAGGTCGCCTCGAAGATGTTCACCACCACCCTCGTCACCGTCGGCGGCGTCGTGGCCGGCTCCCTCGCCGGCGGCTGGCTGTCCGACGCCACCGGCCGCCGCAAGCCCTTCGTGCTCGCGTCCGCCTTCGTCATCGGCATCGGCCTGCTGCTGATCGCCACCGCGGGCACCTTCGGGATGTTCCTCTTCGCCGTGGCCGTCTTCGGCTTCGGCGAGGGCCTCTACCTCGCGGTCGACGTGGCGCTCGCCGCCGCCGTCCTGCCGGATCCGGAGACCGCCGCGAAGGACATGGGCGTCCTCAACATCGCCAACGCCCTCCCGCAGTCCCTCGTCCCGATGCTCGCGCCGTTCGTCCTCGCCATCGGCGGAGGGGGCAACTACGGCGCCCTCTTCCTCGTCGGCGGCATCGCGGCGGCCGTCGGCGCCGCCCTCGTCCAGCTGATCCGCTCGGTCAAGTGACGGCCCGCCCGACCGTGCCCGCCACCGCCCACGCACCCGGCCCCGGCGCCCCCGGCCCCACCCCCGACCGGCCGTCCGGCCCCACACCCGCCCCGACGCACGCTCCCGCACCCGCCCCCGCGACCTCCCGCGCGACCGACCTCCCCAGGAGCCCCGCCATGAACGCCACCCCGACGCCCCCAACCACCCCCGCCCTCCCCTACCGCGACGCCTCCCTCCCCGTGGACCGGCGCGTCGAGGACCTGCTCTCCCGCATGACCCTGGAGGAGAAGGCCGGCCAGCTCTTCCACTCGATGCTGATGATGAACGCGGACGGCACCCCGGTCACCGAGACCGACGGCTCGATCCTCCCGTTCACCACCCCCGAGCTGATCGAGGGCCGCCACCTCACCCACTTCAACCTCCTCGGCAGCTACGGCGCCCGTGAGATGGCGACCTGGCAGAACGCCGTCCAGGAGATGGCCGCCGGAACCCGCCTCGGCATCCCGGTGACCCTGTCGACCGACCCCCGGCACTCCTTCACCGACAACGTCGGCGCCTCCTTCAACGCCGGCGCCTTCTCGGCCTGGCCCGAGGCCATCGGTCTGGCCGCGATAGGCGATCCGGAGCTGGTCTTCGAGTTCGCGGACATCATGCGGCGCGAGTACCTCTCCGTCGGCTTCCGCGTCGCCCTGCACCCGCAGATCGACCTGGCCACGGAGCCGCGGTGGGCCCGCCAGTCGGGCACCTTCGGCTCGGACGCGAAGCTGACGGGCGAGCTCGTCCAGGCGTACGTACGCGGCCTGCAGGGCGAGACGCTCGGCGCGGCCTCGGTCTCCGCGATGGTCAAGCACTTCCCCGGCGGCGGCCCGCAGAAGGACGGCGAGGACCCGCACTTCGCGCACGGCAAGGAGCAGATCTACCCGGGCGGGATGCGCGAGCACCACCTGGAGCCGTTCAAGGCGGCCATCGCGGCCGGCTGCTCGCAGATGATGCCGTACTACGGCCAGCCCATCGGCACCGACTGGGAAGAGGTCGGCTTCGGCTTCAACAAGGGCGTCGTCACCGGCCTGCTCCGCGAGCAGCTCGGCTTCCAGGGCATCGTGTGCACCGACTGGGGCCTGATCACGGACTCGGTGATCTTCGGCGAGCCGCACCCGGCCCGCGCCTGGGGCGTGGAGCACCTGAGCGTCGCCGAGCGGGCGGCCCTGGCGCTGGAGGCGGGTTCGGACCAGTTCGGCGGCGAGCAGTGCCCCGAGGTCGTCGTGGAGCTGGTCCGCTCGGGCCGGGTCCCCGAGGCCCGGATCGACGCGTCCGTACGCCGGCTGCTGCGCGAGAAGTTCGTCCTCGGCCTCTTCGAGAACCCGTACGTGGACCCGGACGCGGCGGCCGAGACCGTCGGCCGCGCCGACTTCGCGGCGGCCGGCGCCGCGGCCCAGCGGCGCTCCCTGACGGTGCTCACCAACACCGGGAAGACCCTGCCGGTCTCCGGCCGGCCGAAGCTGTACGTCAAGGACGTGGACGCGGACGTCGCGGCGGCGTACGGCGAACTCGTGTCCGACCCGGCCGAGGCGGATCTGGCGGTGCTGCGGCTGCGCACCCCGCACGAGCCCCGCACGAACGTCTTCGAGTCCTTCTTCCACTCGGGTTCGCTGGCCTTCCCCGAGCCGGAGCTCACCGAGATCCTGTCCCTCCTGGACGCCGTCCCGACCCTGGTCTGCATCAACCTGGAGCGGGCCGCGGTGATCCCCGAGATCGCGGAGCGGGCGGCCGCGCTGATCGCGGACTACGGGGCTTCGGACGCCGCGCTCCTGGACGTGGCCTTCGGCAGGGCGGCCGCCGGGGGGCGGCTGCCCTTCGAGCTCCCGCGCTCCATGGAGGCGGTGGCGGCCTCCCGCCCGGACGTCCCGAACGACACCGCCGACCCGGTCTTCCCGCACGGCCACGGCCTCACCCTGTAGCCCTGCGGGGCGGTCCCCTACCCGCCCTTCCCCCGTTCCCCGGGCTCAGCCCGGACCCGTGAAGACCCCGGTGCTCCGCCCCGGACCCCGCGCCTCAAACGCCGGCGGGGCTGGATCTTCCAGCCCCGACCGCGTTTGAAGCGCAGGTCCAGGGGCAGAGGCCCCGGCAACGAACCCGCGCAGCGAACCCGTCATAGCCGGAGCTCAGCCGCTCCTCTACGCTGCACCCCTACCACGCGGGATCTTCAGGGGCGGGACATGGAACAGACGCACACCACCACCCACAACGGCGCCGCGGCCACCCCCGGCGCGCAGCGCCGGGTACTCGTCGTCGAGGACGACCACACCATCGCGGAGGCCATCGCGGCGCGCCTGCGCGCCGAGGGGTTCCAGGTGCAGACGGCCGCGGACGGGCCGGCGGCCGTCGCCGCGGCCGAGAGCTGGCTGCCGGAGCTGCTGGTCCTGGACGTCATGCTGCCGGGCTTCGACGGCCTGGAGGTCTGCCGCCGGGTCCAGGCCCAGCGGCCCGTCCCGGTGCTGATGCTCACCGCCCGGGACGACGAGACCGACATGCTCGTCGGCCTGGGAGTCGGCGCCGACGACTACATGACGAAACCCTTCTCCATGCGCGAGCTGGCCGCGCGGGTCCACGTACTGCTGCGGCGGGTGGAGCGGGCCACGCTGGCCGCGCACGCCCCGCGCGGGGCCACCCTGCGCCTCGGCGATCTGGAGATCGACCACGCGCAGCGCCGGGTCCGCGTGCACACCGAGGACGTGCACCTGACGCCGACGGAGTTCGACCTGCTGGTGTGTCTGGCCGGGACCCCGCGGGCGGTGCTCTCGCGGGAGCAGCTGCTCGCCGAGGTGTGGGACTGGGCCGACGCGTCCGGGACCCGTACGGTCGACAGCCACATCAAGGCGCTGCGCCGGAAGATCGGCGCCGAGCGGATCCGTACGGTCCACGGCGTCGGGTACGCCCTGGAGACCCCGGCGCAGGCGTGAGCGGCTACCGGCCGCCGGGGCAGCGGCCGACCGGGGGGCTGCGGCCCTTCTCCCCGTTCTCGATCAAGACCAAGCTGGGCACGCTCGTGGTGGTGTCGGTCTTCATCACCACGGGCCTGCTGATGGTGGCCCTGCGCACGGCCACCGAGGTGCGCTTCATCACGGTGTTCTCGGTGATCGCCTCGATGCTGATCACCCAGTTCGTGGCGCACAGCCTGACGGCGCCGCTGGACGACATGACCACCGTGGCCCGGGCGATATCCCACGGGGACTACACGCGCCGGGTGCGCGGGGCGGGCCGCCGCGACGAGCTGGGCGACCTGGCCTCCACCATCAATCTGATGGCGGACGACCTGGAGGCGGTGGACCGGCACCGCAAGGAGCTCGTCGCCAACGTCTCGCACGAGCTGCGCACCCCGATCGCGGCCCTGCGGGCGGTACTGGAGAACGTGGTGGACGGGGTCTCCGCCGCCGATCCGGAGACCATGCGCACGGCCCTGAAGCAGACCGAACGGCTCGGCCGGCTGGTGGAGACCCTGCTGGACCTCTCCCGCGTGGACAACGGCGTGGTGCCGCTGCGGGCCCGCCGCTTCGAGGTGTGGCCCTACCTGTCGGGGGTGCTGAAGGAGTCGGGCCTGGCGGCCTCCGGCCGGCCGGGGCTGTCCTCCGGCTCGGGCGGGCACACCCGCAACGACGTCCACCTCCACCTGGACGTGTCCCCGCCGGACCTGACGGCGTACGCGGACGCCGAGCGGCTGCACCAGGTGGTGGCGAACCTGATCGACAACGCGGTCAAGCACAGCCCGCCGCACGGCCGGGTCACGGTCCACGCCCGGGCGGGCGACGCGCCCGGGGGTCTGGTGCTCGAAGTCCGGGACGAAGGTCCCGGAATTCCGGAGGCGGAGCGCCACCGGGTCTTCGAGCGGTTCAACCGGGGCAGCGCGCGGGGCGGCGACGGCGGCACGGGCCTGGGCCTGGCCATCGCCCGCTGGGCGGTCGGCCTGCACGGGGGCGACATCGGAGTGGCCGAATCGTCACGGGGCTGCCGGATCCTTGTCACACTTCCGGGCAGCTCGCAGGCATCGAGTTGACGTAGGGTTCGAGTGGGAAGGACATGATCTCGGCCACACACGCCGGGGTCCGTCAGGGGTGCGAAGCCAGGGGGCCGCAACCGCGGTGCCTCCTGCCCGAACCACGCTTGTTTCCCGCCATTCCTGGTGGTGAAACCCGCCGTTCGATGTGACCTACGCGACGTAAGTCCCGCCCGGTCTGCATCTCACGGCCCGGGAGGCGTAGCCTTTATTCCCGCTGTCCATACCTTGTGAAGCGGAAGAGGGCGGTTGCCGCCGTGTCGCCACAGTCCCCCAGTAACTCGAGCACCACGACCGAAGCAGGAGAAGGCGGGAAGAACCCCGCCCCAGGCTTCGGTGCGAATGAGTGGCTCGTCGACGAGATCTATCAGCAGTACCTCCAGGACCCGAACTCGGTCGACCGGGCCTGGTGGGACTTCTTCGCCGACTACAAGCCGGGGGGCGCTGTCGCTCCGGTGAAGGCGGATAAGCCCACGGACCGGCCCGCTCCCCCCGCCGCGACGACGACGGACGGCGCCTCCGCACAGGCCGCCACCCCCGTCACCGCCGCGACTCCGCAGGCTTCCGACGCCGCCGCCACAGGGACGGCGAGCCTCGTGCCCGCCACCCCGGTGGCCGCGCCCACGACGCCCGTGTCAGCACCTGCCCCTGTACCTGCCACCCCCTCTGGTGCCCCTGCTGTGACTGTCACCTCCCAGGCCCCGGCCGCCGCCGCACCGGCTGCCGCTGCCCCTCAGGCCCCGGCTCCCGCCGCCGCCCCCGCCTCCGTAGCCCCCCAGAAGGCCGCGCCCGCCACCGAGGCCCCTGCCGGCCCCGAACTGGTGACGCTCCGCGGCCCGGCGGCTGCCGTGGTCAAGAACATGAACGCCTCCCTGGAAGTGCCGACGGCCACGTCCGTCCGCGCCGTCCCGGTGAAGCTGCTGTTCGACAACCGCATCGTCATCAACAACCACCTGAAGCGGGCCCGGGGCGGGAAGATCTCCTTCACCCACCTCATCGGCTACGCGATGGTGCAGGCCATCAAGGCCATGCCGTCGATGAACTACTCCTTCGCGGAGAAGGACGGCAAGCCGACCCTGGTCAAGCCGGAGCACATCAACTTCGGCCTCGCGATCGACCTGGTGAAGCCCAACGGCGACCGCCAGCTCGTCGTCGCCGGCATCAAGAAGGCCGAGACCCTCAACTTCTTCGAGTTCTGGCAGGCCTACGAGGACATCGTCCGCCGGGCCCGCATCGGCAAGCTGACGATGGACGACTTCACCGGGGTGACGGTCTCCCTCACCAACCCCGGCGGCCTGGGCACCGTCCACTCCGTGCCCCGCCTGATGCCCGGACAGTCGGTCATCATGGGCGTCGGCTCCATGGACTACCCCGCCGAGTTCCAGGGCACCTCGCAGGACACCCTGAACAAGCTGGGCATCTCCAAGGTCATGACCCTGACCTCGACCTACGACCACCGGGTCATCCAGGGCGCGGCCTCCGGCGAGTTCCTGCGCATCGTCGCGAACATGCTGCTCGGCGAGAGCGGCTTCTACGACGACGTCTTCGAGGCGCTGCGCATCCCGTACGAGCCGGTCCGCTGGCTCCGGGACATCGACGCCTCGCACGACGACGACGTCACGAAGGCCGCCCGCGTCTTCGAGCTGATCCACTCCTACCGGGTCCGCGGCCACGTCATGGCCGACACCGACCCGCTGGAGTACAAGCAGCGCAAGCACCCCGACCTCGACATCACCGAGCACGGCCTCACCCTGTGGGACCTGGAGCGCGAGTTCGCGGTCGGCGGCTTCTCCGGCAAGTCGATGATGAAGCTCCGCGACATCCTCGGCGTGCTGCGCGACTCGTACTGCCGCACCACCGGCGTCGAGTTCATGCACATCCAGGACCCGAAGCAGCGCCGCTGGATCCAGGACCGCATCGAGCGCCCGCACTCCAAGCCGGAGCGCGAGGAGCAGCTGCGGATCCTGCGCCGGCTGAACGCGGCGGAGGCCTTCGAGACCTTCCTGCAGACGAAGTACGTCGGCCAGAAGCGCTTCTCCCTGGAGGGCGGCGAGTCCGTCATCCCGCTGCTCGACGCCGTCATCGACTCGGCCGCCGAGGCCCGCCTCGAAGAGGTCGCGATCGGCATGGCCCACCGCGGCCGCCTGAACGTCCTGGCGAACATCGTCGGCAAGTCGTACGCGCAGATCTTCCGCGAGTTCGAGGGCAACCTCGACCCGAAGTCCATGCACGGCTCCGGCGACGTCAAGTACCACCTGGGCGCCAACGGCACCTTCACGGGCCTGGACGGGGAGCAGATCAAGGTCTCGCTCGTCGCCAACCCCTCGCACCTGGAGGCGGTGGACCCGGTCCTGGAGGGCGTGGTCCGCGCCAAGCAGGACATCATCAACAAGGGCGGCACGGACTTCACGGTCCTGCCCGTCGCCCTGCACGGCGACGCGGCCTTCGCGGGCCAGGGCGTCGTCGCCGAGACGCTGAACATGTCGCAGCTGCGCGGTTACCGCACCGGCGGCACCGTGCACGTGGTCATCAACAACCAGGTCGGCTTCACCGCCGCCCCGGAGTCCTCGCGTTCCTCGATGTACGCGACCGACGTGGCCCGCATGATCGAGGCGCCGATCTTCCACGTGAACGGCGACGACCCGGAGGCCGTGGTCCGCATCGCGCGGCTCGCCTTCGAGTTCCGTCAGGCGTTCAACAAGGACGTGGTCATCGACCTCATCTGCTACCGCCGCCGCGGTCACAACGAGTCGGACAACCCGGCGTTCACGCAGCCGCTGATGTACGACCTGATCGACAAGAAGCGCTCGGTGCGCAAGCTGTACACCGAGTCCCTCATCGGTCGCGGCGACATCACCCTGGAAGAGGCGGAGCAGGCGCTCCAGGACTTCCAGGGCCAGCTGGAGAAGGTCTTCGCGGAGGTCCGCGAGGCCGCCACGCAGCCCGCGGTCACCACGGTGGCGCCCGCCCAGGTCGCGCAGGAGTTCCCGGTCGCCGTGAACACCGCGATCTCCCAGGAGGTCGTCAAGCGGATCGCCGAGGCCCAGGTCAACATCCCCGACGGCCACACGGTCCACCCGCGCCTGCTGCCGCAGCTGCAGCGCCGCGCGGCGATGATCGACGACGGCACCATCGACTGGGGCATGGGCGAGACCCTGGCCTTCGGCTCGCTGCTGATGGAGGGCACCCCGGTCCGGCTGTCCGGCCAGGACTCCCGCCGCGGCACCTTCGGCCAGCGCCACGCGGTCCTCATCGACCGGGAGACGGGCGAGGACTACACCCCGCTGCTCTACCTGTCGGACGACCAGGCCCGCTACAACGTCTACGACTCGCTGCTCTCCGAGTACGCGGCCATGGGCTTCGAGTACGGCTACTCGCTGGCCCGCCCGGACGCACTGGTCCTCTGGGAGGCCCAGTTCGGTGACTTCGTCAACGGCGCGCAGACCGTCGTCGACGAGTTCATCTCCTCCGCCGAGCAGAAGTGGGGCCAGACGTCCGGCGTCACGCTCCTCCTGCCGCACGGCTACGAGGGCCAGGGCCCGGACCACTCCTCCGCCCGCCCGGAGCGCTTCCTGCAGATGTGCGCGCAGGACAACATGACGGTGGCCATGCCCACGCTCCCGTCGAACTACTTCCACCTGCTGCGCTGGCAGGTCCACAACCCGCACCACAAGCCGCTCATCGTCTTCACCCCGAAGTCGATGCTGCGTCTGAAGGCGGCGGCGTCGAAGGCGGAGGAGTTCACGACCGGTTCGTTCCGTCCGGTCATCGGCGACACCCGGATCTCCTCCGGAGCCGGCGACCCGAACGAGATCCGCAAGGTCGTCTTCTGCGCGGGCAAGGTCTACTACGACCTGGAGGCCGAGCGCGAGAAGCGCGGCATCACCGACACGGCGATCATCCGCATCGAGCGCCTCTACCCCCTCCCGGGTGCCGAACTCCAGGCGGAGATCGCCAAGTTCCCGAACGCGGCGAAGTACATCTGGGCCCAGGAGGAGCCGGCGAACCAGGGCGCGTGGCCCTTCATCGCGCTCAACCTGATCGACCACCTCGACCTGGCGGTCGGCGCGGACGTCCCGGCCGGCGAGCGCCTGCGCCGGATCTCCCGCCCGCACGGCTCGTCCCCGGCGGTCGGCTCGGCCAAGCGCCACCAGGCGGAGCAGCAGCTCCTCCTGAACGAGGTCTTCGAGGCGTAAGCCTCACACCTCCCGGAAGGCCCGGCCCCCCATGGGGGGCCGGGCCTTCCGGCGCTTTCAGCCCGTCCGGCGTTTGAGGACCGGGTCTGGGCGGAGCCCGGGGAACGGTGGAAGGGCGGGTAGGGGACGGCCCCGCGCAGCGGCCCACCCCGTCAGCCGGACGCGTACGGGGCCAGGTTCGGGTGCGCCTCGCACCACGCGGCCCGGTCCCGCTCGACCACCCCGCGGGCGACCGCATAACGAGACCCCGGCGCCGACACCCCGTCCATGGCCCGCTCCGCCGCGGCCATCGCCTCGGCGAACACCCGACCGCCCGGGGTGAGTTCCGGGCAGGCCAGCAGGACGGGCAGCACCGCCGCCACCTGCGCCCGCACCCGCGCGTGCTGCGCCCACGCCCCCCTGGCCCCGTAGAGCGCCGCGCGCTGCCAGTAGCCCGCCAGTCCGAGATGCGCGTACGCGCCCCGCAGGAGCCCCTCCAGCGGCCGCGGATCGGTCCTCCAGGGTGCCCAGTACCGTGCGGTGCGGTCGGCGGTGTGCAGCGGGAGCGCCTCCGTGAGGGCCGCCAGCTTCCCGTGCTGCACTTCGAACACGAGGGTCGCGGCCAGCGCGGGCGGCGGCTGGGCCCGCGCCAGGACGGAGCCCGCCGCGGCGGGCAGGGTCGCGCCGTAGGACCGGGAGCTGCCGGACAGCGGGACCAGGCAGCGCAGCAGCCTCCCGGCCTCCTCCGCGCGGGCGGTGTCGTAGCGCCGCAGCAGGCTGAGGGCCCCGGACCACTGGGTGTCCCAGCGCTTGTGCCCCTTGGGGGTGAGCCGGCGGGCGGCGGGCACCGTCCCGGGGGCGCGGTACGGGTCCAGGTCGTCGAGGGCGGTCCGCCCGTCGGGCAGTGCGTGCAGGGCCAGCGCCTCCGGGTTGCCGGGGTCCCAGGAGCCCTCGGTGAGGGCGAGCGGGCCGGGCCGGTCCGGGCGCAGCAGTCCGAGGGTGGGCAGGGCGAGGCGTCCGTGCGCGGGCCGCAGCGTGATCTTGAAGCCGATCCCGGCGCGCAGCGCCGCGGCGGCGGCGAGCGCCCCGAGGTGTCCGAGGTCGGCGGGCGGCCCGTGCCGCGTGCGCAGCCGGCGCAGCGTCTCCTCGGCCCACACCCCGGTGGCCGGATAGTGCACCACGTCGCTCACCGCACGGGGGTCGCGCCGCCCGGCCTCCTCCAGCAGGGCCCAGCGCTCGGCCGCCTCCCCGGTGCGGGCGCCGGGCAGTTCCGCGAGCTCCCGCAGCAGCCGCAGCCGCCGGGCCCGCCGTACGCCGCACACCAGCGCGGTCCCCTCGGCGGACGGCTCGGTGGAACCGAGGGCCCTCAGCACGCCGTCGCTCGGCTCGGGGTGATCCATGCATACCTCCCGCCGCGGACCCTTCATCCCTGCCCTGGGGAGGGGCTCCGCGAACGGCGGAAAGCGGTCAGGTCCGGGCCCGGCGGGGCGGCGGATTATCCTGACGGGACACACCCGAACACCCGACCACCGCACGGAGCCCGACTTGTACTTCACCGATCGCGGCATCGAGGAGCTGGAGAAGCGGCGAGGCGAGGAGGAGGTCACCTTCGAGTGGCTCGCCGAGCAGCTGCGCACCTTCGTCGACCTGAACCCGGACTTCGAGGTCCCGGTGGAACGCCTCGCCACGTGGCTGGCCCGCCTGGACGACGAGGACGAAGACGACGAGTAGCCCGCGGCACGACGAAGGGGCCCGACCGCGATGCGGTCGGGCCCCTTCGTCATCGTCCCGCGGGACAAGGCCGATCAGGCTGGAGAGCCGGATCAGGCGGCCTTGGTCTCCCAGAAGATGCGGTCGATCTCGGCGATGAGCTCCAGCGCCTTGGCGCCGGTCGCCGGGTCGTTCGACGCCTTGGCGGCCGAGAGGGCCTTCAGGGTGTCGTTGACCAGGGTGTGCAGCTGCGGGTACTTCTCGAAGTGCGGCGGCTTGAAGTAGTCGCTCCACAGCACGGAAACGTGGTGCTTCGCGAGCTCGGCGCGCTGCTCCTTGATGGTGATGGCGCGCGCGCGGAAGTCGGCGTCGTCGTTGGCCTGGTACTTCTCCTGCACGGCCTTGACGGACTCGGCCTCGATGCGGGCCTGGGCAGGGTCGTACACGCCGCACGGAAGATCGCAGTGGGCGGAGACCTTCGCCTTGGGGGCGAAGAGGCGGGAAAGCATGGAGTTTGTCCTCCTCGTGATCGTCTTCTCAAGGGGGAGATTACTCCGTGAGAAAGACGATTTCGCGGCCGCCCCCGTGCGGTTGGGACAAAAGTCCAGGGGTGTGCCCGGGCCGGTGACCGAATGTACGGAAGAGTGCGGCAGCATGCGGGGGGCACGAAGAGTGGACCAGAGCGGTTACGGAGGTCACGGATGACGGGGAGCACGCGCTCGCGCGGCCGGTCGCGGGAGTGGGAGTCGCCGTTGAAACGGATCGGGACCGTGGAGGTGAGCGGCCCCTCGATGGCGCCGACCCTGGAGAACGGGGACCAGCTGCTGGTCCGCTACGGGGCCCCCGTGCGGCCGGGCCACGTGGTGGTGCTGCGCCACCCGTTCCAGCAGGACCTGCTGGTCGTGAAGCGGGCGGCGGAGCGGCGGCCGGGCGGCTGGTGGGTGCTGGGAGACAACCCGTACAACGAGACGGGCGACAGCACGGACTACGGGGCGGTCCCCGACGAGCTGGTGCTGGCGACCGCGGTGGTCCGCTTCCGGCCGCGCCCCCGGCCGGAACACGCGGCGGAGGGTCAGCGCTCGCTGAGGGCGTGGCTCTCCTGGGCTTCCTCGGCGCTGCGCCCGCTGTGGGCGGACTCCTCGGCCTCCAGCCGCTTGCGGGCGCGGTAGGCGGCGACGTTGGCGCGCGTGGCGCACCGGTCGGAGCAGTACCGCCGGGAGCGGTTGGTGGAGGTGTCGAGGTAGGCGTTGCGGCAGGGCGGGGCCTGGCAGAGGCCGAGTCGGTCCGGGCCGTGCTCGGTGAGGTGGAAGGCCAGCCCGAAGCACGCGATCGCGGCGTAGCCGGCGGAGGCGTTGGAGGGGTGGTCGGCCAGGTGGATGTGCCAGTTCGGGCCGCCGTGCTCACCGATCGTCTCGTGCCCCGAGACCTGCGGGCTGACCGGGAACTCCATGAGCAGGGAGTTCAGCAGGTCCACGGCGAGGACGTGGTCCCCGCCGTCGGCGGCCTCGAAGACGGTGCGCAGCCGGCCGCGGACGTTGCGGAAGCGGGTGACGTCACCGTCCGTGACCCGGCGGGCCATCTGGACGCTGGCACCGAAGAGCGCACGGACGGCGTCCACGGAGGTCAGCGAGTCCTTGTTGCGGGCCGGCTCCTCGGTGTTGACCAGGCGCACGGCGTAGTCCGAGTAATGGGCCAGTTCCACTTGTAGTCCTTACGGCTGCGGATTATCGTCTCGGGTAACGGCTGATACATGTTCGAGGGTATTACGCATGGAGGATTCCCGTGGCGGATACGGCGCGCTCTGATACGGCACCGGCCGACTGGCAGGCCTGGCAGGACAGCTGGGACCGACAGCAGGAGTGGTACATGCCCGACCGCGAGGAGCGGTTCCGGGTGATGCTGGACATGGTGGAGGCGCTGGTCGGCACCGCCCCCCGGGTGCTCGATCTCGCGTGCGGTACGGGAAGTATCACGGACCGCGTCTTCAAGAGGTTCCCGGAATCCACCAGTACGGGAGTCGATCTCGACCCCGCGCTGTTGACGATCGCCCGCGGCCACTTCGCCGGCGACTCCCGCGTCACGTTCGTGACCGCCGACCTCAAGGACCCCGACTGGCGCACGGCCCTCCCCCACGGCTCCTACGACGCCATCCTGACGGCCACCGCCCTGCACTGGCTGCCCAGCGAGGACCTCGCCGTCCTCTACGGACAGCTCGCGCCCCTGCTGCGCACCGGCGGGGTGTTCATGAACGCCGACCACATGCCCGACCCCGCCACCCCCCGGATCAACGCCGCCGAGCGCGCCCACCGGCACGGCGCCATGGACCGGGCGAAGGCGGCCGGGGCGCTGGACTGGCGCGAGTGGTGGGAGCTCGCGGCCGCCGACCCCGTGCTCGCCGAGCCGACGAAGGCCCGCTTCGAGATCTACGGCGAGCACGCCGACGGCGACACCCCGCCGGAGTCCTGGCACGCGGCCACGCTGCGCGGCGCCGGCTTCTCGGAGGCCCGTACGGTCTGGCGCTCGCCCTCCGACGGGCTGGTGCTGGCCCTGAAGTAGGCCCCGGGCCGCAGCGCGGGCGGTCGTGCGTGAGGGGCGGTACGGATGTCCGTACCGCCCCTCACGCGTGGAGCGCCGCCGCCCTTACAGGACCTTCGAGAGGAAGGCCTTGGTGCGGTCGTGTTGCGGGTTGCCGAGGACCTCGCGGGGGTGGCCGGATTCGACCACGACGCCGCCGTCCATGAAGACGAGGTTGTCGCCGACCTCGCGGGCGAAGCCCATCTCGTGGGTGACCACGATCATGGTCATGCCCGACTCGGCGAGGTCCCGCATGACGTCGAGGACGTCGCCGACGAGCTCCGGGTCGAGCGCCGAGGTGGGCTCGTCGAAGAGCATCAGCTTCGGCTCCATCGCCAGCGCGCGGGCGATGGCCACGCGCTGCTGCTGGCCGCCGGAGAGCTGGGTGGGGTAGTTCCCGCCCTTGTCGCCGAGGCCGACCCGGTCCAGGAGCTTGACGGCACGGGCCCGCGCGACGGCCTTGCTCTCGCCCTTGACCATGACGGGGGCTTCCATGACGTTCTCTATGGCCGTCATGTGCGGGAAGAGGTTGAAGCGCTGGAAGACCATGCCGATGTCCCGGCGCTGGGCCGCGACCTCGCTGTCCTTCAGCTCGTAGAGCTTTCCGGCCTTCTCCTTGTAGCCGACCAGCTGGCCGTCGACCGAGAGCCGTCCGGCGTTGATGCGCTCCAGGTGGTTGATGCAGCGCAGGAAGGTGGACTTGCCGGAGCCGGACGGACCGACCAGGCAGAACACCTCGCGGGGGGCGACTTCGAGGTCGATGCCCCGCAGGATGTGGGCGGGGCCGTACGACTTGTGGACGGCCTCGGCCTTGACCATCGGCTGGGCGGTCACTTCGCCACCTCCGTACGGCGGAACATGTTCAGGTTGGCCTTGAGCCGCTGGAACGGCGTGGGCGGCAGGGAGCGCAGCGAACCGCGTGCGTAGCGGCGCTCCAGGTAGTACTGGCCGACGCTGAACACGCTGGTCAGGGCCAGGTACCAGATGGAGGCGACGAACAGCATCTCCATGATCGCGCCGGCCGTGGACCCGATGTTCGACGAGGCCCGCAGGAGCTCGGTGTACTGGACCGCGGACACCAGGGACGAGGTCTTCAGCATGTTGATGAACTCGTTGCCCGACGGCGGGATGATCACGCGCATCGCCTGCGGGAGGACCACGCGGCGCATGGTCTGCGTCTGGGTCATGCCCAGCGCGTGCGAGGCCTCGCTCTGGCCCTCGTCGACGGACTGGATGCCCGCACGGACGATCTCCGCCATGTAGGCGCCCTCGTTCAGGCCCAGCCCCAGGAGGGCGACCATGAACGGGGTCATCAGCTCGACGGTCTCCTGCTTGTAGATCGGGCCGAGGTTCACGTACTGGAAGATCAGCGACAGGTTGAACCACACCAGCAGCTGTACGTAGACCGGGGTACCGCGGAAGAACCAGATGTAGAGCCAGGCGACGGTGTTGGTCACCGGGTTCTTCGAAAGCCGCATGACCGCGAAGAGGATGCCGAGCACGAGGCCCAGGGCCATCGCGGACACGCTGATGATCACGGTGTTGCCGAGGCCGGCGATGATCGAGGGGTCGAAGAGCTTGTCCCCGACCGTCTTCCAGATCACGTTGCCCTGCGAGAAGGCGTAAATCAGCCAGCCCAGCAGGACGACGACCACGGCGCCGCTGACCCAGCGGCCGTAATGCCGCACGGGGATTGCCTTGATGGCCTCGTACGGGGTACCCGAGGCGCCGGGCCCGGCCGGCGGGGTCGCCGCCGGATCCTTGTCGATCTTGTCAGTCACAATGACTGCCCTTCAGTGGAGCTCAGGAACCAGGGTCCGGGGGCGCGGGCGCCCCCGGACCGCACGGGTCACTTGCCTGCGTTGACCGTCGCGGACTGAACGGCGCTGTCCTTGACGTTCCACTTCTCCAGGACCTTGGCGTAGGAGCCGTCCTTGATGATCGCGTCGAGGGCCTGCTTCAGGGCGTCGCGCAGCTGGGTGTTCTCCTTGCTGACGCCGATGCCGAAGAGGCCGACGTCGGCCTGCGCGCCGCCGACCTCGAAGTCGTTGCCGCCGCCCGAGGTCTTCGCGATGTACGCGGCGACCGGGAAGTCGTTCAGGTCGGCCACGGCGCCGCCGGCCTTGACGCGGGTCTGGGCCTCGGCGTCGGTGTCGAAGGACTCGATGGTGAGCTTCTTGTCACCGCACTTCGTGGCCTGCGCCTTGAAGGTGTCCTCGTAGATCGTGCCGCGCTGGACGGCGACGGTCTTGCCGCAGAGGTCGTCCAGGGACTTGATGTTCTGCGGGTTGCCCTTCTTGACGAGGAGCGAGACGCCGGAGGAGAAGTAGTCGACGAAGTCGATCCCCTTGCCGATCTGCTTGCCCTCGTCGTCGAGGCCCTTCTGGCGCTTCTCGTTGTCCGTGACCGAGGACATGATCGCGTCCTGGCGGCCGGAGTAGATCGAGGTGATCAGACCGTCGAAGCTGCCCGAGGTGAACTCGAACTTCACGCCGAGCTGCTTGCCCAGGGCCTCGGCGATGTCGGGGTCGACACCGACGATCTTGCCGCCCTCGGTGAACTCCATCGGCGCGTACGCCGCGTCCGTGCCGACCTTGATGACGCCCGCGTCCTGGATCTTCTTCGGCAGGGCGGAGAAGAGGGGGGCGGTGTTGGACTTCGTGGCGTCCCCGGACCCCTTCTTCTCGGTCTGGTCTCCACAGCCGGTGAGGATCAGGGCGCCGGCGACCGCGATCGCGCCGACCGCGGCGATCCGGGACCGGGCGGCGGTCGTACGGCGGGTGGTGCTAGCGGTCATGAGCTGGTTCCTCCGGCAGGTGGAAAGCATCGAAAAGCGGTCGGGCACGCCCCATCGAGTGTCGCGACCTTGTGTGATTAGGGGCATCTTGCCATTCGGACTGAGTCATTCAGGCAGCCCGTCAGGTCAAAATCGGATAACGGCAGCCGCTTCGTACCCAACAGGACTGCGGACAAGGGCCCTCAGAACCGCACGAACGGCTGTGACCTGGTCCTTTTGCCGCACTATTTGCGGCGCGTCTCGCCCATCGGACAGAGAGGTTTGGACTTTTCGCCAAAACCGGGACAAGGAGCTTATGGTCGAGCGGGAATCGACTCGTCTGGGTGAGCGTTCTTCGGGTAGAACAGATCCTTACACCCCTCATCCGGGGCTCAGGGCGCGCGTGCGGCGCGCCCGCGCGTACGAACCTCCCCTTCGCGGAGACGGACCTAAACCCGTCGGCGCGGAGACGGACGCGGTGCCCGCCCACCCCTTAACCAGGAGTGGCCACCCTCAACGATTCAAAGACTTAAGGGGTTAAGACAGTGGCAGCGGAGATCGTCAATCCTCGCAGCGACAGCGTGACGGACAACAACCCGGATGCGGTGTTCGCGCTGCACCGGGGCGGCAAGATGGCCATCGTGGCCACTGTGCCCGTCAACGACAAGGACGACCTGTCCCTGGCGTACACGCCCGGCGTTGCGAAGGTGTGCAGCGCCATTGCCGAGCAGCCCGAGCTCGTGAACGAGTACACCTGGAAGTCCAACGTGGTCGCCGTCGTCACCGACGGTACGGCCGTGCTCGGACTCGGTGACATCGGGCCCGAGGCCTCCCTCCCCGTGATGGAGGGCAAGGCCATTCTCTTCAAGCAGTTCGGTGGTGTGGACGCGGTTCCGATCGCGCTCGCCACCAAGGACACGGACGAGATCATCGAGACCGTGATCCGCCTCGCGCCGTCCTTCGGCGGGGTGAACCTGGAGGACATCTCGGCGCCCCGCTGCTTCGAGATCGAGCGCCGCCTCCAGGAGGCGCTGGACATCCCGATCTTCCACGACGACCAGCACGGCACGGCCATCGTGACGCTGGCCGCCATGCGCAACGCCGCGAAGCTCACGGGTCGCACCCTCGGCGACCTGCGCGCCGTGATCTCGGGCGCCGGTGCCGCCGGCATCGCGATCGCCAAGATCCTCGTGGACGCGGGCATCGGCGACGTCTGCGTCACCGACCGCAAGGGCGTCGTCTCCGCCGACCGCTCCGACCTGACGGACGTCAAGGCGGAGATCGCGGGCCTGACGAACAAGACCGGCCAGACCGGTTCCCTGGAGTCCGCCCTCGCGGGCGCGGACGTCTTCATCGGCGTCTCCGGCGGTACGGTCCCCGAGGCCGCGGTGGCGACGATGGCGAAGGACTGCTTCGTCTTCGCCATGGCCAACCCGAACCCGGAGGTCCACCCCGACGTCGCGCACAAGTACGCGGCGGTCGTGGCCACGGGCCGCTCGGACTTCCCGAACCAGATCAACAACGTGCTCGCGTTCCCGGGCATCTTCGCGGGCGCCTTCAAGGTCCGGGCCTCGCGGATCACCGAGAACATGAAGATCGCGGCTGCCGACGCCATCGCCGGTGTCGTCGCCGACAGCGAGCTCACCGCCGACTACGTGATCCCGTCGCCGTTCGACACCCGCGTCGCCGAGGCCGTCACGGCCGCGGTCGCCGCGGCGGCGAAGGCCGACGGCGTGGCCCGCCTGGCCTGATCGCTGCACCGAGCTGCACGAAGCGGGGCCCGTCCGGAACCTTCCGGCCGGGCCCCGCTTCGCGTACGGGCCGAGGCCGGCCCAATCCAGCCCTGCCAAATCCAGCCCCTCCGGCGTTTGAGGAGCGGGGGTCCGGGGGCCGGCCCCCGGGAACGGCGCCGCACACGGCAACGGGTCCGGGCGGAGCCCGGGGAACGGTGGAAGGGCGGGTAGGGGACAGCCCCCGCAGGGCACGCTCCCGCCGACGGGCACGGGGAGCAACCCCGAGCAGCCGCCCGCCGGCCAGGGCAGGCCCTGGATCCCCGGGCTACCGACCGGTAGCCTCGCGGCCATGTTCGCTGCCTACGCTGCCCGAATCGACCGTGACCAGCCGCTGAGCGGCCTTGAGCTGGGCGACCTCCCCGCCCCGCAGGCCCGCCCCGGCTGGGTGACCGTGAACGTCAAGGCCGCCTCCCTCAACCACCACGACCTCTGGTCGCTGCGCGGGGTCGGCCTGTCGGGGGACAAGCTCCCCATGATCCTCGGCTGTGACGCCGCCGGGATCGACCAGGACGGCAACGAGGTCGTCCTGCACTCCGTCATCGGCCAGACCGGCCACGGGGTCGGCCCCGACGAGCCCCGCTCGATCCTGACCGAGCGCTACCAGGGCACCTTCGCCGAGCAGGTCACCGTCCCCGCCTGGAACGTCCTGCGCAAGCCCGCCGAGCTCTCCTTCGAAGAGGCCGCCTGCCTGCCCACGGCGTGGCTGACCGCGTACCGCATGCTCTTCACCAACGCCGGCGTCCGCCCGGGCGACTCGGTCCTGGTCCAGGGCGCGGGCGGCGGGGTCGCCACCGCCGCCATCGTCCTCGGCAAGGCGGCCGGCCTGCGGGTCTTCGCGACCAGCCGCGACGAGGCCAAGCGCAAGCGCGCGGTCGAGCTGGGTGCCGTGGAGGCCTACGAGCCCGGCGCGCGGCTCCCCCAGCGGGTCGACGCGGTCATCGAAACCGTCGGCGCCGCCACCTGGTCGCACTCGGTCAAATCGCTGCGCCCCGGCGGCACCCTGGTCATCTCGGGGGCCACGAGCGGGGACCGCCCGGCGCACGCCGAGCTGACCCGGATCTTCTTCCTGGAGCTCAAGGTGGTCGGCTCGACGATGGGCTCGAAGGACGAGCTGGAGGACCTGTTGTCCTTCTGCGCGGCGACCGGCGTCCGCCCGGTGATCGACGAGACCCTGCCGCTGGACCGGGCCCGCGAGGGCTTCGCGAAGCTGGAGTCGGGCGACGTGTTCGGCAAGATCGTCCTCACCGTCTAGCCACCGCCCCGCCCCTGCCCCCCGAAGGACCGGCACCACCCAGGTGTCAATGTGGGTTGACACCCTCCCGTTCGTCAACCTACATTGACACCCATGACGGAAGCTACCGATCTGGCCGAGCGCGCCGGTGACCGCGACCCCCGGGTGGGCCTGCGCGCCGTGGCCGCCCTGCGGCGACTGCTGGAGCAGCTGGAGGCCGTACAGGTGCGCGGGGCCCGTGCGCAGGGCTGGTCCTGGCAGGAGATCGCGGCCGAGCTGGGCGTCAGCCGGCAGGCCGTACACAAGAAGCACGGGAGGCTCTGATGTTCGAACGCTTCACCCAGGACGCCCGCTCCACCGTGACGGGCGCGGTCACCGAGGCCGAGCGGACCGGGGCGCAGCGGGTCGGCGAGGAGCACCTGCTCCTCGCCCTGCTCGCCCTGGGGGCCCTCGACCCCCTGAACGTCGACCGGGCCGCGATCTCCGCCGATCTGGCGGCGGCCCGCCGCCGGGGCGGCATGTCCAAGGCGGACGAGGAAGCCCTCGCGGGCCTCGGCATCGACCTCACGGAGATCGTCTCGCGCATCGAGGAGACCCACGGCGAGGGCGCCCTGTCGGACCCCGCCCCGCGCGGCCGCTCCGGCCGCACCCGCTTCTCCCCGGGCGCCAAGAAGGTCCTGGAGCAGTCCCTGCGCATCGCCCTGGGCCGCAAGGATCGCCACATCTCCACCCTCCACCTGCTCCTCGCCCTCCTCTCCCGCCCCGGGACGTCCGCCGAGGTCCTCAGCGACCACGGGGTCACCTACGCGGGAGCCGAGGCGGCCCTGACGGGCTGAGAAGCGGTCACGCCCCCTTCACCTTCTTTGCTGTCGCGTACAACCATCCGTGCGGCCGGTGAGTCTTGCCCTGCGAAAGAACGTTCTCTCCTGGGGGTTTTGCCGTGAAGTTGTCCCGGATCGCTGCGGCGGTCACCGTTTCCGCTCTGGCCCCAGCCGTGTTCCTCGCGTCCCCGGCCTTCGCCACCGGCGAAGAAACCGGTGCGCCCGCCGGCCCGACGGCTCCGACCGCGCCCGACCGTCCCGCGGCCGAGCAGCCCGCGCCGGTGCAGCCGCCGGCCGAGCAGCCGGGCGACAGCCAGGCCGAGCAGGACCGCAAGACGATCCTTGCGATCATCGCCGACCCGATGGCCAGCAATTACATGAAGGAAGCCGGCCACAAGGCCATCGCCGACGGTCCTGCGGCCATGCGCAAGTTCATCGAGACCGACCAGCACAAGATCCGCATCGACGACTACCGGATCCTGATCCTCCGCCTCCTGAACGGTGCCGGCCCCGGCCTGAAGGAAGGCATCAACGCGGTCCTCAGCAATGACGGTTCGAACATCGAGAAGCTGCGCCACTTCTACGAGGTCACCCAGCACGAGCTGCGCGACGACGACAACAAGGTCGACATCTCCAGGCTGATCAACGGCGCCGGCCCCGGCCTGAAGGAAGGCGCCAAGAAGGCGCTCAAGGGCACTCCCGCCGACCGCATCGAGTTCCTGAAGACGGGCCAGCACCATCTGCGCGACCAGGACAACCGGGTCGAGATCGCACAGATCATCGATGGCGGGGGCCCGGAGCTGGTCAAGGCGGGCATCGCAGCGCTCAACGGCACTCCCGCCGACCGCGCGGAGTTCCTGAAGACGGGCCAGCACGAGGCCCGCGCCAAGGACAAGAAGGCCCAGGAGGACAAGGAGAAGGAGGAGGGGAAGCAGCCGGACAAGAACACCCCGACTCCGACTCCGACCCCCGCTCCCACCCCCGAGCCCTCCGGCTCCGGGAGCGGCGCGGGGAACACCGCCGTCACCCCCCAGGGCGGCAACGGCGGACTCGCCACCACCGGCGCCGGTGACACCGCCTGGATCGCGGGCGGCGCGGGCACAGCGCTCGTCGCCGGCGCGGGGCTCCTGCTCGCCGCGCGCATGCGTCGCGCGGGCTCCGGGCGCTGAACCACCTCGCCGCGGCCGTACAGGGGTCGGCCGCGGCGAACACCCGCCCGGGACTGCCTAGTCCTGCGGGCCGAGGGCCGAGGCGATGCGGGCGGCCGCGTCCGCCAGGTGGGTACGGGCCTGTGCCAGCTGGTCGTCGCTGATCCCCCGGTCGCGGGCCGCGTCGCGGATGTCGTCGCGGAAACGGTCCAGCAGCCGGTCCAGGTCGCGGGCCGGGTCCCCCGTCGACGGCACGTCACGCGCCCAGTCCGCGTCGGGAGCCGGCGCCGGGGCGGCCGAACGGTCGGAGGGCTCGGAGGGCGCGGACGGCGCGGAGGGCGCCGTCGTCGAGCCGGAGCCGCCGAGCCAGGCTCCCGCCAGGCTTCCCAGGACTCCGCCCGACTTCGCGAACTGCTCCTGCAGCTGGCCCGCGATGCGCTGGACCTCCTCACGGGCCCGCTCCTGCGCCTCCTTGGCCTGCCGGCGCGCCTGCTGGGCCTCCTCGCGGGCCCGGCGACTCTCGTCCTTCGCCCGGCGCGCCTGTTCCTTCCACTCGGCCTTCGCCTTGCGGAACTCCTCCTTGGCTGCCGTCCAGGACTCGCCCTCCACCTGCGTGGCCGACGCGCTGGCCGCGGCCCGCAGTTCGCGCCGCAGATCGCCTGCCGCGCCGCTCACGTCGGCGCGGATCTCGGCGGCCAGCTCGGAGACCGAGTCACGGATCTCCAGCTCCAGGTCGGCCAGTTCGCCGCCGCGGTCAGCCAGTTCGGCGCGGCCCGCGTCGGTGATCGAGTACACCTTGCGCCCGCCTTCCGTCGCGTGCGTGACCAGGCCCTCGGTCTCCAGCTTCGCCAGGCGCGGGTACACCGTGCCCGCGGAGGGCGCGTACAGCCCCTGGAAACGCTCCTCCAGCAGCCGGATCACCTCGTACCCGTGGCGCGGGGCCTCGTCGAGCAGCTTGAGGAGGTAGAGGCGGAGGCGGCCGTGAGCGAAGACGGGCGGCATGTCAGAGCACCTTCTTGTCGAGCGCGAGGGGGGCGGCCGGGGCGGCCGCGTCCGTGGCCGGGCGGCGCAGCAGCGCGATGGAACCGGAGACGGTGGTGGCGCGCAGCGTGCCGGCGCCGGCGCCCAGGGTGCCGGTGATCCGCTTGGCGCCCAGCTGGCCGGAGACCTGGAGGTCCTCGAAGGCGTTGGAGACGCCGCCGGTGGCGGTGTTGGCCTCGACGCGGGCGTCGGCCGGGTGCGGGAGGCGGATGGCAACCTGCCCCGATACGGAGGTGAGGGAGATGTCGACCGGTCGCGGCTCGGGCCGGTCGTCGAGGGCCAGGTCGATCAGCATGTCCCCGCTGACCGAGTCGGCCCGTACGTTGCCCACGGCGCCGTCCACGACCGTCAGGCCGCCGGACACGGAGTGGAAGCCGAATTCACCGCTCACGGACTGGGCCTCGACCCCGCCGGAGACCGTGTGCGCCTTGACCTTGCCGGAGAGGCCGACGAGCGTGGTCTCGCCGGAGACCCCGTGGACGTCCGTGCCGCCTTCGATGCCGGAGACGAAGACCGTGGCGCCGACCCTGGCCAGCTGGACGCGGGCGGCGGCCGGGACGGTGAGGGTCACGGTCGCGCCGCGCTCCCAGGCCTTGCGACCGAAGCCACCGGAGGACCAGGTCTTCCAGGGCTTGGCGTCGAACCACTCCTTGAACCCCTGGGAACCGTTCCAGGGGAGGTCCTCGTAGGAGACGGTCAGGATGCCGCCCTCCTGCACCACGTGCAGGGGCGGGCCGTCGACCTCGGACACCTCCAGGCGGGCCGGGCCCTCGTCGGCGGCGGCGACGACGTTGACCGTGCCGCCGACCACCCGGACGCGGACCTCGGTCACCGGCTCCTCGAAGGTGAGCTTCTGCGGTCCGGCGACCGACCAGACCTTCGGCGGACTCTGCGGATTCTGCGCTGCCTCTGGCATGGTGCTGGCCCTCCTCGGCGTACCTGCACGCAACATATCGCGTCTTCTGCCCAACACGATATATCGCGGTTGCGGGAAGTCAAGCGCGTCAGGATGATCCAAAATCATCATTTTGGGCCGTTTTGGCTTAGCGTGTGGGCATGTCGATCTCCCAGACCACGGCGGGCGGACTGCTGCTCTGCCGCGCCGAACCCCTCGACGCCCGACCGGCCGCGCACATCCTGCGCGAACGCCTGCTCCTGGCCCCCGCCGGCGAATGGAGCGTGCTGGTGCCCGAGGCCGAGCCCTGGCTCGGCGGCGCGGAATCCGTGGCCGAAGTCCTGGCGGGATGGGGCGCGGCGGTCGCGCTGAGCTCCAACTGGCCGGTGCTGAGCCTGTGGTGGGAGGAGGGCCGGACCGGCTTCGTACTGTCCTCCGGGTTCCGCCGGTCCGCGGCCTACGAGTGGGACGCGGCGGGCCGTCCGCACGGCGAGCGGGACGCCCCGGACCCGGACGCGATGCGGGTGCTGGCGGCGCGGCTCGGACTGGACCCGGTGCTGGACCTGGAGGAACTGGAGCGCCTCACCCGCCCCGACGAGGCGGCGGACGGCGCGTCCCGGCTGCTCGGCGTCATCGCACTGCTGGCCCGCGCGGGGCTGGCGCTCCCGGCGGGCCTGAACCCGGGCGAACCGGCCGACCGGCTGCGTGAGGCGGCCCGGGTCGCGCCGGGCGCGGAGCGGGTGGAGTGGGCGGGCTGGCGCGACACCGTGCGGGCGGAGCTCGCGGTGGTCGAGGACAGCCCCCTGGGCCCGTGGCTCCGGGGCCCCAAGGCGCGCCTGGCGGGTGCGGCCCAACTGGCCGCCGGAGCACCCCTGATGCTGTGGGCGGCCCGCCGCCGCAGCCCGGGCTGGCTGGCCGCGGGCACCGTCCTGGTGACCCACGGCGCGGCCGCCCTGGCCTACGACCGGGCCCGCCGCCGCGCCTAGCAGCTGCTCCCGCCCAGCAGCTCCTCCGGCCCCAGTCCCCCTACGCCGCCAGCAGCGGGCTCGCGTTGCGGCGCAGCCAGGCCCGGTAGGGCGGAGTCTCCAGCGCGGCTTCGCGGTAGGCCGCGCGGAGGTCCTCGTACACCCCGTCGAACACCTGCG
Source organism: Streptomyces sp. NBC_00193 (assembly GCF_026342735.1). Classification (GTDB taxonomy): domain Bacteria; phylum Actinomycetota; class Actinomycetes; order Streptomycetales; family Streptomycetaceae; genus Streptomyces; species Streptomyces stoeckheimensis. The sequence goes on from NZ_JAPEMM010000001.1 coordinate 1,275,691, forward strand.
GGTGCACCCCGGGGCGGGTCGCGAGGAGGAGGCGTACGGCGAGCGGATCACCGGAGAGCGGCCGGATCGCCATGTCCTCGCGCAGTCCGGAGGTGGGCTGGCAGGGGGCGACGGCCTCGCCGGAGGCGATCAGCGAGGCGGCCGTGTGGTAGTCGGCGTGCAGCAGGGGCGGGTCGAGGCCGGCCCCCGCGAGAACCCGGCGCAGCCCGTCCCATTCGCCGTCCACCGACGGGTCCACGGTCCACCGGTCGGCGGCGAGGTCGCGCAGCTCCACCACGGCCCGCGCCGCCGCAGGATGGTCCCGGGACATGGACACGAACTGCGGTTCCCGCTCCACCAGCACCCGTAGCTCCAGCCCGGCCGGCACGCGCAGCGGGCTGCCCTCCACCTCGTGCACGAACGCCACGTCGAGCCGGCCCGAAGCCGTCATCCGCAGCAGCGCGTTGGCGGACACGTCGACCATCAGGTCGGTCTCCGTGTCGGGCAGCCGCCGGTGCAGCCGCCGCAGCCAGCCGGGCAGGGCGCGGCTGGCCGTCGAGCCGATCCGCAGCCGCGGCCCCTGCGACAGCGCCCGGGCCTCCGCGACGAGGGCGGCCATCTCGGCCAGGAGCGGTCGCGCCCGCCCGAGGATGGTGCGCCCGAAGGGGGTCGGCCGGCATCCGGTGCGCTCGCGCAGGAACAGCTCCCCGTCCAGGGCGCGTTCGATGCGGCGCAACTGGGTCGTCAGGGAGGGCTGGCTCACGCCGAGTTGCCGGGCGGCCTTGTGCAGGCTGCCGGCGTCGGCGATGGCGCACAGGGCGCGCAGGTGCCTGACCTCAAGCTCCATGCCCCGAGAGTAGGCCGGGCCGAGCCGACCGCACCAGTAACCGGTATCCCCTCGAATCCCGCCATTCTCACGGGAGTTGGGCTTCCGAAACCCTCCCGATAGCCCGGCGCTATCGGGGTCTGACATCATCCGCCGACCCCTCCCGCTCCCGCAGACTCCGGTACCGAACGACCCCCCACCGCACCGGATGAGCAGGAGTCCCCCACATGCGCCACTCCCGCAAGACCACTCTGTCCGCCGTCGGCCTCGGCGTCGCCGCCGTTCTCGGCGCCGTCGTCCCGGGCGCCACCGCCTCGGCCTCCCCGGGCGCCGGCAGCCCGGCCACGTACGCCGCGTACGAGCAGTCGAAGGAGAACCAGGCCGCCAACCGCGCCTTCTTCGAGGCCGTGCAGCGCGCGGTGGCCGAGCAGCGCGCCGCGGCCCCGGGCCTGGCGGCCGTCACCGTCACCTACAACACCCGCAACGCGCCGAGCTTCCGCACCCAGATATCCCGCTCCACCCAGATCTGGAACAGCTCGGTGACCAACGTCAAGCTGCAGGAGGTGTCCTCGGGCGGGAACTTCTCGTACCGCGAGGGCAACGACTCGCGCGGCTCGTACGCGAGCACGGACGGCCACGGCCGGGGCTACATCTTCCTGGACTACCGGCAGAACCAGCAGTACAACTCCACCCGCGTGACCGCGCACGAGACCGGCCACGTGCTCGGCCTGCCGGACCACTACTCGGGTCCGTGCAGCGAGCTGATGTCCGGCGGCGGCCCCGGCACCTCCTGCACGAACGCCACCCCGAACTCCGCCGAGCGTTCGCGCGTCAACCAGCTCTGGGCGAACGGGCTCGTCGCGTCCGGCCTGGACGCGAAGGGCTAGGCCCCTTCGGTCCCGGGCTGCTCCGCCCGGGGTCCCTCGGGCCGGGGTTCCTCGTACCCCGGCTCGTACGCCGTGCACTCCCGGTTCCGACAGGGACCGGGGGTCCACACCGGGACGAAGATCCCCAGGGATTTGCGCCGTCCGACCATCGTGTCGACGGGGCTCCCGCAGACCGGGCACGACTGCTGGTCGTGCCCGGCCCGCGGAGCGACCGTCCCGTGTGCCTGCTGCTCGCGCTGTTCACCGGCCATACCTCCACGGTAGGCCGGTTTCGCCGCTTCGGCGGGTCAGCGCTTGACGGCGTACGAGGTGATGACCTGACCGCCGCCCAGGACCTCGACCCCGGTCAGCTCCAGGGGGCGCGCCCCGAACCCGGCGCGCGACATCGGCATGCCGGTGCCGACGAAGACCGGGTACGTCTTGACGACGAACGCGTCGATCTCGTCGATCAGCTGCCCCGCGAGGTCCGCTCCGCCGCACAGCCAGATGCCGAGCCCGTCCTGCGCCTTCAGCTCACGGACCTTGGCCACCAGGTCGCCCTCGATCAGCCGGACCGCCGGGTCCGGCGCCTCGGTGAGCGAGCGCGAGACCACGTACTGCTCGCGCATGTGCCCGTACGGGCTGGTCACGCCCTGCTTGAGGCCGGGCTCGTACGTACCGCGCCCCATGAGCACCGTGTCGAAGTGCTTGGGCGGGACGTCCGCGATCCCGAGCTGGGCGCGGCCCGGGGTGGAGATGGTCTCCGGGTACTCGGCCTTGAGGTGATCGATGAACTCGCCGTCGAGGTAGCTGTAGATGAAATCGGCGTCGCCGTCCGGGGCTCCGATGAACCCGTCGACCGTCGCGGCGATGAAGTACGTGAGCTTGCGCAAGCGATTCTCTTCCGTTCGACAGTGCACCCCCATCGAGGCACGTCGATCAAAGTACTTCAGTCGAAGTGGTCTCGCAAGGGATTACCGAGGCGTGCGGTACGGGACCGGCTACTGCGGCTTGCGCCACATCGGCCACATCAGCGGACCGTCCGGCAGTCGCACCGCCTCGCCCGTGAACTGCCAGCCCAGCCGCTCGTACAGCCCCTTGCTGCGCTCGCTGCTCGCCTCCAGGTACGCCGGCACGCCCTCGCGGTCGCAGCGCTCCAGCACCGGCCGGATCAGCTCCGTGCCCAGGCCCTCGCCCTGCCGTCCGGGGGCGACCGCGATCATCAGCAGGTACTCGTGCTCCTCCGCCATCGGGTGCACCGCGCCCGTGAGCCGGCCCACCAGCTCGCACCGCTCGTTGTCCGGGTCGGCCACGGCCCGCATCTTCGCCGGGATCTCGTCCTCGACGTGCTCGTCCTCCGGACCGGCCGCCGGGATCCGCAGCCACAGCGCCGCCGCCGAACCGTCCACCGCGTAGTCGATCCGGCCCTCGGCCAGCGCCACGTCCACGAAGACGCCCAGGAACTTGCCGTGCACCGCGGCCCGGTGCTCCGGGTCCGGGAACACCCAACTGCTCACGGGATCGGTGCGGAAGGCCTCGTCGAGCAGCCGCGCCACGGCATCCCGGTCCGACGGCCCGGCTTGACGTATCTCCAGCCCCATGGGTCACACCCTTCACATCACTCACGCGTCAACAACCGTGAGTGATCCTAGAGTTGCCCCACCGGCACAGAAAGGCCCGTTCCGGCACCGTGCGGTGCCGGAACAGGCCTCCGGGGGTCCTGCGGGGGTCCCCCTCGCCCCCTACCCGGTCACTTCGTACGCCGTGTCACGAACTCCGCCAGCGCCAGCAGCCCGCCCGCCGCCCCGAGGTCCGGGACGGCCCGCGACAGCTGCTGCACCGCCCGCCCCATCCGGTCGGCGGCATGGGCCTGCGCCCAGTCCCGCCCGCCGGCCCGCTCCACCGCCGCGGCAGCCCTGCCCACGTCGTCCCCGTTCATGGGACCCGCGTACAGCGCGGCCAGCTCCTCCCCCGCCGCGGTGCCCGAGGTGAGGGCGGCCACGACCGGGAGGGACTTCTTGCGGGCCAGCAGATCGGCCCCGGCGGGCTTGCCCGTGTGACCGGGGTCCCCCCAGATGCCGATCAGGTCGTCGATGAGCTGGAAGGCCAGCCCGGCCTCCCGGCCGAAGGCGTCCATGGCGTCGACCTCGTCCGGGCCGGCCCCCGCGTACAGCGCGCCGAGCGCGCACGCGCAGCCCAGCAGGGCTCCGGTCTTGGCCGTCGCCATGGTCAGGCACTCGTCGAGGGAGACGCTGTGGCGCTGCTCGAAGGCGCAGTCCGCCTGCTGGCCCGCGCACAGCTCGACGATGCAGGCGGCGAGCCGCGCCGAGGCCGCCGCCGAGGCCGGGTGCGGGTCCTCGGCGAGCAGCCGCAGCGCGAGCGCCATCATGGCGTCGCCCGTGATGATCGCGTCCGGCGTGCCGAAGACCGTCCAGGCCGTCGGCCGGCCGCGCCTGCGCACGTCCTTGTCGATGACGTCGTCGTGCAGCAGCGTGAAGTTGTGCGCCAGCTCCACGGCCACCGCCGCCCGTACGGCGCCCCCGGCCACCCCTTCCCCGGCCGCTCCCTCTCCGGCCGGTCCGTCCCCGCGAAGGGCATGCGCGGCGGCGAGCACCAGGGCGGGCCGGATGGCCTTGCCGGTGCCGCCCGCCGCCGGGGTGCCGTCCTCGTGCTCCCAGCCGAAGTGGTACATCGCCACGCGCCGCATCGAGCCGGGCAGGCTCTCCACGCTCCGCCGCAGTGCGGGGTTGACCGTTTCTCTCGTCCGCTCCAGCAGGACGGCGGCTTCCTGCCCCTCGCTGGTGGTCATCGCCTCAGTGGTCGACATGGCGTGTGCGCTCCGTCCCGTCCGGTCCCGTCCTGCCTCGTGGCCCTCGCTCCCGCGCCGGCCGGGTCAGCGCCAGCGGGCGATCTCCACGTTCTCCAGGACGCCGAGCGCGTCCGGCACCAGCACCGCGGCGGAGAAGTAGGTGGTGACCAGGTACGAGATGATCGCCTGCTCGCTGATCCCCATGAACCGCACCGAGGTGCTCGGCTCGATCTCGTCCGGGATCCCGGGCTGGTGCAGGCCGATGACGCCCGACTCGTCCTCGCCGGTGCGCATGCAGAGGATGGAGGTCGTACGGGCGTCGCTGATCGGGATCTTGTTGGACGGGAACATCGGGACCCCGCGCCAGGAAGGCACCCGGTGCCCGCCGATCTCGACCGACTCCGGGTACAGGCCGCGCTTGTTGCACTCGCGCCCGAAGGCGGCGATGGCCTTGGGGTGGGCCAGGAAGAACTTGGATCCGCGCCGCATGCTGAGCAGCTGGTCCATGTCGTCGGGGCTGGGCGCTCCGTCGTGGGACTGGATGCGCTGGTCGTAGTCGGCGTTGTGCAGGAGGCCGAAGTCGCGGTTGTTGAGCATCTCGTGCTCCTGGCGCTCGCGCAGCGCCTCGACCGTGAGCCGCAACTGCTGCTCGGTCTGGTTCATCGGCTGGTTGTACAGGTCGGCGACGCGGGTGTGCACGCGCAGGACCGTTTGTGCAATGGAGAGTTCGTACTCGCGCGGGCGGGCCTCGTAGTCCACGAAGGTGCCCGGCAGCACGGCCTCGCCCTGGTGGCCGGCGGAGAGGTCGATCGCGGCCTCGCCGTACTTGTTGGTGCGCTGCTCGGGCAGGTCCCGTACGGAGTCCAGGTGGGCCCGCAGCGAGTCGACGCGGTCGGCGAGGATCTGGAAGTCCTGGCGGGAGAGGACGAGCACGGTGCCGGCGGTGGCGGCGCGGGCGGTGTACTCCCAGATGGCCTCCTCGTCGACGAGGGAGTCCTCGCCGAAGAAGGCCCCGTCGGCGACGGTCTGCAGGACGGCGTCGTCACCGTAGGGGCCGGGGCCGATCTGGTCGATGCGCCCGTGGGCGAGCAGGAACACCTTGTCGGCGGGGCTGCCGAAGGAGGTCAGCTCCTGGCCCGGCTCGAAGTCGATCTGGTGGCAGCGGGCGGCGAGTTCGGCCAGCGCGTCGGGGTCGTCGTAGTCGCGCAGCACGGGAAGCTCCCCCAGCTCCGCCGGGATCACCTGCACCTGCGTGCCGGTCTTGATGAACTCCACGATGCCGTTGCCGACCGAGTAGCTCAGCCGCCGGTTGACCCGGTACGTACCGCCCTGGACGGACACCCAGGGGAGCATCTTCAGGAGCCACCGCGAGGTGATCTCCTGCATCTGCGGCGCGGACTTGGTCGTGGTTGCCAAGTTCCGCGCCGCCGATGTTCCCAGACTGCGCTGCGGTGCCTGGGTCTCGGATTCGGAACCTGCCTGGACCGACATGAATTTCCCCTTCGATCACTCCATGAATCTGCGGGAGGAGCTTGTCAGCACGCAGCGTGGTGGGACCATTACACAAAAGGGTGGGACTACTCCGTTCGTGGCTGGGCACCCTGTTGAGTCAACTCCCGACCCATGAGGCACGTGGACCCCATCCGTTTCAGCCATCTCACGCGATGCCCCCTCTTTAATTTGCACCGGGGATGCAAGTTTTCTACGCTGGACCCATGCGGCTGACCCGATTCACCGACCTCGCCCTGCGCGTCCTGATGCGCCTGGCCGTCGCGGAGGGGGACCTCCCCACCACCCGTGACGTGGCGGCGACCATGGAGGTCCCGTACACCCACACCGCCAAAGTGGTCGCCAAGCTGCAGCACCTCGGCCTGGTCGAGGCCCGCCGCGGACGCGGCGGCGGCCTCACCCTGACCCCCGCCGGGCGCGCCGCCTCGGTGGGCGGGGTGGTCCGCGAGCTGGAGGGCGCCGGCGACGTCGTGGACTGCGACGGCGCCGTCGCGTGTCCGCTGCGGAGCGCGTGCATCCTGCGCGGGGCGCTGCGCCGGGCCCGGGAGGCCTTCTTCGCCGCCCTGGACCCGTTGACGGTGAACGACCTGGTCGCAGCCCCGACCGGTCCGCTCCTGCTGGGCATTTCGGGCGGGTCGACGGGGGCCGGAAGACTCTGACGACAGGGGCCGGATGGCTGATTCGCACCGGCACCGGCCCCGCATAGCCTGATGCCCGCAGACACTTCGAACAGAGATCCGTATCACCGCGGACGCCGCGCACACCCTTGCCCATAAATACGCATCTCACATTCCAGTTCTACGATCCACCCCCGACCCGAGGAGTCACCCGATGCTTTCCGAGAAGTCGACCGCGACCGTACGAGCCACCCTGCCCGCCGTGGGCGCGGCCATCGGCGACATCACGGAGCTCTTCTACGGGAAGCTCTTCGCGGCCCACCCCGAGCTGATCCGCGACCTCTTCAACCGCGGCAACCAGAACGCCGGACTCCAGAAGCAGGCCCTCGCCGGCTCCATCGCCGCCTTCGCGACCTACCTCGTCGAGCACCCGGACGCCCGCCCCGACGTGATGCTGAACCGCATAGCCCACAAGCACGCCTCCCTCGGCGTCACCCGCGAGCAGTACGGAGTCGTCCACAAGCACCTCTTCGAGGCGATCGTGGAGATCCTCGGCGAGGCCGTCACCCCCGAGGTCGCCGAGGCCTGGGACGAGGTCTACTGGCTCATGGCGAACGCCCTCATCACCATCGAGGAGCGCCTCTACGCCGAGCAGCAGGTCCTCGCCGGCGACGTCTGGCGCGACTGGACGGTCGCCGCCCGCATCGAGGAGACCGCGGACTGCACCACCTTCCACCTGACCCCGGCCGACGACTCCCCGGCGCCCGGCTTCAAGCCGGGCCAGTACGTCTCCGTCCAGGTCGAACTCCCCGACGGCGCCCGCCAGATCCGCCAGTACAGCCTCTCCAGCGCCCCCGGCTCCCCGGTCCGCTCGATCACCGTCAAGCGGGTCCACGGCCCGGCCGCCTCCGGCCCCGACGGCGAGGTCTCCAACCACCTGCACGCCGAGGTCGCCACCGGCGACACCCTGCGCGTCTCGGCCCCCTACGGCGACCTGGTCCTCCGGGACTCCGCCGCGCCGGTGATCCTGGCCTCGGCCGGCATCGGCTGCACCCCGATGCTCTCCATGCTGGAGCACCTGGCCGACACCGCGCACACGGCCCCGGTCACCGTCCTGCACGCCGACCGCTCCCCCGCCGACCACGCCCTGCGCACCGACCACCGCGCCCTGACCCACAAGCTCCCCGACGCCACGGCGCACTTCTGGTACGAGGCCGACGCCGAGCCCGGCGACCACGCGGGCCGCCTCGACCTCACCAACGTCCCGGTCGCCCCGGGCACGCAGGCCTACCTCTGCGGCCCGCTCCCCTTCATGCGGGCGGCGCGCGAGCAGCTGATCGCCAAGGGCGTGGCTCCTGCGGACATTGCCTACGAGGTCTTCGGCCCCGACCTGTGGCTCGCCTCGGCGTGATCCGTGCGCCGGGTGCGCGCCCTTGCGACGGAATGACCGCTTCCACTAAGCGTTGAGTAATCACTCGACTACTCACGGCAAGAGGAGGCGGTCATGTCCGTACCCCTGTCCGCAAACCGGTTCATCGGCGTCCTGCGGGCCGAGGGCCTGACGGTCGTCGAAGTCGGCGACTGGCGCACCCACAACCGCAACCACAAGGGCCCCTGGGGGCCGGTTCACGGGGTGATGCTCCACCACACCGTCACCCACGGGACCGCGTACACCGTCCAGCTCTGCCGCGACGGCCACGCGGACCTCCCCGGCCCGCTCTGCCACGGCGTGATCACCAAGGACGGCCGGGTCCACCTGGTCGGCCACGGCCGCGCCAACCACGCCGGCGCGGGCGACTCCGACGTCCTGGCGGCGGTGATCGCCGAGAAGCGCCTCCCGCCCGACCAGCACGCGAACACCGACGGCAACCGCCACTTCTACGGATTCGAGTGCGAGAACCTCGGCGACGGCGAGGACCCCTGGCCGGCCGCCCAACTCGACGCGATGGCCCGTGCGTCGGCCGCCCTGTGCCGCGCCCACGGCTGGACCGCCCGCTCGGTCGTCGGCCACCTGGAATGGCGCCCGGGCAAGATCGACCCGAAGGGCTTCACCATGGCCTCGATGCGGGGCCGCATCGAGGAGCGCCTGAAGTGACCTCCTCACCCGCGCTGGCGTGGGCGATTCCCTCCCTGGCGTCCGTTGTCACGGTTCACCTTGAGCTGGGTTCCTGTTTCCTGCCCACGTCAGTGGGTGTTGCGCGCGCTGCCGGGGAAAACCCTGGTCTTACATGCGCTCCGCAGGCGCTTACCTTGCCGGTCACCCGGCAAGGGCCCCCGGTCCGGGGGTGGGTGGTACCGCTCCATGCGGCGCGGATGCGCCGCCCTTCGTACTTCACGTTTTTCGCCGCGTTGTGGTCGCGGTCATGTCGGGTGCCACACCGGTCACAGGTCCATACCCGGGTAGACCAGGACGTCGATCCGCTCGCACCCTGCCGCGAGGAGATCCACGAACACGGATACGGGAAGGTCTGCCCGCTGGTCGTACAGAGCGACCAGTTCCGGACCGACGGCGCGCGCCGCCCGTGCTTGCCTGAGCGCCGGCCACAGGGCGTGGATGTCCTCGCCCAACGTCTCCGCCGCTTGGAGGGCAGTTGCCCGTCGTGGGGTGCGCCCGAGGTTGACCCAGCGTTTCCCCCGTCCTGATCACCAGCGGGACGATCGCGATACCAGCGGACGGTGAAGGGGAATCGGAATGGTGCGGGGACTCTGGCAGCAGGTTGAACAGCGTGATCCGTTCCGAGTACCCGACCCCGATCCGGCGGACCCGGACTGCGACGTGTGCGGGGCACTTGTCGCTCAGCGCACCGAGTGCCACGCGCGCCGGGACCTATCGGGGTCGTGGACTGCAACGTAGAGATCCGCCAGCACCCCCACGGCGAGGTGAGTCGATGACCCGCGCCGTGCTCCGCTACGTCCCCCACACGATCCGACACGCCCCCGAGGGCGGGGTGACGTACGAGGCGTTCTGCGTCGCCGAGGGCTGGGGAGCCGAGTCCGGCGCGCATGACGAACAGGCGGGGGCTCAGAACTGGGCACTTCGACATGCCGGGCGGACTGGGCATGAGCTCATCAGGAGGGTGTTCACGGATCACGCGCGCGTCACCCGCGAGGCATAGGCCCCGGCCCGCTGGGCGACGGCGATCAGGACAGTCCAGCGCCTCGGCTCCGGCCCCGCTCACACCACCCGAATGGTGTGGACGGGGCTCTGACGTGCGGCCCCACGGGCATGTGCGCCCCACAATGGACGGGTGAATCGCCCCGCGAACGTTGACGTGCACTTGCAGCCACGCCCGCCGTCCCCGTTGCAGGAGATCCGCGACGACAGGTTCGAGCGGCACGGAGTGCGCCTGCTGCTCAAGCGGGACGACCTGGTCCACCCGGAGCTGCCCGGCAACAAGTGGCGCAAGCTCGCGCCGAACCTGCGGGCCGCCGTCGCGGGCGGGTACCCGGAGCTCGTGACCTTCGGCGGGGCCTACTCCAACCACCTGCGGGCCACCGCCGCGGCCGGCCGGCTGCTGGGGCTGGCGACGGTCGGGATCGTACGGGGGGACGAGCTCGCGGGGCGGCCGCTGAACGACTCGCTGGCCCGGTGCGCCGCGGACGGCATGAGGCTGCACTTCGTGTCCCGGTCGGCCTACCGGGACAAGGCCGGGCTGCCCGCCCAGGCGGGCGCCGAGGGGGCCTACGTGATCCCCGAGGGCGGCAGCAACGCCCTCGCACTGCACGGCTGCGCCGAGCTGGGCCGCGAGCTGAGCGGCGCCTGCGACGTGGTCGCCGTGGCCTGCGGGACCGGGGGCACGCTGGCCGGGCTGGCGCCGGGACTCGGCGCGGGCCAGCGGGCGGTGGGGGTGCCGGTGGTCGGGGGCGGCTTCCTGGAGGCGGAGATACGTTCCCTCCAGACGGCCGCCTTCGGCGGCCCGGCGGGCGACTGGTCGCTGGCCGAGGGATACGCCCACGGGGGCTACGCCCGGGTCCCCGCCGAGCTGGCGCAGTTCGCGGCGGACTTCGAATCCCGCCACGGCCTGCCGGTGGAGCGGATCTACGTGGCGAAGCTCCTGTGGGCCCTGCTCGACCTGACCCGCGAAGGGGCCTTTCCCGGGGGCACGACCCTGGCGGCGGTCGTCACGGGTCGCCCGTAGCCGGGGGGGGCGCCCTGCGGGGGCTGTCCCCTACCCGCCCTTCCACCGTTCCCCGGGCGCTGCCCGGACCCCGGCCCTCAAACGCCGGACGGGCTGGAAGGGTCCCGGGCTGCGCCCGGACCCCCTGGGGCAGTGCCCGGGCTCAGCCCGACTCCTCGCGGTACGCCGCCGCCTCCTCCAGGTCCAGGCGGCGCAGCAGCGCGCGGAGCATTTCGTCGTCGATGCGGCGGGCGTCGCGCAGGGAGACGAAGACCTCGCGTTCCGCTTCGATCATCTCCCCCGCCAGGCGGCGGTAGACGTCGTCCGCGGACTCGCCCGTCACCGCGTTGACCTCGCCCAGCCGCTCCCACACCGCGTTGCGCCGCCGCTCCAGCACCGTGCGCAGCCGGTCCGCCAGCGGGGGCGGGAGGGCGTTCGCCGGGGAGGCCAGGAGTTCCGTCAGCCGGTCCTCCGCCGCCCGTGAGGCCTCGCTCTGGGCCTGGGCCTCCGCGAGGGTCTCGGCGTGGGTGTCCTTGGGCGGCAGCCGCAGCAGCCTGATCAGCGGCGGCAGGGTCAGGCCCTGGACCACCAGCGTGCCGATCACCGTCGTGAAGGTCAGGAACAGGATCAGGTTCCGGTGCGGCACGCTCATGGGCACGGAGAAGGCGATCGCCAGGGAGACCACGCCCCGCATGCCCGCCCAGCCCACGATGACCGGGGCCTTCCAGGTCGTCTCCGGCTCGCGCGCCCGGATCCGCTGCGAGAGCCTCGGCAGGAACGTCGCCGGGAAGACCCAGGCGAAGCGGGCCGCCACCACGACGAGGAACACCACCACCGCGTAGCCCGCCGCGGCCGCGCCCTCGTACTCCCCCAGCCCCTTCAGTACGACCGGCAGCTGGAGCCCGATCAGCGCGAAGACCACCGATTCGAGGATGAAGGCGACCATCTTCCAGACGGCCTCCTCCTGGAGCCGGGTCGCGAAGTCGACCTGCCAGTTGCGGTGCCCGAGGTACAGCGCGACCACCACCACCGCCAGCACTCCCGACGCGTGCACCCGCTCGGCGGCCGCGTAGGCCACGAAGGGGATCAGCAGCGACAGGGTGTTCTGCAGGAGCGGTTCGCGCATCTTCTTGCGCAGGACGTGGATCGGGACCATCAGCAGCAGGCCGACCGCGACCCCGCCCACCGAGGCCAGCAGGAACTCCCGGATCCCGTCCGTCCAGCCGGCGCTCGTCCCGACCGCCGCCGCCAGCGCGACCTTGAACGCGGTGATCGCGGTGGCGTCGTTGACCAGGGACTCACCCTGGAGGATGGTCGTGATCCGGTTCGGCAGCCCGAGCTTGCGCGCGATGGCCGTCGCCGCGACCGCGTCGGGCGGGGCGATGACCGCCCCCAGCACCAGCGCCACCGGCAGCGAGAGCCCCGGCACCAGCAGGTACGCGACGTACCCGACGGCGACGGTCGCGAAGAGCACGTACCCCACCGAGAGCAGCGCCACGGGCCGGATGTTCGCCCGCAGGTCCAGGTACGAGCTGTCCACCGCGGCCGTGTAGAGCAGCGGCGGGAGCAGCAGCGGCAGCACGATGTGCGGATCCAGGTCGTACTCGGGCACGCCCGGCACGTAGGCCGCGGCCAGTCCGGCGGCGACCAGCAGCAGCGGCGCCGGCACCGGTGTGCGGCGGGCCAGGCCCGCGACGACCGCACAGCCGGCGACCAGCGCCACCAGCGGCAATACCTCCATCGAAGATCATCCTCGCTTGAGTCATGTCATCCCGGGCGCCCGCACCTCAGTACGCTGGCCATCATGAGCGAGTGCACCCACGTTCCCGAACTGCCGCGCCCCGAGCCGGTCCCGCTTGCCCAGACCTGCCCCGAATGTCTGGCGCTCGGCAGCCATCCCGTCCAGCTCCGGCTGTGCCTGGGATGCGGGCACGTCGGCTGCTGCGACTCCTCGCCCCACCGGCACGCCACGGCGCACCACCGGGAGACCGGACATCCGGTGATGCGCAGCTTCGAACCGGGCGAGACCTGGCGATGGTGTTTTGTCGACGGTTCGATCGTCTGAACCGGGGTAGGTCAACCCTCCGCCGGTTCCCCTGATTTGGGCCCGCAGACCCCTAGCCACTGTGCGTCCCCATGGGCTTACCATCAGTCACTGGTCGCAGGTACGGCCTCTCGGCCGGCTATGTGCAGCTAAGTTCAAAGGGGTTCTGCACCCTCCGACAGGGGTGCCGCGACACGATCGCCCGGATCGCGATAGCGTCACCGGCGAACAGAGCTCGTACCACCTTGGAGGTGAGGGTGTCCCAGATCGCAGGCGAGCCCGGGACCCAGGACTTCGTGGAAGTCCGGCTGCCCGCTGCGGGTGCCTACCTGTCTGTGCTGCGGACGGCCACGGCCGGCCTCGCGGCACGTTTGGACTTCACCCTCGACGAGATCGAGGACCTCCGCATCGCGGTGGACGAGGCCTGCGCGATCCTGCTCCAGCAGGCCGTGCCCGGCTCCGTCCTCAGCTGCGTCTTCCGGTTGGTGGACGATTCGCTGGAGGTGACCGTCTCCGCCCCGACCACCGACGGCCGGGCGCCGGAGCGCGACACGTTCGCGTGGACCGTCCTCTCGGCGCTCGCCGGGAAGGTCGAGGCCACGGTCGAGGAGAACAAGACGGTGAGCATCAGCCTCTACAAACAGCGCGGCGCGGGACCAGGCCCGGCGTGAGCGGCGGGGAGGTCCCGGTGCGGGGCGGGGATCGGCCCCGGGTAGGACACGAGGTCGACGGCGGCATTCCGGAGCAGCAGCACGCCCGGCCGCACCCGGCTGACACGGATGCGGAAAACGGCTTTTTGGACTCGGCGGAGCGACGGGCGGGCCCTGTGAGCGAGAACCAGCACGACCAAACACTGCCGGTCCAGCCACCGGGGGCCGCTGCCACGGCCCCGCCGGCGGCACCGGCACCGGCCGCGGACGCAGCACCGGCCGCGGACGCCGCCGAAGCCCTCCGGGCTCCGGTGTTCACGGCGCCGCTACCCCTGCCGGATCCGCGCGACCGCAGCGGCGCGCGGGCCCTCTTCATCGAGCTCCGGGCGCTGCCCGACGGCTCGCCGGAGAAGGCGGAGCTGCGCAACCGGCTCGTACGGATGCACCTGCCGCTGGTCGAACACCTGGCCCGGCGCTTCCGCAACCGCGGCGAGCCGCTGGACGACCTGACGCAGGTCGCCACCATCGGCCTGATCAAGTCGGTGGACCGCTTCGACCCGGACCGCGGGGTCGAGTTCTCCACGTACGCCACGCCCACGGTGGTCGGCGAGATCAAGCGCCACTTCCGCGACAAGGGCTGGGCGGTACGGGTTCCCCGGCGCCTGCAGGAGCTGCGGCTCTCGCTCACCACGGCGACGGCGGAACTGTCCCAGCAGCACGGCCGCTCCCCCACGGTGCACGAACTGGCCGAACGGCTGGGGATCTCCGAGGAGGAGGTGCTGGAGGGCCTGGAATCGGCCAACGCCTACAGCACGCTCTCGCTGGACGTCCCGGACACCGACGACGAGTCGCCGGCGGTCGCGGACACCCTGGGCTCGGAGGACGAGGCGCTGGAGGGGGTCGAGTACCGCGAGTCCCTCAAGCCGCTGCTCGAAGGGCTGCCGCCGCGGGAGAAGCGGATCCTCCTCCTGCGGTTCTTCGGCAACATGACCCAGTCGCAGATCGCCCAGGAGGTCGGCATCTCCCAGATGCACGTCTCCCGGTTGCTGGCCCGCACCCTGGCCCAGCTCCGCGAGAAGCTCCTGGTCGAGGAGTAGCAGAGCCGGTCGTACGGGCTATCGGGCCTGTTCCGCAGGCCCGATGCCCAGCGCCCCGGTGGCCTTCTCGTTCACCAAGAGGGCCGTGACGGCCACCGCGGCCAGGGCCAGCGCCACGCCGGCGATCTTCATCGCCCCTCCCGCGGTCCACAGCATCCAGGCGACCGGCAGCGACATCAGCTGGGTGATCAGCGCCGGGCCGCGGCTCCAGCGGCGGCCCAGCAGCAGCCCGCGCGCCGCGACCAGCGGCAGCGCGGCCAGGACGAGCAGGGTGACCCCGCCGGTCGCGGCCTGCAGGGAGTCGCCGCCGCCGAAGACGGCCGTGTAGAGGTCGGCGACGCCGGGCCCGGCCACGGCCAGCCCCTCCAGCGCGGTCAGCGCGGCGGCCGCGGTCAGCCGGCGGGGCAGCGGGACGGGGACGGCGGACTCGGTGGGGGTGGGCTTCGTACTCACCCCAGCAGGGTAGCCGCGCCCCTCCCGCACCCGGAGGGGACGGCCAGTATGGGCGGCGCCGGAAGGGGTCGGTAGGCTGACGCCCATGCGTGCACTCCTCGTGGCCAACCCAGCAGCGACGACCACCAGTGCGCGCACGCGCGACGTCCTGACCCACGCGCTCGCCAGCGAGATGAAGCTGGAGGCGGTCACCACCGAATACCGCGGCCACGCCCGGGACCTGGGCCGCAGGGCGGCCGAGACCGGCATGGACCTCGTGGTGGCCCTGGGCGGTGACGGCACCGTCAACGAAGTGGTCAACGGACTGCTGCACGAGGGACCCGACCCGGACCGGCTGCCCGGACTCGCGGTGGTCCCCGGCGGCTCCACCAATGTCTTCGCCCGCGCACTCGGCCTGCCCAACGACGCGGTCGAGGCGACCGGCGCGCTGCTGGACGCACTGCGGGAGCGGCGCGAACGAACGGTCGGCCTGGGCCTCGCCGCCGGCACCCCGGGCACGGAGGACGAGTCGGTTCCGGCGCGCTGGTTCACCTTCTGCGCGGGCTTCGGCTTCGACGCGGGCGTGGTGGGCCGGGTCGAACAGCAGCGGGAACGGGGCAAGCGTTCGACCCATGCCCTGTACGTGCGACAGCTGATGCGCCAGTTCTGGGAAGAGCCCAACCGCCGGCACGGCACGGTGACCCTGGAACGGCCCGGCGCGGATCCGGTGACGGACCTGGTGCTGTCGATAGTGTGCAACACGTCACCCTGGACATACCTGGGCAACCGACCGCTTTACGCCTCCCCGGAGGCATCGTTCGATACTGCGCTTGACGTATTGGCACTGGACCGTTTGTCAACTCCGGCGGTCGCCCGCTACGCGACACAGCTCCTGACCTCGACTCCTGAGCGCGGTCCGCACGGCAAGCACGCGGTGTCTCTGCACGATCTGACGGACTTCACCTTGCATTCGAAGGTGCCGCTTCCGTTCCAGATGGACGGAGACCACCTCGGGCTGCGCACCAGCGTTCGGTTCACAGGCGTACGCCGTGCACTGCGTGTGATTGTGTGAGTGGAAGGGCCGAAAGTCCTTCCACTCGAACGTTTACACGCCGGTCCACCCCTAGGAAGTAGGGCTGTGACCTAGTAGACACCGACGAATCAAAAAAAACTTTCCGGAAGGGGTTGTATCCCCGTCCGAGGTTTGCGAATCTCTACATGGCGATCGGGACAGCCCGCAGAACCCGGCACCCACACAGACCGCCAGAACCCCTCCACGAATCTCCGGCAGCCCAGGGCGAGTTTTTCCCCAAACTGGGCGGTCTCCCTTCCCTCACGAAGGGATTCGTGAAAGCGTTCACATTCACAAGCAACCTGCCCGCAATACAAGGAGATGGAGCAGCCATGGACTGGCGTCACAACGCCGTTTGCCGCGAGGAAGACCCGGAACTCTTCTTCCCCATCGGCAACACCGGTCCTGCGCTGCTGCAGATCGAGGAAGCCAAGGCCGTCTGCCGCCGTTGCCCCGTCATGGAGCAGTGCCTGCAGTGGGCGCTCGAGTCCGGTCAGGACTCCGGTGTCTGGGGCGGTCTCAGCGAGGACGAGCGCCGCGCAATGAAGCGCCGCGCCGCTCGCAATCGGGCGCGCAACGCAACCGCCTGACATCGACTTTCGAGCCTCGAGCCGCAGCGCGTAGTACCCATATAAGCGCTCAGCAACGTGCTCTTGAACCCCGTACCGAAAACCATTCGGTACGGGGTTCAGTGCTGTCCGGAGCCTGTGAGCAGCCCATGACGTCACCCTGAGTGACGGGCACGCTGCGCTACTTCTGCGGGCTGGCCGGTATGTCGAGGACGACCTTGGTGCCGCGCGGCTCGGACGCGACCATGTCGAAGGTGCCGCCGAGCTCGCCCTCCACCAGGGTCCGCACGATCTGCAGCCCGAGGTTGCCGGCCCGCTGGGGGTCGAACCCCTCGGGCAGACCGCAGCCGTCGTCGACCACCGAGATCAGCAGCCGGGCATCGTCGCGGCCGCTGCCCGAGCGGGCCGCGGACACCTCCACGGTGCCGCCCTCCCCCTGGGTGAAGGCGTGCTCCAGGGCGTTCTGGAGGATCTCCGTCAGCACCATCGACAGCGGGGTGGCGACCTCCGCGTCCAGGATTCCGAAGCGGCCGGTGCGCCGGCAGGCGACCTTGCCCGGGGAGATCTCGGAGACCATCGCGATCACGCGGTCGGCGATCTCGTCGAACTCGACCCGCTCGTCCAGGTTCTGAGAGAGCGTCTCGTGCACGATCGCGATCGAACCGACGCGGCGGACGGCTTCGTTCAGCGCCTCGCGCCCCTGCGGCGAATCCATGCGGCGGGCCTGCAGGCGCAAGAGCGCGGCCACCGTCTGGAGGTTGTTCTTGACCCGGTGGTGGATCTCCCGGATGGTCGCGTCCTTGGTGATCAATTCACGTTCGCGACGGCGCAGTTCCGTGACGTCGCGGCACAGGACGAGCGAGCCGATCCGGGTGCCCTTGGGCTTGAGCGGGATGGCCCGCAGCTGGATGACCCCGCCGCTGCCCTCGGCCTCGGTCTCGCGCGGGGCCCAGCCGCTCGCGAGTTTGACCAGGGCCTCGTCCACCGGGCCGCGGGAGGGAGCGAGTTCGGAGGTGATGGTGCCCAGGTGCTGGCCGACCAGGTCGGAGGCGAGCCCGAGCCGGTGGTAGGCGGAGAGCGCGTTCGGGGACGCGTACGTCACCACGCCCTCGGCGTCGAGCCGGATCAGGCCGTCGCCGACGCGCGGGGAGGCGTCCATGTCGACCTGCTGGCCGGGGAACGGGAAGGAGCCCGCCGCGATCATCTGGGCCAGGTCGGAGGCGGACTGGAGGTAGGTGAGCTCCAGCCGGCTGGGTGTACGCACAGTGAGCAGGTTGGTATTGCGTGCGATCACGCCGAGGACCCGGCCCTCGCGGCGCACGGGGATCGACTCGACGCGGACCGGCACCTCCTCGCGCCACTCCGGGTCCCCCTCGCGCACGATGCGGCCCTCGTCGAGCGCGGCGTCGAGCAGCGGGCGCCGGCCGCGCGGGACCAGGTGGCCGACCATGTCGTCCTGGTACGAGGTGGGGCCGGTGTTCGGGCGCATCTGCGCGACCGAGACGTACCGGCTGCCGTCGAGCGTGGGGACCCACAGCACGAGGTCGGCGAAGGAGAGGTCGGAGAGCAGCTGCCACTCCGAGACCAGCAGATGGAGCCACTCCAGGTCGGTTTCACTGAGAGCGGTGTGCTGGCGTACGAGGTCGTTCATGGAGGGCACCCGGCGAGCGTACCCCGGGTACGGGCCATGACTTTCCTCAGCGCGATACTCCGGAGTATCCAGGAGACCCCGCTTCCGCGTAGGGTTGGAGGAAGTGACGGTAATCAGGGTTCCGTCATTGGATGGACAGAACAGATTGGTCTAGTCCACAATTGCATCAGGCTTCCGCCCTCCCCGCACAGGAGGACGGATCGAGGTAAGCCGCGCGATCTGCCCTGACCGCGCGTTCACCTCCCACCGGCTGTCGGGCACCGCACACCCGTCGGCCGTAAGTACTCCGGGCTACGGTGCCGGGCGGGCTGAGGGTCCCGTTCGGCACCGTGGCCCAGAGGAATCGGGCCCAGAGGAATCGGGCCCCGGGTGACGTGACCCCGATACGCCAGGCCCCTACTGCGGCCAGGCCCCCATGGCCAGCTCCGCCACCGCCTCCAGTTCCTCCCGGCCCGCGCCGTCGCGCGACTGCTGGGACATCCCCTGCAGCACCGCCCCCGCGTAGCGCGCCAGTGCCCACGTGTCCGTGCCGGCCGGCAGGACTCCCGCGGCGACATCGGCCCGGATGCGGCTCTCGAACGCCACCAGGTTGGCCTCGCGCCGCATGCGCAGCGCCTCCGCGACCTCGTCCGAGGTGGTGTTGACCGCCGCGCTGATCACCATGCAGCCCGGCGGGTGGGCGGGGTCGGTGTAGACCTCCGCCGCCTCGTGCAGGACGCGCCCCACCGCCGCGCGGGCGGTGGGCTCCTCGGCGAGGGCCACGGCCGCGAAGTCCCCGTAGCGGCCGCCGTAGACCACCACGACCTCGTCGAAGAGCTTGCGCTTGTCGCCGAAGGCCGCGTAGAGGCTCGGGGCACTGATCCCGAGCGAGGCGGTCAGGTCGGAGATCGACGTCGCCTCGTAGCCGCGCTCCCAGAAGGCGAACATCGCCTTGCCGAGGGCCTCGTCGCGGTCGAAGGAGCGGGGCCTGCCACGTTGTCCGGTCACCATGAACCCATTCTATAGCGGGCGCTACGAAATCTGATACGGTCCTTTCTGTAGCGACCATTACCGAAAGGGGGACGCGCCATGGGCGTGCTCAAGGGAAAGACGGCACTGGTCACGGGCGGCAGCCGGGGCATCGGGCGGGCCATCGCGGAGCGCCTCGCCCGCGACGGGGCGCTGGTCGCGGTGGCCTACGGGCACAACGAGGCGGCCGCCGAGGAGACCGTGGGTGCCATCGAGGCGGCCGGGGGCCGCGCCTTCGCGGTCGGGGCCGAGCTCGGCGTCCCGGGCGGCGCGGAGGCCCTCTGGGCGGCGTACGCGGCCCATCCACTGGCAGCCGAGGGGGACGGCGGCGTCGACGTGCTGGTGAACAACGCGGGCACCGCCACCTTCGCCGGCATCGGCTCCACCGACGAGGAGACGTACGACCGGGTGCACGCGCTCAACGCGAAGGCGCCGTTCTTCGTGATCCAGCACGGCCTGGAGCGGCTGCGGGACGGCGGCCGGATCGTGAACGTGACCGGCACCCCGGACATCGCCCTGCCCGCGATCCTCGCCACGGTCATGGCCAAGGGCGCCGTGAACGCGCTGACGGTCTCGCTGGCCGCCGAGCTCGCGCCGCGGAACATCACGGTGAACTCGGTGGGTCCCGGGATCGTGGAGACCGATCTGAACGCCGCCTGGCTCGCGGACCCGGCGGCCCGCGCGCACGCCGCCTCCCGCTCCGTCTTCGACCGGCTCGGCACCCCGCAGGAGGTCGCGGACGTGGTCGCCTTCCTCGCCTCCCCGGACTCCCGCTGGGTCACGGGCCAGCACCTCGCCGTGACGGGCGGGCTCCAGCTCTCACTGCTCTAGGGGGGCGGCTTCCGGGCCGGACGGGGCCCCGGCCCGGGAGGCCGGAGCGGCGGATCCGGCCCACCATGGAGTGTGCGCGAAGACCCGACAACGGGGCATCGCCTCTGCTAGATTGGTCTATACCACAATCGTCATACTCCAGATCGGCAGGCCCCGCGTGGAAGTTGTCATCGTCCCGGACGCCAAGGCAGGCGGCGAGCTCATCGCGGAGGCCATGGCCGCCCTGGTCCGCCGCAAGCCCGACGCCCTGCTCGGCGTGGCGACCGGCTCTACCCCGCTGCCCATCTACGAGGCGCTCGCCGCCAAGGTCAAGGCCGGACTCGTCGACGCCTCCAAGGCCCGCGTCTGCCAGCTCGACGAGTACGTCGGCCTGCCGGCCGGGCACCCGGAGTCCTACCGCGCCGTCGTCCTGCGCGAGGTCGTGGAGCCGCTGGGCCTGTCCGAGGCCTCCTTCATGGGCCCGGACGGCTCGGCCGAGGACATCGTCGGCGCCTGCGACGCCTACGACCGCGCCCTCGCCGCGGCCGGCGGCGTGGACCTCCAGCTCCTCGGCATCGGCACGGACGGGCACATCGGCTTCAACGAGCCCTGCTCCTCGCTCGCCTCCCGCACCCGCATCAAGACGCTGACGGAGCAGACCCGCGTGGACAACGCGCGCTTCTTCGACAACGACATAGAGCAGGTGCCCCACCACGTCATCACCCAGGGCATCGGCACCATCCTCGACGCCCGCCACCTGGTCCTGCTGGCCACCGGCGAGGGCAAGGCGGAGGCCGTCGCGCAGACCGTCGAGGGCCCGCTGTCCGCCCTCGTACCGGCCTCCGCGCTCCAGCTGCACCGCCACGCCACGGTGATCGTGGACGAGGCCGCCGCCTCCAAGCTGAAGCTGGCGGACTACTTCCGGCACACGTTTGCCAACAAGCCCGCTTGGCAGGGGCTGTAGGCCGCACCGTCACACGCCGAAGGGCCGGGCCCCCCCGTCGGGGTGCCCGGCCCTTCGCTTCGTGCGCTCCGGCCCAGTGGCGGGGCTGGATTTTCCAGCCCCGCCGGCCCGCAGGGGCGCGCTACACCCCGGCGATGATCTCGGCCGCAGCCCTACCGCAGACCCGCGCGGCGCCGTGCGTCGCGATGTGCAGCGCGCCGCGCGGCTCCGCCTGCGGGACGCCCATCTCGACCACGATCGTCTCCGGCCGGGCCGCGACGAGCGCGTCCAGGGCCTCGGTCATCCACGGGTGCCGGTGCGCGTCGCGGACCACCGCGACGACGATGCGGTTCCCCGCGGCGGCCAGCACGTCGGCGGCCGTCGACCCCTCCGGGTAGACGCCCGAGTCGGTGCCCGGGACCAGCGCGGACACCTCGCCGGCCACCCCCCACGGGGTCTCGTCGCCGACCGCGAAGTTCGCCACCGGGGTGAGCGTGGCGATGTACGGGGCGTTCACCGGGGCAGCCGCCTTGGGCGAACCCGTGACGACCACCGCGCGGCGGGCCGCCGCCAGTCCGATGCCGGGCGCGCTGCTCCCCTCCGGCCGCGCGCCCATGCGGACCCGGCGGGTCCACTCCGCCAGCGAACGGACCCGGGCGGCGGCCTCGGCGAGGCGGTCCTCCGGGAGCGAGCCCTCCCGCACGGCCGCGACCAGCGCGTCGCGCAGCCTCAGCACGGTGCCCTCGTCGGCGAGCCCGCCGCCGACGCAGATGGCGTCGGCGCCGGCCGCGATGGCCAGCACCGAGCCGCGCTCGATGCCGTACGTCCCGGCGATGGCCTTCATCTCCATGCCGTCGGTGACGATGAGGCCCTCGTAGCCGAGCTCCTTGCGCAGCAGACCGGTCAGGATCTGCGGGCTGAGCGTGGCCGGGCGGGTCGGGTCCAGGGCCGGCACCAGGATGTGGGCGCTCATGACGGCCTTGGTGCCGGCCTCGATGGCGGCCCGGAACGGTACGAGTTCCCGCGCGGCCAGGGTTTCGAGGTCCACGTCGATGCGCGGCAGCGCGTGGTGCGAGTCGACGTTGGTGTCGCCGTGGCCCGGGAAGTGCTTGGTACAGGCGGCGACGCCGGCGGCCTGGAGGCCTTCGACGTACGCGGCGGTGTGCCGGGCGGTGAGGTGGGTGTCGGCGCCGAAGGACCGTACGCCGATGACCGGGTTGTCCGGGTTGGAGTTGACGTCGGCGGACGGGGCCCAGTTGAGGTTGACCCCGCACTCGGCGAGCCGGCGGCCCAGCTCGCGGGCGACGTCGCGGGTCAGGTCCACGTCGTCCACGGCGCCGAGGGCCAGGTTGCCCGGGAAGGAGGATCCGCCCCGGACCTCCAGGCGGGTGACGTCGCCGCCCTCCTCGTCGATGGCGACGAGGACGTCGTCCCGCTCGGTACGCAGCTGCGCGGTCAGCGCGGCGAGCTGCTCGGGCGAGGTGATGTTGCGGCCGAAGAGGCCGACGGCGGTGAGGCCTTCGGCGACCTGCCGGAGCAGCCAGGCGGGGGCGGTGGTGCCCTCGAAGCCGGGCTGGAGGACCGCCAGGGCGTCCCGGGTCAACGTATCCGTGCGGTGCGCAAGGACAGTCATGGGCCGTTATCCCTTCACGGCGCCGGCGGTCATGCCGCCGACGGCCTTGCGCTGGAGGAAGACGAAGATGAGCAGCACCGGGACCGCGAAGAGCGAGGAAGCGGCCATGGTGGCGCCCCAGTCGTTGCCGAAGGCGGTCTGGAACTGGGTCAGCCACAGCGGCAGGGTCTGCGCGGTCTTGTCCTTGTTCAGGATCAGGACCATCGCGAACTCGTTCCAGGCCGTGATGAAGCCGAAGAGCGAGGTGGACATCAGGCCGGGGGCCAGCAGCGGGAAGATCACCTTGCGGAAGGCCTGGCCGCGGGTGCAGCCGTCGATCTGGGCGGCCTCCTCCAGCGTCACCGGGACCGCGGCGATGAAGCCGCGCAGGGTCCAGATGGTGAAGGGGAGGACCATCACGAAGTAGATCGCGGTGAGCAGCGGGAGGCTGTTCAGCATCTCGGAGTCGCGGGCGATCATGTACATCGCGATGACCATGACCTCCCAGGGCGCCATCTGGGCCATCATCACCGCGAGGACCAGGCCCTTGCGGCCCTTGAACTTCATGCGGGCGATGGCGAAGCTCGCGGCGAGGGCCACGAGCAGGGCCAGGCCGACGGCGCCGACGGTGACGATGAAGCTGTTCGTGACGTAGGTCCAGAACAGGTCGACGCCGGTGGCCTTGGTGAAGTTCTCCGTCGTCGGGGTGAAGACGAAGACGGGGTCCTTGGAGAGGATCTCGCTGGACGGCTTCAGGGCCGAGGAGAACATCCAGTAGACCGGGAAGACGAAGAGGACGGCCAGCAGCAGGGCGCCGGCGTTCTTGGCGACCGCTGCGGGACGGATCGGCCGGCGGTTGCGCAGCTGCTGGGGCTTCGCGGACGGCGCGGACGGCGCGGGCTTCGGGGCGGTGGTGGTGCTCACTGCTCCTCCTCCTGCTTCAGGATCAGACGGAAGTAGAAGGACATGACGATCACGAGCATCACGATCGTCAGGACGGAGATCGCGGCGGCCAGGCCGTAGTGGCCCTGGCTCTGGCCCTCCACGTACGCGTAGATCGTCAGGGTCTCCGAGGCGCGGTCGGGGCCGCCCTTGTTCATCGCGTAGACCTGGGTGAAGGCCTTGAAGACCCAGATGACCTCGAGGAAGGTCGTGACCAGGAAGAACGACTTGAGGTTCGGGAAGACGACCTGCCAGAAGGTCTGCCAGCCGTTGGCGCCGTCCATGCGGGCGGCCTCGTACATCTCGGTACTGACCGTGGTCAGGGCCGCGTACATGTTGAGGGCGACGAACGGGATCGAGCCCCAGGCCACCAGCACGGTGATGATCACCATGGTGGACATGCCGGTCTCGAACCAGTTGTGCTGGTCGTAGCCGCTGAAGCCGAGCGTGCGCATCAGCCAGTTCATGACGCCGTACTGCTCGTCGAACAGCCACTGGAAGACGGTCACGGAGGCGACGATCGGCATGGCCCAGGCCATCACCAGCGCCATCGACAGGACCAGGCGCATCCACTTGCCGAGCCGGTTCAGCAGGAGCCCGATGAGGCTGCCGAGCACCATGATCAGGAAGACGTTGCCCGCGGTGAAGAGGAAGCTGCGGACGACCACGGTCCAGAACTGCGAGTCGCCCAGCAGCTCGGTGTAGTTGTCCACGCCGTTGAACGGCGCCTTCCGCTGGATGAACTCGATCTTGTCGACCTTCTGGAACGACAGGATGATGTTCTTGATCAGCGGGTACAGCAGCAGGGTCGCCATGCTGAGCACGGCGGGCCCGATCAGGAGGTACGGCAACCACCCTGAGGGGAGCGACTTTCTGCCCCCGCGAGGAGACTGGGACGCTGCCTTGGCTCCGGTGGGCGGCGGCGTCTGGGCCGGCCCCGCGGACTCGTGTGGTGCGTCCTGTGGAGCGGAAGTGGCCGCTCCCTGGGAGTGCACGGTCATGTCTGGGCTTCCTCGCGGTTGACTGTGGCGACTGGCACCCGCTTCCCCGCTCGGAGCAGGCGGCGCTTACGTCTGTCAATGCGCGACCGGGGGCGCGGTGGGCGCTCTGGGCGCCCACCGCGCCCCCGGTGCGTTCAGTACGGGTACTTCGGGGTGTTACTTGTTGATGCGGCTCGCGATTTCCTTGTCCGCGTCCGCGCCCGCCTTGGCGGCGTCGTCACCCTTCAGGACCTTCGTCATGAACTCCTTGATGGGGTTCGGCTCGGTCTCGACGTTCGCCCAGCCCGGGGTCACCGGGGTGATGTTGCCGTTGACGCCGGCCTTGGCCATCGCCTCGGCGAAGGAGCCCGCGGCCGGGGCGAAGTTCGCGCCGGCCTGGTTCGGGAGCAGCGCGCCCTTGGTCTCGGCGGCGTACTTGGTCATCTGGTCCTTGCCTGCGGCGAGGGCCAGCCACTCCTTGGCGAGGTCCTTGTTCTTGGAGCGCTCGGCGATCGCCAGGTTCGAGCCACCGAGGAAGACGGTGCCCGGCTTGTCGGCGGTCTTGCCCGGGATCGGGAAGTAGCCGAAGTCGGCTTCCTTGCCCGCGTCCTTCAGCGCCTTCTCGGCACCGCCGGCCTCCCAGCCGAGGCCGATCCAGGAGGCGACGCCACCCTTGGGAACGACGTCGGTGGACTGCTGCGGGTTCGCCTCGTCCTTGTCCTTCGGGGCGGTGGAGAAGGACTGGAGCTTCTTGTAGAACTCCATCGCGGAAGCGGCCTGGGGGGTACCGAGACCGCCCTTCCACTTGGCGCCGTCCTTGACGGCGAGGTCGCCGCCCTCGTCCCAGATGAGACCGGCGAGGACGTACCAGCTCTGGCCGGGCAGGTAGATCGGCTGCGTGGCCGGATCGGCCGCCTTCAGCTTCTCCAGGCCGGCGACCCACTCGTCGCGGGTCTTGGGCGCCGTGACGCCCGCCTTCTCGAAGGCCTTCTTGTCGTAGATCACGACGCGGTTGGCCGCGTACCACGGAGCGGAGTAGAGCTTGCCGTCGATCTCTGCCGAGGCCAGACCGCTCTTCGCCCAGGCGTCCGCGCCGAGCTTCGCCTTGTCCTTGGTCAGGTCGGCGAGACCACCGGTGACCGCGTAACCGGCGGTCTGGGTGTTGCCGAGCTCCAGGACGTCCGGCGGGGTGTTCTCGGAGAGGGCCGTGGTGACCTTCTCCTGGATGCCCTTCCAGGGCTGGACCTCTACCTTGACCGTGACACCGGGGTGCTTGGCGGAGAACTCCGCGTTGACCGCGTCGATCCAGGTCTTCGGTGCGGAGCCGTCCATCACCCAGACGGTGATCTCCTTGGCGCCACCCGCGTCGGCCTTCGGCTTGTCGTCGCCGCCGTTGCCGCACGCCGCGACTCCGACCATCATGCCCGCGACACTGACCGCCGCGATGAGCTTGCGCTTCACGCCACCCTCCTCAGGGATGCTGCCTGCAACTTCCCTTGCCCGCCGCGGTGACTCAAAAAGCACCAAGTACTGCCCGTGGGGCCGGGATCTGATCCATATTGGTGTAGACCAGTAGCTGGAGCTTGGCCTAGACCTTTAGGGGTGTCAAGGGTCTAATGAGCGGGTGCTCGGTCCGTTATCGGACCGACACCTGGGGGAGGGAGGAGGCCCGCCCTCCCTCCCGTGTCACGATGTGACCGCACATATCGGAGGAGCCGGTGACGGCAACGAAACTGGAGTCGGGAAGGCGGGCGGCGATGGCCACCGAAGGGGCGATCACGGAGCCGGACAGCGGGGCGGCCACCCGCACGGCACGCGTGCCCAAGTACTACCGACTCAAGCGCCACTTGCTCGATATGACCGAAACCCTTCCACCGGGCACCCCCGTGCCGCCCGAGCGCACGCTCGCGGCCGAGTTCGACACCTCCCGCACCACGGTGCGACAGGCTCTCCAGGAGCTCGTCGTCGAGGGGCGGCTGGAGCGGATCCAGGGGAAGGGCACCTTCGTCGCCAAGCCGAAGGTCTCCCAGCCGCTCCAACTCTCCTCGTACACCGAGGACATGAGGGCCCAGGGCCTGGAACCCACCTCCCAGCTCCTGGACATCGGCTACGTGACGGCCGACGACACCCTCGCCGGCCTCCTCAAGATCGCCACCGGCGGCCGGGTCCTGCGCATCGAACGGCTCCGCCTGGCCAGCGGCGAGCCGATGGCCATCGAGACCACGCACCTGTCGGCCAAGCGCTTCCCCGCGCTGCGCCGGTCGCTGGTCAAGTACACCTCCCTCTACACCGCCCTCGCCGAGGTGTACGACGTGCGCCTCGCCGAAGCGGAGGAGACCATCGAGACCTCGCTGGCCACCCCGCGGGAGGCCGGACTGCTCGGCACCGACGTCGGACTGCCGATGCTGATGCTTTCCCGCCATTCGCTGGACGCCGACGGAGAGCCCGTCGAGTGGGTGCGTTCCGTGTACCGCGGCGATCGTTACAAGTTCGTCGCCCGACTCCAGCGTCCCGCCGTCTGATTCGTAGTTGACTCTCGTTCCGCTATACGGACGGGGGCTTACGTCCAGCGGGCGGTCCCCCGTAGATTCCCTGCGCTTACGCAGATGATCAACGAGGGGACGACGGATCATGACGGAACCAGGCCCGGAAGCAACACGGGCGGT
The DNA here is from genome assembly GCF_026342735.1 of Streptomyces sp. NBC_00193. Taxonomy (GTDB): domain Bacteria; phylum Actinomycetota; class Actinomycetes; order Streptomycetales; family Streptomycetaceae; genus Streptomyces; species Streptomyces stoeckheimensis. The sequence goes on from NZ_JAPEMM010000001.1 coordinate 1,302,891, forward strand.
ACAGGACGCGGCGAGTCCGGGCACCACGCCGGACTCGCCTTCTCCATCAGGGGCCATGTCCCCCAAGGCCGTGGCCCTGTGGGTGCTGGTCGGCCTCGTGGGGGCCCTCGGCTGGGGCGTGCTGGCGCTCTCGCGCGGCGAGGAGATCTCGGCCGCCTGGCTGCTCGCCGCCGCGCTCGGCTCGTACGCGATCGGCTACCGCTTCTACGCGCGCTTCATCGCGCATCGCGTACTGAAGGTGGACAAGACCCGCGCCACCCCCGCCGAACGCCTTGACAACGGTGTCGACTTCCACCCGACCGACCGACGGGTGCTTTTCGGCCACCACTTCGCCGCCATCGCCGGCGCCGGACCGCTCGTGGGTCCCGTACTCGCCTCGCAGATGGGCTACCTGCCCGGCACCATCTGGATCGTCGTGGGCGTGATCTTCGCGGGCGCCGTCCAGGACATGGTCACGCTCTTCTTCTCCACCCGGCGCAACGGCCGTTCGCTCGGCCAGATGGCCCGGGACGAGATCGGCCCCGTCGGCGGCGCCGCCGCGCTGATCGGCGTCTTCGCCATCATGATCATCCTGCTGGCCGTGCTGGCCCTGGTCATCGTCAACGCGCTGGCGCACTCCCCGTGGGGCGTCTTCTCCATCGGCATGACCATCCCGATCGCCCTCTTCATGGGCTTCTACCTGCGCGTCCTGCGCCCGGGCCGGGTCACCGAGGTCTCCGTCGTCGGTGTGGCGCTGCTGCTGCTCGCCATCGTCGCGGGCGGCTGGGTCGCCGAGTCCTCGCTGGCGGACTTCTTCACCCTGGAGAAGGAGACGCTGGTCCTCTGGATGATCGCCTACGGGTTCGTGGCGTCCGTCCTGCCGGTGTGGATGCTGCTCGCCCCGCGCGACTACCTCTCCACCTTCATGAAGGTGGGCACCATCGGGCTGCTCGCCTTGGGCGTGGTCATCGCCATGCCGACGCTGAAGATGCCCGCGGTCACCGACTTCGCCTCGCGCGGGGACGGCCCGGTCTTCGCCGGCTCGATGTTCCCGTTCGTCTTCATCACCATCGCCTGCGGAGCCCTGTCCGGCTTCCACTCGCTGGTCTCCTCGGGCACCACCCCGAAGATGATCCAGAAGGAGACCCAGGTCAGGGTCATCGGCTACGGCGCGATGCTGACCGAGTCCTTCGTCGCCATCATGGCGATCATCGCGGCCTGCATCATCGACCCGGGCCTGTACTTCGCCATCAACTCCCCCGGCGGCGTCGTCGGCGCCACCGTCGAGACGGCCTCGCAGGCCGTGACGAACTTCGGCTTCGCCATCTCCCCCGAGGCCCTCACCCAGGCCGCGAAGGACGTGGAGGAGACCAGCCTGCTGTCCCGTACGGGCGGCGCTCCGACCTTCGCACTCGGAATGTCGGAGATCTTCTCGGCCGTGATCGGCGGCTCCTCGATGAAGGCGTTCTGGTACCACTTCGCCATCATGTTCGAGGCCCTGTTCATCCTGACGACCGTGGACGCCGGCACCCGCGTGGGCCGCTTCATGCTCCAGGACACCCTCGGCAACGTGCACAAGTCCTTCAAGGACGTCAGCTGGAAGCCGGGCGTCTGGTTCGCCAGCGCGGTCGTCGTCGGCGGCTGGGGCTACTTCCTGTGGGTCGGCGTCAAGGACCCGCTGGGCGGCATCAACCAGCTCTTCCCGCTGTTCGGCATCGCGAACCAGCTGCTCGCGGCGGTCGCCCTGGCCGTCTGCACCACCCTGCTGATCAAGTCCGGCCGGCTCAAGTGGGCCTGGGTGACGGGCGTTCCGCTGGCCTGGGACCTGGCCGTCACGCTCACCGCCAGCTACCAGAAGATCTTCTCCGACAACCCGAAGATCGGCTTCTTCGCGCAGCGGGACGTCTACCAGGACGGGATCGAGGCGGGCAAGGTCCTCAAGCCCGCCAAGAACATGGACGAGATGCACACCGTGGTCACCAACGCCACGGTGGACGGCGTCCTGTCGGTGTTCTTCGCCCTGCTGATCATCATCGTGCTCGTGGACGCCGCCCGCACCTGCCTGGCGGCCATCCGCAAGCCCGAGTCGGTCACGCTCGTCGAGGTCCCGTGGACCGAGTCCAAGCTCGTCGCCCCGGCCGGTCTGATCCCGACCGCCGAGGAGCGTGCGGAGCTCGCCGCCGCCGGCCTCGACTCGGGCGGGGGCCGCGTGAAGGACTCCGTACGGGAACCCGCGTGACGCGCCTGCGCCACGCGCTGGGCCGGGCCCGGTTCTTCGTAAGGGAGTTCTCGGGCGAGGCGGCCTACGACCGCTACGTGGCCCACGCCCGTACGCACGACCCGGACGCGGTGGTCCAGTCGCGCCGGGCCTTCGAACGGGCCCGCACGGACGCCCGCGAGGGCGACCCGCGCGAAGGGTTCCGCTGCTGCTGAACCGGCGCGATCCAGAGAGGCCGCCGCGGCTCCGTCCACCCGACGGAATCGCGGCGGCCTCTTTCCTTGCCCTGACGCACACTCGATGCCATGGACATCATCATCAGGACGGCGGCGACCGCCGAATACGAACAGCTCGGCGAGATCACCGCCCGGGCGTACCTCGACGACGGACTGCTCGACTTCGCCGAGGACGACCCCTACCTGAGCCGGCTGCGCGACGTCGCCGGCCGGGCCCCCGACGGCGAGGTGCTCGTCGCGGAGTACGAGGGCACGCTGCTCGGCGGTGTGACCTTCGCCCCTCCCGGCAGCCCGCTGTGCGATATCGCGGGACCCGGCGAGGCGGAGTTCCGGATGCTGGCCGTCTCCCCGGCGGCCCGCGGGCGCGGCGCGGGCGAGGCCCTCGTACGGGCCTGCGTGGACCGCGCCCGGGAGCTGGAGGGCGTGAGCCACCTGGTGCTGTCGACCACGGAGAAGATGCTCGGGGCGCACCGGATCTACGACCGGCTGGGCTTCGTACGGACGCCCGAGCGGGACTGGTACCCGGTTCCGGGGCTGCCGCTGCTCACCTACCGCCTGGAGCTCTAGCGGCGTACCGCCCGCGAGGAGCGACACAACATGTGGGGGCTACCGCAAGCACCGGCCCCCACATGTATGCTCATGCTCGCTGTCGTCGCAGGGGAATCCGGTGAGAATCCGGAACTGTCCCGCAACGGTATGAAATGCACCGACCCGCTCGGTGCATCCGCAAGTCCGAGGACCTGTCGACAGTGCGCCCGGCTCGACCGAACCGGGTGCAGACACGTCCGGGCCTCGCGGTTGGGCCGGTGGACGCCACGTGGCGCACGCGCACTGCCCTGCCCTGCCAGGCACGCGCTCCCCCACGTGCGCCCCCTCGCGCCCCGCACCAACGGTGACCCCGGAGCCGAGCGAGGGAGAGCTCCCCCCGTGACCATCGCGCCTTCCGCACCGCGCGCCGAGTCCGACCCGTCCACCTACGAGGGTCCGGGGGCCGCGCTCCTGCGCACGCTCACCGAGCTGACCGCCGACCTGCCCGACACCGACCCCGGCCGGGTCGCCGCCGCCGCGCTGCGCGGCCGCAGCGCCGCCGCCGACGAGGCGGAGCTCCGTACGCTCGCCACCGAGGCGGCCGCCGGGCTGATCTCCGAGGACCCGGCGTACTCCCGGCTCGCCGCCCGCCTGCTGACGCTGGCCGTCCGCGACGAGGCCGCCGGCCAGGGTTCCACCTCCTTCTCCGGCTCCGTCGAGGTCGGCCACCGCGAGGGGCTCATCGCCGACCGCACCGCAGACTTCGTACGCCTGCACGCGAACCGGCTCGACGCGCTGGTCGAGCACGCGCTCGCCGAGGGCGCCGACGACCGCTTCGGCTTCTTCGGCCTGCGCACCCTGCACAGCCGCTACCTGCTGCGGCACCCGATCACCCGCCAGGTCATCGAGACCCCCCAGTACTTCATGCTGCGCGTGGCCTGCGGCCTCGCGGAGAACGAGTCCGTCCAGGCCGTCGAGGAAGTCGCCTCCCTCTACCGGCTGATGAGCCGCCTGGACTACCTGCCGTCCTCCCCCACGCTCTTCAACTCCGGCACCCGCCACCCGCAGATGTCCTCCTGCTACCTGCTGGACTCCCCGCTGGACGAGCTGGACTCGATCTACGACCGCTACCACCAGGTCGCGCGCCTCTCCAAGCACGCCGGCGGCATCGGCCTCTCGTACTCCCGCATCCGCGCCCGCGGTTCGCTGATCCGCGGTACGAACGGCCACTCCAACGGCATCGTGCCGTTCCTGAAGACGCTGGACGCCTCCGTCGCCGCCGTGAACCAGGGCGGCCGCCGCAAGGGCGCCGCCGCGGTCTACCTGGAGACCTGGCACGCGGACATCGAGGAGTTCCTGGAGCTCCGCGACAACACCGGCGAGGACCAGCGCCGCACCCACAACCTGAACCTGGCCCACTGGGTGCCGGACGAGTTCATGCGCCGCGTGAACGCCGACGCCGCCTGGTCGCTGTTCTCCCCCGCCGACGTCCCCGAGCTGGTCGACCTGTGGGGCGACGCGTTCGACGCCGCCTACCGCAAGGCCGAGGAGTCGGGCCTGGCCCGCAAGACCATGCCCGCCCGCGACCTGTACGGCCGGATGATGCGCACCCTCGCGCAGACCGGCCAGGGCTGGATGACCTTCAAGGACGCCTCCAACCGCACGGCGAACCAGACCGCCGAGCCCGGCACCGTCGTCCACTCCTCGAACCTCTGCACCGAGATCATCGAGGTCACCAACGACGGCGAGACGGCCGTCTGCAACCTCGGCTCGGTCAACCTCGGCGCCTTCGTGCTGGCAGGAGCCGGCGACGGCCGGGGGGACATCGACTGGGAGCGTCTGGACGAGACCGTCCGCACCGCGGTCACCTTCCTCGACCGCGTCGTGGACATCAACTTCTACCCGACCGAGCAGGCCGGCCGCTCCAACGCCCGCTGGCGCCCGGTGGGCCTGGGCGCGATGGGCCTCCAGGACGTCTTCTTCCAGCTGAAGCTGCCCTTCGACTCCGCCGAGGCGAAGGCCCTGTCCACGAAGCTGTCCGAGCGCATCATGCTCGCGGCGTACGAGGCCTCCTGCGACCTGGCCGAGCGCAACGGCCCGCTCCCCGCGTGGGAGCAGACCCGCACCGCCCGCGGCGTCCTGCACCCCGACCACTACGACGTCCAGCTGAACTGGCCGGAGCGCTGGGACGCGCTGCGCGCCCGCGTCGCGAAGTCCGGGATGCGCAACTCGCTCCTCCTGGCCATCGCCCCGACGGCGACCATCGCCTCCATCGCGGGCGTGTACGAGTGCATCGAGCCGCAGGTCTCCAACCTCTTCAAGCGCGAGACCCTGAGCGGGGAGTTCCTCCAGGTCAACGGCTACCTGGTGCAGGAGCTCAAGCGGCTCGGCGTCTGGGACGCCCAGACCCGCGAGGCGCTGCGCGAGTCCTCCGGCTCGGTCCAGGGCTTCGGCTGGATCCCGGCGGAGGTGCGCGAGCTGTACCGCACGGCGTGGGAGATCCCGCAGCGCGGCCTGATCGACATGGCGGCGGCCCGTACGCCGTTCCTGGACCAGTCCCAGTCGCTGAACCTGTTCCTGGAGACGCCCACCATCGGCAAGCTCAGCTCGATGTACGCGTACGCCTGGAAGCAGGGCCTGAAGACCACGTACTACCTGCGCTCGCGCCCGGCGACGAAGATCGCCCGCGCCGCGTCCGGCTCCGCCGTCCCGGCCGCAGCCACCCCGCTCCCGCAGGCCGTCGACGCCGACGCGCTGGCCTGCTCCCTTGAGAACCCCGAGTCCTGCGAGGCCTGCCAGTAATGTCCGACGTCACCAAGAACCTTCTGGACCCGGGCTTCGAGCTCACCCTGCGCCCCATGCGCTACCCGGACTTCTACGAGCGGTACCGGGACGCGATCAAGAACACCTGGACCGTCGAGGAGGTCGACCTCCACTCGGACGTCGCGGACCTCGCGAAGCTGACCCCCTCCGAGCAGCACATGATCGGCCGGCTGGTCGCCTTCTTCGCGACGGGCGACTCGATCGTCTCGAACAACCTCGTGCTGACCCTGTACAAGCACATCAACTCCCCGGAGGCGCGCCTGTACCTGTCGCGCCAGCTCTTCGAGGAGGCCGTGCACGTCCAGTTCTACCTGACGCTGCTCGACACCTACCTGCCCGACCCGGACGACCGCGCGGCCGCCTTCGACGCCGTCGAGGAGATCCCCTCGATCCGCGAGAAGGCGCAGTTCTGCTTCCGCTGGATGGACTCGGTCGAGAAGATCGACCGCCTGGAGACGGCCGCCGACCGCCGCCGCTTCCTGCTGAACCTGATCTGCTTCGCCGCGTGCATCGAGGGCCTGTTCTTCTACGGCGCCTTCGCGTACGTCTACTGGTTCCGCTCGCGCGGCCTGCTGCACGGTCTGGCGACGGGCACCAACTGGGTGTTCCGGGACGAGACCTGCCACATGAACTTCGCGTTCGAGGTGGTGGACACGGTCCGCAAGGAGGAGCCGGAGCTCTTCGACGACGCCCTCCAGCAGCAGGTCGTCGACATGCTGAAGGAGGCCGTGGAGGCGGAGCTGCAGTTCGGCCGCGACCTGTGCGGTGACGGCCTGCCGGGCATGAACACCGAGTCGATGCGCGAGTACCTGGAGTGCGTCGCGGACCAGCGCCTGGTCCGCCTCGGCTTCGCGCCCATCTACGGCTCGCAGAACCCGTTCACCTTCATGGAGCTGCAGGGCGTCCAGGAGCTGACGAACTTCTTCGAGCGCCGCCCGTCGGCCTACCAGGTCGCGGTCGAGGGCACGGTCGACCTGGACGAGGACTTCTAGGCCTCCGTCATGCGTTGCTAGCGTCCCCGCCCATGGGAAGATCCACCTGGCTCACCAGGTTCTCGGGCGGGGCCGCACTGCTTCTGGCGCAGGTGGCGATCTACGCCTTCGTGGTCAGACCGGGGATGCTCGTGCCCCGTTGGGACGTCGTCATACCGGGGGCGGCGGCGCTCCTGTGCACCGCCGCCTGGCTCACGGGCAGGCTCCGGCAGAAGCGGACCGCGCCGGCGGCCGCCGCAGGACCGGTTCCGGCGCCGCCGGGACGGCTGCGGTGGAGGCGGATAGGACTGCTCCGGCCGTTCGTCCTCGTCTGGTTCCTCTTCTTCGCCCCGATCTTCCTCGCCGATCTCGCCCTGCAGCCCGACGCCGCCGACGCCCGCCGGATATCGGCGCTGCAGGACGCGGGTGCCGTGGTCGACGAGGTCCGCATCACGAACGTGCACGCCCTGCGGAAGGTGGGCGTGTGGAAGGGCCGCCGCAGTGGTTCCACCTACCCGCGGTACTCCGGTGACGTCACCCTCGAAGTGCCGGGGATCCACGGCCCCGAGCGGCTGCGCATCGACGGAGCCCGGCTCGGCCCCTTCGCCTCGAAGAAGGGCGACCACGTCCGGGTGCTCCACGTCCCCGGCAGGCCGGGGCTCGGCGGGTACATCGACGAGGAGTCCGACACCGAACGGCTCGGCACCGGCGGATCCTCCCTGTGGGGTCCGCGCACCCCGCACGGCGGCGGCTTCCTGATCATGATCCCGGTCTTCGCGCTGCTGCCCGTCCTGGGCCTGGGCCTGGCGCGGGTGTTCGTCCAGACCGGCCCCCTGCGCGTGCTCCGCGAGGACGCCCGCGCCGGCGGCCCCCTGCCCGCCGTCCGCGCCGAGGTCACCGCCGCCCTGCGCACGGACACCACCGTCCTCGGCCGGCGCGCGGGGTCCCTGAGCACGAGGTCCAAGTCCTGGCTGGGCCTCACGCTCGTGGACGGCACCGAGATCAAGGCCCGTACCGGCGTCGCCGATGTGGATCACTCCCTGCCCGCGCTCGCCGCCGCGTTCGCCGGGCGGCCCGGCTGGCTGTGCGGCGCCGCCCGCTGGCGGCTGCTCGGGGCCGCTCAGCCCGTCGTGTTCGTCACCGACGACGGCGAGGCGCTCTGGCTCTCGCTCGACCGGGAGACCTTCGAGGAGGTGCTCGCGGACAGCACGGTGGAGCCGGACCCCCGCCGCGGGGTACGGCCCGTCCCGCCGCGCACCCCGGTGGCGGCGGGCTCGCACGTGCCCTGGCTCGCCGCCCTGTGCACCGCCTTCGCCCTGCTGCTGCCGCCCTTGCTGACCCCGTCCACCCACGCGCTGTCCTGGGTGCTGTGCTCGCTGTCGGCGCTCTCCCTCGCGGCGGCCTTCGTGCTGCTGGTCACGGGCCGCCGCCGGGTCCGTGCCAGGGCGACCGGATGGACCGTGACCGCGGAGCGGGACCCGGGCCTCGGCTGACCACGCCCCTGGGCCGCGCGGATCTGGCGGTCGAGGCGGCGCTCGCGCGCAGCCCCGTAGAGCGCGGGTCCCAGGAGCGGGGCGGCGACGGCGAGGACGACGAGGTAGTCGAGGAACGTGTTCATGACCCCACTCTCGCCAGTACGACAGAAACCGGACAGTGGCAGGACTGTCATGAAAGAGCGAATTACTGCCACACTGGGGTCATGCTGAAGCCTTCCCCCCTCAAGAACGTGGCCGTGGCCGTCGTGAACGGCGTCACCCCCTTCGAGATGGGCATCTTCTGCGAGGTCTTCGGGATCGACCGGAGCGCGATGGGGCTGCCCACCTACGACTTCGCCGTCTGCGCGATGGAGGAGAACCCGATCACCGTCGGAGACGGCCATTACAGCCTCACGCTCCCCTACGGACCCGAGCGGCTGGAGGAGGCTGACCTGATCTGCCTGCCCGCCGACCGCCAGGCACCGACCCGCGAGTATCCGGAGCCGCTGCTGGAGGCCCTGCGGCGGGCCGTGGACCGGGGTGCACGGGTGCTGAGCGTGTGCAGCGGGGCCTTCATGCTGGGCGCGGCCGGGCTGCTGGACGACCGGCGCTGCACCACGCACTGGATGCACGCCGAGACCCTGGCCCGCCGCTTCCCGCGGGCCAAGGTCGACCCGGACGTGCTCTACGTGGACGAGGGCCAGGTGATCACCTCGGCCGGCACCGCCTCCGGGATCGATGCCTGCCTGCACCTGGTCCGGCAGGAGCAGGGCGCCGAGGTGGCCAACACCATCGCCCGGCGGATGGTCGTACCGCCGCACCGGGACGGCGGGCAGGCGCAGTACATCCAGCGTCCGCTGCCCCGCACCTCCTGCGACACGGTGGGCGAGGTGATCGGCTGGATGGGCCGCCACCTGGAGGAGGAGATCACGGTCGAGCAGCTCGCGGAGCGGGCGCACATGTCCCCGCGGACCTTCGCCCGGCGCTTCCTCCAGGAGACCGGGACCACCCCGTACCAGTGGGTGCTGCGCCAGCGGGTCCTGCTGGCGCAGGAGCTGCTGGAGGCCACCGACGAGACGGTGGACGCGATCGCGGGCCGCTGTGGCTTCGGTACCGCGGCCGCCCTGCGCCACCACTTCCTGAGGACGCTGAGCACCACTCCGAACGCCTTCCGCCGTGCGTTCCGGGGCCCGTCCGCGGCCTGACGTCCGGCCGTGGACTCAGCTGATCGAGAACTTCCCCCGTCTTGATCGTTTTCGCCCTACGGTTTGGTGGTTCACATACGACAGGGGGGTTCCCATGACTCGCGCCATCCGGACCGTCGGCCGGCACCCGGCCACGGCCGACCCGAGCGACCTCGGCTGGGACTAGGCCGCGCCGCGCCGTCCCGAGCGAAAGGCGCCCCGCTCCTGACCGGAGCGGGGCGCCTTTCGCGCATCGCGTGTCGCGTGTCGCGTGTCGCGTGTCGCGTGTCGCGTGTCGCGTGTCGCGTATGTCGTACGGGAGCGTGCGGCTACGCGTTCGGAACCGTCTCGTAGCGCGGGGTGCCCTCTTCCATCTGCCGCAGCGCATCCTTGCGGTCCCGCTTCGAGAGCCGGTCGATGTACAGGTAGCCGTACAGGTGGTCGGTCTCGTGCTGGAGGCAGCGCGCGAAGTAGCCGGTGCCCCGCACCTTGATCGGGTTGCCCTGCGCGTCCTGGCCGGTCACCTCGGCGTAGTCCGGGCGGGCCAGCGAGGCGTAGGCGGTCGGGACCGACAGGCAGCCCTCGTTCGAGTCGTCCAGGACACGGGCGCCGGCCGGCAGCTCGACGAGCTTCGGGTTGATCACCACGCCCGTGTGACGGTTGCCGTCGTCGTCCGGGCAGTCGTAGACGAAGACCTTGGCGTCGACGCCGATCTGGTTCGCGGCGAGGCCCACGCCCTCGGCGGCCTTCTGGCTGGCGAACATGTCGTCGATGAGCTGCGCCAGCTCGTCGCCGAACTCGGTGACGTCCTTGCACTCCCGGTGCAGGACCGGGTTGCCGACCACCGTGATCGGGCGGGCGGTGCCGCGCTCGCGGTGGGCGAGCTCGCGCGCCTCACAGTCCTCGGTGTCGACGACGTACCCGTCGTTCACGCTCTCGACAACGTCGTTCTCCTGCTGCGCCATGTCCGCCGTACGCCTTCCGTAAGTCCACCAGTCACCGATGTGCCGGTACAGACTACGGCCCCGGCTCAGCAGACCTCTTCGAGATCCCGCCACTCCCGGCTGTCCGGACTGTCCGCGACCCAGCCGTCGAGCAGCCCGCGCACCAGGCCCGCCGGCGCCGCGATCCCGCACTCCCGCTCGGGCACCCACAGGGATCCGGACCCCGCCGTACGGTGGCCCAGCGGGCCGGGGTGGCCCGGTTCGCTGTGGTCGTGCGGGTCCAGGTGCTCGCCGTCGCCCTCGCCGCTCGGCATGGCGCTCTCCGAGCAGGTCCGGCACAGCAGCCGCACCGAGGAGGACCAGTCCTCGGCGGCGAAGCCGGCGTCGGAGGCCAGCTGCTCCAGGGCGTTGCGGTCGGCCTCGGTGGCCGCCTCCAGGAGCACCACCCAGGTCGGCACCGGGGAGGGCGCCCACAGCTCGATCTCGTCGAAGACGGGGTACGAGGGCCCGGCCGCGGTGATGCGCTCGCCGTGCGGGACCCCGTCGTGCAGGACGACCTCGCCCCAGCGCCGCCCCGAGGAGGGCAGCGGGATCGACAGGACCTCCATGCGGGCCGGGTCCAGCCTGCGGCCCCAGACCACCTCGGCCTCGCCCTCGGGCGACAGCCGCACGGCCGCGCTCCCGAGCTCCATGCCGACCGGTTCGCCGTGGGCGTGGCCGCTCCCGCTCGCGGCGTGCGGGTCTCCGGGCACCTTCAGCCCGTACGCCTGCCAGGCGCGGCGGGCCAGCGGCCAGTCCTGCAGGGCGGTCGCGGCGATTCCGACGTTCCACCAGTCCGGGGCGCCGGTCTCCCGGTCGAGCAGGGCCACGGCGCGCAGCCCGGCGGCCCGCGCCTGCTCCCAGTCGTGGCGGAACTTGTGGAGCAGCGCCAGGTTGAACCAGGACTCGGACAGCCAGGGTTCCAGGTCCGCCGCTCTGGTCAGCAGCGCGCCCGCGTCCTCGTACCGACCGTCGCCGATCAGCGTGAACGCGCGGTCGGTGGCCTGCCGCCACGAGGCGGAGGGCCGATGCCGTACCTTCCCGAAGATCCTCACGATTCCCGCCTGCCGGACACTCTTGCTCGGGACACTCCTGCTGCGAACACTCCTGCTGGGAACACTCTCACTGGCATCCAACCATGCCCACTCGGACGGCCGCTCATTACCCATGGGTTACCCAGGCGGGACGGGTACGACTCTGGCACGTCCGCCCCGGGCGAGCACCCTGGCGAGACACTCCACGACTTCCGGCTGGTAGTCGTGCCCGGTCCCCAGGCGCAGCCGCTCCAGGGCCTCCAATGAGCCGCCCGGGTGACGGGCACCGCCGGCGAGATCGTCGTACGCGTTGACCGCGCGCACGATCCGGGCGGCGACGGGCTGGTCGCGGTACGGGTCCGCCTGCAGTTCCACGACCACCGCGACCTCGTGCGGGACCCCCGTCTGGCGGGCCACCTCGCCGCCGAGCCCGGCGATCCGGCGTGCCTCGGCCTCGGGCAGCTCGGCGGTGGCCCCGTCCGGGACCGGGTCGACGAGGGAGAGCTGCCCGATGTCGTGCATGAGGGCGGCGTACTCCAGCACCGTGATCTCCCGCTCCGAGAGGCCCAGCTCCCGGCCCACGGCGACGCTGAGCGCGGCGACCCGGCGGGAGTGGCCGGGCCGGGTGTAGCCGGCGATCTCGGTGGCGCGGGCGAGGGAGGTGATGGTCTGGCGGTAGGTGGTGCGGATGGCGGTGATCCGGTGGAAGGACATCTGGGTCAGCAGCAGCGGGACGCTGAAGACGGGGACCGCCCACAGGCCGGCGACGGCGACCCCGAGGGCCATGACCACGCCCGTGGCGCAGATCGCGGAGCCGATGCCCAGCTGGGCGCGGAGCTCGTCGCGGAGCAGCGGGGCGAACGGCCAGCCGGTCCGCGCCCCGGCGAGGGCGGCGCCGAGGACGGCGTCGCACAGGGCCGTGAGCCCGAGGAGGAGGACCAGGAAGAGCGCGAGGTACGGGCCCTGGCCGACCCAGCGCTCCAGCTGCCCGGAGTTGTAGAGCGGCTGGAAGCAGACGGCGGCGAAGGTGACGGTGAGGACGCGGCGGGCCAGGTGGTCGAGGGCGGGTCCGCGGCCCCGGGCGATGTGCGGGACGATCCCGAGGAGCGCGGCCGTGACCACCACGGCGACGATCTGCAGGACCCCGTGGTGGGTGGGGGCCCCGGCGTTCTGCCCGAGCAGGGCGTACGCGAGCGCCCCGGCGGATCCGAGCGGCGCGGGCTGCTGACGGGCGGCGTCGCCGCTGTCCCGGCGGGCGAGCTCGCCGATGGTGATCAGGGCGCCGAAGGCGAGAGCGTTGCCCGGCTCGGTCAGGCCGGTCCAGACGGTGTGCCCGAGCGCGGCCACGGTGAGCACCCCGGCGGCCCCGCGGACGATGCCGACGGCCCAGCCCCTCACGCCTTGGCTCCCGCGGCGGGGGCGGACGGGGAGCCGGGGGGTCCCGGCGCCTCCGTGGCGGCCGCTCCGGGCTCCGCGGCGGGCCCGGGCACGCAGTGGCAGGGGTCCCCGGCCGCGGCGCCCTGGAGCGGGCCGCTCCCGGCCGCGCGGGCCTGGGACGCGGCGCCGCCCGGGGCGGCCTGGGCGGGCAGTCCGGTCAGCGCGGCGCCGGCGGGCACGGCTTCGCGCACGGCCCCCTGCGCCCCGGCGGCGGGAGCCTGGCCGTCGCCGGCCGGGATCACCTGGAGGTCGTCGTCCGAGGTCACCTTCGGATGCCAGCCCTGCCGGTCGATGGCGTCGACCAGCGCCCGCACCATGTCCGGGTCGAACTGGGCCCCCGCGCAGCGTTCCAGCTCGGCGAGGGCGACCCCGACCGGCCGGGCCCTGCTGTACGACCGGGTCGAGGTCATCGCGTCGAAGGCGTCGGCGACCGCCACGACCCGGGCGAGCACCGGGATCTGTTCCCCGGTCAGCCCGTACGGGTAGCCGGAGCCGTCCACCCGCTCGTGGTGGTGCAGGATCGCCGCGCGGGCCTCGCCCAGGAAGCCGATGCCGCGCACCATCTCGTGTCCGTATTCGGGGTGAAGTTCGATGATCTTGCGCTCTTCGGGGGTCAGCGGTCCGTCCTTGCGCAGCAGCCGGGTCGGGACGCCGAGCTTGCCCACGTCGTGGAGGATGCCGGCGATGCGGACGACTTCGAGGCGTTCCTCGCCCATGCCCAGCTCGCGGGCGATCATCGCCGAGGCCTGCCCGACCCGCTCGCTGTGGCCTCGCGTGTAGCGGTCCTTGATGTCGACGGCCTGGACCAGGGCCCTGATGGTGGCCTGGTGGGCGGCGCGCTCGCGGTGGTACTGGGCGAAGACCCAGCAGGAGATGTACATCGGCAGCATGACGAGCAGTGCGGCCGGGAGTCCGTACGGGCTGCGCCACATGACGGCCATCATCAGTCCGGCGAGGCCGTGCACGCAGTGCGGGGCGAGGGACCGGGTCGCGAGGCCCCGCCAGGCGGTGGTGGCGGCGCGGCGTTCGGCGGCGGCCAGGATGCAGCCGTCGAGGGCGGTCAGCACCAGGCAGAAGGCGACGGCCGCGGCGGCGGCGGGGAGCATCACGTACGGGAAGTCGGCGACCCAGGCGGCCGGGCCCGACGGGCCCGTCGATCCCACGACCCCCTCCGGGCCCGATGGCCCGGTCCCGCCGAAGGAGCCCGTGCCCAGCGCCCCCGGCCCGCCCAGGAGCCCGTAGACCTGCCCGGCGGTCCAGGCGGCTATGGACTGCTGCGCCCCGTGCCAGATGCGCCGCACCCATGCGGGCCGCGCCGTCACGGTCCCGGCGAATCCGCCGGGCAGTGCGACGAGGGCGGCGGCGGCCGGCGGCAGGAGGAACACGGCGGCCAGCACCACCGGGAAGAAGGAGCCGAGGCCCTCGGGCACCCGGCGGCCCATGAGCGGGCACACCTTGACGAGTTCGCAGCCGAGGTAGAGCACGGAGAGCAGGCCGATGGAGGGCCACGGGGTGGCGGAACCGGTGACGGCCGGGGCGACGCACGCGAGGGCGGCCAGGACGGCGCACAGGACGCAGGCGCGCGCCAACGGCGGAAGTACCCGCATGGCGCTCTCCTCCCCCTGAGCCGTGCAAGTCAGGTACGAATCAAACCAGTACCGAATGGGGAGAATAAGTGGGCCCGGGAGCGAGGTGGGCCACATTTTTGCATTGCACCATGCGGACGCCCCCGGATTACCACCTTCGAGTGAAGGAAGTGCCCTTCCGGGGGCGGCTGTTCGGGATTGTTCAATCGGGTACTACTTCACCGGCGAACATGGCCGGTTTTCAACTTTTTCAGCCCGCCGCTGATCCCGGCATCGGCTCGACGGCGACGGCCGGCTCGGGCGGTGCGGCCGTAATGTCATGATCGGGCACGGCCTGCCCCGAACGGATCAGCTCGATCCGTCCCATCACCTTCGAGCGCAGATCGGTCGGCACGTCGTCCGATCCGCAGCAGCGCTTGACCAGCTTCTTCACGGCCTGTTCCAGGCCGTACTTCTCCAGACAGGGATTGCACTCGCCGAAGTGCGCCTCGAACTTCGTGCAGTCGCTGTCGGGCATCTCCTGGTCCAGGAACTCATAAAGGTGGTCCAGGACCTCGGAGCACTCCGTCTCGTGCGCATCTCCGCAGCTCATGAGCCCGAGCCTTTCAGGTCGTTCGACTCTCCCGCGCCGGCCGGGACGAGCCCGCGCTCACGGGCGTAGTCCTCAAGCATTCCACGGAGTTGACGGCGGCCACGGTGCAGTCGCGACATGACCGTACCGATGGGTGTACCCATGATGTCTGCGATCTCCTTGTACGCAAAGCCCTCTACGTCGGCAAGATAGACCGCGATGCGGAACTCTTCCGGAATGGCCTGGAGCGCTTCCTTCACGTCGGAATCGGGCAAGTGATCGAGAGCCTGCGACTCGGCGGAACGCAAGCCCGTCGACATGTGCGACTCGGCGCGCGCAAGCTGCCAGTCCTCGATCTCCTCCGCCGCACTGCGCTGGGGTTCGCGCTGCTTCTTGCGGTACGAGTTGATGAAGGTGTTGGTCAGAATGCGGTACAGCCACGCCTTCAGGTTGGTGCCCTCGCGGAACTGGTGGAAGGACGCGTACGCCTTCGCATACGTCTCCTGGACCAGGTCCTCGGCGTCGGCCGGATTGCGCGTCATGCGCAGGGCGGCCGAGTACATCTGGTCGAGGTAGCCGAGGGCGTCCCTCTCGAAGCGCGCATTGCGCTCCGGGGTCGTCTCCTCCGCGTGGCCTTCGTCGGTCCCGGCGACAGGACCCACCTCCTCCGACTGCGTGGCGACTCCGAAAGCGGACCCGCTCGAATCGGAGAATAGTCGACCATCCCGGTCGGCCGCCGCCCGAACCGAGCCGCGCTTGGGCGCGGGCAGCACTGTCCAGTCCAGGTCAGCGGCCTGCGGACGGTTCTGGCTGATGACCTGGGTCATGCGTTGCCTCTCCTCCGACGTGTTCCTGTGCGTACCGACATCCGGGACAACAGACGGCCTGGGTGACGCATTCCCCGTCAGGGCGCGGTTTCCGGACCAAAGTCACCCGGGGACCCGGTCGTACGTCACACCGGGAGCCGCCCGAGCCACGCGGCCACCGCCCCGGTGATCACTGCCAGGGCCTCCTCCTGCGTGGGACCGGTCTTCTTCGGCACGGCGAAGCCGTGGTCCCCGCCCTCCACTTCCACCAGCTCGTACGAGGCTCCGCGCGCTCCCCGCTCCGGGAACTCCTCCGGCCGCCCGAAGGCGTCGCGTCCCCCCTGGACCACCAGCGCCGGCCGCCCGGCGCCCAGCAGCTCCTCTGCCCGGGACTTCTCCGGCCGGCCCGGCGGGTGCAGCGGGAAGGCCAGCGCGAGCACCCCGGCCGCGCCCAGCTCCGCGGCGGTCCGGCAGGCCACCCGGGCCCCGGCGCTGCGGCCGCCCGCGACGACGGGCAGCCCGGGCTCCGCGAAGGCGGGCCACAGGGCGTTCCAGCCCGCGTCCAGCACCTTGGGCGCTGCGGCGACCTTCTTCCCGGCGACCCGCCAGGGCTGTTCGGCGAGCGCCACGGTGACACCCAGGGCGGGCAGGGCCGCGGCCAGGGCCTGGAGGTCCCGGGCCTCGATCCCGCCTCCGGCTCCGTGGCCCAGGGCGAGCACCAGGCGGGCCTTGCCCGCCGGGGCCGGGTGCCAGGTGATGCGGGCCTCGCCCGCCGGGGTGTCGATGCTCTCGGTGCGCTCGGTGCGCGTGCTGCTCATGCCCCGATCATGCCGTCGGCGGCGACCGGAGGAGTGACGCCGGGGCCGTGCGGAGCGCCGGGTCAGTCCTGAACGCCGGGCCCGCCCGGAAGCCGGGCCCGTCAGAAGAGCGTGCCCTCCTCCGGCCCTTCCAGTTCCTCCAGCAGTTCGGGCCCGTTGTTGCGGACGTTGCTCGCGGCCGTGGACACCGGATAGGCGCGCATCAGCCCGCCGGGCGGAGGGGCCAGCAGGGCCTGGAGCTCGTCGGGGTCGGTCCGCGCCGGGTCCAGCCACGCGTCCCACCGGTCCGGGGTGAGCATCAGCGGCATCCGGGGGTGGATGTCGGCGAGCGAGCGCGGACCCTCGGCGGGGGCGACGCCGAGCGGGCCGGTCTCGGCCTCGGCGGTGATCACCGAGCAGGTCGCCCACCAGGCGAGCGGGTGCTCGTCGGGCACGGTCCGGTCGCGCCAGAACTCGTATATCCCGGCCATGGCGAAGACGGAGCCGTCGGAGGGGAGGACGAAGTAGGGCTGCTTGCGCGTCCGCTTCTTCTTGCCCTCGACCTCGAGCTGCCGCTCGTCGTGGGCGGTGACCCACTCGTAGTAGCCGTCGGCCGGGATGATGCAGCGGCGCTGCGCGAAGGGGCGGCGGAAGGACGGCTTCTCCGCGATGGTCTCGGACCGGGCGTTGATCATCCGGGCGGCGCCGTCGGGATTCTGGGCCCAGGACGGGACGAGCCCCCATTTCAGGACCCTCAGCTGGCGAACCGGACGCCGGCTCGGAGCGTCTTTCAAAGGACGGTCGAGGACGACGTGGACCTCTTTCGTCGGAGCCACGTTCCAGTCGGGCGCCAGGGTCTCCTCCGGCTCCCACCGCTCCACCCCGAAGACCTCGGCCAGCTCCTCCGGCCCTCGACTCGCTGCATACCTTCCGCACATGGCTGCCACACTGCCATGTCACCCGATCGCCACCACAAGGAGTCCGCCACCTCATGAACACCAGCACCACGGCCGGCCTGTGGGACCGGCTCACCGGCATACAGGCGGCGCCCGACCAGTGGCTGGTGATCGCGACGGGGCTGGCGGCGCTCGTCGCGGTGGGGCCCCGGCCGGTGTGGCGGCTGTCGCGCAACGCGATCACCATCGCGCACGAGGGCGGTCACGGACTGCTGGCGCTGCTGACGGGCCGCAGCCTGGACGGGATCCGGCTGCACTCGGACACCAGCGGGGTCACCGTCAGCCGCGGCAAGCCCACCGGCCTCGGCATGGTCCTCACCGCCGCCGCCGGGTACACGGCGCCCTCCCTGCTCGGCCTCGGCGGGGCGGCCCTGCTGTCGGCGCACCGGATCACCCTGCTGCTGTGGGTGGCGACCGCCCTGCTGCTGGCGGTCCTGGTGATGATCCGCAACGCGTACGGGCTGCTGACGGTGCTGGTCACGGGCGCCACCTTCGTCCTGGTCTCCTGGCTGGCCCCCGCGGACGTGCAGGCGGTCTTCGCCTACGCCGTGGTGTGGTTCCTGCTCCTCGGCGGCGTCCGGCCCGTCTTCGAGCTGGGGGCGAAGCGCCGTGGCGGCGGAGCCCCCGACTCCGACGCGGACCAGCTCGGACGGCTCACCCACGTGCACCCGGTGGTGTGGCTGCTGCTCTTCCACGTGGTGGCGCTCTGCTCGCTCATCGGCGGCGGCCGCTGGCTGCTGGTCCTCTGATCCGTTCCGGCCCGGCGCGCGTCCGCCCGCCGAGACTCCCCCGGTGATCAAGATCTGTGGCCGTGGGAAGCCACTAAAGTGGTGGCCATGACCGAGACCCCCGCGCTCCCCGCCCTCTGGCCCGCCCCGCTCGCCGACACCGCCGTCCAGGCCACCGTCACCGTGCCCGGGTCGAAGTCGGTCACCAACCGCGCGCTCGTGCTCGCCGCGCTCGCCTCCGAGCCGGGCTGGGTGCGCCGCCCGCTGCGTTCGCGCGACTCGCAGCTGATGTCCGACGCGCTGCGCGCCCTGGGCGTCGGCATCGAGGAAACGGTCTCCTCCAGCTCCGCCGGCGAGGGCCAGGCCGGTGAGGCCTGGCGGATCATCCCGACCGCGCTGCACGGACCGGCCACGGTCGACGTCGGCAACGCGGGCACGGTCATGCGCTTCCTGCCGCCCGTCGCCACCCTCGCCTCCGGCGACATCCGCTTCGACGGGGACCCGCGCTCCTACGAGCGCCCCCTGGGCCAGGTCATCACGGCGCTGCGCACGCTCGGCGCCCGCATCGACGACGACGGCCGCGGGGCGCTGCCGCTGACCGTCCAGGGCGGCGGGGCCCTGGAGGGCGGGACCGTGGAGATCGACGCGAGCAACTCCTCGCAGTTCGTCTCCGCGCTGCTGCTCTCCGCCCCGCGCTTCAACCAGGGCGTCGAGGTCCGGCACGTGGGCACCAACCTGCCGTCCATGCCGCACATCCGGATGACGGTGGAGATGCTGCGCGCGGCGGGCGCTCAGGTCGACACCCCCGAGTCCGGCGGCGAGAAGAACGTCTGGCGGGTCGCCCCCGGCGCCCTGCTCGGCCGCGATCTGGTCGTGGAGCCGGACCTCTCCAACGCGCAGCCCTTCATGGCGGCGGCCCTGATCACCGGCGGCACGGTCACCATCCCGGACTGGCCGCGCCGCACCACGCAGCCCGGTGACGCGCTGCGCCGGATCTTCACGGAGATGGGCGGCTCCTGCGAGCTGACGGACGCCGGCCTGGTCTTCACCGGCACCGGCAAGATCCACGGCATCGACGTGGACCTCAGCGAGGTCGGGGAGCTCACCCCGGGCATCGCGGCGGTCGCGGCGCTAGCCGACTCGGAGTCCGTGCTGCGCGGGGTCGCGCACCTGCGGCTGCACGAGACGGACCGGCTGGCGGCGCTCACCAAGGAGATCAACGGGCTGGGCGGCGATGTCACGGAGACCGCGGACGGTCTGCGGATCCGGCCGCGCGCCCTGCACGGCGGCACGTTCCACACGTACGACGACCACCGGATGGCCACGGCCGGCGCGGTGATCGGCCTGGCGGTGGAGGGCGTGCTCATCGAGAACGTGGCGACGACCGCGAAGACCCTGCCGGACTTCCCGAAGATGTGGGCGGACATGCTCGCCCGGGCCGAAGCGGCTCCGGCAGGCGTGGGAGCGTAGGGCCGGTCATGCGCAGGTACGGGAAGCACACCGACGAGGACGACATCCGCCAGCGGCCCAACCCCAAGGGCAACCGGCCGCGTACGACCATCCGCCCCAAGCACGAGGACGCGGCCGAGGGCTTCGTCCTCACCGTGGACCGCGGCCGGCTCACCTGCCTGGTCGAGGACCGGCCCGTGCACGCGATGAAGGCCCGCGAGCTGGGCCGCAAGGCGGCGGTGGTCGGGGACCGGGTCTGGATCGTCGGTGACCTGTCCGGCAAGAAGGACACCCTGGCCCGCATCGTGCGGATCGAGGCCCGCAAGTCCGTCCTGCGGCGCACGGCCGACGACGACGACCCGTACGAGCGCGTCGTCGTCGCCAACGCCGACCAGCTGGCCATCGTGACGGCGCTGGCCGATCCGGAGCCGCGCCCCCGGATGATCGACCGCTGCCTGGTGGCCGCGTACGACGCCGGGCTGGAACCGCTGCTGGTCCTCACGAAGTCCGACCTGACCTCCGCGGACAAGATCCTGGAGATCTACTCGACCTTCGGCCTGAACTACGTGGTCACCAACCGCGAGGAGCTGGCGACGGGCGACGCGGCCGAGCGGGTGCGCGAGCGCCTGAACGGCCGGATCACCGCCTTCGTCGGCCACTCGGGCGTCGGCAAGACCACGCTGGTGAACTCGCTGGTCGCCGAGGGCCGCCAGCGCGCGACCGGCGTGGTCAACGCGGTGACCGGCCGGGGCCGCCACACCACCACCTCGGCGCTGGCGCTGCCGCTGCCGGGCGGGGACGGCTGGGTCATCGACACCCCGGGCGTACGGTCCTTCGGCCTGCACCACGTGGACCCGTCCCGGGTCATCCTGGCCTTCCCGGAGCTGGTGCCGGGCACGGAGGGGTGCCCGCGCGCGTGCAGCCACGACGAGCCGGACTGCGCGCTCGACAAGTGGGTGGAGGACGGCCACGCGGATCCGGCGCGGCTGTACTCGCTGCGACGGCTGCTGCAGACGCGGGAGCGCCGCGAGGGCGACTGACCGGGCGG
Source organism: Streptomyces sp. NBC_00193 (assembly GCF_026342735.1). Lineage (GTDB taxonomy): Bacteria > Actinomycetota > Actinomycetes > Streptomycetales > Streptomycetaceae > Streptomyces > Streptomyces stoeckheimensis. The sequence goes on from NZ_JAPEMM010000001.1 coordinate 1,323,700, forward strand.
GGCCCCCGACGGGGCGGGCACCTGATCGAAGGGTGAAGGACCGGCGGGGTTTGCCGTCCCCGATGTCTGGTAAATGCATAATCGCACCAAGTGACGCTCGGGCCGGGCCCGTGAGCGCGCCACATGACGCGGGGAGGCATACGCCATGGCGTGGCTGCTGGTCGTGGTCGCCGGGATCCTGGAAACGGGGTTCGCGGTCTGCCTCAAGCTGTCGCACGGCTTCACCCGGCTGTGGCCGACCATCGCCTTCGCGTGCTTCGCGCTCGGCAGCTTCGGTCTGCTGACGCTGGCCCTGAAGAAGCTGGACGTCGGACCGGCCTACGCGGTGTGGACCGGCATCGGGGCGGCCGGTACCGCGATCTACGGAATGGTCTTCCTCGGGGACCTGGTCTCCACCCTCAAGCTCGTCTCGATCTCGCTGGTGATCCTCGGCGTCATCGGGCTCCAGCTCTCGGGCTCGTCCCACTGAGCAGCCCGAGCAGTCCGGCCCGGCCCGCTCCCGGCGGCTCGGCCGGGGCGACCAGGTAGGACAGCGCGAGCCGCACGGCGAGCTCGCACCGCTGCGCCCCCTCCTGCGCCCCGAACGCGGCGTGGGCCCGCTCGCGGACCTCGCGGATCAGCTCGGCGGGCCCCAGCGCGGGCAGTCCCGGCCGGACCCCGCGTCCGGCCGGGACGGGTAAGTTGCCGTTCCAGCACCCCGTCAGCAGGGCCCGTACGAGGGCGCGCTCACGGCCCGCGCGGACGGTCCACTCCACGACCGCCGCCAGCCGCTCGGCCGACGTCCTGTCCCCGCTCGGGCCCGGGGAGGACAGGGCCCGGTCCACCCCGTCGAGGTACCAGGCCGCGTCGCGCCGGACCAGCGCGTGGCCCAGGCCCGTCTTGCCCGCGAACTCGTTGTAGAGGGTCTGCCGCGAGACCCCGGCGGCGGCCGCCACGTCGATCATCCGCACGGCCGGCCACGGGCGCGCCGCGAGCGCCGCTCCCGCCGCTTCCAGCAAGGACTCCCGGGCCGTGGGCACCGTCGCCTCCCCTTCGACGCCTCCGGTCGACGTCTCCGCCAGAGTTGACGGACCGACAGGTCCTGTCAAGGGTGCCCGTGCCGCACCGTGGACGCCCGCCCCGCCGGACCGGCCGTCTCGGTAGGGTTCTGGCATGCCCGAGTATGACGATGACCTGCGCCTTGCCCTCGAACTCGCCGACGCGGCGGACGCCGCCACGATGGAGCGGTTCCGCGCCCTCGACCTCAAGGTCGAGACCAAGCCCGACATGACCCCGGTGAGCGAGGCCGACACCGCCACCGAGGAGATCATCCGGGCCGGGATCTCCGCCGCGCGGCCCGACGACGCCATCCTGGGCGAGGAGTACGGGCTCAAGGGCGACGGCCCGCGCCGCTGGGTCGTGGACCCGATCGACGGTACGAAGAACTACGTGCGCGGCGTTCCGGTGTGGGCGACGCTGATCTCGCTCATGGAGGAGCAGGCCGACGGCGCCTTCCGTCCCGTCGTCGGCGTGGTGTCGGCGCCGGCACTGGGCCGCCGCTGGTGGGCGGCGCGCGGCCAGGGGGCCTACGCGGGGGGCGCGCTCGGCGGGACCACCGCGCTCGGCGTCTCCAAGGTCGCGACCCTGGGCGACGCCTCCTTCGCCTACTCCTCGCTGAGCGGCTGGGAGGAGCAGGGGCGACTGCCCGGCTTCCTGGACCTGACCCGCGCGTGCTGGCGTACGCGGGGCTACGGCGATTTCTGGCCGTACATGATGGTGGCCGAGGGCTCGCTCGACCTGTGCGCCGAGCCGGAACTGAACCTGTGGGACATGGCGGCCCTGGCGGTCGTGGTGGAGGAGGCCGGCGGCCGTTTCACCGGCCTGGACGGGGTGGACGGCGTACACGGCGGCAATGCGGCGGCCTCGAACGGGCTGCTGCACGCGGAGATGCTGGACCTGCTGCGCCCGCGCGGCTGACGCTCGCGGGACGGGCGCGCGCCGCCGCGGCGGTGGCCTGCCGCCCGTACGTGCCGAATGTGCCCCTTACGCGCCTCCTTGCTGACACTCCGCGTGCGTGGGAATCTGAGACTCCTCCGCTTGTGCGCTTGTGAAGGGCTTCTCTAAGTGAGGCCGTTCGCGCGCACCTCACCCAAGCGGAGGGACTCACCAGGAGGTGGCTCTCTTCATGCTCGTCCGCGACGCCATGAGCACCGTGATCCTCACCCTCGGACCCACTCACACCCTGCGGCAGGCGGCCTGCCTGATGTCCGGCCGGCGCGTGGGCGCCGCCGTCGTCCTCGACCCCGAACACAGCGGCATCGGCATCCTGACCGAGCGCGACATCCTCAACTCGATCGGCGCGGGCCACGATCCCGACCGCGAGTCCGTGGGCGCGCACACCACCAACAACGTGGTCTTCTGCACCCCGGACGCCACCGTGCAGGAAGCCGCCGAGGCGATGGCCCACGGCGGCTTCCGTCATCTGATCGTCCTGGAGCACGGCGGCCCGGTGGGCATCGTGTCCGTACGCGATGTGATCCGCTGCTGGGCCCCGGCGCGGCGCACCACCGTGCCCGCCTCCGTTCCCGCGTAGGAACGGCCGACGGGCCGGCGCCCCCTCACGGGGAGCACCGGCCCGTCGGCCTGCTACGGCAAGGCGTCAATCAGGCGCGGAGGGCCTGGACCGCGGCCTCCAGACGCTTGCCGAAGTCACCGTCCGCCTGACGGAAGTTGTTGATCGCACGCTCGACGATGTCGTCGCGGGAGACCTTGGCGATGAAGCCGGAGAGGTTCTCGACCAGACGGGTCTTCTCGTCCTCCGAGTACAGGCGGTAGAGGTTGCCCGCCTGGACGAAGTCGTTGTCCTCGGAGTGCGAGGGCGCGGCGTGGTTGCCCGTGCCGCCGGTGACGGCGGAGGAGACCCACAGCGGACGGTCCGTCTGGTGCGGGCCGCCGAAGCTGTTCGGCTCGTAGTTCTTCGCACCCTTGTGGCGGCCGTCGTACAGGTAGCCGTCACGGGAGTTGGTGCGCGCCTCGGTGGCGTGCGGACGGTTCACCGGCAGGTGGTCGGCGTTGATGCCGACGCGGTAGCGGTGGGCGTCGCCGTAGCCGAAGAGACGGCCCTGGAGCATCTTGTCGGGGGACGGACCGATGCCGGGGACGAAGTGCGCCGGGGAGAAGATCGACTGCTCGACCTCGGCGAAGACGTTCTCCGGGTTGCGGTTGAGCTCCAGCTTGCCGATCTCGATCGGCGGGTAGTCCTCGTGCGGCCACACCTTGGTGAGGTCGAACGGGTTGAAGCGGTACTCGGCCGCCTCGGCCGCCGGCATGATCTGGACCTGCACGGTCCAGGACGGGAACTCGCCGCGCTCGATGGACTCGCGCAGGTCGCGCTGGTGCGAGTCGGGGTCCTCACCGGCGAGCTGGTTGGCCTCGGCCTGGGTGAGGTTCTTGATGCCCTGGTCGGTCTTGAAGTGGTACTTGACCCAGAAGACCTCGCCGGCCTCGTTGTTCCACTGGAACGTGTGCGAGCCGTAGCCGTTCATGTGGCGGTAGGTCGCCGGGATGCCGCGGTCACCGAACAGCCAGGTCACCTGGTGGGTGGACTCGGGCGACAGACCCCAGAAGTCCCAGACGTTGTCCGCCTCCTGCGAGCCCGTGTACGGGTCGCGCTTCTGGGTGTGGATGAAGTCGGGGAACTTGATGGCGTCCTTGATGAAGAACACCGGGGTGTTGTTGCCGACGAGGTCGTAGTTGCCCTCTTCGGTGTAGAACTTCAGCGCCCAGCCGCGGGGGTCGCGCACGGCGTCGGCGGAGCCGAGGTTGCCGGCGACGGTGGAGAAGCGCAGGAAGGTCTCGGTCTCCTTGCCGACCTCGGACAGGAACTTCGCCCGGGTCCACTGCGAGACGTCGCGGGTCAGCGTGAACGTGCCGTAGGCACCGGCGCCACGGGCGTGCACCACGCGCTCCGGGATGCGCTCGCGGTTGAAGTGGGCGAGCTTCTCCAGCAGCAGCTGGTCCTGAACCAGAACGGGGCCGCCGATGCCGGCGGTCTCGCTGTTCTGGTTGTCAGCGACCGGAGCTCCGGCCTCCGTGGTGAGCGGTCCCTGCGTCACGTGCGCCTCCTGCGTAAATTTGCTGCAAACCTGTCCTGCGCCCTAACGTAACCGATCCTACGATGGACTTTGTCTAAGTCAAGTAAGCATCCAAGTCGACACTCATTCGGGAGTTACACCGAATCCCCTCGCTGTTAGGCTGGCGGTATGAGTGACCTGCTGGAACGACTTCGCGGACGCGGATGGCGCATGACCGCACAGCGGCGCGTCGTGGCCGAGGTGCTCGACGGTGACCACGTTCACCTGACGGCCGACGAGGTGCACGCGCGTGCCGTGGACAGGCTGCCGGAGATCTCCCGCGCGACCGTCTACAACACCCTGGGCGAGCTCGTCACCCTGGGTGAGGTCCTGGAAGTCTCCACGGACCGGCGTGCCAAGCGGTACGACCCGAACGCCCACCGGCCCCACCAGCACCTGGTGTGCGCCCAGTGCGGCGCGATCCGCGACGTGCACCCGGCGGGCAACCCGCTGGCCGACCTGCCGGACACCGAACGCTTCGGCTTCGTGGTGTCGGCGGTCGAGGTCACGTACCGCGGGGTGTGCCCGAACTGCGCCGGGGCCTGACGGACCGAGACACGACAGGAGGCCGGGAGCTCATCGAGCTCCCGGCCTCCTGCGTTCCCGGCCTCCTGCGTTCCCGGCCCCGGTCGATCCCGTTCGCCTTCAGGAACGACCGAAGGCCCGGATCCAGGGGATCCGGGCCTTCGGTTCTTCAGTAGCGGGGACAGGATTTGAACCTGCGACCTCTGGGTTATGAGCCCAGCGAGCTACCGAGCTGCTCCACCCCGCGTCGGTAAACCTGACTCTACGCGAGCGTGGCGAGCACATGCAAATCGGTTAACCGGCGGGGTCCCGCGGGCCAGCTGCCCCCAGACCCCGCCCTCCCCCGGCGGCTCGGCCATGGAGCGCTGGAAGAGGGCCGCGACCACGGGCAGGTGGTCCCGGAAGACCCCCCAGGTCGCCGCGACGTGCGCACGCAACTGCACGCGGTCGGCGAGGTCGTGTTCGCACGGATGCCCCTGGCCGGCACCCACGGCGGCGTCCACCTGGGCCCCCATGTCACCGAGCAGTGCCTGCAGGAGCTCCTCCTTGCCGGCGAAGTGCTCGTAGAAGGAGCCGGTGGAACGCCCGGCCGCCTTCGCGATGTCGGTGATCTTCGTCTGGGCGTAGCCGCGCTCCAGAAAGAGGGTGCGCGCGGCCTCCTTGAGCGCCGCCTCGAGGCCGGCTGGCCTCGGACACCCTGCGCAGCACGACCCTGCTGCGGGAACGCCTGGTCGGGGTGATGCGGGCCGAGGCCGAGCGGGCCGGGGTGCGGATCGTGACGGGCCGCCGGGTGACGGCGGACTCCCTGGACGCGGACCTGGTCGTGGCGGCCGACGGCCTCTGGTCGGCGACCCGTACCGCCCTGGACCCGGGAGCTCCGTGCCCCGAGTACGCGGGGCTGTACAGCATTTCGGGGATCTCGCGCGACGTGCCGCTCCCCGGGGACGCCTTCCACATGGTGCTCTCCCGCAAGGGGGCCTTCCTGTGCCTGCCGGTCGCGGACGGGGGTGTCTGGTGGTCGGCCCAGGTGGCCTCGCCCCGTCCGCCGGACCTGGCGCACCCGCCGCAGGAGTGGCTGCCGCTGCTGCGCGAGCTGTACGCGGGCTCGCGGACCCCGGCGGCCGTACTGGCCGGCGCGGTGGAGAGCGACCGGCCGACGCTGATGCACAAGCTGGCGGAGGTGCCGGTCTGGCACGACGCCCGGACGGTGCTGATCGGCGACGCGGCCCATCCGGTGGGCGCCGGGCAGGGCGCGTCGATGGCCCTGGAGGACGCGGTGGCCTGGCCGACGCCGTCGCCGCGTCCCCCGCGGTCGCGGGGGCCCTGACCGCCTACGAGCGCCTGCGCCGCCCCCGTCTCGCCCGCATGACCAGGGCCGCCGCCGGCAACCGCGAGGCGAAGACCCCGGGCCGCGTCCAACACCGCGCGACGCAGGCCCTGATGCCCCTGTTCCTCCGCTACGCGTACCCCCGCGCGACGGCGTGGCTGTACGAGCCCACGGCCTGAGCCGCGAAGCCGGCGGGGGCGGCGCGGCCGGTGGCGGGCCCGGCGGTGCGGGTCAGGCGGTGGGCCCGGCGGTGCGGGTCAGGCCGAGAGCTCCTCGGCCAGCGCGTCGCGCAGTCGGGCAGCCCGTTCGGAGACCTCCGCGGGGCCCAGTTCCATGGCACGCACGCACCATTTCTGGCCCTCCGTCAGGTCTCCCTGCCGGGCCGCGAGCAGGCCCAGCCGCAGCGCCGCCCGGCCGTGTCCGGCCACCGCCGCCCGGGTCCACCACAGCGCCGCCTCGGGCTCGTTGCCCTCGCGCGCCAGCAGCAGCCCCAGGTTGAAGGCGCCGTTGCGCGAGCCGGCCTCCGCCGCCTCGCGGTACCAGCGCGCCGCGACCCCCAGCTCGCCCCGTGCGGCGGCCAGCATGCCGACCCGGACCTGGGCACGCCGGTGCCCCAGCTCCGCGGCCCGCTCGTACCACTCCTCGCTCTCGGTGCGCGCGGCTCCGCCCACCGACTCGCCCAGCGCCACCGGCTCCGGCGGCGGGGCCAGCGACTCCAGCAGCGCGGCCAGCCGGAAGGCGGCCTCCGCGCTGCCGCCGCCGGCCGCGCAGCGCAGGTGCCGTTCCGCCGCCCGCTCCTCGCCGTCGCGGACCAGCGCGATGCCCACCTGGAGCGCCGCGTCGGTGTGGCCCGCCGAGGCCGCCCGCTCGTACCACTTCAGGGCCGTGCGGTCCTCGTCCCGGCTGGCGAAGAGAATGCCGAGGTTGAAGGCGGCGTCCACGCTTCCCGCCTCCGCCGCCTTCGAGAACCACGGCTCCGCGCCCTCCGCGTCACCGCCCTGGAGCAGCAGGATGGCCAGCGCGTTGGCCGCCTCGCGGTGTCCTGCGTACGCGGCACGGCGGTACCACTGCTCGGCCGGTCCGGTCCGCTCCTGCGCGGCGCAGAGCAGCGCGAGGTTGTACGCCCCGTTCTGGTCGCCCGCGTCCATCGCGGCCCGGTACCACTTCTCCGCCGTCTGGGTCTCGCCGCGTGCGGCGTGCAGTGCCCCGAGCGCGTTCGCCGCGTTGCCGTCGCCGTCCTGCGCGGCCCGCAGCCACCAGGTGGCCGCGTTCTCCTCGTCGCCGGCGTCGCGCAGCAGGAAGCCGAGGGCGCAGGCCGCCCGCGCCTCGCCCTGCTTGGCGGAGGTGAGGTACCAGCGCCCGGCCTCCTTCAGCTCCCCGCGCGCCTCCAGCAGCGCGCCCAGGTGCAGCCCGGCGCGCCGGTGGCCGCGCGCGGCGGCCTGCCGGTACCACTGCTCGGCCTCGGCCGGGTCGCCCTTGCGCAGGTGCCGGGCCAGCCGGTACGCGGCCTCGCGGTGCCCCTGCTCCGCGGCAGCGCGGAACCACCGCTCGACGCCCTTGTCCCCGCGGTGCTCCAGCAGGTCGGCGAGGCCGTAGGCCCCCAGGGCGTGGCCGGATTCCGCCGCCTGGCGCATCCAGTACTCGGCGGCGGGCTCGTCGCCGCGCTCGCGGTAGTGGCGGCCCAGGGCGTGCGCGGCGGGAGCGGATCCGGCCACGGCGGCCACGCGCCACCAGCCGGCGGCCTCCTCGGGGTAGCCGCGCTGGTGCAGCAGGACGCCCAGGTTGTTCGCGGCCGCACGGTCGCCCTCCCCGGTCGCTCCGCGCAGGTAGGGCTCGGCTCCCGCGAGGTCGCCGCGGCGCAGCAGGAGGGCGCCCAGTACGCTCATCGCGCCCGGGTCCCCCTTGTCGGCGGCGACCCGGTGCCGGGCCTCCAGCGCGGCGTCGCTGGCCGCGTCGGTCAGCGCGAAGACCGCGTCGTCGAACAACTCGTCGACTGACACGTCCGACACGTCCGGCGCGGTCGGCGCCGCGGCCGTGGTCCGTACCGACCGCGTGGTCATCGCGGTCCGCACGTCAACGGCCTGAGCCGCCCCATCGGCCTCCGCATCCGATTCGGAGTCCGCCCTCACAAACCGCCCTGTCTCCAGCAGAGTTGACCTGTCCCCCATAAATCCCATCGTCGCATCACCTGCTACCCGCGTACACCTGGTATGTCGCAGTCAGTGAGGTCACTACAGCGTTTTGTCGACATGCCCACAGAGAGACAAGTCAAACACGCTCACACCCCAACTCACCCACCTCAGTGACGCCGCGTCGGCGAGAAATTCGATTGGGCATGACGAAGGCCCGGATCCATCGGATCCGGGCCTTCGTCTTCAGTAGCGGGGACAGGATTTGAACCTGCGACCTCTGGGTTATGAGCCCAGCGAGCTACCGAGCTGCTCCACCCCGCGTCGGTAAACCAACAGTAGCACGACGCGGGGTGGAACCATTACCGCTATCCGCTGGGCGTGGGCGTCGCCGAGGGCGTCGTCACCTTCGCCTCGGCGTCGATCGCCCGCTTCAGCGCGGCCTGCAGATCGCTCTGGGCCTTGCCGTACGCAGCCCAGTCGCCGGCCTTGAGCGCCTTGTCGGCGTCCTCGACCGCCTTCTGCGCATCCGCCAGGGCCGCCTTGACCGTCGGGTCCTGGCTGGTCGGCGGCGGGGTGGTGGTCCCGTCGCCCGGCGGAGTGGTCGGCGGGGTGGTCGCCGACTCGGCACCGAACACCACGTTCAGCGCCTTCTCCAGCGTGTCCTCGAAGGCCGTCTGGTCCCCGTAGGTCACCAGGACCTTCTTCAGCAGCGGGTACTTGAGGCCGCCGCCGCGCACGTACACCGGCTCGACGTAGAGCATTCCCTTGTCGAGCGGGACCGTGAGCAGGTTGCCGTACTCCACCTGGGAGTCGCCGCGGCTCAGGATGTTGATCTCCTGGGCGATCTCCGGCTTGGAGTTGAATCTCGCCTGGACGAGCTTCGGTCCGTCCACCGGGTTCTGGGTGGGCAGCTTCAGCAGCTGGATCTTCCCGTAGTCCGCGGTGGTGGGATCGGCGTTGACCGCCATGAAGGCGCTCAGGTTGTCCCTGCCGTTCGGCGTGAGCGTCGTGGTGAGCGAGAAGGCCTGGTTGGGGTCCTTCTGGCCCGGCATCTTCATGGAGAGGTAGTACGGCGGGACCGCCGTCCCCGCCTTGGTGGTCGGGTCGTCCGGCACCGCCCAGACCTCGCTGCCGCTGAGGAAGGTCTGCGGGTCCGTGACGTGGTAGCGGGTCAGCAGCTCACGCTGGACCTTGAAGAGGTCCTGCGGGTAGCGCAGGTGCTCCATCAGGGTCGGCGAGATCTCCTTCTTGTCCTTCACCGTGCCGGGGAAGGCCTTCATCCACGTCTTGAGGACCGGGTCCTTGGTGTCCCACTGGTACAGCTTCACCGTGCCGTCGTAGGCGTCGACGGTGGCCTTCACGGAGTTCCGGATGTAGTTGACCTGGTTCTCCTGCGCGACCACGGCACGCTGGGAGTTGGTCAGCGAGTCCGCCGTCGTGTCCCCGAGCTGGGTGCGGGACGCGTAGGGGTAGCCGTTGGTGGTGGTGTAGGCGTCCACGATCCACTGGACCCGGCCGTCGATCACCGCCGGGTACACGGCTCCGTCGATCGTCAGCCACGGGGCGACCGCCTCGACCCGGGCCTTGGGTGTGCGGTTGTAGAGGATCTTCGACTTGTCGTCGATGGCGCCGGAGTAGAGGATCTGCGGCTCGCTGAAGGCCAGGGCGTACGCGGCCCGGTTCACCGGGTTGCCCAGGCTCACCCCGCTGTCGCCCTTGTAGGTGGTCTCCTTCTCGCCCTGGTCGTTGGCGTAGTCGAGCTCCTTCTGCGGTCCGCCGACGATCGAGTACTGCTTCGTCTGCTCGCCGTAGTAGATCCGCTGCTCGTACTCTCCGAGGTCACCCCGCGCGGGCAGGCCCGACTCGGTGAACACCGGCTCGCCGTTGGCGGTCACCTCGGTGCCCTTGGCCGCGACCACGCCGTATCCGTGGGTGTAACGGAAGTGGTCGTTGATCCAGTTGTTCTTCGGGATGCCCGCGAGGTTGATCTCACGGAGCCCGATGACCGTGTCCTGGCCCTTGTACCGGTCGACCGCCAGCGTGGCCGGGAAACCGTAGTAGCCCTTGTTCTGCTGGAGCTGCTGGAAGGCCGGGGACACGATGTTCGGGTCGAGCAGGCGGATGCTCGCCGTGGAGTTGGCCTCCTGGCGGAGCACCTTCTTGTCCGCCTTGGGGTCCGGCAGACCCGGGTAGTCCGTGACGGAGGCGTCGGCGACCCCGTAGGCGTCGCGCGTCGCCTTGATGTTCTTCTGGACGTACGGGGATTCCTTGGCCTGCTCGTTCGGCTGGACCTGGAACTTCTGCACGATCGCCGGGTACAGCCCGCCGATCAGGATCGCCGAGAGCACCATCAGGCCGAAGCCGATGACCGGGAGCTGCCAGGTGCGGCGCCACAGCGTCGCGAAGAACAGCACCGCGCAGATCGCCGCGATGGCGACGAGGATCGTCTTGGCCGGCAGGTACGCGTTGGCGTCGACGTAGCGCAGGCCGGTCCAGTTGTCCGCGGCCTTGAAGTCGCTGGACTTCACGGCGAGGCCGTACCGGTCGAGCCAGTACGCGACCGCCTTGAGCGTGACGAAGAGGCCGAGCAGCACCGACAGGTGGCCGGTCGCCGCGGCGGTGGCCCGCGCACCCGGGCTGGTGACCCGCAGTCCCCCGTAGAGGTAGTGCACGACGGCGGCGGCGATCACCGAGAGCACGACGGCGGCGAAGCCGAAGCCGAGCAGGAAGCGGTACCAGGGCAGGTCGAAGGTGTAGAACGACACGTCCAGGTTGAACTGGGGGTCCTTCGTGCCGAAGGGCACCCCGTTCACGTACATCAGCCAGGTCTTCCACTGGCCCGCCGCCGAGGCGCCCGCGATCAGGCCGACCAGTGCGGAGATGCCGAGCAGCAGCCACCTGCGGTACGGCGCGACGGTCATCCGGTAGCGGTCGAGGCTCTGCTGCTCCATCGACATCGCGCTGAGCGGCGGCCGCAGCCGGTGGGCCAGCCAGATGTTCAGCCCGACGGCACCGGCCATCACGAGACCGAAGACGGCGAACAGGCCGACCTTGGTCCACAGGGTGGTGGTGAAGACGGTGGAGTAGTCGACGGAGCGGAACCAGAGCCAGTCCGTCCAGAAGCCGGCGAACATGATGAACGCCATGGCCAGGACGGCCAGCACGCCCAAGGTCATCAGAAGAGTCCGGGCGCGCCGGGACGGGCGGCCGACTCTCATCCGTGGCCCGGAGGGGCCTCCGCCGCGGTCCGGCATCTGGAAAGCCAAGGTGCGCACCTCGAAAGTCGCTGTGTGTAAGTGATGCTGAGAGTTTTCAAAGCATGGGCCCCCGATCGTAGAGCCCACTCATGCAACTTACTGAGGCTTTAGTCAGTTCCCGGTATCCGGGGGAAAGGAGGCAGGATGTTGCCCATGTCCAACCTTTCGCCGTCCCCCGGCACCCCTATGGCGGCAAGCCCGCTGACCCGTGCCGTCCTCGAAATCGACGAGTACGCCTCCACCCTCGGCTGGGACAAGCCCGCCCGGCTCTTCGCCCTGGTCGACACGGCCAAGCTGCGCAAGGAGGCTCCGGGCGTCGCCCGCCAGCTCGGCCTCGACCAGGACGACACGGGCAAGAACCAGCTCACCCCGATCGAGCAGGACGAGGTGCCGGCCGGAACCCCGCTGGACAAGTTCCTGGGGACCATCGCCTGGCCCGCCTCGATCCTCGGCTGCGCGCTGACCGTGGAGCGGCTGATGCTGCCGCCGTCCGCCGAGTCCTCCGTACCGGAGGGGCTCACCGACAAGCAGCTCACCAAGTGGGTCGCCGGCCACCCGGAGCGCCAGGAGGTGCGGCTGACCGTGGGCGTCCTGCGCGACGGGTCGCGGGAGTCGGCCGTACGGCTGCGGGACAAGGACTCGGCGAACGAGGTGCTGACCGGCGCGACGCTGGTGCCGGGTCTCGCCGAGGCGCTGGCCGCGACCTTCCTCGACTGACGGGTAGGGGCAGGGCCTCCGCGGACACGGTCAGGACTTGGCGCACTGCGTCAGCCCGGCCGTGTCCCCCTTGCTGATCTTCTCCAGCGCCTTCACGGCGTCGTCGATGGTGGAGACCTTCACGAGCGTCAGCCCGCCGGGCACGTCGCCCGCGGCGGCGGCGCAGTTCTCGGCGGGCGTCAGGAAGTACTGGGCGCCGGCCTGGCGGGCGCCGATGGTCTTCATCTGGATGCCGCCGATCGGGCCGACCTTGCCCGCGTCGTCGATGGTGCCGGTGCCGGCGATGAACTTGCCGCCGGTCAGGTTCTCCGGAGTGAGCTTGTCGACGATGCCGAGCGCGAACATCAGCCCGGCGCTGGGGCCGCCGACGTCGGCGAGCTTGATGTCGATGGTGAACGGGAAGGTGTGGTCGGTGCCGGCCCGGATGCCGACGACGGCGTGGCCGTCGCCCTCCGCCTTGCCCGCGACGATCGAGACCTTCGTCGTGCCGGTGGGCTCGCGGTGCGCCTTCTCGGCCTCGGCGGCCTCGGCCGCGGGCACGATGGTGAACTCGACGGGCTCGCCGGGCTTGTGCTTGGTGACCAGCTTGGCCACGTCCTCGGGAGCGTTGACAGGGGTCCCGTCGACGGCCTTGATGACGTCTCCGGCATGCAGCTTGCCCTCGGAGGGGCTGCCCTTGACCACGGAGGCGACGATCACGCGGGCGGCGACCGGGATGCCGAGCTGCTTGAGGGCGGCGACCTTGGCGCTCTCCTGCGACTGGCTGAACTCCTCGGCGTTCTCCTGCGTGGACTCCTGCTCCGTCTTGCCGTCCGGGTACAGGTTCTCGTGCGGGACGACGATGTTGTCGCCCGCCGCCCAGCCGTAGACGGCCTCCAGCAGGTTCATGTCGTAGTCCGCGCCGGTGACGCGGACCGTCGTCATGTTCAGGTGACCTGTGGTCGGGTACGTCTTGTGCCCCGAGATGTTCAGGACGGGCTCGCCGTGCGAGTCCCCGAGCGTGTTCACCGTCGGGCCCGGGCTCATCTCGGAGTACGGGGCCTTCATGAACACTCCCGCGCAGAGCAGCGCGAACAGCATGAGGGTGGAGGCGAGCATCGTCGCAGTGCGGCGTGGCATGGATCGACAGTACGTGACGGCCCTGACGAGCGGCCCCCGGGGCCGGTCCGTACGGGGGCCCGGCGCCGCGTCAGACGGAGTCCACGGTGTCCTTCTTGCGCTGCGCGTCCGCGCCCGCCTTCGCCCCGCCCGGTTCGCTCTGGCCCATGGCCTCACGGAACCGCGCGTAGCCCGCGAGCTCGGATATGTCACCGGTCGTGCGGTCGCGTGCCGCCCAGCTGCCCCATATCGCCGCTCCGATCGCGGCGAACAGCGGAATCAGCAACCACGCCAAAGACGCCATGGGCGTGTCTCCCTACCCCGAAGTACGTGTTGTTGGTGGCTTCAACGCTGCTGCCCGGGAGGGGGTTACGCAAATCGAGGGCGTGTTGCGCGTCCGGACGGGGCAACCGGCGCCCCCGGCCCCTGCCTCAGCAGGCGCCGACCCACTCCTCCGTGCCGTCCGCGAAGGTCTGGTGCTTCCAGATCGGGACCTCGTGCTTGAGGTCGTCGATCAGCATGCGGGCGGCCTCGAAGGCCTCGCCGCGGTGCGGGCAGGAGACGGCGACGATCACCGCGAGGTCGCCGACGGCCAGGTCACCGATGCGGTGGACGGCCGCGAGGGCGCGGACCGGGTACTTCTCCACCACGCGCTCGGCGACGCGGCGCATCTCCGCCTCGGCCGAGGGGTGGCAGGAGTAGCCGAGCTGGTCGACGTCCGCCCCGCTGTCGTGGTTGCGCACCGTGCCGACGAAGAGCGTCGTACCGCCCGTCGCATCGTCGCCGACGGCCTGGAAGACCTCGTCGATCGAGAGCGGGGTCTCACGGATCTCGAGCAGCCGGATCGGGTCCGGGGCGGCGTTCTCGCCGGGGTGGTCGAAGTGCGGTGCCATACCTTCCATCGTGCCCTAGCCGCCGACCCGGCGGAATAGCAGTTTCACCAGGGCCCCACCGGCCCCCTTGGGAGCCTCCTACAGAAACGGCCTGGTGGCGGGGCAGGTACGGCCTGCCCCGCCCGGGGTCAGATGCCCCGGCGGCGGCGCGCGGCGCGGATCGCGGCGGCGGCGCCGAGCAGCGCGACCGTCGCGCCCGCGGCCCCCGCCGCCGTGGCGTCCTTGCGGCCCAGCCGGCGCCCCGCGACGGTGTGCCGGCCCGCGACCTCCTGGAGGAGCTCCGCCAGCACCTCCTCGTTGGTCCAGCGCGGCCGCCACCCGGCCGCGTGCAGCCTGCTGACGCTGACCACCCACGGGTGCATCGTGTACGCGAGGTCCCCGGCCGGGGACGGGGTGAGGCCGATCCGGTGCAGCCGGGCCGCCGCGCCCAGGGCCACGGCCGACGGGAGCTCCATGCGGCGAATGCCGCTCAGCTCCTCGACCTCCTCCTGTTCGAGCCAGCCCTCGCAGCCGACCGCGAGCTCTCCTTCGACCTTCTCCAGGGCCGCGTACTCCAGCGCGCTGACCAGGTCCTCGACATGGCAGAACTGCCAGGTCGGGCGGGAGCCCGCCACCACCAGCAGGCGCGGGGACTCGAAGTACCGGGTCAGCGCGGTGTCCGTGCCGCCGACCAGTACGGCCGGGCGGACCACGGTGACGTTCAGGCCGGGGTGCGCGCGCGGAGCCCGGCGGCCCAGCCGCTCGATCTCCAGCAGGTCGCCGACCCCGGTCGCCTCGGCGGTGGCCCGCAGCTCGGCGTCCTCGGAGAGCGGGATGTCGTTGTCCGGCAGGGCCCCGTAGACCATGGCCGAGGTGCAGAGCACGACCCGGTGCACTCCGGCCGCCGCGGCGGCGGTGAGCACGGTCTGGGTCCCGCGCACGTTGTACGCCGTACGGGCCGCCGGGTCCGTCTCCAGGTCGAGGTCGAGGGCCAGGTGCACCACGACGTCCGCGCCGCGCAGCTTCTCCGCGATCGCGGGGTCCCGTACGTCCAGGAGGTGCCACTGCGCGTCCGTGCACTCCCCGCGCCGCTCGTCGATGGCGACGACCTGCTTGACCTCCTCGGACGCGGCCAGCCTGGCCACCAGGGCCGCCCCCACCCCCGAGGCGGCGCCGGTCACGGCGATCACGGGGCCTCGGCGCGCGGAACCGCCCGGGTTTCGCGTCCGGCGAACGCCCTGGGCGTCCTCGCCGTGCTCAGGGCGGTTTTCCGGGCCCTGTTCGTCCAAAGCGTGCGGATCTGGGGAACTCACCAGGCGTCTCCAGCGGTTGTCTTCAGTAGGGACGCACCGTGACGCGCACCCACCAGTCGATGTCCATCCTGCCGCAGCCCAGGAGTCAGCGGAGCACCGAGCCCGGAAGCGGGTCTGGTGTCTACGCTGGGTGGTGTTGTCGAAACCAATGCCCGTCGGCTCCCGCCGGCGGCCCTACGAGCCGAGGAAACCCGTGAGCGACACCCCATTCGGATTCGGCCTTCCGCCCGAGGAGCCGGACAACGGCGACGAGGGCAAGAAGAAGGGCAACCAGGGCGGTCAGAGCGGCCCGACTCCGTTCGGGTTCGGCACGGGCCTGCCCGGCGGTTCCGGCGCGCCGGGCGACGCCGACAACCCCTTCGCGGCCATGTTCGGTTCCATGAACCCGAACGACCTCGGCGCCGCCTTCCAGCAGATCGGCCAGATGCTGAGCTACGAGGGCGGTCCGGTCAACTGGGACATGGCCAAGGACATCGCCCGCCAGACCGTGGCCCAGGGCACCCCGGACGGGGTCAAGGACGCCAGTGTGGGCCTCGCCGAGAAGTCGGCGGTCGAGGAGGCCGTGCGCCTCGCCGACCACTGGCTCGACGGGGTCACCTCGCTGCCGTCGGGTGCCGCCACGGCCGTGGCGTGGAGCCGCGCCGAATGGGTCGAGGCGACCCTGCCGGTGTGGAAGGAGCTCGTGGACCCGGTCGCCGAGCGCGTCGGCGCGGCCATGGGCGGCGTCCTTCCCGAGGAGATGCAGGCCATGGCGGGCCCGCTGCTCGGCATGATGCGCTCCATGGGCGGGGCCATGTTCGGCCAGCAGATCGGCCAGGCCGTGGGCACCCTCGCGGGCGAGGTCGTGGGCTCGACCGACGTCGGGCTCCCGCTGGGCCCGGCCGGCAAGGCCGCCCTGCTGCCGCTGAACATCGAGAGCTTCGGCAAGGACCTGGGCGTCTCCTCGGACGAGGTCCGGCTGTACCTGGCGCTGCGCGAGGCCGCCCATGCGCGGCTCTTCGCGCACGTGCCGTGGCTGCGCTCGCACCTCTTCGGCGCGGTCGAGGGGTACGCGCGGGGCATCAAGGTCGACACCTCGAAGCTGGAGGACGTGGTCGGCCAGCTCGACCCGACCAACCCGGAGCAGCTGCAGGAAGCCCTCCAGGGCGGCATGTTCCAGCCGCAGGACACCCCCGAGCAGAAGGCCGCGCTGGCCCGTCTGGAGACGGCGCTCGCGCTGGTCGAGGGCTGGGTGGACGCGGTCGTGCACGAGGCCGCCAAGCCCCGGCTGACCTCGGCGGACGCCATGCGCGAGACCATGCGCCGGCGGCGCGCCTCGGGTGGCCCGGCGGAGCAGACCTTCGCGACGCTGATCGGGCTGGAGCTGCGGCCGCGCCGGCTGCGCGACGCCTCGCGGCTGTGGGCCTCGCTCACCGACGCGCGCGGCGTGGACGGGCGCGACGGGCTCTGGGAGCACCCGGACATGCTGCCGACCGCTTCCGACCTGGACGACCCGGACGGGTTCGTGCACCGCGAGCAGCTGGACTTCTCCGAGATCGACAAGATGCTGGGCGAGGCCGCCCAGAAGCGCGAGCAGGACGGCGACGACACCAAGTGAGCCTGCACGAAGACGCCGTCCTGGTCCTCAAGGGCTACGAGGGCCAGCCGGAACTGCGCGACGTCTACCTGGAGCACCTCGCGGCCCATCCCGACGGGGTCTACAAGCCCTGCCAGGCGGGCCACGTCACCGGCAGTGCGCTGGTGATCGACCCGGAGCGCGAGCGCGTCCTGCTGACCCTGCACAAGAAGCTGGGCATGTGGCTCCAGATGGGCGGGCACTGCGAGCCGGGTGATGCCACCCTCGCCGACGCCGCCCTGCGCGAGGCCCGCGAGGAGTCCGGCATCGACGCCGGGCTGACGCTGCTGCCCGGCGGTCCGGTGCGCCTGGACCGGCACCCGATCCCGGCTCCGTGCAACTGGCACCTGGACGTGCAGTACGCGGTGCTGGCGCCCTCGGGGGCGGTCGAAGCGATCAGCGACGAGTCGCTGGACCTGCGCTGGTTCTCGTACGCCGAGGTGGCGGAGGTGGCCGACACCTCGGTGGTGCGGCTGCTGGAGGCGACCCTCGCGCGCCTCTGACCGCGCTGGATGCGCGAAGGGGGCGGGCCGCATCGGGCCCGCCCCCTTCGTGTGCGCCGGACGGCTAGTTCCAGGCGTTGTTCTGGTTCTGCGCGTGGGCGCCGTGCTGGCCCATGCCGAACTGCGCGGCCGCGCCCTGCCCGATCTGGGCGTTCTGCGGCGGGAGCGCCTCGCTGGGCTGGACCAGGGCGAAGCCGGTGCCGAGGAAGCTCAGCTCCCAGCCCTCGCCGGTGTTGCCGCGCCGCCGCCAGACGCCGGTGGAGTGCGTCTGGGCCTGCATCTGCACGCGCAGCGAGGTGGACCAGGCGACGATGGCGTCCGCGTCGGCGTTGACGTACTTGTCTGGCGTGACCTGCATCATCAGCGGCTGCCCGGAGGTCATCAGCGCGACCTTGCCGCGGCCGGTGATGTTGAGCTGGTACTTGCCGGAGCCGGAGATCCCGTACTGGCTGTCCACCGCGATGGCCTCGGTGTGCAGGGTCGAGTCCAGGGCCAGCACGTAGCTGCTGTCGACCGTGAGGCCGTCCTGGTCCACGTCCACGACGTGGACGTACTGCGCCAGGTTGGCCAGGTAGACCGTGCCCTGTCCGGAGCAGCGCATCAGGTCGAGGCCCTCACCGGTGCGGGCGCGGGCATTGCGCTGGGTGGTGCTCTGGTACTCGCCGTCGAAGTCGATGATCCCCTGGTAGGCGACCATCGCGCCCTTGCGGGCGAGCACGTCGTCGGAGCCGCTCAGCGAGACCCGCAGCAGCTGCGGGTTCTGGACGGCGTACCGCTCCTGGGTCTGCGCCTCGGCGTGGGCGAAAAGTGAGCTCTGCATGGTGTGTCTTCTCCCCCTCAGCCCCGGGCCCGGAGCCGGTCGGTGCTGTCCTCGCTGGGCTGTACGACGACGATGCCCTGGCCGGAGAAGGCCATCTGGTAGGCCTCCCCGCTGCCCCGGCCGATCATCGACGAGGCCTTGAAGCTGCGCTTGCCCTTGACCTTGAGGTTCGGGGACCAGGCGACGAGCGCGTCGGGGTCGACGTACGTCTCGTCCTCGCCGCGGCCGCAGTCGACCACGATCGGCGTGCCGCGCGAGGTGATCGCGACCCAGCCGGTGCCGGCGACCGACACGTTGAACAGGCCCTGGCCGGCGAACTTGGCCATGCCCTTGACCCGCTCGACACCCCACTGGAGGTGCGCGTCGAAGGCGAGCAGGTTGGTGCCGTTGACGGAGAGCGAGTCGTTGTTGAGGTTGATCACGACGACGTCCGCGCCGTAGTCGGCGAGGTAGAGCAGGCCGTCGCCGGAAGCCTTCATCAGCGGGGCGCCTTCGCCGGTGAGCCACTGCGAGGCCATCTGGCGGACGGCCGGCGGGTTGGGCTCGTACTGCACGAAGCCTTCGTAGGCGACCATCGATCCGGTGCGCGCGAAGAGGTCCTGGCCGCTCTGCATGGCGACCTTGAGCATCGCGCGGCCGTGGTTCTCCATGCGGGCCGTGACGGGGGTCGGGGCGTAGCCCGCGAGCTGCTGGTTCATTGCGTTCATGGCATTCATGTGGGGCTCCCTCAGACCTCGTACGGCTGGACGACGATGAAGTTGCCGGGAGCGCCGCGGAACTGGAGGTTCACGGTCTCCCCGCTGTGACCGGGGTAGGCGTTGCGGCGCAGCCGGACCTGGCTGGAAATGATCACCTGGGCGGCCGAGGACCACGCGACGATGGCGTTGCTGTCCGCGAAGGTGGTCGGGGTGACGGGCAGGACGACGGGCACGCCGTGCGTCTTGACGATCACCGTGCCGGTGCCCTGGAACTGCATGGTGAACAGGGCGCCGCCCGGGATGCCGTGGCCCTCGATGCGGCGGATCTCGTGCTGGAGCGACTCGTCGAAGGCGAGGACGTTCTCGGCGGAGACGCAGATGCCGTCGCCCTGGAGCTCGATGGCGTGCAGGTGGGCGCCGTTCTCCGCGAGGAAGATCTGCCCGCGGCCGGAACAGCGCATCAGCTGCATCTCCTGGCCGGTGGCGTTGCCGACGACGCGGCCGGCGAAGCCCGCGCCCTTGTAGCTGAAGTCGACCTTGCCCTGGTAGAGCACCATGCTGCCCTGGCGGGCGAGGACGGCCTGGCCGCCCATGGCCAGGTCGACGCGCATGAGCTGCTGGTTCTGCGGGGTCCAGCGGGCGCCGGTGGGGGCTTCCTTGTACGGCTGGAGGGCGGCGGCGAGTCCGGCGCCGGCGGCGGGCACCGCCTGCGGGGGCTGGCCGTACCCCTGGGGCTGCTGGCCGAAGCCGGGCGGCTGCTGGCCGTACGGGGGCTGCTGCTGGCCGGGGACCTGGCCGTACGAGGGCTGCGGCTGCTGCCCGTACGGCGCGGGGGCCGGGGCGGGCGGCGGAACCTGCCCGTAGGGCGCGGGGGCGGCCGGGGCCAGGGGGGCGCCCATCGGTGCGGCCATGGTGGGGGCCGCGTGGACGGGCTGCTGGTACGGCGCGGGGGCCGGGGCCTGTGCCGGGGCGGGGGCCTGGGCGGGCGCCGGGGCCTGGGGCGGCGCGCCGAAGGAGGGCGCCGGGGCCGGGGGCTGCGCCTGGACGGGAGCGCCGAAGGAGGGCGCCGGAGCGGCGGCCTGCGGGGGCGGGGCGAAGCCGGGCGCACCGGCCGGAGCCTGCGCCTGCGGCGCGGGCTGCTCCTCCTCGGCGACCTCGCCGCCGAAGTTCTGGAGCAGCGCGGCGAGTCCGCCGTCGAAGCCCTGGCCGACGGCGGCGAAGCGCCATACGTCCTTGAGGTAGAAGTCGCCGATCATCAGCGCGCGCTCGGTGCTGAACTCCGAGCCCGAGAAGGAGTACCGGACGACCTCCTCGCCGCCCGCCACGACGCGGATGTAGCCGGGGCCGATCTGCGACATCTGCCCGGCGCCGTCGATCGAGGCGGCGAAGGAGAGCTTGTGGATGTTGGCCGGAATGCGGTCCAGGGTCACCCGGAAGGATTCCGTGTCGCCGGCCTGCGCGCCGAGCTGCTGGATGGACTCCTCCGGCGACTTCGGCTGGTTGAAGAAGACGAAGTAGCGGTCGTCCGAAAGCTGTTCGTTGGCGTCGAGGCCGAAGCAGCTGATGTCGATGGCGAGCCCGGGCCCGGCGATCTGGACACCCACGTAGAGGTCCGTGCCCGCCGTCAGATCACTGATTTTGGCCTTGTGACCGCGTTGGAATTCCCTGGCCATACGTAAGACCGTCCCCCATCCCGACTGTGAATGCGTGCCGCTCAGGCTAACGCCAACCTCGGACATCCGGCCAAGTCGGTACCGACCCGGTACATATCACGAGGTGTGACATGGCGGGGTTATAGCGGACAAATGCGGATCATTCCTCGCGGGCGGCGGGGACTTTCGGAAGGCGCTCGGCGGCGACGACCCCTTCGAGGTACCCGCGCGCCCGCTCGGTGCGCGGATACGCCTCCAGCAGTTCCCAGAAACCGGGGCCGTGCCCGGGCACGAGGAGGTGCGCCAGCTCGTGCAGCAGCACGTAGTCGACGACGTACTCCGGCATGCCCTGGATGCGGTGCGAGAGCCGGATGCTGCCTTCGGCCGGGGTGCAGGAGCCCCAGCGGGTGTTCTGGTTGGTGACCCAGCGGACCGTGCGGGGGCGGGCCCGGCCGCCGAAGTACTGCTCGGACAAACGCTCGGCGCGCTCGGCGAGTTCCGCGTCCCCGAAGGTGCGCTTGCTCTCCTGCGCCGCGAGCTTGTCGAGCATGACGCCCACCCAGCGCTGCTCCTCCGCCTCGGACATCCGGGCAGGGATGAGGACGACCGTACGATCACCCTCGCGGTAGGCGGATACGGTCCTGCGGCGGCGCGCGCTCCGGCGGACTTCGACGGCGCGCTTCGGTGGATCGGCGGACACGCCATGACGGTACCCGGTCGCCGCGGCGGAAGTCCCGCCCTCCCGGGGTCGAACACGAACCGTTGCGCAGTCGGCGGCACCGGCGCCCCAAGGAACGCTAGCCATTCATTTCATATACCTAATACCCCTCACCTGTGGACAAAATTGAGCAGGTCTTTCCTCGGACGGGCAATCTTGCGGAAAGCGACGCGGCCTCAGGGAATGCGGCGCGTGAATCGAACCGCGAATCGAGGGAGGACCGCGATGTATCCGAAGGTGAAGCCGGCGCTGGCACGGGCCTGGCGGGATCTGCAGACGGTGCAATTCGGTGTGACGCCCGCCCACGCGGTGGTGCTCGGGCCGGTGGACACGGCGACGGGCTCGCTCCTCGACCTGATCGACGGGACGCGGGGCATGGAGCTGCTCCGGTCGGAGGGCAAGACGATGGGGCTCCCGGACGGCCGGGTCGACGAGGTGGTGCGGAGGCTGGCGGCGGCCGGGCTGCTCGACGACGCCACCGCGGGCGGCCCCCGCGCCCAGGCGGTGCGGGACCGGCCGGAGGCCCTCGAGCGGCTCGGCCCGGACCTGGGGTCGCTGTCCTTGGTCCGCCCCCGGCCGGGCGGGGACTTGCAGGGTGTCGCCGCCCGGCGGGTGATACGGGTTCAGGTGCGCGGGAGCGGCAGGGTGGGCGCGGTGATCGCCTCGGTCCTGGCGGGAGCGGGCATCGGCCGGGTCGAGGTGCTCGACGGGGGCCGCACGCAGCCAGCGGACGTGGCGCCCGGCGGCCTGGGCCCCGGCAGCGTGGGACGGCTGCGCGCCGAGGCCGCGCGGACGGCGGTCCGCGAGGCGGCCCCCGGACGCGGGCCGCGGACCGGGGAGAGCGAGGGCCCGGAGCCGGGGCTCGCCCTGGTGGTGGTCGCACCCCGCGACGGCCTGCAGTCCTGGGCCCCCGATCCGCAGACGGCTGCCGACTGGGTCGGCACCGGCACCCCTCACCTCTACGCGGGGGTCCTGGAGGGCACCGGGCTGGTGGGACCGCTGGTCCTGCCCGGAGCCACCGCGTGCGCCGGCTGCATGGAGCGCGACCGGATCGATCGGGACCCGGCCTGGCCGCGCATGCTGGTCCAGTGGCGCTCGGCCCA
This sequence comes from Streptomyces sp. NBC_00193, assembly GCF_026342735.1. Classification (GTDB taxonomy): domain Bacteria; phylum Actinomycetota; class Actinomycetes; order Streptomycetales; family Streptomycetaceae; genus Streptomyces; species Streptomyces stoeckheimensis. Next base: position 1,346,162 of record NZ_JAPEMM010000001.1, read on the forward strand.
CCGCCGGCGCACCGCCGCCGCCTGCGACCTGGGCCTGTCCACCGCAGTGGCCGGCCTGGCCGCGGCCCACGCCCTGTCCTTCCTCGACGGCGAACTCCCCGCCTCCACCGCCACCCGCTGGGAGGCCGCCCTCCCGTCCCTCCACTGGGAGTCCACCCCGGTCCACCCCCACCCCGACTGCCCGTGCGAGGCGGCGAAGGTCCCGGCGGGGCAGGGGGTGGGGACATGAGGGGGCTAGGCCGTCTCTTCGACGATCCGGCAGAACCGCTCGATGCGGGGCCCGGCCGAGGGGATCACGGGGGCGAGGCTGCGGAGGTTGATGACCAGCGCGCTCAGCTGCCCGGGGGCCGGAGTTTCCGCGAGAAACTCCGCGAGGCGCTGCTCGGCCTGCTCCCAATGCGGCCACAGGCAGTGGGCGAGCAGGAGGCTGTCTGCTTCGAGGACGCCGGGGACTTCGGCGTCCGGAGAGCTCCGCAGTTCCACCACGCGCGTCAGGTGGTGGTCACGGTCCGGGTGCCGGAGTGCGGTCTTGACCACGGCCATCTCGTAGTGCGTCCACGCGTCATCGGGATCGAGCTCGATGGAACGGGCGAGGTCGGCAAGCGCCTCGTCGTAGTGGCTGAGCAGTCGGTGGAGCAGGCCACGGGCGGTGAGTGTGGAGGCGCTGGCGGGAAGGAGCTCGACCGCACGGTCGTAGTCGGCCAGGGCTTCCCCGTACGCGCCGAGCATGCGGTGGCAGTCCCCCCTCCGTCTGATGCCCCAGCCCCGCTCATGGCTGGTCTCTTGAAGGCGGTCGTAATCCGCGAGAGCCAACTCGAACCGGCCGAGCCTCACCCACGTCATCGCGCGCGCGAGGAACGTCAACGGCAGGTCCGGCTCGTGGGCGATGGCGTGCCCGAATTCGTTCAGGGCCTCGTCGTACCGTTCCAGCGACAGGAAGACCTCGCCGCGGCCTGTGTGGGCCCAGCCAGAGCCCGGATCGAGCTCGACCGCCCTGGTGTAGTCCGCGAGCGCATCCTCGTGCTGCCCCAGTTTGCGGTGCGCGTCGGCCTTCAAGGTGAGGGTCCAGGCGTCGCCGGGCCTCAGTTGGACCGCCCGCGTGAGGTCGGCCAGGGCCTCTTCGTGCCGCTCCAGCTTCCGCAGCGCGATCCCGCGGCGGATGAAGACCCAGCCGTCGTCAGGAGAAAGCTCAATGGCCTGCCGGTAATCGTCGAACGCCTCCTCGTGGCGCCCCATCGACTCCAGGGTGACCGCTCGCTCGCTCAAGATCGATGCTCTGTCTGCGGGTTGACCGGCGAGCGCCCACGTGAAGTCGGCAAGGGATTCCTCGTAGCGGGCCATGGACTGATAGGTGATTCCGCGGCGGCGGAGCACCGTCGGATCTTCCGGGAGGAGCGCGAGCGCGAGGTCGAAGTCGGCGAGGGCCGCCTCGAAGCTGTCGGCCCAGTGGTGCAGCATCCCCCGGTTGACCAGGCTGGAGACCCGGCTCGGATCGAGCTCGATGGCCCGGGTGTAGTCCGCGATCGCCGCATCGCCGCTCGATGTGAGCATGTGGGTAAGGGCCCGTCCGAAGTAGGCGCGCTCAGCCTGGGGGTTCACCGTGATGGCATCGGTGTAGTCGGTCAGGGCCTGTGCGTACTCCTCGGCGCGGCGGTGGTCCCGGCCGCGCAGGGTCAGAGCCAGGGCCCGGCCTTCGGTGGCGAGCCCGGCTCGGGTCAGGAGCAGCGTCATCGCCGCGTTGGCCGGGGCCGGCTGGTCCAGGGCCGTGCCGAGGTCCTGGGACCAGCGGGTCAGGGCCGGAGAGTCCGTGTCGCGGGCCGCGGCGGCCAGGGTCGTGGTCCAGCGGCGGAGGGTGGTGATGCCGTGGTCGTAGGCGTCGACCAGGTCGCGGAGCATGGGCGGGAGGGCGGTTCGGGGGTCCGCGCAGAGGCGGTGGTAGGCCTCTTGCAGGCGGTGGCCGCGCCAGGTCTCGTCCGACCACCACCCCTCCGACGGGGTCGGGGCCGACTCCAAGCGCTCGCGGCGCCTCCGGAAGGCATCGGCCAGCCGGGTGTGGAGCTGCTCCCAGCGGATCGGGGACTGCCTGCGCTGCAGGCGCAGCATCGCACCGCGGACCACCTCGTGGTAGCGGCAGTGGCCCGAGCGGTCGGTGACGAAGGGCATCGACCGGAGCCAGCCGAAGAGTTCGGCCGCCTCCTCCTCGACGGCCGACCGGTAGACGTCCTCGTCCAGCTCCTGCGGGAACGCGCAGGCCAGGGCGGCGGCACGGCGGGCGGGGTCGGGCACCCACTTGAGGAACCGCTCGACGGCGGTGCCGCTGGGGTCCCCGATCTCCTCCACCTCCTCCACCGTGCCCGGCTGTGTCTCGGCCAGGGTGGAGACCAGGACCGGAAGGCGTCCGGACAGGCGCAGGATCACCTCGACGACCCGCTCGTCGGTGACTCCCTTTCCGGTGAGGAGGCGGCGTGCCTCGGTCTCGGTGAAGATCTCCAGCGGCCAGTCGGTGACCAGGTCGTGCCAGTCCTCCCAGGTGCGGGCGGTCAGCTTCGACTGCCCGGCCAGGACGACCAGCACGTTCGCGGGGAACTCCCCGTGGCGTTCGCTGCCGAGCACGTCGCGGAGCCAGGTGTCCAGCATGGGTCCGGTGCGCTCGTACGTGTCGAAGAACAGCACGATCCACGGGTGCTTGCGGGCCACCTCGGCGAGCTCTTCGAGGAACACCGGGGTCAGCGCGTCCAGCGGGGAGAGGACCAGCTCGACGTCGCCGTGGTTGCGCAGGCGGCTGCTGAGGAGGGCCTTGACCCGGTCGGCGCCGGCGGCGACCTGGTTCGGGTCCACGGCTCCGGTGAAGGCGCCGACTCCCGGGATCATCCCGAGTCCGACCAGGCCCAGCTGCGAGGCGACCACGCTGGACGGGGACGGCGGCGGGGCGCCTCCCGCCGCCGGGTCGGTCCCCGCCACGGCCGCGAGGGCTCCCGCGTCGGCCTCGTGCCGGCGCTGGCGGTAGGTGGCCAGCAGCTTGTCGAAGCCCTTCAGCACCAGGCCCTGCTGGGCGAACTGGGCGCTGATGACTTCCATGGTCTCGACGACGTCCGCGACCGACTCGTCCGCGTACGCGGTGACCGCCGCGCCCTCGCGGGCGATGGTCTCCAGGTGCCGGACCAGGGTCGACTTTCCGACTCCGGCCGGGCCCCGGACGTGGAAGAGGAACTGCGCCGCCTCCTCCGGGGGCTGGCGCAGGGCGTCGCGGAAGGCGTTCACCTCGCTCTGTCTGCCGATGAAGCCGCCGGAACGGCGTCGCCGGATCAGCTCCTGCCTCGAAGGTCCCCGTCCCGCCATCCCCCAGCACCTCCACCACCCGAACGCGGCCCGCCGTCCGTCCATGCTGGCCCACCGGGGCGGCCGTCGTCCGCCGACCGGTGGATTCCCGCCTCGCGCCGGGCTGGAGCGGCAGGGTATGCGGAGGGGGCGCGGGCCGGGGGTCATGACAGGATGCTTTTGGCCGGGAAGGCCTTCGGGGGGCTCCCCCGGACGGCCGCTTGCGGCTCAGCTGTCTGGGAATTGGAGGGGCGCATGTCTGATCTTCCCCGGAAGGCGGTCACCCGTACCGTCAAGCTGGCCGCGCTGCCGCTCGGCATAGCGGGCCGGGCCACTTGGGGGCTCGGCAAGCGGATCGGCGGCAAGTCGGCGGAGATAGTGGCGCGCGAGCTCCAGCAGCGCACCGCCGAGCAGCTGTTCCGCGTGCTGGGAGAGCTGAAGGGGGGCGCCATGAAGTTCGGCCAGGCGCTCTCGGTCTTCGAGTCGGCGCTGCCCGAGGAGGTCGCCGGGCCCTACAGGGCCGCGCTGACGAAGCTTCAGGAGGCGGCCCCGCCGCTGCCCGCGGCCACCGTGCACCAGGTGTTGTCGGAGCGGCTCGGCGCGGACTGGCGGGATCTGTTCGAGGAGTTCGAGGACAAGCCCGCGGCGGCTGCCTCGATCGGGCAGGTGCACCGGGCGGTGTGGCACGACGGCCGCCAGGTGGCGGTCAAGGTCCAGTACCCGGGGGCCGGCGAGGCCCTGCTGTCGGACCTGAAGCAGCTGAGCCGGTTCGCGGGACTGCTGGGGCCGCTCATCCCGGGCATGGACATCAAGCCCTTGATCAAGGAGCTGCGCGACCGGGTCTCGGAGGAGCTGGACTACGAGCTGGAGGCCGAGGCCCAGCGGACGCACGCGGACGCCTTCGACGGCGACGAGGACGTGGTCGTCCCCGACGTGGTGCACCAGGGCGACCAGGTGCTGGTGACCGACTGGATCGAGGGGACCCCGCTGTCGGAGGTGATAGCCGACGGCACCCCGGAGGAACGCGACCGCGCAGGACAGCTGCTGGCCCGGTTCCTCTTCTCCGGCCCCGCGCGCACCGGGCTGCTGCACGCCGATCCGCACCCGGGCAACTTCCGGCTGATCTCGGGGGCGGACGGCCGGACGCGGCTGGGCGTACTGGACTTCGGGACGGTGGACCGGCTGCCGGGCGGCTGGCCCAAGCCCATCGGCCGGTCGCTGCGGATGGCGCTGGACGGTGACGCCGAGGGGGTCTACGGGCACCTGCGTACGGAGGGGTTCGTACGCGAGTCCATCGAGCTGGAAGCCGATGCGGTGCTCGACTACCTGCGGCCGATGCTCGAACCGGCGGAGGCCGAGGAGTTCACCTTCACCCGGACCTGGCTGCGCGGCCAGGCCGCGCGGATCGCCGACCCCCGCTCCCCCGCGCACCAGTTGGGCCGGCAGATCAATCTGCCGCCCTCCTACCTGCTGATCCACCGGGTGACGCTGAGCACCATAGGGGTGCTGTGCCAGCTGGGCGCGACGGTCAGGCTCCGCGAGGAACTCGACTCCTGGCTGCCGGGGTTCCTGCCCGAAGAGGGCTGAGCCGGAGGGTGGCGGGCGGTCCCGGGCGGGCGCTCACCACCAGGCGGAGTCGAGGCGGCCTTCGATGGCGCGGAGGTTCGCACGCGCGCAGTCGACGCAGAAGTACTGTCTGGTCCCGTTCTCCACGGAGCAGGTCCAGGTGGGCGGGGCGCCGGCCGGGGACTGGGCGCCGCAGCGCGCGCAGACGACGGACGGGGCCTCGGTTCCCGGCGGTGCCGGGCGGGGAGTCGGCTGGTCCACCTCCAGACGATATCCCCGAGGGGCCGGTGTGCGGTCCGCAACGCACCGGAGGGACCGGCCCGTTCGGGCCGGTCCCTCCGGTGATTTCCTTCGAGCCGTCTACGGCTCTCTCTTAGTGCATGACGGCCATGGCCAGCGCGCGCCGGGCGCGCAGCGAGACGCGCTCGGCTCGACGCTGCATGCGCCGCGCGGCGACCAGGCGTACGGCGCGACGCTCGGCGTCGACCTCACGCATGCGGTCGTCCATATGGGCACGAGCCATGGCTTCTGGGATGAGTTGCATTTCGCGGGTCCTGTTCTGACGCGAGGTGATCGCGCCGGCGGTGATGAAGTCTGCGGTGGCGGCGCCGTGCGGCTGCTCGCTCGTGGTGGCGTGGGGGGACATGAGGGCCTGCTTCAGGGGGTCGTGCGTCAGGGGGCGGTCGATGGTTCCGTTGGCGGTCATGCCGCGACAACCGGGTTCTTGCGCGGACGGCCACGGGGACGCTTCCGGGCGACGACGACACCCTGGACGAAGAGCTCGCCTCCCCAGACACCCCAGGGCTCGCGGCGCTCCAGCGCACCGGCGAGGCAGGCCTCGACCAGCGGGCAGGTGCCGCAGAGGGACTTCGCGTACTCGACGTCGGCCGGGGACTCGGCGAAGAAGACCTCGGGGTCGTAGGTGCGACAGGCGACGGGCACGCCGAGGTTCTCGATGGCGTCGTCGAGCGCGGTCAGCGCGGTGAGGGGAGTCAAGGTGGAGTCCTCCGGGACTGCGGGCGGGGAGAGGGTCTGGGTCTTCGGTACGGACGGGGCGTGCGCTTCGAGTTGCACGGTGGTTTCTTCCTCGTCTTGTTCGTCTAGTCGTTCCGGCCGGTCGGCCGGGGGCGGCTGGGGTACCTCGCCCCTTCGGTCCGTCGTCCCCGTTCGGGGACAAACAGAAGGGCCGCGGATCCCGGGTGGGGTTCCGCGGCCCTGAAGGCGCCGGTCTGATCGTCAGATCAGACTGGATCACTCCAGGGTTCGAGCCCGCGGTAGGCCCACATCAGGTGGTGCTGCTTCTTCGTCTGCGTCTTCTGGGATCCGGCACCGGCTGCGGCCGCAAAGGCATAGGCGCCATGCGCCTGGGCTTCTGCTGCCAGTACTGCCACCGGTGCCTTGGTCCGTCGCTCATTGCGCTCACTGACCGGCTGCGCGATGAGCGCGGCGGGCAGGACGGGGCTGTCAGCGCAAATGGCGGACAGACCGGTACCCGGGAGACCGGTACCCGTGAGGGCGAGGAGCGTGGAGGAGCCGAGCGTGCAGGAAGCGGCGACCGAGCGATCGGTCATTTTGGTGGTGGTGATGAAGCTGGTCACTGGTCTCGCCTCCTCTCGGCGTCTCGGGGACTTCGGCCCGGAGGCCTGATCCCATGCGTATTCGGATAAGTACAGCACGGATCAGGGGCTTCGGAGAAGCCACCGTTTCCGTTGCTAAGAACCTATGGGGCCGTGCTGGACATGTGCAAACTATTTTTCCGACGAGTTTCTACGCGTCGTCAGGATCTTCCGTCCCGGGCTCCCCACCTGCGCAGATGGCCAGCACGTCGGCTCCGTACCGCTCGAGCTTCCGGGCGCCCACGCCGGAGATCATCGAGAGCTCTCCCTCCTGCGAGGGTGCGGCCTCCGCGATGGCCATCAGCGTCTTGTCCGTGAAGACGCAGTAGCCGGGCATGCCCTGCTCCTTCGCCTGGACGGCGCGCCAGTCGCGCAGCCGCTCGTAGAGCCCTTCGTCCATGTCCGAAGGGCAGTCCTCGCAGCGCATCAGTTTCAGCTCGCCGGCGTCGGTCAGCGTCTTGCGGCAGACCCGGCACAGGGCCGGGCCGCGGCGGCCCCGCTTGCGGGCCCCGGGCTCGACCGGACCGCCCGGCCTGCTTCCCGGCGCCAGGGAGCCCGGCCTCAGGCCGTTCAGGAAGCGGCTGGGGCGTCGGGACCCCCGCCCGCCCGGAGTCCGGGAGAGGGCCCAGGAGAGCGTCAGGTGGTGCCGGGCGCGGGTGACGCCGACATAGAGCAGCCGGCGCTCCTCCTCGATCTGCTCGTCGGTCTTCGCATAGGTGATCGGCATCATGCCGTCGGTCAGGCCCACGAGGAACACGGCGTCCCACTCCAGGCCCTTCGCCGCGTGCAGCGAGGCGAGGGTGACGCCCTGGACGGTGGGGGCGTGCTGGGCGGCCTTGCGCTCGTCCAGCTCGACCGTCAGGTCGGCCAGGGTCGCGGACGGCCGGCTGCGGGCGAAGTCCTCGGCGAGCCGGACCAGGGCGGCCAGCGATTCCCACTGGTCGCGGACGGCTCCGGAGCCGGCGGGCGGTGCGCTGGTCCAGCCGGTGGAGCTGAGCACGGCGCGGACCTGGGAGCCGAGCTCCACGACGTCGTCGAGCAGCCGGTCGTTCCCGCCGGAGCGGGCGGCTCCGCGCAGGGCGAGGATCGCCTTCTGGACCTCGGCGCGCTCGAAGAAGCGCTCGGCTCCGCGCAGCTGGTAGGGGACTCCGGCGTCGGCGAGGGCCTGCTCGTACACCTCGGACTGGGCGTTGATCCGGTAGAGGACGGCGATCTCCCCCGCCGGGACGCCGGCCGCGACGAGGTCGCGGACCCGGTGGGCGATGCCCTCGGCCTCGGCGGGCTCGTCGGCGTACTCGGCGTAGACCGGGTCGGGGCCGGTCTCGCGCTGGGAGACCAGCTCCAGGCGGTGATCGGCGGCGCGGCCCTTGGCCTGGGCGAGGAGCCCGTTGGCGAGGTGGACCACCTGGGGGGTGGAGCGGTAGTCGCGGACCAGCTTGACCAGGGTGGCCTGCGGGTACTTGGTGCGGAAGTTCAGCAGGTGGTCGGGGGTGGCGCCGGTGAAGGAGTAGATCGTCTGGCTGGCGTCGCCGACCACGCAGAGGGTGTCGCGCTCGCCGAGCCAGAGGTCCAGCAGCCGCTGCTGGAGCGGGCTGACGTCCTGGTACTCGTCGACGACGAAGTGCTGGTACTGGGTGCGGATCTGTTCGGCGATGTCGTGGCGGTCCTGCAGGATGCCGACGGTGAGGAGCAGCACGTCCTCGAAGTCGATCATGCCGCGGTCGCGCTTGAGCTGCTCGTACGTCCCGTAGATCTGGGCGATCTCGGCGAGGTCCCGGGGGGCCTCGCGGCCGGCCTTGCGGGCGGCCGCCGGGTAGTCGGCGGGGACCGTCTGCGTGACCTTCGCCCACTCGATCTCGCCGGTGACGTCGCGCAGCTCGCCCCGGTCGAGGCGGATGCGGCAGCGCGCACCCGCCTCGGCGACGAACTGGATCTTGCGCTCCAGCAGCCGGGGCACGTCGCCGCCGACCGCCTTGGGCCAGAAGTACTGGAGCTGGCGCAGGGCGGCGGAGTGGAAGGTCCGCGCCTGCACCCCGCCGGCGCCGAGCTCGCGCAGGCGGCCGCGCATCTCGCCCGCGGCGCGGTTGGTGAACGTGACGGCCAGCACGCTCGCCGGCATCAGCTGGCCGGAACGGACCCCGTAGGCGATGCGGTGGGTGATCGCCCGGGTCTTGCCCGTGCCGGCGCCCGCGAGCACGCACACCGGCCCGCGCAGGGTCGTCGCGACCTCGCGCTGCTCCGGGTCGAGGCCCAGGAGCACCGCGTCGGCCGAGTCGGCGCCGGGCGTGATGGATGAGGAGTGCGTTGCTGATGTCACCCTGCCATGCTGCCAGGTCTCGTGAGGGGGCCGGGAAACTTGTCCACAGGCCCGCCCCGCCGGTCGTACCGGTACGAAATGCGGGGCCGGGGAATGGCCGCGCGGTCCCGTACGTTCGAGTACTCGGACCAACGAGCCTTCACAGAGGAGAGCGCAGCATGCAGGACACGGGCACCGTCACGATGTACAGCACGACCTGGTGCGGCTACTGCAACCGGCTGAAGAAGCAGCTGGACCGGGAGGGCATCGCCTACACCGAGATCAACATCGAGCTCGACCCCGAGTCCGCGGCGTTCGTGGAGAAGGCGAACGGCGGAAACCAGACGGTTCCCACCGTCCTCGTCACCTCCTCCGCGGGCAGCGAGTCGGTCATGACGAACCCGAGCCTGGCCCAGGTCAAGCAGGCCCTCGCCGTCTGATGTGCTGAGCCCCACGCACGGAAAGCCCCCGCCCCGGCGGGGGCTTCTGCGTTGCGGGGAGCCGCCAACTGGGCTGTTAGCGTGGCCCCTTGATCACATTGATCAAGGGGGAGGAACCAACACGTGAGTACGACCGTGTTCCGCATCGGCGGGGATCTGGAAGTGCGCAGGCTCGGTTTCGGGGCCATGCACTTGCCCACGGACCCGGGCCCGGGCCCGGACCGTGAGAACGCTCTCGCGGTGGCCCGGCGGGCCGTCGAGCTGGGCGTCACGCTGATCGACACCGCCTACATGTACGGCTGGGGCGCCAACGAGGAGCTGCTGGCCGAGGCCCTGCACCCGTACCCGGACGGGGTCCACGTCACCACCAAGGTCGGGATCGCCCGCGCGGTCCCGTCGGGCGAGTGGATGCAGGACGGCCGGCCGGCCGCGCTGCGCGAGCAGGTCGAGCAGGCGCTGCGCCGGCTGCGCGTCGAGCGGATCGAGCTGCTCCAGCTGCACCGCCTGGACCCGAAGACGCCCCTCGCCGACCAGATCGGCACGCTGCGGGACCTGCGCGCCGAGGGCAAGATCGGCCGGATCGGGCTGTCGGAGGTCACCGTCGGCGAACTCGCCGCGGCCCGGGAGATCGTCGACATCGCGAGCGTGCAGAACCGCTACAACCTGCTCGACCGGGGGCACGAGCCCGTGCTCGCCGCCTGCGAAGCGGCGGGCATCGCCTTCCTGCCCTGGGCCACCGTGGCCTGGGGACGGTCCGGGGCGACGGCCGAGGTCGCCGCCGTGGCCGCCGAGGCCGGGGCCACCCCGACACAGGTCGCGCTCGCCTGGCTCCTGGGCCGTTCGCCCGTCGTCCTCCCTATCCCGGGCACGTCGCGGATCGCGCACCTGGAGGAGAACCTCGCCGCGGAAGGCCTCACGCTGACCGGAGCCCAGCGCCTCCGCCTCGACCGGCTGTCCGGCGGCGGCAGCGCACTCCCGGGCGAGCAGGCATGAGCCGGTACGACGTGCCCGTGGGGGAGGCAGCCGTACGCGGCCCCCGCCGGAGCGGGGGCCTTCGTCGGTGCAGCCGGTGCACGGGCGCGGGGCCGGTCAGCCGGTCGTGACCGGCTTCGGGAGGGGCTTGCCGTACCAGAGCTCGACCAGGCGGGCCGCGATGGAGATGCCCGCCGGCGGGAGGACCTCGCCGGCCTCGATCGCCGTGCGCAGGTCGTCGCGGGAGAACCAGCGGGCCTCCTGGATCTCGTCGCCGTCGACCGTGATGTCGAAGGTGACGGCGCGCGCCGTGAAGCCCAGCATCAGGCTGTACGGGAACGGCCAGGGCTGGCTGGCGATGTAGTCGACCTCGCCGACCTTGACGCCCGCCTCCTCCCAGACCTCGCGGATGACGGACTGCTCGATCGACTCGCCCGGTTCGACGAACCCCGCGAGGGTGGAGAAGCGACCCTCCGGCCAGTGCACCTGGCGGCCCAGCAGCGCGCGGTCCTGGTCGTCCGTGACCAGCATGATCACCGCCGGGTCGGTCCGCGGGTAGTGCTCGGCACCGCAGCCCGGGCAGCGGCGGATGTGCCCGGCCGCGGCGACCACCGTGCGCTCGCCGCAGCGGGAGCAGAAGCGGTGCATGCGCTGCCAGTTCTCCAGCGCCACCGCGTGCACCATCAGCCCGGCGTCCCGCGCGGAGAGCAGCATTCCGGCCTCGCGCAGGCCGGCCGGGCGGGCCGACTGGTCCATGCGGCCGGGCAGCGAGTCCTTCTGCAGCGCGAAGTACCGTACGCCGTCCTCGTCGGTCCCCAGGAAGTACCGGTGGGTCTCGGTGACCGGGGCCTCGAAGGCCGGGGTCATCACGATCGCGGTGCCGCCGTCGGGGGTGTCGTCGATCAGGACCTGGCCGCCCGAGACCACGAAGACGCGGGTGCTGGGGTGGCTCCAGGCCGCGGCGAGCCACGCCTCGTCGAGGCGGTGGTGCGCGGCGCGGTCGATGCCGCTGGGCGCGGCCAGCGAGATCGGACGCTCGGACTCGGTATGGGTGCTCACAGGTACTTCCAACTCCCCCGGTGGTGGGACACAGGCAGGCTCAGCAGGACGGACGGGTGTGCGGTGGCGGGTGGGGCGTGCTCAAGCGGACGCCGGCTTCCAGTGGGCGGCCAGGTCGCCCCAGAGGTAGGCGGCCGTCTCGACCCCCTTGGTGAGCAGGTCGAGCTCGACCTTCTCGTTCGGCGAGTGCCAGCCGTCGGAGGGTACGGAGATCCCGAGGAAGAGGACGGGGGCGTTCAGCACGTCCTGGAGGTCGGCCGCCGGACCCGAACCGCCTTCGCGGGTGAAGCGGACCTTCTGGCCGAAGGCCCGGCTCATGGCGCGGACGACCGACTGCAGCGCCGGGTGGTCCAGCGGGGTCAGGCACGGCCGGGTCGGGGCGCCGAAGGTGATGGAATGCCGGATTCCGGCCGGGACGCGCTCCGCGACCCAGGCCGTGACGGCCGTCTCGACCTCGTACGGGTCCTGCCCGGAGACCAGGCGGAACGAGAGCTTCAGGTGCGCCGAGGCGGGCACGATGGTCTTGCCGCCGGGTCCCTGGTAGCCGCCGCCGATGCCGTTGACCTCGGCGGTCGGGCGGGCCCAGACGCGCTCCAGCGTGGAGTAGCCGGCCTCGCCCGAAGCCGCGTACGACTTGGCCGTACGGAGCCACTCGGCCTCGTCGAAGGGGAGCTCGGCGATCAGCTCGCGCTCCGCGTCCGTGAGCTCGGCGATGTTGTCGTAGAAGCCGGGGATCGTGACCCGCTCGTCCGCGTCGTGCAGGGCCGCGACCAGGCGGGCGGCGACGGTGGCCGGATTCGGCACGGCACCGCCGAAGGCACCCGAGTGGATGTCCTGGTCGGGTCCGAACAGGTCGATCTCGCAGTCGGCGACGCCGCGCATGCCGGTGCAGACGGTGGGAGTGGTCTCGGACCACATGCCGGTGTCGGAGACGATCACGACATCGGCGGCGAGGCGGGCCGCCTCGCGCTCCACGAGGGCGCGGAAGTGCGGGGAACCGGACTCCTCCTCGCCCTCGACGATCAGCTTGAGGTGCACGGCGGGGGCGGACGCGCCGGTCGCGGCGAGGTGGGCCCGGACGCCGAGGGTGTGGAAGAAGACCTGCCCCTTGTCGTCGGCGGCGCCTCGCCCGTACATCCGGCCGTCCTTGATCACCGGCTCGAACGGGTCGGTGTGCCAGCCGTCGGCGAGGGCGGCGGGCTGCACGTCGTGGTGCCCGTAGACGAGGACGGTGGGCGCCGCGGGGTCCTCGCTCGGCCATTCGGCGAAGACGGCGGGGGCGCCGGCCGTCTGCCAGACCTCGGTGACCGGGAAACCGGTCTCCTTGAGCTTCGCGGCCAGCCAGTCGGCGCTGCGCCGTACGTCGTCCGCGTGCTCGGGCTGGGCCGAGACGGAGGGGATGCGGAGCCAGTCGGCGAGGTCGTCGAGGAAGGCCGCGCGGTGGGTCTCGATGTACGTGCGGACGACGCTGTCCGCCGGGGTGTCGCTCATGGCCACGAGCCTAGCCGTCCGTTCGATGGTCGCTTTCCGTGTCCGTTTTGCCTTGGAGGATCTGCTCAAGACGAGCGCGGTCGGGGAGGTTGCGGGGGCGGATGACGCGGCCGCTGCGGACGTGCAGGAACACGGCCGTGACCTGGGCGAGGGGGGTGTTCGTGGCTTCCGCCCAGGCCAGGCGGTAGACCGCCAGCTGGAGGGGGTCGGCCTCGGTGGTGCGGCCGGTCTTCCAGTCGACGATCTCGTAGCCCCCGCCGTCGCCCGCCTCGTCCGGGGTGCGGTAGACGGCGTCGATCCGGCCGCGGATCACCCGGCCGGCGAGGGTCAGCTGGACCGGGACCTCCATGCGGTACGGGGTCCGGTCGGCGTACGGGCTGCGCTCGAAGGCCGCCTTGAGGGAGTCGAGGTCGGCCTCGTCGGCGATGTCCTGGTCGGAACCGTCGCCTCCCGGGGGCTGGGCTCCGGGGAGGTCCGTCAGGGGGTCGAGGACGTCGAGATGGGGCAGCGGAAGCTCGTCGAAGCGGGACTCCACCCAGGCGTGGAACCGGGTGCCCTGGCGGGCGGCGGGCTGCGGGGGCTTGGGCATGGGGCGGGCGAGGTCGCGTACGAAGCCCTGCTCGTCGGAGGCGAGGCGCAGCAGCTGGCTGGCGGAGAGCGCGGACGGGAGCTCCACGTCGCGGACGGCCTCGCGGGCGCGGCGGAGCTCGCCCTCCAGGGCGTCGAGGTCGCGGTCCCAGGAGGCGATGGCTCGTGCGTCCTCGGGGGTGAGGGGGCCGGGGTTGGGGGCGGCCTCTGACCACGGGGCGTCGGTGCGGGTCGGCGGCGCCGGGCGGCGTCGGGGCTTGGCCGCGGCCCAGTCGCCGTCCTCGGCCCCGGCCCCGGCCTCGTCCTCCGGCCACAGGTCGGCGGCGTCGGGCGCGGGCGCGGCGGGGCGCGGCCTGGCCAGGTCCTCGGCCTCCGGCCACAGGTCGGCGGCGGGCGCGGCGGAGCGCGGGCCGGGCGCGGCCCGGTACCCGTCCTGCGGCCACAGGTCGTCCGGGGTCGGGGGGGCTTCTTCTTCCCCCACCCCGCCCCTTCCCGAAACCGGGGCTGTGCCCCGGACCCCCTGCGGGGTCCCGCCTGCGGCGGCGGGCACGGCCCTGCCCCGGCCTGACCCGGCCTGCGGCCGGGCAGCGTCCGCGGGGTCCGGTTCGTCGGCCGGGTCCGGCCAGGGGGCCGGGGGCTCCTCGTCGTAGGCGGGGTCTTCGCAGTGCGGGGGCCAGAGGTAGGGGTCCTCCGGGGAGGTCCGGTGGTTCTCGGAGGCCCGGTGTTCCGGGTCGTCCGGGGTCCCCTGGTAGTCCGCGCCGCCCCAGTGGCCCGGCGTTCCTGGGTAGCCGGCCTCGCCCCGGTCGCCCGGGTGGCCCGCGTCGCCCCGGTGGCCCGTGGCGCTCGGGGGGTGGAGGTAGGACTCGACCAGGGTGGCTGCCCGGCGGCGGAGGGTGAGGGAGGTGGGGTCCAGGGGGAGGGGCCAGGAGTGGTCCGGGGTGGTGTCCGTGGAGAGGGCCGGGTTTTCGGCGTCCGGTGCCGGGGTGTCGGCCCAGGCTTCGATCTCGCCGTGGCCCGCGGCGCAGTGTTCGTAGAGGGAGGTCAGGAAGGTGGACGGGCCGCGGCGTTTCTTCTGCGTCGGGCCCCACCAGTGGCCCGAGGCCAGGAGGAGGGAGCGCGGGCGGGTGAAGGTGACGTAGCCGAGGCGGAGTTCCTCGACGGCCTTGTGGGACTTCAGGGCCGACTTGAAGGCGCGCAGGCCCGGCGAGGTCCATTCCGGGGTGGGAGGGAGGGTCGGCGCGTCCCCGCGCAGGGCGTACGGGAGGACCTTCGGGTACGAGGTCCAGGCCTCCGGGGCCTTCTCCTTCGGGAAGGAGCCGGCGGAGAGGTCGGGGACCACGACCACGTCCCACTCCAGGCCCTTGGACTTGTGGGCCGTGAGGACCTTGACCGTGTTCTCGCCGCCGGGGAGGGCGTGGTCCAGGCCCTTTTCGTACTGGGCCGCCGTGCGCAGGAAGGCGAGGAAGGCGAGGAGGGAGGCCTCTCCGTCCAGGGAGGCGAAGCCGGCCGCCACGTCCATGAAGCTCGACAGGGTCTCCCGGCGGCGGGCCGCCAGCGCGTGCGGGGACGAGGCCAGCTCCACGTCGAGGCCGGTCGTCGACAGGACGCGGTGCAGGACGTCCATCAGGGGGTCCGAGAGGGAACGGCGCAGGTCGCGCAGTTCCTGCGCGAGGTGCGCGAAGCGGACCCGGGCGGCTGCGGAGAAGGGCAGCTGGTCGGGGGCGGACTGGCCCGCGCCGTCCAGGAAGGTTTCGAGGGCGTCGGCCAGCGACACGATCTCCGCCGGGTCCACGCCCTCCACGGCTGCCGCGAGGCGGTCGTCGTCGGAGGAGGACGGGGCGCGGGAGATCAGGGTGCGCGCGCGGCGGCCCAGCAGGGCCAGGTCGCGGGCGCCGATCCGCCAGCGCGGCCCGATGAGCAGCCGGACGAGCGCGGCGTTGGCGCCCGGGTCCTGGAGGACCTCGCAGACGGCGACGAGGTCCGCGACCTCCGGGAGGTGGAGCAGTCCGGACAGGCCGACCACCTCGACCGGGACGTCCCGCTCGACGAGGACCGCCTGGATCCGCGCGAAGTCCCCGCCCGAGCGGCACAGTACGGCGATGTCGCGCGGCTCGGTTCCCGTACGGACCAGGTGGGCGATGGAGTCGCCGATCCAGTCGAGCTCCTGGGCGTGGGTCTCCAGCAGGGCGCACCGGACGGAGCCGTCGCGCTCCGCGCCCGGTGCGGGGCGCAGGGCCTCGACCCCCTCGTGCATGGCGCGCAGCGGGGCGGCGAGCTCGTTGGCCAGGTCCAGGAGGCGGCCGCCGCTGCGCCGGTTCTCGCTGAGGGAGAACCGGGTGGCGGGGCGGCCGTCGGCGTAGGGGAAGTGCTCGGGGAAGTCGTCGAGGTTGGCCACCGAGGCGCCGCGCCAGCCGTAGATGGCCTGGCAGGGGTCGCCGACGGCGGTCACGGCGTGCCCGGTGCCGGCGCCGAACAGCCCGGACAGCAGCAGTCGCTGGGCGACCGAGGTGTCCTGGTACTCGTCGAGCAGGACGACTCGGAACTCCTCGCGCAGCAGGGCGCCGACCTCGGGCCGGGTGGTGGCGAGCTGCGCGGAGAGGGCTATCTGGTCGCCGAAGTCGAGGAGGTCGCGGGAGCGTTTGGCTCCGCGGTAGCGGGAGACCAGTTCGAGGAGTTCGAGGCGGCCCCGGACGGTTTCCGGGACCTTGCGGAGGTCCTCGTTGCTCAGCTTCACGTCCGCGAGGGCGGAGAGGAGCTCCGTGTCGTACGCGCGCAGCCGCTCCGGCGGTACGAGGTGCTCGGAGAGCTCCCCGTCGAGCGCGAGCAGATCGCTGACCAGGTCCGGAACGGATTTGGTGAGGGACGGGTAGGGGCCGGGGGCCTCGCGGAGCACGCGGGCGGCGAGCTGGAAGCGGGTGGCGTCGGCGAGCAGCCGGGAGCTGGGCTCCAGGCCGATGCGCAGGCCGTGGTCCTTGAGGAGCTGTCCGGCGAAGGCGTGGTACGTGGAGATGCGCGGCTCGCCGCCCGCGGAGCCGGCCTCGGCCGGGGAGGGGTCCGGATCACTGATCCCGGCCCGCGCGAGGGCGGTCCGTACGCGCTCGGCCAGCTCGCCGGCGGCCTTGTTGGTGAAGGTCAGGCCGAGGACCTGCTCGGGCGCGACCGCGCCGGTGCCGACCAGCCAGACCACGCGGGCGGCCATGACGGTGGTCTTGCCGGAGCCGGCTCCGGCCACGATGACCTGGGGGGCGGGCGGAGCGGTGACGCAGGCCATCTGTTCGGGCGTGAAGGGGATCCCCAGGAGCTCCTTGAGCTGCTCGGGATCGGTGAGGACGGACGGACGCGCGGACACGTGAAAAGGCTATCCGCCCGCTCTGACACTCCCCGCCGCGCGAGCCCCGGGCGGGGGGGGCGGCGGGGGCGGGGGCGCCGGTGGTGGCACGGAACCCGCGTGGCGGGCCGTCCCTGCGGGGGCGGATTCCCCTACCCGCCCTTCCACCATCCCCCAGACTCCGTCCGGGGGGACCCCCAGCCGGGCTCCGCCCGGACCCGGTCCTCAAACGCCGGACTGGCTGGAGGGGCCGGGCCGGGGTAGGGCCGCAGGCCCGGGGGGCAGGGGGCAGGGGCCGGGGGCCGGGGGCCGGGGGCAACGCTCAGGCTCAGGGGCAGGGGCAGGGGCAGGGGCAGGGGGAAGGGGCAGGGGGTAGGGGCAGGGACAGCGCCGCAAGGGCGGAGGGCGGGGTGTCCCGGCTGGCTCGGCCGGTCCGCGGGGGCCCCGCCGAGGGCCTACTCCACCGTCTGGCGGCCCTCCGGGCGGGCGCTGCACGAGGCGCGGAAGGAGCAGTGGTCGCAGTGCTTGCCGAGGACGGGTGCGAAGCGCTCGTCGAGGACCCGGCCGGCGGCGGTGGCGAGCAGGTCGCCGACCCATTCGCCGGAGGCGCCGCCCTCCAGGGCCTGCTGCGCCTGGATCTTGGGCACCGTGTCGCCGCCCTCGCGCTGGGCGGCGCCCTGGCGCAGCTGCACGAGCTCGGCGCCGCCCGGTGCGGGGCGCAGGCCGTCGAAGACCTCGTCGACGGCGCCCTCGCGCACGGCGAGCTGGTAGACGGCGAGCTGCGGGTGGCGTTCGACCTCCTTGGCGGTCGGCGCGGACTTGCCGGTCTTGAAGTCGACGACGTACGCGCGCCCCTGCGGGTCGGCCTCGACCCGGTCCATGGAGCCGCGTACCCGGACGGCGTACTCCCCCGCGTCGAGGGTGACGTCGAAGTCGTGCTCGGTGGCCACCGTCGCCCGGCCCCCGCGGTCGGTGGTGTGCCAGCGCAGGAAGCGTTCCAGGGCGGCGCGGGCGTTGTCCTTCTCCTGGCGGGACTTCCAGGGGGCGTCGAAGGCGAGCGAGTCCCAGACGGAGTCGAGGCGCTCCATCAGGACGGCGAGGTCGGCGGGGGTGCGGCCGGAGGCGACCTCGTCGGCGAGGACGTGGACGACGTTGCCGAAGCCCTGGGCGGCGGTGGAGGGGGCGTCGGCCTTGACCTCACGGCCCAGGAACCACTGGAGGGAGCAGGTGTTGGCGAGCTGCTCCAGGGCGGAGCCGGACAGGGCGACGGGATGGTCGCGGTCGCGCAGCGGGACGCTGCTGCGGGTGGGCTCGTACAGCCCCCACCAGCGCTGCGGGTGCGCGGCGGGGACGAGCGGGCGGTCCTCGTCGTCGGTGAGCACGGCGAGCCGGGCGAGGCGCCGGGCGGCGGCGTCGCGCAGGGCGGGCGAGGCGTCGGGGTCGACGGTGGTGGCGCGGAGTTCCGCGACGAGCGCGGGGACGGCCAGCGGGCGGCGGGGGCGGCCGGTGACGTCCTTGACGGGGACGCCGAGCTCGGTGAGGAGGCGGGAAGGCTGGTCGCCGTCCTCGGCGGGGGCCTTGACGGCGGTGACGACGAGGCGGTCGCGCGCACGAGTGGCGGCGACGTAGAAGAGGCGGCGTTCCTCGGAGAGGAGCGCGCCGGGGGTGAGGGGCTCGGCGAGGCCGTCGCGGCCGATGCGGTCGGCTTCGAGGAGGGAGCCGCGGCGGCGCAGGTCGGGCCAGAGCCCTTCCTGTACGCCCGCGACGACGACGAGTCCCCACTCCAGGCCCTTGGAGCGGTGCGCGGTCATGAGGCGGACGGCTTCGCGGCGGACGGCGCGGGGGGTGAGGGTGTCTCCGGCGATGTCCTCGGCTTCGAGCTGTTCGAGGAAGTTGAGCGCGCCGCGGCCGCCCGTACGTTCCTCCGCGCGGGCGGCGGTGTCGAAGAGCGCGCAGACGGCGTCGAGGTCACGGTCGGCGTTGCGGCCGGCGGGGCCGCCGCGGCGGGCGCTGCGTTCGAGGCGCTGCGGCCAGGGGGTGCCGTCCCAGAGGGTCCACAGGACCTCCTCGGCGGTGCCGCCGCCTTCGAGCAGCTCGCGGGCCTTGCGCAGCAGCAGGCCGAGGCGTTGCGCTCCGCGGGCGTAGGCGGGGTCGTGGGCGACGAGCCGCTCGGGCTCTGCGAGGGCGCGGGCGAGGAGCACGTCGGAGGGCGCGGGCGTCCTGACCCCGGCGGCCCGCTCCTCGTCGCGCAGCGCGCGGCCGAGGCGGCGGAGGTCGGCGGCGTCCATCCCGCCCAGCGGCGAGGACAGCAGCACGAGCGCGGCCTCGACACCGATCCACCCTTCGCCTGCGGCGGGCACGCCGGCGGCGCCGGGCACGGTCTCGGAGCCGGGCTCCTCGGTGCCGCCTTCGGCGACGGGTGAGGTGTCCCGCCCACCCGCCCCGTCATTGCGGGCAAGCCCGCCCTCGTCGCCGGAAGCGCCCCGGACTCCGTCGAGGAGGCCACCCTCCGCCCCGGCGGAAGCGTCGGCTGAGCCGGACCGGGCGATGCCGCCTTCGGCATCGGGGGAAGTCTCCCGCCCACCCGCCCCGGAGGTGCGAGCAGGCTCGCCCGCCCCGGCGCCCGCGGCGCCCGACGCAGCCCCGACTCCGTCGGGCAGCTCGCCCTCCGCGGGCGGGGCCTCGGTGGGGCCGGAGGCGTCCGTTGCCTCGGCGGGGCCGGGCAGGCCGGGATCGGGGGTGGCGGTGGTCGGGGGGAGGGCGGATTCCGCGAGGGTGCGGAGGGCCGTGAGGAGGGGGGCTATGGCCGGCTCGTGGCGGAGGGGGGAGTCCGTGCCGTCCGTTTCGGCCGGGACTCCCGCCGCGATCAGGGCGCGGCGCATGTGCGGGAGGGTGCGGCCGCCCGCGCGGACCAGGACGGCCATGTCCTGCCACGGCACGCCCTCCTCCAGGTGGGCCCGGCGCAGGATGTCGGCGATGTTGTCCAGTTCCGCGCCGGCCGTGGGGTAGGTGAACACCTCGACCCGGCCGCCCTCGCGGGTCGATGCGAGCGCGCGGTGGGCCCGTACCGCCGCCGAGGGCAGGCGCGGCAGCTGCATGCGGGTGGTCAGGTGGCGGGTCGCCGTGAGGAGGGCCGAGGAGGAGCGGCGGGAGGTGGTGAGGGCGCGGACCTGCGCTCCCGGGAAGGAGGTCTCGAAGTCGAGGATGTTGTTGATGTCCGCGCCGCGGAAGGCGTAGATCGACTGGTCGGGGTCACCGAAGGCGGTCAGCCGTCCGGCCGGGCCGGCCAGTGCGCGCAGCAGGCGCAGCTGCGAGGCGTCCGTGTCCTGGTACTCGTCCACGTAGATCACGTCGTACTGGGACGAGAGCGACGGGGTGCGCTCCGCCAGGAGGACCGCGCGGTGGAGGAGTTCCGCGTAGTCCAGGGTGCCCTGGAGGTCCAGGACGTCCAGGTACTCGGCGAGGAAGGCCGCCGCCGCCTTCCAGTCCGGCCGGCCGAGGCGGGACGCGAAGTCGGAGAGGGCGGACGGGCCGAGGCCCAGCTCGCGGGCGCGGGCCAGGACCGCGCGGACCTCGTCCGCGAAGCCCCGCGTGGTCAGCGCGGCCCGCAGGTCGTCCGGCCAGCGGATCGAGCGGAGCCGGCGCTGGCCTTCGAGGAGGGTGCGGACCATGACGTCCTGCTCGGGGCCGGAGAGGAGGCGCAGCGGGTCCGCGAAGAGTTCGGTGTCCTGGTGGGCGCGGACCAGTCCGTAACAGAAGGAGTGGAAGGTGGTGGCCTGCGGGGCGCGCGCGCCGCCGAGCCGCAGGGCGGTCCGGTCGCGCAGTTCCACCGCGGCCTTGCGGCTGAAGGTGAGGATCAGGACGCGCGCGGGGTCCGTCCCGGACTCCACGCGGGCCGCGACCGCCTCGACCAGCGTGGTCGTCTTTCCGGTGCCCGGTCCGGCCAGGACCAGCAGCGGGCCGCCGGTGTGCTCAACCACCGCCCGCTGCGCTGCGTCCAGCACAGGGGGATCCACCCGCTCCGCACCGGTACGCACCAGGCGGTACGCGTCCGGGTTCCGCGTACGCCGCCGCTCGGGGCGGTGGCCGTCGGAGGAAGAGGTGTTCACGTGGGGTGCCGGTCCTGGTGGGTCTGCCGTTGCGGCGGTCGCTGCCGCAGCGGTTGCTGCTGCTGTGGTGACGGCCCGGACGGTGCCCGTGACCGTGGCCGAAGCCTTGGCCGGAGCGGTGCCCGAAGCGGTGGCCGAAACCGAAGCCGAAGAGGCAACGCTACGGCAAGGCGCGCGGCGGGCGCAGTTTCCCCGGGACTCCGGTCCTCACTGCCATCCGGTCCCACGCGTCCCCCGTACGGGGCTTCGCACGTCCCTTCGACCGCCCCTCCGGGCCGCACATGGCGGAAGCTGTCACATGTGACCTTCGTCCCGCGCTGTGTCCCCGCCGTCCCCGTCCCAGCGCGCCCGCCGCATGTCGAGCCGGGGTTCGCCGTCGCCGGTGAGCCGCAGCGGGGTGGCCTCGGCGCGGTAGTTCTCCAGCGCCCTGCGCTCGCTGCCGGGCAGCGGACGGCCGTCCGCCCGCACCACCCGCCACCAGGGCACTGCTCCTCCGTACAAGGCCATGACGCGGCCCACTTGACGGGGTCCGCCCTCGCCGAGCCACTCCGCGATGTCGCCGTAGGTCATCACCCGGCCGGGCGGAATCCGCTCGGCCGCCTCCAGCACCCGCTCCGCGTACGCCGGCAGCTCTTCGCTCATTCGGACCATGGTGCCGCACCGGACCGACAAGGGAGCGTCAAGAGCGTGGAAGCCCGTGTTCCGGACCGGCTCGCACCCTGCTGCCCCGCGCGGCCGCCGGTCCATGCCACCATCTTCCGGGCGGTGACGCGTGATACGTGATCAAGAAGAGACGGAAGTGACGGGAAGGGAGCAGGGTGTGAGTCCTCCGGACGGCGCGGCGACGAACGACGGCGCGCGCCCAGACGAAGGCCCGCCAGCGGGTCCCGAGGACGTCGAGACCCCGCACGGCCACGCCCCCACGGCCGCCGACCAGGTCGAGGTCGACGAGCCGCTGCTCGCCGCCCGCGTGCACCGCCCCTCCGACCTCGTACGCCTCCTCGTCGGGGTCCTCGGCATCGCCGTCGTCCTCGCCATCGCCGCCTTCGCCCACGGCACCACCGCGGGTCTGGAAGCCGACATCAACAACAGCACCGGGCAGGCGCCCGACGTGCTGATCAAGGTCGCCGGTCTGGTGTCGAGCATCGCGGTGCTCCTCGTCCCGGTCGCCTTCGCCATCGAGCGGCTGATCAAACGCGACGGACTGCGCATCGCCGACGGCGTGCTCGCGGCCGTCCTCGCCCACGGGGTCACCCTCGCCACCGACCTGTGGGTCTCCCAGGGGGCTCCCGAGACCATCCAGGAAGCCCTCACCCGCCCCACCTCGGCCGGCGGGGCCCTCACGGATCCGGTGCACGGCTACCTCGCGCCCGTGATCGCGTACATGACCGCCGTCGGGATGACCCGGCGCCCGCGCTGGCGCGTCGCGCTGTGGGTGGTCCTGCTGCTGGACGCCTTCGCGATGCTGGTCGGCGGCTACACCACCCCCTTCTCGATCATCCTGACCGTGCTGATCGGCTGGAGCGTCGCGTACGGAACCCTGTACGCCGTCGGCTCGCCGAACGTCCGTCCCACCGGGCAGAACCTCCTCGCGGGCCTGCGCCGGGTCGGCTTCCAGCCGGTCAGCGCGATGCGCGCCGAGTCCCCGGAGGGTCCCGACAGCACCGAGGTCAGCGACCGCGGCCGGCGCTACCACGTCACCCTGGAGGACGGCCCACCGCTCGACGTCACCGTCGTGGACCGGGAGCAGCAGGCCCAGGGCTTCTACTACCGGGTCTGGCGCCGCCTCACGCTGCGCGGGATCACCACCCGGCGCAGTCTGCAGTCCCTGCGCCAGGCGCTGGAGCAGGAGGCGCTGCTCGCGTACGCGGCCATCGCCGCCGGGGCCAACGCGCCCAAGCTCATCGCCACCTCCGAGCTGGGTCCGGACGCCGTGATGCTCGTCTACGAGCACCTGGGCGGCCGGAGCCTGGACTCGCTGGCCGACGAGGAGATCACCGACGAGCTGAGCCGCAACGCGTGGCAGCAGGTACGGGCCCTGCAGTCCCGGCGGATCGCGCACCGGCGGCTCACCGGGGACGCCCTCGTGGTGGATCGTTCCGTCAGTGGCGCCGCGGCGGGCACCGTCACCCTGACCGACCTGCGCGGCGGCGAGATCGCGGCCGGCGACCTCGTGCTGCGCATGGACATCGCGCAGCTCCTCACCACCCTCGGCCTGCGGGTCGGCGCCGAGCGCTCGGTCGCCTCCGCGGTGTCGGTGCTCGGCCCGGACGCGGTGGCGGACTGTCTGCCGCTGCTCCAGCCGATCGCGCTGAGCCGCTCCACGCGGGCGACGCTGCGCAAGCTGGCGCGGGAGCGTGCGGACCGGGAGCGGGAAGCCGTACTGGAGTCCTCGCGGGCGGCGAAGGCCTTGCGCGAGACGGGCTCCGCTTCGCCCGCCACCCGCTCCGCAGGCGAGAAGAAGGCCGAGAAGAAGGCCCTGGACGACGCGCTCGACGGGGCCCGCGAGGAGGATCTGCTGAGCCAGATCCGCCAGCAGGTGCTGCTGATCCGTCCGCAGGCGCCGGTGGAGCCGGCCCGGCTGGAGCGGATCCGGCCGCGCACGCTGGTGTCGTTCATCGCAGGCGCGTTCGGCGCGTACTTCCTGGTCACGCAGATCGCGCACGTGGACTTCGCCACCACCATCGGCGACGCCCAGTGGGGCTGGGTCGGGGTGGCGCTCGGCTTCTCGGCGCTTACCTACTTCGCGGCGGCGATGAGCCTGCTGGGCTTCGTGCCCGAGCGGGTGCCGTTCCTGCGGACCGTGGTGGCCCAGGTCGCCGGATCCTTCGTGAAGCTGGTGGCTCCGGCCGCGGTCGGCGGTGTCGCGCTGAACACCCGTTTCCTCCAGCGCGCCGGCATCCGGCCGGGGCTCGCGGTGGCCAGCGTGGGCGCCTCGCAGCTCTTCGGGCTGGCCAGCCACATCCTGCTGCTGCTGTCCTTCGGCTATCTGACGGGGACCGAGAAGACCCCCGAGATGACCCCGTCGAGGACGGTGATCGCGGGTCTGCTGACGGTGGCCGTCCTGGTGCTGGTGGTCACGGCCGTGCCCTTCCTGCGGAAGTTCGTGGCGACCCGGGTGCGGGCCCTGTTCGCGGGAGTGGTCCCGCGCATGCTGGACGTGCTCCAGCGGCCGCAGAAGCTGCTGACCGGCATCGGCGGAATGCTGCTGCTGACGGGCTGCTTCGTGATGTGCCTGGACGCCTCGATCCGCGCCTTCGGGGGCGGCGAGGCCATCAGCTACGCGAGCATCGCGGTGGTCTTCCTCGCGGGCAACGCCCTGGGCTCGGCCGCTCCGACGCCGGGCGGCATCGGAGCGGTGGAGGGTGCGCTGACGCTGGGTCTGGTCGCGGCGGGGCTGGACGGCCAGGTGGCGTTCTCGGCGGTGCTGCTGTTCCGCGTGGTGACGTTCTGGCTGCCGGTGCTGCCGGGATGGATCTCCTTCAACTTCCTGACGCGCAAGGAAGCGATCTAGCCCTAAACCGCTGGAGCCCGGTCGGCGGCGCTGCCTAGGCTGGCCGGATGAACGGGACGAGCGGCACGAGCGGCACGAGCGGGATCAGCGGAACGGGCGGGACCAGCGGCATACGCGTCGTGCCCGACCAGGGCGAGTGGCGGGCCGGCTTCGAGGAGCGGGTGCTCGCCGGGTACCGGGCCGCGGGATGCTCGGAGCCCCTCTCCCGGGCCCTGCTGGAGCGGGCGCTGAAGGGGGTCGACGGCTGGACGGTGGCCACGGACGGCGCCGGATGGATCGCGGTCGGGGTGTCCGAGGACAACGGGGCGACCGTGGGCCGGATCCACGACCTGACGGCGGCGGAACCGGACGCGGCGACCGCGGCCCGCACGTGGGCCGAGCGGTGGTGCGCCGAGCGGGGCGCGGAGCGGGTGGAGGTCCGCCTCACCGGCGGAACAGGAGGAGCCGGGGCCGGGGCCGATGCCGACCCCGAAGCCGCCTCGGGACCCGCACCCACGGCCGGACTGTTCGCCGGCTACCGCGTGCGCGGCCAGAACCGCCTGCGTGCCGCCGCCGAGCATCCCGCCCTGCCGCCGGGCCTCACCGTCCGCCCGCTCACCGCCGAGGAGTACCCCGGCTGGTACGCCGGCGAGGAGGCCGCGTACGTGGCGGACATCGTCCGGGCCGGTGCCCTGACCCCGGAGCAGGCCAAGGCCAAGTCCGACGAGGACTTCGCCCGCCACCTCCCGCAGGGCCACGCGACCCCCGGACACGCCTTCTACGCGCTGGAGGCCGACGGGCAGGTGATCGGCACGGGCTGGGTGAACCACGGCTACCTGCCGGGCGTCACCTTCGGCTTCTCGCTGGAGGTGTACGAGGAGCACCGCGGCAAGGGCTACGGCCGCGCCGCGATGTCCGTCGGCGAGTGGGCCGCCCGGCAGGGCGGCGACGGGGCGCTGATGTTCAACGTCTTCGGCGGCAACGAGGTGGCGATGAGCCTGTACGACCGCACGGGCTTCGCCGTCCTGGACGAGTTCCGCTCGCTGCCCCTCTGAAGCGCGCCCCCTCAGAACATCAGAAGATCAGCAGCAGGGAGGCCAGAAGCGCCGCCGACCCCACGATTTCGACGGCGCCGACCACCGCCACCTTGAGCCCGCGGCCGGGGAGCGCCGCGGCCCGGGCCAGGTAGGCCGCGAAGGGGAGGGCCAGCCACGGGGAGAGACAGGCCGCCAGGACGCCGGCCACGGCATGATAGGCCACCGAACCGCGGTAGTACGTACGGGAGTTGCGCTCCCTGATCATCGTCTTCACGTACGGGACCGTGCCCGCGAAGTACAGCAGGCAGGCGGCGGCGGGCGCCCACGGCAGCCCTCCCCCGCCCAGCCGTGCGGCCACCAGCAGCATCCCGCAGGCCGGGACCACCGCGGCCAGCCCGTTGACCAGGGACCGCTCGCGGTTGTTCCACGCGAACCAGGAGTTCACGGCCACGAAGGGCGCCGCCGCCGCGCCCGCGAGCAGCAGCCAGGGGTGGAGCACCGCGAGCGGGATCCCCGCCAGGGCGGTCGCCGCGCCGAGGACGAGCGCCGGGCGGACGTGCCGCCGCGCCACGGCCGGGCGCCGGGCGGCGACCCGGCGCAGGCGCAGCCACTGCTGGGCGTGGAAGACCGCGGCGTAGCCGAGGAGCCAGGCCGCCAGGAGGAGGGCGTGCCGGCCTCCGGGCCGCGGCGAGAGGAACGTGCCCGCGAGGAAGGGCACGGTGAGCATCGCCCACGCCCCGTGCTGGTCCGGGATCCAGGAGGCCTTCTTCGGCGGCACGCTCCCCAGCCTTCCGCTAATTGGTATTCGGACGCGTAATTTTCCGGCCGTGCACCGGAGTTGACCCTTTCCAGCGTGGCATCCACTCGACCTGTGAAAGACCGGAATTAGGTCACGCCCGTACGGGACCTTTGTCATCGGATTCACCTCCGCGCCGGGCGTAGCGTCGTGTCTGGGTCATCTTGCCCGGACCCCACGCACCGCCTTTTATTCCGGCCTGGAGGGTCGCCTTGCACGAGCGCCACATACGCGACGGACACCAGGACGCCGCCGAATCGCTGATCAAGGCGGGCAGCTTCTTCAGGACCGCCGAGGTCTCCGACGACCTGCGGACCGTCCACCACACCGGCGGCCGCGCCGCGGAGGCCTTCTACCGGGACCGGTGGAGCCACGACAAGGTCGTGTACTCCACCCACGGCGTGAACTGCACCGGCTCCTGCCGGTGGAAGGTCTACGTCAAGGACGGGATCATCACCTGGGAGACCCAGTCCACCGACTACCCTTCCGTGGGCCCCGACAGTCCCGAGTACGAGCCCCGCGGCTGCCCGCGCGGCGCCTCGTTCTCCTGGTACTCCTACTCCCCCACCCGGGTGCGCTACCCGTACGTGCGCGGCGCCCTGCTGGAGATGTACCGCGAGGCCAAGGCGCGCCTCGGCGACCCCGTGGAGGCCTGGGCCGACATCCAGTCCGACCCGGTCCGCCGGCGCACGTACCAGCAGGCTCGCGGCAAGGGCGGGCTGGTGCGGGCGACGTGGGAGGAGGCGACGGAGATCGTCGCCGCCGCGCACGTGCACACGATCAAGGAGCACGGCCCGGACCGGGTCGCCGGCTTCTCGCCGATCCCGGCGATGTCGATGGCCTCGCACGCGGCCGGTGCCCGGTTCCACTCGCTCATCGGCGCGCCGATGCTGTCCTTCTACGACTGGTACGCCGACCTCCCGGTCGCCTCCCCGCAGGTGTTCGGGGACCAGACGGACGTCCCGGAGTCGGGCGACTGGTGGGACGCGGCGTACCTGATGATGTGGGGCTCGAACGTCCCCGTCACGCGCACCCCGGACGCCCACTGGATGGCCGAGGCCCGCTATCGCGGCCAGAAGGTCGTCACCGTTTCCCCGGATTACGCCGACAACACCAAATTCGCCGACGAATGGATGCACCCGCACCCCGGTACGGACGGTGCGCTGGCCCTCGCGATGGGTCACGTCATCCTCAAGGAATTCTTCGTCGACAAGCAGACCCCCTTCTTCACGGACTACGTCCGGAAGTACACGGACCTGCCCTTCCTGGTGTCCCTCACCGAAACCGAACAGGGTCTGGTTCCGGGGAAATTCGTCACCGCCGCCGATCTCGGCCGGGAGACCGAGAACGCGCAGTGGAAGACCGTGCTGATCGACGACGCCACGGGCGAGACCGTCGTCCCGAACGGCACGCTCGGCCATCGCTGGGGCAAGAACGAGAAGCCCGAGTGGAACCTCGAACTCGGCGACACCGTCCCGCGCCTGACCCTCCACGGCACCGCCGACGAGAGCGTGGAGATCACCCTCCCCCGCTTCGAGGACGACGAGCAGGGCGTCGACCAGGACGGCAAGCCGCGCGGCACGATCCGCCGCGGTGTGCCCGTACGGCGCCTCGCGACCGCCGACGGGGACCGGCTGGTCACGACCGTCTTCGACCTGATGCTCGCCCAGTACGGGGTCGGCCGCGAGGGCCTGCCCGGCGTGTGGCCCACCGGCTACGAGGACGCGAGCGCCCCGGGCACCCCCGGCTGGCAGGAGTCGCTGACCTCGGTCCCGGCGGCCCAGGCGGCCCGCGTGGCACGGGAGTTCGCGCAGACCGCCGAGCAGTCGAACGGCCGCTGCATGATCCTGATGGGCGCCGGCACCAACCACTGGTTCCACTCCGAGACCATCTACCGCTCCTTCCTGGCCCTGCTCACCCTCACCGGCTGCCAGGGCCGCAACGGCGGCGGCTGGGGCCACTACGTCGGCCAGGAGAAGTGCCGTCCCGTCACCGGCTGGGCGACGCTGGCCGCCGCCTCCGACTGGTCGCGCCCGCCGCGCCAGATGATCGGCGCGGCCTGGTTCTACCTGCACACCGACCAGTGGCGCTACGACACCCTGCCGGCGGAGGCGCTCGCCTCCCCGCTGGCCAAGGGGGCCTTCGAGGGCATGACGGGCTCGGACTGCCTGGCGGCGAGCACCCGGATGGGCTGGATGCCCTCGTACCCGACCTTCGACCGCAACCCGCTGGAGCTGGGCGAGGCCGAGGACCCGGTCGCGTCCGCCGTCGAGCAGCTCAAGAGCGGCGAGCTCGGCTTCGCCGGCGAGGACCCGGACGCCCCGCACAACTGGCCGCGCGTGCTCAACGTGTGGCGGGCCAACCTGCTGGGCTCCAGCTCCAAGGGCAACGAGTACTTCCTCAAGCACCTCCTGGGCACCCACTCCAACCTGCCCGAGGACGGGCCGCGCTGCACGCCCAAGGACGTGACGTACCGGGAGGAGGACGTGGAGGGCAAGCTCGACCTGCTCATGTCCATGGACTTCCGGATGACCTCCACGACGCTGCTGTCCGACGTGGTGTTCCCGGCGGCCACCTGGTACGAGAAGCACGACCTGTCCTCCACGGACATGCACCCCTTCCTGCACGCCTTCACCCCGGCCGTGGACCCGCCCTGGCAGGCCCGCTCCGACTACGACGCCTTCAGGGGGCTGGCCGAGCGCTTCGGCGAGCTCGCCGCGAGCCACCTGGGCGTGCGCAAGGACCTGGTCGCCACCGCCCTCCAGCACGACACCCCGGGCGGCGAGATGGCCCAGCCCGGCGGGGTCGCGCTGGACTGGTCGAAGGGCGAGTGCGAGCCCGTACCGGGCCGGACCATGTACAACCTGCAGGTCGTCGAGCGGGACTACGGGGCGGTCGGCGAGAAGTTCGCCGCGCTCGGTCCGCTCGTCGACGAGCTGGGCGTGACCACGAAGGCGATCACCTTCGACGTCGCCGAGGAGATCACCTACCTCGGTGCGAAGAACGGCACGGTCCGCGGCGGTGTCGCCGACGGCCGCCCGCGCCTGGAGACCGCGCAGCAGGCCTGCGAGGCGATCCTCTCGCTGTCCGGCACCAGCAACGGCCGTCTGGCCACGCAGGGGTTCGAGACGCTGGAGAAGAAGGTCGGCACGCACATGGCCCACCTGGCCGCCGAGGCCGAGGGCAAGCGGATCACCTTCGCCGACACCCAGGCCCGCCCGGTCCCGGTGATCACCTCGCCCGAGTGGTCGGGCTCCGAGTCCGGCGGGCGCCGGTACACGGCCTTCACGATCAACACCGAGCACCTCAAGCCCTGGCACACCCTCACCGGCCGCCAGCACTTCTTCATCGACCACGACTGGCTGCACGAGGTCGGGGAGTCCCTCCCCGTCTACAAGCCGCCGCTCAACATGCACACCCTGTACGGGGAGCCCGAGCTCGGCACGGTCGACGAGAAGGCCAAGTCGGTGGCCGTCCGGTACCTGACCCCGCACAACAAGTGGGCGATCCACAGCCAGTACCAGGACAACCTCTACATGATGACCCTGGGCCGCGGCGGCCAGACGGTGTGGATGTCCCCGCAGGACGCCGAGGCGATCGGGGTCGCGGACAACGACTGGATCGAGGCGGTCAACCGCAACGGCGTGATCACCGCCCGCGCGATCGTCTCCCACAAGATGCCGCCCGGCACGGTCTACATGAACCACGCGCAGGAGCGCACGGTCGGCGTCCCCAAGACGGAGAAGACCGGCCGCCGCGGCGGCATCCACAACTCGCTGACCCGGGTGATGCTCAAGCCCACCCACCTCATCGGCGGTTACGCCCAGCTGACCTGGGCCTTCAACTACCTCGGCCCGACCGGCAACCAGCGCGACGAGGTGACGGTCATCCGCCGCCGCGACCAGAAGGTGGAGTTCTAATCGTGCGCGTTATGGCCCAAGTAGCCATGGTCATGAACCTCGACAAGTGCATCGGCTGCCACACCTGCTCGGTCACCTGCAAGCAGGCGTGGACCAACCGGCAGGGCACCGAGTACGTCTGGTTCAACAACGTCGAGACCCTCCCCGGCCAGGGTTACCCGCGCCGCTGGGAGGACCAGGAGAAGTGGAAGGGCGGCTGGGAGCGCACCCGCTCCGGCAAGCTCCGCCTCAAGGCGGGCGGCCGCCTCGCCAAGCTGGGCAAGATCTTCGCGAATCCGGACCTGCCGGAGATCGACGACTACTACCAGCCCTGGACCTACGAGTACAAGAACCTCACCGAGGCCCCGGCGGGCGACGACATGCCCACCGCCCGGCCCGTCTCCCAGCTCACCGGCGAGCCCATCGACAAGATCGAGTGGGGCCCCAACTGGGACGACAACCTCGGCGGCGCGCCCGCGCACGCCCCGCAGGACCCGATCATCGAGAAGATCCGCGACGAGGTCGGCGAGAAGATCCGCTTCGAGTTCGAGCAGAGCTTCATGTTCTACCTGCCGCGCATCTGCGAGCACTGCCTCAACCCCGCGTGCGTCTCCTCCTGCCCCTCCGGCGCGATGTACAAGCGCGAGGAGGACGGCATCGTCCTGGTCGACCAGGACCAGTGCCGCGGCTGGCGGATGTGCGTGACCGGATGCCCGTACAAGAAGGTGTACTTCAACCACCAGACCGGCAAGGCCGAGAAGTGCACCTTCTGCTTCCCGCGCATCGAGGTCGGCATGCCGACGGTGTGCTCGGAGACCTGCGTGGGCCGGATGCGCTACCTCGGCGTGATGCTCTACGACGCCGACAAGGTGACCGAGGCCGCCGCGGTCGAGGACGAGCACGATCTGTACCCCTCCCAGCTGGAGTGCTTCCTGGACCCCGCGGACCCCGTCGTGATCGCCGCCGCCCGCGCGGCCGGCATCACCGACGAATGGCTCGACGCGGCCCGCAACTCCCCGGTCTACGACCTGATCGCCACCTACCAGGTCGCCCTCCCGCTCCACCCGGAGTACCGGACGATGCCGATGGTCTGGTACGTCCCGCCGCTCTCCCCCGTCGTCGAGGCGGTCGCCGCCACCGGCAGCGACGGCGAGGACGCGGGCAACCTGTTCGGCGCCATCGACGCGATGCGCATCCCCGTCGAGTACCTCGCGGAGGTCCTCACCGCCGGCGACACCGTGCCCGTGGAGGCCGTGCTGCGCCGGATGGCCGCGATGCGCGCCTACATGCGCCGCGTCAACCTGGGCGAGGAGCGGGACGAGTCGATCGCGCGGGCCGTCGGGCTGTCCGGGCAGGAGATGGAGGACATGTTCCGCCTCCTCGCCATCGCCAAGATCGAGGACCGCTTCGTGATCCCCAGCGCCGCGCGGGCCGAGGCCGAAGCGCTGGCCGACTCCCACCCGCTGGACGGCGCCGACCAGGGCTGCCCGGTCGGTGCGCTGCCCGAACCCCGGGTGATGCTCAACCTCGGTACCACCAGGAGGAGTTCGTGAGACAGGACCGGATGACCGGCGATGCACTGGTGCGGCTGGTCGCCGGCTGCGTACTGCAGTACCCCGGCGACTACTTCCACGACGAACTCCCGCGGCTCCGTGCGGCCCTCTCCGGGGCGCCCGCCGAACAGGCCCGACTCCTCGGGGCGTTCCTCGACGAGGCCGAGCGGCAGACACCGATCGAGCTGTGCTCCCAGTACACCTCGACCTTCGACACCCGCAACCGGCGCTGCCTCTACCTCACCTGGTGGGTCGACGGGGACACCCGCCGGCGCGGGCTGTCCCTGGTCCGGCTGAAGCGGATCTACCGGGACTTCGGGCTGGAGTTCGCGGGCGAGGAGCTGCCCGACTTCCTGCCGGTGGCCCTGGAGTTCGCCGCCCGCGAGGAGGAGGCCGGCACCGAGCTGCTCCAGGAGCACCGGGCCGGGCTGGAGCTGCTGCGCCTGGCGCTCACCGAGTCCGGGTCCCCGTACGCCCGGGTGCTGGAGGCCGTCTGCGCGACGCTGCCCGGCCCCTCCCCCGAAACCAAGGCGGAGGCGAAGGCCCTCGCATCGAGCGGGCCGCCGCAGGAGCTGGTGGGTGCGGGCTCGGCGCTCGAACCGTTCGGGCCGGGCCTGGACATGCCCGCCGACCTCCCCTTCGGGACTCCGACCGACCTTCCCTGGCCCACGACACCCGAACGGATGCCCGCCTGATGGACCTCCTCCTGTGGGGCGTTTTCCCGTACGTCTCGATCGCCCTGCTGATCGCGGGCACGGTGTGGCGGGGGCGGTTCGACAAGTTCGGCTGGACCACGCACTCCTCGCAGCTGCACGAGTCGCGGCTGCTGCGCATCGGCTCGCCGCTCTTCCACTTCGGCATGCTCTTCGTGGTCCTCGGACACGTCGTGGGCCTGCTCGTCCCGAAGAGCTGGACCGACGCCGTGGGCGTCAGCGACCACGCCTACCACCTGATCGCACTGGGCACCGGCACGCTCGCGGGCGTCGCGGCCGCCGTGGGCATCGGCATCCTCGTCCACCGGCGCTTCAAGGTCCCGGCCGTGCGCCGTGCGACGCTGCGCAGCGACCACCTGATGTACTCGTTCCTGCTCGGCGCGATGGTTCTCGGGCTGACGGCCACGATGCTCAACTCGGCCGGGATGATGGACGGGTACAACTACCGGGACGGCATCTCCCTCTGGTTCCGCAGCCTGTTCACCCTCACCCCCGACTACCACCTGATGGCGGCGGCCCCGCTCGCCTTCAAGATCCACATCATCTTCGGCTTCGTCCTGTTCGCGCTGATCCCGTACTCGCGCCTGGTGCACATGTTCTCCGTACCGCTGAAGTACCTGTTCCGGCCGTACGTGGTGTACCGCAAGCGGGACCCGAAGCAGCTCGCCAACCGCCCGAGCAAGCGCGGCTGGGAGCGGGTCTCGTGAATCCCCGCCCCGGTCCCGGGAACCCCCGCCCCGCCCACTCGGTCGTCCGCAGCCCCCGCCACGCGGTGTCCGACCGGCCCTTCATCGTCATCTGGGAGGCCACCCGGGCCTGCCCGCTGGCCTGTCTGCACTGCCGGGCCGAGGCGCAGACCCTGCGCCACCCCGAGGAGCTCGACGGGGCGGACGCCCGCCGGGTGATGGAACAGATCGCCGCCTTCGGCAAGCCGAGCCCGCTCTTCGTGATCACCGGCGGGGACCCCTTCCAGCGCGCCGACCTCACCGACCTGGTCGCGTACGGGACCTCGCTCGGCCTGCGCGTCGCGGTGTCCCCGTCGGGGACGCCGACGCTGACCCGGGAGAACCTCGTGGCGGTGCGGGAAGCGGGGGCCATCGCGCTCTCGCTCTCCCTGGACGGTTCCACGGCCGAGCGGCACGATGCCTTCCGCGGGGTGCCCGGGGTCTACGACTGGACGCTGGAGGGCTGGCGGGCCGCCCGGGAGCTCGGGCTCAAGGTCCAGATCAACACCACGGTCACCCGCGACAGCCTGGAGGACCTGGCCGACATCGCGGCGCTGGTCAAGCGTGAGGGCGCGATGCTGTGGTCGGGCTTCGTGCTGGTCCCGACCGGACGCGGGGAACAGCTGGACTCCCTGACCGCCGCCGAGATCGAGGACGTCCTGCACTTCCTGTACGACTGCGGGGCGGTGATGGCCACCAAGACCACGGAGGGCCACCACTTCCGGCGGGTCGTGATGCAGCGCACCGTCCTGGACGCGCGCGGCGAGAAGCCCGTCCTCGGCCCGCTGTACGAGCGCCTCTCGGCCCGCGCCCGCGAGCTGGGCGTCTTCGGCGGGGAGCAGCGGGCCGTGCGCCGGCCGCCCATGGACGTCTCCTCGGGCCGCGGCTTCGTCTTCATCTCGCACACGGGCGAGGTGCACCCCAGCGGCTTCCTGCCGCTCTCCGCGGGCAACGTGAAGAACCACCCGCTGACCGAGATCTACCGGGGCTCGGCGCTCTTCACCAAGCTCCGCGACCCCTCGCTGCTGCGCGGGAAGTGCGGGGCGTGCGAGTTCAAGACGGTGTGCGGGGGCTCGCGCTCGCGGGCGTACGGCTTCACGCGCGACGTGCTGGAAGCGGACCCGTACTGCGCGTACGAGCCCGGCAGCTTCCCCTACCAGGAGGAACTCAAGGTTCTGGCCGAAAGCATGAGGCGCTGACCCACCCCGTTCCCATACGTTTCATACGGGAACATATCGACCACGGCTCCGGCCACGGGAGAACACAATGCGTTCAGTGATCGTCATCGGTGGCGGTATCAGCGGTCTGGCCGCCGCGTGGCAGTTGCGCGGCCAGGCCGACGTGACCATCCTGGAGAGCCACGCCAAGGTCGGCGGGAAGCTCCGGACCGGCACCATCGCCGGCATCACCGTCGACGAGGGCGCCGAATCCCTCATGGCCCTGCGCCCGGAGGCCGTGGAACTGGCCGCCGCCGTCGGACTCGGCGAGGCCCTCTGCGATCCCGCGAAGGCCCCCACCACCATCTGGACCAACGGCGCCCTGCGCCCGCTGCCCGCCGGACACGTGATGGGCGTCCCCACCGACCCCTCCGCGCTGATCGGCACCGGGCTGCTCTCCCCCGAGGGCGTCGCACGCGTCGCCGCCGAGGAGACCCTCCCGGCCACCCCGCTCACCGAGGACTGCTCGGTCACCGAGTACCTGGGCGGCCGCTTCGGTCAGGAGGCCGTGGACCGGCTCATCGAACCCATGCTGGGCGGGGTCTACGCCGGCCTCGCCGAGCGGCTCTCGCTGCGCGCGGCCATGCCCCGGATCGCCGCCCTCGCGGAACAGGGCACCCCGCTCCTCCCGGCCCTGCGCCGGATGCGCGCGGCGGGCGCCCCCCGCTCGGGGGCCGTGGCCGTCCAGGGCGTCGTCGGCGGCACCGGGCGCTTCCCGGCCGCCGTCGCCGAAGCCTGCGGAGCCCGCATCCTCACCGGGACGACGGCCCGCTCGCTCCAGCGGGTCGGCGACGGACGCTGGCGCGTCCAGGCCATGACCGGCGACGGCGCGCTGACGATGGAGGCCGACGCGGTGATCCTCGCCCTGCCCGCCTTCGCGGCGGCGGAGCTGCTGCGCCCGCACTCCCCGCTCGCCGAGGCCGAGCTCTCCTCGATCCCGCACGCCTCGACGGCCGTCATCACCATGGCCTTCTCCCGCGCCCAGGCCCACTTCCTCCCCCAGGGCAACGGCTTCCTGGTCCCGCCGGTCGACGGCCACACCCTGAAGGCCGCCTCCTTCCTCTCCAACAAGTGGTCCTGGCTGCACGACTCGGCCCCCGAGACCTTCGTGCTGCGCGCCTCCATCGGCCGCATCGGCGAGGACGCGCTGCTCGGCCGCCCCGACCGCCACCTGGTCCGCTCGGCCATCGCCGAACTCCACCACGCGGTCGGCCCCATGGGAGAACCCCTGGCCACCCGCGTCACCCGCTGGGACCGGGGCCTGCCCCAGTACGGCGTCGGACACCGCGAGCGCGTCGCCCGCATCCGCGAGGCCGCCGGCAAGCTCCCGGGCATCGCCCTGTGCGGAGCGGCGTACGAGGGCGTGGGCGTGGCCGCCTGCGTCGCGACGGGGCGCGCGGCGGCGAAGCAGGTCCTGGCGCAGCCGTAGCGAGCCCCGGCTCTTCGTATCGGGTGGGTATCAGAGAGCGCTTGATTCCCCATCTGATCGGTGCGCGGGACCGCGATGAAGGGAATCACGGCTTCCGCGGCCCTATCGTTCCTTTCAGGTACCCGCCCCGCCTGCCGAAACGGAGTCATCCCCGTGTCCACCCCCACCCCGGCTCCCGCCGCTCCGCGACCGGTCCGCGTGCTGCTGGTGGAGGACGACGAGCTGATGCGCCGCTCGTTCACCGTCTCCCTGGAGCGCTACGGGTACACGGTGCGGGCCGCCGCCGACGGACTCACGGGCCTCGAATCCTTCCGCGACGAGGACTTCGACCTGCTGATCCTCGACGTGATGCTGCCCGGCCTCGACGGGATCGGCCTGTGCCGCAAGGTCCGGGAGACCAGCCTGGTCCCGGTCCTGATGATGTCGGCGCGCGGCGACGGGCTGGACATCGTGTCGGGACTGGAGGCCGGGGCGGACGACTACGTCGTCAAGCCCGTGGACACCAACGTGCTCGTGGCCCGCATCCGCTCGCTGCTGCGGCGCGCCACCTACGCCCCCGCCCCGGCCGCCGGGCCGGCCGGGCCGGCCACGGAGCAGGAACCCGGACCGTCCGAGGGCGAACTGCTGACCTTCGGGGACCTGACCATCCACACCGGCGGCCTCGACGTGGCCGTCGCCGGAACCCCGGTGGCGCTCACCCCGACCGAACTGAAGCTGCTGCTGGAGTTCGCCGCCCACCCGGGCATCGTGCTGGAGCGGCACACCCTGCTGCGCAACGTCTGGGACTACGGCTGGGACGGCGACAGCCGGGTCGTGGACCTGTGCGTGCAGCGGCTGCGCGGCAAGCTCGGCCGGGACCGGATCGAAACGGTCCGCGGTTTCGGCTACAAGCTCAGGCGTTGAGAGCGGTGCGTTCGTTCCGCCGCCCCGGGCCGCGCCGCATTCCCCTGCGCTGGAAGATCGCCGCGCTGGCGGCGGCCACCGGGTGCCTCGTCGCCGCCGCGGTCGGCGTACTGGTGCACGTGTGGACCGCGAGGGACATCCGGGAAACGGCGGAAATGCACGCCTCCAACAACGTGTACTCGGCCATGGAGACCTACCGGCGCACCGGAACGCTCTCGGACGGCGCCGAGCTCGATCCCCCCGGCCTGCCCGCCTCGTTGAGGAACCTCACCGACGGCGACCGGCACACGGCCCCCTACGGCGGCCTCGACGAGGAGATCCCCCCGGGCGTCTGGGGCGCCCAGCGGGTCGGCGGCCCGGGCAGCCCGGTGCTCGCGCTGCGGGTCAGCATGAACGCGGGGCTGTCCGGGCTGCGCCAGCTCGACGTGACCATGGTGATGGCCTCGCTGGTCGTCCTCGCGGTGGCCACGCCGCTCGCGGCCTACGGGGCCGGGCTGCTCGCCCGCAGGCTCCGGCAGGTCTCCGAGACCGCGGGCCGGATCTCCGCCGGGGACCTCGACGCCCGGAGCGGGATCACCGAGGGCCGCGACGAGCTGGACGACATCGCCGCCACCGTCGACCTCATGGCCGACACCCTCGGCCGCAAGCTGCGCGACGAGCGCCGGTTCACCGCCGACGTGGCCCACGAACTGCGCACCCCCGTCGGCGGTCTGCTGGCCACCGCGGACCTGCTGCCGCCCGGCGAGACGGAGGACATGCTCCGGGCCCGGGTGCGCGATCTGCGCGGGCTGGTCGAGGACCTGCTGGAGATCTCCCGGCTCGACGCGGGCGCCGAACGGCCGGTCTCCGACCGGGTTCCGCTCGACGCGGTCGTCGCCGAGGCCGTGACGCGCACCGGCCTGCCCACCGAGGTCGACGTCGCCGAACGGGCCGGGAGCGTGGAGACCGACCCGCGCCGCCTCGAACGGATCGTCGGCAACCTCGTCGTCAACGCCCACCGGCACGGGGCGGCCCCGGTCCGGGTCACCGTCGAGGACCGTACGGTCGTCGTACGCGACCACGGCCCCGGCTTCCCCGCCGACCTGCTGCGCGACGGCCCGCGCCGCTTCCAGACGGGCGCGGCCGAGCGCGGCTCGGGCCACGGCCTGGGCCTGACCATCGCCGTGGGCCAGGCCCGGGTCCTCGGCGCGGAACTCCGCTTCGAGAACGCCCCGGACGGCGGCGCGGTCGCCACCCTCCACCTCCCGTCCTGACCCCCAACCGCCCTACCCCCAGCCCCGAGGGGGTCCGGGGCACCGCCCCGGGGAACGGGCGAAGGGCGGGGTGGGGGACCTGGGCCGTCTCTTTCGGATCTTGCCGGGCCCGCGACGCCTGGCCCCGCGCCTGGCCCCGCGCAGCGGCAGCCCGGCCGCTACCGGACCGATACACACCGGAGCACCCCCCGATACCCCGTGCCCCGGGCCGTCGATACCTCCCCCGGACACCCTTCGAAGTGCAGCCTTCCGCGCCCGAAGAGGAGTCCCCCCGTGACCGCCGCCCCCCATGCCCCGCATGCCCCGCACCCCTCGCCGACCGGCATCGCGGCGGCCACCACCGACCTCTCGAAGGTCTACGGAAACGGCGACACCCGGGTCGTGGCCCTGGACCGCGTCAGCATCTCCTTCCACGAGGGCCGGTTCACCGCGATCATGGGCCCCTCCGGCTGCGGCAAGTCCACGCTGATGCACTGCGCCGCCGGGCTCGACTCCTTCAGCTCCGGCTCCGCCCGCATCGGCACCACCGAGCTGGGCTCCCTGAACGACGAGCAGCTCACCCGGCTGCGCCGGGACCGGATCGGGTTCATCTTCCAGGCGTTCAACCTGATGCCGACGCTGACCGCGCTGGAGAACATCACCCTGCCGCTGACCATCGCCGGCCGTAAGCCCGACCGGCAGTGGCTGGACCACGTGGTCGCCCTGACCGGCCTCTCGCAGCGCCTCGGCCACCGTCCCGGGCAGCTGTCCGGCGGGCAGCAGCAGCGCGTGGCGGTGGCCCGGGCCCTGATCGGCCGTCCCTCGATCATCTTCGGCGACGAGCCCACGGGAAACCTCGACTCCCGCGCCGGGGCCGAGGTCCTCGGCTTCCTGCGCGACTCCGTGCGCGAGCTGGGCCGGACCGTGGTCATGGTCACCCACGACCCCGTCGCCGCCGCGTACGCGGACCGCGTGGTGTTCCTGTCCGACGGACGGCTGGTCGACGAGATGGTGCAGCCCACCGCGGACCGGGTCCTGGACCGGATGAAGGCCTTCGACGCGCGCTCGCGCACGAGCTGACCCCTCCGCGCTCCCGCACCGAACCAGCCGCCCGCCCGCTCCCCGGGCCAGCCTCCCAGGATCCGCATCCCATGTTCCGTACCGCCCTGCGCAACGTGCTCGCGCACAAGGCCCGCCTGCTGATGACCGTGTTCGCGGTCATGCTCGGGGTCACCTTCGTCACCGGCAGCCTCGTCTACGGCGACAGCCAGAAGCAGGCCGCCGTCGACCGGGCGAGCGCCGGCTACGACCGCATCTCCCTCAACGTCTCGCCCAACTCCGTGCCCGGCGCCCCGCCCGCCACCCTCGACGCCCGCACCGCGGCCTCCCTGGCCGAGGTCCCCGGTGTCGCTGCCGCCGCGGGCCGGGTCAACGGCTTCGCCGCCGTCGCCGACCCCGAGGGCCGGCTGCTGGGCAGCGCCGATTTCCGCAAGGGCGGCAACTTCGCCCCGGGCAAGGACGGAAGGGACCCGGCCTACGCCTTCAAGGAGGGCTCCGGCCCGGCCGACGGCAAGGCCGTCGCCCTCGACGAGGCCTCCGCCGCCAAGGGCGGCTACCGCGTCGGTGACACCGTGCGCGTCGGCACGAGCACCGGCGCCGAGTCCTACCGGCTCAGCGGCGTCTTCCGCACCGACGCCTCGAAGCTGTCCCCCGGGGGCAGCCTCGTGCTGTTCGACAACGCCACCGCCCAGCGGCTGTACCTCGAGCCCGGCCGGTACACGGACATCGAGATCACGGCCGCCCCCGGCACCGACGCGGCGCAGCTCCTCACCCGGGTCGAAGCGGTGATCCCCAAGGACTCCACCGCGGTCACCGGTGCCCAGCTCGCCCGGATCCAGGCGAACATGGCCTCCAGCGACAGCGACACCATGAGCCAGATCATGGTGGGCTTCGCCGCGGTCGCCCTGTTCGTGGCCACCTTCCTCATCTCCAACACCTTCACCATGCTGGTCTCCCGGCGCACCCGGGAGCTGGCCCTGATGCGGGCCGTCGGCGCCACCCGCAAGCAGGTCCGCCGGATCCTGCTGACCGAGTCCGTGCTCGTCGGCCTGATCGCCTCCGTGGCCGGCATCCTGGCCGGCACCGGGGTCGCCGCCCTGCTCCAGGCCTCCTTCTCCGCCGCCGACGGCCCGGACGCCCCGCTGACCCTGCTCCCCTCCACGGTGATCATCGCGCTGGTGGTCGGCACCGTCCTGCCCGTGATCGCCGCCTGGGTGCCGGTCCGCCGGGCCATGGCCATCCCGCCCGTCGCCGCGCTCGGCGCCGCCGAACCGGCCGCACCCGCGCACGCCGGCTCCCTGCGCACCCGGATCGGCGCCGCCCTGCTCCTCACCGGAGCGGCCGCCACCCTGTACGGAGCCCTCGCGGCCGACGGCGACGCCCGGACCGTCATCGGCCTCGGCGCGGCCCTCACCCTGACCGGCGCGATCGGCCTCATCCCGCTGCTGTCCCGGCCGTTCACCGCCCTGCTCCGGCCGCTGCTGCTCCGCTACAGCCCGGTGCACGGCGACCTCGCCGCCCGCAACACCGTGCGCGACCCGCGACGTACCGGCGCCACCGCCGCGGCGCTCGCCATCGCCCTCGCGCTCGCCTCGGGCCTGTCCGTCCTCGGCGCCTCCGCCACCCAGTACCTCGACGGCGCGACCACCCGCGACATCACCGCCGACTACCTGGTGCAGGCCCCCTCGGGCGGGCAGCGGATGACCCCCGCCACCGCCGAACCCCTCAAGAAGCTGACCGGCGCCACCTACAGCCCGCTCAACCAGTCCACCGAGTACCGGATCGGCGGCGTCCGCTCGGTCCTGACCGGCGTCGACCCCGCCGCCATCAGCCGCCTCCTGCGCTACGAGGTGACCGCGGGCTCCCTCGACAGCCTCGCCCAGGGCAAGGTCGCCGTCGCCGACTACAAGGCCCGGGCCAACGGATGGAAGGTCGGCCAGATCCTCCCCGTGAAGCGGCTGGACCAGCAGGGCGAGGTCACCATCGGCGCGATCTACCGCGCGGACGAACAGAGCAAGGTGCTGCCCAGCATCACCGCACCCGATTCCCTGGTCGCCCGCTTCGACTCCGCCCCGCACACCGACTCGATCGTCGTGGC
This sequence comes from Streptomyces sp. NBC_00193, assembly GCF_026342735.1. Taxonomy (GTDB): domain Bacteria; phylum Actinomycetota; class Actinomycetes; order Streptomycetales; family Streptomycetaceae; genus Streptomyces; species Streptomyces stoeckheimensis. The sequence continues at coordinate 1,387,099 of NZ_JAPEMM010000001.1, forward strand.
CACGGCGGGCGGCCCCGGCCGGGCCCAGCTCGCGAGCGTCGTCAAGGCGCTCGGCGACAACCCCGCCCTGTCCGTCCTGGACAAGGAGGCCATCCGGGCCGAGGACACCAGCGGCATCGGCGACCAGCTCAACATCTTCTACGCGCTGCTCAGCATGGCCCTGGTGATCGCCGCCCTGGGCATCGCCAACACCCTCGCCATGTCGGTGCTCGAACGCCGCAAGGAGATCGGCACGCTCCGCGCCCTCGGCCTGGACCGCACCGGAGTGACCCGGATGATCCGCATCGAGGCCCTGCTCGTCGGCGCCCTCGGCGCGGCCGTCGGCACGGTCATGGGCGTCTTCACGGGCTGGGCCCTCGGCAACACCCTCCAGGAGAGCGTCACGGGATACGCCCTGGTCATCCCCTGGGGACGGCTCGCCCTCGGGGTGCTGCTCGCCCTGGCCGGCGCCCTCCTCGCCTCCCTCTGGCCGGCCCGCAGGGCCGCCGGTGTCGACATCCCCGCGGCGACCGCGGCGCAGTGACCGCTCACCCCGCGCGCCCCGCCCCCGTGACCCGGATGGGTCAGCGCGGGGGCGGGGCGCGCGGGGCGCGCACAGGATGAAGGCATGCCCACACACGCCCTGCGGGTCGCCGCTGCCGCCGCCGCTGCCGCCGCGCTGCTCGCCACCAGTGCCTGTTCCGACGGCGGAGGCAAGGAGAAGAGGGGCAAGGACGGCGCCGCCCAGGGCATCAAGAAACCGAAGTGGGGCGACTGCCAGGCTCCCACCGCCGCCGAGGGCGGCGGGCAGGTCCCCGGCAAGGACTGGCAGTGCGCCGTCCTCGACGTGCCCCTGGACTACGCCGAGCCCGAGGGGGAGACGATCCCGCTGGCCTTGATCCGGGCCAAGGCCCGCGACAAGGACAAGCGGATCGGTTCGCTCGTCTTCAACTTCGGCGGCCCGGGCGGCTCCGGCATCACCACCCTGCCCGGCGCGGCGAAGGAGTACGCGGCCCTGCGCGAGCGCTACGACCTCGTCAGCTTCGACCCGCGCGGGGTGGGCCGCAGCGCGCCCGTGCTGTGCGAGGACGACAAGCAGCTGGACGCGTACTACGCCGCCGACTCCAGCCCCTCGACGCCGGAGGAGGAGAAGCAGTTCCTCGCCACCTCCAAGCAGTACAAGGAGGCCTGCGAGGCGAAGTCCGGCAAGGTGCTGCCCCACGTCGGCACCGAGAACGCGGCCCGTGACCTGGACCGGATCCGCCAGGCCCTCGGCGACGAGAAGCTGTACTACTTCGGCATCTCCTACGGCACCGAGCTCGGCGGGGTCTACGCCCACCTCTTCCCCAAGAACGTCGGCCGGGCCGTCTTCGACGCCGTGGTCGACCCGACCAAGAACTCCGAGGAGGGCGCCCTCGGCCAGGCCAAGGGCTTCCAGCTCGCGCTCGGCAACTTCGCCCAGGACTGCGTGAACCGCGGCGACTCCTGCCAACTGCAGGGCAGCACCGCCAAGGAGATCGAGGCGAACATCATCAAGCTCCAGAAGGAGCTGGCGGCCAAGCCCATCCCCGGCTCCGGCGACCGGCTGCTCACGGAGGACGCCGCGACGAACGGCATCGCCTTCGCCCTGTACTCCAAGGAGGCCTGGCCGCTGCTGGAACAGGGCCTGGACGAGGCCGAGGGCGGCCAGGGGCAGCTGCTGCTCGCCATGTCGGACGCCCTCAACGGCCGCGACCCGAAGGGCACCTACAGCAACATCGGGTCGGCCAACACCGCCATCAGCTGTGCCGACTCCAAGGACCGCTACACGCTCGCGCAGACCAAGGCGAAGCTGCCCGAGTTCCGCGCCGCCTCTCCCGTCTTCGGGGACTTCCTCGGCTGGGCCATGATGGGCTGCACCGACTGGCCCGTCGCCGGCGCCTGGAACACCCCGGACGTCTCCGCCCCCGGCTCGGCGCCCATCCTGGTGATCGGCAACACCGGTGACCCTGCGACCCCGTACGAGGGCGCCCGCAAGATGGTGGAGCGGCTCGGCCCCGGCGTCGGCGTGGAGCTCACCTTCAAGGGCGAGGGCCACGGCGCCTACAACAGCGGTGACCCCTGCGTACAGCAGGCGGTCGACGCCTACCTGCTCGACGGAAAGGTGCCCGGCAAGGGCACGGTGTGCACGGCGTCGAAGTCCCCGGCGCCGACCTCGCCCGTCTAGGCACCCGGAGCACGACGAAGGGGCCGTACCTCGCTCGCGCGGGTACGGCCCCTTCGGGTGACTGCTGGTGGGACTAGTAGACCGGCTTGTCGGGCTCGATCTGGTGGACCCAGCCGATGACGCCGCCGCCGACGTGGACCGCGTCCGCGAAGCCCGCGGACTTCAGGACCGCGAGGACTTCCGCACTGCGGACACCCGTCTTGCAGTGCAAGACGATGCGCTTGTCCTGCGGCAGGTCCTGGAGGGCGGTGCCCATCAGGAACTCGCCCTTGGGGATCAGCTTCGCGCCGGGGATCGAGACGATCTCGTACTCGTTGATCTCACGGACGTCGATGATCTCGATCGGCTCGTCGCCGTCGATCCACTCCTTGAGCTGCTTGGGAGTGATCGTCGAGCCGAGCGCGGCCTCCTGGGCCTCCTCCGACACGACGCCGCAGAAGGCCTCGTAGTCGATGAGCTCGGTGACGGTCGCGTTCGGACCGCAGACCGCGCAGTCGGGGTCCTTGCGGACCTTGACCTGGCGGTACTGCATCTCCAGGGCGTCGTAGATCATCAGACGGCCGACCAGCGACTCGCCGACGCCGGTGAGGACCTTGATGGCCTCGGTGACCTGGATGGACCCGATGGACGCGCAGAGCACGCCCAGCACGCCGCCCTCGGCGCAGCTCGGGACCATGCCCGGCGGGGGCGGCTCCGGGTAGAGGCAGCGGTAGCACGGGCCGTGCTCGGACCAGAAGACCGAGGCCTGGCCGTCGAAGCGGTAGATCGAGCCCCAGACGTACGGCTTGTTCAGCAGCACGCAGGCGTCGTTCACGAGGTAGCGCGTGGCGAAGTTGTCCGTGCCGTCGACGATGAGGTCGTACTGGCTGAAGATCTCCATCACGTTGTCGGCTTCGAGCCGCTCTTCGTGGAGGACCACGTTCACGTACGGGTTGATGCCCAGCACGCTGTCGCGAGCCGACTCGGCCTTGGAACGGCCGATGTCCGCCTGGCTGTGGATGATCTGGCGCTGCAGGTTCGACTCGTCGACCTCGTCGAACTCCACGATGCCCAGCGTGCCCACGCCGGCCGCGGCCAGGTACATGAGGGCGGGCGAGCCGAGGCCGCCCGCGCCCACGGCCAGCACCTTGGCGTTCTTCAGGCGCTTCTGGCCGTCCATCCCCACGTCGGGGATGATCAGGTGGCGGGAGTACCGACGGACCTCGTCAACGGTGAGCTCAGCAGCTGGCTCTACCAGGGGTGGCAGCGACACGGGGACTCCGTAGATGATTAAGTCTTAACGGTGGTTCTTCCCGTAACACTGCCACGCCCTCCTTCATTCCGAGACACCCGGTCCGATCCGCGAGACGATTTCGTCCCAGTACCCGGGCATCGACGCCCAGGGATCCCGGTCCGCGGCCCCGCGCCGGTCGGTGAACCAGATGGTCCCCGCACCCTGCCAGCGGGCGATCCGGAGCGCTTCCTCCAGGTGCGTGCGCGGTACTCCGTGCACGAGGTGGCAGAAGGTCTCGGGCGGATGGTCGGCCGTCCACTCCGCCACCTGCGACCAGCGGTAGTCGGCCCACGTGCCGGCGAAGGTGACCAGCTGATCTGCGGTTTCCGTGTACCCCTCGTAGGGGTGGGTGCCGTGTCCGAGGACGATCCGCAGGCCGTCGCCGAGCCCCCGCAGGGTGTCCGCGACCCGGCGCACGAACGCCAGCTCCGCCTTTCCGGCCGGGGCGTCCGCGAGGTAGAAGCCGTCGGCCCCGTACCAGTCCCGGAAGCGGTGGGCGTCGGAGACGAGCTCCCCGAAGGACCGCTCGCCGTCTCGCATGGCGAGATGCCCGAGGATCGCGCCGCCCGCCCTACGGAGCTTCGCGGCCGCCTCCGTGCAGTGCGGGTCGGGCCGGCCGCCCGGCCCGTCCGTGACGTTGAGGACGGCCCAGTGCAGGGGCGTCCCGGGCCGGGACAGCTCGGCCCACTCCACCGGCGCCAGCAGCGGGTGCGCGTACCCCGGGACGCCTAAACCGAGCCGGCCCGCCTCGGTGGCGGCCTGGCCGGCCGCCGGCGGGGTGGTCAGATGCGGCACGCCGCCTCCATCCAGATGTCCGCGAGGGACTCCTCCAGGTTGATCCGCGGCCGCCAGCCGAGCCGGTCGCGGGCGGTACGGACGTCCGCCTGCTGCCAGGCTCCGCACCCGTCCGGGTAGGGGTAGGGCGGCTGGGCGGTCGCGGCGGCGAGCTGCTCGGCCGTGGCCTCGGAGCGCGGGGAGCCGATGGCGGCGAGCCCGGAGGGACGGCCCGGGTGCCCGTGCGCCTGCGGGTGCTGGGCGTGCTGCGGTACGTCGATCTCGTGCAGCGAGCCTCCGTACCCGGCGACCCGTGCCAGCACGGCGGCCGCGTCGCGCAGCCGGACCGCCCGGCCGGTGCCGATGTTGACGACGCCCTGGGCCGCCGACAGCGAGGCGGCGTGCACCGCCCGCGCCACGTCCCGGACGTCGACGAAGTCGCGCTGGACGCCGAGCCCGCTGAGCTTGAGCTCGCCGTCCCCGGCCTGCATCGCGCGCCGCATGGCTTCGGCGAGCCGGCCGAGGGGGGATCCGGCGGGGGTGCCGGGGCCGACGGGCGAGAAGACCCGCAGGACGACGGCGTCCAGCCCGGAGCCGAGCACGAGCTCGGTGGCGGCCAGTTTGCTGACTCCGTAGGGCCCTCCCGGTCTGGGGACGGCGTCCTCGGCCGTGGAGGACCCGGGCTGGCTGGGCCCGTACTCGGCGGCGCAGCCCAGCTGGACGAGCCGGGCGCCGCAGCCGCTGCGGCGCAGCGATTCGCAGATCGTGGCGACGGCGACCGTGTTGTGCCGGGTGAGCTCGCGGGCACCGCCGCGGGTGGCTCCCGCGCAGTTGATGACGACGCCCGGGTGGACGGCGTCGAGGAACCGGGTGAGCGCGCCGGGGCTGCCGGTGGCGAGGTCGAATCGGACGTCGGCGTCGTCGCCGCGGCCGAGCGCGGTGAGCTGGACCGCGGGGTCGGCGAGCAGCCGGTCCGCGACGTAGCGCCCGAGGTATCCGTTGGCTCCGATCAGCAACACCCTCATCGCGCGGCCCCTTGGTTGGTTGGCTGGCCGGTCATGTCCTGTTTCTCCTTGCTGGATGGGTGGATCGGGGTAGGGGGTACGGCGCTTCGGTGTCTGCTTCCGAAGGTTTCAGGGGCGCTGCGCGTGCGCGGAGGCCCGCGACAGCGCGAGGACGGCGGGTACGAGGACTCCCGCGGCGGCGGCGAACGGCGCCGCCGGGACCGGGAGCAGGGCGAGTACGAGGGCCAGGGCCGCCGCGAGGGCTCCGCGGGGGGCTCCGTGACGGAGCAGCAGCCGGGTCAGGAGGAGCAGCACCGCGAGCGGTACGGCCACCGCCAGGGTGGTCCCGGCCAGCGCGGCCGCCCCCGCGGCGGCCGCGGCGTACAGCGCGAGCGTCCCGAGGAGCAGCGGTCTCACCCCGTCGGCGAAGTCCTCCAGGGCCCGGCTCCCGGCGAGTCTGCGCCGGGCCCGGGCCGCGAAGACGGCGCCGGCCAGGTACCCGGGGGCGACGGCCACGGCCAGGGCGGTCCCGAGCGGGGTCCCGTACCGGTGGACGGCCCAGCCGAGGGCGGCGGCGGCCAGCAGGTACACGGCGACGGGGAACCTGCCCCCGGCTGCCCGGCCGGGCCGTCCGAGCGCGGCGACGGTGACGAGCACCGCCAGGGCTCCGGCCCAGGGCACGCCGGCTGCGGCCGCGCCGAGGGCGAGGGCCCCGGGCAGCAGCGCGTAGCCGAAGCCCCGTACCGCCTTGGCGTGGACCGGGATCCCGGCCGGAGGGGCGGGCGGGGTCCCGTCGCGGGGGGTCCGGGCGTAGAGCTCCTCCGCGAGGGAGAAGACGTCCCGGTGGCGGAACCGTGCGGCGGTGCGGTCGGTGATGCCGTGCGCCTCCAGCCCGGCGGCGATCTCCAGCGGGTCCACGGCGTGTTCGCAGAGCTCCCGGTGGCGGTGGAGCAGCGCCTTGACGGGGTCCCCGGCGGAGCGGGCCCGGCGGGGCGGGGGCGGGGGCGGGTCCATGGCGGGGACGGCTTCGTCCAGGGGCACGGTCATGCGGAGGCCTCCGGACTCGCGGCGCGCTCGGCACGGGCGGCGGGCACCATGAGCCCCGGATGCGCCTCGACGTCGTCCCCCCGGATCGGGGGTTCGGCCGGGTCGGCGGCGGACGGGGCGGCGGGTTCGGGGTGCGGGGTGGCCCAGGTGGGGGTGGCCCAGTGGCCCGGGACGCGGGCCTCGGGCGGCTGCTCGAAGGGCACCCCGGTGCCGTCGGGGCGGGCCGGGCCTCGGGCGAGCAGCCTCAGGTAGGACTCCTGGAAGGCGGCGACGTTCTGCTCGACGGTGAAGAGTTCGAGGGCCCGCGCCCGGGCGGCCGACCCGAGCCGCTGGGCCCGCTCGGGGTCCTGCAGCAGCGTGACGCAGGCCTCGGCGAGCGCGCGCGGATTGCGCGGCGGCACCACGAGCCCGGTGCCGCCGATCACCTCGACGACGGCGCCGACGTCGGTGGACACCGTGGCCCGGCCGCAGAACATCGCCTCGGCCAGGGTGATGGGGAACCCCTCGATGACGGAGGAGAGCACCACCACCCGCCCGGAGCCGTACGCGTGGGCCGGGGACGGGGCGTCGGGTCCGCCGATCTCCTCGAAGGTGACCGGGTTCTCGCCGACCGCGTGAGCATCCGCGGCCTCGTCGGGGAAGAGCTGCGCGGCGAGCGAGCGGCAGTCGGCCAGGTAGCCGTGCCCGACCTCGTGGTTGGCCGCTGCGGCCGGGCCGCCGGAGCCCGCGGCGGCGGAGCCCGTCCCGACGGCGGTCGCGAAGATCCGCAGCCGGGCGCGCGGTTCGGCCCGGCGCACCTCGGCGAAGGCGTGCAGCAGGGCGATCAGGTCCTTGGCGGGGTCCACCCGGCCGACCCAGACCAGCGTGTGCGGGTCCCCGCACGCCGGGTCCTCGCCCACGGCGGCGAATCGGTCCGCCTCCATCCCGGGGTAGACCGTGCGCAGCCGCTCGCGGGAGGCGCCGCAGCGTTCCTGCCAGCGCCGGGCGTGCGCGTTGCCGGGGGTGAGCAGGTCGGCCTGGGAGTAGATCTCGCCGGCCAGCCGGGTGTGGAAGGCCGCGAGCAGGGCCCGTACGGCCGGCCGCTCGTCCCGCGCGGAGTGCGCGAGGTAGTGGGCCCGGAGCTGGACCCCGTACTCGGTGACCAGGAGCGGCACTCCGAAGAAGCGTTTGGCCAGGAGCCCGGGGAGCGCCGCCACCCCGCCCGCGGCCGCGTGGCAGACGTCGACCTCGCGCAGGTCCTCGTACCAGTCCAGGGACAACGGCCGCAGCATCCGCTCCAGTTCGTCCACGAACTCCAGCAGGTCCGCGACCTGCGCCCGCTGTACGGCCCTGCTCGCCTCGGGGGCGCGACAGGCGGACTCCACCGCCCGTACGGCCGTCTCCGAGCGCAGTGCCGCGTACAGCCCGCCCTCTTCCCAGGCGAGCGCGGCCAGCCCGTACAGCCCGTCCGCGAACCGTGCGGGGTCGGCTCCGCAGATCCCGCGGACCAGTTCGGTGAAGGCGGCGGCGAAGCGGCGGCGCTCGCGGCGGCGGTAGCTGCGCCCGTCATCGGCCGGCGCCCACAGCGGGGCGGTCCGCACCCGGGTGACGTGGGAGGGCAGCGGCACCCGGCCGCGCTCCTCCTGTTCGGCGCTGCGGCTCAGGGCGTAGAGCTCGAACTCGTGCTGGGGAAGCCCGCGCACGAGCCGGTCGCACCACAGCCTCGCTTCCCCCGTCGCATACGGATAACCACCTTCCGTGAGCAGTCCGATCCGCACGAGTGGCACCCCCGATCTCCCGTTTCAGGCGGTCTCCGTCGGTCCGGCGACCCGCCGGATACGAACTCAAGCGGATATGCCGAAGGCGCGACGGACGGTTGTCCGTCGCGCCACCGGAAGGGGTGAAGAGTCGTAACTTTCCCGTACGGTTCGCGTTCGAGCACGCTAAGAACTACTAGGAGCGGTCTACGAAGCCCCCGCGAGCACTCCCCCGGAACGGCGCCGGCCGAGCCGGCGGGCGGCGGCCAGGGCCGGGTCGAGGGACGGGACGGCGGCCAGCAGCTCCCGGGTGTAGGCGTGGGACGGCCGGTCGTAGACCTCGTCGACGGGACCCTCCTCCACGATCACCCCGCCCCGCATGACCGCGACCCGGTCGCTGACCTGACGCACCACCGCGAGGTCGTGCGCGATGAACACCAGCGCGATGCCGAGCTCCCGCTGGAGCTCGGCCAGCAGGGCGGTGACCTGCGCTTGCGTGGTCACGTCGAGGGCCGAGACGGGCTCGTCGCAGACGATCAGCCGGGGCCGGGGCGCGAGGGCGCGGGCGATGCCGACGCGCTGGCGCTGGCCTCCGCTGAACTCGTGCGGGTACCGGTCGTAGTGGGCCTCCTCCAGCCCCACCCGGACCAGCAGTTCGCCGACCCGGTCCCGGATCGCCCGCCCGTCCTTCTCGCCCGCCGCGCGCAGCGGGTCCGCGATGGACTCGCCGATCGAACGGCGCGGGTTGAGCGAGGACACCGGGTCCTGGAACACCATCTGCACCCCGGGGACCACCCCGACGCTCTCCGCCCCGTCCCGCCGGACCTGCCCGGAGGTGGGCTCCAGCAGCCCGACGAGCATCCGCCCGAGGGTGCTCTTGCCGCTGCCGCTCTCCCCGACGATCCCCAGCGTCTCCCCGCCCCGCACGAAGACCGACACCCCGCCCACGGCCTCCACCCGCCGCTTCCCCCGCCCGAACTCCTTCCGCAGCGAAAAGGCCTCGACGACGGGCAACTCCGGCTCCACCGGGGCCGCTTCCGCCCCCGGCCGGGGCGCCCCCACCGCGTCGAGCCTCGGCACCGACGCCAGCAGGGCAGCGGTGTACGGATCGGCCGGAGCCGACAGCACCGAATCCACCGGGCCCCGCTCGACCACCGCCCCGTCCCTCATCACGAGCACCGCGTCCACGTTCTCCGCCGCCACGCCCACGTCGTGCGTGACCAGCAGCAGCCCGAGCCCGCGCTCCTCCCGCAGCCCGTGCAGCAGGTCGAGGATCTGCGCCTGCACGGTGACGTCCAGCGCCGTGGTCGGCTCGTCCGCGATCAGCAGCTTCGGCTCGCACGCCAACGCCATCGCGATCAGGGCTCGTTGACGCATGCCCCCGCTGAACTCGTGCGGCCGCGCCCGGGATCGGCGCACCGCGTCGGGTATGCCCACCCGGTCCAGCACCTCCACCGCCCGGGCCCGCGCCGCACGCCGCGTCACGGAGGCGTGCACCCGGTACACCTCGGCGATCTGGTCGCCGATGGCGTAGTACGGGTCCAGGGAGCTCAGCGGGTCCTGGAAGACCATCGCGGCGACGGCCCCGCGCAGCTCCCGGAGCTGGGCCGGGGAGGCCGCACCCACGTCGGTGCCGCCGACCCGGACGGTGCCGCCGAGCCGCGCACCGGTGCCGTGGTGCAGCCCCAACAGGGCTGCGGCGACCGTGGACTTGCCGCTTCCGGACTCCCCCACGATGCCCAGGGCGCGGCCGGGCTCCAGGGTGAAGGACACCCCGTCCACGGCCCGTACGTACTCCCCCAGCCGGCCGACCGGGAACTCGACGGTGAGGCCGGTGACGTCCACCAGCGAAGCGTCTCTCATGCCAGAACCACCCTTCGGTCCGCGACGGCGTACAGCACGTCGGCGACGACGCCCGCGAGCACGACGGCCGCGCCGATGGCGAGCACCACGCCCACCACCACCGGCAGGTCCACCACCCGCACGCCGTCGATGAGGGTCTTGCCGAGCCCGGGGATCCCGAACAGCGACTCGGTCAGCACGGCGCCGCCGATCATCGTGCCGAAGTCCACGGCACTGAGCGCGATCACCGGGGCCACGGCGCCCCGCACGGCGTGCCGGGTCACGATGGCCCGCTCCCCGACCCCGTAGGCGCGGAAGGTGCGGATGTGGTCCTCAGCGAGCGTCTCCAGGGTGGAACTACGGCTCAACCGGGCGTACTTGGCACTCTCGAAGAAGCCGAGGGTCACCCAGGGCAGCAGCATGTTCCACGCCCACTGCTCGGGATCGTCGCCGAACGGCACGTACGTGGGGAAGGGCAGCCACTGGAGGTAGGCGCAGACGGCCATGAGCAGCAGCAGCCCGAGGATGAAGACGGGGGTGCCGGTGGCGGCGAGGGTGAGCACGGTCAGGGCCCGCTCGGTGAGCCCGCCCCGGCGCAGCGCGGAGAGCAGTCCGGTGCCGACGCCGATCACGAGCCAGATCACCAGCGCGCCCAGCGCCAGCGACAGCGTGGCGGGGAGCCGCTCCAGCAGCAGCGCGGTGACCTGCTGGTCGTTCTGGTACGAGAATCCGAGGCAGGGCGCGTCGCAGTGCAGGACGAGCCCGGCGCCGCCGGAGTAGTCCCGGCCCACCAGCAGTCCCTGGAGGAAGTTCAGGTACTGCGCGACGGTCGACTCGTTCAGCCCGAGCTGTTCGCGCACCTGGGCGATCTGCGCCGGGTTGCAGCGCTCCCCGCAGGCGAGGCGGGCGGGGTCGCCGGGGACCAGGTAGAAGAGGGCGTAGATCACGACGGACAGGGCGAGCAGCACGAGCAGGGCGCCGCCGGTCCGTTTGAGCACGAAGCGGGTCACGCCTTGCGCTCCTTTCTGGTGCCGACCCTCAGCCGCGAGTCCTCGCGCGGGTCGAGGGCCGTGCGGACGGCGTCGCCGAGGACCGTGAAGGCGAGCACGGTGACGAAGAGCAGCCCGGCGGGGAGCAGGACGTAGGTGGGGTCGGCGCGGAACCAGGTCTGGGCGCTGGAGAGCATCTGCCCCCACGAGGGGGTGGGCGGCTTCACGCCGACCCCGAGGAAGGACAGCGAGGCCTCGACCACCATGGCGGTGGGCACCTTGATCGCGGCGAGGGTGATGACGGGCGCCGCCAGGGAGGGCAGCAGTTCCCGGCGGGCGATCCGCAGCGTGCCGTTGCCCGAGAGCCGGGCGGCGTCCACGAAGTCCAGTTCCTTGAGGGAGAGGGTCTGGGCGCGCACCATCCGGGCGAGGCCGCCCCAGTCGAGCAGTCCGATGACCAGGATCAGCAGCAGCGGCCGCGGGAACCCGGCAGGGACGACGGCGGTGAGGGCGATGGCCACCACCAGCAGGGGCAGGGCGATCATCACGTCGGTGAACCGGCTGACGAGCTGGCCGGCGAACCGGCCGCCGAGCGCGGCGGCGAGTCCGACGCCGACCCCGACGAGGACCTGTACGAGGGTGGCGCCGAGGGCGACGAGCAGGGAGATCCGGGCGCCGTAGAGCAGCCGGGTGAACAGGTCGCGGCCGGTGCCCGGTTCGACGCCGAGCCAGTGCTCGCCGGAGATCCCGCCGAAGGAGCCGAGCGGGACGCCGCCGCGCGCGGAGTCGACGAGCTCGTCGTGGTAGGCGTTCGGGTCCTGGCCGGTGAGGTGGGCGAACAGCGGTGCGGTGAGGGCGAGCAGGACGAGGAGCGCCAGGACGGCGGCCGCCGCCACGGCCGAGGGCCGGGCGCGCAGCCGCCGCAGGACCTGCCGCCCGGCGCCCGGCCCCGGGGCGGTGACCCCGGGTCCGGACGCCGACTGGTGGGCGAGGAGGGTCACTTGACCGAGACCTGCGAGATGTCGAGGACGCCGGTCCAGTCGCTGATGACGACGTTCTTGACGTCCTTGCCGACGAGCCGCTTGTAGACCGGGTGGAAGAGCGGGACGTCGAGCGCCTGCTCACCGATCTTCTTGTCGAGGGCGCCCCAGCGCTTGCCGGCCGCCGCGAGGTCGGTCAGCTTGGCGATCTCGTCGATCTCGGCGTTGACGGCCGGGTCGTCGAGCTGCGCGTGGTTGTAGTTGGTGCCGTTGGTGACGATCTGGCGGCCGTCGTAGATCGGGGCGAGGAAGGGAGCGCCGGACGGCCAGTCCGCGCCCCAGCGGGAGAGGAAGAAGCCGGGGGTGTTCTTGACGTCCCAGCGCTTCTCGTTGAAGGCGTTGTTCTCCAGCCCCTCCAGCTTGACGGTGATCCCGGCGGCGGCGAGTGCCTGCTGCACGGCGGTGGCGACCTCGGGGCTGGTCTGCCGGTTCTGGGCGTTGGAGTGGGTGAGCGTGATGGTCAGCCCGTCCTTGAAGCCCGCCTCGGCCAGCAGTTCCTTGGCCTTGGCCGGGTCTCCGGTCCTGCCGGCCGGGAAGTGGTCGTACTTGGTGAAGCCGAAGGCCTCCTGCTCGGGCAGGAAGGTGGTGGCCGGTTCGGCGAGGGCGGAGCCGCCGGCGGCGTTGATGACGCTGGTGCGGTTGATCGCGTAGGAGATGGCCTGGCGGACCTTCGGGTTGTCGAAGGGGGCGATCTTCGGGTTGAAGGCCAGGTAGTTGACGTAGCCGAAGTGCCCGGTGCCGACCCGCCCGCTGAGCTCCTTGTTGTCGCCGATCTGGGCCAGCTCGGCGGGGCCGAGGTTGGTGTCGGTGGTGACGGCGGCCGCGTCGGGGCCGGAGCTGGTGGACAGGCGCTGGTTGATGACCGCCGCGTCGAGCCCGGAGCGGACGTCGATCTTGTCCGGGTAGGCCTTGCGCTCCTCGTCGGTCTTCTCGTCCCAGTTCTCGTTGCGCTCCAGGCTCAGGTTCTCGCCGTCGTTCTCGTTCTTGACGACCTTGTACGGGCCGGAGGAGACCGGGTGGTCCTCGTACTTGACCCCGGTGTCCTTGGCCTTGGGCACGGGAGCGAACTGCGTCTGCGTGGCGAGGAAGGGGAACTCCCCCTCGGGCTTGCGGAGTTTGAAGACGATCGTCTTCGCGTCGGGCACGGCGATCGAGTCGAGCCCCTTGCCGCCGTCCTTGTACGGGCCCTCGTACGTCTCCCCGCCGACCAGCCAGTCGCGCAGGTACGGGGCTCCGCCCGACAGCTCGGCGGCGAAGGACCGCTCAATGCCGTACTTGATGTCGGCGGTGGTGATCGGCGAGCCGTCCTCGTACTTCAGCCCGTCCTTGAGCGTGTACGTCCACTCGGTGGCGTCGGCGTTGGGCTTGCCGAGGTCGGTGGCCAGGTCGGGCACCACCTTGGCGCCGGCCGGGCCGGCCTCGCGGTTGCGGGTGGTGAGCGTGCGGAACACGAGCGAGGGGACGTTGCCGCCGCCGGAGGTGTACAGGCGGGCCGGGTCGAAGTCGCTCTGCGGCTCGTTGTTGAGGACGGTCAGGGTGCCGCCCTTCTGCGGGGCGGCCCCGGTGGCGCCCGCCTTGTCGCCGGCGGAGGCCTTGTCCGTGCCGTCCGTGGGCCCGCAGGCGGCGGTGCCCCCGGCCAGGACGACGCTGACGGCGACCGCGGCCACGCGGCGCGATATGAGGGACTGACGGGCCATGGGGAAAGGGACCTCTCGGCGTGAAGGGAGATGCGGAAAAGGCCACGCGAGGGGCAGCGGTCCACGTCGGAGCGGTCGGCGGCATGCCGACGGCGGGGACGGAAGAACGGAAGACGCCGCACCTGCGGGCAAAGGGCCCCGGGCGCGGCGGAACGACGGAGAAAAGAGGAAGTCGCGCGCTCAGGGAGGCGTCAGCGACAGAAGATGTCGGCCACGCTGTGCGCGGTCACACCAAGCAGCGCCAGCTCAATGGCGGCGCTCGCGGTGGTGGTGTGCAGGTGCGACATGCGGAGAACAATGACCGACCATCGAACACTTTGTCAAAGCTGGTTATCAACTCCCGGGATACACCCAGGGGTTGGGCTTGCACTGAATTCCGTTGATGTCCAGGGACTTCGTCTGCTGCTGCATGATCGGGGCGAGTGCGCCCGGCGTCTGGCAGCTCACGTGGCCGTGGCCGAGCCGGTGGCCGACCTCGTGGTTGATGAGCATCTGGCGGTAGGCGAACATCTGGTCCGGGCCGAAGGTCGCCGAACCCTGCGCCCAGCGGTACGCGTTGATCATCACGCGGTTGGTCGACGCGGAGTCGCAGGAGACGTTGTCGATGGTGGTGTCGAGTCCGGACTTCTTGCACCAGACGCCGGTGGTCCCGGGGCTGGCGAGCGTGATCACGAAATCGGCCTCGCCGCCCGGCACCCGCTCGAAGGTCTTCGTACCGCCGTGGCCCCAGCTCCGGTCGTCGTTCAGCGTGCGGTGCACGGCCTCGGCGAACAGCTGCGGATCCAGGCCGAGCCCCTGCTCCACGTCGACGCGGTAGCGGACCACCTGCCCCTTGCCGGGAGCCTGCGCCACACCGGGCACGGTGTCGAAGGCGCCGGGACCCTTCAGCTTCTCGTCGATCGGGAACTGCTGCGCCATCTTCTGGTCGTACGAGAGCTCCGGCGCGGCCTTGATCGCCGCGGAGGCGTCCGGCGTGGGCCGGCCGTCGGAACGGGAGGCGGCGGAATTGCCCTGGGCGGTATGGCTGTTGCCCTCGTCGGCGGCGCGCACGGGGTTCTTGCCGCTGTCGTTCTCGGAGACGGCCTGGCCCGCGACGATGACGGCGAGCGCGACGGTGACGGCCGCGGCGGCCATCCCGGCGTACGTACGGCCCTTGCCGCCGCGTCCGCCGGCGGACGGAGCCTCCTCGGGCTCTTCGACCGGGGTGACGACCGGCGCCCGCGGCGCGGGGATCCGGCGGTGCGAACCGGTGGCGGTGAAGGCCTCTCCGGGGAAGGCGTCCCCGGGGAAGGCGTCCCCGCCGACCGGGACCCCGCGGCGGGACCCCGTCTCGGTGAAGACGTCCTCGGCCGCGGGGACCGCGCGGAAGGAGCCCGTCGTGGCGAAGACGTCCTCGTGGACCGGGATACGGCGGTGCGAGCCCGTCGCGGTGAAGGCGTCCTCGGCGACCGGGACCCCGCGGTGCGAGCCCGTCGAGGTCATCGGCGAGTCGAGAGTGACCTGCGGGAAGCCGACCGCGGGGGTGCCGAAGGCCGGGGTGTCGTAGACCGGGGCGTCATAGACCGGCGTGCCGAAGGCCGGGCTGTCGTAAACCGGCGTGCCGAAGGCGGGGCTGTCGTGGACGGGAGCGTCGAAGGCCGGGATCTCGAAGGCCTGGCTGTCGTAGACAGGGGTGCCGAAGGCCTGGCTGTCGTGAACCGGGGTGCCGAAGGCGGGGCTGTCGAAGGCCGGGGCGGCCGGACGGGTGCGCGGGGCCCCGCGCCAGTCCCCGTACGTCGTACCGGTGCCGGCGGCCGCGCCCCAGGCTCCGCCGGGCTCGTGCTGTTCGGGATGTCCGCCGCGCGCGCCGGACACCGGCTCGCGGCGCGGCGGGGCCGCGTACCCGCGGGGGGCGGCGGCCGGCTCGGCCCACCCGGCCGGGGCGGGGGCCGGTGCTGCGGCCCGGGCGCCGGCCTGTTCGGCCGGCTGCGGATGGCCTGAGCCGGGGCCGGGCGCCTGGCCCGACTCCTTGCGACTATGTCGTCCCACGTCCTCAGCCCTTGCCGTCCTCGTCGGTGTTCACGGTGTGCCCCGCCGCGGCCGGAGCCGCTGCGCCCAGGTCCGGCTCGGCGCCGTTCCCGTCGGTGGAGGCGGCGGCGTCCAGCAGCTCCCGGAAGGCGGCCGCGACCACCTCGGGGTACTCCATCATCGCCACGTGCCCCGCCTCGGGCAGGGACAGCAGCCGCGAACCCCGGTAGGCCGCGGCGGCCTTGCGCGCCATACGGTACGAGACGAGCTGGTCCCGGCCACCGTAGACCAGCAGGGTCGGTGCGAGCACCCGCTGTGCCTGGCGCCACAGTCCGTGCTGGCCACCGAGGGTGTAGGCGTCGACGATGCCGCGCGAGGAACGGGTCATCGCGTCCCAGAAGTACGGCAGTGCGAGCCGCCGTTCCATTTCCTCGACGGCCAGCTCGAACGCCTCGGGCGTCACCCGCGAGGGGTCCCCGTAGCAGAGGTCCGTCACCCCCCGGGTGCGCTGTTCGGCGCTCAGGCCGCGGGTGAGGCGGCCGAAGAGCCCGGCCACTCCGGGCACGGCGAGCAGCGCGGTCGGCACGGCCGATTTCTGCACGCGCAGTTCCGGCAGGGCCGGGGAGATCAGCGTGAGCGTGCGCACCAGGTCGGGCCGGACGGCCGCGACCCGGGTGGAGACGGCGCCACCGAGGGAGTTGCCGAACAGGTGCACCGGTCCGCGTCCGGCGGCGTCGAGGTGACGGATGACGGCGCGCGCGAGGCCGGTGACGGAGTAGTCCCGGTCGGCGGGCGGCGGGGACCAGCCGAAGCCGGGCAGGTCCAGGGCCTCGCCGTCGACGGAATCGGCCAGCCGCGCCATGAGCGCGGACCAGTTCTGCGAGGATCCGCCGAGCCCGTGGACGAACAGCGCGGGCGGCAATCCGGCCCGGACCGGCGGGCGGACCCGTACGGCCATTTCCAGCCCGGGCAGCCGGTCGGTGCGCAGCTGCTCCCCTTCGGCCATGCGCACGGCCCCCACCTGGGAAGACTGGCCGGAAGACGAGGGGTCGGTGGACCGTACGCCCGGCAGCTCGGTCGAAGACATGGGGCAATGTTACGAGACGATCACGCGGGTCCTCTTGTGTTCGCCGTCACAGATGCTTGCGGAACCGCCTAGCGGGGTATGCGCGATCCTCCTAGGCTCGTAAGTGGAAAGGGGTGCTCCATGACTGTCGACCCTGCGGAACCGGACACCTTCCAGTCAGAGCTGCGGGACAACCTCGATGTGGAAGCCCCCGAGGCGGACGCGGCGGAGCAGAACACCGAGTTGAACCCGACCGAGGATGATCCGCTCACCCCTGTCGGCCAGCGCGAAGCCTCCGACGGGGACGCCGCGGAGCAGACCCGGGTGGTGCCCCTGGACGATGACGACTACCGCTGAGCCAGCGCTGACCAGCATCTCCGGTGGGTGACCGGCGGTCCGTACCGCGAGAAAACTCGGCTTGAACCCTCCAGATTCGGTTACCGAAAAGTACGATGGCCGCGCGGCGCAAGGCGCACAGTGTTCTAGAGAAAGTGGGAGGCGGCGTGACAGCCATCGAGCAGACCGAGGCAGCGCGTCCGCGGGGCACGCGACTTCCGCGCCGGGCCCGGCGCAACCAGCTCCTGGGCGCCGCCCAGGAGGTCTTCGTCGCGCAGGGTTACCACGCGGCGGCCATGGACGACATCGCGGAGCGTGCCGGCGTCAGCAAGCCGGTGCTCTACCAGCACTTTCCCGGCAAGCTCGACCTCTACCTGGCGCTCCTGGACCAGCACTGCGAGTCCCTGCTGCTCGCCGTGCGCACCGCGCTCGCGTCGACCAACGACAACAAGATGCGCGTCGCCGCGACGATGGACGCCTATTTCGCGTACGTCGAGGACGAGGGCGGTGCCTTCCGGCTGGTCTTCGAGTCCGACCTGACCAACGAGCCGGCGGTGCGCGAGCGCGTCGACCGCGTCTCGCTGCAGTGTGCCGAGGCCATCTCGGACGTCATCGCCGAGGACACCGGCCTGTCCAAGGACGAGTCGATGCTGCTGGCCGTGGCCCTGGGCGGGGTCTCGCAGGTCGTGGCCCGGTACTGGCTGTCGAGCGAGAGCCCGGTCGCCCGTGACACCGCGGTGGGGCTGCTCACCTCCCTCGCCTGGCGCGGAATCGCCGGCTTCCCGCTGCACCCGACGGACGTCTGAGCTGCGCCGGCCCGGCTTTCCGGGCCGGCCCCGGCGGTCCCCGCCGGTCTGACCGGCGGCTGTTCGCTGCGAGCGTTTTCGCCGCGCGGCGGACACGTCCCCTCTCCGGGCTAATGTGGACCGGGTAACGGCGCGGCTGATCGCGCGAACCGGACCGTCGGAGGGACAAGGCCGTGGAGGTCAAGATCGGCGTGCAGCACGCACCCCGGGAGATCGTGCTCGAGAGCGACCTGAGTGCCGAGGAGCTGGAGAGCATCGTCACCGCCGCCCTGTCCGGCTCGGCGCCGCTGCTGAGCCTCACGGACATCAAGGGCCGCAAGGTCCTCGTGCCGTCCGAGCGCCTGTCGTACGTCGACCTGGGCGAGCCCAGCGTGCGCAAGGTCGGCTTCGGCGCTCTCTGAGCACCCAGAAGTACCGAGAACGGCCCGGTGGAGGACTCCGCCGGGCCGTTTCCGTTTCCTCCGCTTCGGGTAGGAGCGCTGTAAGACACGCTCCCGGTACGCCCCGGTACGTCCGCCGCTCGAGAGGATCTCCCATGCTGCTGATCGAGGCGCTCGGCTCGGCTCTCCTGGGCCTCGCCCTGGCCGGGGCGGCCGTGCGTGTGCTCGGCCCGCGGCTGCCGTCCTCGCGGGTGGTCCTGGTGAGCGGAGTGGCGGGCGCCCTCTTCGGGGCCTATCTGACGCACACCGCGCTGGGCCCCGGGCACAACACCCTGTTCGCGACCCTCATCGGCGGCGCCCTGGTCTCGGCGGTGGTCCTGTCCCTGCTGCTGCGGCCCGCGGGCCGGGCGGGGAGGCCGCCCCGCCGGGCTCCGTTTTCGGTTCCGACGCGGGGCTAGACGGCCCCACTGACGCATGACGCCTGATTCATGACCTCGGCCCCCGCACGGAAGCTTCCGTGCGGGGGCCGAGGTATATCCGTCTTCGGGGCCGGGACTACGCCGCCAGGCCCAGGGCCGCCATGCGCTTGGTGTGCGCCTTGGTGATCCGGGTGAACATCTCGCCGACGGCCGCCAGGTCGAAGCCGGCCGCCATCCCGTCCACCCCGCCGACCAGCATGGTGGAGAGCGCGTCGCGCTCGGCGACCACGCGCTGCGCCTGGGAGAGCGCCTCGCCCATCAGCCGGCGGGCCCACAGCGCGAGCCGGCCGCCGCAGCGCGGGTCGGCCTCGATGGCGGCGCGCACCTTCTCGACGGCGAAGCCGCCGTGGCCGGTGTCGTCGAGCACGCTCACGACGAGCCCGCGGGTGTCGGTGTCGAGGTGGGTGGCGACCTCGCGGTAGAAGTCGCTGGCGATGGAGTCGCCGACGTACGCCTTGACCAGGCCCTCCAGCCAGTCCGACGGGGCGGTCTGGCGGTGGAAGTCGTCGACGCCCTTCGCGAAGGGCTCCATCGCGGCGGTGGCGTCCTCGTCGATCGCGGCGAGCCGGTCGCGCAGGCGCTCGAAGTGGTGGAATTCGGCGGAGGCCATCTTCGCGAGCTCGGCCTTGTCCCCGAGGGTGGGCGCGAGCTTCGCGTCCTCCGCGAGGCGTTCGAAGGCCGCGAGTTCGCCGTATGCGAGCGCCCCGAGCAGATCCACCACGGCGGCCCGGTACTGCGGCGAGGCGGAGGCCGTGGCCCAGTCCTGGGCGGCGATACCGGCTGCCTCGGCGGGGGCGCTTTCGTCGGCGGGCGATGCGTTTTCAACGGTCGACATGCACCGCACAATAGCTCGCCGAAAGGCACCGTGAACCACCTGCTCAGTCCACGTAAACGCGCCTACCTGGTGAATTCACCCGACACAGCTGCGAGATTCCGGGGTACAGTGGTAATGCGCCTGCCGAACACTCGGCGGGCCATCCGAATGAGGATGCCCGGTCGGTGGCCCGATCGGCTCCACCCGACCGCCCTCGGTGTGATGCGCACGTTCATACGTCGCCTCCCACGAGGGGCCCCCTCAGCGGCATAAAGCGCCTGAGCGATGGCTCGTGGTCCCGCGCAGCTTTGTACGTACGTTGCAGTACTGCAAGCCCGGCACGGTACGACCCCCCTCGCCGCCTCGCGCCGCGTCTCACAGAAGAGGCAGCACCCTGACTACGTTCCGAGACCTCGGGATCTTTCCCGAGACGGCCGAAGCCCTTGAGGCCGTCGGCATTGTGTCCCCCTTCCCGATCCAGGAGATGACCCTCCCCGTCGCCATGTCCGGCACGGACGTCATCGGCCAGGCCAAGACCGGTACCGGCAAGACGCTCGGTTTCGGCCTCCCCCTGCTGGAGCGCGTCGTCGTCCCCGCGGACGTCGAGGCCGGCCGTTCCACGCCGGATCAGCTCACCGACGCCCCGCAGGCCCTCGTGGTGGTTCCGACCCGCGAGCTCTGCACCCAGGTCACCAACGACCTCCTCACCGCGGGCAAGGTCCGCAACGTCCGCGTCCTCGCCATATACGGCGGCCGCGCGTACGAGCCGCAGGTCGAGGCGCTCAAGAAGGGCGTCGACGTCATCGTCGGCACCCCGGGCCGCCTGCTCGACCTGGCCGGACAGAAGAAGCTCGACCTCTCCAAGGTCAAGGCCCTCGTCCTGGACGAGGCCGACGAAATGCTCGACCTGGGCTTCCTGCCCGACGTCGAGAGGATCATGAGCTACCTGCCGGCCAAGCGTCAGACGATGCTGTTCTCGGCGACCATGCCGGGTGCGGTCATCGGACTGGCCCGCCGGTACATGACGCAGCCGACGCACATCCGCGCCGTCTCCGAGGACGGTGAGGGCGCGACCGTCGCCA
Organism: Streptomyces sp. NBC_00193; assembly: GCF_026342735.1. Taxonomy (GTDB): domain Bacteria; phylum Actinomycetota; class Actinomycetes; order Streptomycetales; family Streptomycetaceae; genus Streptomyces; species Streptomyces stoeckheimensis. The sequence goes on from NZ_JAPEMM010000001.1 coordinate 1,407,656, forward strand.
ACACCACGCAGCACGTCTTCCGTGCGCACAACATGGACAAGCCGGAGCTCGTCTCCCGCATCCTGCAGGCCGAAGGCCGCGGGCTCGCCATGATCTTCTGCCGCACCAAGCGCACCGCGGCCGACATCGCCGAGCAGCTGGAGAAGCGCGGCTTCGCGTCCGGCGCCGTCCACGGCGACCTGGGCCAGGGCGCCCGCGAGCAGGCGCTGCGCGCCTTCCGCAACGGCAAGGTCGACGTGCTGGTCTGCACCGACGTCGCCGCGCGCGGTATCGATGTCGAGGGTGTCACCCACGTCATCAACTACCAGACGCCCGAGGACGAGAAGACCTTCCTGCACCGCGTGGGCCGCACCGGCCGCGCGGGCAAGAAGGGCATCGCCGTCACCCTGGTCGACTGGGACGACATCCCGCGCTGGCAGCTGATCAACAAGGCGCTGGAGCTGGACTTCCACGACCCGGTGGAGACGTACTCCACGTCCCCGCACCTGTACGAGCAGATGAACATCCCGGCCGGCACCAAGGGCGTCCTGCCGCGCGCCGAGCGCACGCGGGCCGGCCTGAAGGCCGAGAACCTGGAAGACCTGGGCGAGACCGGCGGCCGCGGTGGCCGTGGCGGCCGCGACGGTGGCCGTGACAGCGGTCGTGACGGTGGCCGTGACCGTGGACGCGATGCCGGCCGCGACAGTGGACGTGACGGTGGCCGCAGTGCCGCCGCCCCGGTCGCCGAGGAGCGTCCCGCCCGTGCCCCGCGCCAGCGCCGCCGCACCCGTGGCGGCTCGGACCAGGGCGCCGAGCTCCTGACCCCGGTGACCACCGAGGCCACCCCGGTCGCCGCGGCCGCCCCGGCGGTCCAGGCTCCGGCGGTCCAGGCCGCTGCGGTCCAGGCCCCGGAGGCTCCGGCCGCCGACGAGGCGCGCAAGCCGCGCCGTCGCCGGACCCGGTCGGCCGCCCCGGCCGCCACCTTCGTCGCCCCCGCGACGAAGCTGGAGCCCCTGGCCCCGTTCGTCAGGGAGCCGGAGCCGGACTTCCAGATCGCCCCGCCGGTCGAGCCGGTCCGGGAGCGCCGCACCAGCGCCGCCCGCACCAGCGCCCCGCGTGTCCGTGCCCCCCGCAAGGCAGCGGCCGCTCCGGCCGCCGCCCCGGTGGCCGAGGTCGTCGCCCAGGCCGCCGTGGTCGAGGCTCCGGCCGCTCCGGTCGCCGCCGCTGTCGCGGTGGCGGTCGCCGAGGAGGCTCCGGTCAAGCCGAAGCGCACGCGGACCCGCAAGGTCGCAGCTGCCGCTCCGGCCGCCGAGGTCGTCGCCGAGGCCGCCGCTCCGGTGGCGGAGGAGGCTCCGGTCAAGCCGAAGCGCACCCGCACCCGCAAGGTTGCCGCCGCCGCCCCGGAGGCTCCGGCCGCCGAGGCCGCTGCTCCGACCGCCGAGGAGGCTCCGGTCAAGCCGAAGCGCACGCGGACCCGCAAGGCCGTCGCCGCGGTGGAGACCCCGGAGGCGTAACGCCCTGCCGATGGCCCCGGTCCCCTTTCGAGGGGGCCGGGGCCATCGGCGTACCCGGGCCGCGCGGAGCTCCCGTACGGGCGTACGGGCCGGTAACCTCGGGCCATGAGCAAGCCCCCGACCCTCACGCTCCCGCCCGCGGCCCGTGCGTACCGCCTGGCCACGGCCCGCGGCGAGTTCGCCGTGCACGAGGCCGTGCCCGCGGGGCCGGCCCGCGGCATCGCCCTGCTGGTGCCCGGCTACACCGGCAGCAAGGAGGACTTCATCGGCCTCCTCGGGCCGCTGGCCGGCGCCGGGTACCGGGTGGTCGCCGTCGACGGCCGCGGCCAGCACGAGAGCGGCGGCCCGCGCACGCAGGCCCCGTACGCCCTGTCGGAACTGGCCCGGGACGTCCTCGCGCAGACCGCCGCCCTGGGCGCGGCCGGTCCGGTGCACCTGCTGGGGCATTCGCTGGGCGGGCTGATCGTCCGGGCGGCCGTGGTCCGCGATCCGGCCCCGTACGCCAGCCTCACGCTGCTGAGCAGCGGCCCGGGCGCGGTCTGCGCGGACCAGCAGGGCCGTACGAAGCTCCTGGTCTCGGCGCTGGAGGCGATGGGCGACGACATGCCGGGCATCTGGGCGGCCATGCGGGCCATGGATCCGCGCGACGCTCCCGCGGAGGAGCCGGCCCTCGCGGACTTCCTGCGCGCCCGCTGGCTGGGGACCGTCCCCGAGCAGCTGATGGTCACCGGCCGGGCGCTGATCGAGGAGCCGGACCGGATCGACGAGCTCGCCGCCGCGGCGCCCGGACTGGCGAAACTGGTGCTGTCCGGGGAGTCGGACCCGGTGTGGCCGGTGTCGGAGATGGACGCGATGGCGCACCGGCTGGGCGCGGCGCGGGTGGTGATCCCGGGGACCGAACACTCTCCGAACGCGGAGGACCCGGCGGCCACGGCGGCGGCGCTGGAGGCGTTCTGGAAGGCCTTCGAGGAGTCCTCCGAATAGCCCTGCGAGGGGCCTCTGACGTCTCCGGCCCTCGTTAGTAGTTAGACAAGGAAAAAATTTCCTTAGCGTAGGGAATGTTTGCGGCTTACACTTCGTTAACCCTGTGCAAGGAGAAACACTGACGAAGGGAGAAGCCCCATGCGCTTCGAGATTCTGCGCCTGGACGACGTCGACGGATCTGCCGTGGACAGCACCGTCGTGGACGCGGCCTCCGTCAACCGGATCGTGCAGCAGGCCGCGGCCGTCGGCCAGCGCATCCTGATCCGACCGGCTGAGACCGTGTCCAACTGACCGCGTCCACCTATTCGCCGAACGCCCCCGCACCGGTCCCGGTGCGGGGGCGTTCGCATGCGCGGCGGGCGGCGCTACGAGCTCTCGATCACCTGGAGCACACCGTTGATGATCTGCTGGACCGCGATCGCGGACAGCATCATGCCCGCCAGGCGCGTCACGAGGACCACGCCGCCGTCCTTGATCACGCGGATGATGACGAGCGAGTAGCGCATCACCACCCACAGCACGACATGCATCGCGACGATCGCGGCCCACACCGAGAACTGGCCGGTGACCCCGTCGGCCTTCTGCACGGCCAGGATCACCGAGACGATCGCGCCGGGCCCGGCGAGCAGCGGCATCCCGAGCGGGACGAGCGCGACGTTCACGTCCTTGGTCTGCTTCGGCTCGTCGGTCTTGCCGGTGAGCAGGTCGAGCGCGATGAGCAGGAGCAGCAGCCCGCCCGCGATCATCAGGGCCGGCACGGAGACGTGCAGGTAGTCGAGGATCTGCTGGCCGCAGAGACCGAAGACGGCGATGACGCCGAAGGCGACGCAGACGGCCTGCCAGGCCATGCGGCGCTGCACCTTGGCCGGGCGGCCGGAGGTCAGCGCGAGGAAGATGGGCGTGATCCCCGGGGGGTCCATAATCACAAAAAGGGTGAGAAAGAGGGATCCGAAGACGGCGAAATCGAGCACAGTGATGCCTTGCAGGAGAGGGGTGTCACGAAAAAAGGGGGAAGGGCGGGAGGGACGGCGGCAGAGGTCAGCCGCGTACGCGTCCACCCGCGCCGGGAACCGGGAACGCCCCGGTGGCACGGCGGGTGATCTCGCCGTAGATCTCGGGGTCGGTCGTGTACTCCCCGAGGCGGCAGGTCTTGCGGCTGCCGTGGTAATCGCTGGATCCGGTGGTCAGCAGACCGAGATCGGCGGCCAGGCCGCGCAGGCGCGCGCGGGTGGCCTCGTCGTGGTCCATGTGGTCGACCTCGATGCCGTCGAGGCCGGCCGACGCGAGAGCGGCTATCGCGCTCTCCGGCACGCAGGTGCCGCGCTTGACGGCGGCGGGGTGGGCGAAGACGGTGACCCCGCCGGCCGCCTTGACCAGGCGGATCGCGTCGAAGGGGTCGAGCTCGTGCTTCTCGGCGTACGCGCGGCCGCCGTCGGCGAGCCACTCCGCGGTGAACGCGTCCGACACGGTGCGCACGATGCCCAGCTCGACGAGCGCGGCGGCGATGTGCGGGCGGCCCACGGAGCCGTCACCGGCGATCCGGGCCACCTGCTCCCAGGTGATGTCCACCCCGAGGCCCTGCAGCTTGCCGATCATGGCCTGCGCGCGCGGGATGCGGTCGTCGCGTACGAGCTCCCGCTCACGGTGGAGCTCGGGCTCCTCGGGGTCGAAGAGGTACGCCAGCATGTGCATGCCGATGCCGTCGAGCCGGCAGCTCAGCTCGGCGCCGGTCACCAGGGTCAGCCCCTGGGGCAGCGCGTCGATGGCCTCGCGGTATCCGGCGACGGTGTCGTGGTCGGTCAGCGCCACCACGTCCAGCCCCGCACCGGCAGCATTGCGCACCAGCTCCGCGGGGGTGTCCGTACCGTCCGAGGCCGTGGAGTGGGCGTGCAGATCGATGCGCACAGCCGAACTCCAGGGTTCACACGCGGACGGGGGACACTCCAGGATACCGTCCGCTTTTCCCGGTACGGGCCCCACCGGCCCGGCCGCGCCAGGAACCGCCGGACGCCCGCACCGCGTCTCAGCACCGGACGGACCCGCCAGGTCCGCCGGACGGAGTCCGGCGCAGCGCCGCGAAGCCGGTGAGGCCCGCCAGGGCCGAGCCGCGCGAGCGGCGCGTCAAGAGGACAAAATGCGGGGGCTCAGGGCGCCGCAGGGCAGCAGCTCCACCTCGGCTCCCGCGTCGCGCAGGTCGGTCAGGACCAGCTCGTCGTACATCAGCAGGCCCGACTGTTCCGGCCAGACGATCGCCCACAGCCACAGCCCGCGCGCCTCTCCGGCGAAGACGGCCCGGTCCTCGGGGACGCCGGTGACGTGCCAGAGCGGCGTCGGGCGACCGGCGGCGACCACCTTGGCGTGCGGCGGGGCGGAGACGTTCATGTAGCGGCCCGGGTCGGGGGCGTCGAGGCCGGCGAAGCGCGCCACCCAGGCCGACGCCCAGCTCCTCGGCGATCAGCAGCAGCTCGCCGATGCCGCCGAGCGGGCCGGGACCCGAGCAGGCCACGGCGGTGGCCCGGCCGCCGCTGCGGTCGTCACCGGCGGAGGCGATCCCGGTGAACAGCCAGCCGACGGGCAGCGGCCAGGGCATCCAGACCGGCACCTGCGCCCGGTTCACCACCACGCCCAGGCCTTCGACGCTCGGCGGGATCACGGGCTGCAGGGGATGGACCGTGCCGTGTATCGCGCACTGCCAGGAGTCAGCGAAAAGACCGGGCGCCCTGACCCGGCCACCACACTTCGGGCAACTCGGTTCGCCCCTCATAAGAAGCCACGCTCCTCCCCGCCGCGCGCCCCGTCAAGATGCGATCACCCGTCCGGGCGGCCGGGCGGCGGCCCGATGCTCAGTCCAGTGGGACTGCCGTACGCAGAGGGTCCCGCAGATCCGTGCCGCGCGCGAGCCAGCGTTCCTGCAGGGCGGCCGCCCCGTGGACCCGTTTCCACGCCGCCTCGTTCGCCGTCATCGGCAGGAGGGGGAAGAAGGAGACGGGGTCCATCGGGTCGTCCAGGACGAGGTCCTCGACCAGCCCGCCGGGCTCCGCGACGAGCACGGAGGTGAACGGGGCCCCCTCCCACAAGGGTTCGCCCACGTCCAGGGAGGCGCCGGGCGTCACGATGAGCCCTTCCACCTGGGGCGAGGCCGCCAGTACGGCCAGCGGCCGCAGCAGCCTGTCGGTGGGCGCGAGCCCGCCCCGTACGGTCAGCACGAGCTCCGCACGCGGGCCGCGGACCGGGTCGGATACCACCGCCGTGGGGTCGGTCATGGGCTGGGCGGACATGCCGAGGGTCGCGTACCGCACGAGGTCGCCCTCGGTGAAGCGGAGGACCTCGAAGCGGTCGGTGCCCAGGAAGGTGACGGCGGCGCGGGCGTCGGGTTCGCCGAGCGCGGCGCGCAGCCGGGCTTCCACAAGGGCCAGAATTTCTGCCATGGAGCGAGCATAGAACTCGTATCAGCCGGGTAAAGAGCGGCTCTTGACCATCCGTCGGCTGATATCGTTGACCGCTGGTCGGGGACGCTCTCAGAAGAGAAGTTTCAGTGCCCCGGCGACAGGACGTCCCTTACGGGGGACCGGCCGGAGGAGGTGGGGCTGCGGTGCATCGAAGTCGATCGCACAGTACGTGCGGTACCTCTCGCTCTTCCGCTTCGCCGGCGGGCGCGCCGCGCCCCCTTTGATCCGCGCGTCTTAAACCGACGCGTCGGATCGGTCGAAGAGCGACGGAAGCACTGTGTCCTCCCGTCCTGATCCTTCCGCCTGCCCGCCCGGACTGCCGACCGGGTGAGCGTGCCGTCCGGAAGGACCTCCCACCCGTACGGTCCGCAGCCGTGCGCGCGAAGGAGCCTGCCATGTCGATGCTGCCCTACCTCCGTGCCGCCGTCCGCCCCGCACTGCGCAGGTCCACGCCGGCGCAGCCGGGCTACGACACCACCCGCGACCCGTCCGCGAACAGCGCGGTGGTCGACTGCGCCGTCTACCGCGACGGGCGGCGCGCCGTGCGCGCGCAGGGAGCCTCCTGCCTGACGCCCCGTGAGGCGCTGCGCGAGGTCCGCGCGGACGGCGGATTCGCGTGGATCGGCCTGCACGAGCCGACCGAGGCCGAGTTCGCCGGGATCGCCGCCGTGTTCGGACTGCACCCGCTCGCGGTGGAGGACGCGGTGCACGCGCACCAGCGGCCGAAGCTGGAGCGCTACGACGACACCCTCTTCACCGTCTTCAAGACGATCCACTACGTCGAGCACGCCGAACTCACCTCCACCAGCGAGGTGGTGGAGACCGGCGAGGTGATGTGCTTCACCGGCCCCGACTTCGTCATCACCGTCCGGCACGGCGGCCACGGCTCCCTCAAGGGCCTGCGCCACCGCCTCCAGGACGATCCGGCGCTCCTCGCCAAGGGCCCCTCGGCCGTCCTGCACGCCCTCGCCGACCACGTGGTCGACGGGTACATCGCCGTCGCCGCGGCCGTCCAGGACGACATCGACGAGGTGGAGAGCGAGGTCTTCGCCGCCCCCGCCAAGGGCAGTGCGCGCGGCGGCGACGCGGGCCGCATCTACCAGCTCAAGCGCGAGGTGCTGGAGTTCAAGCGGGCCGTCTCCCCGCTGCTGCGCCCCATGGAGCTGCTCAGCGAGCGCCCGATGCGGCTGGTGGAGCCCGACATCCAGAAGTACTTCCGCGACGTCGCCGACCACCTGGCCCGCGTGCACGAGCAGGTCGTCGGCTTCGACGAGCTGCTGAACTCCATCCTCCAGGCCAACCTGGCGCAGGCGACCGTCGCGCAGAACGAGGACATGCGCAAGATCACCTCCTGGGCGGCGATCATCGCCGTGCCCACGATGATCTGCGGCGTGTACGGGATGAACTTCGAGCACATGCCGGAGCTCCAGTGGCGCTACGGCTATCCGATGGTGATGGCCACCATCGCCGGGACCTGTTTCACCATCCACCGGGCCCTGCGGCGCCACGGCTGGCTGTGAGGGCGCTGGCTGTGAGGGCGCCGGGGGCGCTGGCTACCCTGTGCGCATGACTCTCAGCGCGCTCGATCTGGCCCTCGTCGAGGAGGCCACCAAGAAGTCCGGCCTCATCTGGGTCCGCGGCTCCGGGCCGGACCGCGGCCTGTGGCACGCCTGGGTGGACGGCGCGGCGCACGTGCTCGGCGACGGGCCCGGGGAGCAGCCGTTCCCCGGTCTCGCGGACGGGGCGGCGGCCGAGGTGACCGTGCGCAGCAAGGACAAGGGCGGCCGGCTCGTCGCGTGGACGGCGACCGTACGCGAGCTCGTGCCCGGCAGCGAGCCGTGGGAGGCCGCGGTGGCCGAGCTCAAGGGCAAGCGGCTCAACGCGCCCGACTCCGCCGAGATGACCGACCGCTGGGCGCGGGAGTGCCGGCTGCTGCGCCTGGAGCCGGAGTCGGTCCGGGCCGCCCTCCCCGAGGGTTCGCTGGCGGCGGCTCCGCTGGGCTCCCCGGCGACGACCCGCCGGCCCATCCCGGCGGGGCTGCCGAAGCTGCTGCTGAAGCGGAAGAAGAAGGCCTCCCGCTAGGCGGAGCGGGCCGAGGGAGCCGAACGGTCCGGGCGGGCCGAGGGATCCGGGCGGGCCGAGGGGGCGCCTAGCCCTGCGGGTTGGCGCCCTGGCCCGAGCCCTTGCCCGAGCCGCCCTCCTGGTCCTTGGTCGTGGGCAGCTCGGAACCGTAGTCCACCGTCTGGTCGGGCGCGGGCGCGGTGAGCTCGACCGGCTTGCCCCATTCCGCGAGGGTCACCCGGCCTGCGCCGCCCGCGCGTTCCATGAGGAGCGGGTAGGGGGTGCCCTCCAGGGAGACCGAGAGCTTGCCGCCCTTGCCCTTGTCCGCCGAGACCTGGACGGCCCGGGTGGGCCCGACCTTGGTGTAGTCCTCGCCCTTGGTGAGCTTCCCTTCGAGCCCGAGCAGCCCGTCGAGCATGACCTGCATGTCGGTGAACCCGCGGAACTGCTTGTAGGAGGGGTCGCCCTCGGGCACCTTGACGAACTTGTCGCCGAGCTTGCCGGCCGCCTCGGACTGGCCCCAGAAGGCGGCGCCCGCCTTGAGGTAGAGCTGCTCGCCGACCCGCAGCAGCTGGAAGGTGGTGTCGTCCTGGGACTTCACCTCGCCGGAGCCGCCGTCCGCCCCGAGCCGCATGTCCAGGGTGAAGGACTTGCCGCCGCTGACGAGCGTGCCGGACAGGTGGACCGACTGTGCCCCGGTGACGGCCGTCTTCGCCTTGTCCTCGATCTGCTCGGCGGACAGTTTCCCGACCCCGTTCGTCCCCTCGTCGGGATCCGCTCCGCACCCCGTGCCGACGACGGCCAGGCCCGCGCACAGGGCACTGACGAAGGCGGCCCGGCGCAGCCGCGGGGCGGGGAAATAGGCGGTCACGGGCAGGTGCCCCTCTCGTTGCGTGGCGAGCAGCTGGCAGCGTACCCGCCCGTACGCGGGCCCCTGCGCGGCGCCCGCGCAGAGCCCGTGGGGACGCACGTGCGGAGGTCTCGGGGCGCCGCGCGGACTCCGGGGGGATGCCCGGCCGGACGGCCCCACCAGGAGGTTGCGTGCGGTACGGGCTAACCTGAGGGCGGCAGTACCGGTGATCGACGGATGACGCAGCTCGTAGGAGGCGCTCGGATGGCGGCAGGCGCCCCACGGATCTTCGTCTCGCATCTGTCGGGTGTGCCCGTCTTCGATCCCAACGGCGACCAGGTGGGCCGGGTACGCGACCTCGTCGCGATGCTCCGCGTGGGCGGCCGGCCGCCCCGGCTGCTGGGCCTGGTGGTCGAGGTCGTCAGCCGGCGCCGCATCTTCCTGCCCATGACCCGGGTGACGGGCGTCGAGTCCGGCCAGGTGATCACCACCGGCGTGGTCAACATGCGGCGCTTCGAGCAGCGCCCCACCGAGCGGCTGATCCTCGGCGAACTGCTGGACCGGCGGGTGCGCCTGGTCGCGGACGACGAGGAGGTCACCGTCCTGGACGTGGCCATCCAGCAGCTGCCGGCCCGACGAGACTGGGAGATCGACCGGATCTTCGTACGGAAGGGCAAGTCGGGCGCGCTGCGGCGGCGCGGCGAGACCTTGACCGTGGAGTGGTCGGCGGTGACGGGCTTCTCGCTGGAGGAGCACGGGCAGGGCGCCGAGAACCTGGTCGCCACCTTCGAGCAGATGCGTCCCGCGGACGTGGCGAACGTCCTGCACCACCTGACGCCGAAGCGGCGTGCCGAGGTGGCGAGCGCGCTGGACGACGACCGGCTCGCGGACGTCATGGAGGAGCTGCCCGAGGACGAGCAGGTGGAGATCCTCGGGAAGCTGAAGGAGGAGCGCGCGGCCGACGTCCTGGAGGCGATGGACCCGGACGACGCGGCCGACCTGCTCTCGGAGCTGCCGGAGGACGACAAGGAACGGCTGCTGACGCTGATGCGGCCGGACGACGCCGCCGACGTGCGGCGCCTGCTGTCGTACGAGGAGAACACCGCGGGCGGTCTGATGACCACGGAGCCGATCGTGCTGCGCCCCGACGCGACGGTCGCCGACGCGCTGGCCCGCGTACGGCAGTCGGACCTGTCGCCTGCGCTCGCGGCCCAGGTGTACGTGTGCCGGCCTCCGGACGAGACGCCGACGGGCAAGTACCTGGGTACGGTGCACTTCCAGCGGCTGCTGCGCGATCCGCCGTTCACCCTGGTCAGCTCGATCGTGGACACGGGCCTGGCGCCGCTGCGGCCGGACGCCTCACTGCCGGTGGTGACCAGCTACCTGGCCGCGTACAACATGGTCGCGGTCCCGGTCGTCGACGAGAGCGGCTCGCTGCTGGGCGCGGTCACCGTGGACGACGTACTGGACCACCTGCTCCCGGACGACTGGCGGGAGACGGACTTCCACTCGGAGGCGCCCGGCGGGCCCGAGGACTCCGAGCGCGCGGAAGGAGCCCTGCGTGGGAACTGACCGGGGGCGCGGCGAGCGCGAGCAGGCCCGCGAGCGGCGCAAGGAGCAGATCCGGGAGCGGCGCGAGCACGCCCGGGCGCAGGCGCGCGAGAACGGGCTGGCGGAAGCGGCCGCGGAGCGGGCGGAACGTTCCTCTTTCGAGCGCGGCGAGCGGGCGAAGGCCGGTCAGTCGACCGGGTCGAGCGCGCTGTCGCGCTCGCGCACCCGGCTCGACCTGCCGCGCCCGGCCCGCCGCCGGCTGCTGCCGGAGTACGACCCGGAGGCCTTCGGGCGGCTGTCGGAGCGGGTCGCACGGTTCCTCGGCACGGGCCGGTTCATCGTCTGGATGACCGTCGTCATCATCATCTGGGTGCTGTGGAACATCTTTGCGCCGGAGAGCGTGCGCTTCGACCAGTACCCCTTCATCTTCCTGACCCTGATGCTGTCGCTCCAAGCCTCCTACGCGGCCCCGCTGATCCTCCTGGCGCAGAACCGCCAGGACGACCGGGACCGGGTCAACCTGGAGCAGGACCGCAAGCAGAACGAACGCTCGCTGGCCGACACCGAGTACCTGACCCGGGAAATCGCGGCCCTGCGGATGGGTCTGGGGGAGGTCGCCACGCGCGACTGGATCCGGTCCGAGTTCCAGGATCTGATCAAGGAGATGGACGAGCGGCGGCTATTCCCCGCGGAGAGTGACGAAGGCGACCGCTAGCAGCCTTTCCTGAGGCCCGCCACCGCGCCGTACCATCGGGGCATGGCTACCGACACAAGCTCCGCCTCCGCCGCTGCCGTGCCCGAACAGGACGCGATCCTGGACGCGCTGGCGACGGTGAACGACCCCGAGATCCACCGGCCGATCACCGAGCTGGGCATGGTCAAATCGGTGGAGATCGGTGACGCCGGCGAGGTCGCCGTCACCGTGTTCCTGACCGTGTCGGGCTGCCCCATGCGCGAGACCATCACCAACCTGGTCACCGAGGCCGTGCAGAAGGTCCCCGGCGTCACCTCGGTCGCCGTCACGCTGGACGTGATGAGCGACGAGCAGCGCAAGGACCTCGCGGCGACCCTGCGCGGCGGCACCGCCGAGCGCGAGGTCCCCTTCGCCCAGCCCGGCTCGCTGACCCGCGTCTACGCGGTCGCCTCCGGCAAGGGAGGCGTCGGCAAGTCCTCGGTCACCGTGAACCTGGCGGCGGCGATGGCGGCCGACGGCCTCAAGGTCGGTGTCGTCGACGCCGACATCTACGGCCACAGCGTGCCGCGCATGCTCGGCGTGGAGGGCCGCCCCACCCAGGTCGAGAACATGATCATGCCGCCGTCGGCGCACGGCGTGAAGGTCATCTCCATCGGCATGTTCACCCCGGGCAACGCGCCCGTGGTGTGGCGCGGTCCGATGCTGCACCGGGCCCTCCAGCAGTTCCTGGCCGACGTGTTCTGGGGCGACCTGGACGTCCTGCTGCTCGACCTGCCGCCGGGCACGGGCGACATCGCGATCTCCGTGGCGCAGCTCGTGCCCAACGCCGAGATCCTCGTCGTGACCACCCCGCAGCAGGCCGCGGCCGAGGTCGCGGAGCGGGCCGGCTCGATCGCCGTGCAGACCCACCAGAAGATCGTCGGCGTCGTCGAGAACATGTCCGGGCTGCCCTGCCCGCACTGCGACGAGATGGTCGACGTGTTCGGCTCCGGCGGTGGCCAGAAGGTCGCCGACGGCCTGACCAAGACGGTCGGCGCGGCCGTGCCGGTGCTGGGCTCGATCCCGATCGACGTCCGCCTGCGCGAGGGCGGCGACGACGGCACCCCGGTCGTCCTGTCCGACCCCGACTCCCCCGCCGGTGCGGCCCTGCGCGCCATCGCCGGCAAGCTCGGCGGCCGTGCCCGCGGCCTGGCCGGCATGTCCCTGAGCATCACCCCGCGCAACAAGTTCTGACGTAGGACGAAAGAGGGGCCGGCGAGGAGATCTCCTCGCCGGCCCCTCTTTCGGTTCGCGTCTCTTTCGTTCGCGTCCTACTCGTACGCCGCCAGGTCCCCGATCACCGAGAACCCGAGCCCGTACGCGCTCATCCCCCGCCCGTAGGCACCGAGATGCACCCCGCTGCCGGTCGATCCGGCCAGAACCCAGCCGAACTCCGACTCGCGGTAGTGGAACGGCGTCGGCTCCCCGTCCACGGGCAGCGACAGCGTCGACCAGTCCGGCCCGGCCAGGTCGTCCGCGAGCTCCCACGCGGCCTCGGTCTGCTGGTCGAGCCAGTCGTCGCGCAGGCTGTGGTCCATCTGCCCCGGCCAGCTGTAGGCCAGCAGCCCCGAGCCGGCCAGCCAGGCCGCCGAGGAGACCGAGGTGGCCTCCAGGACGCCGGTGCCGTCGGCGGTGCGGCGCAGCGGGTTGCTGGCCACCGTGACGACCACCGCGAAGCGCTCCTTCTCCCCGGTGGCGATCTCGCCGCGGGCGGAGGGCTCGTCGCCGTGGCCGGTCGAGCCGTGTTCCACGCTGCCGTCGGCGCCCGCGGCGACCTGCATCAGCCAGCGGGGGCCGGTGAAGGCCCCGTCCAGCCCGTACCAGGGGAAGTCGGCCCGCAGGTACCCTTCGGCCGCCCGGCGGGCGGCAGGGACGGGCGGGGCGGCCGCGTCCGGGGGCTGCGGATGGTCTGCTGCCAGTGCTGGGGCTGGCGTCTGCGCCTCGGCGGGCTGCGTGCCTACCCGGCTACTGCTCGTCGTCTCCATCTGAGCGGCCTCTCGTTCCGTGGGATCCGGAACGGCCCACCCCCCTCGGGCGTCCTGGGTCCGGACTCAAGGAGGATAGCCATCCGACCGCGGTTCGCCGGGCAGGCAGGCGCGTGCGTGGTCCCGGGTGGCGTCAGGTCGCGTCGGCGTCGTAGCGCGAGCGCTGCTCCTGCGCCGGGGTCCCGGGCTTCTTGACCATGTCCGGTCCGGCGCCCGGCGAGGCGGCCGGGAGGGCTCCGCCGGCGGCCGCGGCCGCGTCGGACTCCTTGCCGTTGACCGCGTCCGTGACGTCGTTGAGTTCCTTGCGGAGATCGAAGCTGCTCCGGATCTCCTTGAGGTCCTCGTTCTCGGTCAGCTGCTTGCGGATGAAGTTCTTCGGGTTCAGGTCCTCGAACTCGAAGTCCTTGAATTCCGGGCCGAGCTCGGAGCGGATGTCCTGCTTCGCGCTGTCGGAGAACGCGCGGATCTTCCGGATGACGCCCGTGACGTCCTGGATGACCTTGGGCAGCTTGTCCGGGCCGAAGATGAGAATGGCGAGCACCACGATCGTGACCAGCTCGAGTGCGCCTATGTCGTTGAACACCTTGCCCCGCTCCTCGGCTCTCTTCACGTCAGGCCTGTCACACGGTACCCGGCCAGGTCCGCAGGCCAATACACCAGGACCGGCTGATTACCCGACCGGTTCTGCTTTCACCCGCCCGTCACGAACCGTTCGCCGACCCGAGGACCACTTCCAGCGTGCGCTCCCGGCCCTCGCGCAGCACGGTGAGGGTGAGCCGGTCGCCCGGCCGGTGGGCCCGGATCTTGATCACCAGCTCGTCGCCGCCGTGCACCCGTACCCCGTCCACCTTGGTGATCACGTCGCCCGGCCTGATGCCCGCGCGGGCTCCGGGCCCGCCGGCGGTCACGGCGGGCTTCCCGCCCTCGCCCTTCTCCCCCACGCGCGCTCCGTCGCCGGAGTAGTCCATGTCCAGGGTGACGCCGATGACGGGGTGGGTGGCGCGGCCGGTGCGGATCAGTTCCTCGGCCACGCGCTTGCCCTGGTTCACCGGGATGGCGAACCCGAGGCCGATGCTGCCGCGCTGCTGTCCGGAGCTGTCCTTGCCGTCGCCCCCGCGGATGGCGCTGTTGATGCCGATGACCTGGGCCCTGGCGTCGAGGAGCGGTCCGCCGGAGTTGCCGGGGTTGATGGGGGCGTCGGTCTGGAGCGCGTCGACGTAGCTGACGTCGCTGCCGTCGCCCTTGTCGCCCCCGGCGGTGATGGGGCGGCCGGTGGCGCTGATGATCCCGGCGGTGACGGTGTTGGAGAGGTCGAAGGGGGCCCCGATGGCCACCACCGGGTCGCCCACCTTGACGTTCTCGGAGTTGCCGAGCGCGAGCGGCCGCAGGCCCCGTACCCCGTCGACCTTGACGACGGCCAGGTCGTAGCCGGTGTCGCCGCCGACCAGTTCGGCGGCGACGCTCTCGCCGGTGCTGAAGGTGACCGTTATGGTCCGGGCCCCGTGGACCACGTGGTTGTTGGTGAGGATGTGGCCCTGCCCGTCGAGGACGAAGCCGGTGCCGGTCGAACTGCCCTCCGCGGCGTTGACGTGCAGGGTGACCACGCCGGGCAGCGCGGTGGCGGCGATCCCGGCCACGCTGTCGGGAGCCCGGCCGCCGTCGGCGGGGGCCGCCTGCGGGAGTTCGAGCCGGGTGCCTGCCTGCCGCTCGGCGAGGACGCCGGCGTAGCCGCCGATGCCGCCGGCCAGGAGGGCGGCGCCGAGGCCGAGGACGATGCCCTGGCGCAGCCGGAACCGGCGCGAGCCCGCCTTGCCGTGGTCCACCGCCTGGAGCGGCCGCACACCCCACGGGTCGTACCGCGGCTCAGGGTCCGCGTCCGGGTCCGCGACGGGCTCCGGCGCGGTCCGCGGGGGCGGTACGGATCCCTCGTGCCCGGCAACCGGCTGCGCGGGGCGGCTCCACCACTGGGGCACCGGGGCGGGGGCCGTCACCGGGGCGGGGTCGGGGTCCGGGGCCGTGTCCGGGGCGGCGTGCTCGGCGGCCCGAGGGGGCGGTACGGATCCCTCGTGCGCGCCGACGGGCTCCGCGGGGCGGCTCCACCACCGGGGCAGGGGGGCGGGGACCGGATCCGCCGCCGGATCGGTCTGCTGACTGTCGGACATGGGTGCTCCCCGCCTGCCTGTCGGTCTCCGCCGGCCGCCCGGGGCGGCGCATCTGGCGGAGATTCAACCAGGTTGCCCGTGCCGCCCGCCCCGGCGGGCGGCACGGGCGGCCGCAGGGGCGAGCCGGAGGGGCCGGCCGGAGCCACGTCCCGGACCGCTCAGCGGTACAGGGACACCGGGCGTGCGGGGGCGGTCGGCCGGGAGGGCGCCGGGGAGGCCGCGAGCGGGGAGACCGGGCGGAGCGTCGGAACGGTGCCCGGCTTCGGCAGCCGGTTCTCCCGGACCACCGCGTCGACCACCGGGACCACCGGTCCCGTGCGCGCGGCCGGGGCCTCGCCCCGGGCATTGGGCTCGACCGCTTCCATCGGCAGCGAGCCGCCCAGCGCGATCGCGGCGAGCGACACCGCTCCGGCGGCCACGAAGGCGAAGCGGCGCCGCTGGCGGCCCACCTCGTGTATCCGGAAGCCCTGCTGCTGCGGCTCGGCGGCGGTCGCGGGCGGCGCGTAGCCGAAGGACCCGAACGGGTCGGCTCCCGGCGGCGGACCGAAGGGACCGGAAGGTCCCGACGGGCCCTCGGGACCGCTGCCCGGCAGACCCTGCAGCCGTGCCAGCAGCCCGGCCGACAGCGGAGGGGGCGCGCTCTCCACGAACATGGTCTTCAGGCGGCGCTGCGCATCGGCCTCGGCCTTGCACTTGGCACACGTCGCCAGGTGCGCCAGTACGCGCTCGCGCGCGTCGTGGCTCAACTCCCCGTCCACGAGGGCGGCGAGCCGGTCGCCCAGGTGGTGCTCCGCGGAGGAAGCCTGTTCGGCGGGCGACGGGGACGGACTGATCCCGCTCACTCGGCTCCGCCCTCTCCCCCGGTGCCGGGGGCGCCCACGGCCACACCGGCCAGCGCGCGCTGCTCCGCACGGGCCTCGGGAGACCGGTGCTTGAGCGCCTTGCGCAGGTGCGAACGGCCGCGGTGGATACGGCTGCGGACGGTGCCGAGCTTCACGCCGAGCGTTGCGGCGATCTCCTCGTACGACAGGCCCTCGATGTCACAGAGCACCACGGCCGCACGGAACTCGGGCGCGAGGGTGTCCAGCGCCTGCTGTACGTCCGCGTCGAAGTGGGTGTCGTGCAGCACCTGCTGCGGGGACGGCTCGCGACTGGGCAGCCGCTCGGCGGCGTCGTCGGCGAGGGCGTCGAAGCGGATCCGCTGCTTGCGGCGGACCATGTCGAGGAAGAGGTTCGTGGTGATCCGGTGCAGCCAGCCCTCGAAGGTGCCGGGCGTGTACGTGGACAGCGAGCGGAAGACGCGGACGAAGACTTCCTGCGTCAGGTCCTCGGCGTCGTGCTGGTTGCCCGTCAGCCTGTAGGCGAGACGGTAGACCCGCGCACTGTGCGTGCTGACGATCTCCTCCCACGAGGGAGGGGTCCACGCCTGGGAGCCCGCATCGGCGGCGAAGGTCGCGGTGGTTGCGGTGTCTACGGTGCGGAAACGGTCAGCAATGTTGGTCACGGATTTCGGCTCACCGGCCGACCAGAAGAGGCGTCGGAGGACACCCCCACGATCCACAGGCGCAGCCGCACCTCCCCTGTCGGCTCTGGTGGTGTCCAGCGGAATCCCTACCATAGCCACCCCTCCCGTCAGCTCTGGATAAGCATTTTTGCAGTAACTTTGCACGGGCTCCGGGCCCCAGGCCGCTCTTGCGTCTCTACTGCTCTCAACGCCCGGTCCCATCTGCGGGTTCCCGACTCCAGCGGATACAGTCACCGTTGCGCCAACTATGGGGACAGGAGAGGGTCATTACCGGCAACCGGCAGACGAGCTGGGCGTTCGCCGACGCGTTTGTCGCCGAAGACGACGCTCTGCGATGGGCCCGCGACCGGTCCAGGGAAGCGGGACTGCGTTCCGTCTCCCCCGGCACCGGGGCCGCGCTGCGCCTGCTCGCCGCCACCGCGGACGCGAAGGCGGTCGCCGAGATCGGCACCGGAACCGGCGTGTCCGGCATCCACCTCCTGCACGGAATGCGCGCCGACGGGGTCCTGACCACGGTGGATCCCGAAGCGGACCGGCAGGCCTTCGCCCGCCAGGCCTTCCGCGCCGCCGGCTTCGCGGGCAACCGCGCCCGCTTCATCCCGGGCCGCGCCCTGGACGTACTGCCCCGGCTGGCCGACGGCGGATACGACCTCGTCTTCTGCGACGGGGACCCTTCCGAGTCCCTGGACTACCTCGCTGAATCGTTGCGCCTGCTCCGCCCCGGCGGCCTCGTCTGCTTCGAGGGAGTCTTCTCGGACGGCCGTACGGTCGACTCCGCGGCCCAGCCGGTCGAGGTGCTCCGGGTCCGCGAACTGCTGCGCACCGTCCGCGAGACCCCGGCCCTGGAGGCCGCCCTGCTCCCGGTGGGCGACGGCCTGCTGTGCGCGGTCCGGCGCTGAGCCCGGCGGGCTAAGAGCCGCCGGGTCGCCGGTCGGCTGGTGCGCGCTACAGCTCAGCGCAGCAGTGCGAAGGTCAGCGCGGCCGTACCGCCCAGCGCGGCGCCGGCGAGGAGCTGCGCCGTGGTGTGCGCCTTCAGGACCAGCCGGGACCATCCCACGCCGGCGGCGACCAGCACCGCGGGGAGCAGCGCCGGTCCGAAGACCAGCAGCAGGATCATCACGGTGCCGCCGGCCACCGACATGTGGATGGATATCTGCCAGCCGACCGTCACCAGCAGGGACGAGACGAGCCCGACGAGCATCGCGACGACGAGCGCGAAGACGTCGGCCGGGGCCCCGAACACGCGCAGGAGGGTGATCCCGGCGACGACCGAGACCAGGCTCAGCCCCATCGGGACGACCCGCTGGCGCCGTACCCGGATGTGCTGGTCGGTCAGCGCCCCGCGCCGGACCCCGAGCAGGATGATGCCGATCGGGACCACGCCGCAGAACAGGGCGCCGAGCAGGCCCCAGCCGAGACCCGCCCACGACCCGGTGCTGTGCCAGCCGATCAGCAGGAGCTGGGCGACCACCAGGTTCGCCGGCGCCAGGACCTCCGTGAGGACCCGGGCCGCCTTCTCGCGGGGCGTGCAGTCGGCGAAGGCCGGCGGAGCGGGCGGGGAAAAGGTCACGGTGCGACTCCGGCGATCACGGTCCGGGGCCCGGCTCGGGGCCCGGCCCGGGTACACAACGGGGACACAACACTGCCCCGACCGCTTGGTGCGGCCGGGGCAGTGCAGAGAATGCAGCGAAAGTACTATCAGCGTCCCTGGGGGATCAGCCGACGACCTTCTTCAGGGCGTCACCCAGGGCGTCCGCCTCGTCCGGAGTCAGCTCGACGACGAGCCGACCGCCGCCCTCGAGCGGTACGCGCATGACGATGCCCCGCCCCTCCTTGGTGACCTCGAGCGGGCCGTCGCCCGTCCGCGGCTTCATGGCCGCCATGCTCGTTCCCCTTCCTGAAACCAGTTCATCGTCAGCCGACGGCCCCATTCAGGCGCCTAGTACCCGGCATCGAACACATTGCTTCCAGGCCATTATCCCGCATGTCAGGACCCGATGACCAACATCGGCTGGGAACGCTTGTGCAACGCGCTTGACCAAAACCACTCATTTCGGGGACACGCCTGCGATACTTCGCCGCCGCGGCACGACTCTGCCCTTCCGTTTATTTGACGCACATCACATGTGCGACCCCCGTCCGGTCCGCCATGCTGACCTTTGCACCGGCCGGTACCGGCCGGTAGCCAGCCCGCGACGAAGGGGGACCCCCGCCATGGCCGACAGCGTGCTCTACGAAGTGACCGACGGACTCGCCACCATCACGATCAACCGTCCCGAGGCCATGAACGCCATGAACACCGAGGCCAAGGTCGCCCTGCGCGACGCGGCCAAGGCGGCGGCCGCGGATCCGGCCGTACGGGCGGTCCTGCTCACCGCGGCGGGCAACCGGGCGTTCTGCGTGGGCCAGGACCTCAAGGAGCACGTCGGATTCCTGGCGGCCGACCGGGAGCACGGCTCCTCGCTGACCATGAACACCGTCGCGGAGCACTACAACCCGATCGTCCGGGCGCTGACGGAGATGCCGAAGCCGGTGGTGGCGGGCGTGAACGGCGTCGCGGCGGGCGCGGGCTTCGGCTTCGCCCTGGCGGCGGACTTCCGTGTGGTCGCGGACACCGCCTCCTTCAACACCTCTTTCGCGGGCGTCGCCCTGACGGCCGACTCGGGCGTCTCGTGGACGCTGCCCCGCCTGATCGGCGGCTCGCGCGCCTCCGACCTGCTGCTCTTCCCCCGGTCCGTGAAGGCCCAGGAGGCCCTGGAGCTCGGCATCGCGAACCGCGTCGTCCCCTCGGACGAGCTGGCGGCCGAGGCGCTGGCCGTGGCCCGGCGGCTGGCCGAGGGCCCGACGGTCGCCTACGCGGCGCTGAAGGAGTCCCTGGCGTACGGGGCCTCCCGGTCGCTCTCCGACGCGCTGGACCACGAGGACGTGCTCCAGGCCCGTGCGGGGGCCTCTGAGGACCACGGCATCGCCGTGGAAGCCTTCCTCGCGAAGCAGGCCCCCCGATACCTGGGCCGCTAGCGACTCCCCCGGGCGGGACGGTCACCGCTCCGCGGGCGCGGGCGCGGGCGGCCGCTGCGCGGGGCAAGTTCCCCTACCCGCCCTTCGCCCGTTCCCCGGGGCTCCGCCCCGGACCCCGCTCCTCAAACGCCGGAGGGGCTGGATTTTCGCCGGTGTCGGCCATGTCCAGCCTCGCCGGCGTTTGAGGAGCGGGGTCCGGGGCGGAGCCCCAGGGGGGTCCGGGCGGAGCCCGGGGAACGGTGGAAGGGCGGGTAGGGGACCCAGCCCCGCAGGGACGACCCAGCCGCACCCGGGGAACCAGGCCCCGCCGGGTCAGGACAGGTCGCGGGCCACGCAGCGGGACAGGTGGTCGTTGACCAGGCCGCAGGCCTGCATCAGGGCGTAGGCCGTCGTGGGGCCCACGAAGCGGATGCCCGCCTTCTTCAGGGCCTTGGCCAGGGCCGTGGACTCCGGGGTGACCGCCGGGATCTCGGTGGTGGTCTTCGGGGCCCGCCCCGGCGCAGGGGCGTGGGACCAGATCAGGGCGTCCAGTTCGCCCTCTCCCCACCCGGCCAGGGTCTTCGCGTTGGCGAGGGTCGCCTCGATCTTGGCCCGGTTCCGGATGATCCCCTCGTCGGCGAGGAGCCGTTCCACGTCCGCCGCCCCGAACTCCGCCACCTTGGCGATCTCGAAGCCCGCGAAGGCCGCCCGGAACCCCTCGCGCCGGCGCAGGATCGTCAGCCAGGACAACCCCGACTGGAAGGCCTCCAGGCACAGCCGCTCGTACAGCGCGTCGTCCCCGTGGACCGGCCGGCCCCACTCCGTGTCGTGGTACGCGATGTAGTCCTCGGTGGACAGCCCCCAGGGACACCGCAGGCCCCCGTCGGGGCCGGCGAGCACCCCGCTCACTGCTCGGCGGCCTTGGTCAGGTCCACGGAGCCGTCGGCGGGCCCGGCCGCGGGCGCCGGCCCGGTCGCGGCGGTGAGCTCGGCGATCCGCGCGTCGCGCTCCGCCAGCTCCGCCGCCAGCCGCTCCAGTACGTCGTCCACGTCGGACATCCGGTAGCCGCGCGGGGCCACCGGCAGGCGCAGCTCGTCGATGTCCGCCCGTACGACGGGGCGGTTCTCCGGCAGGGCGTCGGACAGCCGGTCGGGCTCGGCCTCGGGCAGCACCGCCTCGGACCCCCCGCCGGCCACCGCGAGGGTGACTCCCGCGACGACCACGACCAGCGCGATGAGCAAGAACGCGAACACGATCAACTCCCCTGAGAGACTCCGGCCACCAGGTTAAGGTCGCAGGCGAGGCGCAAGGGTCGCCGAAGGAGGAAAGAGCAGGATGCTGCGACTGGGCAGGCGCGAGTTCGACGACCACGAGCCGGTGATCATGGCCATCGTGAACCGGACCCCTGACTCCTTCTACGACCAGGGAGCGACCTTCCGCGACGAGCCGGCCCTGGACCGGGTCGAGCAGGCGGTGGCCGAGGGCGCCGCGATCATCGACATCGGCGGGGTGAAGGCCGGTCCCGGCGAGCACGTGGACGCGGCGGAGGAGGCCCGGCGCACGGTCGGCTTCGTCGCCGAGGTCCGCCGCCGCCACCCCGACGTGGTGATCAGCGTCGACACGTGGCGGCACGAGGTCGGCGAGGCCGTCTGCGAGGCCGGGGCCGATCTGCTCAACGACGCGTGGGGCGGTGTCGACCCGAAGCTCGCGGAGGTCGCCGCGCGCCACGGCGCGGGCATCGTCTGCACCCACGCGGGCGGCGTCGAGCCGCGGACCCGGCCGCACCGGACCGAGTACGAGGACGTGATGGCCGACATCCTCCGCGTCACGGTCGGCCTGGCCGAGCGTGCGGCGGCCCTGGGCGTACCCCGTGAGTCGATCATGATCGACCCGGGCCACGACTTCGGGAAGAACACCCGCCACTCGCTGGAGGCCACCCGGCGCCTCTCCGAGATGACGGAGACGGGCTGGCCGGTCCTGGTCTCCCTCTCCAACAAGGACTTCGTCGGCGAGACCCTCGACAAGCCGGTCAAGGAACGCCTGCTGGGCACCCTGGCCACGACGGCCGTCTCGGCCTGGCTGGGCGCCCAGGTCTACCGCGTCCACGAAGTCGCGGAAACCAAGCAGATCCTGGACATGGTCCGCTCGATCCAGGGCCACCGACCCCCGGCGGTCGCCCGCCGGGGGCTGGCGTAGCGGTCGGCGGCCGGTCCTACCTGGCGACTTCCTTCGTCACGAGCGCGATCGCCTCGTCCACGTCGTCGGTGACGTGGAACAGGTAGAGGTCCTTCTCCGAGGCCTTGCCCTGGGCGATGACCGTGCCCTTCAGCCAGTCGATGAGCCCGCTCCAGTACTCCGTGCCGAACAGCACGATCGGGAAGCGGGTGATCTTCTGCGTCTGGACCAGGGTCAGGGCCTCGAACAGCTCGTCGAGGGTGCCGAGCCCGCCCGGCAGGACCACGAAGCCCTGGCTGTACTTCACGAACATCGTCTTGCGGACGAAGAAGTAGCGGAAGTTCAGCCCGAGGTCGACGTGCTGGTTGAGCCCCTGCTCGAAGGGGAGCTCGATGCCCAGGCCCACCGAGATGCCGTTGGCCTCCCGCGCGCCCTTGTTGGCCGCCTCCATCGCGCCCGGGCCCCCGCCCGTGATCACCGCGAACCCGGCCTCCACGAGCGCACCGCCGATCCGCACGCCCGCCTCGTACTCCGGCGAACCCGCCGGCGTCCGGGCGGAGCCGAACACGCTGATCGCCGGCGGCAGCTCCGCCAGGGTGCCGAAGCCCTCGATGAACTCCGACTGGATGCGCAGGACCCGCCACGGATCGGTGTGCACCCACTCGGAGGGCCCGGCCGAATCCAGCAGCCGCTGGTCCGTCGTACTGCCGGCCTGCACCTGGCCCCGCCTCCTCAGCACCGGCCCGAGCTGCTGCTCCTCGGGCCGACGACGAGCGGACCCTTCAGGGTTGCCCATGATGTGCTCCCTCCTGCTGATCGTTGGATCAGGTTAGGCGCACGAGGGTGACGACAAACGGAACTCGACGAGTTACTGGCGTGGCCGGAAAGACTCGCGCAACGTACAGACGCTCGATAACTCGCTGAAACCGGTGAGGAACGAGCATCCGTCACGCAGACGCACGTGCGAGCCCCTAGCTTCACGTCTCATGAAGCTGGTGGTGCAGGTGAAGCTCCTGCCGACGCCCTCACAGGCGTCGGCTCTGGCCTCGACCCTGCATGCCTGCAACCAGGCGGCTTCATGGGTGGCGGAGTCCGCCTTCAAGCAGAAGACCTTCCGGAACTTCGATCTGCGGAAGCACACCTACAACGAGGTCAAGGCGCGTTGGGGGCTGGGGGCGCAAGCTGCGCAGCACGTGATCAAAAAGGTTGCCGACGCGTACACGGCGCTCCTCGCGAACTCGCGAGCGGGGAATCTCGGCCGACCCAGCTCCGCCCGACACCGCCGCTCGACGGAGAAGCCGCTCGCCTTCCGTGCGACGGCCGCTCAGCCCTACGACGACCGCATGCTCTCGTGGCAGACCGACGCCCGCACCGTTTCGATCTGGACCACGGCCGGACGCCTGAAGGGGATGTCGTACACCGGCAGTCCCACGCAGCTGGAGATGATCGCCGCGCATCGCAGAGGCGAATCGGACCTGATCCACCGCGACGGGTCCTGGTACCTCGCTGCTACCTGCGACGTCCCGGAAGCCCTTCCGAACGCACAGCCTGTGGACTTCCTCGGCGTGGACCTCGGCATCGTCAACATCGCCACGACGAGCGACGGCGAGATCATGGCCGGGCGGCGACTCAACCGGCTGCGGAAGCGCGACCGGGACGTCCGCACGAAACTTCAACGCAAGGGAACCAAATCCGCCAAGCGGCGCATCCAGCGCAGGCGACGCAAGGAGGCCCGGCGGACTCGGGACGTCAATCACAAGATCGCCAAACACATCGTGGCCGAGGCTGAACGCACCGGGCGCGGGATCGGTCTGGAGAACCTGACCGGGATCCGCGAACGGGTACGGCTGAGGAAGCCCCAACGGGCCATGGTGCACACCTGGGCCTTCGCCCAGCTCGGCGACTTCATCGCCTACAAGGCCCGCCGGGCCGGAGTGCCGGTGGTGTACGTCGACCCGGCGTACACCTCCCGCACCTGCTCCGAGTGCGGTCACGTCGACAAGGCGAACCGGGTCTCACAGGCCCGCTTCGCCTGCCGGTCCTGCGGATTCGTTGATCACGCAGACCGCAACGGCTCCCGCAACATCCGCGCACGCGCGCGGATGCTGTGGCGAAGCGGGGCCCAGTCACCGGCCCCAGCCGTCCCGCACCAGCGGGACGGCCGGACGCGGACGGCACACCACAGCCGGTGATGCGCCGTAACGCAAGCCCGGCTCTCAGGAGCCGGCAGGTGACGAGGTCAGCCAGGCGCGGAGTCGTTCCTCGCAGTGGAGGATCGCCTTTGTTTCCACGCGTTCGTCGGCCTTGTGGGCCAGGAGGGCGTCGCCCGGGCCGTAGTTGACCGCCGGGACGCCCAGGGCGCTGAAGCGGGAGACGTCCGTCCAGCCGAACTTCGGCATGGCGTGTCCGCCGACGGCTTCCATGAAGGCGGCGGCGGCCGGGTGGGAGAGGCCGGGGAGGGCGCCCGGGGAGAGGTCGTCGATGACGAACTCGTCGATGTCGCAGTCCGCGAAGACCTCGCGGACGTGGGCGATGGCCTCGTCCGTGCTGCGGTCGGGGGCGAAGCGGAAGTTGACCGTCACCGTGCAGGCGTGGGGGATGACGTTGTTGGCGACGCCGCCGTCGATGCGGACCGCGTTGAGGCCCTCGTGGTACTCCAGGCCGTCGATCACGGGCTTGCGGGGCTCGTACGCCGCCAGCGTGGCCAGGATCGGGCTCGCCGCGTGGATGGCGTTGGAGCCCATCCAGCTGCGCGCGGAGTGGGCGCGCTCGCCGGAGGTGCGGAGCAGGACGCGCAGGGTGCCCTGGCAGCCGCCCTCGACCTCGGCGTTGGAGGGTTCGAGGAGGACGGCGAAGTCGCCGGTCAGCCAGTCCGGGTGGGCTTCGGCGACCTTGCCGAGGCCGTTGAGGTCGGCGGCGACCTCTTCCTGGTCGTAGAAGACGAAGGTGAGGTCCCGGTTCGGCTCGGGGACCGTGGCCGCGATGCGCAGCTGTACGGCGACGCCCGACTTCATGTCGGTGGTGCCGCATCCCCACAGGACGTCGTTCTCGTCGAGGCGGGAGGGCACGTTGTCGGCGATCGGCACGGTGTCGAGGTGCCCGGCGAGTACGACGCGTTCGGCGCGGCCCAGGTGGGTGCGCGCGACGACGTTGTTGCCGAAGCGGTCCACGGTCAGGTGCGGCAGGCCGCGCAAGGCGTGTTCCACGAGGTCGGCGAGTACCTTCTCGTCGCCGCTCACGGAGGGGATGTCGACGAGCCGGGCGGTCAGCTCGGCGGCGTCCAGGGTGAGGTCCAGCTCGGATTCGGACATGGAGCTGACCCTAACGCCCCGGGCTGCGACGAAGCCTTGTCCGTCCGGCCGATGGACGCGTCATATGGCTCAAGTACGGTGGGCGGCGTGCCGCAGACCGATCACCCCCGCCCTCGCCGCCGCCGTCGCCCGCTCCGCTGGGCCGCGGGCTTCCTGGTGCTGGTGGCGGTGGCCGGGTACTTCGTCGTGCAGCGCGCGTCGAACGACAACGGCGGCGTGCCCTACTGCACGGCTTCGGCCGACGGGAAGAGCGGCGCGAAGGGCGGGGGCCAGTTCGACGAGATGTCCCCCGAGCAGGCGGCGAACGCGGCGACGATAGCCGCCGTCGGGGTCTCCAAGGGGATGCCCGACCGGGCCGTGACGATCGCACTGGCGACCGCGATGCAGGAGTCGGCCCTGCGCAACCTCGACCACGGCGACCGCGATTCGCTGGGCCTGTTCCAGCAGCGGCCCTCGCAGGGCTGGGGCACGCCGGACCAGATCATGGACCCCGTGTACTCGGCCGGGATCTTCTACGACCGGCTGGCCGAGATCAAGGGGTACTCGCGGCTCCCGCTGACGGTGGCGGCACAGAAGGTGCAGCTGAGCGGTTTCCCGCAGGCCTACGCGAAGCACGAGCCGGACGCCACCGTGCTGACCTCTGCCTTCACCGGCGCCGGCCACCTGACCTGCATCGGGCCCGCGCCCGTCCGGGCCGGCGATCCGGCGAAGATCCGGACGCAGCTGACCCGGCTGCTCGGCAAGAACCCCCTGTACACGCTGCCCGCGGAGGCGGGCGGCCGGGCCGGGGAGAACGCCGGGGCGGCCACCGAGTCCGAGGTGACCCTGGTGGCGAAGCCCGGCGGCGGGGAACCGGCGGCGCGGATCGGGCAGGTGCTCGCGCAGTGGGCGGTGGCCGGCTCCCGCGAGCTGGGGATCACCCGGGTCTCGTACGGCGGCAAGTCCTGGGTGGCGGGCAAGGACGGCGACCGGTGGCGGGAGCGGGGCGCCGCGGGTGCCGGGAACGACGCCGGGGATCCCGGCGCCGCGGCCCCGGGCCAGGTACGGATCTTCGTGCGCGGCTGAACCACCGGTGGACGGGTGTACGACCCGTCCCCCGTACGGGGGTGACCCGTACGGCGGACACGGAGGCCGCGGCGGGCACGCAACCGCAGGTCGGCGCGTGTTCCGAGCGGTCGGCCCGGAAGCCGATTAAACGATCCGTTACTGATCCTTTACCCACCGGCTCCGCAACTCGCGCCCCCCTCCGAGCGGTTGTCACGGCGTACTCAGCCGCTACCGCTTAGGAGCAACATGTCCCTCCCCCTGACCCGTCGGATCGCCCGTGCCGCGCTGCTCCTCGCAGCCGGGGCAGCGCCCGTGGTCGGTGCGGCCGGCGCGGCCAGCGCCGCGGGCCTGGAGTCCGTGCCGCAGCTGGGCGCGCTCACCGCGCCGGACGCGACGGTCGCCGCCGCGGGCGACACCGCCACCGATGCCGTGCCCGCCTCGACCCTGCCGGCGCCCGCGCCCGCCGACGAGGTGACCGGCGCCGCGGGCAGCCTGCTGGCTGGGCTCCCGCTCGCCGGCGGCGGGCTGCCGGGCGGCCTTCCCGGTGGCCTCCCGGGTGGACTGCCCGGCCTCGGCTAGCAGTCGCCGCCAGGAACGCCGAGGGGCCCGGGAGCACGAACTCCCGGGCCCCTCGGGCCGTCTACACCGTCATCTGCGGTTCGTAGTCGGGGGCCGGCCCCCGAACCCCGCGCCTCGAACGCCGGCGAGGCTGGATCAGGCCAGCCGCTTGACCGCCGCCGCGACGCGTTCGTCCGTGGCCGTGAAGGCGACGCGGACGAAGTGCGCGCCCGCCTCGCCGTAGAAGTCGCCCGGCGCGACCAGGACGCCGAGCTCGGCCAGGTGGGCGACCGTGTCCCAGCAGGGCTCGTCCCGGGTCACCCACAGGTACAGGCTGGCCTCGCTGTGCTCGACGCGGAAGCCGTGCGCCTCCAGGGCCGTGCGCAGGGCCGCGCGGCGGGCCGCGTAGCGCACCCGCTGCTCCTCGACGTGCACGTCGTCGCCCAGGGCCGCCACCGTGGCCGCCTGCACGGGGGCCGGGGTCATCATGCCGCCGTGCTTGCGGATCTGGAGCAGCTCGCCGAGGACTTCGGCGTCACCGGCGACGAAGGCCGCACGGTAGCCGGCCAGGTTGGACCGCTTGGAGAGCGAGTGGACGGCGACGATGCCCTCGTACGAGCCGCCGCAGACCTCGTCGTGCAGGACGGAGACGGGCTCGGCTTCCCAGCCCAGTTCCAGGTAGCACTCGTCGCTGAAGATCAGGATCCCGTGCTCGCGCGCCCAGGCCACGATCCGTACGAGCTCCTCCTTGGGGAGGACCTTGCCGGTGGGGTTGGACGGGGAGTTGAGCCACAGCAGCTTCACGCGGGCCGGGTCGAGATCGGTGGTGGGGTCGTCGTAGACCACCGGCTCGGCGCCGCACAGTCGCGCACCGACCTCGTACGTCGGGTAGGCCAGCCGGGGGTACGCCACCTGGTCGCCGGCGCCGAGGCCCAGCTGGGTGGGCAGCCAGGCCACCAGTTCCTTGGAGCCGACGACCGGCAGGACGTTGCGGTGCCCGGCGGCGCTCGCGCCGAGGCGGCCGCGCACCCAGCCGGTGATCGCGTCGCGCAGGGCCGGGGTGCCCCACACCGTGGGGTAGCCCGGGGAGTCGGCGGCCTCGATCAGGGCGCGCTGGATCAGTTCCGGCACCGGGTCGACGGGGGTGCCGACGGAGAGGTCGACGATCCCGTCCGGGTGGGTCGCCGCCGTCGCCTTGTACGGCTCCAGCTTGTCCCAGGGGAAGACGGGGAGGCGTGCTGAGACTGCGGCCACGTGGTGCTCTCGCTTTCCGGATGTTCCGTGCATTGCGCACATTCCAGGAGTTTCGTCGTGAAAACACCTCGGTCCCGTGCGGCTGTGAGCCGTACGGGACCGAGGGACGCGCGTGGGGCGGTACCCGACCGTCAGTGGCTCGGGTTGATGTCCGCCGGAAGCGCTGCGATGAAGGGGTGGTCGCGCTCGATCAGGCCGAGCTTGGAAGCACCACCGGGCGAACCGAGCTCGTCGAAGAACTCGACGTTCGCCTTGTAGTAGTCCTTCCACTCCTCCGGAGTGTCATCCTCGTAGAAGATGGCCTCGACCGGGCAGACCGGCTCACACGCACCACAGTCGACGCACTCGTCCGGGTGGATGTACAAGGACCGCTGGCCCTCGTAGATGCAGTCGACGGGGCACTCTTCGATGCATGCCTTGTCTTTGACGTCGACACAAGGCTCCGCGATGACGTAGGTCACGCTCTCGTTCCTCCTCATAAGGGCTTTCCATATCGCGCGGGAGCGCGGCGTCGTCGATGCCCGCCTCTAGTATCTCCGTTCCCGGGCACGATCCGAACAGGAGGGGCGGACAGAGCTGTGGAAATCACTGCCGGTGGACGGCTGGAGATCCGGATTACACCCGCTGACGTGGGTAAACGTGTCTCTGTGCGACGGGTGGAGCACAGCTCGACCGGGGGCCCCTCTTTCACGGACACCGTAGGGGTTCTCACATCCTGGAACGAAGGTGTGGTGACGATCACACGAAAGACCGGCGAGTCCGTCCGCATCGCGGAATCCTCACTGGTGGCGGGCAAGGTCGTACCGGCCGCTCCGGCCCGCCGCAGGGGCCCCGCGGCCTCCTTCGAGGAGCTCGCGCGGGTCTGCGCACGGTCCTGGGTGCCGCTGGAGAGCGAGCCGCTGGGCGAGTGGACGCTGCGCGCGGCCGGCGGATTCACCCGCCGGGCCAACTCCGTGCTGCCGCTCGGTGATCCCGGTGTCCCGCTGGACGATGCACTCGCGCGGGTGACGTCCTGGTACGCGGAGAGGGATCTTCCGGCCTACGTCCAGACCGCCACGGGGGCCGCGGGCACGCAGGAGCTGCTGTGCGCGGAGCTGGAGGACCGGGGCTGGGTCCGCGAGGTGTCGGCGCTGGTGCAGGTCGGCGGGCTGGCGGCGGTGGGCGACCTGGACGTGGACGATGCCGTGCTCGCGGGCGTACGGCTGACCCGCACTCCGGACGAGGACTGGCTCTCCCGCTACGGGCGGGTGAAGGATCCCGATACCGCCCGCCGGGTGCTGACGGCGGGGCCGTCGGTATGGTTCGCGGCGGTGCCCGGCCGGGCGATCGGGCGGCTCGTGGTGGACGGCCGGTGGGCCGGGTTCGGCGCCGTCGAGGTCGACCCGGAGCACCGGCGCCGCGGCCTCGCCTCGGCCGTGATGGCGGCGCTGGCGCGGCGCGCGCTGGAGGAGGGCGCATCGGCGGCCTGGCTCCAGGTGGAGAGCGACAACGCCGGGGCGCGGGCGCTGTACGAGGGGATGGGCTTCGGGACGCACCACTCCTACCACCACTACCGCCGGGCGGCGGTGTGACCTCGCCCTGGCGGGAGCGGTTCGCGGCCGAGGCGCGGGCGGAGCGGCCCGACCTGGCCACGCTGTGTCTGCTGCTGGCCGCGGAGGGGGACCCGGAGCTCGACGAACGGGCCATGGACTGGGCGCAGATCGAGCTGGACCGGCTGGCGGGGATGCTGCCGTACGGGCTGCGGGGCGCTCGCGCATGGGCCTCGGCGGTGTCCGAACTGCTGGGCGGGCGGCTGGGTTTCCACGGCACGCCGGCCGACTACGACCGGCTCTCGTCCTCGATGCTGCACGAGGTGCTGCGGCGGCGCCGGGGGCTGCCCATCCTGCTGTCCGTGGTCTGGCTGGAGGTGGCCCGGCGGGCCGGGGCTCCGGTGTACGGGCTGGCCCTGCCGGGGCACTTCGTGGTGGGCTTCGGGGATCCGGAGGAGGGTGTGGTCGTCGACCCCTTCGCGGGGGGCGCCTCGCTGGGCGCGGGTCCGGCGGAGCTGGCGGCGGGGCCGCGGACCGCGGCGCGCACGATGGACATCGTCCTGCGGATCCTGAACAACATCCGGGTGTGGGCCTCGTCGCGGCCCGAGCACTCGGGGGTGGCGCTGTGGGCGCTGGACCTGGCGCTGCTGCTGCCCTCGCATCCCGCGGCGTTGCGGTACGAGCGGGCGAAGCTGCTGGTGGAGCGCGGGGAGTTCGCGGCGGGGGCGGCGGAGATGGAGTCCTACGCGGTGGTCGTGGACGTGATCGATCCGCCGGCCGCGGTGCGGATTCGTGCCGAGGCGATGGCGGCGCGGGCCCTGCTGAACTAGGCCGCCTGGGTACCGGCCCCCCGGCTGCGGGTGGCCGCTGCGCGGGGCGAGGTCCCCTACCCGCCCTTCCGCCGTTCCCCGGGTCTCCGCCCCGGACCCTGAAACACCCCGGAGCCCCTCGGGAGGGGCTCCGGGGTGTTCGTGGTCAGCTCGGGTTGGTGGGGATGACCCCGGTCCGTTCGGCGGTCGTCTTGCCGCGCAGGGCCTTGCCGAGGACTCCGGCGACGTCCTGCGGGGTGACGGCGGTCTTCTCGCCGGTGCCGCGCATGATGAGGACGCCGTCGAAGGTGTTCCCGTAGGCCGTCTTGAGGGCCTCCAGGTCGTACTTCTCGACGAGGTGTCCGTCGACGACCTGCATGCTCAGGATCTTCGGCAGGGACTTGGCGCCCAGCGGGATGGACTTGGTGCCCGCCTTGACGACGACCGGCGCCGACATCGCGGGCGTGGCGAAGTCCTTCATGGCCCGGTCCAGTTCGGCCTGGTCCACGACCGGGTCCTTGGTGGCGACCGGGAGGGTGACCGGGGCGGCCTTGCCGCTTTCGACCATGTCGTGGAAGGCCTTCGTGACCAGGCCCACGGAGCCGTCCACGTCGAGCGTGGAACCGGCCTTGCCGGGGACCGCGACGGCCTTGCCGGTGTCGAAGGTGATGGTGCCCTCGGTGGCGGAACCGGCGGTGCCGGCCAGCTCCTGGAGGGCGACCCGCAGCTTCTCGTCGTCGATGGGCAGGACGGCCTCGGCCTTGCGCTCGCTGCCGAAGAGCGAGCCGATGACCGTGACGGGGTTGTAGTCGCTGCCCGCGGCGTTGCGGACGGTGGTCTGGCTGTCCAGGCTCAGGCCGGCCTTCTCGGGCTTCAGCTCGACCGTCTTGCCGCCGACGGTGAGCTGGAGCGGGGCGGCGGCACGGTTGCCGAAGGACGTCTGGAGCTTGGCGACGGCCTCGTCGCGGCTGCCGCTGATGTCGACGCCCATGACGGTGGTGCCCTTGGGGACGTCGGAGTGGTTGAGGAGCAGACCGGCTCCGTAGGCCACGCCGCACAGCACGAAGAGGGCTCCGCCGAGGAGGACCACCTTGTTGCGGCCCTTCTTGGCGGGCCGGGCCGGGGCGGGCGCGGCTGCCTTGGGCTTGGCCTTGTTCGCGGCCGCCGGGGCGGGCGCGGGCTGCGGGTATCCGGCCTCGTCCAGCTCGGGGCCGGGCCAGCTCGGCTCCGGCGCCCCGCCCACCGGTACGGAGCCCAGCGCGGGCCCGCCGGTCGGACCGTCGGGACCGCGGCCGCTGCCGGGCCAGGCCGGGGCGGGCGGAACGGGGGCGATCAGGGCCTTGGCGACCGGACCGGTGGTGGGGCCGGAGCCGTAGTCGACGCCGGCCTGCGGCGCGGAGGGTCCGGCGGGACCGGGTCCCTGCGCGGGGCCCGCGGGGGCGCCCGTACCGGGGCCGCCGGGGGGTGCGGGGTAACCGGCGCCCGGGCCGCCGCCGACGCCGGGGCCGCCGGGGCCGGGGCCCATCGGCGCACCGGGGCGCGGCCCTGCCGGGCCCTGGGCGAAGCCCTGCTGCGCGGGACCGTCGAAGCGCGGGCCGCCGGCCTGGACCGGGGCGGGACCGGGACCACCGGGGCCGGGGCCCATGGGCGCACCCGGACCGGGACCCATCGGCGCACCGCGG
Organism: Streptomyces sp. NBC_00193; assembly: GCF_026342735.1. Taxonomy (GTDB): domain Bacteria; phylum Actinomycetota; class Actinomycetes; order Streptomycetales; family Streptomycetaceae; genus Streptomyces; species Streptomyces stoeckheimensis. The sequence continues at coordinate 1,439,811 of NZ_JAPEMM010000001.1, forward strand.
CCGGGGCCCATCGGCGCACCGGGACCAGGACCCATCGGCGCACCCTGGCCGGGAGCCATCGGTGCACCGGGGCCGGGGCCCATCGGCGCACCAGAACCGGGGCCCATCGGCGCACCAGGACCGGGGCCCATGGGTGCACCCGGGCCGGGGCCCATCGGCGCACCCGGGCGCGGCCCTGCCGGGCCCTGGGCGAAGCCCTGCTGCGCGGGCCCGTCGAAGCGCGGGCCGCCGGCCGGAGCCGGTCCGCGCCCCGGGGCCGGGGCGGGGGCGGGAGCCATCCCCGGGGCGGGCGGGGAGCCCGCCTTGCGCGGTGCGAACCAGTTGCTGGGCATGCCCTCGCCCGGACCCGGCTCGGGCGCGGCCGGCGGGGTGACGGGCTCGGGCGCCTGCGCCTCGGCTTCGGGCATGGTCTGGCGTACGACCACGGGCGGAATCGGCCGCGAACCCGGGATGTTGATCCGGATCCGGGTCGTCAGCTGGGTCTCCGTCTTCGGCCCGTCGGAATCGGGCGTGGACGGCTTCGCGGGCGGTGCGGTCACTGAACTCTCCTCCGGAATGGTCGCCGCGCCCGGACGGGGGGCACTGTCGTGGTCGGATACTGGCCTGATCCGTACGGAGCCGCGCCCGAGGGGTGGGCGGCTCCGCCGGGCCCGTTGGGCCCGGAGGACGGACTGTCAGTATCACGACTCAAAGCAGGTTCTCCCGATCGGCTCCGCCGCCCGTCATTGGGTGCGCGGGCAGCTCGGCGGCCGGTCCACCATACTGGCCACCGCCCGCGCACACCCGGCCGCCGGGAACGAAGGGTTCCCCTTGACCTCCTGTGCGCCCCCTCCGCACCCCTCCTGAGCACCTGTCGCCCGGGCTCCGCGGGTCCGTGGACGCGGCGGCCGAGCCGCTCGTCAAGGCGTCGGGCGCGGCCGACGCCGCGTCACCTGGCGTTCCTGGCGGCCGAAAGCGGCCGGTCCTCCGGGAGGCTCATCGTGGCGCACATCACAGCGAGCACCACTCCACCCAAAAGGTAGACGTACATGCTGATTCCGGACGAACCGAGCAGGAAGTCGCCCTCCGGCCGGGGCACGCCGAGGATCACGTAGGAGAGGAACCAGCCACCCGTGGCCGCTCCGACGCCGATGCCGGTGCCCAGGGCGATCCGGCCGCCGAGGAACAGGCCGAGGAGCGCGAGGAGCGCGAGGACCAGTCCGCCCGGGAACCACAGGTCGACGACGAGCCAGCCGGCGACGCCGACCACCACCCCTGCCGCCAACAGGCCCAGCAGGGTGCCGATCCGCCCCGCGTTCCACGCGCCGGTCACGCCCGTACCCCCGCGAAGAGGTCGCGCTCGCGCTCGCCCGCCGGGACGCCGGGCGTGCCCACGGCCAGCTCGTAGTACTCGTGGGTGAACAGCGGTTGCGCCAGGTCGTTGGAGAGCGCGAAGAAGGGCCCGTCCACGGCGATCTGGGTGGCATGGGCGCGCATCGCGGCGGTCTTGGCGGCCACGAACGCCTGCTCGGCGGCCTCGTCCCCGCCGATCTCGGCGGTGATGCGCTCGTCGGCCACCACGCCCGGCACGTCGTCCGGCGTGGCCGGCTCCGGGAAGGGCACCTCGCTCCCGGCCTCGTGCAGCCGGGCGAAGCCCTCCTCGACGACCGTGCGCGGGACCCGGTTCCAGTAGAGCTTCTCGATGGCGTGCGGTGCGCCGAGGTCCCGGCGGTAGGCGGGTTCCGCGGCCAGTTCGGCGGCGCGGGTGGCGACGCGGTGGGCCTGGATGTGGTCGGGGTGGCCGTAGCCGCCGTCCGGGTCGTAGGTGACGAGGACCTGGGGGCGCAGTTCGCGGATCACCTCTACGAGGTACCCCGCGGCCTCGTCCACGTCGGCGGACCAGAAGGCGCCGGGCCGGTGGTTCTGTTCGGCGCCCATCATCCCGGAGTCCCGGAAGCGGCCGGGGCCGCCGAGGAACCGGTGGTCGGCGACGCCCAGTTCCTTCATGGCCTCGGCGAGTTCGCCGATGCGGTGGGCGCCGAGGGCGTCCTCGCGGTCGGCCGTCAGGTGGGCGAGGTCGGACGGGATGACCTCACCCTCCTCGCCGAGCGTGCAGGTCACCAACGCGACATGGACGCCCTCGGCCGCGTACTTGGCCATGGTGACGCCGTTGTTGATCGACTCGTCGTCCGGGTGCGCGTGCACGAGCAGGAGCCGACGGGCGGGAAGACCGTTCATGGCACCAGCCTACGAGGACCCGCCACCCGGAACCCCACGCGGCGACCCCTGCAGCGCTAGAACTTGAGGCCGCTGATCATGCTCGCCACGTTGTTGGTCAGCTGGGAGAGCGTCGGAGCCACGGTCGAGCTCGCCAGATAGAAGCCGAGCAGTACACAGACCACTGCGTGACCCGCCTTCAGGCCCGAACGCCGGACCAGCAGGAAGACGACGACTGCCAGCAGCACCACGGCCGAGATCGATAGTGCCACGGCGTTTCACCTCCACGTCGAGCGGACATCGGGTTCGCGTACTCGCAACTCGGTGCTCGGCAGAGTCATACCCACCGTGCGCTACGGATCATAACTATCCGTACCCCGACATCGATTGATTCCGGCAGCACGAGGGGCGCATGCCGCGCACGTCCGGGGTCACAGGAGTGCCGGCCGGGGAAGCTGTACGCCTCCCCGGCCGGCTGTCGGCACCCGCACGGCCGCACGGGACCAGGCTGCCCGGCCCAGATCTCGGGACAGAAACGGTCAAGTTGCCTACGTGTTAACCGAGTTGCCGGTTCACCGGGTGCCGTTCACAGCTGTGGCGAGAAATGAGCGGTCGCGGGGGCCCGTGGCTCACTCCTTGGTCGGCGGTCCCGGCTGCGGTCCCGGCTGCGGTCCCGGCTGTGTTCCCGTGGGCGGTCCCGGCGGCGGGCCCGGCGGAAGGACGGCCCGTTCGGATGCGAAATGGCACGCCGAGGGGTGGGCCGTCGGGCCGCCCGGGAGGAAGGCCGGGATCTCCAGCAGCGGGACCTCCGAGGCGCAGCGCGCCTCGGCCTTCCAGCAGCGGGTGCGGAAGCGGCAGCCCGAGGGCGGATTGGCCGGGGAGGGCACATCACCGGAGAGGATGATCCGCTCGCGGCCCGCGCGGGCCTCCGGGTCGGGAACCGGAACGGCGGAGAGCAGCGCCTGGGTGTACGGGTGGGTGGGGTGGTCGTAGATCTGGGTGTCGGTGCCGATCTCGACGATCCGGCCCAGGTACATGACGCCGACCCGGTCGGAGATGTGGCGGACGATCGAGAGGTCGTGCGCGATGAACACGTAGGAGAGGTTGAACTCGTCCTGGAGGCGCTCCAGGAGGTTGACCACCTGGGCCTGGACGGAGACGTCGAGGGCGGAGACGGGCTCGTCGGCGACGATGATCTCGGGCTGGAGGGCGAGGCCGCGGGCGATGCCGATGCGCTGGCGCTGGCCGCCGGAGAACTGGTGCGGGTACCGGTTGATGTACTCCGGGTTGAGGCCGACCACGTCCAGGAGCTCTTGGACCTTGCGGCGCCGGTCGCCCTTGGGGGCCACCTCGGGGTGGATCTCGTAGGGTTCGCCGATGATGTCGCCGACCGTCATGCGCGGGTTCAGCGAGGTGTACGGGTCCTGGAACACCATCTGGATGTTGCGGCGTACGGCCTTCAGGGCGCGGCCGGACAGCTTGGCGAGGTCCTCGCCCTTGTACGTGATCGCGCCCGCCGTCGGGCGTTCGAGGTTGACCAGCATCTTGGCGACGGTGGACTTGCCGCAGCCCGACTCCCCGACGATGCCGAGGGTTTCGCCGGCCCGCAGGTCGAAGGAGACCCCGTCGACGGCCTTGACGGCGCCGACCTGCTTCTTGAAGAGGATGCCCTGGGTCAGCGGGTAGTGCTTGACCAGGTCCTCCACCACGAGGATGGACTCAGCCACCGAGGCACTCCTTCCAGAAGAAGCACGCACTGGCGCGGTCCGGTCCGACCTCGGCCAGCGGCGGTACGTCGGTGCGGCAGACGGCCCGGGCCATCGGGCAGCGTGGGTTGAAGGCGCAGCCGGGCGGGATGGCGAGCAGGTTGGGCGGCAGGCCCTTGATGGCGTACAGCTCCTGGCCCTTCTGGTCCAGGCGCGGGATCGAGTCCAGCAGGCCGCGGGTGTACGGGTGCGCGGGGTTCCTGTAGATCTCGTGGACGGGGGCCGCCTCGACGATCCGGCCGGCGTACATGACGGCGATCTTGTCGGCCACGTCGGCGACGACGCCGAGGTCGTGGGTGATCAGGATCAGGCCCATGTTCAACTCGCGCTGGAGCTCCGCGAGGAGGTCCATGACCTGGGCCTGGACGGTGACGTCCAGGGCGGTGGTCGGCTCGTCCGCGATGATGAGCGAGGGTTCGAGGGCCATCGCCATGGCGATCATGATGCGCTGGCGCATGCCTCCGGAGAACTGGTGCGGGTAGTCCCCCACCCGCTCCCGTGCCGCCGGGATCTTCACCCGGTCCATCAGCTCGACGGCCTTGGCCCGGGCGTCCTTGCGGGACATCCCGCGGTGGACCTCGTACATCTCGCCGAGCTGCGCGCCGACGCTCAGGACCGGGTTGAGGGAGGACAGGGCGTCCTGGAAGATCATGGCCATCTCGGCGCCGCGGACCTTCCTGCGCTCCTCCTCCTTCATCTTCAGCAGGTCCCGGCCCTTGAAGAGGATCTCGCCGCCCGCGATGCGGCCGGGGGGCATGTCGAGAATGCCCATGACGGCTTGGGCGGTGACCGACTTGCCGGAGCCGGACTCGCCGAGCACGGCGAGGGTCTCGCCTTCGGCCACGGAGTAGTTGACCCCGTTGACGGCCTTGGCGACTCCGTCCCGCGTCTTGAATTCCACGTGCAGATCGCGCACTTCGAGCAGCATGTGCGGGGCTCCTCAGCGCAGCTTGGGGTCGAGGGCGTCGCGCACCGCGTCGCCGAGCATGATGAACGCGAGCACGGTGATGCTCAGCGCGCCCGCCGGGTAGAGCAGCATGTGCGGGGCGTTGCGGATCTGGGAGGCGGCGTTGGAGATGTCGATGCCCCAGGAGACCGTCGGGGGGCGCAGGCCGACGCCGAGGAAGGACAGGGTGGCTTCCAGGGCGATGTAGGTGCCGAGCGCGATGGTGGCGACGACGATGACGGGCGCGATGGCGTTGGGCGCCACGTGCCGCAGCAGCATCCGCCCGTTGCCGGCGCCCAGTGCCCGCGCGGCCTGGACGTAGTCGTTCTGTTTGGCGGTGATGACCGAGCCGCGGGCGATGCGGGCCAGTTGGGGCCAGCCGAGCAGCACGATGAAGCCGACGACGGGCCAGACGGTGGTGCTGGTGACCACGGACAGGAAGACCAGGCCGCCGAGGACCACGGGGATGCCGAAGAAGATGTCGGCGACCCGGGAGAGCAGTGAGTCGCCCCAGCCGCCGAAGAACCCGGCGAGCCCGCCGAGCGCGGAGCCGAGGAGGGCCGCGCCGAGGGTGGCGCAGATGCCCACGGTGATGGAGGCGCGGGCCCCGTAGACGGTTCGGGTGTACACGTCGCAGCCCTGGGTGTCGTAGCCGAAGGGGTGGCCCGGGGAGGAGCCCTGCTGCGATTTGGACAGGTCGCACTGGAGCGGGTCGCCGCTCGCGATGAGCTGCGGCCAGATGGAGATGACCACGAGGAAGAGGATCAGGAGCGTGGAGACGAGGAAGACGGGGTTGCGGCGCAGCTGGTGCCAGGCGTCGGACCACAGCGAGCGGGCCCGTCCGCCGGAGGCGGCTGATGGATGCAGCTCCTGGGGGCCCACGGGGGCTCCCCCGAGCTCCTTCTCCAGGGACTCCCCCTCTTCCAGGGCGAGATCCATGGCGCCCCCTTGGCCGGTGGGGGCGATGGACTCGTGGGGGCCGTGGGGGCCGGGTCCCAGCGGGTCGTAGGCGGCGCGCTCGGGATCGGGCTCAGGCATAACGGATCCTCGGGTCCAGGACCGCGTAGAGCAGGTCGACGAGCAGGTTCGCCAGCAGGAAGACGATCACGAGGATGGTCACGAAGCCGACCACCGTCGGGGAGTTGTTGCGCAGGATGCCCTGGTAGAGCTGGTAGCCGACCCCGTGGATGTTGAAGATCCGCTCGGTGACGATGGCTCCGCCCATCAGGGCGCCGATGTCGGTGCCGATGAAGGTGACCACGGGGATCAGCGAGTTGCGCAGCAGGTGGCGGGTGACGACCCGGCGCCGGGGCAGGCCCTTGGCCACGGCGGTGCGGACGTAGTCGGCCTTGACGTTCTCGGCGATGGAGGTCCGGGTGAGCCGGGTGACGTAGGCGAGGGAGACCAGCGCGAGCACGATGCCGGGCAGGATCAGCTCGTTGAAGGGGGCGTCCGGGGAGACGGTGGGCCGCACCCAGCCCCATTTGACGCCGAAGAGGAACTGGAGGAGGTAGCCCGTCACGAAGGTGGGCACCGAGATCACCACGAGGGTGAGGACGAGCACGCCGCTGTCGATGGACTTGCCGCGCTTGAGGCCGCTGATCACGCCGAGGGTGATGCCGACGACGATCTCGATGGCGATCGCGACGATGGTCAGGCGCAGGGTCACCGGGAAGGCCGAGGCCATGAGTTCGGTGACCTTCTGGCCGTTGAACGCGGTGCCGAAGTCGCCCTGGAAGATCTGGCCCATGTAGTGCAGGTACTGCTTCCACAGGGGCTGGTCGAGGTAGAGGTCCTTGCGGATGCGCGCGGCGGTGGCGGGGTCGGGAGCCTTGTCGCCGAAGAGGGCGGCGACCGGGTCACCGAGCGCGTACACCATGAAGAAGATCAGGAACGTGCTGCCGATGAACACGGGGATCATCTGGAGCAGTCGCCGGATCACATAACGTCCCATGGACTGCTCCAGGATCGATCCGCGAGAAGGGTCAGCTGACCTTGATCTGGTCGTACACGGGGACGCTGAACTGGTTGAGCGCCACGTCCGAGATGCGCTCCGAGTGGCCGGCGCTGCCGTTCTGGTACCAGAGCGGGATGGACGGCATCTGGGCGGCGAGGATCTTCTCCGCTTCCTGGAACTTGGCCGTCGCCTTGGCGGTGTCGCTCTCCCGGTTGGCCTCGTCGACGAGCTTGTCGAAGTCCGGGTTACTGAACTTGCCGTAGTTCGAGGAGGCGCCGGTGTAGTACAGCGGCTCCAGGAAGTTCTGGATCAGCGGGTAGTCGGCCTGCCAGCCGGAGCGGAAGGGGCCGGTCAGCTTGAAGCTGCTCTGCTGGTTGCGGAAGTCGGCGAAGGTGCCGACGGGGTTGACGGTGCAGACCGGGCCCTCGCCCAGGGCGTTGTTGATGCTGTTGCAGACGGCGTCCATCCAGTCGCGGTGCGAGCCGGTGTCCACGTTGGAGGTCAGCGTGACCTTGCCGCCGGGCAGTCCGCCGGCCTCCTGGATGAGCTTCTTGGCCTCGGTGGGGTTGAAGGAGCAGGCCTCGCCGCAGGCGGTGGCGGAGAAGCCGCCCTTGTCGCCGAGGGCCGGTGAGGTCCAGTCCTTGGCCGGGGTGCGGGTCTCGCGGAAGATCTGCTTGGTGATCTCGTCGCGGTTGATCGCCATCGAGATGCCGCGGCGGACCTTGTCCATGCCCTCCTTGCTCCACTGCGGGTCGTACAGCGGGAAGGTGAGGGTCTGGATGATCAGGGCGGGCTGGTTGATGTAGCGGTCGCCGAGGTCGTTCGCGACGTTCTTCAGCTGCTGCGCCGGGATGTCGTCGACCAGGTCGAGGTTGCCGGAGATCAGGTCGGTGTAGGCGGTGTTGTTGTCGGTGTAGACCTTCAGGTCCACTCCGCCGTTGACCGCCTTGTCCTCGCCCGTGTAGGCGTCCCACTTGCGCAGCTTCATGCCGGTGCCCTTGGTGTACGAGTCCACCGTGTAGGGGCCGTTGCCGACGGGCTTCTTCAGCCAGCCTTCGTGGTCGGTGAAGAAGGACTTGGGCAGGGGCGAGAACGCCTGGTAGCCGAGGGTCTCGGGCCAGGTGGAGAACTTCTCCTTGAGGGCCACCGTGAAGGTCTTGGGGTCCTTGACGACCAGGCCGGACATGGTCTTGGCCTTGGGGTCGCCCTTCTCGGGGTGGACGTCCGCGTAGCCGACGATGTCGGAGAAGAAGGGCGAGTTGTTCTGCTTCTTGGTGACGTCCGCGCCGTAGTTCCAGGCGTCCACGAAGGACTGCGCGGTGACGGGCTCGTCGTTGCTGAACTTCCAGCCGTCCTTCAGCGTGATGGTGAAGTTCTGGCTGTCGGTGGTCTCGATCTTCTCGGCGAGGAAGTTCTTCGCCTCGCCGGTCTTGGGGTCGTACCGCTTGAGCCCCCGGAAGATCATGTCGAGGACCTTGCCGCCCTGGACCTCGTTGGTGTTGGCGGGCTCCAGCGGGTTCTGCGGGTCACCCCACGAGGAACTGACGATTCCCGCTTCGCCGCCTCCGCCGCTGTCGCTTCCGCCGCCGCAGGCGGTCGCCGCGAGGGCGACGGCCGCCGCACATGCGGCCCACTTGGCGTGGGTGGCTCCGCGCATGGAGTGCCTCCTCATGGATCCCAAGACTCACTTAGGGGCCAATGTCACCCTATGTGGGGTCCCGCACACTCCCGGTTGGACCGATTGCACCCTCGCGCCCCCCGCCTGTCACCCCTGCGAGTGCAAAGCGGGGTTCGCCGCGCGGGGTCACGGCGTGGGGTCCCGGCCCGGGGTCAGAGCATCAGCTCCCAGGTGTCCACCGCGTGGTGCGTCGTCATGCCGTGCGCCTCGTACAGCGCGAGCGCTCCGGTGGTGTTGCCCGTGTCCACGCCGAGGCCCAGGGTGGCGCGGCCGCGGGCGGCGTAGGCGGCGAAGCAGTGGCGCAGCAGGAAGCCGCCGACGCCCCGGCCGCGGGCCTGCGTCCGTACGCCGAGGTGGCTGAGCCAGCCCATGCTGGTGCGGTCGTCGCGGGTGAGCAGGACCCCCGCGTCGCCCAGTACGGGCAGGCTCGCGATCCATACCAGCGACCAGTCCAGGCTCCGGCCGTCGATGTGGTCGAGCCAGGGCTCGTACGGGCGCCGCACGTGCCCGAAGTGGTCGGCGAAGGTCTCCTCGATCAGGGCGTGGACGCGCCGGCGGTCGCTCTCGTCCCCGTCACAGGGGCGAAGGGTGAGCCCGGCGGGCGGGACCGGGGGCGTGTCGGCGGGGCCCAGGGGGCGGGTCAGCACCCGGTAGCGGCGCACCGTGCGGTAGCCGCGGCCGGGCAGCAGGCCGGGGTCGAGGGTGCGTCCGCCGCTCGGTGCGAGCCACAGGAAGGGGCGATCGGCTCCGGCGGTGAGTTCGCGGGCCCGGGTCTCCACCCGCTCCAGCAGCCGTACGGCGGCCTCGCGGCGGCCCGGCAGGACCCGGAAGTGGCAGTCGGCGCGGCCGGGGCCGGAGTCGGCCCACACCAGGGCGTAGCCGAGGAGCCGGCCGTTCTGGAAGGCGAGGAAGGAGTCGGCTTCCAGGTCGACGTCGGGGTGGTGCAGATCGGCCTCGACGGCGCCGAGGTCGGTCTCCGGGCGGCCGATCTCGATCCGGTCGATGGTGTTGAGGAGCCCGCAGATGTCCCCGGAGTCGGAGGGCCCGGCGGGCCGTACGGTGAGCATGCGGGCCATCAGACCATGCCGGCCGTCGGGGCGCCGTGAGCGGGCGGGGGCGCGCCCCCGGCCCGGCACCCCCGGCCCGGCGCGCCCCGCCCCGCGGACGCCCGGGGGCGCAACGCCAGGGCGCCCGCCGCCGGAAAGGATCCGGTGACGGGCGCCCTGGGTGTCGCTTCGGGGAGGTCAGACGGCCAGGACGGCCTTCTCCTCGGCGAAGTGGCAGGCCGACTCGTGCGCGGCCAGGGACTTGACTCCCTTGAAGCGCTCCGGGATCGCGAGGAGCGGCTCCTCCACGGAGCACTTCTCCTCGGCCTTCCAGCAGCGGGTGCGGAAGCGGCAGCCCGACGGCGGGTTGGCCGGCGAGGGGACGTCACCGGTGAGGATGATCCGCTCGCGGCCCTCGCGGGCGGCCGGGTCCGGCACCGGCACCGCGGAGAGCAGCGCCTGGGTGTACGGGTGGGTCGGGTGCTCGTAGATCTGCTCGTCGGTGCCGATCTCGGCCATCTTGCCGAGGTACATGACGCCGACGCGGTCCGAGATGTGCCGGACGATCGACAGGTCGTGCGCGATGAAGATGTAGGAGAGGTTGAACTCCTCCTGCAGCTTCTCCATCAGGTTGATGACCTGGGCCTGCACCGACACGTCGAGCGCGGAGACCGGCTCGTCGCAGATGATGATCTCCGGGTTGAGCGCGAGGCCGCGGGCGATGCCGATGCGCTGGCGCTGGCCGCCGGAGAACTGGTGCGGGTACCGGTTGATGTACTCCGGGTTGAGACCGACGACGTCCAGGAGCTCCTGCACCTTGCGGCGCCGGTCGCCCTTGGGGGCCACCTCGGGGTGGATGTCGTAGGTCTCGCCGATGATGTCGCCGACCGTCATGCGCGGGTTCAGCGAGGTGTACGGGTCCTGGAACACCATCTGGATGTTGCGGCGGACGGCCTTCAGGGCGCGGCCGGACAGCTTGGTGATGTCCTGGCCCTTGTAGAAGACCTCGCCGGCGGTGGCGCGTTCCAGGTTCATCAGCAGCTTGGCGACGGTGGACTTGCCACAGCCGGACTCGCCGACGATGCCCAGGGTCTCGCCCTGGTACAGGTCGAACGAGATGCCGTCGACGGCCTTGACGGCACCGACCTGCTTCTTGAACAGGATTCCCTGGGTGAGCGGGAAGTGCTTGACGAGGCCCCGGACCTGGAGGATCGGCTCGCGCGCGGGGGCGTTGGTGAGCTCAGCCATGGAGCTGCTCCTTCCAGAAGTGGCAGGCGCTGTGACGGCCGGCCAGCTCGCTGCCGTCCTGCTCGCTGACGGGCTGCAGGGCGGGGATCTCGGACCGGCAGATGTCCTGCGCGGCGATGCAGCGCGGGCTGAACGAGCAGCCGCTGGGCAGGCGCAGGAGGTTCGGCGGCAGGCCCTTGATCGCGAAGAGCTCCTGGCCCTTCTGGTCCAGGCGCGGGATCGAGTCCAGCAGACCGCGGGTGTACGGGTGCGCCGGGCGCTTGTAGATCTCGTGGACCGGAGCGGTCTCGACGATCCGGCCGGCGTACATGACCGCGATCTTGTCCGCGACGTCGGCGACGACGCCGAGGTCGTGGGTGATCAGGATCAGACCCATGTTGAGCTCGCGCTGGAGCTCCGCGAGGAGGTCCATGACCTGGGCCTGGACGGTGACGTCCAGGGCCGTGGTCGGCTCGTCCGCGATGATCAGGTCGGGCTCCAGCGCGATCGCCATGGCGATCATGATGCGCTGGCGCATACCGCCGGAGAAGTGGTGCGGGTAGTCGTCGACCCGCTGCTTCGCCGCCGGGATCTTGACCTTCTCCATCAGTTCGATGGCCTTGAGCCGGGCGTCCTTCTTCGACATGCCCTCGTGGACGCGGAACATCTCGCCCAGCTGGTAGCCGACGGTGAGCACCGGGTTCAGGGAGGACAGGGCGTCCTGGAAGATCATGGCGATCTTCCGGCCGCGCAGCTTGCGCCGCTCCTCGAAGCTCATCTTGAGCATGTCCTGGCCGCGGAAGAGGATCTCGCCCTGCGGGATCTTGCCGGGGGGCATGTCGAGGATGCCCATGATGGCCTGGGCCGTCACGGACTTGCCGGAGCCGGACTCGCCGAGCACGGCGAGGGTCTCGCCGGCGCTCACCGAGTAGTTGACGCCGTTGACTGCCTTGGCGACACCGTCGCGGGTGTGGAACTCGACGTGCAGGTCGCGCACTTCGAGGAGCGGCGTCTGCGGGTCCCCGTCACGCGGGGAGGGAAGGCTGGAGGTGTTGTCCATGGTGATCACTTACGCCCTCCTCAGCGCAGCTTGGGGTCGAGGGCGTTGCGGACCGCTTCGCCGAGCATGATGAAGGCGAGGACGGTGATGCTGAGCATGATCGAGGGGTACAGCAGGATGTGCTGGGCCACTCGGATCTGCGAAGCACCGGCGGAGATGTCCACGCCCCACGAGATGGTCGGCGACGCGAGGCCCAGACCCAGGTAGGACAGGGTGGCCTCGGCCGCGATGTAACCGCCGAGCGCGATCGTGGAGACCACGATGACCGGGGCCATGGCGTTCGGCAGGATGTGCCGGAACAGGATCCGGGTGGTGCCCGCGCCCAGCGCCTTCGCGGCGTGCACGTAGTCCGCCTGCTTCACGGTGATGACCGCTCCGCGCATGACGCGGTTGATCTGCGTCCAGCCGAGGAAGGCCAGGGCGAAGACGACCGTCCACACGGTGCGGTTGGTGAAGGCCTGGAGGACGACCATCGCGCCGAGCAGGAAGGGGATGCCGAAGAAGATGTCGGTGATGCGCGACATGATCGCGTCGGTCACGCCGCCGAAGTAGCCGGCGATCATGCCGGTGATGCCGCCGAGCACGGTGACGATCGCGGTGACGGCGATCGCGACGATGACCGAGGCGCGGGTGCCGTAGATGAGGCGCGCGTAGACGCTGCGTCCCTGGCCGTCCCAGCCGAGCCACTCGGGAGAGCCGACCTTGGCCAGCTCCGGCTTGCCGAGGAAGTGGTTGACCAGGTCGCCCTTGGTGGGGTCGATGCTGGTGAACCAGCCCGGGAAGGCGGCGATCACGAGCAGTACGAAGATCAGCGCCGAGGAGACGACGAAGTACGGGTTGCGACGCAGGTCGGCCCAGGCGTCGCCCCAGAGGCTGCGGGCCTTCTCGGCCTTCACCGGCTCCACCGGGGCGCCGGGCGCCACGGAGGTCTCGGCCGCCACGGTGTCGGTCTTGGTCAGATCAGGCATACCGGATCCTCGGGTCCATGACCGCGTAGAGGAGGTCGACGAGCAGGCTGGCTATGAGGTAGACCACGACGAGGACGGTGACGACACCGACCACGGTCTGGCCTTCACGGCGGACGACCGATTCGTAGATCAGACCGCCGACGCCGTGGACGTTGAAGATGCCTTCGGTGACGAGGGCACCACCCATCAGGGCGCCGATGTCGGTGCCGAGGAAGGTGACGACGGGGATCATCGAGTTGCGCATGAGGTGCACACCGATGACGCGGCGCTTGGGCAGGCCCTTGGCCACGGCGGTGCGGACGTAGTCCGCGCGCAGGTTCTCGGCCATCGAGGTACGGGTCAGGCGGGCCACGTAGGCGAGCGAGAGCGAACCCAGGACGATGGCCGGCGCGAGCAGTTCGCCCCAGGTCTCGTCGTTGCTGACGTTCGGTTCGATCCAGCCGAGCTGGAAGGCGAACACCGACTTGACGATGAAGCCGAGCACGAAGACCGGCATCGAGATGATCAGCAGGGTGAGGATCAGGATCACGTTGTCGGCGAGCTTGCCGGCCTTGAGGCCGGCGACGATCCCGAGGGCCAGGCCCAGGACGATCTCGATCGCGAACGCCAGGAAGGCCAGGCGCAGGGTGACCGGGAAGGCGGCCCCGACGACCTCGGTGATCTCACGTCCACTGCGGATCTGGGACCCGAAGTCGAAGTGGAACAGGATGCCGGTGATGTAGTTCCAGTACTGCTGCCACAGCGGCAGGTCCAGGCCGTGCTGGTGGCGCAGGGCGGCCAGCGTTGCGGGGTCGGTGCCCTTGTCCCCGAAGAGTCCGGCCACGGGATCGCCGGGCAGGCTGTACACCATCAAAAAGATGAGCAGGGTCGTCCCGAAGAAGACCGGGATCATCTGGAGCAGTCGTCGTGCGACATAGCGCCCCATCATGCCTCCGTAGAAGATGCGGCAGGCGCAGCCGGACGGGCCCTTTCGCCACGCACGCGCGTGACGGTTCCGTCACTGCGTCGCGAAAGGGCCCCCCGGGCGCTGCATGTTAGGCCCGGATGTGGGCCGGCTCCCCGCCGGCCCACATCCGTCGAAAGGAATTACGCGGTAGGACTTACTTCTTGACCTCGACCTGGTCGAGGATCGGGTCGCCGTCCTGGGCGTACTTCACGTTCTGGACCTTCTCGGAGTAGCCCGCGTTGACCTTGTAGTACCAGAGCGGGATGGAAGGCATGTAGTTGACGAGTTCCTTCTCGATGGCCTGGTAGGCCTTCACGGACTCGTCGAGCGTCGCGGCGCTGTCGGCCGCGGCGATCTTGGCGTCGAGCTCGGGGCTGGTGAAGCCACCCTGGTTGCCGCCGGCGCCCGTACGGAACAGGTCGCTGATGAAGTTGGCGTTCACCGGGTAGTCGAGGACCCAGCCGGAGCGGTAGATCGACTTGACCTGCTTGGACTTGCGGGCCTGGAGGTCGGCCTGGAAGTCCGGCTTGGCGTCACCGGTGCACTTGACGCCGGTGGCCTGGGTGATGCTGCCGCAGACGGCCTCGACCCATTCCTTGTGACCGCCATCCGAGTTGAACTGGATGAAGATCTCGTTGTTCGGGACGCCGCCGCCCTCGGCGATGAGGGCCTTGGCCTTCGCCGGGTCGAACTTGGTGACGTCACCGGAGCCGGTCGGCGTGTAGCCGAGGACGCCCTTGGCGACCCAGCCGGTCGCCGGCTCACGGGTGCCCTGGAGCACCGTCTTGGTGATGGTGTCGCGGTCGATCGCCATCGACAGACCCTGGATGACCTTGGGGTCGACCTTCTTCGGGGTCTTCCACTGGTCGGCGTAGTACGCGATGGCCAGCGTCTGGACGGCGGAGTACGCCTGGTCCACGGCGCGGTCACCGAGGTCGGCGCGGTAGACCGGGAGGTCCTTCGGGCTGATCTGACGCAGGACGTCGACGTTGCCCGACTTCAGGTCCTCGTAGGCGGTCTCGAGGGTGGTGTAGTTCTTGAGAATCACACCGCCGTTCTTCGCCTTGTCTTCGCCCTTGTAGTCGTCGAAGCGCGTGAGCTCGATCTGCTTCTTGTGCTCCCACGCCTTGAACTTGTACGGGCCGTTGCCGACCGGCTTCTCACCGGCGGCCGCGGGGTCCGCGTAGAACGAGGCGGGCAGCGGGGAGAAGACCTCGTAGCCGAGCTTGTACGCGAAGTACGGCACCGCGTTGGCGAGCTCGATGGTGAAGGTGTTCTCGTCGACGATCTTCAGACCCTCGAGAGCGTCACCGGTGGGCTTGGCGCCCTCCGCCTCGGGGTGCAGGGCCTCGAAGCCCTTGATGTCGGCGAACCAGGACGCGTTGCCCTGCTTGTTGTTGATGTTCGCGGCCCAGTTCCACGCCTTGACGTAGGACTCGGCGGTCACCTTGGTGCCGTCGTGGAAGGTCCAGCCCGGCTTCAGCTTGACGGTCCAGAGCTTGCTGTCCGTGCTGGTGACCGACTCGGCGTTGACGTTGACGATCTTGCCGTCGGCGTCGTAGTCGACCAGCTGGGAGAACAGACCGGACATCGCGATCGAGCCGTTGGACTCCATCGTGTCGGCCGGCTGGAGAAGCTTCTCCGGCTCGCCGACCTCGATCGAGTAGATGCCGTTCGGGTCAACCTCACCCTTGGCGCCGGCGTCCTTGCCATCACCGCCGCCACAGGCAGTCGCTGCCAGGGCGACGACAATCGCGCCCGCTACCCACTTGGCGCTCTTGGCACCGCGCATGGGTTTCCTCCTCATGAGTCCACTGTCTGATGTGAAGGACACAGGTGTGCTTCGCCGACACCCCTGACGGCGATAGGACCGGTGTCCCGAGTGTGCTCGTGAGTCGACGCTCCCCACAGCGTGTGACCCATTGACCCGAGCTCAATGGAGCCATCCTCAGGGACTGCTTGACCGTAAACCACACTTAAGTGGTCTCGTTTTCACAACATCGCACTACGGCTAAAACCCGAAATCCGGACAAACGGATAGGAGACAGACATGAACGAAACGGACTGTTAGCTCTTCTTCCGGAGTGTCACGGTCGGTATGCGGACACCGGACCGAAACAATCCGCTTGACAAAAGCGAACAGCCCCCTCCGTCACGGTGTACGTGACGGAGGGGGCTGCTCACAAAAGCCCGTAACGGGCAGGACCCAGGTGTGACCTAGGTCCTACGCGACTACTTGCCGGACTTGGCGCGCGACGCGGTGCGCGAGCGGTCCTTCTGGTCCAGGACGACCTTGCGGATGCGGACGGCCTCCGGGGTCACCTCGACGCATTCGTCGTCGCGGCAGAACTCCAGGGACTGCTCCAGGGAGAGCCTGCGCGGGGGCACCACGTTCTCCGTGTTGTCCGCCGAAGCCGCACGCATGTTGGTGAGCTTCTTCTCCTTGGTGATGTTCACGTCCATGTCGTCGGCGCGCGAGTTCTCGCCGACGATCATGCCCTCGTACACCTCGGTGCCGGGCTCGGTGAACAGGACACCGCGCTCCTGCAGGTTGATCATCGCGAACGGCGTGACCGAACCGGCGCGGTCGGCGACCAGCGAACCGTTGTTACGGGTCACCAGCTGGCCGAACCACGGCTCCAGGCCCTCGTGGATCGAGTGCGCGATGCCGGTGCCGCGCGTACCGGTCAGGAACTCGGTACGGAAGCCGATGAGGCCACGGGACGGGACGACGAACTCCATGCGGACCCAGCCGGAGCCGTGGTTCGACATGTTGTCCATGCGGCCCTTGCGGACGCCCATGAGCTGCGTGACCGCGCCCATGTGCTCCTCGGGGACGTCGACCGTCATGCGCTCGACCGGCTCGTGCACCTTGCCGTCGATGATCTGCGTGACGACCTGCGGCTTGCCGATGGTCAGCTCGAAGCCCTCGCGGCGCATCTGCTCGACCAGGATGGCGAGCGCGAGCTCACCACGGCCCTGGACCTCCCAGGCGTCGGGACGCTCGGTGTCGAGGACGCGGAGCGAGACGTTACCGACCAGCTCGCGGTCCAGACGGTCCTTGACCTGGCGGGCGGTGACCTTGCGGTCCTTGACCGCGGACTTGGCGTCCGCGCCCTTGCCGCTGCCGCCGCGGCCGACCATCGGGGAGGTGTTCGTACCGATGGTCATCGAGATCGCCGGCTCGTCGACCGAGATCAGCGGGAGTGCGATCGGGTTCTCCGGGTCGGCCAGGGTCTCGCCGATCATGATGTCGGGGAAACCGGCCACCGCGCAGATGTCACCCGGGCCGGCCACCTCGGCCGGCTTGCGGGTGAGCGCCTCGGTCATCATCAGCTCGGTGATGCGGACGTTGGAGATGGTGCCGTCACGCTTGATCCACGCGACGGTCTGGCCCTTGCGGAGCTCGCCCTGCTCGACGCGCACCAGCGCGATGCGGCCGAGGAAGTTGTCCGCGTCCAGGTTGGTGACGTGGGCCTGGAGGGGGGCCTCCTCGTCGTACACCGGGGCCGGGACGTGGGCCAGGATGGTGGAGAAGAAGGGCTCCAGGCTGTCGCTGTCCGCGGGGACGGTGCCGTCCTCCGGCTTGGTCAGCGAGGCGACGCCGTCACGGCCACAGGCGTAGACGATCGGGAACTCGATCTGGTCCTCGTCGGCGTCCAGGTCGAGGAAGAGGTCGTACGTCTCGTTGACGACCTCGTCGATCCGGGAGTCCGGACGGTCCGTCTTGTTGATGCAGAGGATGACCGGCATCTTCGCCTGCAGGGCCTTGCGCAGGACGAATCGGGTCTGCGGCAGGGGGCCCTCGGAGGCGTCCACCAGCAGGACGACGGCGTCCACCATCGACAGACCGCGCTCGACCTCACCACCGAAGTCGGCGTGGCCGGGGGTGTCGATGATGTTGATCGTGATCGGGGCCGACCCGTCCTTCGGGTGGTACTTCACCGCCGTGTTCTTGGCGAGGATCGTGATGCCCTTCTCACGCTCCAGGTCGTTCGAGTCCATCATGCGGTCGTCGAGGTGCTGGTGGGCGGCGAAGGCACCGGCCTGCTTGAGCATGGCATCGACGATGGTCGTCTTGCCATGGTCGACGTGGGCGACGATGGCGACGTTACGGATGTCGTGGCGCGTGGGCACTTCGGCGCTTCTCCCGGGATCGTGGATGGCGACGCGTACGGTCCGGCACGCGCGCCTCGACCGGGCGGAAAACCTGCCACGGCCTTACCCCATCGTACGTCGGCTGGCGGGAACCGCCTGCCGGGGGGTCTGTCAAGAGGCCGGACGACTGAGCAGGGCCGGGTCCTGGGTGGGGGGACTCGGCCATCGGTGGAACCTGTAAACACGCGGGTCAACGGGTATCTACGACCTTGCCCGCCGGGTGATCCGGCGGGCAAGGGACTTGAGTCACATCTGAGCTTGAGACCTTCGAATCAACCCCGGATGCACCCGTTCGTCATCACTTCTTCGCGTTCTTCTCCTTGGCCGCGGCCGGCTTCTTCCAGCCGATGTCCTGGTACCGCGGGGCTCCGAGGCCGAAGGCGCCGGCATTGACGAGGCCCGGCTTCACGGCCACCAGCTCGGGGCGCTGGTAGAGCGGGATGGACCCGGCCGTCGCCCAGATCCGGGCGTCGGCCTTGCGCATCAGCTCGCGGGAGGCCGCCTCGTCCAGCTCGCCGAGCGCCTGGTCGAAGAGCTGGTCGATGTGGTCGGTGCCGACCCGGGTGTAGTTCTGTTCGACCAGCAGCGAGCCGTCCGCGGCCGGCTCCGGCTTGGCGAAGATGGGCCGGGCGTCGGTGGCCGGGTAGGCGGTCGCGGGCCACGAGTAGAGCGCCAGGTCGTACTGGCCCGAGGCGATGTGGTCCTTGAAGAAGCTCTCGTCGGCCACCTTGGTCAGCTCGGTCTGCACGCCGACCTTCTGGAGCATCTGCGCGATCCGCTCGCCGACCGTGCGCAGCGCCTCCGAACCGGGACCGGCCGGCAGGACGAAGCGCAGGGCGAGGGGCTTGCCGTCCTTGGCGAGCATGTTGCCGGAGGTGCGTACGGCCTGCTTGGCGGGGGCCGGGCTCGCCTTGGCCGGGTCCGCCGGTTCGGCGGCGGCCTCGGCGTCGAGGGCCGGGCTGCGCTTGCCGTCGTCCACGGCGTCGGCCTGGGCTTCGGCCTGGGCGCGCAGGTGCTGCTCCTGGAGGTCCGCGAACGGCTCCGGGGCGAGCACCGGGGAGGGGCGGTTCTGCGCGCCCTGCCCGCTCGCGGCGAAGGCGTCCGCGTCGACGATCTCGCCGTCGTGGGCGGAGCGGTACCGACCTTCGGGCAGGTCCGTGCCCGCCGGGTCCTCGGGGCCTTCGGGGCGGTCGTCGGGGTGGGTGTCGCGCAGGGCGGCCGCGAGCCGGGCGGCGCCCCCGGGCTTGCCGTCGTCCTGGCCGACGATGTAGAGGCCGTCGTTCCCGGTGCCCGGGCCCGCGGCGGGGCCCGCGGCCGGGCCCGCGGGGGTCTTGGAGTCGTCCGTCTCCTTCGCGGCCTCCGAGCCGGCCTTCGCACCGGCCGGCTCGGTGATCTTGCCGCCGCGGCGCCAGCCGGCGTCCGCGAGCAGGGCCTGCGAGGCCTGGGTGTCCTGGCCGCCGAGGGCGTCGCTGTTGTCGGCGTACGCCTGCTGCCCGGCCAGCGCGAGGTGGCTGCCCACCGGCTTCGCGGGCAGGCCGAGCGGCTTCAGGACGATGTCGGCGAGCGCCTGGCGGTCCAGGGCGCGGGCCACGGCGCGGCGTACCCGCTCGTCGGCGAGCGGGCCGCTCGCCCCGTTCATGGCGAGCTGGGTGTAGGCGGGCTCCAGGGACTTGCGGACGGTGAAGCCGCGCAGGGCGCTCTGCTCCTCGGCGTACCGTTTCACCGCCTCGGCGTGCTTCTGGCGGGTGGCCTGTGCCTCCTTGGCCTTGTCCTCGTCCAGTCCGAAGGCGAGCGCCCACGACAGGGTGGCCTGCGCGGCCGTCACCGAGGCGGCCGGGCCGTGGGCCCCGTCGGCCTTGGCGGCGTCGCGGCGGGCCAGGGCGATCCGGTCGGCCCCGGTGCGGTCGATCTCCGCGAGGTCGAGCTTGCCGGCGGCCAGCGCGGCCGGGCGTTCGGAGCGGGGCACCGCGGTGAGGACCAGGGTGTCGAGCTTGGCGGGGCTGCCCCACCAGCGCGGGTTGCGGGTCAGCGAGGCCGTACCGGTCTTCTTGTCGACGGCGCCCAGTCCGAAGGGGCCCGCGGTGACCTTCAGGGCGCCCCGGGCTCCCTCGTTGAAGCTCTCCGGGGTGCCGGTGACCTGCTTGGGGTAAAGGGGGCTGAAGAGGGAGCGCCAGTCGGCGTACGGCCTGACGAAGGTGACCTTGACCTCAAGGTCCGTCTTGCCGCGCTCGATCTTCTCGATCCGGTCGTAGCCGGCGTTGCGCGCCGTCCAGTAGGCGGAGTCCTTGCCGTTCAGGGCCCGCCACTGGGCGACGAAGTCGGCGGCGCCGATCTCGCGGCCGTCGCTCCAGACCGCCTGCTGGTTGAGCTTGTACAGGACGACCTGCTTGGGCTCCCGCTCGACGACCTCGGCCTTCTCCAGGTAGTCGGGATTGGCCACCGGCCGCCCCTTGCCGTCCAGCACGAACAGCTGGGGCAGTACCGCCCCGGCGATCCGGTTGGTGGTGGTGTCCGCATCGGCCTGGAAGGCGTTGAGGGTGCCCGGCATCGAGTCCACGGCCCACCGCAGCACCCCGCCGTCGGCGACCTTGTCGCGGGTGGCGGCCGCGATGTCCTGCCCGGCGGCGGCCGGGCCGCCCTCGTCTTCACCCGCGCCGCAGCCCGCGAGCAGCGGCAGTGCAAGAACTCCCGAGGTCAGGAGCGCCAAGGACCTGCGCCTTCTCTGGGACATGGGTGGTACCTCCGGGACGGGGCGTGGGGGGAGCCGTGAAAGGGGATGTTTTGATCACGTTCGGCGGTATATGGAGCTGATCACACTGGGTGCCGAAAACCACTGAAATCGACACCCCGCCGTACCCGCCGCAGCCGACCCCCGCCACGCCGCGAACCCCACCCGTGCGGACCAATCCGGCTTGCGCTCCGGGCGGGCGTTCCTCCGTAAGAGGGATGAAAATGGGGGCAGGGAGGGGCGCACGGTTCGCGCCTGCGCGCCCGCAATCGCTGCACGTCCCTTCACAACGGGGGACGGGAGGCGCGACACTCGCAGGCGCACATGAGCGTTGCCACCGCACTCAAGCGGAAGTGAGGGCAAATCATGTCCCTGCAAGACGATTTGACCGCCGTACGGCGCAACCTGAACGAGCTGGTCCGCTCCGTGGAGCAGCTGGAGAAGGATGTCGCGCGGCAGGCACCGGCCGCCTCCCGGCCTCCCGGCGCGGGCCCGATGGTCAGCGTCCCGGACACCCCGTACGACAGTGCGCTGTGGACGGACGCCGACGACGAAGGTCTCGGCGCCCGCGACCGCCGCGCTCCCTGACCCACTCTCTCCCGCACACCCCACGACCCCATCGGACCCGGTCACCCGCAGCGACGGCGGCCGGGTCCCCGGGGCACCCCTCATCACTCCACCCGGAGTCCCTCTTGGCCACAGGCACCCAACCATCCCCACAGCGGCCCGGCGGCGTCCACGACGCCTCGCGGGCCGCGATCGCGGCCCGGCACCTGCGGACCGACCGGTGGTGGCTCTCCCCCGCCGGCACCGCGGCCGGGCTGCTCGCCTTCATCGTCTACTCGACCTGGCGGGCCTTCGCCAACGACGACTACTACGCGGCGCCGTACGTCTCCCCGTTCTACTCGCCGTGCCTCGCGGAGAACTGCGCCGACATGCGCGGCGGCCCGAACCTCGACCTCTTCGGCAGCTGGTGGGGCCTGTCCCCCGCGCTGCTGATCCTGGTCTTCCCGCTCGGCTTCCGGCTGACCTGCTACTACTACCGCAAGGCCTACTACCGGGGCTTCTGGGCCTCGCCTCCGGCCTGCGCGGTGGCCGAGCCGCACGCCTCGTACAGCGGTGAGACCCGCTTCCCGCTGATCTTCCAGAACATGCACCGGTACTTCTTCTACGCGGCGCTGCCGGTCGCGGGCATCCTCACCTACGACACCGTGCTGACCTTCCGCGACGAGCACTACGCGTGGGGCCACATGGGCCTCGGCACCCTCCTGTTCCTCGTCAACATCGGGCTGATCTGGGCGTACACGCTGTCCTGCCATTCCTGCCGGCACATCATGGGCGGCCGCCTGAAGCACTTCTCCAAGCACCCGGTCCGCTACCGGCTGTGGGGCTGGATCAGCCGTCTCAACACCCGTCACATGCAGCTGGCGTGGGCCTCGCTGATCAGCGTGGCCCTGTGCGACTTCTACGTGTACCTGCTGGCCAGCGGCGCCTTCACCGACCCGAGGATCTTCTAGTGACCCAAGTGGAACGGCAGCAGTGGGACGTGGTCGTCGTCGGGGCCGGCGGCGCCGGGCTGCGGGCCGCGATCGAGGCGCGCGAGCGGGGCGCCCGTACGGCCGTGATCTGCAAATCCCTCTTCGGCAAGGCCCACACCGTGATGGCGGAGGGCGGGATCGCCGCCTCCATGGGCAACGTCAACGAGGGCGACAACTGGCAGGTCCACTTCCGCGACACGATGCGCGGCGGCAAGTTCCTGAACCAGTGGCGGATGGCGGAGCTGCACGCCAAGGAGGCCCCGGACCGGGTCTGGGAGCTGGAGACCTGGGGCGCGCTCTTCGACCGCACGCCCGACGGGAAGATCTCGCAGCGCAACTTCGGCGGGCACGAGTACCCGCGGCTCGCGCACGTCGGCGACCGGACCGGGCTGGAGCTGATCCGCACCCTCCAGCAGAAGATCGTCCAGCTCCAGCAGGAGGACTTCAAGGAGTACGGGGACTACGAGGCCCGGCTCAAGGTCTTCCAGGAATGCACGGTGACGCGGGTCCTGAAGGACGGGGAGAGGGTCTCGGGGACCTTCTGCTACGAGCGCGAGACCGGCCGGTTCTTCGTCCTGGAGGCCCCCGCGGTGGTGCTGGCCACGGGCGGCATCGGGAAGTCCTTCAAGACCACGTCCAACTCGTGGGAGTACACCGGCGACGGCCACGCGCTGGCGCTGCTCGCCGGGGCGCCGCTGCTGAACATGGAGTTCGTGCAGTTCCACCCGACCGGCATGGTCTGGCCGCCCTCGGTGAAGGGCATCCTCGTCACCGAGTCGGTGCGCGGCGACGGCGGGGTGCTGCGCAACAGCGAGGGCAAGCGGTTCATGTTCGATTACATCCCGGACGTGTTCAAGGAGAAGTACGCGCAGTCCGAGGAGGAGGGCGACCGCTGGTACGAGGACCCGGACCACAACCGGCGCCCGCCCGAGCTGCTCCCCCGCGACGAGGTGGCCCGCGCCATCAACTCCGAGGTCAAGGCCGGGCGCGGGTCCCCGCACGGCGGGGTGTTCCTCGACGTGTCCACCCGGATGCCGGCGGAGAAGATCAAGCGGCGGCTCCCGTCGATGTACCACCAGTTCAAGGAGCTGGCGGACGTGGACATCACCGCCGAGCCGATGGAGGTCGGCCCGACCTGCCACTACGTGATGGGCGGCATCGCGGTCGAGTCCGACACGGCCGCCACCCTCGGGGTACCGGGGCTGTTCGCCGCCGGTGAGGTCGCGGGCGGGATGCACGGGTCCAACCGGCTCGGCGGGAACTCCCTCTCCGACCTGCTGGTCTTCGGCCGCCGGGCCGGGCTGCACGCGGCCGAGTACGCGGCGCGGGACGCCCCGGCCGTCGGCGGGCGGCCCGAGGTGTCCCAGGCGCAGATCGACGCGGCCGCCGCGGAGGCGCTGGCCCCGTTCCATGCCGCCGAGGGCGCGGAGAACCCGTACACCCTGCACCAGGAGCTCCAGACGGCCATGAACGACCTCGTCGGGATCATCCGCCGCGAGGGCGAGATGGCCCAGGCCCTGGAGAAGCTCTCGGGCCTGCGCGTACGGGCCGCACGGGCCGGGGTCGAGGGGCACCGGCAGTTCAACCCGGGCTGGCACCTGGCCCTGGACCTGCGCAACATGCTGCTGGTCAGCGAGTGCGTGGCCCGCGCGGCCCTGGAGCGCACCGAGAGCCGGGGCGGGCACACCCGCGAGGACTGCCCGGCGATGGAGCGGTCCTGGCGGCCGGTGAACCTGCTGTGCCGGCCCGTCGACCCAGCTCCCTCGGATCCGGCCGCGGACCGCATCGAGCTGACCCGGGTGCGCACCGATCCCATCCGATCCGACCTGCTCGCGCTCTTCGAGAAGGAAGAGCTGGTCAAGTACCTCGCCGAAGAGGAGCTGTACGAATGAGCACCTACGATGCCGCGTTCCGGATCTGGCGGGGCGACGCGGAGGGCGGTGAGCTGCGCGACTTCACCGTGGAGGTGCACGACGGGGAGGTGGTCCTGGACATCGTCCACCGGCTGCAGGCCACCCAGGCGTCCGACCTGGCGGTGCGGTGGAACTGCAAGGCAGGCAAGTGCGGTTCGTGCAGCGCGGAGGTCAACGGGCGGCCGCGGCTGATGTGCATGACGCGGATGTCGACCTTCTCCCGCGAGGAGACGATCACCGTGACCCCGCTGCGGGCCTTCCCGGTCGTCCGCGACCTGGTGACGGACGTGTCCTTCAACTACCAGAAGGCGCGCGAGGTGCCCGCCTTCGTGCCGCCCGCCGGGGTGGCGCCCGGCGAGTACCGGATGCAGCAGATCGATGTGGAGCGCTCGCAGGAGTTCAGGAAGTGCATCGAGTGCTTCCTGTGCCAGGACACCTGTCACGTGGTGCGTGACCACGAGGAGAACAAGGCGGCCTTCGCCGGTCCGCGCTTCCTGATGCGGGTGGCGGAGCTGGACATGCACCCGCTGGACGCGGCGGCCGAGGCGGGCCTGGACCGCAAGCGCACGGCGCAGGAGGAACACGGGCTCGGCTACTGCAACATCACCAAGTGCTGCACGGAGGTCTGCCCCGAGGGGATCAAGATCACCGACAACGCCCTGATCCCGCTGAAGGAGCGGGCCGTGGACCGCAAGTACGACCCGCTGGTGTGGCTGGGGAACAAGATCGGTCGCCGGTCCGGCCAATAGCCGCCCCCAATCGTTCACTTGGCAGGACAGAATGCCCCCTGAGCAACGTCGTTGACGTGAAGTCAGGGGGCTTTCGCGGTGCGGGTGGGGGATGAGCTGGCGGGCCGGTACCGCCTCGAACAGCGGCTCGGCAAAGGCGGCTTCGGCGAGGTGTGGCGGGCGCACGACACGGCGCTGGACCGGGCCGTGGCGGTGAAGGTGCTCCTGGAGACGGCCATGGCCGACGAGGCCGTCGCCCGCTTCCGGCGCGAGGCCACCATCGGGGCGCGGCTCCAGCATCCCGGCATCACCGTCGTGCACGACGTGGGCCAGGAGGAGGGCCGGCTCTTCATCGTGATGGAGCTGCTGGCGGGCGAGGACCTGCGCAGCACGCTGTCCCGGGTACCGGGCGGGCTGCCGGTTCCGGTGGCGCTGGAGCTGGCCGCCCAGGCCGCGGAGGCGCTGGCCGCAGCGCACGAACGCTCGGTGATCCACCGGGACTTGAAGCCGGCCAACCTCTTCCTGATGCCCAGCGGGCGGGTCAAGATCTGCGACTTCGGCATCGCGCACTCCTCGGACGCCACGGCCGGCTGGACGGTCACCGGCCGGATCTTCGGGAGCCCGCCGTACATGGCCCCCGAGCAGTGGCGGGGCGAGCGGGTGGACGCCCGGTGCGATCTGTACGCGCTGGGGTGCGTGCTGTACGCGCTGCTGAGCGGGGAGCCGCCCTTCGGGGAGGGCGAGGTTCCCTACGTCCTGATGCGCCGGCACATCGAGGACCTGCCGCGTTCGCTGCGGGAGGCCGGTGCGGTGGTCCCGCCGGAGGTGGAGCGGCTGGTGCGGCAGCTGCTGGAGAAGGACCCGGCGGCCCGCCCCCGCTCGGCGCAGGCCGTGGCCGCGGCGCTACGGGCCCTGCCGGGCGAATCCCTGTCCGGGGGCGGGGCGCAGGGCGGCGGCACCCTGGCCGGAGGTGGGGCGCGGGACGGGTCCCTGCCCGGTGACGCCCCGCGCGGGGCGGACGGGGACGGGACCGAGGTGGGGGCCCGGGACGGGGACGGGTTCGGCGGGATCCGGGACGCGGACGGCGGGATCCGGGACGGGGACGGGGATACCCGCGGGGGCGCGTCGGAGGTCTGGGGCGGAGGTGGGGAGGAGTCCGGCCGGGAGGAGTCCGGCCGGGAGGAGTCCGGCCGGGAGGAGTCCGGCCGGGAGGGTGTCGCGGAGGTGCCTGCCGGGGTGCGGGCGTTCGTGCGGGAGCTGTTGGTGGAGGCCGAGGTCGGGCTGCGGGGGCTGGAGCCCGGGGACGAGGCGCGCATCGACGTGCTGACCGTGGCCGCCGACGCCGCGGCGCGCTTCGACGCGGAGCTCGCGGGGCGGCTGCTCGGCGACGCCGAGATCGCGGCGTGGGAGGGCGGCCGTGGCGACGGGGCGCGGGTGGCCCGGCTGCTGACCCGGCTGGCCAGGGCCACGTCCACCCGTGCCCCGGCGCGGGCCCGGCGGCTGCTGACCGACGCGCAGCAGGCGCTGTTCACGGTGTTCGGCTCCGACCGGGAGGGTCCGCTGTGCGAGGTGGCGGAGGAGCTGGCCGTGGTCGCCCCCGGGCAGGCCGCCCGGATCGCCGCGGACCACTTCGCGGACGCCC
The DNA here is from genome assembly GCF_026342735.1 of Streptomyces sp. NBC_00193. Lineage (GTDB taxonomy): Bacteria > Actinomycetota > Actinomycetes > Streptomycetales > Streptomycetaceae > Streptomyces > Streptomyces stoeckheimensis. The sequence continues at coordinate 1,466,308 of NZ_JAPEMM010000001.1, forward strand.
GGACGGACAAGCGGCTCCGGGCCCGCGTCGCCACGGCCGTCGCGGCGGCCGATCCCGCCGAGGCCGAGCTGCAGTTGGCGCTGATCCCGGACGCCGGGCAGCGCGGTGCCGCCACCTACGACATGGTGGTGGCCGTCGCCCCGCACGACGTGGCGGCGGCCCTGCGGCTCAGCGAGCGCATCGGCTCCGCCGGGGGACGGCTGCTGGCGCTGTGCCAGGTGGCGCGGGAGCGCTTCGCGGCCGGGGACCCGGCGGGCGGGGCCCGGGCGGTGGAGCAGGCCGAGGAGGAGCTGCCGCGGTTCCTGGAGGAGCGGGCGGCCTGGCTCCGCGAGGAGGCGGCGCAGCACGCCGGGGAGGGCCGCTCCGACCGGGCGGAGCGGCTGCGGAAGCAGGCCGACGCCCTGCTGGGCGGGGGCCCCGGGGAGGCCGCCGACGCGAAGGCCGACCACGCGCTGGCCTCGCTGGCCACGGCCCGGTCCTACCGGGACCAGGACGCCCGGCCGCCGATGGACGCGGCGGCGGCGCGGGAATGGGCCGACCGGGCACGGAGCCGGCCGGACCCGGCGCAGCGGTCCCTGCAACTGGCCCTCGGTGCCCGGCTGTCCGTGGGGACGGGCCGGGTGCCCTGGCTGGCGGAGGCCGCCGCCGACGCGGGGAGCCCGCCGCCGGCCGGGATCAGGGCCCTGGGCGGCCCGGACACGGGGGCCGGGTCGCGCCTGCCGGGGCCCGGGCCGAAGCGGCGTACCGAGCCCGGGGACCGCGCCTGGCACACGGATGCCCGGCCGGACGCCGCGTACGCGGCCGGCGCGCACGTGGTGTGGCGGTCGGGGGCCGAGGTGGGCTGCGTACGGGCCGAGGACGGTGCGACCCGGTGGACGGCCCGCTCCGACGAGGGCGTGGGCCCCACCGCGCCCGCGCTGCCCGGGACGGGGCCGCTCCTGGTGGCCTGCGCGGCGGACGCGGCCACGGTGTACGTCGAGGTCCGGCGCGAGGGCGCGCCCGGGGTACGGCTGCTGGCGCGCGAGCCGCGCGACGGGCGGGTGCGGTGGTGGCGGGACCTGCCCGGCACGGAGCCGGCGTCCGGCGCCGCAGGCTCCCACCTCCCCGGGCCTCGGCCGCTGCGCGCCGTGGGTCCGGTGCTGGTGCACGGGGCGCCCGGGGACCTGACCGCGCTGCGGGCGGCGACGGGAGAGGTCCTGTGGCAGCGCCCGGTTCCCGACCCGGCGACGCGCTCCCCCGCCGCGGTGGGCGACTGCCTGGTCCTCGCGGACGATCTGCGGCTGCGGGCGCTGCACCTGCCGACCGGCCGCCCGGTGTGGTCCTTCCAGCGGTCCCGCCCGACGGCGCGCACGCTGCACGATCCGCGGCTCTCCGGGAGCGGCCTGGTCCACCTCCTGGACGAAGGCACGCTGCTGGCCCTGGACCAGGGCTCCGGCCGGGAGGTGTGGCGCAGCGCGCAGGGCGACCCGCCGGAGAGCCTGCTCGTCGCACACGGCACGGTGTACGCGGCCTCGCACGCGCCGGTGGGCCGGGACGGCCGGGAGAGCCGGGACGGCCATGACACGGTCCATGCCTTCGACGCGGCGACGGGCGCGCTGCGCTGGCTGCGCCAGGTGGCCCGGTGCGGTGGTGCGGGGTGCGGGTTCGAACTGCTGGGGCTGCGTCCGGGCGGCCTGTACGTCAAGGTCCCCCAGGGCGGCCGGCACGGTCTCATCGGTCGCTCCTCGGACCCGTACGTGGCGGTCCTGTCCCCCGCCTCGGGCCGATCGCGCCGGCACTGGGACCACCCGCCGCTGGCCACGGCCGACGTCCTGCTGGTCGGCGACCACCTCGTCCTCTCCCGCCCGGAGCTGACGGCGTACGGCCTGGCCTAGAGGCCCGTCGTGGCCCGCAGTCTCCGGGTGCGAGAGGGCGAAACCGCCCATACTCTCCCAAATGTGACTCCGCCGAGAAGCAGCACGAAGAGACGCACCACCGCCGAGATATCCGTCCGGACCGGCCTCGCCCTCGCCGCCGCGCTGCTCGCGCTCTCCGGCTGGGCGACGGCCACCGCTCCGGCGGCCCGGGCCGACGACCCCGTCACCCTGTCCCAGCAGGGGCAGATCACCGACCGCGTGGGCGCCCTGGGCGACCGCAAGCCCGAGGTCACCGCCGCGCTGGACAAGCTGTACGCCGACCGGAAGGTCCAGCTGTTCGTCACGTACGTGCGCGACTTCTCCGACCGGTCGGCGCAGAGCTGGGCCGACGCCACCGCCCAGAAGAACGGCCTCGGCCAGAACGACGTCCTGCTGGCCGTCGCCACCGGGGCCCGGCAGTACGCCTATTCGGCCGATGTCGACTCCGGATTCACCAAGGAGCAGCTCGCGGCGGTCGCGCAGACCGCCATCGAGCCGGCCCTCAAGCAGAACGACTGGGCGGGCGCCGCGATCGGCGCCGCCAACGGCTACGACGCGGTCCTGGGCGGACAGCCCGTGCCGGTCCCGGCCATCGTCCCCGGCGAGGCCGACCCGGGAAGCGCCGCGGCGAGCGGCGGCGAGAGCGGCGCCGGGGACTTCGTCCTCCCGGTGGTCGCGGTCGGTGCGGCCGGCGCCCTCGGGGCGTACGCGTACACCCGCCGCAAGCGCAAGCAGGAGGGCGGCGGCAGCGGCGGCTCGAAGACCACCGGCTGGTCCGGACAGGGGCCCGGCCCCGTGCCCCTGCCGGAACTGGACGCCAAGGCCAAGGCCCTGCTGGTGGAGACCGACGACGCGATCCGCACCAGCACCGAGGAACTCGGCTTCGCCACCGCACAGTTCGGCGAGGAGGCGGTGGCGGCCTTCACGCAGGCGGTGGAGTTCGGGAAGGGCGAGCTGACGGCCTCCTTCCGGCTGCGCCAGCAGCTCGACGACGCCTACCCGGAGGACGACGCCACCCGACGCCGGATGCTGGACGAGATCGTGGCCCGCTGTACGGAGGCGAGCCGGCGGCTGGACGCCGAGTCGGCGGACTTCGACCGGCTGCGGGACCTGGAGAAGAACGCCCCGCAGGCGCTCGCGACCGTGGAGGCACACTTCCGCGACCTGACGGGCCGTACGACCACGGCGGAGGCGACCCTCACGGCGCTCGGCCGCCAGTACGCGGACTCCGCGGCGGCGCCGGTGGCCTCCAACCCCGAACAGGCCAAGGACAGGCTGCTGTTCGCGACGACCAGCCTCGGCGAGGCCCGCGCCGCGATCGACGGCGGCGACAACGGCAAGGCCGCCGTGCACGTCCGGGCGGCCGAGGGCGCCGTGGACCAGGCGGCGACCCTGGTCGACGCGGTGGAGCGGCGGGCGCAGGAGCTGGCGGAGGCGGCCGGGAAGCTGCCGGGCGCGCTCAACGAGACGGACACCGACCTCGCCGACGCGAGCGGGCTGCTGACCGGCACCGCCGAGGGCACCTCGACCGCCGATCTGCGCGGCCGGATCAGCCGGGCACAGGCCGTACTGGCCGACGTACGGCAGGAGCAGAGCGCCGGCCGGTACGACCCGCTGGACGCACTGCGCCGCGTGGAGGAGGCCGACGCGGCCCTCGACGAGGCGCTGGCCGGGGCCCGCGAGCGGGAGTCGGGCCGTCAGCGGGCCGCGGCCCTGCTCGATCAGGCCCTGCTCACGGCCCGCAGCGCGATCGGCGCGGCCACGGACTACATCACCACCAGCCGGGGTGCGATCGGCAGCGAGGCCCGTACGCGGCTGGCGGAGGCGCAGCGCCACCTGGAGCGGTCCACGTCCCTGGCGGGCTCGGACCCGGCGGGCGCGCTCGCCGAGGCCCAGCAGGCGGACTCGCTCGCGCGCCAGGCTCAGCAGCTGGCCGAACAGGACGTACGGGGCTACCAGAACCCGTACGGCGGTGGCGGCCGGCAGCAGGGCGGCGGGATGGGCGGCGCGGTGCTCGGCGGGATCATCCTCGGCGAGATCCTGGGCGGCGGCCGCGGCGGAGGCGGCTTCGGCGGCGGCTTCGGCGGGGGCGGCGGTTTCGGCGGGGGCGGCGGACGCGGCCCCGGCTCCTTCGGCGGCGGCGGCACCCGCGGCCGCATGGGCGGCGGCGGCCGCTTCTGACGCACGCACTCTCCCTCTTCCCCCCCTCCCTTTCCCCATCCTCCCCAAGGAGACGGACCACATGAGCAAGCAGAGCATCCTCGGCCGCGTCACCCAGCTCGCCAAGGCCAACATCAACTCCCTGCTGGACCAGGCGGAGGACCCGCAGAAGATGCTGGACCAGCTCATCCGCGACTACACGAACAACATCTCCGAGGCGGAGCAGGCCGTCGCCACCACCATCGGCAACCTGCGGATGCTGGAGGCGGATTACAAGGAGGACGTGGACGCGGCCGCGGAGTGGGGCGGCAAGGCCCTCGCGGCGAGCAAGAAGGCCGACGAGCTGCGGACGTCCGGGTCGGCCGCCGACGCCGACAAGTTCGACAACCTCGCGAAGGTCGCGCTCGGCCGCCAGATGCAGTCGGAGAAGGAGGCGAAGACGGCCGCGCCGACGATCGCCGCCCAGACCGAGGTGGTCGACAAACTGAAGTCGGGCCTGGACTCGATGAAGACCAAGCTGACGGAGCTGACGGCGAAGCGCGACGAGCTGGTCTCGCGGGCCAAGACCGCGCAGGCGCAGAACACGATGATGGACGCGGTCAAGAACATCGACGTGATGGACCCCACCAGCGACATCAACCGCTTCGAGGAGAAGGTCCGCCGCGAGGAGGCCATGGCCCTGGGCAAGCAGGAACTGGCCGCCTCCTCCCTGGACGCCCAGTTCGAGTCCCTGGACGACCTCGGCAAGACCTCGGAGATCGAGGCCCGGCTGGCCGCCCTGAAGGCCGGCAAGGCCGCAGCCTGACGGTCCGGCACGGCGTGGCGGGCCGTCCCTTCCGGGGGCGGCCCGCACCCGGTTCTCACCAGGGGCTGCGGACCTTGACTCCGAGGGCCCGGACCCGCTCCCGGCCCTGTTCGGGAAGTCTCAGCACCAGGTCCTCGCCGACGACCCCGTCGCGCTGCCAGATCCCGTAGAGGGATTCCAGGGCCGCCTCGGCGACCTCCGGGTCCTCGTCGGCGGCGGCGCCCATCAGGGACTCGACGACGGGCCGGGAGCTCAGTGACCCGACCGCCCGCGCGATCCGGGCCCGGTGCTCCGCCGGGGCCTCCGGGTCGGCGAGCGCGCGCAAGGCGTCCGCCGTGTCGCGGGAGTCCCCGCAGGGCAGCACGAAGGTCGCGTAGACGAGCTGCGTGGCCAGCAGGATCAGGAACAGGTGCGGTGCGATCAGGAGCAGCGGCAGCGCCGGAACCAGGACGAGCAGCACCATCCAGCCGCCCCGGATCCGCATCGGGCCGCCGCTCGGCGGCTCGTACCGGCGCCCGGCCAGCGGGACGGTCGCGAGCATGGTCCCGACGGTCAGGAGCGGCACCGCCAGCAGCACCACCCGCAGCCCCAGCGAGAACACCCCGTCGGCGAACCCCTCGGTGGCGGCCAGCGCCAGCGCCAATGCCCCCGCACCGACCGCCGCGGTCACCACGTACCGCCACAGCGCGGTCACCAGCCACTTGCTCGTACTCATGTGTGCTTCCCGTTCGTGCTCACCCGGCTGTGCTCACCCGGCTGTGCTCATCCAGCTGTGCTCACCCGTACATGCCCAGCAGCTGCTCCGCCGAGAGTTCCGCCACCGACTCCGCCACCGCGCCCGGGAGCGGGAGTTCGAACCAGACGGTCTTGCCGCGGTGGGTGCGGCGGGTGCCCCAGCCCGCGGAGAGCAGGCCGACCAGCTGGAGGCCGCGGCCGCCCTCGTCGGTGTCGCGGGCCCGGCGGCGGCGGGGCTGGACCAGGTTGGCGTCCCAGACCTCGCAGACGAGGGTCCGGTCCAGCAGGAGGCGCAGCCGGATCTCGCCCTCGCCGTAGCGCAGGGCGTTGGTGACGAGCTCGCTCACGAGGAGTTCCGTGGTGTCGAGCAGTCCCTCCAGGCCCCACGCGGGCAGCTTCGCCCGGGCCAGCTCGCGGGCCCGGCCCACCGAGCGTGCCTCGCGCGGGAGCTGCCAGTCGCCGACGGCGTCCACCGGAAGGCCCTGGACCCGGGCCATCAGCAGCGCGATGTCGTCCTCGCCGTGCCGGGTGTCCAGGGTGTTCAGGACGTGGTCGCAGACCTCCTCCAGCGGGCGTGCGGGGTCGGCCAGCGCGTCGCGCAGGCCCCGTAGGCCCTCCTCCAGGGGGTGGGTGCGGGATTCGACGAGGCCGTCGGTGTAGAGCGCGAGCAGGGCGCCCTCGGGGAGTTCGACCTCGACCTCCTCGAAGGGCTCCCCGCCGACGCCGAGCGGCATTCCGGTGGGGATCTCCAGCAGCAGTCCGGGGCGGGGGGTGCCGCCCTCCTCCACCGGTTCCACGAGCACCGGCGGCATGTGGCCGGCGTTGGCGATGGTGCAGCGCCGGGTGACCGGGTCGTAGACGGCGTAGACGCACGTCGCGAGGTACACCTCCGAGCGGTCGGCGTCCCGCGAGTGCAGTGCGGCCCGGGAGGCCTGCTGGGAGCCGCCGGGTGCGCCGAGGCCCCGGGCGATCTCGTCCAGCGCGGTCAGCACCTCGGCCGGTTCCAGGTCGAGCAGCGCGAGGGTCCGTACGGCGGTGCGCAGTTCGCCCATGGCCACGGCGGCCCGCAGTCCGCGGCCCATGACGTCGCCGACGACCAGCGCCGTGCGGTGCCCCGGCAGTTCGATGACGTCGAACCAGTCGCCGCCGACCTCGGTGGCGGCGTTCCCCGGCAGGTAGCGGCAGGCGATGTCGAGTCCGGCGGCCTCCGGGTCGCCGGGGGGCAGCAGGCTGCGCTGGAGTATCAGCGCGCGTTCGTGTTCGCGCCGGTAGAGCCGGGCGTTGTCTATGCAGACGGCGGCCCGCGCGGCGAGCTCCACCGCGACCGCCCGGTCGCGTTCGCCGAAGGGCTCGCTGCCCTTGGTGCGGGAGAACTGCGCGAGTCCGACCACCGTGTCGTGGGCGACCAGCGGGACGACGAGCGTGGACTGTACGAGGTCCCCGGACTCGGGCCCGCCGCCCTCCACGAGCCGCGGCCGCGCCGTGCGCAGGGCGAACGCCCCCGGCGAGCCGGCCGGGTAGCGGTGCACCTCCCCTACGGAGACCAGCGCGCCCGGACCCGACAGCGGCGCGTCCGACACGGCCGAGGAGAAGGCCACCCGCCGCAGCGGCGCCGAGGGCGCCCGTCCCGGGCCCTGGCCGGGCAGGCTGGGCACGCCGGGGCCCTGCGGGCGGGCGGGGCGGTCGTCGTCGCCGAGCAGCAGCCCCTGGTAGAGGTCGACGGCGGCCAGGTCGCAGAAACCCGGGACGGTGACGTCGAGGAGTTCGCGGGCGGTGGTCTCCAGGTCGAGGGAGTTGCCGATGCGGTGTCCGGCCTCGTTCAGCAGGGCCAGGTTGCGCCGGACCCCGGCGGCCTCGCGGGCGGCGAGGTGGCGGCGGGTCACGTCGATGCCGATGCCGGCGACTCCGATGGGGCGGCCGGTGCCGCCGTGGACCCGGTAGAGGTTGATGGACCAGTGGCGGTTGTCCCGGCTGCCGGGGGCGGCTCCGGTGATCTGGAGGTCGTTGACCGAGTCCCCGGTCTCCAGGACCCTGCGCAGCGCTTCGGCCATCCGGTCGGCCTCGTGCGCGGGCAGGTAGTCGTGGACGGTGCGGCCGCGGTGTTCCTCGGCGGCGCCGCCGAAGACGGTGGCGAAGCGGCGGTTGGCCCGCTGCACGGTGAGGTCCGTGCCGAAGAGCAGGAATCCGAAGGGAGATTGGCCGAATATCGCCTGCGAGGCAGCCAGATCGGATTCGATCCGGCGCAGCGCGCGTACGTCGACCACGACGCAGAGCGCGGCCCGCTCGGCGGTTTCGGTCTGGGTCGGCATCACATAGATCTCGGCCACCCCGTGCGCACCATCGCCGCCGGGGATCCGGAAGGGGATCAGGCCCGTCCATTCCTTGCCGTCGAGAATCTCGGCCACCCGGCGGTGTGCGCCGGCGCGCAGCTCCGGGGGCATGAAGGCGTCGACGGGGTCGCGGCCGACGGCCTCGGCCGCGGTCAGCCCGAAGAGTTCCTCGGCGCGCAGACTCCACTGGTCGATCAGCCCGTCGGGCCCGATCGAGAAGGAAGCGACCTTTATGTAGTCATATATCGAGCCAGGCGGGCTGCTGTGCCACAGGGAGTCGCGCCAGGTCTCCCCAGACGCTTCCCCGGGCACACGGGCCTGATGTGCCTGTGCAGGTATCTCGCTCACGCGACCGTCCCCTCCAGCTCACCGCAACCGGACCGGCCATGACCGAAGTATTCAGCACCACGGCGCTCTACGACACGGCCTTCGCGATCACAAAAAGATCCCGTTGTTTTCCAGCCAAGCCGTGTGATCGTCGGCTGCCCCTCACCTTGTTACTCACCAGGAAGAGCCAATTCGAACCACACGGTCTTCCCCGACTTCCCGTGCCGGGTCCCCCAGCGCTGTGCCGACACGGCCACCAGGTGGAGTCCGCGACCCCCCTCGTCGTCGGGTTCGGCGACGCGTTCGCGAGGTGGATCCGGAAGCGGATCCGAAACCTCCACGAGAAGTGCCGGACCCGAGGGAGCGTCGGCGACGGCCGGATTACGCCGTACGAGACGGACTCCGATGGGGCCGGAAGCGTACCTCAGGGAGTTGGTGACCAGCTCGCTGACCAGCAGGACGGTGACGTCGCCGACGGCGTCGAGGCCCCAGTCGCGAAGGGTGCCGCGCACCGCGTGGCGGGCGGTGCGGACGGCACCCGGTTCGGCGGGAAAGGCCCATTCGGCGCATTCACCGTCAGTGTCGATCACGCCGATCACTTCCCGGGCCGGCTGGCGACCCCAGTCCGGTTCGAGGGGGAACAGAACCTCGGGTACACGTACGAGATAGGGATTAATAGCGACATACCCGATATTCACGGCGTCGTACCACTCGGCCCCCCACGGACCGGCGCACTGTGGCGCAGACGGCCTAGCGCGTGCGCGTCACGCGCCCCCGCGAACTCCCGGAACGCCGGGAACGCCCCGAGCCTCGTGCACGCCGTCGGCCGCGCCCAGCCGGCGGCCCGCCTCGGCGACGGCCGGGCGGTCCTGGTCGAGCCAGTCCACCGAGTCCAGCTCCTCGGGCCGGAGCCAGCGCAGCTCGTCGTGGTCCTCCAGCGGGAGCGGATCGCCCGAGAGCAGCCGGGCCGTCCACACGTGCAGGACGAGGCCGGGCTTCAGCGGCCACTCCCCCGGGATCCGCTCCAGCGCCTCGGTCTCCACGCCGAGCTCCTCGCGCAGCTCACGCACCAGCGCCTCGGGTACGGATTCGCCCGGCTCGGCCTTGCCGCCCGGGAGCTCCCAGCGGCCGGCGAGCTCCGGGGGCGCGCTCCGGCGGGCGGCCAGCAGGCGCCCCTCATGACAAAGGGCTCCGCCCACGACCACTCGTACAGTCATGGGCGGAGCCTATGGCAGCGGCGACGGGTGCGCCGCACTGCTCAGTTCCTCGTGCCGGTCCGGCCTGCGGTGCTGTCCTGGCCGAGCCGCTCGATCCAGTAGAGCTGCTTGTGCCCTCTGCTTTCGAGGCTGTCGGCGACCTTCTGGGCCTCGGCCCGGGTGGAGTACCGGCCGACCCGGTAGCGGTTGCCGTTGTCGTCCTCACGTATGACCAGCCACGGGAGCAGGGCACCGCTGTCGTTCATCGCGTTTCACCCTCCGCCGACGTACCTGCCCGGGAAACCGCATTGCGCATATGCCCGAGCCTACGCCCGACCTTTACTCAGCGGATACGGTTTTTCACGAAGAGGTACCTCGCAGGCGTACGCATCCGGCCATGCGTACGAGCGGGCCGTGCGCGCCGGTTCAGAGCCCGCGCACGGTCGGCAGCGGCAGGATCACCGCCCCGCCCGCGTCCGCCTTGCGGCACACGTCCCCGCAGGTGGCGTCGAGGGAACAACAGAGCGAGCAGATCGGGCCGGAGACGACGGGGCAGTCGGCGATGTCCGGGAGCTCGTACGCGGACTCGCAGACGGCACAGAGGTGCGTGGCGGTGATGTCCGGGGCGGCCACGTCCGGGCCGTTGACCGTGTTCGGCCTGGCCAGGTAGTACTTCCCCTTCGTCGCCCAGGCGATCAACGGGCAGAGGACGAGCGCGAGTCCGGCCGCAATGAAGGTGGAGAAGGCCTCCGCGTATGTCCCGAAAAAGCCGAAGAAGGCGAGGATCGAGACGGTGGAAGCGATCACCATCGAGCCGAAACCGGCCGGATTGACCGAGTAGAGGTAGGCCCGCTTGAACTCGATGTACGGCGGGCTGAGCCCGAGCCGCTTGTTGATCACGAGGTCGGCGGCGACGGCGACGATCCAGGCGATGCCGACGTTGGAGTAGAAGCCCAGCAGTTTGCCGAGCATCGCGAACATGTTGAGCTCCATCAGCGTCAGCGCGATGCCGAGGTTGAGGAAGATGTACCAGACGCGGCCGGGGTGGCGGTGGGTGACCCGGGAGAAGAAGTTCGACCAGGACAGCGAGCCGCTGTAGGCGTTCGTGACGTTGATCTTGATCTGGGACACGATGACGAACAGGGCGGCGACGGGCAGTGCGAGACCGCCGAGCCAGGGGCGCAGCGCCTCCAGCTGCGGGGCGATCGGCTCCAGCGCGTGGGTCTTGCCGACGGCCTCCAGGGCGACGAAGGCGAGGAAGGCGCCGCCGAGCTGCTTGGCGGCGCCGATGATCACCCAGCCGGGACCGGCGGCGAGCACGGCGAGGTTCCAGCGGCGGCTGTTGGCCGGGGTCTTGGCGGGCATGAACCGCAGGTAGTCGGCCTGCTCGCCGATCTGCGCGATGAGCGAGAGCGCGATGCCGGTGCCGAAGCCGAAGCCGATCCAGGAGAAGCCGGAGCCGGCTCCTTCCGTCCCGCCGAAGTGCGCGAAGGCGCCCCAGGCGTCGGGGGCCTCGAAGGCGAGCACGAGGAAGGGCAGCACCAGCCCGATCAGCCAGATCGGCTGGGTCCACGCCTGCACCTTGGCGAGGGCGCCCATGCCCTTGAAGACGATCGGGATGACGATGAGCGTGGTGATCAGGTACCCGATCTCCACGGGCAGTCCGACGGCCTGGTGCATGGCCTGGGCCATGATCGAGCCTTCGAGCGCGAAGAAGATGAAGGTGAACGAGGCGTAGATGAGCGAGGTGAGGGTGGAGCCGAAGTACCCGAAGCCCGCACCCCGGGTGACCAGGTCCATGTCCAGGCCGTACTTTGCGCAGGCGCGGGCGATGGGGATGCCGGTCAGGAAGATGACGACGGCGGCCGCCAGGATCGCGGCGGCCCCGCTGGTGAAGCCGTAGGCGAAGACGATGGAGGCGCCGATGGCGAAGTCGGCGAGGTAGGCGATGCCGCCGAGGGCGGTGCCGGCGACGGTGCCGGGGCCCCAGCGGCGGAAGGAGTGGGGCGCGTATCTGAGCGAGTAGTCCTCGCGGCTCTCGTCGGCGGCGAGCTTGGCGTAGCTCCGGCGGGGCGGTGCGGAGGCCGGGGCCGGGGCGGGGGTGGCGGTATCGGTCATACCGCCGGAAGGTAGGGCCCGCGCGTGACGGCCCGTCACCCTCCGGCGTTGCCCGGTGGTTACGCCCCCGGACCCGGCGTGACAGCGGGGTTACACCCCCCGCGACCCCGTGTCCGCGTTCCGGTGCGGCGCCGCTGCCAGGGGCTCCGCCCCCGGACCCCCGCTCCTCAAACGCCGGAGGGGCTGGATTCTGGTCGGCGTCGGCCGCACACGCGCGCAGCGCTACCGGGCGCAGCGGCGGGCCGGCGCCCCGGCCCTCGGCGCTGCGCTCCTGGACTGCCCTGCGGGCAATCCAACCGGCCAACGGCCACGTACGGGCTGGCGCGGGCCGAATCCAGCCCCTCCGGCGTTTGAGGAGCAGGGGTCCAGGGACTGGTCCCCGGCAGCGGTGCCGCACGGTGCACGGGACGGCGCACCCCGGGGCCGGCGCCCGCCCGGGCCCCGGCACGCCCCCGGGTTCACCGCACCGGCAGGTGGTACGCCAGGCGGTAGCGGTCGGCCGGGATGACGACGTCTGCCGTTTCCACGGCGCGGCCGGACGCGAAGTACGTGCGCCCGATCACCAGGACCACATGCCCCGGCACCCCGCCGAGCTGCATGTTCTCCTCCGCCAGGCCCGGCCGCGCGCCGACCTCCTCGACCACGTTGTCCACGACCACGTCGATCGCGGCCATGCGGTCCACCACCCCGGATCCGCCCAGGGGGCCCTCCTCCGGCAGCATCACCGGGCTCCGGCCGGTCACGGCCAGCGGCTCCCAGGAGGTCGACAGCATCATCGCCTCGCCCGCGTCGCGGTAGACGTACCGCGTCCGCATGACCCGCTCGCCCGGCTCGATGCCGAGCCGCTTCGCGATGTCGGCCGGGGCGGCGGCCTGTTCGCTGCTGGAGTCCCAGGTGCCGCGCGCGCCCGCCTCCGCCTGCTCCTGCCGGAAGGGGGTCGATGTCCCGCCGGTGCGGTAGCCGGAGCGGGCGACGCGCCGCGGGACGGGTTGCTCGCGCACGTAGGTGCCGGATCCGGACCGGCCCTCGACCAGTCCTTCCGCCATGAGGACCTTGCGCGCCTCCAGGGCCACCGTGTCGGAGACCCCGTACTCCTCACGGATCCGGGCCTGCGAAGGGAGCCGGGCGTGCGGAGGCAGGGACCCATCGACGATCTTCCGTCGCAGATCCCCGGCGACGCGCAGATAGGCCGGCTGCTCGCCGAAAGTCACAGGCCACTCCCATCAGGTTGACAGACAGCTACACCCTGGCAACCGACGGTTGTCCATCGCAAGCAAGGGCCAGAGTTTCACCCGAAGTGATGAAGCCAGGTCACTCAAACCCACGCGTCACACGCGTTACGTGGACTCCCGGGAAGGGCTCCGGGCGGGACCCGGCGAGGTGCCCGGCGGACCCGACCCTTCCCCCTCGCGCCCCATGTCCCCCTCGGGTCCCACCAGCCACTCGGGAACCGTCGTCGACAGCCCGTACGCCCCGCGCAGCGCCTTCTCCAGCTCCACCGGCAGCGCGGCGGTCGCCCGGTCCCACGCGTCCAGGAACGCTTCCTCGGTCTTCGCCCGCTCCGCCTGCTGCCACGCGAGCCGTGCGACCTCCAGCCGCTCCCGCTGCACCCCGGCCGGACCGGCCAGTTCGGGCCGCCCCTTCACCGTGTCCAGGAACCGCGACTCGGCGCCCAGCGCCGCATCCATCGTCCACGCCCAGCCGTTGTAGGCCTGCAGCGCGTCGGCCACCTCTTCGTCCGGCTGCTTCCCCAGCGCCTCGTCCACCTCCTTCATGACCTTCAGGAAGGCCACCTGCTCGGGCGTCAGCATGCCCGCGTCGTTGCGCAGGCTGCCGCGGTGCTCCCGGTCCGGGGTGCCGATCACGCACACGATCCGCCGGTCCCCGTAGCTCCAGCTGCGGCGCGAGGGGGCGAAGTAGTACAGCTCCGCGTACGCGGGCAGGGCCCAGGTGTCCATCGCGTACGCGTCCTGCGCGCTCCAGCAGTCCTCCGAGGCGGTGTTCCTCATCCGCTCCGCCCCGGGGAACGTCTGCTCGCTCATCGAGGTCGCTGAGGTCACCTCCGCGTCGTGGACCTCGGCGCAGTCGATCCGGAACACGAGGGGTGCCTCGGCGAGCAGGTCACCGCCGGCCACGTTGAAGCAGTGCCCGACGCGCAGTTCGGAGGCGTCCACGAGCGTGCCCTCCACGTCCTCGCGGAGCTGCGCCGCGCGCCGGGAGCCGCTCCGTTCGCCGAGGGTGTCCAGGGCCCGTCCGAGCACGGGGAGGGCGACGGCGACGGCGAGGCTCATCACCAGCGACACCGCCAGCCCCCAGACGGCGAGCGCCTTGCCCCGTTCACCGTTCTTCCCGATCTGCACGAGGGCCACGATCGCGAAGACGATGCCGAGCGGCGGGAAGCAGAGCAGCCCGACGAGCAGGGAGGCGAGCGCGAAGCCGTTGAGCGGGCGCGGCCCGTACGCGTACCCCTGCGGGGGCGGGGCGGGCCAGTGGTGCGGGGGCTGGGTGGTCACGGGGCTCCAGGAGGGAGGCGAACGAATGCGCGAATGGTACGCAGCGGGGGCGGCCGTCGAAACGGCCGCCCCCGCCGGGTTCATCGCGTCCCTACCGCACCGGGGTCGGGACCCGGGCTCAGAACTGGAGCGCCCAGGAGTCGATCTTTCCGGTGTCGATGTTCGCGTTGTCGTTGACCCGGAGCTTCCACACTCCGTTGGCCACCTCGGAGGAGGCGTTGACCGTGACGGACTTGATGATGTTGTCCGCGCTGCCGCCGGAGCGGTTGTGCAGGTTGTACAGGGTGCCGTCGGGGGCGACCAGGTCGACCTTCAGGTCACCGATGTAGGTGTGCTTGATGTCGACCGAGACGCTCAGCGTGGCCGGGGCGTTGCCGGAGATCCCGCTGACGGTGATCGGCGAGTCGACGGTGGAGTTGTCGGCGATCGCGTAGTCGGCGGTGTTCTCGAAGCGGGTGCCCGGGTTCGGCGGGGTGGTGGAGTTGCCGATGTTGAGCAGCCGGTTCGGGGAGCCGGTGCCGGGGCTGGTCACGACGTTCGGCGTGGCCGCGTTCACCAGGGCCGTGGAGACCTGGGCCGGGGTGGCCGTCGGGTTGGCGGCGAGGTGGAGGGCGGCGGCGCCGACCACGTGCGGGGTCGCCATCGAGGTGCCGGAGATGGTGTTCGTGGCGGTGTCGCCGGTGCCCCACGAGGAGGTGATGTTGGAGCCGGGGGCGAAGAGGTCCAGGACGGCGCCGTAGTTGGAGTAGCTCGCCTTGGCGTCGGTGCTGGTGGTGGCGCCGACGGTGATGGCCTCGGTCACGCGGGCCGGGGACTTGGTGTTCGCGTTGGTGGACTCGTTGCCCGCCGCGACCCCGTACGTGATGCCGCTGGCTATGGAGTTGCGCACCGCGGTGTCCAGCGCGGAGTCCGCGCCGCCGCCGAGGGACATGTTCGCCACGGCCGGCTTGACGGCGTTGCGGGTCACCCAGTCGATGCCGGCGACGACCTGGGCGGTCGTACCGGAGCCGTTGTTGTCGAGCACGCGCACGCCGACGATCTTGGCCTTCTTGGCCACGCCGTACGCGGTGCCCGCGACGGTGCCGGCGACGTGCGTGCCGTGGCCGTGGCCGTCCTGGGCGGTGTTGTCGTTGTCGATGGCGTCGAATCCGTCGGAGGCGCGGCCGCCGAAGTCCTGGTGGGTCTTCCGGACGCCCGTGTCGATGATGTACGCCGTCACGCCCTCGCCGGCCTTGTCCGGGTAGGTGTAGCTCTGGTTCAGCGGCAGGGCCGCCTGGTCGATCCGGTCCAGGCCCCAGGACGGCGGGTTCGGCTGGGTGGTGTCGACGGTGAACACCCGGTTCTGCACGACCGACTTGACGGCTGGGTCGGCCGCGAGCTTCTTGGCCTGCGCCTCGGAGACCTCGATGGAGTAGCCGTTGAGGGCCGCGCTGTAGGTCCGGTCGATCCTCGCGCCGTACCGCTTGGCCACGGCCTTGCCGCTGTCGGCCGTGGAGCGGGCGGCGGAGTCGTTCAGGGTCACGATGTAGCTGCCGGAGATGGTGCCCTCCGCGCCGGCGTTCTCGATGACGCCCTGCGGGGCGAGCGGGGCCGCCGAGGCGGGTAACGCGAGTGCGGCTCCGAGGGCGAGGGCCAGTGTGGCGGTCGCTCCGATGCCGGTGATCTTCCGGCGGGTGTGACGCGTCGCGGACATGTGAGGGGTCCTCCTCATAGGTGGTGCGCTGCGGGGGGTGCGCAGCCGTCGGGCCTGTCGTCAGGGCATGGCTTTTAGACATGCCCATGACAATCAATTCGGCCCAACGATGCGCCGCTGACGAAAGGTTGACCCACGGAGTCGCTCCACCACAAGAGGACAACGAACGCGTAACATCCGTGCCATACCTCGGCCATGAACGAGCAAAGGCTCACCGCACATGACGCACGCACTACCCGGCTACGTCTGCGCCGACGACGGCACCCGCGCCGACGCCCGGACGGCTCCGTGGTGCTGCCCGCTCTGTGGCGGCCCGTGGGACCTCGACTTCGTCCCCGACCCGGCCGCCGTGCTGGATCCCGCGGCCGGGCCCCACTCGCTCTGGCGCTACGGCTCCGCCCTGCCGCTGACGGGGGCCTTCGCCGTCACGCTGGCGGAGGGGAACACCCCGCTGGTGCCCCTGTCGGAGCGGGTGCACGCCAAGCTCGACTTCCTGATGCCCACGCTGTCCTTCAAGGACCGCGGCGCGGTGATGCTCGCGGAGGTGGCGCGCCGGCTGGGGCCCGAGCGGGTGGTGGCCGACAGCAGCGGCAACGCCGGTACGGCCTTCGCGGCCTACTGCGCACGGGCCGGGCTGAGCTGCGAGGTCTTCGTGCCGGAGGGCACCTCGGCGAAGAAGACGGAGCAGATGCGCGCGCACGGCGCGACGGTGACGGTGGTGCCGGGCGGACGCGAGGCGGCGGCGGTGGCGGCCCGCGAAGCGGCCGACCTGCCGGGGGTGTTCTACGCCAGTCACGTCTTCAACCCGTACTTCCTGCACGGCACCAAGACGTACGTCTACGAGATCTGGGAGGCGCTGGGCGGCCACCTGCCCGAGGTGATCGTCGTCCCGGTCGGCAACGGCACGCTGCTGCTCGGGGCCGCGCTGGCGGTGGAGGAGCTGGCCCGTCGCGGGGTCCGCCCGCCGACGCTGATCGCCGTCCAGTCGGCGGCCGTCGCCCCGCTGGCCTCCGCCTTCCACGCGGGCGCCGAGGACGCCGGCGCCGTCCCCCAACTCCCCACCCTGGCCGAGGGGATCGCGATCCCGGCTCCGCCGCGGGCCCGCCAGATCCTGGCGGCCGTCCGCAAGGCCGGCGGTACCTTCCTGACCGTCACCGACGAGCAGGTCCGCGCGGCCCAGCTCGACCTGGCCCGGCGCGGGCTCTTCGTGGAGCCCACGGCCGCCGCCTGCTGGGCCGCGGTCGGGCCCACCGCACCCGACGACCCCCTCCGGGGCCGCACCGCGGTCGTCCCGCTCTGCGGCGCGGGCGCCAAGACGGGCCTGGCGGCGCCGGCGGCCTGACGGGAGCGGCGGCCGACCGCGGTCCGACCGGAGCGGCCCGGTCCGGGGACCCGGCGATGGATGCAAGGGACAACGACATAGGCTCCGCGTCATGCGCACCCCAACGGCCCGTGTCTGGATCGCCCTCGCCCTCGTCTACGTCGTCTGGGGTTCGACCTACCTCGGCATCCGGATCGTCGTCGAGACCATGCCCCCGTTCCTCTCCGCCGGGGCCCGCTTCATCACCGCCGGACTCCTCCTGGCCGGCCTCGTCGCCTGGCGCGACGGCCCGGCCGCCCTCAAGGCCACCGGCGCCCAGGTGCGCGCGGCCGTCCTGGTCGGGCTGCTGCTGGTGCTCGGCGGCAACGGCCTCGTCGTCCTCGCCGAGACCTCGATCCCGTCCGGACTCGCCGCCCTCCTGGTGGCCGCGGTCCCGATGTGGCTGGTCGTCCTGCGCGCCGGCTCCGGCGACCGCCCCTCCGCCCGCACCGTGGCCGGGGTGCTGCTGGGCCTCGGCGGGCTCGCCGTCCTGACCAGTCCGGGGCTCGGCGGGGAGATCGCGCTCGGCGGGGTGCTCCTGGTGCTGGCCGGCTCGGTGTGCTGGTCGCTCGGCTCCTTCTCCGGCTCGAAGCTGACCCTGCCCGCGAACCCCTTCACCGGCAGCGCGTACCAGATGCTCGCGGGCGGGGTCGGCGGGATCGTCGTCGGCCTGTGCCGCGGCGAACAGCACGGGCTGGACCTCACCTCGTACTCCACCGCGTCCTGGCTGGCCCTGGGCTACCTCGTGCTGTTCGGCTCGCTCGTCGGCTTCACCGCGTACGTGTGGCTGCTGCGCGCGGCTCCGCTCTCGCTCGTGGCCACGTACGCCTACGTGAACCCGGTCGTGGCCGTCGCCCTGGGCTGGCTCATCCTCGACGAGGCCCTGACCTGGCCGATCCTGCTCGGTGGCGGGATCGTGGTGGCGGCGGTGTGCGTGATCGTCAGCACTGAGCGACGGGGCTGAGTCGTCACTCCCCCTAATCGAACGAGATGCTGTACTTGGTATGGCCGAACTCGGCAATGACCTCCGCATCCGGCTCTCCGTGCCCGGCGGCCACGACCTCACCCAGATCAAGAGGGCTGAACTCCCAAGATTTCGCGAGGATCTGCATGAGGGAGCGAATGCGGAGGAGCGAGATCTGAACGTACGTGAAGATCCTGTCCCCGAACATGTTCGTCCCCCTGAGCAGGACGATGGCGAGCTCGTCCGGTGTGCCCGCTCCCTCGGGCTCGGACTCGGGCTCCGGCGGCGTTGTGGAGCGGAACTCGGCTGCTTCTCGGGTCAGTTGCGCCAGTCGATGGCGCAGATCAGCCCGCCGTTCCGGGGCCACGGTGTTCCAGGAAGCGACAGCGAGTGGTTGCGCGACCGAGTACAGCGGCAGGAGCAGAGTAGGGCGGGCGGTGCCCGCCCGATCGGCGATCAGGTCGAGCATCATGCTGGCCGGCCATTCCGCCAGTACCTTCCGGGCGCGGCTCCGGACGGCGTGGTCCTCGTCGTCGAGGAGTTCGGCGACGGGGTCGAAGAGGGCTGGTCCGGCAGGCAAGTCGGCCAGCAGGATCAGTGCCGCGTGCCTGATCCGGGGATCGGGGTCGGCCAGCAGGTCCGGGAGGTCGGCGGCGAGGGCGCTCCGGGGACGCCGGGCCTCATTCAGCAGGCCCGCGGCGCCCAGGACCGCCAGACGGACCTCGGGGTCGGGATGCGCCATCAGGCCCATCAGGGCATGGGTGACCTCCGCGGTGACGGTCTCACCTAGGGCAAGGGCCGCGGCCCGCACCGTGTAGGGCCGTTCGTCGGACAGGAACCCGAGCAGTTCCCTCACGATGCGGGGGTCGTCCGTGCCGCGCAGCCGGTTGGCAGCAGCGACCGGGCGATCGTCGGCGGCGATCGCGGCGACAAGGGCCTGCTGATCCCAGCTCAGCGGGTCGTCCGCGCGGCTTTGGGTCCCGGGCTCCGAACGTTCCGGCTCGGCGGTGTGGCCTGCCTCGTCAAGCAGGTGCGCTGCCCAGTGGGACAGGGTGAAGCTCGAGTCGGCGGTCAGCGTCCGCAGGGCTTCGGTGGCGCGAGGGTCCGGTGCCGTCGCCAGGATCTCTGCCGCCGCCATCCGCACCGCGATCTCCTCGTCGTCGGTGGCAGCCTTTATGAGCCCGGTCAGAACCCTGTCGTCGGTGTGACGATGGCGCAGAGCGCACACCGCGTTGAGCCGGGATATCGCCGCCGGATGCTCCAGCAGGGCCAGGATTTCAGCCAGTACCAGGTCCACGGCGCCGGCGGCCAGCGCGTCCCCCGGGCTCGTCATCATTACACCGCGCGGATCCCTGACGGCTTCCAGCAGGGCCCGGGCCGGCCTTTCCCCGTGCCGCCCGGCCAGCACCTCCCAGTCATCTTGGTTCGCCTCGCCGAAGACCAGCCGTTCGATCAGCAACGTGTCGACTTCATCCGTACCAACCATGGACAAGCTGCGCCGGGCCACGGCGACGACCTGGGGATCGTCCGACGTGCGGGCCAGGTCCAGCACCTCGGCGGTGACCGCGGGCGGCAGGTTGGGGAGCCATCTGTGCAGGAAGTCGGCGGTTCCCGACCGCTCCGATTCCGGGGTCAGGAGGTGCGTGACCCGCCGGGCCGCCTCGGCCGAGACCTGTGGCGGGACGGAACGGTGGTCGGGCAGCTCCGCGAGGATCCGGAGGGCAGCGAACAGCGCTCCGTGGAACGGGTCCAGAGGAAGGTGCAGCAGGTGCTCGACCATCCGCATCACCGTGGCCGTGCGGTCCTGGCGGGCCAGGATGCCGCCGGCCATGGCCCATGCGGTCCGCCATTCGTAGTGCAGACAGCGATCCTCGGCCAGCTCCTCGATGAGCTCCCCCGCCGACAGCTCCGACAGGTGCACCGCGACGAGGAACACCGCGAAGTAGCGGTGCACGAAGAGGTACGGGACGTCCGCGCCGGGGCGGTGGTCCGCGGCGGGGGCCAGCATGCCCGCCTCGACGGAGAACAGCCTCAGCGCGCCCGCCGGGTCGTAGCCGGCCCCGGCCAGTTCCTTGGAGTGGCCGCGCAGCACGGTGAGGATGCGCTGGCCCGACATGCGGTCCCGCCAGCCCTCGGGGTCGGAGGCGAAGGCGTGGGCCAGGGGTGCGAGCACGCTGATCAGGCGGTCCACCTCGGCCGGTTCGACCACCGGGGTCGTCGGCCAGCGGTTCTCGGCGCCCAGGAACCGGCGCACCACCCGTTCCAGCACCGCGGACGGCTGCGCGGGGAGGTCGTCTCCCTCTTCGGCCAGACCGCACAGCAGGGCCGCCATGAGGGGCGCTTCGACCAAGGCCGCGACGGCGGCGTCGTTGGCCACGCGCTCCCGCAGGGCGGCCGCGGCCGGGGCGGACAGCCCCCACAGGTCGATCAACGTGTCGACCGCCGCGCGGCCCAGCGGCAGGAGCTGGGCCTCCACCGTCGAACGGGAGGATGTCGGCGGCCCGGTGTAGCCGGCCACCCTGCTGGTCACCAGCAAGCCGCCGCCGATCCGCTCGCTCCAGTGGGACAGCAGGTGGTCCACCCGGCCCCGCTCCGCGCGCCCGGGCAGTTCGTCGAGGGCGTCCACGAGCAGGGTGGCCCGGCCCTCGGCCAGCAGGGCGGCGAGGGTGTTCCGTAGGGATGTGGGCACCGGATGCCAGACGGAGAGGCGGTCCACGAGGGCTTCGACGAGGCGGTCGTGGGGCAGGGCTGCGAGTTCGTCGGCCCGTACGGGCACGGGGAGCTCGGATGCCGCGGGCTCGCTCCCCTCTCCCAGTGCTTCCAGGGCCGTACGGGCGCGCCGTGCGGTCTCCGAGCGGATCAGCCAGGACTTGCCCATCCCCGCGTCGCCCAGGACGACGAGGTGGCGGTACCGTCCGGCGGCCTCGGACCAGGCCACGGGGGCGGGGTCCGCGGCGTGACGTATGCGGACGGAGCGCGGGAGGGCGAAGAGGTCGAGGTCCTCGGGCACGTAGCGCGGGCGCCCTTCGTGCTGGGCCCAGTGCTCCAGTGCGGGAAGGAGGCCTTCGAGGTAGGCGCGCAGGGGGTCAGGGGCCGGCGCCGGGTCCGAGGCCCGGAGCGGGGGTGTGTCGGCCCGGGCGGCGGCGGCCCGCTTGCGGAGGCGTTCCGCCTTGGCCGGGTCTCCGTCGAGGGCCTCCACCACGAGGTGGAGGTTCCCCTGGGAGATCAGGCGGCGTCCGGTGAAGAACGGCGAGAGCGTGCTCTGGGCCAACCCGACCTGTCGGCCCAGCTCCGCGAAGGAGGGCCGGCCGGCCTCCCGGTGGATGTCGTCGAGGTATTCGAGCAGCGCACGGAGCGGCCCGTCGGACGGCCAGTGTTCCTTCCCGAACGTCGCCACGTGCGCCCCTCCTCGCCCGGACACCGCGCCCGGGCCTCCCGTCGGCCCGGCGTTCGCGGACCGTACGCGCAGCGGATCGCGGCGGCCGGACGTCTGCGCTGGTCACGACCCCGCCGCCGGACGTGCCGCGTCCCCCGCGTACGCGTTTCGTCGCCACTTCCTTCCCCGCCGTCCGGGCGCCAACACCCTTGATTCAGCGGGCAGATCGGCCCGCCATCGCGAGAGGGGCGTCACCGTGGAGGAATGGCAGACGTGGATGCAGGCAGCCACCGGAATCATCGGGCTGGTCAACGCCGCTGTTCGGCTCGGCGCCGTGGTCCTGCGCCGGCGCGCAGCCGCCCGGAGGGGGTCCGTGCCGGCCGGCCCGGGGGACGGCGGGGCGGGTGACCGTACGTGACACGTGACCGGTGGATCTCAACCGCTCTGCTTCGCCGCCCGCTCGTACAGGGCCTTCGCGCGGTCGTCGAACAGGGCGGCCGTGGAGTCCACGTCCGTGTCCCCGCCGCTCAGCACCCCGATGAGCTGGCCCGGCCGCCCCGGCCCGCCGCGGTCGGCGATCCACGGGCTGCCGCTCGTCCCCGTCCAGAACCCCGAGCAGTTGATGTAGAGCATCGCGGGGTCGTCCTCGTCGTGCCGGCTCTGCGTCGTACAGGCGACGGGCTTGTTCTCGGGGTTGTGCTCGGACTGCGGATAGCCGACGACGGTCACCTCCCGCTCGTAGCCGGAGGTCCACACGGGCTTCGGGGCCTCGCCGTGTCCGACGACCTCTTGCAGGCTGCGCCCGTCCGCGTCCGGTTCGACGGTGAGGAAGGCGAAGTCGGCGGTGTCCTCGCCCCACTTCGTCCAGCGCTCGTCGACCTGGACGGAGCGCACCTTCCACACGCCGAGCGGCCGCTGCCCGGAGCCCTCCCCGGAGAAGGCGGGGGCGAAGGCCAGCTCGCCGATGGCCAGCCCGTCGTGCGCGGCCTCGCCCGGCCGCCCGTCCTCGCCGGCGGGGGCCACGCAGTGCGCGGCGGTGGCGACGACGTTGCCCTGCGGGCTGTCGACGACGCTGGCCGTGCACCAGTGCTCGCCGTTGGCCATGAGGACGCCGACGGTGGGGAAGGGGAGCGCGCCGCGTTCCTCGTAGCCGCCGGAATCCCTGACGAACACCACGGCGAGCAGTGCGACGGCCCCCGCGAGGGCGGCCGAAACGATCCCCTTGAGCCCGGGGCTCACCGCGGGGCGGCGCCGCTCGCGCCGCCGCTCGGGGCCGGCCGGGGCTTCGGGGTGGGTGCGGACATCACCTTGCTGATCCACTCCAGTGCGCCCTCCCTCATCCCGCGTACGTAGGACTTCCCGTTGTGCTCACCATCCTGGATCACCTGCAGCGTGGTGTGCACGGGACCCTTGCCGTAGTCCTTCATGAACCGCTCGGCCTTTTCCCGGCCGGACTCCTTGGTGCCGATCTGGAAGTTCACGTAGACGTCCGGGCCGCCCGCCGCGATCAGCTTCGCGGCGAGCTTCTCCGGGTTGTTCTCGTCCATGGCCTGCGTGTTTCCCTTCCACAGCGGGGAATCGGGGACGATGTCGACCCCGCTCGCGATGGCCGCCTTGAAGCGGTCGGGGTACTTCAGGACGTGCTTGAAGGCTCCGAATCCGCCCGCCGAGGAGCCCATGAAGGCCCACCCGTCGCGGGAGGTGAAGGTCCGGAAATTGGCCTTCGCGAAATCCGGGACGTCTTCGACCATCCAGGTGCCCATCTTGGGCTCTCCGGGGATGTCCGAGGCGTCGAAGTGGTGCTTGGTGTCGGCGTTGTGCACCGGCATGACCAGGATGAAGGGCAGGCTCTTGCCGGACTTCGCCCCGTCGCTCACGGCCTGCTGGAGGCCGAGGCCGGGGCCCGTCCCCCAGTAGTTCGTGGGGTAGCCGCGGCCGCCGGGCAGGGAGATCAGGACCGGGAAGGCGCTGTCGGCGTAGGCCGGGTCGTCGTACTCCTTCGGCACCCACACCCAGACGTCGCCCGTGAACCCGGACTTCTTGCCCGTCAGGGTGGCCTTGGCGATCTGGGTGCCGTCCGGCAGCCGGGAGGTCCGGACGAAATCGGCCTTCGGCCCGGTGGGCATGCGTACGCCGGGTGCGGACCCGGTGTCGGAGGCGGTGGAGGCCGCGGTCCGGGACTTCCCGAAGGAGACGGGATCGCCTATGTCCGAGAAGAGGCCGTAGTGGTACGCGGCCGCCCCGCCGCCCGCCAGGAGGGTGAGCCCGAGCCCCCCGCTGATCAGGATCAGGCGCAGCCGGCGCTTGGGGCGGCCGGCCCCGGGACCGGCGGCGCCCTCGGGACCGGCGCCGCCGCCGCTCGTGGCGGTCGT
The DNA here is from genome assembly GCF_026342735.1 of Streptomyces sp. NBC_00193. Classification (GTDB taxonomy): domain Bacteria; phylum Actinomycetota; class Actinomycetes; order Streptomycetales; family Streptomycetaceae; genus Streptomyces; species Streptomyces stoeckheimensis. The sequence continues at coordinate 1,490,152 of NZ_JAPEMM010000001.1, forward strand.
GGCGGCGCCCTCGGTCGTGGTCGCGCCGTCCCCGGTGGTGGCGGCCCTGTCACCCTGCAGGTCTTGGTGCACGGATCGTTCCCGTTCCTTCTCCGGCGCCCTCTGGGAGCGTGGGTTGGACCGTTTGGTCCCCCTTACATCCATAACAGAGGTATGAACGACCGGATGGGTTGCCTGGGACGGGTGGACGTGTCGAGGGCCACGCGGGTCAGCGGGTCAGCCCGTTTCGGGCTTCGGGCCCTTCAGGACCTTGCTGACCCATTCCAGTGAGCCTTCCTTCATGCCGCGCACGTAGTGCCAGCCGTTGTGCTCGCCGTTCTGGATGTCCCGGATGGTCATCTTGACCGGGCCCTTGGCGTACTTCTGCTGGAACTGCGTCATGCGCTCCTTGCCGCTCTCCTTGGTCCCGATCTGGAAGTTGATGTAGACCTCGGGACCGCCCGTGTCGATCAGCTTCTGGGCGAGCTTCTCGGGGTTGTTCGCGTCCATCTCCGCCTGGTGGCCCTTCCAGAACGGGGAGTCGGGGACGATCTCGCCGCCGCTCGCGATCACGGCCTTGAACTTGTCCGGGTGCTGGAGGACCTGCTTCATGCCGACGAAGGCGCCGGAGGAGGAGCCCATGAAGGCCCAGCCGTCGCGGGACTTGTACGTACGGAAGTTGGCGCGGGTGAAGTCCGGGACGTCCTCGGCGATCCAGGTGCCCATCTTGGGCTGTCCGGGTATGTCGGAGCCGTCGTAGTAGTACTTCGCGTCCGGGTTGAGCACCGGCATGATCACGATGAACGGCAGGCTGGTGCCGGCCTGGACGCCCTCGCTGATGGCCTTCTGGAGGCCGAGGCTGCGGTCGGCCCAGTAGTTGCTCGGGAAGCCGTTGCCCCCGGGGAGCGCGATGAGCACCGGGAAGCCGCTCTTGGCGTACTTCGGGTCCGCGTACTCCTTCGGCGTCCACACCCAGACGTCGCCCTCGAAGCCGGACTTGGCTCCCTTGAGGCGGGTCTTGGCGATGATCGTGCCGTCGTCGAGCTTGGTGGTCTGCTTGAACTCGGAGCTCGGGCCGGTCGCCGGCTGCACGTCCGGGTCGCCGGTCGGCGCGGGCGGACTCGCGGGGGTCTGGCCCGGGTTCCCCTGCGCCGTCCCCGCGTCGGCGGGGGGCGGGGTCTTGCCGAAGCTCACCGAGGAGCCGTTGCCGGAGAACCAGTCCAGCTTCCAGGCGGCGAAGCCACCACCGCCGAGGAGGAGCACGAACGCCACGGCCGCGCTGGTCCACAGCACGCGGCGGGAGCGGGTGCGGCCGGAGAGCTGCGGGGGCTCGGGTATGTGCGGGGGGACGTACGGCTGCTCCTGCCGGTACGAAGGGTCGTACCGGTACGACTGGTCCTGTGGGTACGACTGGTCCTGCGGGTGCGACGGGTAGGGCTGGTACGGCTGGTCATCGGGCCGCGGACGCTGCGGGTCCTGGTGCACGAACTTCGCTCCGAACGGTCATGACTGCCCCCCGGTGGGACAGAAGGGACTGGGATCCCCCTAGTCCTGATGTGTGAATCCCCCGGAAAGTTCCAAATCAGCGCAAAATCATGATCCGGATTCCGCGCACCCCGTCTCGGCTCACCGCAGCGCATCGAGGACGCCCGCGCACCGCCCGAGCAGTCCGATCAGCAGCTCCCGCTCCTCGTCGCTGAACTCGGCGGCGAGCGCCCGCTCCACCGACACCGCCCCCGCGTCGGCCAGCTCCATCGCGGAGCGCCCCTCGTCGGTGAGCCGGGTCTCCAGGACGTTGCGGTGGAGTTCGTGCGGGGTCCGCTCGATGAGTCCGCGCTCCACGAGGTTCTTCAGCACGGTGTTCATGGTCGGCGGCGTCACCCCGCACAGCCGCGCGAGGGAGGCGGCGGAGATCCCGGGCTTCTCGGAGAGCCAGAGCAGGGCGGCGTACTGCGGAACCGTTACTGCGGCCGGCTTCACCGCCGCGTTCTTGGCCCCGACGAGCGCCTGCTCGGCGCGCTTGAGGTAGGAGCCGATGCGCTGCTCGACGGGCATGGAAGTCATCCCCGCATCATAAAGCCCTTGCATGCATTAGAGCTCTAACTTACATTCGTGCTCATCCGGAGAGAAGAGGACGTCCGATGAAGAGGCTCCTGCCCGTCGCCCTGCTGACCCTGACCGCGGCCCTGACCCTCGGCGCGGCCCCCGCCCCCGCCGCCTCGGCCTCGACCTCGGCCTCGACCGGCGACGCCCCCGTCGGCCGGGGAGTCCGTACGGACATCTCCACCGCCTTCGCCCTGCCCGGCGAGCGGGTCTTCCCGGAGGGCATAGCCGCCGACCCCCGCTCCGGCACGGTCTACGTCGGCTCCTACACGAACGGCGCCGTCTACCGGGCCCGCCCCGGCGCCCGCACCGCGGAGGTCTTCCTGCCCCCGGGCACCGACGGGCGGCACACCGCGAACGGGCTGCGGGTCGACGGGCACGGCCGGCTCTGGGTGACCGACTCCACCGCGGGCGTCTCGGTCTACGACACCCGCTCGGGGGCCCGGCTCGCCCACTTCGAGATCCCCGGGAGCGGGCCGCGCTTCCTCAACGACCTGGCCGTCACCCCGGACGGCACCGCCTACCTCACCGACAGCGTCCGCGCGGTGGTCTACCGGGTCACCCCGGAGCAACTCGCCGCAGGCTCCGGGCCGCTGCTGCCCGCGTACGACCTGAGCGGGCTGCTCACCCCCTCCCCGGCGGGCAGCTTCAGCCTCAACGGCATCACGGCGGACCCGGCCGGGCGGTTCCTGCTCACCGTCGACATGACGGCCGGCGATCTCCACCGCATCGACCCGGTCTCCGGGGCGGTGTCCCGCGTCGCCCTGACCGGCGGGGACCTGAAGACCGCCGACGGCCTCGACCTCGCCCCCGGCGGGGTGCTGCGCGCGGCCCAGAACACGCGCAACACCCTGAGCCGCTGGCAGGTGTCGGCCGACGGTACGCGGGCCCGCCTGGTCCGCACCGTCACGGACCCCGCGCTCCAGATCCCGACCACGCTGGTGCAGGTGCCGGGGCGGACCCTGGTGGTCCGGTCCCAGTTCGACAAGGACGGCGGGCCGCTGCCCTCGACCGGCGGCGCGCCGACACAGTTCACGGTCGCCTCGGTCCGCGGGTTCTGACGTCCGGGCGGGTACTGACGTCCGGGCGGGTTCCGGCGGCCGACTCCGTCGGCGGGTTCCGTCGGCCGGCTCCGTCAGCCGCGCAGGTAGGCCAGCACCGCGAGGACCCGGCGGTGGGATTCCTGCGCCGGGGGCAGGTCGAGCTTCATCAGGATGTTCCCGATGTGCTTGCCCACCGCCGCCTCCGAGACGGTGAGCCGGCGGGACACCTCGGCGTTGGAGTGTCCCTCGGCCACCAGGGCGAGGACCTCCCGCTCGCGGGCCGTCAGCCGTTCCAGGGGGTCGCGGCGGCGGCTGATGAGCCGGCGCACCACCTCGGGGTCGACCACGGTCCCGCCGGCCGCCACCCGCGCGACCGCGTCGAGGAACTCCTCGACCTGCCCGACGCGGTCCTTGAGCAGGTACCCGACGGCCGTCCCGTCGCCGGAATCGAGCAGCTCGGCGGCGTACGAGCGCTGCACGTACTGGGAGAGGACCAGGACGGGCAGGTCCGGCCGGGTCTCGCGCAGCCGCACGGCCGCCCGCAGTCCCTCGTCGGTGTGGTCCGGGGGCATCCGCACGTCGGTGACGACGATGTCCGGCCGGTGCTCGGCGACGGCCGCTTCGAGCGCGGCCGCGTCGCCGACGGCGGCCACCGTGCGGTGGCCGAAGCGGGCGAGCAGACCGACGAGGCCCTCGCGGAGCAGCACGGAGTCCTCGGCGAGGACCACGCGCAGGCCCGCCGGGGCGTTTACCGGATCTTCGGTGCCTTCGGAACGCAAGGGATCTCCACACGCAGCAGGGTCGGACCTCCAGGAGGACTGGTCAGGGTCAGTCTGCCGTCCACGACGGACACCCGGTCGGCGAGTCCCGTCAGTCCGCTCCCCCGCCCCGCGTCCGCGCCGCCGCGGCCGTCGTCGGCCACCTCCACGGTGAGCCGGGTTCCGTCGTGCCGTCCGGTGACGGTGATGCGGCCCGCCCCGCTGTGCTTGGCCGCGTTGGCCAGGGCCTCGCTGACGAAGAAGTACCCGGCGGACTCTGCCGGTTCGGGGAGCCGGCCGGGGAGGTCGAAGTCGGTGTCGACCGGGATCGGCGAGCGGTCGGCGATGTCGGCGACGGCGTCGGGCAGGCCCCGGTCGCTGAGCACCTGCGGGTGGATGCCGTGGACGAGCTCGCGCAGCGAGGTCAGCGCCAGCCCGGCCTCGGCGTGTGCGGCGGCCAGTTGCGCGGCGAGCGGGCTGCCGGGCGGGGCGTCGAGCCGGGCCAGGCCCAGGGCCATGGACAGCGCGACGAGCCGCTGCTGCGCGCCGTCGTGCAAGTCCCGTTCGATGCGCCGCCGTTCGGCGTCGAAGGCGGCCGCCAGCCGGGCCCGGGAGCTGGTCAGCTCGGTGACCTTGACGGCCAGGTCTGCGGGGCCGGGGCCGAGCATCAGCCGGGCCAGGGCCGCGCGGGCGGCCGCCGCCACGCCGAGCGCGTAGAGGAAGAGCGGCAGGAGGAGCAGGCCGACGGCGGCGCACAGCAGGGCCTCGGGGTAGCCGGTGATGCCGTGGATCTTGAGGGGGTTGGCCTGTTCCCCGTCGAGGGCGAGCAGTACCGGCGTCGCCAGGAGGTCGGCGGGCAGGAGGAGCGCGGTGCCCACGGCGAGCAGTTCCAGCGGCCACAGCAGGGTGGCGGCGAGCACCGCGTAGCCCAGTTCCCGCCAGGTCGCCTGCTCGCGGAAGCGGGTGCGGGCCCACGCCGCGAGCCCCGTACGGTCCGGATCGCGGTGCGGGTCGGGCAGCGGCGCGGAGCCCGGGTCCCACAAACGCAGCCGGCGGCGCTCGACGGCCGCGAACGGTACGCCGGCCAGCGCGAGCGCGGCGAGCAGCGGAAGCCCCACGAGGACGACGGCGAGCACCGCCCCGGACACGGCGAGCAGGGTCAGCACGGCGAAGGCGAGCGCGCCGATGATGCCGCCGGAGAGCAGGTAGGCGGCGGCGCGCCACGGCCGGGCGGTGCGCAGGTACCGGCCCGGGACGGGGAGGGAGAGCGGCATGCGTCCACCGTAGGCGGCGGGCGCGGGCGGCGCGGTAGGGCTGGCCATACCCTCGGGACTCGCCCCTGCCCCGCTGACCGGGGGCCGCGCGGCCGGTTGGCTGGGAACCATGCTGAAGATCGCGTTGAGGTCGCTGCGGCGGCGCTGGATGACACAGGTGGGAACGTTCGTGGCGGTGGCCCTGGGGGTCGCGCTGATGACCGTCATGGGGCTGGGGCTCGCCGCTTCGGCGGCGCTGCCGGATGGTGCCGAAGTGGTGGGCCTCAACTCCATGCTGGGCACCGCGGGCGGGGTGAGCTCGTTCGTGGCGGCCTTCGTGGTGGCGTCGACCTTCTCCTACGCCGTGGCCGCGCGGCGGCGCGAGCTGGGGCTGCTGCGGCTGGCCGGATCGACGCCGGGGCAGCTGCGGCGCCTCGTGATGACGGAGGCGGCGGCCGTCGGGCTGGCCGGGTCGGCGGCCGGGATCGTCCTGGGCCGGGCGGGTGCGCCGCTGATGGCCCGCTGGACGGTGACGCAGGGGCTGGCGCCCGCCGGGTACGCGATCGGGGACCAGACCTGGCCGCTGCACACGGCGTTCTGGACCGGGCTGCTGGTCGCGCTGTCGGGGGCGTACGCCGCTTCCCGGCGGGCGGGCCGGGTCGGTCCGCTGGAGGCGCTGCGCGAGGCCGTGACCGACGAGCGGCCCATGACCCCGGGGCGCTGGGTGGCCGGGGGCGGGCTGCTGCTGGGTGCGGTCGCCTTCGTGGCGTGGCGGCTCGGTTCCGACCCGGGCACGCTGCTCAAGCGCAAGACGTACACCTGGCAGCCGATGCTGCTGATCTCCGCGTGCGGGATGCTGGCGCCGGTGCTCGTACGGCCCGTCGTGCGGCTGCTGATGTGGGTCCCGGTCCGGCTGACCTCCTACGCGGGCCGGGTGGTGCGGGCGAACGCCGCCGCCGGGATCCGCCGGACGGCCGCGGTGGCGGCGCCGGTGCTGGTGATGGTCGCGCTGACCGGATCGCTGCTGGGCGCGGCCTGGACGGTGACCGGGGCGAAGACGGCGGAGGCCCGTGCCCGGACCGGCGCGGACTACGTGCTGACCGGCGGGCGGCTGCCGGACTCCGCCGAGATCGCCGGCGTCCCGGCGGGGAGCGTCCTCGCGGTGGCCGACACCCGGCTGACGGTGCTGGAGGAGGGGTTCGTGAAGGTGCCGACGGAGGCCTCGGCGGTCGATCCGGCGGCGCTGGCGGAGGTCTCCCGGCTGCCGGTGGTGGCGGGCTCGGTCGCGGACCTGGACGACGGCGGCATCATCGTCACGGAGGAGTGGTGGCAGCACCGGGTGGGCGACTCGGTACCGCTGTGGCGGGCGGACGGTACCGCCGCCCGGCTGCGGATCGTGGCGGTGATGCGGACGGGCACCGGCAACAACGGGGCATACGTCACCCCGCGCAACGCGCCCGGCGCCGAGGTCTCGCGCGTCGAGGTGCGGGCGCCCGCGTCCGCGGCTCCCGCGGTCCGCGCGGCGGCGGCCCGTTACGGGGCCACGGCCCACACCAAGGAGGAGTGGCTGACGGCGACGCACCCGCGCACGAACCGCTTCACGGTGCTCGGCTACGTCCTGGTCCTGGGCATCGCCCTGCTCTACACGGCGATCGCGCTGGCCAACACCCTGCTGATGGCCACCTCCGACCGGGCCGGCGACCTGCGCCTGCTCCGGCTGGCCGGGGCCACCCGGGGCCAGGTCCTCGCGGTGACGACGGCCGAATCCCTGCTCGCGGTCGCGGTCGGCACCGTCCTCGGGACCGCGGTCACCGCGGTCAACCTGGCGGGCATGCGCGCCGCCCTCGCGGCCCTCGGGGTGGACTCGCCGGTGGTGGTCCCCTGGCTCGCGATGGGGGCGGTCGCCGGTCTCTGCGCCGTGCTCGCGGCCCTGTGCACCCTGCTGCCGGCGGCCCGCGCCCTGCGCCGCCGGACAGGACGGCGCAGGGTGCGGTCGGGTGAAACACCCGGTATCGGTGCCGAGTTGGCTGAGTTGGCCTCGGTCTGAGGCCGGTCTCCCCCGGCCTTGGTCTGAGGCCGGTCTCCCCCGGCCTCGGTCTGAGGCCGGTCCGCCCCGGCTCAGTCCAGGGTCGGGGCCTGGCGCAGGATCTCCACCTCGAGGCGCTGGAGCGCGGGGCTCGACGAGATGCCCAGGTCCTCGGCCATGCGCCGCTGATGCATCCGCAGCACCGAGAGCGCGTCGGCCTGACGTCCGGCCCGGTACAGGGCCAGGCTGAAGAGTTCACAGCCGTATTCGCGCAGCGGATGGGACTGGGTGAAGCCCGCCAGTTCCGAGACGGCCACTTCGTGGGCGCCCACGGCGATCAGTGCCGCGCAGCGGCCCTCGACCACCGAGAGGCGCAGTTCCTCCAGGCGCACCACCTCGGGCGACACGTGGGTGGCGTCGGAGACTTCCGCGTACGCCTCCCCGCGCCACAGGGCGAGCCCGGCCTCGAACTCGTCGAGGGCCCGCTGCGGGTCACACCGGTCCAGTGCCTGCCAGCCGGCGGTCGCGCAGGTGCCGAACCGGTGGGCGTCCACGTCCACGACACTGCTGTCCAGTAAGTAGCCGCGACCCCGGGTGCGCAACACCTTCGCGGGCTTGCGCGGTGCGCGGTCCGGCTCCAGCACCCGGCGCAGGTTGGCGATGTAGGCGTGCAGCGAGGAGATCGCCGACTGCGGGGGCTGGCCGTCCCACAGCGCTTCCACGAGCACGTCCACCGATACGGGCTGGCCCACCTGGCTGACCAGCAGGGTGAGCGCCGCCCGCTGCTTCGTGGCCCCGAGGTCCACGTAGCGTCCGCCGATGGTCGCCTCGATCGGACCCAGGACCCGGAACTCGACCTTGGCCGGCGCTGCGTCCCGGGCCTCCTCCGGGTCCTCCTGCGCCCACCGGACACCGCCGTGCGGCCGCGGAGCGGGGGGCTGGGGCGCGACGGCGTGCGCACCAGTCCGCTCGCGGGCCATCTCGAAGACGGCGGCGGGAGGCGGGGACTGGAGGTCGAGCTCCAGCGCCATCGTGAAGTACATCTTCAGCGTCTCGTTGGCCTGGCGGAGTTCCCGTACTTCCCGCTCCAGCTCGGCGACGCTCCGCGTGCTCCGTGTACCCGTCGTACCCGTCGTACTCGCCGCACTCCTCGTACTGCCTCCCAAACGCTGTCCGACGACAATGTCCGTACCTCGCCTACCGCCGCCCCTGAGGTCTGCGGTCAACACACCGAAATCAATTTCTTCGTTCACTGCCTCTGTACTCATCAAGCTCCCCCGAAAGATGCGTACGTCCCGGCCTCAGCCGGATGACGAGAGTCGTCACCTCTGCACCAGGAAGGATCCTGCATGGCGATCAAGAATGACAACCCCCGTTGAAAATCTGGTGAGTTGAACTTTAGCCAGCCGGATGGCATATGCCCGCACCAGTAGATCCGGGCAACGTTCGGAATCCCGCACTCCCTCGCGCGATGACGTTCAGCTCGTCACTGATCATGCTGGGAGCGCCGGGGTGGGGATCATTCCGCTTCCCCTCCGACCGGCGCTCCGCATTAGGGCCCTCGCCCCTCGACTACCGCGCGAAGATCAACGTGGTCGGCGAAGGCGTGCTCTGGAAGGTGATTTCACCGAAGCCGGCCTTCGTGAGCCAGGCGTGGTAATCCGCTCGGCTCCAGGTGCCTCCGTGCCGGCTCTTGAGCAGCATTTCCGAGGCGAAGGTCAGCGCGAAGGGAGGGCCGCTGCGGTCGTCCTCGACGATGTAGTCGGAGACGACCAGCGTACCGCCGGGCTTCAGGGCACTGCGCGCCTTGGCGAAGATCGCGATGTTGTCCTCCGGCCCTTCCTGGTGGGCGATGTTGGAGTACATCACGATGTCGTGCGCGGCGTCGCCGAATCCGGTGGTGTGGAAGTCCCCGTTGATGAAGCCGACGCGATCGGCCACGCCCCGCTCGGTGAGCAGCCTGCGGGCGATCGAGTTGATCGGCTCCCAGTCGAGCTGGGTCGCGCGCGCATCGGGGTTCACTTCCAGCCAGATGCCGGAGCAGATGCCCGAGCCGCCGCCGATGTCGAGGATCGAGATCTCCCCGGCCTCCGACAGCCGCAGCGTCTCGGCGGCGATCTTGGCGACGGGAACGGACTGGGCGGCGATGGCCTGGACGAGCTGCTCCCAGTGCGGGTTGTCGGCCACCTCCACCACGGCGTCCGTCAGCGGGCCGCCGGTGCGGACGACCTCGGGAAGCACCGAAAGGCTGCCCATGTGGCCCATCTTGAGCTTGGCGAACCCGCTCAGCGATTCGGCGCGGCCCTCCACCAGGAAGGCGGACGCCTCGGCGGTGTTGCGGTAGTCGCCGCCGTCCACCTCGACCAGGCCGATGCTGACCAGGCCGTCGAGGAGGGCTTGCGCACCCCGCTCGGAGATCCCGGCGAGGTCGGCCAGGTGGGCGGCGGAGGTAGCGCCGTCCTCCAGGTGGGTGAACAGGGAGTGGCTCGCCGCCGTGCCCAGGATGCCGGTCGCCCAGTACCCGGTGATGAGCCGCATGATCCGATCCGACGTCGGCTGGCCGTTGGTCATGCCGTCCCCACCATGCTTCCCGAGAGCTGACGCGGCACCGACCGGGCGGCCGGCTTCGCTTCCACGTGCTGCGGGGCGGCCGGAACCCAGCTCCCCAGTACCATTTCGGCCGTGATCCCGGGACCGAATCCGGCAATCACACCGGTGGATCCCGCCGACAGCCGCTCGGCTTCTTCGAACTGCCGGCGAAGGGCGTCGAACACGACCGCGCTGGCGATGTTCCCGTATTCCGTCAGCGTGGACCAGCTGTGCCGGAAGACCGTCCGGTCCACGTTGAGGAACTTGGCGAGGTCGTCCAGAATCCGGGGGCCGCCGGCGTGAATGATGTAGAAGTCCAGATCTCCGATGTCCCAGCCGTGGAGCGTGGCCAGGTCGCCCAGCACCGGAGCGATCGGTTCCATCGTTCCGGGCACCCGGCGGTCGAGCTGGAAGTGGAATCCGGTGTCGCGGACGGAGTACGAGATCCAGTCCTCGGTGTTCGGAATGAGGTAGGAGGCGTTGCGCTCCAGCAGAACGCCGGCGCCCCCGCTGCCGCGCACCACCGCGGCCGCGACCGCGTCACCGAACAGCCCGTCCGACAGCAGCGAACCGACGTCGTCGGCATCGGGCTGGTAGCACAGCGAGCACAGCTCGCAGGAGACGATCAGGACGTTGCTCTCGGGGTGTGCCACGCAGAAGTCGTGCGCGCGGTTGATCGCCGCACCACCCGCGGCGCAGCCGAGCTGCGCGATGGGGAGCTGCCGCGTGTCGTAGCGGAACCCCATCTCGTTGATCAGCCACGCGGTGAGCGAGGGCATCATGAACCCGGTGCACGAGACGTAGATGATCGCGTCGATGTCCGTCGCCACCAGGCCCGCGTTCTCCAGGGCCTTTTCTATGACTTCCGGGCACCGCTTCTTCGATTCGATCTCGTAGATGCGATTGCGTTCCTGGAAACCGGGGTGGCGCAGCGTCTTCTCGATCGGCTGGACCAGGTGACGCTTGCGCACCCCCGTGTTCTCTATCAGTCGAAGGGCCAGCGGAAGCTGCGGCTTGCCCGCGTGCGCTTCCCTGGCGAATGCCAGAGTGTCTTCCATCGTGATGATGTGTTCCGGCACGCTCACCGAAGGCTTACATAGAATTGGCATACCTGGCATCTATCTCTCTGATGTAGAGAATTTTCTGCTGCCCTCACAGCGTGTACGTTCCCCAACATCGCGTATGGCGCTTGCTACTGGCTTGGCGGTGACTTGCCTTCCCCGGGACCTTTCGACCGGACCATTCGGCCGGACCATTCGCCGGGGTCTTTCGCCTGGCCTTTAGCCGTGCGGATAGGGGGACGGGGTCCCCGAGGGAACCCGCGGGAGCCTGTGGGAGTCCACGGGAGTCCGTGGGAGTCCGTGGGAGGCATATTGGCCGAAACACGCCGCCCGCGGCCCCGGGAACGACGGAGCCCCGGCCGTGGACGGCGACCCCGAAGGTCGTCCGCCCCCAGCCGGGGCTTCTCCGCGCCGCCGGGAGGATCCGGCGCAGCCTTGCCTACTCCGCCTGCGCCCGCGGGGGACGGCCGGCGCGGGCCAGCTCCTGGTCCACCAGGGCCGGTGCGGCGCCCGTGTACCCCTCCGGATCCAGCAGCCGGACGATCTGGGCGTCCGTCAGGTGCCGCTTCACCTTGGGCAGCGCGCCCAGGATCTCGGCCAGCGAGCCGCCGGTGCGCTCCGCCTCGGCCGAGGCCCGGGTCAGCAGTTCCTTCGCCTCGGCCTTGCCGATCCGGGGCGCCAGGACGGCGGACACCCTCTCCGACACCACTTGGCTTCCCGTCAGCATCAGGTTCTCCCGCATCCGTTCGGGCCGTACGACCAGCCCCTCGGCCAGTTCCACGGCGGTGTGCGCGGCGCCGCCGGCCAGCCGCAGGCACTCGCGCAGCAGCTGCCACTCGGCGTGCCACACCCCGGCCGACCGCTCGTCCTCACAGACCAGGCACTGCGTCACCCCGGCTGCGAGCAGCGGCACTTGGAGTGCGGCGCTGCGGATCAGGGTGGCCAGGACCGGGTTGCGCTTGTGCGGCATCGCCGAGGACGCGCCGCGCCCTTCCACCGCCGGTTCGGCGACCTCTCCGACCTCGGTCCGGGTCAGCGACTGCACGTCCACGGCGACCTTGCCCAGGGCGCCCGTGACGAACGCCAGGGCGCCGGCGAGATCGGCCATCGGGGTGCGCAGCGCGTGCCACGGCAGCGGCGGGCGGGCCAGGCCGGTCTCGGCGGCGTAGGCGTCCAGGAGCCGGTCCGCGTAGTCGCCGTAGTCGCCGTGGCTGCCGTGGCTGCCGTAGTCGCCGCCGTACTCGCCGCCCTCTCCGGGCGCGGCGAACTCCAGGTATCCGGCGAGGGTGCCGGCCGCTCCGCCCAGCGATACGGGCAGGCCTCCGTCGAGTACGGCGGCCACCCGGTCCCGGGCGTCCAGCAGCAGCCTGCGCCAGCCGGCCGCCTTCAGGCCGAAGGTGGTGGGGACGGCGTGCAGGGTGAGCGTGCGGCCCGCCATGGCGGTGTCGCGGTGCCGGGCGGCGAGGTCCGCCAGGGCTTCGGCGGCCCGTTCCAGGTCCGCGCGGATCAGCCGCAGCGTGCGGTCGGCGACCAGCATGGCGCCGGTGTCGAAGACATCCTGGCTGGTGGAGCCGTGGTGGACGAACTCCGCGGCTTCCGGCGACTCGGCGGCGACCAGCCGGGTCAGCTCCCGGACCAGTCCGACCACCGGGTTCGCGGTCTCGCGCGCGACCAGCGCGAGTGCGCGGACGTCCAGCCGTTCGGCCCGCGCCGCACGGCTGATGGCGGCGGCCGCCTCCGCGGGCACGCTGCCGGCCTTGGCCTGGGCGCGGGCGAGGGCCGCCTCCGCGTCGAGCATGGCCTGCAGCCAGGCCATGTCGGAGGTGACGGCCTCGGCGGGCGTGCCGGCCCGGACCGGGGACAGCAGCCCGGAGTCGGGGCCGTACCCGGCCGGCTCCGTGCCGGGCGCGCTCGCTCGGTTGTCGTCTGTCATGCGTTCACCTCGACGGGATCGGTGGGCGAGTGCCGGAACCGTCCGGGCGGACCGGCCGTCCCGGGGGTCCCGGGCAGTGCGAGCACGGCGCAGGCGATGGCGTCCGCGTCGCCGAGCGTCATGGAGTTGACCCCCGGGCGGCTTCCGGCGGCGGTCACCCAGTGCACCGCCTCGGTGGGCACGCCGTAGGCGAACCGGCGCGGGTGGGCCCGGCCTTCGGCGTCGACGAGCCGGTACGGGCGTTCGGTCACGGCCAGGCCCTTGGTCTCGTAGACGAGTCCGCAGCTGCCGTCGATGCGGTGGCGGGCGGCCTGGCCGCTCTCCAGCAGGTTCCGCAGCAGCGGCTCCGCGGTGCGCGGCAGGTCCGGCTCGGGCAGCCGGGCCTCGATGAGCGCCGTGGCCTCCACCGGGGGGCCGGGGACGGCGTCGGAGGTGACCGTGAACACCGCCGGAGCCGCGCCTGCACCGGACCCGGACCCGGACCCGGCGTCCGTGTCCGCATCCGTGCCCGCATCCGTGCCCGCGGGCGGGACCCGCACCTGCACGCCGGGGCCCATGACCTCCACGACTCCGGCCTCGATCAGCGCGATCAGTTCCTCGATGCGCGAGGCGGGCGGCCCGATGGACAGGAACGCGTTGAGCGGGGTGTACCAGCTCTGGAGGTCGTCCCGGTAGGAGGCGCCCTCCAGCTTTCCGTGGTCGACCGCCAGGCGTATCTCGTTGCGCAGGTCGCGCAGGACGTCCAGAGCCGCCTTCAGCGGGCCCCGGACGTTGCCGGCCCTGGCCTGGCGCACGTCCTCGGCCAGGTGGCCGAGGAGCCATGCGCGGTGGTCGGCGCGGTCGCGCAGGACGCGGCCCCGGTAGGGCCGGGCCAGCGTCTCCCAGTCCCAGCGGTCCTCCGGGGCGATGCCGGCGGCGTCCAGGAGCCGCCCCTCGGACGCGGGGTCCGGCGCCGCGAGGTAGTGCTCGACGAAGGATGCGCGCTGCCGCTCCCGTCCCCGGGCGGCCAGCAGGGCGCCGTAGTAGACGCCCTCCACCTCCTTGGCGATCAGCGGCCACAGGTCGGTGAGGAAGTGCAGCCGCTCGCCGTCCGCCGCGCGCCGGTGCATCCGGTCGATGGCCTGCGGGGTGAGCAGCCGCGGCTCGTGGCGCTCGTACGGGCCCTTCTGGTTCTCGCCGCGCGCGTGGTACGGCACACCGCGCCGGGAGCCGGCGACGATCTTCGGCTCGCGGCCCGAGGGCCGGTAGCGCAGCGCCCGTCCCTCGCGTGCGAAGGTGCCGCCGCGGCCCTCGGTGAGCAGCGCGAGCACGTCGAAGCAGTTGAGGCCCAGGCCGCGGACGAAGACCGTCTCGCCCGGAGCCACCACGGACAGGTCCGCGTCCGCGGGGTTCGAGGGGCCGATGTACGTCAGCCCGTGTGCGGCGGCGGCCCGCGCGAGCGCGCTCTCGCCCCGGGTGGGCCTGGCCGGTACGTGGCCCAGGGAGAGGACCACCGCGTCCAGGCCGGTGAGCCGCGTGCCGTCCGCCAGCTCCAGGGTCTGCGGACCGCCGTACCCGGCCCCGTCGGTCAGGGACACGGCCCGGGTGCGGTGTTCGACGATGGTGACGTGCTCGGGCGCGGCCGCGGTCACCGCGCGGAAGGCGTCCTCGAGGTAGGCCCCGTAGAACGCGCGGGTGGGGTAGTCGTCCGGGCCCAGCCGGCGGGCCTCGGCCAGCGCCTCGGCGGGGAACCGGCCCTGCACCGCGGGCTGTTCGGCGGTGCGCGCGAGTTCGGCCGCCCACTCGTACAGGCTGGGGCCCTCCTCGACGGGGCCGTCCATCAGCACGCTGTGGTCGGTGTAGACGGTGACCTGCGCGGCCACGGTGTTCATCAGCAGCTGGCGCGGCTGCTCGGTGCGCCACACCTGTCCGGGGCCCGGTGCGTGCGGCTCGACCACGTGCACGGTCACCGCTCGGTGGGACGGGGATTTGCGCTCGTTGGCACAGAGCCGTTCCAGGACCGCGAAACCGCGCGGCCCCGCGCCGACAAGGGAGACCGTAAGCACCAACACTCCTCACACACAGGTTCGCCGACGAGGGGGACGGCGCTTCGGGAGACGGCGCGGCAGCAGCCGGGTCCTGCTGCCGCGCCGGGGGTTCAGCGGCTGGGGTTCAGCGGCTGCGCGCGTGGGTGCGCAGCTCGGTCCGCAGGACGCTCACGACCCGCTCGACCTGTGCCTCGGTCAGTTCGGCGTGCATCGGGATGGCCAGGTTGCGCGCGAAGAGTTCGGCCGAGACCGGGCACTTGCGCTTGGACTGGTACACCGGCTGCACATGGGTCGCCCACGTGCCGTGCCCGCAGCCGATGTCCTGGGCGCGCAGCGCGGCGGCGAGCCCGGCGCGGTCCACCCGCGGGTCCAGGGTCACCATGTAGGACTGCCAGGCGTGGGTGCGGTCCTCGGGTACGTGGGGAACCGTCAGGAGGTCCTCGTCCGCGAGGAGTTCGCCGTACTGGGCGGCGATGGCGCTCCGGCGGACCAGCAGTTCGTCGATCCGGCCCATCTGCACCCGCAGGATCGCGGCCGCGATGTCGGACATCTTGTAGTTGTAGCCGATGTCGGTGAACTCGGGGATCGGCAGCCCGACGACCTGCGACTGGTCGAAGATGCTGCCGATGCCGAAGGAGGACCGCAGGCGCGCGTCCTGCCCGATCACCGGGTCGGTGGAGAGCAGCGCGCCGCCCTCGCCGCTGCTGGCGCCCTTGCGTCCGTGGAAGGACAGGCAGGCCACCGGTGCCAGCGTGCCGGCCTGGCGCCCCTGGTAGGTGGCGCCGACCGAGCAGGCGGCGTCCTCGACCACGAACAGGCCGTGGCGGTCCGCGATCGCGTTCAGCTCGGTGTAGTCGGCGGGCAGGCCGACCGTGTCCACCGCGATGATGCCGACGGTCCGCGGTCCGATCAGGCTCTCCACCGCCTGCGGGTCCACGGTGCCGGTGTCGGCGCGCACGTCGGCGAAGACGGGGACGGCGTCGACGTAGCGCACCGCGTGGGCGGGGGCCGGGAAGGTGTAGTCGGCGACGATCACCTCGTCGCCGGGTTCGACGCCGAGGGCGAGCATCGCCAGGTGGAGCGCGGCGCCGCAGTTGCTGAGCGAGACGGCGTCGCCGACTCCGTAGCGCTCGACGAGCTGGGCCTCCAGCGCCTTGCCCTGGGGGCCCTGGCCGGCGGGCCAGCCCGAGGAGAACACCTCGGCGACGGCGGCCAGTTCCTTCTCTCCCAGACTCGCGTGAACGAGGGGAATCCTGTCCATGGTGGTCACCTCTCGTTACGCCGTACGGTCGGTCGCGGACCGAAGATTCGGAAGGACGGGCGGTTCGAAGCGCAAGGGCGTGATCTGGTTGACGTCATAGCGTTCGCGCATCAGCCGGACGGCCTCGGCGTCCACCGAGGGGCCGGCGGAGAAGATCTCGACGATCTCGTCGAAATAGTGCTCGTGATCGGGCGAGGGATAGCTCTGGAAGAGCATGCGCGCCGGTTCGTCCGAGGCATTGCGGAATGCGTGCGGGGTGCCCGGGGGGACGAACATGCAGCTGCCCGCGGTCGCGCGGACGGCCTTTTCCCCGGCGGCGGATTCCCAGGTGCGCCAGGTGTCCGTCGTGCGTTCGGCGGGCTCGAACGCCAGGAGTTCCAACTCCCCTTCCAGGACGTAGAAGAACTCCTGAGACTTGGTGTGCGTATGCGCGCCGACGTCGAATCCCGGCGGCACGATCACTTCGAAGACCGAGATGGAAGACCCGTCCGCCGCGGTGACCTTGAAGGTCACGTCCTGCGCCTTCGTGACCAGTTTGCGCCCCTGGCCGGGGGGAACGATAAGCCCGCTCATGTGATTGATTTCCTCGTAGTCTGTGCGAATTTCCGCTCAAGAGCGAGCGGCCCGACGGCCCGGGGCAACGGTCCGACGAGGTACGCCAGGACCCGCCCGTTCCAAGGCTGTTGACTGGGGTGGCAGCGCTCCGCCCCGCCCCCCGAGGGGGCCGCGCCGCACGCCGGACGGACGGAAGTGCGGTGCGCGGGAATTCAGGAGGAATGACCCTCCGGAGTTCCGGTCAATGGGTTGCACGAAGAGAATCACCGAGCCGGGATGGATGCGTCAAGGACCCCCTTCCGCTCGCCTAGAGTTCCCCAAGTCAACCGGCGACTTGGCCGCGACTATTTCCCGGATTGGAATCGGCTTGCGCCAAGCCAACACCAATCCGCCCCTCAGTCCCCGGCAAGTCATTTGGCCGAGGATGACCGTCGCAGCTCGGAAAGCCCGAAATCCTGCGGCCTGAATTCACGAGTTCCCGGTGGCCGGATCGGTGACGGCTGCCGCCCGACGAAGTGACTGCCAAGGAGAACGTCTTGTTGAAACTTCCCGCGGAACCAGACCGGCGTGCGCCGCAGGCCCCCACCGGGAGCGCCGGCGTGGACCGCGACGCCTGCGACAGGCTGCTGGCCCGGGTCGGCGTCGCGATCGATGACCTCCTGAAGGCCGAGACCGAGCACTGGGGAGCCGTGGACGCCCGCGTGGCGGTACCGGTCGAGGCGGTCGCCGACATCGTCAGGGCGGGTGGGAAGCGGCTGCGCCCCGCCTTCTGCGTGAGCGGCTACCTGGCCGCCGGCGGTACCGCGGACGAGCGGGACGCGGCGGACACGGAGACGGTCGTCGCGGCGGCCGCCGCGCTGGAGCTCCTGCACGTGTTCGCCCTCATCCACGACGACATCATGGACAACTCCGATACCCGGCGCGGGACTCCCACCGTGCACGCCAAGCACGCCGCCCTCCACGCGGAGCGCGGCTGGGCCGGCGAGCACCGCCGGTTCGGGGAGGGCATCGGCATCCTCGCCGGCGACCTGGCGCTCAGCTACGCCAACCGGCTCGCCAGCGGGCTGACCGGCCCGGCCCTGCGGATCTGGAACGACCTGGTCACCGAGGTGATCATCGGGCAGCAGCTGGACATCGCCCTGGCCGCCGAGCTGACGGCCGACCCGGCGCTGTCCCGCTGGGTGGCCGTCTGCAAGTCCGGCCGCTACACCATCCACCGGCCCCTCGCCCTCGGGGCGGCCATCGCCGGACGGCCCGAACTCCAGCTCCCGTTCGAGGAGTACGGGGTCGCGGCCGGCGAGGCCTTCCAGCTCCGCGACGACCTGCTCGACGCCTTCGGCGACGGGGTGGCGACGGGCAAGCCCGCCGGGCTGGACCTCGTCGAGCACAAGATGACCCTGCTGCTGGCCCTGGCGGCCACCAAGGACGCGCGGGTGGCCGGGCTGGTGGAGGACGGCAGGAACGGCGGCTGGGACCCGGCCGAGCTGAGCGAGGCGCTGCTCGCCTCCGGCGTCCGCCAGGAGGTCGAGGAGCAGATCGACCGGCTCGTCGCGGCGGCCTGCGCGGCGCTCGACGACGCGCCGCTGGCGGAGGACTGGGACAAGCGCCTGGTCAAGATGGCCGAGCAGGTGGCCTACCGCGACCGCTGAGCCGGCGGCGCCCACCGCGAAGGGCCTCCCGGCGGCTGCCGGGAGGCCCTTCCTGCGTACGGGGTGTCCGTGCGGGGTGTCGTTACTTGCCGCCGAGAGCGGGCTCCAGGTCGGGGGTCTCCACCAGGGGCTCGGAGTCGTCCTCCCGCAGGAACAGCTTGCTGGGCCACCACATCCAGCGGCCCACGTCCAGGGTCAGCGCCGTGACCAGCACCGAGCGGACGATCATCGTGTCCAGCAGGACGCCGAACGCCACCGCGAAGCCCAGCTCGGCCGCGAACACCAGCGGCAGCGAGGCCATCGCCCCGAAGGTGCCGGCCAGCACCAGACCCGCCGAGGTGATCACGCCACCGGTGGTGGACAGGCCCAGCAGCGCGCCGCGCCGGGTGCCCTGCTCCACCGATACCTCGCGCACCCGGGTGACCAGGAAGATGTTGTAGTCGATGCCCAGCGCGACCAGGAAGACGAAGGTCAGCAGGGGGAAGGAGGCTTCCGCACCCGCGAAGCCGAAGACGTGGTTGAACACCAGGCTGCTCACACCGATGGCCGCCCCGAAGGACAGCACCACCGTGCCCATGAGCAGCACCGGCGCGACGACCGAGCGCAGCAGCAGCATGAGGATCAGCAACACCACGACCAGCACGATCGGGATGATCACCTTCGAGTCGCGGGCGGCGGCCGTCTGCGTGTCGAGCATGACCGCCGAGCTGCCGCCGACCTGCGCGTCGGCGCCCTCGACCGCGTGGACGGCGTCCCTGGCGTCCTTGACGGTGCCCATCGCCGACGTGCTGCTGGGGTCGTCCTCGAGCTCCCCGAGCATGACGGCCTCGCCGTCCTTGGCCGTCGGGGGCGTGACGCTCGCGATGCCGGGGACACCGAGCAGCGCGGTCCGCACCTGCTCCGCCGAGGCGGCCTTGCTGACGACGAAGATGGGGTCGCCGGAGCCGGCCGGGAAGTGTTCCGAGCGGATCTGCTCGCCGACGGCCATCTGCGGGGTGTTGGTGAACTGGTCCTTGTTCGCGAGCCCGTCGGCCTTGAGGCCGAGCACGCCCAGCGCCATGACGGCGAGCGCGAGCGCGGTGCCGATCCACACGAGCCGCGGCCGGCCGGAGACGGCGGTGCCGACCCGGGCCCAGATTCCACTTTCGGCGGTGGCGGGCGCTCCGTAGGTGGGCTTCACCGGCCAGAAGATCCAGCGGCCGCAGGCCACGAGCAGGGCCGGCATCAGGGTGATCATGGCGAGCAGGCCGACGAGGACGCCGACGGCGCAGGCCGGGCCGAGCCCCTGGGTGGAGTTCAGGGTGGCGAGCATCAGCAGCATCAGGCTGACCGCGACGGTCGCGGCGCTGGCGATGATCGCGGGGCTGGAGCGGTACAGGGCCTCCGCCATCGCATCGTGCCGGTCCTCGTGCCGGAGCAGCTCTTCCCGGTAGCGGGAGATGAGCAGGAGCGCGTAGTCGGTGGCGGCGCCGAAGACCAGGACGGTGAGGATGAAGCTCGTCTGCTTGTTGACGACCAGGCCGGCGTTCTTCGCCAGTACGTAGATCACCGCCTCCGAGGTGACCAGGGCGACGCCCACGGTCAGCAGCGGCAGCAGCGGCAGCAACGGGCTCCGGTACGTCAGCAGCAGGATCGCGACCACCACGAGCGCGGTGATCGTCGTCAGGGCCCCGCCCCCGCTGAACGCCTTGATCGAGTCGGCCGCGTAGCCGCTCGGGCCGGCCACGTGGAAGCCGAGCCCGTCGGCGTTCTTCTTGCCGACCTCGGTCATCGCGTCGACGACCGTGCCGATGCCCTCCCAGCCCGACTTGTCCTTCTTGACCTGGACCACCGTCTGGATGGCCTTGCCGTCGTCGGACTTCACCGGACCCTGGGCCGGACCGACGATGTTCTCGATGCCGTTGAAGGCCTCGACGTCGGCCTTCGCCTTGGCCAGGTCGGCCTCGGTGACGCCCGCGGACCGGTCGTAGATCACGACCGCGGGGATGGTGTCGGCGGACATGAACTTCTCGGCCCGCTCCACGACGGCGGTCGATTCCGCGTTGCCGGGCAGCCAGGCCGAATTGTCGTTCTCTTCGACGTCGCCGAGCTTTCCGGCCAGCATGAGGGCCGGAACGAGCAGGGCCGCCCAGAGTGCGATGACGACCCATTTACCCAGCCTTCCACTGGGCAGGGCCGCTATCTTGCGCATCATGTCAATTCCTCGGTCTTCCGTCGAAGGGTAAAGAACGCGAAGGTGCTTCTGAGTCGTTAACGGTCAAGAGGCTAGGGCACGTTGACCCCGCACGAAGGGAGGAGGAGGTCCAAGACCTCCCCCTCCCTCGGTGCTTTCAGCGGCCGTGGTGACATTGAGTGGGCGATTCCTCAAATACGGCGTGAACGGTCAAGCCCTGGGCCTCAGTTGGCTCCCTGGAGCACGGCCGCCGTGTCCCAGATCCGGGAGCGGACGTGACCGAAGGCGAGCAGCACGGGAGCGTCGGTCAGGATGGGGAAGCTGTACGGGAACGGGCGCGGGCCGACCATGTCGGGAGGGCCGCTGTAGCCGCCGTCCGCGTTCTGGTGCGCGAGCAGCCAGGACAGCGCGCGCCCGATGGGCCGGTGGTCGCTCCCGTAGCACAGGGTGATCAACCCGTAGGCGGTGCTGATGTCGTCGCTGGGGTCGCCCGGCTGCATCCCCCAGCCGCCGTCCTCGTTCTGCGTCTCCAGGACCGTGCGCTCGATCCGCTCGGCCATGCGGGCCACGTGATGGTCCTCGGGGCCCGCGGTGCACGCGGCGAGGCGCGCACGGAAGATCGTGTGCAGCCGGCTGCGGCTCCAGCCCGGCTCGAAACCGCCGTCGTCGAGCTGGCTTTCGGTGAGGAAGGTCAGGGCACGCTGCCGGGCGGCCAGCGTGTCGGGGTGCGGGGCGAGCCCGCAGATGGCCGCGGCCGTCATGCACGGTTCGGAGGAGGCCCCGGCGACGTACGTGGGGAACCCGCCGTCGGCGCCCTGGACCGCCAGCAGCCCTTCCACCCCGCGGCGCACGGAGTCCCCGTAGGCGATCGGGTCGATTGCCTGGAGGAACTCCAGGGCGCACGAGGTGTCGTCCACGTCGTTCTGCGCCACGATCTCCGACATCGACCAGCCGTCGGTGAGCGTCGCACCGCGGGAGAGCGAGGCGGGCGCGGCGCCGCCCTGGTGCTCGACGAGCATCCCCGCCATCCGGCGCAGCAGCTCCGTCGGGGCGCCCGCCGCGACCAGGGCCGTACCGGCGGTCGAGGTGCACCAGTTGTGCATCTCCAGGACGAACGGGAAGCCGCCGTCGGCGCGCTGGTGGCGCAGCAGCGTCTCCAGGCCGCTGCGCACGGTCTCCTCGTTCCCCGGGAAACCGGCGAGCCCGTGCAGCACCAGCAGGTGCATCAGGGCGTAGCCCTCCCACACCGTCGTCGCGGGGTCCGTGGCGGCCAGGGTCTCCAGCGCGGCGGCGGTGACCTTGTTGTCCACCCCCGCGGCGGCGGCGAGGATCAGGGTCACCGAGGCCTGCTGCACGGCGGCCCAGGAGTGCAGGGGGTCGGAGGGGACCTCGTCGGCGACCGCGTCCAGGACCTCGGGCGGCAGCGGGCAGCCGAGCACGGACAGCACCGCGCACACCATCATGCGGCGGCGGGCGGAGATGAACCCCGGGGCGTCGCCGAGCACGCCCTCCGTCAGCTTGGCGACCAGCTCGGTGCCGCCGGCGGACTCCCGGCCGGTGGCCCGTGCGACGGCGAGGGCCGCGAGGACGCGTTCGAGCCTGTCGGGGGAGTCCTGGTTCGCCCGGAGGAAGTCGAGCAGGCGGTCCCGGGCGGGCGAGTCCGTACCCGTGCGCGTCATCAGCGACAGGGCGAGCGCCGATTCCAGCACCCTGCTCTGGCACTCCTCGCGCAGCGCACCGTCGGCGTCGACCCTGCCGGCGACGTGGGCGATCAGCCGGTCCGTGGCCTCACGCACGTGATCGGGGTCGACTTCGGCGGGCCACGGCATCGGGGCCGCGTACTCCAGATCCGCTATGTACACGGAATGCTCCTTTCTGAACGGCAGGGAGCGGGATCAGCGGACGCTCTGGGCGAACTGGAAGAACTTGTACGGGTCGTACTTGGCCTTGACCGTGCGCAGCCGCTGGTAGTTCTCGGCGTAGTACGAGCGCTCCCAGTCGGGCAGCCGCGCGTCGATGAAGTTCTGGTAGGTCTCGCCGTTCGAGTACGGGTCGATGGCGGCGAAGCCCGCGTCGACCCAGCGGTTCGCGGAGGCCTTGGCCTCGTCGGCGACCGGCGCGACGGCGTTCGCGGTGAGGAAGCTGACCGAGAAGAGCGTGTCGCGGTGCACGTAGGCCGTCGCGGTGCGCGCCACCTTGTTGGCCTCGCCGCCCAGCGCGGAGATCTGCAGCTGACGCATCTGGCCGGGCATCCGGTCGCTCTCGAAGACCTCCAGGGCCTTCGCCCAGCCCTCGCGCGGCATCGTCTGCTTGAACAGACGGCTGCGCCAGGCGCCGAACGCGGCGCGCGGGACCTTGCCGCCCGGGCTGGTGTCGTCGCGGTGGCACTCGTCGACGGTGAGCTCGGCGCAGCGGTAGAGCTGCATCATCACGTTCTTGTACGGGGCGGTGAACTTCTGCTTGAACACCGGGGGCACACCGACGATCGAGAGGAGGCGGGCGATCTCCTCGTCGAAGGCGGGACCGGTGTCCACGGAGCCGAGGAAGATCGACGCGGTCGGGACGGTGCCGGGGGCGGCGTCCGTGAGCGTGACGTTCATGCCGCTGCCGATCGAGTGCGGCGCGTCGACCAGCCACTTCGCCCAGCCGTCGAGCATCTCCAGCGCCTGGGCGTAGGGCCAGACGATATTGATGGCCGCCACGTTGGTGAGGGGCGAGGGGGTGACGTCGTAGTGGGTCACGATGCCGAAGTTGCCGCCACCGCCGCCGCGCAGGGCCCAGAAGAGGTCCCGGTGCTGCTCGGCCGAGGCGGTCACGATGCGGCCGTCGGCGAGGACCACCTTCGCCGCGGTCACCTTGTCCGAGGCCATGCCGATGTGCCGGGTGAACAGGCCCATGCCGCCGCCCTGGAAGAACCCGCCCGCCGCGACGGTCGGGCAGTAGCCGCCGGATATGCCCAGCCCGGCCGGCGCGAGGGTGTTCGCGATGTCGACCAGCTGCGCGCCGGTGCCGATCCGCGCGGTGCCGTTGCCGGCGCCGAGGGTGACCTCGTTGAGCCCGGACACGTCGATGACGAGGCCCTGGGTCGTGGAGTAGCCGGCGGCGCTGTGGCCACCGCTGCGCGCCGCGACCTCGATGTCGTGGTTCTGGGCGAAGGTCAGACACTTCGCCACGTCGGAGGGGGTCTTGCAGTAGGCGACCGCGCGGGGGTTGGCGGCGTCGAACTGGACCTGGTAGAGCTGCTTCGCACGCTGGTAGTCCGCGTCGGACGGCAGGACCAGGTGTCCGCTGAGCCGCTCGTCCAGCCGGCCCCAGCGGATCCCGGACCGGGTCCGGGCGCCCACGGACGCGGAGGCGGAAGCGGGGAAGACGGCGGACGCGCCGGTCGCGGCGAGGGCGGCTCCGCCGGCGCCGACAAGGAACTTTCTGCGATCGATCATGTGCTGCACTGCCTCTTCTACCAGGGGTTCTTGCGTGCCGGATGGGTGAGTGCCGGGGCACTCGGGAGGGCGCTGACCGCGCCCTCCCTGATGCGAGCTCTGCTCTTACGGGGCTTTGCGCTTACGGGGCCTTCTGCTCCAGGACCTGCGCGAGCGCGGCGGCCAGCGCCTCGGCCGGGTTCTCCTCGCCGCCCGCGCTGCGCCAGGCGACGTGGTTGTCGGGCCGGACCAGGACGGCGCCGTCGGCGGCCGTCTGGCGGACCGCCTCCCACGCACCGTCGACGTCGGCGTACTCCGCGCCTTCACCGATGGCGACGGCGACGACCGGGACCGAGAACGTCTCCGACGCCCGGGCGGCCGCCTCGGACCACGCCGTCCCCTCGGGGCCGGTGATCAGGACGAAGCCGGTGCGGGCACCGGTCAGGTCGTGCGTGGACAGGCGACGGCCGTCCCGCTCGATCCACGCGTGGGGCAGTCGGTGTCCCGGGCGGGTGGTGGGCTCGTACACGTCGCCCAGAGCCGAGCGGGCCGGCGGCCGGCTGCCGTCGGGCACGACGGCGCCCGCCTCGTAGGCGAAGCCGATCTCCACGTCGTGGGCCTGGCACTCGCCGCGGTGGGTCGCGAAGATCTCCGCGGCCCGCTGACGCTGGGCGGCGCCGACCGGGGTCGGGGCGAAGTAGCCGAAGAACACCGGCGTACGGCGCTCCGGCGGGATGTGCTGGCCGAGGCCGATGGCCCCATCGATGACGACCTGGTGGTGGGAGGCCGCGGACATGGCCCAGCCCAGGTTGAACTGGCCGACCGGCTTGCGCTCCGCCTCGTAGGTGTCGAGCAGGCTGTCGGGAGCGTTGCCGGCGACGACCGCCGCCAGCTTCCAGGCGAGGTTGTGCGCGTCCTGGATGCCGGTGTTCAGGCCGAGTCCGACGGCGGGCGGCTGGCGGTGCGCGGCGTCACCGGCGAGGAAGACCCGTCCGTGGCGGTAGTGCTCGGCGAGCACCGCCTCCACGGTCCAGCTCGTCACGTCGTGCAGGGTCACGTCCAGCTCGGGCAGGCCGAGGACCTCGCGGATCCGGGCGGTCACCGCCTGCGGGTCGGTGCGGTCCACGCCGGCGAGGTGGACGTGCAGACCCCACTCCTCGCAGTTCTTGCCCCAGGTCGGACCCATCTCGATGAGGGCGCTGGAGAGGTCCTGGCGGTAGGGGTTGAGGAACCAGGTGATGAGCGAGCCCTCGTTCCACACCTCCGACAGGTCGGCGGAGAAGTAGACCGTCGTGGCGTCGAACAGGGAGGGCAGGCCCTGCATGGTCACGCCGAGGGCCGCGCCGACCGTGCGGCCGCCGTCGGCCGCGATGGCGTACTGCGCCACGACCGTGGTGGTCTCACCGGTCTCGACGTCGCGGATCTCGGCGGTGACGCGGTCGCCCTCCTCGGAGATCGAGGTGAGCTCGTGGCCGAACAGGACGCGACCGGGATTGCGGCGCTCGGCGTGCTCGCGCAGGATCGGCTCCAGCCGCACCTGGGGCAGCTTCGCCGACAGGGCGGGCCCGGCCGCCGCGTACGTCTCGCTGAGCCCGCCGCCGCCGAAGCCGTCCATCTCGTGGATCAGCCGCGCGTCCAGCGGACCGGCGCCGGTCAGCGTGGTCTGGTAGCGGACCTTGCCGAACTTCTCCAGGGGCGCGCCCTGTTCGCGCACCTCCGCGTCCAGACCGTGCTGGCGGAAGACCTCCATCGTGCGCTGGTTGATGTAGTGCGCCTTCGGCAGCCGCGAGGTGTCCGCGCGGCGCTCCACCAGCACGTGGCCGACCCCGTGGTCGGACAGGAAGGCGGAGGCCGACAGGCCCGTCCCGCCCCCGCCCACGATCAGGACCGGAACTTCGATGGTTCCCATGTTCGTCTTCGTCCTTCCAGAAAATGACAGCCCGAAATGAGCAATGCGCAGGGGGGAGAGGGTGGTTAGACCGGGTTTTCCAGCGCCCCGTCTTCCAGTTGCATGATGTCGAGCACTCCGGGCTGCCACCGGTAATAGGACTGGAGCTTGTAGTACTCGCCGTCGGGCTGGGAGGCGACGGCGTACACGAACTTCGTGGTGGGATCCGCCGCGAGCACGTGCTTCACGAACCGCTCGACCTTCGGGTCCAGTTGGACGGTGAGCGAGGTCGGGTCCTCGGTGGCCACGGCGAAGCAGATCCGCTCGACCTTCGGGTTGTCCCAGTTCAGGGTCACGTAGATGCCGAAGGCCTGCCGGCCGAGTGCGAGCATCTGGTCGCTCGGCTCCGCCTGGTCGACCTCGCGGAGCATCGACCGCACGGCCTCCGGTGCGAAGCCGCCCGTGGGGGGCTCGCCGAAGTACACGTTGACGGTCTTGTGCTTGTAGTCGATCCCGAGCAGGCCGACCGTTTCGCCCATGCCGTACCGGTCGAAGAACTCGATGCTCTTCCCGAGGCTGGGCGGCATCGACGGAATTCCGGCGAGCTTGGAAATCGCCTGCAGGTCGTTCCGGGGAAAGACCAGCCAGATCTTCTTGAAACCGCGGACGACCCCGAAGTCGATTCCGTAGCTGTCGATCGGGCAGGCGTCCCGGATGTCCGAGAGCAGGGCACCGACGGGGTGGTCCGTCCGCGGGGTCAGGCCGTGTTCCACGGCGAGCGCGTACGGGTCCACGTCCAGCGGGGTCGTGAACCGGCAGTCGAGCTCACCCTCGTGCTTCCGGCCGGTCCCGAGCCGGAACGCGACCACGGCCTGCGCGAGGGCGTCGCCGTACATGTCCAGGATGGGCAGGACCTTGTCCCGCGCGCACTCCACGTCCAGCAGGCCGGCCGCTTCCTCGATGGCCGCGTAGAGAACGTGCACCGGGCTTTCTTCGGTGCTCCCGGCCGCCTCACTCATGGCTGTCATCATCTTGACGCTTCATGTGGGCAAGACTCGGACACCGATCTTGCCGTCCACTGTTCCGCGACTTGACGCCGACTTGGCGGCGAACCCGCAGGCCGGGGCGCGGCTGTGTGTGCCCGGGTGCGGACATGCCGAGCTCCCGGCGGACCGGGGGCTCTCGTTGGAGCCCCGTCCGCCGGGAGCGTGGTGTGCGGCCCGCGGCCGCCGACGGGCTCAGCCCTGCCGCAGGAGCTTCTCCTCAAGCCGGCGGGACAGTTCCACCCGGCGGGTCTTCATCGTGGCCGTACGGGGCAGTTCGGCAAGCGGGATCTGGATCGGATCGGCCAGCTGGGGATATGCGGCGACGGCCGTGCGCCAGCGGTCACGGTCGAGCGGCTCGTCGCCGTGGGTGCAGACGATCGGGACGCCCCGGGAATCGGGGCCCAGTACGACGACGAGCTCGACCAGTTCCTCCAGCTTGTCCAGCACGAGGTCCTCGATCTCCAGGCTGCTGCCCACCCCGGGGATCATGTCGATCTCCCGGTCGAGCATGTGCAGGCAGCCGAACTTGCTGCGGTAGCCGACGTCCCCGGTGCGCCACCAGCCGTCGTGCACGTTGGCGTCGTAGCGCTCCTGCTCACCGTGGTACGTCTTGGCTATGCCGTCCCAACGGGCGTCGATGAGCCCGGGGTTCTGCGCGGAGGGCCGCTTGCCGTTCTGGCTCACCAGCCGCACCCGCGCGCTGCCCGGCAGCGGGTAGCCCACGCAGCGCCCGTCCATCCGGTGCGCGGACCAGCGGTAGTACGGCCGGCCGACGGCCGGGCCGACCTCGCTCTGCCCGTAGATCTGGAAGAACTGCGCCCTGCGCGCGGAGGCCCCGAGGAGCCGGCGGACCGTCCTCGGGTGGATCGCGTCGAAGGTGCTGCTGAAGTACTTCACCGAGGCGAAGGGCTTGCGGGGATCGTCGGCCAGGTTCTCCCACGCCAGGAAGGAGTTGGGGAGCGCCTCGATCAGGCCCGGCCGGTGCTTCAGGAAGAACTCGGCGACGTCCTCGGGGGCGCCGCGGTTGACCAGCAGCACCGGCATGCCCTTGGTGAGGCACAGGGCCATCGCCGCGAACATCCGGGAGTGGCCGAAGGCGATGTGGATCGCGACCGTCTCCCGCTTGCGCATCAGCGCGAGCAGGACCAGCTGCGGCCGCAGCCGGGCGCGCATCGTCCGAGGGGTGTGCACCACGAGCTTGGGTATCCCGGTGGTGCCGGACGTGTGCGTGATCATCGCCGGCTCGTCCAGGCCCTGCAGGCGGGGACGTACACCCGGCGAGCCTGCGAGCTCGGCGAGCGAGACCACTCCGGGGGCGGACTCCCCCACGCTGATCACGCTCCGGGTGAGCTCGGCGAGCGGCAGCCCGGCCAGCGCCTCCAGCTTGGGGCCGTCCGTGAGCAGGTGCGGCTTGTCGAGCCGCTCCATGAGGGCGGCGAGGGTCGGGCCGTCCAGCGTGTGCGACAGCATGACCGGGACCGCGCCCGTGCGCGCCACCGCGGTGGCCAGCAGCCAGACGTCGAAGTTGGCCGCCTTGTGGACCACCACGTGCTCGCCGGCCTTCACCCCGGCGGCCGAGATCCGGCCCGCGAGGTCCTCCACGTGCCCGGCGAGTTCGGCCACCGTCAGGCGCCGGCCCGCCCCGGGCAGGACGTCGAGGTCGTGATCGAGGGTCAGCGGCGTCGCACCGTTGGCCACCGCGGCCCGTTCCGGGACGGACCCGAGATAGAGACCCTGCTTGTGTATCGAATTCCGCCTCATGAGACCTCCGTCCAGACCCGCGTCGCTCCCGGTGTTCGCTGGACAACGGCGGTCTGTATAACGACACTTCGGAGCCCCAGCATCCGCCGGAGGACTTGGTCGGAACTGACCCGCGAGTTGGCCGCCACTTGGCCTCGGCGTCGCCCGGCGGTACTCGGTGGCGCCCGGTGGTACTCGGTGGCGCTCGACGGTACTCGGTGGCGCTCCGCGGGGCGGGCGCGGCGAGGGGCCGGCCCCTGGCGGAGCCGGCCCTCGGTGACCTGCGTCAGGAGCCGGTGAGGTGCTCCGGGCGGACCGGGGTCTTGGTCAGCTCCAGTCCGGTCGCGGCGCGGATCGCCGCGAGGACGGCCGGGGTGGAGGACAGGGTCGGGGCCTCGCCGATGCCCCGGACCCCGTACGGGGAGTGCGGGTCGCCCATTTCGAGGTAGTCGACCGGGAGCGTCGGCGTGTCGAGGATGGTCGGGAGCAGGTAGTCCGTGAAGGAGGGGTTCTTCACCTTCGCGGTCTTCGGGTCCACGATGATCTCCTCCATGATCGCGACGCCCAGGCCCTGGACGGTGCCGCCCTGGATCTGGCCGACCACGGACAGCGGGTTGAGCGCCTTGCCCACGTCCTGGGCGGTGGCGAGCTCGACGACCTTGACGAGGCCGAGCTCGGTGTCCACCTCCACGACCGCGCGGTGCGCGGCGAAGGAGTACTGGACGTGGCCGTTGCCCTGGCCGGTCCGCAGGTCGAAGGCTTCGGTGGGGCGGTGGCGCCACTCCGCCTCGATCTCCACGACCTCGTCCTCCAGGACGTCCACGAGGGCGACGAGGACCTCTCCCCCGTCCGTGACCACCTTCCCGTCCTCCAGGAGGAGTTCGGCGTCGGCCCACGCCGCGTGCCGGTCGCCGAACTTGCGCCGGCCGATCTCCAGGACCTTCTCGCGGACGAGCCCGCAGGAGTTCTTGATGGATCCGCCGGTCATGTACGTCTGGCGGCCCGCCGAGGTCGAACCGGCCGAGCCCACCCGGGTGTCGGCCGGGTGGATGGTGACCTGCTGGACACCGAGCTCGGTACGGGCGATCTGCGCGTGGATGGTGATGCCGCCCTGGCCGACCTCCGCCATGGCCGTGTGGACCAGCGCGACGGCCTCGCCGTTGATGACCTCCAGGCGCACCTTGGCCGTGGAGTAGTCGTCGAAGCCCTCGGAGAAGCCGACGTTCTTGATGCCGACGGCGTAGCCGACGCCGCGGACGACCCCCTCGCCGTGCGTGGTGTTCGACAGGCCGCCCGGCAGCGCGCGCACGTCGGCCGCGCCGTCGGCGCTCTCCCACTGGCGCTCGGGCGGCAGCGGGCGGGCCTTGACCCGGCGCAGCAGCTCGGCGACCGGGGCCGCGCCTTCGACGACCTGGCCGGTGGGCATGACCGTGCCCTGCTCCATGGCGTTGAGCTGCCGGAACTCCACCGGGTCCATGCCGAGCTTCGCGGCGAGCTTGTCCATCTGCGCCTCGTACGCGAAGCAGGCCTGGACGGCGCCGAACCCGCGCATCGCGCCGCACGGCGGGTTGTTCGTGTAGAGGCCGACCGCCTCGATGTCCACGTCGTCGATGACGTACGGGCCGACCGAGAGGGAGGCCGCGTTGCCGACGACCGAGGCCGTGGACGAGGCGTAGGCCCCGCCGTCGAGCACGATCTTGCACTTCATGTGCGTGAGCTTGCCGTCCCGGGTGGCGCCGTGCTCGTAGTACAGCTTCGCCGGGTGGCGGTGCACGTGGCCGAAGAAGGACTCGAAGCGGTTGTAGACCATCTTCACCGGCTTGCCCGTGCGCAGCGCGAGCAAGCCGGCGAGGATCTGCATCGAGATGTCCTCGCGGCCGCCGAAGGCGCCGCCGACGCCGGCCATCGTCATGCGGACCTTCTCCTCGGGCAGACCGAGGACCGGGGCGATCTGCTTGAGGTCCGAGTGCAGCCACTGGGTGGCCACGTACAGGTCGACTCCCCCGTCCTCGCAGGGCACCGCGAGGCCGGACTCGGGGCCGAGGAAGGCCTGGTCCTGCATGCCGAAGGTGTACTCGCCGGTGACGATGACGTCGGCGCGCTCCCGGGCCGCCGCCGCGTCCCCGCGGACGACGGGCTGGCGGTGCACGATGTTCGGGTGCGGGACGTGACCGGCGTGGTGGTCGTCGCGGTTCTCGTGGACGAGTACGGCGCCGGGTGCCAGGGCGGAGGCCTCGTCGGTGACGAGGGGCAGCTCCCGGTACTCGATCTTGATCTTGGCGGCGGCGCGGCGGGCCGTCTCCGGGTGGTCGGCCGCCACCAGGGCGACCGGCTCGCCGTGGTGGCGGACCTTGCCGTGCGCCAGGACCGGAGTGTCCTGGAACTCCATCCCGTAGTACTTGACCGGGGTCGGCAGGTCCTCGTAGGTCATGACCGCGTGGACGCCGGGCACGGTCAGGGCCTCGGAGACGTCGATGGACAGGATCTCGGCGTGGGCGACGGTGCTGCGGAGCGTCTGGCCCCACAGCATCTCCTCGTGCCACATGTCCGAGGAGTACGCGAACTCGCCGGTCACCTTCAGGGTGCCGTCCGGGCGCAGCGTCGACTCTCCGATGCCGCCCTTGGTGCGGGTGCCCTGGGTGCCCTGGGTGACCTCGGTGGGAATGCCGGTGGTGGTGCCAGCCATGATCAGACCGCCTCTTCCTGGAGTCCTTCGTGTTCCCGGCGGGCAGCGGCCAGGCGCACCGCGTCCAGGATCTTCTCGTAGCCCGTGCAGCGGCAGAGGTTGCCGGACAGGGCCTCGCGGATGTCCGCGTCGGACGGCTCGCCGACCCGCTCCAGGAGCTCGTCGGCGGCGACCAGCAGACCGGGCGTGCAGAACCCGCACTGGACGGCGCCGCAGTCGATGAACGCCTGCTGGACGGCGGAGAGTCGGCTGCCGGCGTCGGCGTCGCCCTCGGCTCCGTCGCTCCCGCTGCCGCAGCTGCTCCCGCTGCCGCTCTCGCTCTCGCTCTCGCTCTCGCCTACGACCGTGCTCGTGTCGCGACCCCCGTGCGCGACACGCTGCCCGGCGTAGGCGGCCAGTCCCTCGACCGTCACCACGTCCCTGCCCTCGGCCTGACCGGCCGCGACCAGGCAGGAACAGACCGGCACTCCGTCGAGACGGACGGTGCAGGAACCTCATTCCCCCTGCTCGCAGGCGTTCTTGGAGCCGGGCAGCCCCAGCCGCTCCCGCAGCAGGTAGAGGAGGGACTCCCCCTCCCAGACGTCATCCGCCTCTCTCCGGCGGCCGTTGACCGTGAGGTTCACGCGCATGTCACGCAACTCCTTCCGTGCCGCGGCTCGTTCCGCGGCGGTACGACTCCCAGGTCCAGCCGAGCGCGCGGCGGGCCATGATGCCGACGGCGTGCTTGCGGTAGCTCGCGGTACCGCGGACGTCGTCGATCGGGTTCGCGGCCCCCGCGCAGAGCTCCGCGAACCGCTTGGCGACCGACGGGGTGAGGGTCCGGCCGTTGTCCCAGAACCCGCCCTCTTCGAGCGCGGCGTTCAGGAACTCCTCGGCGGCCTTCGCCCGGACCGGCGTCGGCGCCGCCGAGCCGACGCCGGTGCGCACCGTCCTGCCGTCCGGGTGCAGGGCGAGCCCGAAGGGGCAGACGGCGATCACCATGGCGTTGCGCGTGCCCACCTTGGAGTACTGCTGGGGGCCGTCGGCCTTGGTGACGTGGACGGCCCGGATCAGCTCGTCGGGGGCCAGCGCGTTGCGCTTGACGCCGGTGTAGAACTCGTCGATCGGGATCAGGCGGGATCCGCGTACGGACTCCACCTCGACCTCGGCACCCGCCGCGAGGAGCGCGGGGTGGGAGTCGCCGGCCGGTGAGGCGGTACCGAGGTTGCCGCCGACGCTGCCGCGGTTGCGGATCTGCGGCGAGGCCACGGTGTGCGAGGCGAGCGCGAGACCCGGAAGCTCCCGGCGGAGCCCCTCCATGATCCGCGCGTACGGCACGGACGCCCCCAGCCGGACCGCGTCCTCACCCACCACCCACTCCCGCAGCTCCGCGATGCGGTTCAGGTCCAGCAGGTACCCGGGACGCCGGTGGTCGAAGTTGATCTCGACCATCACGTCCGTCCCGCCCGCGATCGGCACGGCCGTGGGGTGGGCGGCCTTCGCGGCGAGCGCCTCCCCCCAGTCGGCGGGGCGAAGAAATTCCATGAGCGGCTCTCCTCGTTCGCATGTGGCCAGAAGTCGTCGGCCGCATGCGCAGAAGTACACCGCGGCCCCCACGGGGCGAGGCAGTCACCGATCGCTCAGAACCGGCTTCGCCGACGGCTGTGGACGAGCGTGCTTTCGTACGCTCACACGCCCGTGAGCTGCACCGTTCTCTCCGCCACACACCCCGCGGCGTGCGAAAGTAGCGATCATGCGGCTGCGTGAACTCCTGGACGACACCGAGCTCGGACTGCTCCTGCTCGTCGGCCATGCCACCGACGAGACCGGCTCCTCGGCCGACGGCCTGCTCGACCGGGTCATTTCCGCCGTCGCGACCAACGACCTGGCCGACCCCGGCCGCTTCCTCACCGGCGGAGAGCTCGTCCTCACGGGGCTCGCCTGGTGGCGCGCGGACGGCGACGCCGAGTCGTTCGTACGCGTCCTGCGCCGGGCGGGCGTCACGGCCCTCGCGGCGGGCGAGGTCGAGCACGGACTCGTCCCGCACGACCTGGTGCGCGCCTGCCGGCGCCACGGGCTCCCGCTGATCGCCGTACGGCCGGAGACCTCGTTCGCCGCGGTCACCGAGCGCGTCCTGCGTCGGCTGCACCGCCGGGACCCCGGCAGCCCCGCCGGCCCGGCCTCCGTGGCCTCCCCGGCCTCCGTGGCCTCCCCGGCCTCCGTGGCCTCCCTCGCCGCCCTGGTCGAACGCCACCGCCGGCTCCTCGCCGACCGGGCCGCCCCGGACTCCGTACTGGAGCTGCTGCGGCACACCCTCGGCCTCGACGTGCGCGTCCTGTCCGCGACCGGACGCCAGATCGCCGGAGCCCGGCCGCCGCTGCCCGCCAAGACCGCGGCGGCACTGGCCGCCCGCCACCTCGCCGCCCGCCGCGCGGGCGGGACGGCCCCGCACACCGTCACGGTCGGGGCCCGCCTCTACTCCCTCGTACCGGTGCCGGTGCCGGTGCCGTTGCCGTTGCCGGGACCCGGACTCCCCCGCCAGGCCGCCGAACTGGGCGACTGGCTGCTCGTCATGGAGTCCGACACCTCGCTCTGGCCCGCCCCCGACCGGGAACTCCTCGACCGCACCGCCGAACTGGTCGCCGACGCCCGCTCCGCCCACGAACAGTCCAAGACGGCCCGCAACGACCTGGCCGACCGGTCCCTCGCCCTGCTGCACGACAGCAGCGTCCCGGCCGAGGAGATCCCCGTCCGCCTGCGCAGCACCGCGCAGGCCGTGGTCAGCGGGGTCGGCCACTGGCCGCGCTGCCAGTTCGTGGTCGCCTCGGGCGAGCGCCACGCAGCCGGCCCCGTCCCCGCCGCAGCCCTGCGCGTCCTCCTGGAGGAGGCCCTGGTCCAGGAGGACGGCCCGGTGCCGGTCTCCTCGCAGGACATCGCCGCCACCGTCGACGGCGACCGGGCCGTACTCCTCGTCCTGGTTCCCGAGCCCTCGGACACCCGTCCCGACCCGGCCCTCGACCACGCCGCGCTCCAGCGCAGGCTCTCCGCGGCGCTCGCCCGCTGGCTCGGCCCGGGGGACAGCGTCTCCGTCGGCGTCAGCTCCCCGGTGGCCGAGCCGGGCAACGCCCGCC
Source organism: Streptomyces sp. NBC_00193 (assembly GCF_026342735.1). Lineage (GTDB taxonomy): Bacteria > Actinomycetota > Actinomycetes > Streptomycetales > Streptomycetaceae > Streptomyces > Streptomyces stoeckheimensis. The sequence continues at coordinate 1,524,451 of NZ_JAPEMM010000001.1, forward strand.
GGTCGCTGGAGCAGGCCCACAACGCCCTGCGGATCGCCCACGCCGCCCCCGAGCGGGTGACCGTCCGCGGCCCCGAGGACCTCACCTCGCACATCCTGACCCTGCTCCCCCTGATCCCGGCCGAAGCCCGCCGGGCCTTCGCCGCCCGCCTCCTGGGCCCCCTGCGCGATCACGACGCCCGCCACCGGACCGACCTCCTGGCCACCTTGGAGGCCTTCCTCGACTGCGAAGCCTCCTGGACCGCCTGCGCGGCCCGCCTCCACCTCCACGTGAACTCGCTGCGCCGGCGCATCGCCCGCATCGAACACCTCACGGACCGCGACCTGTCCCGCCTGGAAACCCGGCTGGACTTCCTGGCGGCCCTGAAATCCGGCTGACAGCCCGCCCCCGGCGCTCCCGCGCCCGCACGGTCAATTCCGGTCACGGCGAGGAACAGACGCCCCACAGAAGAGGCAACGGGCAACACCGCCGAACACCGATTCCCGAGGCGAACCCCGTGCCAAACTCACTCTCGGACACGAAGCGAGACCAGGTCGTCACGACGGGTGTTCACTCCGGTCGGGTGCAGGACCGGTAACCAGCGGCAGGCAGCGACAGGGACCAGCGTTCAAGGGGGCTCATGATGAGTACTACTTCGCTTTTCGGCCCGGAACTTCGCCGATTACGACAGGAAGCGGGGCTGACTCTGACCGAGTTCGCCGCGGCGCTCAACTACGACAAGGGGCACCTCAGCAAGGTCGAGCGCGGGGAGCGTCTCGCGTCCCCCGAACTGGCCCAGCGGTGCGACGCCTTCCTCGGTGCGAACGGCCAGCTGCACGGCCTGGCAGTCCGGCCCGGTACCGACTCCTGCACCTCCGAAACCCCCACCGCCCCGAGCCCCTGGCTCGTCGGACGCCGGGAGCTCCTTGCCGCGGGTACGGGGGCGCTGATCGACCTCGGCCTGAAACGCGCCGGTCAGCCGTCCCCTGTCACCGACCCCCTCCTGCCCTCCTTCCACGCCCAGTTCGGCCAGCTGCGAAGGCTCGGTCAGTCCACCGCCCCGAAGGTCCTGCTCCCGCTGCTGGAGATACAGACGCGCACGGTCACCGGCCTGGCTGCCGACAGCTCGTCCGCCGCCACTCGGGCCTCGACGCTCCTGCTCGCGTCGCGGTTCGCGGAGTTCACCGGCTGGATGGCCCAGGAGGCCGGAGACAGCCGCGCGGCACTGGGCTGGACCGCTGAGGCTGCCGAACTGGCGCGCGCCGGGGGCGATCCGTACCTCGGTTCCTACGCGCTCGTGCGCCGAGCCCTGGTCACGCTCTACGGCGGGGACGCCGTCGGAACCGTCGGCCTCGCCCGGCGGGCCCAGAGCGGCGAACTCCCTCCGCGCATCCGGGGCCTCGCGGCCCAGCGGGAGGCGCAGGGCCACGCCCTCGCCGGCGAGGAACGCGCGTGCCTGCGCAGTCTTGAAAGAGCACGTGAGCTGCTCGGCAGCGACGATGCCCGCAGCGGCGCCGACCCCGTCATCGGTACCACCCACGTGAGCGACCCAGCGGCGATGACGACCGGCTGGTGCCTGTACGACCTCGGCCGGCCCAAGGCCGCCGCCGATGTCCTCGACCAGGAGTGCCGCCGCCTCCCGCCGCACGCATTGCGCACCCGCGCCCGGTACGGCTTCCGCAGGTCCTTGGCGCACGCCGCCTCCGGCGAGGTCGAGCACGCGTGCACGATCGCGGGGGAGCTTCTGGGGCTGATGCCGGTCGTTCCCTCGGCGACGGTGAACAGCGACGTCAGACGTCTGGCGCGGGAACTGTCCCGGTTCCGCAGCAGCCGGTCCGTACGCGATCTGCAGCCCGTGCTGGCCCGGGTACTCGCTCCCGCTCACGACTGACACCCGCTCCACGACCGTCACCGGCCCGGGCCGACGCTGCGCACCGGGCTTCCTCGACTCCTTGGACTCCCCTGCTTCCCGGGCTCGCCGCACTTGCGACTGCTCGGGTTGCCCTCGGTCGGTGCGCGCCCGGCACGGAGCGGTGTGCCCCCATCCGTACAACCTCCCGCGGACACGCCATGCGGTCATGCGGTCGGCACCTCATGCCCCGGCCGGACCGGGCGTCTTCCTCTCACGAAGGGACCCTTCATGCACGACATCTTCGTCAACTACCGCACAGGCGATGAGGAATCCGTGGCCACCCTGATCGATCGGGAGCTGGCCCGCCGGTTCGGCCGCGAGCGGACCTTCTTCGCCAGCAACTCGATCGAGCTCGGACACCGCTTCCCGGATGAACTGGTCGACGCGGTCGAGGAGTGCGAAGCACTCATCGCCGTGATCGGCCCGCGCTGGGCAGAGGTACGGGGGACCGACGGCCGCCCCGCCCTCGAAAGCGAGCAGGACTGGACCCGCCGTGAGATCCGGACTGCGCTCGACCGCGGGGCTCTGGTGATCCCCGTGCTCGTAGGAAGGGCCACACGGATCGATCGCACCATGCTCCCGGAGGATCTGCAGGGACTGGCGGACTGCCAGTACAGCCGCTTCGACCACCGCGACGCCGAGGCAGGCCTGATGGCACTCGGCGACTCCCTCGCCCGGCAGCTGCCCGCGCTGGGGACCGCCGACCGGGACGCCCCTGCGGCGCGGAAGCGGGCGGAGCCGAAGGCCCGCGAGAACCGGGCCCCGGATGCCGGGCCCACGAGGATGCGGACGCGCGACGTCGAGCAGCGTGTACGCGGCGGCATCGGAAACCTCAACGGCGATCTGTCCGGCACCTTCGTCAACGAGCCGCAGGGGCCCGTGAACACCGGTCGGGGAAGCCAGTACAACGCACCGCACTTCGAGGGGGACAACACTGGGGTCCAGTTCACGGCGGGCGACAACAGCGGTACCGTCCACCAGCGCTTCGAGGGCGAGCGCCGGTCCTCGGACGAGGCGTGATGACGGAGCGGGACAACGTCACCGTCAACGATCCGCGCGGCCCGGTGAACAACGGCTCGGGGCACCAGAACGTCTACTACGGCATCGGCCCGGACTGGATGACCCGCAAGAAGGTCGCGTCCCTTCGCATCACCCTCGAGGACCGGGTGCGCCTGGCCGACCGCTTCGCACCGCCGTTGCACTACCGCACTGCCGCAGACCGGCTGGAGAAGCCCGGATCGGTCGTGCTGCTGGAGGCTCCGCCCGGCAGCGGCCGCCGCGCCGCGGCGATCATGCTGTTGCATCGTCTCGGTGAGGACGGGCACGGGCCCTGTGACGGGGACGATGAGGGGGGCCGGTTCGAGGAGCTTCCAGCCACCGACAAGGACGAAGCCGAAGACGAGACCGCTCTCCCTCCCACCGAGGGGGACCGCTTCCTCCTCGATCTCTCCACCATCACCGACGAGGAGACGTACGCGAAGGCCCAACGCCTCCTGGACGTACGCCGGGCACAGGTCCAGGCCGCGGGGGCGCACATGGTCGTCGTCCTGCCGTACGGCATGGAGCACGTCCACTCGCCGTTTCTCGAACCGCACACGGTAAAGCTGGGGCGCCCCCGGGGGATCGCCGTCGTCACCCGGTACCTCCGCATGGACCAGATGCCCTTCCGTCCCGCGGATCTGGAGGGCGCCGACCTCCAGCGCCTGTACGACCGCTCCCCCATGCGGGAACTGGCGCGGCTCGCGGGGCTGGTGAGGACGGCTCGCGAAAGCGGCCGGTTCGGCGCCGGCTTCTCGGACTGGCTCGATCAGGCGGTGCACGCGGTGACCGACCGCGCTGGTGACGTGGCCCGCCAGGTGGCCGAGGTGCGCGCCGCCCCGGAGCGGGCCCTGCTGCTCGCGGCGGCGGTGTTCGAGGGGACCCACGCCGACACCGTCTACGCGGCGTGGCAGAGCCTGATGAGCACGGTGGGCCGCGAGGACGAAGAGGCGACGACCGAGCTCGCCCGGACGGATTTCGGGGCGCGGCTGAAGGCCCTCCGGATCGAGCGGGACCCCGAAGGACGGCTCCGCTTCGACCGGCTGGCCTACGCCGACGCGGTACGGAACTACTTCTGGGCGAACTTCCCCGGGATACGCGACGACCTCAGGGACTGGATCGCCGATGCCGCCGGACTCCAAGGCCTCACCACCGACGACCGCGTGACCGTCGCCATCCGCTTCGGCGAGCGGTCCCTGGCCACCGGACGTCCGTCCGATGTCTTCGACCTCGTGGTCGAATGGGCGGCCGGCGAAACCGGAGGCTCCTACGATCCGCGAGCGCTGGCCGCCCTCGAACTCGGCCTCGGGCACGACGGGTTCGGAGGATGGTTCCGCAAGCGGATGTACGAGTCCGTGACGTCCGGCGACCCGTCGGAAGGCCTCGTCCGCGTCCTGACCGCGGCCTGCGTGCGGAGCCTCGGCACGACACACCCGGATCAGGCGATGGTGCGGCTCCGCCACCTCGCCGTACGCAAGGGGGAGGCGGCGCGCGAGGCCCGGGAGGCCCTGCTCCATCTCGCCGGCCGCGACCGCCGGCACTACCGGCTGCTGATCGATCGCCTCCTGCGGTACCCACCCCGCCAGGACCCGCACGAGGCGCAGTCCCGGATCCTGCTGCTCACGGAGCTGTTGCGCAGCGACCGGGCTCCGGTCCCGCCGCCCTGGCCGGACCTGGCCCTGGGCTGGGAAGCCGTCTTCTCCCAGCCACCGACGGACCTCTGGAAGCCGCTGGTGACCAGTTGGCTGGACTCCGTGGCTCGCGACCGCGCCCAGGAGCCGGCGCTGGCCGCGATGGCCGGCGCGGCACACGGCCGCGGTGCCGCTCTCCTCCGCCTGTACGCCATCGCCTACGCCTGGGCGGGGCCTGCGCACCACCCGTCCCGGGCAACCGTCGCCACCCGCTTCCGACAACACATCGACGACGCGCAGTACGCCCGCACGGAGCGTGCGGGAGCCGGATCACGGACCACGGAAGAGGCACGATGAGACACCGCCTTCCCCACCTGCTCTTCGTCGCTCTCTGCGGCCTCGCACCGGCCGCACTCGGAAACCTGCTGCACTGGTCGGTGTGGCTGTCGGGCTTCATGTGCATGGTCACGGCCTCGGGCTCCCTGCTGCTCGTGATGCAGCTCACCAGCGGCGGCCGCAGGCCGGCCGCTCCACACGAACCCGGGCCGCCCGAGCCGCCCACACTGCCGACGGAGCAACCGTACGAGGAGACCCGGGTGATCGACGCGGCGCTACCGAGCGCGGCGGACGGCTACGACTTCCTGTTCTCCGCCACCGTGTGGTGGAAGCCGACCCCCGACCACGCCGGCCGGTCCGACGGCGCCTTCCCCGTCCTCGCCGCCTCCTCGGTCGTCAGGCGGGCCATGGAGGTCGTCCGCCACGAGGAACCCGGCCGGGCGAGCTTCGCGCGATATCTGCTGGAGGGAGAGCTCGGCGTCCCGCTCCCGGACCTGGGCGGACGGGTACGGGCCCTGGCCGCGGACGTGACCCTGACCCTCGCACCGGCCGACCGTGAGCGCCTGCGGAAGCTGAATGACCTCCGCAAGGACGAGGAGGTCTGGGAACACGAGCGTCTGCACGAGGTCAACAAGCGGCGCTACTTCGGTGACGACGTGCTCAAGAGCGCGGGCAGCGCGGTGGTGTGGTGGCTCACCCGTCACGAGGACGACATCGAGAAGGCGGTCGACATGATCGGCCCGCTCGCCCAGATCGCGGCGGCGGCCAACGACGAGGAGGTGTCCGAGCTGTTCCGCCACCTGCTCGTGCCACCCCCGGGTACCCGGAGCGAAACTACCGTCGGCGCCTCACGGTGGGACGGCCCCGATCACGAGCAGGAAACAGGGGTATCCGACCGACTGGGCCAGCTACTGACCGCGATGGGCCTCAAACCGGGCATGGACGGCTACACGGTGCTGGTGCTCCGTGTGACGCAGACCCTGGACGAGGCCGGACTGCCCGATGCCGCCGAAGAGATCAGGCGGACCCTTCTCCCCACGCCAGACGAGTACGACGCCGCCCCTCCGGCCGACGGGGACAGAGACACGGACACGGACACGGACGGATTCACACCGGAAGCGCAGAACCACGAGGCCGAGCAGAACATGGGCCGGCACACCCCGCACGGCCCCGCCGCGCCTCACTCACGGGACGAGACCGGCAGCTGACCCGACGGCAAAGGCCGCCCGACCCACTCCACTGCAGGTCAGACGGCCTTATGTCGGATCAACTACACGTTGAAGCGGAACTCCACCACGTCGCCGTCCTGCATGACGTAGTCCTTGCCTTCCATGCGGGCCTTGCCCTTGGCGCGGGCCTCGGCCACCGAGCCGCAGGCGACCAGGTCCTCGAAGGAGATGATCTCCGCCTTGATGAAGCCGCGCTGGAAGTCGGTGTGGATCACGCCGGCGGCCTCGGGGGCGGTGGCGCCCTTCTTGATGGTCCAGGCGCGGGTTTCCTTCGGGCCGGCCGTCAGGTAGGTCTGCAGGCCCAGGGTGGCGAAGCCGACGCGGCCGAGGGTGGCCATGCCCGGCTCCTCCTGGCCGACCGACTGGAGGAGCTCGAGGGCCTCGTCGTCGTCGAGCTCGATGAGCTCGGCCTCCAGCTTGGCGTTCAGGAAGATCGCCTCGGCCGGGGCCACCAGCGCGCTCTGCTCGGCCTTGAAGGCCTCGTCCGTCAGCTCGTCCTCGTCCACGTTGAAGACGTACAGGAACGGCTTGACCGTGAGGAGGTGGAGCTCGTGGAGGAGGTCGCCCTGCTCCGTGCCCTTCGTGATGCCGTGCGAGAAGAGGGTGTCGCCCGCTTCGAGGATCTTCACGGCCTTCTCGACGGCCGCCAGGACCGCGATCTTCTCCTTCTGGAGGCGGGACTCCTTCGTCAGGCGCGGCACCGCCTTCTCGATGGACTGGAGGTCCGCGAGGATCAGCTCGGTGTTGATGGTCTCGATGTCGTCCTTCGGCGAGACCTTGCCGTCGACGTGGACGACGTTCTCGTCCTTGAAGGCGCGGATGACCTGGCAGATCGCGTCCGACTCGCGGATGTTCGCGAGGAACTTGTTGCCGAGGCCCTCGCCCTCCGACGCACCGCGCACGATGCCCGCGATGTCGACGAAGTCGACCGTGGCCGGGAGGAGCTTCTGCGAGCCGAAGATGCCGGCCAGGACGCCGAGGCGGGCGTCCGGAACGCCGACGACGCCGACGTTCGGCTCGATCGTGGCGAACGGGTAGTTGGCCGCCAGCACGTCGTTCTTGGTCAGGGCGTTGAACAGGGTCGACTTGCCGACATTCGGCAGGCCGACGATTCCGATCGTGAGCGACACGTTGGCGACTTCCCGTAGCTGGAGGGGGCGGCGGCCCGGAGTGGGCCACCGGACAGTTTACTTTCCGATGAGGGGGCCCCGATGTACGCGTGTCCGGGCACGCGATCGACGGCCTCCCGGCCTAGTTTTGGGGGGTGGAGCGATACAAGGCGCGTACGGTACGTCACCCAGCGGAGCGGACCCCCGGCCCCGGGCGGTCCCCGGTACGCCGGCTGCCCCGGCCCCGGCTGACGGGGCTCGGCGGCGGGCTCTTCGCCTGCGCCGCGATGTTCCTGATCGGCGGCCTCGACTGGCTGCTGTTCGACGCCTCGCTCTTCGTCTACGGCCTGCTGTTCCTGCCCGTGGCGGCCGCCACGGCCCTGTGGGTGCGGCCCGCCGACCTGATCACCGCGCCGATCACCGCCCCGATCGCCTTCGCCGCCGGAGTGTGGCCCGTGTCGGGCGGCTCCGGCGGCTTCGCGGGCGAGGTGATGGGGCTGGTGTCCGCGCTGTCCCTGCACGCCGGCTGGCTGTACGCCGGCACGCTCGTGGCCGCGCTGATCACGGTGGTGCGCAAGGCCGTCCTCATCGGCCGCCGGCGGATGCCCCGACGCGTCGCGTGAGCGGCGGCAGCACGAGGACGGCAGTGCCTACTGCGCCGCCGAGCGCGCCGCCATCGCCGCGCCCACGATGCCCGCGTTGTTCTGCAGCTCCGCCGGCACGATCCGTGCCCGGACCCCCTCGATCAGCGGCAGGAACTTGTCCGGCTTGCGGCTCACGCCCCCGCCGATGATGAAGAGGTCCGGGGAGAACAGCATCTCCACGTGCGCCAGGTACTTCCCGACCCGGCGCGCCCAGTGCTCCCAGGTCAGGTCCCCGTCGTCCTTCGCCTTCACCGAGGCCCGCGTCTCCGCGTCGTGGCCCTTCAGCTCCAGGTGGCCCAGCTCGCTGTTGGGCACCAGGTGCCCGTCCGTGAAGAGCGCGCTGCCGATCCCGGTGCCCAGCGTGAGCAGGATGACGGTGCCGTCGACCCCGCGCCCCGCCCCGTAGGCCATCTCCGCGACCCCGGCCGCGTCCGCGTCGTTCAGGACCGTCACCGGGCGGCCGTCCAGGCGCGAGGAGAGCAGCGCCGCCGTGTCCACACCGACCCAGGCCTTGTCCATGTTGGCCGCCGACCGGGTCACCCCGCCGGTGACCACCCCCGGGAAGGTCACCCCCACCGGGCCGTCCCAGTCGAAGTGGCGCACCACCTCGACGACGCAGCCGGCCACCCCGTCGGGGGTGGCCGGCTGCGGTGTCAGCACCTTGTGGCGCTCCTGCGCCAGGTCGCCACGGTTCAGGTCCACGGGAGCGCCCTTGATCCCGGAACCGCCGATGTCCACGCCGAAGATCTCCATGGATCCACCGTAGAGAAGGACCCGCCGGAGCGCCCTGCCGTGGACGGTCCTACTTCTGTGCGCCCGGCGCCGAGCCCGGCGTGGCGACGAGCTCCGCCGCCTCCGCGCGCAGGTCGCGGCGCAGTTCCTTGGGCAGGGAGAAGACGATGGACTCCTCGGCCGTCTTGACGATCTCCACGTCCCCGTACCCGCGCGCGGCGAGCCATTCCAGCACCTCGTCGACGAGCACCTCCGGCACCGAGGCGCCCGAGGTCAGACCGACGGTGGTGACGCCCTGGAGCCAGGCCTCGTCGATCTCGCTCGCGAAGTCGACCAGGTACGAGGCCTTCGCGCCCGCGTCGAGGGCGACCTCGACGAGGCGGATGGAGTTCGAGGAGTTCTTGGAGCCGACGACGATGACCAGGTCGCAGTCCTTGCCCATCACCTTGACCGCCTCCTGGCGGTTCGAGGTGGCGTAGCAGATGTCGTCGCTCGGCGGCGAGACGAGCAGCGGGAACCTGGTCTTCAGGGCGTCGACCGTCTCCATCGTCTCGTCGACGGAGAGGGTGGTCTGCGACAGCCAGACGACCTTCGACTCGTCGCGGACGGTGACCTTCTCCACGTCGTGCGGGCCGTCCACGATCGTGATGTGGTCCGGGGCCTCGCCGGAGGTGCCGATGACCTCCTCGTGGCCCTCGTGGCCGATGAGGAGGATGTCGAAGTCCTCGTTCGCGTAGCGGATCGCTTCCTTGTGCACCTTGGTGACCAGCGGGCAGGTGGCGTCGATCGTCGCGAGCTTGCCGCGGGCCGCCTCCTCGTGCACCACCGGGGCCACGCCGTGCGCGGAGAACATCACGATGGAGCCCTCGGGAACCTCCTCCGTCCGCTCCACGAAGATGGCGCCCTTGTTCTCCAGCGTCTTCACGACGTACTTGTTGTGCACGATCTCGTGCCGCACGTAGACCGGCGCGCCGTACTGTTCGAGAGCCTTCTCGACGGCGATCACGGCTCGGTCCACGCCCGCGCAGTAGCCGCGCGGGGCGGCCAGCAGAACGCGGCGGGATGCGGGAGCGGGGGCGTCAGCAGTCATGGGCTCCATCGTACGGGGGTGTCCAGCAGGCCGGGGATCGCCCGTTCGGCAGAAACTGGGTCGAACATCCACACAGGCCACACCTCCGGAGGAACGATGGCGTCCGCGACGGATCCCAGTACGCCGCCCGGCCCGTCCGGCGCTTCCGGCCCGCCCGGCGGCCCGTCCGCCGCGCCCGGCACCTCGCTGCGCCGCAGTCTCGGCTTCCGGGACCTGGTGGTCTACGGGCTGCTCTTCATCGCCCCCATGGCCCCGGTCGGGGTCTTCGGCACCCTCGACGCCAAATCGCACGGCGCCGTCGCCCTCGTCTACCTCTTCGCGACCGTCGCGATGGCCTTCACGGCCTTCTCCTACGCGCAGATGGTGCGCGTGGCCCCGCAGGCCGGCTCCGTCTTCACGTACGCCCGCAAGGGCCTCGGCGAGGGTCCCGGGCTGATCGCCGGCTGGATGGCGATGCTCGACTACCTGCTGATCCCGGCGGTCGCGTACCTCTTCTCCGGGATCGCCATGAACGCCCTGGTCCCGGAGGTCTCCCGGTGGGTGTGGACGGCCCTGGCGGTGGTCGTGACCACCCTGCTGAACCTGTGGGGCGTACGGGCCGCCGCGCGGGTGGGCTTCGCCGTGCTGGCCATGGAGATCGCGGTGCTGCTGGTGTTCCTGGTCTCGGCGGTGACGGTACTGGCCCGGGGCGCGGAGCACCGCGCCTGGCTCTCCCCCTTCACCGGGGACGGCTCGCTCGGCGGCTTCTCCATGGCCGCCGTGCTCGGCGCGGTCTCGGTGGCGGTCCTGTCCTACCTGGGCTTCGACGCCATCGCCTCCTTCGCCGAGGAGGTCACCGGAGGCAGCGCCAAGGTGGCGCGGGCGGTGCTGTTCTGCCTGGCGCTGACCGGGGTGCTGTTCATCGCCCAGACCTACCTGGCGGCCCTCCTCAGCCCCCTGTCGGCGGCGGAGCTGGCGGCCGAGCCGGGGAAGCAGGGCTCGGCCTTCTACACCACGGTCGAGGCCTCCGTAGGGATGTGGCTGCACGACCTGGTCGCCGTCAGCAAGGCCATCGGGGCCGCCTTCGCGGCCCTGGCCGGGCAGGCCGCGGCGGGCCGGCTGATCTTCGCGATGGCCCGCGAGCGGCGGCTGCCCCGCGCCCTGGCGCACACCTCGCACGGGACCCCGCGCCCGGCCCTGCTGGTGGCGGCGACGGTCACCCTGATCGCGGCCGTGTGGGCGGCCCGGCGCGACGACGGGCTGGACCACCTGGTGTCGGTGGTCGACATCGGGGCGCTGGTGGCGTTCACGCTGCTGCACGCCTCGGTGGTCGGCTGGTTCGTGGTCAAGCGCCGCGAGGGGGCTCCGAACTGGTTCAAGCACCTGGTGATCCCGGTCCTCGGCGCCGCCGTGACCATCGCGGTGATCGTCGAGGCCTCGTGGACGGCGCAACTGGTGGGGGCGGTGTGGCTGCTGGTGGGCCTGGGCGTCCTGGTGGCCCAGCGCGGGCGACGCGGGGAGGACGAAGGCTCCCGGCCCGACGCCGGTGTCGGTGCGGGCGGTTAGCCTGCGTGCATGGGTCTGAATTCGTCGGCTGACGCGCCGCTGCCGGTCGGTCAGGTGTCCCGGCTCATCGGGGGCTGGATCGACAAGCTCGGCCAGGTGTGGGTGGAAGGGCAGATCACGCAGCTCTCGCGGCGGCCGGGAGCGGGGGTGGTCTTCCTGACGCTGCGCGATCCCTCGCACGACATCTCCCTCAGCGTGACCTGCTTCCGGCAGGTCTTCGACGAGGTCGCGGACTCCGTGACGGAGGGCGCGCGCGTCGTCGTCCTGGCCAAGCCCGAGTGGTACGCCCCGCGCGGGCAGCTGTCCCTGCGGGCCACCGAGATACGGCCCGTGGGCATCGGCGAGCTGCTCGCCCGGCTGGAGCGGCTCAAGCGCTCCCTCGCCTCCGAGGGACTCTTCGCGCTGGACCGCAAGAAGCCGCTGCCGTTCCTGCCGCAGCTGATCGGGCTGGTGGTCGGGCGCGCCTCGGCGGCCGAGCGCGACGTGCTGGAGAACGCCCGGCGCAGGTGGCCGGCGGTCCGCTTCGAGGTCCGCAACGTCGCCGTCCAGGGGGTGCACGCGGTGCCCCAGGTGATCCAGGCGGTCAAGGAGCTGGACTCGATGCCCGAGGTCGACGTGATCATCGTGGCCCGCGGCGGCGGCAGCGTGGAGGACCTGCTGCCCTTCTCCGACGAGGAGGTCGTACGGACCGTCGCGGCGGCCCGTACCCCCGTGGTCTCGGCGATCGGGCACGAGCCGGACTCCCCACTGCTCGACCTGGTCGCGGACCTGCGCGCATCCACGCCCACGGACGCGGCGAAGAAGGTGGTCCCGGACGTCGGCGAGGAGCTGGAGCGGGTGCGCCAGCTGCAGGGCCGGGGGCTGCGCGCCGTGCGCGGGCTGCTCGACCGGGAGGAGCGGGGGCTCGCCCACGCGCTCGCGCGGCCGGTCTTCATCCACCCCCAGCGGATGGTGGAGACCCGGGAGGCGGAGGTGGACGCGCTGCTGGCGCGCAGCCGCCGGACCCTGGGGCACTTGCTGGACCGGGCCGATTCGGAGCTGGCGCACACCCTCGCCCGCGTGGTGGCGCTGTCCCCGGCCGCCACCCTGGAGCGCGGGTACGCGGTGCTGCAGCGGGCCGACGGGCACGTGGTGCGCTCGCCCGAGGACGTGTCGGCGGGCGACGTGCTGCGGGCGCGCGTGGCGGAGGGCGCGTTCTCGGTGGAGGTCGCGGAGGACCCCGCATAGGGCCCGCACAGGGCCCGCACAGGCCCCGCACAGGGCCCCGCACAGGGCCGCGCGCAGGGCCGCGTAGGGAGCCCGAAACGCGACACACTGTCGCAACAATTTGTTGATCTTCAGAGTTAAGGTGGGAGCGGGAATGGCCGAGACCGATACGGCGCTGGGGTACGAGCAGGCCCGGGACGAACTGATCGAGGTCGTCCGCAAGCTGGAGGCCGGCGGCACCTCGCTGGAGGACTCCCTCGCGCTCTGGGAGCGCGGCGAGGAGCTCGCGAAGGTGTGCCGCCACTGGCTGGAGGGGGCCCGCGCCCGGCTGGACTCGGCGCTGGCGGCGCGCGAGGCGGCGGAGGGCGCCGGCGGGGAGTGATCTCGCTCACCCGCTCCGAAATTTAGTTGAACTTTCACCTATCTCCGTCGTAGTCTCAGGACATCGCTTCAGCAGTCCCGCACAGAAGAAGGCTTTTCGATGTCTCTCGTTCTCGACGCCGCCGCTCAGGACCTCCTCTTCCGCGAGGCCCGCACCGCCAACACGTTCTCCGACGAGCCGGTGACCGAGGAGCAGGTCCAGGCGATCTACGACCTGGTGAAGTTCGGCCCGACCGCCTTCAACCAGACGCCGCTGCGCATCACCCTGGTCCGCTCCCCCGAGGCCCGCGAGCGCCTCGTGAAGCACATGGCCGAGGGCAACCAGGCCAAGACCGCCGCCGCACCGCTGGTCGCGATCCTGTCCGCGGACAACGAGTTCCACGAGGAGCTCCCGCAGCTGCTCCCGCACTTCCCGCAGGCCAAGGACGCCTTCTTCTCCGAGCGCCCGGTCCGCGAGCAGTCCGCGCTGGTCAACTCCGCGCTGCAGGCCGCGTACTTCATCATCGGCGTCCGCGCCGCCGGCCTGGCCGCCGGCCCGATGACCGGCCTGGACTTCGCCGGCATCCAGAAGGAGTTCCTGGACGGCGACCACACCCCGCTGATGGTCATCAACATCGGCAAGCCGGGCGAGGACGCCTGGTTCCCGCGCTCCCCGCGCCTGGAGTTCGACCAGGTCATCACGACCGTCTGAGCCCAGCCCCACAGGCAGTGAACACGAAAGGCCGCGCTCCCCGGATCCCGGGGAGCGCGGCCTTTTCGCTTCGGCCTACGAACTACGAACTGCGCGCTACGAGCCCTGCTTGAACTCCAGCGCCGCCGCCATCGCGCCGAGCTGCTCGAAGGAGGCCGTCCCGGTCACCACCGTGACGTAGCCCTGCTCGCGCCGCACGAGGGCGTCGTACTTCTCGCCGTCCCAGCGCTCCCAGACCTGGTCGCCGACCTGCTGGGTCTCCCCGGTGGCCGTCGCCTTCCGGGTGACCTTCCCGATGTACTTGTCCGTGGCGTCCGCGGACTGCTCCACCGCCACGTACTGCTGCGCCGGGTCCAGGAATCCCAGGTGCCAGGCGCTGGCCTCCTTGCGCGTGTATCCCACCGAGGTCGCCCGCCACTCCGGCGGCAGCCCGACGGGCACCGCCACGGGGTACGGGGCCGCGCGCCGGGCCGTGAGGCTTTCGACGCGGTAGTCGACCACCTTCGTCGGATCGGCCTTCTCGTCATGTGGGATGACCAAATAGATCCCCCCGACCACGAGCCCGATCACCGCGAGGGACCGGATCATGTCCACGACCGTCTGCTTGCCCTTCATACCTGCCACGACACCATCGTCCCGCATGCCCCCGGGCGATCACCGCCGGGGTCGCAATGGCGCGCCACGGGCGGCGCAAGATGTCCGCTCAGGACAATCAGCTGACCGATATGGCGCTCATACGTGACCCGGTCTGCTCAATATGTCGACGTACCGATAGAGTCCAGGGACCCTCACTCCCGGCCGTCGCCGTACAGAAAGGTGCGCTCCGATGACCGAGCACAACCTGCCGCCCCAGCTCGAAGTCTCTCCGGAGGCACCCGACCGCAACCTCGCCCTGGAACTCGTACGGGTGACCGAGGCCGCCGCCATGGCCGCGGGCCGCTGGGTCGGACGCGGTGACAAGCTCGGCGCCGACGGCGCCGCCGTCAACGCGATGCGGACCCTGATCTCCACCGTTTCGATGAACGGCGTCGTCGTCATCGGCGAGGGCGAGAAGGACGAAGCCCCGATGCTCTTCAACGGCGAGCGGGTCGGCGACGGCACCGGTGCCGAGGTCGACATCGCCGTGGACCCCATCGACGGCACCACCCTGAACGCCAAGGGCATGCCGAACGCCATCGCCGTGCTGGCCGCCGCCGACCGCGGCACCATGTTCGACCCGTCCGCGGTGTTCTACATGGAGAAGCTGGTCACCGGTCCCGAGGCCGCCGACTTCGTCGACATCAACGCCCCGGTCTCCGTCAACATCCGCCGCGTCGCCAAGGCCAAGAACATGGCCGTGGAAGACGTCACGGTGATCATCCTGGACCGCCCCCGCCACGAGGGCATCGTCAAGGAGATCCGCGAGACCGGCGCGCGCATCAAGTTCATCTCCGACGGTGACGTCGCCGGCTCGGTCCTGGCCGTGACGGAGGACAGCGGCATCGACCTGCTGCTCGGCATCGGCGGCACCCCCGAGGGCATCATCTCGGCCTGCGCGATCAAGTGCATGGGCGGCACCATCCAGGGCAAGCTGTGGCCCAAGGACGAGGCCGAGCGCCAGAAGGCGATCGACGCGGGCCACGACCTGGACCGCGTCCTGTTCACGAACGACCTGGTCTCCGGCGACAACGTGTTCTTCGTCGCCACCGGCATCACGGACGGCGAGCTGCTGCGCGGCGTCCACTACCGCTCCGAGACCGCGACGACGTCCTCGCTGGTCATGCGCTCGAAGTCGGGCACGATCCGCCAGATCGACTCGACCCACCGCCTCTCGAAGCTCCGCGCGTACAGCGCGATCGACTTCGACCGCGCCAAGTAGACCGCCGAGCAGGACGCCGGCGGCACGGCATCACGGAAGGGGCGCTCCCGCGTGCGGCGGGGGCGCCCCTTCCGTGTGTCCGGTTGCGAGGCTCCGGACAGGCCTACGAGGCTTCGCGCAGCTCCCCCGCCCGGCGCCGCCGGCGGGCCAGCACCACCCGGCGCTCGGCGGCCGTCAGCCCGCCCCACACTCCGTAGGGCTCGGGCTGGATCAGTGCGTGCTCCCGGCAGGCGACCATGACGGGACAGCGGGCGCAGACCCGCTTGGCGGCGTCCTCGCGGGACAGCCGGGCGGCGGTCGGCTCCTTGGACGGGGCGAAGAACAGCCCGGCCTCGTCGCGCCGGCACACCGCGTCCGCGTGCCATGGGCCGTCCTCTTCCCTGGCCGGCACCCGCGGCTTCGGGACGACCGCCGCCGGGCGCCCCTGAAGACTCTGGACGGCGGCTACCTGCAGGGACTGGCGCGGCGGATGCGGCACGGTCTACTCCTGACGACGTATACGCGAGCGAGAGAGGCGACGCACCTGTCCCTACCCGCTGTGCGCGCCCCTATGCACCGAGTGCCGCCGATCCGGCCGGTTCGACCGAAAGGTGCTCCCGCTCGCACCGCCCCCCGGCCCGCTCCCGGCCCACCCCGTGCGACCCCTCCCGGCCCCGCGCCCGTCACCCGGACGTCACGCGCCGGGCGGCGTCCAGTCGCTGCGGCGGCCCAGGAAGGCGAGCAGCGCACCGGCCGGATCTGCGTCCGGATCGGGCGCGGGAGCGAGCGCCGGGGCGTACGCGAACCCGCGCAGCGGCTCGGCGAGCAGCCGGGCGGCCGGGCTCAGCGCCGCCGCGAGGGCGGGGGTGAGCGGGGAGGCCTGGCCGGTGGCGACCGCGAGGTCCCAGGCGTGGACGGCGGCGTCGAGGGCGGCCGCGGCGACCGCGGTCTCGGCGTCGAGGGTGAACGGGGGCAGCGGCACGGCCACCTCGGCGGTGCCCGGCAGGACCCCGGCGAAGGCCTCGGCGCCGGCGGCGAGGGCGGGCTCCAGCAGCTCCGCGGGGCTGCCGGCCAGGGTGCCGGTGGGTGCGAAGGGGTCCTCGGCCGGTCCCGGCCCGCCGGTGAGGCGGCCCGCGTAGGCGAGCTGGTCGCCGGCCGCGTGCTGGAGCACTTGGCCGACATTCCACTGGTCGCACGGCGTCGGTGCGCCGAGGGCATCGGCCGGTATGGCGCCCACGACCGAGCGCAGCGCGTCGTATGCCTGGTCGAGAAGGTCCCACTTGGATGCGGTCATGGGCCGACCCTACGGACACCTACCGGCCAAAGGGGCTGATTTCAGCGCCAGTTGCCGACGTGTCGACCTCAGAGCCTCGGAGCCCCAAGCTCAGAGCGCGCCCTCCCGGCCCTTGCGGAGCCGGTTCGCCAGGTCCACCAGGCGGGCTCCCAGCTTGGGGCGGGCCTCGATGTTGCCCAGCAGCGCGAAGCCGCGGACGATCACGACCGGGGCCTGCGGGTCGGTCTCGCCGCGCCCCTCGCCCCGCACCTCGAAGTTGCCGAGGACCCCGCTGCCGTAGCCGCGCAGGGTGACGTTCTCCGGGACCAGGATCTCGACGTTGCCGAGGATGCTGGTCACGTTGATCTCGGTGACCTGCTGCTCGAAGACGGCCTGGGTCAGGTCGATGCTGATGTCGCCGAGGACGGAGACCGCGCGGGTGTGCGCGCCCGGCCGCCAGCGGCCCTTGCGGGAGGAGCTGCTGCACACGGCCACGACCGTCTCGACCGGGGCTCCCGCCGGGGCGCCCACGGCCCGGTACAACGCCTCCTGGCGGGTGCCGGCGCCGGGCGCGGGCAGGTCCCGTACGAGCACGTCCAGCTCGCCGACCGTCTTCACCGCGTACAGCGAGTCGAGCCGGTCGGAGTGCTCCTCGGCGGTCAGCCGGCCCTCGGCGACGGCGTCGGCGAGGATCTGCGCGATCCGGTCCCGGTCCGCGTCGGAGGCGCGCAGCCCGGGGGCGGGCGCGGGAGCCGGCGCGGGGGCCGGCGCGGATGAGGGCTGCTTTTCCAGGTCCACGCGCCCCAGCATAGCGAGACACGATAGATCGCGATACTGGGCAGTGAGCCTTACCTCACAACAAAAGCCACCGGAAGAGGTCCTACGCTGGATACCGCGCTGCCAAACGGTCGTCAGCGCCGTCTGCCGAGTGAGGGAATGACTGCCGTCATGCCAGAGTTTGCGTACACCGACCTGCTGCCCCTGGGCGAGGACTCCACCCCCTACCGGCTGGTGACCTCCGAAGGCGTCTCGACCTTCGAGGCCGACGGCCGTACGTTCCTCAAGGTCGAGCCGGAGGCGCTGCGCAAGCTCGCCGAAGAGGCCATCCACGACATCCAGCACTTCCTGCGCCCCGCGCACCTCGCGCAGCTGCGCCGCATCATCGACGACCCCGAGGCCTCGGCGAACGACAAGTTCGTCGCCCTCGACCTCCTGAAGAACGCGAACATCGCCGCGGCCGGCGTCCTGCCGATGTGCCAGGACACGGGCACGGCGATCGTGATGGGCAAGCGCGGCCAGAACGTCCTGACCTCCGGCGGCGACGAGGAAGCCCTCTCCCGCGGCATCTACGACGCCTACACCCGCCTGAACCTGCGCTACTCGCAGATGGCCCCGGTCACCATGTGGGAGGAGAAGAACACCGGCTCGAACCTGCCCGCGCAGATCGAGCTGTACGCGACCGACGGCGGCGCGTACAAGTTCCTCTTCATGGCCAAGGGCGGCGGCTCCGCCAACAAGTCCTTCCTCTACCAGGAGACCAAGGCGGTCCTCAACGAGGCCTCCATGATGAAGTTCCTGGAAGAGAAGATCCGCTCGCTCGGCACGGCGGCCTGCCCGCCGTACCACCTGGCGATCGTGGTCGGCGGCACCTCGGCGGAGCACGCCCTGAAGACCGCGAAGTACGCCTCCGCCCACTACCTGGACGAGCTGCCCACCGAGGGCTCCCCCCTGGGCCACGGCTTCCGCGACGAGGCCCTGGAGCAGCAGGTCTTCGAGCTCACCCAGAAGATCGGCATCGGCGCGCAGTTCGGCGGCAAGTACTTCTGCCACGACGTCCGCGTCGTCCGCCTGCCCCGCCACGGCGCGTCCCTCCCGATCGCGATCGCCGTCTCCTGCTCCGCGGACCGCCAGGCCACCGCGAAGATCACCGCCGAGGGCGTCTTCCTGGAGCAGCTGGAGCGGGACCCGGCGCGCTTCCTCCCGGAGACGACGGACGAGCACCTGTCCGATGCCGCGGACGTGGTCTCGATCGACCTGAACCAGCCGATGGACGAAATCCTCGCGACCCTCACCCAGCACCCGGTCAAGACCCGCCTGTCCCTGACCGGCCCGCTGGTCGTGGCCCGCGACATCGCCCACGCCAAGATCAAGGAACTCCTCGACTCGGGCGCGGAGATGCCGCAGTACCTGAAGGACCACCCGGTCTACTACGCGGGCCCCGCGAAGACCCCCGAGGGCTACGCGTCCGGCTCCTTCGGCCCGACCACGGCCGGCCGCATGGACTCCTACGTCGAGCAGTTCCAGGCGGCGGGCGGCTCCAAGGTCATGCTGGCCAAGGGCAACCGCTCCCAGCAGGTCACCGACGCGTGCGGCAAGCACGGCGGCTTCTACCTCGGCTCCATCGGCGGCCCGGCGGCCCGCCTCGCCCAGGACTGCATCAAGAAGGTCGAGGTCCTGGAGTACGAGGAGCTCGGCATGGAAGCCGTCTGGAAGATCGAGGTCGAAGACTTCCCGGCCTTCATCGTGGTCGACGACAAGGGCAACGACTTCTTCCAGAACCCGGCCCCGGAACCCACCTTCACCCACATCCCGGTCCGCGGCCCGGGCCTGGCGTAACGACTCACTGCCACCGGGGCGGGGCGACCTGTCCCGCCCCGGTTACAGGTAGGTCACCGGGCGAATGTAGACGCACTCGCTCCTGGGGATGATCAGGTAGACGAACATGCCATCGTCAAGGTTCATCACGGCGCCCTTCGGTCCCATCTCGCGGTAGGCGGTGCCGCCGAGGTAGAGCGCTTCCGCTGCTCGTACGAGTTCGTCAGCGGCTTGCTCCACGTCCGCCACGAAGGCCGGGCGGGGCTCCTCCGGCGACATGCTCCTCGCTGGGGTCGTACTCCCACCTCCAGGTCACTCATTCACCGCCTGCGCGGCCTCGGCCTCGACGGCGGCCAGTTCGTCCATGGCGGGGCGGAAGCCGGGATCGTCCTTGCTGGTGGTGCGGTGGATGGCTGCAAGGGCGTCATTGCGGCGAGCGAAGAGATCCGGACGCCGTCCGATCTCGACCTCACGCATCCACCAGTCGAGCCAGTGCGTGAGGTGGCCGATCTTCCCGCTGCGGATGGCGGCGGCCAGCGCGTTCTCCTTGTGCTGCTCCAGCTCCGCCAGGCGGTGCGGGGTGATGCGGGCGAGGGCGACACGTACGGCGTCCGGGGTGCGCTCAGGGCGCGGGATCAGCGCCGCGCCGTGGTCCGGCTGTGTGGTCACGGTGTCCTCCAAGGGGTGCCCCGGCCAGGGTATTCATTCCCCGCCGCCGCGAAGGCGGCCCGGCGGGGTGGCCACCACGGCAGCTACCGGGGCGATCACCCCCGGGGCCCGCCCCGCATCCCGTGCAGCAGTTCCGCCTCCACCGGGGTCGCGTCCAGGCCGTGCTCCCGCACCTCACGCAGCTGCGGGAGCGTGAGTCCGTACCACTCGCGGACGACCTTCAGCGGCACACCGTCCGGCCCGCCGACGGGGAGGCGCACGGTGCCCTCCTCGGCGACGATCCGCTCGCGGACCCACGGCGGGGGCACCCCCCGGCCGTCGTCGCACGCGTGCACTTCGTACGCGGCGCAGTAGTAGTTGTCGTACCAGCACAGACGGCCGTCGACGATCCGCTGCCACGTCTCGTACCGGCAGGAGGCGCAGGGCTCGCAGTGCAGCGTCCCGAACTGTTCAGACATCGGAGCAGCATGCTGCACCGGCCCGTTCGGTGCATCCGGATAACGTCTGCGGTATGACTGAGCAGCCCTTCTCCCCGGCCCGCGGCACGCGGGTCATCGCGCATCGCGGGGCCTCCCACGAGCACCCCGAGCACACCATCGAGGCCTACCGGCAGGCCATCGCCGACGGGGCCGACGCGCTCGAATGCGATGTGCGGCTCACCGCCGACCACCGGCTGGTCTGTGTGCACGACCGGCGGGTCGAGCGGACCTCCGACGGGCGCGGGGTCGTCTCCGAGATGACGTACGAGGAGCTGCGCGCCCTCGACTTCGGGGCGTGGAAGGGGTCCGGGCACGCCGGGGCCCGGGTGCTGCTCTTCGAGGACCTGCTCAAGGAGGCGCTGGCCGCGCCCTACCCCGTCGGGCTGGCCGTGGAGACCAAGCACCCCACCCGCGCGGGCGGCCGGCTGGAGGCCGAGCTCGTACGGGTGCTGCGCGAGTACGGGCTCGCCGACGGCAGGTCCGGCCGCGTCGAGGTGATGAGCTTCTCCCGGAACGCGCTGACCCGGATGCACCGCCTCGCGCCGGGACTGCCCGCCGTGTACCTGATCGAGCGCAGGCTCCGGCCGGTGCGTCCCCCGTACGCCACGCACGCGGGCCCGGGCATCGATCTCGTACGGCAGGACCCGGGTCTGGTGGGCCGGCTGAAGGCGAAGGGGCTCCGGGTGCGCGTGTGGACCGTGGACGAGCCGGAGGACGTGGAGCTCTGCGTCCGCCTGGGCGTGGACACCCTCATCACCAACCGGCCCCGCGACGTGCGCAAGCTGCTGCTCGACATTTGAATCATCCCCTCCCTGAAGGGAGGGGATTCCTCACCTTCCAGGGCTGATCGGGGATTTCTAGCTCACGCTGCCAGGCCAGGCAGCGCCTGGTCCGGTCTTCCGCGATCAGCACTAGCCGGGTTGAGACCAGCCCGGACCAGCATCACGCGTGCGGAGTTCTTGTCCCTGGGGGACACGGCTCCGCACGCGGTGCAGGCGTAGGTTCGTTCTGAGAGTGGTAGTGCGTGCTTGGTTCTCGCTCCGCACTGCGCGCAGTCCATGGTGGTGTGCGCGGGGTGTACCAGGTGCACGGTCCTGCCGTGCTTACGGCCCATCTCGATCAAGGCCGTCTTCGTGGCGCCGATCGCCGCGTCGGCAGCCTTACGGGCCATGGTGGACCTGGCGAGGAACTTCGGACGGAAGTCCTCCACCGCCAGGGCATCGTGGTCGCGCACGACGGCCTTGGCCCACTTACGGCCGGTGTCCTGGCGTTGCCGGGCCACCTTCTTGTGCAGCTTCGCGACGTGCCTTTTCGCCGCCTGGTACCTCTTCGACCCGGGCTTGCCTTCCGGCGACTTCCGGCGGGCCATCATCCGCTGATAGCGGACCAGACCGGCGGCCGCCTTCCTGCCGTACTCGGCATGCGGGAGGTCGTGGTCATCGCTGGTGGTTGTCGCAGTCTCCTTCACACCCCAGTCGATGCCGATCACCGCGCCGGTCACCGCAAGCAGCTCGACCTCGACTGGGACGACGAACGAGCAATACCAGTGCCCGAGACCGTCCTGATACACGCGCACGCCGGACGGGTCCGCCGGAAGGTTCCGCGACCACACCACCGTCAGGACGATCCCACCCGCCAGATATAGGCGACCATCCTTCAACCGAAAACCGCGCTTGGTGTAGTTGAGGGACGGCAGTGCTTCCCGCTTCTTCTTCCACTTGGGCATACCGGCCCGCTGCCGCACCGGCAACCGGTCCCTAACGTCCTTCTGCGCCTTCGCACGGGACTTCCCGAAATCCCGGATCAACTGCTGCTGCACAACCGAGGACCCATCACGAAGCCAGGAGATCCCAGTCCGGGCCTCGGTCAGCATCTTGTCGAGCTGCGCCGGACCACAGGTCCGCTTGTCCACGCCTTCGGGCCGGTCATTGTTCCACCGGTACGTCTGCTTCGACTTTGCGCAGCACTCGTTCCACAACCAGCGACACCGGTCCCACTCCGCAAGGAGCCGGGCGAGAGCGGTGGACGACACGCGCACGCGGAAGGCCCAACGGGCATGCTCGGCATCCCGCACGATCGGTGTCGTCGTCACCCCAACAACCTGGCCCCGCCCACTGACAACAACCGAAAGAGCAGTGAGGACCCGGCCGGGGTGCGCCGGCCGGGTGTGGGGGGTCGTACGGAACGTCGGACCCACGGGGGTACGGGTCCGCGGGCGGTTACGCGAAGCGCTGGTTGGCCGAGCCGTTGCAGGGCTGGAGGCGCAGCGGCTCGTGGGCCGCGGCCACCGTCAGGCACTGGCCCGGGGCGGCGGCGGGCCGGAAGGTGGCTCCGTCGCGGACGAACTGCTGGTTGGCGCCGCCGTGGCAGTTCCAGATGACCATCGCGGTGCCGTTGCCGTAGTTGGCGCCGGGCGCGTCCAGGCAGCGGTCGTGGGTGAGTTCGATGTGGAGGGACTTCTTCGCGGAGTCGTACCACCAGCCCTGGTTGCGGCCGCCGTGGCAGTCCCAGCCGAGGATCTTGGTGTTGTTGGCGCTGGAGCCGCCGTTGGAGTCGACGCAGTTGCCCGTCGCCTCGTTCTTCAGCGGCTTGTACAGGTCGTCCCAGGCCCCGGCCTGCAGGACGGGGGTGCCGGTGCTCGCCGGGTCGGCGCAGGAGGCCTCGCGCAGGCCGGAGGCGTAGAGCTGGGTCAGACAGGACGCGAAGGCGCCGTGGCCGCGGTAGTTGGGGTGGAAGGACTGGCGGGCGGTGTTCTCGTCCCACGGGAAGTGGTCCCCGAGGTCGAGGTAGAGGCCGCGGGCCCAGGTGTCCTCCATGCAGACCTCGTGGCCCTGGAAGAGCCGCGAGTTGTCGAGGTAGGTCGCGCCCGCGGCGAGGGCGGCCGCGCGCATGCCCTTCTCGAAGGTGGGCACCGCGTAGTTGCGGCCCCACGCGGCGTCGGAGTCGTAGCCGGCGCAGCCTCCGGGGAGCTTGCCGGGGAAGTTGGGGTTGTCGTTGAAGTCGGGGCCGATCGGGCTGGGGTAGCCCATCACGACCAGCTTGTAGTCGGAGTCGGCGTAACCGGCGTCGCGCATGACAGACTTCAGGTCGCCGATCGTCGACTGCACCTTGGGCTTCAGCCCGTCGACGCGCGCCTGCCAGCCCGGACCGTACTTCGGCTCGCAGGTGCCCTGGCTGAGCACCCAGCGGGTGACGCAGTCGGTCATGACCGGGCCGAACTGCAGGTCGTCGTTGGCCCCGGCGACCAGCAGCACCATCTTGATCTTCGTGTTGCGGGCCTTGATGGCCAGGCTGTCGCTCTGCACCAGCTCGTCGGCGTACTGCTTGCTGCCGCCGATCTTGATGTTGCCCGTGTAGCCGCCGGAGCAGGCCACGTTGAAGGTGTAGTCGGCCGCGATGCCGGTGCGGTGGATCGCCGTGTCCGGGGAGCGGTGGCACTGGTTGGACGGGGTGTTGGTCGCGGGGTCGTAGTTGCCGATGCCTTCGCCCGAGATCTCGCTGTCGCCGAGCGAGATCAGGCCGGTCTTGCGCTCCGCGAGCGGGCGGATCGCGGAGTCGCCGTAGATCTTGACGGCCTCGGCGGCCCGGATGGCCTCCAGTTCGGGCGTGAGGGGGGTGACCGCAGCGGTCGCCGCGTGGGCCATGGGGGTGATGGCGGTGACGCCCCCGAGGGCGGCCGCCGCCGCCGCGACGGCGGCGAAGGTAGATCTGAGCCTGATCCTTGATTGTGTACGGGCACGTGCCATGAACGCCTCCCTGATCTCGGTGTTACCCCCGGTATTTACTGGCCGGTAGGCGAGTTGGGAACAGTCCGAACAAGACAATTGCTCAACTTTTTGAGGAGGCACCACAGATGACTGACGATCAGCAGACCGGCGAGGCCCCTGAAGGGTTCCGCATCGAGCACGACTCCATGGGCGACGTACGCGTCCCCGCCCACGCCAAATGGCGAGCTCAGACCCAGCGCGCCGTGGAGAACTTCCCCATCTCCGGACAGCGCCTGGAGCGCGCCCACATCGAGGCGCTGGCCCGGATCAAGGCCGCGGCCGCCACCGTCAACGCCCGGCTCGGCGTGATCGACAAGGACATCGCCGACGCCATCGTCTCCGCGGCCGCCGAGGTCGCCGAGGGCCGCTGGGACGAGCACTTCCCCGTCGACGTGTTTCAGACGGGTTCCGGCACCTCGTCCAACATGAACGCCAACGAGGTGATCGCCACCCTGGCCACCGAGCGCCTCGGCCGCGCCGTCCACCCCAACGACCACGTCAACGCCTCGCAGAGCTCCAACGACGTCTTCCCGTCCTCCATCCACATCGCCGCCACCGCCGCCGTCACCGGCGCGCTCATCCCCGCCCTGGAGCACCTGGCCGGCGCGATGGAGCGCAAGTCCGCCGAGTTCGCGCAGGTGGTCAAGGCCGGCCGGACGCACCTGATGGACGCCACCCCGGTCACCCTGGGCCAGGAGTTCGGCGGGTACGCCGTACAGCTCCGCTACGGCGTCGAACGGCTGCGCGCGGCGCTGCCCCGGCTGGCCGAGCTGCCGCTGGGCGGGACCGCCGTGGGCACCGGGATCAACACCCCGCCCGGGTTCTCCGCGGCCGTGATCTCCGAGGTGGCGGCGGCGACGGGGCTGCCGCTGACCGAGGCCCGGGACCACTTCGAGGCCCAGGGGGCGCGGGACGCCCTCGTCGAGACGTCCGGAATGCTCCGTACGGTCGCCGTCTCGCTCACCAAGATCTGCAACGACCTGCGCTGGATGGCCTCGGGCCCGCGCACCGGATTGGCCGAAATCAACCTCCCGGATCTCCAGCCGGGGTCCTCGATCATGCCCGGAAAGGTCAATCCGGTCGTCCCGGAGGCCGCGCTGATGGTCGCCGCCCAGGTGATGGGCAACGACGCGGCGGTCGCCGTGGCGGGCGCCGCGGGCAACTTCGAGCTCAACGTGATGCTCCCCGTGATGGCCCGCAACCTCCTGGAGTCCATCCGGCTGCTGGGCTCCGTGAGCCGCCTGCTGGCCGACCGCACCGTGGACGGAATCACCGCCAACACGGCCCGGGCCAGGGAGTACGCCGAGTCCTCGCCCTCCGTGGTGACCCCGCTGAACCGGTACATCGGCTACGAGGAGGCCGCCAAGGTCGCCAAGAAGTCCCTCGCGGAACGCAAGACGATCCGCGAGGTCGTCCTGGAGTCGGGCTACGTGGACCGCGGCGACCTCACCCTGGAGCAGCTCGACGAAGCACTGGACGTGCTGCGGATGACCCACCCCTGACCCCGGCCGGGCCGCCCCCTCCCGGGGTCCGGATCCGGTCGTTTCCCGCCCTCGGACACCTCGGTGACCTGCAGCGCAGCGATCCTCCGGACCCCCGCCCTAAGATCTGCCCATGACAGGTACCGGAGGCCGCGGGGGCGGCAGTGCGCGCAGCTCGGCACGGGGCTCGGCCCGACGTGCGGAGCGGGGC
This sequence comes from Streptomyces sp. NBC_00193, assembly GCF_026342735.1. Taxonomy (GTDB): domain Bacteria; phylum Actinomycetota; class Actinomycetes; order Streptomycetales; family Streptomycetaceae; genus Streptomyces; species Streptomyces stoeckheimensis. The sequence goes on from NZ_JAPEMM010000001.1 coordinate 1,550,286, forward strand.
GCCGCGGAGGGCGTCCGCTGGGCGCCCGGGGAGCAGATCCTCTGGCGCTACCGGGACCACGCGCCCGACGCGAAGGGCGCCGTCCACATCTGCCGGCCCGTGACCGTGGTGACCGACACCGACGAGCTGCTCGCGGTGTGGATGGCCCCCGGGACCGAGTGCGTCAAGCCGGTGCTCGCCGACGGGACCCCGGTCCACGAGGAGCCGCTCGCCACCCGCTACACCGCGCCGCGGACCACCGTACGGTCACGCTGGTTCGGGGCGGGGGTGCTGAAGCTGGCACGGCCCGGGGACCCCTGGTCGGTGTGGCTGTTCTGGGACCACGGCTGGGAGTTCAAGAGCTGGTACGTGAACCTGGAGGAGCCGCGGACCCGATGGTCCGGCGGCATCGACTCCGAGGACCACTTCCTGGACATCTCCGTCTACCCGGACCGCACCTGGAAGTGGCGGGACGAGGACGAGTTCGCGCAGGCCCAGCGGTCCGGTCTGATGGACCCGGAACAGGCCCGGCGGGTGCGCGCCGCCGGCAGCGCCGCGGTGGACCTGATCCGGGCCTGGGGCCCGCCGTTCTCCGAAGGCTGGCAGGATTGGCGACCGGACCCGGCCTGGGGCGTACCGGCCCTGCCGGAGGACTGGGACCGCACTCCGGCGCATATGACCTCATGAGACCCTTGATGCGCCCCCGGGGGGCAATCGTAGGATCGTCCTCCGCCGGGGCGTCGGCGGTCAAATGTCGCCAGCAGCACAGCATTTGACCTAGGCCGACGCGATAACGAGAGGTAACGAGCGGGACGCGGAAACGCGGGGTGATGGTGTCCCCGCCGCTGAGCGGGTATACCGCGACTGACCGAGTTGAGTGCAGCGCACATCGAGCGCAAACGGACGGAATGCCACGCGTGACGGAGTACCCCACCTCTCAGGAGGGCCCCCAGCCGGTTGCCTCCGGCGGTCGGACGGACGAGTCCGGCCACGGCACGGAGGAACTGGGCCACGGCAAGGCCCCGCTCCCGGCGGCCGAGGCCGTGCGCACGCATGCGCAGCCCCAGGCGGCGGACCTGCCCCGTCCCCGCGCCACGGCGGAGGCACCGTCCGCCTCCGACGGGGCCGGGGAGCCCGGCAGCTCCCCCGCCGCGCCCGGCCAGGGCGACGCCCGGGTCCGGGCGGCCGGCCGTGACGGAGCCGCGGCCGCACAGGTCAGCGGCATCGGGGTCGACGCGACCATCGCCCGGCGGGAGGGCGACCGGCTGCGCTTCGTCGGAGCCGCCACCCGGCGGATCGCGCGCGGGATCGACCTCGACGAGATCGTGCTCGGCCTGTGCCGGGCCACCGTGCCCACCTTCTCCGACGCCATCCTCGTCTACCTGCGCGATCCGCTGCCGGTCGGCGACGAGCGGCCCGTCGGACCGGTCGTTTTAAGGCTGCGCCGAACCGACCGGCTCCGGCCGATCGACGAGTTCACCGGAGCCGGAGCAGGCACCGCCGGCGCGGCGACCACCGCGGACGGCGAGCTCGACTTCAGCCAGCTCGCCCTGGTCGGCCCGCAGGGTGACCTGCCCGCGGCCGAGCTGTGCGAGATCCGCCCCGGCGGGGCGCTCGCCGAGGTGCTGCGCGGCGTACGGCCCGTCTTCGGGTCCTCCGCCGCCGCCCGCGCCGCCCTGCCGGAGCTGCTGGGCGCCGACCACCCGGTCCCGCGCGGCCAGCGGGCCATCCTCGCGCCGCTGCGGGGCCGCCGCCGCGTCATCGGCGCGGCGGTGTTCCTGCGCACCCCCGAGCGGCCGGCCTTCGAGACGAACGACCTGCTCGTCGCGGCGCAGCTGGCCACGCACACCGCGCTGGGCATCGACAAGGCCGTGCTCTACGGCCGCGAGGCCTACATCGCCGACGAGCTCCAGCGCACGATGCTGCCCGACAGCCTCCCCCAGCCCACCGGGGTCCGGCTCGCCAGCCGCTACCTGCCCGCCGCCGAGACGGCCCGGGTCGGCGGCGACTGGTACGACGCCATACCCCTGCCCGGCAGCCGGGTCGCACTCGTCGTCGGCGACGTCATGGGCCACTCCATGACCTCCGCCGCGATCATGGGACAGCTCCGCACGACGGCCCAGACGCTGGCGCAGCTCGACCTGCCGCCCGCCGAGGTCCTGCACCACCTGGACGAGCAGGCGCAGCGTCTGGGCTCCGACCGGATGGCCACCTGCCTCTACGCCGTCTACGACCCGGTCTCGCACCGGATCACCATCGCCAACGCCGGCCACCCGCCGCCGGTCCTGCTGCACCTGGGCGGCCGCGCCGAGGTGCTGCGCGTACCCCCCGGCGCTCCCATCGGCGTCGGCGGCGTGGACTTCGAGGCCGTGGAGCTGGACGCCCCGGCCGGGGCCACCCTCGTGCTGTACACCGACGGCCTGGTCGAGTCCCGGCTGCGCGACGTCTGGACCGGCATCGAGCAGCTCCGCGAACGCCTCGCCACCACCGCGCAGCTGACGGGCCTGGACCACCCGCCGCCGCTGGAGGCCCTGTGCGACGACATCCTGGACATGCTCGGCCCCGGTGACCGGGACGACGACATCGCGCTGCTCGCGGCCCGGTTCGACGGGATCGCGCCCAGCGACGTGGCGTACTGGTTCCTGGACCCGGAGGAGACCGCTCCGGGGCGGGCCCGCCGGTTCGCCCGCCGCGCGCTGGCGCGCTGGGGGCTGGAGGAGCTGGAGGACTCGCTGGAGCTGTTGGTCAGCGAGGTCGTCACGAATGCCGTGCGGTACGCCGAGCGGCCCGTGACCCTGCGCCTCCTGCGGACGGACGTACTGCGCTGCGAGGTCGGCGACGACTCCCCGCAGCTGCCGCGCCAGCGCCGGGCCCGGGACGACGACGAGGGCGGCCGCGGCCTGTTCCTGGTCAACCGGATGGCCCGCCGCTGGGGCGCCACCCGGCTGAGCAGCGGCAAGGTCGTCTGGTTCGAGCTCGCGCTGCCGACCGCGCCGGGGGCCCCGGAGCGCCGCTGACCGGGCCGCCACCGGCCGGACCCGTACGCACCACTGCCCCGCGGCTTCGCGCCTGCGGGGCAGTGGTGCGTACGGGTCTACGGGCCCGGGTCCCGCGGTGCCTACGGTTCGGGCAGGTTCGGCGGCGAGGGCTTCCCCGAAGCCGACTTCGTCGGGGTCGGCGTCGTACTGGGCGTCGTGCTCGGCGTCGTGCTCGGCGTGGAGCTCGGCGTCCGGCTGGGCGTCTGGCTCGGCGTCCGGCTCGGGGTGTTGCTCGGCGGCTGCGAGCTCGCGGACTGGCTCGGCGTGGTCGACGGGGTGCTGCTGGGGCTCGACGACTGGACCTTGCCCATGTCCGCCTCGTCGAGGTCGAAGGAGCCGGTCTTGCCGCCCTTGAGCGCGTCGAGGGTGTACTGCTTCCAGATCGCGGCCGGGAAGCTGGAGCCGCCCGCGCGTCCGCCGCCGGCCGTACCGGTCAGGCTGGTCTGGGTGTGGGTGCCGGGCTCGTCACCGAACATCGCGACGACGGTGACCAGTTCCGGGGTGAACCCGGTGAACCAGGCGGCCACGTTCTTCTCGGTGGTGCCGGTCTTGCCCGCGGCCTCGTAGGACGAGCTCTTCACCGCCTTGCCGGAGCCGTCCTCGACGACGCCGGTGAGCACCTTGGTGACGGTGTCGGCGGTCTTGCGGCTGATGGCCGTGTCGCCGACGGCGCGGACCGGCTTGAACTCGCGGTCCGCGTGCTTGGCGGACTTGATGATGCTCGGCGTGACCTTCTTGCCGTGGTTGTCGAAGGTGGCGTAGACGCCGGCCATCTCCAGGGTGTCGGCGCTCATGGTGCCGAGCGACATGGCGGGCTTGTCCTCGGGCCAGCCGTCGCGGTCGACCATGCCCAGCTGCAGGGCGGTCTTCTTCACGTTCTTCGGGCCGACGTCCACGATCATTTGGGCGTACACGGAGTTCACCGAGGAGTTGGTGGCGGACTGCACCGTCATCATCGGGTCGCCGTAGTCGCGGTCGTCCTGGTTCTGCGGGTTGAACGGGATGTCGCTGCCGACCACGGGGCGCTTGCTCGTGCCGTCGTAGAGGGTGTTGGGCGTGATCGGCTTCCCGTCCTGCGTGCTCGCCTTGCCCTCCATGGCGGAGGCGAGCACGATCGGCTTGAAGGTCGAGCCCGGCTGGAAGTCCTTGCGCAGGGCGTTGCTGGCCCACTGCTCGCTCTGCCCGGTGCCGCCGTACATCGCGACGATCGCGCCGGTCTTCGGGTCCACGGAGGTGGCACCCGCCTGCACGGCGGCGTCGACGGGGCGGCCCTTGCGGTCGAGCTTGGATTCCAGCTCGTCCTGGACGGCCTTCTCCAGCGCCGCCTGCTTCTTCGGGTCGATGGAGAGGGTGATCTCCCAGCCGCCGGCCTTGAGCTGGCCGTCGGACATGCCGGTCTGGCGCTTGAGCTCCTCGTCGGCGGCCTGGATCAGGTAGCCCTTCTGGCCTTCCATGCCGGTGGGCGCCTTGGGCTTGATCGGCTCCTGGAACTTCATTTCCTTGCGCTTGGCCGGGTCCAGCTTGCCCATCTCGACCATGTTGTCGAGCACGCCGTTGAAGCGGATCATGACGAGCTCTTTGCCCTTGGGCCCGGCGGTCGCCCAGTCGTACTGGCTGGGGGCCTGGAGGACGGCGGCGAGGTACGCGCCCTGCTCCAGGGTCAGCTTGTCGGCGTCGACCCCGTAGTAGGCCTGGGCGGCGGCCTGGATGCCGTAGGCGTTGCGGCCGTAGAAGTTGGTGTTCAGGTAGCCCGCGAGGATCTGGGGCTTCTCCATCTCCTGGTCGACCTTGAGGGAGATGATCAGCTCCCTCAGCTTGCGGGTCGCCGTCTGGTCCTGCGTCAGGTAGAAGTTCTTGACGTACTGCTGGGTGATCGTCGAACCGCCGGCCTTGCCCTTGCCGGTGACGGTGTTGAACACGCCTCGGGCGATGCCCTTGAGGTCGACGCCGCGGTCGCTGTAGAAGGACTTGTTCTCGATGGCGATGAAGGCCGTCTGCACCTCCGCCGGGATCTTGTCGATCGACACGATCTGGCGGTTCGTGGTGCCGACGCGGGCCATGACCGTGCCGTCGGAGAGCTTGTAGACGTTGTTCTGCGTCAGCGCGTTGGCGTTGGGGTCCGGCGTCTGCACGTAGAAGTAGAGGCCGACCAGGGCCGCCATGCCGAGCAGAATTGCCCCGAAGAAGGTGCCGAGCACCTTCCTCCAGGTGAAGAAGCGGCGTATGCCGGTCGGCTTGCCGCCCGAGGTCCCGCCCTTGCCCTTGACGCGCCCGCGCGGCGCGCGTCGCGCACCGCGCTGCTGCTGCGCCTTTCGCGCTTCTGCTCGGCCCATCGCTCCCGCTCCGCTCGATAACCCCCCGACGTCAGCTCAGAAAGCTAACACCGCAGGCTGTGACAAAAACCGGCCAACGGGCTCTCATACCGGGCAATTCGGACGTGACAATGAGCACCCATCCCACAGGAACCGACGCAGTCGGGGCCCCGGAGGTTGCCGCTCTCCCACCCCGTCCAAAAAAGTGATATCACTTTGCTAAGCGGCCCGACCGGCCGCCACTGGACGAAACGGGGCGCATCATGACGAACACCACGGGTGGTACCGAGGCCGGCGTACGGGAGTTCCCCGCGCGCAGCGTGGGCGGCGGGCTCGCGCTGCTGCTCGGCCTGGCGGGAGTGGTGGCCGGGGCGGGCCTGATCGCGCTCGGCGCGGTGTCGGGGAACGACGGAGCAAAGGCGGGCCTGATCGCGGCCGGCGTCCTCCTGGTCATCGCCGCCGTCATCGCCATGAGCGGCCTGAACACGGTCGCGCCGGGCGAGGCCCGCGTGGTCCAGCTGTTCGGCCGCTACCGCGGCACCGTCCGCACCGACGGACTGCGCTGGGTCAACCCGCTGGCCACCCGTCGGCGCCTGTCCACCCGGGTCCGCAACCACGAGACGGCCGTCATGAAGGTCAACGACGCCTACGGCAACCCGATCGAGCTGGCGGCCGTCGTGGTGTGGCGGGTCGAGGACACCGCGCGCGCCGTCTTCGAGGTCGAGGACTTCACCGAGTTCGTCGAGACCCAGACCGAGGCGGCCGTCCGGCACATCGCGATCGAGTACCCCTACGACGCCCACGAGGACGGCGGCCTGTCGCTGCGCGGCAACGCCGAGGAGATCACCGAGAAGCTCGCCGTCGAACTGTCCACCCGCGTCGAGGCGGCCGGCGTCCACATCATCGAGTCCCGCTTCACCCACCTCGCGTACGCCCCGGAAATCGCCTCCGCGATGCTCCAGCGCCAGCAGGCGGGTGCGATCGTCGCGGCGCGCAAGCTGATCGTCGAGGGCGCGGTCGGTATGGTCGAGCTCGCCCTGACCCGCCTCGCGGAGCAGGAGATCGTGGACCTCGACCCGGAACGGAAGGCGGCGATGGTGTCCAACCTGATGGTGGTCCTGTGCGGCGACCGTGCGGCCCAGCCGGTGATCAACACGGGCACCCTCTACCAGTGAGCCCCGACGAAGGCGCGGACTCCCCCGCCGACCCGGCCGAGGGCCGGGCGGCGGCCCCCAAGGCCGCGCGGCAGGCCCGCAAGCAGGTGCTGCTGCGGCTCGACCCGCAGGTGCACGACGCGCTCGCGCGGTGGGCCGGGGAGGAACTCCGCAGCGCCAACGCGCAGATCGAGTTCCTGCTCCGCCGCGCCCTGTCCGAAGCCGGCCGCCTTCCCGGCGGGGCGGGCCCCATCCCGCCCCGGGGCCGCCCCCGCAACGCACCGGATTCCTGAGGGGCTTCCGCCCGAATTGCACGGCGTGTGCCGCCCGCCCGCATCCGTACGACTGGATACGCTCACCGCGTCATATACGGCCGCTCACCGAATTCGAGGCTCGTATGAATCTGACCAGTGGGACGAAATCCGGCGGACGACGGGCGGCCCGGAAAGCGGCCATCGCGATCACGGCGGTCGCCGCGTGTTCCGGACTCACGTGGACGGCGCTCTCCCTCACCGGTGGCGTCACGGATTCCAAAGCGCCCGTCACCTGCGCCTACACGCCCTCCGACAGCGGAAAGAAGGCCGCCGTCCCGGGCTTCGACGCCGCGGCGGCGGCGCGGCCGTACACGGTGCGCATCGACACCGAGGAGGGCCCCGTCACCATCGCGGCCCTCACCGAGGACGCGCCGTGCACCACCAACTCGTTCTCCTTCCTGGCCGGAAAGAAATACTTCGACGGCAGCAAATGCCACCGGGTCACCACTCGAGGGATTTTCGTATTGGAATGCGGCGACCCTGCCGGAGAGGGCAATTCCGACCCCGGGTACTGGTTCAAGGACGAAAACCTGGCCGGCGCCTCCTATCCCGCGGGCACCGTCGCCATGTCCAAGGCCCTGCCGGGAAAGAACGGCAGCCAGTTCTTCATCAGTTACGCCGATCCCACCTTCCGCATGCCGCCCAGCTGGACCCCCTTCGGGAAGGTCGTCGGCGGGCTGGACGCGGTGGCGAAGATCGCCGCCAAGGGGACGGCGGACGGATCGACCGACGGAAAGCCCAAGGAGCCCGTCGTCATCAAGTCGGTCACGGTGCAGCGCCCGGCCAAGTGACGGCGGGCCACTGAGCACCGCGGACACAGGTGTGGGGCGCCGGCCGGGCCGGCGCCCCACACCTGTGTCATGCGCCGACGGCTATCCCGTGCGGCTCAGCAGGACGAAGCCGTCCCTGTCGTCCACCGTGTGGTACCCCCGGCCCCGGGCCTCGTCCAGGGAGATCTGCTCCTGGATGACCGACATCGGCCACCGCAGATGCGGCTGCACCTGGGTGTCGACCATGATCCACTCGGGATTGGGGCGGCTGTCCCCCCATCCGTAGAGGCTGACGCTGGTGCGGTCGGCGAGGTGGGGCACGAGGTAGTGCGACGCCTGGACCGTGGCGTCGTCCGGGATCTCGTCCATCACGCTGTGGGCCACCGCGATGCGGGGATCCTTCACCCAGGTCTCCGGCTGCGTCAGCTGCCAGAGCGGATAGTGCGGCAGCAGCAGCAAGGTGACCGCCGCGGAGCCCGCCAGGTAGCGGTACAGGCTGCGGCCGCTCGCCCCGCGCCGCTGCAGGGCGTCGACGAAGGCCACGAAGACGACCGGCATGACCAGCAGCGAGTAGTGGTAGCCGGTGCCCCAGTGGGGCGGGTAGTTCGAGGCGAGGCGCCACAGCACGGACGGCAGCGCGATCAGCACGAGGGGCGAGCGCACGGCCAGGAAGAGGGTGGGGGCCAGGATGAGGACGAGGGTGGTGACCTTCTCCTGCGGGGTGATCAGACCGAGCGTCAGCTGGTGGAGGAGCTCCAGCATGCCGCCCTGCGTTTCCCCCACCAGCGCGCCGCCCGAGCCGCCCGCGCCGCCACCGGGGTTGTGGGAGACGAGATAGCCGTCGAACCCGCCCGGATGGAAGGAGGCCAGCACCAGCAGGGCCAGCCCGGTCCCGGCCACGCCGGCCGCCGCCGTGAGGAGCCCCAGCCTGCGCCCGCCGCGCCCGCCCCGCCAGGCGATGACCAGGCCGATCGCGGCCACCGTGAGACCGAGGTCCTCCTTCACCAGCAGGAGCGGCAGCGCCCAGTACGCGGCGGCGCGCAGCCGACCGCTGCCGAGGGCCGTCAGGGAGAGGGTGAGCAGCGGAAGGGCGAAGGCCCACTCGTGGAAGTCGGAGGCGACCCCGCTCGCGATGCCCCAGGAGACCCCGTAGCAGGTGCCGATGACCGCGGCGGCCGCGGAGCCCAGCGTGCGGCGGGCCCAGAAGGCCAGCGGCAGCACGCTCCCGGCGACCAGCGCGGCCTGCGCCACGAGCAGCACCTTCACCGACGGCCACAGCCAGTACAGCGGTGCCAGCAGGGCCAGGATCGGGGAGAAGTGGTCTCCCAGGACCGGGAAGTCGGGCCCCTTGACCTCGGAGACGGGCAGGTGCCCGGACGCGTAGGAACGCACGACCTGGACGAAGATCCCCAGATCGAAGCTGCGGGAGAGCAGGCGTTCGTGGATCCGCAGGGACAGGGCCATGTAGGCGAAGAACAGCGCCCCTGCCATGACCCAGATCCACCAGTCGGCTTCGGGGCGGCTTTCCGCGGACGGCGTCGGCGCCTCCCGCTCCTCGATGCCCGTCTGCTGGGGTGGGAGAGCGGCGGTACTGCCGGTGGGTGCTCGCATGAACCTTCAAGATGCCAGCAACGTCCCGGCCGGGCCCGGAGCCGCCTCCGACGTGGGCGGATTCCCTTCGAATGGCGGACCCGGCGACTATGCACCCTACGTATACATCGAGCGTATACACCGCGTGTATAGTCGTCGGCATGTCCATCAGTCACGCACTCCTCGGCCTCTTGGAGGCCGGCCCCCGTCACGGCTACGACCTCAAGCGGACCTTCGACGAGAGATTCGGCCACGACAAGCCCCTCGCCTACGGCCAGGTCTACTCGACCATGTCCCGGCTGCTGAAGAACGGTCTGGTCGAGGTCGACGGGGTGGAGAGCGGCGGCGGCCCCGAGCGGAAGCGCTACGCGATCACCGACGCCGGGATAACGGACGTCGAGGGCTGGCTCGCCCAGCCCGAGAAGCCGGAGCCGTACCTCCAGTCGACCCTCTACACGAAGGTCGTGCTCGCCCTCCTGACCGGCCGCAGCGCCCAGGAGCTGCTGGACACCCAGCGCGCCGAGCACCTGCGCCTGATGCGCATCCTCACGCAGCGCAAGCGCAAGGGGGATCTCGCCGACCAGCTGGTCTGCGACCACGCCCTGTTCCACCTCGAAGCGGACCTGCGCTGGCTCGAACTCACCGCCGCCCGTCTCGACCAGCTCGCCCAGGAGATACAGCGATGATCCCGGCCGGCACGCTCCTCAGCGCCACGGACCTCCGCAAGACCTACGGCACCACCCACGCCCTCGACGGCGCCGAATTCTCCATCCACGCCGGCGAGGTCGTCGCCATCATGGGCCCCTCCGGGTCCGGCAAGTCGACCCTGCTGCACTGCCTCGCCGGAATCGTCACCCCCGACGCGGGCACCATCACCTACGCCGGACGCGAGCTCTCCGCCATGAACGACGCCGAGCGCAGCGCCCTGCGCCGCGGCGAGTTCGGCTTCGTCTTCCAGTTCGGCCAGCTCGTCCCCGAGCTCACCTGCGTCGAGAACGTCGCCCTGCCGCTCCGCCTCACCGGCGTGAAGCGCAAGCAGGCCGAACGGACCGCCCTGGAATGGATGGAGCGGCTCCAGGTCGACGACCTCGGCGGCAAGCGACCCGGCGAGGTCTCCGGCGGCCAGGGCCAGCGCGTCGCCGTCGCCCGCTCCCTCGTCACCAACCCCCGGCTGATCTTCGCCGACGAGCCCACCGGCGCCCTCGACTCCCTCAACGGCGAGCTCGTCATGCAGCTGCTCACCGAGGCCGCCCGGTCCACGAACGCCGCCGTCGTCCTCGTCACGCACGAGACCCGCGTGGCCGCGTACTCCGACCGCGAGATCGTCGTGCGCGACGGCAAGTCCCGCGACATGGAGCGCGCGGTATGAGTCACGGGAACCACAGCAAGCACGGCAGCCCCGCCGGACCCGGTAGCCCGGGCCATCAGGGCGCGCTCTCCGTCTGGCTCCGCGACCTCGGCCTCGGCGCCCGCTTCGCCTTCGGCGGCGGCCGCCAGGGCTGGACCCGCACCCTCCTCACCGGCCTGGGCGTCGGCCTCGGCGTCGCCCTGCTGCTCGTCACCAGCGCGGTCCCCAGCGCCCTGGCCGCCCGCGACGCGCGCGGCGCCGCACGCCAGACGTACACCTCGCCCACCGCCGAGCAGCCCGGGCGCGACACGCTGCTGATCACCGACGTGAACCAGACGTACCGCGCCTACGGGGTCGACGGCCGGCTCGTGCAGCCCGAGGGCCCGGACGCCCCGCTGCCCCCGGGCGTGAAGAAGTTCCCCGGCGCCGGCGAACTGGTCGTCTCCCCCGCCCTCGACAGGCTGATGAAGACCGGCGAGGGCAAGCTGCTGCGCGACCGCCTCGACGAGAAGATCGTCGGGACCATCGGCGACGCGGGCCTCGTGGGCCCCGGCGACCTCTACTTCTACGCGGGCAGCGACCGGCTCACCGAGCTCCGCAAGGAAGCGCCCAACTACATCCAGCGGGTCACCGCCTTCGAGAACACCCGGGAGAAGGAGCCCCTCGACCCGGTCCTCACCCTCCTCGTGGTGCTCACCTTCGTCGCCCTGCTGATGCCGGTCGCCGTGTTCATCGGCGCCGCCGTCCGCTTCGGCGGCGACCGCCGCGACCGCCGGCTCGCCGCCCTGCGCCTGGTCGGCGCCGACGGCCGGATGGTCCGCCGGATCGCCGCAGGCGAGGCCGCCGCCGGATCGCTGATCGGCCTGGCCCTGGGCACCGGCTTCTTCCTGGCCGCCCGCCAACTGGCCCCGGCCATGGACCTCTACCAGCGCAGCGTCTTCCCCTCCGACCTCAACCCGACGCCCTGGCTGGCCGCGCTCATCGCCCTGGCCGTACCGGCCGCGGCCGTCGCCGTGACCCTGTTCGCCCTGCGCGGCGTGGTCATCGAGCCGCTCGGCGTGGTCCGTACGACGACCCCGGCCAAGCGCCGGATCTGGTGGCGGCTGCTGCTCCCCCTGGGCGGACTCGGCCTGCTGGCCCCGCTGATCGGCAAGGGCAACGACAGCGGGCAGTTCAACCAGTGGCAGGTCTCGGGCGGCGTGGTCCTGCTCCTCGTCGGCATCACCGTCCTGCTCCCCTGGGTACTGGAACGGGTCGTCGGCCGGATCGGCGGCGCGGGCCCGGTCTCCTGGCAGCTGGCCGCCCGCCGGCTCCAGCTCACCAGCGGCAGCTCCGCGCGGCTGGTCAACGGGATCGCCGTCGCGGTCGCCGGAGCCATCGCCCTTCAGATGCTCTTCGCCTCCACCGAGGACTCGTACACCCGCGAGACGGGCCACGACCCCTCGCGGGCCTCGATCTCCGTCATGCAGCGCACCCGCAGCGGGGGCGAGGCCGTCGCCCAGGCCCTGGCCGGGACCAAGGGCGTCACCCAGGCCGTCGCGGAGTCCTCGGCCAATGCCGGGCGCAGCCCGGACATGTCCTACGAGGACACGTCGATCTCGGTGACGACCGGCACCTGCGCCGCCCTCAAGGAGTTCGCGGAGCTGCCCTCCTGCAAGGACGGCGACGCCTTCGTCATCACGGGCGGCGGCGAACCGCGCGGCATGACCGGCGACACCGCGAAGCCGGGCGAGAAGCTGTTCGTGGGGAACATCTTCAAAGAGAACGAAGACGACGGTACGAAGGCGGTCGCCTGGACCCTGCCCGCCGACGCCCGCACCGTCAAGGCCCGCAAGGGCCCCATGGGCAACATGCTGAGCGGACTGCTGGTCACCCCGGCCGCCGCCCCGAAGGGCATGGGCAACTACCAGTCCTCCCAGGTGTACGTGAAGCTGGACCCGAACGTGCCCGACGCGTTGGAGCTGGCCCGCAACGCCGCCTTCAAGGCGGACCCGCTGTCGGTCCCCATGACGATCCAGGCCACCGAGGTCAACGACCGCTTCGCCTCCATCCGGACCGGTCTGTTCGTGGGCGCCGCCCTCGTGCTGATGCTGATCGGCGCCAGCCTGCTGGTCTCCCAGCTGGAGCAGCTGCGCGAGCGCAAGAAGCTGCTGTCGGCGCTGGTCGCCTTCGGCACCAAGCGCTCCACGCTCAGCCTCTCGGTGCTGTGGCAGACCGCCATCCCGATCGGCCTGGGCCTGGCCCTGGCCACGGTGGTCGGGCTCGCGCTCGGCGTGGTGCTGCTGCAGATGACGGGCTCCACGATCGCGGTCAGCTGGACCGCGGTCCTGGGGATGGTCGGCATCGGCGCGGGCGTGGCCGTCCTGGTGACCGTGCTCAGCCTGCCGCCGCTGCTGCGCCTGATGCGCCCGGACGGGCTGCGCACGGAGTAACCCCGGCCTCGCACGGCCCGCGCACGCAGTCCCGTACGCCCGCTCCTAGTCCGTCAGCCAGACGGGGAGCGGGCGTACGGCTTCGCGCAGTGCGTCGGCGACGGCGCGGAACTCCTCCTCGCGGGCCGTTCCCGTCCGCATGGCCAGCGCGATCCGCCGCGAGGGCGCCGGTTCCGCGAAGTAGCCGGTGGCCAGGTGCTCGTTGCGGGCGGTCTCCAGGCGCAGCGCGGTGCGCGGCAGCAGCGTGACGCCGAGCCCGCCGGCGACCAGTTGGACGAGGGTGGACAGCCCGGCGGCGGTCGTGGTGACGTCCGCCCCGGCGGTGCGTCCCGCGTCGTGGCAGATGTCGAGGGCCTGGTCGCGCAGGCAGTGCCCCTCGTCGAGCAGGAGCAGCCGCAGCCCGCGCAGTTCCTCGCGCGGGATGTCCTTGCGGCCGGCGAGCGGGTGATCGCGCGGCGCGAGCAGGACGAAGTCCTCGTCGAAGAGCGGCAGTTCGGTGACCCCCGGCACCCCGAGCGGTACGGCGAGCAGCAGCAGGTCGAGCCGCCCGCCGGCCAGCCCTTCCAGCAGCGAGGCCGTCTGCTCCTCGTGCACCTGGAGGTCGAGCCGGGGGTAGCGCCGGTGGAAGAGTCCGAGCACGGTCGGCAGCAGGTACGGGGCCACGGTGGGGATCACCCCGAAGCGCAGCGCCCCGGTGAAGGGGGCCCGTACCGCCTCGGCCTCCTCCAGCAGCCCGTCCATCGCGTCGAGCACGGCCCGCGCGCGGCCCGCGATCCGCTCCCCGGCGGGCGTGAGCAGCACCTTGCGCGTGGTCCGCTCCAGCAGCCGTACCCCGAGCGCCCCTTCCAGCGCGGACACGGATCCGGAGAGCGCGGGCTGGCTCATCCCGATCGCGGCGGCCGCGTCCCGGAAGTGGAGCTGCTCGGCGACGGCGGCGAAGGCCCGCAGCTGCGCGAGCGTCGCCTGTTTCGACCCCCTGGGACCCATGTGAACCACAGCCATTGATAGGCACCTCCGATCACTGGGAACCAGGCTAGCTATTTCTGCAATCAATGGGGCTGTGTCAGCATGTGAGATACGTCCAACCCCCCGGAAAGCCCCCAAAAGGGTCACTTTCCTCTGCGCAAGGAGAGCACGTGCTCACTGTCGGCGACCAGTTCCCCACCTACGACCTGACCGCCTGTGTCTCGCTGGAGGCCGGAGCCGAGTTCGCGCAGATCGACCACAAGACCTACGAGGGCAAGTGGAAGATCATGTTCTCCTGGCCGCTCGACTTCACCTTCGTGTGCCCGACGGAGATCGCCGCCTTCGGCAAGCTGAACGAGGAGTTCGCCGATCGTGACGCCCAGATCCTCGGCTTCTCGCTCGACTCCGAGTACGTCCACCACGCCTGGCGCAAGGACCACGCCGACCTGCGCGACCTGCCCTTCCCGATGATGTCCGACATCAAGCGCGAGCTCTGCGCCGACCTCGGCATCCTCGGTACGGACGGTCTCCCGATGCGCGCCGTCTTCATCGTGGACCCGAACAACGAGATCCAGTTCTCCATGGTGACCGCCGGTTCCGTCGGCCGGAACCCCAAGGAGGTCCTGCGGGTGCTCGACGCCCTGCAGACCGACGAGCTGTGCCCCTGCAACTGGAACAAGGGCGACAGCACCATCGATGCCGGCGCGCTGCTGGCCGGTGAGTGACGGATGTCCCTCGACTCCCTCAAGTCCGCCGTACCGGACTTCGCCAAGGACCTGAAGCTGAACCTCGGCTCGGTCATCGGCAATCAGGACACCCTGACGCAGCAGCAGCTGTGGGGCACGGTCCTGTCCTGCGCCATCGCCGCCCGTTCCCCGCGCGTCCTGCGCGAGCTGGAGCCGGAGGCCAAGGCGGCCCTGTCGCCCGAGGCGTACACCGCCGCCAAGGCGGCCGCCGCCATCATGGCGATGAACAACGTCTTCTACCGCACCCGCCACCTGCTCTCCGACCCGGAGTACGGCACCCTGCGCGCGGGCCTGCGGATGAACGTCATCGGCAACCCCGGCGTGGAGAAGGTCGACTTCGAGCTGTGGTCGCTCGCCGTCTCCGCGGTCAACGGCTGCGGCCAGTGCCTGGACTCGCACGAGCAGGTCCTGCGCAAGGCCGGCGTGGACCGCGAGACGGTCCAGGAGGCCTTCAAGATCGCCTCGGTGATCCAGGCCGTCGCCGTCACCCTCGACTCCGAGGCCGCGCTCGCGGGCGAGTGACGACCTGCCGTACCGGCTCCAGGGGCCCCGCGACTCCGGTCGCGGGGCCCCTGCGCGTGCGCGGCTGTGCGGCTACCGCTTCAGCTTGGTCATCAGCGTCCGCATGTCCTCGATCATCGCCGCGTCCATCGCGTTCTCGTCGATGGTGCCGGGCAGGGCGTCCCTCGGCTGGAACCACTGCACGGTGAGGGTGAAGACCGCCCCTCCGTCGAGCACCATGAGCCGCGATCCGCCCTGCGCGTAGTACCGGTCGAGCACCGCCCGGTCGCCCAGGCCCTGCACCTCCTGGCGCTCGTCGATGTCCAGCCGGGTCGCCGGGTCCGTCCCGGGGCCGGTGGCGAACTCCACCTCCGGGTCGCCCTTCTTGTGCAGCTCGACCAGCAGCTGGGCGCCGTACACCATGCCCCCCTCCTCGTACTGGGTGGAAACCGAGCAGTACGACCAGTCCTGCGCGAGGTACACGCCCTCGCCGCTCTGGCGTCCCTCGAACTCCCGGCCGGCGGCCTGACCGACCGTCTTGAGCTCGAACTCCTTGCACAGGTCGGGTGAGTGCACGTAGTCGAGGCGCGGCAGGTCGGGGAAGCGTTCCTGCACGGCCGGCGCGCCCGCCCACACCGCCGAGGCCGCCACCATCCCGCCCAGCGCCCACAGCCACGGTCTCCGCGCGCCCCGTGCACGCTCCCGCCCGGGCCCGCCCGGAAGGGCCTCCGCGGCCACCTCCGCCCCGCTCGCCGTGTGCCAGTCCCCGTCCACCTCGGGCTCGCCGATCATCCCCGCGTCCCCCCGCCGTTCCCCCGCCTACCTGCGCAGCGCCTTCATCAGGCCGTGCATGTCGTCGATCATCGCAGCCTGGACCGCATCGGAATCGGGCTTCGGCGGTTCTTCCGGCGCCGGGTCGTCAGGGCTCGGCTCGCCCTCGCCGCCCGACCACACCGCCACGTCCATGGTGAACACCGTGCCCCCGTCGAGCACGGTCAGCCGCCACGCGCTCCCGTACTCCGTCTCGGAGAGCAGCGCCCGCTCCCCGAGCCCCGGCACCGAGCGGAGGTCCGGTTTGCCCAGGCCGATCCAGCCCACCGGTCCGGGATCCGCCCCGAACTCCGGCGCGGGGTCGGTGCGCTTGTGCATCTCCATCGAGACCTGGGCCTCGTACGCGAGCCAGCGCCGGGGCCCCTCCGACTCGACCGGCGGTGTGCGCAGCATGCACATCGCCCGGTCCACGCCCGGGTGCTCCCACAGCCGCGGGGTGTAGTCCCACCCGCTGCTCTCCGCCAGCCGGGCGATCCCCGGCAGCTTCGCCGAGTCGCACAGGCTCAGGGGCAGCGCGTACCGCAGCGGCGGGCTGTGGTCCTGCGGGGTCGCGGCCCACCAGGCGCCCGCCCACAGCGCGGAGGCGAGGAGGGCCCCGCCGAGCGCCCACCGCCAGGGCCGGCGGCCGGACGGCGGGGACCCGCCGTAGCCCTGCCGTCCCTGCGACCCCTCCGGGCCCTCCAGCACATCCAGTGCCTCCGGCCCCGGCAGACCGGACGAGCCGCCGTCGAACTCAGGCTCCGTTATCACCCGTACGTGTCTCCTCCGCCTCGGATGCCGTCTGACCCAGGGCCGTCGCACCGTGCGGCCCGGGGCCGACCGGGGAGAGCCCGTGGTGGAGCTGTTCGCGCGAGTAGGCCCGCAGGTAGCCGACCACGGTGTTGGTGACGGCGACCAGCGGAACGGCAACCACCGCTCCGCCGATGCCGGCGACCAGGCCGCCGGCCGCCACCGAGAGCACCACCGCGAGCGGGTGGACCCGTACCGCCCGGCCCAGGATGAAGGGCTGGAGCACGTGGCCCTCGATCTGCTGCACGGCCAGCACCACCAGCAGCACCATCAGCGCGGTGAACGGCCCCTGGGTCACCAGGGCCACGACCACGGCGAGGGCGCCGCTCATGACGGCGCCGACGAGCGGGATGAAGGCGAACAGGAAGATGAAGACGGCCAGCGGCACGGCCATCGTCACGTCGAGGAAGTAGAGGCCGAGGCCGATGAACACGGCGTCGATGAGGGCCACGAGGACCGTGCCGCGCACGTACGCGGTGAGGGTGCGCCAGGCGCGCGGGCCGGCGCCGGCGACGCCGGGGCGGGCGGCGGCCGGGAGCAGGCCCGTCGTCCAGGTCCAGATGCGCTTGCCGTCGTAGAGCAGGAAGAGCGTGGAGAACATCGCGAGCAGCATGCCCGTCAGCACTTCGACGAGGACGGTGACGCCCTGCAGACCGGCGGAGGTGATCTGCTCGGTATTGGTGCCGATGGTCTCGCTGAGGTTCTTGGCGATCTCGTTGATCTGCTTCTCGGTCACGTGGAACGGACTGTCCAGCGCGGCGAGTTTGAGGTCGTTGATGCCTTCGCGCAGCCGGGCGGAGAGGTCGTCTAGGTTGTCCATGACCTGCCAGACCACGAACCAGCCGACCAGCCCGATGACCACGAACCCGAGGATCGCGGTGACGGCCGTGGCAAGTCCCCGGGGCATCCCGAGCCGGCGCAGCCGGACCACGAAGGGCTGGAGCAGTGCGGTGACCAGGAGGGCGGCGGCGAAGGCGAGGACGACCAGCCGGACTTCGCTGATCACCCGCATCAGGACCCAGAGCATCCCGGCGAGCAGCAGCAGCCGCCAGCTCGCCTCGGCGGCGACGCGCACGCCCCACGGGATGACGGACACCGGGTCGGGGCGCAGGGGCGCCGCGTAGACGGCGTGCTCGGCGCCGGGATGTGCCGAGGGCGCAGCGGGCGCGGAGGCGGGTGCCGGGGAGGCGGAAGCCGGGGCTGCCGGGGACGCGGCGGTACCGGGCCCGGGGGCCGGGCGGTCGCCGGAGGTCTCGGCCTCGACCTCGGCGCGCCGCTCCGCGAGCCGGGCCTCCACGTCGCTGAGGCTCTTGCCGAGCCGGCCGAGCCAGCCTGTCTTCGCCATGCCGTTCCCTTCCCCCCGCCCTGGACCGCGCGCCGGGGCACGCCTCGAAAGACCGTACACGCGAGGAGCCCCGCACCGTAGGACGGTGCGGGGCTCTGCGGGGTTGAGGCGCGCGGGCGCGCTCTCGTCCCGGGGGCCGGGTGGGCCTAGTACCAGTTGTTGGCCTGGTGGAAGTTCCATGCTCCGCACGGGCTGCCGTAGCGGGAGTTCATGTAGTTCAGACCCCACTCGATCTGGGTGGCGGGGTTGGTGCGCCAGTCGGCGCCCGCCGAGGCCATCTTCGAGCCGGGCAGGGCCTGGACGAGGCCGTAGGCGCCCGAGGACTTGTTCACGGCCTGGTAGTTCCAGGTGGATTCCTGGTTGATGATCTTGGAGAAGCACTGGAACTGCCCCGCCGGGACCATCTGCTGGGCGATCGCCTTGACCTGGGCCACCGTGTAGGAGGCCTGGGGGGCGAAGGAGGATCCGTCGCGGGAGGCGGAACGGCTGGCGGCCTGTTCCTTCTCGTCGCGCTCCTGCTTCGCCTTGTCGTCGGCGGCCTTCTGCGCTTCGGCCTTCTTCGACTTGGCGTCCTGGGCGGCCTGGATGCGGGCCGCCTCCTCCGCCGAGCGCTTGGCGTCGGTGTCGGCGGCGTGCGCGATGGAGTCGGCCTGCTGCGTCAGGGACGCGTTCTGGACCTCCGCCTGCTGGCCGACCGGGATGTCCGTGAGGGTCATCCCGGACGCGGTCGTCTCGAGGTCGTTCGAGGCGGGGTCGCCAGTGGCAACACCCACGACGGCGCCGACGGTGGTGACGGCGGTGGCCGAAGCCACTGCGAATCCCCGAACCGAGATCCGGCTCACACGGTTTCCTTCCAGCAGCGTCCGCAGTGACTGCGCGGGCGCAATAGTGCCCTTGACGCTGGCCTCCATGATGATGCGGTCACTGGAGGCGCGGGCCCGTGGGCAACTCCCTTGCGGGAGTGCCGCGTGATGCTCCGGGCGGCATACGGCGATCGATTGTGGAGTTAGCGGTACTGCGCGCATCTCACGGGAGATACAGGTGTGCCGTATGCGGGGCCTGACGGAAAACAGACTCTGCCGGACCTCGACGCCGCAGGGCAATTCTCCGTTGCGTGGGAAAGGTCACACCTGGCATGTCGCCACTGCTTCCGGCAAACCCCTGTGCGTGAGGGCGCCGCCCGGCTAGGCTCTCTGGCCTTTGCCGGGCGGCGCCAACTCACCTTCCCGCTATGCGCGTTTTACCTGTTTTGCGGTCCGTACGGATCGTCGGCCGGGCCCTACAGGTTCTCCAGCATCTCGGTGACCAGCGCGGCGATCGGGGAGCGCTCGGAACGGGTCAGCGTGATGTGGGCGAAGAGCGGATGGCCCTTCAGCTTCTCGACCACGGCGACGACTCCGTCGTACCGGCCGACCCGCAGGTTGTCGCGCTGGGCCACGTCGTGGGTGAGGACCACCCGCGAATTGGCCCCGATGCGGGACAGAACGGTCAACAGGACATTGCGCTCCAGCGACTGCGCCTCGTCCACGATCACGAACGCGTCGTGCAGCGAGCGGCCGCGGATGTGCGTCAGCGGCAGGACCTCCAGCATCCCGCGGTTGAGCACCTCCTCGATGACCGCCCGCCCGGCGACCGCCGAGAGGGTGTCGAACACCGCCTGGGCCCAGGGGCTCATCTTCTCGTTGGCGTCCCCGGGCAGGTAGCCGAGGTCCTGGCCGCCGACCGCGTACAGCGGCCGGAAGACCATCACCTTCTGATGCTGCCTCCGCTCCAGTACGGCCTCCAGCCCCGCGCACAGCGCCAGCGCCGACTTTCCGGTGCCGGCCCTGCCGCCCATCGAGATGATCCCGATCTCGGGGTCGAGCAGGAGGTCGAGCGCGATCCGCTGCTCGGCGCTGCGGCCGTGCAGCCCGAAGGCCTCGCGGTCGCCGCGTACGAGCTTCACGTTGCCGTCGGCCGTGACCCGGCCGAGTGCCTTGCCGCGCTCCGACTGGAGGACCAGACCGGTGTGCACGGGAAGTTCCGCGGCCTCCGGTACGTAGAGCCGCTCCTCGGAGAAGAGCAGGTCCACCTGTTCCCCGGAGAGCGCCAGCTCCGTCATGCCGGTCCAGCCGGCATCGGTGATGGCGAGCTCGGCGCGGTACTCCTCGGCGATCAGCCCCACGGAGGAGGCTTTGATGCGCAGTGGGAGATCCTTCGAGACGACCGTGACGTCGTAGCCCTCGGCCTGGAGGTTGCGCGCGACCGCGAGGATCCGCGAATCGTTGTCCCCCAGCCGGAAGCCCGCGGGCAGGACGCTCTGGTCGGAGTGGTTGAGCTCGACGCGCAGGGTGCCGCCCAGATCGCCCAGCGGGATGGGTGCGTCGAGGCGTCCGTAGCGAACCCGGAAGTCGTCGAGCAGGCGGAGGGCCTGACGGGCGAAGTAGCCGAGTTCGGGATGGTGCCTCTTTGCCTCCAGCTCGGTGATCACCACGATCGGGAGCACGACCTCGTGCTCGTCGAATCGGGAGATCGCGTTGGGGTCTGCCAGCAGGACGCTGGTGTCGAGGACGTAGGTCCGCCTGTCGGGCAGGCGGCTCTTTGTGCTGGTCACCACGGAAGGACGTACCCCCTCGGAAGAGGTCGGGCCATGAAGACCGGACCGGTCATCGGCACCCCTGCGCGGGCCGACTTCCGGCCCTCCACTCCGTCCGTGCGAACCGCACGTGCGTCCTGGTGCAAAGGGCCTCCCGGGCGGACGACCCCATGCCGTCCGCTGAGACTCGACACCCGTGGATCGGGCGTCGACCTGCAAGGGATATTCCCCGAATGGGTCCAGCCATGCCATGGCATATGACGGACGCTCGGTGAATCCCTGGTGAAGGCCTCGCGCGGAGGGTCTCCGGGGACGGGCAGGGCGTACGGGAACACGGGTACGGCGCGCCACGGAGGATTCCGGGCGCGCCGTGAGGTGCCGAGGGGGCGTCAGACAACCGCAGGTCAGGCGCCGTAAGGGGACCTGCCGGGCGGAGTCAGCTGCCGTAGCGCCGGTGGCGGGCGGCGTAGTCGCGCAGGGCGCGCAGGAAGTCGACCTTGCGGAAGGCCGGCCAGAAGACCTCGCAGAAGTAGTACTCGGAGTGCGCGCTCTGCCACAGCATGAATCCGGACAGCCGCTGTTCTCCGCTGGTGCGGATCACCAGGTCCGGGTCGGGCTGGCCGCGCGTGTAGAGGTGCTCCGCGATGTGCTCGATGTCGAGGATCTCGGCGAGCTCCTCGAAGGAGGTGCCCTTCGAGGCGTGCTCCAGCAGGAGCGAGCGGACCGCGTCGGCGATCTCCTGGCGGCCGCCGTAGCCGACGGCGACGTTGACGAGTATCCCGTCGACGTCGCGGGTGGCCTCCTCGGCCTCCTTCAGGACGCTCTGGGTCCCGGCGGGCAGGATGTCGAGGTTGCCGACGTGGTGGACGCGCCAGCGGCCGTCTGCGGCGAGGCCCCGGACGGTGTTCTCGATGATGTTGAGCAACGGGCGGAGCTCGACCTCGGGCCGGTCCAGGTTGTCCGTGGAGAGCATCCACAGGGTGACGACCTCGACGTCCGTCTCGGTGCACCAGCCCAGCATCTCGGAGATCTTGTCGGCGCCGGCCTGATGGCCCTGCACCGTCGTACCTCCGGAGGCCTTGGCCCAGCGCCGGTTCCCGTCGAGGATCACACCGATGTGCTTGGGCGTCTCGTCATGGTCGATGCGGCCTTCCACCCGGCGTGCGTAGAGCCTGTACACAGGACGGCGTACCAGGTCGCGCAGCTTCACGATCTTCCAGCCCCTCCGAGCGATACCCCCGTGCGGAATGCGGTGGTCCCCCCACGTCCTCCACAGACCGCCACATTACTGCGCGACGGGATCCTGCATCCAACTCGGTCCTGTCACAAGTCCGTGATAGGGAGGACAACGTGACTGAAAACAATCTCTATCGGGCAGAGCCCTCGCGCTACGACTCCATGGAGTACCGGCGCACCGGCCGCAGCGGACTCAAGCTCCCCGCGATCTCCCTCGGCCTCTGGCACAACTTCGGCGACGACGCGTCCCTGGGGTCCCAGCGCGCGATCCTGCGCCGGGCCTTCGACCTCGGCGTCACCCACTTCGACCTGGCGAACAACTACGGCCCGCCCCCCGGCTCGGCCGAGCTGAACTTCGGCAAGATCTTCGCGCAGGACTTCGCGTCCCACCGCGAGGAGCTGGTCCTCTCCACCAAGGCCGGCTACCTCATGCACGCGGGTCCGTACGGCGAGTGGGGCAGCCGCAAGTACCTGCTCGGCTCTCTGGACGCCTCGCTGAAGCGGATGGGCGTCGACTACGTCGACATCTTCTACTCGCACCGCTTCGACCCGGACACCCCGCTGGAGGAGACCATGGGCGCGCTGGCGTCCGCGGTCCAGCAGGGCAAGGCGCTCTACGTCGGCGTGTCCTCGTACACCGCCGAGCAGACGGCCGAGGCGGCCCGGCTGCTGCGGGAGATGGGCGTGCGCCCCCTCATCCACCAGCCCTCGTACTCCATGATCAACCGCTGGACGGAGGACGACGGCCTGCTCGACACCCTGGAGGAGGCCGGCATGGGCTGCATCTCCTTCGTGCCGCTCGCGCAGGGGCTGCTGACCGGGAAGTACCTCAAGGGCATCCCGGAGGGCTCACGGGCCACCCAGGGCAAGTCCCTCAACCCGGACCTGCTGTCGGACGAGGTCGTGCGCCGGCTGAACGGGCTGAACGAGATCGCCGCGCGGCGCGGGCAGACGCTGGCCCAGCTCGCGCTGAACTGGGTGCTGCGGGACGAGCGGATGACCTCGGCGCTGATCGGCGCGTCGAGCGTGAAGCAGCTCGAGGAAAACGTGGCTTCCCTGTCCGGAGCACCGCTGTCGGAGCAGGAGTTGAAGGAGATCGACTCCTTCGCGGTGTCCACCCCCGGCGCCAACATCTGGGCCCAGCGGGGCTGACCTGCGCCTTTGCCGGGCAGTGCCGCGACGCTGCCCGGAGACGAAAAACGGGCCGGTCCGTGGGGGGGATACGGACCGGCCCGAGGGGGGGGGTTCCACCATAACCCTTCGTAAAGCGTGCTGCGCGCATCACCGCGACACGATTACGCTCCGGAGTCGGCCGGGAGCACTGAGCAGAGCCGAAAGGGGCCCTACAGCCCTTGTGGGGCCCGGCGGAAGCCCGTACGGACCAACCTTCCGGCGTCCCTCCCCAGGGGGACCCCGCCGGGTGCGCCGGCTTGACGCCGAAGCCCGGACCGGGGGGCCGGTCGCGCCCTAGGGTGGGCCGCATGGGGAACAGGCAACGGTGGCGGGACGGCGCGGCCACGCTCTGCGTCGAACGGGGGCAGGCGGGCCCGGAGGGGGCCGTGGAGGCGCCTACGGAGATGCCCGTCGAGGCGCCTGCGGAGACGCCCGTGGAGGTGCCCCTGGAGGTGGCCGCCTCGTACCGGGCCCGCACGCGGGGTCTGCTCGGGCGGGACGGGATCGAGGGGGCGATGCTCCTGACGCCGGCCTCCAGCGTGCACACCTTCCGGATGCGCTTCGCCATCGACGTGGCCCATCTCGACCGCCGGCTCACCGTCATCGCGCTGACCACCATGGTCCCGGGCCGCCTCGGCCTCCCCCGGCTGCGCGCCCGTCACGTCCTGGAGGCCGAGGCCGGGGCCATGGCCGCCTGGGGCCTGCGCGTCGGCTCCCGGCTCGGGGTCCGTCTCACCGCGCGCTAGGCGCCACCCTGCACCGGCGGTAGGTTGGGGCGGTTGAGCTGGGGTGGCAGGGGAGCGGCATGACCGAGAACGCGCGCATCAAAGCGCTGGAGCAGATCATGCCGGCGACCCACGGAGCCGACGAGGACATCGACTGGCAGGCGGCCGAGGCCGTCTGGGGCAGTCGCTTCCCCGCCGATTACATCGCCTTCATGGGCCGCTACGGCGCGGGCTCGATCAACGGCGAGGCGAGCGTGCTGCTGCCGCTGCCCAAGCCCGGGCTCCAGTGGGACCCGGCCCAGATGGCGGAGGAGACGGCCAACGCCCGCCAGGTCTGGGAGGCGGAGGGCGGCCGGGCCGCCTTCGACGTGGACCCGGAGTCGATCCTCGCCTGGGGCGTCACCGGCGGTTCCGACATCCTCTGCTGGCTGACGACCGACCCCGACCCCGACCGCTGGCCCGTTCTGGTGGTCGGCCGGCACACCGCCGACTCCTTCGCGGTGTACCCGTACGGCATGGCCGAGTTCCTCTACCTGCTGTGCAACGACGAGTTCGACGTGAGCCCGGTCGGCATCACCTTCTGGGACGGCGGCCACCTCAGCTTCGTGCACTGGCAGAAGGCCCAGCGCCGCTGGCAGGAGGGGCGCAACCCCGAAACGGGCGAGCCCGATCCGTACGCGGGCGACTTCGCGGACTGAGACCCGCCCACCCCCTCCCACCCGTTCCGCCGCGCTCAATGGCCGGAAACGGGCGTTTCGGCATGTCTACGCGCGTCCGAATTGTTGATCACATATCGGAAAACACCATTCTGAAATGCCGCAGTTGGAGCATTGAACACAAGTGCCGCCCCAATGGAACCAACCACCCTCCCTCAGGAGAGAATTCCGGCCAACGGGCCAACGAGGGACACCACAGCCCGGAGTGACTCATAAGTAATAACGGGACTCAAAAGAAAATCAGGGGAATCCACCCGTGCGACGAAGAATCTTCAGCGCGGCCGCCACCACGGTCGTGCTCGGTCTGCTGATACCGCTGGCCGCCTGCGGCAGCTCCGGCGGAAGCGCTGATGACGGCGGTACCCTCCGCCTCGTCGCCGCCGAATACGGGGACAACCCGGCCACCAGTTCCAAGGCTTTCTGGGACAAGGTGACGGCTGATTTCACCGCCTCGAACCCCGGCATCAAGGTGCAGGTCGAGCTCCTGCCGTGGGCCGACATCGACCGCGAAGTCTCCCGCATGGTCAAGGCCGGGAACGCTCCGGACATGGCGCTCATGGGCGGTTACTCGGACTTCGCGGCGCAGGGCAAGCTCTATTCCGCGCCCGAGCTCCTCTCGGTCACCGCCGAGGCGAACTTCCTCCAGCCCCTCTCCGACGCCGGTTCCGTCCGCAACACCCTCTACGGCCTGCCTTTCGTGGCGAGCAGCCGCCTCCTCTTCTACAACGAGAAGCTGCTCACCGACGCCGGGGTCATCCCGAAGGACTCCAAGAACGGCTGGCAGCCCAAGACCTGGATGGACCTGAAGGCCGCGGCCACGGCGCTCAAGGCCAAGGGCGTGAAGACCCCGCTCGCCATGCCCCTGGGCCCGGAAGAGGCGCACGCCGAGGCGATGATCTGGGAGCTCAGCAACGGCGGCGGATACGCCGACAGCAGCGGCAACTACAGCCTGGCCTCCGACCAGAACATCGCGACCTTCAAGTGGATCAAGCAGCACCTGGTCGACACCGGTCTGCTCGGTCCCACTCCCCCGTCGCAGCTGAACCGCGCCGACGCCTTCGCCGCCTTCACGCGCGGCGAGGTCGGCATGCTCAACGGCTACCCCCAGCTCGCGCACGAAGCGCGCGCCAAGGGGATCACGGTCGGCGCCGTCGCGATGCCCGTCTCGGACATGCTGGGCTCCGGGGAGGTCCCGCCGAACGTGGGCGTGGCCGACTGGATGATGGCCTTCAAGCAGAACGGCCACCGCGACGAGATCGGCAAGTTCCTGGAGTTCGTCTACCGGGACAAGAACCTGGCGGACTTCGCCGGCCGCTACCACCTGCTGCCGTCCACCGTCTCGGCTTCCCGCACGCTGGCCGGATCCTCGGGCATGGACAAGAACGACCAGCAGTTCCTGAACGCCCTGCGCGGCGCGCAGCTGTACCCGGTCAACGACCCGTCCTGGGTGGTCATCAGCGACACCATCAAGCGCAACATCGGCCGCGCCGTGGATCCTTCCGGCGACCCGAAGGCCGTCCTGGAGGAGATCGCCGCCAAGGCGAACGACGCCAGGAAGGGGCGCTGACCCGGCGCCCTGCCGGCACGGCGCACTGCCATCACAGTGCCCCGCCATCACATCGCCCTGCCGAACCGGCGACCCGCCGAGCCCGAAGAATCCCCGAAGAACCCCCGAACGCCCCTGTCGAAAGGGACCTTCGCCCCCTGCCGCACCTCACCCCGGGCGGCATGATGGCTGGTACGGCTTTGATCCAAGGCCGAGGCCCAGTCGCCCGCAAGCGCCCACAAGGCGCGCGGGGCGGCCGGCCCACCCCTCCCCACCGCTCCGCCCTAGCTGGCGCCCTGGTTCTTGGGCGTGAAGGCCGTGCGGTACTGCTCACAGCTGGAGTCCCAGGGCAGGGATCCGGTGAGGGTGCCGTAGCCGGTGCGGGTGACCGACCACTCCACCGTGTACGTCCCGGTGTCACACTTGATGCGCTTTCCGCCCGGGACCTTCGTACGCCCGGTCGCGGGCCGGTTCCGGAGCTCCTGGTGCACCCGCGCCACCTCGGCGCGCCGACCATCGCGCAGGACGGCGTGCAGGACGAGCGCCTGCTTGCCGTCCTTCGTCGTCAGCACCTTCTTGACCCCCTGCGAGTCCGCCACCGACCACGCGAACTCGTACCCGGGCTCCCAGGCCAGCGTCTTGGGGTCGCCGACCTTGCGCTCGTACTCCTCGGCGCCCTTGGGGCCGGGGCGGGTGATCGTCTTGTACTGGATGGAGGGGTGGAAGCGGAACTGCGCCTCCACCTTGTGCATGTCGTCCTTGGTCCACATCGACTTCATCGTCTTGTCCCCGCCGCTCGGGTCTTGCAGGTACGGGCTGTCCGCGGCGGTGGCCGCGCCCGAGAGGGCCGGGGCGAGGGCCGCCGCGGCGGCGGCGAGGACGATGACGGCGGTGCGGGTGCGGTTCATGCCCGGACCAACGGGACCCTCCGGCGGGCCGGAACGACGCCGGACGCCCTTTCACCCGTACGGGATCCGCCCGGGCGGTGGTGGACGGGCGCAGGACGGCCGCTACGCCTGACCGGTCTCGAAGCGGCTGATGCGGCCGCCGCCGGGGGCGATGACGAACCGCCAGGAGGTGCGCATCTCGCCCCAGGTGTCGTTGCGGTAGCCGACGGTCAGGGTGCGGCCGCCGTCGGACTCGGACTGGACGTCCATGTGGCCGCCGGAGTCGAAGATCTCCCGGTCGATCCACTCGTGGAGGTCGCGCTCCGTTCCGTCGTCGGACATGGTCGCGTCGGCGGTCAGGAGCGCGAGGAAGGCGTCCTTGTCGTGCGCGTTGACCGCGCTGACGAGGGCGCCGACGACGGGGTCGGACAGCTTCCCGGGGGCGATGGCCACGGAGACCTCCTGGTCGGGCGTACGGGGCGTACGGGGCGTACGGGCGCGGGCGGCGCCGGTACGGGCCCCCGTGCACGACCAGGGAACACCCCGGGCGGCGGCGGGGCGTCGACCCTCACCCGTTCGCCACCGGACGGCGTGTCAGGCCCGCCGTGCGCGTCAGGCGCTGGGGCCGGTGACCACCGGGAAGCCGGTGGGCCGGCCCTGTTCCTTCAGCCAGGCGAGGACCTGGTCGAGGGCTTCGACGCTCTGGGTGCGGTCGCCGCCGCCGTCGTGGAAGAGGATGGTCGGGCCGTTGCCGATCTCGGCCTTGACCGTGCCCACGATCGCGGCCACGCCGGGCTTGCTGAAGTCCTTGGTGTCGATGTTCCAGCCGAGCGGGCGCATGCCGTTGGCGGCGGCCAGGGCCCGGCTCTCGGGGGTGAAGGCGCCGCCGGGCGCCCGGTAGTACTCCACCTTGGCCCCGCCGCCCGCGGCGTCCTCGATCTGCTTCTTCGCGTCGAGGATCTGCTGCTGCTGGTAGGGGAAGGGCTTCTTGTCCATCCCGGTGTTGTGGTCCATGGTGTGGTCGCAGAGCCGGTGGCCGCCGGCGACGACCTTCTTGACCAGGTCGGGGTGGTCCTTGGCCTGCGGTCCGATCATGCAGAAGACCGCCTTCACGTCGTACTTCTTCAGTACGTCCAGCACCTTCGGGGTCCACTGGGGGTCGGGCCCGTCGTCGATGGTGATGTTGACCGTGTTGCCGCCGCTCTCCGACGCGTGGGCTATGCCGTCGGGGACCTGCCCGCCCGGCTTCCCCGGCGCCTGCGGCTCGGCGTCGCCGCCCTTCGCGGGGTCCTCGGTCTGCCGGGAGACGTTCTGGTGGTTGGTGTCGTGGCCCGGGTCGACGAGCGCCGTCACCCCCCACGCGGTCGCGGCCACCGCCGCCACCGCTCCGGCGACGGCGATCCGCGCCTTCGTACCCCGCATCTGCGTGCGCGCTATGAACCCCATCTGCTGTCTCAACTCCCCATATTCACGTCCGCCGTGTGACCTCGCACTGGTCAGGACGTCGGCCGGGGATGCGGGGTTCCAGCCGAATGGCCCATAAATTCCGGGTTGTAGGACTTTGGTCCTTGATCGTCCCGAATCCCGTCCCGACTGAAACCGAGGACGACCGGACCGGCCTCCTACCGGACATCCGGTCCAAGACCCGGGCTCTAGCCGGAGGTTCATCTACCCATGCGCAAGGCAGCCATCACATCCTCCTTCACGCTGCTCACCCTGATCGCCCTGTCGGCGACGGCATGCGGGAGCGGCGGGGACGGGGGCGGGGGCGGGGGCGGGGGCGCCGCGGGGGCCTCGCGGCCGCCCGCCGAGCTGAGCGTCGTACCGGCTGACGGGGCGAAGGACGTCAAGCCGGACCAGCCGCTCACGGCGCGGGTGAACAACGGCACCCTGACGGCGCTGACCGTGACCGGACCGGACGGGAAGCCGGCCGAGGGCACGCTCAAGGACGGGGCGTTCACGCCGAAGAACGGCCTGGCGGTGGACACGGAGTACAAGGTGAGGGCGACGGCCGCCTCGCAGGACGGCAAGGAGACGGCGTCCGAGTCGACCTTCCGCACCCTCGCTCCGTCGAAGGAGCAGACGGAGACGGTGACCGTACTGCCCGCGGGCGGGACGACGGTCGGCGTGGGCCAGCCCCTCTCCCTCACCTTCGACCACAAGATAACGAACAAGGCCGAGGTCGAGCGGCGGCTGAAGGTGACCACGAACAACGGCACCGAGGGCTCGTGGGGCTGGCTGACGGAGACCCTCACGGGCAAGGAC
This sequence comes from Streptomyces sp. NBC_00193, assembly GCF_026342735.1. Taxonomy (GTDB): domain Bacteria; phylum Actinomycetota; class Actinomycetes; order Streptomycetales; family Streptomycetaceae; genus Streptomyces; species Streptomyces stoeckheimensis. The sequence continues at coordinate 1,579,524 of NZ_JAPEMM010000001.1, forward strand.
CGCGTGGACTGGCGCCCGAAGGAGTACTGGAAGCCGGGCACCCGGGTGACGCTGGAAGCCCCCCTGTCGGGGGTCGGCACGGGGACCGGCCGCTACCTGACGAAGTCGTACGCGACCTCCGCCACCATCGGCAGGAGCCAGCTGGCCAAGGTCGACATCGCCGGCCACCGGCTGACCCTGGAGCGCGACGGTCAGACGGTGAAGTCGATCCCGATCACGGCGGGCGATCCGGCGAAGACGCCGACGTGGAGCGGGAAGATGCCCCTGATGGCGAAGGAGGGCACCATCCGGATGAAGGCGTCCTCGGTCGGCCTGACCGGCTACGACCAGCCGGTGCAGAAGTCGATGAGGCTGACGGTCTCGGGCACGTTCGCGCACCAGGCGGAATGGGCCGAGAGCTACATCGGCTCGGCGAACAGGAGCCACGGCTGCATCGGCATGAAGACGGCGGACGCCACGTGGTTCTACGACCAGGCCCAGGTCGGCGACGTCTTCGAGGTCACGGGCGGCAAGGAAACGGTGGCCGCCGGCAACGGCTTCGCCGAGTGGAACCTGTCATGGGAAAACTGGCAGAAGCTCTCCAGCCTCCCCGGCGCTTGACCCTTTCCAGCCCCCTATTCCAGCCCCGCCGGCGTTTGAGCCTGTCCAGCCCCGCCGGCGTTTGAGGCGCGGGGGTCCGGGGCGGAGCCCCCGAAGGGGTCCGGGGCGAAGCCCCGCCCCGCGGCGGAGCCGCGTCATCCGGCGCAGCGGGAAGGGGCGGGGTGGGGGAAGGCCCCGCGCAGCGGCCCCACCACCCGGCCACAGCCGACCACCCGCCCGGCCCCGCCCGGGGCATGCAGATGGGCCCGGCCCGGAGGATCCGTAGATCCACCGAACCGGGCCCACCCCGAACCCGAGCGCGAGCAACTCAGTGCATGACGGCCGCCTCCGGCGCCACCTCTGACTTCGCCGAGTCACCGCCGCCGGAGGCACCGGCCGGCCCGGCCCCCCGCAGGGGAACCTCCTTGACGAACCAGGCGGCCGCGAAGCCCAGTACGGCGATCCCCGCACCCAGCAGGAACGCCGAGTGCGTACCGGCGGCCACCGCGTGCTGGTAGGCGTCCCGGACGACCTCCGGAAGCTTCGCCAGACTCGCCGCGTCCAGCTGCGCGGAGCCCGCCTTGGCCGCCGCCTCCGGGCCGAGCCGGTCGGTCATGGTGCTGGTGACCTGACTGGTGAACAGGGAGCCCATCAGGGCCACGCCGAAGGAGCCGCCGAGCGTACGGAACAGGGTGGCCGAGGAGGACGCGACGCCCATGTCCTTCATCTCGACGCTGTTCTGGGCGACCAGCATCGTGATCTGCATCAGGAAGCCGAGACCGGCGCCGAGGACGGCCATGTACACGCCGGACATCAGGCGGGTCGTCCCGGTGTCCATGGTGGCGAGCAGGAAGAGCCCGACGACCATGAGCCCGCCGCCGACGATCGGGAAGATCTTGTACTTGCCGCTGTTGGTGGTGATCCGGCCCGCGATCAGCGAGACGACCATCATCGAGAGCAGCATCGGCAGGAGCAGCAGGCCGGAGTTGGTGGCCGAGGCGCCCTGGACCGACTGCTGGAAGAGCGGCAGGTAGAGCACGCCGCCGAACATCGCGAAGCCGACCAGGAAGCCGATCACGGACATGAGGGTGAAGTTGCGGCTGCGGAAGATGTGCAGCGGCATGACCGGGTCGGCGGCCTTGGTCTCGGCGTAGAGGAAGCCGGCGATGGAGGCGATGCCGACGACGATCAGGCCGATGATCTCGGCGGAGCCCCAGGCGTACTCGGTGCCGCCCCAGGTGGTGACCAGGACGGTGGAGGTGATGGCGATGGTCAGCAGGGCCGCGCCGAGGTAGTCGATCTTGGGGCGCTCCGCCCCGTGCGTCTTCTTCGGAAGGTGCAGCACCGCGGTGACCATGGCCAGGGCCACGGCGCCGAGCGGAAGGTTGATGTAGAAGGACCAGCGCCAGCCCATGTGGTCGGTGATGGTGCCGCCGACCAGCGGTCCGCCGATCATGGCGAGGGCCATCACGCCGGCCATCATGCCCTGGTACTTGCCGCGCTCGCGGGGCGGGATCAGGTCGCCGATGATCGCCATGACGCCGACCATCAGACCACCGGCGCCGAGGCCCTGGATCGCGCGGAAGCCGATGAGCTGGCCCATGTCCTGGGCCATGCCGCTGAGCGCGGAGCCGATCAGGAAGATGACGATCGAGGTGAGGAAGGAGCCCTTCCGCCCGTACATGTCGCCGATCTTGCCCCAGATGGGAGTGGAGGCGGCGGTGGCCAGGGTGTAGGCGGTGACGACCCACGAGAGGTGTTCCAGGCCGCCGAGCTCGCCGACGATCGTGGGCATGGCCGTGCCGATGATCATGTTGTCCAGCATGGCCAGCAGCATCGCGATCATGAGCGCCATCAGGACGACCCGCACGCTGCGCGGCTTCACCTCCTCCGAGGTGTCCGCCTTGATCTTGTCTTCCACCATGTTCCACTCCCCTGGCGCATACGCACCGGCCCCTGGGACTTACTTGCCGACCGGCTAGTTGACTACACTGGGGAAGGTAGACCCGCAACTAGCCGGGCGTCAAGTAAGTAGTCGAGCAATCAGTCAGGGGAGAGTCATGTCCAGCAGCAGTCCGCAGCAGCGCCGTGGCAATACACGGCAGCGCATCCAGGACGTCGCACTGGAACTCTTCGCCGAGCAGGGGTACGAGAAGACGTCGCTGCGGGAGATCGCGGAGCGGCTGGGGGTCACGAAGGCGGCGCTGTACTACCACTTCAAGACCAAGGAAGACATCATCATCAGCCTGTTCGAGGACCTGACGCGGCCCATCGACGAGCTGATCCAGTGGGCGGAGGAGCAGCCGCGCACGCTGGAGATGAAGCGGGAGGTCCTGCGTCGCTACAGCGAGGCGATGGCGGGCGGCGCCTCCCTGTACCGCTTCATGCAGGAGAACCAGGCCTCGCTGCGGGAACTGACCATCGGCGAGACCGTGAAGAAGCGGCTGTTCGCCCTGGTGGAACTGCTCCGGACCGGCCAGGAGGACGCCCCGCTGGCAGATCAAGTGCGGTGCGTGAGCGCCCTGTTCACCCTGCACGCGGGAATGATGTTCCTCCAGCACGTGGAGGGCGACCCGGAGGAGACCCGCCAGGCCGCCCTGGAGGTCGCGACGGACCTGATCACCCAGGCCCACGGGCAGGCGTAGGACCCCCACCTCCATCGTTCACTCGATCGAACGAACAAGACCCCAAGTAATTACTCTCCGTAGTCGGAGCGGCTACTTTTGGTGATGCGCGCTGCGGAAAGGCTGCGGCGCCGCCCGAGCCAAAGGCACCGCCGTCATGATGCGACTCGCCCTCACCACCGCCGCTGCCGCGGCAGCCGTCTTCGCCTCCGCGCTCGCGCCGCAGGCGTCCGCCCCGGCCGGCCCCCTCTCCTACGTCGCCCTCGGGGACTCGTACAGCGCCGCCTCCTTCGTGCGTCCCTGGAACGCCGACGGATGCGGCCGCTCCGAGCAGGACTATCCGCACCAGGCCGCCCGGCGGCTGAAGGTGAAGCTCACCGATGTCACCTGTTCCGCCGCGGAGGTCAGAGCGGGGCTGCTGGGGCCCCAGTCCGAGCTGAAGGGACCACCGTCCGTGCCGCCACCGGGCGGATGGGCCGCCAAGCCGGCACAGATCAAGGCCGTTACGGCAGCCGCCGATCTCGTCACGGTCGGCGCCGGCGGCAACTCCGTGGGCTTCGCCGAGATCGTCGAGGCCTGCGTGAAGCGGGGCATGGCCTCTTTCGGTACGGGCTCCCCGTGCACCGATCACTACGCGCGGGGAAGGGGCGCCGCGGGACTCGACGCCCGGTTCACCGCGCTGGAAGCCGATTTCGCGGCCCTATTGAAGGAGATCCGCACGCGCGCGCCGCGCGCCGGGGTGGCGGTCGTCGGCTATCCGGCCGTCGTGGACAGCCCGGCGGGCTGCACCTGGGGGTCCTGGCGCCAGTTCGGAACCGTCGCCAAGGGCGACATGCCCTGGCTCGACTCCGTGGAGCGCCGGCTCAACAACCTCCTGCGGGAGCAGGCCCGCCGGAGCGGCGCGGTGTACGTGGACACCTACTCCTCCAGTACCGGGCACGGGGTGTGCGCGGCCGCCGAGCAGCGCTGGATGTACGGGATCAAGGACAGCCTGACCGGGCCGGGCGAGCAGAGCGACCCGCCCTCCGAGCTCTGCCGCTCCATCCCGGCCCGGGGCGAGGCCTGCACCGTGCTCCACCCGAACCTCCGCGGCGCCACCCACCAGGCGGACCGCGTCACCGAGGCCCTGACCGCGCTGGGGGCGACCAGGGCCTGACATGCGGGTGCTTCGTCCGCACCGATGTGAGCGAGGAGACCGAGGTCACCACCCTGATCGCGCACGCCGTCGCGGAGCACGGCCAGAGGCTGGACCACCCGCTGACGGCGGGCCGGATCGGGCTCAGGCGCCCGTCGTGGCCGCGGCCGCCCGTCCTTCCAGCTCGTCCGCCTGGACCGTCAGCGCGTCGGCATCGGCGTCCCAGGTCGGGCCGTACGCGTAGAGGCTGCCGGCCGCTTCCCTCAACAGGGCGACGTCTTCGGGCCGCTGGAGGTTGATGAGCCGGTAGGCGAGGTTGCGCACCCAGACCGGCAGCAGCCCGTCCAGCAGGTGCGGGCACAGTGCGCGCAGCATGCCGATGATCTCGTCCGCGTCGGCGAAGGTGAGCTGCTCGACGAAGAAGAACTCGGCGTGGTCCCGATCGCACGGCGGCGTCGGCCCGTACTCGTCCCCGTAGATGCACCGCGCGTGCTGGGTCAGGTCGTCATGGAAGTGCGTCACCCACCGAACCCTAGGCGCGACGAGCCGCCCGGCGCTCCCGGGTATTCGGAGGTGACTCGCCGCCTCGGGACGCCCGAGCGACCGGCGCCTGAACCAGCAGCCCCGAATCGGCGTCCGGTCACTCCGCCGCGGGCGGCTTCCTGAACCGGTCGCGCAGTGTGCGCTGGACGGCTGAGCCGATGAGCAGGACGACGGCGGTGCCGAGGCCCCCGAGCAGTTCGGGCAGAGCGGCGCGCAGGACTTCGTTCACCGCGTCACCGCCGCGGCCGCACGCTCCGTCTGGCGGGCGCCCAGGCGGTGGAGCTTGCGGCGTACCCGCTCGCCGTACGCCGCAGGCTGCGCGCTGTCGACGGCGGCCACCGCCCAGGAGTCGGCGCCGGCGGCCCAGGTGCGGGCCACCTTCTCCTCCGGCTCGGCGAGTTGCCGCAGCACGGCGCCGACCCGCGGGTCCTGGAACTCGTCGTCCACGAGCAGCGACTCGGGGCAGCGCCGGTCGGTCACCACGTCGGCGAGCGTGAGGCCGTCACCGACGGGTCGGCTCAGCAGGGTGACGCGTTGGCCGCGGGTGCGGTGTTCCCACAGCGGCAGCATCCGGTGGTGCGCTTCGTCGGCCTCCCGGCGCAGCAGGTGTCTCAGTGCCGGGTCGTCGACCGCACGGTCGTGCAGCGCGTCCACCCAGTCGCCCAACAGGGCCATCTCGACTGCCGCCCGCCACCGCGCGGGGTGCTCCAGCCCCAGCCAGGTACGGCTGAACTCGTCGACCGTGACGTGGTCGCCGTCGATGGCCGCGTTGCGGGCGACCAGCGCGTTCTGCAGCAACAGCCGTTCGGAGCAGGTCAGTTGCCATGGCCCGAGTGCTGCCATGGCCAGCAACAGAGAAGAGATCAGGCGGTACGTCGTGGCCAGGAGGCCGGCTACTGAATTGTCACTCGGCAGAGCCGAGATGATCGCCGTGGCCTGGACGATCTTCAAGATCGCTCGCATGCAATCGAAAAGGGTGTCGTCGGCGTAGTGGGCGCTCGCCCGCTCCTGGGCGGCGGCTTCAAGTTCGTCGTCGTCCCACCGGCCCAGGAAACGGTGTTCGGCGACGCACGCCGGGCAGACACTGACGGACTGCAGGGTGATCATGGGCCTTCCTTCAGGGTGAGGTTCTTGGGGTTCTCTACCCCTAGGCGCGGGCGCCGGCCCATTCGACAAAGAATCTTCCGAACGGCACCTGTGGCCTCCGTCACGTCCGGTGCCCCGCGGTCGAAGATCAGGAAGACTCGGGGGCATGGTTTCGGTGGTGCAGAACGTCGCGATCGACTGTGCGGACGCCTACGAGTTGGCCCGGTTCTGGAGCCGGGTCACCGGCTCCCCGCTCTCTCCGGAGGACGGGCCGGGTGCCCGGGAGACTCAGGTGCTGTTGGCGGAGGGGCCGGTGCTGTACTTCAACCAGGTCCCCGAGGCCAAGACGGTCAAGAACCGAATCCACCTGTGCCTGCGCCCCGAGACCTCGCGGGACCAGGAAGTGGACCGGCTCCTGGGGCTCGGAGCCACCCTCGTCGGCGATCACCGGAACCCGGACGGTTCGGGCTGGGCGGTCCTCGCCGACCTCAACATTCCTGACTACCAGTTCTGAGCATACGCGGAGGCCCGGATGAGCGCCCCAGAGGATGCCGTGAACCACATCAGCCTCAGCGTGTTCCGTGGGGATTCTGATGCTCTGGTGACGCCCCACCTAGCTCGCGTGATCGGCCACGACTCCCCGATGCTGCACCTTCGGCGCCGGACTGACGGGGGCATGTTTGACCGCTTCCGCGATCACGCCGAAGAGCTCTGGGGTAGGACCCTGCCCGTACGGTAGAGGAAACCCACAACTTAGGCCCCACTAACTGCGCGTTTACCTGCCTTGCGACTGGCGGGCCTCTGCTGCGTCAGCCAGCCAATAAAAACCCCACACCCGCCTCCCAAAGGAGACGAATGCAGGGGCTTTTACTGTAAAGCTGCGATCTGCACTGGTCCCAGGAATGCGGAAGTTCGAGGATTCTAGTTTCGAAACGGAATTACCACGCAAAGCCATCTCCACCAAAACCGCCCAATGAGCCATGCAAGTTTTTTGCCTCCCTGCCGATCAATGGCGGGAGGGGAAGGGGACACCCCCCTGGGTAAGGCAGGAACCCAGGCCGAATCGGCTTCACATTTGCCGCCGCCCAACCGCCCGGTTGCGCTTAGCGGTCTCGCGGTTGTGACACTGCGTGCACAGCGGGCGCAGCCGGCTCGGAACATCCGGATCAGGCACGCCCCGAGCAACCAGCGAGCGTCTCGACTCCGGGAAGTGGTCGGCCACTTGAGCCATTCCGCCGCCAGCAGACACCACGGGTTGCGGTACAGGTAGGCACGCCTCACGCGCTGCCAACGGGTCGCATAGCCCCGCTCGGCGGTAGACCCTCGCTGCCTGTCCGCCTCACGCTGGTGAGCCTCACAGCGGCCCCCAGACGTCAGCTCGGGACAGCCCGGGACCGAGCACGGGGGGCGTGGTTTGCGGGGCATGGGGGATCACCCCCTAGGTAGGGCCAGGGGGACGTACACGCGCACGTTCGACGTCACGTGAGTTTCCTTTTCGGTGGTACGTCATGAGCTCGGGCAGCACTCAGCCGACGAAAAACACAAGGTGAGAGACTCTCTTATCCAGAGTGTCAAATTGCGACTCTCGGCTTTGTACAGATACGGCGCATGACGCACAGGGGGTGGGCAGTGCTTCACTTGAGGCATGACTCCAGAGACCACGAGCCGCCCCGCGCTCGAACTGCGCTGCGGTGGGCTGCACTTGACCGTGCAACGCATCCCCGGTTGGCTCGTCGGACTGATCACCACAGCCAGCGGCGCCGCTGCAACATGGTGGACGACCCGCTAGCCGCAGCGCTCGCCGGCTCATGGCGGACCGGGGCACCCGGGACAGAGCACGGGGGGCGGGATCTGCGGGGCACGGCGAACATGTGAGTGCGCACCCCCACGGGGAGGAGAACGGCTGGACCTCCAGCCACTCCGCCGTCGAGGTCGTCGGGCGAACCACAAAGGTGAGGCTCACTCGGTACGAAAGTGGTCAACCATTGGCGTGCACGTCCCCCTGACCCTTGGCGCAATGAGCAGTGCAGCCAGGGCCACGGCATCCACGTCGTGATCCACCCGCAGGTCGTCGTCCGCCGCGACGTCACCGGCAAGCGCGATAGCCCGATGACGTGATCAGCGCGATAGTCCTCGGGGGCAGCAACGCCTCCGGCTTACCGAACGCATCCGCTCCGTCGCCGCCTTCGACCAACCTGCCGCGCTCACGTCGATGCAGGCCAGTGCCGTTCGGATACCTCCAGCGCTCCTACCTGCACACCGCCCAGGCGCTCCGGCCAAGCTGTACCCGAGCCCCCGGACCAGTCGTACCAAACAGAACCGGCCGTGGCGTTGCGGTGCTTCCTCATTCCTTCCCTCAACACCTACGTCACGCAATGGCGCGCGACAGGAGCCAGAGGGCATGCAACGCCAACAGGGCGATGCCAAGAGGGAGGACGGCAAGATGAGCCGCAGCACGAAAACCACCACCCCGCTTCCAGCACTCGAAATCCGCTGCGGCGGACTGCACTTGACCATTCAGCGCGTTCCCGTGTGGCTCGTCTCGCTGGTAGCCACAGCCGCAGGCACCGTTGCCACGTGGTGGGCGCACCAGTAGAACGCCTCAGCGCGACGGAACAGCGGCCCCGAACTCTGTACGCGTCTTCAGCCCGTGGCAGCCGTGGCACAGCACTTGCACGTTGCCGTCTACGTCCTCGCCGCCGAGGGACAGCGGACGCACATGGTCCACGTCCACCCCATCCGCGGGGAAGTCGGTCAGGCACCAGTCACACCATCCCGAGCCCCGGTCCGTCACGAGCCGGCGGAGTCGCGCAGCAGCGTCATAGCGGGCCGCACGATGTCGGCTCCGGGCTCGTCGGGTGCGGACCGTGGCCCGGTCCTCGTAGGTACCGTGGTGCGTCTTGCAGCGGCCCCGCCGAGCGCGGAAGCGGCGATGTCGTCTGCCTCGCGCTGGCGTTCGGGGCTGGTCGTTTCATCAGTAAGGACGGACAGGCGCACGCAGCGCACACCCCGCAGAGTCTGCGTTTCGAGAGAGGTGCCCACAAGCGGGTTCCGGGGTGCACTGTTCATGCTCCCCGTGGGGACGGAGGGATTCCCACTACCGGGCTTGACCAGGACCGATGCCGCCATGCCGCCACGCCGCCATGCCGCCACTCCAGAACGTCTAGTTCTGAGTGTTGGGAGACCCCGAGGGCAACGAATTCTGCGTCCTGCGCAGCGAGTCCGACCGCGCCGCCGCACACACACCCTGACGGCAGACACGCCCGATGGCGCCGCCCGCTTCGCCGCGACGCGTACGCGGGCTACCTCAGCGCTCTCCATGACCGCGACATCGCCATGGACGCCGTTCTCGCGGCCCGCACCGTCATCGGCAAGGCCGCGTGACCGCACCGCCGTTCGTTCGGGTGCGGAAGGAACTAGTGCCGTATCAGCCGGCGTTCGCCCTGTAGTGCCTCGGATCGCGGATGGCACATGTCCCGGCGAACGCGACGTCGGAAATCCGCCAGCATGCTCGCGGTCGGTCGAGTGAGAATCCGCTCATGGTCGCTGAAGCGCAGGGAATCCGTATCCGGCACCGCGGGTATGAACCGCAGGTCCATCCCACCGCCTACGTCGCCCCCACGGCCACGCTCGTCGGCGATGTCCGCGTGGGGCCGAGGGCGCGGGTGATGTACGGTGCCGTGCTCGATGCCGAGGGGTCCCGGATCGAGGTCGGGGAAGCGGCGGTGATCTGCGAGAACGCGGTGCTGCGCGGGTCTGCGGTGGCCGGTGATCAGCCGGTGCTCGTCGCCGATCACGTCTTCGTGGGGCCGCATGCCACGCTGCTGGGCTGCGAGGTCGGCAGGTGCGCCTATGTGGCGACCGCGGCGACGGTCCTGCAGTGCGCGCAGCTGGGGGCCGGCTCGGTTGTCGCTGTCGGCGCGCTCGTCCATGCGCGCACCGTCGTGCCGGACGAGTACTTCGTGCCGCCGCACACCGTGGCGCTCGACGCGCCGGTGCGGCTGCTGGCCCCTGGCGATCCGGGCCTGGCCGAGGCCATCAGGCAGGTGGGCTTCGCGCAGGTGGCGTTCGGCGTCGACGCGGAGTGGACCGACCGGATCAGCCGGTACGAGCACATCGCGGAGGTGCGCGTCGCCGAGTTCGGCGCGCACGCGGACGACGAGATTCTGAATCCCGGCTAGCAGCGCTCCATCAGCGGCCCTTGTCCTGTGGTGAGGTGACGTGCCGTCCGGATTCCGCACGGCCGCGCCTCCGGCAAGCCGACTAGCGGGACCCGCCGGCCCCTCGGGACTCGCGCCAGCGGGTGAGTTCGGCTTCCACGTCGAATTCCTTGAGGTTCAGCGGGGGGCCGGGCGGGGGGCGGCGGAGGGCCGTGCGGATCTTGGTGTTGATCTCCGTGAGGAGGGCGCGGGCCTGGCGTTCGGTGCGGGCGGCCTTGAGTGCCTCCCGGGCGTCCTCCGCCTCCTTGCGCAGCGCGAGGGCCGGCGGGAGGACCGCGAAGCCCTCGCGGTGCAGTTTGCCCTTGATCCACCACAGCTCGTCGTACGGGGTGTCGAGCGAGGCCAGCGGCTTGCCGAAGCCGGGCAGGTCCTCGAAGTCCCCGCGCTCACCGGCCTGTCTGATCTGGCGGTCCACGAAGGATTCGAAGCTGACACCAGGTGGTTTGCGCTCGGTCACATTGCCTCCCAAGGGTCCCCGCCAGCATAACTCCGGCATCTCATCGGCCTCAGAGACGGCGGTCCGACTCCTTGATCGGGATGTCGTTGATGCTGGCCTCGCGGCGGCGCATCAGGCCCGCGGCGTCGAACTCCCACTGCTCGTTGCCGTGGCTGCGCCACCACTGGCCGCTCGTGTCGTGCCATTCGTACTCGAAGCGCACGGAGATGCGGTTGTCGGTGTACGCCCACAGCTCCTTGCGCAGCCGGTACTCCAGCTCGCGCTCCCACTTGTCGGCCAGGAAGGCGCGGATCTCGGCGCGCCCGTTCAGGAAGCGGTCGCGGTTCCGCCAGGCGGAGTCCTCGGTGTAGGCGAGGGCGACGCGCTCGGGGTCGCGGCTGTTCCAGGCGTCCTCGGCGGCCTGCACCTTGGCGCGGGCGGACTCCTCGGTGAAGGGCGGCAGCGGAGGTCGCACGGAGGGGGAGGAAGGAGTGGCGGTCACGGTGGGACACCTCTCGGCCGGGGAGAGTGGAGAACGGTCGTTCTCACCTCTGCGTCGAGAGTAGAGAACGAGCGTTCTCGGCGCAAGCGATTCTGGTCTACGCTGCTTTCATGCCCGCAGCCCCCGCCCCGATGAACGACGAAGAGGCCCGCACCCGCCTGCTGGACGCCGCGGAGGCGCTGTTCTACGCCGAAGGCATCCAGGCCGTGGGCATGGACCGCATCCGCGCGGAGTCGGGCCTCCCGCTCAAGCGGCTCTACCGGCTCTACCCGGCCAAGGAATCCCTGGTCACCGCCTATCTGGAGCGCCGCGACCGCCGCTGGATGGCAAGCCTGAGCGCAGCAACCAGAGAGCACCCCGACCCCGTCGGGGCGGTCTTCGAATGGCTCGCGCAGTGGTTCTCGGAGCCGGACTTCCGCGGCTGCGCGTTCCTGAACGCGTACGGGGAGCTGGGCGCGGGTCCCGCCGGGGTGCTGGACGTCGTACGCCGCCACAAGGCGGAGCTACGGGCGCTGCTGGCCGACATCGCCGGTCCGGGCCGGGAGGGTCTGGCGGAGCAGCTGCTGTTGCTGGTCGAGGGGGCGACGGTGGTAGCGGCCCTGGAACCGGGCCCGGGGGCGGCGGTGCGGGCGCGCGAGGCGGCGTACGTCCTGGTCGGGGCGGACGGAGGGGGCTGACCGGGGGATTCATGCGGCTGCCGAGTGAGCGGTTACGCGTCGTACACAAGCACGTCGCATTGTCAGCTTTTAACTGGTGTTGGGACTTTTGTCCACCGGAAGACCGCATTCGGCGGTCGCCCTCCGGTTCCGTCGCTTTTCCTCGCGGAGGAAACACCCTTGTCTGCTTCCCGCTGCACGTCGGCCGCCCTGGTCGTCGCGGCCGTCACCGCGACCTGCCTGATGCCGGCGATGCCGGCTTTCGCCGCCGGCTCGCCGCACATCCGGTTCTCCCAGCCGTACGTCCCCTCGATCGCCGCCGGAAAGACCGGCCGTGTGGTGATCGTGGCGGAGACCAGTGGCGATGCGGCCCACAGCAGCAGCTTCCGGATCACCGCACCGGAGCGGACGACCTTCCCCGAGGCCCGCTTCTACTGGAACGGCGACCGCGCGGGCGCGCCCTGCACGCTCTCGGGCAACGCCCGCCAGCTGACCTGTGACGCCGGGACCCGGGCGGGCTTCGCCTTCCCGGCGGAGAGCAACACCCGGCTGGGCGTACTCGTACGGGTGGACGCGGACGCCCCCCAGGGAACGACGCTGGACGGCGGCGAGTGGGCTGCGGCCGGCGCCTCGCCCGGTCTCTACGCGGTGTCCACCCCGGTGACGGGACCCAAGGGCGACGACGGCCACGACGGCCACGACGGCCACGACGGGAAGCCGGGCCACGACGGAAAGCCCGGTTCCCACGGCCGCCCCGGACCCAAGGGCGACAAGGGTGACCAGGGCGAGCGGGGTGAGCGCGGCGAGAAGGGCGAGCGCGGGGACCGCGGCGACCGCGGTGAGAAGGGGGACCGCGGCGAGAAGGGCCACCAGGGGAAGAAGGGCCCGCAGGGCCACAAGGGCCCTCAGGGTCCGAAGGGCGACACCGGCCCGGCGGGACCGAAGGGCGACCAGGGACCGGCCGGAGGCCCCCAGGGCCCGAAGGGCGACACCGGCGCACCCGGCCCGAAGGGCGACACGGGCCCGGCGGGCGGCCCGAAGGGCGACACCGGCCCCGCGGGGCCGAAGGGCGACCAGGGCAACGAGGGGCCGACGGGACCGGCCGGCGTGCCCGGACCGGGCGGACCCCAGGGCCCCAAGGGCGACACCGGCCCGGCCGGCGGACCCAAGGGCGACAAGGGTGACAAGGGCGACCGCGGAGACACCGGGCCGGCCGGACCGACGGGAGCACGCGGACCGGGCGGACCGAAGGGCGACCAGGGCCCCGGCGGACCGAAGGGCGACCAGGGCCCGAAGGGCAAGCCGGGCCCGAAGGGCGAGCAAGGCCCGAAGGGCAGGCCGGGCCACCCCGGACCCAAGGGAGACCAGGGCCCGCAGGGTCCGAAGGGTCCCAAGGGCCCGAAGGGCGACCAGGGCAAGCCCGGAACGTGCAAGTGCGGCAAGGACCACGGCGGCAAGGACCACGGCGGCAAGGACCACGGCGGCAAGGGCGACAAGCCCGGCAAGGCGAACGCCCGCATCGTCAGCGACAAGCTGCACGTCCGCACCGGCCCCGGCACCCGCTACAAGAAGACCGGCGTGCTCAAGTACGGCGCCGAGGTCCAGGTGCAGTGCAAGACCAACGGCACCGAGGTCGACGGCAACGCCATCTGGTACAAGCTCTCCGACGGCCGCGGCTGGATCGCCGCCCGTTACGCCGCGAACCTGAACCGCATCCCCACCTGCTGATCCCGCATCACCCACCCTTCGGTGCGCATCGAGGCCCCCGAGCCCCGGTGCGCACCGAAGGCGTTTCCACCCTGCGGGAGACATACCCACGGACAACGAAATCCGCACGCACCATCCCCACAGACCGTCAATCCCCACCTTCAACAGGTAGTTGAACCAAAGAAACCGAAGAGTAGCCCTTGTGCCCCCACCGCCACCCGGGCAAGATCTAGCCCTTGTACGCGGCTCAGAAGGGCGCAGCCAGTGGTGAGCAAAAGGGCCGGCAACGACGGAGGCGGCCTGCGCGCCGGCACTCTGGGGACCTTCGACTCCGTCGTCCTGGCGGTCGCGGGCTGCGGGCCGGCGTACACCGTCGCCGCGACGCTCCCGGCGCTCATCGCCACCGTCGGGGTCGCGAGTCCCGCCGTGCTCCTCTACTGCGCGATACCGATGATCGGCATCGCGCTGGCCTTCCGTCATCTGGGACGTCTCGACGTCAACGCCGGGGCCGGTTATGCCTGGGTGGCGCGCACCCTGCACCCCTTCCTCGGTTTCCTCAGCGGCTGGGCCCTGGTCGTCGCCGCGACGGCCTTCCTCGTGTCGGCCACCCTCCCGGCCGGCAGCGCCACGCTCGCCCTCGTCAGCCCGGACCTGGCCGCGAACACCGGCCTGGCCACGGCCGTCGGCGCCGGATGGTTCCTGCTCATGGCGGGTGTGGTGGCGCTGGGCGCCCGGATCGGCCCGTACACCCGGCGCATCCTGACCGGCGCCCAGCTCGTGCTGCTGCTGGCCTTCGCCGTCGCCGCCCTGGCCAAGGACGGGAACGCGGCGGACTTCTCGCTCTCCTGGTTCGGCTTCGGCCACTTCGACGCGTCGCACAGCTTCGTCGCCGGTGCGCTGATCGCGGGCGTCAGCTACTGGGGCTGGGACGTCTCCAGCAACCTCAACGAGGAGACCCGCACCAGTCGCCGTTCCTTCGGCCTCGGCGGCCTGATCGGGGTCGCCCTGTCGTTCGCGGTCTTCGTCGTCTTCACCATCGCCACCAACATCCTCATCGGCGCGGACGCCGTACGGGACAACCCCGACGGCTTCCTCTCCGTGCTCGGCGACGCCGTCTGGCCGGGCTGGGGCGGCCGGCTGCTCGTCCTGGCCGTCGTCCTGTCCATGGTCGCCACCCTGGAGACGGCCCTCCTGCAGGCGACCCGCACGCTCTTCGCCATGGGCCGCGACCGCACCGTGCCCGCCGCGTTCGGCCGCATCCACCGGGACTGGCAGACCCCCTCCGTGGCCACCGCCACCGTGGCGGCCGTGGCGCTCCTCCTCGTCGCCGTCTCCGCCACGGCCGGCTCCGGCACGCAGTTCGTACGCGACGCCCTCAGCGGGATCGGCCTGCACATCGCCTTCTACTACGCCCTCGCCGGCCTGGCGGCCGTGGTCGCGCATCGCAAGGTGCTGTTCAGGTCCGTGGGCACCTTCGTCTTCGTCGGGCTGTGGCCGCTCGGCGGAGCCCTGTTCATGATCTGGATCTTCGCCATGTCGGTTCCGGAACTGACCGGCAGCGCCCTCGCCATCGGCCTCGGGGCGCTCGCACTGGGGCTCGTCCCGATGACCTTCTCCCGGCTGCAGGGGGTCTCGTACTTCAGGCCCAGGCCGCTCGATCCCGAACAGGACGCCTTCTACGAGGAACAGGGCTCGGGACCGGTCCCCGGACCGGGCCTCGCGGCGGCCGACCGGCGGGACGACGTACTCACCGACTTCTGACGCCACGCCGAGCGCCGGCACCCGCGTCGTCCACCCCCACCGATCCGAGGACAGGACAGTCCATGGCACCCTGGCCGCGCCGCCGCCGTTCCGGAGCAGGAGCAGGAGAACCGGTCTACGACCAGGCGTACGGCGACCGAAGCCTGGAGCAGTGCCGCCAGGACATGGTGATGGGCCGCTGGGAAGGGGCCCGCGACCTCCTGGCCGAGCACCCCCGCACCGACTGGGACCGGCGCGCTCACCGCATCCGGCTGCTCGCGGACGCGGCGGCGAGCCGGCGCACCGTGGACGTCTGGTACGCCGCCGACCCCGCCGATCCGGACGCGGCGGTCCTGCGCGCGGAGACCGAGGTGATGCGGACGTTCGCCGTGGCGCGCAGCGGGGCGATGCCCGCGAACGACAGCCTGGACCAGGTGGCCGGTCTCTGTCTGCGGGCCGCCGATCTGGCACCCGAGGACCCGTACCCGTACGTCTCCCTCGTGACGCTCGCCAGGCTGTACGACCGCGGCGACCCGAACATGGGCCACTGGTGGAAGGAGCTCCGCGCCCGCGACCCCTACCACCGCGAAGGCCACCACCAGGCGCTGCGCTACCTGTCCCCGCGCTGGCACGGATCGAACGGCGAGGCGAACAACTTCGCCTGGGACGTGGCCGTCTACGCCCCGCCCGGTTCGCCGCTCGTGGTGCTGCCGCAGGTGGCGCGGGCGGAGCAGTACCGGCACCAGACGGAGGCGGAGGGCCGCACGGCGATCGGCCTGGCCTACCACTGGAGCGGGGACCGGGCGCGCTGGGACCTGCGCAACGCGCTGAACAACTGGCTCGCCCACCGCACGGTCGCGTACGCCCAGGACGTCGCCGACCTCAACTACCTCGCCCACGGTCTGGTCCACGCGGGCATGGAGGCGCAGGCACCGCCCGTCTTCGCCCTGCTGGACAACCGGGCCACCCGGGTCCCGTGGTCGTACAGCGGCGACGCGGAGAGCCTCTTCGTCCGCTGGCGGGACAAGGCGCAGGCCCTGTCGGAGCAGCTCCGGAAAGAATCTTGAAAGTTCTCGTCGGGGGATGTCGAGAACCCGTGCCCTGCTCCGTCTCCTCAGTGGAAGCGGCCAGAATGGGCCGCACGGCACGGAGGAGACCATCATGGCCAAGTACCTGCTTCTCAAGCACTACCGCGGCGCCCCGGCTTGCGCCAATGACGTCCCCATGAGCGAGTGGACGCCGGAGGAGATCACGGCCCACATCCAGTACATGCGCGACTTCGCGGACCGGCTGGAGGGCACCGGCGAGTTCGTCGACGGCCAGGCGCTCGCCCCCGAGGGGACCTGGGTCCGCTACGACGGCGAGGGCCGCCCGCCGGTCACCGACGGCCCCTTCGCCGAGACCAAGGACCTGATCGCCGGCTGGATGGTGATCGACGTGGACAGCTACGAGCGCGCCGTCGAGCTGGCCGGGGAGCTGTCGGCGGCCCCCGGTGCGGGCGGCAAGCCGATCCACGAGTGGCTGGAGCTGCGCCCCTTCCTGGCCGCGCCGCCGACCGTCCCCGAGTGCCACTGACGTGGACGAGGCCCTGCTCAGGAGCCTCACCCCGCAGGTCCTCGGAATCCTCGTCCGCCGCGGAGCAGACTTCGCGGCGGCCGAGGACGCCGTCCAGGAGGCGCTGCTCGAAGCGGTGCGCGGCTGGCCCGAGGACCCTCCCCGGGATCCGAAGGCCTGGCTGGTCACCGTGGCCTGGCGCCGGTTCCTCGACGCGACGCGGGCGGACACCGCCCGCCGCCGGCGCGAGGACCGGGTGGAGGAGGAACCGGCGCCGGGCCCCGCGCCCGCGGTGGACGACACGCTCCAGCTCTACTTCCTGTGCGCCCACCCCTCCCTCACTCCCTCCTCGGCCGTAGCGCTCACCCTGCGCGCGGTCGGCGGACTCACGACGCGCCAGATCGCCGCCGCCTACCTCGTTCCCGAGGCGACGATGGCGCAGCGCATCAGCCGCGCCAAGCGCACCGTCGCCGACGTCCGCCTCGACCGCCCGGGTGACGTCGGTACCGTCCTGCGCGTCCTCTACCTGGTCTTCAACGAGGGCTACTCCGGCGACGTGGACCTCGCCGCCGAGGCCATCCGCCTCACCCGCGGCCTGGCGGCCTCCATCGACCACCCCGAGGTGTCGGGGCTCCTCGCCCTGATGCTGATCCACCATGCCCGGCGTGCCACCCGCACCACCCCCGACGGCACGCTGATCCCGCTCGCCGACCAGGACCGCACCCGCTGGGACCGGTCCCTGATCGCCGAGGGCATCGGCATCCTGCATCCCGCCCTCGCCCGCGACCGGCTGGGGGAGTTCCAGGCGCAGGCCGCCATCGCGGCCCTCCATGCCGACGCGCAGACCACCGAGGAGACGGACTGGGTGCAGATCGTGGAGTGGTACGACGAGCTCGTCCGCCTGACCGACAGCCCGATCGCCCGCCTCAACCGCGCCGTGGCGGTCGGCGAGGCCGACGGCCCGCGCGCGGGCCTGGCGGCACTGGCGCAGCTCGACCCCGCACTCCCCCGCCACACCGCGGTCGCGGCCTACCTCCACGAGCGCGACGGCGACCTGCCCAAGGCGGCCCGCCTGTACGCCGAGGCCGCCCACCAGGCCCCCAACCTCGCGGAACGCGACCACCTGACCCGTCAGGCGGCCCGCCTGAACTCCGCCCGCCGCGACTGATCCACCGCGAACCGGCGATCGGTCGGCGGCTCGGTCGCAGGCTCAGTCGGATGCGCAGTCGGAGGCTCAGTCGGAGGCGTCGCACTTCTCCTGGTCGTAGCCGCCGCGGTGGGTGAGGACCTCCGTCATGTGGCCCTCCGCCCAGGCCTTGATCCCCTTCATGAGCCCCTGGAGGGAGCGGCCGAGGTCGGTCAGCTCGTAGCTGACGGTGACGGGCACCGTGGGGGTCACGGTCCTGGTCACCATCCCGTCGCGCTCCAGTGAGCGCAGCGTCTGCGTCAGCATCTTCTGGCTCACGCCCGAGATCCGGCGTTGCAGCTCGGAGAAGCGCATGGGCTGCGGCTCGTCGCCGGGGGTGGTCCCCGGGCCGTCGCCGCCCAGGGCGGCGAGCACGAGGGCGACCCACTTGTCGGAGATGCGCTCCAGGAGCTGGCGGCTGGGACATTGCGCGAAGAACGCGTCGTACTCCGCCTTGGCCTCGGCCCGTCGCTCCGCCGCGGTCCTCGTCGCCATAACTCGCGTCTCCACTCCGTCACTTAGGCACCTTGAGGTGCCTCCTTCCCGCCGGTGAGCAGGTTCCTCCATGGTGGTGACACGCCCGAGCGATGGCAAGGCCGTCCACCTCACCGGGCCTCCACGAAGGAGCAGTTGACGATGCATCACACCACTTCCCGCCGCGCCGTGGTCCGTGTCCCGTCCGGGCCCCGGTCGATCGAGACCGTCGACGTCCCGCTGGCCGAGCCGGGGCCGGCGCAGATCCGGGTCAAGGTCGCCGCCGCGGCGGTCAACCCGGTGGACCTGGGGGTGGCCGGGGGTGTCTTCCACCGGCTCGGCCTGGTCGACCAGCCCCGGCACACCGGGCTCGGCTGGGACTTCGCCGGCACGGTCGACGCCGCCGGACCGGGCGTCGAACTCCCGGTCGGCACGCGGGTCGCCGGGTTCCTCGACGGATTCAACCGCGACCACGGATCCCATGCCGAGCACCTCCTGGTCTCGGCCGCGAAGGTCGCCGTCGTACCGGACACCCTGGACCTGGTCGAGGCGGCCGTGGTGCCGCTCAACGCCACCGCCGCGGCCCAGCTCGTCGCCCTCCTCGGCGAGGCACCCGCGGGGGCCCGGCGCCTGCTGGTGACGGGCGCGGCCGGCGCGGTGGGCGCGTACGTCGCCGTACTCGCCCAGGACAGCGGCTGGCAGGTGACCGGGACGGCCCGAGCGGACGACGAGCCGTTCGTACGGGGCCTCGGCGCCGACTTCGCCACCGGGGTCGGGCAGGGCTGGGACGCCGTCGCCGACGCCGGAGCCCTTCAGGAGGACGCCCTGCGCGCGGTGCGCGACGGCGGCCGCTTCGTGGGCGTGCAGCCTGCGTCCCGGCTCCCCGAGGAGCGCGGCATCACCGTCGAGGTCCTCTTCGCCCGTCCCGACGGTCCGCTCCTGGCCCGCTTGCTCGAACGGGCGGCGACGGGGGAACTCCCGGCCCGCGTCCACGCCGTCGCACCGCTCGCCGAAGCGGCCGATGCCTACGAGGCGATGGCCAAGGGCAGCGTCCGCGGCCGGATCGTCCTCGTCCCCTGACGCCCCGCCACATCCCCCCTGACTCCACCACCGACCACGTCAACGAACAGGACAGCTCATGCTCACCACCCTCGCCACCGTTCTCGCCGGCCTGCTCGGCGCCGCCCTCATCGCCATGGGCGCGATGATCTTCGCGAAGCCGCAGAACGCCGCCGGCTTCGGCATCCCCGATACACCGGTCGACGACCCCGCCTTCCGGTCCTGGCTGCACGTGAAGGGTGCGCGCGAGATCGTGTGCGGGGTCTTCGTCTTCGTGTTGATGCTCGTCGCGCCGACGTCGGTGCTCGGCTGGTACGTGCTGACCTTCGCGGCGATGCCGGCCTCGGACTTCGCGATCGTGCTGCGCAGCGGCGGACCGAAGGCCACCGCCTACGGCGTCCACGCCGCGACGGCGCTGGTCATGCTGCTGACCGGCATCGGCCTGCTGCTCTGACCGGCCGCTCCCCTCGGCCGGGTACCCGAATCGGTCGGATCCCTGCGGGTCTCGCTCCGGCGGGGCAACTGACTGCGGCTACGGCTACGGCTTCGGCTGTGACTTCGGCTTCCGCTTCACCTCGGCCAGGTTCACGCCCTCCTCCTCGGAGGCCCCGAACGCTTCGACGGTGACCCCGGTGCCGGTTCCCGTGACCTCCAGGGCAAGCCGGCCTCCCATCATGCGCAGGTCGACCCGTGCCCGGGGCGCGCCCGCGTGGTCCGGCATCCGGTGGATGCGGGCCGCCGGGTAGCCGAGCTCCGTCAGCTTCTTCTGCATCGCCTCGTAGCCGGCCGGCTTCGTGTTCTTGAAGGCCTCGCCGACGCGCTGCGCCTCCTCGGCGCCGAAGCACTCCTCATAGGCGTTCAAGGGAACCTCCTCCTCCCGGTTGGGCGGAGTGACGCCGGGGTCCGGCTCCGGCAGGTCCTCGGGGAGCCCGCCCTTCTCCTTCGCGACGTACTGATTGCAGCGCGGCACGTCCCGGGTCAGCAGCTCCATGAACCGCAGCTCCTGATCCTCGTCGCTCGCCGCAGCATCCGGCACGGCTGCCGCCGCCGACACGCTGCTGCCCGCGAGGGCCTGATCGGTGGTGGTGCTCCGGGTGCCGCAGCCGGACAGGACGACGCAGCCGAGTACGGCCAGCAGCAGGGACTTCGGGAGGGCGTGTGATCGCATGCCCGCATCATGCGGCGACCGGATCACCGGCCACATGAGTACGCCTACTCACCTCGTCTGGTGCCCGGGACGGCCGACCGCCGGTGTCCGGTTCCTGCATGCATCAAGCGGAAGCCGACGGCCCATGGGAATGAGTGCGCGGCGGAGCAAGAATCGCAACGCAGCAGCCGTGAAGCATGAAGGAGCATCCCCGTGAATATTGCCGCACTCGAGTGGCTTACATTCGGACTCAGCCGAGCTGTTTCGGCAGCCGCCGAGCGGGGCTGCGTGCTCCACCTTCTGACGGCTGACCCGACCGAATACGCCTTCGAGGTCGAGCGGTCCATTCCGGGGAACCTCGTGGTTCACGATGTCGATACCAGTGATGCGGACCAGGTCCTCAAGGTGTTGAGCTCCATCGACGGCTTGGCGGGGCTCATCAGCACGACGGACGTGTGCAGTCTGACCTGAACTGCCTGCGCCAAGACCCCCAGGCCAAAGCCGTCACCTACTACGCCGACGCCCGGGACATCAGCGCGATCCTCGACGAGGACAGCCTGCGCATCCTGCGCGCTCCCTTGTTCCGCCTCAACGCACCGGGCAGCTACTGCAGGGACGTGGCCGGGAAGGACGAAGTCCTGTCCGACCCCGTCGCGATCATTCACGGCCCCGCATCCTCGCCGGAGATCGCCGTGTCCGCCAACGGCGTGCGCGGTCTGACCCCGGAGGCCGAGACCGCCCTCGCCGCCCTCCAGGAAGCCTGCCGCGACGAGCGAATCTGCCATCAGGTCACCCTGCGCCCCGGCCAGGCCCTCCTGATCAACAACCGCAAGGGCCTGCACGCCCGCTCCGCGTTCCCCGCATTCCACGACGGCACCGACCGTTGGCTCCAGCGCACCTACGTGCGACGCACCCTGTGGTCCCTGCGTGACCGCGGAACCGACGTCGGCCCGCGCGTCTTCGCATGACCTGAGGTACAGCGCCGCCGCACCGGTCAGGACGCCGGGCCCGGGCGCACCACCAGATAACCGGCGGCCCCCGCCACGGGCAGGCTGGCCCAGGTCCGCGTCCCGCCGCCGGGTTCCCGGGACTCCCCGAACCCCCAGGCCCCGCCGCAGTCCCGCACGACGGCGGCCATGACGCGCAGCGCGGTCCTGCGGCGGGCCTCGCAGTGAGCGGCGAGGCGGGGGTGGGCGTGGGAAGCGTGCCCGTCGTACACCGTGAGGCGGAGCGCGGCTTCGCGGTGGCGCAGGGCGAGATACAGGCTCCGCCCGGGGTCCAAGTACCAGGCCGCGGCCATGAGTTCCCCGACGACCTGCACCGCGGCGGGCACGACACGGTCGAGCCGGTGGGCGTGGAGCACGGACCGTACGGTGCTGCGCGCGATCTGGGCGCTGTACGGCTCCCCGGGCACGGTCAGGCTGCACGACAGCCCGTCGGGGGAGGGTGGCTCGTCCGCCTGCGGGCAGGCATCGAAACAGCCGGGGCTGGAGGGCATGAAGGGGCTGAGCATGACGAACTCCCTGTCATGGGCGGGTTGCTCGCGCGTTGGTGGGGGCAGTGGCTCGTCGCCGAAGCCGAGGCATGGCGCGGCGATGCACTTCCAACTCCCTTGCGTGAGCGGTGCATTACCGAATGTAGTGGATGGCGGGCGCAATTGTGCCCGCACTTAGAAAAATTGCTCCGCCGTCACCGGGGGCGCCCGCGAACCGGCAGACTGCTGGCATGACAGCCAGGACCTCTCCGACGCAGCGCCAGCGGCGTGTGGGCGCAGAGTTGCGCAGGATGCGAGTCGCTGCCGACGTCTCCGCCGAGTCGGCGGCCGCCGTACTGAACGTCAGCCGCTCCCAACTGTCCGCGATCGAGCAGGGACTTCGCGCCGTCAGCGAGGAGCGGCTACGCACCCTGGCAGCGCGCTGCGGAGTGACGGAGAAGCCCTACGTCGACAAGCTGTCCGCGCTGGCGCAGCCGCGGGAACGGGGCTGGTGGGAGGCGTACCGCGGTGCGATCCCGCAGGGGCTGCTCGACATCTCCGAGCTGGAGTGGCACGCCACCCGTCTCTTCACAGTGCAGACCGTCCACCTTCCGGGGCTGCTCCATCAGGGTTCCTACGCCCGCGCAGTCTTCGGCTCGGTGCTCCCCGCGCTCCCGCCGTCCGAGGTCGAGATGCGCGTGGCACACCGCTTGAAGCGACAGCAGGTCCTGGAAGGCGACGACGCCCGCCCGTACGACGCCTACGTCCACGAGGCCGCGCTACGGATGCAGTTCGGCGGTCGCCGGGCCACCCGCGAGCAACTTGAGTACCTCTGCGAAGCCTCGGAGCGGGACAACCTGACACTCCGCGTCCTGCCCGTGGAGACGGGAGCCTTCCCGGGCGCGGGACACGCGATGCTCTATGCCGAAGGCGCAGTCCCCCAACTCGACACCGTGCAGCTCGACTCGGCCCACGGCCCCGAGTTCATGCACGACGAGGCTCAGCTCGCGAAGTACCAGTCCCACATCCACTGGATGGACAAGCACGCCCTGACCCCCGGGGCATCCCGCGATTTCATCCACGCGATCGCCCACCACCTCTGAGGAGCCCCCGATGGCCGACATCGACTGGGAAGACGCCTTCTGCGGCGAAGGAAACAACTGCTACCGGATAGGCGTGGACGGGGAGGGCAACAGCTACATAGCCCTGTCCGGCCAGGAGGACACCTACCTCACGGACACCCGCGAGGCCCTGCACCAGCTGATCAGGGACATCAAGGCCGGCAAGGCCGACCACCTGCTGACGGACTGACCCCGCCCCCGCCGAAGCGGTGACGGGGTCCGGTCGCTACTTGCTGCTGCGCGGGAAGGTGATCTCCACGCGACGGTTCTTCTTGCGACCTTCCTCGGTGCCGTTGTCGGCGATCGGGTAGTCCTCGCTGTAGCCGCGTACGTCGAAGGTGATGCTGGGATTCGTCACGGTCTTCGCCAGCTCGGCCTGGACCGCGTCGGCTCGCTTCTTCGAGAGTTCCTTGCCGTGCTCGTAGCTGCCCTGGTCGTCGGTGAAACCGAAGACCCGGACGGTGGTGGCCTTCTGGGTGTTGATTTCCTGCGCGATGGCCTGGATACGCGCGGCGGCCTGAGCGTTGAAGATGGCACTGTCCTCGGGGAACATCACCTCGGACTGGAGGGCCATCATGACGGTCTGGTTCGTCTCCTGGCGCCGTTCCTCGCCCCCGAGGTCTTCGACTACCTCCACCATGTCCAGCACCTTGGAAGGCGCGAGGATGCCGCCCTGGGGGAGCTTCAGTCCTGGGGAGTCCGGCCTGATGGGCGGCGCCGAGGCCGAGGGCTCCGTACCCGGAGGCACAGACGGCGTGACGTCATCCGCGTAGGCACTGGTCGCGCCGACGAAATGGGCCCCGGCGATGACGAGGCCGGCAACGGCTGTGGCAGCTGTGATGCGATGGCGTTTGGTCATGGGGTCACCCGGATATTTTGATGGTGGCCGCGGTAAAGGTCGGCAGACCGAATACAACCGTATTGGTGGTGACCGGTGGCGCAGGGAACTGCGCGAAGAACGCAACGCTCTCCCCGCTCGGCATAAACGCGAGACCGGTAGTGCATGCACACCGCCCCTCTGTGTCCCGCAGCACGAGATAGCGCTTTTTGCCTGCAGTGTCGACCAAACTTGCACCGGCGACCGAGGCAGGACTGGCTGTCTTCTCGTCACCGCGGAAGACCCCGATGTCGGAGAACGTCGCGGAACCTGCGTTCTTGATCTTGCCGCTGACGGTGACGTACCCGTCTTGATCACGTACAGCCGAGTTGATCTCCAGGACGAGGCCGGATGCCCCTTGCGCCGTTGCAATCACTTCGAGAGGCCCAGAACCCTTGCTTGCGGTGGGCGCGGGCTGCTGAGGGCTACTCGCCTGACCCTGGGGAGTCTCGGACTTTGTCGGCTCCTTCGCCTTCTCGCCATCTCCGCCGCATCCGGCCAACGCGAGGGCCAAGACCGCCGCAACCGCAACGGCCGCTCCCCCGCGGACCTTCACCTTCTGCCGAATGCCCATGTACTCCGCTTCCTTGTCCTTCGGTTCGTTGTCAGTTGATCAGTCGCACATTGAAGAGCTGCCTCGCCAGCTTGGTCAAGGAACCTGGTGTTGAGGGGTTCACTTTGACCACGCCACCACCCCGGCAGTCGATGATGACCGGACCGGGCGTCGCGCTGGGCGACGGTGTCGCTGTGGGGGTCGCCCCCGGCTGTAGGTCACACCGAGGCTCGATCACGGCAGTCGCTGCGGCATGTCCCTTCATGTTCTCGGTTTCGGGGATGACCGTGTCTCCGATCGACTGACGCGTTTCGGTGGTGACGGTGAACCTCAAAACCCCAGCGCTGCATTCCGCAGTGGCACCGTTCGAGGTGGCAAAGGCCTGCGCCTTCGCGCAGGCCCCGTTCGGGTCGAGTCGATCACCGTCAAGGATGTCCTCCCAGTCAGCGGGTGTGAGCGTGAGGAGATCCATACCCACGAGCAGGTTGTCCCGGGTCTCCCGAGCAGCAGCGAGCGCCGCCGCATCGGCAGCGCCCTGTGCATCGCTGCGCTTGGCCCCCGCCATACCGACGACGACGAAGGCAAACGCGGCGAAGAGCAGGCATCCCATCATCGCGGCGTAGAAGGGGAGAACCTGTCCCCGGTCACGCGAGCCCGACCCGGCCATCAGCCTGTGATTCGCACCAATACCGCCCCGATGGCCCGCGAGATGCTGGCCGCGAGGCCGCTCCCGATGATCGCCGCGATGATCAACGCAATGATCACGATGATCCCCAGGTACTCGAAGACCGTCTGCCCTTCGTCCGCACCCCGCCGCACGCGGTACATCCGCCCGACGATCGCCTTGAGCAGTCTGAGGTTCTGCATGGGAGTCCTCTCCAGAGCCGGCGCCGTTATCGGTTCGCGGACGGTACGTCGACGCACCAGCAGTTGCAAAGGGTCCCGGGACCCAATTACGGACCCACTGCGCACTCCGTCTACCCATGGCCAGCCACCCCCGGACGGGCGGTTCCCAGCCAACGGGCTATCGCCTCGCTCCTGGTGGCGGTCTGGAGCTTCGCGAAGATCCGGTTGATGTGGTTCTTGACCGTCTTCTCGCTGATAAAGCAACTGGCTGCGATCTGTTGGTTACTCATGCCGGAAGCGATGAGGCCCATGACCTCCTCCTCACGTGAACTCAGCCCGAACACAGCATGGTTGGGAAGCCGCTCCGACGACTGTCCCACAGTTCGTTGCGGATGCGAAGAGGTCCGCAGTTCCGCGAGGACCGCGCTCGCCGCCGTCGGGCTGAAATGCGCCCGCCCCGCGCGGACGTCGCGGACGGCCGCCACGAGGTGATCCGGCGTGAACTCGCCGTGCACCAAGTAGCCACCCGCACCCAGCAGCAGCGTCTCCCGGACGATCTCCGCCTCCTGGCTGTACGTCAGCATCAGCACGGGTGCGAGCCGCACGAGGTGGGGCAGGGCCGAGATGCCGTCCACGCCGGGCATCCGGACGTCCAGCAGGATCACGTCGGGGGTGTGGAGGCGCGTCAGGTGGAGGGCTTCCCGCCCGTCCGCCGCCTCCGCCGCCACTTCGACGCCCTCCGCGGTACCCAGGAGGGCCGCCAGGCCGGCCCGTACGACCGGGTTGTCGTCGGCGATGAGCACGCGCAGCGGCGCCATCACACACCCCTCCCCGTGGCGAGGGCCGACAGCGGAAGGGCCAGGCGGACCCGTGTCCCCGACTGCCCGCCCGGGCGGGCCCCTATGTGGAGGCGGGCGCCGATCGCGGCCGCGCGTTCCGCCATGCCCAGCAGGCCGAAGCAGCCCGCGCCGTGCAGCGACGCGAGGTCGACGCCGTCCGGCAGGCCGCGGCCGTCGTCCTCGATCACCAGCACCAGTTCGGAGGCGGCGACGGCCGCCTCGACCGTGATCCGCGCCGCTCCCGCATGGCGGCGGGCGTTCTCCAGGGCCTCGCCCGTCACCGCCAGCAAGTGCCGGGCCACCGAGGAGGGCACCACCGGAAGGGTGCCGGTCACGCGCAGCTCAGCTGCGGAGGGGCCGATCCGCGTCCGGAGCTCCGAGGCCAGGGAGACTCCCGGTGCGTCCAGGTCCCGGCGCAGGTCGGCCAGTACGTCCCGGGACTCCGCCACCGCGCGGCGGGCCGCGCCGGACACCAGGGCGGCCTGGCGGCGGAGTGTGGCCGGATCGGTCGTACGGGTCAGGGAGTCGGCGGCGAGGACGAGGCCGTGCAGGGTCTTCGCGACGGAGTCGTGCAACTCGCGGGACAGGTGGTCCCGTTCGGCCTGCACCGCCTCTGCCACCGCCTGGCGGGCCCGGGTCTCCAGCAAGGCCTGGCCGGCCGTGCCGAAGCGGAGGAGCAGCCCGCGCAGGGAGGTCCCGGCCGCGCCCGCCAGGACGCAGAGCACCGCCAGCGTCAGGGCCTCGGCGACGAGCGCCACCAGGGCCGCCTGGACCACCGCGTAGACCGCCGCGCCGGGCCGGCCGTAGACGATCCCTGCCAGCAGCGGGGTGCACACCGAGACGAGGAGGAGCGGGGAGCCGGGGGTGGCCGTCAGGAACAGGAGTCCGCCGAAGAAGGCCCAGTCGAGCACCAGCGGCCAGCGGTGGCGCAGGAGCAGCGGTCCGAAGCGCTCCCAGTCGCGGAACAGGACGTAGGACAGCAGGAAGGTGAGCAGGACCGCGCCGCCCGCCAGGTGCGTCGGCGTCCCGGGTGCCGTGCGGCTCAGCACCACCGGCGTCCCGAGGGCGATCATCACGAGGCGGAACGCGAAGACCTGGCGGCACAGCGCCTGCAGGGCGTTGGCCTGGAGGGCGATCGGCAGCTGCACCGCGGGGCGCGGGGACGGCCGGTCCCGTGCGGCGGCGAACTCCGTGACGTCGTCCAGCGAGGCGGGCATGGCTCAGCCGCCCCCGAACAGGGCGCCGAAGTCGACGTCGGCTCCGTACACGAACCCGCCGATCAGGAGGATCATGGTCCCGGGGAGCATGAACATCGTGACGACGAAGGTGGCCTTCGGGACGGCCTTGGCGGCCCGGCGGCGGGCGTTCTGAGCGTCCGTGCGCCGCATGTCCTCGGCGATGGCGATCAGGGTGTCGACGATCGGAGAACCCAGTTCCTCGCCCTGCTGGAGGGCGGTGACGAACTGCGCGACCTGCTCGGAGTCGTTGCGCCGGCGCAGCTCGTCGAAGGCCTGGCGGCGGCTGACGCCCATGGTCATCTGCTGGAGGGTGATCCGGATCTCGTCGGACCACGGGCCCTCGTACTTGTCCGCGACACGCTCCAGCGCGGGGCGGAAGCCCAGCCCCGCGCTGACGACCACGGCGAGGACGTCGAGGAAGTCCGGCAGGGTCCGGTCGATGTGGTCGCGGCGGATCCGGATCGCCGACCAGAGGCCTGCCTCGATCCAGAACAGGCCGAAGGCCACCATCAGCAGCGCCAGGATCAGCTGGCCGTTGATCAGCATGGCGAAGGCCCCGATGCCGCCGAGGAAGGCGTACACGGCGCGGCGGGCGGCGTAGCGGTCGATGGTCAGGCCGGACGGGTTGCCCGCCGTGTCGATCTGGCGGCGTTTGCGCGCCACCCGGTCGGGGCCCATCAGGCGCAGTATCAGCGGCGCGTAGCGGATGCCGATGCGGTCGACGAGGGAGCCGACGGCCGTCGTGCGGGTGGCGCCGACCTCCAGGGCCAGCATCAGGTCGGACGGGAGCTTGGTGTCGGCGCGGTAGAGGCGGATGCCGTGGAAGATGCCGAAGACCGACAGGGCCACGGCCAAGGCCAGGAGCAGCGCGATCATGCCGGCCTCCTCATACGTCGATCTTGGACAGGCGGCGGATGGCGACGAATCCGAGGGCGAAGAGCCCCAAGGCGACCAGTACGAGGGTCTGCCCGAGGACGGATCCGGTCATCCGGTCCAGCGCGCCCGGCATCATCGCGTCCACGAGGAGCAGGGAGCCGACGCCCATCACCGGCACCAGGTAGGCGGTGGCCGTGACCTGGGACAGCTGGGTACGGACCTCTCTACGGGTCTCCTTGCGCTGCTCCAGCGTCACCGTCAGGTTGCGCAGGCTGCCGACGATCGCGCCGCCCGCGCGGGCGGACAGGACGAGGGTGGAGACGAGGACGACCAACTCCCGCGAGGGCAGACGCTGCTCGATCTCGCTGAGGGCCTCCTCGATCGAGTGCCCGACCGCGAGCCGGGAGGCCACGCGCGCCAGCTCCTCGCCGGCCGGTGCCTCCAGCTCCTCGGCCGCCATGCCGATGGCCGTACGCAGGGCCAGACCGGCCTGGGTGGCGTTGGCGAGGATCCGGGACAGGTCGGGGAGCTGGTTGATGAACCGCTCGGTGCGGCGGGCCCGCTGCCAGTTGAGGAAGGCGTTGGCCCCCCACAGGGCGATCAGGCCGGCCACCGGACCGAAGAACGGGGCCAGGAAGGAGGCCGCGACCAGCCAGATCCCGGCGACCGTGGCCAGCATGTAGACAAAGTACTCGCCGACGGTGAGGTCCAGGCCGGTCACCCCGAGCTTGCGCTCGATGCTGCGGCCGAGCTTGGTCGTGCGCAGGCGCCGGTCCACGCCCGGGAAGCGGCGCCTGCGGCCGAGGGGGGCGGGGAGTCCGGTCGCCGAGAGGCGCTCGATGAGCGCGGCGCGCTGGGCGCGGCCGGCGGCGTAGGCGTGGAGGCCGGTGACCACCAGGACGCAGGCCAGCAGCGTGGCGCCGAGGGTGAGGAGGATCAGTGGGTTCACAGGGCGGTCCGGGTGATGCGGGCGGGAAGGGGGTCGGTGAGCGGGTCTGCGGCCACCGGCTCGACCCCGAAGGCCTGCGGGATCGGCTGGTTGTTCATGTAGAGGCGGTCCGCGAGCCAGCGGGGCAGCGGGTAGTACTCGAAGCGGCCGTGGACGCGGCCGTCGGGGCCCATGGGCTGCGCGGCGAAGCGGCAGACCGTCGTGATGCGGAAGGGCTCGCGGCCGTGCGAGTCGAGGAGGGAGATCTCGGTGATGCGGCGCGTGCCGTCGCCGAAGCGGGTGAGCTGGACGATGACGTGGACGGCGCTGTTGATCTGGTCCTGGAGCGCCTCGAAGGGGATCTCCACCTCGGACATCGAGGCGAGGGTCTGCAGGCGCATCAGGGCGTCGACGGAACTGTTCGCGTGCACCGTGGCCAGCGAACCGTCGTGGCCGGTGGACATCGCCTGGAGCATGTCGAGCGTCTCGCCGCCGCGGACCTCGCCGACGATGATGCGGTCGGGGCGCATGCGCAGGGAGTTGCGGACGAGGTCGCGGATGGTGATCTCGCCCTTGCCCTCCACGTTGGCGGGGCGGGATTCGAGGCGGATGACGTGCGCCTGCTGGAGCTGAAGCTCGGCGGAGTCCTCGATGGTGATGATGCGCTCGCCCTCCGGGATCAGGCCGGAGAGGGCGTTGAGGAGGGTGGTCTTGCCGGTGCCGGTGGCGCCGGAGACGATCACGTTCAGTTTGGCCGCGACGAGGCCCGACAGCAGGAGGACCATCTGCTCGTCCAGGGAGCCGACGCCGATCATCTCGTGGAGGGTGAAGGCCCGGGGGAAGCGGCGGATGGTGAGGGTGGCGCCGGTCAGCGAGAGCGGCGGGATGATCACGTTGACGCGCTCGCCGCTGGGCAGGCGGGCGTCGACCATCGGATTGGCCTCGTCCACACGGCGGTTGACCGTGGAGACGATGCGCTCGATGGTCTGCATCAGCTGCTCGTGCGAGGCGAAGCGGAGCGGGAGCTGCACCACTCGGCCGGAGCGTTCCACGAAGATCTGGTCGGGGCCGTTGACCATGATCTCGGAGATGGTCGGGTCTTCGAGGAGCGGTTCGAGCACGCCGAGGCCGAGGGCCTCGTCGACGACGCGGCGGATGAGCTGGGCGCGCTCGACGGTGGAGAGGACCGGCCCCTCGCGGCTGATGATGTGGCCGAGTACGCGCTCCAGGCGCGCGCGGCGCTCCGCGGGCGCGAGCGCGGACATCTCGGCGAGGTCGATCTCCTCCAGCAGCTTGGTGCGGTACGAGGAGACCAGGCGGCCGTCCTCGCGCGGGTTGTGGCGGTCGTCGGGGGTGTTCACCCTGGAACGCAGGCTCATGGTCCGGTCACCTCGGATCGTCGTTGGGCATGACGGCGATCCGTTGGACGCGGCGGGAGGCGATCCCGGGCACGACCGAGTTGATCCTGAGGGTCACCGTCATCGTGATCGAGTCCCGCGTTACATCCGGCTGGATGACCGCTCCCTCCCGGAGACTCTCCGAGATCGCCGCCAGGCCCGCCGCCACCCCCTCGTCCGGATGGCGCGCTTCCACGCGTGCCGCCGTACGGGCGGCCGTCTCCGCCTGCTGCGTCACGTACGCGGTCCAGCCCAGCTGGATGCCGCCGAGCCCGACCAGGAGCAGGAAGGGCAGGAACCCGATGTACTCCAGGGCGACTTGGCCCCGGTCACGATCACCGTTGCGGATCGTGCGTATCCGGTTCATCTCAGTCCTCCTCCTGCTCGTTCAGGGAGCCGCCGTGGCCGGTGATGGGGACGCCTATGTCGAAGCCCGGGAACAGGACCCGGAGGTTCACCGTGGCCGTGGTCTTGTAGAGGTTTCCCGACGGCGTGCAGGTCACCTTGGGGGCGTCCCACCCGACGGAGATGTGCTTCAACCCGGCCGTCTCACACGCCTCGGGGCCGTGCAGGGCCCCCGCTCGCGCGGCCTCGTCGGCCGCGTTGCCCACCAGGGAGTACGCGTACCCGGTGAGCACGCACTGCCACACCGCCACCAGGATCAGCAGGATGTACGGCAGCATGCCGACGAACTCGAACGCCACCTGCCCCTGATCACCGCGGCCGCGCACCCGGTCCCGTCTCCGCCCGGACACCCCTCAGCCCTCCCGCCCGCGCCGCGTCCACGGCCCGAGTGCGCCCCGGTCGCCCTTGCCGCGGAGTCTGGACACGGCACCGGAGCCCCGTACGGCCAGGGCCGCGCCGGGCTCGGCCGGCGGGGCGCCCGGGGCGTCCTGCGCCTCCGGGGCGGTCAGCAGCCCCAGCTCCCCCGCCACCGTCCACAGGGCCTGCTTGACCGTCGAGCGGTTGTCGAGGTCCTGTACGCGGCCCGCGTCGACGACGGCCTGGAGTTCCTTGAAGTTGGCCGGCACGGGGGTGCGTACCGACCGGGTCTTGGTGATCTTCTCGATCAGGGCGGGCTGGATCTCGGTCTGCTTGGACCATCGGTTGACGACCATGGTGGTCTCCTCCGCCTTCCTGACCTGGAGCCGTTCCCACATCCGGACCATCCGCTTGGCCGCACGTACCGCGACCACGTCGGGTGTGGTGACCAGGACGGCCACGTCCGCCAGTTCCACGGCCGCCGCGTTGGCGCCGGTCACCTGCGTGCCGCAGTCGATGACGACCACTTCGTAGCGGGCGCGCAGGGCGGCGACGACGTGCCGGGCGGCCCGGTCGTCGACCTCCTCGCCCCGTTCGCCGTCGGCCGGGGCCAGGAGCAGCGCGAGGCCGGTGCGGTCGTCGTAGACCGCGTCCTGCAGCACCCGCGGGGAGATGTCCTGGATGCCGGCGAGGTCGGCGATGGAGCGGCGGAACTGCACGTCGAGGTACGAGCCGACGTCGCCGGCCTGGAGGTCCAGGTCGACCAGGGCCGTACGCCGCCCGGCCGCGACCGCCGCCAGTGCGAACTGCACGGCCGCGAAGGTGGCGCCGACCCCGCCCTTGGCCCCGGTGACCGTGACCACCTTGCCGCCCGGGCCGCTGGGCAGTTCGGGGCCCCGGCCCAGGTGGCGGCGTACGCCCACGGACCACTGGGCGGCGGCCTGGACGCGGGCGGCGAGCTCCTCGTAGGCCAGGGGCAGGCCGATCAGGCCGCGGGCGCCGGAGTCCATGGCGGCGGAGAAGAGGGCGGGGCTCGCGTCGGAGGTGAGGAGGACGACGCCGACCGCGGGGAAGCGCAGGGCGACCTCGCGGATCAGCTCCAGGGCGGGGAGCGGACCGATCCGCTCGTGGACGAGGACCACCTCGGGCAGCTCGTCGATCGAATCGCTCGCGAGCCGGGCGAGGGTGTCGAGGAGGGAGGTGGAGTCGGGGACGGGGGCGGCCGGCTCGGCGCCCGGGAGCTGGCTGAGCAGGGTGGCGATGACGCGGGCGGACTCCGGGTCGCCGACCGCGGGGAGGATTCGGGTGGTCATCGGCGCCTCACCGGTCCCCTTCGAGGGTGTAGAAGTGGTCGCCCGGGTTGGGCGCCGAGTCGGTGCCGGGTGCCACCAGGGCCAGGCGTACGTGCACCGCGAAGGACTCGGCGTAGGCGACGCGCTGGGTGTCCTTGGTGGACAGGGCGAAGGTGATCGGGACGGCGTCGGTGGGGCTCTTCTTGTCGGCGTCCTTGTCCTTGGTGTCGAGCGGGGTGAGCTTGCCTACGTTGATGACGCGGGCGTTGGCCACCATGACAACGGCCTGGTCGGGGCCGTCCGGCTTCTTGCTCTTGAACGTGCCGATGATGTTGACCTTGGCGCCGGGGGTGACCTTTCCGGCCACGCCCGTGGAGGCGTCGATCATGATCGCGATCTCCTGCTCCCCGGCCTGGAGCTTCGGCTTGTCGACGAACATGTCGTTCTGGAGGAGCGAGCCCTTCTTCAGGGAGGTGAGCGCCAGCTTGTCCTTGAGTACGCCCAGGTCGGTGACGGCGGTCTCGGACAGCCACCGCTCGGGGACCGTGACTTCCTCGAACTGGCCGGCCGCCAGGGGGGTGTACGGGGCTATGTCGCCCTTCACCCGGTAGGCGACGACCTCGTTGCCGACCTTGGAGTTGACGTCTCCCATCACCACGAGGACTCCGCCGAAGGCGGCGAGGGCGCACAGGACCGACAGGATCAGCAGGATGACGCCGCGGCGCTGGCGTGAGTTCATGGCCGTCTTACCTCGCCGTTCTTCATTCGTTCGGGCCGGTCAGTGTCTGGATCTGGATCTGGGGCCGAGCCGGTCCGCGGAGGTTCCCGCGGATGCCGCGGAGGGCGGCGGGGCCGGTGCGAGGAGCGGGGCGGCGCAGAAGCTGCAGCGGTCGCCGATGAGTTCGAAGCCGCACCAGCGGCATTCCTCGCGGCGGACCGAGGCGACGAGCTGGTAGAGCACGGAGGGGTCCGGGATGGCGGCCGCGAACTCCACCAGCTTCGGCGTGGCCCACCAGGCGGGCGAGTCGGCGGGCAGCGGGTTCTCCATGACGCCCTGGACCCGCCAGGCGGGGGCCAGGTCGGAGGCCACCCAGTCGGAGGTGAGCTGGCCGCGGGCGAAGGTGAGGTGGGTGGCGAAGTCGGGGCCCGGGGGGAGCGTGGCGCCGCCGCCGTGGGTTCCGCCGGAGCCCGAGCCCAGTTTGACCAGGTGCGGGGTCGGGTGGGCCAGTACGGCGAACTGGGCGTTCGGGGACCAGGACTTGGCGTGCGCCTTCAGCCCGACCGGCACCCGGTCCAGCTTGGCGACCGAGCCGAGCAGCGCGCCCGCGTAGATGTAGTGCGCGAGCAGGCGGGCGGCGGAGGCGAGGACGCCGGGGCTGAAGTCGCAGACGCTGAGCTGGCGCAGCTGACGTACCAGCAGGGCGGTGCCCAGCGGAGGGAGATCGACGTCGACGAGGGCGATCCGGTCGGTTTCCAGGATGGCCCGGACGGTGTGCAGGCGGCGGACGGCGGAGGCGCGGAGCCAGGAGGGCACGAGGACCACCAGGTGGCCGTGGCGCTCCAGCAGGCCGGCCGTCTGGGCGAGCGCGCCGTCGAGGTCGAGCTCCTCGGGCGGCGGCAGTACGGCGGCGGCCGGGGTGTGCCGGTCCGGGGCCGGCAGCACCAGATCGGCGCTGGTGACAGCAATGGCGATCGGCACGCGCATCCCCCCGTTCACCCGGTCATCCACGGGCGTTCCCCTGACCGCGGCGGGTACGCGCATGCTGCGCGACCGCAAACGATCAACACCCTTCCCCCTTGCCCCAGCACCATATCCACGTCCTTCCTGACAGGGCAGGGCCTTGCACATTCCCGTGCCACCGGCACGTGTCACGGGGGTCGGGAAAATCCGGACAACAAGGATCGCGAGACGACCGGCGGGTCGATCAGTTCAAGCCATATTGCAAACAGTCTTGACATGGACATTGGACTAGACCAACTTGGCTGCGGGGCACCCCACTTGCCCCGTACCGATGTCTGACGCGTTCTCACTTCCCCACTCCCCCCACCGGAGCCCACGTGAACCGCATACGCTCCCTCGCCATCCCGCTCGCCGTCACCCTCGCCGCCGCCGGCCTCACCGCCGTGGCCACCGGCACCGCCCAGGCCGCCGACGTCAACGTCGTCCGCAACGGCGGCTTCGAGTCCGGCCTCGCCAACTGGACGTGCACCTCCGGCAGCGGCGCCGTCGTCTCCTCCCCCGTCTTCGCGGGGGCCGGCGCCCTCAAGGCCACCCCGGCGGGCCAGGACAACGCCCGGTGCAGCCAGGTCGTCACGGTCAAGCCCAGCTCGACCTACACGCTCAGCGAGCAGGTCAACGGCTCGTACGTGTATCTCGGCGCGACCGGGACCGGCACCCAGGACGTCTCCACCTGGACCCCCGGCACCGGCGGCGGCTTCCAGAAGCTGTCCACCACCTTCACCACCGGCCCGAGCACCACCCAGGTCACCGTCTACACCCACGGCTGGTACGGCCAGCCCGGCTTCGTGGTCGACGAGTTCAGCGTCTTCGGCCCCGACGGCGGAGGCGGCACCGACCCCTCGCCGACCATCCCCGGCGCGCCGTCCGGCAGCGCCGTTTCCGGCCAGAGCTCCAGCGGGCTCACCCTTTCGTGGAACACGGTCAGCGGGGCCACCGGGTATTACGTGTATCAGGACGGCGTCCGCGTCCAGCCCGTGACCTCGGGCACCTCCGCGCAGATCACCGGGCTCGCCGCGTCGACCACGTACTCCTTCCAGGTGAGCGCGTACAACGCGGCCGGCGAGGGCGTGAAGGGTGCCGCCGTCCCCGGCACCACCACGAGCGGCGGGGGCGGCAATCCGAACCCGTCGGTGCCCAAGCACGCGGTGACCGGCTACTGGCAGAACTTCAACAACGGCGCGACCGTCCAGAAGATCTCCGACGTCTCCGCGCAGTACGACATCATCGCCGTCTCCTTCGCCGACGCCACGAGCACGCCGGGCGCCATCACCTTCAACCTCGACTCGGCCGGCCTCGGCGGCTACACGGTCCCCCAGTTCAAGGCGGACATCGCCGCGAAGAAGGCGGCCGGCAAGTCCGTCATCCTGTCCATCGGCGGCGAGAAGGGCACCATCTCGGTCAACGACTCGGCGTCCGCGACCAACCTCGCGAACTCCGCGTACGCGCTGATGCAGGAGTACGGCTTCACCGGGATCGACATCGACCTGGAGAACGGCCTGAACCCGACCTACATGACCCAGGCGCTGAAGGCGCTGGCGGCCAAGGCCGGCCCCTCGCTCGTCCTCACCATGGCCCCGCAGACCATCGACATGCAGTCGACGCAGGGCGGCTACTTCAAGACGGCTCTCGCCGTGAAGGACATCCTCACCGTCGTCAACATGCAGTACTACAACAGCGGCGCGATGCTCGGCTGCGACGGCAAGGTCTACTCCCAGGGCTCGGTGGACTTCCTCACCGCGCTGGCCTGCATCCAGCTGGAGGGCGGGCTCGACCCCTCGCAGGTGGGCATCGGGGTCCCGGCCTCCCCCAGCGGCGCGGGCAGCGGCTACGTCTCGCCGACCATCGTGAACAACGCGCTGGACTGCCTGGCCAGGGGTACGAGCTGCGGCAGCTTCAAGCCCTCGAAGACCTACCCGGGGCTGCGCGGCGCGATGACCTGGTCGACCAACTGGGACGCCAAAGCGGGTAGCGCTTGGTCCAACGCGGTGGGTCCCAAGGTCCACGGCCTGCCGTAGCAGGTAGGTGTGTGGGGGTGGCCGATTCGAGTTCTTGACCCGGACATGCCACGAGAGCACGCTGTGCGCGTCCGCACGGCTACCCCCACACTCCCACCCAGGAGAAACGCATGCGGCTCCACCACCGCCGAAGGGCCGCCGTCACGGCGGCCCTTCTCGCGCTCGCGCTCGGCGCACCCGCCTACGGCCTGAGCGCGACGGCAGCCCCGCCGCCCACCCCGTCGACCGCCACCCAGGACGAGTCGATCGTCCAGTACGAGATCCAGGGCCCGGCCACGGCCGTCGAACGCACCGCCCTGCTCCGTACCGGCGCCTCCATCGACGAGGTGGACACCAACTCCGTCGTCGTCAGCGCCGACACGATGCAGGCCAGGAAGCTGCGCGCCCTCGGCTACGAGCTGACCGCGCTGCCCGGACCGCCGGACCGCTCCGACGGGCGCGACATCGCCGCCGGGATCAACGACTTCCCGTCGAAGGACGCGCTCTACCACAACTACGCCGAGGCGAGCGCGGAGATCGACCAGCGCATCGCCCAGTACCCCTCGATCATCAGCAAGCGGGTCATCGGCAAGTCGTACCAGGGCCGGGACCTCGTAGCGATCAAGATCAGCGACAACGTCGCGACCGACGAGGCCGAGCCCGAGGTGCTCTTCACCGCGCACCAGCACGCCCGCGAGCACCTGACGGTCGAGATGGCCCTCTACCTGATCAAGGAGTTCGGCTCCAAGTACGGGACGGACTCCCGGATCACCAACGCCGTGAACGGCCGCGAGATCTGGATCATCCCCGACCTGAACCCGGACGGCGGCGAGTACGACATCGCCACCGGCTCGTACCGCTCCTGGCGCAAGAACCGGCAGCCCAACGCCGGCTCCTCCTACGTCGGCACGGACGAGAACCGCAACTGGAACTACAAGTGGGGCTGCTGCGGCGGCTCCAGCAGCAGCAAGAGCTCCGAGACCTACCGGGGCCCGGCCGCCGAGTCGGCGCCCGAGGTGAAGGCGGTATCGGACTTCGTGCGCAGCCGCGTGATCGGCGGCAAGCAGCAGATCACGGCCGCCATCGACTTCCACACGTACAGCGAGCTCGTGCTGTGGCCGTACGGGTGGACGTACAACGACACGGCTCCCGGCCTGAGCGCCGACGACCTGGCCGTGTTCAAGAAGATCGGCACCAGCATGGCGGCCAGCAACGGCTACACGCCGGAGCAGTCGAGCGACCTGTACATCACCGACGGGACGATCGACGACTGGCTGTGGGGCAACCAGAAGATCTTCGGCTACACCTTCGAGATGTACCCGACCGGCTCGGGCGGCGGCGGCTTCTACCCGCCGGACGAGGTCATCGCGAACGAGACGGCGCGCAACAAGGACGCGGTGCTGCAGCTCCTGGAGAACGCGGACTGCATGTACCGGTCGATCGGCAAGCAGGCGCAGTACTGCCCGTAGTGCCCGTAGTGCCCGTAGTGCCGTTAGTGCATGTCACGTGAGCCGGGGGCGCCCCACCGCCAGGGGGGCGCCCCTTCGCGCGTGCCGTCCCGGCTAGTCCTTCTTCGCCTGCTCGGCGTTGCGCCAGATCGTGAGGTCGAGGGTGATGTACTGGCTCGACTCCTTCGCCCCCGACTTGCCGCGGTAGGTCGCCACCGCGATGTGTCCGGCGTCGCTCAGGACGCAGACCTCGGATCCGGCCGTGAGCTGGTCGAGGGTGATCTTCTCGGTGAAGCGGGTCACCTTGCGGCAGGTCTCCAGCGAGCCCTTCTCCGAGTTGTTCAGCAGGACCAGCTTCCCGTTCGCGGTGCCGAACTCGTCCTTCCCGAAGGTGGTGTCCCGGTAGAAGTAGAGGTCTCCCTTTCCGTAGTGCACGCCCCCGCCGCCCGGTTCCTCCGCCGGACGCGGCGGATTGTCGGCGAGCAGCAGCCGGTGGGACCCGGGCATGTCGATGCCCTTGTACGAGACCGGCTGCGGGTCCACGGGCTTCTGGGCCCCGCCCGGGGAGGCGCTCGCGCTCCCGCCGCCGCCCTTGCTGCCCGACGCCCCGTCCGTACCGCCCTTGTCGCCGTCCGGCAGCAGGGAGCCGAGGACGGCGAGCCCGATGACCGCGCCCACGACGGACAGGGTGACGATCAGCCCGGTCCGCTTGGGCTTGGCCGGCGCGGGCGGGTACGTCGGCTGCCCCCATCCGGGCTGCGCGTAGGTGGGCTGGGTGTACGCCGGCTGCGCGTACGTGGGCTGCGGGCGCGGAGGCTGGGCGTACGCGGGCTGCCCGTACGGGGGCTGCGGGTGCGTCGGCTGCCCGTACGCGGGCGGCGTCCCGTAGCCCGTCGGCGCCGTCGGCGGACCGGTCGGCGCCGGAGCGGGCTGCGCCGCAGCGGCCTGCGTCGGGGCGGCGGCCAGGCCGGTGGGCGTGTAGCCGGGTGCGGCGGCGGGTGCCGGAGGCACGGCCTTGGCCGGGGGCTGCGCGGAGACCTCGGTCGGAACCGGCGCCGCCGTGGGCGGCTGCGGGGCAGGGGCGGAGACGGGCGGCGGGGTGGGCGCCGGGGCGGGCAGCAGCTGCACCCGCTCGGTGATGGAACCGGCGACCGCGCGCGGCAGCCAGTCCTCCCCCTGGCGCAGCGGCTCGGCGCCCGCGGCCTCGTTGCACAGCGCGATGATCTCGGTCAGGGCCGGGCGGTCGGCCGGGTCGCGGCTGAGGCAGCGGGTCACCAGGGGCCGCAGCTCCTCGGGCAGTCCGCCGAGGTCGGGGTCCTCGTGCACGATCCGGTAGAGCACCGCGTGCGAGGGCCCGTCGCCGTAGACGGAGGACCCGATGGCCGCGAAGGCGGCGATCTGGCCGAGGGCGAAGACGTCGGTGGCCGGGGTGATCGTGCCGGCCGAGGCCTGTTCGGGCGCCATGAACGCCGGGGTGCCGATGCTGACGCCCGTGCTGGTCAGGGCGGTGGTGTCGGCCGCGCGGGCGATGCCGAAGTCGATGACGCGCGGGCCGTCGGAGGCGAGGAGGACGTTGGCGGGCTTCAGGTCGCGGTGGACGATGCCCGCGCCGTGGATGACGGTCAGCGCCTCGGCGACCCCGACGGCCAGCAGCAGCACGCTGCGCGGCGGCAGTGCGCCGTGGTGGGCCACGGCGTGCGCGAGGGAGGGGCCGGGCACGTAGGCCGTGGCCAGCCAGGGCTGGGCTCCCTCGGTGTCCGAGTCGATGACGGGGGCGGTGTAGAGCCCCTGGACCCGCTCCGCGGACCGCACTTCCTGCTGGAAGCGCCGCCGGAACTCGGGGTCCTCGCCGAACTCGGACCGGATCACCTTGATGGCGATGGGCCGGCCGCCCGGCGTGTACGAGAGGTACACCTTGCCCATGCCGCCCGCGCCGAGCACCGCTGCGAGCCGGTAGCCGCCCACGACCTCCGGGTCGTCGGCCTTGAGCGGTTGGAAGATTCCTGCCGAAGGTGCGCTGCTCATTGAGGACCCATCCCTGCTAGCGGCGTTCCGGCCCCCGCCGGCGCCCCGAAGTCATCCGTGAGGGTACCCAATGGGCGCTCGGCGTCCGCCCCCGGACCGCGGGACCGGCGGCGGGAGTTGGCGACGGCTTGCGCCGACTCCCGCCGGCCGTCCGTGTCAGCCGAGCACCGCGAGGGCGTCGATCTCGATCAGCAGGTCGCCGGGGAGGCCCACGTACACCGTGGTGCGGGCGGAGGGGACCTCCTTGAGGTTCTGCTCCTCGAAGTAGGCGTTGTAGATCTCGTTCATCTCTTCGAAGTGCGTGGTGTCGGTGAGGTAGACGCGCAGCATCATCACGTCGTCCCAGGTCGCCCCGCCCGCCTCCAGCACGGAGCGGACGTTCTCCAGCGTCTGGAGGGTCTGCTCGCGCAGGGTGGGGCCGGCGGGCGTGGGCTCCTGCCCGTCCACGTGCGGGAGGAAGCCGACCTGGCCGGCGACCTGGAGGATGTTGCCCTTGCGGACGCCGTGCGAGAACTTCGCGGGCGGGTCGGTGTGGGTGGCGGGGGTGATCGCGATCTTGTCGGTCATGGCCTGTGTTCTTCCTGTTCCTGTACGGGGCCCGAGCCTGAGTACTCGCGGCCGATGGCGTCGGCGGTCTGCCGTACGAGCGGGAGGAGTTCGAGCAGCCCCACGACGGAGAGGACCACGCCGGGGGCGGAGACGGACATCGCGGCGACCACGCGGCCGTCGGGTCCGCGGACGGGGGCGGCCAGGCAGTTCAGGGACTCCTCGTGGCCTCCGATGTCCGTGGCCCACCCCTGGGCGCGCACGAGGTCCAGCTCGCGCAGGTACGCGGCGGCGTCGGGGGTGGACCGGGGGGTGTAGGCCGGGTACTCGATGCGCGCGGCCAGGGCCCGGCGCTCCGGCTCGGGCAGGTCGGCGA
Organism: Streptomyces sp. NBC_00193; assembly: GCF_026342735.1. Lineage (GTDB taxonomy): Bacteria > Actinomycetota > Actinomycetes > Streptomycetales > Streptomycetaceae > Streptomyces > Streptomyces stoeckheimensis. The sequence continues at coordinate 1,620,505 of NZ_JAPEMM010000001.1, forward strand.
TGAGCAGCTTGGCCACGGCGGCGACGGTGAGGGGGACGGGCCGGCCGATGCGCGAGTACATCCGGACCGCGTAGCGGCTGTCGACCTTGTCCACGTAGACGACCTCGTCGTCCTGGTGGAGGGCGAGGTGCACGGTGTGGCCGGTGATCCGGTTCAGTTCCAGCAGGTGCGGGTGCGCGATGTCGCGGACGTCGAGGTTCTCGATGGACTCGGCGGCCAGCGCGAAGAGGGAGGCCCCGAGCCGGTAGCGCCCGTCGCCCTGCCGGTAGACGAAGCCGTGCTCCTGGAGGGTCCGCAGCAGCCGCAGGGCCGTGCTCTTGTGCACGTCGAGCACCTCGGCGACCTCGCCGAGCCCGGCGGGGCCCTTGGCCAGGGCAGGCAGGATCCGGAGCGCCCGCTCCACCGACTGGCTCACTCAGCGTGCCTCCGTACAGAACCGGGGCCCGGCCCCGTTGACCCGTCGTCACCCGGGATGTTAGACAGCATGCAGCGGTGCATGCAACGACTGTTGCACTGTACGCAACAACCGCAATACCCCGGGAGGCACACGCACATGCCCAGCGACCCCGTCCAGGCACTCGCCCAGGAGCCGGTGGACCACCGGTTCAAGGGGCTCCCCCCGGACGCCGGACAGGCGGGCCTCACCGTGGGAGAGCTGACCGCCCAGCGGCGCAGCCTCTACACCGGCGGGTTCACGACGCCCGTGCTCACCCTCGACGCCGAGGCCCTGAGCCACAACCTCGCCGCCCTCGGCACCTACGCCGAGCGCCACGGCCTGGCCTTCGCCCCGCACGGCAAGACCTGCATGGCCCCGCAGCTGTTCCGGCGTCAGCTGGAGCACGGGGCCTGGGGCATCACCGCCGCCGTCCCCCACCAGGCGCGCGTCTACCGGGCGTTCGGCATCCAGCGGATCTTCCTCGCCAACGAGCTCGTCGACGCCGCCGCCCTGCGCTGGGTGGCCGCCGAACTCGCCGCGGACCCCGATTTCCGCTTCGTCTGCTACGTGGACTCCGTGCGCGGGGTCCAGCTCATGGACCGGGCCCTCCAGGGGCAGCCCCAGCAGGTCGACGTGGTCGTCGAGCTCGGCGCCGGGGAGGGAGCCCGCACGGGGGCCCGTACCGACGAGGACTGCCGGGCCGTCGCCGACGCGGTGGCGGGCACGGACACCCTGCGCCTGGTCGGCATCGCCGGGTACGAGGCGGAGGTGCCCGGCGCGGAGCCGGACTCCGTGCACGCCTACCTGCGCCGGCTCACCGCGCTGGCGGCCGAGTTCGACAAGGCGGGACGGTTCGAGGGGGTCGGGGAGATCGTCGTCAGCGCGGGCGGCTCCGCCTGGTTCGACGCCGTCGCCGACGTGTTCGCCGAGCTGCCGGAGCTCTCGCGGCCGGTCCTGAAGCTGCTGCGCTCCGGTGCGTACGTCTCCCACGACCACGGCTGGTACACCCGCCTCACCCCCTTCAACCGGGTCCCCGAGGAGGGCGGCCTGCGCCCCGCCTTCCGGCTCTGGGCGCAGGTGGTCTCCCGCCCCTCCCCCACCCAGGCGTTCGTCAACGCCGGCAAGCGGGACATCGCCTACGACCTGGGGCTGCCCGAGGCGGAGCTCGTACGCGATCCGCTGACCGGCGACGAGCGCCCGGCCACCGGGATCCGCGTGCTCAAGCTCTCCGACCAGCACGCCTGGCTGGAAACGGACTCCGCCGAGGACGTGCAGGTCGGCGACTGGGTGGCGCTGGGCATGTCCCACCCGTGCACGATCTTCGAGAAGTGGCCGCTGATCCCGGTGGTGGAAGCCGACGGCACGGTCACCGAGTACGTCCGGACGTTCTTCTAAGCCCCGGCTTCCGAGCTCCGGAGGAGCGTTCCCACCACCATGGACCTGGTCATCCGCGGGGCCCGCGTCGTCGACGGCACGGGCGGGCCCTCCTACACCGCCGACGTCGCCGTCCACGAGGGCCGCATCGCCGAAGTGGGCAGCAGGATCGCGGGCGGCGGGCGGCACACGCTCGACGCCCGCGGCCTCGCCCTGGCCCCCGGTTTCATCGACATGCACGCCCACAGCGACCTGGCGCTGCTGCGCGATCCGGACCACGGCGCGAAGGCCGCCCAGGGCGTGACCCTCGAAGTCCTCGGCCAGGACGGCCTGTCGTACGCCCCCGTCGACGACCGCACGCTGGCCGAGGTGCGGGCCGCCATCGCCGGCTGGAACGGCACGGGCGAGGACATCGACTTCGACTGGCGCACGGTCGGCGGGTACCTGGACCGGCTGGACCGGGCCCACGGCGGGCAGGGCATCGCCGTCAACGCCGCCTACCTGGTCCCCCAGGGCACCGTCCGCGCCCACGTCGTCGGCTGGGGCGACCGCCCCGCCACCCCCTCGGAGCTCGACCGGATGCGGAACCTGGTCGCGGAGGGGCTCGCGCAGGGCGCCGTCGGCATGTCCTCCGGGCTCACCTACACCCCGGGCATGTACGCATCCGGCGCCGAACTGAGCGAGCTGTGCCGGGTGGTGGCCCGGTACGGCGGCTACTACTGCCCGCACCACCGCTCGTACGGCCGCGGGGCCCTGGCCGCCTACGCCGAGATGGTCGAGCTGACCCGCGAGGCCGGCTGCGCCCTGCACCTGGCGCACGCCACGATGAACTTCGGGGAGAACCGGGGCCGGGCGGGCGAGCTGCTCGCCCTGCTCGACGGGGCACTGGCCGACGGCGCCGACATCACCCTCGACAGCTACCCGTACACCCCCGGCTGCACCACCCTGGTCGCCCTGCTGCCCAGCTGGGCGAACGAGGGCGGACCCGAGGCGGTCCTCGCCCGGCTCCGCGACGACGCGGAGGCCGAGCGGATCCGGTACGCGCTGGAGGTGGAGGGCGCCGACGGCTGCCACGGGGTCCCGGTCGACTGGTCGACGATCGAGATCGCCGGGACCACGGACCCGGCCTACGGGGCGTACGTCGGCACCCGCGTCCCCGACTGGGACACGGCCCGGGCGCTGCTGCTGGGCGACCGGCTCGGACCGAGCATCCTCCAGCACGTCGGGCACGAGGAGAACGTACGGGCGATCATGCGCCACCCGGTCCACACGGGCGGCTCGGACGGCATCCTGCAGGGCGCGAAACCGCATCCGCGGGCCTACGGCACCTTCCCGCACTACCTCGGGCACTACGTGCGCGAGCTGGGCGTCCTCTCCCTGGAGGAGTGCGTCGCCCACCTCTCCGGCCGTCCCGCCGCGCGGCTGCGGCTGCCGGACCGGGGGCTGGTGCGCGCCGGGCACCGGGCGGACCTCGTCCTCTTCGATCCGCTGACGGTCGCGGCCGGATCGACGTACGAGCAGCCGCGCACGCTGCCGTCCGGGATCCCGTACGTCCTGATCGACGGGCGTTTCGTCGTACGGGACGGGCGCAGGACGGACGTCCTGGCCGGGCGGTCCGTGCGCCGGACCCCGCACGGCGGCCGCTGACCGGACGCGGATCGGACGCGGATCGGACGTGGATCGGACGTGGATCGGACGTGGATCGGACGTGGATCGGGCGCTGATCGGCCGCCGACCGAACGGATGCCGCACATACGATGAGCGGCATGTACGCCTTTGTTCCTGCCGCTCTCTTCCTCGTCCTCTTCGGCGTGAGCGTCCGGGAGGACCGTCGGCGCTTCCGCAACGCGGTCTATCTGGGCCTCACCCTCATATTCCTGTCCGTCGCCCTGCTCACCCTGGTCCCCTACCTGCCCGCCGGGCTCGACACGGCCGTCGTGGCGCTGGTCTTCCTGGTCCCGGCGCTCGGCACGATCGCACTCGGGTTCTTCCTGATCGGCAACGCCGTGACGGTGATCCGCAAGGAGGGCCGCCGCCCGGCCCTCCTCTCCTTCGCGGCCGGGATGGGGATCTTCGCCCTGATCGCGTTCGTCCTGACCCTGGGCAACCGCGGCTCCCAGGCCTGGGACGCGGTGGTGGTGGGCGTGGTCCTGCTGGCCGGGTACGTTTCCTTCCTCTTCCTCTGCTTCCTCGCCTACGCCTTCCTCTACGGCCGGATCACGGTGCACGGGGACGTCGACTTCGTGGTGATGCTCGGCTCCGGCCTCATCGGCGGCGACCGGGTCCCGCCGCTGCTGGCCTCGCGGCTGCGCAAGGGCCGGGAGATCCACGACGCGCAGATCGCCCGCGGCGGGCGGGTGCCGCTGCTGCTGACCTCGGGCGGCAAGGGGAGCGACGAGAAGCTCGCGGAGGCGCGGGCGATGGCCGACTGGCTGATCGCCGAGGGCGTGCCGCAGGAGCACGTGCGGCTGGAGGACCGGTCCCGCACGACGGAGGAGAACCTCCTGTTCAGCCGCACGGTCATGGAGGCGGCCGACCCCGGCTACCGCTGCGTGGTGGTCACCAACAACTTCCACGCCTTCCGCGCCGCGATGATGGCCCGCAAGGCCGGGGTGAACGGCCAGGTGCTGGGATCGCCGACGGCGAAGTACTTCTGGCCGAGCGCGACGATCCGGGAGTTCGTGGCGGTGTTCTGGGAGCACAGGATCGTGAACCTCGGCATCTGCGGGGCGATCGTCGCGCTGACGGCCGCACTTGCGGCCGTCAGCGCCTGAGCGACGGCCCGGTCCCGACCCGGTCCCGGTCCCGAGGTGCGTTCATGGGGGCGCGGCCGGAGGATGGGGGCCAGGGGGACACAGCAGGAGGTAGCCATGGACAGTGAATCGGACCAGCAGCCCAAGCGCCCCGCCCACCTCTACACGGGGTCGGAGCACCCGTTCGACCCTGAGGACCTCGTCATGGCACGCGGCCAGGACCCGACGCCGGAACGGGTCGAGAAGGCACGCAAGCTGATCGAGAAGGAGGGCGCGAGGGCGCTCGAACGCTACCTCCCGTAGGTGGGCCCGGAGCGGGGCGGACCGGTCTCCCCGGTCCGCCCCGAGGTGCGGGCGGGACGATGCGCATCCAGAATCGATGGATGCTCGTTAGCCCGCGCGGGGGCCGATTCCGGAAGGACGACAACGATGGCGATCGACTCCCCCACGGCCACGACCGTTGACTGGGACCACCCGGCCGACCCTCCGACGGGCCAGCTCTCCACGCACGTGCGCGCGTACGTGGACACGTCCGGCGCCGACGGGCACCTGTGGCACGGGGTTCCGACGCTGCTCCTGACCACCCTCGACCGGTTCTCCGGGCGGCCCGTCCGCACGCCGCTGATCTACGCGAAGGACGACGGCCGCCACATCGTCCTGGCCACCGCGGCCGACGGCACGCCCGGCGTCCCCTCCTGGTACCGCAACCTCACCGCCCACCCCGAGGTCCGGCTCCAGGTCGGCGCCCTGACCGCGCAGGCCCGCGCGCGGACGGCGACCCCGGCGGAGCGGGAGACCTACTGGGAGGCCGTGACCGCCCTGTGGCCCGCCTACGAGGACCACCAGGCGGCGGCCGCACCCCGCGAGATCCCCCTGGTGATCATCGAGCGCTGACCTGCGGGCGGGGTGCTCACGGCTCACATCCCGGTGTGATCAAATCTCCGGATGCTCCGGATGATCACCCGCCCCGACCAGGGCCACAGCGGTACCGCGCGTCTCTGGACGGCGAGCGCGCTGTCCTCGGGGTCGACCTGGGTCATGCAGATCAGCCTGTTCATCCAGGTGCTGCAGGACTCCTCCCCCGCCACGCTGGCGGCCGTGGAGCTCATCGGGACCGTGCCCGCGCTGGCGTTCATGATGGTGGCCGGCACCCTCGCGGACCGGTTCGACGTGCGGCGCCTGGCCGTCGGCTCGATGGTCGCGCAGGCCGTATGCGTCCTCGGCATGGCGCTCTTCCTCGACCACGGCATCTGGATCACCGCCGCGTTCTACGGGCTCCAGGGACTCGGCAACACCCTCTGGCCGCCGGCCCGTCAGCAGTGGCTGTACGGGGTGGTGGCACCGGAGTCCCGGCCCGCCGCCAACGCCCGGCTGGGCTCCGTCTCGGGGACCATGACCGTCGTCGGCGCCTCGCTCGGCGGTGCGCTGGCCGGCTGGAGCCCGGCCGGGGCGATGGCCGTCGCGTGCGCGCTGCAGGTGCTGGCCGTCGTACCGCTGCTGGCGCAGGCCCGGCGGCCGATGCCGTACGCGGAGCCCGCGGCGTCGGGGGCGTCGGCCCCGGAGCCCGCGGCGCCGATGCGCAAGGAGCTGACCGCGGGTCTGCGGGTGCTGCGCGAGCTGCCGCTGGCGCGCTCCGTCGTCTGGATCGGCATCGCCTGGGGCTGCATCGGCGGGGCGTACGACATCCTGCTCGCCGCCTACGCCACGGGCCATCTCGGCGGTGGCGGCGCGGTGTTGGGCTCGCTCTACGTGGCGGACGGGGTCGCCGTCATCCTCGGCACGGTCCTGGCCGCCCGCTTCGCGGTCCGCCGGCACCTGGCGGCGTACACCGCGGCCTACGTGGTCCAGGGGCTGGCCTGGGGGGCCTTCTTCCTCGCGGGGCACCCGGTCCTGGCGGTGGCGCTGCTGGGCGTGATGCGGCTGGCCGGTGGCGTCGTCATCGCCCTGGACACCACCGTGCTGCTGGCCACCGTCCCCGCGGCGGTGCGCGGGCGGGTCTCCAGCCTCCACATGACCACGTACGGCGCGATGGCCCGCGTCTCCCTGGCCCTCTTCGGCGGCCTCCTCACCGTCTGCGACGTGCGCACCGTCGGCGTCTGCACCGGCGCCGCCTCGGTGGTGCTCGGCATCCTCTGGTGGTGCCTGCGCGACCGCGAGGCCCAGCGCAGCTACCCGGCGGCGGTCGCGGAGCGCGAACCGGCCGCCGCGGCCGCGTAGTTCCCCCGGCCTAGCGCGAGGAGGTCCAGCCCCGGCGGCGGAGGCCTTCGAAGCCGTCCAGGAGGAGGTCCAGGGCGAACTCGAACTCGAACTGGTCGTCGCAGCCGCCTCCACCGCCGGTGCCACTGCCGCCGACCGTGGAGGCCTCGTCGTGCGCGGCCGTCGCGGCCAGTTCCGCGATGTGCGGGTAGTGCGCCGCCAGCGCCGGGTCCGGCGGGCCGGAGGGGCCCGAGGTGTCGAACAGCTCCTGGCTGAAGCCGAGCAGGCGGCTGCCCATCGCGTGCATGACGTGGTGCGTGAGGTCGGCGGAGAGGCCGCCCTCCCGGAAGATCCCGGCCATCGAGTCCAGGTACGCCAGCACGGCCGGGGTGGGGGCGGTCCGCGATTCGATGACCCGGGCCGCCCAGGGGTGGCGGAGCAGGACCCGGCGGGCCGAGAGGATCCGCCCGCGGACCACGGGCTGCCAGTCGGGGCCCGTGGCGGGCGGGTCGACCTCGCCGACGACGGCGTCGACCATGCCGTCGAGCAGCTCCTCCTTGTTGGCCACGTGCTTGTAGAGGGCCATCGGTACGACGTCCAGCTCCTGCGCGAGCCTGCGCATGCTGAGCGCGTCGATGCCGATGGCGTCGGCGAGCGCGACGGCGGCGCGCAGGACGCGGTCCCTGCTCAGGGGGGTCCGTTGCGTGCCGCTGGCTTCCTGCCGGTTCGTCCTCACCTTGACGAGTGTACGCCGTACACCTATGGTCGCTGCAAGGTGTACGGCGTACACCTCCATCGAGTGAGGGGTACCGAGAAGATGAGTCCGGACCGGAGAACCGCAGTGGCCGCCGGGCTGCTGTTCCTGCTGACCGAGGTCTCCGCGATAGCCGGGGCGGCCCTCTACCGCCCCCTGCTGGGCGCGGCGGACGGCCGGCTCGCGCAGGGCGCCGACACGCAGGCCCTGATCGGCGCGCTCTGCGAGGTGGTGCTGGTGGTGGCGGTGGCCGGCACCGGGACGGCCCTGTTCCCCGTCCTGCGGCGCCACGGCGAGGGGCTCGCGCTCGGGTACGCCTTCGGGCGGCTGCTGGAGGCGGCCGTCATCGCCGTCGGCATCGTCTCCGTCCTGGCGCTCGTCACCCTGCGGCGGGAGCCGGGGGCGGCGGACGGCGCCGACGCCGCGCTGGTGGCCGTGCACGACTGGACGTTCCTGCTCGGCCCCAACGTCGCCCTCGGCCTGAACACCGTCCTGCTCGCGTACCTGGCCTACCGCGCACGGCTCGTCCCGCGCCCCATCGCCGTCCTCGGCCTGATCGGCGGCCCCCTGATCTGCGTCTCGGCCGCAGCCGTGATGTTCGGCGCCTACGACCAGCTCTCCCCGGCGGGCGCAGCCGCCGCCCTCCCGGTCTTCGCCTGGGAACTGGCACTGGCCGGCCGGCTGCTCACCAGAGGCTTCACCCCCGACCCGGGACCCGTGCGCGCCGGCTGATCAGCGCACGCAGTCCAGCTCCACGCAGGGCGTGGAGTAGTCCCGCGCCCATTCGTTCCCGTCGACGTTGACGCTGTTGAAAGGGTCCGGATGGGTGGCCCCGACGCCCGACCTCTCGACCGTGCGGATCAGCTTCTTCACGGTCCTGGGCTTCTTGCGGCTGAGGTCCTTGACGGGGCGCGGGGTGTCGGAGTCCGTGGTGAGGCCTGCGGCCGTCGCGCCGGGAGCGGCGGGAGCGGCGACAGCGACGGACGAGAGCGAGACGCCTCCGCCGGCCAGGAGGGTGGCGATCAGCAGCGGGACGACACGTCGGGTCCGGATGGCGATCATGGGGAGAGGCTCCCCATGTCATGGAATGCGGTGGGGCGGGGTCACCCGTCCGCCGTTCTCCGGCGTCACCGTCACTCCATTGCGCCCCGGGCCGGACCTGCCGTCACGGCACGGAAAGTCGGGGCTTGACACCCATCGGGCCCGCCCGCGACAGACCTTCCGCCACATCCTTCAGCCGAAGTCGTACACCGTGACGGGTATCCCCTTCGCGCACAGCTCGTCCCGGATGAGCGGCTCGATGCGGGACCACTTGCCGCCCGCGAGCCCGCAGCCGATACGGGGCATGTGGACGGAGGCGCCCCGTTCCGTGGCGTGGGCCGCCAGGCGGTCGAGGCAGCGTTCGATCGCCTCGTAGCGGACGGGCGGGCCGCCGCTGCCGGTGCGGATGCCGTGCTGGCCGACCATGTTCGCGACCCAGATGTCCGGGCGGACCTGGACGAGCTGTACCGCGCCGAGCGCGAAGTCGTTCCCGCTGCGACCCCTGTGCCAGGCGCGGTACGCGGCCTCCGGCTCGCTCCAGCGCTTCGAGAGCGCGAGGACGAAGCCCTTGCCCCACCCGCCGAGGTCGTTGCAGACGTGCGCGATGATCTTCGGCCCCCGGGCCTGCGGACTGGTCGCGTCCCCCCGGATGATCGTCGGCTGGTGCATGCGGATCCCCTTTCCCCCTGCCCGGAAGGTACCTGGCCCCTCTGACATCGCCGGAAGGCACGTGACTCGGGGGGCTTGGGGCCTCAGCCTTCGGGTCGTAGGTCCGCAGTCTTTACGACCATGGGTTTATGCGGTTTTAACCGTGTTACAACTGGAACATCGCGCTGCAAATGGCGCATTTTCCTTCGCTGTTGCCCAGCCCACACAAGCGCTGCCTGCCTTGGCAACACACCCCGTTTCCTCTGGAGGAAGCAACCGTGAGTACAGCCGAGCAGACGGCCCCGTCTGCCAAGAAGAACTCCGCCGCCATGGCGGTCATGCAGCGCCTCGGCCGCAGCCTCATGCTGCCGATCGCCGTGCTGCCGGCCGCCGCGCTGCTGATGCGCTTCGGCCAGGAGGACATGCTGGGCAGCAAGTCGCTGCCGGGCTGGTGCAACGACATCGCCTCGTACATGGCGGCCGGCGGCAACGCGATCTTCAACAACCTGGCGCTGCTCTTCGCCGTGGGCATCGCGGTCGGCTACGCGAAGAAGGCCGACGGTTCCACCGGCCTCGCGGCCGTGGCGGGTTACCTCGTCTTCTCGAACGTGCTCGGCACCTTCACCGACGGCAGCCTGCCGCAGGTGGAGAAGGTCGTGAACCACCAGGTCGTCCTGGTCGATGCACCCGTCAACGCCGGCGTCCTCGGCGGTGTCGTGATGGGCATCGTCGTCGCCCTGCTGTACCAGAAGTTCTACCGGACCAAGCTGCCGGACTGGGCGGGCTTCTTCGGCGGCCGCCGCCTCGTCCCGATCATGTCCTCCCTCGCGGGCCTGGTCATCGGCATCGTCATGGGCCTGATCTGGCCGGTCCTCGGCAAGGGCATCCACGGGCTCGGCGAGTGGCTGGTCAACTCCGGCGCCGTCGGTGCGGGCATCTTCGGCGTCTTCAACCGTGCGCTCCTGCCCATCGGCATGCACCACCTGCTGAACTCCTTCCCGTGGTTCCAGGCCGGCTCCTTCGACACCCCGACCGGCGCCGTCCACGGCGACATCGCCCGCTTCCTCGCCGGTGACCCGACCGCCGGACAGTTCATGACCGGCTTCTTCCCGATCATGATGTTCGCCCTCCCGGCCGCCTGCCTCGCGATCGTCCACTGCGCCCGCCCCGAGCGCCGCAAGGTCGTCGGCGGCATGATGTTCTCCCTCGCGCTCACCGCCTTCATCACGGGCATCACCGAGCCGATCGAGTTCACCTTCATGTTCATCGCCCCGGTGCTGTACGCGATCCACGCGGTCCTGACCGGTGTGTCCATGGCGCTGACCTGGGCGCTCGGAATGAAGGACGGCTTCGGCTTCTCGGCCGGCGCGATCGACTTCGTCCTCAACCTCGGCATCGCGTCGAACCCGTGGGGTCTGGCCGGCATTGGACTCTGCTTCGCGGCGCTGTACTACTTCATCTTCCGCTTCGCGATCACCAAGTGGAACCTGCCGACCCCGGGCCGCGAGTCCGACGAGGAGCTCGCCGAGATCCTCAAGGCCGAGGCGAAGTAACCGTGCCCGCGGCGCAGCGCACCCCCGGACGGGGAATGCCGTGCGAGGAGCGGCGCGAGCTGATCGCCGGAGCGGTACGGGCCAACGGCCGCGTACGGGTCGCCGATCTCGTACGGGAACTGGGCGTCAGCCGGATGACCATCCACCGGGACCTCCAGCACCTGGACGCCCAGGGCCGGGTCCGCCGGATCCGCTCCGGGGCGACGACCACGATTCCCGCCGCGGCCGGCACGGCCTGAGCGCCACCCCGAAAGCAGGGGCGGGGCACCACCGACCGACCGGTGGCGCCCCGCCCCTTTTCGCGTTCCTCAGGCCCGCGCCGTCGCCGCCAGCAGCCCGCGCCACCGGGTGCGCTCCGCGACCAGGCAGGCCCCCGCGAGGGCCGTCACCGGGACCGCCGCCCACACGGGCCAGGCTGACCATGACGCCGCCACGGCCACGACGAGCTGGAGCAGCACCAGCGCGATCGTCACCGCGCCCGGCACCGCGACGATCACCTGGGCCTTGTCCCCCGGGGTCGAGAACACCGTGGGCAGGCCGATCAGCAGCACCACGCTCGCCACCGCCGCCGTCACCGACCAGCCGGCCAGCGCCCACGGGGCCGCCACCCAGGCGCACAGCTCGGTCGCGAAGCGCAGCACCGAGGGAAGGTCCGCCCGCGCCCCTGCCCCCGGCACCGGCACCGCCCCCGGCCCGCCCCCGCCGCCCGCTCCCACATCGCCCATCTCCCGCGCCCCCCGCTCTCCTTGATCACTGCCGCGCGCCGCGGACACCTTAGGACCGGGCAGGGTGACGAGCGCAACACCGGTCCGGCCCCCTCCGTCGGACCCACCCATTCCGCAGGCCGGAGCGGGGCCGCGGCCCCGGTTTCCAAGGGCTCGTGGCGCCCGTACCCAAGCTTTGTGCGAAAGGGGACATATCGGTCTGGTGCCCACCCCTCCGCTCCGGGTCGAATAGCGGAGCGCGCCCGCATCGGGCCCCGTAAGCTCCCGTCATGCAGGTGATCCAGTCAACGAAACTCGCCAATGTCTGCTACGAGATCCGCGGCCCCGTCCTCGAAGAGGCGATGCGGCTCGAAGCAGCAGGTCATCGCATCCTCAAGCTCAACACCGGCAACCCCGCGGCCTTCGGCTTCGAGTGCCCGCCGGAGATCCTTGAGGACATGCTCCGCAACCTGGGCAACGCCCACGGCTACGGGGACGCGAAGGGCCTGCTCTCGGCGCGCCGTGCGGTCATGCAGCACTACCAGACCAAGGGCATCGACCTGGACGTCGAGGACATCTACATCGGCAACGGGGTCTCCGAGCTGATCCAGATGTCGATGCAGGCGCTGCTCGACGACGGCGACGAGGTGCTCGTCCCGGCGCCGGACTACCCGCTGTGGACCGCGTCCGTCAGCCTGGCCGGCGGCACCGCCGTGCACTACCGCTGCGACGAGCAGTCCGACTGGATGCCGGACCTCGCCGACATCGAGCGCAAGGTCACCGACCGGACCCGCGCGATCGTGATCATCAACCCGAACAACCCGACCGGCGCCATCTACGACGACGAGATGCTGCGCGGGCTGACGGACATCGCCCGCCGCCACAACCTGATCGTCTGCTCGGACGAGATCTACGACCGGATCCTCTACGACGGCGCCACGCACACGAACACCGCCGCCATCGCGCCGGACCTGCTGACGCTCACCTTCAACGGGCTCTCCAAGAACTACCGCGTCGCCGGCTACCGGTCCGGGTGGATGGCGGTGTGCGGGCCCAAGAAGCACGCCTCGTCCTACATCGAGGGCCTGACGATCCTGGCGAACATGCGGCTCTGCGCCAACATGCCCTCCCAGCACGCCATCGCCACCGCCCTCGGCGGACGGCAGTCGATCAACGACCTGGTGCTGCCCGGCGGGCGGATCCTGGAGCAGCGCGACACGGCCTACGACCTGCTGACGCAGATCCCCGGCATCACCTGCGTGAAGCCCAAGGGCGCGCTGTACCTGTTCCCGAAGCTGGACCCGTCCGTCTACAAGATCAAGGACGACCGGCAGATGGTCCTCGACCTGCTCCGCGAGGAGAAGATCATGGTCGTGCACGGTACGGGCTTCAACTGGCCCGAGCCCGACCACTTCCGGATCGTGACCCTGCCCAACGCGAAGGACCTCGCCGACGCGGTCACCCGGATCGGCAACTTCCTCGACGGGTACAGCCAGCCGTAGCGGTTCTACGCTTCGGCGGCGACGAGTCCGGTGGACAGGGCCGCCGAGATCGCGGCGACGTGGTGGTAGGCCCGCCCCACGGCGGCGAGCACCCGGTCCTGCTCGCCGGGGCCGGGGAGCGCCGCGTTCAGGCGCGCCGTGAAGCCGGCCCAGCGCTCGCGGTCGCCGCTGGCGTAGTACGCCACGCCGTCCGTGTCGCGCAGCCCGTAGGCCTCGGCGACGTACCGGCGCAGGATCGCGCCGCCGAGCGTGGAGCCCTCCAGTACGTAGAGGAACCCGAGCAGGGCCGGCGGGTCCGAGGCCGCGGCGGCGCGGATCTCCCGCGCGAGGGCGTCCGCCGGTGCGGCCGCGGTGGACGCCGGGAACACGCCGTCCTCGGCGAAGTGCATCAGGTCGCGGTCTATGCACGGGATCTTGACCAGGTCCGCCGACCACACCGAGGTGACGCACGGGTCCGTGGCGCGCGAGAGTTCGGCCTCCAGCGCCCCCAGGACCCGGCGGTAGGCGGCGAGCTGGTCGACGTACCGGTCGAGCGGGAGCGTCCCGGCGAGCATCGCGAGGGAGAAGGGCGTGCCCTCCAGGTCCTGGTGCCGTCCGCGGGTGCTCGCCCGGATGCGGTCGACGACCGTGTGGCAGTCCGTGGGGCTCATGCGCCGTCACCCTTCAGGAGCGTCGTGTGCAGCCGGTCGATGAGGTGGCCCTTGCGTTCGATCGTCACGTCGAAGTAGCGGGCGCTGTGCTCGGAACGGCACACGCCGCGCACCGCCTCCATCGCCGAGCGCTTCAGCTCCACCGCCTGCGCCGCGAGGAGGAGGAGCGTGCGGCGCAGCTCCGGATGACCGAGCACGAACTCCTTCAGCCGCGCCCCCACCAGCTCGCCCGACGCGCGCAGGCCGTCGGGCGCGGAGTCGAGCAGTTCGAGGAGGACCCGGTTGCTCAGCTGGCCGAAGTCCTCGTGGGTGGCGCGGCCGCCGAACTCGGGCACGAAGTCGGTCAGGTCGTTGAAGAGCTGGCTGGCCAGTCCGAGGTTGCGCATGGCCTCGTCCAGGACCCTGCGCTCGTCCTCCACCACGCCCAGGGCCGCCACCGCCGCGTCCAGCGGCATCCGGAACAGCGTGCCCGTCTTGAGCGCGGCCATCGACTCCCAGAAGGCCACCCGCTCGCCGCGGGGCGCGGCCGCCAGTTCGGCGCGGGTGAGCGCGGTGCGCGTGGAGACGTCGACGGCCTGGCCCGTGAGGCCCCGGCCGACCGACTGCAGGAGGCTCCGTACGACGGCCGGGTCGGCCGCGTGCTCCAGCGCCGCGGTGATCAGCAGGGAGCCCGTGTTGAGGGCGAGCGGGATGCCGTGCGTGACGTGGAGGGCGGGCTCGCCGTAGCGGATGCCGCTGCCGTCCTGGATGTCGTCGAGGGCGACCGCGGCCTTCAGCAGGACGCGCACCGCCACGGCCGCGCGGCGGACCGCGGCCAGGTCCGCCGCGGAGTCGTCCTCGCCGGCCGGGCCGGGGAAGCCCCGGTAGTTGCGGTAGGCCCAGAACACCATCGAGGGCCGCAGCGGGGCCCGGCCCGCGGGCGCTCCCGCGGTGGGGGCCAGGGCCTGCTGGCCCACCTTCGAGCCGACGGCGTCGGCGACCGGGGCGTACAGGGAACGCCCCAGCACCGCCTCGTACACCGATTGCGGTGCGGACGGGCCCGGCCGTGCGGGCGCGGTGGCCAAGGAGGCCAGGAAGGCCGCCAGGTCCTCCTCCAGGAGCGCCGCGTCGCTCCGTACCACTGCCTCTACGCCCGATGTATCCGATGCGTCCAGCGCATGCGACACGCCTGACGCGCCTTCGGCCCCAGCCATTCCGTCCCCCGAGCATCACGCCTGTCGGCCCGCACGTTCCGCACACGCGTGCACCGAAAGGAGAAGAGTGGGCGTTGCGCCCCGGCCATGACAAGACACATTCAAGCCGACACACAGGACCAAGATTCAGCTCAACTTTAGAACGGATCCAATGTAGGATGGTCCCCTGACCACGCAGGAGGCCCCCATGTACGAGCCGATTCGCACCAAGGCGGTCGACCCCCGCATAGGCGTCCACCGCAGCGACTACCCCCGCAGCAGCCGCGCCGAAGCCCTGGACATCCAGCTCGCCGGGCACCTCGCCGCGCTGCTCACCGTGACCGACGAGCTCGGCCTCGACGAGGCCGCCGCCGTCGTCGCCGCCCAGGTGACCCGCCTGCGCGGGACCGAGCCCGCCCGCGCACCGCAGCGGCCCGGCCGGGAGCCCGACGCCGAGGCCGCCGCCGCCGCGCTGCACCAGCGCGCCCACGATCTTGCCGCCCGCGCCCTGCTCGTCGCCGCGTCCCGCGCCGACACCACGGTCGCGATCCTCGCCGCCGAGCGCATGGACGCGCACGCCGCCGCGCTCGACCTCGTCGGCGCCCACTGACGGCCCCGGTCCGGGGCCGCGGAGGCTCCGGACCGGGCGCCATGCCCTGCGGGGCTTGAACGTGCAACCCGCTTCACCGCTGCCCGGTGGGCGCCCCGGCCCCGGTCGGCCGCGCAGGCCCCGCGCAGCGGGGTCGTCCCTGCGGGGCGAAGTCCCCTACCCGCCCTTCCACCGTTCCCCGGGCGCTGCCCGGACCCGCGCCTCAAACGCCGGCGGGGCTGGGGATGTGCGCGGCGCCGTTCCCGGGGGCCGGCCCCCGGACCCCCGCTCCTCAAACGCCGGAGGGGCTGAGAGTGGGCGGGTCCGGGGCGAAGTCCGCTGCTGCGATGCCGCACCAGGGGGTTGCGGCCGGGGGCCAGACCGGGCCGACTGCGTCGGCTCGCTCCGTCGCGGCCGGGGCGACGCCCGGGATCTTGACCAGCACCTGCGGGCCGCGGTCGGCGGGGCCCGGCACGGGCTGTTCACGGAACTCCACCGTGACCACGTAAGCGCCCGGCTCCGGGAAGCCGTTCACCGCCTCGACCGAGGCCACCACGCGGCGGCTCGCCGGGTCGATCCGGCAGTCGGTGATCCGTACGTCGTCCGGCGCGGCCCCCGCCGGACGGACCGCCGGCCGCCCGCCCGCCCATACGTACAGCCCCAGCGGGGCGAAGACCAGCAGTCCCGCCACGAACACCAGGGCGACCAACCAGCCCTGCCACTTCAACGCGCTCACGCCACCCATGGGACGATCCTCCCGGCCCGCCGCCCCGTGAACCAGCACCCCAGGGCCCACACAGCATTTCGAAGTGGGACCGCCTGGTCACCTCTCGTTCACTCAACTCCGCGCGGAATGTGGGTTTCCGCGAGCACTCTGCACCCGTGAGACGCATCCTAGGAATCGCCCTGGCGGTCCTCCTGGTCGGCGGCGTGATAGCCGTCATCGCCATCGGAGGACAGAAGCCGGAGGGCACGGCAACGAAGACCGTGCGTGGCGTCATCGGTTCGGAGAAGTCCGAGTTCTTCCGCGACCCCGACGTCGTCAAGGCCCTTGCAGACAAGGGCTACACCGTGAAGACCGAAACCTCGGGATCCTGGGCGATGGACCAACTCGCCCTCAAGGACTTCGACTTCGCCTTCCCCAGCAGCACTGAGCCGACCGAGGGGATCGAGGAGAAGGCGGGCGTGAAGGGCGCCCAGAACACCAAGCCCTTCTTCTCCCCGCTCGTCGTCATCGCCCGCTCCAACGCCGCCAAGGTGCTCAGCGAGCACGGCCTCGCGAAGATGAACGGCAAGAACACCGGCACCCTCCTCCTCGGCCCCTTCCTCAAGGCCGCCGCCGAGGACAAGAAGTGGCAGGAGCTCCAGGGCGGGACCAGCGCCTACCCCGAGCTGGCCGGCACGGTGTTCGTCAAGACCACCGACCCCAGCACCTCCAACTCCGGCGCGCTCTTCCTCGCCACCACCTCGAACGTCGCCAACGGCACGACCGTCGTCGCCAACGACGCCGACATCGACCGGACCGCACCCCTGATGAAGAAGCTGATCTCCGTCCAGGGCGCCCTGGAGCAGAGCACGGACGGCCCCTTCCGCGCCTTCATCAGCGGCAGCGGAGAACCTCTCATCCTGGCCTACGAGTCCCAGGTGGCCAGCCTCCTGCAGCAGAAGCAGGCTCCGGGCGACATGGTGGTCCTCTACCCCGACACCACCGTCAACTCCCCGCACACCTTCGTGCCGATCAGCGACAAGGCCAAGGAGCTCGGCTCCCTGCTGGCCACCGACCCGAAGCTGCGCTCGCTCGTGGTCCGCCACGGGTTCCGGCCGACGGAGGGGGTGGCCGAGTTCACCGCCGCCACCGCGCCGCACAGCGCGTACCTCAACTCGGGGCTGACCGGACTCCGTCAGGTCAGCGCACCGACCGTCAAGGTCCTGATGGCGCTGGCCGCGCGGGCCAAGGGATAGGGGGAGGACAACACCATGACACTGACACCGCCAGAGAACAGCCCGCTCGTCCTCACCGCTCCCGAACCCGTGGCCCCCGTCCGGCGGGAGCAGGCCTCCGGCCTGGTACCGCTCCAGGACGGGGTGCGCGAGGAGATGGCCCGCCGGGCCGGGGAGTACGTCGGCTCGCTGGCCGGCATCGACAGCCGCTCCCCCGAGTTCGCGAACCGCATCGGGGAGATCGCCGGCCTCGGCGCCGCCGACATCCGCGGCGCCGCCCAGCAGTCCAACCGCATGCTGGACCGGGCCGTACGCTCCCTCGGCACGGACGGCGGCGGCGACGCCCAGGCCCGCGTCGCGGGATCGCTGGTCGAACTGCGCCGCACGGTGGAGGACTTGGATCCGAGCGACAGCTCCACCGGCTCGGGCAGGGGCGTGCGCAAGCTCCTCTCCAAGCTGCCCGGCGGCAACAAGTTCCGCGACCACGTGGCCAAGTACGCCTCCTCGCAGGCCACCCTCAACCGGATCGTCGGCGCGCTGCGCGGCGGCCAGGACGAGCTGCGCCGCGACAACGCCGCCCTGCACACCGAGCGCGCCCGCCTGTGGGAGACCATGGGCAAGCTCCAGGAGTACGCGGTGCTCACCGAGGCCCTGGACGCGGCCGTCGAGCAGCGGATCGCCGACCAGACCGACCCGCAGCAGGCCGACGCGCTGCGCGTGGACGTGCTGTTCCCCGTACGGCAGAAGCACCAGGACCTGCTGACCCAGCTGGCCGTCTGCGCGCAGGGCTACCTGGCGATGGACGTGGTCAGGCGCAACAACGAAGAGCTGATCAAGGGCGTCGACCGGGCCGCGACCACGACGGTGTCCGCGCTGCGGATCGCCGTGATGCTGGCGCAGGCGCTGAACACGCAGGGCGAGGTCATCAAGCAGATCGACACCCTGCGCGACACCACGGAGGGCCTGATCCGCGGCAACGCGGAGATGCTGTCCACGCAGAGCGGGGAGATCCAGCGGATCGCCGCCGACCCGGCCGTCGGTGCGGAGACGCTTCGGACGGCCTTCGCCCAGATCTACAAGACGCTCGACACCATCGACACCTTCAAGGTGCAGGCGACCGAGAACATGGCCGCCACCGTGGAGTCCCTGACCGGCGAACTCCAGAACGCCTCCGCGTACCTGGCGCGCACCCGCACCGCGAGCGCCCTGGAAGGCGGCAACGACCGATGAGCATGCGAAGCGCTGTCATACGCAGACGGCTCGCCGCAGCGGTGGCGCTCGCCGCCACCCTGCTCGGGGCGAGCGCGTGCGCGGAGAACTCCGACCACCCGAAGCCGAAGCAGACCGAGTACCGGGAGGGCACGCTGCGCGTCCTGGCCTCCAGCGAGCTGTCCGACATGGACGAGGTGCTGAAGGCGGCGAAGGCCGCCACCGGGGTCGGCGTGGAGCTGACCATGTCGGGCACCCTCGACGCGGTCGAGCAGATCGCCTCCGGCAAGGCGGACGGCAAGTACGACGCCGTATGGCTCTCCTCCAACGACTACCTGCGGCTGCGGCCCGAGGCCGCGGGCAAGCTGTCGAGCGAGACCCCGGTGATGTCCTCGCCCGTCGCCCTCGGCGTGAAGCCCGAGGCACTGGCCCGGCTCGGCTGGAAGCCCGAGTCGGTGACCTGGTCGGCGGTCCACGAGGCCGTGGCCGGCGGGAAGCTGACGTACGGGATGACCGACCCGGTGCGCTCCAACTCCGGGTTCTCCGCGCTGATTTCGGTGGCCTCGGGGCTCTCCGGCGCACAGGCGGCGCTGACCGACGCCGACGTGGCGAAGGCGCAGCCGATGCTGAAGGGGTTCTTCACCGGGCAGAAGCTGACGTCCGGCTCCTCGGGCTGGCTGGCCACCGCGTACGCCCAGCGCGGGGACGTGGACGCGCTGGTGAACTACGAGTCGGTGCTGCTGTCGATGAACCGGGACGCGAAGACGAACCTGACGGTGATCCGGCCGCTCGACGGCGTGGTCACCGCCCACTACCCGCTGACCCTGCTGACCTCGGCCCCGGCCGGGGCCCGCGAGTCGGGGCGGGCGCTGACCGAGTACCTGAGCGGCGGCGAGGCGCAGAAGGCGATCACCGAGAAGACCTTCCGGCGGCCCGTCACGGCCGGGGTGACCCCGGCGGCCGGGCTGAACCCGGACAAGCGGCGCGAGCTCCCCTTCCCCGGCACCCGGTCGGTGGCGGACGGGCTGCTGGCCAGCTACGAGAACGAACTGCGCCGGCCCTCGCGGACGGTGTACGTGCTGGACACCTCGGGTTCGATGACCGAGGAGGACCGGATCGGCCGGCTGAAGGCGGCGCTCACCGACCTGACGGGGACGGGGAGTTCGGGCACCGGGGAGCGGTTCCGGGACCGTGAGGAGGTCACGCTGCTGCCCTTCGGCGACAAGGTGAAGAAGGTCCTGACGCACACGGTCGAGCCCGGCAATCCCGGGCCCGCCCTGGACGCGATCCGGGGGGACGTGAAGTCGCTGCAGCCCGACGGGGGCACGGCCATCTACAGCAGTCTGCAGGCGGCGTACCAGCAGCTCGGCAAGGGCAACGCGGACGCCTTCACCTCGATCGTGCTGATGACGGACGGCGAGAACACCGCGGGCGCCGGGGCCAAGCAGTTCGACGCCTTCTACGCGGGGCTGCCCGAGGCGCAGAAGCACACCCCGGTCTTCGCGGTGCTGTTCGGCGACTCGGACCGCAAGGAACTCGCCCACATCACCGAACTGACCGGCGGGCGCCTCTTCGACGCCACCGACGGCAACGGTTCGCTGGACGGAGCCTTCGAGGAGATCCGTGGCTACCAGTAGGGCACTGAAATACCTGGAGTCGAAGAAGAACCTGACCGGCAGCGCCTGCGGGCTGGTCGGGGTGGGCCTGACCCTCACCGGGGTGGCCGGCACGTACTGGCCGGTGGTGGTCGCCGGGCTGTACGGGGCGGGCGCGCTCGTCGCCCCGCCGGACGTGGCGGCGCCGCCGGTCCCGCCGGAGCCCGCCGAGCAACTGGGCTTCGTACGGGAGGACTTCGCGCGGCTGCAGGAGTACGTCGGCGAGGTGGACCTGCCGGCGGAGCCCGCCGAGGTGCTGACCGGGCTGCTGGAGCTGTACGCGGCGATGCTGGAGCCGGGCTGGGTGGCGGGGGTCCTGGCCGCCGACCCGGAGGCGGTGCACGCGCTGACCCGGGCCATCCGCACGGACGTGCCGGAGTGCGTGGACACCTACAACCGGACCCGCTGGTGGACCCGGCTCACGGCGGGCGGCGAATCGCCCGAGCGCCACCTGGAGCGGCAGCTGACGCTGCTGCGGGAGGAAGCGGAACGCATGACGGCGGACCTCCGTGAAACGGAGGCCCGCCGTCAGCAGACGCACACGACCTATTTGGAAGGCCGCAGGGAATCCTGAGTCGGGGAATCCCGCGTCAACCCGTGGCCGGGGACAGCCGGCCGCAGGAGTTCGGTGGGGGCGATGGCCCTCAGTGCGAGCTGGATCAGCCCAGGCGCTCGACGAGCGCCTCGTACTGGTCCCACAGCTCCTTCGGCGTGTGGTCGCCGTAGGTGTTCAGGTGGGCCGGGACCAGCGAGGCCTCGTCGCGCCAGACCTCCTTGTCGACCGTGAGCAGGAACTCCAGGTCGGCGGCGGGCAGGTCCAGGCCGTCGGTGTCCAGGGAGGCGACGGTCGGCAGGATGCCGATCGGGGTCTCCACACCCTCGGCGGTGCCGTCGAGGCGCTCGACGATCCACTTCAGGACGCGGCTGTTCTCGCCGAAGCCGGGCCACACGAACTTGCCCGCGTCGTTCTTGCGGAACCAGTTCACGTAGTAGATCTTCGGGAGCTTGGACTGGTCCTTGTCCTTGGCCACGTCGACCCAGTGACCCATGTAGTCGCCCATGTTGTAGCCGCAGAACGGCAGCATGGCGAAGGGGTCGCGGCGCAGCTCGCCGACCTTGCCCTCGGCGGCGGCGGTCTTCTCGGAGGCGATGTTCGAGCCGATGAAGACGCCGTGGTTCCAGTCGAAGGACTCGGTGACCAGCGGCACGGCGGAGGCGCGGCGGCCGCCGAAGAGGATCGCGGAGATCGGGACGCCCTTGGGGTCCTCCCACTCGGCGGCGATCGTCGGGCACTGCGAGGCCGGGACGGCGAAGCGGGCGTTCGGGTGGGCCGCCGGGGTCTCGGACTCCGGGGTCCAGGCGTTGCCCTTCCAGTCGATCAGCTGGGCGGGGGCTTCCTCGGTCATGCCCTCCCACCAGACGTCGGAGCCGTCCGGGGTGAGCGCGACGTTGGTGAAGACGGTGTTCGCGTACATGGTCTTCATGGCGTTGGCGTTGGTGTGCTCGCCGGTGCCGGGGGCGACGCCGAAGAAGCCGGCCTCGGGGTTGATCGCGTAGAGGCGGCCGTCCTCGCCGAAGCGCATCCAGGCGATGTCGTCGCCGACGGTCTCCACGGTCCAGCCGGGGATCGTGGGCTCCAGCATGGCGAGGTTCGTCTTGCCGCAGGCGGAGGGGAAGGCGGCGGCGATGTACTTCGCCTCGCCGGCCGGCGGGGTGAGCTTGAGGATCAGCATGTGCTCGGCGAGCCAGCCCTCGTCGCGGGCCATGACGGACGCGATGCGCAGGGCGTAGCACTTCTTGCCGAGCAGGGCGTTGCCGCCGTAGCCCGAACCGTAGGACCAGATCTCGCGGGTCTCGGGGAAGTGCGAGATGTACTTGGTGGTGTTGCACGGCCACGGCACGTCGTCCTGGCCCTCGGCGAGCGGGGCGCCGAGGGTGTGGACGGCCTTGACGAAGAACCCGTCGGTGCCGAGCTCGTCGAGGACGGCCTGTCCCATCCGGGTCATGGTGCGCATGGCGACCGCGACGTAGGCGGAGTCGGTGATCTCGACGCCGATCGCGGAGAGCTCGGAGCCCAGGGGGCCCATGCAGAAGGGGACGACGTACATCGTGCGGCCCTTCATGGAGCCGCGGAAGATGCCGCCCTCCTCGCCCTTGCCGGCGAAGCCCCCCTCACCAGTAAAGAGGGCCTTCATCTCGGAAGGGGCCTTCCAGTGGTTGGTCGGGCCCGCGTCCTCCTCCTTCTCGGAGCAGATGAAGGTCCGGTCCTCGACGCGCGCGACGTCGGAGGGGTCGGAGGCCGCGTAGTACGAGTTCGGGCGCTTGGCCGGGTCCAGCTTCTTGAAGGTGCCCTTGGAGACGAGCTCCTCGCAGAGGGCCTCGTACTCGGCCTCCGAGCCGTCACACCAGACGATGCGGTCAGGCTGGGTGAGGGCTGCGATGTCACCGACCCAGGAAATGAGCTCCTGGTGCTTGGTGGGGACGTCGGAAGTGGTGCCAGCCGCGATGTCGCGCGCCACGATCGCTCCTTGTTGAGGGGTTTGATTTGTGATTGCCCCGTGGGGGCCGCGACCCGGACGCTTCGCGCTCCGCTCATCCGGTGTCGACCGCACTCATCTGATCATCCGGTGCGTGTGCGCATATGTCCAGGGGGCCTCTCACGTGAGCATCGCCACTCCGGTCAATCTTCCGTAAAGCGCACTAACGGAAACCTACGCAACCGTAGGTAGCATGGCGGGCATGACTTCCGACGCCGCTGCCGTGGCCGCTCCGATGGTCGAAACCGCCGATCAGGAGACCAAGCCGCTCATGCGCGGCTGGCTCCACACCGGCATGTTCCCCGCCGTGGTGATCGCCGGCCTCGCCCTGATGGCCTTCACGGACTCGACCCGGTCCCGGGTCGCGTGCGGGGTGTACATCCTCACCGCGTGCCTGCTCTTCGGAGTCAGCGCCGTGTACCACCGCGGTACGTGGGGCCCGCGCGGCGAGGCGATCCTGCGGCGCCTCGACCACGCGAACATCTTCCTGATCATCGCGGGCACCTACACCCCGCTGACCGTGCTGCTGCTCCCCGACTCCACCGGGCGGACCCTGCTGTGGGCGGTCTGGATCGCGGCCGCGGCCGGCATCGCCTTCCGCGTCTTCTGGGTCGGCGCCCCGCGCTGGCTGTACACGCCCTGCTACATCGCCATGGGCTGGGCGGCGGTCTTCTTCCTCCCCGACTTCATGCGCACCGGCGGCATCGCCGTCCTGGTGCTGGTCGTCGTCGGCGGGCTGCTCTACAGCGTCGGCGGCGTCATCTACGGCATGAAGCGCCCGAACCCCTCCCCGCGCTTCTTCGGCTTCCACGAGGTCTTCCACTCGCTGACCCTGGCCGCCTTCGTCGCCCACTACGTGGGCATCTCGATCGCCGCCTACCAGCACTGAGCCGTCTCCTCCGGACCGTGCGGGGCGGCCGCCCGCGGCGCCGCACGGTCCGAAAGGGGTGACTCAGGGCTTGCCGTGGCCGTGGCCGTGGCCGCCGACCGTCACGCGCCCCACCCTGTTCCCGACCAGCTCCGTGAACCACATGTTCCCGTCGGGACCCTTCGCGATGTGGAACGGCGAGTTGTCCAGGTTGGGGGTGGGCAGCGGGAACTCGGTGAGCTCGCCCCGCGGGGTGATGCGGCCGATCTCGTGGTCGAGGCCGCCGCCGTCGGTGAACCAGAGGTTCCCGTCCTCGACGATTCTCCCGACGGGATTCGCATCGGATCCGTCGTCTCCACCCGTCCCGTGCTGCCCGGCGAAGGCCGGGGCGGGCACGCTGAGCAGGGTGCAGGCGAGCAGGACGGCGAGGCGCCGCCACCGGGCCGGAGCTCGGTGGCGGCGCTGGCTGGGCAGGGTGGTCTCGGGCATGGGCCCAAGGTAGAAGGAACGTCCTATTCCGGATGGCTTTGACGGGCTGTCAAACGGGTGCGCCTACCCTCCCCGCCCGGGTGCTCAGCAGGCGTATCCGTCACCGTCCGGGTCCAGGCGGAGCGGATCGCTGCCGTTGACCTTCAGGCGCGCCGGGTACTTGTGGGCGGCCAGCCAGTCGCAGCGGGCCTTCGTCGTCGCCTTCACCTCCGCCGGGAACCGCGTGGGCACGCACACGTTGGCCGTGCCGTAGTGCCGGTCGCAGCCGGCCACGTTCGGGGCCACCGGGGCCGAATCCCGCTTCGCGGGGTTCTGCTTCGGAGCCGCCAGCTCGCTCGCGAAGGTGTGCTCGTGCGCGGACGGAGGCTCGGCGGTGGCCGCCAGGGCCGACGGGCCGCCCAGGTGCACCCACTTCGCGATCGACGGGATGCCGTTCGCGTCGACCGCGAAGAGCATGTACCAGCCGGGCGGAGCCAGGTTCGGGTTGCTGGTGACGTTCAGGTCGATGGTGGTGCCGTTGACGACCGTCAGCGGCAGGTCCACGAACCGCTGGTTCGGGTCCGAGGAGTGGGTGACCGCCGCCGGACGGATCAGCTCCGCCTTGGCGACCGCCCGGTTGACGGTGATCCGCTGCGTGTCCCCGTACGTCCACTGGTTGTCGATCACCGAGGTGATCTGCGGGCGCGCCCCCTTGAAGAGGTACGGCGGGGTGTAGATCGACACGTTGTGGTTGTACGTGCCGTTGCCCGGGTTGTCGCCGACCGACATGACGCGGCCGTCCGGCATCAGGAACGACGCCGAGTGGTACGTCCGCGGGATCGGGTCGGTGGCCAGGCCCGCCTGGTAGGTGTTGGTGGTCGGGTCGAAGAACGAGGCCTCGTACACCGGGTCGGCCCGGTCGTGCAGCCCGCCGCCGGTCTCCAGCACCTTGCCGTCGGGCAGCAGCACCGCGGACACGAACATCTTGCCCTCGGCGCCGGTCTGCGGCCGCTTGCCCTGGCCCTGGTCGACCAGGCCCTGGGGGATGTCCGGGCCGGCCGTGTAGGCGGGGCTCGGCTTCTTCAGGTCGATGATGTCGGTGAGCCGGTTCGCCGCCGGGTTGCGCTCGTTGTTGCCGCCGCCGATGGTCAGGACCCGCTGGTCCTGTGCCGGGGGCAGCAGCACGCTCGCCGACTCGTCGCGCTCGTCCTTGTTCCGCAGGCCGGGTACGTCGGTGATGGTGTTGGCGTTGTAGTCGTAGACGGAGGCGCCGGTGCCCGGGGTGCCGTTGCCGAAGGTGTGGCTGCCCGAGTAGAAGAGCCGTCCGTCCTGCATGAGGATCATCGACGGGTACAGGCCCCAGTACGACCAGGTCTGGTTGACCTCGTTCATCGGCAGCCACTGGTTCTGCGCCGCCGAGAACTTCTCCGCGGTCACGTTGCCCGTGGAGTCCTCCTTCAGCCCGCCGAAGGAGATCACGTCACCGTTGCCGAGGATCGTCGCGGACGGGTACCAGTGCCCGCCGTTCATGTCGTTCGTCTTCGTGTACTTCTCGGTCGCCGGATCGAAGGTGTACGAGTCCTTCAGCCCCTGGTAGCCGATCGTGCCGTCCGCCGAGGGATAGCCCTTGTTGCCGCTCATCACCAGCACCCGGCCGTCGGCCAGCTGCACGTGGCCGGAGCAGAACATGTCCACGGGCGTCGGGATCGTCTTGAACGAGCCGTTCGCCGGGTCGTAGACGGCGGAGGTGAAGGTGCCCGCGTTGAACTGGGCGATGTCGTTGCCCGAACCCGCGATCAGCAGCACCTTGCCGTTCTTCAGCACGACGGCGTGCATGGAGCGCACCGGGTTCTTGGCGGCGATCACCTCCCACTTGCCCTTCGCGCACTCCGTGGCCGTGCCCGTGCAGGTGGGCGTCGGCGGGGTGACGCCCACCTCCTCCAGCGCGTAGTCGTCGGTGGTGAGCGTGCCCACGCCGTAGACGGACAGGCCCCACACGATCTTGTCGGTGTTGGGCGGGACGGCCGGCGTACGGACCGAGGTGCGCGCCCACGCGGCACTGACCGGGGGATTCTGCAGGTCGGTCCAGTACTGCCAGCCGGCCACCGTGTCGTGGCGGAACACCGTCACCGACACGTCCGGGGTGTTCGACTTGTACCAGGCCGAGAGGTCGTACTGCTTGCCCGGCACGACCGTCGGGGCGCAGGTGCCGTTCTCGGTGACCAGGGCCTTGCGGTCGCCGTCCACCCGGCGGGTGAGCGAGACCTTCATGGCCTTGGTGCCGGAGTGCGCGTCGGCGACGGTCGCGAAGGTGAAGTCGTTGTCGCCCCAGCCGGACTTGGACCAGCAGGACGGCATGTCGGAGCCGGCCGGGCCGGCGGTCTCGAAACCGGGGTTGGTGAGCAGGTTGGGCGGTCCGGCCGTGGCCTGCTGCGGCGCGGTCAGCAGCAGGCCCGCGGTCATCGCCCCGACGGCCAGCAGGGCGGCCCGCCACCTTGCCCTGCCCCGGATCTTCCTTCGCATGGGGAGCATCCCTTCGTGCGGCTCAACGCGTGCGGTTCAAGTGGTGCGGCTCAACTCGCGGGCGTGCGGCCCGCCTTGCGCGGGAGGTAGACGAGCGCCTCCGTCGCCGCGAAACGCAGGACGAAGGTGGTGACCAGGGCGAGCGCGGTCGCGGACAGGACCCCGAAGCCCCACGTGCCGACGAACACCGCGATCAGCGGGATCCGCAGCAGCAGATCGGCATTGGCCAGCAGCGTGAAGCGCCCGAGGCGATCGGCCCAGTGGCGGTGCCGGCGCCGGTCGCGGAACAGCAGGGTCTCGATGAGGAGGAAGTTCCACAGCACTCCGGCCTGGTTCGCCACCACCTCGGCGAGCAGGTAGTTCATGCCGGTGTGCGTGAGCATCCACAGCGCGGCCAGGTTCGGGACGAAGCCGGAGAGCCCGACCAGCCCGAAACCGATCATGCGGGCCAGCGGGGTCGCGGAGCGCAGCGAGGCCAGGTGGGTGAGGAAGCGCAGGCCCTCGCGGGCGGTGGACTTCGACTCCCCCGAGAAGCGGTCCTGGAAGACGAAGGGCACCTCGGCCACCCGCGCCGGCCGGCAGCGCACGGCCAGCTCCAGCAGGATCTTGTAGCCCAGCGGCTTCAGCGCCTCCTCCGTGACCGCCGAGCGGCGCATCGCGAAGAACCCGCTCATCGGGTCGCTGATCCCGCGCAGGGCGCGCGGGAAGAGCCCCTTGGTCAGCCAGGTCGCTCCGCGCGAGACGGCGATCCGGTAGCTGCCGGCGAGCCCGGCCCGGCTGCCCCCGGCGATGTAGCGGGAGGCCACGACCAGGTCGGCGCCGGTGCGCGCACCCTCCCCGACGAGCTCGGGGACCAGGTGGGGCGGGTGCTGGAGGTCGGCGTCCATGACGACGATCCAGTCGGTGTCCGCCCGGCCGATCCCCTCCACGACGGCCCCGCCGAGCCCGCCGTCGGGGCTCTCCCGGTGCAGGACCTCCACCGGGAAGGCGCATTCCAGGGCGGCCTTCTCGATGACGGCCGGGGTGTCGTCCGTGGAGTCGTCGACGAACAGCACCGACACGGGCAGGTGGGCGGGGAGCGCGGCGGCCAGCCTGCTCAGCAACTCGTCGATGTTTCCCGACTCGTTGAAGGTCGGGATGATGAGGGTGACGCTACCGGGGGCGGGCGCCTCGACTGCGGCCTCCGGCAGGTGCGGGGCGCTCGGTGCGTGCAGGGCGTGCGGGGTCCACAGGTCTTCGCTCATGCCGGATCAACTCCCGTTGACGGTGCGGGCCGTGGCCGTGGAATCGGCGCTGTCCGTACGCCGGATCTCGATGCGGTCCTCGCCCTCGCCGAAGACGGCGACCGGTGTCGAATGCTCCAGCGCGGCCTTCACGTTGGGCAGTTGCGCCGCGTCGCGCCGGACGGTGGGCGAGGAGACCACGTAGTCGATGTCCCGCCAGCCGCCCGGCAGGGTCTTGGTGACCGCCGGGTCCAGGTCGGCCTTGTAGAACCAGATGGCGCCGAGCCCCGGGTCGAACCCGTGGTGGACGGCGTCCAGCCACAGCGCGTCGTCGACCAGCACCCGGGTCGTGGCGGGCTCGCGCACCTCGCGCCCGAGCCAGGCCGCGGCCTGCCGGTACGGGGCGTTGGCGTCGACCGTGAGGGCCGTGCGGTTGCCGTCGTACCAGCGCGGCAGGAGGTACAGGGCGGCCGACGCGGCCAGGACGCCGATCAGCGCCCACCGCCCGTAGGCCAGGGCGCGCCGCTCCCCCGGCGCACGGCGGCGGCGCAGCACGGCGTGGGTGACGCTGGCCGCGCCCCCGGCGAGGACCAGCGCCAGGAACGGCAGCGCCTGGATCACGTACATCGCCGGGAGGTAGCCGGAGGGCCGCAGCGCGACGAGGCCGAGGATGACCACGGCCAGCGCCGGGCCGGCGAGCGCCCGGGCGGTGACCGACCAGCGGATGGTGACGAGGAGCAGCACCGCGCCGGCCAGGCCGCCGAGCGGCAGCACGGTGTCGTAGTACAGCCAGGACTCGAAGACCCCGTGCGAGCCGGAGCCGGGGTCGAGGATGAAGCCGGAGCCGGCCCGGCCCATCTGGTAGACGATCCCGCCGATGAGGGAGACGTGGCCGGAGCCGGGCAGCAGCTCGGCGTTGAGCAGCGCGTACAGGGGGTACGTGACCCCGATGAGCACGCAGGCGGTGATGGCTCCGGTGACGGCGAACTTGCGGGTGTCCCGGTGGCTGTGGCGCCACATCGTCACCAGCAGCGCCGGGAGCACCACCAGCATCGTCTCCTTGGTCAGCACGGCGGTGGCGGCCGCCAGTCCGGAGGCGAAGTGGTGCCGCAGGTGGCGGCTGGGGGACGCGGCGAGGCAGAAGGCCAGCAGCATCCACATCACGGCGATGTTGTCGAGGAAGATCTCCCGCTGGAGCACGACGGAGAGCGGGGAGAGTCCGAACAGGCCCATGGCGAGACCGGCCGCCCAGCGCGGCAGCCAGAGCCGGCGCGCGAGCACGTACAGCAGGACCGCGCTGGCGGCGGACACGGCGAGCATGGAGAAGCGCATCGGCGCGACGGTCATCGACTCGGGCACGAACAGGGACGGCAGGTACGTCAGGCCCGCTATCTGGATCCAGCCGAGCGGGGGATGGTCGTACCAGTAGGTGTAGTGGGCCAGGCCCTTGCCCTGCTGGACGGCCCAGGCCTGCGCGAGGTAGGTGCCCTCGTCGTCGCTGAGGGTCGGGAAGTTCGTGATGTTCCAGCCCTGCACGAGGAGGATCACCAGCAGCAGCGCACCGCAGAGCAGCAGGTCGGGGCGGGAGGAGCGGAAGCGGACGAGCGGCCGGACGGGCGCGGGCGGGCGGACCCCGAGGCCGCCGGTCCGCTGGCGCGGGATGAGGGCGGCATCGGCGGCGGCGGAGTCGGTGGCTGTCGTACCGGGCGCGGGCTCAGTAGCCGTGGGCAGGGTGGCGGTCACCGGGGGCTGTCCTCTCGGGTGAGGGTCTTCGGGCTGCTCGGACTGCTCGGACTAGCAGGGAGGGCGCCGGACGGGGACGCGAGGTGGGCTCCGGTGTGGCTCGTGAGCTCCCACTCGTTGCGTCCGCGCTGCTCGCGCCAGACCGCGCGGATCGCGGCGCCGGCCAGCATCACCTGGTAGAACGGGCCGCCGACCACGAGCTTGACGTAGTGCAGGAAACGCACCCGCAGCCCGTACTGGCGGCCGAAGTCGTGCAGGCCGACCACTTCGAAGACGAAGGTCGCGATCGCGGTGATCATCGGCAGGAAGGTGACGATCGCGACGCCGACGGGCACGTCGAGGAAGACCGCCACGGCGAAGTTCACCGGGATGATGACCCCGGAGGTGGCCTGCATGAACGGGGACATGAGCGTGTAGCGGGCCAGCCAGCGCTGGCCGCGGCCGGGCAGCTGCTGCCAGTCCTTCTTGCGGTAGACCTGGAGGAAGCCCTGGTTCCAGCGGGTGCGCTGCTTGAGCAGGCTGACCAGGGAGCCCGGGGTCTCCTCGCGGGTGACCATGTCGGAGTCGTAGGCGACGACGACCTTCTTGCCGACGGAGGACAGCCGCACGCCCAGGTCGCAGTCCTCGGCGAGGCAGTTCGGGTCCCAGCCGCCGGCCTCGCGCAGAACCTCGGTGCGCACGAAGACGGTGTTGCCGCCGAGCGGGATGAAGCCCTTCTCGGCGTGCAGGTGCAGCCGGGAGCGGAACCAGAAGAAGTACTCCAGGCAGTTGCGCAGGCTGTACCAGCTGGAGTGGAAGTTGATGAGCTGGACCCCGCCCTGGACCACGTCGGCGTCGGTGGCGCGGAAGGCGTGGTCCACGTGGGACAGCAGCTCGGGATGGACCTGGTCCTCGGCGTCGAAGACCCCGACGATGTCGCCCCGGCAGTGCGGGAGGGCCGTGTTGAGGGCCTTCGGCTTGTTCTTGACCTCGTGGTGGTCGGTGACGACGCGTACGAGACCGGGCGCACGGGCGGCGGCGCGCTCGGCCACCTCGGCGGTCTCGGGGTCGTCGTGGCCGACGATCACGATGATCTCGTAGTCGCGGTGGCTCGATTCCAGGAGCCGCTCGATGGTGTGCTCCAGGACCGCCTGCTCGTGGCGGGCGGGGAGCAGCAGGGAGAAGGCCAGCCGGCCGCCGCCGTCGGGGCGGTCGAAGCGGGTCGAGGCGAGCGTCTCGGGCGTCCGCCACGCGTGCATCTGCCACCAGAGCGTGAACGCCGCCATCCAGAAGAGCGCGAGCGATACCACACAAATGAACACGGATATGAACAAAGCGTCCCCCCACAACATGCCGCGACCCCAGGCGGCGATCCCCAAACCCCCCGGGGACGGGCGCGTACGGCAGGCTCCCCAGCCGGCCGTCCTCGCCCTGCCCCCGATTCCCCCGCGTGCGCAACCCCCGGTGCGCGCTACCCCGGCGCACCCTGGCGCCGACAGTGACCGATCAGTGACTCCGAAGTCATGAGACTAGGCAGGGAATATGACGCGTAGGCGCTTTCGAGATAAAAACCACGTTGCCGAACTGACCTTGAAGCAAACGGAATTGACGCTACTCCATTGCTTTCAGGGATGAATCGTACCCAACTGGTCCGCCAGCTCGACCGGATCGGTCGTAGGCCGCGCGCAGACGAAATGTCGACAGACATACGCCGTCGGGAGGTCGCGCACCAGCGTGCGCTCGGCCAGAAGGGGGAACTCCCCACCACTGCCGTCCGCCGCCCCCGGCAGACCCGTCGCCACGACCGCCCCCGGAGCCGTCCCCAGCAACGCGACCCGGTGCAGCTCCGCCCGCGCCGGATCCTCCGGATGACCCACCACGGCGACCTCGCGCGGCCCGTCGACCAGCGCCTCGGCGACCGCCAGCCCGTGCCCGATGAACCGCGGAGCACGCGGCCCGAGCGCGTGCACCACGCCGAGCGCCCGCTCGGCCGCCGTGCGGTGCGCCTGCGATCCGGTGTGCGCGGCGTACGAGAGCAGCGCGCCGGCGGCGGCCGTCCAGCCGGAGGGGGCCGCGGTGTCGGTCGGGTCCTGCGGGCGCCTGATCAGCTGCTCCGCATCGTGCGCGGTGTCGTACAGCGAGCCGTCCTCGGCGGTGAACCGGTCCAGGACCAGATCGACGAGGAACCCGGCGAATTCCAGCCAGACCCCTTCACCGGTGACGGCCCCCAGCGCCAGGAACCCCTCGGCGACGTCCCCGTAGTCCTCCAGCACCCCGGCGTTGACCCCGACGGCCCCGTCCCGGCTCGTCCGCGCGAGCCGGGCCCGGCCGGCTGCCGCGTCGAAGTGCACCCGCACGAGCAGATCGGCGGCCTCCGTGGCCCGCTCGACCAGGTCGGGCCGGTCGAAGAAGGCCCCGCACTCGGCGAGGGCCGCGATGGCCAGCCCGTTCCAGGCGGCGACGATCTTGTCGTCCCGGCCGGGCGCGGGCCGCTCCTGCCGCGCGGCGAGCAGCCGCTCCTTGAACCCGGCGAGCCGCTCGTCCCCGATGTCCGGGCCCTGCACGGGCAGTTGGAGGACCGACATGCCGTGCTCGAAGGTCCCTTCCTCGGTCACCCCGAAGCAGGCGGCGGCCAGGTCCCCGTCCTCCTCCCCCAGCACCTCGCGCAACTGGGCGGGGGTCCAGGCGTAGTAGACGCCCTCCACGTGCTTGCCGGTCTGCGGGTCCTCGCTGTCGGCGTCCAGTGCGGAGGCGAAGCCGCCCTCGTGGGTGCGCAGTTCGCGCACCATGAAGTCGGCGGTCTCCAGGGCGACCCGCCGCGCGAGCTCGTCCCCGGTGCTGCGCCACAGGTGGGCGTAGACCCGGCAGAGCAGCGCATTGTCGTAGAGCATCTTCTCGAAGTGCGGAACGACCCACTCCCGGTCCACGGAGTACCGCGCGAACCCGCCCCCGAGCTGGTCGTAGATCCCGCCCCGGGCCATGGCCCCGCACGTGTCGACGGCCATCTCCAGCGCCCCCTCGGACCCGGTCCGGGCGTGGTGGCGCAGCAGGAACTCAAGCACCATGGACGGCGGGAACTTCGGCGCCCCGCCGAACCCGCCGCGCGTGGAGTCGTACTCCCGCACCAGCCCGAGCAGCGCCTGCGCGAGCTCCTCGGGCCCGGGGGTGCCGGCCTTCCCGTAGTCGAGCTGCCGCCCCGCGAGGTCCCGTACGATCCGCTGCGCGACCTCCGCCACCTCCTCGGGCCGCCCGACCCACGCGGTGCGCACGCCTTCGAGCACCTGCATGAAGGAGGGCATCCCGTGCCGGGGCTCGGGCGGGAAGTAGGTCCCGAAGTAGAACGGCTCGGCGTCGGCCGTCAGGAACACGGTCATGGGCCATCCGCCCTGGCCGGTGGCGGCCTGCACGGCCTCCATGTAGACGGCGTCGATGTCGGGCCGCTCCTCGCGGTCGACCTTGACGTTGACGAAGTGCTCGTTCATGTAGGCCGCGGACAGCTCGTCCTCGAAGGACTCGTGCGCCATGACGTGGCACCAGTGGCAGCTCGAATAGCCGACGCTGAGCATCACCGGCACCCCGCGCTCCCGTGCCTCCGCGAAGGCCTCCGGGGACCAGGGCCACCAGTCGACGGGGTTGTCGGCGTGCTGGAGCAGATACGGCGAGGTCTCGTTCGCGAGGCGGTTCGGCATGGGCCCATCCTCCCGTACGGATCTCCGCGGGCCGCTCTCCCCTCCGCGCTTCGTGCCGGTCGTGTCCTGCGCGGGCCGGCCTCAGCGGGCCACGGCCCGTCCCCCCTGCTTGAGGGGAAGGGAGCGCCGCTGGGCGGCCATGCGGTCGATGAGGGTGAGGGCGGGCGCCGTCAGCACCGTGGTGACCAGCGTCATCACCACCAGCATGGCGAACACGGTGGGCGTGATGATCCCCAGTTCCAGTCCGACACCGAGCACCACGAGCTCGGTCAGTCCCCGGCAGTTCATGAGGGCGCCGAGCGAGAGCGCCTCCTGCCAGCCGAGCCCGGTCACCCGGGCCGCACCCGTGCTGCCGGCCCACTTGGAGACGGTCGCCACCGCGATGATGACGGCGCACCAGCCCCACAGGCCCGGCTCCGCCCCGATCAGCCGGAAGTCGGTCTTCAGTCCGGAGTAGGTGAAGAACAGCGGCAGCAGGAGCACCACGGTGAAGCCCCGCATCAGCTCCACGGCCGCCGCCTGGGCCGCACCGCGAGGAACGACGGCGCCGAACAGGAAGGCCCCGAAGATCGGATGGATGCCGATCCAGTCCGTGGCGAACGACGCCAGCAGGATTCCGGTGAGGAGCAGCGGCAGGACGGTGATTCCCTCACCCAGCCGGTCCGCGTGCCGCTCGGCCAGCCGGGCCAGCAGGGGGCGCAGCCCGTACATCATCGCGAAGATGAACACGGCGGTCAGGGCGACGGTGGTGACCACCCCGGTCAGGGAGGTGTCGTGGCCCAGGGCCGTCGCCAGGGCGAGCAGGCACCAGGCGGTGATGTCGTCGACGGCGGCGCACGTGAGGGCGAGTGCCCCGACGGGGGTGCGGTCCATCTTCCGGTCCGTGAGGATCCGTGCGAGCACCGGGAAGGCGGTGATGCTCATCGACAGGGCCATGAAGAGCGCGAACGCCGGGAACCCGATGCCGGTGTCGGCGAAGCGCCCGTACATCGCCACCGCGAGGAGGATCCCGCCGGCCATGGGCACGGCCACGCTCACGTTGCTGACCAGGGCCGCGACCTTGCCGCGGCTGCGGACCTGCGCCACGTTCAGCTCGTATCCGACGAGGAACATGAAGAGGACCAGGCCGATCTGGGCCAGTGAGTTGACCACGGGCAGCAGGTTCGCGGGAAAGAGCCACCGCTGTCCCTCGGGCCAGACGGCTCCGAGGAGGGAGGGGCCCAGCGCGATACCGGTCATGATCTCGCCGATGACCGGGGGCTGCCCCAGCCGCCTGCAGAGGTGGCCTGCCGCGCGGCAGGCGACCATGATCAGGGCGATCATCAGGAAGAGGTGGGACAGGGAAGATACAGCGGGCAGATCCAGTGCGAGCTCAGTCGGCATCGGCGTGGCCTCCGTTCTGTGAAGCGTCGGTTGGTTCGGTGAAATCAGTTGGCTCGCGGCCTGGTCATGCCCTGCCAGACCTCGGCGAGCACGTCCGGGCGGGCCATTTCGGCGTGGCTGCAGGCCAGGCTCGCGACGTCGAGGCGGCCCAATACGAAGGCGTTCCAGACGGTCGCGTCGAGCGCATCGGCGGGCCGGTCATGGGCCGCCTCGTAGAACCGGACGTCGCCGTCGAACGCTCCGGGAACGTGCTCCGAGATGATCCGGTGGTTGTTCCGGTAGACCGCGGCGATCTCCGGGAGGTGGCGTTCGGCGAGTTCGGTGAACATGCTCCGGTCCCGGCGCAGCCCCGTGAGGATCCCCTCCATCGTGAGCGGCTCGTCGCCGCCCTCCGTCCGCACGCCGAAGAACTCGGCGAGCCCCGCCGCCACTTCCTCCTCCGTGAGGGGAAGCGGCGTCCCGGCCGGCTGCACCGGGTAGGAGTCCAGCAGGGCGAGGATCTCCACCTGCTCGCCCAGGGCCCTCAGCTGGACGGCCATCTCGTGGGCGACGACGCCTCCGAAGGACCATCCCATCAGGCGGTACGGACCCGATTCCTGCACGCCCCGGATCTGCCGGACGTAGTCGGCCGCCATGTCCCGGATCGAATCCGGGAGGGCTTCCCTTCCGTCCATTCCGCGCGCCTGGAGGGCGTGGACGGAGTGCTCCGGGGAGGAGATGCCCGCCAGCGGCGAGTAGCACCAGCCGATGCCGCTCACGGGGTGGACGCAGAAGGTGACCGAACTGCCTCCCTGGTCCTTGATGGGCAGCAGCACCTCGAACGCCTCGCCGGACGAGGAAGCGCCCAGCTGTTCGGCGAGGGTGGCGGCGGTGGGCGCGGCGAACAGGGCGCGCAGGGCGAGGGTGTCGCCGAGGACGTCCCGGATGCGGCTGATCAGCTGGACCGCCAGCAGGGAGTGTCCGCCGAGCTCGAAGAAGTTGTCGTCGATGCCGACCTCGGGCACGCCCAGGACCTCCGCGAACAGGCCGCACAGGACCTCCTCGCGGGGGGTCCGGGGAGCACGCCCGGACGCGGCGGCCTCGTACACGGGCGCGGGCAGGGCCCGCCGGTTCAGCTTGCCGTTGGCGGTCAGCGGCAGCCGCTCCAGCACCACGACGGCCGAGGGCACCATGTACTCCGGGAGGAGTCCGGCGGCGTGGGCGCGCAGCGCCTCGGTGTCGACGGCGTCCTCGGCGTCTGCGGCGTCCCCTGCGTCGTGGCCCGCCTCGGGGACCACGTAGGCCACCAGGCGCTTGTCGCCGGGCTGGTCCTCCCGGGCCACCACCGCCACCTGGGACAGTCCCGGGAAGCGGGCCAGTACCGTCTCGATCTCGCCGAGTTCGATGCGGAAGCCGCGGATCTTGACCTGGTCGTCGACCCGGCCCAGGTACTCCAGCTGCCCGTCGTCCGACCAGCGGGCCAGGTCACCGGTGCGGTACATGCGGCTGCCCGCCGGGCCGAACGGAGCGGCCACGAACCGCTCCGCCGTCAGGTCGGGGCGCCCGAAGTACCCCCGGGCCAGACCCGCACCCGCCAGGTACAGCTCCCCGGCCACGCCCGCCGGCACCGGCTGCAGATTGCCGTCCAGGACGTACGTCTGCATGTTGTGCAGGGGGCGGCCGATCGACGGCGCCTGCGTGACGGGCCCGTCCGTGGACCACACCGTGGCGTACACCGTGGCCTCGGTCGGACCGTAGATGTTGTACACGCGGCCGGCCCGGAGTTCCTCCCCGACCTCGGCGGCGGCCTGCGCGGGCAGGGCCTCGCCGCAGAAGACCAGGGTGTCCACGGTGGTGCGTACGTCGCCCTGGGAGACGATCCGGGCGAGCGCGGACGGAACCCCGCTCAGCAGGGACGCCGTACGGCCTTCGGCCTTCCGGTCGCCCAGCGCCAGCAGGTCGCGGAGCACCTCGATGCAACCGCCGGTCAGCAGCGGACCGAACATCTCGAACACGGAGACGTCGAAGTTGAGCGACGTGGTGAACAGGACGTGGGCCAGCCGCTCCGGACCGAACTCGTCACGGGCCCACACGGCCAGGTTGGCCACGTTGTCGTGGGTGACGACGACCCCCTTGGGGCGGCCGGTGGAGCCCGAGGTGTAGATGACGTACGCCGGGTGCAGCGGCTGCAGGACACTGCGGCGATCACGGTCGGTCGGATCGGTGGCGGGCCTGCTCTCCAGGGCGGCGACGACCTCGGGAGCGTCCAGGACCAGGCGCGGGGTCCGCGAGCCGGCCGGGAACATCTGCTCGGTCTCCCCGACCGTGAGGACGAGCGCCGGATCGGCGTCCTCCAGCAGGTAGGCGATCCGGTCCGCCGGGTACGCGGGGTCTACGGGCATGTAGGCCGCCCCCGCCTTGAGCACGGCGAGCAGCGCCACCATCGTCTGCGCGGTGCGCGGCAGGGCCAGAGCGACGAACTGCTCGGGTCCCACCCCCTGCGCGATCAGCTGGTGGGCCAGGCGGTTGGCCCGCTCGTTCAGCTCGGCGTAGCTCAGGTCGGCGTCCGAGGCCAGGACGGCCGGGCGCTCGGGGGTCCGGGCGACCTGCGCCTGGAAGAGCTCGGGAAGCGTGGCCCGGGGCACCTCGACCGCGGTGTCGTTCCAGTCGCCCAGGACCTTGCGCTGCTCCGGCGCGGACAGGATGTCGATCCGGCCGACCGGCCGGTCCGGGTCGGCGACCGCCGCCTCCATCACCCGCAGCATGCGGGTCACGAGGGTTTCGACGGTCTCCTGGTCGAACAGGTCCGTGCTGTAGTGCAGCAGACCGCCGATGCCGGCCGGACCGCTGTCGGCGCCGTGGTGCTCGGTGAAGGTGAAGCCCAGGTCGAACCGGCTGAAGACGACCGGGACCGCCTCCTGCGCCACGGTCAGGCCCGGCAGGCTCAGCGGACCGTCGCCCGCGGCGTCCAGGCCGAAGATGACCTGGAACAAGGGGTGGCGGGACAGGGACCGCTGGGGGTTGACCGCCTCCACCAGTCGTTCGAAGGGGACGTCCTGGTGGGAGTAGGCGGCGAGGTCGGTTTCCCGGGTGCGGGCGAGGAGTTCGCGGAAGGTGGGGTTTCCGGAGGTGTCGTTGCGCAGGACCAGGGTGTTGACGAAGAAGCCGACGAGGTCGTCGAGGGCTTCGTCCGTACGGCCGGCGACGGGGGTCCCCAGCGGGATGTCGGAGCCCGCGCCCAGCCGGGTGAGCAGGGTGGCTACGGCGGCCTGGAGGACCATGAACAGGGTGGTGCTGGTCTCCTGGGCCAGGTCGGCGAGCGCGCGGTGCAGGGCGGCGTCGATCCGGATGGGGACGGTGTCGCCGCGGAAGTCGGGCACCTTCGGCCGCTGACGGTCGAAGGGCAGCGCGAGCTGGTCGGGAATCCCGGCCAGGGTGCTCTTCCAGAAGTCCAGCTGCCCGCTCACCACGGAGTCGGGGTCTTCCTCCGTGCCGAGGAGCTCGTGCAGCCACAGGGTGTAGTCGGCGTACTGGACCGGGAGCGGTGACCACTGCGGTGCGCGGCCCTGGAGCCGGGCGCGGAACGCCGTCTCCAGATCCCGGCCGAGGGGCCCCATCGAGGCGCCGTCGCTCGCGATGTGGTGCATGAGCAGCAGGAGCGTGTGCTCGCCGGGGGCGGCGGTGAACAGGGTTGCCCGCAGCGGGAGTTCGGCGGTCAGGTCGAACACGTACTGACCCGCGTCGCTCAGCGCCGTGGACAGCTCGTCGGCCCGGCAGGCGGTGCGGTGCAGCTCCAGGCCGACGGCGTCCGCCGCCAGCACCACCTGGGCCGAGCTTCCGTCGAACTCCCGGAAGACGGTCCGCAGGCTCTCGTGGCGCACCACCACGTCGTTCAGGGCCCGTTCGAGCACGCCCGCGTCCAGGTCACCGGTGATCCGGAACGCCACCGGGACGTTGTACGTGGCGTTCGCGCCCTCCAGCTTGTTGAGGAACCAGAGGCGGTTCTGCGCCGGAGACAGCGGGATCCGCTCCGGGCGGGCCACCGCTGTCAGCGCGGTCCTGGCCGATCCGGCCCGCGTGATCTGCTCGGCCAGGCCGGCGATGGTGGGGGTCTCGAAGAGGGTGCGGACGGGGAGCTCGATGTCGAGGGTGGTGCGGATGCGGCTGATGAGACGGGTGGCGAGGAGCGAGTGGCCGCCCAGCTCGAAGAAGCTGTCGTCGATCCCGACGGCCGGGAGACCGAGGGTGTCGGCGAACAGTCCGCAGAGGATCTCCTCGCGCGGGGTCCGCGGTCCGCGCCCGGTTCCCGGGGCGGACAGGTCGGGGGCGGGCAGGGCCCGGTGGTCCAGCTTGTTGTTGGTGGTCAGGGGGAGTTGGTCCAGGGCCACGAACGCCGAGGGAACCATGTACTCCGGCAGGAGCTCGGCCGTGTGGGTGCGCAGGGCTTCGGTGTCCAGCGTGTCGTGGCCGGTTTCGGCGACGACGTAGGCGACGAGCCGCTTGTCGCCGGGCTGGTCCTCCCGGGCCACCACGGCGACCTGGGCCAGTCCCGGGAAGCGGCCGAGGACGGCTTCGATCTCGCCGAGCTCGATGCGGAAGCCGCGGATCTTGACCTGGTCGTCGGCACGTCCGACGAAGTCCAGGAGTCCGTCGCCGGCCCAGCGGGCGAGGTCGCCGGTGCGGTACATGCGGCTGCCCGCCGGACCGAACGGGTCGGCGACGAACCGCTCGGCCGTCAGGTCGGCACGCTCGTAGTAGCCGCGGGCCAGACCCGTGCCCGCCAGGTAGAGCTCCCCCGCCACGCCCTCGGGGAGCAGGGAGAGAGAGTCGTCCAGGATGTAGGCGCGCATGCCGTCCAGCGGACGTCCGACCGGGACCGGCGCCGGCACCTCGTCACCTGCGGTCCAAAGGGCCTGGGTCGCGAACAGGGTCGTCTCCGTGGGCCCGTAGGCGCAGCGGACCAGGGTGTCGGGGCTGTGCTCCAGCACCCTGCGGACCGCGGTCGGGGAGATCAGGTCGCCGCCGGTGATGACTTCCCGGACGCCGGTGAAGCATTCGGGGGCTTCCTCGGCCATGACTCGGAACAGGCCCGCGGTGATGTCCAGTCCGGTGATCTCCTCCTCGACGATCAGCCGGGCGAGTTCGGCGACCGCGAGGTCGCCTTCGGGGGTGATGACGGTGCGCCCGCCGTGGAGCAGGGGGACCCAGAAGGCGTAGGTCGAGGGGTCGAAGGCGTACGAGGCCAGGAGCAGGACCCGCTCGTGGGCGCCAGGACGCTCGAACATGCCGTCCACGACCAGGTCGAGGATGTCGCGGTGGGTGACCGCGACTCCCTTCGGGCGGCCCGTGGAGCCCGACGTGTACATCACGTAGGCCAGCTGCTCGGGGTGGCAGGCCACGCCCGGGTCGGTCAGCGGCAGCGAGGCCAGCTCGCTGTCCTGGTCCACCACCACGAGCTGAGGGGCGTCGGGCAGGCCCCGCCCCTGCATCGCAGCGTCGGCCAGGAGTACCGGAGCGTTCGTCTCGTCGACGATCCACTGCATGCGCTCCAGCGGGTACCCGCTGTGCAGCGGCAGATAGAACGCACCGGCCTTCAGCACCGCCAGCAGTGTGACCACGAGGTCCACGGAGCGCTCCATCAGCACCGCGACCGGAGCCTCCGGGGCCACGCCCAGACCCACCAGCCGGTGCGCCAGCTGGTTCGACCGCTCGTCCAACTCCCTGTACGACAGCTCCCGTCCGGCGCACCGCACCGCCACCGCGCCCGGAGAGCGCAGTACCTGCGCCGCAAAAGCCGCCTGCACGGAACCGGCGTCGAGATCCTGACGGGGCTCCGCACCCGCCCACGACTCCAGCAACCGCACGCGCTCGGCCGCATCGATGACGTCGATGCGACGGAGCGTCTGCTCCGGGTCGGCGGACACGGATTCCAGGACCCGGACGAGCGTGGCGAACAGACGCTCGACGGTCTCCCGGTCGAACAGGTCCGTGGCGTAGGTGATGTAGGCGCGCACCGGCCCGGGAAGGCCGTCGTCGGTGTGCTTCATGAGGAAGTTCAGCGACATGTCGAACTTCGCCGTCTGCTGCTCCCCGACGATCTCCCGGGCTTCCAGGCCGGGCAGGTCCAGGGAGCTGCCGTCGCCGGTCTGCAGGTTGAGCAGGACCTGGAACAGCGGGTGCCGGGCCAGGGACCGCTGGGGGTTGACGGCCTCGACGACGCGCTCGAACGGCACGTCCTGGTGGGAGTACGCGGCCAGGTCGGTCTCCCGGACCTGCTCCAGCAGGCTGCGGAACGTCGGATTCCCCGAGGTGTCCGTGCGCAGCACCAGGGTGTTGACGAAGAAGCCGACGAGGTCGTCCAGCGCTTCGTCGGCGCGTCCCGCGACCGGGGTGCCGATCGGGATGTCCGTCCCCGCGCCCATCTTCGTCAGCGCCACGGCGAGTGCCGCCCGGACCACCATGAACGGGGTGGCACCCGTGGAGCGGGCCAGGTCGGCCATCCCGCGGTGCGCTTCGGCGGCCAGCTCGAAGAAGACCGTGTCGCCGCGGTAGCCGGCCGTCTTCGGCCGGGGGCGGTCGTAGGGCAGTTCGAGCTGGTCCGGGATCCCTTCCAGGGCCTTGGTCCAGAAGGCGAGCTGCTCGCTCACCAGGGAGTCGGGGTCGTCCTCCGCTCCGAGGAGCTCGCGCTGCCACAGCGTGTAGTCCGCGTACTGCACCGGCAGCGCCGGCCACGAGGGCTCGGCCCCCTCGGCCCGGGCCCGGAAGGCGACCTCCAGGTCGCGCGTCAGCGGTCCCAGCGAGGCGCCGTCGCTCGCGATGTGGTGCAGGAGCAGGAGCAGGACGTGCTCAGCGGGGGCAACGGTGAACAGCGTTGCGCGCAGCGGCAGTTCGGCGGACAGGTCGAAGACGTACTGTCCGGCCTCGCCCAGGAGCGCGTCCACCTCGTCCGCACCGCAGGCGACCCGGTGCAGCCGCACGCCGGCGGCGGCCTCGTTCAGGATCACCTGGACCGGGTCCCCGTCCACCTCCTGGAACACGGTCCGCAGGCTCTCGTGGCGTGCCACCACGTCGCCCAGGGCGCGTTCGAGCACGTCGGGGTTCAGCTCTCCGGCCAGCCGGAAGGCCACCGGGGCGTTGTAGGTGGCGCTGGTCTCCTCGAGCCGGTCGAGGAACCACAGCCGGTTCTGCGCCGGGGACAGCGGGATCCGCTCCGGGCGGGCCACCGCGGTCAGCGCGGGCCGGGCCGCCCCGGCCAGCGCGACGCGCTCGGCGAGCGCGGCGACGGTGGGCGCCTCGAACACGGTCCGCACCACCAGCTCCACGCCCAGGACCGAACGGATCCGGCTGGCCAGCCGCGTGGCGAGCAGGGAGTGGCCGCCGAGCTCGAAGAAGTTGTCGTCGACACCGACCGCGGGCACGCCCAGGACGTCGGCGAACAGGCCGCACAGGACCTCCTCGCGCGGGGTGCGGGGAGCACGCCCGGCGCCGGTCGAGGGCAGCTCGGGGGCGGGCAGGGCCCGCCGGTCCAGCTTGCCGTTGGTGGTCAGCGGCAGCCGGTCCAGGACCACGAGGGCGGAGGGGACCATGTACTCGGGGAGGAGTCCGGCGGCGTGGGCGCGCAGCGCCTCGGTGTCCACGGCGGACACGGCCGATCCGGCCGATCCGGCCGACCCTGCGTCCTGGCCGGCCTCGGGGACCACGTAGCCCACCAGGCGCTTGTCGCCGGCCTGGTCCTCGCGGGCTATGACGGCCACCTCCGACAGTCCCGGGAAGCCGGCCAGTACGGCCTCGACCTCTCCGAGTTCGATGCGGAAGCCGCGGATCTTGACCTGGTGGTCGACCCGGCCGACGAACTCCAGCAGTCCGTCCTCCTGCCAGCGCACCACGTCACCGGTGCGGTAGACCCGTGCCTGCGGATCGTCCGAGAACGGGTGCTTGACGAACCGCTCCGCGGTCAGCTCCGGGCGGTTCCAGTAGCCCCGGGCGAGGCCGGGGCCGCCGACCCACAGCTCGCCGGGAATCCCCGGGGGAAGCAGGGCGCCGTTCCCGTCCACGACGAACACCTCGGTGTTCGCGATCGGCCCGCCGATGGGGAGCTGCCCCGTCCGGGGGGTGGTGCGGTCCACCGTGTGGCACGTGGTGAACACCGTCGCCTCGGTCGGGCCGTACCCGTGGATCAGGCGCTCGGGGGCCCACGGCCCGGCCACCAGCTGGTCCACCACGGGCCGGTCGATCGCCTCGCCGCCGAAGAACACGTACGGCAGGCCGGCCAGCAGGTCGGGGCAGTCCAGCAGGTGCTGGCGGAGCAGGGGGGCCGTCAGCCACATCATCGTGACGCCGGAACGGCGCAGGGCGGCCTTGAGCTCGACGGCGTCGAGGAGGACCTCCTTGTCCATGACGACCATGGCGGCGCCGGACGTCAGCGCGGGCCAGCATTCGAAGGTGAAGGCGTCCCAGGCGAAGTTGGAGGGATGGGCGACCACGTGGCCGGGCCCGATGCCGTCGAACACCTCGCTGTCGACGAACCGGCAGACCGAGCGGTGCTCGATCATGACGCCCTTGGGCGTACCGGTGGAGCCGGAGGTGTAGATGACGTGGAACAGGCTGTCGGGGCCGACCTGCACGGCCGGGTCCGTGTGGGGCCGGGTGGCGATCTCCTCCCACTCCCGGTCGATCAGGAGCAGCTCGGCGTCCACGGCCGCCAGCCGGTCCTGGAGGTGTGCATGGGTGATGACCAGCGACGCCTCCACGTCGGCGATCATGAACTCCAGCTGGTGGGACGGGTAGTCGTGGTTGAGCGGCACATAGGCGGCGCCCGCCTTCAGTACGCCCAGGACGGCGACGACCGCGTCGATTCCCCGCTCGACACAGACCGGGACGCGCTGCTCCGCGCGCACTCCCAGGTCGATCAGGTGGTGGGCGAGCCGGTTCGCCCGCATGTCCAGCTCGCGGTAGGTCACCGCCTCCTCGCCGCAGAACACCGCCGTCGCGTCCGGAGTCCTGGCGACCTGGTCCTGGAACAGCTGGTGCACGGTGGTGTCGTCGGGGTACGGGACGGTCGTGTCGTTCCACTCGACGACGAGCTTGTGGTGTTCCTCCGGGGACAGGAGGCCGATCCGGCTCAGGGGCAGTTCCGGGTCGGCCGCGACCGCGGCGAGCAGGCGCTGCAGGGACGCCGCGATCCGCTGCGCGGTGTCCGCGGTGAACAGGTCGAGGGCGAAGCCCAGCCGGCCGGTGACTCCGCCGGGAGCTCCGTCTCCGGCGTGCTGCTCGAAGAGTTCCAGGGTGAGGTCGAACTTGGCGACGTCGGTGTCGCCCAGGGTCACGTCGGTGGTCAGGCCCGGCAGGTCCAGGCGTACGGCCGTGTTGTTCTGCATGGCGAGCAGGACCTGGAAGAGCGGGTGCTGGGCGGCGGAACGCTCCGGGTTGATGGCGTTCACCACGTGCTCGAAGGGGACGTCCTGGTGGGCGAAGGCCTCCAGGGACGCCTGGCGCACGCGGGCCAGCAGGTGGTCGAAGGAGGGGTCGCCGGTGGTGTCGGTCCGGATCACCAGGGTGTTGACGAAGAAGCCGACGAGGTCGGCCATCGCCTCGTCCGTGCGGTTGGCGATGGGGGTGCCCACCGGGATGTCGTGCCGGGCGCCGAGCCGGGAGAGGACCGCGGCGAAGGCGGCCTGCATGACCATGAACAGGCTGGCCTCGCGGGTGCGGCCCAGGTCGGTCAGGCGTCGGTGCAGGTCGGCGTCCAGCTCGAAGGAGACCGTGTCCCCGCGGTGGCTGGCCGTCTTCGGCCGGGCGTGGTCGTAGGGCAGTTCGAGCTGGTCCGGGATCCCTTCCAGGGCCTTGGTCCAGAAGGCGAGCTGCTCGCTCACCAGGGAGTCGGGGTCGTCCTCCGCTCCGAGGAGCTCGCGCTGCCACAGCGTGTAGTCCGCGTACTGCACCGGCAGCGCCGGCCACGACGGTTCCCGCCCCGCGCACCGCGCCGCGTAGGCACGGCTGATGTCGTGGGTCAGCGGGGCCAGCGACCAGCCGTCGGACGCGATGTGGTGGACGAGCAGGAACAGGACCTGCTCGGTCGGCGACAGGGAGAAGAGCCGGAACCGGACCGGCGGGTTCACCGCCAGGTCGAAGCGCTCCCCGGAAAGGTCCGCGATGCGGGCGGTCAGAGCGGCCTCGTCGGTCTGCACGACCTCGAAGTCCTGCAGCGCGCGGTGCGCCGGCAGGATCTGCTGGAACGGCACGCCCCGGGCGTCCTCGGGGAAGACGGTGCGCAGGCTCTCGTGGCGCTCCACCACGTCCAGGAGTGCGGCCTGCAGGGCGGCCCGGTCCAGCGGACCCGACAGCCGCACGGTGAGGGGAA
This sequence comes from Streptomyces sp. NBC_00193, assembly GCF_026342735.1. GTDB lineage: Bacteria > Actinomycetota > Actinomycetes > Streptomycetales > Streptomycetaceae > Streptomyces > Streptomyces stoeckheimensis. The sequence goes on from NZ_JAPEMM010000001.1 coordinate 1,665,434, forward strand.
GGTTGTAGGTGGCGCTGGTCTCCTCCAGCTTGTCGAGGAACCACAGCCGGTTCTGCGCCGGGGACAGCGGGATCCGCTCCGGGCGGGCCACCGCGGTCAGCGCGGGCCGGGCCGCCCCCGCCTGCTCGACCCGCTCGGCGAGCGCGGCGACGGTGGGCGCCTCGAACACGGTCCGCACCACCAGCTCCACGCCCAGGACCGAACGGATCCGGCTGGCCAGCCGCGTGGCGAGCAGGGAGTGGCCGCCGAGCTCGAAGAAGTTGTCGTCGACACCGACCGCGGGCACGCCCAGGACGTCGGCGAACAGGCCGCACAGGACCTCCTCGCGCGGGGTGCGGGGAGCACGTCCGGTCCGGGTCGCAGGCAGTTCGGGGGCGGGCAGGGCGCGCCGGTCCAGCTTGCCGTTGGTGGTCAGGGGGAGCTGGTCGAGGACCACGAAGGCGGAGGGGACCATGTACTCGGGGAGGAGTCCGGCGGCGTGGGCGCGCAGCGCCTCGGCATCCGGCGTCCCGTGGCCGTGGCCGGAGCCGTGGCCCGGCTCGGCGACCACGTAGGCCACCAGGCGCTTGGCGCCCGGCTGGTCCTCGCGGGCGACGACGACCACTTGGGACAGTCCCGGGAAGCGGGCCAGCACCGTTTCGATCTCGCCGAGCTCGATGCGGTGACCGCGGATCTTGACCTGGTCGTCGGCCCGGCCCAGGAACTCCACGAGTCCCTCGGCGGACCAGCGGGCGAGGTCTCCGGTGCGGTACATGCGGGTGCCGGCCGGGCCGAAGGGGTCGGCGACGAACCGCTCCGCGGTCAGGTCCGGGCGGCCGTAGTAGCCGCGGGCCACGCCGGTGCCCGCCAGGTACAGCTCACCGGTCGTGCCCGCCGGGACGGGCGCCAGGCCGTCGTCGAGAACGTGGGCCTGCATCCCGTCCAGCGGCAGCCCGATCGGCAGCGGCGCCGGCAGTTCGCCGTCGCCGGACCACGGGTACTGCGTGGCGTACAGGGTGGTCTCGGTGGGACCGTACGCGCTGCGCACGACGATGCCCGGGCAGTGGTCCAGCACCCGGCGCACCGCCGTCGGGGAGACCACGTCACCGCCCGAGATGATCTCCCGTACTCCCGCGAAGACGGTCGGGTCCTCCTCGGCCATCACCTGGAACAGTCCCGCGGAGACGTCCAGGGCGGTGATCTCCTCCTCCGCGATCAGGCGGGCGATCATCGCCACGCTCGGCTCGCCCTCGGGCGTGATGACGGTGCGCGCGCCGTGCAGCAGCGGCACCCACAGGCCGTAGATCGAGGGGTCGAAGGCGTACGGGATGACCATGAGCACCCGGTCGTGGGCGCCCGGCCGGTCGAACATGCTGTCCACCATCAGCTCCAGGACGTCGCGGTGGGTGACCGCGACTCCCTTGGGACGGCCCGTGGAGCCCGACGTGTACATCACGTACGCCAGCTGGTCCGGCCGGCAGGCCACACCCGGGTCGGTCACCGGCAGCGAGGCCAGCTCGGCGTCCCGGTCGACGAGGACGACCTGCGGGGCGTCGGGCAGGCCCCGCTCACCCATCGCGGCGTCGACCAGGAGGACCGGGGCGGAGGTCTCGTCGACGATCCACTGCATGCGCTCCAGCGGATACGCGTGGTGGAGCGGCAGGTAGAACGCGCCGGCCTTCATGACCGCCAGCAGCGCCACCACCAGGTCCACCGAGCGCTCCATCAGCACCGCGACCGGAGCCTCCGGACCCACGCCCAGGCCCAGCAGCCGGTGCGCCAGCCGGTTCGCCCGCTCGTCCAACTCCCGGTAGGAGAGCTCCCGTCCGGCGCACCGCACCGCCACCGCATCCGGAGAGCGCAGTGCCTGCGCCGCAAAAGCCGCCTGCACGGAATCACCGATCAACGTCGTGCCCGACTCGAACGACCGGTACTCGGCAAAATCAACAGCAGTTGCAGCACGCATGGCCAATTACTCTCTTTCAGGGATTCGGGATGCCCGGGAGAAGACCGGGAGTTACGCCGGGGTCGGGTCCGCTACGTCGCGGTTCCACTCGGACTTCGTGGACTGCCAGCCGTCCTCGTCCACTCCGCGTCGCCAGTAGCCGGAGATGGACACCTGCTCGCGTGGCAGGCCGCGTTCCACCCGGAGGTGGTGCCGCAGCGACTTCACGAAGTGCGCCTCTCCGTGGACGAAGGCGTGCACCGTGCCGGCCGGGAAGTCCGCCGCGGAGACGGCCTCGTGGAGCGCCGTGCCGATCTGGCCGTCACCGCGGTGCAGCCAGACGATGTCGGCATCGGCCGGCGTGTCGATCTTCTGTTCCTCGTCCGGACCGGCGACCTCGATGAACGCCTTGGCGACCGCGCCCGCGGGCAGCGCCTCCAGGGAGGCCGCGATCGCGGGCAGGGCGCTCTCGTCGCCGGCGAACAGGTGCCAATCGGCCTCGGTGGAGGGCGCGTAGCCGCCTCCGGGACCGACGAAGTGGATCTCGTCCCCGGGTCGGGCGTTCGCGGCCCAGCGGGCGGCCAGACCGTTGTCCCCGTGACAGGCGAAGTCCACGGCCAGCTCGACGGTGTCCGGGTCCCAGCTGCGCACGGTGTACGTACGGGTCCGGGGCCACTGCTCCCTGGGGAACTCCTTGCGGACGGCCGCGAGGTCGAACGGCTCGGGGTACTGCACGTCCTCCAGGGGGAAGACGAGCTTGACGTAGTGATCGGTGTACTGGCCTGCGTCGAACTCCTGCAGGCCCTCGCCGCCGAGCACGACCCTGACCATGTGCGGGGTCAGCCATTCGACCCGGAGCACCTGCCCCCGGTGCATCGCCGACCTGTTGGGCTTCGGATTGTCGGACATTAGTGGCCCCTTTTCCCATCCGGTCCATCTGCGGTGTTCTTCAGTGCTCGCGCCAGGACCGGAGCGATGTCGGCGAGTGCGTCCGCACTCATCAGCTGCATGTGCGTGAACGGAGTGACGTGGTTCTCGATCCGGCCGCTCACGTACGGCTCCCAGACCTCGGAAAGTCCGGTGGAAGCACCGTCCGGCCCGGCCGCCTCGAAGAAGAGGACGTCCCCGTCGTACTGCTCGGAGGCCGCCGCCCGGCTGATCCTCAGGTTGTTCGCGGTGATGTCGATGAGGGCGGCCACGGTCCGCTCCTCGAGGCTGGCGAGCGTTCCGCCGTGGGACCTGAGGATGTCGAGGATCCGCGGCATCCCGATCGGCTCGTCACCCGGCTCGGCGTGGAAGGCGCCGATGCCGTCGAACGCGAGTTCCAGGAGATCGCGCTGGGTGCGCGTGCTGTCCTCGCTGGCGTGCCCACCGGTGCCGGCGTCGAGCACGGCCAGCAGGGACACCTCCTCGCCCTCCTGCTGGAGGCGGGCGGCCAGGGTGTGGGCGACCTTGCCGCCGAAGGACCAGCCCAGGAGGGCGTACGGGCCCGACGGCTGGATCGCCCGGATGCGGCCGAGGTAGTCCTCGATCAGCTGGTCCATGTCGGCGGCCGGCGGCTCGTCCCCGGCCAGCCCGCTGGCCTGGAGCCCGTACACCGGGTGGTCCTTCGGTACGTAGCGCAGCAGCCCCGCGTAGCACCAGGCCATGCCGCCGCCGGGGTGCACGCAGAACAGCGGCGTACGGCTGCCGACCGGCCTCAGTTTCAGCACGTGCTCCAGCCCGCTGTCCTGCGCCTCGCTGTCCGCCTGGCCCAGATTCGACAGGGCGGCGACGGTCGGGGTGTTGAGCAGGCTGCGGATCGAGAGCCTCACGCCCAGGATCGCCCGGATGCGGCTGATGAGGCGGGTGGCGAGGAGGGAGTGGCCGCCGAGCTCGAAGAAGTTGTCGTCGATGCCGACGGTGGGCACGCCCAGGATCTCCGCGTACAGGCCGCAGAGGATCTCCTCGCGCGGGGTGCGCGGGCCGCGCCCGGTTCCGGGGGCGGGCGCTGGCAGGTCGGAGGCGGGCAGGGCCCGGTAGTCGACCTTGCCGTTGCTGGTCAGCGGCAGCCGGTCCAGGACATGGAAGGCCGAGGGCACCATGTACTCGGGCAGGAGGCCGACCGTGTGGGTGCGCAGGGCCGCTGTATCCACGGCGGACACCGTGGTCCGGCCGGTCTGGGCGACCACGTAGGCCACCAGGCGCTTGTCGCCGTCCTGGTCCTCCCGGGCCACCACGGCGACCTGGGCCAGTCCCGGGAAGCCGGCCAGGACGGCTTCGATCTCGCCGAGTTCGATGCGGAACCCGCGGATCTTGACCTGGTCGTCGGCGCGGCCGACGAAGTCGAGGAGTCCCTCGCCCGACCAGCGGGCGAGGTCTCCGGTGCGGTACATGCGGCTGCCGGCGGGGCCGAAGGGGTCGGCGACGAAGCGTTCCGCGGTCAGGTCCGAGCGGCCGTAGTAGCCGCGGGCCAGACCGGTGCCCGCCAGGTACAGCTCCCCCGCCACGCCCTCGGGGAGCAGGGAGAGGGCGTCGTCGAGGATGTAGGCGCGCATGCCGTCCAGCGGACGCCCGATCGGCACCGGCGCCGGCACGTCGTCGCCCGCGGTCCAGGGGGCCTGGGTCGCGAACAGGGTCGTCTCCGTGGGCCCGTAGGCGCAGCGGACCAGGGTGTCGGGGCTGTGCTCCAGCACCCTGCGCACCGCGGTCGGGGAGATGACGTCGCCGCCGGTGATGACTTCCCGTACGCCGGTGAAGCAGGCGGGGTCCTCCTCGGCCATGACGCGGAACAGGCCCGCCGTCACCTGAAGGCCGGTGATCTGCTCCTCCGCGATCAGCCGTGACAGCGTGGCCACGCTGAGGTCGCCTTCCGGCGAGACCACGGTCCGGCCGCCGTGCAGGAGCGGCACCCACATCTCGTACGTCGAGGGGTCGAAGGCGTACGGAGCCACCATCAGCACCCGCTCGTGCGCGCCAGGACGCTCGAACATGCCGTCCACCACCAGCTCCAGGACATCGCGGTGGGTGACCGCGACCCCCTTCGGGCGGCCTGTCGAACCCGAGGTGTACATCACGTAGGCCAGCTGGTCCGGCCGGCAGGCCACACCCGGGTCGGTCACCGGCAGCGAGAGCAGCTCGGCGTCCCGGTCCACCACCACGAGCTGAGGGGCGTCGGGCAGGCCCCGCCCCCGCATCGCGGCGTCGGCCAGGAGGACCGGAGCGGAGGTCTCGTCGACGATCCACTGCATGCGCTCCAGCGGGTACCCGCTGTGCAGCGGCAGGTAGAACGCACCGGCCTTCAGCACCGCCAGCAGCGACACCACCAGGTCCACGGAACGTTCCATCAGCACCGCGACCGGAGCTTCGGGAGCCACGCCCAGACCCACGAGCCGGTGCGCCAGCCGGTTCGATCGCTCGTCCAACTCCCGGTACGAGAGCTCCCGTCCGGCGCACCGCACCGCCACCGCGTCCGGGGACAGCAGTGCCTGCGCGGCGAAAGCCGCCTGCACGGAATCACCGATCAACGCCGTACCCGACTCGAACGACGGATCCTCGGCGAAACGAACAGAACTTGAAATAAGCATGTGTCAATCACCCTCTTTCGGGGTCTGATGCGGAAAGGGACACCGATCCCAGGGACCCGAACGACGCCCGGACGGTGGAACCTGCCGTGAGATCGACCGCTGCGGCCAGCGATCCGGCCAGGACCACGTCGCCGGCGCCGATCCCCGCACCGAAAGAGGCCAGCAGGCGCACGAGGAATGCCACGGACTCCGCCGGATGCCCCAGCACGGCCGCACCGGTCGCCGTGAGCACGCGGTCACCGGACTCGAAGACCATGGTCTCGGCGGCGAGATCGCGTCCGTCGAAGGGAACGGCCTCGCCCACGACGACCATGGCCGACGAGGCGTTGTCCGCGACCGTGTCCACCCAGGCGATGTCCCAGTTCTCGATGCGGCTGTCGAGCACCTCAAGGGCCGGGAAGACCTCGATGGTGGCGTCCAGTACGTCCGCAGCGGTCGTACGGGGATCGGAGAGATCGGCGCCGATCCGGAAGGCGATCTCCCCTTCGACCTTGGGCGAGATGAACCGTCCCGGATCGAGGCAGGCGCCGTCGGCGAGGATCATGGCTTCGGTCAGGAAGCCGAAATCCGGTTCGTCGACTCCGAACATCTCCTGAATGGCCAGGCTCGTCGCGCCGATCTTGTATCCGGCGTGCACCGCCCCGTTCTCGTGTTCCAGTTCGCGGAATGCGCGCTGGATGACGTAGGCGTCCTGTGCGGTGAACTCGGGATACCGGGCCGAGATGGGCGGTATCGGCTTGCGTTCCTTCTTGGCGTTCCACAGTTCGGCGGCTATGCGCTGGTGAACGGCTCGGGGTTCCTGAAGCATGGTGCGCGACCGGCTACTTGGTCGCCAGGAACAGCCGGCCGCCCGGCATGACCTGGGAGGAGGCCTCGACGTCCGAGAAGCCTGCGCTGCGGAACTTCTCCACCCACTGGTCCTCGGTGGGCAGGTTGATGCCCATGAAGTTCGAGTGCAGGTAGGTGAAGAGGGCGCTGAACTTGCGCTCGCGGTCCTCCTGTCCGTAGGAGACCGCGTCGACCACGGCCAGGATGCCGCCGGGGGCCAGAGCCTTGTGGCAGGTGCGCAGCACGTCGTCGAAGGCGGCCTCGTCCTGCAGGACGTCGTGCATCACGAAGCAGGCCTGGATGACGTCGGCCCCCTCCAGCGGGCTGGGGTCCTCGATCAGGGACTCGACCGAGCGCTCCACGACCCGGAGCCGGCCGTCGACCCCGGCGCGCACCGCGTCCTCCCGCGCGGCGGCGCAGGCCCCCGAGCTCAGGTCCAGGGCGACACCGGTCCGGTCCTCGTCCTGGGCGAGGAGGCCGATGAGCAGGCCGGCGGCGCCCGCGCCGAGGTCGACGACGTGCTTGGCGCCGGCGGCCACGACCCGCTCGACGACGGCCGGGTAGAAGGTGCGGTCCCCGATCCAGCGCGAGCTGACCGCTACGCGGCGCCCGTCACGCTGGTAGGTCTCGGCGGCCGACTCGTCCTCGGAGAGGAAGGCGCGCGCGTTCTGCAGCAACGGGCTGTTGGCGGTCAGGGACCAGGACAGGTAGCCGACCTGGTGCCGCCAGTCCGCGTAGTCCTCGCAGGCGCGGTACAGGCCGTCCCCGTCCCCGGCGGCGAGCAGTCCGGCGGACGACAGAGCGCGGACGAATTCACCGATGCGGTGCTGGGAAAGACCCGTCACCTCGGCCAGCTCGGCGACGGTGAAGGTGCGGCCCGAGTCCAGCACCTGGTCCACGCCGATCTCGGCGGCGATCTGGAGCAGTGCGGCGACCGCCGCGTAATCCGCTCCCACTTCGCGTGCGGAATCCAACGTCAACGTCATTTCTTGCTCCTCAGATTTCTGAAAGTCCGTCACGTGCGTCACGTGCGTCACGTCCGTCACATGACGGCGTAGAGAGAGTTCTTCTCGGCGAGATCCATCGCCACTTCGATGATCGAGTCCTCTTGGCCGGCGACGACGCCCCTGCGGCCGAGCTCCATCAGGATTTCCCGCGGGTCCACCTGGAACTGCTCGGCGGCGCGGCGCGTGGGGCCGGCGAATCCGGAGAAGACACCGGCGATTCCGCTGGTGATGGTCACGCTGTCGTTCGTCGGAACGCGCTTGACGAAGGTGGATTCCGCGAGATCGCCCGCATCGAGGGCCGCGAACAGCTGGAGCTTGGTGTCGATCTGCTCCAAGTGGAGGTTCGCGGCGACCAGTTCGAGCGGCGCGTTGCCGGCGCCCGCGCCGAAGCCGCGCGCCGTGACGTCCACGATGGTCGCGCCGGCCTTGATGGCGGCCATGCTGTTCGTCACCGAGAGGCCGAGGTTGTTGTGGCCGTGGAAGCCGATCTCGATGTCGAGTGCCTCGACGAGCGCGCCGACCTTTTCGGCGACCGTGGCCGGGGTGTACGCACCGGCCGAGTCCATCAGGACGACCGCGTTCGCTCCGTACCCCTGCATGAGCCGCGCCTGCTCGATGAGCGTCTTGGTCGACGCCATGTGGCTCATCAGCAGCAGGCCTTTGACGGTGACGCCCATCGAACTCAGCATGGTGATCTGCTGGCGGGTCACGTCCGCTTCCGAGCAGTGCGCACCGACGCGGACCTCGTCGACTCCGCAGTCCAGTGCGGGCTTCAGATCGCGTTCGACGGTCGCGAACCCGGGGATGGACAGGACGCCGAGGCGCGTGTTCTTCAGCTGGTCGCGGGCGGCGGTGAGCATCTCGGTGTCGCTCAGCGCGGCACGTCCGACCTGGATGGACGAGGCGCCGAGTCCATTGCCGTGCCCGACCTCCAGGAGGTCGGCGCCCGCCAGCTCGGCGGCCTTGGCGTAGGAGACGATGTCCGCACGGCCCAGCTGATGCGCCACGGCGTGGTTTCCGTCGCGCAGGGTCGTGTCACAGATTTCGAGCCGGCGCTCGTCAGGGGTCCTCATCGACGTGCCTCCGCTCGGCCCTCGGCGACAGCCACTGCCGCGCAGGTGATGACGTCCAGATTCCCGGCGTAGCGCGGGAGCCAGTCACCGAGTCCTTCCACTTCGATGGTCACCATGATGCGATCGCCCGTCGCAACCGGCGGAACGACAACGCGATACCCAGGTACATAGGAATTGATCCGCTTCTCCATGAGGCCGACCGAGACGCGCAGCGCCTCCATGTCGATGTTTTCGGAGGCCGGGACCGCGATGGTGTTCCTCATGACGATTCCCGGCTCTGCCGGATTGATGATGAGGATCGTCCTTGCGGTTTCCACCCGGCTGAATTCGTGTGTCGCCTTCTGGGTGGTGAAGGCGTATTCGTCGATGTTCGCCCGCGTCGCGGGGCCGACGCTCTGCGACGAGCTCGCGGTGGCGATCTCGAGGTAGCCCAGGCCGTTCTCGGAGGCCTCGCTGAAGCAGTGCGCGATGGGCACCGCGGCCTGTCCGCCGCAGGACACCATGCTCACGTTCGGCTCGGTGAGGCACTCCTCGAGGTTCAGCGCCGGAACGCAGAACCTGCCGAGGTGGGCCGGCGTGAGGTCGACGACCGGAATGCCGAGGGCTTCGAGCACCTTGTAGTTGTGGATCGCGTCCGCGGCCGACGTCGCGTCGAAGACCAGGTCGATCCGGTCCGCGATCGCGGCGATGGCGTCGATTCCGTCGGCGGACGTCGGAACCCCGCGGTTCTCGGCGAGCTCTATGCCCGGCGAGGTGGTGCGCCGCCCGGCGAACATGTCGCAGCGCAGATAGGGCGAGGCGATGACCTTGAGCAGCAGGTCGCAGCCGATGTTTCCCGTGCCGATGATGGCCACGCGAAGAGGGTTAGCAATGGTGTCGTCGTATGTGTTCATTCACTGTCCTCTTTTCCTCTGTTCCGAAATGGGCCTACGCCACGTGGAATTGATCAGCTGCGCGGCCTGCCGCGTTCCGTGCGACGGACACCTGGTCCGCGCTGACGGATTCGGCGTTCCAGCCGGCTCCGCCCAGCTCCCGTACGATCTGGCCGGCCCGCAGGGCCGGGACCTCGAACACGAGGGAGAGGGTGTCTTCCTCCGCCGAGTACCGCGGTACGGCGTCCTCCTGCTCCACCTGGAGCGTCCTCAGCACGTCCAGCAGGCGGACCAGCTGTCCGGGCCCCTCGGGGACCGGAACCTGCACGTACGTCTGCCGGTCCGCGACCTGCCGCTCCTGGATCGCCGCCAGTCCGGCAGCGCCCCTGTTCAGCAGATCGACCATCGGTTCCAGGGTCTGGCCCCGGGTGTCCAGCGGTGCGGTGGACAGGTCGTCGAGCGTGGCCATCAGGGTCGTCAGGTCGTCCCTGAGCTCCCGCAGCACTCCGGCGACGGCCGGTGCGTTGGCCTGCAGGATGTCGTTCCACAGCTCGGTGTCCCGGACCGCCATCCGCGTCACGTCGCGCAGTGCCTGCCCCGCGAGCCGGAACGAGGCCCGCGAGCCGTGCTCCAGCCGCGCGGCCATCAGGCTGGCCACCACGTGCGGGGCGTGCGAGGCCAGCGCCACCGCGTCGTCGTGGGCGCGGTCGCCCATGATCGCGGGGATCGCCCCGCACAGCGCGATCATCTCGAACACCCGGTTCACCGCGTCCTGGGACGTCGTCTCCGACGGAGTCAGGACCCAGGGCCGGTCCTCGAACAGATCCGCGCGAGCGGCGAGCGGTCCGCCGCGCTCGCGGCCGGCCAGCGGATGCCCGCCCACGTAACTGGCCGACGTACCGCCCGACTTCCAGATGTCCCGGGCCGTCTGCGCCTTCACACTCGCCACGTCGGTGTAGGTCCGGGCCAGCCCTCGGGCCTGCATCCTGGCGAGCACGGCGCCCACCGCGCCCGGCGGTACGGCGATCACCGCCAGGTCGGCCGACTCGTCCGGAGCGCCCAGCACGCCCGCTCCCAGGGCGGCGGCCGTGCGGGCAGCCGCCTCGTCCTTGTCGAGCAAATGCACTCGTACGCCGTGCCGGCTCACCGCCAGGCCGATCGAGGTGCCGATCAGGCCCGTGCCGACCACGGCCATGGTTCGTATCACCGCTACCCCCGTAGCCTTTAGGTCAGTAGCTGGGGTGGGCCCAGCGCATTCCGTCGGCGGACGGCACGAGCCCGCCCTCGCGGATCGGGTCCTCGTCGTCGAGGACCTCTCCCAGCGCGGCGTGGACCTGGATCTTGGCGCCCTCCTCCAGGACGGACTGCACGAGCGTCGAGTCGAAGAGATCGCGGTCCGTTCCGCTCTCGCCGGCCGGCTCGTCGACCAGGTCGGAGAACTCCCGGAAGGTGGACTCGTGCTGCTCGGCGTAGGAGCCGGCGTTGACCAGCCCGCTCTCGCGCGAGGCGCCGCCGCCGACCAGTTCGACGAAGGACTCGAGTCCGGACGAGGAGCTGTTCATGACCTTCTTGGCGGTCCAGAAGTACGAGTCCTCGTCCCGGTGCATGTCGTAGAACGCCACCAGGAAGTCGTGGAAGAGCGCGTACTCGTTGCGGTAGCGCGCCTCGTACTCCTCGAAGACCTTCTCCTCCTCGAAGTCCCCGCCCAGGACAGAGTTGATGGAGCGCGCGGCCAGCAGGCCGCTGTAGGTGGCGAGGTGCACGCCGGAGGAGAAAACCGGGTCGATGAAGCACGCCGCGTCGCCCACCAGGACCATGCCGGGGCGCCAGAACTTCTCCTGGATGTACGAGTAGTCCTTGCGGATCCGGATCTCGCCGTAGGGGCCGCTCTCCACCCGGCGCGCCTCGGACAGGTGCTCCGCGATGAGCGGGCACTCGTCGATCAGGCTCATCAGAGCCTTCTCCTTGTCGCCCTGCACGCGCTCCAGCGCCTCGCGCCGCAGTACCGCGCCGACGCTGGTGAGCTCGTCGGTGAGCGGGATGTACCAGAACCAGCCGTCGTCGAAGGCGGCGCAGAGGATGTTGCCGGAGTTGGGTGCCGGGAGGCGCTTGCCGCCTTCGAAGTAGCCGAAGAGGGCGATGTTCTGGAAGAACTCCGAGTAGTGGCGGGTGCCGCCGATCTTGGTGTGGATGCGGCTCTTGTTGCCGGAGGCGTCCACGACGAAGCGGCTGCGCACCTCGTGGCGCACCCCGTCGGCGTCGGCGTACCGCACGCCGCGGATGACGCCGTCCTCCTCGATGACGTCGACCACGGAGCTCTTCTCGCGGACCTCGACGCCCTTGGAGCGCGCGTTGTCCAGGAGGATCTGGTCGAACTTCATCCGCTCGACCTGGTAAGCCAGCGAGGTCGGGCCCGAGAAGGTCTCTGAGACGGAGAAGGAGAACGTCCAGGGCTCGGGGCTGCTCCCCCACCGGAAGGTGCCGCCGCGCTTGGGCATGAACGCGGCCTTCTCCAGCTCCTCCGAGACGCCGAGGAGCTTGCAGATGCCGTGCACCGTGGAGGGCAGCAGGGACTCTCCGATCTGGTACCGGGGGAACTCCTCCTTCTCCAGGAGCAGGACACGGTGCCCCTGCATGGCCATCAGGGTGGATGCGGTGGAACCGCCCGGACCACCACCTACGACGACGACATCGAACTGATGGTCGTTCTTCTCAGACATGACTTCGTTTCTCCTTCGATGGCACCGGAGGGCGTCCAGGCCGTAAACAGCGGTACTCAGGCCCGCAAACCGGAAATGATTGAGCGCAAGGTGCGTGCGGCGGCCAGATCGGCACAGCCCGCCAGGAGGAGGGCCTCTTCGAGTTCCGTCCGCAGGATCGAGAACACCTGGGCGACTCCCTGCGCCCCGGCCGCACTCAGCCCCCACAGCACCGGGCGCCCGATCAGGACCCCGTCGGCGCCCAGCGCGAGAGCACGCAGGATGTCGGTGCCGCTGCGGACACCGCTGTCCATGAGGACCTGGCACTGTCCGTCCACCGCTTCGGCCACCCAGGGCAGTGCGGTGATGCTGGCCGGCGCGCCGTCCAGCTGCCGGCCTCCGTGGTTGGACACCACCACGGCGTCCGCCCCGAGCCGTACGGCCTGTTCCGCGTCCTGGGGATCGAGGATGCCCTTGACCACCAGGGGAAGCCGGGTCTGCTCCCGGATCCATTCCAGGTCGGACCAGCCGAAGGTCGGGTCGAAGGCCATCTTCGTGTGGGCGGCCACGGCCGACTCGCCCGGCCGGCGCGCATGTGCCGCGGAGGGGCCGTCGGACTCCAGGTTGGCGCTGCGGATCCAGGAGGGGAGCGTGAACTCGTTGCGCAGGTCGCGCAGCCGGCGTCCCATGATCGGGACGTCCACGGTCACCATCAGGGCCCGGCAGCCGACCTGTTCGGCGCGGCGGATCAGCTCGGCCATCCGGCCGCGGTCGTGCAGCCAGTAGAGCTGGAACCACAGGTCCGCTCCGACCGCGGCGATCTCCTCCAGCGAGTGACTGCTGATGGTGCTGACCACGAAGGGCACCCCCGCCGCCAGAGCACCCTGCGCGGCGGCGAGTTCGCCCTCCGGGTGCAGCAGGCGCTGGTACGCCATCGGTGCGACCGCGAGGGGCAGCGCGGCCGGACCGCCCGGCAACTGCGCACCGGTGTCGACCGACTTGACGCCCGCCAGCACCCGGGGCACCAGCGAAACGCCGTCCAGTGCCGCCCGGTTGGCCTGCAGGGTCGATTCGGTTCCGCTGCCGCCGGAAATGAAGTCCCACACCGCCGGCGCCAGGCGTGCGGCGGCGGACCGTCGCAGGTCCTCCACGCACAGGGGCTGATGGGTCATGTCACGTCCCGACCTCTGCGTCGGCCCGCTGACGCTCGACCGCTTCGTAGAGCGCCTTGATGTTCCCGCTCCCGAAGGTACGGGCGCCCATGCGCTCGATGACCTCCATGAACAGCGTGCGGCGCGGGTGGACCGACTTGGTGAAGATCTGGAACAGCTGGCCGTCGTGGTCCTCGTCGACCAGGACGTCCAGTTCCTTGAGTTCGGAAACCGAGTACTTCGTCAGATCCAGGCCCAGCAGCCGGTAGTAGGCGGCAGGTGTGCTCAGGAAGGACACGCCCCGCGCCTTCATGAGGCCGACGGACTCCACGATGCTGTCCACGGTGAAGGCGATGTGCTGGACGCCGGCCCCGTCGTGGTTCTTCAGGAACCCGTCGATCTGACCGGGCTCCAGCGAGGTGTCGGGTTCGATCAGGGTGAGCGTGACACCACCGGACCGGCTCTGGACCACCTTGGAGTCCATGGCCTGGCTGCCCACCACGATGCGCTCTTCGAAGATCGTCCGGAAGTCCAGGACGTTCTCGTAGAACTCCACGGTGGGTGCCAGCTGCCCGGCTTCGAGGCAGATGGCGAAGTGGTCGATCGTGTTCAGGCCGCTGTCGAACCGGGGGCCCGCCTCGGGAACCGGGGAGATTCCCGGAAGCTCCCGCACGTCGCTGCCGCCCGGACGCTGCACGAAGGTGTGGAACACGTCCCCGAAGCCTCTGATCGAGGCCGTCAGCACCCCGTCCCGCTCCTCCGGCTCCGCCACCGCCACCGCGCCCCGGCGCACCGCCTCGGCGAACATTCCCCGGGCGTTGGGGGTCGTCAGTGCGATGTTGGCCACGCCGTCACCGTGCTGCGCCACGTAGGCGGCCGCGGGGTGGTCGGCGCCCTGCGCCGACGTCAGCACCAGCCGGATCTCGTTCCTGCCGAGCGCCACCGACCGTACGGGCGTGGCGGATTCCGCCGGTCCGGAGGCTCCGTAGATCTCGAAGCCGTAGCCGTCGATGAACTGCTCGGCGGCCGCCGCTGTGTCCTGGACGTAGAACTCGACGTGATCGACGGCGAGCCCGTCGAACATGGATGCGTTCGTATGAGTCATGCACTTCACCGTTCCGGTCGTCTGCCTGGGCAGGAACTGGAGGTCGTCGGAGAGGAGAACGCTCACGCCGTCGCACTCATCTGCTGGACCAGGCTGTACGGCCGCATTTCCGTCCAGGTCGAGTTGATGTACTCGATGCACGAGGCGCGGTCGCTCCGGTGAGCGACGGTCCAGCCCGCCGGCACCTCGGCGAACTTCGGCCAGAGCGAATACTGCTTCTCCTCATTGATCAGTACGAGGTATTCCGCTTCGGGGTCTTCGAAAGGATTGGTCACGACCTCACTCCTTCTGCTTACTCATCCTTGACGAACTGAAGGCATGAAAGAACTCGCCGGCACGGACAGGAAAGTCGATGGGGCCCAGCGGCCTTCTGGAGCGAGATTTGCATGATCACGGGGAGAAATTCAACTCGATAGCTTTTGCGTAAATACGCCGCTGTACGAGGATTCCTCACGCGCCGCCGGCCTTACCGGTAAGGCGCCGCACGGTAATCGGGGGGTCTCCCTGCTCACCGTGCGGCGTCACCCGCAAAGGCCTGGTCCGGCGGGGTGTCCGTCTGCGGCGCTGCCGCAGTTGGACGCCCCCGGTCTCTCCTCACTCACATTCACAGCCGGCGGACCTGCGTTGTTGCGCCGGTGCCGTGGCTGTCCCCGCAGCATGGTCCATGCCGTCGAGTCAGGTCCAGGCAGCGAGTGGACACCGGAGAACGGCTCCACCAGGGGCTTTTCGGGGAATGGCCACAAGCGGACTGGCCGGTGAATGCCAATGTGAAAACCCGCTGGTCGACCGCTTTTCAGGGAGCCGGCAGCTGGCACCAAACGGCCCTGGCTAGTCCTGCCAGCCACAAGTCCTTACGAGCGGGGTGTGCGGAGGGAGAAGCTCTCTCCATCACCACCGGGAACCGCCGCCGAACAGGCCGGATGCCCGGCCATTGACCCCATCTCTCTCTTGGAGGAGCACCGCTATGCCTCGCGCCCCGCGTGGCCGGATCGACCCGCGTCGTCTTGAGGGCCTGCCGACCGGCCCCCTCCTCATCACTGCCCACCTCTGGAGGCCGACCCAGTGAGAGCGACGTACGCAGCGACCGCCGACAACGGAGCCGAGAGCCTGATCCGACCGACCGGATCCGGAGCGGAACTCCACGGAACACAAGGCGCCGAGGTTCCCGTCACCGCGGTGACCGTCGGCGAGTCGCCCCGGTCCACGGGAGCCGACGAGGAACACATCGCCCGGCTGGCCGAAACCGAGGAGCAGCTTCCGCCCATCCTGGTCGACCGCCGGACCATGCGCGTCATCGACGGGGTGCACCGCCTCGCCGCCGCGCGGCTGCGGGGTCAGCAGACCATTGCCGTGAAGTTCTTCGACGGCTGCGCCGACGACGCGTTCCTGCGCGGCGTCGAGGCCAACGTCACGCACGGACTCCCCCTGTCCCAGGCCGATCGGCGCGCTGCCGCGGCAAGGATCGTGGCGACCCATCCGCACCTGTCCGACCGTTCCATCGCCCGGGCCTCGGGCCTGGGCGCCAAGACGGTGGCGGCGCTCCGCCGGAGTTCCGGCGCGGGCACCCAGGACAACCTCCGGGTCGGCGGGGACGGCCGGGTCCGGCCGCTGAGCAGCGTGGAGGGCCGGCAGCGTGCGGCCGAGATCCTGACCGAGCAGCCGCAGGCGTCCCTGCGGGAGGTGGCACGGATGGCCGGGATCTCGCCGACGACGGTGAGTGACGTCCGCAAGCTCCTGGAGGCGGGCCGGGATCCCCGCACTCCGGGCGGCGGTCCCAGAGCCCGCGCCGAGGTCAACTCCTGTTTGGAACAGGGACGCTCCAGCACCTCGATCACCGCACCGATCACCGCGGTGGCCGACCCGGCGGGGCGGCGCGTACAGCCGCACCGGGTGGACCCGGCGGCGGTGCTGCAGAAGCTGGTGCGCGACCCCGCACTGCGCCAGCGGGAATCCGGCCGCCACCTGCTGCGCCTGCTGCAGCACAACGCCGTCGACCAGCACATGTGGGCCGACCTGGCCACCGCGGTACCGGCACACGCCGGCGGCCTGGTGGCGGATCTGGCCCGCCAGTACGCACAGACCTGGGCTGCCCTCGCGCAGGAGTTGTACGAACGATCCGAGGACCTGGAGAGCCAAAGGATGACCGGGTGAGCCGCCGCCCCGACGACTGCCGTTCATCAGGCTGATCGCGCAGCGGAAATGCACCGCGACGATCCCCCTGACATCCGTGTAGCCGCATGGCCGGCCCACCTGAATTCGCGCGACCCCAACCCCGAAAGAGAGTTATTGGCAATGCGTGCTGCAACTGCTGTTGATTTTGCTGAGGATCAGCCGTTCGAGTCGGGTACGGCGTTGATCGGTGATTCCGTGCAGGCGGCTTTTGCGGCGCAGGTACTGCGTTCCCCGGGTGCGGTCGCGGTGCGGTGCGCCGGACGGGAGCTCTCCTACCGGGAACTGGACGAGCAGGCGAACCGCCTGGCGCACCGGCTGGTCGGCCTGGGCGTGGGTCCGGAGGCTCCGGTCGCGGTGCTGATGGAACGTTCCGTGGACCTGGTGGTCGCACTGCTGGCGGTGCTGAAGGCCGGTGCCTTCTACCTGCCGCTGCACAGCGGGTACCCGCTGGAGCGCATGCAGTGGATCGTCGACGAGACGAACGCTCCGGTCCTCCTGGCCGACGCCGCGAAGCGCGAGCGGGGCCTGCCCGACGCCCCGCAGGTCGTCCTCGTCGACCGGGACGCCGAGCTGGCCTCGCTGCCGGTGACCGACCCGGGTGTGGCCTGCCGGCCGGACCAGCTGGCGTACGTGATGTACACATCGGGCTCCACGGGCCGTCCCAAGGGAGTCGCGGTCACCCACCGCGACGTCCTGGAGCTCGTCGTGGACGGGCTGTTCCAGCAGCCGGGTGCCCACGAGCGGGTGCTGATGGTGGCTCCGTACGCCTTCGACCCCTCGACGTACGAGATGTGGGTGCCGCTCCTGCACGGCGGCCGGACCGTGGTCTCGCCGGAGGGCGACCTCAGCGTGGCCACGCTGTCACGGCTGATCGCGGAGGAGCAGATCACCGGCCTTCAGCTCACGGCCGGCCTGTTCCGCGTCATGGCCGACGAGGCCCCGCACTGCTTCACCGGCGTACGGGAAGTCATCACCGGCGGCGACGTCATCTCCCCGACCGCGGTCCGCCGCGTCCTGGAGCACTGCCCCGACACCGTGGTGCGATCGACGTACGGACCCACCGAGACGACCCTCTTCGCGACCCAGGCCCCCTGGACGGCGGCCGACACCGTGCCCGCGCCGATCCCGATCGGCCGTCCGCTGGACGGCATGCGCGCCTACATCCTCGACGACCGCATGGAGCCCGTCGAGGACGGGACCGGGGAGCTCTACCTGGCGGGTGCGGGCCTGGCCCGCGGCTACTACGGCCGCTCCGACCTGACCGCGGAACGCTTCGTCGCCGACCCCTTCGGCCCCGCCGGCAGCCGCATGTACCGCACCGGGGACCTCGCCCGCTGGGCCGGCGACGGACTCCTCGACTTCGTCGGCCGCGCCGACGACCAGGTCAAGATCCGCGGCTTCCGCATCGAACTCGGCGAGATCGAAACGGTGCTGGGCCAGTTCCCCGGACTCTCCCAGGTCGCGGTCGTGGCCCGGGAGGACCAGCCCGGCGGCAAGCGCCTGGTGGCCTACGTGGTCGTCGAGACCGGCCACCCCACGGTGGACTCCGCAGACCTGCACACCCACGCGTCCGCGCTCCTCCCGGAATTCATGGTCCCCTCCGTCATGGTGGTCCTGGACCAGCTGCCGCTGACCAGCAACGGCAAGGTCGACTACCAGGCCCTGCCCGCGCCCTCGTACGAGGCGGACCCGTCCAGGCGCGCGCCCCGCACCCCGCGCGAGGAGATCCTCTGCGGACTGTTCGCCGAGATCCTCGGCGTGTCCGAGGTCGGCATCGACGACAGCTTCTTCGAGCTCGGCGGCCACTCCCTCCTCGCCACCCGTCTCATCAGCCGCATCCGCACCACCCTCGACATCGAGATCCCCTTCCGCACCTTCTTCGAGACCCCCACCGTCGTCGGCCTGGCCGACGAGATCACGCGGGCCGGATCGGCCAGGACCGCGCTGACCGCGGTGGCCCGCCCGGAGCGGATTCCGCTGTCTCCGGCACAGAACCGCCTCTGGTTCCTCAACCAGCTGGACAGGACGACCGCCACGTACGTCCTGCCGCTCGCGGTGCGGCTTTCCGGGCACCTCGACCGCGCGGCCCTGGAAGCGGCGCTGTGCGAGGTGATCGGTCGGCACGAGAGCCTGCGGACGGTGTTCCCTGAGGTCGACGGCGAGCCGCAGCAGCGCATCCTGGAGCCCGGCGAGGTCCGCCCCGAGCTTCCCGTGGTGGAGGTCGACGCGGCGCACCTCGAGGAGGCGCTCCGAGCCGCCGGCAACACCACCTTCGACGTCACCGTCGATGCGCCGCTCCAGGCCCGGTTGTTCACGACCGGCCCCGACCGGCACGTCCTGCTCCTCCTGCTGCACCACATCGGAAACGACGGCTGGTCGCTGGGCCCGATGGCCCGCGACATCAGCCTCGCCTACGCCGCACGCTGCACGGGTACGGCGCCGTCCTGGTCGCCGCTGCCCGTGCAGTACGCCGACTACACCCTGTGGCAGCGCGAACTCCTCGGCACCGAGGACGATCCCCACTCCCCGATCAGCGAACAACTCGCCTTCTGGCAGCGCGCCTTGGCCGGGATTCCCGACCAGCTAGAGCTGCCCTTCGACCGTCAGCGGCCGAAGGTCGCCGACTACCGCGGCGACACCGTCCCCATCCGGATCGACGCCGCCCTGCACCGCGCGCTCGCCGACCTGGCCCAGGAGACCAACACCACCTTGTTCATGGTGCTCCAGGCCGCCCTCGCCACCCTGCTCACCCGACTCGGCGCGGGCAGCGACATCCCCCTGGGAACCCCCGTCGCCGGCCGCACCGACGAAGCCCTCGACGACCTCGTCGGCTTCTTCGTCAACACCCTGGTCCTGCGCAACGACACCTCCGGAAACCCCACCTTCCGCGAACTCCTCGCCCGCACCCGGGAAACCGACCTCGCCGCCTACTCCCACCAGGACGTCCCCTTCGAACGACTGGTGGAGATCCTCAACCCGGAGCGCTCGCTGGCCCGCAATCCCCTGTTCCAGGTGATGCTGGCGCTGCACACCCAGGCGGCTCCCGTGTTCGACCTGCCCGGTCTGACGGCGGTCACCGAGGACCTCACCAAGGACGTGACCGGCTTCGACCTCACGTTCAACTTCTACGAGACCACGGACGCCGCCGGGGACCCCGCGGGGCTCGAAGGCTTCCTGGAGTACCGCACCGACCTGTCCGACCCGGCCACCGCCGAGCGGTTCACCGAGGGCCTGCGGCTGCTGCTGGCCGCCTTCGCCGACCAGCCCGACCTGCCGATCAGCGCCGCCGCGCTGCTCTCCCCCGCCGAGCGGTGCGCCCTGCTCACCGAAGGGGCCGGAGCCCCCGCCCCCGAGCACCGGTTCCTCACCGACGTGTTCGAGGAGCACGCGGCGCTGCACCCCGACGCGCCTGCGCTG
The DNA here is from genome assembly GCF_026342735.1 of Streptomyces sp. NBC_00193. GTDB lineage: Bacteria > Actinomycetota > Actinomycetes > Streptomycetales > Streptomycetaceae > Streptomyces > Streptomyces stoeckheimensis. The sequence goes on from NZ_JAPEMM010000001.1 coordinate 1,685,248, forward strand.
GAGCACGAGGGCGCCGTACTCACCTACGCCGAGCTGAACGCGCGGGCCGACCGGATCGCCCACTGGCTCGTCCGGGAGGGCGTCGGCTCCGAGCACCTGGTGGCGCTGGCGGTGCCCCGGTCCGTGGAGATGGTGGCGGCGCTGCTGGGCGTCCTGAAGGCCGGCGCGGCCTTCCTCCCCATCGACCCGGGCTACCCGGCGGACCGCATCGCGTTCATGCTCCGCGACGCCGCCCCCGTACGGGTGCTCACCAGCCGCGCGGCGGCCGGGCTGCTCCCCCAGGACGGCCCGCGGGCCCTGCTGCTGGACGATCCCGCCGCCCTGGCCGGACTCGACGGCGCCGGTCCCACGGTGGCCGCGCGGACCGCCCGGCCCCGCCCGGACGACCTGGCCTACACCGTCTACACCTCGGGCTCCACCGGCACCCCCAAGGGCGTGGCCGTCACCCACCGCGGCCTCTGCGCACTGGCCGCCACCCTGGCGGAGAAGTACGAGATCCGGCCGGAGGACCGGGTCCTGCAGCTGGCCTCGATCAGCTTCGACATGGCACTGGAGGACTTCCTCCGGGCGTACTGGTTCGGCGCGACCCTCGTCGTCCCCGCCCCCGGCCCGCTGGTCGGGGACGCCCTCGGCGACTTCCTGGAGCAGCGCCGGATCTCCTGCGCCGACATGCCGCCCAGCGTGCTCGCCACGCTGCCGGAGCGGCACTTCCCCGCCCTGCGCGTCCTGAGCGTCGGCGGCGAGGCCTGCCCGCCCGCGCTGATCGCGCGCTGGGCGGACGGCCGGCGGATGCTCAACCTCTACGGGCCCACCGAGTCCACGATCTCGGCGACGGCCAGCCGGCCGATGTCCGCCGCCGACCCGGCCGCGTCCATCCCCATCGGCGCGCCGGTGCACGGCACCCGGGCGTACGTCCTGGACGAGCGCCTGCAGCTGACGCCGCGAGGAGTACCGGGAGAGCTGTACATCGCGGGAGCGGGCCTGGCCCGCGGATACCTGCGGCGTCCGGGGCTGACGGCGGAGCGGTTCACCGCCGACCCCTTCGGCCCGGCCGGCAGCCGCATGTACCGCACCGGTGACCTGGTGCGGTGGCGCACGGACGGCCAGCTGGAGTTCGTCGGCCGGGCCGACGACCAGGTCAAGATCCGCGGATACCGCATCGAGCTGGGCGAGATCGAAGCCGTGCTGGGCCGTCACGCGGCCGTCGCACAGGTCGCGGTGGTCGTGCGGGAGGACCGGCCGGGCGACAAGCGCCTGGTGGGGTACGTGGTGGCGGCCGACTCCGCCGGCGCCGAGGCGAGCACGGACGACCTGCGCACCCATGCGGGCCGCTCCTTGCCCGAGTTCATGGTTCCCGCGGCGTTCGTGGTGCTCGACCGGCTGCCGCTGACCGCCAACGGCAAGCTGGACCGGCGGGCCCTGCCCGCACCCGTGTACGAGGCCGAGACCGGTGGCCGTACGGCGCGCGGTCCGCAGGAGGAGATCCTGTGCGGGCTGTTCGCGGAGATCCTGGACCTGCCGACGGTGGGCATCGACGACAGCTTCTTCGCACTGGGCGGGCACTCCCTGCTGGCGGCCAAGCTCGTCAGCCGCATCAGGTCGGTCCTCGGCGTCGAACTGCCGGTACGGGCCCTGTTCGAAGCTCCTACGGTCGCCACCCTGACCGGCCTCGTCGCCCAGGCGGAAACGGCCAGGCCCGCACTGACGGCGGTGGAGCGCCCCGACCTGGTGCCGCTGTCGCCGGCGCAGAACCGGCTGTGGTTCCTGAACAAGCTGGAAGGGGCGAGTGCCACCTACAACGTCCCGGTGGCGTTCCGGATCACCGGAGACCTGGACGCGCACGCGCTGGAGCAGGCCCTGAACGACGTGGCGGCACGGCACGAGAGCCTGCGGACGGTGTTCCGGGAGATCGACGGCCGACCGGCACAGACCGTGCTGGACACGGACGCCGCACCCCTGACGCTGGACCACGTCAACTGCGGCTCGAACGAACTGACTTCGGCCCTGCACGCCGCCGGACAGTACGTCTTCGACCTGTCCGCCGAACCCCCCTTCCGCGCGACGCTGTTCACCGTCGACCCGAAGGAGCGGGTCCTGCTGCTGCTCCTGCACCACATCGCGAGCGACGGCGCCTCGATGGGCCCCCTCGGCCGCGACCTGGAGACCGCGTTCCGCGCCCGGCTCCGGGGCCACGCACCGCAGTGGTCGCCGCTCCCGGCGCAGTACGCCGACTACACCCTCTGGCAGCGCCGGATCCTCGGTTCGGAAACGGACCCCGAATCCGCCGTGAACAAGCAACTGGCCTACTGGACCCAGGCATTGGCTGGCACGCCGGAACATCTCGAACTGCCCTTCGACCGCCCCCGGCCCAAGGTGGCCAGCTACCGGGGCGACACGGTCCCGGTCCGCATCGACGCCGAACTGCACCGCACGCTCCTCGGCCTGGCCCGGGAGACCAACACCACGCTGTTCATGGTGCTCCAGGCCGCCGTCGCCACGCTGCTGAGCCGACTGGGCGCGGGATCGGACATTCCGCTCGGCACCCCGAGCGCAGGACGCACCGACGACGCTCTCGACGACATGGTCGGGGTCTTCCTCAACACGCTCGTGCTGCGGACGGACACCTCGGGCAACCCGACGTTCCGGGAACTCCTGGAGCGGGTCCGCGGGACCGCCCTGTCCGCCTACGTGCACCAGGACGTGCCGTTCGAGCGCGTGGTCGAGGCCGTGAACCCGACGCGCTCGCCCGCCTGGCATCCGCTCTTCCAGGTCATGGTCGTCCTGCAGAACTCCGCAGGAGCCGCGTTCTCGCTGCCCGGCCTGGCGGTGGAAGCCGAGGAGGCCTTCAGCACCCGTACGGCCAAGTTCGATCTCGGCTTCGTCCTCAACGAGTGCCACGAGGCCGACAGCGGGCCGGCCGGACTCGCCGGAATGCTGGAGTACAGCACCGACGTCTTCGAGAAGTCCACCGTCGAGCGGATGGTGGCGCAGCTGGTGGCGGTACTGACCCAGCTCGGCACCGCTCCCGACCGCCGGATCGGCGAGGCGCAGATCCTGTCGCCGGCCGAGCGCGTGCGGCTGCTGGAGTCGTGGGCAGGGTCGGAGCCCCGCCAGGGCCTCGACGCCGGTTCCGTGCAGGCGGCTTTCACCGCGCAGGCACTGCTGTCCCCGGACGCGGTGGCGGTGCGGTGCGCCGGACGGGAGCTGTCGTACCGGGAGTTGGAGGAGCGGTCGAACCAGGTGGCGCACCGGCTGGTGGGTCTGGGCGTGGCTCCGGAGGCGCCGGTCGCGGTGCTGATGGAGCGCTCGGTGGACCTGGTGGTCGCACTGCTGGCGGTCTTGAAGGCCGGTGCGTTCTATCTGCCGCTGCACAGCGGGTACCCGCTGGAGCGCATGCAGTGGATCGTCGACCAGGCATCCGCCCCGCTCCTGCTGACCGACACCGCCACACGTGAGAGCGGTCTGCCCCACACCCCCCAGGTCGTCCTCATCGACCAGGACAGCGAGCTGGCCTCGCTGCCGCTGACCGACCCGGGCGTGGCCTGCCACCCCGAGCAGCTGGCCTACGTGATGTACACGTCGGGCTCCACGGGCCGCCCGAAGGGGGTCGCGGTCACCCACCGCGACATCCTCGACCTGGTCGTGGACGGCATGTTCGAGCGCCCTGGCGCCCACGAGCGGGTCCTCCTCCTGGCCTCCTACGCCTTCGACCCCTCGACCTACGCCTTCTGGGTCCCCCTGCTCCACGGCGGGCGCACCGTCATCACCCCCGAAGGCGACCTCGCGGTCGCCGAACTCGCCCGGCTGATCGTCGAGGAGGAGATCACCGGACTGGACATCACCGCGGGCCTGTTCCGCGTCATGGCCGAAGAAGCCCCCGAATGCTTCACCGGCGTCCGGGAAGTCATCACTGGCGGCGACCTCATCTCCCCGACCGCGGTCCGCAGGGTACTGAAGCACAGCCCCGACACCCTGGTCCGCTGCGCCTACGGGCCCACGGAGACGACCCTGTTCGCAACTCAGGCCCTCTGGACCGCGGGCGACGAAGTACCGGCACCCGTCCCCGTCGGACGACCGCTGGACGGCATGCGCGCCTACATCCTCGACGACACCCTCTCCCTGCTCCCCCAAGGCGTAGCCGGAGAGCTGTACTTGGCGGGCGCCGGTCTGGCCCGCGGCTACTACGGCCGCTCGGACCTGACCGCGGAACGCTTCGTCGCCGATCCCTTCGGCCCCGCCGGCAGCCGCATGTACCGCACCGGTGACCTGGCCCGCTGGGCGGGCAACGGGCTCCTGGACTTCGTCGGACGTGCCGACGACCAGGTCAAGATCCGCGGGTTCCGCATCGAACTCGGCGAGATCGAAGCCGTCCTCGGCCGCTTCCCCGGACTCACCCAGGTCGCCGTCGTAGCCCGGGAGGACCAGCCGGGCGACAAGCGGCTCGTCGCCTACGTCGTCGCCGAAACCGGCCACGACACGGTGGACACCGAAGCCCTGCGCACCCACACGGCCGAGCTCCTGCCGGAGTACATGGTGCCCGCGGCGTTCGTGGCCCTGGAGCAACTCCCCCTGACCACCAACAACAAGCTGGACCACCGGGCCCTGCCCGCCCCCTCGTACGAGGCGAAGGCGACCGGGCGCGGACCGCGCACCCTGCGCGAGGAGGTCCTCTGCGGCCTGTTCACCGAGATCCTGGGCGTACGAGAGGTGGGTATCGACGACAACTTCTTCGAGCTCGGGGGCCATTCCCTGCTCGCCACCGGCCTCATCAGCCGCATCCGCACCACCCTCGACATCGAGCTCCCCGTCCGCACCCTCTTCGAGACCCCCACCATCGCCGCCCTCGTCGAGCAGCTGGACAAGGCGCCCGGGACCCCTTCCGGGAACGGGAACTCGTTGGGTGTCCTGCTCCCGCTCCGCACCGAAGGAGACCTCGCCCCGCTGTTCTGCGTCCATCCGGCGATCGGGCTCAGCTGGTCGTACTCCGGGCTCCTGCCCCACCTGGACCGCCGGCAGCCCCTCTACGGGCTGCAGGCACGCAGGTTCAGCGAGCCGGATGCCCCGGCACCCGGGCTGGAGGAGATGGTCGAGGACTACCTGCGCGAGATCCGGGCGGTTCAGCCCTCCGGCCCGTACTCCCTCCTGGGCTGGTCCTTCGGCGGCATCGTGGCCCACTCCCTTGCGGTCCGCCTGCAGGCGGAGGGCGAGGAAGTCGCGCTGCTCGCGCTGATGGACAGCTACCTGCCCACCGAAGGCTGGGAGAGCGCGCAGCTGTCGTACGACAGCCCTGAGGTGCTGGGTGCCATCACCGAGTCCATCGGGCACGACCCGACGTCCCCGACAAGTCCCCTCGCCGGACTCGGCGCGGAAGGGCTGTCGGCGCTGGTCGGGGTCTTCGTGGACATCGCCAACCTGAGCGATCACATCAGTGTCGGGACGTTCATGGGCGACATCCTCTTCTTCGCCGCCACGGCCGACAAGCCGGGCAGCGACCTCACTCCCGACGTCTGGTCTCCGCATACGACCGGACGGATCGACGTGCACGAGATCGACTGCGCGCACGGAGCCATGACCCAACCCCGCCATCTGTCCGCCATAGGACGGGTATTGGCGGCCCGCTCGGCCGACAACCCGGGGAGCCGGGACAAGGCGTGACCCTCCCCCAGTCCCTACGGGGCTGTCCCTGTCTCGGTACAGCCATCCATGAACGCATATCTCAGGAGAAACGTGATGTTCAGCAGTAAAGAGAAGGAAGCCCAGCCGCGCATGAGCAGCAGCTTCAACAAGGTGTGGGTGGCGACGATCTCCTCGTCCCTGGGCGATGGCGTCCAGATGGCCGCGCTGCCCCTGCTGGCCGTGCAGCTGACCGATGACCCCATGCTCATCGGTGCGTCCGGCGCGGTCGCGATGCTGCCCTGGTTCCTGTTCGGTCTGCCGGCCGGAGCCCTGGTGGACCGGTGGAACCGCAAGAAGGTGATGCTGCGTGCGGACCTCGTCCGGCTCGCCATCCTGGCCCTGCTCGCGGTCGCCGTACTGACCGGCAACATCAACATCTACATGCTGATCGTGGCGGGATTCGCGCTGGGCTGTGGAGACATCTTCTTCGACATCGCCGCACAGACCGTCATGCCGGTGGTCACCTCCGGGGAGAAGGAGCTGATCCGGGGCAACAGCCGGATCTCCGCCGCCCAGATCAACGGCGAGCAGCTCGTGGGCCCCACGCTCGGCGGTGTGCTCTTCACCGTGTCGCATTCCCTGCCGTTCATCGGGAACGCGATCTCCTTCCTGGTCAGCGCCATCTGCGTCGGTTCCCTGAAGGGTGACTTCGGGAACGCGCCCACCGACGAGCCGGTCCGCAGGAACCTGCGCGCCGAGGTCTCGGAGGGTCTGACCTGGCTGCTGAAGCACCGGGTCCTGCGCACCCTGTCCGGCACGGCCGCCGTCGGCAACCTCGTCTTCACCGCCCAGATGTCGCTGCTGGTCCTGCTGGCCAAGAACGAGCTCGGTCTCGGTGAGGTCGGCTACGGCCTGCTGCTCAGCTCGACCGCCGTCGGTGCCTTCATCGGCAGCTTCGCGGCCACCACGATCTCCAAGAAGCTTCAGGTCGGCACCATGCGCGTGCTCGGCATGTCGCTCGAAGGACTGGCAATCATCGGCCAGGGCCTGACGGACAGCGCCTGGGTGGCCGGCGCGATGATGGCCGTGATCGGCTTCTCGATGAGCGTCCAGATCGTCGTCGTCGGCTCGCTGCGCCAGCGTCTCGCGCCGGCGAACATCCGCGGCCGCGTGCTCTCCGCCAGCCGGCTGATCTCGCTCGTGGGCGCGCCCGTCGGCGGTCTGCTCGGCGGCTACCTCGCGAGCACGGTCTCCCTGCGGACGCCCTTCATCTGGGGCGGCGCCCTGATGGTCCTGGTGGCCCTGGCCAGCTACCCCGCGCTCAGCAACCGCGCGATTCGCGCGGCGACGGAAGCGCTGGGCGACCCGGCGGCCGACCCGAAGGCCGACACGACCGAAGCCGCAGAAGAGCCTGCCGGCGCGTCGTCGAAGTAGCCCACCTCGAAGTAGTCGCGGGACCGCGGGTCCCCCTAGGCAAGCGAGATTGCATGAACGACAGCGGAGTGGAACTCCTGGCCGCCGACCTCGGTACGGATCGGCTGCACTCAGCGCTCCAGGACCCGGCGCTGGCCTCCATGAACTTCTTGAACGAGGTGTCCAGCCGATTCCCTGAGGCAATCTCGCTCGCCGCCGGCCGGCCCCGCGAGGACTTCTACGACGTGGAGGACCTGTCCCGGTACCTGCAGATCTTCTGCGACCACCTGGCGGCCGAGAAGGGGGCGGACCCGGAGACGGTCCGCCGCACCCTCTTCCAGTACGGCCGGACCAAGGGCATCATCCACGACCTGCTCGCCCGGCACCTCGTCCGCGACGAGGGCATAGACGTCGACCCCGAGTCGATCGTCGTCACGGTCGGCTGCCAGGAGGCGATGTTCCTGGTGCTCCGGGCGCTGCGCCGGGACGAGCACGACGTCGTCCTGTCGGTTTCGCCGGGCTACGTCGGACTGACGGGTGCCGCGCGACTGGTGGACATGCCCGTATGGCCGGTACGGGACGACGAGCGCGGCATCGACCTCGACCACCTGGTCGACCAGATCGAGGCGGTCCGCGCCGCCGGCAAGCGGCCGCGGGCCTTCTACCTCGTCCCGGACTTCGCCAACCCCTCCGGCGCGAGCCTCGACCTGGAGGCCCGCCGGAGACTGCTCGCCATCGCGGCCGAGCACGATCTGCTGATCCTCGAAGACAATCCGTACAGCCTGTTCCAGGCCGAAGACGGAAAGCGCCTGCCCACGCTCAAGGCGCTCGACACCGCGCGCCGGGTCGTCTATCTCGGCTCGCTCTCCAAGACCTGTTTCCCCGGGGCCCGGATCGGCTTCGTCGTCGCGAATCAGCACGTCGCCGGTGCGGAGGGGGAAACCACGCTCTTCGCGGACGAACTGTCAAAGATAAAGAGCATGCTCACCGTCAACACCCCGCCCGTGGCCCAGGCCATAGCGGGAGGGAAGCTGCTGGAGCACGACTGCAGTCTGGTCGAGGCCAATACCAGGGAAATCCAGTTCTACCGCCGGAATCTGCGGCTGCTGCTGGACGGTCTGAGCCTGCGTTTCCCGCCCGGCGAAAACCACCAGGTCTCCTGGAATGCTCCCAGCGGTGGATTCTTCGTGGTGGTCACCGTTCCCTTCATCGCCGACAATGCCGCGCTGGAATACGGGGCCGGGAAATACGGCGTGCTGTGGACACCGATGAGCCACTTCTACGACGGCCCCGGCGGAGAGGACAAGCTGCGCCTTTCCCTGAGCGCGGTATCGCCGGACCAGATCGAGGCTGCACTCGACCGCTTGGCGTTGCTCATCGCCGACCTTTCCGGCCCGCGAACATCCATGCACTAGTCCCTCGTATCGAGGGCCAGGAGATTTCACATGTCACATAGAGGCACACTGACCGAGGACCTCACCCACGTGGACCTCACCGACCCGAGCGCATTCCTGCACCCCGGAATGGAAGACTTCTGGCGGCGCGCCCGGACCGAGCAGCCCGTATATCTGCACCCGGCCACGGAACGCGGAACCGCGTTCTGGGTGGTGTCCCGCTACGCGGACGTCATGGCCGTGCTGCAGGATTCCGAGCACTTCAGCTCGAAGCCCGGAAACATGATGTCCTCGCTGCACAAGCCCGGAGGCGATCCGGCGGCCGGCAAGATCCTCGCGCTCACCGACGCACCGCGCCACAACGCCATGCGGAGCATCCTGCTGAAGGCGTTCAGCCCCCGGACCCGCAAGGCCGTGACGGACAAGCTCCAGCAGCGGGTCGACCAGCTCATCGGCAGCGCCATGGCCAAGGGGACCTTCGACTTCGCCAAGGAGGTCGCGGAGGCGATCCCCATGGGGATGATCTGCGATCTCCTCGGCTTCCCGTCGCAGGACCACCAGTACCTCCTCGACCTGAGCCAGAAGGCGCTCAGCACGGACGAGGACGGGCTGACCGCCGAGGACATCTGGCTGTCCCGCAACGAACTCCTCATCTACTGCCAGGAGATCATCGAGGCCCGCCGCGAGAATCCCCAGGACGACCTGATCAGCGCGATGGCCACCTCCGAGATCAACGGTGTGCCGATGACCGACGACGAAGTGGTCGTCAACTGCTACGGGTTCATCCTCGCGGGAGATCACACCAGCCGCCTGGCGATGATCGGCGCCGTGCACGCCTTTTCCCAGTACCCCGATCAGTGGCGGGCGCTGAAGGAGGGCCGCGTCCAGATCTCCAGTGCGATCGAGGAGATCCTGCGCTGGACGACGCCGGCCATGCACACCGGCCGCACGGCGAAGGCCGAGGTCACCATCGGCGGCCGGACGATCCAGGAGGGCGACCACGTCATCCTCTGGAACAGCTCCGCCAACCGCGACGAGGACGTCTTCCCGAATCCGCAGGTTTTCGACCTGTCGAGGACTCCCAACAAGCACCTCTCCTTCGGAGCCGGATCCCACTTCTGCTTCGGGTCCTACCTCGCGCGAGCCGAAATCACCGCCGTCCTGAAGACCCTCTGCAGCACGGTGGACCGCATCGAGCTCGCCGGCGAGCCCAAGCCGCTCCTCTCGACGTTCCTCAGCGGATACAGCAGCCTGACGGTCTCCTTTGTTACCGACGAGTCGGCCGCGTTTGTCACCGGCGAGTTCGCCGCGCAATAGCCGGCCCGCTCCCCCTGCCGTCCCGGATCGCGCACACCACGTCCAACGCGAAGGATTTTGTGAAGTGATTGAGGTTGAAACCCAGGCTCATCATGCGAATGTCCCGCCCCTCCACCTACTGAAGGCGGAACAGCTTCCCACCTCACGCAGCGCCGTCACGGGCCTGATGAACCAGCGCACGGCGGACGCCCTGCGGACCGTCCTCGACATACCCCCGCACGAGTCCGACCGGCACGCGTGGGCCGCCGTCGATGCGGCCCTGGCCTGCCTGGCCCCACCGGTCGCCTCCGCCCGGTACACCGATGCGGAGCGGAAGTCCGTGCCGGAGGACCTCTACGAGGAACACGACCTGTTCTTCGGCGCGGTCAGGGTCACCGGGAACCCGGTGGAGACGTTCACCTACACGATGCTCGAATCCCTCCGCAGCCAGCTCGGCGACGCCATCGCGGCCGGGATCAGCCTCAGCGGCGGCGAACGGGCCCAGCTGCGCGAGTCGTTCTGGACCACCTTCCACGGCCTGTGGCGGATGGGAGTCGCGGGAACCCCGTTCGAGTACGCGGCCCGCGTGCACACGCGGGGCACGGGCACGGAGCTCGACGACACCACGAGCGATCCGCTGACCCGCTGGTGCCTCGGCCATCAGGTGTTCTTCGCGCTCATCCAGGCCCTGATCGTGTCGGTGGGCTGCCTTCACGAATACCTCAAGGACGATCCGGACGACGTCGACGGCGCCTGCCGGCTGATCGAGGACGCCACGGTGCTGATGATCGGGTCCGGCACGTCGATGCGGTACGCCGGCGACTTCACGAGCACGCACTACACGGACTCGGTACGCCCCGCGATGATGCCGCCGTTCATCAACGCCAAGTTCAGCGGTCTCCAGGTGCGCGATCACCGGATCCTGCTCAAGCTGCTCAACCGGGTGAAGCCGCTGCTCGCGACGCCCGACCCGGCCGTGGACAAGTCCTACAGGCAGCTGCTCGACGCGATGTCGACGGCGTACGACGCGCACATCGCGGTCTGCTCGCGGTTCGGCGGCGATCGCGAATCGAGTCTGCGCACGCCCGGCTCCAAGGTCCCCGCGGCGGAGATCCTCGAACGGTTCCGCACCCGGCGGATCGGCGCCGCGACGCCGGTGTGCCCGATGGCGACGGTGCGGTGATCCGAGATCCGTACAACGCAAGCAGTCGCCTCGGTCGGAGACGACCTTGGCGACGGCATGCAGCAACCCGAGCGAGGAGCTACTGGTGTGGCGGTGTGGTGGTGTTGCGAACAGGGGTCCGCTCCCCGCGCTCACACAGCTCAACCAGCTCGGCTGCGTCTACACGTCGAAGATGCGGATTCCCTGAGGGACGATCAGTTCGATGTCGGAGCTGGGCTCCCGGGACAGATCCACGGCGGAGCATTCGATGACCCTCCAGCCCCGTAAAGCGCCTGCGCGTCTGACCGCGCGGTCAATGAGCCTCCGGGTCTGGGCGGTTGCCCGCACCTTGTCGACCGCGGACACGAACGCCATGAGGCCGAGCCGGCCCTCTGCGTCGTTCACCACTGTGAGGTGCTCCAGGCCGTCCTGCGGTTCGGCCGCCGCCCAGACGACCTCCTCCACCACTACGGATCGCGCTTTCTCGGCATCGGGGGCCGGGATCATACGGATGAGTACAGCGAGCACGGAACGGCTCCTCGGATCACGGGCCCCAGGTGAAGGTGTCGGACGGGCCGGACGCCGACACTACGACGTCCGCGGCGGGCGGCGTGTCTGCGGCACTGGGGCCGGCAGCGGTGAAGGTTCCGACCAGAGCGAGCAGGACAACCAGGGCAAAGTTCTTAAAACGCGGCGTTCCAGGCATGGCGGTACTCCTCAGAAGTAGGGGATGTCAATTCCGCTTCAGCTGGCTTCCGTTGGGCTCGACCGGCTGGCGATGACTAGAGCTTGGCCCGCCCCCACCCCGCCCCGTAAGGACTTCAGGGTGGCATGATCCGCGCTGTCACCATGGTGCAAACCCGAGCACCCCCTGCCAGGGCGTTGACCACGCTGTTCTTCCCCGTGGCAGTCTCGTGCCTGGCCGCGAGATGCCAGTCCGGATCCGGCACGCAGCAGGCGCGCTTTCCGGACATAACCTTTTGAGGCCAAAGGGCATGGAGGGTGCATGCCGCACTTCACAGGCTTCGTGGAGCCATATCGTCAAGAAGCGGTACGCCGAGATCGCGCCAATTGAATCGTGTGCCCGTTACCGAAACGAGCTATGATCCCCCGGACGCCGACAGGGGAACGTCGGCGTCCAACTGACCTCGGGGGAGTGCAGAGCAGCGTGTCTGGCGTACGGGAAATCAGGGGAGACAACTGCGGACAGACCATCCGCAGGCGTCCGCATGCCCCAATACCACCCACTCGCCTCTCGCTGGACGGCTACGACCACTCGGAATCGCAGAACGTCGCGTACCCCGACCCCTGTCGTCGCCGTACCAGCACGAAAGAGGTGAAGCCTTGCTCGAAGCACTCGGCCTGGAACCCGCCGCTGAAGTAGTTTACCGCTCACTCTTGGACTCCCCCCAGTTGGGGATCGAGGAACTGTGCGCCCGCTCGGGACTTACCGAGAACGCGGTGCGAACGGCCTTGGACCAACTGGCCCACCTCCATCTGCTGCGCCCCAGCGGACCAGGGTCGGAGGGCCTTCGTCCGGTCGATCCGGGGGTAAGTCTCAGCGCACTGCACGCGCGTCAGAGCGCCTCTCTGACACGACATCAAAAGCAGCTGGAAGAGGCCAAGGAATCCATAGCCGCACTGGCCGCCGAGTACGGCGGCGCCCGCCGGGAATTCCTTCCCGAGGTCGCCGAATGCCTCGACGGAATCGACGCGGTCCGCGATCGCCTGGAGGAACTGGCGGAGAGCACCAAGGAAGAGTGCCTGTCCTTCGTCATCGGCGGCGCCCAGCGCCCCGAGGACATGTCCGCCGCCAAGGGGCCCGACCAATTGGCCCTGGAGCGCGGCGTCTCCGTGCGCTCGATCTACCAGGACAGCCTGCGCAACGACGCGGCGACCACCGGCTACGTCCGCTGGCTCTCCGCGCTCGGCAGTGAGACCCGCACCGTTCCCGTGCTGCCCATGCGCATGATCATCGTGGACCGGAAGGTCGCGGTCGTGCCTCTGGAGCCGGGCAACCCCCTCAAGGGCGCCCTGGTCCTGCACAGCCCGGGAGCCGTCATGGCCCTCGTGATGCTCTTCGAGGAGGTGTGGAAGAACGGCACCCCCTGGGGCGTACCGCTGCCGAAGGACCACCGCGGCCTCGGCCCCCAGGAGCGCGAACTGCTGCGGCTGCTCGCCGCGGGCTCCACCGACGAGGTCGCCGCACGCCACCTCGCCATCTCGGTGCGCACGGTCCGCCGGCTCGCCGCCGATCTCATGACCCGTCTCAACGCGCACAGCCGCTTCGAGGCCGGCGTGCTCGCCACCCGCGAAGGATGGGTGTGACCGGCTCGCCGGGACGCCGCGCCCTCCCCTCTGAGGTCAACTCCCTCTGAACTAGCTCAGATTCTCTCGCGCTCGCGACCGTCACGGCGGACACTTGAGGCTCCATGCCGGAGCTCTCTGAGGGGGATGCCGATGCGGGACAGTCATCGCGGTGAGGCCGAGCGGCTGCTGGGGCGGGCCGTGGAGGAGGAGTCCCGGCGGGGAGCGGGCGGGGCGGCGGCGACTCCGGAGGCCAAGGCTGCGCTGCTGGCGCGCGGCAGGCAGGCCCTGGACTCGCTCGCGGCGAGCGCGGCCACCGAGTACGAGGCGTACACGCGCGCACTGGACGAGGCGGCGGCCGGGGACGAGTCGCTCGGCGAGGCCTTCCGACGCGCGAACACCTCGACTGCCCTGCTGGTCACGGGAGTTGCGGCGGCTGCCGCCATCGTGGCCGACCTGGCCTTCAGCGTGGCGATCGGCACCGCACTGACCACCGGCGCCGTCGTGGGCGTGGCCGGGGCGACGGCGACCGTGGTCAAGGTGACGGCCCTGCACCTGCCCGCGGCGAACCGGCGCGCCGGGGAGCTGGGCCGGCCGGGCGGCGCCGAGCAGCTCAAGCTGCAGTGGCTGTCGGCGCTGGAGGTGCGCGGGATACGCCCTTTCCTGGAGCAGCAGCGCAAGGTGGCCGCCGCGCTGAACGCCCCGCCCAAGGTGAACGGGACCGCCGGCACCGCCGGCTCCGCCCTCCAGCTGCGGGGTGCCAATCGCAGCGCCGAGGCCCGCCGGCGGGCCATGCTGGAGCAGTCCTTCGGGCAACTCCCCGCCCTGGAAGGTGCGTTCGTCGGCCGCCGGGCCGAGCTGGCCCGGATCGCACAATGGGTGCACAGCGCCCGCGCGAGCACCGAGACCCGTCCGGTGGTCGTGGTGCTGCACGGGGAGCCCGGGGTGGGCCGCACCACGCTCGCACTCCATGCCGCGCAGGCGCTGCGGGACCAGTTCAGGGGCGCCTGCGTGGTGGACCTGCGCGGCGGGGGCGCCTCCGAATCCCCCCTCCCCACCCGTGAAGCCCTCCTGCACCTGATGAACCGCCTCGGCGCGCCCCGCGAGCAGCTGCTGTTCCGCGAGGGCTCGTCGGCGGAGCAACAGGTGCGCAGGCTGGGCGAGTTGTACCACCAGCACGTGCAGGGCACCCCGGTGGCGGTGGTCCTGGACGATGCCGTGGACGCCGCGCAGGTACGGATGCTCGTGCCCGAGCGCTCCGAGAGCCTGGTCCTGGTCACGGCCCGGGAGCCGCTGGAGCTGCCCGCCGAGCTGGCGGCCTGGGTGTACCAGCTGCCGGTGACCCGCCTGGCGGAGGAAGCCGGCGCGGAGCTGGTCCGTACGGCGGGCACGCCCGCAGCCGCGTACCCGCAGGACACCGTACGGGAGCTGCTCGCGCTCGGCGCCGGGCTGCCGCTGGCGCTGCGCGTGCTGGCCCCGCTCGGCGACGTCGGGGAGGCCCCGGGGGCGGGCGGCTCGCTGGACGCCGCCCTGGACCTGGCCTACGCGGCCCTGCCCGAGGAGCGGCGCCGGCTCCTGCGCCGGCTGACCCTGGCGGGCCGGGCCTCGCTCGGGGCGGCGGCCGCGGCGGCGCTGATCGACGCCGACCAGGTGGAGGCCGGGCGGCTGCTGCGCGAGCTGGCGCAGGCGGGGCTGCTGGACCACGTACGCGGGGACCGGTTCCGGATGCACGACGCGGTGCGTGCGTACGCGGCGGCGCGGCTGGCGCAGGACGAGGACCGGGCCGACGCCTCGGCGGCGCACGAGCGGCTGATCCGTACGTACGCGCAGCTCGCGGACTCGGTGATCCGGATGGTCGACGGGAAGATGTCCACGCGGGCGAACGCCCTGTCCAAGGCGAGCACGGTCGGCGGGCACGGCTTCGCCTCCCTGGACGCGGCCCTGCGCTGGCTGGACGACGAGTCGAGCTTCATCACGGCGGCGCTGCGCCACTCGGAGGGCGTGGACCAGCAGGCCGTACTGGACCTCCTGGGCGCGCTCTGCGACTTCTGCCTGCTGCGCGGCGACCTGTACCGGCTCGGTGAGATCAACGAGCTCACGCAGGCCGTCGACCAGGGTCTGCTGGTCCGCTCGGTGCAGTGGCGTACGGGCATCGCGGCCCGCCAGCTCGGCGAGCTGGACAAGTCCCGCACCACGCTGACCTCGCTGGTCGACCAGTTCATGGAGGCCCGGCAGGAGGCGGGCGCGGGCATGGCACTGGTCTCGCTCGGCATCACCCTGCACCACCAGGGCAACCTCCCGGAGGCCTCGGCCCGCATCCGCGAGGCGCTGGTGCTCCAGGCTCCGGACGAGCTGGCGGGCGACCGGGCGTGGGGCCTGCACGCGCTCGGTGCGGTGGAGCGCGACCGCGCCCACCTCGCGGAGGCGCTGCGGCTGCTGCGCGAATCCCTCGTCCTGCACCGGGAGAGCGAGAGCGTGCACGGCGAGGCCTGGGCGCACCTGCAGCTCGGCCAGGTGTACCTGCGCCTGGGCGAGGTGCCGCGTGCGGAGGCGGAGCTGCGCCTGGCGCTGGAGCTGTACGGGCGCACGCGCGACGACCGGGGCCAGGCGTGGGCGCTGACCCAGCTGGGCCGGGCCCGGGTGGTCGACGGGGATCCGGGGCCGGCGCTCGACCGGCTGCGGGACGCGCTGGCCCGGCACCGGGAGGCGGAGGACGCGCGCGGCGAGGCGTGGACGCTGTACTACCTCGGGCAGGCGCTGGAGGAGGCCGGGGAGCGGGACCGGGCGGTGCGGGAGCTGGAGCGGGCCCGCACGATGTTCTCCCGGATGCGGGACGTGTACGGGCTGGCGCACGCCCGCCACCACTCGGGCCGGGTCACGCGCGACCAGCGGGCGGCGCAGACGGGGAACCTGAAGAACTCCGGCTTCGCCCGTCAGCTGCTGGTGGACGCGCGGGCCGACTTCCGGCGGATCGGGCTGGCCCACGGGGAGGCCTGGACCTGTCTGGAGCTGGCGGTCGTGGACGCGGGCAACGGGCGGACCGCGCAGGCGCTGGACCTCTGCGAGGAGGCGGTGCGGCTGTTCATCTCCTACGGGGACCGGCGCGGGGAGGACTGGGCGCGCTTCCTGCGCTGCACGCTCCTGCCGTACGCGCTCCCGGCCGCCCCGGACGAGGCGCGCACGGAGCTGGCGCGGCTGGCGGCGGCCCCGCATCCGAAACGGGACGGGCGGCTGGAGGACTGCCTGGAGTCCTACACGGTGATCCTGGCGCGCGGGGTGGACCCGGCGGAGGGCTGGCAGGCGTGGCGGCTGTCGCTCGTACCGAACCTGCACTCGCGGGAGATCATGGGCGTCCCGGTGCCGCTGCCCTCGGCGTAGTGCGGCAGGCGCCGGGGCGCGCGGGAGGCCGCCGCCCCGGCCGTGAACGGCGGGGCGGCGGTCACCACGGGCGGACGGCCCCTACGGGGCGCGCGTGCCCTCCGCCGGGGCGGGCTCGGGGGCTTCCTTGAAGTCGACGCGGCCCATGTGGCGGCTCATCGACTTCATCAGGCCCCACACCCCGAGGGCGAGGGCCGCGAACACGATGAATCCGAGGAGGCCCGGGGTCACCTTGTTCTTGTCGAAGGTGTCGCCGGCCAGCGGGAGGAGCTGGACGATTGCTTCGTGCGTAGCGCTCATAGCTACGCATTCTCCCGGATGCCCGCGAAGAGGTCGGACTCGGGGAGGGAAGTGTCCACGAGGGACTTCGCGAGCTCGTACTCCTCCGTCGGCCAGACCTCCTTCTGGATCTCCATCGGGACGCGGAACCAGCCGCCGTCGGGGTCGATCTGCGTGGCGTGGGCGATGAGCGCCTTGTCACGGATCTCGAAGAAGTCGGCGCAGGGCACGTGGGTGGTCAGGGTCCGCTCCTTGCGCTCGAACTCCTTCCACCGCTCCAGCCACTCCCCGTACGGGGATTCCAGGCCGCGGGCGAGCAGCGCCTCGTGCAGGGCGATGGTGCGCGGCTTGTTGAAGCCCTGGTTGTAGTAGAGCTTCTGCGGCTGGTACGCCGGGCCGAACTCGGCCTCGGGGTACTTCTCGGTGTCGGCCGCGTGATCGAAGGCCACCATCGTGATCTTGTGGGTCATGATGTGGTCGGGGTGCGGGTAGCCCCCGTTCTCGTCGTACGTGGTGACGGCCTGCGGCCGGAAGGCGCGGATCTTCTTCACCAGGCGGCCGGCCGCCTCGTCGACGTCCGCCAGGGCGAAGCAGCCCTCGGGCAGCGGCGGCAGCGGGTCGCCCTCGGGCAGCCCGGAGTCGACGTATCCCAGCCACTCCTGGTCGACGCCGAGGATCTCGCGCGCCTCGTCCATCTCCTTGGCGCGCACCTCGTGGATGTGCTCCTCGATGTACTTGTCACCCTGGAGCTTGGGGTTCAGGACGGAGCCGCGCTCGCCGCCGGTGCAGGTCACGACCAGCACGGACACCCCCTCGGACACGTACTTGGCCATGGTGGCCGCGCCCTTGCTCGACTCGTCGTCGGGGTGGGCGTGGACGGCCATCAGTCGAAGCTGCTCGGTCAAGACAGGATCCTCTTTGAGTCGTTCAGGCGGGCGCCTCCTATATTGAATCCTCCCCGATCCTGAAGGCCGGGGATTCCTGGCTCACGTTGGCTGTGGGCCTGCGGCCCCTCAGCTCTTACACGATCAGCACCAGCCGGGTCGAGACCAGCCCGGACCAGCATCACGCGTGCGGAGTTCTTGTCCCTGGAGGACGTCGCTCCGCACGCGGTGCAGGTGTAGGTACGTTCCGAGAGAGGCAGTGCGTGCTTGGTTCTCGCTCCGCACTGCGCGCAGTCCATCGTGGTGTGCGCGGGATGGACCAAGTACACGATACGCCCGTGCTTGCGAGCCATGTTGATCAGCTCACGCCTGGTGGTGGAGATCGCGGCGTCGGCCGCCTTACCTGCCATGGCGGACTTGGCGAGGAACTTCGGGCGGAAGTCCTCCACAGCCAGGGCGTCATGGTCGCGGACGACCGTCTTGGCCCACTTCCGGGCTCCGTCCTGGCGTTGGTGGTCGCGGTCTCCGTGACGCCCCAGTCGATGCCGATGACCGCGCCGGTTCCCGGGAGCGGCTGGGCTTCGGCGGGGACCACGAAGGACGCGTACCAGTGCCCGAGGGTGTCGCGGTAGATCCGCACGCTCGACGGGGCCGCCGGGAGTACGCGGGACCACACCACCGTGAGGCTGATGCCGCCCGCCAGGTACAGGCGGCCGTCCTTGATCCGAAAACCGCGCCGGGTGTAGTTCAGGCTCGGATCGGCCTTGGCCTTCTTCTTGTACTTGGGCATTCCCGCCCGCTGCCGAATCGGCAACCGGGCCTTGATGTCTTTCAAGGCTTTGGTGCGGGACTTCCCGAAGTCCCGCACCAACTGCTGCTGCGGAACGCTGCTGCCGTCGCCCAACCAGGCGTTGCGGCTGCGGGCTTCAGTCAGCATCTTGTCCAGGCGGGCCGGACCGCACTGCTCATTCTCGGCCCGGGCCTTCCGCGACCGGGCACAGCATTCGTTCCAGACCCACCGGCATCGCGCCCACTCACCCGACAACCCGGCGAGCGCGGTGGAAGACACGCGAAGCCGGTAGGTGAACCGAGCAAGCCCGGCCACCTCCTTCTCCTGTCGTGCCGCCATGCGATCAACCTAACCGAGCCCGCCGACAATGCCGGAAGGCGCCGATCACGGCAGGCGCGAAGAGAACCGTGGCCCTCCGCGTCTACGATGGCGGGACCGCCCTCCCGGGCTGGGATTTCCGTGGTCCGCCTACCTCGAAGGGAACGATCGATGAGCGCGGTGCGCGAAGAACTGCCCGAGGGCCGCTACGGCCGGTCGGCGGATGAGCGTACCGACCGCAGGCTCAAGGTCATCGGCTCCGTCCTCGGGGTCGCGCTGCTGGGTGTGGTCGGCTGGATCGGCTGGGACTACGTGGCCGGGCAGAGCGTGAGTGCCGAGCTCATCAAGTACAAGGTCGTCTCCGACTCCGCGGTCGAGGTGCACCTGGAGGTGCGCAAGGAGGCCTCGGTCACCGGGGTGTGCACGCTGAGCTCGCAGGACGAGGGGCACGGTGAGGTGGGCCGCGCCGACTTCACCTTCGCGCAGAAGAGCGGGCGCGTGGACGAGATGGTCACGCTGAAGACCACCGGCCGCGCCACGATGATCGAAATCGTCGGCTGCCGTCCGACCGGTTCCGCGGGCTGATCCCGGGCTCGACCCGAGGCATGTCCGAGGCATGTCCGAGGTGTGATCGGGGCATGCCCGAGGTGTGATCGGACGCAGTTCACACACTTGGCGTCCTCCCCCTTTTCTTCCCGAATTGTTAGGCTCGTGGTTTCGTCCGCCGCTGGCGGCTTTGTAGTCCCTGTACCGACGAGGAGCACCCGTGACCCAGACGAGCGAGAGCGTCACCTGGCTGACCCAGGCGGCGTACGACCAGCTGAAGGCCGAGCTGGAGTACCTCTCTGGTCCCGCACGGTCGGAGATCACGATCAAGATCGCGGCGGCCCGCGAGGAGGGTGACCTCCGCGAGAACGGCGGTTACCACGCGGCCAAGGAAGAGCAGGGCAAGCAGGAGCTGCGCATCCGCCAGCTCACGCAGCTGCTCGAGAAGGCCAAGGTCGGCACGGCCCCCGCCTCCGAGGGCGAGGTGGCCCCCGGCACCCTGGTCAAGATCGCCTTCGACGGCGACGAGAGCGACACCATGGAGTTCCTGCTGGCCTCGCGCGAGTACGCGTCCTCGGACTTCGAGACCTACTCCCCGCAGTCGCCGCTGGGCTCCGGCGTGCTGGGCAAGAAGATCGGCGAGGACGCCCAGTACGAGCTGCCGAACGGCAAGCAGGCGTCGGTCAAGATCCTCGACGTCAAGCCCTTCACCGGCTGATCACCCCCCTTTTCTTTTCAGCACGAAGCCCCGCCGAGCAGCTGCTCAGCGGGGCTTCGTGCTGGGGGCGGTGCCTACGCGGTGCCTACGCGGTGCCTACGCCGTGGCCGAGCGGTACTTGCGTACGGCCAGGGTCCGGAACACCACGATGATCACGACGGACCAGAGCAGCGAGGCCCACACGGGGTGCTCCATCGGCCAGGCGTCCGACGGCGACACACCCGGGTTGCCGAAGAGTTCTCGGCAGGCCTGGACGGTCGCGCTGAACGGGTTCCACTCCGCGATGGGCTGGAGCCAGCCCGCCATGTTCTCGGTGGGCACGAACGCGTTGGAGATGAACGTGACCGGGAACAGCCAGATCAGCCCGCCCGAGGTGGCCGCCTCCGGGGTCCGCACCGACAGGCCGATCAGGGCGCCGATCCAGGAGAAGGCGTACCCCAGCAGCAGGAGCAGCAGGAAGCCCGCCAGGGCCTTCGGCACGCCCTCGTGGATGCGCCAGCCCACCAGGAGCGCCACGATCGCCAGCACGACCATGGTCAGGGCGGTCTGCACGAGGTCGGCCAGGGTGCGGCCGGTGAGGACCGCGCCGCGGGCCATCGGCAGCGACCGGAAGCGGTCGATGAGGCCCTTGTGCATGTCGTCGGCGATGCCCGCGCCCGCTCCGGCGGTGGCGAAGGTGACGGTCTGCGCGAAGATGCCGGCCATCAGGAAGTTCCGGTAGTCGCTGGCGCTGGTCGAGCCGCCGATCATCATCGAGCCGCCGAAGACGTAGCTGAACAGCACGACGAACATGATCGGCTGGATCAGCCCGAAGATGACCATCTCGGGGATGCGGGACATGCGGATCAGATTGCGCTTGGCCATGACCAGGGAGTCGTTGATCCCCTGGACGATGCCGCCGCGCGGGCGGGGCGCCGCCGACTCCGGGGTCGTGGAGGTGAGGGTCACTTCGCCACCTCCTTACGGTCCTTGCGGCCGGCCTTCGACTTCGCGGCCTGCCCGTCGATGGGTGTCTCGCCGTTCTCCTCGGCTTCTCGCTCCGCCGCGTGGCCGGTCAGGGAGATGAACACGTCGTCCAGGGTGGGACGGCGCAGGCCGATGTCGTCGATCTCGATGCCGCGTCCGTCGAGTTCGCGGATGACCTCGGCGAGCAGCTTGGCGCCGCCGGAGACCGGCACGGTCAGCTTGCGGGTGTGCTCCTCGACGGTGGTCTCGCCCTTGCCGAAGCCGGCGAGGACCTCGCGGGCGGTGGCTATGTGCTCGCGCTCGTGCACGACGACCTCGACGCGCTCGCCGCCCGTCTGGGCCTTGAGCTGGTCGGAGGTGCCGCGTGCGATGACCCTGCCGTGGTCGACCACGCAGATGTCGTGCGCGAGGTGGTCGGCCTCTTCCAGGTACTGCGTGGTGAGCAGCAGGGTGGTGCCGCCGGCGACGAGCTCCTGGATGATGGCCCACAGCGCCTGGCGGTTGCGCGGGTCGAGTCCGGTGGTGGGCTCGTCCATGAACATCACGGGCGGGCTGACGACGAGGGCCGCGGCGAGGTCGAGGCGCCTGCGCATGCCGCCGGAGTACGTCTTGGCGGTGCGGTCGGCGGCGTCGCCGAGGTTGAAGCGCTCCAGCAGTTCGGTGGCCCGGGCCTTCGCCGCCTTGGCGCCCATCTGGTAGAGCTGGCCGACCATCTGGAGGTTTTCCCGGCCGGTGAGGTATTCGTCGACGGCGGCGAACTGGCCGGAGAGGCCGATCGAGCGCCGGACTTCGTTGGGGTGCTTGAGGACGTCTATCCCGGCCACGACCGCCTTGCCGCTGTCGGGCTGGAGGAGGGTGGTCAGGACGCGGACGGTCGTGGTCTTGCCCGCGCCGTTGGGGCCGAGCAGACCGAGAACCGTGCCTTCGGGTACATCGAGGTCAACGCCGTCCAGAGCCCGTACGTCGCCGAAGGTCTTGACCAGACCTTCGGCGTAGATGGCGCCTGGCATATGGATACTCCCCGTGCGAATCGAAATCGAACCGGTTGAATCGTGACATTCCTACGCGAATCCTATGGGCGCCGAGCCGACCTCGCTCGGCCGAACGGGCGACACCGTATCGCGTCATATCGCGTCTCGCCACCGGGACGGGGAGCATCGCGTCAGAGCCGTGCCGGCTAGCCCATGACCGTGTACCCCGCGCCGTGCAGCGCCCGCGCGACTTCCGCGCAGTGCTTCGGCCCCTTCGTCTCCAGGTGCAGCTCCACCTCCACCTCCGTGAGCCCCAGCCGCGGGTCCGTCCGCACGTGGCTCACGTCCAACACGTTCGCATCCACCACCGACAGCTGCCCCAGCAGACCGGCCAGCGCCCCCGGCCGGTCGGTCACCCGCAGCCGCAGCGACAGGTAGCGGCCGGCCGCGGCCATGCCGTGGCGCAGGATCCGCTGCAGGAGCAGCGGGTCGATGTTGCCGCCGGACAGCACGGCCACCACCGGGCCGTCGCCGTACAGTTCGGGCTCGCTCAGCAGTGCGGCCACCGGGCTGCACCCGGCCGGCTCCACCACCAGCTTCGCCCGCTCCAGGCAGAGCAACAGCGCGCTGGAGAGCGCGTCTTCGGACACCGTACGGACGTCGTCGAGCAGCTCGCCAATGATTTTGAAGGGGATGTCGCCGGGCCGGCCCACCTTGATGCCGTCCGCCATCGTGTTCGGGTTGTCGATGGACACCGGGTGCCCGACCTTCAGCGAGGGCGGGTACGCGGCCGCGCCCGCCGCCTGGACTCCGATCACCCGGACGTCGGGGCGCAGCGCCTTCACCGCGACCGCCACCCCGGCGGCGAGCCCGCCGCCGCCGATGCCGACCAGGATCGTGCGCACCTCGGGGCACTGCTCCAGGATCTCCAGGCCGACCGTGCCCTGGCCCGCGATGATGTCGCGGTGGTCGAAGGGGTGGATGAACACCGCGCCCGTCCGGTCCGCGTACTCCTGGGCCGCGGCCAGCGTCTCGTCCACGACCTGCCCGTGCATCCGCACCTCGGCGCCGTACTCCTGGGTCGCGGCCACCTTCGGCAGGGGCGCCCCGACCGGCATGAACACGGTCGAGCGGACCCCGAGGAGCGAGGAGGCCAGCGCCACGCCCTGGGCGTGGTTGCCCGCGCTGGCGGCGACGACCCCGGCCGCCCGCTGCTCGGGGCGCAGGCCCGCGATGCGCACGTACGCCCCGCGCAGCTTGAAGGAGCCGGTGCGCTGGAGGTTCTCGCACTTGAAGTGGACCGGGGAGCCGGTGAGCGAGGAGAGGTACCGGCTGCCCTCCATCGCGGTCACCCGGGAGACGCCGGAGAGCATCTTCTGGGCCCCCCGGATGTCGTCGAGGATGACCTGCGGAACGGGCTGGGGCACGCGGTAGTTCATGCGGCCAGTCTCGCAGCCGGTCCGTCGCGCGCTGCGCTGCGCTGGGCGGGACGGGTGAGCGGGGGCCCGGGGCCGCCGCGCGGGAGCGGCGCGGAGCCCGGACGGAGGCGGCGCGGAGCCCGGACGGGACCCGCACCGGAGCGGTGAAATCTCGCCATGCGGGACGGCTCGTAGTCGCCGTTTCACCGCTGCCGTATCAGTTCTCGTACGAGGAGTACGAGCCGTCGCACGGCCGCGTACTCTGTCCCCCATCCTTGTCGGCCCCATGCGAAGAGAGCCCACGGCCATGCCCTCCACCCCGGCCAGTTCCGACCTGCCCGCGCCGGCCGGCGCGCCCGCCGAAGCCGGTCTCCTCGACGCGCTCCAGCACCAGGTGGCGGTCTTCGCCCGGCGCGCCGAGCAGACCCGCCTGGGCGGGGTCGGCCAGGCCCGCAACTCCATGGACCGGGCCGCGTACCTGCTGCTGAACCGGCTCGACCTCGAAGGCCCGATGGGCGTGAAGGCGCTCGCCGGCGGGATGGGCATCGACTCCTCCACCGTCACCCGCCAGGTCGCCCCTCTCGTCGACAGCGGCCTGGTCAAGCGGACCTCGCACCCCGAGGACGGCCGGGCCGTGGTGCTCGCGCTGTCCCCGCGCGGGCTGGCCCGCCTGGAAGAGGTCCGCTCCTCGCGGCGCGAGCTGATGGCCCGGGTGACGGACGGCTGGGACCAGGAGGAGCGCGAGGCGTTCACCGGTCTGCTGACCCGTTTCAACGTCTCGCTGTCCGAGCTGATGTCGGCCGGCTCCGAGCCCGGATCCGAGGCCGGCCCGGCCTCCTGACGCCCGGCCGGGTCCCGACTGACGCCCTGCTGCGGTCTGCCGGACGCCCGGGTGGGGCCCGGCGGACGCCCGGGTCCGGCCCGGCTGAAGCCCTGCTGCGGCCCGACTGACGCCCGACTGTCGCCCGACCCCTTCCGAGGCGGTCCCTCCGGCCGCACTATGTGGACTGTGGACCACGGGCCGGGCCCCTACGCGGAGTTCGAAGCCTTCGTCGCGGGCGCGGCGGGGCGGCTCCTGCGCGTCGCGATCCTGCTGACGGCGGAGCCCGCGACGCCCGCGTCCGACGCCCCGTCCCCGGCACCGACCTTTTCCGACGCCACCGCCACCGCCGCGGCCGAAGCCCCCGCCGCGCGCGGGCTGCTCGGCGGCGCGCTGGCCCGTACGTACGCGAACTGGCGCAGGCTGCGCGGGGACGACCCGTACGACCACACCCGCCAGGAGCTGTGCGCCGCCTTCGCCCGCACCGGCCGCCGCCACCACGGGGGCAGCGGGGTACTGGGGCGGCTGGGCCCGCTGGAGCGGCTCGTCGTGGTGCTGCGGCTCTACGAAGGGGTCGCCGAGGAGGTCACGGCCGCGCAGCTGGGGCTGACGCCCGAGCGGGTACGGGCCCTGTGCGACCGGGCCGTCGCCGAACTGGGCTCCCGCCCCGGCGCCGCCCCCGGCCCCCGGCCGGACGCCCGCCGCAAGGAGGCGGCATGAGTCCCCCCGACCCCAGGGAAGCCCAGGTCAAGCGGCTGCTGGAGGGCCCGTACCCGACGGTGCCGCCCGATCTCGCGGCGGGCGCGGCCGCCCACGGCGACCGGCTGCTACGCCGCCGCAGGGCCCTGCAGCGGATCGGCTGGAGCCTGCTGTGGGCGGCGGTGGTGGCCTTCGTGGTGTGGGCCTCGCTGACCGGCGCCTGGTCGACCCCGTCGAGCGAGGTCTCCCCGCCCTGGTAGGACGGGTAGCCGGCCCGGGGGAAGTGAGTGCGACTACCTCGCGACGAGCGCGACCTGCAGTGCGGCCGGGGTCTTGGTGACCATGACGTTGACGTTCGCCTTCACGGCCTGGACGCCGACCGGAGAGCCGTCCACCTCGTATCCGGCGGATTTGAGGGCAGCGGTGTAGGCGGCGAGCGCGGAGGCCGTGTCCGTGGTGGTGTAGGTGAGGACGTAGGTGCCGGTGGTGCCGGTGACCGAGGTCAGCTCACCCTGGGGCAGGGGGAGGTCGGCGGGGAGGTCCGCCGGCTTCTGCTTTCCGTTGACCACGACGCTCGGCGTGGCGCTGGGGGTGGGCTTCGCGCTGCCGCCCGCCGCGGGGGTGCTCACCGCGGCGGACGGCGAACTCTCCTTGGCGTCCGTGGCGTCGGAACTCGTCTGCGAGCAGGCGGTGAGGCCGAGTCCGGCGATGATCACGGCGGCGAGCAGCTGTGCGGCGTGCTTCGTGGGCATGGTTCAGCCAATCTCATGAGGGGTTTACAAACGACACGAGATTGACATACGAAAATCGGCTTCGAGGAGTGAATTCCGGCCGTTCGGCGTCGAGTTCACGGTCACCACGCGCCACGAGGCCGCAGCCCGGGGGCTGCGGCCTCGTCACTTCAGGAACGGCTCCGGTTCGGCCGGCGCCTAGCCCGGCGCCTAGCCCGGCGCCTAGCCCAGCGCCTGCGCGAGGTCGGCCAGCAGGTCGTCGGCGTTCTCGATGCCCACCGACAGGCGGACCAGGTCGCCCGGGACCTCCAGGGCCGAGCCGGCCACCGAGGCGTGGGTCATGCGGCCCGGGTGCTCGATGAGGGACTCGACGCCGCCGAGGGACTCGCCCAGGGTGAAGATCTTGGTCCGGTCGCAGATCGCGACGGCCTCCTCCTCGCCGCCGGTGACGCGGAAGGAGATCATGCCGCCGAAGTTGCGCATCTGCTTGGCGGCGATCTCGTGGCCCGGGTGCTCGGGCAGGCCCGGGTAGAGGACCGTGTGGACCTTGGGGTGGCGGGACAGCATCTCGGCGATCTTGCCCGCGTTCTCCGCGTGCCGGTCCATGCGGACGGCCAGCGTCTTGATGCCGCGCAGCACCAGCCACGAGTCGAAGGGGCCGGCCACCGCGCCCATGGCGTTCTGGTGGTAGGCCAGTTCCTCGCCCAGCGCCGCGTCCGCGGCGACGAGCGCGCCTCCGACGACGTCGGAGTGGCCGCCCATGTACTTGGTCAGCGAGTGCACGACCACGTCCGCGCCGAGCGCGAGGGGCTGCTGCAGGTAGGGGGACGCGAAGGTGTTGTCCACGACCAGCTTGGCGCCGGCCGTCCGCGCGATGTCGGCGACGACGGCGATGTCCGTGATGCCGAGCAGCGGGTTGGAGGGGGTCTCGACCCAGATGACCTTGGTCTTCGGGGTGATCGCCGCGCGCACCGACGCCGGGTCGGAGGTGTCGGCGACCGACCACTCGACGCCCCAGCGGGAGACGACCTTGGCGAAGAGGCGGAAGGTGCCGCCGTACGCGTCGTTCGGGATGACCACGTGGTCGCCCGGGGAGAGCAGCGTACGCAGCAGGCAGTCCTCGGCGGCGAGCCCGGACGCGAAGGCGAGGCCGCGCCGGCCGCCCTCCAGCGCCGCGAGGTTCTCCTCCAGCGCGGTACGGGTCGGGTTGCCGCTGCGGCTGTACTCGTAGCCGCCGCGCAGTCCGCCGACGCCGTCCTGCTTGTACGTGGACACCTGGTAGATCGGGGGTACGACCGCGCCGGTCAGCGGGTCCGCCGTATTGCCCGCGTGGATGGCGCGGGTCTCGAAGCTCTGGTGCTCGTGGCTGTCGTCGCTCATGGCCAAATGCTATGCCCCGTACGGCCCCTCCGCGGCCCCGCCCCGGGGCGTGCGGGGGGCCTGCCTTTGCCTCCTATTGGCCTTAGCGCGGGTCGGTCTGGTTCGCTGGGGTCATGGAGATTCTGTGGTTCCTGCTCGCGATGGGTCTGCTCTTCGCCGCCCTCTCACCGATCCTGCGGCGCAGGATCGGCGGACTGCGCCTGGTCGCGCCCGGGAGCCCGGACGCCGCCGACCCGGCGGATTACGGATTCGCCCTCCAGGAGGAGCTCGACATCCGGATCCCCGGCCCCGACCAGGACCTGATGGACGCCCTCGACCACGTACGGCGGACCGGGCAGTGGCAGGCCGCCTCCCAGCTGCTGGCCGGCACCTCCCGGGAGGGCGAGGTGCGCTGGCAGCGCGTCCAGGCCTTCGCCGGCTCGGCGGCGCTGGAGCTCTCCCAGGAGCCCGGGGCCGGGGCGCGGTGGCTGAAGGCCTGGCGGCTGGAGGCCCCGAAGGACGCGGGCGGCGCCCAGGTGCACGCCGAGCTGCTGGCGCAGCAGATGTGGCGGCGCCCGGAGGGCATGAGCGAGACCGACGTCCGGATCATCGCGGAGGAGGCCCGGGAGTCCTGCCACAAGGCCGCGCTCCTGTCCCCCGGCGACCCGATCCCCTACATCGTCGAGCTGTCCGTGGCCCGCATGCTGCACTACTCCGAGCCCGAGTACGACGCCCTGTGGGCGAAGATCATCGACCGGGCGCCCCAGCACATGGGCGCGCACCTGGCGGCGCTGAACTACTGGTGCGAGAAGTGGCACGGCTCCCGCGAGAAGGCCGACGCCTTCACCCACCACGCCGCGGCCCGCGCCCCGCAGGGCTCGCTCCTGGCGGCCCTCCCGCTCTTCGCCCTCTACGAGCACATCCCCGACGTGGTCCTGATCCGCAGCTTCCACCAGAGCGCGTCCGTGACCCGCGCGGTGGAGGGCGCCCTGTACGCGGTCCACAGCGCGCGCCCCGACGACCCGATGCTGGCGCACGTACGCCACCTGCTCGTCCTCTTCCTGGTCGGCGGCGAACGCTGGGCGGAGGCGATGGACCAGATCCGCCACGTCGACGGCTACGTCGGCGCCCTCCCCTGGTCCGCCGACCCGGACCCGGCGGCCTCGTACGCGATCTACCGCGCCCTGGCGGTGGCCGGCTACGAGGCCAACGGCGGCTCCCCGGCGACACTGCCGCACTGACGCGGACGGGGTCGGGGTCGGCGGCCTCCTCGGCGGGAATCCCCGCCCCCCGTCCGCCGTTATCGGTAGACCACTAGGAGGGAATCCATGTTCTCGTACCGCCGCACGCCCGAGCTCCCCACCCGCGAGGAAGCCCTGACCGGCCGCGCGGAGCCGCTCTTCGGGCTGCCCGCCGTGCACACCGTGCTCGGCAACCCCCTCGCGGGCCCGTACCCCGCCCACCTGGAGGTCGCGGACTTCGGCCTCGGCTGTTTCTGGGGCGCCGAGCGCAAGTTCTGGCAGACCCCGGGCGTGTGGACCACCCTGGCCGGCTACCAGGGCGGCTTCACCGAGAACCCGACCTACGAAGAGGTCTGCTCGGGCCAGACCGGCCACACCGAGGTCGTCCGGGTCGTCTTCGACCCCTCCCTGGTCTCCTACGAAGCCCTGCTGAAGCTGTTCTGGGAGTCCCACGACCCCACCCAGGGCTTCCGCCAGGGCAACGACGTCGGCACCCAGTACCGCTCGGCGGTCTACACCCACTCCCCCGCCGCCCAGGCCACCGCCGAGGCCTCCCGCGAGGCCTACCAGCGCGTCCTGACGGCCTCCGGCTACGGCACGATCACCACGGCGGTCCTCCCGGCGTCGGAGCGCCCGTTCTGGCCGGCGGAGGCGTACCACCAGCAGTACCTGGACAAGAACCCCGGCGGCTACTGCGGCATCGGCGGCACGGGCGTCTCCTGCCCGATCGGCGTGGCCCGCGCGGACGGCTGAGCCGAGTCCACATACGAAGGAGCCCCGGTCCCCGCGCATCCGCGGGGGCCGGGGCTCTGTCGTGTGCCGCAAGGGCGTCAGCCGGTCGTGAAGTAGCCGAGGAGGTCGGTGATCACGTGGTTGGGGCCGCCGTAGCTGTTGAAGATGTTCACCTTGCCGCCGGGGCCGACCGGGGTCATCACGTGGTTCGGGACCGTACGGCCGGGCAGCGTGTTCAGGCTGCTGGCGCCCGGCAGCGTGCCGCCGGAGCCGTACGCGGTGAGGAAGCCCGGAGCGGTGGTGTCGGTGGCGGTGATGTTGAGGACCGCACCGAGGGCGTTGGCCGGGAGGCCCGAGACCGTGGTCGTGGCGCCCGGGGCGACCTTGCCCGTAGTGCGGGTGTCGGCCAGGCGCTTCGGTACGACCGGGGTGAAGAGCGCCTTGCCGTCCTTGCCGTAGTAGCCCACCGCGTCCAGGATCACGTGCGTCGAGCCCGTGTTCGTGAACAGGGTGATCGTGCCGTTCGGGCCGACCGGGACGATCACCTGGTTGGACTTGTCCTTGCCCGGCTCCACGTTCAGGTTCGAGGTCGCCGGACGCTTCGCCGGATCCGGGTACGCGATGACGTGCGCCGGCTCCTTGGCGCCCGTACCGGTCAGGTTCAGGGCGACCGCCGTGGCGTCCGCCGGGACGCCGTTCACGCCGGCCACCTTGACCGTACGGGTCTTGGCGGCGGCCAGCGCGCCGCCGGTCGTGCGGGTGTCCAGGACGCGGGTGGGAGCCAGGGGGGAGAAGCGGTCGCCGGCGTTGGGCTGGTAGTAGCCGACGAAGTCCACGATCAGATCGGCCTTGCCGGAGTTCAGCAGGGCCGTGAGCCCCGAGCCGACGGGAACCGTGACCGTGTTCGACGAGGTGCCGCCTGCGCGGACGTTCACGTTCGAGGTCGCCGGACGCTCCTGGCCGGACGGCCACACGGTGAGGTGGGTGTCCTCCGTGGCTCCGGTGACGGTCACGTTGACGACCGCCGAAGCCATGCTGTTCGACAGGGCGTGGCCCGGTACCCGGTGTCCCTCCGGCAGGATCACGTGCAGCCACCGGCCGGAGGTGACGGGCTCGCCGTCCGTGCGCGAGTCCTTGATGCGGAAGGGTTCGGTGGGGATGTACCCGGACGGGGCGTAGGCGACCTTGACGGTACGGGTGGCCGTGGACTTCGCGCCCTTGGAGTCCACGAGGGTCAGCTTGACCGTGTAAGTGCCCGGCGTGGCGTAGATGTGCTCGAAGGAACGCAGCCGGTCGGCGTCATCCGCGCTGCCGTCACCGAATTCCACCCTCGAACTCACGACCGGCCAGGGTGCCGCCGTGAGCTTCGCGGGATCGACGACGATGGTCAGCGGGGAGACCGGCCTGGCTCCCGGGTCGACCTCGGTGGGCAGGGGCTGGTCGACGGTGAAGTCCGTGGTCAGCGCACCGGCCTGGGTCGCCTTGACGGGCGTGTCGGAGGAGAAGACCGATGCTCCGACCTTGTTGACCGCCTTCACCCTCGCCACGTGGTCGCCCGGCTTCGCGTAGACGTGCTCGGCGGTGGTGTTCGTGGTGACGACCGGGGCCGTGCCGTCACCGAAGTCGTAGTGGTACGTGAGCTCCGAGGGCCACGTGCTGCGCGGGGCCGCGGTCGCACTGACCTTGGTGCCGGTCGGCGCCCATGACGGCGTCACGCTCAGCCCGACACCGCTCAGGACATCCTGGGTCTCGTAGGCGCCGCGGTCGATGTACCCGCCGTCCTTGCCCGTGTTGGCGACGCGCGGGTCGTCCGCGGTCGGCTTCCCGTAGTAGTCCGTGGGCAGGACGCCCGGCGCCGTCGGGTCGCCCGAGTCGATGGTGGGAGAGCGGTCCTTCGGGCCGACCGCCTCGAAGTTCGGGGCCAGGAGGTCGTGGGCACCCTGGCCCGTGGCGGCCGTGAACGCCGCCGGGGTCGGGTAGGCCGTGCCGGCCCATGTGTAGGGAGCCATCTTGACCACGGGGCCGGTGATCAGGTTGTAGTCGGCCCGGACACCCTCTGCCGCGTCCGCCGCCACCTGGATACCGGTACGCGGTGCGGGCGACGTGCAGCGTGGGTTGTCCCAGGTGAAGAACACGTTGTTGTGCACGGAGGAGCCTGCCGAGGCTCCGCCGACCGCGAGGGCCGCCTCGCAGGTGGTGACGAACGTGTTGTTGGTGACGGCGGTGCCGGGCGCGTCCGCCACAGTGACGGCCGTCCCGTTGATCAGGCCGCTGATGGAGTTCCGGCCGAGGACCGTGCCCCGGGCGCCGCCGTCGATCCGGACACCGGTCAGATCGCTGCGCGTGACGCGCACGTTCGTGCTTCCCTCACCGACGACGAGGCCCTCGCGGTCCGCGTCGGCCTTGGTGTTGAGCCGGTCGAGCTCGATGTCGCCGGAGCGTACGACCTTGGTGCCTCCGCTGACCTGCAGCCCGCGGATCACCACGTGGGAGGCCCCGTCGACGGTCAGGCCCTTGGCGACATAGGACCGGAAGGCGCTTCCCCGGACGGCGAAAGTGATCGGCTTGCCCGGTTCTCCCGAGCGGTCGATGGTGACCTCGTCGGGGTAGGACGTGTTCTGCTCGATCCACACGGTCCCGCCCGACTCGACCACCTTCGCCGCCGCCGAGATCGAGCAGAACGGGACGGACCGCGAGCCGGCTCTGGTGTCGGAGCAGGCTCCCGAGGCGCTGTTCACGTACCGGTCGGTCGGGGTGTCGGCGGCGGCGACGGCCGGTATGCCGAGGAGGGTGACGAGGCCCGCGGTGAGCAGGACCGCCGTACGAGGAGTGCGCACCAGCAGGGTTCCTTCGATGGAGAACGAACGGAGAGGGACGGTGTCGGCAAGGGAGACTCCCGGTGCCGCACAAAGGTTGTACGGCACCGCCTCACTCCGCTCCGCCCCCCTCTCCCCCCTCAGACCACCGTCACCCGCGCCGCCGCCCACGAGGTGTGGTCGAAGGCGGAGTTCCCGTTCGCGTCCTCCACGACCAGGTGCAGGAGGCGAATCCCCCGTACGTCCACGTCGAGCGCGGTCGGTCCCGACGCGCCGGTCAGGACCCCCGTCGTGGCGAGGACCCGGCCGTCGCCGCGTACGGTCGCGCGGGTGGCTCCGGACGCCGACTGCTTCTTCGAGAAGTCGTCGATGCCGACCAGGGCCGTGAAGCGGTTCCCGCGGCCGCCCAGGTGGTAGACGATCTCCGACGGGGCGTGCACGCCGAGGCCCTTCGCGTACGTGACCCCGCCGAAGGCGATCGGGGTGCCGTCGCCCGCCGCCTGCTTGCCGTTGGAGCGGTCGATCTCGACCGGGCCCCAGCCGTTGGCCGCCGAGACCCAGGGGAGGTCGCTGAGGTAGCTGTCCTGCGTGGGCGGGGCCGGCAGGGGCGTGTAGCGGACGGGTGCCGTGAAGCCGAGGGAGGACGAGGTGGTGGCCTGCGGCACGAGGAGCGCGGGTGCGGGCGCCGTCGGGGGCGGGGTCAGCCGCCACGTCGTGGTCAGTGACTCGCCCGGGCCGAGGGAGGGCGCGGTCGTCGGTGTCGTCGCGGTGGCCGTCCAGCCCGACGGGAGCGGGAGGGTGACGCGGACGTCCGGCCAGGGGCGGGCCGTACCGTTCGCGACGGTCGTGGTGAGCGTCGAGGCGACGGCGTCGGCGACCGCGGTCAGGCCCCACGGGCGGCGCACGTACGTGTCCGCCCACGAGGAACGCAGGAGGGCCGTCAACGACGAGACCACCGAGGGGTTCTTCGCCGCCACGTCGTTCTTCTCGCCGAGGTCCACCGCCAGGTTGTAGAGCTCGAACGCCCACTGGGAGTCCGCCACCGTGCGGTCCCGCGCCGGGGCGAACCGTACGGCCTTCCACTGGTCCTTGCGGATGGCCTCCGCCACCTGCTTCGCCCGGCCGCCGTCCTGCGTGTTGGCGCGGCTGGTGACGCCCTGCTCGTCGCGGTACCAGTACAGGTGGTTGTGGAGGGGGGCCAGGGCGGGGGCGCCGTTGAGGACCGCGGCCGCCGAGAGCCCGTCGATGTCGGCAGGGGCCGGGGCGCCGCCCGCCAGGTCGGCGAGGGTGGGCAGGAGGTCGTAGAGCGGGGTGGGGCGGGCGCTGGTGGTGCCGGGGGCGATCCGGCCCGGGGACCAGGCGACGAGGGGGACGCGTACGCCGCCCTCGTACAGGTTGCGCTTGTAGCCGCGCAGCGGGCCGTTGGCGTCGAAGAGGTCCGGGTTGACCCCGCCCTCCTCGTGCGGGCCGTTGTCGGAGGCCACCAGGACGACCGTGCGCTCCGCGACGCCCCGCGCCTTCAGCCGGTCGACGACGGCGCCGACCTGCGCGTCGAGGAGGCTGATCTGCGCCGCGTGCGACTTGTTGGCCTGCGTCCAGGACCGGTCGGCGTAGGCGCTCGCGTCGGGGATCTCGCTCGGGGCGTGCGGGAGGTTCGGGGTGAGGAAGAGCAGGAAGGGGGCGGGGCCGCCGGCGTGGGCGTCGATGAAGCCGAGGGCGCGCGCGGCGATCGCGTCGGGGGCGAAGGTGCCCGTCGGGACGGTCTCCTTGGCGTTGCCGTTCCAGAGGTACGCCGGGTAGTACTGGTGGGCGTGGCTGTGGTCGATGTACCCGTAGAACTCCTCGAAGCCGCGCGCGGACGGGTGGCTCGGCTGGTCCCCGGCCTCCGGTCCGAAGCCCCACTTGCCGAAGAGACCCGTACGGTACCCGCGTGCCCGGAGCACCTCCGCGAAGGTGGTGTCGCCCGCGCCGAGGCTGCCCTGGCCGCCGCTGGAGGGGTTGGCCCGGACGGCGGCGTGGCCGGTGTGCAGGCCGGTCAGCAGTGCGGCACGGGAGGGCGCGCAGACGGCGGCCGCGGAGTAGGCGTCGGTGAACCGGAGCCCCTCTGCGGCCAGTTGGTCGATGCGCGGGGTGGTGATCAGCTTCTGGCCGTACGCGCCCAGGTCGCCGTAGCCCAGATCGTCGGCCAGGATCACCACGAGGTTCGGCGGCCCCTCCGCCCCGGGGGCCGTCCCGGCAGCGGCCGCCTGCGCGGGCTGGACGGCCTGCGGGAGGGCCGCGAGGCCGACGGCGGCGGCCGCGGAACCCGCGAGGAAGTGGCGGCGGCTGGACATCTCGAACTCCCCTGTGGCTGAAGGCTGATGGGAAGATCGTCCGCGCGGAGGGCCGCCGAGACCATGCACGGAGCATGAAAAGCGTGTGACGGCGGCCCCCCGAGTGCCGTGCACTCGGGGGGCCGCCGTCAGGCTCCGGTCGGTCAGATGGTCGAGGTGTCGAT
This sequence comes from Streptomyces sp. NBC_00193, assembly GCF_026342735.1. GTDB lineage: Bacteria > Actinomycetota > Actinomycetes > Streptomycetales > Streptomycetaceae > Streptomyces > Streptomyces stoeckheimensis. The sequence continues at coordinate 1,719,599 of NZ_JAPEMM010000001.1, forward strand.
GACGAAGCGGTAGCGGACGTCGCCCGACTGGACGCGCACGTAGGCCTCGTTGACCTCTTCGGCCCGGATCACCTCGATGTCCGCACCGAGCCCGTGCTCGGCGCAGAAGTCGAGCATCTCCTGCGTCTCGGCGATGCCGCCGATCATCGAGCCGGCCAGGGTCTTGCGGCCGCCGATGACGGAGAACAGGTTCAGCGAGACCGGCTCCTCCGGGGCGCCGACGTTCACCAGGGCGCCGTCCACCTTGAGCAGGCCCAGGTAGGAGTCGAGCGCGAGCGGCGCGGACACGGTGGACACGATCAGGTCGAAGCGGCCGGCCAGCTCCTTGAAGGTGGCCTCGTCGCTGGTGGCGTAGAAGTGGTCGGCGCCCAGCTTGAGCCCGTCCTCCTGCTTGCGCAGGGTCTGCGAGAGGACGGTGACCTCGGCGCCGAGCGCGTGGGCGATCTTGACGCCCATGTGGCCGAGGCCGCCGAGGCCGACGATCGCGACCTGCTTGCCGGGGCCGGCCTGCCAGTGCTTCAGCGGCGAGTAGAGCGTGATGCCGGCGCACAGCAGCGGGGCGGCGACGTCGAGGGGAAGGGCGTCGGGGATGCGGACGGTGTAGTTCTCGTCGACGACGACGTGCGTGGAGTAACCGCCGTACGTGGGCTCGCCGTTCCGGTCGAGGGAGTTGTACGTGCCGGTCATGCCCTTGGCACAGAACTGCTCCTGCCCGGCGAGGCACTGCTCGCACTCGCGGCAGGAGTCGACGAAGCAGCCGACGCCCACCCGGTCGCCGACGGCGAACTTGGTGACCTCGGGTCCGACCTCGGTGATCACACCGGCGATCTCGTGGCCCGGGACCATGGGGTAGATGCCCTCGCCCCAGCCGTCGGTGACCTGGTGGATGTCGGAGTGGCAGATGCCGGCGAACTTGATGTCGATGAGGACGTCGTGCGCACCGACCGGACGGCGCGGGACGGTGGTGCGCTCCAGCGGGGCCTTGGGCGCGGGAGCGGCGTAGGCGGCGACCTGGGTGACGGACACGGTGGGGCTCCTCGGAAGACTGTGGTGCGGTGTGGTCCCAGCCTGCCCTGCCCCGCCCCGGACACCCATCCCCCTGTCCTGCCTAGGTCTGGCGAACCTACCCTTGGCGGGGTCAGGCTCACGCCCCCGGCCTGCACCCCCGCGCGGCGATACTGGGGTAATGGATCAGCTTGATCAACGAGCCGAGCTCGGCGAGTTCCTGCGCTCCCGGCGCGCCCGGCTGCGCCCCGAGGACGTGGGCCTGCCCGACTACGGGCGCCACCGCCGGGTCCCCGGCCTGCGCCGCGAGGAGCTGGCGCAGCTGGCCGGGGTGTCGGTCGCGTACTACACGCGGCTGGAGCAGGGCCACGGCCAGAACGTGTCGGCGGAGATCCTCGACGCCATCGCGCGGGCCCTGCGCCTGGACGGCACGGAGCGTGCGCACCTGAGCCACCTGGCCGGCCCCAAGCCGCGCAAGCGCCGCCAGGCCCCGCGCCCCCAGCAGGTCCGGCCGGAGCTGCGGACGCTGCTGGACGCGATGGACGGCGTACCGGCGTACCTCGTCGGGCGGCGCCAGGACGTCATCGGCTGGAACCGGCTGGCCGCGGCCGTCTTCGGCGACTTCGGGGCGCTCCCGGCGCAGGAGCGCAACCTGGTGCGGCTGGTGTTCCTGGACCCGGCGACGGCGGAGCTGTACGCGGACTGGGAATGCCGGGCGTGCGAGGTGGTGAGCAATCTGCGCGTGTACGCCGGGCAGTTCCCGGACGACGAACGGCTGTCCGCGCTGGTCGGTGAACTGTCCGTCAAGAACGAGGAGTTCCGCCGGCTGTGGGCCGCCCACACGGTGGCCGACAACAAGATCCACGGCGTCAAGCGACTGCGCCACCCGCTGGTCGGCGAGCTCCGGCTCTCCTTCGAGACCCTGGCCTTCCCGGACGACCCGGCGCAGTTCCTGGTCACCTACCACGCGGCCCCGGGCTCCCCCTCGGCCGACGCCCTCAGCCTCCTCGCCTCCTGGTCCGCGCCGTCCGCCGCGCCGGAGCGGGAGCGGGAGCACGCCCCGGGTCCCGTCGAGGAATCCGCCCCGTAGACCCGTAAGCCCGTAAGCCCGTAGACCCGGAAGCCCGTAAGCCCGTAAAGCAGCCGCGCCCCCGCCTACAGCGTCAGCTGGAAGTACCCGACCCCGCGCTCGCGCCGGTAGCCGAGGGCCGCGTTGACGGCGAGCATCGGGGCGTTGTCGTCCGCCACCGAGGTGGCGATGGTGCGCAGGTCCGGGTGGCGGGTCGCCGCCTCCGCGAGCATGCGGAGCTTGACCGCGCGGCCGAGGCCGTGGCCCCGGTGGGCGGGGACGACCACGGTGTCGTACTGGAGCGCGCGCGGGCCCGCCGGGTCGAGGAGGACCAGTTCCGTGTAGGCCGCCACCTCGCCGTCCGGGGTGACGGCGGCGACCGTGGTCAGGGCGCCTCCCCGGTCCAGGATCTTGCGGTGGGCGGCGTGCAGGCGCTCTGCCGTCCAGGTCTGGATCTGCTGGTCCAGCTCGCCCATCGGCGCGTCCTCCATCGCCCCGTGGGCGACGGCCACGGCCTGCGCCCACGCGTCGGGCACCAGCCCGGGCCAGCAGTGCAGCTCGTAGCCGGGCGCGGGGGACCCGGCCCCTTCCTTCGCGGCCTGCGCCCCCTGCACCCACCGCGCCTCCCGTACGTCCTGCACGTACCAGGCCATCGAGAGGACGTTCTCGAAGCCCACGGCCTCGGCGAACGCCTGACCGGGACCTCCCAGGTCCACCTCCGCCGCCACCGAGGTACGGCCGTCCGCGAGCAGCTCCTCGCGGGCCCGCGCCCACAGGGCCGTCCCCACACCGTGCCGCCGCGCGTCGGGCCGTACGGTCAGCTCGTCCAGGAACGCGGTGTGGTCGTTGACGCCGTCGGTGAAGAGGACCAGCGAGGCGACCGCGTCCTCCGTCGCCCAGTGCGCCGAGCGCCCCCGCACCGACGGCACCCGCAGCTCTCCGGCGACCTCCGTCCGGGAGGGCGGCGGAGTCCCCGGCAGGTCCGCCGTCCTGGCGGCTGCCAGGACGGCCCACCAGTGGTCGACTTCGGTGTCGGTCGGGGGCACGGAGAGCGGGGTGATCATCATGTTCCGGACCCTAGACCGGACCCCGGCCGCACGCTCGGGCGCACCCCGCCGAGCCGCTTCCGCTCAGACGTTCTCGGTGACCGTCACCTTCCCCCGCCGGATCGTCGCCACCCGCGGGGCCCGCTTCGCGAGCGCGCTGTCGTGGGTGACCATGACGAAGGTCAGGCCGTGTTCCTTCCACAGCCCTTCGAGCAGTTCCATGACCTCGTCGCGCATGGACTCGTCGAGGTTGCCGGTCGGCTCGTCGGCCAGCAGCACCTTCGGCCGCTTCACGAGCGCCCTGGCGATGGCCACGCGCTGCTGCTGGCCGCCCGACATCTCGCCGGGCAGGTGCCCCATCCGCTCTCCGAGGCCTACGGAGTCCAGCGCCTCGGCGGCCCGGTCGCGCCGCTCGCGGGCCTTGAGCCCGAGCGGGACGAGGGCCGTCTCCACGTTCTCCTGCGCGGTGAGCGTGGGGATCAGGTTGAAGGACTGGAACACGAAGCCGATGTTCTCCGCGCGGACCCGGGTGAGGCGGGATTCGGAGACGGTGGCGAGGTCGAGTCCGTCGAGGACGATCTGTCCGGCCGTCGGGCGGTCCAGGGCGCCGAGCATCTGGAGCAGGGTGGACTTGCCGCCGCCGGTGGGGCCCTGGATGACGAGCCGGCCGCCGTCCTCGATGGTCAGGTCCACGCCGGCGAGCGCGTCGATGGATTCCTTGCCGCGCTGGTAGCGCTTGGTGACACCGGTGAGTTGGTACATCTCTGGTTCGTTCCCTCGGGTTGCGGGGCGGTGGGACGGGCTGGCGGGCGGGCGAGCAGGCGCACGAGGCGTACGTACGGACGCACGAACGGCCGTACGAACCTGCGGCCGCGGGCTATTCGACGCGACGCAGTGCGTCCGCCGGCCTCAGCCGGGAGGCGCGCCAGCCGCCGAAGCCGCCTGCGACGAGTCCGCCCGCGACGGCGAGCGCGACGGCCAGGCCGATGGTGGAGAGCGAGACGGGCGCGGTGAGCGCGATGTCGAGGGCCTTGCCGGCGCCCTGCTGAGCGGAGCGCATCATCCCGCCTCCCCCGCCGCCCGGGCCCTGGCCCCGGCCGGCGCCGGCCGCGAGCTGCGCGGTCAGCTGCGGGCTGATCGCGGTGATGGCGTACGCGGCTCCGAGCCCGAGGCCGATGCCGAGCGCTCCGCCGATCAGGCCGTTGACCAGGGCCTCTCCGGCGACCTGGCCGGTGACGCGGCCGCTCTTCCAGCCGAGTGCCTTGAGCGTGCCGAACTCGCGGACGCGCCGGGACACGGCCGAGGAGGTCAGCAGGCCGGCGACGAGGAAGGCGGCGAGGAGGACCGCGTACGAGAGCCAGGTGCCGACCGTGGAGGCGAGGGAGGCGGCGGTGGAGAGCGAACCGGAGACGGTGTCGGCCAGGTCGGCCGAGGTGGTGACGGTGGTGTCCGGGACGTTCTTCTGGATGGCCTGCTTGACGGAGCCGATGGCCTGCGAGTCCTTGGCCTGGACGTAGACCGTGGTGATCTTGTCGGGGGTTCCGGCGAGGGTCTGGGCCTGCTTGAGCGGGACGTAGACGTTGGCGGCCGCGTCGCCGCTGTCGGCGGTGGCGATCCCGATCACCTTGAACTTGGCGCTCTTGACGGTGACTTCGGAGTCGACGGCGAGCTTGTTCTTCGTGGCGTAGGCGCTGTCGACGACGGCGACGGCCGCGTCGGTCTCGCCGGCCGCGAAGGTACGGCCCGAGCTGATCTTGGAGGTGGTGAGCGGGCCCAGTTCGGGCCGGGTGACGTCCGCGCCGTAGACGGAGAAGGAGTTGACGTCGAAGTCGGCGCCGCCGCCCTCGACCGTGCCGCCGGTACCGCCCGCACCGCCGGTGGCGCCCGGCTTTGCGGCCGTACCGCCGCCCGTCTGGCCCTCCGCGCGCTTGAACTCGCCGCGCTTGAACTGCCCGTTGACCTTCATCACCTGAAGGCTGAGGCCGCCGACGGCCTGGGCGACGCCGGACTGGCCGGACACCTTGTCCACGGTCGCGGCGTCGAGGGTCTCGAAGCCCTGGGGCATCACGAGGTCGCTGCTCTGCTCGGCGTCGGCGTCGCCCTCGCCCTTCGCGTCGAACCTGAACCGGGGCCGGGCCGCGGTGTCGCCCTCGGCCGGCGGGGTCTGGGCCTTGGTGACGGTCATGTCGGTGCCGAGGCCGTACAGCGACTGGAGGACCTTGCCCTGGGCCTGCGTCATCCCCGCCGAGACGGAGGTGACGACGATGACGAGGGCGATGCCCAGCGCGAGTCCGGAGGCGACGACGAGCGCCGCCTTCCTGCGGCGGCGCAGCTCGCGCCGGAGGTAGGTGAAGAACATGCGGCCGAAAGTAGGCAGCACCGGTGACGGCCGGATAAGCCGTCCATAAGAGCCGGATGAGAACACGAACTCACAGGTGCTGCACAGGAATACGGGAGTGCAGGAGTGCACGCAGCAGGAAACACAGACGGACGGCGGGGAGCCCCCTGGCCGGGGCTCCCCGCCGTCCGTCGCGGGGTTCAGCTGTGGTGTCGGCGGCTCAGACGGCCGAACCGGCCTTCCAGTCCGCCCAGCTCATGTTCCAGCCGTTGAGGCCGTTGTCCGGCTTGATCGTCTTGTCCGGGGAGTTGACGACCGTGACGACGTCACCGATGAGGGAGTTGTCGTAGAACCAGGCCGCGGGCTGGTTCGGGTCGTTCGCACCCTTGGCGTCGTTCAGGCCGACGCAGCCGTGGCTGGTGTTGGCGCTGCCGAAGACCGAGTCAGGTCCCCAGTAGTTGCCGTGCACGAAGGTGCCGGACTGGGACAGGCGCATCGCGTGCGGCACGTCCTTGATGTCGTACTCGCCCTTGCCGTCGTCGTCGGTGAAGCCGACGGTGGCGCCGTTCATCCGGGTCTCCTTGAACTTCTCGGAGATCACCATCTGACCGTTGTAGGTCGGGTTCTCCGGGGAGCCCGCCGAGATCGGGATGGTCTTGAGGACCGCGCCGTCCCGGGTGACCGTCATCTTCTTGCTCTTCGCGTCGACCGTGGAGACCTGGCTCCGGCCGATCTTGAAGGTGACGGTCTTGCTCTGCACGCCCTGGATGCCCGGGCCGCCCTGGACCCCGTCCAGCGCCAGCTTCAGGGTGACGGTGGAACCGGCCTGCCAGTACTTCTCCGGGCGGAAGTCCAGCCGCTGCGTGCTGAACCAGTGGCCCACGACCTCCTGGCCGCTGCTGGAGGTGACCGTGATGCCCGCCTGGACGGCCTTCTTGTCCTTGATCTGCTTGTCGAAGGTGATCGAGACCGGCATGCCCACGCCGACGGTCTGACCCTCGTCCGGGATGAAGGAGCCCACGAAGCTGTTCTGCGGGGAGACGGTGGTGAAGGAGGCGTTCTCGTGCGCCTCGCGGCCCGCCTCGTCCTTCGCGGTCGCCGACAGCGCGTACTTGGTGGAGCGCTTCAGCGCGCCGTCCGGCTTCCAGCTCTTCCCGTCGGCGGCTATCTTGCCCGGCACCGCCGTGCCCTCGGAGCTCTTCAGCTCGACCTGGGTGAGCGTGCCCTCACTCACGGCCACGTTGGCCGCGTCGTTCAGGCCGACGTTGGTGGCGCCGTCCTTGGGCGTGATGGCTATCTTGGCCTTGGAGGCGTCCTTGGCCGCAGCCGCGTCCACGTCCGCCTGGGACTTGGCCGATGCCTCCCCGCTGGCCTTCGGCGTGTCACCGCCCTTGTCGTCACCGCCGCCGCATCCCGCCAGCACCAGTACGCCGCCGAGTACGGCGGATATGGCCACCAGGGACCTTCTCCGCCGCTTGTTGTCCGTCCTCACACGCCACTCCATCGTTGCCGGAACCCCGAACTCCCCGGGCAGGGGGCATGACCCCCCTGCCTCGTCCTGACAACGCATTACACCCCGAGGTGCTGCCCCATTCCGTTCGAATGTGGTCAACCCCACCGTCAGACGTTGTCAGTCTCTTCGTCGAGCTCCCCATCTTCCTCGTCGAGGTCCCACTCCATGGACTCGGGGTCGTATTCCACGGGCTCGCTGCTCCAGGAGGCCTGCGCGAGCTCCACCCCGGGGATCTCCGCGACCAGGTCAGTGGGGTCCACGAGGTAGGCCAGAGCCTCCGACTCGTCCTCCCGGACGGCCGCCTCGGCGTGGCCGCGCTCCTCGTCCGGCATGAACTCGTCGGCCTTGATGTGCGCGAGGGCGGCTCCGGTGAGCGCGTCGACGTCCGGCACTTCAAGTACCAAATCGACCCGAAGGCGTACGTATCGTGAGGTCTCAGAAGGGTTCATACGACGGAGAGTAATCCCGTGGCGGCCCCGACTTTCCCACGACCCGCCCCTTTCCGTAGCATCACCGCACGGGGCCAATTCGCTGCTGCCACAAGGGGGATCGCACCGTGTCCGCACGCCGATCAACACTCACCGCTCTCGGAGCGACCACCCTCCTCGCCGTCCTGTGGTTCGTCCCCTCGGCCAACGCCACCGCGCCCGGGCACGCGAAGGCCGCCTCCGGCGCGCCCGCCGCCGCGAACATGGAGGTCCAGGCCGCCTCCGAGGCCGTCCCCACCCTCGAGCTCGCCGACACGGGCGGCGTGGACACCACGCCCTACCTGCTCGGCGGCACGCTCTTCCTGAGCGCCGGCGCCGGCTTCGTGGCCTTCTCCGTACGCCGGTCGCGCACGGCGTAGCGGGCGCCGAGCCCACGGACACACGGACACGAGGAAGGGGTGCGGCCCGGGGATCACCCCGGGCCGCACCCCTTTCCTTCTTTCCTGGTGTCCCTACGGTCCGGTCAGGCGAGGGGACCGGTGACGGCCTCGACGGCGTCCACGAGTGCACCCGAACGAACGAAGGCGTCCGCGGCGGCCAGGTCGGGCGCGAGGAAACGGTCCGGCCCCGGACCCTCCACACCCGCCGCACGCGCCGCCGCGATGGCGGCCCGGCTGGCCGGCGCCGGGGTGAGCCCGTGACGCAGCTCGATGGCACGGGTGGCCGCGTACAGCTCGATCGCGACGATCCGGGTGAGGTTGTCGACGGCGGTACGGAGCTTGCGCGCGGCCGACCAGCCCATCGAGACGTGGTCCTCCTGCATGGCGGAGGAGGGGATCGAGTCGGCGGAGGCGGGAACCGCGAGCCGCTTCATCTCGCTCACCAGGGCGGCCTGTGTGTACTGGGCGATCATCAGCCCGGAGTCCACGCCGGCGTCGTCCGCGAGGAACGGCGGCAGGCCGTGCGAACGGTTCTTGTCGAGCAGCCGGTCGGTGCGGCGCTCGGCGATCGACCCGAGGTCGGCGGCCGCGATGGCAAGGAAGTCGAGCACGTAGGCGACCGGGGCGCCGTGGAAGTTCCCGTTGGACTCCACGCGCCCGTCGGGCAGCACGACCGGGTTGTCGACGGCGGCGGCCAGCTCCCTCGATGCCACGAGGGCGGCGTGCGCCATGGTGTCGCGGCCCGCGCCGGCGACCTGCGGGGCGCAGCGCACGGAGTAGGCGTCCTGGACGCGCGGGGCGGACTCCTCCTGGAAGTGCCCGGTCAGGCCCGAGCCCTTGAGCACGGCGGCCATGTTCGCGGCGGAAGCACCCTGGCCGGGGTGCGGGCGGATGGCGTGCAGCTCGGGCTGGAGCACCTTCTCGGTGCCGAGCAGCGCCTCCAGCGTCAGCGCGGCGGTGATGTCGGCGGAGGTGTACAGCTTGCCGAGGTCGGCGAGGGCCATGACCAGCATGCCGAGCATGCCGTCGGTGCCGTTGAGGAGGGCGAGGCCCTCCTTCTCGCGGAGCTCGACGGGCTCGATCCCGGCCTCGGCGAGCAGCTCCCCGGCGGGGCGCACGGTCCCGTCGGGGCCCTCCGCGTCACCCTCGCCCATGAGCGCGAGCGCGCAGTGCGAGAGCGGGGCGAGGTCGCCCGAGCACCCCAGCGACCCGTACTCGTGGACGACGGGGGTGATCCCGGCGTTGAGCACGTCGGCCATCGTCTGCGCGACGGACGGCCGGACGCCGGTGTGCCCGGAGGCGACGGTCTTCAGCCGCAGGAACATCAGCGCCCGCACGACCTCGCGCTCGACGCGCGGGCCCATGCCGGCGGCGTGCGAGCGGACGATGTTGCGCTGGAGCTGCGCGCGCAGCTCGGGGCTGATGTGCCGGGAGGCGAGCGCCCCGAACCCGGTGGACACCCCGTAGACGGGCTCGGGCTTCGCGGCGAGCGCCTCCACGATCTCGCGGGCCCGTCCGAGCGCGGCCAGGGCCTCGCCGGAAAGCTCGACACGGGCGTTGCCGCGGGCGACGGCGATCACGTCTTCGGCGGTGGTCCCGGACGTTCCCACCACGACAGTGTGCATATCCATATTCAGCACCCTACGGACTGAATCTCTTCATGTCACTCCCTCTTGACGCGCCGCTCGCACGGCTCGGCCCTGGCGGGCCTTACCGGCTTCGCGCCGCTGCGCCGGCCTCCGACCGGCGGTGGCCGGTCGGGGTGCCCGCCACCGCCGTCCCGGCGCGGGGCCTGGTGGGCGGGTGCGGCTGGGTTAGCCCTGCGGGGCGAGGTCCCCTACCCACCCTTCGCCCGTTCCCCGGGCTCCGCCCGGACCCGTCCCCGCGCAAATCCAGCCTCGCCGGCGTTTGAGGCGCGGGGTCTGGGGCGGAGCCCCAGGGGGTCCGGGCGCAGCCCGGGACCCCTCCTCAGCCCGTCCGGCGTTTGAGGACCGGGGTCCGGGCAGCGCCCGGGGAACGGTGGAAGGGCGGGGCGGGGACTTTGCCCCGCAGGGCAACCCGCCGCGGGCCGCAGCATCGGCCACCCCACCCGGGGGCGGGACCCGCCGGGCGGGGCCGCGCAGCGAGCCGGGGCGCGGGGGCCCAGCCGGGCCGCCCGGGCACCGTTACGCACGCCCGCGGAAGCGGCGGCGTTCGCCCGGGCCCCCGGGCTCCGCGTCGGCGAGGCGGACGACCGCCGCGTCCCGCCCCGCGACCACCGGCTTCGCCGACCGCGCCGCCTTCGCCTTGTACTGCGCCGCATCCGCCAGCCGGAACAGCCGCCGGGAGGATTTCACCGGCCCGATCGGGTCCCCCGTGGAGGCGACGCCGCAGGCGACCCCCTCCCCCAGCTCCAGCTCGGCGGCCCGCAGGCACACCTCTTCGGTGACCCGTACCACCTCGTCCGCCGAAGGCCCCACGCTGACCAGGCAGAACTCGTCCCCGCCCAGCCGCGCCACCAGCGCACCCGGCAGCATCGCCCCGCACAGGCTGAGCACGGAGCCGAACCGTTCCAGCAGCCGGTCGCCCATCGCGTGGCCCAGGGTGTCGTTGACCTTCTTCAGGCCGTTCAGGTCGCAGACGACCAGGCTCACCACCACCTCCGCACCACTGCGCCGGTGCTCCTCCAGCGCCTCGTCGAGCCGCATGTCCACGGCCCGCCGGTTGGCCAGCCCGGTCAGCGGGTCGGTGAAGGCGAGCCGGCGGGCCTCCTCCAGCCGGTCGCTCTGCGCCAGCCCGGCCGCGATCACCGCCGCGAGGACCTCTCCGAATTCCGCGTCGTCCTCGTCGAAGTCCGCCATGCCTTCGTCCCGGGCCACGTACAGCTCGCCCCAGGCCCGCCCGCTCAGCACGATCGGGGCCACCACGCACGTGCCGCGCCCGCGCCGCCGCAGGGCCTCGCCCCGGCGTCCCGGCCGGTCCCCGACCGCGCTGTCCACCCAGGCGTGGGGTCCGCCGCCGCCGACCCAGCGCTCGTGCAGGAACTCCGTGATCTCGGGGAAATCGTGCACGGGGTACGACTCGTCCTCGGGGAACTCCTCCTCCCCGTCCCTGCGCTCCCCCTCGTTCACGAGCACCCGCAGGCGCCCCCGCTCCCGCTCCCACGCGGAGATCGCGGCGAACGACCCGTCCATCGCCAGCCTCGCTCCGCGCGCGGCGGCCCGCACGCTGTCCCGCGGCGTGCACGCGGCAGCCATGGCCTGCGCGAGGCCCACAACGGCTCGAAGCCGCCCGTCAACACCCATCACCCCAGGTTAGGGAGTTTTGTCCGATTTAGTGACAATTGGCGCGACATTCGGTGGCACCAAGATCACACCGGGTCACCATCCAGGGTCCGCAGGACCACCGGACACGCCGACGGACGCCCTCACACCCCGGGCCACTCCGGCTTCCGCTTCTCGTTGAACGCCGCCACGCCCTCGGCCCGGTCCCCCGAGAAGGCCACCGTCCGCCACGCCGCGTCCTCGATCTCCAGCCCGGCCGTCAGGTCCATGCCGTGCCCGAGCCGCAGCGCCCGCTTGGCGGCCCGCAGCCCGACCGGGGAGTTCGCCGCCATCGCCGCCGCCATCGCCAGGGCGGCCTCGCGGTCCGTCCCCGCCGGCACCACCGAGTCCACCAGACCCAGGGCCAGCGCCTCGGCGGCCTCCACGCGCCGCGCGGTGAAGATCAGCTCGGCCGCCCGCGCCGCCCCCACGCGCCTCGGCAGCAGCTGCGTGCCGCCGCCGCCCGGGATCACCCCGACCGACACCTCGGGCAGCCCGACGACGGCCGTCCCGTCGGCCACGATGACATCGCACGCGAGGGCCAGCTCGAAGCCGCCGCCCAGCGCGAAGCCGTGCACCGCCGCGATCACCGGCATCGGAAGCTCCAGGACTCCCCCGTACGCGCCCCGCGTGGTCGGCCGCTGCCGCAGCAGCTCGGCGTCCGAGAAGGAGTTCCGCTCCTTGAGGTCCGCGCCCACGCAGAACGCCCTCTCGGCGGTCGAGGAGAGCACGACGACCCGTACCGAGGGGTCCGCACCCAGCGCCGCGCACGCGGCGCCGATGCCCCGAGCCATCTCGGTCGACACGGCGTTCATCGCCTTGGGCCGGTCCAGAACCAGCTCGGCGACGCGCCCATCGCCTGCACGGCGTACCGCGACGAACTCCCCGAAGCGCTGTTCCGACATCACTGCGACCCTCCACGTTAACGACCGTTATCACGGACTCTAGCGCGCGGAGCAGCTCAGCAGGAGGCCTCCGGCCGACCAATCCCGGGCACCGGCCCGGAGCGTGGGCACGCCGGGGTTGCGTGGGCACGCCAGGGTACGGATCGGTCCGGCAGGTCCGGCAGGTCCGGCACAGCCGGCACTTCGGGAAGAACCGGGGCCGACGCCGTCGGCCGGCCCGGGGGCACGTCAACCGGAGGTCTTGGGGCTCCGGCGCGTCAGCGACCAGGGTTCCACCACGCCGAGGCCGCGGACCGGGCGCTGGAACATCGGCTGGAGCGCGAAGCGGTAGGCGCCGCCGCCCACCTCGTTCTCCGCCTCCTTCTCCGAGACCGGCGCCGCGCCCGTGCGGCCCAGTTCCTCGGCCATCGCACCGTCCACCAGGACCGCGTCCTTCGGCGCTATCGACGTCAGCCGCGAGGCCAGGTTCACCGTGGTCCCGAAGACGTCGCCCATCCGGGTGGTCACCGTCCCGAAGGCGATGCCCACGCGCAGCTCCGGCATCTGCGGATCGGCTTCCATCGTCTCGATCAGCCGCAGCGCGATCTCCGCCGCCGTGGCCGCGTCGTCGGCGCAGTACAGCACCTCGTCGCCCAGCGTCTTGATCAGCCGGCCGCCGTGCGCCGCCACCAGGTCCGCGGAGGTCGTCTCGAAGGACTCGACCAGCTCGCCGAGCTCCTCCTCCTCCAGCCGCCGCGTCAGGCGCGTGAAGCCCACCAGGTCGGCGAAGCCCACCGCGAGGCGCCGGTCGACCATCTCCTCGTCGTCCGCCACCTGCACGACCCGCCCGGTCGCGGCCGCGAGCTGGCGCCGCCACACGTAGACGAGGAACTCCTCCAGCTCCGGCAGCAACAGCTCGACCAGCGGGTACGTGACCTCCGTACGGGTCATCCCCGGCTCCGGCGGCTCCGTCAGCCCCTCCAGGAAGGAGTCGATCTGCCACTCCGCGAGCCGGGCCGTGGTCTGCCCGGTGGACCGCGCCACCTGGACCGCCATCGGCTCGCTCAGCAGCCCGGCCTCGACGAGGCCGGCGAGCCGGCGCAGCGCCAGTACGTCGGCCTCCGTCAGGGCCCTGGCCTGGCCGATGTCCGCGAAGCCCATGGCCCGCCAGAAGCGGGAGGCGAGCTCCATCGAGACCCCGGCACTGCGGGCCGCCTGGAAGGGCGTGTACCGGCGCTCGGCGCCCAGGATCAACTGCTCCAGGCGGATGGCCAGCGGGTCGGCCGTCGGCTGCGCCGTGTGGTCGACCTCATGGTGGGGAGTGTGCTGCTCGCGCCCGATCGGGGTCGCGTGGACTCCGGAACCGCCCGAGCCGCCGGAGCCGCCCGCACCGCCCGTCGCCGCTGCGGGGGCGGGCGCGCTGGACTGAGGGTCGTCGACGGTCAAGGGCCGCCTCCTGTCCATTCCGTGCGCACTGCCGAACCGGGTGATCACCGGGAGGACCGGGATCGCCTAAACCATACGGCAGGTGTGCCGTAGCTCACTCCCCTACTCCGTCACCCGGGGCGGTCCCCCCGCGGGCTACCGCACGGACCGCAGATGGACGACGTCCCCTGCCCCCACGGCCTCGTGCTTGTCCTCCGCCGTCCGTACGACGAGCCGTCCGTCGGCGTCCACCGCTTCGGCCGTCCCGGTGAGCGTGCGCCCGCCCGGCAGCTCGGCGCGCACGTGCTTGCCGAGGGTCGCGCAGCCCGCCGCGTACGTCTCCTGCAGACCGCTGGCCGCCGGGTCGCCGCCGGCCTCCCGCCAGTTCCCGTACCACTGCTCCAGGGAGCGCAGTACGGCCTTGAGCAGCGGGTCCCGGTCGGTGACGGTGGCCTTGGCCAGCGCCAGCGACCCGGCGGTGTCCACCGGCAGCTCGGCGTCGGTCAGCGTCACGTTGAGCCCGATCCCGAGGACGACCCCGTCGGCCACGCGCTCGGCGAGGATCCCGCCGGTCTTGCGCTCCTCCCCGTCCACGGTGACCAGCAGGTCGTTGGGCCACTTGAGGGAGGTGTCCACGCCCGCCGCGCGCGAGAGCCCGGTGGCGGTGGCCACTCCGGCCAGCAGCGTCAGCCAGCCCCACCGCTCCTGCGGCACCGCGGGCCCGGGCTTCAGCAGCACGGAGAAGAACAGTCCGGACCGCGCGGGCGCGACCCAGCTCCGGTCGAGCCGGCCCCGTCCGGCGGTCTGCTCCTCGGCGACGAGCACGGCCCCCTCGGGCAGCTTCGCGGCCCGTGCGGCGAGATCGCTGTTGGTGGACCCGGTGGACCCCACCACCTCCAGCGAGCTCCACAGCCCGTCACCGGTCACGAGGGCCCGCTGCAGCGCGGCGACGTTCAAGGGCGGCCGGTCCAGACTCGACCAACGGCCCGCGGAAGCTCCGGTCGAAGCCCCGCCTGATGCATCTGATGGCGTCATGCAACCCAGATTAGGTGTGTCAAACGCCGCACCGCCGAGCGCCATGCCCGCCGATACGCTACGCACCAGTAGCTAGTAAAAACCAAGTAAGTCACCAGGCAGTTGACACCACGCAGGGAGCCGCGACCCCGATGTCACAACCGTCAGAGCCGATCGACATGCACACCACCGCGGGGAAGATCGCGGATCTGCAGCGCCGCGTCGAGGAAGCCACACACGCCGGGTCAGGGCGGGCGGTGGAAAAGCAGCACGCCAAGGGCAAGCTGACGGCGCGTGAGCGGGTGGCCCTGCTGCTGGACGAGGGGTCCTTCGTCGAGCTGGACGAGTTCGCCCGGCACCGGTCGACGAACTTCGGGCTGGAGAAGACCCGGCCGTACGGCGACGGCGTCGTCACCGGCTACGGCACCGTCGACGGGCGGCCCGTCGCCCTGTTCTCGCAGGACTTCACCGTCTTCGGCGGGGCCCTCGGCGAGGTCTACGGCCAGAAGATCATGAAGGTCATGGACTTCGCGCTGAAGACCGGCTGCCCGCTGATCGGCATCAACGACTCCGGCGGCGCCCGCATCCAGGAGGGCGTCAGCGCGCTGGGCATGTACGGCGAGATCTTCCGCCGCAACGTCCATGCCTCCGGCGTGATCCCGCAGATCAGCCTGGTCGTCGGCCCGTGCGCCGGCGGGGCCGTGTACTCCCCCGCGATCACCGACTTCACGGTCATGGTGGACCAGACCTCGCACATGTTCATCACCGGCCCGGACGTCATCAAGACGGTCACCGGCGAGGACGTCGGCTTCGAGGAGCTGGGCGGGGCGCGCACGCACAACAGCACGTCCGGCGTCGCGCACCACATGGCGGGTGACGAGAAGGACGCCATCGAGTACGTGAAGTCGCTGCTCTCCTACCTCCCGTCGAACAACCTCTCCGAGCCCCCGGCCTTCCCCGAGGAAGCCGACACGGAGGTCTCCGAGAGCGACCGCGAGCTCGACGTGCTGATCCCGGACAGCGCGAACCAGCCGTACGACATGCACAGGGTGATCGAGCACGTGCTCGACGACGCGGAGTTCCTGGAGACCCAGTCGCTCTTCGCGCCGAACATCCTCACCGGCTTCGGCCGCGTCGAGGGGCACCCGGTCGGGGTCGTCGCCAACCAGCCGATGCAGTTCGCCGGCTGCCTGGACATCGACGCCTCCGAGAAGGCGGCCCGGTTCGTCCGGACGTGCGACGCCTTCAACATCCCGGTGCTGACGTTCGTCGACGTTCCGGGCTTCCTGCCGGGCACCGACCAGGAGTACAACGGAATCATCCGGCGCGGCGCCAAGCTGATCTACGCCTACGCCGAGGCGACCGTCCCGCTGATCACCGTCATCACCCGCAAGGCCTTCGGCGGGGCCTACGACGTGATGGGCTCCAAGCACCTGGGCGCCGACCTCAACCTCGCCTGGCCGACGGCCCAGATCGCCGTCATGGGCGCGCAGGGAGCGGTCAACATCCTGCACCGACGGGCGATCGCCGAAGCGGAGGAGGCCGGCACCGCCGAGGAGACCCGGGCGCGGCTCATCACCGAGTACGAGGACGCGCTGCTGAACCCGTACACGGCCGCCGAGCGCGGGTACATCGACGCGGTGACCATGCCGTCCGAGACCCGGGCGCACGTGGTGAAGGGGCTGCGGCAGCTGCGCACCAAGCGCGAGTCCCTGCCCCCGAAGAAGCACGGCAACATCCCGCTCTAGCCGTCACGAGGAGCTCACAGTGGTGATCAAGGTCGTCAAGGGGAACCCGACCCCGGAGGAGCTGGCCGCCGCACTGGCGGTGGTCCGAGCGCGCGCGGCGGCCCTCGCGTCGGCGCCGTCGGGCGCGGAGCGGGTGACCGACGCGTGGGCGGCGCCGGGCCGGGTGGCCCGGCGGACCCTGCCGCGCCCGGGGCCGGGCGCGTGGGGCCGTACGTACTGGCCCGCGTAGTCCGTGCCCGCGTAGTCCGTGCAGTCCGTGTAAGGCACATCCGCGGATGAAGATGGCGTGAACTGCCCGTGGCGCCTGAGTACCCGTACTCAGGCGCCACAGGAGTGCTCGGGGCCAGGATCGGGGCATGCTCTGGTCAGACCCGAAGAACGAGCCGCCGAAGGACATGCGCGACGCCGAGGCGATGGTCCGGCGGATGACGGTGATCGTCGTCATCGCGATGGTCGTCGTGGTCTACGTGCTGGGCGTGGGCGGTTTCTAGGGCCTGTCGTCAAACTCCCGTCGTCGCCCGAAGGGCGGCCTTGCGTCGCGAGGCAGGCGGGACTTTGCGGACACCCCCTGGCGCCCCGGCCACCCGCGAGGCGCACCTACGATGGCAGGCATGACTGCTGCCCCCGGCCACGCCCTCGTCCTCGCCTCCGCTTCGCCCGCCCGGCTGAACCTGCTGCGCCAGGCCGGGCTCTCCCCGCACGTGATCGTGAGCGGCTTCGACGAGGACGCCCTCACCGCCGATTCCCCCGCCGAGCTGGCGCTCGCGCTGGCCGAGGCGAAGGCGGCCGTCGTGGCGACCCTGGACGAGGCCGCGGGCGCCCTGGTGATCGGCTGCGACTCCGTGCTGGAGCTGGACGGCGAGGCGCTGGGCAAGCCGGCGGACGCCGAGGAGGCCACGGCCCGCTGGAAGTCGATGCGCGGGCGCGCCGGGGTGCTGCGCACCGGGCACTGCGTGATCGACACGGCGAGCGGCCGGCGGGTTTCGGCCACGGCGTCGACGACGGTCCGCTTCGGCGAGCCGACGGACGCGGAGGTGGCGGCGTACGTGGCGAGCGGGGAACCGCTGCACGTGGCGGGGGCGTTCACCCTGGACGGGCTGTCGGCCCCGTTCATCGAGGGC
Organism: Streptomyces sp. NBC_00193; assembly: GCF_026342735.1. GTDB lineage: Bacteria > Actinomycetota > Actinomycetes > Streptomycetales > Streptomycetaceae > Streptomyces > Streptomyces stoeckheimensis. The sequence goes on from NZ_JAPEMM010000001.1 coordinate 1,736,932, forward strand.
ATCGACGGGGATCACGGCAATGTGATCGGCATCTCCTTGCCGCTGCTGCGCTCGCTGCTGGCCGAACTGGGCGTGTCCATCACGGACTTGTGGGCTTGACGTCCCCGAGCTTCCCGAAGTCCCCGAAGTCCGCGAGCGGGTGGCCCGGCGGCGTGTCCCGGATCTCCGGCCCGCCGTCGAGGTCGTCACCGAGGCCCCCGCCGGGCCCACCGAAGCCGCCCAGGGGGCCGCTGGAGCCTCCCGCGGCCTCACCGGCCCCGCCCGCCCCCTTGGCCGCGTAGAGCGTCAGGCTCAGCACCAGCAGGCAGAGGATCAGCATCATCACCGCGAAGGCGCCCCAGCCGACCAGGCCGACGACGAGGGCGCCGAGCAGTCCGTGGGTGATGGCGGCGCTGACGAGGAGCACGCGCGCGAAGGTGCCCGGGGCCCGGTCGCGGACCGCGGCGACGACGAGGAACACCGCACAGGCGAGCAGGAACACGGCCATGCCGGCGCCCAGCGCATAGGTTGCCTTGGACATGACATCCGGATCGGCGCCCGCGATGGACATCGACTGGTTCTCGGTGGTCCGGCCCAGGACGAGGTGGACGAAGCCGAGCACCGCCGCCTCCACGACGAGTACCACCGCGGTCGCTCCGGCCACGGATCTCCGCAGCACCACGCCACCCACGCCACCCACACCAGCCACGACGCCCCCACCCCGCATGCACAAGCCCGTTCGACGCCTGGAGGCTACTAACGGGTAAACCTTCGGACAAGGGGCCGGGGCCGCTTCGTTACCGTCGGGCTGCCGTACGGCGACCCGCCGGTGCCGACGCCACGCCCGGGCAAGGAATGCATGGGCCGTTCGTAGGGATTCGACAAAGAATCACCCCGGGCCGCTGACCCGGGGAACAGAGACCCCGGACACACGGCAGGGTTACTGTGCAGTCGGGGATCCCCCTGACATGGGGCGCCACAAGGGTTTTATCGACTCGGGGTCCACTCGGATCACAGTCCGTGTGGGCAAGGTCACCACCGGGGAAGGGTCGAAAGGCCGTGTGGGCTGTCCCTAAACTCAGCTTGTTTCAAGGAGGGAGCCATCGTGCGCAAGGTGCTCATCGCCAACCGTGGCGAAATCGCAGTCCGCGTTGCTCGGGCCTGCCGGGATGCCGGGATCGCGAGCGTAGCCGTCTACGCCGACCCGGACCGGGACGCTCTGCACGTCCGCGCGGCCGACGAAGCTTTCGCGTTGGGCGGTGACACCCCGGCCGCGAGCTACTTGGACATCTCCAAGATCCTGCAGGCCGCAGCCGACTCCGGTGCGGACGCCATCCATCCCGGATACGGCTTCCTTTCCGAGAACGCCGAATTCGCGCAGGCCGTCATCGACGCGGGCCTGATCTGGATCGGCCCGCCGCCGCAGGCCATCCGCGACCTCGGTGACAAGGTCGCCGCCCGCCACATCGCGCTGCGCGCCGGCGCACCGCTGGTCGCCGGCACGCCGGACCCGGTGTCCGGGTCGGACGAGGTCGTCGCCTTCGCCAAGGAGCACGGCCTGCCCATCGCGATCAAGGCCGCCTTCGGTGGCGGCGGTCGCGGCCTGAAGGTCGCCCGGAACCTCGAAGAGGTCCCGGAGCTCTACGACTCCGCCGTGCGCGAGGCCATCGCCGCCTTCGGCCGCGGCGAGTGCTTCGTCGAGCAGTACCTCGACAAGCCGCGGCACGTGGAAACCCAGTGCCTGGCCGACTCCCACGGCAACGTGGTCGTCGTCTCCACCCGTGACTGCTCGCTGCAGCGCCGCCACCAGAAGCTGGTGGAGGAGGCCCCGGCGCCGTTCCTGACCGAGGCCCAGAACGCCGAGCTGTACGCGGCGTCGAAGGCGATCCTGAAGGAAGCCGGCTACGTCGGCGCCGGCACGGTCGAGTTCCTGGTCTCCGCCGACGGCCTGATCTCCTTCCTGGAGGTCAACACCCGCCTGCAGGTCGAGCACCCGGTCACCGAAGAGGTCACCGGCATCGACCTGGTCCGCGAGATGTTCCGCATCGCCGACGGCGAGGAGCTCGGCTACGGGGACCCGGTCCTGCGCGGCCACTCCTTCGAGTTCCGCATCAACGGCGAGGACCCGGGCCGCGGCTTCCTGCCGGCTCCGGGCACCGTCACCAAGTTCGCCCCGCCGACCGGCCCGGGCGTCCGCCTCGACGCGGGCGTCGAGTCCGGCTCGGTCATCGGCCCGGCCTGGGACTCCCTGCTCGCCAAGCTCATCGTCACGGGTGCCACGCGCGAGCAGGCCCTGCAGCGGGCGGCGCGCGCGCTGGCCGAGTTCGAAGTGGAGGGCATGGCCACGGCCATCCCGTTCCACCGCGCGGTCGTCGCCGACCCTGCCTTCACGGCCGACCCGTTCACGATCCACACCCGCTGGATCGAGACCGAGTTCGTCAACGAGATCCCGGCGTTCGTGGTTCCCGCCGCGGAGGACTCCGAGGACGAGCCGGGCCGCGAGACCGTGGTCGTCGAGGTCGGCGGCAAGCGCCTGGAGGTCTCCCTCCCGTCCTCGCTGGGCATGACCCTGGCCCGTACGGCGGCCGCGGGCGGCGCGAAGCCCAAGCGCCGCGCGGCCAAGAAGTCCGGCCCCGCCGCCTCCGGCGACACCCTGGCCTCGCCCATGCAGGGCACGATCGTGAAGGTCGCGGTCGAGGAGGGCCAGCAGGTCAACGAGGGCGACCTGATCGTCGTCCTCGAGGCCATGAAGATGGAACAGCCGCTGAACGCGCACCGTTCGGGCACGATCGTGGGCCTGGCGGCGGAGGTCGGCGCCTCGCTCACCTCGGGCGCGGCCATCTGCGAGATCAAGGACTGACGTCCTGCGACCGGGGTCCGGGGCTCAGGCCCCGGACCTCGAACGCCGGAGGGGCTGGATTTCGGCTGACACCAGCCGAAATCCAGCCCCTCCGGCGTTCGAGGCGAAGGCGGCTACCGGCGCCGCATGTCCGCGACGCGCGCCCGCTCACCCGCCTGCTGCTCGTGCAACGGCGGTCCCGCGCTACGGAGCTGCGCCGTCGGCCCGCCCCGGCGCTGGACCGGAAGCGGTGACTCCCGGCGCGGGCGCCGACCCGCCATCGACTCCCCACCGCCGGAGGCGCTGGCTCCGGCCACGGTGATCTGCACGCCCTGGTCCGCCAGCGCCTGCAGCTCCGTACCGGCCCGGTCGTCGTGCGCGGGCGGCTCGTCCGTCACCAGCCGGGTGATCACATCGGTCGGCACGGTCTGGAACATGGTGTCCGTCCCGAGCTTCGTGTGGTCGGCCAGGACCACCACCTCCGCCGCGGCCTGGACCAGCGCCCGGTCCACGCTCGCGGAGAGCATGTTGGAGGTGGACAGCCCGCGCTCGGCGGTGAGGCCACTGCCGGACAGGAAGGCCCGCGAGACCCGCAGCCCCTGGAGGGACTGCTCGGCACCGCTGCCGACCAGCGCGTAGTTGGACCCCCGCAGGGTTCCGCCCGTCATCACCACCTCCACCCGGTTCGCATGGGCCAGCGCCTGTGCGACGAGCAGCGAGTTGGTGACGACGGTGAGTCCGGGCACCCGGGCGAGCCGGCGGGCCAGCTCCTGGGTGGTGGTGCCGGCGCCGACGACCACGGCCTCGCCTTCTTCGACGAGTCCGGCCGCGACATCGGCGATGGCGGTCTTCTCCGCCGTCGCGAGATGGGACTTTTGCGGAAAGCCGGATTCCCGCGTGAAACCGCCCGGCAGTACCGCACCGCCGTGCCGGCGGTCGAGGAGTCCTTCTGCCTCCAGTGCCCGCACGTCCCGCCGTACGGTCACTTCGGAGGTCTGGACGACGCGGGCGAGCTCCCGGAGCGATACCGCTCCGTTGGCCCGCACCATTTCGAGGATCAATTGGCGACGTTCTGCAGCGAACACGAAACTGACAGTAACCCCAACGACCATCTGCTTTCAGCTCTTTGCGCCGGAATTCCGAAGTTGTCCATACCGTAGGGCAACTAGTGGTATACGCGGTCGGCCCGCCGCGCACCTGCTCCGCGGCGGGCCGACCACCCACTCCAAAGCCCTTGCACACAAGGGCCGTTATCGGTATTTACGCCTCGCCGGAGGACTTCCGCGTGTGCAGCTGGCGGGCGACCTCGGCGATCGAACCGGACAGCGAGGGGTACACGGTGAACGCGTTTGCGATCTGCTCGACCGTCAAGTTGTTGTCGACGGCGATCGAGATCGGGTGGATGAGCTCGCTCGCGCGCGGCGAAACGACCACGCCGCCGACGACGATCCCGGTGCCGGGACGGCAGAACAGCTTCACGAAGCCGTCCCGGATGCCCTGCATCTTGGCGCGCGGGTTGCGCAGCAGCGGGAGCTTCACGCACCGGGCGTCGATCTTGCCGGCGTCCACGTCGGCCTGGGTGTAGCCGACGGTGGCGATCTCCGGGTCGGTGAAGACGTTCGAGGAGACCGTCTTCAGGTTCAGCGGGGCCACCGCGTCGCCGAGGAAGTGGTACATCGCGATGCGCCCCTGCATGGCGGCCACCGACGCGAGGGCGAAGATTCCGGTCACGTCGCCGGCCGCGTACACGCCGGGCGAGGAGGTGCGGGAGACCTTGTCGGTCCAGATGTGCCCGGATTCCTTGAGCTTGACCCCGGACTCCTCCAGGTTCATGTTGCTCGTGTTCGGGATCGCGCCGACCGCCATCAGGCAGTGCGTGCCGGTGATGACCCGGCCGTCGGAGAGGGTGACCTCGACCCGGTCGCCCACCCGCTTGGCGGACTCGGCGCGGGAGCGGCCGATGACGTTCATGCCGCGGCGCCGGAAGACGTCCTCCAGCACGGCGGCGGCGTCCGGGTCCTCGCCGGGGAGCACGCGGTCGCGGGAGGACACGAGGGTCACCCGGGAGCCGAGGGCCTGGTACGCGCCGGCGAACTCGGCGCCGGTCACACCGGAGCCGACCACGATGAGCTCCTCCGGGAGCTCTTCGAGGTCGTAGACCTGGGTCCAGTTCAGGATCCGCTCGCCGTCGGGCATCGCGTCGGGGATCTCGCGGGGGTGCCCGCCGGTCGCGATGAGCACGGCGTCGGCGGTGAGGATCGTCTCGGAGCCGTCGGCCGCGGTGACGATGACGTCCCGCGTGCCGTCGATGCCCTGCGGGCCGCCGAGCTTGGCGCGGCCCCGTACGACCCGGGCGCCGGCCCGGGTGACGGAGGCGGTGATGTCGTGGGACTGGGCGAGCGCCAGGCGCTTGACGCGCCGGTTCACCTTGCCGAGGTCCACGCCGACGACGCGCGCGGCCTGCTCGATGTGCGGGGTGTCGTCCGCGACGACGATGCCGAGCTCCTCGTACGACGAGTCGAAGGTCGTCATGACCTCGGCGGTCGCGATGAGAGTCTTGGAGGGCACGCAGTCGGTGAGCACCGACGCGCCGCCCAGACCGTCGCAGTCCACGACGGTCACCTCCGCGCCGAGCTGGGCCCCCACGAGGGCCGCCTCATACCCGCCGGGTCCGCCGCCGATGATCACGATCCGGGTCACGAAAACTCCGCCTCACGTCTACCCGGCCGGCTGCCGCCCCGGCCGGGGCTTCCGGGGGGTCTCCCCGGGGGATGCATTCCGTACGTCATTGTCCCGCACGCATCAAGGTGCTTCACGCCCGGTCCCACCATCCGGGACGCAGGCCCCGTACGCGGCCGGGAGCGCGGTCGGGGCCGCCCCTCCCGTACCCTCGACCTCATGTCGCTCTACGCCGCGTACGCCGGCAACCTCGACCCGCGGCTGATGACGCGCCGCGCTCCGCATTCGCCGCTGCGCGGCACGGGCTGGATCAACGACTGGCGGCTGACCTTCGGCGGCGAGCAGATGGGCTGGGAGGGCGCGCTGGCGACGATCGTCGAAGCGCCGCGCCACCAGGTCTTCGTCGCCCTCTACGACGTGGCCCCGCTCGACGAGGACTCCATGGACCGGTGGGAGGGCGTGGGGCTCGACATCTACCGCCGCATGCGGGTGCGCGTGCACACGCTGGACGGCGAGGAAGCGGCCTGGGTGTACGTACTCAACGGCTACGAGGGCGGCCTGCCCTCGGCCCGCTACCTGGGCGAACTCGCCGACGCGGCCGAATCCGCGGGCGCCCCGCACGACTACGTGATGGAACTCCGCAAGCGCCCCTGCTGAATCCCGACGGGGCCAAATCCAGCATCGCCGGGGCCAAATCCAGCCCCGCCGGCGTTCGAGGCGCGGGGGTCCGGGGGCAGCGCCCCCGGCAACGGCGCCGCGCCGCATCACCCGCTCCCGCTCCCCCATCGCGGGACGTTTGGGCGGAAACGACAAAGCAACGATCCGAATACCGTGAGCGGTGCCATCTACGCGCGTAGGCGAAGAGCGGCTACGCTCTTCCGCGTGAACGCATCTGTTACCGACCCCTTCGCCGCCGCCGACGCCGCCGCCGCCCGCCTGCGCGAGCTGACCGGCGCCGAGACCCACGATGTCGCCCTCGTGATGGGCTCCGGCTGGGCCCCCGCCGCAGAGGCGCTCGGCGCGCCCGAGGCCGAGTTCCCGGTCACCGAGCTGCCCGGCTTCCCGCCCCCCGCCGTCGAGGGCCACGGCGGCAAGATCCGCTCGTACAAGATCGGCGACAAGCGCGCGCTGCTCTTCCTCGGCCGGACCCACTACTACGAGGGCCGCGGCGTCGCCGCCGTCGCCCACGGCGTGCGCACGGCCGTCGCCGCCGGCTGCAAGACCATCGTCCTGACCAACGGCTGCGGTGGCCTGCGCGAGGGCATGAAGCCCGGCCAGCCGGTCCTGATCAGCGACCACCTCAACCTCACGGCCACCTCGCCGATCGTCGGCGCGAACTTCGTGGACCTGACCGACCTGTACTCGCCGCGCCTGCGCGCGATGTGCAAGGAGATCGACGAGACCCTCGAAGAGGGCGTCTACGTGCAGTTCCCCGGCCCGCACTACGAGACCCCGGCCGAGATCAACATGATCCGCGTCATGGGCGCCGACCTGGTCGGCATGTCCACCGTGCTGGAGGCCATCGCCGCCCGCGAGGCCGGCGCCGAGGTGCTCGGCATCTCGCTGGTCACCAACCTGGCGGCGGGCCTGTCCGGCGAGCCGCTGAACCACGAAGAGGTGCTCCAGGCCGGCCGCGACTCGGCCGCGCGCATGGGCAAGCTGCTGACCCAGGTCCTCGCCCGGATCTGAACGAGCGACCCGACCGACCGACGAGAGGTAGTGCAGGACGTGCAGGACGATCTGATCGCACGGGCGCAGGCCTGGCTGGCCGAGGACCCGGACCCGGAAACCGCCGACGAGCTCGCCGAGCTCATCGAAGCCGGTGACACCTCGGAACTGGCGGACCGCTTCTCCGGCATGCTGCAGTTCGGCACCGCCGGACTCCGCGGCGAGCTGGGCGCGGGCCCGATGCGGATGAACCGCAACGTGGTCATCCGGGCCGCGGCGGGCCTCGCGGCCTACCTCAAGGCCCAGGGGCACGCCGGCGGCCTGGTCGTCGTCGGCTACGACGCCCGTTACAAGTCGGCCGACTTCGCCCGCGACACCGCCGCGGTGATGATCGGCGCCGGGCTGCGCGCCGCCGTCCTGCCCCGTCCGCTGCCGACGCCCGTCCTCGCGTACGCCATAAGGCACCTGGGCGCCGTCGCCGGCGTCGAGGTGACCGCGAGCCACAACCCGCCCCGGGACAACGGCTACAAGGTCTACCTCGGCGACGGTTCGCAGATCGTCTCCCCGGCCGACGCGGAGATCGCCGCGCAGATCGACGCGATCGCCGCGCTGGCCGACGTACCGCGGGCCGAGGACGGCTGGCAGGACCTCGGCGACGAGGTCCTGGAGGCCTACCTGGCACGTACGGACGCCGTCCTGACCCCCGGCTCCCCCCGGGGCGTGCGGACCGTCTACACGGCCATGCACGGCGTCGGCAAGGACGTCGTCCTGGCCGCCTTCGCCCGCGCCGGCTTCCCCACCCCGGTCCTGGTGGCCGAGCAGGCGGAGCCGGACCCGGCCTTCCCGACGGTCGCCTTCCCCAACCCGGAGGAGCCGGGCGCGATGGACCTGTCCTTCGCGAAGGCCGCCGAGGTCAACCCCGACATCGTCATCGCCAACGACCCGGACGCCGACCGCTGCGCCGTGGCCGTCCCGGACGCCTCCTCGGCCTCCGGCTGGCGGATGCTGCGCGGCGACGAGGTCGGCGCGCTGCTCGCCGCCCACCTGGTGCACAAGGGGGCGCAGGGCGTCTTCGCCGAGTCCATCGTCTCCTCCTCCCTCCTGGGGCGGATCGCGGAGGCCGCGGGCGTCGGCTACGAGGAGACCCTGACCGGCTTCAAGTGGATCTCCCGCGTCGAGGGCCTGCGCTACGGGTACGAGGAGGCGCTCGGCTACTGCGTGGACCCCGAGGGCGTCCGCGACAAGGACGGCGTCACGGCCGCCCTGCTCGTCGCGGAGCTGGCCTCGGAGCTCAAGGAGCAGGGCCGGACCCTGACCGACCTGCTGGACGACCTGGCCATGGAGCACGGCCTGCACGCCACCGACCAGCTGTCGGTCCGCGTGGAGGACCTGTCGGTCATCGCCTCGGCGATGGCGGCGCTGCGCGCGGAGCCCCCGGCCTCGCTGGCGGGCCTGCGGGTCACCTCGGCGGAGGACCTGAACCGGGGCACGGCGACGCTCCCGCCCACGGACGGGCTGCGCTACTACCTGGAGGGCGACTACAAGGCCCGGGTGATCGTCCGCCCGTCGGGTACGGAGCCCAAGCTGAAGTGCTACCTGGAGGTCGTGGTCCCGGTGGCGGAAGCCTCGGACCTGCTCCCGGCCCGCGCCCGCGGCCAGGAAGTCCTCGACGCGATCAAGAAGGACCTGGCGGCAGCGGCCGGCATCTAGCCTTCCCCGGTCACGACGAAGGCCCCCCGAGCTCCTGCTCGGGGGGCCTTCGTCATGACCGGTTCAGGAAGGGCTCGGGGCCGGGCTCGCCGACGGCCGCACCACGTCGCCCAGGGTCGGGACCGACTCCGGGCGGGAGCGGACGGCGTCCGTGCACTCCCAGGCCCTCGGCGGATCCGCGTCGGGACCGCCCAGGACCACCGGGCCGGGCCCCGCCGACACCACGTCGCTCTGCGCGAGCGTGCACACCAGTTGCGACAGCGCCACCGGCGGCAGGTCCTCGGGCTTGCGGCTCAGCCGTACCGTGCCCGCCGGGTCCCCCGGCCGCGGCGCCGAGGCCGTCAGCGTGGCCGGCACCTCGGTCGTGAAGCCGGCTTCCCGTTCCTCCGCCGACGGCTCCCGCTGGAGCGCCTCCAGCAGGGCCTGGGTGACGAGCACCGCCATGTCCCGCGCGGGCTGCTTCTCCGGTACCGGCACCAGCCGCTGGACGCCCACCAGCTGCGCCCCGCAGACCAGCTCCACCGTGGCCCGGATGCCCTGCACCCCGCCCGTTCCCGCGGCCGTGCCGGCCGGGGTCTTGCACGAGACCCGCGAGGGCGCCGCGCCCACGTCCACCGGCACGGTGGTCGCCCGGATCCCGCAGCCCGACAGGACGCCCGCGGACACCAGGCCCAGGGCCGCCACCAGGACCGCCGTCGTACGCCTCGCCGGACGCCTCGTCCTACGCCTCGTCGTCACCGGCGATCACCTTCCCCACGTCCACCGGCAGCCGCAGCGTGAACAGCGCACCGCCCTCCGCCCCGTTCTCCGCGGTGATGTCGCCGCCGTGGATGTGCGCGTTCTCCATCGCGATGGACAGGCCGAGCCCGCTGCCGTCGGACTTGGGCCGCGACGCGCTCGCCTTGTAGAACCGGTCGAAGACGTGCGGCAGTACGGCCTCGGGGATGCCCGGCCCGTTGTCCCGTACGGCGATGACCAGCCAGTCCCCCTCCACCCGGATGGAGACCCGTACCGGCGAGCCGCCGTGCTTGAGCGCGTTGCCGATCAGGTTCGCCAGGATCACGTCGAGCCGCCGCGGGTCGAGCCGCGCCACGATCCCGCGCTCCGCGTCGAGTTCGACCGCGTCGAGCCACGCCCGGGTGTCGATGCACGCCGTCACCTGGTCGGCGACGTCCACGTCGTCCAGCACCAGCCGCGCCGTTCCCGCGTCGAAGCGGGTGACCTCCATGAGGTTCTCCACGAGGTCGTTCAGCCGCCTGGTCTCGCTCACGACCAGACCCACCGCCGGTGCGATCATCGGATCGAGGAACTCGACCTCGTCCTCCAGCACCTCGGCCACCGCCGTCAACGCCGTCAGCGGTGTGCGCAGTTCGTGGGACATGTCCGCGACGAAACGCCGGCTGGACTCCTCCCGCGCGCTCATGTCGGCGACCTTCTTCTCCAGCGCCTCCGCCGTCTTGTTGAAGGTGTGGGCCAGATCGGCGAGTTCGTCCGTCCCCGACACCTCCAGCCGGTGGTCCAGCTCCCCTTCGCCGAGCCGGCGCGCCGCGTCGCCGAGCCGCTGCACGGGCCGCAGCACCGTACGGGCCGCGGCCTGCGCGAGCAGCGCGGACCCGAGCAGCGCGAGCCCGGTGGCGATGGTCAGCGACCAGGCCAGGGCGTTGAGGTCGTCGCGCTCCTGGGCGAGGGACTTGTACATGTAGCCGGTCGGCCCGCCGCCCACGATCCGGGTGCCGCCGACCAGGTAGGGGTTCCCGTTCGGCTTCGTCCGCTGCCAGTACACGTGGTACGCGGCGTCGTTGGCCGAGGTGGTCTTCTGCCGGTCGTCCACGGCGTGCTGGAGCGACTTCGGTACGTCGGCCAGCGAGAAGGCGTCGGGACCGGCCGACCCGGCCACCTTGCGGCCGTCCTTCTCGTCCACCAGCAGCACGCTGTAACCGGGGCTGCTGCCCGCCATCATCTCGGCGGTGTGCTGCAGCTCCTCCTGCGTCGGGTCGGCGGGCAGCGCCGCGGCCCGGTTCTGCATCTCCTGCCGGAAGTCGCCGAGGGCGGCGTCCTGGGTCCGGGTCAGGACGGCCTCGCGGTTGAGCCAGTACGCGATCCCGGACGCGGACACGGCGGCCGTCAGCGCGACCAGTGCGAACACGACGAGGAGCCGCAGCCGCAGGCTGGTCCAGCGCCGGCCCGCGAACAGGGCTCTGATCACTGCGGGGAGTCCAGTCGGTAGCCGACGCCCCGCACGGTACGGATCAGGGTGGGCGACGAGGGCACTTCCTCGACCTTGGCGCGCAGCCGCTGCACGCAGGCGTCGACGAGGCGCGAGTCGCCGAGGTAGTCGTGCTCCCACACCAGCCGCAGCAGCTGCTGGCGGGAGAGCGCCTGGCCGGGGCGGCGGCTGAGCTCCAGGAGCAGCCGCAGCTCGGTCGGGGTGAGCTGGAGGTCCTCGCCGTTCTTGGTCACCGTCATGGCATTGCGGTCGATGACCAGCGAGCCGAAGACGGCGGAGTCGGTGGCCTCGCGCTCGCCGCGGCGCAGCACGGCCCGGATGCGGGCGTCGAGCACCCGCCCCTGGACGGGCTTGACGACGTAGTCGTCCGCTCCCGACTCCAGGCCGACGACCACGTCGATGTCGTCGTTGCGCGCGGTGAGCAGGATGATCGGCAGCTGGTCGGTGCGCCGGACGCGCCGGCACACCTCGAAGCCGTCGATGCCGGGCAGCATGACGTCGAGCACGATCAGATCGGGCCGCTGCTCGCGCAGCAGTTTGAGGCCGTCCTCGCCCGTCGCCGCGGTGGCCACACGGTGGCCCTGGCGAGTCAGGGAGAGTTCGAGGGCCGTGCGGATGGCGTCGTCGTCCTCGATGAGCAACAGGAAAGGCACGGGCTCATTCTGTCCCATCGCCCCTCGGGACTTCGACCGCCCTGCACGTCGAATCCGCGGGCGGCCTCCGCGCGTCCTCCGCGGGGCTCCGGCGCGGCTCCCCCCGGGACCCTGTGACAGGCCTGTGACAGTCGAAGGACACCCCGGTTATGTCGGGCGGGCAGTCTTCTTGGCAACGGACCAGACAGACTCCACGACGGGGGGCGCGAGATGAACACGCTGCACAGCATCAACACCAGCGCGGTTGTCACGCGGCTGCACGATGTGAACCGCCGCACGGCAATCCGTACGGCGACGGCCCCTTCCCGGCGGCCGGCGCACGTGGTGGCCATCGACGCGAAGACCTACGAGCGCCCCTCCGTCCCCGCCCAGCGCACGCCGGGCTCCACGGACGCCCCGGACTCCTCCAACGAGGCCGAGTTCACGGCGTACGTCCAGGAGCGGCGGGCCGCCCTCTACGCGACGGCCTTCCACCTGACCGGCGACCGCTACGAGGCCGAGGACCTGCTGCAGACCGCACTGTTCTCCACGTACCGCGCCTGGGACCGCATCAGCGACAAGGCCGCCGTCGGCGGATACCTGCGCCGCACGATGACGAACCTGCACATCAGCGCCTGGCGCCGGCGCAAGCTCAACGAGTACCCGACGGAAGAGCTGCCGGAGACGGCCTCGGACACGGACGCCATGGGCGGTACGGAGCTGCGCGCCGTGCTGTGGCAGGCGCTCACCCGCATCCCGGAGCCGCAGCGCACGATGCTGGTGCTCCGGTACTACGAGGGCCGCACGGACCCGGAGATCGCGGAGATCCTCGGCATCAGCGTCGGCACGGTGAAGTCGAGCATCTGGCGTTCGCTGCGCCGGATGCGCGAGGACGAGGCGCTGAGCTTCGGCCGCGACGAGTCGGAGTCCTTCGAGGACCTGGTCGCGTAGAACCGCGGCACACAAGACCAAAGGGCCAGGGGGCCCGTCCTGCGGGGGTGGGACGGGGGCCACGGGGGCAAAGGGCGGGATCGAGCGGACGGGGGTCCGCACGGTCCCGCCCTTTGGCATCAGCCGTCTTAGCCGTCCGGCGTTTGAGGACCGGGGTCTGGGGCGGAGCCCCAGGGTCTTTCCGGGTCCGGGCAGCGCCCGGGGAACGGTGGAAGGGCGGGTAGGGGACTTCGCCCCGCAGGGCCCGGCAAGCACGGCCCGACCGGGGCAGCCGGCTAGGCCCGGGCCACGGCCCGGTGCCGCCCGGCCGCGGCGGCGGCAAGACGCCCCAGCGCCTCGTCACGACCACACGCGTGAGCCCCCAGCGCGGTGTGCCGGGCCACGATCCCCCGCTCGGCCCGCATCAACCGCCACCCGCGCCGCAGCAGCATCGGCACCGACTTGCGGCCCTCCCGCAGGTCACGGGCCAGGCGGCGCCGGAAGGTGGTGCTGGGCCGCCCGCGCAGACAGATCGCGTCCGCCAGCAGCCCCAGCTCCTGGCACCGCACGACGACGTCCGCCGCGAAGATGCCCTCGGCTATGAACAGCGGGGTCCGGGAGATGTCCAGCGCCTCGGTACCGGTCCGCGAGGAGGTGGCGATGTCGTAGACGGGGACCTCGGTCCGCCCGGCCGCACACAGCTCGGCGATCGCGGCCACGGCCGCCTCCGCGTCCCAGGACAGCGGGGAGTCCCAGTCGATGTCGGCGCTGCCCTCGACGAACGGGAGGGTCGGGTCGTCGCCGTCCTTGTAGAAGTCGTCCAGGCGCAGCACGGGCAGCCCCGAACGGGCCGCCAGCGAGGACTTGCCGGAGCCCGAGGGCCCGGTCAGCAGGACGACACGCGTAGGCAAAGGAGAGGAACAGCTCACGGAACAACAGTTTGACTCCTCCCCCGCCCAAAGACAAAAGGCGGGGGAATCCTGGCTCACGCAGCCTGGCGGCCCGGCGGGCCGGCAGGTCTTCCGCGATCAGCGCCAGCCGGGTCGAGACCTGCCCGGACGAGCATCACGAGTGCGGAGTTCTTGTCTCTGGGCGAGACGGGTCCGCACGCGGTGCACGTGTACGTGCGTTCCGACAGCGGCAGTGCGTGCTTGGCTCTCGCTCCGCACCGTCCGCAGTCCATGGTGGTGTGCGACGGGTGTACCAGGTACAGAGCGCGCCGGTGCTTGCGCGCCATGTCGATCAGCTCGTGCTTGGTGGCGGAGATCGCCGCATCGGCCGCCTTGCGGGCCATGGTCGACTTGGCGAGGAACTTCGGCCGGAAGTCCTCCACAGCAAGGGCATCGTGGTCTCGGACCACGGACTCGGCCCACTTGCGGGCGGTGTCCTGACGCTGCCGGGCCACCTTCTTGTAGAGCTTCACCGTCAGCTTCTTCGCCGTCCGGTAGCCCCTCGACCCAGGTTTGCCCTGCGCCGGCTTCCGGCGGGCCATCATCCGCTGATATCGGGCAAGCCCGGCGGCGGCCTTCCACCCGTGCGCGGCGTGGGGGAGGTCGTGGGCGTCACTGGTGGTCGTCGCGGTCTCCTTCACACCCCAGTCGATCCCGATCACCGCACCCGTCTCGGGCAGCGGGTGGGCTTCGGCGGAGACTACGAACGAGGCGTACCAATGGTCGAGGCCGTCGCGGTAGATCCGCACCGATGACGGGTCCGACGGGAGATCGCGCGACCACACCACGGTCAGGTCGATGCCGCCCGCGAGATGGAGTCGGCCGTCCCTGATGCGGAAACCGCGGCGGGTGTAATTGAGGCTCGGATCGGCCGCGTGCTTCTTCTTGTACTTGGGCATTCCCGCCCGCTGCCGCATCGGCAACCCGGCCTTGACGTCCTTCAGGGCTTTGGCGCGGGACTTCCCGAAGTCCCGGATGAGCTGCTGCTGCGGAACACTGCTGCCGTCAGCCAACCAAAGGTGAACCGGGCGTACCCGGGCTTCCCTGCCTCGGTTGGCGGCTCCATGCCGCGAAGGTAGTGATGTGCGGGGTCCCGCTCATGGCGATCTCCCGGAGATCTCCTCGAACGAGTGATGGCGCCCAGGTCGAGATACCGGCACACCACCCCGCCTCGCTACGCTGCGTGCGCACGCGATCACGACTCCGTACGAGCCCACAGGCGGGAACCCATGGCACGTCACGCAGCCCCCAAAGCCCCCCACACCAAGGCGCTGCGCAGCGCAGGCCTGACCCTCTCGATGGCCGGTGCGGCCCTTGCGATGGCCGCCGGCGGCGCCCAGGCGGGCGAGCTCGATGTTCCGGCGGCCCTCGCGGGGGTCTCCGACCCGATCTCGAACCTCAAGGTCAATCCCCTGGCCCACACCGGCGTGGACCCGCTCGACAACGGCGTCGCCACCCAGGTCGCGGATTTCCCCTCCGTCGGCACCGGCATGGTCACGGGCATCCTGACCCGGGGTCCGTCGGTCGGCGAGCTGCCCACGGCCGCGGCGGCGTCCCTCCTGGGGCCCCTGACGGGCGGCAAGTAGCTCCCGTAGGGCGCACGTGAGCGCCGAGGCATGAAGAGGCCCCGGCAGCGCGGGGGACGCTGCCGGGGCCCGTCTTCGGGGGTGGGGGCTCTAGTACGAAGAGCCGCCCGCGCCCAGCGACCCGGTCGGGTGCCAGACGGTCTTGGTCTCCAGGAACGCCGTCATGCGCGCCGTACCCGGGTCCGCGCTCCAGTCGTCCACAGGCTGTGGACGCAGGACGCGCTTGAGGTTGTCCGCGGCCGCGATCTCCAGCTCCTTGGCCAGCGCCTCGTCGGCTCCGGCCAGGTCGATCGCGTTGACGTCCTGGTGGGACGCCAGGTGCGGGCCCATCTCGGCGGCCTTGCCGGAGAGGATGTTGACCACGCCGCCGGGCAGGTCGGAGGTGGCCAGGACCTCGCCGAGGGAGAGGGCGGGGAGGGGGGACTCCTCCGAGGCGATGACGACGACCGTGTTGCCGGTCGCGATCACCGGGGCGATCACGGAGACCAGGCCCAGGAAGGACGAGGCCTGCGGGGCGACGACGGTGACGACGCCCGTCGGCTCCGGGGTGGAGAGGTTGAAGAACGGGCCCGCGACCGGGTTGGCCCCGCCCACGATCTGGCCGATCTTGTCGGTCCAGCCCGCGTACCAGACCCAGCGGTCGATGGCCGCGTCGACGACGGCCGCGGCCTTCGTCTTGGACAGGCCCTCCGCCTCACCGACCTCGCGGACGAACTGCTCGCGGCGGCCCTCCAGCATCTCGGCGACGCGGTAGAGGATCTGGCCGCGGTTGTACGCGGTCGCGCCCGACCAGCCGCCGAAGGCCTTGCGGGCGGCGACGACCGCGTCGCGGGCGTCCTTGCGGGAGGACAGCGGGGCGTTGGCCAGCCACTTGCCCTTGGAGTCGCTCACCTCGTACACCCGGCCGCTCTCGGAGCGGGGGAACTTGCCCCCGACGTACAGCTTGTAGGTCTTGAAGACGCTCAGACGCGTCGAAGACTCAGACATCGAGGTAGCCCTCCAGGCCGTGACGGCCGCCTTCGCGCCCGAAGCCCGACTCCTTGTAGCCGCCGAAGGGCGAGGTCGGGTCGAACTTGTTGAACGTGTTGGCCCACACCACACCCGCACGGAGCTTGTTGGCGACCGCGAGGATGCGGCTGCCCTTCTCCGTCCAGATGCCGGCGGACAGGCCGTACTGGCTGTTGTTGGCCTTGGCGACGGCCTCGTCGGGCGTACGGAAGGTCAGCACGGACAGCACCGGGCCGAAGATCTCGTCGCGGGCGACGGTGTGCGACTGGGAGACGTTCGTGAAGAGCGTCGGGGCGAACCAGTAGCCGGCGTTCGGCAGTTCGCACGGCGCCGACCAGCGCTCGGCGCCCTCCGCCTCGCCGGTGTCCGCGAGGGCGGTGATCCGGGCGAGCTGCTCGGCGGAGTTGATCGCGCCGATGTCGGTGTTCTTGTCGAGCGGGTCGCCCAGGCGCAGCGTGGTCAGCCGGCGCTTGAGCGAGTCGATCAGCTCGTCGTGGATCGACTCCTGGACCAGGAGGCGCGAGCCCGCGCAGCAGACCTGGCCCTGGTTGAAGAAGATGCCGCTGACGATGCCCTCGACGGCCTGGTCGATGGGGGCGTCGTCGAAGACGATGTTGGCGCCCTTGCCGCCCAGCTCCAGGGTGACCTTCTTGGAGGTGCCGGCGACCTGGCGCGCGATGGCCTTGCCGACGGCGGTGGAGCCGGTGAAGGCGACCTTGTTCACGTCCGGGTGCTCGACGAGGGCCGCGCCCGCGTCCCCGTACCCGGTGAGGATGTTGACGACGCCCTTGGGCAGGCCCGCCTGGCGGCAGATGTCCGCGAAGAAGAGCGCGGAGAGGGGGGTCGTCTGGGCCGGCTTGAGCACGACCGTGTTGCCCGTGGCGAGCGCCGGGGCGATCTTCCAGGCGAGCATCATCAGCGGGAAGTTCCACGGGATGACCTGGCCGGCCACGCCGAGGGGGCGCGGGTTGGCACCGTAGCCCGCGTGGTCGAGCTTGTCGGCCCAGCCCGCGTAGTAGAAGAAGTGCGCGGCGACGAGCGGCAGGTCCGCGTCGCGGGTCTCCCGGATCGGCTTGCCGTTGTCGAGGGTCTCCAGGACGGCCAGCTCGCGGCTGCGCTCCTGGATGATCCGGGCGATGCGGAAGAGGTACTTGGCGCGCTCGGAGCCGGGCAGCGCGGACCACTTCTCGAAGGCCTTGCGGGCGGCCTTCACGGCGCGGTCCACATCGGCGGCGCCGGCCTGCGCGATCTCGGCGAGGACCTCCTCGGAGGCCGGGGAGACGGTCTTGAAGACCTTGCCGTCCGCCGCGTCGGTGAACTCGCCGTCGATGAACAGCCCGTAGGAGGGTGCGATGTCGACGACGGAACGGGACTCGGGGGCGGGTGCGTACTCGAATGCGGATGCCATGGCGATCAGTCCACCGTCACGTAGTCGGGACCGGAGTACCGGCCGGTGCTCAGCTTCTGGCGCTGCATCAACAGGTCGTTGAGCAGGCTGGAGGCTCCGAAGCGGAACCAGTGGTTGGACAGCCAGTCCTCGCCCACGGTCTCGTTGACCAGGACCAGGAACTTGATCGCGTCCTTGGTGGTCCGGATCCCGCCGGCCGGCTTCACGCCGATCTGGATTCCAGTCTGCGCCTTGAAGTCGCGGACGGCTTCGAGCATGAGGAGCGTGTTCGCGGGCGTCGCGTTGACCCCGACCTTGCCGGTGGACGTCTTGATGAAGTCGGCCCCGGCCATCATGCCGATCCAGGAGGCGCGGCGGATGTTGTCGTACGTGGACAGCTCGCCGGTCTCGAAGATCACCTTGAGGCGGGCCGCGCTGCCGTCGGGGCGGACGCAGGCCTCCTTCACGGAGCGGATCAGCTCGTAGGTGTCGAGGTAGCGGCCGGCGAGGAAGGCACCACGGTCGATGACCATGTCGATCTCGTCGGCGCCGGCGGCCACGGCGTCGGCCGTGTCGGCGAGCTTGACGGGCAGGGCCGCGCGGCCGGCCGGGAAGGCGGTGGCGACGGAGGCGACCTTGACGTCGGCGCCGTTCAGGGCGGCCTTGGCGGTGGCCACCATGTCGGGGTACACGCAGACGGCGGCCGTCATGGGCGTGGTGCGGTCGGTCGGATCGGGGTTGGCTGCCTTGGCGGAGAGCGCCCGGACCTTGCCCGGGGTATCCGCGCCTTCCAGCGTCGTCAGGTCGATCATCGAGATGGCGAGGTCGATGGCGTACGCCTTGGCCGTCGTCTTGATCGAGCGGGTGCCGAGGGAGGCCGCGCGGGCCTCCAGGCCGACAGCGTCGACGCCGGGCAGCCCGTGCAGGAAGCGGCGCAGCGCACTGTCGGACGTCGTCACGTCAGCGAATGCGGTGAGGGTGGTGGGCATGGTCACCACATGAGCATATCTACGCGCGTAGCGACCTGTCACCCCCCTCTACCGATTCGAGAGCATCCGAGAGGGAATCGCCGCGTCCGTTCCGACACGCGGTCGGGCGTTACACAGCCGGGACGGGAGGCGGATCCTCCGGCCCCACAGGATTCGTAGCTTTGTTCTCAGCAGCCCGCCACACCTGACCCGGCCGAACCAGACCGAAACAGACCCGTCGCGGCATGCGGCTCTCCTCGCCCACTTCCGACCACCCACGGAGTCGTCATGCGTACCGCCCTCGCCCTCCGCACCTCTACCGTCACCGCCGCCCTCGCGGGCGCGATGCTCATACCTGCTGCCGGCAGCGCCTTTGCCGCCGCACCCGCCGCCGCGCCGTCCGCCACCGCCTCCGGGGGCGGGACCACGGAGGAGGTCACCGCCATCTGCGTCTCCGGCCCCAAGCGGGTGGTCCTCGGCGCGGGGACGCGCGCCGAACTGTGGACGACGGTGGACGGCCCGAGGGTCGACCTGTACGCCTCCGGGGAGAAGGGCGTCTGGAAGGTCCTGGACCGCAAGAACCCCGCCTGGTTGGAGAACGTCCAGATCATCAACCCGAGCGGCGCCAAGCCGGTCCTGCGGTGGCAGATGCAGGGCGGCATCAAGCCCTCCACCGCTTCCTTCCCCGCCCTCCAGCCCGGCTGCCTGCGCAACTACGAGCTCGTCGAGGACAAGGCCACCCCGCCGAAGCCGAAGCCGAGCACCAAGCCCACCACCAAGCCCCCGGTGAAGCCGAAGCCGCAGACGGTCGTGGTTCCGAAGGGGCCCGTCGCCGCGGGCGCCGAGCTCGGTACGGAGACCGGCGAGGGCACGGGCGCTCCGGTCGCGGTCGCCGGTGTCGGGGTCCTCTCCGCGGCCGCCCTGCTCGGTGCGGCCTTCGCGGTCCGTAGCCGCCGGGCCCGCTCCCGCGGCTGATCACCACCGCCTCCGGCGGGCCGCCTTCGTGCTGGCCCGCCGGAGGGCGTTCCGTCGCTGGTCACACAGATGTTCGCTGTTACGCAGCCATGACAGGACGACCACGTTCCGGTCGATCATGATCCGTAGGTTTGTTCTCAGCAGCCCCGCAGACCTGACCGGACGAAACCCCGACAGCGACACCGCGGCATGCGACTCTCCGCCCCTTCCCAGACAATGCTTCCAGGAGTCGTTATGCGTACCGCCCTCCGTACCTCGATCGTCACCGCCGCCCTCGCCGGAGCGCTCCTGGCGCCCGCCGCGACGGCCATCGCCGCGCCCGCGGCGCAGACCGTGACGGCCGTGACCTCGGCGTCGGTGCTGTCCGGGAACACGTCGCCGGACGACCGCTACGACGGCGAGACCGTCCTGGTCGCCAAGGGCCGCATCGCCGTGCTCCGCAACGGAGCCGAGGGCCCCGAGGTCTGGATCCGCGCCGTCTCCCCCGACTGGAAGCCGGGCGACGGCTGGGCCGGCCGCGTCCTGGCCAAGCTCGACCCCACCCACAAGCGCGCCGTCATCGAGGGCATCGAGTACGAGCTCCGGAAGGTCGAGGCCGGCCGGGACAAGAACCGCTACGGCCTCAACGTCCACGTGCTGGGCGAGGGCGCCTCCAACGGCTGGTACCTGCTGCCCAAGGCCGCCCCCGTCACCAAGCCCACGGTGAAGCCGACCGCCAAGGCTTCGGTGAAGCCGGCCGAGCAGCCCGCCGCGAAGCCGGCCGCCGTGCCCGCCGCCAAGCCGCAGACCGCCGTCGTCCCCAAGGGCCCCGTCGCCGCGGGCGCCGAACTCACCGAAGCCGCCGAAGCCGCCGAAGCCGCCGAGAGCACGCACACCGCCGTCGCGGACACCGACAACACCACCACCGCGGCCACCGGCGCCGCCCTCATCGCGATAGTCGCCGGCCTCGGCACCACCTTCGCCGTCCGCGCCCGCAAGGCCCGCGCCCGCGGCTGAACCGCCCTGCCCCGAGCCACTCGTTCCCGCTTCCGGCGGGCCACCGCACGGTGGCCCGCCGCAGGCCGTTTCCCCGGAGCCGACCCCCATGGATCACCGCCCGTCCCGCCGACGCCCGCTGCTCGCCGCCGCCCTGCTCGGCCCGCTGGCCCTGGTCACCCTGACCGGGTGCGGCGGTGCCACACCGGCCGCCACTCCGCCGCCGCACGTCGCCGAGACCTCCGCCGCTCCCGTGCCCGCCCCGGCCGCGCCGTCGGCTTCGGCGCCGCCCGCCGCGGCCCTGCCCGCCTCCGCGCCCGTCCGCGTACGGATCGCCTCGGCCGGCGTGGACGCCTCGCCGGTACTGGAGCTCGGGCTGGCCTCCGACGGCTCGGTCCAGGTGCCCTCCGTAGCGGACGGGGACAAGATCGGCTGGTACACCAAGGGCGTCACCCCCGGCGAGACCGGCCCGGCGGTGCTGATCGGCCACTTCGACACCGCGCGCGGGCCGGCCGTCCTGCGCAACGTCTCGCGCGTCCACACCGGCGACGAGATCAGGGTGACCAGGGCGGACGGCACCGAAGCCGTCTTCCGGGTGCGCGAGCTGGAGCAGGTGGACAAGAAGAGCTTCCCCACCGAGAAGGTCTACGGGGACACCCCGCGCCCCGAGCTGCGCGTGATCACCTGCGGCGGTGAAATCACCGACGGTCACCGCCCCGACAACATCATCCTGTACGCCGATCTCGTGGGGTGAGACGGCTTGAGGCACAATCGGCCGCATGAGCAGCGATCAGCCCACCGAAGAGCCGGCGTACGACGACCGGGTCTACCGCTCCCCGATGGCCACCGTCACCGGGGTGGTGCTGCTCGCCCTGCTCGCGTGGCTCTGCGGCGACGCCGTGGTGCGGGGGCACGGGAACGTCCCGTGGATCGCCCTCGCCGTCGTCCTGTGCCTGGCTCCGGTCATCGTCGCGTTCACGATCCGTCCGGCCGTCTTCGCCAACGCCGACCGGCTGCGCGTGCGCAACCCCTTCCGGGTCATCGAGCTCCCCTGGGCCGCCGTCGACAACTTGCGGGCCCGGTTCTCCGCCGAGGTGCTCGCCGAGGGGGCGACGTACCAGCTCTGGTCGATCCCGGTCTCCCTGCGGGAGCGCAACAAGGCCAACCGCCGCCAGACGCGCCGACTCGGCCTGGGCAACGGGCAGAGCAAGACGCCGGACGAGGAAGTCCGCCGCGCCTCCGCCGACCAGATCATGGACGAACTGCGGAGCCTGCACGAGCGCGGAGCATCGCGGACCGGCGCACAGGGCTCGGTGAAGGTCTCCTGGTCGTACGAGATCATCGCGCCCGCCGTGATCGGCGCGCTGATCCTGATTGTGCTCCTCGCCACCGGCTGACCGGCGGTTTCCCCGGAACCGCGGGGGACGGAACCCGCGTCTCCACTGGCGTGCACCGTCTCAAGGGCAAGCGTGTCAAGGGCAGCGGCAGCGCCGCCGTACAGCTGTGGATCCGGCTTCTCGCCGGGGTCCTGCTGGGCGCCCACCTCCTCCTCATCGGCTGGCTGATGCTGCGCCCGCTGGACGTGCCCTGGGCGGCTGCCGCCAATCTGACCCCGCTGGAGGGGATCAGGACGGACCTCTCCTACGGGTCCCTGGAGGCCGCCCGCCGGATCGGCGGCGGGCTGGCGCTGCTGGCCCCGCTCGGGGTGCTGCTGCCGCTGCTCAGCGGCCGGGTGGAGCTCGCGCCGCTGGCGACCTGGTCCTCGCTGGCCCGGACGGCCGCCGCGGGCGCGCTGGTCTCGGTCGGCATCGAGATGCTGCAGACGGCGGTCCCGGGGCAGGTGGTCGATGTGGATTCGGTGCTGCTGAACACCCTCGGCGTGATGCTCGCGCACCTGGCCGTCGTGCCGGCCCTGAGGGCCCGGCTGCGGCGTTCTCAGGGGGCGACCCCGAGAATTACCAGGGTCGGGCTCGGCCCTTGGACCGACGTTCTGTCCTCGGTTCAGCGGGAGTATTGAGGCATCGCGGGAAAACATTCCGCGGACCGCACAACGACCGAGGAGAGACCATGAGCGCCCTTGCCCGCCCCCGTGACGGACGATGGATCGGCGGAGTCTGTGCCGGTCTGGCGCGTCGCTTCGGAATATCCGCGAACACGATGCGGATCATCTTCGTCGTCTCGTGCCTGCTGCCCGGCCCGCAGTTCCTCCTTTACCTGGCGCTGTGGGTGCTCCTGCCGAACGAGAAGTCGGGCACGGCTTCCGCCGCCACCGGCTGGTAGCCGGCAGGACCGGGAATTCAGCGCGCGGCGAGGACCTTCTGGAGCTGCTTGTCCGCGACCTCGTGCGGGACCTGGGGGGTCTGGCGGCCGCCCGTGACGTTGAGTGCCATGAGGCACACGACGGCATCGCCCTGGCGTACGACGACCAGGTGGACCTGGGCGGTGACGCCTTCGGCGGCCGCGGTCGTGGTCCAGCTGACGCTCTCGTCGCCGCCCGTCTTGTAGTCGGCCGCCTTCACGTCGCGGTAGGTGCCGCTCTGCTTCTCGACGGTGGCGGTGAAGCCGCCTGCGCAGGCGGCCACGGCGTCCTTCAGCCGGGCGATCAGCGTCTTGGCGTCGGACTCGGCGTAGAAGCTGACGGAGGCGGAGACGGCCAGGCCCAGCTGCTTCTGGGAGCCGATGCCCCGGTTGACGGTCTCGCGCGCCGCCGGGTCGGGCTTGTCGCCCATGATGTCGGCGAGCGGCTGGCAGGCCTTGCGGTCCGCCTGCGGCTGGCCGTCGGGGGCGTTCGGGTTCTTGCCGTTCGCGGAGATCTGGTAGCCGGCCAGGTCGCCCTGTTGCAGGGCGGAGCGCTCCAGCCTGCTGGAGGCCTGCTTGGGGCCGGTCGCGGCGCCGGTGCCGCCCGTGTCACCGGATCCGCCGGTGCCCGCGGAGCCGGAGGATCCCTCCGGGCCGGACGCGCCGGCCGAGCCTGCCGACGCGGACTGCCCGGGCGCGCTCGCGGAGCCCTTCGGGTCCGGGCCCTTGCCGGAGGCGGGGGTGTTCGTACTACCGCAGCCCACCATCGCGGAGAGCAGGGCGGGGAGCAGCACGGCCGTGGCCGTTCGTGCCTTCATGCGCATGGTCGAGACCTCATACCCAGGGTTTTGGCGGGCAGTTGGCGGCGATCCTGGCACATGACGCGACGCGGCACACACCTGGTCGAAGAGGCGTGCGCCGCGTGGGCGTGCGTGCGAATCGCGTACGGGTCGCGTACGGATCCGGCAGGGGATCCGGAGTGGATCAGGCGCCGAGGCCGCTGGTCGGCAGACCGCCGAGCAGGCCGGTCACCGTGCCGAGCGCGGCCGCCGGGTCGGTCGCCTCGGGGGCCTTCTGGCCCTCGTCGGCGGTCACGTGCTGCTGGCTGGTCGCGCCCTGGACGGCGCCCGTGACGGTGCCCAGCGCGTCACCGAGACCGACGGCGGGGACGGCCGAGGCGGTACCGGCGGCGACGGCGGCAAAGGCGGCACCGAGAGCGGCAACACCGAGGGTCTTGGCAGCTGACTGCTTCATGAAGAATCGTCCTTGCGACGGGGAAATGAGCGGCTCCGCAAACTAGTCACTTCAAACCCCCTCCCGCAAACATCATTAAATACGAGAAAGCGCCCGGGAATTGCTCCTCCCGGGCGCTTTCAGTCCGTCACGCCATGGCCTAGGCCGAGACGGAACCGCTGGTGGAAGCGGTTTGACGGAACAGCCATTCCGACTTCAGCTCCGCATAACCGGGCTTGATCACGTCGTTGATCATGGCCAGGCGTTCATCGAAAGGAATGAACGCGGACTTCATCGCATTGACCGTGAACCACTGCATGTCGTCGAGCGAGTAGCCGAAGGTGTCGACCAGGTGCTCGAACTCGCGGCTCATGCTGGTACCGCTCATCAGCCGGTTGTCGGTGTTGACGGTCAGCCTGAAGTGCAGTTTCCGCAGCAGGCCGATCGGGTGCTCGGCGTAGGAGACCGCCGCGCCCGTCTGCAGGTTCGACGTCGGGCACATCTCCAGCGGGATCCGCTTGTCCCGGACGTACGAGGCCAGGCGGCCCAGCGTCACGGAACCGTCGGCGGCGACCTCGATGTCATCGATGATCTTCACGCCGTGGCCGAGCCGGTCGGCGCCGCACCACTGCAGGGCCTGCCAGATCGACGGCAGGCCGAAGGCCTCGCCCGCGTGGATGGTGAAGTGGTTGTTCTCGCGCTTGAGGTACTCGAAGGCGTCGAGGTGGCGGGTGGGAGGGAACCCGGCCTCGGCGCCGGCGATGTCGAAGCCGACGACGCCCTTGTCGCGGTAGCGGTTGGCCAGTTCCGCGATCTCCAGCGCGCGGGCCGCGTGCCGCATCGCGGTCAGCAGCGCGCCGACGCGGATCCGGTGGCCGTTGGCCTTCGCGCGGCGCTCGCCCTCGCGGAAGCCCTCGTTGACCGTCTCGACGACCTCTTCGAGGGTCAGGCCGGCTTCCAGGTGCTGCTCGGGCGCGTAGCGGATCTCCGCGTAGACGACGCCGTCCTCGGCGAGGTCCTCGGCACACTCGGCGGCCACCCGGAAGAGGGCCGCCTTCGTCTGCATGACCGCACAGGTGTGGGCGAACGTCTCCAGGTACCGCGGGAGGGAGCCGGAGTCGGCGGCTTCCCGGAACCAGATGCCGAGCTTGTCGGCGTCGCTCTCGGGAAGGTTCTCGTAGCCGACCTCGCGGGCCAGCTCGATGATGGTCCCGGGGCGCAGCCCACCGTCGAGGTGGTCGTGCAGGAGCACCTTCGGGGAGCGGCGGATCTGATCCGGTGTGGGCAGGTTGGGGGTCTCGCTCGTCATCTGGGCACTCTAGCTCCTACGCGCGTAGAGCGGTGAGGCGGTGGCCACTGCCGATATGTAACAGTGACCGCGCGGACGGGTGGCGTACACCTCCGCGTCTGAGACTGTTCCGTCATGGCACAGCATGCGCCGCCGGCGCGCGGGGCCCGCCTGAGGCGGGCGGCCGGCGCGACC
The DNA here is from genome assembly GCF_026342735.1 of Streptomyces sp. NBC_00193. GTDB lineage: Bacteria > Actinomycetota > Actinomycetes > Streptomycetales > Streptomycetaceae > Streptomyces > Streptomyces stoeckheimensis. Next base: position 1,762,459 of record NZ_JAPEMM010000001.1, read on the forward strand.
GGCTCGGTCTCAACGGTCAGTGGTGTGGTGCTCCTTCTCCCCGGAGCGTCCAGATTGTCCCCCGGTCCGGTGCGTCCGCTGGCACGGGCCCTGGCCCGTGCGGGCGCGGCGGACGGGCTGGTCACGCACCAGGTCATCCACGGCGCGGGAACCCGCGAAGGGGACGCCGAGTGGGCCGCGGACGAGGTGGTGCGGCGGTACGGCGACGTGCCGGTGTGCCTGGCCGGCTACGACGCGGGCGGCCGGGCGGCCCTCGCCGCGGCGGGCCACGAGGCCGTCAACTCCGTTCTGGCGCTCGCCCCTTCGCTCCCCCACCCGTCCGACACGGACTCCCCCGAACCGGTGAAGCAGCTCTCGGGCCGCCGGGTCCTGATCGTGCACGGCACCAACGACGCCCGCAGCGACCCGGAGTTGTCCTACCGGCTGGCGACCCGGGCTAAGAAGGCGAACCGCACGACGTGCCGCTTCGAGGTGCACTCCGACGGGCACGGACTGCGCGAGCACCAGGACGAAGTCGTGGCCCTGTCGGTGGACTTCGTCCTGGGTTCCGTGTTCTCCGGGCCCTACTCGCGGCCCGTCACCGACGCGCTGGCGGCTCCCCCGCCGCTGGGCCTGCGGATGCCGCTGGCCTCCGGCTACGGGCGGTCCCTGCGCGGCTGAAGGCGGCCGGGGGCGACAGGCCCCCGGTACGGGAGCCCCCGGTACGGGAGTGGCCGGAGCGCCAGGATGCGGTGGTGGTCGCGCGGGGCCGTCCGTGCCGGCCGCGCCGTCCCCTCCCGGTCGGATGACACGGGCGGGCCCGGCGCGACCACCTTGAGGCACACGCCCGCGCGAGGGCGCGGTGCCGGAACGGCGAAGCGCGGACTCAGGATGCCCGCGCCCTCCCCCGAGAACGCCGTGGTACCACTGTGCCGGTTAGGCCTATCCTCACGAAGATCGGAGGGCATCGTCTTGATGCCTTGCGGGAACACGAGGGGTTTACACATCGGCACAGTCCGGGACGAATATGTATATGCCATCGGATGAAACGGACCAACTGAGCTCCGTGGCCCGGCGTCTCTACGCGTACGCGGCCGAACGGCACGCCTTCTCCGAGGCGGAGGCCGCGGAGGCGCTCGGTGATTCCGTCGGTGCCGCCGTCGCCGAACTCGCGGCCGCCCACCTGATCCAGCCCCGCTCCCGTCCCGTCGCCGCCGTGGACGGCAGCTGCCCCGACGGGCCGGCGCGGACGTGCTGGAGCGCCGTGTCCCCGCAGGCCGCGGTAGCCCGGACGCTGGCCCCGCTGGCGCTGCGGGTGCGCGAGACCCACGACGAGATGGACCGGCTGCGCGACCGGCTGGAGGACCTGCTCCCCGCGTACGAGGCGGGCAGCGACCTGCGTGCCCGGGGCGGGGCGAACGCCCTGGAGCTGGTCACCGACCCGACCGCGCTGCAGGACCTGATCGGGGAGCTCGTCGCCTCGGCCGAGTCCGAGGTGCTGACCTGTCACCCGGGCGGCGGCCGCAGCACGGCCACCCTGGAGGGGGCGGTGGTGCGGGACGAGGCGATGCTGGCCCGGGGCGTGCGGATGCGCACCCTCTACCAGCACACCGCCCGCTACTCCCGCCCGACGGCCGCCTACGTGGAGCGGGTGACCGCGCTCGGCTCGCAGGTCCGTACCGTCGGCGACGGGCTGATGCGCATGATCCTCGTCGACCGGCACACCGGGCTGATGGAGGTGCAGGACGACATCAAGGCGGCGCTGGTGGTGCGCGAGCCCAACGTCGTCCAGTTCATGGCGCAGACGTTCGAGCGCACCTGGGCGGAGGCCGAGCCCTTCAACACCACCATCGGGCCGGACCAGGCCCGTTCCATCTCCGACGAGCTGCGCCAGACCATCGTGCGGCTGCTGGCGGAAGGGCTGGAGGACAAGGTCATCGCCCGGCGGCTGGGCATGTCGGAGCGGACCTGTCAGCGTCACATCGCCGAGATCATGCGGGCGGTGGGGGCCAAGTCCCGTTTCCAGGCCGGGTTCCTGCTGTCCGCGACGGCTGCGGCGACGGCCTCCGCGACCGCTGCGCCCTCCGCGACCGCCGCGGCCCCGCTCACTCCCCGCCCGGCTGGAGCTCCGGAATCAGCCGCCCCCGCCGGGACAGCAGAAACTTCTTGAACTCCGCCACCGGCGGCGTGTCCGGGTGCCCGTCGAGCCAGGCCACCCCGATCTCGCGGACGGCCCTCGGCGCGGTGACCGTCAGCTCGACGACCCCCGGCCGGGCCACCGCGGGCGGCGGAAGCAGCGCCACGCCGAGACCGGCGGCGACGAGCCCGCGCAGGGTCTCGGCCTCCTCCCCCTCGAAGGCGACCCGGGGCGTGAACCCGGCCTCCGCGCACAGGTCGTCGGTGATGCGGCGCAGCCCGTAGCCGGCCTCGAGGGTGACGAAGGTTTCCTCGGCGGCCTCCGCGAGGCGGATGCGCTTGCGCGTCGCGAGCCGGTGGTCGTCGGGGACCACCAGGCGCAGCCGCTGCTCGTCGAGCCGGCGGGCCACCAGGTCCGGGGCGTCGGGCAGCGGCGAGGTCAGGCAGAGGTCGAGCTCGCCCGCGCGCAGCTTCTCCAGCATCGCCTCGCCGTAGTTCTGGACCAGGGAGAACCGCACGCCGGGATGGTCGGCCCGGAAGGCCCGGATCAGCCCGGGCACGGTCTCGGGGCCCAGGGTGTGCAGGAAGCCGAAGGCGACCTTGCCGAAGGACGGGTCGGCGTCCTGCTGCACGGAGCCGGCGGCGCGGGCGATCTCGGCCAGCGAGCGTTCCGCCGAGGCGAGGAAGGTGCGGCCGGCGGTGGTGAGCGCGACCGTACGGCCCTTGCGGGCGAACAGCGTGACGCCCAGGTCCTGTTCGAGGCGGACCATGGCCCGCGACAGGGTGGACTGCGGGACGCCCAGCTCGTGCGCGGCGCGAGTGACGTGCTCGTGCCGGGCGACGGCGGCGAAGTACGCGAGGCGCGGGGCCAGCGCATGTGTCACGGCCATGTCTTCTTCGTAACGACTCATCGATAGGCACCCATCTGACCTGCGCTGATGCATGGACGGATTGATTATCGCGAATCTGTGCATTGGACGCATGAAAAGGACGGCCCTACGGTCGTACACATGCCTCCCGCTCATACCGGGGCACCCGTCATCCCGGGTGCCTCCACCCCGTCGTTCCCCGCCTCCGCACCCGAGGCGCACGAGCCCGGCCGTCCCGGCTACCGCCGCCTCAGCCTCGCGCTCTTCGCCGCCGGTCTGGCCACCTTCGCCCTCCTCTACTCCACCCAGGCGCTGCTGCCCGCGATCTCCGACGGCTTCGGCGTGACGGCGGGTCAGGCCAGCTGGACGGTCTCCGCGGCCACCGGTGCGCTCGCCCTGTTCGTCCTGCCGCTCAGCGCGCTCTCGGAGCGCTTCGGCCGGACCCGGATGATGACCTGCTCGATGGTGATCGCGGTCGGCGTCGGCCTCCTCGTGCCCTTCGCGCCGAACCTGGAGTGGCTGATCGCGCTGCGCGCCGTCCAGGGCGCGGCGATCGCCGGCATCCCGGCCTCCGCGATGGCGTACCTGGCGGAAGAGGTGAAGCCGAAGGCGCTGGTCGCCGCGATCGGTCTGTTCGTGGCGGGCAACTCGATCGGCGGCATGAGCGGCCGCCTCGTCACGGGCTGGGCGGCCCAGGTCTGGGGCTGGCGCGGCGGGCTGCTGGCCGTCGGCCTGATGTCGCTGGCCTGCGCGGCGGCGTTCCTGTTCCTCCTGCCCCGGGCCCGGTTCTTCCGGCCGGCCTCGCTGAACCCGCGCGCGGTGGGACGTACCGTCTCCGGGCACCTGCGCGATCCGCTGCTGCTGCGGCTGTACGGGATCGGCGCGCTGTTCATGACCGTGTTCGGGGCGGTGTACACGGTCATCGGCTACCGCCTGGTGGACGAGCCGTTCTCGCTCGGGCAAGGCCTCATCGGCTCGATCTTCCTGATCTACCTGGTCGGTACGGTCTCCTCGGCGGCGGCCGGGCAGCTGGTGGCCCGGCTGGGCCGGCGCGGCGCGCTGTACCTGGCGGTGACCACGACGGCGGCGGGCCTGTTCCTCTCCCTCGCCGACTCCCTCACCGCGATCCTCCTCGGCCTCATCCTCATCACCGCGGGCTTCTTCGCGGGCCACGCGGTGGCCTCCGCGGCGGTGAGCCGCACGGCGAAGACGGGCCGCGCACAGGCATCGGCGCTCTACCAGTCGGCGTACTACGTCGGCTCCAGCGCCGGCGGCACGCTGGGCGCCCTCGCCTACCACTCGGCGGGCTGGGCGGCCACGGTCACCCTCGCGCTGCTCGCGGTCGCCGGGGTCGTCACGATCACCCTGTACGGGTCCCACGCGGCCCGTACGGCCCGGATCGCGACGCTGGCGGCGCGCTGAGGGCTGCCGCGCAAGAGGCCCGCAACCCGCGGATGGCATGATCGCCGATCATGTCCACAGTCAACGTTCACCTCATACTCGGCAGCACGGTCAGCATGATCATCCCGGCCCGTGTGGTGGAGTCGGGCGACGACGGCCTGCTGCTGTGGGTGGCCCCGGGCACCCCGCTCTGGCGCGCCACCATCCCGCCCGGCACCCACCTGCGGGACCTGCCGCCGGAGGGCTCGTACCCGCTGCGGGCCGACCGGTGGCGGCACGGGGGCGCACTGATCCTGCAGCCGGCCGGGGCGGGGCACGCGGTGTGGTGGAGCTTCACGCCGGAGCAGGAGTTCCGCAGCTGGTACGTGAACCTCGAATCCCGGGTCCGCACCCCGGACGGCGCGGACGTCCGCGTGACCGACCAGGAACTCGACATCACGGTGACCCCGGACCGCGCGTGGGAGTGGAAGGACGAGGAGTCCTTCGCCGCGAAGACGGGCCACCCGGTGTACTGGACCCCGGCCGAGGCCGCCGCCATCCGCGCGGAGGGCGCCCGCGTCACCCACCTCATCGACACGGCCGCCTACCCCTTCGACGGCACCTGGTGCGACTTCCGTCCCCCACCGTCCTGGCCCCTCCCACCCCGCCCGCCCCTCCCCCTGCCCCCGGTCACGGCCCCGTCTGGGGTGCTGGTGCTGGGCAAGGCCGGCTGGATCGACCACCGCCGGGACGGCGCCCCGCCGCTGTCCGACCGCGCGCTGGCCATGGCGGCGTCGGGCGGCGGCCACCTCCACGACGGAGGGGCGGCCGGGCCCGAGCCGTGGGGCTTCGAGGCCGTGGCCGTCCCCGCCGCCACCGACCGCCCCCTGCCCGTACGGGCCTGGACCGCACCGTCCCCCTTCGACGGCGAACCGGTGATCTCGGCCCTGGAGATATCCCTCGGCCTCCCCTGGACCCACGGCCCTGACCCGGTCCCCCTCGGCGACCTCCCGGTCGACCGCTGCGGCATGGTCCTGGGCGACGCCCGGGCCCTGGACGCCTTCGAGGGCCTGAGCGGGGACGCCGTGGACGGCCTGGCGGACGTCACCTACTGGGGCAGGCACGAGGACGAGGCCCAAGCCGTGTTCGGCGGCGCGCCGACCCCGCAGAACCGCGACGGCTCCGGGCCGCGCGGCTTCCTCGACCTCCCGCTCGCCGAGGCGGCGGCCCTCGCCGGGCGGATCGAGGCCTGGGTCCGCGAAGGCCCGGGCAACGGTCTGATGGTCGCGCTGGACGCCCACACCGACCACCACCGCTTCCGGCGGGCCGGCTGGGGACACCCGGTGCTGGCCGGGGAGATCGAGGTCGGCGGCTGCCGGGTGCTCGGCCTCGGCTGGGACCCGGGGGACCACTCCGAGCGGCACCACGGCGAGCGGGCGCACGGGCAGGTGTACCCGGTCACCCTGGAGGAGCGCGCGGGCGAGGCCGTCCTGCGGTGGGTCGTCCCCGCATACGAGGCTCCGCCCGCAGCCGAAGGGGCCTGACGTGCCGTTCCTGCCCCACGCCTACCGGGTGACCAAGTACGACCCCGCCGACCGGGCGCCGGACGGGACCTACCGGGGGACGGAGGACACCGACAGCGACCACGGACCGGTCGAGGCCGCGTACCTGGCGGCCGTGGCGGCCTTCGCGGAGGAGAGCGGGATCGAGCTGCTCACCGTGCGGGATCCGCGGGTCGTCGGCGCGGCCGGGGGCGCGCACTTCGGGCGGGAACCGGCGGTGGAGGGGCACGGGCTGACGGGGCTGTCCGCCGACACCGCCGGGCTGGTCGCGGGGCTCCCCGAGGAGTTCGGCTTCGAGTGCGTGTGGGAGGACGCGGGCGGCCGGATCCTCAGTGCCTTCGTCGACGAGGAGGACCGCGCCGAGCTCGCGGAGGTGCTCGCGGGCGCCAGGGCCGCGGCCCTGCTGCCGTACCTCGCCGACGAGCACGATCCCCTGTTCACCGGCGTGCTGCCGGACGACGACGGTGCGGTCCGGGCCCGGTGGCAGGTGTAGGAGAGCGGGCCGCCGCCGGGGCCGCGCCGCGTGCCGGGCTGCGGTTGTCGGACCCCTCGGGTAGTTTCCGAAGTATCGGGAACTAGCAGGGGGATCAAGGGACATGACGGAAACGGCCGCCCACGGGACCGAGCTCGACGCCGCGCTCGACCGGTATCGCGTCGAGCTCACCGGGTACTGCTACCGCATGCTCGGCTCGGCCTTCGATGCCGAGGACGCGGTGCAGGACACGTACATCCGTGCCTGGCGGAGCTTCGAGAAGTTCGAGGGGCGCTCCTCCCTGCGGTCGTGGCTGTACCGGATCGCCACCAACGTCTGTCTGGACCTGCTGAACGCGGGGAACAAGCGGGCCCGGCCGATGGACCTGAGTGCTCCGCAGCACCAGGCGTCCGCCGTGCTCAACGAGCGGCCCGAGGTGACCTGGCTGGAGCCGGTGCCCGACGGGCGGGTGCTTCCGCAGACCGCCGACCCGGCGGAGATGGCGCTGGCGAAGGAGTCCGTACGGCTCGCGTTCGTCGCCGCGCTCCAGCACCTGCCGGCCAAGCAGCGGGCCGTGCTGATCCTGCGCGAGGTGCTGGCCTGGAAGGCCGACGAGGTGGCCACCCTGCTGGACACCACCGTCGCCTCGGTGAACAGCGCGCTGCAGCGGGCCCGCGCGACGCTCGCCGCGAGTCGGATCCGGGAGAGCGAGTCCGCGGATCCGCTGGACACCGACCAGGTCAAGCTGCTGGAGCAGTACCTCGCCGCCTTCGAGGCCTACGACATCTCCCGGCTGACCACCCTGCTCCACGAGGACGCCGTGCTGTCGATGCCGCCGTTCGACCTGTGGCTCCGGGGCCACGAGGACATCGCGGCCTGGCACCTGAACCAGGGCATCGGCTGCAAGGGCTCGCGGCTGCTCCCGACGACGGCGAACGGCATGCCGGCCTTCGGCCAGTACCGGCCGCGCGAGGACGGGCAGCCGGGCTGGACCCCGTGGGCGCTCCAGGTCCTGGAGGTCTCAGACGGGAAGATCGTCGGGCTCAACGCCTTCCTGGACACCGCCCGGTGGTTCCCGCTCTTCGGGCTCCCCGAGCAGCTCGACGAGTCCTACGAGGTGGAGAAGGGCGCGTAAGGCGGGCCCGGCCCCGGTGACCCGGAAGGGGCGGCCGGCGGCCGTCAGCCGCAGCCGGGCCAGGGCCTCGACGGCGTCGAGGCCCGGCGCGGTGACGGCCCCGGCATCGCACACGACCGCGGTCGCCCCGCCGTCGTAGAGCCGGGCCAGCCACGCGCACAGGTGCGCCGCGTCCTGTCGGTTCGGGGCGGGTCCGGGCAGTACGAGTCGTTGGCTCTCCACGAGGTGATGACCGCCGCGCCTTCCGGAACTCATCGGCGCCCGCCCAGAATGGTCCGATGATCACTGGCTACTGGGATCCGGTGCCCACCGCCCGGCGCCTCGCCCCGCCCGAGGGCTCGCGCTTCGCCCATTTCGGATCGCCCATGTTCAAGGGGGTCTGGGCCGATCGGAACTGGCGCAACGTCCCCGGCCCGTTCTACGGCGCGGACACCGACAGCCTGATGCTGAGCCGCGACTGGGCACCGGCGCACATCGCGTATGACGGCGGCTACGAGTTCGTCTTCCGCCAGCCGGTGAACGAGCGGGAGACCGAGACCCTGCTCGACGGCGTCGGCTGGGAGCTCTACAACGGCTACGCCATGGACGGCGACGACCACTGGACGGTCGAGGGCGTACGCGACTGGTGGCGGGACCGGGGCCGGGTGCGCGAGTGGGCCGTGGAGACCGGCGCGGAGTGGGCCGCGTGGGACGAGAGGGACGAGTACTCCGGCTTCTACCGCGCGCACGCGCAGGGACACCGGGACTTCGTCGCGCACATCGACGACGGCCTGGAGGCCTACCTGCGCGGCTACCTGTACTGGCTGGAGCACCGGCGCGAGCCGGAGCCCGGGGAGGCCCTGCCCGGCCTGTGAACCGGCCGGCCTGCGAACCGCCCGGCCCGTGCCCCCCGGCCGGGAAAAGGCGCCGGCGCGGCTCCGGACGGGGAGCCGCGCCGACGGGATCGGGGCCTGGATCAGGCGATGCGGTCCAGGACGATCGGGGTCGCCGAGAAGGACGTGCCCGCCGCGGCGATGTCGAAGGCGCCGTCCAGCGCCGCCAGGGCGTAGTCGAACTTCTCCGGAGTGTCCGTGTGCAGGGTCATCAGCGACTGGCCCGCCGTGACCGTGTCGCCCGGCTTCGCGTGCAGCTCGATGCCCGCGCCCGCCTGGACCGGGTCCTCCTTGCGCGCGCGGCCGGCGCCCAGGCGCCAGGCGCCCACGCCCACCCCGTACGCGTCCAGCCGCGTCAGCACGCCCGAGGACGGGGCCGTGACCACGTGCTGGTCCCGCGCGACGGGCAGCGCCGCGTCCGGGTCGCCGCCCTGGGCCGCGATCATCCGGCGCCACACGTCCATCGCGGAGCCGTCGGCCAGGGCCTTCGCCGGGTCGGCGTCCTTGATGCCCGCGGCGTCCAGCATTTCCCGGGCCAGGGCCAGGGTCAGCTCGACCACGTCCGAGGGGCCGCCGCCGGCCAGGACCTCGACCGACTCGCGGATCTCCAGGGCGTTGCCGGCGGTGAGGCCGAGCGGGGTGGACATGTCGGTGAGCAGGGCGACCGTCTTGACGCCGCTGTCCGTGCCCAGGCCCACCATGGTGCGGGCCAGCTCGCGCGCGTCCTCGATGTTCTTCATGAAGGCGCCGGTGCCGACCTTCACGTCCAGGACGAGGGAGCCGGTGCCTTCCGCGATCTTCTTCGACATGATCGAGGAGGCGATCAGCGGGATGGCCTCGACGGTGCCGGTCACGTCGCGCAGCGCGTAGAGCTTCTTGTCGGCCGGGGCCAGGCCGTCGCCGGCGGCGCAGATGACGGCGCCGGTGGTGTCCAGGACGTGCAGCATCTCCTCGTTGGAGAGCAGGGCGCGCCAGCCGGGGATGGATTCCAGCTTGTCCAGGGTGCCGCCGGTGTGGCCGAGGCCGCGGCCCGAGAGCTGCGGTACGGCCGCGCCGCAGGCGGCGACGAGCGGGGCCAGCGGCAGGGTGATCTTGTCGCCGACGCCGCCGGTGGAGTGCTTGTCCGCCGTCGGGCGGGAGAGGGAGTCGAAGTTCATCCGCTCGCCGCTGGCGATCATCGCGGCGGTCCAGCGGGCGATCTCGGTGCGGTTCATGCCGTTGAGCAGGATGGCCATCGCCAGCGCCGACATCTGCTCGTCGGCGACCACTCCGCGCGTGTACGCGTCGATGACCCAGTCGATCTGCTCGGGGCTCAGTTCACCGCGGTCGCGCTTGGTGCGGATGACGGAGATGACGTCCATGGAAGTGCTTCCTTCTACGCGCATAGAGAGAGGAGAGGGGTTACCGGTCGCCAAGGACTGGTGGAAGGACGGCGGCCCCCCGCCCGGCGGGGCGGAGGGCCGTCGGCACGGCTATCTCAGATGGTCCGGCCCGAAGGCCTGCGGCAGCATCGCGGAGAGCGGCAGGACGCCTTCCGGCGTCTCCACCTGGAGCTCGGCACCGCCGAACTCGAAGAGGAGCTGGCGGCAGCGACCGCAGGGGACGAGGATCTCTCCCTTGCCGTCCACGCACGTGAAGTGCGTGAGGCGGCCGCCGCCCGTGGCCTGGAGGGAGGAGACCAGCCCGCATTCGGCGCACAGGCCGAGCCCGTAGCTGGCGTTCTCGACGTTGCAGCCGACGACGGTGCGGCCGTCGTCGACCAGCGCCGCGACGCCGACCGGGAAGCCCGAGTACGGGGCGTACGCCTTCGACATGGCGTCCCGGGCGGCCTCGCGCAGCGCCTCCCAGTCGGGAGCGGCCGTCACTTGCCCTGGCCCTTGCGGTACGGCATGCCGTCCGCCTTCGGCATCCGCAGGCGCTGCGCGGACAGCGCGAGCACCAGCAGCGTGGTCAGGTACGGGGCTGCGTCCACGAACTGGCTGGGCACCTGGTCCGTGAGCGCGTACCAGAGGAACAGCAGCACGGCGAAGACCGCCGAGACGCCGGCCGGGACGTAGCGCTTCTTGTAGAGCTGCCAGGCGACGACCAGGACGAGCAGGATCGCGATGAGCAGCAGCATCGCGTGGACGTTCTCGGCACCGCCGCGCAGCTTGAGGCTGTCGGTGAAGCCGAACAGGCCGGCGCCCAGCGCCATGCCGCCCGGCATCCAGTTGCCGAAGATCATCGCGGCGAGGCCGATGTAGCCGCGGCCGCCGGTCTGGCCCTCCTGGTAGATCGGGCTGGCCACGATCGACAGGAACGCGCCGCCCAGGCCCGCGAGGGCGCCCGAGACGATCACGGCGATGTACTTGTACTTGTAGACGTTGACGCCGAGGGATTCGGCGGCGACGGGGTTCTCGCCGCAGGAGCGCAGGCGCAGGCCGAAGGTGGTGCGCCACAGCACCCACCAGGTGCCGGGGATCAGCAGCAGCGCGACGACGGTCAGCAGCGACAGGCCGGTGACCAGGCCGCCCACGACGCCCGCGACGTCGGAGACGAAGAACCAGTGCTTGCCCTGGAGGGTCGCCATCCAGTCCGACAACCCCGGCACGGTGATCTCGTAGATCGGCTCGACGCGCGGGGACTGCTTGGAGGAGCCGCCGGGCGCCTCGGCGAACGTGAAGTTCGACAGGTACTGGGTGAAGCCCAGCGCCAGGATGTTGATGGCCACACCGGAGACGATGTGGTTCACGTTGAAGGTGACCGTGATGATCGCGTGCAGCAGGCCGCCGATGGCGCCGCCGATCAGGCCGGCGACGACGCCGGTCCAGGGGCCCCACTGGTAGCCGGCCCAGGCACCGAACCAGGTGCCGAGGATCATCATGCCTTCGAGGCCGATGTTGACGACGCCCGCGCGCTCGGCCCACAGGCCGCCGAGGCCGGCGAGGCCGATCGGCACGGCGAGGGAGAGCGCTCCGGAGACCTGGCCGATGGAGGTCAGGTCGTCCGCGCCGCTGATCACGCGGACCAGCGAGACGAGCGCGAGGCCGCCCGCGATGATCAGCATGATCCACGGGAGGGTGAGCTTGGTGCGTCCGCCCTGCTTCTTGGGCGCGGCGCTGGTCGCGGAAACGGTGCTGGTGCTCACGCCGAGACCTCCTTCTCGGTCGTGATGGCGTGGCCTGCGGCCAGCTCCTCGCCGACCTTCTGCTGCTGGCGTCGGATCCCGTAACGGCGGACGAGCTCGTAGGAGACGACGACCGCGATCACGATCAGGCCCTTCATGATCGTGCCGATCTCCTTCGCGTATCCGGCCGTGTCGAGCGAGGCCGAGGCCTTGTCGATGAAGGCCATCAGGAACGCGGCGAAGAAGATGCCGACCGGGTGGTTGCGGCCGAGCAGCGCGATGGTGATGCCGGTGAAGCCGACACCGACCGGGAAGGACAGGCTGTACGTGTGGCTCTCGCCCAGCAGCACCGGCATGCCGGCGAGACCGGCGACGGCGCCGGAGATGAGCATCGAGGTGATGATCATCTTCTTGGCGTCCACACCGGAGGCCTGCGCGGCGGACTCGCTGGCGCCGGTGGCGCGCAGGTCGAAGCCGAAGCGGGTGCGGCCCAGCACGAACCAGTAGACGATGCCGAGCGCGAAGGCGATGAAGGTGAAGCCGTAGATCTCCAGGCCGTCACCGAGGGAGATCGCCGGGAACCAGCCCGACTTCGCGATCTCACCGGTGGTCAGGTCGTTCGAGCCCTGGGGCTGGACGCCGAGGTTCTTCGGCAGGATCAGCCAGGCGATCAGGCTGGTGGCGATCGCGTTCAGCATGATCGTGGAGACGACCTCGCTGACTCCGCGCTTGGCCTTCAGGATGCCCGCGATGCCGGCCCAGAAGGCACCGACCAGCATGGCGACGATCACGATCAGCAGGATGTGCAGCGGGCCGGGCAGCGAGACCGCCGCGCCGACGACCGCCGACAGCATCGCCGCGAGCCGGTACTGGCCGTCGACGCCGATGTTGAAGAGGTTCATCCGGAAGCCGACGGCCACGGCCAGGGCCGCCAGGTAGTACGTACCGGCCTGGTTGACGATGAGGACCTGGACGTCCTCGTAGCCCGCGTTCTCCACCATGAGCCGCAGCGGTTCGATCGGGTCCACACCCGTCGCCGCCAGGACGACCATGGTCAGCAGGAAGGCGGTGACCAGCGCGAGCGCGGGCCCGGCGAAGCCGAGGAGCAGCCGGTCCTTGTCGAGTTTCTTCATCGGGCCTCGTCCTCCGGGGAGTCGGTACGGGCATCCGTGCCGGCGTCGGAGCGGTTGTCGGTGGCGTCGGTGACTTCGAGGTGCCCGGAGGCGGCGCCCGTCATGGCGGTGCCGAGCTCCTCGGGGGTCACGGTCGCGGGGTCGGCGTCCGCGACCAGGCGGCCGCGGTAGATGACGCGCAGGGTGTCGGACAGGCCGATGAGCTCGTCCAGGTCGGCGGAGATCAGCAGGACCGCCAGGCCATCGCGGCGGGCATCGCGGATCGCGTCCCAGATCTGCGCCTGCGCGCCGACGTCCACACCGCGGGTGGGGTGGGCGGCGATGAGGAACTTGGGGTTGTGGCTCATCTCGCGGCCGACGATCAGCTTCTGCTGGTTGCCGCCGGAGAGCGAGGCCGCGGTGACCTCGATGCCGGGCGTGCGGACGTCGTACTCGCGCACGATCCGCTCGGTGTCCTTGCGCGCGGCCTTCGGGTCGATGATGCCGCGCTTGGAGTTGGGGGCTTCGGTGACGTGGCCGAGGATGCGGTTCTCCCAGAGGGAGGACTCCAGCAGCAGACCGTGCCGGTGACGGTCCTCGGGGATGTAGCCGATGCCGCCCTCGCGGCGCTTGCGCACCGGGGACTTGGTGATGTCCTTGCCGTCGAGGGTGATGACGCCCGCGTCGGGGGTCATCATGCCCATGAGGGCCTCGATCAGCTCGGTCTGGCCGTTGCCCTCGACGCCCGCGATGCCGAGGATCTCGCCCTTGTGGATCGTGAAGCTGATCCCGTCGAGCAGCAGGCGTCCGGCGACCGCGCTCTCGCGCAGGTTGGCGTCCGGCAGACCCGGCGTGCGCGCGGTGTCCTCGGTGACGACGGGCGCGCCGCCCTCGGCGACGGTCAGCCGCTCGACCTGGAGCATCGGGACGGTGGTCACCGTGGACTCGCGGGTCTCCGGGGAGGGCAGCTCGGAGCCGACCATCAGCTCGGCGAGCTGCTTGGTCGTGGCGGTCCGCGGGTCGGCGGTGCCGACCGTGGTGCCGCGCCGGATGACGGTGATGTCGTCGGCGACCTTCAGGACCTCGCCCAGCTTGTGCGAGATGAAGATGACGGTCAGGCCCTCGGACTTGAGCTCGCGCAGGTTGTCGAAGAGCGCGTCGACCTCCTGCGGCACGAGGACCGCGGTCGGCTCGTCGAGGATGAGGATCTTCGCGCCGCGGTAGAGGACCTTGAGGATCTCCACGCGCTGGCGGTCGGCGACACCCAGGTCCTCGACCAGGGCGTCGGGACGCACGCCGAGGCCGTACGCGTCCGAGATCTCCTTGATCTTCTTACGGGCCTTCGCGCCGATGCCGTAGAGCTTCTCGCCGCCGAGGACCACGTTCTCCAGGACGGTGAGGTTGTCGGCGAGCATGAAGTGCTGGTGCACCATGCCGATGCCGCGGGCGATGGCATCGCCGGGGCTGCTGAAGGAGACCTGCTCCCCGTCGATGGCGATGGTGCCCTCGTCCGGCTTCTGCATGCCGTAGAGGATCTTCATCAGCGTCGACTTGCCGGCGCCGTTCTCGCCGATCAGGGCGTGGACCGTGCCCTTGCGGACGGTGATCGCGATGTCCTTGTTGGCGACGACGCCGGGGAAGCGCTTGGTGATGCCGTGCAGTTCTACGGCGGGGGGCGGGCTGGACGCGTTGATGACGCACTCTCCTTGGCGCGGAAGGAGCTGAAGACAGGGAGGGGACAGGGCGGGGGGAGAAAGTATCGCGTCCACGATGCTTCTACGCGCGTAGCACTGTCGAAAGTGAAAACTTGCGGCCAACCGGCCACAAGATCACATGAAACCACGTGACACGGGCCGGGGCCCGGGAGCGATGAGACCGCTTCCCGGACCCCGGGTATCACGTGTGCAGCGGGTCCGACCAGGCCTTACGGCGCGGTCTTGACCTCGATCTTCTTGGCGATGATGTCGGCCTTCGCCTTGTCGACCGCGGCGACGAGGTCGGTCATCTCCTTGTACTTCGGGTTGGAGTCGGCCAGGCCGACGCCGTCCTTGTCCAGGCCGTAGCGGACCTCACCGGACTGCGGCTTGCCGTCCTGGACCGACTTGATCAGGTTGTAGACCGAGTCGGAGACGTCCTTGGTGACCGAGGTCAGGATGAAGTCCTTGTACTTCGCCAGACCGGCCTGGTTGTACTGGTCCGAGTCGACGCCGATGGACCACTTGCCCTTGGCGGACGCGGCCTCGATGGCACCGGAGCCGGCCAGACCGGCGGCCGAGTAGATCACGTCGGCGCCCTTGTCGAGCTGGCCCTCGGCCGCGGCCTTGCCCAGGTCGGGCTTGGCGAAGCCGTCGAAGTTCGGCGGCTGCGTCAGGTACTGGACGAGCACCTTGGCGTTCGGGTTGGTGTCCTTGACGCCCTGCGCGAAGCCGGCCTCGAACTTCTTGATCAGCGGAACCTCGACACCGCCGATGAAGCCGACCGTGCCGGTCTTGGACGCCTTGGCGGCGGCGACGCCGGCCAGGTAGGAGCCCTGCTCCTCGTTGAAGACGAGGTTGGCGATGTTCTTCGCCTGCACCGAGGTGTCGTCGATGATGCCGAAGGTGGTGTCCGGGAACTTCTCGGCGACCTTCTTGATGGCCGGCGCGTAGGCGAAGCCGACGCCGATGACCGGGTTGTTGCCCTTGCGGGCCAGCTCGGTGAGGCGCTGGACCTTGTCGGCCTCGCCCTCGCCGTCGGTGGGCTCCGCCTGGGCGCCCTTGATCTTGAGGTCCGTCTCGGCCTTGTGCAGACCCTCGTAGGCGGCGTCGTTGAACGACTGGTCGCCGCGGCCACCGATGTCGTACGCGATGGCGGCGGACTTCTCCGCGGAGGACGAGGCGGAGGAAGACGAGTCCGAGGACTTCTTACCACCGCAGGCGGTGGCCGAGAGGGCCAGCGCGGCGGACGCGAGGCCCACGGTGGCGATCCTGGTGATCCGGCGCAAGGGGAGGCTCCTTCAAAACCTGACCGAAGCGCCACGACCGGCGCTGGTTTCGCCGAGATCGTAACGCGCGTAGATGTCAGTTAAAGGCCCGTTCATGAGTCGTTATCGGATCGTCGTGAACCAGACAGTGACCGATCAGTAACAGCCGACGCATCCAGCCCATGTGTACCAAGGGCCGGACGCGTCCGCCGGATCGACCGCCGATGTTGTAAGAACTTCTACCCGGCCGGCCCCGCGAGCCTGGCGCGTCGCCCTTCGAGCTGGTCGACGGCACGTCCGTCGAGCAGGGCCGCGGCCGTGAAGAACTCCACGCCGACCCCGATCGCGGTCTCGTCGACGTCGAAGTCACCCCGGTGCAGATCCCGCTTCGCCGTGTCCCCCGGCGTACGGACGCCCAGGCGCGCCATGGCTCCGGGGACGTGCTCCAGGTACCAGGAGAAGTCCTCGCCGCCCAGGCTCTGCTCGGTGTCCTCGACCGAGTCCGCCCCGCGCCGGGCGCCCATCGCCTCGCGCAGCAGTTCGGTGACCATCGGATCGTTGACGACCGGAGGCACCCCGCGCACGTAGGTGATCTCCGACTTGGCCCGGTGCATCGAGGCGATCTCGTCGATGATCGCGTGGATCTGGTCGGGGGCCTCGTGCCAGGAGGCCAGGTCCAGGCACCGAACGGTTCCGGACAGCTCCGCGTGCATCGGGATGACGTTGCAGGCGTGCCCGGCCTCGATCCGGCCCCAGGTGACCGACATGCCCGAGCGGGCGTCCATCCGCTTGGTCAGCAGCGCCGGCAGGTCGAGGGCGAGCCGGGCGGCCGCCGTCACCAGGTCGGTGGTCAGGTGCGGACGGGCGGTGTGCCCGCCGGGCCCTTCGAGGGTGACCTCCAGCCGGTCGCAGGCCGAGGTGATGGGCCCGGTGCGCAGGCCGATGCGGCCGGCGTCGACCCGGGGGTCGCAGTGCAGGGCGATGATCTTGCCCACGCCGTCCAGCACCCCGGAGTCGATGGCCTCGGTGGCGCCGCCGGGCAGCACCTCCTCGGCGGGCTGGAAGAGCAGCCGCACCGGCCGGGGCAGCTCGCCCCGGCGGTCGAGCTCGGCGAGGACGAGGCCGGCGCCGAGCACCACGGTGGTGTGCACGTCGTGGCCGCAGGCGTGGGCGCGGTCCGGGACGGTGGAGCGGTACGAGACGTGCGTCTTGGCATCCGGGATGGGCAGGGCGTCGATGTCCGCGCGCAGGGCCAGCATGGGACGTACTCCGTCCCAGGTGCCGACGTCACAGATGAGACCGGTGCCCGACTTCAGCACCCTCGGGCGCAGGCCCGCTTTCTCCAGCCGGGCCTTGATCGCCGCCGTGGTGCGGAACTCCTGGTGTCCTAGCTCGGGATGCATGTGCAAGTCCCGGCGGAAGGCGATCAGTTCGGCACGCAGGTGGTCCGGAAGCTTGCCGGGCAGCTCGGGCCGGTCGGGCGTGCCGGGCAGGGCGGTCTGGGACTCGCGGGACATCAACTGGTTCACCCGTTTAAGGGTAGGCCCACCCATGGGTCAACTGACTGGAGATCACCAAAAGTTCATGCCGTTAGGGGAAAGAAACCCGGCCTCTGGACGCATGACCGGATGAAGGCGCGGGTAAACTCGCGCGCTCACTCATGCACTCATCCGGCCGCCTGAGCCGTCTGAGCAGGAAGTCTGTGCACATCACGGGCGGTGTCGGTGACTCCGGCGAGGAAACCGCGGGCCCGCTCCGAAGCCGACGGGGTGAGCCAGCTCGGATCGACATCGCATACGGCCACGGTCACGCCGGTGCCGATCAGCGCGTAGGGCAGGGTGTGGACGACCGTGGACGGGAAGCTGACGATGGTCCGGCCGACCGGGCCCCGCCGGGCGATCAGCTCCAGCGGCAGGTCCGGACGTACGATCTCCAGCCCCGTCGCCTCGCTCAGGACGCGCAGCTTCTCCGGGGATTCCCGGCGGTGGGCGAAGTAGCGGGTCGCGCCGTGTTCCAGGGTCAGGGCGCGCACCGCCTCCAGATAGCGGTCCGGGTCGACCACGCCGGTCTCCACCAGCGAGGTCCCGACCAGGTCGGTGCCCTTGGTCAGACGGGGCGGGCCGAACCGGGCCCGGGTCCACGCGAAGTCGTTGAGCCGGACGGTCATCCCGCTGTGCGCGGTGACCGGCATCGAGCTGAACACCTCGACGCGGCGGCGGCCGTCCGGGCCCGGGGTGAACCGGCGCCGGGCCGTCGCCGACACCGGCGCGTACGCCAGCTCGCGCAGCCGGCCCGGGAGGCCTCCGCCGCCGACCCGGTGCCAGCGCACGAGGCGCTCGCCGCGGGCCGTCTGGGCGACGAACTCCATGGTCGCGGTGCCGTCGTCGACCACGACGAGCTCCTCGGCCCGGACGAGCGTGAGCAGGAGCTGCACGTAGCGGGAGAACGGATCCCCTATCACCACCCGCTCGGCCGCCCGCACCTCCCGCGCGAGCGCGGCGAAGGCCTTGACCGGCGCGAACCGGCCGCCGCGGGCCTCCTGCCAGCGCACCTCGTGCCCCTCGTCCCGGGCCAGCCCCGCCATCCGGCGCAGCTGGCCGCGGGACATGGGGTCGGTGGGCGGGAGCACGACGATGCGCAGGCCCTGCACGGCGTCCGGTGCGGCCGACCCGGACACCCCGGCCGGACCGGGACCGGTCCCGCCGCCGCGGGCCGGCTGGCGCGGGACGACTCCGAGGAGCCGGCCGGCGCCCCGGGCGTGCGCCCACTCCAGGACGTTGAGGAGCTGGACCGGGCTCTCCACGAAGGCCAGCGTCGGGGCGGGGGCTGAGGGGGTCACCAGGTACTCCTCGTCGGAGGGTGGAGGGGACGGGTGCGGCCACGGCCGGCGTGCGCCGGACGGAGTCCGGCGCAGCGCCCCGAAGCCCGGGAGGCCCGCCAGGGCCGAGCGGTACGAGGGGCGCGTGGAGAACTCACACCGCGGCGAGCTCCCCCTGGACGCGGCGGAGCTTCTTCATCGGGCCGAGCTCGGAGGCGTAGACCCGCTTGACGCCGTCGCCCAGCGCGGTCTCGATGGTGCGGATGTCGCGGACCAGGCGGCTCAGGCCGCCCGGCTCTACGGAGGCGGCCTGGTCGGAGCCCCACATCGCGCGGTCGAGGGTGATGTGGCGCTCGACGAAGGTGGCACCGAGGGCGACGGCGGCCAGGGTGGTCTGCAGGCCCGTCTCGTGGCCGGAGTAGCCGATCGGGACGTTCGGGTACTCCTCCTGGAGGGTGTTGATCACCCGCAGGTTGAGCTCCTCGGCCTTGGCCGGGTACGTCGAGGTGGCGTGGCAGAGCAGGATGTTGTCGCTGCCGAGCACCTCCACCGCGTGCCGGATCTGCTTCGGGGTGGACATGCCGGTGGAGAGGACGACGGTGCGGCCGGTGGAGCGCAGCGCGCGCAGCAGTTCGTCGTCGGTCAGCGAGGCGGAGGCGACCTTGTGGGCGGGGACGTCGAACTTCTCCAGGAAGGCGACGGCCTCGGTGTCCCACGGGGAGGCGAACCAGTCGATGCCGCGCTTGGCGCAGTGCTCGTCGATGGCGCGGTACTCGCCCTCGCCGAACTCCACGCGGTGGCGGTAGTCGATGTAGGTCATCCGGCCCCAGGGGGTGTCGCGCTCGATGTCCCACTGGTCGCGGGGGGTGCAGATCTCGGGGGTGCGCTTCTGGAACTTCACGGCGTCGCAGCCGGCTTCGGCGGCGGCGTCGATGAGGGCGAGGGCGTTGCCGAGGTCGCCGTTGTGGTTGATGCCGATCTCGCCGACGACGTAGACGGGGTGGCCCGGTCCGGCGGTGCGGGAGCCGAAGGTACGGAGGCGGGGGGCGGGGGTGACCGTCATGGCAGGGCTGTCCTTCGGAGCGTGGGGTGTACGAGGAGGTGCGGGCACTGGGGTGTGGGCTGGGGTGTGAGCCGGGGTGTTGACCGGGGTGGTGGCCGAGGCCGGGAGGGGTGTGCGGGCCGGGGCGGCGAGGGGGGCGAGTACGGGGACGAGGGCGCGGGCGCGGGCCAGGTCGTGGGGGTCGTCGATCTCCAGCACCCGTGCCGGGTCGGTGGCGACCGGGACGGTCCGCCCGAAGAACCGGTGGCGGGCGGTCCGGAAACCGGCGGCGTCCATGGCGTAGGCGGCGCCGGTCTCCAGCAGGTCCTGGGGGCGGTCCTGGCGGCGGGGGCGGTACGAGGTGTCGTGGTTGACCCCGGTCCCGGAGCCGTCGGGCGCCGCCCGCCAGAGGAAGCCGTGGAAGGGGGCTGCGGTGAGCGCGGAGTCGGCGGCGCCGGACGCGACGGCGGCGGCGACGGACTCCACGTCGGAGGCGGTGACGAAGGGGCTGGTGCACTGGACGAGGAGGACCACGTCGACGGTGACGGAGTGCAGCTCCTCGAAGGCGTCGAGCGCGTGCAGCAGGGCGGCCTCGCTGGTCGCGGTGTCCCCCGAGATCCCGGCGGGCCGCCGCAGCACCACGGCCCCGGCCCCGCGGGCGGCGTCGCCGATGGCCTCGGAGTCGGTGGACACCAGGACGTCGGTGACGGTCGCGGCCCCCAGGCAGGCCCGGACGGCCCGGACCACGAGCGGCATCCCGCCGACGTCGGCCAGGTTCTTCCCGGGCACGCCCTTGGACCCCCCGCGCGCGGGGATCACGGCGAGCACCCTGGGCACGGCGCGGGCCTCGCGGAGGGACCCCGCGGTGGCCGGGGCGGGGACGACGGCGTGCGGAGCTGCGGCGCGTGGGGCGACCGCGGGCAGGGCTGCGGCCCGTGTCACGGCCGCGGGCATGGCTGCGGCGGGCGCAGCTGCGGCGCGGGTGGCGGCAGCGGCGCGGGTGGCGGCGGCGCGGGCAACGGCGGCGCGCGTAACGGCTCGGGCCGGGCGGGGGCTCACAGCTCCCCCAGGCGGCGGATCACCGGCGCGACGCGCTGGACGCCGTGGCGGTAGGCGCCCCGGGCGGCTTCGCGCAGGTGGGCGCGGAGCAGGCGGCGCAGCCGGGACCCGTCGGCGCCGGTCCGGGCCGCGCCTGGCAACGGGTGCCCGTCGGGGCCGAGATGGTGCCTGGCCAGGATCCCGGGCAGGTATCCCGGCGCGGTGTCCTGGGTGTAGTAGGGCGCCACGGGCGGGAGCGGAGCCCCGCCCAGCAGTTCCGCGAGGCGTACCCGCGCGGCGGTGTAGGGGTCGTGCCCGCCGGAGTCCGCGGCCGGTCCGGGCGCCGGGGCGGCGGAGGCGGCAGGTGCTGCCGGGGTCACCGAGCCCGCCGGGGTCGCCGGTGCGCCCACGCCCTGGGCCGCCAGCCAGTCCGGATCCGCCTTCGGGAGCAGGCCCGCGTCGAGCTGGGTCCAGGAGGCCAGGCAGCCGGAGCCCAGGAAGTGGTGGTTGCCGAGGGTCTCGCGGACGCCGAGGTCGGTCAGGACGGCCGTCGGGATGCCCCGGTGGAGGGATTCCAGGGCCGCCGTGGAGGAGACGGTGACCAGCAGGTCCGTGGTGTCCAGGACCTCGCCCATGTTCCCGTACACCAGACGGCAGTTGGAGGGGAGGCCACCGGGGAGCTGCTCCGCGAGGCGCTGGTACGGGAGCTCCTCCAGGTGCGTGGTGTGCTCCCCCGGGCGGCTGCGCAGTTTGATCAGCACCTCGCGCCCGGGGTGCAGCCGGGCGTGTTCCGCGGCGCGGCGCAGCAGGTACGTGCGGTCCGCGCGGGCGTCCGGCACGGACGGCTGGACCGCGAAGACCACCCGGTGGGCCGTGCTCCCGACCGGCTCGTACCCGTCCGCGTCGGCCGGTGCGAGGAAGGGGAGGGCGGTTTCCACGACGGCCCCGGCGTCGGCGCCGACTCCCTCGTAGACCGCGCGGAACCGCCCGGCGTCGTGGCGGGAGTTGGCGAGGACCAGGTCGGCCCCGTGGCGCAGCAGCAGGCCGTCGGCGAGCTTCTCGTAGACGACTCCGACGTACCCGGTGACGAACGCCGGCCGTGCGGCCGGCTCCGGCCACAGGGCGCGGGCCCCGTGCAGGACAGCCTGGACGGCGCCGCCGACCAGGGCTAGGACCACCACGTCGTATCGGTCGCGGGGTTCGCGCTCCGGCGCCGCGAGTTCGGCGAGGAATCCCGCGCAGGTGACTTCGGTGAGCCGGTCCGCCCGGACCCCGACCTCGCCGAGCTGGCGCGCGGTGGGCGTGGCCCGGCCGCGGAGCAGGTATCCGGTCAGGTGGACGGAGTCCGGTTCCGGGGAAAGGCGGCGCGCGGTGAGCGCTCCCCATTTCCAGCGGGTGTCGGAATCGGCGAGTACGGCCACACGGAGGGCGGCCGGATGGGCCGCGCGGTTGCTTGCTGGCACCCGGCAGAAGTTATTCCGGCTTTTCGGTGATCGGCCCAACGAACGCACAACAGCGGGTTAACAACCCGCCGACTCCATGCGAAAGCGTGCGGGTTAACGCGCCTGCCGTGCGTCGTTCACATGGAATCCGCGTCCGGGCCACAGTGAATGACGAACGGCGCTCTAATGTCTCGCGAGTGCTCAAGCTCTCTGTTGTCGTGCCGTTCTTCAACGTGCAGACGTATGCGCCGGATGCCCTGAAAAGCCTCGAAGTCAACGCTCGGGACGATTTCGAGTTCCTGCTCGTCGACGACCGCTCGACGGACGGGACGCCCGCGCTCCTGGAACGGGCGGCCCGCGAGCTGCCCGGCGCCGTGCACCTCAGACACGAGCGCAACGGCGGCCTGGCGACGGCGCGCAACACCGGTCTGGACGCGGCCCGCGGGGAGTACATCGCCTTCCTGGACGGGGACGACTGGCTGGCGCCGGGCCACCTGGCCCGCACCCTGTCCGCCATCGAGGCCCTGAACTGCGATTTCGTCCGCACCGACCACGTCCAGTGCACGGGCAGGACGCGCAGTGTCCAGCGCGTCCCCTACGGGCCGGAGTCGGTGGTGGCCGATCCGCGCACCGCGATCCTGCCCGTCGCCCGCGCGACCTCGGTGGACTATCCGTACGCCTGGGCGGGGATGTACCACCGGCGGCTGCTGGACCGCGGGCTGCTGCACTTCACGGACGGTCTGCGGACGGCGGAGGACCGGCCGTGGATCTGGCGGCTGCACCGGGAGGCGGAGTCCTTCGCCCCGGTCGGTCTGCCCGGAATCTTCTACCGTCGCGGGGTTTCCACCTCGCTGACACAAATCGGCGACGAGCGGCAGCTCGATTTCATTCGGGCATTCGATCAGGTTCTGTCGGAAACGGCCGCCGACCGGGAATCCGATCTCCTCCTCCCGAAGGCCGTCCGAACGTATTGTGCAATTATCGCGCACCATGTCGGGTCCATCGAAAGGTTCGAACCATCCGTGGCCAGAAAACTCCGCTCGATGAGCGCGGCCGCACTCGGCAGAATGCCGCAGCAGCTCCTGGACCAGACCCTGGACTCGATGGACGCCGACCGCGCGGCCCTGCTCCGCCGGCTCCGGCGCCGCACGGCGGTGACGGCGTGAACGTCACCCAGATCTTCCTGGCCTCCACCCTCTACGGCACGGCCACCCTCGCCGCCGCCCTCGATGCCGACCTCTTCCCGCCCGCCGGCCGCCGGATCCTGCTGACCAGCAACCACTCCGTCACCGCCGAGATCACCCCCGGCCTGGCCGCCGCGCCCGGCTTCGACGCCCTGAGCACCCGCTTCGACGCGGTCCTCGACTGGAACGCCGTCATCGCCCCGCAGCACCCCAGCACCTGGAGCCCGCGCGCCGAGGACGTCCCGCTGTGGGAACGCCAGTTGCGCGCCTCCTGGGACCTGGGCACCGACCGCGTCGAGCTGATCGTGGAATCGCTCCAGGTGCCGCCCGCCCAGAGCCTGTGCCGGCTCTTCCCGGGGGCGGCCCTAGACGTCTACGCCGACGGGCTGATGAGCTACGGCCCCACCCGCTTCCGCCTCGACCCCGCGCTCGGGATGCGCGTACGGCGGGTGCTGCACCTGGACCTCGTACCGGGCCTGGAGCCGCTGCTGCTGACCGAGTTCGGCGTACGGGCCGAGGCGATCCCGTCGGCCGCCTTCCTCAAGGTCATCGGCGAGCTCGACGCGGCGGTGGGGACGCCGGAGATCGAGGCGCCCGCGAGGGCGGCCGGCTCGGACTCCGGCTCCGCGGCCCCCGCGCTCCTGCTCGGCCAGTACCTCTCCGCCCTCGACCTGGTGCCGGCCGCCGAGGAGGAGGAACTGCACGTGGAGATGGTCCGGGGCGCGCACGCACTGGGCCACCGCGAGCTGGTCTTCAAACCCCACCCCAGCGCCCCCGCCGCCTACTCCCGCCGGGCGGAGGAGGAGGCCGAGCGGCTCGGCGTGCGGCTCACCGTGCTGAGCACCCCGGTGCTCGCCGAGACCCTCTACGAGCGGCTGCGCCCGGCCCTGGTCGTCGGCTGCTTCTCCACGGGACTGCTCACCGCCGCCACCCTGTACGGGCTCCCGGTGGCCCGGACCGGCACGGGGGCCGTGCTCGCGCGCCTGTCCCCGTACCCGAACAGCAACCGGATCCCGCTCGTGCTGGCCGACGCCCTGCTGCCCGACCTCGCGGACCCCGCGGCCGTGCGCTCCTGGACCCCGCCGGGACCCGAACGGGTCACGGCGGAACTGGCGGGCCTGCTCACGGCGGTGGGCTTCACCATGCAGCCCAGGATCCTGACGGAGCACCGCGCGGAGGCCGAGCGCTGGCTGACCGCGCACCTGACCCCGGACACCTGGCGCTACTTCACCCGCCGCCGGCTGACCACCCTGGGCCTGCCCGGCGGCATCCCGGCGCAGTTGTCCTTCCTGCCCCGCAGCCGCGCCGCCCGCCGGCTGGCCCGGCTGCTGCGCAGGGCGGTCGGCTAGCGCACCGCACCGCACCCGCACCGCCCCACGCCGCCCCGGCGGTACGCGCTACGGGGTGACCACGACCTCGGCCACGCGGCTCGCCGCCTGGAAGTGGGTCGCGTCGGCGGGTGCGTACCGGGCCGTCCAGAAGCCGGTCCGCTCGGCCGTGAACTCCCGGGCGAAGGCCCCGTCGGCGCCCGTCTGCGAGGTGCCCATGAGCGTCCAGGCCGTTTCGCCGGCCGGCCGGAAGTAGTAGTGGACGGTCTGGCCGGCGAAGGGCTCCCAGGCCCGGTCCTGGCGGGTCAGCTTCCCGGCGAGCGCGATCGGACCGCCCTTCCCGACCGGCTCGGGCGCGGCGTTGAAGACCGGAACGGCCGTCGGGGTCCGCACGGCCCGCACGGCGGGGGTCGCGGAGCCGTGGATGTCCGGGGTGCCCGCGTACTGCATCCGCACGAAGCCCGGCCCCGGATAGTGCAGGGTCGTCTCCACCCGGGCCGGGGCGTTGTCCCCGGGCCCGGTGGCGACCTCCACGCTCTGGCGGGTGGTCCAGCCGGTCGCGCCGTCGGGCGAGTACTGCACGTCCACCGTCAGCGAGGTGACGCCGGCGGGGATCTCGCCGCGGTCGAACCGGGCCTTGACCTTGACGTTCTTGTCCGCGTCCGCCTCGGCCGTGAAGTCGGCGAAGGCGGTGCCGGCCGTGGTGTCCACGGTGACGTTCATGTTGGTGGTGCTCAGCCAGGGCGTGTTGTCCCGCGTCTTCCACGTGGTGTCCCCGCGCAGCGGCTGGACCACGGTGAAGCGGCCGGCGTCGTCCGTGCGGGCGGACGCCCCGCCCGCACTGATGGCGGCTCCTGCGGGTACCGGCTTCCACGTGCCGTCGGCGGACTCCCAGGTGACGGTTCCGCTGACCCGGGCGTCCGTTCCGTAGGGGCCGGTCAGCGTCGGGGAGTCCAGGGCGATGCGCGCGGTCACGGCCCCGACGGGCACGGGTACGGACGTCTCGCCCCGGGCGCCGTCCGCCTCGGCCGCCAGGTGGAGGGACGTCTTGTACGAGTCCTCTCCGTCGCCGTTCTCGGCACCGGAGACGGTGACCCTGGACTCGAAGCGCCCCCGCGCGTCGGTGGCGAGCTGCGTGATGACGGAGCCGGTCCTGGCCGTGAACGCACCCGTGAACGGCTTGGTCGAGCCGGTGCGCGGGTCGTGGACCGTGATGTAGCCGGAGACCACCGTGTCCGGGTACGCGAGGGAGACCACGCTCGCGGCCGCCACGTGGTCGAAGGACAGGAACGGCGCCGTATGGTCCACGGCGTGGGCGGCCGCGGGCATCGCCAGCGCGGCCGTCACCGACGTCACCGCACAGAGCACCGTGCGGATGTGCTTCTTCATTGATCCCCCGAGATCGATTCTTTGATCAATCTAGGGACCGGCGAGACCGCCCGATGGTTGTACGGCGAATCGGTCGAAACGGGTCGGGCCGACTCGCGGGCCGACTCGCGGGCCGGCGTGCAGGCCGGCTCGCGGGTCAGCTCACCGCGAGCTTCGCCGCGAAGCCCAGGAAGACCACGCCCGCCGCCGAGCTGGCCCCCGCGGCGAGCCGCTTGCGGCGCCGGAACGTGGCCGCCAGGCGGTCCCCGCCGAAGATCAGCGTGGTCAGGTAGAGGAAGCTGCCGATCTGCATCAGGCTGCCGAGCAGCAGGAACGACAGCGCCGGGTAGGCGTAGGCCGTGTCCACGAACTGCACGAAGAAGGACATCAGGAAGAGGATGGCCTTCGGGTTGAACAGGCTGATCAGCAGCGCCCGCCGGTAGGGCCGCTCCATGTCCCCGGGCTTCCCCTCAGCGGCCGCGGGCCCGTCCGGGGTGCCCTCACCGGCCCCGGCGCGCTCGGCGCGGGCGCGCCACATGGTCCACGCGCCCCGCAGCATGCCGATGGCGAGCCAGCTCAGGTACCCGGCGCCGAGCACTTTGACGACGCCGAACACGATCGGGCTGGTCTGCAGCAGCGCCCCGGCCCCGACCGCGGCCAGGGTCATGAGCACGGCGTCTCCGGTGAACACGCCGGCGGCGGCCCGGTACCCGTGGCGGACCCCGCCGCGCGCGGCGACGGAGAGCACGTAGAGCGAGTTCGGCCCCGGCAGCAAAATGATCAGCACCAGGCCGGCGACGTACGTCGGAAGATCTGTGACACCCAGCATGTGCAGGAGTGTCCCATAAGGACACACCTGTCGCGCCAGCGGATTTCACGGATCGGGACCACATCGCAATCAGCCACGGTCACCAGCCGGAATCAGCCGGCACGTACGTCCCCCACACCTCACGCAGCGCCCCGCACACCTCCCCCACCGTGGCCCTGGCGCGCAGTGCCTCCCGCATCGGATAGAGCACGTTCTCCGTGCCCGCCGCCGCCTCCCGGAGCGCCGCCAGCGCCTCGTCCACGGCCGCTCCGTCGCGGCCCGCCCGCAGGGCGGCGAGGGACGCCCGCTGCCGGTCCTCGATCGCCGGATCCACGCGCAGCGGCTCGTACGGCTCCTCCTCGTCCAGCGCGAAGCGGTTGACCCCGACCACCACGCGCTCGCCGCTCTCGGTCTCCCGGGCGATCCGGTACGCGTTCCGCTCGATCTCCTCCTTCTGGAAGCCCGCCTCGATCGCGGCCACCGCCCCGCCCATCGCCTCGACCCGCGCCATCAGGTCGAGCGCCGCCGCCTCCACCTCGTCCGTCATCCGCTCCACCGCGTAGGACCCCGCGAAGGGGTCGACGGTGTGCGGCACGTCCGTCTCGTACGCCAGCACCTGCTGGGTCCGCAGCGCGAGACGGGCCGACTTCTCGGTGGGCAGCGCGATCGCCTCGTCGAAGGAGTTGGTGTGCAGCGACTGGGTGCCGCCCAGCACGGCGGCCAGGCCCTGCACGGCGACCCGTACGAGATTGAGCTCGGGCTGCTGCGCCGTCAGCTGCACCCCGGCGGTCTGGGTGTGGAAGCGCAGCATCAGCGACTTCGGGTCCCGGGCCCCGAACTCCTCGCGCATGACGCGGGCCCAGATCCGCCGGGCCGCGCGGAACTTCGCGACCTCCTCCAGGAGGGTGGTGCGGGCGACGAAGAAGAACGACAGCCGGGGCGCGAAGGAGTCGACCTCCATCCCGGCGGCCAGCGCGGTGCGTACGTACGCGATCGCGTCGGCCAGCGTGAAGGCGATCTCCTGCGCGGGCGAGGCCCCCGCCTCGGCCATGTGGTAGCCGGAGATGGAGATGGTGTTCCACTTGGGGAGCTCGGCCCGGCAGTAGCGGAACACGTCGGCCGTCAACCTCAGGGAGGGGCCGGGCGGGAAGATGTAGGTCCCCCGTGCGACGTACTCCTTCAGCACGTCGTTCTGGACCGTGCCGGTCAGCTGAGCGGGATCGATCCCCTGCTCCTCGGCGACCAGTTGGTAGAGCAGGAGCAGCAGCGCGGCCGGTGCGTTGATCGTCATCGATGTGGACACGCGGTCGAGCGGGATCCCGTCGAACAGCACCCGCATGTCCTCGACCGAGTCGATCGCGACGCCCACCTTCCCGACCTCGCCGTGCGCGAGCGGGGCGTCGGAGTCGTGCCCCATCTGGGTGGGCAGGTCGAAGGCCACGGACAGCCCGGCGGCGCCGCCCGCGATGAGCTGCCGGTAGCGGGCGTTGGACTCGGCGGCGGTACCGAACCCGGCGTACTGGCGCATGGTCCAGGGCCGTCCGGTGTACATGGTCGGGTGGACGCCCCGGGTGTACGGGTACTCCCCCGGCTCCCCCAGTTCGGTCCCGGGGTCCCAGCCGGCGAGGTCCTCCGGGCGGTAGACGGGCGCGATCGGGACCCCGCTCTCGGTGTGCCGCTCCATGTGACGCGCTCCTTCGTGGCTAGGAGGTGCCCGGGGCTGATAAAACGTCCCCGCGGCGGCCGCGCGGCGGCCGCTGGTCACAATGGCGCAACATCGCGGCCGTCCCTGCAACTGACCACGCCCACGTGGCATCACCTAGATACACACGTAGAAATCGGGGGACTGCAATGCACCGCCAGAAGGTAATAATCCGCGCACTCGGCCTGGCCACCGCCGTCGCGCTCGCCGCGACCGCCTGCGGACCGCAGAAGACGGATGCCACGGGCTCCGGTTCTTCCGCGCCCGCATCGCCCACGGCGGTCGCCTCTCCCGACGCCTCGCCGTCCACGGACGCAAAGCCGGGCGACGCCTCGCCGTCGGCTTCCCCGTCCGCGTCCGCGTCGCCCTCCGCGTCCGCCTCGCCCTCACCGACCGTGAAGCAGGTCATGGCGAACGGCGACGACAGCGAGCTGGTCCGCGAACTGCAGGCCCGGCTGCGCCAGCTCAAGCTGATGACGGTCGCTCCGACCGGTTTCTACGGCTCGAAGACGACCGCCGCGGTCAAGTCCTTCCAGTCGAAGAACGGCCTGTCCGCCACCGGCGGCGTCGACGAGCCCACCTGGAAGAAGATCCAGAACGCCACGAAGAAGCCGACCGCCGACGAGCTGCGCCCGCCGACCGTCAACGAGCCGGACGCTCCCGACGCGCGCTGCATGACGGGCCGCGTGATGTGCATCAGCAAGGAGAGCCGCACCCTCGCCTGGATGATCGACGGGAAGGTCGTCTCCACGCTGGACGTGCGCTTCGGCTCGGAGAACACCCCGACCCGCGAGGGCGAGTTCAAGGTGGAGTGGAAGGCGAAGGACTGGACGTCGACGATCTACCACACGCCGATGCCGTACTCGATGTTCTTCAGCCGGGGACAGGCCGTGCACTACTCGGCGGACTTCGCCGCCCGCGGCTACGCCGGCGCTTCGCACGGCTGTGTGAACGTCCGGGACAAGGCCAAGCTGGCGACGCTGTTCGACGCGGTGCAGGTCGGCGACAAGGTCGTCGTCTACTGGTGACGAACAGACGGCCGGGCGGAGGGGAAACGTCCCGTCCGGGCGTCGGAGGTGGGAAGTTGAGGGCGCGGGCGGGATCGGGGGAACGAATCCCGCCCGCGCCAGTTGCGCAGAGCCCAGGGGTACGGGGGGAACCCCGGCTCATGCGCGGCCGATGACCAGTCGGCTCGTTATGTACTGCGCCGCCGGTTCGAAAAGTGTTACAGGCGGGGCGCGAACCGTTTCAGGCCAGTGTCCGGTAACCGGTCCTCAGCGGCCCCGGCCCGAATCCGGGGCCTTCGGCGAAGCCGTACCGGCCGGGACCAGCCCCAGCGAGCGCGACGGGGATCCCGGGACCGTGGGGGAACCCGGCACGTCTCCGCTCGATCCGCCGCCGGTGGCCACGTCGAGCACTCCCTGGCAGTAGCGCGGGACCCTCATCAGCCCCTTGGCCAGGCGTACGAGCTTCTCCCGGCGGGCCTCGTCGAGCTTCCCGGACCGGTAGTCCCTGCACAGCTCCACCGCTCCGGTGCGGCTCCCCTTGTCCCGGTCCGAACCGTCGGGCGGGTCCGTCGTCATGCCGTTGACGCCACCCTGCCGGGACCGGTCCCGGCCGTCCTTGTCTCCGGTCGGGCCGCTCGCGGGCGGTTCCGTGCCGGTACCGGTGTTCGTCCCGGTGGCCGCGCCGGGTCCCGTCGTCGTACGTCCCTCCGCGCCCGGGGTGTTCCCCGGACCCGGACTGCCGCTCCGGCCCTCGCCGTCCTGCGGCGCGGTCGTGAGGGACGGCGCGAGGGGCGCCGCGAAGCGGCCGTGCACCGAGGCCGTCGAAGAGGGTCCGACCGCCACCGTGGCGGCCGGCAGCCCGCCGGCGGCGTCGCGGGAGTCCCGGTCCAGCAGTCCGGTGCCCGCGGCGGCCGCCAGGCCGCCCACGGCGACGCTGGCCACGGCGGCGGCGAGGACGAAGCGGACCGGCCGCCCGCGCCGGGGCGCAGGTCCGGCCGGGCCGGCGGGCGCACTCAGCTCGACCACCGTGTCCGCGGAGCCGAACAACGCGGCGTCCGGAGCCCTCGTCTGCAGTTCCGCCCGGAGCACGGAGCCGCGCGTGCGGAAGGCGGCCACCGCGGCGGCCTCTCCTCGCAGTTCCCCGGGCAGCCCGCCGGCGGCCACGGGCGGCGGCTCGGCAAGTGCGTCGAGGGCGGCGCGCAGCCGCTCGGCCCGGGCGTGGACGTAGTGCTCGGCGCCAGGTGCGGCCGGTTCTCCGCGCAGCAGTCTGTCCGCCGCGGCTTTGTCCAGCCACCTGTCGCGCTCGTCGGCCATCACATGTCCTTCTGCGTCCGCCAACGTGAATCCGTCACACCGGTTTGTTCTACGAGACCCGCGGCGCGGGCCCGCTGCGCCGGTACGGCGTCGAGATCCCGTCCGCCCCCGGCGCCCCGTGCGCGACTCCCGTCATTATCGCCGAGGCGGCGTCCCCGCCCGGCGCCGACGCCGACGGCCGAGCCGATGCCGGAACCGATGCCCGAATCGGGGTCGGCCTCGGGGTCGAAGTCCCCGTCGACGGCCTCGTCTAGCAGCTCGGCCAGCTTCTTCAGGCCCCGGTGCGCGGCGGTGCGCACCGCGCCGGGGCGCTTGCCCAGGGTCTCGGCGGCGCTCTTGGCGTCCAGCCCGACGACCACCCGCAGCACCACGGCCTCGGCCTGGTCCTGCGGGAGCTGGGCTATGAGTTCCATCGTGCGGCAGGTGGAGAGGGACTCCATGGCCTCGCCGGCCGTGTCGGACTCGGCGGCGTGGCCCGTCAGCTCGGTCTCGTCCCCGCCGACGGCGGGCCTGCGCCCGCGCATGCGGATGTGGTCGAGGGCCCGGTTGCGGGCGATGCGGGCGGCCCAGCCGCGGAAGCGGTCGGCGTCGCCGGTGAAGGAGTCGAGGTCGCGGGCGATCTGCAGCCAGGCCTCGGAGGTGACGTCCTCGGCGTCGCCGTCTCCGACGAGCGTGCGGACGTATCCGAGCAGGCGCGGGTGCACGGCGCGATACACAGAACGGAACGCGATCTCGTCGCCGTCTTGTGCCGCGAGCACCGCGGTGGTCAGCTCCGCGTCGTCCCCCAGCAAAATCCCCAACCCGTTCACAGTCCCGTTTGTGTGGCGCAAATCAGCACGTTACGGCTTTCAAGCACCTTCGTCCACGAGTTGTACAACGCGCAACCATCCCTGCGCGGAGCGAGGTGTGACACAAAACGCATCGAAGACGCTGACAGGGGTGCGGGCTTGTCGCACGAGTCCGCGACGGATGGCGGCCGGGGCCTCTCCTGTGGGGGGTGGCGGCCTCGGTCGCCCTCCCCCTCTCCGCCGTCCTCGCGGCCATCATGCCCCGGTCCCCCCAGGGGTCCCCGAGCGGCCCCGCAGCTGGCCCGACACGCGCTCCCGTCATCCTTTCGGCTCACTTCCGAGTGAAAACCCGGAATGGGTACGACACACCCGGCTCCGCGTCGATAGCGTGGCGGGACACCCGCGCCACGCCACGAGGAGCCCCCCGCTGTCCAGCCACCTTCCGGCACAGGCCCGCGGAGGCTCCGACCCTTCCCTCGGCTCCCCCTCCCTCCACGACGCCGATCCCTTTCCCCGCACGGACGACACCGGGCTCGCACGGTTCAACGCCCTGTCGCCCGAGGCCGCCCACTCCGCCCTGCTGCACTGCTGCGGCAGCCGGCGCTGGGCCCACCGGGTGGCCGCCCACCGCCCTTACCCCGACTTCGGCGCGCTACTCGCCGCCGCGGACGAGGCCTCGTACGACCTCTCCCAGCCGGACCTCTCCGAGGCGCTGGCCTGCGAGTTCCCGCCGGAACTGGAGCACGGGGCCGCGTACGCCGCGGTCCTCGCGCTCGACGCGGCGCACGGGGAGTACGAGCGGACCTTCGGCCACGCCTTCGTGATCTGCCTCGACGGGACCACCCCGGAGGAGCAGGCGGACCAGCTGCTGGCCGCGATCCGGCGGCGGATGGAGCTGGACCTGGACGAAGAGCGCGCGATCTCCGCGGACGAGCTCCGTCGCGTCGCGCAGGTCCGGCTCGCCGACCTGACACACTGGCTGACCTCGGCGGATGGGGTATCTGCTGCCGAATTCGGGCTATTCGCCCCTGTGGGATAGTCCGTCCGTGCCTGTTTGATCACACCGATGGCCCCCGCGCGAGGGAACCGACAAAGCGTCGCTACGATGTCCGGGGCCGGAGGACCGTACCCGGCCGGGCCCGACCGACAAAGAAGCCGGCTGGCCCCCGCCCCGCTTCCGGAGGGTTTTCCGTGCCGGCTGGAACGTTGTACCGCGGCCGGGAAGGAATGTGGTCCTGGGTGGCTCATCGAGTCACCGGCGTCCTCATTTTCTTCTTCCTGTTCGTACACGTCCTCGACACCGCTCTCGTCCGCGTCTCACCCGAGGCGTACGACGATGTCGTGGCTACCTACAAGACTCCGATCGTCGCGCTGCTGGAGTACGGCCTCGTCGCCGCAATCCTGTTCCACGCGCTCAACGGTCTCCGTGTCATCGCCGTGGACTTCTGGTCCAAGGGCCCCCGCTACCAGAAGCAGATGCTCTGGACCGTGGTGGGCATCTGGGTCGTGCTGATGGTCGGGGCCCTGTACCCCGTCCTCGGACACGCTTACCTCGAACTCTTCGGGAAGTGACACGCATGTCTTCTGACACTTCTTTCGAAAAGGGCATCGGTGACGTGGAGGGCGTGTCCCTCTACGACGTCGACAACCCGGCGCCGTACATCGAGGCCCCGCGCAAGCGCACCAGCAAGACCCCGCGCTCGACCCGCGGCAACTTCGAGATGGTCGCGTGGCTCTTCATGCGCCTCTCGGGCATCGTGCTCGTCGTCCTGGTCCTCGGCCACCTGCTGATCCAGCTCGTCCTCGACGGCGGCGTCTCCAAGATCGGCTTCGCCTTCGTGGCCGGCCGCTGGGCCTCCCCGTTCTGGCAGGGCTGGGACCTGCTGATGCTGTGGCTCGCGATGCTGCACGGCGCGAACGGTCTGCGTACCGTCATCAACGACTACGCGGAGCGCGCCAACACGCGTCTGTGGCTCAAGGGCCTGCTCTACACCGCCACGGTGTTCACCATTCTTCTGGGCACGCTGGTGATCTTCACCTTCGACCCGAACATCCGCTAGGCAACGGGGCTGAGGCGAAACCAATGAAGATCCACAAGTACGACACCGTCATCGTCGGGGCGGGCGGCGCAGGCATGCGCGCCGCCATCGAGTCGACGAAGCGCAGCCGCACCGCCGTGCTGACCAAGCTCTACCCCACCCGCTCCCACACGGGCGCAGCGCAGGGCGGCATGGCCGCCGCGCTCGCCAACGTGGAGGACGACAACTGGGAGTGGCACACCTTCGACACGGTCAAGGGCGGTGACTACCTGGTCGACCAGGACGCCGCCGAGATCCTGGCGAAGGAGGCCATCGACGCGGTCCTCGACCTCGAGAAGATGGGCCTGCCGTTCAACCGCACCCCGGACGGCACCATCGACCAGCGCCGCTTCGGCGGGCACTCCCGCAACCACGGCGAGGCGCCGGTCCGCCGGTCCTGCTACGCCGCGGACCGCACCGGCCACATGATCCTCCAGACGCTCTACCAGAACTGCGTCAAGGAGGGCGTGGAGTTCTTCAACGAGTTCTACGTCCTGGACCAGCTCCTGGTCGAGGAGGACGGCGTCAAGAAGTCGGCCGGCGTGGTCGCGTACGAGCTCGCCACCGGCGAGATCCACGTGTTCCAGGCGAAGTCCGTCATCTACGCCTCCGGCGGCACCGGCAAGTTCTTCAAGGTGACCTCCAACGCGCACACCCTCACGGGTGACGGCCAGGCGGCCTGCTACCGCCGCGGCCTGCCGCTGGAGGACATGGAGTTCTTCCAGTTCCACCCGACGGGCATCTGGCGCATGGGCATCCTGCTGACGGAGGGCGCCCGCGGTGAGGGCGGCATCCTCCGCAACAAGGACGGCGAGCGCTTCATGGAGAAGTACGCGCCGGTCATGAAGGACCTCGCGTCCCGTGACGTCGTCTCGCGCTCCATCTACACCGAGATCCGTGAGGGCCGCGGCTGCGGTCCCGCCGGTGACCACGTGTACCTGGACCTGACGCACCTGCCGCCGGAGCAGCTCGACGCGAAGCTCCCGGACATCACCGAGTTCGCGCGCACCTACCTGGGCATCGAGCCGTACACGGACCCGATCCCGATCCAGCCCACCGCGCACTACGCCATGGGCGGCATCCCGACGAACGTCGAGGGTGAGGTCCTCATGGACAACACCACCGTCGTCCCGGGCCTGTACGCGGCCGGCGAGGTCGCCTGCGTCTCCGTGCACGGCGCGAACCGCCTGGGCACCAACTCGCTGCTGGACATCAACGTCTTCGGCAAGCGCTCGGGCATCGCGGCCGCCGCGTACGCCCACGCCAACGACTACGTCGAGCTGCCCGAGAACCCGGCGCAGCAGGTCATCGACCAGGTCGAGCGGCTGCGCAACTCCACGGGCAACGAGCGGGTCGCGGACCTGCGCCTGGAGCTCCAGGAGACGATGGACGCCTGCGTGATGGTGTTCCGCACCGAGCAGACGATCAAGACCGCGGTCGAGAAGATCGCGGAGCTGCGCGAGCGCTACCTGAACGTGTCCGTCCAGGACAAGGGCAAGCGCTTCAACACGGACCTGCTGGAAGCCATCGAGCTGGGCAACCTGCTCGACCTGGCCGAGGTCATGGCCGTGTCCGCGCTGGCGCGCAAGGAGTCCCGCGGCGGTCACTACCGCGAGGACTACCCGAACCGCGACGACGTCAACTTCATGCGCCACACCATGGCGTACCGCGAGGTCGGCGACGACGGCAAGGACTCCGTCCGCCTGGACTACAAGCCGGTCGTCGTCACCCGCTACCAGCCGATGGAGCGTAAGTACTGATGGCCACCCCGACCCTGAGCAAGACGGACCAGATGGAGGCGGCGGCCGCCGCATCGCCGTTCATCACGGTCACGTTCCGGATCCGCCGGTTCAACCCGGAGATCTCGGACGAGTCGACCTGGCAGGACTTCCAGATCGAGATCGACCCGAAGGAGCGCGTGCTCGACGGTCTCCACAAGATCAAGTGGGACCTCGACGGCACGCTCACCTTCCGTCGCTCGTGCGCGCACGGCATCTGCGGCTCCGACGCGATGCGGATCAACGGCAAGAACAGGCTCGCCTGCAAGACGCTGATCAAGGACATCAACCCGGAGAAGCCGATCACGGTCGAGGCCATCAAGGGCCTGACGGTGATGAAGGACCTCGTCGTCGACATGGAGCCCTTCTTCCAGGCGTACCGGGACGTCATGCCGTTCCTGGTCACCAAGGGCAACGAGCCGACGCGCGAGCGCCTGCAGTCCGCCGAGGACCGCGAGCGCTTCGACGACACCACCAAGTGCATCCTGTGCGCCGCGTGCACGTCCTCGTGCCCGGTGTTCTGGAACGACGGCCAGTACTTCGGCCCGGCGGCGATCGTCAACGCGCACCGCTTCATCTTCGACTCGCGCGACGAGGCGGGCGAGCAGCGCCTGGAGATCCTGAACGACAAGGACGGCGTGTGGCGTTGCCGCACGACCTTCAACTGCACCGACGCATGCCCGCGCGGCATCGAGGTCACGAAGGCGATCCAGGAAGTGAAGCGCGCCCTCATCACGCGCCGCTTCTGATTTCTTGACGTACGAAGGCCCCGCCCCCGGTGTTCGCACCGGGGGCGGGGCCTTCCGCGTACCGGCAATCGCCCTACTGGCCCGCCGAAGGCTATGGAATCATCGGCACATGAGTGAGCAGCAGCCGAATCCGAACCCTTATGCGAGCGACCCGGGCCAGGGCGACGAGTACAAGTGGGGGCCCGGGACTCCGAGTTACGGCTACCCGCAGCCCTATCCCCAGCCCCCGGCCTACCAGCCGACCATCGGCGGGGCGGGCATTCCGGCCCAGATGCCGCCGGCGGCACCCATGGGGTACCCGGCCGCCGGACTCTCCCTGGGCGACATCACCATCGCCGGCGACCAGATCATCACCCCGTCCGGCACGATGCCGCTCCGGGGCGCGGTCTGGAACGCCACGGACTTCTCCCGGACGGAGGAGAAGATCCCGGCGCACGCGATCGTGCTGGCCGTCATCTTCTTCCTGTTCTGCCTGCTCGGCCTGTTCTTCCTCCTGATGAAGGAGCGCCGCACCACGGGCTACATCCAGATCACGGTCAACAGCGGCGGCCGCCACCACTCCACGATGATCCCGGCCGTGGACCCGGGCACCTACATGTGGGTCATGAGCCAGATCAACCAGGCGCGTGCGCTGAGCATGTGACGCAGCACCGGGGGAAACCCGGTGGTCCGCGGGGCGGGGGTCCGCGAAGATCGCCGGATGGTTATTTCTCATGATGTGGACGGCCCCGTCGACGCCCCGGCCGTCGTTCTGCTGCATTCCTCCGTGTGCGACCGGCGGATGTGGGAGCCGCAGTGGCAGCCGCTGCTCGCCGCCGGGTTCCGGGTGGTCCGGGCGGACTTCCGGACCTGTGGCGACTCCCCCGCCGCCGAAGCCCCGTACAGCGACCACGGGGACGTACGGGAGCTGCTGGAGCACCTCGGCATCCGGCGGGCCGCCTTCGTCGGCTCCTCCTACGGCGGGCGGGTCGCGCTGACGCTGGCCGCGCAGCAGCCGGAGCTGGTGAGCGCGCTGGCGCTGCTCTGCCCCGCCCGGCCCGCGCAGCGGCGCGGCCCCGCCCTGCTCGCCTTCAACGCCGCCGAAGCCGCCCTGGTGGACGCGGGCGACCTGGAGGGCGCGGCCAGGCTCAACGCCCGCCAGTGGCTCGGCCCGGAGGCCGACGAGGCCGCGCACGCCCTCGTACGGGCCATGCAGCTCGGGAACCTCCAGGGCGCCGAGGGGGCCGACGGGGACCACGAGCTCCCCGAGCCCGTCTTCGAACCGGCCGCCCTCACCGCCCCCGTCCTCGGCATCGGCGGCGCGCACGACATCCCCGAGTTCCGGGACGTCCCCGCCGAGCTGGCCTCCCTGATACCCGGAGCCGTCCACGTCGAGCTGCCCTGGGCCGGCCATCTCCCCTCGCTGGAACGCCCCGAGGAGATCAATCGGTTGCTGCTCGAGTTCTTGCCGGGACGCTGACCCGAGACCCCTCCGCCATTCGCTTGAACCTGTTCAAAAATAGGTCTACAGTCAGTGCTGTCAGCAGTTGAACACGTTCAAGGGGGCTGAGGGCAATGGACCTCACCGTGGTCGCGTACGTCATCTACCTGCTCATCAGCATCGGACTCACCGTCTGGGTGGCCCGCACGCTCAGCCGCAACGGGCGCGTCTTCATCGGCGACGTCCTCCAGGGCAACGAGAAGCTCGCGGACGCCGTCAACCAGCTCCTGGTGGTCGGCTTCTACCTCGTCAACATCGGCTTCGTGACCCTGTACCTGCGGTCGGCCGACGAGATCGTCGCCGCCCGCGGACTCTTCGAGGCGCTGTCGGTCAAGCTCGGAGTCGTGCTCCTGGTCCTCGGCGTCATGCACCTCGGCAACGTCTGGGTGCTGAACAAGATGCGCCGCCGGGGCATCATGGAGCGCCAGCAGACCCCGCCGGTCGGCCCCCAGGGGTGGACCATGCCCGCCGGGGCCTGATCACCGTGGCCAGGACCGCGGTCCGGCACCTGACGGTGCTCTACGACGCGAACTGCCCGCTCTGCGTACACATCCGGCACTGGCTGCTCGGCCAGCGCTGGCTGGTACCCCTGCGGCTCATCCCCGCGGCCTCCTTCGAGGCGCAGCGGCTGTACCCGCGGCTCGACCACGCCTCCACGCTGAAGGAGATCACCGTCATCGGCGACTCCGGACAGGTGTGGACCGGCACGGACGCCTTCATCGTCTGCCTGTGGGCGCTGGCCGAGCACCGGCCGAAGGCGAACTGGCTGGCCACACCGGCCGGCCGGCCCTTCGCCAAGGCGGCCATGTACACCGCCTCCACCTGGCGCGAGGCGGTACGGGACGGCTCCTCGGCGAACGATGGGGAACCGGCCTGTGACGACCAGTGTTCCGCGCCCCGATAGGCTCGGGACCGTGACTGATCAGAAGGCTCCCAAGAGCGAGCAGACCCGCACGCTCATCCTCGAGACCGCGCTCCGCCTCTTCCAGGAGCGCGGCTTCGACAAGACGACGATGCGCGGTATCGCCAAGGAGGCCGGAGTATCGGTCGGCAACGCCTACTACTACTTCGAGTCCAAGGAACATCTGGTCCAGGGCTTCTACGACCGGATCGGCGCCGCGCACCTGGCGGCGGTCCGGCCGATCCTGGACCACGAGACCGATCTGCAGAAGCGGCTCGCGGGCGTCCTGACCGCCTGGCTGGACATCGCGGCGCCGTACCACGAGTTCGCCTCGCAGTTCTTCAAGAACGCCGCGGACCCGGAGAGCCCGCTCAGCCCGTTCTCCCCGGAGTCGGAGGCGGCCCGCAAGACGGCGATCGACATGCACCGCGAGGTGCTGGCGGGGGCCAAGACCAAGGTGCCCGACGAACTGGCCGACGTACTGCCGGAGCTGATGTGGCTCTCGCAGATGGGCCTGGTCCTCTACTGGGTCTTCGACCGCTCCCCGGACAGCGAGAAGACCCGCAAGCTCGCACAGCGCGGCGCGCAGCTCACGACCCGGGGCATCATCCTGGCCCGGTTCCGGGTGCTGCGGCCGCTGGTGCGGGAAGTGCACGAGCTGTTCACGGACTTCCTGCCGGGCATGGCCCAGACGGCCGTGTCCCGTCCGGGCCGCAAGCGGGCCTCCGACCCGGACGCGGGCCCGGAAGAGGGCCCGGAGGTGGGTCCGTAGGAGGGCCCACAGGCGGGCCCGGCCGTGGCCCCGCAGGCGGGCCCTGCCGCGGGTCCGCAGGAGGGCCCGGCCGTGGGTCCGCAGGAGGGCCCGGCCGTGGGTCCTACAGCCAGCTGAGCTCCCACAGCCGCCACACGCCGGTGCCGTCCGAGAGGTACTGGGCGCCGGCGACGGCCTCGCGCGACATCACGTAGTCCTTCTTCTGCCAGATCGGCAGCATCGGGACCTGCTGCGCGACCAGCTTCTGCAGGTCGCGGAAGTCGTTGGCGGCGGCACCGCGGTCCGAGAAGGACTGGGTGCGGGTGATGAGGGCGTCGACGGCCTTGTCGGAGTAGCCGCTGTTCATGGAGTTGTCGGCTCCGACGAGCGGGGCGAGGAAGTTGTCCGCGTCCGGGAAGTCGGCGATCCAGCCGATGGTGTAGGCGTCGAACTCGCCCGCCGCGTAGGCCTTCTGGAAGTCGCTCCACTTCTCGACCGGCTTGATGGTGAGGGCGAAGAGACCGGTGGACTCCAGCTGCGCCTTCAGCTCCTCGGCCTCGGCGACGCTCGAACCGCGCACGTTGACCCCGAGGGTGATCGCGACCGGGGTGGTGACTCCGGCGTCCTTGAGCAGCTTCTTCGCGGTGAGCCCGTTCGGCGAGGGCCATGCGTCGAAGAACGGCGTGCTGTGGGCGGCGATGCCCGCCGGGACGAGCGAGTAGAGCGGGGTGACAGTGCCCTTGTAGACCTCGGTCGCGACCTTGGCCCGGTCCACGACCGCGGCGACGGCCTGGCGGACGGCGGGCTGGGCCACCGGGGAGCCGGGGCGGAGGTTGAAGACCATGCTGCGGATCTCCGTACCGCCCGAGGCCTGGTAGCGGGTGTCCTCCAGGCCCGGGTTCAGGTCCGCCAGGACCGCCGGGGGCATGTCGCGGTGGGCGACCTCGATCCCGTGGTCGGTCCAGGCCTGCTCCAGCTGCGCGGAGTCCTTGAAGTACTTCACGGTGACCGGGCTCTTGGAGATCTTGCCCTGGCCCTTGTACGAGGTGTTGGGCTTGAGCTCGGCGCTCGCGCCGGCCGTGTAGCCGTCGAGGGTGAAGGGACCGGAGCCGTCGACCTTCTCCCCCTCGCGCAGGGCCTTGGCCGGGTACTTGTCCTTGTCCACGATCGAGGCGGCGCCCGTCGCGATCTTGAACGGGAAGGTGGCGTCCCCGGCGGAGAGGCTGAAGGTGACGGTGCGGCCCTCGGCCTTGACCGACTCCAGGGTGTTGAACAGCGGCGCCGGCCCCTGGTCGGAGTTGATCGCCTTGATCCGGTCGAAGGAGAACTTGACGTCCTCGGCGGTGATCGCGCGGCCGGAGGAGAACTTCACGTCGGAGCGCAGCTCGCACTGGTACGTGGTGAGCTTGTCGCCGACGAAGTTGCAGGCGGAGGCCGCGTCGGGCACCGGGGTGTCGGCACCGGGCTTGATGGTCAGCAGCGACTGGTAGACGTTGCTGAACAGGGCCCAGGAGCCCGCGTCGTACGCCCCTGCGGGGTCGAGGGAGGAGACCACGTCGCTCGTGCCGACGCGGATCGGCTCCCCGCCGCCGGCGGCCTGCGGCAGCAGCTGCCAGGTGGCGACGCCGGCCACGCCGAGGACCAGCCCGGCCGCGATGACTTTCGAGCGGACAGACCGCAACATCCTTGACTCCACCCCACGTGGCCGCGCACCGCAGTGCGCGACCAGCTATCCGATTATCGGTCACATCCCATCACGGAATTTCAGCCTCGGGAAGGCCGATTTGTGGCGTGGCGTTGAGGGTTCGGGTGGTTCAGGCCTGATATGAGGCGAGTTCGACGACTGTGATGTCCGACGGCGCGCCGACCCGGACCGGCGGCCCCCAGGCGCCCGCGCCGCGCGAGACGTACAGCTGGGTGTCGCCGTAGCGCTCCAGCCCGGCGACGGTGGGGTTGGCGAGCTCGGCGACGTACTCGCCGGGCCAGAGCTGCCCTCCGTGGGTGTGGCCGGAGAGCTGGAGGTCCGCCCCGTACCGGACGGCCTCGTCGATGACGATCGGCTGGTGGGCGAGGAGTACGGCGCTGCGGGCGCGGTCCCGGTCGCCCAAAGCCGCCTGGAAGTCCGGGCCGTGGCCCTCGCTCTCGCCCGCGATGTCGTTGACCCCGGCGAGGTCGAAGTACGGCAGCTCGCGGCGGGCGTTCTCCAGCGGGGTGAGGCCGAGCTCGCGGACGTGGTCGACCCACTGCTGGGCGCCGGAGAAGTACTCGTGGTTGCCGGTGACGAAGTACGAGCCGTGGCGCGAGCGGAGGCCGCGGAGCGGTTCCGCGGCGGGGCCGAGGTCGTGAACGCTGCCGTCGACGAGGTCGCCGACGATGGCGACGAGGTCGGGCTGCGTGCGGTTGATCGTGTCGACGATGCGGGTGGTGTGGGCGCGGCCCAGGATCGGGCCGAGGTGGATGTCGCTGACCACGGCGATGCGGAAGCCGTGGGCCGCGCGGGGGAGCTTCGCCAGGGGGACCTGGACCCGCTTGACGCGGGGGCCGCGGAGGACTCCGTACGTGCCGTAGCCGACGGTGCCGGCTGCTGCGGCGGCGGCCGTGCCGGCCACGATCCGCGCGAAGCGGCGGCGGCTGACGGTGGTGGGGGCGGGCTCCGCGGAGGTGGCCTCCGCCGGGATGGCCTCCGTCGGCTCGGCCGGGTGCTGCCCGGACAGGGCTGCGGGTTCGGCGGTGGCTGCGAGGGTGGCCTGCGGCGCAGTTCCCCTCCCCGCCCCTTCCCGAAACCGGGGCTCCGCCCCGGGCCCCGAGGTGGCCGCGCCTGCGGCCGCATGGCGGGGCTCCGCCCCGGACCCCGTTGCGGGGGCGCCCTGCGCCGGCGCGGGCTCCGCGGCCGGGGCGCCGTGGGGCTGCGCCCCGAGGCTCGCCTGGGGCGTGACCCT
Source organism: Streptomyces sp. NBC_00193 (assembly GCF_026342735.1). GTDB lineage: Bacteria > Actinomycetota > Actinomycetes > Streptomycetales > Streptomycetaceae > Streptomyces > Streptomyces stoeckheimensis. The sequence continues at coordinate 1,804,559 of NZ_JAPEMM010000001.1, forward strand.
GCTCCGGCGGCGGAGCCATACCGCTCTGACGGGCTCGGCCACCAGCATGGCCAGGGAGAGGTACATGAGGACGGCCAGCCACATGTAGCCCGGCCAGGCGACCGTGCGCTCCAGCCAGAAGGGGGCTCCCGCGCGGCCCGCGACGAGGGCGGCCACGGACAGGAGCGGGAGTGCGAAGGCCAGGGCGGTGCCCGTGCGGCGGATCGCGCCGCCGGGGGCGGTGGTGTCGCGGACCAGGCGGATCCAGAGCCAGCGGTGCACCAGTACCAGGAGGGCCAGGACCAGCAGGGCCACGGCCGCGCCGAGGACGATCGTCATGCGCCCGCCTCCGTACGTGATTCACGCCGCAGAGCCCGCACCCCGCGCAACCCGATCACTCCGACGGCCGTCCCCAGGAGAAAGGACGCCACCGCCAAGAGAAGGTGGACCCAGAAGTACGCGGTCGGGTCCCCCGCGGCGTCGAAGGCCAGACCGCTGCCGTCCTTCCACAGGTTCCGGACGAAAGACACCCAGATGAACCAGCTCCACACTCCGAAGGCGAGCAGGAACCAGGAAGCGGCGCGGCTGAGTCTCATGAACTCAGTATCGGTTTCGTCCCCAGGACGGACGCGCCGGGGTGGGCTGTCCCGGCGGTGGTTGCGGCGGGTTGGCCGATCCATGACGCTAAGCACAGCATCGGGATGTACTTTCACCTGCGTGTCTGCCAAGAAGACCGCGTTGACGGTCCTATCCGCCGCACTTCCCGCCCTGCTGGTCCCGGCCCTGTTGGCTCCGGCCGCCTTCGCCGCGCCCACGCCGACGCCGCCGGCGGACGGGAAGGGGCAGCCCCCCAAGGCGCCCGCGCCGCCCGCCTCGATGTCCACGGTCGGCGGCGCTTCGCTCGGGCAGCCCGGTACGCAGGTCAACCTGCTGCCCGGCGCGCCCGCGCTGCCGGCGAACCTGACGGGGCGTTCGTGGATCGTGGCCGATGCCGAGACCGGCGAGGTCCTCGCCGCGCACAACGCGCACTGGCGGCTCCCCCCGGCCTCGACGATGAAGATGCTCTTCGCCGACACCGTGCTGCCGGGTCTGCCCAAGGACCAGGTCCACAAGGTCACCGACCAGGAGCTGGACGGGGTCGGTTCCGGCTCCAGCCTCGTGGGCATCAAGGAGGACGCCGAGTACAGCGTCCACGACCTGTGGCTCGGGGTGTTCCTGCGCTCCGGGAACGATGCCGTGCACGTACTTTCGGCCATGAACGGCGGCGTCGAGAAGACCGTCAAGGACATGCAGGCGCACGCCGAGGAGCTCCAGGCCCTGGACACGCACGTGGTGTCCCCCGACGGCTACGACGCTCCGGGCCAGGTCTCCAGCGCCTACGACCTCACCCTCATCGCCCGCTCCGGTCTGCAGAAGCAGGACTTCCGGGAGTACTGCGGCACGGCCAGCGCGAAGTTCCCGGGCCGGCAGGAGCCGGGCAAGCCGCGCGAGACCTTCGAGATCCAGAACACCAACCGGCTGATGACGGGAGCCGGCGGCCTCTCCCCCTACAAGGGGATCGCCGGGGTGAAGAACGGCAACACCACGATGGCCGGCTCCACCTTCACCGGCGCCGCCCAGCGCGGCGACAAGAAGCTGCTGGTCACGGTGATGAACCCGGGCACCGGGGGCGCCAACTCCGTGTACGAGGAGACCGCCGACCTGCTCGACTGGGGGTTCGCGGCGAGCGGGAAGGTCAAGCCGGTGGGCGAGCTGGTGCCGCCCAAGAGCGCGGACACCACCTCCCACGGCTCCCCGGCCCAGTCCCACGAGAACAACCCCTCGGCGTCCGGTGCGGGCTCCGGCGGCGGGATCGGTACGGCCTTCGGCGTGGCGGGCGGGGTGCTGGCCGTGGTGGCCGGCGGGGCCTACGCGGTCAACCGGCGCTGGCCGCGGGGGCGCGGCCGCCGGGCTCGCGGCCAGGTGTAGCGGAGCCCGGTACAGCGGAGCCCGGTACAGCGGAGCCCGGTGCAGCAGGGCCCGGTGTTGCGGAGCCGGCGGGCTCGCGGCCCGGCTCCGGGTCCTCCACGCCGTCCCCGTCGGCGTCGTCGCGGCTCGCGGTCCACGCCGCGCAGAAGAGCAGCAGCTTCGCCGTGAGGTTGATCCAGATCAGCAGTGCGATGGGCACGCCGAAGGCCCCGTACATGCTCTTCGTGGCGACCTCGCGCATGTAGCCGCTGAGCAGCAGCTTCAGCAGCTCGAAGCCGGCCGCGCCGAGGAGGGCCGCCTCGATCAGGCGGCGGCGGGGCGGTTCGACGCCCGGGAGCAGGGTCAGGACGTAGAGCAGGAGCAGGAAGGCGGCCAGTACGCCGACGAGGAAGGCCCCGCCCCGCAGCAGGCCGCCGCCCGCGCCGTCGCGCGGTACGTGCAGCCAGTCCCCGGCCTTGCCGACCGCGCTGGAGCCTAAGATCGAGGCCGCGGCCGAGGCCAGGCCGACGCCGCCGAGGCCGATGAGGACGAGCGCGTCCTTGCCCTTGCGGACGAAGGGGTTCCCCTCGTCCTCGTCGTCCTTCTCCCACACCGCGCGCAGGCAGTCCCGCATCGAGCCGACCCAGCCGATGCCGGTGAAGAGCAGGACGGCGGCGGCGATCAGCCCGACCGTGCTCGCGTTCGCGACGAGGGCGTTGATGTCGAGCTGGTCGGAGATGCCGGGGACCTGCTCGGCGAGGTTCTTCTGGAGCCGGTCGAGCTGCTCCTGGGTGAGCAGTCCGGCGCCGACCGCGGCGGCCACGGTGATCAGCGGGAAGAGGGCCAGGAAGCTGATGAAGGTGATGGCGGCGGCGAGCCGGCTCCAGTGCACGCGGTCGAGCCGCTGGTACGAACGCCACAGGTGGGTCCGCATCAGGGCGGAGACCAGGGGCCCGATCAGCGGGAGTTTCGTCAGCCAGTCCATACGGTCACCGTAAATGAGCTGTCGCAAATAGCCGGGATTGCCGCTTTTGGGGACTACGGTCGTCGATTGTGACTTTTCGCCCGACGGCTCGGCCGTTCCATGCCCTGGTCCTGCGAAGGATCGGTTTCCGGTTCCGGTTCCTGCGTCAGGAACGGCGTACGGTCGCCTCGCCCGCGGCAGCCGCCGCACTGTTGTCCGTCGCCGAGCCGAGCTGCGCCGGTACGCCGCTCGCTCCACCGCTTGCCCCGTTGCCGAACGGGTATTCCCGCAGCTTGCGCCAGACCCCGTCCGAGCCCTGCTCGTAGAGGGCGAACCCGGAGCAGACCCACTCCGCCTCGTAGTCGGCGAGGGTGCTGAACGCCAGGTCCATCGCCTCCTCGGAGATCCCGTGGGCGACCGTGACGTGCGGGTGGTACGGGAACGAGAGCTCCCGGCTCAGCGGCCCGTCCGGGTCGCGGACCTGGCCCTGGAGCCGGGTGCAGCCGGGGCCGCCCTCGATGACCTGGACGAAGACGACCGGCGAGAGGGGACGGAAGGTGCCCGTGCCGGCCAGCCGCATCACGAAGGAGCGGCCGGCGGCCGCGACCTCGGCCAGGTGGGCGCGGATGTCGGCGAGCCGGTCCGCGGCCACCTCCGTCGGCGGTACGAGGGTGACGTGCGTGGGAATGCCGTGCGCGGCAGCGTCCCCGAAGCCGGCGCGCAGCTCCTGAAGGCTGCTGCCGTACGGCTCCGGGACCGCGATCGAAACGCCGAGCGTTACGGTCCCCACGTAGCTCTCCTCCGCCTGTAGTCCTGTGCGTGGTCTGTGCTCCGCATGTGCGTCGCACGAGTGCTGCCGCCCCAGTGTGGCGGCAGCACCCCCCAGATCGCCAGGGCCCTCTTTCTCTTCGGTGCCCGTCAGTGCTTCGCGGGGAGGAAACCGAGGTGGTCGTAGGCCTGCGCCAGGGTCTCGGCGGCGACCGCCCTGGCCTTCTCCGCGCCCTTGGCCAGCAGGGAATCCAGGGTCTCCGGATCGTCCAGGTACTCCTGGGTGCGCTGCTTGAAGGGTGTGACGAAATCGACCATCACGCCGGCCAGGTCGGTCTTGAGCGCACCGTAGCCCTTGCCCTCGTACGCGGCCTCCAGCGCGGGGATCGACTCCCCCGTGAGAGTGGAGTAGATCGTGAGCAGGTTGCTGACGCCGGGCTTGCTCTCGGCGTCGAACCGGACCACGGCCTCGGTGTCGGTGACCGCGCTCTTGATCTTCTTCTCGGTGGCCTTGGGCTCGTCGAGGAGGTTGATCAGGCCCTTGGGCGAAGACGCCGACTTCGACATCTTGATCGCCGGGTCCTGGAGGTCGTAGATCTTCGCGACCTCCTTGACGATGTGCGCGGCGGGGAGGGTGAAGGTCTGCCCGAAGCGCTGGTTGAAGCGCTCGGCCAGGTCCCGGGTCAGCTCGATGTGCTGACGCTGGTCCTCGCCGACGGGGACGGAGTTCGCCTGGTAGAGCAGGATGTCGGCGACCTGGAGGATCGGGTACGTGAACAGGCCGACGGTGGCGTTGTTGGCGCCGCTCTTCGCGGACTTGTCCTTGAACTGGGTCATCCGGCTGGCCTCGCCGAAACCGGTGATGCAGTTCATGACCCACCCGAGCTGCGCGTGCTCGGGCACGTGGCTCTGGATGAAGAGCGTGCAGCGCTCGGGGTCGAGACCGGCGGCGAGGAGCTGCGCGGCGGACAGCCGGGTATTGGCGCGCAGATCCTTCGGATCCTGCGGCATGGTGATCGCGTGCAGGTCGACGACCATGTAGAAGGCGTCGTGCGTCTCCTGCAGGGCGACGTACTGCCGGATGGCTCCGAGGTAGTTCCCGAGGTGGAACGAACCGGAGGTGGGCTGGATGCCGGAGAGCGCGCGAGGACGATCAGAAGCCATGGCTCCATTCTCTCAGGTGTGACACCGGGCTCGGCCCCGCCACTGGCCGGAACCCGGCGGGTCCCCCGCCCCCTGCCCGCCCCCCGCCCGGGTACCCGGCGGTAGCGGCCCGTCCGGATCTTGCCTCGGCCGAGCGACCGCTTTTAGCGAGGTCAGGGGTGTGTCCGGGGCTTTTCAGCCGTCCGGCGTTTGAGGACCGGGGTCTGGGGCGGAGCCCCAGGGGGTCCGGGGCGCAGCCCCGGGGAACGGGCGAAGGGCGGGTAGGGGACAGCCCCCGCAGGGACCGGCCCCCACCCGGAGGGTCAGGCGACGGGGAGGCCCGGGGCCGGGAAGGCGGCCATGAGGTCGGCGACCTCGGCGCGGATGGCGCCCAGGGCCGGCTCGTCACCCTTCGCGGCAGCGGCGACCGCACGCTCGATCCAGCCGGCGACCACCGGCATGTGCTCGACGCCAAGCCCCCGCGAGGTCAGCGACGGCGTGCCGATCCGGATCCCCGACGGGTCGAACGGCTTGCGCGGGTCGAACGGCACCGTGTTGTAGTTCACGACGATCCCGGCCCGGTCCAGCGCCTTCGCCGCGATCTTGCCGGACACCGACTTCCCCGTGAGGTCGATCAGGATCAGGTGGTTGTCCGTACCGCCCGAGACCAGGTCGAAGCCCCGCTCCAGCAGCGCCGCGGCCAGCGCCTTCGCGTTGGCCACGACCGCGTGCGCGTACGACACGAACGAGGGCTGCGCCGCCTCGTGGAGCGCCACCGCGATACCGGCCGTCGTCTGGTTGTGCGGGCCGCCCTGGAGGCCCGGGAAGACCGCCTTGTCGATGGCCTTCGCGTGCTCCTCGCGGCACATCAGCATCGCCCCGCGCGGACCGCGCAGGGTCTTGTGGGTGGTCGTCGAGATCACGTCCACGTGACCCGCCGGGGAGGGGTGGGCCCCGCCCGCGATCAGGCCGGCGATGTGCGCCACGTCGGCGACGAGCACCGAGCCCGCCTCCTTCGCGATCGACGCGAACGCCTCGAAGTCGATCGTGCGCGGGAGCGCCGTACCGCCGCAGAAGATCAGCTTGGGCCGCTCCGCGAGCGCGAGCTCCCGTACGGCGTCGTAGTCGATGAGGCCGGTCTCCGCCTGGACCCCGTACTGCACGCCCCGGAACCAGGAGCCCGTCGCCGAGACGCCCCAGCCGTGCGTCAGGTGCCCGCCCATCGGCAGGGCCATGCCCATCACCGTGTCGCCGGGCTTCGCGAAGGCCAGGTACACGGCCAGGTTCGCCGGGGAGCCGGAGTACGGCTGCACGTTGGCGTGGTCGACTCCGAAGAGGCCCTTCGCCCGCTCCACGGCCAGCGCCTCGATGCGGTCGATGTTCTGCTGGCCCTCGTAGTACCGGCGGCCCGGGTAGCCCTCGCTGTACTTGTTCTGCAGCACCGTGCCGGAGGCCTCCAGCACGGCCGAGGAGACGTAGTTCTCGCTCGGGATGAGGCGGAGGGTCTCCGCCTGGAGGGTTTCCTCGGCGGCGACGAAGGACGCCAGCTCGGGGTCGGTCGCGAGCAGGGCGGGGTGACGGTACGGGGGGTGGTTCGCGCTCATGGCGGTTCCTCCGGGGTCGATGTCGGATCTCGTCCCCGCGAGGCCCAGGCGAGCGGCCCTGTATGCGGTCGTGCGCGCACGGCTCCCCCGGAGTTGGTTCTCCGTGCGCCAGTCGCCGTGCGTGTCCGACACCTTAGCGGGCGCGCCGCAAGAAAGGTTTCTCCGTCCGGTATTCGAGCGAGGATGGAAGGTGACGCCACCCTCGTCACCGGCTTGACGGACGATCGGAGACCCCGTGTCGACAACTGCTGATGCCATCCGCTCCGCCGACGCGCACAGCGCGCACAACTACCACCCCCTGCCCGTCGTCGTCGCCACGGCGGAGGGCGCGTGGATGACCGACGTGGAGGGCCGCCGCTACCTCGACATGCTCGCGGGGTACTCCGCCCTGAACTTCGGCCACGGCAACCGCCGCCTGCTCGACGCCGCCCGCGCCCAGCTGGAGCGGGTCACCCTGACCTCCCGCGCCTTCCACCACGACCGCTTCGCGGACTTCTGTACCGAGCTCGCGGCGCTGTGCGGCAAGGAGGCGGTCCTGCCCATGAACACCGGCGCGGAGGCCGTGGAGACGGCGGTGAAGACCGCCCGCAAGTGGGGGTACGAGGTCAAGGGCGTACCGGACGGCCACGCCAAGATCGTGGTGGCGGCCGACAACTTCCACGGCCGCACGACGACCATCGTGTCGTTCTCCACCGACCACGACGCCCGCGACCACTTCGGCCCGTACACCCCCGGCTTCGAGATCGTCCCGTACGGGGACCTCACCGCGCTCGCCCACGCCGTCACCTCCAACACCGTCGCCGTGCTGCTGGAGCCGATCCAGGGCGAGGCCGGCGTGCTCGTGCCGCCCGCCGGATACCTGCAGGGCGTACGGGAACTGACGCGCGAGCGGAACGTCCTGTTCATGGCCGACGAGATCCAGTCGGGCCTGGGCCGCACCGGGAAGACCTTCGCGTGCGAGCACGAGGGGGTCGTCCCCGACGTGTACATCCTCGGCAAGGCGCTGGGCGGCGGGGTCGTGCCCGTGTCTGCGGTGGTGGCCGACCTCGACGTGCTCGGCGTGTTCAAGCCGGGCGAGCACGGCTCCACCTTCGGCGGCAACCCGCTGGCCTGCGCCGTCGCCCTGGAGGTCATCGCGATGCTGCGCACCGGCGAGTTCCAGCAGCGTGCCACCGAGCTCGGCGACCACCTGCACCGGGAGCTGAACCTGCTGGTCGGCGGCGGTGCGGTGACCGCCGTACGGGGCCGCGGGCTGTGGGCGGGCGTCGACATCGACCCGGCGCGCGGGACCGGCCGGGAGATCTCCGAGAAGCTGATGGGGCTCGGAGTCCTGGTCAAGGACACCCACGGGTCGACGATCCGGATCGCGCCTCCGCTGGTGATCTCCAAGGAGGACCTGGACTGGGGGCTGGACCAGCTCAGGTCGGTCCTCGGCGCCTGACGGGCCGGGACGCCCTCTAGAGGATCACGTGGGGCAGGAAGCGGGCGTACTCGTCCGTGACCGGCCCCGCCGATTCGCGGATGCCCAGGCCCGCCGCCTCGTCCTCGACGACCCACGCGCCGAGCACCACCCGGTTGCCGTCGAAGTCGGGCAGCGGGGCGAGGCCCTGGAAGACGTACGTCTCGTCCTGCTCCGGTGCGAACGGCTCGCCGCCCACCGGGTGCAGGGTGACGCCAGCGCCCTCGCGGCCCAGCAGCGGCTTCGCCGCGTAGCCGGTGGTCGTGGCGAGTTCGCGCGGGCCGTCCAGGTAGGCGGGCAGCAGGTTCGGGTGCTCCGGGAAGAGCTCCCACAGGACCGCAAGGAGCGCCTTGTTGGAGAGCAGCATCTTCCACAGGGGCTCGATCCAGGCGGTGGTGCCGGAGCCGCCGCCGTGGTCGTACGTGCCGAGGACCTGCGGGGCGAACTCGTCGGTGGCCAGCCACTCCCACGGGTAGAGCTTGAAGATCGCGCGGATGAAGCCGAGCTTCTCGTCCACGAACCGGCCGGACAGGGAGTCCCAGCCGATCCGCTCCACCGACAGCTCCCGCGTCTCGATGCCGGCCTGCTCGGCGGTCTCCTGGAGGTAGGCGACCGTCATCAGGTCCTCGCCGAGCTCGTCGGTCTCGGAGTGCGCGAAGTGCACCGGACCGGCCGGCAGCAGCTCCGCCTGACGGCGCCAGGCGTCGACGAGCCGCTCGTGGAGGGAGTTCCACTGGTCGGCGCCGGGGAAGCGCTCCTCCATCCAGAACCACTGCGGGCTGGCCGCCTCCACGAGGGAGGTGGGTGTGTCGGCGTTGTACTCCAGCATCTTGGCGGGGCTGCCGGTGCCGTCGTAGCGCAGGTCGAAGCGGCCGTAGAGGGAGGGCTGTTCGGCGCGGCGCCGCCAGGACTCGGCGATCAGCGCGGCGAGCTTCGGGTCGGTGATGCCGAGGTCGGCGAAGCGGTCGTGGTCGACGATGTGCTGGGCAGCCGCCAGGCACATGGCGTGCAGCTCCTCGACGACGTTCTCCAGCGCCTCGACCTCGGGGAGGGTGAAGGAGTAGTACGCGCTCTCGTCCCAGTAGGGGCGCAGGGAGTCGTCGGGGTAGCGGGTGAGGGGATAGATCAGCCCCTGCTCCTCGACGGTCTTCTGCCAGTCGGGGCGGGGCTCGATGGTGTGGCGCTTCACCCTGGATCAGCCGCCCGAGGAGCTCTTGTGGCTGCCGCCGATGCCGCCGCGGGTGACGGCGGACTTGTCGAAGCTGCCGCCGCTGACCTTGTTCTTCGCGACGGTGCCGCCGTAGTAGTACGCGCCGCGGCCGCCGCTCTTGCACTCCTTGGTGTTCAGCTTCTCCAGGGTGGCGCGGTCCGCGCAGCGCTTGTCGGGCTCATTGCTGCTGCCGCAGGCCACCAGGGCCGCGGCGAGCAGGCCCATGCCGCCGAGGGCGACGGTGCCGGAACGCATGCGGCGCGTGGTGCGCGCGGTGTCGGTGCTGCTACTGCTGCTGTCCATGGACTGTTCGCTCCCCCTGGGGTGGCCGGCTGCGCACAGACTAGAACGGCCGCCCCGGCCGACGGAATCCGGCCGACGCGGGATCCGTGACCTAGAGTCGGTTCGTGCTCATTGGGATGATTTGCGCGCTCGGTGCGGCGGTCTGCTTCGGCACGGCGTCGGTCCTGCAGGCGGTGGCGGCGCGGGCCGCGGAGCCGGGAACGGGCTCCGGGGTCGACACCGCCCTCCTCCTGCGGGCGCTGCGCCAGTGGCGCTATCTCGCCGGACTCGGGCTGGACGCGGTCGGCTTCGTCCTCCAGATCATCGCCCTGCGGCACATCCCGATCTACGCGGTGGGCGCGGCCCTCGCCGCCAGCCTCGCGGTGACCGCGGTGGTCGCGGCGCGGCTGCTGCACGTACGGCTGAGCGGGACGGAGTGGGGCGCCGTCGCGGTGGTGTGCGCGGGGCTGGTGATGCTCGGGCTGGCGTCCGGGGAGGAGGGCTCGGGCAAGGGCACGCTCGCGCTGAAACTGGGGCTGCTGGCGGTGGCCGGGCTGGTGCTGGTGGTCGGGGCCGTCGCGGGCGGACTGCCGGACCGCAGCCGGGCCCTGACGCTGGGTCTGGCCGCCGGGACGGGCTTCGGGGTGGTGGAGGTGGCGGTCCGGCTCATCGACGACATCTCGCTCTCCGCCCTCTCCAACCCGGCGTTCTACGCCCTCCTGCTCGGCGGCGGCTCCGCCTTCCTCCTCCTCACCTCGGCCCTCCAGCGCGGCTCGGTGACGGCGGCGACGGCCGGGATGGTGCTGGGCGAAACGATCGGCCCGGCGGCGGTGGGCGTGGCCTGGCTGGGCGACCGCACCCGCGAGGGCCTGACCTGGCTGGCGATCGCGGGCTTCCTGGTGGCCGTGGCCGGCTCCCTGGCCCTGGCCCGCTTCGGCGAACCCCCGGCGCAGCCGTCTCAGCCGTCCGCCGCTTGAGAACCGGGGTCCGGCCTTTTCAGCCGTCCGGCGCTTGAGAACCGGGGTCCGGCCTTTTCAGCCGTCCGGCGTTTGAGGACCGGGGTCTGGGGCGGAGCCCCAGGGGGTCCGGGGCGCAGCCCCGGGGAACGGTGGAAGGGCGGGTAGGGGACAGCCCCGCAGGGCCGCGTCACGGGAGCGCAGCGACCAGCGCCGCCAGCGTCGGCGCCCACGCACTCTGGGACGGAGTCCCGAAGCCGACGACCAGCGCCTCCCGCGGAGGCATCGTCGCATCCGGATGCCGGAAGAAGGACAGCGGCAGCAGCCCCAGATCCTGCCAGGCGGCCGACCGCAGCGCCGCCCGCTCCCCGCCCGGCGGAAGGTCCAGCACCGCGTGCAGCCCCGCGGCGATGCCGGAGACCGCCGCACGGTCCCCGACGGCCGCCACCAGCTCGTCGCGCCGCCGCCGGTAGCGCACCCGCATCCCCCGCACGTGCCGGTCGTACGCCCCCGACCGGATGAACTCCGCGAGCGTCAGCTGGTCCAGCGCGCTGGAGCTCCAGTCGGTCCGGCCCTTCACCGAGAGCACCTCGTCCATCAGCGGCCCGGGCACCACCATCCAGCCCATCCGCAGCCCCGGCGCCAGGGACTTGCTCGCCGTGCCCAGGTACACCACCCGGTCCGGGTCCAGCCCCTGGAGCGCGCCGACCGGCTGGCGGTCGTAGCGGAACTCCCCGTCGTAGTCGTCCTCCAGGATCAGCCCGCCCGTGGACCGGGCCCAGTCCACCGCCGCCGCCCGCCGCCCGGGCGTCAGCGCGGCGCCCGTCGGGAACTGGTGCGCCGGCGTCAGCAGCACCGCCCCCGCGCCCGAACCGGCCAGCTCGGTGGTGCGGGCCCCCGCCCCGTCCACCGCCAGCGGCCGCGTCCGCAGCCCGGCGCCGGTGAGCAGGTCCCGGTGCACGTCCAGCCCGTACCCCTCCACCGCCATCTCCCGGATCCGCCGCGCCCGCAGCATCCGCGCGAGCAGCAGCAGGCCCTGGCCGAAGCCCGCGCACAGCACGATGCGTTCGGGGTCGGCGTACACCCCGCGGGCCCGCGCCAGGTACCCGGCGAGGGCCTCGCGCAGCTCCACCCGGCCGCGCGGGTCCGCGTACCCGAAGGCCTCGTTCGGCGCCTCGGTCAGCGCCCGCCGGGCCGCCGCCAGCCAGGCGGCGCGCGGGAAGCCGCCCAGGTCCGGGGAACCGGGCTTCAGGCTGTACGAGGGCTGCGCGCGCACGGGGCGCCGTACGGGCACGGCCGCCGCGGGACGCCGTACCCCGCTCCCCGCCCCGGCCCCGACCCGGGCCCGCTCGGCGACCCGGGTCCCGGAGCCCTGCCGCGCGGTCAGCCAGCCCTCGGCGACGAGCTCGGCGTAGGCCTCGGCGACGGTGTTGCGGGCGATCCCGAGGTCCGCCGCGAGCGACCGCGAGGAGGGCAGCCGGGTCCCCGGGGCCAGCCGCCCGCTGCGCGCGGCCTCGCGCAGCGCCTCGGTCAACCCGGCCCGGACGCCGCGCCCGGGGGTCGGCTCCAGATGCAGGTCGGCACCGAAAGTGGCCCACGATTCCGTCATGGACATGGACCATATCGGCGGGCCGCCCGGCTCCTAGGCTGATGTCATGACCGACACCGAGAAGGCATCCGAACACACCCCCCGCATGCAGCTCGCGAAGCTCGCCCCGGAGTTCTACAAGGCCGCCGTGGCCCTGGACGCGGCCGCGGCCAAGGGGCTGGACCCGGCCCTGGTCGAGCTCGTCAAACTGCGCGCCTCCCAGATCAACCACTGCGCCTTCTGCATCGACATGCACTCCAAGGACGCCCTCGCGGCGGGCGAGGACGTGGAGCGGCTGCTGCTGCTCGGCGCCTGGGAGGAGTCGCGGCACTTCTACACGGAGAAGGAGCTCGCCGCGATCGAGCTGACGGAGGCCGTGACCGTCCTGACCGACGGTTTCGTTCCCGACGAGGTGTACGAGCGGGCCGCGAAGCACTTCGAGGAGAAGGAGCTGGCCCAGGTGATCGCCCTGATCGCCGCGATCAACGTCTGGAACCGCATCGGCGTCACCACCCGCCTGACCCCGGGGCACTACACCCCGGGCATGTACAAGTGACCCCCTCCCCGCGCCCGGCCGTCAGCCGCCCGTGGGGCGGAAGGCGGCCAGTGCGGCCTGGTGGTGGGACTGGGTGAGCGTCCACTCGGGCGCCGGGCCGGCCGTCAGGACGGCCCACTTCTTGCCGTCCCCGGCGACGAAGACCCGCTCCACGCCGCGGCGGCGGCCGTGTGACTCCGCGCTGTCGTACTCGTAGACCAGCTCCCCGCCCTCGGGGGCGCCCTGGGCCGGGCCCACGCGGATCTCCTCGTAGCCGGTGGTCTGGGCGCGCAGGTAGGTGGAGGCGCCCTGGACGGCCGCGAGCGGGGTCAGTTCGGGCTCGCTCACCTGGAAGATCTGGACCAGGGCGGTGCGGTCGGGAGAGCGGTAGAAGACCCCCGCGGCGGCCTCCTCCCGGAGCCACCCGGCGGGAACGGCGACGGTGAACCCCTTGGCGTCGCGCACGGTCTCGTGGGCGGAGTCGCTCGCGCTCGGGCTGGGCGTGGGGCTGCCACTGCCTGTCGGCGACGGGGAGCGGGTGGACGTTGCCGTGGCCGAGGGGGGCGGCGTCCCGTCCCCGCTCGGCGGGGCGCTGGACACCGTCGGCCCCGCCTGCGGCGGCTGCTCCCCGGTGTCCCGCGCCACGAACCACACGGTGGCCGCACCGATCGCGAGCGCGGCCACGGCGACGGCCGCCGTGGTCGGCGTCAGCCACCGCCCGCCGGCCCGCGGGGGCGGCGGCTGTACGGGGTGCACCGGCTGTCCGGGCTGCGGATGCGGATGCGGATACGCCGGGTACGCCGGATACGGGTACGGGTCCTGCGCCGCCCCCGGGCCGTATCCGGGAGCGGTGGCCGGGCCCGGGACCGGGCTGTAACCGGGAGCGGGGGCCGGGCCCGGAGCGGGTGCCGGCGCTGCACCCGAAGCCAGGTCGTGGCCCGGAGCAGGCGCGGGTGCCGGGCCGGGTGCCGCGCCCGGAGCAGGTGCCGGCGTCGGGCCGGGGGCCGGGGCGTAGCCCGGGGGCGGCGTGGGAGCTGGGGGCGGCGTGGGAGCCGGGGCGGGGGTCGGCGGCTGGGCAGGGGCCGGCGGCTGGGCGGGGCCCGGGGGCGGGTCGGGGTCCGTGACCCAGCGTTGGGTCGTGGGGTCCCAGCGGGGGGCGTTCTGCGGGGGCACGGGTCAGCCTCCCAGGGTGGTCAGGAGCCCGGCCAGGGCGGTCGCGGCGCTGACCGAGTCCACCAGCGGGGCCCAGCGTTCCAGGGCTCCGCGGAGCCGGGGGACCAGGCCGGGGCGGATCTCGTCGGCCCCTTCCAGTCCCTCCGCGACCCCGTCGAGCTCGGCGTCGAGCGCCGCCCTGTCCTCACCGCGCGGCAGCCGTACGAGGGCCGCGCGCAGCTCCAGTACGGCGTCGAGGAGGGCCTGCGGCCCGACGGTGTCCGTCCCCGCTCCCCCGTGGTGCACGGTGTTGGTGTTGTTGCCGCCGCCGATGCTGAACGCGCTGCCCGAGACATCGCCGATGCGGACCGCGGGCGTCTGCCCGGCCGCGCCCGTACCCGTACCCGTCACGCCGTCCTCAGTTGCCACCGGTACTCCTCTTGACCTTGGTGCTGTTGGTGTTGTTGCCGCCGCCGACGCTGAAGGCGCTGTGGTTCACCGACTTGATGAACACCCCGCCCTCGGCGACGTTGACCGCGCGCTGCGCGAACTCCTCGGTGTGCCAGCCCGCTTCGTGCAGCGCGAGGACGATGCCCCCGACGACCCGGTCCTCGATCGTCTTCAGGAACCGGTCCAGGTCCATCAGGTGGAACAGCGAGCCGTTGTCCTCGGAGGCCAGCTCGCGCACCGACACCCGCGGCCCCTCGGGCCGGGCCCCGCCGTGGCCGCCGGTGACGATCCGCCACCAGCTGGCCAGGCCGCGGCCCAGTGTGGCCGCGGAGGCCGCGAGGGAGCCGGGGGTGTGGCGCAGGGCCCAGACGGCCTTGCCGAACCCGCTGTTGTTGCGGTAGCGCTGGGCGTCCGCGTCCGCGTTGTGGAAGTCGGTCCGGACGGGCAGCAGCACGTGCGGGGCCACCTCCAGCATCATCATCCCGCCCTGCGTGTGGACCCGTACGAAGACGGTGACGACGAGGTTCTCGTCCCAGCCGCCCACCCGCACGCGCAGGAAGTGCCGGCGGCGCTCGCCGCCCTCCTCGATGGCGGCGGCCCGCTGCTCGCCGAACTGCCCGTGCACCACCTGAGCGGTGTCCCGGTGCGGCAGCCCGCCCGCGGGCAGGAACACGCACTCGTCCAGTACCAGTTCGCGCATCCGGTCGCCCACGGCGGCGGCCTGCTCCGGGGAGCCGTGCGGGGAGGGCACCCGCAGGCCCTCCAGGAGCGGCACGATCCGCGCCAGGATGTGGGCGTTGGTGACCGCGACCGGCTTGCGGTCGGGGCCGAGGTCCTCGCGCGGGCGCAGTTCCACGGACAGCTGCCAGGGCCGGAAGGGATCACCCGCCCCGCAGAACGGGTCGTTGACGTCGTACATGATCATCGGCGCGTGCTGCTCGGCCCGGACGCGCTGGCGGACCCGCTGGAAGCGGGCCCCCTCGGCGGCTTCGGCCTGGTCGTTCGCGTGGTCGGCGTAACGGCGCTCGGAGAGGTCGGTGGCGATCGTCCGGTAGACGTGTCCGCGCTGGAGGCCCACGACGGTGACCACCCCGGCGAAGACCACCGGCAGCCACCACAGGACGGCGGTGCCCGCGACGTCCCGGCCCGTCGGGGCGAACGGCAGGACGCCCCCTCCCAGCTCGTCCAGGGCGCTGAACAGCACGAGCCCGCCGAGGCCGAGGACGAACAGGACGAGGAGCAGCAGCCACCAGGCGTAGATCCGCACGATCACGGAGAGCACCCGCAGCGCCGGGACGTTCCGGGCGCGCAGCCAGTCGGCCAGGCTCAGCACCAGGAAGGGCAGGACCAGCGTGGCGAGGGCGCCGCCCGTGAGCAGGACGCCGACGAACCAGGCCCCGAGGACCCCGGCGGCCCAGCCCAGTTCGGCGCGGCGGGCGCGCAGCGCGTGGGCGAGGACCCTGGAGGCGTCGTAGCCGTAGGAGGGGGCGACGATCCGTTCCTCGTGGACGTACAGCTCGTCGATGACCCGGTCGCGGTACCCGGCGTCGAGGTACGTCCCCGCGCACAGGAAGCGACCGGCCTCGCTGAGGGAGGGGTGCACCGGGGGGCGGCCCGCGGAGGGACCGGCCCAACTGCCGTCGGGCTGCCGGGGAATCGCATTCTCGGTCACCGACCGACCCTAGGGTTCCCCTCCATGCGGCGACAGAACGATTCACGCCAAAGCGCCCCGGCCAGGTTTGGCCGGGGCGCTTTGGTGTTCGTACCGCTCGTACGGGGGCCTGCGCGGCCCGGCCGTACGAAGACGATCAGATCAGGCCGAGCTCGCGCACCGCGTCGCGCTCCTCGACGAGCTCCGCCACGGACGCGTCGATGCGCGCACGGGAGAACTCGTTGATGTCCAGGCCCTGGACGATCTCGTAGCGGCCGTCCTTCGTGGTGACCGGGAAGGAGGAGATGATGCCCTCCGGGACGCCGTAGGAGCCGTCCGACGGGATGCCCATGGAGGTCCAGTCGCCCGCCGCGGTGCCGTTGACCCACGTGTGCACGTGGTCGATGGCGGCGTTGGCGGCCGAGGCGGCCGAGGACGCGCCGCGGGCCTCGATGATCGCCGCGCCGCGCTTGGCGACGGTCGGGATGAACTCGTCCGACAGCCAGGCCTGGTCGTTGACCAGCTCGGCGGCGTTCTTGCCGGCGATCTCCGCGTGGAAGATGTCCGGGTACTGGGTCGCCGAGTGGTTGCCCCAGATGGTCAGGCGCTTGATGTCGGAGACGGCGGCGCCGGTCTTGGCGGCCAGCTGCGAGATCGCGCGGTTGTGGTCCAGGCGGGTCATCGCGGTGAAGCGCTCGGCCGGTACGTCCGGGGCGGCGGCCTGCGCGATGAGCGCGTTGGTGTTGGCCGGGTTGCCCACGACCAGGACCTTGATGTCGTCCGCGGCGTGCGCGTTGATCGCGGCGCCCTGCGGCTTGAAGATGCCGCCGTTGGCGGAGAGCAGGTCACCGCGCTCCATGCCCGCGGTGCGCGGACGGGCGCCGACCAGCAGCGCGACGTTGGCACCCTCGAAGCCCTTGTTCGGGTCGTCGAAGATGTCGATGCCGGCGAGCAGCGGGAAGGCGCAGTCGTCGAGCTCCATGGCGGTGCCCTGGGCGGCCTTCATGCCCTGGGGGATCTCCAGGAGGCGGAGCTTGACCGGCACGTCCGCGCCGAGCAGGTGGCCGGAGGCGATGCGGAAGAGCAGCGCGTAGCCGATCTGGCCGGCGGCGCCGGTGACGGTGACATTCACGGGAGTGCGGGTCATGGCCTTCTCCGTTGGGCAGCTGGGGGTGGGGCGTCCTTGCCCCATGTGCTGGGAGGACGCCGCTCCGTGGCCCGGTAAATCTTGACGTGAAGAGACATCCGCGGTCAGGCTATCCGACCCTGGAACACCCCAATCCCCCGCCCCGTGTGGCGCGGGGCACACGGGGCGTCCCCCCGGGTGGTGCCCCGGGGGCCCCGGGAGGCTCAGCGGACCGTGAAACGGACCACGGTCTCCATGAACGGGATGTCCAGACCGTTGGGTTCCATGACCAGCGCGAGCAGCGTGATCGCCACGCCCAGCAGGCCGTACGTGACCATGTCCGTGAAGCGGGAGCGCACCGCGAGCATGCCCACGGAGGGCAGCACCCGGCGCATCACCGAACCCGCGATCATCGCGATCCCGATCAGCAGGCAGCCGCCACGCGGATGGCCCACGGCGGTGAGCAGCAGTCCGGCCGCCGTCGCGGCCAGGACGGCCAGCATCGGCCACTGCCGGGCCGGAGCCGGGGCGTCACCGGGCGCGGCCCGGCCGCCGCCCTCGGGACGCGCGGTGTCCCGGGTGACGGAGGGGAAGCGGCGCGACTTGGCCCCGTCCGCCTCGTCGGTGTCCGCGGACCCGGGGGTCTGCCCGCCGTCGCCGTCGCCCTTCCTGGCCCAGCTCGGCACCGGGCGCGGGGCCGCGGAGGCGGCCGCCCTGCTGGGAGCGGGGGTCCGGGCGGGTTCGGGGGCGGTGCCGGGCTCCGGCTCGTGCTCAGCCGGCACGGGGAACCGCCCGCTCGGCGGCCTCGACCACGTTGACGAGCAGCTGCGCCCGGGTCATCGGGCCGACGCCGCCCGGGTTCGGGGAGATCCAGCCGGCCACGTCCGCGACCCCGGGGTGCACGTCCCCGACGATCTTGCCGTTCTCGTCGCGGCTGACGCCGACGTCGAGCACGGCCGCGCCCGGCTTCACGTCCTCCGGCTTGACCAGGTGCGGCACGCCGGCCGCCGCGACGACGATGTCCGCCTGGCGCAGCAGTCCGGACAGGTCGCGGGTACCGGTGTGGCACAGGGTCACGGTCGCGTTCTCGGACTTGCGGGTGAGCAGCAGGCCGATGGACCGGCCGACGGTGATCCCGCGGCCGAGGACGACCACGTGCGCGCCGTTGATCTCGACGCCGTGGTGGCGCAGCAGCTGGACGATCCCGTACGGGGTGCAGGGCAGCGGGCCCGGCTCGTTCAGGACCAGCCTGCCGAGCGACATCGGGTGCAGGCCGTCGGCGTCCTTCGCCGGGTCCATGAGCTCCAGGACGCGGTTGGTGTCGATGCCCTTGGGAAGCGGGAGTTGCACGATGTAGCCGGTGCACTCCGGG
This sequence comes from Streptomyces sp. NBC_00193, assembly GCF_026342735.1. Taxonomy (GTDB): domain Bacteria; phylum Actinomycetota; class Actinomycetes; order Streptomycetales; family Streptomycetaceae; genus Streptomyces; species Streptomyces stoeckheimensis. The sequence continues at coordinate 1,822,745 of NZ_JAPEMM010000001.1, forward strand.
TTGGCGTTCAGCTCCCGCACGACCTCCTCGATGTCCTCCTGGGAGGCCGTCGCGGGCAGTTCGCGCTGGAGGGAGGCGATGCCGACCTCGGCGCAGTCCTTGTGCTTGCCGTTGACGTACCAGCGGCTGCCCGGGTCGTCGCCGACCAGCAGGGTGCCGAGGCCCGGGGTGATGCCCCGGGCCTTGAGCGCCGCCACGCGGGCGGTCAGTTCGGACTTGATCGCGGCTGCGGTGGCCTTGCCGTCGAGAATCTGGGCGGTCATGGACCCATCCTCCCGGATGGAGCGGCCGCGGATCCAGTCGCGGCCCCCGTACGACCGGTCCGGCCTGCCGCCTGCCCTGCTTCGGGCCGCCTTCGCGGCGTCTTTCGTTCCGGGTTCGTGCCGCCTTCGTTCCGGGTTCGTTGCACTTGCACAACAAGTGCCGGGCGGACGGCGCCCCGGCTGGACAAGCCCGGTCCGGCCGGACGACGATGCGGGGAACGTAGTGCCGCGGGCAGTGCCGGGGGGCGGGCCGCACGACTTGCAGTGACTCCTCCGCGCGTGCCGTGCGTCCCCGCACTTCCACGGAGGAACACCCCAGATGAGCTTCGGCGACCCGAACAACCCGTACGGGCAGCAGCCGCAGGGCGGCCAGCCCGCCTACGGCTATCCCCAGCAGGCACCCCAGGGCATCCCGGCCCAGGGCGGCTACGCCTACCCGCAGCAGGCCTACCCGGGCGTCCCCGGCTACCCGGGCTCGCCGATGCCGATGCCGGGCGGAGTCAAGGGGGCGCGGGTCATCCTCTGGATCCTCGGGATCCTCCAGGCCCTCGGCGGCGTGGCCGTCATCGTCATCGGTGCCGTGTTCGCCTCCGAGTTCACCGACTCCGGCTCCAGCTCCAGCTACTCGTCGAGCGACGCGGGCGCCGCCCTGAGCATCTTCTTCGTCGTCATCGGCATCGTCGTCGTCGGCATCTCGCTGTGGCCGATCCTGACCGCCGCCAAGCTGGCCAAGGGCCGCGGCGGTGTGCGCGTCTCCGGCATCATCTTCGGCTCGCTCCAGACCTTCTTCGCCGTGGCCAGCCTGATCATCAACATCGTGACGCTCAACGGCATGCACGAGTCCGGCGGCGCCCCGCTCCTGATCTCTACGATCCCCGCCCTGGTCTCGCTCGGCCTGGGCCTGTGGATCCTCATCGGCCTGGCCAACTCGGCCGCGGGCGAATACTTCCGCCGCCCCCAGTACTGAGACGCAGTACTAGGACGCGGCACCAGGACGCATGACACGGCGAAGGCCGCCCACCGCACTGCTGCGGTGGGCGGCCTTCGCCGTCTGCGGGTGAGCGCCGGACTCAGTGGAAGAAGTGCCGGGTCCCGGTGAGGTACATCGTCACGCCCGCCGCCTTCGCGGCCTCGACGACCAGCTCGTCGCGCATCGAACCACCCGGCTGGACCACGGCCTTGATGCCGGCGGCCGTCAGGATCTCCAGCCCGTCCGCGAAGGGGAAGAAGGCGTCGGAGGCGGCGTACGAGCCCTGCGCGCGCTCGGCGCCCGCCCGCTCGACGGCCAGCTTCGCGGAGTCGACGCGGTTGACCTGGCCCATGCCGACGCCGACCGAGGCGCCGTCCTTGGCGAGGAGGATCGCGTTGGACTTGACGGCGCGGCAGGCCTTCCACGCGAAGGCGAGGTCGGCGAGCTCGTCGGCGGAGAGGGCCTCGCCGGTGGCGAGCGTCCAGTTCGCCGGGTCGTCGCCCTCGGCCTGGACGAGGTCGCTCTGCTGGAGCAGCACGCCGCCGGAGACCGGCTTGAGCTCGGCGGGCTGGTGCGGGGTGCCCTCGACCTTCAGGACGCGGATGTTCTTCTTCTTCGCGAGGACCTCGACGGCGCCCGGCTCGAAGTCGGGGGCGACGATGACCTCGGTGAAGATCTCCGCGACCTGCTCGGCGAGCTCGACGCTCACCGGGCGGTTGACGGCGATGACCCCGCCGAAGGCGGAGACCGGGTCGCAGGCGTGCGCCTTGCGGTGGGCCTCGGCGACGTCCTTGCCCACGGCGATGCCGCACGGGTTGGCGTGCTTGATGATCGCGACGCAGGGCTCTTCGTGGTCGTAGGCGGCGCGGCGGGCCGCGTCGGTGTCCACGTAGTTGTTGTAGGACATCTCCTTGCCGTGCAGCTGCTCGGCGTTGGCGAGCCCGCCCGGCTGACCGTCCGTGTACAGCGCGGCCGCCTGGTGCGGGTTCTCGCCGTAGCGGAGGGTGGACTTGCGCTCCCAGGCGCCGGCCAGGAACTCGGGGAGTACGGCCTCCGGCTCCGGGGCGTACGCGTTCGTGAACCAGGAGGCCACCGCGACGTCGTACGCGGCGGTGTGCTGGAAGGCCTCGGCCGCGAGCCGCTTGCGGGCGGTGAGGTCGAAGCCGCCGCCCTGGGCGGCGGCGATGACGGCGTCGTAGCGCGCCGGGCTGGTGACCACGGCCACCGAGGGGTGGTTCTTGGCGGCGGCGCGGACCATCGAGGGGCCGCCGATGTCGATCTGCTCCACGCACTCGTCCTCGGTGGCGCCCGACTGCACGGTCGCGAGGAAGGGGTAGAGGTTGACGATCACCAGGTCGAAGGGCTCGACGCCCAGCTCGGCGAGCTGGTTGCGGTGGTCCTCCAGGCGCAGGTCGGCGAGGATGCCGGCGTGCACGCGCGGGTGCAGGGTCTTGACCCGGCCGTCCAGGCACTCGGGGAAGCCGGTCAGCTCCTCGACCTTGGTGACGGGCACCCCGGCGGCGGCGATCTTCGAGGCGGTGGAACCGGTCGAGACGAGCGCGACACCCGCCTCGTGCAGACCGCGGGCCAGCTCTTCCAGGCCCGTCTTGTCGTACACGCTGATGAGCGCGCGCCGGATCGGGCGCTTCGACGCGGCGAGGTCCTCGCCCTCTGCGGTCACGGTCTCTACGGTCCCTGCGGCCTCTGCGGCGGTCACTGGATTGTTACCTTTCGTCCCTCGATGCGGTAGCCGTGCCGGGCCAGGCGCCCCACGACGTCGACGAGCAGCTCGCGCTCGACTTCCTTGATCCGCTCATGGAGAGCGGCTTCGTCCTCTTCGTCCCGGACCTCGACAACACCCTGGGCGATGATCGGACCGGTGTCCACGCCCGCGTCCACGAAGTGGACGGTGCAGCCGGTGACCTTCGCGCCGTAGGCGAGGGCGTCCCGTACGCCGTGGGCACCCGGGAAGGCCGGGAGGAGGGCGGGGTGGGTGTTGACGAACCGGCCGCCGAAGCGGCCGATGAACTCGGGCCCGACGATCTTCATGAACCCCGCCGAGATCACGAGGTCCGGCGCGTGCGCGTCCGTGGCCTCCGTCAGGGCGGCGTCCCACTCCGCACGGCTCGCGTACGCCTTGACCGGGCACACGAAGGTCGGGATCCCGGCCTTCTCGGCGCGCTCCAGGCCGGCGATGTTCTCGCGGTCGGCTCCCACGGCGACGACTTCGGCGCCGAAGCCCTCGGATCCGCCGGGGTGGGCGTCGATGGCGTCGAGCAGGGCCTGGAGGTTGGTGCCGGATCCGGAGACCAGCACGACCAGGCGGGAGGCGGCCATGGGAGGCCCTTTCTCGTCGAGCGGGGGCGCCTCCCGGAGCGAACCGGGGGCGCGTCGTTCGTCTTGTGCGATCGCATGAAAATTCGGGTCCCCGATATACGGGGGACCATACGAAGCCACCGACCGCCTGCAACGATACCGGCACACCGGACGGCCCCCGAGGGACGGGGGGACGGGTGGGCGGTAGCGTCTGGCGTACACGCCGTAAACAGGCCTCGGACGTCCCAGCGGCGTCCACGACACAGGGGATGAAACACACCCGATGCCGGACCGCCCCCAGCCCGACCGCCCGACCGACGACAACCCCTTCGCGGCGCCCCCGGAAGGCCGGCCCGATCAGCTCTGGGAGCCGCGCGCCGGCGGTGACGGCGGCGACCCGCAGAAGCCAGGGGCGGGACCGGGCGCGGACCCCGGGTCGGGACCGGCTCGCTGGGACCCCACGGACCCGATCCAGCGGCGGGCCCGGTACGCGCTGCTGGCCGGCATGTGGGGCTTCTTCTTCGGGGTCTTCGGCATCCCGTCGATGGGGCTGCTGCTGGGCGCGCTCGCCCTGTACTGGGGGATCAGCGCACTGCGCGGGGTCCCGGCGAAGCCGTCCGGGGACGGGGCGCAGGACGCCCCGCGCACGACGGGCGCCACGGCGGCGGACGTGGGTACGGGTACGGGCCGAGGCGCCCGCACGGACGCGGACGCCGCTGCCGACGCCGCTCCCGGCGCGGCCCGGGGCGGACTGGCGGCACTGGGCGCCGCCGCCCGGCCCCAGCGGACGGCGGCCGCGAGCGGCCTCGTGACCGCTTCGCTGGCGATCCTGCTGGCGCTGTCCTCGTACGCGGTGCAGCTCACGTACAAGGACTTCTACGTCTGCAAGCAGGACGCCCTCACCAAGCCGGCCGAGCTGCAGTGCAACGACCTGCTGCCGGACAACTTCATCGGCAAGATGCTCGAGGTCCAGCGGTAGCTAATCGATCGGGGCGGCCCCTTCGGGCTGCCCCGGGTCCGTTTCCGGGCCCGCTTCCGGCCCCGACTCCGGCTTCCGGCGGGTCAGGACGCGGGCTCCGGTCACCGGCGGGACGAGCGGGGACGGGCTCGGGGGCGGCGGAAGGGACGTTCCGGCGGCCACGAGTGCCCCCGGTCCAGGTACGGGCGTGAGCGTCAGCGCCGGTGGCGGCTCCGCGGGCAGTGCGGGGATCGGGATCGGGGTCAGGTCCAGCTTGAGGCCGGGCATGACCAGCACGGGACGCTTCGGCGGGGCGGACACCGGCCGGGCCCCTTCCTCCGGGACCCGGGCCGCGGGCGGTGCGGCGCCCTCCTCCGGTGTGCCGGAGAAGTCCGGGATCAGGGTGCCCGCCGCACGGCGCAGGGCCGCCCAGCGGACCTCCCGTACGCCGCTGTCGTGCCAGCCGTCCTCCGAGCCCTCGCCGGTCAGGCCCTTCGCGGGCCGGTTCCGCCAGGCGTGCACGGTGACGGCCAGCGGGACCGCGAGGACCAGGGTCCAGCCCAGGGCCGCCCCGCCCGCCTGCCACCACACGGGGCCGAAGGCGGCCAGCTCCCGGGATCCGAGGGGCCCCGCCGAAGCCGCGGCGAGGGCGGCCGTCGCCAGGGCGCACACCAGGGAGCCCAGGGCCGCCGTGAGCGCGGTCTCCCCGTACGAGACGTCGCGTGCCCGGCGCACCGCGAACCAGCCCACCGCCAGCCCGGCCGCCACCGGCACCGCGCCGACGGCCCAGGTCAGCGGCGTGCCGGGACCCTCCGCGGGCAGCGCCGCGAGCAGCGGGAAGCCCGGCAGCGCGGCCGAGCCGTCGAAGCCGAGCGGGGTCGCGGCAGCTCCGGTGCCCAGCGCGAAGCCGGGACCGAGAGCGTAGGAGGCGCCCCAGACGACCGCGTTCGGGATCAGCGCGAGGGCCAGCAGCAGCACCGCGAAGCGGCCCGACCAGACCCCGGTCAGCGCCGCGAACGAGCCCTGCACCTCCGACCCGTGCCAGGCCAGCGAGACGCCGACCAGCAGGGCCCCGCCGCCGAGGAGCACCAGCACCCCGCCGGCGCCGGCCCGCAGCGCGAGGGCGTAGCGGGGCCGGGTGAGCCGGCCGGGCAGCGGACCGGTCAGCTGGCCGAGCGGCCTCCCCCGGGACTCCCAGACCCCGCCCGCGGCGGCGAGGGCGGCCACGACCGGGAGGTGCCGGGCCGCGCTGAGCGGGTCGGCGGGCATCGGCCCGGAGGCTGCGTAGACGACGGCCAGGGCGCCGACCCCGAGGTAGCCGCAGAGCACGGCGGAGAACACCACGCCCGCGGGCAGCGGCTCCGCGCCCCGGTCCTCCTGCGCGGCGCTGCCCAGCCGGGCGGCGCGCCGGATGAGCAGGGCGGGCAGGGCCACCAGCAGCAACGGGGTCAGGCCGACGGGGGCGGGCACCCCGGAGAGGGTCTCGTAGCGGACGAGTTCGGTCCCGTGGGCGAGCAGCCACAGGCCCGCGGCGAGGTGCAGGGCGCCGCCGGGGCCGCTGTCGGGGAAGGGGGAGCTGATCCACAGCACGATGACGAGCACGGCGAGGAAACCGAGCCCCAGCACTGCGGCGACGGCGCCACCCACGACACACGCGGCGGCCGCCGGTGAACGACGCCGTACGGGGGCCCTTGGGGGCGTGGGCAACGAGGTCCCGCGTTCGGTCACTTGGGTCACCCCGCCATGGTGCCAACGACACGCGCTATGGGCGGGTAACAGGCGAATGACCGTGGTGTCGCTCAATATACGTTTATGTACTTTTTCGGTCAGGGCGTCCGGGTCGCGGGGAGTCTGGCATGACACAAAGCGTCACGGAGCTGGGTCTCCCCACCCCGAAGGAACGCCGACGCCTGCGCGAAGCGGCCGATCTGACGCACGAAGAGGTCGCGGCGGCGGTGGGCGTCACCTCGAACACGGTCCGCTCCTGGGAGACCGGCCGCACCCACCCCCGGGGCCGCAAGCTGGAGGCCTACTCCAAGCTCCTGACCCGGCTGTCCGCGGACGGCTCCCCCGGCTCCGCCCCCTCGGGCCCCACGGCCCGGGCCGACGGCTCGGCGGCCCCGGAGGGCCCTGACCGGGGCAAGGGCACGGACACGGGCACCGGTTCCGCCTCGGACTCCCCCTCGGGTTCCGCCGGCCCCGCGCAGGGCCGGGGCGACGGCACCGGGGCGGCAGCGGTCGCCGACGGTACGCCCGCCCGGCCCCTGCGGCCCGCCTGGGCCAACGGGACCGCCACCCCCCTGGCCGACGCGCCCGCCGCAACCGGCCCCGCCGGGGCGGCCGCGGACGCGGCGTCAGGCCCGGGCGCGGCGCCCGGCGGCCGGCGCGACAGCGCCGCGGCGGACTCCGCGGAGTCCGGCTCCGAGGACGCGGCGGAGGCCGCCTGGGCGGCAACCGGCGCCGCTCCCGCGGATGCGGACACGGCGTCAGCCGCCGACGCCCCCGAGGGCCGGTTCGGGCTGCGCATGATGCGCGGACTCACCCGGCCCGTCGGCGCGCAGACCCGGCCCAAGGCCGCCGCCAAGCGGGCCGCGAAGCCCCCCGTCGGGATGCCCCGGCACGAGGCGAAGTCCCCGGTCAAGGCCGGGGCCGCCGCGGGCGGCCACGGCGGAGGCGGCCGCGCAGCCCTCCGCCCTGGCAGCCCCCTCCCCCCGGGCACCGGTACGGGCACGGCCCCTGACACCGGCTCAGACCCCGCAGCGCACTCCGGGCCGCGCTCCGGGAAGACCTCCGCGCCGGACACCGGGCCGGGCCGGGTGCGCCCCGCCGATCCCGCCACCCCGACGGACACCACCGGCGCGGGCTCCGACCCCGCGTCAGTGGACGCGAGGACGCCCGGGCCTGACGCCGCATCGGACTCGGCATCGGGCGCCGCGCCGAACTCCGCGCCGACCGGCAAGGCCACCCGACCGGCCGAACCCGCGGCAGACCCCGGCGAGCCGGGCGGCCCGGCGGCGGAGGCCCGTACCGCCCCCCAGGACGCCCCGGGCGAGGACACCGCCCCGGCGGTGTCGGCGATCGACGCCTTCGAGGCCCTCTACGACCGCACCGCCCCCGCCCTGACCCGTCAGGCCTACCTCCTCACCGGCCGCCACGCCCTCTCCTGCGAGGCCGTGGAGCGCGCCTTCCAGCAGGCCTGGGAGCGCTGGCCCGAGGTCGCCACCGATCCCGATCCGGTCGGGTGGGTGCGCGCGGCCACGTACGAGTACGCGCTCTCCCCCTGGCACCGGTTCCGGCGGTCCCACCGGCATCCCGACGAGCCCCCGGCCGACCCCGCGGACCGCGTCCTCCTGGACGCGATGCTCGCACTGCCCCCGGCCCACCGCCGCACCGTGCTGCTCTACGACGGCGTCGGGCTGGACCTCCCCGACACCGCCGCCGAGACCGAGGCGTCCACGCCGACCGCCGGCAACCGGCTCGTCAACGCGCACGCCGACCTCGCCGACCAGCTCCCCGAGCTGGACGGCGTACCGCCCGCGAAGCAGTCCGCGGTGCTGCGCGAACGGCTCGGCACGCTGCGGCCCGCGGGCCGGCTGGAGCCGCGCGCGGCAGGCGTCGTACGGGTGGCCGGCGAGCACCGCAATCGGCTGTGGACGCGTGCGGTGGTCGGGGTGACGGCCGTCATCACCGCGGCGACGGCCTACACCTGGGTGACCGCTCCGACCGAGTACGAGCCTCCGCGCGCGCCCGGCGCGAGCGTGTCGGGCGTGCCCCCGCACAGCGGCCCGCAGCAGCTCACGGACGAGGGCCGGCAGCTCCACGACAAGCTGCTGTCCGATCCTTCGGCCGGGCCCTCCCGGATCTCGCCGAGCCTCGAATAGCGGTACGCCGGGCATCCCCCGCATACGGAAACGGGCGTGGCCCGCACCCCTCGCAGGGTGCGGGCCACGCCCGTCTGCACGTACAGCCGAAGGCTGCTGCTTACTGCTTACTGCGCGGCGTTCAGGATCTCGCGCGCCAGCTTCGCGGTCTCGGTCGGCGTCTTGCCGACCTTCACGCCCGCGGCCTCCAGGGCTTCCTTCTTGGCCTGTGCGGTGCCAGAAGAACCGGAGACGATCGCACCGGCGTGACCCATGGTCTTGCCCTCGGGGGCGGTGAAGCCCGCGACGTAGCCGACGACCGGCTTGGTGACGTTCTTCGCGATGAAGTCCGCCGCACGCTCCTCGGCGTCGCCGCCGATCTCGCCGATCATGACGATCAGGTCGGTGTCGGGGTCCGCCTCGAACGCCTCGAGGGCGTCGATGTGCGTGGTGCCGATGACCGGGTCGCCACCGATGCCGACGGCGGAGGAGAAGCCGATGTCACGGAGCTCGTACATCATCTGGTAGGTCAGCGTGCCCGACTTGGACACGAGACCGATGCGGCCGGGCTTGGTGATGTCGCCCGGGATGATGCCGGCGTTGGACTGGCCGGGGGTGATCAGACCCGGGCAGTTCGGGCCGATGATCCGCGTCTTGTTGCCCTTGCTGGAGGCGTACGACCAGAAGGCGGCGGAGTCGTGCACCGCGATGCCCTCGGTGATGACGACGGCCAGCGGGATCTCGGCGTCGATCGCCTCGACCACGGCGGACTTGGCGAACGCCGGCGGGACGAAGAGGACGGAGACGTTGGCGCCCGTCTTCTCCATCGCCTCGGCGACGGAACCGAAGACCGGGACCTCGGTGCCGTCGAAGTCGACGGTGGTGCCGGCCTTGCGCGGGTTCACGCCGCCGACGATGTTGGTGCCGTCAGCCAGCATCAGCTTGGTGTGCTTCATGCCCGTGGCACCGGTCATGCCCTGGACGATGACCTTGCTGTCCTTGTTGAGGAAGATAGCCATGTGAGTCTGTGACCTCTGCCCTTACTTCGCAGCCGCGAGCTCGGCGGCCTTGTCGGCCGCGCCGTCCATGGTGTCCACGCGCTGAACCAGCGGGTGGTTGGCGTCCGAGAGGATCTTGCGACCCAGCTCGGCGTTGTTGCCGTCGAGGCGGACGACCAGCGGCTTGGTGACCGCCTCGCCCTTGTCCTCGAGCAGCTGCAGCGCCTGGACGATGCCGTTGGCGACCTCGTCACACGCGGTGATGCCACCGAAGACGTTGACGAAGACGGACTTGACGTCCGGGTCGCCGAGGATGATCTCGAGACCGTTGGCCATGACGGCGGCGGAGGCGCCACCGCCGATGTCCAGGAAGTTGGCGGGCTTGACCCCGCCGTGGTTCTCGCCGGCGTACGCGACGACGTCGAGGGTGCTCATGACGAGACCCGCGCCGTTGCCGATGATGCCGACCTCGCCGTCGAGCTTCACGTAGTTGAGGTTCTTCGCCTTGGCGGCGGCCTCGAGCGGGTTCGCGGCCGCGTGGTCCACGAACTCCTCGTGGCCCGGCTGGCGGAACTCGGCGTTCTCGTCGAGGGAGACCTTGCCGTCGAGCGCGATGACGTCGCCGTTGGCGACCTTCGCGAGCGGGTTGACCTCGACGAGGAGCGCGTCCTCGGCGATGAAGGTCGCCCACAGGGTCACGAGGACCTCGGCGACCTTCTCGGCGACCTCGGCCGGGAACTGCGCCAGCGCGACGATCTCGCGGGCCTTCTCGATGGTCACGCCCTCGTTGGCGTTCACCGGGACCTTGGCGAGCTTCTCCGGGGTCTCCTCGGCGACCTGCTCGATGTCCATGCCGCCCGCGACCGAGGCCATGGCCAGGAAGGTGCGGTTGGTGCGGTCGAGGAGGTACGAGACGTAGTACTCCTCCAGGATCTCCGGAGCGGTCTCGGCGATCATCACCTTGTGGACCGTGTGGCCCTTGATGTCCATCCCGAGGATGTCCGTCGCCCGGGCGACGGCCTCGTCCGGGGTGGCGGCGAGCTTCACGCCGCCGGCCTTGCCGCGGCCGCCGACCTTCACCTGCGCCTTGACGACCGACTTGCCGCCCAGCCGCTCCGTGGCCTCGCGCGCCGCCTCAGGCGTGTCGATCACTTCACCGGCCAGCACCGGTACACCGTGCTTGGCGAAGAGGTCCCTCGCCTGGTACTCGAACAGGTCCACGCGCGTCCGTCCCTTGTCTTCAAAGATTCGCAGTGATTCGCGGTTGTCTGCTATCTGCGTGGGCGTGCCGCGGAGGGCAACGTGACGGCGCTGTCACAAGGAAGGCGCACACGGTGACCGTGGACGCGGCATGTCCGTCCCGCAGGTTATCCCCGTGGGACGTAGGTCCCTAAATCGCAGATCACACCTGAGCGGTGATACCTGTCACAGATCGCCTCACGGTTGAACTGCATCTTCGTGCGATCCGCCGATGTACGGCCGCCGCGAGGCCTCTCCTACGGGGCTGCGCGCGGCGGTGCCCGCCGGGTCACGGGACGGGTCACGGGACGGGCAGGGGCCGCTTCTCCAGCGCCGCGGCCATCACCTCCGGGAACAGGTCGGGCGTGCAGGCGAAGGCCGGGGCGCCGAGTGCGGCCAGGGCGGCGGCGTGGTCCCGGTCGTAGGCGGGCGCCCCCTCGTCGGACAGCGCGAGCAGCGCCACGAACTCCACCCCCGCCGCCTTCATGGCCGCGACCCGCTTCAGCATCTCGTCGCGTATGCCGCCCTCATAGAGATCACTGATGAGGACGACGACGGTGTCGGCGGGGCGGGTGATCTTCGACTGGCAGTAGGCGAGCGCACGGTTGATGTCGGTGCCGCCCCCGAGCTGGGTGCCGAAGAGCACGTCGACGGGATCGTCGAGCTGGTCGGTCAGATCCACGACAGCGGTGTCAAAAACAACCAGCCGGGTCGCGATCGAACGCATCGAGGCCAGCACCGCCCCGAAGACGGAGGCGTAGACGACGGAGGCCGCCATCGAACCCGACTGGTCGATGCACAGCACGACCTCCTTCTTCACCGCCCGCGATGCGCGGCCGTACCCGACCAGCCGCTCGGGGACGACGGTCCGGTACTCCGGCAGGTAGTTCTTCAGGTTCGCCCGGATGGTCCGGTCCCAGTCGATGTCCGCGTGCCGCGGCCGGCTGATCCGGGCGGACCGGTCGAGCGCGCCCGTCAGCGTGGCCCGCGTCCGGCTCGCGAGCCGCTTCTCCACCTGCTCGACCACCTTGCGGACGACGGCGCGGGCCGTCTCGCGGGTGGTCTCGGGCATGGCCTTGTTGAGGGAGAGCAGGGTGCCGACGAGGTGCACGTCCGGCTCCACCGCCTCCAGCATCTCGGGCTCCAGCAGCAGCGCGGACAGGCCGAGCCGCTGGATCGCGTCCCGCTGCATGACCTGCACCACGGAGGTGGGGAAGTAGGTCCGGATGTCCCCGAGCCAGCGCGCCACATGGGGCGCGGACCCGCCGAGCCCGGCCGACCGCTCCCCGGCCCGCTTGCGCCCCCCGCCACCATCAGCCCCGTAGAGCGCCCCGAGCGCGGCGTCCATCCCCGCGTCCACCCCGCTCAACGCGACTCCGGTCCCCTCCCCCTCTCCCCCGCCCAACACCATCCGCCACCGCCGCAACCGCTCCGCGCCGCCGTCACTCACGTCTGCCCCACCCATCTGCCGTACCTCCCACTCGCGACCCGATCCCGCCCACCAGCGCCAGCGCCGCCACACGGGGCGAAGCCCCCGACCCACCCCTCACCGCTGCGCGGGGCTGCTCCCCTACCCGCCCTTCCACCGTTCCCCGGGCTACGCCCGGACCCCGCGCGTCAAACACCGGCGAAGCTGGATTCGGCCGACGTCAGCGAAACCCAGCCCCTCCGGCGTTTGAGGAGCGGGGGTCCGGGGGCTGGCCCCCGGCAACGGCGCCGCACCGGCAACGGGTCCGGGGCGCAGCCCCGGGGAACGGGCGAAGGGCGGGTAGGGGACTCCGCCCCGCGCAGCGGCCCGCTCACCGCCGGGCCCCCGCCAGCAACAGGTGGACCAGGTCCACCACCGCATCCGCCCGGACCGGGTCGAGCTCCGGACCGAAGCCGACCGGCGCCACCCCGGCACCCACACCGGCCGGGCTCCCGCCCGGCCCCCGCCGCACCAGCTCCCCCAGACTCCGCCGAACCCCCGCCTCGTACCCCCCGAAGGTCCTCCGCAGCAGCGGCAGCACATCCACGAACGCCCGCTCCGGCACCGACACCAGCCACGCGTCGATCAGCCCCAGCAGCCGCTCGTCGTGCACCAGCAGCGTGCCGCCGCCCGAGGCCCCGCCCGCGAACCCCTCGATCCAGCCCGCCGCGTCGGCCGGCGCGCACGCCGGGGACAGCGCGAGCCCCATCAGCCGCGCGGTCTCCTCGGGCGGCAGCCGCCCGTCGTCGAGCAGCAGCCGCGCCGCCCGCCCGCGGATCAGCCCGGGGACGGTGTCCCGCCCGGCCAGCGTCCGCAGCACCGCCGCCCAGCGCTCCCGCAGCCCCTCCGCGTCGAGCAGTCCGATCGCGCCGTGCACGCCGTCCACGTGCCCGCGCAGCTCCTCCGCCGCGTCGGCGTCCAGCCCCGCCGCGCAGGCGGGCGGCAGCGCCACGCATATCCGCTCCGCGAGCCCGGCCGCCACCGTCGCCAGCGCCGCCGCGTCGGTGCCCCGTACGTCCCCGTAGCGCAGCGAACGGGCCAGCGCGGGCAGCGCCTTGGCCAGGCCCGCCACATCGGTGTCCAGTGCCGCCCGGTCGGCGAGGGCCCGCAGTACGGCGGGCAGCGCCCCGGAGAGCCCGGCCAGCAGGCACCGCTCCGCCAGGGCGGTGACCTCGCCCAGCTCGGCTGCGCCCGCCGCGTCGGCCTCGGCCCTGGCGGTGGCCGCCCCGAGGACGGTGGTCCCCCAGATGCCGGCTTCGGCCACCCGTACGGCGAGCTCCGGTTGCCAGCAGAGCCGCCAGGTCTCGCGGAAGGTGCCCGTGCTCCCCCGGGAGGCCGTCGGCACGCCCCAGTCGATGCCGAGCAGCCGCAGCCGGTGCAGCAGCAGGGACTTGGCCGCGTCGGTGTCCTTGCGCAGGTCGAGCTCCAGCTCCCGGTCCTGCGCCTCGGGCTTGAGGCGCAGCGAGCGCTGCTGCCGGGTCAGGTCGCGCTGGAGCGGTACGACGGGCGCCGCGTCGGGGACTTCGCCGAGCACGTCCCCGACGACGAGCCGGTCCTCGATCAGCGCGAGCGGTATGTCGGAGCCGTCGCACATCACCGCCCGGACCGCTTCCAGCGTTTCCGTCAGCCCCGGCTCCGGCCGGCCCCGCATGGCGGCCAGGGTGTCGGCGAGCCGGACGGCTTCGATGACGTGGGCCGGGGACACCTGCCGGTCCTCCTCGCGGAGCAGGCCCGCGACCTTGGTCAGCCAGCGCTCGACGGGCCGGTCCCGGGCGGCGAAGAGGTGTGCGTACCAGCCGGGCGAGGTGATGCCCGCGCCGTACCCTCCGGCCCGGGCGAGGCGCCGGTGGGTCCAGGGCACCCAGGTGGTCTCCACCTTGACCTTGGGCAGCCCGGTGAGGAGCGCCTTGTCGGCAGCCGCGGTGGTCCTCGCCCGCAGGGCCGGGACGTGCCAGGCCCCGCAGACGACGGCGTAGGCGTCGCCGAACTCCCGGCGCGCGGCCCGCATCCGCTGCCGCATGTACGCCTCGCGCACCAGGTCCCGGTGGTGGCCGCCGGCTCCGTATGCCTCGCGGAGGGCGCCCATGGCCTCTCCGAGCGCCTCGAACACGGCCAGCGGGTCGGCGGCCGGTCCGGACCCGCCGCGGTGCTCGACCACGTCCTCCCACCACCGCTCGGGGTCCTCGTACCCGGCGGTCTCGGCCAGGACGGCCAGCGGGTCCAGTCGTACGGACCCGGGCGCCGCTCCGCCCCCTTCCCCGCTGCCCTCTCCGCCCCCTTCCCGGCCCCCGGCCCCGTCGTCGGCCCCTTCCCCGGCCCCGTCCCCGCTCTCCGGCACGGCCAGCGAGTGGGCCGCCGGGAGGTCGATGAACCGGACCGGCAGGTCCCGCTCCTGCGCCCACCGGATGGCGGTCCATTCCGGGGAGAAGTCGGCCAGCGGCCAGAACGCGGCCCGGCCGGGGTCGTCGGCCGCGTGGGCGAGCAGGGCGACGGGCGGCCGCATCCCCGGGTCCGCGGCGAGCGGGAGCAGGGCGTCCCCCTCCGGCGGTCCCTCGATCAGCACCGCCGTGGGCCGGGCCGCGTCCAGGGCGGCCCGCACCGCACGGGCCGAGCCGGGCCCGTGGTGCCGTACGCCCAGCAGCAGCGGGCCGGTGGCGTCCTTGCCTGCCGTCCCCGGGCTCATGCGCTCACCTCCCGGCAGGCCCGGTAGAAGTCCTTCCAGCCGTCGCGCTCGCGGACCACGGCCTCCAGGTACTCCTGCCAGACGACCTGGTCGGCGGCCGGGTCCCGGACGACGGCCCCGAGGATCCCCGCCGCGACGTCGGAGGGGCGCAGGACGCCGTCCCCGAAGTGCGCGGCCAGGGCGAGGCCGCCCGTGACCACCGAGATGGCCTCGGCGGTGGACAGGGTGCCGCTGGGCGACTTGACCTTCGTGCGCCCGTCGTCGGTGACTCCGCCGCGCAGCTCGCGGAAGACGGTGACCACGCGGCGGATCTCCTCCAGGCCCTCCGGGGCGGCGGGCAGGTCCAGGGCGCGGCCCATCTGGTCGACGCGGCGGGCGACGATGTCGACCTCGGCGTCGGTGGTGGCGGGCAGCGGCAGGACGACGGTGTTGAAGCGCCGGCGCAGTGCGCTGGAGAGCTCGTTGACCCCGCGGTCGCGGTCGTTGGCGGTGGCGATGAGGTTGAAGCCGCGCACGGCCTGCACCTCCTGGCCCAGTTCCGGTATCGGGAGCGTCTTCTCGGACAGGACGGTGATGAGGGTGTCCTGCACGTCGGCGGGGATGCGGGTGAGCTCCTCGACGCGGGCGGTCATGCCCTCGGCCATGGCCCGCATGACGGGGCTCGGTACGAGCGCTTCGCGGCTCGGGCCGTGGGCGAGGAGGCGGGCGTAGTTCCAGCCGTAGCGGATGGCCTCCTCCGGGGTGCCCGCGGTGCCCTGGACGAGGAGGGTGGAGTCTCCGCTGACGGCGGCGGCGAGGTGCTCGGACACCCAGGTCTTGGCGGTGCCGGGCACTCCGAGGAGCAGCAGCGCGCGGTCGGTGGCGAGGGTGGTGACGGCGACTTCGACGATCCGGCGCGGGCCGACGTACTTGGGTGTGATGACGGTGCCGTCTTCGAGCGTGCCGCCCTGCAGGTACGTGGCCACGGCCCACGGGGAGAGTTTCCAGCGGGCCGGGCGGGGTCGGTCGTCGACGGCGGCCAGGGCTTTCAGTTCGTGCGCGAAGGCGTCTTCGGCGTGCGGTCGCAGCGCCTCTGCGGTGGTCTCGTTCCCGGTCGTGGCCATGGTCCCCCTCCAATGCTCCGCAGCCGCTTCCGACTGCTGCAACCACGATGCACCCGACCACTGACAACGCCCCACGCCAGCCGCGTTGTTGCAGGTCAGAGCGATTGTCAGTGGGGGTCTCTACGGTGGAACACATGACTGAGCAGGGGGTCCGCTGGACAGCGGAACAGGTACTGGCTCTGGCTCCTGACGACGCCTCACGCAAGGCGGGGGCCAAGCTCGGCGCGGCGGGGCCGTGGTCACAGACCGGAGGTTCCGCTTCCGGTGCGGTGTGGGGGTTGTGCAAGGGCAGCGGCAGCACGCCGTACCGGACGGTCGTCGACCTGTCCGGGCCGGCGTACAAGTGCTCCTGCCCGAGCCGGAAGTTCCCGTGCAAGCACGCACTGGGCCTGCTGCTGCTCTGGTCCGCGGAGGGGCTCGACACCCCGGCCGGGGCTCCGGACTGGGCGGACGAATGGCTCGCGGAGCGGGCGGCGAAGGCCGCGCGGCCCGCCGCCGACGGCTCCGGCCGGGCCGGACCTGCGGACGAGGAAGGAGCGCGCAAGCGGGCCGAGCGGAGGGCGGCCCGGATCGGCGCGGGCGTCACCGAGCTGGAACAGCGGCTCGCGGACCTGGTGCGCGGCGGCCTCGCCGGTCAGGAGCGGGCGGGATACGTGGCCTGGGAGGAGACCGCCGCCCGGATGGTCGACGCACAGGCACCCGGACTGGCCGCTCGGGTGCGGGAGTTGGGGACGATACCCAGTTGCGGCGCCGGCTGGCCCGCCCGGATGCTGGAGGAGGCCGCACTGCTGCACCTGCTGGACCGGTCCTGGCTGGGGGTTTCGGGACTGCCGGAGCCGCTGGCCGCGACGGTCCGCAGCCGTCTGGGACTGCAGCCCCGGACGGAAGGCGAGGCCGTACGGGACCACTGGCTCGTGCTGGCCCAGTACGACACGGCGTCACCGGACGGCCGTCTCACCACCCGCCGGATATGGCTGCGCGGGCTGGCGAGCGGGCGGCCGGCCCTGGTCCTGGACTTCGGCCCGCCCGGGCGACCGCCGGGGCTGGCGCTGCCCGTCGGCTTGGTGCTGGAGGCGGAAGCCCGCTTCCGGCCCGGCTCCGCAGGACTGCGGGCGGACCTCGGGGAGAGGTTCGCGCCGGCCGAACCGTGCCGGACCGCGCCGACCGGCGTGAGCACGGGCGCGGCACTGGAGGCGTACGGCGCGGCACTGCGCGAGGACCCCTGGCTGGAGTCCTGGCCGGTGGTGCTCGGCCCGGTGGTGCCGATACCGGGAGGGCGGCAGGAACGACAAGGGGGGCCGGGTGGACCGGGGGGACGACAGGAAGGAGCGCAGGGGGAAGGGCCGGGCGCACAACAGGGCGCAGGGGCATGGCAATTGGCGGACGCGGAGGGGATGTCCGCCCTGCCCGTGCCCCTGACCGGGGCCGGGAGCCGGCCCGGGGCCGGGTTGTGGCAGCTGGCCGCGCTCTCGGGGGGCGGCCCGTTGACGGTGTTCGGCGAATGCGGACACCGCGGATTCACCCCGCTGACGGCCTGGCAGCCGGACTCCTCGGAGCCGGTGGTGCTGGGCTGAGCGGGCGGCAGGGGAAGGCGGCGGCGCGGGGGCGCCGACGTATTCGAGACGAGTGAGCCGGGGGGCTTTCATGGACGACAACCACGCCAGCTGAGGCCGTAGGTGCGGCCGTGTGTGCCGCAGGGAGATCGAGCTGCTCCGGTCCCGCGGAGGGGGCGGGACCGGAGCAGGCACCTGTACACGGCACTGCATGGCACGCGAGGGAAAGAGGGAGGGGATCCGGTGAACACGACGACGGACAGAGCGACGGACAGAGCGACGGGCGGGACGACGGACCCGGCCTACGGGGACCCGGCCTACGGGGACGCGGGCTGGGACGAGCTGGTGGCCGCCGCGCTGCTGGGTACCGAGCGGCGCCGGGGCAGTCCCGAGGCCCTGCTCGGGGCCGCGGCCCTGCAGACGGTGCGGCGCCGGGCCGGGCTGAGACCCGCCGAGGCGGGCCCCCGGCCCGAGCCCGCGCCGCGCGACCCGCGTCCCGAGCCTCCGGAGCCGGCCCGGCGGCGGCTCGCGCAGCTGCTGGCGGGCCGCGCCGGTGCGGGCAGCGGCAGCGGGCGGCGGGGGGCCGCCCCGGACCTGACGGAGCTGCTGCCGCAGTGGCTGGCCGCCGCCGGACAGCACGGGTACCGGGCTCCGGCTTCGCTCGTGCCCGCGCTGCTGGACGTCGCCCGGGCCCGTAGCGACCTCAGGCCGCAGGCGCTGGCCCTGGCGGGGACGCGCGGGCTGTGGCTGGCCCGGCTCAATCCGGACTGGCGGTTCGCGCTGCGCGGGGGATCCGGGGGCGCCGGCGAACTGCCCGACGCGGAGGACTCGGCGGGGGTGGAGCGGCTGTGGCAGGAGGGGCTGTTCGCGGAGCGGGTCGCCCTGCTCGGCCTCGTACGGGCCCACGAGGCGGCCGCCGGGCCGCGGCTGCTGGAGACCACGTGGAGCACCGAGCGGGCCGAGGACCGGCTGATGTTCCTCGACTCCTTGCGGGTGGGGCTGTCGGCGGACGACGAGCCCTTCCTGGAGGCGGCGCTGGGCGACCGCAGCCGCAACGTCCGGGCGACCGCGGCCGAGCTGCTGTCCGCGCTGCCGACCTCGGCGCTGGCCGGGCGGATGGCGGAGCGGGCGCTGGCCTGCGTCGGCCCGGAGGGGGTGACGCCGCCGGCCGCATGCGATGCGGGGATGCTGCGCGACGGCGTGGTCAAACGGCCGCCGGCCGGTCGCGGAGAGCGGGCCTGGTGGCTGGGGCAGCTGGTGGAGTCCGCGCCGCTGTCGTGCTGGCGGGAGCGGTTCGGGGGGCTCGGTCCGGCGGAGATCGTGGCGCTGCCGGTGGCCGAGGGCTGGGCGGAGGAACTGCACGCGGCCTGGTGCCGGGCCGCGGTGCGCCAGGGCGACCCCGCGTGGTCGCAAGCGCTGCTCGGCTCGGCCTCCGCACCGCCCGCGGCGGGCCCGGCGACGGCGTCGCTGGCGGAGCGGGCGAAGCTCCTGTCGACGCTCGGGGACGAGGAACGGGCGGCGTGGGTCGCGGAGTTCATACGTGCGCACGGGCTGTCGGAGGCGTTCCAGCTGCTCGGGGTGTGCGCGGTGCCGTGGGCGGGGGCGCTGGGGAGGGCGGTGATCGAGGCCCTGGACTCCGCGCGGGAGGCGGGCGGCTACCCGTGGAGCTTCAGCGGGGTGATGGGGCTGGCGGAGCGGTGCCTTGATCCTGCGGAGGCGGGGCGGCTCGATGCGCTGGCGGCGGAGCCGGTGGAGGAGGGGGGTGCGGCGGCCTACTGGTCGGAGGCCTTCCAGCGACTGGTCGCCACCCTGCGGCTGCGGGCCGCGCTGCACGCGGAACTGGCGCCGCCGCGCTGATCGCCGGCGCGGCCGGATGCGGCCCGCGTCTCGGCCGACGCCGCGCCGGGGCGCAGCCCTGCGGGGCGAAGTCCCCTACCCGCCCTTCCACCGTTCCCCGGGCGCTGCCCGGACCCCGGTCCTCGAAACGCCGGCGGGGCTGGGTGGGTGCCGGGCTGCCCGGACCCGCCTGGGGCTCCGCCCCGGACCCCGGCCCTCAAACGCCGGCGGGGCTGGAATTGCCGCTGCGCGGCAACCCAGCCCCGCCGGGCGCGCGTACAGGCCGAGGCCAGGCAAAATCCAGCCCGTCCGGCGTTTGAGGACCAGGGGTCCGGGGGCTGGCCCCCGGAACGCCGCCGCGCGGGCTGCGGCTAGGCCGGCTGGCGGACGTGGGCGCGGACCCAGTCGACGATGGCCGTCGTCGTCGCGCCCGGGGTGAAGATCTCGGCCACGCCCTTCTCCTTCAGCGGAGCGATGTCCGCCTCCGGGATGATGCCGCCGCCGAACACCTTGATGTCCTCCGCGTCGCGCTCCGCGAGGAGTTCCAGCACGCGCGCGAACAGCGTGTTGTGCGCCCCCGACAGGATCGACAGACCGATCGCGTCGGCGTCCTCCTGGATCGCCGTGTCGACGATCTGTTCGGGGGTCTGGTGGAGGCCGGTGTAGATGACCTCCATGCCCGCGTCCCGCAGGGCCCGCGCGATCACCTTGGCGCCTCGGTCGTGGCCGTCGAGGCCCGGCTTGGCCACCACCACACGGATCGGACCGGTCACACCCATCGCACTGCCTCCCGAGTGAACGAACGTTAAGTACAGCATTGCGCACACCCCCGTTTCGCGGTCAACCACGAGGGGGAAATCACACGTGGGATGGCGTACCACCGCTCCGCGCCGACAGCCGCACGGCACGGGGCGGTCGGACGCCCCGGTCCCGAGTCGCCAGGACCTACGGGGGGGCCGTCGATGGGGCTGACCATGTCCGGGGCCGCACTGCGGGCCGGCGTACTGGAAGCGATCGTGCTCGGCGGGCACATCCTGCTGTATCCCACCGGAGTTCTGCCGGAGCGACCCGCCACCGCCACCCACGATCGTCCGCCGGTGCTGCTGCTCCACGGGTTCACCGACAACCGCTCCGTCTTCGTCCTGCTGCGCCGCTCCCTCGGGGCCGGCGGCCGGCGGCAGGTGGAGGCGTACAACTACTCCCCCTTCACCCGCGACCTGCGCGTCACCGCCCGGCATCTGGCCCGCCGCGTCGAGGAGCTGTGCGCGCGCACGGGGCAGGACCGGGTGGACCTGGTCGGGCACAGTCTCGGCGGGCTGGTCGGGCGGTACTACGTCCAGCGCCTCGGCGGCGACGCCCGCGTCCGCACGCTCGTCACGCTCGGCACCCCGCATTCCGGCACACGCGTGGCGCCCTTCATGGACGCGCACCCCCTGGTCCGGCAGATGCGCCCGGATTCCGAGGTGCTCGCCGAACTGCGCGCGCCCGCGCCCGGCTGCCGGACCCGGTGCGTGGCGTTCTGGAGCGAGTTCGACGAGCTGATGGACCCGACCGAGACGGCCCGTATCGAGCACCCTGACCTGCTCGCGGAGAACGTGCAGGTCACGGGCATCGGGCATCTCGCCCTGCCCGCGCACCCCACCGTCATCGCGGCGGTCCGGCGCGCGCTCGACGGACCCAGGCCGATCGCCGTCCCGCACCCCGGGGCCGCTTCCGTCGCCTGAGCGAAAAGCGGCCTCCAGTCGAACGCTTTTCGAACTCAAGGCCAAGGGTGGGTCTTCAGCCGACCGAAAGGCGGCCGAATGCCCGGTTCCGCCGAGCACAAAACCCTCCGAAGATTGTCGTTGCGTGTAACCGCCGGGTACAGTCACGCCACTGCTCTCCTCCGAGGACCCCACGTTCCTCGGCCACCCAGGCCCCCCGCTGCCGAGGCGAAAGAGAAGTTGGTGAACGACCGCCCCTCGTCGGGCCAGTACCCCGATTTTGGGTACGACGGCCTTTCCACCACCACTTTCGCTGGCAATTCAGCGTTTGCGTCCTATGAAACACAGGGTCAGGGCTACAACTACGGCGCTACCTACGGTTCCTACGACACCGGCTCGTACGACACCACGGCGTGGACCGCCCCCCAGAACGGCTACGCGCAGCCGTCCGCCGACGGATACGCCGGCTACGACGGCTACCTCTCGACCGTCCCCGCCCAGGGCGGCGTCTCCATGGACTACCAGTCCACCGCCTTCGGCTACGAGACCTCCGCCGAGCAGACCGGCCACTGGTCGGTCCCCGGCTACGGGACCGAGACCGGCGCCTACGACGCCACCGCCTGGAACACGGCCTCCGAGCAGACCTACGGGTACACCGGCTACGAGCAGCAGCAGCCGCAGCACGTCGCCGAGCCGGCGCAGGAACAGGCCCACGAGCAGCAGTACGCCTACGACTACGGCTACGAGCCCTACGCCGCGACCTCGCCCGAGGGCGAGACGGCCTACACCGAGACCGCCGTCTTCGAGTACCTCCCGACCGGTGCGGACGCCGAGGGCGCGGACGTCGACTTCCACGCGGACGCCGACGCGGACGCCCGGGTGCACGATCTCCCCACCCAGGCCATGCCGGTCACCCCGGCCGGGCCCGCCGAGCCGCGCCCCTCGCGCCGCGCCGGCTCCAAGCCCGGATCGAAGCCCGTCGCCAAGGCGAGTACCGCCAAGGCCGGTGCCAACAACCGCCGTCGTACCCCGGCCAAGCGTTCCGCGCTGCTGACCGTGGCCGTTCCCTCGGCCTGCGTGATGGGCGTCGCGGGTGTCGCCGCCGCCTCCGTGGGCGGGCTCACCGGTGCGGACAAGCCGTCCGAGGAGACCACCACCCTGGCCGCGCCCGACCCGGCCTCCATCAAGCCGGTCGCCGCGAACAGCAAGCTCGACACGCAGCTCACCGCCCTCAGCGCCGACGCCGGCGACTTCGCGGACCGGGCGAGCCGCACCCAGGAGCGCATCGACCTGCGCCTGCGCCAGGACGAGGAAAAGAAGAAGAAGGCGGAGGAGGAGGCGGCCAAGGAAGCGGCCCGCCCCAAGTTCGCGCTCCCCGTCGCACGGCACGGCCTCAGCGCCGGCTTCGGGCAGGCGGGCGTCAACTGGATGTCCGTGCACACCGGCATCGACTTCCCGGTGGGCTACGGGACGTCGGTCATGGCCGCCACCGACGGCACCGTGCGCAGCCAGTTCAACAGCGCCTACGGCAACATGGTGATACTCACCGCGCCCGACGGTACCGAGACCTGGTACTGCCACCTCAGCAGCGCCAAGATCCGCTCCGGCAAGGTCAAGGCCGGCGACGTGATCGCGTACTCCGGCGACACCGGCAACTCCACCGGCCCGCACCTCCACTTCGAGGTGAGGCCGGGCGGCGGCTCCCCGGTCGACCCGCAGGCATGGCTGCGCGCCAAGGGCCTGAACCCGAACTAGGACCGACCCGGCACGCACGACGAACGAACGCGGAAGGGCCCGCCCCTTGGGGGGCGGGCCCTTCCGCGTCGTCCGCGGGCCGTCCCGCGTCCCGCCCGCTAGAGCTTCTGCACCGGCGCGTAGCGCAGCAGGAGCCGCTTCGGCTTCTCGTCCCCGAAGTCGATGGTGGCCTGTGCGTCCGCGCCCGCTCCCCTGACCTCCATGACCGTGCCCAGCCCGAACTGGTCGTGCGTGACCCGGTCCCCGACCACCAGCGCGATGACCGGCTTGTCGGAGGCCCGCCGCGTCGCGAACCCCGACGGGCCCGACTTCGTACGCGAAGAGGAAAGGAAGGACTCCGGCGAGGTGCCGAAGGAGGCCTTCGAGCCGCCGCCCGAGCCCGAGGACCCGTACCCCGAGCCGGAGCCGCGCATCGGGCCCGCCGGCTTCTGCGCCGCGCCCGTCCGCTTCCACTGCAGGTACTCGGCGGGGATCTCCTCCAGGAACCGCGACGGCGGGTTGTAGGAGGGCGTGCCCCAGGCGCTGCGCATGCTCGACCGCGTCAGGTACAGCCGCTCGCGCGCCCGCGTGATGCCGACGTAGGCGAGGCGGCGCTCCTCCTCCAGTTCCTTGGTCTGGCCCAGCGCGCGCATGTGCGGGAAGACCCCGTCCTCCATGCCGGTCAGGAAGACCACCGGGAACTCGAGGCCCTTGGCGGTGTGCAGGGTCATGAGGGTGATGACGCCGTTGCCGTCGGTGTCCTCGTCCGGGATCTGGTCGGAGTCGGCGACCAGCGCGACCTGCTCCAGGAACTCGGA
This sequence comes from Streptomyces sp. NBC_00193, assembly GCF_026342735.1. GTDB lineage: Bacteria > Actinomycetota > Actinomycetes > Streptomycetales > Streptomycetaceae > Streptomyces > Streptomyces stoeckheimensis. The sequence continues at coordinate 1,846,247 of NZ_JAPEMM010000001.1, forward strand.
GAGGGTGCCGGGGCCGACCGGCGGGGCGCCGTTCTCGGCGGCCTCGGCCGCCGCCGCTTCCCGTGCCTGCTCGAATTCGAGCGCCACGGCGGCGAGTTCCTGAAGGTTCTCGATGCGCGTCTCGTCCTGCGGGTCGGTCGAGGCCTGGAGCTCGGCGAGGTAGCCCGTACGCTCCAGGACCGCTTCCAGCACCACCGCCGGGCCGGCACCCGAGTCGACGATGGTGCGGAGCTCCTCCATCAGCACGTTGAAGCGCTTGACGGCATTGGTCGAGCGGGCGGCCATGCCGAAGGCCTCGTCGACCCGGCGCAGCGCCTGCGGGAAGGTGATCTTCTCGCGCATCGCGAGCGCGTCGATCATCGCCTCGGCGCGCTCGCCGATGCCGCGCTTGGGGACGTTCAGGATCCGGCGGAGCGGGACGTTGTCCTCGGGATTCGACAGGACGCGCAGGTACGCGAGGACGTCGCGGACCTCCTTGCGCTCGTAGAACCGGACGCCGCCGACGACCTTGTAGGGCAGTCCGACCCGGATGAAGATCTCCTCGAACACGCGGGACTGCGCGTTGGTCCGGTAGAAGATCGCGACGTCGCCGGCCTTCGCGTCGCCCGCGTCCGTCAGCCGGTCGATCTCGTCGGCGATGAACTGCGCCTCGTCGTGCTCGGTGTCCGCGACGTAGCCCGTGATGACGGCGCCGCTGCCGGCCTCGGTCCACAGGTTCTTCGCGCGGCGGTTCTCGTTGCGCTCGATGACCGCGTTGGCGGCGGACAGGATCGTCTGGGTGGAGCGGTAGTTCTGCTCCAGCAGGATCGTGGTCGCGTCCGCGTAGTCCTCTTCGAACTGGAGGATGTTGCGGATGGTCGCGCCGCGGAAGGCGTAGATCGACTGGTCGGCGTCACCCACCACGCACAGCTCGGCGGGCGGCAGGTCCGGGTAGCCGGTGCCGACCAGCTCGCGCACGAGCGTGTACTGGGCGTGGTTGGTGTCCTGGTACTCGTCGACCAGCACGTGCCGGAAGCGGCGCCGGTAGTGCTCCGCGACCTCCGGGAAGGCCTGGAGCAGGTGGACCGTGGTCATGATGATGTCGTCGAAGTCGAGGGCGTTGGCCTCGCGCAGCCGCCCCTGGTACATCGCGTACGCCTGGGCGAGGGTCTTCTCGAAGCCGTCGGCGGCCTGTCCGGCGAAGGCGTCCTCGTCGATGAGCTCGTTCTTCAGGTTCGAGATCTTGGCGCTGAACGCCTTCGGCGGGAACTTCTTCGGGTCCAGGTCCAGGTCGCGGCAGACGAGCGCCATCAGGCGCTTCGAGTCGGCCGCGTCGTAGATCGAGAAGGAGGAGGTGAAACCGAGCCGCTTGGACTCGCGGCGCAGGATGCGCACGCACGCACTGTGGAAGGTGGAGACCCACATGGCGTTCGCGCGCGGGCCGACCAGGCCCTCGACGCGCTCCTTCATCTCGCCGGCGGCCTTGTTGGTGAAGGTGATCGCCAGGATCTGGCCGGGGTGGACCCCGCGCGCGCCCAGCAGGTGGCCGATGCGGTGCGTCAGCACGCGCGTCTTGCCCGATCCGGCGCCGGCCACGATGAGCAGCGGGGAGCCCGCGTGCACCACGGCGGCACGCTGCTCCGCATTCAGCCCTTCCAGGAGCGCCGCCGGGTCGATGACGGGCCTGGGGGCGCCGTCCCGGTAGTACGCGTCCCCGTGGATGGGCGCGTCGAACCGGCCCCCGAAGAGATCGTCCGCGCCCGCCTCGGGGGCGGCGTGGTCTTCGGGCGGCGGGGGGACCTCTTCGGAGGGGGAGAGGTCGGCCAGGAAGCTGTCGTCAAAGAGGCTGCTCATCGCCTTCCGAGTTTAGAGGGCGGGACCGACAGCCGGTCCCGCCCTCGGAAAATCCCGGTCCCTACCCCGAAAAATCCCGTCCCCGTCCTCGGAGAACCCGGGTCCCGCATCCCGGTACCGCCCCGGAGAATTCGGCGGCATATGCCCAGCGAACCCCTCCCGCCCCCTTCCGGGGCGCCCCCTCCGGCGCTAGCGTGCTCCGCCAACCGGAAGGAGGTGCCGGCCCGTGTACACGTACGGATTCCCCTCGTCCCACCCCTCCCCCCACCACCGCAAGCCGCGCACCCGAAGACATCCGAACGCCCCCACCGCGGTCGTCACGACCGCGGCCCTGTCCTCCTTAGGCCTGCTCCTCCCCCACCAGGCCGCCGCGGCGCCGGCGCCCCGCCCCTCGGTGGAGGAGGTACGGACCCGCGTGGACGAGCTGCACCGGCAGGCGGGCACGGCCACCCAGGCCTACGACGCCGCGGCCGGGCGGACCGCGGAACAGCGGGCCCTGCTGTCCGCGCTCATGGACCAGGTGGCCGGCACCACCCAGAAACTGAACGAGGCCCGGCGACTGCTCGGCAGCTACGCCGCCGACCGGTACCGCGGCGCCGGCGGCCTCGGCGGGACCGCGACCCTGCTGCTCAGCGACGATCCGCAGGCCTTCTTCGCGCAGACGCACCTGCTGAACCGGCTCGGCGGCCGCGAGGACGCACTGCTCACCCAGTACACCCGGGCCAGGGCGGAGACGGCCGCCAAGCGCCGGGAGGCGGCCGCTGTGGTCACGGAACTGGAGCGGGCGCAGGAGGAGCTGCGCGGGCGCAAGCAGGACGTGCAGACCCGGCTCGCGGAGGCGAACGCCCTGCTCGCGCAGCTCACCGCGCCGGAGCGGGCGCGGGCCCTGGCCCCCCGGGCCCCGGCCGCTTCGGGGCCGCTGCCCGCGGACGGCGCCGCATCGGCGGCCGGGGCCAGGGCGGTGGCCTTCGCCCGGGCCCAGCTGGGAAAACCGTACGTCTGGGGCGCGACCGGCCCGCGCTCGTACGACTGTTCCGGGCTGACCCAGGCCGCCTGGCGGGCGGCGGGGGTCACGCTGCCGCGCACCACCTGGGACCAGGTGAAGGCGGCCCCGCGGATCGCGACGAGCGCACTGCGCCCGGGGGACCTGGTCTTCTTCTACTCCGACATCAGCCACGTCGGGATCTACATCGGCGGCGGCCGCATGATCCACGCCCCGCGCCCGGGGACGTCCGTCCGCGAGGACTCGGTCTACTACCAACCGATCTACGGGAGCGTCCGGCCGGGCTGAACGGCGCGGCGCCGGCTTTTCCGTTGGCCGCTGCGCCGAGGTGTTCCTCGGCGCGTTCCTCGGCGTGTCCGTCACTCAGCGCCACACTGCGGCGGGCGCTCCGGCGTGGCGCTCACCGTCCGTATCAGAGGAGTTGGCGGGGCGCCCGCCAACTCACCCTCTCCGTTGGTCCGTTCGTGCCGTTCGATTCGCAGGTTCCGCCAACCGGGCCTAGCGTCTAGCACATCGAGGAGCATTTACCCCCTTTTGCGGACAAACAGTTCGCCGCTGCGCCTCGGGGACCCGGAGGATTCACCATGCGTTCCATACGTGTCGCGTCCGTAGCCCTGCTGTCCACCGCCGCCTTCGCGCTCGCCGCGCCGATCGCCTCGGCCAACGACGGCGGGACCACGCCAAACGTCACGTCCTTCGGCTTCACCGTCTCCCCCACCACCGTCGCCGCGGGCGGCACCGTCACGCTGAACGCCACCGGTTGCCAGGAACCGCTGGTCAAGGCCTCCTCCGGCATCTTCGACGCGGTCGAGCTCAACGAGGGCAAGCCCGCCACCGCCAAGGTGGACGCGGACGCCAAGCCGGGTGCCCAGTACGAGGTCACCTTCGACTGCAAGGGCGAGAAGGGCACGACCACCCTCACGGTCGCGGGCCACTCGACCGGCACCGGCACCGGCACGGAGACCGGAACGACCACTCCCTCCACTCCCTCCAAGGGCGTCAAGGCCGGTCTCGGCGGCGGCGCCGGAGGCCTGAACGGCACCGAGATCGCGGCCGGTTCCGCGCTGCTGGCCGGTGCGCTCGGCGGTGGCGTGTTCCTGATGCGCCGCCGGGCGGGCGACCAGGCCTGACCGCTGTTCCCCTGACGTCTGCCCCCCCTGACCGCTGTTCCCCTGACAGCCGGGCCCGTCCGACCCGCCCCTGGCGACCGGACGGGCCCGGTCCAGTACCCGGTTCAGCACCCGTTCCCGTACCCGGCCCCGGAACCCCCGGCACCACGGAAGGAGCGCGCATCATGCCCCGCCCCCAGGAACGTACGAAGCCCCGCGGCGGCTGGGGCGTCGTCGCCGTGGTCGCCCTCAGCGGCACGTTCCTCCTCTCCAACGGGCTCGACCTGAACGGCGGTCCGCCGCAGCCCGCGCAGGCCGCCTCCCTGGTCAGCGACCCGGCCCACGACGAGGCCGCCCGCCGCCTCCCGCCGGCCCCGCAGCCGCTGAAGCCGTCCCCGCCGACCCGGATCCGGATTCCCTCCGTACAGGTCGACGCCCCGGTCACCCGGGTCGGGCTCGACGCCGAGGGCTGGGTGGACGCCCCGCCGCCGCAGGACGGGAACCTTGCCGGCTGGTACGAGGGTTCCCCCGCCCCGGGCGCCCAGGGCACGACGGTGATCGACGGTCACGTGGACAACAAGCGGGGGCCGGCCGTCTTCTACACGCTCGGTTCGCTCGAGCAGGGCCGGCACATCGAGGTGGACCGACAGGACGGCCGTACCGCCGTGTTCACCGTGTACGGCATCGAGGTCGTGGGCAAGAACGACTTTCCGGCGGCGCGGGTCTACGGCCCCAAGGGCGCTCCGGAGCTCCGCGTGATCACCTGTGGCGGCGGCTTCTCCAAGAAGGGTGGCTACGACGGCAACGTGGTCGTCTTCGCCCGCCTGACGGACATCCGCGGGTAACGGAAGGCCATCGACAGGCACTCGCCCGGCCAGGTCCGGTTACGTACCGCCACTTTCGATCATCTCGTCATCTGCCCGTTACCTTCGGGTCTAGCGTCCTCCCCCAAGCACCGACGGAGGAAGGACGTGAGGCCCTCGTGGCCAGTCATCGAAAGCCCAGGCAGCGCCCGCTCACCAGCGGCACGGCACGGAGCACCGTACGCACCACCGCCGCCACCCTCGCCCTCGCGGGCGCTGCCACCGCCACCGCCTTCGAAGGCATCTCCCACGCCGATCCGCAGCCGACGCCCTCGCAGGTCAAGGCGGAGATGGACCGGCTCTACGAGGAGGCCGAGGCGGCGACGGACCAGTACAACGGGGCGAAGGAGAAGGCCGACGAGGCGCAGCGGGCCCTCGACGGGCTGCGGGACGAGACCGCCCGCAAGACCGACCAGCTCAACACGGCCCGCAGCACGCTCGGTTCGCTGGCCGCGACGCAGTACCGCAGCGGCACGCTGGGCGCCGCCGTCCAGCTGGCGATGTCCGACGATCCGCAGGAGTACCTGGACCGGGCCGCCCTCATCACCCGCGCCGGCAACCGCAACGCGGCGGAGATCTCGGCCGTGCGGCGGGGGCTCGACGAGGTCGGGAAGCTGAAGGACCAGGCCGCCGGACGCCTCGCCGACCTGCGGGCCCGGCAGGGCGAACTCGCGGGCCACAAGGCCCGGATCGAGGAGAAGCTGACCGCCGCGCAGCGGCTGCTGGCGAAGCTGACGGCCGAGGAGCGGGCGGCCTACGAGGCCCGCTCGGCCGGCCCCGCCCCGGCCGGCCCCGCCACCCAGGCTCCGCCGCCCTCCGACGGCTCGCGCGCGGCCCGCGCGGTGGCGTTCGCGTACGGGGCGATCGGCAAGCCGTACGTCTGGGGCGCGACGGGCCCGGGCTCGTTCGACTGCTCCGGTCTGACCCAGGCGGCCTGGCGCGCGGCCGGGGTCGCGCTGCCGCGGACCACCTACACCCAGATCAACGCGGGCCGGCGGGTCTCCCGCGACGCGCTGGCCCCCGGTGACCTGGTGTTCTTCTACTCCGGCGTCACGCACGTCGGCATGTACGTCGGCAACGGCCAGATGATCCACGCCCCGCGCCCCGGCTCCACGGTCCGCGTCGCGCCGGTGGACTCGATGCCCTGGGCCGGAGCCTCGCGGCCCGCCTGACCGGGGCCGGGACCACCGGGGCTCAGATCAGGCGGCGGGCCGTCGCCCAGCGGGTCAGCTCGTGGCGGTTGGAGAGCTGGAGCTTGCGCAGCACCGCCGAGACGTGGGATTCCACCGTCTTGACCGAGATGAACAGCTGCTTGGCGATCTCCTTGTACGCGTACCCGCGCGCGATCAGCCGCAGCACCTCGCGCTCGCGCTGGGTGAGGCGGTCCAGGTCCTCGTCGACCGGCGGGGCGTCCGTCGAGGCGAAGGCGTCGAGCACGAAGCCCGCCAGCCGCGGCGAGAACACCGCGTCCCCGTCCTGGACGCGGAAGACCGAGTCGACCAGGTCGGTGCCGGTGATCGTCTTGGTGACGTAGCCGCGGGCTCCGCCCCGGATGACGCCGATGACGTCCTCGGCGGCGTCCGACACCGACAGGGCCAGGAACCGCACCGGGTCCTCGACGGCGCCCATCAGCGGGGCGCAGCGGCGCAGTACCTCGACGCCGCCGCCACCGGGCAGGTGCACGTCGAGGAGCACCACCTCGGGGCGGGTGGCGGTGATGACGGTGACGGCCTGGTCCACGTCGGCGGCCTCGCCGACGACCTCGACCCCGGTCCGCTCGGTCTCGCCGATCTCGGCCTGCACCCCGGTGCGGAACATCCGGTGGTCGTCGACGAGCACCACCCGGACCCTCCTGGTCACGCCGCCGGTGCTCGCGCTGTCCTCGGTCATGCTGCCTTCGCCGCCCTCTCCATCTCCAGCTCGACTTCCGTGCCGCCGTCCGGCGCGGACCGCAGTCGCGCGGTCCCGCCGTTGCGCTGCATCCGGCCGATGATCGATTCTCGTACGCCCATGCGGTCGTCCGGTACCGCGTCCATGTCGAAGCCGGGTCCGCGGTCGCGTACGGACACGAACACCGTCTGGCCCTCCACCTCGGCGTACACCTGGACGGGGCCGCCGTCGCCACCGTACTTGGCGGCATTGACCATCGCCTCGCGCGCGGCCTGCATCTGTGCGGCCAGCTTCTCGTCGAGGGGGCAGTCGCCGACGACGACCACCTCGATCTGGACCCCGTGGTGGTCCTCCACCTCGGCGGCTGTCTTCTTCACGGCCTCGGCCAGCGTCGTCGGCTCCTCGCCCTCGTCCTTGCCGGTGCCCTCGGGCTTGTACAGCCAGTTGCGCAGCTCCCGCTCCTGGGCCCGGGCGAGGCGGCGCACCTCCCCGACGTCCTCGGCGTTGCGCTGGATCAGGGTGAGGGTGTGCAGCACGGAGTCGTGGACGTGGGCGGCCACCTCGGCGCGCTCCTGGGCGCGGATGCGCATCAGGCGCTCCTCGGAGAGGTCCTGGGTCATGCGGATCAGCCAGGGTCCCGCCAGGAGGGCGACGCCGACGAGGACGGCGAGGGTGGCGGTCAGTACGTTGCCGAGCTGGGCGGCGGAGCCGCGGACCACGATGAAGACGGTCAGGCCCACGCCGACCAGGGCGACGCCGGCGAGCGCGCGGGCGGCCTGCAGCAGCCGGGCGTGCCGGCCGGCGGCGGCGTTCCAGTGGGCGCGGCGGGCGTTGTCGGCCTGGCGCCAGACGAGGACCACGCCGGCTCCGACGAGCAGGGTCGGCCACACGTACCGTCCGGAGCTGCCGCCGACCTGGACCTGGGAGATGAAGATGCCCGCGCCGACGCACAGCGCGATCAGCGCGATGATCTGGCCCCGCTCGGGCTTGCGCAGCCGCCGGGTGCCGTCGGGGAGGGTGTCGAAGTAGGAGCGGTGGCCGCTGCGGCCGCCGACGCCGAGCGGTACGAAGACCCAGAACGCGGCGTAGAGCAGCACGCCGAGGCCGTCGCCCCACATGAACAGGCCGAGGAAGGTGAGCCGGACCCAGACGACGGGCAGGCCCAGGTGCCCGGCGAGGCCGCGCGCGACTCCGCCGAGCATCCGGCCGTCGGCGCTGCGGTAGAGCTTGCGCTGCGGCGTCTCGTCGGAGTCCGGTGCGTACGGCGTGCGGGGGGCGGCTGCTACGGGCATGTCACCGATGGTCACACGCTCGCGCTGCCCGTGGCATCAGGGCAGCCCCCCAGTTCTCTCGGGGGGATATCAGGGTTGCGCCAGGGTAGATCCGGATGCCCGCGGCGACGGCGGACCGTCACCATGTACGCATGACCGAAGTACACGAATCCCCGCCGCCGGACGCAGGAGCCGGCTCGAGCGCGGCCGGCCCGGGCGCCGGCTCCGCCTCGCCGCTCGCCGAGCGCCCTCCTCTGCGCCGCGGCAAGCGCGACAAGGTGCTCGCGGGCGTGTGCAGCGGCCTGGGCCGGTACTTCGACCTCGACCCGGTGATATTCCGGATCGTCCTCGGCGTCCTCGCCGTCACCGGCGGCGTCGGTCTGATCTTCTACGGCTTCGCGTGGCTGCTGCTGCCCCAGGAGGGCGAGGAGGACAGCGAGGCGAAGAAGCTGCTGACCGGCCGGATCGAGGGCTCGACGCTGGCGGCGGTGTTCGCCGCGCTGGTGGGCTGCGCCCTGTTCCTGTCGATGCTGGACAACGGCGGGCTGGCGGTCTTCTCCGTCCTGGCCGTGCTGGCGCTGGGCGGCGCGGCGTACTGGTCGCAGCGGCGGCGGAGCGGGTCCGGCGGGCGGCTCCAGCCGGGAGAGGAGGAGCAGGCCGCCGCGGGCGCGGAGTTCGTGTACCCGGCGGCGACCCGCACCGGGCACCGCACCGTGCACAGTCCGGCGCCGCCGGAGACCCAGGCGCCGCCCGTGCCCGGCGGCCCGTCCTGGTGGCGGGATCCGCTGGTCAAGGACGGCACCACGGGGCCGGTCGGCTCGACGGGCTACCTGTGGGGTCCCGAGGACTCGGTGCCCGCCGGCCCCGGCGGCGGTCCGGCCGCGCCCGCGGCACCGGAGGACGCGCAGCAGGTCCGCAGGGAGCCGCGGGGCGGTATCGGCGGCCGGGTGTTCGTGCTGGCCCTGCTCGCCTGGGTCGTCGCCACCGCCTCGGTCTGGGAGGGCAGCACGCTGAGCCATGCCCTGCAGGTGGGCTTCGCCTCCGCCCTCGCCGTCTTCGGCCTCGGGCTCGCGGTGAGTTCGGTCAAGGGCCGCACCGGCTTCGGCACCGTCCTGCTCTCGGTGATCACCGCCGTGCTGCTGGCCGGGGCGGTGGCCCTGCCCAAGGAGATCGGCACCGCGTGGAAGGACGTCGTCTGGCGGCCGGCCGCCGTGGCCGACGTGGCGCCGTCCTACGAGGCGGGCACCGGGCTCGCCACCTTGGACCTCAGCCGCCTGGACGTGCCCAAGGGCACGACCGTGCTCGTCCGGGCCTCCATGGACGCGGGCCGGCTGCGGGTGATCCTCCCGAGGGAGGTCACCGCGGAGACGGAGGCGCTCATCAAGCTGGGCGACATCCAGATGCCCGGCGACACGAGCGAACACATACGCATCCAGAGCCGCGACGAGGTGCGGCGGGTGACCCTGCAGCCCTCCCCCGGCACCGAGGCCGGCGGCACGATCGAGTTGCACCTGAGCGCGGGTGTGGGACAGGTGGAGGTGGCCCGTGCGGCGTCATGAGTTCCAGCCGGGACGGCTGATCGCGGGACTGGTCCTGATGGCGGCCGGGGTGCTCTATCTCCTCGGCGCGGCGGGCCAGGCCGATCCGCCCTGGTTCTTCGTCCTCATGATGACTGCGGGCGGTCTCGCCTTCGCCGCCGTCGCCGGGCTGGTGACCTACGCCGTGCGCCGTGACCGGCGGGAGCGGATCAGCGAGTCCAGCGAGAGGTAGGGCGCCCCGGCGAGGACCAGCGGGGTCCAGGCCATCAGGTAGATCAGGTCGTTGCCGTAGTAGTAGGGGGTCACCGCCCAGGACACGGTGAGCCACAGGCTGAGCGAGATCAGGGCTCCGCCGACGGATGCGATCCGGGTCAGCAGTCCGGCCAGGACCCCCAGGCCGACCAGGAGTTCCCCGATGGCCAGGGCCACGGCGAAACCGACGGGCGCCTTCAGGGCCAGGTCCACCATGGCCGGGATCGCCGAGGTGTCGCGCACCCCGGCCATCAGCTCGCCGATGGAGCCGCTGCCGGTGGCGGAGAGGAAGGCGGAGTCGGTCAGCTTGTCCAGGCCTGCGTAGACGAAGGTCACGCCGAGGAAGATCCGCAGGGGCAGGAGCGCGTGGCGGGCGGCGGGCTCGCGCAGGGCGCGGGTGCCGCTCGGTCCGGTAGGAGCGTAAGGGGCGCCGGAGGGGACGTCAGTTCGGGTCACGCGCTATGTGTACCCGCTTCACTCCGCCACGTCGATGGTGCACCGGTTGGATTCCACCCCCGCGGCGGTGACGACCTGGATCTCGATCCGCCCCGGCTCCACTTCCGCCGGAATCGGCACGGTCAGCACGGCGTCGGACGGGTTGGTGAAGCCGCCCGCCACCGGGACCAGCGGTACGTGCACGTGGACCGCGCCGACTCGGACCACCAGCCGGGCCAGCATCTCCGGCGTCTGCGCCCCCGGCGGTACGAAGCCCACTCCGCGGATCTCGATGTCGTCCCCGGGGCGGATCGCCGCGTCCAGATCCCCGGGCTCGCGTCTGCGCACCACCGACAGGACCAGCGGGCGGCTGCCCTCGGCGTACTTCGCCGCCAGGTACACGGCCGCCGACAGCGCCACCAGCAGCGCGAGCGCCCACGGCAGCGCCGGCAGCCGGTCCGGGAACCGGGCCAGCGAGACCCCCGCGAAGCCCAGCACCACCGTGGAGACCAGCACGTACTGGGCGTCCGGGAAGGAGCCCCGGCCCGCGTCGTCCGTCAGCAGGTCCGCCCCGGACGGCCGGTCCGCGGGCAGCTTCTGCAACCGCTGCCCCATGATCCGTACGGAGACCACCCGGCGCACCAGCACCGCGACCCCCGAGGTCAGCCCGAGGACCGCCAGCAGCGGCAGCGCCCGGTCGAGCGCGAAACCCTCGTACAGCGCCTGGCGCTCGGGTCCCGGCGAGGAGGCCGCCAGCCGCAGCGCGGGCAGCAGCGTCGCGAAGGCGGTGAGCACCAGCCAGGCGCTCGGCACCGCCTTCGAGGTGGACAGCCGGTTGTCCTCCCCGACCAGCGGGGCCAGCAGGCCGCCCCGGAGCGTCTGCGCGCGGGCCGCCACCGTCAGCAGGGCGGCCAGCACGAGCGCGGCCAGCAGCCCGGCGGTGCGCGCCGTGGACCAGCCGGTGCCGAGCGCGGTGCCGACCTGGACCAGGAGCAGCACCCCCGCGGCGATCCACACGGCGAGGACGGCCCGCCGGGAGAACAGGTAGAGCCAGGAACTGCCCGCCTCCCGGCCCCGGTCGGCGACCGTCCGGGCGGACAGGGTCAGCTCGTCGGAGACCCACTGGCGGGAGGCTCCGAGGGAGTGGGCCACGGCGGCCGGAACCCCCTGCCCGGAGGCGAACTCGTCGCGCTTCGCCAGGAACGCTGCGACCGCCCGGCGGTGCCCCTCTCGTGTGCAGTCCTCGCAGGCACAGGCCGCGGTATGGGTGCTTCTGGACATCTCTTGGACAGCCACGAACGTGCCGCCTCTCTGAACTACGGTGCAATGCCAGCGAATTGTGCACCACTGCGGCAGTGTTCCGGATTGCGCACGATGTCAGAGCAGGTGATTAACCGTTCATGATGTTGACGGACCCGCTCCGGCGGTCTCCAGCAGCGGCTGGCAGTTGGCCCAGGCGGCGAGGTCCGACCCGAACCGCTCCCGGGTCGCGAGGGCGCTGTGGTGGCTGATGAGCACCGCTTTCCCGGCCGCCCGTGCGATCAGCTGCACCTGCGCGGCCCGCTCCGCCGCGATGAACCACCACGCGGCGGCCTCCACCGAGTCGCCGACCGTCAGCAGCCCGATGTTGCGCAGCACCAGCGCCTTGTAGGGGCCGAGCGCGCCCGCGATCCGCTCGGCGTCCCCGGTGCCCGCGCCCCCGCCGCCGAGGGCCCCGCCGCCCATGAACTCGTCGAGCAGCGCGTGGTCCTCGTAGAAGGCGCAGGCCTCCTGGGTGACGGGGGCGAGCAGTTCGCCGAGCGCGGCGAGCGCCCTGCCGTACGGGGCCTGCGTGCGGACGACGGCCACCACGGCGGGCCGGGCCCGGTGGACGGCCGCGTGCACGGCGAAGGCCAGCTGGTTGACCCTGCGCTCCCCCTGGCGGACCCGCCCCTCCCCGTCGACCAGCAGCAGGTCGTCGGGGCCGATCGCGCCGAAGGCCCGGCCGAAGGGGTTCACCCAGTAGCAGTCCTCGAACTCCGGGTCCCGGGCGCTGACGTGCCCGCCCACCCCGTCCTCGTACCCGAGCCTCCCCAGCAGCCGCAGCACCGCTGCGAGCCGCTCCTTGCGGTGCGCGCGCTCCTCCCCGGGGGTGGCGAACACCGGCGGCATCTCGAAGCCCAGCCGCTCCACGGGCACGGGTGCGGGTGCGGATGCGGGTACGAGTCGCTCGGTCATGGCCCCTCCTTCAAGGTCGCGGCGCAAAGTACCGGCGACCGGCCGAAGAGGCCATACACGCGGCGAGGCCGCCGCTCCCCGGGCGGGAGCGGCGGCCTCGTCACTTACGGCAGGGCGAGCGGGAGGCTTACTCCCACTCGATGGTGCCCGGGGGCTTGCTCGTGCAGTCCAGGACGACGCGGTTGACGTCCGGCACCTCGTTGGTGATGCGGGTGGAGATCCGCGCGAGCACCTCGTACGGCATGCGCGTCCAGTCCGCGGTCATCGCGTCCTCGGAGGAGACGGGGCGCAGCACGATCGGGTGGCCGTACGTACGGCCGTCACCCTGGACGCCGACGCTGCGGACATCGGCCAGCAGGACGACCGGGCACTGCCAGATCTCGCGGTCCAGGCCGGCCGCCGTGAGCTCGTGGCGGGCGATGGCGTCGGCCTCGCGGAGCAGGTCCAGGCGCTCCTTGGTGACCTCGCCGACGATGCGGATGCCGAGGCCGGGGCCGGGGAACGGCTGGCGCTGGACGATCTCGGCGGGCAGGCCGAGCTCCTGGCCGACCATCCGGACCTCGTCCTTGAACAGCTGGCGCAGCGGCTCGACGAGCTCGAACTCGATGTCCTCGGGGAGCCCGCCCACGTTGTGGTGGGACTTGATGTTGGCGGTGCCGGTGCCGCCGCCGGACTCGACGACGTCCGGGTACAGGGTGCCCTGGACCAGGAAGGCCACCGCCGGGCCGTCCTCCTGGAGGATCTCCAGCTGGGCCTGCTCGAAGACGCGGATGAACTCGCGGCCGATGATCTTGCGCTTGGTCTCCGGGTCGGAGACGCCGGCCAGCGCGTTCAGGAAGCGCTCCTGCGCGTCGACGACCTTCAGCTGCACGCCGGTGGCGGCGACGAAGTCCTTCTCGACCTGCTCGGTCTCGCCCTTGCGCATCAGACCGTGGTCCACGTACACGCAGGTGAGCTGCGAGCCGATGGCCTTCTGCACGAGGGCCGCGGCGACCGCGGAGTCCACGCCGCCGGACAGGCCGCAGATGGCGCGCTTGTCGCCGACCTGCTCGCGGATGAGGGCGACCTGCTCCTCGACGATGTTGCCGGGGGTCCAGGTGGGCTGCAGGCCCGCACCGCGGTAGAGGAAGTGCTCCAGGATCTGCTGGCCGTGCGTGGAGTGCATCACCTCGGGGTGGTACTGCACGCCGTAGAGCTTCTTCTCGTCGTTCTCGAAGGCCGCGACCGGGACGACGTCGGTCGACGCGGTGACGGTGAAGCCCTCGGGAGCGGCGGAGCAGGCGTCGCCGTGGGACATCCACACCGACTGGTTCTCGGGGGTGCCCTCGAACAGGGTGGATCCGGCCTTGGAGACGGCCAGCGGGGTGCGGCCGTACTCGCGCGAGCCGGTGTTGTCGACGGTGCCGCCGAGGGTGACCGCCATGAGCTGGAAGCCGTAGCACATGCCGAAGACGGGGACGCCGGCCTCGAAGATCGCACCGTCGAGCTGGGGTGCGCCCTCCTCGTACACGGAGGACGGGCCGCCGGACAGGATGATCGCCTTCGGGTTCTTGGCGAGCATCTCGGCCACGGGCATCGTGCTGGGCACGACCTCGGAGTAGACCCGTGCCTCGCGGACGCGGCGGGCGATCAGCTGCGCGTACTGGGCGCCGAAGTCGACGACGAGAACCGTGTCCGGGGCGCTGTCGTGGGTGGCGAAGGTGGCTTCTGGCACGGGGCAGGCCTTCCGGCGGAAGAGGGGGTTGTTTTGTCGATTCTAACGGGGGACGGATACCCCTCTTCGTCTCACCGTCCGAACCGGCTTGGCACGGAGCGGGACAGAGGGTCATAATCCCTCCATGCGCAAGCAGCTGAGCTTCCTCTTTACCTATGGCACCGGCCGGTCCGGTCGCCATGGGTCATCGTGATGCTCGCTTGAGCCACTGACTTCCCAGAGCGCCCCGGTCCGACAGGACCGGGGCGCTCTGGCGTTTCCCGCTCCGGTCGGACCCCCACCGACAGGAGAACCCCATGTCCGTCACCACCCCCGAGCAGCTCATCGCCGACTCCCGCGAGCGGATCGACGCCATCGACGACCGGATCATCGGCCTGATCCAGGAGCGGATGGCCGTCTCGACCGTCATCCAGGACGCCCGGATCGGCTCGGGCGGGCGCCGGGTGCACCTGTCCCGGGAGATGGAGGTCCTGAGCCACTGGAGCGACGCCCTCGGCAAGCCCGGCACCACGCTCGCGATGACCTTGCTGGAGCTGTGCCGCGGCCGGGCCTGAGGCCCGTGGCGATGTCCGTGACGGTGCCCTTGGCGCTGTCCGTGGAGGCACCCATGGCGATGCCCGTGGCGGTGCCCGCGTCGCTGTTCGTCACCCGTCCGGACCGTGACCGCCCCCACGGCCCTTCGTTGATGCGGATGACCGTGCCAGCCAGGTGCGGGACCGCAGCACCACGCGTGGCTCCGCTGGAGCGATGAGACGCACCCCCTGCCGGGCGTGCGTCGTGGGACCTCGCTCCTTCATGTGACCGGACGGCAGGGGACAGCAGCCCGGTCACCACACAAAGGACGGCCGGCCCGGGGGACGCCCCGGACCGGCCGTTCTTCTGCTGTTCTCCTGCTTACGCGCGGCCGGTGGCCCGCCGGCGGAAGGCCAGGAACACCGCGCCACCGGCGGCGACGAGCGCCACACCGGCGATCAGCACCGGCCCGGTCGCGGCGCCGGTCTCGGCGAGGCCGCCGTTCGGCGTCTTGCCGTTGCCCGTACCGGCACCCGGGCTCGGAGTGGTGCTCGCACCCGGCGTGGCCGACGGGCTCGTGGAAGCCGTCGGCGCCGGGCCGGGGGTGGTCGGGGCCGGCGTGGGCGTGACCTGCTTGCCGTTGATCACGAAGGCGGCCTTGTTGTTGGCGTGGTTCGGGTCCCAGCTCGCCGGCCTGGTGCCGTTCGGGGCCCAGCCGCCGACCGTGACGGAGCCGGTGGCGTCCGCGATCACCTTCTCGATCTTCAGCTCGAACGGGAAGGCGAAGTTCTCCTTCTCCCCGATGACGTGCGAGGTCGGGCAGAAGTAGCGCGGGGCACCCAACTGCTCCTCGCGGTAGTCCCCCGAGGCCGTGGCGGCCCTGCAGAACTCCGGCACCTTGGTGACCTTCGCGCCGGCCGGGATCACGATGTCCGCCATGGCCACGTCCTCGCCGGACCGGAGGTGGGCGATCCACGCCGGGCCTTCGTTGCGGAAGCCGATCCCGGCCTTGACCGTCTCGCCCGCCTTGCCCTTCAGGGAGGTGGGGGTGGCCACCAGGTCTGCGGTGTTCTTCACCGAGAAGTCGAACTCGTGCTGGTTGTTCCACGGGTCCAGGTCCGCCGTGCGCGGTGCGGCCTTGGCCGAGCGCGCCGTGAGGCCCAGCTTCTTGCCCGTGCGGGGCGTGCTGAGCTTCTGCGTGGACTTCGGCTGGGAGCCGGCCTCGTGCACCCCGTAGATCAGGCCCTCGATGAAGGCGTGCGGAGCGGCCTTGAGGGTCAGCGCGCCGGCGATCTCCCAGACCTCGCCGGGCTTGATCTCGTTGTCGAAGGTGCAGACCGTCGTGCCCCAGCCCACGTTCCAGGGCTGGCTCTCGCTGTCGTCCTCGCTGTAGGCGCAGTTGTCGTACTGCTCGACCAGGCCCATGCCGTGCGTGGTGCCCAGTTCCAGCGCCACGCCCTTGACGGACTCGGTACCCGTGTTGCCGAAGACGATCGGGAGCGGCTGGGTCTCGCCCGGAGTCAGCTTCGCCTTGAGATCGGCCTTCTCCATGACCAGGTCGGGGCCGCCGACCTTGACCTTGGTGGTGGCGGGCTTGAAGGTGGCGCCCTCCGCAGAGCCGGTCATCGTCAGGTCGACGACCGTCCCGAGCTTGCTGCCCTCGGCTGCGGCGAGGTCGAGGGACACCACCGGGGTTCCGTGCCAGATCCCCCAGTCCTTGCAGGTGACCGTCGTCGCGACGAGCTTGCAGTCGGCGAACTGCTCCTTCGGGAGCGTCACGTCGACGATGCCCTTGAGAGCGCTCAGGTCGATCGTGTAGGTGCTCTGGTTGCCGAAGGGCTCGTCGGCCTCGCTCTCGACACGGAAGTCGACCGTGCTCGTCCGCGGCTTGCCGCTCTGCCCCGGGTGCGGGAACAGGCCGATCTCCGCCGGGCTGGTGAGCGTGAACACCGGATCCGCGGCGTTCGCTGGGGCGGCGGCCAGACCGACGGCCACCAGGCCGGCTGCCGCCAGCAGGGAGATGCGCTTTCTCATGCCGGTCCTGACCCGCGAGGGCCCTCTCTGGTTGTGCCACTCATGCTGTGACGGACGCCACACCTCCGCCATCGGATTTCCCTACAACCATCCGGGGCGAGCAGATGTCTTGCATGTAGTTCGGCGGGTACCGCACTCGGAGGGGGAGTGCGGTACCCGCCGAAGTCGTTCATTCGGTGGGTACCGCCGAGCGCGGCGGAACCTCCGGTACCGCCAGGAACGGCAGGCGCAGCGCCCCGAAGGCCTCCTTCGGCACCGCCGGGCTGACCGGTTCCACGGCCGTCAGGCGGGTGTAGGCCGCCCCCTGCTCCGGGCGCGGATCGCGCTCGCCGTTGTTCGGCCAGTAGGACATCGCCCGTTCCGCCTGCGCGGTGATCGTCAGCGACGGGTTGACCCCGAGGTTCGCGGAGACCGCCGAACCGTCCACCACCGAGATGCCCGGGTGCCCGTAGAGCCGGTGGTACGGGTCGACCACGCCCTCCTCGGGCGAGGCGCCGATCGGGCAGCCGCCGAGGAAGTGCGCCGTCAGCGGGGTGCCCATCAGCTCGCCGATGTTGCTGCCCGGGAATCCGTTGATCTCCTCGGCCAGCAGCGTCGCCGCCCGCGTGGCCTCGGCGATCTGCACGGGGTTGGGCGCTCCGTGGCCCTGCCGGGCCGTGAGCAGGCCCTTCCCTATGCCGCCGGGCTTGCGGTAGGTGGTCAGGGAGTTGTCCAGGGACTGCATGACCAGGCCGATGATGGTCCGCTCCGACCAGCGCCGGTTGGACAGGGACCGCAGCAGCTGCACCGGGTGCCGGGCGGTGCGCCCGAACCAGGCGCGGACCCGGTGGGTGGAGTAGGGCACCTGGAGGATCGTCATGAACCCCATGGCGTTGGAGCCCTTGCCGTAGCGCACCGGCTCGATGTGCGTGTCGGCGTCGGGGTGCACCGAGGAGGTGATGGCCACGCCCCGCGTGAAGTCGGCCCGCTTGTCCTTGCCGTGCCGCTTGCGGTAGCGCCGGTCATCCGTCTGCGCGCCTACGAGGCCTTCGGAGTTGGTCCGGGTCAGATCGCCGAGCCGGTCCGAGAGGCGGGGCAGCTCGCCGAGGTCCTTCATGGTGTGCAGGAGCGTCTGGGTCCCGTACGTGCCCGCCGCGACGACCACGTAGCGGGCGCGCAGCACCTTGGCAGCGCCCTTGGCGCTCTTGCGTCGCTGGTCGGTGGGGACGGTGCGGACGCGGTAGCCGCCGTCGGGGTGCTCGGAGAGGGCGGTGACCGTGGTCATGGGGTGGATGACGGCGCCGGCCCGCTCCGCGAGGTGCAGGTAGTTCTCGCCCAGGGTGTTCTTCGCGCCGTGCCGGCAGCCGGTCATGCACTCCCCGCACTCGGTGCAGGCCTTGCGGGCGGGGCCGGCGCCGCCGAAGTACGGGTCGGCGACCTCCTCGCCGGGGCGGACCTTGGCCTGGCCCTCGGCATCGTCGCCGTCCCCGAAGAAGACGCCGACCGGGGCCATGTGGAAGGAGTCCGCGACGCCCATCTTGGCGGCGGCCGCCTTGAGGTGGACGTCGGAGGGGGTCGTCGTCGGGTTGAGCCGGACCCCCAGCATCCGCTTGGCCTGGTCGTAGTAGGGGGCGAGCTCGTCGTGCCAGTCCGTGATGGACGCCCACTGCCGGTCCTCGAAGAAGGCGGTGGGGGGCACGTAGAGGGTGTTGGCGTAGTTGAGGGAGCCGCCGCCGACCCCGGCGCCCGCGAGGACCATCACGTTGCCGAGGAGGTGGATGCGCTGGATCCCGTACAGGCCGAGGGCCGGGGCCCACAGGTAGTTGCGCAGGTCCCAGCTGTTCTTCGGCAGGCTCTCGCGGGTGAACCGGCGTCCTGCCTCCAGGACGCCGACCCGGTACCCCTTCTCGGAGAGCCGCAGCGCCGAGACCGACCCTCCGAAACCCGATCCGATGACGATGACGTCGTAGTCGTAGTCGTACGACACTGCGGTGCCTCCAAACGGAACGGACGGGCGGAACGGACTAGCGGAGTCGGAACGCCTTCATGACCTGGAGGCTGCGGGTCATGAACGCCGCGTACTTCTCGTCGTCCATCCCGAACGAGGGTGCCATCGGCAGCAGCCGCTGGTGGGCGACGGTCTGGGCCTCGGTGTACTTGAGGATGCCCTCGGAGCCGTGGCGGCGGCCGAGGCCGGATTCCTTCATGCCGCCCATGGGCGCCTGGGCGGAGCCGTAGGCCGGGGCGTAGCCCTCGTTGATGTTGACGGTGCCGGTGCGCAGGCGGGCCGAGACGGCGTGGCCGCGGCGGGCGTCCTTCGTCCACACGCTGGAGTTCAGGCCGTAGGAGGTGCCGTTGGCCTCTTCGATGACCTCGTCCTCGTCGGTGAAGCGGTAGATGGAGACGACCGGACCGAAGGTCTCCTCCCCGCACACCGCCATGGCGGCCTCGACGCCGTCGAGGATGGTCGGCTCGTAGAAGAGCGGGCCGATGTCGGGGCGGGCGACGCCGCCGGTGACGAGGGTGGCGCCCTTGGCCACGGCGTCGTCCACGTGCCGCTGTACGGCCTCCAGCTGGCGTTCGCCGGCCAGGGAGCCCATGTCCGCGCCGTAGGCGAGGGAGGAGCCGAGGCGCATGGCCTTGGTCCGGGCGGCGAACCGGGCGACGAACTCGTCGGCGATCGAGGCGTGCACGTACAGCCGCTCGATGGAGATGCAGAGCTGGCCCGCGGAGGAGAAGCAGGCGCGGACGGCGCCGGCGGCGGCCTTCTCCACGTCGGCGTCGCGCAGGACGAGCATGGCGTTCTTGCCGCCCAGTTCGAGGGAGGCGCCGACCAGGCGGGCGGCCGCACCCTGGGCGACCTCGCGGCCGGTACGCGTGGAACCGGTGAACGAAACGTAGTCGGCGTGCCGGACCACCTCGGGGCCGACGACCGGGCCCTCGCCGAGGACGATCTGGAACACCTCGGCCGGCAGGCCCGCCTCGATCATCAGGTCGCGGGCCCACAGGGCGGTGAGCGCGGTCTCCGTGTCGGGCTTCATCACGACGGCGTTGCCCGCGACGAAGGCGGGCAGGGCGTCGCCGATGGAGAGTTCGAGGGGGTAGTTCCAGGGGGCGATCTGGCCGATGACCCCGCGCGGCTGGCGCAGCTCGGTGACCTTGGTGAGGGTGGGCATCGCGCCCGTGTGGCCCTTGGGGCGCAGGTACGAGGGCGCCTTGCGGCCGTAGTGCCGGGCCGCGATGGAGACGGCCTGGACCTCCTCGTGGGCGTGCAGCCGGGCCTTGCCGGTCTCCAGCTGGATCAGGTCGAGCACCTCGGCCTGCCGGGAGAGGACCAGGTCGTGGAAGCGCAGCAGTACGGCGGCCCGCGCGCGGACGGGCACGGCGGCCCAGGCGGGCTGCGCGGCGCGGGCGGCGGCGAAGGCCTCCGCCACGTCCTCGGGGGTGGCTTCGGGGAGCTCCGCGAGCCGGTCCCCGGTGAAGGGGCTGTGGTTGGCGGTGCGGCCGGAGCCGGCCACTCCGCGGGTCAGCCGGGCGACCAGTTCGGGGGTCACCACGTCGGCGGCGCTCCGGGCGCCGGCCGGGGCGGGGGCGACCGGGTTGGTGGGCTGCGGGGCGCTGCGGAGGGGGGCCGGGGCCTGCGTGTCCGTCATGGCCGTGAGCGTATTGCGCCGGGGGGTGCTTTGGGTACCCGCCGGTAACCGGATTTTGCCATTTCTGCCAGTGATCGCTGGCAGGATGGCGAAATCCGGGCACGGGAACGCCTTCGGCCGCCCCGGCGGGGCGGGGCGGGGCAGGAGGTGGCGGGGCGGGGTCCCAGCGGGCCGCGCTCTCAGCGGGGCGGGGCCGGCTCCCAGCCGCTGAGCACCACGTCGAACTGATCCCGGGTCGTGTCCCAGTCCGAGACCGGACCCGACATGTACACCGCGTACTCGGTGCCGTCCGGTGCGTAGTACATCTGCTCGATGGCCTTCCGGGGCCCGGTGAACGCCCCGCTCTTCTCCGTCCAGACGAACTCCCACAGGGCGGCCTTGACCTGCCCCCGGAAGGTGTTCGGGTGAAGGGTCAGTTGCCTGTAGTCGGAGCGCTTCTGGACCTGCTTCTCCAGGTCCAGCAGGTGCGCGTACGGATCCTTGAAGGTCGGCTTGGGGTCCATCGCGATCCGGATGAAGTGCTTGCCGCCGTCCCCGGTGTAGTCGATCTGTGACCCGTCCTCCCGGCGCTTCCAGCCGTCCGGGACGAAGAGGGTGAAGCCCTCCTTGTCGACCACCTTGCTCCAGCCCGCCGGCGGAGCCTTCACCGACTTCCCCTTGGCATCCCCGGCACCGGCCGACACGTCCGGCGAACCGGCCGTCCGGCCCGGGATCCCGCCGTCCGTGGCCGAGTCGCTGGTGTACTTCAGGATCCCGAACACCCCGCCGCCGCCGAGCAGCGCCGCCACCACGGCGACGACCGCAGCACGCCTGATCCGGCCGGGGGCCCCGGTGTCCCCGCGGCCCGGCCCGCCCGGCCCGGCCTCGGACCGGGCGGCGAGCGTCGGCTCCGGCCCCGGCTCCGGGGCCCGGCCCTGCTCCGGCCCCTGGCCCTGGCCCTGCTCCGTTTCACCGGCCGGCTCGGTCGTGTCCGCCGGCTCGTTCCGGGCGGCGCCCAGCTCCTCGGAGCCCATCGCGCGCGTGGGGACGTACGCCTGCGCCGCCTTCGGCTCCCGGCCCTCCATCGCCTGCAGGAACATCTGCTCGGCCTCGTCGGCCGACGGCCGCTTCGCCGGGTCCTTGCGCAGCAGCGCCGTGATGACCGGGGCCAGCGCGCCCGCGTGGGTCGGGGCGGGCGGCTCCTCGTTCACCACGGCCTGGAGGCTGGAGATGGGCGAGGTGCGGCGGAAGGGCGAGCGGGCCTCGACGGCCGTGTACAGCGTCGCGCCGAGCGACCACAGGTCGGAGGCCGGGTCGGGGGACCCGCCGGTGACCCGTTCGGGGGCCAGGTAGTCGATGGAGCCGATCAGCTCCCCGGTGCGCGTGATGGAGGAGTCGCCCTCGATCGCGGCGATGCCGAAGTCGGCGAGCATCACCCGCCCGTCCTTGGCGAGCATCACGTTGCCCGGTTTCACGTCCCGGTGCAGGACGCCGACCGCGTGCGCGGCGCGCAGCGCACCGAGCACGTGCAGCCCGATCCGGGCCGCCTCGCGGGGTTCGATCCGGCCGGCCGTCTTCGCCGCGTCCGCGAGGGAGGGACCGTCGATGTACTCCATGACGATCCAGGGCCGGTCGTCGTGTTCCAGTACGTCGTGGACCGTGACGACCGCCGGATGCTGGATCCGGGCCGCGGCCCGGGCCTCCTTCTGCGTCCGGGCGTGCAGGACGTCCCGATCGGCCTGGGCGACGTACAGGCCCGCCGTCAGTTCCTTGACGGCGACCGTCCTGTGCAGCAGCTCATCGTGCGCGCGCCACACCTTGCCCATGCCGCCCCTGCCGATGGGCTCCACGAGCCGGTACCGGCCCGCGAGCACCGCACCCGCACCTGTCTGCTGTTCCACGAATCCCCGCCGCCGCTCTGTGCACTTCCGGTCAGACTACGGAGATCCCGGGCGACGGCGGAACCACTCGGCCGCGGTTGGGCCGCACTGTGACGCAATCGCCGTACTGATACCGCGTCAGCCGCCGCTCTTGTAGCTGGCCGTCGCCTGCTCGAAGGTTTCGGTGACCTTGCCCTCCTGATCCTGCGGTCCGGTGACCATGACCACGTGGTAGGAACCTCCGAGCGCGACGACGAAGTTGCGGGCCACCACGGACCGGCCGTTGCCGTCGATCCAGGTGTACCGGCCGGTGACGCGGAGCTGGTTGCCGACCTTGGTGGACTTGATGTCGCTGACGCTCGACCAGGTGGAGGAGCGGTACGGAGCCAGCTCGGGCTCCTTGTCCTTCTGGTAGGTGGCCGGGTCGGGGTTGCCCTCGACCTTCTCCCGGCCGGGGACGACGGTCAGCACGAAGTCCCCCTCCGTGTAGCGGACCTGACCGGACTCGTTCATTCCGCGGCGCTCCCAGCCGTTCGGAACGTTGATCGAGAAGTGCTCGGCGTCCTGCTGGGCCGTGTACCCGGACGGAGCGGGGGCATTGGTCTGCGGAGCGGGCTTGGACTCGGGCGGGTTCGCGGAGGGGCTCGGAGCCTGGCCGGACCCGCTCGGCTTCGGACTCGGCTTGGGGCTCTGGCCCGGGCTCTGCGACGGGGACGCGGCGGGCGGCTTCATGCCGGCGGCCTTCTGCCCGCCCTGCGGGTCGGCGGAGCGGGGCATGAAGAACAGGGCGTAGGCCACGGCTCCCGAGAGCAGGACGAGGATCCCGAGTAACAGGGAACGCCCCAGCGAGCGCGGCTTGCGGGGGTGTTCGGCGCTGCGGTGCCGGCCGTGCAGGTCGGCCCGCCGCCGTACGACGGGCAGCCTGGTCGGATCCTCCACCACCGGCGGCAGCATCGCGAAGCCGCCGTCGGGCTCCGGAGCGGACCGCACGAGGGAGCGCAGCCAGCCGCGGAGCTCCTCGAAGTCGGGGCGCTCGGTCGGGTCCTGGCGCAGCAGGGACTCCACGACCGGGCGCAGCGGGCCGCACTCCTCGGCGAAGGCGGGGGGCTCGGCGCAGACCATCTCCACGAGCTCGGCGACACTGTCCTCGGGGTACGGGGCATGCCCCTGTACGGCGCGGTACAGGAGCGCGCCGAGCCCCCACAGGTCGGTGGCCGGCCCGACCGGCGCGGCCAACTGCCACGGCCCGTGCACGGCCTGCGCCTGCTCGGGAGCCCACCGCTCGGTGACGGCCCCGACCACGGCCATCCGCGTCTGCCGGGCCCGCTCCGCATCGAGCCCGCTCCGCGGCCCGCTCCCCCACCCGGCGGCGCCACCGGCACCCGCCGCCCCGCGCCCCCCGGCCCCGGCGGCTGCCGGGTACCGAGCGGCACCCTGCGGATCGCCCTGCGCGACGGCCTGGCCGTAACCGCCGGCCCCGGGCGCCGCCACGTATCCGGCGGCGCTCTGCGGTCCGGCCTGCCCGGTGCCTGCCGGGTCCGGGCGGCCCGGTCCGAGCTGGGGCTGCCCGTCGTATCCGGCGCCGTCCCGCGCGGCCGGCCGGCCGAAGCCCGCCTGATCCTGCTCCGGGTGGCCCGGTCCCGGCGAAGGCTGCCCGGGGATCCTGCCGTCGCCGTCGGCCCGGCCGCCGGGGGTGTCCGCCTGCTGGTAGCCCTGGGGAAGGGCCAGTTGCGCCGGCAGCGCGGTACGGGACGGCGGCTCCGCTTCGGCCGGGGGCAGGGCCTGGCGGCGCGGAGTGGCGCCGTGCCAGGTCGCGCCGCTGTCCGGGCCGCCGTACGGGTACGAGTACCCCTGCGGCAGCTTCGACCCCTCGGGCCTCGGCTCCGCTGCCGGCTCCGGCGCCGGCTCCGAACCGGCCCTGCGCTGCTCGGTGATGCGCGCGGCGGCCTGGGCCCCGGCCCGGTACGCCGCGATGGCCCCGGCCCGCGCAGCGGCCTTCAGATCGGGCCGCTCCCCGGCACCGCCCGGGGTCCCGGCGGCGCCGGAGGCAGCGGGCGCACCAGGAGTACGGGAAGCAGCAGGGGCACCGGCCGCACCAGGGGTACCGGGAGTACCAGGAAGGGCAGGGGCACCGGGAGTACCGGATGCATCGGGACCGTTCGCGGTCCCGGGGCTTATGTGGTCCCGGTAGCGCGGCCCGGTGTCGTACCCCGGGGCCACGAGCGGCGCGTACTGCGCCGTGTTCCCGCCCTCCTGGACGGCCTGACCCGCGCCGGCCCCGCCGTCTCGCCCGGACCGCTCCGCGGACCCGCCCCCGTGCCGGCCGTCGTGCAGGTCGTCGTACCGGCCTCCGGGCTCTCCGCCCTGCTGCCCGCCGACCGGCCCCGCGCCGGGCCCGGCCCCCTGACCGGCCTGCTGCCCGTACCTGGTATCCACCGCCGGCCCGCCCCAGGACCCGCCGTGCCCCGCGCCCGCCCCGGGCCCGCCCGGGGAGCCGCCTCCGTACCCCGCGCCCGCCGCCGGCCCGGCCGAAGCGTCACGGCCGTACCCGTCCGCGTACCCGCCGCGCGGCTCGGGCCGACCCGCCACGAACCCCGGGCCATCACCCGCCTCACCACCCGGCCAGGGAACCGCGGAGCGGTCCGTACCGTCCCGCGGGGGAACCGGGTCGTACCCGCACAGGGCGTCCTCCGCGGCTCCCGCCGCCAGCCCCGTCAGGACGACCCGCCCGTCCTCGCAGATCAGTACCGTCCGCATGGTGATGTTCCGGTGCGTCCACCCGTGCGCGTGCAGCACCCGCAGAGCGGTCAGCACGTCCGCCGCCACCTCCGCCGCCCGGTACGGGCTCAGCGGTTCGTCGGCGATCAGCGCCGCCAGCGGCCTGGCCGGGACGAGTTCGCTCACTATCCAGAGCGACCCGCCCTCCGCGAACACGTCGAAGACCTGGTCCAGCCGCGGATGGTCCGGTACGGACGCCGCCGCCTGGGCGGCCTCGATCGCCCTGCGCACGGCGGGCAGTTCACCGTGCGGGAGCCGCCGGCCCCCGGCGGCGGGCGGGCCTCCCCGCGTGCCGTCCAGCAGCTCCGCGTCGACGACCTCCGGCAACGGCACCTGCCGTACGAGGACTTCCTGACCGCTGCGCGTGTCGAAGGCCCGGGTCTCGATCAGTTCGTAGGCGTCGGACGGCGGCAACGGCAGACGGTAGCGCTCGGCCAGGATCCGGCCCGCGTAGTCCTCCACATCGCCTCCCCCGAGAGCTGCGGACCCGTCCCTCAGGCCCCGCTGACACGATACGACGCCCAGGGCGCCCGCGTCCCGGCCCTGGCGAGGCTGACCCCGGCTCGCGCGGAACCCGCGTCAGCCCAGCGGCTGGAAGGTGTCGAACGCCGTGGTACGCAGCTGCGTGCACTCCGCCGCGTCCCACTGGTCGGCGAGGCAGGTGATCATGATGGCGTAGCCGTGCTTCGCGTCCATCCTGAACCCGCGGTCGAGCACCCGGACCCGCGAACCCTTCTGGTCCCGCTCGAACTCCCAGTCCGCGACGGTCGGGTACCCGCGGTACTCGACCTTCTCGAGGCGCAGCAGCTTGTAGTTGCTGCTGCTGCTCGCCACGCTCGGCGCCAGTTCCGCCCAGGCGGCGCGGGCGTCTTCCCTCGGCGAGCTGTTGAAGTCGATCTGCACGCGCGGGAAACCGCCGTCGCGGCTGTATATGACGCCGCCGTTGTTGCCTACCACGGCGGTCTGCTTGAAGCCCTCGGGCAGGCCCATCGCGAAGTGGAAACCGGGGTCGTTGACCTGGCCGTACCCGGGCGGGAGCCCGGGCAGGGCGCCGCCGGGCGTGGCGCCCTGGCCCTGGCCGGGGTTGGTGCCCGAGCCGGGCAACTGGCCCGACTGGCCCGGGTCCGGCGACGCGGCCCCTCCGCCGGGCACCTCGCCGGTCTTCGGCGAGGGGGAGGGCGAGGGCGAAGCCGGGGGCGGGGTCGAGGAACCGGCCGCGGGGCTCGATGCGGCGCTGGCCTTGCTGCCGCCCTTGCCGTCCTTCGGGGCACCGTCCTTCTCGTCGTCGCCGCTGAAGGCGTACGCGACGATCGAGCCGATGACGGCGAGCGCCATGACCACGCCGGCTATGGCGAGCGCGATGGTGCGGCGCGGCACGACGTCGGTGAGCGGGGCGGCGACGGGCGCCGGGCGCGGCGACGGGGACTCGGCCGCGGTCGCGGCCGTGGCGGCGGCCACGGCGGCGCTGGCGGCCGCCGCCTTGCGGGCCGACTTCAGCGCCGCGCGGGCGCGCTCGCGCTGCTCGCGCTCACGGCGCTCGCGTTCCTTCTTCTCCGCCTTCTCCGCGACCTTGGCCGCCTTGTCGGCCGCCGCCTTCTCGGCGGCCTCCCGGGCCTCGGTGAGCGATATCTGCCGGGTCTCCTCGGCGTCCGGGACGGCTACGGGGGCCGGCGGCTCGGGTGCGTCGATCACGGCGGTGAGCAGCGCCCGCGCCCGGTCGTCGTCGAGCCGGTGGGCGGGGTCCTTGACGAGGAGTCCGTAGATGACCTCGGTCAGCGGACCGGCGTTCTTGGGCGGTTCGACGGGCTCGGTCATCACCGCGGTGAGCGTCGCGAGGGCCGACCCCTTGTCGTACGGGGGAACCCCCTCGACGGCGGCGTACAGCAGGCCGCCGAGCGACCACATGTCCGCCGGCGGGCCGGGGCGCTGGCCGCGGGCCCGCTCGGGCGAGATGTACGAGGGCGCGCCGACGAGCATGCCGGTGGAGGTGACGGAGGGGTCGCCCTCGACCTGGGCGATGCCGAAGTCGGTGAGGACCACGCGGCCGTTGCCCCGGTCGGCGAGGAGCACGTTGGAGGGCTTCACGTCCCGGTGCAGGATGCCCTGGCGGTGGGCGGCACGGAGCACGTCGAGGACGGCGAGGCCGACTTCCGCGGCCCGGCGGGGGGTCAGCGGGCCGCTCTCGCGGATGAACTCCGCGAGCGAGGGGCCCTCGATGAGCTCCATGACGATCCACGGCCGGCCGTCTTCGTCGACGACGTCGTAGACGGTCACCGCGCCACCGCTGCGGATCCGGGCGATGGCCTTCGCCTCGCGCAGGGTGCGGGTGATCAGGCGGCGCTTCTCGTCCTCGTCGACTCCGCTGCCGAAGCGGAGTTCCTTGACGGCGACGGTGCGGCCGAGGGTCTCGTCCTCGGCGCGCCAGACGGTGCCCATGCCGCCCTTGCCGAGGACGTCCCCGAGCCGGTACCGGCCCGCGAGCAGCCGGCCCTCGTCGTGGGCGCCCTCTCCCGCCTTGGCGGCGGCGGCCTTGACGGCGGCGGCCACCTCGTCGGCCTTGCTCACCGCGACGGGCTTGGCGTCCGCTACCTCGGCAGCCTTCACACCCTCGGCCGCGGCCTTCCCCCGAACGGACTTCGCGTCCACACCCTCGTCCGGCTTCCCGCCCTCGGACCCGCCCTTCCCCAGGACGGGCTTCGCGTCCTCGGGCTCGCCACCCAAAACGGCAGGCTTCGCGCCCACGGCCGCGGCCGGCTTCGCATCCTCGGGCTCGACACCCACACCCGCAGGCTTCGCGTCCTCGGGCTCGGCCTTCGCGCCTACAGGCTTCGCGTCCTCGGGATCGGCCCCGCGGGCAGCCTTCGGCGCAGCCGGCTTCCGCAGCTCCGGCTTGCGCGGCTCGGACTTCGGCGACTCCGGCTTCCGCGGCTCCGGCTCCGCCGCGGCAGCGCCGGGCTTCGCGTCCTCCGGTTCGGCCGCCCCGGCGGCCTCGGGGGCGGCCGGGGGCACAGCGGCCGCAGCGGTCTTCGCGGCCCCCGTGGTGGCGGGCTTCGCGGCCGGCTTAGCGCCCGGCTTCGCCGCGGCAGCGCGCTTCGCGGCTCCCGCCGCAGGCGGCTCCGCGGGAGACTTCGGCTCCGTCGGGGGTGCAGCCGGAGGCACCGGCGATCCCGTCCCGACAGACGGCTCCGGCGACTCGGTGTGCTCCGGCTTCGACATGCGTCCCCTCTGCGTTCGTGCCGCCTGCTCCGGTTGCCCTGGCAGCGGCCGGGGTGCCCGGTAACCCGCCCCGGCAGAACCCTCATTGTCCCTTACTCCGCAACGGACGGGAGCCCCGGGTCCGCGGTTCCGCCCGCGAAGTGACGGAGTTACAACGGGACGATGTCCGGCGCCCCCAGCCTCGCCGCATCCGCCGTCTGATCGTCCGGCTGACGCTGCGACTCCCGTTCCGCCTGCACCCTCTTCTCGTAGTGTTCCACTTCCTTCTCGATCTGCTGCTCGTCCCAGCCCAGGACCGGAGCCATCAACTCCGCACACTCGCGCGCCGATCGCGTCCCCCGGTCGAAGGTCTCGATCGAGATCCGCGTCCGCCGGGTCAGCACGTCGTCCAGGTGCCGCGCCCCCTCGTGCGAGGCCGCGTAGACCACCTCGGCGCGGAGGTAGTCGTCGGCGCCCGTCAGCGGCTCCCCGAGCGAGGGGTCTTCCGCGATCAGCGCCAGCAGTTCCTCCGTCAGCGAGCCGTACCGGTTCAAGAGGTGCTCCACCCGCACCACATGGAGCCCCGTCCGCGCGGCGATCCGTGCCCGGCCGTTCCACAGGGCCCGGTACCCCTCGGCCCCGACCAGCGGCACGTCCTCCGTCACGCACGGCGCGACCCGCTGGTCGAGGCCGTGCACCGCCTCGTCCACCGCGTCCTTGGCCATCACCCGGTACGTCGTGTACTTGCCGCCGGCGACCACCACCAGCCCCGGCACCGGGTGCGCCACCGTGTGCTCGCGCGACAGCTTGCTCGTCGCGTCCGACTCCCCGGCCAGCAGCGGCCGCAGGCCGGCGTAGACCCCCTGGACGTCGTCCCGGGTGAGCGGGACGGCCAGCACCGTGTTCACGTGCTCCAGCAGGTAGTCGATGTCCGCGCTAGACGCCGCCGGGTGCGCCTTGTCCAGGTCCCAGTCGGTGTCCGTGGTGCCCACGATCCAGTGCCGGCCCCACGGGATGACGAAGAGCACCGACTTCTCGGTCCGCAGGATCAGCCCGGTCGAGGAGTGGATCCGGTCCTTGGGAACGACGAGGTGGATGCCCTTCGAGGCCCGTACGTGGAACTGGCCGCGCTCTCCGATCAGCGCCTGGGTGTCGTCCGTCCACACCCCCGTGGCGTTCACGATCTGCTTCGCCCGGATCTCGTACTCGCCGCCGCCCTCCACGTCCTGGACCCGCGCGCCGACCACCCGCTCGCCCTCCCGCAGGAAGCCGACGACCCTCGCCCGGTTGGCGCACTGCGCTCCGTAAGCGGCGGCCGTCCGGACGAGGGTCGCCACGTACCGCGCATCGTCCATCTGGGCGTCGTAGTACTGCAGGGCGCCCACCAGCGCGTCCTTGCGCAGCGCCGGTGCGATCCGCAGGGCGCGCTTGCGCGAGAGGTGGCGGTGCGTCGGCAGCCCGCGTCCGTGGCCGCTGGAGAGCGACATGGCGTCGTACAGCGCGACGCCCGAGCCGGCATAGAACCGCTCCCACCCCTTGTGCTGCAACGGGTAGAGGAACGGCACCGGCTTCACCAGGTGCGGGGCGAGCCGCCCCAGCAGCAGGCCGCGCTCCTTGAGCGCCTCCCGCACGAGGGCGAAGTCGAGCATCTCCAGGTATCTGAGCCCTCCGTGGATGAGCTTGCTGGAACGGCTCGACGTGCCCGAAGCCCAGTCCCTCGCCTCCACCAGCCCGGTCGCCAGGCCCCTGGTCACGGCGTCGAGGGCGGTACCGGCGCCCACCACACCGGCCCCGACCACCAGCACGTCCAGCTCCCCCTCGGCCATCCCGGCGAGCGCCTCGGCCCGCTGCACGGGCCCCAGCGAGGCCCGCCCACCGCCTCCGCCCATGCCCGCACCCATGCCCATACCCGTCCCCGGACCCGCCCCCGTACCTGCCGCTGCGCCCGACTCCGCCCCTGCCCCTGCCCCTGTCCCAGTCCTCACGGCTGCCTGCCTCCCGTTGACGCGGGTCGCCCCGTCCGCCCTGTGCGGTCATCCCACCCGTTGTGGGTGATCCCGCTCACATCGCCCGTTCATGATTCTCACCGGCCGCACCCACATCAGCCACCGGCTGTGGATAACACGGCGGCGGACAAGACCTCTGAATACGACATATCTGTCATATATACGCCTAGTCTGACATTGCGCCAGCTTTCCTCCTCCACAGGACTTGCGCGCTCCGCCCCCTCATGCATGTCAGGGAAGGGAAGGGACGGCACCCCCATGCCCGCAGATCTCGCCGTCATCGGACTCGGCCATCTCGGCCTCCCGCTCGCCCAGGCAGCCGTGGCCGCCGGGATCGAGACGGTCGGCTACGACAGCGGTCCGGCTACGGACTCCACCCTCACCGCCGCAGAGATCCGCCGCATGTCGGCGGCCGGCTTCCGGGTCACCACCAACCCCGTCGAACTCGGCCGGGTCCGCACGGCCGTCATCTGCGCCCCCACCCAGCTCGGCGCCGACCGCGCGCTCGACCTGTCCGCGGTCGGCGAGGCGGGCCGCACGCTCGCCGCCCGGCTGCGCCCGCACACCACCGTCATCCTCGAATCGGCGGCCCACCCCGGCGTCACCGAGGACTACCTGCGCCCGATCCTCGAATCGGGCTCCCGCCTGCGCGCCGGCCGGGACTTCCACCTGGCCTACTCCCCCAGCCGCCTCGACCCCGGCAACCGCACGCACGGCATCTCCAACACCCCCAAGGTCATCGGCGGCCTCACCCCCGCCTGCACCGAGTCCGCGCACGCCTTCTACGCCCGCCTCACCGAGAAGGTGGTCCGCGCCCGCGGCCTGCGCGAGGCCGAAACGGTCCAGCTCCTGGAAACCAACTACCGGCACGTCAACATCGCCCTCATGAACGAGATGGCCGTGCTCTGCCACGACCTCGGCGTGGACCTGTGGGACGTCATCCGGTGCGCCGAGACCAAGCCGTACGGGTTCCAGGCCTTCCGCCCCGGCCCCGGAGTCGGCGGCCACGGAGTCCCCCTCGACCCCAACTACCTCCCCCACACCACCCGCACCCCGGGCCACCCGTTGCGCATGGTCGGCCTGGCGCAGGAGATCAACGACCGGATGCCGCAGTACGTCATCCAGCGCAGCGCCACCCTGCTCAACGAGCACGGCAAGTCCGCCCGCGGCGCCCGCGTCCTGCTCCTGGGCGTCACGTACAAGCCGGACCTCGCCGACCAGGAGGGCTCCCCGGCGCGCGAGATCGCCAGCCGGCTCCTCGACCTCGGTGCGCTGATCAGCTACCACGACCCGTACATCGCCGGATGGCGCGTCAGGGACCAGCCCGTCCCCCGAGCCGAATCGTTGTACGAGGCCGCCGCCAACGCCGATCTGACGATCCTGCTCCAGCACCACCGCACCTACGACCTGCAAGGCCTGGCGGTGAAGGCCCAGTTGCTCCTGGACACCCGCGGCGCCAGCCCGGCGGGCGCCGCGCACCGCCTCTAGGCCGCACCCCGCGCCCAAGGCCCGCCCGCCCGAAACCCCTCCACGGATGTCACAGGCTGCTGCTAGCCTGCGGCGACTTATCTCGCGCATACACCCCCACGTCAACCGTGCGGGTCCCGTGTGCCCGTAAATCCCTGGGGGGGGATTTCTCCATGAGCCAGCAGTTCCAGCCGCCCGCGCCCGACGCCACACCCGCCGCCGCCCCGGCCCCGGGCCCGTCCGGAGCCGACTTCCTGACCCCGGCCTCCGGCCCGTCCGGAGCCGACTTCCTGGCCCCGGCCCCGGTCCGCCCCGGCAACGTGGGCCTCGGCGTCGTCGCCGCGTTCGTCGCAGCGCTGGCCGCTGCCGCAGCGTACGGCGCCATCATGAACGGCCTGGAGCGGCAGTTCAGCTACGCCGCGATCGGTGTCGGCCTGCTCGTCGGCTTCGCCGCCGCCAAGGTCGGCGGTCGCAACCCGGTCCTGCCCGTGGTCGCGGCCCTGTTCTCACTGGGTGCCGTCTACCTGGGGCAGCTGTTCTTCGTCGCGCTCTACGTCAGCAAGGTGGCCAACACCAGCCTGGGCGACGTGATCGACACCATGGGCGTCAGCGGCATCAACGACGCCCTGCAGCAGGGCGCCGACGTCATGGACTACGTCTTCATCGGCGTCAGCGGCGTCACCGCCTTCAGTATCGCCAGGAAGCTCAACGGCTGAGCCGGTCCGCCACGCACAACCCCGGCAGCCGCGCCCGGACCACGGGCCGGCCTGCCGGCAGGCCGCGCCACGGATCCCGCACACACCGCACCACCCGGGCAGCGCGCCCGGCAGCGCGCCCGCAACGAGCCGATTCCGCTTGCCGCGCCCCCGCCGGACCCCGCCGAGCACCCGATCCCATGATCGAGAGCCCCGGCCGAAATCCCTGTCGCCCGCGCGATCACCGGTCATATGATCCGCGCGTGCCCGCTCACCTCCCGCTCAGCCGGCCCCTGTACGAACCCGCCGACCGCATCCCCGCCCTCGCCGACCTGCGCGCCCACGTCCACCGCCAGGACTGGGGCGCCGTCGCCGCGGCCTTCGACGCACTCGGGGACGAGGACGACCGCGCCATCGCCAGTCGTGTCGTCGGCGAGCAGCACAACGCCGAGCCGTTCCTCAACGGGGCCATGGCCGACGACCCCGGGGATCCGCTCGTGCGGAGCCTGCTCGCCGAGCGGATGATCCGGCTCGGCTGGGCCGTCCGTTCCAGCGCCCGCGCCCACGACGTTCCGGCGGCGCGGTTCCAGCAGTTCCACGGTTACCTGCGACGCGCCGAGCTGCTCCTCATCGACGTCTGCGCCGAGCACCCCCGGTACGCCCTGGCCTGGTACCTGCGCACCATCACCTCCCGCGGCCTCCAACTGGGACCCGGCGAGACCCGGCGCCGGTACGAGCGGCTCGCCGAGCACCACCCGCACCACTACGCCGGCCAGCAGCAGCTCCTCCAGCAGCTCTGCCCCAAATGGGGCGGGAGCTGGGAGACCGCGCACGCCTTCGCCGGGGAGTGCGCGCGGACGGCTCCCCCCGGCGGCCCGGGCGGCGCCCTGGTGGCCATCGCCCAGCTGGAGCAGTACGCGGAGTCGCTCGACGGCAGCGACACACGGCGTGCGGAGAAGTACCTGGCCACCCCCGAGAACCGTGCGCACCTGCTGGCGGCCGCCCGGCACTCGGTGCTCCACCCCGACGCCCGGGCCGAGGCGTACGCCCACACCGACGCCCACAACGCCTTCGCCGCCGCCCACAGCGCGGCCGCCCGACCCGCCGACGCGGCCCCGCACTTCCGTGTCCTCGGCGACCGGGCGAGCCGCTTCCCCTGGGACTACCTGGGCACCGGGGACCACACGGTCGAGTTCGTCCGCCACCGCAAGAACGCCCTGGCAACGGGCTGAAGGGCCACACGATGACCACCGAAACGCGCCCCGAGCCCGAGCCCGCCACCACCACGGACGCAGACGCAGACGGCACCGTCACCACCACGGTGAACGGCATCCGCACCCTCCTGGCCCCGCGTCCCGGCCCCCTCTCCGCCGGGCTGCTCTTCCGTGTCGGCAGCGCCGACGAGACCCTCGCCACGAGCGGCATCACCCACCTCGTCGAGCACCTCGCCCTGCACCACCACGGCCTGAGCGACCTGCACTACAACGGCACCACCGCCGCCGCCCACACCCACTTCCACGTCACCGGCACCCCCGCGGACATCACCGCGTACCTGAACGGCGTCTGCGCCGCCCTGCGCGACCTCCCCGTGGAGCGGCTGGCCACCGAGAAGGAGATCCTGCGCACCGAGGCGGCCGGAAGATCCGCCGGGCCGGCCCACGCCGCGGCCGTATGGAGGTACGGGCCGCGCTCCTACGGGCTCGCCGCCCACCCCGAGTTCGGCCTCCAGAAGATCACCGAGCACGATGTGCGCGACTGGGCACGGACCTGGTTCACGCGGGAGAACGCCGTCCTGTGGATCACGGGCGACACCGTCCCCGAAGGCCTCGACCTCGACCTCCCCACCGGCGAGTGGCGCCCCGCGCCCGAGGCGACCTCCGCCCTGCCCACGACGCCCGCCTGGTTCCACGGCGACGACGGCGGGGTCTGCCTGACCGCCGTGGTGCCCCGCTCCACCGAGGCGACCCTGTTCGCCGGGGTGCTGGGCAAGGAGCTCTTCCGCGAACTGCGCCAGAAGGGCGGGTACTCCTACACGGCGGCGGCCGACTACTCCGTGCGCGACGCCGATCACGCGACCGTCGTCGCATACGCCGACTCGCTCCCCGAGAAGCAGGACGCGCTGGTCGGCGCCTTCGTGGACGTCTTCGCGAAGCTCCGCGCCGGCCGCATCGAGCAGTCCGACCTGGATGCCGTACGGGCCTCCGCGCTGACCCTCCTCGACGTCCCCGACCTCGCCGCGGTCCGGCTGCCCGGCCGGGCCGCGGACCTGTTGCTGGGCCGCCCCGGACTGACCACCGCACAGGCCCGGGCGGAGATCGAGGCGGTCACCGTCGAGGACCTGCGGGACGTCGCGCGCGCCGTCTGGGCGGACGCGCTGATGCAGGTGCCCGACCGGGCCGTGGACTGGGCCGGGCTGACGGCCGCGCCCGCCGAGTCGGCGGACATCGTCACCGGAAGGCGCCATCCGGCGGTGGGGAACGACGCGGTGGCCCTGATCGTGGGCGACGAGGGCATCAGCCTGGTGACTCCGCGCAGCAGGGCCACCGTGCGGTACGCCGAGTGCGTCCTGATGCGCAGCTTCCCGGACGGGGCCCGGCACCTGATCGGCCCCGACGGGATCTCCCTCACCGTCGAGCCGACCCTCTTCCGGATCGGCCCGTCCGAGCTGGCCGTGGTGGACGGCTCCGTTCCCCCGTCGGCGGTGGTCGCGACGGAGCCCCGGGACCCCTCCCTGATCCCGCGACCGGCCAAGCCCGACCTCTCCACGGCCTGGAAGGACCCGCGTGCCTGGCCGGTCACCGCCGCCATCTGGGCACTGGGCGTGCTCACCGCGGTCCTGGCCGTCCTCACGTGCGTGCTCGCGTTCCACGCGACCGACCGGTCCGTCCCCGCCGGCGATCAGGACTGGCGTCCGGTCAAGGCCGCCGCCCTCGTGACCGCGGGAGCCGCCGCCCTGTGCGTCACCCAGGTGCGCCGCCGCGACCGCGGCCGGGCCTGATCCGAAAGACCCGCTCCGGCGGGCGTGCCCATCCCCCGAACGCGAGTCGCACCACCCACGATGGCCCCCGCACGGGCCGAGGAGCCGCATGATCACCGAGAGCACCGTCGACGGAGTCCCCGTACTCCTGGCCCACCAGCCCGGCCCGGTCACCGCCGGGCTGCTCTTCCGGGTCGGCCGCGCCGACGAGACCCTCGCCACCAGTGGCATCACCCGCCTCGTCCGGCACCTCGCCCTGGACCGGCTCGGCCCGGGCGGGCCGGGCGGCCCGGGCGACGGGGACGGCAGCGCGCCCGCCGCCACCTTCACCCGGTTCCAGGTCACCGGCACCCCCGCCGAAGTCGCGGCCCATCTCAGCGGCGTCTGCGCCGCGCTGCGCGAGCTGCCCGTGGAGCGGCTGGAGACCCTGAAGGAGATCCTGCGCACCGCGCCCGCCGACCGCTCTCCCGACCACGCCGGCCGCTCCGCCCAGTGGCGCTACGGTTCCCGCTCCTACGGCCTCACCGGTTACGCCGAGGCCGGGCTCCCGCACCTCACCGCGGAGCAGGTGCGCGACTGGGCCCGTACCCGGTTCACGAGCGGGAACGCCGTCCTGTGGATCACCGGCGGCGGCGTCCCCGAGGGCCTCGACCTCACCCTCCCTTCCGGCGACCGGTGCCCCGCGCCCGGGGCCACCTCGGCGCTGCCCGCGCTGCCCGCCCGGTTCCCGGGTGACGACGGCTCGGTCACGCTGACCTCCGTACTGCCGCGCTCCACCGCCGCGAGCGTGTTCACCGAGGTCCTCGGCAGGGAACTGCTGCGGGCACTGCACCGGGACACCGGGTACGCGTACGCGGCGACCGCGCAGTACCTCCCGCGCGACGCCGTCTCCGCGACCGTCGTCGCCCACGCCGAGGGGCTCCCGGAGCACCAGGACGCGATGGCCGGCGCCTTCGTGGACGTCCTCGCGAAGCTCCGCTCCGGCCGCGTCGACCCGTCCGACCTGGAGGCCGTACGGGCCTCCGCACTCGCGCGGCTCGACACCCCCGGGCTCGCCGCGGCCCGGCTCCCGGGCCGGGCCGCGGACCTGTTGCTGGACCGCCCCCACCGCACCGTCGCCGAGGAGCGAGCCGAGATCGGGGCGGTCACCGCCGGGACCCTGCACGAGATCGCGCACGCCCTGTGGGAAGGCGCCCTGCTGCGGGCGCCCCGCGGGAGCGCGGACGGAGCAGGGCTCGCGGCCGCGCCCACCGGCTCCGCAGAGGCCGTCTCCGGGCGGGCCTACCCAGCCCTGGACGATCCCGGCACGGTCCTCACCGTGGCCGCCGAGGGGGTGGGCCTGGCCGGCCCGGCCGGCCTGATCACCGTCCGCTACGCCGAGTGCTCCCTGGTGCAGGCCTACCCGGACGGCGCCCGCCACCTGGTCGGCCACGACGGGTTCACCCTCACCGTCGAGCCGACCCGCTTCGGGATCACCGCGGCCGAGCTGACCCCCCTCGACACGGGTGTTCCGCCCTCCGTGCTCGTCGTGATGCCGCCCCGCTCCCCGGCCCGGATCCCGCGCACCACCCCGCCGGCCCCGGTCCCGGTCCCGGCCCCGGCGCCCGCCGCCCCGGCCGCCCCCTGGTTCACCGTCCTGCTGTGGGTGCTCGGCCTCCCGGGCATCATCATCGGCGTCTCCGTGCTGCTCCTCGGCATCGTGATGGGCGACGAGCACTCCCGGATAGCACCGGACAACGCCTGGTTCCTGTTCAAGTGGCTGCTGGCCGCGGGTGCATCCCTGATCCCCTGGGCCGTCTGCCTGAGGCTGCGGACCTCGGGGAGGAAGTAGCCGCACCCGTCAGCGGAGCAATTCCTGCCGCTTTCCCCCTGAATCCACCCTGACCAGGCACGATGCGATGCGAAACGGCGTCAATCGACAGCTCGAATTCCCTGTTGCAACGACACGAAACGATCATATGATCCGCCCGTGCCTGCCAATTCCGTGCCGCCCGACCGGCCGCTCCTCGACCCCGTCCTCGCCTTCCCGGCCCTTGCGCCGCTGCGCGCGGCCACGTTGGCCGGGGACTGGGACTCCCTCGCCGGCGCCTTCGCCGCCGTCCCCGACGAGGAGGACCGCACCCTCGCCTCCCGGGTGGTCGCCGAGACCCCCGGGAGCGAGGAGTTCCTGCGGCTCACCGCCGAGCGGCTGCCGCGCGACCCGCTGGCCGGGACCCTGTACGCCGACCGGCTGCTGACCATGGGATGGCAGATCCGTACGGGCGAGTTCGCGGCGTTCGTGACCGGCAGCCGTCTCAAGGAGTTCCACGACCACCTGCGGCGCGCGGAGGCCCTGCTCATCGGAGTCTGCGCCGAGCACCCCGAGTACGCCCTCGCCTGGTACCTCCGGTTGAACACCGCACGCGGGCTCGAACTCGGCCCGAGCGAAACCCGCCGCCGCTACGACCGGCTCGTCGAGCACCACCCCCACCACTTCGGCGGGCAGCAGCAACTGCTCCAGCAGCTGTGTCCCAAGTGGGGCGGCAGCTGGGAGAAGGCCGAGGAGTTCGCCGACGCCTGCACCGAGAAGGCCCGGCCCGGCTCCCCCACGGCCGCCCTCGTCGGGATCGTCCAGCTGGAGCACTGGCTGCACCTGATCCACACGGAACACGACGACGCCGAGGAGTACGTCGAGGACCCCGGCCGGCACGCCGCCCTGACCCGCGCGGCGGCCACCTCCGTGCTGCACCCGGACTTCGACTCCGCGCGCCACCACGCCGTCGTGGCCCA
The DNA here is from genome assembly GCF_026342735.1 of Streptomyces sp. NBC_00193. Taxonomy (GTDB): domain Bacteria; phylum Actinomycetota; class Actinomycetes; order Streptomycetales; family Streptomycetaceae; genus Streptomyces; species Streptomyces stoeckheimensis. The sequence goes on from NZ_JAPEMM010000001.1 coordinate 1,884,297, forward strand.
CGGCGTCTTCGCCGCCCTGCACAGCCTGGCGGGCCGCTGGGACGAGGCCGCCCCGCACTTCCGCGCGCTCGGCAACCGGCTGAGCGCCTTCCCGTGGGAGTACCTCGACAGCGACCCCGTCGCCGAGTTCGACCGGCACCGCAAGCTCGCCCTGGCGAAGGGCCGAGGAGCGTCATGATCACCGAAACCTCCGTGGACGGCGTCCCCACGCTCCTCGCCCACCGCCCCGGCCCGATCACCGCGGGCCTGTTCTTCCGCGTCGGCCGCGCCGACGAGACCCTGGCCACCAGCGGGATCACCCACCTCGTCGAGCACCTCGCCCTGTACCGCCACGGCCTGAGCGACCTGCACTACAACGGCGCCACCGCCGCGACCTACACCCACTTCCACGTCACCGGCACCCCGGCGGACGTGGTCGAGTACCTGAACGGCGTCTGCGCCGCCCTGCGCGACCTCCCCATGGACCGGCTGACCACCGAGAAGGAGATCCTGCGCACCGAGGCCGTCGGCCACGGCCGCGGAGCGGGTCACAGCTCTGCCATCTGGCGCTACGGCGCACAGTCGTACGGGCTGACCAGCTATCCGGAGGCCGGGCTGCCCGGCCTGACCGAGGAGGCCGTGCGCGGCTGGGCCGAGAAGTGGTTCACCCGCGAGAACGCCGTCCTGTGGATCACCAGCGACACGGTCCCGGAAGGACTGGCCCTCGACCTCCTCCCGGGCACCCGCCACCCGGCTCCCGCCCCCACCTCGGCGCTGCCGCAGACGCCCGCGTACTTCCCCGGGGAGGACGGCACGGTCGTCCTGAGCGCCGTCGTACCGCGCTCCACCGAGGCCTCGCTCTTCGTCGACGTCCTCGGCAAGGAACTCTTCCGCGCCCTGCGCCAGAAGGGCGGCTACTCCTACACGGCAGCCGCCGACTACACCCTGCGCGACGGCGCCTGGGCGACCGTGACGGCCTTCGCCGACGCCCTGCCGCAGAAGCAGGACGCGGTGGTCGGCGGTCTGGTCGACGTCTTCGCGGCCCTGCGGGCCGGCCGGATCGCACAGAGCGACCTGGACGCCGTACGGGCCACCCGGCTCGCCCAGTTCGACGTACCGCACACGGATGCGGCGCTGCTGCCCGCGTCCGCCCTGGACCTCCTCCTGGGCCGGTCCGCCCCCACGGAGAAGGAACTCCGGGCCGAGATCGAGGCGGTCACCACCGACGACCTGCGCCGGGTCGCCGAGGAGGTGTGGGCGGGCGCCCTGATGCAGGCGCCCGGCAGGCAGGTGGAGTGGGCGGGCCTCACCTGCGCGCCGCAGGACTCCGCCGACCTCGTCGAGGGCCGCCGGTTCACGATGCGCGGCGAGGAGCTCGTGTCCCTGATCGTCGCCGAGGAGGGCATCAGCCTGATCTCCACGGACAGCCGGATCACGGTCCTCTACGAGAACTGCGCCCTGATGCGGATCTACCCGGACGGCGGGCGCAGCCTCGTCGGGACCGACGGCTTCACCCTCGCCGTCGAACCCACCCTGTTCAAGATCACCGAGGCGGATCTGGCCCCGCTGGACACCGGGGTCCCCGCGGCGGCCGTGGTCCGCATGCCGGCGCGCGACCCCGGACAGATCCCGCGGCCGGCCAACCGGGTCGAGCGCTCCGCGCTGGCCCCGTACATCGGCATCTGGGTGATGCTCACCCTGCTCACCACGCTGATGACCTTCGGGGTCCTCCAGGGGGAGCTCCGGTCCCGCGGCCCCGGCGGGGCCGACTGGACGCTCGTCGGCTGCTTCGGCGCGATCGCGGCCCTGTGCGGGATCCCGACGGTCCGCGCCCTGCTCAACATGCGCGCCTTCAAACGCCAGGAGGGCTGAGCCGGAGCCGGACACGCCGGAGGGCCGGCGCCCCTCGGCGGGGCGCCGGCCCTCCGGCGTGCGTACGGAAGAACCGTCAGCGGCTGTGCTGGGAGTCGGCGATGGTGACCTCGACCCGCTGGAACTCCTTGAGCTCGCTGTAGCCGGTGGTGGCCATCGAGCGGCGCAGCGCGCCGAAGATGTTCATCGAGCCGTCCGGGGAGTGCGACGGGCCGGTGAGGATCTCCTCGGTGGTGCCGACCGTGCCGAGGTCGACCTTCTTGCCGCGCGGCACGTCCTCGTGGACGGCCTCCATGCCCCAGTGGTTGCCCTTGCCGGGCGCGTCGGTGGCACGGGCCAGCGGGGAGCCCATCATCACGGCGTCGGCGCCGCAGGCGACGGCCTTGGGGATGTCGCCGGACCAGCCCACGCCGCCGTCGGCGATGACGTGCACGTAGCGGCCGCCGGACTCGTCCATGTAGTCGCGGCGGGCCGCGGCCACGTCGGCGACGGCGGTGGCCATCGGGACCTGGATGCCGAGCACGTTGCGCGTGGTGTGCGCGGCGCCGCCGCCGAAGCCGACCAGGACACCGGCAGCGCCGGTGCGCATCAGGTGCAGGGCCGCGGTGTAGGTGGCGCAGCCGCCCACGATGACCGGGACGTCGAGCTCGTAGATGAACTGCTTGAGGTTCAGCGGCTCGGCGGCGCCGGAGACGTGCTCCGCCGACACGGTGGTGCCGCGGATCACGAAGATGTCCACGCCCGCGTCGACGACGGCCTTGGAGAACTCGGCCGTGCGCTGCGGGGAGAGCGCGGCGGCGGTGACGACGCCGGAGTCGCGCACCTCCTTGATCCGCTGACGGATCAGGTCCGCCTGGATCGGAGCGGAGTAGATCTCCTGGAGTCGGCGGGTGGCGGACTCCTCGTCCAGCTCCGCGATCTCGTCGAGCAGCGGCTGCGGGTCCTCGTACCGGGTCCACAGGCCTTCGAGGTTCAGCACGCCGAGGCCGCCGAGCTCGCCGATGCGGATGGCGGTCTGCGGGGAGACGACCGAGTCCATGGGGGCGGCCAGGAACGGGAGCTCGAAGCGGTAGGCGTCGATCTGCCAGGCGATCGAGACCTCCTTCGGGTCCCGGGTACGGCGGCTGGGGACGATGGCGATGTCATCGAACGCGTACGCCCGGCGGCCGCGCTTGCCGCGCCCGATCTCGATCTCAGTCACGTGTGGTGGCCTTTCCTGTGGGTCTGCCCGTCCAGTATCCCCGAACCCCGGCGCGCCGCGTTCCGGTGACCGCTGTACGGACGCACGCACCGGGCACGCCGGAGGGGCGGACCCGTGCGGGCCCGCCCCTCCGGTGCTGCTCAGTTGCTGGTCAGGTGCTGCTGCGCTCAGCCCTTGCGGCTGTAGTTCGGCGCCTCGACCGTCATCTGGATGTCGTGCGGGTGGCTCTCCTTGAGGCCGGCCGAGGTGATCCGGACGAACCGGCCCCGGTCCTGGAGCTCCGGCACCGTGCGGCCGCCGACGTAGAACATCGACTGGCGCAGACCGCCGACGAGCTGGTGCACGACCGCGGAGAGCGGGCCGCGGTACGGGACCTGGCCCTCGATGCCCTCGGGGATGAGCTTGTCGTCGCCGCCCACGCCCTCCTGGAAATAGCGGTCCTTGGAGAAGGACTTGCGGTCGCCGCGGGACTGCATCGCGCCGAGCGAGCCCATGCCGCGGTACGACTTGAACTGCTTGCCGTTGATGAAGAGCAGCTCGCCCGGGGACTCCTCGCAGCCCGCGAGCAGCGAGCCGAGCATCACCGTGTCGGCGCCGGCGACGAGCGCCTTCGCGATGTCGCCGGAGTACTGCAGGCCGCCGTCGCCGATGACCGGCACACCGGCCGCCTTGGCGGCGAGCGAGGCCTCGTAGATCGCCGTGACCTGCGGGACGCCGATGCCGGCGACGACGCGGGTGGTGCAGATGGAGCCGGGGCCGACGCCGACCTTGATGCCGTCGCAGCCGGCGTCGATGAGGGCCTGGGCGCCGTCGCGGGTGGCGATGTTGCCGCCGATGACGTCGACCGTCGAGTTCGACTTGATCTTGGAGACCATGTCGCCGACGAGGCGGGAGTGGCCGTGGGCGGTGTCGACGACGATGAAGTCGGCGCCCGCCTCGATCAGCGCCTGGGCCCGCTCGTACGCGTCGCCCGCGACACCGACGGCGGCACCGACGAGGAGCCGGCCGTCCTTGTCCTTGGCGGCGTTCGGGTACTTCTCGGCCTTGACGAAGTCCTTGACCGTGATGAGGCCCTTGAGCAGACCGGCCTCGTCGACGAGCGGCAGCTTCTCGATCTTGTGGCGGCGCAGCAGCTCCATGGCGTCCACGCCGGAGATGCCCACCTTGCCCGTGACCAGCGGCATCGGGGTCATGACCTCGCGCACCTGGCGGCTGCGGTCCGACTCGAAGGCCATGTCGCGGTTGGTGACGATGCCGAGCAGCTTGCCCGCCGGGTCGGTGACCGGGACGCCGGAGATGCGGAACTTGGCGCAGAGCTCGTCGGCCTCGCGCAGGGTCGCGTCGGGGTGCACCGTGATCGGGTCGGTGACCATGCCGGACTCGGAGCGCTTGACCAGGTCGACCTGGTTGGCCTGGTCGGCGATGGAGAGGTTGCGGTGCAGGACGCCGACGCCGCCCTGGCGGGCCATCGCGATGGCCATCCGGGCCTCGGTGACCTTGTCCATGGCGGCGGAGAGCAGCGGGACGTTCACGCGGACGTTGCGGGAGATGAGCGAGGACGTGTCGATGGCGTCCGGGGACATGTCCGACGACCCCGGAAGCAGCAGCACGTCGTCATAAGTGAGGCCGAGCGTGGCGAATTTGTCGGGCACTCCGTCGGCGTTCACAGTCATGACACCTTCCAAGATGGTCTTGCTCAGCGCGGATGTCCATGCTAACGGGATCCCGACGCCTCTCATTCCACGACGAAGATCGATGCCAAGGTTCGTATCTTCCTACGGGAAAAACCCCGTACGGCCTACTGCTCGGCGAGCGCACGGAGCCGGCTCAGCGCCCGGTGCTGGGCGACGCGCACCGCCCCGGGGGACATTCCGAGCATCTGCCCGGTCTCTTCGGCGGTCAGCCCGACGGCCACGCGCAGGACGAGGAGCTCGCGCTGGTTCTCCGGAAGGTTGGCGAGCAGCTTCTTGGCCCATGCGGCGTCACTGCTCAGCAGCGCGCGCTCCTCCGGACCCAGGGAGTCGTCGGGCCGCTCCGGCATCTCGTCCGAGGGCACGGCCGTACTGCCCGGATGGCGCATGGCGGCCCGCTGGAGATCGGCGACCTTGTGCGCGGCGATGGCGAAGACGAAGGCCTCGAAGGGGCGCCCTGTGTCGCGGTAGCGCGGCAGGGCCATCAGGACGGCGACGCAGACCTCCTGCGCCAGGTCCTCCACGAAGTGACGAGCGTCACCCGGAAGCCGCGACAGGCGGGAGCGGCAGTAGCGGATGGCGAGGGGGTGCACGAAGGCGAGCAGATCGTGGGTGGCCTGCTCGTCGCCCTCCACCGCACGGCGTACGAGCGCGCTGACAGTACTGTCGCCGCTGTTTCGGGAGGCGCCGCTGCCGCCTGTGGTCGCGGGTGACCCCGGGGCCTCGTCGTCGCGCATCAATCCATGGTGCCTTGGCGCCGGAGTATTCGCGGCACTGCGGCCCGTGTTGTACGTCGAAGCGTTATGCGTCGACGGGTTGTGCGGGGTGGGTGCACCGGAACTCATGCTCTGGCCCCTCCCCTCCCGCTCGGCCGAATCGTCCCCGCGGCGACATCTCCAGGATGCGCCACACCCTCAAGCATGCGGCATCGCGCCCGAAGCGACACGTCCCCCGGATTGTGCACCGTCAATCCCCGGTGCGCACCAGGGTGCGGCGGATCGGACCGCGGGAGATTCCGGAGGGCGGCCGGGACCGCGGGGACCGGGCGGGCCGGCCCGCCCGCGGCACCGCCGGCCGGTGAGGGCCGGCGGTCGCGCGGTCAGCGGACCAGGCCCCAGCGGAACCCGAGCGCCACGGCGTGCGCCCGGTCGGACGCACCCAGCTTCTTGAACAGCCGGCGGGCGTGCGTCTTGACCGTGTCCTCGGAGAGGAAGAGCTCGCGCCCGATCTCCGCATTGGACCGGCCGTGGCTCATGCCCTCCAGCACCTGGATCTCGCGCGCGGTGAGCGTGGGCGCGGCGCCCATCTCGGCCGAGCGGAGCCGGCGCGGGGCCAGCCTCCAGGTCGGGTCGGCAAGGGCCTGGGTGACCGTGGCCCGCAGTTCGGCGCGCGAGGCGTCCTTGTGCAGATAGCCCCGGGCTCCGGCAGCGACCGCGAGGGCCACGCCGTCCAGGTCCTCGGCGACCGTCAGCATGATGATGCGGGCGCCGGGGTCGGCCGAGAGCAGCCGGCGAACCGTCTCCACACCGCCGAGCCCGGGCATCCGGACATCCATCAGAATCAGGTCGGAGCGGTCGGCACCCCAGCGGCGGAGGACTTCCTCGCCGTTGGCAGCCGTCGTCACTCGCTCGACGCCGGGCACGGTGGCAACCGCGCGACGGAGCGCCTCTCGGGCAAGCGGGGAGTCGTCGCAGACGAGGACGGATGTCATGACCGCCCTCCGCAGCTGCTGATGCGCGTCACCTTGAGCCTCCAGGCTGGTACGTATCGTCACCTGTGCGGTCGATGCTCCCGGACACATGTCCGAGAACTTCTTGGTTCAACCGCCTTCGCACTCTCAACGATGGTCACTCGAAAGAGTTACGGGTCGGACGGACACCTTCGGCACTCTACGTGAGGAAGCGAACACAAGGCAGGAGCCACTCGCCGCGTGTCCTCCAGATGACGGTATGCCCTATTTGGCGGCTTTCCTTCCGTTTGGCGCATGTCTGAGGCTAGATTCCCAATGAGTCATATTTACATCTACTACGACAGTAGGTGTGGAGACATGGACCGTATCCGCCTCAGTACCGGCACCAAGAGGACTACCAATGGCAGATTTCTCCCGCCTCCCCGGACCGAACGCCGACCTCTGGGACTGGCAGTTGCTGGCTGCCTGCCGCGGGGTCGACAGCTCCCTCTTCTTCCACCCGGAAGGCGAGCGGGGCGCGGCCAGGAGCGCGCGCGAGACCTCGGCTAAAGAGGTCTGCATGCGATGCCCGGTGCGTTCTGAATGCGCCGCGCACGCACTAGCCGTCCGCGAGCCCTACGGGGTGTGGGGCGGCCTCACCGAGGACGAACGCGAAGAACTGATGGGCCGCGCACGCCACCGCCTGATCCCGGCGACGACCGCGATCGGACCGAGCACGCCGATCGCTCCGCACTGAGCGGGCTCCCCGCGAAACGACCGAAGGAACGTTTCCTCGATTGACCGGCACCCACGGGGGTGCCGCACCCCGGACCGGGCTGCCACCCGACCGGCCGTACCGCCGTACGGTCCTTCGGGTGGCGCCCGCCCGGCGCCGGTGCTCCGGTGTCGGTGCTCGGGTGTCGGCGCTCCGGTGTCGGTGCTCGGGTGTCGGCGCTCCGGTGCCGGACCGGGCCGTCAGCGCCGGGCGGCCCGCTCAAGCTGGGTCAGGGTCGCGGCCACCGCCGGGACCCGCGCCAGGTCGGGCAGGGTCAGTGCGACGACCTCCCGCTCGACGGCCGGTTCCACGGCGAGCGTGCTCACGCCCTTGGCCCGTACGGACTCCACCGCGAGCTCCGGCAGCACCGCGACCCCGAGCCCGGCCCCGACCAGGCCGACCACGGCCGGGTAGTCGTCGGTCGCGAAGTCGATGCGCGGGGTGAAGCCGGCTGCCTCGCACACCTCCACCAGATGGCGGCGGCAGCGCGGACAGCCCGCGATCCAGGGCTCGTCGGCCAGCTCCGCCATGCCCACCCGCTCCGCCCCCGCCAGCCGGTGCCCCTCGGGAACCAGTCCGACGAGCCGGTCGGTCAGCAGCGGCCGGACCACGAGGTCCTCCCACTCGGCCGCCGAGCCGGAGGCACCGCCGTAGCGGAAGGCCAGCGCGAGATCGCAGTCCCCCTCGCGCAGCATCTCCACCGAACGCGGAGGCTCCGCCTCGACCAGCGAGATCCGGGTCCCGGGATGCTCGGCGCGCATCGCCGCGAGCGCGGTCGGCACCAGGGTGGAACTGCCGCTGGGGAAGGAGACCAGCCGGACCCGGCCGGCGCGCAGCCCGGCGATGGCCGCGACCTCCTCCTCGGCGGCCGTCAGCCCGGCGAGGATCCCGGCGGCATGCCGGACCAACGCCTCACCGGCCTGGGTGAGGCGCATTTCGCGCCCGGTGCGGATCAGCAGCGGGGTGCCGGCGGACTGCTCCAGCGCCTTCATCTGCTGGGAGACGGCCGGCTGGGTGCAGCCGAGCTCGCGGGCGGCGGCGGAGAAGGACCCGGTTCCGGCGACAGCGCGCAGAACTCGGAGATGGCGTGCCTCGATCACCCTTCGAGCATAAGGGGTGCTTTGACATAGACGCCAATAACCCCCGGCCGCCTTTGAGGTGGTTCGGCTAGCGTGGGGCCATGCATCTGATCTCCGTGAACCTCGGCCGCGCGACGGCCGTCGACTACACCGACGCCCCGGACGGGCTGACCGGTCACGGCAAGATCCCCGCGCCGGGCCCCGTACGGGTCTTCGCGCCGGGCCCCAAGGGCATCGGTGCGAGCGGCGTCGAAGGGGACGACGTCTGCCATCTGCGCCATCACGGCGGGGACCACCAGGCCGTGTACGCGTACGCCCGCGAGGACCTGGAGTGGTGGGAGCGCGAGCTCGGCCGCGAACTGCCCGGCGGGATCTTCGGCGAGAACTTCACCACCTCCGGCCTCGACGTGAACGGCGCGCTGCTCGGCGAGCGCTGGCGGGTCGGCCCCGACCTGCTCCTGGAGGTGGCCTCGGCCCGCATCCCGTGCCGGACCTTCCAGGGGATGCTCGGCGAGAAGGCGTGGGTCAAGCGGTTCACCCAGGAAGCCCGGCCGGGCGCCTACCTGCGGGTCCTCCAGGAGGGCGCGGTCTCCCCCGGCGACACCATCGAGATCGTGCACCGCCCGGACCACGAGGTGACGGTGGAGTTCTGGTTCCGCGCCTTCACCACCGAGCGGGAGCTGCTGCCGCGCACACTGGCGGCGGGCGACGCCCTGGAGCCGGAGGCTCGGGACAAGGCGCTGGCCCACGTGGAGAAGTACGGGAAGCAGGGCGACTAGGTTGCGCCTATGACGACTGCGTTGATTACGGGATCCACGGCGGGCATCGGCGCCGCCTTCGCCCGGCGGCTCGCCGCCGAGGGCCACAACCTCGTCCTGGTGGCCCGGGACACCAAGCGGCTCGGCGAGCAGGCCACCGAGCTGCACGACCGGCACGGGATCGAGGCCGAGGTGCTGGCCGCGGACCTCTCCACCGAGGACGGCATCGCGGCCGTCGAGGAACGCCTCGCCGACCGCAAGCACCCGGTGGACCTGCTGGTGAACAACGCGGGCTTCGGCAACAAGGGCCGCTACCTCGAAGTCTCCATGGCCGACGAGCTGACCATGCTGAAGGTCCACATCGAGGCGGTGCTGCGGCTGACCTCGGCGGCCGTGGAGCCGATGCGCTCGCGCGGGCGCGGCGGCGTGATCAACGTGGCCTCGGTGGCCGCCTTCCTGCCGCGCGGCACCTACGGGGCGAGCAAGGCCTGGGTCGTGCAGTTCACCCAGGGCGCGGCCAAGGACCTGGCCGGCTCGGGCGTCCGGCTGATGGCGCTGTGCCCGGGCTTCGTGCGCACCGAGTTCCACGAGCGGGCCGGCATGGGCACGGACAACATCCCCGGCTGGATGTGGCTCGACGCCGACAAGCTGGTGGCGGCCGCCCTGGCCGATCTGGCGCGGGGGAAGACGGTGTCGATCCCGGACCCGCGGTACAAGGCGCTGATGGGCCTGGTGAAGGTGGCCCCGCGGGGGCTGCTGGGCGGAGTGTCCTCGCGCACGGGGCGCAAGTACGGGCCCCAGTAGCCGGACCGCGGGTCCGTAGTCACCGGGCTGTGCGGTGACCAGTGGGTAAACGAGGCATATGGGTGAAATCTCCCTAGACTGAATGTGTCCCATCCAGCGCGGGAGTCGCCATGACATTCGTACAGATAGTCGATTACGAAACCACCCAGCCCGAGGCGGTCAACGATCTCCTCGACCGCTACGTGGAGCAGACGCAGGGCAGGCGCACGGTGCTCGCCAGCCGCCTCGCACAGGACCGCGAATCCAAGACCCACTACGTCGACGTCGTCGAATTCCCGTCGTACGAAGCCGCCATGAAGAACTCTCAACTCCCGGAGACCGACCGGATGTTCCAGGAGATGGTGGCGCTCTGCGAAGGAATGCCCAAGTTCACCAACCTGGACGTCGTACGGGACGAGCACCTCAACGCCATGCTCGTGAACCGCTTCTTCGACGAGATCGCGATGAAGGGCGACCTGTCCGTCGTCGAGGAGGTCTTCGCGGCCGACTACCACGACCACGACATCAGCAACCCCGTCGACAAGATGGGCCCGGAGGGCATCCGCGAGGACGTCACGACGTGGCGCAGCGCCTTCGACTTCAGCTTCACCCGCGACGCCCAGATGGCACAGGACGACCACGTCACGACCCTGTGGACCTGGACCGGCACCCACAAGGGCGAGTTCATGGGGATCGCCCCGACCGGCAAGACCTGCACGATGACCGGCACCACGGTCTTCCGGTGCGAGGACGGCATGATCAAGGAAGGCTGGTGGCACTACGACGCCATGCGCCTGATGAAGGACATGGGCGCGATGTAGCCGTACGGCAGACGGCGCACGGCACACACGGGAAAGCCCCGGTCACCACCGCTTGGCAGCGGTGACCGGGGCTTTTCCGTGCTTACTGCTTACTGCTTACTGCCTGCTGGCGAGGTCAGTGGCTGTGGCCGTGGCCACCGTGGCCGTGACCGGCGTCGCCCTCGTCGTCGGCCGGCTTCTCGACGACCAGGGTCTCGGTCGTGAGCAGCAGGGACGCGATGGAAGCGGCGTTCTCCAGCGCGGAGCGGGTGACCTTGACCGGGTCGATGACGCCGGCCTTGACCAGGTCGCCGTACTCGCCGGTGGCGGCGTTGAAGCCCTGGCCCTTCTCGAGCTCGGCGACCTTCGAGGTGATGACGTAGCCCTCGAGGCCGGCGTTCTCGGCGATCCAGCGCAGCGGCTCGACGGCGGCGCGGCGCACGACCGCGACACCGGTGGCCTCGTCGCCCGACAGGCCCAGGTTGCCTTCCAGCACCTTCACGGCGTGGACGAGAGCGGAGCCACCGCCGGAGACGATGCCCTCCTCGACCGCGGCGCGGGTCGCCGAGATGGCGTCCTCGAGACGGTGCTTCTTCTCCTTGAGCTCCACCTCGGTGGCGGCGCCGACCTTGATGACGCAGACGCCGCCGGCGAGCTTCGCCAGGCGCTCCTGCAGCTTCTCGCGGTCCCAGTCCGAGTCGGTGGACTCGATCTCGGCCTTGATCTGGTTGACGCGGCCGAGGACCTCGTCGGAAGAGCCGCCACCGTCGACGATGGTGGTGCTGTCCTTGGAGATCGTGACGCGGCGGGCGGAGCCCAGTACGTCCAGACCGGCCTGGTCGAGCTTGAGGCCGACCTCCTCGGCGATGACGGTGGCACCGGTGAGGGTGGCCATGTCCTGGAGCATCGCCTTGCGGCGGTCACCGAAGCCTGGCGCCTTGACGGCGACGGCGTTGAAGGTGCCACGGATCTTGTTGACGACGAGGGTGGAGAGCGCCTCGCCCTCGACGTCCTCGGCGATGATCAGGAGCGGCTTGGAGGCGCCGGCCTGGATGACCTTCTCGAGCAGCGGCAGGAGGTCCTGGATGGAGGAGATCTTGCCCTGGTTGATCAGGATGTACGGGTCATCGAGGATGGCCTCCATACGCTCCTGGTCGGAGACCATGTACGGGGACAGGTAGCCCTTGTCGAAGGCCATGCCCTCGGTGAACTCGAGCTCCAGGCCGAAGGCGTTGGACTCCTCGACGGTGATGACACCGTCCTTGCCGACCTTGTCCATCGCCTCGGCGATGAGGTCACCGACCTGCTGGTCCTGCGCGGAGAGCGCGGCCACGGCGGCGATGTCGGACTTGTCCTCGATCGGACGGGCGGTCGCCAGGAGCTCGTCGGAGACGGCCTTGACCGCGGCGTCGATGCCCTTCTTCAGGGCGGCCGGGGAAGCACCCGCGGCGACGTTGCGCAGGCCCTCGCGGACCAGCGCCTGCGCCAGGACGGTGGCGGTGGTGGTGCCGTCACCCGCGACGTCGTTGGTCTTGGTCGCGACCTCCTTGACGAGCTGCGCGCCAAGGTTCTCGTACGGGTCGTCGAGCTCGACCTCACGCGCGATGGTGACACCGTCGTTCGTGATGGTGGGAGCACCGAACTTCTTGTCGATGACGACGTTGCGGCCCTTGGGACCGATCGTCACCTTCACGGTGTCGGCAAGCTTGTTGACGCCACGCTCAAGGGCGCGACGGGCGTCCTCGTCAAACTTGAGAATCTTCGGCATGGGAGCGGTTCAGCCCTCTCGTTGCTATCCCCGGCCGCTCACCGCGACCGCCTGTCTAGAACGAGCTACGCCCCTCGCCGCCCGGCATCAGCAGGGGTGACCAGGGGCGTAGCTCAAAGCAAAACTGGAGAAGTGATTACTTCTCGACGATCGCGAGCACGTCGCGGGCCGAGAGGACGAGGTACTCCTCGCCGTTGTACTTCACCTCGGTGCCGCCGTACTTGGAGTACAGGACGACGTCGCCGACGGTGACGTCCAGCGGGAGACGCTGGCCGTCCTCGAAGCGACCCGGGCCCACCGCGAGGACGACGCCCTCCTGGGGCTTCTCCTTCGCGGTGTCCGGGATGACCAGGCCAGAGGCCGTGGTCTGCTCGGCGTCGAGCGGCTGGACCACAATGCGGTCCTCGAGCGGCTTGATGGCAACCTTGGAGCTGGTGGTCGTCACGATCTGACCTTCCGCTTCGGAGATCCGGAGTTAACTGTCTGGGTGGCGACCTTGTCGATCCGTCGTCGCGGGTGCCGGATCCACTGTCGCAGGGTTGGCACTCACCAGGGGCGAGTGCCAGACGCGAGACTATTCCGGGGATTAGCACTCGGTCAAGCGGAGTGCCAATACGCGCCGCTGGTTTCGCCTCCTCGACGCGCGGCGCCGCTGCCGGGGACCAGTCCCCGGACCCCTGCGCCTCAAACGCCGGCGGGGCTGGTTTGTGGTGGGGTCTGGGTGCTGCGGGGGTGGGTCGGCGCCGGGGCCGGGGTGGGGTGTCGGCCTGGACTGCATGATTTAGGCGCCCCCCGCGCTACTCCGACAGGGCGCGGCGTGTTCTCGCGCCACAAATCACGCTTTACGTCCCGGCCGACACCCCACCCCGTCCCCGTCCCCGACCCGCGCCGCCGCCCCCAGCCCCACCGGGGGCAATCTCAGCCGCGCCGGCGTTTGAGGCGCGGAGTCTGGGGCGGAGCCCCAGGGGTCCGGGCGGAGCCCGGGACCCGCTTCTCGGCCCGCCCGGGGGCATTTCAGCCGTCCGGCGTTTGAGGACCGGGGTCCGGGGCGGAGCCCGGGATCACGCCGCTTTCGGGCTGCCGATTTCAGCCTCGCCGGCGTTTGAGGCGCGGGGTCTGGGGCGGAGCCCCAGGGGGTCCGGGCGCAGCCCGGGGCCCCGCTTTCAGCCCGTCCGGCGTTTGAGGACCGGGGCAGGGCCGGCCCTGGGAGCGGTGGAAGGGTGGGTAGGGGACTTGCCCCGCAGGGCCCACCACCCCCGCCGGGCCACCGCCGGTCGGAGGCCGGCGCAGCGGCGCGAAGCCGGGGAGGGCCGCCAGGGCCGAGCCGCGCGAGCGGCGCGTCAAAAAGGAATGGCGCCCGGTATGTGAGGGTTGGGGGATGCGGATCCTCGTTGTCGAAGACGAAGTCAGCCTCGCCGATTCACTGCGGCGCGGCCTCTCCGCCGACGGCCACTGGGTCGATCTCGCCCACGACGGCCACCGCGGCCTGGACCTGGCCCTCACCGGAGGCCCGTACGACGTGGTGCTCCTCGACCTGATGCTCCCGGGCCTCTCGGGCTACGAGATCTGCACCCGGATGCGCTCCCACGGCGTCGCCACCCCCGTGCTGATGCTGACCGCGAAGGACGGCGAGTACGACGAGGCCGAGGGGCTGGACTCGGGCGCGGACGACTACCTGACGAAGCCGTTCTCCTTCGTCGTCCTCGCCGCCCGCCTCCGAGCACTGACCCGCCGCACCGCCACCGCCCGGCCCGCCGTCCTCCAGGCCGGGGACCTCGTGCTCGACGCCCAGGGCCGCCGCTGCCGCCGCGGCACGCACGAGATCGAGCTGACCGCCCGCGAGCTCGGCGTGCTGGGCTGCCTGATGGAGCAGCCCGGCCGGGCCGTCGCCAAGCAGGACATCCTCGACGAGGTCTGGGACGGCCCGCACGGCATCGACCCGAACATCGTCGAGGTCTACGTCTCCTCGCTCCGCCGGAAGATCGACGCCCCCTTCGGCCGCCGCTCGATCCTCACCGTGCACGGCACGGGCTACCGGATGGCCCCGGACGGTGGCTGAGCCCCCCTCCAGGCCGCGGCCCCGGCGCCTCGGCAGTCTCCGCGCACGCGCCGCCGCGGCCGCCGCCCTCGCGATGGCCGCCGTCCTGGCCGCCGGCGGGCTGTGGCTGTACACCCTGCTGCGCGCCAACCTCATCGAGAACACCACCGGCCGCACCGAGCTCGCCGCGCGCAAGGTGGCCGCCCAGTACGACACCGGGAGCCTCCCGGCCGCCGGCCGGCTGCCCGCGCCCGAGGACGGGGTCGACCTGGTCCTCGTACGGAACGCGGCCGGGACGGTCGTGGCCACCAGCGGGGACCTGAAGGACACTCCGGAGCTCACGGAGCTGAGCCCCGCGCCCGGCCGGGACATGCGGTCGGCCGTTCTGCCGCCCGCACGCCCCGGCGCACAGCGGCGCGTGGTGGTCGCCGTGGACGCGCCCGGCCCGCCGGGGGCGCACGACCCGCACACCGTCTACGCCGCGACCGTGCTCGGCGACGTCGACGACGCCAACCGGGCCGTCGCGCTCGGGTTGCTGGCCGGTGCGCCTCCGCTGATCGCCTTCGCGGCGGCCCTGGCCTGGTGGGTGACGGGCCATGCGCTGCGCCCGGTCACCGCGATCCGCACCGGGCTGGCGGCGGTCACCGGGAGCGAGCTGGACCGGCGGGTCCCGGACCCGGGCGGCGCCGACGAGATCGCGCAGCTGGCCCGGACGGTCAACGAGACGCTCGACCGGCTGGAGCGCAGCGACGCCCGCCAGCGGCAGTTCACCGCCGACGCCTCGCACGAGCTGCGCAACCCCCTCGCGGCCGTCCGGTCCCGGCTGGAGGTGGCGCTGCGGGACCCCGACCGGGAGTCGGTGGCCGCCGCGCTGGCCGATACCGAGCGGCTGCAGGGCATCGCGGCCGATCTGCTCCTGCTGGCCCGGCTGGACGGCGGGCCGGCGCCGCGCACCGAGCCGGTGGACCTCGCGCTGCTGGCCGCCGAGGACGCGGCGCGGCGCCCGGAGCCCCGGGTCGCGCTACGGCTGGACGCGCGGGCTCCCGTACCGGCCGCCGGGGATCCGGCGCGGCTGGAGCGGGCGCTGGCCAACCTGGTGGACAACGCGCTGCGGTACGCCCGTACCGGGGTCGTGGTCCGGGCCTCGGCCGAGGACGGCTGGGCGCTGCTGGAGGTCACGGACGACGGGCCGGGCATCCCGGAGACCGACCGCGACCGGGTCTTCGAGCGGTTCGTGCGGCTGGACGCGGACCGGAGCCGGGCCGGCGGCGGCACCGGCCTGGGGCTGGCCATCGCCCGGGAGATCGCCCGGGCGCACGGCGGCGAGGTCAGCGCGCTCCCCGCGCCCGCAGGCGGCGGCGCCCGCCTGGTGCTGCGCGTGCCCGCCTCGGCCGGATCCGGCCCCGCCGGGACCTGAGGCGCCGCACCCGCCCCTGAAGGCGTCCTCAGGACCCTCAGGTTTCCTTCAGCACCGCTCCCCCAGCATCGGGAGGCATGAGCGCCCACCGAAGGAAGCCCCGGGGACAGAAGCCGCCGGTGCCCGTGTCCCGCCGCCGCAGGCTCATCCGCACCCTGCTGGCCTCCGGCTGCGCCCTGGTGGTGCTCGCGGGGGCGACCGCCTGGTACCTGTACGACGACCTCGCCTCCAGCATCGGCAGCTCGAAGGCCCTGGAGGGTGCCGAGAAGTCGAAGTTCGGCGATACGAACATCCTGCTGATGGGTCTGGACAGCCGCCGGGACCAGAACGGCGAGGACCTCCCGCCGGCCATCCTCGACAAGCTGCACGCGGGCGCGAGCTCCGAGGTCGGCGGCTACAACACCAACACGCTGATCCTGCTGCACGTCCCCGGCGACGGGGGCAGGGCGCAGGCCTTCTCGGTGCCGCGCGACGACTTCGTCGACCTGCACGGGGTGCCCGGGTTCACCGGCAAGGCCAAGATCAAGGAGGCGTACGGGCGGGCGAAGGCCAAGGTCGAGGAGCAGCTCGCCGCCAAGGGGGTCACGGACCGGCGGCAGCTGGAGCGCGAGGGGCGCGAGGCGGGGCGCAAGGCGGAGATCGAGACGGTGCGCACCTTCCTGGGGGTGCCGATCGACCACTTCGCCGAGCTGAACCTGGCCGGTTTCTACCACCTGGCGGACGCGCTGGGCGGCGTACCGGTGTGTCTGAACCACGCGGTGAAGGACAAGAACTCCGGGGCCGACTTCTCGGCGGGGCGGCACACGCTCAACGGTCAGGAGTCGCTGGCCTTCGTCCGTCAGCGGATGGGTCTGACCATGGGCGACCTGGACCGGACGAAGCGGCAGCAGGCGTTCCTGGCGGGGGCGACCTACAAGCTGAACCAGGCCGGGACCTTCACCGATCCGGTGAAGCTGATGAAGCTGATCGACTCGGCGAAGCAGGACGTCGTCACCGATCGGGGATGGGACCTGCTGTCGTTCGTGAAGCAGGCGAAGAACCTGTCCGGGGGCAACGTGGAGTTTGTGACCCTTCCCATCGAGCGCTTCGACAGGAACCATGGCGCGGAGATAAACGTCGTAGACGATATGAAGATAAAGCGGTTCATAGCCGAGCGGATCGGGCCCGGGGCCTCTGCGAGCCCGAGCGCGCCTGGCACCGCTCCCTCCTCACCGGGCACGCCGGCCCCGCAGGAATCCGCCCCGGGCCCGTCCCGGAGCTCCGCACCGGCCCCCGCGCCCGCACCCTCCCAGAGCAGCGGAACCCCCGCCATCGACGGCGGCGGCGTCCCGTGCGTGGACTGAAACCCCTGACCTCGGCGGGCGCGCGCCGCCGCACGGAAGCACTGCTCCTCGTCCTCGTCCTCGCCGTGACCATTTCCGGCCACGTCGCCGCCGGCCTCGCGATGAACGACGAGCTGCCGCCCGGCCTCACCGGCTTCGTGGTCAGCATGACGCTGCTCGCGCTGGTGGGGCACCTGGCCGTGCGCCGGTTCGCGGCGTACGCGGATCCGCTGGTCTTCCCGCTGGCCCTGCTGCTGACCGGGCTGGGGCTGGTGCTGCTGCACCGCCTCGACCAGGGGTACCTGGAGCGGTACAACTCCCCGGCGACGGCTCCCGGCCAGCTGATGTGGACGGTGATCGGCGTAGCGGCCTGCATCGCGGTGCTGGCGCTCCTGCGCGACCACCGGCTGCTCCAGCGGTTCATCTACATCACGATGGTCGTGGCGCTGGTGGCCCTGATCGCGCCCGCCTTCTTCGGTGCGGACACCTACGGGGCGAAGCGCTGGATCAAGTTCGGCGGGCTGTCGGTGCAGCCCGGCGAGTTCGTGAAGATCATGATCGCGGTCTTCTTCGCGGGCTACCTGGTGATCCACCGCGACGCGCTGGCCCTGTCGGGGCGCAAGTTCCTGGGCATGCGGCTGCCGCCGATGCGCCAGCTCGGCCCGCTCATCACGGTGTGGATCATCTCGCTGCTCGTGCTGGTCTTCGAGCGCGACCTCGGCACCTCGCTGCTCTTCTTCGGCGTCTTCGTGGTCATGCTCTACGTGGCCACCGAGCGCACGAGCTGGATCGTCTGCGGTCTGGTCCTGGCCTCGGCGGGCGCCTTCGTCGTGGGCACGACGGAGCCGCACGTCAAGGCGCGCGTGGCCGCCTGGCTGAACCCGCTGTCGTACTACTGGAAGGACCGGCCGCCGGGCGTCGTCTCGGACCAGTCGGCGCAGGCGCTGTTCAGCTTCGGCACGGGCGGCATCTCCGGCACGGGCCTCGGCATGGGCCATCCCGAGCTGATCAAGTTCGCGGGCCGCAGCGACTTCATCCTGACGACGGTGGGCGAGGAGCTCGGCCTGGCCGGGGTCATGGCCGTCCTGATCCTCTACGCGCTCCTCGTGCAGCGCGGGCTGCGGATGGCGCTGGGCGCCCGCGACCCGTTCGGCAAGCTGCTGGCAGTGGGCCTGTCGTCCGCCCTGGCCCTCCAGGTCTTCATCGTGGCGGGCGGCGTCACGGGGCTGATCCCCCTGACGGGCAAGGCCCTGCCCTTCCTGGCCGCGGGCGGCTCGTCCCTGCTGGCCAACTGGATCATGATCGCCCTGTTGCTGCGCATCTCCGACAGCACCGAACGACAACGCGAGGCGGACGCCCGGGGCCCGGCGGAGACGACGATCACCCCCCTCGCCGGGTCCGAGCCCCACGCCACCGCGTCTTACAGGTAATCCTCCACGCGGCCGATCCGGTAGCCCTGCTCCTGTATCCGCTGGAGCATCCGGGTCGTCATCTCGGTCTCCGTCGTGCCCTTCAGCTCTGCGGGGCCGCGGAAGTGGGCCAGGATGATGTCACCCGGTTTCAGGGCGGATCCCTCGGCGTACTGGAAGTTGTTGATCTGCATCGACACGCGCCACAGGAGGATCTGGGATATCCCGCACTCGTGCGCGGCCCTGAGGGTGTCGTCGTTGTGATTGCCGTATGGCGGGCGGAAGAGCGTCGGCCGCTTGCCGAAGCGCTTCTCCAGGCGTTCCTGCTGCCCGCATATCTCCTTCTTCTGTGCCTCGAAGGACAGGGTCCGGAGATTCGGGTGCGTCAGGGTGTGGTTGTTTATCGTGCTGTCGGAGCCGTTGTCGCGGAGCTTTTCGAAGTGGCCGTAGTCCGACGAGGCGATGTTGTCCGTCAGGAACATGCTGATCGGCAGCTTCAGATCGGCGGCCATCTTCAGGAACTCGGGGTTCTTCTCCGCGCCGTCGTCGAACGTCAGGAAGACGACCTTGTCGTCCGCCGGGACGGGTATTCGGTCGACGACCTGGACCCGCCCCGCCTTGGCCGGCGGGATCTGGGGTTTGACGGCCGGCTTGGGCGCGTACTGGAGGGGGCCGCTGAGGCCCCACTTCTTGTAGGCCTCGTCCGCCGCGGCCACCGAGCCGCTGCCCGCGGCGGACGGGGAGGCCGCCCCCGGGGCCGCCCCCGAGGGCGCCGGCGTGGACCTCGTCTCCGTGGCCTTGCGTCCCATCCGTTCGATGGGATCCACGCTGTCCCCGCACCCCGTCAGGGACAGCGCGAGCGCGCCGGCCGTCAGCGTTCCGGCTACCAACCGGCGCGCGTGCTTCACAAGTAGTCCTCCAAGCGAGCCACGGCGTACCCCTTGTCCGTGACGGTCTTCATGACGTGACGGATCATGTCAGTCATGCTGCCCTTCCAGTCTTCCTTGCCCCGGAAGTGGGTGAGGATGATGTCGCCGGGATGCAGGTCCTTGTCCCACTCCCGCCAGTCCATCCGGTTCGGGAAGGCCTCTTCGTTCCACAGCGGAACGGCCTTGATCCCGCAGGACTTGGCCGCGCGCAGCGTGTCCTCGTTGTAGTTCCCGTACGGCGGCCGGAAGAGCGTCGGACGCTTGCCGAACGTCTTCTCGATCGTGTCCTGCTGCCCGCAGATCTCCTGGCGCTGCTTCTCGTACGAGAGCGCCGGCATGTAGCGGTGGTTGAGCGTGTGGTTGTTCAGCGTGACGCCCGCCGCCTGCATCTCCTTGAAGTACGGGTAGTTGTCCCGGACCAGGTAGTCGCTCAGGAAGGCGGTGTACGGGAGCTTCAGCTCCTGCATCATCTTCAGGAACTCGGGGTCCTTCTCGGCCCCGTCGTCGATCGTCAGGAAGACGACCTTCTCCTCCGTGGGGACGGTCGTGAAGACCGGGGGCAGCTCGTCCTGGCCCTCGACCTCGAAGCCGTCGCGGGTGGTGATCTCCGGCTTCTGCTTGGGCGCTTGCGGAGCGACGAGCGGCGGCTTGGTCAGCCCCCACTTCTTCGCGGCGACGATCCGCGCCTGCTGGAGGGCCTTCAGCTTCTCGGCGTAAGTGCCGAGCGCGCCGGCCGCTCCGGCCTGCTCGCCCGCGGCGCCCGCCGCGGCCTTCGCCTTGGCCGCCTTGTCCGGCGTCTCGGATCCGCCGGCCCCGCAGCCCGTGCCGAGTGCGGCGACGAGCAGTGCGGCCATCGCGGCCGTACCCAACCGGCCGCGTGCGACTGCCGCGATCCGGTGACCGTGTTGCGTCTTATGTTCCGTTTGTCGGACTAGCTGCATAGTTGGGGATCTTTACACCCTTCACGCACGCGTCGCGGGCGACACCGCGAGGGGAATCCGACCTTCCTCCGAGTGGCCCACCGTGGCCGACAATGGACCCGTGACCCCCGAAGACTTCGCCGCGCTCCTCGCCCCCGAGGGCCACGCCCTCCTCGACTCGCTCCGGGACTACGACCCCGCCCAGGAGATCGCGGTCGCCACCCGGCTGCGCCGCGAGCACCCCGCCGCGCTGGTCTCCGCGGCCCTCGGACAGGCCCGGCTGCGCCAGCGCGCGGTCGCGAAGTTCGGGGCCGAGGACGCCCACCGGATGTACTTCACCCCCGGCGGCGGGGAGATGGCCACCCGCGCCTCGGTGGCCTCGTACCGCGCCGAGCGGCTCGCCGCCCTGGGCGTACGGAGCCTCGCGGACCTCTGCTGCGGGATCGGCGGCGACGCCCTCGCCCTGGCCCGGCTCGGCATCCGCGTCCTGGCGGTGGACCACGATCCGCTGACCGTCGCCGTGGCCCGCGCCAATGCCGCGGCGCTGGGGCTGGCGGACCTGATCGAGGTCCGGGAGGCCGATGTGACGGAGGTCGACACCGCGGGCTACGACGCCGTCTTCATCGACCCGGCCCGGCGGGGCGGGCGCGGCCGGATCTTCGACCCGGAGTCCTATTCGCCGCCGCTGTCCTGGGCGATCGCCACCGCCCGGGCCGCAAAGGTCGCCGCCATCAAGATCGCCCCGGGGATCCCGCACGAGGCGGTGCCCGCCGAGGCGCAGGCCGAGTGGATCTCCGACCAGGGGGACGTGAAGGAGGCCGTGCTGTGGTTCGGGACGGCGCCGGGCGAGATCCGCGCCACCCTGCTGCCCGGTCCGCGCGCGCTGGCGACCGCCGACCCGCTGCCCGATCCCGAGGCAGGCCCCGTCGGCCGCTACCTCTACGAGCCCGACGGCGCCGTGATCCGGGCCCACCTCGTCGCCGAGGTCGCCGAGCAGCTGGGCGGCCGGCTGATCGACCCGACCATCGCGTACATCACCGCGGACGAACTGCACGAGACCCCGTACGCGACCTCGTACGAGATCACCGACGTGCTGCCGTTCGGGCTGAAGAAGCTCAAGGCGCTGCTGCGCGAGCGCGGGGTCGGCATCCTCACGGTGAAGAAGCGCGGCTCGGCGATCGAGCCGGAGGAGCTGCGCAAGAAGGTCAAGCCGCAGGGGCCGAACTCCGCCACGGTGTTCCTGACCCGGGTCGGCGGGGCCCCCTCGATGCTGATCGGCTCACCGACCGGCCGGCCCTGACGGTCCGCCGGCCCCCGGGACCCCGCCCCGGCCCGCGCCCGCGCTCCCGCCCCCGAAGACCCGCAGCGCCCACCGGTAGTGCGCGCCCGCCTTGCCGAGGCCCAGCAGAGCGGTGATCCACAGGATCATGCCGAGGCCCATCGTGTAGGCGACCTCTCCGTAGGTGTCGGCTCCGGGCCGGGCCGAAGCCGCCGATCCGAAGGTCACCCAGAGCCCGAACCCGCCCAGGGCGAAGGAGGCCAGCAGCCAGATCAGGCTGCGCCCGGGCGCGCGTACGGCGGCGTCCACGGGCGGATCCCGGTCCAGCTCGGCCCAGGCGCACAGCAGCCGGCGCACCTGCCGGTCCCGCTTGGCGCCCCAGGCGAACCAGAACCCGGCCGGTATCAGCACGCCCACGCCGAGCACGGCGAAGATCAGGCCGAAGAGGTACGCGAACGGGTCGTGCGTCTCGATGGCCATCAGGGCCATTCCGACGAAGGACCAGCCCAGGGCGAAGACCGCCGAGACCGCCCAGAGGAGCAGGAGCCGGCCGAAGCCCAGACTGCGCCGCCCGAGCTCCCCCAGGAAACGGGCGCGGTCGGCCCGTACGGCGTTCGCGTCGAGCCAGGCGCGCAGGTGCGCGGGAGGGGGCGGCGGCGGCAGGTCACGGCGGGGCATGCGCATGACCATATCCGCACGCCCCGGCACCCGGAGGACAGCCGGGTGCGGACTCAGCTTCCGCCCGGCTCCCCGACCTCCACGGATTCGAAGCGCCAGCGGTGCACCGCCCGCGTGATCAAATCCGCTGCGGGCTCCGGCAGTTCGGGAAGCTCGGCGCCGATCCCCTCGGCGGTCTCCCACCAGGTGATGACGAGCACCCGGTCCTGCGGGGCGCTGAACACCTCGCGCCGCACCGGGTCTTGGGCCAGGATCTGCGAACGGGCCCACTCCAGCAGCTCGTTGGCCCGCCCGGGCACGGCCCGGGCCTCCCACATCAGCGCGATGGTGCTCACGAGTACAGGTTGTCCTTGCTCAGCTCGTGCACGTGGTCGTGGTCGTGCGCATGACCGTGTCCGTGGCCGTGCCCGGCCTCGCCGCCCCCGTCGCCGTCCCCGTGAGAATGGCCGTGGGAATGGCCGTGGGAATGGCCGTGGGAATGGCCGGGAACGTGCGGGTCGGTCACCGGCAGCGAGGAGTCCGCCGACAGGTCCCAGTCCGAGGGGGCCCTGTTCCGCTTGACCATCTCCGCGCCCAGCGCCGCCACCATCGCGCCGTTGTCCGTGCACAGGCCCGGCCGCGGCACCCGCAGGATGATCCCCGCGTCGTCGCAGCGCTCCTGGGCGAGCGAGCGCAGCCGGGAGTTGGCCGCGACCCCGCCGCCGATCATCAGGTGGTCGACGCCCTCGTCCTTGCACGCGCGGATCGCCTTGCGCGTCAGCACGTCCACCACGGCCTCCTGGAAGGAGGCCGCCACGTCGCGCACCGGCACGTCCTCGCCCGCCTTGCGCTTCGCCTCGATCCAGCGGGCGACCGAGGTCTTGAGCCCGGAGAAGGAGAAGTCGTACGGGGCGTCGCGCGGACCCGTCAGGCCGCGCGGGAAGGCGATCGCCTTCGGGTCCCCCTCGCGTGCGAGCCGGTCGATGACCGGACCGCCGGGGAAGCCCAGCTGCAGGACGCGCGCGATCTTGTCGAAGGCCTCGCCCGCCGCGTCGTCGATGGTCGCGCCGAGCGGCCGCACGTCGGAGGTGATGTCGGGGGCCAGCAGCAGCGAGGAGTGCCCGCCGGAGACCAGCAGCGCCATCGTCGGCTCGGGCAGCGGCCCGTGCTCCAGCTGGTCGACGCAGATGTGCGAGGCCAGGTGGTTCACGCCGTACAGCGGCTTGCCCAGCGCGTACGCGTAGGCCTTGGCGGCGGAGACGCCCACCAGCAGGGCCCCCGCGAGGCCGGGGCCGGCGGTGACGGCGATGCCGTCGAGGTCGCGGGCGCTGACCCCGGCCTCCTTCAGGGCGCGCTCGATGGTGGGGACCATCGCCTCCAGGTGCGCGCGGGAGGCCACCTCGGGCACGACCCCGCCGAAGCGGGCGTGCTCGTCGACGCTCGACGCGATGGCGTCCGCGAGCAGCGTGGTGCCGCGGACGACGCCGACGCCGGTCTCGTCGCAGGAGGTCTCGATGCCGAGGACGAGCGGTTCGTCAGCCATGGGTCGTCTCACCTTGCAGGGGTACGGAGTGTGCGGAGTCGGGGAGTGCGGGATCGGGGTCCGCCGGGTCTGCGGGGGCCGCCGGATCGGAGACGCGGCGCATCACGAGGGCGTCCACGTTGCCGGGCTGGTAGTAGCCGCGTCTGAAGCCGATGGGCTCGAAGCCGAAGCGTGCGTAGAGCTTCTGGGCCCGGACGTTGTCGACCCGCACCTCCAGCAGCACCTCGGCGCACTCGAACGCGGTGGCGGCGCGCAGCAGCTCGGTCAGCAGCCGGGCGCCGAGCCCGGTGCCCCACTGGTCGCGGGCCGCGGCGATGGTCTGTACGTCGGCCAGGTCCCCGGCGGCGGCCAGCCCGGCGTAGCCGACCAGCCGGCCCGCCTCCTCCGCCACGAGGTACCGGCGCGTGGCGCCGGGGCCGCGGGCGTGGGCGAGCTCGGACCAGAACATCCCGGCGGACCAGGCGTCCTCGGGGAACAGCTCGTGCTCCAGCTCCAGCACCGGCTCGATGTCCCACCAGCGCATCTCGCGCAGGACGACTGCTGAGGTGGCCGTCACTTCGGGGTGACCACCTTGTAGTTCTTGGGCACCTCGGCGTCGGGGCGGCGCAGGTAGAGCGGGGTCGGCGGCAGGCCGTCGGCGTTCTCGAACGGCTCCCCCGCCGCCAGCCGGTGCGCGGCCAGGGCGGCCAGTGCGCCGGCGCTCTGGTGCTCGGGGGCCCGGGCGTCCGTGAACACCTCCGGGTACAGCTGCGCCCCCTGGCCGACGGCGGGCAGGCCTGCGACGCGCTCGGCGATGTCGGCCGGCCGGTCCACCGCGGGCTCGCCGGCCCGGGTGCGGGGGTCCTCGTAGCGGGCCCAGTAGACCTCCTTGCGGCGGGCGTCGGTGGCCACGACGAAGGGGCCCTCGATCCCGGCCGCCCCGGCCGCGTAGGCCAGGCCGTCGAGGGTGCACAGCCCGTGGACGGGCACGCCGAGGACGGAGGCGAAGGTGGACGCGGTCACGAGCCCGACGCGCAGTCCGGTGTAGGGGCCGGGGCCGACGCCCACGACGATGCCGGTGACGGCTTCGAGCTTCACCCCCGCCTCGGCGAGGACCTTGTCCACGGCGGGCAGCAGGAGCTCCCCGTGGCGGCGGGCGTCGACCTGGTTCGACTCGGCGAGGACGGACTCGCCGTCGTGCAGGGCGACGGTGACGGCGGGCGTGGCGGTATCTACAGCGAGCAAGAGCACGCGAACAGCCTACGACTCCGGGGCCCCCGGCCCTTGCGGCCGGTCTGCGGGCACCCCTGCTGCTACCTTCGGACCAGGTGTCAGGTGGTGATCGTCCGCCCGGCGTCCGACTGGCATCGACTGACCATGCGGAGAGGTGGAGCAAGGTGGCACGCAGCAGCTCGGGAATCGTGGCCGGGCTCACCGTCGCGGCGCTCGCCGTCGTCGGTTTCCTCGGCTACCAGGCCTCCGCCTCCGCTCCCGCGCTCCCGCCGAAGGCCGCCGCGCAGACCCCGGCGCCCGCTCCGAGCGACTCCGGGCCCGCCAAGACGGACCCGGCGAAGCCGGTGGCCCTCCCGGCCGGATCCGGTACCGGGGTGCGCGTCGTGTACTCGCTGGGCGCCAAGCGCGTGTGGCTGGTGGGAGCCTCCGGGGAGCCGAAGTCCTTCGCGGTCGTGCCGAGCACGGTGCACCCAGCGCCCGGCAGTTACACGGTGGGCGGCCGCACCGGCTCGGTGACCGGCTCGGACGGGGTGCCGATCGAGCACGTCGTCCGGTTCGCGAGTCCGCAGGGGGTCACGGTCGGCTTCAGCGCCCGCGTGGACAACACCCTGCCGGCGCCCGACCCGGCCAAGAAGACCGGCGGTGTCCGCATGCTGCGCGCCGACGGGGACGCGATGTGGGCCTTCGCGACGATCGGCTCGAAGGTCGTCGTCGTTCCCTGATCCGGCCGACCGGCCGACGGGCCCCGGCAGGCCCGGCCGCGACACGCCGAATTCACTCGTACGGGGACTCCGTCGCGAGGACGGTCACCCGTTTCCGGCCCCTGCAGGCCCCCTGCGGGCCGTTCCAGACCTTCAGGCCGCTTCGGACTCCGGGGCGGCCCGTTCTCCGTCCTCCGCGCCCTGCGCCCCGTCCCGTACGGGATCGGGCTCCGTGGCCTGCTCGCGCGCGGGCGGGGTGGACACGGCGCTGGCGGCGACGCCCGCGGCGAGCAGCGCCCCCATGGACACGGCGGACGGACGGGGTACGCCCGCTGCTCCTGTTGCCGACATGGCTGCCTCCTGGCCGGGGCCAGCCCGCACTTAGGTACGCCTAACCAGCCCTCCGTACCATGTGACCACGCGCCCCGCCGCCCGCGCAATATCTTCCCGACGACTTGTCGGAACGTTTCTCGCCGCGCCGCGCTACGCCTGCTCCTGCGCCAGCACGCCCGCGAGGCTCTCCAGGCCCGCCCCGGCCGACCAGCGGGTGCCGATCCCGCGGACCACGACCTCGCGCACGTCGTCCAGGACCTCCTCGTGGCCCACCGCCCGTTGGATCACCACGTGCAGCCGGTCGTCGGACAGCTCCTCGACCTTGCCGTCGCCCCACTCCACGACGACGACGGACTCGGGCAGCGAGACGTCGAGGTCCAGGTCCTCCATCTCGTCCAGCCCACCGCCGAGGCGGTACGCGTCCACGTGCACCAGCGCCGGACCGCCGGTCAGCGAGGGGTGGACCCGGGCGATCACGAAGGTCGGCGAGGTCACGGCCCCGCGCACGCCCAGGCCCTCGCCGAGGCCGCGGGTCAGGGTGGTCTTCCCGGCGCCGAGCTCCCCGGTCAGCAGGACGAGGTCGCCGGGGCGCAGCAGCCCGGCGATCCGGCGCCCGAGGTCCTGCATGGCGTCGGGCGAGCCGACGGTGACGTGCGTTTCCGTGTCAGGTACTTCTTCCATGCCCGCCAACGTTAGCCGCTGCGGACACCGTCCCGGTGCGGGCGAGCAGCTCCGTGAGCAGCCGGGTCACGGTGTCCGGACGCTCCATCATCATCAGGTGCCCGGCGGACTCCAGGACCACCAGCTCCGCGGAGGGCAGCGCGTCCTTGATGACCTGGCTGTGATCGGGCGGGGTGACCATGTCGCCGTCCCCGGCGATGATCGTGACCGGGATGTCCGCGAACCGCTGGAGCGCGGCCGTCTTGTCGTGGGCCTGGAAGGCCGGGTAGAACTCCGCGACCACGTCGATGGGCGTGGCCTCGATGAGCCGCTCGGCGAAGCGGGCGACGGCCGAATCGACGTCGCGCGAGGCGAAGGAGTACATCCTCACCATGCCCGCGAACAGGTCGGCGGTGGCCCGGCGGCCCTTCTCCACCAGCTCCACCTGGGAGCCGAGCGCCTTGAGCACCCCGGGCAGCAGCCTCCGTACGGTCGAGAAGCCCAGGGAGGGCAGCCCGTACGTGACCTCGTCCAGCCGGCCGCTGGAGGTGCCGACCAGCGCCACCCCGGCCACCCGGTCCCGGATCAGGTCGGGGAACTCCTGGGCCAGCCCCATGATGGTCATCCCGCCCATGGAGTGACCGACCAGGATCAGCGGGCCCTCGGGGGCGGCGGCGTCGATGACGGCCTTCAGGTCGCGGCCGAGCTGTTCGAAGGTGACCGGCTCGCCGTCGGCCTGCGACAGGCCGCGCGCGCTGCGGCCGTGGCTGCGCTGGTCCCAGTAGACGGCCCGGACCAGGCCGCGCAGGGCGGCGCGCTGGAAGTGCCAGGAGTCCTGCGAGAGACAGTAGCCGTGGCAGAACACCACGGTGGGGCGGATCGGAGCCCTGCGGCGCAGCCGGCGCCGCTTGCCCTCCTCGGGCAGCTCGTCGACCTCGTAGTACAGCGCGGTGCCGTCCTCGGCCCGCGCGGTGCCGGGGGCGCCGCGCAGGGATCCGTAGTCCGCGGTCGAGTCGAGCGCGAGGCGCGCCTTCATGCGCATGCCCCGGCCGACGGTGATCCGTTCGACCGCGACCCCGGCCGCCGCTCCCGCGGCTATCACGCCGATGGCGGCGCCGGCCCAGCCCGCCTTGCGCCAGTTCTCACTCACGCCGCCACCCCTCACTCACCGTTTCAGCCGTTGAGGTACACGCGGGGGACCCGGCCCCCGATACGGGTGACGATCTCATAGGCGATCGTATGCGCCGCTTGAGCCCAGTCCTCGGCGGTGGGTTCGCCGCGCTCCGCGTCCCCGAAGAGGACTGCCTCGTCGCCGACATGGGCCTCGTCCCCGTCCAGGTCGACCACGAACTGGTCCATGGCGACGCGCCCGGCGACCGTGTGGATGCGGCCCCCGACGAGCACCGGGCCGCGCTCGGACGCGTGGCGCGGGACGCCGTCGGCGTAGCCCGCCGGGATCAGCGCGAGGCTGGTCTCCCGCTCGGTGACGTAGTGGTGCCCGTAGCTGACCCCGTGCCCGGGCGGCACGCTCTTGACCAGCGCGACGGAGGCCTTGAGCGCCATCGCGGGCCGCAGTCCGAGCTGGGCGGGGGTGCCGAGCTCGGGCGCGGGAGAGACGCCGTAGACGGCGATGCCGCAGCGGACCAGGTCGAAGTGGGACTCGGGGAGGGTGAGCGTGGCCGGCGAGTTGGCGATGTGCCGGACCTCGGGCTCGACGCCCTCCTTCTCCGCGTACGCGAGCATGTCGCGGAAGGCGGTCAGCTGGAGCGGGACGGACGGGTGTCCCGGTTCGTCGGCGCAGGCGAAGTGCGACCAGACTCCGGTGACGCGGACGGTCCCCTCGGACTGGGCGGCGACGGCCGCGGTCACCAGCGCCTCCCAGTCGGCGGGCTGGCAGCCGTTGCGGCCCAGGCCGGTGTCGGCCTTGAGCTGGATCCTGGCCGTCATTCCGGCGGCGCGGGCGGCCGCCCGTACCTCTTCGAGGGCCCACAGCGCGCTGACGGACACGTCGATACCGGCCTCGACGGCCTCCCGCCAGGGGCCGCCCGGGGTCCACAGCCAGCACAGGACGGGGCCTTCGAGCCCGGCGGCACGCAGCGCGAGGGCCTCCTCGGGCGTGGCGGTCCCGAGCCAGCTCGCACCGGCCTCCTGGGCGGCCTTGGCGCAGGCCACGGCCCCGTGCCCGTAGGCGTCCGCCTTGACGACGGCCATGAGTGCGGAACGGGGCGCCCGCTCGCGCAGGGCCCGTACGTTCGCCCGGACGGCGTCAAGATCGATCTCGGCGTACACGCGCGCGGCTGTCTCGTTCATCCCCCCCAGTCTCTCAGAGCCCCGCCGACCGGGCCGAACAGGCAGGGCCAGGCCAAAATCAGCCTCGCCGGCGTTTGAGGCGCGGGGGTCCGGGGACCGGCCCCCGGCAACGGCGCCGCACCCTGGGCAGGCACCCCTAGCGACGAGCGACCTCGCGCCAGGCACGGGGCAGGGCTTCGGCCACCTGGTGGGCCAGGAGGGGGCCGCCGGTGAGGCGGGCCGCCAGGCCGTGGAGGTACGCCGCCACCGACCCGGCGTCCACGGCCGGCAGCCCGGCCGCCAGCAGGGACCCGGCCAGCCCGGACAGCACGTCCCCGCTCCCCGCGGTGGCCAGCCACGGGGTCCCGGTCGGGTTCACCCGGACGGGGCCGGGCCCGGCCGGGGCGATCAGGGTCGTCGACCCCTTCAGCAGCGTCACCGCCCCGTACCGCTCCGCGAGCCCCCGCACGGCCTCCAGCCGCCCCGCCTCGACCGCCTCCCGGGCGACCCCCAGCAGCGCCGCCGCCTCCCCCGCGTGCGGGGTCAGCAGGGTCGGGGCCGCCCGGGCCCGCAGCTCCCCGGGGTCCAGCCCGCGCAGCCCGTCCGCGTCCACCAGCACCGGTACCGGCTGCGCCAGCGCCTCCCGCACCTCCGGGCCGCCCTCGTCGCCCAGCCCCGGCCCGACCACCCAGGCCTGGACCCGGCCGGTCCCGATCAGCGTCTCCGGGTAGCGGGCCAGTACGGCGTCGGCCACCGCCGGCGGTCCCACGTAGCGCACCGCGCCCGCGCCGCCCCGCAGCGCCCCCGCCACGGCGAGCACCGCCGCGCCCGGGTAGCGCGCGGACCCGGCGACGACCCCGAGCACGCCGCGCCGGTACTTGTCGCTCGACGCCGTCGGCTCCGGCAGCAGTCCCGCCACGCCGGCGTGCTGCAGGGCCTCCACCTCGGGGGCCGGCAGCACCTCGCCCAGCCCGATGTCCACCAGGTGCAGCGCACCCGCCCGGGAGGCCCCGGGGTCGATCAGCAGCCCCGGCTTGTACGCCCCGAAGGTCACCGTCACGTCCGCCGTCACGGCCGCTCCGGCCACCTCCCCGGTGTCCGCGTCCACCCCGCTCGGCAGGTCGACGGCGACCACCACCGCGCCTGCCGGGATCCGCTCCACCAGCGCGGCCGCGGCCGGCCGCAGTGCGCCCCGGCCGCCGATGCCGACCAGCCCGTCGAGCACCAGGTCGGCCCGCTCGGGCACGGCCGCGCCCAGGCGCCCGCCGGCGGCCCGCAGCGCGGCCAGTCCGCCCGCGTGCAGCCGCTCCGGGTCCATCGCGACGGCCGTCACCCCGGCCCCGCGCCGGGCCAGCTTCGCGCCCGCGTAGAGGGTGTCGCCGCCGTTGTCCCCCGGGCCGACCAGCAGCACCACGCGGGACCCGTACACGCGGGGCAGCAACCGGACGCAGACGGCGGCCAGTCCGGCCGCCGCCCGCTGCATCAGGGTGCCTTCGGGCAGCCGGGCCATCAGCTCGTGCTCGGCGGCCCGTACGGTCTCCACGCTGTAAGCAGTACGCATGGCACCAGCCTGCCCGAAGAAGGCGCTCGGGCCGCGGAAGGAGACGGCCCGAGACACCCCTACCCCTCGGCGATCACCACCGCGGAGGCGATGCCCGCGTCGTGGCTGAGCGAGATGTGCCAGGACTTCACGCCCAGCGCCAGCGCCCGCGCCTCGACCGTCCCCGACACCCGCAGCCGCGGCTGTCCGCTGGCCTCCACGTACACCTCGGCGTCGGTCCACAGCAGCCCGGCGGGCGCGCCGAGCGCCTTGGCGAGCGCCTCCTTGGCGGCGAACCGGGCGGCGAGCGAGGCGGTCCCGCGCCGCTCGCCGCCCGGCAGGGTCAGCTCCGCGTCGAGGAACAACCGCCCGGCCAGGCCCGGCGTGCGCTCCAGCGCGGCACCGAACCGCTCGATCTCGGCAACGTCGATCCCCACACCGATAATCACAACCACAAACTCGCTTCGCTCACTCCACGGTCACGGACTTCGCGAGGTTACGCGGCTGGTCCACCTCGTTGCCGCGCGCCGTCGCCAGCTCGCACGCGAACACCTGCAGCGGCACGGTGGCCACGAGCGGCTGGAGCAGCGTCGGGGTGGCCGGGATGCGGATGAGGTGGTCGGCGTACGGGACCACCGCCTCGTCCCCCTCCTCGGCGATCACGATGGTCCGTGCCCCGCGCGCCCGGATCTCCTGGATGTTGGACACGATCTTGTCGTGCAGCACCGAGCGCCCGCGCGGCGACGGTACGACGACCACGACCGGCAGGTCCTTCTCGATGAGCGCGATCGGCCCGTGCTTGAGCTCGCCCGCCGCGAAGCCCTCGGCGTGCATGTACGCGAGCTCCTTGAGCTTGAGCGCGCCCTCCAGCGCCACCGGGTAGCCGACGTGCCGCCCCAGGAACAGCACGGTGTTCTTGTCGGCGAGCGACCGCGCCAGCTCCCGTACCGGCTCCATGGTCTCCAGTACGGTGTCCACCGCCGCGGCGATGTCCGACAGCTCCCGGATCACGGACCGGATCTCGTCGCCCCACTTCGTGCCCCGGACCTGCCCGAGGTAGAGGGCGACCAGGTAGCAGGCCACGAGCTGCGTCAGGAACGCCTTCGTCGAGGCGACGGCCACCTCGGGTCCGGCGTGCGTGTACAGCACGGCGTCCGACTCGCGCGGGATCGTCGAGCCGTTCGTATTGCAGACGGCCAGCACCTTGGCGCCCTGCTCGCGGGCGTGCCGCAGCGCCATCAGGGTGTCCATCGTCTCGCCGGACTGCGAGATCGCGATCACCAGCGTGCGCTGGTCCAGGATCGGGTCGCGGTAGCGGAACTCGCTGGCCAGCTCCGTCTCGCAGGGGATGCGCGTCCAGTGCTCGATGGCCAGCTTCGCGATCATGGCCGCGTGGTACGCCGTACCGCACGCCACGATCACGACCTTGTCGACCTCGCGCAGCACCGAGTCGGGGATGCGCACCTCGTCGAGGGTCAGCAGGCCGTTCGCGTCGATCCTGCCGAGGAGGGTGTCGGCGACGGCCTTGGGCTGCTCGGCGATCTCCTTGAGCATGAAGTAGTCGTAGCCCCCCTTCTCGGCCGCCGAGGCGTCCCAGTCCACGTGGTACGCCCGCACGTTCGCGGCCGAACCGTCGAAGTTGGTCACCGTGACGCCGTCGCGGCGCAGCTCCACGACCTGGTCCTGCCCCAGCTCGATCGCGGAGCGGGTGTGGGCGATGAAGGCGGCCACGTCGGAGGCGAGGAAGTTCTCGCCCTCTCCGACGCCCACCACGAGCGGCGAGTTGCGGCGCGCGCCGACCACCACGTCCGGCTGGTCGGCGTGCACGGCGACCAGCGTGAAGGCCCCGTCGAGCTGACGGCACACCTGCCGCATCGCCTCCGTGAGGTCCCCGCCGGCGCCCTCGAACCGCTCGGCCAGCAGGTGCGCCACGACCTCGGTGTCCGTCTCGGACTCCAGCCGGTGCCCGCGCTCGGCCAGCTCGGCCCGCAGCGCGGCGAAGTTCTCGATGATCCCGTTGTGCACGACGGCCACGCGCCCCGAATTGTCGAGGTGGGGGTGGGCGTTGACGTCGGTGGGCCCTCCATGGGTGGCCCACCGGGTGTGTCCGAGCCCCGTGGAACCGGTCGGCAGCGGGTGCCCGACCAGCTCCTTCTCCAGATTGACCAGCTTGCCGGCCTTCTTGACGGCGGCGAGTTCCCCGTCGGCGAGCACGGCGACACCCGCCGAGTCGTAGCCGCGGTATTCGAGCCGCTTGAGTCCGGCAATGACCACATCGAGCGCCGACTGCGCTCCCACGTAACCCACGATTCCGCACATAAGCCGCAGGGTACGCCGTAGTTGGCTCCGCGCCCGGTACCTGAACAAGACGAAAACCCCGCCCCGGCGAATGTGCCGGGGCGGGGTGGACGCACGCGTGGACGAGCACGCCGGACGGGTCGTCAGCCGAGCTTCTTGACCTGCGCCGCGACGATGGCCTTCGGCTGCTCGGCGTTGCCGGCCAGGCTGAGGGCCGAGAAAGTGACGAGGGAGTTCCCCTTGCGCACGACCACGAGCTCCGTCGTGGCCTTCTCCCCCAGCTCTTCGTCCTCCAGCTCGACGGAGTAGGCGAGCGCCTCGTCCCCCGCGGTCACGAGGGCGGCGGGGGCCACCTTGCTGATCTTGCCCGGCTCGCCGCCCATGCGGACCCCGAACCCGCCCGCGCAGGCCGTGCCCGCGTTCTTGAGGGAGGCGAAGGCCTCCTCCGCACCCTTCCCCTCGTACGAGGACAGGGCGACGGCCGTGACGGTCGACCCGAGGGCATCGAGCCCCGCCTTCGCCTTCTCCGCCTCGCTCGCGTCCGGGTCCGCGGCCTTCGGCTTGGCCACACCCTTGATCCGTGCGGTTCCCGCGGCGGTGCCGACCGGGGCCATCGACTGCGCCTGGATCAGCGGGAGGCAGGCGGGCTTGTCGCTGGCGAGGTCCGCACCGGCCTTGACCTCCTCCTCGGTCGCCGGCTTGAGGACGTGGTCGGGCAGGTCGGCCTGGGCCACGAGCAGCGGGACGAGCTCGGCGGCCGTCTTGGCCTTGGAGCCCGTAGCCGCCGGGGCGGAGGCGGACGTCTTGGCGTCGGGCTTGGCGTCGGACTTCGCGGACCCCCCGCAAGCGGTCACGAGCAGCGCCAGGGACACGGCCGAGGCGGACAGGACGGTACGGCGGACGAATGCGGTGCGCACGGTGGTGTTCCCCCACAGGAAAGGTCTACGGAAACGGCAGCGCGCCCGACCGCCCCGAATCGGGGGCGGCGTCACGAGCTGCGGTGATCCACACCGTACGGGGCCCCACCGACACCGTTCCGGAGTTGCCCGCACGCGCCGCGCATCGTGACCCTGCTGGTACCCCAGGGGCTCCCGATCGAGACCGTCCCCCGTACAACCCACCCACCCGGGGCCATAAGACCCCGCTCCACGTGACCGACCACACCACCCACGGCGGGCCGCGACCCGTGACAATGGCCGTGTGATCTCTTCGCCGCCACGAAGCACGCCGGACCGCGCAACGGAGCGCCCCGACGGATCGGAGCTCCCCACGCACCCCGAGCTCCCCACGCACGCCGCGCACCCCACGCGCCGCCGGGGCCACGAGGCCTCCCCCTACGTAGACCTCACCCGTGCCGAGTGGAGCGCCCTGCGCGAGCGCACCCCGCTCCCGCTGACGGCCGACGAGGTCGAGCGGCTGCGCGGGCTGGGCGACGTCATCGACCTCGACGAGGTCCGCGACGTCTACCTGCCGCTCTCCCGCCTGCTGAACCTGTACGTCGGCGCCACCAGCAACCTGCGCGGCACGCTCAACACCTTCCTCGGCGACGCCGGCAACGGCCACGGCGCCCAGCAGGGCACGCCCTTCGTCATAGGGGTCGCCGGCTCGGTCGCCGTCGGCAAGTCCACCGTGGCCCGTCTCCTCCAGGCCCTGCTGGCCCGCTGGCCGGAGCACCCGCGCGTGGAGCTGGTCACCACCGACGGCTTCCTCTACCCGATGAAGGAGCTGGAGCGGCGCGGTCTGACCGCACGCAAGGGCTTCCCCGAGTCCTACGACCGCCGCGCGCTGACCCGCTTCGTCGCCGACATCAAGGCGGGCAAGGACGAGGTCACGGCCCCGGTCTACTCGCACCTGATCTACGACATCGTCCCCGACGAGCGGCTCGTCGTCCGGCGTCCCGACATCCTGATCGTCGAGGGGCTCAACGTCCTGCAGCCCGCCATGCCGGGCAAGGACGGCCGCACCCGCGTCGGCCTCGCCGACTACTTCGACTTCAGCGTGTACGTGGACGCCCGCCCCGAGGACATCGAGCGCTGGTACCTCAACCGCTTCCGCAAGCTGCGCGAGACGGCGTTCCAGAACCCCTTCTCCTACTTCCGGAAGTACACCCAGGTCTCGGAGGAGGAGGCCCTGGAGTACGCGCAGACGATGTGGCGGACCATCAACAAGCCCAACCTGCTGGAGAACGTGGCCCCGACCCGCGGCCGCGCCACCCTGGTCGTCCGCAAGGGCCCGGACCACAAGGTGCAGAAGCTGAGTCTGCGCAAGCTCTGAGCGCCGCGCGGCCGCCCCGGGCCCCACGGAAGCTAGGGTGCGGCCATGCTGCATCTACGGATGATCATTCCGTCGGACCGGACGGACGCCGTGGTCCGGATCGTCGAGGGGACGGTCGGCACCACCCATCTGGCCGTGCTGCCCGGCGCCGCCCGCATCCCGGAGGGCGACATCGTGCTGTGCGACGTCGCCCGCGAGGCGGGTGACCAGCTCCTGCAAGAGCTCCGGGAGCTCGGCATCGACAAGGACGGGTCGATCGCGGTCGAGAACATCGACCTCTCCCTCTCGGACCGTGCCGACCGGGCCGAGGAGGAGGCTCCGGGCGAGGCGGCCGACGCCGTCCTGTGGGAACAGCTGAGCGAGGCGACCCACGAGGAGTCCACCCTCACCATCACCTACAGCGCCTTCATGATCATCGCAACGATGATCGCGGCCTGCGGCGTGGTCCTCGACAATGCCATCCTCATCGTGGGCGCGATGGCGGTCGGCCCGGAGTTCGGCCCGCTCGCCGGCGTCTGCACCGCCGTGGTGCAGCGCGCCCCCAAGCTGGCCGCCCGCTCGCTGGTCGCCCTGCTGGTGGGCTTCGCCGCCGCGATGGTCGCGACCACCGTCTTCACCCTGGTCATGGACGCGCTCGGGCTCTTCCACCACGGCATGCTCGACAAGCCCCGCCCCAACACCAGCTTCATCTGGCAGCCGGACCTGTTCTCCTTCGTCGTGGCGCTGCTCGCCGGCGTGGCCGGGGTGCTCTCCCTGACCTCGGCGAAGTCCGGCGCACTGGTCGGCGTCGCGATCTCGGTGACCACGGTCCCGGCGGCCGCCAACGCGGCCGTGGCGCTCGGCTACGGCGAGTTCGGCCAGATGTGGGGCTCGATGGAACAGCTGCTCCTGAACCTCTTCGGGATCATGCTGGCCGGGGTCCTGACCCTGCTCGGCCAGAAGCTCCTGTGGCGCACCCAGCGGGGCCACTGGCGGCGCGCGGCGCCCAAGGCCTGAGCCCCGCACCCCGGCATGACGACGGCCCCGCGCTACGAAGCTTCGTAGCGCGGGGCCGCTGTCATGACCGTCGGGCGGGCTCTAGCCGAGCGCCGACTTCACCACGTCCGCGAGGCGCCCCGCGACCGAGCGGGCCTGCTCGATGTCGGCGGCCTCCACCATCACGCGCACGAGGGGCTCGGTGCCCGAGGAACGCAGCAGCACGCGCCCGGTCGTGCCGAGCTCCCGCTCCGCCTCGGCGACGGCCGCGGCCAGCTCGCCGGAGGTGGTGACCCGCGACTTGTCCACGTCGGGGACGTTGACCAGCACCTGCGGCAGCCGCGTCATGACCCCGGTCAGCTCGGCCATGGACTTGCCGGTGGCCGCGATCCGGGCCGCCAGCATCAGGCCGGTCAGGGTGCCGTCGCCGGTGGTGGCGTGGTCGAGGATGATCACGTGGCCGGACTGCTCGCCGCCCAGCGCGTACCCGTGCTCCTTCATCGACTCCAGGACGTACCGGTCGCCGACGCCGGTCTGCACGACGCTGATGCCCTCGGACTCCATGGCCAGCTTGAAGCCCAGGTTCGACATCACGGTGGCGACGACGGTGTCCTCGCGCAGGTGCCCGGCCTCGCGCATCGCCAGCGCGAGCACCGCGAGGATCTGGTCCCCGTCGACCTCCTCGCCGTTCGCGTCCACGGCGAGGCAGCGGTCGGCGTCCCCGTCGTGCGCGATGCCGAGGTCGGCACCGTGCTCGACGACGGCCTGCTTCAGCAGACCGAGGTGGGTGGAGCCGCAACCGTCGTTGATGTTCAGGCCGTCGGGCTCGGCACCGATGGTGACGATCTCCGCGCCGGCCCGGGTGAACGCCTCGGGCGAGACGTAGGCGGCCGCGCCGTGCGCCTCGTCCAGGACGACCTTGAGGCCGTCGAGGCGGTTGGGCAGCACACCCATGAGGTGGGCGACGTACTTGTCGAAGCCCTCGGTGTAGTCGGAGACGCGGCCGACGCCGCCGCCCGTCGGACGGTCCCACGGAGCGCCCGTGCGGTGGTCCTCGTAGACCGTCTCGATCCGGTCCTCCAGCTCGTCGGCGAGCTTGTGGCCGCCGCGCGCGAAGAACTTGATGCCGTTGTCGGGCATGGCGTTGTGGCTGGCCGAGAGCATGACACCGAGGTCGGCGCCCAGCGCACCGGTGAGATACGCCACCGCCGGGGTGGGCAGCACACCGACGCGCAGGACGTCCACGCCCGCGCTCGCGAGGCCGGCGACGACTGCGGCCTCCAGGAACTCGCCCGAGGCCCGGGGGTCCCGGCCGACCACCGCGGTGGCCCGATGACCAGCGAAGGTGCCCGCCTCGGCCAGTACGTGCGCGGCCGCCACGGAGAGGCCGAGCGCGAGCTCGGCCGTCAGATCCGCGTTGGCGACGCCTCGTACACCGTCCGTCCCGAAGAGTCGTCCCACTGTTGTCCTCCCGAGTTCACACTTCGCTATGAGCAGTTGTGCCAATTATTTGCCGCTTTTGGCGGTAAACGAACCGCCCCGGCAGCACACAGAGTGCTGCCGGGGCGGAATCGTGCTGAACAGCAGGCGAGATTAACGCTTGCTGTACTGCGGAGCCTTACGGGC
The DNA here is from genome assembly GCF_026342735.1 of Streptomyces sp. NBC_00193. Classification (GTDB taxonomy): domain Bacteria; phylum Actinomycetota; class Actinomycetes; order Streptomycetales; family Streptomycetaceae; genus Streptomyces; species Streptomyces stoeckheimensis. The sequence continues at coordinate 1,922,094 of NZ_JAPEMM010000001.1, forward strand.
CTTCTTGAGACCGGCCTTCTTGCGCTCGACCGCACGGTCGTCGCGGGAGAGGAAGCCGGCCTTCTTCAGCGCCGGGCGGTTGTTGTCCACGTCCGCCTCGTTCAGCGCACGGGCCACACCGAGGCGCAGGGCGCCGGCCTGACCGGAAACGCCGCCACCCGAGATGCGGGCGATGACGTCGTAGCGGTTGTCCAGCTCAAGGAGCTTGAACGGCTCGTTGACTTCCTGCTGGTGCACCTTGTTGGGGAAGTAGTCCTCAAGGGTGCGACCGTTGATCTTCCACTTGCCGGTGCCCGGAACGATCCGGACGCGGGCGATGGCGTTCTTGCGACGGCCCAGGCCGGCGGCCGGCTGGGGGTCACCGAAGCGGCCGGCAAGGGACTCGGACGTGTAGTCACCCTCGACTACGTCCGCAGTCTCGGTGGTGTATTCCTCGACGTTGCCCTCGAACTCTTCGACGACAGTCTCGGCGGTGGTCTCGGCCACGATGCTCCTCAGAAGTTTCTTGTCTTAGGGGGTGTGGTGGCCGGAACTACTGCGCGACCTGGGTGATCTCGAACGGCACCGGCTGCTGAGCAGCGTGGGGGTGCACATCGCCCGAGTAGACCTTCAGCTTCGAGAGCATCTGACGGCCCAGGGTGTTCTTGGGGATCATGCCCTTGATGGCCTTCTCGACGGCCTTCTCCGGGTTGTTCGCCAGGAGGTCGTCGTAGCGGACCGAACGCAGACCACCCGGGAAGCCGGAGTGGCGGTACGCCATCTTCTGGGTCGCCTTGTTGCCGGACAGGTGAACCTTGTCGGCGTTGATGATGATGACGAAGTCGCCCATGTCCATGTGGGGGGCGTAAGTCGGCTTGTGCTTACCCCGCAGGAGGGTAGCGGCCTGGGTCGCCAGACGGCCGAGGACAACATCCTGGGCGTCGATGACGTGCCACTGGCGCGAGATGTCGCCGGGCTTGGGGCTGAACGTACGCACGCGTATGCCTTCGCTTCTTCAGTGGTGGGTCATCCCCGGGGGGTGAGCCCGAGGGACGGGTCCTGACATGGGTCACCACGGACGATCACGACAGCCCTGGTTCACATCGGAGACGCAACCCGTGTGTACCGCTGGTCATCGGCCCGGTGGACCGGCGTAAGGCAAATTCACGTGAGAATGAGCAAGCCAATACGCATAACGAACCAGCAGGGTACCCCTGAAGACCTGGAAGGGTCAAAACGCGGTCCGCGATCCCGTCTCGACGGGGGTTGCGGCGCACTCCGGTTCGGTCCTGGGTGGGGACCCCGTAGTTGTTACGAGTTCCAGAGTAACCCGGATCGGACGCAGTGCTCGACGCGCCAGCAGTCCGGCGAGCGCGCACAGGGTCACCATGTCCCGGAATGCCCGCCTCTTGGCCTCGAACTCCGAGGGCCACGGAAGGCCCGCGGTCTGCGGCACCAGCGCCAGCCAGAACCAGGGCGAGCGCGGCATCGAGCCCGCCCGCACCCCCGATGCCAGCAGCAGCGGGAGCACCACGATCAGGTAGTGGTCGAAGGAGGGCCGCGACACCAGGAACGCGGCGAGCATCACCATGCAGGCCGTCTCCACCAACCGCAGCTCACCCGCGTCGCCGTCCGTCTCGACCGGCCGCCGCCAGCGCCGCCAGGTCGCCCACAGCCCGCACCCGGCCCCCGCGAAGGCCAGCGCCACCGCCAGCGGAGCGGGCACCCCCAGCCGGGGCAGCGCCGCGATCGGCGAGGCGTCCCAGGGCAGCGCGTAGGAATCCTGGCCCTGCAGCAGGAACGGCAGGGTCTTGGTGAAGAACAGCATCGGGTGCGGCATCATCAGCGCCCCCGCCAGCGAGAGCCCCACCGGCACCCCCACCGCCAGGGCCAGCCCCCGCCACTGCCGCGCCAGGAGGAAGAGCAGCCCGATCGGCACCAGCATCGGCTTGCACGCGATGGCCAGGCCCACCACCAGCCCGGCCGCGGCCCAGTGCTTGCGGTGCGCCAGCAGCAGCGCCACCGGCAGGGCGGCGGCGGAGATGGCCGTCCAGTTCGCGATCAGCACGAGGTTGATGTACGGCTTGTAGGCCAGCGCGAACAGCGCGAAACCGCCCACCGCGAACCGCGAGCGCACCGGGACCGAGAACAGCCGCAGCGAGGCCCACCAGCCGAGGCCGACGAGCCCGGTCATCCCCAGCGGCAGCACGCAGCGCAGCAGCGGCGCCGGCAGCAGGGCCTCGGGAATCGCCATGATCACGGCGCTGGGCAGGTAGAGGAACCGCTTGTCCTCGTACGGGGAGACCCCGGCGAGCAGGGCGTCGGCCGCCTTGACCACGAAGGCGTTGTCCGAACCCCAGTTCTCCCGCAGGCTCGCGGAGACCGCCACCGACAGCAGGATCACCAGACCCACGAACCGCCAGGACCGGGGGGCCGGCCGCAGCAGCCAGGCCACCCCCCGGTCCCATGAGGACGGGCTGTCCCACTTCATGACCCAGACACTCGGCCGCAGCCCCACAACGAAGTCCCCTCGACCCAAGCCGGGGGCGGTCTCCCCCTAGCGCTTCCGCTCGACCCTACGTTCGTCCCAGACGGGCTCCGTAGTCTCCCGTACAACACCGTCTGAACCGAAGACCAGGTAACGGTCAAATGTCCGGGCGAACCACCGGTCGTGCGTGACGCACAACACAGTGCCGTCGTACGCCTCCAGCCCGTCCTGCAGCGCCTCCGCCGACTCCAGGTCCAGGTTGTCCGTCGGCTCGTCCAGGAGCAGCGCCGTCGTACCGGCCAGCTCCAGCAGCAGGATCTGGAAGCGCGCCTGCTGGCCTCCCGAGAGCCGCTCGAAGGGCTGCTCGCCCTGGCGCTCCAGCTCGTAGCGGCGCAGGGCGCCCATCGCCTGGCCCAGGGGCTTCGCCGCCTCCGTCCACAGGATGTCGACGAGCGTGCGGCCGAACAGCTCGGGGTGCGCGTGGGTCTGCGCGAAGTGGCCGGGGACCACGCGGGCGCCGAGCTTCCACGTACCCGTGTGCTTGACGTCCTCGCCCGCCATCAGGCGCAGGAAGTGGGACTTCCCGGAGCCGTTCGAGCCCAGGACCGCGACCCGCTCCCCGTAGAAGACCTCCAGGGAGAAGGGCTTCATCAGCCCGGTGAGCTCCAGGTTCTCCACCGTGAGGGCGCGCACGCCCGTACGGCCGCCCTTGAGCCGCATCTTGATGTCCTGCTCGCGCGGCGGCTCCGGCGGCGGGCCGGCCTCCTCGAACTTCTTGAAGCGGGTCTGCATCGCGTGGTACCGGGAGGCCATGTCCGGGCTGCTCGCGGCCTGGCCGCGCAGGCGCAGCACCAGGGCCTTCAGCCGGGCGTGCTCCTCGTCCCAGCGCCGCTTGAGCTCCTCGAAGCGTGCGAAGCGCTCCTTGCGGGCGGCGTGGAACGTGCCGAAGCCCTCGCCGTGCACCCAGACGTCGGAGCCGTTCGGGCCCGCCTCCAGGCTGATGATCTTCTCGGCGGCCTGGGTCAGCAGCTCCCGGTCGTGGCTGACGAAGAGCACCGTCTTGCGCGTGGCCTTCAGCTGCTCCTCCAGCCAGCGCTTGCCCGGGACGTCCAGGTAGTTGTCCGGCTCGTCGAGGAGCAGCACCTCGTCCGGCCCGCGCAGCAGCGCCTCCAGCACGAGCCGCTTCTGCTCACCGCCCGAGAGCGTGCGCACCTCGCGGAACTGCGCCGTGTCGTACGGGATCGCCAGCGCGGCCATCGTGCAGACGTCCCACAGCGTCTCCGCCTCGTACCCCTGCACGTCGGCCCAGTCGCTGAGCGCCTGCGCGTAACTCATCTGGGCGGCTTCGTCGTCCACGGTCAGGATCAGCCGCTCGGCCCGGTCCACCGCCTTGGCGGCCTCCCGGATCCGCGGCTGGGCCACCGAGACCAGCAGGTCCCGTACGGTCGTCTCGTCGCGGACCGAGCCCACGAACTGCGACATCACACCCAGCCCGCCGGTCACGACGACCGAGCCGCCGTGCGGCTGGAGCTCGCCGGAGATCATCTTCAGCAGCGTGGTCTTGCCGGCCCCGTTCGCCCCGACCAGGGCGACGACCGACCCCTCCCCCACCCGGAAGGAGACGTCGGGGAGCAGAACCCGCCCGTCGGGAAGGTAGTACTCCAGGTGGCTGGCTTCGAGATGTCCCATGCGGGGCATTGTCCAGGTCCGGCCCCGATCCGCCCAAACGAGTTAGCCGGGTACGGGGAAGAGTCCCCGCCCTAGCAGCAGCCGGCTCCCGGCAGCGTCCGCAGGTTCCGCGCTTCCTTGCTCCGCGCGGCCAGCAGCTCGTCGGCCGGATATCCGACCTCCTCCAGGGTCAGCCCGTGCGGCTTGACCACGTGCACCGAGGAATCGCGTACGGCCGCGGCCAGCACCTTCCCGGGCCAGTCGGTCGTCCGGTGGCCGTCGCCGACGTGCAGCAGGGCCCCGACCAGCGAGCGGACCATGTTGTGGCAGAAGGCGTCGGCGCGGACGGTCGCGGTGATGATCCCCTCCGCGTCCCGCTCCCAGCTGAGCTGCTGGAGGGTGCGGATGGTCGTGGCGCCCTCGCGCTTCTTGCAGTACGCGGCGAAGTCGTGCTCCCCGACCAGAGCGGCTGCGGCCTCGTTCATGGCGTCCACGTCGAGCGGCCACTGGTACCAGAGCACGTGCCCGCGGCGCAGCGGGTCCACGCCGGCCTGGTGGTCGCCCACGCGGTAGGCGTAGCGGCGCCAGATCGCGGAGAACCGCGCGTTGAACCCGGCGGGGGCCTCGGCGGCCTTCCACACCCGTACGTCGTGCGGCAGCCGCCCGGCGAGGCGGCGCAGGAGCTTGTCCTGGTGCTCGGCCCACACCTCGTCCCGTACGTCGAACTGCGCGACCTGCCCGCGTGCGTGCACGCCCGCGTCGGTCCGGCCGGCCACGGTCAGCTCCACCGGGTCGGGCAGCCGCATCACGGTCTGCAGGGCCGACTCCAGCTCCCCCTGGACGGTCCGCAGCACGCGCTGCTTCGCCCAGCCGGAGAAGTCCTTGCCGTCGTAGCTCAGGTCCAGCCGCACCCGGACGTGCCCGGGCTCCACCTCGTCACTCACGTGACAGATCCTCTCTCAGGAATGCAGAACGGGCCCGCCCCGGTGAGGGGGCGGGCCCGTTCAGAGCCATTCAGCGTGATCCCGGAAGGGATCAGGCCTCCTTGGTCTCCTCGGCGGCGGGAGCCTCGGCGGCCTCCGCCTCCTTCACGGCGCGCTTGGTGGCGGCCTCGGCCTCACCAGTGGCCTGCTGGGCGACCGTAAGGGCCTCGACCAGCTCGATCACGGCCATCGGGGCGTTGTCGCCACGACGGTTGCCGATCTTGGTGATGCGCGTGTAACCACCGGGGCGGTTCTCGTAGCGCGGGGCGATCTCGGTGAACAGCGTGTGCACGATGCTCTTGTCCGTGATCGTCTGCAGCACCAGGCGACGGTTGTGGATGTCGCCCTTCTTGGCCTTGGTCACCAGACGCTCGGCGTAGGGACGCAGGCGGCGGGCCTTGGCCTCGGTGGTGGTGATGCGGCCGTGCTCGAAGAGCGACTTCGCGAGGTTCGCGAGGAGGTGCTTCTCGTGCGCGGCGCTGCCGCCCAGACGGGCACCCTTTGCGGGACGCGGCATGGTCATACTCCTTCATATCTGCACCGGCCGTGTCAGGTACCGGTGACAGTTCCCCCGAGGCGGATGCCGCGGGAAAGTTCAAATCAAGCCCGGCCGGCGTTTGAGGCCAAAGACCTCAGCCGCCGGCGACGGGGTGAATCAGTACTGCTCGGTCTCGACGAAACCGGCGTCCGCGTCGTCGTCGGCGCCGAAGGCGTCGGCGGCGGCGGTCGGGTCGAATCCGGGCGGGCTGTCCTTGAGGGCCAGGCCCATGCCGGCCAGCTTCGCCTTGACCTCGTCGATCGACTTCGCACCGAAGTTGCGGATGTCGAGCAGGTCGGCCTCGGAGCGGGCGACGAGCTCACCCACGGAGTGGATGCCCTCGCGCTTGAGGCAGTTGTACGACCGAACGGTGAGCTCGAGCTCCTCGATCGGCAGGGCGAGATCGGCGGCCAGGGCCGCGTCCGTCGGCGAGGGGCCCATGTCGATGCCCTCGGCGTCGATGTTGAGCTCGCGGGCCAGACCGAACAGCTCGACCAGGGTCTTACCGGCGGACGCCATGGCGTCGCGCGGGCGCATGGCCTGCTTGGTCTCGACGTCGACGATCAGCTTGTCGAAGTCGGTGCGCTGCTCGACTCGGGTCGCCTCGACCTTGTAGGTGACCTTGAGGACCGGGCTGTAGATGGAGTCGATCGGGATGCGACCGATCTCCTGGCCCAGCTGCTTGTTCTGGACGGCGGAGACGTAGCCGCGACCGCGCTCGACGGTCAGCTCCATCTCCAGCTTGCCCTTGCCGTTGAGCGTGGCGAGGACCAGGTCCGGGTTGTGCACCTCGACACCGGCCGGGGGCGCGATGTCGGCAGCGGTGACCAGGCCGGGACCCTGCTTGCGCAGGTACATCACGACCGGCTCGTCGTGCTCCGAGGAGACGACCAGCTGCTTGATGTTGAGGATGATGTCGGTGACGTCTTCCTTGACACCCGGCACGGTGGTGAACTCGTGCAGGACGCCGTCCACGCGGATGCTGGTGACAGCGGCACCCGGGATCGAGGACAGGAGCGTGCGGCGGAGCGAGTTGCCGAGGGTGTAGCCGAAGCCCGGCTCCAGCGGCTCGATCACGAACCGCGAGCGGTACTCGTCTACGACCTCTTCGGTCAGCGAGGGGCGCTGAGCGATAAGCATGTGGATTCCTTCATTCGTGGACGCCCACTATTTGACGCCCGACGGATCGTGGCCCGGGGGCCACGGACTACAAGGGTACGGGCGGTACGTCCCCCGCGAGGGGTTCGTACCGCCCGGACACTCAAAGACGCACAGGCGCGAAGCCCGGCGTCGCCGAATCAGACGCGGCGACGCTTGGGCGGACGGCAGCCGTTGTGCGGGGTGGGGGTGACGTCCTGGATCGAGCCGACCTCGAGGCCGGTGGCCTGGAGGGAGCGGATCGCGGTCTCACGGCCGGAGCCGGGACCCTTGACGAAGACGTCGACCTTGCGCATGCCGTGCTCCTGCGCGCGACGGGCGGCCGACTCGGCGGCCATCTGCGCGGCGAAGGGGGTGGACTTGCGCGAGCCCTTGAAGCCGACGTGGCCGGCGGAGGCCCAGGAGATCACGTTGCCCGCGGGGTCCGTGATCGAAACGATGGTGTTGTTGAACGTGCTCTTGATGTGGGCGTGCCCATGAGCGACGTTCTTCTTTTCCTTGCGGCGCACCTTCTTGGCAGCGCCCTGACGACCCTTGGGGGGCATCTAAATCTCCTACGGGAGGTGGTCGGTCCTACAGCGCAAGACCGCTGAACAGGACTACTTCTTGCCCGGCTTCTTCTTACCGGCGATCGCGCGACGCGGACCCTTGCGGGTACGGGCGTTCGTGCTGGTGCGCTGACCGTGCACGGGCAGGCCACGACGGTGGCGAACACCCTGGTAGCACTGGATCTCGACCTTGCGACGGATGTCGGCCTGGATCTCGCGGCGGAGGTCACCCTCGGTGCGGAGGTTGGCGTCCACGTACTCGCGGATCTTGACCAGGTCCTCTTCGGCCAGGTCACGAACGCGGGTGTCGGGGTTCACACCGGTGGCCGCAAGGATTTCCTTGGACCGGGTGCGACCGACACCGAAGACGTAGGTAAGTGCGATCTCCACACGCTTTTCGCGCGGGATGTCAACACCGGAAACGCGTGCCATTCAATGGCTCCTGTGTGTTCGGGGGTCTTCCGCAGAACCGAACCCCGACCGCCGACCACTCCTGAGTGGGTGGTGGTACGCCCGGGTCCCCGGCCCCCGCCGGAGGTGCCGCCGGCCCTGGTCAGGGCTGGGCGGGTTCTGCGTATGTACGTTTTCTTACGTCGCGCGAAGAACTGCGTAGTGCAGGTCGGTCGGCGTGCGTCAGCCCTGGCGCTGCTTGTGGCGCAGGTTGTCGCAGATGACCATGACCCGACCGTGACGGCGGATCACCTTGCACTTGTCGCAGATCTTCTTGACGCTCGGCTTGACCTTCATGTTGGTGAGGTTCTCCGGGTCAGTGCCACCACCCGCGTCGGGACAGGACGTCCGGACGGGAGTGAAGACAAGATCTACTTGTATCGGTAGACGATCCGGCCACGCGTCAGGTCGTAGGGAGAGAGCTCCACGACAACCCGGTCATCAGGAAGGATGCGGATGTAGTGCATGCGCATCTTGCCGCTGATGTGCGCGAGGACCTTGTGACCGTTCTGGAGTTCCACCTTGAACATCGCGTTCGGGAGGGACTCGATCACGGTGCCCTCGATTTCGATGGCACCTTGCTTCTTGGCCACGCTTCGCCTTTCGAATCGGCTACCTTGATCAGCTCCCCGCCTTCGCATGAGGACATGCGGGTGCAAAGGAGCCGACGAGTCAGTCTACGTCAGGGCCCACCGAAAGACGAATCCGGAAAGTGTGCCCTACAGGATAGATCATCAATCCTGCCCATACCGGACCGCGTGGGCCCGGCTCAGCCCAGCGGGTCGGGCGCGGTGGTCACGCCGTACTCCGCCAGCTTCGCCTTGCCGCAGTCCGGGGAGGTCAGGACGATCGGTCCCTCCTCGGTCAGGGCGATGGAGTGCTCCCAGTGCGAGGACCAGGTGCCGTCCGTGGTGATGACCGTCCAGTCGTCCGCCAGGACCTCCGTCTGGGCGGTGCCCAGCGAGACCATCGGCTCGATCGCCAGGCACAGGCCGGGGACGAGCTTGATGCCCTTGCCCCGCTTGCGCGAGACGTAGTTCAGCAGGTGCGGGTCCATGTGCATCTCGGAACCGATGCCGTGGCCGCCGTAGTCCTCGATGATCCCGAACTTGCCGAGGCTGTGCTCGCCCGTGGTCGGGCGCGGCTGCCGCTTGATGTAGGTCTCGATCGCCTTCGAGATGTCCACGAGGCGGTTGCCGAGCTTCATGGCGGCGATACCGGCCCACATGGACTCCTCGGTCACCCGGGACAGCTCCACGAGCTCAGGGGCGTGTCCAGAGCCCACGAAGGCGGTGTACGCGGCGTCGCCGTGCCAGCCGTCGACGATCGCGCCGGCGTCGATCGAGATGATGTCGCCGTCCTTCAGCACCGTCTTGTCGTCGGGGATGCCGTGGACGACGACCTCGTTGACCGAGGTGCAGATGGTCGCGGGGAACCCGCCGTAGCCGAGGAAGTTCGACTTGGCGCCGGCATCCGCGATGACCTTGCGGGCCACCATGTCCAGATCCCGCGTCGTGGCGCCCGGCACGGCCGCCTCACGGGTCGCCGCGTGGATCGCAGCGACGACCAGCCCCGCCTCACGCATCTTCGCGATCTGCTCGGGGGTCTTGATCTGGACCATGACGTACCTGCCACCTTCGGATTCGGGTCTTTCAACAGTACGGCCGCGGCGTCCTGGGGACACCGCGGCCGGGGCTGCACTACAGGTGAACTGCTTCTTGCTACTTCTTCAGCGCGTCCATGGCGCGCTGCGTGACGTCCTTGACCTCGCCGAGGGCGGGGATCGTCACGAGCAGGCCCTGGGCCTTGTAGAAGTCGATGATCGGCTCCGTCTGCGTGTGGTAGACGTCGAGGCGGTTGCGCACCGTGGCCTCGGAGTCGTCCTCACGCTGGTAGAGCTCGCCACCGCACGTGTCGCACACGCCTTCGGTCTTCGGCGCCGCGTAGTCCACGTGGAAGATGTGCTTGTTGTCCTTGCGGCAGGTGCGCCGCCCGGCGATCCGCTTCACGACCTCGTCCTCCTCGACCTCCAGGTCGAGGACGGCGTCGAGCTTGATGCCCTGCGCCTTGAGGATCTCGTCCAGCGCTTCAGCCTGGGAGACGTTGCGCGGGAAGCCGTCGAGCAGGAAGCCGTTCGCGGCGTCCGGCTGCTCCATGCGGTCCTTGGCCATGTCGATCGTGACCTGGTCGGGGACGAGGTCACCCTTCGACATGTAGGACTGCGCGCGCTGGCCCAGCTCCGTCTTCTGGCTGATGTTGGCCCGGAACAAGTCGCCCGTGGAGATGTGCGGGATCGACAAGGTTTCGGCAAGCACAGTCGCCTGCGTTCCCTTGCCCGCGCCCGGCGGGCCGACGAGGACGATTCGCATCAGCGGAGGAACCCTTCGTAATTACGCTGCTGGAGCTGGCTCTCGATCTGCTTCACGGTTTCCAGACCCACACCCACGATGATCAGGATGCTCGTCCCGCCGAACGGGAAGTTCTGGTTCGCTCCGAAGCCGGCCAACGCCATCGTCGGCACAAGAGCGATCAGACCCAGGTACAGCGACCCCGGCCAGGTGATCCGGTTGAGTACATAGCTGAGGTACTCGGCGGTAGGCCGACCGGCGCGGATGCCCGGAATGAACCCACCATACTTCTTCATGTTGTCTGCAACTTCCTCGGGGTTGAACGAGATCGCCACGTAGAAGAACGCGAAGAAAACGATCAGGAGGAAGTAGGTGGCGATGTAGTACGGGTGATCGCCCTTGACGAAGTGCTTGCTGATCCAGTTGGCCCAGCCGGCGGTGGAACCGCTGAACTGGACGATCAACGCCGGGATGTACAGCAGCGACGAGGCGAAGATGACCGGGATGACACCGGCCTGGTTCACCTTGAGGGGGATGTACGTCGAGGTGCCGCCGTACGCGCGCCGGCCGATCATGCGCTTCGCGTACTGGACCGGGATCCGCCGCTGCGCCTGCTCGACGAAGACCACCAGGGCCACCATCGCGAGGCCGACCAGGATGACCACGCCGAACTCGACCCAGCCGTCCGCGATCTTGCCCTGCTCCTTGATGGCCCACAGGGAACCGACGAAGCCCGCGGCGATCGAGATGAACATCAGGATCGACATACCGTTGCCGATGCCCCGGTCGGTGATGAGCTCACCGAGCCACATGACCAGGCAGGTTCCGGCGGTCATGGTGAGCACCATGACGACGGTGGTGAAGATCGACCGGTCGGGAACGATCTGGTCTTTGACGGAGCACGTCCCGAAGAGGGCTCCGCTGCGGGCGGTGGCGACGAGGCCGGTGCCCTGCAGGATCGCGAGCGCGACCGTCAAATAGCGCGTGTACTGAGTGATCTTCGACGTGCCGGACTGACCCTCTTTTTTGAGGTTCTCCAGCTTCGGGATGACCACGGTCAGCAGCTGCAGGATGATGCTCGCCGTGATGTACGGCATGATGCCGAGCGCGAAGATCGTGATCTGGAGCAGCGCGCCACCGCTGAACATGTTGACGAGACCGAAGAGGCTGTTGTTGCCCGCCCCCATCTGGTCCACACAGATCTGAACGTTCTTGTAGCTCACGCCGGGTACCGGCACGTGGGAACCGAGTCGGTACAGCACGATGATGGCGAGCGTGAAAAGCAGCTTCTTGCGCAGGTCGGGCGTCTTGAACGCCCGGGCGAACGCGGTGAGCACGGTGCCTCCTGCGACCCCCGCGCTACTGCGTCAGAGGTGACGGTCTGAGGGATCGACGAATGTGTACAAGCAAAGGTGCAGGCCACCTTACCGGCGTCTGCACCTTCCACGGAACGACCAACCGGGGATGCCCCATATGTGAGGCATCCCCGGTCGGGTTTCTAGCTATTTGTCACTGAGTTCGTCTTAGACGAGCTCGGTCACAGAGCCACCAGCGGCGGCAATCTTCTCCTTGGCGGAGCCGGAAACGGCGTCAACCGAAACCTGCAGCGCCACGGAGATCTCGCCCTGGCCCAGGACCTTGACGAGGCTGTTCTTGCGAACCGCGCCCTTGGCGACCAGGTCGGCCACCGTGACTTCTCCACCCTCGGGGTAGAGAGCGCCGAGCTTGTCCAGGTTCACGACCTGGAACTCGGTGCGGAACGGGTTCTTGAAGCCCTTGAGCTTCGGCAGACGCATGTGGAGGGGCATCTGCCCACCCTCGAAGCGCTGCGGGATCTGGTAACGGGCCTTCTGGCCCTTCGTACCACGACCGGCCGTCTTACCCTTCGACGCCTCACCACGACCGACACGGGTCTTCGCGGTCTTGGCGCCGGGGGCGGGACGGAGGTTGTGGGCCTTCAGCGGGCTGCTCTCAGCCATGTTAGTCAACCTCCTCAACCGTCACGAGGTGGCGGACGGTGTGAACCATTCCGCGGAACTCGGGGCGGTCCTCCTTGACGACGACGTCGTTCAGGCGCTTGAGCCCGAGCGAACGCAGCGTGTCGCGGTGGTTCTGCTTGCTGCCGATGTACGACTTGATCTGCGTGACCTTGAGGCGAGCCATTACGCACCCGCCCCAGCACGTGCACGGAGCAGAGCCGCGGGAGCGACGTCCTCGAGGGGCAGACCACGGCGAGCCGCGATCTCCTCGGGACGCTGCAGGCCCTTGAGGGCCGCCACGGTCGCGTGCACGATGTTGATCGCGTTGGAAGAACCAAGCGACTTCGACAGGATGTCGTGAACGCCGGCGCACTCCAGAACGGCGCGCACCGGGCCACCGGCGATAACACCGGTACCGGGGGCGGCCGGCTTCAGCAGCACGACGCCCGCGGCACGCTCACCCGTGATCGGGTGAGGAATGGTGCCCTGGATGCGCGGAACCTTGAAGAAGGACTTCTTGGCTTCCTCGACACCCTTGGCAATGGCCGCGGGAACTTCCTTGGCCTTGCCGTAACCGACACCTACAGTGCCGTCACCGTCGCCCACCACGACCAGCGCGGTGAAGCTGAAGCGGCGACCACCCTTGACAACCTTGGCGACGCGGTTGATCGCGACAACGCGCTCAACGTAAGCGGTCTTCTCGGCGGCAGGGCCACCGTCGCGACCCTTCCGGTCCCGCCGCTCGCCGCCACCGGCACCGCTTCCGCGGCGCTGGGGTCCAGCCATTGGATTACCTCTCTCTGTTACGTCCGTGAGTCCCGGAAAACGGGGCTTAGAACTTCAGCCCGGCTTCGCGGGCGGCGTCAGCCAGAGCGGCAATGCGCCCGGCGTATCGGTTGCCACCGCGGTCGAACACGACGGTCTCGACACCCGCAGCCTTGGCACGCTCGGCGACGAGTGCGCCGACGGCCTGGGCCTGCGAGCTCTTGTCGCCTTCGCCACCACGGATCGAAGCGTCCAGGGTCGACGCGGACGCCAGGGTGTGACCCTGGAGGTCGTCGATGACCTGAGCAACGATGTTGCGGTTGGAACGCGTCACGACGAGGCGCGGACGCTCCGCCGTACCCGAGACGTTCTTGCGGATGCGGATGTGGCGGCGGGCCTTGGCGGCACGCTTGTACGCGTCGCCCTTGGCGATCTTTACACCGTATGCCATGGCTACTTACCAGCCTTTCCGACCTTGCGGCGGATGACTTCGCCGGCGTACTTGACACCCTTGGCCTTGTACGGGTCGGGCTTCCGCAGCTTGCGGATGTTGGCGGCGACCTCGCCGACCTTCTGCTTGTCGATGCCCTCGACCGAGAACTTGGTGGGCGACTCGACCTTGAAGGAGATGCCCTCGGGCGCCTCGATCAGGATCGGGTGGCTGTAGCCAAGCTGGAACTCCAGGTTGGAGCCCTTCGCGGCGACGCGGTAACCGACACCGCTGATCTCAAGAGCCTTGACGTAACCCGTGGTCACGCCGGTGATCATGTTCGCCACCAGCGTGCGGGACAGGCCGTGCAGGGCCTTGTTCTGACGCTCGTCGTTGGGGCGGGTGACGTTCAGAACGCCGTCCTCACCCTTGACGATCTCGATCGGCGCCTTGACCGTGAGCGCGAGGGAACCCTTGGGGCCCTTCACAGCCACAGCCTGGCCGTCGATGGTGACGTCCACACCGGCGGGAACCTGGATGGGGAGCTTGCCGATTCGCGACATTGCTTTTCCTCCGTTCCCGACTACCAGACGTAGGCGAGGACTTCCCCACCTACGCCCTTCTTGCCTGCCTGCTGGCCGGTGAGCAGACCGTGGGACGTGGAGATGATCGCCACGCCCAGGCCGCCGAGCACCTTCGGCAGGTTGGTGGACTTTGCGTACACACGCAGACCGGGCTTCGAGATCCGCTTGATGCCCGCAATGGAGCGCTCGCGGTTCGGGCCGAACTTCAGCTCGAGGACGAGGTTCTTGCCGACCTCGGCGTCCTCGACCTTCCAGCCGGTGATGAAACCCTCCTGCTTGAGGATTTCTGCGATGTGCGACTTGATCTTGCTGTGCGGCATCACGACAGAGTCGTGGTACGCCGAGTTAGCGTTACGCAGACGCGTGAGCATGTCTGCGATCGGGTCAGTCATGGTCATGAAGTGGCCTTCGGCCTCTCTCGCCGGGGTTTCCTGTATGCGCCATCCCTCTCCCCACTCAGTGGCGGGACGGGTGCGGTGCGGGGACCTACGGCGTAGTAAGTCGTTATGGGCGGCGGACGCCCAACCACACAAGCCTAAGGCATGCGCGGCCGGGCATCCGCCGTCCAGATGCTTACCGAGAGTCTCTGGTTTCTCCCAAGTCCTTACGGACGAGAGGGAATTACCAGGAGCTCTTGGTCACGCCCGGCAGCTCGCCACGGTGAGCCATCTCACGAAGGCAGACGCGGCACAGGCCGAACTTGCGGTACACGGAGTGGGGGCGACCGCAGCGCTGGCAGCGGGTGTACGCACGCACACCGAACTTGGGCTTGCGGGCAGCCTTCGCGATGAGAGCCTTCTTCGCCATCTCGCTTACGCCTCCTTGAAGGGGAAGCCGAGGTGACGAAGGAGCGCGCGGCCCTCAGCGTCGTTGGTCGCCGTGGTGACCACGGTGATGTCCATACCCCGGGTACGGTCGATCTTGTCCTGGTCGATCTCGTGGAACATGACCTGCTCCGTGAGACCGAAGGTGTAGTTGCCACGGCCGTCGAACTGCTTCGGCGACAGACCACGGAAGTCACGGATACGCGGCAGCGCGAGCGACAGCGTACGGTCCAGGAACTCCCACATGCGGTCACCACGGAGGGTGACGTGGCAGCCGATCGGCTGACCCTCGCGCAGCTTGAACTGCGCGATGGACTTGCGGGCCTTCGTGACGGCCGGCTTCTGACCGGTGATCGTCGTCAGGTCCTTGATGGCGCCGTCGATCAGCTTGGAGTCGCGGGCGGCGTCGCCCACACCCATGTTGACCACGATCTTCACGAGGCCGGGGATCTGCATGACGTTCTCGTAGGAGAACTCTTCACGCAGCTTGCCCGCGATGTCCTCGCGGTACTTCGTCTTGAGACGCGGAGTGGTAGCCATCAGATGTCCTCACCCGTCCGCTTGGCAACGCGGATCTTGTTGCCCTCGTCATCGAAGCGGAAACCGACGCGGGTAACGACCTTCTGGCCGTCCTTCTCCACAACCAGCTGAACGTTGCTGACGTGGATCGGCGCCTCGGTGATCACGATGCCACCGGTCTGCGAGCCACCAGCGGTCTGGCCGGCCTTGGTGTGCTTCTTGACCCGGTTGACACCCTCGACGAGGACGCGGTTCTCAGTAGGGATGGCCAGAATGACCTTGCCCTGCTTGCCCTTGTCCTTACCGGTGATGACCTGAACCAGGTCGCCCTTCTTGATCTTCATGCTTACAGCACCTCCGGCGCGAGCGAGATGATCTTCATGAACTTCTTCTCGCGCAGCTCACGGCCCACCGGGCCGAAGATACGGGTGCCGCGAGGGTCGCCGTCGTTCTTCAGAATGACGGCGGCGTTCTCGTCGAAGCGGATGTACGAGCCGTCCTGGCGGCGGCGTTCCTTCACGGTGCGAACGATGACCGCCTTGACGACGTCACCCTTCTTCACGTTGCCACCGGGGATCGCGTCCTTGACGGTGGCAACGATGACGTCACCGATGCCCGCGTAGCGGCGACCGGAGCCACCGAGAACACGGATGCAAAGGATCTCCTTGGCACCAGTGTTGTCGGCGACACGCAGTCGCGACTCCTGCTGGATCACGTCTATCTCCTGTTTGTCTGCCGGTTCCCGGCGGGGGCATCACTCCGAAGAGCTACCGCCCCCACCGAGCCTGGCGGAACGAACCTGAGGGGCCCCTGGGCTTGATGCCCAGGGCCTCAGATAATTACTTGGCCTTCTCGAGGATCTCGACGATGCGCCAGCGCTTGCTCGCCGACAGCGGACGCGTCTCCATGATGAGGACGCGGTCGCCGACGCCGGCAGCGTTCTGCTCGTCGTGCGCCTTGAGCTTGTTCGTACGGCGGATGACCTTGCCGTACAGAGCGTGCTTCACGCGGTCCTCGACAGCGACGACGACGGTCTTGTCCATCTTGTCGCTGACGACAAGACCCTCACGGGTCTTGCGGAAGCCGCGGTCAGTCGTCTCAGTCACGTTCTTCTCGCTCATCAGGCGCTCTCCACCGTCTCGATACCGAGCTCACGCTCGTGCATCAGGGTGTAGATGCGAGCGATGTCCTTACGGACGGACTTGAGCCGGCCGTTGTTCTCCAGCTGACCCGTGGCCGCCTGGAAGCGCAGCTTGAACAGCTCTTCCTTGGCCTCGCGCAGCTTGCCAACGAGCTCCTCGTTACCGAGCTCACGCAGCTCGGACGCCTTGGTTCCCGTCGCCATCACGACTCACCTGCCTCGCGCCGAACAATCCGGCACTTCATCGGAAGCTTGTGAGCAGCGCGGGTGAGCGCCTCACGAGCAATCTTCTCGTTCGGGTAGGACAGCTCGAACATGACCCGGCCCGGGTGCACGTTCGCGATCCACCACTCGGGAGAACCCTTACCGGAACCCATGCGGGTCTCGGCAGGCTTCTTCGTCAGGGGACGGTCCGGGTAGATGTTGATCCAGACCTTGCCGCCACGCTTGATGTGGCGGGTCATCGCGATACGAGCCGCCTCGATCTGGCGGTTCGTCACGTAGGCGGGGGTAAGCGCCTGGATGCCGTACTCGCCGAACGAGACCTCAGTACCGCCCTTGGCCATACCGCGGCGCTTCGGGTGGTGCTGCTTGCGGTGCTTGACCCTACGAGGGATCAGCATGTCGGTCAGGCCTCCGTTCCGGTGCTCTCAGCCGGAGCGGCGGCGGGAGCGTCGGCCTTGGGGGCCTCGGCACCAACAGCCTGCTGCGGCTTGCGGCCACCACGGCCGCCGCGCTCGCCACCACGGCCACCACGGCCGGCGGGACGGTCGCCAGCGCCGGCGGCACCACGGGCCGGGCGGTTACCCGCACGGGCCGCAGCGTTCTCGGCGCGAACCTCGGCGATGTTCTTGACATCGCCCTTGTAGATCCAGACCTTCACACCGATACGGCCGAAGGTGGTCTTGGCCTCGAAGAAGCCGTAGTCCACGTTCGCGCGGAGGGTGTGCAGCGGCACACGGCCTTCGCGGTAGAACTCGGAGCGGGACATCTCGGCGCCGCCGAGACGGCCGCCACACTGGATCTTGATGCCCTTGGCGCCGGCCTTCATCGTGCCCTGCATGCTCTTACGCATGGCGCGACGGAAGGAGACGCGGGAGGAGAGCTGCTCGGCAACGGCCTGCGCGACCAGCTGAGCGTCGACCTCGGGGTTCTTGACCTCGAGGATGTTCAGCTGGACCTGCTTGCCCGTGAGCTTCTCGAGGTCACCGCGGATGCGGTCGGCCTCGGCGCCACGGCGACCGATGACGATGCCCGGACGAGCGGTGTGGATGTCCACACGCACGCGGTCACGGGTGCGCTCGATCTCAACCTTCGAGATGCCGGCGCGCTCCATGCCGGACGTCATCATCCTGCGGATGGCGACGTCTTCCTTGACGTAGTCCTTGTACAGCTTGTCGGCGTACCAACGCGACTTGAAGTCGGTGGTGATGCCGAGCCGGAACCCGTGCGGGTTTACCTTCTGGCCCATTACCGGGAACCTTCCTTGCTGCTGACGACCACGGTGATGTGGCTGGTCCGCTTGCGGATCCGGTAGGCACGGCCCTGGGCACGCGGACGGAACCGCTTCAGGGTCGGGCCCTCGTCCACGTACGCCTCGCTGATGACCAGCGTGGAGGCGTCCGGGTGGTTGTAGTTGTGTGCGGCGTTGGCAATGGCGCTGTCGAGCACCTTGCCAACCGGCACGCTCGCGGCCTGCGGGGCGAAACGCAGGACCGCCTGAGCCTCCGTGGCATCCATGCCACGGATAAGGTCCACCACTCGGCGGGCCTTCATGGGCGTGACGCGGATGTACCGCGCCTGGGCCCTGGCTTCCATGGTTGTCCCTTCGGTGTAAGTCATAGTCGTAACCACCCCGCCTTTAGCGGCGCTTCGACTTCCGGTCGTCCTTGACGTGGCCGCGGAAGGTGCGAGTCGGCGAGAACTCGCCGAGCTTGTGGCCGACCATCGACTCGGTGACGAACACCGGGACGTGGATCTTGCCGTTGTGCACCGCGATGGTGTGACCCAGCATGGCCGGGATGATCATCGAGCGACGGGACCAGGTCTTGATGACGTTCTTGGTACCGGCTTCGTTCTGTACGTCCACCTTCTTGATGAGGTGTCCGTCGACGAAGGGTCCCTTCTTGAGACTGCGCGGCATCTAAACCCGCTCCTAGCGCTTCTTGTTCGTCTTGCGGCGGCGGACGATGTACTTGCTCGAAGCCTTCTTCGGCGAGCGAGTACGACCCTCCTTCTGACCCCACGGGGAGACCGGGTGACGACCACCGGAGGTCTTACCCTCACCACCACCGTGCGGGTGGTCGACCGGGTTCATCGCGACACCGCGGACGGAGGGGCGAACGCCCTTCCAGCGCATGCGGCCGGCCTTGCCCCAGTTGATGTTCGACTGCTCGGCGTTGCCGACCTCACCGACGGTCGCGCGGCAGCGCGCGTCGACGAGACGGATTTCACCGGACGGCATACGAAGGTGGGCCATGGTGCCCTCCTTCGCCAGCAGCTGCACGGAGGCACCAGCGGAGCGGGCGAACTTGGCGCCGCCACCGGGACGGAGCTCGATCGCGTGGATCGTGGTACCGACCGGGATGTTGCGGAGCGCCAGGTTGTTACCGGGCTTGATGTCGGCCGTGGGGCCGTTCTCAATCCGGTCGCCCTGCTTCAGGTTCTTCGGCGCAATGATGTAGCGCTTCTCACCGTCGGCGTAGTGCAGGAGCGCGATGCGCGCAGTGCGGTTGGGGTCGTACTCGATGTGCGCGACCTTGGCCGGCACGCCGTCCTTGTCGTGACGACGGAAGTCGATCACACGGTAGGCGCGCTTGTGGCCGCCACCCTGGTGTCGAACCGTGATCCGACCGGTGTTGTTACGGCCGCCCTTGCTGTGCAGGGGGCGGACCAGCGACTTCTCCGGCGTGGACCGCGTGATCTCGACAAAGTCGGCGACGCTGGAGCCACGACGGCCCGGGGTCGTCGGCTTGTACTTGCGGATACCCATTTCTCAGTCCTCGTCCGATTCCGGACGACTAGACCTCCGTTAGGAGGCCTGGCCGCCGAAGATGTCGATTCGGTCGCCCTCAGCGAGGGTCACGATGGCGCGCTTGGTGTCAGCGCGCTTGCCGAAACCGGTCTTGGTGCGCTTGCGCTTACCCTGACGGTTGATCGTGTTGACCCCGGTGACCTTGACCCCGAAGACCGCCTCGACGGCCTGCTTGATCTGGGTCTTGTTGGAGCCGGGCGCGACGATGAACGTGTACTTGTTCTCGTCCAGCAGCGCGTAGCTCTTCTCCGAGACAACCGGCTTGATCAGCAGGTCGCGCGGGTCAGTGAAGGTCTTGCTGGTAACGGTCGCCTCAGACATCAGGCGTCGCTCCCTTCGGTCTCATCGGCCTTGGGGCCAGACACGAAGGACTCGAAAGCGGCCTGAGTGAAGACCACGTCGTCAGAGACGATCACGTCGTACGTGTTCAGCTGGCCCGGCTCCAGGATGTGCACCTGGGGCAGGTTGCGGGCGGACAGCCACGCAGCCTCGTCGGCGCGCTCGACGACCAGGAGCACGTTCTTGCGCTCCGAGATCTTGCCGAACAGCGTCTTGGCGGCCTTCGTGGAGGCGGCACCCTCGACCACGCCGGTGACGACGTGGATGCGGGAGTGACGCGCGCGGTCCGAGAGGGCACCGCGGAGGGCGGCGACCTTCATCTTCTTCGGGGTCCGCTGCGAGTAGTCACGCGGCTGCGGGCCGTGGACGACGCCACCGCCGACGAACTGCGGAGCGCGGGTGGAACCCTGGCGAGCGCGGCCGGTGCCCTTCTGGCGGTACGGCTTGCGGCCACCACCACGGACTTCGCCACGACGCTTGGTCTTGTGCGTGCCCTGACGGGCAGCAGCCAGCTGAGCGACGACGACCTGGTGGATCAGCGGAACGCTGGTCTTCGCGTCGAAGATCTCCGCGGGGAGCTCGACGGTACCGGCCTTGTCGCCTGCCGGCGAAAGGATGTCAATGGTGCTCATTAACTCAAGCCCCCTTAACCGCGGTACGGACCAGGACGAGGCCGCCGTTCGGACCGGGGACTGCACCCTTGATGAGGAGCAGACCCTTCTCCGCGTCAACCGCGTGGATGGTCAGGTTCTGGGTGGTGACGCGCTCGTTGCCCATGCGACCGGCCATGCGCATGCCCTTGAAGACACGCCCAGGGGTGGCGCAGCCACCGATCGAACCGGGGGAGCGGTGCTTGCGCTGGACGCCGTGGCCGGCGCCGAGGCCCTTGAAGTTGTGACGCTTCATGACACCGGCGAAGCCCTTGCCCTTGCTGTTGCCCGTGACGTCAACCTTGACGCCGGACTCGAACACGGCAGCCGTGATCTCCTGGCCGAGCGTGTACTCGCTGGCGTCGGAGGTACGGAGCTCCACCAGGTGGCGGCGGGGGGTGACGTCAGCCTTGGCGAAGTGACCCTTGAGGGGCTTGTTCACCTTGCGCGGGTCGATCTCGCCGAAGGCGATCTGGACCGACTCGTAGCCGTCGACGTCGTTCGTACGGACCTGGGTAACAACGCAGGGCCCGGCCTTGACCACGGTGACCGGGACGACACGGTTGTTCTCGTCCCAGACCTGGGTCATGCCGAGCTTCTCGCCCAGGACGCCCTTGATCTGCTTTGCCATCTTTTCCGCGCCTCTCAGAGCTTGATCTCGATGTCAACGCCGGCCGGAAGGTCCAGGCGCATCAGCGAGTCAACGGTCTTGGGCGTCGGGTCGAGGATGTCGATCAGGCGCTTGTGAGTGCGCATCTCGAAGTGCTCGCGCGAGTCCTTGTACTTGTGCGGCGACTTGATGACGCAGTACACGTTCTTCTCAGTGGGCAGCGGCACCGGGCCCGCGACCGACGCACCAGTGCGCGTCACCGTCTCGACGATCTTCTTCGCCGACGAATCGATGACCTCGTGGTCGTAGGCCTTGAGCCGGATGCGGATCTTCTGTCCCGCCATGGCTACTCCGTAGTCCTGTCTGTTGTGGAAACGCTCTGGTTCTCGGCCGGCTGCGGATCGCTCCGCCGCTCTCCTCCGACCCACGCGGTCGGGCGTGTCGCGCTCCCTCTACAGAAAATTCCCATACGGAAATTCCCTCGTCCAAGGGGGCGCGGTCCCAAGACCGCAGATCGGGGGCAAACACCCACCGAGTACCTGGCAGGCACCGTGCTGACGCTTCCCGAAAGATTCCCGTACGTCCGCCCCATTGCTGCCCCGAGAGGCAGGTAGAGCGACGAGTACTGTGGGACTTGCTTCCGGTCCTCCCGGCGGGAGGCGCGCAGCATCGGCACACGGCCGAGCAACTTGAGTAGTCTGCCATACGAGACACGTATGGCGCCAATCGGGCGGAAGAGAATACCCCGCCACGCTGAGTGGTCAAACTGCACCACGCGGCGGGGGTCCCGGTCCGGTGTCCGGCGCGCTCTCAGGAGCGCGAGATCGCGCCGCAACCCGTCTGCGGTCCGGCTTCCGGGCCGACGCTGCGGTCGTACGGGTCCATCGGGGTGCCGGAGGGCGTCGGCCCGGTGGGAGCGTCCTCGTCGAAGACGGGGTGCAGGAATCCGTCGTGGACGTCACACGCGCTGTTGGCCAGCTCCACGTCGACCTTGTCGAGCCAGAGCTTGCCCTCGGTGGCCTGCCACTTGCGCGGGTCGGCCACGGAGAAGGTGATCGCGCGCCGGACGATGGTGCGCTTGACCTGGTCCGCGCCGGGCATCGCCTTCACGAACGGGTAGACGAACGTGTAGTCGACCAGCACCCTGGCCCGGCCCGGCCCCTGGCCGGGCTCCACCCACATCCGGCCGCGGACCTTGACCACGTCGCCCACGGGCTTCAGCTCGGCCGGCTTGGCCCGGGTGAGGAGCTCCAGCGGGTCGTTCTCCGCGGGCGGGGCGGCCAGGGACTGCTCCAGGTGGTCCGGGCCCTGCTTCAGCTTGGGGTCGAGCAGGTCCAGCGCCGCCGCGGGGTGCTCCCCGCGCAGGGTCGCCGGGTCCAGGTTGGCCGCGACCAGGAACTGCTTGACCTTCGCCAGCGCGTCGGCGACCTGCTCCTTGCTCATGCCGCCGACGGCCTGGGCCTCCGGGACCTCGATGCCGGCCGCCCCGTCGGCCCACTGGAGGGCCGGGGAACCGCGGAAGGGGTCGGACAGGGTCGGCCGGTCCGGGTCCGCCGAGGTGGGCGGGGTGGTCGGGCGGGCCGTCTCGGCCGGCAGCGGCTGCCGGGCCTCGCGTCCTGCGCGGCCTCGCCGGTGAGCTTGTCGATGACCAGCTCCGGCCGTACGGCGATCAGCGCGAGGGCGGCGACGAAGGCGATGGCCAGCGCCGCCTTGAGCCGGCGCCCACCCCTCCCCCGCGCCCGCCTCGGCCTGTGCCAGGAACTGCGCCCAGTCCTCGTCCGAGACGGCCGGTATGCCGTCGTCGTTCTTCCCCATGTCCCCCACCCCGCCTGCGGAACCCCGTGTCACTCGGCGAAGTAGCCGGTGACGTCCGCGATCAGATCGACCGTACCGTCGTTGTTGTAGAAGCTGATCTTCCCGTCGACCACGGGGACGACCACCAGGTTCGGGATCGTCCGGCCGGGAGTGAAGTTCAGGTTCGAGGCGCTGGAGCGCACCGTCCCGCTCGGGTACACGGAGACGTAGCTCGCGGCCGTCGGGTTCGTCGCGGTGACGTTGAGGACCACGGCGGTGACGCCCGTCGCCGGGATCCCCGCCGTACCCGCCACCGGGAGCGTCACGACCCCCTGCGCGCCCACCTTCGCCTTCGCCACTCCGAGGCCCTCGCGCGTGTCCATCAGCCGCTTCGGACCGGTGTTGACGTGCGACGATCCCCCGCCAGCCGAGGTGAAGTAGCCGGTGATGTCCGCGATCAGGTCGACGCTGCCGTCGTTGTTGTAGAAGCTGACCTTGCCGTCCACCACGGGAACGATCACCAGGTTGGGGATCGTCAGTCCCGGCGTCACGTTCAGGTTCGAGGCGCTGGAGCGGGTCGTGCCGCTCGGGTACACGGAGACGTAGCTCGCGGCCGTCGGGTTGGTCGCCGTCACGTTGAGGACCACGGCGGTGACGCCCGTCGCCGGGATCCCCGCCGTACCCGCCACCGGCAGGGTCGCCACCCCCTGCGCGCCCACCTTCGCCTTCGCCACGCCGAGCCCCGCACGCGTGTCCATCAGCCGCTTCGGACCGATGCTGACGTGCGCCGATCCCCCGGCCGCCTTGGCGAAGTAGCCGGTGACGTCCGCGATGAGATCGACCGTGCCGTCGTTGTTGTAGAAGCTGACCTTGCCGTCCACCACCGGGACGACCACCAGGTTGGGGATCGTCTGCCCCGGCGTCACGTTCAGGTTCGAGGCGCTGGAGCGCACCGTCCCGCTCGGGTACACCGAGACGTAGCTCGCGGCCGTCGGGTTGGTCGCCGTCACGTTGAGGACGACGGCGGTGACGCCATCGGCCGGGATCCCCGCCGTACCCGCCACCGGCAGCGTCACCACACCCTGCGCGCCGACCTTGGCCTTCGGCACGCCGAGGCCCGCACGCGTGTCCATCAGCCGCTTCGGGGCGACCGGAACGAACGTGGCGGACTTCGGCACGGGGACCTCCGCGACGACGGTGACCGGCAGGCTCGTGGAGACCTTGCCGTTCAGCGCGGTGGCCTTGACCTGGACCGTGTGGGTGCCGGTGGTCAGCACCGCGTTCGCCGTACGGGCCGTGCCCGCGGCCGTCGCGGCCGGTGCGCCGTCCACCAGGACCTCGAACGAGCCCAGCAGCCCGTCGGCCGTGCTGGTGGTCCAGTCGACCTTCAGGGGGCCGGTGGACTTGAGGTCCGTGCCCGGCCCGGGGACCGTGCCGTTCACCCTGGCGATCTTCAGCTGCTGCGCCGGACCGCTGGTGCGGATCGCGGCGAGCTGGTCGTAGAGCCCACCGCCCGGGCAGATGGTGTTGAAGCCGTCCCGGTGGCCCGAGAGGGTCTTGAACGTGTACGGCTGCCCACCCGTGAACGAGGTGCCCAGGTAGTTCTTCTGGCTGCTGCCGGCCACCAGCGTGGTCGTGCCGTTCAGGTCGCCGTCGTACTGGCCGAGCTTGTAGGCCGCGATCCGGGAGATCGAATCCAGGGCGGCGGCCGGGGCTCCCGCGGTCTGGTGGTCACCGAGGACGGCGATGCCCATCGACTCGGCGTTCCAGCCGAGGGTGTGCGCGCCCTGGACGGGCTGGTCGATGCCGCCCTTGCGGCCCTCGAAGATCGTGCCGCACTTGTCGACCAGGAAGTTGTAGCCGAGGTCGCGCCACTGCTCGACCTTCACGTGGTACTCGTGGATGCCCCGCACGATGGCCGCGGACTGCGAGCAGTCGTACGGTTGCGCGCTCGCGGTGTGGTGGACGAAGGCGGCCTTGACGCTGCCGCCGGGGAGGTAGCCGGGAGCCTCGTCGTTCAGGCCCTCGTCGGCCTGCCACTCGGCCCGGGTGACCACCGTGGGCTGCGGTGCGGTGGAGGCCGGCCCGGGCGGCAGCGCCTCCGTGGCGAAGGCGGCCGGTTCGGCGGGCAGCTCGCCCTTCTTCGTGGCGGCGCCGGCGGTGGCGGGGTCCACCAGGTTCAGGGTCAGGCCCGCCGGAAGGGCCGCTCCGCCCTTCACGCGCACCTCGGCGCCGTTCGACGGCCCGACCCACACCGGCTCGGTGGCGCCGGGCGCTCCGGGGCGCTTGCCGTCGAGGCCGGGCTGCACCGGGTCCAGGGTGATCCACCGGGACCACTTCCCGGTCTCCGAGCTGCGGGAACGGGCCTCGATGGCGCCGTCCACCCTGGCCTCGGGGTCCGTCCAGGACACGCCGAGGAGGCCGAAGAGGTCCGTGTCCTGCTGGGCGAGCACGGCCTCGCCGGAGCCCTTGGACTTCAGGGCGAGCCGGTCGACACCGGTCTTGGCCCGGCCCGGCTGACCGGCCGCGGCGCTGTAGGCCTTCGCCCCGCCCCGCGCCTCACCGGGCGCCTTCCCCTCGGGGAGGGCCGGTCCGGATCCGCCCGCCACTCCCTGGAACCCGAGCACCGCCGCCACACCGAACGCGGCGGCCAGCGCCGTACCGCGCACACGACCCAGTCTCAACTTGTCCCCGCCCCTGTTCCGAACACATCAGATGAGCCATCTGACCGCCCGGATGCTACTGGCAGGCGTACGGGACGAGGCGGGCGGGGGCCTCAGCGGTGGCGCCAGAGAACCCATTCGTGCAGCGTGTTCACCTTGGCCACGTACCAGCCCTTGGGGGCGTTCGGCCAGGAGTCCTCCGGCTTGGCGTCCTTCGAGGTCAGACGCAGTACGGCCGCGTCCGCCGTGGCCGGCGGCCGGTCGCCGTGCTCCAGGTCCCTCGTCCAGACCCGGCCCTCGTACACCTCGTACGCCTGGGCCATCCGCAGACCCCAGTCGACGTCCTCGTCCATCACCAGGTTCTCCCCCGGCTTGAGCTCCGCGGACTGGGTGAAGCCGGTGGCGAGGTACTTGCGGATCTTGCGGTGCGGCTCGGCCACGTTCGAGGTGACCGTGGTCGTCGCGTACGTGGCGAACAGGGCCAGCGACACCGCGACGGCCCAGACCACCCGGCGTCCGCCGGCCAGCCGGAACATCACGCAGGCGGCGAGCACCAGCAGAGCACCGGCGATGGTCCGCCACATGTGCAGCTTCGTCCACTCCGAGGCCAGGAACAGCGCGTCCGGCATGGCCCACGGGATGATCCAGCGTGCGTAGAGGCCCTTGCCGACCACCATGATCACGAACTCGGCGGTGACCGCGGTGAACACCACCGCGCTCAGCACCAGCCGCAGCAGGGCTCCGGTCCGGGCGCGCCACAGCGCGGCGACGCCGACCACGAAGAACGCGGGCACGAGCACGGCCAGGTACCGGGCGTAGACCCAGTTGTCGATCCGCTTGTCCCCGGGCAGTCCGGCCGCCGCCGCGAGCGCGATCCCGAACAGCAGGGCGACCATGGCGAAGGAGACCACCCGCGAGGCGCGGGTGAAGCGGGGGCTGAACACCGCGAACACGCACAGGGCGAGCGCGATCGCGCCGAAGCCCCAGGAGGAGACCGAGAAGTACCAGAGCTGGCCGATCGTGCGGGTCACCGTGCGGCGCAGCAGCTCGGGCTCCACGAGGTTGTCCATCACCTGCGTGCCGACCGAGCTCGGCGGGGTGTCCTTGAACTGCGCCTCCAGCCAGCCGGCGAGGAGTTTGGCGCCCAGCACGGAGACGGCGAGGCCGCCCCAGGCGGCGAGCGTGGAGCGCAGCGGCGCCCACTTGAAGACCAGTGCGCCCAGGAACACCAGCGCGGTGATGGCCACGACCACGCCGCCGCGGTCGTGCACCGCCATGGAGTAGCCGGCCAGCAGGCCGGCCCCCGCTCCGTACCAGGTGCGGCGGCGCGGCTCGCCGTCGCTGAGCCAGCCGTGCAGGGTGATCAGCCAGCCGAGGAGGACCACCGGGAGCACGGTGTCGGACATCGCGAACTCGGAGTAGAAGACCACGGGCGGCATCAGCGCGGCCGCCGTGGCGATCAGGAACGAGAGCCCCCTGGGCAGGTCGAGCCTGCGCAGGGCCACGTAGGCCAGGGGGAAGACCAGCGCGTTGAGCAGCGTGTTGATGCCCATGACCAGCTGGTACGCGGTGACCGGGTCGTTCGCGATGCGCAGGGCCGGGGAGAGCAGCAGCGGGTAGCCGCCGGGGATGACCGAGCCGACCGGCATCTCGGTCGTCGGCCGCCCCGCGAGCACCCGGGCCAGGACCAGGTACGAGGGCTCGTCCGCGTGGACCGAGGGGTAGCTGTTGCCCCACACCAGGGAGAGCCGGAACAGCACCTGCGTCAGGTACCCGGTGACCAGCGCCGCGGGCCAGAACCAGCGCCGGCGCAGAGCGGAGTCCCGCAGGGCGAGCAGCCGCCCGGTCCCGGCGGGCGGCCCGCTCCGGTCAGGGGCGGACGCGTCCCTCGCTCCGGCCGCGTCCATCGTTTCGGTTCCCGACTGCACCCCTGGCACTTCCTGTTCTGGTCGGACTGCCGGGCAGGCTCAGCTCTGCCCGGTGGTGAAGGCGTGCCGGGCCAGGTTCTTGGCACCCTCACGGTTCCCGCGGCGCAGCGCCCCGGGGAGCATCGTGATCGCGTGGAAGCGGGAGGCACTGTGGATGCGGGCGGCGCGGGCGGCCTTGGGCCAGCCGCGGGCGTCCATCCGGTCGGCGACCGCCTCGAAGTAGCGTGCCTGCTCGGTGAAGCGGGTGCCGGTGAAGGCCTGGACCGAGGACTCGCTGACGGCGTGCCGGCGGTACTGGAAGACGGTGGCCGAGGCGTCGATCACCATCGCCTCGCCGAGTTCGAGCAGGTCGACCACGAGCGCGAGGTCCTGGACCACCGAGTACTCGGACTGGAAGTTCACCTTGCGCAGGGCGTCGCCGCGCCAGGCGATGGACGGGAAGTACAGCCAGTTCCCGCGCAGCACGCTGACGGCGAGCTCCTCGCCCGCCATCGTGCGGTTGCCCTTGACCTGCGGGGCGTAGAGCCTGCGCTTGACGTTGTCGGCGAGACCGGCGGTGACCCGGCCCTCGCCGTCGATGACCTCGACGCCGGGCTGGATCATGCCGATGCCCGGCTGGGCCTCGGCCAGGCCCCGTACGGTCTTCAGGTAGTCCGGGTGGAGCACGTCGTCGCAGCCCATGATGACGACGTAGTCGGCCTCGGAGAGGCGCACGCACTTCTTGAAGTTCTCGTTGATGCCGAGGTTCTGCTCGTTGCGGGTGTACTCGACCCGCTCGTCGCCGAGCTCCGCGAACCAGCCGGGTACGTCCGGCTCCTTGCCGTCGTCGATCACGACGAGCCGGAAGTCCGGGTCCGTCTGCGCCAGGATGCTGCGGACCGCGTCCTGCATCAGCCGGACGTCCCCGTAGTAGGGGAGCATGAAGTCGAAGGTCACCACGGTGATTCCTCAGGCCTTGACGGAGTCTGCGGGTTCGGTGGCCGGTGCCTCGGGCTCGACCGGGGCCACGGGCTCGACCGGGGCGGGCTGACGGACGGCGTCCGGGCCGAGGCGCTCGTCGTTGTGGCGCGCGCCCTCGCTGAGGGCCACCGTCCGGGCCAGGTCGGTGATCTTCTTCTCGAGCGAGCGGAAGCGCAGGAAGGTGTTGAGCGTGAGGAAGCCCATGGCCAGGACCATCACGTACAGCACCAGGTCGGTGCCGCGGCCGACGCCGAGCTGGTGGGCCAGCCAGGTCACGTCGGTGGGCCGCAGGACGGCGTACACGTTGACGAGGACGAACACCGAGAAGGCGATGCGCTTCCAGGCACGGGTCTTCGCCTGGTCCCAGTTGCGTATGAACATGAGGGCCAGCGAGACGGAGCCCAGGATGAGCACCAGCTGGATCCAGAAGTACTTCATCGGCGGCCACGCTCCCGCAGGGTGATGTCGAAGAGGATGTTGACGCCGTTGATCAGGGACTGACCCTTGGCGCGCGAGTACTCGGTGTAGAGGATGTCCACGGGGACCTCGACGACGCGCAGTCCGGAGCCGGCCAGGTAGCCGACGATCTCGGAGGCGTGGGCCATGCCGTTGTGCGTGATCTGCACCTGCTCCGCCGCCGCGCGGCCCAGGACGCGCAGACCGTTGTGCGCGTCGGTGAGGTTGAGCTTGCGGGCGGTCGGGCTGACGGCCGCGGCCGTGCGCAGCACGACCCGCTTGATCCACGGCACCTGGCCGTTCTGCTCGATGAAGCGGGAGCCGAGCACCACGTCGGCCTCGTCGGCGCGCAGGACGGCGACCATCTTCTCGACGTCGTGGGTCTGGTGCTGGCCGTCGGCGTCGAACGTGGCGAAGTAGCGGGCTCCCGGCTGGGAGAGGGCGTACTTCAGGCCGGTCTGCAGGGCTGCGCCCTGGCCGAGGTTGACCGGGTGCTGCACCAGGTGGGCACCGGTGGAGGCGATGTGCTTCGCGGAGTCGTCCGAGCTGCCGTCGTCGACGACGACTATGTTCGGAAAGGTCTTGCGCGCTCCCTCGACGACATCGGCGATCACCTGGCCCTCGTTATAGGCCGGTATGACCAGCCAGACATCGTCGTATTGGGACACGGTAGCTCCAGCGGAATGTGGCACATACGAGTGCTCGGGGATCTGTGGGACTTCGGAGGCGGGCACGGTCACTTCCCGGCTGCGCCGGCGCCCAGCGGGCTCGCGACGTCCGTCCGCCCGGGAGCGTCGCCGGCTCCCGGAACGGCTTCCGGGAACTTCAGTCTCAGCGCTGTCAGCATAGCGACGACGGTGGCGACGGAGCCGAGAGCATAGGCCAGGATCACACGCAGAGCCACGTCACCGGGGGCGAAGGTGACGCCGACCAGTACGGCGGTACCGATGGCCCAGCAGAGCAGCTGCAGGTTGTGTCGCTTGAATACCATCAGCGCCTGACCGAGCACCATCGCGAACATGTACGCCACGGTTCCGGCGGACAACAGGAAGAAGTCGAAGCAGCCCAGGGCCGGCTTGGCGCCGAAGAGCACGCCGATCAGCCAGGGGCCGAGCACGGTGGCGGGGATGCCGCCGAGCAGGCCGAGCGCGCCGACGACCATGCCGATCCGGCGCAGCATGGCCGAGAAGGCGGCCCGGTCGCCGGCCTGGAAGGCGGCGCTGAGCCCGTTGAGCAGGGAGGCCTGGAGCGAGCCGAAGACGAAGAGCGGTACCCGGGCCAGGACCAGGGCGTTCAGCAGGGCCGCGATCAGCACGCTGTCCGTGGGCGCGAGCAGCTTGGTGCTCATCACGGCGGCGTTGACCACGACCTGGGACAGCAGGGTCGAGCAGATCAGCAGGCCCAGCCCGGAGGTCAGCTCGCGCCAGGCGATCTCCTCGCCGGGCTCGACGACGCGCAGCAGCGCGGGCAGCGTGACCAGGGCGGCGATGATCGGCGCCAGCGCCAGTACGAGGCTGAAGGCGAGCGCGGAGTCCGGTAGGACCACGGCGCAGCCGAAGGCGAGCACGATGCGCAGCCCGCCGTCGATGGCGAGCTGGGTGCCGTACGCGCCGAACCGGCCGAGGCCGGCCAGTACCCCGCGGGTGAGGTAGCAGACGGCCATGCCGGTGAAGGCACCGCCGAGGGCCGCCACCAGGGCCCGGTCCCCATGGAACAGCAGGTCCGCGAGGGGGCCGGCGGCGATGGTGAGGACGAGCAGGGTCGCGCCGAGGATCGCCGCGGTGAGCAGGGTGGCCCGGCGCAGGACGGGGGCCGCCCCGTGCCCGTCGACCGCGCGGGCGGCGACGATCCGGGTGAGCTCCTGCTCGATGGGGAAGAAGATGCCGAGCCCGATGGCCATCACGATCGTCCACAGCACCGAGACGTTCGCCATGGCTTCCGTGGACAGGCTGTGGCCGGCCACGCCGAGGTGGACGTACGAGGCCGCCCCGAGCACGACGGTGCCGCCGGCCACCGCGACGGTGCCCGGCGGCAGGGCCGCGCTGATCTTGCTCAGCAGGCTCTTCATCCCGAGCTGCCGTTCCTGTCCGCGCCCTCGGGCGCTGCGAAGGCGGGCAGTGCCAGGGCCGCTGCCAGCTGCTCGCTCCAGTCGGCGAGCGGGGGCAGGCCGGCCTCGGCCCAGCGGTCGTGCGCGAGCACGCTGAACGCCGGCCGGACGGCGGGGCGCACGAACGCGGAGGAGTCGGTGGGCCGGATCCGCTCGGGGTCCAGGCCGCTCAGCCGGTAGGTCTCGCGGGCCAGCCCGAACCAGGTGGTCCGGCCGCTCGCGGTGCCGTGGTAGACCCCGCCGGGGGCGCGGCCCGCCAGGGCGGCCTGCCCGAGCTCGACGAGGCGGCCGGCCAGCGCGTAGGACCAGGTGGGCTGGCCGTGCTGGTCGTCGACCACGTCGAGGGTGTCCCGCTGGGCGGCGAGCTTGAGCATGGTGGCGACGAAGTTCGGGCCGTGCTCGCCGTACAGCCAGGCGGTGCGGACCACGTAGCCGTGCTGCGGCAGCAGTTCGGCCACGGCCTGCTCGCCGACCAGCTTGGAGCGGCCGTACGCGTTGACCGGGCCGGTCGCGGAGTCCTCGGCGTACGGCTGCTCGGCGTCGCCGGGCAGCACGTAGTCGGTGGAGACGTGCAGGAGGCGGGCTCCGGCCGCGGCGCAGGCCTCGGCCAGGACGCGTACGCCGGTGCCGTTGACGGCGGTGGCGGCCTCTTCGGCGCTCTCCGCACCGTCGACGTCGGTCCAGGCGGCGCAGTTCACGACCACGGCGGCACCCTCGACGGCGGCCCGGACGGCTGCCGGGTCGGTGATGTCGAGGTCGGTGCGGCCCAGGCCCGTCGCGGCGATGCCGGCGTCCTTGAGGACGGCCAGGACGTCCTGGCCGAGCATGCCGGCGGCGCCGGTGACGACCCAGCGGGCGCCCGCGGTGCCGTTCGTGCCGTCGGTGCCTTCAATACCGTTGTTGCTCTTGCTCACGTCCGCGGCGGTCACTTCTGCAGCGCTGCCTTGGCCTTCAGGGGCTCCCACCAGGCGCGGTTCTCGCGGTACCAGGCGATGGTCGACGCGATGCCTTCCTCGAAGGTGACCTGCGGGGCGTAGCCGAGCTCCGAGCCGATCTTGCTGATGTCGATGGAGTAGCGCAGGTCGTGGCCCTTGCGGTCCTCGACGCGCTCGACCATCTCCCAGCCCAGGCCCGCGGCCTCCAGCAGGACGCCGGTGAGCTCCTTGTTGGTGAGCTCGACGCCGCCGCCGATGTTGTAGACCTCGCCGCCGCGGCCCTTGCGCATGGCCAGGTCGATGCCGCGGCAGTGGTCGGAGACGTGCAGCCAGTCGCGCACGTTGCCGCCGTTGCCGTACAGCGGGACCTTCTTGCCGTCCATCAGGTTGGAGACGAACAGCGGGATGACCTTCTCCGGGAACTGGTAGTGCCCGTAGTTGTTGGAGCAGCGGGTGACCACGACGTCCATGCCGTGCGTGCGGGCGTAGGCCAGCGCGAGCAGGTCGGAGGAGGCCTTCGAGGCGGAGTACGGGGAGTTGGGCACCAGCGGCCACTCCTCGGTCCAGGAGCCCTCGCTGATCGAGCCGTAGACCTCGTCGGTGGAGATGTGGACGAAGCGGCCGACGCCGTGCTTGCGGGCGGCGTCCAGGAGGACCTGGGTGCCCACCACGTTGGTCATCACGAAGGGGCCCGCGCCGGCGATCGAGCGGTCCACGTGGGACTCGGCTGCGAAGTGCACGACGACGTCGTGGCCGGGCATCACCTGGTCGACGGCCTCGGCGTCGCAGATGTCACCCTTGACGAACGAGTAGCCGGCGTGGCCGGCGACCGGTGCGAGGTTGGCTTCGACGCCGGAATACGTCAGCTTGTCGAAGACGGTGATCTGGGCCGTGGGGTCCGAACCGAGCTGCTGGCGGACGAATTCTGAACCGATGAAGCCGGCGCCGCCGGTCACAAGGATGCGCATAATACAAACAGTCTAGCCGCTCGCCTACTCCGCCACGGCCGCCCGCCCGCTCCCGCCCGGGCCCGGACGGCGCGCCTCCGCCGGTCTCGCATAGGGTTGTGCCCATGCGTGGAATTCTCTTGGCCGGCGGCACCGGATCCCGACTCTGGCCGCTGACGCGGGCAGTGTCGAAGCAGCTGCTGCCCGTCTTCGACAAGCCGATGATCTACTACCCGCTCTCGACGCTGGTCATGGCCGGGATCAGCGAGATCCTCGTCATCACCACCCCGGAGGACCGCGACCAGTTCGAGCGTCTGCTCGGCGACGGTTCGCAGTTCGGCATCCGGCTGGAGTACGCCGTCCAGGAGCGCCCCGAGGGCATCGCCCAGGCCTTCGTGCTCGGCGCCGACTTCATCGGTGACGACTCCGTCGCCCTGATCCTCGGCGACAACATCTTCCACGGCAGCGGCCTCGGCACCCGCCTGGCGGAGCACACCGACTCCAAGGGCGGCCGGGTCTTCGCGTACCCGGTGGCGGACCCGACGGCGTACGGCGTGGTCGAGTTCGACGAGAACGGCCAGGCCATCTCCATCGAGGAGAAGCCGGCCCAGCCCAAGTCCCGTTACGCCGTGCCCGGCCTGTACTTCTACGACAACCGCGTCGTGGAGATCGCCCGCGGCCTGAAGCCCAGCGCCCGCGGCGAGCTGGAGATCACCGCCGTCAACGACGCGTACCTCCAGGCCGGTGAGCTGAATGTCACCATCCTCGACCGCGGTACCGCCTGGCTGGACACCGGCACCTTCGTCTCGATGGTGCAGGCCTCGGAGTTCGTGCGCGTGATCGAGGAGCGCCAGGGCTTCAAGATCGGCTGCATCGAGGAAGCCGCCTGGCGTGCGGGTCTCATCGACTCCGCGCAGCTGCGCGCGCTGGCCGAACCGCTGGTCAAGAGTGGTTACGGCGACTACCTGATCGGTCTGCTGGAAGAGGAGGCCGCACGATGAAGTTCCGCGAACTCTCCATCGAGGGCGTTTTCGAGATAACGCCCCAGCAGCACGGTGACCCGCGCGGCATGTTCATGGAGTGGTACCGCTTCGACCACCTCGCCGAGGTCGTCGGGCACCCGCTGAACCTGGCGCAGGCCAACCTCTCGGTCTCCCAGCGCGGCGTGGTCCGCGGCATCCACTTCGCCGACGTCCCGCGCGGCCAGGCCAAGTACGTCACCTGCGTGCGCGGCGCCGTGCTGGACATCATCGTGGACATCCGGGTCGGCTCCCCGACCTTCGGCCGCTGGGAAGGCGTCCGGCTGGACGACGTGGACCGCCGCGCCGTCTACCTCCCCGAGGGCATGGGCCACGGCTTCTGCGCGCTCACCGACGACGCCACCCTGTCCTACCTCTGCTCGGAGACGTACAACCCGACGGGTGAGCACTCGGTCCACCCGCTCGACCCCGACCTGGGCATCGACTGGCCGGCCGACGTCCCGCTGCTGTCCGCCCGTGACGACGCGGCCCCCTCGCTGGCCGACGCCGCCGCGTCCGGCCTGCTGCCGGACTACGCCGCCTGCATGGAGTTCACGGAGTCCCTGCGGGTGAAGTGACCGCCGCGCACGGAGCGACGTGAGCGAAGAGGGCCGCACCCCCCGGGGGTGCGGCCCTCTTCGCATGCCCGCCCGCGGCGCGCAGGCCCGTACGACGGCATGCAGGTTCGTACGACGGAAGGCCCGTACGACGAAGGGCCCCTCCCCCGTCGCGTGAACGACGGGGAAGGGGCCCTCCTGTCAAACATGGTGCTCGATCGAACGAGCTACCAGGTCAGAACACGAATTACTTCGTGATCTTGGTGACCTGGCCGGCGCCCACGGTACGACCACCCTCACGGATGGCGAACTTGAGGCCCTCCTCCATGGCGACCGGCTGGATCAGCGCGACCGTCATCTCGGTGTTGTCGCCCGGCATGACCATCTCCGTGCCGGCCGGCAGGGTGACAACACCCGTGACGTCGGTGGTACGGAAGTAGAACTGCGGACGGTAGTTGTTGAAGAAGGGGGTGTGACGGCCACCCTCGTCCTTCGACAGGATGTAGGCCTGGGCCTCGAACTCGGTGTGCGGGGTGACCGAACCGGGCTTGATGATGACCTGGCCGCGCTCGACGTCCTCGCGCTTGATGCCACGGAGGAGCAGACCGACGTTCTCGCCCGCCTGGCCCTCGTCGAGCAGCTTGCGGAACATCTCGATACCGGTGACCGTGGTGGTGGTCTTGGTCTCCTTGATACCGATGATGTCGACGGTCTCGTTGACCTTCAGGACACCACGCTCGATACGGCCGGTGACGACGGTACCGCGACCGGTGATCGTGAAGACGTCCTCGACGGGCATGAGGAACGGCAGCTCGGTGTCACGCGGCGGGGTCGGGATCGCCTCGTCGACGGCAGCCATGAGGCCGAGAAGCTTCTCGCCCCACTCCTTGTCGCCCTCGAGCGCCTTCAGCGCGGAGACGCGGACGACCGGAAGGTCGTCGCCCGGGAACTCGTAGTCGGAGAGGAGCTCACGAACCTCGAGCTCGACGAGCTCCAGGATCTCCTCGTCGTCCACCATGTCGGCCTTGTTCAGGGCGACGACGATGTACGGAACGCCGACCTGGCGGGCCAGGAGCACGTGCTCCTTGGTCTGCGGCATCGGGCCGTCGGTGGCGGCGACCACGAGGATGGCACCGTCCATCTGCGCGGCACCGGTGATCATGTTCTTGATGTAGTCCGCGTGACCCGGGCAGTCGACGTGGGCGTAGTGACGCGCCTCGGTCTGGTACTCGACGTGCGCGATGGAGATGGTGATACCGCGCTGGCGCTCCTCAGGAGCCTTGTCGATCTGGTCGAAGGCCGAGGCCTCGTTCAGGTCCGGGTACGCGTCGTGCAGCACCTTGGTAATGGCGGCCGTGAGGGTCGTCTTACCGTGGTCAATGTGACCGATGGTGCCGATGTTGACGTGCGGCTTAGTCCGCTCGAACTTCGCCTTCGCCACGGGGTCCTCCTGGAGAGTGGTTCTGTACGCCTTACTCATCGGCGCCAGGTGATCTTTGCTGGAAAGCCGGTTCCCCGGGGCAACGGGAGGGTTACTCCTGTTGCCCCAGAGGCTCCGGTGACAAGCCTAAAGCGTGTACTCGGAAGAGTTACTCGCCCTTGGCCTTCGCGATGATCTCCTCAGCGACGTTCCGGGGAACCTCGGCGTAGGAGTCGAACTGCATCGAGTAGCTGGCGCGACCCGAGGTCTTGCTGCGGAGGTCTCCGACGTAGCCGAACATCTCCGAGAGGGGCACGAGGCCCTTCACGAGGCGAGCGCCGTGACGCTCCTCCATGGCCTGGATCTGGCCACGGCGGGAGTTGATGTCACCGATGACGTCACCCATGGACTCCTCCGGCGTGGTGACCTCGACGGCCATCATCGGCTCGAGGAGCACGGGAGAAGCCTTGCGCGCGGCCTCCTTGAAGGCCTGCGAACCGGCGATCTTGAAGGCGAGCTCGGAGGAGTCGACCTCGTGGTAGCCACCGTCGAGAAGGATGACGCGGACGCCAGTCATCTCGTAGCCGGCGAGGATGCCGAACTTCATGGCTTCCTGCGCACCCGCGTCGACCGAGGGGATGTACTCCCTCGGGATGCGGCCACCGGTGACCTTGTTCACGAACTCGTACGCCGGACCGTCGGCCTCGAGGATCGGCTCGATCGCGATCTGCACCTTGGCGAACTGACCGGTACCACCGGTCTGCTTCTTGTGGGTGTAGTCGTGACGCTCCACCGTCTGGCGGATCGTCTCGCGGTAAGCGACCTGCGGCTTGCCGACGTTGGCCTCGACCTTGAACTCGCGCTTCATACGGTCGACCAGCACCTCGAGGTGCAGCTCGCCCATACCACCGAGGATGGTCTGGCCGGTCTCTTCGTCCGAGTGAACGTGGAAGGAGGGGTCCTCCTCCGCGAGAGACTGGATGGCGACACCCAGCTTCTCCTGGTCACCCTTGGACTTGGGCTCGATGGCGACCTGAATGACCGGGGCCGGGAAGTCCATGGACTCCAGGATGACCGGGTTCTTGTCGTCACACAGCGTCTCACCGGTGGTGGTCTGCTTCAGGCCCATGACGGCGACGATGTCACCGGCGCCCACCGCTTCGATCTCTTCACGCTTGTTCGCGTGCATGCGGTAGATCTTGCCGATGCGCTCCTTCTTGCCCTTGACGGAGTTCAGCACCGAGGTGCCGGCCTCCAGGCGGCCCGAGTAAACCCGGACGAAGGTGAGCTTACCGAGGTGCGGGTCGCGCATGATCTTGAACGCGAGCGCCGCGAGGGGCTCGTCGTCCGAGGGCTGGCGCTTCACGACGACCTCGGCGTCCCGGACGTCGTGGCCTTCGATGGCCTCGATGTCCAGGGGCGACGGGAGGTAGCGGACGACGGCGTCGAGCAGGGGCTGAACACCCTTGTTCTTGAACGCCGTGCCACAGAACACCGCGGTGACGGTGGCACCCTTGTCGCCCTTGGAGCCGATGATGATGCGACGGACAGCGTCGTGCAGCTGCTCGACGGTGGGCTCGACGCCCTCCAGGAACAGCTCCATGATCTGGTCGTCGTTCTCGGCGACGGTCTCGACGAGCTTCGCACGCCACTCTTCAGCGGCTTCGGTGTGCGTGGCCGGGATGTCGACGATGTCGTACATCTCGCCCTTGGTCGCCTCGGCGGACCAGACGAACGCCTTCATGGTGACCAGGTCGACAACGCCCTGGAAGTCCATCTCGGCACCGATGGGGAGCTGCATGACGATCGGAACCGCACCGAGGCGGTCCTTGATCATGTCGACGCAGCGGTGGAACTCGGCGCCCGTGCGGTCCAGCTTGTTGACGAAGCAGATGCGCGGAACGCCGTAGCGGTCCGCCTGACGCCAAACGGTCTCGGACTGCGGCTCCACACCGGCGACACCGTCGAACACGGTGACGGCACCGTCGAGGACGCGGAGCGAACGCTCCACCTCGACCGTGAAGTCCACGTGACCCGGGGTGTCGATGATGTTGATGGTGTGGTCGACGTCTTCGAGCGGCCAGTGGCAGGTCGTCGCGGCAGACGTGATCGTGATGCCGCGCTCCTGCTCCTGCTCCATCCAGTCCATCGTGGCAGCGCCGTCGTGGACTTCACCGATCTTGTAAGACACACCGGTGTAGAACAGGATGCGCTCGGTGGTGGTCGTCTTGCCCGCGTCGATGTGAGCCATGATGCCGATGTTGCGCACCTTGGCCAGGTCAAGCGAAGTGGTAGCCATATCGGCTCAGTCTTCTCTCGGTCTCGATGTGGGTTGGGACTACCAGCGGTAGTGCGCGAAGGCCTTGTTGGACTCGGCCATCTTGTGCGTGTCCTCACGCTTCTTGACGGCAGCGCCAAGACCGTTCGACGCGTCGAGCAGCTCGTTCATGAGGCGCTCGGTCATCGTCTTCTCGCGGCGGGCGCGGGAGTAACCCACGAGCCAGCGCAGCGCGAGGGTCGACTGACGACCCGGCTTGACCTCGATCGGCACCTGGTAGGTGGCGCCACCGACACGGCGGGACTTGACCTCAAGCGACGGCTTGACGTTCTCCAGCGCGCGCTTCAGCGTGATGACCGGGTCGTTGCCGGTCTTCTCGCGGAGGCCTTCCATGGCGCCGTAAACGATGCGCTCGGCGGTGGAGCGCTTGCCGTTCAGGAGGATCTTGTTGATGAGCGACGTCACCAGAGGAGATGCGTAGACCGGGTCGATGATGACCGGGCGCTTCGGGGCGGGGCCCTTACGAGGCATTTTTTACTTCTCCTTCTTGGCGCCGTAGCGGCTGCGGGCCTGCTTGCGGTTCTTGACAGCCTGGGTGTCAAGCGCACCGCGGATGATCTTGTAACGAACACCCGGCAGGTCCTTCACACGGCCACCACGCACGAGCACGATGGAGTGCTCCTGCAGGTTGTGTCCCTCACCCGGAATGTAAGCGGTGACCTCGATGCCAGAGGTCAGACGCACACGCGCGACCTTACGCAGCGCCGAGTTCGGCTTCTTCGGGGTGGTCGTGAACACTCGCGTGCAGACGCCGCGACGCTGGGGCGAAGCCTCAAGCGCGGGGGTCTTTGTCTTCTCGACCTTGTCCTGCCGGCCCTTACGGACCAGCTGCTGGATCGTAGGCACTACTTCTCCGGTTTCTGTGTGCCGTGTAGTGAAGCTAACCTGGAACATTTGCCGACCCACGCGGTCGGGTGTGTCGGATCCGGCGGACCTCCACGCAAGCGTGGAAACGCATGAATCGCGGTGGCTGATTACGGCTCAAGTGCGGTTGATGGACACGCACAGGAGCCCAGGCACACCCCAGGCACAAGGTCTGAGCGTACCCACCGCATCCACTCCGGTCAAAACAAAAGCCCCAGCCCCGGCAGCCCGAAGGGCCCTCCGGCCAGTCGCCACAAGGCCGAGGCCGGGATGCAGTCCCTCCGACGTGCGGCCGTGGTGCACGTGTGCTACGCGGAGGCCGCCGCCCCTCCCCGCCGGCGGCGGCTTCCGGCCGGGCGCGGGGTCATTCCGCGGCGGTTCCCGCGGTCACTCGCGCGCGGTGCGGCGGCCCTCGGCGGGCTGCTCGGGGGCGGCGGGCGCGGCCGAGGCCGTCCCTTCGCCCTCGGCGGGCTCCAGGAACTGGCTCACCACCTTGACGAACACCGCGCGGCGCTCCTCCGGCACCCCGAGCCAGCGCGCGAAGTCCTCGATGGCGGGCCGCTGCCCGCCGGCCGGCAGCGGGAGCGGCGCCAGCGGCAGCTCCTCCGGGCTGACCCGGCCGGAGCGGATCAGCATGTCCCGCACGGAGACCCCGAGGAACGGAGCCATGCGCCGCATCGTTTCGAGGTCGGGCATGCTCTGCCGCTGCAGCAGCCGGGTCACCGCCGCGCGGTGCACACCGGCCTCGTCGGCGATCCGGGACTTGCCTCCGCCGCGCGGGCTGTCGATGTCGTAGCCGCGCTGCCGCATCAGGTCTTCCACCCAGGCCGCGAACGCGTCCAATTCGCGAGTGCTCATGTGTCGCTCCTCAGTCCACCCCATGGGGAACTCACCCTAGCGTGCTTGCGCGCACAGAATCAGACCTTACACAGGGCATACGGGATACCCTCACAAGATTCTTAATTGCGCGCTCGCGCGCAACATGTCAGAGTGGCGGCCACGCCCCACCTGCCACACCGATCACGTCTTCTCCCGCGGTCACGGCAGCACCGAGCACCCGCACCCCGTCACCGCCCAGCTCCTCAGTCATGGAGTCGCCATGCCCTTCCGCTCCCCGCCGCCCCGCCCCCACGCAGTCCCGTGGCAGTCCGCCGCCGCCTGCGCCGCCCTCTCCCCGGCCGTGGTCTTCGCCCGCCGGGCCAAGGACGCCGCGCCCGCGCTGCGTGCCTGCGCCGTCTGCACGGTCCACACCGAGTGCGAGGAGGCCGTCGCCCCGGCCGAGAGCCGGTTCGACGGGGTCTGCGGCGGCCGGCTGTGGCGCAACGGCATTCCCTCCGCCGTCCCCCAGCTCTCCGGGAGCCCCTCGTGACCGCCCGCGCCGCCGATGACAGCGCCCTCTGGATCGCCGCACTGATCCGCCAGTTCCCGGAGCTCGCCCGCGAGCTGGCGCCCGGGCGCTCCGGCCCCTTCGACTCGCACGCCTCGTACGGCGGGCGTCCCCCGGAGCCGCCGCGACCGGCGGCCGAGGCACGGATGCGCGAGGAGAAGCGGGAGGCCCTCCTGCTCCAGCAGCGCCACGGGCTGACCGTGCCCGGGTACGGCGCCGCCCCCATCCGCCTGCACGTCTCCGACACGATCCGGGACATCACCGACGGCGTGGTCGAACTGGAGGAGGCGGCCTGCGCCCGGCTGGGGGTCCCCCGCCCGAGCGCCGCCGGCGTACCGGTGCGGCTGCGCCGCATCGCCGCGCTGCTGGAGCAGATCGGGGCGCACCCCGTGCTGGCCCGGCACGTACGGGACGAGCTGCGCCGGATGGCCCGCCGCTGCGCCCGCGCCCTCGGGGACACCGAGCAGGTGGTCCGGGTGGCCGGCCGGTGCCCGTGGTGCGACTCCGTGTCCCTGCGCGCCTTCCCCGACCGGCGGGCGGTGCTGTGCGTGAACCCGGCCTGCCGCTGCACCGACGAGGAGTGCGGCTGCCGCGACGACCCCGCTTACCGCCACCTGTGGCCCGAGGGCGAGTGGGCCCCCCTGGCCGCCGCCGCGGGGTGCCGTACGGACGAACTCGACGCCGCGATGGAAGGCACCGCCCCGTGACCCCTGCACCCTCCGCCTCTTCCTCCTCCCCGTCCGCCCCCTCCTCTCCCTTCGTCCCCTCTTCCCGTGTCCCGCTGCTTCCCGCGCTGGTCCCGGGTCCGCTGGCCGCCCGGGAGGCGGGGGTCGCCCCGGCCACGATCCGCAAGTGGGTCCAGCTCGGGCGGCTCGCGGCGGCGGGGCGGGCCGGGCGGGCGCAGCTGTTCCGGCTGGAGGACGTGTTCGCCGCCGAGCGGGCCGCCAGCCGCCGGCCCGCCTGACCTGTCCGTTCCACCCGCGCGCCGGTGCCCGGCCTCCTTCACGGAGGCCGGGCACCGGCGCTTTCGCGTGCGTCAGGCCTTGGGCCACTCGGGGTGGAGGGAGGCGTGCATGATGCTGAAGAGGGGCCTGTACACCGCCTCGTCCTCGGGCGACTGCTTCCCGCGGCGGTACGCCGCGCTCAGTGCGTACTCCGTCGGTTTCGCGCCGCGGCGCAGCAGCCAGCGCGCCATCCGCCACTTCCCGCCGACGAGCGCGAGCTCCAGCGCCGTGCGGTCCCGCATCACGACGTCGATGTCATGGCCGCGGTCGAGGAACTGCACCACGAGGTGCGGGTAACCCTCGTCCCCGCTGGTCGCCGCCACCGGCAGCGGCGCCAGGCCGTACTCGCCCTGGGGGCCCACGGGGGCGCCGGCGTCGAGCAGGATCCCGACCACCTCGGCGTCGGGGTACATCGCCGCCATGAGCATCGGCGTCAGATCCTCGTACTCACCGGCCTCGCCGCCCGGATCCGCCCCCGCGGCGAGGAGCAGCCGTACGGTCTCCGCCCGCCCGGCGCGCACCGCGAGCTCCAGAGGGGTGCGCCGGTCCGTGTTCCGGGCGTCCGCCTCGGCTCCCCCGGCGAGGAGTCGTGCCACGGTGGCCGCGTCGCCGTCCTGCGCCGCCTTCGCCAGCTGATCCGGTAGGTCCATGCCCACATGATCACCGGCCCTGCCTGAACTCGGGCCGATATCGGGCTGATCCAGGGCTGGTCCAGGGCCGACCTCGTACGGATCTCAGGCCGATCCCGCACGGTCGGCCAGGCGGATTCCCGGTTTAGTTGCGCGCGCGCACGCACCATGTCACAGTTGGCGCAGCGGCAGAGCTGCGCCCGACGGGAACGCCGGGAAGACGGCCGCCGCTCCGCGTCGGGCGGTGTCCGCCCCGCCCCCGTCCGGGCACCGCCCGACAGCCCCCTTCCACCCATCAGCCCGAGGTGAATCGTCGTGACCACTCCCCCGAGTGCCTTCCCCGACGTCGAGGCCCTGGTCGTCGACGTCCTCCAAGCTGATCCCGCCCTGTCCACCGCCGTCGTCGCCGTCAGCCCGCCCGCCGGATTCGACGGCACCCAGCGGGCCGTCATGGTCAACCGGCGCGGCGGCGCCTGGACCGGCGACCTGCACGTGGACATGCCGCTGATCGAGTTCGAGGTGTACGGGCCCACCAAGGCCGCCGCGCACACGCTGGCCAACGCCGCCCGGCGGGCCCTGCTCGCCGCGCTCGGCAAGACGTACGGCTCGAACACCTTCACCGACGTCGTCGAGCACGACGGACCGCGCTGGCTCCCGGACTACCTCTACCGGGGCGCCAACCGCTACGTCTGCGTCATCGAGGTGTCCCTCAGCGTCTTCTGACGCACCGGCCGGCGGGCGCGCTCCCGCGCCCCGGCCCCACAGACGAAGGCCCTGCCGTCCGGCGGGGCCTTCGCCGTACCCGGCCCCGGAGAGATCCGGGGTCCGGAGCGGCAGCCCTCTATATAAGGAGAAGCATCACCATGGCAGGAAACTCGTCCGAGATCCGCGTAGCCGGCAACGGTCGCCTCTTCGTCGCCGCTGCCGGCACGGCGCTGCCGACCGCCTTCACCGGTAAGCCGGACATCGACTGGGGCGCCAGCTGGAAGGACCTCGGCTTCACCACCGCCGACGGCGTCACCTTCTCCAAGAAGGACAAGCTGGAGCCGGTCGACTCGTGGCAGGCCGTCAGCCCGGTCCACTTCACGTACTCCGACCGGGACCTGAGCATCAAGTTCTCGATGCTCCAGTTCAACGAGCTGACGCTGCCGTTCTTCATGGGCGGCGGCGCGGTGGCCGACGAGGCGACCCCGTCCAACGGCATCTACCGCTACGACATCGCGGACTCCCCGAAGTCGGACGCCCGCGCCCTCGGCCTGGAGTTCACCGACACCAAGGCCTCCGACGGCTCGGTCGTGACCTACCGCTTCTACATCCCGCGCGGCCAGGTCACCGCCTCCGACGACATCAAGCTGGCCCGCAAGTCGGCTTCCACGCTGGGCATCACCTTCACCGCCCTCACCACGGGCGACGACAAGCCGCTGGCGAGCTTCGTCATGAAGGACAGCGCGT
Organism: Streptomyces sp. NBC_00193; assembly: GCF_026342735.1. Lineage (GTDB taxonomy): Bacteria > Actinomycetota > Actinomycetes > Streptomycetales > Streptomycetaceae > Streptomyces > Streptomyces stoeckheimensis. Next base: position 1,965,589 of record NZ_JAPEMM010000001.1, read on the forward strand.
ACTCGCTCGTCTGACCGGCCGACAGGCCCTGACGGGGGCGGGGCGGCCGCAGGGCCTCCCCGCCCCCACCCCTCACGACTTCCCTTCACCCAGAGGAGAACCCATCACCATGGCAGGCTTCGACGTCAACGCGGCCCGCGCCCAGCGCCAGGAGGCCCTCGGCCGTACCTGGTCCTTCCAGCTGGACGACGAGACGTACACCCTTCCCACCGAGCTCAGCCGGGCCGCGGCCAAGGGGTTGCGCAAGCTCGACGACAACGACGTGGACGGTCTGCTCCGGCTCCTCCTGGGCGACTCGCAGTTCACCCGCTTCGAGCAGCACGACATCACCATGCAGGACATCGCCGCGATCCTCGAGGCCTACGGCAAGGAGACGGGGCTCGGCCTGGGGGAAGGCTGAGCCTCGTCGAGTTCGTCGACGAACACGCCGAGGCCCTCGAAGCGGACCTGCTCCGCTACTACGGCAAGGACCTCCTGGACTGGCACCGGGGAGAACTCTCCTCCCGCCGGCTCCAGGTCCTGCTCAAGCACCTGCCGCGGGACAGCTCCGTCAACCGGGAGCTGTTCGGCGAAGCCGCCGACTGGTCGGTGACCGACCATCTGCTGGCGGCCACCGTGGACCATCTGGCGGCCGCCAACTGGATGTTCGCCTGCGTCAACGCGGCGGAGGACGGGGACGCCCCCGATGCTCCGGAGCCGGTGCCGCGGCCGGACGGCAAACCGTACGCCGGCCCGGACGAGCAGCCGGATCCGGCGGACGGCCCCGGCGGACCGGGGGAACCCGGATCGCCGGGCCGGACGGGGGACACCGCGGCCGGGAGCATCGGGCTCAGCCCGGAGCGGCTCGTCGGCTTCTTCGGCTGACGGCGTGCCGCGCTCCCCGGCCGGGCGGCTACTCCGGAGAAGGAGACGGTGACGGTGACGGTTCGCCCGTGCGGCGGCCGTCCCCGGCGGGCTCGGGGCGGCCACCGCCCCGCGCCTCCAGCTCCTGCGCCAGGGCCCGCGCCTTCTGCGCGAGGCTCCGGCGCCCGTCCGCCTCCGCCCGCTCCGGCCCGTCCGCCGGGGATTCGGCGGACGGCGCCTGCGCGCGGGGCTGTACGGGAATCGTCCTCAGCGGCGGCACGATGGGCCGGCCCCGGCGGCGTACGACCTTCCGGCCGGCCGGGGCCGCACGCTTGTCCCGCACCTCCTGTGCGGAGGGCGGCGCGCCGGACCCCGACTGCTCGTGCGCGCGGGGTTCCTCGGCGGCGGGTTCCTCCGCGGTGGCCTGCTCGTGGTCCGCGTCGGGCTGCCGGTCGCCGGTCTGCTGGTCACGGGGCTGCTGGTCACGGGGCTGCTGGTCACGGGGCTGCTGGTCACGGGGCTGCTGGTCACGGGGCTGCTCGGCGCCGGGCTGCCGGCCGACGCCGACGGGCTGCCGCGCCCGGCGGATGCGGTCCTCGGCCTCGGTGACCAGCGCGGGCGGGTCGAGGAGCAGGGCGAAGGGCAGCCGGATCACCTCGGCCCCCTCGCCGTGGCGCCCGGCCCCGTCCGGACCGGCGCCCGCGCCCGTGTTCGTGCCCGTGTTCGCGCCCCGCCGGGCGTTCGGGCCGCCTCGTCCGGCCTCCCCGCCGGCGGCATAGGCATCGACGACGCGCTTCTCGTACTCGCGCCGGATGCGGGGCAGGTCCTCGGCCATCGCCTCGGCCCAGCCGGCCGTGAACGCGGCCGTCTCGCGACGGTCGAGCTCGGACCGCGGTATCACGACGAGGTCCTCCGGCGCGTGCCCCTCCGCATGAACGAGCTCGGAGAGCCGTGCGAACAGATGGGGCAGGTCGTGAGGCACTTCGAGCCAGTCGATCCCCTGCTCCGGCCCTCGGCCGTTTGCGTCCCTATCCATCTGTAAGCAACTGCCTTCCCGCCCCCGGGGTCCCCCATCGCCCCCGCCCGCCCTACTTCCGGGGGCCCGGGGAACCAGTCTGCCAGCGTACCGGGTGTCCAAAACGGTCATGATCGGATGCCAATCAGCCCTGGGCGGACAGGCCCGATCCGGCCGTCCGGCTTACCAGCTCGACAAACATCGAACGAATGTTCCAAACTCTTGTTCGTACACTCGTTCGAGAACCGTTTCATCTCGTGATGCCCCTGCCCTGACTCGCGGCGCCATCACACGCAAGGGCCAGCAACCGGAAGGCAGGCGTCCATGACCCAGCAGGCCGAGGGATCACGACCGCAGATCACGCTCCACGACCTCCTCAGCCGGCTCCTGGACAGATCCACCCCCGCCGACAAGCACGACAAGCTCGACAAAAAGGCCCTGCTGGCCACGCTGCACGCCGAGATCACCAGCCGCGAGACGCGCGCGTACACGGCGGGCTGGAACGACGCCCTCACCGAACTGGGACGCCCGGCGCGGTAGCCCGGCGGCCCTGCGGTCCGCAGCCCCGTAGCCCCGTAGCCCTTCGTACGACCCAGCCCCTGCCGGCACCACGCCGCGCGGGGGCTTTCGGCGTTCAGACGCCGCACCAGGCCAGAAGCGGAGGAACCCCATGGCCGATCCCACCAACGCGGAAATCCACGCGCTGATCACCGATCTCAAGAACAGCCTCGTGACCCCGCTCAAGACGTACGTCATGCACAACCCGGCATCGAACCTCGTCACCGAGAAGTTCCTGACGGCCAAGCTCGAACAGCTCACGAAGGACATCAAGGCCGGGCCCGACCCCCAGCCCAAGTCCTGGTGGGAGGGGCTGATGGAGTTCCTCGGCCTCAAGGACCTCGCCGCGATCGTCAAGGACGCCGGAAAGCTCGGCATCTTCTACGCCGTGCTGGCCGGCCTCGGCGCCCTCGTCGCCGCGTTCGGGCTCAAGCTGCTCGACTTCGGCGCCATGTTCAAGAGCTTCATGGAGTTCGCCACCAGGAACAGCGCGGGCGGGCGTCGCATCCTCGCGCCGGGCCCGAGCGGACTGCCCAGCCTGCAGAACCGCCTGGCCGTCGAGAACCCGGTCGTGGGCGCCCTGCACGCCCTCCCGAACCCCGCGACTCTCGAACCCCTGCGGGAGAAGCTCTCCATCCTCAATCCGAAGATCGAGAAGTTCAACGTCGAGATCGACAAGATGCCCTCCGCCCGCCAGCTCAAGCAGATGGCCTCCGCCCTGGAAAAGATCGCGACGGCCCTGGCCCGCATGGTTCCGGCAACGATCAAGGCCGTCGCCACCGAGGTCGGGAAGCTCAAGGACAACATGCAGGGCCTCGACCTGAGCGAACTGCCCAAGCCGCGGACGTTGACGCAGACCGCGACGGCCATGGGCCGGCTCGCCGGCGCCACCGACGGTCTGGCCACGAAGCTGCGGGAACTCGGCACGGCGGCCAACACCGCCGCCGGCGCCGTCGGCACTTCCTGATCCACGACCCCACCGCACAAGGAGGTGTGAACCATGAGTCTCGCCAGCGCAACCAAGCGCGCCTCGGACTCCCTGCGCAACCTCAAGACGCAGGCATCCGGCGCCGCCGCCCCCGTCAAGCGCGTCGGTGACGCCGGGAACAGGGCGTCCGGACAGCTCAAGACGCTCCGGACATCCGCCCAGGGCTCCACCGGCCAGCTGAAGAACCTCAAGACCGCCGCCGACCAGGCCGAACGCTCCCTGTCCAAGGCCGGCCAGACCGGCCAGCGCAGCGGGACGCAGCTGGGGAAGTTCAAGACCGGCGCCGACCGCGCCGCCTCGGGCCAGGACAAGCTCAACAAATCCATGAAGGGCAACTTCCTCGCCCGCCTGCTCGACCTGTTCATGCCGCTCATCGAGAAGATCGTCGAGATGGCGATGCGCTCGAAGACCATGCAGACGGTCCTGCGCACGGCGTTCACCGCCATCCGCACCGTGATCTCCGCGGTGATGAAGGCCATCGGCCCGATCATCAAGAGCGCCGGCAACCTGATCAAGTCGGTGTGGAACAGCGTCAAGAACGCCGTCATGCCGGTCCTGAAGACCATCGGCAGCGCCGTGAAGTCCGCCTTCAACGGCATCAAGTCGGCCATCAGCACCGTGATGAGCGCCGTCCGCTCGGTCATCAGCAGCGTGTGGAACGGCATCAAGGCCGTCATCATGCCGGTGATCAACTGGATCAAGTCGGCCGTCCCGAACGCCTTCAACGCCGTCAAGGACCGGATGTCCAGCGCGTGGAACGGCCTCAAGGGCATCGCGTCCGGCGCCTTCGGCGCCATCGTCGGCGCGGTGAAGTCCCCGATCAACTCCGTCATCGGCCTGATCAACTCGATGATCGGCCGGATCAACCAGATCCGGGTCAGCGTCCCCGGCTGGGTCCCCTTCGTCGGCGGCAAGAGCTTCGGCGTCAGCCTGCCCACGATCCCGATGCTCGCCGCCGGCGGTGTCGTCATGCCGCGCAGCGGCGGTGTCCCGGCGATCATCGCCGAGGCCGGCGAGGCCGAAGCCGTCCTGCCGCTGTCCAAGCTCGACCGCCTGCTGGCCCGTACGGCCGCCCGCGCCCGGATGACGGCCACCGGCGCCGGCAACGGCTCGGCGCTGCACATCGAGAACTACTACGCCCACCAGTCGAGCGACCCGCAGCGCACCGCCGACGCGCTGATGTACCTGGCCAAGGCGCGCGGATGAGCGGGGCCGCCGCACTGAACCCCCTCGGCGGCCTCACCAAGTCGCTCGGCGGCCTCGCCGGCCACGCGAGGCGCGCCGGGCAGACCGCGAGCCAGGTCACCTCCTCGCTCAAACGGGTCACCTCCGCCGCCCGCAAGGCCGCGACCGACACGGCCCGGCTCGGACCGGCCGCCGACCAGGCGGCCAAGGTGCTGTCCGGGCTGAAGACCCAGGCGGGCACGGCGGCCCGGTCCGCGGCCAACATCAGCCGGTCCGCCACCAGGGCGTCCACCGGCGTCAAGCGCACCGGAAGCGCGGCCACCGGGCCCCGCTCCGCTCTGCTCAAGGTCGCCAAGGGCTCCGGCCCGGTCACGGCGCTGCTCGGCCGCCTGCTCGACCTGAGCGGGATCGTCGGCACGCTGATGGGTGCCTTCGGCATCGCCATGACCGTCGGCTCCGTCGTGATGACCGCGATCAACGTGGCCATGCGCGCCAACCCGATCGGCTTCCTCATCGGGATCCTGGTCCCGGTGGCGGCCTGGCTGATCGAGCTCGCGCTCAACTCCGAGACCGGGCAGCGGCTCACGGAGCAGCTCTTCACGTACGTCGGGAAGGTGTTCGAGGAGCAGCTGAAGTTCCTCCTCCCGGTGCTGAAGATCATCGGAGAGGTGGTCGCCACCTACTTCCAGGGGTACTTCGCGGTCGTCTCCGGCGTCCTCGGCCTGCTGCGCGGCGACGTGAGCGGCCTCTCCCGCGTCGGCAGCTCGGTCGGCTCGGCCACCCGCGCCCTGCGCTCCATCGCCTCCGGCGCCTTCAACGCGATCATGGCCCCGATCCGGCCCGTGATCACCTTCCTGACCAGCAGCCTCCCCAGCGCCTTCGCCCGCGTGAGCGGCTCCCTCTCGGGCTCGCTCGGCGGCATCGGCCGCATGGTGACCACCGGGCTCCAGGCCGTACTGGCCGTGGTCACGGGTCCCTTCAACGGCATGATCGCCTTCGCCAACTGGATCATCGACGGCCTCGAGGACCTCAGTTTCTCGATCCTCGGCAAGAAGTTCGGGGTCGATCTCGACAAGATCCCGATGCTCGCGGAGGGCGGCGTCGTCTGGCCGACGTCCATGGGCCAGCCCCCGCGCATCAACCCCGTGTCGGACCTCGACCACCGCCGCGTCCCGCCCGTCGACCCGCGCGCCCCGGGCCCGGCGCCGTACCGCGTCGAGGAGTTCCGGGAAGAGGCGGGCGCCGGCCCCCGGGCCGTCGCCGAGGACCTGCTGTTCCTGGCCGGCGCCCACGCATGACCGCTACGGAGCCCGCCCCCGCGCACGCCCCGTAGCGAGCCGGCTCCGCGCACGCCCCGTAGCGAGCCGGCTCCGCGCACGCCCCGTAGGGAGCCCGCCCCGCGCACGCCCCGTACGGAGCCTCCGCCCGCGCACGCCCCCGTACGGCCCCACCGCCCCCACCCGAGATGAGGTGACGGCCCGCCATGGCCGAGACCACGCACCCGTACACCGCCGATCTCGCACCCGGCTCACTCATCACCCAGGACGGGCAGATGCAGTGGGCCGGGATGCTCTTCGGCCCCGGCACCCCCTACACCATCGAGAAGTCGGGGCTCAGCGGCTGGGAGGACCTGCCCGAGTTCGACAGCTCCGACGCCGAACGCCCCACCGGCCACGGCGCCTGGCCCGGCGCCCGCTACGCCAAGCCCCGCAAGGTCGGCGGCACGCTGTGGATGGTCCCCGAGCGGGGTGCCTCCCTCGCCACCGTCCGCGCCCTGCGCCAGGCACTGACCCTCGGCGACCAGGAGCGCTGGCTCGCGGTCCGGCTGCACGGCGAAGTCCTGGCCGTACGGGCCCGCGTCGCCCAGCGGATCGTTCCGGCCGACCGGATGTACGCCACCCAGGGCGCGGCCAAGGCCTCCGTCCAGTGGCTGGCCACCGACCCGCGCCGGTACCTCGTCGACGAGCAGTCGGCGCTCGTGTTCGCACCGGAACCGGAGAGCGGCCTGACCTGGCCGCTGGCCTGGCCCCTGAAGTGGGGCACCGCCTCCAGCACGGGCGACGCCAGCGCCGACAACGACGGCTCCGCACCCTCCCACCCGGTCATCACCTTCCGCGGCCCCTGCGGCACCCCCTCCGTGACGGAGCGGGTCAGCCGCCGCCGGCTGCGGTACGCGATCGACCTGGCCGCCGGCGACGAGCTGGTCGTGGACACCGGCGCCGGCACGGTCACGCTCAACGGCAACGCCTCGCGGCGCCACACGGCCACCGCGGACAGCAGCCCGGAGGAGCTCTTCACCTTCGAACCGGGCCGCGCCGAGCTGTCCTTCCGCCCGGACACCGCCGCCCCCGGCGCCCTGATGTCCGTGCGCTGGCGCCACGCGGAGTGGTAGCGGGGGCCCCGGCTCTCCCCTTCCCCCGCACCTTCCGGGCCCGTCCCGCCCCTTCTCGCTTCCCCTTCCTTCCTCCCCGAACGGAGTTCCCCATGCCGCTCATCACCAGCTGGCTCTCCCCGACCGGCCAGACCCGCGAGAACACCCGGGTCAGCCAGATCGGCGCCACCACCCCGATCAACCCGCAGCAGGCCCGTTCGGGCATCCTGCCGGGCTCGTACGGCGGCGAGCACCGGGTCGCCGGGTTCTGGACCGACGGCACGTCCGCGATGACCCTCAACGTCAGCAACGGCCGGGCCGTCATCCAGGGCCTGCACTCCCAGGGCTACTACCAGGTGACCCTCGACGGCGGCGTCGCGCTCACCGTCGCCGACGGCGACGCCCAGTTCGCCCGCGTCGACCTGCTCGTCCTGCGCGTCTACGACGCCTCGTACGACACCTCCGGCAAGTCCGAGGCCGCCGTCGAGATCATCCGCGGCACCCCCTCCGCCACCCCGGTCGCCCCGGCCGCCCCGGCCCTCTCCCTGCCCCTGTACGAGATCGCCGTCCCGGCCGGCGCCAGCGCGGGCAAGGGAGGCATCGTCTGGAGCGGAGCCCTGAAGGACCTGCGCACCACGACCGTCGCGATCGGCGGCATCGTGCCCGTCTACGGAGACACCGGCACGGGCGCCTACCCGGGCCAGTACCAGGACGGCTACACCGCCCTGCAGCGCTGGGACGGCTCCGCCTGGGTCCCGTACCCGGCCGCGATCGGCGGCATCGCCCCCAAGGGCACCCTGTCCACGGCCAGTTACGTCGGCCAGTTCCGCGACACCCCGCAGCGGGTGCTCCAGCGGTGGAGCGGCAGCGCCTGGCTGCCGGCCGTCCCCCAGCCGAGCTTCGTGCAGAGCTGGGACGCCGGCACCACCACCTCCCTCACCTACACCGCAGCCCTGGCGGGCACGAGCATCACCGCGCTGAGCACCACCTTCACCGCATCGCCGTCGGGCCAGGTCGCGCTGACCTTCGGCGCCCGGACCACGAACGTCGGCAACAACAACGCCTACGGGTTCACCAGCGTGCGCGTGACCCAGGGCGCCACCGTCGTCTGGGAACCGGACGACGAGCGCGCCGCCCTGCACCACGGCGACCGCGCCTCCTCGGTGTCGACCATGCTCCGGCTCGCCTCCCTCACCCCCGACGCCCCGTACACGGTGACCGTGATGCACCGCACGAGCATGACCGGCGTGACGAGCTACTTCGACAGCATCTTCCTCCGCGTCGACCACCTGGCCTGAGCCCCGGCCTCCCCCCGCCCGGCCTCCCCCCGCCCGGCCTCCCCCCGCCCCACCCCGAAGCACCCAGTACCGAAGCACCGCTCCGAAGGAGAAGTCCGTGAACGTGCGATCCGCCTGGCTCCCGGTCGTCGGCCAGACCCGGTCCGACACCCGTGTCACCTCGCTCGGCGCCCTGACGCCCACCTCCCCGGTCGCCAGCCGGTCCGGCATCCTGCCCGGGTCCAGCGACGGCAAGACCCGGATCTCCGGCTTCACCGTCGCCGGTACGACCGCGATGGGCGCGACCGTCTACCCCGGCCGAGCCGTCATCCAGGGCACCGACAGCCAGGGCGCCTACCCCGTCGCCCTCACCCAGTCGGTGAACCTGACCTTCGTCGACGGCCACGCCCAGTACGGCCGGATCGACCTCGTCGTGGTGCGCGTCCGGGACGACGAGTACGACGCCTCCGGGCTCACCGAGGCCAGCGTCGAGATCGTCCGCGGCGTACCGGCGGCCAGCCCGGCCGCCCCGGCGACCCCGCCGCTCTCCCTCCCCCTCTACACGGTCGCCGTTCCCGCCGGGACCAGCGCCGGCACCGGCGGCATCGCCTGGGCCACCGCCCTGGTGGGCCTGCGCACGAGCACCGTCGCCGTCGGCGGCATCCTCCCCGTCACCAGCGACACCTCCCTCGGCGCCTACCCGGGCCAGTACCGCGACCTCGGCGGCGGCCTCCAGCGCTGGGACGGCACCGCGTGGCTGCCGTACCCGCCCCAGCCGGCCTGGCAGGACTGGACCCCGGTGTGGACCACCGCCACCGGCGCCGCGCCGCCCGCCTTCGGGGACGCCCAGGTCAGCGGCCGGTGGATCCAGCAGGGCCCCACCGTCCACCTCAACTTCACCATCGCCTTCGGCGCCGGGACCAACTTCGGCACCGCACCGAACAGCGCCGACAACTGGCGCTTCACCCTGCCGGTGAAATCCGCCGTCCTCTCGCGCTGCATCGGCTTCGCCGAGCTCCAGTCCACCACCCGGGAGCGCGCCGTCGCCCGGATGCGGCTCACCTCCACCTCGTTCTTCGAGCTGGAGCTGTCCAGCGGCATGCCCAGCGGGGACCCCGTCCTCGTCTCGGGCATCGCCGATTCCGTCACCCCGTGGACCTGGGCCGCCGGGCACACCATCGCGGGCGCAGCCACCTACGAGGCCAAATGAGCACCGAGACCCCGTACCGCGCGATCTTCTGCGACGTACGGACCGACAGCACCATCGACATCCTCCCGCTGCGCGACGTCTCCATCGACGACTTCATCGGCAAGCCGGGCGCCCTCTCGGGCACCATCCCGGTCCCCGACTCCGCCCTCGCCGCCCGGGTCAGCCGCATCGAGGAGGGCCGTACGGCCGTCTACCTGGAGCGCGGCGGCGACCTGTGGTGGGGCGGGATCGTCTGGACGAGCACCCTGCAGAGCAGCGGGCGGGGCGTGATCAGCCTCAGCATCCAGGCGGCCACCTTCGACTCCTACGCGGGCCGCCGCCGCATCCGCCAGAACTTCGCCGCCACCACCCCCACCGACCAGTTCGAACTGGCCCGGGAGCTGTGGCGCCGGATGCAGTCCGCCGCGGGCGGCGACATCGGCGTCACCTTCGGGAACGAAACCTCCGGCGTCCTGCGTACGGGGGCCTGGCGCGACGGTGACGAGACCCTGTACTCCGAGGCCCTCGAAACCCTGGCCACCTCGGAGAACGGCTTCGAGCACCAGATCTCCGTCTTCCGCGACCCGGTCTCCGGAGCCCGCACCCGGCTGCTGCGCCTGGGCAGCCCGCGCATCCACACGGGCTCCACCGACCTGGTCCTGGACCGGCCCGGCGCGATCCTCTCGTACACCTTCCCGCGCGACGCGACCCGCGGCGGCACCACCGCCCGGGCCCGCGGCGCCTCGGCCAACAGCAACCAGACCGAGGAATCGCGGCCGGTGTACTCGGACGAGCTGGTCGCCGACGACCTGATCGCCGGCGGCTGGCCCCGCATCGACCTGTCGTCCGACCACAACACCGTCAGCGACAAGGCCGTCCTCACGGGGCTGGCGGCCGGCGAACTCGCCCGGGCCCGCGGGGCGGTCGTCATCCCGGAGATCACCGTCCGCCTCGGCAGCGAGATACCGCCGGCCCTGCTGGGCCGGAGCGTCCGCATCCGGATCACCGACGAATGGCATCCGCAGGGCCTGGACGCCCGCTTCCGCATCATCGGCGTCAAGGTCAGCCCGCCGGAGCGGGGCCGTCCGGACACCGCCGAGCTCTACCTGGAGGAGGCCTGATGCCCCAACTGCCCGAGGACATCATCGACCGGCTGACCGCAATGGAACGCCGGATCCAGCAGCTGTCCACCGCCGTCAACACCCGCCCCGCGCTCGACACCGTCACCGGCGGCGCGCTGACGATCAAGGACGGCGGCTCGCTGTCCGTGGAGGAGCCGAACGGCACCCGGATCCTGGGCGTCGGCTTCTGGTCCGCCACCGAGTACGGCCTGGAGATCAAGCGGCAGAGCGGCAAGACCGCGCTGAGCATCCGCAACGCCGTCACCGGCACCTACGACCAGGCCGTCCGCGTGTTCGACGCGTACGGCCACGAGATCCTCTCGGACGACGTGGTCACCGGCGGCCTGGCCCGCCCCTGGCTCGCCATGCTGCCCCCGCAGGACCTGGCGACCGCCCGCTGGCCGCAGACCAACGCCACCGCCTGGACCACCGTCGCCCGCTCCTTCAACCCGCTGTGGCAGCCCCGTCTGCGGGTGTACTGCAACACCGCCGCGGCGGCGGGCGTCACCGGGCAGGTACGGATCCTCGTGGACGGGGCCCCGTGGGGCGACCCGGTCACCACCGGCACGGTCCTCGACCGCACCGCCGCGGTCACCGACGACTTCAACGCCCGCTTCGGCAGCCTGGTCAAGGTGGAGATCCAGGCGATGGTCACCAGCGGCACCGGGCTCGTCTACGCCCAGCCGCTCATGATGTACGGCACCCAGAGCTGAGGAGACCCTCCCCGTGAACATCGATCCGACCCAGCCCTGGGGCATCGCCCTCGACTACGCGGGCCGCGCCACGGTCACCGAGGCCGGCCACACCCTCCAGATCCGCGTCCACGACGCCGGCCTGGGCGACACCCTGGAACCGGACCCGGTCAGCGGCTACCCGGCGGTGTACGTCACCGCCCAGCTCACCGAGACGGGCGAGTCCGGCGCCCAGCTCCGCGGCACCGGCCAGACCGTACTGAACCCCCCGCCGGAAGGCCCGGTGCTCCCGAACCGGTCGGCGATCCCCACCGCGGTGGCCGCGGCCCTGGCGGACTTCGAATCCCGCGTCACGGCCTACGCCGCCCTGTGCGCCTCCTGGCTCCCCGGCCCCACCTGATCCAGCCCCGTCGGCGCTTGAGCCAACCCGGCCCCGCCGGCGTTTGAGGCGCGGGGTCCGGGGCGGAGCCCCGAGCCACCGACCCGCACGGCCTCCCCGGCCCCCGCCCCGTCCAGCCCCGCACCACCCAGCGCCCCACCCCACCCAGCCCCGAGCCACCCCCGGCCCCGAGCCACCCCCGGCCCGGGGCTTCCGCATGTCCGAAGGAGCCCGACATGGCCACCCCCCTCACCGCCGACACCCTCCTCGCCGCCCTGCGCGCCGAGGGGGTGACCGTCATAGAGCACCCCGGCTGGCGCACCCACAACCGCAATCACAAGGGCGCCTGGGGCCCGGTCAACGGCATCGTGATCCACCACACCGTCAGCGCCGGCACCACCTCCAGCGTCGCCCTCTGCCGCGACGGCTACGCCGAACTCCCCGGCCCCCTCTGTCACGGAGTGATCGACAAGGACGGCGGCGTCCACCTGATCGGCCACGGCCGCACCAACCACGCGGGCCTCGGCGACGGCGACGTCCTGGACGCCGTCGCCGCCGAGACCGCCCTCCCCGCCCCCCGCCGCAACGACACCGACGGCAACGCCCACTTCTACGGCTTCGAGTGCGTCAACCTCGGCGACGGCCGCGACCCGTGGCCCGCCGCCCAGCTCGATGCCATCGAGCGCGCCTCGGCCGCCCTGTGCCGGGCCCACGGCTGGAGCGCCCCGTCGGTCATCGGCCACAAGGAGTGGACCAACACCAAGGTCGACCCGCGCGGGTTCACCATGCAGGACCTGCGCGCCCGCATCGCCGCCCGCCTCGCCTCCGCCCCGGGCGGCCAGGGCGGCCACCCCACCCCGCCGGCCGGCGGAGACGGCGGCTACCAGCCCTTCCCCGGCGCCGCCTTCTTCACCGCCGCCCCCCGCTCCCCGATCGTCACCGCCATGGGCAAGCGCCTGGTCGCCGAGGGCTGCTCCGCCTACGCCCAGGGCCCGGGCCCCCAGTGGACGGAGGCCGACCGCCTCTCGTACGCGAAGTGGCAGCGCAAGCTCGGCTTCGCCGGCGCCGACGCCGACGGCTGGCCGGGCCGCACCTCCTGGAACGCCCTCAAGGTCCCGCACTCCGGCTGACGACCGGTCCCCCCACCCCCGCCCCACCGAAAGAAGGCACCACCCATGTCCGAAGCCGGCAAGCGCACCCTGCGCACCCTCGTCCAGACCGCCCTGGCGATGGCCGTCCTGCTGCCCGCCCTGGTCGACGCGTCCGGCATCCCCGCCGCGCTGCCCTGGGTGGCGGCCGCCCTCACCGCCGCCGGCGCGCTCACCCGGGTGATGGCGCTGCCCGGCGTACAGGCCGTACTGCCCGGCTGGCTGCGTACCGAGTGGCCGCACGACCCCGACCGCACCCTGCTCGCCCTCATCGCCCGCGACGCCGAAGCCCACATCGACGCCGACGCCGACGCCCGTACCCCGCACCCGGAGGACGAGCGCGCATGACGGAACCGCACATGCCGGACCCGCTCTCCGTCGCCGTCGAACTGGAACGCCTGCGCGGCACCATGGAGGCCGGGTTCGCCCGGGTCGACGGATCGCTGGCCCTGCTGGTCCAGCGCAGCGACCAGACCGACCGTCAGCTCGCCGACCACGAATCCCGCTTGGACTCCCTGGAGCGGGCCCGCTGGCCGCTCGCCAGCGTCACCGCCATGGCGGCGGTCTCGGCGATCGCCATGACGGCCTGGCAGCTCACCGCCCGCTGACCCGAGCACGCGGCGGGCCCCCGCGGTCGACCTAGACTGGCGAGTCGGACAAAACCTCCGACAGCAGCACTCGACCAGCAGGGAGCAGAGCATTGGGGACCGTGGCCGAGGAGCCCGCCAAGCACAGCAGTCCACCCCCCCGGGAGGACCGGCCGGCGCCGCGCCGCGCCGGCCGGTTCCACGCCCCCCTGCTCGCCTTCCTCATCGCCGCGGGCGCCTTCTGCGCGTCCTGGGCCGCCCGGGGCACCTTCCCCTTCGGCACCACCGGCCGGGCCGTCAACGACCAGGCCAACCAGTACGTCCCGTTCCACCGCGCCCTGTGGGACCTGGTCCACGGCCAGGCCGCCGGGGACCTCCTCTTCACCTGGCGCGGCGGCTTCGGCCAGCAGTTCCTGTCCGACTACTACACCTACCTCGGCAACCCCTTCTCCTGGCTGGCCGTCCTCGTCCCCCGCGCGCACGTGGACCTCGCCGTCTTCGTGATCACCCCGGTCACGATGGGCACCGCCGCCGCCCTGATGGCCGTCTACCTCGGCAAGCTGCAGCCGGGACCGTGGTGGCAGCGGGGCGTGCTCGGAGCCGTCTACGGACTGTGCGGCTGGGCGCTCAGCGACGCCTCGTACATCCCCATGTGGATGTGGGGCCTGGTCGCGCTCCCGCTCCTGGGCATCGCCGTCGAGTGGTGCCTGGAGGAACGCCGCTGGCCGGGCGTGGCCCTGCTGGTCGCGCTCGCCTGGTTCGGGAACTTCTACACCGCGATGATGGCGACGATGGCCGCCTGCGTGCTGCTCGCCATTCGCCTGATCGTCCTCGACCTGACCGGAGCCCAGCGGCTGCGCGCCGTGTGGCGGGCCGCGACGGCCGCCGCGACCGGCATCCTGCTCACGCTCCCCCTCCTCCTGCCCTCGTTCCTCTCCAGCGGAGCCGCCCAGCCCACCAAGGCGGCCGCCTTCGATCCCGTCCGGATCGAGATCTTCCTGACCGGCATGCTCCCCGGCACCTACCTGTGGGGCGGCCGGCCCCGGCTGTACGTGGCCTCGCTCGGCCTGATCCTGGCGGGGTCCTTCCTCCTCAACACGGCCGTCGCCCGCCGGACCCGGCTGGTGTGGGCGGCGGCGACCCTGCTCGTCGTCCTCTCCTTCCAGTTCCCGCCCACCCAGTACGTGTGGCACGGACTGGCGGTGCCGAACGGCAATCCCTACCGCGAGGCCTTCGTCTTCAGCGGCATGGTCGTGATCGTCGCCTGGCTCTCGCTGGCCAACCGGCCGCGCCCGCTGCACCTGGCGCTGAGCGCCGCCCTGCTGGTCGTCGCGACCTTCGTGCTGCGCCACACCAACGACTTCGGCGGCACCACCTGGCCGGCCGTCCTGGGCGGCGGCGCGGTGTCGCTCCTGGCCCTGGTCCTGCTGGCGCTGGGCGAGAAGCGCCGGGTACTGATCCCCGTGGCCGCCGTCCTCATGGTCGGCGTCGTCTTCGCCGAATCCACCGCCGCCGCGGTCAACGCGGACGCCCGCCGCGCCCGCGAACGCTGGGCGAAGCCGATCGCCACGTCCAGCCAGTCGATCACGAACCACTTCGACGCCGTCCGTTCGGTCGACGGCTGGCCCGCGTACCGGACCGACTCGGGCGCCCCGCAGACCTCGTACAACGACGCGCTCTCGCTCCGGGCCGAGGGCCCGCAGTACTACAGCAGCTACCTCCCCGAGAACACGTACAAGGCCCTCGAACCCCTCGGCTACGGCTACAAGAACGACGGCCGGACCTTCTTCGGCGCCGACAATCCCGTCCTGGACGCGATCTTCTCGATCGGCGCCCGGGCCGAACCGGGTCCGCAGAAGAACAGCTGGACGGCCCGCACCTTCCCCACCCCGCCCCTGGTCACCGTCCGCAGCGCCCCGTACTCCTCCCCCAACCCGCCGGCCAGCGTCTACGCCCGCCAGGAGCAGGTCCTCGGCTCCACCGTCTACCGGGTCCCGCCCGTCACCCGGGGCGGCAGCGCCACCCGACAGACGTACGCCGCCACCTGCACGCCCGGCTCCGAGGCCTTCTGGTACTCCCCCCAGCTGTACGGAACCCTCACCTCCGGCGGCACCGCAAGGCCCCTGGAGGACCGGATGACCGGGGTCGTGAGCCTCGGCGAGGTCCCCGCGTCCGGCACCGTCGACGTCACCGTGGACACCCGCACCCGCGACGCCACCGCCGGCGAGCACCCCATCGGCTGCCTGGACCGGGCCGCACTCTCCCAGGCGGTCGGCCGCCTCACCGCCACGGGCGCCACCCAGGTCGGCGCGGGCGGCCACACCATCGAGGCCACCCTCCCGAAGGGAGCCTCCGGCACCGCCGTCTTCGCCATGACCGACGTCCCCGGCTGGCAGTGCTCGGCCCCGGTGAAGAGCTTCCACGGCCTGGTCTCCCTGGACATCACCCCGGGCACGGACAAGGTCTCCTGCACCTTCACCCCCAAGGGCCTCACCCCCGGCCTGGCCGGCGCCACCCTCGCCCTCCTGGCCCTCACCTCGGTCACCGTGGCGGGCCTCCGCCGCCGCCGACGGCCCTGATCCACGACACCGTCGACAACACGAAGAAGCCCCCCGCCTCTCCTCTCGGAGCGGCGGGGGGCTTCTTCGTACTGCCTACTGCTCAGCGACCTCAGCCGTTGTACGGGCCGTAGTCGTAGTCCTCCAGCGGGACAGCCTGGCCGGAGCCGGTGCCGAAGGGCGAGTAGTCGATGTCGTCGTAGCCGACGGCCGAGTACATCGCGGCCTTGGCTTCCTCGGTCGGCTCGACCCGGATGTTGCGGTAGCGGGCGAGGCCCGTACCGGCCGGGATGAGCTTACCGATGATGACGTTCTCCTTGAGGCCGATCAGGGAGTCGGACTTGGCGTTGATCGCCGCGTCCGTCAGAACCCTGGTCGTCTCCTGGAACGACGCCGCCGACAGCCAGGACTCGGTCGCGAGCGAGGCCTTGGTGATACCCATCAGCTGCGGACGGCCGGAGGCGGGGTGACCGCCCTCGGTGACCACACGACGGTTCTCGGTCTCGAACTTCGACCGCTCGACCAGCTCGCCCGGCAGGAGCTCCGCGTCGCCGGACTCGATGATCGTCACGCGGCGCAGCATCTGCCGGATGATGATCTCGATGTGCTTGTCGTGGATCGACACGCCCTGCGAGTTGTAGACCTTCTGGACTTCGCCGACCAGGTGGACCTGGACCGCACGCTGGCCGAGGATGCGCAGCACGTCGTGCGGGTTGGTGGCACCCATGGTCAGCTTCTGGCCGACCTCGACGTGGTCGCCCTCGCCGACGATGACCTTGGCGCGCTTGGAGATCGGGAAGGCCGTCTCCTCGCTGCCGTCGTCGGGCGTGATGACGATCTTCTTCGTCTTCTCGGTCTCCTCGATCCGCACGCGGCCGGCGGCCTCGGAGATCGGGGCGACACCCTTCGGGGTACGGGCCTCGAAGAGCTCGACGACACGCGGCAGACCCTGCGTGATGTCGTCACCGGCCACACCACCGGTGTGGAAGGTACGCATCGTCAGCTGGGTACCGGGCTCACCGATGGACTGGGCGGCGATGATGCCGACCGCCTCACCGATGTCGACCAGCTTGCCGGTGGCGAGCGAGCGTCCGTAGCAGAAGGCACAGGTGCCGACCGCGGACTCACAGGTCAGGACCGAGCGGGTCTTGACCTCCTCGACGCCGTTGGCGACCAGGGCGTCGATGAGCACGTCACCGAGGTCGACGTTGGCCGGCGCGATGACCTTGCCGTCGATGACGACGTCCTCGGCCAGCATGCGGGCGTAGATCGAGGTCTCGACGTCGTCGGCCTTGCGCAGCGCGCCGTCCTCGCCGCGAACGGCGATCTTCAGCTTCAGGCCGCGCTCGGTGCCGCAGTCCTCCTCGCGGATGATGACGTCCTGCGAGACGTCCACCAGACGACGGGTGAGGTAACCCGAGTCGGCGGTACGCAGGGCGGTGTCCGCCAGACCCTTACGGGCACCGTGCGTGGAGATGAAGTACTCCAGAACGGTGAGGCCCTCACGGAAGGACGCCTTGATCGGACGCGGGATGGTCTCGTTCTTCGCGTTCGACACCAGACCACGCATACCGGCGATCTGTCGCATCTGCATCATGTTTCCTCGGGCACCCGAGTCAACCATCATGAAGATGGGGTTCGTCTTGGGGAAGTTCGCGTTCATCGCCTCGGCAACCTCGTTGGTCGCCTTGGTCCAGATCGCGATGAGCTCCTGCGTGCGCTCGTCCTTGGTGATCAGACCGCGCTCGTACTGCTTCTGGACCTTCTCGTCCAGCTCCTCGTAGCCCTTGACGATGGCCTTCTTGGCCTCGGGCACGACGACGTCGGAGATGGCCACGGTGACGCCCGAACGGGTCGCCCAGTGGAAGCCGGCCGCCTTCAGGTTGTCGAGCGTCGCCGCCACGATCACCTTGGGGTAGCGCTCCGCCAGGTCGTTGACGATCTCGGAGAGCTGCTTCTTGCCCACCGAGTAGTCGACGAACGGGTAGTCCTCGGGCAGCAGCTCGTTGAAGAGCGCGCGGCCCAGGGTCGTCTTCAGACGGAAGCTGTCGCCCGGCTGGAACTCCTGCTCGCCCTCTTCGGCGATCGGCGCCACCCAGCCGCGCGGCGGGATGGTGCCCACCGGGAAGCGGATGTCGACGGCCGACTGGAGAGCCAGCTCACCGTTGTCGAACGCCATCGTCGCCTCGGCGGTCGAGCCGAACGCACGGCCCTCGCCCTTGACGTCGCGGAGCTCGCCGTCGGTGGTGAGGAAGAACAGACCCAGCACCATGTCCTGGGTCGGCATGGTGACGGGACGACCGTCTGCCGGCTTCAGGATGTTGTTCGAGGACAGCATCAGGATGCGGGCCTCGGCCTGCGCCTCTGCCGAAAGCGGCAGGTGCACGGCCATCTGGTCACCGTCGAAGTCCGCGTTGAACGCGGTGCAGACGAGCGGGTGGATCTGGATGGCCTTGCCTTCGACCAGCTGGGGCTCGAAGGCCTGGATGCCGAGGCGGTGCAGCGTGGGCGCACGGTTCAGCAGAACCGGGTGCTCGGCGATGACCTCTTCGAGCACGTCGTAGACGACCGTGCGGCCGCGCTCGACCATGCGCTTCGCCGACTTGATGTTCTGCGCGTGGTTCAGGTCGACCAGGCGCTTCATCACGAACGGCTTGAAGAGCTCCAGCGCCATGGCCTTGGGCAGACCACACTGGTGCAGCTTCAGCTGCGGACCGACGACGATCACGGAACGCGCGGAGTAGTCCACGCGCTTGCCGAGGAGGTTCTGACGGAATCGACCCTGCTTGCCCTTGAGCATGTCGCTCAGGGACTTCAGCGGACGGTTACCGGGACCGGTCACCGGACGACCACGACGACCGTTGTCGAAGAGGGCGTCGACGGCTTCCTGGAGCATGCGCTTCTCGTTGTTCACGATGATCTCGGGGGCACCGAGGTCGAGAAGGCGCTTCAGGCGGTTGTTGCGGTTGATCACGCGGCGGTACAGGTCGTTCAGGTCGGAGGTCGCGAAGCGGCCACCGTCCAGCTGCACCATCGGACGCAGGTCCGGCGGGATCACCGGCACGCAGTCCAGAACCATGCCCTTGGGCTTGTTGCTGGTCTGCAGGAACGCGGAGACGACCTTGAGGCGCTTGAGCGCACGGGTCTTCTTCTGGCCCTTGCCGGTACGGATGATCTCGCGGAGGCGCTCGGCCTCTTCGTCGAGGTCGAAGGACTCCAGACGCTTCTGGAGCGCCGCGGCGCCCATGCAGCCGTCGAAGTACGTACCGAAGCGGTCGCGCAGCTCGCGGTAGAGCAGCTCGTCGCCCTCGAGGTCCTGGACCTTGAGGTTCTTGAAGCGGGCCCACACCTCGTCGAGGCGGTCGATCTCGCGCTGGGCGCGGTCACGGAGCTGCTTCATCTCGCGCTCGGCGCCTTCGCGCACCTTGCGGCGCACGTCGGCCTTCGCGCCCTCGGCCTCGAGCTCGGCCAGGTCGCTCTCGAGCTTCTTGGCACGGCCTTCGAGGTCCGAGTCGCGTCGGTTCTCGATCTGCTGGCGCTCGACGGAGACGTGTGCCTCCAGGGACGGGAGGTCGCGGGTGCGGCGCTCGTCGTCCACGAACGTGATCATGTACGCGGCGAAGTAGATGACCTTCTCGAGGTCCTTCGGCGCGAGGTCCAGCAGGTATCCGAGGCGCGACGGGACGCCCTTGAAGTACCAGATGTGGGTGACGGGAGCGGCAAGCTCGATGTGGCCCATCCGCTCGCGACGCACCTTGGCGCGCGTGACTTCGACGCCACAACGCTCACAGATGATGCCCTTGAAGCGGACACGCTTGTACTTACCGCAGTAGCACTCCCAGTCCCGGGTCGGACCGAAGATCTTCTCGCAGAAGAGTCCGTCCTTCTCGGGCTTGAGGGTGCGGTAGTTGATGGTCTCCGGCTTCTTGACCTCGCCGTGGGACCAGGTTCGGATGTCGTCCGCGGTGGCAAGGCCGATCCGCAGCTCGTCGAAGAAGTTGACGTCGAGCACTGTGCGTCAATCCCTCTTTCGGGGTCGAGTCTCAATCATGGTCTGAACGGTCCCGGGGATGACGGGGGGCTCTTGAGCGAGCCCCCCGTCAGGCCCGTCAGACCTCTTCGACGCTGCTCGGCTCACGCCGGGACAGGTCGATACCGAGCTCCTCCGCCGCGCGGAAGACGTCCTCGTCGGTGTCGCGCATCTCGATGGACATGCCGTCCGAGGACAGCACCTCCACGTTGAGGCAGAGCGACTGCATTTCCTTGATGAGCACCTTGAAGGACTCGGGAATGCCCGGCTCGGGGATGTTCTCGCCCTTGACGATGGCCTCGTAGACCTTCACGCGGCCGGTCACGTCATCGGACTTGATGGTCAGGAGCTCCTGGAGGGCGTAAGCGGCGCCATAAGCCTCGAGCGCCCACACCTCCATCTCACCGAAGCGCTGGCCACCGAACTGCGCCTTACCACCCAGCGGCTGCTGCGTGATCATCGAGTACGGACCGGTCGACCGAGCGTGGAGCTTGTCGTCGACCAGGTGGTGGAGCTTCAGGATGTACATGTAGCCGACCGAGACCGGCTCCGGGAACGGCTCGCCGGAGCGGCCGTCGAACAGACGCGCCTTGCCGGACGGGAGGACCAGGCGGTCCCCGTCGCGGTTCGGGATCGTGTGCTCGAAGAGGCCGGAGATCTCGTCCTCACGGGCACCGTCGAACACCGGGGTGGCGACGTTGGTACCGGGCTCGACGCGGTCGGCGCCGATGACCTTCAGTCGCTCGGCCCACTCCTCCGCGAGGCCGGAGACGTCCCAGCCGCGGCTGGCGAGCCAGCCGAGGTGGATCTCCAGGACCTGTCCCGGGTTCATTCGGGACGGGACACCCAGCGGGTTCAGGATGATGTCGACCGGCGTGCCGTCCTCAAGGAAGGGCATGTCCTCGATCGGAAGGATCTTGGAGATGACACCCTTGTTGCCGTGGCGGCCGGCGAGCTTGTCACCGTCGGTGATCTTGCGCTTCTGGGCGACGTAGACGCGGACCAGCTGGTTCACGCCCGGGGGAAGCTCGTCGCCCTCCTCGCGGTCGAAGACGCGGACACCGATGACCTTGCCGATCTCACCGTGAGGAACCTTGAGCGAGGTGTCACGCACCTCGCGGGCCTTCTCACCGAAGATCGCGCGGAGCAGGCGCTCTTCCGGGGTCAGCTCGGTCTCGCCCTTGGGCGTGACCTTTCCGACCAGGATGTCGCCGGCGACGACGTCCGCACCGATGCGGATGATGCCGCGCTCGTCGAGGTCCGCCAGGACCTCCTCGGAGACGTTCGGGATGTCCCGGGTGATCTCCTCGGGGCCCAGCTTGGTGTCACGGGCGTCGACCTCGTGCTCCTCGATGTGGATCGAGGAGAGGACGTCGTCCTGTACGAGGCGCTGCGACAGGATGATCGCGTCCTCGTAGTTGTGACCTTCCCAGGGCATGAACGCGACGAGCAGGTTCTTGCCGAGGGCCATTTCGCCCTCTTCGGTCGCAGGACCGTCGGCGAGGACCTGGGACTCGATGATCCGGTCACCCTCGTTGACGATGACCTTCTGGTTGACCGAGGTGCCCTGGTTCGAGCGGGAGAACTTGGCGACGCGGTACGTGGTGTACGTGCCGTCGTCGTTGGCGACGGTGATGTAGTCGGCCGAGACCTCCTGGACGACACCGTCCTTCTCCGCACGGATCGAGTCACCGGCGTCGACCGCACAGCGGTACTCCATGCCGGTGCCGACGAGCGGCGCCTCCGCCTTGATGAGCGGAACGGCCTGGCGCATCATGTTCGCGCCCATGAGGGCACGGTTGGCGTCGTCGTGCTCCAGGAAGGGGATCATCGCGGTGGCGACGGACACCATCTGGCGCGGGGAGACGTCCATGTAGTCGACGTCGTCGCCGGCGATGTAGTCGATCTCGCCGCCACGACGGCGAACCAGTACGCGGTTCTCCGTGAAGCGCATCTCGTCGGACAGGCCGGCGTTGGCCTGGGCGATGACGAAGCGGTCTTCCTCGTCGGCCGTCAGGTAGTCGACCTCGTCGGTGACGACACCGTCGATGACCTTGCGGTACGGGGTCTCGACGAAACCGAACGCGTTGACGCGACCGTAGGACGCGAGCGAGCCGATCAGACCGATGTTCGGGCCTTCAGGGGTCTCGATCGGGCACATGCGGCCGTAGTGCGACGGGTGAACGTCTCGGACCTCGAAGCCGGCCCGCTCACGGGACAGACCACCCGGGCCAAGCGCCGACAGACGGCGCTTGTGGGTGAGACCCGACAGCGGGTTGTTCTGGTCCATGAACTGCGACAGCTGGCTGGTGCCGAAGAACTCCTTGATGGAGGCGACGACCGGCCGGATGTTGATCAGGGTCTGCGGCGTGATCGCCTCGACGTCCTGGGTCGTCATCCGCTCGCGGACGACGCGCTCCATACGAGCCAGACCCGTACGGACCTGGTTCTGGATGAGCTCGCCGACGTTGCGCAGACGACGGTTGCCGAAGTGGTCGATGTCGTCGGTCTCGACGACGATCGAACGACCCGACTCACCGACGGTCTCGGTCTCACCGGCGTGCAGCTTGACCAGGTACTTGATGGTCGCGATGACGTCGTCGGTGGTGAGCACGCCGGCGTCCAGCGGCTCGTCGGCGCCGAGCTTCTTGTTCACCTTGTAGCGGCCGACCTTCGCGAGGTCGTAGCGCTTCGGGTTGAAGTAGAGGTTCTCGAGCAGCGTCTGAGCGGCTTCGCGGGTCGGCGGTTCGCCGGGACGCAGCTTGCGGTAGATGTCGAGCAGCGCGTCGTCCTGGCCCTGGGTGTGGTCCTTCTCCAGGGTGGCGCGCATGGACTCGTACTCGCCGAACTCCTCGAGGATCTGCTCGGTGGTCCAGCCGAGAGCCTTCAGGAGGACGGTGACGGACTGCTTGCGCTTGCGGTCGATGCGAACACCGACCATGTCACGCTTGTCGATCTCCATCTCGAGCCAGGCACCCCGGGAAGGGATGATCTTGGCGGCGAAGATGTCCTTGTCGGACGTCTTGTCGATGGAGGAGTCGAAGTAGACACCGGGGGAACGGACGAGCTGCGACACGACGACACGCTCGGTGCCGTTGATGACGAAGGTGCCCTTGTTGGTCATGAGCGGGAAATCGCCCATGAAGACCGTCTGAGACTTGATCTCTCCGGTCTCGTTGTTCGTGAACTCGGCAGTGACGAAAAGCGGCGCCGCGTACGTGAAGTCGCGGTCCTTGCACTCGTCGACCGAGTTCTTCGCCGGCTCGAAACGGTGGTCGCGGAACGTCAGCGACATCGACCCGGAGAAGTCCTCGATCGGCGAGATCTCCTCGAAGATCTCTTCCAGACCGGACTTGGTGGGAACGTCCTGTCCGCTCTCAAGCGCCGACTCGACGCGAGACTTCCAGGCGGCGTTGCCGAGCAGCCAGTCAAAGCTCTCGGTCTGCAGCGCCAGGAGGTTCGGAACCTCGAGGGGCTCCTTGATCTTTGCAAAGGAGATGCGCAGCGGGGCGGTGCTGGCACCGTTGTTCGTATTGGTCGAGGCGTTGCGCGAGGCGGCCAAGAGGGGGTCCTTCCGAGGGCTCGGACTCACTACGCGCGTACCGGTCCCAGCTGACACAGAAGACAAGCGCCCCCCATCTGGTCAAAGGACCAGCTCAGGGCCGTTCAATCAAGTGTGCTCATGCGTGGGCATGCCCCTGGCGACGGGCAGGGGGCAGCTAACAGGCAGCGCAAAGGGTCAGTGTAGCCACTAGGCTCACTGATGTCCAGACCAGGTTTCCGGAAACCGGCAACAGGCCTTCCCCATGTCGTTTCAACTGCGTCCAACGGTTCGGCTCTCGCATACAGAGCGCGTAACAGTACTGCCCTCTTCGTAGTCGATCCATGCCCGATGTGGGACCGATCCATGCCTCGGATCTCGGATCGAGTCTGCCGATCTCGCGACGGATCTGAGAATTGCGCGCCGCGTCCCGTTCGTCAAGGCCCCCTGCTCCGAGCGGATCATCGAGGGACCCTGCCGCAGAGCAACGAAGATCACCCTACTCCCCAACGAGACGGGGGCAAATCAGGCACTCCGGGTACGCCAAAGGGCGACCACCCTTACGGGTGATCGCCCTTGGTTGAGGCCTCAGAGAGGCCCCAGAGGTGTTACTTGACGGTCACAGACGCGCCGGCAGCCTTGAGGGACTCGGCAGCCTTGTCAGCGGCCTCCTTGGCGACCTTCTCGAGGATCGGCTTCGGAGCGCCGTCGACGAGGTCCTTGGCCTCCTTGAGGCCCAGGGAGGTGAGCTCGCGCACGACCTTGATGACCTGGATCTTCTTGTCGCCGGCACCCTCGAGGATGACGTCGAACTCGTCCTGCTCCTCGACGGCCTCAGCGGCGGCCGGGGCACCCGGGCCGGCAACGGCGACGGCCGCGGCGGCGGTGACGTCGAACTTCTCCTCGAACGCCTTCACGAACTCGGAGAGCTCGATGAGGGTGAGCTCCTCGAACTGAGCGAGCAGGTCTTCCTGGCTGAGCTTCGCCATGATGGGCGATCCTTCCACTAAATCGGCAGGTGCCGGATGTATATAGAGGCGGGCGTAACGGCCCGCTTTGACCCACGCACTAGGCGGCGTGGATCAGTGCGCGAGCCGAATTACTCGGCACCGCCCTGCTCGGCGAGCTTGACGCGAAGCGCTTCCGCAGTGCGGACGAACTTCGACGGCAGCGCCTGGAAGAGCGAGGCAGCCTGAGACTGCTTGCCCTTGAACGCGCCGGCCAGCTTGCTGAGCAGAACCTCGCGGGACTCGAGGTCCGCAAGCTTCTTGATCTCATCGGCGGTGAGCGCCTTACCATCAAGGACACCCGCCTTGATGATGAGGTTCGGGTTTTCCTTGGCGAAGTCACGCAGGCTCTTCGCCGACTCCACCGGGTCACCGGTGATGAAGGCGACCGCGGTGGGACCAGCGAAGTGCTCGTCCAGCGCGGTGATCCCGGCCTGGTTGGCCGCAATCTTGGTCAGCGTGTTCTTCACCACGGCGTACTGGGCGTTCTCACCGAGAGAGCGACGCAGCGTCTTGAGCTGCGCGACGGTGAGACCCCGGTACTCGGTCAGCACGGCGGCGTTCGAGTCGCGGAACTGGTCCGTGAGCTCGGCTACCGCGGCAGCCTTGTTGGGCGTCGGCATAGTGCGTCGGCCTCCTTCCGGGTGATGAGGACCGCTCAGAAGGGGCAAAATACGAAACGCCCCGGCGCAGGCGCCAGGGCGTAGCTCAACCGGAAACGAGTTCCGGGAACTTTCCTTGAACACCTGCGCAGGACGTCCGCAGTCAGCGGATCCTTCGGCCACCGCCCCCTTGCGGGCACGGCAACGACCAGCGGTCTTTGGCTTCTCCGGAAGAGTACGGGACCGGTGCCGCGCAGAGCAAATCGGTCACCCGACGGCCCCGCGCGACCCGGAAATACCAGGTCAGCCCTGTGCCTGACCGGCGCCCTTCATCATCTCGGCGAGGTCCATGACCTCGCCGGCGGGCGGTGCGGCCACCTCGACCGGCTGGTTGTAGTCCAGGAACTTGATGGTCGTGTCCACCGGGCCCTTGGCCGCGTCGCCGCGGGTGCGGACCTGCTTGGTGCGGTCCGACTCGTCGATCCACATGTCCAGGGTCAGGTTCTTGACGCCCTGCGCCTCCAGGGCCGTGACCGACTGCTCCCGGCGCTTCTTGGCCTCGGGCGTCTCGGAGGCCGCCGCGGCCCGCAGCTCGTCGAGGGAGACCGTGCCGGTGAGGTGCTTGGTCTTCACCCCGTCGACGGTCTCCTCGCCGACGAGCTTGAGGTCCTTGGCCTTGAGCAGCTCGCCCGCCCGGTCACCGGGGTTCTCGCCGCTCTTGTTCGCCGTGCCGCCGGCGCTGTTCAGCTTCTCCGCCATGGACGGGTCCAGGCTCTTCATGTCGAACTTGATCCACTTGCCCTCGGCGCCGATGAACATCGCCTCGTCGACGAGGCGGATCTCGGCCGCCTGGCCGCCCTCGCCCGAGGTGGTCATCTTCATCGACATCGCCAGTGACGGCTTGATCCGCATGGAGACGTCACCGGAGAACTGCTCGCCCTCCGCGGTGCCGGACATGGAGTAGCGCAGGGAGGTGATCTCCTCCGACTTCGCCTTGACCTTCTCCAGGTAGGCGGCCGGGGCCACCTCCACCGCGCCCTTCCCGGCGCCCTGGCCGGCCCCTGCCTTCCCCGTGTCGCCCTTCTGCCCGCTCTCGCACGCCGTGGCCCCACCCACGAGCAGTACGGCGGCCAGCGCGGCCCCAGCGGTCTTCGTCAAGCCGTTGTTCCGGTTCGCGAACAAGAGTCCCCACCCATGATGTGATCGTTTGATGTGTTCCGACCCTACGGGGCGGGCCGCCGATCCCTGCGCCATTTTCCGTGCGATCCGCAGCACGGTCCGCAGCGCGACATGCAGAACGGGCCCTCCTCCCCCGTGAAGGGGGAGGAGGGCCCGTTCGGGCAACTCAGCGAGCCGTCAGGCCCGGCTCAGTCAGACCGCGGCCGGGTCTTCCTCGACGAGGAGGTTCCGGGTGCGGTTCTGGTCCAGCAGGATGCCGGGGCCCATGGTGGTGCTGAGGGCGGCCTTCTTGATGTAGCGGCCCTTCGCGGCGGACGGCTTCAGACGAAGGATCTCGTCCAGGGCCGCGCCGTAGTTCTCGACCAGCTGCTCATCGGAGAAGGAGACCTTGCCGATGATGAAGTGCAGGTTCGAGTGCTTGTCGACGCGGAACTCGATCTTGCCACCCTTGATCTCGGTGACAGCCTTCGCGACGTCCATCGTGACGGTGCCGGTCTTCGGGTTCGGCATCAGGCCACGGGGACCGAGCACGCGGCCGAGGCGGCCGACCTTGCCCATGAGGTCCGGCGTGGCGACAACGGCGTCGAACTCGTTGAGGCGGTTGCCCTTGGCGATCTCGTTGATGAGCTCGTCGTCGCCGACAATGTCGGCGCCGGCGGCTTCCGCGGCCGCAGCACGGTCACCGGTCGCGAAGACCAGGACCCGGGCGGTCTTGCCGGTGCCGTGCGGGAGGTTCACGGTGCCGCGGACCATCTGGTCGGCCTTGCGCGGGTCTACACCCAGGCGGAAGGCGACCTCGACGGTGCCGTCGAACTTCGTGGTGGAGGTCTCCTTGGCGAGACGGACGGCCTCGAGCGGGGCGTACTGCTTCTCCCGGTCGACCTTGGCGTCCGCAGCGCGGAGAGTCTTGCTGCGCTTCACTTCTGCTCCTGTGTTGTGGCTTCAGGTGTGGAGTCGTGGTGCGGACCAGCGCTTGGCCCTACCACTGTGGTGCTGGGGTGGCTGAATCAGCCTTCGACCGTGATGCCCATCGAACGCGCGGTGCCGGCGATGATCTTCTCGGCCGCGTCGATGTCGTTGGCGTTCAGGTCAGGCATCTTGAGCGTGGCGATCTCGCGAACCTGGTCACGCGTAAGCTTCGCGACCTTCGTCTTGTGCGGCTCGCCAGAGCCCTTCTCCACGCCGGCGCTCTTCAGGATGAGGCGCGCGGCCGGCGGCGTCTTGGTGATGAAGGTGAAGGAGCGGTCGTCGTAGACCGTGATCTCCACCGGCACGACCATGCCACGCTGCGACTCGGTCGCGGCGTTGTAGGCCTTGCAGAACTCCATGATGTTGACGCCGTGCTGACCGAGCGCGGGGCCGACCGGCGGAGCCGGGTTGGCCGCACCGGCCTTGATCTGGAGCTTGATAAGCCCCGTGATCTTCTTCTTCTTGGGAGGCATTGCTCTCTCCGGGTCCTAGTGAGAGTTTTCGCCGCCAATCCGGTCATCCGGATGGAGGCATACCGCACCACGATAACGGGTATCGGTGCGAGGCTGAAAACCGAGCAGGTCAGACCGCCCGCAAGGGGGCAATCTGACCTGTCCGGAAGCGTGTGCCAGAAGGCTGTGGATCAGTTCTTCTGGATCTGGTCGAAGCTGAGCTCGACCGGGGTCTCGCGGCCGAAGATCTCGACGAGACCCTTGACCTTCTTCGAGTCCGGGTTGATCTCGTTGATGGTCGCCTGCAGCGTCGCGAACGGGCCGTCGGTGACGGTGACCGAGTCGCCGACCTCGAAGTCCAGGACCTCGATGGCGCGCTTGACGGAGGGCGCCGGCAGGCCGGCCTCTTCCGCTGCCAGCTTGGCGGCCTTCTCCTGCAGCTCCGGAGCGAGCATCTTGACGATCTCGTCCAGGGTCAGCGGGTACGGGTCGTACGCGTTGCCCACGAAGCCGGTGACGCCCGGGGTGTTGCGGACGACGCCCCAGGACTCGTTCGTCAGATCCATGCGGACGAGAACGTAACCGGGCAGCTTGTTCTGCCGGACGTTCTTGCGCTCGCCGTTCTTGATCTGGACGATCTCTTCCTCGGGCACCTCGGCCTGGTAGATGAAGTCCTCGACGTTGAGCGAGACGGCGCGCTGCTCCAGGTTGGCCTTCACGCGCTTCTCGTAGCCGGCGTAGGTGTGGATGACGTACCACTCGCCGGGCAGGAGGCGCAGTTCTTCGCGCAGGGCCTGGATGGGGTCGACGGGCTCGGCGGGCTCGACGTCGGCAGCCTCGACGGCCTCGGCGTCCTCGTCGGAAGCCTCGTCCTCGGCCTCGTCGGAAGCCTCTTCGTCGTCTTCGTCGGACTCGTCTTCGTCGGACTCGTCGTCGGCCTCTTCGGCCTCCGCGTCGTCCTCGGCCTCGGGGTCGACCTCACCCTCGACGTGCAGCGCGGCCTCTTCGGCGGCGACACCCGCCTCGGCGTCGGCGAGCTCGGCCTCGTCGGGGTCCACAGCGTCTGCAGCCTCGACGATGTCGAGCTCGTCCTCGACGGACTCGACGGAGTCGGGGCTCACGTTCAGGTTCGGGTCAGACACGGTGGCTGCTTCTTCCTGGATACAAAAGGTGGTCGAACATGCGAAAACGGGCGGCACCCATCAAGGCGCCGCCCTCCGCGGGGATCAGCCGAAGACGAACTTGATGGCTTCCTGGAACCCATAGTCAATCACGGTCACCAGACCGATCATGATGACGACGAAGACAATCACCACAGTGGTGTACGTCGTCAGCTGGTTGCGAGTGGGCCAAACAACCTTGCGGAGTTCCGCGACGATCTGGCGGTAGAACAGCGCGAGACGACCCAGAGGGCCCTTCTTGCCGCGCTTGCCGCCCTTGCGGGCCTTCTTCTCGCGAGTGTCATCCTCGGCGTCAGGCATGTCGATGGAGCCCAGGGCGTCCGTCACGTCTCTCACCTGAATCCGGGTCGTGGCCGTAGCCGCGCCCGGTTGCGCCGCACGGCACTGCATCTAAGTACGTACCTGCGCACACACGTCCGAGAAGGAGTGTGGAGCAGGGCCGGAGGGACTCGAACCCCCAACCGCTGGTTTTGGAGACCAGTGCTCTACCAATTGAGCTACGACCCTTTGCGTGCCCCAACCTACCGCATCCAGACGAGTGCACGGTGTGCTCACGCTCTGCAGCGGTTGACTTGGGCCAACGACGGTTGAGTGTACGTGGTCCGGGCCCTGACGTCGAACAGCATCCTCCGGAGAGCGGCCGTCCGGTAACTGAAACGGAGTGCGGCGCTCGTTTCGCGTCTGGGACGATTGGCCGCATGACCTCTGAAACGCCTTCCGCCGAGCGCC
Organism: Streptomyces sp. NBC_00193; assembly: GCF_026342735.1. GTDB lineage: Bacteria > Actinomycetota > Actinomycetes > Streptomycetales > Streptomycetaceae > Streptomyces > Streptomyces stoeckheimensis. The sequence goes on from NZ_JAPEMM010000001.1 coordinate 1,995,190, forward strand.
GCGTATCCGCCCGTATCGGTGCCATCTCCGAGTCCGCCACCCTCGCCGTCGACGCCAAGGCCAAGGCCCTCAAGGCCGCCGGGCGTCCGGTGATCGGTTTCGGAGCGGGTGAGCCCGACTTCCCCACCCCGGACTACATCGTCGACGCCGCGGTCGAGGCCTGCCGCAACCCCAAGTACCACCGCTACACCCCGGCCGGCGGTCTGCCCGAGCTGAAGGCCGCCATCGCCGCGAAGACGCTGCGCGACTCCGGCTACGAGGTCGACGCGTCCCAGGTCCTGGTGACCAACGGCGGCAAGCAGGCGATCTACGAGGCGTTCGCGGCCATCCTGGACCCGGGTGACGAGGTCATCGTCCCGGCGCCGTACTGGACCACGTACCCGGAGTCGATCCGTCTCGCCGGCGGTGTCCCGGTCGAGGTCGTCGCCGACGAGACCACCGGTTACCGGGTCTCCGTCGAGCAGCTCGAAGCGGCCCGCACCGAGCGCACGAAGGTCGTCCTCTTCGTCTCCCCGTCGAACCCGACCGGCGCCGTCTACTCCGAGGCCGACGCCGAGGCGATCGGCCGCTGGGCCGTCGAGAAGGGCCTGTGGGTCCTGACCGACGAGATCTACGAGCACCTGGTCTACGGCGACGCGAAGTTCGTCTCCCTCCCGGCGATCGTTCCCGAGCTCGCCGACAAGTGCATCATCGTCAACGGCGTCGCCAAGACGTACGCCATGACGGGCTGGCGCGTGGGCTGGGTCATCGGCCCGAAGGACGTGGTCAAGGCCGCGACCAACCTGCAGTCGCACGCCACCTCCAACGTCTCCAACGTGGCCCAGGTCGCGGCGCTGGCCGCCGTCTCCGGCAACCTGGACGCCGTCCACGAGATGCGCACCGCCTTCGACCGCCGCCGCCAGACGATGGTGCGGATGCTGAACGAGATCGACGGCGTCTTCTGCCCGACCCCCGAGGGTGCCTTCTACGTCTACCCGGCGGTCAAGGACGTCCTCGGCAAGGAGATCCGCGGCAAGCGCCCGCAGACCTCCGTCGAGCTCGCGGCCCTGATCCTGGACGAGGCCGAGGTCGCCGTCGTTCCGGGCGAGGCCTTCGGCACCCCCGGCTACCTGCGCCTCTCCTACGCCCTGGGCGACGAGGACCTGGTCGAGGGCGTCTCCCGCATCCAGAAGCTCCTCGCGGAGGCGAAGGCCTAGGCCTCCGGCGGTTCCGCAGCCAGACCCTGAGCGGCGGCTTCCCTGTGGGGGCCGCCGCTCAGGCATTTCCGGGACCTCCCGCCGCCGGCGGTCACGTGCGGTCCGACGCCTGCCGAATCCAGCCCCGCCGGCGTTTGAGGCGCGGGGTCCGGGGCGGAGCCCCGGGGAACGGTGGAAGGGCGGGTAGGGGACAGCCCCGCGCAGCGCCGCCCCCGCGCACCCCGACCCCACGGATTTACGTTCGGGCAAGGACCCGTTCAGGGAATCGGGCTGCCGATCGGGTGACAAGTGCGGCAGGATCACCAGATGGAGCACGCACGCGATCTCACGCTTCTGCCGAAAGCCCACCTCCACCTGCACTTCACCGGCTCGATGCGCCCGTCGACCCTGCTGGAGCTCGCCGACAAGTACGGCGTCCGCCTCCCGGACGCCCTCACCTCCGGCGAGCCACCGAAGCTCCGCGCCACGGACGAACGCGGCTGGTTCCGCTTCCAGCGGCTCTACGACGCCGCCCGCTCCTGCCTGCGCGAGCCCGACGACATCCGCCGCCTGGTCCGCGAGGCCGCGGAGGAGGACGTGCGCGACGGCAGCGGCTGGCTGGAGATCCAGGTGGATCCCACCTCCTACGCCCCCCTCCTCGGCGGGATGATCCCCGCCGTCGAGATCATCCTCGACGCCGTGGACGCCGCCTCCCGCGAGACCGGCCTCGGCATGCGGGTCGTCATCGCGGCCAACCGCATGAAGCACCCCCTCGACGCCCGCACCCTGGCCCGGCTCGCCGTCCGCTACGCCGACCGCGGCATCGTCGGCTTCGGCCTCTCCAACGACGAGCGCCGCGGCATGGCCCGCGACTTCGACCGGGCCTTCGCCATCGCCCGCGAGGGCGGACTCCTCGCGGCCCCGCACGGCGGCGAGCTCACCGGCCCGTCCTCCGTCCGCGACTGCCTCGACGATCTGCACGCCGCCCGCATCGGGCACGGCGTACGGGCCGCCGAGGATCCCCGCCTGCTCAAACGGCTCGCCGACCGGCAGATCACCTGCGAGGTCTGCCCGGCGTCCAACGTCGCCCTCGGGGTCTACGAACGCCACGAGGACGTCCCGCTGCGCACCCTCTTCGAGGCCGGGGTCCCGATGGCTCTCGGTGCGGACGATCCGCTGCTCTTCGGGTCCCGGCTCGCAGCCCAGTACGAGATCGCCCGCCGGCACCACGCCTTCACCGACGCGGAGCTCGCGGAGCTGGCCCGCCAGTCGGTGCGCGGCAGTGCCGCGCCCGCCGGCGTGCAGGAGAAGCTGCTGGCCGGGATCGACCACTGGATCGCCTCGTAGCCCCGGCGGCGCGTCAGCCGGTCAGCGCGTGAGCCGCAGGTCGCCCTCGTGGCAGTCGGCGCGCACCCGCGCGCCGTCCGGGAAGCCGATCTCCAGGTGGGTGCGCCCCTGCGCGGGCAGGGCGAACTCGGCGACCGATTCCACGGTGTCGCCGAGGTGGCGCAGGAAGGGGTGGTACCCGAGGTCCTCGCCGACCTCGATGCGGCCCCACTCCCCCATGTCGTAGGGCTCGTGCGGCGCCTCGGATTCCACGATGAGGCAGGCGTCGGACCCGGTGGTGATCCGGGTGGACTCGCCGTCGCTGTCGAGGAGCCAGACGTCGAGGGGCGCCTCGGAGCGTTCGCCGTCGCTGATGTGCCAGGACGCGACGACCCTTCTGATCGTGCGTCCCACCAGCCGGGTGGGGTCCGTACCGGCCCCGTGCAGGGGACAGAGCATGGGGGCCGGGACTCCTCAGATGCTGACGCCGACCGTCACCGGCTCGTTGACCAGGGTGACGCCGAAGGCTGCGTGGACGCCCGCGACCACCTCGCGGGCCAGGGCGAGGAGGTCTTCGGTGGTGGCCTCGCCCCGGTTGGTGAGGGCGAGGGTGTGCTTGGTGGAGATGCGGGCGGGGCCGTCGCCGTAGCCCTTGGTGAAACCGGCCTTGTCGATGAGCCAGGCCGCGCTGGTCTTCGTACGGCCCTCGCCGGCCGGGTACGCGGGCGGGGCGGTCCCGGGGCCGAGCCGCTCCTGGGCGCGGGCGAGGAAGGCGGCGTACGCCTCGTCGCCGAGGATCGGGTTGTGGAAGAAGGAGCCGGCCGACCAGGTGTCGTGGTCGGCGGGGTCGAGGACCATGCCCTTGCCGGCGCGCAGCCGCAGGACGGTCTCGCGGGCCTGCGCCGCGGGCACCCGGTCGCCGGCCTCGACGCCGAGGGCGCGGGCCGTCTCGGGGTACTTGACCGGCGCGGACAGGCCTCCCGCGTCTTCCAGGGCGAAGCGGACGCGCAGGACGACGTACCGGTCGGGCTGGTGCTTGAAGAGGCTGTCGCGGTACGCGAACGCGCAGTCGGCGGCCGAGAGCGTGACCGTTTCCCCGCGGGTGCGGTCGTAGGCGACGACCTCGGTGATCGTGTCGCAGACCTCCTGGCCGTACGCCCCGACGTTCTGGATCGGGGTGGCGCCGGCCGAGCCGGGGATCCCGGCGAGGCATTCGATGCCCGCGAGCCCGGCGTCGACGACGCGGGCCACGGCCTCGCTCCAGTTCTCGCCGGCCGCGAGTTCCAGCCGGGTCCCGTCGAGCGCGAACCCGGTGGTCGCGATCCGCAGGGCGGTGCCGTCGAAGCCCTGGTCGCCGATGACCAGGTTGCTGCCGCCGCCGATGACCAGGAGCGGGGTGCCGCTCTCGTCCGCGGCGCGCACGGTGGCGACGACCTCGGCGTCGGTGGTCGCGGTGACCAGCCGGGCGGCGGGGCCGCCGAGCCGGAAGGTGGTCAGCGGGGCGAGGGGGGCGTCGTGGAGTTCCTGCACGTGGACAAGAGTACGGTCCGCGTCCCCCCGAGCAGGCGGGGCCACGGACCGTACGCGTACCGCAGGGCCGTACGGGGCCGGAACGGCCCCCTTCACCCGCGGTCCGACTGCTGCTCCTTGTCCGCCTGCTGGCCCGCCTGCTTCTCCGCCTGCTCGGCGAGGCGGCGCTCCGCCTCGGCCCAGCCGATGGGGAGCTCGCTCGCCGGGACGGTCCAGAAGACGAACGCGGCCTCCTTGGTATAGGCGGCGGCCGCCCGGGAGCTGGAACGGTGCGGTTCGCTGCCCGCGAAGCGGTAGAGCGCGTCCCGGTCCTCCCAGGCGGACAGGGTCAGGAAGGTGCGGCGCAGGACCCGGGCCCGCAGGGCGACCCCGTGGGCGCCGGGTGCCTTGCGCGTCTGGAGGACGATGCCGGGCGACCTCAGGAAGAACTTCAGCGCTCCGGTGAGGCTGGCGGTCTCGAAGCGGGAGGCCATGACGTAGACCTCGGCGCCGGGGGCGGGGCGGGTGGGCGTGGACCAGGGGATGTCGGGCATGACGGGCCTTTCCTCGCTCGTGACGTGACGTGACGTGTCATGACGTGTCGTGTCGTGTCGTGTCGTACGGAACTGCGTGCGGAGCGGCGGCTGCGGTTCCCCCCGCCGGCCGGCGAGCGGGACCCGCTCAGACGGCCGCCTTCTCGGTGGCGCGCCCGCCGGCCGGGACCGCGCCCTGGCCGTCCGCCGGGAGCTCGCCCGTCGGGAGCGCACCCGTCGGCAGGTCACCGACCGGGCTGCCCGCCGCCGGCAGGGACGCCGCGGCCCGGGCCTTCTCCGTGGCCCGGCCGGGAAGCAGCAGGGCCAGGACGGCCGCCAGGGCGACGGCGGCGCCGCCGATCCAGAGGGCGGGGACGGTGCCGTCGGTGAAGGACTGCCCGGACTGGTAGCCGCCCTGGGCGGAGAAGACGGAGGCGAGGACGGCGACGCCGAGGGCTCCGCCGACTTCGCGCAGGGCGCTGTTGGCGCCGGCGGCCTTGCCCTGGTCGGCGGGGGCGACGGTGGACATGAGGGCGTTGGAGGCGGGAGCGAAGAACAGGCCCATCCCGATGCCACTGATGATCATCGCGGGGAGCTGGGTGGCGTAGGAGACTTCGGTGCCCAGGATCACGGCGAACCAGCCGAGGCCGATGGCCTGGAGCGCCAGCCCGGCGACCACGACGGGGCGGCTGCCGATCCGGTCGGAGAGGATCCCGGAGATCGGGGCGGCGATCATGGGCATCGCGGTCCAGGGGAGCATGCGCAGCCCGGCTTCGGTGGGCGAGTAGCCGAGGACGCCCTGGAGGAACTGGCTCAGCAGGAAGATCGAGCCGAACATCCCGACGAACATCAGCAGGCTCGCCATGTTGATGCCGAAGAAGCCCCGGTCCCGGAAGAGCCGCATGGGGAGCACCGGGTTGGCGTTGCGGAAGCCGTGGTGGATGAACCCGCCCACGAGCGCGGCCCCCACCAGCAGTGCGGTGAGCACGGACGGGCTGGTCCAGCCGTGCGCGTTGGCGTTGACCAGGCCGTAGACGATGCCGAAGAGCCCGCCGCTGATGAGCAGGGTGCCGGGGACGTCGAGCTTCGCCTGCGGGGCGGTGGACTCGCCGAGCCGCATCCGGGAGAGCGGCATGAGGGCCAGCCCGATCGGGACGTTCAGCCAGAAGATCCACTGCCAGGAGATGTGCTCGGTGAGGCTGCCGCCGATGAGCGGCCCGCTCGCGACGGCGAGGCCGGTGAGGGCTCCGTAGATGCCGAGGGCCATGCCGCGCCGGGCGGCGGGGACGGCGACGGTCAGCAGCGTGAGCGAGAGGGGCATCATGATCGCCGCGCCGACACCCTGGACGGCTCGGGCGGCGATGAGCTCGTTGATGCCGGGCGACAGGGCCGCGGCGGCGGAGGCGACGGTGAACACGGCCGTACCGGCGATGAAGAGCCGGCGGCGGCCGAACCGGTCACCGAGGGCCGCGCCGAACATGAGCAGGACGGCGAAGGTGAGCGTGTACGCGTTCACCGTCCACTCCAGGTCCTCCAGCTTCCCGCCGAGGTCCTCGCGGATGGAGGGGAGGGCGGTGGTGACCACGAGGTTGTCGAGCGCGGCCATGAAGCTGGCGGCCCCGGTGATGACGAGGGCCCAGACCGCAGGCCCGCGAAGCTTGGTGTCTTGCACGATTCCCCCCAAAAACTAGTTATTGATCACTAACTTCAGCGGACAGACGTGTGCCCTGCACGGGCCGCCACACTCAGCCCCACTCGGCCGTACGCGCTACTGAGCCCGACCGCCCGGGTACAAGCCTTCCCAGACCCGGTGCTCGGGAGGGAACCCCATGGCGGACAGGGTGTTGATGAGCATTCCGTACGCGAGGAAGCTGGTCGTCTCCTTCACGTCCCCCCCGAGCGGCACGTGCAGGGTGTCCCACAACTCCATCCAGGCGGCCCGCACCATCTCACCGAACTCCGGCTCTCCGGCAGCCTCGGCGGCGGCGACGGTTACGTACGTCTGGAGCAGCATCTGCAGCTTGTCGGGGTGCTCGGCGATCAGGTTCATGTACGCCTCGCTCATCACCTGGATCGCGTCCTCGCCCTGGAGACCCTTGCCGGCCTCGGCCAAGACGAGCCGGATGTCCTCCATGCAGCGGGCGGCGGCGGCCAGGAAGATGGCCTGCTTGTTCGGGAAGAGCCGGAAGAGGTACGGCTGGGACACCCCGACCCGCTTGGCGATCGCCTCGGTGGAGGTCCCGTAGTACCCGCCCCGAGCGAACTCGCCCATCGCCGCCAGGATGACGCTCTCGCGCCGCTCTTCCGCACTCATCCTTGCCATGCTTAAAAGTTAGTACTCAATCACTAACTTGGCAAGGCTCGCCCCGAAACACCCGCCAAAAAGGCCCTGACCTGCGAGTTTCCTCGCCGGCCAGGGCCTTGTCGGTAACGCACCCCGGGGCTTCATGGCGCCACGGCGGGACGGTCAGGGGGATCCCTACGCGAGAGCGACCACCGCGCGCGACATCCCCAGGATCTTCTGCCCGGCGCTGGTGGCCGTCAGGTCGACCCGCACCCGGTTGTCGTCCAGCTTCGCCGCGACCTTGGCGGTGACCTCGATCAGCGCGCCCTGTCCGTCGTTCGGGACGACGACCGGCTTCGTGAACCGCACCCCGTACTCGACGACCGCACCCGGGTCGCCGACCCAGTCGGTCACCACGCGGATCGCCTCGGCCATGGTGAACATGCCGTGGGCGATCACGTCGGGCAGTCCGACCTCGGTGGCGAACTTCTCGTTCCAGTGGATCGGGTTGAAGTCACCCGACGCACCCGCGTACCGCACCAGCGTCGCCCGCGTGACGGGGAAGGACGCCGCCGGCAGCTCGGTGCCGACCTCGACGTCGTCGTACTGGATCTGGGCAGCCATCTCAGGCCTCCTCGGGGGCGGAACCGCCGGCGGCGGGAGCGGCGGCGGGCTCGGGCGCCCGGGAGACGAGCTTCGTCCAGGCGGTCACCACGTGCTCGCCGGACTCGTCGTGGACCTCACCGCGGATGTCGATGACGTCGTTGCCCGCGAGCGACTTGATGGCCTCGATGGTCGAGGTCACCGTCAGCCGGTCCCCGGCCCGCACGGGACGGGTGTACGCGAACTTCTGGTCGCCGTGCACGACGCGGCTGTAGTCCAGCCCCAGCTGCGGGTCGTCGACGACCTGGCTGGCCGCCGCGAACGTGATGGCAAACACAAAGGTCGGCGGAGCGATCACGTCTTGGTGACCGAACGCCTTGGCTGCTTCGGGATCCGTGTACACCGGATTGGCGTCACCCACCGCGACCGCGAATTCGCGGATCTTCTCCCGGCCGACCTCGTACGGATCGGTGGGCGGGTAGCTCCGCCCCACGAAGGACTGGTCGAGCGCCATGACTCCCTACCTCCCTGTTGAAACGATCTGTCGAAACGACACAAGGCCGCCCCCCAATGAAGGGGACGACCTCATGACGGTATGACTGTGCCTGTTGTACGAGACTTCGCCAGTTGTTAGCGGGTCTCGCGGTGCGCGGTGTGCGAGTTGCAACGCGGGCAGTGCTTCTTCATCTCAAGACGGTCCGGGTTGTTACGCCGGTTCTTCTTGGTGATGTAGTTCCGCTCCTTGCACTCCACGCAGGCCAGCGTGATCTTCGGGCGGACGTCGGTGGCAGCCACGTGAGTGCTCCTTGACGGACAATTGGACGGATGAACGCATAAAAGAGTAGCCGATCGGGAGACCGACCCCGCAATCGGCTACTGTGTGTAGCGGCGACCGGACTTGAACCGGTGACACAGCGATTATGAGCCGCTTGCTCTACCGACTGAGCTACGCCGCTTTGATGAGATCCGTTCCCCACCCGAGGGTGGGGAACCTCTCTCACCAGAGCCCCAATGCGGAATCGAACCGCAGACCTTCTCCTTACCATGGAGACGCTCTACCGACTGAGCTATTGGGGCGAGCGAGGAAGACATTACACGGTCGCCAGCCGATCGCCCAAATCCTTTGCGGGGCCTGGCCTCGGAGCACCATCGCCGCCTTTCTTGATCCCCGCGAAACCCGCCTCCGGCCCCCCTCGAAGCGCCTTTCCCCCCGAAAGGTGTCAGGCATCACACCCCCGCTCCCCCGCCCCCACTCTGAGTAACCCCAAAGCCCCACCTCGGCCCCACCTCACCCCGCCCCGCCGGCGAGCGCACCCACGGGCCGCCGCACGAGTCGGGGGCGGGGCCGAGCTCAAGGCCGGGGCCGGAGCCGGGGCTGAGGCCGGAGCCGAGGCCGGGGCTGGGGCCGAGGCATGGGGCTGAGGCCGAGGCATGGGCTGAGGCCGGGACCTCTCCGGACCGGCACGAGGGCCGACCGCGGAGTCCACACCAGAGGCGGGGACGGACCCGAGACCGGCGGGTGCCGGGGCCAGGCGCAGGCCCGCGGAGGCGGGGACGGACCCGAGGCCTGCGGAGCCCGGGCCGGGCACAGGCGCGCGCGGAGGCGGGGACCAGCCGGAGGGATCCCGGGCCGGGCACAGGCGCGCGGAGGCGGGGCAGGCGCGAGCCTGCGGAGCCCGGGCCTGCAGCAGCGTGGGCGGGCGCCACAGGCAGGCCCACGGCGGCTACGGAGCCGCCTGCGGAGTCCGCGCCGGAGGCCGGGACTGGCGCAGCGCCGCACAGGCGGGCAGTCGCAGGGCGGCAGCCGCATGGCCAAGGCCACACCAAGGCCGGCCGTGGGCCGCTCCTGACAGGCACGCAGCCGACCACCGGGTCCACGCCGGACGCAGGGCCCGAGGCCGGGACCCGCAGTCGGGACCGGCGGTCAGGCCCAAGGCCGGGACCTGGACCTGGACCTGGACCTGGACCTGGACCGGCGGAGAGTCCACGCCGGAGGCAGGGCCCGAGGCCAGGACCGGTGGTCGGTACCGAGGTCGGGACCGGGGGCCGGGACCGGGGTCGGGACTGGGGGCCGGGACTGGGGGCCGGGACTGGGGGCCGGGACTGGGGGGCGGGACTGGGGGGCGGGACTGGGGGGCGGGACCCGAGGCCGGGACCGGCGGTCGGGACCTGGGGTCGGGGCTGGCGATCGGAACCGGCGCTCATGCCCAAGGCCGGGATCGGGACCGGCGGGCGGAGGGTCCACGCCGGAGGCAGGGCCCGAGGCCAGGACCGGCGGTCGGGACCGGGGGCCGGGACCAGCGGTCGGGACCGGGGCCGGGACCGGCGGTCGGGACCGGGGCCGGGACCCGGGAGACCACGGGTCGGGACCTGGGGGCCAGGGGCGGGACTCGGGGCCGGGGTCCAGGTCCGGGGGGCCCGGGGCAGGCCCGGAGGGGGGTTTCGGGGCCCGGTCCGCACAGACGCACCGGTACGACTATTGCCCTCTTCCGCGAAGCGGGCACCCCCGCCCCCTAGGCTCTGAGCACGCTGCGTGATCTTGGGCCGCGGGCCGCGGCCACGGCCCCAGGAACCGCCCGAGCCACCGCAGGAGCGCGATGTCCGACAGCCCGCCGCAGCAGCCGTCCCACTCCCCGCGCAACCGCCCCGGCAGCGGCCAGGGCCCGGGGCAGGGGCACGGCCCCGAGGGCACCCAGGGAAGTCCGGGAGCCCCCGGCCCGGCGGCCCCCGAGTCCACCACCCTGCTCCTCACCGGCGCCCGCCTCACCGACGGCCGCACCGTCGACGTCCGCCTCGGCGGCGGCCGGATCCAGGCCGTCGGTACGGCCGGCAGCCTGCCCGCCGCCGCGGGCGCCCGCGTCGACCTCTCCGGCTACCTGCTCCTCCCCGCGCCCGCCGAGCCCCACTCCCACGGGGACACCGCCCTGACCGCGGACAGCGAAGGGCCCGTCTCCTACTCCCCCGACGAGGTGCAGCGCCGCGCCACCGAGGCGGCCCTGCTCCAGCTCGGGCACGGCGCCACGGCCGTCCGGTCCCACGTGCGCATCGGCGACGTACACGGGCTCGGCCCGCTGGAGGCCGTGCTCCAGGCCCGCCGCTCCCTGCGCGGGCTCACCGATCTCACCGCCGTCGCCGTTCCCCGTCTGCTGACCGGCGTGGCCGGGGCCGACGGGCTCGCCATGCTGCGGGACGCCGTGAAGATGGGCGCCTCCGTCATCGGCGGCTGCCCCGACCTCGACCCCGACCCCACCGGCTTCCTCGAAGCCGTACTGGAACTCGCCTCCGAGCACGGCTGCCCCGTCGACCTGCACACCGACGGCGACGACCCCGCCCGCCTGTCCCGGCTCGCGGCGATGGCCGGCGGACTGCGGCCCGGGGTGTCCATCGGGCCCTGCGGTGGCCTGTCCCGCCTCCCGCTGGACGTGGCGACCCGGGCCTCCGACCAGCTGGCGGCCGCCGGCGTACGGGTGACCTGCCTCCCCCAGGGGGACTGCGCGGCCCTGGAGCGGCGGGGCCTGCGCACCGCCCCCGTACGGCTGCTGCGCGCCGCCGGGGTGCGCGTCGCGGCCGGCAACGGGGCCCTGCGCGACGCGGGCAACCCGGTCGGACGCGGAGACCCGCTCGAAGCCGCGTACCTCCTGGCCTCCCAGGGCGGGCTCCGCGCCACCGAGGCCTACCACTCGGTCGCCGGCGCCGCCCGTGAGGCGATGGGCCTGCCGGAGGTCCGGGTGGAGGCCGGGTTCCCGGCGGAACTGCTCGCCGTGCGCGGGGACCGGATCGCGAGCGTGCTGTCCCTCGCGTACAGCCGGATCGTGATCCACCGCGGGCGGGTGGTAGCCCGGACGAGTGCCGTACGGGAGTACTGCGATTCCGCCGTCGCGGTGGCCCTGGACCTGCCCCGGCAGGGCCGTACGGAGCCCGGCCCCTGAGCGTTCACCGCATGTTCCCGGGCGCGGCCGCCCGGCTCGTCGTACGGTCGTGGCATGCGCATCGTCATCGCGGGTGGACACGGTCAGATCGCGCTGCGGCTGGAGCGCCTGCTCGCCGCGCGCGGGTACGAGGTCGCGGGCATCATCCGCGATCCGGCACAGGGCGACGACCTCAGGGAGGCGGGCGCCGAACCGGTGCTGTGCGACCTGGAATCGGCGTCGGTCGAGCACGTGGCGGGCATCCTGCAGGGCGCGGACGCCGCGGTGTTCGCGGCGGGTGCGGGTCCCGGCAGCGGGGCCGGGCGCAAGGACACGGTGGACCGGGGCGCGGCGGTGCTGTTCGCGGACGCCGCCGAACGGGCCCGGGTACGCCGCTTCCTGATGGTCTCCTCGATGGGCGCGGACACGCGCCGCGAGGGCGACGAGATCTTCGACGCCTATCTCCGTGCCAAGGGCGAGGCCGACGAGCACGTCCGCACCCGCCTGGGGCTGGAGTGGACGATCCTGCGCCCGGGCTCGCTGACCGACGACGCGGGTACGGGCCTGGTCCGCCTGGAGGCGCAGACGGGCCGCGGGCCGGTCACCCGCGACGACGTCGCGGCGGTCCTCGCCGAGCTGCTCGACACGCCCGCGACCGCGGGCCTCACCCTGGAACTGATCGCGGGCTCGACCCCGGTCCCGGTGGCGGTCAAGGACGTGGCGGGCAACTAGCCGCCGCCCCGTGGCCGGGGACCCGAAGGGCACCCCGGCCGACCGGCCGGGGACGAGCCCGGCCGGCCGTCAGAAATCGGCGGTCAGGCGGTCGTCGGAGCGGCCGACCGAATCCTGCTGGAACCGCTGTTCGTACGCCTCCCGGATCCGCTCGATGCGCGCACCGCGCTCGTCGGCCTCCTTCTCCGGATACAGCAGCACCACCTCGTACGAGATCTCGCGGATGATCTTCCCGCCCCGCTGCCACTGGCCGCGCCCGTCCTGGAGGGTCAGCCCCTCGGGGAAGGCGGGGGTGATCTCCCGTTCGAGGAACCCCATGAACTCCCGCTCCCCGACCGGTGGACGGCCGTCCGGCCGCTCGGTGCCGAAGTAGAGACGGGTCTCCTGGTAGGGATCCCCCACATCGCCGTTCAGCGCCGCTCCGACCAGAGCCGGGATCCCCGCTCCGAGCAGGGCGAGGAGCACCCCGCCGCCGACCTTTCCGCGCGCGTCAGAAGTCCATTTCACGCCGGATGAACGACCGGAGCGCCACATCGGTACGCCCGATCCGCCCGATGGGCTCACCCCGCGCCCGCGCCGTCGGGCCCTTCCGGCGTGACAGGTCCGACCGGACCTGCGAGGGCGCCTTACGCGCCATGGCCCTTTCGGCCGCAGATGCCGATGCCGATGCCGATCATGCGAACGGCATGCGCCCCGTTCCGCTTCGCCGCCCACTGGTTTCCGTGGGGCGTTCCGGTTCCGGGTATACGAGAAAACCCCCGCCCATCGCATTTCTGCAATGAGCGAGGGTCTCACTCGCGTGGCGGCGCCAGGGTTCGAACCTGGGTAGGCTGAGCCGGCAGATTTACAGTCTGCTCCCTTTGGCCACTCGGGCACACCGCCATGATCGCTGCCATCTTTCCGCCTTGCGGCGGCGCTCCGTGGCAACGACGTAAACGATACCCGATGACCGGGGGTGCTTCGCCACCGGATTGATCAGCACCGCACGTGGGCGCGGTGGCTAGGCTTTGCGGAGCGGTCCGGGGATGTCCGGCCGCGCCCTTCGGGGCCGTCACTACCGACTTCAAGGAGCCACAGCACATGGCCGACTCCAGTTTCGACATCGTCTCGAAGGTCGAGCGGCAGGAGGTCGACAACGCCCTCAACCAGTCCGCCAAGGAGCTCTCGCAGCGCTACGACTTCAAGGGCACCGGCGCCACGATCGCCTGGTCCGGCGAGAAGATCCTGATGGAGGCGAACTCCGAGGAGCGCGTCAAGGCCGTCCTGGACGTCTTCGAGACCAAGCTGGTCAAGCGCGGGATCTCCCTCAAGGCGCTCGACGCCGGTGAGCCGCAGCTGTCCGGCAAGGAGTACAAGATCTTCGCCACGATCGAGGAAGGCATCTCCCAGGAGAACGCCAAGAAGGTCGCGAAGATCATCCGTGACGAGGGCCCCAAGGGCGTCAAGGCCCAGGTCCAGGGCGAGGAGCTGCGCGTCAGCTCCAAGAGCCGCGACGACCTCCAGGAAGTCCAGGCCCTCCTCAAGGGCAAGGACCTGGACTTCGCGATCCAGTTCGTGAACTACCGCTGATCACCGGCTTCGGCCTCGGTTCAGCCCGCACGCCGGCCCGGCGGTCCTTCGAGGACCGCCGGGCCGCGGTCGTTGCGGAGCGGGCGTCGTGGAGCGGGCGTCGTGGCGGGGTGCCGCGGGCGGTGTCGCGGGACCGGCGCTCGGTGGGTGTGTGCCCGGCGTGAGCGGCGTACGCGCCCGTGCCGTCCTCCGTGTGCACTTGGGCGGGCGGTAGTGCGCCCACCAGGGTGAGGGGTGTCCGTCAGCGCCTCGACAGGGGGGTCCCGCATGCCTGTGCCTGGGGCCGGCACGTTACGTGAAGACTTCGGGGCGTCCGTGGTGGTCGCCCTGGTCGCGCTACCGCTCTGCGTCGGAGTGGCCGTCGCCTCCGGGGTGCCGGCCGAACTCGGGATCCTCACCGGGGTGGTGGGCGGGCTGGTCACCGGCTGGTTCCGGGGCAGCTCCCTCCAGGTGAGCGGCCCGGCCGCCGGGCTCACCGTGCTCGTCTACGAGGCCGTGCGGACGTACGGGCTGCCCGCGCTCGGCGTACTCGTCCTGGCCGCCGGCCTGGTGCAGCTGGGCATGGGCGTGCTGCGGCTCGGGCGGTGGTTCCGGGCGATCTCCGTGGCCGTCGTGCACGGGATGCTGGCCGGCATCGGGATCGTGCTGATCGCCGGTCAGCTGTACGCCCTGGCCGACGTGGAGGCCCCGGCGCGGACCCTGGAGAAGCTGGCCGGGGCGCTGGAGCTCGGCGGGCGCGCCGACTGGACCGCCGTGGCGCTCGGGGCCGGGACGGTCGCCGTCCTGGTGGCCTGGCGGCGGATGCCCGACCGGCTGCGGCTCGTGCCGGGGGCTCTCGTCGGGGTCGCCGCCGCGACCGCCGCCGCCGTACTGCTGCGGCTGCCCGTGGAGCGGGTCCGGGTCACCGGCGTCCTGTCGGCCGTGACCCTGCCCGGCTGGGCCGACTTCGGGGTGCTCGCCTCCGTGGGGGCCGTCGGGACCGTGGTGGCGCTCGCGCTCATCGCCTCCGCCGAGACGCTGTTCAGTGCGGCGGCCGTGGACCGCATGCACGACGGGGACCGGACCGACTACGACCGCGAACTGGTCGCCCAGGGCGTCGGGAACACCCTCTGCGGGCTGCTCGGGGCCCTGCCGATGACCGCCGTCATCGTCCGCAGTGCCGCCAACGTCGAGGCCGGCGCCCGCACTCGGGCCTCCCGGATCCTGCACGGCGGCTGGCTGCTGCTGTTCGCCGTGGCCGTCCCCGGGCTGCTGGAGTCCGTCCCGCTCGCCGCGCTGGCCGGGGTGCTGCTGCACGCCGGCTGGAAGCTGCTGCCTGTGCGGGCGGTGGCCGCCCTGTGGCGGTCGCACCGGGGCGAGGCGGTCGTCCTGGTGGCGACGGCCGCGGCGATCGTGGCCACGAACCTCTTCGAGGGGGTGCTGGCCGGGCTGGGGCTCGCCGTCGCCAAGGCGGCCTGGGAGACCTCCCACGTGCACATCGAGCCGGTGTGGGAGGGCGACGAACTGCGCGTGCGGATCCTGGGGAACGCCAGCTTCCTGCGGCTGCCCAAACTGCTCGACGAGCTGGACGCGCTGCCCCGCGGCAGTGCCGTCCGCCTCGACCTGAGCGGGCTGCGCCACCTCGACCACGCCTGCCTGACCGCCCTGGACGGCTGGGAGCGCAGCCGCACGCCGGTCCCCGGACGGGAAGGCGTCACCTAGCCCGGCTACTCTCCGCCCGTGAACGCCACTGACCCCGCACACCCCACACCCAACGAGATGAAGCGCACCCTGGGCGTCTTCGACGCGGTCGTCGTCGGGCTCGGCGCGATGGTCGGCGCCGGGATCTTCGCCGCCCTGGCCCCGGCGGCGCGCGCGGCCGGGGGAGCGCTCCTCGCGGCGCTCGCGCTCGCGGCCCTGGTGGCGTACTGCAACGCGCACTCCTCGGCGCGGCTGGCCGCCCGCTACCCCTCCTCGGGCGGCACCTACGTGTACGGGCGCGAACGGCTCGGGCCCTTCTGGGGATACCTGGCCGGCTGGGGCTTCGTCGTCGGCAAGACGGCCTCCTGCGCGGCGATGGCCCTCACGGTCGGGGCCTACGCGTGGCCCGGGCAGCAGCACGCGGTGGCCGTGGCGGCGGTGGTGGCACTGACCGCCGCGAGCTACGGGGGCGTGCAGAAGTCCGCCCGGATCGCCCGGGTGATCGTGGCGGTGGTGCTGGCCGTCCTGGCCGGGGTCGTCGTGGCGTGCCTGTCCTCCGGCGCGGCCGACGCCGGCCGTCTCGGCGGCCCGGACTGGGCGGCGGCCGGGCTGCTGCAGGGTGCCGGACTGCTGTTCTTCGCCTTCGCGGGCTACGCCCGGATCACCACCCTGGGCGAGGAGGTGCGCGACCCGGAGCACACGATCCCGCGGGCGGTGCCCCTCGCCCTGGGGATCGCCCTGCTCGTCTACGCCGCGGTCTCGGTGGCGGCGCTGTCGGTGCTCGGCGCCGACGGTCTGGGGCGGTCGGCGGCCCCGCTGGCCGACGCCGTGCGCGCGGCCGGGTGGCCCGGACTGACTCCCGTCGTCCGGGTGGGTGCGGCCCTGGCGGCGCTGGGCTCGCTGCTGGCGCTCGTACTCGGGGTGTCGCGGACCACCCTGGCGATGGCGCGGGACGGCCATCTGCCGCGCGCGCTGGCCGCCGTACATCCCCGGCATCAGGTGCCGCACCACGCCGAGCTGGCGGTGGGCGCGGTGGTGGCGGTGCTCGCGGCCACCACCGATCTGCGGGGCGCGATCGGTTTCTCCTCCTTCGGCGTGCTCGCCTATTACGCGATCGCGAACGCCTCCGCGTGGACTCTCGATTCAGGTGTCAAGGACCGGGCCGTGGCAGTGGTGGGACTGTCCGGCTGCGTGGTGCTGGCCTGCGCGCTGCCCGCCGTGTCGACGGTCACGGGGGCCGCGGTGCTGGCACTGGGCGCGCTGGCCTACGGGGTGCGCCGGCGGCTCACACCCGGGCCCTGAAGCCCGCCCAGGGGGTCAGTTCCAGGTCCCACTCCTCCCCCGCACCCGATTCCTCGCTGAACCAGGCGCTGCCGTCGAGCCAGCCGCGCAGCCAGTCGGCGAGCGTGGGCGATTCGAGGAACCAGGCGAGGTCGGGCTCGCCCGAGTTCGGTTCGAACAGCAGGACTTGGGCGGTTTCCGAGCGGCAGTCCACGCAGGCGCGCAGGGCGCAGCCGAGGTCGGCTATGGGCAGCACGCCCTCGGGCCAGCGCCAGGCCGAGGCGCGCATCGCGGTGTATTCGGCGACGGCGCGCTCCAGGGGCAGCAGGCCGTGCTCGGGGCCGAAGCCGCCGTCCGCCACGCGGGTGTGGAGGGCCGCGAGGAGGGGCGGCAGGGCGAAGCCCAGGGCCGCCTCGGCCCGGTGCAGCTCCGCGGTGGCCAGGGGCGCCGGAAGGGGCGCTGCAGGGGTGCCGGTGGCCGCGTACCGCCCCTGGTGGGAGCTGTGTGCGCGGCCGGCGACTTGCTTCAGCAACTGCTCGGTGTCATCCATGCACACAGAGTGACACCCCCCACTGACAATCGCCCTGACCTGCGATTTCAGCCGCGACGAGGGTGCGGCCTCAGTCCGCTTGGCGCTCCGTGTTCCGCGCCGGGGCGTGCGAGTCGTACCCGACGAAGAAGGTGGGCCGGCGCTGCACGGCCGTGTAGATGCGGCCGATGTACTCGCCGAGCAGACCGACGCAGATCAGCTGCACGCCGCCGAGGAACAGCATCACGATGAACAGCGAGGTCCAGCCGGGGACGGTCTGGCCCTTCAGGTAGATCGCCAGGGTGGCACCCACCATCAGCAGGCAGCCGAAGAAGCTGGCCACGCCCAGCCAGGTCGCCAGGCGCAGCGGGGCGGCGGAGAAGTTGATGACGCTGTCGACGCCGAGCCGGAGCATCTTGCTCAGCGGGTACTTGGTCTCCCCCGCCACCCGCTCCTCGCGCTGGTAGGTGACCTGGCCGCTGGGGAAGCCGAGCCACGGCACGAGCAGGCGGTACACCTGGTGCTGGTCGGGCATGGCCTTGACCGCGTCGACCGCCGCGCGGCTGAGCAGCCGGAAGTCGCCCGCCTGCGCGGGCACCTGCTTGCCGACCAGGCGGCGCACCAGCCAGTAGTACGCGCCGGCCGTGTGCCGCTTGAAGCCGGTGTCCGTGCTCCGGTCGGCCCGGACGCCGTAGACGATGTCGAGACCGTCCGCGCGGGCCAGGTCGAGCATCTCCGGGATCTTCTCCGGCGGGTCCTGGAGGTCCGCGTCGATGCTGGCCACGTACGCGCCCGAGGCGCTGTGCAGGCCCGCCGTGAGGGCGGCCTGGTGGCCGGAGTTCCCGCGCAGCCGCACGACCCGCAGTTCGGGCCACTTGGCCTGGAACTCGGTCAGCAGCTCCGCGGTGCGGTCCTTGCTGCCGTCGTCGACGGCGACGACCTCGTAGCGGACGGCCATGGCGTCGAGTGCCGGGCGCAGTCTGCCGACCAGGGCCGGCAGCGCGTCCTCCTCGTTGTACATCGGCACGACCACCGAGAGGGTCGTCGTGGAGGGCTCGGAGGGCTCGGAGAACTCGGAAGGCTCAGAGGGCTCAGAGGGCTCAGTCGACATCGGTTCTTCCCTGCCCGTTGTGCGTGCCGCTCGTCCGCGTCACTCGTCCGCAACCCGGAACTTTAATACGAGTGGATGAACCGGATCCGGGCTCGGCGCGACTCAGCGCGAGGCGAACGGAGCGTCCGTGGGGACGATCTCGCGGCCCAGCGGGAGCAGGGAGAGCGGGACCATCTTGAAGTTGGCGATGCCGAACGGGATGCCGATGATCGTGATGCACAGCGCGATGCCGGTGACGATGTGGCCGAGGGCCAGCCACCAGCCGGCCAGGACGAGCCACAGCACGTTCCCGACGCAGGACGCGGCGCCCGCGTCACGCCGCTCGACGGTCGTGTACCCGAAGGGCCACAGGGCGTACACGGCGATGCGGAACGAGGCTATGCCGAAGGGGATTCCGATGATGGTGATGCAGAGGATCACACCCGCCAGGCAGTAGCCCAGGAAGAGCCAGACTCCGCTGAGGACGAGCCAAATGATGTTCAGGATGGTCTTCACTGACTGCGGCCTGCCATCTGTTCGAGCCGGGCGATGCGCTCGGCCATCGGAGGGTGTGTGGAAAACATTTTGGACAATCCCTCGCCGGGACGGAAGGGATTGGCGATCATCATGTGGCTCGCGGTCTCCAGTCGCGGCTCGGCGGGCAGCGGGAGCTGCTTGGTGCCGGCGTCCAGCTTGCGCAGGGCGCTGGCGAG
Organism: Streptomyces sp. NBC_00193; assembly: GCF_026342735.1. GTDB lineage: Bacteria > Actinomycetota > Actinomycetes > Streptomycetales > Streptomycetaceae > Streptomyces > Streptomyces stoeckheimensis. The sequence goes on from NZ_JAPEMM010000001.1 coordinate 2,014,122, forward strand.
GGCGAGCGGGTCCCCGGTGAGCTGGGCCCCGGAGGCGTCCGCCTCGTACTCGCGCGAGCGGCTGATGGCGAGCTGGATCACGGAGGCCGCCAGCGGGCCCAGGATCATGATCAGCAGCATGCCGAAGAGGCCCGGTCCCTCGTCGTCGTTGGAACGGCCGATGGGGATCAGCCAGGCGAAGTTGACCAGGAACATGATCACGGAGGCCAGGGCGCCCGCGACGGACGAGATGAGGATGTCGCGGTTGTAGACGTGGCTGAGCTCGTGGCCGATGACCCCGCGCAGCTCGCGCTCGTCGAGTATGCGCAGGATGCCCTCGGTGCAGCAGACCGCGGCGTTGCGCGGGTTGCGGCCGGTGGCGAAGGCGTTGGGGGCCTCGGTCGGGGAGATGTAGAGCCGGGGCATGGGCTGGCGCGCGGACGTGGAGAGCTCGCGCACCATGCGGTAGAGCTCGGGTGCCTCGAACTCGCTGACGGGGCGGGCCCGCATCGCGCGCAGGGCCAGCTTGTCGCTGTTCCAGTACGCGTACGCGTTGGTGCCGAGGGCCACGAGGACGGCGACGATCAGGCCGCCCCGGCCGAAGAAGCTTCCGATCAGGATGATGAGGGCCGACAGACCACCGAGGAGTACGGCGGTCTTCAGCCCGTTGTGCCGGCGGTGCACGGTGCGCCCTCCAAGTGGTGCCGCAGGGGGACCCGTCCAGGATCTGGGGATCGGAGGGCCTACGGTCCAGTGGACCCTTCCTTCCTGGTCAACGCGAGGTGAGGGCGGCAGGTTCCCCGGGCACGCCCGTCCCCGCCGCCCCGGCGGACCGGGGGGCGGGGCTGTGATGGGGCTGTGACGGGGTCGCGGCGGGGCCACGGCAGGGCCGCGGCGGGCGCCGTGCAGGTTAGGCCGTACGGGTTACGGGCGCGGGCCGGCCGCAGCGCTGACGGGGCTCCCCCAGCCCTCCGGAGCGGGCTCTACAGCGGGAAGAGGCTGCCGGTGGCGAAGCGCAGGACGAGCTGCGGGGCGCCCGAGAGGACCAGCGCGGTGGCGGCGGTGAGCACGATGGCCGCCGTGACCGGCCAGGGGGTCCCGGTACGGGGCTGCGCGCCCTCTTGTGCGCCCCCGTGCGCGCCCTCCTGCGCCCCGTCCCCCTCGGGGGTGCGGAAGAGCAGGGCGGTCCAGCGCAGGTAGTAGTACAGCGCGACGACGACGTTGACGGCCATGACCACGGCGAGCCAGCCCAGTCCCGCGTCGACCGCCGAGCGGAAGACGGTGACCTTCGCGAAGAGCCCGATGATGCCCGGCGGCAGACCGGCCAGGCAGAGCAGGAAGAAGGCCATCGCGAGGGCCGCGAGCGGGCTCTCGGCGTACAGGCCCCGGTAGTCGGAGAGCCGGTGCAGCGGCTTCGTACGGGCCACCAGGGCGGCCACGGCGAAGGCGCCGAGGTTCACGGCGGCGTACATGAGGGCGTAGGCGACGGTGGAGCCGATCTGGTCGCGGCCGGCGTAGGCGGCGGCCGCGATCGGGACCAGCAGGTAGCCGGCCTGGCCCACGGAGGACCAGGCGAGCAGCCGTACGGCCCCGCCCGGCCGGTCGGCGGACTGGCGCAGGGCCGCCGCGTTGCCGAGGGTCATGGTGAGCGCGGCCAGGACGGCGAGGGCCGGGCCCCAGATGTCGGAGTACGCGGGGAAGGCGATCACGGTGACGAGGATGAGGCCGGTGAAGCCCACGGCCTTGCCGATGACCGACAGGTATCCGGCGACGGGCAGCGGGGCGCCGACGTAGGTGTCCGGGACCCAGAAGTGGAAGGGGACGGCGGCCGTCTTGAAGGCGAAGCCGACCAGGGTGAGCGCGACGCCGGCCATGGCGAGGGTGTCGAGCTGCCCGGGGACGTGTCCGAGCCGGTCGGCGACCTGGGTGAGGTGCAGGGAGCCGGTGGCGGCGTAGACGAAGCTGACACCCATCAGGGACACGGCGGTGGCGGTGACGGAGGACAGGAAGAACTTGAGGGCGGCCTCGGAGGAGAGCCGGTCGCCGCGGCGCATGCCGACGAGGGCGAAGGCGGGCAGCGAGGCGACTTCGAGGGCGACGATCAGGGTGGCGAGGTCGCGGGAGGCGGGCAGCAGGGCCGCGCCGGCGGCGGAGGAGAGCAGCAGGAACCAGTACTCGCCGGCCGGCATGCGCGCCTCGCGGACGGCGGTGACCGACAGCAGGGCGGTGACCAGGGCGCCGCCCAGGACGAGGAACTGGACGACGAGCGCGAAGTGGTCGGCGGCGTAGCTGCACGCGGCGGGGTCCGCCGTACCGGGTCCGGTGAGGCAGAAGGTGCTGCGGTCGCCGGCGCGCAGCGGCAGCAGGGTGGCGGTCGCGGCGGCCAGTCCGGCCACGGAGATCCAGCCGAGCAGCGGCTTGCGGCGCTCCGGCACGAAGAGGTCGAGGACCAGCACGAGGAGGCCGACGGAGGCGGTGATGACGACCGGCGCGATGGCGAGCCAGTCGACGGACTGGACCAGGCTGCCGGCGCCCGCGCCGGTGTCGGCCGCGGCGATGACGAGCGGCTGGGCGATGGGCTGAAGGACCGTCATGAGTTCCCTCCCGCGAGGAGCTTCTGGACGGCCGGGTCGGTGAGGCCGAGGAGGACCGCGGGCCACAGGCCGGCGAGGAGGGTGAGGGCGACGAGCGGGCTCCAGGCGGCGTACTCGTAGCGCTGGATGTCCGCGAGGACCACCGGGGCGGCGGCCCCTTCGCGCGCGGCCTTCGGGTCGCCCATGCACACCCGCCGTACGACGATCAGAAGATAGGCGGCGGTGAGCAGGGTGCCGAACGCGCCGACGGACATGTACGTGAGGAACGCCGGCCGCGACAGGCCCTCGGCGGGGTCGAACGCACCGAAGAGCGCCAGCATCTCGCCCCAGAAGCCCGCCAGGCCGGGGAGGCCGAGCGAGGCGATGGCGGCGAAGGCGAGGAGGGCTCCGAAGCGGGGGGCGCGGCCGTAGAGGGCCGCTCCGGTGGCTCCGGCGAGGGTGTCGAGATCGGCCGTGTTGTAACGGTCTTTGAGCGCGCCGACAAGAAAGAAGAGAAGGCCGGTGATCAGACCGTGCGCGACGTTGGCGAACAGCGCGCCGTTCACGCCGGTGGGGGTCATGGACGCGATGCCGAGGAGGACGAAGCCCATGTGGCCGACGGAGGAGTACGCGATGAGGCGCTTGAGGTCGCCCTTGTTGCCCTTGCGGGCGAGGGCGAGACAGGCCAGGGACCCGTAGACGATGCCGACCGCGGCGAAGGCGCCCAGGTACGGGGCGAAGGTGGCCATGCCGTCGGGCGTGGCGGGCAGCAGGATCCGGACGAACCCGTAGGTGCCCATCTTCAGCAGGACGCCCGCGAGGAGGACGGAACCGACGGTGGGGGCGGCCGTGTGGGCGTCCGGCAGCCAGCTGTGCAGCGGCCACATCGGGGTCTTCACGGCGAGGCCGATCCCGATGGCGAGAACGGCCAGGACCTGGGTGGTGTGGGACAGTTCGCGGCCGTTGTCGGAGGCCAGTGCCACCATGTCGAAGGTGCCGCTGTTCAGCCCGATCAGCAGCAGGCCGAGCAGCATCACCACGGAGCCGAGGAGGGTGTAGAGGATGAACTTCCAGGCGGCCGCCTGCCGCTGAGCACCGCCCCAGCGGGCGATGAGGAAGTACATCGGGATGAGGACCATCTCGAAGGCGAGGAAGAACAGCAGCAGGTCGAGGACGGCGAAGGTGGCGAGGGTGCCGGACTCCAGGACCAGGAGCAGGGCGACGAAGGCCTTCGCGGAGGGGCCCGCGGGGAGCTTGAAGTAGCTGTAGAGCGCGCAGAGGAAGAACAGCAGCGCGGTCATCAGGAGGAGGGGGAGCGAGATGCCGTCGATGCCGAGGTGGATCCGGACGTTCAGGGCCTGGATCCAACTGATGTCCGTCGTCGCCTGGAAGCGGGACGGGGCGTCGTGGTCGAAGCCCACGGCGAGGACGATCGCCGCGGCGAGGATGGCACCGGTCACGGTCACGCCGTGGCGCAGTACGGCCTGTTCGGGGCTCTTGCCCTTCAGTCCGGGCGGGGCCGGCAGGAGGGCGGCGACGGCGCCGACGAGCGGGCCGGCCACGACGAACGCCAGAAGGAACTGCATCACGGACGGGCTGATATCAATCACGGCTGACTCACGGCTCACGATCCGGCGTTGACGTTGGCGAGGACGGCGGTGGCGATCGCCAGGACCACGGCGCCGGCGAGCAGGGCACTCAGGTAGCTCTGCACGTTGCCGGTCTGGGCGCGGCGCACGAGGGTGCCGAGCAGCCGGGGGCCGAGGCCCGCGCCACGGACGTACGAGTCCACGACCTCGCGGTCCAGGAAGCGCACGAGGGCTGCGGCGGCTCGGACGGGGCGCACGAACAGGCGGTCGTAGACGGCGTCGAGGTGGAAGCCGACGGCGGCGTGCCGGTGCAGCGGGCCGAGGAGGGCGCGGCCGGGGTCGGCGGCGGGGGCCGTGGAGACGACCGGGTGGTCGTGGGTGACCTCGGCGACCTCGGGGCTCTCGGCGGCGGACTCGGCGGCGACGACGGACGCGGGCACTGCGCCGGTGGCGGGCGCACCCGCGGTGGCGGGGCCCGCTCCGGCCGGGGCTGCCGGGGCCAGGGCGGCCTGGGCCTGGGCGCGCTGCCACAGGGCGTAGGTGAGCACCGCGCCGACGGCGGCGGCGCCCGTGCCGAGGACCGAGGTCGTCAGCGACGGGGTGAGCTCGCGGCCGTCGAAGAAGTCGGACAGGGGACCGGCCAGCAGGCCGAAGCCCACGGACGGGACGGCCAGCAGCCACAGCACGCCGGTCATGGCGACGGGCTCCTTGCCGTGGTCGGGGGCGGCTGCGCCCCGGCCGCGGAAGGCCATCAGCCACAGCCGGGTGGCGTAGGCGGCGGTGAGCAGGGCGGTCAGCACGCCGGCGACGAGGACCACCCAGCCGGCCGCGCTCGGGGCGAGCTCCGAGTGGCCGCCGGCGGTGTGCTCGGCGGCGACGAGGACGGCTTCCTTGGAGAAGAAGCCGGCGAAGGGCGGGAAGGCGGCGAGCGCGAGCAGCGCGATCGTCATCGTCCAGAAGGCGTCGGGGATGCGCTTGGCCAGGCCGTCCATGCGGGACATGGCGGCGAGGGAGTTCGTCCCCGCGGCGTGGATGATCACGCCGGCGCCGAGGAACAGGAGCGCCTTGAAGGCGCCGTGGGACAGGAGGTGGAAGACGGCGGCCGCGCGGTCGCCGACGGCCAGGGCGCCGGTCATGTAGCCGAGCTGGCCGATCGTGGAGTAGGCGAGCACCCGCTTGATGTCGTCCTGGGCCAGGGCGGCGAGGGCGGAGCCGACCATCGTGACGGCCGCCATGACGGCCAGGACCACCAGTGCGGCCCGGGACGCGGCGAAGACGGGGAGGAGGCGGGCGACGAAGTAGACGCCGGCGGCGACCATCGTCGCCGCGTGGATCAGTGCGGAGACCGGGGTGGGGCCCGCCATGGCGTCCGGAAGCCAGGTGTGCAGCGGGAACTGCGCGGACTTGCCCGCGACTCCGGCCAGCAGGAGGAGCGCGATGAGCGTCGGGTGGTCGAGCCCGCCCGCGGAGACCGTGCCCAGGATCTTGGTGATCCGGAAGGACCCGGCGTCGGTGGCGAGCGCGAACAGACCGATGAGGAAGGGGACGTCGCCGAGCTTGGTGACGAGGAAGGCCTTCAGGGAGGCGGAGCGGGCCGCCTCGGTCTCCCAGTAGTGGCCGACCAGGAAGTACGAGCAGATGCCCATGATCTCCCAGCCGACCAGCAGCACCATCAGGTCGCCGGAGTAGACGACGAGCAGCATGGCGGAGGTGAACAGTGAGACCAGAGCGGCGTAGGACGGGTAGCGCGGGTCCTCGCGCAGGTACGCCGTCGAGTAGATCTGCACGCAGGTGGCGACGAGGCCGACGAGCACGGCCACCATGACGGCGAAGCCGTCCAGGTGGAGCGAGAGCTCGATGGGCACCGAGCCGGTCGGGGTCAGCTCGGTCGCCGTGTCGATCGCCTTGCCGCCGCCCTGGCGGAGGGCGACCAGGACCGCGAGGACGGCGGCCGCCAGCGTCGGCAGGACGGCGAGCGGCTTGACGAAGCCGGGGGCGGTGCGGCCGAGGAGCAGTCCCGCCAGTGCGCCCAGGAAGGGCAGGAGGGGGACCAGTACGGCGAGGGTCGGGGTGCTCACGCGGCGGCTCCGGTCGCAGGGTTCGCGCTGTCCGCGCCAGCGGGGGTCGTGCCGTCCTGCTCGTGGCCCTCGGCGGTGTCGCGCAGTCGGTCTACGTCCGCGGTGCCCCGGTTGCGGTAGACCATCAGCACGATCGCGAGGCCGATGCCGATCTCGGCGGCGGCGATGGCGATGGTGAAGAGGGTGAGGGCCTGGCCGGCGTGCAGGCTGTCGCGCAGCCAGACGTCGAAGGCCACCAGGTTGAGGTTGACGGCGTTGAGCATCAGCTCGACGGACATCAGGACCAGGATGGCGTTGCGGCGGGCGAGCACTCCGTACAGGCCCGTGCAGAAGAGGAGCGCCGCCAGCACGGCGGGGTAGGCGAGGTGCATCAGCGCTGCCCGCCCTTCGGGTCGGTGGCGGGCGCGTCCTTGCGGGACAGCACGATGGCGCCGATCAGGGCCGCGAGGAGGAGGACGGAGAGCGCCTCGAACGGCAGCACCCAGTGCCGGAAGAGGATCTCTCCCGAAACCTTGGTGGAGCCCTGGGCGGGGCCGTCGAGGTCGATCCAGGTGGTGCGGAAGGCGTCGACGACCACCCAGACGAGCGCGGCGGCCGCGACGAGGGCGACGCCGAGCGCGACCGGGCGGTTGCCCGAGTCGGCGTCCGGTGAGCGGCCGATGGGGGCCTTGGTGAGCATCAGCCCGAAGAGGAGGAGGACGACCACGGAACCGAGGTAGATCAGCACCTGGACCCAGGCGATGAACTCGGCGGTCAGCAGCAGGTACTCGACGGCGATCCCGCCGAGGGCGACGACCAGCCACAGGGCGGCGTGCACGAGCTGCTTGGTGGTGACCGTGACGGCGGCCGCGCCGAGGGTGGCGAGGCCGACGAGGACGAAGGCGATCTCGACGCCGGTCGGGGAGAGGAAGCCGTTGCCTTGGGCGGCTGCGGTGATCACGCGTCTCCTTCCGGGGCCGGGTCCGAGTCCGGGGCGGTGGTGCCGGGGTTCGCCTCGGCGGCTGCAGCTGCGGCGGCTGCCGCGGCTGCGGTCTCCGCCTTCTCCACGGCCTTGCGGGCGGCCGCGATCTCCTTGGGCTCCTCGGCGGCCGGGTCCAGGGCGGGCGGGGCCGGGACGGTCCACATCCACTCGCGCAGCTTGTCGCGCTCGTGGGTGAGCTCGTGGATGTCGGTCTCGGCGTACTCGAACTCCGGCGACCAGAACAGCGCGTCGAAGGGGCACACCTCGATGCAGATGCCGCAGTACATGCAGAGGGAGAAGTCGATGGCGAAGCGGTCGAGGACGTTGCGGCTGCGCTCACGGCCACCGGGGGCGGCGGCCGGCACCGTCTCCTTGTGGGAGTCGATGTAGATGCACCAGTCGGGGCACTCGCGCGCGCACAGCATGCAGACCGTGCAGTTCTCCTCGAACAGGCCGATGACCCCGCGCGAGCGCGGCGGGAGTTCGGGCTGCACCTCGGGGTATTGGGCGGTGTGCGAGCGCTTCGTCATCGTGCGCAGCGTGACGGCCAGGCCCTTGGCGAGGCCGGAGCCGGGGATGGGAGGCATTTACTGGATCGCCACCTTCACGATGCCGGTGAGCGCGATCTGGGCGAGCGCGAGGGGGATGAGTACGGTCCAGGCGAGCTTCTGCAGCTGGTCCTCGCGCAGCCGGGGGTAGCTCACGCGGAGCCAGATCACCACGAAGGAGAGCGCGGCGATCTTGAGCAGGGTCCAGGCCCAGGCGAAGCCGTCTCCGCCGAAGGGGCCGTGCCAGCCGCCCAGGAAGAGGACGGTGGTCAGGGCGCACAGGACGACGATGCCGGCGTACTCGGCGAGCAGGAACAGCGCGAAGCGCAGGCCGGTGTACTCGGTGTACGCGCCGAAGATGATCTCGGAGTCGGCGACGGGCATGTCGAAGGGGGGCCGCTGGAGTTCGGCGAGGCCGGCGGTGAAGAAGACGAGCCCGCCGACGATCTGCCAGGGCAGCCACCACCACTCGAAGGCGCCGACGATGCCGGGGAGGGAGACGGTTCCGGCGGCCATGGCGACCGAGGCCGCCGCGAGCAGCATGGGGAGCTCGTAGGCGAGCAGCTGGGCGGCGGTGCGGAGGCCTCCGAGGAGGGAGAACTTGTTCGCGGAGGCCCAGCCGGCCATGAGCGAGCCGAGCACGCCCACGCCCATGACGGCGAGCGCGAAGAAGAGCCCCGCGTCGATGACCTGGCCGACGGCGCCCTCGCCGGGGCCGATCGGGATCGCGAGGAGGACCAGGAGGTACGGGAGGAGCGCGACGGCGGGGGCGAGCTGGAAGACACGGCGGTCGGCGTTGGCCGGGACGATGTCTTCCTTCTGCGCGAACTTGACTCCGTCGGCGACGAGCTGGGCCCAGCCGTGGAAGCCGCCGGCGTACATGGGGCCGAGGCGGCCCTGCATGTGGGCCATCACCTTGTGCTCGGTCTGCCCGACGACGAGCGGGAGCACGAGGAAGACGGCGAAGACGACGATCAGCCGCAGGGCGACGTCGAGGACGTCGTTCACGCGGCGCCTCCGGTGGGGTCGTTGGGGGTGGGGTCCGTGTCGGAGTCCGCGGGGTCAGGCTTGGGGGCGGACTCGGACTCGGACTGAGGCTCGGATCCGGCGGAGCCCGCGGGGGCGGCCGGGGCCGCCTGGTCCTCGGGGGTGGCCGGTTCGGCCGGGGCCGCCGGGCCTGCCGGGTCGGCCGGAGCCGCCGGAGTGGCCGGAGCCTCCGAAGTGGCCGGAGCCTCCGAGGTGGCCGGGGTCGCCGCAGTCGCCTGGTCGGGCCGCGCCGCCGGGGTTGCCTGGTCGGCCGAGGTTGCCTGGTCGGCCGGAGCCGCCGGGCCGGCCGGAGTGGGCTCCGGGGTGTCGAAGGCCGGCTTCGGGTTGTGCCAGGGGGCGTCCGTGCTGCCGCGCACCGGGCGGGCCGGGGGCTGCGGTTCGGCCTCGGGCGTGGCTTCGGCCGCGGCCTGGCTCGCCGAGCCGTCCGCGACCGAGCGGGTACGGCGTACCGGGCGGGCCGGGGCTGCCTCGGACGCGGCCGGGCTCGCCTCGGACGACGGCGTCTCGGCCTCGGCCGGGGTGGCTGACGCCGGGGTGGCCGGGGGCTGCGCCTGGCTCGCGGAGCCGTCCGCGACCGAGCGGGAGCGGCGTACCGGGCGGGCCGGGGAGGCTTCCGCCGGGGCTCCGGACGGAGCCGGGGCAGCCTCGGACGGAGCCGGGGTCGCCGCGGCTTCGGCCGGGGCGGCTGACGCCTCGGCCGGGGTGGCTGGTGCCGGGGTGGTCTCGGCCGCGGCCTGGCTTGCCGAGCCGTCGGCTACCGAGCGGGTACGGCGTACCGGGCGGGCCGGGGTTTCCTCGGGTGAGGTCGGGGTGGCTTCGCCCGGGGTGCGGGCGGGGCGGTCGCCGGCTGCGCGCGGGGTGCGGGCCGGGCGGTCGCCGGGAGCGCCTGCCGCCGCGCGGGGGGTGCGGGCGGGGCGGGTGGGGGCCGGGGGGAGCTGGCCCTTCATCGGGCCCCAGTCGTTGGGGTCCGGTACGCCCGGCGGGAGCATCTGACGGCGCTTCGGGGCGTCCGGGTCGTGCGCCTCGCCCGGCTCCTTCGCACCCGGCCATGCCTTGGCGACCCGCGCCGCGAGGACGAAGTCCTTGCGCAGCGGGTGGCCCTCGAAGTTCTCGGGGAGCAGGAGCGGGACCAGGTTCGGGTGGTCCGTGAAAGTGACGCCGAACATCTCCCAGGTCTCGCGCTCGTGCCATTCCGCGCCGGCGTAGATCGAGACCGCCGAGGGCAGGGAGGGCGCCGCGTGGGGGACGGTGGTGCGCAGCAGGAGGCGGCGTACGCGGTGGTTCTCCAGGGAGACGACGTGCGCGCAGATGCGGAAGCCCGTGCCCGGCTCGTCCACCGCGCTCAGCCAGTCGAAGTAGGTACAGCCCAGCTTGTCGCGGGCGATCTCCAGCGCGGGGATCCAGCTCGCGGTGGGGACGTCGACCGTGAGGACGGAGTAGGCGAAGGAGCCGACCGCTTCGGCGCCGAAGATCGTTCCCGCCGCGTCGGGGAGGGAGTCGTAGAGGTTCACGCGTCCGTCCCGGGAACAGGGCTGGAGGTGGGAGCGGGGTGGGAGCCCGGAGCGGGAGGAGGGGTGATCAGGCCGCTCGTGAGCTGCGCCGGGGACGGCGCCGGCGTGTCCGCGTAGCGCTCCGCCAGCGATTCGCGGGCGATCTTCTCCTGGAGCTTGAGGATGCCCTGGAGGAGGGCCTCGGGGCGGGGCGGGCAGCCGGGGACGTAGACGTCGACCGGGATGATCTGGTCGACGCCCTTGGTCACCGAGTACGAGTCCCAGTACGGGCCGCCGCAGTTGGAGCAGGCGCCGAAGGAGATGACGTACTTGGGCTCGGGCATCTGCTCGTACAGCCGCTTGACGGCCGGGGCCATCTTGTCCGTCACCGTGCCGGAGACGATCATGAGGTCCGCCTGGCGCGGGCCGGGCGCGAAGGGGATGACGCCGAGCCGGATGAAGTCGTGGCGGGCCATCGAGGCCGCGATGAACTCGATCGCGCAGCAGGCGAGGCCGAAGTTGAAGACCCACAGGCTGTAGCGGCGGCCCCAGTTGAGGACCACCTTCATGGGCTCGGGCGCGAGGCGGGACAGGACGCCCAGCCGCTTCGGCTCCGGGAGCAGCTGCGGCTCCGACGGCACGGCCGGGGTACCGGCCGGGGTCACAGCCATTCGAGGACGCCCTTCTTGTACGCATAGAGCAGGCCGACGGCCAGGAAGCCGAGGAAGATGAACATCTCCACCAGCGTCGTGGCGCCGTAACCGGCGGCGGCGAACACCGTCGCCCACGGGAAGAGGAAGATCGAGTCGACGGCGAAGATGACGTAGAGGAAGGCGTAGACGTAGTAGCGGACCTGGGTGTGCGCCCAGCCCTCGCCCACCGGGTCCACGCCGCACTCGTAGGTCAGCAGCTTCTCGCGGGTCGGGACGGACGGGCTCAGCAGGCGGTTGGCGCCGAACGCCACCGCCACGAAGAGCACACCGAGCGCGGCCAGGAGACCGACGACCGAATACGTTCGGAAGTAGTCCGCTGCGAGCACGGATACGGTCGATACCGTTGGTTCGGGCACGTCCGTTCCTCGTTCCTCGGCCACTGTCGACGATCAGGTTGATCTGGTACGGACGGGAGTCTAGGGCCTGGGCTCCACGGGGTGGGGTTATCCCCCGTTTACCTCGGCCCGGCTACCCCATGGCATCGGACTCGCGGGCTTGGCAGGGTGGGCGCATGACCGCGAGCAAGCACACCCCCGACGACGGCGCTCCTCCTCCCGTACGCGCACCCTTCGATGCCGTGACGTGGAAGGAAATCGCTTACCTGCTGAGCAATTTGCCCGCCGCCCTCATCGGGTTCGTCTACACGGTGGTGATGGTGTCGACCGCGGGCGGCCTGTCGGTGACCGCGATCGGTCTGCCGCTGTTCGCATGTGGTCTGTTCGTGTCTCGCCAATTGGGACGGCTGGAACGGGCGCGGGCGCGCTACCTCTTGGGCGTACGGGTCGACGAGCCGACGCCGATGCCCGGGCCGGGCCGCTCCGGGGGGTTCTTCCCCTGGCTGTGGGCGAGCCTCAAGGACCCGGTGGCGTGGCGGACCGTGCTGTTCGAGCTGATCCGGCTGCCGTGGGCGATCCTCACCTTCACCGTGGCGCTGACCGGGCTGTTCGTGCTGTGGCCGGTGATGCCGTGGCTGGTCCGGGGGCTCGCGAACGTGGACCGGGCGATGGTACGGGGCCTGCTGTCGCCCTCCGACGAGCTGGAGCGGCGCATCGCCGAACTGGAGTCCGACCGGGGTGTCGTGGTCGACACGGCGGCGGCGGACCTGCGGCGCATCGAGCGGGACCTGCACGACGGGGCGCAGGCCCGGCTGGTGGCGCTGGCCATGGGGCTGGGTCTGGCGAAGGAGAAGCTGCTGGAGGACCCCGAGGGGGCGGCGGCGATGGTGGACGAGGCGCACGGGGAAGTGAAGATCGCCCTGCAGGAGCTGCGGGACCTGGCCCGCGGGATCCACCCGGCGGTACTGACCGACCGGGGGCTGGACGCGGCCCTGTCCTCGGTGGCCTCCCGTTGCCTGGTCCCCGTGAAGGTGGCGGTGGACCTGCCGGCGCGGCCGGCGGAGGCGATCGAGGGGATCGCGTACTTCGTGGTCTCGGAGCTGCTGCAGAACGTGAGCAAGCACGCCGGGCCGGGGGCGCGGTGCGCGGAGGTCGAGGTGTGGCGCACGGGTGGCTCCGCCGACGGGCGGCTGCTGATCCGGGTGTCGGACGACGGGCGGGGCGGCGCGGATGCGAGGGCCGGGTCCGGGCTGGCGGGGTTGAGCGAGCGGCTCGACGCGGTGGATGGCGTGCTGGTGGTGGAGTCCCCCGAGGGGGCCGGGACCGTGGTCACGGCGGAGCTGCCGTGGCGGGATCGGGTCTCCCGGTAACGCCCCGCGGAGCGGGGCCGAGCCCCGGCCGGGCGGGAGCCCCGTCCGCCTCGGGCGCCGGCGGGGCTGGGTGTGGCCACCCGCCGCGGGTCGCGTGCGGCGCCGTATCCGGGGGGCCAGCCCCCCGGACCCCCGCGCCTCAAACGCCGGCGGGGCTGGATTTGGCCGGCATCGGCGTGCATGTGTGGGCTGGATCGTCCTTGGGGCGGTCCAGCCCCTGCGTCGTTTGAGGGGTGGGTCCGGGCGGAGCCCGGGGAACGGGCGAAGGGCGGGGAGGGGACTCGGCGTCCGCCTGGGGGCGCCGATGGCCGGGCTTCCCTGGTGGCCCGCCCCGGCAGGCCCTCGGCGGCGCCGCCGGCGGACGTCTACGCCGCGGTGGCGGCGGGGCAGTGCCGACCCCCGGCGGCCGTCCAAGCCCCCACCCCCGAGGCTCGCGGCGCGGGTGCGCGCCCCGGGGGTGGGGTTAACCCCCCGGGGGAGAGACCGACCTGCCGGATGTCTCCCGAAGGGGCCGCGCGGGAGGGTGGGGGGACACAGTGGAGGAAGGGCGGGTCGGCGACATGGGTAGCGGCGCACACGGCGGCAGCGGTATCGGCAGGGCGCTGCGGGCTCCCTTCGAGGGGCGGACCTGGCGGGAGTTCGGGTACCTGATGCTCGGGCTGCCGCTCAGCACCCTGTACTTCTCGCTCGCCATCACCGGCGTCAGCCTCGGCGCGGGGCTGCTCGTCACCTTCCTCGGAGTCCCGGTGCTGGCGGGGGTGCTGGCCATGTGCCGCGGGTTCGGGCGCGTGGAGCGGGCCCGGGTGCGCGGAATGCTCGGCGTCGACGTCGCGGAGCCCGCTCCGATCCGGGCGGAGAAGGGCGGGGCGATCGCCGGGATGGCGGCGCTGCTCAAGAGCGGGAGCGCCTGGCGGCACGTGCTGTACTCGGTGATCCACTTCCCGTGGGCGGTGTTCGCCTTCTGCGTGGCCCTGACGTTCTGGGCCTACGGGTGGGCCATGCTGCTCTACCCGCTCTGGTTCTGGGTCTTCCCCGCGTTCACCGATCAGCCGGGGCTGCAGGTCTTCCAGAACGACGACTACTCCCTCTATCTGGACTCCCCGCTCGCGATCGCGGCGACCTGCGCGACCGGGCTCGCCCTCACGCTGGCCACCCCCTGGGTGGTCCGGGCCCTGACCACCGTGGACCGGCTGCTCGTCTGCGGGCTGCTCGGGCCGTCCCGGCTCGCGCACCGGGTGAGCGAGCTGGAGTCCGACCGGGGTGTCGTGGTCGACACGGCGGCGGCGGACCTGCGGCGCATCGAGCGCGATCTGCACGACGGGGCGCAGGCCCGGCTGGTGGCGCTGGCCATGGACCTGGGTCTGGCGAAGGAGAAGCTGACGGAGGACCCGCGGGCCGCCGCCCGGATGGTGGACGAGGCGCACGGGGAAGTGAAGATCGCCCTGCAGGAGCTGCGGGACCTGGCCCGCGGGATCCACCCGGCGGTACTGACCGACCGGGGGCTGGACGCCGCCCTGTCCTCGGTGGCCTCCCGGTGTGCGGTACCGGTACGGGTGGCAGTGGATCTGCCCGCGCGGCCGGCGGCGGCGATCGAGGGGATCGCGTACTTCACGGTGTCGGAGCTGCTGCAGAACGTGAGCAAGCACGCGAGGGCCCGTACGGCCGGGGTCGACGTGTGGAAGTCCGGCGAGCGGCTGCTGATCCAGGTCGCCGACGACGGGGTGGGCGGGGCCGACGCCGTGGCCGGTTCGGGACTGGCGGGGCTGGCCGAGCGGCTCGACTCCGTGGACGGGTTGCTGGTCGTGGACTCCCCCGCCGGTGGCGGCACGACCGTCACCGCGGAACTCCCCTGGCGGGCCGTCTGAGGAACCCCCCTCCCGCCCGTGAGCGCGACACCTGACACCACCTGACACCACCGGTCGACACCCATCGACACCGATCACCGCACGGATGCCCCGCAAGGGTGTCCGTGCGGCCGTATGTCGCCCTCCCCTCATTCCCACCCCTCTCTCCCCCCCATTCCCGCCCCGCGGGGTGTCGTTCGGCCTGCCGGGCGCGGGGGCCAAAGCCCTGACTTCGGGGGGTGGATGGCGCGGAAGGGCACTCGGGGCCGAAAACAGCCGTTCCAGGGGTGCGCGTTGATCGCGATCCGGCTGTATCCGGGCTCAAGACTGGGATGCTTGGCTGAGTCAGGGACAACGGGGAACGAGCAAACGCGGGAGCAGCGGAGTCGTGGAAGACAGGGTGCGAGTGGTCATCGCCGAGGATTCAGTGCTGCTGCGTGAGGGCCTGACCCGGTTGCTGACCGACCGGGGGCATGACGTCGTCGCAGGCGTCGGGGACGCGGAAGCCCTGATCAAGACGGTGGCGGAGCTGGCGGCCGAGAACGCGCTGCCGGACGTGGTGGTCGCGGATGTGCGGATGCCGCCGACGCACACCGACGAGGGCGTACGGGCCGCCGTGCGGCTGCGGCGCGATCACCCCGGCATAGGTGTGCTCGTGCTGTCCCAGTACGTGGAGGAGCAGTACGCCACCGAGCTGCTGGCCGGCTCCAGTACCGGGGTGGGGTACCTGCTGAAGGACCGGGTGGCCGATGTGCGCGAGTTCCTCGACGCCGTCGTCCGGGTGGCCCGGGGCGGTACCGCCCTGGACCCGGAGGTCGTGGCGCAGCTGCTGGGCCGCAGCCGCAAGCAGGACGTGCTGGCGGGGCTGACCCCGCGCGAGCGCGAGGTGCTCGGGCTGATGGCCGAGGGGCGGACCAATTCCGCGGTGGCCAAGCAGCTGGTGGTGAGCGACGGCGCGGTGGAGAAGCACGTCAGCAACATCTTCATGAAGCTGGGCCTGTCGCCCAGTGACGGGGATCACCGGCGCGTGCTGGCCGTTCTCACCTACCTAAGATCTTGATCAACTGACACTCTGTCAGGTAAGGCCGGATTCGGACAGACCGCCGAAGGGGCGGTCCAGAAAATGAGCACCCCGGGAAGGAATCCCTACGGACGTAGGGTTGACCTTGGGCAGTGCTCACGCCTCGAAGGAGGTCCAGTTCAGTGACCAGCCAGGTCAGTAGCCCAGCCGAACAGTCCGACGGGGCCGAAGGCGCAGTCGTCGGCGAGCAGCGGACGTCCCCGGGCCCGAACGGTGAACCCGCAGATCACGCGGGCCCCGGCGGCCGCGACGGAGACGCCGGAGGCGCCGGGGATGCCGGGGACTCCGTGACGAAGGAAGTACGCCGACTCGATCGGGTGATCATCCGCTTCGCGGGTGACTCCGGTGACGGCATGCAGCTCACCGGTGACCGCTTCACCTCGGAAACCGCCTCCTTCGGCAACGACCTCTCGACGCTGCCGAACTTCCCGGCCGAGATCAGGGCGCCTGCCGGCACCCTCCCGGGCGTGTCCTCCTTCCAGCTGCACTTCGCCGACCACGACATCCTGACGCCGGGCGACGCCCCGAACGTGCTGGTGGCGATGAACCCGGCGGCGCTGAAGGCGAACATCGCGGACGTGCCGCGCGGCGCGGAGATCATCGTCAACACGGACGAGTTCACCAAGCGCCCGATGGCCAAGGTCGGCTACGAGACCTCCCCGCTGGAAGACGGCTCGCTGGACGCCTACAACGTCCACCCGGTGCCGCTGACCACCCTCACGGTCGAGGCGCTCAAGGACTTCGGGCTCTCCCGCAAGGAGGCCGAGCGCAGCAAGAACATGTTCGCGCTCGGGCTGCTGTCCTGGATGTACCACCGGCCCACCGAGGGCACCGAGACCTTCCTGCGGCAGAAGTTCGCGAAGAAGCCGCAGATCGCGGAGGCGAACGTCACCGCCTTCCGGGCCGGCTGGAACTTCGGCGAGACCACCGAGGACTTCGCCGTCTCCTACGAGGTGGCCCCGGCCACCCGCGCCTTCCCGACCGGCACGTACCGCAACATCTCCGGGAACCTCGCCCTGTCCTACGGGCTCATCGCCGCAGGTCAGCAGGCCGATCTCCCGATCTACCTGGGCTCGTACCCGATCACCCCGGCCTCGGACATCCTGCACGAGCTGAGCAAGCACAAGAACTTCGGCGTACGCACCTTCCAGGCCGAGGACGAGATCGCCGGCATCGGCGCGGCGCTGGGCGCGGCCTTCGGCGGCGCGCTCGGCGTGACCACCACCTCCGGCCCCGGCGTGGCCCTGAAGTCCGAGACGATCGGCCTCGCGGTCTCCCTGGAGCTGCCGCTGCTGATCGTGGACATCCAGCGCGGCGGCCCGTCGACCGGGCTGCCGACCAAGACGGAGCAGGCCGACCTGCTCCAGGCCATGTACGGGCGCAACGGCGAGGCACCGGTGCCGATCGTGGCCCCGCGCACGCCCGCGGACTGCTTCGACGCCGCGCTGGACGCGGCCCGGATCGCGCTGACCTACCGGACCCCGGTGTTCCTGCTCTCCGACGGGTACCTCGCCAACGGCTCCGAGCCCTGGCGGATCCCGGACGTGGCGGACCTGCCGGACCTCAAGGTCCAGTTCGCCGCCGGCCCCAACCACGAGCTCGCGGACGGCACCGAGGTCTTCTGGCCGTACAAGCGCGATCCGCAGACCCTGGCCCGCCCCTGGGCGGTCCCCGGCACGCCGGGGCTGGAGCACCGGATCGGCGGCATCGAGAAGCAGGACGGCACGGGCAACATCTCGTACGACCCGGCCAACCACGAGTTCATGGTCCGCACCCGCCAGGCCAAGATCGACGGCATCCAGGTCCCGGACCTGGAGGTCGACGACCCGGACGGCGCGCGCACTCTGGTGATCGGCTGGGGCTCGACGTACGGGCCGATCACGGCCGCCGTGCGCCGGCTGCGGATCGCCGGGCTCCCCATCGCGCAGGCCCACCTGCGCCACCTCAACCCCTTCCCGAGGAATCTGGGTGAGGTCCTGAAGCGTTACGACAAGGTAGTGGTGCCGGAGATGAACCTCGGGCAGCTCGCGACCCTCCTGAGGGCGAAGTACCTGGTCGACGCGGCGTCGTACAACCAGGTGAACGGCATGCCGTTCAAGGCCGAGCAGCTCGCCAACCATCTCAAGGAGGCCATCAATGACTGAGGTGACCGACAGCCCCTCCCTGCTCTCGCTGGTGCCCAAGGCGGCCGCCAAGCAGTCGATGAAGGACTTCAAGTCGGACCAGGAGGTCCGCTGGTGCCCCGGCTGCGGCGACTACGCGGTGCTCGCCGCCGTCCAGGGCTTCATGCCGGAGCTGGGGCTGGCGAAGGAGAACATCGTCTTCGTCTCGGGCATCGGCTGCTCCTCACGCTTCCCGTACTACATGGACACGTACGGGATGCACTCGATCCACGGCCGCGCCCCGGCCATCGCCACGGGGCTCGCCACCTCCCGCCGCGACCTGTCGGTCTGGGTCGTCACCGGTGACGGGGACGCGCTCTCCATCGGCGGAAACCACCTGATCCACGCCCTGCGGCGGAACGTCAACCTCAAGATCCTGCTGTTCAACAACCGGATCTACGGGCTGACCAAGGGGCAGTACTCCCCCACCTCCGAGGTCGGCAAGATCACCAAGTCGACCCCGATGGGCTCGCTCGACGCGCCCTTCAACCCGGTCTCGCTGGCGATCGGCGCGGAGGCCTCCTTCGTGGCCCGTACGGTCGACTCCGACCGCAAGCACCTCACCGAGGTGCTGCGCGCGGCGGCCGCCCACGAGGGCACGGCGCTGGTGGAGATCTACCAGAACTGCAACATCTTCAACGACGGCGCCTTCGAGGTCCTCAAGGACCACGAGCAGGCCCAGGAGGCCGTGATCCGCCTGGAGCAGGGGCAGCCGATCCGCTTCGGCGTGGACAACGCCAAGGGCGTCGTGCGCAACGTGGCCACCGGCGACCTGGAGGTCGTGACCGTGACCCCGGAGAACGAGTCCCGGATCCTGGTCCACGACGCCTCCTCGGCCTCCCCGACCAACGCGTTCGCGCTGTCCCGGCTGGCCGACCCCGACACGCTGCACCAGACGCCCATCGGGGTGTTCCGCAACGTGCGGCGGCCCGTCTACGACACGCTCATGGCCGAGCAGCTGGACACGGCCGTGGACCGCAGCGGCAAGGGCGACCTGGGCGCGCTGCTGAGCGGGAACGACACCTGGACGGTCGTCGGCTGAGGCGTCGGCTGAGGCGTCGGCTGAGGCGTCGGCCGCGGCATCGACCGAGGCATCCGCCGAGGCAGCCGCCGAGGCAGCCGCCGCAGCTCTTCGAAGCCCGGACCCGCAGGGAGGGTCCGGGCTTCGTCGTGTCCCGGCCGCCGTGCCGCCACCCAAGTGTCATGAGCATCTCGCCAGACGCTAATGACTTTCGGCGCGGGCGGCGCTACCGTCGTCAGGTTGGCTTGAAGTAGCTCTGGAGGTCCCGTGAAGGCACAGAACGACCAGCGCACGGGGTTGCTCTACGGATTCGCCTCGTACGGGATGTGGGGGATCGTCCCCCTCTTCTGGCCGCTCCTCCAGCCCGCCGGAGCGATCGAGATCCTCGCCCACCGCATGGTGTGGTCCCTGGCCGTGGTCGGCGTGGCGCTGCTGGCCCTGCGGCGCTGGGGATGGGTGTCGGAGCTGCTGCGCCAACCGCGCAAGCTCGCCCTCACGGGGGTGGCCGCCGCCCTGGTCACCGTGAACTGGGGCGTGTACATCTGGGCGGTCAACAACGGCGCCGTCGTCGAGGCGAGCCTCGGCTACTTCATCAACCCCCTGGTCACCATCGCGCTCGGCGTCCTGGTCCTGGGCGAGCGGCTGCGCCGCACGCAGTGGGCGGCCGTCGGGATCGCCGTCGCCGCCGTGCTGGTCCTCGCCGTCGGGTACGGGCGGCCGCCGTGGATCTCGCTGATCCTGGCCTTCTCCTTCGCCCTGTACGGGCTGATCAAGAAGCAGCTCGGCATGGGCGGCCTGGAGTCGCTGACCGCCGAGACCGTGATCATGTTCCTGCCCGCCCTCGGCTACCTGCTGTGGCTCGGCTCCCGCGGCGAGTCCACCTTCACCGCACAGGGCCCGGGGCACGCCGTTCTGCTGGCCTCGGCCGGGCTGGTCACCGCGATCCCGCTGATCTGCTTCGGCGCGGCCGCGATCCGGGTCCCGCTCTCCACCCTCGGACTGCTCCAGTACATGGCCCCGGTCTTCCAGTTCGGCCTCGGCGTCCTCTACTTCCACGAGGCCATGCCGCCCGCGCGCTGGGCCGGCTTCTCCCTGGTCTGGGTCGCCCTCTCGATCCTCACCTGGGACGCCCTGCGCACCGCCCACCGCTCCCGCGCCCTGCGCCTCGACGGCCTGCCGGCCCCGCTGCCGGCGCCCCTGCAGACGCCGGCACCGGCGCGCGAGACGGCGTAACACAGGCACCACCGCTCGGAGCACCGACGGGCGCGTCTTCGGACGCGCCCGTCCGCATGTCCGCCCAGGGGCTACCCGTCCATCGGCAGCCCCGTCGAGGCGAGCCGGAGGCGGGGCGGCACGTGCGCCACCACCAGGGCCACGGCCTCCCCGGCCGTGTCGACCTCGCCGAGCTGCCCGGCGGGATCGCGCCGCATGACGCGGAACCGCCCGTCGGGCAGCGGGATCACGAAGGGGACCGCCACCTCGTAGGGGAAGCGGGTCGTGCTGCTGAAGTGCACGTGGCAATGGCTCGTGTACGGGTACAGCTGCCGCAGGATCGGGTCCTCGTGGGCCTCCTCCAGCACGGCGATGGTGCCGAGGCGCCAGACCTTGGGACCGAGGCGCTCCAGGCGGTCCGCCCAGGCCCGCCGCGTGTCGAGCCACTGGGCCTCGACGACGGCCGCACGGGTCTCTTCGTTCACGTTCATCCCCCCAGTGTGCTCCCGCCCCGGCGCCGCGGGCGGCTCCGTCCGCTTTCCGAACGGGTATGACCGGATCGAGGTCTTGACGGACCATCACGCCCTCACCGACCGCCGGGCTCGCGCCGACGCACGTCGCCCGCCCGTTCCGCCGGGCGGAATCCAGGTTTCCCCTTATTTCTTCGCCGAGCCCGCCTCCTCGGCCGCATCCTGCAGGCCGAGTTCCGGGATCGGCGATCGCCGCAGGCCATTACCGCCGGGCCGATATTCCGCTTCCCGCCCAGGTCGGACCGGCCTCCCGCTGCGGGCTGACGGAATTGCACACCAGCGACATAGGCATTTTTAGCCTCGTTGACAAGCCCGAGTTGGTGACGGTTATATGAAGTCATCGAAGGGGGGATGGCGAATGAGGACCAACCAAAAGGCCCCATTCCGCAGCCGAATTGAATTAGTCCGCTGCCATCTCCAATTTAAGGAGATGATATGAGCATAATCAAGCACACGCTTCCGCTCTCCGCCGCCGCCATCGTGCTGACGATCGCGAGCATCGCAGGGCCCAGCTACCTCCAGACCCAGTCGGCGGCCGCAAGCACCTCGGCCGTCGCCGAGACCCCCGCAGCCGCCGAGACCCCGGCAGCCGCCGAAACTCCGGCGGCCCCGGAGGCCACCGAAGCTCCGGCGGACGCCGCGAGCCAGACGGGCATCTTCAACCCGCGGCCGGTCGCGAGAACCCCCGAACAGCTGCTCCAGCTCCTGGGCGAGCGGATCAAGGCCAAGGACATCGACGGCATCATCGCCCTGCACGAGCCCGAAGCGGCGATCGTCGACTGGGACCTCTCGGTCATCAGGGGTCACCAAGCCATCAGGAACTTCTACGTCGGTTGGTTCAACCTGAACCCGGAGCTCACCGTCAACGCCCGCCAGACCGTGGCGACCGGAGGCTGGCGCGGGTGGGACGGCGTGGTCCGCCAGCGCACGGCGTCGATCATGGGCGACTACAGCCTGGCGCAGGACGGGACGGCCGGCGGCCCCCGCGTGAGCTTCACCGGCAACTTCTGCGACACCGTCGAGGAGCAGCTGGACGGCACGTGGCTGTACGTCCTGGACAACCCGTACCCGCCCCACGGCGGGGGCACGCCGGCGGCGGCTTCCCACCACTGATCGGGGTTTCTCACACCCCGGCCGACTCGGCCTTTTCTGCTCAGTAATTCGGTCGGCGAATTCTTCACGCACATCGCGCGGTTTATCCGTCGCGCCGAAAAACAAGCAGGCGAGGAAATTCCACCCACCCGTGGGGATCCGGTGATCCCCACGGGTGGCCGGCCCACACTCAATCAACCCGAGGGGGAACCGTGCCGGGCATAGCCCCGATCTCGTCATACCCACTGCCGACGGCGGCCGAACTGCCCGCCAGCCTGGCCCCGTGGAAACCCGACCCCGACCGAGCGGCCCTGCTCGTGCACGACATGCAGCGCTACTTCCTCGCACCGTTCCCCGCGGAGATCCGCGATCCGCTGGTACGCCACTGCGCGATCCTGCGGGAGCGCTGCGCCGCCCTCGGGGTCCCGGTGTTCTACACCGCGCAGCCCGGTGGCATGACCGACGGGGAACGCGGCCTGCTCAAGGACTTCTGGGGTCCCGGCATGAGGGTGGACCCCGTCGATCGTCAGATCGTCTCCGAACTCGCGCCGCGGCCCGCGGACCAGGTGCTCACCAAGTGGCGCTACAGCGCGTTCTTCCGCTCCGACCTGCTGGCCCAGATGCGCGCCCAGGGCCGCGATCAGCTGATCGTCTGCGGGGTCTACGCACACGTCGGCGTGCTGGCGACGGCCCTCGAGGCGTTCACCAACGACATCCAGCCGTTCCTGGTCGCCGACGCCGTCGGCGACTTCTCCGCCGAGTACCACCAGCTGGCCCTCGACTACGCGGCCGCCCGCTGCTCGGTGGTCACCACCACCGAGGAGGTCTTCCGATGAACTCGACGCAGCTGCTCGAGCACGTGCTGGGCCCCAACCCGGGTCCCTTCGCCCTGCTGCACCGCCCCGAGGCGCTGGGCGCGGACCGCGTGGAGATCCTGCTGGGCGAGGTCAGCACCCCGGCCCGGCTGGCCGACATCCCGCTGGGCGGCAACCCGCCGGCCGACCGGAGCGGGCGCCCCGGCGGACCCCGGCACGAGGCGCTGGTCCTGGTGCCCCACCAGCAGATCACCGAGCGCGGCTTCATCGCCGCCGCGGACGGATCGCCGCTGATCGCGATGTCGGTGACCGACCAGGGCCAGATCGCCACGCCGGACGCCCTCAGATGCCTGCCCGACGAGCCGATCACCCTGGACGGCGGGCACTTCGACACCGAGGACGAGGCCTACGCCGACACGGTCCGCGCGGTCCTCGACCACGAGATAGGCACCGGCGAGGGCTCGAACTTCGTCATCAAGCGCTCGTTCGTCACCACCATCACCGGGTACTCGACGCGCAGTGCGCTCAGCCTGTTCCGCCGGCTGCTCACCCGGGAGAGCGGCGCCTACTGGACCTTCATCGTGCACACCGGCACGCGGACCTTCGTGGGCGCCACCCCGGAGCGCCACGTCAGCCTGCGGGACGGCGTCGCGGCGATGACCCCGATCAGCGGCACCTACCGCTACCCGCCCACCGGGCCGGTCCGGTCGGAGGTCATGGAGTTCCTCACCGACGGCAAGGAGACCGACGAGCTGTACATGGTCCTGGACGAGGAACTCAAGATGATGGCCCGGGTCTGCCAGGGCGGCGGCCGGGTGAGAGGACCGTTCCTGCGGGAGATGGCCCACCTCGCGCACACCGAGTACGTCATCGAGGGGCGCAGCGACCTCGACCCCCGGGACAT
Source organism: Streptomyces sp. NBC_00193 (assembly GCF_026342735.1). Taxonomy (GTDB): domain Bacteria; phylum Actinomycetota; class Actinomycetes; order Streptomycetales; family Streptomycetaceae; genus Streptomyces; species Streptomyces stoeckheimensis. The sequence continues at coordinate 2,037,466 of NZ_JAPEMM010000001.1, forward strand.
CCTGCGGGAAACGATGTTCGCCCCCACGGTGACCGGCAGCCCGCTCGAGAACGCCTGCCGGGTGATAGCCCGCTACGAGCCGCGCGGCCGCGGGTACTACGGCGGCATCGCGGCCCTCATCGGCCGCGACGACGACGGCGCGCGCACCCTGGACTCGGCCATCCTCATCCGCACCGCCGACATCCGTGCCTCGGACGCCGACGGCAGCGGCCACGTGGAGGTCGGGGTGGGCGCGACCCTGGTCCGGCACTCCGATGCCGACGCCGAGGTCGCGGAGACCCGTACCAAGGCCGCGGGCGTGCTCGCGGCGCTGGGCGCCGCGAACCGGCTCGTCGAGGACCCGCTGATCCAGAAGGCCTTGGGCAGCCGCAACGAGACGCTCGCGCGCTTCTGGCTCAGCGACGCCGCATCGCGAGCACGGCCCCATCCGATGCTCGACGGCCGCCGGGTACTGATCATCGATGCCGAGGACACCTTCAGCTCGATGCTGGCCCACCAGCTGAGCGCCATCGGGCTGACCGTCGAGCTCGCCGGCTTCGACGCGGCCCACCGCTTCGACGACCACGATCTCGTCGTCATGGGCCCGGGACCCGGCGACCCGCGGGAGGCCGGCGACCACAGGATGAGCCGTCTCACCTCGGCGATCGAGGAGTTGCTCTCCCGGCGCATCCCCTTCCTGGCCGTGTGTCTGAGCCACCAGCTGCTGTCCCGCCACCTCGGGCTCGAACTGAGGCGCAGGGACGTCCCGAACCAGGGCACCCAGCGGGAGATCGACCTGTTCGGCGCACGGGAGCGGGTCGGCTTCTACAACTCCTACGAGGCCCGGTCGCGGGCCGAGTACCTGGAGTGCCCCGGCGTCGGCGAGGTGAAGGTGAGCCTCGACCCCCGCACCGGAGAGGTGCACGCCCTGCGCGGGGCGCACTTCGGGTCCGTCCAGTTCCACCTCGAATCCGTGCTCACCCAGGACAGCGAGCGCGTCCTGACCGAGCTCCTCGTCCCCCTGCTGGAAGCCGCGGAGGTGGTGAAGGTATGAAGGCCGCCGTCTCCTGGTGGGACCTCTCCGGGTCCGACCAGACCATCGACTCCCTGCGCGTCTACCTGCGCGACGAAGGCGTGGACCCGTGGACCGAGGTCCGCGGCATGCGACTGAAGTTCTGGATCTCCGACCGGCAGCTGAACCGGTGGGGCGCGGTGATGCTGTGGGACTCCGACGCGGACCTGACGCAGCCGATGCCCCCGAACCGGGCCACCGAGCTCATCGGGTACCCGCCGACCGACCGGATGATGACCGAGGTCGAGGCGATCGTCGAGGGCCTCCACTCGGGTGCGACGTCCGAGCGCGGCCTGGCCTTCGAGACCGCCGGGAACGTCTCGTGAGCGCCCCGGCCCGGCCCCTGACGGCCGATGAGTTCACCGCCCCGCCCGCCGAGCCGATGGACCTGCTGCGGACCTGGTTCGACAGCGCCGTCGCGAACGCCGTGCGCGAACCGGGCGCACTGGCCCTGGCCACCGCCGATGCCCGCGGCCGCGCCTCCAACCGGATCGTGCAGGTGCTCTCGGTACGCGGTACGGGGCTGGTGTTCGCCAGCCACTCCGACAGCCGCAAGGCCCGGGACTTCGACGAGACGGGCTGGGCGTCGGGCGTCTTCTACTGGCGCGAGGCCGGCCGCCAGGTGAGCGTGAGCGGCCCGGCCCGCCCGCTGCCCGACGAGGAGTCCGACGCCCTGTGGGCCGCCCGGCCCGCCGCCGCGCACCCGATGTCGGTGGCCTCGTACCAGAGCGCACTGCTGCCGGACGAGGACGCGCTGCGCGAGCGGGCCAGGGAACTGGCCCGGAGCGGCACCGCACTGACCCGCCCGGACCGCTGGCTGGGCTACCTGCTGGAGCCGGCTTCGGTCGAGTTCTGGCAGGCCGACCAGACGGACCGGCTGCACCGGAGGCTGCGCTACGAGCGCGACGGCTCCGGCTGGCGTACGGACCGGCTCCAACCCTGACCGTGCTCCGAACCCCTTAGACCAAGTGAGAGAAAGGCAAGCCGATGTGTGGAATTACGGGCTGGATCTCGTTCGACCGTGATCTGGAGCAGCAGCGCACCCAGCTGGACGCGATGACGCAGACCATGGCCTGCCGGGGACCGGACGCCGGCGGCGCCTGGATCGAGCGGCACGCGGCCTTCGGGCACCGGCGGCTGTCGGTCATCGACCTGGAGGGCGGCGCCCAGCCCATGGTGGTGCCGACCGACAACGGACCGGTGTCGATCACCTACAGCGGTGAGGTCTACAACTTCAAGGAGCTGCGCGCCGAGCTGGTGCGCCGCGGCCACCGCTTCCGGACCGACAGCGACACCGAGGTGGTGCTCAACGGCTACGTCGAGTGGGGCGAGGCCCTCGCCGACCGGCTCAACGGCATCTACGCCTTCGCCATCTGGGACTCCCGCGTCGAGAAGCTCGTCCTGATCCGCGACCGGATGGGCGTCAAGCCCCTCTACTTCTACGAGACCGGGGACGGGGTGCTGTTCGGCTCCGAGCCGAAGGCGATCCTCGCCAACTCGCTGTCGGAGCGGGCGGTCGACCTCGCCGGGCTGCGGGAGCTGGTCAGCTTCACCCAGACACCGGGAAGCTCGCTGTGGTGCGGCATGCGCGAGGTGGTGCCGGGGGGCATCGTCATCGTGGACCGCGCCGGCCTGCGCGAGCGCCGCTACTGGACGCTGCCCACCCGGCAGCACACCGATGACCTGAAGACCACCATCGGCAACGTGCGGGACCTGCTCGAGGACATCGTGAACCGCCAGGTCGTCTCCGACGTACCGCGGTGCACCCTGCTCTCCGGCGGTCTGGACTCCAGCGTGATCACCGCACTGGCCGCCGCCAAGCTCGGCGAGTCCGGCGAGAAGGTGCGCAGCTTCGACGTGGACTTCGTCGGACGGGCGGACGACTTCGTCGCCGACGAGCTGCGCGGCACGACGGACGCCCCCTACGCCCGGGAGGTGGCCGCCCGCGCCGGAACGCAGCACCAGTCGATCGTGCTCGACCACGCCTCGATCGCCGACCCGGACATCCGGCGGAAGGTCATCACCGCGCGGGACAGCCCGCTCAGCCTCGGCGACATGGACACCTCGCTCTACCTGCTGTTCCAGGCCATCCGCCAGCACTCCACGGTCGCCCTGTCCGGGGAGTCCGCGGACGAGGTCTTCGGCGGGTACCGGTGGTTCCACCAGCCGGAGGTCCAGGCCGCGAAGACCTTCCCCTGGATGGCGGTCTTCGTCAGCGGTGCCAAGGCCCAGGTGTCCGACCGGTTCAACCCGGGCATCACCGCCGCCCTCGACCTGCCGACGTACATCGCCGACCGGTACTCCGACGCGGTCGGAGAGGTCGAGCGGGCGGAGGGCGAGAGCGACCACGAGATGACGATGCGGGTGATGAGCCACCTGCACCTGACCCGCTTCGTCCGGATGCTCCTGGAGCGCAAGGACCGGATCAGCATGGCGGTGGGGCTGGAGGTCCGGGTCCCGTTCTGCGACCACCGGCTCGTGGAGTACGTCTACAACGCCCCGTGGTCGATGAAGACCTTCGACGGCCGGGAGAAGAGCCTGCTGCGCGCCGCGACCGCCGACCTGCTGCCCCAGTCGGTGCTGGAGCGGACGAAGGCCCCCTACCCGGCGACGCTGGACCCGCAGTACACGAGCGCGCTGCTGCAGCAGTCCAAGGAACTGCTGACGACCGACGACCCGGTCTTCGACCTGGTCGACCGCAGCTGGCTCCAGGACATCACCCAGCAGGACTCGGCCAACATGCCGCTCGACGTCCGCAACGGCATGGAGCGCGTGCTCGACCTGAGCACCTGGCTGGACATCTACCGGCCCGAACTGCGCCTCTGACCGCGCCTCTGACCGCGCCTCTTACAGCGCCTCCGACACGGGAATTGAGGAAATCCAGATGGGAACGAACCAGGCTCAGGCCGAGGGGCTCGAAGCCGAAGCCGACAACGACCTCCGGGCCCGGCACCGCGCCGTCGTGGCCGACTACATGAGCCGCAAGGGCGAGACCCGCAAGACGCGCTACCTGCTCTTCGCCGAGGACGGCAGCGCCGGCCTGTGGACCAGCGACACGGGGCAGCCGATCACCTCCCAGGGGCACGAGAAGCTCAAGGCGCACGGCGAGTGGTCGCTGCGCATGTTCCCCGACTGGGAATGGTCGAACGTCCAGATCTTCGAGACGCAGGACCCCAACCAGTTCTGGGTCGAGTGCGACGGGGAGGGCCAGATCCTCTACCCGGAGTATCCGCCCGGCCACTACCGGAACCACTTCATCCACTCGTTCCTGCTCGAAGACGGAAAGATCAAGCAGAACCGCGAGTTCATGAACCCGCTCCAGCAGCTGCGCGCGCTGGGCATCGAGGTGCCGAAGGTCAACCGCGGCGGGATCCCCACGTAGGCACCGGCATCCCGTTTCGCACTCCCACCGAAGAGAAGCAAGGAGAAGTCCCGTGGGATCTCAGCTCAACCCCTACATCGCCTTCGACGGGGATGCCCGCCAGGCGCTGGAGTTCTACCACGACATCCTCGGCGGAAAGCTGGAGCTCGGGACGTTCGGCGACTTCGGCAACCCCGAGTCGCCCGACGCCGACAAGATCATGCACGCCACGCTCAGCACCGCGGACGGTTTCACGGTGATGGCCTGGGACGTCCCGGAGCGGGTCCCCTTCAACCCGGGCACCAACGTCGCGCTCTACCTCGGCGGCGACGACCCCCGCCTGCGCGACTACTTCGGGAAGCTCTCCGCCGGCGGCACCGTGGTGATGCCCCTCAAGCAGCAGATCTGGGGCGACGAGGCGGGCACGCTCGTCGACCGGTTCGGGATCACCTGGATGTTCAACATCACCCAGGGCCGGTCCTGATCACACCCCCGGTGTGCGGGGCGGGGCCACGACGGCTCCGCCCCGCACGCGGGGAACCGTTCGCCCCCGGACGAGGGGGTGAAGTCATGTCACACAGATGGTGAGGGATCCATGACAGTCGACGTGCAGGCCACCCCGAACGTGGTCGACGTGCAGGCCACCCGGAACGTGGTCGACCTGATCACCGGTGGATGGAGGGCGCAGGCGCTCTACACCGCGGTCAAACTCGAACTGCCCGACCACATAGCCGCCGGCCGCGACTCCGGCGCCGAGCTCGCGAAGGCGACCGGGGCCAACGAGCAGGGCATCCACCGCCTGATGCGCCTCCTGGTGGCCATGGGCGTGTTCGAGGGCAGCGAGTCCACCGGCTACCGCGGCACCCCGGTGAGCGCGGCCCTGCTCGACGGCCCGCAGTCCCTGCGCGACATGTGCCTGCTGTACGGCGAGGAGTTCTACTCCGCGTGGAGCCACGCCCACCACGCCATCAGCACGGAGAGCTCGGGATTCGAGGTCGCCTACGGCCAGTCGCTCTACGAGTACCTCGGTCAGGACGCGGCCACCGCCCGGCGCTTCCAGCTCACCATGAACGCCGCGAGCATGTTCTTCCACCAGGTGCCCGAGGTCTTCGACTTCGCGGGCAAGACGGTCGTGGACGTGGGCGGGGGCGGCGGGCACCTGCTCGCCACGATCCTCGGCGCCGTCCCGGACGCCCGGGGCGTGCTCTTCGACCGCGAGCACATGATGCCGAAGGCGCGCGAGCACCTGGCCGCCACCGTCGGCCTGGACCGCGCCGAACTGGTCGGCGGCGACATGTTCGAGGACGTCCCGGCGGGCGGGGACGTCTACGTCCTGTGCCGCGTCCTGGCCGGCCACGACGACGAAGCCGTCGTCGGCCTCTTCGAGAGCATCCGCCGCGCCATGGCCGACTCCTCGTCGCGGGTGCTGATCCTCGACCGATTCGTCGAGGACGAGGACCCCACCGTGCTGCCCGCCCTGTGGGACCTGCACCTCCTGGTGACCACGGGCGGCGAACACCGCACCCTCGACCGGATCACGCGGCTGCTGAACCGGGCCGGCCTGGAGATCGACCGGGCCGCGGAGCTGCCCAGTGAGACGACCGCCCTGATCGTCGCGCCGCGCACCCCCGCGCACTCCTAGGGAAAGGAGACCTCCGGTGCTCACGTTGGCAACCATCGGCGTCTACGGCTTCGACGCCGACTCCTACCTGCAACGACTTCAACAAGCCGGTGTGCGCCTGGTGCTCGACGTGCGCCAGCGCCGCGGCGTCCGCGGCCCGGACTACGCCTGGGCGAACTCACTGCGGCTGCAGGCGGCCCTCGCCGAGGCCGGGATCGCCTACGAGCACCACCGCGAGCTCGCTCCGACCACCGAGCTGCGCCACCTCCAGTACGCCGAGGACGACCGCCAGGGCGTCGGCAAGCGCTCCCGCCAGGAGCTCGCAGCCGAGTACACCCGTCGCTACACCGCCGAGATCCTCGACCCGGTCGACCTCGACCCGATCGTGGCGCGGCTGCCGGTCGACGGGACCGCCGCGCTGTTCTGCGTCGAGCGCGACGCACAGGCCTGCCACCGCTCGCTGGTGGCACGGCGCCTGGCCGAGCAGCACCACGTATCGATCGAACACCTGGGGCCGCTGTGATGGACGCCGTGACGGACGAGATGCTTCCGCGCCCCGCGCGGCGACCGCGGATCGCGGTGTTCGCCGGACCGACGGCGACGATCCTGAACACACCGGACCTGGTCACCTCGAACAAGGCACGGGTGCGCCACGGTCTGCCGCTGCTCCCCTCCCGGTTCGACGTCCTGCGTTCCCAGCGGCTCGCGGCGCCCGTGACCCTGTACGTCGAGGCGTTCAGCGCGCACCCGCTCGAACGGGAGTCGGCCGGCCTGTACGCCCCGCCGGACGGGTGGCTCGACAAAGAAGGAACGTTCCACCAGGAGCAGCCGTTCGAGGACGCCACCCCGGTGTACGTCGTCGAACTCGACCCGGCCGACGGCCTCTACCCCCTGCCGTACATGGCCAGGCAGGCGGACGGCTCCGCCTGGGAGGAGACCGCGGCGGCGCCCTTCGCACCGGCGGCGGCCGCCCGGCAGACGTTCTACCCCGATGCCCGGCGCCTGTACGAGGAGATCGACCGGTTCGGGCTCGCCGACCTCGGCGCCCCCGTCGAGCTCGGGTCGCTCGCCGAGTTCGACTTCTTCCGCGCCGCCCCGTCGGGCGGGTACACCTCGGGCCCCGACGCCGAACGCCCCGGCAAGGACTTCTTCGTCTACTACCCGTACCACCTCCAGAGCGAGCCCGGCCTGGCGCACCTGGCCGAGGCGACCAACCAGGTCCAGGCCGTCCTCGACACGGGAGGGTTCACCGGCGTGCAGTGGCTCGAAGGCAGCCCGACCGTCGACGAGACCCTGTACTGGCTCGGCCTGCTCGTCGACACCACGGTGCCGCTCGTCGGGCACGCGGCCCAGCGCCGCCACCAGTCCGCGAGCGCCGACGGCGACCGCAACGTGGTGGACGGCGTGAAGTTCATCGCCTCGGGCGTCGCCCTGGACGACCACGGCGTCGACCGCCTCGGCGCCTGCGTGATCGTCGACGAACTCGTCTACTCGGCCCGCGACGTGACCAAGGTCGACGCCCGCCCCGGCGGGTACGAGGTCACCGGCGGGCACGGAGGAGTGGTCGCCGACATGGGCGGCTACGGTCCCCCGCAGGTCACCTACCTCCCGGCGCGCAGGCACACCCACCGCTCGGACCTGCGCCTGAGCGTGCTCCCCGACCGGGTCTCCGGTGTGACCGGGGCCCTGGACACCGGCGTGTCCCTGGTCGACGTGGAGACGAAGGACGCCGGCGGGCTCGTGCCCGCCGCCATGCCGCACGTCTCGATCACCAAGTACAGCCGGTACGCGGCCACGGGCGCGGGCTCCGACCATCCGGACCTCTCCGACGACGAGGTCGAGATCCTCGCCCGGATCGACGCCGGCCTCGCGGGCGCGCCGCTGACCGGATTCGTCTGCGAGGGCATGTCACCGTTCGGGATGGCCGACCCGGCGAAGAACGCGGCGCTGGGCGTCGCCGTCTTCGCCGGCATGCCGGTGGTCCGTACGGGTCGCGGCAACACCGGGGGCATGGCGTACCGGATGGATCCGGCGTTCATCTCGGGCAACAACCTCACGGCCACCAAGGCGCGCCTGCTCCTCATGGCCGCGCTGCTCAAGTTCGGCGCCCTGCCCCCGGCCGCGGATCCCTTCCACCCGACTCCCGCCGAGTACGCGGCCACGGTGCGGGCGGTCGCCCGGTACCAGGTCCTGTTCGACACACACTGACACCACTGACACCACTGACACCACCTCTGGACGGAACGCATGGATACGTACGAGTACGTGGTGGCCGACGTCTTCACCAAGGTCCCACTGGAAGGAAATCCGACCGCCGTCTTCCTGGACTCCGCCGGCCTGTCCGCCGAGCGGATGCAGCAGATCGCGCAGGAGATGCACTTGTCGGAGACGGTCTTCGTCCTCCCCGCGGAGGCCGACGGCGATGTGCGGGTCCGCATCTTCACCCCCGTCAACGAGCTGCCGTTCGCCGGGCATCCGACCCTGGGCACGGCCATCGTGCTCGGCGAGTCGCACGCCTCGAAGGAGCTCCTGATGGAGACCGCCATGGGCACCGTCGCGTTCGAACTCGACCGTGACGACGAGGGCCGGGCCGACGCGGCCGGCATGTGGCAGCCCGTCCCGACGTGGGAGGCCTACGACCGCGCGGACGAACTGCTCGCCGCCCTCGACCTGTCGGCCACCGGCAGCACCCTGCCGGTCGAGGTCTACCACAACGGGCCGCGGCACGTGTTCGTCGGCCTGGACGGCGTGACCGCGCTCTCCGCCCTGGAGCCGGACCACAGGAGTCTCGCGCGGCTGCCCGACATGGCCGCCAACTGCTTCGCCGGCTCGGGCACCCAGTGGAGACTGCGGATGTTCTCGCCCGCCTACGGCGTGGTGGAGGACGCGGCCACGGGCTCGGCCGCCGGGTCGCTCGCCGTACACTTGGCCCGGCACGGCCTGATCCCCTTCGGGGAGTGGATCAGCATCCGACAGGGGGTCGAGATGGGCCGCCCGTCGACGATGCACGCCCGGGCCATGGGGACGCCGGAGCGGATCGATTCGGTCTATGTGGCGGGATCCGCCGTGGTCATCGCACGGGGAACGCTGTACGCGTGACCGGTCCGCAGAAGAAGGGCGCCGCACGTGTCCGATGGTGACGGGTTGTTCGAGTTACCGCTGTCCGAAGCCGCCCCGCCGCCCACGGAGACGGAGGCCGTACGGGCCACCGCGCCGCTGGCGGCGCGGATGCGGCCCCGGACGCTCGCCGAGGTCGTCGGCCAGGCGCACCTGCTGGGTCCCGGCGCGCCGCTGCGGCGGCTGGCGGAGGGCGGCGAGGCCTCGTCCGTCCTGCTCTACGGGCCCCCCGGCACCGGGAAGACCACGATCGCGCGGCTGCTCGCCGCCGTCGACACCCGCCACTTCGTCGCCCTGTCGGCGCTGTCCAGCGGGGTCAGGGAACTGCGCGAGGTGATGAACGAGGCGCGCCTGCGCCGGGACCGCCAGAACCGGCGGACCGTGCTGTTCATCGACGAGGTGCACCGCTTCTCCAAGACCCAGCAGGACGCCCTGCTCGGAGCCGTCGAGGACCGGCTCGTCCTGCTGGTCGCCGCCACCACGGAGAACCCGTCGTTCTCGGTGGTGACGCCGCTGCTCTCGCGGATGCTGGTGCTCCAGCTCCAGTCCCTGGACGAGGAGGACCTCCGCGCGCTGCTGCGGCGGGCGCTGAAGGACGAGCGCGGCCTCGGCGGTTCGGTCTCGCTGTCCCCCGAGGCCGAGGACGTCCTGGTCCGCCTCGCGGCCGGCGACGCCCGCAGCGCGCTGACCGCGCTGGAGGCCAGCGCCGACGGGGTGACCGACACCGGCGGCACCGTGATCGACGTACCGGCCGTGGAACGGGCCGTCGCCGAGACCACCGTGCGCTACGACCGGCAGGGCGACCAGCACTACGACGTCATCAGCGCGTTCATCAAGTCGATCCGCGGCTCGGACCCCGACGCCGCGCTGCACTACCTGGCCCGCATGCTCGTGGCCGGGGAGGATCCGCGGTTCATCGCGCGACGACTGCTGGTGCACGCCAGCGAGGACGTCGGACTGGCCGACCCCACGGCGCTGCAGGCGGCCGTCGCGGCGGCGCAGACGGTCCAGCTGATCGGCATGCCCGAGGCCCGCCTCGCCCTCGCGCAGGCCACCGTGCACCTGGCCACGGCGCCGAAGTCGAACGCGGTGATCACCGCGATCGACGAGGCCATGGCCGACGTACGGGCGGGTGCCGTCGGCGAGATCCCGGCCCACCTGCGGTACGGCCGTTACGCGGGCGCCCGGGAGCTGGGCAACGCGATCGGCTACCGGTACCCCCACAAGGCCCCGGACGGGGTCCAGGAACAGCAGTACCCGCCGGACGGACTCGTGGGGAAGGACTACTACCGCCCCACGCGCCACGGCGGGGAGCACATCCTGCACGAGCGCCTCGCCAAGCTCCGCCGTGTGATCCGGGGGGACCGGGGATAGACCCGACAGGTCGGGGGCAGGTCAGGGGCAGATCGGGGACAGCTCGGGGGCAGGTCGGGGACAGCCCACTGCCCGTGCCGGTTCGAGGGGCGCGGGCAGCGGGACGGGCACGGTCGCGTTACGCGACGGCGGTGCCCTCGAGCTCGACCAGCTGGCCGGGGATCGCCAGACGCGAGACCCCGAGCATCGTGGTGGTCGGCGCGACCTGGGCGGCGCCCAGACGTCCCGCCAGCACGCCGTAGTGCTGGAAGAGCAGGTCGACGTCGGTCGTGTAGACGTTGAGGCGGACGAGGTTCGCGAGGGTCATGCCGGCCTCGGCGAGCACCGCCTCGATGTTGTCGATGCTCAGCGCGAGCTGCGCCGCCAGGTCACCGTCGTGCTCGGGCTTGCCTTCCTTGCTCATCGCGGTCTGTCCCGAGATGTACAGGGTGCGCGAGTGCCCGGAGACGACCTCGCCCTGGTTGAACCCCATCTCGACCGACCACGACACCGGGTTGACCGCAGTTCGTTCCATGTCGCACAAGCTCCATTCGGATCACGTGAATGTACGGACGCCCATCGGCTCGGCAGCCGCCCAGCTCTGACGTCGTGTAATCGAGCCTTGCAACTAAACACGACACCCTCGGTCAGGTATTTTGGTTAAAATTTCTATATGCGTGCCGACCGATTAGTCTCGCTAGTGCTCCTTCTGCGCCAGCGCGGCCGGATGACCGCGGACGCCCTGGCCCGCGAGCTGCGCGTGTCCACGCGTACGGTGCTGCGCGACGTGGAGGCACTGTCCGCGGCCGGCCTGCCGGTCTACGCGGAACGCGGCCGGCACGGCGGCTTCGTGTTGCTGCCCGATTTCCAGACGGCGCTCACCGGACTGAACCACGACGAGGCGCTCGCCCTCGTGGTCGCCGGATCACGGCGCGGATCACAGCTGTTCGGCCTCGGCTCGGCGCTCGCCTCGGCCATGCTCAAACTGGTCGACGCACTGCCCGAAGGCCTCCGGGAATCCGCGGCCGGCGCGGCGCAGCGGTTGCTCATCGACCCGGAGACCGACCTCCTCTCGCGCCGGGTGGCCGCGGACGAGGTGTCCGACGCCATCGTGGCGGAGATCCGCCACGCGGTGTTCGCCGGACGCAAGCTGAGCCTCAGTTACGCGGGGGCGGACCAGGTCCCGAAGTGCCGCACGGTGGACCCGATCGGGCTGGTCACCGTACGCGGGCAGGGGTATCTGCTGGCCACGCGGTACGGCGCGGACCGCACGTACCGGCTGTCCCTGGTGCTGGCCGCCAAGGCGCTCGACGAACCCGCGCAGCGGCCGGACACCGTCGACCTGGACCGGACCTGGCAGGAGCACAACGCGCAGTTGCGGACCGGGGGCGACCAGGTCACCGTGCTGGTCCGGGTGGACCCGGCGCGGCGGGACCAGCTGGTGGACACCGCGCTGGCCGTCCGCGACGAAGAGGCCCACGCGGACGGCTGGCTGAGGATGAGCGTGGTGTTCCAGGACGCGCGGCACGCCGAATGGGCCCTGTGGCAGCACTCCACGTACGCGGAGGTCCTGGCCCCGCAGGGACTGCGCACCTCCCTGCACCACCGCGCCGCCACGATCGCCATCCGGTACGGGGGCGGAGCCCCCCAGTAGGGGCTCGTCCGGTTTTCGAACAGGGTTGACCGGATTACGTTCTTGACGGACAGTCACCCTCTCGCCCAACATCAGGCTCGCACTGACGCACGACGCACTGCCGTACCCACGCAGGAGCGACGGCGCCCAGGCACGCTCACCCGCGCCACCCGCACGTTCCGCACACGTCCCCAGTACGGAATCCCGGAGCCCCCACATGAGCCTGTCCGTCTCCCGGCGCCTGGCCGCCGTGACCGCCCTCGCGGTCGCCGGTCTGTTCGCCGCCACCGCCCCCGCCGCGCTCGCTTCGCCGACCTCGGTCGCCGCTGCGCCCACGCCGCCCGACATCCCGCTGGCCAACGTCAAGGCACACCTGACGCAGCTGCAGTCCATAGCCACCGCCAACGGCGGCAACCGCGCCCACGGCAGGGCCGGTTACAAGGCCTCGATCGACTACGTGAAGGCCAAGCTGGACGCGGCCGGTTTCACGACCAGCCTGCAGACCTTCACCTCCAGCGGTGCCACCGGCTACAACCTGATCGCCGACTGGCCGGGCGGCGACCCCAACTCGGTCCTGATGTCCGGTGCCCACCTGGACTCGGTGTCCTCCGGTGCGGGCATCAACGACAACGGCTCGGGCAGCGCGGCCGTCCTGGAGGCCGCGCTCGCCGTCTCCCGGTCCGGCCTCACGCCCACCAAGCACCTGCGCTTCGGCTGGTGGGGGGCGGAGGAGCTGGGCCTGGTCGGCTCGAAGTACTACGTCAACAACCTGCCGACCGCCGAGCGGGCGAAGTTCGCCGGGTACCTGAACTTCGACATGATCGGCTCGCCGAACCCGGGCTACTTCGTCTACGACGACGACCCGACGATCGAGCAGACCTTCAAGAACTACTACGCGGGCCTCGGTGTCCCGACCGAGATCGAGACCGAGGGCGACGGCCGCTCCGACCACGCGTCCTTCAAGAACGTCGGCATCCCCGTCGGCGGCCTGTTCACCGGCGCCAGCAACAGCAAGACGGCGGCTCAGGCCACGAAGTGGGGCGGCACCTCCGGTCAGGCCTTCGACCGCTGCTACCACTCCTCCTGCGACACCACGGCGAACATCAACGACACCGCCCTGGACCGCAACTCCGACGCCATCGCCTACGCGATCTGGAACCTCGGCTTCGCCGTCCCGGTCCCGCCGGGCCCGTCCTTCGAGAACACCGCGGACGTCACGATCCCGGACTCCCCCGCCGCAGCGGTGAACTCGCCGATCACGGTCTCGGGCGTCACGGGCAACGCGCCGGCCACCACCAAGGTCGACGTGAACATCGTCCACACCTACATCGGTGACCTCGTGGTCGACCTGGTCGCCCCCGACGGCACCCTGTACAACCTGCACAACCGCACCGGCGGCAGCGCGGACAACATCGTCAAGTCCGTCACGGTCAACGCCTCCTCCGAGGTCGCCAACGGCGTGTGGAAGCTCCAGGTCAAGGACGTCGCCGCGCAGGACGTCGGCTACATCAACAGCTGGAAGATCACCTTCTAGGACCGCCCCGCCGATTGGTCTAGTCCTGTTGGCCGGGATGTGATCTGATCGGACGCTGTCCGGACTCCTTTGCACCCTGCTCGCCCTGCTCGCCCTGGCCGCCGCCGCGACCAACCCCGTACTCGTCGTACGCGGCCGGCGGCGGCTGCGGCGTCTCGCGGACCACGCCCGGGGCCTCGCCGTCACCGTCCCCTGCGACCTGCGGGACCGGGAACTCACCGACGGGCAATGGCGCGAGGGACACCTGAAGCTGCCGCCCGGCGGGCCCGGGGGTCCGGTCCACTGGCGCGCGAAGGGACGTACGGCCTGGGAGGGCGCCGGCGGCTTCCCGCCCCTGGAGGCCGCCTCCGCCGACGAACTCAGCGTCGCGTTCCGCTCCGCCGACGGGGCCACCGAGCTGCGACTGCACCCGGACGAGGCCCCGATGGTCCTACGCGTCCTGCGCGCCGCCCCGTAGCGAGGCCGACAGCGGCTCCTGGATCCGGGCCCGCAGTTCCTCCGCGACCGCCGCGACGTCGGCGCGGCCCAGCTTCGCGGCCTCCACCAGATCGCCGAGTTCCTCCGGCGACGGCAGCTGCTTGGCCCCGGCGACCCGCAGGTACGAGCGGGTGGCGGCGGCGGCGTAGAACTCGTTCATCGGGGATTCCAGCGCCGGGCACACCGCGAGCGTGTGCAGAAACGCCGCGGCCCGCCACGCGGTGTCCGGGGCGGGCTGTTCGGGCACCAGGACGAGGTCGTTCTGGTGCCGGGCCACGGCGGCGGCCACTCCGGAGGGATCCCACACGGCGGGATCGGACGGGAGATGGTGGGCCAGAGCGGTCCAGGCCCACTCCATGGTGATCTTCAATGCCCGAACCGCTCCTGGAAGTAGCCCCAGTGGTCGGCGAACTCCTCTATCCCGGACAGGAAGTTCTTCCGGTCCTCGTCGAGCTCGCGTTCCGTGACTTCGGTGATCAGCGCGGTGACCGTCGTGCCCAGGGCCGCCGCTCGCGCCTTCAGGCGTTCGTGGAACTCTTCTTCCAGGCGGATGGTGACGTGTCTCGACATGCTTTTCACGGTACAGCGGGGCTGCTGTACACAGGACCGGAACGGCCCAAGGGTGGGCAGGGACACAGTCCCCGCCCACCCTCGGCGTCGCCGTCGGCAAGCTCCCAGACCTCAGGGCGCCACACCGGGTAATCGTCGATCCACGCGTGATGACCCGCGCGGATGTTCTGATATTCGGCTCGAGGTCAGCCCCAATACGCTGATCGACGTGCAGCTGAGGTACAGCTTTCGCCTGTACCCGAACGGTCCCCAGCGCTCGGCGCTGGCGAGGGCCTTCGGGTGCGCTCGGGTGGTCTACAACGATGCCCTGCGGGCTCGTGAGACCGCACGTGCCGAGGGAGCGGCGTTCCCGAAGTCAGGTGACCTCTCGAAGCTGCTGATCACCGCGGCCAAGAAGACAGCACAGCGCGCCTGGCTCGGCGAGGTATCGGCCGTGGTGCTGCAACAGTCCCTGCGGGACCTGGACTCCGCGTACCGAAACTTCTTCGACGGCCTCAAGGGCAAGCGTCCACGCATGGGTGCGCCGCGCTTCAAGAGCCGCAAGGACAATCGGCAGACCGTCCGGTTCACCGCCAACGCCTGCTGGAAGATCACAACCGGCGGGAACCTGTCGCTGCCGAAGATCGGCGACGTGCGGGTGAAGTGGTCCCGCACCCTGCCATCAGTGCCGTCCACGGTGACTGTGATCAAGGACGCGGCAGGACGGTACTTCGCGTCGTTCGTCGTCGAGACCGCACCCGGCGAGACACTGCCCGAGGCCGCGTCCCAGGTCGGTATCGACCTGGGCCTGTCGCATTTCGCGGTCCTCTCGGACGGTACGAAGATCGAGTCTCCGCGCTTCATGCGCCGAGTCCGTCCACGACGCCGGCTGGTCCGCCTTCGTGGCGATGCTGGAATACAAAGCCGCCCGGTACGGACGCACCTTCGTGCGGATCGGCCGGTTCGAGCCGACCTCTCAGGTCTGCTGCGTGTGCGGCGTCAAAGACGGCCCCAAGCCCCTGAACGTCCGCGTGTGGGAGTGCGGGGGCTGTGGGGCCGTCCTGGATCGGGACATCAACGCGGCGGTCAACGTCGCCAAGGCCGCCGGACTGGCGGTGTCAGCCTGTCGAGCGCAGGTAAGACCGGGACGTATCCCGGCACAGCGCGGTGAAGCAGGAACCCACCGAGACGGTCGCACGACCGTGGCAGGAATCCCCGGGGCTCTAGCCCCGGGGACCGGAGGTCAATTGTTGGCGTCGGCCGCCTTCACCAGTTCGGCCTTGGTGACCGCGCCGACGTAGACCTTGCCGTCGTCCGTGATCAGGGCGTTGACCACGCGGGTCTTCAGGACTCGGCCCTCGCCGAACTTCCCGGAGACCTTCTCCCCGAGCGAGTCGAGGAACTGCGCGGCCCCCTTGGGCGCGTTCTTGTCCTTGGCCGCGTCGTCCATGCCCTTGAGGGTGTTGGTCGCGCCGGTCTCGATCCGGGCGATCGAGGTCCAGCCCTCGCCGAGGACCTTCGGCTCGCCCTGGGCGCCCTCGGCGCCGCCGGTCAGGCCGCCCAGGCCCGGGATGGACTCCAGCGCGCCCAGACCCTTGTCCTTGCCCTCCTTGCCGTCCTTGCCGTGCTCTCCCGCCGCACCCTCGGTCACCTTGGCGTCCTTGGGCGGGGTGAAGGCGAAGGTGTCGGCGGCGGGCTTGGCGAAGTCCACCTTGGTGAAGCCGGCGTCCAGGATCGGCTTGCCGCCGTCGGTGGAGAGGACCTGCACGCGCAGCGGCACGCCGTTCTTCGCGTCCACCGCGATCTTCACCGAGGCGACCGTCGAACCGGTCCCCTTCGGCTTCAGGACCAGCTGGTAGGCGTCGCGCCCGGCCACCTGGGCCGTGTCGCCGACGCTGACGTCGGTGGTGGTTCCGGCGGCCTTCAGGACCTCCTGGGCGATCTCCTGCGGGGAGGCCGGGAGCTCGGAGCTCTTGTCCCCCTTGTCGCCCTTCTCGGAAGGCGCCTTCTCGTGGAAGACCTCCTTCGACTTGGAGTCGTATCCCCAGACGTCGTCGCCGTTGTGGACGAGGCTGTACTCGTCCTTGCCGTCCACGAAGGTGAGCTTCTGGCGGTCCGGGCCGTCGGCGGCCACGCGGAAGGTCTGGGTGCCGCCGCTCACCAGCTGGCTGAGCTTCTCCTGCGGGTCCGCGGAGCCGCCGGTCACGCCGCCACCGCCCAGCAGGCCGGCCGGGAGGCTCGGCAGTCCCAGGTCCGTGCTGATCTTGGCGCTGCCGGACAGCTGCTGCACGTCCGAGGCCGCGATCTTCTCGATGAGCTGCTGGGCCGTCACCTGCGGCAGGTCCGGTCCACCGGCGTTCGCGAAGGCCGGAACCATCGCGATCGTGCCGGCGACCACACCGAACACCGCGACCGGTACGGCGTACCGAGCAGCCTTGCGGGTCTTTGCGTTCGTTGCCATGTCTGTCTGCCCTACCTCTGTGTGTACGGCGGCGACCTACCCGTCCACGTCCACCCCGCGCCGCCACTCTCACCCGATCTGGTGGGGATGTGTCTCCATCTGACCAAAGAAGAGGGGGTCGGGGCGTCAGCCCCCGGAGCCAACTGTGCGTACGCCCCAGGGATGACATGACGAGGGCCCGGCCTCCCCCACCCGTAGGGGTTGCCGGGCCCTCGCCCTTGCATGCGGTGGGTGCCTTTCGGCTCCGTCCGAGGTCAGCCCGCGCGGTGGACCACGGCGTCGCACAGCTCCACCAGCGCCGACTTCGCGAAGCAGTCGGGCAGCGGGGCCAGCGTGGCCCGCGCCTCCTCCGCGTACCGCACGGTGTCCTTGCGGGCCTGCTCCAGGGCCGGGTGGACCCGCAGCCGGGCGAGCACCTCGGCGTGCCGCGCGTCGTCCGTCAGATCGCCGTCCAGGAGCCGTACGAGCTCCACGTCCGCGGGGTCGCCGCCCTGGGCCGCCATCTCCCGCAGCCGCAGGACCGGGAGCGTCGGGATGCCCTCGCGCAGGTCGGTGCCGGGGGTCTTGCCGGACTCGTGCGAGTCGGAGGCGATGTCGAGGACGTCGTCGGCGAGCTGGAAGGCGGTGCCGAGCCGCTCGCCGTACTGGGTCAGGATGTCGACGACCGACTCGTCGGCGCCGGACATCATCGCGCCGAAGCGGCCGGAGACCGCGATCAGCGAGCCGGTCTTGCCGGCGATGACGTCGAGGTAGTGCTCGACCGGGTCGCGGCCGTCGCGCGGGCCCGCCGTTTCCAGGATCTGGCCCGTCACCAGCCGCTCGAACGCCTCGGCCTGGACCCGTACGGCCTCGGGACCGAGGTCCGCCAGGATGTGCGAGGCGCGGGCGAACAGGAAGTCACCCGTCAGGACGGCCACGGAGTTGCCCCAGCGGGCGTTGGAGCTCTCCACGCCGCGGCGCACGTCCGCCTCGTCCATGACGTCGTCGTGGTAGAGCGTCGCCAGGTGGGTGAGCTCCACGACCACGGCGGAGGGGACGATCCCGGGCGCGTAGGGATCGCCGAACCGGGAGGCGAGCATCACCAGCAGCGGCCGGAAGCGCTTGCCGCCGGCGCGGACCAGGTGCTGTGCGGCCTCGGTGATGAAGGGGACTTCGCTCTTGGTGGCTTCCAGCAGACCCGCCTCGACGGCGGCCAGTCCGGCCTGGACATCGGTCTCAAGAGCCTGGTCCCGCACGCTCAGTCCGAACGGCCCGACGACGGTCACGAGGGGTACTCCTGTCTGCTGACGATCACCTTGACGATCACACGGATTGTCGATGTGTCGCTGCCATCACTCAAGCCAGCGTATCCGGTCTGTTTTCGATCACCCAGGGCGCCTGTCCGGCCACGGGCACCGTACAGGCCGGGCGCCGCCCCATGCGCCCCGGTATGTTCTAGAGCAGCCGAAACAACCGGAGAATGCGTTTTGTCCAGAACTGCTACCGAAATAGACGAGCCTTCGGACCCGGAGGCCGACCAGCCGCCGCCCGGCGACGACCACGCCTTCCTCGGGCACCCCAGGGGCCTGGCCACGCTCTCCGGACTGGAAGTCTGGGAGCGCTTCTCTTTCCTGGGCATGCAGGCCATCCTCGTCCTCTACTTCGCGGACACGGTGGCCAACGGCGGCCTGGGGATGAACCCGGGCACCGCGGCCTCCGTCTCGGCGGCCTACGGGACCATGGTCTACCTCGTCTCCGTCGCCGGCGGGTGGCTCGCCGACCGGATCCTCGGTTCGTACCGCGCCGTGCTCTGGGGCGGCATCCTGATCGCCTGCGGCCACTACGCCATGGCCGTGCCGACCGCCGCCATGACCTGGGTGGGCCTCGGCCTGATCAGTGCCGGCACCGGCCTGCTGAAGCCGAACGTGGCCAGCATGGTCGGCAAGCTGTACAAGACGGACGACGACCGGCGCGACGCCGGCTTCGCCCTCTACTACATGGGCATCAACATCGGCGCCTTCGCCGGCCCCCTGATCACCGCCTGGCTCGGCGAGCACAAGGGCTGGCACTGGGGGTTCTCCGCCGCCGCCGTCGGCATGACCGCGGGTCTGATCCAGTACGTGGCCGGCCGCCGCCACCTGGCGGGGCGCAAGCACTCCGCCGAGTTCCCGCTCGCGCCCGACGCGATGCGCTCGGCCGTGACGAAGATCATTGCCGGGATCTTGGCCTTCGCCGCGCTCGCCACCCTTCTGGCGGTACTGGGCTGGCTGACGATGGGCCGGTTCGTCGACCTGCTCACCCTGATCTCGGTGATCGCACCGGTCGTGTACTTCGCGATCATGTTCCGCAGCCCCCGCGTGACGGCCGAGGAGCGGGGGCGCCTGCGCCCGTACGTGGTGCTCTTCCTGGCCTCGGTGGCCTTCAACTTCATCCTCTTCCAGGCGTACTCGACGATGATGCTGCTCGCCTCGACGAACGCCCGCACCGAGATCCTCGGCTTCACCTTCCCGGCCGGCTGGTACGCCTCCGCGCTCGGCGCGTTCGAGGTGCTCCTGGCCCCGGTCGTGGCCGCGCTGTGGGTCCGGATGGGCCACAAGCAGCCGCACGCCTCCAACAAGATCGCCATCGGCGTGATCCTGGGCGGGCTGTCCTTCCTCCTGATGGTCATCCCGACCTCGGGGGACTCGGGCGACACGTACAAGATGGCCGCCTGGTGGATCATCGGCTCCTACCTGCTGCTCGGACTCGGCGACGTCCTGCTGGAGACCTCCGGCATGTCGGCCACCACGAAGCTCGCCCCGAAGGCGTTCGCCAGCCAGACGATGGCCCTGTGGTTCCTCTCCCTCGCCCTGGCCAACGGCATCCAGGCGCAGGTGGTCAAGGTCTACGGCCAGGTCTCCAACCCCGCCTACTTCGGCGTCAACGGCGCCATCGCCGTCGCGGTGGGACTGGCCGTGATCGCGCTGGCGCCGTGGCTCAAGCGCACGATGCACCCCGTCCACTGACCGTCGGAGCTTCGATGATCATCCGTACCGACTTCCCCTACGGGACCACCCACGAGGACGTCCGGATCCCGATGCCCGGGGGTACCTCCCAGGCCGAAGGCTCTGGGGGAGGCACCGAGCTGTACGCCCGCATCTGGCGGCCGGTCACCGACGAGCCCGTCCCGGCGCTGCTGGAGTACCTCCCGTACCGCCTCACCGACTGGACCGCCCCGCGCGACTGGCAGCGCCACCCCTGGTACGCGGGCCACGGCTACGCCTCCGTACGGGTCGACGTGCGCGGCCACGGCAACAGCGGCGGCAACCCGGGCGACGAGTACGACGCGCAGGAACTCGCCGACGGGGTCGCCGTGGTGGAGTGGCTGGCGGCCCAGCCCTGGTGCACGGGGTCCGTGGGCATGTTCGGGATCTCCTGGGGCGGCTTCAACAGCCTGCAGATCGCGGCGCTCGCCCCGGAGGCGCTCAAGGCGGTCGTCACCGTCTGCTCCACGGACGACCGCTTCGACAACGACGTGCACTACATGGGCGGCTCGCTGCTCGCCGTCGACATGCACGCGTGGGCGGCGACCATGCTCGCCTTCGCCTCCCGCCCGCCGGACCCGCTCTACGCGGGCGAGGGCTGGCGCGACCAGTGGCTCTCGCGGCTCGGCGCGGTGGAACCCCTCGTGCACACCTGGCTCTCCCACCAGACCCGCGACGCGTACTGGCGCCACGGATCGGTGTGCGAGGACTACGGGGCCATCGGCGCGGCCGTCCTCGCCGTCGGCGGCTGGCACGACCCGTACCGCGACACCGTGCTGCGGCTGGTCGCCGCGCTCCCCGCCGACCGGGTCCGGGGCCTGATCGGCCCGTGGTCGCACCAGTACCCCGACCGGGGGCTGCCGCCGGGGCCCGCCATCGGCTTCCTCCAGGAGACCCTGCGCTGGTGGGACCACTGGCTCAAGGACAAGGACACGGGCGTCATGTCCGAGCCGCTCCTGCGCTCGTGGATCTCCGAGTCGCACCCGCCCGCGACGACGTACGCGACCCTGCCCGGACGGTGGGTCGGCGACCCGTCCTGGCCGTCGCCGAACGTGGACCCGGTCACGTACGCCTTCCAGGGCGCGCCGGTCGTCGTGGCCTCCCCGCAGCACACGGGCCTGGACGCGGGCCGGTTCTTCCCCTTCGGCAACGACGCCGACCTGCCTCCGGACCAGCGCGAGGAGGACGCGAAGTCGGCCTGCTTCGAGTTCCCCGTGGGCGACGGCTCCGGCCCGGTGGAGATCCTGGGCCGCCCGGTGGTCCGGCTGCGCCTGCGCATGGACGTCCCGTACGGGCAGGTCGTGGCCCGGCTCTGCGACGTGGCCCCCGACGGCTCCTCGACGCTGGTCACCCGGGGCGCGCTGAACCTGTCCGCGCGGCAGGGCCGGGACAAGGCCGTGCCGTGGCCGGTGGGCTCGTACGAGGACGTGGTCTTCGAGCTGAACGGCATCGGCCACTCCTTCCCGCCGGGCCACCGCATCCGCGTCGCCCTGTCCTCCGCCTACTGGCCGTGGATCTGGCCGCGCGCCGGCTCGGAGCACGGCTGGACCCTGGACCCGGCGGGCAGCGCGGTGGAACTCCCGATCCGCGATGCCTCTGCCGAGCAGGAGCCGATCCTCTTCGAGGCCCCGGAACAGTCGGAGCCGCTGGGGGTCGTCCACCCGGCGACCCTGGACGCGCCCCGGCCGGAACGCCTGGTCGTACGGGACGTCGCGCGCGGGGTGTGGCGCCTGGAGGTCGACCCGCGCTACGGCGGCACCCGCGTGTACCCGGACGGCCTGGAGTTCAGCGAGGACGCACTGGAGGTGTACGAGATCCAGGAGGCGGACCCCTTGTCGGCCCGCACCCACTCCACCTGGACCGTGCGCCTGCACCGGCCGGAGCTGGGCTGGGACGTGTCGGTGGTGACCCGCTCGGAAATCAGCTGCGACGAGGGCGGCTTCCTCACCTCGAACGAGGTGGTCTGCCGCGAGGGCAACGAGGTCCTCTTCCACCGCACATGGGAGCGCCGCCTGCCGCGGGCGGCGGTGTAGCCGGGCTCCCGGGGCCCGCAGGCCCCGGGGGGCTCCGGCTAGTCGATGACCGCGGTGGCCTCGACCTCGACCAGCAGGTCCGGCTCCCCCAGCGCCGCAACGCCCAGCAGGGTGATCGGCTTGACCGGATCGATGCCCAGCTTCGCCGCCGCCCGGCCCACGCCCTCACCCAGCAGCGGCATCTTCTCGGGGCTCCAGTCGACGACGTAGACGGTCAGCTTCGCCACGTCGTCGAAGGTGCCGCCGACCCCGGCCAGAGCGGTGGCGATGTTGAGGTAGCACTGCTCGACCTGAGCGGCGAAGTCCCCCTCGCCCACGGGCCGGCCATCGGCATCGCGGGCCACCTGCCCCGCGAGGAACACCAGCTTCGATCCGGTGGCGACCGACAGCTGCCGGTAGACCTCGGGCTTCGGCAGCCCGTCGGGATTGACCAGCGTCACGGACATGAACAGCCCTCCCTCTTGATGTCAGGAGCAATGGGATCAGTCCCCGTAAGCATAGCGCTGTTATGTATTGTGGGGTCATGGCGAGGACGAAAGATCCGGCGGTCCGCTCCCGGCTGCTCGACCGGGCCGCACAGATGCTGCGGACCAGGCAGCCGGTCACGCTCCGCACCCTGGTCTCCGGCACGGGCACGTCGACGATGGCCGTCTACACCTATTTCGGCGGCATGGACGGCCTGTGGAAGGCACTGCGCCAGGAAGGCTTCACGCGCCTGGCCGCCCGGCTCGCGGCCGTCAAGACCTCCGCGGACCCGGTACGGGACCTCGCCGCCCTGGGCGCCGCCTACCTGGCCAACGCCATGGAGAACCCCGACCTCTACCGGGTCATGTTCGACGCCGGCTTCGAGCTCGAGGACACCGCCGCGGCGGACGACACCCTGCACCGCCTCGTCCACGCCATCGAGCGGGCCAAGGCGAAAGGCCGCTTCCGCGACGAGGTCGACCCGCTGGAGCTGGCGACACAGAGCTGGCTCATCGGCCACGGCATCGCCTCCCTCGTCGCCACCGGCCCCCTGCCGCACGGGGCGCTCGCCCACGGCGTGCCCCTGCTGACCGCACTGTTCACCGGCGCGGGGGACGAGCCCGACCGGTGCCGCCGGTCG
Organism: Streptomyces sp. NBC_00193; assembly: GCF_026342735.1. Lineage (GTDB taxonomy): Bacteria > Actinomycetota > Actinomycetes > Streptomycetales > Streptomycetaceae > Streptomyces > Streptomyces stoeckheimensis. The sequence continues at coordinate 2,060,763 of NZ_JAPEMM010000001.1, forward strand.
GTCGAGCGCGGCTGGGGACCCTGAGGCCCCGAGCCCGCGCCGGGCCGGGCCGGGCCGGGCCGCCACCCTCAGCCGAAGAGCCGCTCCAGGACCACCGCGATGCCGTCCGCCTCGTTCGAGAGGGTGACCTCGTCGGCGACGGCGAGGAGTTCCCGGTGGGCGCCGGCCATGGCGACCCCGTGGGCCGCCCACGCGAACATCGGGATGTCGTTCGGCATGTCGCCGAAGGCGATCGTCGAGGAGCCGGTGACGTCCAGGAGCGCCGCCGCCACCGCGAGGCCGCTCGCCTTGTCGATGCCCGGGGGCTGGAGCTCCACCGTGTGCTCGCCCGCCATGGTGACGTTGACCAGATCCCCGACCACGCCCCGGGCGATCTCCGTCAGCTCGTCGTCCGAGAGGCGGGGGTGCTGGAGGAGCACCTTGTTGATCGGGGAGGTCCAGAGGTCGGACCGCCGGGCCACCGCCACCGTCGGCAGGTGCGGGTGCCACATCCGGTAGCCCGGCCCTATCAGCATCTCCGCGTCGACGCCCTCCTGATTGACCGCGGCCCAGACCTCGCCGACCTCGGCCTCGATCTTCCCGAGGGCGACTTCCGCCAGCTCCCGGTCCAGGGCCACGGAGTGCAGCATCCGGCCCGCCGCCGCGTCGTAGACCTGCGCTCCCTGCCCGCACACCGCGAGCCCCGTGTAGCCGAGGCCGTCCAGGACGTGGCGGACCTGCGGGACGGGGCGGCCTGTCACGATGATGTGCCGGGCGCCGGCCGCGCGGGCGGCGGCGAGAGCGGCGTAGGAGCGGGCCGAGACGGTGTCTCCGGCGCGCAGCAGAGTCCCGTCCAGGTCGGTGGCCACGAGTGCATAGGGGAGGGCGGAAGTCACGCGTTCAAGGATACGGACCCCCTCGGACAAGTCCTACAAATACTGCCCGAATCCGGCCTCCCGCACGCCCCACCAGCCCCTTAACCTGTCAACCAGCCCCCGGGACACCCCCGGGCAGCGTCGAAAGCGAGGCAGCACCCCATGCCCCAGCAGAGCCCCCTCGACATCCCCGAGGGCGACCCGTTCGGGCCGCACAACCTCCCCTACGGCGTCTTCTCCACCGCCGGGGAGGAGCGGCGCCGCATCGGTGTCCGCATCGGCGGGTACGTGCTCGACGCCGGAGCGGCCGCGGCCGCACTCGGCTCCCCGTACGCCGGACTGCTCGGGCAGCCCTCCCTCAACCCGCTGCTCGCCGCGGGCCGCACCGCCTGGAAGGACGTGAGGCGCGCGCTGACCGCGTGGGTCACCGACCCCGGCCACCGGCCCTCCGTGGAACCGCACCTGCTGCCGCTCGAAGACGTCGTGCTGCACCTCCCGTACGAGGTCGCCGACTACGTCGACTTCTACGCGAGCGAGCACCACGCCACGAACGTCGGCAAGATCTTCCGGCCGGACGGGGACGCACTGACCCCCAACTGGAAGCACCTGCCCATCGGTTACCACGGCCGGGCCGGCACGATCGTGGTGTCCGGCACCGACGTCGTGCGCCCCGCGGGCCAGCGCAAGACGCCCGCCGACCCGGCGCCCGTCTTCGGGCCCTCCGTGAAGCTCGACATCGAGGCCGAGGTCGGCTTCGTCGTCGGCACCCCCTCGGAGCAGGGCCGCCCCGTGGCCCTCGCCGACTTCGAGGAGCACGTCTTCGGGCTGTTCCTGCTCAACGACTGGTCCGCGCGCGACATCCAGGCCTGGGAGTACGTGCCGCTCGGCCCCTTCCTCGGCAAGTCCTTCGCCACGTCCGTCTCCGCCTGGGTCACCCCGCTGGAGGCCCTGGACGCGGCCCGGGTCGCCCCGCCCGCCCGGGACTTCCCGCTCCTGCCCTACCTCGACGACTCCGGCGCCGACCGGCCCGGCGGCTTCGACCTGCGCATCACCGTCTCCATCAACGGGCAGGAGGTGGCGCAGCCGCCGTTCGCGTCGATGTACTGGACCGCCGCCCAGCAGCTCGCCCACATGACCGTCAACGGCGCCTCCCTGCGCACCGGCGACGTGTACGGCTCGGGCACCGTCAGCGGCCCGGAGACCGGCCAGCGCGGCTCGCTGCTGGAGCTCACCTGGAACGGCCGCGACGCCATCGAGCTCACCGACGGCAAGCGCACCTTCCTGGAGGACGGGGACACCGTCACGCTCACCGCGTGGGCACCGGGCGCCGACGGCACCCGCGTGGGCCTCGGCGAGGTCGCCGGCCGCATCGTGGGCACTCGGTAGTCCACATCGCGGGACGAGCATCGGCGGCGGGGTGGCGGATCTTATCCCCGCCCCGCCGTTCTCGCAGGTCATGGCCGTACGAGAACCGGGTCATGCCGGTCCGCGTCCTGACCTCCCCCGAGGACGGCCGGGCGATCGGCGCGGCCGCCTTCAACACCCGTACCGGCGCCTTCGTCACCGTCCGCGCCGGGGCCGTCATCCTGGCCACCGGCCCGTGCGGCCGGCTCGGACTCCCTGCCTCCGGATACCTCTACGGGACGTACGAGAACCCCATCAACGCCGGTGACGACTACGCGATGGCCTACCACGCCGGCGCCGCGCTCACCGGCATCGAGTGCTTCCAGATCAACCCGCTGATCAAGGACTACAACGGCCCGGCCTGCGCGTACGTCGCGAACCCCTTCGGCGGCTACCAGGTCAACCGGCACGGCGAACGCTTCGTCGATTCCGACTACTGGTCGGGCCAGATGATGTCCGAGTTCGCCGCCGAACTGGCCTCCGACCGCGGCCCGGTGTACCTGAAGCTCAGCCACCTCCCCGAGGAGACGGTCGCCGCCGTCGAATCGATCCTGCACACCACCGAACGCCCCACCCGCGGCACCTTCCACGCGAACCGCGGCCACGACTACCGCACGCACGACATCGAGATGCACATCTCGGAGATCGGCCTGTGCGGCGGCCACTCGGCCTCCGGCGTACGCGTCGACGACCACGCCCGCACCACCGTGCCCCGGCTCTACGCGGCGGGCGACCTGGCCTCGGTCCCCCACAACTACATGATCGGCGCCTTCGTCTTCGGCGACCTGGCGGGCGCGGACGCCGCGCAGTACAAGCCGTACGAAGGGGAGTTGCCCACAGACCAGCTCACCACCGCCCACGAACTGATCTACCGCCGCAACCGCAGGTCGAGTACAAGCTGCGCCGGTTCGTGAACGACTACGTGGCCCCGCACGAGCTGATGCACTGCGCGGAGGTCTCCTTCATCCGGGACTGCGCGGAGATGGCGGCGCGCGCCTCGCTGGCCCGTACGGAGTCCCGCTGGGGGCTGTACCACGAGCGCCTGGACCACCCCGAGCGCGACGACGCGGGCTGGCTGCACCACCTGGACCTGCGCAAGTCCCCGTCCGGGGCGATGGAGTTCACGGCGCGCCCGGTCGACCCCTACCTCGTCCCCGTCCCGGAGTTCATCCCGACGGGCGGGCCCTCCCGGCACCTGGGCGAGGTCGAGCTGGTCGGCGTGGCCCTGGCGGGCGGCGAGGCCCGGGCGGCGGCCCCGGCTGCGAACACTCCGCTGCGCGGGGCAAAGTCCCCTACCCGCCCTTCCACCGTTCCCAGGGCCGGCCCTGCCCCGGCCCTCAAACGCCGGACGGGCTGAAAGGTCCCGGGCTCCGCCCGGACCCCCTGGGGCTCCGCCCCAGACCCCGGTCCTCAAACGCCGGACGGCTGAGATGCCCCCGGGCGGGCTGAGGAGCGGGTACTGGGCTGCGCCCGGACCCCTGGGGCTCCGCCCCGGCCCCCGGTCCTCAAACGCCGGACGGCTGAAAAGCCCCGACCCACCACCGCAGCCCAACAGACACCACCACACCCCAGCCCCGCCGGCGCCGCAGAGGAGCGGGCCACCCATCCGGCCCCCCGACCCCCCGTTCGGAGCCCCGCCACGTGCAGCCCGGCCACCCCACCCGGATGGTGGACCAAAGCCCCCGAACGGCAGGAGCCCCCATGTCCCTCCGCCCCCGCACGGCCGTCCTGACCTGCGCCGCCGCGATATCCGTCGGACTGGCCGCCATCGCCCCCGCCCACGGCGTCGACGGGCCCGCCCCGGACCCGAGGAACGCCAAGGCCATGCGGGACATGGCCACGGCGATCCGCGTGACGGGCAAGTACGCGGACGAGCAGCAGGCTCTGAAGGACGGGTACGTCCCGCACGGCGAGGCCTGCATGACGAACCCGTTCGGTGCGGGCGCCATGGGCTACCACTACGTCAAGGAGTCCTACTGGGGCTCGACGGACCCCAGCAAGCCAGCCGCGCTGCTCTACAGCACCGAGAAGGACGAGCACGGCCGCCGCAAGCTGGAGGCGGTGGAGTGGATGTCCAAGGACCGCGACCAGGACATGAAGACCACCGACGACCGCCCGACCATGTTCGGCCTCCCCTTCGACGGCCCCATGCCGGGCCACTGGGCGGGCATGCCCAAGCACTACGACCTCCACCTGTGGGCCTACAGGGACAACCCGGCGGGCCGCTTCCACAACTGGAACACCGCCCTGACCTGCCCCCTCAAGCCCGGCGCCCCGACGAAGCCCACCGACGCACACGACCACGGCCACTAGCTCCCCCCGGCTCTTCACGAAGGGCTGAGCGCGTTCAATTTGCTAGTGACAACGGCCCCTCGACCAGGGATCATGGCCAGCGTCTTTGTGGATTCTCATGCGCCTGGTGCCCTTGGGGGGGATGGGCCGTTCCGCGCGTCATGCAGTGCCGCACCGAACCGAGATCCGCACAGCCCCTTTCCTGAAGGAATACCGCTGGTGCGTCCTACTCGTACGGGGGTCCTGCTCACCGCGGGCCTCGTCACCGCCCTCGGCATCCCGGCGGTCTCCGCCGCGGCTGCTCCGGCGGACCTGTTCGTGAACAACGGAACGGACTCCCACTGCTCCGACACCCTCCCCGGTGCCGGTTCGCAGACCACTCCGTTCTGCACCGTCCTGTCTGCGGCCAAGGCTGCACAAGCGGGCCAGACCGTACGGATCACGCCGGGCGACTACGGCGGGGACGTCACGGTGGCCCGTTCCGGGGAGCCGGGCAAGCCGATCACCTTCACCGCCGACCCCTGGACGACCGGTGGCACCTCACAGGCCGTGCTGATGGATCAGCTGACCGTCGACGGCGCCTCCCACGTGGTGCTCCGTGGATTCAGCCCGTCGCGCGCCAAGATCGAACGCTCCGACGACACCGTCATCGAGGGGGCATGGCTCAGGGGCCCGCTCGTGATCGGTGCGGGAAGCACGGACGTACGTGTCAGCCAGAGCACCCTCATGGCCACCCGGATCGAAGCCGGCGCCCAGCGCACGGTCCTCAACCGCAACATCGTCCGCAACAACCGTGACTCCGTGCCCGTGATCTCGGTCGTGGACGCCCCCGGATCGGTCCTCGCCAACAACACCGTCGTCAGCTTCTGTGAGGCAGGCATCTCGGTCGGTGGCGGATCCACCGGATCCTCGGTCTTCAACAACGCCATCTCCTCCGATGCCAACCAGTCCTTCTGCGCGACGCCCAACGCACCCCGCCACCCTCTCGTCGTGGCGCAGAGCGCGGTGGCCGGCACGCGCGCCGGCTCGAACGTCCTCAGAGTCGTACCGGTCGGCGCATCGGCCCCGTACCGCTGGTCGGGCACCGACTACGCGACTCCCTCGGAGTTCCAGAAGGCGACCGGCCAGGGTGCGCACGACATCCTGAACCCGGCGGAATTCAACGCTTCGCTGATCGACTCCGCCGACGCGACGGCGCCGGGCGCACTGGCCTCCCCGGACATGAAGGGGTTCGGCCCGATCGACAACCCCCTCGTGGCCAACACCGGCAAGGACGGCAGTTTCCTCGACCGCGGTGCCACCGAGACCCACGACCGCCTGAGCAGTGTCTCCATGACGGTCCTCGACCCCTGGGCGCCGGTGGGCACCACGGTGCAGGTGGAGTCCCGGGCGACCACCGATTGGCCCTCCGGAATGTCGTACAGCGTGGACTTCGGCGACGGGAGCACCCCGGTCATCACCACCCCGAAGGGCGGGTCCCTCGGGGCCGTCGCCTCGCACGTCTACAGCTCTCCGTGCGCGTGCGTGATCAAGGTGACCGCCTCCAACGGCGCCGGGAAGAAGGTCTTCACGGAGCGGCAGGTCAAAGTGACCGCCGCCGGTCCGCTGACGGCGGCCTTCACCGCCACACCCGTCCTGCCGGTCTCGGACAGTCCGACCGAGCGCGTCTCCCCGCTGACCGTCCAGATCGACCCGTCGGCCACGAAGGCGCCGTGGCGTGTGATCCGCACCGACGTGGACTTCGGTGACGGCACCACAGAGTTCGTCTCCGACCTGTCCAAGCTCACGCACACCTACCGATCCCCCGGTACCTACACGGTGACTCTCACCACAATGGATTCCAAGGGCGCCACGTCGGGCTCCAAGCGCACGGTCAAGGCCGACTACGCGCCCTCCGGCTACGTCCCCGTCGGGCCGTACCGGATCCTTGACAGCCGTGGCGACACCCCCACGCAACCGAGCGGCACACCCATCGCGCTGCAGGTGCCCCGGGGGCTGGACCGGCCCGAGTTCCCGATCTCCGGCGGGGTGAGCGCCGTCGTCCTCAACGTGACCGTCACCGACGCCTTGGAGGACACCCACCTCACCGTCTGGCCCGGGGACCAGCCCCGCCCCGCAACGTCGAACGTCAGCGTCCGCGCCGGCGCCACCACGTCCAACACCGTCACGGTCCCCGTAGGCGGCGGCTTGGACACGGTCCTGGCGCAGCTCAACTCCGGCGCGGCGTCGATCATCGTGGACATGGTCGGCTACTACCAGCCGAACATCGGCCAGCGCTTCTCCCCGCTCGCCCCGACCCGCGTCCTGGACACCCGTACGACCGGCGGCGCGCTGTCCGCCGCCAAGACCCGCACGGTGAAGGTCGCCGGCGTCAACGGCATCCCGGCGGACGCCAAGGCGGTCGCGCTGAACCTCACCGCCACCGGCGCCAAGGAACAGGCCCACGTCATCGCCTACCCCGACCCGGCCAAGCGCCCCGCCACCTCGAACCTGAACGTGGAGCCGGGCAAGGACAAGTCCAACCAGGCCATCGTCCCGGTCGGCCCGAACGGCACCATCACCCTCTACACGAACACCGGCTCGACGCACGTGATCCTGGACGCGGTGGGCTACTACGGCAAGGACGGCAAGAGCCTCTTCACCCCGGCCGTCCCCAAGCGCCTCGCCGACACCCGCACCACCGGCAAGGTCGCCCCGGGCGCCACCACCACGGTCTCCGGCATCCCGGCGGGCGCCGTCGGCGCGGTCCTGAACGTCACCGCGACCGACTCCACCGGCCCGGGCTTCCTCACGGCGTACGCCTTCGGCGCCACCCGCCCCGGAGCCAGCAGCCTCAACACCCTCCCGGGCATCACCGTCCCGAACCACGTGACGACCCCCGTCGCGAACGGCAAGGTCAGCATCTTCAACAGCCAGGGCGGCTCCAACCACGTGATCACCGACCTCCTCGGCTACTTCACCCAGCCGTAGGCGCCAGGAGCACCCTGCACGGCAAAGGGCCCGGCCCCCCAGAAGGGGAGCCGGGCCCTCGGCCGTACTCGGTACGGTCAGCGCACGAACGTGCTCGCGCTGCCCGCCAGGTCCAGGAAGTACTGCGGGGCCACGCCCAGCACCACCGTGACCGCGACGCCCACCGCGATCGTCGTCATCGTCAGCGGGGACGGGACGGCGACCGTGGGGCCGTCCGCCTTCGGCTCGCTGAAGAACATCAGGACGATCACCCGGATGTAGAAGAACGCGGCGATCGCGGACGAGATGACACCGACCACGACCAGCGCTCCCGCGCCGCCCTCCGCCGCCGCCTTGAACACGGCGAACTTGCCGGAGAAGCCGGAGGTCAGCGGGATACCCGCGAAGGCGAGCAGGAAGACCGCGAAGACCGCCGCCACGAGGGGCGAACGACGGCCCAGGCCCGCCCACTTGGACAGGTGCGTGGCCTCGCCGCCCGCGTCGCGCACCAGCGTGACCACCGCGAAGGCGCCGATCGTCACGAAGGAGTACGCGCCCAGGTAGAAGAGGACGGACTGGACGCCCTCCGCCGAGGTGGCGATCACACCGGCCAGGATGAAGCCGGCGTGCGCGATGGAGGAGTAGGCGAGGAGCCGCTTGACGTCGGTCTGGGTGACCGCGATGACCGCGCCCGCCAGCATCGTGACGATCGCGACGCCCCACATGACCGGCCGCCAGTCCCAGCGCAGGCCGGGCAGGACGACGTAGAGGAGACGCAGGAGGGCGCCGAAGGCGGCCACCTTCGTCGCCGCCGCCATGAAGCCGGTGACCGGGGTGGGGGCGCCCTGGTAGACGTCCGGCGTCCACATGTGGAAGGGAACCGCGCCGACCTTGAAGAGCAGGCCCATCAGGATCAGCGCGCCGCCGATCAGCAGCAGCGCGTCGTTGCCCATGGTGTCGGCGAGCGCCGGGTCGATGTTCGCCACGGTGCCGTCGACGACCTCCGCGATCGCCGCGTAGGAGACCGAGCCGGCGTACCCGTAGACGAGCGCGATGCCGAAGAGGAGGAAGGCGGAGGAGAAGGCGCCGAGCAGGAAGTACTTGACGGCCGCCTCCTGCGACATCAGCCGCTGGCGGCGGGCGACGGCGCAGAGCAGGTACAGCGGGAGGGAGAAGACCTCCAGGGCCACGAACAGCGTCAGCAGGTCGTTGGCCGCGGGGAAGATCAGCATCCCGGCGACCGCGAACAGCGCGAGCGGGAAGACCTCGGTGGTGGTGAAGCCCGCCTTGACGGCTTCCTTCTCGCTCTCGCTGCCCGGTACGGACGCCGCCTGCGCGGCGAAGGAGTCCACCCGGTTGCCGTGGGCGGCCGGGTCCAGGCGCCGCTCGGCGAAGGTGAAGATCGCCACGACCGAGGCCAGGATGATGGTGCCCTGCAGGAAGAGCGCCGGCCCGTCGACGGCCACGGCGCCCATGGCCGCGATGTGCGCCTTGGAGCTGCCGTACCCGCCGGCGGCGAGTCCGACGACCGCCGCGAAGGCCGAGGCCAGCGCGGCCACGGCGAGGAACACCTGCGTGTAGTAACGGCCCTTGCGCGGCACGAAGGCCTCGACGAGGACTCCGATGATCGCCGCGCCCAGCACGATGAGCGTGGGCGAGAGCTGGGCGTACTCGATGTGCGGGGCCGGGATCTTGTCGATCGGCGCCGCGGCCGCCAGGTTCGGCAGCAGGTTCTGGGCAGCAGCAGTCACGGTGCTCACTTCGCCCCCTCCCCGTTCTTGGCCTCGACAGTCACGTTTTGAATGGGCACAGCCGGCTTCGGGTCGGTCTGCTTGACGTCCGACATGGTGTGCTTCACCGCCGGGTTGACGATGTCGGTCAGGACCTTCGGGTAGACGCCCAGACCGATCAGCAGCGCGATCAGCGGGGCGACCACCAGGACCTCCCGCAGGCGCAGGTCCGGCATGGTGCGGACCTCCTCCTTGACCGGGCCGGTCATGGTGCGCTGGTAGAGGACCAGCGTGTAGAGCGCCGCCAGCACGATGCCGAGGGTGGCGATGATGCCGACGACCGGGTACCGGGCGAACGTGCCGACCAGGACCAGGAACTCGCTGACGAACGGGGCGAGGCCGGGCAGCGACAGGGTGGCGAGACCACCGATCAGGAAGGTGCCGGCCAGGACCGGGGCCACCTTCTGCACGCCGCCGTAGTCGGCGATGAGCCGGGAGCCGCGCCGCGAGATCAGGAAGCCGGCGACCAGCATGAGCGCCGCCGTCGAGAGCCCGTGGTTGACCATGTACAGCGTCGCGCCCGACTGGCCCTGGGAGGTCATCGCGAAGATGCCCAGGATGATGAAGCCGAAGTGCGAGATGGAGGCGTACGCCACCAGCCGCTTGATGTCCCGCTGCCCGACCGCGACCAGCGCGCCGTAGACGATGCTGATCAGGGCCAGGACCAGGATCACCGGCGTGGCCCACTTGCTGGCCTCGGGGAAGAGCCCGAGGCAGAAGCGCAGCATCGCGAAGGTGCCGACCTTGTCGACGACGGCGGTGATCAGGACGGCGACCGGGGCCGTGGCCTCGCCCATCGCGTTCGGCAGCCAGGTGTGCAGCGGCCACAGCGGGGCCTTCACCGCGAAGGCGAAGAAGAAGCCGAGGAACAGCAGCCGCTCGGTGTTGGTCGCCATGTCGAGCGTGCCCGCGGCGCGGGCGGCGGTGATCTCCTGGAGCGAGAAGTTCCCGGCGACCACGTAGAGCCCGATGACGGCGGCCAGCATGATCAGGCCGCCGACCAGGTTGTAGAGGAGGAACTTGACCGCCGCGTACGAGCGCTGCGCGGCCGCGTTCTCGTCGGACCCGGAGTGCGCCCGGTCCCCGAAGCCGCCGATGAGGAAGTACATCGGGATGAGCATGGCTTCGAAGAAGATGTAGAAGAGGAAGACGTCGGTGGCCTCGAAGGAGATGATCACCATCGCCTCGACCAGCAGGATCAGGGCGAAGAAGCCCTGGGTCGGCCGCCAGCGCGAAGAGTTGGTCTCCAGCGGGTCGGCGTCGTGCCAGCCGGCCGCGATCACGAAGGGGATCAGCAGCGCGGTGAGTGCGATCAGCACGACCCCGATGCCGTCGACGCCCAGTTCGTAGCGGACGCCGAAGTCGGCGATCCAGGAGCGCGATTCGGTGAGCTGGTAGCGGTCGCCACCGGGCTCGAAGCGGACCGCGACGAGCACGGCCAGGGCGAGGGTCGCCAGCGAGAAGAGCAGGGCGAGCCATTTGGCGGCGGTCCGGCGGGCGGCCGGGACGGCCGCCGTCAGGATCGCACCGACCGCGGGGACCGCGGCCGTCACCGTCAGAAGCGGGAAACTCATCTCACACCGCCCTCATCAGCAGGGTCGCGGCGATCAGGATCGCCGTGCCCCCGAACATCGAGACCGCGTAGCTGCGGGCGTAGCCGTTCTGCAGCTTGCGCAGCCGGCCCGACAGCCCGCCGACTCCGGCGGCCGTCCCGTTGACCACGCCGTCGACCAGGCTGTGGTCGACGTAGACGAGGGAGCGGGTCAGGTGCTCCCCGCCGCGGACCAGGACCACGTGGTTGAAGTCGTCCTGGTAGAGGTCCCGCCGGGCCGCCCTGGTGAGGAGCGAGCCGCGCGGGGCGACGACCGGGACGGGCTTCCTGCCGTACATCACCCAGGCGATGGCGACGCCGATGACGAGGACCACCATGGTGGCCAGGGTCACCGTCAGCGCGCTGATCGGCGGGTGTCCGTGCTGGTGTCCGGTGACGGGCTCCAGCCAGTGCAGGAAGCGGTCGCCGATCCCGAAGAACCCGCCCGCGAAGACCGAGCCGAAGGCCAGGATGATCATCGGGATGGTCATGGACTTCGGGGACTCGTGCGGGTGCGGCGCGTGGCCCTCCGCGTCCGGCTGCCAGCGCTTCTCGCCGAAGAAGGTGAGGAGCATGACGCGGGTCATGTAGAAGGCGGTGATCGCCGCACCGAGCAGGGTCACCCCGCCGAGGATCCAGCCCTGGGTGCCGCCCTTCGCGAAGGCCGCCTCGATGATCATGTCCTTCGAGAAGAAGCCCGACAGGCCCGGGAAGCCGATGATGGCGAGGTAGCCGAGCCCGAAGGTGACGAAGGTGACCGGCATGTACTTCCGCAGGCCGCCGTACTTGCGCATGTCGACCTCGTCGTTCATCCCGTGCATCACGGAACCGGCGCCGAGGAAGAGGCCCGCCTTGAAGAACCCGTGCGTGACCAGGTGCATGATCGCGAACACGTACCCGATGGGGCCGAGGCCGGCCGCCAGGATCATGTAGCCGATCTGCGACATCGTCGAGCCCGCGAGGGCCTTCTTGATGTCGTCCTTCGCGCAACCGACGATCGCACCGAAGAGGAGCGTGACGGCGCCGACCACGACGACCGCGGTCTGCGCGTCCGGCGCCCCGTTGAAGATGGCGCCCGAGCGGACGATCAGGTAGACGCCGGCGGTGACCATGGTCGCCGCGTGGATGAGGGCCGAGACCGGGGTCGGGCCCTCCATCGCGTCGCCGAGCCAGGACTGCAGCGGCACCTGGGCCGACTTGCCGCACGCGGCGAGCAGCAGCATCAGGGCGATCGCCGTCAGCTTGCCCTCGCCGGCCTCGGACACCGAGCCGAGGACCGGGCCGAAGGCGAAGGTCCCGAAGGTGGTGAACATCAGCATGATGGCGATCGAAAGGCCCATGTCGCCGACCCTGTTGACCAGGAAGGCCTTCTTCGCGGCGGTGGCCGCGCTGGGCTTGTGCTGCCAGAAGCCGATGAGGAGGTACGAGGCGAGGCCCACGCCCTCCCAGCCGACGTACAGCAGGAGGTAGTTGTCGGCGATGACCAGGAGCAGCATCGCGGCGACGAAGAGGTTGAGGTAGCCGAAGAAGCGGCGGCGGCGCTCGTCGTGCTCCATGTACCCGATGGAGTACACGTGGATGAGCGTGCCCACCCCGGAGATCAGCAGGACGAAGGTCATCGACAGCTGGTCGAGCTGGAAGCCGATGTCGGCCTGGAAGCCCTCCACCGGGATCCAGCTGAACAGCCGCTGGTGGAAGGTCCGGTCCTCGGCGCCCTTGCCGAGCATGTCGGCGAAGAGGGTGAGGCCGATGCCGAAGGAGACGGCGGCGAGCAGGGTGCCGATCCAGTGGCCGGTCTTGTCGAGACGGCGGCCGCCGCAGAGCAGCACCACCGCTCCGAGCAGGGGCGCTGCTACCAGCAGCGCGATCATGTTCTCCACAGCGACCCCTTACAGCTTCATCAGGCTGGCGTCGTCGACCGAGGCCGAGTGGCGGGTACGGAACAGCGACACGATGATCGCGAGACCCACCACGACCTCGGCGGCGGCGACGACCATCGTGAAGAACGCGATGATCTGGCCGTCGAGGTTGCCGTGCATCCGGGAGAAGGTGACGAAGGCGAGGTTGCAGGCGTTGAGCATGAGCTCGACGCACATGAACAGCACGATCGCGTTCTTCCGGATCAGGACTCCCGCCGCCCCGATGGTGAACAGCAGCGCGGACAGGTACAGGTAGTTGACCGGGTTCACTTCGAGGCCTCCTCACGGCCGAGCCGCTCGGACGACCGCTGCTCCAGCGCCTTCAGGTCGTCCAGCGCCTGGCTGGAGACGTCCCTGATCTGGCCGCGGGCGCGCAGCGTCTGGTTGACGGTGAGCTCGGAGGGGGTGCCGTCCGGCAGCAGGCCCGCGACGTCCACGGCGTTGTGCCGGGCATAGACGCCGGGTGCGGGCAGCGGCGGGAGCTGTACGCCCTCGCGTACGCGGCGCTCGGCGAGTTCGCGCTGGGTGGCGGCCCGCTCGGTGCGCTCGCGGTGGGTGAGCACCATCGCGCCGACGGCCGCCGTGATCAGCAGGGCGCCGGTGATCTCGAAGGCGAACACGTACTTGGTGAAGATCAGCGTGGCCAGGCCTTCGACGTGCCCGCCGGAGTTGATCCGGCCGAGTCCGTTGAAGTGGGTGAGCTTGGCGTTGCCGATGCCCGCCATGAGCAGGATGCCGAAGCCGAGTCCGCACAGGACGGCGAGCCAGCGCTGTCCCTTGATGGTCTCGGTCAGCGAGTCCGCGGCGGTGACGCCGACGAGCATGACGACGAAGAGGAAGAGCATCATGATCGCGCCGGTGTAGACGACGACCTGGACGATGCCGAGGAAGTACGCCCCGTTGGCGAGGTAGAAGACCGCCAGGATGATCATCGTCCCGGCCAGGCTCAGCGCGCTGTGCACGGCCTTCTTCATCAGGATCGTGGCCAGCGCGCCGATGACGGCGACCGTGCCGAGGATCCAGAACTGGGCCGCCTCACCGGTGGAGGTGAGGGTGGCGGCCGCGGCGATGGCGCTCATGCCCCCACCCCCTCGGAAGCGTCCTCGGAGGCCGCGGTCTCGCCCTTGGACACGGCCACCTGGCGGACCGTGCCGGGAGCCGCCCCGGTCACCAGCCCGCGGTAGTAGTCCGTGTCGTCCATGCCCGGGAAGATCGAGTGCGGTGCCTCGACCATGCCCTCGGTCAGCCCCGAGAGGAGCTGCTCCTTGGTGTAGATGAGCGCTTCGCGGCTGGAGTCGGCCAGTTCGAACTCGTTCGTCATGGTCAGCGCCCTGGTCGGGCACGCCTCGACGCACAGCCCGCACAGGATGCAGCGGGCGTAGTTGATCTGGTAGACCCGGCCGTACCGCTCACCCGGGGAGTAGCGCTCCTCCTCGGTGTTGTCCGCGCCTTCGACGTAGATCGCGTCGGCGGGACAGGCCCAGGCGCACAGCTCGCACCCGATGCACTTCTCCAGACCGTCCGGGTGGCGGTTGAGCTGGTGCCGCCCGTGGAAGCGGGGTGCGGTGGTCTTTTCCTGCTCCGGGTACTGCTCGGTGAGGCGCTTCTTGAACATGGCCTTGAAGGTCACGCCGAAGCCGGCCACCGGGTTCTGCCACTTCTCGCCCTGCTCGGCGTCAGACTTGTCAGACATTCTCAGCACCCTCCTCTCGGTCACTGTCAGTATTCGCCGCGCCACTGACAATGAGCTCCCGCTCACTGCGGGGCCGCCTGCGCGGTACGGGTGCCAGGTGCTGGCCGGGCTTGGGCGGTACGGGGAATCCGCCCGCCAGGGGGTCGAAGGGTTCGGCCGCGGCTGCCAGTTCGGCGTCCGCGAGGGCCGTCTTCTCCTTCTTGTCGCGGAACAGGTCCGCGACGAAGGACAGCAGCAGGAGCGCGATGACCCCGCCGCCGACGTAGAGCACGATCTCCTGGAAGTCGTAGCTCTCGTTGCGCAGCGCCCGGACGGTGGCGACCAGCATCAGCCACACCACGGAGACCGGGATGAGCACCTTCCAGCCGAGCTTCATCAGCTGGTCGTAGCGCACGCGCGGGAGCGTGCCGCGGAGCCAGATGAAGAAGAACAGCAGCAGCTGGACCTTGAGGACGAACCAGAGCATCGGCCACCAGCCGTGGTTCGCGCCCTCCCAGTACGTGGAGATCGGCGCCGGGGCCCGCCAGCCGCCCAGGAAGAGGGTGACGGAGACCGCGGAGACGGTGACCATGTTGACGTACTCGGCGAGCATGAACAGCGCGAACTTGATCGAGGAGTACTCGGTGTTGAAGCCGCCGACCAGGTCGCCCTCGGACTCCGGCATGTCGAAGGGGGCGCGGTTCGTCTCGCCGACCATCGTGATGACGTAGATGATGAAGGAGACCGGCAGCAGGATGATGTACCAGCGGTCGGCCTGGGCTTCGACGATCGCCGAGGTCGACATCGACCCGGAGTAGAGGAAGACCGAGGCGAAGGCCGCGCCCATCGCGATCTCGTACGAGATCATCTGCGCGCAGGAGCGCAGGCCGCCGAGGAGCGGGTACGTGGAGCCCGAGGACCAGCCCGCGAGGACGATGCCGTAGATGCCGACCGAGGCCACCGCGAGGATGTAGAGCATCGCGATGGGCAGGTCGGTCAGCTGCATCGTGGTGCGCTGGCCGAAGATGGAGACCTCGTTGCCCGAGGGGCCGAAGGGGATCACCGCGATGGCCATGAAGGCCGGGATCGCCGCGATGATCGGGGCCAGGACGTAGACCACCTTGTCGGCCCGCTTGACGATCAGGTCTTCCTTCAGCATCAGCTTCACGCCGTCGGCGAGCGACTGGAGCATGCCCCAGGGGCCGTGCCGGTTGGGGCCGATGCGCAGCTGCATCCAGGCGACGACCTTGCGCTCCCACACGATGGAGAAGAGCACGGTCACCATCAGGAAGGCGAAGCAGAACACCGCCTTGACGACGACGAGCCACCAGACGTCCCTGCCGAACAGGGAGAGGTCTTCGGCGGCGATCTGAACGGTGTTCACGCGCCCACCTCCGCAGGGGAGTCGCTGGTGTCGGCGGGGGTGGCCGGACCGATGCGGACCAGGTCCCCCGGGCGGGCTCCGGCGTCGGCGAGGACCCCGGAGCCGGTGGAGTTCATCGGGAGCCAGACCACCCGGTCGGGCATCTCGGTGATGCGCAGCGGGAGTTCCACGGAGCCGGCCGGGCCGGTCACCGCGAGGACGTCGCCGTTCTTGACTCCGGTCTCGGCGGCCGTGGCGGCCGACAGACGGGCGCTGGCCTCGTGCCGGGTGCCGGCCAGGGCCTCGTCGCCGTCCTGCAGGAGTCCCTGGTCGAGGAGGAGCCGGTGGCCCGCGAGGACCGCCTCTCCCGCACCCGGCCGGGGCAGCAGCGCCCGGTCTCCGGACTGTCCGGCGGCGCGCTCCCCGGCCCACGGGCCGAGCCCGTCGAGCTCCCGGCGTACGGCGTGCACGTCGGGCAGCGCGATCGGCCGGTCGGCAGCGTCGGCCAGCATGTGCAGCACGCGGGAGTCGGCGGGGGCGAGCCGGCGGGTCATCTGCTCGGGCTTGAGCGCGGCCTCGAACGGCCGGACCCTGCCCTCCCAGTTGATGAACGCGCCCGGCTTCTCGGCGACGGCCGCGACCGGGAAGACCACGTCCGCGAGGTCGGTGACCTCTCCGGGCCGCAGTTCCAGGGAGACCACGAAGGCCTCCTGGAGCGCGGCCTTGGCGCGGGCCGGGTCCGGCAGGTCGGCGAGCTCCACGCCCGCGACCAGCAGGGCGGACAGCTCCCGGGTGGCGGCGGCCTCGATGATCTGGCCGGTGTCGCGGCCGTAGCGGTGCGGCAGCTCGTCCAGGCCCCAGGCGGCGGCGACCTCGTCGCGGGCCCGCGGGTCGGTGGCCGGGCGGGCGCCCGGCAGCAGGGACGGCAGCGCGCCCGCCTCGACGGCGGCCCGCTCTCCGGCCCGGCGCGGGATCCACACCAGGGTGGCGCCGCTGGCGGCGGCGGCCCGGACGGCCGCGGTCAGCCCGCCGGGCACGCCCGCGAGGCGCTCCCCGACCACGATGACGGCGCCGGGCAGGCGCAGCGCGTCGGCGGCGGCCTGGCCGCCGTCCTCCAGGCCGGCCTGCGAGGCCAGTGCGTTCAGCCACTCGGGCTCGGTGCCGGGGGCGGCGGCGAGCCAGGTGCCGCCCGCCTTCTCCAGGCCGCGCGTGGCGAACGGGGCGAGGGCGAAGGTCCGCTGCTTGTGCTTGCGGTGGGCCTTGCGCAGCCGCAGGAAGACCCCGGGGGCCTCCTCCTCGGCCTCGATGCCGACGAGGAGCACGGCCGGGGCCGCCTCCAGGGAGGCGTTGGTGACACCGGTGCCGTCGAGGTCCTTGCCGGTGCCGGCGACGGTGGCGGCCAGGAACTCGGCCTCCTCCGCGCTGTGCACCCGGGCCCGGAAGTCGATGTCGTTGGTGTCGAGCACGACCCGGGCGAACTTGGCGTACGCGTAGGCGTCCTCGACGGTGAGGCGTCCGCCGGTCAGCACTCCGGCCCGGCCGCGCGCGGCGGCCAGCCCGGCGGCCGCGGCCTCCAGGGCCTCGGGCCAGCTGGCCGGGGCCAGGACCCCGTCGCTGCCGCGCACCAGCGGGGTGGTGAGCCGGTCGGGGCGCTGCGCGTAGCGGAACCCGAAGCGGCCCTTGTCGCAGATCCACTCCTCGTTGACCTCGGGGTCCTCCGCGGCCATCCGGCGCAGCACCTTGCCGCGGCGGTGGTCGGTGCGGGTGGCGCAGCCGCCCGCGCAGTGCTCGCACACGCTCGGGGAGGAGACCAGGTCGAAGGGGCGGGAGCGGAACCGGTAGGCGGCCGAGGTGAGGGCGCCGACCGGGCAGATCTGGATGGTGTTGCCGGAGAAGTACGACTCGAAGGGGTCGCCCTCGCCGGTGCCGACCTGCTGGAGCGCGCCGCGCTCCAGGAGTTCGATCATCGGGTCGCCGGCGATCTCGTTGGAGAAGCGGGTGCAGCGCGCGCACAGCACGCACCGCTCGCGGTCCAGCAGCACCTGGGTGGAGATCGGTACCGGCTTCTCGTAGGTGCGCTTCTTGCCCTCGAAACGCGATTCGGCGTTGCCGTGGGACATCGCCTGGTTCTGCAGGGGGCACTCGCCGCCCTTGTCGCAGACCGGGCAGTCCAGCGGGTGGTTGATGAGCAGCAGCTCCATCACCCCGCGCTGGGCCTTGTCGGCGACCGGGGAGGTCAGCTGCGTCTTGACGACCATGCCGTCGGTGCAGGTGATGGTGCAGGAGGCCATCGGCTTGCGCTGGCCCTCGACCTCGACGATGCACTGGCGGCAGGCGCCGGCCGGGGAGAGGAGGGGGTGGTCGCAGAACCGGGGGATCTCGATGCCGAGCTGTTCGGCGGCCCGGATGACCAGGGTGCCCTTGGGCACCGACAGTTCGATGCCGTCGATGGTCAGGGAGATCTGGTCCTGCGGCGGGACCGCTGCCTCTCCGCCGCCGGAGGCTGCCGTAGTGGTCACGGTCATGCGGTCACCTCCGTGTCGGCCCAGAGGGTCGACTTCTTGGGGTCGAAGGGGCAGCCCTTGCCCGTGATGTGCTGCTCGTACTCCGCGCGGAAGTACTTGAGCGAGGAGAAGATGGGGCTGGCGGCGCCGTCGCCGAGCGCGCAGAACGACTTGCCGTTGATGTTGTCGGCGATGTCGTTCAGCTTCTCGAGGTCGGACATGACCCCCTTGCCCGCTTCGATGTCGCGGAGCAACTGGACCAGCCAGTACGTGCCTTCGCGGCAGGGCGTGCACTTGCCGCAGGACTCGTGGGCGTAGAACTCGGTCCAGCGGGTCACCGCCCGCACCACGCAGGTCGTCTCGTCGAAGCACTGCAGGGCCTTGGTGCCGAGCATGGAGCCGGCAGCTCCCACGCCCTCGTAGTCCAGCGGGACGTCGAGGTGCTCCTCGGTGAACATCGGGGTGGAGGAGCCGCCCGGGGTCCAGAACTTCAGCCGGTGCCCGGGGCGCATGCCGCCGCTCATGTCGAGGAGCTGGCGCAGCGTGATCCCGAGCGGGGCCTCGTACTGGCCGGGGCCGACGACGTGGCCGGAGAGCGAGTACAGCGTGAAGCCGGGGGACTTCTCGGTCCCCATCGACTTGAACCAGTCCTTGCCCTTGTTCAGGATCGCGGGAACCGAGGCGATGGACTCCACGTTGTTCACCACGGTGGGGCAGGCGTAGAGCCCCTCGACCGCGGGGAAGGGGGGACGCAGCCGGGGCTGGCCGCGGCGTCCTTCGAGGGAGTCCAGAAGGGCCGTTTCCTCGCCGCAGATGTAGGCGCCCGCTCCCGCGTGCACGGTGATGTCGAGCTTCAGCCCGCTCCCGAGGATGTTCTCCCCGAGGTAGCCGGCCTCGTACGCCTCGCGGACCGCCTCGTGCAGCCGCCGCAGCACCGGCACGGTCTCGCCGCGCAGGTAGATGAAGGCGTGCTCCGAGCGGATCGCGTAACAGGCGATGATCATTCCCTCGATGAGGGAGTGCGGGTTGGCGAAGAGGAGCGGGATGTCCTTGCAGGTCCCCGGCTCCGACTCGTCCGCGTTCACGACGAGGTAGTGCGGCTTGCCGTCGCCCTGCGGAATGAACTGCCACTTCATTCCGGTGGGGAAGCCGGCGCCGCCGCGTCCGCGCAGGCCCGAGTCCTTCACGTAGGCGATGAGGTCGTCGGGGGTCATGGCGAGCGCCTTGCGCAGGCCCTCGTAGCCCTCGTGGCGCCGGTAGGTCTCCAGCGTCCACGACTGCGGCTCGTCCCAGAACGCCGACAGGACGGGCGCGAGGAGCTTCTCCGGACTCGTTCCGTTCTTACTCAGTTCGGTGGACACGGTCATCACTCCCCTCCCTCGATGGTGGCCTCGCCGCGCGGGTGCACGATCGGGGTGTGCGGGGCTTCGCCGCGCGCGATGCGCAGGCCGATCAGCGACGCGGGACCGGCGCCGCCGCTCGCCTCGACCGCGCCTTCGCGCTCGTCGGGGAAGCCCGCCAGGATCCGCGCGGTCTCCTTGTACGTGCACAGCGGCGCGCCCCGGGTCGGCTCGACGGGGCGGCCCGCCAGCAGGTCGTCGACCATGGCCTTGGCGGACTCGGGGGTCTGGTTGTCGAAGAACTCCCAGTTGACCATCACCACGGGGGCGTAGTCGCAGGCCGCGTTGCACTCGATGTGTTCGAGGGTGACCTTGCCGTCGGGGGTGGTCTCGTTGTTGCCGACCCCGAGGTGGTCCTTGAGCTCCTCGAAGATGGCGTCGCCGCCCATGACCGCGCACAGGGTGTTCGTGCACACGCCGACCTGGTAGTCCCCGGAGGGCTTGCGCCGGTACATCGTGTAGAAGGTCGCCACGGCCGTGACCTCGGCGGTCGTCAGGCCCAGCACCTCGGCGCAGAACCGGATGCCGGTGCGCGAGACGTAGCCCTCCTGCGACTGGACGAGGTGGAGCAGCGGCAGCAGCGCGGAGCGGCTGTCGGGGTAGCGGGCGATGACTTCCTTCGCATCCGCTTCCAGCCGGGCGCGCGCGTCGGCCGGGAAGTCGGGTGCCGGAAGCTGGGGCATGCCCAGGCTCACCCCTGATACGGGCTGATTGGCTGTCATCGGTCGACGCCTCCCATCACGGGGTCGATGGAGGCGACGGCCACGATGACGTCGGCGACCTGGCCGCCCTCGCACATCGCCGCCATGGCCTGCAGGTTGGTGAAGGACGGGTCGCGGAAGTGGACCCGGTAGGGGCGGGTTCCGCCGTCGGAGACGACGTGCACGCCGAGCTCGCCCTTGGGCGACTCCACGGCCGCGTAGGCCTGGCCGGCCGGTACCCGGAAGCCCTCGGTCACCAGCTTGAAGTGGTGGATGAGGGACTCCATGGAGGTGCCCATGATCTGCTTGATGTGGTCGAGCGAGTTGCCGAGGCCGTCGGGGCCCATCGCGAGCTGCGCCGGCCAGGCGATCTTCTTGTCGGCGACCATGACCGGGCCCGGCTCCAGCCGGTCCAGGCACTGCTCGACGATCCGCAGGGACTGGCGCATCTCCTCCAGGCGGATCAGGAACCGCCCGTAGGAGTCGCAGGACTCGGTGGTCGGCACGTCGAACTCGTAGTTCTCGTAGCCGCAGTACGGGTCCGTCTTGCGCAGGTCGTGCGGGAGGCCGGCGGAGCGCAGGACCGGGCCGGTGGCGCCGAGCGCCATGCAGCCGGTGAGGTCGAGGTAGCCGACGTCCTGCATGCGGGCCTTGAAGATGGGGTTGCCGGTGGCGAGCTTGTCGTACTCCGGCAGGTTCTTCTTCATGGTCTTCACGAACTCGCGGAGCTGGTCCACGGCGCCCGGGGGCAGGTCCTGCGCGAGGCCGCCGGGGCGGACGAACGCGTGGTTCATGCGCAGTCCGGTGATCAGCTCGAACACGTCGAGGATCAGCTCGCGGTCGCGGAACCCGTAGATCATGATCGTGGTCGCGCCCAGCTCCATGCCGCCGGTGGCGATGCACACCAGGTGGGAGGAGAGCCGGTTGAGCTCCATCAGCAGGACGCGGATGGCGGAGGCGCGGTCCGGGATCTGGTCGGTGATGCCGAGCAGCTTCTCGACGCCCAGGCAGTACGCCGTCTCGTTGAAGAACGGCGTCAGGTAGTCCATGCGCGTGACGAAGGTGGTGCCCTGCGTCCAGTTCCGGTATTCGAGGTTCTTCTCGATGCCGGTGTGGAGGTAGCCGATGCCGCAGCGGGCCTCGGTGACCGTCTCGCCGTCGATCTCCAGGATCAGGCGGAGCACTCCGTGGGTGGAGGGGTGCTGGGGGCCCATGTTGACGACGATCCGCTCGTCGTCCGCGCGGGCCGCCGACTGGACGATCTCGTCCCAGTCGCCGCCGGTGACGGTGTAGACGGTGCCCTCGGTCGTCTCGCGCGCCGAAGCGTGGTCGGCGGAGGCGTGGTGTGACGCGCTGTTCGATGTAGGGGACATCAGCTGTACGACCTCCGCTGGTCGGGAGCCGGGATCTGGGCGCCCTTGTACTCGATGGCGATGCCGCCGAGCGGGTAGTCCTTGCGCTGCGGGAAGCCCTGCCAGTCGTCCGGCATCATGATCCGGGTGAGGGCCGGGTGCCCGTCGAAGATCAGGCCGAAGAAGTCGTACGTCTCGCGCTCGTGCCAGTCGTTCGTCGGGTAGACGGAGACGATCGAGGGGACGTGCGGGTCGGCGTCCGGGGCGGTGACCTCCAGCCGCACGATCCGGCCGTGGGTGAGCGAGCGCAGGTGGTAGACGGCGTGCAGCTCGCGGCCCTTGTCGTCCGGGAAGTGCACCCCGCTGACGCCGGTGCAGAGCTCGAAGCGCAGGGCCGGGTCGTCGCGCAGGGTCCTGGCGACGAGGAGGAGGTGCTCGCGCGCGATGTGGAGGGTCAGCTCCGCCCGGTCGACGACGACCTTCTCGATCGCGTTGTCCGGGACGAGGTCCTGTTCCTCCAGCGCCCCTTCGAGCTCGTCGACGACCTCGTCGAAGTACGAGCCGTACGGGCGGGCGCTCGCACCGGGCAGGGCCACGGTGCGCACGAGGCCGCCGTAGCCGCTGGTGTCGCCGCCGTTGCTGGCGCCGAACATGCCCTTGCGGACGCCGATCACCTCGGGGCCGGCCGCTCCGCGGGGTGCGGGCACGTTGTCGCCGTCGCCGGCTTGGGGGCCGCTGTTCACGGCCGGGTCCTCGCTCACCGCAGGAGCCCCTTCATCTCAATGGTGGGGAGCGCCTTGAGGGCCGCCTCCTCCGCCTCGCGGGCCGCCTCTTCCCGGTTCACGCCGAGCTTGCCGCCCTGGATCTTCTGGTGGAGCTTGAGGATCGCGTCGAGCAGCATCTCGGGGCGGGGCGGGCAGCCGGGCAGGTAGATGTCCACGGGGACGATGTGGTCGACGCCCTGGACGATCGCGTAGTTGTTGAACATTCCGCCCGAAGACGCACAAACACCCATAGAGATGACCCACTTGGGAGCGGGCATCTGGTCGTACACCTGCCGCAGCACCGGCGCCATCTTCTGGCTGACCCGGCCCGCCACGATCATCAGGTCGGCCTGGCGCGGGGATCCGCGGAAGACCTCCATGCCGAAGCGGGCCAGGTCGTACCGGCCCGCTCCGGTGGTCATCATCTCGATGGCGCAGCAGGCCAGGCCGAAGGTGGCCGGGAAGACGGACGCCTTGCGCACCCATCCCGCGGCCTGTTCGACGGTGGTCAGCAGAAAGCCGCTCGGCAGCTTCTCTTCCAGTCCCATGGAAAATTCAGCCCCTCAGTCCCATTCCAGGCCGCCGCGGCGCCATACGTAGGCGTAGGCGACGAAGACGGTGAGCACGAAGAGGAGCATCTCGACGAGCCCGAAGATCCCCAGCGAGTCGAAAGTGACCGCCCAGGGGTAGAGGAAGACAACCTCGATGTCGAAGACGATGAAGAGCATCGCCGTCAGGTAGTACTTGATGGGGAAGCGGCCGCCACCGGCCGGCATGGGAGTGGGCTCGATGCCGCACTCGTACGCTTCAAGTTTTGCCCGGTTGTACCGTTTTGGACCGATCAGCGTGGCCATGACCACGGAGAAGATCGCAAACCCTGCGCCGAGGGCGCCGAGCACGAGGATGGGCGCGTACGCATTCACGCTCCTCGCTCCTTCCAGTCGTCCTTGACCGTTGGACCGCTGCCGGCGCCGCGCGCCCCGCCTCGCATGTGAGGCAGTTCACAAGCCGGACTGGTGCGCATCTTATGCCCGGCCATCTGTGATCTGCGACACGGGTTACAACAACGAGTTTGTGATCTCCACCACCTGACGAACGATCATGAAGGCCAATGAGTGGTGATCTTCATACGTGAAGCATCCACATGATCACCAAAGGTGACATCCGCACCTGTCGTTGCAGGTGGAGGGCATGTTGCACTATCAAACCGTGGCCACTGCACGCAAATTGGCGAGGTGGTGCGCGTGATGATAAAGGGATCGGCGTCCCCCGGTCGGGGGACCTCACGCGTACGGGAGTGGACGCGTGCATGCGTTCACGAAGTCGGGGCAGCAGGGCTCCATGAGCACCCCCCGGACACGCCCGCCGGCGAGCCCGGGGGGACCCCGACCCGGCGACGAGTTCACGGTTCGGTCACAGGAGGGCCACAGCGTCCGCATCGCGTGACGCTTCTGTGACCTGCGCCACTCGGAATTCTCGGTACCGAAAGGGGGCTTGGCCATCTGTGCAGGTGGATGGTAGGCCCAGGATCAATTCGGACTTATTGCGGAAACCCCATGATCACAGCCTTGTGAGCGGCTGTCCGATTCGCCCGTTACGGCGTCAATAAGAGGTCCGACGCGCCCGGTTAGCCCGCTTCGCGCACAACTGTGGCGCAGACCACGTTTCTTGAACGGAACCGCGAGGCCCTGATAGCGGTTGACCCATGTCCCTTACCGCTCACATACCCAGCCACCGGAAGCCCCGCCGCAGCGCCTCGAAGCTCGCGGTCCGCGCCGGAGTTGCCGGTGGCGTCCTCAGCACCCTGGCCATGGCCGGCACGGCGAGCGCCACCCCCTCCGCCGAGCCCGTCCACGAGACCACCCTCGAAATGCCGGTCCTCAACCTGGACCTGAGCGCCGAGGTGTCCTCGTCCGTGGCCAAGGCCGCGGAGAACACCCGCGCCGCCGCCGTCGACGGCGAGCTCAACGCCCTGGAGGAGACCGCCCGCACGGGCGCCGCCGCCGAGGCCAAGCAGCTGAAGGCCGACGCGCAGCAGAAGGCCGACGCCGAGGCGAAGGCGAAGGCGGAGGCGGACCGCAAGGCCGAGTCCGAGCGCGCCAACCGCAGCGCGGCCCGCGCTCCGATCCAGAGCAACTCCGGTTCCTCCTCGAACGGCTCCTCCGCGGGCTCCTCGCAGGGCAAGGGCACCGTCACGGCCCCCGTGACCGGCTCCGCCGCCGCCATCGTCAGCTTCGCCCGCGCGCAGGTCGGCAAGGCGTACGTCATGGGCGGCACCGGCCCGTCCTCGTTCGACTGCTCGGGCCTCGTCCAGGCCGCGTACCGCCAGGCCGGCATCAGCCTGCCGCGCATGTCGCAGGCGCAGTCCTCGGCCGGCACCTCGGTCTCCCTGAACGCCCTCCAGCCGGGCGACATCCTGTACTGGGGCTCCAAGGGCAGCGCGTACCACGTCGCCATCTACGTCGGCGGCGGCAAGTTCGTCGGCGCGCAGAACCCCAGCACCGGCATCGTCGAGCGCTCCCTGAGCTACGACAAGCCGACGGGCGCCGTCCGCGTCCTCTGACATCTCCCCGCAGTCCCGGGCCGCTCCCGGTGACGCACGAAAGGCCGGTACTCCCCCGCTCGGGGGTGGAGTACCGGCCTTTCGGCCGTCCTGGGGCTCCCGGAGGCGCCTGGAGGCTCCCGGAGGCCCTGAGGGGGCGTGAGGGGCGTGAGGGGCGCCTGAGGGGCGTGCCGTTCCGTCAGTCGAGGAACGTCGCCGAGGTGATCTTGTTCTTGAAGTTGAGGCTGGCGTTGCCCACGTAGCCCGGGGGGAGCGAACCGACCAGACCGGCGAGGTTCGGATCGGTGGCGACCTTCCACGTGTACGTGTCCCGGTTCCGGTAGGACGCGGTGTCGTCGTTCGTCACGCGGTTCCGGCCGGCGCAGTCCTCCGGCCCGACGAAGAGGTTGTTGTAGAAGTTCCAGTCCGAGGACATCAGGTCGAAGACACAGCCCCCTTGGTTGGAGTTGTAGTAAAGGCCGAACTCGCTGGTTTCCAGATAGCCGTTCCTCTCCGTGTTGGCGGCGGCCGGCCCTGCTGTCACCAGGAGAGCGGCGCCGACGGATACCGCGGCAACACAGCCGGCGGCGATTTTGTTAAGAGTCTTGCTCATGGGGCATTTTCTCCATCTTCAGGGAATTGATTCCGGCCGGGATTAAACCTTCCGGGGCACTGCAGGGCAAGGGTCTTCTCGGCTGTTCAGGCCACAACCACCATGGCGCGTAACGGACTTGTCCGCATTCCGGGCGCCCGATTACGCTCTCCCGCGGCCTTCGCCCCCTCCCCCGCACCGATGCGACCTTCCACTCCGCCGACCGCAAGGGAAACACCTCGTGCGTGTACGCGAAATATCCTCGTCTCTCCTTTTGTGCCTCGCACTGACCGGATGCGGAGGCGGGGAAGTTCCGGGGAAGAACTCCGGAGCGGGAAAGCCCGGAGCCACCGCCGCACCCTCGCTCGCGGCGGCGGACGTCCCGTTCTACACGTGCATGCAGCAGCACGGAATGACCGTCTCCTACGGGGAGAACGGGGCTCCGCACATAGTGGAGAAGGAGAGTCCGCAGTACCCCGAGGCCCAGAAGGCCTGCCTGTCGCTGCTCCCCTCGCCCTCCCCCGTGCAGGCGAGCCCTCAGGAACTCGCCGCCGCGCGCAAGTCCTCCGCGTGCATGAGGGAACGGGGCATCTCCTGGTACCCGGACCCGAATCCGGTCACCGGGGAGGTGCAGCAGCAGGACGGCGGCACCTCCGAGCAGTGGCAGTCGCTCAAGAAGGACCACCTCGACGCCTACCGGACCTGCCTGCCCCGCCCCTCCTGAACGGCCCGCGCCGGGCTCAGAGGAGCCCGGCCGCCAGCTTGTAGCGGGCCTCGCGCTGCTTCTTGTACAGCGCGAGGGTCTCGGCCTGCTCCTCCACCAGCCGCTTCTGGTAGGCGGCTTCCACCGCCGCCCAGATGCCCACGAGGTTCACCTCGCGCTTGCAGGCGACATCGGCCTTGGCCGCGGTGACGGCCTTGGGGCCGCCCGGATCGGCCTCCAGGCCGAGCTTCTGGACCACCTCGTAGGGATCCTTCAGGCCGGTGTACCCCGACTTCTCCATGCACGCCGACCAGCTCTTCAGCACCTCGGCCACCCGCGAATCGCCCTTGGAGCGTTCGTGTGCCTCCGATGCCAGCCCGAACGGGAACAGCAGGTCCACGCTGTCCTTCGTCGGCGCGTACAGCTTGCGGTAGGCCTCCCGCACGCATCCGCCGGCCGGCACCTTCTGCCCGCCGACGTCGATGCCGCTGTCCACCTGCGCGGCCTCCTCCTCGGTCGGCGCGTCCGGGGGCTGCGCGGCGCCCTGTTGCCCGCCCGGCCGTTCACCGTGCATGACCAGGGCGGCGCTCTCGCTCAGCGGGGCGGCCGGGGGCCTGACCGGCGGCCCCTTGCCCGCGTTCACGTCGTAGCCGTGGGCCGCCGCGAACTCCGGATCGGCCGCCCCGAAGAGCACCCGGTGCCGCCCCTCGCGCCCCTGGGCGCCGGCCGGACCGGTCGGCCTGACCTCCTCGTACGGGAACCCGTACCGGGCCATGCACCGGGAGAGCAGCCGCTGCTGCACCTGCCCCATGCGGACCGTCTCGGCGTCGGTGTCCGTGTACGCGTCCAGCGGCAGGGAGAGCGAAGCGGTGGCCGGGGCGACGGCGACCTCGCCGAGTTCCGGCTCCCCGTGCGCGGCGCCACCGCCCTCCGGATCCGAACAGCCGACCAGGACGAGCGCCAGCAGGACGGCGGCCGGGAGGGCGGGGCCCCGCACCGGGCGGCGGAGCGGACGGGGGCGTATGCCGGAAGACCTGTTCACTCTCGGAAATTGAACAGCCCGGCCACTACCGGGGACAAGGCCTTCTCACCTGCTGGTCAGCCAAACTTCTTGCCTCGAAACCGACTTGCCGCTCCGTCCCGCCTGGCGGGCACCCCGTGCCCGACCGGCGCAGCCCTGCGAAGATGGTCCCGGGCGAGCGCGCCCGAGTCGCCCCAGGAAGTGGTGATCCGTGACGACCAGCCCGTCCGACGAAGCCCCGGATGCGGGTGCCGGTGCCGTCCCGGCCGCCGCCGGGCTCGGCCTCCTGTCCCTCGGCGGCTGGCTGCTGACCACCACCCGCCCCTGGCAGAAGCCCGGCTCCCCGCTCACGCTCACCCTGGACTGGACGGCCTCGGGAACCCTGATGGTCTGCGGCCTGGTCCTGCTGACCCGCTGCATCCGCCTGGTCCACAGCACGCCCGAGCCCCCGCAGGGGGCCCTGCACGAGCCATCGGACGAGAAATTTCCTACCGACGGTGTTACGTTTTAGGTATGAGCAGTCACGTGGCACCCCAGGCCGTCGAGCGGGCCGGCAAGAGATCCGTGTCGCTCGCCCAGTCGTTGATCAAGGAAGTCGAGGAACGCGCCGGCAAGAGCGGGTTCTCCTCCGTTGTGGCCGAGGCTCTGGAGGAATGGCTCGCCGCGCAGAAGCTCCGCGAGGTCGTGACCGCCGACCGTAAGGCGTTCGGCCCCGTCTCCGCCGAAGCGCGGCGACAGGCGGAGCAGGAGTGGTAAGCAAGCGCCTCAAGATCAAGGCGAAGAGCGAGGGGACGCTCGTCCTGGACGCCCAGGGGCTTTCGCTGCACGTCGACGGCGACGAGGGGATGCGTGCGCGCATCGAGGTCGCTCAGCAGAGCGGCCGGCGCGTGGCGCTCTCCGCACTGACGCCCTTGGAGGTGCGCCGGACGGGAGAAGCCGCCAAGCGACTCCAGTTCCTGCTGTCCCGGTTCGACGTGAAGCCGGTCAGCGACGCGGTGACAGACGCCGCGGCAAAACTGCTGGACGCCTCGGGCCTTGACGGACACGAATGCCTCGTGGACGCACTCGTGGTCGCCACGGCTGCACTGTGCACGCCCCCGGTACTCCTCGTCACTTCTGACAAGTCGCACATCCCAGCGCTGTGCAAGGCCGCCGAGGAGCTTCCCGGCTCGCCGAAGGTGAAGATCGTCAGCGTCTGAAGGCCGAACGTCGAACGCCGCGAGCCTGACCGCTCAAGTCCTACCGAGCGGCCAGGCCTTGCATGATCAGGCTTTTGGAGCCACCTTCGAAAGGCCGTTGATGACGCGGTCCATCGCGTCGCCGCCCGTCGGGTCGGTCAGGTTGGCCAGCATCTTCAGGGTGAACTTCATCAGCACCGGGTGGCTCAGCCCGCGCTGGGCGGCGACCTTCATGATCTTCGGGTTGCCGATGAGCTTCACGAAGGCGCGGCCCAGGGTGTAGTAGCCGCCGTAGGTCTCCTTGAGGACCTTCGGGTAGCTGTGCAGGGTCAGTTCGCGCAGGGCCGGAGTGGCGCGGGAGTGGGCCTGGACGATGACGTCGGCGGCGATCTGCCCCGACTCCATCGCGTAGGCGATGCCCTCGCCGTTGAACGGGTTGACGAGCCCGCCCGCGTCACCGACGAGCAGCAGCCCCTTGGTGTAGTGCGGCTGCCGGTTGAAGGCCATCGGCAGGGCCGCGCCGCGGATGGGCTGCGTCATGTTCTCGGGGGTGTAGCCCCAGTCCTCCGGCATCGAGGCGCACCAGGCCTTGAGGACCTCGCGCCAGTCCAGCTCCTTGAAGGCGGAGGAGGAGTTGAGGATGCCGAGGCCGACGTTGGAGGTGCCGTCGCCCATGCCGAAGATCCAGCCGTAGCCGGGCAGCAGCCGGTCCTCGGCCCCGCGCCGGTCCCAGAGCTCCAGCCAGGACTCCAGGTAGTCGTCGTCGTGGCGCGGGGAGGTGAAGTACGTCCGCACGGCCACGCCCATCGGGCGGTCCTCGCGGCGGTGCAGGCCCATCGCCAGGGAGAGCCGGGAGGAGTTGCCGTCGGCGGCGACGACGAGGGGGGCGTGGAAGGTGACCTGCGTCTTCTCCTCGCCGAGCTTCGCCGTCACTCCGGTGATGTGGCCGGTACGGGGATCGCGTACGGGCTCGCCCACGTTGCAGCGCTCGTACAGCCGGGCGCCGGCCTTCTGCGCCTGGCGGGCCAGGGTCTCGTCGAAGTCGTCGCGCTTGCGGACGAGTCCGTAGTCGGGGAAGGAGGCCAGCTCGGGCCAGTCCAGCTGGAGCCGCTGGCCGCCGCCGATGATCCGCAGGCCCTTGTTGCGCAGCCAGCCGGCCTCTTCGGAGATGTCGATGCCCATCGAAACGAGCTGCTTGGTGGCGCGCGGGGTCAGGCCGTCGCCGCAGACCTTCTCGCGCGGGAACGCGGTCTTCTCCAGGAGCAGGACGTCAAGTCCGGCCTTGGCCAGGTAATAAGCAGTGGTCGATCCGGCGGGCCCGGCCCCGACGACGATGACGTCAGCGGAGTGCTCGGAGAGGGGCTCGGTCACGGCGGGTCTCCCGAAGGCTCGATAAAGGGTGCCCAACGGCACAAGACATGTGCAGTCTATGCAGCGAGAGAGATCGCGATCCGAAGGGCTGCCCTGTGACCACCTCGCCGACCCGGCCGCTCCCTGTCGTCCAGCTCCGTGTGCCCACGGACGAGGACGCGCACGCCTGGCACCGGGTCTTCCGCGACCCCGATGTCATGGAGTTCCTCGGGGGGCCCGCCGAGCTCTCCTTCTACGAGGAAATCACCGCCCGGCAGCGGATGCACGACGCCCGGCTCGGCTTCTGCCTGTGGACGCTGCTCGACGCGGACGGTGAGGTCCTCGGCTTCACCGGGGCCCAGCCGTGGCCGGAGTCGAAGGGGTGGGGGCCGGTCGGGGAGATCGAGATCGGCTGGCGGCTCGGTCGCTCCGCGTGGGGGCGGGGGTACGCGTACGCGGCTGCGCTGGCGACGCTGGAGCGGGTGCGGGGGGCCGGGGTTCCGGATGTGGTGGCGATGATCGACGATGCGAATGTCCGCTCGATCGCGGTGGCGGAGCGGCTGGGCATGACCCTGGCGGACCGCTTCCCGATCCCCGGCGGCCCCCGCGTGGCCCGCCGCTACGCCCTCACCCTCCAGCCCGCCTGACCCCCGCTGCGCGGGGCCGTCGCCCGCAGCCCGGCTGCGGGTGTCCCGCTGCGCGGGGCGGAGTTCCCCTCCCCGCCCTTCGCCCGTTCCCCGGGCTGCGCCCGGACCCCCCGGGGCTCCGCCCCGGACCCCGCGCCTCAAACGCCGGCGAGGCTGGATATGGCCGACACCGGCGAAAATCCAGCCCCTCCGGCGTTTG
Organism: Streptomyces sp. NBC_00193; assembly: GCF_026342735.1. Taxonomy (GTDB): domain Bacteria; phylum Actinomycetota; class Actinomycetes; order Streptomycetales; family Streptomycetaceae; genus Streptomyces; species Streptomyces stoeckheimensis. The sequence continues at coordinate 2,091,550 of NZ_JAPEMM010000001.1, forward strand.
AGGAGCGGGGTCCGGGGCGGAGCTCCGGGGAACGGGCGAAGGGCGGGTAGGGGACCTCGCCCCGCAGGGCAAACCCAGCCGCACCCGCCCACCGGGCTCGCGCCGGAACGGCCGTGGCGGCAGCCCCGACCGGGCCACCGACGGACGGAGTCCGGCGCAGCGGCGGGAAGCCGGTAAGGCCCGCCAGGGCCGCACCGCGCGAGCGGCGCGTCAAGAGCTAGAACACGCTCAGGCCCGTCAGGGTCGTGAAGCGGTCCAGGGCGGCCACCGCGGCCACGGAGTTGCCCTGGGCGTCCAGGCCGGGGCTCCACGCGGCCAGCGTGCACGCGCCGGGCACGACCGCGACGATGCCCCCGCCGACACCGCTCTTGCCGGGCAGCCCCACCCGGTAGGCGAACTCCCCCGCCGCGTCGTACGTCCCACAGGTCAGCATCACCGCGTTGACCTGCTTCGCCTCGCTGCGGGTGAGGAGCCGCGAGCCGTCGGCGCGCAGACCGTGGCGGGCCAGGAAGCGCCCCGCCCGGGCCAGGTCGGCGCAGGTCATCTCGATGGAGCACTGCCAGAAGTAGTGCTCCAGCAGCGTCGGCACCGGGTTGTCGATGTTCCCGTAGGCGGCCATGAAGTGGGCCAGGGCCGCGTTGCGGTCGCCGTGTTCCTGTTCGGAGGCGGCGACCTCCGCGTCGAAGGCGACGTCCGGGTTCTGGCTCTCCTCCCGGAGGAACCGCAGCAGTTCGCTGCTCGCGTCGCCCGTCAGCGTCTGGAGCCGGTCGGTGACGACGAGCGCGCCCGCGTTGATGAAGGGGTTGCGCGGGATGCCGTTCTCGTACTCCAGCTGCACGAGGGAGTTGAACGGGTTGCCGGAGGGTTCCCGGCCGACCCGCTCCCACAGGCTGTCGCCGCCCTCGGCGAGCGCGAGGGCCAGCGCGAAGACCTTGGTGATGGACTGCGTGGAGAACGGCGTCCGCCAGTCCCCCACCCCGAACACGTTGCCGTCGAGGTCGGCGATGGCCATCCCGAACTGCCGGGGGTCCACGGACGCCAGCGCCGGGATGTACTCGGCGGGCGTCCCGCTGCCCACCAGCGGGGCGATGTCCTTCGCGACCTGTTCCAGCAGCGCCTGGTAGTCCACGGGGAACTACCCCTTCGTGCCGCGGTGCAGGGCCACGATGCCGCCGCTCAGGTTGCGCCAGGCCACCTTGGACCAGCCGGCCTTCTGCAGCAGCGCGGCCAGCGCCGGCTGGTCGGGCCAGGCGCGGATGGAGTCGGCGAGGTAGACGTACGCGTCGGGGTTGGAGGAGACCGCACGGGCCACCGGCGGCATCGCGCGCATCAGGTACTCGGTGTACACGGTCCGGAAGGGGGCCCAGGTGGGCTGCGAGAACTCGCAGATCACGATCCGGCCGCCGGGCTTCGTGACCCGGTACAGCTCGCGCAGCGCGGAGTCGGTGTCCTGGACGTTGCGCAGGCCGAAGGAGATGGTGACGGTGTCGAAGGCGTCGTCCTTGAAGGGGAGCTTCGTCGCGTCGCCGGCCGTCAGTGGGAGCCAGGGATTGCGCTTCTTGCCCTCGCGGAGCATGCCGAGGGAGAAGTCGCAGGGCACGACGTACGCACCGGCCTCGGCGAAGGGCAGCGAGGAGGTGGCCGTGCCGGCGGCCAGGTCGAGGACGAGCTGCCCGGGGCGCGCGCCGACCGCCTTGGCGACCTCCTTGCGCCAGACGCGGTCCTGCCCGAGGGAGAGCACGTCGTTGGTGAGGTCGTAGTTCGCCGCCACGCCGTCGAACATGGAGGCGACTTCGTGCGGCTGCTTGTCCAGGGAAGCGGATGTCACTGGCGTGGGCCCCTCGGGTGCGGTGCGAATGGTTCGGCGAACGGTTCGGCAGGGTCCTGCGGACCGCCCCGCCATTCTCGCAGGCCCCCGCCCCCCGCACCCGGCCGCCCGTATTGGCCCATTAGAGGAGCTCGCGTGGCTTATTGTTCGATAGCCCTATAAGAGCGAGATAGGTGGATGCGTCATGGTGCAGCCGGTGGACGAGGGCGACGGTCCGGACACCTCCCGGAGGGGTTTCTTCGATCGGCCGAGCCTCGGGAAGGCCGTCCTGGTGATCGGCGGGTACCTGGCCTACTACCTGCTGGTCGGGCGCGCCGTCGGCGCCGTCTTCGGCGACGAGGTGGACAAGGACGACGTGCTGGCGACGGGCGCGAGCATCTTCTTCGCCCTCGTGCTGCCGATCGCGATCGGCGCCGTGACCCTCCTCGGCTTCACCGCCGCCATCGGCCGGCTCCGCTCGGTCTTCCGCAGGCGGCCGGCCGTGGGCCGGCCCTGGATGTGGATCGGTCCCGCGCTCGCGCTCCTCGCCGTCGTCGGCCACGCCGCGGCCACCGACTGGAGCGGCTGGCGGCCGGAGCAGCTCGTCCTCATCGCCCTTCTCGGGCTCTGCGTGGGACTCGCCGAGGAGCTCGCGACCCGCGGCCTCGCGGTCCGGTTGCTCCACGACGCCGGGCACTCCGAGCGGTTCGTGATGGTGGTCTCGTCGCTACTGTTCGCCCTCATGCACGTGACCAACGTGCTGTCCGGGATGAAGGTGAGCACGGTGCTCGTCACCGTCGTCTACGCCTTCGGCTTCGGCGTGTGCATGTACCTCGTCATGCGTCTCACCGGCACCATCTGGTCCGCGATCGCCCTGCACGCCGTCACGGACCCGACGGCCATCTTCGCCAGCGGCGGCGTCGACGAAGCCGTCACGCAGCACACCGGCGGCTGGTCCGCCCTCGCCTCGACGGCCACGATCCTCATGGTCGTCTTCGCGTTCGTGGCCGCCTTCCTGGTCCGCGGGGGCCGCCGCGGGCGGACGGACTCCCCCGGACTCAGCGACGGCGGTGGAGCAGCCTTCCGCCGATGACCGTGGCCACACAGGTGGTCGGGCCCTCCACCAGCAGCTCTGCCGGGCCGGGGACCGCGAAGACCGCGAACCGCGCCGGAGCGCCCGGCTCCAGGACTCCGTGGAAGGCCTCCTCGGCCGCGGTCCGGCCGGCGAGCGGGTCCAGGGAGGCCGGGCCCTCGTAGGGGGCGGGCGGGACGACCGTGAGGCCGGAGCGGACCACGGCCGTCCGGACGGCCTGGCTGGTGAAGCGGCCGGCCACCGCGACCACCCCGCGGGCGAGCAGCTTCTGCGTGCCGCGCCGCGCGCTGTTGCCCCAGCGCGGCTCGGTCATCTTCAGGTCCGCCAACGCCTCGGCGCCGCTGATCGGTTCGGCCCCGAGCTCGGTGAGCTCGTACGGGTCGTCCGGGTAGTACGTGCGCTCCAGCAGCTCGTCACCGCCGCGCACCAGCAGCCCCGGGGTCAGCACCCCGGGCCAGCTGCGGGCGCGCGCGTGCGGGTAGGCCGCGGCGAGCTCCTCGTACGGGCCCACCCGGGCGATGCGGTCCCCCTCGACCAGGACCGCGCCGCCGGGCAGCGGCGCGGTCGCGGTTCCCGTCGGTCCGGTGACGAGGAGTTCGGCGGTGTGGATCGTCAGCACGGGCGCGTCAGTTCGAGGAGATGAGCTTCAGCTCGGGGTGGGCGGTGCCGCCCTCGATGGCGGTCGAGGAGATGTGCGAGACCACGCGGTCGTCGACCGGGTCGTTCGCCGGGTCGTCGTGCACGAGGAGGTGCTCGTACGTCGTCGCGCGCTGGGCCGGGGTGCGGCCCGCCTTGCGGATCAGGTCGATGATCTCCATGCGGTTCGAGCGGTGCTTGGCACCCGCCGAGGAGACCACGTTCTCCTCCAGCATGATCGAACCGAGGTCGTCGGCGCCGTAGTGCAGGGAGAGCTGGCCCGCCTCCTTGCCGACGGTGAGCCAGGAGCCCTGGATGTGGGCGATGTTGTCGAGGAAGAGCCGCGCGATGGCGATCATGCGCAGGTACTCGAAGACGGTCGCCTGGGTCCGGCCCTTGAGGTGGTTGTTCTCGGGCTGGTAGGTGTACGGGATGAAGGCGCGGAAGCCGCCCGTGCGGTCCTGGGTGTCCCGGATCATCGCGATGTGCTCGATGCGCTCGGCGTTGGTCTCGCCGGTGCCCATCAGCATGGTGGAGGTGGACTCCACGCCCAGCTTGTGGGCGATCTCCATGATCTCCAGCCAGCGCTCGCCGGACTCCTTGAGCGGGGCGATCGCCTTGCGCGGCCGCTCCGGGAGCAGCTCGGCGCCGGCTCCCGCGAAGGAGTCGAGGCCGGCGGCGTGGATGCGCTGGATGGCCTCCTCCGCCGACACCTTGGAGATCCGGGCCATGTGCTCGACCTCGGACGCGCCGAGGGAGTGGATGACCAGCTGCGGGAAGGCCTGCTTGATGGCGGAGAAGTGGTGCTCGTAGTACTCGACGCCGTAGTCCGGGTGGTGGCCGCCCTGGAACATGATCTGCGTGCCGCCCAGCTCGACGGTCTCCGCGCAGCGGCGCAGGATGTCGTCGAGGTCCCGGGACCAGCCCTTCTTCGCGTCCTTGGGGGCCGCGTAGAAGGCGCAGAACTTGCACGCCGTCACACACACGTTGGTGTAGTTGATGTTGCGCTCGATGATGTACGTCGCGATGTGCTCGGTACCGGCGTAGCGCAGCCGGCGGGCCGCGTCGGCGGCCTGGCCGAGGGCGTGCAGGGGCGCGTGGCGGTAGAGGTCGAGCGCCTCTTCCCGGGTGATCCGGCCCCCCGCGGCGGCTCGGTCGAGGACTGACTGGAGAGCGGCCTGGTCGGTCACCGGTGCGTCACCTTTCGGCTGTGTCGTTCGGCTGGCGCCCGGCTGCGGTCGAGATTCCCGGACCGATCCAGCCTACGCCAGCCCCTCCGGCTCCCGGGCTGGCCCCCTGCGGGATGTCCCGAAGGGCCCGGATCGCGGGGCCGCCCCGGGAAGCCGTCGTGCGGGCCGGCCCACAGGGCCGGCGCACGGGCCGCCGCACGGGCCGCCGGACGGGGCCGCCTGACGGGGCCGCCTCACGGAACCAGTCCGGCTCCCAGGACGGGGTCCGACGCCAGGTCGAGCCCCATGCCCAGGCCCAGGCCCGCGTAGATCACGCCCGCGAGGGCGCCGCCGGCCATGAACGGCCCGAAGGCGAGCGAGCTCCCGGGCTCCACCCGGCGCAGGGCGACCCGGACGTACCCGTGCACGGCGGCCGCGGTGAATGCGGCGAAGCTGCCCGCGAACAGCACGAACCACCCGTACCAGCCCAGGATCTGCCCCACGGTCAGGGCCAGGGTGACGTCACCGAAGCCCATCCCGGGCGGGTAGATCAGGTGGAGTACGAGGTACACGGACCCGAGGGTGAGCCCCCCGAGCAGCGCGCGCGTCCAGGATCCGCCGGTACCCGTGAACAGGGCGGCCACGCCGAGCGCGGCAGCGGTGGTGGCCGCCAGCGGGAGGGTCAGTACGTCGGGCAGCCGGTGCACGGCCTGGTCGACGAAGCAGAGCAGGACGGTGAACGGCGCCAGCAGCAGCCAGGCCCCCAGTTCGGGCCGCGCCCCGACCCCGGCGCCCAGCGTGAGGCACACCAGGGTGGTGGCGAGCACGGCCCCCGCGACGGGCGCGTAGCCGCCGTGCCACCGGGCGCCGGGCCCGCACCGGGGGCAGACGGCGAAGCCCAGCCAGCCTCCGGCCGGGCCGGTCAGCGGATGCCCGGCCGGGCAGTCCGACCGCCAGGGCATGCCCAACTCGACGGAGAGGCGGTAGACGGCCCGGGGCAGCAGCAGGCCCGCCAGTACGCCCCAGAGCGTGACCCCGGCCACGAATCCCGCGATGCCCATGCCCGCTCTCGCCCCCGCCCTGCCCGCCCCGGCCCGCCGTGTCCTGGCATGTCTCGGCGATGGACGCTAGCAGGGGCGGTCGTCCCCCACTACCCGCCCGGGGGCGCTGTGGCTCAGGCCGCCGCATGCGCCGGGCCGGCCGGTTCGAACCCGGCCAGCATCTGTTCCAGGGCCTCCTGGTCCGGGCCCACGAAGGGTTCGAGGCCCGGGGCGAGGGACACCGTGTCGAGCATCCGGGCGATGAGCCCGATCCCGGCGGCCGGCGGCAGGTGGGTGGAGAGCACGAGCTCGGGGTCCATCTCCCGGACCGGCAGGACCGTGGCGAGGAACTTCTCCCGGTCGGCGACGGTCACCCAGGGGCTGTCCAGCGAAGCCCAGAACAGCTGGGCGGCCCGCAGGTCCTCGGGCCCGACCGCCCCGGCGTCGCCGCCGGCCGCGAGGTCGCCGTCCGGGAGGGGGGCGCCGAAGCAGTCGGAGCTGAAGCAGGCCCGCGACCGGTCGTCGTAGAAGCCCACGGTCGCGGGGTTGTCGAAGAGGGGCGGCCGGAAGGCGGTGAGGGTGCGGTCGCCGACGTCGAGGCGCTGGCCGGGGTTGAGGAAGTAGACCCGGTCCATGGGCAGCGGTCGCTCCGTGGTCATCTCGCCCGCGCCGAGGAAGGTGGTCACCACGCGGGCCTCGGGGGCGGCCTCCAGCAGGGCGAAGATCCCGCCGGTGTGGTCCCGGTCCGGGTGCGTCAGCCAGATCCACCGCACGTCGGCGGGGTCGACGGCCTCGGAGAGGGTCCTCAGGAAGTCCCGGTCGGGCAGGCCGAGGCCGGTGTCGACGACCACGGGCTCCCTGGCGTGCAGGACGAAGGCGTTGACCGGGATGAAGCCGACTCCGGGCGCTTCGAGCGCGTCCCCGAGCACCGTGATGTCCCGGCCGAGTGAGCGTGTGGTCATGGCGGAGCTCCGATGGCCCCCTGGGTGAGCACGCTCGCGACCGCCCCCGGGCTTCCCCCGCCCCCTCCCTCTTCCTCTCATCGTGTCCCCGGGCGGCCCCGGCCGCACGCCCGGGGACGGGTGCGCCGGCAAGGGGCTAGGACAGGGGATGAGGACAGGGGATGAAAGGGGACGGCATTCCCGGTAAACGGCGGGCATTCGCCTTTCCGCCCCATTCCGCTCTGCGGAAAGGCGAATACCCTCATAAGCCGCGCTAATGACCCGGCACGCCCACCGGCAGGAGCTCCACGTTCACATCGGGCGCATAGCCCGTCGTGAGTCCCGTCCGGCGCGCGAATTCACGTACGCCGGCCAGCTGGTCGGGCCCGAAGCGGAAGTCGAGCGTCGTGAAGTAGCGCTCCAGGAGTTCCGCGTCGAAGGCCTCCCAGCGGGCCGCCTGCTCGGCTACCTTGCCGACCTCCTCCAGGGACACGTCCCGGGAGGCGAGGAAGGCCTCGTGGACCTTCCGCACGACCTCCGGCTCACGCTCCAGGTACTCCTTGCGGGCGGCCCAGACGGCGAAGACGAACGGCAGTCCCGTCCACTCCTTCCACATCGCCCCCAGGTCGTGGACGGTGAGTCCGAGCCGGGGCGCGTCGTGCAGCGAGGCCCGCAGTGCGGCGTCGCCGATCAGCACCGCCGCGTCCGCCTCCTGCATCATCAGCCCCAGGTCGGGCGGGCAGGTGTAGTAGTCGGGCCGCACCTCGTACTTCTCCGCGAGCAGCAGCTGGGCCAGGCGCACGGACGTTCGCGAGGTGGATCCCAGAGCGACGCGGGCGCCGTCCAGCTGGTCCAGCGGAACCTGCGAAACGATCACGCAGGACATGACGGGACCGTCGCAGCCGACCGCCAGGTCGGGGAAGGCGACGAGCTCGTCCGCGTTGCGCAGGAACTCCACGAGGGTGATGGGACCGATGTCCAGGCCTCCCTGGACGAGGCTCGCGCTGAGCTTCTCCGGGGTGTCCTTGGTCAGCTCCAGGTCCAGCAGCGTGCCGGTTCTGGCCAGCCCCCAGTAGAGGGGCAGGCAGTTCAGGAACTGAATGTGGCCGACACGGGGCCGGCTGCGATAGGCGTCCACATCGCGAGACTAGCCCCCGTGTCTCCGTCAGCCGTCTGGCGGGTCTCAAACGTCCGAGTGACGTGATCTTTCCCTCTGGTCTCGGCCGGGAGGTGCGTGCTAGGCTCGACGCAAGTTGCAGTTTGGTTTCCCTTGCAGTACGAGGCCTGCGGAGAATGTGACCCGCAGGCTTTTGTAGTTTTCAGACTTCTTAGCAGGTTCTGGAGCAGGGCGACCCTTTGGCCCATAGGAGGGCTCATGGCTACCGGAACCGTCAAGTGGTTCAACGCTGAAAAGGGCTTCGGCTTCATCGCCCAGGACGGCGGCGGCCCGGATGTCTTCGTCCACTACTCCGCGATCAACGCCGCCGGCTTCCGCTCCCTTGAGGAGAACCAGCTGGTGAACTTCGACGTCACCCAGGGTCCGAAGGGCCCGCAGGCGGAGAACGTCACCCCGGCCTAGTCGCCTGGGCCAACCAATCGCGGTTGGATATGCAGTACCCAAGGAGCCCTGTCTTCTCTGCGCGAGCAGAGTCGACGGGGCTCCTGCCTTTTGTGCCGCCGGAGCCGACCGCTCCGGAACCCCTGGAACCCCTGGAAGCCCCGGAGCCCCGGCAACCCCCGGAACCTCTGCTTCCTAGGACCCCTAGGTTATGGACTAGACAACCTAGCCAGAAACTAGGAATCCTAGGCACCTAGGGACAACGGGAGGGGCACATGGTGCGGATGGGGTTGACGGCGGAGAAGGTGACCGTCGTGGGGGCCGAGGTGGCGGATGACGTCGGGCTGCACCGGGTGACCATGGCGCAGGTCGCGCGGCGGCTCGGGGTGCAGGACGCGAGCCTCTACGCGCACGTCCGCAGCCTGGAGGATCTCCGCGGGCGCATCGCGCTGCTGGCGGCGGACGAGAAGACGCTGCTCATCGCGGAGGCGACCGCGGGGCTCGCCGGAAAGGACGCGCTCGTCGCGTTCGCCAACGCCTGGCGGGAGTACGCCCACAAGTTCCCCGGCCGCTACGCGGCGACGCAGGCCCCGGGCAAGATCGACCCCGAGCTGGCCGCGAAGGCCGCCGGACCGCGCCGCGCGATCGCGCTGACGTACGGCATGCTGCGCGGCTACGGACTGGCGGAGCCCGATCTCACCGACGCGGCCCGGCTGCTGCGCAGCACGTTCCACGGCTTCGTGGCCCTGGAGGCCTCGGGCGGTTTCGCCCACGCCCGCACCCCGCAGGCCTCCTGGGTCCGCTCCCTCGACGCCCTGCACATCCTGCTGCGGCACTGGCCCGCACCCCGGGACGGGGGCGCCGCGTGAGCACCCCGAGCACCCCGAGCACCCCGAGCACCCCGAGCACCCCGAGCACCCCGAGCACCCCGAGCACCCCGAGCACCGGCAGTCTGCGCGTGCCCGGCGCGGCCCTGCACTACGAAGTGCGCGGCCGGGGCCCGCTCCTGCTGCTGATCCCCGGCGGGACCGGAGGCGCGGCCGCCTTCGACGGCATCGTCGACGCCCTGGCTGCCGAGTACACCGTCGCCTCCTACGATCCGCGCGGCCTGTCCCGCAGCCCACTGGACGACCCGGAGTCCGAACAGAGCGTGGCCGAGCACGCCGAGGACGCGCTGCGGCTGCTGGACCTGCTGTCACCCGCCGAGCCCGCCCGGGTCTTCGGCTCCAGCTCGGGCGCGATCACGGCCCTGCACCTGCTGACCGCCCGGCCCGAACGCCTCGTACGGCTCGTGGCGCACGAGCCCCCGGTGGTGGAGGTGCTGCCGGACGCCCCCGCTCACCGCGCGTTCCTCGCGCGCGTACGGGACACCCTGGACGCGGAGGGGCTCATGCCCGCGATGGGCGTGTTCGCGGCGGGTCTGAAGGGGGCGGAGGACGGCGATGACGGGAGCGCGGGCCGGGGTGACCGAGCCCCCGAGCCGCCGGCCCGTGCCGGGCTTCCGCCCGCCGCGGCCGCCCGGGTCGAGCGGACGATGGGCGACCTGCCCTACTTCCTCGGGCGCATCGTGCCGAGCTTCATGGCCTACTCCCCCGACCTCCGGAGGCTGGAGACGGAGGCGGTCGCGGGCCGGCTCCTGCTCGCCGGGGGCCGGGACTCGGTGGGCGAGCTGCCCCACCGCCCGGCCGCGTTCCTCGCCGAGCGGTTCGGCAGGGAACTGCTGCACTTCCCCGGCGGGCACACCGGCCTGAGCACGCACCCCGCCGAGTTCGGCGGGGTGCTCGGGCAGGCGTTCCCGTACTAGGCCTTGCGGGCCGGCTGCTCGGTCGCCGGGGGCTCCGTCGCGGGCGGCTCGGTGGCCGGCGGCTCGGTGACGGTGATCTCCAGGAAGAGGACCACCTGGTCCGAGATCCGCACGCGGAGCGTGTACGTGCCCGCGGCAACGCCCGTGGTGGACAGTTCCGGCAGGGCGATCTTGCCGTCCGCCCCGGTCGCCGGGAGCGCCAGCTCCGTCAGCTTCTTGCCGTCGTTGTCCAGGAAGTACGGGGTCTTCCCCGCCGTGGCCGGGTCCGCCGGGACCCACTTCCCGTCCTTGTCCTTGGCTCCGAGCCCGGCCGTGGCCTTGGCCCCGGCGACCGGCGCGGCCTTCGCCGTCGCCAGGAACTCCACGCCCTTGATCCCGGTCCCGGCCTCGGCCGTGAGCGGCTTGCCGGCGTTCGCGTCGCTGCGGACCAGCTGGTCCGCCTCCGGAACGGGTACCGGCTCGGCCGGGGTGACCTTGCCGCCGAACCGCACGGAGACCTCCGACGAAGCGGCGTAGGCCGTGGCGCGCACGGTGAAGGTGCCCGCCTTGGCGCCGGCCTTCAGCTTCGGGACCCGGACCAGGCCCTTGGCGTTGGTGCGCACCACCACGAAGTCCTTGCCGTCGGCCGCGAAGACGGTGCGGCCGGTGGTGTCGTCGTCGACCGCGATCACGATCGGCTGGTCGACGGCCGGCATGCCGTCGCTCAGCACCGCCTTGATGAGCGGGGTGCGGGCGAACTGCGTCCCGGCCTCGGCCGTGAGCTCGGCCGTACCGATCCGGATCAGCTTCTCCAGGGTCGGCTTCGGCTTCGGCGGCGGGGTGGGGGTCGGCGTCGGGGTCGGCGTCGGCGTGGGGGTCGGCGTCGGGACCGGCGCGGGGGCCGGCGGCGTCGGCAGGTGCGGCGGGTTCGGCGTCGGGTAGTTGCCGGAGGGCGGGTTGGGAACCGGGGTGGCGCCCTGGCCGGCCTGGTACTGGCGCATGTAGCCGAGCACCGTGTTCACGTACTCGCGCGACCGGTTGTAGCTGAGGATCGCCTTGTCGAGGTCGCCCGCGTCGGTGAGGTTGCGCTGACCCGCGCAGAGGTAGAGCCCGGCACCGAGCGCGGCGTCGTAGATGTTGTTCGGGTCGCGCTTGCCGTCGGCGTTGCCGTCGGCGCCCCAGGTGGACCAGGTGGAGGGGATGAACTGCATCGGGCCGACCGCGCGGTCGTACTCCGAGTCCGCGTCCCACTCGCCCTTGTCGGTGTCCTTGATCTCGGCGAAGCCGTTGCCGTCCAGGCGCGGCCCGCGGATCGGCTTCTCGGTGTACCCGTCCGCCTTGAGCCCGTAGCCGGAGGCGTGGACCGACTCGACCCGGCCTATGCCCGCGAGCAGTTGCCAGGGCAGGTGGCAGCCGGGGAGCGCGGCGGCCACCGAGATCTCGGCACGCTTGTAGGCGTCGAGGGCGGTCGCGGGTATGCCGGCGGTGGCTCCGCCGGGGCTGGCGGCGCCGGGCGGCGCCGGCGGCGGGTCGGCGACCAGGTCCGGAAGGTCCAGCCGGGCGTCACCGCGTTCGGTGGCCTGGGGGCTGTCGGGGGTCGGCTCCGCTTCCCCGGCACCCGCGATCGGTGTGTTGGTCACGACCGCGGCAGTGGTCAGGCTGGCCGCGAGGGCGGCCGTGCACACGACTTTGCGCGAGGTGTTGACGAGGTGACGGTGAAGTGGCTTCACAGTGCGGCGATCCCCCCAGAGCGGAGGCCGGTCGGGCCCCCGTAAAACGTACAAAGTCACATGGTGCTCCGCACGCCCCGAACATCTTCGCGCGGACGGCCGATCGATCGGGCCGTGGAGGTTAACTGTCTATCAGTTCTTCGCCCGCGACTCACCGCCGCCCCCGGAGATGTGCCCCACCATTCGTCTCATCTTCACGGACCTCTCGCAGGAGCGCGGGCCAGGGACGTAAGTCCCGCCCGATTCAAACCAATGGCACATATTTGACCTCTCTGCACTCTTTATCCTTGGGGAATGGCAACCAGCAAGAAGGAACAGCGGCGCGAGGCCCGCGAGCGCATGCGCGAGGAGCGCGAGGCCCGGGCCCGGCGCGAGAAGCTGCGCGGGCGCGTACTGATCGGCGGCGCGCTGGTCGCCGTACTGGCCCTCGCGGTCGGCATCGGCCTCTACGTGTCGAAGCCCTCCGCCGACCAGGAGGCCGCCGGCAAGCCCTTCGTCCAGCCGGCCAACACCACCGGCAAGGACGGGATCGTGATCCCGTACGGCAAGGCGGACGCGAAGAACGTCCTCTCCGTCTGGCTCGACCCGCGCTGCCCCTACTGCGCGGGCGTCGAGATCGGCCTCGGGAAGACCATCAAGGAGCAGGCGGACGCGGGCACGTACCGCGTCGAGTACCACTTCGCCACCTTCCTGGACAAGGCGCTGGGCGGCGGCAAGGGATCCAAGCGCGCGGTCAACGCCCTGGGCGCGGCCGTGAACGAGAGCCCCGAGAAGTTCATGGAGTACCTCCAGGTGCTCTACAAGAACCACCCGGAGCAGGAATCGGACGACAAGTTCGGCTCCACGGCCACCCTGCTGGACCTCGCGAACCAGGTCCCGGGGCTGCGCACGCCCGCCTTCAACCAGGCGGTCAAGGAACTCACCTACATGCCGTGGGTCGAGAAGGTCGGCCAGGCCTTCTACGACCAGAACATGCAGGGCACGCCGGACGTCGCCATCAACGGCACGAAGCTCACGGTGAACTCGGGCAAGGGCATCGACTCGATCACCCCGGACGAGTTCAAGAAGCTGATCACCGACAACCTGAAGTAGCGGGGCGGGCGGGCGGCCGGGTCAGGCCTGCTGCTCCGCCGCCGCCTTGGCCTTCTCGTCGAGCTGGTCCCCGTACCCGCCGGCCGTCCAGACGTGGTGGCGGAACCGTTCCACCGTCGCCACGCCCTGCCACGGACCGTCCGGGTCCCCCGGCGGGAAGAACACCCCGTCGCACGCGGAGCAGAACCGGGCCCCCGCGGCGGCCTCGGCCGCCCGGGCCGCGCCGGCCTCCACCCGCCGCTTGTCCATGCCCTCGCTGCGGATCACGGCGACCGTCCCCCACATGACGAGCAGCGCGGCGACGATCCCCACCGGCAGGAGCCAGGGCCAGTCCCGGTCGTCGGCGTAGTACGCACCCGCGGCTGCGACCAGCCCGGCGATCACGACGCCCTCGACGAAGTTCGTGCAGCCGTCGCCGGTCTTGTCCGGCGCCGGGGCGAGCCGTATCCGGTCCTTGCCCCGCTGCACCTCGTCGACCGGGACGTTGTCCCCCGTCCCGCAGCCGGGACACGCCACCACCGGACCGCCGCCGGTATTCGCTTCCCCGTTGTTCGTCATGGGCCCCATGATGACGGCCCCCCGGAACCCGCGGCCGGGGCCCGGCGTCCTCTTGGGCGAAAGGGGCCGTGCGCGCTGCTACGCGCAAGTACGTTCAGAGGCGGCTCGTCATGGATCCCAGACGAGGGATCCGGGAACACGGGGGTGGGTGCGAGGTGCTGGCCGAATCGTTGGAGGCATTGGCCGCGGCAGGGGGCGCCGCGGTGGTGCAGGCCGCGACGACGGACGCGTGGACGGAAGTCCGCGCCCGGGTCGCGCGGTGGTTCGGGCGGGGCGACGGCGAGCGCGAGCGGGTCCAGTTGGAGCGGCTGGACCGCACCGCCGCGGAACTCGCGGCCGCCGGTGGGTCGGAGCAGGAGCAGAACCTCCAGGCACAGGTCTGGCGCAGCCGTTTCGAGGACCTGCTGGAGGGTCTCGACGAGGCCGGGCGGAACGACGCGGCCGCCGGGCTACGGGCCCTGCTGGACGACACCGCGGCAGCCCGCGCAGTCTCCGCCGGAACCGGCGGTGTGGCCGCCGGGCGGGACGTCACCGTGAAGGCCGAGGGCGGATCGATCGCGGCGGCCGTCCTGCACGGAGGCGCCCACATCGGCCCCCCTCCGGTGCCGGATCCGTCCCAGGGCTGAGCGGACCGGAGTTCCCCCCAAGCCTCCCCGCCACCGTGCCGCCGGCCGGCGGCGTACTCGTCCACGCCGTGCAGGGCAGCCTGGCGGCGCACCACATCGGCCAGGTCACCTACCAGGCCGCTCCCCGGCACACCGTCTCCTGGCCGCACCAGGTCGGAGTGATCCCCCGCCGGGCCGGTTCCTTCCAGGACCGGGCCGAGGTTCACCGGCTGCGAGCCGCCGTGAACGGCGGCGGCACGGCGGTCGTGTGCCAGGTCCTGGCCGGGATGGGCGGGGTGGGCAAGACCCAGCTCGCGGCCGACCACGCCCGCCGGGCCTGGGCCGACGGGCAGGTCGACCTCCTGGTCTGGGTCACCGCCGCCACCCGCCAGGCGGTCATCGACGCCTACGCCCGGGCCGCCGCCGACATCCTGCACACGGACCCCGCCGACCCGGAGCGGGCCGCGCAGGCGTTCCTGGCCTGGCTCGAACCGGCGCCGGGGCGCCCCCGCTGGCTGATCGTCCTGGACGACGTCGCCGACCCGGCCGACCTGCGCGACCTGTGGCCGCCCGCCCATCCCCGCGGCCGGACCCTGGTCACCACCCGCCGCCGCGACGCCGCCCTGGCGACGCACGGCCGTCTGGTCCCGGTGGGCCTGTTCACCCCGGCCGAGGCCACGGCCCACCTCCGGCACGCCCTGACCGCCCAGGGGCGCAGCGAACCCGAAGCGGACCTCGCGGCCCTGGCCGAGGACCTGGGTCACCTCCCGCTGGCGCTGTCCCAGGCGGCGGCCTATCTGGTCGACACGGGACTGTCCGCCGCCGCCTACCGCACCCGCCTCGCCGACCGCGCCCGCCAGTTGGCGGACCTGCTCCCCGAGCCTGGCGAGCTGCCCGACGACCAGTCAGCCCCAGCGGCGGCGGCCTGGTCCCTGTCGGTGGACCGCGCGAACGAACTCCGCCCGGCGGGCCTGGCCCGCCCCATGCTCCAGCTCGCCGCGATGCTCGACCCGAACGGGATCCCGGAGCAGGTCCTGACCGGTGAGTCGACCCTCGGCCACCTGACAGACCACCGGTTGTTCGAGCACCGTTACAGCCCCACCCCGAAACCCCCCGCGGTCACCGAGGAGGAGGCGGCCGGCGCCCTGCGAGCCCTTCACCGTCTGAGCCTGATCGACCATTCCCCCGCCGAAGCCCACCAGGCCGTGCGCATCCACCAGATCGTCCAACGGGCCATCCGTGAATCTCTCGGCCCCGACTACCGGGACGCGCTCGCGCACATTGCGGCCGACGCCCTGATCGCTGCCTGGCCCGACACCGAACGCGACGTCGGGCTGACCAGTGCCCTGCGCGCCAACGCCACCGCCCTGATCGCGTGCGCTGACCGTTCCTTGTACCAACCTGCTGTCCACCCAGTGCTGTACTACCTGGGTGAAAGCCTCGGCAATTCCGGGCAAGTGTCGGCCGCCATCCACCACTTCCAGCTCGTCACGAACACCGCCACCCAAGGCCTGGGACCTGATCACCCCAGCACTCTCCGCAGTCGGTCCGACCTCGCCGCCTGGCGGGGAGAGGCCGGGGACACCGTCGGGGCTGCGGAGGCAGCCACCCTCCTCCTGGTGGACCAGCTGAAGGTCCTGGGCCCGGACCACCCCAACACCCTCATTGTTCGTTCCAACCTCGCCCTCTGGCGGGGCAAGGCTGGGGATGCGGCCGGGGCCGTCACTGCGTTCGCCGATCTGCTGGAGGACTACCTGCACGTACTGGGCCCCGACCACCCCCACACCCTCATCGTCCGTTCCAACCTCGCAGAATGGCGCGGCGAGGCGGGGGATACGGCCGGGGCCGTCACCGCGTTCGCCGCTCTGCTGGAGGACCACCTGCGAGTCCTGGGCCCCGACCACCCCCACACCCTCACCGCCCGGAACAACTTGGCGAGCTGGCGCGGAGAGGCCGGTGATCCAGACGGGGCCGCTTCCGCGTTCGCCGCCCTGCTGGAGGACAGGCTGCGCGTTCTGGGCCCCGACCACCCCGACACCCTCACCAACCGGAACAACCTCGCTCATTGGACGGGCGAGGCGGGGGATGCGGCAGGGGCCGTCACCGCGTTCGCCGCCCTGCTGGAGGACCACCTGCGAGTCCTGGGCCCGGACCATCCCCACACCCTCGTCACCCAGTCCAGCATCAGCCGCTGGCTCCGGCACGCTGGGGAGCAATGACGGTCACCTGCCTCGCGAGGCGGAGATTGAGCGCTCGCGGGGCACGTAGTTGAACCTGCAAATGTCACGGTACGGACACTCCTCCCCATGCGCACCCATGTGCCCATACGGTGACCTGATTCGCACCAGTCTCGTGGGGGTTCCGCATGTCCAACCAGTTCCCGCCGCCCGGCCAGCAGCCCGGCCAGCAGCCCCAGCCCGGATACGGCTACCCCCAGCCGGGACCGTCTCAGCAGCCCGGATACGGGTACCCCCAGCCCGGACCGGCTCAGCAGCCCGGCTGGGGCTACCCGCCCCCGCCCCAGCAGCCGAAGAAGAACAACGTCGGAAAGATCGTCGGGTTCTCGTGCCTCGGCATCGTCGGCCTCGTCGTGCTCCTGGGCGTCGTCGGGGCACTGCTCGGCGGCGAGAGCAGCCCGAAGGCGGGCAAGGAACCCACCGCCCCGGCCCCGGCCCCGGCCTCGTCGTCCGCGCCGGCCAAGGCCCCGGAGGCCGCGCCGTCGGCGAAGCCGGAGAAGAAGGCCGCGGTCGCCGTGGTCGCGAAGAACACGAAGTTCAAGAAGAGCATCCTCGCGGACAGCGACGCCTATACGAGCGTTTCGGTGACGGTCACCAACAACAGCTCGAAGGCCATCAACGTGAACCCGCTGTACTTCGCGATCACCGACACCAACGGCACCAAGCACGTGGCCGAACTCGCGGTCGACGAGGACCAGATCGACACCGTCGAGCTGGCGCCGGGCGAGAACATCACGGGGACGATCACCGGCAAGGGCGCCTTCACGGCGAAGACGGTGACGTACACCGACGGGCTGATCGGGGACAGCTTCCGCGCCGACGTCTCCTGACCGCTCCGCCTGCCGCTGCGCCCGACCTCCCGACCGTACGGGAGGTGGGGCGCACTGTGTTCCGGCCACGACCGCGTCCGCCAGGGACCGCACGGCCTTCCCCCTCTGCCGGACTCTGGCCGTGCGGCCCTTTCCGGCTCATCCTGGCTTCACGCGGCCGAGGGGGGCGGGGGATGGCCAGAGCACAGTGGTCCCGGTGGTGGTCCCGGTGGTGGGTGCTGGTGACGGGGATCGCCTTGGTCGCGCTCTCGGCGGGCCTGTACGAGCCGACGCCGTTCCCCGAGCTGCGCCAGATCGACCTGACCGTCCTCAGCGAGGCGCCGGACGGCCGCTGCGAGGTGCGCTGGCGCGACCCGTACGCCCCGCGGGACCGTGCGGGCGTCTACCGGTGCGACCCGGACCGGGACGCCATCCTCAAAGCCCCGGAGTACGACCCGGAGACCGGGTTCGGCTGGGACTCCGGCTGGGTGCTCGCCGAGGGCGACCGCAAGGGGGAGCTGTACTCGCTGGACGAGTACGAGGAGACCGGGAACAACGTCAGCGAGGCCCTGTTCGGGGCCGGGCTGTTCGTGACGTACCTGGGGCTGCTCGCCGCGGGCGTGCGGGTGAGGCTGCGGCGGCCGGGCGGCGGGGCGCCGGCGGCCGAGCGGTGAAGCCGCGCCCCCGGTCCGGCTTTCCGACGGGGTGGCCGGTCAGCCCGGTTCCCCGCGTCGCTTCCAACCACGCTTGCCCAGCTCGCGCACGGTCGCCCCGAACCGGGCCAGGTCGGCCGGAGCGTCCTCGTTCATCCTGAGCCGGTCCAGGTCGTTCGCCGACGCTCCCGCGGCCGCCGCCGACGTGTCGAGGTCCGTACGCACGGCCTCCCTCGCGAGCGGCCCGGTCGGGCCCATAAGTGCAGGTCGCCGCCGGTTCGGGTGGTCCCAACCGCCGTGACAGTCCGATGACATGGAGCAGACGCTTCACCTACACACCGTGCGTAATTTTCTTCTTGCAGCCCCGCCAAGCCCCGACAGGCAACAGTCCGTCAGGCAGAGGAGGTGCCGTACAAACCTTCCTCCTTCGATCACCTGCCACGGAGTTCCCCATGTCGATCCGCACCCGCTCCCGCCGTCAGACCCTCCTCCGCTCCGCCGTCGCCACCTCCGCCCTCGCGGGAGCCCTGCTGGCTCCGGGCACCGCCTTCGCGGCCGGGGCCCCCACGACCGGCACCCCGAAGGCCGACGCCTCGGTCCAGGGGCTGGGCGGGGAGCTCGTCAAGCACCTCGTGCTGGCCAACGGCACCAAGGCGGACCTGTGGAAGAAGGGCAAGGCCTCGTACTGGCTGGACGTCTACTCCGAGGGCAGCAGCCAGCTCGGTTACATCACCGTCGGCGGTCCGGGCGAGCAGACCGAGGACGGCGAGCAGATCGCCGGGATGTGGGTCACCCTGAACAGCAAGGGCCAGGTCCAGTCGTGGAAGAACCCGGCGTCGCTGGGCTTCGCACAGGGCGGCAGCGAGACGCGTCAGGGCTGCACGGTGTCGTGGCACATGGCCACTCCCTTCGACGGCCTCAGCCTGGAGCTCTCCAACGGCCCCGCGGGCCCGGTCGCCACGCTCATCCGCCAGAACGGCACCGGGAAGGTGGCCACGCTCACCAAGGCCAACCCCGTCGCCCTCTCCGGAGGCGCCCGCATCAAGGCCGCCGACGACCCGCTGACGCCGCAGTTCCAGATGCGCGTCGACGGCGGTGTGATCCCGTGGCTGGGCTACAACTTCCCCGCGCCCCTCAAGGACTGCGGCGTCAAGCCCTCCACCCCACCGGCCAAGCCCTCCGCCACCCCGAAGCCCGCCGTCTCCGCCCACGGCGGCTCGCAGACCGTCGTGGTCCCCAAGGGCGGCGTGGCGGCCGGCGCCGAGGTGGCCGGCTCCCCCAACAGCGCGTCCGCGTGGACCGCGGCCGGAGCGGGTTCCGCGGTGCTCGGCGCCGGCGGCTTCCTCCTGCTCCGCCGCCGCTCGGCCCGACAGCGCTGAGGCCCCCCGCCCGGCTCGGCAGCGCCGAGCCGCACCTGCCGCCCCCGTGAGGCCCCCCGGCCTCACGGGGGCTTCCGGGGTGCTCCGGGGGCTCCTGGCGGCGTCCGGGGGCTCCGGCCCGTCCGGAGACCGGCTGGGAGGGATGCCACGGGGGTGCGACCCACGCAGCCGCCGGCCGGCCAGCAGTCCCCGGAGCACCCTGACCGGTCGCCCCTACCCGTACAGCTCCTCGATCTCGCGCGCGTACCGCTCCGCCACCGCCCGGCGGCGGAGCTTCAGGGTCGGGGTGAGGGTGCCCGCCTCCACGGTGAACTCCCCGGGCAGGACCCGGAAGGCGCGGACGCGGGCCGGGCGGGAGACCGTGGCGTTGGCCGCCTCGACCGCTTCCGCGACGAGGGCCCGTACGGCAGGGTGCTCGCCGGGGGCGGCCGGGTCCAGGGTCACCGCCTCGCGGGCCGCCCAGGCGGCGATCTCCTCCGCGTCCAGGGTGATCAGGGCCACCGGGTGGGGGCGGCGGTCGCCGATCATGACCGCGCGGGAGACGTAGCGGGAGCGCTGGACGGCGAACTCCAGCTCGGTGGGGGTGATGTTCTTGCCCGCCGAGGTGATGATCAGCTCCTTCTTGCGGCCGGTGATGGAGAGGTAGCCGTCCGGGTCGACCTCGCCCAGGTCACCGGTGTGCAGCCAGCCGTCCGGGTCGAGCGTCTCGGCCGTGGCCGTGTCGTTGGCGTGGTAGCCCGGGAAGATCATCGGGCCCCGGGCCAGCACCTCACCGTCCTCGGCGATGCGGACCTCGCACCCGGCGATCGGGCGGCCCACCGATCCGTAGCGGATCCCGTCCGGGTGGTTGAGGCTGATGACCCCGCCCGACTCCGTCATGCCGTAGCCCTCGAAGACCGCGATCCCACAGGCCCGCAGGAAGTCGAGGGTGGCCGGGGCGATCGGGGCGCCGCCCGTCAGCGCCCATTTCAGGCGCCCCCCGAAGGCTCCTCTGACCAGGGAGTACAAGGTCTTCCCGGCAGCCTCGTACGCCGCGCGGTCCGCATCCGGGAGGCGCCCCTCGGA
Source organism: Streptomyces sp. NBC_00193 (assembly GCF_026342735.1). Taxonomy (GTDB): domain Bacteria; phylum Actinomycetota; class Actinomycetes; order Streptomycetales; family Streptomycetaceae; genus Streptomyces; species Streptomyces stoeckheimensis. Next base: position 2,111,705 of record NZ_JAPEMM010000001.1, read on the forward strand.
GGCCAGCAGCCCGAGCCGGACCGCCTCCGCGAAGCGCTCCGCACCGCCCTCCTGGGACTCCGCGAGGGAGAGGACCACGGAGTGCAGCTTCTCGAACAGGCGCGGCACGGACGGCAGATGGGTCGGGCGGGCCTCGGCGAGCTCGCCGATGACGTCCTCGATCCGGCCGCCGAAGTAGCAGAGCTCCCCGCCCTCCAGGAGGGTGGTGAACTGGATCAGCTGGGCCAGCAGGTGGGCGAGGGGGAGGTAGAGGTACGTGGAGTCCCCCGGGCCGCCCTTGATCAGCGGGAGGGTGGCGTCCTGGATCGCGCCGAGGTTGGCGTGCGTGAGGCGGCACCCCTTGGGCAGGCCGGTGGTGCCCGAGGTGTACACGATGGAGGCGTCGGCCGCGGGGTCCACCGCCGCGGCGCGGGCGAGGAGTTCGGCTTCCGGCGCCGGGCCGGGGAGGGCGCGCAGCCCGTCCATCTCCACCACCGCGCGCAGCCCCGGGAGCTTCGGGCGCAGCGCCTCCACCCGCGCCGCCTGCGCGGCGTCGTCGCAGACGACCACCACGGCCGCGGAGTCCGACAGCACCCAGGCGAGCTCCTCCTCCCCGGCCGTCGGGTACACCGGCACGAGGACGGCCCCGGCGGCCAGGACCCCGAAGTGGGTGTACGTCCACTCCGGCCGGGTCTCCGCGAGCACCGCGACGCGCTCGCCGGGGGCGACCCCCAGACCGAGCAGGGCGCGGCCGGACTCCCTTACACGGGTGCGCAGTTCGGCGTAGGAGACGGTGCTCCAGCCGCTCTCCCCGCCCTTGTGGCGGAGCGCGGTCTCGGCCGCGTACCGCTCGCCGGTCCACTCGGTGAACACCGCCAGCGTGCGCGGGCGCACGGCTCGGTCCGTCCCATCAACCGATTCGATCGGGTCCATCGGGCTCATCGGGCTCGCCTCCCCCTGGGGTCGTACCGATGACGCTAGGCACCGGGGAGGCGTCCGCGGCATGACCGGAAGCGTCACCCCCGCTGACCTCAGCGCTCATTGCGGCTACCGTCGGACCCATGGGGAGGCGGACGGTCACCGTGCACCACGTGCGTGCCGTGCTCGCGGGGGCGCGCGGCAGCGGGCTCGACACCGTGCCGCTGCTCCAGGAGGCGCAGATTCCGCCGCTGCTGCTGGGCGACGACCGGGCGCGGGTCACGCCCGCGCAGTTCGCGCGGCTGTTCCGGGCGCTGTACCGGGCGACGCATGACGAGTTCCTGGGCCTGTCCACCGTCCCCAGCCGGCCCGGGACCTTCGCGATGATGTGCAGGGCCTCCCTGGGCTGCCGCGATCTCGGTGCGGCGGTGGAGCGCTCCGCCACTTTCTACGGACTGTTCCCCGGCGGGCCGGAGCTGGCGCTCGAAGTCGAGGGCGGGCAGGCGTGGTTCATGGTGCGGAACGAGTTCGCGCGGGACGAGGAGCGCTTCCTCACCGAGTGCGTGCTCGCCATCTGGCACCGGCTGAGCAGCTGGCTGATCGGCCGGCGCATCCCGCTGACCCACGCCTCCTTCGCGTATCCGGCGCCGCCGCACGCGGAGGAGTACGAGCTCCTCTTCGACTGTCCGGTCCGCTTCGGCGAGGCCCGCACGGGCGCGGCCGTGGCCTTCGACGCGCACTGGCTGACGGCTCCGCTCGTACGGGACGAGGCCGCGCTCGACGCGATGCTCCGGCGGGCCCCCTTCGACCTGCTGTCCCGGCCGGCCTACGGGACCACGGTCGCGGAGCAGGTCCGCCGGACCCTGACCCAGGCCCTGCGCGGCTCGCCGCGCCTGCCGGAACTGGGCGAGGTGGCGGCGCGCCTGGCGGTCTCCCCGGCCACGCTGCGGCGGCGGCTGCAGCAGGAGGGCACGTCCTTCCAGCAGTTGAAGGACCACGTGCGGCGCGATGCGGCGATCGCCGGCCTGGCGGAGAGCCGCGAACCCATCGCGGAGCTGGCGGCCCGCCTGGGCTTCTCGGAGGACACGGCCTTCCACCGCGCCTTCCGCCGCTGGACGGGCACCACCCCGGGTGCGTACCGCATCGCGTCGGGCGGCTGAGGCGCCCGACGCCCGCGGCTGCTAGCGGGTCGCGCCGGGGACCTGGAGGGTGAACAGGCCGCAGTCGCAGCCGCCGTTGCCCGTGGCGCAGGAGCCCTTCGGGGTCGTGGCGGCGGCCGGGGCCGGGGCGGAGCAGCCCGTGGTGGCGGCTTCGGCGCAGGTGTTGCCCGCGCAGGAGCGGCAGGCGTTCATCTCGCAGCCGCGGCAGGCGGAGGCGGGGGCGTTGCAGCCGCGGCAGGCGCTGACCGCGCAGGTGGCGCAGGCCGCGCCGGCGACGTCGCAGGAGGTGCAGGCGTTCATCTCGCACGCGGTGCAGGCCGACGCGGGGGCCGTGCAGCCCCGGCAGGCGCTGACGCCGCAGGACGCGCAGAGCTGCGTACCGCTGCCGCACCCGCCCCGCTCGGTGCGCTCGCCGCGGTCGCAGGCACGGGCGCCGCGGGCGCTCGGGGCGGTCCGGCCGTCGCGGCGGAGCGTGCCGATCTCGGCGACCGGCCGCCCGACCTCGCCCGCGCGGGTCGCGAGGCCCGCCAGGCCCGCCAGGCCCGCCAGGCCCGTCAGGACCGCCGCCGCCCCGGCACCGCCGCCGCCAGCGCGGCGAAGAGCACCACGACCAGACCGAGCGCCGCCAGGCCCAGCGCCGCCAGGTGGACGATGGTGATCCACAGCGCCGGCTTGCCGTACGCCCGGTCGCCCAGGGCGCGGGCCTCGCCCTTGTACGTCGGCCCGTCCGGGCCACCGCGGTCGATCTCGTCCGCGTACGCGTACAGCGTGCCGGCCCGGACCTTCCCGTCGGCGGTCCTCCACTCCACACCCTCGCACGTGGCGCTGGCGCGCCCCGAACCGCCGCCGCGGCCCACGACGACCATCGACCCGCAGTTGCTCCGGAGTTGGACCGTGACCGGATCGGCGAAGGCGTAGGCGGCGCCCCAGCCGGCGGGCTGCTGGGAGGCCATCCCGACGAAGAAGAACGCGGCGATGCCGATCCCGGTGAGGACCAGGCCCAAGGTTGCCCGGTTCTTGAACCTCTGCGCGCGCGTTGCGACCGCCACAACTCCCCCAAATGGTGTGTTCATGCCAAGTCCGATGCTCCGCATGGCTGAATTCCACCCTGCGTGTCGCGCGTTTGTACCGCACCCGCGGCCACCCCGACAAGGTGGCCCGGGGCCAGGAAAGCTGAGCTGTGCGGTCAGCGACGTTCCTACCGGTCGGTCACTACCTTCTCCTCACCTACCACCCCCACCCGGACCCTTGGGAGAGCCGCCCCATGCGCATCCGAAGCTCAGCACTCGCCGCAGTGGCCGCCCTGGCCCTCTCGGCCGCGATCCCCGGCACGGCCGACGCCGCCCAGGAGAGCATCACCACCTCCGAGGCCGCGGAGACCGCCGCCCGCCCCGGCGACATCGTCAGCAGCGCGCCGTCCGCGTTCCACCCGCTGCCCGGCCAGCCCACCAACACCAGGGCCTGGAAGATCCACTACAACTCCACGACCGCCGACGGAGCCCCCAACGTCGTCTCCGGCACCGTCATCGTCCCGCAGGACGGCCGCACCGGCCCACGCCCCCTGATCACCTACGCCGTCGGCACCGTCGGCCTGGGCGACTCCTGCGCCCCGAGCAACAACCTCCCGTACGGCACCGCCATGGAGGCCAACCTCATCCAGCAGCTCACCCTGCGCGGCTGGGCCGTCGTCGTCACCGACTACGAGGGCCTCGGCACCCCCGGCGTGCACACCTACACCGTCGGCCCCTCCGCCGGCCACGCCGTCCTCGACGCCGCCCGCGCCGCCACCCGCCTCCCCGAAGCCGGGCTGTCGGCCACGACGCCCGTCGGCATCATGGGGTACTCCCAGGGCGGCCAGGCCAGCAGCTGGGCCGCCGAGCTGCAGGGCTCGTACGCACCGGAGTTGCAGGTCAAGGGCACCGCGACGGGCGGGGTCCCGGCCGACCTGCTGAAGGTGGCCGACTTCAACAACGGCTCCTACGGCTCCGGCCTCATCTTCATGGCCGCCGCCGGCCAGGACGCGGCCTTCCCGGAACTGAAGCTCGACTCCTACCTCAACCCGGCCGGCAAGGTCCTGGTCGGCGCCATGAAGGACAACTGCGTCGCGATCGACGCCATCGCCGGCTCCTTCAAGCGGATCTCCGACCTGACCACCCGCAACCCGCTCGCGCAGCCGGACTGGCAGGCCCGCCTCAACCAGAGCAAGCTCGGGCGCACCGCCCCGGCCGCGCCCGTGTTCCAGTACCACGCGCTCGGCGACGAGCTCATCCCGTACGCCGTCGGGAGCCGGCTGCGCTCCGACTGGTGCGCGCGGGGCGCGAACCTCGAATTCGACACCATCTGGATCGGCGAGCACGTCAGCGGCGTCATCACGCAGTCCCCGGCAGCCGCCAACTGGCTCGCCGACCGCTTCGCGGGCCGCTCGTCGCACCCCAACTGCTGACCCGGCACCGGCTGTTGCTGCTGCCCCGTCCGGGAGGGAGCCGTGTTCCGCGGTCTCACTCCCCGGCGGGGCAGGAGCGCGTCCCGGAGGGCAGGCGGCCGTCGATCAGGAAGTGGTCCACGTACCCCTGCACGCAGCGCGAGGCGTCGTACCCGGTGTGTCCGTCACCCTTGTAGTCCACGATCACGGTGTTGCCGAGCCGCTTCGCCGTCTCCTCCGTCCACTCGTACGGGGTGGCCGGGTCCCCGCGCGTACCGACGAGCAGGATCCGCGGGATCCCGGCAGGGCGGTCGATCCTGCGGATGAAATCGGTGCCGGCCGGGCGCCCGTAGCAGGCCAGCACCGTCATCAGCTGGCGCGGCCCGAAGATCGGCGAGGCGGCCAGGAAGAGCGGCTGGAGCTCCCCCAGCTCCTGCGCGACGGCGGCCGGCGAGGCCTTGGCGTCGCCGCGGTCCGGGTCGTCGGCGCAGTTCACGGCGACGAGCGCGGCGGCCGCGTTGTCGGCGGGCACGGCGACGGCGCCGGCCGCCTCCTCCCGGGGCGGCGGCGGGTCGTCCGGACCGCCGAGCTGCATCAGCCCCACGGGGTCACCGCCCCGCTCGACCAGGGCGAGCGCGTCCGCGAGGTCGGGCCACCACTTCTGCGAGTACAGGGCGATCGCGATGGCGTCGGCCACGTCCTGCCCGGTGAAGCGCAGTCCGCCCTCGCCGGTCAGCGGCGCTGCGTCCAAGCGGGTGACGAGGGCCTGGACCTTCTCCTTGGCGGTACGGGTGTTCGTGCCGTAGACGCAGTCCTGCCGGTGGGCGCACCAGACGAGGAAGTTGTCCAGCGCCCTCTGCTGGCCGACCGCCGACAGCAGGGCCTGCTCGCCGAGCGGCTCGGTGAGGGTGTCGACCCCGTCGAGGGCCATGCGGCCGGTGTGGCGCGGGAACAGCGCGGCGTAGACGGCGCCGAGGCGCGTGCCGTAGGAGAACCCGAGGAAGTCGAGCTTGTCCTCCCCGAGGGCCTGGCGCAGCAGGTCCATGTCGCGGGCCACGCTGACGGTACCGACGTACGGGAGCACCGGCCCGGAGTCGAGCGCGCAGCGCTTGGCGACGGCGCGGAGCGCGGCGAGCTCGGCGGCGGGCCCGGTGGGGGCCGCGTCTCCCGCCGGGGCGCCTCCTCCGCACGTGATGGGGGCGCTGCGGCCGACGCCGCGGGGGTCGAAGGCGACGAGGTCGTAGCGCTTGTTGAGCTCCGCGAAGGCATTGGGGTCGGCGGCGAGGGTGGAGATGCCGGGGGCGCCGGGGCCGCCGAAGTTCATCACGAGGGAGCCGAGCCGCTTGCCGCCGGGCGCGGTGGCGGGAAGCTTGGCGACGGCGATCCGGAGCGTGCCCGGGCCGGCGCCCTTGCCGTTGCCTTCGTGGTCGAGCGGCACGGTGAGGGTGCCGCAGCGCATGCCGGCGGGCACGGGCTTCTCGGGGCACGCACCCCACTCGATCCCCGTACGCGCGGGCGCGGGCGCGGGGGCCGGACCGGGCACGGCGGCGAGCAGGGCGCCGGCCAGGGCGGTGCCGAAGACTCCGCTGCCTATGCGGGTACGGGCCCGCGCGGGCGAGCCGGAGCGGGATCGGGATCGGGAGCACGAACGGTGCACTGCACCCTCCTGGAGCGGCCCCCCGGACCAGTCAGCTCACCATAAACGCGCCCCGCACGACCCGCCCCGCGAACATAATCGGATCCGGGCGATCGAGGGGGCGCGCGCATGCGCGAGCGGGACGTGCTGGTCGAGCGGTACGAGCTGACCGGGTTACTGGGGCGGGGCGGCTTCGGCGAGGTGTGGCGGGCCTTCGACACCCGGGTGCGCCGGACGGTCGCGATCAAGATCGGACATCCGCGGTCGGTGGAGGACCGGGAGCGGTTCGCCTCCGAGGCTCACCTCGCGGGCACCCTCGTCCACCCGTGCATCGCGGCCCTGTACGACTACGGCGAGGCGCAGTACGAAGGACGGCCGCTGGTCTACCTGGTCATGGAACTCGTGGAGGGCGAGACCCTCGCCGCCGTCCTTGGCCGCGGGGTACCGCCCACGGCGTCCGCCCTCGTCTGGGCCCGGGACGTCTGCGAGGCGCTCGGGGCCGCGCACGAGCGGGACGTGGTGCACCGGGACATCAAGGCCCTGAACGTGATGATCACCGGGTACGGCGGTCCGGGCACGGGCCGTGCGAAGGTGCTCGACTTCGGCATCGCCAAGTACCTGCACCAGCCCGGCCTCACGGCCACGGGCCACGTCATCGGCTCGTTCGAGTACATGGCGCCGGAACGCCTGCTCGGCGCCCCCGCCGTCGACGGACGGGCCGACCTCTACGCCCTGGGCTGCCTCCTGATGCAGCTGCTGACGGGCCGGCTCCCCTTCCCCGCGCAGGACATCGAGGCGCTGTCCTACGCGCACGCCCACACGGCGCCGCCGCCGCCCAGCTCGCTGCGGCCCGGGCTTCCTCCCGGGGCCGACCGGCTGGTGCTGGACCTGCTCGCCAAGGACCCGGCAGAGCGACCGGCCGGGGCCGCGGAGGTGATCGACCGGCTGAACGCCCTGATCCGCGGGGACGAGGAGCCGCCCGCCGCCCGCGACGCCGCCGGCACGCGCGACGCTCCCGGCACGCGCACCCGCATCCGCCCGGCTGCGGCGGACGACGACACCGCGCGCCCGGTCCTCGTCGCGCGGCTCGACCGGATCCTGGCCTCGGGCCGCACGGGCGCCGGCCCGGACTTCGTACGGCAGCTCGACCTGCTGATCGGCGACCTCGGCGAATCCCTCGGCGCCGACGACCCCCTGACCGCCGAGGCGGGCTACCACCGTTCCATGTACCTGTGGCAGTCGGCGGGCGACCCGACGGAGCTGGAGCGCGTGCTCCCCCGGCTGCTGGGCGTCCTGGGCCCCGAGGACCGGCGGACCATCGACGTGCAGGCGGTGCTGGCCGGCTTCGCCGCCGCGCGCGGGCAGGTCGACGGCCGGCCGTGGCTCCCCGTGCTCAGGGAGGTCATCGAACGCTCCACCCGGGTGCTGGGCGCCGACAGCGAGATCACCCTGATCGCCCGGCTGGACCTCGCGGAGGCCCTGGACCGCGAATACGACGGCCGTGCCAGGCCGTTGGCCGCCCCGCGAGAGCGCACCTGGGAGCAGTCGGCCCGCCGCCGGGACCTGCTCGCGCCGCTGCTGCCCGACCTGGTGCGGGGCCTGGGCCCGGACGACCCGCGGGTCCGCGAGGTCACGCTGCGCCTGGCCCTGGACAGCTACGGCCTCGGCGTGTACCGCGAAGCCCTGCCGTACTACGAGCAGTTGCTGCCGAGCAGCCCCGCCGGTCTGGTGAGGACCCCCGTGGGCCTGCGGATCCAGCACGCCCACTGCGTCGCCGAGTCCGGGGACCCGCGGCGTGCGGTGGCCCTCTTCGACGCCGTGCGCGAGCTCCTGTACACGCGGGGGGACGCGCAGTCCGTCCAGTGGGACAAGCGGGCGCGCTCCCTGCGGTCGGACGCGAAGAAGATGCAGCGGCAGCAGGGCGGCGGCGGCCTGCTGGGCCGCCTCCGCGGCTGACCCCGGGGCCGGGCCCGCCCGTCAGGGCCGCCGGTACAGCGCGTCGATCTCCCGCGCGAAGTCCCGCGCGACCGCGCCCCGCTTCAGCTTCAGCGAAGGCGTCAAGTGCCCCCGCTCCTCCGTGAAGTCCCATTCCAGCACCACGAACCGCCGGATCGACTCCGCCCGCGACACCAGCCGGTTCGCCTCGTCGACCGCCCGCTGGAGGTCCGCCCGCAGTTCCTCGTCGTCCACCAGCTCCCTGATCGGCACGCCCACCTTCTTGTGCATCTGCCGCCAGTGCTGGAGCCCTTCCGGTTCCAGGGTGATCAGCGCGGTGACGTAGGGCCGGTTGTCGCCGACCACCATGCACTGGCCCACCAGCGGATGGGCCCGCAGCCAGTCCTCCAGCGGGGCGGGGGCCACGTTCTTGCCGCCGGAGGTGATGATCAGGTCCTTCTTCCGCCCGGTGATCGTCAGGTAGCCGTCGTCGTCGAGCTCCCCGATGTCCCCCGTGGACAGCCACTGCTCCCCGCCCACCGCCACGCCGCTGTTCCAGTACCCCGCGAACACGTGCGGCCCGCGCAGCAGCACCTCCCCGTCGTCGGCGATCCGTACCGCCGTCCCCGGCAGCGGCCACCCCACCGTGCCCAGCCGGGGCCGCAGCGGCGGGGTGACGGTCGCGGCCGCGGTCGTCTCCGTGAGCCCGTAGCCCTCGAAGACCTCGATGCCCGCGCCCGTGTAGAAGGCGGCGAGGCGCTTGCCGAGCGGGGAGCCGCCGCTCAGGATGTACCGCACGCGCCCGCCCAGGGCCGCCCGGATGCGCCGGTACACGAGCGGCTCGTACAGCGACCGGGCCATCCGCAAGCCGAACCCCGCCCGCTCGCCCTCCGCCAGCTCCCCGAAGCGGCGCGCGATCCGCGCCGCGCGGTCGAAGGAGGAGGCCCGGCCCATCTTCTCGGCCGTCGCCCGGCCGGTGTTGTAGACCTTCTCCAGGACGTACGGGATCGCCAGCAGGAACGTCGGCCGGAAGCCGGCCAGGTCGGCGAGGAGGTCCTCGCTGCGGATGCTCGGCGCGTGGCCCAGCTTCACCCGCGCCCGCATGCAGCCGACGGCCACCATCCGCCCGAAGACGTGCGACAGCGGCAGGAAGAGCAGGGTCGAGGCCGGGTCCTTGCTGACCGACTTGAAGACGGGGTGCAGCAGCTCCACCGCGTTGTCCACCTCGGCGAAGAAGTTGGCGTGCGTCAGCACGCACCCCTTGGGCTGCCCCGTCGTCCCGGAGGTGTAGATCAGCGTCGCGACGGACTCCGGCGCGCACCCGGCCCGCCGGGCCGCCACGACCTCGTCGGGCACGTGCTCCCCGGCCTTGACCAGCCGGGCCACGGCCCCCGTGTCGAACTCCCAGAGGTGGCGCAGCCAGGGCAGGTTGGCCCGCTCCGAGCTGATGATGCGCGCCTGCGCGGTGTCCTCGACCGCGCAGGCGACGGCCCCCGAGTCCTGGATGATCCAGCGCGCCTGGATCGCGGAGGAGGTCGGGTACACCGGTACGGTGATCAGCCCGGCCGCCCAGCCCGCGAAGTCGAGCAGGGTCCACTCGTAGGTGGTCCGCGCCATGATGGCCAGCCGGTCGCCCGGCCGCAGCCCCTCGGCGATCAGCCCCTTCGCGACGGCGAGCACCTCGCCGGCGAACTCGGCGGCCGTGACGTCCCGCCAGGTCCCGTCCCGGTCCTTGCGGGCGAGTACGGCTTCACCCGGCGCCTGCCGGGCATTGTCGAAGGGGATGTCCCCGAGGGACCCGCGGACCGGCACCGGCGCCAGCGGCGGCACCCACACCTGGCGCACCCGCCCCTCGATCACGGTCTTGACGGGCTCGACGAGCTTCGGCGGACTGACGACCCTCACCAGGCTCGATTCGGCGGTCACGGCATGCCTCCCTGGCCGTACGGAGTGTTACCGCCGGTAATTTACTTAGCGGTAACCACCCCTGAACACCCCTGCGCCCGCCTTTTCACCGTTGCTCCACGGCACGCCGCCCACACCCCCACCTCGCGCGCACTCCCGCCACTCCCGCCACTCCCCCGGATGCCGCGGAAAGCCGGTGCCCGAAGATCATCCGTCCGGAAGACTGCTCCCATGACTGCTCCCATGACCGCTCCCCTCACCTCCCCCGACCCGGGCCCCAAGGCCGATCTCCACTTCTACCTCCAGTCGGCCCGCGAGGCGCTGCTCTGGAAGCTCGAAGGCCTTTCGGAGTACGACGCCCGCCGCCCGCTCACCCCGACCGGCACCAACCTCCTCGGCCTGGTCAAGCACGCGGCCACCACGGAGCTGGGCTACCTCGGCGACACCTTCGACCGCCCCTCCGGCGAACCCCTCCCCTGGGTCGCGGAGGACGCCGAACCCAACGCGGACATGTGGGCCACCGCGGACCAGTCCCGCGCGGACGTCATAGGCCTCTACCACCGCGCCTGGGCCCACGCGGACGCGACGCTCGACGCCCTCCCCCTGGACACGATCGGCACGGTCCCGTGGTGGCCGGACCACGACAACAAGGTGACCCTCCACCACGCCGTCGTCCGCATCATCTCCGACACCCACCGCCACGCCGGCCACGCCGACATCCTCCGCGAACTCCTCGACGGAGCGGTCGGGATGGAGAAGTCCAACACCAGCCTGCCGCCAGAGGACGAGGCCTGGTGGCAGGCCCACCACGCCCGCCTGGAGAAGGCGGCCCGCGAAGCGGACGAGGCCCCTTAGGCGGCCCGGCCCGGGTCTCAGAAGTGGGTGGCGATCCCGAAGGCCCACCGGAGCCGGGCCATGTCGTGCCGGTCGCGGTCCCTGGGCTCGTAGCCCTGGTGGAAGCGGACCTGCTGCTCGGCGGACAGGCAGGGCACGGGCGTGCCCTCGATGGCGCCGGTCACGAAGCAGGACGACGGATAGACGAAGGGGCGCCCCGGTTCGAGCGACGCCTGCACCGCCGGGCCGTCGTCGGCGAAGACGAGCGGATGGAGGTCGATCTCCCGGCCGTCCGAAGCCGTGACGACGAACCGGACCGGCCGCCAGTTCAGGCTCTCCTCGAAGCCCGCACCGGAAAGGGCCGCCATCACGACGCCCTCCTGGTCCTGCCGGTGCATCAGGTCAGATCGCCGTGCTCGCGGGTCTGCACACCGACCAGGGCGTCGATCCCCCATCCTCCGCCGACCCAGACGTCCGCCCCCGCCCGCCGCAACAGGGCCAGGACGGACAACACCTCTTCAGCCGTCATTACGTGACGCAGGCTAGGAGCGTCCGCCCCGGACGTCCTTCCGCGGCTCCGGTCCGGCCGGATCGGGCATCAGGCAGCCGCGCGTTCCCCGGGCGGGGACGGGCAGGTGCGGCAGCGGCCCGGTTCCGGGGCGCGGAAGGCGCGGTCGCAGCCGTCGCAGTTCTGGAGCGGGTCCGGGCGCCGCCGGTCCCCCGGAGCGGGCGGGGCCGGGGGCATGGCCGGCGGGATCAGCGCGGTGAGCCGGTACGCGAGCACGGACGCGGCACTGCGCAGCGGAGCAGGCAGGTTCTGGGACAGCACCTGCCCGATGGCCGCGGGATCGACCCCCCGCTCCAGCCAGGCCGACACCCCTGGCGCGAGCCGCGCGACGTCCCGCTCGGAGAGCAGCAGCCGGGGATCGTTGCGCCGCAGCCCGGCGAGCAACCCGACGGCCTCGGGCGCGGGGGCCGGGCCGGACAGCGGGACGGGGGCGGACGCCGCCGGGCGGCCCGGCTCCGACTCCCTTACGGGTTCTGCGGGTTGCCGTACGGGCTCCAGCGCGGGCGCCGCTTCGGCGTCCGGGTCCGGGTCCGGTACGGGCTCCAGCGCGGGTGCCACCTCGGCGTCCTGGGCCGACTCCGGTTCAGCCAGGGGCTCGCGTACGGCCTCCCCCATGGCCTCCTCGCCATCCCCCGACGGGCACGGCGGCGGAGGCGACGGGGGGCGGGGCGGCAGCGGGCCGCCGGAGGGGGCGCCGGGCTTGTTGTACGAGTAGGTCCGCGTCATCACGCGCCCGCCGTCGAGCCGTTCGCGCCGCCGCTCCAGGTAGCCGTGCCGCTCCAGCTCCCGCAGGGCGGACCCGATGCGGACCTCCCCCTCGGGGAACTTCTCGGCGAGCGCCTTGATGCCGACGGGTGCGCCGTCGGGCAGCGACTGGATGTGGGCGGCGAGGCCGATCGCGACCAGCGACATCGAGCGGTGCTGGAGGAGGTGGTTGCCGACCACGGTGTAGTGACTGGTGTGCCACGTGTTGACGTGGATGACACCGGATCGGGGGGTCGCCGCCCGAAGACGGGACGACGCGCACGAGGGCGCGCTAGGGTGCTCAAGAGCCATAAGGAAGGTTGCTGCTTCCTGCTTGGTCAGGCCCTCGACCGGGATTGCCGTCCCGCCGGGGGCCGTCTCATGTCTGCTGTTGTTGTCGGGGCGAGCATATGCCCGCCAACCGGTCGGAAATCCAGCCGAGTTGACCAAGTTCACCCGACCGAGCGACTCAGCTTGAACGACGGCCGGTTGGGTTGGGTCGGTTGGTTTTTTCACCGGGTTCTTTGGTCTTTTTACGTCGCGCCGCGCCGCGTCCCGGCCACCCGCGACCCGGGCTCAGAGATCGACCTCCGCCCACACCACCTTCCACGGAGCCGGCCCTTCCCGTACGCCCCACCGGTCCGCGAGCGAGGTGACCAGGATGAGCCCCCGACCCGGGTCGCGGATCTCCGGGATCCGGTCACTCCGGGTGTCCGTCACCTCAATGAGCAGCAGCCCGGGAGTAACGGACATCCCGAGCCGGAAGTCCCGCCCGGCAACCCGCCCATGGGTCACGGCATTGGCGGCGAGCTCGGCAATGATCTGCGCAGGCCCCTCCAAGGGCAGCCCCCAGGAGCGGAGTTGCTCGATGGCGAGCACCCGCCCGAGTCGGGCCCCGCGCGGGGTGGCGGACAGCTGGACGTGGAAGTCGACGAGTTGAGTCATCACGTCACTCAGCGTGGCCACCGGTGCGTACCGTGAGAAGCCGCATCGTCGGTACGTCCCGGCTTTGTCCGGAGCTTGTCCGGCCCTGTCCGGCCTGTCCGGACCGGCCCCAGGGGTACGGGCTCGTTGGAGGTGGGCGCGCATGAGCGTGGACAGCAGTGAAGGTACGGAAGACGCGGGCTGGGACGTAGACCCGGAGGACGAACAGGGCGTGGCGGTCCTGTCCGCGCTCGGCCGCCAGCTCAGGGCTTGGCGCGAGGAGGCGGGCATCCGCGCGGCGGAGTTCGGCACCCGCATCGGCTACGGCGAGGACCTGGTCCGCAAGGTCGAGGGCGGCAAGCGGATCCCTCGGCCGGAGTACCTGGACAGGGCGGACGAGGCCCTGCGGGCGGGCGGGAAGATCGCCGCGATGAAGGCGGACATGGAGCAGGTCCGCTACCCGAAGAAGATCCGCGTCTTGGCGAAGAGGGAAGCCCAGGCCGTAGAGATCGGCACCTACAACAACCACAACATTCACGGGCTACTTCAGACGGAGGAGTACGCGTCTGCCCTGTTCGGGATGCGAAGGCCGGCATACCAACGGGACGAGCTAGAACGCTCCCTGGCCGCCCGAATGGCCCGACGATCGATCTTCGATCGATCACCCGCCCCGACCCTGAGTTTCGTGCAGGAGGAGGTAACCCTCCGCCGGAGGATCGGGGGCACAATGATTCTGCGTCGACAGCTCGAACACCTCCTGGGGGTGAGCCAGTTGCAGAACGTCGAGTTCCAGGTGATGCCGACCGACCTCGAAGACCATGCCGGGATGGGCGGCCTGATCGAGCTGCTCAAGTTCGAAGACGGTTCAGGGATCGGGCGCTCTGAAGGCGCTTTCCACGGCCGCCCAGTCTTCGAACCCAGGCAGCTCCGAATCCTTGAGCTGCGCTATGGCATCATCCGAGCTCAGGCGCTCACGCCCCAAGAATCACAGGACTTCATCGAGGAACTGCTGGGAGAAACATGATCCACCACCCCGAGTTGGACTGGTTCAAGAGCAGCTACAGCAGCAGCAGCGAGGGCGACGACTGCGTCGAAGTAGCGGCCGCCCCCACCACCATCCACGTCCGCGACTCGAAGGACATCCAGCAGCCCCACCTGACCTTCACGCCCCGCGCCTGGGCGGGATTCCTGGCGCACACCTCGTAGGCCGGACCGAGGCCGGGGCGGGGCCCATCTGCTGGACTCGCCCCCTGCCCGGGGGCCGCCGCGAGGTAGCCTGCCGCGACATCGCTCGCGCGCTCCACCTGGGGAAACCATGTTCAAGGTCAACGAGTACTTCGACGGCACGGTCAAGTCGATCGCCTTCGACCAGGAGGAGGGCCCGGCGACGATCGGCGTCATGGCTCCCGGCGAATACGAGTTCGGCACCGCCGCTCCGGAGGTCATGCACGTGGTCAGTGGCGCCCTGACCGTCAAGCTCCCCGAGGTCGCCGACTGGCAGACCTTCGGCGCGGGCACCCGGTTCAGCGTCGCGGGCGACAGCAAGTTCCAGGTCAAGGCCGAGGTCGCGACGGCGTACCTCTGCGAGTACCGCTGACCTCGGTGGCCTTCTGATGGTCAGGCTGGAGCCAGTCGCCTCCTGAGCCAGGGCTGCGCGGCGGCCAGGGCAACGGCTGCCGCGGCATTGGTGAGCCACAGGCCCTTGGGGCCGGAGGTCGCCAGCAGGTAGGTCACGATCAGCGGTGCGACGGTGGTGGCCGCACCCCAACAGAGGCCGAACACGGCGAGATATCGGGCGCGGCCGCCGTCGGGCGCGAGGCCTGCCGCCTGCGTCAGGTAGCGGGTCAGCAGGAGCGCCTCGCCGACGCTCCAGAATGCTGCGGCGAGCAGGAAGACCGGCAAGGTGGTGGCGAAGGCACAGATCATCAGGCCGGTGGCGAGCAGGAGACAGCCGATGTTCATCGCGCGGAAGTCGTCGAGCTGCACTCGCAGCAGCCGTTGCGCGACGATCATCACCACCGCGGAGACCGCCAGAATGATGCCGGTGCCGGACGCCGACAGCTTCTGCTCCATCAACGTGAGCGGTATGCCGACCACGAGCTGCATGTAGATCGTGGCGAACACCGTGCCGCTGGCGAGCAACAGCAGCAGTCTGCGATCGCGCCACACCGTGACTCCACCGGCCTGCGCCCAATCCCGCCGCACATCGACCGGAAGTGCAAAGGCCACGAGGACAGCGCAAGCCAGGCAGGTGATCGCATCCGCGACGAACAGCCACCGCAGATCCCAGTGGCTGACAGCCGCGGCCAGCAACCCGGCGAGTACGCCCGCAACCGCCATCGCCGACCCGAGCAGCCCGTACGCCGCTGGGCGGTCGGCGGGCGCAGTGGCATCGGCAACGGCTGCCTGACTGGACGGTTCGTAGATCTCGAACGCCAGGCCGAGGACGATGGCAGCGGCCATGGCGGACCACAACGTCGTACTGGCGGCGATCCAGAGCTGAGCGCCGGCACAGCCGGCCAGCCCGAGGACGATCGTGCGGCGACGGCCGAGCCGGTCGGCCAGGACACCACCGAGCAGCCGCGAAGGGATGGTCGCGAGACCGAAGAGCGCGACCACAAGACCGGTTCGGCTCAGCGAGGCGCCGAACTCGACGGTCAGCACGATCGCGAGGAACGACAGCGAGAACGCGCCGATCCGGTTGACCGCCCGGGCGACCACAAGCACCCAGACCGTTCTGGACAGACCGCGCCACGGCTCGATCAGGGTCGCCGCAGCACTCATCACCGACTCCATGACTAGCTAAATGGGTATGATCAGTCACGCAAGCCAGAGCGTACGGAGGAGAGCCGTGACTGGTCAACCATCTTTTGATAGTCACGCCCGGAGTGTGCTGGCGGCGTCGGTCGAGTACGTGAACCGGCTGACCCCCGGCTTCTCCGGCGGTTCGCCCTACGCCGGTCCTGCCGACGAGGCACAGGCCGTGGGCGAGTCGCTGGTGGCAATCGGCTATCCACAACCGCATGTCTTGCCCGAGGATGCGCGGCGCCTCACGGAGCTGGCCGGGCGGATGCGGATCGTGTTCGAGGCCGCGCAGGCCGACGACCTGGATCGAGCTGCCGACGAGATCAACGCCTTGCTGGTCGACACGAACGCGCGGCCGAAGCTCGACCGCCGGGAGAAGGGCTGGGGCCTGCATTTCCACGGCCCCGACGACACGCTCGTCAACGGCTGGGCCGCGGGCTGCGCCGCCGGCCTCGCGCTCGCAGTCGGCAGCGACCTGGCCGGTCGCCTCGGCGTCTGCGCCGCACCACAGTGCGACCGCGTGTTCGTCGACACCTCGAAGAACGGCCGGCGTCGCTTCTGCTCACCCCAGTGCCAAAGCCGGGTGAAGGCCGCCGCTCACCGCAGCCGCCAGGCGACCTGATCAGAACGGGTTTACTGCCACCGGACGATATGGACCCCGCCCGCACGGAATCCCCTTGCCCGGGAGCTGCGCCCCCTCCCATGATCTCCACATGGACGACACTCCGCATCAACTCCCCTCCACCCTCCCCGCGTTGCGCGCGAAGGCGGCCGACGCGGGCTTCGCGATGTCCTGCGAGGACCGCACCGGCAACCTCCTGACGGTGCTCGCCGCCGCCCGGCCTGCAGGCCGGGTCCTGGAACTCGGCACCGGCGTGGGCGAGGGCACCGCCTGGCTGCTCAGCGGGATGGACCCCGCCTCCCGCGTGATCAGCGTCGAACTCGACCCCACCGTCCAGGACATAGCCCGGGAGCAGCTGGGCGCGGACCCGCGGGTGACCTTCGTGTGCGGGGACGGCGGCACGTGGCTGGAGGAGTTCGACGGCCCGCCGTTCGACCTGGTCTTCGCGGACACCTGGCCGGGCAAGTTCACCCACCTCGACCGGGCCCTGGAACTCGTGGCCCCGGGCGGGACCTACCTGATCGACGACCTCCTCCCCCAGCCGGGCTGGCCCGAGGGGCACCAGCCCTCCGTCGAACGCCTCCTGGCCGAGCTGGACGCGCGCGAGGACTTCCGGTGCGTCCGCCTGGCCTGGGCGAGCGGCCTCCTGATGGCGGTACGCACAGCCTGACGAGGCGGCCGGCACTGCACACGCGATGCCGGCCCGGTACCGACGCCGTGCCCACCCCCTACCCGATGGACTCCTCGCTCACCTCGCCCGTGACGTACACGGCGTCCCTCAGGAGCGCCTCGGTCACCCGGACCCCCGTGAGCCGCTCGGAGAGCGCGAACACCGCCGCCCTCTCGTCGACTTCGGGGTCCGGGTCGCCCGCCGGGTTCAGGCCGAGCTCGCCCATCACGGAGTTCAGCGCGTCGGGGGTGCTGCCGGTGCGGTCCGCCGGGAACTCGAAGGTGGTCCTCAACTCGCCGTCCTCGTACCAGTGGAAGAAGTCCATGGGCTTCCCCCCGTTGCTCGTGTGCGAGACGGCGCGCGACCCGGCGGACAAGGCCTCCATGAACCGCGGCCGCGTCCCCACGTCGCCGCCGAACTCCAGCACGAGGGTCCAGTCCCCTCCCTCGCCCGGCACGGTGAAGGCTCCCGCGAGGAAGGAATCGGGCGAGTACCCGTACGCGTCGAGGATCTCCGTGTGGTCGAAGACCAGGCCGTGGAACCCTTCGCAGACGCCCCGCGGCTCGGCCTCCACCACCTCCAGCACCTCCGCGGGCGAGAGGCCCCGTACCAGCGTCAGGGTGTACCCGCCCTCCAGCGCGTACGCGAACAGCGAGGGCGAGGCCCCGATCCAGCTGTAGTCGGCGGCGGTGGCTGGGGCGTGGGAAGCGGCTGCGGTCATGCGGCACATCCTTCCCGCACCCACTGACACCGTCCTGACGCCGTCCTGACGCCGTCTTCGGGCTGTTCGGGCGCCGGCGCGTGTGGTGGGATGCGGGCATGGAGGCTGTGCTGGCCAGCTTGATCGCCGTCGCGGGAACCCTCTTGGGTTCGGTCGTCACCTTTGCCGTGCAGCGCCGCACGAGTGCGCAGGCGGAGGTCTTCGCCCGTTCCCAGCAGCTGCGGCAGGAGCGCCTGACGGCGTACAGCGCCTACGCGGGCTCGGTGACGGCGCTCAAGCAAGCCACGGTCGCCCTCTGGTTCCGCCTGCGGGAAGCCCCCGACAGCCCCGAGACGCGTCAGGCCTTCACGGAGTGCGACCGGCTGGGCGCCGCCACGGAGAACGCCCAGTTCCACGTCCGCCTCCTCGCCCAGGACTCCGCGCTCGTCGCGCTTGCCGCCTCGGCCTTCGATGCCGTCGGACCCCTGCGCACCGCCTCCACGCAAGCCGAACTGGCCCTCCGCGAGCAGCACCTGCAGGACGCCCTCAACGCATTCATGACCGCGGCCACCACCCAGATCCACTGATCCGCCCACGGAAAGGCCGCAGCCCCCGCCCGGACGGGGGCGGAGGCTGCGGCGGTTGAGCGGCGAGGCTCAGGCGGTGACGAGGACCTTCGCCGGGTCGGCGTCCGTGGAGTCGGCCGGGGCCGGGGCCTCGGCCGGGGCCGGCTCGTCCAGGAGGGAGGAGGAGGCGGTGGCGTAGGCCACCTTGTCCAGGATGCCTTCGCGGGCCGCGACGATGACCGGGACCAGCGCCTGGCCGGCCACGTTGGTGGCGGTGCGCATCATGTCCAGGATCGGGTCGATCGCCATCAGCAGGCCCACGCCCTCCAGCGGGAGGCCCAGCGTGGAGAGGGTCAGGGTCAGCATGACCGTGGCGCCCGTCAGGCCGGCCGTGGCGGCGGAGCCGACGACCGAGACGAAGGCGATCAGCAGGTAGTCGGTGATGCCGAGCTGCACGTCGAAGATCTGCGCGATGAAGATCGCGGCGAGCGCCGGGTAGATCGCGGCGCAGCCGTCCATCTTGGTGGTCGCGCCGAACGGGACGGCGAAGGAGGCGTACTCCTTCGGGACGCCGAGGCGCTCGGTGACCTTCTGGGTGACCGGCATGGTGCCGACCGAGGAGCGGGAGACGAAGGCCAGCTGGATGGCCGGCCAGGCGCCCTTGAAGAACTGCAGCGGGTTGACCTTGGCGACGCTCCACAGGAGCAGCGGGTAGACGCCGAACATCACGAGCGCGGAGCCGACGTACACGTCGACCGTGAAGGTGGCGTACTTGCCGAGCAGGTCCCAGCCGTACGTGGCGATCGCGGTGCCGATCAGGCCGACGGTGCCGATCGGGGCGAGGCGGATGACCCACCACAGGGCCTTCTGGAGCAGCTCCAGCACGGACTCGGCGAGGTTCAGCACCGGCTGGGCCTTGCTGCCGAGCTGGAGGGCGGCGATACCGGCGACGGCGGCGAGGAAGACGATCTGCAGGACGTTCAGCTCGGTGAACGGCGTGATGATGTCGGTCGGCACGATGCCGGTCAGGAAGTCCAGCCAGGACCCGTGGCGCTTCGGCAGCTTGCCGTCCTGCGGGGTGAGGCCGGTGCCGGAGCCCGGGTTGGTGAGCAGGCCGATGGCGAGGCCGATGGCCACCGCGATCAGCGACGTGATCATGAACCAGAGCAGGGTGCGGGAGGCGAGCCGCGCGGCGTTGTTCACCTTCCGGAGGTTGGTGATCGACACCAGGATGGCGAAGAAGACGAGCGGGGCGACGGCCAGCTTCAGGAGCTGGACGAATATGTCGCCTATCTGCTCCAGGGTCGTACCGAGCCAGCTGATCTCCTGGCTGCGGGAGACCCAGCCGAGCAGAACGCCGAGCACGAGGCCCGTGACGATCTGGGCCCAGAAGGGGAAGGTGAAGGAGGACTTGTTCGCCGGGGCGGGAGCCTCTGCGGGGGCCTCTACGGCAGGGGTCTGCGGTGACGCGGACACGGACACTCTCCGGGTGGTTCTGCGGTTTCTGCGGTGGGGTGGTGGTGCGGTGCGGCAGCACCCGGAAAAGCCAAGAGCCGGGCGGGCGGGACCGCTGCTGTGCCAGGGCTGGTCGCGGGACTCAGCGACAACAGCAACAGGCCGCGGACGCGCGGCGGCAGAGGTCGACGTGCAGGCGCGCCACGAGCGGGACGCTCGGGGTCATCTGGTGCGCGGCTGTCGTCAACATGTTGAACACGCTAACACTTCACCTTTGGGAATCTCAAAGCCTGCCTTTGAGATCCAATGAGACCAACCGGCCCACCGCAGGCATCAACCGCTGCGAACCCCCCGGAAAACGCCGAAAGCCCCGGCGTCGCGGGTGGTGGACCCGGCGCCGAGGCATTTCGGTGTGTGATGAAGCTAACTGCCCTACTGGCTGGCGCGCGCGGCCTCGTCGACCGCGTCGTCCTCCTGGCTGCGGTTCGCGGCGAGCTTGTCCTTCGCGCCCGCGACGCGTCCTGCAATGACCGCGGACATCTCGTCGCGCTGCTTGCGCAGCAGCACGAAGGAGAGCGGTGCGGAGATCACGAGGGCGAGCAGCACGACCCAGGCGGGGT
Organism: Streptomyces sp. NBC_00193; assembly: GCF_026342735.1. Lineage (GTDB taxonomy): Bacteria > Actinomycetota > Actinomycetes > Streptomycetales > Streptomycetaceae > Streptomyces > Streptomyces stoeckheimensis. The sequence goes on from NZ_JAPEMM010000001.1 coordinate 2,132,168, forward strand.
TGGCGTCCCCGAGACCCGAGGGCACCCAGCCCAGCCGGACCAGACCGGCGACGAGGACGAGGCACCCGACGAAGATCCCCAGACGCATCGCGGTGTAACGGATCGTCGCGCTCTGCTTGAGGGACACGGTGACCCCTGCTCTCTGTGTCGTCCAGGTCGGTTTCGTGCCCGTCCAGTGAAGCACGCCGGGGCTACGGACATGGGCGCCGGGGGGCTTCGACGGGCACGAGCCGCAGCGCGGACAGCGGAACCTTGATCGCCTGCTTCTCCTTCACGTCCCACAGGGCGGCCGTGCCGCCCGCATCCCCGAGGGAGAAGTAGGGGTGCTTGGGGTCCAGCAGGCCCCCGTCCGACGGCACCTGCGCCAGGGGCTTCGTGGGCAGGGCGCAGACCCACTCCGGCTTGATCCCGAAGTAGGGGCCGGGGGTGCGCCCCTCGGCGGCCGCCGCGCGCGCCTCGAACCCGGCGGACAGAGCGGGGAACCCCGCGAGGAACACGACCCCGACGGACAGGGTGATGACGCTCGCGTACACGAAGGTCGCGTAGCCCAGCCACCGCAAGGCGATCATGATGTGCAGGTGTCGCAGGTAGCCCAGCACGGCCGGTGCGATGAGCCAGAGCAGCGAGGCGGCCAGCACCCGGCCCGTCGCGAGGACCCGCATCACTGCCGGTACGTCCACGTCCTCCGCGTCCAGGCCGAAGGGGTAGAGGTAGAGCGCCTGGAGGGAGACCCCGAGCCCTGCCAGCAGCACGGGCGCCAGAGTGAGCAGTGCGGGTACCAGCCACGGGACCAGCCGGCCCCAGGTCGACTGCCGCGCCAGCAGCCACAACCCCCGGGCAGTGAAGTAACAGATGCCCAGGATGGCGACCACCTCGCCGGGGCCGCCGCCACCCCTGGGCGCTGCCACGATGGCGGCCAGGCCGAAGGCCACCGCCGTGCTCAGCAGACCGCCGGACCCGAAGCCCACCCAGCGCCCGGGACGGCCCTCCAACGGGGCGTGCCGCGCGGTGGCCGCGATCACCGCCAGGAGGAACAGCCCGGTGGGCAGCCAGTGCCAGTGGCCCGGGCTCCGGGCAGCCGCAACCCCGCAAGCGAGCGCGGCGAGCAGCGGGTAGCGCAGCGGGAGCAAGCGTCGTGTGGGGCCTTGCCGCCCGGGCCGGCCGTCGGGGTCCGGCGCCGGCCGCTTGTACGAGGCGGAGCGCACCGCGACACCGGTCGGCGGCGGGGCCCCGGGCATCGCCGCGGTCGCCACGGCCAGTGCCGTGTCCGCGTCCCGCGCCTGCACCTGTCCGCCGGTGTCCCTGGTGCCCAGCGAGATGGCCGCCCACGCGCGCAGCCGCTCCCGCGTCCGGCCCCACCACCTCGCCGCAACCTCGGGAGGCACCGGCGGCAGCTCCCGGTAGACGTGCCAGAGAGGCCACTTGACGGGGGCGCGCCAGAACCTGCACGGCGACGACGGTCAGGTCCAGCAGGAGCCGGTCCGCGAGGGCCTCCAGGTGTTCCCTCGCGGCATCGGGGGCCCGGTACCGCGCGCCCGGGAACCTGAGCTCGACGACGTAGGCGCACCGGCCGCCCGGCACCGGCGCGGGAGACCGCTCCAGCACCTTCCAGTCACACCTCTGAAGCTCGGCTTCGAACAGCTCGAAGTCGGCCTGTCCACCCCCCAGTTCGACTCGGCCCACCGCCCGCTGATCCCAGTGTCCGACTGTTCCCGAAGCTCCCACGCGCCAGCCCCCCGTCACCGTGAGGGTGACCGTACCGTCAGCGCAGCGGCAAAAGCATCGTGATGTCGTCGCGGTCGTCCCCCGGGGCCACCCGGATCGCGTCGGGGACGCGGCCGACCTCCTTGTAGCCGCAGGCGGCGTAGAAGTGCTCCAGGCCCAGGCCGCCCCGGCAGCCGAGGCGGACCGCCTCGATGCCCTCCATCGTGCGGGCGGCGTCGGCGACGGCCTCCATCAGCGCGCGGCCGGCGCCGCTGCCCTGGAGGGCGGTGTCGACCATGACGGTGTAGACCCAGATCCAGTGCCGCTGCAGCCGGTGCTGGTTGGGGGCGAGGACGGCGGTGGCGCGCACCCGGCCGGCGGCGTCGCGCCCGACGAGCAGGCGGCTGCGGCCCTCGGCGACCGCGGCGAGGTGCTTGTCGACCTCGGGGCGGATGTCCTCGATGACGACGGGCGCCACGAAACCCACCGCGCCGCCGGCGTTGGTCACGTCGGTCCAGAGCGCGGCGAACTCTTCGGCCAGGGCGGGGTCGAGGGCGGGGTCGACGACCGGGTCGAAGGTGAAAGTAAGGGTCATAGAGCTAGTTTAACTATTACCCCACCTCGCGCGCAAAGGGCCCCGGCCCCCCACGGCGGGGGACCGGGGCCCGGAGCGTCGAAGAAGCGGGTCGGGCGTCAGAGCCGCATCGCCTGCGGGGTCTCGCGGAGCTCCGCGTCCGGGCCGGGGTACTCGCGGATGATCTCGTAGCGCGTGTTGCGCTCGACCGGGCGGAAGCCCGCCTCGCGGATCAGTTCCAGCAGGTCGTCGCGGCCCAGCTTGTTCGGGGTGCCGTAGTTGTCCGCGTCGTGCGTGATCTTGTACTCGACGACCGAGCCGTCCATGTCGTCCGCACCGTGCTGGAGGGCGAGCTGCGCCGTCTGCACGCCGTGCATCACCCAGAAGACCTTCACGTGCGGGACGTTGTCGAAGAGCAGGCGGGAGACCGCGAAGGTCTTCAGCGCCTCGGCGCCCGTCGCCATCGTCGTGCGCGCCTGGAGCTTGTTGCGTACCTTGCCGTCCTTCATGTCCACGAAGTCGTGCTGGTAGCGCAGCGGGATGAAGACCTGGAAACCGCCGGTCTCGTCCTGCAGTTCGCGCAGCCGGAGCACGTGGTCCACGCGGTGGCGCGGCTCCTCGATGTGCCCGTAGAGCATCGTCGCCGGGGTCTTGAGGCCCTTGGAGTGCGCGAGGCGGTGGATGCGCGACCAGTCTTCCCAATGGGTGTTGTGGTCGACGATGTGCTGGCGGACTTCCCAGTCGAAGATCTCGGCGCCGCCGCCGGTGAGCGATTCCAGGCCCGCCTCGATCAGCTCGTCCAGGATGTCGGAGGCCGACATGCCGGAGATCGTTTCGAAGTGGTGGATCTCGGTCGCCGTGAACGCCTTCAGCGAGACGTTCGGCAGCGCCTCCTTCAGCGCGGAGAGCGAGCGCGGGTAGTACCGCCACGGCAGGCTGGGGTGCAGGCCGTTGACGATGTGCAGCTCGGTGAGGTTCTCGCCTTCCATGGTCTTCGCCAGGCGGACGGCTTCCTCGATGCGCATCGTGTACGCGTCCTTCTCGCCCGGCTTGCGCTGGAACGAGCAGTACGCGCACGAGGCCGTGCACACGTTCGTCATGTTGAGGTGACGGTTGACGTTGAAGTGGACGACGTCGCCGTTCTTGCGCGTGCGCACCTCGTGGGCGAGGCCGCCGAGCCAGGCCAGGTCGTCCGACTCGTAGAGGGCGATGCCGTCCTCACGGGTCAGCCGCTCGCCGGAGCGAACCTTGTCCTCCAGCTCACGCTTGAACCCAGCGTCCATGCCGGTCCTCTCCTCTGTCCTCAAATCCATGCGGTACGTGTGCCCCACAACCGCGCCCCAACCGTACTCTCAGCGCCCTCAGGCTTCCTCCGGCAGGCCCCCGACCCGGTTCTCCCACTTGGTGGAGAGCACGATCGTCGTGCGCGTGCGCGAGACGCCCTTGGTGCTGGAGAGCTTGCGGATGATCCGCTCCAGCCCGTCCACGTCGCCGGCCCGGACCTTGAGCATGTACGAGTCGTCGCCGGCGATGAACCAGCAGTCCTCGATCTCCGAGAGGTCGCGCAGCCGGCGGGCCACGTCCTCGTGGTCCGCGGCGTCGGAGAGCGAGATCCCGATCAGTGCCGTGACGCCGAGGCCGAGCGAGGCCGCGTCCACGGTCGCGCGGTAGCCGGTGATGACTCCGGCCGTCTCCAGCCGGTTGATCCGGTCGGTGACGCTGGGGCCGGAGAGGCCCACGAGCCGGCCCAGCTCGGCGTACGAGGCGCGTCCGTTCTCACGAAGTGCCTGGATGAGCTGCTTGTCCACCGCGTCCATATACCTGGAGCCTTCCATTATTCGGCAATCCCTCAAGTTTACGTATAGAATCTAAGGTGCACAGGGTCGACACCCTGTGAATCTTTCAACAGATCAACGACGATCTGACAATTTTCAGGAGTGGTTCACCGTGTACACGATCGAGATGGCCTACGCGCACATGCGACAGCTCCAGGAGCTGGCCAACCGATCCCGCACCGACCAGCCCGTCGCCGCGCACCGCGTCGACAAGATGCGCAAGCCGGGGCGCGCCAAGAAGCGCTAGGCGCCACCGCTCGCCTCCCGGGCCCTCCCCGCGACGGGAGGCCGGGAGCCTCCGAGCTCCCCTTCCCACCGGCGGTACAGCCCGTGCGGCACTCCTGCCGCGTCGAGCACCCGCCCCGCGACGAAGTCCACCAGATCCTGGATGTGCGTCGCACCCGCGTAGAACGCCGGAGAGGCGGGCAGCACCACTGCGCCCGCCTCGTCCAGGCTCACCAGATGCTTCAGCGTCTGCCCGCTCAGCGGGGTCTCCCGTACCGTCACCACCAGTCGGCGCCGCTCCTTGAGCGTCACGCTCGCGACCCGCTGGAGCAGGTCCTTCGACAGCCCGAGCGCCACCCCGGCCACGCAGGCCGTGGACGCGGGCACGATCAGCATCCCCTTCACGGGGTACGAGCCGCTGCTCGGTCCGGCCGCCAGATCCCCGGCCGCCCAGTGACGTACGCCGTCCAGGTCCGGGCGCGCGAAGGTCGCGGGCTTGCCGTCGGCCCCCCGTTCCAGCCACTCCCCCAGGTCGTCCCGCCAGTGCGCGTCGCGGAAGGCGATCCCCGTCTCGTCCAGCAGCGTCAGGCGCGAAGCCCGGCTCACCACCAGGTCCACGCTCTCGCCCGCCGCCAGCAGTCCGCGGATCACCGCCGCCGCGTACGGCGTCCCGGACGCCCCGGAAACCCCGACCACCCACGGGGTGCGCTTGCGCTCAGTCATACCTCCGAGACTATCCGGCCACCGCCGACGGGCACTGGCTAAGGTGTCCGCACGTTCAAGGGGTGGACACGGCAGAGCAGGGACGGTGACGTCATGAGCGAGCGCGGGATGCGTCCGGCCGGTACGCGGGCGGGCCAGTGGAGCCGCAGCGGCCGGGTCGGGGCGGCGGCGAAGCTGATGCTGGGCTGGGTGGCACTGCTGTGGCTGATCGAGGCCGCCGACTACGCCACGGGCCACGCGCTCGACGCCTACGGCATCACCGCGCGGGAGGCCGACGGCCTGAGCGGGATACCCCTGGCGCCCTTCCTGCACTTCGGCTTCGACCACGTGGCCTCCAACAGCGTCCCGCTGCTGGTCCTCGGCTTCGTCACCGCACTGAGCGGCATCGGCCGCTTCCTGGCCGTCTGCGCGGCCATCATCCTGGCCGACGGGTTCGCCGTCTGGCTGATCTCCCCGCCCCACAGCATCACGGCGGGAGCCTCGGGCCTGGTCTTCGGCCTCTTCGGCTACCTGCTGGTCCGCGGCTTCGTGGAGCGCAGCCCGCTGGGCATCGCGGTCGCCGTGGTCATCGCCGCCGTCTGGGGCACGACCTTCCTGGCCGGAGCCCTCCCGACGGACTCGGTGGTCAGCTGGCAGGCCCACCTCTTCGGCCTCCTGGCCGGCGCGGCGGTCGCCCTGATCGCCCGCCCCCGCCCGGAGGTGGCAGCGCTCTAGCCTGCGGCGCCGGGTAGGGCCGCATCCGGCTACAGCGACAGCCCCCGCGCCACCAGGTCCGCCAGGGCGCACACGAACAGGGCCATGCCGATGAAGCCGTTGACCGTGAAGAAGGCGCGGTTCAGGCGGGACAGGTCGTGCGGGGTGACGATGGTGTGCTCGTAGAGGAAGGCGCCGACCACGATCAGCAGGCCGAGCCAGAACGGCCAGCCCGCGTCCGTCGCCACCGCGTACCAGGCCAGCAGGCCCGTGGTGACGACGTGCGCGCCGCGCGCGCCCCACAGGGCGGCCGGGATGCCGAAGCGGGCCGGGACGGACTTGACGCCCTCCGCGCGGTCCGCGGCCACGTCCTGGCAGGCGAAGATCAGGTCGAAGCCGCCGATCCACACGCCCACCGCGAGGCCGAGGATCACCGCGTCCCAGGACCACTCGCCGGTGATCGCGATCCAGGCCCCGACCGGGCCCATCGCCTGGGCGATGCCGAGGATGGCGTGCGGGAAGTTCGTGAACCGCTTCCCGTACGGGTACACCACCATCGGCACGACGGCGATCGGCGCCAGCATCAGGCAGAGCGGGTTCAGCAGCGCCGCCGCGCCGAGGAACACGACGAGGGCGATCCCGGCCCCGGTCCAGGCGGAGCGGACCGAGACGGCGCCCGTCACCAGCTCGCGCCCGGCGGTCCGCGGGTTCCGCGCGTCGATCTCCCGGTCGATGATCCGGTTGGCCGCCATCGCGAAGGTCCGCAGCCCCACCATGCAGACGGTGACGAGCAGCAGCTTGCCCCAGTGCATCCGCTCGTCGAGCGTGTACATGGCGGTGAGCGCGGCGATGTAGGCGAAGGGCAGCGCGAAGACCGAGTGCTCGATCATCACGAGCCGCAGGAACGCCTTGACCTTGCCGCTCGCCTGCGGCGCGGGACCTGAGCCGAGGACGCCCTCAGCGGCGGATGTCATACGAGGTCCCTCCGGAACTCTTCGAGATCGGCCCGCAGCCCGTCGAGCGGGACCGGCCCTATCTCCATGTCGAGGTGGTTGGTCGTGTCGTGCCCGACCGGGGTGAGCCGGGCCACGAACGCAATGTCGCCTGCGCCCGCGGGTATCGCGGCCAACCGCAGCGGGTTCGCGCGGCTCTCGCTGACCTCGGCCCAGAAGGCCTCGGGTTCGGCGGCGCCGGTGCGGGCCAGCAGTCGGTCCGCGAAGGCGGCGACCTCCTCGGCCTCCACGTGCGCCTCGAAGTCGGCGGTGAACTCGCCGCCCCAGTCGGCGGTGACGCGCCAGCCGTCGGCCGCCCGCTCGGGGGCGGTCAGAGCGACCCAGACCTCGTCACTGCCGATCCGGAGTCTCGGGGTCACGCCAGGCTCCGGCGGAAGTCTTCGAGGTCGGCCAGCAGGTCGGCCGTGGGGAGCGTGCCGAGTTCCAGGGTCCACGGGCCCGCGTCGTGGCCCTCGGGCGGGGTGACGTGGGCGGTCAGCTGCCAGGTCGTGGGGGTCGGGCGCGCCTCCAGGCGCAGGAAGTTACCCGCCTCCGCCGTGAACGGCTCGCCCGCGACCAGGGCGCGCTGGAGCTGCTCCGCGAAGTCGTCCGCCTCGATGTCCCGCGCGCCGGGCAGCTCGAAGCCGTCGCCCTCGCCGTCCTCGTCGAGCATCAGCGCCCAGACGTTGCCGGGGCCCGCGAACTCCTCGGGCGAGACGCCCGCCTCCGCGGCGGCCTCGCGGACGCCCGGGTCGGCCGGGTCGAGGCTCGGGCGCACCAGGGCCACGTACACGGTGTCGGTGCCGATGAAGAGGGCCGGGCCCCCGTCGACAGGGCTCACAGTCCGTACTCCTTCCAGCGGCTGTCCACCAGGGCCGCGGTCGCGGGGTCGGACTCGACCATGTCAGGCCAGCCGCCGTCCCGGGTGTAGCCCTCGGTCGGCAGCTTCTTCGTGGCGTCGATGCCCGCCTTGCCTCCCCAGAACTGCTGGTAGGAGGCGTGGTCCAGGTGGTCCACCGGGCCCTCGACGACGGTGAGGTCGCGGGAGTAGTCCGTGTTGCCGAGCGCCCGCCAGGAGACCTCGTGGAGGTCGTGGACGTCGCAGTCCTTGTCCACCACGATGATCAGCTTGGTCAGCGACATCATGTGCGCGCCCCAGATGGCGTGCATGACCTTCTGCGCGTGCTTCGGGTACTTCTTGTCGATCGAGACGATCGCGCAGTTGTGGAAGCCGCCCGACTCGGGGAGGTGGTAGTCCACGATGTCCGGGACGATGATCTTGAGCAGGGGGAGGAAGAAGCGTTCCGTCGCGCGGCCCAGCGGGCCGTCCTCCGTCGGCGGCCGGCCGACGACGATCGACTGGATCAGCGGACGCTTCCGCATCGTCACGCAGTCGATCTTCAGCGCCGGGAACGGCTCCTGCGGGGTGTAGAAGCCGGTGTGGTCGCCGAAGGGGCCCTCGGGGAGCGTCTCCCCGGGCTCCAGCCAGCCCTCGATGACCACCTCGGCGTGGGCCGGGACCTGGAGCGGGACCGTCTTGCAGTCCACCATCTCGATCCGCTTGCCCGCCACGAACCCGGCGAACAGGTACTCGTCGATGTCACCCGGCAGCGGCGCGGTCGACGCGTACGTCACGGCCGGCGGGCAGCCGAAGGCGATCGCGACCGGCAGCCGCTCACCTCGCGCCGCGGCCACCGCGTAGTGGTTGCGGCTGTCCTTGTGGATCTGCCAGTGCATGCCGATGGTGCGCTTGTCGTGGCGCTGGAGGCGGTACAGGCCGAGGTTGCGCACGCCCGTCTCCGGGTGCTTGGTGTGCGTCAGCCCGAGGTTGAAGAAGGACCCGCCGTCCTTGGGCCAGGTGAAGAGCGCCGGCAGCTGGTCCAGGTCCACGTCGTCGCCGGTGAGGACGACCTCCTGGACGGGCGCGGACTCGCCCTTCACCTTCTTCGGCGGCACGTGCACCATCGAGCCGAGCTTGCCGAAGGCCTCGCGGACGCCCATGAAGCCCTGCGGCAGCTCCGGCTTGAGCAGGCCGCCGATCTTCTCGCTGATCTCGGCGTACGACTTCAGCCCGAGGGCCTTCAGCAGTCGCCGGTCGGTCCCGAAGACGTTCATGGCCAGCGGCATCGCCGAGCCCTTGACGTTCTCGAAGAGCAGCGCGGGTCCGCCCGCCTTGTTCACTCTGTCGACGATCTCCCCGACCTCTAGGTACGGGTCCACTTCGGCCTTGATGCGCTTGAGGTCGCCCTCCCGCTCGAGGGCCCGGAGCAGCGAGCGGAGATCGTCGTAAGCCATGCCCGCAATTGTGGCATCCCGGCTCAGAGCCCGAACCGCGGCGGGCCCTCTACCCTGGAAGAGTCCACGGCGGACCTGTCCGGTCCGCACCGTTCTTCTGGGGGTCGGTCCCACACCGTGCTGCGCTATCTGCCGTTCCTGCTGATCATCGCGCTGACCATCTACACCTTCATCGACTGCCTGAACACGCCGGAAGAAGAGGTCAAGCACCTTCCGAAGGTCGTCTGGGTCCTGATCATCCTGCTCTTCTCGATCGTCGGTCCGGCGGTGTGGCTGTTCGCGGGCAAGAAGCGGGTGCCCGGCGGCGCCGGCGGCCGGCCGCGCCCGGGCCGCCGCACGTGGGTGGCCCCCGACGACAACCCGGAGTTCCTGAAGTCCCTGCGCGACGAGCGGGACGAGAAGGAGAAGGGCAAGGAGAAGGACAAGGACAAGGAGTAGGGCGGCCCGGAAGGGCCTTGCCCCGCCCTACGGGGCTGCGTCGCCCGCCCGCGCCGCCGCGCGCTGCGCCGCCTGCGCGAAGGCCCGTACGGCCCCGGTGTCCTCGCCCGCGCGCCAGACCAGCCCGTACCCGACCGGGTCGGCGTCGGCCACGGGCACGTGGGTGACGCCCGGCCGGGCGTGGTAGGCCGCGGCGTGGGCCGAGGTCAGCAGGGCGCCCTGGCCTGCGGCGACCAGCATCAGGGCCTCCTGGAGGTTCGTCACCTCCGGGCCGCGCCGGATCGGCCGCCCGGCCGGGGTGCGCGCCGGGGCCTGGTGCTCGCGCAGGTACGCGGGCAGGTCCCCGGCGATCGACAGCAGCGCGACCTCCGCCAGCTCCTCCAGCGTCACCGATGTCCGCGCGGCCAGCGGGTGCCCGGCGGCCACGGCCAGCGCCCGGGCCTCGCTCAGCAGCGTCGGCCCCTCCCCCAGGTCGGGCTCGCGCACCGGGAACTCCGCGAAGGCCACGTCGAAGTCCCCGCCGCGCAGTTGCCCGTACGGGTCGGAGAGCGGCACCTCGCACACCTCGACGACCAGTCCGGGGTGACTGGTGCGCAGGTCCTGCGCGGCCCGCAGGACGAGTTCGCCCGCGGGCGGGGTGGTGAAGCCGACGTGCAGCACCCCGTCCGCGGCGCGGGCCGTCGCCGCGGCCCGGTCCAGGGCGGCGGCGATGCCGCGGTGGTGGGGTTCCAGGTCGGCGCGGAGCTGGGCTCCGAGCGCGGTGAGGGCGACGCTGCGGCTGGTGCGCAGGAACAGCCGGGCGCCGACGCGCCGTTCGAGGCGCTGCACGAGCTGGCTGACGCGGGCCCTGGAGAGCAGCATGCGCTCGGCGGTGCGGCCGAAGTGCAGCTCCTCGGCCAGGATCAGGAAGCAGTCGAGCTCGTCGCGATCGGTAAGCATGACTGAACGAGCGTTGAGATCTTCGCCGTTGTTCCCTTAGGGGCGGCGGGCGAGGGTGGTTGAGCCGGCAACTTTCCGCTCTTCCCACCCTCGACCCTGCGAGGTCTCTCCGTGTACTCCAGGCACTCCAGCGATTCCATCCGCGGGCGCCGGCTCGGCGTCCTGCTCGTCCTGTGCGGCGCCATCTTCCTCGAAGGCATCGACGTCGCGATGCTGAACGTGGCCCTCCCGTCCATCCGCGCCGACCTCGGCCTCGAAACCGGCACGCTCCAGTGGGTGATGAGCGCCTACGTGCTCGGCTACGGCGGCTTCATGCTGCTCGGCGGCCGCGCGGCCGACCTCTTCGGGCGCCGCCGGATGTTCATCGGCTGGCTGACGGTGTTCCTGCTCTTCTCCGGGCTCGGCGGGCTCGCCACCGAGGGCTGGCAGCTGATCGCCGCCCGCTTCGTGACCGGGGTCGCCGCCGCCTTCATGACCCCGGCGGGCCTCTCCGTCATCACCACCGGCTTCGACGAGGGGCCCCAGCGGGAGAAGGCGCTGCTCGTCTACTCGGGCACGGCTGCCGCCGGGTTCTCCGTCGGGCTGGTCGCGGGCGGGCTGCTGGCCTCGGTGGGCTGGCGCTGGGTGTTCTTCGCTCCCGTGGCGCTGGCCGCGCTGATCCTGGCGGGCGCACTGGCCTTCGTACCGAAGGAGCCGAAGGCCGCGTCGGCCGCGCGCCGGGAGCGGGGCCGGATCGACGTGTGGGGCGGGGTGCTGGTGACCGCGGGCGTGGTCCTGCTCGTCCTCGGCGTCGAGGAGATCTCGGTACCGGCCGTGCTCGCCGGGATCGCGCTGCTCGGGGCGTTCGTCCTCGTCGAGCGGCGCACGGCCGAGCCGCTGGTCCGGCTCGGGATCCTGCGCTCGCCCGGGCTGCTGCGGGCCAACGCGGCGGCGCTGCTGTTCTCGGCCGCGTTCTTCGGATTCCAGTTCCTCGTGGTGCTCTACCTCCAGGAGGTGCGCGGCTGGTCGACGCTCCAGACCAGCCTGGCCATGCTGGTGATCGGGATCGACGCGGTCCTGTCCCCGACCGTGGTGCCGAAGCTGGTGGCGCGGTACGGGAACGGCCGGCTGATCTTCGGCGGCCTGCTGCTGGCGGCCCTGGCCTACGGCCTGTTCCTGCCGCTCGGCGCCGACTGGTCCTACCTGGTGATGCTGCCGAGCCTGATCCTGCTCGGGCTCGCCTTCGCCCTGGTCTACGGGCCGCTGACCATCGTCGCCACCGAGGGGGTCGCGGAGGAGGAGCAGGGCCTGGCGGGCGGCCTCCTCTACACGGCGTTCCAGTTCGGCGCGGCGCTCGGGCTGGCCGGGGTGACGGGGGTGGCGGCCGGCGCCGCCGACCCCCTGGCGGGGTACCGGGCGGCGCTGCTCGTCCCATTCGCGGCCGTCCTGGTGGCCGCGGCCGTCAGCCTGCCGGGGCTCCGGCGGGGCTCACACCGCCCAGGGCAGGGGCCGGGCGCCCTCGGTGCCGGGGACGGAGACGAGGCCGTCGGCGCGCATGGCGACGTACACCTCGGTGTCCGCCAGGGCGTGGACGTGGCGCAGGACGTCCGGGGGTAGCACCACGGCCTCGCCCGCGGCGACCTTCTCGGTCCGGCCGCCGCAGGTGACGTCCAGAGCTCCGGCGGTGACCGTCCAGACCTGCTCGCGGCTGACGGAGTGTTCGGGGCCGGTGATCCCGGCGGGGATGGCGGCGTGCCAGGTGCTCAGCTCGGCGCTTCCCCGGCTGGGGGAGGCGTAGCCGGTCATGGTCGCGTTCGGGGTGGTGACGACCTGGTCGGGGGACGGGGTGATGACGCGCACGGCGGGTCCTTCGCTTTCTCCGGCAGGGTGAGTCAAGCTGCTTTACTCACACGAGTAAAGCAGCTTGACTCACCTGTGTCACCATGTTTCCGTGACCACCCAAGAGAACGCCGAGCCGGACGCCGAGCCGGACGCCGAACCCGGCATCGAGCTGGCCTTCCTCCTCGGCCTCGGCTTCCAGCTCCTCCTCGGCGAGTTCACCCGCCGCCTCGACGAGGCCGGGTACGCCGACGGCCTGCGCCCCCTGCACGGCATGGCCTTCCAGGCCCTGGGGCCCTCCGGCGCCACCGCGACCGAGCTCGCCGAACGGCTCGGGGTGACCAAGCAGGCCGCCGGGCAGCTCGTCGACGACCTGGAGAAGCGCGGCTACCTGCGCCGCACCCCGCACCCCGAGGGCGGCCGGAAGAAGCTCGTCGTCCTGACGGAGGCCGCCACCGCCCACCTGGGGGCCGCCGGCCGGGTCCTGCACGAGCTGGAGGCCGAACTCGGCCGCGACAGCGTCGACCTCGGCGCCCTGCGCACCGAACTGGGCCGCCTGGTCCGCACCCTGAACGGGGACGGCCCCCTCCCGCCGCTGCGCCCCGCCTGGTGACGGAAACGCGGGAGGGGCCGGGCCGCCTTTCGGCTGCCCGGCCCCTCCTGTGTTCCGTACGACCGGCTCAGACGCCCGCGTACGAGTGCTTGCCGCTCAGCAGGATGTTCACGCCGTAGTAGTTCCAGATCCAGCAGGCGAACGCGAAGAGCGCGAGGTACGCGGCCTTGCGGCCCTTCCAGCCGGCGGTGGCGCGGGCGTGCAGGTAGCAGGCGTACGCCACCCAGGTCACGAAGGACCAGACCTCCTTGGGGTCCCAGCCCCAGTAGCGGCCCCACGCGTCGCCGGCCCAGATCGCGCCCGCGATGATCGTGAAGGTCCACAGCGGGAAGACGGCCGCGTTGATGCGGTACGAGAACTTGTCGAGCGAGGCCGCCGACGGGAACCGCTCCCAGACCGAGGTGGCGAACTTGCCCGGCTTGTCGCCGCGCGCGAGCTTCGCCTCGTAGGAGTCGCGGAAGAGGTACATGACCGCGCCGGCCGCGCCGATGTAGAAGACCGCACCGCAGATGATCGCGGTGGAGACGTGGATCAGCAGCCAGTACGACTTCAGCGCGGGGACCAGCTGGTCGCTGTCGGTGTAGAGCACGGTGGTGGCGATGCCCAGGTCCAGCAGGACCGTGGTGACCAGGAACAGGCCGAGCCAGCGGACGTTCTTCTTCAGCGCGAGGAGCAGCAGGTACGCGCCGACGGCCACCGTGGAGAAGGTGATCGAGAACTCGTACATGTTGCCCCAGGGGGCGCGCTCCACCGACATCGCGCGGGCGACGACCCCGCCCGCCGCGAGCAGGAAGCCGAGGGTGGTCAGCGAGATCGCGATGCGCCCGTACAGGTCTCCCTGGACGGTGCCGCCGGCCGCGCCTGGGCCGTCCGGGACGTCACGGGTGCCGGCGGCGCTGCGCGTGATCACCTTGGGCTTGTCCAGGACGGCGGTCGTGCCCTTGCTCCGCACCTGGACGGCAGGGGCGGCGGACGCGGCCCCCGGGTTGGTGAGCGCGGCGGCCGTACGGGCCACCTTGCTGCGGCTGCCGAAGATCCACTCGGCGATGTGGGCGAAGAAGGCGAGGGTGTAGACCGCCATCGACGCGTAGATCAGGTTGTTGCTGAGGTGAGCCAGGCTCTCGTTGGCTGCGGCCGCGAGCTGCATCACGCGCGCTCCCCTTCGACTTCTTCGGCTTCGGCAGGTTCGGGTCCGTCGTCGGCGACGGGTGGCGCGGGCGCCGCGGTCGGCGTCTGCTCGTGGAGCGCGCCGGCCAGGACCGCCAGCTCCTCCGGGATCTTGGCGGACTCGCTGCGGCCCAGGCCCGCCATCTCGACGACGGTCACGCCGTCCTCGCCGCGGACCGCCCGCACCCAGATCCGGCGGCGCTGGATGAAGAGCGAGCCCGCGAGTCCGGCGATGGCGGCGACGGCGCCCGCGAGCGCGAGACCGCTGCCGGGCTGGTGGGTGATCGAGAAGGTCGCCCAGCGCTCGATGCCCTCGAACTTCACGGTGCCCTGACCGCCGGGCAGCTCCATGCTCTCCCCGGGCAGCATCCGCTTCGCGAGCGGCTGGCCGTCCTCGGTCTTGAACTGCTCCATCTTGGAGGTGTCCAGCTGGTACACGTTCTGCGGCAGACCCGAGTCCACCCCGAGGCTGCCGTGCCACGCGTTCAGCGCGAGCGCCGGGAAGTCCAGCTCCGGGAACTGCGAGAACATCGTGCCCTGGCCGGCGCCCGCGAAGGTCGGCACGAACATCGCGGCGAAGCCGAGCTGCGTCGTCTTCCCGTCCTTGTCCTTGTAGCCGTCGGTGACCTTGATGGCGCCGGTGGAGGTGAGGTTGCCGTCCTGCGGCAGCATCGGCACGGCGTCCTTGTAGATCACCTTGCCGGTGGAGTCGGTCACCGAGATGACCGGCGCGTAGCCGTGTCCGAGCAGGTAGACCTTGGAGCCGTCCACCTCCATCGGGTGGTTGACCTGGATCTCGCGCTTCTCCGGCTTGCCGTGCGCGCCGTTGGTGAAGGTGACGTACGCCTTGAAGTCGCGCGGGGTGCCCTTCTGCGGGCCCGTGCGCTCGAAGGTCGCGTCGAACTTGTCCAGGGTGAAGGAGAAGGGCGGCAGGTCGGCGGGGTCGAAGAGGCCGCCGGACTTGAAGTCGTCGTACTGGGTGAGCGTGTTCGAGAAGCCCTTGCCGCGCAGGACGAGCTTGCCGCCCTCGGACTTGAAGTACTGGCCCCAGGCGAAGGCGATCAGCATGACGATCAGCGCCACGTGGAAGATCAGGTTCCCGGCCTCGCGCAGGTAGCCCTTCTCGGCCGAGACCGATCCCGCACCGGATCCCGAACCCGCACCGGCCTCCGTACGGAAACGGCGGCGGCGGAGCAGGCCGTGCGCGGTGGCGAGCACCTCGTCCGGGGAGCTGTCCGTGCGCCACGTCGTGTACGCGGGCATCCGGTTCAGCAGCTTGGGCGCGGCCGGCGGCCGGCCGGTGAGCTGGCCGACGAACTGCCAGGAGCGCGGCAGGATGCAGCCGATCAGCGAGATGAACAGCAGCAGGTAGATCGCGGAGAACCACACCGAGCTGTAGACGTCGAAGAGCTGGAGCTTCTCGGCGGCGCCCACCCAGGAGGCGTGCTCCTTCTTCCAGGCGGCGACCTTCATCAGGTCGACCTGGTTCTGCGGGATCAGCGAGCCCGGGATCGATGCCAGGGACAGCATGAAGAGCAGGATCAGCGCCACCCGCATCGAGGTGAGCTGCCGCCAGAACCAGCGGGCCCAGCCGAGCACCCCGATGCCCACGGGGCCGCCGGGGGCGTCCTCCAGGGGGGCGGTGGACAGCTGCGCGCCGGCGGCGGCCTCGGCGGAAGCCTCGGCGGAGGCTTCGGCGGAAGCCTCGGCCGAGGCGGCGGCTTCGGCGGAAGCGGAGTCCGCAGACTCTGCGGACTCCGGGGCATCGTGCGGCGCCTCGGCGGACGCCTTGTCGGTCGTACTCATGTCCGTGTAGTCCTCAGATCCCCACCGTGAAGCCGTTGGTCCAGCTCTGCATTTCGCTGACGATGCTGCTCCACATTCCTGTGACGAGCAGCAGACCGGTCAGGATCAGCATGCCGCCGCCGATCCGCATCACCCATGCATAGTGCTGCTTCACCCAGCCGAAAGCGCCGAGCGCCTTGCGGAAGGCGAGGGCGGTGGCGATGAACGGCAGCCCCAGTCCCAGGCAGAAGACCACGGTCAGCAGCGCGCCGCGGCCCGCGGTGGCCTGGTCGATGGAGAGGGTGCCGACGGCGGCGAGGGTCGGGCCCATGCAGGGGGTCCAGCCGAGGCCGAAGAGCACGCCGAGCACGGGCGCGCCGATCAGGCCGACCGCCGGCTTCTTGTGGAAGCGGAACTCCCGCATCGTCAGACCGGGGATCGCGCCCATGAAGAACAGGCCGAGCAGGATCACCAGCCCGCCGAGCACCTGCGAGATGAGGTCCTTGTTGGAGTTGAGGGTCCGCCCGAAGAAGCCGAACAGGGCTCCGGTCGAGGTGAACACGGCCGTGAAGCCGAGGACGAACAGGGTCGCCCCGCCCAGCATCCGGCCGCGCCGGGCCTCGGCGAGGTCGGCTCCGCCGACGCCGGTCACGTAGGAGAGGTAACCGGGGACGAGCGGCAGCACGCAGGGCGAGAAGAAGGAGATCAGCCCGGCGAGCAGGGAGATCGGCAGGGCCAGCAGCAGTCCGCCGTTGAGGACGGTCGTGTTCACGGTCTCGTCGGCGGCGAGTGCGGAGAGTGCGGTGACCACTAGGTCACTTCTCCGCGAGGAGCGGCTCGATCATCGAGCGCAGCTTCGCCTCGTTGACCGCGGCCAGGGTGCGGGCGGCGATCTTGCCGTCCTTGTCGAGGACGAGCGTGGAGGGGATGGCGTTCGGGTTGAGCGTGCCCTTGGGGAACCGGAGCATCAGCTTGCCGTCCGGGTCGAAGAGGCTCGGGTAGGTGATCCCGTAGGTCTCTTCGAAGGAGGCCGCGTTCTGCTCGGTGTTGTCGCGGGTGTTGATGCCGACGAAGGCCACGGGCTGTCCGGCCGCCTCCAGCTCCTTGGCGACCTTCGCGAAGTACGGGGCCTCGGCCCGGCACGGCGGGCACCAGGAGCCCCAGACGTTGAGGACGACGACCTTGCCCTTGAGGGTGGTGGTGTCCAGCGTCTGGCCGTCCACCGTCTTCCCGTCGAGCTTGGGGGCCTCGGTGCGGTCGGCCTTGGCGACGGTGGAAATGCCGCTGGAGCCCGTCACGTAGTTGCCTCCGGCGGACCCGGAGGTTTTGCTGCCGCCGTCCTCATCGCTGCACGCCGTGAGGGTGAGGGCGCTCGCGAGGGTCACCGCGGTCAGCAGGATGGTGCGGCCGCTGGTCGAGCGGCTGCGGCGGGGGGCGCGGCTAAGGCTCATGTGAAAAGTTTCGCATGTGCGGTTTGCGGATCTTCCGCGCCCCCCGGGGGTCTGCTAAGCCGCTGGTCAGGTACTGACCACGGGCGGGTCAGGCCGCCGTGAGATACGTGCCCCAGCCACCGGTCGGCGCCTGGCCGGGGCCGAGCGTGCGCAGCTTGGCCAGCACCTTGGGGTCCTGGACGTCCAGCCAGTCGGCGAACTGCCGGAAGGATACGAGGCGTACATCCTTTTTGTCCGCCATGCCCTTGAGGGCCTCCTCGACGGCGTCCATGTAGATGCCGCCGTTCCACTGCTCGAAGTGGTTGCCGATGAACAGGGGTGCGCGGTTGGTCTCGTAGGCCCGCTTGAAACCGCCCAGGTAGGCGGCGGTGGCCTGGGTGCGCCAGGCGGGGTAGTTGGACGGGACGCCCTTGGTGGTGTTCTTGGACTGGTTCGCGAGGATGTTGTAGTCCATCGAGAGCACCTCGAAGGAGTGCCCGGGGAAGGGCAGCGACTGCAGCGGCAGGTCCCACAGGCCGCCGCGCTTGACCGGCCACTGCTGGAGGCCGCCGGGCGAGCTGGAGTCGTAGCGCCAGCCCAGCTTCTGGGCGGTGGGCAGCAGGTTGTCCTGGCCGAGCAGGCAGGGGGTGCGGGCGCCGGTCAACTCCTTGCGGTAGTCGAAGGGCAGCGGTTCGAGGTCGGTCCAGCCGGTGTTGGTGCGCCAGTTGGTGACGAAGGACACGGCCTGGTCGATCTCGCTCTGCCAGTCCTCCGGGGTCCACTTCCCGACCGAGCCGGAGCCGCCGCAGAAGTGCCCGTTGAAGTGGGTGCCTATCTCGTGGCCGTCGAGCCAGGCCTCGCGCACGTACTTGAGGGTGTTGCGGACGTTCTCGTCCTTGAGGTACCCGATGTCGGAGGCGCCGACGGGGTTCTTCGGCGGCCGGTAGAGGTCCTTCTTCGACTCGGGCAGGAGGTAGATGCCGGAGAGGAAGAAGGTCATCGCCGCGCCGTGGTCCTTGGCGAGCTTGAGGAACCGGGGGAAGAGGCCGTTGCCGATCTCGCCCGCGCCGTCCCAGCTGAACACCACGAACTGGGGCGGGGTCTCGCCCGGCTGGAGGGGTACGGGGGCGGCCGGCTGGTGCGGCTGCGGCCCCGTGTCGGCGGTGGATCCGTCGCCGATGACCTTGACCGCCGGGCCGCTCGGGGCGGCGGCCTGCGGGGCGCCCGACGGGTTGACCGGTCCGGGGTTGCCCGTGCCGGACGACCCGCCGACGCTGCAGCCGGCGACGCCGGCCGCGGCGGCGGCCCCAAGTCCGAGTCCGAGCACTCCTCTTCGGCTGAAGCCGCGCATATCGCTCATGAAATGTCATACAAACGGACAATTCGGCGAAGCGTAAGGGCGACACGGACACGTCAGGCAACTTGTATGAAATAAGGGCGAGTCTTGACCAAGCCCAGGTGATCCGGCCCCGGCCCCGGCAAGGGGCCGGGGCCGGTCGTCCGTACCGGAGCCGTCGGGGCTTACGCGCCGAACGCCTTGGACTTGCCCTTCACCGGCTTCGCCCCCGCGAGGAGGTGCGACGGAACCAGGTCCCTGGCCGGCTCGCTGTAGCCCACCGACACCAGCGTGTCGCCCTGGTACGTGAACGAGGTCAGCGAGGCCAGCGTGCACTGGCGGCGGCGCGGGTCGTGCCACAGCCGCCGCTTCTCCGCGAAGCTCCGTACGATCCAGATCGGCAGCTGGTGGCTGACCGCCACCGCCTCGTGGCCGCGGGCCGCGTCACGGGCCGTCTCGATCGCGCTCATCATCCGCACGACCTGCTCGACGTACGGCTCGCCCCAGGACGGCTTGAACGGGTTCGTCAGGTGCTTCCAGTTCGCGGGCCTGCGCAGCGCACCGTCACCGACCCCGAAGGTCTTGCC
Organism: Streptomyces sp. NBC_00193; assembly: GCF_026342735.1. GTDB lineage: Bacteria > Actinomycetota > Actinomycetes > Streptomycetales > Streptomycetaceae > Streptomyces > Streptomyces stoeckheimensis. The sequence goes on from NZ_JAPEMM010000001.1 coordinate 2,151,322, forward strand.
CTCGAAGACGTTGCCGGCCTCCAGGAGGCGGGCGTCGGTCGCCAGGTCCAGCCCGTGCGACTTGGCGATCGGCGCGGCCGTCTCCTGGGCCCGCTCCAGCGGGGAGGCCACGACGTAGGTCACGTCCCGGTTCTCCAGGTGCTCCGCGACCCGGTCCGCCATCTTGCGGCCCAGCTCGGAGAGGTGGTAGCCGGCGCGGCGGCCGTAGAGGACCCCGTCCGGGTTGTGCACCTCGCCGTGGCGGACCACGTGGACGACGGTGATCTCGTTGCCACCGGCTGCGGCGCTCATGCGGTGGCCTCCGCGGCGGCCCGGGCGGCGGCCGGCAGGGCGGCCGCGATGCGCTCGATCGCCTTGTCGTCGTGGGAGGTGGACACGAACCACGACTCGAACGCCGACGGCGGCAGGTAGACGCCCTGCGCCAGCATCGAGTGGAAGAAGCCGTTGAAGCGGAAGGCCTCCTGCTTCTTCGCGTCGTCGTAGTTGCGGACCTCGTCCTCGGTGAAGAACACGGAGAACATGTTCGAGGCGGTCTGCAGCCGGTGCGCGACGCCCTCCTTGGTGAGCGCCTCGGTGACCAGCCCCTGGATCTGGAGCGACACGGCGTCGACCTTCTCGTACGCCGCCTCGTCCAGCAGCCGCAGCTGCGCCAGACCCGCGGCCGTCGCGATCGGGTTTCCGGACAGCGTGCCCGCCTGGTAGACGGGACCGGCGGGGGCCAGGTGCCCCATCACGTCGGCCCGGCCGCCGAAGGCCGCCGCCGGGAAGCCGCCGCCCATGACCTTGCCGAAGGTCATCAGGTCGGGCTTGACCCCGTCCACGCCGTACCAGCCGGCGCGCGAGGTACGGAAGCCCGTCATGACCTCGTCGGAGATGTACAGGGCGCCGTTCGCCCGGCACAGGTCGGCGAGCCCCTGGTTGAAGCCCTCCCCCGGGGTCACGACGCCCATGTTGCCGGGCGCGGCCTCGGTGATCACGCAGGCGATCTCGCCGGGGTGCGCGGCGAAGGCCGCCCGGACCGCTTCGAGGTCGTTGTAGGGGAGCACGATCGTGTCCCCGGCCTGCGCGCCCGTCACGCCGGGGGTGTCCGGCAGCGCGAAGGTCGCGAGCCCGGAGCCCGCGGCGGCCAGCAGCGAGTCCACGTGACCGTGGTAGCAGCCGGCGAACTTCACGATCTTGGCGCGGCCGGTGAACCCGCGGGCGAGGCGGATCGCGGACATGGTCGCCTCGGTCCCGGAGGACACCAGGCGGACCTGCTCCACGGGCTCGATCCGCGCGACGATCTCCTCGGCGAGCGCGACCTCCCCCTCACCGGGGGTACCGAAGGAGGTGCCGCGGACGACGGCGGCCTGGATGGCCTCCACCACGGCCGGGTGGGCGTGGCCGAGGATCATCGGCCCCCACGAGCAGACGAGGTCGACGTACTCGCGCCCGTCGGCATCGGTCAGGTACGGACCGGTACCGGACACCATGAACCTGGGCGTTCCGCCCACGGCGCGGAAGGCGCGCACGGGGGAGTTCACGCCGCCAGGCGTCACGAGGGACGCGCGGTCAAAGAGAGTCTGCGAGACTTTGGCTTCATACGGGTACGGGTAGCTCACACCAGCCATGGTCTCAGAGGCCGCGACTGACTTGCGGACGGGCGTTTCACCGCGCCGCCCCGGGGGAGGTCACTGCCATGATGATCAGGCTGCGTGGCGGGGGTCACGGGGCCGGGGCAGGCAAGACCAGTCGGGTGGAGATATGCAACGCGGTGGTGGACCGGGCGAGGGCACGGACGGCCTGGACCCGCAGCGCGCCCGCGAACGGCGCCGCGGCAAGCACCGCCGTCGCGCCACGGACGCGGCAGAACCCGTACCGGGCCCCACGCAGGACCCCGACGGCCTCCCCAGGGGCCGCGGCATGGGCGTGACGTACAAGTACTTCGGCGCCCCCGACGGAGCCACGGCCGCGCGCGTCCCGGTGACCATGCGGCCGGAGGAGCTGGGCGGCGACGAGCTCGGCATGGGCGGCATGTTCTCCAAGATCAAGCCGGAGACCGTCGCGGCGATGGTCCTGACCGGCATCGAGGGCATACCCCTGCACAAGGTGCCCCCGCTGGAGCTGGTCGTCCTCCACCCCGACTACGCCGTCGTGAAACTCCCGATGACCGTCGTCGACCCGCTGCGCGGCATCGGCGAGGAATCGGTCGGCGCCGCCGCCTTCATCTGGTCCACGGTCCCCGACCGCGGCGGCCCCCGCGACGCCTTCAACGTCTACCAGCTGCTCCACGAGTGGCAGGATTTCAGCCATCGCCTCCACGAAGCGGGGCACCAGCCGTACTGCCTGGTCTGGCCGTAGGCCGGGGCGTTGCTCGGGCCGTGGCTCAGGCCGTCAGGACGATGCGGCCGCGCGTGCCCGGGTCCGCGAGCTGGGCGTGGGCCTTGGGGGCCTCCGCCAGCGGGAAGGTGCGCGCCACCCTGAGCGCCAGCTCCCCCGCGTCGACCAGCGTCACCAGGCGGGCCAGATGGGCGCCGTCCGCCGCCACCTCCTGCTCCACCACGCGGACGCCCCGCTCCGCCGCCGGGGCCGCGCCGGGGATCAGGCCGACGTAGGCGCCGCCGTCGCGGACGAAGGCCAGGGCCGGCCCGCCGAGGACCGCCGTGTCCACGACACCGTCCACGGCCTCGGCCGGAGCCCCGCCGCGCGGGACGAAGCGGGTCGCACCCAGGGACCGTACGAGCTCCTCGTCATCGGCGCCCGCCAGGGCCGTCACCACGTAGCCGGCCCGCGCCGCCAGCTGGACCGCGAGCCCGCCGACCGCCCCCGCCGCGCCCGTGACCAGGACCGAAGCCCCCGGGGCCAGTTCCAGCAGGTCCACCGCACGGGCGGCGGTCAGGCCGCTCAGCGGCAGCGCCGCCGCCATCACGTCGTCCACGCCCGCGGGAGCCGGCGCCAGCGCCGACGCGTCGAGCACCACGTACTCGGCGTGCGTACCGAGCGGCTTGACCGTCCCGTAGTGCAGCCCGACCACCCGGTCGGCGACCGCCCAGCCGCTCACCTCGGCACCGAGCTCCTCGATCTCCCCCGCCACGTCCCACCCGAAGCCCAGCCGCTGCCCCTCGCCGCCGAAGACACCGGCCCGTACCGCGCCGTCGACCGGGTTCAGGCCGGCCGCCCGGACCCGTACGCGGACCTGCCCGGCGCCCGGCCTCGGGATCGGAACCCGCACGACCTCGACCCGCTCGGGTCCGCCGAAGCCCTCGGCCACTGCCGCCGCCATCGTCGGCTGGTCGGTGCTGGTGGTGCTGGTGGTGCTGCTCATCGTCATCGCCTCTTCCGCAGGCTCGCTCTCTCGTTCCGGTGTTCCCGGTGAGAACTAACCTAGGGAGAGTTACTCTCGATTCGTAAGTACGTACCTCGGAGTGCGTACCCGACCCGGAAGTGGGGCACCCATGGCCACCCGTACCGCCGAGGCCCGCCGCGAAGAGGCCCGCGCCGCCTACGACGCCTTCCTCAAGGAGTGCCCCACCGGCCAGCTCCTGGCCCGCATCAGCGACAAGTGGGTCGGCCTCATCGTCAGCGCACTCGGCCAGGCCGAGGACCGGACCATGCGCTACAGCGAGCTCGGCCGCAAGATCCCCGGCGTCAGCCAGAAGATGCTGACCCAGACCCTGCGCTCCCTGGAGCGCGACGGCCTCGTCGCCCGCACCGTCACGCCCACCGTCCCCGTCCGCGTCGACTACCGGCTCACCGAACTCGGCAGCAACCTCGGCTGCCTGCTCAGCTCCGTGAAGCAGTGGGCCGAGAACCACTTCGACGAGGTCAACGCCCACCGCGAACGGCACGACGCGGCGGCCGCGAGCGCGGATGCGGATATGGATGCGGGCGCGGACGCGGCCGCGTAAATCCCCCGCCGCACCCCGGCCCTCGATGGCATATTGGGCCCCGTGAACGGACCCGGCATTCAGCTCACCCTCGCCCCCGAACTGCACGTGTTCGCCGCGCCCGCGCGCCGCGGCACCCGCGTGCCCACGACCACCGACGGCGTCTCCAGCCTCGGCCACGTCGTCGAATCGGCCGGCGTCCCGCTCACCGAAGTCGGCCGGATCCTCGTCGACGGCGCCGAGACGCCGCTCGCCCACGTGCCCCGGGCCGGCGAATCCGTGGAGGTCTTCGGCGTCGACCGCCCCCAGCAACTCCCCGGCGTCCCCGGCTCCACCCCGCTGCGCTTCCTCCTCGACGTCCACCTCGGCACCCTCGCCCGCCGCCTGCGGCTGCTGGGCGTGGACGCCGCGTACGAGAACGAGGACATCGGCGACCCGGCCCTGGCCACCCGCTCCGCCGCCGAGCAGCGCGTCCTGCTCTCCCGCGACCGCGGACTGCTGCGCCGCCGCGAGCTGTTCGCCGGGGCGTACGTCTACAGCGACAACCCCGACGAGCAGGTCCGCGACATCCTGGGCCGGTTCGCCCCGGCCCTCACGCCGTGGACCCGCTGCACCGCGTGCAACGGGACCCTGCGCGAGGCCGACAAGGACAGCGTCGGCGACCGGCTGGAGAGCGGCACGCAGCGCTCGTACGAGGTCTTCGCCCAGTGCACCGACTGCGAGCGCGTCTACTGGCGCGGCGCCCACCACGCCCGGCTGGAGCGGATCGTCGACGAGGCCGTCGCCGAGTTCGGCGGCGTGGGCACGCCGTAACGGGCACACGCGCCGGACGGCGGGCGGGCCGGACCACGGCCGGGGCCGGACCACGGACCACCCGCCCCACCGACGGGCCCGGACCACGGACGGGGCTGGACCACCGACGGGGCCGGACCCCGCCCCACCGACGGGCCCGGACCACCCGGACCACGGACGGGGCTGGACCCTGGACGGGCCCGCCCCCAGCCGTTCGGCTCAGAACGCGTACGTGTCCCCCGTGTCCAGCGCCAGCACCACGTGCTCGTTGTTGGCGTGGTTCCGGTCGGTCGCCCCGCCGTTCCACCACGTGTCGACCCGCACCACCACCTCCGCGGCCGGCTCCTTCAGCCGCAGCACCAGCCCGATGTGCCGCCCGCGCCCGTGCAGCGGCAGCTCCCCCGTCTCGCACACCACCTCGCGCAGCCCGGCCCGCGCACAGCCCTCGGCCAGCTCCTGCCGGTTCGCGAGGTCGGCCGACAGGCGCAGCCGTACGGTCGCGTTCGGCAGGGCGGACGGGCCCTCGTTCTCCGGGACCAGCAGGATCCGCAGCCGGCCCCCGTCCAGGGCGACCCGCCCGTGATAGGCCACGTCGGCCTCCGGCCCGGCCCCGGCGCGGGCGCTGCCCACACCGCTCCCCAGCCCTCCGAGCAGCACCAGCAGCCCGGCCATCACCACACTCCGTACGGCACCTCGGCGCACCGCGACCACCTCCACGCGCGGACGCTAGCCCGCCCACCCGCCCGATGGTCGGACCATCACACGAACGAGGGCGAGCCCTCCTCCGCTCGCTCCGCATAGGGTTCCGGCCATGCTCATCGCCCGTTCCGCCGCCCTCTTCGCCCTCGCCGCGCTCCTGGAGATCGGCGGCGCCTGGCTCGTCTGGCAAGGCGTCCGCGAGCACAAGGGCTGGGCCTGGATCGGCGTCGGAGTCATCGCCCTCGGCCTCTACGGGTTCGTCGCCACCCTCCAGCCCGCGGGCGACTTCGCCCGCGTCCTCGCCGCCTACGGCGGGGTCTTCGTCGCCGGATCCCTCCTCTGGGGCGTGCTCGCCGACGGCTACCGGCCCGACCGCTGGGACATCGCGGGCGCCCTGATCTGCCTCGCCGGCATGGCGGTGATCATGTACGCCCCGCGCGGCCGGTGACCTGCGCGGCGACCCGCCTATGCTGGCCAGTACTCACCCGTACGAACGCACGAGGAGCCAGCATGAGCACGGCCACCCGAACCGCCGTAGTCACCGGCGCGAGCAGCGGCATCGGCGCGGCCACCGCCCGGCAGCTCGCCGCGGCCGGCTACCACGTCGTCCTCACCGCCCGCCGCAAGGACCGCATCGAGGCCCTCGCCGCCGAGATCACGGCCGCCGGCCACTCCGCGGCCGCCCACGCCCTCGACGTCACCGACCGCGCCGCCGTCGACGCCCTCGCCGCCTCGCTCGAACGCTGCGACGTGCTCGTCAACAACGCCGGCGGCGCCATCGGAGCTGACCCCGTCGCCACCGGCGACCCCGCCGACTGGCGCACGATGTACGAGGTCAACGTCATCGGCACGCTCCACGTCACCCAGGCCCTGCTCCCGGCCCTGACCGCCTCGGGCGACGGCACGGTGGTCGTCCTCTCCTCCACCGCCGGCCACGCCACCTACGAGGGCGGCGCCGGCTACGTCGCCGCCAAGAACGGCGCCCGCGTCCTCGCCGAGACCCTCCGCCTGGAGATCGTCGGCCAGCCCGTCCGCGTCATCGAGATCGCCCCGGGCCTGGTCAAGACCGAGGAGTTCGCGAAGACCCGGTTCCGCGGCGACGCGGAGCGGGCGGAGAAGGTCTACGCCGGCGTGGCCGAGCCCCTGTCCGCCGACGACGTGGCCGACACCATCACCTGGGCGGTGACCCGTCCCAGCCACGTCAACATCGACCTCCTGGTGGTCCGCCCCCGCGCCCAGGCCTCGAACACGAAGCTCCACCGCGAGCTGTAGTACGCCCTACGGGGCCTACTTCACCAGCCCGGCACTCTTCAGGTGCGGCATCAAGGCCGCCGGCTTCAGCCCGGCGGCCTTCGCCGCGTCCAGGGCCCGCTTCAGGTCCGCGCCGAGCGTCGGCGTGAAGTGCAGCAGCACGATGTCACCGGCGTTCAGCTGCGGCGTGGCCGGCGTCTCGCCCCACGTGGTGAAGTCGTGCGTCCACGTGATCAGCGCCTTGACCCCGCACGCCTTGGCGGCCAGCCGCACGTCGTCGTTGACGGCCCCGTACGGCGGCCGCAGCAGCTTCGGCTCCCGCCCGAAGGCCGCGGCGACCTGCTCCCCGGCCCCGCACACCTCGGCATCCTTCCCAGCCGCATCAAGAGCGGTCAGATCGGGGTGATTGACGGTGTGGTTCTCCACGTTCACCGACCGCCCCTGCTCGACCAGCCCGGTGAAGTACTGGGCGTCGTACGAGAACGCCCCCGGCAGCAGGAACAACGAAGCGGGCACCCGCTGATCGACGAGCGTCTGCGCAACGCCCGCATCGTGCGCCCACCCGTCATCAATGGTGATGAACACGACCTTCTCACTGGTCGGCACGTGCGACACGACGGGCGGCAGCCCCACGGCCTTCGAGCCCGCGGCAGCAGCAACGGCCGGAGCGGCCCCCTCAGCCCCGGCAGCACCGGCGGCCTGAGCCCCGCCAACGGTGAGCGACAACGACGCGAACGCGGCAAGCACCGCACGAGATCTCCACATGCGGCACACCTTGGTCTAGACCAACTCCCCCCGTCAATCCCCCGACGGGCACTTCCTGTAGCCGAAAGCACCTGCACACCAAGGGAGTTGAGGAGCTCGACGTCCCGACGGCGCGCCGGATATCCCCGTACGGGCGAAGTCGAGCGAAATGTCGACGCGCCGGACTACGCTCCGGAAGCGTGAGCCGCGAGAAGGAGGAAGCCGTGGCCGTGACACAGCACGAGACCACGATCGCGGAAGCCGCCGATCGTCTCTCCAGGGAGCTTCCCGGGCACCGAGTGGAGATTCTCCAGGGGAGGCTCACCGTGACACCACCTGCGGACGGGTCACACGCACTGTCGCTGAGCTGGCTCATCGAGAAGTTCTACGACGCCGGGGCCAAAAATGCGGGCCTGCGGTACGTCCAGGGCATCGGCCTCTGGTTGCCGACCGGCGCCGACGACTACGCCATCCCGGATTTCGCCCTTGTCGAGGCGGACTTCAGGGAGCACAAGGTCCAGAAGGCCTGCTACGCGGCCGACGTCTTCCGACTGGTCGTCGAGGTCACCTCGTCGAACTGGTCGGACGGCATCGGCGTCAAGGTCGACAGCTACGCGAAGGCCGACATCCCCGTCTACGTCATCGCCGACCGTCACCATGACGAGGCCATTCTCTGCAGCGACCCCCACAACGGGACGTACCGCCTGCGCAGGACCTTCAAGCGGGGCAGCTCCATCGCCCTCCCCTCATCCATCGGCGTGTCCGTGGAACTCCCGGTGGACCTCCTCCTCTACGGGGACGAGCTCTGACGCACGACATGGAGGGGTCCGGACCGTGAACGGTCCGGACCCCTCCATTCCCCCGAACACCGCGCCCTGGCCTCAGCCCTTGATGCAGATGACCTGCTTGAGCTTGGCCACGACCTCGACGAGGTCCGTCTGCTGGTCGATGACCTGCTCGATCGACTTGTACGCGCCGGGGATCTCGTCCACGACGCCCGAGTCCTTGCGGCACTCCACGCCCTTGGTCTGCTCGGCCAGATCCTTCGCCGAGAACCGCTTCTTCGCCGCCGTCCGGCTCATCTTCCGGCCCGCGCCGTGCGAGGCCGAGTTGAAGGACTTCTCGTTGCCGAGGCCCTTCACGATGTACGAGCCCGTGCCCATCGAGCCCGGGATGATCCCGTAGTCACCGCTGCCGGCGCGGATCGCGCCCTTCCGGGTGACCAGCAGGTCCATGCCGTCGTACCGCTCCTCCGCCACGTAGTTGTGGTGGCAGCTGATCTCCTGCTCGAAGGAGACCTTGGCCTTGCGGAACGCCTTGCGGATCACTTCCTTGGACAGGCTCATCATCACGGCCCGGTTGTACTTGGCGTACTCCTGCGCCCAGAAGAGGTCCTCCCGGTACGCCCGCATCTCAGGCGTGGCCGCGAGGAACACGGCGAGGTCCCGGTCAACCAGTCCCTGGTTGTGCGAAAGTCCGCGGGCCACTCCGATGTGGAAGTCGGCCAACTCGTTCCCGATGTTCCGGGAGCCGGAGTGCAACATGATCCACACCGAACCGGACAGATCGAGACAAAGTTCCCAAAAGTGGTTGCCCCCGCCCATGGTGCCCATTTGCCGCATAGCACGCTCGTGGCGGAACTTCACCGCGTCCGCGAGGTAGTCGAACCGCTCCCACAGATCCCCGAACCCCCGGTCCGAGAAACCGTACAGCCGCCCCGGATCCACCGCCTCACGGTGCATCCCCGCCCCCACCGGGATCGCCTTCTCGATCTGCGAGCGCAGGCCCGACAGGTCGCCCGGGAGGTCGTTCGCGGTCAGGGAGGTCTTCACCGCCGACATGCCGCAGCCGATGTCCACGCCCACCGCCGCCGGGCAGACCGCATCCTTCATGGCGATGACCGAGCCGACCGTGGCGCCCTTGCCGTAGTGGACGTCCGGCATGACGGCGAGGCCCTTGATCCAGGGAAGGCCCGCGGTGTTCTGGAGCTGGCGCATCGCGCTGTCCTCGACCGACGCCGGGTCGGTCCACATCCGGATGGGGACCTTCGCCCCGGGCACTTCTACGTATGACATTTCACCCTCAACACCCCGTCACCACCACAAAAGTCTCTCAACGCAAAAAGCCTCGCTCATGGGCTCAAATACGACATGAGACCGGCGCCGGCACCAGCGTGTGCGATAGACATTGTGTCCATCCGCGCCCCAGCCGCGGCAATGCATTTTTCCCGAAGGGAGCCGGTGGAACGTGCAGCGCAAGACGGTGCGGGTACGCGGAGTACGTCGAGTACGTGGAGTCCTGCCAGCCATCGCGATGCTCACCGCCCTCGCGGCCGGCCTCACCGCCTGCACCGACGGGGGCGGATCCGGCACCAAAATCGATGCGAAGGCCGGTGCGAACGCCGGTACGGGCGCCCAGCCCGGCAAGTACCGCAGCCTGCCCATGCCCTGCAAAGCCGCCGACGCCAAGAAGGTCAAGGCGATGCTTCCGGCCCCGGACACCCTCGCCCCCGAGGCCCGCGAGGCGCTCTACGCCGGGGTCGCCGACGCCTCGTACGACGCCGACCGGCGCGTCGGCTGCCGCTGGACCGCGCAGACGCCGACCGAGACCCGGCTGCTGTCGGTGGGCTTCGAGCGCGTGGTCTCGTACGACCGGGCCACCACGAGCGACGACGACAAGGCGCGGCAGGTCTACGGCCGCCAGCTCACCGCCGCCAACCTGCCCGCCCCGGCGCCGTCGGCGAGCCCGACGCCGTCCGGGTCCGGCGCACCCACGCCCGGCGCACCCACGCCCGGGGCGCCGGCTGCGAGCACCGGCGCGAGTACGGACCCGGGTGCGAGCGGCAGCCCCTCCCCCGCGCCCGAGCTCGGCTCCCGCGTGCTCGAAGGGCTCGGCAACGAGGCCTTCCTCGACGACAAGCTCGCCGCCGCCGGCGCCAGCGCCGCCCAGGCACGCACCGTCCGCATTGTGTTCCGTACCTCGAATGTCATCGTCACCGTCGAGTACAGCGTCCAGCCCGCGCTGCCCGGCACGATCCCGCCGAGCGGTGAAACCCAGGACAGGGCACGGCAGTTGGCGCAGGCCCTCGTGGAGCGGTTCAACGAATAGCCGGTCCCGCCCGAGGGGGGCGTACGGGCCCTTCGTGACGGCGCGCACAGCATCCGGGCGCCGGGTCGGGCTACCGTTGCTCGGGTCCCGCGCCCGTAAGAGGGACCGTAAGAGGGACCGAACGAGCCCGCACGAAGACCCACAACGTCTGAAGGAATCATGCACCGATCAGCCTCGCGCCTCACCCGCGTCCTCGCCTGCGCAGCCGTCCCGGTGATCCTCACGGTCGCCGGCTGCTCGTCCGACTCGGGGAAGAAGTCGGGCACCGACAGCGGCAAGAAGTCCGAAGCGTCCTCGTCCGCCCAGCCGAGCTCCAAGCCCTCCAAGGAGGCGCTGGAGAAGGCCGTGTACTCCACGCTGCCGGAGCCGTGCAAGGCGGTGGGTGCGAAGACCATCGAGACGATCGTCCCCAAGGCGAAGGACGCCAACGGCACGGCCGCCAAGTCCAACGACCTCGCCAGCCGGGCCACCTGCACCTGGAACGGCCTGGACGAGGCCGGTCTGAAGGGCTCGCAGTACCGCTGGCTCTCGATCTCCCTGGTCCGTTACGACTCCCTCGCCTCGGTCGGCACCGGCAGCAAGCGCGCCGAGGACGAGTACGCCAAGCAGGTCGAGAAGGCGAAGGCCGTCGAGGGCGCGGAGAACGTGAAGCCGGAGGAGGCGGGCGGCATCGGCGACCAGGCCACCTCCGTCACCTTCACCACCAAGAAGGACGGCGACTTCTTCAACACCTCGGTCATCGCCCGCACGCACAACGTCGTCATCACCCTCGACTACAACGGCACGGCCTACGAGGGCGCGACCGCTCCCGACCAGGCCAAGCTGCTCCAGGACGCCATCGCGGCGACGAAGGAGACCGTGGCCTCGGTCGCGGCCGCCAACGAGGCGAAGCAGCCGGAGCAGCCGGCCCAGCCCGAGCAGCCCTCGCCTTCGAACTCCTGAAACCTCGGGGCGCACCCGCCCCCCGGCGGTCCGGTACCGGTGCCCGCGGCCCCGGTACCGGACCGCCGACGTCCCTTTCCCCGTACGCGCGTACGCTGTGCCCTGCCGTAGCTCGACAAGGGGAAGGGGATCGCGGGTGGCCGCGATGCAGCTGACTCGTACGCACCGGATATTGATCGGTGTGGTGGTCGCCGGAGCCGTCGTCATCGCGGGGATCGGATTCGCCGGTTCGTACTCCGCCGTGCGCGCCCTGGCCCTGAAGAAGGGCTTCGGCTCCTTCTCGCTGGTCTTCCCGATCGGCATCGACATGGGCATCTGCGTCCTGCTCGCGCTGGACCTGCTGCTGACATGGATCCGGATCCCGTTCCCGCTGCTGCGCCAGACGGCGTGGCTGCTGACGGCGGCGACGATCGCCTTCAACGGCGCGGCCGCCTGGCCCGACCCCCTCGGCGTCGGCATGCACGCCGTGATCCCGATCCTCTTCGTGGTCACCGTGGAGGCCGCCCGCCACGCGGTGGGCCGGATCGCGGACATCACCGCCGACCGGCACATGGAAGGCGTCCGCCTCACGCGCTGGCTCCTCTCCCCCGTCCCCACCTTCAAGCTGTGGCGCCGGATGAAGCTGTGGGAGCTGCGCTCCTACGAGCAGGCCGTCGGCATGGAGCAGGACCGTCTGATCTACCAGGCCCGCCTGCAGGCCCGCTACGGCCGCGCCTGGCGCCGCAAGGCCCCCGTCGGGGCCCTGATGCCGCTGCGCCTGGCCCGCATAGGCGTCCCGCTCTCCCAGACCGCCCCCGAGGGGCTGGCGGCGGCGGGCATCGACCCGCTGCTCATCCCGCCGCCCCCGGCCGCGGACCCGACGGCTCCGGCGCTCCCGGCGGGCGCCGAGGGCGCGCCGCAGCCCGCGGCGGCGGCCCTGGCCGCTCCGGCTCCGGCCGACGACCCCGTGCAGCAGCACCAGCTCGCCGGGCCCGGGCCCCAGTACGCGGACGGCCCGGCCGGGCCGATGGGCCCGCAGGGCCACCCCGACGCGCCCCCCTTCGTGGTGGACCCGACCGCCATGCCGGCCGCGCACAACAGCGCCTGGTTCGCGGCGCCCCGCGCGCCGCAGGCCGCGTACGAGGGCGGGTACAACCCGCAGTACGTCGAGGGCCTGGAGCCGACCCCGGTCATGCCCCCGACCGGCCCGGAGCAGCAGGAGCCGGTGCAGGACGAGTTCCCGCAGGAGCTGCCGATACCGGGCCCCCGCCAGGAGGAGTCCTTCCCCGAGGGCGAGCCGCCGAGCGACGACGACGTGAAGTTCGCGGAGGCGGCGTACGAGGTGTTCCGCTCCCACCTGGAGGAGAACGGCGAGGTCCTGACGGCCGAGCAGCTCGACATACTGCTGGCCGACCGGTACGGCGTGGTGCACCCGCGCAGCGCCTCGCTGATCCGCAAGATCTTCCCGCAGCTCAAGCAGCGCTACCAGACCGAGCTGGAGAACGAGCACATCGCGTAACGCGCACATCGCCCGACCACAGGCATGAGGAAGGGCCCGCACCCCCCAGGGGGTGCGGGCCCTTCCCGTGTCTTACGTCGTCACTCAGACGGCGAGCAGCTTGCGCACCCGCTCCGCCCCCACCGCGAGCAGCAGCGTGGGCAGGCGCGGCCCGGTCTCCCGGGTCACGAGCAGCCGGTACAGCAGGGCGAAGAACGTGCGCTGCGCGATCTTGAGCTCCGGCGTCGGCTTGGCGTCCGGTTCCAGGCCGGCCATCACCTTGGGCACGCCGTAGACGAGCGTGGTGAGCCCGTCGAGCGACCAGTGCGAGTCGAGGCCGTCCACGAGGCGGCGCAGGGACTCGCGTCCCTCGTCGTCCAGGGAGGACAGGAGCTCTGCGTCGGGCTCCTCGCGCACCAGGGTCCGCTGGTCGGCCGGGACCTGGGTGGTGATCCAGTTCTCGGCGCGGTCCAGGCGCGGGCGGACCTCGTCGAGCGAGGTCAGGGGCCGCTCGGGCTCCAGGTCGCTGAGGATGCGCAGGGTCTGCTCGTCGTGTCCGCCGGTGATGTCCACCACCGAGGCGAGCGTCCGGTAGGCCATGGGGCGCGGGGTGCGCGGCAGCTCGTGCGAGGCGACGCGTACGGCGCGTGCGTGGGCGGCGGCGTCGGCGGGGAGCACGGAGCCGTCGGCGACCTTGGCCTCCAGCTTGTCCCACTCGTCGTAGAGCCGCTGGATCTCCTGGTCGAAGGCGATCTTGAAGGACTGGTTGGGCTTGCGGCGGGCGTAGAGCCAGCGCAGCAGCTGCGGCTCCATGATCTTCAGCGCGTCGGCCGGGGTCGGGACCCCGCCCTTGCTGGAGGACATCTTGGCCATGCCGCTGATGCCGACGAAGGCGTACATCGGTCCGATCGGCTGCTCGCCGCCGAAGATGCCGACGATCTGCCCGCCGACCTGGAAGGAGGAGCCGGGCGAGGAGTGGTCGACGCCGGAGGGCTCGAAGATCACGCCCTCGTAGGCCCAGCGCATGGGCCAGTCGACCTTCCAGACCAGCTTGCCGCGGTTGAACTCGCTGAGCTTGACCGTCTCGGTGAACTCGTCCTCGGTGCAGACGTAGGTCAGCTCGGTGGTCTCGTCGTCGTAGGACGTCACCTTGGTGAAGTCCTTGCCGCACTCGGCGCAGTAGGGCTTGTACGGGAAGTACCCGCCCTCGCCGACGCTGCCGTCGTCCTCGGCGGCCGCGCCCGAGCCCTCGGCGGCCTCCAGCTCGGCCTCGTCGACCTGCTTCTGCTGGGGCTTCTTGCCGGGCTTGCCCTTGGTCCGGTACTGGTCGAGGATCGCGTCGATGTCGCCGCGGTGCTTCATCGCGAACAGCACCTGCTCGCGGTAGGTGCCGGCGGTGTACTGCTCGGTCTGGCTGATCGGGTCGTACTCGACGCCCAGCTCGGCCAGCGCCTCGACCATGGCGGCCTTGAAGTGCTCGGACCAGTTCGGGTACGCGGATCCCTCGGGGGCGGGCACGGCGGTCAGCGGGCGGCCGATGTGCTGGGCGTGCGACTCCTCGGTGACGCCGGGGATGCCCTTGGGGACCTTGCGGTACCGGTCGTAGTCGTCCCACGAGATCAGGTGGCGGACCTCGTGGCCCCGGCGGCGGATCTCGTCCGCGACCAGGTGCGGGGTCATGACCTCGCGGAGGTTGCCCAGGTGGATCGGGCCGGAGGGGGAGAGTCCGGACGCGACGACGATGGCTTTGCCCGGGGCTCGGCGCTCCGCCTCGGCGATGACCTCGTCCGCGAAACGGGAGACCCAGTCGGTCTCGGTGCTGCTCTGGGCGTTCTCAGCCACGACACGTCCTTCATTCTCGAATGCTGGCTTCAGCCATTCTCCCAGACGGAAGACAGCGCTCCGAGGTTTATCCATGCCGCCCGGATCGCCGGTATATCCCGGGATGTGGACAGCCCTCGCGTGGGATACTCGGCACTTGTCGGAACACCCAAGTGCACGCAAGCGCACCCGCGTGCACTCGCGTGCACCCACCGGCACAACGTCAGGCACCACCTCACAGGAACGGCAGCTCATGGCCTCGGTCCCTTCCCTCGCTTCTTCCGTCAACCAGCGCGTCGCCGACGCACTCGCCTCCGCCCTGCCGGACGCCGGTGCGAGCGACCCGCTGCTGCGACGAAGCGACCGGGCCGACTTCCAGGCCAACGGCATCCTGGCGCTCGCGAAGAAGGCCAAGGCCAACCCGCGCGAGCTGGCGACGACCGTGGTCGAGGGCATCGACGCCGGTGACCTGATCAAGGAGATCGAGGTCTCCGGGCCCGGCTTCCTCAACATCACCATCACCGACCGGGCCATCGTCGAGACGCTGGCGGCCCGCGCCGCGGACGACCGCCTCGGCGTGCCGCTCGCCGCGAAGCCGGGTACGACGGTGATCGACTACGCGCAGCCGAACGTGGCCAAGGAGATGCACGTCGGCCACCTCCGGTCCGCCGTGATCGGCGCGGCGATGGTGGAGATCCTCGAATTCACCGGCGAGAAGGTGGTCCGTCGCCACCACATCGGCGACTGGGGCACCCAGTTCGGCATGCTCATCCAGTACCTGATGGAGCACCCGCACGAGCTGGACCACAAGGCGGAGGATGGCGCGGAGGTCTCCGGCGAGGAGGCCATGTCCAACCTGAACCGCCTCTACAAGGCCTCGCGCACGCTCTTCGACTCCGACGAGGAGTTCAAGACGCGGGCCAGGGCCCGGGTGGTGGACCTCCAGGCGGGCGAGGCGCAGACGCTGGCGCTGTGGCAGCGGTTCGTGGACGAGTCGAAGATCTACTTCTACTCCGTCTTCAACAAGCTGGACATGGACATCCAGGACCCCGACGTCGTCGGCGAGTCCGGCTACAACGACATGCTGGTGGAGACCTGCAAGCTGCTGGAGGACTCGGGCGTGGCCGTCCGTTCCAACGGCGCGCTCTGCGTGTTCTTCGACGACGTCAAGGGCCCGGACGGCAACCCGACCCCGCTGATCGTCCAGAAGTCCGACGGCGGCTTCGGCTACGCCGCGACCGACCTCTCGGCGATCCGCGACCGGGTGGGCAACCTGGGCGCGACCGAGCTGATCTACGTGGTCGACGCGCGGCAGTCCCTGCACTTCAAGATGGTCTTCGAGACGGCGCGCCGGGCGGGCTGGCTGAACGACGAGGTCAAGGCCGTGCAGCTGGCCTTCGGCACCGTGCTGGGCAAGGACGGCAAGCCGTTCAAGACCCGTGAGGGCGAGACGGTCCGGCTGGTGGACCTCCTCGACGAGGCGATCGACCGTGCCGCGGCCGTGGTCCGGGAGAAGGCCCAGGACCTGTCCGAGGAGGAGATCACCGAACGTGCGGCGCAGGTCGGCATCGGCGCGGTGAAGTACGCGGACCTGTCCACCTCGGCCTCGCGCGACTACAAGTTCGACCTGGACCAGATGGTCTCGCTGACGGGTGACACGTCCGTGTACATCCAGTACGCGTATGCCCGTACCAAGTCGATCCTGCGCAAGGCGGACGAGGCCGGCGGCCGCAAGCCGGCCGCGCACCCTGAGCTGGAGCTGGCCCCGGCCGAGCGTGCGCTGGGCCTGCACCTGGACCACTTCGGCGAACTGCTCTCCGAGGCTGCCGCCGAGCACGCCCCGCACAAGGTCGCCGCGTACCTCTACCAGCTGTCCTCGCTGTTCACGACGTTCTACTCCGAGTGCCCGGTCATCAAGCCCGAGCCGGAGCTCGCTGTCGGCGAGAACCGCCTGTTCCTGTGCGAGCTGACCGCCCGCACCCTCAGCAAGGGCATGTCCCTCCTCGGCATCCGCACCCCCGAGAAGCTCTGACACCGGGGCTACGGCGCAACGGCGGCCCCCGTCTCCCCCACCCGGGAGACGGGGGCCGCCGTACGTGCGGGCGCCGTCCGGGCCCGGTTCACCCGTACGGTCCGATTTCAGCCACACCTGCCGGGTAGGGGACGGGCCGTCCATCCCCTACCCACCCCCACGGAGGGCCCCGTGCCCGACATGAACGGCCCCTACAAGGCCGGCACCCCCTGCTGGATCGACCTGATGGTTCCCGACCAGCAGGCCGCCCTCGACTTCTACTGCGACCTCTTCGGCTGGCAGGGCGAGATCGGCTCGCCCGAGACCGGCGGGTACTCCGTCTGCACCCTCAAGGGCAAGCCCGTCGCCGGGATCATGAAGGCGATGAACCCGGACGGCGCCGTCCCCGACCCGATGCCCCCGACCGTGTGGACCACGTACCTGGCCACGGACGCCATCGACGCCACCCTCAAGTCCGTCACCGACGCGGGCGGCACGGTCATGATGGGCCCGATGGACGTCATGGACCTCGGGCGGATGGCCGTCATCGCCGACCCGACCGGCGCCGTCGTCGGCCTGTGGCAGGCGGGCACCTTCGACGGAGCGGGCATCGTCAACGAGCACGGCGCGCTCATCTGGAACGAGCTGACCACCGGCGACGTCCCCGCCGCGGTCGCGTTCTACACCACCGTCCTGCCCGTCACCACCGCCGAGTCCTCGATGCCGGGCGCCGACGGGTACACCGAGTTCCAGGTCGGCGGCCGTGCGGTCGGCGGGATGATGAACATGGACAAGCTTCCGCCGGGCGTTCCGCCGCACTGGATGCCGTACTTCCACGTCGACGACGTGGATTCCGTCCAGGCGGCAGCCGTCCGCGCCGGGGGCACGGTCCTCGCTCCCGCCTTCGACATGGTGGCGGGCCGGATGGCCGTCCTCGCCGACCCGCAGGGCGGCGGCTTCTCGATCATCACGGCGACCGCTCCGGAGCAGCCCGCCTGACCGGGCCACCGCTGACGTCGTGATGTGACGGGGCCCACAGGGAACGTTTCCCCCGTGGGCCTCCTCCTCTGTGTGCCGGAACGTTTCCGGAGCGGTCCACCACCGAGGGGGCAGACGATGAAGGACTCGACACGCAGGCGCACCGGGCGGGCGCTCGCCGCACTGCTGGCCGCCGACGGGCTGGTCCACCTGTACTGGGCCACCGGCCTGACCTGGCCCGCCCCCGACGAGCGGACCCTGTCCCTGGCCGTGCTCGGCTCCGAGGTGTCCTTCGGCCCGCCCGTCGTCCTGCCGCTCGCCGCGCTCACCCTGACCGGCGCCGCCGCCGTGCTCGCGCACGCGGAGGGGCGGGGCGGCGGGCCCGTCCCGCGGGCCGCCCGCCTGGTGACGGCCGCCGTCGCCGCCGGGCTGGCCGTACGGGGCCTCGCGGGCCTGGGCTGGGCCGCCGGTCTCCTCGACAGCCCGGCGGACGGCCCCTTCCGCACCCTCAACCTCGCCCTGTACACCCCCGCCTGCCTCGGCTTCGGCTGGGCCGCGGCCCGGCTGGCCCGGGCCCGGTGAAGCCGGTGCACCCGCCGGCCGGCAGCCCCGCCGCGGGCCCCCTCACCTCCTCCGCCCGCGACCGCGGAGTCGCCCTCGCGCGCGCGGCCCGGGGCGGGGACACCCTCGCGCTGCACGACCTCCTCGACCACCTGACCCCGTACATCGCCCGGATCTGCCACCCGATCGCCCTCGCGGACGGCCCGGACGCCACGCAGGAGGCCCTGCTCGCGGTCTTCCGGTCCCTGCGCACGCTCCGCGACCCGGAGGCCCTGTACGGCTGGGTCCGGTCCATCGCCGTCCGCGAGGCCGTCCGCACCGCCCGGCGCGCGGGCCGCGACCGCCCCGTGGAACCGGCCGACGTACCCGGCCGGGACGATCCGGAGCTGGCCGCCGACATCGAGGACGTCCTGGCCCGCCTCTCACCCGCCCACCGGGCCGTCCTCGTGCTCCGCGACGTCGAAGGCCTCGACGAGGAGTCCGCCGCCGCCCTGCTCGGCGTCCCGCCGGGCACCGCCAAGTCCCGGCTGCACCGGGCCCGTACGAGCTTCCGGAAGGCGTGGTTCTCATGACGCACGAAGTGGATCCGGATCTGGATCCGGTCGCCCGGCTCCGCATCATGGCGGCCGGCGTCCCGGGAGCCCGGGTCGTCGAAGCGACCCTCCCCGCCCCCGTGGAGGCGGTCTGGGCGGTGATGTCGGACCTGGAGGGCGAGTTCGGCCGCTTCCAGCCGGACATGCGCAGCGTGCGCGTGCTCCGGGTCGCGGGGGACCGCGTGGAGGCCCTGGCCCGCAGCAAGTACGGCCTGCGGGCCCACTTCCACGGCGTCCTGCGCCCGGGCTGGTGCTGGCTCCAGAGCCGCTTCCTGATCATCGGCATGGCCGCCGCCCCCACCCCCGACGGCAGCACCCGAGTCGCCCTGACGGGCGGCGTACGCGTCCCCGGCCGCGCGGCGATCGTCCCGGTGGGCGCGGAGCGGGAGCTGCGCGTCGCGATGACCCGGCTGGCGGGGCGGGTCAGCGGCACCGGACCCTGAGCGGTCGCGCCGCCGAGTCAGAGGCGGCGGAACTCGCACCAGACGACCTTGCCCGGCGCCCGGGGCAGCACGCCCCAGGCGTCGGCAAGGGCGTCCACGAGCACGAGC
The DNA here is from genome assembly GCF_026342735.1 of Streptomyces sp. NBC_00193. Taxonomy (GTDB): domain Bacteria; phylum Actinomycetota; class Actinomycetes; order Streptomycetales; family Streptomycetaceae; genus Streptomyces; species Streptomyces stoeckheimensis. Next base: position 2,170,716 of record NZ_JAPEMM010000001.1, read on the forward strand.
CCCCGCCCCGGCGCCCGTTCCCCGATCCGCGACAGCCCGGGCCCGCTGTCGTGCACCTCGACGCGGACGGTCCCGTCGTACGTGAGCAGCCGCAGCAGGTACCCCCGCCCGCGCGGGACCCCGTACCGCAGGGCGTTGGTCGCCAGCTCGCTCACGCAGAGCAACACGTCGTCGTGGCGGGAGGCCCTGCCCCAGGCGTCCAAGGTGTCACGTGTGAAGTGTCGTGCAGCGCTGATGGTTTGGGGTGAGCGCAGGTAGAGGCGCTCCTGAACCAGGGCGGGTTGAGTATGCAGATTCACCTCCCGATCGTCGCGCGCAGTCACTAGCGTGGAACTCTGCTCCGACCCGTACTCCTTGGTGAGTACGGGTCGGAGCGGGGTAGTCCACGCACGTGGGTGGGGAGTTCGCTGTCATGCCACCGAAGAAGCGCGCACGGCCCAACGCGACCACCATGAAGATGGTGGGACAGATGGTGGCCGCCGCACGCGTAGCCAAGAACCTGACCCAGAAGCAGCTCGGAGAGCTGGTCAATCTGGACGCGGAGACCATCGCCTCCATCGAGCAGGGCCGCCGCGCGCTGATGCCGAATGTCGCGGAGCTGATGGACCTGCATCTGGGGCTGCCGGGGATTCTGGCCGTAGCGGCGCACGGGATGCCTTCCGTGGACGGTCCTCCGCCGTGGGCGGAGGAATACCTTCGGCTGGAGGACGGCGCGATCGCGCTCTCCTGGTTCGACAACCAGGTCGTACCGGGCCTGCTCCAGACGGAGAACTACGCCCGGGCGGTCATCACGTGCCGGGTGCCGGCCCACCCGGAAGCGGAGATCGAGTCACTGACCGCGCTACGCGTTGCCCGCAAGGCGATCCTGCGCCGCGAGACTCCTCCGACGCTCAGCTTCGTCATCTGGGAAGCCGTCCTGCGGGACCGCATCGGTGGTGACGAGGTGCACGCGGAGCAGCTGCGCCACCTGCGCGAGTGTGCCGATCTACCGCACCTGAGCCTTCAGGTGATGCCTCTTGGGCGCACCTCGCACGCTGGGCTCGACGGCCCGTTCATCCTGCTGGAGACCCCGGACCACCACCACCTCGGCTACACGGAAACCCAGCGCGGGAGCCAGCTCATCTCGGCCCTGGATGAGCTCAGTATCCTGGCGCGCAAGTATGCAATGCTGCGCACTCAGGCCCTCAACACCGAGCAGACGCGGGGCCTGTTGGATCGCCTGCTAGGAGAGCCATGAGCCCCACGACCGCCCTGAAGTGGTTCAAGTCCAGCTACAGCGGCAGCGAGGGGGGCGCCTGCCTGGAAGTCGCCATCGCCTGGCAGAAGTCCACGTACAGCGACGGCGAATACGCCGCCTGCGTGGAGGTCGCCAACTGCGCGACTCAGGTCCACGTCCGCGACAGCAAGGTCCCGCACGGCCCCGTGCTGGACCTGACCCCCGCCGCCTGGGCCACCCTCACGGAGTGGACCGCTCGCTGATCAGCGCGGCCAGGCCGTCCAGGATGCGGTCCAGGCCGAAGCGGAACTGGAAGTCCGGCTCGTCCGCGCCCGAGAACGCGTCGGACTCCAGCAGGCGCGTCACCGCCGGGTGGGTGTCCGGGCCGGTCATCAGCCGCAGGGTGCGTACGTAGCGGCCCAGTACCTGGTCCGGTGCGACGCCTGACTTCACGATGGCGTCCATCATGTCCGCGACCATCGTCGCCTCGTTCCGCACGAGGCCGCCGATGAGGATGATCGCCGAGACCTTCTCGCCCTCCCTCAGGGCGGTGCCGGCCATCGCCGCGAGCCCGCGTTCCATCCAGGCGAGCTGGTTCGGGCTGACCGGTGCGCCGGTGAGCGGGATGCGCACGATCCAGGAGTTCGCCATCAGGACGGCCCGCTGCGCGTACGCCCACTGCGACAGCAGCTCCCGCCAGTCCGAAGCACCGGAGGGAGCGGGCGGGGTGCCGACACCCGCGTCGGCCATCAGGATGTAGAGCTCTTCCTTCGCCGTGACGTACCGGTAGAGGGACATCGTCGAGACGCCCAGCTCCTTGGCGACCCGGCCCATGGAGACGGCGTCCATGCCCTCCGCAGCGGCCAGCGCCACCGCCGCGTCGACGATCCGCTGCAGGGTGAGGGTGGGGCGCGGGCCCTTGCCGGGGCGTTCGCGCAGGCCCCAGGCCATCGCCAGGCTCGCCGGGAGCCCGGTGCCGTCGTCTTCCGCTTCGTTCGCCATCGCCACCCCGCTCCCTTCGGTCGTTGACGCACATCCTAGTTCTGTGTATTACTTACGCAATGGCGCGTAACCCATACGCAGAACCCAGAACGGAGTCCGGCATGGACGACTTCGGCATCCACGCCACTGCCCTGACCAAGTCCTACGGCGCCCTGCGCGTCCTCGACGGCATCGGCCTCGCCGTCCCGCGCGGCAGCGTCCTCGCCCTCCTCGGCCCCAACGGCGCCGGGAAGACCACCACCGTCCGGATCCTCGCCACCCTCACCGAGCCCGACTCCGGCACCGCCCGGGTCGCGGGCCACGACACCGCGTCCGAGCGGACCCTCGTACGCCGTTCCATCAGCCTCACCGGGCAGTTCGCCGCGGTCGACGACCTCCAGACCGGCGCCGAGATGCTCCGCATGGTGGGCCGGCTCCGCGGACTGCGGCCGCGCGCGGCCCGGGCGCGGGCCGACGAGCTGCTGGAACGCTTCGGACTCGCCGAAGCCGCCGGACGCACGGCGAAGAGCTACTCGGGCGGCATGCGCCGCCGCCTCGACCTCGCCGCGAGCCTGGTCGCCCGGCCCGAGGTGATCTTCCTGGACGAGCCGACCGCCGGGCTCGACCCGCGCAGCCGCCAGGAGCTGTGGGAGCTCGTACGGGAACTGCGCGCCGACGGCACGAGCGTGCTGCTCACCACCCAGTACCTCGAGGAGGCCGACCGGCTCGCCGACCGCGTGGCCGTCCTGTCCGGCGGACGGATCGCCGCCGAAGGCACCCCCGCGGAGCTCAAGTCCCGCGTGGCGGGCCACCGCCTCGACCTGACCCTCGCCAGCCGGGCCGCCTACGACGCCCTGGCCCCGCGGGCGGCTCTGCTCGCGGCGGGCGAAGGCGCCGCTCCGGCGCAGGGGCCCGCCGGGTCCGCGCAGGACCTCACCCTGACCCCGGAGGAGCTCGGCCTCAGCCTGCCCACCGACGGCAGCGCCGCCCACGTCCGGTCCCTGCTCGACGCGCTCGACCCCGACCACACGGCCGTGGACCGCTTCTCGGTCCGCGGCGCCACCCTCGACGACGTGTTCCTCACCCTGACGGGAGCCGCTCCGTGACCACTTCAGCAGCCACTCCGGTGACCACCTCCGTGTCGGCCCGCCCCGGCGCCATCGTGGCGGCCCGCACCCTGGCCGGGCGCAGCCTGCGCATCAGCAGCCGCCAACCGGACGCCCTGATCACGGCGTTGATGCTGCCGGTCATGCTGATGCTGATCTTCGTGTACTTCTTCGGCGGAGCCATCGACACCGGGACGGCCTACGTGACCTACGTGGTCCCGGGAGCGATGCTGCTCTGCGCCGGCTTCGGCGCGGCGAACACCGCCGTCGGCGTCGCCACCGACATGAAGGAGGGCGTGATCGACCGCTTCCGGTCCCTGGACATCGGCGGCGTCCCGATCCTGGCCGGGCACGTGGCGGCCTCGGTCCTGCGCAACCTCGTGTCCACGGGCCTGGTCCTGGCCGTCGCCCTCGCCATCGGCTTCCGTCCCCGGGCCTCGCTGCCCGGCTTCCTGGCCGCGGCCGCGCTGCTGATCGCGTACATCACCGCGATCTCGTGGCTGGCCGCGACGCTCGGGCTGCTGGCCAGGACACCGGAGGCGGCGGGCGGCTTCACCTTCCTGATGATGTTCCTGCCGTACCCGTCCAGTGCCTTCGTCCCCATCGACACCATGCCCGGCTGGCTCCACGGCTTCGCCGACCACCAGCCGCTGACCCCGGTGATCGAGTCCCTCCGGGCCCTGCTCCTCGCCCAGCCGGCGGGCGACGCCCCCTGGGTGGCCCTGGCGTGGTGCGCGGCCATCGGCGTGGTGTCCGTGGCCCTGGCGGCCGTCCTCTTCGAACGGCGGACGCGGTAGACGACACCACTGAGGCCCGCCCCGGAATACGGGCGGGCCACAGCGGACGGGGGCTCCGTGCGTCAGCGCATCAATGCATCAATGCATCAATGCGTCAGCGGGTAAGAGTGTCTGCCCGTCGCCGCGTCGATCTCCGTGTGCGCCTTCTGCAGCATCTGGGACGCGATGTCCATCAGCGCCCGCGCACCGGCGATCTCTTCGCCGACCCTCAACTGCTCCGGGTCGGAGGGGTGACGCATGGCGTAGCCGTGCGCCCGTATCTCGGAGCCGTCCCCGAGTCTGACCAGGGCCGCCGCACTGGTTCGGTGGCCCTCCTCGGTGAATTCGAGCTCCACATGCCACCCGACGAGCGTGGTCATGGCGCATCACCTCCGGGGTTCTGTTGCACCCTGACTCCAGGGTGCACCTGCGCGGGAGGCGATGCGAATCGGCTCAGCCGGCGGTCTTCGTACGGCGCGAGCGGCCGAGGCGGCGGACGAGCGGGGTCTCGACCCAGGCGAAGAGCCCCCAGGACATCAGGAGCGTGACCGCTCCGACGCCCGCCAGGAGGGCGAGGGTGACCGGGAGCGAGTACATCTGCTCCTCGCCCAGCGCCCAGCGCAGCGAACACATGGTGATGTAGTGCAGCAGGTAGAAGGCGAAGGAGATCTCGCCCAGCCAGACCATCGCCCGGTGGCGGAACACACTGGGCCGGCCCTCGACGTCCGCGCTCGCGGCGGCCGCGATGAGCAGCACGATCGGCACGATCAGCACGGCGCGCTGGCCGTAGAGGTAGGGCACGTGGAAGGTCAGCCAGTAGCCGGCGGCCAGCAGCAGGCTCGACCGGACCATGCCGATGTTGCGCCAGCGCCCGTGCTTCACGGCGAGCGCCACCAGGATGCCGAGGGCGAAGTCGGCCATGCGGACCGGGGGCAGCACGTAGCTGAACCAGTACTGGGAGACCGAGCTGTCGTGGCCGCTGGGGATGCGGTCACCGCTCGGGAACAGGGCGTACGCGAGCGCGGGGGTGGCCACGACGGCGGCGATCGTGCCGCTGATCCAGTACTTCAGTCGATCCGGGTCGATCCGCTTGAAGGCCGCGAGCAGGGCGGGGAAGCACAGGTAGAAGACCGCTTCCACGGCGAGGGACCAACTCGGCGCGTTCACGCTGAAGTTGGTCATGTACTCGGGCCACCAGACCTGCACCATGAACAGGTTGGCCACCGCGACGCCGGCGGAGGTGTAGTACAGCGCGAACAGGGACAGCGCGAGCGCCCAGGTGACCACGTAGTTCGGGTAGATCTTGGCGAACCGGCGCCGCCAGAACCCGGTGGTGGTGTCCCGGTCCCGGGCCGACCAGGTCAGGACGAACCCGCTGAGGACGAAGAAGAAGGTCACGCCGAGCCCGCCGGCCTGGGTGAACCAGCCCGCCAGCCGGTACTCGGTGGCGTCGTCCGCCAGCAGCCGCAGCGGCGGTATGGGAAGGAAGGCGTGATGCGCGAAGACCAACAGCGCGGCGGGGAAGCGCAGCCCGGTGAGCGAGTCGAGCCGGGTCGTACGGGGCGGCGGTGCATCGGTACGGGGCGGCGCCGTTCTGGAGCGGGTCGGCGCAGAACCGGTCGAGATCTGGTCAGTGGCCATGGGCTTCCTTCGGGGATGTGGTCCTGCGTCCTGCGGTGCGGCCCTGATGCGTCAGGTGGAGCGCCTTTGTACCGGCGCCCGCTCGCGGCCCGCTCAACACGCGAAGGGACCCGGGCATCCCCGCCCGGGCCCCTTCGCAGCCTTCCCCGACCTACCGCTCAGCGCGCAGCCACTGCGCGACCTCCGTCGCCCAGTACGTCAGGATCGTGTCCGCGCCCGCCCGCTTGATGCCGAGCAGGGTCTCCAGGATCGCCCGGTCGCGCTCGATCCAGCCCTTCTCCGCCGCCGCCTCGATCATCGCGAACTCGCCGCTGATCTGGTACGCCGCCACCGGGACGTCCACCGCCTGCGCGACCCGGTAGAGGATGTCCAGGTAGGGCCCGGCCGGCTTGACCATCACCATGTCGGCGCCCTCCTCCAGGTCGAGGGCGAGCTCGCGCAGCGACTCCCGGGCGTTCGCCGGGTCCTGCTGGTAGCTCTTGCGGTCGCCCTGGAGCGAGGACGCGACGGCCTCGCGGAAGGGACCGTAGAAGGCGGAGGAGTACTTGGCCGTGTACGCGAGGATCGAGACGTCCTCGTGGCCCGTCTCGTCCAGCGCGTCGCGGATGACGCCGACCTGGCCGTCCATCATCCCGCTCGGACCCACCACGTGGACGCCCGCGTCGGCCTGCACCTGCGCCATCTCGGCGTAGCGCTCCAGCGTCGCGTCGTTGTCCACGCGGCCGTTCTCGTCCAGGACCCCGCAGTGCCCGTGGTCGGTGTACTCGTCCAGGCACAGGTCGGACATGATCACCAGATCGTCGCCCACCTCCGCCTTCACGTCGCGGATCGCGACCTGGAGGATCCCGTCCGGCTCCGTGCCCGCCGTGCCCCGCGCGTCCTTGTTCTCGTCGGCCGGTACGCCGAAGAGCATGATCCCGGAGACCCCGGCCTCGACGGCCTCCACGGCGGCCTTCCGCAGCGTGTCCCGGGTGTGCTGGACCACGCCCGGCATCGCCGAGATGGCGAGCGGCTCGCTGATGCCCTCCCGGACGAACGCCGGGAGGATCAGGTCCGAGGGGTGCAGCCGGTACTCCGCGACCATCCGCCGCATCGCCGGGGTGGTGCGCAGCCGGCGGGGCCGCGAGCCGGGGAAGGATCCGTACGTGCTCATCTTCTAGTCGCCTCTTCGAGCTTCGACAGCAGTCGGGACAAGCCTAGAGCCCGGCCCGCCCCGGCCCGCCCCGTCAGCCCGGAGGCTGCGCCCCGTCGCCCTGTGCCGCCACCACCCCACCGTCCGGAGCCGTCGGCCCGGCGGGGCGGTTGCGCTTCTCCCAGTCCCAGAGGCCGTTGTTGCCCCGGTGGTCGGACGGGTGGAAGGGTCCGAGTTCCTCGGCCTTCGCGTACGCCCACGGGGTGTCCGGGTGATCCCGCAGGGCCAGTCCGTACGCGCCGAGCATCCTGGTCAGCGTGTCGTCCGCGTCCAGGAGGGACAGCAGCAGGTCCGTGGCATCGGCCGTGCGGTCGCCGGACTCCCCCAGGCGCTCCGCCGCCGCCAGCCGCAGCGGGCTCCCCGGGTCCCGGACCAGGTCGCGGATCACGCCGTACATGGCGTCCACGTCCTGCTGCGCCCCCAGCAGGCTCAGGGCGGCCTCGTACCGCACGGCGTCGTCGGGGTCGCCCGCCAGCAGCCGCAGGGCCTCGTACTCCGCGGCCATGGACGGCCCGTCGGAGCGGCCCAGGCAGTCCACCGCCCGCACGCGCACCCCGGGATCCGGGTGGCCGGCGTACCTCAGGCCGATCGACCCCAGCCTCGGATGCCCCACGTCCTGCTCGGTGAGGGCCCACAGCACCACCGCGAGGACCTCGGGGTCCGGCTCCACGTCCGCCCAGGCGGCGAGGAGCTCCCGGTCCTCCTCCGCATACGGGTACGCGTCGGCCCGGAGGCCCCACTGCCGGCTCAACAGCCAGTCGGCGGCGAAGCGGCGATGGAGGGGGGACGGGTGGTGCCGCTGCGCGGGCGAGGTCCCCTACCCGCCCTTCGCCCGTTCCCCGGGGCTCCGCCCCGGACCCCGCGCCTCAAACGCCGGCGAGGCTGGATATGCCCAGCCCCCGGCGTGCACGTGCAGGCCGACGCCGGCAGAATCCAGCCGGGCCGCACCATCCGTCCCAGCCGTCACCAAATCCAGCCCCGCCGGCGCCTGAGGCGGGGGGGGGTCCGGGGCGAAGCCCCGGGGAACGGGCGAAGGGTGGGTAGGGGACTCCGCCCCACGCAGCGGCACGCACCACCGCCGGGCCGCGTCCAGCAGCCGTGCCCGCTCCGCCTCCGGCAGGCGCTCCCCCGGCTCGGGCAGGTCCCGGGACCACAGCAGCGCGCTCACCACCGCCGGGGAGCCGCCCTCGACGGCCCGCAGCAGCGGGGTCGTACCGTCGGGCAGCACCCGGTCCGGGTCCGCGCCGGCCTCCACCAGGACATCGGCGGCCTCATGCGCGAACGCCGCCACCGCCGCGCACAGCGGCGGCAGTCCGTCGCCGTCCGGGGCATTCGGATCCGCGCCGCCCTCCAGCAGCGTCCGTACCGCCTCCGTATCGCCCGCCCGTACCGCTTCCCCCAGTGCCGTCATGCCCCGAACATGCCACAGGTGTGCGCTACACGGGGTCGGGTCGGTTCCGCCACCGCCACTCCAGCAGCCCGCCCGGCCGCTGGTCGTGCTGGTACTCGGGGCCCAGCGGGCCGACCCGCGCATAGGCTTCCGGGGTGCGCGGGTCGTTGCGTACCGCCAGACCGTGGGCCGCGCTCAGCCGGACGTCCGGATCCCCCGAGTCCAGGCACTGCACCAGCAGTTCGGCGACCTCCGGCACACCGCGGGCGACGTACCCGAGTGCGTACGCCGTCCGGCGCACGACCTCCGGGTCCGGGTCCCGCAGCAGGCCCGGCAGGAGCTCCAGCTCGTCCTCCCCCGGTTCCTCGCCGACCAGCGCCCCGGCGGCCGAGGCCCGCACCGCGCCGTCCTCGTCGCGGCACAGGTCCCGCAGCGCCTTCCGCACGTCCGGGGGCCTGGGGGAGACGAAGAGATCCGGCACCCAGCGCCGCACCCCCGGGTCCGGATGCCCGGCACGCCGCAGGCCGATGGCCTGCCGGGTGGGAACGTCCGTCTCGCCCAGGGCGTCCAGTACCCGGCCCAGTACGTCGGCGTCGGTCTCCTCGGCTTCCCACTCGGCGAGGATCCGATGGCACTCCTTCTCGTACCAGCCCGCGTGCGCGGTATCGCTCAACGACCACAGCCGGTACCGGACCACGTCGACCACGAAGGCCCGCCGCCGCGGATCCGGATCGTGCCGGAAGGCCACCGCCTCGGCCCAGGTCTGCGCGCTGACGCGGCTGTTCAGGACGTGGAGCGAGGTGCTCTGGTCCACATGGTCCCTCCTCGGGGACCGGACCCCGCGGGCCACCAGCTCCGCCACCGGGGCCAGGATGCGGAACTCCCACTCCAGCTGGGTCAGCACCGCGCCGTGCCCGGCCCGTACGCTCCGCCCGCCGAGGGTGATCTCCGGGACGCTGTCGTACTCCGAGTCCGTCACCCACACGGTGTCCGCCGGGCCCGCCGACCCCGTCAGCCGCCGCAGCCGCTCCGCCGCGCCCTCCTCGTACCACTCGCGGGCCGCGTCCAGCAGCCGGCTCCGCTCCGCTTCCGGCAGCCGCAGGCGGGCGTCGTCGCCGAGCAGCACCGCCACCACCGCCGGGGAGCCGCCCTCGACGGCCCGCAGCAGCGGGGTCGTACCGTCGGGCAGCACCCGGTCCGGGTCGGCCCCGGCCTCCACCAGCGCCTCGGCGGCCCCGTGGTCGTAGGCCGCCACGGCCGCGCACAGCGCCGCCACCGCCTCATCTGGATCCGTCGTCACGGGCCCGAACATGCCACAGGGCCCGGGTGCACATCGCACCCGGGCCCTGCCACGTAACACCGCTAAGCCGGCCATCAGGTCGTACGACGCCTGCGCGCCCCCGGCCGCCGCTCGCTCGGCCGGTACACGCTCTCCCCGGCCTCCTTCGCGGCCTCGCGGCGCGCGGCCCCGTACTCCGCCAGGGCCTCCGCCAGCTTGCCCACGCTCGGCTCCGGCGACAGCACGTCGACCCGGAGCCCGTGCTCCTCGGCGGTCTTGGCCGTGGCCGGGCCGATGCACGCGATGACGGTGACGTTGTGCGGCTTGCCGGCGATGCCGACGAGGTTGCGCACGGTGCTCGACGAGGTGAAGAGAACGGCGTCGAAGCCGCCGCCCTTGATCGCCTCGCGCGTGTCCTGCGGCGGCGGCGAGGCCCGCACGGTCCGGTAGGCCGTGACGTCGTCGACCTCCCACCCGAGCTCGATCAGCCCGGCGACCAGGGTCTCGGTGGCGATGTCGGCGCGCGGCAGGAAGACGCGGTCGATCGGGTCGAAGACCGGGTCGTACGGCGGCCAGTCCTCCAGCAGACCGGCGGCGGACTGCTCGCCGCTGGGCACGAGGTCGGGCTTGACGCCGAACTCCACCAGGGCGGCGGCGGTCTGCTCGCCGACGGCGGCGACCTTGATGCCGGCGAAGGCACGGGCGTCGAGCCCGTACTCCTCGAACTTCTCGCGCACGGCCTTGACCGCGTTGACGGAGGTGAAGGCGATCCACTCGTAGCGGCCCGTCACGAGCCCCTTGACCGCCCGCTCCATCTGCTGCGGGGTGCGCGGCGGCTCCACGGCGATGGTCGGCACCTCGTGGGGCACCGCGCCGTACGAACGCAGCTGGTCGGAGAGCGAGGCGGCCTGCTCCTTGGTGCGCGGCACGAGCACGCGCCAGCCGAACAGCGGCTTCGACTCGAACCAGGACAGTTCCTCGCGGCGCGCGACGGCGCCGTGCTCCCCGACCACGGCTATGACGGAGCGCGCGCCCTCGGGCGAGGGGAGGATCTTGCCCTGCTTGAACACCTGCGCGATGGTCCCGAGGGTCGCGCTCCACGTCCGCTGGCGGGTCGTCGTACCGGCCACGGTGACGGTGAGCGGGGTGTCGGGCTTGCGCCCGGCGCCGATCAGCTCGGCCGCCGCCGCCGAAACGGTCTCCAGCGTCGCGGAGACGACGAGGATGCCGTCGCTGGCGCCCACCTCGCTCCAGCAGCGCGCGGAGGCGGTCCGCGCGTTCACGAACCTCACGTCCGCACCCTGCTTGCCGGCCAGCGGAACACCGGCGTACGCGGGCACGCCGACGGCGGTCGCGACGCCGGGGACGACCTCGAAGGGGATGCCGCCGGTGGCGCAGGCGAGCATCTCCTCGGCCGCGTTCCCGTCGAGCCCGGGGTCGCCGGTGACGGCACGGACGACCCGCCTGCCGGAGCGTGCGGCCTCCATGACAAGATTGGCGGCATCTCGGATGACCGGGACTCCGGCGGCTGCTGACTTCTCGTCAGCAATCGTCAGCTGTGGCGTGTCCACCCCCGCGCGCGCATGCGTACGTACGACCTCGAGCACCTCGGGCTCCGCGATCAGTACGTCCGCGGCGGCCAGGGCCTCCACGGCGCGAAGCGTCAGCAGTCCCGGGTCGCCCGGGCCGGCACCGAGGAAGGTGACGTGCCCCTGGACGGCGACGGACGGAAACGCGGAGGTGGTTGGGCTTGTGGGGTTCAAAGCGACCGCTCCCCCATCAGACCGGCCGCGCCCTTGGCCAGCATCTCGTCCGCGAGTTCGCGGCCGAGCGCCATGGCCTCGTCGTACGACTGGGGCACGGGACCGGTGGTGGACAGCTGCACCAGCGTGGAACCGTCGAGGGTTCCCACGACTCCCCGCAGGCGCATCTCATTGACAGTCTGCCCGTCGGCCAACAGGTCGGCGAGCGCGCCCACGGGGGCGCTGCAGCCGGCCTCCAGGGCGCCGAGCAGGGCGCGTTCGGCGGTCACGGCGGCCCGGGTGTACGGGTCGTCGAGCTCTGCGAGCGCGGAAATCAGGTCCGTGTCGGACGCGAGGCACTCCACGGCCAGGGCTCCCTGGCCGGGCGCGGGCAGCATGTTGTCCACGGAGATCAGGTCGGTGGCCTCGTCGCCGCGGCCGATCCGGTTGAGCCCGGCGGCGGCGAGCACGACGGCGTCGAGCTCGCCATTGCGCACGAACCCGATCCGGGTGTCGACGTTGCCGCGAATGGCGACGGTCTCGATGACCTTGCCCAGCGACTTGGCGTACGCGTGCAGCTGCGACCTGCGCCGCGGCGAGCCGGTGCCGATGCGCGCACCGTCGGGCAGCTGCTCGAAGGTCAGGCCGTCGCGGGCGACGAGCGCGTCGCGCGGGTCCTCGCGCTGCGGCATGGCCGCGATGACGAGGTCGTCGGGCTGCGTGGTGGGCAGGTCCTTCAGCGAGTGCACGGCGAAGTCGACTTCGCCGCGCACGAGGGCCTCGCGCAGGGCGGTGACGAAGACGCCGGTGCCGCCGATCTGCGAAAGGCTCTCGCGGGACACGTCACCGTAGGTCGTGATCTCCACGAGCTCGACGGGCCGGCCGGTGATCGCCCGTACCGCCTCGGCGACATGCCCGGACTGGGACATGGCCAGCTTGCTGCGCCGCGTGCCGAGCCTCAGCGGCTGGTCGAGACGTGGATTCATGATGCCCGTCCTGAGTCGTGGTTCTTGTCAGCCTCGTCGGCCCGGCTGACGGAGGCCACCGTCTGCGGGTCGAGATCGAAGAGTTCGCGCAGCGCCTCGGCGTACCCGGCGCCGCCGGGCTCGCTCGCGAGCTGCTTGACGCGCACGGTCGGCGCGTGGAGGAGCTTGTCGACGACGCGTCGCACGGTCTGAGTCACTTCAGCCCGCTGCCGCTCGTCGAGATCGGGTACCCGTCCGTCGAGCCGTGCCACTTCCATGGCGACGACCTCCGCGGCCATGGCGCGCAGGGCGACCACGGTGGGCGTGATGTGCGCGGCCCGCTGGGCGGCCCCGAAGGCGGCCACCTCCGCGGCCACTATCGCGCGTACGGCGTCGACGTCGGCGGCCATGGGCGCATCGGCGCTCGCCTCGGCCAGCGACTCGATGTCCACGAGCCGCACGCCCGGAATCCGGTGCACGGCGGCGTCGATGTCACGGGGCATGGCCAGGTCGAGCAGCGCGAGCCGTACGGGCTGCGCGTCCACCTGGTTCCGTACGCCCTTGCGCGGCTGCTGCCGCTGCGCGGCGGCCTCGCCCTGGTCGGCCCAGGTCCCGTGCAGCTCCAGCGACCCGGCGTCCACCCCGGCGAGCGCGGCCCGCCCATCGGCGGTCCGCCCCGGATCGGAAGCCAGCGCGTCGAGCCCCACGGGACACCCGTCCCGCTCCTCGACGACGACCTTGCTCCGCACGGCCCCGGCATCGGCGATCCGCCGGCCCCCGGCCGCCAGCACGGCCAGCCGCGCAACGAGCTCGGCGTCCATGTCCAGCCCCGCCGGCGTTTGAGGCGCGGGGGTCCGGGGGCCGGCCCCCGGCAACGGCGCCGCACCCGCATCGGGTCCGGGGCGAAGCTCCGGGGAACGGTGGAAGGGCGGGTAGGGGACAGCCCCCGCAGGGCCCGCCTCCACGGCCGCGGCCACGTCATCCCCGGTCAGCACCAAGCCAGTGGCACCCGTACAGGACACGACGACATCGACCCGGGCCAGCTCATCGGCGACACCGGACATCGCAATGGCCGAAGCCGCAACCCCGGTGCCCGAGGCAACCAGAATCTCGGCCAACCGCTCCGCCCGGTCGGCGGTCCGGTTCGCCACGACGACCTCGGCAACCCCGACCCGGGCAAGCGTCGCCGCAGCCAGCGAGGACATCGACCCGGCCCCGATGACGAGCGCCCGCTTCCCCGCGGCCCACTCCTCCACGGGCACGTGCACCGCGAGCTGCTCCAGCCCGAAGGTCACCAGCGACTGCCCCGCCCGGTCGATCCCGGTCTCGGAGTGCGCCCGCTTGCCGACGCGCAGCGCCTGCTGGAACAGATCGTTGATCAGCCGCCCGGCCGTGTGGAGCTCCTGCCCCAGCGCCAGCGCGTCCTTGATCTGCCCGAGGATCTGCCCCTCGCCGACCACCATCGAGTCCAGCCCGCACGCCACCGAGAAGAGGTGGTGGACGGCCCGGTCCTCGTAGTGCACGTACAGATAAGGAGTGAGCTCCTCCAGCGCGACCCCGCTGTGCTGCGCCAACAGCGTCGACAGCTCGGCGACACCGGCGTGGAACTTGTCCACGTCCGCGTACAGCTCGATCCGGTTGCAGGTGGCGAGCACCGCAGCCTCCGCCGCCGGTTCCGCGGCGAGCGTGTCGTGCAGCAGCTTGACCTTGGCATCGGCGGCCAGCGAAGCGCGCTCCAGCACGCTCACGGGCGCACTGCGATGGCTCAGCCCTACGACGAGCAGACTCATGCCGGCATCACCGCCGGAACGTCCCCGTCGGGTCCGCCCTTCCGCGCGACGGCGGTGGCCCGGCCGGCGGGCGGCACGACGGCGGCGGCGGGAGCCGCACCGGTGCCGGTGCCCGCGGCGGGGCCTCCGGCGGCAGCGACGGCCGCCGCTTCCTCACCGGCCTTGCGCTGCTCGTGGAAGGCCAGGATCTGCAGCTCGATGGACAGGTCGACCTTGCGCACGTCCACGCCCTCGGGCACGGACAGCACGGTCGGCGCGAAGTTCAGGATGGAGGTGACTCCCGCGGCGATGAGCCGCTCGCTGACCTGCTGGGCGGCGCCCGCCGGGGTCGCGATGACCCCGATCGAGACGCCGTTCTCCTCGATGATCTTCTCCAGCTCATCGGTGTGCTGCACGGGCATCCCGGCCACCGGCTTGCCGGCCATGGCCGGATCGGCGTCGATGAGCGCGGCGACGCGGAAACCGCGCGACGCGAAACCGCCGTAGTTGGCCAGGGCGGCGCCGAGGTTACCGATGCCGACGATGACGACCGGCCAGTCCTGGGTCAGCCCGAGCTCGCGGGAGATCTGGTAGACGAGGTACTCCACGTCGTACCCGACGCCGCGGGTCCCGTAGGAGCCGAGGTAGGAGAAGTCCTTGCGGAGCTTCGCGGAGTTGACTCCGGCGGCCGCGGCCAGCTCCTCGGAGGACACCGTGGGCACCGATCGCTCGGAGAGCGCGGTGAGGGCGCGCAAGTACAGCGGAAGCCGGGCGACAGTGGCCTCGGGAATACCTCGGCTGCGGGTCGCCGGTCGGTGAGTTCGGCCAGTTGCCACGATGCTCCTGCGGGATGAGCGGGGCTGCAGGTGGCCACTTGTCCCAGGACCACCCCGTCGAATGCAGGCTATGTCTTTGTGAACGCGTGCACAAAGATTGTGTCCGCTTTGTCCGAGCAAAGTGACCGGGGTCACGCGCCTTGGGCGTATGGACCGGGAACCGGCGACACGCCGAACCCGTTCAATTCCCGAAGGGGGCAAAACGGTACACACTCCTCACCAATACGCCCCCGAGACCCCATAAATCGCCCACGATGGTAACCGCCCGACGGCTCAAGCCTGCAATGCCCGTCGGAGCCGGTCAGGGTTCACCCTCCAGAAGGTGTGCTGCTCGCCGTCCACCAGCACGACCGGAATCTGCTCCCAGTGCAGGCGGTACAGCTCCTCGTCCTGCGAAATGTCCTTCTTCTCCCACTGTGCGCCCGTCTCGGCGCAGACCTTCTCGACCACTTCCTGGGCGTCATCACAGAGGTGGCACCCCGGCTTCCCGATGAGCGTGACCAACCGCTCCTCCGGACGCTTCTTTTCGGCACGGCGCAGCAAAGGACTCATGCACCCATTCTCCCGCGCCCGGCAGCGAGAGCGAGGACGGCCGATCGCAGACAGACATCAAGCATCGCCCACTCGTTCGAGTGAGGCAGTGAGATTCGGGAGAACGTTGCGGACGGCGACCCTACGTTGGCGTGGTGACGAAATCGAGCGAAGCGGAGGCGACCGGGTGCGTCCGGTACACCTACCGGCTTCGCGCGTCGTCGAACGCCCGTGCCGCACTGCTGGCCGAGTGGGACCGGTGCAGGTGGATCTGGAACGAGTGTGTGGCCAAATCGAAGCAGGTCCACGCCTTCAACCAGGCCCGCCAACCGGGCGAGGACAAACAGACGTGCGGTCCAGCAGAGCTCGGCCGGATGCTGACGGCTGCCCGCACCGGCACTTTGTGGCTGCGGGAGGGGGCGAGCGTCCCCCAGCAGCAGCTGGTTCGGGACTTCGGGAAGTCGCGAGCCAAAGCCCAGCAGGACATCAAGGCCCGGCTCCCCATCCCTCGGCGGGCCCAGATGCCCCGCTGGAAGAAGAAGCGCGAAGCCGACCCCAGCCTCAACTACACCAAGCGCGGGTTCCGGATCAAGGGCGGGCGTCTGCACCTGGCAGGCGGGATCGCACTCACGGTGGTGTGGTCGCGAGATCTCCCGGGAGATCCGTCATCCGTGCGCGTGTACCGGGACAGCATCGGCCACTGGTACTGCTCGTTCGTCGTGCCACGCACTGTGGATCCACTGCCTGCAACTGGTACCGCGATCGGTATCGACTGGGGTGTGACCGAGACCGCGACGACCACCAGTGAGGTTCACGACCTTCCGCATCCCCGACACGGGAAGAATGCGGCGGTGAGGCTGACCAGGTACCAGCGCATGATGGCCCGCCGCCGCTCGCCGAGGGGCAAGAAACAGTCGAAGGGCTATCAGGAAGCCCGGAAGCGGACGGCCAAGCTGCACAAGAAGGTCGCCCGGCAGCGGCTGGACACCGCACGCAAATGGGCCAAGCGCGTTGTCCGCGACCACGACGCACTCGCCGTCGAGGACTTCCGCCCGAGGTTCCTCGCCAAGTCGAGCATGGCCAAGAAGGCCGCTGACGCCGCCATCGGCGCCACCAAAACGGCCCTGATCGAAATGGGCCGCAAGCACGGTCGTACCGTGCACATGGTCCACCCCGCGTACACAACGATGGACTGCGCGCACTGCGGAGCGAGAGCCAAGCACGCACTGCCGCTGGGAGCACGTA
Source organism: Streptomyces sp. NBC_00193 (assembly GCF_026342735.1). Classification (GTDB taxonomy): domain Bacteria; phylum Actinomycetota; class Actinomycetes; order Streptomycetales; family Streptomycetaceae; genus Streptomyces; species Streptomyces stoeckheimensis. The sequence continues at coordinate 2,187,385 of NZ_JAPEMM010000001.1, forward strand.
CCTACACCTGCACAACCTGCGGAACAGTGTCCCCACGGGACAGGAACTCCGCACGCGTGATGCTCGTCCGGGCAGGTCTGAACCCGGCCGGCGTCGAGAGCGGAAGACCTGACGGACCGCCGGTTCGTCAGGCAGCTTGAGCCGAAAATCCCCACCCACACCCGAAGGAGACGGAGTCCCGTTCACCTTCAGGGAGGGGAGCATTCAAATCCCTGATTCCCATCGGTTCGGGAACTCCCGAACACAGTGGCTATGCTCGCGTCATGGCCGCTCTGGGATGGCTCACCCCCCGTAGGCGCTCCGCCACCGCGCGGAGCGTGCTGGCAGGCGAGGCCTCGGCCGAGGCCGCCCGCAAGACCGCACTGGCCGACGAACTGCCCGGCGGCGCCGACTTCCCCGGAACCACCGAAGCGGAACGCGCGGCAGAGGCGGAGCCGGAGGCTCCACAGGAGGCCGCCGAACCCGCCGAGCCGGAGTTCCCCGTCGCCGGCGACGACCTGGCCGCCGCCTTCTTCGACCTCGACAACACCGTCATGCAGGGCGCCGCGATCTTCCACTTCGGCCGCGGCCTCTACAAGCGGGAGTTCTTCCGCCGCCGCGAGCTGGCCCGCTTCGCCTGGCAGCAGGCCTGGTTCCGGCTCGCCGGGGTCGAGGACCCCGAGCACATGCAGGACGCCCGCGACAGCGCGCTGTCCATCGTCAAGGGACACAAGGTCTCCGAACTGATGTCCATCGGCGAGGAGATCTACGACGAGTACATGGCGGTGCGGATCTGGCCGGGCACCCGAGCCCTGGCCCAGGCCCACCTCGACGCCGGCCAGAAGGTCTGGCTCGTCACGGCCGCCCCCGTGGAGACCGCCACGATCATCGCCCGCCGGCTCGGCCTGACCGGAGCCCTCGGCACCGTCGCCGAATCCGTGGACGGCGTATACACCGGCCGGCTGGTCGGCGAGCCGCTGCACGGCCCCGCCAAGGCGGAGGCGGTCCGCGCCCTGGCCGCCGCCGAGGGACTGGACCTCGCGCGCTGCGCGGCGTACAGCGATTCGCACAACGACATTCCGATGCTGTCCCTGGTCGGACATCCGTACGCGATCAATCCCGACACAAAACTGCGCAAGCATGCCCGCTCCAACGACTGGCGCCTGCGCGACTATCGGACCGGCCGCAAGGCCGTGAAGATCGGCGTCCCGGCCGCCGCGGGCGTCGGCGCGATCGCGGGCGGCACGGCCGCCGCCATCGCCCTGCACCGCCGCCGCAAGTAGCGGCTACGGGGCCCTGCCCGGCCTCCCGCCCCACCCCGCCCGGCACCCTCCCCCGACCGGGACATTCGCTCACCTCTACCCGCGCCTCCGGCGCGGCACTCCGCCCTGCCCTACTCGGTCGCGAGCCATCGTGGAAGCAGGCATTCCGCGCACCCAACTGATCAAGAATCGATCACCATCTGTGCCTGAATATGCCCTCGACACGCAACAGAAGTGTCGTAACCGGTGATTTGAGCAACTGGGTGTAGCGCCGCCTGTACGAAGCGTTATTCTCCTCAAACGCATGCCACCGCCATCTGTCGCTACGACGGGTGAACGGTCCCGCACTGCACGTGATGGAAGCTCTGCCTCTGGGAGTCCCGTGTACCCACCTGTCGGGGTTGACGCCTCGGGCCTGGCTACGCTGCGCGCAACGGTCCTCGACCAGCTGCGCGGCTTCGTCCCCACCGCGTACACCGTCCCCGCATTCGCCACCGCGGTCCCCGCCGGACTCGGCCCGGCCGGTCCTTGCTATGCCCTGACCGACGGCGGGGCAACGGTGGGCAGACGCGGTCGCGCCGGCGGCTCGTCCGCCGGGGGCGCAGCCGCCGGGACCACCGCGCCCGCCGCCCGCCGTCCCACCGCGGACAGCGACCAGGCCCGCATGATGGACCTGGTCGAACGCGCCCAGGCCGGCGAGGCCGATGCCTTCGGTCGCCTGTACGACCAGTACAGCGACACCGTCTACCGCTACATCTATTACCGCGTCGGCGGCAAGGCGACCGCGGAGGATCTCACCAGCGAGACCTTCCTGCGTGCGCTGCGCCGTATCTCCACCTTCACCTGGCAGGGCCGCGACTTCGGCGCCTGGCTCGTGACGATCGCCCGCAACCTGGTCGCCGACCACTTCAAGTCGAGCCGCTTCCGCCTGGAAGTCACCACCGGCGAAATGCTCGACGCCAACGAGGTGGAACGGTCCCCCGAGGACTCCGTCCTGGAGTCCCTCTCCAACGCGGCCCTGCTGGAAGCCGTACGGAAACTCAATCCGCAGCAGCAGGAGTGCGTGACCTTGCGCTTCCTGCAGGGCCTCTCGGTCGCCGAGACGGCCAGGGTGATGGGAAAGAACGAGGGTGCCATCAAGACCCTCCAGTACCGGGCGGTCCGCACCCTGGCCCGCCTGCTCCCCGACGACGCCCGCTGACGCCGCCCTCCTCTCACATTTCGGTACACCTCCCTGATGACCTTGATGACACCGACGACAGTGACGACACTGCCGAATCCAACGACGCTGTGGTCCGATCATCCTTCGTCCGTAACCCAAGTGCCGCGCCGCTCGTTGTGGGGAATGCAGGCTCCCTGTGGACAAGCCCTGCCCGAAGCCGCTCACTCGAAAGGGTGGATGTGCTCAAGGAAGGCAACCTTCCGGACACCTTGGGGAGTCGATCGTCATGACGAGAGGAGGTGCCGCCAGTGATCGCGAACGTGACTCCGCACCGGCGGGCGAACGCCTTCGCCCAGGCCCTGGAGGAGCGGACCCCGTCCGACCTTTCGGAACCGGACCCGGCGGCCGAGCAGTCCGAGGCACCTGCCGAACCTGCCGACCACGACCGGTTGTTGGCCCTGGCGAGCGTGCTCGGCGAAAGAATGCCGCGCCCGGTGCTGGACCCCGAGGTCAAAGTGGTGCAACGAGCCCAGCTCATTGCCGCCATGGAAGCCAAGGTGATGGAAGAGAGGGCCGGGGGCGGCGTGGCCGCCGACCCTCAAGTGCCCGAACAGCGGACCGGCCGCGGCGCCCACCGGGCGACCTCGCTCCGGAAATTGCGGCCCCGCTCCCGCTGGTCCAAGGGCATCGCGGCAGGCGGTCTCACCGTAGGTGTGGCCGCGGGGGCCTTCAGCGGAGTGGCCGCTGCCAGCACGGACGCCCTGCCGGGTGACCATCTGTACCCCGTGAAGCGGGGCATGGAGGACATCAGGCTCGGGATGGCCGACGGCGATTCGGACCGGGGCGAGCTCTATCTCGACCAGGCCTCGAGCCGTCTGTCGGAGGCCCGCCGGCTCATGGAGCGCGGCCGTCTCGGCGCGCTCGACCACGAGTCACTCGGCGAGATCCGCCGAGCCCTCGCGGGCATGAAGCACGACGCCTCGGAGGGCCACCGGCTGCTCCAGGCCGCCTACGAACGGGACGGCTCACTCGGCCCGATCCAGGCACTGTCCTCGTTCTCCCGTTCCCACCGGGACGCGTGGGCCAAGCTCCGGGGCAACCTCCCCGCGCAGCTCACGGACGTGGGCGGTGAGGTGGAGTCGGTCTTCCAGGCCATAGACCAAGACGTGGCGCCGCTCCAGAGTCTGCTCCCGAAGCCTCCGGAACAGACCCGCGGCTCCGGCCCCTCCACCAAGCCGAGCGCCCCGGCGGGCAAGCAGCAGGCGACGCCCTCCCCGGGCGCACCGTCCACGGCCCCCCACCCGCCCACGGACCAGACCTCGGGTTCCCCGAAGGCCCCGGCCCCGGGCGGCGGCGGTCTCCTGGGCAACACGGGCAACCTCCTGAACCCGCCCGCGGGCCAGGGCCAGCCCACCCCGTCCGAGTCCGGCGGCGCCCCCGCTCCGGCCCACCCGGACATCACCCTCCCGCCCCTCCTCCCCGGCCTCCTCCCAGGCCTGGGCATCAAGGCGGAGGACGCCGACTAGCGCCTGTCGGCGCCGGACGACGCAGAGCGCCGGCGGAGCTGGAAGATCCAGCCCCGCCGGCGCTCTCGTCGTGCCCGGCCTCACTCGTCGTGCCCGGCCTCAGAAGAAGACGGACCTCCGCTGCACCAGCAGCTTGTACAGCGTGTGCTGGATCTGCTCCCGCACCTGATCCGTCAGGTTGAACATCAGCATCGGATCCTCGGCGGCCTCCGGCGCGTACCCGTCCGTCGGAATCGGCTCCCCGAACTGGATCGTCCACTTCGTCGGCAGCGGCACCGCCCCCAGCGGCCCCAGCAGCGGAAACGTCGGCGTGATCGGGAAGTACGGGATCCCCAGCAGCCGCGCCAGCGTCTTCGAGTTCCCGATCATGGGGTAGATCTCCTCCGCCCCCACGATCGAGCAGGGCACGATCGGCGTCCCCGCACGCAGCGCGGTCGACACGAACCCGCCCCGCCCGAACCGCTGGAGCTTGTACCGGTCCCCGAACGGCTTCCCTATCCCCTTGAAGCCCTCGGGCATCACGCCCACCAGCTCCCCGGCCTCCAGCAGCCGCTGCGCGTCCTCCGCGCAGGCCAGCGTGTGCCCGGCCTTCCGCGCGAGCTCGTTCACCACGGGGAGCATGAACACCAGGTCGGCCGCCAGCAGTCGCAGGTGCCGCTGCGCCGGGTGCTGGTCGTGCACGGCGACCTGGAGCATCAGGCCGTCCAGCGGCAAGGTCCCGGAGTGGTTCGCCACGATCAGCGCGCCGCCCTCCTTCGGGATGTTCTCGATGCCCTTGACCTCGACCCGGAAGTACTTGTCGTACAGCGGCCGCATCAGGGACATCAGGACCTGGTCCGTCAGCTCCTTGTCGTAGCCGAAGTCGTCGACCTCGTACTCCCCGGTGATCCGGCGCCGCAGGAACGCCAGCCCGCCGGCGATCCGCCGGTCCCAGGCGTCCGCCGCAGCCGGCTCCGGTACGGCCTCCACCACCGGCTCCGGACCGGTCGGCGCCGCGACGGGCGTGACCGGCGCCTCCGGCGCGACCCGTACCCGCCGGGCGGGCGAGGACCGCCGTCTCGGCCGGTCCTCGTCGAACGGAATGACCTTGGCGTCCGCCACTATCGCTTCGCTCCATCCATGTCCACGTCCAGCAACCCCGCCACCCGGTCCACGGCCCGCCCCACCCGGTCCGGCGGCAGCAGCCCGCCGCCCCGGCTCCGCGTGAAGTCGGCGAAGGTCTCGGCGGTCGTATACATCGGCTCGAATCCCAGCGCCTCCCGCATCTGCGTGGTCTCCACGACCCGCCCGTGCGTGAGGAGCCTTATCTGCTCCGGCGAGAAGTCCGTCGCCCCGACCGCCCGCAGCGCCGCGCCCACCCAGGTCACCGCGGGCAGCAGCAGCGGCACCGTCGGCCGTCCCAGCCGCCGCGCGCACTGCGACAGCAGCAGCACCCCGTCGCCGGCGATGTTGAAGGTCCCGCTGAGCCCGCCGGGCCCGCTGGTCTGCGAGGCCAGCCGCAGCACGTCCAGTACGTCGTCCTCGTGCACGAACTGCAACCGCGGGTCGTAGCCCAGCACGGTCGGGATGAGCGGCATCGAGAAGTACTCGGCGAGCGCCGAGTCGGCGAAGGGCCCGAGGATGTTCGCGAACCGCAGCACGCAGACCGCGACGTCGGGCCGCCTGCGCGCGAAGCCGCGTACGTACCCCTCGACCTCGGTGGCGTCCTTGGCGAAGCCGGCCGCGGGCAGCGACTTCGGCTGCGTGGTCTCGGTGAAGACGGCCGGATCCCGCGAGGTGCCCCCGTACACACTGGTACTGGACTTCACCACGAGCCGCCGCACCGTCGGGGACTTCTGGCAGGCTCCCAGGAGCTGCATCGTCCCGATGACGTTGGTTTCCTTGACGGTGCTGTACGAACCGGAGCCCGCGCCCGTCGCCGCTCCCCCGGTGACCGCGAGATGGACCACCGTGTCGACGGCGTTCTCGGCCAGCACCCGGGCGATGGCCGACTGTCTGATGTCCGCACGGACGAACTCGGCCGAGCCGAGCGTGTGCGGCGGGGTCACCGCGTCGACCGCGATCACCCGCTCGACCTCGGGGTCCCGCTGGATCCGCCGCACGAAGCGGCCCCCCAGCTGCCGGGCAGCCCCGGTGACCAGCACGACCTTCCCCACGAGCTCAGCGCCTCCCTCGAAGAAGTCCCCCGGCTGCACCGCAGCCCCTCCACCAGAATGGTGGAGGGGCTGCGGTAAACACGTACAGCTGCCGTTTACTTCTTGTTACGGCGCTGGACGCGGGTGCGCTTGAGCAGCTTGCGGTGCTTCTTCTTAGCCATCCGCTTGCGCCGCTTCTTGATAACAGAGCCCACGACTACCCTCGCTCACTTCTCTTCATTCGGTGCGGGGCGTCGGGGCCCACACGACCTACGTCGGCCTAGCCTACCCGCCCGAGCTCTGAGCTTGTAATCCGCGTGCCCCCGAGGGGTAACCGCAGGCTCCCGACCTCACCCCTCAGGCCGATTCCACCCCCACAAAAGACTCGCGGAGGTACTCGTGCACCGCATTTTCGGGGACCCGGAAGGACCGGCCCACCCGGATTGCGGGCAGATGTCCGTTGTGCACCAAGCGGTACACGGTCATCTTCGACACTCGCATCACCGAGGCGACCTCCGCCACGGTCAGGAACTGAACCTCACTGAGAGGCCTCTCGCCAGCAGCCATGACACACCTTGACCTTCCGCGCATGACGGGCACCGGCTTCCCCTCCGGTTACGCCCCGTCGTCGCACGCTCACTCCCCAGAGTAGGGGCGTGTGATACGAGTGGGGAAGAGGAGCTACGTCCACTCCTGCCGACCCGACAGACTCGCCCGATTGAGTACATAGCGAGTGAGCGGTCGGTAGTAGTCCGCGCGCACCGCGTCATCAAGTGGAACCGCCACCGACACCTGCCCCTCGGCTTCCCCCACGAACAGCGCGGGATCATCGGTATCGGCCAGCCCGATCGCCTCCACACCAAGCTGACCTGCACCGCAGACCCACCCGTGGTCCCCCACCACGAGCTCCGGCAACGGCCCGCCGGCCTCCGCGAGCGCCCCGAGGGCGATCCGAACCGGCAGCGGCGAATGGGAGTGCGCGCCGGTGTCACTCCCGTCCGGCCGCGCGCCGTCTTCCCGCACCAGTGCGACCCCTCGTACGTAATCGATGCGGTGCGTGCGTACGCCGAAGCGGGTCTGCATGTCCACGGGTGCCCCCCACGCCGGGGTGAGGACATCACAGCCCGCCGCCGACAGCGCCCCCGCCAAGGTGGCGTAGAACTCCAGGAGCCGGTGCGGGTGACCGGTCCCGAACAGCACCGGCGCCCGGGCCCCGGCCACGGCCCGCAGCCGCTCCGCGAAGGCCTCCAGCCCCGCCACCGTCAGCTCCGGATCGATCACGTCCGGCCCGCTGACGTGCGCGGGGTCCGCAGAGACCCCGCACTTCTGCGCCATCAGCCGCAGCAGGTCACCCTCGCCCCACGCCCACGCGGGGTCCAGTCCCAGCAGCACCCGCGGATCCCGCGCCGCGAACAGCCGGTAACTGCGCAGGCTTTCCTCCCGAGAGGTCGCGACGGGCCCGGCCAGGCGGGCGGCCAACAGATGCGCACGCAACGCGCCGGTACTCAACACCCTCCCGATGCTCCCGCACCAACCCTGACCCCTCACCAGTTCCGGCCATTCCCCCACCCGTTGGCCCAACCAATCCAGCCCCACTGGCGTTTGAGGCGCCGGCCATATCCAGCCTCGCCGGCGTTTGAGGCGCGGGGTCTGGGGCGGAGCCCCAGGGGGTCCGGGGCGCAGCCCCGGGGAACGGTGGAAGGGCGGGTAGGGGACGGCCCCGCAGGGCTCAGGCCAGCAGCCCCCGCAGGGGGAACACCGCCCGCCGCGTGGCGAGCACAGCCTGGTCGATCCGATCCGCAGGGTCGTAACCACCCTCCCAGTCCCGCCAGACGGGCACCCGCCCATCGGTCATCCGCCCGGGCGCCACCTCCCGCGTCCGCGCATACACCGCATCCCGCCAAGACCCCGGCACAGCCGTCTCGGGATCGATCGGCCGATGCCCGGCAATGCCCACCAGATGCGTCCACGACCGCGGCACGACGTCGACCACGGCGTACCCGCCCCCACCGAGGGCCAGCCACCGCCCACCCTCGACGCACGCGTGCGCCAGCTCGTGGCACGCCTCCTGCACGGCCCGCTGCGCATCCAACGACACCGCCAGGTGCGCCAACGGGTCCTCCACATGCGTATCCGCCCCGTGCTGCGTCACCAGCACCTGCGGCGCGAAGTCCTCCAACAGCTCCGGCACCACCGCGTGGAAGGCCCGCAGCCACCCCTCGTCCCCGGTCCCGGCGGGCAGCGCGATGTTCACCGCCGACCCCTCCGCCGCCGGCCCGCCCGTCTCCTCCGGCCAGCCCGTCTGCGGGAACAGCGTCCGCGGATGCTCGTGCATCGAGATCGTCAGCACCCGGGGGTCGTCCCAGAACGCCGCCTGGACCCCGTCCCCGTGGTGCACGTCGACATCCACATAGGCGACCCGCTCGGCCCCCAGCTCCAGCAGCCGCGCGATCGCCAGCGCCGCGTCGTTGTACACGCAGAAACCCGCCGCCCCGCCCGGCATCGCGTGGTGCAGCCCGCCGGCGAAGTTCACGGCGTGCTCGGCCTCCCCGCGCCAGATAGCCTCGGCCGCCGCGACCGACTGCCCGGCGATCAGCGCGGACGCCTCGTGGATCCCGTGGAACGCCGGATCGTCCGCCGTCCCCAGCCCGTACGAACCGTCGGCGACCCCCGGGTCGGCGGACACCTCGCGCACGGCCGCCACGTAGTCCTCGCGGTGGACCAGCCGCAGCGTCGAATCACCGGCCGGCCGGCCCGCCCGAACCTCCAGCTCCCGGTCGAGCCCGAAGGCCCGTACCAGGCCCATGGTCAGCTCCAGGCGCACCGGGTCCATCGGATGGCCCGGCCCGAAGTCATACCTCGTTACCGCCTGGTCCCACATCAACAGCCCGGTCACCGGTTCGCCGCTCATGCCGGACACCGTATCGGGCGGGCTCCGTACCGAACGAGCGGGCATAGAAGAGAGTGACGAGGACCAACACCATCGGCACGAGCATCGCCCCCCGGTAGCTCCAGGCGTCCCCGATCCCGCCCACGAGCGGCGCCCCGATCAGGAATCCGACGTAGTTGAAGATGTTGAGCCGCGCGATCGCGGTGTCGGAGGATCCCGGGAACAGCCGCCCCGCGGCGGCGAAGGTCTGCGGCACGATCACGCACAGCCCGAACCCCAGCAGGGTGAAGCCGAGCATCCCCACCCACGCCCCGGGCGCCGCCGCGACCACGGCGAACCCGCCCGCCGCGACGACCGTCCCGATCCGTACGACGGCCACGGCCCCGAAGCGCCGCACCCCGAGGTCCCCGACGGCCCGCCCGAGCAGGGTGGTCACCATGTAGACGTTGTACGGAACGGTGGCGAGCTGCTCGGAGCTGCCCAGCACGTCCTGGAGGTACTTGGCGCTCCAGTTCGAGACCGTCGAGTCCCCGATGTACGCGCACGCCATCACCAGGCACAGCGGCAGCAGCAGCTTGAACCCGCCCGGCCCGAGCCCCTTGGCGGCGTCGGAGCCGGCGGCCTTGCCGTCCTGGTCCACGTAGAACCGGCTGGCGAGGAGCGCGAGCGGCAGCAGGACCACCACCGCGGGCAGGTAGGAGGTGAAGAGCGAGAGCTGCCAGTGCGCCCCCGCCCACGCGGCGGAAGCGCCCAGGATCCCGCCGAGGCTGTACGAGGCGTGGAAGCCGAGCATGATGCTGCGCCCGTACGCGCCCTGCAGGCTCACCCCGAGCATGTTCATGGAGGCGTCGAGCGCCCCCACGAACAGCCCGAACGCCCCGAGCGCCAGGGCCACGTGCCACATCTCGCTGCCGGCGCCGACCCCCAGCAGGGCGAGCAGCACGAGCGGCTGCGCCCACCGCAGTACGGTGCTGGGCGCGACCCGCTTCACCAGGTGCTCGGTGGCCACGCTGGACACACCGGCGAGGATCGGCACGGCGGCCAGGAAGACGGGCAGCAGTGCGTCGGATATCCCGTACCGGTCCTGAATGGCGGGGATCCGCGTCACGAGCAGCGCGAAGGCCACGCCCTGCACGAAGAAACTGAACCCCAACGCCCCGCGCCCGCGGCGCAGCCGCACGTCTGCTGTCATGGCGGCTCAGCGTAGGCGCCGGTGCTACCGGTGGGTAGAGCGATCACATATCGATTGGGTCAGTGCGAGAACCCACCGCTGTAGCCGGTGTATCCGGATCCCGCGCCCTCCTCCAGCCCCAGCAGGCCGGCCAGCTGGTTCATGTCGCCGAAGTATCCGGTGGCACCGGGCAGCCGGTCCGCGGGCATCATCGCGGTGTACGCGAGCACGTCCATCCCCGCGGCCAGCGCGGCCTGGACGCCCAGCGGGCTGTCCTCGATGACCACGCACCGGCCGGGTGCCACACCCATCTGGTCCGCGGCGTGCAGGAACAGATCGGGGGCGGGCTTGCCCTGCCCGACGTCCTCCGAACTGAAGATCCACTCCTCCTCGAACCACTCGTCGAGGCCGGCCGCCCGGTGCCCGACCCTGATCCGCTCGTGGCTCCCGGAGGAGGCGAGGCAGTACGCGGTCCCGCTCTCGACCAGAGCCGCCAGTACCCCCTCGACCCCGGGCACGGGCTTGAGCTCCCGTTCGAAGGCCGCGAAGGTACGGGCGTGCAGCGTGCTGTCGAAGTCGGCCGGCAGCGCCTGCCCGGTCCGCTCCCGCACCAGGTCGTGGACCCGGTGGACCGCGGCCCCCATGTAGTCGCGGAGCGACTCCTCGTACGAGGTCGGGTGGCCCAGCTCGGTCAGGTACCCGGCGAGGATGCTGTTGGCGAGCGGCTCACTGTCCACCAGCACGCCGTCGTTGTCGAAGATGACGAGGTCGTAGCCCATGCGACAACCCTACGAGCCGTCAGTGCCAATCCATCCGGACCCCATGCCGGGCATCCGCAGGACATCCAAAGATCCTGCCCTCCCCGCCGACGGGCCGCCGACCGGCCTGCCAGGCCCCGCACGGGTCCTTGACGCGTCACCCGCACCCGTCGGCAACTACGTCAGCGGCCGGCCCGCCTCCTCGTACGTGGTCAACGATGCTGGCCGGCCCGTAAACGCAGAAAAGCCCCGTACCGGTTTCCCGGTACGGGGCTTTCTACAATGATTGTTCGGCGGCGTCCTACTCTCCCACAGGGTCCCCCCTGCAGTACCATCGGCGCTGAAAGGCTTAGCTTCCGGGTTCGGAATGTAAACCGGGCGTTTCCCTAACGCTATGACCACCGAAACACTATGAAGTTAACCAACCGGATATGAACACAGTTCGTTACTTCAGAACTAACACAGTGGACGCGAGCAACTGAGGACAAGCCCTCGGCCTATTAGTACCAGTCAGCTCCACCCGTTACCGGGCTTCCACATCTGGCCTATCAACCCAGTCGTCTACTGGGAGCCTTACCCTCTCAAGGAGGTGGGAATACTCATCTTGAAGCAGGCTTCCCGCTTAGATGCTTTCAGCGGTTATCCCTCCCGAACGTAGCCAACCAGCCATGCCCTTGGCAGGACAACTGGCACACCAGAGGTTCGTCCGTCCCGGTCCTCTCGTACTAGGGACAGCCCTTCTCAATATTCCTACGCGCACAGCGGATAGGGACCGAACTGTCTCACGACGTTCTAAACCCAGCTCGCGTACCGCTTTAATGGGCGAACAGCCCAACCCTTGGGACCGACTCCAGCCCCAGGATGCGACGAGCCGACATCGAGGTGCCAAACCATCCCGTCGATATGGACTCTTGGGGAAGATCAGCCTGTTATCCCCGGGGTACCTTTTATCCGTTGAGCGACGGCGCTTCCACAAGCCACCGCCGGATCACTAGTCCCGACTTTCGTCCCTGCTCGACCCGTCGGTCTCACAGTCAAGCTCCCTTGTGCACTTACACTCAACACCTGATTGCCAACCAGGCTGAGGGAACCTTTGGGCGCCTCCGTTACTTTTTGGGAGGCAACCGCCCCAGTTAAACTACCCATCAGACACTGTCCCTGATCCGGATCACGGACCGAGGTTAGACATCCAGCACGACCAGAGTGGTATTTCAACGACGACTCCACAACCACTGGCGTGGCCGCTTCAAAGTCTCCCACCTATCCTACACAAGCCGAACCGAACACCAATATCAAACTATAGTAAAGGTCCCGGGGTCTTTCCGTCCTGCTGCGCGAAACGAGCATCTTTACTCGTAGTGCAATTTCACCGGGCCTATGGTTGAGACAGTCGAGAAGTCGTTACGCCATTCGTGCAGGTCGGAACTTACCCGACAAGGAATTTCGCTACCTTAGGATGGTTATAGTTACCACCGCCGTTTACTGGCGCTTAAGTTCTCAGCTTCGCCACACCGAAATGTGACTAACCGGTCCCCTTAACGTTCCAGCACCGGGCAGGCGTCAGTCCGTATACATCGCCTTACGGCTTCGCACGGACCTGTGTTTTTAGTAAACAGTCGCTTCTCGCTGGTCTCTGCGGCCACCCCCAGCTCACGGAGTAAATCCGATCACCAGTGATGGCCCCCCTTCTCCCGAAGTTACGGGGGCATTTTGCCGAGTTCCTTAACCATAGTTCACCCGAACGCCTCGGTATTCTCTACCTGACCACCTGAGTCGGTTTAGGGTACGGGCCGCCATGAAACTCGCTAGAGGCTTTTCTCGACAGCATAGGATCATCCACTTCACCACAATCGGCTCGGCATCAGGTCTCAGCCTTATATGAGGGACGGATTTGCCTACCCCTCGGCCTACACCCTTACCCCGGGACTACCACCGCCCGGGCTGGACTACCTTCCTGCGTCACCCCATCGCTTACCTACTACAAGTCTGGTTCGCCGGCTCCACCACTTTCCTTTCCCCGAAGGGTCCGGAACGGCTTCACGGGCTTAGCATCGCCTGATTCGATATTGGGCGTTTCAAAGCGGGTACCGGAATATCAACCGGTTGTCCATCGACTACGCCTGTCGGCCTCGCCTTAGGTCCCGACTTACCCTGGGCAGATCAGCTTGACCCAGGAACCCTTAGTCAATCGGCGCACACGTTTCTCACGTGTGTATCGCTACTCATGCCTGCATTCTCACTCGTGAACCGTCCACAACTAGCTTCCGCTGCTGCTTCACCCGGCACACGACGCTCCCCTACCCATCACAGCGGGCGTTGGCCCTATTGCTGCAATGACACGACTTCGGCGGTACGCTTGAGCCCCGCTACATTGTCGGCGCGGAATCACTTGACCAGTGAGCTATTACGCACTCTTTCAAGGGTGGCTGCTTCTAAGCCAACCTCCTGGTTGTCTCTGCGACTCCACATCCTTTCCCACTTAGCGTACGCTTAGGGGCCTTAGTCGATGCTCTGGGCTGTTTCCCTCTCGACCATGGAGCTTATCCCCCACAGTCTCACTGCCACGCTCTCACTTACCGGCATTCGGAGTTTGGCTAAGGTCAGTAACCCGGTAGGGCCCATCGCCTATCCAGTGCTCTACCTCCGGCAAGAAACACGTGACGCTGCACCTAAATGCATTTCGGGGAGAACCAGCTATCACGGAGTTTGATTGGCCTTTCACCCCTAACCACAGGTCATCCCCCAGGTTTTCAACCCTGGTGGGTTCGGTCCTCCACGAAGTCTTACCTCCGCTTCAACCTGCCCATGGCTAGATCACTCCGCTTCGGGTCTAGAGCGTGCAACTCAATCGCCCTATTCGGACTCGCTTTCGCTACGGCTTCCCCACACGGGTTAACCTCGCTACACACCGCTAACTCGCAGGCTCATTCTTCAAAAGGCACGCAGTCACGACCGTTATTCCGAAGAATAACGGCGACGCTCCCACGGCTTGTAGGCACACGGTTTCAGGTACTATTTCACTCCGCTCCCGCGGTACTTTTCACCATTCCCTCACGGTACTATCCGCTATCGGTCACCAGGGAATATTTAGGCTTAGCGGGTGGTCCCGCCAGATTCACACGGGATTTCTCGGGCCCCGTGCTACTTGGGAGATTCTTAAGCAAGCCGCTGATGTTTCGTCTACGGGGGTCTTACCCTCTACGCCGGACCTTTCGCATGTCCTTCGACTACATCAACGGTTTCTGACTCGCCGACCGGCCGGCAGACCGATCAAAAGAATTCCCACAACCCCGCATGCGCAACCCCTGCCGGGTATCACACGCATACGGTTTGGCCTCATCCGGTTTCGCTCGCCACTACTCCCGGAATCACGGTTGTTTTCTCTTCCTGCGGGTACTGAGATGTTTCACTTCCCCGCGTTCCCTCCACATGCCCTATGTGTTCAGGCATGGGTGACAGCCCATGACGACTGCCGGGTTTCCCCATTCGGACACCCCCGGATCAAAGCTCAGTTGGCAGCTCCCCGGGGCCTATCGCGGCCTCTCACGTCCTTCATCGGTTCCTGGTGCCAAGGCATCCACCGTGCGCCCTTAAAAACTTGGCCTACAGATGCTCGCGTCCACTGTGTAGTTCTCAAGCAACGACCAGTCACCCATCACCCTCGTCCGGAGACGAAGTTCACTGGGGCCGGCATCGCGAAGATAAAGCCTTACGGCCGTACCCTCAGATACCCAACAACGTGCCAAGCACCAGACCTCTTCCGAATCCTCTTTCCACGCCGAAGCAGTACTTGAGAATCATCAGATCATCTGGTGCCAACTAATCAACGTTCCACCCTGAGCTGACCGTGCAGAACGTTTGTCTGCAATCGGTACTGTGCTCCTTAGAAAGGAGGTGATCCAGCCGCACCTTCCGGTACGGCTACCTTGTTACGACTTCGTCCCAATCGCCAGTCCCACCTTCGACAGCTCCCTCCCTTACGGGTTGGGCCACCGGCTTCGGGTGTTACCGACTTTCGTGACGTGACGGGCGGTGTGTACAAGGCCCGGGAACGTATTCACCGCAGCAATGCTGATCTGCGATTACTAGCAACTCCGACTTCATGGGGTCGAGTTGCAGACCCCAATCCGAACTGAGACCGGCTTTTTGAGATTCGCTCCACCTCACGGTATCGCAGCTCATTGTACCGGCCATTGTAGCACGTGTGCAGCCCAAGACATAAGGGGCATGATGACTTGACGTCGTCCCCACCTTCCTCCGAGTTGACCCCGGCGGTCTCCTGTGAGTCCCCATCACCCCGAAGGGCATGCTGGCAACACAGGACAAGGGTTGCGCTCGTTGCGGGACTTAACCCAACATCTCACGACACGAGCTGACGACAGCCATGCACCACCTGTATACCGACCACAAGGGGGGCACTATCTCTAATGCTTTCCGGTATATGTCAAGCCTTGGTAAGGTTCTTCGCGTTGCGTCGAATTAAGCCACATGCTCCGCTGCTTGTGCGGGCCCCCGTCAATTCCTTTGAGTTTTAGCCTTGCGGCCGTACTCCCCAGGCGGGGAACTTAATGCGTTAGCTGCGGCACCGACGACGTGGAATGTCGCCAACACCTAGTTCCCAACGTTTACGGCGTGGACTACCAGGGTATCTAATCCTGTTCGCTCCCCACGCTTTCGCTCCTCAGCGTCAGTAATGGCCCAGAGATCCGCCTTCGCCACCGGTGTTCCTCCTGATATCTGCGCATTTCACCGCTACACCAGGAATTCCGATCTCCCCTACCACACTCTAGCTAGCCCGTATCGAATGCAGACCCGAGGTTAAGCCTCGGGCTTTCACATCCGACGTGACAAGCCGCCTACGAGCTCTTTACGCCCAATAATTCCGGACAACGCTTGCGCCCTACGTATTACCGCGGCTGCTGGCACGTAGTTAGCCGGCGCTTCTTCTGCAGGTACCGTCACTTTCGCTTCTTCCCTGCTGAAAGAGGTTTACAACCCGAAGGCCGTCATCCCTCACGCGGCGTCGCTGCATCAGGCTTTCGCCCATTGTGCAATATTCCCCACTGCTGCCTCCCGTAGGAGTCTGGGCCGTGTCTCAGTCCCAGTGTGGCCGGTCGCCCTCTCAGGCCGGCTACCCGTCGTCGCCTTGGTGGGCCATTACCCCACCAACAAGCTGATAGGCCGCGGGCTCATCCTTCACCGCCGGAGCTTTTAACCCCCGCCCATGCAGGCAGGAGTGTTATCCGGTATTAGACCCCGTTTCCAGGGCTTGTCCCAGAGTGAAGGGCAGATTGCCCACGTGTTACTCACCCGTTCGCCACTAATCCACCCCGAAGGGCTTCATCGTTCGACTTGCATGTGTTAAGCACGCCGCCAGCGTTCGTCCTGAGCCAGGATCAAACTCTCCATGAATGTTTACCCGTAATCGGGTGCACACGCACTTAGAGCGGGACAGTCATGTCGGAATGAGACCGACCGTCCACTGCGTCCTCGCTGTGTAATTGCCTGCAAGCGTCAGGGCCGAAGCCGCGACCTCACAGGTCTTTTTTCAAAGGAACCTCATCCACCGAAATGGACGGGGTATCAACTTTTTGGCGTTGATTTTTGGCACGCTGTTGAGTTCTCAAGGAACGGACGCTTCCTTTGTACTCACCCTCTCGGGCTTTCCTCCGGGCTTTCGTTCTGTTCTGTTCTTGCGTTTCAGACTCTATCAGAGTCTGTCTCGCTTGTTTTCCGCCTTCCAGGTCTTCGCTTTCGCGTTTTCCTTTCCGGCGAGTTCGACTCTATCAGATCCTTTCGGGCCTGACTCCCAGTCAACGGGGTTTGTCGTTCGGACTGTTGGGCCCTTGCGACGAGTGAGACAGTAGCGGATTCCTTGCCCCCGAACCTAATCGGCGACTGCGTCCGTGGACGCGGATTCCTCATTCGCAAATACGCATGAAAACGGGACGACAAAGTGAGTCGTTCGTTCGAATGTGTAGTGCGGGATGGCTGTCCGGGGACCGACCGGGGTCGGCGCTCACTTCGGACAACTCGAAGAACCTTACGGATCCGGCACAGGTGTGTCAACCCCAGGCTGACCCGCCCCGCCGGGCGCGCAAACCTGACGCCGTCCTCACCCCTCAGGGTCTAGCCTCTCCCCCATGACTACGCGTGCGCTCATGCTCGACCTTCGCTGGTGGGCCGCCTGACGGCGGCCGACCATCCACGCGAGCACGCACGCGCTCGACGGCCGCCGATCACGGCGGCCGTTTCTGTTTCTCCCCTCCCGGGAGTGGCTCGGTCGCCCGACGCGGTGGCGTCGACGCCCACACCGACACGAGCAGGGAGCAGGGACATGACGAGGATCTTCAGCGGGGTCAAGCCGACGGGGCATCTGACGCTCGGGAACTACCTGGGGGCCGTACGGCAGTGGGTCGCCGCCGAGCAGAAGCCCGACGAGGCGCTGTTCTGCGTGGTCGATCTGCACGCCCTGACCGTCGAGCACGATCCGGCCCGGGTGCGCCGGCTCAGTCGGCAGGCGGCGACGCTGTTGCTCGCCGCCGGGCTGACTCCCGAGAAGTGCACGCTGTTCGTGCAGAGCCACGTGGACGAGCACGCCCGGCTCTCGTACCTGCTGGAGTGCACGGCGTCGGACGGGGAGCTGCGGCGGATGGTGCAGTACAAGGAGAAGGCGGCGAAGGCGCAGGCCTCGGGGGAAGGGGTGCGGCTGTCGCTGCTCACCTATCCCGTGCTGATGGCCGCCGACATCCTGGCGTACCGGACCGGGGAGGTGCCCGTCGGGGAGGACCAGCGGCAGCACGTCGAGCTGACCCGGGATCTGGCCGTGCGGTTCAACCAGCGGTACGGGTACACCTTCACCGTGCCCAAGGCCACGCATCCGGTGGTGGCGGCGCGGGTCATGGACCTGCAGGACCCGACCTCGAAGATGGGGAAGTCGGGGGACGCGGGGCCCGGGGTGGTGTTCATCCTCGACGAGCCCGAGGCGGTGCGGAAGAAGGTGATGCGGGCCGTCACCGACAGCGGGGACGGCGGGGTCGTCTACGACCCGGCCACGCGGCCCGGGGTCGCGAACCTGTTGGACATCCTCGCGGCCTGCACCGGGGGTGAGCCGGCCGCGCTCGCCGACGGGTACACCGGGTACGGGGCGCTCAAGCGGGACGTGGCCGACGCCGTCGTGGAGCTGCTGCGGCCGGTCCGCGTACGGCACGCGGAGCTGGCGGCCGATCCGGGGACGGTGGAGGCGGTGCTGCGTGCGGGGGCCGGGCGGGCGCGGGCGATCGCGCGGCCCGTCGTCGACGAGGCGTACCGGGCCATCGGGCTGCTGGAGCCCTGAGGGGAGTGGGCCTGGTCGTCGTCGTTACGGGGCTGCGCGCGCAGCCCCGTAACGGCCGGCGGGTGTCAGCTGTTGCCGGAGGCGAGTTCGCGGCTGCGGTCGCGGGCCGCTTCGAGGGCGGCGATCAGGGCTGCTCGTACGCCGTGCTTCTCCAGCTCCACGATCGCGTTGATGGTGGTGCCGGCCGGGGAGGTGACGGCTTCGCGGAGCTTGACCGGGTGTTCGCCGCTGTCGCGGAGCATGACGGCGGCGCCGACGGCGGCCTGGACGATGAGGTCGTGGGCCTGGGCGCGGGGCAGTCCGAGGAGGATGCCGGCGTCGGTCATGGCCTCGACGAGGTAGTAGAAGTACGCGGGGCCCGAGCCGGAGAGGGCGGTGGCCGCGTCCTGCTGGGATTCCGGGACGCGCAGGGTCTTGCCGACGCCGCCGAAGATCTCCTCGGTGTGCGCGAGGTGCGCGGCGGTGGCGTGGCTGCCGGCCGAGATGACGGACATGGCCTCGTCGACGAGGGCGGGGGTGTTCGTCATGACGCGGACGACGGGGGTGCCCTGGGCGAGGCGCTCCTCGAAGAAGGAGGTCGGGATGCCGGCCGCGCCGCTGATGACCAGGCGGTCGGCGGGGACGTGCGGGGCGAGCTCTTCGAGGAGCTTGCCCATGTCCTGCGGCTTCACGGTGAGGATCAGCGTGTCGGCGCGCTTGGCGGCCTCGGCGTTGGTGACGGCCTCGACGCCGTAGCGGGTGCGGAGCTCCTCGGCGCGTTCCGGGCGGCGGGCGGTGACGAGGAGCTTGGAGGCGGGCCAGCCGCCGCGGATCATCCCGCTGAGCAGGGCCTCGCCGATCTTGCCGGTACCGAGGACTGCGACTGTCTGGGTCATGCCCGATTCACCTCGCCGAACTGTTGGTGCGTATACGTCGTCTGCGTGTACGTCGTCTGCGTGGCCATCCTTGCATTCGGGCGGGGAGCGGCGGTGTCGTGTCCGGAGTGCGGTCAGGGTGTGCGGCGGCGGAGGGTCGCGGCGCCGAGGGTGAGCACCAGGAGGGCGCATCCGGCGACGATGCCCGCGTCGCGGACGAAGTCGGCGGTCATGTCGGTGTGGGCGAGGACCTGGTTCATGCCGTCGACGGCGTAGGACATGGGCAGGACGTTCGAGATCGCTTCCAGGACGGGCTGCATGGTGTCGCGGGCGGCGAAGAGGCCGCACAGCAGGAGCTGGGGGAAGATCACCGCCGGCATGAACTGGACGGCCTGGAACTCGGACGCCGCGAAGGCGGAGACGAAGAGGCCGAGTGCGGTGCCGAGCAGGGCGTCGAGGAGGGCGACGAGCAGGAGCAGCCACGGGGAGCCGACGACGTCGAGGCCGAGGACCCACAGGGCGACGCCGGTGGCGAGCAGGGACTGGATGACCGCCATGGCGCCGAAGGCGAGGGCGTAGCCGGCGATGAGGTCGCCCTTGCCGAGCGGCATGGCGAGGAGGCGTTCGAGGGTGCCGGAGGTGCGCTCGCGCAGGGTCGCGATGGAGGTGATCAGGAACATCGTGATGAGGGGGAAGATCCCGAGGAGGGACGCGCCGATGCCGTTGAAGGTCCGCGGGTTGCCGTCGAAGACGTAGCGGAGCAGGACCAGCATCAGTACGGGGACCAGCAGCATCAGCGCGATGGAGCGCGGGTCGTGGCGGAGCTGGCGCAGGACGCGGGCGGCGGTGGCGACGGTGCGGGCGGTGCTCATCGGGTGCTCCCGTGGGGGGCTGCGGTGACTGCGGCGGCTTCGGCGTTGGCGGCGTCGACGAGGTGGAGGAAGCCCTCTTCGACGGTGTCGGCGTGGGTACGGGTGCGCAGTGCCTCGGGGGTGTCCTGCGCGAGGAGGCGGCCCTCGCGCATGAGGAGGAGGTCGTGGCAGCGCTCGGCTTCGTCCATGACGTGGGAGGAGACGAGGAGGGTGGCGCCCCGGGTGGCGGCGAGGTCGTGGAAGAGGTTCCACAGGTCGCGGCGCAGGACCGGGTCGAGGCCGACGGTCGGTTCGTCGAGGACGAGGAGCTCGGGGCTGCCGAGGAGGGCGACCGCGAGGGAGACCCTGCTGCGCTGGCCGCCGGAGAGGTTTCCGGCGAGGGCGGTGGTGTGGGTGGTGAGGTCGACGTCGGCGATGGCCCGGGTGACGGTCTCGCGGCGGCGCTCGGCGGCGGCGCGGCCGGGGTCGAGGATCGCGGCGAAGTAGTCGAGGTTCTGCCGGACGGTGAGGTCGTCGTAGACGGAGGGCGCCTGGGTGACGTAGCCGATGCGGGAGCGGAGTCCGGGGTGGCCGGCGGGGTGGCCGAGGACGTCGAGGGTGCCGGTGACGTGGGCCTGGGTGCCGACGACGGCGCGCATCAGGGTGGACTTTCCGCAGCCGGAGGGGCCGAGGAGGCCGGTGATGCGGCCGCGGGGGACGTCGAAGGAGAGGCCGTCGAGGACGGTGCGGGGGTTGCGGCCGGTGCCGCGGCGGACGGTCAGGCCGTCGGCGTGGACGGCGGCGGCCGCTTGGTTATTCATCATGTGATGAATAATGCTCCTGGCGGTGCCCCGGGCGCAAGGCTGGGGGCGGTGCCGGGGCTACTTCTTGCGGGGTTACTTCTTGGGGGGCTACTTCTTGCGCTTGGGGCGGCGGGCGGCCGGGTTGCCGGTACGGGAGCTGCGCCGCCGGGTGAACTCGGCCGAGGCGCGCTCGTACTCGGTGCGGCGCAGCTTCTCGCCGGGGGCCTCGACGAAGCAGCGCAGGAAGTACGCGATGAGGCTGCCGATGAAACCGATCGCCTTCAGGCCCTTGAGGGCGGTCTCGTCGGAGGACGGGGGCTGCCGGCGGCTGAAGGATTCCCAGGTCTTGACGAAGGCGATGGAGCTGGCGATCGCGAAGAGGATGACGACCGAGATGCTGAGGAAGGCGCCGACGTTGCCGATCTCCAGGCCCTCGTAGGAGAACCGGAGGAGGAAGGCGCTGATGACGGCCAGGACCAGCGCACCGGCGGCCGCGCCGACGCGGCGCGCGCCGTAGCCGCCGTCGTGGTTCACCCAGGTGGTGCCGAAGAACCGGATCGGCTCGGGCTCGGGGCCGACGGGCACGGCGGGCTGCGGCTGGGCCTCGGCGGCCGGCTCGGCGGGGGTCTGGTCTCGCTGGTCGTCGCTCACACCAGCGATTATCCCCCGCCGGGCGGCGTCGGCCCGGGGTGTCTCACGGGGCGGGCCGGGGGTTGGACCGGATGGCGTCAGCCGCAGCGGCTGGTGACGTAGCCGCTGCTGCCCGTCTTCACGTAGGCGTCGGAGATGAACTCGCCGTTGCCGATGCAGTCCCAGAGGGCCGTCGTTCCGTACGGACCGGAGATGACCTGCCCCTCGCACTGGCAGCGGACACCGACGGTCGCGCCGAACGGCAGGACCCGAAGGATCGAGTAGTTGGTGCCGGGGCCACTGCGGACGTTCACCTGGTAGCCGGGCGCGACCGGGAACGTCGGGAACCCCGACCCTCCTACGGCGGCGGCTGCCTCGCTCGCCCCCGCGAGCATGAGCGCGGGGACCGTGGCGATCACGGAGCCGCCCAGGCCGAGCATGCGTCGTCGACTGATCATTTCTCTCCCCCGGGTGTGGTCAGGCGCAGTGGGTGGCGACGTAGCCGTCGCTGCCGGTCTTCACGTAGGCGTCGGCGACGAACTCGCCGTTGCCGATGCAGTCCCAGATGTTCGACGTGCCGTACGGGCCGGAGACGTTCGTTCCCTCGCACTGGCAGCGGATCGAGACGTAGGCGCCGAGCGGCAGAACCCGGCTGACCGAGTAGTTGGTGCCGGGACCGCGGCGGACGTTCACGCGGTAGCCGGGCGCGACCGGGAACGTCGGGAAACCCGACCCCGACTCGAGGCTCTGGACTTGGCTTGATTCGCTCTCAACAGACATGTGAAAACTCCCCCCTTGGATGTTGCCGTGCGCAACCCGCGCAGGGTAGCAAGACCTTGGAGATTCGCACGGGCCATCGACTAGGCTCCGGCGGGGGTGGTGAGCGGTGCGTTCAGCGCGGACGGACTACGCGGGTTTTCCGGAGTACGCCGGGCAGTACCGGCTCGAGTCCGTGCTCGGTTCCGGCGGCATGGGCGTCGTCCACCTGGCCACCTCCGAGTCGGGGCTGAAACTCGCCGTCAAGATCGTGCATCCGCAGCACGCCGTGGACCCGGAGTTCCGGGCCCGGTTCCGGCAGGAGGTCGCGGCCGCGCGGCGGGTGAGCGGAGCGTTCACCGCACCAGTCGTGGATGCGGACCCCGATGCCGAACGGCCTTGGATGGCCACGCTGTTCATCGACTCCCCGACGCTCTCCGAGCGGGTACGGGAGCACGTACTGGAACCAAAGGAGCTGACGCGGCTCGCCGCCGGGCTGGCCGAGGCCCTGCGGGACATCCACCGGGCCGGGGTCGTGCACCGGGACCTGAAGCCCAGCAACGTACTGATGGCCCCGGACGGGGTGCGGGTCATCGACTTCGGGATCTCGCGGCCCGCCGACAGCGATCTGCGCACCGAGACGGGGAAGCTGATCGGGACCCCGCCGTTCATGGCGCCGGAGCAGTTCCAGCGGCCGCGGGAGGTCGGGACCGCGGCTGATGTGTTCGCCCTGGGTGCGGTGCTCGTCTACGCGGCGACCGGGCGGGGGCCCTTCGACTCCGACAGCCATTACCTCGTGGCGTACCAGGTGGTGCACAGCGAGCCCGATCTGACCGGTCTGCCGGAGCGGCTCGTGCCGCTGGTCGCGCAGTGCCTGGCGAAGGATCCGGCAGAGCGGCCCAGCGCGGACGCTCTGATCGTGGCGCTGCGGTCGGTGGCCTACCCGACCGATCTGGACACGCAGGCCTTCATCCCGCGACCGAGGCAACCGGTGCCCGACGAGGAGGACACGCACCGGCGGGAGCAGATCGCCACCCCGGCCCCGTCCGCCCCGGGCCGCAGACGGCGGACCCGCTTGGCCGTCGCGGTGGGGGTCGGGCTGCTGCTGGCGGGTGGGTCCGCAGGCGGCTACCTGTGGTCCGCATCCAGCGACAAGCCCCCGAAACAGGCCGCCGCCCCGCGGGTACCCGTGCCGAGGCAGGTCCTGCCGTGGTCAGTGCCTCTGGGCGCATACGCCGCGGCATGCTCCTGGCAGGCTTCGGCCCTCTACTGCTCGGGGCCCGAGTCGGACGCGATGCGGCTCGGCCCCGGGGACGGGTCGACGCTGTGGTCCGTACGGGCGGCTGTCCCGCGCTCCCGGCCCGCGGCCGACAGTGCGCCGTTGCACGGGGGTGGGCTGGTCCTCGCGGTGACATCGGGAAGCGGGAGCGAACTGCTACGGGCCCTGGATCCGGCGACGGGCGCGGAGCGCTGGAAGCGGACCCTGCCGAGTGGCGCGCACGCCCTGCCCGCCGGCGGGCAGGTACTGATCACGGCGGTGGATGGAACCGTCACCGCGCTGGATTGCACGACCGGCACCCCGCGCTGGACCAAGAAGATCGGCGGGGCCGGTTCCGAGTGGTGGAGCGGCCAGGAGGCGCCGGGGGAGCCTGCCGCGCTGTACGTGTCGACGCCCGATGAGAACGGCAGAGCAACTCGGCTCTCGGCGGTGGACCCGGCGAGCGGGGTGCCCCGCTGGCAGGTCCGGTCTCCGGGGATGCTCCATCCCGTGGGGACGGCTGGCGGCGGACTGTACCTACTGGACAGCGACGTACGGACCAGGACGGAGGCGGTCGTACGGGTGGACCTGGCCACCCATGCCGTACGGCGGGTGCGGCTGCCCTCGCCGCTGTACGAGGCCCAGGCGACGGTGGGGCCGGACGGGGTCGTGTACGCGTTCGGGGCCACGGGTGCGCTGGCGGCGATCGGCGCAGCCAAGGAGGAATGGCGGCTGGAGACGGGCGTGGCGGTCGCCTCCAGGCCCGTGTTCGCCGACGGCCGGGTCTACCTGAGTGCCTCGGACGGGCGGCTGCTCGCCGTCGACGCGCGTGCGGGGAAGTTGCTGGGGCAGACCAAGCCCCGGATGGGCTCCGGAAAGGACACCTTCGCGGCGAGTCTGCCCGCACCTGTCGTCGGGGACGGGCGGGTGTACGCGTCGGCGCCCGACGGGACCGTGTTCGCCGTGGCGGCGGGGGATCCCGCGGGGTGGTGACGCCGGGCGGGGTCGGTCCGTAAGGCGCGGGGAACGCGGAAGGCCCCGCCCGACGGGTGTCGGGCGGGGCCTTTGCCGTGGGTGGCGGGGTCAGCGCTCCAGGAGGCTGACGTCGCGGACCGCGCCCTTGTCGGCGCTGGTGGCCATCGCCGCGTAGGCGCGCAGGGCCGCGGAGACCTTGCGCTCGCGGTTCTTCGGGGCGTAGACGCCGCCCAGGGCCGCGTGGCGGGCTGCCAGCGTGGCTTCGTCGACCAGGAGCTCGATGGAGCGGTTCGGGATGTCGATGCGGATGCGGTCGCCGTCCTCCACGACCGCGATGGAGCCGCCCGCGGCCGCCTCCGGGGAGGCGTGGCCGATGGACAGGCCCGAGGTGCCGCCGGAGAAGCGGCCGTCCGTGACCAGCGCGCAGAGCTTGCCGAGGCCGCGGCCCTTGAGGAAGGACGTCGGGTAGAGCATCTCCTGCATGCCGGGACCGCCGCGCGGGCCCTCGTAGCGGATGACGACCACGTCGCCGGCCTTGATCTCCTTGCGGAGGATCTTGTCGACGGCCTCGTCCTGCGATTCGCAGACCACGGCCGGGCCCTCGAAGGTCCAGATCGACTCGTCGACGCCGGCGGTCTTCACGACGCAGCCGTCGAGCGCGATGTTGCCGCGCAGGACGGCGAGGCCGCCGTCCTTGGAGTAGGCGTGCTGGACGGAGCGGATGCAGCCGCCCTCGGCGTCGAGGTCGAGGGTGTCCCAGCGCTCGGACTGGGAGAAGGCGGAGGCGGAGCGCTGGCAGCCGGGGCCCGCGTGCCACAGCTCCATGACCTCGTCGGGGGCCGTGCCGGAGCGGGCGTCCCACTTCGCGAGCCACTCCTCCAGGTTGGCGGAGTGGACCGTGGTGACGTCCTTGTTGAGGAGTCCGCCGCGGTGCAGCTCGCCGAGCAGGGCGGGGATGCCGCCGGCCCGGTGGATGTCCTCCATGTAGTACGTGCCGCCGGGCGCCACGTTCGGCGCGACCTTGGCCAGGCACGGGACCCGGCGGGAGATCTCGTCGATGTCCGTGAGGTCGTACTTCAGACCGGCTTCCTGCGCGGCGGCGAGGAGGTGCAGGATCGTGTTCGTGGAGCCGCCCATGGCGATGTCGAGGGCCATGGCGTTCTCGAAGGCCTGACGGGTCGCGATGTTGCGGGGCAGGACCGACTCGTCGTCCTGCTCGTAGTAGCGCTTGGTGATCTCGACGATCGTGCGGCCGGCGTCCTCGTACAGGGCGCGGCGGGCGGTGTGCGTCGCGAGGACCGAGCCGTTGCCGGGGAGGGCCAGGCCGATGGCCTCGGCGAGGCAGTTCATCGAGTTGGCGGTGAACATGCCGGAACAGCTGCCACAGGTGGGACAGGCGTTCTCTTCGATGCGCAGGACGTCTTCGTCGGAGACGCTGTCGTTGGAGGCGTCCACCATCGCGTCGATCAGGTCGAGCTTGCGGACGGTGCCGTCGACGAGGGTGGCCTGACCGGCCTCCATCGGGCCGCCGGAGACGAAGACGACCGGGATGTTGAGGCGCATGGCGGCCATCAGCATGCCGGGGGTGATCTTGTCGCAGTTGGAGATGCAGATCAGCGCGTCGGCGCAGTGCGCCTCCACCATGTACTCGACCGAGTCCGCGATCAGGTCGCGGGAGGGCAGGCTGTACAGCATGCCGCCGTGGCCCATGGCGATGCCGTCGTCGACCGCGATGGTGTTGAACTCGCGGGGGACGGCACCGGCGGCCAGGATCGCGTCGGAGACGATGCGGCCGACCGGGGCCAGGTGGGTGTGGCCGGGGACGAACTCGGTGAAGGAGTTGGCGACCGCGATGATCGGCTTCCCGATGTCCGCGCTCGCTACGCCCGAGGCGCGCATCAGGGCACGTGCGCCTGCCATGTTGCGGCCGTGGGTGACGGTGCGGGACCTCAGCTCGGGCATCGGATCTCTCCCCATGTGTGCGGTGACGCGAGCGCCTGCCGCGACTGTGGATATGGCTCGGTTACGAGGCTACGCCCCCTGCCCGGGATCCGGACGCGCTGTCCGGATCCCGGGACGGGCGGCTCAGCAATTGGGCACGGTGCGGAGCCTACGGGGCTGCGTGCGCGGGTGCCGTCATTCCTCGGTGAGGTAGCGCTGGAGGGTGGGGGCCACCAGCTCGATGATGGTCTCCGGGTCCGCCGATGCGAGGGGCTCGACCTGGACGACGTAGCGCAGGATCGCGATGCCGACCATGTGGGAGGCGGCGAGCTCGGCGCGGAAGGTCGGGTCGGGGACGTTGAGGTCGGCCGCGATCCGCTCCAGCAGCCGGTGCAGGATCAGCCGGCGGAGCACCTTCGCGGCGGCCTCGTGGGTGAGGGCCGAGCGGATCACGGCGAGCAGCGGGGTCCGGGTGACCGGGTTCTCCCAGACGCCGAGGAAGTAGCGGGCCAGGCGCTCGCCGATGCCGTCGGGGCCCGCGCCGAGGATCGCGGGCAGGACGAGGGCGGGCTCCATGCTGAGCTCGATCGCGGCGGCGAAGAGCTCGTCCTTGCTGCCGAAGTAGTGGTGCACCAGGGCCGGGTCCACGCCGGCGGCCTTGGCGATCCCCCGGACGGAGGTCTTGTCGTAGCCGCGCGCGGCGAACTCGGCGCGGGCCGCGAGGCGGATGCGCTCCTGGGTGCCGGGGCCGTCGTCGGCCTCGTCCTGGCGGGGGCGGCCGGGACCGCGGCGGGGCTTCGGCTGGGGCTCGGTCATGGGTGCGGGGTCCTGGGTGCCGGGCCGGGGGCGGTCGCGAGGTGCAGGCGGGTGAAGGCCAGGGCCTCGGCGAGGTCGGCCTCGCGCTCGGCGGAGGACATCGCGCGGCGGGTGTTGACCTCGATGACGACGTGCCCGTCGAAGGAGGTGGCGGCGAGCCGCTCCAGCAGTTCGGCGCAGGGCTGGGTGCCGCGGCCGGGGACGAGGTGCTCGTCCTTCGCGGAACCGTTTCCGTCGGCGAGGTGGATGTGGGCGAGACGGTCGCCCATCCGGTCGATCATCGCGGTGGCGTCGGTACGGGCGGTCGCGGTGTGCGAGAGGTCGACCGTGAAGTGGCGGTAGTCGTCCTTGGTGACGTCCCACTCGGGCGCGTAGGCGAGCATCTCGCGGTCGCGGTAGCGCCAGGGGTACATGTTCTCGACGGCGAAGCGGACGTCGGTCTCGTCCGCCATCCGCCAGATGCCGGTCACGAAGTCGCGGGAGTACTGGCGCTGCCAGCGGAACGGCGGGTGCACGACGACCGTGCTCGCCCCGAGCTTCTCGGCTGCCGCCTGGGCGCGCTGGAGTTTGGTCCAGGGGTCGGTGGACCAGACGCGCTGCGTGATGAGGAGGCAGGGGGCGTGGATCGCCAGGATCGGGACCTGGTGGTGGTCGGAGAGGCGGCGCAGGGCGTCGACGTCCTGGCTGACCGGGTCCGTCCAGACCATGACCTCTACGCCGTCGTAGCCGAGGCGCGCGGCGATCTCGAAGGCGGTCGCCGTTGACTCCGGGTAGACGGAGGCGGTGGAGAGGGCGACTTTCGCGGTCGGGATCCGGACTGGTTCTGCCACGGGGACAGGGTATCGGGGTCACCCCGGTGGGCGGGCCCACGAAAACCCACGCACCCTTGCCCTGGCCGGGCCTTGGTGTCACGGGCCCTGCGGAGCCGTCACCTGACAGGCCGGACCCTGTCTCGCCGCAGGCGGGGCGGCCCTGCGGGGCAAGTCCCCGCCCCACCCTTCCACCGTTCCCAGGGCCAGCCCTGCCCCGGTCCTCAAACGCCGGACGGGCTGAAAAGCCCCTGGGGCTCCGCCCCAGACCCCGCGCCTCAAACGCCGGCGAGGCTGAAATCGGCAGCCCGAAAGCGGGATCCCGGGCTCCGCCCGAACCCCCCGGGGCTCCGCCCCGGACCCCGGTCCTCAAACGCCGGACGGCTGAATAGACCCCGGGCCGCCTCGAACCCCGATGAGGCTGCGACTGCCCCCGTACAACCCAACCCCCGGCGGGGCTGGGGGCGGCGGCGCGGGTCGGGGACGGGGACGGGGACGGGGTGGGGTGTCGGCCGGGACGTAAAGCGTGATTTGTGGCGCGAGAGCAGGCTTCACCCTGTCGCAGCTCGGCACAGGGCGCCTAAATCATGCAGTCCAGGCCGACACCCCACCCCGGCCCCGGCCCCGACCCACCCCACGCAGCCACCCAGACCCCACCACAACCCAGCCCCGCCGGCGATTGAGGCGAACCCCCCGGCGCCGCTCACGCGCCGACCGGAGTGGACCTTCCGAGGTGGTCCAGCCGCCGGAGGATGACGCCTTCCCGGAGGGCCCAGGGGCAGATCTCCAGGGAGTCGACACCGAGGAGATCCATCGCACCCTCCGCCACCAGCGCCCCCGCCAGAAGCTGGTTGGAGCGGCCCTCGGAGACGCCCGGGAGGGCCGAGCGCTGGGCGGTGGTCATCGCCGCCAGTCGCGGGACCCATTCCTCCAGGGACTTCCGGGTCAGGTCCCGCTGGATGTAGAGGCCGTCCGCGGAGCGGGCCGCGCCCGCGATCCTGGCCAGCTGCTTGAAGGTCTTCGAGGTGGCCACCACCCGGTCCGGCGCCCCGAAGCGGCTGAACTCGCCGACCGTCCGGGCGATCTGGGCCCGAACATGGCGGCGCAGGGCGCGGATGTCCGCCTGGTCCGGCGGGTCGCCCGGGAGCCAGCCCGCCGTCAGGCGGCCCGCGCCCAGGGGGAGCGAGACGGCCGCGTCCGGGTCCTCGTCGATCCCGTACGCGATCTCCAGCGAGCCCCCGCCGATGTCCAGGAGCAGCAGCTTGCCCGCCGACCAGCCGAACCACCGCCGCGCCGCGAGGAACGTCAGGCGGGCCTCGTCGTCGCCGCTGAGGACGGGGAGGTCCACGCCCGTCTCCGCCTTGACCCGGGCGAGGACCTCGTCGGCGTTCGTGGCTTCCCGTACCGCGCTCGTCGCGAAGGGGAGTACGTCCTCGCACCCCTTGTCCTCAGCGGCCTGCACCGCGTCCCCGATGACGGAAACCAGCCGCTCCACGCCGTCCGGCGTCACCGCGCCGTGTTCGTCGAGCAGCTCCGCCAGCCGCAGCTCCACCTTGTGCGAGTGCGCGGGAAGCGGGCGCGCACCGGGATGCGCGTCCACCACCAGCAGATGGATCGTGTTCGAACCCACATCAAGGACACCGAGTCTCATGAGGGGAAACGCTACTGGTCCAAACGCGTAGGGGTGGAGTAAGGGGCGCTTAGGCTGGGGTTTGTGCCAAATACGAAGAAGGCCAACAAGTCCAAGACCAAGGTCGGCAAGGCCGCCAAGGGTGCCGGGGCCGCCGCCGAGGCGGACGAGAAGGGGCTCGATTTCCCGCGGGCCTGGGTGGAGTTCCCCGACCCCGCCGACGAGGAGCAGGTCTTCCGCTGTGACCTGACCTGGCTCACTTCCCGCTGGACCTGCATCTTCGGCAGCGGCTGCCAGGGCATTCAGGCGGGCCGCGCGGACGACGGCTGCTGCACGCTCGGCGCGCACTTCTCCGACGAGGACGACGAGAAGCGGGTCGCCGAGAACGTGGCGCGGCTGACGCCGGAGCTGTGGCAGTTCCACGACGTCGGCAGCGAGACCGGGTGGACGCAGCACGACGACGACGGGGAGAAGCAGACCCGCCGCTGGGACGGTGCCTGCATCTTCCTGAACCGGCCCGGTTTCCCGGCGGGGGCCGGCTGTTCCCTGCACATCCTGGCGGTGCGCGGCGGCCAGGAGCCGCTGGAGACCAAGCCGGACGTGTGCTGGCAGCTCCCCATCCGGCGGACCTACGAGTGGATCGACCGGCCCGACGACACCCGCGTCCTGCAGGTGTCGATCGGCGAGTACGACCGGCGCGGCTGGGGTCCGGGCGGCCACGACCTGCACTGGTGGTGCACCTCGGCCACGTCCGCGCACGGCGCCGGCAAGCCGGTGTACGAGTCGTACCGCGCCGAGCTGACGGAGCTGATGGGCAAGGAGGGGTACGAGGAGCTCGTACGGCTCTGCGAGGCGCGGCTCTCCTCGCTGCTGCCGATGGCCCCGCACCCGGCCGATCCCGCGCCGAAGCAGAAGTAGGCCGCAGGGCGCCCAGGGCTACGGGGCCGGCTCCGGGGTCGGAGTCGGCCCCGGCGTTGCTCCGTCCGAGGGGCTCGGGGTCGGCGTCGGGGTCGGTGTCGGGGTGGGGGTGGGCTCCGGGGTGGGGGTCGGTGTCGGAGTCGGGGTGGGTGTCGGCCGCGTCTCGGACGGGCTGGGCGTGGGCGTGGGGTCCGGGCCGGGCGGGGTGGGTGCCGGGCGGCCCCGGCCGCGGATGGAGATCACCGCGCCGCCCGGGTCCACCCCGACCCGCGCGCTCCAGGCCCCTACGGGCTGGGCTTCGGAGTCCACGGTGATCCGTAGGGTGACCGATTCTCCTGGGGCCAGCCGGCCCGAGGTCGTACTGGCGCGCAGCCACGGGGCGTCGGACCACAGCCGCCAGTCGACCGGGGCGCCGCCCGACGCGGTGAGGGTGAGCAGGGTGGTCGCTCCGTGGGTGGAGGCGGCCGCGGTCAGCCGGCCCGGGGCGCCCGGTGCGGAGCTCGGCGCGCCGCTGCTGATGACCTCGACGGAGACGTCGGGGGCGGCTGCGGACGGGGCGAAGCCGGAGTCGTCGGTGGTGACGGCGGCGTTGCCCGCGTTCTCGTAGGCCGTCAGCGGGCGGCCGTCCGTACGGGCCTGCGGGAGCTCCGCATCGCTCGCGGAGATGCGCGTGGAGCCGTTGCCGACGGGTTCCCCGGTGCTCGGGGCGCCCCGGTACGCGGCCCACAGCGCCAGCACCGGGGCCGCGACGACGGTGGCGACGACCGTGGTGGTCACGGCGCGGGCACGCAGCCGTTCGCGGCGGGCCGCACGGTCCTTGGGGTCCATCGGGAAGCCGGTGCGGTCGAAGCGCGGGCCGGTCCCGGCGCCGCGGCGGCCGCCGGAGCGGAGCATCGCGGCGTGCACGGCGGTGCGCGGGGCCGGGACCAGCGGGAGGGCGGCGGTGTTGATGCCGCCCGAGCCGGGCCAGGGACCGCCGGCGCCCACGCGTTCGGCGACGCGGCGGCAGCGCGGGCAGTCGTCGACGTGGCGGACGAGTTCGGCGCGCAGGGAGGAGGAGAGGAGGAGGTTCCCGTCTCCCCCGCCCTCCCCGTCGTCGCCGGTGAGCCGGGACACGCTCGGGCAGTTGCCCGTCTCCACGACGGCGAGGGCGGCCCGGGTGCGCTCCACCTCGCAGGCGGCGCCGGACAGCAGCTCGCGGGCGGCGGCCGGGGGCGTGCCGAGGACGGCGGCGAGTTCGGGGACGCCGAGGCGGTGGCGGACGGCGAGTTCGAGTGCCTCGCGCTGCTCGGGGGTGGTCCCGGCGGCCTCCGGCCAGGCGAGACGGGCGAGCTCGGTGCGGCGGTAGGCGTACACGTCGAGAGCGCCGTGGCCGCCGTGACCGCCGTGACCGGCACTGTCACGCGAGTCGCCGGGGCCGCCGAGGCCGGCCGACGCACCATGCGCCGACACATGCGCCGACGCGTGCCCCGCCAGGTTCGCCACCGCGTTCGCGTCGGCGCTCGCCGTCGCGGGATCCGGCGCACGGCCGGTGTCCGTGTGCTCCGGTGCACGCCGGGCGGAATGCGCTCCCCCGTACCCGTAGCGCGTGCGCCGCCGCTCGGCGAGCCTGCGCAGGCAGGCCCAGCGTGCGAGGGCGTACAGCCAGGCCCGCCGGTCCCCCTCGTCGGGGCAGCGGCCGGGATGGCGGTCGGCGACGGCGAGGACGTCGCCGAGCACGTCGGTGGCGGTGTCGTGGTCGCACAGGACCGAGAGGCAGTACGTGAACAGCCCGTCCAGGTAGGGCTCGTACCGGAACGGTGGCGGCTGCTCCACCCTGGTCCCCTCGGGGGGCGTGCGCCCGTGCGCCCGGTGTGCGCCGGTGCGCGGTGCGGGGCGTCCCTGGTTGCTGCTGGTCACTCGGTGACCGTAGGCGGCGCGCCGGTGGCGCTCCGGAAGCCTTCACCAGTTTTAGTCCTTACGGGTGAACAGATCGACGTTGCGCTGACGCGCCCCCTGACGGTGCACGCCGTGGCGTACACGCCGGGGACCGCCGGGGACGGCCGGGGCACCGCCTCGGAGGCCGTCGGGGAAGGGCTGTCGGTGGCTGCGGCTACGGTGGGCCGCATGGCTGCCCGTACATCTCGTTCATCCGCCAAGGACCGGCCGTCCTACCGCTGTACCGAGTGCGGGTACTCCACCGCCAAGTGGCTCGGCCGGTGCCCCGAGTGCCAGGCCTGGGGCACCGTCGAGGAGCTCGGGGGCGCCCCCGCCGTGCGCACCACCGCGGCCGGCCGGGTCACCACGGCCGCCGTGCCGATCGGGCAGGTCGACGTCCGGACCGCGACCGCGCGCAGCACCGGCGTGGACGAGCTGGACCGGGTGCTGGGCGGCGGGCTGATCCCCGGTGCGGTCGTCCTGCTCGCGGGCGAGCCGGGGGTAGGCAAGTCGACGCTGCTGCTCGACGTCGCGGCGAAGGCCGCCTCCGACGAGCACCGCACCCTCTACGTCACCGGAGAGGAGTCGGCGAGCCAGGTGCGGCTGCGGGCCGAGCGGATCGGCGCGCTCAGCGACCACCTCTACCTCGCAGCCGAGACCGACCTGTCGGCCGTGCTCGGGCACCTGGACGCCGTGAAGCCCGCACTGCTGATCATGGACTCCGTGCAGACGGTCGCCTCCCCCGAGATCGACGGCGCGCCCGGCGGCATGGCGCAGGTCCGGGAGGTGGCCGGGGCGCTGATCCGGGCCTCCAAGGAGCGCGGGATGTCCACGCTGCTCGTCGGCCACGTCACCAAGGACGGGGCGATCGCCGGTCCCCGCCTGCTGGAGCACCTCGTGGACGTGGTCCTGAGCTTCGAGGGCGACCGGCACGCGCGGCTGCGCCTGGTGCGCGGGGTGAAGAACCGGTACGGCGCCACGGACGAGGTCGGCTGCTTCGAACTGCACGACGAGGGCATCACCGGCCTCGCCGACCCGAGCGGGCTGTTCCTGACCCGCCGCACCGAGGCCGTCCCCGGCACCTGCCTGACGGTGACCCTGGAGGGCAAGCGGCCCCTGGTCGCGGAGGTGCAGGCGCTGACGGTGGACTCGCAGATCCCCTCGCCGCGCCGCACCACCTCCGGGCTGGAGACCTCGCGCGTCTCGATGATGCTGGCGGTGCTGGAGCAGCGCGGGCGGATCACGGCGCTCGGCAAGCGGGACATCTACACCGCGACCGTGGGCGGGGTGAAGCTGACCGAGCCGGCCGCCGACCTGGCCGTCGCGCTGGCACTGGCCTCGGCGGCCAGCGACGTACCGCTCCCGAAGAACCTGGTCGCCATCGGGGAGGTCGGCCTCGCGGGCGAGGTCCGGCGCGTGACGGGCGTCCAGCGGCGGCTCGCGGAGGCGTTCCGGCTGGGCTTCACGCACGCGCTGGTGCCGGTGGACCCGGGGAAGGTGCCAGCGGGCATGAAGGTGACCGAGGTCGCCGACATGGGCGACGCCCTACGGGTCCTGCCGCGCGGGCGGTCGCGTACGCCGGCGAAGGAGCGGGCCGCCGACTAGCAGGCCGTTCGGGGCTCCGAACCGCAGGTCAGGGGGCCCGGACGGGGTGCTCCCCGGCCCGGCCGGGCCAAGGCACGACGGGCGCCGGGGCCGCGCCGGTAGACTTCGGGATGGTCCGCCCGGCCGTACGCAGGCGGTACATCCCGCGACCGGAGGAGTGCAGTGGCAGCCAAGGACGGGGCAGCAGCATCCGGAAAGTCGGGCGCGAGCTCCAAGCAGGAGGCCATGATGCGCGCCTCGCTGAGCGCGGTCGCACCTGGTCAGCCCCTGCGTGACGGGCTCGAACGGATCGTTCGCGGCAACACCGGAGGGCTC
The DNA here is from genome assembly GCF_026342735.1 of Streptomyces sp. NBC_00193. Taxonomy (GTDB): domain Bacteria; phylum Actinomycetota; class Actinomycetes; order Streptomycetales; family Streptomycetaceae; genus Streptomyces; species Streptomyces stoeckheimensis. The sequence continues at coordinate 2,221,682 of NZ_JAPEMM010000001.1, forward strand.
ATCGTCCTCGGCATGGACAAGTCCGTCGAGGCCATGTGCACGGGCGGTTTCGTCCTGGACGTGGAGTTCACGGCGACCCGGCTGCGCGAGCTGTGCAAGCTCGACGGCGCGCTGATCCTGGACAAGGACATCACCAAGATCCTGCGGGCGGGCGTCCAGCTGGTGCCCGACGCGTCGATCCACACGGAAGAGACGGGCACCCGGCACCGGACCGCGGACCGGGTCTCGAAGCAGTGCGGTTTCCCGGTGGTGTCGGTCTCGCAGTCGATGCGGCTGATCGCGCTGTACGTGGACGGCGAGCGGCGCGTGCTGGAGGAGTCCGGGGCGATCCTGTCGCGGGCGAACCAGGCGCTGGCCACGCTGGAGCGGTACAAGCTCCGCCTGGACGAGGTCGCCGGGACGCTGTCCGCGCTGGAGATCGAGGACCTGGTGACGGTCCGCGACGTCACGGCGGTGGCGCAGCGGCTGGAGATGGTGCGGCGCATCGCGACGGAGATCGCGGAGTACGTGGTGGAGCTCGGCACCGACGGCCGGCTGCTCTCCCTGCAGCTCGACGAGCTGACGGTCGGGATCGAGCAGGAGCGGGAGCTCGTCATCCGGGACTACGTGCCGGAGCCGACGGCGAAGCGTTCCCGCACGGTGGACGAGGCGCTGCCCGCGCTGGACGCGCTGACGCATCCGGAGCTGCTGGAGCTGGCGATCGTGGCGAAGGCCCTGGGGTACACGGGCTCGCCGGAGACCCTGGACTCGGCGGTGTCCCCGCGCGGGTACCGGCTGCTGGCGAAGGTGCCGAGGCTGCCGGGGGCGATCATCGAGCGGCTCGTGGAGCACTTCGGTGGGCTGCAGAAGCTGCTGGCCGCCTCCGTGGACGACCTCCAGACGGTCGACGGCGTCGGCGAGGCGCGGGCGCGGAGCGTCCGCGAGGGCCTGTCCCGCCTGGCGGAGTCCTCCATCCTGGAGCGGTACGTCTAGGCTGCGCCGCGGCTCCGGGTGTGCGGCTGCAGCGCCGCTGCCTGGGGCTCCGCCCCCGGACCCCCGCGCCTCGAACGCCGGCGAGGCTGGATTCTCCAGCCCGCCGGCGTTCACGTGCGGGCCGACGCCGGCCCACACCAGCCCCTCCGGCGTTTGAGGAGCGGGGTCCGGGGCTGAGCCCCGGCAACGGCGCCCCCGTTACTCCGGCTTCAGCACGAACGAGGTGCGAGCCACCGGCATGCCGGGCGACTTGACCTCGACCACGTAGGTGTCCGCCGCCGCCACCCCCGCCGGAGGCGACTGGCACTGGGTCGCCTCGCTGAAGTGCCGGTCCCACTCCAGGGCCTGCTTGGTCTCCCCTTGCGAGGGCACCCGGTAGAACACGTTGCCCGCGCCCGCCGGGCAGTCCGCCGAGGACCAGACCGGCTTGGCGTTGCTCGCCTGAGTGATCGTCAGTACCGCCTGCTTCGGGCCGAGATCGACCTTGCAGGTCGCGCCCGAGACATTGCGCGCGAGGAGTTCGAGGCGCGGCTTCTCGCTCGCCTCGTACTCGTTCTTCACGCTCTTGACCTCCCACTGCAGCGCACCGGGCGCGCACGTGGGCACCGGCGAGTCCGCCGGGACGACCTGGCCCGCGCCGGTGCCGCCGGAGCCGTCCGCGCCGCCCTGGCCGGCGGTGCCGGGCTCGGCGCCCGGTTCGCCGTTCTTGCCCGTGCCGGGGCTCGCACCGGGGCCGGAGCCCGTGCCGGTGCCGGCGCTCGTACCGCCCGAGGTGCCCGAGCCCGACTCGCCGCGCCCGCCCGGGGCCTGACTGATCGCCGGACCGGAACCCGAGGGTCCGGGGGTGATTTGGGTGACGGGACCGGAGCCGCCCTGGCCCTTGCCGTTGGTACTCGACTTGCCCGCACCGGAGCTGACGGTCCATACGGCGAGCATCGCGAGGAGCGCGGCGACGGACGCCAGCACGGCCCTCCGTCGCCAGTAGATGGAGGAGGGGAGCGGCCCGACCGGATTGCGCAGAGATCCCACGGACGGAACCTTACGAGAGTTCGGGGCGCGATCAGTGCCCACATGCCGCGCAGGCGGCTTGTTTTGCCGATGATCATCCTGCGGGGTGATCCGGGGCACCCGGAATCGGCCGTGAGACTGATGAGGACGTTATTCCGATTTAGGTACCTTCAGTCACCATGGACAGCTCCGGCCTCTACCTCGACGTCACCGATTTCGCCCACTCGACCCCCGCCTGGGTGCAATCGGCGTTCGAGTTCTGGACCGAGTACGGGCTGCTCGTCTTCGGCGCCCTCTTCATAGCCGTGTGGTGGCGTGCGCGCGGCGCCCGCGACCCCCGCACGGTGGCGCTCGCGGTGCTCGCCCCCTTCGTCACCGCCCTGGCGTACGTCGCCTCCGAGCTGGTGAAGTCCAGCGTCGACGAGGAGCGCCCCTGCCGGGCCGTGGCCGGGGCGGCGGCCTCGCTGATCAAGTGCCCGGCCACCGGCGACTGGTCCTTCCCCAGCAACCACGCCACCATCGCGGGAGCCGCGGCCGTGGCTCTGGCGATCGCCGCACGCAAGCTCGTGCTGCTGACCCTTCCGCTGGCCCTGCTGATGGCCTTCTCCCGCGTCTTCGTCGGCGTCCACTACCCGCACGACGTGGCCATGGGCCTGCTGCTCGGCGCGAGCCTCGCCGCGCTCGCCGTCCTCGCGCTCGCCGGCCCCGCGACCAGGGTCGTCGCCGCCGTGCGGACGAGCGGCGGCCGCACGGCCGTCCTGATCACCGGCGCGGACCCCGCCCGCTGACACCCGCCCGGCCCCGCCCGGGCCCCGCCCCGGAGCCCGGCCGGGGATCGACACGACACCCCGCGGGCCCGAAACGTGCCAGGATGCCGTCTGCCATGACTGCAACCATTCCCGCCACCGCGCTGCACTCCCCCGTCATCGCGTGGTTCGAAGCACACGCCCGCGACCTGCCCTGGCGCCGCCCCGAGGCCGGCCCCTGGGGGGTGATGGTCAGCGAGTTCATGCTCCAGCAGACCCCCGTCAACCGGGTCCTGCCGGTCTACGAGCAGTGGCTCGCCCGCTGGCCCCGGCCCGCCGACCTCGCCGCCGACGCACCGGGTGAGGCCGTACGCGCCTGGGGCCGCCTCGGTTACCCGCGCCGGGCCCTGCGCCTGCACGGCGCGGCCACTGCCATAACGGAGCGCCACGGGGGCGACGTACCGCGCGAGCACGCCCAGTTGCTGGCCCTGCCCGGGATCGGCGAGTACACGGCGGCGGCCGTGGCCTCCTTCGCGTACGGGCAGCGGCACGCGGTGCTCGACACGAACGTGCGCCGGGTCTTCGCGCGCACCGCGACCGGGGTCGAGTACCCGCCGAACGCCACGACCGCCGCCGAGCGGCGCCTGGCGCGGGCCCTGTTGCCCGAGGACGAGGACACCGCGGCCCGCTGGGCCGCGGCCTCCATGGAGCTCGGGGCACTGGTGTGCACGGCCAAGAGCCCGGACTGCGGGAGCTGTCCGGTGGCCGGGCTGTGCGCGTGGCGGCTGGCCGGGAAGCCCGCTCACGAGGGACCGCCGCGGCGCGGGCAGACGTACGCCGGGACGGACCGGCAGGTGCGCGGCCGGCTCCTCGCCGTGCTGCGCGAGGCGGTCGGCGCCGTGCCGCAGTCGGTCCTGGACACCGTCTGGGAGGAGCCCGTACAGCGGGCCCGCGCGCTCGACGGGCTGGTCTCGGACGGGCTCGTGGAGCCGCTGCCCGGGCTCATGTACCGCCTTCCGGCCGGCCCCGCGAAGGCCGGCCCCGACGCCGCATCCGCCCCCTCGCCCGACGCCTCCTGAGGCTGACTCAGGGATTCCGCTTGTCTGGGGAAACCGCAGCTCACGGGCGCTGTTACACAACCTATGGGTGTCCGTGCGCCCACCGAAGGCTGACCCGCACAGGGCCGTGACAACGCCTCCGTACCGTCGAATCCGTAAGGCAGCGGATGAGCGGTTGGTCGGAACGGAGGCGGTCTGAGATGGCGCACGGCGAGGTACTCGAATTCGAAGAGTACGTACGCACCCGGCAGGACGCGCTGCTGCGCAGTGCCCGTCGCCTGGTTCCGGACCCGACCGACGCACAGGACCTCCTGCAGACCGCGCTCGTCCGCACCTACGGCCGCTGGGACGGCATCGCCGACAAGTCCCTTGCCGACGCCTACCTGCGCCGTGTCATGATCAACACCCGCACCGAATGGTGGCGGGCCCGCAAGCTCGAAGAGGTTCCCACCGAGCAGCTCCCCGACGCCTCCGTCGAGGACGGTTCGGACCAGCGTGCCGACCGCGCCCTGCTCATGGACATCCTCAAGGTGCTCGCGCCCAAGCAGCGCAGCGTGGTGGTGCTGCGACACTGGGAGCAGATGAGCACCGAGGAGACGGCCGCGGCGCTCGGCATGTCGGCGGGAACCGTGAAGAGCACTCTGCACCGCGCACTGGCACGGCTCCGGCAGGAACTGGAGAGCCGGGACCTGGACATGCGCGCACTGGAGCGCGGTGACCACACCATCCGGTACGAGGGGCGTGAGCGGTGCGCGGCCTGATTGGCCCAAGACTGAGCGGCAAGAGCTCGGTGGTACTGATGTCGGCGGGGGGAATCGTCCTCGTCGGCACCGTGCTGTTCGCGGTCGGCTGCTCGACGGGGGGCACGGGGCTGCGGGACGGCGGCCCGGCCCGTACCGAGACGGTGGCCAAGACCGGAGCCCCCTCCTCCGCACCCTCCGAGCACGACGCGGGCACTGCTGCCCCCGTGGTCCCGCAGGCCTCCGGGAAGCCGGCCGCCAAGGTCGACCCGATCGCCCTGATCAAGGCGGACCCCAAGATCAGCGCCGACATCAAACGGGACCTGAAGCCCTGCTCGGGCAAGGAGTACCCGGTGGACGTCAGCTACGGGAAGGTCACCGGCGGCCCGGAGGTCGACATCGTGGTCAACGTCCTGTCCTGCGCCGACGCGCTGGGCCGCGGTTCGTTCGTGTACCGCGCGGACGGGGCCAGGTACGAGAATGTCTTCTCGGACGAGCAGCCGCCCGTCTACGCAGAGATCGACCGGGGCGACCTGATCGTCACCAAGCCGGTCTACGGGAAGAGCGACGCGCTCTCCTATCCCTCGGGCGAGGACCTGATCACGTACCGCTGGAACGGGGAGCGGTTCACCGAGCAGGACCGGGTCCACACCGACTACAGCAACGTGGTCGACGGCGGGACGCTCCCCGCCCCGGCCGTCAGCCCGAAGAGCTGAGCATCCGAAGAGACACCGAAGCACCGAGTACCGAGGCGAGGCGAGGCTCCCGATGGCCGAGACCCATGTGCTGTTCGTGGAGGACGACGACGTCATCCGTGAGGCCACGACCCTGGCGCTGGAACGCGACGGGTTCGTGGTCACGGCCATGCCCGACGGGCTGTCCGGCCTGGAGTCCTTCCGGGCGGACCGGCCCGACATCGCGCTGCTCGACGTGATGGTGCCCGGGATGGACGGGGTGAGCCTGTGCCGCCGCATCCGCGACGAGTCCACCGTCCCCGTCATCATGCTGTCGGCGCGCGCCGACTCCATCGACGTGGTGCTGGGCCTGGAGGCGGGTGCCGACGACTACGTCACCAAGCCCTTCGACGGCTCCGTCCTCGTCGCCCGCATCCGCGCGGTGCTCCGCCGCTTCGGCCACGCCGGCGGTCCGCAGGGCGGCGGGTCCGAGGAGGACTCCTCCGGCGAGCGCGGGGTGCTGGCCTTCGGTGACCTGGAGGTCGACACGGAGGGCATGGAGGTGCGCAAGGCCGGCGCCTCGGTGGCACTGACCCCCACCGAGATGCGGCTGCTGCTGGAGTTCTCCACCTCTCCCGGCACCGTGCTCTCGCGCGACCGGCTGCTGGAGCGGGTCTGGGACTACGACTGGGGCGGCGACACCCGCGTCGTGGACGTCCACGTCCAGCGGCTGCGCACCAAGATCGGGCAGGACCGGATCGAAACGGTCCGGGGATTCGGATACAAGCTCAAGGCCTGATGCCTTGAGAGGAACGAGCACGGGGGACGAGCGCGGGAATGAAATCTGAATGAAGCGGTTCACCCTGCGGACCGGGATCCGCTGGAAGATCACGCTCGCCATCGCGTCCGTGGGCGCGCTGACCGCCATCGCCCTGAGCCTGGTGGTGCACAGTGCTGCCCGCGTATCGATGCTGGAAAGCGCGCGCGAGGTGCAGCTCGACCGGGTGCAGTTCATCTCCCGCAACGCCGAGGCCGGCCGCAAGCCCCCCATGGGCGCCAAGCTCAACGACCCGGACCTGCCCGGTGAGCTGCGCGAGAAGGCCCGGTCCGGCCGGCGCGGCACCTACATCCAGGACAACCCGCACGGGCTCCCCGAGGTGTGGGCGGCCGTACCGCTCGGCAACGGGCAGGTGCTGTCGCTGCACACGCAGTTCCGGGAGAGCGCCAACATGGTGCGCGACCTGGACCGGGCCCTGGTCGTCGGCTCCCTGGCCGTGGTGGTCGGCGGGTCGGCGCTCGGTGTGCTGATCGGCGGCCAGATCTCGCGCCGGCTGCGCAAGGCCGCGGCCGCCGCGCAGCGCGTGGCGCACGGGGATCCCGAGGTACGGGTGCGGGACGCGGTCGGGGGCGTCGTACGCGACGAGACCGACGACCTCGCGCGGGCGGTCGACGCGATGGCGGACGCGCTCCAGCAGCGGCTGGAGGCGGAGCGGCGGGTGACAGCCGATATCGCGCACGAACTGCGCACCCCGGTGACGGGCCTGCTCACGGCGGCGGAACTGCTGCCTCCGGGTCGGCCGACCGAGCTCGTAAGGGACCGCGCGCAAGCGCTGCGGGCGCTGGTCGAGGACGTGCTGGAGGTGGCCCGGCTGGACAGCGCGTCCGAGCGGGCCGAGCTCCAGGAGGTGGCGCTGGGCGAGTTCGTGCAGCGCCGGGTGAACTCGCTGATGCCGGAGGCGAGCGTACGGATCGTCGCGGACGAGATCGTCAGCACCGATCCGCGCCGCCTGGAGCGGATCCTCGGCAACCTCCTCGCGAACGCCGCGCGGTACGGGCGGGCGCCGGTCCAGGTCGATGTCGAAGGCCGGGTCGTACGGGTCCGGGACCACGGGCCGGGCTTCCCCGAGGCCCTGCTCCGGGAGGGCCCGAGCCGCTTCCGGACCGGATCCACGGACCGCGCCGGGGTCGGGCACGGGCTGGGGCTGACCATCGCGGAGGGGCAGGCGCGGGTGCTGGGCGCCCGGCTGACGTTCCGCAACGTGGCGGCGCCCGGCGGGTTCGTAGCCCATGGCGGCGCGGCGGCGGGGGCGGTGGCGGTGCTGTGGCTGCCGGAGCACGCACCGACGGCGACGGGGAGCTTCCCGATCCTGCGCCGGGAGGACTGAGCGGGACCTGCACGGGAACCGAGCCGGAACCGAGCCGGAACCGAGCGGGATCGGTGTCGTATCGCGACCATCGGCTGTTCGCATGCGGACGTCGATGTTTTAGCATCCGAACCATGACTGACGGTACGGATCGCCCGCACAGCCCCCAGCCCGAGCCCGCACCGGAGAACGGTGGCTACGGGTTCCCGCCGGGCATACCCGCGCCGGGCGGCTACGGGTTCCCGCCCGGCCGTCCGGAACAGTACGACCAGCACGCGCAGCACGAGCAGCGTGACCAGAACCCGCAGCACGATCCGTACGCGCAGAACGACCAGTACGGCCGGCCCGCGCCCGACGGCGGCTACGGCTACCCGCCCGGCCGGCCCGACCAGACCGCGTCGGGCGAGGGCCACGGCTACGGATACCCGCAGGGCGGTGGCTACGGCTACCCGCCGGGCCCGCCCGCGGCCGGCACCTTCGGCCCCCCGATGCCGTTCCCCGAGGACTCCGCCCCGGGCGGACCGGCCGGCCCGCCCGGACCCGGCCAGGGGCTGCCCGCCGCGCCCTTCGGCGAGCAGCCGGACTGGGAGGCGATGGCCGACCGGTCGGCGCGCGATCGGCGCAAGAAGCGGCTGTGGATGGTGGGCGGAGCGGTGACCGTCCTCCTGCTGCTCGCCGGCGGCGGAACGTTCATGCTGCTGAAGACCGACGAGCCGGGCGGGAGCGACAAGAACGACGTCGCCGACAACGCGCCCGCCACGCCGCCCTCCGCGTCCGGATCCCCCGGCCCCGGCGCGTCCCCGTCGAAGTCCTACTCCCCCACCGTCGCGACCGACCCCTCCCTGCTCCGCGACAGCGTCGGCAAGACCAACATCCGCATGGGCCCCGAGGCCACGGTGCCCAAGGTGGGCGCGCGCCACGAGCTCACCCTCAAGGGCACCCCGAACTCGTACGCCCAGTCCACCGAGCCGGCCGTCGACACGACCAAGAGCTTCTCGCTCTCGGTGCGCGTGAGGAACACCTCCGCGGCGAAGGGCTCGCACGTCATCATGAGTCAGGGCACCGGGGAGACGTTCTCGTTCGAGCTGGGCTCCGACACGGTGAACAACAAGCAGGCCTGGGTGTTCCGCGTACGGACCACCGAGCAGGGCGCCACGCCCACGATGGTGACCGTGGCCGCCGAGGGGCTCAAGACGGTCAAGGCGTGGACCGTGCTGACGGCCGTCCACGACGCCGACATGAAGAAGATCCACCTCTACGTGGAGGGCAAGAAGGCCGGCGAAGCAGCGGTCCCGGGGATCTGGCAGAGCTCGGGCCCCTTGCAGCTGGGCCGGGCCCGCCACCAGAACGCGTGGGCCGGTTCCTGGACGGGCTCCATCAACTACATCCGGTTCTACGCAACCCCCTTCACCCCCGAGCAGGCCGCCGCCTACCGCAAGGGCGAGCTGGATCCCGGTACGCGCGGCAGCGGGACCCACGCCTGGATCACCGGCTGACCGGACGGCGGCCGGTCGGACGTCGGCCTACCGGTCGGCGTCCCACCGGATGGTGACGCCGGTCAGATGGTGACGCCGACCGTCCGCAGGAAGGACACCGGGTTCACGGCCGAGCCGTAGTTCGGGGTGGTCCGGATCTCGAAGTGGAGGTGCGGGCCGCTCGAATTGCCGGTGTTGCCGGAGAGGGCGATCTGCTCGCCCTTGGAGACCTTCTCGCCGACCGTGACCTGGATCTTCGAGAGGTGCGCGTACTGGGAGTACGTGTTGTTCGCGTGCTTGATCACGATGGCGTTGCCGTAGGCCGGGCCGTCGCCGCCGCCGTTGGGGCCGGCCTTGACCACGGTGCCCGCGGAGACGGCGTCCACCGGGGTGCCGACCGGGACGGCGAAGTCCTGGCCGGAGTGCTTGTGCGACCACATGCTGCCGCCCTTGCCGAAGGTCGCGGAGAGCGTGTACTTCGACACCGGCTTCTCCCACAGGCCGGCCGGCTTCGCGGCGACGGCGGCCTGGGCGGCGGCCTGCTCGGCGACCAGCTGGACGGTGCCCGTCAGCTCGGCCTGGGGCACCTCGTCGGCGAAGGCGGCGGTCGTCCCGGCCCCGAGTGCCAGGGCCGCGCCCAGGGCGGTGGCGCCGATGGCGATACGGGTACGACGGGTGCTGACGCGCTTCGCGGACATGAAGGAGACCTCCGGGCCGGGGACGGGGACGGTGCTGCGGGTACTGGGGGTACTGCGGGTACTGCGGGTGCTTCAGGCAAGAAAGGACCCGGCACGCTGAGCGGGTGCCGGGCTTGCTTGCTCATCCTTGGTAACCCGGGCACCCCGGCTTCCCCAAACCTCCCCGTTACTACCCGGCCTCGTAGGTGCCGAGGGGGCTGTCAGCCCTGTTGACCGCCTCCCCACTGGCCCGCCGGTGGGGCAAATCGGACATGGATCTCTACGAATGCTCCTAGTAGGTCCGATTTGCCCTGTGCGGCTTGTCACCGGTCCGGGACCTCCGACTGCCCGTCGCCGGGACCAAAGGCCTGCGACCCACGTCACGCCGGAGCTACGCTCCGCCTCGTGGACGCATCCGTGCTGGGGATCCGGCTGGCCTCGGGGGTCGTGACCCCCCTCGTGAAGAAGCTCTTCCGCGGGGAGGGCGCGGGCGCCGGCCTCGTCGACCGGCCCGTGCGGATCTCCTCGTACGTCTCCCTGCGCGAGCAGCGCGTGCTGTCCCGGGGCGACCTGCGCCGACTCGCCGACAAGCTCGTCGCGGAGGCCTTACAGGCCCCCGGGGAGCAGCCGCTGCCTCCGGGCGAGGAGGCGGGCGTCGCGGCCGCGCTGGCCGCCACCCTGCACTCCCTCGGGGACCTGGCCCTGGAGGACGTCCAGGCGGTCGCGATGGGCTCGCGCGCCTTCACCGCCGCACTGCGCAGGGCCGCGCCCGCCACGGGTCTGGGCCGGGACGCGCAGCTCTTCCACGACCGGCTGCTGGAAACCACCTGCCTGCACATCCTGCACTTCTTCACGACCCGCTCCACCTACATCCCGGCGGCCCTGGTCGAGCAGTCCCGCCGCCAGGCCGAGGCGATCGCCAAGATCGACGCCCTGCTCGCGCGGATCCCGCGCCAGGACGGCCAGGAGCTCCAGGACGCAGCGTTCGAGACCAGGTACCTGGAGTACCTCGCCCAACGGCACGGCACGCTGACGATCTTCGGGATCGACCTGCCGCCCGGCTCGGCGCGCTGGCCGCTGGAGGTGGCCTACGTGGACCTGAAGGTGGTCTCCCCCAGTTCCGGGAACGCCCTCAGGCCAAGGCTGCTGAACTGGACCCGGAGCTGGCCCCTCGCCGGGTCCGCGGCCGGGAGGTCGCAGCGCCGCAACCGCGTCCTGCTGCGCGGCGAGGCCGGCTCCGGCAAGACCACGCTGATCCAGCAGCTGGCCGTCACCACCGGACGGGCGACCCCGTCCGGGGACAGCCTCGTCCCCTTCGTGCTGCCCCTGCGGACCCTGACCCGGCACGGGGAGCCGCTGCCCGCGGCCAAGGACTTCCTGGCCGCCACCGCGCTCAAGGGGCAGGCACCGGAGGGCTGGGAGGACCGGATCCTGGGCGGGGGCCGCGGCCTGGTCCTGATCGACGGCATCGACGAGATCCCGGAAGCCGAGCGGGCCCGCGCCCGCGACTGGCTCGTGGATCTGTTCGCCGCCTACCCCGGCAACTACTGGCTGGTCACCTCGCGGCCTTCCGCGGTCCGCCGGCACTGGCTCGCCGACGAGGAGTTCTCCGAGCTGGCCCTCGTCCCCATGGACCAGACGGCCGTGGCCGCCTTCGTCACCCGCTGGCACGCGGCGGCCGAGGCCGGGGAGGAACTCCGCGACCAGCTGCTGGCCTCCCTGCGCACCAAACCGGAGCTGGCCCGGCTCGCCACCAACCCGCTGCTGTGCGGGCTGATCTGCGCCCTGCACCGCGAGCGCCGGGGCTTCCTGCCCTCGGGCCGCAAGGAGCTCTACGCGGCCGCCCTGTCGATGCTGCTGCACCGCCGCGACCGCGAGCGGGACCTGCGGCTGCCGGAGCTGGCCGAGGAGCCGCAGCTCCAGCTCCTCCAGCGGCTCGCGTACTGGCTCATCCGCAACGGCCGCACCGAGATCGGCCGGGACCGGGCCACGGCCCTGATCACCGCCGCGCTGCCCGCCGTACCGGCCGCGCAGGCGATGGGCGACGCCGACGCCGTCCTACGGCACCTCCTGGACCGGACCGGCCTCCTGCGGGCCCCCACGGAGGACACCCTGGAGTTCGTCCACCGCACCTTCCAGGACTTCCTGGGGGCCCGGGCGGCCCTGGACGAGGGCGGCCTCGGCGAGCTGACCCGGCACGCGGACGACGACCAGTGGGAGGACGTCATCCGCATGGCCGTGGCCCAGGGCCGCCCCCTCGAACGCGCGGCGATCGTCCGCGACCTGCTGGTCCGGAACACGGACCGGGCGGTCCTGCTGGCCCTCGCGTCGCTGGAGTACGCGGCCGAGCTGGAACCGGAGCTGCGCGAGGACGTCCGGAGGGCCGCCCGCCGTCTCGTCCCGCCCGCGGACAGGAACGCCGCCGAGGCGCTCGGCCGGGTCGGGCCGCTCGTCCTGGACCTGCTGCCCCGCGGCGAGGACGCCCGGGGCAGCGATGCCCGCCTTTCGGTGAGGGCGGCCGTGGCGGCCGGATCCGAGGAGACCGTCGGCTACCTCGCCGGCTACTGCCGGAACTCCGACGAGGAGGTCCGGGAGCTGCTGGTCCGCGCATGGAGCGGGTTCGACACCCGCCGGTACGCCGCCCAGGTGCTCGCGCACATGGACCCGCCGCCCAGGAACCTCGTCGTCGACTCGGACGACCAGCTGGCGGCCCTGACCTCCTTCACCGGCCCGCCCGACCTGCAGATCGGCAACAAGGTCAGCCGCAAGGCCCTGGCAGCCTTCCTGGCCCGCCAGCCGGTGTCGGGGCTGACCTTCTGGTACTTCGGCGGCGGGACGGACCTGGAGTTCCTGCGCGGCCACACCTCGCTGCGGCGCCTCGTCATCAACGGCTGGTCCGAGCTGCAGGACCTGAGTCCACTGCACGGGCTGCCCCTGGAGGACGTGTCCCTCTACATCGGCAGCGATCTGCCCCTCCGCCGGGCCGTTGCGTCCTGGCCCCGGCTGCGCAGGCTCACCCTGCACGGCAGGGACGGGGCCTGGTCCTTCACGGACGTCTCCCCCGAAGCCCGGCCGGAAGCGATCGAGCTGGACGTGGCGGACCCGGACCTGGCCGGTCTGGGCCGGCTCACGAGCCTGCGGCGCCTCGAACTCGGCCGTTCCTGGCGGCCCGACAGCGCCGCCGCCTGGGCGGAGCTCTCGGCCCTCAAGGAGCTGCAGGAGATCTCCGTGTCCTGCGCCGTACTGGCCGGCCTCGCCGAGTTCGCCGATCTGCCCTCGCTGCGGACCGTGAGGTTCTACGACGACGACGAGCCGTGGGAGGACGGGATCGAGGAACGGCTGCTCGGCCGCTTCCCGCACGCCGAGCTGGAGATGGTGCCGCAGGCGTACGAGGTCTGACCGCCGGCCGCCCACGGCAAAGGGGCGGCCCCGGAACCTTTCGGTCCCGGGGCCGCCCCTTCGTACCGCTGTGAGCGGCTAGCGCTTACGCACCCTTGGTGAGGTCCGGGCCGGAGCCCGACGCCTCGATGGGGGGAAGGTCCGAGATCGGAGTCTTCTCCTCACCGCGGAAGGTGAACTTGGCTTCGTCGCCCTCACCCTCCTTGCCGACGACCACGATGTGACCGGGGCGCAGCTCGCCGAAGAGGATCTTCTCCGACAGGATGTCCTCGATCTCGCGCTGGATCGTGCGGCGCAGCGGGCGGGCACCCATGATCGGGTCGTAGCCCTTCTTGGCCAGCAGTGCCTTCGCTTCCGTGCTGAGCTCGATGCCCATGTCACGGTCCTTCAGGCGGTCGTCCACCTTGGCGATCATCAGGTCGACGATCTGGACGATGTCTTCCTCGGTGAGCTGGTGGAAGACGACCGTGTCGTCGACGCGGTTGAGGAACTCGGGCCGGAAGTGCTGCTTGAGCTCTTCGTTGACCTTCGCCTTCATCCGGTCGTATCCGGTCTTGGTGTCTCCCTGGGCCGCGAAGCCGAGGTTGAAGCCCTTCGAGATGTCCCGGGTACCCAGGTTGGTCGTCATGATGATGACCGTGTTCTTGAAGTCCACGACCCGGCCCTGGGAGTCGGTCAGGCGACCGTCTTCCAGGATCTGGAGAAGGGAATTGAAGATATCCGGGTGGGCCTTCTCGACCTCGTCGAAGAGGACGACGGAGAACGGCTTCCGGCGGACCTTCTCGGTCAGCTGGCCGCCCTCTTCGTAGCCCACGTAGCCGGGGGGCGAACCGAAGAGACGGGAAACCGTGTGCTTCTCGCTGAACTCCGACATGTCGAGGGAGATCAGCGCGTCCTCGTCGCCGAAGAGGAATTCGGCGAGCGTCTTGGAGAGCTCGGTCTTACCGACACCGGACGGGCCGGCGAAGATGAACGAGCCACCGGGACGCTTCGGGTCCTTCAGACCCGCACGGGTGCGGCGGATCGCCTGGGAGAGCGCCTTGATGGCGTCCTTCTGGCCGATGACGCGACGGTGGAGCTCGTCCTCCATGCGCAGGAGTCGCGAGGACTCCTCCTCGGTCAGCTTGAACACCGGAATGCCGGTCGCGGTCGCCAGGACTTCGGCGATGAGCTCGCCGTCGACCTCGGCGACGACGTCCATGTCGCCGGCCTTCCATTCCTTCTCGCGCTTGGCCTTCGCCGCCAGCAGCTGCTTCTCCGAATCACGGAGGGAAGCCGCCTTCTCGAAGTCCTGGGAGTCGATGGCCGACTCCTTGTCGCGACGCACGTTCGCGATCTTCTCGTCGAACTCGCGGAGGTCCGGCGGCGCGGTCATCCGGCGGATGCGCATCCGGGAGCCGGCCTCGTCGATCAGGTCGATCGCCTTGTCCGGGAGGAAGCGGTCCGAGATGTACCGGTCGGCCAGGGTGGCCGCCTGCACGAGGGCCTCGTCCGTGATGGAGACGCGGTGGTGGGCCTCGTAGCGGTCGCGCAGGCCCTTGAGGATCTCGATGGTGTGCTGGAGGGAAGGCTCCGCCACCTGGATCGGCTGGAAGCGGCGCTCGAGAGCGGCGTCCTTCTCAAGGTGCTTGCGGTACTCGTCCAGCGTCGTGGCACCGATGGTCTGGAGCTCACCACGGGCCAGCATGGGCTTCAGGATGCTGGCGGCGTCGATCGCGCCCTCGGCGGCACCCGCACCCACGAGGGTGTGGAGCTCGTCGATGAACAGGATGATGTCGCCGCGGGTGCGGATCTCCTTGAGCACCTTCTTGAGGCGCTCTTCGAAGTCACCGCGGTAGCGGGAACCGGCAACCAGGGCACCCAGGTCAAGCGTGTAGAGGTGCTTGTCCTTGAGGGTCTCGGGAACCTCGCCCTTGACGATCGCCTGGGCCAGGCCCTCGACGACGGCGGTCTTGCCGACGCCGGGCTCGCCGATGAGGACCGGGTTGTTCTTGGTCCGGCGGGAGAGCACCTGCATGACCCGCTCGATCTCCTTCTCGCGCCCGATGACCGGGTCGAGCTTGGATTCGCGAGCTGCCTGCGTGAGGTTGCGGCCGAACTGGTCCAGGACGAGCGAGGTCGAGGGCGTGCCCTCGGCCGGGCCGCCGGCCGTGGCCGACTCCTTGCCTCCGCCGGAGTAGCCGGAGAGCAGCTGGATGACCTGCTGCCGGACTCGGTTGAGATCGGCGCCCAGCTTCACCAGGACCTGGGCGGCGACGCCCTCGCCCTCGCGAATGAGGCCGAGCAGGATGTGCTCGGTGCCGATGTAGTTGTGGCCGAGCTGGAGGGCCTCTCGGAGCGAAAGCTCCAGGACCTTCTTCGCCCGCGGGGTGAAGGGGATGTGGCCGGAAGGGGCCTGCTGCCCCTGTCCGATGATCTCCTCAACCTGCTGGCGAACAGCCTCGAGCGAAATCCCGAGGCTCTCCAAGGCCTTAGCGGCGACACCCTCACCCTCGTGGATCAAGCCCAGGAGGATGTGCTCGGTGCCGATGTAGTTGTGGTTGAGCATCCGGGCTTCTTCCTGAGCCAGGACGACAACCCGCCGCGCGCGGTCGGTGAACCTCTCGAACATCGTTTATCGCTCCTCAGAGCGGTCGGGCAGTTCGGGGTCGGTCCCCGCCCTGTCCTTCCGCATGCTAGTCCCGCGGGGCGGGACAGCTCATTCCAACTGCCGACATCCGTCCGCGGCTCACCCTCACGTCCGTGGGAAAACCCGGCTGTAAGTGCCGACAACTGCTCCAACCCGATGGTGCGAGACGATGTTCCCGCAGGCCAGGCAGATACCCGTCACACGTGTACGCCGATGGCGAACGGAAGCCGGTCTCGGACCCTGCAAATCAGCGTGTCGCCCCGATCCACTAGGAATGTCTTACCCGTAAGAGCGGACAGTTCACGCTGGTGGACGACTGTTCCCTCCGCTACGGGCGAACACGCTTCCGTCCCGAATGTGAGACTCCGGCTCCTCGGACGTTTACGTTCCGCATTGATCCGAGTGCCCTGCGTCACATCGGGCGTCTCCTCCCGCGTAACTCCGAAGCGTTTCCGCAGTTGCTCCGGACATGGCCCTCACCGCGCCGCCCCTCACCGTCCCGCTCCCCCGCGTGCCGATCGGGTCGCCCCCGACCGGTTCCGCAACCGATGCGGCCGACGCGGCCGAAGCGCTGGCGTCCTGGTACGAACGCCTGCTCGGCTGGCCCGTGGCCGGCGGTCCGCCCGCGCAGCTGGTGACCGGGGTGCGGTTCGACGTACTGGAGCTGCCGGCCGATGCCGGCACCGCGGTGCTCCGCGGCCCCTGCGGCGCCGCCACGGGTCCCGTGGCACTGATGGGGCGCAGGATGCGGTTCCTGGTGGCTCCGGGGAGCGCCGACGAGCTGGAAGGGCTGCTCGACTGGCTGGAGTGGGGCGGGGTGGCCCTGGATCTCGCCGCCCTGGGTACGGGTGGCCGGATCACCGCTCCGACGCCGCCGGGACACCTGGTGGGGCCCGGGGAAAGCCCTCAGGGGGCCGCCGTGTGGCTGCGGCCCCCCGAGCAGGGGTGTGAGGCACTGCTGCCCGCCCTGCCCGTTGCGGGGCAGGGCTCCGGGCCCGGTCGTGGCGCGGGCGCCGCCGGGCCCGGTCTCGTACGCCTGGTCGCGGCGGCGGCGACGGAATGCCACCGGGCGCGGCTGCGACGGCGTACGGCCGCTGCGCATCGCATCGGCACCGGGAATCCGACCGGAGGTCAGCCCCGGTTCTCGTAAGCCTCGCGGATCTCCTGCGGAACGCGGCCGCGATCGTTGACGCTCATGCCCTGGGCCTTGGCCCAGGCGCGGATCTCGGCCGTGTCCGGGTTGCCGGACGTCGCGGCGGCGCGGCCGCCCTTGGTCCGACCCGCCGCGGCACGGCCACCGGTGCGGCGACCGCCCTTGGTGAACGGGTCGAGGAGGCCGCGGAGCTTTTCAGCGTTGGCGGTGGTGAGGTCGATCTCGTAGGTCTTGCCATCCAGAGCGAACGTCACCGTCTCGTCCGCCTCGCCGCCGTCGAGGTCGTCGACAAGAAGGACCTGAACCTTCTGTGCCACCGGGATTTCCTTTCATCGAAAAGCAGTACGCGGAAAGGAAACCGCTTTTGCCTGGAAAACACAAACCCCCCGTCACGGGTTCGGGTCCGCAACGGGTCGGGAAACATGCGCGATTCGGACATAGGCCACGGAGCCGGGGGCTCCCGTGAAATCCCCGCCGTGATCGATCAGAGGTGCAGAAGCATCCGACTGTTGCCCAAGGTGTTCGGCTTCACTCGTTCGAGACCGAGGAACTCGGCGACACCCTCGTCATAGGAACGCAGCAGCTCCATGTACACATCGGTCTCGACCGGGGTCTCGCCGATCTCGACGAAGCCGTGCTTCGCGAAGAAGTCCACTTCGAAGGTCAGGCAGAAAACCCGGCTGACACCTACCCTCCGGGCGGTCTCCAGCAACTTGTCGAGCACCAGATGACCGACTCCCACGCCCTTCAAGTCGCGGTCGACGGCAAGAGTGCGGACTTCGGCCAGGTCTTCCCACATCACGTGGAGCGCACCGCAGCCGACCACCTGGCCATCGGAGTCGCGTTCCGCGACCCAGAACTCCTGGATGTCCTCATAAAGGACGACCGGCGCTTTGTCCAGCAGGATCCGCTGCTGTACGTACTGGTCGAGGAGGCGGCGCAGCGCGGGAACATCACCGGTGCGCGCTCGGCGGATCGTCACTGTTTTTGCATGTGCAGCGGAAAACTCACCCATGCCCGGACGTTATCGCCCCGGCGCGGTGCCCGGTGCCGCGGAGTCGCCTTCGGCGGCGGGCGGCGGCGCCGGGGAGTCGGCGGACTCCGGGGAGGCTTCGGGTTCCGGGGAGAGCGCGGGTTCCGGGGAGTGTGCGGCTTCCGGGGTGACTTCGGGTTCCGCCGGCTGCACGATGCGTACCGCGTCCCTGAGCGCCTCGCGCTGTTCCGCCGACATCATGCCGAAGAAGGCCACGAGGGCGGCCGCGGGGTTGTCGCTCGTCGACCAGGCTTCGTTCATCAGTGCGGCCGAGTAAGCGGCCCGGGTGGAGACCGCCGTATATCGATAGGCGCGGCCTTCCGCTTCGCGGCGGACCCAGCCCTTCTGATGAAGATTGTCCATAACGGTCATGACCGTGGTGTACGCGATGGACCGTTCCTGCTGCAGGTCTTCCAGGACTTCGCGAACGGTGACCGGGCGGTTCCACTGCCACACCCGCGTCATGACTGCGTCTTCGAGTTCTCCCAAGGGGCGAGGCACAGCAGCACGATAGTGCGGGTTGTGGTGAATTGCGCGGCTATCCGGGCGGCAAGGCGCAACAAAATCGGGCGTACGGCTTCGGAAGCCGTACGCCCGTCCCCCGGCGAGGGGGGGCTACTTCTGGGGCTGGGACTGCTGAGCGGCCTCGGCGCGGGCGAGCACGGCGTCGACGGCCGCGTCCTCCTTGGCCTTGTTGGCACCGCCCTGGCTCTTCACGATCGTCACGACGAGCGCGATGAAGAACACGGCCATCACGAAGGGGGGCACGAGCGCGGAAACGTAGTCCATGCCCCCAGCCTAGCTACCCGACCGCGCGCCCGGCCTCCGGGGGCGGGCTGGGCTTGCGGCGCGGCGGGAAGACCTCGCCCGGAGTCGGGATGGGGCGGCCCGGACGGTCGTCGGGGCGCGGTTCGGGCTTCGGCCGCGCGGGGTCGCCCTCCTTGTCGGAGCCGCCCCCTTCGGTGCCGCGCGGGTCGGCGGCCCGCGTGTCGGTGCCGCCCGCGAGGGTCAGCAGCCGGGTGCGCGGCGCGGGCGCCGTGGACAGCCTGCGGCGTACGGAGCGCTCCGCGATGGTCTGGGCCCGCTCCAGCAGGGCGCCGGCGACCGGGTTGGCGCGCAGCGCCCGGAGGGCCGCGAGGTCGTCCGGCACCGGTTCGTAGCCGGCGGCCAGGGCGTCCTGCAGCAGCTCCAGGTAGCCGGTGAGGCTGCCGGGCAGGGCGGCTCTGTACCGCGCCAGGTCGGCCAGGAGGAAGGCTCTGAGCCTCCCCGCCTCCTGGACCGCGTCGTCCACCGACGCCGCGAGGCGCAGGCAGTCCTGGACCTCGACGGCCGTCAGAGGGGCCGTCGAGGACTGAAGGGCGTGAGCGAGCGAGCGCCTGAGCACGTGAAGCTCATCGGCACCGAACGCCATGCCGCCGCGGGATCCGTAGGGCGTGGGCATGGGCCGAAGATACGCGCTAATCGGACAAAATCCCTTGAGTGGACACGTACAGGGCGCGTGTCGGGAGGCGGGCTAGTCCGGCTGCTTGACCACGCGCAGGAAATCGGCCCAGGCGGCCTGGGTGGTGGCGAGGACCAGGTGGGCCGGGTCGGCGCGGTCCGCCACGCGGACCAGGGTGCCGGGGGCGGCGCTGACGTACACGCAGTTGTCCCCCTCGCCGCAGAACGAGGACTTCTGCCAGGCGGGCCGAGCGTTCATGGCGTCTCCTCCGGTCACAGGCGCTGTGGCGCCGTGGACGGGCTCCCGGTATTTCTCGTGGGGCGAAGGTAACCCCACGACGGCCGCGCTCCGACCATTTCCGGGGAAATTGTCATGGCGGGCGTCAGGACGCGGTAAAGGCCCGGAGAGCCGATCGGGGGCCCGGCCCGTGGCCCGTGGGACCGGAGCGGCCCCCGGCCTCCGGAGGGAGGGCGGGGGCCGTCGCGTCGGGCGGGGCAGCCTCGTCAGCCGAAGGCGGGCGCGTTGCGCTCGTAGACCAGCCTCAGGCCGATCAGGGTGAGCCAGGGCTCGTGGTCGTCGATGGCCTCGGCCTCGCCGAGGACGATCGGCGCCAGGCCGCCGGTGGCGATGACGCGGACGTCGTCCGGGACGCCGTTCGGGCCGGCCAGCTCCTTGGCCATGCGGTTCACGATCCCGTCGACCTGGCCGGCGAACCCGTAGACCACGCCCGACTGCATCGCCTCGACCGTGGACTTGCCGATGACGTTGCGCGGGCGGGCCAGCTCGATCTTGCGGAGCTGGGCGCCCCGTACGCCGAGGGCCTCCATGGAGATCTCGATGCCCGGGGAGATGACCCCGCCGACGTACTCGCCCTTCGCGGAGACGGCGTCGAAGGTGGTCGCCGTACCGAAGTCGACGACGATCGCGGGACCGCCGTAGAGCTCGGCGGCGGCGACGGCGTTGACGATGCGGTCCGCGCCGACCTCCTTCGGGTTGTCCATCAGGATCGGTACGCCCGTCTTGGTGCCGGGCTCCACGATCACCGCCGGGACGTCCCCGTAGTAGCGGCGGGTCACCTCGCGGAGCTCGTGCAGCACCGCCGGCACCGTCGAGCAGATCGCGATGCCGTGGATGCCGTCGCCCAGTTCGTTGCCGAGCATCGGGTGCATGCCCATCAGGCCCTGCATCAGCACGGCCATCTCGTCGGCCGTGCGGCGCGGGTCGGTCGAGACGCGCCAGTGCTCGACGATCTCGTCACCGTCGAACAGGCCAAGGACCGTATGGGAGTTGCCCACGTCGATGGTGAGGAGCATCGGTTACACCGCCTCGCGCAGATCGAGGCCGATGTCCAGGATCGGGGAGGAGTGGGTGAGCCCGCCGACGGCGAGGTAGTCGACGCCGGTCTCGGCGTAGGCGCGCGCGTTGTGCATGGTGAGGCGGCCCGAGGACTCCAGGACGGCGCGGCCGTGGACCAGCGCCACCGCTTCCTCGGTCTCGATGGGCGTGAAGTTGTCGAGCAGGATCAGGTCCGCGCCCGCGTCCAGGGCCTCGCGGACCTGCTGGAGGGTGTCCACCTCGACCTCGATGGGGAGGTCGGGGAACTGCTCGCGCACGGCCTTGAACGCCTCGCGGACGCCGCCCGCCGCGATCACGTGGTTGTCCTTCACCAGCGCCGCGTCGGACAGCGACATCCGGTGGTTGACGCCGCCGCCGCAGCGGACCGCGTACTTCTCCAGGCAGCGCAGGCCGGGGGTGGTCTTGCGGGTGTCGCGGACCTTGGCCTTGGTGCCCTCCAGCTCGTCGGCCCAGGCGCGGGTGGCCGTGGCGATGCCCGACATCAGGCAGAGCAGGTTCAGCGCGCTGCGCTCGCCGGTGAGCAGGTCCCGGGTGCGGGCCCGTACGGACAGCAGCACCTGGCCGGCCTCGACCCGCTCGCCGTCCTCGACGTGCCGCTCCACCTCGAAGGTGTCGGTGCACACGACGGAGAGCACGGCCTCGGCGACACGCAGGCCTGCGACCGTGCCGGCCTCGCGGGCGGTGAAGTCGGCCGTGGCGACGGCGTCCTCGGGGACGGTGGCGACGGTGGTGACGTCGACCCCGCCGTCGAGGTCCTCGGAGATCGCCATGTGCGCGATGTCCTCGACCTCGATGGGGTCCAGGCCCGCGTCCACCAGGAGCTGGGCGAGCGCCGGGTCCAGGCCGGTCTCCTCGCCCTCGCCGCAGGCGCAGCCGTCGCCGCAGCCGCCGCCCTCGCTCTGGTCGAGGAGCGGGAGCTCCTCGTGATCGTGGGTGGTGTGGTCGTGCTCGTGCGTGCTCACGGTTACCGCTCCAGGCTGTCGGTGCTGCGGGTGCTGTCGGGAGTGTCTGTGCTCAAGGGGATCCGTACGGACGGGAAGTCCGCCGAGTCGGTGGTGGTGACGACCAGGGCCCGGCGCTCGGTCTCCGACAGGCGGACGACCAGGTGGCGCCGCCAGTCCGCGTCGTCCCGGTCGGGGTGGTCCTCGCGCCAGTGGCAGCCGCGCGTCTCCGCGCGCCGCTGGGCGGCGGCGACCAGCACCCGGGCCACGCACAGGAGGTTGGTGGCCTCCCAGGTCTCGGTGCCGGGCACGGCCGTCTTGCCCCGGGTCTCCAGCTCCGTCAGCGCCGTCGCGTACAGGGCTTCGAGCGCGGCCGCGGCCCGGCGCAGCGACTCGGCGGAGCGGAGCACGCCCGCGCCGTCGGTCATGATGCGCTGGATCTCGTAGCGCGCCTCGGCGGGCTGGAGGGGGCCGGTGGCCGGGACGGGGATGCCGGGGCCGGTGCCCACGGGCGGGTTCCCGATGATGTCGTCGGCGATGCGCTCGGCGAAGACCAGGCCCTCCAGCAGGGAGTTGGAGGCCAGCCGGTTCGCGCCGTGCACTCCGGTGCAGGCGACCTCGCCGCAGGCGTACAGCCCGGGGACGGTGGTGCGGCCGTGCAGGTCGGTCCGTACGCCGCCGGAGGCGTAGTGCGCGGCCGGGGCGACCGGGATGGGCTCGGTGACCGGGTCGATGCCGTGCGAGCGGCAGGCGGCCAGGATGGTGGGGAAGCGCTGCTCCCACATCTCGGCGCCGAAGTGCCGGGCGTCCAGGTACATGTGCTGCGTGCCCTGCTCCTGCATGCGGCGCATGATGCCCTTGGCGACGATGTCGCGGGGGGCGAGCTCGGCGAGCTCGTGCTGGCCGGTCATGAAGCGGACCCCGTCGGCGTCGACGAGGTACGCGCCCTCGCCGCGGACGGCCTCCGACACCAGGGGCTGCTGGCCCTCGGCGTCGGCGCCGAGGAAGAGCACGGTGGGGTGGAACTGGACGAATTCGAGGTCGGAGACCTCGGCGCCGGCGCGCAGGGCGAGGGCCACGCCGTCGCCGGTGGAGACCGACGGGTTGGTGGTCGCGGAGAAGACCTGGCCCATGCCGCCGGTCGCGAGGATCACGGCGGGCGCGTGGACGGCGCCGACCCCGTCGTGCTGGCCCTCGCCCATGACGTGCAGGGTGACGCCCGCGGTACGGCCCTGCGCGTCCAGGAGCAGGTCCAGGACCAGGGCGTTCTCGACGGTCTCGATGCCGGCGGCCTGGACGGCCTCGACGAGCGCGCGGGAGATCTCGGCGCCCGTGGCGTCCCCGCCGGCGTGCGCGATGCGGCGGCGGTGGTGACCGCCCTCGCGGGTCAGCTCGATCTCGCCGGTCTCGGCGGAGGTGTCGAAGACGGCGCCGGTCGCGATGAGTCGGCGTACGGCGTCGGGGCCCTCGGTGACCAGGAGCCGGACTGCGGCCTCGTCGCACAGGCCGGCGCCGGCGACGAGGGTGTCGTCGAGGTGCTGCTCGGGGGTGTCCCCGTCGCCGAGGGCGGCGGCGATGCCGCCCTGGGCCCAGCGGGTGGAGCCGTCGTCGAGCCGGGCCTTGGTGACCACGACGGTACGGCGGCCCGCGGCCGCGCAGCGCAGTGCGGCGGTCAGTCCGGCGACTCCGGACCCGACCACCACGACATCGGCGTCTACGGACCAGCCGGGCGCCGGGGCGTGGAGCCGTATGCCGGTGCTGGTGCCCGCGGTGGCGGGGCCTCTGCCTGGGGTGCTCACGGTTGTGCTCCGAACTCCAATGGGATGTTGTCGATCAGCCGGGTCGCGCCCACCTTCGCGGCGACGGCCAGCACGGCCTGACCGGTGAAGCCGTGGCCGGCCTCGGTGAAGTCCTGGGGGTCCACCAGCGCCAGGTAGTCCAGGACGAGCGGCGGATCGTGGCGGCCCGCCTCCTCCAGGACGTGCCGCGCGGCGGCCCGTACGGCCTCCGGCAGCCCGGCGCCGGCCGCGGCGACGGCGTGCGCGTCGGCGGAGGCGCGGATCTCGCCGAGCCGGGCCAGGCCGGTGGCCCGCTCGTCGCCGGCCGGGGGCGCCTGCGCCTCGGCGCGGGCGCGCAGCGCGGACTGCGCGGCGAGGCGGTCGCGGCCGGCGAACAGGGCGCGGGACAGCGCGAGGGCGGTGCCGCGCTCCTTGGCGGAGAGGTAGCGGTTGCGGGAGGACAGCGCGAGCCCGTCCGGCTCGCGGACGGTCGGTACGCCGACCACCTCCACGGGGAAGTTCAGGTCGGTCACCATCCGCCGGATCAGCGCCAGTTGCTGCGCGTCCTTCTGGCCGAAGAAGGCCAGGTCGGGGCGGGTGAGGTGGAGCAGCTTGGCGACGACGGTCAGCATGCCGTCGAAGTGGCCGGGGCGGGTGGCGCCTTCGAGGCGGCCGCCCATCGGGCCGGCGGTGATCCGGACCTGGGGGTCGCCGCCGGGGTAGACCTCGTCGACGGCCGGGGCGAACACGGCGTCGGCGCCGGCCTCCTCGGCGATGAGGAGGTCGGCGTCGAGGGTGCGGGGGTAGCGGTCGAGGTCCTCGTTCGCCCCGAACTGGAGGGGATTGACGAAGACGGTCACCACGACCTGGCCGGTGGGGCCGACGTGCTCGCGGGCGGTGCGGACCAGGGTGGCGTGGCCCTCGTGGAGGGCGCCCATGGTCATGACGACGGCGCGGCGGCCGGCGGCCTCGGCGGTGGTGCGTGCCAGGCCGTGCAGGGCCTCTGCGGTGTCGAGGAGGATCACAGTTCGCCGCCTTCGCGTCCCTCGGGGCCGGAGATGGGATCGTCCGCGCCGTCGGCGAGCACGCCGAGGAGGTCCTCGGCCAGTTCGGGCTTGAGCAGACCGTGCGCGAGGGCGCGGTCGGCGGTCGTACGGGCCATCGCGAGGTACCCGGCGACGGTGCCCGGTGCGTGCTTGCGCAGCTCCGAGACGTGCGCGGCGACGGTACCGGCGTCACCGCGGGCCACCGGGCCGGTCAGGGCGGCGTCACCGGAGCGCAGGGCGTTGTCGAGGGCCGCGCCGAGGAGCGGGCCGAGCATCCGGTTCGGGTGTTCGACGCCCGCCTTGGCCAGCAGTTCCATCGACTGGGCGACCAGGGTGACCAGGTGGTTCGCGCCGAGGGCGAGGGCCGCGTGGTAGAGCGGGCGGTTCACCTCGGCGATCCACTCGGGCTCCCCGCCCATCTCGATGACCAGGGCCTCGGCGGCGAGCCGCAGCTCGTCCGGGGCGGTCACCCCGAAGGAGCAGCCCGCGAGGCGCTGCACGTCGACCTCGGTGCCGGTGAAGGTCATCGCGGGGTGCAGGGCCAGCGGGAGCGCGCCCGCACGGCGCGCGGGGTCCAGCACCGAGACCCCGTACCGCCCGGAGGTGTGGACGAGGAGCTGTCCGGGGCGGACCGCGCCGGTCTCGGCGAGGCCCTCCACCAGGGACGGCAGGGCGTCGTCGGGGACGGTCAGCAGCACGAGGTCGGAGACCTCCAGCACCTGCGCGGGAGACACGACGGGCACACCGGGCAGCATCCGCTCGGCCCGGCGCCGCGAGGCGTCGGAGACACCGGACACGGCGACGGGACGGTGCCCGGTCTGCTGCAGGGCACAAGCCAGCGCGGGGCCGACCCGGCCGGCTCCGACGACACCGACGGAGAGCCGGGCGGGGCGCTCCGCCTGGGGGGCTGTGTTCACGCGGGGGAGGCCTTCCGTTCCGTTCCGGTCCGCGGGGGGTACCGGACGATACGCCGCCATGCTAGCTGCTGGCGTGTGGGCCGGTCGGCGATGATCGGGGGATGAACCAGGACACGGAGCGGACGGCGGCGGGGCCCGGCTCGGAGCCGGGCGGGCGCGGGGGGCCGGGGGCGGCGCCGGACCGGCACGCGGAGCCGGGGGCGGGGGCGGAGCCCGGCAGGGGCGCGGGTGCGCAGCGGATCGCGGAACCGGACGCTGCAGCCGAACGTGCCGCAGGCGCGGACCAGGGCGCCGAGCGCGTCCCGGACGCGGCCGGGGAGCAGGCGGCCGGTCGGGTGACGAGCACGCACGCGGAGGGTGGCCCGGACGGGGCTGCGGACGACTCGGCAGCGGACGACGTGGCTGCGCGGATGGTGGTGGCCGGGCGGGGGGCACGGCGGAAGCTTTCGGACAGTCTGCGGGAGGCCACGGTCGGCGAGCTGCTGGCGGAGTTGGGCGGGCTGGCCCCGGACTCCGACGAGCCGGGTGACATCTACGGCAACGGTGTCGTGGAGCGGCTGGAGCGTCGGGTCGCGGAGTTGCTCGGCACCGAGGACGCGGCGTTCTTCCCGAGCGGGACCATGGCCCAGCAGATCGCGTTGCGCTGCTGGGCCGGCCGGACCGGGAACCCGGTGGTCGCCCTGCACCCGATGAGCCATCCGGAACGGTGGGAGGGCGGCGCACTGTCGGTCGTCTCGGGGCTCCGGACCGTCCACCCGACGGGCGAACCGCGCCAGCCGACCGCGTCCGAGGTCGCCGAACTGCCGGAACCGTTCGGAACCCTGATGCTGGAGCTTCCGCTGCGGGACGCGGGCTTCCTCCTCCCCACCTGGGAGGAACTGTCCGCCCTGGTGGACGCCGCGCGCGATCGGGACGCGGTGGTGCACTTCGACGGAGCCCGGCTCTGGGAGTCGACGGTCCACTTCGGCCGGTCGCTGCCGGAGATCGCGGCGCTGGCGGACTCGGTGTACGTCTCCTTCTACAAGTCCCTCGGCGGCCTCAGCGGGGCCGCCCTCGCCGGCTCGGCGTCGCTCGTCGCCGAGTCGAAGGTCTGGCGGCACCGGTACGGGGGCCAGATCTTCCGCCAGTTCCCGGCCGCGCTGTCCGCCCTGGCCGGGCTGGAACGGGAGCTTCCGGCGCTTCCCTCCTACGTGGCCAAGGCGCGGACGGTGGCGTCCGCCCTGTCCTCGGCGCTCGCCGCGGCTCCGGAGGTGCCCTGGTTCCGGGTCCACCCGGAGGTGCCGCACACCCACCAGTTCCAGGTCTGGCTCCCGTACGACGCGGACCGCCTCACCGAGGCGGGCCTCCGCCTGGCGGAGGAGACGGGCACGGTCCTGTTCCGCCGCTGGTCCCCCGACGGGCCGCCGGGCCTGTCGGTGACGGAGATCGAGGTCACCCGCCCGGGCCTGACCTGGACGGAGGCCGACGTATCGACGGCGGTGGCGGACTTCATCTCCCGCCTGTAGCCCGGACGGCCGGGGCGGTGGCCGCCTGCAGCCGGGGCCGCTCGCCGGGGCGGCGGCAGGGCCCGGAGGGCGGGCCGGTGATCAGGTCTGGTGGCGGCGGGTCAGCCGGCGGTGGAGGGCCGAGCGCCAGGGGTGGTGGCCCGGGGCGCCGTCGAGGACGGCCCGGAACTGTTCGTAGGCGCGGACCGCGCGCAGGACGGCCACGTCATCCTGGCCCGGTGGCGGGGGCATCGGGGTGCCGTGCTGCGAGGCCCGGTAGGTGTCGACGAGGTACTGCTCGATCGCGGTCATGTATCCACCCTGAACCTGCGGGGGTGCGGTGCGCGCGCTGGTTGACCGATGGCGTCGATCGGCCCCCTGGGGGCGGGCCTCCGCCCCCGCCGGCGGTGGTGCAGCGGCCGCTGCGCGGGGCGAAGCCCCCGACCCACCCTTCCACCGTTCCCAGGGCCGGCCCTGCCCCGGTCCTCAAACGCCGGACGGGCTGAAAGCGGGGCCCCGGGCTGCGCCCGGACCCCCTGGGGCTCCGCCCCAGACCCCGGTCCTCAAACGCCGGACGGCTGAATAGACCCCGGGCCGCCTCGAACGCCGGACGAACTGGAGGGGCCCCGGGCTGCGCCCAGACCCCTGGGGCTCCGCCCCAAACCCCGCGCCTCAAACGCCGGACGGCTGAGACTTCCCCCGGTGGGGCTGGGGACGCGGCACGGGTCGGGGACGGGGACGGGGTGGGGTGTCGGCCGGGACGTAAAGCGTGATTTGTGGCGCGGGAGCAGGCTTCGCCCTGTCGGAGTAGAGCGGGGGGCGCCTAAATCATGCAGTCCAGGCCGACACCCCACCCCGGCCCCGTCCCCGACCCACCACCGCAGCCCAACAGACACCACCACACCCCCAGCCCCGCCGGCGATTGAGGCGCAGGGGTCCGGGGACTGGTCCCCGGCAACGGCGCCGCACCGCGGGCGGGATGCGCCGGGTGGGGGAAGGGGGCGTGGCCTGGCGCCCGAGCACGCCCCGCGACGGCAGAATGATCCGATGAGCGTCACCATCGACATCACCGGGCTCCCCGCGGAGCGGATCGGCTTCGCGCCGTCCCCCCTCGCAGAGCTCTGCATGGCGTTGCACGCGCTCTCCCAGCCCGGGCACCACCCCGGGCTCGCCTCCTGGACCTCCACCACCGCCGCCGCGCTCGATCCGGACCTCGCGGACCGGCTGCTGGAGGGCGATTTCATGTGGCGCAGCTCCTTCGCCGACCTGTTCATGGCCTTCGCCGGGATTCCCGGCGGGTCCGGGCTGCCCGCCCCCACCCTGGCCGCCGAGCTCGACGTACTCGACCGGCTGGACGACGAGCGGTTCGTGACGGCCGCCCTGGAGCACTGCCGTCTGGCCCTCTACAACGACGGCGACGGGCCGTCCCCGCTCACCGATCCGCTCGCCCGGGCGAAGGCCCTGGAGACGGCCTCCGCCCGCGGGCCGCAGCAGCTGGCCTTCGCCGTGCGGGTGCTCGACGACACCGCCGGTGTCCGGGTCTGGCTGCGCCGCCTGATCGAGGACTGCGACGAGGCCTTCTTCGCGGAGACCTGGCGCCGCATCGAGCCCCGCCAGAGCGCGGACGTCCGGCACAAGACGGAGGTGCTGCGCCGCAAGGGGCTGCCCGCCGCCCTCAAAGAGGTCTCCTCGGCGCTGAGCGTCGACGAAGGACTGACCACCGTCACGGTGGACAAGATGGTCCACGGGTCCACGACCGCGACCGATCCCCGAATAGGCGACGGCCTGCTGTTCGTGCCCACGAACTTCGGCTGGCCCCACCTGCTGGTGCTGCACGCCCCCGGCTGGCGTCCGGTGATCCACTACCCGCTCGGCTCTCCCGAACTGGCCTCCTCACCGGGGTCGGTGGAGCTGTTGCAGCGGCGCATGGAGGCACTGGCCCATCCGGTGCGGATGATGCTGTGCCGCAATCTGGCGCGCGCCCCGTACACGACCGGCGAGTTGGCGGCCGCGCACGGGATCACCGCCCCGGAGGTGTCCCGTCATCTGACGGTGCTGAAGAAGGCCGGGCTGATCCAGACCCGCCGCCAAGGGCGGTACGTCCAGCACCAGCTGGATCTGGCGGCGGTCGCGCGGATCGGATCCGACTTCATCGAGGGCATCCTGCGCTAGCCCCGCACCCGCCCCGCACCCGCCCTGCGGCGACTCCGCGGCGACTCCGCGGCGACTCCGCGGCAGTCGTGCGGCAGTTCGGTGGGCCGCGCATGCACGGGCAGCGGGCGGACAACCGGCAAAAAGCGGGCACTGGCCTGAATTCGACGGCTCAGATGCTCCGATATACGGATTTCACAAACCGGAATCAGTGAAAAGTCTGGCCATGGCCGCCACTTGATGTCTAACGTGCGTCCACCGCTCCCGCTCCCCGCTCCTCCACCCGACGCAACGCACCTGACCTGGGTCTGCATCCGCGTCCGCTTCGCCGCACCCTCGCACCCTCGCACGCCCCATGCCATACGCCGAAACGCCTTACGCATGCGCTCGCGCATCTGCCGTGGAAGGACTTTCATGCCCTCACGCCGTATAGCCGCAGCCACCGCCGCCCTGGCGGCCGCGGCCCTCGTCTCCCCGCTGCTGCTCGCCGGGCCGGCCGGAGCCACCGGCAGCCCGCAGAGCGACGCCGCCCGGGCCGACGCACTGGCCCGCAAGCTGGTCAAGGACTCCACCGGCAAGGGTGCCAACAACCACCTGAAGGTCTTCCAGGCCATCGCCGACTACAACAAGGGCACCCGCGTGGCGGGTTCCAAGGGCCACGTCCAGTCGGCCCAGTACGTCGAGCTCGTCATGCGCGCGGCCGGATACAAGGTCACCAAGAACGAGTTCGAGTTCGTGTACGTCGAGACGGTCGCCGAGACCCTGAAGGTCAACGGCCCGGCCGGCCGCGACGTCCCGATCAAGCTGATGACGTACACCGCCAGCGGCCCGGCGAACGGCGTGACGGCACAGATCGCCGTCGCCCCCGTCGACGCCGACGGCACCAACGGCTGCGAGCCCGCCGACTTCGCCGCGGGCGCCTTCACGGGCAAGGTCGCGCTGATCAAGCGCGGCGGCTGCGCCTTCGCGGTCAAGCAGCAGAACGCGGCGGCGGCCGGTGCGGCCGGCGCGGTGATCTACAACAACGCCGAGGGCGCCCTGAACGGCACCATCGGTTCGGCCGACGCGGGCAAGATCCCGACCGGCGGCGTCACGCTGGCCGAGGGCCAGCGGCTCGCCGCCGACGCGGCCGCGGGACCGGTCGAGGTCACGCTCGACATCCGCGAGTTCCGGGAGAACCGCAAGACGTACAACGTCGTCGCGGAGACGCGCGGCGGCGACGAGAACAACACCGTCTTCCTCGGCGCGCACCTCGACTCCGTCGCGAAGGGCCCGGGCATCAACGACAACGGCTCCGGCTCGGCGGGCATCCTCCAGGTCGCGCAGAAGCTCGCGAGCAGCCAGACGAAGATCAAGAACAAGGTCAAGTTCGCCTGGTGGTCGGCGGAGGAGTTCGGCCTGCTCGGCTCCGAGGCGTACGTCGACGGGCTGACGGAGGAGCAGAAGAAGAAGATCAAGCTCTACTTGAACTTCGACATGATCGCCTCGCCGAACGCCGCGTACTTCGTCTACGACGGCGACGACTCGGACAAGGTCGGCTCGGGCCCCGGCCCCGAGGGCTCGGCGCAGCTGGAGAAGGGGATCAACGACTTCCTCGACTCCAAGAGCATCCCGCGCGAGGGCACCGACTTCTCGGGCCGCTCGGACTACGGCCCGTTCATCGCGGTCGGCATCCCCTCGGGCGGTACGTTCACGGGCGCCGAGGGCATCAAGACGCCGGCGCAGGCGGCGAAGTTCGGCGGGCAGGCCGGGGTCGCGTACGACGTGAACTACCACGGCGCGGGCGACACCCTGGCGAACATCGACCAGAAGGCGCTCGACATCAACGTGGACGTCATCGCGGACGCGGTGGGTCACTACGCGTACGACCTGGCGCCGCTGTCGCAGCCGGTGCCGGCGCAGCCGACCGACGGCTCGGGCAGCGGTGGCGGCCTCCACGAGGGCCACGACCACGATTCGGAGTAGTCGGTAAGGGGGGCGGGTCGGGGCCGGTGCGCTGCGCCGAGTCCCCTACCCGCCCTTCCACCGTTTCCCCGGGCTGCGCCCGGACCCCCGCTCCTCAAACGCCGGAGGGGCCGGCTTTCGGCCAGCGGCCCACTCCCACCGGCTGGACCAGCCAGCCGAAGTCGCCGAGCCCGCCCCGCGCGGTGAGTTCCGCGGCCTCGCCCGCGCCCGACAGGGCCCGGACGTACGCCGCCGGGTCGGTGGAGGCCAGGGCCAGCGGGGGCCGGGCCCCCGAGACGCCGAGGGCCGCCAGTGCGTCCCGCTGGGTCAGCAGCAGCGCCCCCGGCCCCGCGCACGCGTCGAGCGCCACGTGCGCGGTGACGTCGCAGCTCCCGTCCGGCACGGGGGCGGTCTCCCGCCCGGCGCGGAATCCGGTCAGCGTCCCGAAGGGCGGCCGGGCCTCCCGGGTGTGGGCGTAGTCCACCGCGACCGCGAGCCCGCGCTCCACGGTCGCGACGGCCGCAGCCCAGGCCTCGTCGCGCGGCCGGCCGATCTCCGCCCGGACCGGGCCCGTGTCCGCCTCCGCACCCGCCTCCGCCTCCGTACCCGCGCCCGCGTCCGCCCCCGGCCACCACCGCTCCAGCCAGGCCCGGTCCGGACCGTCCAAGGGGCCGCCCAGGCGCTCCGTACCGTCCCTCGCGACCTCCACGTACCGCCCGTCCTCCGCGAGGTCCAGCGGTACGTTGTCGAGCCACTCGTTGGCGAAGAGCAGCCCCCGGGTCCCCCGGGGCGGCTCGCCCACCCACCGGATCCGCCCGTCGAGCCCGGCGGGCCGCTCCGCGCGTTCCACCCCGTACGGACGCACCCGCGCGGCCGTCTCCGGCGGCAGCGCCGCCAGCACCCCGGCCAGCAGCTCCCCCCGCCCGGCCCCGACGTCGACCAGGTCCAGCTCCTCCGGGCGGCCCAGCTCCCCGTCCACCCACAGGAGCAGCCGGGCCACGGCCTGCGCGTAGAGCGGCGAGGCATGCACGGACGTGCGGAAATGCCCGGCGGGCCCGGGCCCGCCGGGGCGCACGTAGAAGCCGTCGGGGCCGTACAGCGCCCGCTCCATCGCCGTCCGCCAGCGGACCGGAGCCGCCTGTCCCGTGCCTTCACCCTGAGTGCTCATCGCTGAAAGGTTATGGTCGCCTCCACCTCGGGTAGTACTCGCGCGTCGCACGGATCGCCCCTCTGGTTGACTCCAGCACCTATCGGCTGTCCCTACTCTGGGTTACGTGCAGCGCCTCTACGATTTCCTCCGCAGACACCCGACGGGCGTCGACAGCTTCTGGGCTGTCCTCTTCTTCGGGTTCTCGATGGCCGTCGTCGCCTCGATGCACGAGGGCACCACCGCCGCGCTGCTCGCCACCCCCTGTGTGGTGGCGCTGAGCAGCGCCGTCGCGCTGCGCCGCAAGTGGACCGTCCCGGTGTTCTGGCTCACCGTCGCCACCGGCCTCTACCAGCTGGCCATCGGCGCGGACGCGAACTTCTACGACGTCGCGATGCTCCTCGTCCTCTTCACGGTCGCCGCCTCCGACGTCCCCCGCTGGGTCTCGCGCACGGCCCTCGGCTGGGGGCTGAGCGCCTCCGCGCTGTACTTCCTGCGCAACGGCGTGGACAAGTCGAACTCCGCCACCGACAACCTGCTCTTCGTCGTGTTCATGATGATCCCGTTCGCCCTCGCCTGGGTGATGGGCGACTCCCTGCGCACCCGCCGGGCCTATTACGCCCAGCTCGTCGAACGCAACCAGCGCCTGGAGAAGGAGCGCGCGGCCCAGGCCAAGGTGGCCGTGGCCGCCGAGCGGGCCCGGATCGCCCGCGAGCTGCACGACGTCGTCGCGCACAACGTCTCGGTGATGGTGGTCCAGGCCGACGGCGCCGCCTACGTGATGGACGCGGCCCCCGAGCAGGCCAAGGAGGCCCTCCAGACCATCTCCGGCACCGGGCGCCTGGCCCTCGCCGAGATGCGCCGGCTGCTCGGCGTCCTGCGCACCGGCGAGCCGCAGGAGTCCGAGGACTACGTGCCGCAGCCCGACGTGGAGCAGATCGAGGTCCTGGTCGAGCAGGTACGGGCGGCCGGGCTCGCGGTGGACTTCGAGGTCGAGGGCGCCCCGCGCAAGCTGCCCAGCGGCGTGGAGCTGACGGCGTACCGGATCGTCCAGGAAGCGCTGACGAACACCCGCAAGCACGGCGGCCCGGCCGCGAAGGCCAGCGTCCGGCTCGTCTACTTCGACGACGGGCTCGGCCTGCTCGTCGAGGACGACGGCCGTGGTGCGGCCCACGAGTTGTACACGGACGGCGGCGCGGACGGCGCCGGACACGGACTGATCGGCATGCGCGAACGCATCGGTATGGTCGGAGGCACCCTCGACGCGGGCCCCCGGCCCGGTGGCGGCTTCCGGATCAGCGCCCTGCTCCCCCTGAAGAAAAGGTGACCATGTCCTTCCCCACCGGCCCCTCCTCCGGCTCCTCCATCCGCGTGATGCTGGTCGACGACCAAGTACTGCTGCGCACCGGTTTCCGGATGGTGCTCGCCGCACAGCCCGACATGGAGGTCGTCGCCGAGGCCGGCGACGGCCTGGAGGCGCTGGAGGTGCTGCGGGCCACCAAGGTGGACGTGGTGCTGAT
This sequence comes from Streptomyces sp. NBC_00193, assembly GCF_026342735.1. Lineage (GTDB taxonomy): Bacteria > Actinomycetota > Actinomycetes > Streptomycetales > Streptomycetaceae > Streptomyces > Streptomyces stoeckheimensis. The sequence goes on from NZ_JAPEMM010000001.1 coordinate 2,255,115, forward strand.
GGACGTCCGCATGCCCCGGCTCGACGGGGTCGAGGCGACGCGCCGCATCTGCGAGCCCGAGGAACACCCCAAGGTCATCATCCTGACCACCTTCGACCTCGACGAGTACGCCTTCTCGGGCCTGAAGGCGGGCGCGAGCGGGTTCATGCTCAAGGACGTCCCGCCGGGCGAGCTGCTGGCCGCGATCCGCTCGGTGCACAGCGGCGACGCGGTCGTCGCCCCGTCCACGACGCGCCGGCTGCTGGACCGGTTCGCACCGATGCTGCCGTCGACGTCGGCGGAGCCCCGGAACAAGGACGTCGAGCGGCTGACGGAGCGCGAGCGCGAGGTCATGATGCTGGTCGCCCAGGGCCTGTCGAACGGCGAGATCGCCGCCCGCCTGGTCCTGTCGGAGGCCACGGTCAAGACCCACGTGGGCCGCATCCTGACCAAGCTGAACCTGCGCGACCGCGTCCAGGTCGTGGTCCTGGCGTACGAGACCGGGCTGGTCCGCGCGGGCGGCGGGGCGGGATAGTCCCACCCCCGGCGGCGGCGGAGCGGGCTCGCCCCACCGCCGCCCGGCGGGGCGGGTAGTTGATCCGGTCGTATCCGCCGTTGCGGCTGAGGACGGTGTCGTTGCCGCCCCGCCCGTCGAAGGTGAGGGTGACCGCGTGCCCGGCCTGAACCGCCTGGGACCGCGTGCCCGCCCGGACCTCAGGTCATCCAGCGGTCCGGCCGGGCCGCCGCGCGGGAGGTGCGGGAGCGGGCCGCCTGGGCGTGGAGCAGTTCGGCGGCCTCTGCCGCCCCGCGCAGCCGGGCCGTGACCGTGCCGTTCGCGCCGGTGTCCACGTGGACGTCGGCCACCCCGCGGGCACGCTCCCAGGGGCCCTGGGACAGCCGCACGCTCTGCACCTTGGCGTGCGGGACGATCTCCGTACGCCGGCACAGGCGGCCGTGGCGGGCCGCGAACACGTCCGGGGAGACGGCCAGGCCGTACCCCTTCCACCACACCGGCACCACCCAGCGCGATCCGCTCCGCGGCGACGGCTCGAAGACGAGGCCCCCGAGGTCGACACCGGGCAGCACCCGCGCGACGACGGCGTGGGCGGCGGCCCGGGTGGCCACGGGGACCAGCACGTTGTTCTTCGAGCCGGCCACCGCCAGCTCCACCCGGACCCAGCCGCGCCGCCGCCACAGCAGCGGCTCGACGATCCGTACGGTCTGCACGCGCCCCGGCGGCACCGTCTCGTGGGCGCGGTCGAGCATTCCGTGGTCGAGCCGGAGCCCGTCGGGGGACTCGGCGACCCGCCAGTCGTACTCGGCGAGGAAACGGCCGGCGCTCGCCGCCCACATGGCGCCCAGCACCGGGAGCAGGGTGGCCATGGCCACCCAGGGGCTGGAGCTGAACCACCCCACGAGCAAGGGGCCGACGATCCCGCCGGCCAGGATCGCCCAGGTGGTCAGGGTGAGCAGCAGGGACATCGCCAGATCGCGCGGCCCCACGCGGAGCAGCTCCCGCTCGGGGGCCTCGCCCAGGAGCGGGGCCTCGGCCGGGGTGAAACCGGCCGCACGGGCCAGCAGCTCGGCGCGGAGCGAGACGGCGTCCTTCTCCGCGAGGAAGGCCAGCTCGTCCTTGGCCTCGGTGCCGATGACGTCGAGCCGCAGCTTGGCGACGCCCGCCAGGCGGGCCAGCAGGGGGCGGGTGACGTCCACCGCCTGGATCCGGTCGAGGCGGATGTGCGCGGTGCGGCGGAAGAGGAGGCCGCTGCGGATGCGCAGTTCGGTGTCGGTGACGGCGTAGTGCGTGAACCACCAGCTGAGGAAGCCGTACGCGCCGAAGACGACGACCAGCGCGGCCAGCGCGAGGATCCGCAGGGCGGTGGAGACGGCCGTCACCCACTCGGTGACGTTCTCGCCCTGCTGGGCGACGATGCCGATGGTCGCGGCGATCGGGACCCAGGCCCGGCGCAGCGGGGTGAGGAAGTGCAGCCGCCGCTCCTGCCCGGCCCCCGGGGCGTCCGCCTCGCGGGACGGCGCCCCGACCGCGCCGGTGCCGGCCTCGGCAACGGTGCCGGCTCCGGCTCCGGCTCCGGCTCCGGCTCCGGCTCCGGCTCCGGCTCCGGCTCCGGCTCCGGCTCCGGGATCGTGCTCGGGGCCCGGCCCCGCCCCCACCGCCGGCGTCACAGCCCCGCCGACCTTGCCTCGCCGAGCTCCGTCAGCCGGTCGCGCAGCCGTTCCGCCTCCTCGGGCGCGAGTCCGGGGATCCGTGCGTCGGTGGCCGCCGCGGCCGTGTGGAGCTGCACGGAGGCCAGCCCGAAGCGGCGCTCCAGCGGGCCCGAGGTGACCTCCACCAGCTGCATCCGCCCGTACGGGACCACGGTCTGCTCCCGCCACATCACGCCCCGGCTGATCAGCAGGTCGTCCGCGCGCTCCGCGTACCGCCAGGACCGCCAGTTCCGTCCGAGCATCACCCAGCCCCAGACCAGGACCGCGAGCCACACCCCGCCGAGCGCCGCCCACCCCGGCCCGGCGGTCAGCCCCAGCACGACGGCCGTCACCACCGTGAAGAGGGACATCCACAGCGCCAGCAGCAGCCTGCGCAGCGACAGCAGCCCACCCGGCAGCCCCACCCACTCGGGCAGACCCGCCCGTCCCTCTGTCCCCGTGTCCATCCCCCCACCCTAGGCGCGCGGCCCCTCTCCCGGACCGGGCGTGCCGTGCCCGCCGCCCGACGCTCCCCGATCCGGAATCCGGACCGAGCGGCGAGCCGCTCCCACCGGCTGAGACAATGCCGCCATGACGGAGACCACGGTCGGCATCGGCGGCGCGGCGGAGAGCACCGACATGGTGCTCAACATCGGCCCCCAGCACCCTTCCACGCACGGCGTGCTGCGCCTGCGCCTCGTCCTGGACGGCGAGCGCATCGTCAGCGCCGAGCCCGTGGTCGGCTACATGCACCGCGGCGCCGAGAAGCTCTTCGAGGCCCGCGACTACCGCCAGATCGTGATGCTCGCGAACCGCCACGACTGGCTGTCCGCGTTCTCCAACGAGCTGGGCGTGGTCATGGCCGTCGAGCGGATGCTCGGCATGGAGGTGCCCGAGCGGGCCGTGTGGATGCGGACCCTGCTCGCCGAGCTGAACCGGGTCCTGAACCACCTGATGTTCCTCGGCTCGTACCCCCTGGAGCTGGGCGGGATCACCCCGATCTTCCACGCGTTCCGCGAGCGCGAGGAGCTCCAGGCCGTCATGGAGGAGATCTCCGGCGGCCGCATGCACTACATGTTCAACCGCGTCGGCGGCCTCAAGGAGGACCTGCCCGCCGGCTGGCTGGGCCGGGCCCGCGCCGCCATCGCCGACGTCAACACGCGCATGCACGTCTACGACGACCTGGTCCGCGGCAACGAGATCTTCCGCGCCCGCACCCGCGGCGTCGGCGTCCTGTCCGCCGAGGCCGTGCACGCGTACGGGGTCTCCGGCCCGATCGCCCGCGCCTCCGGCGTCGACTTCGACCTGCGCCGCGACGAGCCGTACCTCGCCTACGGCGAGCTCCAGGACGTCCTGAAGGTCGTCACCCGCACCGAGGGCGACTGCCTGGCCCGCTTCGAGGTCCTGCTGGAGCAGACCCACAACGCGCTGGACATCGCGGTCGCCTGCCTGGACCGGATGGCGGAGCTGGCGCCCGGACCGATCAACCAGCGGCTGCCGAAGGTGCTGAAGGCTCCCGAGGGCGAGACGTACGCGTGGACCGAGAACCCCCTCGGCATCAACGGCTACTACCTGGTCTCCAAGGGCGAGAAGACCCCGTACCGGCTCAAGCTGCGCTCGGCCTCGTACAACAACATCCAGGCGCTCGCGGTGCTGCTCCCCGGGCAGCTGGTCGCGGACATGGTCTCGATCCTCGGCTCGCTGTTCTTCGTCGTCGGCGACATCGACAAGTGACCGGCGCAGGCCCCGGGCCCGGGGCCTGCGCCAGGACACCCCCTAGGCTGCCCGCATGACCTCCGGCACAGCAGCAGGCCCGCACCCCGGCAGAGACGCCATGTACGCCGCCTACCTGCGGCGGCTCGGCATCGAGGAGCCCGGCGCGCCCTCCGTCGAGGGGCTGTTCGCCCTCCAGCGGGCGCACCTGGAGCGGGTCCCGTACGAGAACGTCGACATCCAGCTCGGCCGCGCCCCCGGCATCGACCCCGAGCTGTCGGCACGCCGCTTCGCCGCCGGACGCGGCGGCTACTGCTTCCACCTCAACGGGGCCCTCGCCGCCCTCCTGGACCACCTCGGCTACGAGGTCACCCGCCACGTGGGCGGCGTGTACAAGGAATCCCAGTCCGAAGACGCCCTGCGGGGCGTGAGCGGGGACCACCTGGCGCTCACCGTCCGCGTGCCGGGCACCGGGACCGGGTTCTACGTGGACGCCGGGCTCGGAGACGGCCCGTACGAGCCGCTGCCGCTGCGCGAAGGCCCGTACCGCCAGGGGTCCTTCGCCTACTCCCTGGAGCGGCTGCCCGGAACGGGCTGGCTCTACCGCCACCCGGGCAGCTCCGCCCCGCTCGTGAACTTCCGCGCGGAGCCCGCCGGGACGGCGGGAGCGGCCGGCTTCGAGGCCGAGCACGTCCGGCTGTCGACCTCCGCGGACTCCGGTTTCGTACGGACCTTCGCGGCCCTGCGGCGCGACGCGGACGGCATCGACGCCCTGCGGGGACGGGTGCTGAGCCGGATCGACCCGGTACAGGGGAACACGGAGCGGGTGCTCGACGGCCCCGAGGAGTTCTACGCCGCGCTGGAGGGCGTCTTCGGCCGCGCGCTCGACGACCTGAGCCCGACGGACCGCACGGCCCTGTGGACCCGGGTGAGCCGGGCCCACGAGAGCTGGGCGGCCGCCCGCGAGGCCGCCTCCGAAGCCGGCCGCGAGGGCTGACCCCGGGCCGCCGGACGGGCCGATGTCCGCGGGGCAGGGCAGACTTGGGGGATGTCCCTCTCACCCCGCCGGGCCTGCCCCTCCTGCGGCCGCGACTGCGCCGTCACCGCCGGCCGGATCGCCCGCCACGACCCGCCCGCCGGGCGGGGCCGCGGGGACCTCGTCTCCTGCCCCGGCTCCCGCGCCCGCGTGACCCTCGGCGCCTCCGCCCCCACCCTGGACGGCTTCACCCTGTCCCCGCTCCCGGGCCAGCTCCCGCTGTTCTAGGGGGTCAGCACCAGTAACGGCCGTGGGATAGCCGGATGTTGGGGAAACGCGCGGCTCCGTAGTTTCGGGGCATGACGACGCAGCAGAAGCACAGCAACCGCCAGTGGCTCCGGCGCGGGGCCGCCGCCGTGGCGCTCGCCGCCGTTCTCGGCGGGCTCGCCGCGCCCGTGGCGTTCGCCGCCCCGGACCCGGTGGCGGGTCCCGCGTCCGCCGCGACCGCACAGGGCGGCCGCGGGCACCTGATCTCCCTCACCGCCCTGGAGCGCCTCGCCCCCGCGGACGTCACCGCCCGCCTCGCACCCCACGGCTTCGACGCGTCCACGGTCCGGTACGGGGTCTGCGCCTACCGCCTCACCTACGCCACCGTCGACCCCCAGGGCCGCCCGACCACCGCCACCGGCCTGCTCGTGCTCCCCCGAGGGGGCCCGCACCGGCTCGACCTGGTCTCCGACACCCACGGCACGGTCGCCACCCGCGACGACGCCCCGTCCGGGGGCGCGGGCTACAACAGGATCACCCCGTACCTGCACGCCTCCGCCGGCCGCGCCGTCGCCGCCCCGGACTACCTGGGCCTGGGCGGCGGGCCCGGCGCCCATCCGTACATGGACACCCGGTCCTCGGTCACCGCCTCCGTCGACATGCTGAAGGCCGCCCGGACGGCGGCCGACCGGCTGGGGCGCCCCGTCACCCGGGACGTGTACGCCACCGGCTTCTCCCAGGGAGCCCAGGTGGCGATGGCCCTGGGCCGTGAACTGTCCCGCCCCTCCAGCGGCTTCCGGCTGCGCGCGCTCGCCCCGGTCGCCGGTCCGTACGACCTGGACGGCTCCGAGCTGCCGGGCATCACCGACGGCCGGGTCGACCCGCACACCGCCGTCTTCTACCTCTCCTACTTCCTCACCGCCCAGAACCGGCTGCACCCGCTCTACGCCGATCCGGCCGAGGTGTTCCGCGCACCTTACGCACAGGCTGTGGAAACCCTGTTCGACGGGAGCCACGGCTTCGAGGAGATCGTGGCGGGGCTCCCCACCTCACCGCAGGAGCTGCTCACCCCGGAGTGGTACGAGAACGTCCGTGCCCCGCGCGGGGCGCTGCAGACGGCCCTGAAGACCAACGACGACGCCTGCGACTGGAAGCCCGCCGCGCCGGTCCGCCTCTACGCCGGGTCGGGCGACACCGACGTCCCCTTCGCCAACACCCAGGCGTGCGCGGCCGATCTGGCCCGCCACGGAGTCCGCGCGAAGGTCGTCGACCAGGGCCCGGACGCCGATCACGTCGTCTCGGTGATCCGCTCGGCCCCGCAGGCCGTCCGCTGGTTCGACTCGCTGGGCCGGGAGAACGGGCCCCGCTAGGAGATGGCGGTGCGCAGCTGGACCACGTCGATCGGCTCGGTCTCGTCGTGGGCGGTCAGGTCGATGACCTGGCCCGCGGCGCGGGTCTCGTCGGTGGCGGGCTTGGCGGTGTCGACGAGGGCCGCCGGCTCCGCACCGTCCTGGACGGACTCCGCCTTGTGGACGGCGAGTGCCTCCGCGCCGACGACGTCGGCGAGGTCCTCGTTCTGCACGGACTCGATGACCGCGCGGGCCTGCGCCGCGGTCTTCGTACCGAAGAAGTCGAAGCCGCCCTCGACGCGCGAGGCCGGCCGGCGCTGAGCGGCGTACGGGGCCACCGCGGCCGCGAGGCGGCGCGCGGGGACGGCTGCCGCCGGGCCCGCGGGGACCGGGCCGGTGAGCGCGGGGCGGGCGTGCGCCTCCAGCTCGGCGGGCTTCGCCGGGGAGGCGGGCTTCGCCTGGCCGGCGGGAGCAGCCTGGCCGGCGGGGAGTGCGGGAGCGGCGGGGGCCGCGGGCAGGGCGGCGGGGCCGGTCGGGGCCTCCGGGGCGGACGCCGCGGCCTCGGCGGCCTCGGCCTGCCGGGCCGTCTTGTCGGCCAGCGCCACCAGTGCGGCGTGGGCGCGGGCGAAGCCCACCGAGGTGGCCGCGCCGGCGCTGGTGCGCTCCTCGGACACGGCGGGAAGTTCCCTGGGACCCGGGGCGGCGGGAGCGGCCGGGGCCGCGGCCTCGATGGCCAGCAGCCGGCGCCCCTCCAGGGCGCTCGCCCGCTCGGTCTCGGCGGTGGCGTAGCGGCGCAGCAGCGAGGCGTGCTCCCCGCGCAGGCCCGCGAGTTCGACCCGCTTGGCGCGCAGTTTGGCATCGAGCTTGGCGCGCAGCACCCGGGCCTCTTCGAGGTCGGATTCGAGCTCGGCTATCCGCTCGTCCGTGCGCCACTCGTCCTTGACCCGTTCGCGCCCGAGCTCGGTGACCCGGCGGCCGGCCGCCAGGTCCCACGAGCGCATGACGACGGCGCCGGCCAGCCCGGCGGCCGCGGTGAGCGCCACGAGCAGGCGCAGCGCCATCGGTTCCGCGAGCAGCCAGGCGGCGCCGGCGCCGGCAACGGACACACCGGCGACGGCCGTCGGCGTGAGCAGCCGGTGAAGAGGTTCGGGATTGCGGTGGCGTCCACGGGGCATGGCCTGAAATTTACAGGGCGTGGACAGGGTGTGGGGTAGCCGCCCGGGAATCTGTTTCCGAGCAGTTACCGCACCTGCCGCACGAAAGGCGCAACTCCTACTTCTTCAGAAGGCCCTTGGACTCCAGATAGGCCTTCGCGACATCCGCCGGCTTGGCGCGCTCGGCGTCGACCTTGCGGTTGAGCTCGACCAGATCGGCCGTGGTGAGCGCCTTGGTGATCTTGTCGAGGGCGGCCGCGATCCCGGGGGCGCCGGCGTCCTTGGAGTTGACCACCGGGAGCACGTTGTCGGCGTTCTGGAGCTTCTTGTCGTCCTCCAGCAGGACCAGGCCGAAGCTGTCGAGGGTGGCGTCCGTGGTGGTGGTGAGGACGAGCTGGTCCGCGCCGTCCTTGACCGCCTGCTTGGCCTGCGGGGTTCCGACGCCCTTGGGGTCGATACCGGAAACATCGATTCCGTATGTCGTCTTCAATCCGGGTGCGCAGAAGGGCCGCACCGCGCATTCGTCACCGGCCGCGATCTTCACCTTCAGACCGGACTTGCCCAGATCGGAAAGGGTCTTGAGATTGTTCTTCGCGGCGAATTCCTTGCTCACCGCGAAGGCGTTCTGGTCGACCGCCGAGCCCGCGGGCAGCGCCTTCAGGCCCAGCGGGCCCGCCAGCTTCTCCAGGGCCGCCACCGTCGCCGTCACATCGCTCGACGCGACCGGCTTCTCCGTCGGCGCCTTGGAACCGTTCACCTTGGCGTTGAGGAACTCCGCGAGGGTCGCCGCGTACTCCGGGACGACGTCGATCTCGCCCTTCTCCAGCGAGGGTTCGTACAGCTCGCGGTTGCTGACCGTGGTGATCGACGTGTCGTAGCCGGCGCCCTTGAGGACCTGCGCGTACAGCTCGGCCAGCACGTTGGACTCGGTGAAGCCGGCGGCGCCGATCACCAGCTTGCCGCCCTTGGCGCCCTCGGAGGACCCGGAGGCTGCGGCGGAGGAGCCCCCGCCGTTGGTCTTCTCCAGGCTGTCGCCGCCGCACGCGGCGAGCGAGGCGGTCAGGGCGACCGCGCCCAGGGCCGCGCCGAGGGCGCGCGTGGACTTGCTCATATCGATCTCCTTCAAGGGATGGGCCCAACAAGAGGTGGGCCGAGGTGTCGGGGCCTGCTCAGCGGGTGGCCGCGCCCGGCAGCAGCCGGTCGGCCGCCACCAGCGCGCCCTCCACGAGCAGGGCCAGCGCGGCGACCAGCAGGGCGCCCGCGACGACCTGCGGGGTGTTGTACGTGTTGAAGCCGGCGGTGATGATCCGGCCGAGGCCGCCCTGGCCGACCATGGCGGCGATGGTGGCCGTGGCGATGACCTGGACGGCTCCCGAACGCAGTCCCGTCATCACCAGGCCGCGCGCGAGCGGCAGTTCCACCCGCCAGAACAGCTGGCGGCCGGACATGCCCATGCCCCGCGCGGCCTCCACCACCGAGCGGTCGACCTCGCGCATGCCCACGTAGGCATTGGTCAGCAGCGGCGGGATCGCGAAGAGGACCAGCGCGGCGATGGTGGGCACGTACCCGGCGTTGCGCAGCGGGGAGACCATGAACAGCGCCAGCACCGCGAAGACCGGCACGGCCCGCCCGATGTTGGAGACGTTGACGGCGAGGCCGCCGCCCTTGCCGAGGTGGCCCAGCCACAGTCCGACCGGCAGGGCCACCGCACAGGCCAGGGCCAGGGCGACACCGCTGACGTACACGTGCTCGCCGAGCCGGTGCCAGACCCCGCTCTCCCCGGCCCAGTTGGCCCCGTCGGCCAGCCAGTCCCAGGCCTGTCCCAGCACGCCCATCAGACCGCTCCCCCGCTGACGCCGGCGGTACGGGCGGCGCGCGCGGCCCGGGTCGCACGCGTCGGGCGGCTCGCCCGGGTCCAGGGCGTCAGCAGCCGCTGGAGGCCGAGCAGGGCCAGGTCCGCCACGAGCGCGAGGAGCACGCACAGCACCGAGGCGGTGAGCACCTGGGCCTTGAAGGAGCTGTTCACCGCGGGTGCGATGAGGTTGCCGAGGCCGCCCTTGCCCACGATGGAGCCCACGGTCGTCAGCGCCACCGTGGAGACGGTCGCGATCCGCACGCCGGCCAGCAGGGCGGGCAGCGCCAGCGGCAGCTCGACCTGCCACAGCAGCCGGCCCGGGCCGTACCCCATCCCGCGCGCGGCTTCCCGTACGTCCTCGGGCACGGCTTCGAGACCGGCCAGCACGTTGCGCACGAGGATGGTCAGCGAATAGAGCACCAGCCCGGTCACCACCAGCGCCGCCGAGAGTCCGAAGACCGGGAGCAGCAGCGAGAACATGGCGAGCGAGGGGACCGTGTAGAGCAGGGTGGTGATGCCCAGGACGGGTGCCGCCCAGTGGCGGCCGCGGCGGGCCAGCAGGGCGAGCGGCACGGACACGGCGATGCCGATCAGCACCGACACGCCCGTGATCCACACGTGTTCGAGGGTGGCGTCGGTGAGTTCCTGGGAGCGGGAGGTGACGTACTCCCAGCAGATCCAGTCGTTCGCCACCAGGCAGCTCTGCCCGGCCATCGCCCCTCACCCCCCGTCACCGACCGTACGTAGGAGCGACCATAACCCCCGGCACGGACAATGGCCGGAATCCTTCGCACGCGGGCAACACGCCCTTCACAAACGGACCCCGCGGGTAGGGAAAGATGGCCGGGTGATCCGATTCGAGCAAGTGACCAAGCGCTACCCCGACGGGACCACGGCCGTCGCCGACCTGTCCTTCGAGGTCGCCGAGGGAGAACTGGTCACCCTGGTGGGCCCGTCCGGCTGCGGCAAGACGACCACCATGAAGATGGTCAACCGGCTCATCGAGCCGACCTCCGGCCGGATCCTGCTGAACGGCGAGGACATCGCCGCCGCCGACCCGGTCGAACTGCGGCGGCGCATCGGCTACGTCATCCAGCAGGTCGGGCTGTTCCCGCACAAGACGGTGCTGGAGAACACTGCGACCGTGCCGCAGCTCATCGGCACCCCGAAGGCCAAGGCCCGCGCGCGGGCCGCGGAACTCCTCGACCTGGTCGGACTGGACCCGGCCGTCTACGGGGGCCGCTACCCGGAGCAGCTCTCCGGCGGCCAGCGCCAGCGCGTCGGCGTGGCCCGGGCGCTCGCCGCCGACCCGCCGGTGCTGCTGATGGACGAGCCGTTCGGCGCGGTGGACCCGGTGGTGCGCGAGCGGCTGCAGAACGAGTTCCTGGCGCTCCAGCGGACCGTGCGCAAAACGATCCTGCTGGTCACGCACGACCTGGAGGAGGCCGTCCGGCTCGGGGACCGCATCGCGGTCTACGGAGCGGGCACCATCGAGCAGTTCGCCCGCCCGGCGCAGGTGCTGGGCGCCCCGGCGACCGATTACGTGGCCGGGTTCGTCGGCGCCGACCGCGGGCTGAAGCGGCTCGCGGTCACCGCGGTGGCGCAGGCCGACCTGGCCGACCTCGACCTCGATCTCGACCTCGACCTCGCCTCCGCCGACGGAAAGGCCCCCACCGCCGGAGTGGCGCTGGGGGCCAGTCTGCGCGAGGCGCTCGCGCTGCTGCTCCAGGAGGACTCGGGCCGGATCGGGGTCACGGACCCCGACTCCGGCGCGCTGGTCGGCGTACTCACCCCGGAAGGGGTGCACCGGGCGCTGCGCCGGGCCGGGCTGCAGGAGGCCTGAGCCCCCGCCCGCAGCCCGTCCCGCTACGCCTGGATCCTGCCGCTCATCCACACCAGCATCGGCGGGATCTCGCGGCGCCAGGTGTTGAAGTTGTGGCCGCCGCTGTCGAGGATGATCGAGGAGACCCGGTCCGGGCCCTTGACCAGCTTGATGAACTTCTTCGTGCCGGCGAGGTTCGGCTCGCCCTTCTCGCTGCTGGTGACGAGGAAGGACGTACCGGTCGGCTGCTTCGCCTTGATGGCCTCCAGCAGGTTCGCGCGGGCCTTCAGCTTCGCGTCCCCCTGGAAGAGGTCACCGGTCGTCGGGTCGTCCGCGGCCTCGTAGTACGCGGACAGACCTGCGCCGGCACCGAAGGTCTGCGGGTAGTGCGCGGTCATCTTCAGAGCGCAGTATCCGCCCGTGGAGTTGCCGATGTAGCCCATGTTCTCGGGCTTCTTGCCGACCCGGAAGGTGCTCTGGATGGCCTGCGGGAGGTCCTGGCCGTAGAAGGTCTCGGTCTGCGGGCCACCGGGTATGTCCACGCACTCGGTGTCGCGCGCACCCGGGGTCGGGCGCATCATGACCAGGATCATCGGCTTCATCTTGCCCGCCTTGGACAGGCTGAAGGCCTTCATCGGGTAGTCGAGACCTTTGATCAGGTTCTCCGCCATGCCCGGGTAACCCGTGAGAACGATCGAGGCCGGGAAGTTCTGGTCCTTGTGCTGCGGCTGGAAGTACTCCGGCGGCAGCCACACGTACCCGGGGCTCGTTATCTTCGACTTCTGGCCCGTTATGGACACCTTCAGGATCTGTCCGGCGACCGCCGGCTTGGTCCCGCCGGGCACGTCGAGGTGCTGCTTGTCGACCACCTTGATGTCGTTGCTGCTCATCGAGTGGTCGACGACCTTGCCGACCGAGGTCTCCTGGCCGAAGAGGTCGGCCCAGGACCCGTAGAAGAGGAACGACTTGTTCGCGGCGAGACCGATCGCCGCGAACATCGCCAGCTGCGTCGCGAGCAGGAGGCCGATCCGGCCGAGGACCGAGCGCCAGGAGCGGCCCGAGAGCTTCGGCCAGAACCAGACCGTGGCCGCGAACAGCAGCACACCGGCGAGGATGGCCAGCGCCAGAACCGTATTACTGGTGAGACCCATGAGCAGTCAGTCGACTTTCTATGGCAGGACTAGTTTTTTTCTCGACGGAAGAGTGAACCCGCTCCCCCTCGATGTCGTCCTAGTGGACGCACCACCCAACGAAGGGCCCCAGCGGCCTTCGGCCACATGATCTCTCGCGGAGCAACGGGAAGCGATGTCTAGCAGGATAGATGGCGATAAGTCGGGACAGGTTCCGAAGCCTGTCAGCCGAATCCTCCGAGGCCCCCGACCGGAGTCCGTCCCGGGAGTCGTGGGCACCGCAGTCACGGTCGTCGGCCTGCTGGACATCGCCGCGGGAGTCTTCCCGCGCTTCCGGCACAGCCGCATCCACGCGGTCACCGAGGTGCTGCCCGGCTCCTTCGGCCCCTTCGCCGCGGCCCTGGCCCTCAGCGCCGGCGTCCTGCTCCTGCTGCTCGCCCACGGGCTCAAGCGCCGCAAGCGGCGCGCCTGGCGGGCGGCCGTGGTGCTGCTGCCGGCCGGCGCCGTCGCGCAGTTCACGTACCGCCACTCGGTCATCGGCGTGGTCATCGCGGCGGTGCTCCTGGCCCTCCTGCTGCGCCATCAGAGTGAATTCAAGGCGCTGCCCGACCCGCGCAGCCGCTGGAAGGCGCTCGCCAACTTCGTGCTGATGAGCGCGGGCTCCATCGGCCTCGGTCTGGTCATCGTCAACTCGCACCCCGGCCGCGTTGTAGGCAATCCGGGTGTTTATGAACAGATCAGCCACGTCGTCTACGGACTCTTCGGCTTCGAGGGCCCCGTCGACTACGCCGGCCGGGTGTCCTGGACCGTCGGCTACTCGCTGGGCGCCCTCGGCATGCTGACCGCCGTCACCACCATCTACCTGGCCTTCCGCCCCGAGCACCCGGCCGCCCGGCTCACCGCCGACGACGAGGTCAAGCTCCGCGAGCTGCTCGCCCGGCACGGCGGCCGCGACTCGCTGGGGCACTTCGCGCTCCGCCGCGACAAGGCCGTCGTCTTCTCCCCCAGCGGCAAGGCCGCCGTCACCTACCGCGTCGTCTCCGGCGTGATGCTCGCCTCCGGCGACCCGGTCGGCGACGTCGAGGCCTGGCCCGGCGCCATCGAACGGTTCATGGAGGAGGCCAAGACCCACTCCTGGACCCCCGCCGTCATGGGCTGCAGCGAGACCGGCGGCGAGGTCTGGACCCGCGAGACCGGCCTCGACGCCCTGGAGCTCGGGGACGAGGCGATCGTCGACGTCAAAGACTTCTCCCTCTCCGGCCGGGCGATGCGCAACGTCCGGCAGATGGTGAAGCGCATCGAGCGCAACGGCTACACCACCAAGGTCCGCCGGGTCAGCGAGCTGACCGGGACCGAGCTGGAGCAGGTGCGCGGCGCCGCCGAGGCCTGGCGCGGCACCGACACCGAACGCGGCTTCTCCATGGCGCTGGGCCGCGTCGGCGACCCCGGCGACGGCGACTGCTACATCGCCACCGCGCACCGCGTCGAGGAGGGCGACACCTCCCCCTTCGGCGACCTCAAGGCCGTCCTGCACTTCGTGCCCTGGGGCGCGGACGGCATGTCGCTGGAGCTGATGCGCCGCGACCGCGCCGCCGACCCCGGCATGAACGAACTGCTGATCGTCGCCTCCCTGGAGGCCGCCCCGGCGCTCGGCATCGAGAAGGTCTCCCTGAACTTCGCGATGTTCCGCTCGGCCCTGGCCCGCGGCGAGAAGATCGGCGCCGGCCCGGTCCTGCGGATGTGGCGCAGCCTGCTCGTGTTCCTCTCGCGCTGGTTCCAGATCGAGTCGCTGTACAAGTTCAACGCGAAGTTCCGCCCCCGCTGGGAGCCCCGCTTCGTGGTCTTCCGCACCACCCGGGACCTGCCCCGCATCGGCTTCGCCGCGATGCAGGCCGAGGGCTTCGTCACGCTCGCCCTGCCCCGCCTGTTCGCCGGCCGCCGGCGTCCCAAGCCGGTCCGCACCTGCGCCCACCACCGCGTGCAGAGCGTCCCCGCCCAGGCGGAGCGCGAGGTCCGGGCCGCCTGAGGCCGCAGCGGTCCGGCGGGGCCCGGGACCCGGGCCCTACCCTGGGAACCATGAACACGAACAGCGGTCCCGCCCCCAGGGGCCTGGTGACAGGCCTCCCCGACTGGGACCGCTGCGCGGTCATGGGCGTCGTCAACGTCACCCCCGACTCCTTCTCCGACGGCGGCCGCTGGTTCGACACCACCGCGGCCGTCAAGCGCGGGCTCGACCTCGTCGCCCAGGGCGCCGACCTCGTGGACGTCGGCGGCGAGTCCACCCGCCCCGGCGCCTCCCGCGTCGACGAGGAGGAGGAGCTGCGCCGGGTCGTCCCCGTCGTCCGCGGCCTCGCCTCCGAAGGCGTCGTCGTCTCCGTCGACACCATGCGCGCCTCCGTCGCCGCACAGGCCGTCGCCGCCGGCGCCAGGCTCGTCAACGACGTCAGCGGCGGCCTCGCCGACCCGGAGATGATCCCGGCCGTCGCCGCCGCCGAGGTGCCCTTCGTCGTCATGCACTGGCGCGGCTTCAGCGACGGCATGAACCGCCTCGCCGTCTACGAGGACGTCCTCGCCGAGGTCACCGCCGAACTCCGCACCCGCATCGACGCCGTAGTCACCGGAGGCATCGCCCCCGAACGGCTCCTGGTCGACCCGGGCCTCGGCTTCGCCAAGAACGCCGAGCACGACCTCGCCCTGGTCGCCCACCTCTCCGAGCTGCGCGCGCTGGGCTTCCCGCTGCTGGTGGCCGCCTCGCGGAAGCGTTTCCTCGGCCGGGTGCTGGCCGGCGCCGACGACGCCTCCCCACCGCCCGCCCGCGAACGCGACGCCGCCACCGCCGCCGTCACCGCCATCGCCGCCGCCCGGGGCGCCTGGGCCGTACGCGTCCACGAAGTACGGGCGAGCGCCGACGCGGTTCGGGTGGCCCGTGCCGTGGAAGGGGCACTGCGTACGACCCGTAGCAACGAGGAAGGGGCACGGTGAGCCGTACCGACATCGAATCCGTCGAAGAGGTCAACACGGCCTTCTACGAGGCCATGGAGCGGGGGGACTTCGACGCGCTGTCGGCGCTCTGGCTCGAAGACGAGATCTCCTGCGTGCACCCGGGCTGGCCGGTGCTGTCCGGACGCGGCGAAGTGCTGCGCTCCTACGCGCTGATCATGTCGCACACCGAGTACATCCAGTTCTTCCTGACCGACACCAAGGTCACCGTCATGGGCGACACCGCCCTGGTGACCTGTACCGAGAACATCCTCAGCGGCGGACCCGCCGAGGACGGCGGGGAACTGGGCCCGCTCGTCGGCCAGCTCGTCGTCGCGACGAATGTGTTCCGACGCACACCGGAGGGCTGGCGCCTCTGGTCGCACCACGGTTCTCCCGTCCTCACGGACTCCGACGAGGACGACGAGGAGGAGTCCTCCTAGCCCCTCGGCCGGGATGCTGTCGGGGTCCGAGGTATTTCGCAGGTAAATTCGAAGATGGACGACGCCGACCGCACTCGGCTCCGGCCATGGATCCGGGGAGTCCCGGACCGGAAGCACCTACGAAAAGCAGGAGTGATTCGCGTGGATCGTGTCGCGCTGCGCGGCCTCAAGGCTCGCGGGCACCATGGCGTCTTCCCCCGGGAACGCGAGGAAGGCCAGACCTTCATCGTCGACCTGGTGCTCCACCTCGACACCCGCCCCGCGGCGGCGGGCGACGACCTGGCTAAGACGGTGCACTACGGGGTAGTCGCGGAAGAAGTCGTCGACGTGGTCCAGGGCGAGCCCGTGGACCTGATCGAGACCCTCGCCGAGCGGATCGCCCAGCAGTGCCTCAAGCACGAAGCGGTCGCCCAGGTGGAGGTCGTCGTCCACAAACCGGACGCGCCGATCACCGTTCCCTTCGACGACGTGACCATCACGATCACCCGGAGCCGCGCGTGAACAACGGAATGAACGCCCAGAGCGACCCCACCGTCCAGCCGGTACCCGCCTCCGTGGTCGAAGCCGTCGACGCGGCCGACGTGACCCTGTCCAACCCCAAGTGGGCCGTCGTCGCGCTGGGCGCGAACCTGGGCAACCGCCTGGAGACCCTCCAGGGCGCCGTCGACGCCCTCGGGGACACCCCGGGCCTTCGGGTCAAGGCCGTCTCCCCCGTCTACGAGACGGAGCCGTGGGGCGTGGACGCGGGCTCGCAGCCCTCGTACCTCAACGCCGTCATCTCGGTGAAGACCACCCTGCCCCCCAGCTCCCTGCTGGAGCGCGGCCACGCCATCGAGGAAGCCTTCGACCGCGTCCGCGAGGAGCGCTGGGGGCCCCGCACGATCGACGTCGACATCATCGCCTACGCCGACGTGGTCTCCGCCGATCCCGTCCTCACCCTCCCGCACCCGCGCGCCCACCAGCGCGCCTTCGTGCTGGCCCCCTGGAACGACATCGACCCCGAGGCGCAGATCCCGGGCCACGGGCCCGTCGCCGCGCTCCTGGCGGCCGTCGGCCTCTCCGGGCTCACGCTGCGCGAGGACCTGGAACTGCGCCTCCCCGAGTGAGCCGCGCCCGCGGGGCGGGTCCGTCGACCACTTAGGATCACCGGGTACGCACGCACGGAGAGCGGGCACTGCGGGAATGGCGGGAGAAGCGCACGTGAAGCAACTGAGGCCGGCGGTCCTGGCGGGCATTTTCGCGATCGCCGCGGTGCTGTCCTGGGCCGGAGCCCGGCTGTGGAACGCGTACGGCACGCTCCCCGGCGTCCCGGTGGCCGCGCCCATCGTGCTCGGCGCCATCGCCGTGGTGCTGCTGGCGACGGCCCTGTCGCTGCGCTCCCGCCTGAAGGCCCAGCGCGAGCGCGTGCCCGGCGCCAAGGGCGTGGAGCCGCTGATGGCGGCCCGCGCGGTCGTCTTCGGCCAGGCCAGCGCCCTGGTGGCGGCCCTGGTCGCGGGCGCCTACGGCGGCGTCGGCGTCTTCCTGCTCACCACCGCGATGGACGTCCCCGCCCGCCGCGACCAGACCTGGTACGCCGGTTTCTCGGTCCTGGCGGGCGCGGCGGTCATCGCGGCAGCCCTCTTCCTGGAACACGTCCTCAAACTCCCGGACGACGAGGACCCCACCTCCGAGGCCCCGTCCCGGGCATGACCCGTCACCGGGGCGCGCGGACGAGGTGCCCGCTCACCAGGAACCCTGCGTGGGGTTCGAGGCGATACGTGTAGAGGGTGAAGGGCTTGGCTCCGGTGGCGGTGTGACGCCGGACCTCCGAAACCGTCGCCGACTGCCGTTCCATGAGGTGCACGGGGTGCTCCTCCGCCACGAAGGTCCCTCGCCGCTGCCACCGGTCCGTGACCACCAGCTGCGACGCCATCCCTGTCCGTGGTGTGAACCGAGCTCCGATGATCACCGCCAGCTCCGCCAGAAACGGAACATTGGCGCTGATGATCATCCGCGCGTCCCAACGCTTGATCCGGCAGCCGTCCCCGTCTGCGTACCCGTCCAGGAAGCCCTCGAATGTAGCGAGGTCTTTCAACACGACGCGGGGGAAGCCCTGCCGCATGTGGTGCGCATCACCACCCACGTACTGTCGCAGGACGTCCGCGAGGTAGGACGAGACCACGCGCACCCGGAACCCCGGAACGTCGCACTGGAGGAAGCCGGACGGCCTCGTGACGGGCTCCAGTCGGGCGGGGAGCCCGGTGGCCGCGGTCAGGCACTCCGCGTACTTGGCGGCAAAGCCCTCGTCGTTCACGACGAGGGACGCGTAGTTCTTGCCGACCGTTCCGTCGGCGCACGTGGCACCCACCAGGTAGCCGAATTCGTAGCCCGGCAGAATCGTCAGGCGCGTACGGCACAGCTTGCGTGGCGGAGTCCACGCCACAACACTGCCCTCGGCCTCACCAGCCGCGATCCACCCGTCACGGGTGCTCAGTAACTGGTCCGGCGCCACGGTGAACGCCTGCCCTTCCGTGACGACGTCCACGACCTCGCGCGCTTTCACGGCCGTCACCCCCACAACGGCCGTGTGCACGGTTCTGTCCCCGTCCAGCGTCCAGAGCCGGTCACCCACGCCGATGGCTCTCGCCCGGGCAGAACCATCGGCGCCGTTCACGATCTGCTTGCTCGGCAGCCCGCCCATCCCGCCCCCCTGATCAAGTGAAATCACCTGATCAACGACGGTATCGGGCGGGTCTGACAATCCGGCTAGCGGGCGATGATCAGGCTCATGGCCTCGTTACGGGTCGCGGGGTCGCGGAGCTGGCCACGGACGGCCGAGGTGATGGTCTTCGCACCGGGCTTGCGGACACCACGCATGGTCATGCACATGTGCTCGCACTCGACGACCACGATGACCCCGCGCGGCTCCAGGATCTCCATCAGGGAGTCCGCGATCTGGGTCGTCAGCCGTTCCTGGACCTGGGGGCGGCGGGCGAAGACGTCCACCAGGCGGGCCAGCTTCGACAGGCCGGTGATCTTGCCATCGACGGACGGAATGTACCCAACATGGGCAACTCCGACGAATGGCACCAAATGATGTTCACACGAGCTCATGACCTCGATGTCCTTCACCAGGACCATCTCGTCGTGGCCGAGGTCGAACGTCGTCGTCAGCACCTCTTCCGGCTTCTGCCACAGACCCCCGAATATCTCCCGGTACGCCCGCGCCACCCGGGCCGGCGTCTCGAGCAGCCCCTCGCGGTCCGGGTCCTCGCCGACCGCGATCAGGAGCTCGCGGACGGCCGCCTCGGCGCGCTTCTCGTCGAACTCGCCGATCGTGCCCTCGCCACCGGTCAGGGTCACTGGGTCGGTCATTTCTTCCTCGTTCCTGTCTGTGCAGTCGCCGGCATGTGAAAGTGCCGCGCCCCCCAGGCTAGAACCTGGGGGGCGCGGCATCCATTCCGGGAGGGATCAGGCCTCCGGACGCTCCTCCGGGGAGGGCTCCGGGGTCTTCTCCACCGACACGGCGGTCGCGGAAGCCGCCGACGTGCCGTTCGCCGCGTTCGTCAGCTGGAGCTCCTTGGGAGAGAGCACCGGCGGACGGGTGGACGGCGTGCGGTGCGAGGAGCCGGTCCACGCCGGGCGGGCCGGGCGCTTCACGATCGTCGAGAAGACCTCGGCGATCTGCTCCTTGTTGAGCGTCTCCTTCTCCAGGAGGGCGAGGACCAGGTTGTCGAGGACGTCGCGGTTCTCGACCAGGATCTCCCAGGCCTCGTTGTGCGCGGTCTCGATGAGCTTCTTGACCTCTTCGTCGACCAGCGCGGCAACCTCCTCCGAGTAGTCCCTCGGGTGCGACATCTCGCGGCCCAGGAACGGCTCGGTGTTGTCTCCGCCGAACTTGATCGCGCCGAGACGCTCGGTCATGCCGTACTGGGTGACCATCGCGCGGGCCGTTGCCGTGGCCTTCTCGATGTCGTTCGCGGCGCCCGTGGTCGGGTCGTGGAAGACCAGCTCCTCGGCCGCGCGCCCGCCCAGCATGTACGCCAGCTGGTCGAGCATCTCGTTGCGCGTGGTCGAGTACTTGTCCTCGTCGGGCAGGACCATGGTGTAACCCAGGGCCCGGCCGCGGGACAGGATCGTGATCTTGTGGACCGGGTCGGAGTTCGGGGAAGCCGCCGCGACCAGGGCGTGTCCGCCCTCGTGGTACGCGGTGATCTTCTTTTCCCGGTCCGACATGATCCGGGTCCGCTTCTGCGGACCCGCCACGACGCGGTCGATCGCCTCGTCCAGCGCATGGTTGTCGATCAGCTTCTGGTCCGAGCGGGCCGTGAGCAGCGCGGCCTCGTTCAGGACGTTGGCGAGATCGGCACCCGTGAAGCCGGGCGTGCGACGGGCTACCGCACCCAGGTCGACGTCCGGGGCGACCGGCTTGCCCTTCTGGTGAACCTTGAGGATCTCCAGACGGCCCTGCATGTCCGGACGGTCCACCGCGATCTGGCGGTCGAAGCGGCCGGGGCGCAGGAGGGCCGGGTCGAGGATGTCGGGACGGTTCGTGGCGGCGATCAGGATGACCCCGCCCTTCACGTCGAAACCGTCCATCTCGACGAGCAGCTGGTTGAGGGTCTGCTCGCGCTCGTCGTGACCGCCGCCGAGGCCCGCACCGCGGTGCCGGCCGACGGCGTCGATCTCGTCGACGAAGACGATCGCCGGGGCGTTGGCCTTGGCCTGTTCGAACAGGTCGCGGACACGCGAGGCACCGACACCGACGAACATCTCGACGAAGTCGGAACCGGAGATCGAGTAGAAGGGGACACCGGCCTCGCCCGCGACGGCACGCGCGAGCAGGGTCTTTCCGGTGCCGGGCGGGCCGTAGAGCAGCACGCCCTTGGGGATCTTGGCGCCGACGGCCTGGAACTTCGCCGGCTCCTGGAGGAACTCCTTGATCTCGTGGAGTTCCTCGACGGCCTCGTCGGAGCCCGCGACATCGGCGAACGTCGTCTTCGGGGTGTCCTTGGTGATGAGCTTGGCCTTGGACTTCCCGAAGTTCATGACTCGGGAGCCGCCGCCCTGCATCTGGTTCATCAGGAACAGGAAGACCACGACGATGAGGACGAACGGCAGCAGCGAGAGCAGCACGCTCAGGAACGGGCTGGTCTTGTCCGGCGTGACGGAGTATCCGTCAGGGATCTGACCGGCTTCGTACTTGGTCTGGAGGTTCTGGGCGAGCTGTACGCCCTGGTCCCCGATGTAGTTGGCCTGGAACTTGGTGCCGTCGTTGTCGCCGAGCTTCTGGTCCTTCTTCAGCTCGATCTTGATCATCTGGCTGTCACCGGTGGTGAGCTTGGCGCTGTCCACCTGGCCACTGTTGATCGCCTTGATGACCTCGCTGGTCTCCACCGACTTGTAGCCGCCGCCGGAGCCGACGACGTTCATCAACACGACCACGGCGAGGACGGCCAGCACGATCCACATAACCGGCCCACGGAAGTATCGCTTCACGTCCATCCATACGGGGCGCTAGGCACCCCGTCCCTCCTGCCCGTAGGTAAATGCTGCTGTGAGTAAAGACTGTTCTTCGGAATGTACCCCTGCATTGTCACCCGCGGCCTCATGGGACGGCTGACAGACCCGCCTTTCCATGCTCCAACGGCGGGAAACGCTCCAGGGTTCCCCTGTCGGGCGCTGGATCAGCCGCCGTAGACGTGGGGAGCGAGGGTGCCGACGAACGGCAGGTTGCGGTACTTCTCCGCGTAGTCGAGGCCGTAGCCGACGACGAACTCGTTCGGGATGTCGAAGCCGACCCACTTCACGTCGATCGCGACCTTGGCGGCGTCGGGCTTGCGCAGCAGCGTGACGACCTCCAGGGAGGCCGGCTGGCGGGAGCCGAGGTTCGACAGCAGCCACGACAGGGTCAGGCCCGAGTCGATGATGTCCTCGACGATCAGGACGTGCTTGTCCTTGATGTCGGTGTCCAGGTCCTTGAGGATCCGCACCACGCCCGAGGACTGGGTCCCGGCGCCGTACGAGGACACCGCCATCCAGTCCATGGTGAGCGGGGTGGACAAGGCGCGCGCCAGGTCCGCCATCACCATCACCGCGCCCTTGAGGACGCCGACGATGAGCAGGTCCTTGCCCGCGTACTCCGCGTCGATCTTCGCGGCCAGCTCGGCCAGCTTCGCGTCGATCTCTTCCTTGGTGATGAGCACCGACTGGAGGTCGTTGCCCATGTCCTTCTCGTCCACCCGCATCACTTTCGTTGTCGGCTGGGGCTCCGGGGGGTGACCCCGGAGGACTCAGCCGTGTTTCAGCACCAATCAGCCCTGCCGGATGACCAGTCTGCCACCCTGCCGCTGGGCCTCCACCCGGCCGGGCAGGTTGATGGCTCCCTGACCGCGCCATCCGGTGATGAGCCGGTCGACTTCCTCGATGTGGCGGGCGAAGAGGGAGCCTGCGGGGGAACCGGCGGCGACGACCGCCCGGCGCAGTACGCGGCGGCGGACGGCGGGGGGAAGCGCGTACAGCTTGGCGCACTCCAGGCGGCCGTCTTCGTCGCGTACGCCGCCCTCGGCCTCGGCGGCCCAGGCGTCCAGGGCGTCGGCGTCGTCGCGGGAGAGCTGGGCGGTGCGGGCGAGCGCCTCCACGACCCCCTTGCCGAGCGCCTTCTCCAGGGCGGGCAGGCCCTCGTGGCGCAGCCGGGAGCGGGTGTAGGCGGGGTCGATGTTGTGCGGGTCGTCCCAGACGGCGAGGGACTGGACCATGCAGGCCTTGCGGGCGGTCTGCCGGTCGACCTGGAGGAAGGGCCGGCGGTAGCGGTGGTTGCGGCCCCGCGCCCCGGGGTCCCCGGGGCCTCCGGAGACCTCGGCCATGCCGGAGAGCGAGCGGATGCCGGAGCCGCGGGCGAGGCCCAGCAGGACGGTTTCGGCTTGGTCGTCGCGGGTGTGGCCGAGCAGCACGGCGACGGCGCCCAGCCGGTCGGCGGCCTCGTCCAGGGCCGCGTAGCGGGCGTCGCGGGCGGCGGCTTCGGGGCCTCCGTCGCGGCCGACGCGCACGGCGACGGACAGGGCGGGGTCGAGGTGCAGCGCGGTCATGCGGGACACGACCTCGGCGGCGCGCAGGGCGGAGCCGTCCTGGAGGCCGTGGTCGACGGTGATGCCGCCGGCCCGGATTCCGAGTTTGGGGGCCTCGAAGGCGAGGGCGGAGGCGAGCGCCATGGAGTCCGCGCCGCCGGAGCAGGCGACGAGGACGAGCGGAGCGGTGTCGGGGAGGGGGTCGTGGGGGGCTGCACCGGCCGAGGATCCGACGGTGCGGCCGGGGCGGCCGACCCGGGGTGCGGGGGCGGGAGCGGGACGCCCGTCCCGTTCGGTGAGGTCGGTGAGGACGTCGTGGAGTACGCGGCGGACCGCCAGGCGTATCGCCGCGACCGCAGGATGGGGACCCATGTCCGGTGCCCTTCGGTGGAGTTCGGATGCCTCGGAGGCGCTGGGGAGGCGTTGCGGGAGGTGGTGTGCCGGTGTGCTGCCCGGCTCCCCCGCGCGTGGGGGTTGTCACTCAGAGTGCGTCGATGGTGACAGAGCCGAGCCGTTCTCCGAGCATCGCACGCCCTTCCACGCCCCACGGTCCCTCGGACGGGTGACGCTGCTTCCCCCAGAGGGACATCTTCACGCCTCTTGCGTCACACCTCTTCGCTCGCCTCGCTCTGCTCGCTCCCCTTGCGGTGGACGCGGGCCACCCAGTCCGCGGGCCTGGCGATCTCGGACTTGGTCGGCAGTGTGTTCGGGGAGGTCCAGACCCGGTTGAAGCCGTCCATGCCGACCTGGCCGACGACGGCGCGCACGAAGCGTTCCCCGTCGCGGTACTGGCGCAGCTTGGCGTCGAGGCCGAGGAGCTTGCGCAGGGCGGCGTCGAGCCGGCCCGCGCCACTGGCCCTGCGCTGCTGGAACTTCTCGCGGATCTCGGAGACCGAGGGCACGACCTCGGGGCCGACCCCGTCCATGACGAAGTCGGCGTGGCCCTCCAGGAGGGACATGACGGCGGTGAGCCGGGCCAGCACCTCGCGCTGCTCGGGGGTCTGGACGAGCTCGACGAGGGAGCGGCCCTCGTCCCCGCGTTCCGCGTCGGGGCGGGCTCCGGCGAAGGACTGGGCGGCCTCGCGCAGGCGCTCCAGCACGGTCATCGGGTCCATTTCGGTGGCTCCGAGGAACGTCTGGATTTCGCCCTCCAGGTGTTCGCGGAGCCACGGGACGGCCGTGAACTGGGTACGGTGCGTCTCCTCGTGCAGGCAGACCCAGAGCCGGAAGTCGTGCGGGTCCACCTCCAGCTCCCGTTCCACGTGGACGATGTTCGGCGCGACGAGCAGCAGCCGGCCGCCGGTGGCGGAGCCCGGGAGGTCGAGGCCCGCGGGCGCGAAGGTCTCGTACTGGCCGAGCACGCGGGAGGCCAGGAAGCTGAGCAGCATGCCCAGCTCGACGCCGGTGACCTTGCCGCCGACCGCGCCGAGCACGGCGCCGCCGGGGGTGCCGGCGCGGCGGTCCTGCATCTTGCCGAGGAGGGGCGACAGGAGCTCGCGGAAGCCCGCCACGTTGGCCTTGACCCAGCCGGCCCGGTCCACGACGAGGACGGGCGTGTCGGCCGGGGTCATGCCTTCGGGCATCATCCGCGTGAACTCGCGCACGTGCCGTTCGGAGGTCTTGGCGTGCCTGCGCAGCTCCGCGACGACGGCCCGCGCCTCGTCCCGGCTCACCTCCGGGCCGGGCCGCACGAGCCTGGTCGCGGTCGCCACCGCGAGGTTCCAGTCGACCATCTCCGCACCACCGAAGCTCGTCATGCGTCAACCGTACGTGGACCTGCGCGCGGGCGGGATCCCCACGGGCGGGCGGGATCCTCAGGAAGCGTTGGCCACGGCCGCCGCGAGCTTGTCGAGGCCCTTCTCCGCGGGGCCGGGATCCGGGGTGTTCGCGGTAAGGAACGCGAAGGCGAGCAGTCGGCCGGTGGGGTCGACGACGGTGCCGGCCAGGGAGTTCACCCCGCTCAGGGTGCCCGTCTTGGCCCGCAGCAGGCCGGCCGCCGGCGAGTCGCCGGAGTTGCGGGTGCGCAGGGTGCCGGTGAATCCGGCGACGGGCAGTCCGGTGAGGACGGGCCGCAGTTCGGGCCGCTGCGGGTCGGCGGCCTTGGCGAGGAGGGCGGTGAGCAGGCCGGCGCTGACCTTGTCGGCGCGGTTGAGGCCGCTGCCGTCGGCGAAGCGGGAGCCGGCGGTGTCGACGCCGAGGGCGGCGAGTTTCGCGCCGGTGGCCTGGGCGACGCCGTCGAAGCTCGCGGGTGCTCCGGAGGCGAGGGCGGTCTGGCGGGCGAGAGCTTCGGCGATGTCGTTGTCGCTGTGGGTCAGCATCCGCTCGACGAGCCCGGCGAGCGGCGGCGAGAGGGTGGCGGCGAGCGGGACGGCCCCGGTGGCGGCCTTGGCCCTGGCGGGCTCGCCGGTGACCTTGACCCCGCGTTCCTTGAGCAGGGCGGCGAAGGCGCGGGCGGTGTCGCGGGAGGGGTCCTGGCTGCGCTTGACGGGGCCGGAGAAGGACTCGTCGGGGCGTCCTTCGTCGGCGGTCAGGGCCGTGACGGGCGCGAGGTTGGGGTTCTCGCCGATCGGGTGGAGGACGGGGCCGGTGTAGAGCGAGTCGTCGTAGCCGAGGGCCACGGAGTCGGTGCCGGCGGCCTTGAGGGCCTGGGCGGTGTCCGCGGCGAGGGCGACGAGGCTGCCGCCGGCGCCGGCCGGGGCCTTCTTCTTCGCGGTGAGCGAGGGGTCGCCGCCGCCGACCAGGATGATCTGGCCGGGCCCGGCGCCGGGGGTGACGGTGGTACGGATCCGGTGGTCGGGACCGAGGGCCGCGAGGGAGGCCGCCGCGGTGGCGATCTTGACGGTGGAGGCGGGGGTCATGGCGTCCCGGGCCCCGGCTTCGAAGAGGACCTTCCCGGTGGCGGTGTCGATCACGCAGGCGCCGCGGGCGGTTCCGAGGGCGGGGTCGGCGAGCAGCGGCCGCAGGGCGGCGGCGAGGGCTGCCCCGGAGTCCGCGGCTCCGGCCTGCTTGCCCGAGCCCGAGCCCGAGCCCGTGCCCGTACCCGAGCCCGTGCCGTCGCCCGTGCCCGGGCCGGCTCCGGCGGGGCGGACCCCGGCGAGCACGCCGGGGGCGCTGGGGGCCGCCTGCGGCAGCGCCGCAGCGGTGCCGGCACCGTGATCTGCGCCACCCGTACGGCCCCAAGAGGCGGCCTTGTCCCGCTCGGCCTTACGCTGGCCGGAGTCCCAGGGACCCGCGGCGGCCACCGTCGCGGCCGACAGGGCGAGGCCGGCAACGGCCGACACCGCGATGAGCTGCCAGGTCTTGACCAATGGCACCTCGGACCAGCCCCTTTCGCGATCACACATATGCGTGAGGGACACTTAACCATTGCGTCTTGCCGCGAGCATGGCACCCCACCCGGCAGGGCTGGGCAGGCCGCGCACGCAGGTGAATCGCGCATCCCCGAAGCAATGAAGCTGATCATGGAGGAGCAGGACGTGGAGTTCGACGTCACCATCGAGATCCCCAAGGGTTCGCGGAACAAGTACGAGGTGGACCACGAGACCGGCCGGATCCGCCTGGACCGTCGCCTCTTCACCTCGACCAGCTACCCGGCCGACTACGGCTTCGTCGAGAACACCCTCGGCGAGGACGGCGACCCGCTGGACGCGCTGGTCATCCTTGACGAGCCGACCTTCCCGGGCTGCCTGATCAAGTGCCGCGCGATCGGCATGTTCAACATGACGGACGAGGCGGGCGGCGACGCCAAGCTGCTGTGCGTGCCGGCCTCCGACCCGCGTGTGGAGCACCTGCGCGACATCCACCACGTGTCCGAGTTCGACCGCCTGGAGATCCAGCACTTCTTCGAGGTCTACAAGGACCTGGAGCCGGGCAAGTCGGTCGAGGGCGCGAACTGGGTCGGCCGCACCGAGGCCGAGGCCGAGATCGAGGCCTCGTACAAGCGCCTCGAGGCCCAGGGCGGCCAGCACTGAGCTCCGCTCGGTGAGCCGGGCGGCGGGACCTCCCGTCGGCCCTCGTGCCATCGCGGGCGGTACCCCTTCGGGGGTGCCGCCCGTCGTCATGTCCGGGCCCGTCGTGTCCGGGGCCGATGTCCGGGGCCGAATCGGCCGATGCCGCTTTCGCCGCGGATCAAGGTGTTCCGCATACTGATACGGGCTGGGTCGGGGGTCGGGGACTGGAGGACGCGTGGCGGAAGGCGAAGGATCCGGGACCGAGGACCGGAAGCCGAAGTCGGACGAGGCGCGCAGCGCGTTCTCCGTGCCGGACGGGGTCGGGCTGGAGCCCGAGGCGGCCGAGGAGGACCAGCCGACGTCGGAGTTCGCCGTCCCCGACGGGTTCGCGTCGGTGCCCTTGGATCCCGATGGCCCGGCGTCCGCGTTCGCCACGCCGCACACCTACAGCGCCGCCCACTCCCCGCCGGCCTACACCGGCCCTCCGGGCTTCCCCGTCACCCGGTTGAAGGAGTCCCCCTGGCAGGACCGCATGCGCACGGTGCTGCGCATGCCGGTCGACGTCCGGCCGGTGCCGGAGCCCTCGCAGCGGCTGGCCGCGGAGACCGGGCCCGCCGTGGGGCGCGTGCTCGACCTGACGCTGCGCATCGGCGAGCTGCTGCTCTCGGGCGGCGAGGGCGCCGAGGACGTGGAGGCCGCGATGTTCGCCGTGGCCCGCAGCTACGGCCTGGACCGCTGCGAGCCCACCGTCACCTTCACCCTGCTGTCGATCACCCACCAGCCCTCCCTGGTGGACGACCCCGTGTCGGCGAACCGCACCGTCCGGCGCCGCGGCACGGACTACACCCGGCTCTCGGCCGTGTTCGGCCTCGTCAACGACATCACCGCGCACGAGGTCGACATCTCGCTGGAGGACGCCTACCGCCGGCTCGCCGAGATCCGCCGCAACCGGCACCCGTACCCCGGCTGGGTGCTCACCGGCGCCGCCGGCCTGCTCGCCGGCGCGGCCTCCACGCTGGTCGGCGGTGGCGTACTGGTGTTCTTCGCAGCCGCACTCGGGGCGGTGCTCGGCGACCGGCTGGCCTGGCTGTGCGCCGGGCGCGGGCTGCCGGAGTTCTACCAGTTCGTGGTCGCGGCGATGCCTCCGGCCGCGATGGGCGTGGCCCTGAAGATGACCGACCTCGACGTGCGCTCCTCCGCCGTGATCACCGGCGGACTCTTCGCGCTGCTGCCGGGGCGGGCCCTGGTCGCGGCCGTGCAGGACGGTCTGACCGGCTACTACATCACCGCCTCCGCCCGGCTGCTGGAGGTCATGTACCTCTTCATCGGCATCATCATGGGCGTCCTGGTGGTGCTCTACGTCGGTGTCCAGTTCGGCTCCAATCCGCAGCCGGAGGACATCCTCCAGATCGAGCAGCGGCCGCTGCTCCAGATCGCCGCCTCGATGGTCCTGGTGTTCACGTTCGCGATCCTGCTCCAGCAGGAACGTTCCACCGTGTGGTTCGTGACGCTGAACGGCGGGATCGCCTGGGTGATCTACGGGGCCCTGCACTACGCCGCCAAGATGCCGCCGGTGCCGTCCACCGCGATCGCCGCCGGGCTGGTCGGCCTCTTCGGCCAGCTCCTCGCCCGGCACCGGTTCTCCTCGGCCCTTCCCTTCGTCACGGCCGCCATCGGCCCGCTGCTGCCCGGCTCGGCCACGTACTACGGGCTCCTGCTGATCGCCGAGAACCGGCTCAACGAGGGGCTGGGCTCGCTCACGAACGCCGCGGCCATCGCCCTCGCCATCGCGATCGGCGTCAACCTCGGCTCCGAGACCTCCCGCCTGTTCATGCGCATCCCCGGCGCGGCCAGTGCGGCCAAGCGCGGCGCGGCGAAGCGCACCCGCGGGTTCTAGGGCCTGCACGCCCCCGTAGGCCCGCACGCCCCCGTACACGACGATGCCCCGCGGACCGGTGATCCGGTCGCGCGGGGCATCGTACGGAGCTGCGGACTAGCGCTTCGCGTGGCGGCCGCTGCGCTGCTGGCCCGGGGTCTGCGGGTCCTCGCCGGCGCCGGGCTCCGTGCCGCCGGCCTCCGCGGCCGCCTTCTTGTTCTTGCGGGACTTCAGCACCTCGAAGATCACCGGGATCACGGAGATCAGGACGATGCCGATGAAGATCGGTTCGACGTTCTTCTTGATGACCTCGAACTGGCCGAGCTGGTGGCCCAGGACCGTGACGCCCGCACCCCACAGCACGCCGCCGATGACGTTGAACATCAGGAAGGTGCGGTACTTCATCGCGGTCGCGCCCGCGACCATCGGCGCGAAGGTGCGGATGATCGGCACGAACCGCGCGAGCACGATGGCCTTGGGGCCGTGCTTCTCCATGAACTCGTGCGCCGCGTCGAGGTTCTCGCGCTTGAAGAGCTTGGAGTTCGGCTTGTTGAAGAGCTTCGGGCCGAAGACCTTGCCGATCATGTATCCGACCTGGTCACCGAGGATCGCGGCGGCCACGATCAGGGTGCACACCAGCCACAGCGGCTGGCTGATGGTGCCGCTCGCGACGAACAGGCCCGCCGTGAAGAGCAGGGAGTCTCCGGGCAGGAAGGCGAAGAGACCGGATTCCGCGAAGACGATGACCAGGATGCCGATCAGGCCGAAATGGCCGATCAGGTACTCCGGGGAGATCCACTCAGGACCGAGCGCAAGCGTGTTCACGGGTTCCGGGCTCTCCTGGATCAGGTGGGGGTGTCCGTCCAATTATGAACGCACACCACACCCCCCTGGTTCCAGGGAACGGCGGCTAGACCTTGCGGACGGCGTTGGCCAGGATCGCGTCGCGCACGAAGACCGCCAGTCCGGGCCGCACGGCCTCGTAGTACGCCGTGAACCGCTCGTCCGCCACGTACATCTCGCCGAGGCCGGTGTGGATCTCGTACGTGCAGAAGTAGTAGCTGCCGTTGATCCAGCCGCGGTGTTCCTCGGCCAGGTCCATGGCCTCCTCGGACTCCGCGGGCGTCCCTGCGTCCAGCAGGGCGGCGAACCGCCGGTTGATGTCCTCGGCCAGGGCCTGGATCCGCAGCCAGTCCTCCTTGGTGTACGAGGCGGTCCGGCGGGCGGACTCCCGGTACGTGTCGCCCCAGCGGCGCTCGGCCTCCTCGGCGTGCTCTTCGGGATCGAACTCCCCGAACACCTCGAACTTCTCCTCGGGGGTGAGGTTGATGCCCATCTTCTTCGCCTCCATGGCGTGCTCGACGGCCGCGGCCATCTGCTGGAGCCGGGCGATCCGCCCGGACAGGAGGGCGTGCTGCCTGCGCAGGTGCTCCCTCGGGTCCGTTTCCGGGTCGTCCAGCAGGACCGCGACCTCTTCGAGCGGAAAGCCGAGCTCCCGGTAGAACAGGATCCGCTGCAGCCGGTCGAGGTCGGCGTCGTCGTACCGCCGGTGTCCCGCCCCGCTGCGGCCGCTCGGGGAGAGCAGCCCGATCTCGTCGTAGTGGTGCAGTGTGCGCACCGTCACTCCGGCGAATCCGGCGACCTGGCCCACGGAGTAGCCCATCGCTTCCGCTCCTCTTCTCGGGTACGCGTCCAGCCTGGTCCCTCACGTCGCGTGAGGTGCAAGCCCGGCGTGCGGGGCAGGGGCGGGGCTCAGGGGGACGGGGCGAGGACCCCGGCGAAGGCGTTGCCCGGGTCGTCGGCGAAGGAGTAGGCGCCGCCCTCGATCCGGGCGACCAGGCCCCGGGTCCAGTCCGCCTCGGCGTCCGCCGAGTGGATCCAGCGGTGCATGATCTCGCCGATGTGGCCCAGCGGCTCGGGGCCCTCCTCGGGGACGTAGTGGTCCGTGACGGCGGAGCGCCAGGCGGCCAGCCGGCCCAGGCGCTCGCGGAGCAGGGCCAGGGCCTCGGCGCGGGGCAGGTCCACCATGAAGCCGAGGGCCGAGGCGAGGACGTCGGCCTTCTGGTCGGCGGAGGACAGCGCCTCGCGGAGCAGCTTGAAGTACTCCGCGCGGCCCGCCTCCGTCAGCTCGTACTCGGTCCGCGGCGGGCCGCCCGCCGCGGACGGGGCCACCTCGTGGGCCAGCAGGACGCCCTGCTTCGCCATCTGCTTGAGCGCGTGGTAGATCGACCCGGGTTTGGTGTTCGACCACTCGTGGGCGCCCCAGAACTCCAGATCGGCCCGGACCTGGTAGCCGTGGGCCCGCCCGTGCTGGCGGACTGCGCCGAGGACGAGGAGACGGATCGCTGACATGGGGCCAGGCTACTGACCCCGCCCCGGCGTGCCGTGGCTAGCCCATGGCGCGGGTGCCGTCGATGGTTTCGCGGATGATGTCCGCGTGGCCCGCGTGCCGGGCGAACTCCTCCACCAGGTGCAGGAGCACCCAGCGCATCGAGACCTTGGCGTCCTGCGGGAACCACGGGGCCGGGGGCAGCGGGAAGCTGTCGTCGAGGCTGGGGACGGCGGCGATGAACGCCTCCGTCTCCTGCCGGATCCCGTCCCAGTAGGCCAGCACCGACGGCATGGTCTCGTCCCCGACCAGCCGGAAGCCGTCGGCCCAGTCGCCCCCCGGGTACTCGGTCTCGCCCTGGGCCATCCGCAGCCAGCCCAGCTCGCAGTTGGCCGCGTGCTTGAGCAGTCCGGACAGGGAGAGCTCGCTGGCGCTGGGCTTGCTCGCCGCCTGCTCCTCGGTCAGTCCCTGCGCCGCCTCGCGCAGCGCCGTGCGCTGGGCCTCGACGAAGGCGAGGAGCGTGCCGCGCTCGTCACCGGGGACCTCCATGGAAATCTGAGCCATGACCTGACCGCCTTCTGTCTGTTCCGTGTGTCCTGTGTGCGTGTCCTGCGGGTCTCCCCCGCTGACAAGAACCACGTTACGAACCCTTGCGGTCAGTTCCTGTCCGCAATCACCGGGATCCCCGGAATCACTGATTTTCCTGCCGGGCCGGCGGGAGTTCCGTCTGCGGCTTGGGGAGCAGGGCCTTCTTCAGGTCCTGCGCACCCTTCTCGTCCAGGCCGTACATCGCCTCGTAGATCTTGCGGACGGCCGGTCCCGAGGCTCCGGAGCCGGTGCCGCCCTGGGAGATCGTCATCACGATCGCGTAGTCCTCGGTGTAGGACGCGAACCACGAGGTGGTCTGCTTGCCCTGGACCTCGGCCGTACCGGTCTTCGCGTGCATCGGGATCTGCTTCTGCGGCCAGCCGCCGAAGCGCCAGGCGGCGCTGCCCGCGGTGACCACGTCGGCCAGGGCGCCGTCGATGTTGTCGCGGAGCTTCGCGTTCATGGGGAGCTTGCCCCGTTCCTTCGGGGCGATCTCCTGGACCGAGGAGCCGTCGGCGCTGACCACGGCCTTGCCGATGGAGGGCTGGTGGAGGGTGCCGCCGTTGGCGATGGCCGCGTAGACGGAGGCCATCTGGATCGGGGTGACGAGGGTGTCGCCCTGGCCGATGGAGTAGTTGATCGCGTCGCCCTCGCGGAGCTGGTTGCCCTGGCGGCAGTTCTCGTAGGCGATCTTCTCGGCGTACGAGCCGTCCTTCTTGCCGTCGCGGCACCAGGCGGCCTTGTTCGCCTCGAAGAAGTCCTTCTTCCACTGGCGGTCGGGGACCCGGCCGGGGACCTCGCTGGGCAGGTCGATGCCGGTGCGCTTGCCGAGGCCGAACTCGTGGGCGGTCTTGAAGAACCAGTCGCCGGGCTGGGCCTTGGGCTTGATGCCGCCGTCCTTCTTCCACTCCTGGTCGGCGATGGCGTAGTAGACGGTGTCGCAGGACACCTCCAGGGCCTTGCCGATGGTGATGTCGCCGTGGCCCTGGGACTCGAAGTTGGTGAAGACCTGGCTGCCGACCGAGTAGGAGCTCGGGCAGCCGTAGAGCTTGTTGAAGGGGTAGCCGGCGTTGACCGCGGCCGTGGAGGAGACCACCTTGAAGATCGAGCCGGGGGCGGCCTGGCCCTGGATGGCGCGGTTCAGCAGCGGGTAGTTCGATCCCTTGTCGGTGAGGGAGGCGTAGTCCTTCGCGGAGATGCCGCCGACCCAGGCGTTCGGGTCGTAGGTCGGGTTGGAGGCCATCGCGACGACCCGGCCGGTCTTGGCCTCCATGACCACGACGGCGCCCGAGTCGGCCTCGTAGTGGCGGCGCGTGTTGTTCTTGTCGATGCCCTTGCGGGCCTCGATCATCGCGTTGTTCAGCTCGCGCTCGGCCACGGCCTGCACGCGCGAGTCGATCGAGGTCACGATGTTCGCGCCGGCCTGCGGCTTGTCGCTCACGCCCTCGCCGATGATCCGGCCGAGGTTGTCCACCTCGTAGCGGGTGATGCCCGCCTTGCCGCGGAGCTCCTTGTCGTAGGTGCGCTCCAGGCCGCTGCGGCCCACCTGGTCCGAGCGCAGGTACGGGGAGTCGGAGCCCTTCGCCTTGGTGATCTCCTCGTCGGTGACCGGGGAGAGGTAGCCGAGCACCTGGGAGGTGTTGGCGCCGTCGGGGCCGGCGTAGCGGCGCAGGGCGGTGGGCTCGGCGGTGATGCCGGGGAACTGCTCGGCGTGCTCCCGTATCTCCAGGACCTGGTCGGTCGTCGCCTCGTCGGTGATGGGGATCGGCTGGTACGGGGAGCCGTTCCAGCAGGGCTTGGGGGTCTTGGCGTCGCACAGCCGGACGCCGTTGACCACGTCGTCGGGGTTCAGGCCCAGGACGCCGGCGAGGTGGGTCAGGACGCCCTTGCCGCGGTCCTTCATCTTGGAGAGGTCGGTGCGGCTGGCGGAGACCACCATGCGGGTCTCGTTGTCGGCGAGCGGGACCCCGCGGGCATCGAGGATCGAGCCGCGCACGGCGGGCTGGACCACCTGCTGGGTGTTGTTGTTCTTCGCCTCGTCCGTGTACTCCTGGCCGTTGCGTATCTGGAGGTACCACAGACGCCCGCCGAGGGTCAGCAGCAGCGAGAACACCACGATCTGGATCATGACGAGCCGGTTCTGGACCCGGGGTGTGCGCCCGGTCTCCGGTATGTTGCTCAACTCGGCTCTCCCCCGGACTGGTCCTCGCCTGACCCGCCCGAGTCTAGATCCCCTGCGGTACTAGAACGGGAACTGCGTCCGGCCGTGCTGGACCGAGATCCATTTCTGGGTGGTGAAGGCCTCGATGGTGGCCTCGCCGTTGAGGCGGCCCATGCCGGAGGCCTTCTCCCCGCCGAACGCCGCGAGCGGCTCGTCGCCGATGGTGGAGTCGTTGACGTGGATCATCCCGGTCTCGATGCGCCGGGCGAAGCGGACCCCGCGCTCCACGTCCCGGGTGTGGACGGCGCCGCTGAGTCCGTACGGGGTCGCGTTGGTGAGGCGGACGGCCTCGTCCTCGCCGTCGAAGACCACGAGGAGGGCGACGGGGCCGAAGATCTCCTGGCCGAGCAGCGGGGAGTCCTCGGGGAGCCCGGCGAGCACGGTGGGCTCGACGAGGTTGCCGCGCGTGGAGCCCCGTACGAGCGCCTGCGCGCCGGAGGCGACGGCGCGGTCGACGAGGGCGGTGAGGGCGTCGGCCTGGAAGGAGTTGATCAGCGGGCCGATGTGGGTGTCGGCCTCGTGCGGGTCGCCGGTCTTCAGGGCGCGCACGCGGGTGGTGAACTTCTCGGTGAACTCCTCGGCGACCGAGGCGTCGACCAGGATCCGGTTGGCGGCCATGCAGACCTGGCCCTGGTAGACGAAGCGGCTGAAGACGGCCGCGTCCACCGCGTAGTCGAGGTCGGCGTCGTCGAGGACGACGAGCGCGCTGTTGCCGCTGAGCTCCAGGACGGTCCGCTTGAAGTGGCGGGCGGCGACCGCGCCGACGTGCCGGCCGACCCGGTCGGAGCCGGCGAAGGAGATGACCTTGGGGACGGGGTGGGTCAGGAGCGCGTCGCCTATCTCGGCTATGTCGGTGACCAGGACGTTGAGCAGGCCGGCCGGCAGGCCCGCCTCCTCGAAGATCTTGGCGATGACCCCGCCGCCGACGACGGGCGCGTTCTGGTTCGGCTTGATGACGACGGCGTTGCCGAGGGCCAGGGCCGGGGCGACCGACTTCAGGGTGACCAGGAAGGGGAAGTTGAAGGGGCTGATCACGCAGACGACCCCGACGGGCAGGCGCTGGATCCGGTTCTCCTTGCCCTCGACCGGCGAGGGCAGGATGCGGCCCTCGGGCCGGACGGCCAGCTGCATGGCCTCGCGTATGAACTCCATGGCGAGGTGGACCTCGTACTCGGCCTTGGGACGGGTCCCGCCGAGTTCGTCGATCATCGCCTCGACGATCTCCTTCTCGCGCTCCTCGGTGATCCGCAGGGCGCGTTCCAGGACGGCTCGTCTGGTGTACGGGCTGGTGGCGGCCCATTCCTTCTGGGCCCGCTCGGCGGCCCGGTAGGCCTCGTCGACCTGCTCGACGGTGGCCACGGTGATGGCCGCGAGCTTCTCCCCGTTGTACGGGTTGACGTCGATGATGTCCCACGACCCGGTCCCGGCCAGCCATGCGCCGTCGATGTACTGGTGAGCCAGGTCCTCGAATATGGACATGCCATCCCTTACGTCGAACGCGCTTCCTTGCGCTGAACCGGAGACCCGGTGGTCATCCGGGTCATCGTCATGCTCTGAACATCACGGCCTGATCAGGCGTCATAGTACGTGCGAATCAAGACAGTTGGAGCAGACCACGCAAGAGGTCGCGGGTCTGGCCGGGGTCGGGGCAGTCCTTCTGGAGGCGCAGCATCGCCCGCTCGTACTGACCCACTTCCTCGTCTTTGTCGAGGTAGAGGGCGCTGGTGAGCTGTTCCAGATAGACCACGTCCTGGAGGTCGGACTCGGGGAAGCGCAGCAGGGTGAACGCGCCGCTCTCGCCGGCGTGACCGCCGAAGGAGAAGGGCATGACCTGCAGGTGCACGTTCGGCCGCTGGGAGATCTCGATGAGGTGCTCCAGCTGACCGCGCATCACGTCCCGGTCGCCGTACGGACGGCGCAGCGCGGCCTCGTCGAGGACGGCGTGGAAGACGGGGGCGTTCTCGGAGACCAGCACCTTCTGGCGCTCCAGGCGCAGCGCGACCCGGCGGTCGATCTCGGCGCGGCCGGCGCCCGGCATGCCGCGGCTGACGACGGCCTGGGCGTAGGCCTCGGTCTGCAACAGGCCGTGCACGAACTGCACTTCGTAGATGCGGATGAGGGAGGCGGCGCCTTCCAGGCCCACGTACGTCTGGAACCAGCCCGGCAGGACATCGCCGTAGCTGTGCCACCAGCCGGCCACGTTGGCCTCGCGGACGAGCCCCAGGAGGGACTCCCGCTCCGCGCCGTCCGTGACTCCGTAGAGCGTGAGGAGGTCCTCGACGTCTCTTGCCTTGAAGCTCACCCTTCCCAACTCCAAGCGGCTGATCTTCGATTCGGATGCGCGGATCGAGTAACCGGCCGCCTCACGGGTGATGCCGCGGGATTCTCGGAGTCGCCTGAGCTGGGAGCCCAGGAGGATGCGGCGCACCACAGAACCACTGGCTTCTGCGGTCACGAGTCCTGCCCCTCCCCATGCGGTGGATGGATACGTACGGAAACGCATGTACGGCTGTGTCTTGTTCTGCGTTCGCCTGCGTCGCAGGGGCCCCCGTGCCCCTCAAGGCCCGCAGTCTGCCACCAAAACGCATCTGCCCGTACTCGTTCTGTAACGGATTTGGCCGCGCTGTAAAAGAAGTCCGTAAGTCTGCGTAGGAAGAAATGAGCAAGAACCATCACGGGACCGGACAGGTCCGGCGCGTGCACGTGCATCTGCCCTTGCATCCGGCTCCGGCATTCGGAACCATGGTCCCGCGCACCTGCGTGCCCCGCAGTTCTTTCGAATCCCGGGAGTGCCTCGCATGGGGACGAATGGATCGACCATGCTCGAGCCGTTACGGCAGGGGCTTCCCCCGGTCGACCCCACGGCTGTCTCCGGGTCCGCGTCCTGCGCCCTCCCCGCCCGCCTCGAAGCGGTCCGCGGTGCACGCACCTTCACCCGTTCCACGCTGTCCCAGTGGGGCCTCGACGACCGGTTCGACGACGTGTCCCTGGTCGTCTCCGAACTCGTCACCAACGCGCTGCGCCACGCCCTACCGGACGACTCCCGGCCGGCCCCGGGCGAGAGCGAGCCGCCGGTGCGCCTCCACCTGATGCGGTGGAGCACCCGGCTGGTGTGCGCGGTGCGGGACCCCAGCGAGGACCGGCCCGGCGGGTGCTTCGCGCCGGAGGCGACGGAGCGCAACAGCGACCTGGAGTCCGGGCGCGGGCTCTTCCTCGTCGACGCCTACAGCGACAGCTGGGGCTGGCACCCGCTCGCGGGGCGACTGACCGGCAAGGTGGTCTGGGCGCTGTTCACGCTCCAGGACTGAACCACCGCACAATCACCCCATGGACGACAAGCGGCCGGGATTGATCATGGCGATCAATCCCGGCCGCTGCACGTGCATGGCTGATCTTCGGCTGGTCTTCAGCCGATCAGGTGGTCGAACTCGCCGTCCTTGACACCCAGCAGCAGCGCTTCTATCTCGGCCGGCGTGTACACGAGTGCCGGTCCGTCCGGAAACCGCGAGTTGCGCATGGCAACGTCGCCTCCGGGCAGTTTCGCGAACTCCACACAGGAACCTTGCGAGTTGCTGTGTCTGCTCTTCTGCCAGGTCACCCCGTCAAGCTCTGCAGCTGCCATCCCGTTGTACGCGTGGTCCACAGGAAGCCCCCGATAGTGCAGATGTCAACTGCACCGGATCATAGCTGTGTTCATGAACGCCTGCATGGGCAGATGCACGTGCACGAACGGAAGGCAAAGCACCACTAAGGGTGACGTCCTTCCCCGGAGTCCGGACGGGGCGGGGTGCGCAGGGCCTCGGAAACCTCCTCCAGGGAGTCCAGCAGCTGCCGCGCCGCCCCGCGCAGCACGCCCGGATCGGGGGTGTCCCCGTCGGCCAGCGCCGCGCGGACCCCCTCCCAGTCGGGCACCCGCCGCTCCCGTACCGCCTTCGCGCCCGCCTCCGTCGCCTCGCGCAGCGCCCGGGCCAGCTCGGCCGCGCCCGGCACCGGGGGCCGGGACCGGTCCGGGAAGTGCGCCTCCAGCAGCATCGCGTGGCGGCCCATCGCAGCCAGGGCCCGGCCCGCGTCCTCGGCGGCCGCCCCGGAGATCCCCCGGTGACGCACCGGCTCCCCCGCGGCCCGGTCCACCGCCTCCTGCCAGGCGACCCGGGCGTCGCGCACCGCCAGCAGGGCGCTGCGCACCTCGTCGCGGCGTGCTCCGGCCGGGTCCGCGTACTGCCCGAGCACGGTCGCCGCGTACCGGCCGTTGGCCGCCACCCAGTCGGCCAGCCGGGTCCGCAGTCGCGGGGTCTCCCAGGCCGGGTAGACGGCGTAGGAGATCATCGCGAGGACCCCGCCGACCAGGGTGAGCATGACGCGGTCCGGCACGGTCTGGTCCCAGCGCAGGCCGCCCATGCCGAGCAGGAAGACCACGTAGGCGGAGACGAAGACCATCGAGACGGCGTACCCGGTGCGCATGAACGTGTACATCAGCCCCGCACTGACGACGGCGAGCAGCCCGGACACGTACATCCCCGGGTGCGCGAGCTGGACGACGGCCGTCGCGAGGGCGACCCCGACCAGGGTGCCGCCGAAGCGGGCGACGGCGCGGGTGTAGGTCGGCGTGAAATCGGGCCGCATGACCATGACGGAGGCCATCGGGGCCCAGTAGGCGTGGCCGAACGGCAGCGCGTGGCCGATGCCGTAGCCCGCGCAGGCGACGGCGGTGACCCGCACGGCGTGCCGCAGGATCGGCGACCCGGGACGCAGCTCCGCCCGTACGGCGGCCAGC
Organism: Streptomyces sp. NBC_00193; assembly: GCF_026342735.1. Classification (GTDB taxonomy): domain Bacteria; phylum Actinomycetota; class Actinomycetes; order Streptomycetales; family Streptomycetaceae; genus Streptomyces; species Streptomyces stoeckheimensis. The sequence continues at coordinate 2,293,771 of NZ_JAPEMM010000001.1, forward strand.
ACCATCGGCGCGAGCGCCGGCAGGGTGGGCCGCAGCATCGACTCCCCGGGATCGGCGGTGCGCCCCGATCCCGGCTCGGCCGTGTCGAGTACGTCGTCCAGCAGGGCGGCGAGCCTGCGCGCGGCGCGCAGCGCGGGACCCTGGAACAGATCGGCGGTGTCGGGGGCCTTGAGCACCGCGAGGGCCGGCGCGGGCAGCCGCACCGTTTCCCCGTGCCGGATCGCGGACGCGGCGGCGTCCAGCACCGACCCGGCCGCGGCGAGCAGTTCCCGGACCCGGTCCCGCGCCGGGCCCTCGGCCGGGGCCCCGACCGCCGGGTCGGCCAGCAGGGCCAGCACCGGCCGGATCCGCTCCGCGAGCCCCCGCGCGCCGTGCAGCTCGGCGGGGCGGCGGCGGGCCTGGCGCACCGTCACGGTCGCGGCGTCCCGCGCCTTCATCAGCGGCTGCGGGTCGAAGGAGGCGACCGGGTCCTGGCGCAGGCGGCGCGCGTAGTCGGCCTCGGCGGCGAGGGCGTCGGCCAGGGCGTCGCGCTGGGCGCCCCACCGCCGGATCGGGAAGAGCACGATCAGCAGGGCCTGCACCACCCCGCCGGCGGCGATCATCGCGGCGTGCCCGGCGGCCTGGGGCACGGAGGTGGGCAGGGTGACGGTGACCAGCATGATCGCGACGTTCCCGGAGGCGATGATGCCCGCGGTGGGGCCGGCCGCCCACATCAGGCCCGCCGCGAAGCTCCACACGGCGAGCAGCAGCATGAAGGCCAGGGTGTGCGAGGACCCGACGAGGTAGCCGATGAAGGTGGACACGGCCAGGGTCAGCCCGGCGGAGAGCGCGAGCACGGGCCGGGGCCGCCAGCTCTTCTGGAAGGTGGCGATGGCCGCCATGTAGGCGCCGAAGGCGGAACTGGCGGCGGAGCCGGGCCCGAGGAGGGCGAGGCTCACGCCGATGACGATCGCGAGGCCCGCGGCGGCGCGGAGCGCGACGAGGGGTTGGAGCCGGGTCCGCTCGACCGTCAGCCCGGCCCGGGCGGTGTCCTTCAGTGCCCGGACCCAGCTCATGATCCCGAGCGTAGCCCCGCCGGGGGCGGAACCCGGGAGCCCGGCCGGGCCGCCTGCGCGTCGGATCCGGTGTGTGTGCCGCTGCGCGGGGCGAAGTCCCCTACCCGCCCTTCCACCGTTCCCTGGGGCTCCGCCCCGGACCCCGCGCCTCAAACGCCGGCGGGGCTGGATGCATCCAGCCCCGCCGGCGTTTGAGGCGCTCTTTTCGGGTCCGGGCAGCGCCCGGGGAACGGTGGAAGGGCGGGTAGGGGACGGCCCCGCAGGGCAGCCGGGGACGCGTGCCCCCGGCTTCAGGTGTTCTTCAGGCTTGGCCTGATCTATGGCGCCGCAGGGCCGCCAGCGCCGATCATCGGCCGGACGGACCGATTCCGGAACCGTCCCGGCAGACTGCCGGCACCGACCCGAAGGCGGACACACCCATGCTCAGGAACGCCCTGGAACCCTGGCACGTCGCCATCATCGTGCTCGTCTGCCTGATGGTGTTCGGCTCGAAGAAGCTGCCCGAGATGGCCCGCGGCCTGGGCAGGTCCGCCCGCATCCTGAAGGCGGAGGCCCGTGCGCTGCGCGAGGAGGAGCCCGCCGCACCGGCTCCCGCCGAGCGCTGATCCGCGCTACTGCCGCAGGGAGGCGCGACGCCCGTCGGCCATGTGGGCGCGGTCGGCCGCCGCCGTGCCGTCCTCCCAGCCCGCGAGGTCCGTCGCTCCGCGCAGCCGCGTCGTCGTGGTCCGGGGGAACATCTCCTCCGCCCGCGAGGTGACCGCCACGTCCCGGGCGACCAGGGCCGGGAGGTTGTCGGGGGCCTCGGCCACGGTGTCGGCCACCGTGTGCTCGGCCGTCTCCGCGAGACGCTGGCCGAGCCGGCTCGCGTAGGCCAGGAGGAAGGACTGCCGGAAGGTCTTGGTGCGCTTGCGCCCGCCCGCCCGCTGCCCGGCCTCCGCACGGGTCATCGCGGCGGTGCCCTGGACGAGCAGGGAGGTGTACAGCAGTTCCACCGCCTCCAGGTCGCTCTCGAAGCCGACGACGGTGGAGAACTCGTAGGCGCTGTTCCACACGGACCGGCACCGGTTCGCGCTCGCCACCGCGTCGAGCAGCACCGCCTTGGCCTCCTCGTACGGGGCCTCGACGCCGATCCGGCAGGCCCCGGGTATCTGCGTCGTGCCGGACTTCACGGCGAGCAGGGCCGCGTCCACGGTGTGCCGGGCCATGAGCTCCTGCGCCTTGGCGCTGAGCGCCTCCGCCTCCTCCGGGAAGGTGGTCGCCTCGGCCTTCGCGAGCAGCGCCCGGATCCGGCCGAGCATGCGCGGCTCGATGTGCGCGTGTTCGAGCACGTCGGCCGGGTCCCCCGGCAGCGGCCCGACCGGCTCGATCGAGGGCAGCCGGATCAACAGCCGGAACACTTCCAGGACGGTCCCGGCCAGGCTGAAGCGGTCGGTGCGCTCCCGCTGGACCAGTCGTTCCCCGTACGCGGTGTCGTCCCCCCACCACACCTCGGCGTCGGTCCACCGCTCGGGCAGCCGCGCGTAGCGCCGGGCCTCGGCGGCGATCAGGTCCTCGGCGATCCGCAGGTGCGCCTGCTCCAGGTCCCGGCGTACGAGCCGCAGCACGTCGGCCGGCCGCCACCCGCGCTCCCAGGCCTGGCGCAGGTACTCCTCACCGCGCGCGAGCAGCGCCTGTCCGACACCGCCCCAGCGGTCCCCCTCGGCGACGAGCACCGACGCCCCGGCGTCCAGCCCGGCGTCGTCCTGGTTGTACAGCGCGGCCTCGCAGGCCCGGTCGACGATGTCTCTCACCCCTTCAGCTTGGCATGACCGCCTGCTGGGCCTTCTCCTCGTCCCATTCGGCCCGGGCGGCCGCGATCTGCGGACGGTGGGCCAGGGACCAGTCGGCGAGGCCCTTCACGAGGTGGGTCAGGCTGTGGCCGAGCGCGGTCAGCTCGTACTCGACCTGCGGCGGCACGGTCGGGTACACGGTCCGCCGGACGAGTCCGTCGCGCTCCAGGCGGCGGACGGTGAGGGTCAGCATCCGCTGGGAGACGCCCTCCAGGGACCGCTGCAGGGCGTTGAAGCGCAGGGGTCCGGCGGCGAGCTGGACGACGACGAGGACCGACCACCTGTCGCCGAGCCGGTCGAGGACGTCGCGGATCCCGCAGTCGTCGTCGCAGCTCACCACCGGTTCGGGGGCGGTTACTTCCGTGTGCCCTGCTGACATGAATGTGCCTCCTTATGCGCCGCGCACTGATCGAACACGATAGGCGTGACGCGAAAGCGCACCCCCTGAACGACGGCTCGGAGGCCCTCCCATGCTCTTGATCACCGGCGCTTCGGGCGGCCTCGGCTCCCTGGTCGCACAGCGGCTGGCGGACCGTCCGGACGTCCGCATCGGCACCCGCCGCCCCACCGGCCCCTCCCGGGTCCGCGTCGACTTCGACGCACCGCAGACCCTGGACTTCCGGGGCGTGGACACCCTCCTGCTGATCTCGGCGGGCTACGGGGAGGACGACGAGGTGATCCGCCGTCACGAGGCGGCGATCGCCGCGGCGGAGCGGGACGGGGTCCGCCACGTCGTCTACACGAGCCTCACGGCGGAGGGCGACCACCTCCCGTACGCACTGGCCCACCGCTGGACGGAACGCCGCCTCGCCGCCTCCTCCTCCCTCGCCTGGACGGTCCTGCGCAACGGCCTGTACGCGGAACTCCTGGCCGCCCTGGCGGCCCCCGGCCCCGACGGGCGGATCACCGCCCCGCTGGGCCGGGGCCGGCTGGCCGCGGTCTCCCGCGAGGACCTGGCGGACGTGGCGGTACGGGTCGCCCTCGACCCCGCCGCACACGCGGGCCGGATGTACGAGCTGGTGGGCGACCGGCCCCTGTCGGGCGCCGACCTGGCCGCCGCGACGGGCTCCGTCTACGCCCCGGCCACCCTCGCCGAGGCCCGCGCGGCCCTCTCGGCCCCCGGAACGGCCCCCTTCCAGCCCCCGATGCTGGTCGGCACCTACTCCGCGATCGCCGCCGGCTTCCTCGCCACCCCCGACCAGGGCCCCCTCCGCACCCTCCTGCCCCACCCCCCGCGCCCCGCCCTGGAGACGTACAAGGCGTCCCTCCCGCAGCAACTCCAGCCGTCGGGCACCTGAGGCCCGGGCGTAGCAATTCCAGCCGTCCGACGCTGAGGCCCGGGCGCAGCAATTCCAGCCGTCCGACGCTGAGGCCCGGGCGCAGCAATTCCAGCCGTCCGGCGTTTGAGGACCGGGGTCTGGGGCGGAGCCCCAGGACGGGGTCCGGGGCGGAGCCCCGGGGAACGGGCGAAGGGCGGGTAGGGGACCCACTGCCCCACCCAGCGGCACACACCTGTGCCAGCGCGCCGCGCACCGGCACTGTCAGACCCCGGTGGGACACTCGCACTCATGAGCGACCGCATCCCCCGGTGGGCCCTCGCCGAGGACGGCGACGGCCGCTGGCATGCCATGCCACTGGACGACCCCACCGGCGGTGGCCGGATCACCACCACCGACCCCGCGGAAGCGATCCGCGCAGCCCCCACCGGCACCCGCTGGGTCTGGCGCTCCACGCAGGCGGTCTACCCCCGACTCCTCGCCGCCGGCACCCGCGTCGAGCGCTGCCACGACATCGAGGACGCCGAGCTGCTCCTGCTCGCCCACGAGGGCCGCCTCGGCGAACCCCGCTCGGCGGCCGCCGCCTGGGCCCGCCTGACGAACGCACCCGTACCGCCCGATCCCCCGCAGCGCGCGGCGGAACCCGGCAGCCAGCACTCCCTCTTCGACCCCCAGCCCGCCCCCGTCCCGCTCGACGCCCTCGTCGCCGTCCACGCCGACCAGGCGAAACGGCAGGGCGCCACCGCCCACCCCGACCGGATGCGGCTGCTCGTGGCCTCCGAGTCGGCGGCCTTCCTCGTCGCCGCCGAGATGAACCGCGCGGGCCTGCCCTGGCGGGCCGACGTCCACCGGGCCCTGCTCACCGAGCTGCTCGGCGAGCGGTACGCGGGGCGCGGCCAGCCCCGCCGGCTCGCGGAGCTGGCCGACGAGGTCTCGGCGGCGTTCGGTCGGCGCGTGCGGCCCGAGCTGGCCGCCGACGTCATCAAGGCCTTCGCGGAGGCCGGGATCAAGCTCAAGTCCACCCGGCGCTGGGAGATCCAGGACCTGGAGCACCCGGCCGTGGAGCCCCTCATCGCGTTCAAGAAGCTGTACCGGATCTACACCGCCCACGGCTGGTCCTGGCTGGCGGACTGGGTCCACGACGGCCGTTTCCGCCCCGAGTTCATCCCCGGCGGCACCTACACCGGCCGCTGGGTCACCAACGGCGGCGGGGCCCTGCAGATCCCCAAGGTGATCCGCCGGGCCGTCGTCGCCGACCCCGGCTGGCGGCTCGTGGTGGCCGACGCCGACCAGATGGAGCCCCGGGTGCTCGCCGCGATCTCCCGCGACCCCGCCTTCATGGAGGTGGCCGGCCGCCCCGAGGACCTGTACACCTCCATCTCCCGCCAGGGCTTCTCCGGCGACCGCGACATGGCGAAGATCGCCGTGCTCGGCGCGGTGTACGGGCAGACCTCCGGGGACGGCCTGAAGAACCTGGCCGCGCTGCGCCGCCGCTTCCCCCGGGCCGTGGCCTACGTGGACGACGCCGCGAAGGCGGGCGAGGAGGGGCGGCTCGTACGGACCTGGCTGGGCCGCACCTGTCCGCCGCCGGCCGATCCGGAGGACGCCGAGGAGCTCCCCGACGGCTACGTCCCGAGCTACGCCTCGACCGACGCCCGGGCCCGCGGCCGCTTCACCCGCAACTTCGTCGTGCAGGGCAGCGCCGCGGACTGGGCGCTGCTCCTGCTCGCGGCGCTGCGCCGGTCCCTCGCGGAGGCGGGGATGCGGGCCGAGCTGGTCTTCTTCCAGCACGACGAGGTCATCGTCCACTGCCCCGAGGAGGAGGCGCCGGCCGTGGTCGCGGCGATCCGCGAGGCGGGCGACCTGGCCGGCCGGATCACCTTCGGCGAGACCCCGGTCCGCTTCCCCTTCACCGCGGCCGTCGTGGAGTGCTACGCGGACGCGAAGTGACGTAGGCAGACGAAGGGACGCAGGGGAAGCGGCCGGCCCGCCGGCTCCTCCTACTGCCCGTACTCCGAGGCCCACTTCGGGCTCGTCACGAGCTCCTTCATCCGCTCCACGCTCAGCACCGGCTCCTTGCGGGTCACCGCCGATCCCTGGGTCGCGGCGTTGAAGGAGGACAGGATCAGCCGGGTCCCGTTCGGCCGCAGCACCTCGGCCTTCCACCAGAGCATGCCGGGCACGCCCTTGTCCCCGTCCCGCTTCTCGGTCAGGACCTTCGATCCGTCCGGCAGCGTCTCGGCGTCCTTGAACAAGTCCGCCCATGTGGCCGGCTCACCCGGCTTCCTCTGGCTGTCCACCTGGATGTCCAGGCTGACCAGCGACTTGCCCTTGCCGTCGTCGAGCACCAGGTAGCCCAGATCCCCGTGCTCCTCGTCCCGGCTCACGATCGGGATCCCGTCCGCGCGCAGCAGTTCCTCCAGGATGCCTGCCGCCCTCGCCCCCTGGCGGCCGGCCGGACGCTCGTCCTCCTGACCGGCGGCGGGCAGGTCGTTCAGGGCCGGATGCCACAGCGGGGAGGTCACGAGCGCCTTCATCTGCGCGAGCGTGAGCGGCGGTGCCGGACGGCTGACGGGCGAGCCCTTCTCCTGCTCCGAGTTCTCCTCGTGGGCGTCCACCATGAACCCCTGGGGGGTCACCACGATGGCGCGCCAGGACTTCACGTCGGCCCGGTGGTCGGGGTACACGTAGCCCTTGTAGAGGAACAGCCGCGAGCCGTCCTCAAGCGTCTCCGAGGTGCAACTGTCGTGCTTCGTCGTGGTCTTGGAGGGGCACTTGAGCATGTCCTCGGCCATCTCGCCCTTCGGGTCGATCCGGTAGAGGCCGAAGCCGACCATGCTCTTGCCCTCGCCGTCATCGAAGACCGCGCTCACCGCCGGGCCCAGCTCGTGGCCCGTTCCGCGCGCCTCGACGGCGCTGAGCGTGCCCTGCGGCAGGAGCTGCTTGAGCACCCCGGTCAGCTGCTCGGCGGAGACGGCGCCGGTTCCGACGCGGTTGTTGCGCTCCGTCTGCCCCTGCCGGACCATCGGCCCCAGAGCGGGCGGCTCCTGCGAGGACGCCACGTTCGCCCGGCCCCCGCCACCGCCGGCCCCCCAGAGCATCCCGTTCGCGTACGCCCCGGCGGTACCGATCAGCGCCAGGGCGAGCGCCGAGCCGCCGGCGATGGCGGCCCGGCGACGGGCCACCATCCGCCGCCCGCGCCGCTCCCCGGCGTCCACGAGGTCGCGGCCCTCGGACGTGAAGCCGTCACCGGTTCGCCGGAGGGCCTCGCCGAGCTCATCTTCAAAGGGCATGCGGAATCAGACCTTCCGTCCAAGGGGATCATGGGATGAGAGAGGTGGAACGGTGTGTACACAACGGGCGGGATGCTCAGCGCCCCGCGAACTCCGCCAGCGAGCCGCCCAGTTGCTCCCGCAGCCGGGTCAGCGCACGCGAGCTGCGGGTCCGTACGGCCGCCGAGCTGACGTTCATCACGTCGGCGGTCTCCTCGACGCTGCGGTCCTCCCAGTACCGCAGCACCAGGACCGCCCGGTCCTTCGGTGCCAGCCGCCCCAGCGCCTCCAGCAGCGTCAGCCGCAGCGCGGGATCGCCGCCGGCCGGCGCGCCCGCGTCGGGGAACTCCCCGACCGGACGCTCCCCCGCCGACCGGCGGCGCTGGTGCGTCAGGAAGGCACGCACCAGCACGGTTTGCGCGTACGCCGCCGGATTGTCGATCCGGGCGACGCGTGCCCAGAGCAGGTACATCCGCCCGAGGGTCTCCTGTACGAGATCCTCCGCGAGGTGGGTGTCGCCGCTCGTCAGCAGACAGGCCGACCGGTACAGATGCGCCGATCTTCCCATCGCGAACTCACGGAACCCATCTCTGCGTCCGTACCCCATCGGCTCCCCCTCGCGTCCGTCTCACCCCAATGACGCGACGGGGACCGGGAATGTTTCAGCCGATCTCAGACCGATGCGGAAACGGCCCCGGCGTCCGTTCCCGAGCCCGCCTCGGAGCCCGCTTCGGAGCCCGTCTCGGAGCCCGTCTCGGAGAGGTCGTGGAAGTACATGTGGAACTCCTCGCGGACGAACCCCTCCGCCTCGTACAGCCCCTGCGCGACGAGGTTGTCGTACGCCGTCTCCAGCTGCACGCCCGAGACCCCGGCCTCCCGCGCCCGGCGCAGCACCTCGCGCAGCAGCGCGCGGCCCGCGCCCGTACGGCGGCCGGCGGGCGCCACGTACAGGTCGCCCAGCAGCCACGCGGGCTTCATGGCCAGCGAGGAGAACATCGGGTAGACCTGCGTGAAGCCGACCGTGCCCGCACCCGGGACCTCGGCGAGCAGGATGAAGGAGTCGCCGCCCGCCAGCCGCTCCGCCAGGAAGGCACGCGGGCGCTCCGGGTCCTCGACCTCCACCTCGTAGAACTCCAGGTAGCCGCGGAAGAGCTCGGCGGCGGTGTCCAGATCCGCCTCGCCCGCCTCGCGCAGGACCACCTTGCCCCCGCCGTCGGCGGCCTCCGGGGTGCGGGCCTCGTCGTGCGTCGTCCGACCGTTCATATCGCTCTCCCTCGTGGCGTCCCTGTCGCGCTCCCCAATTCTGCAACCGCGCGCGGGTCGCGCCCCCCGCACCGGCCGGGACCGTGGCGCGGGAACCGTCGAATCGCGACGAACCGGCAGACCGTCGATACTTCGGGAAACGGGCCCGGGCAGGAGACGGAATGCGGTGGAAGAGCCGGCTGGAAGGCCTGCGTTCCGGTGCGGAGCTGCGCTTCCCCTTCCTCTCCGAGCTCACGAGCAGGCTGCTGGCCGCGAACCTCCTGGATTCGGGGACCCGCCTCGCGGCCCAGGCCTTCCTGGGCTCGGTGCCCCTGCTCTTCGCCTTCTCGGCCTTCGCCCCGGCGGGCGTGCGCGACCAGCTCCGCGATTCCCTGCGCGCCATGTTCGGGCTCAGCGGCGCACCCGACCAGGAGCTGCAAAAGGTCCTGTACGGGGCGGACGACGACGGCCTGCGGGAGACCACCGGCATCGTCGGCGTGCTGGTCACACTGGTGTCGGCCACCAGCCTGAGCCGGGCGATGGCCCGGGTCTGCGAGCGTGCCTGGCTGCTGCCCAAGGCCGGGACCCGGATCGCGGCCTGGCGCTGGGTGGTGTGGCTCCTGGTGATGGTGCTCGTACTCGTGCTGCAGGGCCCGATCCGCAACGGCTTCGGTGCCGGCCCCCTCGTCGGAACACCGCTCTTCTTCCTGGTGAGCACGGGCGTCTGGCTGTGGACGCAGCACCTCCTGCTCGCCAACCGCGTCAGCTGGTCGGCGCTGCTGCCCGGCGCCCTGCTGGCGGGGGCCGCCACCAGCGTGCTCGGGCTGACGGCGCGCGTCTACATCCCGCCGGCGCTCGACAGGGCCATGGGGGAATACGGCTCCCTCGGCCTCGTGCTCGTCGTGCTCTCGTGGCTGATCGCCGTATGCGCCTCGGTCGCCTTCGCGGTGACGATCGGCGCGGTACTGGCGGAGGAGCCGCCCCTGAACAGGTACGTGAGAACGCCCGGCAGCGGGCCGCCCCCCGCATCCCCCGGACGGCCCAACCCCGGTCGCCCGGGGGACCCCGTCGGTCGAGGCTGACGAGGACGCTCCGCGATCACCGCGGATGAGGAGGCACGGTGTCGGACGAAGGATCGGCCGCTCAGGAGCTCGCGGAACTCCGCGCCCGTATCGCGACGCTCGAAGCGGAACGGCTGTCGCGGCCGCCCCGGCACCGCGCGAAGTCCTTCCTGGCCGCCCTGCTGATCGTCCTCGGCTGTGTGCTCGCGCCCCTCGGAATCGTCGCGGCCTGGGCGGCGGACGAGGTGGGCGACACCGACCGCTACGTGGCGACCGTCGCCCCGCTGGCCTCGGACCCGGCCGTCCAGGACGCCGTCGCCAACAGGGTCACCGACGCCCTCATGACCCGTATCGACCTGGCCTCCCTGCTGTCCGACGCGGCGCCGGAGGAACGGCCGCTCCTGGAGAAGGCGCTGGGGAAGCTGGGGGACTCCCTCGACGGGGCGGTCCGCAGCTTCGTGCACGACAAGGCGCGGGCGGTCGCCGCCTCGGACGCCTTCGCCACCCTCTGGACCGAGGCCAACCGCAAGATCCACGCCTCCGTGGACAAGGCGCTCACCGGAAGCGGCGGCGGCGCGGTGAGCCTGGAGGGCGACACGGTCACGCTCGACCTCGGTCCCGTCGTCGACCTCGTGAAACAGCGTCTCGTGGACGAGGGCATGCAGGCCGCCGGGCGCATCCCGGAGATCCACACCGACTTCACACTCGTCCGCTCCGACGAGATCGGCAAGGTCAAGACCTACGTCCGGCTCCTGCAGATCACCGGGAACTGGCTGCCCGTCCTCGCCGTACTCCTGGTGGCCGGCGGCGTCCTGCTCTCGCGGCGACGGCGCCGGGCCCTGGTCGCGGGGGCCCTGGGCGTGGCCGCCGCCACCGCGCTGCTCGGCATCGGGCTCCGGGTCTTCCGCGTGGTCTACCTCGACGCGCTGCCCGCGGGGGTCTCCCCGGAAGCCGCCGGAGCCGTCTACGACACCCTGACCCACCTGATCCACACCATGATCAGGATGGTCGTGGCCCTGGGCCTCGTCCTCGCCCTGTCCGCCTGGCTCACCGGCCCCGGCCGCCGCGCCGGCCTGGTCCGGGGCCTGTGGACCTCGGGCATCGGCGCGGCGCGCTCCACCGCCGACCGCGCCGGCCTGCGCACGGGCCCGGTGGGGCCGTTCGTCCGACGCCACCGCTCCCGGATCGTCTGGGCCCTGGTCGCGGCAGCACTCGCCGCCTACGTCCTCTGGTCCTACCCCACCGGCTGGGTGGTCGTCGGCCTGGCCCTCGCCCTGCTCTTCGCCCTGGCGGTGGTGGAGTTCCTGGGCGCGGAAGCCTCCGGCGGGACGCCGCCACCGGAGCGGGCCGCCCCCACTTCCTAGGGCGTGTCCCCGCACGCCGATTGTCCGGTGCGCGGGGGGTCACAATGCATCGCCGCCGCCCTACGCTACGGCCGGGCCGGCAGGGAACCGGCCCCGCAACGGGGGGCCACACATGACTTCGCTCGGCATGCAGACGGCGTCGAGGGCCCTGGGCCGTCGGCTGCTCGCCACCCACAAGCGCCGGGCGACCCCGGTCGGCGCGGGAGCGGCCGACGAGGCGTACCTGCGGGGCCGCCGCATGGTCCTGCGTCGCGGGGACCACGTCCTGATGCTGCAACTCCCGTTCGACTCGGACCATTCGGTGCTTCCGGCACTGGCGGAGGCGGCCGCCCGCCGGATGGTCAGTCCTTCCCCGTGACGGGCTGGGCCGGCAGCGTGTAGACGTGCTGCGGGGTCACGATCTTGGTGATCGCCTCGCCGAACAGCGTGCTCGGCTCCTCGCCCTTGTAGGAGATGTCGGTGTTGAGCAGCACGACCAGGGTGGCACCGGACTGCTCCGGGTTGTAGACGGTCAGCGACTGGTAGCCGGGCAGCGAGCCGTTGTGCCCGATCCACCCCTGGACGTTGAAGATGCCCAGTCCGTAGCCGGTGCCCGGCAGGGCCGGTACGACATCGAGGCGCTCGGCCTGGGTGGCGGGGGTGAGCAGTTCACCGGTGGCCAGCACCTTGGCCCACTGCCGCAGGTCCGTGAGGTCGGAGATCATCGCTCCGGCGGCCCAGCCCCAGGAGGGGTTCCAGTCGGCCGCGTCCTCGGTCTTCCCCGAGGCCGTCTGGTCCGTGTAGCCCTGCGCGTGCGGGGTCGGGAACTCGGCGCCGGTCGGGAAGAGGGTGTGCTTCAGCCCGGCGGGCTCGACGACCTCCTCGGTGATGTAGTCGGCGAGCGTCTGCCCGCTGATCTTCTCCACGACGAGCCCGATCAGGATCAGGTTGGTGTTGCAGTAGTAGAACTTCGCGTTCGGCTCGAAGAGCACCGGGTGCTTGAAGGAGTAGGCGAGCAGCTCCTGCGGGGTGAAGGGTTTCCGGGGATCGCTGGTCAGCGCCTTGAAGAAGTCGTCGTCGGCCGAGTAGTTGAACAGTCCGCTGCGCATGCCCGCCAGCTCGCGGAGCGTGATCCGGTCGCCGTTGGGCACGCCGTCGACGTACTTGCCTATGGGGTCGTCCAGCCCGATCTTGCCCTCGTCCACCAGCTTCAGCATCGCGGTCACGGTGAAGGTCTTGGTCTCGCTGCCGATCCTCATGTTGAGGCTGTCGGTCATGGGCGCACCGGTGGCCTTGTCGGCCACGCCGAAGGCCCGTACGTAGGTTCCCTTGCCCGGCGCGGACAGGGCCACTTGGACCCCGGGGATCTCGGCCTCGTCCATCACCTTCCGGATGGCGTCGTCCAACTGCCGCGCCACGGCGGGGGTGAGCTGCGGAAACTCATCGGATACGGCCGGACTGCTCGCCGCCGGTGGTGTCGGCACGTCCACTGCGTACCCGGCACCGGCCCCCACGGGCACCATCAGGAGCCCCACTGCGGCCGCTCCCACAGCCGCCCTGCGCAACCGTGTCGTGCTCACCCGTCCAACGTAGCCCCGGCCCGGGGGCCGGGCGACCGGAGCCGTTCAGCCCACCCGGTAGGCGCGGAGGAAGGCGGCGACGCCGCCTGCGATCAGGTGGTCGGTCCGGTCCTTGGGGAGGGGCAGGACCCCGTAGTGCGAGAGCATCACGATGGAGTGGGAGGTCAGCGCCATGAAGTGGGCGCCCGCCAGCATCGCGTCGCCGCGTACGTCGATCAGCCCGGCGGCGTCGAGGCCCGCCATCGCGTCCGCGAGGGCGCGGGACACCGGGCCGGGTCCGGCGTTCGTCCAGGCTTCGAGGACCTCCGGGGGCACGTGGTCGGCTTCGGCGTGGATGTGGCGGACCAGCGCGAAGTGGTCGGCGTAGTCGGTCATGAGCCCGATGACCCGGTGGGCGAAGGCGACGAGGTCCCGCTCCAGGTCCTCGGGGCGGGGCGGGCGTTCGGGGTTCAGGACGGCTTCGATCTGGGCGATCTGGGCGTCGCGGACCTGCCCCGAGGTCCAGGTGACGACGGTGGCGAAGAGCATCGCCTTGCCGCCCGGGAAGTGGTTGTAGAGCGTGCGGGTCGAGACGCCGGCCGCGGCGGCGAGCGCGTCGACCGAGGCGCGGGCGTACCCCTCGCGGCCGAAGACCCCGCAGGACGCGCTCGCGATGGCGATCCGCTTCTCCAGCTTCTTGGCATTGGTGCCGGTGCCATTGGTGCCGGTGCCCGCGCCGGTGCCGGTGCTCATTTCGCCTCCACACGAGAAGTACAACGACCGTTGCACTTTTTACAACGGTCGTTGTAGTTTACCGGAGGAGCGGCTGCACGGGCGGCCGCACCGCCAACGAGGGGGATCCGCCATGTCCGTCGCCACTTCCGCTGCCACCGCTGCCACCGCTCCCACCGCTCCCCAGCCGGAAGCGCCGCTGCGCGTCGCCGTCATCCTCGGCAGCGTCCGCGAAGGCCGTCACGGCCCCGCCGTCGCCGACTGGTTCCTCGGCGCCGCGGGCGCCGTCGGCGGCCTGGACCTCGACCTCATCGACCTCGCCGACGTCGACCTGCCGCTGGCCATGCCCGGCTGGGGCGGTTCGCCGAGCCCGCAGGCGGCCGCCGCCCTCGCGGAGGTCAGCCCGCGGCTGGCCGCCGCCGAGGCCTTCGTCATCGTCACCCCCGAGTACAACCACAGCTTCCCGGCCGTACTGAAGAACCTCATCGACTGGCACCGCGAGGAATGGCAGGCCAAGCCGGCCGGCTTCGTCTCCTACGGCGGCCTCGGCGGCGGCCTGCGCGCCGTCGAGCAGCTCCGGCTGGTCTTCGCCGAGCTGCACACCGTGACCGTGCGCGACTCCGTCAGCCTGCACGGGCCCTGGTCCGGGCTCGACCCCGACGGCGTTCCGCGCGACACCGCCGTGGCCGAGGGCGCGGTCAAGGGCATGCTCGGCCAGCTGGCCTGGTGGGGACGCGCGCTGCGCGCCGCCCGCGCGAGCCACCCGTACCAGGGCTGAGGGGCGGCACGAGGATGCGTACGACCCGGGATCCCGACGGGCCCGAACGGGCGGCGACACCCACGGACCTCGCGACCACCACCGATTCCCCCGAACCCGCACCCGCACCCACACCCACATCTGCGGGCCTGCTGCGGCGCACCGCGGGCGTCGTCATCGTCGGCTCGGTCATGTCGGTGCTCGACATGACGATCGTCAACGTCGCCCTGCACCGCCTCTCCGAGGCCTTCCACGCCCCCCTGGCGACCATCCAGTGGGCCGCCAGCGCGTACACGCTCGCGCTCGCCGCCGTCATCCCGGCCTCGGCCTGGGCGATGGGCCGCTTCGGCGCCAAGCGCACCTACCTGGGCGCCCTCACCCTGTTCTCGCTCGGATCGCTGCTCGCCGCGTGCGCCTGGAGCGCCGGGAGCCTGATCGCCTTCCGCGCGGTCCAGGGCCTCGGCGGCGGGCTGCTCATGCCCGTCGGCATGGCCATGGTGATGCGCACGGCGGACCCGGCCCGGCTCGGGCGGGTGATGGCCCTGCTCGGACTGCCCATCATCGTCGGGCCGGTGGCCGGTCCGGTACTGGGCGGCTGGCTGGTCGACTCGGCGTCCTGGCAGTGGATCTTCCTGGTCAACCTGCCCGTCGGGGCGGTCGCCCTGTTCCTCGCCGCGAAACTGCTGCGCTCCGACGCACCGGGCTCCTCGGCCTCCCCGCCCCGGCTGGACGTACCCGGCCTGCTGATGCTCTCCCCGGGCCTCGCCCTGCTCCTCTACGGCCTGGCCCGCGGCGGGGAAGGCGGCACCTTCACCGCGCCCGGCGCCCTGCTCCCCACCCTGGCCGGCGCCGCGCTCGTGGCCGCCTTCGCCCGCCGGTCCATGACCGCCCGCGAACCCCTCCTCGACCTGACGCTCCTGCGCGACCGCACCTTCCGGGCGGGCATCGTCACGCTCACCCTCTTCACCTGCGGCTACTTCGGATCCATGCTGCTCGGACCGATGTACTGGCAGCAGGGCCGCGGCATGACCGCGACGGCGGCCGGGCTGCTGGGCGCACCGGCCGGACTCACCGTCGGGCTGGTCATGCAGATCGCCTCGCGCCGCGTGGACAAGGTCTCCCCGCGCCGGCTGATCCGGACCGGTATCGCGGTGGGCGCCCTGGGCATGGCCCTGACCGCGCTCCAGGCCGGCTCCGCGGATGCGGCGCCCTGGCGGTTCGTCACCGCTTCGATCGTCATGGGCATCGGCGCCGGGATGGTCATGATGCCGACGATGACCACGGCGAGCCGCGACCTGCCGAGGGCCCGCATGACGGCGGCGAGCACCCTCCTCAGCATCAACTCCCAGATCGGCGCCTCGGTCGGCACCGCCCTCCTCTCGGTCACCCTGACCGGAACGGGCACGACCCCAACAGGCTTCCGCACCACCTACGCCATCGCGGCCCTCCTCTTCACCCTGGCCCTGATCCCGACATCCCACCTCCCCACCCGCCGCCCCTGACCCACCGCAGCAGCCACGAAGGCGAGGCGGGGCATGGGGACGCGGCGCTGGTCAGCGCCGCGTCCCCCGTAGGCAGCATCCGTACGGAGACCACGGCCGGCCCCTCCCCCGGCAAGGCGTGCGCGCACCTCAACACCACTGGTGTGCGCCGGTACCACCGGCTCCGACTGAGCCGAGCGGCACGACAGGCACCGCAGTACGTGCGCCGAGGGGCGCGGACTCAACCACAGGCGCCACCACATCCGTTGGGGAGTGGCGGTTACGGGTGGTCAGCATGCCAATCTGCTGATCACTCTTCGTAGTGGAGTGCCTCTCGGAGCAGAACTGCAAGTCGACGACGAGCGTTCCCTTCCGACAGACGTACTCCGCCTGAAGGGACACCGAAGGGCAAGCTCTTGGCAGCCCGGATCATCGCCACTCTCGCCACGACGGCCGGGCTGGCCGTCTTACTTCCCGCCGAAGCGCACGCCGGCGCCATCGGCTCGACACCCGTCACCGGCTTCGACTACCAAGTCGGAGGAGTCACCATGAAGGTTCCGACGGGCTGCATGTTCACTCACGTCGTCCGCGGCGAAGGCAAGAAGATCACGTACCAGAACGCCGGCGTCGACTGCGGTTTCGTAGGAGCCCTCAACGCAGGATTCTGCAACTGGCGCATCGACTTCACTTACGCGGACACCGACAACAAGATCTACCGCACGTCCCGAGGCAAGACGCACACCGAGTGCGAGATCCACCCGCTGCGCGACAACGCACCCCAGACGCTCCCTCGTTACGGCAAGGCGTGCGCTCACCTCAGCGTCAACGGTGTGCGCCGGGTCAGTCAGTGCCACCACATCACGAAGTGAGCCGCACATGACCACCCAGCCCTCACCCGACGACTCCGCGTGGGAAGCCAAGCTCCGCCGCGCCGGACTGACCTCGTTCCTGGTCGCCGCGGCAGCGTCCTTCGCCTTCTTCGCCTTCTTCCCGGGGCTTCCCCACGTCATCGACTGGGGCGCGATCGTCACCTCGCTCGCCGTCGGCGCCCTGGCCCGCTGGGCACGACGGTCCCACCTGTCGAAAAGACGCGCCGCTCACCCACAGAGCTGATCGGCCCCCACACCGCCCTGCACGGCCTGCGTCCAGGGGCCGGGGGACAGTGGCTCGGGGCATGAAAGAGCCCCAGGACACGACGAGTGAACCCTGGGGCTCATCCGAGCCGCCTTCGGGAGTCGCCCCCGGGACCTACGCCTTGCCCGATCAGCCGGCGACGGACCGAACTGCCACGGTGTCGGCCGGTGACCGCGCACAGCAGCCGGCCGTCTTGGCCGTTGCCGACTGCGCCCTTCGCGGCCCCGGACCCCAAACGGCCCGTCAGTGCGTGGCCAGCTAGGCCCTGGCCGGTGCGTGCCAATGTCACGAAAGCGCTGGTCGGGCGCGTTTTCAGGAGCCTGCGACCGGCACCAAGCGGCCCGGGCGTTTCATGCCAGCCGCAAGTCCTTACGCGCGGGGTGCACGGAGGGAGAAGCTCTCTCCGACGCCACCGGGAAACGGCCTCCGAACAGACCGCTTGCCGGGCCGTCGACCACCCCCACCCCCACTCGTCGAGGAACACCGCCACCGAGCAGCAGGAGCCCAGCACCTCATGAGAGTCCTCATATCCAGTGTCTCCTCGGATTCACACACCTGGAATCTCGTCTATCTCCAGCTCCTGCTGGAGGAACTCGGTCATCAGACCGTCAATCTCGGTGCCTGTGTGCCGGAATCACTGCTTGTGCAGGAAGTCCTCAGCGAGCGTCCCGACCTGGTCGTCATCAGCAGCGTCAACGGTCACGGCCACCAGCAGGGCGGCTCGTACGTCCGCGCCGTGCACCAGCACCTTCCCGGCCTTCCGGTCGTCATCGGCGGCAAGTTGGGCACTCGGGGAGACGGGAACGCCGACTACATCGCCGACCTGCTCGACCAGGGCTTCTCCGGGGTCTTCGTCGGTGACGACGCGATTCCGGAGTTCGTCCGGCACCTAGAGCACCTCGACGCCCTGGTCGCGGCGTGACGGCGTCACCGGCGCCCGTCGCCTTCTCCGCCTACGTGGCCGAGCACCACGCGCAGGGCCGGCTCGTGGTCCAGCCCCGGATGGGCTTCGGCACCATCCCCCGCATGCGTGACGGTCTGCGGGCCGTCGCCGGCGCACGGGCCGACACCGTCGCCACCCTCACCCTGGACAGCTACACCAGGGTCGGCGATCACGCGGCCGCCGACCTCGCCCTGCGCGACGGCCACGACCTGAACGGCTATCCCCTCGTCCTGCACGGGGCCGCCGACACCCGCGACATGGTCGCCGAGGCCGTCGGCACCCGCGTCCCCGTCCAGGTACGGCACGGATCCGCCCAGCCCCTGAAGATCTTCCGGACCCTGCTGGACGCGGGACTGGACGCCACCGAGGGCGGCCCCGTCTCCTACTGCCTGCCCTACAGCCGGGTTCCGCTCGCCAAGGCCGTCGAGGCCTGGGCCGAGTGCTGCGAGGTCCTCGCGCCGGGCCCCGGCGACGGCAGGCCCGGACACCTGGAGAGCTTCGCCGGCTGCATGCTGGGCCAGTTGTGCCCGCCCTCGCTGACGGTCGCGCTCAGCGTCCTGGAGGGGCTCTTCTTCCGCCAGCACGGCCTGCGCAGCATCTCGCTGAGCTACGCCCAGCAGGTGCACGCCGGACAGGACCTCGAGGCCATCCGGGCACTGCGCCGACTCGTCGGCGAGTTCCTGCCCGACCTGGACACCCACATCGTCGTCTACACGTTCATGGGTCTCTTCCCCAACACCCCCGAGGGCGCTGCGGCGATCTCCCGCGACAGCGTGGAACTGGCGATGTCGGCCGGCGCGCACCGGCTGATCGTCAAGACCGCCGTCGAATCCTCGCGCATCCCCACCGTCGCGGAGAACGTCGAGGCGCTGGAACTCGCAGCCCAGCACGCGGCCCGCTTCGGGCCGCAGACCGCTCTCACCGCCCGTACGGACCTTGGTGACGAGGACAGCGAGACCTACCGGGAGGCGCGCGCCCTGATCGATGCGGTGCGCGGACTGCGCCATGACATCGGCGACGCCCTGGTCACCGCGTTCCGTACCGGTGTGCTGGACCTGCCGTACTGCCTCCACCCGGACAACGCCGGGCGGACACGGACCGCCTTCACCCCCGAGGGGCGGCTCACCTGGGCCGACACCGGTCGGATGCCCCTGCCTCCGCGGAGCGCGCGCACGGACCCCCACGCGGGCGGATCGGCCGAGTTGCTCCGGATGCTCAGCGAGAACCAGAGGCGCTACGACCTCCGGCCCGCACCCCCCGTCCTTCGATAGAAGAGGTTCACCATGAGCGCAGCCCCGACCGGAGCGGCCCTGGAACGCAAGGGCACTCTCCAGCTGTCCCTGGCGATGGCCCTCTCGGGCACGATCGGCGTCTTCGTGGTCGAGTCCGGGGCCACGCCGTTCAACGTGGTCTTCTTCCGCTGCGTGTTCGGCGCGGTCGCACTCGGCCTGTACTGCCTGGCCCGCGGATTCTTCCGCGACCACGGCTTCACCCGGCACAAGGTTCTCCTGACCTGCCTGGGCGGTGTGTTCATCGTCTTCAACTGGGTGCTGCTCTTCGAGTCGTACCGGTCCACATCCATCTCCGTGGCCACGGTCGTTTACCACACACAGCCGTTCTACGTGGTCCTGCTCGGCGCGCTCTTCTTCCGCGACAAGCTGACGGTTTCGAAGTTCGCCTGGCTGGCCGTCGCCTTCGGTGGACTCGTCCTGGTCGCCGGGGTGTCCCCCGCCGACCTCGTCGGAGGAGGCAGCTACCTGCTCGGACTGGGAGAGGCGCTGCTCGCGGCCCTCTTCTACGCGCTCTCCACCATCTTCACCAAGCGCGTGACGGGCGTACGGCCGCATCTGGTCGCCCTGATGCAGGTTCTCGTGGGCATCCCGCTGCTGCTTCCGTTCACGCGCCTGGCGGAGACCGCGGGTCTGGGCGCCGGCTGGGCCTGGCTCGTCGGCCTCGGGGTCATCCACACCTGTGTGATGTACGCCCTCATGTACTCCTCGTACCAGAAGCTGCCCACGTCCAAGATCGCCGTGCTGGCCTTCATCTACCCGGCGGTCGCGATGTTCTGCGACTGGGCCGTGTACGGACACAGCGTGAGCCTCCTGCAAGCCCTGGGCATTCCGCTGATCGCCGCCGCGACCCTGGGCATCAACCTCGGCTGGCGCTTCGGGCCGAGCCGCCCGGCCGCCACGGTTCCCCCGGCCGCCCCCCTCACTCCTGTCGCCACTCCTGCCTCTACTCCTGCCTCTACTCCTGCTTCTCCTCCTCTCGCCCCTGTGGCGGTCCAAGCCGCCGGTCCCGTACCGGCCCTCCCTTCCCGGAGCACCACGTGAGCCGTTCGCGTCCACCCCGTATCGCCGTCGTCGGCGGCACCGGAGCCGTAGGCCAGACCCTGCTCGGCCTGATCGAGCAGCGCGGATTCGCCCACGACTCCGTGCGGCTGATCGCTTCGGAGCGGTCCGCCGGCCGCACCGTGTCCGTCCTCGGCCGGACCGTCGTCGTCGAGGACCTGCGCACCACGGACTTCTCCGACGTCGACATCGCGTTCTTCTCCGCGGGTACGCCCGTCAGCGCCGAATGGGCGGGGAAGGCCGCCGGGGCAGGTGCCCTGGTGATCGACAACACCAACGCCTTCCGCATGGACCCCGCATCGCAGCTCGTAGTTCCGCAGGTCAACGGCGCCCTGCTGGCCGAGCGCCCGATCTCCGGGATCGTCGCCAACCCCAACTGCTCGACCATTCCGCTGGTTCGCCTGCTGCGCCCGGTGCACGAGGCCTTCGGGCTGCGGAGCGTCTACGTCTCCACCTACCAGGCCGCCTCCGGCGGCGGTCAGAACGGCATCGACGAGCTGTACGACGGCGCGCGCAGCATTCTGGCGGGCGACACCGCTCAGGCCCGGCGGTTCAGCCAGCCGCTGGCCTTCGACGTCCTGCCGGCCATCGACGTCCTGCAGGACGACGGATTCACCCTCGAAGAGCGCAAGATGCGGCAGGAGTCCCGGCGCATCCTCGATCTGCCCGGACTGGACCTCGTCGCGACCTGCGTACGGGTGCCCGTGGAGAACGGGCACAGTGAGGCCGTCACCCTCGAGTGCGATCGCCCGGTGGACGCCACCGAGCTGGCCCGGCTGCTGGACGCCCAGGACGAGGTCAAGGTGTGGCGCGAGGGGTGGCCCACGCCCCGCACCATCGTCGACGCGCCCGACCTGGTCCACGTCGGCCGCATCCGGGTCGACCCCGAGCGCCCGAACCGCGCCCTGCTGTGGCTCGTCGCGGACAACCTGAGGATCGGCGCCGCACTCAACGCACTGCAGATCGCCGAACGAGCCGTCCAGGAGGGCATCGCATGAGCAGCACCATCGGCCACCGCCCCACAGGCGTGCTGAAGTTCGGCGGGTCCAGCTTCGCCTCCGCCGCCCACTACCGTGATGTCGCCGCGCACATCAGGGCCCGCGTCGAAGCCGGGGAACGGCTCGTCGTGGTCGTCAGCGGCATGCCCGGCGCGACCGAGGGCCTGCGCGAGATCGCCCGGTCCATCGACCCCGGCGTGTCCGTGGAAGCGCTCCACGGAGTGCTGCCCCTCGCGGACACCATCGGCGCAGGTCTGCTGCGGATAGCCCTGCGGGGCCAGGGCGTCGACGCGGTGATGCTGCACGGCGACCGCACCGGACTGCGCTCCGACGGCACCCGGCACAAGGCGGCCACGCTCACCGGCTTCGACCCGGCCCCGCTGGAGGAGGCGTTCACCCGCGCTCCCGTGGTCGTGCTTCCCGGCGGCCAGGCCGACGACGGGGGCGGGACCCCGGCCTGGCTCGGGAAGAACAGCTCCGACCTCAGCGCCACGGCGCTGGCAGGCGCTCTGGGCCTGAAGAGCTGCGAGATCTACTCCGACGTCAACGGCGTGTACGACGCCGACCCCCGCCTGGTCCCGGAGGCGCGGCGCATTCCCGCCCTCTCCTACGAGGACGTCGTGCTGCTCGGTCACCACGGCGCGAAGGTCCTGCACCCGGAGGCGGTGCGGGCCGCCCAGCGCCACTCGGTGCAGATCGTCTGCCGGCTCAACACGGGCGGGTTCGAGGCGGGTTCGGTGATCGACGGCGTGGGCGACGGCATCGGCGTGGACTCCGTGATCATCGACGCCCGCTCGGTCGTCGCCGAGTTCGGGACCTCGTCCGAGGCGGAGCTCGCCCTCGCGGCGCTCGAATCCGCCGGGGTTCCCGTGAGCGTCCCGGACTGGCCCGGCCGCCATCTGGTGGTGGTGAACGGCGGCTTCTTCGACGTGCGCCGCTGCCTCGACGAGAACGGGCTCACCGGCGAGATCACCGATGAGCGCATGGTGACCGAAGTCCGTGCCGGACACCCCGTGCTCCACGTGGCCCCCACCGCGGATACCGCCCTGGACTGGGGACACCGCCTGCACGCCGACCTCCGCGACCGGGCATCCGTCCTGGTCTGACCAAAGATCCGTAGAAAAGCAAAACCCCCAGGTCACGGCGAGTGAGTCCTGGGGGTTCTACAGAGCCGCCTTCGGGATTCGAACCCGAGACCTACGCACTACGAGGCCCCACAAGATCATCTCGAACGGTGCCGAGCCGTGCTGCTGAATCCCGGATCCCTAGGTCGGGACGCTGCGTCCACCGCCCCGCGTGTCACCCCATAACCTCATGCCACCCAGTCCGCTCACGCATCGCTCACGTACGTGGGGCTGCCGCTCCGCCGACGACAACGCGTTCAAGCGCGGCGGCACCCAGCATGAGGTCAGATCTGGCCGAGGTCGAACTCCACCGGGAAAGGAGCCGAGACCTTGACGACACCAGTGAACACGTCCCCGTCTCGGTAGGCCCTGGTCGCAGGGTCGAGAACATAGGTGTACACCAAGGGGACACCGGTCGCGGCCTGCTCGACCCGCCAGAAGAAGGCGATACCGGACTTGGCGTACTGGTCCGACTTGACGATCCGATCGGTGGTCTCCGACCCCGGTGAGACAACCTCCACGACCAGCAGCACGTGCTCGGGACGGGTAGGCGTGATGTCGATCGCGTCCGCGCGGTACACAACGACATCCGGACGGCGATTGGTAAGTGGGACGTCCTGAAGTCGGACGTCAAAGTCCGTATCGGCATTCCAGTCCGGCCCGGCGGCTGCCTCCAAGACGTTCGCCAAGATCCGAGCGATCCGATTGTGCCGCTTGGACGCGCTGGGACTCACCACGACCATCCCGTCCACGATCTCGATCCCCGCACACTGCTCCTCGGACCAGGAGTCGTACTGCTCGGCCGTGATCTGCTCGTGCATCCACGCAGGGGCTGCCGTCTCGGCAGTCATGACCCACCTCCCGGACACCATGCGAGCGGGCCCGATCCCCGCTCAGTTCAGCGTACTGTCTCAGCTCGGCCAGCACTCTGGACGCCGGTAGAACCGGCACCCTCCGGACACTCATCCGGTCCAGCGGCCGGCAGGTCAAGATCCCAGGCGCCCAGTGGCATGAACGTCTGGGAGAGGACCGCGATCCGCCAGCAGCTTCCTCACGCAGAAGAAGTGCCACGGAGCCAGTCACCCGGCTCGCCGCTGCCTGGGCTGATCCGGTCCACGCACCACACTCGCAGCAAAACCGGCATCCGAGGCGGCGGTTACGGGTGGTCAGCATGCCAATCCGTTGATCACTCTTCGTAGTGGACTGCCCCTCGGGTCAGAACTCCGAGTCGACGGCATGCGCTCCCATCTGACCGACACACTCCACCTGAGGGGACACCCACGGGCAATCTCTTGGCAGCCCGGATCACCACCGCTCCCGGCACGACGGTCGGACTGGCCGTCTTCTCTCCGCCAAGGCGCACGCCGGCGTCGACTGCGGTTTCGTAGGGCCCTGAATTCAGGCTTCTGCAACTGGCGCATCGACTTCACCTACGCGGACACCGACAACAAGACCTACCGCACCGCCTGGGGCAAGACGCACACCGAGTACGAGATCCACCCGATGCGCGACAACGCACCCCAGACACTGCCTCGCTACGGCAAGGCGTGCGCTCGCCTCAGCGTCAACGGTGTGCGCCGGTGCAGTCAGTGCCACCACATCACGAAGTCAGCCGCACATGACCACCCAGCCCAACCCCCGCAGACCCCACCTGGAAAGCCAAACGCCGCCGCGCCGGAATCACCGACTCCCTTAGCGGCGCCGCTTCGGCTCTCGCCTTCTTCCCCGGCCTCCCCCAGGTCATCGACTAGGGAGCCATCATCGCCTCCCTGACCGTCGACGGCTTCGCCAGATGGGCCTACCAGTCCCACGGCACGGGAAAGCGCACCGCTCGGGGGTAGCGCCCAATTCACCGTCCAGGGCATCGCGATCGCACGCGCCCTCCATCACCCTCCGACGACCCGTCCTCAGGCGTACGTGCCCGAATCGGGCTCAAGCCTGCCTCCCCCCCAGAGTCGATCCACCGAACCTCAGAATTCCCTCAACCGTCCGCCCAGGCTACAGAACGCACGGACAATGGCCACGGAGACCACCGCCACGGCCCTGGAGGGGCATTGATGGTTCTGGGTAGCATTTTCGAGGCCATTGACTCTGGCATCGGTACACCTTGGATTGCCGTCGCAGCGAAAATCGGAGCCGCGACGGTCCTCCTGGCAATCATCTCGGAATTCGCACGATGGACAGCCATCCGCTTCTGGAGCGTAACAAGTACTCGGGTAGAGCGGCGCGCATGGACTACCGGCCCACTCAAGTCAGCCCGGATGTTGGGCGCAGACGTTCGACTGCCCGGCTGGCGAGATCAACTCCCTAAATCTGCACTCAGGCTCCCCAAGAAGAACCCTGTCCAAATATTCCACTACGCGAGAGCCAGGCGGCTTACAAATCCTATCCCCGCAAGAGAATTCGAAAGAATGGCGGCGCGCAGGAGTTCGATAGGAATCGTTACCGAATACCCGATGCGCATCACAAGGGCGGCAACCCGACGGCCTGTAATTTTCGCCACCGCATCACTCATCGTGCACGCAAGTGAACGACCGGGAATGCTCTTGGCCGACCTCAAGAAAGTTTATGAAAAACTCCCACAGATCGCCGAGCAGAGAACGTGGATCCCTGTACTCGTGGTCGCTATCGGAATAGCTGCCGCCACTCGATCTAGTCCACTGATCGATCGAGTTAGGGCCAGAGATGAGGCGGCTAAGGACGCGAACCGCATGCTGAACGAACTCCTGGCCAAGCTGGCTGAGCTTCAGACAGCCCTATCGCTCTGCCATGAGAAGCTCCCCACATACCGCTCTTCCTACTTCAGCCACGTATGCCGCTCCGACCAGACAGGGCGCACATGGTCACCGCGCATTGGGTTTCAGCGAGACCCTCTCGCCTCACCGAAATCACTAGAAAAGGAATTGCTCGAACCAGAATTTCAGCGAGCACATGCGGCACTCGAAGCCACACACGACCACCTGAAGGCTATACGCGACAAGGGGCTCTCCTCGGTAACCTTCAGGATGCTCGCACCCGTATCCACCGCAGTATACGATTGCGGCTTCCATCGGCATCTCCATTTCCTGCACGACCCAACCTTGCAGACCACCAGTTCTCCATTGAGTTTCGATTGGATGATACGGCGCGCCGAGAATGTTGAGCGTCGGGTGACGAACGACGTCAGCAACGAGGGAGACTGTCGAGCTGACGCCATGCTCACGGAGGAATCTTACCGACTAGACGATCTCATCCTGCGGAGCAAAATAAATGAACTCCACCTACAGAGGATTTCAATATTCCTTCGGAAGCGAATTCACGGCACTACTTTGACACGACTGCTGGGCGGAGCTGGCGCTAAATAGCGACTGCGTTCCGAGAGCCGCCTCGGCGAGGACGCCTCCGAGGGGCGCCGAGGGCTCCGGCAAGTGAGGTCATCGCTGATGCGCGGTCTAGCTCGATCCGGAAACAAATCGAGGCCCGCGAATGCTCCACCATGGCCGGGGAGCGCCGGGGAGCGCCAGTGGTGTTCCGCAGGCAGGGATGGCGCGAGGCCGGATAGATCTTCTCCAGCAGCGTCCGGATCCACTCAGGCCCATTGATTCCCTGGGCCGTCTCGGCAGTAATGCACCGGCCGGCCATCCAGCTCCCCCTCCATGGTTCCGCGCCTGACACGAGCATGCGCACTCGCCACCCATGCATTCACACATCGGTGGTTGCACTACTCAAAACGGCTGAACTTTCGGCCGAGCAGGATGCGGCCGTGCCGGTTAACGAGCGTGCCGGCCAGTGCGATGAAGTGACGTGTGGCAACAGCCCACCCCTCATTGGCGTGTTCCCACTCCGGTCGGGCTCGACCGTGGACATGGGCGCGTACGAGCCGTTCGTGCTTCTGCCAGTTGTGTTCGGGGATCCAGTAGCTGGTGCGGCCCCGAGCTGGAAGGGGAACGACGGGAGCTTCAGTATCCCCACAACGGTATCCAGGAGGGTCGGGGAACGGGTACCTCCCGAATCGTGGTTCGGAGACCTTCGTCCGCAACGAGTCTGAACACCCAGCAAAACCAAGCCGCTTCGCATGCAGCAGGCACAGCTTAGGTGCACACCGAGGCCGCGTCCCAAGATCCGGAAGCAATCGGCGGACGCCACGATCTCCGCCACGGAGCGGCCACGCTCATGCTCGCTGCCGACCTCGACGTACAGGTGATGTCGACACCCTCGGGCACTGCGACATCCGGATCACGCGCCGCATCCACCAGAGCGCTCCCCGAGACGTCGGCAGGAGTGTCGCCGAGGCCACACCCAAGTCGATGGCCATCGAGTACCAGGGGCGAGGAGGGCAAGGCCCGCATCCCCAGCCAAGAGGGGTGTGGATGCCGGGAGGGCCGCGAGCAAGGGCTGACAGCCGCACCGCTCACGCACTGGGTCCGGACCCCGGCCGCAGCATGCACCGGCGTACCCCGGAAATAGCAAAACCCCCAGGTCACGGCGAGTGAGTCCTGGGGGTTCTACAGAGCCGCCTTCGGGATTCGAACCCGAGACCTACGCATTACGAGTTGTCCGATCTTGTTCCACAGCCGTCCGGAGGTGTTCGCATCCCACTCTCAGCCGCTGCTCAGCGCGCTAGCCACACGCAGGCGGACGCGGGCACGCAGTCACGGATCGACCCGCTACTGAGCCCACAATTGAGACAGCCGTCTCCAACAAACCCATGCCTCAGAGCGTTGACACCCACGCTAGCCAGAACCTCCTGATGGAGCTCTGGCGCGGCCGCCTTGCCATCGCCTCACGGCCCCAGGGCGGCATCACGTGTAGGGATGACAGGCAGCCTGCAAGGTGGGGTAGAGGCATCGACCGCCGCCTCCTGAAATATCCGCACAGCCACAGGATCTCGCCCTACCCTGGTCCCCCAACGATGGCAACGCGCACCTTCAGGGGGAACCATGGCACAGGACAAGTCGTCAGACGTCATATCCGACTGGTGGGTTCCAGAAGATGGGCCTGAAGCAACCACTCCGGGCACATACAGCGTGCTTGAATCTGGAAATGCATTGGTTCGCCTACATCGACCCATCGGCGGCGAATCCGACTTCTTTTCCAACACACCGGCAAGACACCCGGTAATCCATGGCAACGTCTTTGGCAAATCGGTAACACTCGTCAACGCCAGGGTGAACAAATGGCGCCTCGGTGGGGGCAACCAAGCAGACATAGAGATGCATCCACAATTGGCACTGGAAGGCTTGCTACTTTCCCAGGACGAACTACGACTAACGGAAGCAAAGGTTCGCATCCAAGGCCAAGACGACTGGATCGCAGAACCCAGACTCACGCAGGAATTCCATCCAGATGGCTCGCTAAGTAGAATCAATATGCCATCATTTACCGAACGGGTCGCCTGGGCCCAAAATGGATGCATCACAATCAAGGACTTCTCCCTCTGGCGCTACAGCAACACAGAAGCATCGATCAAAGGGAAGACGGGATTTCACTTCCTATTCGAAGAGCCAATCTCCTTGAAGGATTTTTTCGACAACCAACTACGTGGGCTACAAATGCTCATGACCATGGTCACAGGAAACCGGTGCGGCATCGAGAGCCTGCGCTTCACGGACTCCACTTGGGAAATAGACGGAGAAACACCTCCGGAACCGCACTGGGTCACGGCGCGCCTTAGAGCGCCTGAAAGAAATACGACCGGACACCGGCAGGAAATTCTGTTCCCGTTCGAGGAGTTCGATTGGGAAGCTCAGGCTCACAGGATTTTCGACCTATCCACCGCCTGGACGTACACCACCGAGCAATGGGCACTCCTCCTCGACAGCCGATTCGTCTGGCCGGTGGCTCGGTTCGCAACAGCAGCTTCCGCCGTGGAGGCACTCGACAGAATCCTCCACCCGGACGGGCCGTACGTTCCTGATCCCGAGCTGATCTCCAGAGTTAAGGAGGAACTAAGCAAAACGGAACTAAAGAGCAGGGATCGAGCGAAACTTATATCCGGCCTACGCCCCCGGGAAACCTCTCTTGCGCAGCGAATTGCCCGGCTCGCAAGCTTCACACCCGAAGCGATGGGAGAGTTGATCGATCAGCCCGTATGGGCTGATCGAGTTGCCAAACTGCGGCATGTGGTGAGTCACGGGCTGGAATCATCCGAGGATTTCTCGCATGACACACGCTCAGTGCAATGCGCATCCGAAATACTACTGCACCTCCTGGAGTGTACGTTCCTTTATCACTTGGGGTTCACTCCTGACCAAATCAAACAACTCAAGACGCAACATCCGGCAACATGGCAACGCAGGCAGATAATCTCGGAGTGCTTTGACTTGCTGCCTCCATCAACAGGTTAGGCCCGCTATACGGGGCGAGAACCAGAGAATGAAACAGACGAGGAAACGGACCGTGGATCTCATGAACGCCGCTCCGACTTCACCTTCTCTATGCGCTCGCTGTAGCACCAAGCTGAGCCGCGGTAACACCGACACACATTGCAGCCCATGCCGTCGCACCGTCGGCCCGGGAGCCTCAGTCGGCCCCGAACGCGTCGTGTCGTCAGCCGAGTCACCGCACTGGCTCTCCAGCGAGACAGAACGGGCTGCCCCTCCGGACGGCTCAAACCTGGCCGATGTGCTTAAGGCGTATCGAGCGCTCCACAGGCTCAAACAACAGGATCTCGCGGACTTGCTCGGCTACGACCAGTCGTACGTGTCCTTACTCGAACGCGGCAAGCGGACCATTCGGGATATGGACGAACTCCGCCGACTAGCTGGCGCGTTGTCGCTGCCTGAGGATGAGCTCGGTTTGCTCCCGGCGGCCGAGGCTGCGGTCATAGTCGCAGTCCCCGCAGGTGATCCGGCCGGCGGGAGTCCACTCGCCGCTGTGGACGATCAGCGCCGCTGGCGTATGACGCGTCGCGAGCTCAATCGTCACCGGGCAGACCTTACGAAGGCTGCCGCCCGGCTGTACCCGGAGGTCTCCCGCGCAGGGAACAGCCCGGTACTCACCCGCGAGTCGTGGATGTGGCCCGAGCCGGTCGACTTCGCAGACATCGAGCTGGCCTGGCTGACGCAGACCAGTCCGCCGGAAATCAGCGGGAGGGAGAAGGAGTCTGAGGGCGTCCGGCCTCTCGCACCCCACGGCGCCAAGTTCGATCGCTACACCCAGGCAATCAGGATGATCGACCGCCCGTCCCTGTTCGTGAACCGACCGAGTTTCCGCCTGCTCGATGTCGCCCGATCGGAAGGCCGCCCCAAGCTGTCGTTCGGCTACACGACCTACTTCGACATGGCCGACGTCTGCGAAGGGGTGGCACATGAGCTGGCGAGCGCATGGCTGAAGACGGGAAGCGACCCAGCGTGGATCAGTGATCCGAGTTGGGCGGAACTTCCTTTCCGGGGCCTGGTCGGAGACCCGTTCGACCTGGCCCACCGGCCACTGCTGCCGTCCATCGACACCTTGACCATTCGGCTCGGTCCCGACGGAGCGTCGTTCCCCCTCCATCACCGGTCTGCGAGCAACGTGGCGCTGGCCGGTGGGAACTACCACGTCATGCCGGCCGGGGTGTTCCAGCCCTCATCGGTAATGCCCTGGGACCAGTCGAATGACTTCAACCTCTGGCGCAACGTGCTTCGGGAGTACGCCGAGGAGTTCCTCGGAGACCCGGAAGCCGACGGCAGCAGCGGCGAGCCGATCGACTACGACGCCACCGAGCCGTTCCGCACTCTCAACCAGGCTCGCCGCGAAGGCAGGGTGCGCCCGTACTGCTTCGGGATCGGTCTGGACCCGCTCACGCTGGCTGGCGAGATCCTCAGCGTGGTGGTCATCGACGCCGACGTCTACGACTCCGTCTTCTCCGGCATGGTGTCCCGGAACTCCGAAGGCACCGTCGTGGCAGGCCGGGGCGGCGACAGCGGCGCCGGGATTGAGTTCACCGAGACCAACATCCGTCGCCTACTGGACAATGAACCCCTGGCATCCGCCGCCGCCGCGTGCCTCGACCTGGCGTGGCAGCATCGCGGGCTCATTCTGGGCTGAGAGGCAGATCAGTGCGCGTACTTGTGACCGGCGCCTACGGATTCGTGGGCAACGCGGTTGTACGACGGCTCGCCGAGGCAGGCCACGACGTCGTGGCGCTTACGCATAGGCCGGCTGATGCCCCCGTGCCGGAGCTGCCGGTGTCCCAGGTCTTCCACGGCGATATCCGCGATGTGAAAGCCCTCAGGGCAGCGCTTGATGGTGTCCAGGGTGTGTGCCACCTCGCGGCTCTGACTCGAGTCCGCGAATCCTTCGAGCGGCCGGAGGAGTACCAGGCCGTCAACGCCGGCGGCACAGTGACACTGCTCGATGCGCTGGCTACCGCCTCTGCGGGCTCGGAGGCCCCCACGGTCATCCTTGGCTCTACGGCGGCGGTCTACGGGGCGCCGGAGCAGCAGCCCATCGGCGAAGACACCGTGCCCGCTCCGAGCAATCCCTACGGGACGTCGAAGCTGGCCGCAGATGACGCGCTTCGGGCCCGAGCGGAGGCCGGCGGCATCAAGGCCGTGAGCCTGCGGTGCTTCAACATCTCGGGCGCCGTCAGCGGGGTAGGGGACACGGATGAGAGCCGCATCATTCCGAAGGCGGTGGCCGTGGCGGCCGGCCGCTACCCGCACCTTGAGATGAACGGCGAAGGCGACGCAGTCCGGGACTTCGTGCACGTGGACGACTTGGCGCGCGCCTACGTGTTGGCTCTTGAGGCCGACGCTTCTGTCCCGTACCGGGTCTACAACGTAGGTGCCACCGCGGCGAGCATGCGGGAGATCGTGGCCACGGTTGAACGGGTATCCGGACGGGAGGTGCCCGTAGTGCACCGCCCCCCGCAGCCCGAGCCGCCGCGTCTAGTGGCCGACATCTCCAGGATCACCACTGATCTCGGATGGAAGCCGGAGCGGTCCAGCCTTGACCAGCTGGTCGGCGACGCGTGGTCGGTCGTGTCCGCCGGCAGTCACTAAGACTTCGCCAAGCGGTCCTTGACGCTCTCCGGCAGGCTGGCGAACGCCGCACGCCAGCGCTCAAGGGCCGCTTCGCTGTTCGCCGGGACGGTTCCATCCTTGCTCAGCGCCTCGCGCAGGGCTGCTTCAACCTCTGTGCCTGCCTGCAGAAGCGGCAGGGCCCAGTCTGCGGCGCCGCGCGAGTGGTCAGAGAGCCGGGGCGGGAACTGGGCGAAGACCCCCTTGCCCTGGTGACCGACGACGTACCCCTCCGCTCGCAGCAGAGACACGGCGTTCTTCACCACGGTGCTTGATGCGCCCGAGCTGTTGATCAGATCCTGCGCTGAGGGCAGCGCGGCGCCGTCGGGCAGCTTGCCACTCCGGATGCGTTCCCGCAGGTCATCAGCCAGCTGAAGGTATGCCGGCTGCCCTCGAAACTCGGTCATCGGGGTACTCCTCCACTCGCAGGTGTTGTACCTAGTACACCAGTCTTCCCGTATCCATTCCGCCGATCTAGGCCGAGCCGCTTGCCAACATGGTGCACTAGGTGCACCATGTCGTTCAGAGGCCAGCGAGTACGCGGCAAGCCTCATATGACAAGCCGTCATTCGATTCCGGAGCTCTGCGCGGAGAGGCTTGTCGCAAGCAAGAAGGCCGCGGAAACAGCGGC
Source organism: Streptomyces sp. NBC_00193 (assembly GCF_026342735.1). Classification (GTDB taxonomy): domain Bacteria; phylum Actinomycetota; class Actinomycetes; order Streptomycetales; family Streptomycetaceae; genus Streptomyces; species Streptomyces stoeckheimensis. Next base: position 2,325,544 of record NZ_JAPEMM010000001.1, read on the forward strand.
TCAGCAGCGAACAAGCGACTCATGAGGGGCCTTCTTTGGGCTGCTCTGAGCTGCACCAATGCACAGCCGACAACTCAACAGCGTGATCCACCGCATCAAGACGGCCGCGACCGCACCGGCCGAGGCGAGTGGAGACCAGCCGACCGAGAACGGGCCCGCGTCACAACCGGGCCCCACACCCCGTAGGGGGACACGCCATCGGCTCTAAAGATCCGCACGGCCAGACCTTTGGCTGCCACAACCTCCGGGAACTCGGACCGCCCGGATCGAGCGGCGCCGTGCGAAGCCCAGTCCGACCCTCACCAACGACCACCGTCACCGACGCCCGACCTCACATGCCGGGCGTCGGTGGCCGTGGCTGTTCGTGGATTCGAGCAGCTACCTCAACGACGTGCGGCCCCGGTGCTGGAACACCGGGGCCGCTGTTCGGGCCCGTTCCTCCACAGAAGGAGCAAGACCCATGAAGTCCATCGCTGCACTTCAGAACCTCGTTACCCCGTGGTCCGACGGTCTGGAGCCGTCGGAGGCGGAGCTGGACGCGATCGAGTGGGAGATGCCGCTGATCCTGGCGGAGGTCGACCTGCTGGACGCGGAGATCGCCGTACTGGACCGCACGCCGTCCGAACTGGACGAGCGGCGCATCCGCCGGGCCCGCCGCAAGGCGCTGGCCGTACGGCGGACGCTGACCAACCAGGCCGCCGCGGCGAGCATGCCGGGCGGTGCCGCATGACCGCCACGCTCGCCTCGCTGAACGCGCCGATGCAGGCCCTTCGTCTGTTCGCCTCCGAGTTCCCGCACCTGCCGGCCCCGGCCGTCTCCCTGTCCGCGGTCTTCCCCGAGCTGCTGGAGCTGTCCTTCCACGACGACTTCGCGGGGTTCGAGGCCTGGCGTGAGGCGCTCGGGATCGCCCCCGAGACCGTGAGTTCGCACGTTCACGCTCATGGTCGTACTCGCGTCCTGAAGGTCGAGACTGCTTACGCCGGGGCCTGGTTGAGGCTGGTCGGCTTCGCCAAGGTTCTGGACTCCGAGGTGGAGCGTTCACGGGCGGAGGTCGCTTCGTGAACCGTGTTCAGATCCGTTCATCCGAGCGCGCCCTGTCGGCCGGGACATGGCTGATCGTCGGCGGGGCAATGCTCTACTCCGTCCTCACCGTCACCCCGCTCATGGCCGCCCACACCCCCGCCGAATGGCGATGGACGGCCCCGATCCTGCCGCTCGTCGTCGACGCCGCCGTGGTGATCGTGGTCCGCCTCGACTCCGTCCTGGCCCGGCTCGGCGGGCATGGCGGGGCCTGGCCGGTGGCACTGCGGTGGATGACCGGCACCATGACGCTCGCCTTGAACATCGGGGTATCGGCCCTGGCCGGGGACCTCGTCGGGGTCGCCGTGCACTCCGTGGCACCGCTCCTCCTGATCGTCACCGCCGAAGCCGGACTCGCCTACCGGCGGGCCCTGACCGCGGCCGTCCTGGCCATGGAAGCCCGCAAGCAAGCCGAGGAGGACGCCCGGGACCGAAAGGTCACGGAGCGGGAGGAGAACCGGCTCCGGGCAGCGCGTGAACAGCGCGACCACGAAGCGGCCATCGCCCGTGAACAGCGTGAACACGAGGCGCTTTTGGCCCGTGCGGAAGCCGACCGGCAAGACCGTATCCGGCGCGAGGAACGGGACCGGGCGGAGGCGGCGGAGCGGGCGGAGAGGGAGGCCCGTGAACGCCGTGAACACGAGCGTGAACAGGCCGCCGTCGAGCTTGAACGCCTGAACCGCCAGGCCGCGCAGAAGCGCGAGCTGGAGGCCCAGCAGCAGGCCGAGCGTGAACGCCGTGAACAGCTCCGTGAACAGGAGCGGATCGAGCGTGAACGCGCCGCCCTCCTCGCGGCCGGGCCGCCATCGGAGAAGCTTCCGGAGGAGCAGGCGCGCGCCACCGTGGCCGCCGCGTTCGCGGCCGGGGTGCCGGTGAGGGTGGCCGCCGAGCTGTCCGGCTGGTCGGTCGGCTGGGCCTCCACCCGCTACCAGGAACTCCGCGACGCCAACACCGCCGCGGCCCTCGGCTGATGGGCGCCCTTCCCATCTATCGATGGCGGCTTGCCCCCGAGGGGCTGGCAACGCGCCGCCAACTGCGTGCGGTGGGGCTTCGGCCCGGTGGCCAGGACGTCGTCGCGCAGGTGGAGCGTCCTCGCCGCCGGCGCGGGCCGTTGGTCGCCTACCTGTACCGCGTGGACCTGGCTAAGCCGGTCCGGCCCATGACCGAGAACCGATGGGCCGCGCTGGAGAAGGCGAACGATGCCCGCCGCCAGTGTCCGGTCTGCCGGGAGCGCCTCCCGTACGTGATCCCCACCTCGCGCGGTATGTGCAATGCCTGCGCGGATTCCCCCCAACTCGCTGCCTGACCGGGAGGTTCACCATGCTCTCGCCCGCTCCGCAGGGCTCGCACATGTACGTGCTGACGCTCCAGAACCAGCACGGGAACATCTGCACCCTCTCCGGCACCTTCACCCCGGACCCCGGCACCACCCGCCACGACGTCCACCAGCAGCTCCGCGAGGACGCGGTCCGGCGGTACCCGTCGCTGGAGAACGCGACCGTCGTCTTCTTCTCCCTGGAGTCCAACCATCTCTGAACCACCTCAGCGAGGGCCCGACCGCCAACCTCCTACAGCGTCGGCCGGGCCCTCTTCTCCCCTGAAGGAGCACGTTCAGCATGACCGACACCGTCACCGAACCGCAGGCTCCACCCGAAAACACCACCCCCACGCCGCCCCCGTCCGAGAACGCCGCGGCCGCCACGGGTAAGGAGGTGGAGCACACCCCTGGCGGCTTCCCCGTGGGGCCGTTGTCCCTGACCGGGACGAACACGGTCGCCGGACTCCTGGCAACCGCCGCCCTGGCCGGCGGCCCTATCGCCGCCGCTATCGCCATGACCGGCGCCGCTGTCCTCGGTACTGCCGCCACCCACCACCGCAGCAAGAACTGCAAGAAGAAGCCCGCGGCAAAGCCCACCTCAACCAGCTCTCGTGTCGGCGGTAGTGGCGGGCGTGGTGTCTTGGGTCGTATCCCCTCTCAGCCCCGCACGAGCCCTCGTACCGGTGGCGGATCCGGATCCCGCCGTACCGCTGGCGGGCAGGCCCGGCACCGTGCAGGCGGTGTGGCCGGTGGCCGGTCCGGCGCCTCCTTCGGGAAGGCCGGTACGGCACGGCAGCGTGCTGGCCAGGCCGTTGGTCGTCTGGCCAGTGGCCGAGCCGGGCAGGTCCAGGCCCTGCGCGCTCAGGCCAAGACGCAGACCCCGACCCGATCCGCCGCCCGCACGGCTGCGGTGCAGGCCCGCAGGCAGGTCGCGGACACCCGGCGAGCCGCGAAAGCCGCCGACCGCGCCGCCTCCGCCAGCGCGAAGGCCCGTGGTCCGGCAGCCCACACGCTCGCCAAGACCATGGGCAAGGCCGCTGCCGTCCGCGACAAGGCCGTCGGCGCCGCCCGCTCGATACGGGACCGCAACTCCCGCCGGGCGGTCGCCAACGGCCGGACCGGTGTGCAGGAAGCGGCGCACCGCAAGCGGGTCGCCGCGCTGAAGGCCCCCGCGCAGAAGGCCGCACGCCGGGCACTGCGCCGCTCCGCCGCACGCTTCCAGGCCCGCCGGGCCGCCTCCGCCATGCTCGGCGCGATGCTCGGCGTGCTCGGGATGGTCACCACCCCGATCGGTCGCAAGCTGCGCTGGGGCTGGCTGATGTTCCCCGGCCGGCGCCTCTACCAGTACCTCGTCGACCGGGCCCGCGCCGAACGCGAGGAGCGGGACGCGGAGATCCGCGCCCAGCTCGAAGCCGACGAGAAGGCCGCTGAAGAGCAGGCCGAGACAGAGCGCGACCAGGACACCGAGGGCGACCGCCTCGGTGACCGCGCCACCCGTCCCACCAAGAACGTTCCCGCACCTCCCGCCAGCCAAGGAGTAGCTGTGAGCAACGCATCCGGGTTCAGGTTCGAAGAGCTGGCCGCCGAAATGGAGCAGGCAGCCCAGCAGTACGAGCCCGAAAGCGCCATGGAGATCCTCGCGATGATCGAGGGCCTGCCCGAGGCGCTGACCTCGATCGCGGCGGTCATGCAGATCCTCGCGGAGCGCTCCGACACCGAGTTCCCGCTGGAGAAGGTCGTCGCGGACGGCTTCGCCGACATCTACGGCGCGATCAACTCCGCCGTCGCCGTGGCCGAAGACCTTGGACCCGCGTTCCGGGAGGCCCACGAGGCCGACATCGCCCGCCACGAAGACCCGCGCAACGGGCCCGAGGCTGAGAAGGGCTGGAACGTCTGACATGACGAACACCCACACCATCGAGCACAACGGGCTGGCGTTGGACTGGGCCGCCGGCCACGGCCCCATCACTGGCGCCCTCTCCGCGACCACCGGTGCGTACGCGGTCGCCACGGTCGGGACCCTGGCTCACATGCCCCCTTCTTGGGCGTTGGCTGTCGGCGCCGTCGGGGCGATCGGTCACACCGCGTCGGGGCTGCGGCAGAAGCTCGCCGCCCGCACCATCAGCGCCCGCGCCGCCTCCTGGCTGCTCGGCTCCGGCTGGACGACGTGGGCGCTGGCCACCGGCCCGCTCACCTGGACCGCCCTCGGATCGCTGGCCACCATCGGCGTCGCGATGGGCGCCGCGGCCCGCTCGGTCGGCTTCTACGAGGAAGCCCGCGAGCTCGAAGCCATCGCCCTTGCTGAGCGGCAGGTGGCCCGTGAGCTGTCTGCCGAGCGGCGGGGGATCGCGGCGGAGTGGGTGGACCGGGTGCAGCGGGTCTGCGGGATCACCTTGCGGATCGTGGCGGTGGAGATGTGGCCGACGAACACCGGCTTCACGATCGACGCCGAACTCCCGCCCGGCGGCACCACCTACGACCGCATCGCCCGGGAGAACGCCCGCCTGTCCGCCGATGCCCGCCTCCCGCACGGCTGCACTGCCGCCGCCTCGCCCGGCATCGACCAGGGCCGCGTCCTCATCGACGTCACCACGACCAACGTGCTGGCTGCTGAGGTCGCCTACCCGTCCGACTACACCGCCTTGTCGATCCACACCGGCATGCCGTGGGGCTACCGGACCAACGCGGAGGAGATCCTCACCTACCTCCGCGAGCAGTGCGCCCTCGTCGTCGGGCCGACCGGATCCGGCAAGACGAACATGGTGCACGTCATCCTGGCCGGGTTCGCCCGCGCCACCGACATCCTGACCTGGGTCATCGACCTCAACGCCGGATCGGCCGGCCTGCCCTGGATCCGCCCCGCCATGGACGGCAGCGGGAACGGCCAGACGGTGCGGCCCGGCATCGACTGGCTCGCCGCCTCGCACGACGAGGCGCTCCTCATGCTCGATGCCGCACTGCGGATCGGCCTGTACCGCAAGCGCGCCTACCAAGACCTCATGGCCAAAGCCAACACCGACCTCCTCCCGGTCAGCCACGAGATTCCGCAGATCATGCTCGTCATCGACGAGGGCGCGGAGATCCTCACCAGCACCGACCCCGAGACCCGGAAGCTCGCGAAGAAGATCCTCGAAGTGATCCGGATGCTCCGCGCCATGGGCATCCGCACCGTCCTGACCGCCCTCGGCGCCACAGGCGCCGTCCTCGGCAACGTCATGATCCGCCGGGAAGCCAAGACGCGGGTAGCCCTGACGGGCGGGGCGACGGAGGGCATGGACCTGTCGAAGCTGTTCCCCGGAGCCAACGGCCTGCGGATCGAGCAGGCCCCCGACAAGGGCACCGGCTTCATGGGCACCCCCGAATCCCCCGCCGGCCTGTTCGGGACCTGGCGGATCCTGCCCACCCAGATCCGCGACATCGTCCACGCCACCTCCGACCGCCACCCCCGCCTCGACGCTGTCTCCGCGAAGGCGGCCGGCCCGGACTACGCCCGCCGCTGGGACCACGCCCGCACCGCGTGGATCAACGAGCACGAGCACACCGCCCCGAACCTCGACAGCAGCCTGCCCGGGACCACGCCTGCGGGCCGGACTGGCGGGGGTCTGAACCTGTCCGCGCACCGCGAGCAGGCTCCGGGACCGACCGCCACGGACGGGGTGGACGCCGAGTTCCAGCGACTCATGTCCGTCGAATTCGCCCCCGCCCCGGAGCAGGAGGAGGAGGCGCCCCGGCGGCCGGGGTTGAACCTGTCCGCGCACCGCGAGGAGGACAACGCGGCCCGGCAGGCAGCCCTGACCGTCCTCATCGCGGCCGGGCCGGAAGGGACCGGGGCGTCCGCGATCGCCCGGCAGCTCGACCGGTACGGAACCACCCGCCAGACCGTCGCGGGATGGCTCAAGACCTGGACCGACGAAGGCCAGGCCATCCGGATCGGGACCGGCACCAAGACCCGGTACGTCCACCACACCCACGCCCACAACATCCCCGACGAGGACTGACCTTGTCGCTTGTCACCACCCCCAACAGAACACCCTCCCCGGCCCCCTCAGGGGCTTGGAAACGGTGTCTGACCTGGGAGGCGACAAGCGACAAGACAAGCGACAAGACAAGGGCACGCGACAAGCCAGACGACAAGCGACAAGACAAGCCGCCACCAGACCACACCTAGACGTTTAGGTGTGCTCCGGTGCTCACCAGGGAGCCCAACCGTGCATGGACACACCCACACGAGCACCACCCCCGCCACCCGCTACGGCGACCCCATCGTCTACCCCACCGCCATCCAGCAGCCCGTCATGCAGCCCACCGAACTCCCCCCGGGAGTCGAGATGGTCACCCTGCCCAACGGCTACCGGACCCTCGCCTACACCCAGCCCACCGCCCCGGAACCGGTCGCGGTGCAGCCGATTCCGGCGTGGGCCAAAACCACCGCGCTCCTCGCCCCGACCGTCGGCGGCGGGATCGCCGCGGCCGGGTTCGGGATCTCCTACGCCGCCCCGGGACTGATCGCCATGACCGAAGCCCTCTGGGCCGCCATCGCCCTCATCGCCGCCGGCGTCATCGCCCCGATGCTCCTCCGCGTGGGACGCGGGGCGGGCAACCGGGGGGCGGCGCCCGTGCAGCACGTCACGCAGAACATCAGCGCGTCCGGGCTGTTCGGCCGTGCCACCGGAACCATCAACAACCGCTGAGGAGAGCACGTGCGACCCCGCATCCGCCGAACCACTTGGCCTCGCCCGGCGCTGGTCCTGACTGATACTCCCCAGCCTGCGTGCCCCCTCTGTCGCGGGGAGGGCGGCCACAACCACGACTACGGCGACCACAACGGCGAGTACGCCGGCACCGACTGGGAGCCCTGCACCTGCTGGGACGAGACCCGCCGATGGGTCCTCCTCCCGCTCCCGCACCGCCGCTCCGGCGGCTACAGCGACGAGCCGCCTTTCTGACATGCAAGGAGGGCGGCCCCCACTCACGCCAATGACCGGGGCCGCCCTCATCCAGAACCCATCAGAACTGGAGACATCCAGGATGACCCATCAACCCGCATCCGCGCTGCTGACCGCCGCGCTCGATGCCGCCGCCCTCGGCTGGAGCGTGTTCCCGCTCCGCCCCGGACAGAAGCGGCCCGCCCTCCACGGCGAAGAACACTGCCCCACCCTGGGGGACTGCGCCGGAGGCCACCGCAAGTGGGAGGACCGCGCCACCAGCGACCCGGACCGCATCCGGCGCGCGTGGGACCGTCTCCCGTTCAACGTAGGCATCGCCACCGGCCCCTCCCACCTTGTCGTCGTGGACCTCGACGTCCCGAAGGACAAGGGCAGTTCGGACGCGCCTTACGGCGCGGACACCTTCAGGGCGCTCTGCGAGCGCGCCGGGCAGGCCGTCCCCACCACCCTTTCGGTGCGGACACCCACCGGAGGGTCCCACCTGTACTTCACCGCCCCGGACGGGATCCGGTTGGGGAACACGGCGGGCCGTCTCGGCAGGCACATCGACACCCGGGCCTGGGGCGGCTACGTCGTCGCCCCCGGCAGCACCACAACGGCCGGAGCGTACGAGGTCACCGACCCCGTGCCCCCGGCGCCGTTCCCCGCGTGGCTGTACGGGCTGCTGGCCCCCAGGCAGGCCCTGCGCCAGCTCACCGGCCGCCCCGCCACCCAACGGACCGGCAAGTACGCGGCCGCCGCGCTGAACGCCGAGACCGCGTCGGTCGAGTCGGCACCGGCCGGGGAGCGCAACGGGACCCTGCTTCGGGCCGCGCGAGCTCTGGGGCGGTTCATCGCCGCGGGCGACCTCTCCCGGGACGTGGTTGAGGAGGCTCTTCAGTGGGCGGGAGAGTCGGCCGGCATGCCGTCTGCCGAGTGCCGCACCACGATCCGCTCCGGTCTGAACTGGTCGATCGCCCGCAACGCGATGCGGCAGACGGCATGAGCCACCGTCCCCGCTCCTCCCTGAAGAGCCTCACCCAGACCCCCACCGGCCCCAGCTCCGCCGAACCGGCCCCGGCCGCCGACGGCAGTGGTGCGCCGAAGGTCGTCGCCGAAGGCGTCCCTTCATCTCTTCGTCCTGACCCGCACCCGGCGGACGGCCGGTACGTCGTCGCCGTCCTGCACATCTGCGCCCCGCGCGGCGCCGTGCCCACCGCCACCTCGAAGTGCGAATGCGGACACGACCGAAGCGCGGTCGGACAGCGCAACGTGCTCGCCCTCATCCAGCTCCACACCGACCACCGCGACGTGTGCCCGTTGGGCCGCGTCGCTAACACCAGGAGGAAGGCCGCATGACCGCCGAGACCACCATCGCCCCCGCGCCCACGGTGGCCACCACGGACGGTGCGCTGCTGCTGGACGAGGTGGAGGCCTTCCACCGGCGCTTCAACGTCTTCCCGACTGAAGCCGCGTACGTCGCTGTCACGCTGTGGGACGCGCACGCGCATCTGCTGGACTGCTTCGACTCCACCCCGCGGCTCGCGTTCCTCTCCCCGGAACCTGGGTCGGGGAAGTCCCGTGCGCTGGAGATCGTGGAAACGCTGGTTCCTCAGCCGCTGGTTGCCGCGAACGCGTCCGCACCAGTCCTCTTCCGGGCCGTCTCCACGCTGGAGACCCGGCCCACGATCCTCTTCGACGAGGTAGACACGATCTTCGGCCCGAAGGCCGGAGACAACGAGCCGTTGCGCGGGTTCCTGAACGCGGGGCACCACCGGGGCGCCGGCATGTGGCGGTGCGTCGGGGACGGCACCAACCAGACGGTGCAGGAGTTCCCGAGCTTCTGCGTGGTGGCCATGGCCGGGCTCGGCTCGCTGCCGGACACAGTCCTGACCCGGTCGGTCATCATCCGCATGCGCCGCCGGGCCCGCAACGAGTACGTCCAGTCCTTCCGCCGCCGCCTGCACGCCCCCGAAGGCCACGCGCTTCGCGACCGCCTCGCCGTCTGGGCGGACAGTGTCCGGCACCTGGTTGATGGCGTGTTCCCGGAGATGCCCGACGAGGTCACCGACCGTCCTGCCGATGTGTGGGAGCCGCTTATCGCGGTTGCGGATGCGGCCGGGGGTGACTGGCCGGCCCGCGCCCGTGCCGCGTGCGCGCAGATCGTGGCCGCCTCTAAGCAGGACGACAAGGGCAGCATCGGCATCCGCCTGCTGACCGATCTCCGTGACCACGTCCTGAACGGGATCGAGCGCCTGCCCACCATCGCCGTGCTGGACCGCCTGTACGCGCTGGAAGAGGCGCCCTGGGCGGACATGGGAGGCAAGCCGCTGACGTCCCGGAGCCTCGCGAAAGTGCTCCGCGAGTACATGACCGGGGACAACAAGCCGATCGAGCCCCGCAACATCAAGAGCGGCGGCGCGGTCCTCAAGGGCTACTACGCGGCCGACCTCGCGGACGCGTGGGCGAGGTACTGCCCTCCCCCCACCCCCTGAGAATCCGCTACTGCCGCTACCTCCGCTACCTCGCAGGTCAGAGCCCACGCGGAGGTAGCGGCTAGCCCGGATCTATCCGCTACCCCAACAGCAACACCCGCTACCGGCCCGGCCCTCAAGGCCGGGCCGGTCGCGTATCTATCCGCTACCGCTACCCAATCCGCTACCTCAAACAGGCCCCTGACCAGGGCGGTAGCGGCGGTAGCGGCAGTAGCGGATATCTACGAGCGGGGCAGAGCCCCGACATCCGATCGCCGTGGAGGCACTCCGATGAGTACCGCAGCCATGTCCGTCGCCCCGGTCCTCTGCAAGGTGGAGGCAGCAGCCGAGTTGCTGTCGCTCGGCCGCTCCACCGTCTACGAGCTGATGGCCGCCGGAGAGTTGCCGTTCGTCAAGGTCGGCCGGGCCCGCCGCATCCGCCGGACCGACATCGACGCGTTCGCCGCCCAACTCCAGCCGCAGTCCGTCTGATCTCAGCGCAGCAAGCAGGCGGCCCCGGGACCCTCCGGGGCCGCCTTCCGCATGGAAGAGCAGGAGCACATGAGTCCCCGTAAGCCGAACATGGAGTCGTCCATCTACCTGGGCAGCGACGGGTGGTGGCACGGCCGCGTCACGATGGGCGTGAAGTCGGACGGCGGCCCCGACCGCCGACACCGCCGCGCCAGGACCGAAACCGAGGTCAGCAAGAAGGTCCGCGAGCTGGAGAAGCTGCGCGACGAGGGTCGGGCCACGAAGGCCGGGCGGAAGCCGACCGTCGCGGAGTGGATGGACACGTACCTGTCCACGATCGCGAGCCTGAAGCTCAAGCCGCGCTCTCTGGACGACTACTGGTCGAAGACCCGCAACGACATCATCCCCAGCGTCGGTAAGCACCGCCTCGACAAGCTCGCGCCGGAGCACCTGGAGGTGATGTACGCGGCCATGATGGAGGAGGGGCACGCACCGTCGCACGTGGTCAAGGTGCACCGGATCCTGTCCCGCGCTCTCAAGATTGCCCACCGTCGGAGGCTCATCAGCGAGAACGTCGCCACGCTCGTCGACCCGCCGTCCGTCGACGAGACCGAGGCGAACCCGTTCTCGCGGGACGAGTCGAAGGCGTTCCTCGCGGCCGCCGCGAAGCGGCCCACGTTCATGCGGTGGGCCATCGGTGTCGGCATGGGCTTCCGGCAGGGCGAAGCCCTGGGCCTGCGCTGGCAGTACGTCGACCTGGAGCAAGGGTTGTTCCACCCCGCCTGGCAGCTCCAGCGCCTCACCTGGAGGCACGGCTGCAAGAACGCGCACGCCTGCGGCGCCCGGCTACATCGGTTCGATCCCTGCCCCGCCGAGTGCTCCACCCACAAGGCCTACAAGCGTGGCTGTCCGCAGCCGTGCACGAAGACCTGCCGCCGGCACGCCAGCACCTGCCCTGAGCGGAAGGGCGGCGGGCTAGCGTTCACCCGGCCGAAGACGAAGAAGAGCCAGCAGCCCGTGCCGATCCCGCCGCCCTTCCTGCCCTACCTCCTGGAGCACAGGGCGAAGCAGGACGAGCAGCGGCAAGCCGCCGGGGAGCTGTGGGAGGAGTGCGGCGCCGTGTTCACCCGGGCCGACGGCCGGCCGCTCGATCCGCGGGCCGACTGGGAGGAGTTCAAGGAGCTGCTGGAGGAGGCGGGGATCAGCGACCGGCGCCAGCACGACGGGAGCCGTCACACGGCGGGGACGATCCTCAACGAGTTGGGCATCGACATGCCCACCATCATGGAGATCCTTCGGCACACGCAGATCAGCCAGACGAGGCGGTACGTGAAGGGCCGCTCCGAGCTCTCGCGGGAGGCAATGCGCCGGATGGGTGAGGCATTCATGCCTGGCCCCGATCCGGTGTCTGAGACCAGAACTGAGACCGACAGCACCCGGGCGGCCCGTGCACGGCGGCGGCGCAAGATCCGGTAAAAAGCAAAACCCCCAGGTCACGGCGAGTGAGTCCTGGGGGTTCTACAGAGCCGCCTTCGGGATTCGAACCCGAGACCTACGCATTACGAGTGCGTTGCTCTGGCCAGCTGAGCTAAGGCGGCACCGCTGGGAAGACAAGAATTTCCCTGGTGGGAGGCTCTCATCAGCAGCGGCCCAAAGTCTACAGGGTTAAACGGGGTGCCTCGAACAGGGTCCTTCGACGGCGCCGTCGGCCGGGGTCAGCACTTCTTTCCGTCCTGCGGAGCGGTGCCTTCCAGGAGGTAGCGGTTGATCGCCGAGTCGATGCAGTCGCTGCCCCGGCCGTACGCGGTGTGGCCGTCGCCGTCGTAGGTCAGCAGGACGCCCGAGTCGAGCTGGCCCGCCAGGGCCTGGGCCCACTTGTACGGGGTCGCCGGGTCCCGGGTGGTGCCGACCACCACGATCGGCGGGGCGCCCTTCGCGTGCAGTGCCTGGGCCGTGCCGGTGGCCTTCGCCGGCCAGTACGCGCAGTTCAGCGAGGCCCAGGCCAGGCCCGCACCGAAGACCGGGGAGGCCTTCTCGAAGGAGGGCAGCGCCTTCTCGACCGCCTCGGGCCCGGCGAAGGCCGGGGGCTGGTCGAGGCAGTTGACGGCGGCGTTCGCCGACATGAGGTTGGCGTACTTGCCGTCCTGCTCGCGCTCGTAGTAGCTGTCGGCGAGCGTCAGCAGCCCGCTGCCGTCGTCTTCGTTGATCGCGGCCCCGAGCGCCTCGCGCAGCTGCGGCCAGGCGTTCTCGTCGTACAGGGCGGCGATCACCCCGGTCGTCGCCAGCGACTCGCCGAGCGCGCTGCGCGACCGGTCGGTCGTGGGGACCGGCTGGGCGTCGACCTTGCGGAAGAACTCCTTCAGGCGCTCCGCGATCTGCTCCGGGCTGCCCTTGCCGAGCGGGCAGTCGGTCTGCTTCGCGCAGTCCGCCGCGAAGGCCCGGAAGGCGGTTTCGAAGCCCTCCGTCTGGTCCCGGTTCAGGTCGGCCGCGGGCCGGGAGGGGTCCATCGCCCCGTCCAGCACCAGCCGGCCGGCCCGGCCCGGGAAGAGGTCGGCGTACGTCGCCCCGAGGAAGGTGCCGTACGAGGCTCCGACGTAGTTCAGCTTCTCGTCGCCCAGCACCGCGCGCAGGACGTCCATGTCGCGGGCGGCGTCGACCGTGGAGACGTGCGGCAGGACCCGCTGCGAGTGCGTCTGGCAGGCGGCCGCGAACTCCTTGAAGGCGGCCACCAGCAGGGCCTGCTCCGCCGGCGTGTCCGGCGTCTGGTCCACCTGGGTGTACTTGTCCATGGCCGGACCGTTCAGGCATTCCACGGGGCTGCTGCGGTCCACGCCGCGCGGGTCGAAGGAGACCATGTCGTACGCGGCACGCACCGGGGCCGGGTAGCCGATGCCCGCGTACGCCTGGAGGTAGCCGATGCCGGATCCGCCCGGGCCTCCCGGGTTCACCACGAGCGAGCCGAGCCGCTTGGAGGGGTCCGTGGCCTTGCGGCGGGACACCGCGATGTCGATGTCCCCGGCCCCGGGGTTCGCGTAGTCCAGCGGAACCTTCATGGTCGAGCACTCGAAGCCGGGCACACCGCACTCGCGCCAGGTCAGCTTCTGGTCGTAGTACGGGCGCAGCGCGGCCGGAACGGCGGTCGGCTCCGCCGACGTCGCCTCGGAGGCCCCGCCGGACGACGCGGCGGCACGGGGTGTTCCCGAACCGCCCGAGGTGCACCCGGAGAGCAGTAGCCCCGCAGCGGCGATCACGGTCCCGGTGGTGCGCAGCAGGCGACTGGTGTCCATTCCCGGAGCCTACGGCCTGCGGGCGTACCCGGGGCGGTCGTGCCCGCGCCGGGCGGCGGGCGCCCGCCCGGGCGCGGGGCGCCGCCCCGCACGGACCGGGGGCGTCTCCGGCCCGCCCCGCGGACCCCTCGAACGGGTGAGGCCGTCAACCGGAGTCGCAGGAGCAGAGGCAGGAGCAGAGGCAGCGCGCGTCAGCCCGCGCGCAGCGACATCGTCATCGCCTCGACGGCGAGCAGCGGGGCGACGTTGCGGTCCAGCGCCTGCCGGCACGCGATGATCGCCTCGATCCGCCGCAGGGTGCGCTCCGGGCCCGACTCCCGGGCGATCCGGTCCAGGTCCTGCCGTATCTCCTCGTTCGCGATGGCCAGCGCAGAGCCGAGCTGGAGGGCCAGCACGTCCCGGTAGAAGCCGGTGAGGTCGGTCAGGGCCAGGTCGAGGCTGTCGCGCTGCGTACGCGTGCGCCGGCGCTTCTGCCGGTCCTCCAGCTCCTTCATCACGCCCGCCGTACCGCGCGGCATGCGTCCGCCCGTACCCGCTCCGGCGCCGAGCGCGGCCCGCAGCTCCTCGGTCTCCTTGGTGTCGACCTCTTCCGCGACCTGCTTGGCGTCCTCCGCGGCGGCGTCCACCAGCTCCTGCGCCGCCTTCAGGCAGTCGCCGACGTCGGCCACGCGCATCGGCATCCGCAGGACGGTGGCGCGCCGCGTGCGGGCCGCCTCGTCGGTGGCGAGCCGGCGGGCCCGGTCGATGTGCCCCTGGGTCGCGCGGGCGGCCGCCTGCGCCACGGCCGGTTCGATGCCGTCGCGCCGCACGAGCACCTCGGCGACGGCGGACACCGGCGGGGTGCGCAGCGAAAGGTGCCGGCAGCGGGAGCGGATGGTGGGCAGCACGTCCTCCAGCGAGGGCGCACACAGCAGCCACACGGTCCGCGGAGCAGGTTCCTCCACGCCCTTGAGCAGCACGTTTCCGGCGCCTTCCGTCAGCCGGTCGGCGTCCTCCAGGACGATGACCTGCCACCGTCCGACAGCCGGGGACAACTGCGCCCGGCGCACCAGCGACCGGGTGTCCTTCACGCCGATGGACAGCTGATCGGTGCGGACGATCTCCACATCGGCGTGCGTACCGATCACGGTGGTGTGGCAGCCGTCGCAGAACCCGCAGCCCGGCTCGCCGCCGAGGGCGCGGTCCGGGCTGGTGCACTGGAGCGCGGCCGCGAAGGCGCGGGCGGCGGTGGCCCGCCCCGAGCCGGGAGGGCCGGTGAACAGCCAGGCGTGCGTCATCTTGGAGCCGGGCGGCGGCGGGTTCCCCGACTCGATGGCGGTGACGAGGGCGTCGGCGTCTACTGCGGCGGCGGCCAGCTGGGTCTGGACCCGCTCCTGTCCCACCAGGTCGTCCCATACGGGCATCCCGCCCACCGCCTTTCCCTCGCGTACCGTCCGTGCCGTCTGCTCACCCAGTGTGGCGGCTCCCACTGACAATCCCGGTCAGCCGGTCCCCACGACGACCGCAGCCGTCGACGCCGCCGCTCCCCGTCACCGCCGCGGTCAGCGGCGGCGCGGCCCCCGGCCCTGGTCGTCCTCGTCGTCCCGGCGCGGTCCCAGCAGCTCGTCCGCCAGCGTCGGCAGATCGTCCAGCGGAGTCTCCTCCGCCCAGTCCGAGCGGGGCCGGCGCGGCCGGCCGTCCTCGGTGACGTCGGTGAGCAGCGGCAGCTCACGGGTCGCGTCGTTGCCCGAGTCGCGGAAGATGCCCGGCGGGACCCGGTCGGCCGGGTTCTCCTCGGGGCGCTGGGCCGTCGGCCGCGACGCGGAGTACGAGGCCCTGGGCGCTGCCGGCCGCGTCGGCGCAGCCTCTCCCGTGCCCGTGGGGCGTACGGGCGGCAGGACCGCCGTCTCGTCGGCCGGACCCGTCGCGCGGACGGGCGGCAGCACGGCCGTCTCGTCCGCCGGACCCGCCGCCGGATCGGCCTTCGGCACCGGGACCGTCTGGGTGACGTCGTCCGGCTGCACGACCCGCTTGACGAACGGAGTCTCGATCGTGACGGCCTCGTCGTGGTGCGTTTCCTTGCGCAGGTCGGCCTTGGGAGCAGACCCTGCGGCAGCAGGAGGGGCCGCCGCGGGAGCCGCCGGGGCAGCGGGCGCAACCGCCGGCACGGACGCCGAAGCAGCCGCCACCGAGGCGGCCGCAGCCGCGGCGGCAGCGGACTTCGCCGCCGCCTCCGCCGCCGAGGCCTCGGCCAGCCGCCGCGCCTCCTCGGCCTTCAGCAGGGCCTCCTCGGCCCGCCGCTGCTTCTCCAGCCGGCGCTCCTCGGCCTCGGCGTGCAGCCGGGCCTCCTCCTCCGCCTGCTTGCGCAGCCGCTCCTGCTCCACCGCGCGGGCCTTCTCCTCGGCCTCCAGGCGCAGCCGCTCAGCCTCGGCCCTCTGGCGGGCCTCCTCCTCGGCGCGCAGCCGGGCTTCCTCCGCCTTGCGGGCGGCCTCGGCCTCGGCCGCGATCCGGGCCTCCTCGGCCTCGCGGGCCTTGCGGGCCTCTTCCTCGGCGCGCAGCCGGGCTTCCTCCGCCTTGCGCGCGGCCTCTTCCTCGGCCTTGCGCTTGGCCTCCTCGATGGCGAGCCGGCGGGCCTCCGCCTGCGCGGCCACCTCGGCCTCCGACAGCGGGAGCATCCGGTCCAGCCGGTGGCGCACGACGGTGCTCACCGACTCCGGGTCCTGGCCCGCGTCGACCACCAGGTAGCGACCGGGGTCGGCCGCGGCCAGGGTCAGGAACCCGGCCCGCACCCGCTGGTGGAACTCCGCCGGCTCCGACTCCAACCGGTCCGGCGCCTCCGTGAACCGCTCCCGGGCCGTCTCCGGCGACACGTCGAGCAGCACGGTCAGATTCGGTACGAGCCCGTCCGTGGCCCAGCGCGAGATGCGGGCGATCTCGGTCGGGGACAGGTCCCGGCCGGCGCCCTGGTAGGCCACCGAGGAGTCGACGTAGCGGTCGGTGATGACCACCGCGCCGCGCTCCAGGGCGGGCCGGACGACGGTGTCCACGTGCTCGGCGCGGTCGGCCGCGTACAGCAGGGCCTCGGCGCGGTTCGACAGGCCGGCGGAGGACACGTCGAGCAGGATCGAACGCAGCCGCTTGCCGACCGGGGTGGCCCCGGGCTCGCGCGTGACGACGACCTCGTGGCCCTTCGCCCGTATCCAGTCGGCCATGGCCTGCACCTGGGTGGACTTACCGGCGCCGTCGCCGCCCTCCAGGGCGATGAAGAACCCGGCGTCGGAGGCGGCCTGGACCGGCTCCCCGCCGCGCAGCGCCTCGCGCAGGTCGCGGCGCAGCGGTACGCCGCTGCGGTCGTCGGCCTTGGCCAGGACGATGACGGCGACCGGCAGCAGCAGGGCGCCGACCAGCATCAGCGTGAAGGCCGCGCCGCCGTGGGCGAAGACGACCTCGCCGGCGGCCAGCCGGTGCGGTCCGATCAGGGCGGCCAGCAGCGGTGCGGCCACGGCTCCGACGGCCACGGCGACCCGGACGACGGCCTGCAGGTGCTCGGTGACCCGGGCCCGGCGGAACTCCTCGGTCTCCTGGTCGAGCAGCGTGTGCCCGGTGTTCGCGGCGACGCCCGCGGCGGTGCCGGCGAGCAGCGAGAGGAACACCACCGTCGAGGTGTCCGGCACCAGCCCGGTCAGCAGCAGCGCCAGCCCGGCCACCCCGACGGCCAGCGCCAGCAGGCGGCGCCGGGACAGGGAGGGGAGCACCTTGCCGGCCTGGGTGGCACGGATGCCGAGGGCGGTGCCGCCGAGCAGGGCCAGTACGAACAGCGAGAACGCGGCAGCTCCGCCCCCCAGGTCGGTGGTGTGCAGGACGGCCACGGCGGCGGCCGAGGCGACGGCTCCGGCGACGGCGGCGCAGACGAGGACGAACAGCGGGATGGACCCGGTCCGCCCCTTCTCCGGCCGGTCCCCCGCCTTGGGGGCGCGCAGGCCCTCCAGCGGGGAGCGCGGACGCGGGGTCTTCGTCGCGGGCAGCACCAGCGGGAGCAGCAGCGACACGGAGGCCGCGAAGAGACCGGAGGCCACGTACGAGCCGAGGGCGGCCTGGTTCTCGGCGAACCAGCCGATGCCGAGGCCGAGGGCCTTGCCGATCAGCGTCGAGGCGAGCAGTGCGGCCGCGGCGACCGGCAGGGCGGCGAAGGCGGTGCGCAGGTTCAGCCGGCGCAGTGCGTCGAGGTGGTCGGGCAGCGGCCGTACGGTCGCCCCCTCCGGCGGCGGCGAAGGCAGCAGGCCGGGCGCGGCGCTGTCCTTGGCCAGCCCCCACATCCGCTCGGCAGCGCCGGAGACGAAGACGGTGGCGAGCAGCGCGGTCAGCGCGTGCGGGCCGATCCAGTCGAGCCACAGCGGGGCGACGACGAAGAGGCCGAGCCGGAGCCCGTCGGCGCCGATCATCGTCCAGCGGCGGTCCAGCTTGCCGCCGGGGGCGGTCAGCTTGGCCAGGGGCCCGAGGAGGACCGCGCCGAAGAGGACGGTGGACACCACGCGGACGCCGAACACGGCGGCCACGGCGAGGGCCCAGCCGGTGTAACCACCGCCGAAGGGCTCCTGGTCCACGGCCGCCTGGAAGACCAGCAGCACCAGGACCAGCAGGGCGAGGGCATCGCCGATGCCGCTCACCAACTGCGCGCTCCACAGACGGCGCAGCCCGGGGGTGCGCAGCAGGGCGCGCACCGCACGCTCGCGGGAGTCCGCGGCGAGGGCTTCGTCGTAGGTGGGGGCGGTGTCGGCGGTGGCGGTCACGACCGTTGGCTGCTCGGCTCGCGTCATCCGCCCAGCCTATCCGCTGCGCTGGGCGGGTGCGGAGGGCTGTGGACAAGGTCGGAGTGTGACCCCGGACCCACCGTCCGGACCCGCCTTCCGGGGCGCGGCCCCGGGCCCGTGTCGCCGCTGCGCGGGGCCGTCCCCTACCCGCCCTTCCACCGTTCCCCGAGGCTCCGCCCCGGACCCCGGTCCTCAAACGCCGGACGGCTGGAAAGCACAAAGCGGGGCCCGCGCGCAGTGCGCGGGCCCCGCTTCTGCGACTACTCGTCCGCCGAAGCGGCCGCCGCCGTCTTCTTCGCGACCGTCTTCTTGGCCGTCGTCTTCTTCGCCGCCGTCGCCTTCTTGGCCGTCGTCGTCTTCTTGGCGGCAGCGGTCTTCGTCGCCGTCGCCTTCTTCGCCGGGGCCTTCTTCGCGGGAGCCTTCTTGGCCGTCTTCTTCACCGGACCCTTGGCGCGCTTCTCCGCGAGCAGCTCGTAGCCCCGCTCCGGCGTGATCGTCTCGACGTCGTCGTCCCGCCGCAGCGTCGCGTTCGTCTCGCCGTCCGTCACGTACGGGCCGAACCGGCCGTCCTTGACGACCACCGGCTTCTCGCTGACCGGGTCCGTCCCCAGCTCCTTCAGCGGCGGCTTCGCGGCCGCGCGCCCCCGCTGCTTCGGCTGCGCGTAGATCGCGAGCGCCTGCTCCAGGGTGATGGCGAACAGCTGGTCCTCGGTCTCCAGCGACCGCGAGTCCGTGCCCTTCTTCAGGTACGGGCCGTAGCGGCCGTTCTGCGCGGTGATCTCCGCGCCCTCCGCGTCCACGCCGACGACCCGGGGAAGGGACATCAGACGCAGGGCGTCCTCGAGCGTGACCGTGTCCAGGCTCATCGACTGGAACAGCGAGGCCGTCCGCGGCTTGACCGCGTTCTTGCCCGTCTTCGGAGTGCCCTCGGGCAGGATCTCCGTCACGTACGGCCCGTAGCGACCGTCCTTCGCGACGATTTCGTTCCCGCTGATCGGGTCCTTGCCCAGCTCGAACTCGCCGCTCGGCTTCGCGAAGAGCTCCTCCGCGTACTCGACCGTCAGCTCGTCGGGGGCCAGCTCCTCCGGGACGTCCGCCCGCTGGTGGCCCTCGGCGTCCTTCTCACCGCGCTCCACGTACGGCCCGTAGCGGCCGACCCGCAGCACGATGCCCTCGCCGACGGGGAAGGAGGAGATCTCCCGGGCGTCGATCGCGCCCAGGTCGGTCACCAGCTCCTTCAGGCCGCCGAGCGCGTCACCGTCGGCCGGCACGACCTCGGTGGCGTCCTCCGCGCCGAAGTAGAAGCGCTTGAGCCACGGCACGGACTGCGCCTCGCCCCGCGCGATGCGGTCGAGGTCGTCCTCCATCTTGGCGGTGAAGTCGTAGTCGACGAGCCGTCCGAAGTGCGTCTCCAGCAGGTTGACCACGGCGAACGACAGGAAGGACGGCACGAGCGCCGTGCCCTTCTTGAAGACGTACCCGCGGTCCAGGATCGTGCCGATGATCGACGCGTACGTCGACGGGCGGCCGATCTCCCGCTCTTCCAGCTCCTTGACCAGCGAGGCCTCGGTGTAGCGGGCCGGCGGCTTGGTCGAGTGGCCGTCGACCGTGATCTCCTCGGCCGACAGCGCGTCGCCCTCGGCGACCTGCGGGAGACGCTTCTCACGGTCGTCGAGCTCGGCGTTCGGGTCGTCCGCGCCCTCGACGTAGGCCTTCATGAACCCGTGGAAGGTGATCGTCTTGCCGGAGGCCGAGAACTCGGCGTCACGGCCGTCGGCCGACCGGCCGCCGATCTTCACGGTCACCGAGTTGCCGACCGCGTCCTTCATCTGGGAGGCGACGGTGCGCTTCCAGATGAGCTCGTACAGGCGGAACTGGTCGCCGGTCAGACCGGTCTCGGCCGGGGTGCGGAAACGATCACCCGAAGGACGGATCGCCTCGTGCGCCTCCTGCGCGTTCTTGACCTTGCCTGCGTAGACGCGCGGCTTCTCCGGCAGGTACTCGGCCCCGTAGAGCTGCGTGACCTGCGCACGCGCCGCCGACACCGCGGTGTCGGAGAGCGTCGTGGAGTCGGTACGCATATAGGTGATGAAGCCGTTCTCGTACAGCTTCTGCGCCACCTGCATCGTCGCCTTCGCACCGAAGCCGAGCTTGCGCGAGGCCTCCTGCTGGAGCGTCGTCGTACGGAACGGGGCGTACGGGGAGCGGCGGTACGGCTTGGACTCGACGGACCTGACGGCGAACGAGGTCTCCGCCAGCGCGGCGGCCAGCGCCCGCGCGTTCGTCTCGTCGAGGTGCAGCACCTCGCTCTTGAGCTGCCCGGTCGAACCGAAGTCGCGGCCCTGCGCGACGCGCTTGCCGTCCACCGTGTTCAGGCGGGCGACCAGCGTGGAGGGGTCGGAGGCGTCACCGGCGCGGCCGGTGGCGAAGGTGCCGGTCAGGTCCCAGTACTCGGCCGAGCGGAAGGCGATGCGCTCGCGCTCCTTCTCGACCACCATGCGGGTGGCCACCGACTGGACGCGGCCCGCCGACAGCTTCGGCATGACCTTCTTCCACAGGACCGGCGAGACCTCGTAGCCGTAGAGGCGGTCGAGGATGCGGCGGGTCTCCTGGGCGTCGACCATGCGCTGGTTGAGCTCGCGCGGGTTGGCGACGGCGTCGCGGATCGCGTCCTTGGTGATCTCGTGGAAGACCATCCGGTGGACGGGGACCTTGGGCTTGAGGACTTCCTGCAGGTGCCACGCGATGGCTTCGCCCTCGCGGTCCTCATCGGTGGCGAGGAAGAGTTCGTCGGACTCGGCCAGCAGCTCCTTGAGCTTCCTGACCTGGGCCTTCTTATCGGCGTTGACGACGTAGATCGGCGCGAAGTCGTGCTCGACGTCCACACCGAGACGGCGGACCTCACCGGTGTACTTGTCGGGAACCTCGGCCGCGCCACTCGGGAGGTCGCGGATGTGCCCGACGCTCGCCTCGACGACGTATCCCGGGCCGAGATAGCCCTTGATCGTCTTCGCCTTGGCAGGGGACTCGACGATGACGAGTCGGCGGCCGCCCTTTGCGGTCTCGCTAGTCGGGGACAACTTGGCTCTTCTCTCCGGTCGGCACTCGGTCGCAGTACGGCGACGCTGCGGAGTGTGACGGTACAACCCGCCCCCGTGTCAAACGGCAGAAGCCCGCAACGGCCACTCGAACGGTAACCCGACAAGTGCCATTTCTGCCGCCCGGATGCCGCGCCGGGCCCTGCGCACTCACCGGCCAGAGTGGCCGAAGGGCCGTCTGGCCCCGCCCCGGGACCCCGCTTCACGTCGTGCTTTACGATCCTGCGCGCATTCCGGACGAGCGGAGGAAACCCGGCGCGCCGCCGGACGTGGGCGACATCCGGCCGATTCCACGGCCGCGACTCCCGAGCCCCACCCCTGCCGGACCGCAGCACCCACCCCCACCAGGGGCGACACCGCCCCGGCCGCCGGGGCCGGACCACCGCGGAGCCTTCCGGCCCCGTGAGCTTCGCCTCAGGAAGGCGCCCCCGGCCTCACAGCCGCCCGAGGCACCAGACCCCGAGGGCCAGCGAGGCCCCGCCGGCGAGCAGGGCCAGTGGTACGGCCACGACGGGGCGCACGCCCTCGGCCACCGGCGCGCCGCGTGGGGCGCGCGCCCCCGTCCAGGCCAGCAGAGCGGCCCCGAACAGCAGGAACACGGCCGCCGCGAAGATCGTCGGACCGTGCTCCATGCCGTTCCCCACATCCCCCGGGCCGCTCTCGGGATCCCCCCGGATCCCGCTGACGGGAGGATTTCAGCCGGGGGGAGACTGCAGACGAACCTGGGGTTACATCCTGGCTCCGGCTGCGCGCCTTCCCGACTGCGCGGCGACCCGACCGCTCGGCCGCACGACCGCACGACCGCACGGCCGCGCCGTCGGCCCTACTCCCCGGCGGCTTCCGCGCCCGCTTCCGCTTCCGCCGCGGTCACCGGCTCCAGGAACCCCTGCTCCACCAGCATCCGGATCGCCTCGGGCGTCCGGTCCCGCAGGACCACCGGGTCCTCCTCCACCAGCTGGGCGATGGCGTCCAGAATCCGCCCCGCGCTCAGTGATCCGTCACACACCCCGGCGAAGCCGGCCCCGACCGTGTCGACCTTGGTGGCGCGCCGCATGCCGCGGTTCTGCCGGAGCACGACGTGTTCCGGATCCTCCGCGCCGGGCGCGCCGACCTGCTCCTGCACGACCTCCTCGGTCAGCCGGAAATAGCCCGCGAGCAGGGCCGCGTCATCGTGGTCGCGCAGGTAGTCCTGGCGCGCGAAGTGCGCCAGGACGGCTTCCCCGAGCGGCTGTTCCACCGAGTGCGGCCACTCCTCGACCACGATCGACGGCTCGGCCGCGTCGCTGCGCCGCAGCGTGATCCAGCCGAAGCCGACCGACTTGGTCTTGCGGGCTTCGAACTCGTCCAGCCAGTCCTCGTACCGCTGTTCGTACTCGGCGGGGTCGGTGCGGTGATCGCCCGCGTCGCGCAGCCACAGCTCCGCGTACTGCGTCACGTCCTGCACGTCGCGCTGCACGATCCAGGCGTCGCAGCCGCGCGGCACCCAGGCCCGTACCCGGTCGTGCCAGTCCTCGCCCTCCACGTGCTGCCAGTTGCCCAGGAACTGCGCGAATCCGCCCGGGTTGAGCCGGGCTCCGGCCTCCTGGACCAGGGTCCGGCACAGGTCGTCGCCGCCCATCCCGCCGTCCCGGTACGTCAGCCGGGCTCCGGGGGAGATCACGAAGGGCGGATTCGACACGATCAGGTCGTACGTGGCCGCGCCGACCGGCTCGAACAGCGACCCGGCGAGCAGTTCCGCCTCGGGGGCCCCCGACAGCGCCAGCGTCAACCGGGTGAACTCCAGGGCCCGCGGGTTGACATCGGTAGCCGTGACCCGGGTCGCGTGCTGGGCGGCGTGCAGCGCCTGGATCCCGGATCCGGTGCCGACGTCGAGCGCCGAGCCGACCGGGGTGCGGATGGTGATCCCGGCCAGCGTCGTGGAGGCGCCGCCGACACCGAGCACCACGCCCTCCTCGCGGCTGCCGATCCCGCCGGCCCCGCCGACGGCGCAGCCGAGGTCGGAGACGATGAACCAGTCCTCGCCGTCCGGACCGCCGTACGGGCGCACGTCCACGGTGGCGTGCACCTCGTCGCCCTCGCGCCGCAGCCAGCCGTCGGCCAGCGCCGCATCGACGGGCAGGGCCTGCGCGGCGTGCACGTACGGCACCGGCTGCCGCAGCAGGAACAGCCGGGTCAGGCTCGCGAGCGGCCCGTCGCCGCGGCTCCGCGTGGCGCGCAGGGCGGGGACGGTCTCGCTGCGGGCCAGCGCGGCGTACGCCGGGGCACCGAGCAGGTCGAGCAGGCCGTCGGCGGTGAAGCCCGCGGCGAGCAACGCGGCGCGGAGCTCGGCCGCGCGGGCCGACGAGGGGAGGCGGGCGGGCAGACCGGGGGGAAGGCTGGTGGTACTCACCCGCCCATTGTGGCCGCTGCCGCCGCCATTGCCCGCGCCACACGGCCTTCGGCGCGGGCACCCGTCGCCTTCGGGAGCTCCCGCCCGGGGGCCGCACCCCGGAACGGGCCCCGACCGGGCGCAGCTCCGTACGGCCCGACCCGTCCCCGGACATGCGCCGGGGCGGCCGGGGTCCCGAAGGATCCCGGCCGCCCCGGTGGGTGCGGCGCCGCCGCAAGGCGGCGGCCCGCGCTGGAACTTCCAGAGGTCCTGGAACCTCTCGAACTCCTAGGACTTCGCCGGCGACGGAGTCGTCACCTGGCAGCCCTTCTGGCTGTTCATCGCCTTGTCCAGCCCGCCCGCCTTGAGCTGGTCGAGGGCTTCCTTGCCGCCCTTGGTCGCTTCCTCCAGGCCGCCCGCCACCTCCTTGAGGCCCTCGGCGAACTTGCCCTGGTCCTTGGCGTCGAGGGCGTCCATCTTCGTCTTCAGAGCGGTGTAGCCCGCCGACGTCGACTCGAAGCCCATGACCGCTGCGGCCTGGGTCTTCTCCCCGTCCTTGACGGGCGGAACTCCCGCACCCGTGAGGGCCGTACCCATCGCCTTGTACGACTCGGACATGGTCCCGAAGGCCGCCGAGTCGGTCGCCTGGACCTCCTCGGGCTTGCTGCTCTCGGTCGCCACCCGCTTGATGTCGGCGTTCGCCTGCTCGATCTTCTTGAGCTCGGGCTGCCAGCTGTCGCAGACCTTCTTGGCCCAGGCGTCGGTCTTCTTGTCGCCGTCGTCCCCGCCGCAGCCGGACAGGACGAGCATCAGCACCGCAGCGCCCGATACCGCGGCCGCAAGCTTCTTGTTCACCGGATTGGTCCCTTCGAAGGCTCTCGGCCCGGAAGATACACGCCCACCATCCGGGAAACGCAAAGGCGGACGGACGGCGCGTCAGTCCGCGCCCCCCGTCCGCCATTCGGGCGTACGGTCGAGTCGGGCCGTGTCAGGCCCACTAGAGCCGGTTCAGGCCCGCGAGAGCCGGTTCAGGCCCACGAGAGCCGGGTCAGGCCCGTGACAGTCGTCTCAGGAAGAGACCGCCGCCGCCGGGTCGCCCTGCTGGCCCACCCGTTCCGCGGTCGCGCCCTCGCCCGCCCCGTCGTCGCCCACGGAGATGCCGCGGCGCTTGGAGACGTACACCGCGCCGACGATGACGCCGATCGCGAGGACCGCGACGATCGCCCGTACGGTCGGGCTGGCGTCCGCGCCGTAGCTGAACTGCACGATCGCGGGGGCGATCAGCAGCGCCACCAGGTTCATGACCTTGAGCAGTGGGTTGATGGCGGGACCGGCGGTGTCCTTGAACGGGTCGCCGACGGTGTCGCCGATGACGACCGCCTCGTGGGCCGCACTGCCCTTGCCGCCGTGGTGCCCGTCCTCGACGAGCTTCTTCGCGTTGTCCCACGCGCCACCGGAGTTGGCGAGGAAGACCGCCATCAGGGTGCCGGTGCCGATCGCGCCGGCGAGGAAGGAACCGAGCGCTCCGACGCCGAGCGTGAACCCGACGGCGATCGGGGTGAGGACGGCGAGCAGCCCCGGCGTGGCGAGTTCGCGCAGCGCGTCCTTGGTGCAGATGTCCACGACGCGCCCGTACTCGGGCTTCTCGGTGTAGTCCATGATCCCGGGGTGCTCCCGGAACTGGCGGCGCACCTCGTAGACCACCGCGCCGGCCGAACGGGACACCGCGTTGATGGCGAGGCCCGAGAACAGGAACACGACGGCAGCGCCCAGGATCAGCCCGACCAGGTTGTTGGGCTGGGCGATGTCCAGGCTGAGGTTCATCTCCCCGGCCGTCTTGACGCCGACTTCCTTCACCGCACCCGCGATGGCGTCGTTGTACGAGCCGAAGAGCGCGGCCGCGGCGAGCACGGCGGTGGCGATGGCGATGCCCTTGGTGATGGCCTTGGTGGTGTTGCCCACCGCGTCCAGGTCGGTCAGCACCTGCGCGCCGGCGCCCTCGACGTCCCCGGACATCTCCGCGATGCCCTGGGCGTTGTCGGAGACCGGGCCGAAGGTGTCCATGGCGACGATGACGCCGACGGTGGTGAGCAGGCCGGTGCCGGCCAGCGCCACGGCGAAGAGCGCCAGCATGATCGAGGTGCCGCCGAGCAGGAACGCCCCGTACACGCCGAGGCCGATGAGCAGCGCCGTGTAGACGGCGGACTCCAGGCCGACCGAGATGCCGGCGAGCACGACCGTGGCGGCGCCCGTCAGGGAGGACTTGCCGATGTCCCGGACGGGACGGCGGTTGGTCTCGGTGAAGTAGCCGGTGAGCTGCTGGATCAGGGCCGCGAGCACGATGCCGATGGCGACGGCGACCAGCGCCAGGATCCGCGGGTCGCCGGAGTGCCCGGAGATCGCGGCGTCGTCGACGCCGACGAGCTCCTTGTACGTGCCCGGCAGGTACGCGTAGACGGCGATCCCGACGAGGACCAGCGAGATGGCGGCGGAGATGAAGAAGCCGCGGTTGATGGCGGTCATTCCGCTGCGGTCGCTGCGCCGCGGGGAGACCGCGAAGATGCCGATCATCGCGGTGACCACCCCGATGGCGGGGACGATCAGCGGGAAGGCCAGGCCCAGGTCACCGAAGGCGGCCTTGCCGAGGATGAGGGCCGCCACGAGGGTGACGGCGTACGACTCGAAGAGGTCGGCGGCCATTCCCGCGCAGTCTCCGACGTTGTCGCCCACATTGTCGGCGATGGTCGCGGCATTGCGCGGGTCGTCCTCCGGAATGCCCTGCTCGACCTTGCCGACCAGGTCGGCGCCGACGTCGGCGGCCTTGGTGAAGATGCCGCCTCCGACACGCATGAACATCGCGATGAGCGCGGCGCCGAGGCCGAAGCCCTCCAGGACCTTGGGCGCATCGGCGGCGTAGACGAGCACGACGCAGGACGCGCCGAGCAGGCCGAGGCCGACGGTGAACATGCCCACCACGCCGCCGGTGCGGAACGCGATCCGCATGGCCTTGTGGGACACCTCGGTCAGGTCCTTGGCGGGCTCGCCCTCTCTGGGGGTGGCCTCGCGCGCGGCGGCGGCGACGCGGACGTTGGCACGGACCGCGAGGCGCATGCCGATGTAGCCGGTGGCGGCCGAGAAGATGGCGCCGACGAGGAAGAAGGCGGAACGTCCCGCCCGCTGCGTCCAGTCGTCGGCGGGGAGCAGGAACAGCAGGAAGAACACGACGACGGCGAAGACGCCGAGCGTGCGGAGCTGCCGGCCGAGGTAGGCGTTGGCGCCTTCCTGGACGGCGGCGGCGATCTCCTTCATGGAGTCGGTTCCCTCGTCGGCGGCGAGGACCTGGCGGACCAGGATCTGCGCGACGACGAGCGCGGCGATGGCCACGGCCGCAATGACGATCACGATGAGCCGATTGTCATCCGTGAGTACTGCGGATGCCAGGTCTGTGGTGCGACCCGGCGCGATAGGGGTGAAGAGCCCCGTCATTCGTCCTCCTTGACGTGATGAGCTCAAGATGTGGACGGATTGTAGGGAGCGGAACCAGATCAAAACAGTACGCAGGAAACGGAATTGGCCCGCACTTGCTCCTCACCAATAGATCTGGTCACTCCATTACCCTCGAAAGTGGTAACGGGGCAAAAGCATTGACGCTTGATCAGCGATCGGGAAATCCGCCGGAGAACGATCACGGAATTGATCTACTGGCACACAAAAGGCCCTGCTCGGCAGGGCCTTGAATAAGATCGGAAGATACGTCGGCACGCGCGGCGGAACGTCATCGGCGCCCGCACCAAGGCGCCTGAGACGCCTTCCTGACACCCGCCCGGTCCCCCGTCGCCAGACGACCGGACGCCGAGAACCGCCCGCCACAGAGCCCGCCCGGGACCCGAAACAGACGGGGAAGCACCAAACCCACGGGACGGGACGAGAACCCGCCGAGCCCCACGAGAACCCGCCGCCCCCACGGGAACCCGCGGCCCCCAGGGGACCCCGCCGCCCCCACCACGGGAACCCGCCGTCCCAGGAGACCCCACCGGGGACACGAGGGCCGGGGCAGCACGAAAACCCCCCGGGCGGCACGGGGCCACCTGGCGGGCACGTAGGGGTCGGGCAGCGAGCCGCGGCCTGCGGCGAGCGGGCAGCGAGACGTGACCGGCGGCGGTCGAGCCGCGGCCGACCGGGCAACCGCCGGCTACGGCAGTTCGGAGGTCCCCGACACGGGCCAGCTCATCCGGATGGTCCCGCCGTTTTCCCCGCTGATGACGTCGACGTCGTCGACCAGACCGCTGATCACGGCAAGGCCCATCTCGTCCTCGCCCTCGATGTCGGGGTCCAGGACGGCGTCCATCCCGGGCACGGCGGCAGCCGAACCGCCGGCCGGTCCGGGCACTTCGTCGCTGACCTCGATGGAGAACACCTTCTCCTCCTCGGTCAGCACCACCCGGACGGGCGCGGTCAGCCCGTTGGTGCGATGCAGTCCGACGGCACGCGAACAGGCCTCGCCCACGGCGAGGCGGACCTCGTCGAGGACGGCTTCCTCCACACCGGCCCGCCGCGCCACGGCGGCCGCGACCAGGCGGGCCGTCCGGACGTGTTCGGGCTGGGCGCTGAAGCGCAGTTCAACGGTGGCCATGCGCGTCCCCCTCGGACTACGGGCGTGCCTTACAGGGGCCCGGACCGCTTGTGGCCCGGTACCCCCCGCTCCATTATCGGCCGTTTCGCCGCCGAGCGCCGTCAGTCGGTGGCGTTGACGGCGTCTTCCACCGAGTTGTGGATCGGAAACACCTTGGTCAGACCGGTGATTCGGAAGATCTTCAGGATGCGCTCCTGGTTGCACACCAGACGCAGCGAGCCCTCGTGCGCGCGGACGCGCTTGAGGCCTCCCACGAGCACACCAAGTCCGGTGGAGTCGAGGAAGTCCACTCGCTCCATGTCGACAACCAGGTGGTAGCTGCCGTCGTTCACCAACTCGACCAACTGCTCGCGCAGCTTGGGCGCGGTATACACATCAATCTCGCCACCGACCTCCACGACCGTACGGTCGCCGACAGTGCGAGTCGACAGGGACAGGTCCACGGATCCTCCAGCACCTTGCTATCGAGCGGCGCCCCCCAGGGGCCTCCCCACCCGGAGGTGGGAGAGGGATTGGCTGCCGCGATGGCATTCAATCACTTACCGGCAGGCGCGCACGACGCCTTCAGACCATTGTCCCGCACGCCGGTGACACACTCGGTTCCAATGGCCAACACTCACCGTCCCGGTCCGCCCACGGCACCCGAGGACGTCAGACCCACCCCCGGCACGGTCCTGGACCGGCTGTCACGGGGGCCTTCCCGGGCTGCGCGCATCACCCATACGGAGCACTTGCCCCCTCGGGAGGGTCGTCATGCGGTCTGGCCCGATCGCATCCGAACTGATGTCGTAGCCGCAATTCAGGCCGCCGGGATCGACCATCCGTGGGAACACCAGGCCGCGGCTGCCGAGCACGCCCTCGACGGGGAGTCCGTGGTCGTCGCCACGGGCACCGCCTCGGGCAAATCGCTGGCCTACCTCGCGCCCGTGCTCTCCGCCCTCGCCGACGGGGCCGAGGCGCCCAACGGCCGGGGCGCGACCGCCCTGTACCTGGCCCCGACCAAGGCCCTGGCCGCCGACCAGCGCCGCGCCGTACGGGAACTGGCCGGCCCGCTCGGAAACGCCGTCCGGCCCGCCGTCTACGACGGAGACACCCCGGTCGAGGAACGCGAGTGGGTGCGCCAGTACGCGAACTACGTCCTCACCAACCCCGACATGCTGCACCGCGGGATCCTCCCGGCCCACCCGCGCTGGTCCTCCTTCCTGCGGGCCCTGCGCTACGTGGTCATCGACGAGTGCCACACCTACCGGGGCGTCTTCGGCTCCCACGTCGCCCAGGTCCTGCGGCGGCTGCGCCGGCTGTGTGCCCGCTACGGCTCCGATCCCGTGTTCCTGCTGGCCTCCGCCACCGCGAGCGACCCGGCGACCGCCGCGTCCCGGCTGACGGGCCTGCCGGTGGTGGAGGTGTCCGACGACGCCTCCCCGCGCGGCGAGGTCGTCTTCGCCCTGTGGGAGCCGCCCCTGACCGACCTCAAGGGCGAGCGGGGCGCCCCCGTACGCCGTACGGCCACCGCCGAGACCGCGGACCTGCTGACCGACCTGGTCGTCCAGGGCGTCCGCACGGTCGCCTTCGTCCGCTCCCGGCGCGGCGCCGAGCTGATCGCGGTGATCGCCCAGGAGAAGCTCGCCGCCGTGGACCGCTCCCTGCCCCGGCGGGTCGCGGCCTACCGCGGCGGCTACCTGCCCGAGGAGCGCCGGGCCCTGGAACGGGCCCTGCACTCCGGTGACCTGCTCGGCCTGGCCGCGACGACCGCCCTGGAGCTGGGCGTGGACGTCTCCGGCCTGGACGCCGTCCTGATCACCGGCTACCCGGGCACCCGCGCCTCCCTGTGGCAGCAGGCCGGCCGGGCCGGGCGCTCGGGCCAGGGCGCGCTGGCCGTCCTGGTCGCCCGCGACGACCCGCTGGACACCTACCTGGTCCACCACCCCGAGGCCCTGTTCCAGCAGCCCGTGGAGGCCACGGTCCTGGACCCCGACAACCCGTACGTCCTGGCCCCGCACCTGTGCGCGGCCGCGGCCGAGCTACCCCTCACGGAGCCCGACCTCGACCTCTTCGGCCCGGCGGCACGCGACCTCCTCCCCCAGCTCGAAGCGGCGAAACTGCTGCGCCGCCGGGCCACGGCCTGGCACTGGACCCGCCGGGAACGGGCCTCGGACCTCACCGACATCCGGGGCGGCGGCGGACGCCCGGTCCAGATCGTCGAGGCCGCCACGGGCCGCCTGCTGGGCACGGTCGACGAAGAGGCTTCCCACACCGCCGTCCACGACGGGGCGGTCCACCTCCACCAGGGCCGCACGTACCTGGTGAAGCAGCTGGACCTGGAGGACTCGGTCGCGCTGGTCGAGGAGGCGAACCCGCCGTTCTCCACGACGGCCCGCGACACGACCGCCATCTCGGTCCTGGAGACCGAGACGGAGATCGCCTGGGGCCGGGGCCGGCTCTGCTTCGGGTCCGTGGAGGTCACCAACCAGGTGGTCTCCTACCTGCGCCGCAAACTGATCACCGGCGAGGTGCTCGGCGAAGCCAAACTGGACCTGCCGCCCCGCACCCTGCGCACCCGGGCCGTGTGGTGGACGGTCACCGAGGACCAGCTCGACGAGGCCCGGATCAACCCGGAGATCCTCGGCGGCGCCCTGCACGCCGCCGAGCACGCCTCCATCGGCCTGCTCCCGCTCTTCGCCACCTGCGACCGCTGGGACATCGGCGGGGTCTCCGTCCCGCTGCATCCCGACACCCTCCTCCCGACGGTCTTCGTCTACGACGGCCACCCGGGCGGTGCGGGCTTCGCCGAGCGCGCCTTCCACACGGCCCGCGCCTGGCTGACGGCGACCCGCGACGCGATCGCCGCCTGCGAGTGCGAGGCCGGCTGCCCTTCCTGCATCCAGTCCCCCAAGTGCGGCAACGGCAACGACCCGCTGCACAAGCGCGGCGCCGTCCGCCTCCTCACCCACCTCCTCTCGGAATCCCCACCCCCCACCCCACCGGCAACCCCCTGAGCCCTCCGGCCCCCGGGACCGGGACCCGGGCCGGCGGGGCAGGCGGGGCCGACAGGCGGAACTGAGGCTTCACGGCCTCACCAGCGATTGGCTGGATATCGCCCCTGGTGCCACCCAAACCGGGACAGCCGCCCGGGGAACCACTCCCGCACCCCCCAACCCCTCCCAGACGAGCCTCCAGGGCACCCTCAGCCCCTCCCGGACGGCGCGGGCACCCTCGGGGCCCCACCCAGACGGGGACGGGCCCCTCAGCCCCTCCCAGAAACGGGCGAGCCGTTCCCGGGACCCCTCCCCGGGGGAGGGCCCCTCATCGGGGCTCCCCGGGCAGCGGTGGGCCCGCGCGGGAGCGCAGCTCCGGTCGGAAGGGGCCCGTCGGGGTGCGGGCGGTGACCTCCGCGACCTCCCCCGTCACCACGCACCCGGTGATCTGCACGCCCTGCGCCACCGCCACCCGTACCGCCGTGGCGCAGGCGGCCTCCGGGCCGTGGGCCCAGCTCGCGGCCGCGGCGAGGGCGGCCAGGTCGGCGGCGGCCGCGGCACGGTGCCGGGAGACCACGGCCTGCCCGAGCAGGAGCACCCCGCCGAACACCGCCATCAGCACGGTCACCACCACGACCCCCCACACCGTGGCCGACCCCCGGTCCCGGTCCCGGGGCCGCAGGCGGCGGCGCTCCCCCAGGCGGCCCCCGCGGCCCCCGCGGCGGCTCACGGCGGCGGCCCGACGGTGTCCTCGGCCAGGGCGGCGGCCAGGGCGGTGAGGCGGACCGGCAGCGCGGCCGGGCCCGGGGCCGGAGCCGAGACGCGGACCCGCCACAGGTCGCCCGTCCGCGAGAGCTCCACCCGCGCCCCGGGCGGGGCCGCCGCCTCGGCCGCCGCCACCGCCGCGCCCGCCGGCTCCGACCGGGCCGCCGCCCGGGCACCGGCCCGAGCGGCGTCCACACACCGGATCTGCGCGGCGGCCGCCATCAGCGCCCACACCAGCAGCCCCGCGAACAGCACCAGCGCCGGAATCACCAGGGCCGCCTCCGCCGTCACGAATCCGCTGTCAGAACGGCGCATCGAGTGCCTTCCCGATGGTCGACTGAAGTGCCGTCGCAACCAGTTCACTCGTCACCACCTTGTACAGAACGGCCGCGAACGCACACGCCGCGATCGTGCCCATGGCGTATTCGGACGTGGACATCCCCGCGTCGCCTCCACGACCCTTCAGTCGCGCGCGTCCCACCAGTCCCGCCATTGCAACCCGCACGCGAATCCAGATGATCGACATGACAACCTCCCGTTGATTCAGCTTTTCGACGTGTTCTCAGATCTCGGATGTCGGATGGTCATTTCAGTCGGCCCATTCAGGGCGGCCATTCAGGCGGCCGTCCAGGTGGCCGTTCATCAGGTAGCCGTTCAGACGGATCTTCAGATGTCCCCCAAGTGGCCTTCAGCTGCCGGAGAGGAGGCCGGAGGCCATTCCGATCACCACCGGCGCCACTCCCAGCGCGAGGAAGGCGGGGAGGAAGCACAGGCCCACCGGCGCGGTGACTAGGACCGCCGCCCGCTGCGCCCGGGCCCCCGCCCGGCGCGCGCGGTCCGCCCGGAGCGTCGAGGCGAGCCGGGAGACCGGTTCCGCGGCGGGCGCCCCCGTACGCGCGGAGCGCTCCAGGCATTCGGCCAGGGCGCGGGCTCCCGGTATCTCCGCCAACCTCCCCCACGCGGCGCCCGGTTCGCCGCCGAGCCGCAGCTCCGCCCCGGCCGTCGCCAGCCTCTCGCCCACCGGACCGCCCAGCGACTCCCCCACCGCCTCGGCGGCGTCCACCGGCCCGGCTCCGGCTGCCAGGCAGGCGGCCAACAGGTCGGCGGCGAAGGGGAGCTGGCGCTCGGCCTCCGCGAGGTCCACCCCCGCGGCCGGCCGTCGCCGCGCGAGCCACCTGCGGACCGCGAAGCCCGCCGCGCAGCCGGCCGCCACGCCCGCGAGCCCGCCGATCAGCACCCAGGCCGCCGCCAGCGCTCCGGCCGGCCCGGCCCACACCGTCAGCGCCGCCCGCAGCCGGGGCCCGGGCAGCGGTCGCCTGCGCGCGGCCTCCACCGCGAGCAGCCGGGTGAGCCGGCGCCTGGCCGCCCGCGCCCTGATCCGTGCCGCCACCAGCGCCGCCGCGCACAGCGCCGCCGTCGCGAGGCACAGGGCCGTCCCCAGCCTGTGGATGGCGAAGCCGTCCATCACCGCTCCCCCACCCGTACGATCCGCCGGCACCACAGCAGCCCCAGCGCCTCCAGCACCGCGCCCGCCAGCAGGCAGCCCCATCCCACCGGCGTGTGCAGGAGCACGCGCAGCGGATCGGCGCCCAGCCCGGTACCGATCAGCAGGCCGACCAGCGGGAGCAGGGCCAGTACCGCTGTCGTCGATCTCGCTCCCGTGAGCTGGGCGCGCAGTGATTCCTCCCGGTCCCGCTCGGCCCGCAGGGCTCCCTCCAGCCGGTCCAGTCCGGCGGCCAGCCCGGCGCCGCCGTCCACCGAGACCCGCCAGCAGGCCGCCATCGCCGCCAGCCCCTCCGCGCCGGGCTCCCGTGCCGCCTGCCGCAGTGCCGCGGCAACGTCCCCGCCGAAGGCCGCGGCCGCCAGGACCCCGGTCTCCGCGGCTCCCGGCCCGCCGGGGCCCGACACCGTGCGGCGCATCGCCTCGCTCAGTGCCCGGCCCGGCTGCGCCCCGGCGCGCAGTTCGCCCACCACCGCGCCGCACAGGGCCACCACTTCGGCGGCCCGCGCCGTCCTGGCCCGCGCCCGCTGCCCGGCCCGCAGCCACCGGCGCACCAGCGGTACCGCCGCCGCCCCCGCGAGCAGCGGGATCACCGACCCGCCCAGCAGCGCGAGCACCAGCCCGGCCCCCAGGCAGGCCCACTCCCTGCTCTGCGCGGCCCGGACCCGGACTCCGGCCGCCAGCCGCTCCCACGGCGCCGGCCCCGCCGCTGCCGGCCGCCCCGGCCCGGCCAGCACCGCCCTGGCCCGCCGGGACACCCCGTCGGCCCCGGCCAGCGCCCAGGCCGCCGCTCCGGCGCACAGCACTCCGGCGAGCACCGGCAGCGGCGCCATCGCCCCGGCGCTCACCGGGCACCTGCGAGCAGCGGGCGCAGTCGCTCCCAGCCCCGGTCCCGTACGAACCCGCGGGCGCCCCAGCGCAGCGCCGGCACGGTGACCACGAGCCCGGCGGGGTCCCGCTCCAGGACGTGCACCTCGGCGACCCGGCGCCGGCCGGTCCGGTCCCGTACGAGGTGGACCACCAGGGTCAGGGCTGCCGCCAACTGGCTGTGCAGGGCGGCCCGGTCCAGCCCGGCAGCCGTCCCGAGGGCCTCCAGCCGGGCCGGCACATGGGCGGCGGCATTCGCGTGGACCGTGCCGCAGCCGCCTTCGTGACCCGTGTTGAGGGCGGCCAGCAGGTCCGCGACCTCGGCGCCCCGGACTTCGCCGACGACGAGCCGGTCCGGCCGCATCCGCAGCGCCTGGCGGACCAGGTCGGCGAGGGTGACTTGACCCGCACCCTCCTGGTTGGCCGGCCGGGTCTCCAGCCGCACCACGTGCGGATGGTCGGGCCGCAGCTCGGCCGAGTCCTCGGCGAGCACGATCCGCTCCCCGGGGCCGACGAGCCCGAGCAGGGCGCTGAGCAGCGTGGTCTTGCCGGTGCCCGTCCCTCCCGAGACCAGGAAGGACAGCCGGGCCCGCACCATGTCCCGCAGCAGCCGTTGCCCGCCGGGCGGCAGCGTCCCCGCCGTGACCAGCTCCTCCAGCGTGAAGGCGCGCGGCCGCACCACCCGCAGGGACAGGCACGCCGATCCGACGGCCACCGGGGGCAGTACGGCGTGCAAGCGGGTGCCGTCGGGCATCCGGGCGTCCACCCAGGGCCGGGCGTCGTCGAGGCGGCGCCCGGCGACGGCGGCGAGCCGCTGGGCGAGCCTGCGCACGGCGGCGGCGTCGGTGAAGGTCACCCCGGTCAGCTCCAGCCCGCCGCCGCGGTCCACCCACACCCGGTCGGGGGCCGCCACCAGGACGTCGGTGACCTCGGGGTCGGCGAGCAGTGCCTCCAGCGGGCCCGCGCCGACCAGTTCGGACCTCAGCTCGGCGGCGACGCCGAGCACCTCCGCGTCGCCCAGCAGCCGGCCCTGGGCCCGCAGGGCCGCGGCCACCCGCGCCGGGGTGGGCTCCGCCCCGCTCTCGGCGAGCCGCTGGCGCACCGCGTCGAGGAGAACGGCGCTCATACCGCCACCCCCTGGGCGGAGCCGAGCGCGTGCTGCCAGAAGCCGTCGCAGAAGCGGGCGAGGGCGCCCCGCCCGTGCGATCCCGGGGGCTCGCCCTCGGCCACCCGGCCCGGGAGTCCCACCTCGACCGGTACTTCGCCGGCCAGGGGCACCCCCAGGAGTCCGGCGACGGCTTCCGCGTCGAGTCCGCCGGGCGCGGGGCCCCGTACGACCACGCGGACGTCGCGGGCCACCATCCGGACTCCCGCGGCCACCCGGCCGGCCGCGGCCACCGCCCGCAGTTCGCCCCGCACCACCAGGAGCACCAGGTCCAGCTGCGCGAGCACCTCGGCGACGGCTTCGTCGACCCGGCGCGGCAGGTCGACCACGACGACCCCGCCCCGGCGCCGCGCGGCGGCCACCACCGAGCGCATCGCGGCGGGCGGCACCACCACGCGGTCCCCGCGGTCCCAGCTGAGCACCCGCAGGGCGTGCAGTTCGGGCAGGGATTCCGCCAGGGCTCCGGCGCCGACGCGGCCGCGCGAGGCGGCGAAGTCGGGCCAGCGCAGTCCTTCGGCGGTTTCGCCTCCGAGGAGGACGTCCATGCCGCCGCCGAGGGGGTCGCCGTCGATGAGGATGGTCCGCTCCCCGGCCCGGGCGGCCCGCAGGGCCAGCGCGCAGGCGAGGGTGGAGGCTCCGGCTCCGCCGCTGCCCCCGATCACCCCGACCGCGAGGGCGGGCCGTCCGGCCCCCTCCACGACATCGGCGATCCGGTCGACGAGCCGGTTCTCGGCGTCGGGGAGGGTCAGCACCTCCTCGGCGCCGATCTCCAGGGCCCGCTGCCATACGTGGGGGTCGTCCAGATCCCGGCCGACGAGGAAGACCCCGTCCCGCCGGGGTGCGCCGCGCACCCGCCGCGCGGCATCGTCGCCGACCAGGACGAGCGGCGCCGATTCCCAGCCGACCCCCACGACTCCCGCGACCCCGACGACCCTCGCGCCGCCCCCGCCGCCCCTCTCGTCACCACCGGCTCCGCTTTGCTCCGGCACCGCGTGCTGCACATGCGGCTCGGCCCCCGCGGCGGCGCACAGCCGCAGCAGGTCGTCGAGCAGCAGGGGGTCCTCGGTGATGATCAGCGGCCGTCCGCCGGCGGCCGCAGGCCCTCCGGCCCCGGGATTCGGCCCGTCCCCGCCCGCCATCGCGAGATCCCGGACTTCACACGACTTCGATCCAGCCACGATCTCCGCCTCCTTCTCACAGCAAATCCAGCGCCGCGGACTTCGCGGCCGGAATCACCGTGACGGGATCGGGAAAAAGAAGTGGATCTTGCTCTAAAACCGTGGACGGGCGCCTCATTGTGAATAACTCGCTCACCCCAACAGGTGAGTTCCGGAGCGCGCCGGAACGACTACGCACCGTGACGAGTTCGAGGGGGTGGGGGCCTTCGCCGCACAGGCCCCTCGAAGACGAGGAGGCCCGAGGAGTGATCACTTGGGGTCGAAGGCAGGGACGCAAACCGCGTCCGGACATGCGACGACCCCCGCCGGGGGGGAGAGCGGGGGTCGTCCCCACGGTCCGACTCGGGGGGGGAGGAGCCAGACCGGGTTAGCACGGTCGCGAACGATCCGTGACTTCCATGGTGTACCCGAGAGGCTTCTCAGGCAAACCCACGCGCCGCACTTTACGCCGAATGGTGGGCGCATATGCTCGGGTCGTGGAAAATCAGCCCTTGCCGCACTCCTTGCCTCGCACCGCAGCCTTCTTCGATCTGGACAAGACGGTCATTGCGAAGTCGAGCACTCTGACGTTCAGCAAGTCCTTCTACCAGGGCGGCCTGATCAACCGAAGGGCCGTGCTGCGCACCGCCTACACGCAGTTCATCTATCTGGCCGGCGGCGCCGACCACGATCAGATGGAGCGGATGCGGGAGTACCTGTCCGCCCTCTGCAAGGGGTGGAACGTGCAGCAGGTCCGGGAGATCGTCGCCGAGACCCTGCACGACCTCATCGACCCGCTGATCTACGACGAGGCCGCCTCCCTCATCGAGGCCCACCACACCGCTGGCCGCGACGTGGTGATCGTGTCCACCTCCGGAGCCGAGGTCGTCGAGCCCATCGGCGAGATGCTGGGCGCCGACCGGGTCGTCGCCACCCGGATGGTCGTGGGCGAGGACGGCTGCTTCACCGGCGAGATCGAGTACTACGCCTACGGCCCGACCAAGGCGGAGGCCGTGCGCGAACTCGCGGAGTCCGAGGGGTACGACCTCTCGCGCTGCTACGCGTACAGCGACTCGGCCACCGACATCCCGATGCTGGAAGCGGTCGGCCACCCGCACGCGGTCAACCCCGACCGGGCCCTGCGACGGGAGGCGGTGGCGCGCGAGTGGCCGGTGCTGGTGTTCAACCGTCCGGTACGGCTGAAGCAGCGACTGCCCGGACTGTCGATGCCCGCACGGCCCGCGCTGGTCGCCGCCGCCGCGGTGGGCGCGGCCGCGGCCACCGCCGGACTGGTCTGGTACGCGAGCCGGCGACGCGCCCTGGCCGCCGCCGCGCCCCGCTGACCTGCGCGAACACCGGGTGTCCGATACACCCTGATTCGCACCGGAAAGCAAAGAAATGCGGCCAGGGGTTTCGCTCCACTCCGAAGCGGAGTACAAATGAAGCAACGGCCCGCGAGACCAAAGAACATCCGAGAGGATCATCTTTAAAACGCAGTAAGGCCCACGGACCGAAGCATGAACGCCGAGCACCCACGCGACGTCGACCCGTCGATTACGGGCCAGCCGCACCAGGTGACGGGCAAAGCTCCCGACCTGATGGGCAATCATCGAGGACGCTTGGTAACTGGGCGTAAATGCCAGCGGCGACACCAGAGCAGTACGGTGTCGCCGCAACCCATGTCCGGACCCGGTCAGGCCCCGCCGGGCCCGTCAGGCCGCGCCGCGCTGGAGCGCCTCGCAGACCGCGGTCGACTCGCGGACACCGAGCTCGATCGCGCGGCCGCAGTGCGCGATCCAGGCCGACATCCCCTCCGCGGTCCCGGAGACGTAGCCCTTGAAGGCCTCCACGTAAGCATCCCGGCCCTGTTCCGCGTGCCCGACCTCCGCAGGACAGATCGCCTTCGGGTCCAGGCCGCTGTTGATCAGCACGATCCGCTCCGCGGTCCGCGCCACCAGGCCGTTGTACGAACCGAACGGACGCAGCGCGAGCAGCTCGCCGTGCACCACCGCCGCCGTGATCAGCGCCGGAGCGGAGCCGCCCGCGATGATCAGGCCGGAGAGCCCCTCCAGCCGGCCCGCCACTTCCTGCGCGTCGGGCAGGGGCAGGTCGATCAGCGGCTCGTCCACCGGCTCACCGGCCAGGCGCGGCCGGCCGACCACGTCACCGTCCGCCGTGGAGCCCGAGGCCACCAGGTGGAGCCGCGCCAGGACCCGTAGCGGCGACTGGCGCCAGATGCTCAGCAGCTGGCCCGCCTCGGCCGTCAGGCGCAGGGCGGCGCCCACCGTGCGGGCCTCCGGCTCCGAGCCGAAGTCGCTCCGGCGGCGGACCTCCTCCAGCGCCCAGTCGGCCCCCGACAGCGCCGCGCTCCCGCGCGCTCCGCGCAGCGCGGCCTCCGAGGCGACCGCCACGGCGCGGCGGCGCATGACGCGGTGGCCGTAGACCCGGTCCACGGCCTTGCGTACGGATTCCACGGACTCGGAGACGCCCGGCAGAGCGCCCAGCGGGGCGAGCGGGTCGGCGGAGGCGGAAGCGGAAGAGGCGGCCGAAGA
This sequence comes from Streptomyces sp. NBC_00193, assembly GCF_026342735.1. GTDB lineage: Bacteria > Actinomycetota > Actinomycetes > Streptomycetales > Streptomycetaceae > Streptomyces > Streptomyces stoeckheimensis. The sequence continues at coordinate 2,364,970 of NZ_JAPEMM010000001.1, forward strand.
GGCGGCGGAAGCAGAGGCGCTACTCATAAGTAAGGAGCCTACGCACTGCTCCCCCATAGCACCGACCCCTCCTTGGAGTGGTCTTCTTCACTCAGGCACACAACACAAAGCCACCGACCCACTACCCTTCGTGAACATGAAGATCGCTTTCGTGGGGAAGGGCGGCAGCGGCAAGACCACGCTGTCCTCCCTTTTCATCCGCCACCTCGCCTCCAATGAAGCACGTGTCGTCGCGGTGGACGCCGACATCAACCAGCACCTGGGCACCGCGCTCGGACTCAGCGAGGACGACGCGGCCTCGCTGCCCGCGCTGGGCGCGCACCTGCCCCTCATCAAGGAGTACCTGCGGGGCTCCAACCCGCGCATCGCCTCCGCCGACACGATGATCAAGACCACTCCGCCCGGCACCGGCTCCCGGCTGCTGCGCGTCGACGAGGACAACCCCGTCTACGACGCCTGCGCGCGCACCGTGACGCTCGACGGCGAGCCCGTACGGCTGATGGCGACGGGCCCGTTCACCGAGTCCGATCTGGGCGTGGCCTGCTACCACTCCAAGGTCGGCGCGGTCGAGCTCTGCCTCAACCACCTCGCCGACGGCCCGGACGAGTACGTCGTCGTCGACATGACGGCCGGTTCGGACTCCTTCGCCTCCGGCATGTTCACCCGCTTCGACGTGACCTTCCTGGTCGCCGAACCGACCCGCAAGGGCATCTCCGTCTACCGCCAGTACAAGGAGTACGCGCGGGACTTCGGGATCACGCTCAAGGTCGTCGGCAACAAGGTGCAGGGCCCGGAGGACATCGAGTTCCTCCAGGACGAGGCCGGCGAGGACCTGCTGGTCACCGTCGGGCAGTCGGACTGGGTCCGGGCGATGGAGAAGGGCCGCCCGGCCGCCTTCGAGCTGCTGGAGGCCACCAACCGGCTGGCCCTGCAGGCCCTGCAGGACGCGGCGGACGACTCCTACGCGCACCGCGACTGGGAGCGGTACACCGAGCAGATGGTCCACTTCCACCTGCGCAACGCGGAGAGCTGGGGCAACGCGAAGACCGGGATCGACCTGGCGGACCAGATCGACCCCGGTTTCGTCCTACGGGAACTGCTCACTCCTCGTTCTGACTCGCGTCTGCCGGCTCCGCAGCCGGCTTGACCCCGGCGGGGGCGGCCGGCCTGGCCGGCGGCCCCGCCGTCAGGAACTTGTTCCAGCCCTCCTTCGGCGCCTCGCCGACGTCGAGGGTGCGCATCCACTCCAGGGCCTTCGGGTCCTGGGCGTCCAGCCAGTCCACCAGCTCGCGGAACGGCACGCAGCGGACCTCCTTCTGCGTGCACATGGTCTTGATGGAGTCCTCGACGGCACGCATGTAGGTGCCGCCGTTCCAGGACTCGAAGTGGTTGCCGATGATCAGCGGCGCGCGGTTGCCCTGGTAGGTCCGCTCGAAGGCCTTGGCCAGGCCGTCGCGCATCTGCTCACCCCAGTACGCGTGCTGCGAGGGGTCGCCCTGCGTGGTCGTACCGGACTGGTTGACCAGGTAGTTGTAGTCCATGCTGAGCGTTTCGAAGGCGCGGCCGGGCATGGGGACCAGCTGGAGCGGGATGTCCCAGAGGCCGTCCGTCTTCTTCGGCCAGATCTGCTTGCTGATGCCGCTGGAGTCGTAGCGGAAGCCGCCCATCTCCTTCGCGGCCAGCATGAAGTTCTTCTGGCCTTCGAGGCAGGGGGTGCGGGCCCCGATCATCTCCTTGTCGTAGTCGAACGGGAGCGCCTCCATGCCCTTGAGGGCCGGCGAGTTCGTCTTCCAGTTCTTGACGAACGACTTCGCCTGGTTGATCTCGCTCTTCCACTCCTCCACGGACCAGGTCCCGACACCGCCCTCGGGTCCGCAGAAGTGGCCGTTGAAGTGGGTGCCGATCTCGTTGCCCTCCAGCCAGGCCTCGCGCACCTGGAGAGCGGTGTCCTTGATGCCCTGGGGGTCGCCGAAGCCGATGTCGGAGCGGCCCGGGGAGTGCTGGGGCGCGGTGTAGAGGGAACGCTTCTCCTCCGGGAGCATGTACACGCCGCTGAGGAAGTACGTCATGCGGGCGTTGTACTTCTTGCCCACCTCGCGGAAATGCGAGAAGAGCTTCTGGCTGTCTTCGCCCGCCCCGTCCCACGAATAGACGACGAACTGCGGCGGCTTTTCGCCGGGCTTCAGCTTCTCCGCCTTCTGTACGTTCGGCTGCAGACCCGTGTACGAGGTCGAGCCGTCGCCGATGAGCCGCTTGACGCTGCCCGGAGCCGGGCCTTCCGGCGCGGGCGCGCCCTTCTTGGCCGCCTGACCTCCCGGGGCCGGACGGCCGGCGGGCTCCGAGGTGCTGCACCCGGCCACTCCCAGGACCAGCGCCGTGGCGACGAGGCCGCCGGCGATCCTCTTCTTGGCGGCCTTCTTCGTGGCGGGCCTCTTCGTGGTGGCAGTCATCCGCCGCACCCCTTCCGTCGCAGTTCCATCGCACTTCCGTCGCAGGACTTCCGCGCCGCAACGTCCCACGCGGTCCGTTTTAAGGAAGGTGTGACAAGCCGGACTAAATGCTTAATCACTCGTGCGCGCTAATTCCTAGGCCGTTTGCCCCCATTACTCACCACAGAGCTTTACTCTCCATTACCGTTCATTTACCGAGTGTTGAGAATCCCGCCGCTTCACCCCTCCCCCGAGGAGACGGGACCTATGACCGCCACCCCCTCCCCCACCTCCCCTCCCCCCACCAAAGGCCTCCCGGCCGGCCTCCAGGCCGACCTCTCCGCCTCCGTCGCCGTCTTCCTGATCTCTCTGCCGCTCTCCCTCGGCATCGCCCTGGCCACCGGCGCCCCGCTCCAGGCGGGGCTCGTCGCCGCGGCGGCCGGCGGGATCGTGGCCGCACGGCTCGGCGGAACACCGCTCCAGGTGAGTGGACCCGCGACCGGACTCACCGTCGTCACCGCCGAGTTGATCCAGCACTACGGCTGGCGCACCACCTGTGCCATCACGGTGCTCGCCGGGCTGTGCCAGCTCGGGCTGGCCGCGCTGCGGACCGCCCGGTCCGCGCTGATGGTGAGCCCCGCGATCGTCCACGGGATGCTCGCCGGCGTCGGCGTGACGATCGCGCTGGCACAGCTGCACATCGTGCTCGGCGGCACCCCGCAGAGCTCCGCCCTGGCCAATGTCCGCGGACTTCCCGACCAGTTGGCCGATCTGCATCCGGCCGCGCTCGGCGTCAGCGTGCTCACCCTGGCCGTCCTGCTCTGCTGGCCGCGACTGCCGGGGCGCACCGGGCGACACCTGCGCAAGGTCCCCGCCGCACTGGCCGCCGTCGCCGTCGCCACGGCCTGCGCCGCCCTCGCCGGGCTCACCCTGCCGCGCGTGGACCTGCCGTCCTGGCGCAGCCACGCGCTGCCCGAACTTCCCGAGGGCCCGGTCCTCGGCATCATCGCCGCCGTCCTGACCATCACCCTGGTCGGCAGTGTGGAATCCCTGCTCTCGGCGGTGGCCACCGACAAGCTGATCGCCGCCCGGCGGGGCACCGAAGGGCGTCCCGCACGGGCCGACCTCAACCGCGAACTGCGCGGCCAGGGCGCGGCGAACATCGTCTCCGGGGCGCTGGGCGGGCTGCCCGTCGCGGGCGGCGCCGTCCGCAGCATGGCCAACGTCAAGGCCGGTGCCGTCAGCCGCCGTTCGGTCATGCTGCACGGGCTGTGGATCCTGCTCGCCGCCGGGCTGCTCGTCCCCGCCCTGGACCTGATCCCGCTCGCCGCGCTCGCCGCGCTGGTGATGGCGGTGGGCGTGCAGATGGTGAGCGCCACGCACCTGCGCACCGTCACCCGGCACGGCGAGATCCTCGTCTACGCCACGACCATCGTGGCCGTGGTGCTCGGCGGAGTCCTCGAGGGCGTCGCCGTCGGCATCGCGATGGCCGTCGCCCTGGCCCTGCACCGCCTGGCCCGGACCCGGATCACCGTCGAGCAGCTCGACAGCGGGGTCCACCGGGTGTGGGCCCGCGGGCAGTTGACCTTCCTCGCGGTGCCGCGGCTGAGCCGGGTGCTGAGCCAGATCCCGCACCACGGGCACGCCGTCATCGAGCTGGACGGCTCGTTCATGGACCATGCCGCCTACGAGACCCTCCAGGACTGGCAGGACTCCCACCTGGCCCACGGTGGCTCGCTGGAGGTCACCGGCCGGTCGGGAGCCAGGATCGCCGAAGCCGAGCAGGCCCAGCGGGCCGAGAGTGCCGAGCGGAGTGCCCAGCGGAGTGCGCAGCGCGGGGACCACCAGTGCTGCCGGCCCTGGACGCCGTGGCAGAACCACTGCGACCACCGCGGCACGGTGGACCGTACGGACCCGACGGACCCGACGGACCCGACGGACCTGACGGACCCGGCGCACCCGGCGGACCTGACGGCGGGCGAGAGCCCGGCCGCACCTCCCGCCCCGGCCCCCACCCCGGCGCCCACCCCGCCGGCCGGGCCCCGCGGGCGCGGCGCCGGTCAACTGGCCAACGGGATCAGCGCCTTCCAGCGGGACACGGCTCCGCACGTGCGCGAGGAGCTGGCCCGGCTCGCCCGGGAGGGGCAGCGGCCCTCGCAGCTCTTCCTCACCTGTGCGGACTCCCGTCTGGTGACGAGCATGATCACGGCGAGCGGCCCCGGGGACCTGTTCACGGTCCGCAACGTCGGCAACCTCGTCCCGCTCCCGGGGGCCGAGTCCACGGACGATTCGGTCGCGGCGGCCATCGAGTACGCCGTGGACGTCCTCCAGGTGGACAGCATCACCGTGTGCGGGCACTCGGGGTGCGGGGCCATGCAGGCGCTGCTCAACTCCGCGCCGGGGATGCCGATGACCCCGTTGCGGCGGTGGCTGCGCCACGGGCTGCCGAGCCTGGAGCGGATGGGAAGCCGCCATCACGCCTGGGCGCGGATCTCCGGCAGGCTGCCGGCGGACGCCGTGGAGCAGCTGTGCCTGACCAATGTGGTGCAGCAGCTGGAGCACCTGAAGGCCCACGAATCGGTGGCCCGGCGGCTCGCCGAAGGCACGCTGGAGCTGCACGGGATGTACTTCCACGTCGGCGAGGCGCAGGCGTACCTGCTGTCGGAGGGGCAGGACTTCTTCGACTGCCGGGTCTTCGACACCGTCGGCGCGGGGTCGCTGCGCGGCTGAACGAGCAGGGCCCGGCGGGCGGCCGGCACGGTCGCGCTCCCGGGCCCGGCGAGCTTTGAACCGATACCCTCCCTTATCCGTGCCACTGAGTGGCCCCCTCCCGCGCCCTGCAGCGGGAGGGGGCCACTCGTGCGTGGGCCCGGCCGGGTAATAGGTCTACACCAATTCCCGGCAACCTCTTGTCACCCGGGCCATTGACTGATGAGCTATGCCCGGGGACACAACCGGGGACACAACGGACACCCTGGGAAAGGGAGATGCGTCGTGAGCAATGAAAGCCTGGCCAATCTGCTCAAGGAGGAGCGGCGGTTCGCACCGCCTGCCGATCTGGCCGCCGCCGCCAATGTGACTCAGGCTGCGTACGCACAGGCCGACGCGGACCGGCTGGGCTTCTGGGCCGAGCAGGCGCGCCGTCTGAGCTGGGACACCGAGCCGACGGAGACGCTCGACTGGAGCAACCCGCCCTTCGCGAAGTGGTTCGCGGACGGCAAGCTGAACGTCGCGTACAACTGCGTGGACCGCCACGTCGAGGCCGGCAACGGCGACCGCGTCGCCATCCACTTCGAGGGCGAGCCCGGCGACAGCCGCTCCATCACCTACGCCGAGCTCAAGGACGAGGTCTCCAAGGCCGCGAACGCCCTGACCGAGCTGGGCGTACAGGCCGGCGACCGGGTCGCCGTCTACCTGCCGATGATCCCTGAGGCAGTCGTCGCGATGCTCGCGTGCGCCCGCGTCGGCGCCGCGCACTCCGTGGTCTTCGGCGGTTTCTCCGCCGACGCCGTCGCCTCCCGCATCCAGGACGCCGACGCCAAGCTGGTCATCACCTCCGACGGCGGCTACCGCCGCGGCAAGCCCTCCGCCCTGAAGCCCGCCATCGACGAGGCCGTCGCCAAGTGCCCGCAGGTCGAGCACGTCCTCGTGGTGCGCCGCACCGGCCAGGACACCGCCTTCACCGAGGGCCGGGACGTCTGGTGGCACGAGATCGTCGAGCGGCAGTCCGCCGAGCACGCGCCGCAGGCCTTCGACGCCGAGCACCCGCTCTTCATCCTCTACACCTCGGGGACCACGGGTAAGCCCAAGGGCATCCTGCACACCTCCGGCGGCTACCTCACGCAGGCCTCGTACACCCACCACGCGGTGTTCGACCTGAAGCCGGAGAGCGACGTCTACTGGTGCACCGCCGACATCGGCTGGGTGACCGGGCACTCCTACATCGTCTACGGGCCGCTCGCCAACGGCGCCACCCAGGTGATGTACGAGGGCACGCCGGACACCCCGCACCAGGGCCGGTTCTGGGAGGTCGTGCAGAAGTACGGCGTCACCATCCTCTACACCGCGCCGACCGCGATCCGGACGTTCATGAAGTGGGGCGACGACATCCCCGCGAAGTTCGACCTGTCGAGCCTGCGCGTCCTGGGCTCGGTCGGCGAGCCGATCAACCCCGAGGCCTGGATCTGGTACCGCAAGCACATCGGCGGCGACCGCTGCCCGATCGTGGACACGTGGTGGCAGACCGAGACCGGCGCGATGATGATCTCCCCGCTGCCCGGCGTCACCGAGACCAAGCCCGGTTCGGCCCAGCGCGCGCTGCCCGGAATCGCCGCCACCGTCGTGGACGACGAGGCGAACGAGGTCCCGAACGGCGGGGGCGGCTACCTGGTCCTCACCGAGCCGTGGCCCTCCATGCTGCGCACCATCTGGGGCGACGACCAGCGGTACGTGGACACGTACTGGTCCCGCTTCGAGGGCAAGTACTTCGCGGGCGACGGCGCCAAGAAGGACGAGGACGGCGACATCTGGCTGCTCGGCCGGGTGGACGACGTCATGCTGGTCTCCGGCCACAACATCTCGACCACCGAGGTGGAGTCGGCGCTCGTCTCGCACCCCTCGGTCGCCGAGGCGGCGGTCGTCGGCGCGAACGACGAGACCACCGGCCAGGCCATCGTGGCCTTCGTGATCCTGCGCGGCAGCGCCTCCGAGACGGACACGCTGGTCGCCGAGCTGCGCAACCACGTGGGTGCCACGCTCGGCCCGATCGCCAAGCCGAAGCGGATCCTGCCCGTGCAGGAGCTGCCGAAGACCCGCTCGGGCAAGATCATGCGCCGCCTGCTGCGCGACGTGGCCGAGAACCGCGCGGTCGGTGACGTCACCACGCTCGCGGACTCCTCGGTCATGGACCTGATCCAGAGCAAGCTGCCGGCCGCCGGCAGCGAGGACTGAGACAGGCCCGGTCGTACCCGTACGACACGGTGAAAGGGGCATTCGGCGCGCCGCGCCGGATGCCCCTTTCGCACATAAAGTGACGATCACCGGATACACCCACGCGTACACCCTGTAAAGTATTAGATGGTTAAAGAACTACTCCACAGGGTGCGCCGGGAAGTCTGGTCGGCAACATGCTTCGCCATGCCGTCCAACCCACCCCGGAGGTGCCCCCCGTGGCCGCGCCCAGCCCCACCGACAACCAGAGCCGCAAGCTCCTCGGCCGCCTCTCGCTGCCGGAGCGCCGCTTCGTGGCCGACGCCCTGCGCGCCGAGACGGTCGGCGGCGTCCTGCTCCTCGTGGCCGCGATCGCCGCCCTCATCTGGGCGAACGTGCCCGCCATCTCGGCGAGCTACGACAGCGTCCGCTCCTTCCACGTCGGCCCCGCCTCCCTCGGCCTGGACCTGTCGCTCCAGCACTGGGCGGCCGACGGACTGCTCGCCATCTTCTTCTTCGTCGCGGGCATCGAGCTCAAGCGCGAGCTCGTCGCGGGCGACCTGCGCGACGCCAAGGCTGCCGCGCTCCCGGTGATCGCCGCGCTCTGCGGCATGGCCGTGCCCGCGCTGGTCTACGTACTGACCAACGTGCTCGGCAACGGCTCGACGGACGGCTGGGCGGTCCCGACCGCCACCGACATCGCCTTCGCCCTGGCCGTCCTCGCCGTCATCGGCACCTCGCTGCCGTCCGCGCTGCGCGCGTTCCTGCTGACCCTGGCCGTCGTCGACGACCTGTTCGCCATCATGATCATCGCGGTGTTCTTCACCAGCGAGATCAACTTCCTGGCGCTCGGCGGAGCGGTCGCGGGCCTGGTCCTCTTCTGGTTCCTGCTCCGCGTGAACGTGCGCGGCTGGTACGTCTACGTCCCGCTCGCCCTGGTCATCTGGGGCCTGATGTACAACAGCGGCGTCCACGCCACCATCGCCGGTGTCGCCATGGGTCTGATGCTGCGCTGCCACCGCAAGGAGGGCGAGCACCACTCCCCCGGCGAGCACATCGAGCACATGGTCCGGCCCGTCTCGGCCGGTCTGGCCGTCCCGCTCTTCGCCCTGTTCTCGGCCGGCGTCTCCCTCTCCGACGAGTCGATCGGACAGGTCTTCACCCGGCCGGAGCCCCTCGGCGTGGTGCTCGGCCTCGTCGTCGGCAAGACGCTCGGCATCTTCGGCGGCACCTGGCTCGCCGCCCGCTTCACCAAGGCGGAACTCAACGACGACCTCGCCTGGCCGGACGTGTTCGCCGTCGCCTCGCTCGCCGGAATCGGCTTCACCGTCTCGCTCCTGATCGGCGAGCTCGCCTTCACCGACGACCCCGTCCTCACCGACGAGATCAAGGCCTCCGTCCTGATCGGCTCGCTCATCGCCGCGGTCGTGGCGTGCGTCCTGCTGAAGATGCGAAACCGGAAGTACAAGAGGCTCATCGAGGACGAGGAGCGCGACGAGGACCTCGACGGCATCCCCGACATCTACGAGCAGGACAAGCCGGACTACCACCTGCGGATGGCGAGGATCTACGAGGCCAAGGCGGCTGAGCACCTGCGCAGGGCCGAAGAGGCCGCGGCCGGCGGGCGGGAGACGGCAGCCGAAGCAGCCGCAGAAGCGGCGGGCGGGTCCAGCGCCGAGGGCGGCCGTCCGGCATGATCTGACCTGACGACAGGACAGCCGTCGCAGTCGGACGACAGAGGGAGAGAGCGATGAGCGCAGTGGACCAAGGGGCCCCAGGAGCCGAGCGCACACTCGGCCAGCTGGTCGCCTCGGCCACCGCCGAGATGTCCGCCCTGGTGCACGACGAGATCGCCCTCGCCAAGGTGGAGATCAAGCAGGACGTCAAGCGCGCGGGCATCGGCAGCGGCGCCGCGATCGTCGCGGGCGTGCTCCTCCTCTTCTCGCTGCCGGTGCTGAGCTTCGCGGCGGCGTACGGGATCCACAACCTCGGGCTCGGGCTGGCCTGGTCCTTCCTGATCGTCGGCGTGGCGTTCTGGCTGCTCGCGGCCGTGATCGGGCTGATCGCCATGGCGAAGTTCAAGAAGATCAAGCCGCCGGTGAAGACCATCGCCTCGGTCAAGGAGACGGCGGCCCTCGTCGGCACCGTCAAGCCCCACGCCCGGTCGGTCAGTGACAACGCCGTGGGTGTGGCACGCTCGTCCTCATGACCTCCCCCTCGTCGGATTCCGGCACGTCCGGTACGCCCCCCACCGCCGCCACGGCGGTCCGGATCGCCATCCCCGGCGGGCGAGAAGTGACGCACCGGGACGTGGCGGCCAACGGGGCGCGGTTCCACGTCGCCGAGCTGGGTGACGGACCGCTGGTGCTGCTCCTGCACGGCTTCCCGCAGTTCTGGTGGACGTGGCGGCACCAGATGACCGCGCTGGCCGACGCGGGCTACCGGGCGGTCGCGATGGACCTGCGCGGGGTGGGCGGCAGCGACCGCACCCCCCGCGGCTACGACCCGGCCAACCTCGCGCTCGACATCACCGGGGTCGTGCGGTCCCTCGGTGAGCCCGACGCCGCCCTCGTCGGGCACGACCTGGGCGGTTACCTCGCCTGGACGGCCGCGGTGATGCGGCCGAAGCTGGTGCGCCGGCTGGTGGTGTCCTCGATGCCGCACCCGCGCCGCTGGCGGTCCGCGATGCTGTCCGACTTCGGGCAGACCCGCGCCAGCTCGCACATCTGGGGCTTCCAGCGGCCGTTCGTGCCCGAGCGTCAGCTCGTCGCCGACGACGGGGCGCTCGTCGGCGAACTGATCCGCGACTGGTCGGGCCCGCGGCTCCCCGAGGAGGACGACATCGCGGTGTACCGGCGCGCGATGTGCATCCCCTCCACGGCCCACTGCTCGGTCGAGCCGTACCGCTGGATGATGCGGTCCATGGCCCGTCCCGACGGCCTGCAGTTCAACCGGCGCATGAAGCGGCCGGTGCGGGTGCCGACGCTGCACCTGCACGGCTCGCTCGATCCGGTGATGCGCACGCGGAGTGCGGCGGGGTCCGGGCAGTACGTCGAAGCCCCGTACCGCTGGCGGCTCTTCGACGGGCTCGGGCACTTCCCGCACGAGGAGGACCCGACGGCGTTCTCGACCGAGCTGGTCAACTGGCTGAAGGATCCCGAGCCGGACCGCTGAGCCGACGACCGAGTCGACGGTTGCTTATATGACAAGCATTCAATTGCCTGGCGCATAGGCCAATTGGCCGCCCTCAACGCGATTACCGACCTTGGGCCCCGGGCACAGCTCGGAGTATGGGCTGGACGCACGACTACGGTGACACCGCACACGAACGCCGCTCGACGGTCACGCCGGGCACGCACAGGGGGCAGGGCCGCGAAGGCCACGACGACCCCCGACTCGGGATTCCGCGCATCCTGCGCCGGCGGGCCCGCTGGGTCTCCGCCCGGCTCAGGCACCAGCGTACGTAGGCAGGGGCCCGGCAGGGGCTCCGGCAGCCGATGGGCCCACCGTGGGGCCCGGCAGCGCTACGGGGGCCCCTCAAGGCTCCCGTAGGGCTCAGAGGGCGCAGCCCTGGCTGCCGACCCGCCGGTCCGCCGTCGCTCCGGCCCGGATGTCCTCGCGGATCTCGTCCGTGGTCAGGGCGTAACCGGTGTTGGGGTCGTCGAGGGACTTCGCGAACACGACCCCGTACACCTTGCCCTCGGGCGTCAGCAGCGGGCCGCCGGAGTTGCCCTGGCGGACCGTCGCGAAGAGGGAGTAGACGTCCCGTCGCACGGTTCCGCGGTGGTAGATGTCCGGGCCCTTGGCGTTGATCCGGCCGCGGACGCGCGCCGCGCGGACGTCGTACGAGCCGTTCTCCGGGAAGCCCGCGACGATGGCGTCGGTGCCGCTCGCCGCGCCCTTGTCGGTGAACTCCAGTGCCGGCGCCTTCAGCTTGGGCACGTCCAGGACGGCGATGTCGCGCTCCCAGTCGTAGAGCACGACCTTGCCGTCGTAGAGCTTGCCCTCGCCGCCGACCTGCACGGTCGGTTCGGCGACCCCGCCGACGACGTGCGCGTTGGTCATCACCTTGCCCGGCGCGAAGACGAAGCCGGTGCCCTCCAGCACCTTGCTGCACGAGGGCGCCGTGCCGACCACCTTCACGATCGACTGCTTGGCCGACTCGGCCACGGGGCTGCGCGCGAGCAGCGGGTCCGGCGGCTTGACCTCGGTGATCGGCTCGTTGGAGAACGGGCTGAAGACCTGCGGGAAGCCGTTGCGGGCCAAGGTGGAGCTGAAGTCCGAGAACCAGGTGTCCGCCTGCGCCGGGAGCACCCGGTCGATGCCGAGGAGCACCTTGGAGTTGCGGACTTCCTTGCCCAGCGTGGGAAGTGACGTACCGGCGAGCAAGGACCCGATCATCCAGGCCACCAGCAGCATCGCCACCACGTTCACCAGGGCGCCGCCCGTCGCGTCGAGCGCGCGGGCCGGGGACCATGTGATGTAGCGCCGGAGCTTGTTGCCCAGGTGGGTGGTCAACGCCTGGCCGATCGAGGCGCAGATGATGATGACGACCACGGCGATGACGACGACCGTGGTGGACACCTGGGTGCCGTTGTCGGTGACCCGGTCCCAGATCAGGGGCAGCAGGGACACGGCGACGAGACCACCGCCGAGGAAGCCGATCACCGACAGGATGCCGACGACGAACCCCTGGCGGTAGCCGACGATCGCGAACCATACGGCGGCGAGCAGCAACAGGATGTCCAGCACGTTCACAGGGCCCACCGTCTCATGCGCGCCAGTCGAGCGGGACTTCCCGGGACCGGTCCCAGGGCCGCTCCCAGCCGGCGAAGTGCAGGATCCTGTCGATCACTCCGGCGGTGAAACCCCAGACCAGAGCCGATTCCACGGTGAAGGCCGGGCCGTGGAAGCCGCTGGGGTGGACGACGGTGACACGGTGCTCGGGGTCCGTGAGATCGGCCACGGGCACCGTGAAGACGCGGGCGGTCTCGGCCGGGTCGACCACGCCGACCGGGCTGGGGTCGCGCCACCAGCCGAGCACCGGGGTCACGACGAACTTGCTGACGGGGATGTAGAGCGGCGGCAGCACCCCGAAGAGCTGGACCCCGGCCGGATCCAGACCGGTCTCCTCCTCCGCCTCGCGCAGCGCGGCGCGCAGCGGGCCGGTGGTGCCCGGGTCGCCGTCCTCGGGGTCGAGGGCGCCGCCGGGGAAGGAGGGCTGGCCGGGATGCGAGCGCAGGGTGCCGGCGCGCTCCATCAGCAGCAGCTCGGGGCCGCGGGGGCCCTCGCCGAAGAGGATCAGTACGGCCGACTGGCGGCCGCGGCCGTCCTCCGGCGGCAGGAACCGGCTGAGCTGGGTGGGCCGGACCGTGCGGGCCGCCTCGACGACGGGGTCCAGCCAGTCGGGCAGGCCGTGGGTGTGCAGGTCGATGCTTCCGCGCCGGCCGCGCCCTGTGTCAGCCCGGCGGTTCTGCGTGGCCTCTGTCATAGGCACCCCTGTCCGTGCTTCTGCGTTTCCCCGCATTCCGGCAAACGCGGTGCGGGTAGCGATTCGTTCCTTGCGGGTGCGGCGCCGTTGCGGGGGCTCCGCCCCCGAACCCCCGCGCCTCAAACGCCGGCGGGGCTGGATTTGGCGGGCGCCGGGAGGCCCGGGTAGTCCGGGGGCGGGCTCAGGCGCTGGCCGGGCTGGCCGCCCTTCTCGTACTTCAGGAGCTTCGCCGCCTTCTCCGGGTCGGTCTCGCCCTCCCCGTAGGCGGGACAGAGCGGTGCGATCGGGCAGGCCCCGCAGGCGGGCTTGCGGGAATGGCAGATCCGGCGGCCGTGGAAGACGACGCGGTGCGAGAGCATCGTCCACTCGCTCTTCGGGAAGATCGCGCAGATCTCCGCCTCGACCTTCTCCGGGTCCTCCTGCTCGGTCCACTTCCAGCGCCGCACCAGCCGGCCGAAGTGGGTGTCGACGGTGATCCCGGGGACTCCGAAGGCATTGCCGAGGACCACGTTGGCCGTCTTGCGGCCCACCCCGGGCAGCGTCACCAGGTCCTCGATCCGGCCCGGCACCTCGCCCCCGAAGTTGTCGCGCAGCGCCTGCGAGAGGCCGAGCAGGGACTTGGCCTTGGCCCGGAAGAACCCGGTCGGCCGGATGATCTCCTCCAGCGCCTCCGGATCGGCTCCGGCCATGTCCTCGGGGGTCGGGTACGCGGCGAAGAGGGCCGGGGTCGTCTGGTTCACCCGCAGGTCGGTGGTCTGCGCCGACAGGACGGTGGCGACCAGCAGCTCGAAGGGGTTGCGGAAGTCGAGCTCCGGGTGTGCGTACGGGTAGACCTCCGCCAGCTCACGGTTGATCCTGCGCGCCCGCCGCACCATCGCCAGATGGCTCTCCGGCTTCGCTCCGGCCTTCTTGACCTTGCTCTCTGCCATCCCCGAAGGCTACGCCGCACAGCCCTCCGCCCGTGGCCGGACGTGACCTCCGCCCGGACGCGGTTTCTTGGCCCAAGTTTTGCCCTGAAACGGGGGTGACTGCTCCGGGAGGGCTCCCACCGGGGTATGTTCGCCCACGGCTGAATTTACTGTGGTCGTCACTCCCCCGGACCCCTTGGCCTGTGCTCTCACCGGCCTGTTGGACCCCCGGCCGGTCCGGGACAGGGCGGCGACGACGGCCCCGGACCTCAGGTAACACCACCCCGATCGGCCTCTCGCCGCACAGCACACCCGTACGTCCGGCATCCTTGTGATGAACGTGATTGATCGCACTGTTTGAGCCGTCCGGCAAAATGGGGGAGCGATCCCCCGGCTGGTCGACATAGGAGAGAGACTCGTGGACGACGTACTGCGGCGTGCCCCGCTCTTCGCGGCGCTCGATGACGAGCAGGCCGCGGAGCTCCGCGCCTCCATGGGCGAGGTGACCCTCGCACGTGGTGACGCCCTGTTCCACGAGGGCGACCCCGGTGACCGGCTCTACGTCGTCACCGAGGGCAAGGTGAAGCTGCACCGCACCTCCCCCGACGGCCGCGAGAACATGCTGGCCGTCCTCGGCCCCGGAGAGCTGATCGGCGAGCTGTCGCTGTTCGACCCGGGCCCGCGCACCGCCACCGCCACCGCGCTGACCGAGGTCAAGCTGCTGGGTCTGGGTCACGGAGACCTCCAGCCCTGGCTGAACGCCCGGCCCGAGGTGGCGACTGCGCTGCTGCGCGCCGTCGCGCGGCGCCTGCGCAAGACCAACGACCAGATGTCCGACCTGGTCTTCTCCGACGTTCCGGGCCGCGTGGCCCGTGCGCTCCTCGACCTGTCGCGCCGCTTCGGCGTGCAGTCGGAGGAGGGCATCCACGTCGTGCACGACCTCACGCAGGAGGAGCTGGCCCAGCTCGTCGGCGCGTCGCGCGAGACCGTGAACAAGGCTCTGGCCGACTTCGCGGGACGCGGATGGCTCCGCCTGGAGGCGCGTGCGGTGATTCTTCTGGACGTGGAGCGGCTCGCGAAGCGCTCGCGCTGACGCTGGTCTTAGCTGGCCGAGGGGTCCTGCCCAGATGGGCGGGGCCCCTTTTCGCGTTCCTGCGGCGCCGTTCCGGGGGCTCTGCCCCCGCACCCCCGCGCCTCAAACGCCGGCGGGGCTGATTTTGGCCACCAAGGCGGCACAGTGGACCCATGGAGCACAGAGGCCTCGACGCGTACGGGTACTTCGAGCGCGAAGGCTCGCTCGGGCAGGTGCAGGCCGAGTTCCGGGGGCTCGTCGCCGCCGCGAGGGAGCGGATCGCGGAGGCGTACGGGCGACGGCTGCACAGCGCCTACCTGTACGGGTCCGTGCCGCGCGGCACCGCCCGGCCCGGGCGGTCCGACCTCGACCTGCTCATCGCCCTGCACCACGCCCCCGGCGAGGAGGACCGCGACACCACCGAGGCGCTGGCGCACGGCCTCGACGAGGAGTTCGCGGAGATCGACGGGGTCGGGATCCTGCTGTACGGCAAGGACCGGCTGCTGAGCGAGCAGGAACGATACGACCTGGGCTGGTTCCTCGCCTGCCTGTGCACCCCGCTGCTCGGCGCGGACCTGGCCGAGCACCTGCCCCGCTACCGACCGGACGGCCTGCTCGCCCGCGAGACCAACGGCGACCTCGCCGAGCTGCTGCCCAGGGTGCGCGAGCGGATCCGGGACGCGGCCACCCCGCAGGAGTACCGCAAACTCTGCCGGGGCGTCTCCCGGCACCTCGTGCGGACCGGGTTCACCCTCGTCATGCCGCGGTGGGGCGGCTGGACCAGCGACCTCACCGAGTCGGCGGAGGTGTTCGCGCAGTACTACCCCGAGCGCGCCGACCAGATGCGCGCCGCGGCCGCCACCGCGCTGGACCCGGTCTCCGACCCGGCCGTGCTGCGCGCCTACGTCGAGGACCTCGGGCCGTGGCTCGCGGACGAGTACGCGGCCCGGCACGGGACGAAGACGGCCCGCCCCGACGCTGGCGGGTCCTAGAGGGCTTCGACCGCCTGCTTGGCCTCCACCAGGCCGGCTCCGGTGGCCTCGCGGTAGGCCTTGATGGCCTCCACCGTGCGGCCCTCGGCGGCCAGCGCCCGTACGCCGTCCATCCCGGCCGGCTCCGGCTCCACGATGCCGAAGTGGTCCAAAAGGAGCCCCAGGCGCCGCTCCAGCCGGTCCGTCGCGCGCTCCATCTCCTTGATCCGCAGGATCACCGTCGCAACGATCCAGCCGATGGCGGCGATCAGCGCGAAGATCAGGACGAAGTTCATTCGGGGCCTCCCGGGATCAGTCCGTGATCTTGAAGGTACTCCAGCTGCGCCCGTACGGACCATTCCGCGGCCGGCCACAGGGACCGGTCCACGTCCGCGTAGACGTGGGCGACGACCGCCTCGGGGGTGGTCAGGCCGTTCTCGACCGCCGTCTCGATCTGCGCGAGCCGGTGCGCCCGGTGGGCGAGGTAGAACTCCACCGCGCCCTGCGCGTCGTCCAGGACCGGTCCGTGCCCCGGGAGCACCGTGTGGACCCCGTCGTCGACCGTCAGCGAGCGCAGCCGGCGCAGGGAGTCCAGGTAGTCGCCGAGCCGCCCGTCGGGGTGCGCGACCACGGTGGTGCCGCGCCCCAGGATCGTGTCACCGGTCAGGACCGCCCGGTCGGCGGGCAGGTGGAAGCAGAGCGAGTCCGCGGTGTGCCCGGGCGTCGGAACCACGCGCAGTTCCAGACCGCCCGTGCGGATGACGTCCCCGGCGGCCAGGCCCTCGTCACCCAGGCGCAGGGCCGGGTCCAGGGCGCGCACCTTCGTCCGGGTCAGCTCGGCGAAGCGGGCCGCGCCCTCCGCGTGGTCGGGGTGTCCGTGGGTGAGGAGGGTCAGCGCGACCCGCTTGCCCTCCTTCTCGGCGGCGTCGATCACCGCGCGCAGGTGTACGTCGTCCAGCGGGCCGGGGTCGATCACCACGGCCAGGTCGGAGCCGGGCTCGGAGACGAGCCAGGTGTTGGTCCCGTCGAGGGTCATCGCGGAGGCGTTCGGGGCCAGGATGTTCACCGCGCGGGCGGTGGCGGGTCCGGAGACGACCATGCCGCGGGGCTGGCCGGGCAGGGCGGCGGCGTCGGTCATGCGGAGGCTCCTCCCGGGTTCGCGGGGCCGGGCTCCGCGGGGCCGGGCTCCGCCGGGCCGGCCGGGCGGGAGGGGCCCGGATGCGTGAGGCGGACGCGCTTGGTGAACTCGTCGTGGCCCGGCCAGCTGAGCACGAGCTCCCCGCCCTCCAGGGTGGCCCGGGCGAGCACCGGGGTCAGGTCCTGGGCCCCGGCCGCGGCGAGGGCCTCGGCGGGGCTCCCGTACGGCTCCAGGGAGCGCAGGGTGGTGATGGTGGGCGGCATCATCAGCAGCTCGCCCTTGTCGTAGCCGGCGGCGGCGTCGGCGGGGCGGATCCAGACCGTGCGGTCGGCCTCGGTGGAGGCGTTGCGGGTGCGCTGGCCCTCGGGGAGGGCCGCCACGAAGAACCAGGTGTCGTACCGGCGCGGCTCGAACTCCGGGGTGATCCAGCGGGCCCACGCGCCGAGCAGGTCGGAGCGCAGGACGAGGCCCCGGCGGTCGAGGAACTCGGCGAAGGACAGCTCACGGGCGACCAGGGCCGCGCGGGCGGCCTCCCAGTCCTCGCCGGTGGTGTCGCCGACGACGGTGTCCGCGGACTCGCCCGCGAGCAGGACACCGGCCTCCTCGAAGGTCTCGCGGACGGCTCCGCAGACGATCGCCTGGGCGGTGGCGGGGTCGGTGCCCATCCGCTCGGCCCACTCGGCCCGGCTCGGGCCGGCCCAGCCGATGCGGTGGTCCTCGTCGCGGGGGTCCACACCGCCGCCGGGGTACGCGTAGGCGCCTCCGGCGAAGGCCATCTCGACCCGGCGGCGCAGCATGTGCACGGCGGGGCCGTCGGGGGTGTCGCGCAGCAGCATCACCGTGGCGGCGCGCCTGGGTTCCGTCGGGGTGAGGGCGCCGTCCGCGAGGGCGCGGATCCGGTCGGGCCACTCCGGCGGGTACCACTGACCTCCGGCGGAGGTCTCTTGCTGACCGTACTGACCATTCGGCATGGCGGGATGCTACGGCCATCCGGGCCGATGTTCGAGGGTTGACCTCGGAGCACCGTTGTACGGGGGCTCAGTCTCGGCTGCGGATGTGCCGCTGCGCGGGGCAAGGTCCCCTACCCGCCCTTCCACCGTTCCCCGGGCACTGCCCGGACCCCGGTCCTCAAGCGCCGGACGGGCTGGAGAGGGGTGCCGGGCTGCGCCCGGACCCCCTGGGGCTCCGCCCCAGACCCCGGTCCTCGAACGCCGGACGGCGGGAAGGACGCCGGGGCCCGCGCCGCCGGAACCCGAACGGCCCCGGCGGGCCGCCGGACGGAGTCCGGCGCAGCGGGCCGAAGCCCGTGAGGCCCGCCAGGGCCGAGCGGTGCGAGGGGCGCGTCAGGAGGAGACCAGCTCGACCTGGATCTCGATCTCGACCGGGGCGTCCAGCGGGAGGACCGCCACGCCGACCGCGCTGCGGGCGTGGACGCCCTTGTCGCCGAGGACGGCGCCCAGCAGCTCGCTCGCGCCGTTCAACACGCCCGGCTGGGCGGTGAAGTCGGGGGCGGAGGCGATGAAGCCCACCACCTTCACGACGCGTGCGATCTTGTCGAGGTCACCGACGACGGACTTCACCGCGGCGAGCGCGTTCAGCGCGCAGGTCGCGGCCAGTTCCTTGGCCTGCTCCGCCGAGACCTCGGCGCCGACCTTGCCGGTGACCGGCAGGTTGCCCTTGACCATCGGGAGCTGGCCCGCGGTGTACACGTAGGCACCCGACCGCACGGCCGGCTGGTACGTGGCCAGCGGCGGGACGACCTCGGGCAGGGTCAGGCCGAGTTCGGCCAGCCTCGCCTCGACGACTCCGCTCATGCCGCCTTCTCCCGCTTCAGGTAGGCCACGAGCTGCTCGGGGTTGTTCGGCCCGGGGACGACCTGGACGAGCTCCCAGCCGTCCTCGCCCCAGGTGTCCAGGATCTGCTTGGTGGCGTGGACCAGCAGCGGGACGGTCGCGTATTCGAACTTCTTGGTCATGGGAGCGAGCGTAGTGCCTGCCGTGCGGGGCCCCGCCACCACCGCCGCCACCCGGGAGGAATTAGGCTCGGGCCCTGTGAGCAGGCTCCAGGTGGTCAGCGGCAAGGGCGGCACCGGCAAGACCACGGTCGCCGCGGCACTCGCGCTCGCCCTCGCACGCGAGGGCAGGCGGACTCTTCTGGTGGAGGTCGAGGGCAGGCAGGGCCTCGCCCAGGTCTTCGGGGCGGAGGCGCTCCCCTACGAGGACCGGAAGATCGCCGTCGCCTCGGGCGGCGGGGAGGTCTACGCGCTCGCCATCGACGCGGAGCGGGCGCTCCTGGACTACCTCCAGATGTTCTACAAGCTCGGCTCGGCCGGACGCGCCCTCAAGAAGCTCGGCGCCATCGACTTCGCGACGACCATCGCGCCGGGCCTGCGGGACGTGCTCCTGACGGGCAAGGCCTGCGAGGCGGTCCGGCGCAAGGACAAGGCGGGCCGGTTCGTCTACGACCACGTGATCATGGACGCTCCGCCGACCGGGCGGATCACCCGCTTCCTGAACGTCAACGACGAGGTGGCGGGCCTGGCCCGCTTCGGGCCGATCCACAACCAGGCACAGGCCGTCATGAAGGTGCTCAAGTCCCCCGAGACGGCCGTGCACCTGGTCACCCTGCTGGAGGAGATGCCCGTCCAGGAGACCGCCGACGGGATCGCCGAACTCCGGCAGGCGGGCCTGCCGGTGGGACGGGTGATCGTGAACATGGTCCGGCCGCACCACCTCGACGAGGACGCCCTGCGCGCCGCCGCCGGCGAGCGGCGCTCCGATGTCTCCCGGGCCCTGTCCCGGGCCGGCCTCGGCAGCGCCCGGCGCGGCGGGCTGGCCGAACGGCTGGTGGACCCGCTGCTCGCGCAGGCCTCGGAGCACGCGAGCCGGGTGGAGCTGGAGCGCACCCAGCGCACCGTACTGGCGGGGCTGGACGTGCCGACGTACGAACTCCCCCTGCTCGGCGCGGGGATGGACCTGGCCGGGCTCTACGGGCTCGCCGCGGAGCTGCGGAAGCAGGTGGGCGAGGAATGAGCGAGGCCCGGACCATGGAGGCGACGATGGACGCTCCCCCGCGGCTGGACGTCGACCGGCTGCTGGACGACCGGCAGACCCGGATCATCGTGTGCTGCGGGGCGGGCGGGGTCGGCAAGACCACCACCGCCGCGGCGCTCGGGGTACGGGCGGCCGAGCGCGGGCGCAAGGTGGTCGTCCTGACCATCGACCCGGCACGCAGGCTGGCCCAGTCGATGGGGATCGACTCGCTCGACAACACCCCGCGCCGGGTTCACGGGGTGGAGGGCGGCGAGGGAACGGAGGGCTCCGGGGGCTCCGGGGGCGGCGAACTGCACGCCATGATGCTCGACATGAAGCGGACCTTCGACGAGATCGTCGAGGGCCACTCCGACCCCGAGCGGGCGCAGGCCATCCTCGCCAACCCCTTCTACCAGTCCCTGTCGGCCGGCTTCGCGGGCACGCAGGAGTACATGGCGATGGAGAAGCTGGGGCAGCTGCGGGCCCGGGACGACTGGGACCTGATCGTGGTGGACACCCCGCCGAGCCGGTCCGCGCTGGACTTCCTGGACGCACCGGGGCGCCTGGGGTCCTTCCTGGACGGGAAGTTCATCCGGGTGCTGATGGCTCCGGCGAAGGTGGGCGGCCGGGCGGGGATGAAGTTCCTCAATGTCGGCATGTCGATGATGACGGGCACGCTGAGCAAGCTGATGGGTGCCTCGCTGCTGAAGGACGTGCAGACCTTCGTGGCCGCCATGGACACGATGTTCGGCGGCTTCCGCACCCGCGCGGACGCGACCTTCCAGCTCCTCCAGGCTCCCGGTACGGCCTTCCTCGTGGTCTCCGCGCCCGAACCGGACGCGCTACGCGAGGCCGCGTACTTCGTGGAACGGCTGGCCGCGGAGCGGATGCCGCTGGCCGGGCTCGTACTGAACCGGGTGCACGGCAGTGACGCCGAACAGCTCTCCGCGGAGCGGGCGTTGGCCGCTGCGGAGAATCTTGAAGAAGGCGGCATTGTGGATCAGGAGTCCGGGAAAGCTGGACTTCGTGACTCCACGGAGACCGACCCGGAGACCGACCCCGACACGGAGACCGACCCCGATGCCCGCATCGAGCGAGAGACCGGCGCCGACACCGTAGACACCGCCGGCGCGGACGCCGACGTGGACCTGATCACGGCAGGACTGCTGCGCCTGCACGCGGAGCGCATGCAGGTCATCGCGCGCGAACAGCGCACGCGTGACCGCTTCACCTCGCTGCACCCCGAGGTGGCGGTGGCCGAAGTGGCCGCCCTGCCCGGCGACGTACACGACCTCGCCGGGCTGCGGGCCATTGGAGAGCGACTCGCGGCCGGGGTTCCGGCCGGAGCGTAGGCGTTCCTACGACGGGTGCCCAGGTGGTCTACCCGGCTGCCGCGTACGTCTCGTACGGAACACCGATCTCCTCA
The DNA here is from genome assembly GCF_026342735.1 of Streptomyces sp. NBC_00193. Lineage (GTDB taxonomy): Bacteria > Actinomycetota > Actinomycetes > Streptomycetales > Streptomycetaceae > Streptomyces > Streptomyces stoeckheimensis. Next base: position 2,386,366 of record NZ_JAPEMM010000001.1, read on the forward strand.
TCGTCATCCATGGTGAGGATGCCCGTACTGCGCTCGTACTCCGTGCGTGCGGTTTCGAGCAGTCGCCTCCACGAGGTGACGGTGGGACGCCGGCGCAGCAGCGCACGTCGTTCCCGCTCGGTCATTCCGCCCCACACTCCGAACTCGACACGATTGTCGAGCGCGTCGGCCAGGCACTCGGTCCGCACCGGACATCCGGTGCACACCGCCTTGGCCCTGTTCTGTGCCGCTCCTTGAACGAACAGTTCATCCGGATCGGTAGTGCGGCAGGCTGCCTGCGCACTCCAGTCGGTAACCCAGCCCATCCCGGCGCCGTCCTCTCCCGAATCGAGGCTCCCCCACGGCGGTAGCGGCATATTCACCGCTGCCAGTTGAGGACGTTACGGAAGGTGGGCACAGTGCAACACCCCCGACGGGCCCAATCTTGAATGGTCCGAACGGACTATGGGTAAGCGGCAGATCACCCGACGGAGTGATCCTGCGACATGCCCGACCATTCCGGCGATTTGGGTGAAATCGACGGGGCATGCTGATCACAGGAGGCGAGATTCGGACATGCGTCCACCCCATTCGGGAAGGGTGAAAAACAAGCCGAGGGGTTGATGTCCCACCGCACTGCTGTGACAGTTGGGGACAGCTTAGGCCAAGGCATTCGCGCGTGTCCGGCGAATGAGAACGTAGGCTGCCCTCTATGGGAAAGAAGCGCTCGGGCGGCGGGCTCACGGGGCCACAGCAGGCCGCCAAGTTCCTCGGTGTGTCCGTTCTCTCCGGAGTTGTGCTCGCAGGCATCGCGATCCCGGGCGCCGGCGCCCTGGGCCTCGCGGCCAAGGGCACGGTCGAAGGGTTCGATGAGATCCCGGCCAATCTCAAGACACCTCCGTTGAGCCAGCGCACCACGATTCTGGACTCAGAAGGTGGCTTGATCGCCACGGTCTATTCGCGTGACCGGCAGGTGGTCCCGATCACGGCCATCTCCCCGTACATGCAGAAGGCCATCGTCGCGATCGAGGACTCCCGCTTCTACGAACACGGCGCGATCGACCTCAAGGGCATCCTGCGTGCGGTCAACCGCAATGCCCAGGAGGGCGGCGCGGCGCAGGGCGCCTCGACGCTGACGCAGCAGTACGTGAAGAACGTCTTCGTCGAAGAAGCCGGCGACGACGAGACGAAGGTGCGCGAGGCACAGGAGAAGAGCCTCGGGCGCAAGATCCGCGAGCTGAAGTACTCGATCCAGGTCGAGGAGGAGCTCGGGAAGCAGAAGATCCTCGAGAACTACCTCAACATCACCTACTTCGGTCAGCAGGCGTACGGCATCGAATCCGCGGCCCAGCGTTACTTCAGCAAGCCCGCCAAGGACCTGACCCTGGACGAGGCGGCGATGCTGGCGGGCGTGGTCCAGTCGCCGAGCCGGTACGACCCGGTGAACGACTCGCAGGAGGCGACGAAGCGCCGCAACATCGTCCTCCAGCGCATGGCCGACGTGAAGAACATCTCGCAGGCCGAGGCGGACGCCGCGAAGGCGAAGCCGCTCCAGCTGAAGGTGACCAAGCCGAAGAACGGCTGCATCACCGCGGTCAAGGGCGCGGGCTTCTTCTGCGACTTCGTGCGGAACACCTTCCTCGACGACACCGCCTTCGGAAAGACCCGCGAGGAGCGGGCGAAGGTCTGGAACCAGGGCGGCCTGACCGTCCGCACGACCCTGGACCCGCAGTCGCAGGACTCCGTCAACGAGTCCATCAAGGACCACGTGGACCAGGACGACAAGGTCGCGACGGCCGTCACCCTCGTCCAGCCCGGCACCGGGCGGGTCCTCGCCATGGGCCAGTCCAAGCCGTACGGCTTCGGCAAGAACGAGACCCAGATCAACTTCTCGGTGGACAAGAAGATGGGCGGCTCGAACTTCGGCTTCCCGACCGGCTCCACCTTCAAGGCGTTCGTCGCGGCCGCCGCCCTCGAAGGCGGGCTGCCGCCGACGAAGATGTACCAGTCCCCGTACGACATGGACTACCCGAGCCCGGTGCGGACCTGCGGCGACAAGCCCTGGGTCAACACCGACCGCGCCAAGGTGGAGAACGAGACCGAGTCCGAGGTCGGCCCGTACGGGATGAAGGAGGCGATGGCCAAGTCGGTCAACACCTACTTCGTGGAGATGATCTCCGAGGTGGGCCTGTGCCCCGTCACCGAGATGACCACCAAGCTCGGCGTGATCCCGGCCAACGGCGCCAAGCTCCCCGAGGTCCCGGCCATCGCCCTCGGCAGTGAGGGCATGTCCCCGCTGACCATGGCCAACGCCTACGCCACCTTCGCCAACCGCGGCGTGTACTGCACCCCGGTCGCCATCGAGTCGATCACCGACGCGCACGGCAAGGCCCTGACGGTCCCGAAGTCCAAGTGCGGCCGCGCGATGACCGAGCGGACCGCCGACACCATCAACACGCTGCTGCTCGGCGTGGTCGACTCCGGCACGGGCCAGCAGTCGGGTCTGACCGACCGGCAGAGCGCGGGCAAGACGGGTACCACCGACAGCCGTTACAACGCCTGGTTCGTCGGCTACACCCCGAACATGTCCGGCGCGACCTGGGTCGGCTCCGGCGGCGCCAAGCAGGTGTCGATGGAGAACATCACCATCGGCGGCCAGTACTACGACAAGGTCTTCGGCGGTGGCCTGCCCGGCCCGATCTGGAAGCAGGCGGTCTCCGGCGCGCTCTCCGGCCGCGAGGCCCCCAGCTTCACCACGGTGAACATCCCCGACACCCCGAGCCCGACCCCCGGCGCCAAGCCCAGCGGCAAGCCCACCAAGCCCGGCAAGCCCGGCCGCGACGGCAAGCCCGGCGACGGACGGCCCGGCGGGGCGACCGCAGCCGGCCCCACCGGCGGTAACACCGGCGGCCCCGGCGGCACGGGCGGGGACGACCCGCTCGGCGGGATCACGATCCCGCCGGGGATCATCGGCGGCCGCGACTAGGCGCCGTAGGAAACGCAAAGGGAGGGCCCCCACCAGATCCGCATCCGGATCCGGTGGGGGCCCTCCCTCGTTCCCCTGCGGGGAACGGCATACGTGTACTAGGACAGGTGCTTCTTGACGGCGGCGGCGACGCGCCCGCCCTCCGCCAGACCCGCGACCTTCGGGTTCACGATCTTCATCACGGCGCCCATGGCCCGCGGCCCCTCGGCGCCCGCCGCCTTGGCCTCCTCGACGGCCTGCGCCACGATCGCGTCGAGCTCGGCCTCGCCGAGCTGCTTGGGGAGGTAGGTGTCGAGGAACTCGCCCTCGGCGGTCTCCCGCGCGGCCTGCTCGGGACGGCCACCCTGCGCGAAGGCATCAGCGGCCTCGCGGCGCTTCTTCGCCTCCTTGGCGATCACCTTGAGGACTTCCTCGTCGGAGAGCACCCGGGCTTCCTTGCCCGCGACTTCCTGGTTGGTGATGGCTGAGAGGGTCAGGCGCAGCGTGGACGAGGCGAGCTCGTTGCGCGCGCGGATGGCGGTGGTGAGGTCTTCCTGGAGCTTGGCCTTGAGCGTGGTCATGCCCCGAGTCTGCCAGGTACGGGGGCTCCGGCGCCCGCCGGTTTCCCGGCGTGCTTGCCGGGTCTGCGAACATGAGGGCATGCGTGCGCGTTACGGAGTACCCCTGAAGGTCACCGCCGGTATCGCCGCGGCCGGGGCCGCCGGTCTGGCCTATGCCGCCGGTTTCGAAGCGCGGTCCTTCCGCCTGCGCCGGGTCACGGTCCCCGTGCTCCCGCAAGGAATGCGCCCGTTGCGCGTCCTGCAGGTCTCGGACATCCACATGGTCGGCGGGCAGCGCAAGAAGCGCGCCTGGCTGCAGTCGCTCGCCGGGCTGCGCCCCGACCTCGTGGTGAACACGGGCGACAACCTCTCCGACACCGAGGGCGTGCCGGAAGTGCTCGACGCGCTCGGCCCTTTGATGGACTTCCCCGGCGTGTACGTCTTCGGCTCGAACGACTACTACGGGCCCCGGATGCGCAATCCCGGGCGCTACCTGATCGAGAAGACCCAGGGCCGGCACGGGCTGAACGGCAACGCACCGGTCGTCGGGGCCGTCCACAACCCGTGGGAGGGCATGCGGGACGCCTTCGACGCGGCCGGCTGGCTCAACCTCACCAACACCCGGGGCCGGCTCAAGCTCGACGGGCTGGAGCTGGCCTTCACCGGCCTGGACGACCCGCACATCAAGCGCGACCGGTACGCGAAGGTCGCGGGCGGGCCGGAGGCGGACGCGGACTTCTCGATGGCGGTCGTCCACGCCCCGTACCTGCGCGTCCTCGAATCCTTCACCGCCGACCGGTACCCGCTGATCCTGGCCGGCCACACGCACGGCGGGCAGCTGTGCATCCCCTTCTACGGGGCGCTCGTCACCAACTGCGACCTGGACACCAAGCGGGTGAAGGGCCTCTCGACGCACGAGGCGCAGGGGCAGCGCGCGTACCTCCACGTATCGGCGGGCTGCGGGACCAACCGCTTCACCCCGGTGCGCTTCGCGTGCCCGCCCGAGGCGACACTGCTGACACTGACCCCGAAGGCCTAAGGCGGGCGGTCGCGCCGGGTACGTTGACAGGATGATCACACCCGGCGCATCCGGCGCACTCCGCCTCCCGACCGTCGCCTTCCGTGCGCTGATCGCGGCCGCGGCCGTCACCGGCCTGGTCATCGAGTGCGCGTACGGCAGCGTGCCCGTCGTCCTGAGCTTCTTCACGATCTGGACGAACATCCTGGTCGCGGTCGTCTTCGGACTCTCCGCCTACCGCGTCCACCGCCGCGAGCCGGACGTGGCCCCCTTCTGGCGGGGCGGTGTCCTCCTCTTCATCCTGATCACCGGGCTCGTCTTCCACCTGGTCCTGGCCAACCCGTCGAGCCCCTTCAACGTGCTCGAGGACCTCGACAAGCTCTCCGGCGCGAAGGCCGTCTCCAACCAGCTCCTCCACACGGTCACCCCCGTCGGCGCGGTCCTGGACTTCCTCTTCCTGACCGCCCCCCGCACCCTGCGCCCGCGCTACGCCGCGCAGTGGCTGGCGTACCCCCTGCTCTACGTGGTCTTCGCCCTCACCCGCGGCGCCCTGCTCTCCCCCGGCGTCCCGAGCCGGTACACGTACCCCTTCATCGACGCCGCCCAGTACGGCTACGCCAAGGTCGCCCTGAACGCGGTGGTCCTGGGCCTCGCCTTCTACGCCATCGGCCTCGCCCTGGTCGCGGCCGACCGCTACCGCCCGCCGCGCGAAAACCGGATTTCGTCTCCGGCCGAGGGTCCGCTAAAGTAATCGATGTCGCCAGGGCAGCAAGCGCTGCAAGGGTGGACATCGGGGTGTAGCGCAGCTTGGCAGCGCGCTTCGTTCGGGACGAAGAGGTCGTGGGTTCAAATCCCGCCACCCCGACTTCGTAAGACCAGGTCAAGGGCTTGATCCGCATCGCGGGTCAGGCCCTTCCTGCGTTCCCGGTGATCGTTTGGGAGAAATCTGGGAGAGGATCTTGGTCGGCTTCTCCCAGAAACCCCTGCGACCCCGCCTTCGCGTCTTCTCCGCGCGCCCGCCTGACGGTTGGGGCGCGCCCGAGCCCGAAGTCCGTGTCGTCTTGTCCCCCTCCCCCGTCTCCATGCCCTCGGGCCTGCGCGGCGGCACTGACCTAGGGGCCCGCTTCCCCCGAAGCGGGCCCCTAGGTCGGAGTGCGGTGCGACTAGCCGGTGATTTCGATCTTCCCGTTGGCCGGGGCGGAGGCAGGAGAGGGGTCCTGCTTCGGGGCGGTGAGGCCCTTGAGGAGCTGGGCCAGGTCGACGCCGGTGGTGGAGCCGAGCAGTTCCATGCCCTGGGCGACGTTGTCGGCGACGGTGCGGGAGAGTTTGCTCGCGCCGTCGGTGGAGATGACGGTCATCTTGTCGATGGCGGACAGCGGCTCGGCGGCCTTGGCCACCACCTGCGGCAGTACCTCGACCATCATCTGGATCATCGCCGCGTCGCCGTAGCTCTCGAAGGCGTCCGCCTTCTTCTGCATCGCCTCCGCCTCGGCCGAGCCCCTGGCCAAGATGGCCGCCGCCTCCGCGTCGCCTTCGAGGCGTACCGCTTCGGCGATGGCCGCACGCCGGGCGCGCTCGGCCTCACCGCGCTTGGCTCCCTCGATGGCCTCTGCCTCGGCCAGTGCGGAGCGACGCTGCTTCTCGCCCTCACCGGTCAGGCGGGCCCGCTCGGCCTCGCCCTGGGCGGCGGCGATGGCGGCGAGACGCTCGGCCTCGGCCTGCTTGACCCGGGCCACGCGCAGGGCCTCTGCCTCCTGCTCGGCCTGGTAGCGGCGGGCGTCGGCGGGCTTGCGGACCTGGGTGTCGAGCTGGCGGTCGGTCAACGCGGCCTGGCGCTCTGCGACCTTCTCCTGCTCCGCGAGGATCTGCTGCTGCCGGTCCGCCTCGGCCAGCGGACCGGCGGCGTTGGCCTGAGCGGCTGCCGCGTCGGTCTCGGCCTTGATCTCGGCCTGGCGCAGGTACAGGGTCCGCTGCGCGACCGCGATCTCTTCTTCGGCCTTCAGACGGGCCTGCTCGGCGGCCTGGCGGGAGTTGGCCTCGGCGATGTCCGCTTCCTGCTTGGCGCGGGCCGCTTCGGGACGGCCGAGGTCTTCGAGGTAGGAGCCCTCGGTGGTGATGTCCTGGATCTGGAAGGCGTCCAGGACCAGGCCCTGCCCGGACAGGCTCGCCTCGGCCTCCTCGGCGACCTGCCCGGCGAAGGCGGCGCGGTCGCGGATGATGTCCTCGACCGACATCCGGCCGACGATGGCGCGCAGGGCTCCGGAGAGCACTTCCTGGGTGAAGCCGACGATGCCGTCCTGCTGCTGGAGGAAGCGCTGGGCCGCGGCGCGGATGGCATCCTCGTTGCCGCCGACCTTGACGATCGCGACGCCCTCCAGGTTGGCCTTGATCCCGCGCAAGGTGACCGCGCCGCGCACGGCGATCGGGATGTGCCGGCTGGAGAGGTCGAGCGTGTACCGCTGCTGGACGAAGGGGACCACGAACACCCCGCCGCCCACCACGACCTTCTGGCCGCTGTTGTCGGTGGTGGTCTGACCCGTGGTCGGGTCGGTGGACTTCTTGCCGCGCCGGCCCGTGATGATGAACGCCTCGCTGGGGCCGGCGACCTTGTAGCGGGTGACGACCACGAGGGCGAGCAGGACGAGGAGTACGACCACTCCGACGACCGCGGTGACGACTGGACTCATGAGGGATCCCCTCCTGCCCCCGAGGCGGCAGATCGATGATGGTGGAACGTGAGTGAGCTGGCGGAAGGATTCGTCAGTGCTCTACGGGGCGGACGGCGACCGAGGTCGGAGACGGGGCGGCCGTCACCCAGACCTCCGCGCCACGGGCCAGCGGGCCGTCGGCCGTCGCGGCGTACTTGACGGGCTGCCCGGCCAGCCGGAGCAGCACCTCCCCGTAACCGCCCGACGGAATGTCGGTCACCACGGTCCCGGTCGATCCCACGAGATCGCCGTGGCGCGGCGCTTCCCCGCTGCGGTCCCGCAGCAGGGCCCGGCTCATCCGGTACGTCGCCCAGCCGGCCCCCGCGCCCGCGAGGGCTCCGACGGCGGTCGCCACCCCCAGACCGAGTCCCGTGGACCCGAGCACGATCGCCCCCGTGAAACCGAGCATCGAGACGAAGCCCGCGACCACCGGAAGCGACAGCCAGCCGTCGAACAGTCCGTCCAGAGCACCGTCGAAGACACCCTCCAGGACTCCATCGAGCACCAGGGAGGCGACCAGCAGCACGATCCCCGCAATGCCGAGACCCAGAAACAAGCCCATGAACGCCTCCCCGCATGGCTGGCATTTCCGCCGGACATGGGGATCGTGCCACCGGGACACGCCGGTGCACATTGCCTGCCTTCGGCAATCTTTACGCCGCTTTAACGCACGCGCGGGACGGGCTGGTCCTGCTGGACTCGACCCGGGCTTGGTGGGGATCGCCCCCCCAGCTGTTCTGGCTGCACTGGCGCGAGGAGGAGAAGAAGTGACGGCACGGGCCTGGCTAATTCGCCCGCTTCATCCAACCGTAGGGGGGGCACCCTTGAACAGGACACGTTTCATATCGGTGCCGGCAGGCGCCGCCGTCTCCTCATGGGCGTCATAACTGCTACAGCCTCCGACAAGCCGGCTGCTCCTCCGCGTCCGCCGTGCGTAAATGCGAACGGCACGGTCGAGATGAGGATGCCTGAACCAGCGACAGGGCCCGGGGCGAGCGATCGTTCGGGACCTAACCCATAGGAGGGGGGTACGGCATGTCCGCGTTGGTGTCATTAACGGCGGGTCTTTTGTATGTCGCCATCGCCGCTCTTGCGTTTGACGATGGCCTGCCAACACTACTCTTCACCGCTGGTTTCGGCGCTGCAGGCATCGTCCTGGCCTCCGCGGGCGCCCGGATGCTGGCCGGCCACCGGGATCAAGTTCGCCTTGCCCGGCGCGGCGCATGGCTCGCGCTTCTGACCATCACAACGCCTGTGGCCGTCTGGGCGGTCAACATCGGATCCTCTGATGCTCCCGCTGCGTTCACGCAACTGGCCATCTCACAGGGTGCCCTGACTTACGTAGCTTCCGCGACAGTTCCAGCAATCCTGACCCTGTTGCTGGTCCGCACCCGCGTCCGCCGCTAGGAGCATGCGGTAGCGACAGGCCTCCTGTTGATTCGGGTGCCGTGGTGAGCGGGGCAGGTTGGCCTGCACCTGGTCCGGCTCGTGTCCATCCTCCGCAGCATGGCTGCCGTGCGGCTCAAACGGGCCGATCTGCCCGGCGGCGCTCGCGTCCGGGACGACACGCCGATTCAAACGCATGGACCCCTGCGCGTCAGCGGCGGACGGCGCTGGAGCCGAGCATCACCAGGCCGGTGACGAGGCAGGACGAGCCGATGTCCACCAGGGCGACAGCGAGGCGGAACTCGGTGATGTTGTGTCTCAGCCAGGCCGCCGCAGTGCCGACGGCGTGATACGCCGGGTTTCCGTTCATTGGTACCTCTCTGGTGCGAACGCCCACCATAGAGGGGCTTCGCGTGACGCGTGCATGCCGGAGTCCGGCAGCATCGACCCCCCTTGGACTGCCGTCAGAGAGCCGTCAGAAACGCGTAAGGAATGTATAAAGTAGCCGGTGGTGTGCCGGGAAGCCTGGTCGGCGAACAGGGGACAACTCTCTTCGCGAATCGGGGCTCTGCCATGGTGCTCGTCGCTGTTTTCGGTGTGGCGCTGCTGATTGCCGTGCTGCTGTCGGGGCTCGCCGCCCGTACGGTCCTTTCGACCTCCCTCCTCTTCCTGCTGGGCGGGGCCCTCGTCAGCGACGGGTTCCTGGGGCTGATTCACATCACCCCTGACAGTGAAATCGTCTCTGTCACCGCCGATCTGGCCCTGTTCGCGGTGCTGTTCACCGACGGTATGCACGTCTCCTTCCCGAAGCTGCGGCAGAACTGGAAGAACCCGGCCCGCGCGCTCGGGCTCGGCATGCCGCTCGCCATGGCCGGCACGGCCCTGATCACCCATTACCTCGTCGGCCTGGACTGGACGACCTCGTTCCTGGTCGGGGCGGTACTCGCGCCCACGGACCCGGTGTTCGCCTCCGCGATCGTGGGCCGCCGGGAGGTCCCGGCGAAGTTGCGTCAGCTGCTGAACGTCGAGAGCGGCATCAACGACGGCCTCGCGCTGCCCGTCGTGTTGATCCTCATCGCCGCCGCAGGGCCCACCTCCGGCCAGGCACACGCCTCCGTCGGCTCGATCGCCCTGGAGCTCGGCCTGGGGCTGGTCTTCGGCATCGTGCTGCCTCTGGCAGTCGCGGGGCTGGTGCGGCTGCGGCTGCTGGGCGCGGAGCCGAAGCTCCAGCCACTGCTGCCGCTGGCGACCGGGATCATCCTCTACGCGGCCTGCCACCTCACCCACGCCAACCCCTACCTGGCCGCGTTCTCCGCCGGCGCCGTCCTGGCATCCGTGTCGCCCGAGTCGAAGACGGTCTTCGAGCCGCTCGGGGAGGCGTTGGCAGAACTGGCGAAATTCGCCGCCCTGCTCGTGTTCGGGGCCCTGCTGACACCGCAGTTGTTCGGAGACCTGTCGGTGGGCGGGTACGTCGCGGTGGTGCTGGCAATCGTGCTGATTCGCCCGGCCTCGCTGCTGGTCTCGCTGCTGGGGGCGCGGATCGAGCGGCGGGAGAAGCTGGTGGCCGCCTGGTTCGGGCCCAAGGGTTTCGCCTCGGTCGTCTACGGGCTGCTCGTGCTCCAGGCCGGAATCCCGCGGGGCGAGGAGGCGTACACGCTGATCGCCGTCTGCATCGCCTTCTCGATCATCGCCCACTCCAGCACCGATGTACCGATCGCCCGCCTCTTCCGCGTCGACGACCTCGCCGGCATCCCGAGCGAGGACCACACCGCGAAGCCGTCCGCCGTTCCCGCCCCTAGAAGTGCACCCGACCAGGAGAAGCGCCATGCCCGCCCGTGAACTCGCCGAGCCCTACCCCCATGTGACCACCGACGACCCAGCTGTGGACGCGGTCCGCCTGCTCGCCGAGCAGAACCTGCCCGCACTCCTGGTCCTGGACAGCGACGGAACCCCGTACGCAATCGTTCCGGGCTCCCAGCTGGTACGCCAGCTCGTACCCGAGTACGTGATGGAGGACCCGCTGCTGGCCCCGGTCATCGACGAGCGGCACGCCGAAGCGATGGCCGAAGGCCTGGCGGGCAAGACGGTCGCCGAGTGGCTGCCCCGGCGTGAGTTCAAGCCGCAATACATCGGCCCGGACGCGGGGACGATGGAGATCGCGGCCGCCATGGCCCGTACCCACGTCCCCCTGGTCGCGGTCGTCGAACGCGATGGCACCCGGGGCCGCCTTCTCGGAGTGGTCTCCGCCGCATCCTTGATGCGCCACCTGCTCCGGGCAGGCGGGCAGGCGTGAGCGACTGGCACAGCTGGGCCGCGATCGCCGTCTTCGCCGGCGCCTACATCCTGATCATCAGCGAGTGGGTCCACCGCGTCGCCGCGGCCCTCGGCGGCGCCGCCCTGATGCTGGCCATCGGCGCCACCGACGACACCGCGGCCTTCCACTCCGACAAGACCGGCATCGACTGGAACGTCATCTTCCTGCTCCTCGGCATGATGATGATCGTCGGCGTGCTGAAGCGCACCGGCCTCTTCGAGTACCTGGCCATCTGGTCCGTGAAGAAGGCCAAGGCCCGGCCCTTCCGGGTGATGACCATGCTGATCGTCATCACGGCGGTCGCCTCGGCGCTCCTGGACAACGTCACCACCGTGCTGCTGGTCGCCCCCGTCACCCTGCTGGTGTGCGACCGGCTGCGGCTCCCCGCAGCTCCGTTCCTGATCGCCGAGGTGTTCGCCTCCAACGTCGGCGGTACCGCCACCCTCGTCGGCGACCCGCCCAACATCATCATCGCCAGCCGGGCCGGCCTCACCTTCAACGACTTCCTCGTCCACCTCGCCCCGCTGTGCGCCGTCCTGATAGTCGTCCTCGTCCTGCTGTGCCGGGTGATGTTCGCCAAGTACTTCGTCTACGACGAGAAACGCGCCGCCGAGCTGATGGAACTGCGCGAACGCGAGGCGATCCGTGACCCCCGGCTACTCGCCCAGGGTTTGGGTGTCCTCGCCCTGGTCGTCGCCGGATTCGTCCTCCACCCCGTCCTGCACTACGAACCCAGCGTCGTCGCCCTCCTCGGCGCCGGCCTGCTCGTCGCGGTCTCCAAGGTCGAGACGGGCGAGGTGCTGGGCGAGGTGGAGTGGCCCACCCTCGCGTTCTTCGCGGGCCTGTTCGTCATGGTCGGCGCCCTCATCGAGACCGGTGTCATCGGCGAGCTCGCCGGGGCCCTCGCGGACGCGATCGGGGGTGCCGAACTCGGCGGCTCCATGCTCCTCCTGGGCGGTTCCGCCGTGCTCTCCGGGATCGTCGACAACATCCCCTACGTCGCCACCATGGCGCCCGTCACCAGCGAGCTGGTCACCGACATGGGCGGCGATCCCGACCACGTCATGTGGTGGGCCCTCGCCCTCGGCGCCGACCTCGGCGGCAACGCCACCGCCATCGGCGCCTCCGCCAACGTCGTCGTCCTCGGCATCGCCGAACGCAACCGGACCCCGATCACCTTCTGGCAGTTCACCAAGTACGGCCTCGTCGTCACCGCCGTCACGATCGCCGTCTCGGCCCTCTACCTGTGGCTGCGCTACTTCGCCCTCGCATAGGAGCCGGCCGGACAGGAGGAGAGGCATGCGCATGGCCCGTCGCGACCGGTCCACCGAAGCCATATCGATCGTCTTGTGGTGGGCCACCCTCACCCTGCTCCTGTGGTGCGGCGGGCAGATCCGCCACCAGCCCGCGTCCGTCGTGACCTGCGCCGCGAGCGCGGCTCTGCTGGTCGCTCTGGGAGAGATCGGCGCGTGGCTGCGTCGGCGGTGGCGTACCCGCTACCGGCTCCCGCGGCGGCGCTGAGGGCCGTGCTCAGGCCCCGGCTTCGCCCGGCCAGCCCAGGAGGCGGGCGCCGATGACCGCGGTCTGAAGGGTGTACCGGTTCGCGGGGTTGGTCGGGTCGGCGTCGGTGAGGGTGTGGATGCGCTCCAGCCGGTAGGTCAGGGCACGCACGCTCAGCGACAGGTGGCGGGCCGCCTCGGTCGCCACGCATCCGCTGTCGAAGTAGGCGGTGAGCGTGTCGATGAAGGGTTGGGCACCGCCGCGCCCGTTCCGCAGAGGGCCGAGCACGCTTTCCACCAGGTCTGCCATGGCTTGCCGGTCCCGGGTCAGGACCGGGTAGACCAGCAGGTCGGCGGCGTGCAGCACCGGGCCCTCCAGACCCATCCTCTCCGCCAGTTCGAGGGCGTTGAGGGCCTCCTCATACGAGTGGACGACCCCTCCGGCCCCTGGGTGGGAACGGCCTATGGCAACCCGCCCGCCGCCGGTGGCGGCGTACGCCTGCTTGCCGAAGAAGGCGAGCACATCCGGCTGATCACCGGGGGCCACGCAGATCAGCCGCCCATCCTTCGTGGTCAGCAGGAGCTGCCGGTTGCCGAACCGGGCCAGGACGGTCTCTTCGATCCCCCTGGCCACCGGGTAGCCGTCACCGTACGGCTCCGGGCCCTCGGCAACCGCGACCGCGTGGGCCTGCGACAGCCGCAGCCCGAACCGTTCGGCCCGCTCGACCAGCCTCCCCAGATCACTGCCGCCGTACAGCAGATCGTCGATGAACTCCCGGCGCGCGGCCTCCTCCTGCCGCACTGCCTGGTGCTGGGCCCGTTCGTACCCTTCGGCGAAGGCGTCCACGGCCTGCTCTACAGCGGCCAACAGCGCTCCCGTAGCCCCGGACGGCAATCGCGGCTGTAGCTCCCGCGCCGCAGTCAGATGGTCCCGGATGAGCCCGCGCAGGGCCAGTCCCGCCTCCGCAGCCCGTGTGCCCTGCACCCTGCGGGAATCCAGCTCGGCACGGCTGAGCCTACGACCCGTGACGCAGGCGTCGAGCAGGATTTCGACGTACCCCGCCATATGCTCCGCCAGTGCGGCCCCGTCGGCCATGGCCCTCCCCCGATCCTGGCAACTCCATGACACGTCCTTGACGCGGGGACCAGGGTGACACGTGCACCGGCGGGCGCCGCCACCGGCATCAGGGCCGCGTCAAGACTGCCGGTCACCGGCAATGCGCGGCCGGGCACGGCACGGGCAGGATCAGGCGACGGGGGGAACCCAGCACGGCCCGGATGCCGAGCCGAAGAATCGGGGGGCGGCATCCGGGCCGGTGGTTGGGTCCGGTCACGCGCTTGGTTCAGCGGTGTTGGGCGGCTAGCCACACCGCGGTGGCTGTGGCGAGGACGAGAGCTCCCAGGGCGCACATCAGCAGGCCGTGGCCCGGCAGCGCATACATCGCCGCTCCGGCCGCCGTCAGGACGGCGCCGAAGGCGAAGAGCGGGGAAAGCGGCCCGCTGCGGGAACGGCCAGTCATGGGATGGCTCCTGGCAGGGAGTAGGACGTCGTGGCCCCAGACTCCCATGAGGTCGGACCGCCGTACAGCGACGCAGACCACTCCGTGCAGGCGCTCCGTGGAAGAACCGTCGGTCCCCAGCAGCGGACGCACCTCAGGAGCCACATCAGCTTGCGTCATGCGAAGTCCTCTTTCGGCTGGCGAGTTGCCGTGCTCGGCGCACAGCCGGTATCAGCGGGCACCACGCCTCAGACACCTTCCGCAGTTCGCCGGTAACGCGATCACCACCCTCAAGAAGCACGCCTCGATCAGACGCTCGACCTTGGCGACTGGGAGAAATCTGGGAGATGATCTTCCCCGAAAGGGCCCTCAAGGCCCACTCAGACCACGGGACACCAACGCCCTGACCTGGGCCTATTCCAAACGTGCAGCGTCGGCGGACGGCCGGACTTCGTTCGGGACGAAGAGGTCGTGGGTTCAAATCCCGCCACCCCGACTTCGTAAGACCAGGTCAAGGGCTTGATCCGCATCGCGGATCGGGCCCTTCCTTCCTGCGTTTCTGGGGCTGTTGTCCGGGCGCCTGCCTGCGCGGTGCGGGGCCATGGAGGGTCAGGGCGTGGGCTGGTGGGGCCAGGGGTCCGGGGCGGGGGTGGTGCCTTCGGCTCGGAGGGTCAGGCGGTCGGTGTAGTGCTGCCAGGTCTCCGCGTGGGCCTCGCACGACTCCGAGGTGGGCAGGCCGCTGTGGATCAGGTGGAGCAGGGTGCCCTGGTCGGTGGGTTCCAGGGTGATCTCCACCCTGGTGGAGCCGGCCGGGACGGGCAGGACGCCCTGTTCCCAGCCCCAGGTGAAGACGAGGCGCTCCGGCGGGTCGATCGTCAGGAAGCGGCCGGAGGCCACGTCCTCGCCGGTGACCCGGATGCGGTACGAGCCGCCGGGCTCGAAGGAGAACGTGCCGTCGGCGCCCATCCAGGACAGCCACTTCTCCCGGTCGGTGAAGAGGGCGAAGACGGTTTCGGGGCGGGCTTCGATGCGGCGCTCCAGCGTGACGGTGTCCATCGGCGTCGCGGGGGTCGCGGGGGTCGTCATGGGCGACATTGTCCCGTGACGGGGCGGCTCCCGCCCGGCCGCGGGCGCGGCGTCGCCGGTTATGCGGTCGTGAGGGCCGCCGCGCCGAAGGAGACGTCGAAGCGGTCGCACCAGATGGTGACGCTGGTGTACGCGGACGGGTTCACGTCGGCCGGGATCGCGTAGTTCTGGTCGCCCTTGTTGCCCTTGAGCTTGCCCAGGCTGACGTACTTGCCGTCGTCGAAGACCCGCCAGCCCGCCGTGCCCTCCTTCACCGGGGCGTCCGTGAGCCAGACCCGCAGGTCCGGGCCGTTGCTGGTGTCGAGGTTCTCCAGGCGCAGGGTGTGGGAGCCGTCGGGGAGGCGGATGAGTTTCGCCGTGCCCGTGGTGGTGTGCTCGTGGCTGATCAGCGAGCCCTGGGCGAGGGTCTGGGCGAGGGGCTGCGGGGTCGCCTGGGCGGTGGGCGAGAGGGTGGGCGAGGAGGAGGACGTCGATGGGAGGGACTCGTGGACCGTTGCGTTCTGCCAGAGCTTCCACGGCTGGAACCAGTACAGGCCGAGGCCCAGGAGGAGGGCTGCCGGGAGGGCCAGGGCCGTCAGGACGGTCCGGACGGTTCGGGGCCTGCGTGTGCCCCGGTTCTGCGGTTGGTTCTGGGTCACTTGTCCGGCCCCTCGTCGCGTTCGGTCGTCCTGGGCATTCAACGCGCGGGGGCGGGGCGGGGCCAGGCCCGGCCGGATGACGAAAGGCTTACGGCATCCGGCCGGGGCGGGGTCAGAGGGTGCGGAGCTTGGTGGTGAAGACCTGGTTCGCGACCTTGTCGCCGAGGACGAGGCCGTCCGTGGCGTCCCACGGGTAGTGGACGCCGAGCCAGATGCGGCTGTCGGCGTCCTCCTTGCCGGCTGCGCTGAAGCTGGTGAAGTGGCGGGTCTTGACCGGGGCCTGCGGTTCGTCGGTGGTGAGGTCGAAGGAGATGTTGTCGCTGCCGAAGTAGCGCTTCATCACCCCGGCCCAGGCGCCGCCGAAGGAGGCGTGGCCGGAGACGTACGCGGGGAAGCAGGGGCTGACGTTGACGCCCGTCGGGCTCTTCAGCAGCGGCTTCCACTGGGGGTCGAGGCCGCCTTCGCGGACCGCCGAGACGGGCCGCCACAGGTCGATGGGGGTGGCGAACTTGGCGTCGCGGACCGCGATCCCGGTGTCGGCCATGGCGAGGGAGACGAGGGCGAAGAGGCGGGCGTTGGCGTAGACCCCGAGGCCGCGGGCCTTGGCCACCTCGCGGGTGGCCTGGAGCATGTGGCCCGGCGGCTTGTAGGTGCCGTTGTTGTCGTTGGCCCAGAACCAGGCGGCGGCGAGCTGGTCCGGGGTCCGGTTGATCACCGGGGTGGCCGCGGTGGGCTTGTCGGCGCCGGCCGCGCGGACCGCCGCGACCTGCTGCTTGTACGCGTCGCTCGCCACCAGGGCCTCGTACGAGCCGTACTGGGTCAGGGTGGTGGGGCGGAACTGGGAGCCGGAGGCCAGCGAGAACGGCTTGACCTGGCCGTAGAACGGGCTGATCGCGTCGCTGTCCTCGTCGCAGGAGGCGTCGGGCATGTCCGGGTAGCTCGTCGGCCGCCAGGCGCCCGGCTTGTTGTCCCCCACGTAGACCTGGGGGTTGTCGGAGCCGTCGCCGGTGCGGGCGTCGGTCATCTGCTTGACCATCGGGCCGACCACGGTGAGGTCGAGGAAGTCGCCGGCGGTGGGCTCGGTGCCGAAGCGCTCGCGGAAGCGCGAGTCGAGGTACTGCGTCTGGTCCGCGTAGCGGCTCTGCTTGTTGCCGTAGAGGCCGAGGAGGATGTTGTAGGCCGTCCGGCCGATGACGCGTTCCTCCTCGTCCGGGCCCTCGGCCCAGCCCAGGTAGTTCTCCGCCTTGATGTACGGCTCCGAGGTGATCTTGCCCTTCCACTTCAGCTGGTACGAGGACTCCGCGTCGTAGATCGCGGCGTTCATCATCGCGGCCGAGCGGGCCATCGGGACGGGCCCGCCGCCGACCCGGCGGAAGACGTTCTGCAGCACGTCGTTCCAGTAGTGCACGGGGTCGGCTATCGACTGCGCCGGCAGCGCGGCCTGGGCGGGCTGGGGGGCGGCGGCGAGGACGGTTCCGGTCGCCGCCAGGACGACCGCGGTCGCCAGGGCGCGGTGCCGGAGGGCGACCCGGCGGGTGGCGCTGCGCAGGGTGGCGCTGCGCAGCGCGCGGCGAGGGGTGCGGACGTTCTCGGGCATGGCTCGACTCCCTTTGATCACAGGCGTGTTGATCACCACGGGAGGTGGCGGCGCGATCATGGCCCGGGGCGGGCCCGGACGCTTGTAGAAAATGGAACGCCCGTGCGGAATGGCCGGTCCCGCCCGGCTGGACGGCGTGAAGCGGCTACTGCGCCCGCCACTGCACCCATCCCTGCGCCCACCCCTTCGCCCATCCCTGCGCCAACCGCTCCACCGGTCCGCCACCGGCAGATCGGCGGTCGTCGGAACTGCGGGGCCCTTCCGGCCGACCAACTCCATGCGGAGAGACGGCCGGTGACAGCGGAGGGACGTGGGATGGGCGGGCTGGACGTGCGGATGGAGGGGGTGGGCTGCCGGCACGGGCGGGTCGAGGCCGTGGCCGGCGTCGACCTGGAGATCGCCGCCGGCGAGCGCGTCGCGCTGACCGGCACCAACGGATCGGGCAAGACCACCCTGCTGCGCGCCGTCCTCGGACTGCACCCGCAGGTCAGCGGGAAGATCCTGGTCGGCGGCCGTACGGGCGACCCGGCCTGGCGGCGGCGGGCGTGCGCGTGGATCCCGCAGAAGCCCGCCGCCGGACGCTTCCCGCTCCTGGGCGGCGAACTCCTCGCCAGCAGCGGGGACTCCCGCGCGGCCTCCGAGGCCGCCGGCCGGCTGGGGGTGGGACCGCTGACCGGAAGGCCGCTGCACACCCTGTCCGGCGGGCAGTTGCAGCGGATGTACCTGGCCCGGGCGATCGGCTGCGTGGCCGCGGGGGCCGGCGTACTGCTCGCCGACGAGCCGACCGCCGCCCTGGACTTCGCCGGGCAGGACGAGGCCGCCGACGTACTGGCCGCGCTGCCCGTGACGCTCGTCGTCGTCACGCACGACCGGGCGCTCGCGGAACGCTGCGACCGGGTGCTGGAGATGGCCGCCGGACGACTGCGGGAGGTCCGGTGAGCGCCACCCTCGCGGCCGTCTCCCTGGCGAGCGCCGACCTCGGCACCCTGCTGCAGCTGGCCCCCGTACAGCGGGCGGGCTTCGCCCTGCTGCTGGCCGCCGTCGGGCTGCCCGTGATCGGTGTGGTCATCGTCGGGCTGGACATCATGCCGGTGCGCTTCGCGATGATGCACGTCGCGCTGCTGGGCATCGCCGTCGGACTGCTCACCGGACTGGATCCCATGCTGTGCGCGCTGGTGGCCTGCGCACTGGCCGGAGCCGGAGTCGCCCCGCTGGCCCGGACCCCGGACGGGCTGTCCGGGGCGATGGGGCTGCTGATGAGCCTGGCGATCGCCGCCGCGCTGCTGCTCCTCGCGGTCTCGGGGGTGAACGCCTCGGGCGCGTTCGCGCTGCTGTGGGGCTCGATCCTGTCCGTCGGCGGCGCCGATCTCGTGGTGCTCGGCGTGCTGGCCGTGCTCGTGCCCGGCCTGTTCTGGTGGCGGCGGCGCGAGGTGGCGCTGCTGCTGTACGACCGCGAGCTCGCGCAGTGCTCCGGCGTGCCGGTGCGGGCGCTGACCACCGTCCTGCTGGTGCTCGTCGCGGTCGCGGTCGCCGGGGCCATCAAGCTCACCGGCGCCCTGCTGGTCGACGCGCTGACCCTGCTGCCCGCCCTGGCCGCGCGCCGGCTGGGCACCTCGCTGAAATCGATCACCGGGTGGGCGGTGGGCATCGGCGTCTTCGTGAACCTGACCGGTTTCCTCATCGCCCTCCGGCTGGACTGGCCCCCCGGGCCCGTCCTCGTCCTGACCGCGGGGGCGCTCGTCCTCGCGGTGCACCTCGTACCCGAACGGAGAATCAGCTCATGGCGCCGCGAACCCGCGTCCGCAGCACTTCCCTCCTCGCACTGAGCACGGCACTGGGCCTGGCACTGGCCCTGGTGACCGGCTGCGGCAACAGCGACGGCGACACCGACGACGCCGGGCGTGGTGGTGACACCGTCAAGGAGGGCCCTCCGGTCGTCGTCGTGACGACCACCTGGGAGGGCGCCTTCGCCAAGGCCGCGGGCGCGCAGAACGTCAAGGTGATCGTGCCGCAGTCCGTGCACCACGCGCCGGACTACGACCCCAAGCCCTCCGACCTCGCCGCCGTCGCCGGGGCCGACTTCGTGCTGTACGCGCCGTTCGAGCCGTACGCCGCGAAGATCAAGGAGGCCGCCGGGTCGAAGGCGAAGCTGGTGGAGGTGAGCCTCGACAACGACGCCGACAAGGTCAAGGCCGAAGTCGCCAGGCTGGGCGCGCTGTTCGGTACGCCGGGCACCGCCGCGAAGTGGGCGTCGGACTTCGACGCCGAGTACGGGCGGGTCGCGAAGGACGTCCAGGCCGCCTGGCCCGGCGGCAAGAGCCCGGCGGTCGTGAGCCAGGTGTTCACCGCCTGGTCCGCGAAGCTGGCGGGCGCCACCACGGTGGGCACCTACGGCCCCGAGGCGGTGACCCCGGCGCAGCTGGCCGAGCTGTCGGCGAAGAAGCCGGCGCTGGTCCTGGACAACGCGCACATGTCGACCGGCACGGTCCTGCCCGACTCCGGTGCTCAGCAGGTGAAGATCGTCAACTATCCGGGGAACGACCTGGACCTGCTGCCGGTCTACCGCAACGCGGGGATCGAGCTGAAGAAGGCCATGGCCAAGGCGGGCGGCTCCGCCGGGTAGCGCGGAGCGGGGCAGCGCGGAGCGGGGCATCGGCGTACGGGGCCGGTGCCCCGGTACGCCGGGAGGGCGGGGCGGTCCCACCGGGGGCCGCCCCGCCCTCGTCTACGCGCCCACCCCGGCGGGCGCCGCGGCGACCGGCTCGGGGCGGGCCGTGGTGGCCTCCGGGCCGGGCGCGCCGTTCGCGAGGCGGGCGCGCAGGGCCGCGCGGTCGGGCTTGCCGGCCGGGGTCAGCGGGAGCTCCGCCAGCAGCAGCAGGCGCTCGGGGTGCTTGCGTCGGTCGAGGCCGCGGAGCGTGAGGTGTCCGGCCAGGGAGTCGAGGGTGGGGGGCTGCGCGCCGCGGGGGACGACGCAGGCGGCGAGGCGTTCGCCCATCACCTCGTCCGGGACCCCGACGCAGACGACGTCGCGGACGAGGGGGTGGGAGGAGAGGTCCCGTTCCACCTCGGCGGGGCTGATGTTGGCGCCGCCGCGGATGACGATGTCCTTGAGGCGGCCGACGACGTGGAGGACCCCGTCCTCGTCGATGAAGCCGAGGTCGCCGGTACGGACCCAGCCCTCGGGCGTGCGGTACAGGGCGTCCAGGTCCGGGGAGGCGACGTAGCACATGGGGGTCATGGGGCCGCAGGCGATGATCTCCCCGATCGCGCCGTCGGGGAGCCGTTCGTGCGTCTCGGTGTCGGTGATCCGGATCTCGGCGACCCGGGGGTCGGGGCGGCCGGCGGCGATGCCCGTGCCCTCGGACTCCGGTGCCGTGGCGCCCAGTCCGGTGTGGCAGTTGACCCCGTCGGCCGAGCCGTAGAGGTTGACGACCGGGCAGCCGAAGGCGCGGCTCGCGCTCTCGGCCGTGGTCTCGTCGAGGGGGGCGCCGCCGAGGATCAGGGCGGTGGGTGCGGGCAGCGGCGGGGCGTCGCCCGCGGATGCCTCGGCCTCCAGGCGGTCGAGCATCATGCGGATCATCGTGGGCACCCCGAGGACGTGCGTGGGCCGGTGCTCGCGCACCGCCGCGAGGGCCGCCTCCGGCGTGAAGTGGTCGAGGACGATCAGGGTTCCGCCGTGCCGGGCGAGGGTGACCGCGGTGCCGCTGGAGCCGAAGGCGGACGCGAGCGGCACGAGGAACAGGCAGCGCGGGGGCGTCCCGTCGGGCATCAGCGAGGCGAGGAAGTTGCCGCGGCCGCCGGCGAGGGCGTTGTGGGAGTACGCGATCATCTTCGGCTCCGCCTCGGAACCCGAGGAGACCAGGATGCGGGCGGCTCTGTCGGGGTCGGGCCGGGCGGGAACGAAGGCGGCCGGGTCGGAGCGCAGCAGCGCCGCGAGCCGAATCGTTCCTTCAGGCTCCTTGCCCGCCGCTCCGCCGGCCGCGATGACATGGCGCAGCGCGGGCAGTTCGGGGGCCAGGTCCCGCAGGTCGGCGGCGTGGTGGTGGCCCCGGTGCTCCACGGCGGCGATCACCGCGACGGCCTCGGCACGGCGCAGCAGGCCGCGGGCCTCCTGGCCGCCCCGGCCCACGGGGAAGGGCAGGGCCACCGCTCCGAGGGCCGCCAGGGCCAGGTCGGCGATGACCGCGTTGCGGCCGTTGGGGAGCTGGACCCCGACCACGTCGCCGGGCCGTACGCCGAGCTCCGCGAGGCCGGTGGCCAGACATCGCACCTTGCGGTCGAGCGCGGTGTAGCAGAGCGTGCCCTTGGCATCGACGACCGCGGTGCGGTGGAGGTCGGAGATCTGGCGGGCCCGGAAGAGGCTGTAGAGGTCGAGGTCGGGGCAGGTTCCGTCGACCGCCCACGAGCGGCGCAGGCCCACGGGCAGCAGATCGTGCAGTGCGACGGTCATACGAAGCTCCAGGGGTCGGGAACGGCAGGGGCACCGTGCGCGTCCCGGCTGATCGAGCCGGCGAAGCGCGGGTCGTGGTGCAGGTCGGCAAGGTCGGTGGTGACGGCGGTCGCGCCGAGACCGCGCTCCCGCAGGGCTAGCAGGGCGTCCTCGGTGGACAGCTCCGCGAGCCCGTGCGTGAGGGCCGCGGCGCGGGCGTCCGCATCGGCCGGGGCGATCCAGCCGTCGGCGGTGCGCAGGGGCGTACGGAATCCCGCGGGCCTGCGGCTGCGCTCCCCGCGCCGGGCGCGGAGCAGGGCCGGGGCGGTGAGCAGGTCGGCGGCGCCGAGCAGCGAGGAGTCCACGCGGACCCCGCGTCCGGTGCGCTCGCGCAGCAGCAGGCCCGCGAGGACGGCTTCGGCGCCGAGCAGCCCGCCCAGTACGTCGAGCAGGGTCATCAGGGAGGGCGCGGGGACTTCGCCCTCGGGCCGGGCGGCCTCGCCGACGGCGGTACGGGCCTGGACCATGAAGTCCGTGCCCATCGGCGGATCGGCGATCCGGCCCGTGCCCCAGCCGCCGGTGTACGCGTACACGAGCGCCGGGTTCGCCCGCGCGAGGTCGGCGGAGTCCAGGCCCAGCTCGGCGGCCTTCCCCGGGGCCCAGTTGTGCAGGAACACGTCGGCTCCGGCCGCCAGCTCGGCCAGCCGCAGCCGGTCGCCGGGCGACTTGATGTCGATCTCCACGGCACCCTTGCCCCGGTTCAGGGCCAGCCAGCGTGCGGAGATCCCCGAACAGGCGGGCGGCATGCCGCGCAGCGGGTCGCCGCCCGGCGGCTCGATCCGGACGACCTCGGCGCCGAGCAGCCCGAGCAGATGGGCCGCGAGGGGCGCCTGCACGCGACGGCCCGCCTCCAGGACGGTCGTCCCGGCGAGCGGGCCCGGCGCGGTGGGCGCCGCATGCGGGCGGACACGGCCGCCGGGGCCGTACGGGGCCAGGGTCCAGGGGGCGGCTCCGTCGTCCTCGGCGGCGCGCTCCTCCAGGGTCCGCAGCCGGCAGACCTCGGCACCCGAAGCGGCCGCCGCCTCGCGGATCCGCTGCCAGCCGTGCGCCCGGGTGGTGGCGTGCAGGGCTCCGGGGAAGGGCGCG
Organism: Streptomyces sp. NBC_00193; assembly: GCF_026342735.1. Taxonomy (GTDB): domain Bacteria; phylum Actinomycetota; class Actinomycetes; order Streptomycetales; family Streptomycetaceae; genus Streptomyces; species Streptomyces stoeckheimensis. Next base: position 2,409,190 of record NZ_JAPEMM010000001.1, read on the forward strand.
CACGCGGTGGCGTACCGGAACTGGAAGGGCCGCCAGCCGGCCCGTACCGCGTCGGCGGGGGCGTCCAGGGCCCGCCAGAATCCCGCCCAGGCGCCCGGATCCAGGGTCTCCAGCTCGAAGAGCGTGCCGTCGGCCGCGGTGAAGGGCGGCCCGCCGGGAGCCAGTTCGACGGCTTCGCCCTCGTCGGCGCCGCTCGCGGCGAGGTACTGGGACACGACCAGCAGCCCGGCCCGGTCCACGTACGTGTGCGGCTGCGCGGCGGCGCCGTGGCACCCCCTGGCCCGGGCCAGCAGGGAGGCGAGCAGCCCCTGCGTGGTGAGGACGGCCGTCGCGGCGGTGGCGTAGTCGACGGCGAGCCCCCGCGGCAGGCCGTCGCGGCGGCCGTGCACGGCCATGATCCCGGTCGCGGCCTGCGCGGTCGCCTCGTCGGTGACGCCCCCCAGGGCCGCCTCCGGCGAGGCCCAGGCGACGGTGGCGGTCGCGGGGAGGCCCGGATCGGTGTCCGCCAAGGTGACGCGGGCCGCCCCGGGGTCGCCCCCCGCGGCCGGTCCGGCCTCCGCGGCGACCGCTCCGAGCAGCCTCAGGTGCTCGGCCACCGGGCCGGCGAGCGCGGGCGGTCCCGAGGCGGTGAAGCGCAGCCCGTCGAGCGGCCGAGCGGTCTGGGTGACGGCGGGTGACGCCATGCCTCTCCTCTTCTCCCGGCCCGGCGATCGGCCGGCGCCGCAGGTGATCCCGTACAGGTGGTCCCGTGCAGGTGATCCCGTACAGAGGTCCCGCACAGGGGTCCGTACGCGGGAACCAAGGGGCGGGCCCGCCCGACCAGTTCCACGGGAAGGCAGTCGGACTGCCGTTCCCACGGGTTCCCGGCGTGCTGGAGGAAAGTGATGGAGACCGAGATGACGGAAGACGAAGGGACCGCGGCGCACTCCCCGCACGAACCGGCCTGCACCGAGCAGGAGTTGAAGGACCGGGTCGCAGACTTCGTCCGCACGCACGTCATGCCCCACGAGCCCGTCCTCGACGCGGGCGGCCCCGCCGCGGCGGCGGCCCTGCGCAAGCTCCAGGCGGGGGCGAAGGAGGCGGGCCTCTGGGCCCTCCCGCTCCCCGGGGAACTGGGCGGCCAAGGCCTCGATCTGGCACGCTACGCGCGCCTCGCCGAGGCCGAGGGGGCCAGCGACCACGGACCGGCGGCGCTGGGATCGGCGCCGCTGCTGGACGCGACGATGCTGTGGCGGCACGGCACCGACCGGGTGCGCACCCTGTACCCGCACCGGCTGACGTCCGGCGAACTGCGCGCCTGCTACGCCATGACCGACCCGGAGACCCCGGGCACCGACCCGTACCTCACCGCCACGCGCGCGGTGGAACGGGCGGACGGCAGCTGGACCGTCAGCGGCCGCAAGTGGTTCACCTCGCACGCCGCCGAAGCCGATCTGGTCACCGTCCTGGCCCGCACCGACGGGCGGCCGGGAGACCGTACGGGCCTGTCCCTGCTCGTCGTTCCCACCTCGGCGCCGGGCTTCCGGGTGGTACGGGAGCTACCGGTGCTGGGCGGGGCCGGCCAGTGGGAGATCGAGTTCGACCGGGTGCACGTGGACGCCGACCACCTCCTCGGCGCACGCGGCCGGGCCCTCGACATCGCCGCGGAACGGCTCCAACTGGGCCGCACCCTGCGCTGTCTGCGCTGGCTCGGCCAGACACAGCGCGCGTTCGACCTCATGTGCGCACGCGTGAACTCCCGTACCGGATCGCGCGGTCCGCTCGGCAGCCACCAGCTGGTGCAGAGCCACGTCTTCGAGTCGCTCCTGGCGCTGCGCACCACCCGGCCGCTCGTCCACGAGGCCGTGGCCGCGATCAGCGCCGGGCGGGACGCGCACGTGGAGGTGGGCCTGGCCAAGGTGGCGGCCGCCCGCATGCTCCAGCAGGTGACGGACGCGGCCATCCAGGTCCACGGCGCGGCCGGCCTGGGCCCCGACACCCCCCTGCCCGCCCTCTACCGCACGGGCCGTACGGCCCGCATCCTGGACGGCCCGGACGAACTGCACATCACGGGGGTGGCCCGGAGGGTGCTGGGGGGATACGGGACGTAGGCCTCACAGGAAGGGGGCCGCCACCATGAACACGCCCAGGGCGAGGAATCCCAGCGAGAAGAGCCAGCCGAAGGTGTACATCAGCAGTACCTCGGGCAGCGGGCGACGGGGGGCGTTGTCCCCGGGGCTGCGGGGGTCGTAGACGATCTGAAGGTTCTCCGACGAGCCGCCGAAGGTGGGCTGGTGGATGTGCTCGTTGCCGTCGGTGTCGGTGAACACGTAGGAGCCGCGCTGCCTGCCGTTCGCGTGGTAGGTCATGGCGCCGAGGACGGTGATGCCGCGCCGGGCGAGGACCACCCGCTCCACGGTCTTGAACAGGATGCCGAGGGTGAGGGGCAGGCCCAGGCCCAGCGGGAACACCGCGAAGAGCACCAGGGGCCAGGCCTGCGGATCCGGGGCGGAGTGCCCCACCCAGACGACGTAGCCGATGTACCCGGCGGCGAGGAGCAGGATCCCCACCCACACCTGCCAGGCCTTGATCGCGGAGGGCTCCCGCTCGGTGACGACCAGGGAACTGCCCGCCGGGTTCCGCTCCGCGGGCAGGGCTTCGTCGAGGGCGACGCGGAACGCTTCGGTGGCTGTCGGGTTGTCGCCGTCGAGCCGGTGCACGACTCCATCGGTCAGGACCACCCGGAGGACCGTGTCGCCGCCCGCGCGGACTTCCGATACGGCTTCGAGGGGAATCTCCTTGCGCTGCCGGCCCTGCTTGACGATCAGGCGGTCGGGGCCGAGGGTCGCGGAGGAGTTCCCCTTGCTGAGGACTTGGGAAGAGGCCATGTCCTGATCGACCCTCGTACCGGCGGTGGGGTTGCACGCGGAACGATCACGAATACGTCTCCGTGTTCGTCAGACCGTACGTAGGTCCGCCAGCCCGGCCGATCCGGCCAGACCCAGCGCCAAGAAGAAGTCTCCCCACACCAGTTGGTGCCGGACGGCGAGTCCCTTGTCCGCGTCGTAGCAACCGTTCAGCAGGCGGCCCCGGACGACATGACGGTCGGCCAGGTGCTGCAGGATCTCCTTCGCGCGGCGCGCGTACGCCTCGGCCCGGGGCCCGGGGAGCAGGGACAGCTTCAGCAGCGCGACGGCCGTGACGGCGGCGGCCGAGGTGTCCACGGGCCCGTCCGGCCGGGCCGCGTCCGCAGCCGGTACGAGGGGCGCACCCGGCCCCGTCCACGCGTCGGCGAGCCGCTCCGCCAGCCCCCGCGGATCCCCGGGCAGGCATGCGGCAACGGCGGGCCGGTGCAGTACGTCGGCCAGCGCGAGCAGCAGCCAGGCCGGTCCCCGGCTCCAGCCCGGAGCCGGCTCCGGGCACGCCAGCCAGCCCGCCCGCCCCTCGTGGGACCAGGCCGGTACGAGGTCACGGGCCCGGCAGGCCTCCGTCCCGGAGCCGGGGAGGCACAGGGCCAGGTGCTGCCGGAGGTGCGCGGCCGCGGCGGCCGGGCCGGCCAGGGCGAGCAGCGGGACCGTGCCCGGCAGCCCGTCCACCCGGGCCAGCAGACGGGGCCCGCCGAACGCCGATCCCCAGGGCAGCAGCCCCAGTTCCTCGTCCAGCGCGGCCGAACAGGCCTCCGCCGCCCGCGCACGCAGCTCCTGCGCCGCGGCGTCCTCGACGGCCAGGGCGGTCCCGTACCAGAGGATCAGCCCGCGCGCGGAGGTGTCGGCGTCCACCCAGCCGGCCAGCCGCGCGGTACAGGCGGAGGCGGCGGCCCGGTCTCGTGCGGCGCCCGTGCTGCGGGCCCTCAGCCACAACAGCCCCGCCCAGCACCCGCCGGCCCAGGAACCCCGGCCGGTCGTCGTCCACTCCCCCGTGTCCGGGTCCGCGTACAGCGGGAACCGCTCGCCGACAGCGTCCGCGGTGGAGGCGACCTGCCCGAGCACCTCCGCCAACGCCCGCTCCGCCCACTCGGCCGCCGGAACCGTCAACGCCCCCGCCTCCGTTCCCGCACCGACCACGTCACCCCGACCGCGCAGGCCGCGCCGAACTCGGCCGCCACCAGCAGCCAGCCCGTCCCGTAGCGGCCGGCGTTCGCCAGGGGGCCGAAGAGGAGGGGGCCGACGGCGAAGCCGGTGAAGAACCCGGCGGCCACGAGGGCGGAGTCCTGACCGGCCCGGCCGGGGGCGCCGCGCTGCATGACCAGGACCATCGAGACGGCATTGGCCGCCACCGCGAACACCCCGACGGCCACCGCCGCCACCCACACCAGCGGACCCGCGCCCGGCGCCGCGACCAGCAGGACGGCCGCTCCCACCGCGCCGGCCGCGAGGCCGCCCGGCAGCCACTCGGCCCGCCCCGGACGGGCCGCCTTGGACCAGCCGACCCGCCCGGCGATGCCCGCGACGCCGAGCACCGCGACCAGCGCACCCGCCGCGGTGGGACCCATGCCGAGGCGCTGCGCACCGAAGAGGGCCACGTACGTATTGACCGAGGCGATCCCGCAGCCCAGGAACAGGGAGAACACCGCCAGCCAGGCGATGGCACCCCGCGGGACGAGCGAGGCGCGGGGTCCGGCCGGGGCCGCCTGCGGGTCGGCGGGCAGGGCGCGCAGCGTCCACACCGCCGCCAGCGCGGCCGTGCCGGCGGCCGTCCACACCGCCCCGCGCCAGCCGACCCCGCCGGCCAGTGCCGTGAGCGGCAGCCCGGCGGCGAAGGCTCCCAGCTGGACGCCCGACTGCTTCATGCCGGTCACCGGCCCCCGGCGGCCGGGAGGCACCGCGGCGAGGATCGCCTTGTTGGTGGCGGGATTGGCCAGGGCCTGGGGCAGCCCGCCCAGGCCGACGGCTGCGAGCAGGAACCCGGGGCCGGGCGCGGCACCGATCAGCGCGAGCGCCGCTGCGGACACCGACAGCAGGAGGACGAGGGAGCGGCGGGGCCCGATCCGGTCCACGAGCCTCCCGCCGAGCGGGGACAGCACGGCCGCCGTCCCGAACCCGACCGTGGTGGTCCAGCCGAGCACGGCGGGCGACACCCCCAACTCCCCGACCAGGCGCGGACCGAGCGCACCGAGGAGGAAGAGCTGGAGCATCGAGAAGGCCATGGCTCCGGTCAGCAAGGCGGTGAGGCCGCGCGTCGGCCCCGCGGCCACCCCTGCCGCGCCTGCCGCGCCTGCCGCGCCTGCCGCGCCTGCCGCTCCTGCCGCTCCTGCCGCTCCTGCCGCTCCTGCGGACGCCTTCACCGCCCCGTCTCTCTCCACCACCGCTCACCCGTCCCGTTCTCGCCGCGCGCCCCCGGGCCTCGACCCCGCGCTCAGCCCTCAGTCCTGTGTCCGGGACAGGAGTCGGACCGGTGAACGCCCGGGTTCCCAGGGCCTGTTGTGGCGTGCACCACACCGCACCGGTACGCGGTTTCCGGCCGATGAGAAAACCTGATGCCCTCTGTCGTCCCCGACCGGCCGGTGCAACGATGGCCCGGCCATGACACCCGGTCGATGTTGCCGAGCCGTACGGGCCGCGATGTTCGCGGCCACCTGCGTGCTGCTCTCGGCCCTCGGGCACATCCTCATGTCGGGGACCTCCGTCCCCTGGTGGGGAATGACCGCGGCGTTCGCCGGAACCTCGGCGACCGGCTGGATCCTCGCCGGGCGGGAGCGCGGCTTCGCGGCCGTCGTCGCCGCGACGGTCGGCACCCAAGCGGCCCTGCACGGCGGGTTCTCGCTCGCCCAGGCCGCGGCGGCCCGACCGCAGCAACCCGGCACCTCATTGGCCTCCCTGACCTCATTGGCCTCGCTGGCCTCACTGGGCCGCCGCTGGACCCGGTACCTGCTCTGCGACGCTCCCTCCCTGCTCCGCCCGCAGGCAACGCCACGGCCGGCCACCGGCACCACCGCCCGACACGTCCTGCAGAACGACGTGCACGGGGTGGCCGGGACCCACGGCATGCACGGCATGGCCGACAGCTCCGCGCCCATCGCGACGGCCCTGCCGATACCCACCGAGCACGCCATGGGCTCCATGTCACCGACGGGCATGCTCGCGGGCCACCTCCTGGCCGCCCTGATCTGCGGCCTCTGGCTCGCACACGGCGAACGCGGCGCCTTCCGCGTCCTGCGCGCCGTCGCCGCCCGCTTCCTCGTACCGCTGCGCCTGATCTTCCGGCTCCCCGCGCCCGCGCACCGGCCCCGCGTCCGCCCCGCCCGGAACCACCGGGTCCGTACGCCCCGCAGGCTGCTGCTCGCCGACGCCCTCACCTCACGGGGCCCACCTCACGGGATCGCTGTCGTCTGACAGCCGGCTCCCCGACGCGCCACGGGCGGAACACCCGTACCCGTACCGCGCCTCGGGCATCGGTCATGCCGTCCGGCAGGCCGTACCACCCGTTCCCCGGCCCCACGATGCCGCGCTCCAGGGTGCTGTCGCTCCTGGCACCGAAGGCACAGTGCTGCCCGCGCTCCCGCGAACCCCTCGCTGCGGCATCGAATCCGGCCGGATTCCCCGAAGGACACAGTCGATGACCACTGCCCTGCTCACGCGCCCGGCCACCGCCCCCGCCGCTCTCCCCACCGCACCCGCCCCCACCCCCGTCCCCACCACCCGCCGCGCCGCCGGCCCCGACGAGGCCGTCACCCTCCTCGCACTCGCCGCCCGCGACGGCGATCCCGCCGCGGTGGACCAGTTCGTACGCGCCCTGCACCGGGACGTACGCCGCTACGTCGCCTACCTCAGCGCGGACCCGCAGTCCGCCGAGGACCTGACCCAGGAGACCTTCCTGCGCGCCCTCGGCAGCCTCCACCGCTTCGAGGGCCGTTCCTCCGCCCGTACCTGGCTGCTCTCCATCGCGCGGCGCACGGTGGTGGACAGCCTGCGCCACAAGGCGGCCCGCCCCAAGATCGCCGACAGAGACGACTGGCAGACCGCGGCCGAACAGAGCCAGCCCCGCGACGTGCCCGGCTTCGAGGACGGTGTCGCGCTCGCGGAGCTCCTGGCGGCGATCCCCGCCGAGCGCCGCGAGGTCTTCGTCCTCACCCAGCTCATGGGCCTCCCGTACGCGGAGGCGGCGCTCATGCTCGGCTGTCCGATCGGCACGGTCCGCTCCCGCGTGGCCCGGGCCCGCTCGTCCCTGATCGACCTGCTGGAGGACACGGACCCCGCCGCGGCCTGATCCGGAACGCCCGAACGGGGGCCCGACCGCGAGATCGCGGCCGGGCCCCCGTTCGGGGCAGGGAGGACAGGGAGGGCGGCCCTCAGGCCAGGAGCTTCTCCTTGGCCTTGTCGAACTCCTGCTGGGTCAGGTGGCCCTGCTCCTTGAGGGAGGACAGCTTCGCGAGTTCCTCGGCCGGGCTGCTGCGTGGGCCCGCGGCCTTCTGGACGTAGTCCTGGAAGGCCTTCTCGTTCGCCTGCGCCTGTTTCACGTCGCGCTGGCTCATGCTCTTGCCGCGGACGATCAGGTAGACGAGGACGCCGATGTAGGGCAGCAGGAGCACCAGGATCAGCCAGCCCGCCTTGCCCCAGCCGTGCAGCTCGTGGTCCCTGAAGATGTCAGTGATCACCTTGAACAGCAGGAAGAACCACATGACCCACAGGAAGAGCCACAGCATGGTCCAGAACAGGTTGAGCAGTGGATAGTCGTCCACGCTTCACTCCGATCACATAAGGGACAGATCAATTCATACCGCCCGCTGAGGTGATCCGCACGCGGAGTAGCCGGTCCGCCCCCGGCGCGGGACCATGACCCCATGGAGGAGCGCCCCCTCACCGGGATCAGCCCCCCTGGCCGGATCGCCGCCCCCGGGGAGGGCATCGGCCAGGACGAGCTGGCGCTCTCCGCGCGCAACCACGGACTCCCGCTGGAGGCCATGCGGTACGAGGTCACGCCGGCCGGGCTGCACTACGTCCTCGTGCACTACGACATCCCGGACACGGACCCCGACACCTGGCGCCTCACCCTCCGCGGCCGCCTCCGGACCCCCCTGGAGCTGGACCTGCGCGACCTCCGGGCCCTGCCCTCCGTGACCCACCGGGTCACCATGGAGTGCGCCGGCAACGGGCGGGCCCGGCTGTCCCCGCGGCCGGTCAGCCAGCCCTGGCTGGTGGAGGCGGTCGGGACGGCCGAGTGGACAGGGGTGCCGCTGCGCGCGGTGCTCGCGGAGGCCGGGGTGGCGCCGGACGCCGTGGAGGCGGTGTTCACGGGCGCCGACCACGGGGTGGAGCGGGGCGTCGAGCAGGACTACCGGCGCAGCCTGCCGCTGCCCGTCGGCGAGGACGTCCTGCTCGCCCACACGATGAACGGCGGGCCCCTGCCGCCGCAGCACGGGCATCCGCTCCGGCTGGTCGTACCGGGCTGGTACGGCATGGCCCACGTGAAGTGGCTGCGCGACATCGAGCTCGTCGACACCGCGTTCGGCGGGTACCAGCAGGCCACGGCCTACCGGTACAGGCAGAGCGCCGGGGAACCCGGCGAGCCCGTCACCCGGATCGCCCCGCGCGCCCTGCTGATCCCGCCCGGATTCCCCGACTTCATGTCCCGCACCCGGGTCGTCGGCCCCGGCCCCGTGCGGCTCGCCGGGCGCGCCTGGTCGGGCCACGGGCCGGTCGTGCGCGTGGAGTTGAGCACCGACGGCGGCGCCGGATGGGCCGACGCCGAGGTGCTGCCGCAGGGCGGCCACCCGTACGCCTGGCAGGGCTGGCACGCCGACTGGACGGCGGTCCCGGGCAGCCACACCCTCCTGGTCCGCGCCACCGACGCCTCGGGACGCACGCAGCCGCTCGAACAGCCGTGGAACCGCGGGGGCTTCGGCAACAACCAGGCCCAGGCGGTCTCCGTCGTGTGCCGCTGAGCACCACCCCCTCCCCGCCCCCTCCCCCGCCCCCTCGGCCATCCGCTCGGCCAACCCCTTGCCACGCCCCTCCCCTTCCCCGAAACTGACACATCGTCAGATCATTGCGAGGGAACGAGGAAGGGAACCGAGGATGCAGACCATCTGGCTCGGCGGGCCCGAATGGGTCGCCGTTCTGCGGATCGGGCTCGGGCTGTGGTGGCTGGAGAGCTGGCGGCACAAGGACAAGAAGGACTGGTTCGGCGGAGGCGGCATCCGCTGGGCGGCCGGCGTGGCCGAGAAGCACCGCTGGGGGTTCGTCACACGCGGCTTCGACATCGTCGTGAAGCCCTACCCGCGCTTCATGGCCTACCTCGTCGCCTACGCCGAACTGGCCCTGGGCCTCGGCCTCATCGTCGGATTCCTGACCCCGATAGCCCTGCTCGCCGGGCTGCTGCTCAACCTGGTCTACCTGATCCTGATGATCCACGACTGGGGCGAGCAGGGGCAGAACCTCATGATGGCCCTGATCTCCGGGGTCGCCTTCTTCGCCATGGGCTGGCAGGTCTGGTCCCTGGACAACGCGCTCGGGCTCTTCTAGACCGGCCGGATCGGCCGGATCGACCGGATCGACCTCATCGGCTGGACCGGCCGGATCGACGGCCTAGCCCCGCCGGTCGAGCGGGTTCGCCGCGATGCGCTCCTTCGCGCCGCTCGCCACGTAGGCCGCCGCCGCGCACTGCGGCTTGCGCGCGGCCTGCTCGCTGACCAGCGCGAAGAAGGCGTCGCCGAAGCCGAGGCGCGGGTACTCCGTGAGCAGCGCGGCCGTGAAGACGGGGTCGGCGTCGCCGACGCCGACCCCGGAGACGTCCGCGGTCGTACCGATCTGGAGCAGGTGGCTCTCCACGTCCTCGGCGGCCGTGACGTCCTCGCGCATGTGCCGCACGATGATCTCCTCGGCCCGCGCCCGCCGCTCCGCGGGCCAGCCCAGCCCCGCCGTCAGCACGCGTGCGACGTGGCCGCCCGCCTCCTCGAAGGGCAGGGTGTGGCTGTCGAAGGGCGCGGTCAGCCCGAGATCGTGCACCAGCGCGCTGACGTAGAACAGTTCGCGGTCGTACGAGAGCCCGTGCCGGTCCGCGTATTCGGCCCCGAAGGCGTAGGACCGGACAGAGTGGTTCAGCAGCGCCCCGTCCGTGTACTCGGAGGCGATCTCCAGCGCGGCCCGGCCGGACGGAGTGTCAAGAGTCCATGTCACAAAGGTCATGGCAGGTCAGCGTAGGCGGGGGCGGAAGTCCACCTCCGAGGGCCCCTCCTCCCCCGGCCAGGCCAGCAGCCGGGGCGGAGCCGCCGGGGTCTCGGCGAGGACGGTGCCGCGCGAGACCACGTAGCGGGGGCGGACCTGGCGGCGGACGGCCTCGGTGGGCGATTCGGCCGGCAGCAGCACGAAGGAGGCCGGGTTGCCCTGGCGGACCCCGTACTCCGAGGGCGAGAGGCCGAGGACGCGCGCCGCGCGCTCGGTCACCATCTCGAAGGCCACCGGGATCTCGTCCGCTCCCGTGAGCTGGGCGGCGTAGATCCCGACGAGGGCGGTCTGCAGCGGGTTGCCGGTGCCGAGCGCGTTCCAGGGGTCCATCACGTCGTCGTGGCCGAAGGCCACGTTCACCCCCGCCGCCAGCATCTCCTTGACCTGGGTGAGGCCGCGGCGCTTCGGGTAGGCGTCGAAGCGGCCCTGGAGGTTCAGATTGGCGAAGGGGTTCGAGACGAGGTTGATCCCGGAGCGCGACAGCAGGCGCTGGAGTTTGAAGCTGTAGGCGCCGCCGTAGGAGCCCATCGCCGTCGTGTGCGAGGCGGTCACGTGCCCGCGCAGTCCCGAGCGCAGGGCGTGGGCGGCCAGTACCTCCACGAAACGGGACTGCTCGTCGTCGATCTCGTCGCAGTGCGCGTCCACCCGCAGTCCCTGCTCCTCGGCGAGCCGGAAGGCGACGGCCAGCGAGGCCACCCCGTCCTCCCGGGTGTCCTCGAAGTGCGGGATCGCTCCGACCACGTCGGCCCCGCGCCGGACGGCCTCGCGCAGCAGCTTCTCGCCGCCGGGGAAGGAGACGATGCCCTCCTGCGGGAAGGCGACGATCTGCAGGGTCATCACGTCCCGGACCCGGTCGCGCACCTCCAGCAGCGCGTCGAGCGCGGTCAGCGCCGGGTCGGTGACATCGCAGTGGGTACGCACGTGCAGGGCGCCCTGCGCCGCCTGCCAGCGGAGCACCTCGGTGGCCCGCGCGATCACGTCCTCGCGGGTCAGGGTCTTCTTGCGCTCGCTCCAGCAGGCGATGCCCTCCCAGAGGGTCCCGGAGACGTTGGGTCGCGGGTCTCCGGCCGTCAGGGCCGTGTCGAGGTGGATGTGCGGCTCGACGAAGGGCGCGCTGAGCAGCCCGCCGTGCGCCTCGATCAGCACCCCCGTCGCCGGCGGCTCCTTCTGGTCGTCGTACGGGAGCACGCGCGCGATCCGCCCGTCCTCCGCGACCTCGACGTCGTGCAGGCCTTCGCTGTGCAGCAGCCGGGCGCCCCGGACGATCATCCGCATCGCGTCAGCCTACGGCCCGACCCGGCTCAACCCCGCTTGGCCTGGGCCTTCTGCTGCATGCCCCGGGTCTTCGCGGCGACCGACTGCACATCGCGGACGGCGGCCTTCGCGCGCGCCTCGGCCGCGGTGTTCTTCGCCATCGCACGCTCGGAGTCCTGGTGGGCGTGCTGCCCCTTGTGCGCCTTCTTCGCCATGACCGCCACTCCTCCGCGCAGCCTCGTACGCGGGACCGCGTACGCACACCACCCTGCGCCCGTTCGGCCCCGTCGGCATCTCGGGGGACGGGCCGCGGCCGATCCGGTTACATGGGGTGCATGACTGACGCCAGCGCCGACACCACCGCCACCACCGACCCCGTGCCCGACTGGGAGAAGCGCTTCCGGGCCCCGCGCGTGGGACTGCCCGAATGGGCCGAGGACGCGCCCGACCGCTCGCTCTTCGTCTCCAACGCCACCGGGACCTACGAGCTCTACGCCTGGGACCGCGCCACCGGCGTCCAGCGGCAGGCCACCGACCGGCCCAACGGGACCACCGACGGCACCCTCTCCCCCGACGGCGAGTGGGTCTGGTGGTTCTCCGACACCGACGGCGACGAGTTCGGCACCTGGGTCCGCCAGCCCTTCGCGGGCGGCCCCGACGAGCCGGCCACCCCCGGGCTGGAGGCCTCCTACCCCGCCGGGCTGGCCATCGGGCGGGACGGCACGGCCGTCGTGGGGCGCTCCACCGACGAGGACGGGACCACGATCCACGTGGTCCGGCCCGACGGGACGGAGCCCGCCGTCGTCTACCGGCACCGCGAGTCGGCCGGCGTCGGCGACCTGTCCCGGGACGGGACCCTGCTCGCCGTCGAGCACACCGAGCACGGCGACGCGATGCACTCGGCCCTGCGGGTGATCACCCTGGACGGCGCCACCGTCGCCGAGCTGGACGACTCCCGGGGCGGCACCGAGGAGCTGGGCCTCATGGTGCTCGGCTTCGCGCCCGTCGCGGGGGACACCCGGCTGCTGGTCGGCCACCAGCGGCGCGGCCGATGGGAGCCGATGGTGTGGGACGTGGCCGCGGGCACCGAGGAAGGGCTGGCCGTCGACCTGCCGGGCGACGTCGGCGCCGAGTGGTACCCCGACGGGTCCGCGCTGCTGATCGAGCACGGCTTCGAGGCGCGCAGCGAGCTCTTCCGCTACGACCTGGCCGCGCGGGAACTGCTGCGGCTGGACACCCCGCCGGGGACGGTATCGGGTGCGACGGCGCGGCCCGACGGGTCGGTGGAGTACCAGTGGTCCTCCGCGGCCGAGCCCTCCGTCATCCGGTCGACCGCGGGCGGGGTCGTGCTCGACCCTCCCGGTTTCCGGCCGCCCGGCTCCGTACCGGTCGAGGACGTGTGGGTGGAGGGCCCCGGCGGGCGGATCCACGCGCTCGCCCAGCGGCCCGTCGGCCACGGCGAGGGGCCCTTCCCCACCGTCTTCGAGATCCACGGCGGCCCCACCTGGCACGACAGCGACGCCTTCGCCGCGACCCCGGCGGCCTGGCTCGACCACGGTTTCGCGGTCGTCCGGGTCAACTACCGCGGTTCGACCGGCTACGGACGCGAGTGGACCGACGCCCTCAAGCACCGGGTCGGCCTGATCGAGCTGGAGGACGTCGAAGCCGTACGGGAATGGGCGGTGGGCTCCGGCCTCGCGGACCCGGCGCGCCTGGTGCTCTCCGGCGGTTCCTGGGGCGGCTACCTGACGCTGCTGGGCCTCGGCATGCACCCGGACGCCTGGGCGGTGGGGCTGGCGGCCGTACCGGTCGCCGACTACGTGACGGCGTACCACGACGAGATGGAGGCGCTGAAGTCCCTGGACCGCACCCTCTTCGGCGGCACCCCGGAGGAGGTCCCGGAGCGCTTCGAGGCCTCCTCGCCGCTGACGTACGTGGACGCGGTGAAGGCGCCCGTGCACATCGCGGCGGGGCTCAACGACCCGCGCTGCCCCATCAAGCAGATCGAGAACTACGTGGACCGGCTGGCGGCGCGCGGGGCGGAGCACGAGGTGTACCGCTACGACGCCGGGCACGGCTCGCTCGTCGTGGAGGAGCGGATCAAGCAGGTCCGGATGGAGATCGACTTCGCGCTGAAGCACCTGCCGCGCTAGCCCCGGCAACGGCGGACCGGTGCACCCCCCGTACGGTGGTGGGGTGCACCGGTTTCTCCTGACCCCGCGCTGGTGGGGGATCAACGTCTTCGTCGCGCTCGGCGTTCCCTTCTGCCTGTTCATGGGGACCTGGCAGCTCGGCCGGTTCGAGGACCGCGTCGACACCCACAAGGAGGCGACCAGCGCACGCCCCGCCGAACAGGGGGCCGCGCCGCTGGACTCGCTGCTCCCGGTGGACAAGCGGACCTCCGGACGGCTCGCCTCGGTCTCCGGGGAGTACGCCGACCAGCTGCTCGTGCCCGAGCGGCGGCTCGACGGGAAGTCCGGCTTCTACGTCCTGACCCTGCTCAAGACCGACACCGGCAAGGCCGTGCCCGTGGTCCGGGGCTGGCTGCCCGGAGCCGCCGACGCGGGCCGGGCCCCGGCCCCGCCGACCGGGCGGGTCGAGGTGACGGGGGCGCTCCAGGCCTCGGAGAACTCCACCAGCAAGGGCGTGTACTCCGTGGGCGGGCTGCCGGCCGGGCAGCTCGGCGTGATCGGGGCCGCCTCGCTCGTCAACATCGTGCCGTACGGCCTGTACGACGCCTGGCTGACCGTGCAGACGCCCGCCGACGGGATGACTCCGGTGCCGGCGCGGGCTCCGGCCAACACCGGGCTGGACCTGAAGGCCTTCCAGAACCTCGGCTACACCGGCGAGTGGTTCGTCTTCGCCGCGTTCGTGCTCTTCATGTGGTTCCGGCTGTACCGGCGCGAGGTGGAGACCCTGCGCGACACGGAGGCGGGCCTCCTCACCGAGACCCCGGCGGAGCAGGACCCGGCGGAGCCCGCCCCTGCCGGGGCCGGCTCCGCGTAACGTCCGTCCGTCCGTCCGTCCGTCCGCGGCTACTTGAGCGGGATGACGCCCGTCCGGTAGACGGTTCCGCCGCACGCCTCCGGGATGCTCAGCTGCGTCGTCGGGCCGTCGGGACCGTCCGGATTGGGCGTGTGGGCCACTAGGGCACCGAGCGGCGGGAGCGCCGCCTGCCCCTGGCCCGTGTCGGTGCCCGAGGCATCCCCGGAGCCGCTCTCGGGCGGGTTGCCCCCGCCGCCGTTGGCGCTGGGGCAGCCGCCCTCCGGCGGCACCCACGCGAACCGGACCTCGTACTGCGCGTTCGGCGCGAGCACCAGCCGCAGGGTCTCCACCGACGGGTCGGGCAGCAGCCCGGTCGCCGCATCGCCCGTGACGTGGTTGACGACCGTCACCGGGGCACCGCCCTGGAACGCCGGGCCCGCCGCCAGCGACTCCGGGCCGCGGACGGTACAGCTGCTCGCCGACACGTTGGTGACCTTGAAGCTGCCGGCGACCTTGCCGCCGGCCGACGCGGCCTTCGTGCTGCCCGCCACGGAGATCTGGCTCTGGGCGCAGTTGGGCACGACCACGGAGGCGGGCGGGATGCCGCCGCCGACAGAGCCGGTGGTGCCGGGGATGGGCGAGGTGGCGCGGGGCGGGGTGACGTTCGGCCCGCCGATGCTCGGGTAGCCGCCGTCCGGCAGGGGCGGCAGAGTACTGGCGTCCCCGTCGTCCGTCTTGTCCTTGCCGTCCTTGTCCTTGTCCTTGCCGGAGGTCTTCTTGGGCTTCGGACGGGAGCCGGAGCCGTTCTGGTGCAGGCCGGACCCGTCCTTCGAGTCTCCGCCCTTCTGGCCGTGGCCCGCCATGGTGGAACGGTCGGAGTTTCCGCCCGTCCCGGAGAGGCTCACCGGGATCCCTCCGCCCAGCACCACGACGGCCGCCGCGGCGGCGACCAGGATCCGCCGGTTGCGGACCCGGCGCGCGGGGACGGCGTACCGCAGCCGCTCCAGCGCGTTGCCGGAGGGTTCGATCCCCCCGACGACCCCGTGCAGCAGATTGCGGAGCACGTCCTCCTCGGCCACGGGCGCGGAGGCGGCGGGCTCGACGGCGGCGGGCTTGACGAGGGCGAGCTTGGGGGCGGCGGGCTCGGCGACGACGGGTTCGGCAGCGGACTCCTCGGTGCCGGCCTGCTCGGAACCGGCGGCCTCCGCCGTGTCCTGAGCCTCAGCCGTGTCCTGAGCCTCCGCCGTGTCGGGAGCCTCAGCCGTGTCGGGAGCCTCAGCCGCGCTCGCCGTGCCCGGCGTGCTCGCCGTGCCCAGCACGAGCGCCCTCAGGGCCTCCAGGCCGCCGGAGTCGGACGCGCCGGACAGGCCGGGCAGCTCCCGGTCCTGGGTCTGGTCCTGTGCCTGGCCCTGGTCCTGGTCCTGGGACTCGTTCTTCTTCCGGTCGTCACTCATGACTGCGCAGCCTCCATCGCCACCCGCAGCGCGGCAATGCCCCGCGATCCGTACGCCTTGACCGAACCGAGCGATATGCCGAGGGTCTCGGCGACCTGGGCTTCCGTCATGTCAGAGAAGTAGCGCAGCGACAGCACCTCTCGCTGGCGCCGCTGGAGCCCGCGCATCGCCTTGATGAGATCGTCCCGTTCCAGCAGGTCGTACGCGCCTTCCTCGGCGCTCGCCATGTCCGGCATCGGCTTCGACAGAAGCTTCAGGCCGAGGATGCGGCGGCGCAGGGTGGAGCGCGAAAGGTTGACGACGGTCTGGCGCAGGTAGGCCAGGGTCTTGTCCCGGTCCCGGACCCTGTTGCGGGCCGAGTGGACGCGGATGAACGCCTCCTGGACGACGTCCTCGCAGGAGGCGGTGTCGTCGAGGAGGAGCGCGGCGAGGCCCAGCAGCGAGCGGTAGTGCGCCTGGTAGGTCTCCGTGAGGTAGTCGACGGTGGTACCCGCGACCACCTCGACGACCTCTGCCACCTCGTGCGTGCTTCCGGTGCCCTCCGTGCTGCTGCGCGGCCCGGGCACACGGCCGTCCTCGGCCGGTCCGGACGGAGGGACGTCGGGCGCGGCGGGCACCCCGGGCAGCAGGGGTGCTCCGGACGCCGTCGCGGCGGGCGGAACGGGAACGATCACCGGGAACCCACCGGGCGTGCGGGGGCGCCGGCGCAACGGGATCGGGATCGTCCCGGTGCGCGCCGGGATGACGGGGAGTTCGAGCAATGCTTCTGCCACGCCAGTTGGACTCGCGTCCCCCCGTGAGGGTTGTACGCGCACGGCAGATTCATCGGCGGGATTCTCATCGTCTTCTTGCGTAGCCGCTCGCCCGGACGCGCATCGTCGTACGACGGCAGCGTCGGGCCATCCACTCGATCAAGGGATTAACGATGATCCTACAAAGTCAAAGAGCCAAAATCAGCCGCGATGAGCTCCGCAGTTTGTGTGGCATTGAGCGCAGCGCCCTGACGCAGGTTGTCCGCGCAGACGAAGAACTCCAGCGACCGCGGGTCGTCGAGCGAGCGCCGTACCCGTCCCACCCAGGCCGGATCCGTTCCCGCGGCGTCCGACGGGGTCGGGAACTCCCCCGCGGCCGGGTCGTCCACGAGGACCACCCCTGGCGCCGATTCCAGGATCTCCCGGGCGCGCAGCGCCTCGACGGCGCCCTCGAACCGGGCCCGTACGGTCAGCGAGTGCCCGGTCAGTACGGGTACCTGTACGCAGGTCACGGACACCGGCAGCTCCGCCAGGTCCAGGATCCGGCGTACTTGCGCCCGTACGGCCAGCTCGTGCGAGGACCAGCCGTCCTCGCGGAGCTCACCGGACCACGGCACGACGTTGAGCGCGAGCGGACCCGCGAAGGGCCCGGTGTCCTCGCCCACGGCCCGGCGCACGTCCCCGGGGTGCTCCCCCAGGGAGGTGCCGGCGACGAGTGACAGCTGGCGGCGCAGTGCCTCGGAGCCGGCCCGGCCGGCCGCGCTCGCGGCCTGGTACGTGGAGACGGCCAGCTCGGCCAGCGCGTATTCGGCGTGCAGCGCGCCCAGCGCCGCGATCATCGCTGCGGTCACGCAATCGGGCCCGGCGACGATCCCGCGCGGCCGGATCCGGGCCGCGTGCCCGTTCACCTCGGGCAGCACCATCGGTACGTCGGGGTCCTCGCGGAAGGCCGAGGACTGGTCCACCACGACGGCTCCGCGCGCGGTGACGACGGGAGCCCACCGGGCGGACACCTCGGCCGGGGTCAGGAAGAGCGCGATGTCGCCCACCCCGAGGCCGTCGAAGGCGTCTTCGGTGAGGGCGAGCACCTCGGCCTCCGTACCGCGCACGGTCAGCCTGCGGCCGGCCGAGCGCGAGGAGGCGATCAGGCGTACGTCGCCCCAGACGTCGGCCCGCTGGGACAACATCTGGAGCAGGACGGAGCCGACGGCTCCGGTCGCCCCGACCACGGCGAGTGCCGGAGCCGGGACGGACCGGGCCCCGGTCAACGTCCCGTGCCTCCGTAGACGACGGCTTCGTCGCCGCTGTCGGAGTCGAGTCCGAAGGCCGTGTGCACGGCGCGGACGGCCTCGTTGACGTCGTCCTGGCGGGTCACGACCGAGATGCGGATCTCCGAGGTGGAGATCAGCTCGATGTTGACGCCCGCGTCGGACAGCGCCTGGAAGAACGAGGCGGTGACGCCCGGGTTGGTCTTCATGCCCGCGCCGACCAGGGAGATCTTGCCGATCTGGTCGTCGTAGCGCAGGGACTCGAAGCCGATCGTGCTCTTCGCCTTCTCCAGGGCGTCGATGGCCTTGTGGCCCTCGGCCTTGGGGAGGGTGAAGGAGATGTCCGTCAGGCCCGTGGAGGCGGCGGACACGTTCTGCACGATCATGTCGATGTTGATCTCGGCATCCGCGATGGCGCGGAAGATGGCCGCGGCCTCACCCGGCTTGTCCGGGACGCCGACGACCGTGATCTTGGCTTCGGAGACGTCGTGAGCGACTCCGGAGATGATGGCGTGCTCCACCGGCTCGTCCCCTTGCGGATTCTCGTTGCTGACCCAGGTGCCCGGCAGTCCCGAGAAGGACGAGCGGACGTGGATCGGGATGTTGTAGCGGCGCGCGTACTCGACGCAGCGGTGCAGCAGCACCTTGGAGCCGGAGGCCGCGAGCTCCAGCATGTCCTCGGAGTTGATCCAGTCGATCTTCTTGGCCTTCTTCACGACGCGGGGGTCCGCGGTGAAGACGCCGTCGACGTCGGTGTAGATCTCGCAGACCTCGGCGTCCAGCGCCGCGGCGAGCGCGACGGCGGTCGTGTCCGAGCCGCCCCGGCCGAGGGTGGTGATGTCCTTGCTGTCCGCCGACACGCCCTGGAAGCCGGCGACGATGGCGATGTTGCCCTCGTCCAGCGCAGTGCGGATCCGGCCCGGCGTGACATCGATGATGCGCGCTTTGTTGTGGACCGAGTCGGTGATGACGCCTGCCTGGCTACCGGTGAACGACTGGGCCTCGTGGCCCAGGTTTTTGATCGCCATGGCCAGCAGGGCCATGGAGATCCGCTCTCCGGCGGTCAGCAGCATGTCGAATTCGCGCCCGGCAGGCATCGGGGACACCTGCTCGGCGAGATCGATCAGCTCGTCCGTCGTGTCGCCCATCGCGGAAACCACGACGACCACTTGGTGGCCGTTCTTCTTGGCATCCACGATCCGCTTGGCAACACGCTTGATGCCTTCGGCATCGGCTACGGAGGAGCCTCCGTACTTCTGCACGACAAGGCCCACGTGCGCTCCTCGCTCAGTCCGTCTCATTGCAGGTGCAGTCTAACGAGCGGCCGGGATACGACCGCCTCGTACCACATCATGAGACGAAAGGATCAGAAGACGGGTTCCCCCGCCGATGGGGTTTTCTGGGGTTTCGTGGGGTTTCGCGGACGTCACCGCCGGCCGAGTCCGCCGAGCTCCTCGGCCATGACCTGTCCGGCCTGCTCCGCGAGTTCGTCCTCGGCGAGGTCCTCGTCCGTGTCCAGCCCGTCCAGCGCGGCCAGCGGCTGGTCGAGGCGGACGTGCGCGATCAGCGACTGGAGGGCGCGCAGCGTGGCCGACGCCGTGGGGCCCCAGTTGGTGAAGTACGAGAACTGCCACCACCACAGCGCCTCGGTGACCCGGCCCGCCTGGTGGTGGATGAGCCCGTGCCGCAGGTCGGCGACCACGTCGGCCAGGTCGTCGGAGATCCGGTGCGGGACCGGGGCCTTGCGCGGCTCGTAGGGGTCGAAGACCTCCGAGTAGACGTCGACCGGCTCCAGCATCACGGCGAACCGCTCGCGCAGGTCGTCCACATCCGGCTCCGGGCCCAGGTCGGGCTCGTAGCGCTCGTCGGGCAGGACGTCCTGGTACGCGCCCAGCCGGCCGCCCGCCAGCAGCAGCTGGGACACCTCCAGGAGGAGGAAGGGCACGGCGCTGTCCGGGTCCTCGCCCTTGGCCACCTCGGTGACCGCGACGATGAAGGACTCGATCTGGTCCGCGATCGAAGCCGCGAAATCGTCCGGATCCAGTCCCAGGGCGTGCAGCGTTGCGTCAGACATCGAGAAGTCGCCTTCCTTCAAAGGCCCGCCCGAGCGTGACCTCGTCCGCGTACTCCAGATCTCCCCCGACGGGGAGCCCGCTGGCCAGGCGGGTGACCTTCAGGCCCATGGGCTTCATCATGCGGGCGAGGTAGGTGGCGGTCGCCTCGCCTTCCAGATTCGGGTCGGTCGCGATGATCAGCTCGGTGACCGAGCCGTCCGCGAGCCGCGCCAGCAGCTCCCGGATGCGCAGGTCGTCCGGGCCGACGCCCTCGATCGGGCTGATCGCGCCGCCGAGGACGTGGTACCGGCCCCGGAACTCGCGCGTCCGCTCGATCGCGACGACGTCCTTCGACTCCTCGACCACGCAGATGACCGTCAGGTCGCGGCGCGGATCGCGGCAGATGTTGCACCGCTCCTCCTGCGCCACGTTCCCGCACACCGCACAGAACCGGACCTTGTCCTTGACCTCCAGCAGCGCGTGCGCGAGGCGGCGGACGTCGGTGGGCTCGGCCTGCAGGATGTGGAAGGCGATCCGCTGCGCGCTCTTGGGCCCGACGCCGGGCAGCCTGCCCAGTTCGTCGATCAGGTCCTGGACCACGCCTTCGTACAACGGACTGCCTTCTTTCGGTGCGGGAGGGTTCCCGAGCCGGGGAGGCTCGGGAAGGGACTAGAACGGAAGGCCGGGGATACCGCTGCCGCCGCCCAGCCCCTGCGCCAGCGGGCCCAGCTTCTGCTGCTGGAGCGCCTGCGCATTCTCGTTGGCCGCCTGGACCGCCGCGACCACCAGGTCCGCGAGCGTCTCGGTGTCCTCGGGGTCCACGGCCTTCGGGTCGATCACCAGCGCACGCAGTTCACCGGAACCGGTGACGGTCGCCTTCACCAGGCCGCCGCCGGCCTGACCCTCGACCTCGGTGCGCGCCAGCTCGTCCTGCGCCACGGCGAGGTCCTGCTGCATCTTCTGGGCCTGCTGGAGCAGCTGCTGCATGTCGGGCATGCCACCACCGGGAATCACAGGTCACTCACTCCGTAGCGTCGGGCCAAGCGCCGGCGGCTTGGTCAATCCGAGCCTACGTGCTCCCCGGGCGCCGCGCCCTACGCCGTGAGGACCAACTCTTTCGAGTGAGAGACGGGGCGTGCGCGTACCTGATGACGCCCCCCTTGCGGGCGGAAATCCCGGGAATCGTCGCCCATCGCGTCTCATTCGAAGGTAGGAAGAGCATGCGCACCATTGCGCACACGCGCACCACCACACGTTCAGCGCAGGCAGAGGGAGTGCCCGGGTGAGTCAGCCGGAGATGCAGCCCGAGGGGCCACCCCGGGATCCCGCTGAGGACGGCGACCTTACCGGCCGGCCGTTCCCTCTCGGGGACTGGGGCGAGCCCGCGGAGCGGCTCGACGAGCTCTACCGACGGGTCGAGGCCGACGCGCTGCGCACCGCCGAGTGGTACCTGTCGGACCGGGCGTGGAAGCGCCGCGGGGCCCGGATCCTGCGGATCGGGGCCGCCGCCGGCGCGGTCACGGGCGCCTCTATGCCGCTGCTGGAGCTGACCGGCTCGGTGCCCGGAGCGGCCTCGTACGGCTATCTCGCGCTGCTCCTGGGCGCGGCCTGCCTGGCCTGCGACCGGTTCTTCGGCCTGACCTCGGGCTGGATGCGGGACGTGGCGACGGCGCAGGCCGTGCAGCGGCGACTGCAGACCCTGCAGTTCGACTGGGCCACGGAGAACGTGCGCGAGATCCTGGGCCCGACCGAGGGCACCGCCAGCGAGGCCGCGGAGCGATGTCTGACCGTGCTGCGCCGCTTCTCGGAGGACGTGACCGAGCTGGTGCGGTCCGAGACCGCGGAGTGGATGGTCGAGTTCAGCTCCGGCCCCGCCCCGCTGGTCATGCAGTCCCTGGGCGCGGGCGGGTCCCGCTCGGAGGCGTACGTCCCGCCGGCCCGCTTTCCGCTCCCCCCGGGCACCCGCCCGAACATGCCCCGCCAGAGACCGCCGGAGCAGCCGCGCTGAACGGGGCGGGGCCGGCTCCGCCGTGCGGAGCCGGCCCCCACGCCGTCCATGCGAACGCGCGTACGGACCGCGTCAGCTGAAGATGATCATCGAGCCCTGGCCGAGGCTCCGGGTCGCCGCCGCGTGCAGGCCCAGCCACACGTGCCGCTCCCGCGCGAAGGGGCTGTCGTCGTACGGGATCGGCCCGGCCGGCTCCTCCAGCGAGGTCGGCCGTCCCGGCGGCGCCGGGGCCAGCGGCGGGTTCCGGGGGTCTATCCCGATCGCGGGAGCCACCAGCGCCAGCTCGCGCAGCAGGCCCTGTGCGGAGCCCAGCGGCCCGCCCCCGGCCAGCAGCTCCTCATTGGCCAGCGGGTACGCGAAGTCCACGGGGACGTAGGCCCCCGCGTGGTCGTAGTGCCACACCAGGTGCGACTGCTGCGCCGTCGGCTCGAACATCTCCAGCAGTTGCTCGTAGTCCCCGCCCAGCTCGTCCACCGGGGTCACCGGCAGCCCGCAGATCTGGAGCAGGTACGCCCGCCGCAGGAAGTGCAGGGCGTCGTAGTCGAAACCGGCCACCGGGGCGACGTCCCCGGACAGCCCCGGCATGTACGCGAACACCGGCACGGACGGCAGTCCGGCCTCGCCCAGCGCCTTGTCGTACGAGGCGATCTCTTCCGCGAACGGATTGTCGGGGCTGTGGCACAGCACGTCGACAAGGGGGACCAGCCACAGGTCACAGGCCACTCGGCCTCCGATCAGTCGTTGTCGCCGATCGGGCCAGCGTAGTGCGCCGGACACGCTCAGCGAAGGGGTGAGCAGAACCTTGCGACGCGGATCCGGGCGGGACGCGCACCGGATCGCCGCCTACGGCTCGCCCGGTCCCACCCTCCAGACCCACACGTCGCGCACCTGCTCCGGCTCCCGGCCCAGCAGCCCGGTGAGCAGGTCCCGCAGCTCGGTGTCCCGGTCCTGGAAGGGCAGGACGACCGCGCCGGCCTTCCAGTACTCCAGGTCCTGGCGGGCCTGCAGCCGCCAGCCGGCGTCGACCTCGGGCGGCTGTGCGCCGTAGCGGACGTCGCGCAGCATGTTCGAGAGGTGCCGCGGGGTGGCCCCGTAGATGCCGATCCGGTCGGGGCCCCACGGGCCGTTGAAGTAGCCGCCGGCCAGCCGGAAGCCGAAGTCCGCCTCCACCTGCCAGTGCAGCGCGTCCGCCTGGCCGGGGTCCGGCAGCGGTACCGGAACGAGTGCCTCCCCGTCCTTGACGTAGCCCTTCCAGTCCCCGGAGGTGATGAACGCGGGCACCGGCGCGCGGTCCCGTACGGTCAGCGGCAGCGGCAGGACCGGGATCAGCGCGGCCGCCGCCCCCAGCAGGCCCAGGGTGCGCAGCTCGCGGGTGCGCAGCCGGAGGATCCGGTCGAGCGCGAGGGCGAGCAGGATGCCCAGAACGGGCGCGCACACCATCGCCACGCGCCCCTCGATCACCGACTCGAAGAGCGGCAGCTTGATCATCAGGCGCCAGGGGCCCGGCAGCACGATCTCCGTGCGGGGTACGGGCACCCACGGCCCGAGGGACAGCAGGAGCGCGACGAAGCCGGTGAGCGCGAGGGCCCGTACGGCCCTGCTCCGCCACAGCCACACGCACACGGCGACGCCGAAGGCGAGCAGGGGCCAGCCGTAGAAGGCGTTCTGCTCGGTGGTGTTCAGGGAGAGCTTGCCGGCCGTCTCGGGGTCGCCGAAGAGGGAGCGGGAGGCGTACTCGATCAGGGCGCGCGGGCTGTTCCCGGCGTTGTCCCCGTGCAGGACCGAGTGGTAGCTCTGCGGGCCGAAGAACTGCCAGTACAGCGGTACGGCCACCAGCGGCAGGCACACGGCGAGCGCGACGAGCAGACCGGAGCCCAGCGGCCGCGCGGCCGCGAGGGCGCGGCGGCGGTCGACGAGGAGGTAGGCCGCGCAGAAGACCAGCATGCCGAGGGCGGCGATGAGCAACGGCTCTTCGCCGATGAAGATCTGGTACGTCGCGAAGAGCCCGAGCAGCACCCCGTCACGCGTCACACCGCGGCCTTCGCGGGGCGCCTCGCACAGGCGCAGGGCCCGGTCGATGATCAGCGGGATCATGAAGAGGACGACGAAGTTCGGATGGCCGTTGGCGTGCGAGACCATCGGCGGCGCGAAGGCCGCGAGCGCCCCGCCCGCGGCGGCCGCCCAGCGGCTGCGCACGAACCGGCGGCGGATCAGCCAGTACCAGGTCCAGGCGCTCGCGGCCATGCCGAGCGTGAGGACCAGCGCGAAGGTGACGGTCTCGCCGAAGAGCAGCGTGACCGGGATCAGCGGGACGTTCAGGCCGAGCATCGTGGCGTTGGCCATCAGGTTCACGCCGTCGGGCATGCCCTGGGAGAGGGTGAAGAGCGGGTTGCGGAGGTGGGTGATGTTGTCGGTGGTGACACCGACGAACCACTCCCACTGGTTCTGGTCCTGGAGCGCGTCCGCGAGGTAGGCGCCGTCGAGGTCCGTCCACAGGCCCTGGAAGACGTAGAGGGAGAGCAGGAGGAAGACGCCGGCCACGGCGAGGCCGCCTGCGTTGAGGCGGAACAGCTCGCCGAGGGCCTGGCGGCGGTCGGGGCGCGGGGCCGGGGCCGGGGTGTGCGGGGCGTCGGCCCGGCCGGCCGGGAGCTCGACCTCCGCCACGTGCCAGCCCTGACGGCGGACCCAGCGCAGGACCTCGGCGTCGATGGCCGGTCCGTCGAGGGTGGAGGCACCGAAGGCGGCGCGGGCGCGGTCTCCGTCGAAGAGGGCGAAGGCGCAGGTGTCCGCGCGGAATCCCGGTATGCCGGGGACGCCGAGGGTGCGGACCAGCCGGCTCCGGGAGCGGCCGAGGACCACGGCGGGCGGTGCGTCGTCCGCCTGCGGGGTGCCCGCGTCCAGGACTTCTTCGAGGCGGGCCAGCGCGTCGAGCGGGGTGCTCAGGGCGGCGTCGGTGAGCAGGACCCGGTCGCCCGCGGAGGCGAGCACTCCGGCGCGGAGGGCTGCACCCTTGCCGCGCCCGCGCCCGCGGACGCCGCTGCCGTCGGTGCCGTCGTCGGCATCGGCGTCGGTGCCGGCGTCGAGGCGGATCAGCCGGATCCGGGGTTCCTCGGCGGCGGCCGCCGCAGAGGCGGTCTCGGCGTCGGTGACCAGGATGAGTTCCCAGGCGCCCGGACCCGTGCCGCAGTGCGCGTCGAGGTGCTCGCGCAGGACGGTGAGGGTGTGCTCCGGGACCGGAGCGGGGACGACGACGGACAGGCCGACGGCGCCGAGCCAGCGCGTACCGGCGGCGGCCCGCTTCCCCTGGTCGGCGCCCACGGCGCTCTCGCCGGTCACGCGCCGGCCGCCTTCAGGCCCGCGGCCCAGTCGAGACCGTGCTGGTTGTACGCGTGCACGAGGCGTCGTACCTCCTCGGCGTCCGCGCGGGTCACCGCGTCCATCAGTTCGTTGTGGCCGGCCCACAGGTCGGCGCGCAGGTCCGGCTCCGCCTTCAGGTAGGGCACGGCGAACACCCAGCACTGCACCCGGATCCGGTGCAGGAACTCGGAGATGTAGATGTTGCCGACCAGCCCGCTCAGCTCCCTCCAGAAGCGCAGGTCGTAGCCGATCAGCACTTCGAGCGAGCCGTTCAGCGCTGCCCGCCGCGCCTCTTCCGCCCGGCGGCGCACCGAGACCAGCCGTTCCCCGGAGCCGGGGGCGGTGCCGCGTTCCACGAGCCTGCGGAAGATGCCTTCCACGATCAACGTACGAGCCTCGATCATGCCCCGGAAATCATCCACGGTGAAGACTCGGACGCGGAAGCCGCGGTGCTGGATCGAATCGAGCAGGCCCTGCGCGGAGAGATCGACGAGGGCCTCGCGGACGGGGGTCGCGGAGACTTCGTACTTCTCGGCGATCTGTTTGACGGTGAATTCGCTCCCGGCCGCCAGGCGCCCCGCGAGCACCTCGTCACGCAGCGCGTCCGCGATCTGCCGGCGAAGTGTGTTGCGGGTGACAGCGCCGCTGCCTGGCATAGGGGTCCGTCTCCATCTGTGGGCTTCGGACACCTTAGGCCAGGCAGCACGGCCGAAACCGATCGGTTGGTGGCCGCTATATGGATTTAGCGCCCGTTATCCGGACGGACCACGCTTCTCTTCTTGATCATTCGACCCTGCGCGGGGCCCTCCCGGGGCACCCGCACAGGGTCGTCCTTGCTGCTCGGAGCCTGCTCGGAGGCTGTTCGCGGCCCGTCCGGGACTCCCCTCCTGCCCTGGTCCCGGGGGTGCGCGTCAGGCTCGCTCAAGCCTCGTCGGGCGTCGACGCGACCTCGGTCAGGCCGAAACGTGACGGTCGGCGACGGTCAGCGCGTCGTCCAGCAGGGCCAGGCCCTCCTTGGCGTCCGCTTCCGTGATGTTGCACGGGGGGACGACGTGGGTCCGGTTCATATTGACGAACGGCCACAGCCCGGACGCCTTGCAGGCCGCGGCGAACTCGGCCATCGGCGCGTTGTCGGCGCCCGCGGCGTTGTAGGGAACGAGCGGCTCGCGCGTCTCCTTGTCCCGTACGAGTTCCAGGGCCCAGAAGGTGCCCAGACCGCGCACCTCCCCGACCGAGGGGTGGCGCTCCGCGAGCTCGGCGAGGGCCGGGCCGATCACGTTCTCGCCGAGGTGGGCGGAGTGCTCGACGATGCCCTCCTCCTCCATCGCGTTCATCGTCGCGACGGCGGCGGCGCAGGCGAGGGGGTGCCCGGAGTAGGTCAGGCCGCCCGGGTAGGGGCGCGTGGC
Organism: Streptomyces sp. NBC_00193; assembly: GCF_026342735.1. GTDB lineage: Bacteria > Actinomycetota > Actinomycetes > Streptomycetales > Streptomycetaceae > Streptomyces > Streptomyces stoeckheimensis. Next base: position 2,435,870 of record NZ_JAPEMM010000001.1, read on the forward strand.
GAAGGTCTCGGCGATCGCGCCGGAGATCGCGACGCCGCCGAGCGGGACGTAGCCGCTGTTGACGCCCTTGGCGAAGGTGATCAGGTCGGGGGTGACGTCGAAGTGCTCGGCGGCGAACCACTTGCCGGTCCGGCCGAATCCCGACATGACCTCGTCCAGGATGAAGACGATGCCGTAGCGGTCGCAGAGCTCGCGCACGCCGGCCAGGTAGCCGGGGGGCGGGGTCATGATCCCGGCCGTGCCGGGGACCGACTCCAGGATGATCGCGGCGATCGTCGCCGGGCCCTCGAAGGCGATGGTGTCGGCGAGGTGGGTGAGGGCGCGCGCGCACTCCTCGGCCTCGGTGGTCGCGTGGAAGGGCGAGCGGTAGAGGAACGGTCCCCAGAAGTGCACGACGCCGGCGGCGGCCGTGTCGGAGGGCCAGCGGCGCGGGTCGCCGGTCAGGTTGATCGCGGCGGCGGTGGCGCCGTGGTACGAGCGGTAGGTGGACATCACCTTCTGCCGGCCGGTGTGGAGCCGGGCCATGCGGACGGCGTTCTCCACGGCCTCGGCACCGCCGTTGGTGAAGAAGATCTTGTCGAGGTCGCCGGGGGTCCGCTGCGCGATGAGGCGTGCGGCCTCGGAGCGGACGTCCACGGCGAAACCGGGGGCCAGGGTGCAGAGCCTGGCCGCCTGCTCCTGAATGGCGGCGACGACCTTGGGGTGCTGGTGACCGATGTTGGTGTTGACCAGCTGGGAGGCGAAGTCGAGGTAGCGCTTGCCGTCGTAGTCCCAGAAGTGCGACCCCTCGGCTTTGGCCACGGCGAGCGGGTCGATCAGGGCCTGGGCGGACCAGGAGTGGAAGACGTGGGCGCGGTCGGCGGCCTTGACGGAGGCGCCCGAGGTGACGTGAGGGGTCATGGCCGCAACCGTAGAAGTGTGCAGGTGGGGAGGGATATCGGCGGTCTGTATGCGGGTGGGGGGCGGGTCTCGGCAGTCTGTCTGGGGAATGATTGACAGTATGCTGTCACGATGGCAGCATACTGTCATAGAAGGCAGCGGCGACGGCGACATCGGAGGCGAGCACGATGAGCGAGACGAAGACGCAGGCGAAGACGCGGGCAGCGGTGCAGGGCCGGGCGGAGAGCGGGACGGAGACCGGGGCGCAGGCGCAGTCCGCGGGCGCCGCGGTGCGCACGGTCCACGTGGCGGTCTACGACACCTACGCCGACTGGGAGACGGGCCACACCACCGCGCACCTGACCCAGCACGGCTACGAGGTCCGCACGGTCGGCGTCGCCGCCGGCCGGCCCGTCACCACGATGGGCGGCCTCCGCATCCAGCCCGACCTGGCCCTGGACGACCTGCGCCCCGAGGAATCCGCGCTCCTCATCCTGACCGGCGCCGGGCTGTGGGACGCGGGCGACGAGCTGGCGCCCTTCGCGGCGAAGGCCGAGGAGTTCCTCGCGGCGGGCATCCCGGTCGCGGCGATCTGCGGAGCCACGGCCGGCCTGGCCCGCGCCGGAGTCCTGGACGGACGTACGCACACCAGCGCGGCCCCCTTCTACCTCGGCGGCCAGCCGGGCTACGCGGGCGCGGAGCGCTACGTCGAGGCCGACGCGGTCACCGACGGGGACCTGATCACGGCCGGCCCCACGGAGCCGGTGGCCTTCGCGCGCGAGGTCTTCTCCCGCCTCGGGGTGTACGAGCCGCACGTGCTCGACGCCTGGTACCGCCTGTTCCACGACTCCGACGAGAGCGCCTACCCGGTGCTGATGGCGGCGGCACAGCCCGAGACGGGGCAGGAGCGGGAGCCGAGCGATGCCTGACCAGCCCGCGCCGCGGCCCGCACCGCGGCCCACGGGGCAGATCACCGGGCGGGCCGGTGGGCAGCCCTCCGCGACGGACCCGGCGCCGTCCGGAGCCGCCGCCTCCGCGCCCTCGGCGCCCTCGCGCGCCAAGGGTCCGCGGGAGGACTCCCTCCGCGCCCGGCAGGACCTCCTGAGCCGCACGGCCCTCGGGGTGTTCCGGCTCAACGGCCAGTTCCTCTCCGTATCGGAGGAGCTGGCCCGCCCGGCGGGGCTGACCGCAGCCTGGTGGCAGGTGATCGGAGCCGTACTCCGCGAGCCGCTGCCCGTCGCCGCCATCGCCCGGGCCATGGGCATCACCCGTCAGAGCGTGCAGCGCATCGCCGACCTGCTGGCCGCCAAGGGCCTCGCCGAGTACGTCCCGAACCCGGCCCACCGCCGGGCGAAGCTGCTGCGCCCCACGGAGGCGGGCCGCGCCGCCGTCGCCAGGATCGGCCCGGGCCACGCGGCCCTGGCCACCCGGCTCGCGGAGGCCCTCGGCGAGGACGGCTTCGCCGAAACGGTCCGCGTCCTGGAACGCCTGTCGGCCGCCCTGGACACCCTGCCGCCCTCACCCGACGCCCCACCCGACGTCCCGGCCTAGGCCGGTCCCGCCGGGAGCAGCCAACACGCCCCGCCCGTACGCCTGGTGGAACCTCCGTGTCGGCTGTGTCCCGGCCCCCGGCAGCCCCGCCCCGGCGGCCGACCTGCGGCAACCCCACCCCCGCAACCCGCAGCGCGCCCGGCCGCACTATTGTCGGGCTCCGGCGAGTCCCAGGGGGAGGACCACCTGTCATGGAACAACTGCACCCGCGCGACGCAGAGCACATCGGCCCGTACCGCCTGCTCGCCCGCCTCGGGACCGGCGGCATGGGCCAGGTCTACCTCGGCCGCGCCGAGCACTCCGACCCCGGCACGAGCAGTGCCACGGGCACCGGCGGCGGAGCCGCAACCGGAACCGGAACCGGCGCCCCCACCGGCACCCGGACCCGTACGGGCACCCGCACCGCCGCCGTGAAGCTGATCCACCCCCACCTCGCCGCCCACCCCGATTTCCGCACCCGTTTCCGCCGCGAGGCCGACGCCGCCCGCCTCGTCGGCGGGGACTGGACCGTCGCCGTCCTCGACGCCGACCCCGACGCGGAGATCCCCTGGCTGGCCACCGCCTACATCGCCGGGCCGAGCCTGCGCCAGGCCGTCGGCGGCGACTTCGGCCCGCTGCCGGCCGCCTCCGTACGGATCCTGGGCGAGGGGCTCTCGTACGCCCTCCAGGACATCCACCGTGCCGGTCTCGTCCACCGGGACCTGAAGCCCGGCAACATCCTGCTCACCGCCGACGGCCCCCGCGTCATCGACTTCGGCATCGCCCGGGCCCTGGGCGCCACCACCGACCCCGCCCTCACGCAGACCGGCGAACTCCTCGGCTCCCCCGGCTTCCTGGCCCCCGAGCAGATCAACGGCACTCCCGTGACCCCGGCCTGCGACGTGTTCGGCCTCGGCGCGGTACTCGCCTACGCCGCCACCGGCCGGCTGCCCTTCGGGGACCCGGACCAGCCCGGAGGCATCGCCGCGCTCCTGATGCGCGTCACGGAAGCGGAACCCGACCTGGCGGGCGTACCGGCCGAACTGCGCGACGTCGTACGCGATTGCCTGCACAAGGACCCGGCCGCCCGGCCCACCCCCGCCGAGCTCCTCGAACGGCTCGCCGCGCACCGGGAGGACGCCCCGGAGCCCTGGCTGCCCGCGCCCCTCGTCGCGCGGCTCGGGCAGCACGCCATAGCCCTGCTGGACCGCGTGGACGCGGGCCCGGACCGGCCCGAGCCGGCGACCGTGCCCGCCCAGCGCACGGCGGAGCAGCCGGTCTCGACCCCGCCTGCGCCTGGGCCTGCGCCTGCGCCCACGCTCACCGCCTTGCCCGGGGCGGACGACGGGTCCGGCTCCCTCTCCGGACCCGGCTCGGGCCACGGCCCCGCCGCCGGACCCTGGTCCGATTCCCGGCGCGGCTCCCGCTCCCGGTCCGTCTCCACGGCCCTGCTCGTCGCCGTCGCCGTGGTCGTCGCCGTGGCGGCGGGCGGCAGTGTGTACACCGTCATGAGCGGAGCCGGCGACGGTGCGCCCCGCGCCGGATCCGGCGCCTCCCCGTCCGGCTCCTCCGGTGCCTCCTCCGGCGGGCAGGCCACCGGGGACGCGACGGCGTCCGGCGCTGTCGCCACTCCCTCCCCTTCCGTCCCTCCCGCCACGCTCCCCGAGGCCTACGCCGGCACCTGGCGCACCGTCTACGGCGGGCAGAGCTGGCAGCTCACCCTGACCCCCGGCACGACCGGCGCCAACGTCATGTCCCTGACCCTCCAGGCCCCCGGACTCAGCTGCGCCTGGACCGCGCCGCTGCGCTCCGCCACCGCCGACAGCGTCGGGCTCGACCCCTCCACGGTGATCTCCGGTACGCCGCCCTCGTGTTCGCCGGGCGGCCGGAGCACGCTGCGGCTGCTCTCCAACGGGACCCTGGTGCGGGAGCTCGACGGCAGCACCGCAGCTCCGCTCACGTACCGACGTCGCTGATTATTTCGAAGTCAACAAGCCTGCAGGCACAGCTTGTTGCCATCACAGGTGCCCCCGCACACTGCGGCACATCGAGCCGTTGAAGGTAGTGGCACGACTGTGGGAGCGGATCGAGGCAGATCGCCGGGGCGCGGGAGTACTGGACCAGCCCGGGCCAGGACCCGGCCCCGCGCTGGCACGCCGGGCAGGGGCAGGGGGCAGGGGCGGCGGGGGTCAACTCGCCCGGCCTGAACCCTGAGTAGCCCCTGTCATACCTGAGAGCTACCTGGGAAGTGGGCTCTCCAGTGGGACGCCGACGAGGGCTCCCGATTCCTAACTTCGTGACCAGAGAACAACGCAGCACCGCCCCTCTGGCACGAACGAAGGAACGGACCCATGAGCCGCCGACCCACCGCACGTCCCGACGGCCGCCGCAGCGGCCGTCTGCGCCGCACGCTGCTGGCCGGGCTCGTCGCCGCGGCCGTGGTCATGCCCGTTTCCGCCGCCGCCTCGCCGAACGTCCCCGCGCCGGCTCCGGCCGTCCTCGGCGAGGGCGCCGCCCTCCCCGACCGGTTCGCCGCCAACCTCGCCAACCTCTCCGAAGCGGCCCGTACGGCCGAGAAGGCCGGCCGCACCGGCCGCGCTGCGAAGCTCCGGGCCATGGAGGCGGGCGGCGGTGCCCGGTTCCTCGTCTTCGACGGGCGCGGCAAGGGCCGGGCGATAGAGGTGTTCGGCGATCTGGAGAGCGCCGACCGGGTCGCGGTCCTGGTCCCCGGGTCGGACACGACGCTGGACACGTATCAGAGGTTCCGCGCCGGAGCCGTCGCCCTCGACCAGCGCCTCCGGGCCGAGCACCCCCGCTCCGCCGTGGTCGCCTGGCTCGGGTACGACACCCCGGGCACGGTCAGCCCGGCCGTCCTGACCACGGGCCGCGCCGACGAGGCCGCCGCCGACCTCGGCCCCTTCCTGCCCCGGTTGGCCCGAATGGCCGCCCCGCAGGCCCGCCTCTCGCTGCTCTGCCACTCCTACGGGTCCGTCGTCTGCGCCCGTACCGCGACCGGCTCCGAGGTCACCGACATGGCGCTGTTCGGCAGTCCGGGCACGGGGGCCGGTTCCGCCGCGCAGCTGCCGACCCGGGCCCGGGTCTGGGCCGGCCGGGGCGGCGCCGACTGGATCTCCGGTGTCCCGCACGTCAGCGGCGGCGGGATCGGATTCGGCACCGATCCCGTGGACCCCGCCTTCGGAGCCCTGCCCTTCGCGGCCGGCTCCGGCGGCCACAGCGACTACCTCAAGCCGGGCACCGAGTCGCTGAACAGCCTGGCCGGGATCGTGCTCGGCGCCTCCCCGGCGGCGCGGACCGGCTCGTCCCCCGCCGCACCCCTCGCCCTGTCCGCCCTCGCCGTCCCGGAGGTCTCCCATGCGCGTGCGTGAACCGCTTGCCCGCTGGTCCGCTCTCGCGGACCGCATCGACGCCGGAACCCCCGCCCACCGGGACCGGGCCGTGGACGCGCTCCGTGCCTTCGCCATCCTCGGCGTGGTGCTGGGCCACTGGCTGGTCACCGCGCTCACCAGTACCGACGGCGGCCTCAGCACCACCAGCCCGCTGGCCCACATGAGCGCACTGGCCCCGGTCTCCTGGGTGTTCCAGACCCTGGCGGTCTTCTTCCTGGTCGGCGGTCACGTCGCCGCCCAGGGGTACGAGTCGGCGCGCGGCCTCGGAGTCCCGTACGGGCAGTGGGTCGGGCAGCGGCTCGGCAGGCTGTTCCGGCCGGTGGCCGCCGTCCTGGTCCTCTGGAGCGTGGCGTCCGTCGGCATGCTGCTCGGCGGCGTCGGGACGGACACGGTCCGGACCCTGCTCAAGCTCGTCCTCTCCCCCCTGTGGTTCCTCCTCGTCTTCGCCGCGCTCACCGCCGCGACCCCGCTCGTCGCCCGGCTGAGCCCGCTGTGGCCCCTGGCCGTGGTGGCCTCGGTCGATGTCTGGCGCTTCGGGTTCGGTGGGCCCGCATGGATCGGCTGGGTCAATGTGGCCGCGGGCTGGCTGGTGCCCTACACCCTGGGCGCCGCCTGGTCCCGGGGCGCCTTCGCCCGGCGCACCCCGGCCGCCCTGCTGCTGGGCGGCGGGATCGCCGCCACGGCCGCACTGATCCTCTGGGGCGGGTACCCCGCCTCCATGGTCGGCGTTCCCGGAGCCGCGGTCTCGAACCTGAACCCGCCGACGCTGGCCGCGGTCGCGTTCGGCCTGGCCCAGTGCGGGCTGGCGCTGCTGCTGCGGGAACCGCTGGCCCGGGTGATGAGCCGGCCGCGGGCCTGGGCGAAGGTGGCACTGGTGAATCTGTCCGCCATGACGATCTTCCTGTGGCACCAGACCGCGATGATGGCCGTCACCGCTGTGGGGCTGCTGTTCTCCACCGATCTGCCCGGCCTGCACACCGTGCCCGCCTCCGCGGAGTGGATAGCCGTCCGACTGCTCTGGCTTCCCGTGTTCGCGGCCGCGCTGGCGGTCTGCTGGGCCGCCTTCCACACCTACGAGCAGGCCGGCGGCCGCCCCCGGGGCCGGGCCCGGCGCGGATCCTCCAGGACGCCGGTCACCCCCTCCCGGATCGTCGCCTCCTCCGCCCTGACCCGGGGGAACGCCTCCCCCGTTGCCCGCACCGGCTCAACTCCGGTCGGTGAAGGCACAGTCGCCGGCGGCACGGTCGCCGAAGCAGTCACCGGCCCGGTGGCTCCCGCCAAGGAGACCCTCCGTGCCTAGGCTGGACGATGTGAACGAGCAGAGCGAGCCCACGACACCGGCCCCGGTCCGCGCACAGCCCGGCTCGGCGGCCGGTGGGGACACCGGCGGTCCGCACAGCGTGAGTTCGGCCGTGGTGCGCGGCGTGGTCCGGGATCTGCTCGACCTGAGGTCCGATCCGCTTCCGAGGTTGTCGCGACCGCGCTGGCTGGCCTGGCTCCCGCACGTGGTGCTCGTCTATCTGGCGGTGTACTTCTATTTCCTCACCGTGGAACAGCTCCACAATCACTACGAGATCACCGGCGGCTGGGTACCGTTGCTGTCGATCCTGGTCGGCCTGTCCCTCGTGGTCGCCGTGCGGCGGCCGATGGCCGGTTTCTGGCTCGGCCTCACCGCTGCCGGACTGATCGCCTGGACGGTCTACGGCAACGTCGGACAAGGACAGAGCTGGCCCTGGCTGCCCGCCGGAATCTTCACCTTCGCCCCGGTCCTGTTGCTGGTGGCCCTGCGCGTGCGGCCCTGGGTGACCATCGGGGCGGTCTTCGTCTCGATCGCCTTCACCGGTCTGGCCGAGATCCTCTTCAAGCCCGAACACAGCGGGACCAGCCTCCCCGGGGCCGTCCTCCTCTTCGGCTTCACCGGCCTCCTCGGCTATGCCCTGCGCGCGACGCGACTGGCCCGCACCAAGCTGGTCGAGCAGGAGACCCTCACCGAGGAGGAGCGCGCCCGCCGCACCCTGCTGGAGGAGCGCAGCCGGATCGCCCGCGAGCTGCACGACGTCGTCGCGCACCACATGTCGGTGATCTCCATCCAGGCGCAGGTGGCCCCTTACCTCGTGGAGAACCCGTCGGAGGAGCTCAAGGAGAACCTCGCCGGGATCCGCGCGAATGCCGTGGAGGCACTGACGGAGCTGCGGCGCGTCCTGGGGGTGCTGCGGTCCGAGCACCCGGACGAGGAGGCGGAGCTGCACCATCCGCAGCCCACCCTGGCCGAGTTGGGCGGCCTCGTGGACAACGTGCGGGCGGCCGGGCTGGAGGTCACCACCGAGATCGCGGGCATCCGCCGGCCGCTGTCCCCGGGGGTGGAGCTCACGGCGTACCGGATCGTGCAGGAAGCGCTGAGCAACTGCCTGCGGCACGCGCCCGGCTCCCGCGTGGAGGTCGGCATCGCCTACGGGCCCCGCGATGTGCACCTGTGCGTCGCCAACACGGCGCCCACCCGGCCGGCCCCGCCGACCATGGGAGCGGGGCACGGGCTGCTGGGGATGCGCGAGCGAGCGGGCATGCTGGGAGGCGAGCTGGCTGCCGGCCACCGCCCCGACGGGGGGTACGAGGTGAGCGCCGTGCTCCCGATGGATCCCGCGCCCCCGGGCGGCGTGACCTCCGCCGGACCCGAGAGGAACGAGAAGGATTCATGACTGCTGCCCCGATCAAGGTGATGATCGCCGACGACCAGATGATGGTCCGCCAGGGCTTCACCGTGCTCCTCGACGCCCAGCCCGACATCGAGGTCGTCGGTCAGGCCGTCGACGGAGCCGAGGCCGTGGCGAAGGTCGCCGAGCTGGTTCCGGACGTGGTGCTGATGGACATCCGGATGCCCGGGATGGGCGGTATCGAGGCCACCTCCCTCATCACCGGCGTCCCGGGCTCCGCGGTGAAGGTGCTGGTGCTGACCACCTTCGACCTCGACGAGTACGTGTACGAGGCGCTGCGCGCGGGCGCCTCGGGCTTCCTCCTCAAGGACGCCTCCGCCGATCAGCTGGCGGAGGCGGTCCGCGTGATCGCGGCCGGCGAAGCGCTCCTCGCTCCGAACATCACGAAGCGGCTGATCACCGAGTTCTCCCGGCTGGGGGCTCCGAGGGCGCCGTCGAAGGCGCGGATCGACGAGCTGACGGAGCGGGAGACGGAGGTCCTGTCGCTGGTCGCCCAGGGCATGTCGAACGCGGAGATCGCCGAGCACCTGATCCTCGCCGAGCAGACGGTCAAGACGCACGTGGGCCGGATCCTCGTGAAGCTGGGTCTGCGGGACCGCACGCAGGCCGCGGTGTTCGCGTACGAGACGGGTCTGATCCGTCCGACGGGCTACTGAAGCGGCCCGGGTAGTACTTGAGGGGGACCCCGGGAAATCCCCTTCAGCGGCGACGCGGACCAGGCCGGGGCCCACCTACCGTGGGGAGCATGACCGAGACGACCCCCGGGGCGACCCCCCGGACCCCAGAGATCCGGCTGGCTTCGGGCTTCATCCAGAGCCTGCGCGAAGCTCTGATCACCGACGCCTTCGCCTACCGTCCCCTGCTCCCGATGCGCACGGACGGGCCGCTGACCCGGCGGCTCCCGAAGCGGATACGGACCGAGGCCGCGCACCTGCCGCATGCGGTCGTCTGCGTGGTGGCGTTCCTCGTGGTGGTCTTCACCTCGATCACCACCGGCCTGCCCCAGGCCGCTTCCCTGGTGATGGGGCTGCTCGCGGCCACCCCGATCGTGATGACGCTGGTGCGTCCGCTGGGGGCGTTCTGGGCCGCGGTGGCGGTCACCCTGATCTTCTCGGTCGTCAGCGGCTCCGATCCCAACTGGCCCTGGATCCCCGCCACCTTCTTCTCGTACCTCGCGACGGTGACCCTGGTGGGGATGCGGACCACTCCCCGGACGGCCGGCTGGATGTGGGTGATCACACTGGCGATCGGCATCGGGACGTCCGTCGTGCTCGGTCACGGTCAGACCATCAACGTCGGCCCGATGGCCTTCGCCTCGGCGATCGCCCTGCTGGCGGTGAGCATCCGCAATATCCGCAAGCAGGCGGAGCAGGAGGTCACCGCGCAGCAGGAGGTCACCGCCGTCGAGCGGGACCGGCGCACGCTGCTGGAGGAGCGGACCACGATCGCGCGGGAGCTCCACGACGTGGTCGCCCACCACATGTCGGTGGTGGCCATCCAGGCGGAGGCCGCGCCCTACCGGGTGAAGAATCCGCCGCCGGAGCTGGAGGCCGCGTTCGTCACCATCCGGGAGAACGCGGTGGCGGCCCTGACCGAGCTGCGCCGGGTGCTGGGCGTCGTCCGCTCCGCGGACTACGAGGCGCCGGACGCCCCGCAGCCGACGCTGGCCTCGCTGGACGGGCTGTTGGCCAATGTGCGGGAGGCCGGGCTGAGCGTGGACAAGACCGTGACGGGTGCGGTGCGCGAACTGCCTCCGGGCGTCGAGCTGTCGGCCTACCGGATCATCCAGGAGGCCCTGAGCAACACCCTGCGGCACGCGCCGGGCGCCGGAGCCGCGGTCGAGGTCTCGTACGTGCTGGGCGGGCTGGGCCTGCGCATCGTCAACGAGGCGGGCACCGGGGACGTGCGGCCCTCTCCGGGGGCGGGGCAGGGGGTGACCGGGATGCGCGAGCGGGTGGCCATGCTGGAAGGCGAGATGACCGCCGGGGAGCTGGCCTCCGGGGGGTTCGAGGTGGCGGTGTTCATACCCGTGGCCGGCAGCCGTCCTGACCTGGCGAAGGATCCGGCGTGACGATCAGAGTGCTCATCGTCGACGACCAGATGATGGTCCGTGAGGGTTTCTCCGTCCTGCTGAACGCGATGGACGGCATCGAAGTGGCCGGGGAGGCGGTGAACGGGCGGGAGGCCATCGCCCAGGTGGCGGCGCTGAAGCCGGATGTGGTGCTGATGGACATCCGGATGCCGGAGATGAACGGCCTGGAGGCGACACGGGAGATCGTGGCCGCCGACACGGACGCGAAGGTGCTGGTCCTGACGACCTTCGACCTCGACGAGTACGTGTACCAGGCGCTGCGGGCCGGTGCGTCCGGGTTCCTCCTCAAGGACGCCTCGGCCCGTCAACTGGCCGATGGGGTGCGGGTGGTGGCCGCCGGTGAGGCGCTGCTGGCACCTTCCGTGACCAAGCGGCTGATCACGGAGTTCTCGAAGCTGTCGGAGACCCGGTCGCAGGTGGGCTCGGCGGCGGTGACGGAGCTGACGGAGCGGGAGACCGAGGTGCTGGTGCTGATCGCCCAGGGGTTGTCCAACGCGGAGATAGCGGACCGGCTGATCATCGCCGAGTCCACCATCAAGACGCACGTGAGCCGGATCCTGGTCAAGCTGGGATTGCGGGACCGCACGCAGGCGGCGGTGTTCGCGTACGAGACCCGGCTGGTGACCCCCGCTTAGGCCGCTCCGAAAAGTTGTCCACAGCTGTGGACAACTTTTCGGACGGGCATGGATCAAGGAGTGCCGGGGCTCAGGCCGCCAGGTCCCGGCGGCGCAGGGCGGTCAGGGCAGCGGCCAGCAGAGCCGCCGCCAGTGCGGTCAGCGTCAGCAGAGGAGCCCAGGTCAGGGCCTCGGAGCCGGGTATCCGGGGCAGGTGGGCGAAGGGGGACAGGTCGAGGACCGCCCGGGGGAGGTTCAGCGCGGGGCCGATCCAGCCGAGGGCCAGCGCAGCCCCGGCCACCGCCCAGCCGGCCGACGCGTAGCCGGGGACCGCGCCGTACAGGAGGGCCGCGACGGCCCCGATCACCCATACTGCGGGGAGCTGCGCGAGAGCGCCCCCGACGGTCTGCGCGAGACCCGCGCCATGGCCGATGCCCAGGCCGAGCCCGCCCAGCAGCAGGATCAGCGCCGAGCCGCCGAAGGCGACGGCCAGATGACCGGCGGCCCAGCGCAGGCGGCCGACGGCGTGCGCGAGTACGGGCTCCGCGCGCTGCCCCGACTCCTCGGCGCCCAGGCGCAGTACCGCCGACACGATGAAGAGGGCGGCCACCAGCCCGAGCATTCCGGCCATCGTCGCCAGGAAGGCGTCGGTGAGGCCCGCCGCTCCGCCCGCGCCGCCCATCCGCTCGATGATCTCCCGGGTCTTGGCGTTGTCGCCGACCAGCTCGCCGGCCCCGTCCGCCATGCCCCCGAACACCACGCCGGCCAGCAGGAATCCGAGGCTCCAGCCGAGCAGCCCGCCCCGCTGCAGCCGCCATGCCAGCGCCCCGGCACTGCCGAGCCGCCCCTCGGCCGGGCCCGGGCGGACCGCCAGGAAGCTCATGCCGAGGTCGCGGCGACCGGCGAGCAGATAGGCCGCGGCCGTCTGGACGGTGAAGGCTGCGGCGAACAGGGCGAGCACCCACCAGCGTTCGGCCGCGAAGGCCCGTAGGTGCTCCAGCCAGCCCAGCGGTGAGATCCAGGTCAGCGCCGACGAACCGTCCGCGGAGCCCGCGTCGCCCGCGGCGCGCAGGACGAAGGCCGCGCCGAGCAAGGCCCCGGCGAGCCCCTTGGCGAGCCGCGCGCCCTCGGTGAGCTGCGCCGTGACGGCGGCCGCCGAAGCGAACAGCATCCCGGTGGCGCCGATGCCGAGCCCGAGGGCGAGTGCTCCGCCCGCGCCCCGCCCGGCGAGGCCGGCCGTGACGAGGAGGGTGACCAGGGCGTTGGCGGCGAGGGCCGCCAGCAGGCCCGCCGTCAGGGGTGCCCGGCGCCCCACCATCGCCGCCGACAACAGCTCCTGACGGCCCGTCTCCTCTTCCTCGCGGGTGTGCCGGATCACGATGAACAGGCTCATGACCCCGGCGAGCAGCCCGGCGAAGACCCCGCCCCGCCAGGCGGTCAGCGCGCCGATCGAGTCGCCGAAGGCGGGTCCGTAGAGGGCGCGGAGCGAGCCGTTCGCGCTCATGGTGGAGAGCAGGCGGGCCCGTTCGGCCGGCGTTTCGTACACCGATGCGAGGGAGGCGGGCAGGCTGAGCAGCAGGCCGGCCACGGCCAGGATCCAGACCGGCATCATGACCCGGTCGCGGCGCAGGGCGAGGCGCAGCAGGGCTCCGGTCCCGGCCAGTTGACGGTGCTTCATCGCAGCGCCTCCGTCTCCTCGGCCCGGGCGTAGTGCCGTAGGAAGAGCTCTTCGAGGGTCGGCGGGGTCGCCGTCAGGGACCGCACCCCCGAGGCGGCCAGCGACCGCAGTACGGCGTCCAGCTTGTCCGTGTCGGCCTGGAGCCGGATCTTCTGCCCCTGCACCTGCACGTCGTGGACGCCCGGCAGGTGCGCGAGCCCGTTGGGCGGGGCGGCGAGCTCGGCGCTGATCGACGTACGGGTCAGGTGGCGCAGTTCGGCGAGGCTGCCGGTCTCGACCGTACGGCCCTTGCGGATGATGCTGACCCGGTCGCAGAGGGCTTCGACCTCGCTGAGGACGTGCGAGCTGAGCAGGATGGTGCGGCCGGCGGCCCGGGCCTCGCAGACGCAGCTCCGGAAGACCTCCTCCATCAGCGGGTCGAGGCCGGAGGTGGGCTCGTCGAGGATGAGCAGCTCCACGTCGGCGGCGAAGGCGGCGACGAGGGCGACCTTCTGCCGGTTGCCCTTGGAGTACGTACGCCCCTTCTTGGTCGGGTCGAGTTCGAACCGCTCGATCAGCTCGGCGCGGCGCGCCCGGTCGAGGCCGCCTCCGCCCGCGCGGCCGCCACGGCTGCCTTGTCCGCCGCGCAGGCGCCCGTAGAGGTCGATGACCTCGCCGCCCGAGAGGTTGCGCCAGAGGGTGACGTCGCCGGGGACGTAGGCGATGCGTCGGTGCAGCTCGACGGCATCGGCCCAGGGATCGCCGCCGAGCAGTTCGACGCCGCCGGAGTCGGCGCGCAGCAGGCCGAGCAGGACCCGGATCGTGGTGGACTTGCCGGCGCCGTTGGGACCGAGGAATCCGTGCACCTCGCCGGTGGCGACCGCGAGGTCGAGGCCGTCCAGTGCGCGGGTGCGACCGAACGCCTTGTGGAGTCCGGCGGCGTTGATTGCCTTCGTCATGTTTCCGAACGTACGCTGCTTTCACAATTTTGTGAAGGTCGGGAATCACGTAAAGTCGGGAGGGTGGCGAACGACGTGAACGACGACGTGATGAACGATGCGGAGCCCCGGGACCGGCGAGGCCTCCGGGACGACGAAGCGGTCTCACGCTTCGTCGAGCGGTTCGCCGCGCAGCTGACCGAGGCGGGGATGCAGCGGATGGCGGCGCGCGTCTTCGCCCAGCTGCTCGCGAGCGACGGCGGCGCGATGACCTCGGCGGAACTGGGCGAGGCGCTCCGGATCAGCCCCGCGGCGGTATCCGGAGCCGTCTCCTACCTGTCCCAGGTCAACATGGTCAGCCGGGAGCGCGAGCCGGGTTCGCGGCGCGATCGCTACGTGCTGCACAACGATCTCTGGTACGAGACCTTCACCCGCCGGGACCAGATCCTGACCCACTGGGAGAAGACCCTGCGCGACGGCGCGGCCAGTCTCGGCCCCGACTCCCCCGCGGGCACCCGGATCGCCGAGACGGCGGCGTTCTTCGAGTTCATGCAGGCGGAGCTCCTGGGCCTGATGGACCGCTGGCGCACCCACCGCGCCACCCTGAACCTGCCGTAGCCCCCGTCCGGCACCGGCACCGGCAGCGCCACCGGCCGCGGCTCCGTGGCGGCCGGCGGAGCCTCCGCCTAGCGTGGCCCGGGGGTCTCCGACCCGGCCCGGGCCGGAGGAACACCGGACTCCGGACTCAGGAGCAGAACCTCATGGCCGACACGCCCGCCCGCACCCCCGCCATCGTCCTCGTCCACGGCTTCTGGGGCGGCGCCGCCCACTGGGCCAAGGTCATCGGCGAGCTCCACCGCCGCGGGTACACGGACCTGCACGCCGTCGAGAATCCGCTGACCTCCCTCGCCGACGACGCCGAGCGGACCCGCAAGATGGTCCGGCAGATCGACGGGCCGGTGCTGCTCGTAGGCCACTCGTACGGCGGAGCCGTCATCACCGAGGCCGGCGACCTGCCCAACGTCACCGGACTGGTCTACGTCGCCGCCTTCGCCCCCGACGCGGGCGAGAGCCCCGGCGGGATCACCCAGGAGAAGCCGCCCGCGGCGGTCGAGAACATCGCGCCCGACTCCGACGGCTACCTATGGGTCAGGCAGGACAAGTTCCACGAGAGCTTCGCCCAGGACCTCACCCCCGAGGAAGCCCTGGTCATGGCCGTGACCCAGAAGGCTCCCCTCGCCTCCACCTTCGGCGACGCCGTCACCGCGCCCGCCTGGCGCGCGAAGCCGTCCTGGTACCAGGTCTCCACCGCCGACCGCATGATCCACCCCGACAACGAGCGGCGCATGGCCGCCCGCATGAACCCCCGCAAGACCGTCGAGCTCGACGCGAGCCACGCCTCCCTCGCCTCCCTCCCCGGCCCGGTCTGCGACCTCATCGAGGCGGCCGCCTCCGCCTGAGCGCGCCCCGCCGCCACAGGCTGCGCGCCCGGCCCAGCTCCCGGGCACGCGGGGCCCACACCACCGCCCCGGGCCCCGGGTCCCCGGCCAGCCACACGCACCGCTCCGGCGGCGGATCCGCAGCCTCCGACTCCGACGGTGACGGCGGCAGGGCCGACTGCGGGAGGGCCGGATCGGCACGGGGCCACGCGCGCGGCGGCAGCACCCGCCGCCCCAGCGGCCCCAGGGTCAGCACCCACGGCCCGCGGCGGCCGCGGCCCCCGGAGCCGCCGCTCAGCACCAGCAGCGGTGGCAGCCCGTGCCCCCGCAGCACCCGGACGTCGTACGGGGTCCAGCGCAGCTCCGGGTCCCGCAGGGCACGGCGCACGCGCCGGACGACGTAGAGCTCCCGGACGGCGACGAGCACGGGCACGCACAGCAGCCCCAGCAGGACCCCCTGCAAGGGCGCGGGACGAGTGACCAGCGCCCCGATCAGCGCGGGCCAGCACAGCACCGGCAGCAGCAGGATCAGCAGCGCATCC
Source organism: Streptomyces sp. NBC_00193 (assembly GCF_026342735.1). GTDB lineage: Bacteria > Actinomycetota > Actinomycetes > Streptomycetales > Streptomycetaceae > Streptomyces > Streptomyces stoeckheimensis. The sequence continues at coordinate 2,451,679 of NZ_JAPEMM010000001.1, forward strand.
TGCCGCCAGTCGCCGAGCGCCTCCCGGACGGCGGCCTCCCCGGGCGGCCCGGGGACGGGCGACCCGGGCACCGGCGGCTCAGGCACCGGCGCCTCGGACACCAGCGGCTCACCGGCCGGGTCCCCGGTCACCACACGGCCTTCCCTGCTCGCACGGCGAACACGCCCAGCCCTCCCCCTCGTCAGCGTCAGCGCTGCAGCGGCAGTGTCAGCCCCCAGGCGCCCGGGTGCAAGGTCCACGTACGGCGCCGGACCGGGCCGGTGATGCCGACGTCCGACCGGTAGCGGAAATCCTCCCCGGACACGGTCACGGCCGAGGCCCGTACCCGCACCACCCGGCCGGAGCCGGGACCCGAGCCGGAGCCCGAGCCGGAGCCGGAAGCCGCTCCCGATCCGGAGCCGGAGCCCGACCCGGACCCCGACCCTGATGCCGCGGCCGCCCCCGCCATCCGGACCAGCACGTCCGCCAGCCCGTCGCCCTCCCGGGCCGACACGGCGACGTCCTCGACCATCCCGTCCACGTCCGCCAGGACCACCCCGTCGGCCTCCACCCGCAGCCGGTGGCCCCCACCGGATCCGGTGGCGGCCGAAGCCCCGGCCGGCGGGCGGGCGAACGTACGGACCAGGGAGCGGTACGCGTTCCACACCGACGGCCCGGCCGGCCGCGGCACGCCCCCGGACCCCGACCGGGGGCCGGATCCGGCCCCCACGGGCGGCGGCGGGATGCCGATCCCGCCCAGCACCACCCCGTCGCTGTCGTCGACCAGCAGGTCCCGCATGCCGACGGCCCCGTCCAGGACCGCCCGCGCGGCCGACACGGCCGACAGCGGCACGCCGAGCTGCAGCGCCAGGACGAGCGACCCCGCCGGCCCCACCGGAATCAGCGAAACGGCCCCCGCGGACAGCGCCCGCTCACGGTGCAGCAGCCCGACGGCCCGTACGAGTGCGCGATCGTCGCCCACGATCACCGGCTGCCGATGACCCCGGCGGGCGAGGGCCCGCGCAAACTCCTCCTGTGAGTCCGGGAGGCAAATTTTCGCCGCCGCTCCCGCTGACAACACATCTTTCGCGATTCGCACGGACTCGCCGTCAAGACGGCGGGCGACCGGGTCGACGAGCACGAGCAGGCCGCCTACCGGCGCGCCCGCATGGCTCATGGTGGGCTCTGGAGCCGACACCTCGGTCCTTCCTCGGGTAGCATCTTTGTGCAAGAGGCCCTTGCGCTATTGCGCCAGGGCCTTCGTCTATTCCGGGGTACCGGTCCGACGGCTCAGCCTGCGGTGTACATCGTCGTACGCCCCCTGACCTTGGACATGCCCCATCCGGAAGAGGTGTACGCCTGTGCCCGCTCTTGTGCTGCTCGGAGCTCAGTGGGGTGACGAGGGCAAGGGAAAGGCCACCGACCTGCTCGGTGGATCCGTTGACTATGTAGTGCGTTACCAGGGTGGCAACAACGCCGGCCACACGGTCGTCGTGGGCGACCAGAAGTACGCGCTGCACCTTCTCCCTTCCGGCATCCTCTCCCCCGGATGCACCCCGGTCATCGGCAACGGTGTCGTCATCGACCCGGCCGTCCTGCTCTCCGAGCTGCGCGGTCTGAACGAGCGCGGCATCGACACCTCGAAGCTGCTGGTCAGCGGCAACGCGCACGTGATCACGCCGTACAACGTCACCCTCGACAAGGTCGGCGAGCGCTTCCTCGGCAAGCGCAAGATCGGTACGACCGGCCGCGGCATCGGTCCGACCTACGCGGACAAGATCAACCGCGTCGGCATCCGGATCCAGGACCTCTACGACGAGTCGATCCTCACCCAGAAGGTCGAAGCGGCGCTGGAGGGCAAGAACCAGCTCCTCACGAAGCTGTACAACCGCCGCGCGATCGAGTCGGCGCAGATCGTCGAAGAGCTGCTCGGGTACGCGGAGCAGATCAAGCCGTACGTCGCCGACACCACCCTGATCATCAACAGGGCGCTCGACGAGGAGAAGGTCGTGCTCTTCGAGGGCGGCCAGGGCACGCTGCTCGACGTCGACCACGGCACGTACCCCTTCGTCACCTCCTCGAACCCGACCGCCGGTGGCGCCTGCACCGGTGCGGGCGTCGGCCCGACGAAGATCAGCCGCGTCATCGGCATCCTGAAGGCCTACACGACCCGTGTCGGCGCCGGCCCGTTCCCGACCGAGCTGTTCGACGCGGACGGCGAGGCCCTGCGCCGCATCGGCGGCGAGCGCGGCGTGACCACCGGCCGTGACCGTCGCTGCGGCTGGTTCGACGCCCCGATCGCCCGCTACGCGACCCGCGTCAACGGCCTGACGGACTTCTTCCTCACCAAGCTGGACGTGCTGACCGGCTGGGAAGAGATCCCGGTCTGCGTCGCGTACGAGATCGACGGCAAGCGCGTCGAGGAGCTCCCGTACTCGCAGACGGACTTCCACCACGCGAAGCCGATCTACGAAAACTTCCCCGGCTGGTCCGAGGACATCACCAAGGCCAAGACCTTCGCGGACCTCCCGAAGAACGCCCAGGCGTACGTCAAGGCCCTGGAGGAGATGTCGGGCGCCCCGATCTCCGCGATCGGCGTCGGCCCCGGCCGCACCGAGACGATCGAGATCAACTCGTTCCTCTAGGGACGCACGTAGGAACGCACGCGAGGGGCGGGGTGCCGGTACGGCGCCCCGCCCCTCGCGGTGTACTCAGGCTCCGGGAGTCTCGTAGAAGCCGGTCAGGTCGACGACCAGGTCGACGAACGACCAGCCCTGGTTCCAGAAGTCCACGATGCCGCCCTTGCCGCCGGACGTCTGCACCAGATTCGGCACGGTCGCGCCCGCGGTCCAGTTCAGGGCCGAGGACACCGGCCGCTGCGGCTTCACGATCTCGCCGCGCATGTAGTCGGACCAGAGGTTCGGGTCCGGGGCCACCGACAGGAAGCCGTCACCGTGGGTGTTGGTGACCGTGGTGTTCAGGGCCCACGCGTCGACCTCGGCGGCCGGCGTGTCGCCTTCGAGGCTCAGCCACTCCTTGCTGCGGGGGGCCAGCGGGAACGCCGGGCGGTCGTTCCAGCTGCCGTTCTCGCGCGTGTCCAGGATCCGGAAGGGCACCGGCGGAACCACGAGGGCGGACCTGCTCTGCGGGGAGTAGTAGCCGACGACGTCCACGACCACGTCGGCCGGGTTCCATCCGCCGTTGCGGACGGTGATCTTCCCGTCGGCGCCGACCGGCACGATCACCGCGTTGGCGACCGTCTGGCCCGCCACGAAGTTCACGTTCGACGTGGTCGGCACCGCCTTCCCCGCGGGGTAGGCCGTCAGGTGTCCGGCCGACCGCGGGTTGGTGACGGTCAGGTTCAGCGCGACCGCGGTGGCGCCGGCCGGCACGCCCGCGCGCCCGGCGATCCCGATGTCGAAGGACCCGTACCCGGGCACCTGGCCCTTCGCCGTGCCCTGGCCCTCCCGGGTGTCCACGATCCGGGTCGGGGCCAGCGCGCCGTAGCCGGCGGCCTTCGACGAGGTGAAGTAGCCGGTGACGTCGGCCAGCAGATCGACCGGCGCCCAGCCCGCGTTGAACAGGTGCACGTACCCGTCCTCGCCGACCGGCACGATCACCAGGTTCGGCACGGACTGGCCCGCGACGTAGTTCAGGACCGAGGTCTGGGCGTTCTCCGCCAGCTCCTTCTCCTGGGCCGCCGAGACGTGGCCCGGCGCCCTTGTGTTGGTGACGGTGAGGTTGAGAACCACGGAGCGGACCCCGGCGGGCACCTTCCCGGCGCCCGCCACCTTCAGCGCGACCGTACTGCGCGCGCCGACCTTGGCCCGCGCGGCGCCGATGCCCTCACGGGTGTCCAGCAGCCGCTTCGGCTCGTGTGCGGTGAACTCGGTGCCCTCGGTGGCGACGGTCAGGCCGTTCTCCGCCGCACCGCCCGTCGCGGAGTCCTTCACCGTGACCTTGATCTCGTACGAGCCGATCGCGGCGTACTGGTGCGTGGCGCGGTACAGATGGAAGTCGCGCGGCGTGACACTGGCGTTGTACGTGTCCGTGGTGCCGTCGCCCCAGGCGATGACGACGTCGACGAGGGCGTACTCCTGGCTGGAGACGATGCTCTCCAGGTTGAACGAGTCCACGCCCTCGGCGAACGCGTTCACAGCGACCCTGAGCCGCTGGTCGGCCGCGGTGGCTGCGTCGGGCGCCTGCTGCGCCCGGGCGCTCCCCTTGGCGGCGGCGCCCGAAGGCACCGTCGTGACCGTGCGCTCGGCCGGGCTGCTGAAGGTCCTCCCCTTGACCTTCCGCACCACGTCCCGGTCGGCCCCGGACGCCTTCACAGTGGCTCCGGACGTGGTGGCTCCGGACACGGACACCGCCGAGGCGGTCCCCGGTACGAGCCCCACGGCAGCCGCCACGATGGCGGCGGAAATTACGAGTCGGCGATTGCGCACCGGCCCCCCACTTCTGTTTGAACATGATCAGAATTGATCTCGCGAGCAGCGTACATAACCTCTTTTCAGCCGGGTCCTGCAAGGGGATATGCTCCGCCTGCCCGCGAACCCCGTGCTGATCACGGAACCGGGCCTGCTTGAACTGGGGGGTTCATGAGCTTGCTGCCACGGGGCAGAGGTACGTCTGCGATGCCCGCGACCAGGGGGAGGGGCCGTACGGCCCTCGCCTCCGGCGCCCTTCTGCTCGCCGTGCTGACGGCGTTCACCGGCCAGAGCGGGTCCGCCCTCGCGGCCCCGTCACCCGGCACCACCACCACGACCGATCCGGCCACGGCCACCGGTCCGGCCGCCGCGAGCCCGCGGGCTTCCGGCCCGCAGGCCGCGCCGAAGCCGGACCCGAAGGCGGACCGCGAGGCCGCCGTACGGTCACTCAAGGAGGCGGACCCGTCCGGCCCTTGCCCGACGACGCTCAAGCCGCACGACATCGTCGACTGCGCCGTCCCGTCGGGCACGACCGCCCGGATCGCCCTGACCCTGCCGCAGCAGAAGGACCTGGTCCTCATCCAGGCCGTCTCCGCCCAGGGTTCGCTCTATCCGCGGCTCCTCGCACCCGACGGCTCGCCCGTCACCTGCGAGTTGGCCCGCCCGTCCACCGAAGGCGCCCTGCGCTGCCCCACCACCACCGCGGGCACGTACACGCTGACGGTGGTGAACAACAGCGGCAACGAGACCGGCGCCTCCGTCGCGTACGCCCCGCTGCTCTCCAGCACCGCCTGCATTCCGATCGGCGCCGCCGACTCCAAGCTCGGCGCCCCGACCGTGTTCCAGCGCTCGCTGCCCGCCGGCTCCGCCGGTGACTGCTACACGCTGGGCCTGGCCGCGAACGACGTGGTGCGCAGCCACGCCACCTCCTACCGGGTGCTGGAGAGCGTCTTCGACGCCTCCGGCAAGGAGATCTGCACCTCCCTCAACCGCGAGGGCGACGCGCTCGACTGCACGCTCACCGGCCCTGCCCCGTACCGGGTGTCGGTCCTGCAGTTCTACGGCTCGGCCGAGCCCTACGCCTTCACCGCCGCCCGGTTCTCCAAGCCCGAGGGCTGCCCGGTCGTCGAGCCCCAGGCCTACGGAGTCTCCCCGGACCTGACCTCCACGGTGCGCTGCCGCGTGCTGCGCGTCCCGTCGGCGGGCCCGTACACCTACGCCCCGGTCTCCACCGGCTCCGCGCCCTACGGCCAGCTGTACACGGCCGCGGGCACCCAGGTCACCGACTGCGCCACGGGCTGCACCCTGGCCGCCGGCGACTACACCTGGGCGGTCGACCCCCGCACCGCCGACACCGGCGCCTTCGGGCTGGCCTTCCACTCCTCGAAGGAGACCCGGGGCTGCACCGCGACCCGGGACGACGGCCTGGTGTCCGGCCCGGCGACCGGCACCTTCGGCGGTCCCGGGCAGCAGCGCTGCCTGACCCTGCCGACGGCCACCGGCAAGGGCGTCTACCTCCTCAGCCGGCCCCCGGCCGACGGCGATCACGCCCGCACGGCCGTCTACGACGCCTCCGGCGCCCAGCAGTGCGAAGGCTCCCCGGAGGTCGTCTGCAAGCTGACCGGTACCGCCCCGTTCCGCGTGGTGCTGAGCGGCGAAGCCGCCAAGGCGTACGGCCTGGTGGTCCACCGCACCGGTGACGCCACCGGCTGCGCCCTGTGGCCGCAGACCGTCTTCGGCGCCTCCACCGGCGCCCGGGTCGACCTGCCCGCCGAGGTCCGCCAGGCCTGCCTGAGCCTGCCCGCCGACAAGCACGCGGCCGCCGAGCTGCTCGACTACACCAACAACCAGAACAAGCTGAACGCCACGGTCCGGATCTCCGATCCCCAGGGCAACGTGGCGTGCGAGACGACCTACGCCAGCACCACCACCAGCTGCCTCCTGACCCCCGGCACCGCCTACACGGCCCTGCTGGTCGGCTGGGGCGGAGCGGACACGTACACGCTGGTGCGCCGCGACGTCTCGCCGACGGCGAACTGCGCCGCGCCCGGCTCGACGAAGGTGGGCGGCCCCTCCGCCCCCTTCGACCTGACCTCGGCCCTGGACGCCCGCTGCCTGCGCGTTCCCGCTGCCGCCACGGACAAGATGTGGCTCAGCGCGCGGACGCTCGGGGGACGGTACGACCCCACCACCACGACGATGGTCCTCGACCCCACCGGCAAGATCGTCTGCTGGCAGCACGGGGTGTCCTGCCAGGTGACCGGCTCGACCTCGTACCTCATGGTCATGACCGCCACCGGCTACGCGGACAAGCCGATCCACACCAACGTGGACACCTGGAAGGTGGGCACGGCGGCCGGATGGGCCCCGGAGTGCACGGCGAACCGAGTCTCCCCCGAGGGCTTCCCGGCCCGCAGCGGGGTGCTCACGGAGTCCTCCACCGGCTACTGCGCCGTACTCGACATCAAGCCCGGCCAGGCCTTCAACGTCGTCGGCACCAGCAGTTCCACCAACGGCGATCACCCCTGGGTGGATCTGGACACCGCCGCCGACTGGAACGCCTCGTACAGCAAGTACAGCTGCATCGGCGCGATGGGCCGGTTCGGTGTGCGCTGCTCCAGCACCACCGACGCCCCTGCCGCCCAGGCGGTCCTGCTGGTGAGCGCCCGGAAGGCGCCCACGCCCGTCGAGTTCACGATGGAGGGCGTCTGCGACAACGGCTGCACTCCGCCGTCGGCCCAGCTCCCGACCGGCATCAGCCCCGCCGCCAGCCCCACCGGCACGCGGTCCCAGGCCGTCGTCAGCGGTACGGGCCTCACCCTGGGCACGAAGCTCAAGCTGGTGGGCGGCGGCCACGAACGGCCGTTGATCCCGGTCTCCATCAACGCCGAGGGCACCGCCCTGAGCGTCCAGGTGGACACCACCGATCTGCCCCCGGCCGCCTACGACCTGCTCCGCGAGGGCGCCGGCTACACCAGCGGCGTGCCCTCCCCGGGCTACCTCCCGAAGGCGTACACGGTCACGACCGCCTCGACTCCGGGCAAGTCCCGCTACGTGCCGCTGACTCCGTCCCGGTTCCTCGACACCCGTGACGGCACCGGCGCCAAGAAGCAGCGCGTCGGCGCGGGCGGCGTGGTCACCCTCCAGGTCGCGGGCGTCAAGGGCGTCCCGGCCACCGGAGTCACCGCCGTCGTCATGAACGTCACCGCCGTCCTGCCGACCCAGCCGGGCCACGTCACCGTCTACCCCAACAGCCGCCCGCTGCCCGGGGTGTCGAACATCAACTACGCGGCCGGGCAGATCGTGCCCAACCTCGTGACGGTTCCGGTGGTCAACGGGAAGGTGGACCTGCGCAACAGCGCCGGCACCGTCGACCTGATCGCCGACGTCACCGGCTACTACACCGACAAGGCCGGCGCGGGCTCCTCGTTCACCCCGATCAACCCGTCCCGGTTCCTGGACACCCGTGACGGCACCGGCGCCAAGAAGCAGCGCGTCGGTACGGGCGGCGTGGTCACCCTCCAGGTCGCGGGCGTCAAGGGCGTCCCGGCCACCGGAGTCACCGCCGTCGTCATGAACGTCACCGCCGTCCAGCCCACCGAGGCGGGCCACGTCACGGTCTACCCGAACGGTCAGCCCGTGCCCGGGGTCTCGAACCTCAACTTCACGCCCGGACAGATCGTGCCCAACCTCGTGGTCGTCCCGGTGGTCAACGGAAAGGTGGACCTGCGCAACAACTCCGGCTCGGTCGACCTGATCGCCGACGTCACCGGCTACTACTCAGCGACCGGTTCGGCGTTCTCCTCGGGTACCCCGGTCCGCCTCCTGGACACCCGCGACGGCACCGGCGCCCGCCCCGGACCCGTGGGCTCCGGCGGGCTGGTCAGCCTGCAGGTGGCCGGGGTGGAAGGCGTACCGGCGCAGGGGGTGACCGCGGTCGTCCTGAACGTCACGGTCACCAACCCCACGTCCGACAGCCACCTCATCGTCCACCCGCACGGGGCGGCCCGCCCCAACGTGTCGAACCTCAACTTCACCGCCGGGAAGACCGTCTCCAACCTGGTGGTGGTCCCGGTGGTGGACGGCCGGGTGACGTTCTTCAACAACTCCGGCTCGGTGGACGTCATCGCCGACCTGAACGGCTACTTCACCTCGTAAGGCCGAGCGCGTAGCACCACAGAAGGTCCCGTCCGGTCCCACGACCGGGCGGGACCTTCTGCTTCGCCGCTGCACTTCTCCGTACGCGCCCATCTGGATCACCGAACTGGTGCGCCGGAAGAACGACGCGACGGTGGCCTGACGGGCGGGCGATAAAGCGGTGGACAGCCCCCGCCCGCTGCGTGAGCATCTCCGCGATGAGTACTGAACTTCTCCCCAAGCGCGTCCGCTTCGTCAAGCTCAACGCGAAGGCCCTGCGGGCGCTTGCCGACGGTGACCTCGCAGGTGGCAGCGCCGAGGCCGGGGTGGCCCTCGACGAATACTTCGTATCCGACCGTGCCCGCTGGATCTTCGGCTACCGCGCCGACCAGCTCGCCAAGGACCCCTCCGCCGCCCCCTGGACCACCCGGGCCGCAGTGTCGGAGCCTGACGGGACAGTCATCGGCGACGCCGGCTTCCACGGCCCTCCGAGCGAGGACGGCGTGGTCGAGGTCGGCTACAGCGTCGTGTCCGCCTACCGCCGCCAGGGCTACGCCCGCGCCATGCTGACCGCCCTCCTGGCCAGGGCCGCCGAAGAACCCGATGTCAGAACCGTCCGGGCCACGATCCGATCCGACAACACCGCGTCCCTCGCCACCGTCGCGGGCTTCGGCTTCACCCTCGTCGCCGAGCGGGGAAACGAGACCGACGGAATCGAGCTCGTCTTCGAACTCCCGGCCAACCCGCCCCAGCCCCCCTCAGGATCCGAAAACTGATCGTCCGCCTCTCGCTCGGGGTGGCGGTCGACGGTCACGGGAAGGGTGCCCAAGGGGCGGCACGCCGTAGCGTGCCGCCCCCGCAGGCTCAGTTCGTCTGATAGACGCCGAAGACGTCGACGATCAGGTCGGCGTCCTTCCAGCCCTGGTTCCAGAAGTGGATGATGCCGTGCTCGCCGTCACTGGCCTGCGCCATGTTCGCGACGGTCCTGCCCGCCGTCCAGTTCAGGTTCGAGGAGACGGGACGCGGCGGCACGGGCGCACCGGGCTGGTCGTTGATCAGCCACGGGAACGGGCTCGGGGCCACCGACAGGAATCCGGTGTCCGTGGTGTCGGTGACGGTCGTGTTCAGGACGTACGCCTCGTAGCCCTCCGGGCCGTCGATGACCGAGAAGCCCTGCGCGATGTACCCGCGGGCCGGGAACTTCCCGCCGCCGTACCAGCTGTCGGGCACCCGGGTGTCGAGGAAGCGGTGCGCTCCGAGGGCCACGTACGCGGCCTTGCTGTCCTTGCTGTAGTAGCCGACCACGTCCACCACCACGTCGGCCGGGGCCCACCCGCCGTTGAAGACGTTGATCGTGCCGTCCGGGCCGACGGGCACGATCACCGAGTTCGCCACCGTCTCACCGGCCGCGAAGTTCAGGCTGGACGCCGTGGGAAGCTTGCCGCCGCCCGGGTACACGGACAGGTGGCCGGCGTCCTTCGGGTTGGTCACCGTCACGTTCAGCGCCACCGCCGTGATGCCGGCGGGTACGCCGTTCAGGCCGCCGATCCGGGTGCCGAACGAGGTCCGCCCGGCGACCTGGCCCTTGGTCGCGCCGAGGCCCTCGCGGGTGTCCACGAAGCGGGTCGGCTTCAGCCCGGTGTAGCCGCTGGCCGGCCTGTGGCTGAAGTAGCCCGTGATGTCGACGACCAGGTCCGCGGGGCTCCAGCCGCCGTTGAAGAGCTCCACGTAGCCGTCGGAGCCGACGCGCGCGATGACCGTGTTCGAGACGGACTGGCCGGTCGCGTAGTTCAGGTTCGACGTCTCGGGTGCCGCAGTGTCCCCGTCCCACACCGTCACGTGCCCCGGGGCGACCGTGTTGGTGACCGTGACGTTGAGCGCCACCGCCTCGACGAAACCGTCGGCGGGAATGCTGCCGGTGCCGGTCACCTTCACTCGGGTCGTGCCGCGCCCGGCGACCTTGCCCGCCTTCGTGCCCGTGCCGTTGCGGGTGTCCAGCAGCCGGGTCGGGGCGTACGGGGTGAACTCCGTGCCCCGGGTGACGTGCGCGACCTCGTTGACGGCCCGGTTGACGCTGTCGGTCACCGTCACCTTCGTCACGTAGCTGCCGACCTCGGTGTACGTGTGCGGGTGCGACTGCTCGCCGGTGCCCTTGGCGGTGAACTTCTCCGTCGTGCCGTCGCCCCAGTCGACGGTGACCTCGAGCGCCACGTCCTCGCTCGTGATCTCCGTCTTGAGGTCGATTCCCAGCGCGCTGCGGTACGAGACACCGATGCCGACGGCGAGGTTCTCGTTCCCGTACGTGACGGCGCCCGCGGGCGGCGCCGTGCGCACCGAGCGCTCGGCCGGGCTGTCGTACGTCTTCTCCACGGCGAGCACGCTCGCCGCGGCCGGCGGCGCGGTGGTGGTGGCCGAGGCCATGCCCGGGATGAGTCCGAGTCCGGCCGCCATCAGGGCAGCGGACATTACGAGTCGGCGATTGCGCACCGGCCCCCCCATTTTTATGTTCTTGAACGCGATCAGAGCCAAACAGTCAAACTCGATCAGCGTATACAGCAGTGCTACCAGGCCAGTTGTGAGATTTCTTCGGCGACCACAGCACAACCATCTGCCGCCGGGTCGATCAGCGGGAAGTGGCCGACCCCGTCCAGCAGGGTCAGTCCGACCATCTCCCCCGCCAGTGCGGCCGCCGCCACGTACGCCTCCGACACCGACTCGGGGACCACGATGTCGCTCCGCCCCTGGACCACCGCCGTCGCGATGCCGGTCGGGAGCAGCGCCGCCGGGTCGGCGTACGGGCGCCGTGCCGCGAAGGCCCCCTCCCCGCCCAGGAGTTGCGCCGAAGCGCCCCCGCACACCCCGAGCTCCTCCGCGACCGTGAAGTCCGCGATCGGGGCCAGCGCCACCACTCCGCGCAGCAGCGGCGGCGACGGCAGCCTCCAGCCGGCCGGGGCGTCCTGCGGGAGCACGTGCCGGGCCGCGGCCCACAGTGCGAGGTGGCCTCCGGCCGAGTGGCCGGTCAGCACCATGCGGCGGGGGTCGGCCTCCGGCAGGCATCCGGCGGCGAGTTCCGGGAGGGCATCCATGGCGGCGGCCACGTCGTCGAAGGTCTCGGGCCAGCGGCCGGCCACCGGGCCCTCGGCGCCCTGATGGGGCAGCGGCAGCGACGCCCGGGACTGGCCGCGCCGGTACTCGACGTTGGCGACGGCGAAGCCCTGCCGGGCGAGGAAGTCCGCGAAGGGGGTGATGTGCTGCCGGTCGTACGGGGCGCGCCACGCCCCGCCGTGCAGGACGACGACCAGCGGCGCGGAACGCGCGACGCCCGGCTGCGCCCGTTCTCCGCGGGGTGCGTGGAAGTCGACGATCTGGTCGGAGTGTTCACCGTAGGCGGCCGTGGCGTCGGGGGCTACGGGCGGATGGGAGAAGGCCGAGGCGGCCTCGGCGGCGTCCCGTTCGACTGCGGGGTCCGTCATCGGCTCAACCTCCGGTAACGCGAGGGACAAGGGGGACTGGTGTTCCGGTGTTCCGGCAGAGCGGGACCGTATCAGGCCAGAACGGTCCCCTCCGTGGCGGGCCGGGAAGATACCGGCGCGGACGGGGCCGTAGCCCCGCCCGCGCGGTGATGTGACGTTTCGCTACCGGTTCACCCGAAAATGTGACCCAGTGCGCGCGCCGCACGCTCCGCGTCCGCGAAGCCGACGTACAGCGGGGTGAATCCGAACCGCAGGACGTCGGGGGCGCGGAAGTCCCCGATCACCCCCCGGGAGATGAGCTCGCGCATCACCGCGTCCGCGTTCTCCGTGCGCAGGGACACCTGGCTGGCGCGCTGGTCGTGCCCGGTGGGGGTGACCAGCTCGACCTTGCCCTCCGGGACGTACGCCGCCACGCAGTCGAGGAAGAAGTCGGTCAGCGCGAGGGACTTCGCGCGGACGTCCTCGACCGCGACCCCGTCCCAGGCGTCCAGGGCGGCCTCCAGCGCGAGCATGGACAGGATGTCCGGGGTGCCGACGCGGGCCCGCGCCACGCCCTGCGCGGCCTCGTAGGAGGGGGTCATCGCGAACGGGTCCGCATGGCCGTTCCAGCCCGGCAGCGGGGAGTCGAAGGCGCTCTGGTGGCGGGCGGCGACGTACAGGTACGCGGGGGCGCCGGGGCCTCCGTTGAGGTACTTGTACGTGCAGCCGACCGCGAGGTCCACCGCGTGCGCGTCGAGGCCGACGGGGAGCGCCCCGGCGGTGTGGCACAGGTCCCAGACGACGAGCGCCCCGGCCGCGTGCGCGGCCGCGGTGAGGGCGGGCAGGTCGTGCAGGCGGCCGGTGCGGTAGTCGGCGTGGTTGAGGAGGACCACCGCGGTGTCCGGGCCCATCGCCCCCGCGGCGGCGGCCGGGTCGACCGGGACGACGCGCAGGCCCGTCATCCGGGCCGCCGACTCGGCGATGTAGCCGTCGGTGGGGAAGGTGGCGGCGTCCACGAGCAGCTCGGTCCGGCCGGGCGCGGCCAGCCGGGCGGCGCCGACCAGGGCCTTGAAGAGGTTGACGCTGGTGGAGTCGCCGACGACCACCTGGCCGGCTGCGGCGCCGACCAGCGGGGCTATCCGGTCGCCGATGCGTTCGGGGGCGTTCCACCAGTTGGCTTCGCCCTCGGTCCAGGAGCGGATCAGGCGGGTGCCCCACTGCTCCGTGACGACCTCGGCGAGGCGGGCGGCCACCCCTGCGGGCAGCGCGCCGAGGCTGTTGCCGTCGAGGTAGACCACGCCCTCGGGGAGGGTGAAGCGGTCGCGGAGCTTGCCGAGGGGGTCGGCCGCGTCGAGGGCTTCGGCGCGGGCCGCGAGGTCCGGGAACGCGGCGGGCCCGGAGCCCGGGTTCGTGTCAGACATGGCTGCGCGCCGTCCACAGTTCCGGGAAGACGTTCTTCTGCGCCCGCTTCTCCAGCCAGGTCACGCCGGCCGAGCCGCCCGTGCCCGTCTTCGCGCCCATCGCGCGCCGGGTGGCGACCAGGTGGTCGTTGCGCCAGCGCCAGACCAGCTCGGCGACGTCGGTGAGGACCTCGCCGAGGCGGTGCAGGTCCAGGTGGGCGTCCGGGGTCGCGTACAGGGCCGTCCAGACGGCTTCGACCTCGGGCGAGGGCTCGTAGCGCTGCGAGAGGTCGCGGTCGAGGACGGAGGCCGGCACGGGGAGGCCGCGGCGGGCGAGGAGGCGCAGCACCTCGTCGTAGAGGCTGGGCTCCTGGAGGGCCTTCTCCAGCTCCGCGTGGACGCGCGGGGCGCCACGGTGCGGGACCAGCATGGAGGCGGCCTTGTCGCCGAGCAGGAACTCCATCCGGCGGTACATCGCCGACTGGAAGCCGGAACCCTCCCCGAGGGCGGCGCGGTACGCGTTGAACTGGCCCGGGGTCAGCTGGGCGAGGGGGCGCCAGGAGGCGTTGAGGGCCTCCAGCTCGCGGAGGGATCGTTTCAGCGCGTCCATCGCGACGGGGAGCTCGTCCTCGCGGAGCGCCTTCGCGGCGGTCTCCCACTCGTGGACGATGACCGTGAACCACAGCTCCATGACCTGGGTGGTGACCAGGAAGACCATCTCGCCCGGGTCGTCCGAGCGCAGGTGCTGGAGGTGGGTGAGGACGTCCGCCTGGACGTAGTCCTCGTAGGGGGTCGTGCCGGCGAAGTCGAGGTTCGGGGTGTCCGAACCGCCGTCTCCGGAGGCATCAAGGGCGTGCGACATCGCTGTCTCCTCGATACGTGCTTCCGGGTAGCGGTCCGCTCCTTCCGGTGAGGTGAGTGGAGCTCCGGTCCCCTGTCCGCATCATAAGACCGTCGTGCCGCAGGGCTTCAATAGTCAGTGGCGCACGTCACTTCCCGCGACCGGGCGGGCCCACGGGGAGCCCACCCGGTGCGGGAGCGTTCGCATCAGGCGCCGAGGACGTCCGCGGCCGTCTCGGAGGAGTCGCGCAGGAAGGTCGAGCAGCGCTCGTACTCCTCCTTCTCCTCGATCGCGCCGGCCGCGCGGGCCAGGGCGTTCAGGGCGCGCAGGAAGCCGCGGTTCGGCTCGTGCTCCCACGGCACCGGGCCGTGGCCCTTCCAGCCCGCGCGGCGCAGCGCGTCCAGGCCGCGGTGGTAGCCCGTACGGGCGTACGCGTACGACTCGACCGTGCGGCCGGCCGCGAAGGCCTCGTCGGCGAGGAGGGCCCAGGCGAGGGAGGAGGTCGGGTGCGCGGCGGCCACCTCGACGGCCGGGGTGCCCGCGGCGATGGCCGCGATGCCCGGCTCGTCGGGGAGGTGGGTGGGGGCGGGGCCCCCGAGGAGGTTCTGGTGAAGAGACATGCGCCCCAGTCTGGCGGATGGGGGACGCCTGCATGCGCGAAGGGCCCGGCCCCGCCGTCCGTGGACGGTGGAACCGGGCCCTTCCCAGCCGGGTGGTGCTCTCGGCTACTTGAGCTTGGTGCCCGTGGAACGCAGGTTCGCGCAGGCCTCGGTGACGCGCGCGGCCATGCCGGCCTCGGCGGCCTTGCCCCAGGTGCGGGGGTCGTACTTCGACTTGGTGCCGACCTCGCCGTCGACCTTCAGGACCGCGTCGTAGTTGCGGAACATGTGGTCCACGACCGGGCGGGTGAAGGCGTACTGGGTGTCGGTGTCGAGGTTCATCTTCACGACGCCGTTCTCCAGCGCGGTGGCGATCTCCTCGGCCGTGGAGCCCGAGCCGCCGTGGAAGACGAAGTCGAACGGGGAGGACTTGCCGTACTTCTCGCCGACGCCGGCCTGGAGGTCCTTGAGGAGCTCGGGGCGCAGGACGACGTTGCCCGGCTTGTAGACGCCGTGCACGTTGCCGAAGGAGGCGGCCAGCAGGTAGCGGCCCTTCTCGCCCAGACCCAGGGCCTCGGCGGTGCGCAGCGCGTCGTCGACGGTGGTGTACAGCTCGTCGTTGATCTCGTGGCTGACGCCGTCCTCCTCGCCACCGGTCGGGGTGATCTCGACCTCGAGGATGATCTTCGCGGCGGCGGCCTTGGCGAGCAGCTCCTGGCCGATGGCCAGGTTGTCGGACAGGGTCTCGGCGGAGCCGTCCCACATGTGCGACTGGAAGAGCGGGTTGAGGCCGCGGGCCACGCGCTCGGCGGAGATCTCGAGCAGCGGGCGGACGTAGCCGTCCAGCTTGTCCTTGGGGCAGTGGTCCGTGTGCAGCGCGACGGTGATGTCGTACTTGGCGGCCACGATGTGCGCGAACTCGGCCAGGGCGGCGGCGCCGGTGACCATGTCCTTGTTGTACTGGCCACCCAGGAACTCCGCACCACCGGTGGAGATCTGGATGATGCCGTCGCTCTCGGCCTCCGCGAAGCCGCGCAGTGCAGCGTGCAGGGTCTGGGTCGAGGTCACGTTGATCGCCGGGTAGGCAAACTTGCCTGCCTTCGCCCGGTCGAGCATCTCGTTGTAGACCTCGGGGGTTGCGATGGGCATCTGTCCGCTCCTTGGATGTGCGGGGAGTGTGCTTATTGCGGGCCCTGACCTGGGGGCGACGTTGCCGTCGTCCCCATCTTTCCAGACTCGCGCGCCCACTCCACCTCCGCGACGGCGCCGCGCGGCCCGATCCGGGGGCAGTGTTTCACGTGAAACACTCCCCCCGGCCGAAAAGACGCAGGTCAGGGCCTACTTCCGGACTTTCGGGGACCTAAGTCACCAGTTGTGCGGAAGCACGGCCCGACGTCCAAGGGTTAGGACAAACCGAGGTCGTCCAGCTGGTAGCCGGTGAGGTAAGGGAGCCCGGCGGCCGCGATGGCGTCGGCCGCGCCGCGGTCGACGATCGTCGCGACGGCGACGACCTCGCCGCCGGCCTCGCGGACCGCCTCGACGGCGGTCAGCGGGGAACCGCCGGTGGTCGAGGTGTCCTCGACCACCAGGCAGCGCTTGCCCTTCACGTCGGTGCCCTCGATGCGGCGCTGCATGCCGTGCGCCTTCTGCGCCTTGCGGACGACGAAGGCGTCCAGGCGCGCGCCGCGCGCGGCGGAGGCGTGCAGCATCGAGGTGGCGACCGGGTCGGCGCCCAGCGTCAGGCCGCCGACGCAGTCGAACTCCAGGTCGGCGGTGAGGTCGAGCATGACCTGGCCGACCAGCGGGGCGGCTTCGCCGTCCAGGGTGATCCGGCGGAGGTCGATGTAGTAGTCGGCCTCGCGGCCGGAGGAGAGGATCACCTTGCCGTGCACGACGGCCTTGTCCTTGATCTGCTGCAGAAGCGCATCGCGTACGTCACTCATGGCCCCGAGCTTAATTGGGCACTACCCGAGCCGCCGCCACGTCCACGTCGTGGAGATCTCCAGCGGGTCCACGGGGGTGACCAGCTGGGGGAGGCTGTTCAGCCCGTTCGGCGGGCCCGACTGCGGTTCCACGCAGACGGCCTCGGGCTCCTCGTCGTAGACGACCACCCATTCGGCGCGGCTGGTGACCTTCAGCTCCAGGGCCTCGGGCCACGTGAGGGTGACGTCGACCCCGTACGGCATGCCGAAGCAGTCGTCCCAGGGGCCGGGCTTG
The DNA here is from genome assembly GCF_026342735.1 of Streptomyces sp. NBC_00193. Classification (GTDB taxonomy): domain Bacteria; phylum Actinomycetota; class Actinomycetes; order Streptomycetales; family Streptomycetaceae; genus Streptomyces; species Streptomyces stoeckheimensis. Next base: position 2,468,734 of record NZ_JAPEMM010000001.1, read on the forward strand.
GGGTCGACGCGGTTGCCGGTGGGCAGGTGATCGGCTCCGCGCTCCTCCTGCCAGGCGGCCTCGAAGTCGATGCGCACGTCCTGGCCGCCGTTGCCCAGGTTGCGGTGGAACCAGGGGTGCCAGCCGGCCTGCGCCGGGAAGGAGTCCTGGTAGGTCTCGATGCCCAGGGTCAGGGTCAGGGCGTTCTCGCCGAGCTCGAAGATCTGGGTGACCAGGCCCTCGTAGGGCCACGGATCGGCGAGCGGGTACGTGAAGGCGGCCTCGGTGCCGGTGGCCCGGGCGCGGCGCCAGGCGGCGTCGCGGCCGAAGCCGTGGATGGCGTGCGGCGGGTGGTTGAGCGGGAGCTGGTGCAGGGTCGCACCGTCCTGGAACTGCCCGTCCCTGGTCCGGCCGCACCACGGGACCATGGGGAAGGACCCGTAGTGGTCCCCTTGCCTCAGCAGCTCCGTCCCGTCGATGCGCAGACTGCTGATCCGGCAGCCGTTCTCCTGGTCGATGGTCACCTCGGCGCCGCCGGCGCGCAGTTGCGTACTCATGCCATGACCTTAGTCAGCCCGACGGGGTGATCAGGGCCGTGTGGGGAAGCGGGCGGGTCCCCGGGTCAGCGGCGGCGGCGCAGGGCGCGGCCCAGGAGGACCGCCGAGGCCACGGCCACGGCGGCGGCCGGGGCGATCCAGCGGAGGCTGGCGCCGGCCGAGGCGGAGGTGGGGGCCGGAACCGGGGCGTAGCGGCCGCGCGGGGGCGCGTGGTCGACCTCCTCCGCGCTGCGGCCGATCATCGTGCGGCGGGCGTGCGCGGCCTCGGCCGGCGGGCGCGGGGGGCCGCCGAGGTCCCCGAGGTCGGCCATGCCCTCGAAGGTGCCCTCCAGGAACGGGTCCAGGGACGGGGGCGGGACCTCGGTGTCGAACACGGATGCGGTGACCTCGGTGAACCCCGGGCCGGGGTCCTCCCGGCCGGAGTCCGAGTCGGCGTCGGCGTCCAGGTCCGCCACCGCGTCCGGGTGCGCGTCCGCGTCCGAGGGCCCGGTGGGGCCGTCGGACACCTCGGACCCGAGGGCCGCGAGGTGCCCGGCGGCCCGGTCCAGGAGGCGGTGCGCGGCCGTGGCGGCCGCGTCGGGGGCGAAGGCGGCGGCGCGGCCGTCGGCGGCGGACTCGGCGGTGAACTCCAGCAGGGTGCCGCCGTCCGCCCCGGTCAGGAGCAGCGCGAGGGAGAGCTTCACGGTCCCGCTCCCCCGCACCTCGGTGCCCTCGCCGGCGAGGGTGAAGCGGTCCGGGTCCTGCTCGGTGACGGAGAGGGTGCCGCGGTAGGTGACGGTGTGTCCGCCGACCCGGACCTTCAGCCGGCCGGACAGCGGCCCGGCCTCCGTATCGGCGTCCTGCTGGAGCCCCGGCACGCATCGCGCCAGCCGGGCGGGGTCGCGCAGCACGGCGCGGACGTCGGCGGAGGGGACCGGTACGAACACCTGATGCTCCATGCGAACGAGCCTACCGACGCGGCAGCCCGGCCACGAGTACCCCGGCCACCTCGGCCGTGAGGAGCCCGGCCGCCTCGGCCACGAGGAGCCCGGCCACTCGGCCACGACCACCCCGGGCCACGACCACCCCGCGCTACGAGTACCTCGGGTGCGGCAGCGTCGACGGCGGGAGCCCCGCCACCCGGGTGCGCTCCGTGTCCCGGGCCGCGTCGGCCAGGGACTGCGTGGACAGGGAGCGCAGGGCGGGCGTCTCGCTGTCCACCCGCAGCCGGGGCGCGCCCTCGCGGGCCGCCAGGACGAAGCCCCAGTCCTGCGGGAGCTTCGCGGCGGAGGCGGCGGCCGCGCCGAGCACCCGGTCGGGGCCGGCGGCGAAGCCCGAGAGGCGGCCGCCCGCGCTGTAGGGGGCGGTGCTCAGGCCGGCCGCGCGCAGGGTGGCCTCGACGGTCCAGTAGGTACGGGGCCTGGTGCCGGGGGGCCCCGCGTGGACGGCGAGCCGCCCGCCGGGGCGCAGGGCCCGCGCGGCCAGCCCGTAGAACTCCTGCGAGTACAGCTTCGTGCTGGGGGTGATTCCGGGGTCGGGCAGGTCGGAGACGATGACGTCGAAGCGGGCCCGGGCGGCGGGTGCGCGCAGCCAGCGGAAGGCGTCCGCGGTGACGACCCCGAGGCGCGGGTCCTCGTACGCCCGCCCGTTCAGCTCGGAGAGCTTCGGGTCGGTCCGGGCGAGCCGCACGACGCCGGGGTCGAGCTCGACGACGGTGACGGAGGCGACGTCGCGGTAGCGCAGCACCTCGCGGGCGGCGAGGCCGTCGCCGCCGCCGAGGACGAGGACGCTGGTGTGTGCGCCGGTCATCGCGGGGTGCACGAGGGCCTCGTGGTAGCGGTACTCGTCGTAGCCGCTGACCCGCAGGCGGCCGTCGAGGAAAAGGTCGAGGGAGCGCGGTGAGCCGTTCGGGGGACCGGTGAGGACGAGTTCCTGCACTCCGGTCTGGACGGCGACGCGCACCTCGCCGCCGTAGACGGCGCGGCGGGCGACGCGTTCGAAGTCGTCGGCGAGGACCGTGGCGCAGCCCAGCACGGTGAGGACGGTGATGTTGACCGCGACGAGCAGCCAGCGGGCACGGCGGCTCAGGTCCCGGCGGAACAGCCACAGGACGAGGCCGCCGCCGGCGACGACGTTGACGGTGCCGGTGAGCATGGCGCCGGTGAGCTGGCCGAGGACGGGAAGCAGCAGGAAGGGGAAGGCGAGGCCGCCGACGAGGGCGCCGACGTAGTCGGCGGCGAACAGGTCGGCGACGGCGCCGCCCGCGTCCTGTCTGCGGATGCGCTGGATGAGCACCATCAGGAGCGGGATCTCGGCGCCGATGAGGACGCCGATGGCGAAGGAGAAGGCGACCAGTGCGGGCCGGGACTCCCCCAGCCAGGCGAAGCTGGCGTAGAGCGCTATGGCGGAGAGCCCGCCGAGCAGGGCGAGGCCCGCTTCCACGAGGGCGAAGCCGAAGGCGGGGCGGGCGCGCAGGGCCTTGGCGAGCAGGGATCCGACGCCCATGGCGAAGACCATGACGGACAGCACGACCGACGCCTGGGTGACGGAGTCGCCGATGAGGTACGAGCCGAGGGCGAGCAGCTCCAGTTCGTATACGAGCCCGCAGGCGGCGCAGACGAACACGGTGGCCAGGACGAGGAGTCGGCCGGTCCTGGGCCGTACGGGCAGGGCGGCCGGGACGCGGGCCACACCGCGCGGCTCCGGAGCCGGGGGGCGGCGCCACCGGGTGCGGAGCACCCCGCGCGGGGCGGAACGGTCGATCATGAAGCGAACCGTACGTCACCGCCTGCTCGCATCCGGTCACCCACATGGGTGTAAGTGGCGCACTGGTTCGGGCAGTTGGCGTAACCGTCCGGCAACTCCGCGACCCCGCGACCCCGAGGCCTCCGGTTCCGCGCCGGCGGCTAGATCAGCACCGCAGCCGCCTCCGCGGCGGACGCGACGGCGGGCGCGGAGACGGGCGCGACGCCGGCAGCGCTCGCGCCCCCGCCCGGAGCCGCCGCCGGACCGGCCGTCCGTACGCCGACCCGGGTGCGCGTCGCCACCAACTGCCCTTCCTGCGGGTACGCGTGCCAGGTCCGCCAGCGCACCTGGCCCTCGTAACGCTGCGCGAGCATGGCGGTGAAGGCGTGCGGGCTGCCGGGGAAGGTGCCGGCGAGCCCGTTCGGGTGGTCCGCGACCAGTGCGAGCAGCTCCTGCGCCCGCCCGGCGAAGGAGCCGCGCGAGAGGTTCTCGACCCGCGCGGCGAACTCGTACTCCCAGTCGCCGACGCGCTTGGCCACGCCGAGCGGAAGCGGGGTGCTGCTGCCGGGCATGCAGGCGACGGTCTCGGAGCAGAGCACGTCGCCCTCCTCCAGGAGCACCTGGTGGGAGGCCCCGAGCAGGCGCAACTCCACTTTCGCGCCACCCAGTTCGAGGTTCAGTACGGCCAGGGCGGGCAGCCGCTCCCGACCCAGGGCCCAGGCGAGATCGGCGGCACGCGTGTCGGTATAGGTGGTCTGGAGGGTCGTGAGCATGAGTCGGCTCCGCAAACGCGCGAGGGAGATGGGCCGGGGCCCGCCAGCGGTAGTCAACGGGTGGGGGGACACCGGCACGGGTCCACAGGAAGTCCAGGGAGGTCCGAGGACTGGTCTACTCAACCGAGGGAATCATGAAAGGCACGGCGCTCACAGCGTTTTTACCCAAGTTGCAGGGGTTTACATCCCCTCGGGGGCTACACAGTTCACGTGTTCAACGACATGCCGCCCGTACGCCGTAATGCGCGGCCGTGACGTCCGAACAAGAAGACGCCCGACGGAAGTTGTGCCCGGCGGGCGTCTCATCCATGCGGGACGCGGTACGAAGGTGGTCCGACGTCGGAAGCCATGGATCCATGCTGCCCCGTGTCAGCTGGAACCGCATCCTCCGCCGCCGCCGCAGGACGACGAGGAGCCACAGCTGGACGAGGAGGAACCGCAGCTGGACGAGGAGGAACCCGAGTCGCCCCCGACCCACCAGGCCCCTCCGCCACTGCTGTCTCCCCCGCCACTGCCGCCCCGACCGCCGCCACGGCCGGCCTTGACCGCCAGCGTGACGATCCCGAGGGCCACCACCACAAAGATCACGATTCCGAGGATCATCCCCCGACCCCTCTCTGCTCCCCCGGTTCCCCGGGGTGCGGGATCCCCTGCGTCCCGCGTGCTGGGGGGATGCCCGCGCCCTACGCGGCCCAAAGCACACTTGAGCAAGTCCAGAGCTTCCCCTCAGGATTGCGCCCATGAGCGATCCCGAGCACCCCGCCCGCCCCGCCCGCCCCTTCCTCAACCGCAAGCTGGCGGCCTTCGGCACCACGATCTTCGCGGAGATGTCCGCCCTGGCCACCGCCACGGGAGCGATCAACCTCGGCCAGGGATTCCCCGACACCGACGGCCCCGCCGAGATCGCCGAGGCGGCGGCGCGCGCGATCCGCGACGGCCGGGGCAACCAGTACCCGCCGGGCCCCGGCGTTCCGGAGCTGCGTACGGCGATCGCCGCCCACCAGCAGCGCTTCTACGGCCTGTCCTACGACCCGGACACCGAGGTGCTCGTCACCGCCGGGGCCACCGAGGCCATCGCGGCCTCGCTCCTCGCCCTCCTCGAACCGGGCGACGAGGTCATCGCCCTGGAGCCCTTCTACGACTCCTACGCCGCCTGCATCGCGATGGCCGGAGCCGTCCGGGTGCCGCTGACCCTGCGCGCCCCCGGCTTCCGCCTCGACGTGGACGCCCTGCGCGCGGCGGTCACCCCGCGCACCCGCCTCCTGCTCCTGAACACCCCGCACAACCCCACCGGCACGGTCCTGACCCCCGCCGAGCTGGCCGCGGTCGCCGACCTCGCCGTCTCCCGGGACCTCCTCGTCATCACGGACGAGGTCTACGAGCACCTGGTCTTCGAGGGCGCCCACACCCCGCTGGCGAGCCTGCCGGGCATGCGCGAGCGCACCGTCACGATCTCCTCCGCCGGCAAGAGCTTCTCCTTCACGGGCTGGAAGGTCGGCTGGGTGACGGGGACGCCCGAGCTGGTCACGGCGGTCCGCTCGGCCAAGCAGTTCCTGACGTACGTCTCCTCGGGCCCGTTCCAGTACGCGATCGCCGAGGCCCTGGCCCTGCCCGACGCGTACTACGACTCCTTCCGCGCGGACCTGGCCGCCAAGCGCGCCCTCCTCTCCGACGGCCTCGCGGCGGCCGGCTTCGAGGTGTTCCGCCCGCAGGGCACCTACTTCGTCACCACCGACATCACCCCCCTCGGCGAGCGCGACGGCCTCGCCTTCTGCCGGGCCCTGCCGGAACGCTGCGGGGTGGTGGCCATCCCGAACCAGGTCTTCTACGACGACAAGGCCGCCGGAGCCACCCACGTCCGCTGGGCCTTCTGCAAGCGAACGGATGTTTTGGAGGAGGCGGTGGAGCGTCTCGGCCGGCTGACTCGCTGAGAGCGAGCCGGATGGACGTGTGGGCACGGGGCCCGGCCTTTCAGCCCTGGCCCCGTGCCGCACGGGCACCACGAGTTACTCGGTGTCCTTGGGGTGCCTCGTGGACGCGTAGACCAGGATGACGGTCGACGTCTCAGGGCTGACCACGTAGCGCACGCGGCCGCCGCTCGTGACCTCGAACTCCCACTGCTCCAGCGCGGAGCCCTTCCACTCCTTGGTGGCGAGCCTCCCGCGCAACTGGTGCTGACGATTCCAGTTGTCACGCGACAGCGGGTCGGTGCGCAACGCCTCCAGGCACCGGTGGGCACTGGGCAGCGCCGCGCGGCACGGCTCTTCCCACCCCGCCACCGCCTCCGTGGTCCCGAAGACCACGTCCCATCCGCTCAGGGGTGGAACGCTGACACGATCGCCCTTCTTCGGGCTCACCCGCCCACCTCGACCGGCCCCAGGTCATCCCCGTCGAGCGGACGCAGAGCTTCCTTGAGCTGCTCCGGATCCGCGTTGATACGAGCCGTCGCCCTCCAGGAGACGAGCGCGCGGTGCACGGCCTCCCGCGCACCCAGCTCCGCCGCATCGGAAAGTGCTTCCAGGAGTTCCACCGTGAAAGCGCGCATCTCCTCGCCGTCCAGGTGCCGCACCCAAGGAAAAACCTCGGGCAGCGCCAGCAGGAGCGACCGGGCTCCGTCATCGTGCTTCATGAGTGCGAGGAAGAGCCGCGACGCCGTCGTGAGGTTCTCCTCGGTGCGCTCCGCGTGCACGGCCGTCGTCAGCACCTGAGTGTCAGAGTTTTCCCTGGTGCTCCGTGCTCACGCCGTGCCCTTCTGCAAGCGCACCGACGTCCTGGAGGAGGCGGTGCAACGCCTGCGGCGGCTCTGAGCCGGGTGGGCGCCCGCCGGAACCGGGCTCGCCCTCGTAGGGTTCCTCTCGTGGCGGCTCCGACCGGGAGCGCCCCTGAAAGTCGGGACGCATGGCGACGGAAACGCTGTCGAACGGCACACGGCCCGGGCAGCGCCCCGGCCGGGCCGGCCGGATCCCCGCGCCCCTGCTCGCGCTCGGGGTGTACGCCGCCGTGCGCGGGGCCGGCGTGGTGGCGGTCGCCGTGGCGGCCTGGTGGGGCGGGCGCAGCCCCCTACGGGTGCTCGGGGAGTCCTGGGACTCCATCTGGTACCTGCGGATCGCCGAGCACGGCTACGGGCGGACCCAGATCTATCCCGGCATCGGGTCCGTGCAGAGCGACTCCGCGTTCTTCCCGCTCTACCCCGTCCTGATCCGCTGCGCCTCCGCCGTGCTGCCCGGCCCGCTGACCGTCGCCGCGCTGGCCGTCGCCTGGATCGCGGCGGGCGCGGCCGCCGTGGGGCTGTACCGGGTCGGGGAGCACCTGCTGGGGGCCCGCGCAGGGCTGCTGCTCGTCGCGCTGTGGGCGGCGCTCCCGCACGCCCTCATGCTGACCCTCGCCTACACCGAGCCCCTGCTGGCCGCCTTCGCCGCCTGGGCCCTGTACGCCCTGCTGCGGGGCCGCTGGGGGTGGGCGGCGGGGCTCGCCGTGCTCGCGGGGCTGACCCGGCCCACCGGGATCGCGGTCGCCGCAGCCGTGACGGCGGCCGCCGCGTACGAGATCTGCCGCCGGCGGGGCCGCGCGCCCGCGGCGGTGTGGGCGGCCGGGCTGGCCGCTCCCGCGGGCTGGGCCTCGTACGTCCTGCTCGTCGGCGTGCGCCGGGGGGATCCGCTCGGCGGCTACTTCGCCGTGCAGAGCGGCTGGGGCTCGCGCTTCGACTTCGGCGCGGGGGCGCTGCGCTCCGCGCGGCACGCGCTGGGCTCGCCCGGGAGCGTGGAGCTCGCCACGATCGTGACGGTGGTCCTGCTGGCGGCCGCGCTGGTGCTCGCCGGGCTGCTGGCGGCCGACCGCAGGATCCCGCTGCCGCTGCTCGTGTACACGGGCGTGCTGCTGGTGATGACCTACGGCGGTGCGGGCTTCTTCGAATCGAAGCCGCGCTTCCTGCTGCCCGCGTTCCCGCTGCTGCTGCCGGTGGCGGCCCTCATGGCGAAAGCCCGGCCGCGCACCGCGGTCGTGGTGACCGGGGTGCTGGCCGGGCTCTCGTACGCGTACGGGCCGTACCTGCTGCTCGCGTCCGGGGTGGCGCCGTAGAGCAGGCGCCACGAGGGGCCGGACGCGGACCGCGAGGAGCGGGACCGCGAGGACCTAGTTGGTCTCGCTGTCGCCGTTCTCGCCGTCGTCCTTCTTGTCGGCGGAGTCGACTTCCTTCTCCAGGCCGAACGTCTCGACGAGCCACTTGTCGAACTCGATCGACGCGCGGACCCAGCTGACCGTGGAGGACACGAAGTGCTCCAGGTTCACGCCGGTGCCGATCAGCATCTGCGCCTCGCCGATCAGACGGACGGAGCCGTCGTCGTGCGTGTGGCTGTAGACCTTGGGCCACAGGGTGCGGCGGTTCCAGTCGTCGATGGACTCGAGGAGCTGGGCCTTCTCTTCGATCTTGTGCGGGCGGTCGTAGAACGTCCGCACGGAGAAGACCTGCTGCTCGTCCTCGCCGCGGAACATGAAGTACGTCCGGAAGTCCTCCCACGGCGCCGCGAGGTCACCCTCGTCGTCGACGACGTACTTGAGCTCCATCTGCTCCAGGAGCTGCTTGACCAGATCCTGGTCGGGGACGACGGGGCCCGCCGGTCCAGTGGCCTGCGGATCGGGCTGCTGCCCTCCGAAGTTCGGAATCGAGGCCGGGTCGATGCTCACCGTGTGACTTCCCTTCGTGCGGATGCGGCCATCCTCCCCCATCGCGCCCACCCCGTGTCCACCCCGGAAGGTCCCGATCCGCGCAGGGCGGACAGGAGTAGGGCCCGGGTAAGCCGGGCCCCGGGGATTCCGGGGCCCGGCTGAGGCGGTATTGCGGCGGATTACGGCCATACAGCCCTGGCCGCAGCGCCCCGGCTACAGCGCCTTGCCCACCAGCAGGCCGTCGCCCGCGACGGAGACCCGGACGGTGTCGCCGTCGCGGACCTCGCCCGCGAGGATCTCCTTGGCCAGCCGGTCGCCGATGGCCGTCTGGATCAGGCGGCGCAGGGGGCGGGCTCCGTACGCCGGGTCGTTGCCCTTGTCCGCCAGCCAGGCCAGGGCCTCGGGCGTGACGTCCAGGGTCAGGCGGCGTTCGGCGAGCCGCTTGGCGAGCCGGCCGATCTGGAGCTCGGCGATGTGGGCCAGCTCGGCCCCGCTCAGGGCGGAGAAGACCACCAGGTCGTCGAGGCGGTTGAGGAACTCCGGCTTGAAGGTGGCCCGCACCACGTCCAGGACCCGGGCCTTCTTCTCGTCCACAGCTGTGGACGGATCCATCAGGAACTGCGACCCCAGGTTCGAGGTCAGGACCAGGATGGTGTTGCGGAAGTCCACGGTGCGGCCCTGGCCGTCCGTGAGGCGGCCGTCGTCGAGGACCTGGAGCAGGACGTCGAAGACCTCGGGGTGGGCCTTCTCCACCTCGTCCAGGAGCACGACGCTGTACGGGCGGCGGCGGACGGCCTCCGTCAGCTGGCCGCCCTCCTCGTAGCCCACGTAGCCGGGCGGGGCACCGACGAGCCGGGCCACGCTGTGCTTCTCGCCGTACTCCGACATGTCGATGCGGATCATGGCCCGCTCGTCGTCGAAGAGGAAGTCCGCCAGGGCCTTGGCCAGCTCCGTCTTGCCGACGCCCGTCGGCCCGAGGAAGAGGAACGAGCCGGTCGGGCGGTCCGGGTCCGCGATGCCCGCGCGGGTGCGGCGTACGGCGTCGGAGACGGCCCGCACGGCCTCGCCCTGGCCGATCAGGCGGCGGCCCAGCTCCTCCTCCATGCGCAGGAGCTTCTGGGTCTCGCCCTCCAGGAGGCGGCCGGCCGGGATGCCCGTCCAGGCTCCGACCACGTCGGCGATGTCGTCGGGGCCGACCTCGTCCTTGACCATCGTGTCCTTGGAGACCTCGGCCTCGGCCTCGGTGGCCTCCGCGAGCTCGTGCTCCAGGGCCGGGATCTCCCCGTAGAGCAGCTTGGAGGCGGTGTCGAAGTCCCCGTCGCGCTGGGCGCGCTCGGCCTGGCCGCGCAGGTCGTCCAGGCGCTCCTTGAGCTCGCCGACCCGGTTGAGGGACTGCTTCTCCTTCTCCCAGCGGGCGGTGAGGCCCCGCAGGTCCTCCTCCTTGTCCGCGAGGTCCTTGCGGATCTTGTCGAGGCGTTCGCGGGAGGCCGGGTCGGACTCGTTGTTCAGGGCCAGCTCCTCCATGCGCAGGCGGTCGACCGAGCGCTGGAGCTCGTCGATCTCCAGCGGGGAGGAGTCGATCTCCATGCGGAGCCGGGACATGGACTCGTCGACGAGGTCGATGGCCTTGTCGGGGAGGAAGCGGGAGGTGATGTAGCGGTCGGAGAGGGTGGCGGCGGCGACGAGGGCGCTGTCGTTGATGACGACCTTGTGGTGGGCCTCGTAGCGGCCCTTGAGCCCGCGCAGGATCGCGATGGTGTCCTCGACGCTCGGCTCCGCCACCAGCACCTGCTGGAAGCGCCGCTCCAGCGCCGGGTCCTTCTCGATCCGCTCGCGGTACTCGTCGAGGGTGGTCGCGCCGACCATGCGCAGCTCGCCGCGGGCCAGCATGGGCTTGAGCATGTTGCCCGCGTCCATGGAGGAGTCCCCGCCGGCGCCCGCGCCGACGACGGTGTGCAGCTCGTCGATGAAGGTGATGATCTGGCCGTCGCTGGACTTGATCTCCGCGAGGACCGTCTTGAGGCGCTCCTCGAACTCGCCGCGGTACTTGGCTCCGGCCACCATCGCGCCGAGGTCCAGGGAGACCAGCCGCTTGTTCTTCAGGGACTCGGGGACGTCGCCCTTGACGATGCGCTGGGCCAGGCCCTCGACGACGGCGGTCTTGCCGACGCCGGGCTCGCCGATGAGCACCGGGTTGTTCTTCGTACGGCGCGAGAGCACCTGGACGACGCGGCGGATCTCGTGGTCGCGGCCGATGACCGGGTCGAGCTTGCCCTCGCGGGCGGCCGCCGTGAAATCGGTGCCGAACTTCTCCAGGGCCTTGTACTGGCCCTCGGGGTCGGGGGTGGTCACCCGCCGCCCTCCTCTTGCGTTCTCGAAGGCCGACAGCAGCTTCTTCGCGGTCGCGCCCTGTCCGGAAAGGAGCTCACCGGCCGCGCCGCCCTTGGCGGCGATGGCGATGAGCAGGTGTTCGGTGGAGAGGTACTCGTCGCCGAGCTTCCCGGCCTGCGCATCGGCCTCGGCCAGTACGGCGAGCAGCTCGCGGCTGGGCTGCGGGGGCGCGACCGTGGAGCCCGTGACGCTGGGCAGAGCGGCGAGCAGCCGGTCCGCCCCGGCGCGTACGGCGGCCTGGTCGGCGTCGGTCGCGGCGAGCAGGTCGGTGATGTTCTCGTTGTCCTCGCCGGCGAGCAGCGCCAGCAGCAGGTGCGCGGGCGTGAGGTCCGCGTGCCCGTCCTTGACGGCCCTGGTCGTGGCCGCGTTCAGCGCGTCCCGGCTCCTGTTGGTCAGCTCCGCATCCACGGGCGGCTCTCCCTTCCTGCTTCGAGTCCCCACTGCATGGGCACTGCATGTGCTTTACATGAGTAACCTGCACAAAGTTGAGTCTATTCCACTCAAGGTGGGGGACGTACCCTTCGCGCATGTCGACTTCCAGCCCGGCCGGCACGGCCCGCCCAGCCCAAGACGTACTCAACCCGACGCCGGAGTACCTCGCCTTCTGGCGGGAGCGGCACATCTGCACGCTGACCACCCACCGCCCCGACGGCAGCCCGCACGTGGTCCCGGTGGGCGTGACCTACGACCCGGAAGCCGGGCTGGCACGGGTGATCAGCAACAAGAACAGCAAGAAGGTCCGCAACGTGCTGGCGTCGCAGGGCGGCCCGCAGGGCGGGGCCCGGGTGGCGGTGTGCCAGCTGGAGGGGCGGCGCTGGGCGACCCTGGAGGGCCGCGCGGTGGTGCGTGGCGACGAGGCCTCGGTCGCGGAGGCGGTCCGGCGCTACGCGGAGCGGTACGGGCGGATGCCCTCGCCGAACCCGGACCGGGTGGTCGTGGAGATCAGCCTGGACCGGGCCATGGGCCGCGCGTAGCGCGCGAACCCGGCCGTACCCCGTTCAACGATGTCCGGTTCAACCACTGGACACGGACATCACAGCGACGCCATCGTGGTCAGGTCCACGATGGCGTCGCTGTGTGGGGGTAGTGCCTGAGCGATCTGCGACGACAGGGGAATCGCTTCAGGCACTGCGGGGGGTGGCGGCGGATTCGGGCTCGAAAAGTTGGTGATCACGCTGGTCCAGATTGACGAAGACCATGCCGTACCGGATCTCGCAGCGGACGGGCTGCGGTGCGCCTCGGGGGCGGCGCAGACAGCGGTAGGCACGGACGTCCTCGTCCTCTTCCCGCACCACGATGATCGGCTGGCCGAACAAGGTGACCTTCAGCGAGTCACCGACGTAAGGAATGGCGCTGGTGAGATCGATGAACTGCCAGCCGGAGCGGTATGCCGATGCCATTTCACGGCGGAAGCCGTGATCGTCGGGCGTCATCAGTCCCAGCCGAGGTCGTTGGTCGACGCGGTGGCCGAGTCCCAGCCCAAGTCGTTGGGTGTCGAGTCCCAGCCCAGGTCGGGCTTGCCTATCGACACGGCGGGCGCGTCGGTACCCCCCACGTCCCCACCGAAGGCGTTGACTGCCCCAATGACCGCAGCGGCGGAGAACCCAATGGCAAGTACCGAGCGAAGCATTCTCTTGTACATGGTCGGCTTCGTCCTCACTTGATGGAAATCTTCTCCCCCGCGTGTCAGACGATGGCTTATTCGGGCACGTCGCTGCCACAGGGACGATGCATCATGTTCTTGCATGTTCAGGACCCTGGGGGGTGGAGATTTGCCCAGAAACAACACAAAGCCGACACATCCCCACCCCGTCACGTCCATGTGCGCCGAGGGGACCCGTCTCTACACGGCGGCGCTGAGCACCGGCCGGGTGACCCGCAGCGAGGTCGAGAACGCCCCCTGCCTGCTCGAATTCGCTCTCCTGAGGCCCGACCCCGATGACGCGAACCAGCTCCGCGCGGTTCCGCCGTCCGTCGCGCTCGCCCAGCGGCTCCATCCGCTCGAACGGGAGATTCAGGACCGGCGCCGGGACACCATAGATCTCACCGACGCATTCGAGCCGTTTCTGACCATCAGCGCCCAGAGCCCCGCGAACACCCACGCCATCACCGTGCTGGAGGGCTTCGACCAGATCCACACCGCCCTCGACCAGGCCACCGCGGAGTGCCGGACCGAGGTGCTGACCGTACAGCCGGGCGGCGCACGGTCCACATCGGTGCTCACGGAGGCGCTGGAGCGCGCCGCTCCCCTCGTCAACCGCGGGGTGCGCATAAGGACGCTCTACCAGCACACCGTGCGGCACAGTCAGGGCACGCTCGCCTACGTGGACCGGATCTCCGCGGGGAAGGTCGAGATCCGCACGCTCGAAGAGCTCATGGAGCGTCTCATGATCTTCGACCGCACGGTGGCCTTCATCCCCACGAGCGACGACCGCAGGACCGCCCTGGAACTGCGTCACCCCGGGCTGGTCGACTACCTCATCAAGGTCTTCGAGCAGCTGTGGCACCGCGCCGTGCCGCTGTCGGCGGAGGTGACGTACCAGCACACCCCCGGCGGCATCTCCGGCGTGCAGCGCTCCATCGCCCAGCTCCTCATCGAGGGCCACGTGGACGAGGCCATCGCGCGCCGGCTGGGGATGAACGTACGGACCTGCCGCGCCCACATCGCCAAGCTGGCGGCCTCCCTGGGCAGCGGCAGCCGGGCGCAGCTCGGTTTCCTCATCGCCCGGTCGGGAATCCTGGAGGACCCCGAGCGACGGCTCTGAGGGCCGCGCAGAAACCCTCAGAGGCCCTCAGAGGCCCTCAGGGCGCCGGTGGCAGATGCGGAAGGCCCCGCCCGGTGAAACCGGGCGGGGCCTTCTCTTCGCGTCCGTACGGGCGCGCTCAGTCCATCGGGCGCTTGGGCGCCGGCCGCCAGACGACCAGGGCACTGCCCGGCTGCGGAGGCTGGTACGGGACCAGGTCGCGCCGGTACGAGGCGTGCACCTGGGCCTCGCGCTGCTGGAGCACGGCTGCGGCACCGTCGACGGCGCTCGAGAGCTCGGCCACGCGCTGCTGGAGCGCGGCGACCTGGTTCTCCAGCTCGATGATCCGCTTGATGCCGGCCAGGTTGATGCCCTCTTCCTGGGACAGCGCCTGCACCGTGCGGAGCAGTTCGATGTCACGGGCCGAGTAGCGCCGGCCGCGCCCGGCCGTACGGCCCGGGGAGACCAGGCCGAGGCGGTCGTACTGGCGCAGGGTCTGCGGATGCAGGCCCGAGAGCTGGGCGGCCACCGAGATCACGTAGACCGGGGTCTCATCGGTGAGCTGGTAGTACCCCTTACCTGTTCCCTGGCTACGGCGGCCATCCATGTCATGCTCCCTTCGCGGACTCGAACAGCGCGGAGCGCGGGTCCTCGGACTCCGTCGCCTCGCGGTACAGCTCCATGGCCTCGCGGGCCTTGTCGTTCAGCTCGGTCGGGACGGCGACCTCCACCGTCACGAGCAGGTCGCCGCGGGTGCCGTCCTTGCGGACCGCCCCCTTGCCGCGAGCACGCATCGTGCGGCCGCCCGGGGTGCCCGGGGGCAGCTTCAGCGTCACCGAGGGGCCGTTCAAGGTCGGGACCTTGATGTCGGCTCCGAGCGCCGCCTCCGCGAAGGTCACCGGAACGGTCACCGTGAGGTTGTCGTCCTTGCGGCCGAAGACCGGGTGCGCGTCCACGTGCACGACCACGTACAGGTCACCGGCCGGGCCGCCGCGCTCGCCCGGAGCTCCCTTGCCGCGCAGCCGGATCCGCTGGGAGTCGGAGACCCCCGCCGGGATCCGGACCTGCATGGTCCGGGAACTGCGGGCCCGCCCGCTGCCCTTGCAGATGTCGCAGGGGGTCTCGGCGATGAGGCCGCGGCCCTTGCAGTCCGCGCAGGGGTCGGTCAGCGAGAAGCCGCCGCCGCTGCCGCGGGACACCTGGCCGGTGCCGACGCAGGTCGGGCACACGCGGGGCGTGCCGTTCTTGTCGCCGGTGCCCGAACAGGCCTTGCAGGGCGCCTGCGAGGACATCCGGAGCGGGACCGTGGCCCCGTCCACCGCCTCCGTGAAGGAGAGGGTGACCTCCGACTCGATGTCCTGGCCGCGGCGCGGCTGGGTACGGGTGCCCGCACCTGCGCCGGCGCCGCCGCGGTTGAACAGGCCGCCGAAGACGTCGCCCAGACCGCCGCCGCCGAAACCGCCGCCCGCGCCGCCCTGCTGCTGGCCTCCGAAGAGGTCACCGAGGTCGAAGTTGAACGAGCCGCCGCCCCCGCCGGGACCGGGGCGGAAGCCGCCGTTCCCGAACAGGGCGCGGGCCTCGTCGTACTCCTTGCGCTTCTTGGCGTCGCCGAGGATGTCATTCGCCTCGGAGATCTCCTTGAAGCGCTCCTCGGCCGAGGCGTCGCCCTTGTTGGCGTCCGGGTGGAACTCGCGGGCGAGCTTCCGGTACGCCTTCTTGATCTCGGCCTCGGTGGCGTCCTTCGGGACACCGAGGACCTTGTAGTAGTCCTTCTCGACGAAGTCCTTCGTGCTCATCCCCGGTGTCCCTCCTCTCGTGCCTCTACGTGGTCAACCTCAGCCGTTGTCGGCTGCATCCGCGTCCTTGTCGGACGGGTCCGACGAAGATTCGGCCTCCGCCGCCTCGGACTTCGGCGCCGCGCCCGGCTGGGGCTCGGCCACCGCGACCCGCGCGGGACGGATCGTACGCTCGCCGATCCGGTAGCCCGGCTGCAGGATCGCCACGCAGGTGTCCTCGGTGACGTCCGGCGCGTACGAGTGCATCAGGGCCTCGTGGATCGTCGGGTCGAAGGGCTCGCCCTCCTTGCCGAACTGCTGCAGGCCCATCTTGGCCGCGGCGGTCTCCAGCGATTCGGCCACCGACTTGAAGCCGCCGACCAGCTCGCCATGTTCCCGCGCCCGGCCGATGTCGTCCAGGGTCGGGAGCAGCTCCGTCAGGAGGGACGCGACCGCGATCTCCTTGACGGCGATCCGGTCCCGCTCCACCCGGCGGCGGTAGTTCTGGTACTCCGCCTGGAGCCGCTGGAGGTCCGCGGTGCGCTCGCCGAGCGCGGTACGGGCCTGGTCCAGCTGGGCCAGGAGGGCCGTGTCCCCGGCGCCTTGTGCTGCTGCGGAGTCCCCGGCCGGGGCCGCGGCCTCCTCCTTGGAGGAAGCTGCGGCCTTCGGCTCGGCGGCGTCGTCAGGCGTGCCGTCGGCGGGGACTTCGGGCTTCTCGTCGAAGCCCGGGGTCTCCTCCGACATCAGACAGCGCCACCCTTCGGCTTCTCGTCGTCGACGATCTCGGCGTCGACGACGTCGTCGTTCGCGTCGGCGGCCTGGTGGGCACCCTCGGCGCCGGCGGCACCCTGGGCGGCCTGGGCGTCGGCGTAGATCGCCTGGCCGAGCTTCTGGCTGACGGCACCGAGCTTCTCGGTCGCGGTGCGGATCTCGGCAGCGTCCTCGCCCTTGAGCTTTTCCTTCAGCTCGGCGATGGAGGCCTCGACCTCTTCCTTGACGTCGGCCGGAACCTTGTCCTCGTTGTCCTTGACGAACTTCTCCGTCTGGTACACGAGGCTCTCGCCCTGGTTGCGGGACTCGGCTGCTTCCTTGCGGCGCAGGTCCTCGTCCGCGTACTGCTCCGCCTCCTGGCGCATGCGGTCGACCTCGTCCTTGCCGAGCGAAGAGCCGCCGGTGACGGTCATCTTCTGCTCCTTGCCAGTGCCCAGGTCCTTGGCAGTGACGTGCATGATGCCGTTCGCGTCGATGTCGAAGGAGACCTCGATCTGCGGGACGCCACGCGGGGCCGGCGGCAGGCCGGTCAGCTCGAACATGCCGAGCTTCTTGTTGTACGCCGCGATCTCGCGCTCGCCCTGGTAGACCTGGATCTGCACGGACGGCTGGTTGTCCTCGGCCGTCGTGAAGATCTCGGACCGCTTGGTCGGGATCGTGGTGTTGCGCTCGATGAGCTTGGTCATGATGCCGCCCTTGGTTTCGATACCCAGGGACAGCGGGGTCACGTCGAGGAGCAGGACGTCCTTGACCTCACCCTTGAGCACGCCCGCCTGGAGGGTCGCGCCGATGGCGACGACCTCGTCCGGGTTGACGCCCTTGTTGGCGTCCTGACCGCCGGTGAGCTCCTTGACGAGCTCGGCGACGGCCGGCATGCGGGTGGAGCCGCCGACCAGGACCACGTGGTCGATCTCGGACAGGTTGATGCCCGCGTCCTTGATGACGTTGTGGAACGGGGTCTTGCAGCGGTCGAGCAGGTCCGCGGTCAGCTGCTGGAACTGGGAGCGCGTGAGCTTCTCGTCCAGGTGCAGCGGGCCCTCGGCGGAAGCCGTGATGTAGGGCAGGTTGATCGAGGTCTCCGTGGAGGAGGACAGCTCGATCTTCGCCTTCTCGGCGGCCTCGCGCAGGCGCTGGAGCGCCATCTTGTCCTTGGCCAGGTCGACGCCGTGACCGTTCTGGAACTGCTTCACCAGGTAGTCGACGACGCGCTGGTCCCAGTCGTCGCCACCGAGGTGGTTGTCACCGTTGGTGGCCTTCACCTCGACGACGCCGTCGCCGATCTCCAGGAGGGACACGTCGAAGGTGCCGCCACCGAGGTCGAAGACGAGAATGGTCTGGTCGTCCTTGTCGAGGCCGTACGCCAGGGCGGCGGCGGTCGGCTCGTTGACGATGCGCAGGACGTTCAGGCCCGCGATCTCACCGGCCTCCTTCGTCGCCTGACGCTCGGAGTCGTTGAAGTAGGCCGGGACGGTGATGACCGCGTCCGTGACCTTCTCACCCAGGTACGCCTCGGCGTCGCGCTTCAGCTTCTGCAGGATGAAGGCGCTCATCTGCTGCGGGTTGAAGTCCTTGCCATCCAGGTTGATCTTCCAGTCAGTGCCCATGTGGCGCTTGACGGAGCGGATGGTCCGGTCCACGTTCGTGACCGCCTGGCGCTTGGCCACCTCGCCGACGAGGACCTCGCCGTTCTTGGCGAAGGCGACGACGGACGGCGTGGTCCTGGCGCCCTCGGCGTTGGTGATGACGGTGGGCTCGCCGCCTTCCAGAACGCTGACGACGGAGTTAGTGGTGCCCAGGTCGATGCCGACCGCACGTGCCATTTTGATTCCTCCAGCTGACTTGAGTGGAACAGACTCAAGCGTGCCCCAACGCTCCGCCGGTGTCAACAGAGGTGAGTCGAGGCGACTCAACCTTTAGGCCACGCTTACGCTCAGGAGCGCCATTCGGGGCACCCCGGCCGCGCGGCAACCGCACAACCGCCGGAGGCACCGGCACGGTGCAGACATGCCTCTGCTGCTACGCCTCCCCGCCCTGCCGGGGCCCTGGCCCGCCAGGCCGTCGGCCAAGCGGGTGCTCGACCTCGCCGGAGCGGCGCTCCTGCTCGGGGTGCTCCTCGTCCCGCTGCTGCTGGCCGCCGGACTGCTGTACGCGACCCAGGGCGCGGGCGTCCTCGTGCGCGAGCCGGCGGCGGGCCTGGCCGGGCGGCCCTACCGGGCGTGGCGGTTCCGCGTCGGCAAGGGCCGGGCCGGGGCGGCGCTGGAGCGGTGCGCGCTGGACGGACTGCCGCAGCTGCTCAACGTGGTGCGGGGCGAGATGTCACTGGTCGGGCCGCGCCCCGGGAACGGCCTGTCGGACCGGCCCGAGCGGCTCCTCGTACGGCCCGGGATGACCGGACTGTGGCAGGTGAGCGCACGTTCGGACCTGCCGTGGGAGGAGATGGACCTGCTGGACCGGCACTATGTGGAGAACCACTGGCTGGGGATGGACCTGGCGATCCTCGCGCAGACCCCGCGGGCGGCCTGGCGGCACAGGCAACCCTGAGCGACGCAGATCACCGCACGCTCGGCTACATTGCGGCGTCGGGACTGGGTAACCTCAAGCCTTGACTGGATAAGTTACCGCTTAGTAAGTGCCGCCCGAGGAGCCCTCCCATGCAACTCGCCGCGATCATCGTGTCGCTGGTCCTGACCGTGGTCGGCGTCGCGCTGCTCGCCCGAGCCGTGGCGCAGATCTACCGCTTCGTGAAGCTCGGACAGCCCGTACCGGCGGGCAGCCGTACGGACGACCCGAAGTCCCGAACGCTCACCCTTGCCCGGGAGTTCCTCGGCCACAGCCGGATGAACCGCTGGGGCCTCGTCGGCTTCGCGCACTGGTTCGTCGCGATCGGCTTCCTGACGCTGCCGCCCACGCTGGTGCAGGCGTACGGGCAGCTCTTCGAGGCCGACTGGGTGCTGCCGGTCATCGGCGGCTTCCTGCCGTTCGAGCTCTACATCGAGTTCATCGGCATCATGACCGTGCTCGGCATCCTCGTCCTGATGGGGATCCGCCTCGCGTCGCTGCCCTCGCGGGCCGGCCGCAAGTCGCGCTTCGCCGGCTCCAAGGCCTGGCAGGCGTACTTCGTCGAGTACATCATCCTGACCATCGGCCTCGCGATCCTGTGCCTGCGCGGCCTCGAAGGCGCGATCCACCACGTGGACTCGTACGAGCCGGCGTACTTCGTCTCGTACCCGCTGGTGCTGGCGTTCAAGGGCATGTCGCTCGGCGCCCTGCAGAACGCCATCTACTTCACCGCGATGATCAAGATCGGCACCTCGCTGATCTGGATGATCGTGGTCTCGCTCAACACCAACATGGGTGTCGCCTGGCACCGCTTCCTCGGCTTCCCGAACATCTGGTTCAAGCGGAACGCCGACGGCGCGACGGCGCTCGGCGCCCTCCAGCCCATGACCTCGGGCGGCAAGGTCATCGACTTCGAAGACCCGGGCGAGGACGACGTCTTCGGCGTCTCGCAGGTCGAGCAGTTCTCGTGGAAGGGCATCCTCGACTTCTCCACGTGCACGGAGTGCGGTCGCTGCCAGTCGCAGTGCCCGGCCTGGAACACGGGCAAGCCCCTCTCCCCCAAGCTCCTGATCATGTCGCTGCGCGACCACGCGCACGCCAAGGCCCCGTACCTGCTGGCCGGTGGCGGCAAGGACATGGAGGGCAACGAGAAGGCGACGCCGGAGCAGCTCGCCAACGTCCCGGCCGCCGCTCTGGCCGAGGCCGAGCGCCCGCTGATCGGCACCGCCGAGGAGAACGGGGTCATCGACCCCGACGTCCTGTGGTCCTGCACGAGCTGCGGTGCGTGCGTCGAGCAGTGCCCGGTGGACATCGAGCACATCGACCACATCGTCGACATGCGGCGCTACCAGGTGATGATCGAGAGCGCGTTCCCGTCGGAGGCGGGCACGATGCTCAAGAACCTGGAGAAGAAGGGCAACCCCTGGGGCCTCGCGAAGAAGCAGCGCGTCGAGTGGACCAAGGAGGTGGACTTCGAGGTCCCGATCATCGGCAAGGACGCGGAGGACCTCTCCGAGTTCGACTACCTGTACTGGGTCGGCTGCGCGGGCGCGCTCGAGGACCGGGCGAAGAAGACCACGAAGGCCTTCGCCGAGCTGCTGAACATCGCGGGCGTCAAGTTCGCGATCATGGGCGGCGACGAGAAGTGCACGGGTGACTCCCCGCGCCGCCTGGGCAACGAGCCGCTCTTCCAGCAGCTCGCGTCGGAGAACGTCGCGATGCTGAACATGGCCTTCGGCGAGGACGACGAGGACCCGGAGACGAAGAAGCCGAAGTCGGCGAAGCGCATCGTCTCCACCTGCCCGCACTGCTTCAACACCATCGCGAACGAGTACCCGCAGCTGGGCGGCGAGTACGAGGTCATCCACCACACGCAGCTGCTCCAGCACCTGATCGACGAGGGCCGCCTCACGCCGGTGACCCCGGTCGACGGGCTGATCACGTACCACGACCCCTGCTACCTGGGCCGGCACAACAAGGTCTACACGCCGCCGCGCGAGATCATGTCGGCCGTGCCGGGCCTGCGCCAGCAGGAGATGCACCGCCACAAGGAGCGGGGCTTCTGCTGTGGCGCCGGTGGCGCGCGCATGTGGATGGAGGAGCGGATCGGCAAGCGCATCAACAACGAGCGCGTCGACGAGGCCCTGTCCCTGAACCCGGACATCGTCTCCACCGCCTGCCCCTTCTGCCTCGTCATGCTCACCGACTCGGTGAACGGCAAGAAGAACGAGGGCCAGGCGAAGGAACACGTCACGGTGGTCGACGTGGCGCAGCTGCTGCTGGAATCGGTGAAGACGCCGGAACCTCCGGTGGTGGAGCCGGAGCCGGAGCCTGCGGCGGAGGTCGTGGAGCCCGTCGCGGAGCCCGCCGCGAAGCCGGAGGCTGCGGCCGAGGCGAAGGCCGAGGCACCTGCCGAGGCCAAGGCCGAGGAGCCCGCGCCGAAGGCTGCGGAAACCCCGGCCGAGCCGGAGACCGACGCCGAGGCGAAGTAGCCCGCGCAGCACCGAACGCCGGAACGGCCCGCCCCCACAGGGGGGCGGGCCGTTCCGCTGTTCCGGGCTCCGGTCAGGCCTGGTCGGACCGGCTGCGGCGCAGCATCGCGAAGCCGAGGCCCGCGGCGCCCACCGCCGCCATGCCACCGCCGGCGGCGAGCATCAGTGTGCCGTCGCCGCCTTCGGCGGACACCGGCGCGACACCCTCCGCACCGGCCTTCACGCCGCCCTTCGGCACGACCCGCTCGACGGCCTTCTTCTCGACCGGCTGGGCGACGGGCTTCGTGTCCTTCGCGACGGCCTTGCGGTCCTTGGCGCCCTTGTCCACCTCGTACTTCTCGATCAGCTTGCCGCTGGTGAAGTCGTAGACCCAGCTGTTCCCGCCGTTCTTGCCGTCGATGACGACGAACTTCACGCGCTTCCCGTCCTGGACGAGCTTGTACGTCCAGCCGTCGTTCGTCGCGGTCGGGTGCTTCAGGTCGATCGTGCCGAGGAGGTTCCCGTTCGGCATGGAGATCTCGACACGCTTGCCGTTCGGGCCGTCGATCAGCCGCGCGTTGCGCCCGTCGGGCATGGCGACCTGGACGACGTTCTCCTTCTTCTCCACCGGCTTCGGCTTCTCCACCGGCTTCGGCTTCTCGACCGGCTTGGTCGCGCCCTCGACCCACGAGGTGACGGTGCCGTTCGGCTGGAGGACCACGTGCAGGCCGTTGTTCTGGCCGCGGGCAGGCTTGCCGCCCTTGCTGACCAGGGTGTCCAGCTTGACGTCACCGGCGAAGATGTCGGCCTCGAAGTGGCCCTCATCGATCTTGTAGACCTTGGCGACGGTTCCGTCGGCCAGCTTCACGGTCGTGACGTAGGCCCGGACCGAGGGCTTCACGGGCGGGGTGGTCGGGGGCGTGGTGGGCGGGGTCGTCGGCGGCGTGGTGGGAGGCGTGGTCGGCGGCGTGGTCGGCGGGACGCTCGGGTCGACGGACGGCTGCTCGACACCGGGCAGGACCTGCGGGTCCGGTACCGCCGGGGAATCCGCGAAGGCGGACCCCACCGGAAGGGCGAGGACGGCGGCCGCACCGGCCACGACGGCGGCGGTACGGAGGGTGGTGCGACGGTGCGGGCTACGCATGACGGGGCTCTTCTCGTGCTCGTTCGGCTTCGTGGCGGTGGCTACGTCTACGAAGCTACGGAGCTGTTATGTCCGTATTCCGTCGGAGATGTAACGGACATCAGCAGACTGCCGCGCAGCCACGTAACCCACCCCGGACCCACCCCGGACCCACCCCGGACCGACCTCGAACCGACCTCGCCCCCACCTCCCTCCCACCCTGAGAAGGCCCTCCAGGTACCCCCTAGGGGATGTCACAGCTCAGCCGCAAAGGGGGCCTCTTCCCCCGGCCCGGCCACTCGCCCGCCCGGGAGCGGGTACTTTCGATCACGTGGCTGGATTCAGGATCGGACGCGGCCGGGACAACAACCGCACCCCGCAACAACCCCCGCGGCAGCAGCCGTACGGCTCGCAGCAGGCGCCCCAGGCGCCCGCACCGTACGGCCAGCAGCCCTACGCACCCCAGCAGTGGCCGCAGCAGGCCGCTCCCGGGGGCCACGGCGAGCCCGAATACTTCGACCCTCACGGCGGTCACGCCGGCCAGGGCCAAGGTCAGGGCCAGGGATACGGCTACGGCCATCCCCCCGTCCAGGGAGCCGGCGGCCCGAGCGACTCACCCGGGTACACCCAGGCCTTCGCCATCGGCGAGGACCCGTACCCGTACAACCAGGGCGCGACCTACCACGCGGGCGCGGCCCAGGCCGCCGCCCCCACCGGTCCGCGGCTGCCGTGGAAGGAACTGATCCGGGGCATCGTGACCCGCCCGGGCCCGACCTTCCTGCAGATGCGCGACTACGCCGTCTGGGGGCCGGCGCTGATCGTGACCTTCCTCTACGGGCTGCTCGCGGTCTTCGGCCTCGACGACACCCGCAACGACGTCATCAACGCCACCCTCTCCAAGGCCGTCCCGATCGTGCTCTCGGCGGGCGTGGCCTTCGTGATCTGCGGCCTGGTCCTCGGCGCCGTCACCCACACGCTGGCCCGCCAGCTGGGCGGCGACGGGTCGTGGCAGCCCACGGTGGGCCTGTCGATGCTGGTCATGAGCCTGACGGACGTCCCGCGCCTGCTGTTCGCCATGTTCCTGGGCGGCGACAACATGCTCGTCCAGATCCTCGGCTGGGCCACATGGGTGGCGGCCGGCGCGCTCTTCACCTCCCTGATCAGCAAATCGCACGACCTGCCGTGGCCGAAGGCCCTGGGCGCGTCGGCGATCCAGCTGATCGCCCTGCTGTCGATCATCAAGCTGGGCACGATCTAGCGCAGACACGCGCGGACACACACGCACACACACGGAGGGGCCCGGCGCGCACCGCGCGCCGGGCCCCTCCGCACACTCACTCGTTCTCCTCGCCCTCAGGCGTCGAGAACCTGTCCTTCACGCTTCACGACGGGCGGTTCGACCGACCAGGGGAAGTTGACCCACTCGTCGGTCTTCTTCCACACGTACTCGCACTTCACGAGCGAGTGGGACTTCTCGTAGATCACGGCGGACCGGACCTCGGCGACGTGCCCGAGGCAGAAGTCGTGCACCAGCTTGAGCGTCTTGCCGGTGTCGGCGACGTCGTCGGCGATCAGCACCTTCTTGGCGGTGAAGTCGATCGCCTCGGGCACGGGTGCCAGCATGACCGGCATCTCCAAGGTGGTCCCCACCCCGGTGTAGAACTCCACGTTCACCAGGTGGATGTTCTTGCAGTCCAGGGCGTACGCCAGACCACCGGCGACGAAGACGCCGCCGCGGGCGATGCTCAGGATGATGTCGGGCTCGTAGCCGTCGTCGGCGATCGTCTGCGCCAGCTCCCGCACGGCCCGCCCGAACCCCTCGTAGTCGAGGTTCTCGCGCACTCCGCCACTCACTCCGTCGCTCGCTGCGTCACTCATGCCTCGTGCCTCACCTGGGTCCGGTGGAAGTTCTGGAAGGACCGCGAGGCCGTCGGGCCGCGCTGGCCCTGGTACCGCGATCCGTACCGCTCGCTCCCGTACGGGAACTCCGCGGGCGAGCTGAGCCGGAACAGGCACAGCTGCCCGATCTTCATACCCGGCCAGAGCTTGATCGGCAGCGTGGCGAGGTTCGACAGCTCCAGCGTCACGTGCCCGGAGAACCCCGGGTCGATGAACCCGGCGGTCGAATGGGTCACCAGCCCCAGCCGGCCGAGACTGGACTTCCCCTCCAGTCTGGAGGCGATGTCGTCGGGCAGCGAGATGACCTCGTAGGTCGACGCGAGGACGAACTCACCGGGGTGGAGGATGAACGCCTCGTCCCCCTCGGGCTCGACCATCCGGGTCAGGTCGCTCTGCTCGACAGCGGGGTCGATGTGGGCGTAGCGGTGATTCTCGAAGACCCGGAAGAACCGGTCGAGACGTACATCGATGCTGGAGGGCTGCACCATCGACTCGTCGAAGGGGTCGATGCGAACCCGTCCGCTGTCGATCTCGGCCCGGATGTCTTTATCAGAGAGAAGCACGTCCCGAGGATACGCAGAGCGCGCGGGCCGCCCCAATCGAGGCGGGTCCCCGCGCGCCGGTGTCTACCGCTTCGGCGCCGCTCCCACGGGCACGGCATGCCGCAGCCGCGCACAGCGCGGGCACCGCAACAGCCGCCCCGGCCCGATCCGGCCGGCACCGAGGTGCTGCAGCGGGAACGAAGCGGTGCTGAACACGTGCCCTTCGGCACAACGGACGACGGTGTGCTCCATCGAGTCCCTTTCCCCAACCAGCCGTACTGCGATGAATCGCCACATTAGGGGATGAACAAGACCCACTCCAGCCGCCGCTCCGCACGCACACGGTACGCCCCAACTCCCGCCCCCACGACCCTCCGTACACCCCGCACGCGACACCACCCCCGGGACGAATTCACCAGGGGACGATCATGGGGTAGGGTGAGAAACGATAGCGCTCCAGGCAACTGGGCCACTATGCGGATGTAGTTTAATGGTAGAACATGAGCTTCCCAAGCTTATAGCGCGGGTTCGATTCCCGTCATCCGCTCTTGAACGAAGCCCCAGGTCAGCGACCTGGGGCTTCGTCGTTGTCTAGACCTATTCAGGAGTCCCGCACCACTTGCGCACCAGCGGGGTCGTGCCCTGTCCACTCTGTGTCTTGTGTCGGACCGTGGTCTGATGCCGGGGTGAGAGAAGGGCGCCCGTCCGACCTGGGGCCGATGGCGGGAAGCGGACCGTGCTCCGACGCGACGGGGGCCTTGCGCGCGGGATCGTTCGGGGCATGACGACCACACAGAACACACCCCCCGTAGACGACAACGCCGCCCCGGCGAAGGCCCAGCTGTTGCCGATGGAGTGGTCCGGCTTTCCCGGGCTTTGGGCGGGCGGGGTCTCGCTGGTCGGCGGGCCGCTGCTCGTGGGCACCGGAGTCCTGTTGAGACTGCCGTTCCACTTCTTCTACCCCGAGCAACTCACCGCCCGCGTCGAACACCCCGGCCTGATCGCGGCCTCCTACGGCACCTTCGCTGCCGGGACCGTCCTGCTCTGGCCCGCCGTCGCCACGCTCGCGACCCGCATCGGCCACCGCAGCCCCGGACTGGCCCTGTGGGGAGGGATCTTCGCCGTCCTCGGGCTCTTCGCCCGGACTTTCCACGCCGGAGTGGACCACCTCGCCTTCCAGCTCGCCGAGCGGCAAGGCGCCGAAGTCGCCGCCCGGTTCGTCGGCGAAACGTACGGCGCCTTCCACATCTTCAGCGCCCTCAACCTTGCGATCATGGGCGGCTGGCTGCTGCTCGCCATCGGCGCCTGGCGGGCTCGGATACTCGGCCCGGTACGCGCCCTCGCCCTCGCGACCGCCGCCGCGCTGCCGCTCGGGGTACTCAAGGGCACCACTCCCCTGTCGGTCGTGGCCGTCGCCGGACTCTGCCTCGCCCTCGTGCCGCTGGGTGTCACCGTCCTCCGCGACGGCCCGACGCCACGCCGAGCCGCCGTGCTGTGCTGGACCGCCGCGGTCGTCATGGCCGTCGCGGTCATGACCGTTGCAGGTCAGGCCGGTTGACGATGTACGGTCGGGCCATGCGTCTCCTCCGGCGACCGCACGACAGCCATCTCCTCGCCCTCGACGCGACCGCCGCGCTCCTGATCGCCGTCACTTACGCGGGCTTCGCCAGGATGCCCGGCAACGCCGCCCAGCCCGCCTACACCGGACCGGTGTGGGCGGGGTTGCTCGTAGCCACGGCGGTCGGCCTTCCGGTCGCGGGCCGCCGGCGGTGGCCCGTGCCGGCCGCGCTGACGGCCGTTGCCGGAGCCGTCGCCGCCACCCTCCTGGACATCACGCGCGAGCCGTACCTCGCGGTCGGTCTCACCCTCTACGCGGTCGCCCTCACCCGGGCCCCCCGCCACTCCGTACCGGTGCTGGCCGCCGCACTCGCCGCTTCGGCGGCTGCCGTAATCACCGGGGAGGCCGTGGTCACCCCGGCCGAGAGCTGGAGCGGGGCAACCGGTGTCGCCGCCATCGTCTGGCTGGTCCTGGGCGGCGGCTGGGCGGCGGGCTTCGCGGTGCGCGCCCGCCGGGCCCAGGAAGCGGACCACGCCGCCCGCCACACCGAAGTTGCAATCGTCGAGGAACGGCTGAGGATCGCACGCGAGTTGCATGACATCGTGTCGCACAGCCTCAGCCTGATCGCCGTGAAGGCGGGCGTCGCCGGTCATGTCGCCCAGCGCCGCCCGGAGGAGGCCGTGGATGCCCTGCGTGTCATCGAGCAGACCAGCCGCGCCGCCATGACCGACATGCGCCGCGCCCTTGGTGTTCTACGCGCCGACACAGCCGACGTCCCCCTGGGCCCGGCGCCCGGAATCGACGACCTCCCCCTGCTGGCCGATCAGGCCCGACGGGCCGGCGTGGCGGTGGAGCTCACGGTCCGGGTCCCGGACGAAGGTGTGTCCGCCGGAATCTCCTTGGCCGTTCACCGGATCGTCCAGGAGTCCCTCACCAACACGGTGAAGCACGCGGCCCCCGCACGCTGCCGGGTGACGGTCGAGGCGGACTCCCGCGAAGTGCGCATCGATGTCACGGACGACGGCGTCCGCGGCCCCGACCGCGCGCCGCCGGGCGGGCACGGCCTGGTGGGCATGCGGGAGCGAGTGATGACGTACGGCGGGACATTCAGCGCGGGCCCACGTACCGAGGGTGGCTTCATGGTCTCCGCCAGCCTGCCCCGGGACGGCGCGAGGAGGACCGAATGACCGATGCGACCCGGGTACTCCTCGTCGACGACCAGGTGTTGCTGCGGGGCTCCTTCCGGATCCTCGTCGACAACGAGCCCGGCCTCACCGCCGTCGGAGAGGCGGGCAACGGGGCGGAGGCCGTCGAACTCGCTCGCCTGCACCGGCCGGACGTGGTCCTGATGGACGTCCGGATGCCGGTCATGGACGGGATCGAGGCGACCCGGCTGATCTGCGGTTCCCCCGAGACAGCCGGCGTACGGGTGCTGATCCTGACCACGTTCGACCTCGACGAGTACGTCTACGCGGCCCTGCGGGCCGGCGCCGCGGGCTTCCTCCTCAAGGACGCCCCGCCCGCGGAAGTCCTGGCCGCCATCCAGGTCGTCGCCGCGGGCGACTCCCTGCTCGCTCCGTCCGTCACGCGCCGCTTGAT
This sequence comes from Streptomyces sp. NBC_00193, assembly GCF_026342735.1. Lineage (GTDB taxonomy): Bacteria > Actinomycetota > Actinomycetes > Streptomycetales > Streptomycetaceae > Streptomyces > Streptomyces stoeckheimensis. The sequence continues at coordinate 2,496,864 of NZ_JAPEMM010000001.1, forward strand.
CGAGGACTTCACCAGCAGGCGCGACCCGGCCCCGAGCCGGGGTCCCGCCCCGCTGACGGGAGTGACGGAGCGGGAGCGCGAGGTCCTCGAGCTGATCGCGCGGGGCCTGTCGAATGACGAGATCGCGGCGGGTCTGCACCTGAGCATGGGCACGGTGAAGACCCATATCGGCCGCCTCCTGGCCAAGCTGGGTGCCCGCGACCGCGCCCAGCTGGTGATAGCGGCGTACGAGTCCGGAGTCGTGTCGGCCTCCGGCGGCGGCCTGGAAGCGCGCTGAGAGACGGCCCTGGCCCAGGGCAGGTACCAGGACGCTGCCGCCTGGACATCCACTCGGCGAGCAGGACCAGAACACTGCGGTTCCCCGTGCAGCCGGCTCGTGCCCTATCCGTGCCCTTCCGAGCGGCGAACAGCGGTCAATACGGGTGCGGGCAGCCCCTCACGGAAAGCCGTCTGGCGGACTATTCGCGCATGTCAGAGGCCATACGAATGCCTTACGCGCCATAGATTCCCAAGCTTATAGCGCGGGTTCGATTCCCGTCATCCGCTCTTGAACGAAGGCCCAGGTCACAGACTTGGGCCTTCGTCGTTGCTTAGACCTCTCAGCGCTCGCCGTGCCCTCCGCGCGCCCCAACCCGGGCGAATGTCCTGGCTGGAGGCCCTTTTGCGCACCACATGCACCGCACAGAGGCGGCGTCGTCTCGAATCGCGAGACGGATTCTCTGTGACCTGCGCTATAGGTCGCGCCATCTGTGCGAATTCGCGGTCCGAAAGAGGCACTTGGCCCATGGCTCCTGCCGGTCAGTCGACGCAGGCGACCTCGATCGCCAAGGTCCGCATGAACGCTCGCCACCAAGCTCCTGCGTGCTCTACCCGTGCTGACGAACGCCGAGGTCTACCGCTGGCAAACGATCACCTGCTGGCGATCACGCCCCTCGACCGGCACGAGCACCCCACCCAGCCTCATGCCAGCCCCCTCACCAGCGACTTCAGGATGAAACGAGCAAAATGGGTGCGGCACCTGACGGCCCTACGGGGTCTGGGACAAGGATCCGCGCGGACTTCCCGACTCCCACAGCTCCTCGAAGTGGTGGCGGAAGAAGTTGTACCAGTGAGCGTCGCGAGACCGGAGGAGTCGGAAGGTGGGTCGCTTCCAGAGATCACCATGAAACTGCGCCAGGCGCATCTCTAGCTGCCCATGAGCCTCGGCAGGGTCATACGCGAAGATCGTGTACGGCGGCACATAGTTAACGGTCCGCACCTCAAGGCTTCCCCTGACGTCTCCGGGGATCGGCAGCAGGAGGCGCTGGAGGTTCGCTTCCAGGGTCCGGCTCAGCTCCTCCGCAGTCATGGCACCGGACTGGTGAGCCGCGATGTCCATCGCAGTCCCCCACGGCTCGATGACGAGGATCTTGACTCTGAGGCCCGCTGGCACTTCGGTCCTCAGAATTCGGGTGAGAGAAGATAAATGGAGCTGGATCGTCGCACCGTGAAGCCACACCTCGCGCGATCTGAGGACGAGCTCCTTGATTTCCTCGGGATTATCGGTGTTGGAAAAGAAGCGGCCCGCCATGGGCTGGGAGCCGGCCACCCCCGCAAGCACCTCCCGCACCGCGTCAACCTGAGTCCGATTCCTGAGCAGGGCGACGCACAGCAGTGCCAGCACAGCCAGCGTGGCGGAAGCGATCACGGACGGGGAGGCTGTACCCGCCAGTCCGAGCACAACCAGTACGGCGGATGCCGCGAGGGTCGCATACAGGTCGAAACTGTTCCGGATGTGTCGCGCAGCCGCCAGCCATCTACTCGGCTGAGGCGATGAGGAGTCCATGCGAGTCCCCTCCCCACGGTCCAGACCGTTGAATCACGAGAATCGGGCCCCCACCCGCGCCCGTCAGTCCCCTCCCTCGCAGGTCCGGCAAACCCGAGATCGGCTCCCTGGTCGAACTGGCACATCATCACCACGCCTGCTGGACACGACCTTGCTCGAGAAAGCCCCCACAACGCGACGATCCCACCCGATCTTGCACGGATCCACCGTCGCCTCGGTCAACAGCGCACTGCAGCGTGCGCGTGCCACGCTGGCCGCCCGCCGCGAAGCGGCCGACGAGTCGGCAGCCCCACCATCCGACGCCGTCCAGCGGATGCTCTCCGAGCGGTACGCCGCGGCCTTCGCCCCCATCGTCCGACCGCAGGGGCCGGTTGGCCACGCGTGCGAACTAGCGGTTTGCCGCCGGCGCCTCGGTGACCAGCCTGACCATCACCGCTGTCATCCCTGCAAGGCCGAGCCCGGCTCCCACGGTGAAGGCGAGAACGGAGACGGAGGAACCCGCGAAGCCGGCGAGGACGCCCACGGGAACGAGGCGAGCGGCCACGGCCCAGCCGCGATGCCCCAGGGAACCGAGGCACCGTGCCAGTACGGGGAATGCGGCGCACAGCGCCAGGTAGCCCACCATGCCGCTGATCATGTGGACAGCACCGTGCGCGCTGAGCGAGGTGGCCTCGGGGGCGCCGATGGGGAACCCGGCCCCTGCGTCTGCGGGGAACACTGCGGCGGCCAGGAACGAGGCCCCGAACACGCCGACCAGGCGCGGGGCCCAGATCCCACCGGGGACGCCGCGCAGCACCCGGCGCATCCCGATTGCTCCGGCGATGACCAGGGCGCCCGTGAGCAGGAAGTTCGCCACCTGGATCCACCCCAGATCGCCAAGTGCGAGCTGGCTGATCGCATTGCGGGTGAAGCCGAAGCCGTCGCGCGTGAGTCCCTGGACGATGCCCGTACCGAGGAACAGCGGGCCCGCCACGAGGCCGCCGGTCAGCAGGCGCCGCGTCACCGGACGCGACACAGCAATGGAGCGGACGGCCTTGGTGGAGGCGCTGAGCGTATGGGCCATGACGTGCCTTCCTTGTTGGGATGTCGCACGTTTGACCGGTGGCGGAAGACGAAGTGATCGGGTCTGCGCGTGTGACCTGAGCCACACGCACCCGCCCGGCTTGCTTACGCAAAGCGCGGTTGGCGGCCCAGCGCAGATGCACACCCATCCCATGGCGTTCCAGGCCGGAACGCTCCACGCAGCCAAGCCGACGGGCGCGTGCCCCATCCGCGCCCTTGGCAGTGGTGAAGAGCGGTCAATCCCGGCGCGGGAAAGCCCGCCCAGCGAGCCGCTCGAGGATCAACACTTGCAGGTCAGACGGCATATCGGCGCATGGGTCTCAGTGATTCCCAAGCTTATAGCGCGGGTTCGATTCCCGTCATCCGCTCTTACAAGAAGGCCCAGGTCAGCGACCTGGGCCTTCTTCGTCGTCTAGACCTATTCGGGTTCGGGAGTCCCGCACCACTTACGCACCACCTCGACGGCAACAAGGTCACGCGCGCTCGGCCGGCCTCACGTCACGCAGGCGGAGACAAGAATGCGTACATGGCCCGGCCGTCAGCCTTCCCGCCCTCGTCGGGTAGTTGACGCCACGCGGCATGCTGCGGATCGTGCAGAGCTTTCGCGAACGCGAGCTTCTTGCGGTCGCCCTTGTCGAGCTGATCTCTGAGTTGCAGCGGATTGGCGGGCAACGAGAGCAAGAACGCCAGATCGCGGTAGTGCCGCTCCGGTGAAGTGGTCTTGATGCTCACCGCTGCAGCCTTCGCCACGATCGCCCCCAACAGGCTGGGGCGACGGATCCGGCCGGTCCGCAGCCCCAGTTGCACACTCACGGACTCGGTTCTCTGCGCAGCCTGCCGGCCGCCCGGCACCTCCAGCGTGCGGCCGGGCGGCGTCGTTGTGAGGTCTGCACGGGGGCCGAGGTTGTCGGGCGCCAACAGATCCACCACCAACCGCTGCGGCTCCACACCGCGCTGATAGCGGTGCAGCAGGTTGCCCTGCGGCGACATGCCGGCGGGGGAGAATCCGAGCCGTTCCAGCGCCGCAACCAAACGGCGCAAGCTCTACTGGTCCGACTGCACGTCAGCCAGGACATCCAGGTCGGCGCTCGCCGCCGGCGGGGTCCGACCGTGCTCCAGACCGTGCAGGAGCACCATCTGCCCACCGATCAGCGACCAGGCATCCGGCACCTGCTCCGAAAGGTCGAACAGCACGCCCCGCAACTCCACCAGCGGCCCGGTGAACAGGTCCGACTCCAGTCGCACGTCGGGCAATTCAGCCGCCATGATCACACCCTCCGAGGCTGTGCGTAGCGAGTCAGCAGAGGCTCAAGCAACCCGGCTGCGGCAGCGTCGGCCCGGCCCTCGTGGCGGTCCAGCAAGTCGGCCGCCACCACTGACGCGGGGGCGTGGCGGCCCTGCCCAGGCGCTTCAGACCTTGAGGCCAGGAACGACCACATCTCCGCCGGGGGAATTCGGACCGCGACATTGCCCCGCTCTTCATCACGGACCATGCCGAACTCGGCTTCCAGCTTGTCGACCCTGTCGGGATGTACGTAGATCTCCGCACGACCGAGAGCGATGTAGTCCGCCCCCGCCTGCGACGCGGCGCTCACTCCCCCCCTCACCACATCCTGAGCAGCGAGCAGGACCGGCAGTACGCCTGAATGAACGCGGTACGAGCGAACCTCGGCGCGGGCGGCAAGAAGCTCCTGGAGCAGAGCCGGAGCCAGCTGCCCGTGGGCAAGGAGATTCCGCAACCGCATCCTCACCCGGGACTTCTCGGCATCGGACAGACTCACCGGCTGATGGCCGTCCAGCACCGCCAGAACGCCCCATGCATTGCGGGCCGACAGCGGTCTCCGCGAACGAGGGCCCCGGTCCTTGCGATCCCGGACACTGTCCCCGGCAACCAGCCAACGACCACCGACTCGCTGCCCTTGGAGCTTCCCGTCATGCAGCAACTGACGGACCCGGGAATCATCCACCCCGAGCAGGGCCGCAGCCTCTTTCACCGACAGCAGTTCCATGACCATCTCCTTGCGCCTCCCCTCACGAAATCAGGAGGGAACACGCAAGCAGTCTCCTACCCAGATTGCCTTGCGTCAAGCCTCACGAAACCAGGAGGCAAGACGCAACTATCGAGGCAGGGACGTGCCGCACGACCCAGACCAACGGACGCGTGCCCCATCCGTGCCCTTCGGAGCGGCGAACAGCGGTCAATACGGGTACGGGCGAACCCTCGAGACAGCTCTTTCGGCAGACTGTTTCCGCAGGTCAGATGCCATATGGGCGGCCTGCGCACCATAGATTCCCAAGCTTATAGCGCGGGTTCGATTCCCGTCATCCGCTCTTGAACGAAGCCCCAGGTCAGACTTGAGTTCTAGTGGTCGTCGCAACACCCCAGTTCAAGGGGTGCGATGGACTTCAAGATCAGAGAGAACCGGGGGCCTGGGGGCGGTGGCCCTCTGATGCGTGAGCGGGAGGTATATCTCCAGCTCATGCGCCAGGGACACAGCAACACGGAAGCGTGCCGGATCGTCGGGATCAACGTGCGGACCGGCAAGCGCTGGCGCAACGGCTGGCACTCGCCGCCGTGGGGGAAGCCGAAGCCTCCGATCACCGTGGAGGCTTCGGCTCCCGGCCCGTCGCGGTATCTCCGGGAGACGGACCGCATCCACATCGCCGACCGGCTACGGGAGAAGGCGTCGATCCGGCAGATAGCCGCCGAGCTGGGCCGCAGCCCCTCGACAGTGAGCCGCGAGATACGCCGCAACAGCGCCTTGTGGTCAAACGGCCAGTGGGTCTACCGGCCACATGCCGCCCACCGTCGGGCCGAACAGCGCAGGCCTCGTCCGAAGCCCGGCAAGCTCGGCCAGAACCCCGACCTGCGCGAGTTCATCCAGCAGCGCCTTGAACTGCGCTGGAGCCCAGAACAGATCTGTCACGCTCTACGGGCCGTCTTCCCCGACCAGCCGGAGATGCACGTGGTCCACGAGACGATCTACCAGGCCCTCTACGTCCAGGGCCGCGGAGAACTCCGTCGGGAACTCACCCGGGCCCTGCGGACCGGGCGGGCCATGCGCCGGCCGCACCGGCAGTCCCACAAGCGCCAGCCCCGTGCGATCACGGGCATGGTGATGATCAGTGAGCGTCCGGCCGAGGTCGCTGACCGGGCCGTTCCCGGCCATTGGGAGGGCGATCTGATCATCGGCAAGGACGGCAAGTCCGCGATCGCCACGCTCGTCGAGCGCAGCACCCGCTACGTGATGCTCGCCCCACTGCCCCACGACCACACTGCGGGCAGCACGAAGAACGCGCTGGTCGAGGCCATATCGTCGCTTCCGCCGCACCTGAAACGATCCCTAACCTGGGACCAGGGCTCGGAGATGGCCTCGCACAAGGCGTTCACCCTAGCCACCGACGTCCCGGTCTACTTCTGTGACCCGGCCAGTCCCTGGCAGCGCGGGTCGAACGAGAACACGAATGGCCTGCTGCGCCAGTACTTCCCCAAAGGCACCGACCTCGCGGTCCACCCCCGCAACCATCTGGACACCGTTGCCGCCGAACTCAACGGCCGCCCACGCAAAACGCTCGGCTGGGAAACCCCGGCCGAGCGCCTCGCTAAGCTCCTGGCCACAGCCAGTTGACCACTTGTGTTGCAACGACCCCTGGAATTCGCCAGAGACCTGGGGCTTCGTCGTTGTCCAGAGCGCCAGCTTCGACGTCCTCGGCGCAGACCTCGGTGACGGGACGAGGTCGAAGCACACCCACGCGCCCTCGACCAGAATGCGCTCGGCGTCACCGTGGACCGCCGAGCGGTGACCACCTCACTCCCGTCCTCACGCGCGGTACCGGGCCCTCCAAAGTCGGCACGGGCCGGTCCGTTGGCCCACGGCACAGGCTTTGGCCGCATACCTTGCCGACGCTAAGGTGAGACGCCGTACTCGGCGGATCGCTTCCCTGAGGGAAGACCGCTCCCTGAGGGAGGTGGGAATGGGGCTCATGGATGCGGACCACGCGGGGCTGGTCGTCGCGGCGCAGGCCGGTGACGATCGGGCGCGCGAGGAGCTGATCGCCGCGTACCTGCCGTTGGTCTACAACATCGTCGGGCGAGCGCTGAGCGGACACGCCGACGCCGACGACGTCGTCCAGGAGACCCTGCTGCGCGTGGTGCGCGACCTGCCTGCCCTGCGTGCCCCGGAGAGCTTCCGGTCCTGGCTGGTGTCGATCACGCTCCGCCAGATCAATACTTACTGGCACCGGCAACGCACCTTCGCCGACCGGACCACGGGCATCGACGAGGCACACCAGATACCGGACGCCGGGGCCGAACCCGAGGACGTCACGATCCTGCGTCTGCATCTGTCGGACGAGCGCCGGCAGGCCGTCGAAGCCGGCCGGTGGCTCGACGAGGACCAGGGGGCGCTGCTGTCGCTGTGGTGGCAAGAACGCGCCGGCTCGCTGAGCCGTGACGACATCGCCGCCGCGACGGGACTCACCGTCGCCCACGTCGGAGTACGCCTGCAACGCATGCGCGAGCAGTTGGAACTGAGCCGGGCGATCGTCGCCGCGCTGGAGGCCGACCCGCGCTGTCCGCAGCTGAACGAGACCGTCGCCGGCTGGGACGGTCTCCCCGCATCGGTGTGGCGCAAGCGGATCGCGCGGCACACCCGCGGCTGCCCGGTCTGCATGGCGACGGGGACAGAACGGGTTCCGGCCGAACTGCTGCTCCTCAGCCTCGCGCCGCTGGCCGTCCCTGCCGGGCTCGTCGCCGCGCTGGCCGCCAAGGGCCTGCTGTCGGGTACGGCCGCGAGCGCCGCCGGGTTGGCCACGGCACACGCCGCCGTCGGCACGGCGACGGCGGGAGGCGGTCTCCACAGCGCGCTGATCGGCAAGCTCCACGCGGTGACCACTCACCAGCTGCTGAGCCTCGCCACCGGCGCGGTGCTCATCGCCGGGACCGCCACCTACGCGACCTGGCCCGAACCGGCGCATCGGCAGCCCGGCGTCATCGCCGCGCCCACAGTCGGCAACCCCACGGTCGGCACTCCCCCGCCGATCCCGTCGCGCACCACCACGTCGGCCGAACCGTCCCCGGTGAGTCCGTCCTCCTCCGCAGGCACTGTTCCGCTGGGCGCACAGTCGCTGGAGTCCGTGGCCCAGCCCGCCCTGTACCTCACGTACGCCGGCGACTTCGCGACGCTCGGCCGAGTCTCCGCGTCCAGCAGCACACAGACACGGCAGCGGGTCACCTTCACGGTCATCGGCGGGCTGGCCGACACACGGTGCGTCACCTTCCGCGCCGCCGACGGCCGGTATCTGCGCCATCGTGACCTGCGGCTGCGGCTGAGCAGCGACGACGGCAGCGAGCTGTTCCGTGAAGACGCCACCTTCTGCCCGCGCCCGGGGGCGGTCGCCGGGTCGGTGACCCTTCACGCGCACAACTATCCGGGATCGGTCATCCGCCACCGCGACGGTGGCGTCTGGCTCGATGGGTCCGACGGCACTCGGGCCTTCGCCGACCAGGCTTCCTTCATCCTGCGCAGGTCCTGGGCCTGAGAACCGCTCCCTGAGCATGTGATCCGGCTTCGGTCCGTATTCGTCGACGGCTGCCGCCATTCCGAAATCCTTCACTGGTCATCAGGGCGGCGCGCCCTTTCCACAGCGACGACCAGACCGCGGGGCTTGGCATAACGCTTTCTGCCCGCGAGATGCATCACTGAGCAATCGTCCGGACGGCGCGACTTTTCCGTTACGAGACCGCGAGTGCGGAAGCCTCCATTGCATGGGGTGCTTTCCCCGCCGCTCACCAAGACGGGCAGGCGTGGCGGGTTCCCCGACATCCCCCTTTGACGTATCCCCGGAAGAAAGCCCCTCCCATGACTCGACACGCCCCCACGATCACGGCACCCAGGGTGACCCGCGACCCCCGAGGAGAATCATGAAGGGCCTGCACCGGCTCAGCCGGCGTCGCCGAACAGTGGCAATAGGACTGTCGGCCGCGACGGTGGTGGCCGGTGTCGTGACGCTCCTCCCCAGCTCCGCCGGAGCCGCGAACCTGGGTACGCAGGCGGCCCCCTCGGGCAGGTACTTCGGCACCGCTGTGGCCGCCGGCAGGCTCGGCGACTCGGCGTACACCGCGATCGCCGACCGGGAGTTCAACGTGATCACCCCGGAGAACGAGATGAAGTGGGACGCCGTCGAGCCGTCCCGCGGCAACTTCAACTTCGGCGCCGCCGACCGGATCGTCGACCGTGCGAAGGCGAACGGCCAGCGGGTGCGCGGCCACACCACGGTCTGGCACTCGCAGCTCCCGGCCTGGGTCGGCTCGATCGGCGACGCGAACACGCTGCGCAGCGTGATGAACGGCCACATCACCACCACGATGACCCACTTCAAGGGCAAGATCTACGCGTGGGACGTGGTCAACGAGGCATTCGCCGACGGCCCCGGCGGCCAGCTCCGTAGCTCGGTGTTCCAGAAGGTCCTGGGCAACGGCTTCATCGAGGAGGCGTTCCGCACCGCCCGTGCGGCCGATTCCTCGGCCAAGCTCTGTTACAACGACTACAACATCGAGAACTGGTCGGACGCCAAGACCCAGGGCGTCTACAGATTGGTCAAGGACTTCAAGTCCCGCGGCGTTCCCATCGACTGCGTCGGGCTCCAGAGCCACTTCGGAGCGGGCGGCCCGCCGGCGAGCTTCAAGACCACCCTGGCCAACTTCGCCGCCCTGGGCGTCGATGTCCAGATCACCGAGCTGGACATCGCCCAGGCATCGCCCACCCACTACGCCGACGCCGTCAAAGCCTGTCTGTCCGTGGCCCGTTGCACCGGCATCACGGTGTGGGGCGTTCGTGACAGCGACTCCTGGCGCAGCGGCGAAAGCCCACTCCTGTTCGACAACAACGGCAAGCCCAAGCCCGCGTACGCCGCCGTCATGAGTGCCCTCAACTCCGGCCCGGGTACCACCCCGAGCAAGCCGTCCGACGGTACTGGTACCAGCACGGGGGAGATCAAGGGCGTGGCCTCCGGCCGCTGTATCGACATCCCCGCCTCCACCACCGCCAACGGCACCCAAGCGCAGCTGTGGGACTGTAGCGGCCAGGCCAACCAGCGCTGGACCCACACCGCCGGCAAGCAGCTGAAGATCCACGGCGACAAGTGCCTGGACGCCAAGAGCAAGGGCACCACCAACGGCACCGCGGTGGTCATCTGGGACTGCAACGGCGGCACCAACCAGCAGTGGAACATCAACACCAACGGCACGATCACCGGCGTCCAGTCCGGGCTGTGCCTCGACGCCGTCGGCGCGGCCACCGCCAACGGCACCAAGATCCAGCTGCACGCCTGTGGGGGCGTCGGCAACCAGAAGTGGACCGCCCCGTCCGGATCGGGCGGCGGCACGTGCGCGCTTCCGTCGACGTACAAGTGGAATTCGACGGGTGCCCTGGCGCAGCCTGCGAACGGGTGGGCCTCGCTGAAGGACTTCACCAACGTGGTGCACAACGGCAAGCACCTGGTCTACGGGTCGAACTTCAACGGATCGAAGTACGGCTCGATGACGTTCAGCCCCTTCACCAACTGGTCGGACATGGCGTCCGCCGGACAGAAGGCGATGAACCAGCCCGCGGTCGCGCCCACGCTGTTCTACTTCGCGCCCAAGAAGATCTGGGTCCTCGCGTACCAGTGGGGCCAGTGGCCCTTCATCTACCGCACGTCGAGCGACCCCACCAACCCCGACGGCTGGTCCGCTCCGCAGCCGCTGTTCACCGGCAGCATCCCCCGCACCGACTCCCCCACCGGCCCGATCGACCAGACCCTGATCGCCGACGACCAGAACATGTACCTGTTCTTCGCCGGTGACAACGGCAAGATCTACCGGGCGAGCATGCCGATCGGGAACTTCCCGGGCAACTTCGGCTCGTCGTACACGACGGTCATGAGCGATACGGAGGCCAAGCTGTTCGAGGCCCCCCAGGTCTACAAGGTCCAGGGCCGACAGCAGTACCTCATGATCGTCGAGGCGAAGGGTGCGAACGGGCGCTACTTCCGCTCGTTCACGGCCTCCGGCCTGAGCGGTTCGTGGACCCCGCAGGCCGGCAGCGAGAGCAACCCCTTCGCGGGCAAGGCGAACAGCGGTGCCACCTGGACCAACGACATCAGCCACGGTGACCTGGTTCGAAACAATCCCGACCAGACCATGACGATCGACCCCTGCAACCTGCAGCTCCTCTACCAGGGCAAGTCCCCCACCGCGGGCGGCCCCTATGACCGACTGCCGTACCGGCCGGGTGTCCTCACCCTGCAGCGCTGACTGCCCGATCCACGGTCATACGCAAGGAGAAACAACCCACCATGAAGAACCCCACGAACCGTGGGCGCCGCGGGCGTCACCGCCGTCGCTGGACCGCGACCGGACTGCTGCTCGGAGCGCCCGCCCTCGTCGTGCCGTATCTCCTGTTCGTGCAGGACGACTCGCAGGCCGCGACGGTCGACGGCAATGCCTACTACCGGCTGGTTTCCGTACGCAGCGGCAAGGCGCTGGACGTCAACGCCTTCTCCACCGCCGACGGCACCCACATCCAGCAGTGGACCGACCAGAACACCGCCAACCAGCAGTGGAAGCTGAGACCCACCGGGGACGGCCACTACGAGCTGGTGAACCGCAACAGCGGCAAAGTGCTGGGCATAGCGGGCGGTTCGACTGCCCAGGCGGCCGCCGCCGAGCAGCAGACCGACAGCGCCTCCGCCTCCCAGGAGTGGCGGATCGACGAGGTGGGCGGTTCCGACGCCGTCACCTTCACCTCCCGCAGGAGCGGCCAGGTCCTGGACGTCTCCGGAGGCTCCACGGCCAATGGCGCGGTGGTCATCCAGTACCCCGGCAAGGGCAGCACCAACCAGCAGTGGAAGCTGGTGAGGACGGCCGAGGCCCCGGCGGCCGGGACCGGACCGTATGTGTGGAGCAACGCCCAGGTGGTGGGCGGCGGTTACGTCACCGGGCTGGTGTTCAACCCGCGTGAGAAGGGCCTGCTGTACGCGCGCACGGACATGGGCGGCGCCTACCGCTGGGACACCGCGGCCGAGCAGTGGATCCCGCTGACCGACTGGGTCGGCGAGAAGGACTGGAACCTGCTGGGCATCGACTCGGTGGCCACCGACCCCGTCGACCCCAAGCGGCTCTACCTCGGGGCGGGCACCTACACCAATGATTGGGCGGGCAACGGCGCGATCCTGCGCTCCACCGACAAGGGCCGCACCTTCAAGCGCACCAACCTGCCCTTCAAGCTGGGCGCCAACGAGGACGGCCGCGGGGCGGGCGAGCGGCTGGCGGTCAACCCCGCGAACAACGCCAACCTGCTCCTAGGCACCCGCAAGAACGGCCTGTGGCGCAGCACCGACCACGGCGTCACATGGAGCCAGGTCTCCTCGTTCCCCGTCAAGGACGGGGCGAGCAGCGGCGGCGGCATCTCCTTCGTGACGTACGGCCCGGCCGGCAGCAAGACGGTCTACGTCGGCGTCGCCGACAGATCCACCTCCCTGTACCGCTCAACCGACGGCGGCAGCACCTGGCAGGCCGTCTCCGGGCAGCCCGCCGGCCAGATGCCGCAGCACGGCGTACTCTCCGGTGACGGATCGCTGTACCTGACGTCCACCAACAATCTCGGACCCAACGGCGTGACGGCGGGTTCGGTGTGGAAGTACACGCCGGGCAGCGGGGCGTGGAAGAACATCTCCCCGTCCCAGGGAAGTTACGGCTTCTCCGGTCTGGCGGTCGACCCGCGCAAGCCGTCCACGGTCATGGTCACCACCCTCGGCCGCTGGTGGCCCGAGGACGAGATCTACCGGACCACCGACGGCGGTTCGAACTGGAAGGCGCTGGCCGACACGTCGGTGCGGGACGCCTCCGGCGCTCCTTACGTCGGCACTCACACCGGGCACTGGATGACCGCCCTGGCCATCGATCCCTTCGACTCCGGGCACGTGCTGTACGGCACCGGCAACGGCATCCTGCGCAGCAAGGACGCCAATGCCTCCGACAGCGGCGGCACCAGCCACTGGAGCATGGGTGCCCGAGGGCTGGAGGAGACCGCGCTGCTGGACGCGATCGCCCCTCCCGGCGGCGCCACCGTCATCACCTCCATGGGCGACCAGGGCGGCTTCCGGCACGACGACCTGACCAAGGTGCCCTCCGGGCGGCTGAAGAACCCGTTGATGGCCAACAGCACCGACATCGACTTCGCCCAGTCCAAGCCCTCGATGATGGTCCGCGTCGGCCGTGGCGGCGAGCAGGACGGCGCCTACTCCACCGACGGCGGCAGCAACTGGACCGGCTTCAAGGCGGAGCCTGTGGCCGGTGCCCGGGACGGCCGTATCGCGCTATCGGCGGACGGCTCCACCATCGTCTGGACCGAGGCCGGTCAGGCCCCGTACCGCTCGACCGACAACGGGGCGAGCTGGTCGAGGGTCAACGGCCTGGGCAACGACGCCGCAGTCGTCGCCGACCGTTCCTCGGCCAAGACCTTCTACTCCCTGTCCGACGGCACGCTCCACGCCAGCACCGACGGCGGCGCGACCTTCACCGCCCGCGCCGGCAACCTGCCCGCCGGCCGGCTCACGGCCGTCCCCGGCATCGCCGGGGACCTGTGGATCGCCGGCGCTGACAAGGGGCTGCTGCACTCCACCGACGGCGGTCGCACCTTCACCACGCTCACGACGGTGCGGTCCGGCTCTGCCCTCGGCTTCGGCAAGGCCGCGCCGGGCGCGGACTATCAGGCCCTGTACCTGATCGGTACCGTCAAGGACGTCACCGGCGTCTTCCGCTCCACCGACAAGGGCGCCACCTGGCTCCGCGTCAACGACGACGCCCACCAGTGGGGCAGCATCGGCGGCGTCGGCGTCATCGCAGGCGACCCCGACACCTACGGGCGTGTCTACGTCGGCACCAACGGACGCGGCCTCCAGTACGGCGACCCGTCCTGACCCCAGCACACCCGAGCGGGGCCGCAGGCGGAACTGCCTGCGGCCCCGCCATGGCTGAGGGAAGACGCCTCCCCGCCCCCTCGACGGGACGCCGTGCCACAACGTGCCAGTAGAGGCGGTGAACAGCGGTCGACAGAGGGCCCGACGGATCCGCTCCCACGCTGCTCGCGGCCATCATCTCAGCAGGTCAGAGGCTGCGCAGGCCCTTGAGTGGCGAGTGATTCCCAAGCTTGTAGCGCGGGTTCGATTCCCGTCATCCGCTCTTCCACGAAGCCCCAGGTCAGTAACCTGGGGCTTCGTCGTTGTCTAGACCTCTCCGACCCTTCCGCGCCCTCCGCGTGACCCAACTCGCCGAAATGCCCTGCCCGGAGGCCCTTTCGCGCACCACGTGCACCACCTGGACGCGGGGGGCGCCTCGTATCGCGAGACGCATTCAATGCGACCTGCACCACAAGCTGACGCTCGTGTGCGAATTCGCCTGCACACACCAGGAGCGGCAACCACCGACCCAGTCCAGCCAGTTCGCCGCTCCGCACGCCGTCGGTGGACGGGGGCGTAGGTCATCGATCACGCGCAGGAGCGGTGGCGCCGGCCGCTTCGGTCGACGGGCGCGGCCCCGAAATCCGGTGGCCGGCCCCGGGTTCAGGGGGAACGGGTCACGTGTTGCGCTGGTCGTGGCTGTCCTGTCGGAGCTGGTCGGCGTGGCGGGTCAGGGCGTCGATGCGTGCGGCGAGCTCGGCGTCTTCGGGTCGCAGGTGAGGGCGGGTGCCGGCGAGCGGCCGGACGAGGCGGGCGGCGTCGTTGTCGGCGAGGGCTCCGTTCAGGTCGTCGACGGCATCTCGGGCGCTGGCGGGCAGGCCGATGAGGGAGGTCACCTGCCCGGCGAGGCGGCGCAGGTCGGCCGCGTTGTCGCGGGCCCAGGCGGTGACAGTGCGGTCGGCGGCGCGTGTGTCGCGGGTGGCCTGGACGCGCTGGTCGCCGGTGCTTCCGGCGGTGCCGGGACGCAGGCGCAGGTAGCGGCGTTCGGCGGCCTGACGGCTGGCGACCCCGAGGGGGCCCGCGAGGTCGGCCCAGCTGGCGCCCTGACCGCGGGCGGTTTCGATCAGCCCGCTCTCCCAGCCCGCGAGCTGCTCACGGACCTCGCGCAACATCAGCAGTGCGGCCAGAGCCGGATGCGGGCCGGAGCCCGTCGCGGGCGCCGCGTTGCCCGCAGGCATGGCCGCGTCGGGTCGCTGCGCGTCCTTTACGGCCTGGTCGATGGCCTCCAGTGCCGCCGCGGCGGCCAGGAAGGGGACTGGTGCGGTGGGCTCGGCGGCCTCTTTCATATCACTCTCCGTCGCTGTCGTCCTCCAGATGACTTCTTGCTTGTCATCGTTCCGATGACATGTTACAACGGGAGCACGTTGAAGCGCATTGGCAGTTCCTGCCTGAACCAACTGGAGGTGTTTCGCGATGTTGATGCGCACTGACCCGTTCCGCGAGATGGACCGGATCGTCCAGCAGCTGTCGGGTGCCTCGGGCACGTGGTCGAAGCCGTCCGTGATGCCGATGGATGCCTACCGCCAGGGCGACGCGTACGTCATCGCCTTCGACCTCCCCGGTGTGAGCACCGAGGCGATCGACATCGACGTCGAGCGGAACATGCTGACCGTCAAGGCCGAGCGCCGGCCCGCGGAGAAGTCCGACGGCGTGCAGATGGAGCTCTCCGAGCGGCCGCTGGGCGTCTTCTCCCGGCAGATCATGCTGGCCGACACACTCGACACCGAGCACATCGAAGCCGACTACGACGCGGGTGTCCTGACCCTGCGGATCCCGATCGCCGAGCGCGCCAAGCCCCGCAAGATCAGCATCGGCGGCGAGACCGGCCGCAAGCAGATCTCCGGCTGACCAGCCCTGCCCCCAGCGGCGGAGGACGGGGAACCGATTCCCCCTCCGGCACCCCGTCCTCCGGCCCCTCTGCTTCCTCCACCCTCCCCGGAGGTGATGTGATGTCGATGCGCAGGGAAGCCTTTCTGGCCCACGTCCAGGAACGCGGCGAGTACCAGACCCCCGGGGAAGCCGAACGTGCTGCCCGAGTCGTCCTTGCCCTTCTGGGCGCACACCTGGTCGGCACCGTGCGGGCCGAGCTCGCGGCCCGGCTCCCCGAGACGTACGCCCTGATTCTCCTCAACCCCCTGCAGGCCGCCGAACCGCTCTCGCCCGAACGCTTCGTCCGCGCG
Source organism: Streptomyces sp. NBC_00193 (assembly GCF_026342735.1). Classification (GTDB taxonomy): domain Bacteria; phylum Actinomycetota; class Actinomycetes; order Streptomycetales; family Streptomycetaceae; genus Streptomyces; species Streptomyces stoeckheimensis. Next base: position 2,512,932 of record NZ_JAPEMM010000001.1, read on the forward strand.
ACCGCGGCCTGGATCGAGGGCGCCACCGAGAAGACGGCCCTGTGGGACATCGGCGCCGTCCTGTCCACCGTGGCCGCCGCGGCCGGCGACGCCCTCACCCGCGAGATCCTGCTCCAGCTCCCGCCCGGCTACGACCTCCTCTTCGGCCACCCCCAGCCCACCTGACCGCGGCCGCATGAAACCGAACCCTCGAAGAGAAAGGCAACCGCAGCACCATGTACGACCGACCTCGAGCGAACCCGGCCCCGACCGCCATGACGTTCGAGCAGATGCTGGAACGCGTCCGCTACGAGGGCGCCTACCCCACCCTCGAACGCGCCGAAGAAGCCGTACGCACCGTCCTCGGCGCCCTCGGCCGACAGGTCACCGGAGACCAGCGCGTCGACCTCGCACAATGCCTCCCCGTCGAGGCCGCTCTCACCCTGACCGCCCAGATCCCCGCCACCGAACAGCTCACCGGCTGGGGCTTCGTCAAGGACATGGCCACCCGCACCGGCGCCACCCCCGCCACTGCACGCTGGGACACTGGCGCCGTACTCGCCGTCGTCACCCGCCTCGCCGGCCCCGACCTGCTGGCCCGGATCCTCCGCCGGCTCCCCGGCGGCTACGCCATCCTCTTCGGCCAGGCAGAGCTGCGACAGACCCAGACTGCCGCCTGATCCCGCGCTCCGCGACACCCGCCTCGACGAGCAGATCCAACTGCCGCTGTACCGGGTCGACTGGCCGAGCCGCCGCCGCGGGAACGAACGCCCCGACGGTTGTTGCGGCGAGCAGAACTGCGGTGGCGATGCGCTTGCGGACGGCACCGGGAGTCGCTCGACGGCCCGACGGCCCCATGGCCACGAAGTGCCCCGACAGCGGGGGCCTGGGACAATGGGGCAGAGGCTCAGGTCCGAACAGGAGCCTCCCGTGCCCACGCCGGCACCCACTGCGGCGATCATCGTGGCAGCTCCGCCGGCAGCACTCTTCGGCGCACTGATTCTCGACACCACGCGCAAGACATCGCGCGGCTGATCACGGCCACAGAGGGCGACCGTCATGCCGGTCGAGACCATCACAGATCCGTGAGAGGGGAAGCCATGTCGCTCACCCGTTCCCACCGCATTCGCATCCGTGCTCGGGGTGCAGCGGTCGCCGCCGCCTGCGCCTTGCTCGCCATCGTCGGCGTCACAAGTACCAGCGCCGCGCCCCTGTCCGCACCCGCCAGCACGTCGACCGTGACGGTCGAGGGTGTGGAAGTTCGCATCAAGGACTTCAAGTTCATCCCTGCGGACGTCAAGGTCCCCGCCGGCGCAAAGGTCACCGTGATCAACGAGGACTCGGCTCCGCACACCTTGACCGCCACCGAGGGCTACGCCTTCGACACCGGCACGATCGAAGGCGGCGCGTCCGGCACCTTCACCGCACCGTCCAAGCCCGGCAGCTACCCCTTCTTCTGCTCCGTCCACCCGGAGATGAAGGGGACACTCGTCGTCAGCTGACACCGGGCGCCCCTGGAGGCAGCCGGCCGGCGGCATCGGACTCCGCGCCGGCCGTGGTCCACACTCCCTCCTCCGCCCGGGCGGCGAAGTACAGCAACAGCCGTCGACTCGGTTCCTGGACGTCGGCCGCCATTCCACCGCCGCACCCCCCTTCAGGACGCCGCCGGCCGTTCCGGGACGACCTCCCCGTATTCGCACGGGCGAACCCTTCGGGCGCGGAAGAACGTTTTTTACAGGAAAAGAAAGTTCTGCAGGTGGAGATCGCCGTCTTCCGGGATACGCCTGCCGCCGACGAGATTTGGATAAGTTGATCACGCCTCAAGAGGGCGGTACGCAGTCGACTGGAGCCACTCGGCCAGGAATTTGGGCACGACCCTTCTCCACAGCGCTCCGAGTCGACGATCAACGCCAATGTCCTGCACCGGGAATCCCGGTGCAGGACGCCTCCAAATCTCAGAGGATCACCTGCCCCATGAAAGCGATTTACACCTTCTCGGAAACCGACCGCAACAGCCTTTCGGATTCTCTTACATTCCTCGGGGCGAACCCGTACACGGATTACGAGAAGTTCCGCGACGCGATCGGAAGCCTCATCGCCGAGGAGCGCGTACCGGCCGGCTTCGTCGACGCCTGCCGCCTGATCAAGCGTCAGCGCGATGACAAGCTGACCTACGCGCACGTAGTGTCCAACTGCCCGCTGGACGTGGACAGGCCGGTCTTCGACCAGACGAATCCGGTGGACGACAAGTACCTGCAGAAGCAGACCTTCGTCGGGGAGGGAGTGCTCGAGCTCCTCGCTCAGCTCACCGCGACCCCGCTTCTCTCCTACGCCACGCGCAACAACGGCGACTTCTTCCACGACGTGTACGCCGACAACCGCTACAGCGGCACCCAGACGCAGAAGACGGACTGGGAGCTCTACTGGCACAACGACCGTACGGCGCACCCGGTCCGGGCCGACTACCTGGCCCTGCTCGGCATGCGCTGCCCCACGGACGACCTCGTCTTCACGAAGTACGTGGACGGTCGTGAACTCCTGAAGTTCATCTCTCCCGAGAACCAGGAGCTGCTGCGGGAGAAGGCGTTCGTCACTCCCTACGACGAGCTCTCCCGGGCCTCCAACCGGAAGCAGCAGGTCTCCGACCTGCACACGCTCCTGGAGAATGAGCACAGCTTCCGCTACTACGACACCCGCACCATGCCCGCGGACCCCTCCTCGGCGCCGCACTACGAGGCAGTGCGGCAGTTCCGTGACGCGCTGGCCAAGAGCCGCGAGCAGTACCACCGCATCCAGGAGGGCGACCTCCTCGTGATCGCCAACCAGGACGGCCTGCACAGCCGCCAGATGGTGGACATCCAGCACTTCGAGACCACGCGGCTGCGCTGGCTCCTGAAGACGTACGCCTTCCGCGACGACGCCGCCGCCGACGTCCACAGCGACGTATGGCTCGACGGGGTGCGCGGACGCGTACTGGACTGAGCCCTCCCCCTGGACGCACGCGCATCCCGCGCAGAGGCCACGGACATGGCGGCGACGCCCGGCGGCAGGAACGCCAGGCGTCGCCGCCATGTCCGGACGGCGTCCGCTAACACCTCTCGCCGAGGCTCGACAGCGGCTCCCACGGGACGGACGGCCCCGGCTCCCAAGGCGCCGCGCCGTAGGAGTGCCCGCCGGCATGCACGGCCAGGAAGCCCGCCGCGAGCTGGGCGAGCGTGATGTGCCGGTACCAGCCGTGCCAGGAGCGCACGCGGTACGCCCCCAGGCCACAGCGCTCGGTGGCCCCGGCGAGTGCGTCGCGGCCGTGCCGCCAGGCCGCGACCGCCTGCGCCAGGTCGTAGAGCGAGACGTCCACCGGGCCGCGGGCGATGAAATAGCGCCGCGGCTGCGGGTCCCCCGCCCGGCGGCAGGCGAGGAGCCAACGCGCCATGCCGCCCGGCCTCGCGGCCGCCTGTCCGGCCGTCTGTGCCGGCTCCGACGGTATGCGCCGCACCCACCACTCCCAGGGGCCGGCGTCCATCGTGTCGGAGCCGACGGCCAGCCTGTCCCATTCACGCTCCTCGGCGTACCGCTGCACCAGCCTGGACACCCTGCGCCAGCCCGGATGGGGCAGCACGGGGTGATCCGGAGGCACTCCCACCACGTGGGGTATGCCCTGGTCCTCCAGGTAGGCGCAGAAGGCCCGGTCGCAGCCCAGCTGGGTATCGGCCACGACCCACATCCCCGCCGCGGCGCCGGCTGGGGCCCGAGTCCGGAACCGTTGGACGATGCGCCGCGCGAGCTCGGCCCTGGAGACGTGGCGGGCCTTGTCGGGAACGTGCGCGTTGCGGCGCCGGACCGGTTCCGTGTCCCAGTCGGGCGGCAGGTACAGCTCCCGGTCGACCAGGGCGGTGCCGGTCCGGGTGGACCAGGACGCCATCACGCCTATCTGGCAGGAGACGGCGCCGCCAAGCGCTTCCGAATACTGCCGGGCGACCCCGGCCGAGGCGTTGCCCTTCTTCTTGAAAGCGGTCTCGTCGAGGACGAGTACACCGGGACCGCTACTGTCGGCCAGCCCTTCCACGACATAGCGCATGGTGAAGTCGCGCAGGCTGTCGGCATCCCATACCGACCGGCCGAGCAGATGCTGCTGCAGCCAGAATGCTCCGCTCTCCGCCGCGGTCGGCAGAATGCTTTCGGCCATGGTGGTTCCCACGAGCAGGGAACGGACGTATTCCTGGGCGTGATTCCTGAGGTCGGACCGCGAGAAGAACTGCAGTCCCACCTGTTCCAGGAGGTCGTCACATCGCTCCCCCCATTCTTCCGCGGCCCTCTGCGCCGGCGTGGCATACGACGGTGCGAGCCATGCTGCCTGTGTATTCATTGCGGATTTCAACTCCCCCCTAGAGTCGATCTCAGCTCTGGCTGATGAACTTCGCACGACAGGGCAGAGGGGGCTCCGGCGGTCAGACCCGGACAGCCCCCTGCCGTGTGGTGCCTTCCGTCCCCGGGGGCCCGGCCGTGGACGGGCCGAGCCTCCAGGGACGGGCTCCCTCAGTAGTACTCGCCGTGGCGGTAGTCCCAGGAGGGGTAGATCTCCGACAGGTTCTCCATGATCACCGGGCAGTCGAGACCACGACGAATGAGCACCGGTGCCGGGGAAACGGACCGCTCCCCCTTCTGCACGGGCACGAGCGCCCCTTCACCGTCGACCATCGACACCATGACGCCCTGTTCGTGGCGAGTGTCCTCGTCCTTGTCGGGCTGGATGGAGGCCACGTAGTCGTCGGCGCTGACGATGAAGTCCGCTTGCTCCTCGATGCGCGTGCCGATGTTCTCGACCCGCCCCTTGTTGCCGACCCCCGAGGGGTTGGCGGAACTGGCGAAGACGAGCCGGCGCTCGGACCACATCCGCTCGACCAGCTGCTCGGCGGGCCGCCCGAAACGGATCACGAAGCAGCTGGTGCCGCGGGTGTCCGTGGCCAGCTCGCGGGTGGTCTCGTCGGGGAGCAGCGCAAGGGCTTCCTGCCGCCACGGCAGGATGCAGCCGAGCAGCACGTCCTGCTCCCAGTGCTGCTCGTAGAAGGCCAGGACCTCCTCGTTCAGCTCGGCCAGCTCCTTGAGCTGGTCCAGATCGGCGCACAGCACGACACCGGGCTTGTTCCGGTTGCGCCGCTTGGCGTCGAACTTCCGCTCCAGACCACGGCCGTCCGTGGTCATCAGGATGTATCCGACCTTGGTCGCACAGACGACCAGGCCGCCCGGCGCGGACAGGGCCTCCAGGGCCTCGGGTACGGGTTCCCCCTGCCAGGGGCCCCGCGGGGTGTTGCTCGGCATCGGAATTTCGCTCCGCTCTTGTGGAATCCGTACGGACGCACGGGGATGTGGGTGGCGCAGGGGCCGCCGGGAGGCGGCCGGGGGCTACTCGGACTGCTCGGCGGTCCGGGCGAGGCCGGTGATCGTGCCCCGGGCCAGGGAATTCACCGTCAGGTGGAAGCCGACGAGGGCGGCCGGGGTCCGTTCGTCGACCGGCAGCTCGGCCACGCCCAGGGCGTGGACCGCGAAGATGTACCGGTGCTCGCGGTCTCCCGGCGGCGGGGCGGCTCCCGCGAAGCCGAGGGAGCCCAGGTCGTTGAGCAGCTCCCGGCCGGCTCCGGACTCCCCGCCCGCCGGCAGGCTGTGCACGTGCGGGGGGATGTCGGCCAGGACCCAGTGCCAGACGCCACCCGGGGTGGGAGCGTCCGGGTCGAAACAGGTCACCGCGTAGGAGGCGGTTCCCTCCGGGCCCGGCTCCCAGGTGAAGGCGGGGCTGACGTTCCCGCCCGAGGCCAGCTGAGCCTCGGACAGCCGGTCGCCGTGCCGGACATCGTCGGAGACGACCTTCAGCTCGGGCAGCGCCGGGAGGAAGTCATAGGGGTGGGGCGGGATCGGACGGGTCAGCACGGGTGTGCTCCTTCGTCGTCGGTGCGCCGGCCGCGCCGAGGGGCGGGGGGCCGGCGGACATGGATAACGGGGACAGGGTTGGGGCTGGGGGCCGGTGGGACGCGGTCGGGCACGGAGCCGGGCGGCGCCGTTCTCGGAGCGGGCCCTGACGCGGTGTCGTCTCCGGAGTCATGTCGCGGACACGGGCGGGGCGCCGGACCGGGTGGATGTCCGGTCTTCCGGCCCGCCGTCCGGCTTCGTCGCGGCCTGCCGCGCCACCAGCCGGGCCGCGACCGCCTGGCCGGCCACCACCAGCACGGCGCACGCCGCCACGGCCTCCGTGGCGCTGCCGCCGGAGCCGAGCCACAGGCCCGCGCCGATCAGCAGGGCTGCCTGGACGATGCCTTGGCGCCGCTCCAGACCGCGGGTCACCCGCTGGCGCTCCGCGTCGGAAAGGCCGGCCATGGCCGGTCCGAGGAAACCCATCGTGGTGGGCCGGACGGTGCCGCCCGCCAGGCCCAGCAGCGCGGTGCCGCCGGCGATGGCGAGCAGGCCGCCGGGGGCCAGGAGGAGCAGACCGAGCACCATGGCCCCGCTGCTGAGCCAGAAGAGAGTGGTCGCCGAATAGCGGCGTTGCCAGGCCAGGGACAGCCGTACGGACATCAGTCCGCACAGGGTGTAGAGGCCCAGCACCGCGCCGAACATGGTCACGGAGAGCTGTTCCCCGAAGAACAGCAGCAGCGGCAGCAGGAAGGTGTAGGCGGTCAGCAGCACGGCACGGGACACGGAGTAGTACGAGGCCCAGAGCCGTACCTGCCAGGGCAGCACCCGGCCCGGGCCCGTCACCGCCGTACCGCCGGCGCCCGGCTCCGCCGTCTGCGGGCGCAGCCCGCCCCGGCCGCCCGGCAGGACGACGAGCGCGGCGACGGCGCAGCCCAACGCCGACAGTACGAAGGGGGCCCGGTCGTACTGGGCGTAGGCCAACGCTCCGAGGACGCCCGCGGCGAAGGAGATGAGGAACATCCCCGCCTGGGTCCGTGCCTCGCGGGTGCGGAAGCGCTCGCCGGAGAGCAGGGTCGAGGCGAGGGCCGCGTCCGTCCCGGCCGTCAGACAGAACCCCAGACCGGCGAGCACCTGGGAGGCGACCGCGACCCCGGTGGAGACCGGCGCCAGCAGGATCAGCAGGCCCGCGAGTTTGACGGCCTCTCCCGCCACCAGACAGCCCGCCAGCGACAGCCGCCGCCGGAGGGGGGCCACCACGTGGTCCCCCAGGGCCGCAGTGACTCCGTAGAGGGCGAGCAGGGCCGCCGTGGCCAGCGGGCCGAAACCCTGCTGGATGAGGAAGACGACGACGACCGGCAGGTGGAAGTAGGCGCGGGAGACGATGCGGTAGGCCTGTACCCGTGCGGCGTAGCGGGCCTGTTCCTTCACGTCGGTCATCGCTCCAGACCCGGCAGGTACGGGGCGAGCTCCTCAGCCGCCAGATCGCCCTGGCGCACGATGGCGGGCGTGTCCAGCAGGCTGAGGATGGTGCTGCTGCGGGTGAACTTCGAGGGGGCGCCCGCGCGGACGATGATGTCGCAGTGCTTGCCGATGTGCTCGTAGGCGATGTCGAACGTGACGAGCCCCTCGTCCATGGTGCCGCTGATGTTCGCCGAGGTGGCGGCGATCGCCAGCCCGCTGTAGAGCGACAGCTGGTTCAGCGTGCGGCTGACGTTGTGGACGACGGACACGGTGTCCTTGCCGGAAGTGACCCAGTCCGGTACGAGTTCCCGCTTGCGCATGACGAGGTTCAGCGGCCCCGGCCAGAAGCGCTCCACCAGCGCCTCGACGTCCACCCCCGCCGGCCGGCGGGCCCAGCGCACCCAGTCCGAGGGACTGGAGACGAACAGGGTCAACGGCTTGCTGCCGTCGCGGCGCTTCATGTCGTACAGGCGCTCGCAGGACTGCTCCAGGAACGGGTTGCAGAAGATGCCGTAGTTGGTGTCGGTCTGGGCGGCGACCACTGCCCCCGCCCGCAGGGCGTCACCGGCCCGGCGGATTCCGTCGCCGTCGGCCTCGTCGATGATCTCCGCGCTCATGCGACCTCCACCCCCGAGTCCTCGAAGACGTCCTCGACCTGTCCGTTGGTACGCGGCATCCAGAAGGGCCGGGATGCCTCGTGGAGGCCGATGGCCTCCTCCGCCTCGGCGGCGAGGTCGATGAGGTCCAGTCCGTGCGTGAGCCGGTAGCGGGCCCCCTCGTCGAGGACGAAGGGCTCCGCCACCACGCCCGCGGCCTCGCAGGTGACCGTGGCCCGCAGCAGGTCGACGGTCACCTCGGCCGTGGCGTCCGCCGTGACCGCGTCCATGATCTTCCCGGTGGCGGCTGCGTCGAGGGTGACGGGTACCAGGCCCACGTTGGGCAGGTTGTTGCGGAAGATGTCGGCGAAGCTCGGCGCGATCACCGCCTTGAAGCCGAAGTCCCGCAGGGCCCAGGGCGCGTGCTCCCGCGAGGAACCGCAGCCGAAGTTGGGGCCGGAGACCAGGATGGTGGCCCCCGCGCGCTCGGGGCGGTTCAGGACGAACTCCGGGTCACGGCGCCACTTCTGGAACAGGCCGTCCTCGAAGCCGGTCCGTTCGACCCGCTTCATCCACACGGCCGGAATGATCTGGTCCGTATCCACGTCGGAGGCGTCCAGCGGGACGCCTCGCCCACGTATTACCTCTATTTTTTCCATTTTTGATCCTTAGTCAGAAAAATATCCCGGCAAGGCGGTCCCGGGACCTTCAGGAGATCTCCGCGCTGCCGGCCAGCCGCCCGAGCAGCGCAGTCGCCGCAGCCGTCTCGGGGGACACCAGGTGGGTACGGGCTCCGGGCCCTTGCCGTCCCTCGAAGTTCCGGTTCGAGGTGGAGGCGGAGTGGGTACCGGCGGGCACCCGGTCACCGTTGACGGCGATGCACATCGAGCAGCCCGGATTGCGCCACTCGAAGCCGGCTTCCGTGAAGACGCGGTCCAGTCCCTCGGCCTCGGCCAGGCGCTTGATCTGTTCCGAGCCGGGCACGACGAGGGCAGTCACCTCGTCGGCAACCTTGCGCCCCTGCACGACCGCGGCCGCCGCCCGCAGGTCCTCCATGCGCCCGTTGGTGCAGGAGCCGATGAAGACGGTGCGGATGGGGATGTCGGCCAGGCGCTGCCCCGCCTCGAGCCCCATGTAGTCGAGGGCACGGCGGCCGGCCTCGCGGGAGACCGGATCGGCCATGGCCTCGGGGTCCGGGACCCGTCCGTCGACCGCGACGGCCTGACCGGGGTTGATCCCCCAGGTGACCATCGCGCGGAGCCCGTCCACGTCGACCACGACCTCCCGGTCGAACTCGGCGTCCGGGGCGCTGCGGTACGCGGCCCAGGCCTTCTTGGCCCTCTCCCAGTCCTCACCCTGAGGGGCTCGGTCACGCCCCTCCAGGTAGGCGAAGGTCGTCTCGTCAGGGGCGATCATTCCGCTGCGGGCACCGGCCTCGATGGCCATGTTGCACAGCGTCATCCGGCCTTCCATGCTCATGCGGTCGATGACGTCGCCCTGGAACTCGATGAGGTGACCGGTGCCGCCGTCGGTGCCGATGGCCCGGATCACCGCCAGGGCGATGTCCTTGGCGGTGGCCTCGGCCGCGGGCGTCCCCTCGATGAGGACGCGCATGCTCTTCGGCTTGGCGATGCGCAGCGTCTGGGTGGCCAGCACGTGCTCGACCTGGCTGGTGCCGATGCCGAAGGCCACCGCGCCGAACGCGCCGTGGGTGGCGGTGTGGCTGTCGCCGCAGACGATCAGCATGCCGGGCAGGGTGAGGCCCATCTGCGGGCCGATGACGTGCACGATGCCCTGGCCGAGACTGTTCATGGGGTGGAGCTCCACCCCGAACTCCCTGCTGTTGCGGATCTGGAGCGCCAGCTGTCGGCGACCGATGGAGTCGCTGAGCGGCACCCGCCGGCCCCGCGTCGGGACGTCGTGGTCCGCGGTGGCGACGGTCAGGTCCGGGCGGCGCACCTTCCGGCCTGCCTCCCGGAGCCCTTCGAAGGCCTGAGGGGACGTCAGTTCGTGGAGCAGGTGCATGTCGACGTAGACGAGCTCACCGCCGGTCCCGTCGATGGTGTGCTCCGCCCAGATCCGCTCCAGCAGGGTGTTCCTGGCCACGGGCAACTCATTTCATATTGTGGACTGCGTGATTACATTTTGAGACGGTAGCAAGTGACACATGCGCAACTCGGCTGCCTTTCAAAGGCTGAGACATGTAACAGCAGGCGAATTCCCAAGCTGTAGATAGCCGCTGAAACTCCCCGCCGTCCGTCCCGCGAGGACGACACCGTCGAGTGCGGCCGTAAGGCCCGCTGACAACAACTCTGGCCCGGCTGGACGAGCAGCGGCAAGCAAAACCAATGGCATCAGCCTGCGTTGGCAACCCCATGCCACTGCGGGACGTCCGAAAGCTGCCGGGGCAGGACGCTGCCGCCCGCACCTCTGGTTTCCGCAGGCCCTCCGCAGCAGACTCGACAGCGGCCTGGCCGACATCACGGCGAATGCCGAGGGCTACGCCGAAATGTCTTCTCCATCTGTCGGTTTCACGCCTGGAAAGACACAGGAGGATTTACGCATGAAAGTGTTCAGCAACACGTTCGACGACCACGACGCCCCGGCGGCGAACCGCAACCCGCACGTGGCCTGGTCGGACGTGCCCGAGGGGACCCGCTCGCTCGTTCTGGCCGCCGTCGACGTGGGCATCCCGGCCGAGTTCGACGACCTGAACCGGACAGGACGGGCCGTCCCGGCCGACATGCCTCGCCAGGAGTTCAACCACTGGGTGCTCGTCGACATCGATCCCGGACTCGGCGAGATCGCCGAGGGTGCGCTGGGTGAGGATGGCGTTCCCGGTGGAAAGCCCGGCCCGGAGGCCGCCTTCGGGGCCCCTCAGGGCGCCAACGGCTACCGGGGCTTCTTCGCCGGAGACCCTGCGAAGGCCGGCGGCCGCTCCGGTCCCGACGGCCCGTGCCCGCCGCGGAACGACGGGCTTGTGCACCGCTACGTGTTCCTCCTCTACGCGACGGACCTGGAGCGTGTCCCCCTGGGCGGCACCTTCACCGCCGCCGACATCCTGGAGGCGATCGACGGCCACGTCCTGGACGAGACGTCGTTCACCGGCCACTACTCCCTCGACCCATCGCTCGCCTGAAGCCGTCCGGCCCACGGCAGCGGCGCCCCCGCGGCCAGGGCCGACCGGCTACGGGAAACCGCTCCCGGCACGCCCGGGACCCGACCAGACAGGGCAGCGGATGTACCTGGTGAACACCCGGCTCGTCGCCGGGGTGGACCCGCTCTCCCGCACCAGATTGCGGGAGCTGCTGCTGGAGGCGGCCGATGCGGCCGACGGCCTCGAGCACGTGTATGTGCAGACGGACCCGGCGGGGGCGGACGTCACGCTCTTCCTGCTCGGCACGAGCCTCGCCGCGGCGGAGAGGTCCGCACTGCGCATCCACACCGCGCTACTGACCAGCCGCCCGGAACTACGCGGCTGGCTGCTGACCCGCTGCGGCGCCGACCTGGTCGCCGCGCTCGCAGGGCCCGCCCTGCTGGGCGACGCCGGCTCGGGTGGCAAGGGCTTGCCAGGGCAGGACCCTGACAGCCCAGAGTGCTGACACGCGGACTCCCCGTGACAGATGCTTGGTGTCACGGGGGAAGACCGGCACGGCGCCGGAACTTCCAGAAGTCATATGCGAGAACGCCAAAGAAATCACGTCATCACACAGGGGGAATTGCTCTCATGAACACCATTCGCCGTACGGCCGGTCTCCTCTTCGTCGCCCTCGGCCTCACTCTTGGCTCCGCCGCCTGGGCCGACAGCGCTTCCACGTCCGTGAATTCCACGGTGGCCGCGCCGCCCGTCGCGACCGCCGATGACGCGACCTGGGGCTGATTCGCCCCTTTCTCCGCTCTTACCGCACGAACAATTCAGGAGCGGCTTGTCAGCCAGCCTTCCTGAGCCGCACGGAGTCCGGCCTGAAATCGGCTGACGGCGCCGAGGCGGGTGGACAGTTCGGCGGTGATCCGCCGACAGGTGCGAACCGAAACACCCAGTTTGCGGGCCACCACTTCGTCCGTGTGCCCTTCTGCCATCAGACGCAGGACCTCGCGCTCCTGGCCGGTCAGACCGTCGTCCGATTTCTCCGGCCTCTCCCCCCAGGGGGTGGCGATGCCCCAGATGTATTCGAAGAGTGCGTACAGGGCGGCGGTCGCTCCGCTGCCCCTCAGAAGCATCGCGCCGCTGTTGACCTCGTCGGGATCCAGCGGCACGAGCGCCAGCTCGCGGTCGACGATCATCATGCGGATCGGCAACGCCGGGCGGGTACGAACTTCGCAGCCGAGGTCCGCGAGCCACCGGATGTGGGCGGAGGTGGCGGTGTTGTTCTGCATGCTGTCCAGGTAGACGGTCCGCATCCGGACGCCGCGCCCCAGGAGTTCCTTGTTGACCGGTCGGCTGGCCTTGATCCCTTCCGCGCTGATGGAACCGCTGGGGACGAGACTGACGAGCTCGTGCCGGGCCGACCGGGTGAGGGACTCGATCTTGGCCCGGACCTCGTCGAGCCCGATCAGCTGCTCTGTTCCGCCGCTTCGCTGCGAGGAGCGCAAGTCTCCGTAGTCCTGGACCATGCGCGCCACGGCGGTGCGGCTGGCCTGCAGTTCCTGCTGACGTTCGAAGATCTCAGCCTCGCGGGCTTCTATCATCGCCGCGAAGGCGACCTCCGGATTGACCGCGCGGGCCGCTCCCCGCACGTCGGAGGACGGCCTCAGCAGCGAGAGCCGGGCCAATGCGTCCATGGCGGTGCGGACCCGCTCCTCCGGCCAGCCCAGCCGCTCGGTGAGTTGCTTCACTTCGGCCTGCGGGTACTCGAACATCGCCCGATACACGGCAAGTGCGTCCATGTCCAGGCCAAGAGACTCCAGCATCGACTCCCCCATCTCCTGACACCCCCGCCCTTTGCCGGGGGTAGTCGGCGTGATCGTGATCCAGTCGGAGGCCGTCCCAGCCGTCGGGTCCTGTTCCTGTTCTGCGCGATGCGTGGCGGGATGGCCGCCAGGCTGAAGCACAGGGCCGTGGGGTTCTACGGCATCGCCGGTGAGAGCGACCGCTGCAGGTGGGCCGCGGGATACCGGCGGCTCTCAGGAAAACGGACGGCGGCGAACGCGCGGCCCCGACCGAGGTGATCGCGGGACCGGCGCGTGGAAGACAGGAGGCGGGCCGACGATTGGCCGGCCGGGCCACCTGTGTGGGGCACTGCCTTGAGAACGGCGTCAGAAGATGAGGTCCGCCGTGTGGTGATCCCCGTCGCAGGCACTCACACGTCCATCTCCCCGCACCGATCCTGCTGAACGTCCCTGGCACAGGGCAGCGCACCATGCACGCCGACCCCAGCCGTACCTCAGCCCCCGCTGATTCAACAGATTGTCAATCTACACGAGCTGGCTCAACACCGCTGGCACGGCCGCGATTCGATACGCCCGGCCTGTTCGGCCCACCCTGATCGACCCTCGCCGGCCCTGGGTGGTGCCCCCGGCCAGCGCGACGCGCAGCTCCGGCTGCCGCTGAGCCTGCATGAACAGCTCCACCGTGGCCAGCCAGAGGTCGGGGGGTGCGCCGAACTGCTCGATCAAGCTCTCCCAGATGCGCTCGAAGTGCGCCCGGGAGGAGCCGTCGGCGCACAGCGCACCGGCAAGCGTCCGGTGATCGCGTGGATCCACGGCGGCAGCCTGATGTTGCGGGGGTACAGCGTCTGCGGCCACCTCGCCTCGCCGAAGTCGGCCGGACTGTTCGACCGCGCGATCGTGCAGAGCGCGGCCGGATCCTCGGCCAGGAGCTGACGGGCGATCCCATGCCGGCCGAGGCGTACGAGCTCGAAATCCGCAAGGAGTTCGGCGCCCAGGCCGACGCGGTACTGGCCCGCTACCCGCTGAGCCGCTTCAGCTCCACCGGCGAGGCCCTGGCAACGGTCCTGACCGACCGCACCTGGTCGGTTCCGACGCTGGACACCGCCCGGCTCCTGTCGCGGTGGACTCCGACCCGGATGTTCGAGTTCAGCGAGCGCGAGACGCCCTCATGGGCAGGCGACCTGGAGCTCAGCTTCGAGCTCCGTGCCTCGCACATGTCGGAGCTGTCCTACCTCTTCGACCTCGAGCTGCCCCTGTTCGAGAAGCTGACAGGGAAGCAGGAACGCCTCGCCAAGCGAATGACGGACACCTGGGTGGACTTCGCGGAGTCCGGGAAGACGGATTGGCCGAGCTTCCGCAGCGGCGGCTACGTGCAGTCGCTGGCCTCGGGGCCGTGGAGGCCCACGGAGTTCACCAAGGACCACAACCATGCGTTCTGGAAGAACCTCCGCTGACGCCAAGCGCCGTCCCGCCGACCGAGGTGCCCGGGAGGCCGTCGATCACCTCGGCGGCCTCCACCACGATGGCTTCGAGTTCGCCGTACGGGACCTCATGCACCACGACGGATGCGCTGAGCTGGTCCGCGTTCGTTTTCTCGTCCGGGACGGGTCAGCCCGCCCCGCGGTGCAGCCCGTGGGGCGGGCCGGGGGCCGGGGCCCCCGGAGGTGCGTTCAGAAGGCGTTCAGGGCGTCGCGGGCGGTGGTGCGGTACAGGCCGACCTTCGGGTTGGCGACGCTGCCCGGCTTGGCCAGCTGGAGGCTGACGCCGTCCGCGTTCGGCATGTGCTCCTTGTCCGCCAGGATGTTGATCTCGTCGGCCACGGGGCCGTTGCCACCCGACGGGTTGAGGTTCACGGCCGCGTACGCGGTGGCGCCGGGGCGCACCGGGTACGCCGGGGCGCCGCCCAGTCCACCGGGGGCAGTGGCCTGGAGACCGAGCGCGCTGCCCTTGGCGCTGAAGCCGACGGTCGGGAAGTAGTCCAGACCGCAGGAGGTGGAACCGTTGTTGGTCACGGTGATGACGCGGACGGTGGCCGGGGCGCCCGTCGGGGAGGTGACCTTGACGGTCAGATTGCGGGCCGAGCAGGGGTGGGTGTACGCGTAGGAGTCACCGGTGTTGGCCCCCGCGCCCTTGCCGCCCGAACCGGCCTTCGCCGGGGTGACGGTGGCCGTGCCGTTTCCCGTGGCCTGGCCGGCGGACGGGGCGGCGGAGGCGCCCTCCCCGGACGGCGTCACGGTCCCGGTCGAGGCCGGCTTGTCCGCGCTGTTGGTCGCGGCGGGGTTCCCGGTCGGCCCGCCGGCGCTGTCCGAGCCGCCGCAGGCGGTCAGGGCCAGAGCGAGGCCGGCGGTGACGGTGGCCAGGGCGGTGGTGCGGAGTCGGTAGGTGCGCATGGGGAACTCTCCGTGTGGGTGTCGGTGTGGGTGTCGGTGTCAGGCGGAGGCTTGCGCTTCTCGGCTGACGAGACGTTGGGTGGGGCTGCTGTTCCGGTCGGCTGCTTTCGCAGGCGGCCGAGGGGCGGTCGGTGGGGCGGGTGGGGGCCCTCCCCGTTGCGACCTCGAATCCGCCCGTCGATCCGATCGGCGGACCGACGGGCTGATGACGCAACTGTGGGGCGGGTTTTGTCCCAGTGGCGTCTGGAGCGGGATAGTAGAAACCCTGGAACGCTCCCGACCCCTCTCACCTGGGCGATCGGGTGAGCCTGGAACGTGCTTCCGGGATGAGGGGGAGGGTGGAATGGCCACGGAGACGGAACGGTTCGCGGAGCTGATGCGCGGATTCAAGGAGCGCTCGGGGCGCAGCTACGGCACGCTCGCGAAGCGTCTGCACTCCAGCAACTCGACGCTGCACCGCTATTGCAGCGGCGCGGCCGTGCCCACGGAGTACGCCCCGGTGGAGCGGTTCGCCCGCGTCTGCGGTGCCTCGGCCGACGAGCTGCTCGCGCTGCACCAGCAGTGGCTGCTGGCGCTGGTGGAGCGGCGGCGGGGAGTGCCGGAGGGGCAGGTCTCGGGGTCGGGAGAGGCGGACTCCGCGGTGCCGCAGGGCGGTGACGCCGCGCCGGAGGTGCCGCCTGCATCGGCGGTGGTGACGGGGGTGGCTGGGGAGGCTTCGGAGGTTTCGGAGGCTTCGGATGTCCGGCCGCAGGTGGAGAGCGGCGACCCCGCGCCGGCCCCGATGTCCGCAGCCGGGTCCGGGTCCGAGTCCGGGTCCGCCCCGGCTCCTCTCGCCGATCCCGCGCCTGCACCCGCGGCGGAGGCCCCCGCCGACCTGGTCCGGCCCGGCCCCGCCCGCGCCTCCGGACCGGGGGCCCGGCGTCCTCGGCTGCTGCTCGCCGTTGCGGCCGCCGTGGCCACCGCCGCGGTGGCGGGGACCGCCGCCGCCGTCTCCGCCATGGGAGGGACGGGTCAAGGGGACACGCGCCACGGCGCCGCCGTCCAGTCGTCCTCGCGCGAGCAGGCGGCGGGGGGCCCGGCCGCGCCGTCCGGCGGGTCGTCCGGCGGATCGTCGTCACCGACGCCCGCAGCCGATTCCGCACCCCCGTCCAGCCCCGGACCGTCGTCCCCCTCGGCAGCGTCCGTGTCCGCCTCGCCGGCCGACTCCAAGGAGGGGGCCTCCCCCACCGCCCCGTTCACGGTCAACGTCCTGCCCGACAACTGGGACAGCCCCTGCGACCAGTGGTTCGCCCTGGACAAGGCACCCGGCACGGTCCCCCCGCCCCCCGCCGGGCAGGCGACCGACGGGTGGGCCCGGGCGCTGGACGCCGTACCGGCGGGGCACCTGCGCATGCAGCTGACCGTCCAGGGCACCGAGGGCAAGGCCGCCGTCCTGCACGCGCTGTACGTCCATGTCGTGAGCGGCCGCAAGGCTCCCGGCTGGAACGCGTACACCATGGGCTCCGGTTGCGGCGGCGCGCTGGTACCCGCGTCCTTCGCCGTCGACCTGGACGACGCCTCCCCGAGGGCCAGGCCCGTACCCGGCAAGGAGGGCGAGCGGACGACCGCCTCGACCGACTTCCCGTACAAGGTCTCCGCCACCGACCCCCAGGTGCTGAACGTCGACGCCGCCACGCTCGGCAAGGACGTCAGCTGGTACCTGGAGCTGGCCTGGAGCAGTGGCGACCGCCGGGGCACCACCCGCATCGACGACCATGGCCGCCCGTTCCGCACGGTCGCCCTGAACGCCGGCCACGGCTACTGGTACAACGAGAACAAGAACGCCTGGCTGCTGTACGAGGACTGAGATGCCCCGGCCGGCGCCCCTCCTTGTCGGTCGGGCCGCGGCTACTCGTGGCGGGCGACCTTGACCGCCGAGAGCAGCAGGACGATCGCAAGGCCGGGGATGAGGAGCAGGTCGGGGACCACCCCGAGGAGGAGCCCGCCCAGGAGTGCGCCCGCGATCGAGCCCGCGGCCATGAGGGCGGCGAAGCGGAGGTTCGCGCCGAGGACGGCGAAGCTGCCGTCGCGGCTGTAGCGGGCGAAGGCGACGAGCATCGTGGGCAGCGACACCAGCAGGGACAGGCTGCCCGCCAGCTTGATGTCGGCCCCGTACAGCAGCACGATCGTGGGGATCAGGAGCTCGCCGCCCGCGACGCCCATGATGGCCGCGACCACGCCGATGCCGAACCCGGCCACCACACCGGCCGCCACCTGCACCGGCCCCGGAAGGCCGAGTGGTCCGACACCGGTGGTGTGGGTGACGACGAGGGCGGCGGCCATGCCCGCCATGAGGATCGCGAGGACCTTGTAGAGGGTCGCGGAGCGCATCTTCACCGCCCACGATGCTCCCGCCCAGGCGCCGAGCAGGCTGCCGGCCAGGAGGTTGGCCGCGACGGTCCAGTGCGCGCCCAGGTCGCCGAACGAGACCGCGGCGAGCCGGGCAGGCAGGGCGGTGACCACGACGACCAAGCTCATCGCCTTGTTCAGGATGACCGCCGACAGCGCCGCGAAGCCGAACATCCCGATCAGGAGCGGGAGGCGGAACTCAGCGCCCCCCAGTCCGATCATCCCGCCCAGCACACCCACCAACGCACCGGCGCCGACGACCAGCGGCGCCGATCGCAGCCGTGCGGATGCCACGAGGTTTTCGTCCGCAGCCACATCGATCACGCGCCGACTCCGCGCGTCGGGGCGGCAACCGCATGGTCGGTGTCAGCAGTCATGCGGGCAGTCTGACGGACCCGTGAGGACGGACCCAGTGGACGATCGCACCAGGTCCCGGAGGCGGCAGCTGCGATCCGTCCCAGGCCCTGACCTCGTACTTCACCGCCCGTACGAGCCCTAACGAGCCCTGCGAGCCCCGCGGCGCGCCTACCGGACGCGGGGCGGCGAGCTGCGCGGGGCCACCAGGCCGGATTCGTAGGCGAGGATCACGAGCTGGGCGCGGTCGCGGGCGTGCAGTTTGGTCATGGCCCGGTTGACGTGGGTCTTCGCGGTCAGCGGGCTGATCACCATGCGGGCCGCGATCTCGTCGTTGGACAGGCCGTGCGCGACCAGGACGACTGCTTCGCGTTCGCGGCCGGTCAGACCGTCCAGCACGGTGGCCGTGTCGGTGGGGAGCGGCTGGGTGACGTACCGGTTGATCAGTTTGCGGGTGATCGAGGGTGCGAGGAGGGCGTCGCCGCGCGCGGCCACGCGTACGGCGTGCAGGAAGTCCTCCGGCGCGATGTCCTTGACGAGGAATCCGGCGGCGCCTGCGGACAGGGCGTCGAAGACGTACTCGTCGAAGCCGTAGTTGGTGAGCATGACGACGTGGACGCCGGTCAGCGCCGGGTCGGCCGCGATGCGCCGGGTCGTCTCGATGCCGTCGAGTACCGGCATCTGAATGTCGATGAGGGCGACGTCGGGCAGGTGCGCCCGGGCGAGCTCCAGGCCCTCCTGCCCGTCGGCTGCTTCGGCCACGACCTCGATGTCGTCCTCCAGGTCGAGGAACGCGCGGAATCCGCTGCGGATGAGCGCCTGGTCGTCGACCAGCAGGACACGGATCACGATGCTCGTTCCACGGGGAGTTCGGCCCGGACGGTGAACCCGCCTTCGCGGCGCGGTGCGGCCAGGAGCCGTCCGCCGAGGGCGGTGACGCGTTCGCGCATCCCGAGCAGCCCGATGCCGGGCAGCGGGACGGAGTCCGGCGTGGCCGTGCCGTCGTCGTCGATCTGGAGGGCGACGGCGTCCGGGTGGTAGTCGATGCGGACCGATGCCGTGGTGGCGTCCGCGTGGCGGGCGATGTTGGTGAGGGATTCCTGGACGATCCGGTAGACGGTACGGCCCACCGCGGCGGGTATCCCGTGCCGTTGCCCCTCGATCGTCAGGGTCGCCCGCAGACCGGTCTTGCCGGCCCGTTCCACCAGCTCGGGGATGTGATCGAGGCCGTGCGGCGGGGTGGTGTCGTCGTCGCGCAGGGCCTCCAGGGTGGCGCGGAGTTCGCGGGACGCCTCGCGGCCGGCTTCCCGGATGGCCAGGAGGGCTTCCGGTACCTCTTCGCCGCGCTTGCGGGCCACGTGGACGGCGGCTTCGGACTGCACCTTGATCACCGAGATCTGATGGGTGAGCGAGTCGTGCAGCTCGCGCGCGATGTGCAGCCGTTCCTCGTCGGCCCGGCGCCGCGCGGTCTCCTCCCGGGTGCGCTCGGCTTCGTCGGCCCGCCGTTCGGCTTGGCGGAGGGCTTCGCCGGCGGCGCCTGCGGCGATGAGCCAGGCGATCTGAAGGGCGCCCCGGGCCTGGGCGAACGCCTCGCCCGTGTCGTGCAGGCCCGAGGCGAGGGCCGCGAGGGGGAGCGCCGCGAGCACGGCCACGCTCACCGCCACCGTGACGGTGCGGTGTCCCGCCCGCATGGCCGCGTACACCGCGAAGAGGAACGCGACGGCGGCCACGTCGAAGCCGGCCGCCTGGTAGCCCACCGCGCAGAGCCCGGTGACGGCGAGGACGGCGACCGGAGCCCGGCGGCCCGCGGCCAGCGCCAGGCCGCCGACGGCCAACAGCAGGTAGCCGAGCAGGCCGGGGCCCGTGGCGGAGTGCTGCCCAGACAGACCGGTGACCAGCAGCGCCGCCGCCACGCCCACGGCGATCAGCCAGTCCCTGACTCCGGCCCGTACGCGGAACCGTCCTTTGCCCATGTGCGCACCGTAGCCCGGGGCCGCCGCGGGCGAATCCCGCGCGCGGACGAGGGGCGGCTACCACGTGCGCAGTAGCCGGGCGGCACCTGCCGCGTCCGTGGTAGCGCGAAGTGTCTGCGTCTGCCGGACGACCTGCCGGGGGCCGCCGGACATGCTCGAACCACATCCAGTCGTGGGAAGAGAAGGAGCATTTCGATGTCCGTTCGCCGCCTGTTCGCCGCCTCCGCGACCGCCCTGCCCGCCGGGCTCGGTCTTGCCACACCTGCGGCAGCACACGCCTCCGTCCAGCCGGTTTCGATCGCCGCCGGTGTCACCGACTTCGGCCTCGGCCGGCTCGGCGCGACCACCGGCGGGCTGCTGGGGCTGGCCGCCGTGGTCATCGTCGTACTGGCGCTGCGACGACCCGCCGGTCGTCTCGGCGTCGCCAACGGGTCGCTCGGGGCCAAGGCGGCCGTGGTCGCCGGGCTGATCGCCATGGCCCTCGGCGGGCTGGTCGCGGCCACCGCCGACGGTGGACTCGGCACCGGCAACGGGCTGGGCGGCGCCTACGTGGCCCTGCTGCTCGGGCTGGCCGGGACGGCCCTGGGCGGTCGGGCGCTGACCCGTTCCCACCGCACCCGGTGACCGGGGCGTGCCGCTGGCCGGACGACACCCCCGATCCGGCCGCTACGACTGCGGCTTCCAGAGCGTCACTTCGGTGAGGTAGGTCGGGATGTCGTACTGCTTGCTGGTCGAGGCCTCGACGCCGACGATCTTCACCATCGCGAGGTTGCCCTTCGACGTCACCGTGCAGAGCAGGTCGCCCCGGACGATGGTGCTGTCCGCTCCGGTGAGGGCGTCGCTGCCCAGCTTGTCCGGGATCGGGGAACGGGAGTGGGAGTGGGGAAGGGGGAGGGGGAAGGGTGGGCGTACGGGGAGGGGGCCGGAGCGGGAGCGGTGGCTGTGGCGGCGCCGTACAGCGACGCCTGGGGGGTTGGTGTCCCCTGCGCCGGACGGCCGACCGGCCCGGACGCCTGCGTCGGCACGTACGTCGGCTGGTACGAGGGCGGCGGCGGGGTCTGCGGGGCCGTCTGCTGAGCGGTCTGGGGGGCCGTCTGCGGGGCCGTCTGCGCGAGCTGCTCCCGGCGCGCGATCTCCGCCGTGAGACCGGCGGGCAGCCAGTCCTTGAAGTCGCGCAGGGGGCGGCCCGCCGCCCCCTGGCACCACTCGGCCAGCTCGGCAGGGCCGGGCCGCCGGGACGCATCGGCGGCCAGGCAGCGCTCCAGCAACGGCCTTAGCAGGTCCGGGTATCCGCTCAGGTCCGGCGCCTGCTGCGGGGTGTTGGCGATCGACGCGGCGATCGAGATGCCTGCGCCTTCGCCGTACGGGTGGCGCCCCGTGGCCACGACCGCGGCGATCAGTCCCAGCGCGAAGATGTCGGTTGCGGGAGTGACCTCCCGGCCCAGCGCGTGCTCGGGCGACATGTACTGCGGTGTCCCGATGAACCCACCGCTGCGCGTGAGCTGGGTGGCGTCGGTGGCGCGCGCTATGCCGAAGTCGATCACCCAGGGGCCGTTCGAGCTCAGCAGGATGTTGCTGGGTTTCAGGTCGCGGTGGATCACCGACGCGGCGTGCACGGATTGCAGGGCCTGTGCGGTGCAGCGTGCTCGAAGCGGGCACGGAAGTCCTGCTCCTGGGCGAACTCGCGCCGGATGACCTTCAGCGCGACCGGCTGGTTGTCCCTGGTCCGGGAGAGGTAGACCGACCCCATTCCGCCTTCGCCGATCCGCGCGAGCAGCCGCTATCCGGCGATCTCCTGCGGATCGTTCGGCCCCAGTGGACTCAGCACGGCTTGGTCGGCGGTCGCCATTCAATTCCCCCTTGATGATCACGGAGTTGAGATCGTATCCGGGGCCGGTCAGCGCCCTGCGGGGGAATGCCCTCCGGGTGCGGCGATCCGGATGTACCGCCCAGAATGGAAGCATCCCGTAGTCGCGGACACCGAGTGCCTACGGGGCTCCGTACCTCACACGACACGAGGAGTGGCCGTCATGGGCGGTATGCAGGACAAGCGCAAGGAACCGGACCGGGCCCGCGAGCCGCAGGAGCACCATCGCCCCGGAGACCCCGCGCACCCCCAGCCGGGCAGGGCGTCCCGCGAGCAGGGACGGAAACAGGAGCAGAAGCAGGGGCAGAAGCAGGGACGGGAGGACACCTCGCGCCGCCGCGAGGACGACCTGCTGCGCGAAGAGGACCTGTACGACGAGACGCTCTGACCCGGAGTACCGTGGAGGGACCGGGAGTATTTCGCACGCCTGCTCCGCTGCGGACGTCGTTTCCGGCGATCACTGCACCGGACCGTTCTCGAACGTTCCGGGGACGGGTCCGCGACATGGCCACGACCCTGACCACGACCGTTTCCCGTGCCGAGCCCCAGGTGCGTGCGCCCCTCGGCCCGGCACGGCTGTGCCTCACCCCGCAGACCGCTCTCGCGGGCCGGCTGGACGGTGCCTGGTGGCCCCGTTCCCGCGATCTC
Organism: Streptomyces sp. NBC_00193; assembly: GCF_026342735.1. GTDB lineage: Bacteria > Actinomycetota > Actinomycetes > Streptomycetales > Streptomycetaceae > Streptomyces > Streptomyces stoeckheimensis. Next base: position 2,535,382 of record NZ_JAPEMM010000001.1, read on the forward strand.
GCGACCGAGCTCCCCGCGCTGGCCGCCGCCCTGGCTGAGCCCTGGGGGCGCATCACCCGCGTCACGGTCAACCCCACCCGCTGGCCCGTCGTCCCGCGCACGATTCCCGTGGCCGGGCAGCAGACGCTGCACGTGGGCTGGTTCACCGAACAGGACCCCGACACCCTGATCCTGCTCTCCTACACCGTCGGCCGCTGGGACCTCCTCGTCGTCCCGCCCGAGTCCGAGCCGGCCGCCGCGGCCCGGCTGATGGCCGCCGCCGCGATCCCCGGCAGCGTCCTCGGCCCGCGGATGCTGATGGCCAACGAGGCCGCCATCGGGCGCGGCATCCGCGACACCCGGCGCGAGGAATCCGGCTGGGAGAGCGAAGGCGGAGCCTGCATGTCCCCCGTCGGGATGCGGCTCGACCGGCGCACCCTGCCGTTGCCGGGCAACGGCTGGAGGTGAGCTCCACCAGTCGTCGAGCCCACCCGGCGGATCCTCCGCCCCCTACGAAGGAACAGACCCACGTGAAGTACATCGAGCCCCAGACACCGCCCTCGCTGCCCTCGCCCACGAGCGCCGAGGTCCGGATCATCGCGCACACGCCCGAAGCCGCCCGAGCGGTCGCAGAAGCCCTCCGCGGCTGCTTCGCCGGCGCCGAACAGCGCAGTTACCCCGGTCGCGACGGCGGCACCCGGCTCCACCTCACCGTGGACACGGCGACACCCGCCGGCCCCACCCGCACCTGGATGGCCGCCAGCAGGGCCCCGGTCGGCGCCGGCGCCCACTCCGACGAGACGTGAGAGCGCCGGCGGTACGACACCGACGTCGACAGGTCTGCTGACCGGAGACGGCCCGGGGGCGGCAAGTCGTACGCCTCGGTAACCAACAGGCCGTGCCTGCAGGCTCGTTGTGGACCTGTGGCGGAGGACGAGAACGGCTGCCGGAGCCGAAAACTTCTTGCAAAATGGTGCGGATCAGGGGGATCCGGGATCGCGGGTGGATTCCGTACGCGCAAGACGGGGGCAGCTCAGTGGGCATAGCGTTCTTCGACGCCATGGGGCTTGAGAAGAAGAACGACAAGCGGCGCAAGCGGCTGATCCAGCGCCAGGAGGCGCTCAGGGAAGGCCTCCTGGCCGAGGCGAAGGCGCAGGAGCGGGCGCGGCGCAGGGCTTACGGCAAGGCGCTCGTACCGTTCGCCGAGGTGTTCTCCCGGCTGAAGAACGTGGATCTGCCCGAGCTGGCGGCCCTCGCCGAGCCCGCGGTGGCGGAGCTGGTGGACGTGGAAGTGCGCCGCATCCAAGGGGACGCGGTGGCCGGGGTCCTCACCGTGGCGGGCGGTGTCGCCGTGGGGGCCGGTGCGGCCGCGGGGACGTTCGCCGCGGTGGGGGCGTTCGCCGCCGCGTCCACGGGAACGGCCATCTCCACCCTGTCCGGAGCGGCCGCGACGAGCGCCACGCTCGCCTGGCTGGGCGGCGGCTCGCTGGCGGCGGGCGGCGGCGGGGTGGCCGCCGGTACGGCGGTGCTCACGGGCATCGTGGCCCTGCCGGTCCTGCTGGCGGCGGGCGGCTTCTTCGAGTGGAAGGGCCGCAAGGACCTGCGTGCGGCGCGTGTCGAGGCCGCCGAACTCAAGAAGGCCGCCGCTGAACTCCGTATCCAGGAAGCGCGCGGCGCGGCCTCGGGCAAGCGCAGCCGGCAGGTACGGCAGCTGCTGAACGGGCTCCGCAAGGAGATCAGGCGCCGGCTGCCCTCCTTCCGGGCCCTGGTGGAGGAGCAGGAGGACTACGACGCCTACACGCCCGGGCAGCGGGCCGAGGTGGCCGTTCTCGTCGGGCTGGCCGGTGTCATGGCCGCCGTCATGGCGACTCCGCTCACCGACGAGAACGGCGATGTCACCGACCTGTCGGAGCGCGTGGTGAAGGACAGCCGTGCCCGGCTCGGAGCCCTCGTGACCGCCGCGTGAGCGGGCGGGAGGTGCATGAGCAGGAAGTGCACGACGCTCAGGCGCAGCCGGTGCCGGGGCGGGCGCTGCCCGGTGGGGTCGATGCCGCCGCCTGGGCGGTGGCCGATCTGGCGACCCGGCGGCTGGCCCTCGCCACCCTGGAGACGCTGCGGACCAGGAAGACGGCGCAGGCCCTGGCCACCCGCTACGTGAACATCGGCAACGAGCAGCGCGCCGGGCACCTCTTCGAGGTGATGCACGCGCTGTCCTTCAACCTGTCCGCCGTGGACAAGGGCTCTTCGCTGCGCGCCGTCGTCACCGAGTGGGCCCCGGGCGGTTCGCAGACCGACCCGGCCGACCTGAACCTCCTCGACGCGGGCCGTCTCGTGGGGCAGGCGCAGGCGAAGCTCTACCGACGAGCGTCCACCACGGCCGAGCAGTTGGCCCGGCCGCACTACGACGGCATGCAGCGCCTGGTGGCCTCCGACCGGCTGGCGGCCGTGGAGAACCTCCTGGACAAGCGGCTCACCATGCCCGCGGAGGGGCTCCGGTACGAGAACTACCAGGACGTCCGCGCCCATGTGACCGACCACCTCGAACGGGACGGCGTACGCAGCGAGGGCGTCACGCTCGACGAAGCGCACCGGGCGGCGCGCGACCCGCGCGGGTGGGCGGACCGGCAGTCCGCGCGCGCCGGGGCGCAGCAGCTGGCGGGTGCCGCCAAGTCCGCGGCCGTGCTGGGCGGGATCGCCGCCGGGGTGAGTGCGGCCGTGCGCGAGACGGCCCGTGTGCGGGCGGGTGAGACCTCGGCCTCCGTCGCCGCCTTCACGGCGGTCGGGTCGGCCGTCGGTGGGGCCGCCCGCTCCGGCGGGCTGGCCGCGCTCGGCGAAGCCGTCCGGATCTCCGCCGCCGCGGGTGTCCTGCCCGCCGCGCTGGGGGGCGGGTCGCTCCCCGGGGCCACCGCGCAGGCCGCGTTCGCCGTGGCGGAGGCCGGGCTGGACCTCGCGCGGGGCAAGATCAACCCGCGGCAGTTCGCCGCGAGCGCGTCGACCGCGGCCGTTTCCACCGGCCTCGCCTGGGGCTGCGGTGTCGTCGGCCAGACGCTCCTGCCCGTGCCCGTCGTGGGCGCGCTGGTGGGAGGGGTCGTGGGTCAGGTGGCTGCCGGCATCCTCGTCCAGGGTCTCCAGATCGCCGTCGTCGCGGCCCGTGCGGATGCCGCGGCGGAAGCCCGGGTCCGGCTCCTGGAACAGGAGGCCGCCACGGCGGTCCTGGTGGCCGACGCCTTGCGCCGTGCGACGGAGCGGCTGGCCCGGGAGCGCAACGCCTATGTGGCCCGGGAGGTGCTCCCCCGGTTCGGCCGCGTGCAGTCCGCGCTGGCCGGGAAGCGTCCCGCTCTGGCCCTCGCGGAACTCGCGGAACTTACGCGGCAGTTCGGCGGACAGCCGGTCTACGGGACGCAGGAGGAGTTCGACGCGTGGATGCTCGACGCGTCGACCTCGCTCACGCTGGACCCCAACTGGCGGTGAGATACCGCCGGATGCCCCGGTGCACCCGGGCTCGTCACCAGTCGGTGACGAGCGCCGCGTCCGGTTCGTGCTGCCGCCAGGCTCCGGCGAGCCGGAGGAGGCGGGCCGGGGCGGCGATGCCGCGTACGGCTGCGATCTTGTCCTCGGTGACCTCGAACGCCACGGCGCCCACGACCTGGTCGCCGAGGACGAAGAGGAGGGCGGGGGCGGCGTTGACGACCGCGTAGTGGAGGGCGAGCGCACCGCCGGCGAGCCGCTGCTTCGCGGGGGTGGAGGTGAAACCGCCCCGCAGGACGGTGGCGACCCGCCGCGGGGTGTCGTACCGCAGCAGCTTCCTGGCCAGGCCGTTGCCGTCGGAGAGGGCGATCACGTCGTCGGTGAGCAGGGCCACCAGCCGGTCGGTGCGGCCCGAGGTGGCGGCGGTCAGGAACTCTTCCACGATCCTGCGCGCCGCGGCGGGGTCGACCTCACCTCCGCCGCGGCGGCGGGTGGCGGTGACGCGGGTCCGGGCACGGTGCAGGTGCTGCTGACTCGCGGACTCCGAGATGGCGAGGATCTCGGCGATCTCCGCGTGGCCGTAGGAGAACGCTTCGCGCAGGATGTAGACGGCCCGCTCGACGGGTGTCAGGCGCTCCATGACGGTCAGCACGGCCAGGGAGACCGATTCGCGCTGCTCGAAGGTGTCGGCCGGGCCGAGCATCGGGTCGCCGTCGAGGAGCAGTTCGGGGAACCAGGCGCCGGCGCTGCGTTCGCGGCGGGCCTGCGCCGAGCGGAGCCGGTCGAGGCACAGGTTGGTGACGACCTTGGTCAGCCATGCCTCCGGCACCCTGATCTGCTGCCGGTCGGCGGCCTGCCAGTGCAAGAAGGCGTCCTGCACGGCGTCCTGGGCGTCGGCGGCGGAGCCCAGCAGGCGGTAGGCCAGCGAGGCCAGCCGGTTCCGGGAGGCCTCGAACCGGTCGGTGTCGAACGGGTCGGCCCCGAGCCGGTCGGAGCCGAAGCCGTCGGTTGCGGTGCTGTCCACGGGGTCACCCTAGGCGCGGCTGGGCGACGGCCGTGCCGGCGGGGGCGTCCGGCGCGTACGGGACCGCGTGCCCGGTGGACCGGTCCGGCGCGGGGACCGTGTGGCGACGGCGCACGGGCAGGCCGAAGGTCGGGTGCGAGGTGGTCCACAGCGACATCGCGAGGATGGCCGCCTTGATCCGCGCCGCCTTCCGGCCGCCCGTGTACGCCGGCTTCGCCTGCGCCGCGCCGTCGACCAGCTGCAGGATCCCGTCCCGGCGCCCGAGGCTGATGTGGTTGCCCGGGTAGGCCAGCTTGACGGTTCCGGTCCCGCTGCCGGTCAGGGTCCCCATGATGGCCTTCACGGCCTGCATCGCGGTGAAACCGGCCGAGGCGCAGGACATCGGCAGCGGCAGGCCGTTCTCGCCGAGGGTGTGGACGCTGTCACCGGCGGCGTAGACGTTCGGGTGCGAGAGCGAGCGCATGGTGCGGTCGACGAGGATCCGTCCGTCGGCGGTGACCTCCAGCCCGGCGGCGGCGGCGAGGGGGGCGACCGCGAACCCGGCGGTCCACACCGTCGCGTCGGACCGCAGGGCGGTGCCGTCGGCGCACCGGATCCCGGTCGCTTCGACGGCTTCGACGGCGGTGTGTTCCACGACGGTGATGCCCAGCCGGTCGCAGGCCCGGCGCAGGTGGCTGCGGGCTCCGGCGGAGAGCCGGTCGCCCAGCTCTCCGCGGGCGACCAGCGTCACCGACAGGCCGGGCCGGGATTCGGCGATCTCGGTGGCGGTCTCGATGCCGGTCAGCCCGTCGCCGACGACCACGACGGTGCCGCCCTCCCCGAGGCCGTCCAGGCGCGCGCGCAGGCGCAGGGCCGAGGGCCGGGCGGAGACGTCGAAGGCGTGGTCGGCCACGCCGGGGACACCGCGGTCGTCGCCGTGGCTGCCGAGCGCGTAGAGCAGGGTGTCGTAGCCGAGCTCGTAGCCGAGCCCGTCGGCTCCGGCGTCGGTGCCGCCGTCGGCGGGGGTCACGGTGACGGCCTGGCGCTCCGGGTCGACGGCGGTGACGCGCGCCAGGTGCAGCCGGATGCCCGTGCCCGCGAACACGTCGGCGAGCTTCCGGCTGACGATCTCCCGGCCTGCCGCGAGCTCGTGCAGCCGCAGCCGCTCGACGAAGTCCGGCTCGGCGTTGACCACGGTGATCTCGGTGTCCGCCGGGGACAGCCGACGGGCCAGGTTCCCGGCCGCGTAGGCCCCGGCGTAGCCGGCACCGAGGACGACGATGCGGTGCTTCATGTGACGCTCCTGTCGGTTCGCTGGGCTCTCGGTGACTTGAGCGGGACAGCGCAGCGATTCCTGACAGGAACCTCACGTGACGTGGGTCACAGGCCGGTGGGGGCTCCGGGGATCCGGGCCGCCAGGCCGTCCAGCAGCGCCTGGAGGCCGAAGTCGAAGGTGTCGTCCGGGGCCTCGGCGTAGTCGGGGCCGGAGACCGACCCGATCCGGTCCCGCAGCCGGGGGAACTGCGAGGCGGCCTCGGTCGCCTGCTGCACGACGGCGCCGAGGACCGCCTCGGCATCGCCGCCCTCGCGTTCGATCCGGCGGGTGAGGGAGGCGGTGGCGGCGGCCGGGGCCGCGTTGCCGAGGACGTACGTGAAGACGGAGGCGGCGGCCCGGTCCGCCTGGGGGCCGCCGAAGCCGGCCTTCTCGTAGACGGCGAGGGTGTGGTCGTCGTGGCGGGCCTTGCCGACGCCGTGGAAGAGGTGGGTCGCGAAGGCCTGCACCAGCCAGGGGTGACGGGTGAACATCCCGTACAGGTCACCGGCCATGGCGGTGGCGGCGGCGCGCCAGTCGACCGCGTCGAGGTCGGGCAGCCGGACCTCGTCCCACACCTGGTCGCCGGCGAGGGTGAGCAGGTCGTCCTTGTTCTTGACGTGCCAGTAGACGGCGGTGGCGGCCGAGTTCAGCCGCTTGCCCAGGGCGCGCATGTTGAGGCCTTCCAGGCCTTCGGCGTCGAGCAGTTCGCTTCGACGCCAGTGGCCACGAGTGGTGGGCTCCGGGCTCCTTCGCCGCCGCGAGCCTCGCCGCCGCCGCCCTCAACCTGGCCGGCAATCCGCTCGGCACCACCCTGACCTGGATCTTCTCCACGCTCGCACTCCTCGCGAACGTCCTGATCCTGCAGAGCCAGCTCGGCGCCGTGAAGTCCGTACAGGCGGCGTTTCGCCGCAAGGGCGACCCCGAGCTGCTGCGCGTCGACGTCCCCGCCTTCCTCAAGGCCGCCGAGGGCGCGTTCCCCTCCTGGACCCGGGTCCTGCAGAACGTCCGCCACGCCGTGGTCTTCGCCGGTTCCGCGCTGGCCCTGACCGTCGCCGCCTTCGCCTGAGGAGTGGGTGGCGCCATCAATGCCTAGCAGTGGTGCCATATATGTGCCATCATGGCACCACTACGGCACAGCTCGCTGGCGTGCGGCCATGGCCCACGCGTCCACGGAGTCACCATCGGAGGGGTCGGATCATGGAGACAGTGCAGAGCGGGAAGCGGACCGCCACCGGCGCCCTCACCGCCTTCACCCGCTTCGTGGTCTGCGGCGGAGGGGTGGGAGTGGCCTCCAGCTTCGCCGTCGCGGGCCTCGCCTCCTGGATCCCCTGGGTCCTGGCCAACGCCCTGATCACCGCGGGCTCCACGCTCCTCGCCACCGAACTGCACGCCCGCTTCACCTTCGGCGCCGGCGGACGGGCGACCTGGCGCCAGCACGCGCAGTCGGCCGGATCCGCGGCCGCCGCGTACGGGGTGACCTGCGCGGCGGTGCTCGTCCTGCGGCAGCTCGACGCCTCGCCCGGTGCCGTGCGCGAACAGGTCGTCTACCTGTCCGCCTCCGCGCTCGCCGGCGTCGCGCGGTTCGCGGTGCTGCGCCTCGTCGTCTTCGCACAGCACCGCTCGAAGGCCGCGTCCGCCGTGCACACCGTCCGTACCCACCGCACGGTGCCCACGGCCTCGGACCTGTGCCGCGCGGCCTGACGAGCTCAGGACCTCAAGGCGTGACGATCGGGAACGCCGCGTCGGCCTTGGTCACGTAGGAGAACAGGCGGCTGAGGAGGGCCGGGGATCCCGCGGTGGAGATGCTGTCCGGGGCCCGGCCCGCGAGGACGGCCAGGAGTTGGGGCTTGGTGAGGGTGAGGGTCAGGACCGCCGGGGTGCGGGGATCGGTGACGGTGCGGTGGGTGAGGGCGCCGTTGTGGAGGGTGAGGCGGTGGTGGCTGCCCTCGTCGGTGAGGACGAGGTCGATGGTGAGGTCCTCGTCCCAGGCCCGGGGGCCGTCGATCCGGACGGCGATCGAGTCGATGAGCATGTCGGTGGTCAGGGCCGTCGCCATCTCGGGGTTGGCCGTGTCGAGCAGGGCCGCGTTCTCGCCGTGGCGCAGTTCCATGGCGGAGGTGAGGTAGAAGTTGCGCCAGGGGCCGTTCTCCGCGCCGTGGCCGAGCGTGTCGTAGACCCCGGCGAGGGCCTCCTTGGCGTCCGTACGGCCCGGCTCGGCGAAGACCAGGTGGTTGAGCAGGGTGGCCGCGAAGCGGAGGTCGCCGGAGTCGGCGTAGGCGCGGGCCTTGGCCAGGGTCTGGTCGGCGCCGCCCATCGAGTCGACGTAGCGCCGGGCGAGTTCGACCGGCGGGTGCTCCCAGAGGGTCGCGACGTTGCCGTTGAACCAGCCGAGGTAACGCTGGCAGATCGCCTTGACGTTGTGGGAGAGCGAGCCGTAATAGCCGCGCGCGTGCCAGGAGTTCTCCAGGGCGGGCGGCAGCTGCAGTTCCTCGGCGATCTCCGGTCCCGTCAGGCCGTCGTTGAGCAGGCGCAGGGTCTGGTCGTGCATGTACGCGTACAGGTCGCGCTGGGCGGAGAGGAAGGTGACGACGTTCTCCCGGCCCCAGGTGGGCCAGTGGTGGGAGGCGAAGGCCACGTCGTAGCCGTCACCGAAGTACTCGATCTGCTCCAGGAAGCCGGCCGGGGCGAGGATCGGCACGCCTTCCTCGGTGCCGCGCGGGAGCACGCCGCGGGCGCCGCCGAAGTGGTCGCCGTGCGAGTGCGTGTAGATCAGGCCGGTGACCGGGCGGTCCCCGCGGTGCTCGCGGTACAGCCCCAGCGCGGCGGCGGCGGTCTCGGCGGAGATGAGCGGGTCGATGACGACGACCCCGCGCTCGCCCTCGACGAGGGTCATGTTCGAGAGGTCGAGGCCCCGGACCTGGTAGATGCCGTCGGTGACCTCGTAGAGGCCCTGTTTGGAGGCGAGCTGCGCCTGCCGCCACAGGCTGGGGTTCGCGGTGTCGGGGCAGTCGGCCTTCAGGAACGCGTACGCGTCGCTGTCCCACACGGTGCGGCCTTCGGCGCCCTCGACCACGCCGGGCACGAGCGCGCCGATGAATCCGCGGTCGGCGTTCTCGAAGTCGGTCACGTCGTCAAACGGGAGGGTCTCCAAGGGGAGGCTGGCCATCTCTCGCTCCATTCTGCGGGGGTCGACGCCGTACATCGCCTCATCTCAACACCGGACCCGACGGGTGCACTTTGGGATGTTTTATGGGGAGAGATGGTTTACCCGGACGGTGCGTCAGCCGGGCTGCGTGAACTGTTCCGTGCCGACGACCCGCAGGAGGCTCAGCCGGTCGGCCGAGTCCGTGCCGGGCGGGGGCGTCAGGAGCAGGAGGCGCTGGTCGCCCTCCGGGGCGAGGAGCACCTGGCAGTCGAGGTCCACGGGGCCGACGACCGGGTGGATCACCCGCATGCGGCTGTGGCGGCGGACGGCGACCTCGTGCAGCTCCCACAGGGCGGTGAACTCCGCGCTGGCCTCGTGCAGGCGCTCCACCAGACGGGTGGCGGCCGGGTCCGAGGAGCGCCGGCCGACGGCCGCCCGCAGGTCCGCCACGTGGAGGCGGCTGTACTGCTCGTGCTCCTCGGCCGGGTACGCGTCCCGCGCGGCCGGGTCGGCGAACCAGCGCCAGACCACGTTGCGGCCGTGCTCGGACACCGTGCACACGCCGCCCAGGAGGGTGCGGGCCATCTCGTTCTGGGCCAGTACGTCGCCCAGGTCGCTGAGGACCTGCGCCGGAATGCCGGGCAACTGGTCCAGCAGGTGCAGCAGTCCCGCACCGACCCGGCCGCCGGCGACCCGCGCCGCGGGCGGGCGGTGCCCGGCGAGCAGGTGGAGGTGGTCGCGCGCGTCGTCGCCGAGGCGCAGGGCGCGGGCGAGGGCGGACAGCATCTGCGGTGAGGGCTGGGGGCCGCGGGCCTGCTCCAGCCGGATGTAGTAGTCGGCCGACATGCCCGCGAGCTGGGCCACTTCCTCGCGCCGCAGCCCCGGCGTGCGCCGCCGGGGCCCGGCGGGGAGGCCCGCGTCCTGCGGGCGCACCCGCTCGCGCGAACGGCGGAGGAAATCGGCGAGCTCACGGCGGTCGATCGTCATGTCGATCATCCTGCCGGACGCCCCCGGCGCGGCCTACGCGGTGATCACCTCGTGGACGGGGCCGCCGGGCTGCCGGGCCTCCGGGCCACCGGGCCACCGGGCCTCCGGGCCGCCGTATCCAGGGATCGCCGGTCCCAGGTTCACGGGGTCTCTCCCGCCCCCGGGGGCCCGACGGCACTGTTGGTCGAGCCGGAGGGGAAACGCCCCCGGCGGCCACCACCACCAAGAGGAGCAACAGCCATGTCCACGACCCTCACCGCCCCCGTCGACGCCGCCGCCGTCGTGAGCGCCACCGTGCGCGTCGCCGACGCCGAGGTCTTCTACGAGCGCACCGGTACGGGCCCCGCACTCGTCCTCGTGCACGGCACCGGTTCGAGCGGCTCCGCCGTCAACTGGGGGCGGACCCGGCCCCGTTTCACCGCCGGCCACACGGTGATCACCCCCGACCTCTCCGGCACCGAACGCACCCGGGACGACGGCGGCCCGCTGACCGTGGAGGGGCTGGCCGCGCAGGTCATCGCCGTCATCGAGGACGCGGGCACCGGGCCGGTGGACCTGCTCGGCTTCTCCATGGGCGCGCCGGTCTCCGCCGCCGTCGCCGCGCTGCGCCCCGACCTCGTGCGCCGGCTGATCCTGGTCTCCGGCTGGGCTCACACCGAGGGCGACGAGTACCTGCGCAACATCTTCACCCTGTGGCAGCAGCTCGGCGCCTCCGACCCGGCCGCCTTCGGCCGCGCCGTGACCATGACCGGCTTCAGCCGGGGCTTCCTCAACACGATCGGCCGCGAACAGGTCGAGCTCCTGATCCCGAACCTGCCCCCCACCCCCGGCACCCTGCGCCATGTAGACCTCGACAGCCGCATCGACATCCGCGCGCTGCTGCCGCTCATCGAGGCGGAGACCCTCGTCATCGGCGCCACCCTGGACATCACCGTCCCGGTGGAGAACAGCCGCGCGCTGCACGCCGCGATCGCGCACAGCTCGTACGCCGAGATCGAGGCCGGGCACGTCGCCTTCTTCGAGAAGGAGGACGAGTTCGTCGAGCTGGTCGACGGCTTCATCCGCGGGGGCCGGGCGTAGCGCCGCTCAGCCCTGTACGGCCAGCACGATCCGCAGCACGCAGGCCGCGAGCACGGCGCCGGACACGGCGCTGGTGACGGCCGCCCCACGGGTGCCGCGGGGCAGCCGGTCCGGCAGGGTCACCGTCTGCGGGCGCTTGGGGTCGTAGATCACGTCCATCCGGCCCCCGACCTGCACCGGCGGGAAGACGAACGGGCCCACGGTGTACTGGCGTGCGGGAGAGCCCACCGGGGTGTACTCCAGCAGGATCATCGAACCGTGCGCGACCTGGCCCACGTTGACGCAGACCGCGGAGTGCCGGATGCCCCGCTTCAGCAGCGGGCTCGCGTGGAGGTAGATCCCGAGCGAGACGCAGAACACCACCAGCGCGACCAACGCGACCAAAAAGACCCAACCGCTCACTGACAACGCCCCCCGACCGATGGAAAGCCCAGATCATCGCCGACCGTCGGCAGGGCCACAAGGCCCTACGCCGGCGCCGCTCCGGTGAGGGTGTCGACCAGGGCCTGGGCGAGGACGGTCGCGGCGCCGATCCTGGTGTCCTCCCGCTCGTCGCCGGTGACCTTTCCGATCACCGCGTCACGGACGGACACCGAGATGTCGGGGCCCCCGTACAGCTCGGGGAAGGACAGGGCCATCAGGCAGACGCCCACGTTCGCCGAGAGGATCGACTGTCCGGCCAGCGCCGGGGTCGTCCGCAGCCGGCCGGCGTCGCGGCACCGCCCCACCGCCGTCAGGAGCAGGGCCTGCGCCTCCGCGATCGCCTGCGGCTTGGCCGTACCGGCCGGCGTGAACATCAGCCGGTAGAGGTGGGGGTTGCCGAGGGCGAACGCGACGTGGCTGTCCCAGGCCGCGCGCAGGTCCGCCACCGGGTCGCCGGTCTGCGGATTGCGCCTCTTGTTGGCGAGGAAGCGCTCGAAGCCGAGGTCGGCCACCGCGGTGAGCAGCCCCTCCTTGTCACCGAACTGGCGGTAGATCTCGGGCATGCCGACCTTGGCCCGGTCGCAGATGGCCCGGGTGGAGATCGCCGCCGCGTCCTTGTCCGCGAGCAGCTCCGCGGTGGCTTCCAGAATGCGTTCTCGGGCCGTTGACATGGCGTCGATGGTAGCAGCGCTAACATCATGCGTAAGCATCGCTTACGATCCGTGTTAGCGTTGCACACACCTGCTCGTGAGCGCCTGCCGAGAAGCACCGACGGAGACGTGATGGAGACCCATGGACACCGGCTGGACCTCGATTCCGCGGATCGCGCACCCCTGGGGCCCGTCGCCCGGCTGATCGTGATCGTGCTCTTCGAGGGCGTCGACCTGCTGGACGTCACCGGACCGCCGGAGGTGTTCTCCCTGGTCCCGCGGGAGACGGAGGACGCCGCCGGGTACCGGGTCGTCCTGGCCGCGCGGACGCTCGACCCCGTCACCACCTCGGCCGGGGTGCGGATCCTGCCCGACCTGACCTTCGACGAGGCAGCCACCCGGAGCATCGACACGCTCCTGGTGCCCGGCGCGGTCGAGCTGGACGCCGAGCGCCGGGTCCGCGCCCTCACCGACCCGGAGGTCGTCGACCGGGTGCGGACGCTCGCCGCGCGCACGCGCCGGGTCGCGTCCGTCTGCGTGGGGGCCCATCTGCTGGCCGCGGCCGGGCTGCTCGACGGCAAGCGGGCCACCACCCACTGGTCCACCGCGCAGCAGCTGGCCGCCGACCACCCGGAGGTCGAGGTGGACGCCGACCCGATCTTCATCCGGGAGGGCGAGGTGTGGACCGGCGCCGGGATCAGCGCCTGCCTGGACCTCTCGCTCGCCCTGGTGGCCGAGGACTTCGGCGAGGGCGTCGCCCTGCGCGTGGCCCGGCAGCTCGTGATGTACCTGAAGCGGCCGAGCGGGCAGAGCCAGTTCAGCGTCCCCCTGGAGCCCGTCTCCGCGACGCGGCGCGGCGAGGACCTGCGGCACTTCATCGGGCGGCACCTCGGCGACCGGCTCAGCCTGGCCGACATCGCCGCGTACGCGCACGTCAGCGAGCGGCAGTTGGCCCGGATCTTCAAGTCCGAGCTGGGCACGACCCCGGCCGCCTACGTCGAGTCGGCCCGCGTGGAGCTGGCGCGGGGCCAGCTCGAAGCCACCGATGCCACGCTCGAACGGATCGCCTCCGCCTGCGGGTTCGGCACGGCCGACACCCTCGTACGGGCCTTCCGCCGCACGCTCGACACCACGCCGACGGAGTACCGGCTCCGCTTCCGGGCGGCCTGAGCGGCGGCGACCCCGGTTCCCCCGGCGACTCCGGCTCGGCTACGCGGCCCTGTGCGCGGCCGGGTCGAGGGAGTCGACGTCCTCGAAGAAGCTGAGCATCCGGGCGTTGACCAGTTCGGGGTGGTCGAGCTGCGGGCCGTGCCCGGTCGCGGAGACGATCTCGGCGCGGGCTCCGGGGATCAGCCGCGGCACCCGCTCCAGCTGGCGCTCGGGGTGCACGAGCAGGCTCCGCTTGCCCATGATCAGGTAGAACGGCGTCCGGATCGAGCCCAGTTCCGCGTCCGACAGCGGCAGCGGGGCGGGGCGCTTGATCCGGAAGGCGCGGACGCCCGCCTGGATCCACCTCCGCAGTTCCGGGACGACCAGGACCGGTTGCTCCAGCCACTTGGCCAGGGTCGGGCGCAGCGCCTTGGGGGCGAAGGTCGCGAAGAGGCTGGCGAAGATCCACACGAAGAAGCGCAGCCCCACCTTCTCCAGGCCGCCCGGGTCCAGGGCGGTGACCGAGGCGAGTCGGCCGGGGCGCAGGTGCACCTGGTTGATGACCAGCCAGCCGCCGTAGGAGGACCCGACCAGGTGGACGTGGTCCAGGCCGAGCGCGTCGAGGGCCTCGTCCATCCACTGGGCCGCGCGCTCGGGCTGCCACATCACCTCGCACTGGACGCTGCGGCCCGGGTCGCCGGGGGTGTCGAGGGCGTAGACGGGCCGGTCGGCGCTGAGGGCGACGGTGTTGGGGTACCACTGGGCCGAGCAGCCGCCCGAGCCGTGGATCAGGACGATGGGCGTCCGGGACTCCGCCGCCGGGTCCGTGGGGCCGTACCGGTAGACGTGCGTGGTCCCGAAGCTGGTCTCCACGTCGGTCTCGGAGCGGATGGGAGCTCCCATCGCGTAGAGCGCGTCGCAGGCGGCGAAGTAGCGGTCGCGCAGCTCGTCGCTCACGTAGTGGCCGATGTCGCGGCGCACACGGGGCTTGTCGTCGGGCACGGGGCACCTCCTGGAGGACCGGGGATCCGTTCTTCGTGATACGACCGTACCATGATGTTGATACGGCGGTACCATGAAAACGAGCCGCGGGCTCAGCACCCACGGGCACCGACGGGCGGAGACACCAGAACATGCCGAAACGCGTGGACCACGAGGAACGGCGCACCCAGATCGCCGAGGCACTCATCCGCGTCGCCGGACGCCGCGGGCTGCACGCTGTCGGCATGCGCGACGTGGCGGCCGAGGCGGGGGTCTCCCTGCGCCTGGTCCAGTACTACTTCCAGACCAAGGAGAAGCTGCTCTTCTACGGGCTCCAGCACCTGACCGACCGCTTCACCGCGCGGGTCGGCGCCCGCCTCGCCGCCGCCGGCCCCGCCCCCGGCCCGCGCGCGACGATCGAGGCACTGCTGCTGGCCTCCCTGCCGACCGACGAGGAGAGCCGCACCTTCCACCTCCTCTACAGCTCCTACTCGATCCTGTCCGTGACCGACGAGGCCCTCGCGGCCCAGCCCTTCATCGACAACCCCGACGCCGCCGAGAACGCGGTGACCGGGCTGATCACCCAGGCCCAGGAATCCGGCCTGGCCGACCCGGACGTCGACGCGCGCACGGAGGCGATCAGCCTGCTCGCCATGGCGGCGACCATGGGCACCAGCATCCTGGTCGGCCAGCGGGGCCCCGACTCGGCCGTCGCGGTGCTGCGCCACCACCTGGACCGGATCTTCAGGACGGGCACACCGAGTCCTGCGCGGGACGCTCCCCCGTCGTGAGGTACGCGGTGACCGTGCGGTCGGAGCAGGCGTTGCCGTTGCCGAGGTAGACCCCGTGGCCGCCGTGGTCGACGGTGAGCAGCCGGGCGCGCGAGCCGAGGGCCTCGCGCATCTCCAGGGAGGCGGCGTACGGGGTCGACGGGTCGCGGAGGTTCTGCACCATCAGGATGTTCGAGGGCCCCCGGTCGGTGATGCGGGTGGGGCGTTCGGCGGGGGCGTCCTTCCAGAAGGCGCACGGGGTGATGTTCGCCGGCATCCCGGCCGTCAGGGGGTGCGCGGCGCGGTCCGCGGCCACCGCCCGCTCGTACCCGGAGACGTTCTTGGGCCAGGCCACGTCGTTGCAGATGACCGTTCCTAGCCAGTGTGCAGGAGTGAGTCTTGGACCCACTGGTGCGTACTGGGCGCATCCCGAACGGTTTTGGATGCACTGGGTCCCCGCTTTCTCTTCCCGCTCGGCGCCTGCTCTCCATGGAGCCGGTCCGTGGTGGGTGGGCGGGTTCCGTCACGCCTGCGGGTGCCTGGTCCAGCCTGGGCGGTCCGATGCCCCGCACGATCACTCTGGTCGTGTGGGGGCGGTGCCGTCCGACGCCGGACTGGGTGTCCAAGGGCGCGTCGCCCGATCGCGATACCGGCGGCATCGTGACGGGACATCTTTCGGCGCGGGGTGACCAGCGGCTTTTGCCAGTACTGGCCTCCCCACTTGGAGGTGTAGGCGGGATCGACCGCGACGATGGCGAGGCCGTGTTCGTCGGCCATCGAGGCGAGTCGGGCTTTGAGCTTGCCGGCAGGAAAGCCGGAGATGAGCCGCCGGAACCGTTTTCTGCGGCCGTGCTTCTCCCGGGTCTTCTCGGTAGCGAAGTCGAGGTCCTCAATCGCGATGGCCTTGACGCCGACACTTTTCGCCCAGTTCAGCAGCCTGGTGATGGCGTGCCGGATCTGCGCATCGCGGTGATCAGCGGTTCCGGACAGGTCGTAAGGGAAGCGGTGCGGCTCGCCGACGGGGTTGCCGTGCGGGTCGAGCCGGTAGGCGGCGAAGTGGCCGGCATTCGCATCGACACCGACCATGCCGTTCGCGCGCGCGGTGGCGAGCGGCACGGTCTGGATGACGGGGTGCTGCCAGGAGGCGGTCAGATACCAGCGGCCTCGTCTGACGTCCAGGTGGATGCGGTAGGCCACGGCCCGATTCGCTTCGATGCGGTCGGCCCATTCCGCGCCCCGGTGCGCGAACGCGATCCGGCAGGCCAGGACGTACCGTCCGTGCTTGCTGTTGGCCAGGTGGGCGAGCGGGGCCGGGAGTTTGATGCTGATCCCGCCGTCGGGGGTGATGCGGATCGTCTCGTTCCCGAACCGTTTCCCGGACTCGCCATCAGCGGCCAGGAACCAGCGTTCGGCTTCCCAGCGGGCCCGCCACTCCTCCTCGGTGAGCTGGGCCTCGGCCAGGTGGTGGCGGGTGTTCGCCAGTCGCTTCCCGCCCCTCACCACCCGGACCCGACCAGCCCGCCAGTCGGCGAGAGCGGCTTCACGACGGGCCTCCAAGACGACGAGACGGCGGGACTTGTTGAACCACTCGCTCTTGGAGCGGTAGCCGCCCGCAGCACGTTTACTGCCCTTCTCCCCGATCGGCAGGGCGAGACGGCGCCTCAGCGTCTTGACGCCTGCGTCCAGGTTCTGGATATGCGCGGCCTGACAACGCCGGGCGAGCGCCCACTGATCGTGGCTGGCCTTGGTGATCGTCCCAGCGATCCGCGACGACGACTCCCCCGTCAGCCCCCGCTTACGGGCCGCCCACGTCTCGGTGGAATGGTCCGGACCGTCCGCGCACCGCTGCTTGAGATCGCGGGAAGCCAGAGCGCCCTGATACGCGCCGACGAGCCGGAGAACCCTCTCGTCCTCGCCGCTCAGATTCTTCAGGCGGTCGCGTACCGCCACACCGGATGGACCGAGCACCACAAACGAAGGAGCGATCGCACGCAACTCCTTGACCGGATCAGCCATCACCGACCACCCACGGACAGAGCCATCCACGCCCGCAACTTCGCGGAGCACTGTCCGTGCAAGCCGACGCAGAAGCCTGTCAGCCAACTGCCGTTACGGAACCAGCGATACGCACCTTGGGGACGTACACCCCGTGCCCTCGCCGACTCCTTGAGATCCATATTGACGACCGTAACGACACTCACCCAAATGGACCATCACTCACAAGAGTGGACCAAGGAGCCAGCAGTTCCCTACCCCCGGTCAGACCACCACGACCGTCACCGCCGCCGCACCCATCAGCACGGCGGCGGAGTGGATGGCCGCATGGCCGTAGTCACCCGACCAGAGGTGGCGGGCCAGGCCGCCGATGGCGGTCAGGCCCGCGATGATGCCGATCTGCGCGAGCAGGGTGACGGCGGTGAAGGGCGTCAGCAGCAGGATCACCGCGTTGAGCCAGAACGGGGCGGCGCCCGTCCAGCCCCGCCACTCCCGCACGTCCCGCCACTGCTGCCGGTTCGGCAGGTGCGGAAGGTACGGGCGGCGCGGCCCCTCACGGCGGCCTTTGGGTCTTCGGTGGTCCCCGAGCTCTCGGATCGCCGTCGTCACCGCGCCGTCACCAGCCTTTCAGTCACTTGCACGCAAGACGTCAACTCGCAGGCTGTACAGCCTCCTTGGGAGTTCCGGCGGGGACAAGAGCCCGTTCGGCAAGAAATCCGAAAGCCAGGCCGAAAGTGCCCCACATCGCTGCCTGGATGGCGAGCGAGGCGAGTCGGAACTGCCAGACGAGCGCCGCCGGGAAGTCCGCCGGCACCTCGTTGACGCCGGGCAGGAACGCGTAGGCGATGCCGACGGCCACCACGAAGGCGAGCGAGGCGGCGACCGAGGCGTTCCAGTTGCCCAGGCTCGGCGCGAGGCGCCGGCCCAGGATCAGCGCGGCCGCCGCGAGCAGCAGGCCGAGCGCGAGCATCAGGACGTAGAGCGTGGTCCGCTGCACCGTGGTCTCGGGGTCTCCGACGGCCGGCGGGTTGGCGGGGTACTTGAAGAACGGCACCAGGGTGACGGTGACGAACAGACCGCCGGACACCAGCAGCGCCGTGGCCCGGGGGCCGAAGCGGCCGATCCGGCCCAGGGCGAAGCAGTAGACGAGCGCGGCGATGCCGCCGAGCGCGATCCCGTAGAGGAGGGTTCCGGTGCCCAGCCCGGCCGTGGCCTGGAGGGCCCGGCTGACCGGGGCGGCCTCGCCGCCGCCGTGGTCGTGGGCTCCGGCTTCCTCGATGGCGATCGCCGCGTCGACCTGGGACTCACCGAGGAAGTACGCCACGAGGAACGCGGCGACTCCGGCGAGCAGGCCGGCGAGCATGCCCCTGATGAGGAGCACGCGGGGGGAAATGGGGTTCATGGAGTTATCGGTCCCTTGCGGATCGGTGGATCAGTGGCAGGGGAAGCCGAGGAGGTGGCGGCCGTCGTGCATCCACTCGTGCACGGTGTCGCCTTCGAAGATCGCGGTGGCGCCCTGCTCGGCGCCGACGAGGTAGAGCAGGACCAGCATCAGGACACCGGCGAACAGCGCCCAAGGGGCCAGAGCGGTGAGGGAGATGGGTGCGACGGCCAGGGGGGCGGCAGTCGTGGGCACGGCGGAGTTGGCCATGGCAGGAGCCTCCAGAGGGAACACGCGTCCCGGTCAGTGGTGCTTTCGACGACGGTGGCGGGTCTGACTTTCCTCCCCCTCCGGGAGGATTCACAGTGGCGCGACCGTGCCGGATTCTCAACCGGACTTCCGTCATACCGTCGTCTTGTCGTCCGCTACGGTACCGCTCTTTATCGCGGCCTTACAGCGTCCTTGCAGGAGGGCTCCGTCTCACCCGTCGTCCCGCCGACCGATGGCATCAGTCGATGGCATCAGTCGATGGCGTCGAGCACCTGGCCCAGGTCGACGAACTTGAAGCCGGTCGCCTCGCGGTCGCCGTCGCCGGGGGTCTCCCGGCCGTCCTGGACGACGAGCAGGCCGCGGGGGTAGCGCGTACCGAGAGGGGCGTTGAGGGCGGCGGCGCCGTCGCAGACCTCGGAGCCGTCGAGGGCCGCGGAGGCCGCGGTGACGCGGAAGGCGCCCTCGAACTCGTTGTGGTCCTCGCGCTCGCGGTCGTAGGCGACGAAGGTGTCGTCACCCTGGCTGGAGGCGAGCAGGTAGCCGTCGCCGCCGGCTTCGGTGACCAGGGTCAGACCCTCCACGTCGGCCTTCAGGCGCTTGCCGCCGTAGCCGGGGTCGGCGCCGGGCGTGCACTCCTCGGTCTCCTCGTCGTAGGTGCCGGGCACTGCGTACTCGCGCACCTTGTCGATCAGCTTCGGCGTGCCGGTGAGGCCCGCGTCGATGCGCCAGATCCCGACGTCCTCCTGCCCCGCGTACAGGGTGCCGTCCGCGGGATCGACGACCATGCCCTCGACCTGCGGCAGCTCGCCCGGCTCGGCGCAGGGCGTCCAGGAGCCGCCGTTCGGCAGGCGGAAGGAGGACGGCAGGTCGAGCGTGCGGACCTGGCGGTAGTCGACCGTGCCCGCGGGGGTGGCGACCAGCTCCAGCAGGGCGATCCGGGTGCGGTTGCGCTGGCTGACCACCGCATAGGACCGGCCGGTCCTGCGGTCCGTCCAGGTGGCCAGGCCGTACGCGGTCTTCTGCTCGTTGATCTCGGCCTGGTCGGCGGAGAAGACCGGGCGCGCCGCCGGGTCGGTGACGTCGGTGAGGGGGCCGCCGGGCCGGTTCCGGTCGATCCGGTAGATCCGCAGGCGGTCGTTGCCCCGGTCGCTGACCACCGCGACGTCGGCGCGCCCGCCGCCCAGGCGCAGGCCGTTGACCAGGTCGACGTTGTTGAAGCGGCCGGGTGCGTCGTCGGCGCCCGGTCCGGCCGGGGCGGGCAGCGACTGCACCTGCCGGGCCTCCAGGTCGTAGACCCGCAGACCGCCCTGCTTGGCGGTGGCGATCACCAGGCTGCGGCCCGGGTCGGCGGCGTTGCGCCAGATCGACGGGTCGTCCGCGTTGGCGTCGCCGCCGGCCTCGTCGTCGTACAGCGGCGCGGTCTCGGCCCGGGGCCGGATGCTGCTGATCGAGGAGGCGTGCGCCGGGAGCGCGACGGATGCGGCAAGTGCCGTGCAGAGCACGAGTACGGAGGCGCGGGCGGCCGGACGTATGGTCAATGTTCTTCCTTTGCAAGGGTTTTGCCCTGAGGGGAAGACGCTCGCCGGGCCGCTTGTCATGTCCGCGCCCGGCAGGTGGCCGATGGTTGAACGCGGTGCGAAACCCCGGCACCATCGGACGGTGCACCCCACCACCGTACGAGTCCGCCTCGTGATCGCGCCTCTGGACGAGGCGGGGCGCCACCACCGCTTCCCGTACGCGGATCCGTGCCCCGGCCACGAAGGGCTGCGTGGGCAGGACCACGGCGCCTGGGCCGGGCGGAGCATGGACGAGGTGGCCGGGGAGGACCCCGAGGGGCTGCGGCGGTGGATGACCGACACCTCGTACGCGCCCCCGGGCGGCGGGGAGTCGGTGGAGGCGCTGATCGCGCGGGTCGGCGCGCACCTGGGCGCGCTGGAGCCGGGGACGCACCGGGCGGTGGTGGCCGGGCAGGGCGTCGTACGGGCGGCCGTGGTGGGGGCCCTGGAGCTGCCGGCGGCGGCCTTCTGGCGGCTCGACGTACGGCCGGGGTCGGTGACGACGCTGACGGGCCGCTCCGGGCGCTGGAACCTGCTCGTGGGGCAGCCCGAGGAGTCCTAGGAGAACGCGGAACGGCCCGGACCCCGCGACGCGGTCCGGGCCGAACTACCGTGGGTGCGGAGCGGGCGTCAGGCCACGATCCAGTCGCTCGTCGCGATCACCGGCTGCACGCCGTCGCGGTGCACGGTGCCTTCGATGAGGCCGTACATGCGGTCGGCCGCGAAGTAGACCTCGTTGTCGTTCTTGAGGCCGAAGGGCTCCAGGTCGACGAGGAAGTGGTGCTTGTTGGGGAGGTTGAGGCGGACCTCGTTGACCTTGGGGCAGTTGTCGAGCACGCGCTCGGCCATCTGGTTCAGGGTCTGCTGCAGGGAGTACGAGTAGGTCTCCGCGAAGGCTTCCAGCATGTTCTTGCGGACCTTCTTGTACGACTGGTCCCAGTCGTACTCGGCGTCGTCGGCGGCGAGCGCCGAGTGCGCCCAGCGCGCGGTGACCTTGGTCGCCAGGATGCGGTCGTACGCCTCCTGCAGCGTCGTGTACTTGTCCTTGATGAAGCCGTGGAACTCGGAGTTGGTCGAGTTCATCACGGTCAGGTCCTTCAGACCCGAGATCACCTGGAGACCGGTGGTCTCGCTGTACGTGATCTGCGCAGTGCGCACCTCGGTGCCCTTGAGGGCGAAGGAGTGCTGCTCCTTGCGCGTCGGGACCGGGATCCGCTCCCAGGCGTACTCCTCGACGCGGATCTGCGCCTCGCGGATCGGGGCCTGGGAGGAGACGAAGTGCTTGGCGAGCAGGATGCCGAAGGCCTCGGGGGAGGCGACGCCGTGCTCCTTGGAGAAGGCGTACACCGTGTTCTTGGTGGTGTCGGTGGGCAGGCAGTTGGCGTTGTCACCGGTGAGGTGGACATCGCGGAACTCACCGCGGAGCGCGACGGAGACGTTGAGGTCGCGGATCTCGTGCCAGGAACCGTCGCTGCCCTTGCGGGTGACCTTGACGATGCGGTTCTCGGCCTTGCCGTACTGGTTCTGGGCGAGGATGTGCTTGCTCATGCGCTGTCTTCCTTCGGGTACTCGGGAACACGGAGTCCGGTTGTCTGGATCCCGTACGCCCGGCGTCCGGCGGACGCGCAGCCCGCCCCCCGCCGTTCGGTCACGCCGATTCCCCGCGTGGACCGCCCCGGGACTGACGTGCATCCCGGTCCGTAGGTGCCTGTTGATTCCAGCACGTTCACATGCCGTTCGTAATGGAGCGGATCCTCCGAGAACAGGCACCCACGGCTTGGGCGACCTTATGAGCGGCGCAGGTCAGACGGTGTGCGCATCGGCCACCATCAGGGCCTCGTCGATGATCCGCAGCCCCTTGGCCACGTCCTCGGCCGACACGTTGCAGGGCGGCGCGACGTGGATGCGGTTCCCGGCGAGCAGCGGCCACAGGCCGGCCTTCTTCAGGGCCGCCCCGAACTCGGCCATCGGCGCGTTGTCGGCCCCGGCGGCGTTGTACGGGACCAGCGGCTCGCGCGTCTCCTTGTTCCGTACGAGCTCCAGGGCCCAGAACGTGCCCAGACCCCGCACCTCCCCGACGGACGGGTGGCGTTCGGCGAGGGCGGCGAGGCCCGGCCCGAGCAGCTCGGCGCCGGTGCGGGCGGACTGCTCGACGATGCCCTCCTCCTCCATGACGTTGATCGTCGCGACGGCGGCGGCGCAGGCCAGCACGTGCCCGGAGTACGTCAGCCCGCCCGGGTAGGGCCGGCGGGCGAAGGTCTCGGCGATGGCGGCCGAGATGGCGACCCCGCCGAGGGGGATGTATCCGCTGGTCACGCCCTTGGCGAAGCAGATGAGGTCGGGGGTGACGTCCCAGTGCTCGGAGGCGAACCACTTACCCGTGCGGCCGAAGCCGACCATGATCTCGTCGAGGATGAAGACGATGCCGAAGCGGTCGCAGAGCGCGCGGACCCCGGCCAGGTAGCCGTCGGGGTGCACGAGGACGCCGGGGGCGCCGCCGACGGTCTCCAGGATGATCGCGGCGATGGACTGCGGGCCCTCGAAGACGATGGTGTCCTCAAGGTGGCGCAGCGCGCGCTCGCACTCCTCGGCGGGGGTGGCCGCGTAGAAGGGCGAGCGGTAGGCGAAGGGGCCCCAGAAGTGCACGACGCCCGCGGTGGCGGTGTCGTTGCCGAAGCGGCGCGCGTCCCCGGTGAGGTTGATCGCGGTGGAGGTGGCCCCGTGGTACGAGCGGTACGCGGACAGCACCTTGGGGCGGCCGGTGTGCACCCGGGCCATGCGGACGGCGTTCTCCACGGCCTCGGCGCCCGCGTTGGTGAAGAAGATCTTGTCGAGGTCGCCCGGGGTGCGCTCGGCGATCAGCCGGGCGGCCTCGGAGCGCACGTCGACGGCGAAGCCGGGCGCGACGGTGCAGAGCTTGCCGGCCTGCTCGGCGATGGCCGCGGCCACCTTGGGGTGCTGGTAGCCGATGTTCGTGTAGACGAGGGCGCTGGAGAAGTCGAGGAAGCGGTTGCCGTCGTAGTCCCAGAAGTAGGAACCCTCGGCGCCGGCCACGGCGAGCGGGTCGATGAGCTCTTGGGCCGACCAGGAGTGGAAGACGTGACTGCGGTCGTTGTCCTTCACCGTGGCCTTGGTGGAGGCGGCCAGTGCGGCGGCGTCGCGTGCGTCGGCTTCTGCGTTCATATTCCGAGGGTAGTTGTCCACGATGTGGAATCCGGTGGGGATGGCCGGGAGCGGGCGGGGGCGGGTCGGGCGCGTCAGACGACGTGCCGGCCGCCGTCGACGGTGAGCACGTCGCCGGTCGTGTAGGCGGCGTCGACCAGGTAGAGGGCGGCCTCGGCCACGTCCTCGGGGGTGCCCACGCGGCGCAGCGGGGTGTTCTGCGTGATCCACTCCCGCGAGCTCTCCCAGACCTGGTCCTCGCCCTCGTACCAGGGGGTGTCGATCAGGCCGGGTGCGATCGCGTTCACCCGGACGGCGGGTCCGAGCTGGGAGGCCAGCAGCCGGGTCATGTGGTTGACCGCGGCCTTGCTGACGGCGTAGGGGATCGAGCTGCCGAGCGCGCGGGTCGCGGAGACCGAGGAGATGTTGACGATCGAGCCCGGGGTGCCGTTCGCACCGGATTCCCGCAGGTGGGGGGCGGCGGCGGTGATCATCTGCCAGGTGCCGACGACGTTGACCTCGAAGATCTCGCGCCAGGCCGCGGCGTCGGCCGCCTCCAGGTCGTCCAGGGGGACGAACCGGGTGGTGCCCGCGTTGTTGACCAGGATGTCGAGCCGTCCGTACGTGTCGATCGCCGTCCGGACGATCCGCCGCGCGTCGTCGGCGTCCGCGACGTCGCCGCGCACGTAGACCGCGTCGGGCAGTTCGGCGGCGAGCGCCTTGCCCGCGTCCTCGCTGCGCGCCGAGTTCAGCACCACGCGGATGCCGGCCGCGGCCAGCCTGCGGGCGATGCCGGCGCCGATGCCGGAGGAGGAACCGGTGATCAGGGCGACACGACTCTCGGACATGGCATTCCTCCCGGCAGGGGTTCGCTTCCGCGTACGGACGGCCGGAGCATAACGCGATACCGGATGACGGAAAAGAGTTTCCATTATCCGGAATTTGACCTACCGGCGTTAGAGACCCGTCAAGGCGGCGCCAACGGACGTATGGGCCCCGTCAAGGAAGCCTGTGCGGACCCGAAAAGGCGTTCCACTCGGAGGTGTCCGAAAAAAGCCCTCCAACCCGGGAGCTCACGATGGCCGATCTGGCCTTCGTCGTCACCACGATCGCGGTCTTCGCGCTGGTGGTCCTCGTCGCCAAGGGGGTGGCCAAGCTGTGAACGCCGAAAACGTCATCGGTCTGCTGGTCGCCGTCGCCCTGCTGGGTTACCTCGTCGTCGCCCTCGTCTTCCCGGAGAGGTTCTAGCGCCGATGAGTCCCGTCCTCGCCGGGGTGCTCCAGCTGCTCGCGCTCGTCGCGGCCCTGGCCCTCGCCTATCGCCCCCTGGGCGACTACATGGCCCGCGTCTACTCCTCGAAGAAGCACTACGCCCCCGAGAAGTGGATCTACAAGGCGGTCGGCGCCAATCCGAACGCCGAGATGCGCTGGCCGGCGTACCTGCGCTCGGTCCTCGCCTTCTCGGCGGTCAGCGTCCTCTTCCTCTACCTGCTCCAGCGCCTGCAGGGCCACCTGCCCGGCTCCCTCGGCTTCGTCTCCATCAAGCCGGACCAGGCCTTCAACACGGCCGCCTCCTTCGTGTCGAACACGAACTGGCAGTCGTACGCCGGTGAACAGGCCATGGGCCCGCTCGTGCAGACCGGCGGCCTGGCCGTGCAGAACTTCCTCTCCGCCGCCGTGGGCATGGCCGTCGCGGTGGCCCTCGTACGGGGCTTCGCGCGCTCCCGCACCGGCGAGCTCGGCAACTTCTGGTCGGACCTGGTGCGCGGCACCGTCCGCATCCTGCTCCCGCTGGCGGCGATCGCCGCGGTCGTGCTGGTGGCCTGCGGGGTCATCCAGAACTTCTCCGGCATCCACGAGGTCGGACAGTTCCTGGGAGCGAAGCAGCAGTGGAACGGCGGGGCGGTCGCCTCGCAGGAGGCCATCAAGGAGCTGGGCACCAACGGCGGCGGCTACTTCAACGCCAACTCCGCCCACCCCTTCGAGAACCCCACCCCCTTCTCGAACCTCTTCGAGATCTTCCTGATCCTGCTCGTCCCCTTCGCGCTCACCCGCACCTTCGGCCGGATGATCGGCTCGGTCCGCCAGGGCTACGCGATCCTCGCCACGATGGTCACCATCTGGCTCGGCTTCACCGCCCTGATGATGTGGACGGAATTCGGCCACCACGGCCCGGCCCTCCAGGCCGCGGGCGGTGCGATGGAGGGCAAGGAGGCCCGCTTCGGGATCGGCGCCTCCGCGATCTTCTCGGTCGCCACGACGCTGACCTCCACCGGCGCGGTCAACTCCTTCCACTCCTCCTACACCGGCCTCGGCGGCGGGATCCAGCTGCTGGGCATGCAGCTCGGCGAGATCGCACCCGGCGGCGTCGGCTCCGGCCTCTACGGCATGCTGATCATGGCGATCATCGCGGTGTTCATCGCCGGCCTGATGGTCGGCCGCACCCCCGAGTACCTGGGCAAGAAGATCGGCACCCGCCAGATCAAGTTCGCCGCCTGCTACATCCTCATCACCCCGGCCGTGGTGCTCGGCTTCACCGCCCTCGCGATGGCCCTGCCCACCCCCGGACACTCGATGTCCAACGGCGGCGCGCACGGCTTCTCCGAGGTCCTCTACGCCTACACCTCGGCCGGCAACAACAACGGCTCCGCCTTCGCCGGGCTGAACGCCAACACCCAGTGGTTCAACACGACCACCGGTCTGGCCATGCTGCTCGGCCGCTTCCTGCCGATGGTCTTCGTCCTGGCCCTGGCCGGCTCGCTCGCCGAACAGCAGCCGGTCCCGGCCACCGCGGGCACCCTGCGCACCGAGAAGCCGCTGTTCACCTTCCTGCTCGTCGGCACGATCGTCATCGTCACGGGCCTCACCTACTTCCCGGCCCTGGCGTTGGGCCCGCTCGCCGAAGGGCTCGCCTCATGAGCACCGCCACCCCCACCGTCACCCCCACCCGAGCCCCGCACGGGGACCTGCCCAGCGGTCACAAGCCCGAGAAGCCCAAGGTCGGCGGCGGCATCTTCGACCCGAAGCAGCTGCTGAAGTCCTTCCCGGACGCGGTGCGCAAGCTCGACCCCCGGGTGATGGTCAAGTCGCCGGTCATGTTCGTGGTGCTGATCGGCTCCGTACTGACCACCGCACTGGCGATCTCCGACCCGGGCAACCTCTTCGGCTGGGCGATCACCGCCTGGCTGTGGCTGACCACGATCTTCGCCAACCTCGCCGAGGCGGTGGCGGAAGGCCGCGGCAAGGCCCAGGCCGACACCCTGCGCAAGGCCAAGACCGACACCGTCGCCCGCCGCCTGAACGGCGCCGTCGAGGAACAGGTCCCGGGCACGGACCTGCGTATCGGCGACCTCGTGGTCTGCGAGGCCGGCGACATCATCCCCGGCGACGGCGACGTGGTCGAAGGCGTCGCCTCGGTCGACGAATCCGCCATCACCGGCGAATCGGCCCCGGTCATCCGCGAGTCGGGCGGCGACCGCTCCGCCGTGACGGGCGGCACCAAGGTGCTCTCCGACCGGATCGTCATCAAGATCACGACGAAGCCCGGCGAGACCTTCATCGACCGCATGATCAACCTGGTCGAGGGCGCGGCCCGGCAGAAGACGCCGAACGAGATCGCGCTCAACATCCTGCTCGCCTCGCTGACCATCGTCTTCCTGCTCGCCGTCGTCACCCTCCAGCCGTTCGCGATGTACGCGCACGCCAAGCAGTCG
This sequence comes from Streptomyces sp. NBC_00193, assembly GCF_026342735.1. Lineage (GTDB taxonomy): Bacteria > Actinomycetota > Actinomycetes > Streptomycetales > Streptomycetaceae > Streptomyces > Streptomyces stoeckheimensis. The sequence goes on from NZ_JAPEMM010000001.1 coordinate 2,562,408, forward strand.
ATGATCGTGCTGACCGCGCTGCTGGTCTGCCTCATACCGACCACCATCGGCGCCCTGCTCTCCGCCATCGGCATCGCGGGCATGGACCGGCTCGTGCAGCGCAACGTCCTCGCGATGAGCGGCCGTGCGGTGGAGGCCGCCGGCGACGTCTCCACGCTGCTGCTCGACAAGACCGGCACCATCACCCTCGGCAACCGCCAGGCCTCCGAGTTCGTCCCCGTCACCGGCGCCATCGCCGCCGAACTGGCCGATGCCGCCCAGCTCTCCTCGCTGGCCGACGAGACCCCCGAGGGCCGCTCGATCGTGGTCCTCGCGAAGGAGAAGTACGGCCTGCGCGAACGCCACCAGGGCGAACTGGTGGGCGCCGAATGGATCCCCTTCACCGCCCAGACCCGCATGTCGGGCGTCGACGTCGACGGCCGCAAGGTCCGCAAGGGCGCGGCCGGCTCGATCATCGCCTGGGTCGGCGAACAGGGCGGTACGGTCGCCCCGGACGCGCGGGCGAAGGTGGACGAGATCTCCGGCGCCGGCGGCACCCCGCTGCTCGTCGCGCTGGAGGACGAGAAGGGCGCCCGGGTCCTCGGTGTCATCCACCTCAAGGACGTGGTCAAGGAGGGCATGCGCGAACGCTTCGACGAGCTGCGGCGCATGGGCATCAAGACCATCATGATCACCGGCGACAACCCGCTGACCGCCAAGGCCATCGCCGAAGAGGCGGGCGTGGACGACTTCCTGGCGGAAGCGACGCCCGAGGACAAGATGGCCCTCATCAAGCGCGAACAGGCCGGCGGAAAGCTCGTCGCCATGACGGGCGACGGCACGAACGACGCCCCGGCCCTGGCTCAGGCCGACGTCGGCGTCGCGATGAACACGGGCACCTCGGCCGCCAAGGAGGCCGGGAACATGGTGGACCTGGACTCCAACCCCACCAAGCTCATCGAAATCGTCGAGATCGGCAAGCAGTTGCTGATCACCCGGGGCGCGCTGACCACCTTCTCCATCGCCAACGACGTCGCCAAGTACTTCGCGATCATCCCGGCCATGTTCGCGGCGGTCTACCCGGGCCTCGACAAGCTCAACGTCATGGGCCTGCACTCCCCCGACTCGGCGATCCTCTCCGCCGTCATCTTCAACGCGCTGGTCATCATCGCCCTGGTCCCGCTCGCCCTGAAGGGCGTCCAGTACCGGCCCACCAGCGCCGACAAGATGCTCCGGCGCAACCTCACCGTCTACGGACTCGGCGGCCTGGTCGCCCCGTTCATCGGCATCAAGCTCATCGACATGGTCGTCTCCCTCATCCCCGGCCTGCGCTGAAAATCAGGAAGTGCTGATCCCATGAACAACTCCGTAGGCAACACCGCCCGCCTGCTCGGCGCCGGGCTGCGCGCCCTCCTCGTCCTCACCGTGCTGTGCGGGGTCCTCTACCCCCTCGCGATCACCGGCATCGCCCAGGCCGCCTTCGGCGGCAAGGCCAACGGCTCCGAGGTCCAGGACGCGAGCGGCAAGGTCGTCGGCTCCTCCCTGATCGGCCAGTCGTACGGGGACGACCTGCGCTGGTTCCAGGGCCGCCCGGCGGCGGGGCTCGCCGGGAACACCGTCAACACCCAGTACGAGCTGCTGGTCTCCGGCGCCACCAACAAGGCGGCGGACAGCCCGGAGCTGCTGAAGTCCGTGCAGGAGGCCAAGGCCAAGGTCCTGCTCGACAACACCGTCCCGGGCTACGCCCCGCGGCCCGACCGGATCCCGGCGGACGCGGTGACCTCCTCCGGCTCCGGCCTGGACCCGGACATCTCCCCGGCCTACGCGGAGCTCCAGACGGCCCGGGTCGCCCAGCGCAACGGCCTGCCGGTCGAGGAGGTGGCGAAGCTGGTGAAGGCTCACACCGAGGGCCGCACCCTCGGCTTCATGGGCGAACCGCGCGTCAACGTCCTGGAACTGAACACGGCCCTGCGGGACCTCAAGCGGTGAGGGTGACCGGCTGGCTGTAGGCGTCGAGTCCGCCCGAGGCGGACGTGACCAGGACGAGGTAGCGGCCCGGGGCCAGGTCGGGGACCGTCACGGTGGCGCCGGTGTGGTGGGTCTGGATGCCGGTCGCGAGGACGGCCTCCGTCCGGGCCTGGCTGCCGTTCATGGTGACGAGCTCGATGTCCACCACGTCGCCGGCCGGGCCCACCACGTACCAGGCGACGGCCTGCCTGCTGCCCCGCGGCCAGACCGCGCCCGGGCCGGGGGTGTGCACCAGGAGGTTCTCCGACTCCACGAGCACCGCGGCGGCGGGGCGGTTCAGCCCCCGCAGGACGCGCCGGGCGAGCGACTTCAGGGAGGAGGGGGTGGAGGGCGTGGAGGGGGAGGCTGACATGGTGCTCCTTCGCTGGGTGCGTCCGGTCCGGGGTCTTTACTCCCCTTTGAAGAATGGCCGCCGCGCCCCCTGCTCCGCCTCGTACTTTCGGCCGGTACCGACGCGCCCCGACGGGTAGGCGACCCCTGTGATCCACACCTCTCTCTTCGGAATGACGTTGTGGAAGCCATATGGAGTCTTGCAGTGTTGCCTACGAGCCGAAGGAGATTCGGTTTCTGTGGTTCGTGCAGGATGAGGGGGAATCTCATGTACGAGATGTTCGACGACCGGTTCCGGACCGGACGGTGCATGAACGGGGACGCCGCGCTCGAGGTCCTGCACACCGGCTGCCGCTGGGCCGAGGGACCCGTCTACGTACCCGCGTGGCGTCAGGTGGTCTGGAGCGACATCCCCAACGACCGCATGCTGCGCTGGGACGAGGAGACCGGAGCCGTCTCCATCTTCCGGCGGGGCGCTGGGCACACCAACGGCAACACCCTCGACGGGCAGGGCCGGCTGGTCACCTGCGAGCAGGGCAACCGCCGGGTGACGCGGACCGAGCACGACGGCACGGTCACGGTGCTGGCCGACCGCTGGCAGGGCAAGCGCCTGAACAGCCCGAACGACGCCGCGGTCAGGTCCGACGGCTCGATCTGGTTCTCCGACCCGGACTTCGGCATCACCAGCGACTACGAGGGCTACGTCGCCGAGAGCGAGATCGGCTCCAACAACGTCTACCGCATCGACCCGGGCACCGGTGAAGTCCGCCTGGTGGCCGACTGTTTCGAGGCCCCGAACGGCCTCGTCTTCTCCCCCGACGAACGGCAGCTCTTCGTCTCCGACACCCGCGGCGGCCGCATCCGGGTCTTCGACGTCCGCGAGGACGGCACCCTCTCGGACGGCAAGGTCTTCGCCGACGCGGCGGCCCGTCCGGGAGCCCGCTTCGACAACCTCCGCTTCGACGCCGGCGGTCGGCTCTGGGCGGCCGCCATGAGCGACGGCGTGCACTGCTACGACCCCGACGGCACCCTGATCGGGCGGCTCGCCGTCCCCGAGACGGTGTCCAACATCGCCTGGGGCGGGGCCAAGCGCAACCGGCTCTTCATCACCGCCGAGACCAGCCTCTACTCGGTGGTCATGGCCGTCACCGGCACCCACCCGACCGGACCGGGGCGCAGGCCCTGGCTCGGCGGCTCCGGCCGGCCCTGAAATCCCGGTGCCGGGCGCGGGCCCCCGCTGGCACACTCCCCGGATGGACGCCTCTGACGCGGATGAGCCCCGCCCTCGCGTACGCGAGATGACCGAGCCCGACATCGACGCCGTCGCCGCCGTGCGCGTGAGCGGATGGCGGTACGCCTACGCCGGGCTGATGCCGCAGTCGTACCTGGACGGGCTCAGCGCCGCCGCGTACGCGGAGCAGCGGCGGGCCGCCTTCGCCGATCCGGCCGGTGCCGTGACCAACCTCGTGGCCGAGGGCCCCGACGGCGCGGTCGTCGGGTGGGCCGCCTTCGGGCCCGCCAAGGGCACGGATCCCGAGGGCACGGATCCCGAGGGCGCGGCGCCGGACGAGGGCGAGCTGTACGCCCTGTACGCGCGGCCCGACGTCATCGGCACCGGCGTCGGCCGCGCCCTGCTGACCGAGGTGCTGCGCCGGGCGCCCTACCCCGCGGTACGGCTGTGGGTGCTCGAAGGCAACGCCCGGGCACGCCGGTTCTACGAGCGCGCCGGCTTCCGCCCCGACGGCGGCGTCCTCGTCGACGAGTCGGACGGCTTCCCGGTGGCCGAGGTCCGCTACCGCAGGACGGCCGACCCGCACTAGGCCGCCGCGCTCACGGCAGCCGGTCCGCCAGGGCGCGGGCCATCGCGACGGTCGGGACCGCCTCCCGCATCCGCCGGTACGGGGTCAGGTCGCGCAGCAGCCGGCCGAGTGCCTCGCGTACCGCACGCGACTGCACCGCCGGGGCGGCCGTGAGGAACGCCCGCCAGTGCTCGCACGCCCGGGTGAGGTGCCCGAGGCGCAGCAGCGTCTCGGCGAGCGCGGCGTGCGTGAGCGCGGTGGCCCGGTGCTGGCCGGCCGCGCGGCCGCGCAGGGACCGTTCCAGTGCGTCGGCCGCGGCCGGGAACTCGCCGAGGGCGAGGTGGGTGCGGGCCCGGGCGAAGTCGAGGTCGGCCCGGGCGTACGAGTCGAAGGGCCCGTCGGACGGCTTCAGCGCGTGCCGCCCGTGCAACCGGTCGGCGGCGGCCAAGTCCGCGGTGGCGGCAGAGCGTTGTCCGGCATGGGCGTGCGCGGCCGCGCGCTGGACCAGGAGGAACGCCAGCGTGCCGGGGTCCCCGTCGGCGGGCGCGGTCTCCACGGCCGTACGGGCGAGCCGTACCGCGTGCGCGGACTGCCCGAGCCGGCCGGCGTGCGCGCTCATCGCGCGCAGGGTGATGGCGTACATCCGCCGGTCCCCGGCCTGCCGGGCCAGCCCGAGGGCGATGCCGTGGTACTCCTGCGCGAGCCCGTGGTACCCGGCGTCCGCCGTCATCTCCCCGAGCAGATGCGCGAGTTGGGCGTACCCGCGCCACACCTCCGACACCCCGCACCCCTGCCCGGCCGCCCCCCGGCCGCGTGCGGCGGCGGACCTCGGGCCGTCCGTGTGGCGGGCGGCGAAGGCGCCCGCGTCCTGGGCCAGCCAGGCCGCCAGGGCCGCACGGGTGTGGACGCCGCCGTGGGTGAGGTAGAGGCCCGAGAAGCTCACCGCGAGGGCCCTCAACTGCTCGGCGTGCGCCGCGAGATGCCGTCGGGCGGCGAGCTCCGGGAGGCCCGCGCCCGTGCGCGTACGCATCCCCCCGCCGGGGCCGCCCGCCGCCGGATCAGGTTCCGCTTCCGGTTCCGGTTCCCGGTCCCACAGCGCCGGAGGCACCGGCACCGGCTGGTACGGGCTGCGCAGCAGCGGCGGCCTGCCGTGCGGGTCCACGTCCGCCCTGGCCTGCAGCGCGAGCCGCAGCAGCCCCTCACCCCCGGCTTCGGCCGCCGCCGCTCCGGGGTCGGTCCGTACGCCGGGTCCCGCCGAGCTCGCACCGAGGCCCGCCTCCGCGACGGTGACGAGGCGCCCGCACCGCTCGGTCAGGGCCGCCGCTATCAGCTCGGGCACGGGCCGGCGCGGCCGGGTGCCCGACAGCCAGTGGGCGACGGCGGTCCGGTCGTAGCGCAGGGCCAGCCCGTGCAGGGTGCCGAGGGCGTTGACGGCCCGCGCCAGCTCCGCCCCGCTCCAGCCCGCCTCGGCCAGCAGGTCCCCGAGCCAGGCGTTGGCCACCCGCCGCCCGCTCACGACGCCCTCCCCGGGAGGGACCCGCATCGGGAGCGGAAGGGGGAGCGGGACCGTGATCCCGTATTCAACGCTTTCACCACTGCACCCCCTGCATTCCCTTCTCCCCGTCCGCCCGCTGGTGTTCGCTGGAGCCGTCCCCATCGGATTCCACGGACCGGAGAAGCATGTCTGCCTCGGAAACGGCCAATTCCCCTGCCCCCGCCGCGTACGCGTACCCGTTCCCCTATCGGATTTCCGGTGTCGGCGCCCAGATCGGCGAGATCATCTCCGTCGAGGAGTGGGCCCGGCTCGCGCACATCCCGCACCGCAAGCGGGCCGGCAAGGAAATCAGCGGCACCGATATCGAGCGCATACTCGGGGTCACCTCCAAGAGCTGGGACCGGGAGCGCTTCGCCTCGCTCGACACCGTCGTCGAGGTCGCCCGCGCCGCACTGCGGTCCGCCCTCACCGAGCCCGAGGACATCGACGCCGTCTTCGTGGCCACGTGCACCCCGTACGAGATCATGCTCGACCAGGACGCCTTCAACCTGCTGCGACGCCTGAGCATCCCGGACAGTGTGCCCCCCTTCCAGCTCGGCGCCGGCTGCGGCGGGCTCTCCCGCGTCGCCGCGCACCTGGCCCGGACCGGGGCCCGGCGCGCGCTGGTGATCTCGTACAACGCCGCGAGCCCCATCGGAATCGACGAGAACGGCATCATCTCCCAGTACAGCGGCGCGGACGGGGAGCATCCCTTCGCGCACACCCTGTGGTGCTCCGGGGCGCTGTTCTCCGATGCCGCGACCGCCCTGGTATTCGAGCGGGACGACAGCTTCGAGGCGGGCCTCGGCTTCTATTCGCGCGATTCCCTGAATTTCGGGGACGAGCCCGGATTCAGCGATCCGCTCATCCATTACCCCGGAGGCGGCGCAGCCCACCCGCCGGGCTTTGCCGGCTCCGCCGAGCTGTCCGCATTCGGACTCAACGGACCGGAGCTGGCCCGCTATTACTCGCGCGGCATGATGATGAACCAGGAGACCATGGACGCCCACCGCCCCGGTTTCGTGGACGAGGTCCGGCGGATCTACACGCACCAGGCCGGCCCGGCCCTGGTCGAGGACTACCACCAGCTCGCCGGCCTGGACACCCGCAAGGCCCCCGCGCACGCCCGCGAGCTCGGCAACCTCGTCACCTCGGCGACCCCGGTGCTCTTCTACACGGACGTGGTGAACGGCCTGGTCGGGGCGGGCGACTCCGTCTGCTTCTCCGTCATCGGCGCCGGTCCGGAGCGCGGGGCCTTCCTCGCACGGGTGGGAATCCCCGGCGAGGTGACCGTCACCACGCCCCTGCCCCCGGTCCCGGCCGCCGCCAAGACCGCCACCGCCACCGAACACGCCCGAGCCACCGCGTAGACGCACGCGCCCCACCTCCTTCGAAACGAGTACCGCCGTGCACATCGCCCTCGCCGGGGCGGCCAGCCCCACCGGCATCCGGCTCGCCGCCGAGCTGCTCGGCCGCGGCCACCACCTGACCCTGCTCACCGCCGGCGACGTACGGCAGAGCAGGCTCCTGCTGGCCCGTCAGCTCGCGCTGATCGGGCTGTATCCCGAGTACGTGGACCTCCTCGCGGCCCGGCTCGACGCGCGCCGGGGCGCCGAGGTGCTGGCCGGCGCCGCGCCCGTCCGCGCGGGCTCCGCCGCCTCCGCCGCCCCGCCTGCCCCCGCACCCGTCGGCCGCTTCGACGCCGTCTGGTGCGTGGAACAGCCCGCCGCCACCGCGGCCGCGCTGCTGCCCCTCGCCTCCGGAGGGGGGAGGCGTACGGCATTCCACCTGGTCACCGTCGGGGACGCGGGTCCGGCCGGGCGTGCGGTCGCCGCCGCGGCCGTACGGGACGGGTTCCCGGCCGGGGTGCACTGCCTGGCCCCGACCGTCAGCGACCTGGCCGACCACGCGGAGCTGCCGCGGCCGGCCTTCACCCGGCTCGCGGTCGCCGAGTCCGTCCGGCCGGCTCCGGCGGGGGACCCCGAGCCGGGGGCCCCCGCGACGGTCAGGCTGCTGCCCCTGGCCCCCGCCGCCCGTGCCCTGGCGGAGGCCGCCGAGGAACCGGGCTGGTCGGGGCTGCGCCACATCGGCTGGGTGCACGCGCACCCCACCGAGGCCTCCGCACTGGCCCGGGCGGTCGGCCCGGAGCTGGCCCCCGGACTGCTGCGGCGCCTCTCGGGGCTCCAGCCCGCGGCCGCCCCGACCGAGCTGGACGGCCCGCCGCTCGGTGCCGGGTACCTCACCCGGGCTGCGGCGCCCGTCCTGCCTCCCGCCCGGCGCCCCGCCCGGACCCCGGAGCGGGTGTGAGCGCGGCGGAGCGCCCCTGGCGGGAGCGGCGCGTGGTGGACGGCCTGGCGGACGCACTGCGGGAGGCGGCCTCGGAGCGCTTCCTGGGCAACGGCCGGGCGCCGACGAGGGCGGCCTCCGCATCCGCGGGGGATTCCGGGGCGGGCCGGGTGGCCGGAAGGGCCGGAAAGTAATGGGGCCCCATGGCCAGGGCATATGCGTATGGATCATTCATGATCCAAGGACAAGCCGCCCGCCCCCGCCCCGCAACTCAAGCCGACGACCCGTCATATCGTCCTGTTTGACAGGTTTTCGCATGTGGCAGAACGTGCCGCCGATCCGACACGCCCAAGGTTCGCCCTTGACGTTCTCACCCGTTCGGGCGCACGCGCTCCACACCCGCTCCGGCCCCGGCCCACCGGCCTCCATCTGCGAAGACGTGCCCGCGGGAGGGCTCCAGGGCGATGACGCGACGTCAGTTCTCCGTGTTTCGCGCACCGCCGGGGGGCGGGGAAGGGTCCACTGCTCTCGGGACCGGCCGCCCGAGCCGGACCAGGAGGGATTCCCATGCCCCGCGCCAAGTGGGTGGTCGGCGTACTGACGGTGGCTCTGCTGTGCACCGGCCTCGGGGTGTTGCGCACCACCGAGGGCGGCCGGCCGGCCGCCCCGACCGCGGGCGACGCCCTGCCCTCGCGGGTCCTGGGGCTGTCCGGCCCGCGCCGGCTGGCCCGGCAGCTGGAGCACTCCGGCGGACACACCACCGGCAAGGGCGCCCGGCGGCCCGGGCGGTCGGGGGTCACCGCCCTCCCGGCCTCGCCGCCGCTGCGCCTGGTCATCCCGGCGCTCGGAACGGACGTACCACTGACGGCCGGTACCCCGACCGGCGGGACGGACGCGGGGACGGGCGGGCCGGGCCATCCGTACGCCGAGGACCTCGAAGCCGGCGCCGCCGACGCCAAGCCCCACGTCCAGGACAGCGCCGTGTGGGACTCCGCGGGCCCGGCCCCGGGCGCGGCCGGCACCGCCGTGGTCTCCGGAGACCTGCCGCGGCTCGGCGAGCTGCGGCGCGGCCAGTCGATCGAGGTGGCGCGCGCCGACCGGCGTACGGCCGTGTTCACCGTGACCCGGGTCTCCCCCGGGATCTCCGGACGGGGCGGGCCGTCCGGCCGGGCCCAACTCCGGCTGATCAGCGGCGAAACGGCCGTCCTGGCCCGCCTCACCGGCCACCGCCGCACCCTGCGCTGACCGGTGGGCGGCCCCCGAAGGACGGACACCCCCTGCGGCCACCTGACAGCCGTGGGGGGTGTCTTCGTCCCCCGGTCGGGGGACGCTGCGGTCCCGGGGGAGAGTTGGCCCGCGTGTCGGGGCACACCCTCCGCATGGGCAGGACGCCGCATGCACAGCAGGCGCGACACACGCGAACGGCACCGAACAGGACCCTGATGACGGTCCTGACGGTGCTCTGCGCCGTGCTGCTGTGCCTGTTCGGCGTCGGCGGAGCCGGCCCGTCCACCGCGACGGCCGAGGGCTCCCGCTCCGCCCCCACGGCCCCGGCCGAGCCCACCGAGGCACCGGCCGATCCGGCGGGCGATCCCGAAGTACGGGTGGCCGTACGGGTTCCCGCGCGCGGCGTCCCCGGCGTACGGGGCCTGCAGCGGCCGGTGTTTCACGTGAAACCACCCCGGTCCGGCCCCCAAGAGGCGGCCGCGCACCCGGCGGGGCACGCCGCACCGGCGGCGTCCCTGCGGGCGGTACGGAGTGTGGTCCTGCGCTGCTGACCGGGCCGAGCGTCCGAGCGGCAGCACCGCGCACCCGGCACCGGGCACACCCGGCAGCTCACCCTGCCCCCCGATTGCGCGTCCCCCCACACCCCCGAAACACCGTGAGGTTCCGCCATGCCCTTCGACCCGTACCTCGCCCTGAACGCCATGCTCCGCGCCGAGGCCGCCCGCTTCTCCCCGCCGGCTCCGCCCGCCCCGCCGGTCCGCCGCCAGGAACCCGAGTCCGCCAAGACCGCCCAGACCGGCACCCAGACCGCCGCCGAGGACCCGGCCGGAGACGACACGGCCGCGTAGAGCCGGCCCCGCGCAGGGGCATCAGGACATGAGGAGGCACCGGTTCCCGCGCCCTCGGCAACGGAGAGTGGTCACGTGAGGTTCGACCACGGAGCACGGGAACCGGCGCCTCCACCAGTCTCGGCCACCGACCCACCCCACCACCTCGGCCTTTTGTCCCGTTATGCCCGGCCGAAAGTACCGATCCCCGAGAGCATCCGGGCTCCGTACAACCTTCCGACGGCACGAGCGGTCCCAGCAGTGACCGATGTACGCGCCTCGTCGAAGGAAGTCACCCGTTGCGTCCCAGTCGTGCGCTGGTCCTGCTCACCGCAGGCCTGGTCACCTTCATCGGCATGCCGGCCGCCACCGCCGCCGATCTCCCGACCGACCTGTACGTGGACAACAGCATCGCCTGCACGGACAGTGGGAGCGGCACACAGGCCTCCCCGCTCTGCACGTTCGCCGCGGGGGTCAAGGCGGCGAAGCCAGGGCAGACCGTGCACGTCAACCCGCGCTACCAGAAGCAGCAGGCCCTCACGGTCGACCGCTCGGGCGCGCCGGGCAAGCCGATCACCTTCGCCTTCACGCCCGAGAGCCAGCTCATCGAATCCAGCATCCACAAGCTGACCATCGGCGGGGCCTCTCACGTGCAGGTCCAGGGGCTGACGATGACCGAAGGCGTGAGCATCACCGGCTCCCACGACGTCGTGCTGGACGGGGTCCTCGACAGCTCGATGTACGGCTACGCTCCCCTCGTCGTCAGCGGGGGAAGCACGGACGTCCGCGTCCGTCGCAGCTCGTTCTACAGTGCCGCGATCGCAGGCGCCCAGCGCACCGTCCTCAGCCGCAACGCCCTGCGGAGCTCGGGACCGCTCTCCGTGGTGGACGCGCCCGGCACCGTCATCACCAACAACCACATCGACAATTTCACCGACGAGAACGAGGGCATCGGGGGCTGCGAGGAGACCGTCGTGATCCGTGGCGCCTCGACCGGCTCCTCGGTGTTCAACAACGTGCTCACGGCCTCCGGCAACACCACCTGCACGACCCCCCAGCTCTCCGTGGCGCAGAGCGCGACGTCCGGCACCCGCACCGGCTTCAACCTGATCGCGGGCTCGGAGGGTTACGCGACGGTCGCCTATCAGTGGGCCGGCACCACCTATCCGACCGCGGCGGCATTCCTGGCCGCCAGCGGGCAGGGCGCGCGCGACATTCTGGTCCCCACGACCGCAGGCCTCTGGGGGCCCGACTCGCCGCTCATCGACTCCGCCGACGCAACGGCGCCGGGCGTCCTGCCCGTCGACAGGAACGGGATCCCCACCACGGACGACCCGCGCGTGCCCAACACCGGCAAGGACGGCGGCTACCTGGACCGCGGCACCACCGAGACCAACGACGGCTTGACCTCGGCCCGGATGGAGATCGACCATCCCTGGGCGCCGGTCGGCACCCCGGTGACGTTCAAGGCCGGTTCGGACAGCAAGTGGCCCACCACCATGACCTACACGGTGGACTTCGGTGACGGGACGGCACCCGCCGTCATCCGCCCGGGCGACGCAGCCGACGTCACCACCACCCACGTCTACGGCTCACCGTGCGCGTGCGTGGTCAAGATGGCGGCGACCAACGGCACCGGCAAGAAGATCTCCAAGGAACAGACGGTCCGCGCGACCTCCCCCGGTGAACTGGCCACCGCCTTCACCGCCACGCCGATCCTGCCGGCTCCGGACCACGACCCGAACCAGGTCGTCCGACCGCTGACCCTCCGGGTCGACACCACCACGACCGTCGCCCCGTGGGGGGTCGTGAGAGTGAACGTGGACTTCGGTGACGGCACCAATCTGTACCGTCCGGGCCTCCAGACCGCCACGCACAGCTACAAGCAGCCCGGCACGTACGAGGTGAAGGTCACTGTGTACGACGTCAAGGGCGCGCAGTCCACGGCCTCCCGGACCGTACAGGTCGGGTATGCCGCGTCCGGGTACGTGGCCACCACGCCGTTCCGTCTGCTGGACACCCGTGCCACCGGCTCCTTCGTCCAGCACGGGGTGCCCCGTTCCGTGGAGGTGCTGAGGGGCGCCACCGTGCCGGGGCAGTTCAGGGCCGGGGGCATGGCTTCCGTCGTCCTGAACGTGACCGTCACCGGTGCCACCCAGGACACCCACCTCTCGGTCTGGCCCTCGGTCCCGGGCCAGGCACGGCCGGAGACCTCGAACGTGAACGTCCGCGCGGGCGGCACCTCGTCCAACACGGTCACCGTGCCGGTCGGCCCCGACGGCAAGATCCAGGCGCAGCTGAACTCGGGCAAGGCCTCGCTCATCGTGGACTTCGTCGGCTACTACCAGCCCAACGCCGGCGATCGCTTCTCCCCGCTCGCCCCGACCCGGATCCTGGACACCCGTACGAACGGCGACGCCCTGTCCGGCGGCAAGCGCCGCACGGTGAAGGTCGCGGGCGCGAACGGCATCCCGGCCGACGCCACCGCCGTCGCCCTGAACCTGACGGGTACGGGTGCGACGCAGGAGGCGTTCGTCAGCGCGTTCCCGAACCCGGTGAAGCGTCCGCACACGTCGAACCTGAACGTGGAGCCGGGCAAGGACAAGTCCAACCAGGCCATCGTCCCGGTCGGCCCCGACGGCACCATCACCCTGTTCACGAACAGCGGCTCCACCCACCTGGTCCTGGACGCCGTCGGCTACTACGGCAAGGACGGCAAGGCCCTCTTCACCCCGGTCTCCCCCAAGCGCCTCGCCGACACCCGCACCACGGGCAAGGTCGCCCCCGGCGCCACCACCACGGTCTCCGGCCTCCCGGCCGACGCCGTGGGCACCGTCCTGAACGTCACCGCGACCGACACCACCGCCCCGGGCTTCCTCACGGCGTACGCCTTCCGCGGCAAGCTCCCCGGAGCCAGCAGCCTGAACACGCTGCCCGGTCTCACGGTCCCGAACCACGTGACGACCCCCGTCGCGGACGGCAAGGTGAACATCTTCAACAGCTACGGCGGCCCCAACCACGTGATCACCGACCTCCTCGGCTACTTCACGACCGGCTGACGCCCTCGCGGCACGTACGCCGAAGCCCCGGCCCCCGCGATGCGCGGGAGCCGGGGCTTCGGTCTTCGGTCTTCCTAGGTCGCGCTACGGCTGTGGTAGCGGTAGAAGGCCGCCGCGCCGACGCCCGCGCCGACGAGCAGGCCCAGGCCCGAGCTCTTCAGGATGGACTCGCCGGCCAGGCTGTACAGGTAGCCGAAGGAGATGCCCGCGAAGATCCCGTACGCCGCCGCGTGCGGCTCCTGCGCCAGCCGCGGGCCGATCCGGGCCAGGGCCACCAGGCAGGCGGCGAAGATCGCGCCGCACAGGATCCCGTAGAAGACGTTGCCCGCGTCGACGGGCCCCATCTGACGCTTCATGAAGGCGGCGTAGACGCCGTAGACCAGTCCCATGAGCAGCGGTCGCGCGAGGGCCGCCCTGCTCGTGTGGGCCGCCGTACCGGACGCCTGCTGCCGGTGCCCCCGGGGGGCGGTGGGTGCCGCATGTGCCATGACGGGCTCCTCTCTCCCATCATCCAGGGCACACCCGCAACCCGGGACCGGCAACCGGAGCAGCCTGCGGCCAGGCGCCCCTAGGGGGCCGCCCGTACCGCCACCGCGTCGATCTCGAAGAGCATGTCCGGCAGGGCGAGCGCGGCCACGCCGATCAGCGTCTGGGCGGGCAGTTCGGTGCCCCAGGCGGCGTGCAGGTGCTTCAGCAGCACCTCCAGCTTCTCCTGGTCGTGCCCGACGACGTACGTCCCGATGCGGACCACGTCGCCGAGGCCCAGGCCGACGGCCTCCAGGGCGGTGCGGAGGTTCGCGAAGGCCTGCCCGACCTGGGCGTCGAACCCGTCGGGGACCACGTGGCCGGTCGGGTCGGAGCCGTACTGGCCGGCTATGAAGACCTGCTCCCCGGGCGCGGAGACGACGTGGCTGTAGCCGTAGCCGGTGGGGTCGTGGAGTTCTGCCGGGTTGGTGATGCTGCGCGTCATTCCAAGCTCCTGGGTCAGTTGTCCGAAGTACGACGAGTGGTACGGGCCACGGCCCTAGCGGGCGGCGAGCCAGGCGCGGAGGCGTTCGGGGGCCTCGGGGGCCTGCCGTTCGGCCTGCTGCCGGATCTCGTCGAGGGTCTGCGCGGCCAGTGCGCGGCGCCAGGCCAGCTCGGCCCGCCCCATCGCGTGCGCGATGGCGCAGTCGGCCGCGGGCGGCTCCTCGCCGCCGCCGGGGCCCTGCGGCCGGATCTCCGCGCACCGGAAGGCCTCGTCGGGCCCTTCGACGGCGGCGACCACGTCCATGAGCGTGATCGATTCCAGCGGGCGGGCCAGGCGGAAGCCGCCCCGCGGGCCGGGGGTGGAGCTGACGATGCCCGCCCGCGCCAGGGCCTGGAGCTGCTTGTTGAGGTAGGCCGCGGGCAGCTCGTGCCAGGCCGCCAGCCGGGCCGCCGAAACCGCCCGGCCGTCACCGCTCCAGGCCAGGTTGAGGCAGCTGTGCAGGGCCCATTCGACGCCCTCGCTCATCTTCATAATCTGGATATTAGATGTCCAGATTAATGTCGGCAAGAGGAACGCGCCGGAGCGCACCCCCTGCCCGCACCTCCGCCCGCACCACCCGCCCGCAGCAACCCGGCTCGCGCCGCGCGCCCGGCCCCCTTTCCCTGGTGACGTGCGGACCTTCCTCTCGGCGGTACTCATCGCGCTCGTGGCCCTGCTGGTGCCCGCGAGCGCCGTCGCGTACTGGGCCGACCACGAACTCGGCAGCGCCGACCGCTACACCGCGGCGATGTCCCCGCTCGCCTCGGATCCCGCCGTGCAGAACGTCGTCGTCACCCAGGCCGGCCGGGCCCTCTCCGGGCAGATCGACGCCGGCCCCTTCCAGGGCGGGGTCGACGCCCTGCTCGGCGAGGCCCTGCGCTCCTTCGTCGGCACCCCGGCCTACCAAACCGCCTGGGACGCGGCGAACCGCGCCGCCCACGGAGCCTTCTTCCGCGCACTCACCACCGGCGACGGCAACGCCGTGACCATCGATCTCGCACCCGTGATCGCCAGCGTCAAGGGCGATCTCGTCGACAACGGGGTGCCCTTCGCCGACCGCATCCCCGAAACGCACCTCTCGGTGAAGGTCATGGAGTACGACAACCTCGGTGCGCTCCGGAAGGGGTTCCGCATGCTGCAGATCGCCGGGGTCTGGCTCCCCGTGCTCACCGTGGTGCTGGCCGCGGTGGCGATCGCCGTCGCCGTCCGGCGCCGCCGGGCCGTCCTGGCCACCGGACTGGGGCTGGCCGTCGGGGCACTCCTGCTGTGGGCGGCCGTGGTCCTGTGCCGCCGCCTCACCCTGGACGACCTGCCGGCCGACATCGACCGGGCGGCCGCCGAAGCGGTGTACGACGCGCTGACCGCGTTCCTGCGCACCACCGTCTGGGTGGTGCTGGCCGTCGGACTGGCCGCCGCGCTGGCCGCCTGGCTGACCGGCCGACTGCGCCGCACCCCATAAGCTCGGAACGGGCGGATTGGCACGTAAATCCGTAGAAGAATCCTTAGAGCAGCACAGAAGAACCGATTCACGAGCGGCGGCACGGAAGCGGGAATGAGCACCGAACGCACCGAAGACATACCGCCCGGGCGGGCCGGACGGCGCGGGCCGACCGGACAGCGCGGGCCGACCGGACGGGCCGGGGCGACGGCGGCCGGACGGTTCGGACCGCTGGCACCGCCCGCCTGGCTGCTGAAGGGGCTGCGGCCCAGCTCCGCGCCGATCCCCTGGGCCGCGGCGCTGCGCGCGGCCGTCGCCCTGGCCCTGCCGCTGGCCGTCGGCTTCGCCGTCGACGAGCCCGAGTACGGCGCACTCGTCTCGATGGGCGCCCTGTCCGGGGTCATCGGCGACACCGCGGACGCCTACCGGATGCGGATCCTGAACATCGCCGTGCCCCAGTTCTTCGGGGCCGTGGGCGTCGCACTGGGCACCCTGGTCTTCGGGCACGGCTGGGTCGCGGTCGGCGTCCTCACCCTGGTCGCCCTGGTCTCCGGGATGATCTCCTCCATCGGCACGGTCGCCTCCGTCTCCGGGCTGCTGCTCCTGCTGAACGCCGTGGTCGGCGCCGGCCTGCCGATGCCCAGCCCCTGGTGGACGGCTCCGCTGCTGCTGAGCGCCGGCGGCCTGTTCGTCCTCCTGCTGACCCTGCTCGGCTGGCCCCTGCGCGGACGGCAGCCGGAGCGGGCCGCCGTCGCCGCCGCCTACCGGGCCCTGGCCGACAGCCTGGAGGCCGCGGGCGGACCGGGACCCGCGTACGAGGAGCGCCGCCAGCAGCTCACCCAGGCCCTGAACCACGCCTACGACCTGGTGCTGGGCCGCCGGGCCCGGGTGCACGGCCACAGCCCCTCGCTCGTGCGGATGCTGGCCCAGCTGAACGTGCTGATCCCGCTCGTCGAGGCCGCGCCCGCCGCGCACCTGCGCCGCAGACCCCTCTCCCCCGCGATCCCGGCGGCCGTCCGGGTCCTGGCGACGGCCGTCGAGGAGGGCCGCACGGACATCCCCGTACTGGACCTGCCCGCGCCCGACGGCCAGTCCGAGCGGGCCATCGACGCGGCCCTGCGGCACGCCGCGACGATCGTGCCGCTGGCCGAGCCGGACATGCACAACGTCGACGACCGGCTCGGCCGGCCCGCCGCGCTGCGGGTCCGGGCCCGCCGGGTGGTGCGGGACATGATGTTCTCCGAGGCCTCCTGGCGGTACGGGCTGCGTCTCGCGCTGTGCATCGGGCTGGCGCAGTCGCTCGTATCGGTGGTGGAGATCGAGCGCTCCTACTGGGTCGCCCTCACGGTCACCTTCGTCCTCAAGCCCGACTTCGGCTCGGTGTTCTCCCGGGCCGTGCTGCGCGCGCTGGGCACCGCGGGCGGGCTCGTCGTCGCGGCCGCCGTGCTCTCGGAAGTGCCGCGGGGATGGTGGGACGTCCCCGTCATGGTGGTCCTGGCGGCCCTCATCCCGGTCTTCTCGGTCAAGGGCTACGCCTTCCAGACCGCGGCGATCACCCCGGTCATCCTGCTCCTCTCCGACCTGCTCAACCATCAGGGCTTCGACCTGGTCCGGCCCCGGCTGCTCGACAGCCTGATCGGCTGCGCCATCACCCTGATCGCCGGGTACCTGCTCTGGCCCGAGAGCTGGCACACCCGGCTCGGCGACCGGCTCGCCGACGCGGTGGACGACGCCGCCCGCTACGTGGAGCGCGCCTTCGGCTCCACCCCCGACACCGACGCGGGCCAACGGGCGGCCCGGACCGCCCGGCTCCAGGCCCGCCGCCGCATCTACCGGGAGCTGTCCGGCGTGCGCAGCGAGTTCCAGCGGGCGCTGACCGAGCCGCCGCCGACCGGGGAACGGGCCGCCGTGTGGTGGCCGCTGGTGGTGGCCGTCGAGCGGATCGTCGACGCGACGACGGCCGCACGGGTCCGGGTCAACCACGGAGCCCAGCCCCCGGCCCCCGGGGAGGCCGAGGCGATCGCCGAAGACCTCCGGGCCCTGGCCCAGGGCGTCCGCCGCACCGACACCCCCACCCAGCTCCGCCCCACCCCACCCCCGGAGGTCGACGAAGCCTCCGTCCTCTCCCCGGTCCGCCAGGAACTCACAGCAGCCAGAGCCATCGCCAACCCCACGGACTCCCCCTAGCAGCCCGCCCCACAACCAATCCAGCCCTGCCGTCCCCATCCGGCCCCGCCGGGGCAAATCCAGCCTCGCCGGCGTTTGAGGCGCGGGGGTCCGGGGGCGGAGCCCCTGGCCACGGCGCCGCGCGCACCCACCGGCCCGAGCCAAATCCAGCCCCGCCGGCGTTTGAGGCGCGGGGGTCCGGGGGCGGAGCCCCTGGCAGCGGCGCCGCGCCGTCCCTCCAATGGCCCCGCCCCCGGGCCGCCCCGTTCCCCGCGGGGGAGCATCAGCACATGAGGCCCTTCCTCCGGCGCAGCCGGGTCCTCCTCCTGGCGGCCGCCCTGTCGGCGACCGCCGGCTGCGCGAACGTGGAGGGCCTCCAGAACGACGGCGACCTCGGCACGGCCCACGCCCCCCGCACCCTGTGGAAGGACTTCCGCCCCGACCCCCCGGCCCCCGGCCAGCAGTCCGGTGCGGCCACCGCCGTCCCCGGCCTCGCCAAGGTCCCCTCGCTGTCCATGCAGGGCGTGAACGCCGTGGACGTCGTACGGGCCGACATCACCGCCGCCAACGCCGCGGACGCCGGCACCGGCCGGCTCGTCGACCCCCGGGCGATCCAGCGCATAGCGCTCTGCACACAGGCTGTGGACGGCGGCCCCGACTGCCCCGTCCGGCCCGCGGTACTGGCCGACGTGACGGGCAACGGCCGGGCGGAGCTGATCACCGCCCTGGACATCGACGGCCGCCTCAGCGAACTGCGCGTGTACACCGTCCAGGACGACGGGACGATCACCCGCATCCTGTCCCGGCGCGGGGTCCTGGAGGGCGTGGAGGTGGCCGCCGAGCACCTGGCCGTGCGCGAGCCGACCTCGAACCCGAAGAAGGTCTCCATCTCCGACTACGTGTGGGACCCGGAGGCCGGGATCATGAACCTCTCCCAGCTCACCCTCGACGAGTGCCCGAACGAGGGCGACCCCTGCCCGGCCGCGGGCCCCCGCGCCGCCGCCGGAAACGGCTGAGGAGGCAAGGTCCCCGATGGGTCGGACGAGCAGCCTGCGCTGGAAGATCGCCATGACCACCACGGCGGTGTGCTGCGCCGTCGCGGCCGCGCTCGGGATCCTCGTGCACAACGTGGTCGCCCGCCAGCTCGTCGGCGAGGTCCGCAAGGACGTGGACCGGGAGCTGGACTACGCCCTGGCCCAGTACGAGTACGGCACCGCGCGCGGCGACGGGAACAGCGCCCTCGACCCGCCCGGCCTCCCGGCCCCGCTGCGCGACCTGGTCGCCCGCGGGCTGACCGGCAGCATGACCGGCACCCACGACGGCAAACCCGTCATGTGGGCGGCCGGGCCCGCCGACGGCAAGCCGCTCGCCGTCTGGGTCCCCTACGACAGCACCCGCACCCGGCTCCGGGAGATCGACACCGCCATCCTGGTCTCCGCCGTTCTCGCCGCCGGGGTGGTCGCCCTCGCCGGCATCTTCCTCGCGGGCCGCATCAGCCGCCGGCTCGCCACCACGGCCGCCGTGGCCCGCCGGATCAGCGCCGGGGACCTCGACGCACGCGTCGGCTTCCCGGCCGACGGGGACGGGCCGCGCACGCGCTCCCGCGACGAGGTACGGGACGTGGCCCAGGCCCTCGACTCGATGGCGGCCTCGCTCCAGGCCCGGCTGGAGGCGGAGAAGCGGTTCACGGCGGACGTCGCGCACGAGCTGCGCACCCCGCTCACAGGGTCCCTGGCCGCGGCCGCGCTGCTGCCCGAGGGCCGGCCCAAGGAGATGATCAACGACCGGCTGGGGGCCCTGCACCTGCTCACCGAGGACCTGCTGGAGATCTCCCGGCTGGACTCGGGCGTCGAACGGGCGGACCTGGCCCGGGTGGAACTCGGCCGCGCGGTGGAGCGGGCGGCGGCGAGCACCCGGCTGCCCGTCGCGGTACGGATCGAGCGGGACGCGGTGGTGCTCACCGACCGGCGCCGGCTGGACCGGATCCTGGCCAACCTGCTGGTCAACGCCCACAAGCACGGGCGGCCGCCGGTCGAAGTGACCGTCACCGGCCCGCTGGTGACCGTACGCGACCACGGGCCCGGTTATCCGGACGAGCTGATCGAGCAGGGGCCGCGGCGGTTCCGCACCGGGGATCCGGGACGCGGCCGGGGCCACGGGCTCGGCCTGACCATCGCGGCCGGGCAGGCCGAGGTGCTGGAGATCGAACTGCGCTTCTCCAACGCCCCCGACGGGGGCGCGGTGACCACGCTCCTGCTGCCCGTCGGGCGCCTGCCGGACAGCAGTTGAGCGGGGGTGGGTGGATGTTTCACGTGAAACATCCACCCACCCCCGCTCGGGTCAACTCACCTCGGCTCAGACACCGATGTTCTTGCCGTCCTTGCGCCAGACCGACACGACCGACGGGCGGACGATCTTGCCGGGACCGTCGGGCCACACCGACTGCGGCTTCTCGACGGACGCGCCGTCGATCTCGCCCGGGTGCTGCACGGCGACCAGGACGCGCTTGTCCTGGATGATCGGACCGCAGGTCTCGGCACCGCGCGGAACGGTCAGGAACTGCTTCAGCTCACCGCGGCGCTCACCGGCGGTCGCGACGCCGAACAGGCCGTCGTGCGAGCCGAGCTGGTTGCCGTCCGTGGAGATCCACAGGTTGCCGTGCGGGTCGAAGGCCACGTTGTCCGGGCAGGAGATCGGGCTGACCTTGTCCTTCGGGAAGCCCGCGAAGTAGGTCGCCGGGTCGTTCGGGTCACCCGCGACCAGGAAGAGGCGCCAGGCGAAGCCGTCGCCCGCCGGGTTGTCGAAGTTCTCGGCGAGCTCCAGGATCTGGCCGTGCTTGTTCAGGTTGCGCGGGTTGGCCTCGGTGGCGCCTTCCTTGCCGGGCTTGCCGCGGTCCGTGTTGTTCGTCAGCGCGATGTAGACGCGGCCGGTGCGCGGGGAGGGCTCCACGTCCTCGGGGCGGTCCATCTTGGTCGCGCCGACCTTGTCACCGGCGAGGCGCGTGAAGACGGCCACCTCTTCGGCGGTCATGCCCTCGACGTGCGAGACGTTCCCGGTCGGGGAGGAGGTGAGCAGCTTGATCCAGACGCCGGAGCCGTCGAACTCGCCGTCGGTGGGGAGCTTGCCGGTGCCGTCGATCTCGGCGGCCGGGGTGTCACCGGTGAGCTTGGCGACGTAGAGGGTGCCCTCGTCGAGCAGCGTGAGGTTGTGCTCCTTCGCCGCGCGCGAGTCGCCCTTCTTCATCTGCTTCGACGAGACGAACTTGTAGAAGTAGTCGAAGCGCTCGTCGTCGCCCATGTAGACGACCGGGCGGCCGTCCTCGGTCAGGCGGGGCTGCGCGGCCTCGTGCTTGAAGCGGCCGAGGGCGGTGCGCTTGCGCGGTACGGAGTTCACGTCGTACGGGTCCAGCTCGACGACCCAGCCGAAGCGGTGCGACTCGTTGGGCTCCTGCGCGACGTCGAAGCGCTTGTCGAACCGCTCCCACTTGCGCTCGGTGGCGCCGGCCGTCACGCCGTAGCGCTTCAGGCGGGCGGCCTGGGTGGGGTCGGTGACCAGGCCGGCGTTGCCGAAGTACTGGTTGAAGTTCTCCTCGCCGTGGAGGGTGGTGCCCCACGGGGTGGTGCCGCCGGCGCAGTTGTTCAGGGTGCCGAACACCTTGGTGCCGGTCGCGTCGACCGAGGTCTTCACCAGGTCGGTGCCGGCGGCCGGACCCGTCAGCCGGAACTCGCTGGTGGCGGTCAGACGGCGGTTGAGGCGGTGGCGGCTGATCGCCGTCAGCTTGCCGCTGCGGTGGTCCTCCTGGACCGCGACCACGGACAGGCCGTGCGCGGCCCAGGCGATCTCGACCTGCTCGCGGGTCGGGTTGGCCGGGTCGTACGCCTTGAACATGAGGTTCTCGTCCGTGTACTCGTGGTTGGCCACGAGCAGCTGCTGGCGCTCGTAGTCGCCGCCGAGCGGGAGCAGGCTCAGGAAGTCGTTGTTGTAGCCGAACTGACCGGCCTGGGCGGCGGCGGTCTGGTTGTCCGGGTTGAAGCCCGGCGCGCCCTTGACGATCGGGTCGCCCCAGCGGATGACCACGTTCTGCTCGTGGCCCTCGGGGACGGTGACCTGGTCGGCGGTGTTCGGCGCGACCGGCTTGAAGCGCAGGCCGCGGGCACCCGCGGCGTTGACCCCGGCGGCGCCGGCGCTCCGCGCTTCGACGGCGGGGTCCGCGGAAGCGGAGGATCCGTTGCCGCTCAGCGTGAGGGCGGTACCGGCGGCCGAGGCGACCGTGACGACCGCGGCGGAGCGGAGCATCGCGCGGCGCGAGTAGGCGCGGGCTATGACGTCGCCGACGTACTCGTTGTCGCTGGTGTTCGGCACCTCGTGGAAGCAGGCGTCGCCGCAGCGGTAGCGGCAGGTGAGAGCGGAACGGCCGCCCCCGTGAGAAGTGCCGATGAGCGGCAGGAGCTTGCGCACGAGTGTCCTCCGTAGATGCACGGTCCCCGACAACGTGTCGGAACAATCCGTCGGTGACGCTATGGGCGGGTTGCGCCGAAGCGGCGGCCGATGGATGAACGCCCGGTGAATCCGGCACGTCGGGGCGGCAGTTCGGAGGCGGATCGGGTGTGTTTGGGCCCTGGGCGCCACGAAAGGTGCCCCTCCCGAAGTTCCAGCCAAGGGGCCGATAACCTTACGTGTCCACTCTGGGCAGGGATCTACCGCGCAGCACGGACAAATGATGCACGCACTCATGCGAAAGGCCTGGCCCATGGGTATTCGGAGCTTGTTGCGCAAGGTGTTCGGACGGACCTCTGAATCGGTTCCGGAGACGACCGGCACCACTTCGGCGGCCCTCCCGAGCCAGACCGAACGCACCCCCCTGGACGCCGCGGCCGAGTTGGTCGCCGCCTCCTTCGACAACCCCACCGTTCCCCCGCAGTCCACCCCGCGGGACCTCGAACCGGGCACGGTCCTCACCGCCCCGGCCCCGGCCCCCACCCCGGACCCCACGGTCCCGGAGGCCCGGCGCTCCTCCACCGGGGGCTCGTCGGCGACCCCGGCGACGCCTTCGGCCCCGGCGGCCCCGGCCGCCGCCGAAGCGGAGCCCGTGGCCGCCGAAGCGGAGCCGGTCGCCGAGACCGTGGCCGAAGCGGCCACCGAAGCAGCACCGGAACCCGCCACCGAGGCGGAGCCGCTCGCGGCCGAGGCAGAGGTGACGGAGGCCGAGGCCGAGGTGGCCGAAGCCGACGCGGCCGCCCCCGAGGCGGAGGCCGAGCCGGTCGGCGCCGAAGCGGAGGCCGAGCCCGTGGCGGCCGCGGCGCCCGAGGAGGAGCCCGCCACCGAGGCGGACACCGAGCCGCAGGCCGACGCAGCCACCCCTGAAGCGGACACCGAGCCCGAGGCCGAGGTCGTCGCGGCCGAGGTCGAGGTCGAGGCCGAGGTCGTCGCCGAGGCGGAGCCCGTGGCCGCCGAGGCGGAGCCTGCCGAGGTCGAGGCCGAGGTCGAGGCCGAGGTCGTCACCGAAGCCGAGCCCCTGGCTGCCGAGGCCGAGCCCGCCGCGGCCGAGGTCGAAGCCGAGATCGTCGCCGAGGCCGAGCCCGTGGCGGCCGACGCCGACGCGGAGCCCGTGGCGGCCGAGGCCGACGCCGAGCCCGAAGCCGAGCTCCTCACCGCCGATGCCGCCGCAGGCGGCCCCGCGCACGCGCTCGCCGCGGTCAAGCGCCAGGCGCCTCCGCTCGCAGCCGCGTACAAGGCCGCCGGGCAGGTCCTGCGCACCAAGGGGAAGGCCGGCGCCCGCGCCACCGTGTTCCTCGTGCTCGACCGGTCGGGCTCGATGCGCCCGTTCTACAAGGACGGCAGCGTCCAGCACCTCGCGGACCACGCCCTGGCCCTCGCCGCCCACCTCGACGAGGAGGCCACCGTCCGTACGGTGTTCTTCTCCACCGAGCTGGACGGCACGGCCGACCTGTCCCTCGACGCGTACGACGAGGCCTGGGTCGAGGCCCGCCACGCGGAGCTCGGCCGGATGGGCCGCACCAGCTACCACGTCGCCGTCGAGGCCGTCGTGGAGCACTACCAGAAGGACGGCGGCGAGGGCCCGGCCCTGGTCGTGTTCCAGACGGACGGTGCGCCCGACAGCGTCCGCCCCGCCCGCGATGCGCTCGCCGAGGCGGCCACCACCGCCCCCGGCATCCACTGGCAGTTCGTCGCCTTCGGCGAGCACGACGCCAAGGCCTTCGACTTCCTGCGCAAGCTGTCCGCCGAGAATGCCGAAAACGCCGGCTTCTTCCACGCCGGCCCCGCGCCGGCCGAACTGACCTCGGCAGCCCTCCTCAAGGGCCTGCTGGAGAAGTTCTAGGCGGACCCGTCCGGCTTGCCGTTCACCCTTGCGGCGAACCAAGCCGGACGCTCCCCGGCCGACGGGACGCTGCGCGGGAGTTCCCGCAGGCGCCGCAGCGGGGACAGGAGCAGGGGCAGTACGGCGGCCAGCTCGCCCAGGGCTCCGATCCACAGGGCCGGGCGGGCGCCCAGGTGCTGCCCCAGGACCCCACCGGCCAGTGCTCCGACGGGCATGACGCCCCACACGACGAACCGGAACGTTGCCGTCATGCGCCCGAGCATCGGTTCCGGGCAGAGCTCCTGGCGCAGCGAGACCGACGTGATCTTGAAGGTCATGAACGCGGTCCAGCCCAGCCCCTGCAGGGCGACGGCCAGTGCCAGCCGCCAGTCCGCCTGGAAGCAGGGGACGGCCGCCAGCCAGAGCACCCCGCTGGTGACCACGGCAGCGCACATGGCCGGTCCCCGGCCCAGCCGACGGGTGATCCGTGTGGTGAGGAGGCTGCCGAGGAACCCGCCGGCCGCCTCGGCCGTGAAGACGAGGCCGCACAGGAACGGGGACAGGCCGAGCTCGCCGGCGAGCAGCACGAGCAGCATCGCGGCCCCCATCGTCCCGAAGAGGTTGGACAGCGCGGAGCCGAGCGTGAGGGCCCGCAGCAGCCGGTTGCCGAGGACGAAGCGGAGCCCTTCGGCGATGTCGGCCCGCAGATCCCGTGCCGCACCGCGCACGGCACCCTCCGGTACGCCGGCACCCGGGACCCCGTCACCACCCGGTACCGCGTCAGGGCGGCGGATGCGGGCCAGGAGCGCCGCAGAGGCGAGGTAGCTGACGGCGTCCAGGACGAGCGCGACGGGGGCGGTCAGCACCCCGACCAGCGCCCCGCCCGCGCCGGGGCCCGCCGCCTGGGTCAGGGTCCGGCCGGCCTCGATCCTGACGTTGGCCTCCACCAGCCGGTCCGGTGCGACGAGTCGGGGCAGCCGGCTCTGGGCGGCCACGTCGAAGAAGACGGTGCACACCGACAGGCCGAAGGCCACCGCGTACAGCTGGGTCAGGGACAGCACGTCCAGCCAGGCCGCGACCGGGACGGAGCCCAGGAGCGCGGCCCGCCCCAGATCCCCGGCGATCATCACCCGGTGACCGCTGGTCCGGTCCACCAGGGCGCCGGCGGGGAGCCCGAGCAGCAGGAAGCCGAGGTACTCGAACGCCACGAGCAGGCCCGCCTGGAAGGCGTCGGCGTGCAGGGCGCCGAGGGCGACCAGGGGCAGCGCGAGGAGCGTGACGGCGGTGCCGGCCTGGCTGACGGCATCGGCCGTCCAGAGCCTGCGGAAGTCGGGATCACGGAAGAGTCCGGTGTCGGCCGGACGGGAGGCGGTCATGGGCGGGAGCATCGCCAGCCCCGGGCCGGTCCGGCCAATGTTTTAGTCTGGCCGAAATGCTCAGGCGGCCGGAGGGCGTACGGGATGGGCGCGGTGCGGTTCGGGGTCGGTGACCTGGCCCAGCTCAGGTTTGCGGTGTCGCCGCTGTGGGAGACCGTCGCGAGCCTGCGGGCGGCGGCGGATCCCGGCCGCCATGCCGTCCATCTCCCCTGGATCAAGCAGGCGTTGACCGTCCGGGAGGACCGCGGGGAACTGCTCGCCCGGCTGGCCGGCTTCGTACCGCCCGCCCCGCGGTGCCCGCTGTCCGAGATCGAGGAGGAGCTCGCGCTGCTCGCGGCGCGCCCCGGTCCCGCCGGGGCCCCCGACGCTGTCCTGGCGTGGTGGCGGGCGGCCGTACGACCGCACTGGCCGCGCATCCGCGCGGTCCTGGAGGCGGACATCGCCTACCGGACCCGGCAGTTGGCCGAGGACGGCATCCAGGAGGTGCTCGCCCGCCTGCACCCGGAGGTGCGCTGGACCGGCGACCGACTGGTGTCGCAGGGGCTCCCGGCCGGCGAGGCGCGCCTGGACGGGACCGGGATCACCCTGGTGCCGAGTGCGTTCGCGGCCCGCTGCCGGCTGCTGGAGGGCAGCGGCGGGACGCCGCCGTCCCTGGTCTACCCGGCGCGCGGCGTGGGCACGCTGTGGGAGCGGCACTGCGGTCCGGGAGAGGGGCTGGCCCGGCTGCTCGGCCGCAGCAGGGCGGGGCTGCTCGCCCGGACCAGCTCGCCGGCCACCACCACACAGCTGGCCGTGCGCACCGGTTTGAGCCCGGGCGCCGTTTCGCAGCACCTCGCGGTGTTGCGGGACGCGGGCCTGGTGACGGGTCACCGCTACGGCCGCGAGGTGAACTACAGGGCCACCGACATGGGTCTGGCCCTGCTCGGGGACGGGGACGGGGACAGGGACGGCAGAGCCTGAGCCCCACCGGCCCCCCACGCCCCACCGGGCCGCACCGGGCCGCACCGGGCCGCACCGGGCCGCACCGGGCAACGCCGAAGGGCGGGGCTCCGTACGGAACCCCGCCCTTCGTCACACCACCCGCACCGGCTTACTGGTGGGGCTTGACGGACTTGTCGACCGGCTCGGTGGTCTTGGTCTCCACCGGCTTGCGCAGCGCGATGTTCAGCTCGCGCAGGCGGGACTCCTCCAGGATGGTGGGCGCGCCCATCATCAGGTCCTGCGCGTTGCCGTTGAGCGGGAAGGCGATGGTCTCGCGGATGTTCGGCTCGTCGGCGAGCAGCATCACGATGCGGTCCACGCCCGGGGCGATGCCACCGTGCGGCGGGGCGCCGAGGCGGAAGGCCCGCAGCATGCCCGCGAACTCGCGCTCGACGGTCTCGGCCTCGTAACCGGCGATCTCGAAGGCCTTCAGCATGACCTCGGGCTCGTGGTTGCGGATGGCGCCGGAGGACAGCTCGATGCCGTTGCAGACGATGTCGTACTGCCACGCCAGGATGTCGAGCGGGTCCTTCTCCTCCAGGTCCTTCATGCCGCCCTGCGGCATGGAGAACGGGTTGTGGGAGAAGTCGATCTTGCCGGTCTCCTCGTCCGCCTCGAACATCGGGAAGTCGACGATCCAGCAGAAGCGGAAGACGTCCTCCTCGAACTGCCCGGCGCGCTTGGAGGCCTCGACGCGGACGCCCGCCATGATCTTGGAGACCTCGTCGAACTCGCCCGCGCCGAAGAACACGGCGTGACCGGCGGCCAGACCGAGGCGCTCGGTGAGGACCTTGACGTTCTCCTCGGTGAGGAACTTGGCGATCGGGCCGGTCAGGCCGCCGTCCTCGCCCACGCGGACCCAGGCCAGACCCTTGGCGCCCAGCGAGATCGCGTACTCGCCGAGGCCGTCGAAGAACTTGCGCGGCTGGGCGGCGGTGTCCGGGACGGCCAGGGCGCGCACGTGCTTGCCGGCGAACGCCTTGAACTCCGAGCCCTCGAACACGTCGGTGATGTCGACGAGCTCCAGCTTGGAACGCAGGTCGGGCTTGTCGTTGCCGTACTTCATCATCGACTCGCGGAAGGGGATCCGCGGGAACGGCGAGGTGACCGGGCGGCCCTTGCCGAACTCGGTGAAGATCTCCGTCATCAGCCGCTCGATCGGCTGGAAGACGTCCTCCTGCTCGACGAAGGACATCTCGACGTCGAGCTGGTAGAACTCGCCCGGCGAACGGTCGGCGCGGGCGTCCTCGTCGCGGAAGCAGGGCGCGATCTGGAAGTACCGGTCGAAGCCGGAGATCATCAGCAGCTGCTTGAACTGCTGCGGCGCCTGCGGGAGCGCGTAGAACTTGCCCGGGTTCAGGCGGGACGGGACGACGAAGTCACGGGCGCCCTCGGGGGAGGTCGCGGTGAGGATCGGGGTCGCCATCTCGTTGAAGCCGAGGGCCACCATCTTGGAGCGGATGGAGGCGATGACGGCCGAGCGCAGCATGATGTTGCGGTGCATGCGCTCGCGGCGCAGGTCGAGGAAGCGGTACTCCAGACGGCGCTCCTCGTTCACCCCGTCGTCGGTGTTGATGGTGAAGGGCAGCGGGGCAGCGGCGCCGAGCACCTCGACCGAGGTGACCTCGACCTCGATGTCGCCGGTGGCGAGCTCGGGGTTGACGTTGTCCGCGCCGCGGGAGACGACCTTGCCGTCGATGCGGACGACGGTCTCCTTGGTGACGCTGCTGAGCGCCTCGTTCGCGGCCGTGCCGGGACGGGCGACGAGCTGCGTGATGCCGTAGTGGTCACGCAGATCGATGAAGAGGATGCCGCCCAGGTCTCGACGATTGTGCAGCCAGCCGCTCAGCCGGACGTCGGAGGCGACGTCGGAGGCACGAAGCTCGCCGCACGTGTGGGACCTGTACCGATGCATCAGTCATCCAGTTCTACGTGATACCAGGGTGGATTCAACCGTCCCAAGGTTACCGTCCGGGGCGGGAGCCCGTGCGGGCCCGCTCGCCGGGGCCCTGACCGGGTCCCTCGCCGGGGTGGTGAACAGGCACGCCAGGCGGATGACCTGTAAAGATGACCGGGTGCGCACAGAGGACGTCCTGGCCGCCATCGCGACCGGTTTGTGGCGATGGGACAACGCCTCCGGGACGGTCACCCTCGACAGCGAGGCCGCCCGGCTGCTCGGGCTGCCCGCCGAGCCCGTCGCGCTCCCCGAGGTCGCCGTGCGCTCGCGCTTCCACCCGGTGGACTGGAACGAGATCAACGGCATCGTGAACCTCGCGGTCGCCGAGGGCACCCTCGCCGAGGCCCGGCTGCGGATCATGGACGAGGACGGGCGCGTGCTGCGCACCGTACGGAGCCGCTCGAAGCCGCTGGAGAACCGCACCGCGGACGGCCGCCTCGACTACGAGCTGATCGGCACCATCCAGGAGATAGCCGAGGCCCAGCCCGGCACCACGGCCGTGCACACCCCCATCACCGGCGACTGGCGCCGCTCGCGCGAGGCGTTCCTGCTGGACGCCGGGCGGGCGCTGGCCGAGGCCCGCTCCACCGCCGAGGTGCTGCGGGTGGCGGCCTCCCTGTCCATGCCGGGGTTCATCCCCGACGGGCTGGCCGTCTTCGGGGTGTCCGGCGACCGGCTGTCGATCATCGGGCACCACGGGCACGATCCCGGGGACGAGGGCCCCTTCGCGGACATGCCGGTGCAGACCGACTACCCGGCCGCGGAGGTCGTCCGCACCGGGCGGGCGATCTACCTCCCGAGCCCGGAGGACTACAAGCGGCGCTTTCCGGCCACCTGGCCCCTCGCCCAGCGCTTCGGCCGGATCTCCTGGGCCTTCCTGCCGCTGATCGTCGCGGGACGCACCATGGGCGCCTGGATGGCCGCGTTCAAGCACCCGGTGTCCTTCTCCCCCGACGAGCGCTCCGTCCTGACGACGGTGGCCCGGATGCTCGCGCAGGCGCTCCAGCGGGCCGGCGTGGCCGAATCCGAGCGGGAGCTCACCACGGGCCTCCAGCGGTCGATGATGCCGCAGCTCGGCCCCGAGATCCCCGGGATGACCCTCGCCGCACGCTACGTACCGACCGGCGGCGGGCTCCAGGTCGGCGGCGACTGGTACGACATGATCCCGCTGCCGTCGGGACGGTTCGCGCTGGTCATCGGCGATGTCCAGGGCCACGATGTCCGGGCGGCCGGCCTCATGGGCCAGCTCCGGATCGCGGTGCGCGCGTACGCCTCCGAGGGCCACCGGCCCGACGCGGTGCTCTCGCGCGCCTCCCGGTTCCTGGCGGGCCTGTGCTCGGAGCAGGACACGGGGCCGGGCAGGAGCGGCGACACGAGCGGGTACTCCGACTTCCAGAGCCCGCGCTTCGCGACCTGCCTGTACGTGGAGTGCGATCCGCAGACCGGCCTGCTGGAGGTGGCCCGCGCCGGGCACCCCGACCCGGCGGTGCGGATGGCCGACGGCACGGTCCTGATGCGGCCCACGGCGGGCGGGCTGCCGCTCGGCATCGTGCCGGACACCGACTACCCGACGACGCGGTTCACCCTGGAACCCGGCGAGACGATGATGCTCTGCACCGACGGGCTGATCGAGACGGGCGGGCACGACCTCGACACGGGCTGGGCCCGGCTGCGGG
The DNA here is from genome assembly GCF_026342735.1 of Streptomyces sp. NBC_00193. Taxonomy (GTDB): domain Bacteria; phylum Actinomycetota; class Actinomycetes; order Streptomycetales; family Streptomycetaceae; genus Streptomyces; species Streptomyces stoeckheimensis. The sequence goes on from NZ_JAPEMM010000001.1 coordinate 2,592,399, forward strand.
CCATCCTGGAGTCGGAGACCCCGTACGACGCGCAGTACGACGACCAGAACGCCGCCCCGGAGCCGCGCCACCTGGAACGGCTGGCCGACCTGCTGGTCCAGGCGGTGCACGGCCCGTCCTCCCACCACACCACCGGACCGCTGGCCGACCGGCGCGAGGACGACATCGCCGTCGTCCTGCTCTGCCGCGAGGGCGAGGGCTGCGGCTGCGAGACCCCGCTGCTGCACCCGTCGCGGCCGGCCCGGCGCACGATGACGACCGTCGCCCAGGCGGAGCCGGAGCGGGTCGCCGGGGTCCGCCAGCAGATCCGCGAGCTGCTGCACGACTGGGCGGACCCGGAGCAGGTCGACGCGGCGGTGCTGATGGTCTCCGAGATGGTGACGAACGTACTGGTCCACACGGACGGGGACGCGCTGCTGATCGCCGAGGCGGTGGGCGAGCTCGGCTCGCGCCGGCTGCGGGTGGAGGTGGCGGACGGCTCCGACGAGCTGCCGCACAAGCGCCACCCGGGCGAGATGGCGTCGAGCGGGCGGGGCGTCCTGCTGCTGGAGATGCTGGCGGACGACTGGGGCGTCGACCCGCGCGGCGAGGGCAAGTCCACGTGGTTCGTCCTGAACGAGCGTTCCAAACCCGAACCCGACCCGCTGGACTGACCGCCGGGCGGCGGGCTCTGCCCGTGTTTGTATGAGTTGTGCCGACAACTCCCCTGCTGCCCGAGCCCGTACGCCGACTCGCCGCCTGGTGCGTCGTCGTCCTCCTCGTCACCGCCGCGCTCGCCCTCGTGGTGTGGCTGTGCGCCGTCTTCCGCACGGTGGTCACGCCCGTTCTGCTCGCCGTGCTCGGCACCGCCCTGCTCGGCCCGATGCACCGGCGGCTGGTCGCCATGAAGGTCAACCGCTCGCTCGCCGCGGCCCTCACCTGCCTCACCGTGGCCGCCGTGGTCGGCGGGGCCGGCTACATCGTGGTCCTCGCGCTCATCGAGACCGGCGACCAGATCATCGACTCCCTGCGGAAGGCCGGCGAGGACCTCGCGAAGCACTTCGGGGCGCTCGGCACCTCCCTGGAGGACGTGGCCGAGAACTCCAAGGAGCTGCTCGCCAAATTCGGCGGAACGGCCGCCTCGGGCGTGGTCACCGGGCTCAGCGTGGTCGCGACGATGCTCGCGACGGCCCTGCTGGCCATGGTGCTGATCTTCTTCTTCCTCCGCGACTCCGACCGGTCCGTGAGCACCCTGCGCTCGATGGTGCCGAGCCGCTCGGGCGACCTGATGGAGGCGATGGGGCGGCGCGCGTACGAGGCCGTCGAGGGCTTCATGCGCGGGACCACCTTCGTGGCCCTGGTCGACGCCGTGCTCATCGGCGCGGGTCTGCTGATCCTGCGGGTCCCGGGCGCCGTGGGGCTGGCCGCGCTGGTCTTCGTGACCGCCTACATCCCCTACCTCGGCGCCTTCCTCTCCGGCGCCGTGGCCGTCCTCGTCGCCCTCGCCGACCGCGGCTGGGTGGTCGGCCTGTGGGCGCTGGGCGTGGTGCTCGCGGTCCAGATGATCGAGGGGTACATCCTCCAGCCCATGGTGCAGAGCCGCACCGTGCAGATGCACCCGGCGGTGGTGATGCTCTCGATCACGGCCGGGGCGAGCGTCGCCGGCATCCTCGGGATGCTGCTGGCCGTACCGCTGACCGCGGCCTTCTTCGGGGTGGTCTCGGAGCTGCGCTCCCGGTACGCGGCGGAGGCCTGAGCCTCAGTACGAGCCTCGGTACGAGGAGACCAGGCGTGACAGGTGACGGCCCGCGAGGAGGAGCGGGGTCCGGCTCCGGGTGACCTGGGAGGTCATCTCGGCGCCCTCCAGGGTGTTGATCACGGTGACCGCCAGCTCGCGCGCCTCCGCCTCCGGGTGGCCGCAGGCCAGGAGCTTCGCGGCGACGAGCTGCTGCCAGTTCGCGAAGGCCTGGGCGCAGGCGGCCTGGAGCTCCGGCAGACGGCCGACCGATTCCAGCGCGGTGGTCGTCACGGGGCAGCCGTCGCGCCAGTCGGACGCTTCGAGCGCCTCGGCGAGCAGCTCCGCGACGGCCTCCAGGGCACGCGCCGGGTCCGCGTGGGCGGACAGCCCGAAGCGCAGGGCCTCGGCGAACTCCTCGTCGCCGAAGTGGATCGCGGCGACCGCGAGCTCCTGCTTGCCTCCGGGGAAGAAGTGGTACAGCGAGCCGAGGGTCGCCTCCGCCTCGCGGACGAGCTGCTTGACCGGCGTGTTCTCGTACCCGCCGTGCTGGAGGAGGCGCGAGGCGGTGCGGACCAGCCGCTCCCGCGTCCCGAGTCCGTCCGCCGCCGTCTTCACCTCTGTTGCTGCTGCTGCCATGGGAGCCACTCTATCCCGGGAACTAGATAGAGCGTTCGTTCTAGTGCGTGCTACGTTCGTTCCCGAGCGCTGGATAGAGCGTTCGTTTTAGAGCCGCAGGCATCGACCCGAGGAGAGCTCTGCCATGAACCAGGTCACGCACCAGGACACGAACCCGGCCCCGCAGCAGGCCTCGCAGCAGGTCACCGTCATCGGACTCGGCCCCATGGGCCGGGCCATGGCCGCCGCCTACCTGGACGCCGGGTACGAGGTCACCGTCTGGAACCGCAGCCCCGGCAAGGACACCGAGCTCGTGGCGCGCGGTGCCCGGCGGGCCGGCAGCGCCGCCGACGCGGTCGCCGCGAGCGAGCTGACCGTGCTCAGCCTCATCGACGTGGACGCCATGTACACGGCCCTCGGTGACGCCGACCTCGGCGGCCGGGTCCTGGCCAACCTGTCCTCCGACGTACCCGACAAGGCCCGGGCCGCCGCCCGCTGGGCGCAGGAGCGCGGGGCCTCGTACCTCACCGGCGGGGTCAACGTCCCGCCGACCGGCATCGGCCAGAAGGGCTCGTCCGTCTTCATCAGCGGACCCGAGGACGTCTACGCCGCCCACCGCACGGCGCTCGACCTGCTCGCCGACACCGACTACCGGGGCGCCGACGCCGGGTACGCGCAGCTCTACTACCAGCTCAACATGATCATGTTCTGGACCGCGTACACCGGCTGGTACCAGGCCCTCGCCGTGGCGCAGGCCAACGGCCTGACGGCCGCGGACATCGTGCCGTACGCCGGCTACACGGCCGACACCATGCGCATGTTCTACGAGGGCTCCGCCCCGCTGATCGACGCCGAGGCGCACGAGGGCACGCACGAGCGCCTCGCGATGTGCGCGGCGAGCGTGGAGCACGTCCTGCACACCGCCGCCGACTCCGGCGTGGACACCGGGATCCTGACCGCCCACGCCGACCTCTACCGGCGCGGAGTCGCCGCGGGCTTCGGCGCCGACAGCAGCTCGCGGCTGGTCAGTCTGCTGAGGGGGGCGGCCCCGGCAGCCTGAGGCCGGCGGGGACTTCCCGCTCCGCGATGCCTCGTCAGCGGCGGAGGGCCTCCGCCGGCTGGATGCGGGCCGCGCGCCATGCGGGGTAGAGCCCGGCGACGAGGCCCGTCGCGAGTCCGATGGCCGGCGCCGCTGCCGCGGTCACCGGGTGCACGACCGGGGTCCAGTCGCGGACCACGGCGACGATCACCACGGTCAGGACGCCCAGGGAGGTCCCGACGAGGCCGCCCAGCGCGCCGAGCGCGCCGGACTCCGCGAGGAACTGCACGGTGATGTGGCGGCCGCGCGCACCCAGGGCCCGGCGCAGACCGATCTCTCCCGTGCGCTCCAGGACGGCGACCAGGGTGGTGCTGGCGATGCCGACGGCGCCGATCACCAGGCAGATGGCCGCCAGCAGCAGGAACAGCCGGTTCAGGTCGTCGCCGACCTGGCCCCGGAGCATCTTGGGGTTGGGCGGCGGAACGACCTTGAAGTACTCCGGATGGTCGGGACGCAGCGCCGTGGGGGCCTCGTGCCCGATCTGCTGGGCCGCGCCGAGCCTGGTCGTGACCAGCATCCTCGCTCCGCCCGAGGTGGGCTCGCCCCAGATCCGCTCCGCCGTGGTGCGGGGTACGACGACCGACATCAGCAGGTCGGCCTTTCGTTCCGTGTCGGCGACGATGCCGATGACGGTGAACGGCCGGCCGCCGATGAAGACCGCCGGGTTGGTCTCCAGCGTGGTGATGCCGAGCCGGTCGGCAACTCCCGTACCGATGACGGCGACCGGCGCTTCCTGGTCCGAGGCGTAGGCGTCGTAGAGCCGTCCCTCGGCCAGCCGGGCGCCCGCCGCGGCGAGCACCCCGGGCGAGGCGGCCACGACGTCGGTGGTGCCCTGGGTACGGAGATCCCCGACCACGGCGGAGGTGCTGACGGCTTCCTCCGCGGACAGCCTCACGGGCCAGAACACCCCAGCGTGCTCGACCCCGTTGAGGCGCTCGATCCGTGCGTCGGCGTCCTTCGGGAAGGCGGGCCCGGCGAACTCGTCCCGTTCCTGCGCGATGTCCTCGACGGTCACCTCGGTCGCGCTCAGCGCGTTGAACCGGGTGTCGATCTGTGACGAGGTGGTGGCGGTCAGCCCGAGGATCGCCACGAACGTGCCCACGCCGAGCACCGTCCCGAGGGCGGTGAGCGCCGAGCGGCCGGGCCGCTGGAGCATTCCGGCGAGGGACTCGGAGAGCACGTCGCGCCAGCCGAACACGGAGGGCCGGATGCGGCTGTCACGCCGCGTGCGCCGCAGCGGCCTCACCCGGCCACCCCCGACGCGGCCGGGTCGGAGACGCTCAGCACTCCGTCCCGGATCGTCACCGTGCGCTTGGCACGGGCGGCGACGAGCGGATCGTGGGTGATCACCAGGACCGTCATGCCGTCGGCGTGCAGCCGCTCCAGCAGGGCCAGTACGGAATCCGCGTTCGCCGTGTCGAGGTTCCCGGTCGGTTCGTCGCACAGCAGCAGGGAGGGACGGGTCACCAGCGCGCGGGCGATGGCCACCCGCTGGCGTTCCCCGCCGGACAGCCTCGTGGGCAGCGAGTCGATGCGATGGCCGAGGCCGACCTGCTCCAGCGCATGGCGGGCCCGGGCGCGCCGCTCCCGGCGCGGGGTGCCGTCGTAGACCAGGGCGAGCGTGACGTTCTCCAACGCACTGCGCTGGGGCAGCAGATGGAAGGACTGGAACACGAAGCCGATGCGCAGCCCGCGCAGGGCGGTGCGGTCGGCGTCCCGGAGCGTGCCGGTGTCGATGCCGTCCAGGAGGTACGTTCCGCCGGTGGGCGCGTCCAGCAAGCCGACGATGTTGAGGAACGTGGACTTCCCCGAACCCGACGGACCGACGACCGCGACGAACTCGCCCCGCCCGACGGTCAGATCGCAGGCCCTGAGGGCGGCCACGGGAGGCGGCCCGGGGTAGGTCAGCCCGATCGCGCGGAACTCGATGACGGGCTCGGACGCCGTCAAGGCGAGACCGGTCACGGGGAAGCCTTCTCGCGCGCGACTCCGGTGATCACCCGGTCGCCCCCCGCCAACGCACCGTCCGCCACGGGTGTGACGGCCACGAAACCGTCCCCCGCGGTACCCGCCCGTATCTCCACCCGGCGCCGCTCCCCGCCCTCGGCGAGCACGGTCACGGTGGTGCGGCCGTCGGCCCCGGAGCTGATCGCCGTGATGGGTACGACGAGCGCCTTGCCGTCCGTCGACGCCGCGGTCACGGTGACCCGTACGTCCTGGCCGGTCAGTTCCGGCTTCAGCGGCGCACCCGGGGTGATCTCCACGAGCCACCCGGTCGCCCCCTGGCCACCCGGCGCGGGCGCGGCGTCGGCGCCGGGCTTCGCCTGTCCGGACGAGGGGCCGGCTTCGGAGCGCTTGTCGGAGACGAGCGTGACCTCGCCCTTCGCGGACAGGCCGGTCACCTCGGAGTAGATCTCGGCCGCGCGTCCCGGCTGTATGAGGTCCTTCTGGTACTCGGGGACGACGGCCTGCACCACCAGCTTGCCCGCGGACAGCGTCATCGCGGTACCGGTCGCCTCGCCGCCGACCTTCGCCGCCACCGAGTCCACCCGGGCGGGGAAGCTCTGCAGGAACACCACTTCGGCAGCGGGCAGCTTCGGCCCGGAGGCCGCTTCCGCGGCCGCGAGCTTCTTCCTCGCCTCGGCCAGGTCCTCCTGCGCCCGGCGCACGGCCTTCCCGCCGTCGCCACCGGCCGGACGTACGGCGCCCTCCGCCCCGGAGCCCGGCTTCTCCCCCGGCTTGGACGCCTGCGCCTGCGCACTGCGGGCGTCCTCCAGTGCCCGCAGGGCGGCGGTGACCTGGCTCCGGGCCTCCCCGGCCGGGTCGCCCTCGGCGCCGTTCGCGGACACCGGGGTGTAGCCCACAGCCTTGTAGAAGGAGGTGAGCGCGGCCTTCGTACCGGCGCCGAAGCTGCCCGCGGCGTCGGGCGCCGAGGAATGGCCCAGCGCCTTCAGCGCCTTCTGCACCTGCGCGATGTCGTCACCCGTGGCCCCCGGGCTCAGGTCGCGGTAGACGGGCAGGTTGCCCTCCAGCACGAACACGGGCCGCCCGGACACCTCCATCAGGACCTGTCCCGGCTGCACCGTGTCCCCCGGCCGGACCCGGATCTTGGTGATCACCGGACGCGCGGCACCCACCCCGGCGCTCACCTGGGGAATCACCTCGACCGTCTGGCCCGCGACGACCTGGCCGCGGGTGATGACGGACGAGGTGAGCACCCGGTGCTCGACCGTCGCGGTCAGCACGTCGGGCCGGGGCGCGGCGGCGTCCGCGGCGACCTGCGCCGGCGACTTCACCAGCAGCGCGGCGCCCATCCCCCCGAGCGTGGCGACCACGGCCCCCAGGGCCACGGCCACCACCCACCGGCGACGGCCGGACACGCCGCGCGCCGACTCGGGTGCCGTTTCGGCTACTTCGCGTGCCGTTACGGCCATTTCGGACCCCGGAAGGCCCAGCCGGGCCACGTCGGTCGTCGTGCCCACGTCCTGCGCCATCCGTGTCCTTCTTCGCCTCGCGGGTTTGCGCGGATCAGCCGCCGAGCTGAGTACGAGGGGCACGGGTCTGCTGGCGTCTTCCGGGCCGAGCGCCCAAAGAATAGGACGTAGTTGCGGGTTGGTCCACCGGCTCATCGGCCCGGAACGATCAAGTTCCGGCCATGATCCGGTGCACTGCTCCGCGCTGGCGCGCCGCGTCACCGGAACGCGACACGGCGAAGCCCCGGGCCGGGGGCTTCGCCGTACAGAACTCGGGTCCGAGGGCCGGGGGTCAGTCCTCCGACGCCTCGCCCGTGCCGCGGTGGCCGAGGCCGGTGCGGGCCGTGGTGGGGATGCGGCCCAGGCGGCCCGCCTGGAAGTCGTCGAACGCCTGCTGGAGTTCGTGCTTGCTGTTCATCACGAACGGCCCGTAGTGCGCCATCGGCTCCCGGATCGGCCGGCCGCCGAGCAGGACGATCTCCAGCGCGGGCGCGTTGGAGTCCTGGCCCTCGTCCGCCCGCAGGGTCAGCGAGCCGCCCTCGCCGAAGACCGCGGTCTGCCCGGTGTGGATGGGCCGGCGGTCCTCGCCGACCGAGCCGCGCCCGGCCAGTACGTACGCCAGGGCGTTGAAGTCCTCGCGCCACGGGAGGGTGATCTGCGCGCCGGGTGCGACCGTCGCGTGGATCATCGTGATCGGGGTGTGGGTGATGCCGGGGCCCTGGTGGCCGTCCAGCTCACCGGCGATCACGCGGAGCAGGGCGCCGCCGTCCGGGGTGGAGAGCAGCTGGACCTGGCCGCCGCCGATGTCCTGGTAGCGCGGGGGCATCATCTTGTCGGAGGCGGGGAGGTTCACCCACAGCTGGAGGCCGTGGAAGAGCCCGCCGGACACGACGAGGGACTCCGGCGGGGCCTCGATGTGCAGCAGGCCGCTGCCCGCCGTCATCCACTGGGTGTCGCCGCCGTTGATGACGCCGCCGCCGCCGTTGCTGTCCTGGTGGACGAAGGTTCCGTCGATCAGGTAGGTGACGGTCTCGAAGCCGCGGTGGGGGTGCCACGGGGTGCCCTTGGGCTCGCCCGGGGCGTACTCCACCTCGCCCATCTGGTCCATCATGATGAACGGGTCGAGGTACTGGTAGTTGATCCCGGCGAACGCACGGCGCACCGGGAATCCCTCGCCCTCGAAGCCACCCGGGGCGGTCGTGACGGCCAGCACCTTGCGGGCGGTCGTCTCCTGGGCCGGCTCCCCGACGCGCGGGAGCGTCAACGGGTTCTCCACAGTCACTGCAGGCATGGTCGGAACCTCCTTCTGGCGTCGAGTTTAGTTGAAACCCGAACTTTCTGCCACCCGACAGAACAGAAGGAGCCCCGGGGGAATTCCCCCGGGGCCCGTTGCTCAGTGTGCGCCGGTCTCTCAGGTGTTGCAGGCCGGGTTGGCGTCCCGGCACAGGTGCGCGGTGGCCGCCTGGGCCGGAGCCGCGGCGAGGGCGCCGACGCCCATGGCCAGGGCCACGGTCGCCAGCACGGCGGCCGCCTTCGTACGAAGCCCTGCACGCGTGGCCGAAGTCTTGCGAGTACGAGTCATTGCTGGCTCCTCAGGTCGAGATCCGGATCGAGATGGAGATGGAGATCGAGCAGGGCCGTGGGGGACCCCCCGTGCATCCCCCACGGCAGGCCTACGGCTCGATGGAGACCGAGTTGTACGGGGTCATGTCGAGCACGAGCCCCGGCCCCGGCCACACGCTGTCGCAGTCGGTGCCGTTGGTGTTGTGGCAGAGCCAGATCTTCCAGTCCCGGGTCTGGCTGTTCTTGACCAGGTGGTTGCCGTAGTAGTTGTAGATCTTGTAGACGCCCTTGTACTTCCACATGTCGCGAATCCCGCTGGACTCGGTGGTGCCCCAGTAGATGCAGGCGTAGTAGGTCGGGCAGGTGGTCGTGGTCGCAGCCTCCGCCGGTGTCGCCGCCAGGACCCCCGTACCCAGCGCCATCACCCCCGTGGCCGCCCATGCAGCGAGCTTCGTGCGTAAGGACATCCGTGCCATCACAGTCCCCCTGTCAGTCGGAGCGGGTTCCCCCCCGCAGCACTGATATTCGGGACTCCCGTCCGCCGCCGCGATCCTTTCGGGTACCGCCGAAACCTGCGCAGCCGCCGCTGTCGTTCCGGGGACAACCAGAGGCCCCGGACGGGCGTCCTCATGATCGACATGATCGATGCGTACGGACCGACGCACGCCGCACGGCAGGAGCCCGCTCAGTGACCACCTCGACCAGCCCGGAGACGGGCACCGGGCACGGGAAGCCGCGGGCCGCGCTCGCCGCACTCGGCTGGTCCGCCGCCGTCACGGCCGCGGTCGTGGCCCTCGGGTACGCCTCCTACCGGTGGGCGGCCACCGTCAACCCGCTGCAACCGCTCCCCGGCTCGCCCTGGCCCTACCTCGCCACCTGGGGCGCCTTCTGCCTGGCCTGCTGCCTGCTGCTGCGCTGGTCGACGGGGTTCGGGGGCATCGACGGCGCCGCCCAGGCGATCGGCGCCATGGCCTTCGCGGGCATCCGCACCTCCCTGGCCCACCGCCCCGACCTCGCGCTCCTGTGGGCGTACGGCTCCCTCGCCCTGGCACTGGCCGCGGTGGCGGCGGTCTTCTGGCGGCTCCGCCACCGCTCCCCGTGAAGGGTCAGCCGCCGCTGTGCAGGAGGTCCACGCCCAGGGCCGTCGCGGAGTGCAGGACCGCCTTGCCGTCCCGGGCCGTGGTGATCAGGCCCGCCGCGCGCAGGGTGCGGGTGTGCTCCGAGACCGACGGGAGGCTGATGTCGAGGTCGCGGGCCAGCTCGGAGGTGGTCCGCTGCTCGATCAGCAGCTGGAGCACAGCCGCCCTGGTCCGTCCCAGCAGCGCGTCCAGCGCGCCGTCCGCCCGGTCCGGGGAGACCAGCGGCAGGGGGGTCAGCGCCGGGTAGAGGAGTACGTAGGTCCCGTCCGGGTGGTCGTCCAGCAGCGGCCGGCCCGTCCAGAACGGCGAGGGCATCAGGACGAGCCCGCGCCCGCCGAGCCGGACCTCGTAGTCCGGCGGCCGGTCCACCTCGAAGACCAGGCCCGACCAGTCGGCGGCCTGGTGGGTACTGGCCAGGCAGGCCTTGATCCCGTGCGCGGCCAGCAGCCGGGTCCGCCAGGCCACGTCCGCCTGGAAGGACTGCCGGATGCGCGGCCACTGCGGGGCGATGAGCACGTCGTACGCGGACCGGATCGCGGAGTCGAGCTGATCCCAGGCCTCCCGGTCCTGCCCCCACAGGGCGCGCAGCCAGGACGGGGACCCGGGCGCACGGGTGGCGGCGCGGGCCAGCCCCTCCGGGGTCAGGAAGGAGACCCGGTCCCGGATGACGGTCAGGCCCTCCTCCAGGCTCCGCGCGTACGGCTCCACGAAGTGGGGGTTGTCGCCGTCGGGGCGCAGAAGGTCGAAAAGCGGCCGCACCCGCCCCGGCAGCTCCCGCGCGGCAAGGCTCCGCCAACGGCCGAAAACCGCCTGCTGGTCGGTGCGCTGCGCCGCGACGAGCGCGAGGGCCAGCTCCACCAGGGGCAGCGGCTCGCTCGCGAAGGTGACGTTGAGCAGGTCCTCGGCCTCGAAGTGCACGCGCAGCATGTCCGCCCCCCGACCCGGCTCTCGGTGTTTAGCCGTACATGCGGCGCATGGCGAAGTCGACCATCTGCTCGACCGCCTTCGCGTCGAACACCATCCGGTGGTCGCCCTCCATGTCGAGGACGAAGCCGTACCCGGTGGGCAGCAGGTCGATCACCTCGGCGCCGGTGATCACGAAGTACTTGGACTCCTTGCCGGCGTACCGGCGCAGCTCCTTGAGCGTGGTGAACATGGGGATGACCGGCTGCTGCGTGTTGTGCAGCGCGAGGAAGCCCGGGGTGTCGCCGCGCGGGCAGTAGACCTTCGAGGAGGCGAAGATCTGCTGGAAGTCCTCGGCGGACAGCGACCCGGTCGTGAAGGCGCGTACCGCGTCCGCGAGGGAGGGCGGCGAGGGCTCGGGGTACAGCGGCTGCTGAGGCTGCTGCGCGTAGCCCTGCTGGGGCTGGGCGTAGCCCTGCTGCCCCGCGCTCACGTTCTGGTCATAGCCGTACATGGCCCGAAGCCTACCGAGGCGGGGGCCCGGGGGTGCGTCGAGTTCCGGTCAGTGGGACTTCAGCCCCCGCACGAAGCCGCTCCACGCCGTGGCGGAGAGTACGAGGACGGGCCCGCCCTGCACCTTGGAGTCCCGAACGGGGACGAGGCCTGTCAGGCCGTCGGCGACCTCGACGCAGTCGCCGCCGGTGCCGTTGCTGAAGCTGCTCTTGCGCCAGCAGGCGGACGTCAAGTCAATCGCGGTGCTTGCCATTTCTGAAGTCCTCTGCAGCTGCGTCGATCCTCGCCAGGGACGCCTCAGGTGACAGCGCGACAGCCCTGAGCAGATCGTACGACCTGCGGTAGTCCTTCACGAGGGCCGGAAAGTCGATGAGTTGTCCGCTGTGCAGGCTCTCGGTGTACACGACGGGCGGCGCATCCACGAAGGTCATCACCTTGGCCATGCCCATCATGAACGGATGGGCCGCAGCGTTTTCCGGAACGATCTGCAGAATGGAACGAGTGGTTCTGACCACGTTCGCGATGTGGGCCAGCAACTCGACCATCCCGCCCGCAGGAACCACCCGCCGCCGGATCAGCGACTCGTCCATTACCACCCAGTAGGCCGGCGGCGACTCACCCTTGAACAGCTGGGCCCGCGCGACTCGGGCCTGCACCTTCTCCTCGACCTCGCTGTCGAGGGCCCGGGGCATCGCCGCCCGCGTGAGCGCCCGCGCATAGGCAGGTGTCTGCAACAGGCCCGGGACGAGCATCGGAGCCCACTCCTCGATGGTCTCCGCGTACGGCTCCATCTCCGCGACGTCTGCGAAGTACTCCGCGTGCCCGGACTGCCTCGCCTTGCGCGCATCTTCACAGCGCCGCTCGAAAAACCCGTCCGTGCCCAGTTTCCCGTCCACGTGCCGGGCCAGATCCAGCGGCATGCGCCGCTCGCCGTGCTCGATCTGGCTCAGGAACGGCACCCCCCGGAAGCTCCCCTCCGCCAACTGTTCCAGCGTGAGCCCCGCGGATTCCCGTTTGTAGCGCAGCTCAGCGCCATAGAAGGACGGCACATTCGCCGAAGCGTCGGGGTCCTTACGAGCGGGCACAACCCACCACCGCCATTTGCCACTTGTCCAGCGGAACTCGAAACTCTTCCCACGCTACGCCGGGCCGCGCCACGCTGTGAGCAGTTCGTCACTCCCTGCTGCGAAGGATTCGGCCATGAGCGACCACCCCCACGACCACGAGGCGACCCAGGCGCTGGAGAACCTCCGGTCCGCACTCGAAACGCACGGCATCGTGCTGCCCTCCCTCGACCTCCACCTGCTCTCCTACGCCGGGCGGTACGCGAACCCACCCCTCATCGCCCTCGGCAACTGCAACCCCGCCACCGCGCAGCGCCTCGCCGACGCCCTGGGCACGCGGTGACCCTCGTGCTGCGGCTGCTCGCCACCCCCGGGGCCGTCCCCCTGGCCCGGCACGCCGTGCGCGAGCACACCCGCAGCCACGACGCCGAGCTCTGCGTGAGCGAGCTGCTCACCAACGCCCTCACCCACCTCGGCGAAGGCACGCCGGTCACGCTCAGGGTCACCGGAAGGGCAACCCGTACCCGGGTCGAGCTCACCGACCCCGACCCGCGCGCATGGCCCGTACCGCAGGAAGCGACCACGGAGCAGGAATCCGGGCGGGGCCTAGCCCTGCTCGACGCGCTGGCCCTGCGATGGGGCGTCATCCAGGGGCCCGGGAGCAAAACCGTCTGGGCCGAGCTCCCGCAGCCGTAGGCGGGCTTCGTACCGGTCCTGCGCGTCGAGCACGTCGTCCGCGTACTGCGCGGCCCAGGCCCCCATCGCCCGCATCGGCGTGAGCAGGGCCGTACCGGCCGCGGTCAGGGCGTAGTCCACCCGCGGCGGGGCCTCGGCGTACGCCCGGCGCTCCACGAGGCCGTTGCGCTCCAGCCGCCGCAGCGCCTCGTTCAGCGCCTTCGGGCTGATCCCGCCGATCCGCGCGACCAGCGCCCTCGGCCGCATCGGCCGGCCCGCCGCGCCGAGCGTGAAGACCACGACGCTGTCCCAGCGGTTCGCCAGCACCTCGAAGGCGACGCGCGCCCGGCAGTCCGCCGTGTACGTGAGGTCCGGCAGCCCCGCGGCCGGTTCGGGCAGCTTCTCCATGCGCCCCATCCTGCCTCCGCCGATGGACACCGGTCGGTGTGCATCGCCCTCCGTAGCTTCGGCCACCGGAGAACGACGGCAACGACAGCAACGACAGAAAGCGGTGACGGCGATGCGGATCGGCGTGATGGGTACGGGAGCCATGGCGGAGTCCCTGGGCGGGGCCTGGGTGCGGGCCGGGCACGAGGTGTTCGTCGGCGGCCGCGACGAGGCAGCCGCCGGGGCCCTCGCCCGGCGGATCGGGGCGGCGGGCCACGGGAGCCCGGCGCGGGCGGCGGAGTACGGGGAGCTCGCGCTGCTCGCCGTACCGGCGGAGGCGGCCGCACCGCTGGCGGCGGAGCACGCGGCGGCGCTGGCCGGGCGGACGGTGGTGGACTGCACGAACCCGCTGGCTCCGGGGCCGGGCGGGGTGATGCTGACGACCGGCGGCGGGCCGAGCACGGCCGCCCTCGTCCAGGCGGCGGCGCCCGGGGCGCACGTGGTGAAGGCCTTCAACCTGGCCCACGCGAGCGTGTGGGGGCTGCCGGTCGCCGCCTTCGGCGGGACCCGGCCCGCGGTGCCGTACTGCGCCGACGACGCGGGGGCCGCCGAGCGCGTCGCGGAGCTGGTCACCGGGATGGGCTGGACCCCGATGCCGGCCGGGGGGCTGGACCGGGCCGGGTACGTGGAGGCCACGGCCGCCTTCGTGATCGGCGTGTGGTGGGCGGGCGGCTCGCCCCGGCTGGCCTTCCCGGAGCCGGTGGCGGCGGAACAGGCCGTCGCCCACGGCCCCCGCCCGTGACCGCGGTGCCGTTCCTCGAGTGAAACCAGGGCGGGACTGAGGCCGGACTGAGGCCTGACTGAGGGGAGTCTCGGGACAGTCGTCCGAGAGAGAGGTCACAGTCCCGCCGGTAGGGGTTGCAGTTTATTACCGGCGGGTAGCATCATTACGTTACCGATTGGTATGCACGCACGAGGATCCTTCCCGTCTCACCGAGCACTACGGAGCCGTCGCCATGGGGCACTACAAGTCGAATCTCCGCGACATCGAGTTCAACCTCTTCGAGGTGCTCGGGCGCGACAACGTGTACGGGACCGGCCCGTTCGGCGAGATGGACACCGAGACCGCCAAGACGATCATCAGCGAGATAGCCAAGCTCGCCGAGAACGAGCTGGCCGCCTCCTTCGAGGACGCCGACCGCAACCCGCCGGTCTTCGACCCGACGACGAACACCGCGCCCGTCCCGGCGTCCTTCAAGAAGAGCTACAAGGCCTTCATGGACTCCGAGTACTGGCGTCTGGGCCTGCCCGAGGAGATCGGCGGCACCACCTCGCCCCGGTCCCTGATCTGGGCCTTCGCCGAGACGATCCTGGGCGCGAACCCGGCCGTGTGGATGTACTCCTCCGGCCCGGCGTTCGCCGGCGTCCTCTTCGAAGAGGGCAACGAGGTCCAGAAGAAGATCGCCGCGCTCGCGGTCGAGAAGCGCTGGGGCTCCACCATGGTCCTCACCGAGCCGGACGCCGGCTCGGACGTCGGCGCCGGCCGCACCAAGGCGGTCCAGCAGGACGACGGCTCCTGGCACATCGAGGGCGTGAAGCGCTTCATCACCTCGGGCGAGCACGACATGGAGGAGAACATCCTCCACTACGTCCTCGCGCGCCCCGAGGGCCACGGCGCGGGCACGAAGGGCCTCTCGCTCTTCCTGGTCCCGAAGTTCCACTTCGACTGGGAGACCGGCGAGCTGGGCGAGCGCAACGGCGTCTACGCGACGAACGTCGAGCACAAGATGGGCCTCAAGGCCTCCAACACGTGCGAGATGACCTTCGGCGACCAGCACCCCGCCAAGGGCTGGCTGATCGGTGACAAGCACGACGGCATCCGCCAGATGTTCATGATCATCGAGTTCGCCCGGATGATGGTCGGCACGAAGGCCATCGCGACCCTGTCGACCGGCTACCTGAACGCCCTGGAGTACGCCAAGGAGCGCGTGCAGGGTCCGGACCTGGCCAACTTCATGGACAAGACGGCCCCCAAGGTCACCATCACGCACCACCCCGATGTGCGCCGCTCGCTCATGACGCAGAAGGCGTACGCCGAGGGCATGCGCGCCCTGGTCCTGTACACCGCCTCCGTCCAGGACGAGATCCAGGTCAAGCAGGCCGCCGGCGAGGACACCGCGTCCCTCGTGGGCCTCAACGACCTGCTCCTGCCGATCGTGAAGGGCTACGGCTCCGAGAAGTCCTACGAGCAGCTCGCGCAGTCGCTCCAGACCTTCGGCGGCTCGGGCTACCTGCAGGAATACCCGATCGAGCAGTACATCCGCGACGCCAAGATCGACACCCTCTACGAGGGCACCACGGCGATCCAGGGCCAGGACTTCTTCTTCCGGAAGATCGTCCGCGACCAGGGTGCCGCCCTGAACGTCCTCACCGAGACGATCAAGAAGTTCCTGGCCGAGGGCGAGGGCGGCGAGGACCTGGCCCCGGCCCGCGACGCGCTCGCCAAGGCGGCCGTCGACCTGGAGGCCATCGTCGGCCAGATGGTCGTCGACCTCACCGCCACCGGCGAGGACGTCAAGAACATCTACAAGGTCGGCCAGAACACCACCCGGCTGCTGATGGCCTCCGGCGACGTGGTCGTCGGCTACCTGCTCCTCAAGGGCGCGGCCGTGGCCGCCGAGAAGCTGCCGGCCGCCTCCGCCAAGGACGTGCCGTTCTACACCGGCAAGATCGCGGCGGCGAAGTTCTTCGCCGCCGAGGTCCTGCCGGGCGTCGCCGTGGCCCGCGCGCTCGCCGAGTCCGTCGACAACACCCTGATGGAGCTCGACGAGGCCGCCTTCTAGGCCACGGTCCCTCCTCCCACAGCTGTACGCGGTGTACGTACGCGCAGTCGGCCGGGTCCTCCGCACGGGGGCCCGGCCGTCGGCGTGCGCCGACGGGTACGCGAACGGGTGCGCGAAGGGTTCCGCGAACCGTCGCGCGACCCGTTGCGCCCACGGTCCGTCCAGGGCCCCGTACCGCCTGTGGGCTGCGGGGTTCCCGGGATGTCGGTGGTTCGTGGGACGCTCGTGGGTATGAGTCCACAGGAGCAGCAGCGCGGCAGCAGGGGGTACTCGGTCCCGACCGGGCGGCCCTATGCCCTCAAGGAGCTGCAGTCCGCCGTGGGCAGCCTCGGAGACCACCTCAAGGAGCTCTACGAGGGCGCCCACCCCACCGAGTACGAATCGGTGGCCGACGCCCTCTACACCGCCTTCCAGACCGCCGCCGGGCTCGCCCCCGCCAAGAGCTACACCGGCTGCCCGGAGCACCCCAACGGCGCCCTCGACCCCGAGGCGCCCGACGGCTGGGGACGCTGCCTGATCTGCAACGACCGGCGCCGCCTCGGACTGCGCGCCCAGGGCGCCCGGGCCGCGGCCGCCGCCCCGCCCGCCGGGGAGCAGCGACGGCTCGGCTACCCCGTGCCCGACCCCCCGTACACGCTCCAGGCGCTGCAGACCCGCCTGCGCACGGTCGAGGAGCGGCGCTTCCACCTGAGCCTGTCCTCGCCCCCCGACGACTTCGTCGCGATGGCCGACGACCTGCACCGGGCCTTCATCGTGGCCCGCGAGCTGTCCCGGCCGCGCAACGCCTCCGGCTGCTCCGAACACCCCGGCGCACCCATCGATCCCGACGCCCCTCCCGGTGAGGCCTGTATCTTCTGCGCCGGACGCAAGAGGCGCGCGCAGCGCTCCGCGCAGACCCCGGAAATGCTCCCGCGCATCCGCCGGGGCGAGCGCAGGCAGTTGCAGCGCCGCTTCGACCGTCCGCCGGGCTGACACGGCCCGGGGCCCGGACCACACCCCCGCGGCCCCTTCCTCCGGCTATCCGCCGCAGTCCGGCCATGACGAACACGACCGTCGTTAAGGTGACCCACATGAGCTCTCCCGCCGCCGCCCGCTTCGACCGCGGCCACACCGACGACCTGATGACCTTCCTGGCGGCGAGTCCGTCGCAGTACCACGCCGTGGCCAACGCGGCCGAGCGGCTGGAGAAGGCCGGATTCAGGCAGTTGGCCGAGACCGACGCGTGGGACGCGAGCACGGGAGGCAAGTTCGTACTCCGCGGGGGCGCGATCATCGCCTGGTACGTGCCCGAGGGCGCGGCCGCGCACACCCCGTTCCGGATCATCGGCGCGCACACCGACTCCCCCAACCTCCGGGTCAAGCCGCTGCCCGACACCGGCACCCAGGGCTGGCGGCAGATCGCCGTGGAGATCTACGGCGGCACCCTGCTCAACACCTGGCTCGACCGCGACCTGGGCCTGGCCGGACGGCTGACCCTCCTCGACGGCACCGAACGCCTCGTCAACGTCGACCGTGCGCTGATGCGCGTACCCCAACTCGCCGTGCACCTCGACCGGTCGGTGAACACCGACGGGCTCAAGCTGGACAAGCAGCGGCACATGCAGCCGATCTGGGGCCTCGGCGACGTCCACGAGGGCGACCTGATCGCCTTCCTGGAGGACGAGGAGAGCCTGGAGCGCGGCTCCGTCGCCGGATGGGACCTGATGGTCCATTCGATCGAGCCCCCGGCCTACCTCGGCCGCGATCGCGAGCTCCTCGCGGGCCCGCGCATGGACAACCTGCTCTCCGTCCACGCGGGCGTCGCCGCCCTCGCCGCGGCCTCCACGTCCGGCACCCTCGACCACATCCCCGTGCTGGCCGCCTTCGACCACGAGGAGAACGGCTCGCAGTCGGACACCGGCGCGGACGGCCCGCTCCTGGGCAACGTGCTGGAACGTTCAGTCTTCTCCCGCGGCGGCACCTACGAGGACCGCGCGCGGGCCTTCGCCGGCGCCATCTGCCTCTCCTCGGACACCGGCCACGCCGTGCACCCCAACTACGCGGAGCGGCACGACCCCTCGCACCACCCGCGCGCCAACGGCGGCCCGATCCTGAAGGTCAACGTCAACCAGCGCTACGCGACCGACGGCAGCGGCCGCGCGGTGTTCGTGAACGCCTGCGAGCGCGCCGGCGTCCCGTGGCAGACCTTCGTCTCCAACAACTCGATGCCGTGCGGCACCACGATCGGCCCGATCACCGCGGCCCGCCACGGCATCCAGACGGTCGACATCGGCGTCGCCATCCTCTCGATGCACAGCGCCCGCGAACTCTGCGGCGCAGACGACCCGTACCTCCTGGCCAACGTCATGCTGGCGTTCCTGGAGAACTGAGGCTCCCCGACTTCCGCCTCCCGCCCGGCCCCGGAACCCCGCTCCCGACACACCGTCGGGGGCGGGGTTCTCGCGTACAACACCCTTGATAACTAAGCACATAACTCAGTAGTGTATTTAGTTATGGACTTCACCATTATCAAGCACGCTGTCGAAGTGGACCACGGGGTCAAGCGGTTCTCGATGCAGTTCATCAAGCAGACGGCACAACCGGGGCGCGCCCGCCTGAGCGCAGAGCTATGCGAGAAGATTACGAAGGAGCTCGCATCGCTCGGGCTGATCACGCTGCCGCGACGCTTGCCAACTTCCGAGACCGACTTCGTCTTCGTCATCCAGAAGGACAGTTCACTCGGTCAGGCGGTATCGATCGCCACGTCCATCGCACAGCTGGAGCACATGGGCACGAATCCACTGTCCGCGCTCGTGGCGAACTACGACTCACTGGACGATTACTTGATCTGAGACGTACGTCACACAAGCCGCTGACCTGCGATAACCGATGACCCGTCAGGTTAACGCTACAAGTGCGCTTGTCACACGGCCTGTTACCGCCGTATCGTGGAACACGCAGGGAGTGGCGCTGACGCCGTGACCCGCTGCCCGGCCCCTTCGGTCGAGGCTCTGGTCATGCACGCATGCGTCAACTGGAGGACACATGTCCGCTTCGCCCTGCACCCATCAGCTCGCCGCCGGCGGCGAGCGCTCCCACTCTACCTTCACGGTGGTCACCCTGGGGCCTTCCGGTCCCCCCAAGTACGTCTATTTCCTGGCCCCTTCCGGGAACGGCACGGTGAGCACGGCCACGGCCATGGGAATGGCGCCCGACACCGTGACCACCGCCGCCGCCAGCTGGGAGACCCTCCAGCCCAGCCGGCGCGGGAACCCGACCGAGCGGTTCCGGCTCGACGCCAGCGACCTCTTCGCCGGACGCGGCCTGCGGCGCAACCCGCACCTTGGCCACCAGCAGTCCGACAAGCGGCACGCCCGCGCCCTCGGCCGCCGCGCTCTCACGATGGCCACCACCCTGCGCGGCACCACCCTGCGCACCGTGCACATGAACCACACCACCTCCGCCGGAATCAGCGAGGCCGTCGTCGACAGGGTCCTCCTCCCCCGTCACGCCCGCAGCGGCCAGTCCGCGCTGGCGTTCGTCCGGGACGGGAACTTCCGGCCGTCCTGGGCCGCGTCCCATGACGGCCGCGTGGAGGCGGGTGGCCGTCTGGCCGCCCGGTTCCTGCCGGACCCGTCCGCCGTCCTGGTGCTCCTGGAGCCCCCGGAGTTCGTGGCGTACGACAGGTACCGGACGCTGCTCGACCACCCCACGGGGGACCAGCCGTAGTTCCATGTTCCGGGCGCCGGGGGCACACCGCCCCCGGCGCCCGGGGCGCTTCGCCGCACGCACTCCGACCGGGAGGCCCACCCCATGTCCGTGATTCCGCCCCGCACCCTGACGGTCCACTGGGGACCCGAGGCCGTGCTCGTCTCCAACATCGACCACGACCTTCCCGAACCGTCCACGCAGGACGCCCGCGCGAAGGTCCTCACGGCCGGAACCGCCAATCCGGCCACCCTGCTGTCCGAGTCGGCCTGGGAGGCGGTGGCCCGCGCGACCATCACCCCGGACGGCCTCGCCGTGCAGCTCCAGACCAGCTCCTCCCAGGCCACCGACGGCCTTCTGATGGAGGAGAACGTCGAGGGCGCCACCCTCCGGTCCGTCATCACGCGGGTGCACCTCAGCGAACTGCTGCCCGGCATCCAGCCCCGTACCGGTATGGAGGTGATGGAAACCGCGGACCCACAGGTCCAGGGGATCACCGAGGACGGCCGCCCCTGCTCCGTCGTGCGCTACAGGTACCGGGACCTGGCCCATCTGAGGGACCACGTGTGGCAGACCATCCACGGGACCCTCTCGCTCAACAGCTACGCGCCCTCGATCCTGGCCCGCAAGGTCACCCGTAACCTGATCACGCACCCGGTGGAGATCTCCTTCGAGGACGACACCGAGTCCTTCCACGCCGTCGTCGTGCGGGACGGGATCACCCGGCTGGCCAGCGCGTGGGCCGTCCTCGCCGGGCCCGAGGCGGACGACGCCGCAGCGGCGGACGGCGCGGTACAGGCCCTGTTCGGTCACGGGCCCGCGGCCGTACCCGCCAAGGGCGAGCAGCCGCTCGGACAGCGCCTCGCCGCCGGCCGGGAGGCCTGGCGCCGGTCCCTACGGACGGAGTTCTCGCAGCAGGTCGCCCTGCCCGATCCGGGGCTGCGTCCCGTCCAGATCGCCCAGACCTACGTGCTGCCCGCGCAGATCGCGGTCGGCGTGGAAGGACACCCCGGCCGGCTGCTCGCGGCCGAGGACATCTTCGACGACGCGATCCGCTCCGTACTGGCCTCCGTACACGTCGAGTTCAAGCAGTGGGACGTGGCCGCCCAGAACGTGGAGGTCGCCACGCGCGCCCTCAAGCGGGTCATCCAGCAGGGCGATTCGCTGGTGTCCCACGACGATCTGCAGGCCGTCTACGGGCTGGCCGTGGGGCGGATAGCGGTGGAGGAGATCCCGTCGCTCTTCCCTGGCAACCCTCCCGGTACGGCTCTCTGGCGCAGCATCTATCTGGTCCACGCCCTCACCAGGCCCGAACTGCTGGAACGGCTGAAGGACCAGGCCAAGGCCATCAAGGGCGGCAGGCGGATGGGGCTGAAGGCCTATGCCGAACTCCTGGGCCCGCTCATCGACTTGCCGTGGCGCAGCCACAAGAAGCTGGTCGCCCAGCAGGCCCGCAACGCCTGGGCCAACGGCGGCGTGCTGACGGCGGATGTCACCAAGGACTGGGACCCCGTCCCCACCGACGACTTCACCACCCTGGTGGAACCCGCCCTGGCCGGTGACAACAACGCCCGCTGCACCCTGGCCGTCGCGGGCGGGGTCGCGCTCATCGCCGACAAACTGCTGACCCGCAACGTCGGCTCAGCGCTCCTGGCCGCCAAGGAGAAGGGCGGTGTCCCCTTCCGGGCCGATGTGAACCAGATCGTCGAGGACCTGTCCCATCAGGACAACGAACTGGGCCTGTGGACGCTCGCCCTCGCCGCGGAACGCTTCCGGAGCAACTCGCTCCCCACCAACGCGGTGACCATGCGCCAGCTCACCTCGCAGGCGAAGGCGCCGGCCGGGCCCGGCGGCGTCTACATCCACTTCAAGACCGACTTGAAGGAGGACGACAAGCTCGCCCGCGACGCGGACGGCGTCACCGAGCCCCTTCTCCAGTGGGACGTGGTCTGGGCCTCCAACCCGGCCCGAGCCGAATCGTCGCGGCCAAAGCCAGCCGACGCCGCTGGGACCACCCTGGCCGTGACGGCCGGGGAGCCCGATCCTGTCCCGGACGGCTCCGCCCCGGTACTCACCGAGCCGAGCGCCCCTCTGACGGACGAGCGGCCCGCCAGTCAGCGGGCCGCCGACCACCGACAGGTCGTGCGCCAGGGCGTGACCACGGCCCGCGATGCCCTCGACCGGCTCCTGCTGCTGGAGCCGGAGGTGGGAGGGCACACCCCGGTCATCCCGCCCCGCGTGCTCGACGACCTCCTGAAGACGCTGGTCGGTCTCCAGACGGACATCGAGAACCTCCGCCGGAAGACCGCGCCGGAAGAGTGGCAGGAGGAGGACGAGCTCCTCTGACGGATGGCGGAAGACGACGGGCCCGGACCAGCTGATGCCGGTCCGGGCCCGTCCGTCCTCACCGTCAGTCGTCCATCCCCGCCAATACCAGCGGGAGTCGGGTCGTGCCGCTCGGGGTGATGGTCAGCGGGACGCCCCAGTCCTGTTGGTGGACGTGGCAGGCCGGGTACTCGTTCTCCGGGTCGTCGTCGCAGGACGCGGCCATCGCGGAGACGTGCAGGACGCCCTCGGTCAGGTCCGGGTTCAGAGTCAGCTCCCGGAAGAGGTCCGTGCCCGCTCCGTCGCCCGCCGTCAGGAGCTCGGGCGGGGTCGAGGAGACCAGGAGGCGGGTCGAGGGGCCGTAGCGGGTGTCGAGCTTCTGGCCGCTCGGGGCCTGGAAGACGATGTCGAGGCGGAGCGTGCCGGGGGCCACCTCGGTGGCGGCCCGCTGGGTGCGGTGGGCGACCGCGTCGACCCGTACGGCCTCCTCGGGGAGGCGCAGCCGGGTCAGGCGGTGCCGGGCCGACTCCACGACGACGATGTCGTCGCCGACCAGGACCGCGTCGCTGGGCTCGCGGAGGTCGGTGGCCAGCGTGGTGAGCTGGTCGGTGGCCGGGTCGTAGCGGCGCAGGGCGTGGTTGTACGTGTCGCACACCGCGACCGAGCCGTCGGGCAGCGCGGTGACGCCGAGCGGGTGCTGGAGCAGTGCCTGCGCGGCGTCGCCGTCCCGGTGGCCGAAGTCGAAGAGGCCGGAGCCGACGGCGGTACGGATGGCGTAGCCGTCACCCTCCGGGTCGGCCTCGACGTACCTCAGCGCGCTCGTCTCGGAGTCGGCGATCCACAGCCGGTCCTCCGTGGCCGCGAGCCCGGACGGCTGGGCGAACCAGGCTTCGGCGGCCGGCCCGTCGTGCAGGCCCTCGTTGGTCGTCCCGGCGGCGACGGCGACGGTGTCGGTCTCCGGGTCCCAGGTCCACAGCTGGTGGACGCCCGCCATGGCGATCCACACCCGGCCCTGCCACCAGGCCACGTCCCACGGCGAGGACAGGTCGACGTCGAGGGCCGGCCCGGAGGTCGGGGACCCCTGCCACCACTGCCGCCCGGTCCCGGCGACGGTCTCCACGGCCCCGGTCGCGGGGTCGAAGCGCCGCAGCGCGTGATTGACGGTGTCGGCGACGACCACGGACCCGTCGGGGAGGAGGGCGAGCCCCTGCGGCTCGCTGAAGGCCTCCGGCCCGAAGCCGCGCTCCCCGCCGCCGATGCGCCGTACGACGCTCTCCCCGTCGGGGGCCAGCTCCACCAGCTGGTGCCGGGTCGTGTCGGAGACGAGCAGGTTCCCGGAGGGCAGCACGAGCGCCTTCCCGGGGAACCGCAGGTCACCCGCCACCGGCTCGGGCGCCACGTACGGCCCGTCCCCGCGCCGCAGCGTCCCCTTGGCCTCGTGCTCGGCCTCCAGCTCCTCGACGAGCTTCGCGAGGGCGTGCGCGTGCCCCTCCCCGGCGTGCTGCGCGACGACGTACCCCTCGGGGTCGATCACCACGAGCGTGGGCCAGGCGCGGACGGCGTACTGCTTCCAGGTCGCGAGCTCGGGATCGTCGAGCACGGGGTGGTGCACCCCGTACCGCTCGACGGCGTCGACGACGGCCGCGTGCTCGGCCTCGTGCACGAACTTCGGCGAGTGCACGCCGACGATCACGACGGTGTCGCGGTGCTTCTCCTCCAGCTCGCGCAGCTCGTCGAGCACGTGCAGACAGTTCACACAGCAGAAGGTCCAGAAATCGAGGATCGTGATCCGTCCTCGCAGGTCGGCGAGGGTCAGGTCCTTGCCGCCGGTGTTGAGCCAGCCACCCTTGCCGATCAGCTCGGGGGCACGGACACGGGCACGTCGGCGGGGCGCGGGCGCAGGGGTGGGCGCCGGGGCGGCATCGTTCATGCTTCAAGCTTGCCATCCGCCCGTGAACGCCGGATCACGCCCGTACGAAGCCCCTGCTCAGGCCGTACGCCCCACCAGCGCCTCGGCCGCGGCCGACGCGGCACGCTCGATGAGGGCCGTGCCGGCCTCGCGGGTGGGCTGGGCGTCGGTGAGGACGACGATCAGGAGCGTGTGGCCCGCGCGCTCGACGAGGCCGATGCTGTTGACGGCCCACCGCGCGGGCGTCCCGCCCGGGAGCCAGCCGTTCTTGAGCACGGGCCGGGCACCGGGGGCGCCCCCTGCGCCGACGCCCCAGTCCTGGTCGGCGGCGATGTCGCCCATGAGGGCGCGCACGTAGGAGCGGGATGTAGGGGTCAGCGGAGAGTTCTCCGTGAACACGGCCTTGAGTAGCGCCAGTTGATCACCGACCGTGGTGCGGGTGAGTCCCCAGGGGCCGCGCTGGCCGGCGTGTGCCGGGGTGAGGCCGAGGCGTGCGTTGGCCGCGTCCAGACCCTGGCGTCGGCCGATGGCGGTCCAGAGTTCCTGCGCCGCGTCGTTGTCGCTGAAGCGGATCATGTCGGAGGCCAGCCGCCGCTGGGCAGGGGTGAGCGGGACCCCGCGGTCCTGGGCCTGCAGCAGCAGGGCGGCCAGGATGTCGACCTTGATGATGCTCGCCGAGGTGAAGGTCTCGGTGGACGGGCCGTACGTTGCCGCGCGGCCCGAGGTGAGGTCCAGGGCGGCGAGCGCGTACCGGCCGTGGTGCGCCCCGAGCCCGTCGAGCGCGCGGCGCACGGCCTGCGCCGGGTCCGCGGGGGCGGGGGCGGGGGCCGCCCGGGGCGGCGGCGTGGGGGCCGCCTCCGTCGGGGCCGGCGCGGTGGGGACCGGCGCCGCCGAGGTCGCCGCCATCGGCAGGGGGCGGGGAGGCCGGGACCCGGCGAGGCCCGGGGCCGGGATCAGGAGGCGGGCCGCCAGGGCGCCGCCCATGAGCAGGGGGAGGAGCAAGGCCGTCCGGTGCTTCATGCGGGACTCGCTTTCGGATGTCCGGGCACGCGGACATCGCCCCGCGGCGCGCGTCGGGGCGCGTCAGGGCATGCCGGAGCGAGCCGTGGCGTGTGTGGGTGGAGGCGCGTGCGGGAGCGCGACCGGGCCTGCCGGGCCTGCCGGGATGCGGCAGCGCGCCGTCAGGGTGCGGCCGGCGGCCGGCTCAGCGGGAGCCGGCGCCGGCGGTGCGGGTCATCCGCCGCAGGAGCGGGAGATCTTGTCGTTCTCGTCGATCTCGATGGGGAAGGCGTTCGGGCCGCCGAGGTCCACGGTCCATCCGTGGGTGACGGTTCCGGACGAGGGGTTGTCGGCGAGCCAGAAGGGGGGTGTGGTGAAGGAGCAGGTGCCGGCGTGCTGCGGGCCCTGGGCGGATCGGAGGTGCGCGGTCATGAACTGCTTCCCGAGCGTCTCCAGGGCCGTGGAATCACCGGCCTTGGTGGCCGCCACCAGCCCTCCGTAGAAGCCGGAGACCGTCGGGTCGCCGCCCTTGCCGCCTCCGGAGCCCGTCGCGCAGGTCAGGTCGACCACCAGGCCCGTGGTCCCGTCGAAGGTGAGGGAGGGGGATCGGTCGAGCGGCTCGGTCCCCCGGTACAGCAGGACCTGACCCGGCACCAGCACGCCGTCGACCGCGGCGCCGCAGGTCACACCGAGCGAGTCGGTGCCCCAGATCCGCCGGTACGTGGGCTCGTTGGCGAACAGCGCCGCCACCTCGGCCGGATCCACCTGGGAGCGGGTGGCCGGGTTCTGGTAGCGCAGGGCGGAGAGGAACAGGGTGTGCGTCGACCGGGCCGGGTCGACCGGGGGCCGTTTGACGGGCTGCGAGGGGGCGGGAGGCAGGGTGGGAGCCGGTGCGGTCGCCACCGGTGCGGGCGTCGAGGTGCGGTCCCGGCTCTCCTGGACGGCGAAGCCGGCGCCCAGGGCCACGATCGCCGCGGCGGCCGCCGCGCCCGTCTGCAGGCGGCGCCTGCGCTGCCGTACCCGCCCGATGAGACCGTCCACGTCGTAGCCGCGCGGCGGTTCCTGTGCCGCCCGGTCGAGCATGGCCGCGGCCAGCTCCTCCTCCAGGTCGAAGTCCTTCATGCCGCCCCTTCCGAACCCGCGCGCAGTGCCTGTGTACCGACGGTCGACCGGAGCTTCGACAGGCCCCGGGCCACCTGGGACCGGACCGTGCCGGCCGAGATGTTCATCAAGCGGCCGATCTCCGCATCGTCGAGGTCCTCGAAGTACCGCAGCACCAGCACGGTGCGCATGCCGACCGGCAGGGACTGCAGTTCGCGCATCAACTCGTCGCGGACCACGAGGCCTTTGTACGGATCGACGTGCCCGCCCCCGATGCCTTCGTCCAGGGGTACTTCCGGACGGCCGCGCAGCCTGCGCCAGCGGTCGTTCGCGAGGTTCACCAGGATCCGGCGCGCGTAGGCCTCCGGTGCGTCGGCGGAGCGGACCTTGCGCCAGTGCCGGCACACCTGCTCCAGCGTGGACTGCACCAGGTCGTCGGCCACGTGCCGCTCGCCGGTGATCAGCAGGGCGGTCCTGAACAGTGCCGAGGACCGTGCCTGCACGAAGGCCGTGAAGGCGGGAACGTCAGCGGTTCGCATGGCCACCCGGCCCGTGCCTCTTGCGCATCTGCACCCCTCCCGAAGCCCCGTTGGCTCCCCCGACGTACCTGACGGAGCCGGCTCCCCGGCTGCTGCACGCCCTCCCCGACCGTGACCCAAGCGTTATCCTCCGCACCTCCTCCGGCGCCCCTGCACGGTTCTGACCAGGTACGCAGGGCGGCGCAGGATGAGTAGGCGTACTCAGGTGGCGGACCTCGGCAGCTTCGACACTGACTGCAGAACGAACGAAGCAGAACGCAAACGCAGAAGACGGAACGGGAAACGAGGAACGTGATGGCACGGCGCTGGTCGAAGCCCGAGATGTGGGTGCCCGGTGGATACCTGGCGCTGGTGCTCTCGATGCTGGTCTACATCGCGATCGCCAGCCGGACCGGGGACATCGGGATGTTCGCGGCCCTGCCGATCCTGGCCACCGCGCCGGTCAGCCTCCTCCTGCTGAGCGCCTTCATCCCCGACCCGGACTCCTTCGACGAGTCGGTCCCGGCCGGGGGGCCCGGCTACGAAGGCTCGCAGCTGCCTCCCGAGCCGCCCATGGAGTTCCTGCCGGAGTCCGCCCCGCGCCCTGCGGACTGGGTGCCCCCGGACACGTCCCTCGACGACTCCAAGCTCGGCCTGTTCGGCGAGTTCGGCCTCTACGGCGCGGTCCTGGTCGGCGCCCTCGTCAACGCCGGGGCGATCTGGGCCCTGCTCCGCTACGTGGCCCGGCGGGCCGTCGCCGCCGCTGCCGCCCGGGGCTAAGAGGCTCCGAAGCTGTGGAGGGAGGCGACCAGGGAGGTGACGAAGCTGTTCTGGACCTCGGGCGGGAGGAGGTCCAGGGAGAGGTACGGGTTGAGGTCCTCCAGCTCCACCAGGAGGAGGTCGCCCGAGGGCGCGCGGCAGGCGTCCACGCGCTGGATGCCGTGGGTGAGGGTGTTCCAGTCGATGAAGGTGCGGGCGAAGGACAGGTCCGCGGGGGTCGGGTCGTAGGGGACCAGCTCCCAGCGGCGGGCCGGGTCGGGGGCGTAGAGGGCGTACTGGAAGGTGTCGTCCACGAAGTAGAAGGACACCTCGTACGCGAAGTCGATGCGCGGCTGGATCAGGAACTCCCCCGGGGCGCAGTCCGGGTGCGGGGTGAAGGTGAGACCTATCGAGTCCGCTCCCTGTTTCGGCTTCACCGCGTAGGTGGGGGAGGCCGGGAGGAGGGACAGGTGCGCCGGGTCGTCGATCGTGGGGATGACCGGGTGGCCGGAGGCGGTCAGGTCCACCAGGTACTGCTTGCCCGCCATGTCGCCCCGGCCCGTCAGCGGGTTGTAGACCCGGGTGCCGGCGGCGAGGGCGGCCGCGCGGAAGGAGTCGTAGGCCTTCTGGTGGTGGAGGACCGGGCCGCTGTTGCGGACGACCACGGTGTCGAAGGCCGGGAGGAGGGCCTCCGCGTCCAGGGGATGGCACAGGGCGAGGGGGAAGTGCTCGCGCAGGCGTGCGGTGAGGAAGACGTCCTCGTCGCCGTAGCGGCGGCCGCGCGCCGGATACGCCAGGTCGGTCACATAGAGGAGTGGCATGACCGGAACCTATCGCGGGCAGCGATGAGGGCGTGAAATACCTGGTACGGGACAAAATGCTGGCCATCGGGGACGACTACTGGATCGAGGACGAGGACGGCCGGCACGCCTTCCTCATGGACGGGAAGGCCCTGCGGTTCCGGGACACCCTGGAGCTGAAGGACCCCGACGGGCGGATCCTCATCACGCTGCGGGAGAAGCTCTTCGCCCTGCGCGACGCGATGACGCTGGAGCGCGACGAGCGGCGGCTCGCGGTGATCCGCAAGAAGCGGTTCTCGCTGCTGCGCAACCACTACCTGGTCACGCTCAACGAGGGCACCGAGCTCGATGTCAGCGGGCGGATCCTGGACCGGGAGTTCAAGGTCGAGTACGAGGGGGAGCTGCTCGCGCTGATCTCCCGCCAGTGGTACCGGGTCCGCGAGACGTACGCCGTCGACGTGGTCCGGGAGGACGCCGACGCCTCGCTGCTGGTCGCCGTCGCGGTGTGCGTGATCCGGATGGCGGAGAAGGAGCGGGAGGGTCCGGGCGACGCCTAGGGGGTGTCTTTCGGATCAGGCCGGATCAGTCGCAGTCGCCGATGCCGCAGTCCTTGAGCGGACCGGCGCCGGGGAAGGCCTTCAGCACCTCGCGCAGGGCCTCGCGCAGGGCGGCGCGCTCGGGTCCGGTGAGGCTCTTGTCGTACGTCACCTGCACGCGGGTCACGGGATCGTCGAACGCCTCGTGGACGCCTGTCACTCCGTCCAGCCGGAAGTCCACCTTGGGGAGGCCGTCCTCGCTGTACAGGGAGCCGGTGATGTCCACGGAGTAGGCGTACGAGGGCCTCAGATAGGCGTTGTACGCCAGCGCGCCCGCGGCGGTCAGCGCCAGCGCGGCCACCATCGCGGCGAGTGCGGCGAACGCCCAGGCGACGGCCGGGCTGCGGCGCGGATCGGCCCAGGCGGCCAGCAGCAGGACGATCGCCGACGGAACCACCGGGAAGAAGCCGAAGAAGGCCAGCAGGATCCCGATGACGAGACCGAAGCCGCCGACGGCGATGCACAGCGTCCGGAACGCATCGCGTTCCCTGACGAAGAGGGTCCAGGTGACGGCGACGAGCGGGAGGAGCAGGACCATGCCGAGCGGGGACGTCGCGCAGAAGGCCGTCATGGCGACCATGAGGAGGGTGGCGAGGCCGGCCGTCGAGCGCTGGAGCCAGTGGGCCCGTTCCGCCGGCTTCGGTTCCGCCGGTTCCGGTTCCGCCGGTTCCGGAAGCTCGGCCCACGCCTGCGCCGGTCTCTCGTCCGCCTTCACGTCCGTCATGGCCCGCACCCCGTCCGTGCTCTCGTCGTTCTCGTCCTCGTCCCCCAGGGGCTCCGGGCGAGTAAAGCACGCACGTGACGCGGGCCCTCCGACGGGCTCAGAGGCCGAGACGGCGGTCCTTCAGGGCCGGGAACTGCTCGCGGGTCTCGGCGACCTTCTTGGGGTCCAGGTCCACCGTCAGGACCTCCTCCCCCGGTCCCGCCTCCGCGAGGACCTCGCCCCACGGGTCCACGACCAGGCTGTGCCCGGCCTGTTCCACGCCCCCGTTGCTGCCGGCCGATCCGCACGCGAGGACGTACGACTGGTCCTCGACGGCACGGGCCCGGTTCAGCAGCGTCCAGTGCTCCCGGCGGCGGGCCGGCCAGCCCGCGGAGACGACCAGCGTCGTCGCCCCGGCGTCGACCAGGCCGCGGAACAGCTCCGGGAAGCGCAGGTCGTAGCAGGTGGCGAGGCCCAGGGTCTGCTCCGGCAGGGCGACCGTGGTCAGGGACTCGCCCGCGGACATCATGACGGCCTCGCCCTGGTCGAAGCCGAAGCGGTGGATCTTGCGGTACGTCGCGGCGAGCTCGCCCGTCGGGGAGAGGACGAGCGCGGTGTTGTAGAGCGAGCCGTCGCCCGCGCGCTCCACGAAGGAACCGGCGTGCAGCCAGACCCCGGCGTCGCGGGCGGCCGCGGCCATGGCCGCGTAGGTCGGGCCGTCCAGCGGCTCGGCCTCTGTCTCGAACTGCTCGTAGGCGAAGGCGCCCACGGTCCACAGCTCGGGCAGGACGACGAGGTCCGACCCGGACTGCTCGCGTACGAGGTCGGCGACCCGGGAGCGGCGGGAAACCACCGACTCGCCCTCATTCACCGCGATTTGGATCAGGGAAGCGCGCACAGTACCACCGTCCTGGCTTTCAAGCCGTCAACTCGGGCCTACGATCGTCACACGAAAGCACTGCCGGGGTGCTCACCGGCAGCGTAGTTTTGAAGCCATTGCACAAGCTTCCAGAACGCGCCACTGCACGTAACGCGCCAACAGGCCGATGAACAGCACGCGAGGGGTCCCGTTGACCGTCCATCCGCATCCCAGCCTTCAGCCCTATGCCGACGCGTGGACCCACTCCATCGAGGCGATATCCGAGCTGGTCCTTCCGTTGACGGAAGGCGAGTGGAGCCGGGCGACGCCCTGCCCGAACTGGTCCGTGCGCGACGTCGTGTCCCACGTCATCGGGATCGAGTGCGAGCAGTTGGGCGACCCGCGGCCGATCCACACCCTGCCGCGGGACCTGCGGCACGTGGTCGACGAGTTCTCCCGGTACATGGAAGTGCAGGTCGACGTGCGGCGGCACCACACCGCGCCCGAGATGACCTCCGAGCTGGAGTACACGATCATCCGCCGCTCCCGTCAGCTGCGGAACGAGAAGCGGGATCCGGACACGATCATCCGCGGACCGCTGGGCGAACCGGCCACCCTGGAGCACTCGCTCCGGCTGCGCGCGTTCGACGTGTGGATCCACGAGCAGGATCTGCGGGCGGCCCTGGGGGTACCGGGGAACTGGGACTCGCCGGGGGCCTACGTGGCCAGGGACCTCCTGCTCGCCGGGCTGCCGAAGGTGGTCGCGAAGAAGGCGGGCGCACCCGCGAACTCGGCCGTCGTCATCGACGTGCACGGCGCGCTGGAGTTCATGCGGACCGTACGGGTCGACGCGGAGGGCCGCGGCACCATCGACAAGGCCCCCTCGCTGGGGCCCGCGGTGACGCTGACCCTGGACTGGGAGACGTACGTGCGCCTCGCGGCCGGCCGGGTGCGTGCGCACACCGTCGCCGACCGGGTGAAGGTGGAGGGTGACCCGGCGCTGGCCGAGGCCATCCTGGCCCACTTCTCCGTGACTCCGTGACTCCGTGACCCAGTGACCCCGTAGGCCGGAGGAACCTTGGTGCGGTCGGACCCGGTGGAGGGGGTGGATCGGGTGGACCCGGTGGGCCCGGTGGACCGCGTGCTCGCCGAGCGGATCCCCGCCGACCGGGGCATGGGGGCGATCCTCGCGCAGTACATGCGCTCCCTGGCCGCGCACGGGGAGGAGTGCACGCCCGCCGAGCTGGAGCAGCTGGGCGTCATCGCCCTCGACCTGGCCGGTGCCTGCCTCGCCGGGCGGCCCGGCGCCGGGGACGAGCTGTCCGATGGGGGCCCGACCCGGTCGCTGCCGGCCCGGGTCGACGCCTTCATCGGGCACAACCTCGGCGATCCCGAGCTGAGCCCGTCCGCGGTCGCCGCCCGGCACGGCATATCGCTGCGCCGGCTCCAGCTCCTCTTCCGGGAGCGCGGGGAGAGCGTGGCGGCCGCGATCCGCCGGCGCCGGCTGGAGCGCTGCCGCGAGGACCTCTCCGACCCCGGTCAGCTCACCGTCCCCGTCCACACCGTGGCCCTGCGCTGGGGATTCACCAACGCCTCGGTGTTCAGCCGCCTGTTCCGCGAGACGTACGGGGCCAGCCCGAGCGAGTTCCGCCGCGCGGCGGTGGCCCGGCCCGATCGGGACGACACCCCTGCCCCCTGACCCCCTAAACCACAGCCGGGGCTGTTGCGCGGATTGTCAACGGTCCCTGCACTCAGTGCACACGCGGCCGCGCGGAGCCCTCATAGGCTCGGCACGCGTTGGCCGGAACCCGACTCCGCGGAGTCGACGGACGGACAGGTGGGAAAGGACGGGGGTCTGTCCCACCCCGGCCCGTCCTCCTCGGTGCGGGGGCCTGCGCGCATACCGGGCCGGCACCGGACGTCACCGGGCCGGCCGCGGGTCGGCAGGGGTGCCGACGGGGGTGCCGGCCCCGGCGGCCGCCACGGCGGTGGCGACCGGAACCGGGGCCGGCGGAGGCACCGACTGCGCGGGAAGTACAACCGGCGGTACCGGGGTTCCTCCGCCCGAGCCCGTACCCGAGCCAGAGCCCGTACCCGAGCCCGTACCCACCCGCTCGCGTTCGCGGGCCAGGGCGCGGCCGCGCAGGCGCAGGATCTGGGCGATGCCCAGGAGTTCCAGGACGAAGACCGACGAGAACGCGATGCGGTAGTTGTCCCCGGTGGCGTCGAGCAGCAGGCCCACCACCAGCAGGGTCGTCATCGAGGCGATGAAACCGCCCATGTTGGTGATTCCGGAGGCGGTGCCCTGACGTTCGGCCGGGTTGGCGGGGCGGGCGAAGTCGAAGCCGATCATCGACGCGGGCCCGCACGTGCCCAGCACCAGGCAGAGCGCGATCAGCAGCCACATCGGCGCGTGGTCCCCGGGGTAGGCCAGGACCGAGCCCCACAGCAGCGCGGTCAGGGCGACCGTGCCCAGGGCGAGGGGGATCCGGGAGGACTGCCGGCGGCCGACGATCTGGCCGTAGACCAGGCCGAGCGCCATGTTCGAGGCGACCACCAGCGTGAGCAGCCCGCCCGCGGTGGTCCGCGAGAGCCCCTGGGCCTCGACGAGGAAGGGCATGCCCCACAGCAGCAGGAACACCATCGCCGGGAACTGCGTCGTGAAGTGCACCCACAGGCCGAGCTTGGTGCCGGGCTCCTTCCAGGAGTCGGCGATCTGGCGCCGTACGAAGCCCCCCGCCCCGGTGGCCGCGTGCGGCGCGGGCTCGTGGCCCTCCGGATGGTCACGCAGGAACAGCACGAGCGGGACCAGCACCACCAGGCCCGCCACCGCGCTGCCCGCGAACGCCGGCACCCAGCCGACCCCGTGCAGCACGGGAGCCAGCACCAGCGTGGAGATCAGGTTGCCGGCCATCCCGACCAGGCCGGCCAGCTGCGCCATCAGCGGGCCCCGGCGGGCCGGGAACCAGCGGGTGCCGAGCCGCAGGACGGAGATGAAGGTCATGGCGTCCCCGCAGCCCAGCAGGGCGCGGGCGGCCAGGGCCATCCCGTAGGAGGGGGAGAGCGCGAAGCCGATCTGGCCGGCGGTGAAGAGCACGGCGCCGAGGGTGAGCACCTTCTTGGTGCCGAGCCGGTCCACCATCAGGCCGACGGGTATCTGCATGCCCGCGTAGACCAGCAGCTGGAGCAGGGAGAACGTGGACAGCGCCGAGGCGTTCACGTGGAAGCGGTCGGCGGCCTCCAGCCCGGCCACGCCGAGGCTGGTGCGGAAGATGACCGCCACGAAGTAGACGGCGACGCCGATGGACCAGACGAGCACCGCCTTGCGGCCGCCCGGCGGGTCCCTGAAGACGGAGGCCGCGGGGACGGCCGGGGCGTCGGAGGCCTCGGCGGCGGAGGCGGCGGAGGCGGCGGAGGCGGCGGAGGCGGCGGAGGCGGAGGCGGAGGTCATCGGGAGGACCCCCGCACCAGTTCCCCGACCCGGCGCACGTGGGCCCGTACCGCCGCGGCGGCCGTGTCCGCATCGCCCGCGCGCAGGGCGTCGAGGATCTCCCGGTGCTCGGCCAGCGTCCGCTCCACCCGCTCGGGGTGTGCGTGCAGCAGGGCCACGCCCATGCGGAGCTGGCGGTCGCGCAGTTGGTCGTAGAGGCGGCAGAGGATCTGGTTGCCGGCGCTGCGCACGATCTCCGCGTGGAAGGCGCGGTCGGCGGCCATCATCGCCGCGAGTTCGCCGGCGTCACCGAGCCGGCGCTGCTCCTCGACCAGTTCCGCGAGCCGTTCCAGCAGCCCGGCCGGGGCGGGCACGGCCCGGCGGACGGTGAACTCCTCCACCAGCAGCCGGGTTTCGATCACGTCGGCGATCTCCTGGGCGGAGACGGCGAGGACGAGGGCGCCCTTCTTCGGGTACAGCTTCAGCAGTCCCTCGGTCTCCAGCCGCAGCAGCGCCTCCCGGACCGGTGTGCGCGAGACCCCGACGGCGACCGCGAGCTCGCCTTCGGTCAGCAGCACCCCGCCCTCGTAGCGGCGGTCGAGCACGGCCTGCTTCACGTGTTGGTAGACGCGTTCGGCAGCGGTCACAGTGGTACCGGCGGGTGGCATGCGCACAGCATAGATACAACAGAGGTGCAAGTTGCGCGACGTCCACCATGTGGACCTACGGCACCGTCACCATGTGGACCTCACCGCACTCACCGCACCACGACGTCCAGCACGAACTCGTCGTACGCGGCCTCCTCCGGATACGGCGGCCGGACCTGCGCGAAGCGGATCCGGGCCCGGCCCGCCACCCGCCCCCGTACGACGTACACCCGCTCCACCGTCGCCCCGGGCAGCGGCGGCTCCGCGGCGGGCGGCTCCGGCGTACCCTCCGCCACCGCGACGGCGTCCGTGTCGCCCGTCACCCGCCAGGTCCAGACGTAGCCGCGCGCACCGCGCCCGGTGAGCCGCAGCTCGTACGGCTCGCCGGGCGCGAGCACCACCTCGCGCACCTCCACGCGGACTGCTCCTCTCCCGTGGCGGCCTAGGCCGGACCGATCACCGCCCCCTCGTGCCAGCCGGAGCCGTCGCGCCAGTAGTGCTGGAGCAGGCGGTCGGTGCGCAGGACGATCACCTCCAGGTTGAACCCGAAACTGCCCTGGAGCATCCCGGTGACCGCCAGCACGTCGTGGCCGAAGACGGCGGAGCGCTGCCAGGCGGCGCCGCCCGCGTTGCCGCGCCACCAGTGCTCGACGCGGCCGCCCGGGCCCGTCACGCACAGCTCGTAGTTCCCGGCGGTGTCCTCGTCGGCCGCCCCGTACTGCGCCTCGATCAGGCAGGGCGCGGAGGTGACGCCGGAGCCGAAGATCTCGCCGGGGCGCCACACGAACCCGTTCGGGTCGTCGCGCCACCACAGCTGCATCCGGCCGTCCGTGCGGGTGGCGACCAGGTCGAGGTGGCGGGAGCGGGTCTGGACCAGGGCCGGGCCGAAGTGGGCGATGCCGGAGGCGAAGCGGCCGCCGTCGTTCCAGGTCCAGGGGGCGCCGTTGATCCGCCACCAGTGGTTGAGGCGGCCGTCGGCGGTGCGGACGACCACCTCGAAGTTGCCCGGCGCCCCGTAGTCGCTCTGGATGAAGGCCGGGGTCGATCCGACCGCCGCGTCGCCGGGGCCGAAGGCGCCGCCGTCGCGCCAGGCGCCGCCGAAGTGCTCGTAGTACCAGTGGCGCAGCCGGCCGCCCGGGGTGACGTGCAGCGACTCCATGTTCCGGTTGTACGTGGTCCCCGTGAAGGCGGGCTGGCCCGAGGCGTCGGAGGCGAAGCTCTGGGCGCGGTTCCAGGCGTACGGGGCGTCGCCCTCGCGCCACCAGTGCCGGAGCGGGCCGCCCGCGGAGTCGGCGAGGGCCGCCAGCTCGAAGTTGCGGTGGGCGCGGCCGTTGCCGCTCTCGTAGACGTTGCCGGTGTGCAGGCGGCGCTTGCTCCACGGGTCGATGTTGGTGTCCTGCAGCCCGCACTTCGCCCAGTCGTCGATGCGCGCCTCGCCGTACGCGATCCGGCCGTAGCCGCCCACGTGGTAGCCGGTCCCCCAGGAGTTCTTGAACAGCCAGCAGCCGGCCGCGTCGTCGTAGCCGGTGATCAGGACGCAGTGCCCGCCCGCCAGCCGGTCGCTGGTGCGGTGGTAGACGCCGGAGCCCAGCCCGAAGAAGTCCTCGTACACGTCGAAGCAGGCGGTCAGCGGGCCCACCGTGTCCAGCCAGACCTTCTGCTGCTCCACGTCGCCGAGCCGGACGTACCCGGCGATGCGGACGGTCCGCCCGGAACGGTCCCAGCTCGGGGTGTACTCCGCCCGCCAGGCCTCCCGGCGGTCCACGGGGGTTCCGGGCGGCGGCGGCGAGTACGGCCAGCAGCCCGGGTCCGCGAGTCCGCCGTTGGTCCGGATCCAGTCGAGGGCGGCCTCGGGGCTGCCCGTCTGTCCGCAGCGGGCCTTCAGCCCGTCGTGCACGTCCCCCTCGGACCGCTCGGCCCAGACGTGGTGCTCGATGCGGGCCATCGACTCCACCAGGCCGGCCGCCCCGAACGCCCAGCAGGAACTGCACGGGTTCTGGTCCTTCACCTTGGTGAGCCAGGCGTGCCCCCACCGGCTCCGCCAGTCCACGGCGGACGGCCGGGCGGGGGCCGCGGTTCCCGCGGCCGTGGACCCGGCTGCGTCGGTGGCTGCGTCGGTGGCTGCGCCCGCGCCCGTCGCCGCGAGCAGTCCGTGCGCCCTCCTGCGCCGGGTGAGGTGCGGATTGCCGCTGGCCCGGCCCACGAGGCTCCGCAGGTCCACCGGAGACACCTCCCCGGCAGGGGTGAGACCGGCATCCGCCGTGGCCGCGCCGAGCCCCAGGGCCGGTCTCGGAACGGCGTCCCCGTCACCGAGGTGCTCGCTCACGGACCACAGCGCCCCGCGCGCCGCGAGCAGGGCCCGCAGCTCCCCCGCCGTCTGGACGCGCCCCTCCGACTGCTCCGGCATTCCGGCCCCCCAACGCACCGTACGGATCCGAGCCCCGGGAGCGTCCACCTGCGCGGAGGGCGCGTCAAGGGGGTCCGTACGGTCGCGCGGCGGCACGCCGGTCGCACGGGGATGCGGCCGGGCCTGCGGGCCGCCGGAGGTTCAAGAAGTGCCGTTCATTTGTTCGAGTGTCGATGACCTCGCCAAGCTGGAGGCGATCGGCCGGGCGATGAACGACCCGTCGCCGCGCTACATCGACACCCTGGACCAGTGGGGTCTGGCCGACACGTACGAGGTGTACGCGGAGGTCGCCGCGTACACGGAAATCAAGATCACCCTGTCGGACAAGACCGAGCTCGACGCCGCGCTGAGCGTCCCGCGCGGTCTCGCGCCCGGACAGACCTGTCCCACGATCGTCATGCCCGCCCCGCTGAGCGACCTCGACCGACGGGCCTACCTCGCCACGCCCGCGGGGGAGCGCGACGCGCGGATGGCCGAGGGCGGGGCGCAGTCCGACTGGACCCGCGCCGTCAAGGTCACCGGCGGCGCCGTCCGCGATCGAGTTCAGCTCGCCCGAGGGCTCCGAGTCCTACGCCGACATTCCGCCCGGCACGCTGGACTGACGGACACAGCCGTGAGGGCGGGGTGCCGGGGGATCACCCCGGTGCCCCGCCCTTCCACGTGCGTGGCTCTACTGGACCGGAAGCGGGACCGGGAGCTGCGGGGCCGGGACCGGGAGCTGGGGCAGGCCCGGCAGGCCGAGGCCGGTGAGCAGGGCTACGAGGGCGGCGACCAGGTCGGTCACCACGTCGGTGGCCTTGGCCTTGGCGTCGGTGGAGCAGCCGCAGGGACCGGCGGCCTTGGTGAGCCCGTCGACGGAGCCCTTGAGCTTGTCGATGGCACCGGTGGCCAGGTCGAGCGGGCCGAAGGCGGGCCTGGCCTTGTGGGCGGCGACGGGGAGCGCGGGGGCCGCGACCGGAAGCTTCGGAGCTTCGACGGGCACCGCTGGGGCCGCGACCGGCAGCTTCGGCGCCTCGACGGGGAGCTTCGGCGCGTCCACCGGGAGCGCCGGGGCGTCGACCGGGAGCTTCGGGGCGTCAACGGGCAGCTTGGGCGCCTCCACCGGCAGCTTCGGAGCCTCCACCGGGAGCTCCGGCGGGTCGACCGGGAGCTTGGGGGCGTCCACCGGCGGGAGCGGTACCGGCAGGGCCGGGGTGGCGGGCAGGCTCTTCTTCAGTTCCGCGATCGCCGCGTCGATCTTCTCCTTGAAGGCGGCCAGGTCCGCCTCCGGGAGCTTGCCGTCGGGGGACTTCAGGACGGCCGCCAGCAGATCGGTGACGGGTTTCAGCAGCCCGCCGACTCCGCCGAGCGACTGCACCTGCGCGAGCAGGGCCTCGGTGCCCGGAATGGCCTTCCCGGCCGGGGCCGCCACCTGCTGCTTCGCGGACGACTGCGCGGACGCCGAGGCCAGACCGGGGGACGCGGTCAGGAGGCTCAGGCAGAGGGCGGCGGGGACGGTGTAGCGCGTGATGCGGCGCAAGGGATCTCTCCTGTCGAGGAGCCGCGGCATGGGACGTGCCGAGGCGTGACGTGACATGGGACGTGTCACCAGCCCACTCACCGACACCCCGTCAGGTCCCGCAACCCGAGCCCCGGCACCGCCCGCGAGGACACGCCGCGCAACCGGCCTACGTACGCCCCTGACCTGCGCCTACACCGTCACCCTCGGGCGATGCCCCGTCAGGCGGGCCCCTCCCACCGGATCTCGCCGTCCTCGACCCGGTCCGTGGCGGTGAGTCCGACCCGCGTGGCGACGGCCGCGGATGCGGTGTGGTCGGGGTGCACGTGCGCGATGACGGTGCACACGCCGGCCTCCTTCCCGAGCCACTCGACCATCGCCCGGGTCGCCTCGACGGCGATGCCACGGCGCTGCCAGGGCGTGCCGACGACCCAGGCGGTCTCCGCGGTGTCCCCGGACACGGTCGCCTGGACGGTGCCGGTCAGGCAGTCCTCGGAGTCGAGCCGGACCACCCAGTTGCACCAGGTGACGGCGGGGTCCGGCGAACCGGCGACGAGTCGCGTGTAGCGGGTGCGCAGCTCCGACTCGGTGAGTGGAGTCCCACCGATGAAGGCGTGCAGCTCCGGATCGCCCAGCACGGCCGCCATCTCCGCGGCGTGCGAGGCCTCCAGCGGCAGCAGCGTCAGCCGTCCGGTCCGGATGATCACCCCGCCTGCCCCGCGAAGGCGGCCCACGCGGTGGCGGTGACCCGGATGACGGGCCCGTCCGCCTGCTTGCTGTCCCGGACGGCGACGGTTCCGGCGATGTTGGTCGCCACCTCGACGCACTCCGTGTTGGCTTGGTCGCTGCTGTAACTGGACTTCACGAACTCGTATTCGTTCACGGGCTTACATACCTTTGCTGATGGCATCTATCAGGCTCACGGAGTCGTGCGGCGCAAGACTCAGCCGTGACACCCGGGCAAAGGCCCGGCCGTACGCCTCGTTCGCCTCCGCCCCTTCTGCCCACAGGGTAGATCCGATGGTCTCGGCGTAGCCGACGTCCAGCGCCCCGGGCTCCGCGAACGAGACGATGTTGAACGAACCGTCGACGCCGTGGTGTCGTCCCGCCCGGAAGGGCAGCACCTGCACGTGGACATGCGGCAGCTTCGCCATCTGCACGAGATGGTCCAACTGCGCACGCATCACCTCGATGCTGCCGACCTGGTGGCGCAAAGCGGCTTCCCACAGCACCGCGTGGAACTCCAGTGGCGAGTCGCCCCACAACCGCGCCTGTCGCTTGATCCGCGAGGTCACCAGGGCCTCGATCTCGTCAGGGTGCGACCAGTTGGACGTGACCCCCAACGCCCGTACGTATTCGGGGGTCTGAAGCAGTCCAGGGACCAGCGCGGGATGCCAAGTACGGATGCGTGTGGCGACCTCCTCCATCGCGATGTACTCACCCAGGCCACCCACGATGGGCATGTGATGCCACCAGCCCTTGGCCTTGCGACGCTCACGGTCCAGCTTGGCCAGTGACAGCAGGCTGCGAACCGTCGCCTCGTCCGTCACTCCGTAGAGTGTGCACAAGGCCACGATGTCCGGGTCCCGGAACGGAACCCAGCCTCGCTCCATCTTGGCGACCTTGGCCGCCGTGGCACTCAGCACCTGCGCCGCTTGCGGCTGCGTCAGGCCCGCAGCGTCCCGCAGGCGCAGCAGCTCCCCGCCCAGCCGGCGCGCCAGCACTGTGGATACCCGGTTGTCCGTGGGCACTTGGTCCACCTCCTCGTACCTGAGGCAGTCTTCCCCGCCCGGCCCGAACCGCACAACTACTCCTTGGGGATAGATTTCCCCGCTTTAGCTTGCACCCCTGGCGCGACCCACCCTACGGTCGGTAACGAACTACTCACCGCACAGAGTCAGTTGGCGGAAGCGCACCGGGCTGTCCACGAGACGGCACCGGCATGCCACCGCCCGTACCGGAGGTGCACAGCCATGGAGCGTCACGACGTACGGAACTACCCGCCCCGCCAGGACTCCGTACCCGCCGCCCGCCGGCACACCGCGTGGCTCGCCGTGGCGTGGGGGCGGCCCGAGCTGGCGGCGGACGCGGCGCTGCTGACCAGCGAGCTGACCACCAACGCCCTGCTGCACGGCTCCGTCCGGAACCGCTACTTCCGGGTCGAGGTCCGTCTCACCGGAGCAGTGCTCCGCATCGAGGTCACCGATCCGAAAGGCGAGCGCCGCCCCGAACCGCGAGCGGCAGTCGCCGACTACGACCAGTTCGGGCGCGGGCTGCACATCGTCAAGGCCCTCTCGGCGCACTGGGGGTGCACGGACCGGGTCGTCGGCAAGACGGTATGGGCGGAACTGGCCCACGGAGGGCACAAGATCCCCCGTTAGGCTGATCACATGGATGGGTGGACGGCGCCGAGTTCCATCGAGCGCGAGCTGTACGGGGCCAAGGCGCGCGGGGACTGGGCCGGGTACCTCGACGTCCTCGCCCGGAGCGAGCTGTTCCTCGCGCAGTCCCGGGCACAGGTCGACGCCGATCCCACGCACGCACGCTTCCATCCCACCCCCGACCGGCGCTGCCTCGTCGTCCACACCCGCGGGATGCTGCCCGTCCCCGACCCGCACACCGTGTACCTGCCCCGGTCCCTCGCCTGGTTCGCGAACGCCTGGGACCCCGCGGCCCCGCCGCACCTCGCCGTGAACCCCGGCTCCCCCGCCGAGGCCTACCTCACCACCACCCCCGCCGACCTCGCCCGCTGGCGCGCCCACTGGGACGCCGCCGCCCCGGTCTGGGGGCTCGCCCGCGGAGCCCTGCACTCCCTGCACGTCGGCGGACCGCTGCACGGGCCCGTCGCGCACGGGCTCGCCGTCGGAGCCCACCTCTGCGTGACCAACGGGGAGTTCTGGAACGCCCTCGCCTATCACGGCAACGGCTACACCCGGGAGCGCGAACGCCTGCTCCAGAGCTGGGGCATCACCGACTCCGCGAGCTGGCACGAGGTTCTGCGCGGCCTGCTCGGCGCCGGGATGGTCAGCCCCGTCTGGGAGTTCGCGCTGCGCGTGCGCCGCATCCTCGCCTCCGACTTCGCCGGTCCCGTCGACCTGGAGCACTGGCGGCACGCCGCGGCCACCGCCCTGCGCCGCAGCGCCGAACGGGCCGCCGAACCGCAGCTCACCCCCGAGGGGGTCACCGTCGCCGCGCCCCGGCCCAGCGCCGAGGTGGAGGGCGAAGTGGCCGGCGTACAGCGGCTGATCGGCCGGATCGCCCGCTACGAGCAGCGCTTCCGCGCCGACGGACTGCTCCCCGAGGACGGCTGGGTCCGTTCCGTCGAGGGCTGGGACCACGGCCGCGCCTCCCAGATGGCCCGCTGGGGACTCGGCGCCCGCTACGGCACCCTCGACGAGGCCGAACGCGGCGTACTGGCGGCCGGGGCCGCGGCCCGTGCGGCGTACCGCTCGTGGGAGGAGTTCTCCGCCGGGTACGTGCTGGCGCGGTGCCTGCACTTCGACGAGGAGGAGTTCGGCGAGTGGTACGCGAGCTCACTGGCCTCCCACCTCACCTTGACCACCGACCCCGCCAGCCCCTGGCGCAACATCCCCTGGCGGGCACCCGAAGGGACCACATGACCCGGCAAGAAGCCCTCGTGACGGAGCTCCTGGACGGACGGGCCGCCGCGCGGGACGCGGACGCGTTCAGGCTGGTCTACGCCGAGGCGTTCGCGGAGTCTCCGTACGACGAGACCGAGGAGGACGTCGCCGCCGTCTTCCGCCACTTCCCCGCCCTGACGCGCAGGCCCGCCTTCCGCGCGGCCCTGGCCCGTACCCCCGAGGGCGAGCCGGTCGGCATGGCGTACGGCTGGACGCTCCCGCCCGACGCGGTGTGGTGGGAGGAGCTGACCGAGCCCGTGCCCGCCGCCGTACGGCGCGAGGACGGGCGGCGCACCTTCGGGCTGGTGGAGCTGGCCGTGCGCGCACCGTGGCGCGGGCGGGGTGTCGCGCGGCGTCTGCACGCGACGCTGCTCGACGGCATCGGAACCGAGCGGGTGCTGTTGAACGTGCACCCCGAAGGCCTGGCGGCCTCGGCCGCCTACCGGTCGTGGGGCTACCGCAAGATCGGCGAGGCGCGGCCCCGGAGCGTGGACGCCGACCTGCATGACGTGATGCTGCTCGACCTGCCTACCGTCGCGGGAGCCGCGCGAGGGTGACCGCGCGGAGCAGCCATTCCACCGGGCCGTACCGGTGGCGGGCCATCAGGTACTTGCTGAGGGCGAGTTGGGCTCCGTACAGGGCGAGCGCGCCGGGTACGACGACGGCGGCGCCGAGGCGGTCGTACAGGGCGAGGCCGTAGGCGGTGAAGACGAGGGCCATGACGAGGGACTGGCTCAGGTAGTTCGTCAGGGCCATCCGTCCGGCGGGGGCGAGCAGGGCCGCCGTGCGCGCGCCCCGGGCCGTCCTCATGAAGAGGAGCAGGCCGCAGACGTACGCGGCGGTGAGCGCGGGCGCGGTGACCATCCCCACGACCGTGCCGAGGAGCGTCCACCGGGGACCGAGCGCGCCGCCGGCCGCCGCGGCCATGAAGAGGCTGCCGGGCAGGCCGACGGCGGTACCGAGCACACAGACGCGGCGCAGCCGGGCCCGGTCCTGGCCGAGGTCGGCGAGGAGCCGCAGCTTGCCGCAGTACAGGCCGGTCAGGAAGGCCGCCAGGACGAAGCCGCCCATCATCGGTACGGCGAGCAGCGCGTCGGGCAGCTGCTCGAGGTTGGCCCGCACGACGGACGCCGCGTCACCGCGGTAGTCGGCGACCAGTCCGGCGAATCCGGCGGTGAGCCCGGCGTCCGCCTCGGCCGTCTCGGCGTCCGGCAGGAACAGGGAGCCCAGCCCCAGGAGGAGCAGCAGGCCGCTCGCGCAGCCGTACACGATCCGGGCCGCGACCAGGGCCGCCCGGGGCGCGCAGTCGCGTGCGGCGACCAGGACCAGGCCGATCAGCGCGTAGGTCATGAGGATGTCGCC
This sequence comes from Streptomyces sp. NBC_00193, assembly GCF_026342735.1. Classification (GTDB taxonomy): domain Bacteria; phylum Actinomycetota; class Actinomycetes; order Streptomycetales; family Streptomycetaceae; genus Streptomyces; species Streptomyces stoeckheimensis. The sequence continues at coordinate 2,635,631 of NZ_JAPEMM010000001.1, forward strand.
GGTGTACAGCAGGACGGCGTGCAGGACGCCCAGGGCGAGCAGGCCGAACGAGCGGCGGAGCATCCGGGGAACGGCGCGCGCGCCGTCGCGTGCGGCGGAGGCCTGCTGGAGGGTGAAGCTGTAGCCGAAGAGGAACGAGAACATCAGGTAGAACTTGCCGACCGCGAAGGTCTGCACGAGCCCCTCGGCGGCCCGGTCGAGGGCGGAGGCGTCCGGATCGACGACGCCCCCGGTGCCGTACGGACCGGCCATCATCAGCGCGTTGACCAGCAGGATGCCCAGGAGGGCGAAGCCGCGCAGGGCGTCGACCTCCGGTATTCGCACGGGCCGGCCGGCTCGTACGTGCTCCGGCTTCTCGGCGTGCTCCGGCTTCTCGGCGTGCTCCGGCTTCTCGGCGTGCTCTGCCGTCGCGTCCACGGCTTCCCCCCAGGTGGTCGTCCTGGGGAGACGTTAGCCCGGCGGGGCTCAGGCGGCCGAGCCGATGCGTGCCGCGCGGGCCTTGCCCTTCGCGTCCGCGTCCGCGAGGGCCTGCGCGTACGAGGCCTCCGCGAGGGGGATGAGTCCGGCCATCGCCGGGACGGACGTGGCCAGGGTCAGCTCGGGGACGATGAAGTCGACCTCGGCGCCGAACATCTCGGTCAGCACGCCGGCCAGGTAGTTCTGCACGTACTCCATGCCCTCGCGCGGGGTGCCCGGCGCGTAGGAGCCGCCGCGGCTGGCGACGACGGTGACCGGCAGGCCCTTGAGGGGCGAGTCGGGGCCCGCGGTGCGGCCCATCACGATGACCTGGTCCAGCCAGGCCTTCAGGGTGGAGGGGATCGAGAAGTTGTACATCGGGGCGCCGATCAGCACGGCGTCCGCCTGCTCCAGCTCCGCCACCAGCTTCAGCCGCTCGGCGAAGGCCGCGGCCTGCTCGGGGCTGTGGGTGGAGGGGTCGGCGAAGGCTGCGGACCAGGCGGCGCCGTCGAGGTGCGGGACGGGGTCGGCGGCCAGGTCGCGGTAGACGACCGTGCCCTCGGGGTGCTGCTCCTCCCAGGCCTTGCGGAACGCGGCGGTCACCGCACGCGAGGCGGAAGCACCAGGACACCGGGGCGTGCAGCCGGGTGAGCGACGGCATCACCCAGGTCTTCGGGCTGCTCGGGAAGCGCTGGACGGGCGTGATCCTGGCCTCGCTGATGGAGGGCCCGGTGCACTTCGCGGACCTGCGCCGGTCCATCTCCGGCATCAGCGAGCGCATGCTGTCCGACCGCCTGGTCGAGCTCGCGGCGGCCGGCCTCGTCCTGCGCGAGGTCGACGAGGGCCCGCCCCTGCGGGTCGCCTACCGGCTGACCGAGCGGGGCGCCGCGCTCAAGCCCGCGCTCACGGAGCTGGGCGAGTGGGCGGAGAAGTGCCTGCTCAAGGGCGAGGACTCCTGCTGACCGGGCGTCCCGCACCGGCCGACCTGCCCTAGTCGGCCCGCGTCCGCGGTAAATCCGAGGCGAGCCCCCGCTCGCCCCAATTACCGTTCCCCACATGACTCTTGTGCTGAACGACACCGTACGAAAGCTGCTCGACGCCCCGCATCCGGCGGTGCTCGCCACGCTCAACCCCGACGGCAGCCCGCAGAGTTCGGTCGTGTGGGTGACCCGGGACGGGGACGAGATCCTGATCTCCACCGAGCGCGGCCGCCGCAAGGAGCGCAACATCGCGCGGGACGCCAGGATCGGCCTCACCGTCTTCGACCTGGCCAACCCCTTCCTCTACGCCGAGATCCGCGGCACCGCCACCGTCACCGAGGACACCGGCCGGGCCGTCGCCGTCCGCATCGCCGAGGAGTACCAGGGCCCGGGAGCGGGCGAGGAGTACGCGAACGCCCCGGCCGAGGAGGTCCGGGTCGTCGTACGCCTCACCCCGGCCAAGGTGCTCGGCAACGCGGCCCGCTGACCCCCGGGCCGGAGCCCGCGGCCGAACCCCCTGCCGGAGCCCCTACGGAAGCCCCGGCCGGACCGCCCTCCAGGCGTCCACGGCCACCGCCAGGGGGTCGGTCGGCGCGAGGTACGGCCGGGCCGGTTCCGTGCAGCGGATCAGGTTCTTGATGCGGCGCAGCCGGAGGATGTCGGGGCGCGGCAGCTCCCGCCAGACCCGGGCCTGCGCCGCCGCCTGGGCCGGGGTCAGCTCGAAGCGGGCCAGTACGTCCCGGCACAGGGCGGCGGGGTCCCGGTCGGGATCCCCGTCCTCGCCGGGCCCGAAGCACCGGATCAAGTAGCTGCGTACGTACGGCCGTTCCTCCGACCGCTCCGAGCGCTCGATGGCGGCCAGCGCGACCCGGCCCCAGCGCAGCCGCACCCGGTCGGGCAGCTCCTCGCCCTGCATCCGGCTCGTCGCCAGGGACCGCAGCTGCTCCGGATGCGGCTCCTCCAGCAGCGGGGGCCCGGTGGCCAGCCACTCCTCCAGGTCGGCCAGCGCGTGCCCGTCCGGCGGTACGTACGTCAGCACCTGCCCGCGCGCGAGCAGCGCGACCACGGGCCCCGTGAGGTGCACCTTCGCCACGTGCCCCGCGTCGAAGGACCCGACGGTGCGCCCGTACCGCTCGATCCCCCGCAGCCTGGTCCGCAGCTCGCCGGCCGCGTACGCCTGCCCGGCCCGCGCCACTCCCCCGATGCACCGCACCACGCACACCCCGCCCGTGACGTCGGCCGCCTCGACGGCACACACCTGCAACTCCGCGATGGACACCCCGTCCCACCCCTCTCCCGGCGGGGAGGTTACCCCTCGCGTCAGCGCCAGGTGTTGGTGTCGGTGATCTCGCCCGTCTCCAGGTCGATGCGGCCCTGGAAGTCGCCCGCGTTGCGCGTGACCATGATGAGGAGGGGCCGTCCGTCCTGCGGCATGGCGAAGTAGAAGCCGTGCACGTCGGACGGGGTGCGGAGCAGATCGTGCGGCGGGTGCAGACGGAACCGCTCCGAGCCGTCGGCCTCGTAGACCACGGCGTTGTCCGACGGGGTGAAGGGTGCGGAGTCGCACTCCTCCACCACCAGGACCAGCGTCTCGCCACGTTCCCGCCACGCCATGACGGACTGGGGCGGGACCTCGTACGCCTTCTCCACGTCCCCCGCCGGACCGCTCCACCGGACCGTGGTGTCCCCCGGGTTCCAGTCGACCATCAGGGCGGTCTCCGCGCCGCCGCCCACGGACAGCTCGCCCTGCCAGGCCTCCGGCTTCACGAGCACCGGGTTGGCCACTGTCCGCGCGCCCGCCACGAAGGCGAGCCACCGCAGGTCCTCCCAGGCGAAGGAGGGCTCGCCCCAGGTGTCCACCCAGAGCCGCAGCACCCCGTTCCCCGTGGGCGCGGCCGTCAGGTCCCACCAGGCCCAGCCGCGGACCTCCACGTCGGGGTCGAAGCGTGAGAGCCAGTTCTGCAGCGCCCAGGGCGCGCCGCCGGTCCACTCGGTGTAGCGGTCGCGCCCCTCGGCCGCGAAGGGCTCCGGGGAACCTCCGCCCCGGCAGACGGCGGAGAACCAGCCCGGGACGGTGCCGACGGGCAGGTCGTCGTCTGCGTCGAAGTCCTCCGTGGCGGCGATGTGCAGGACGGCGTCCAGGACCCCGCGCAGTCTGCTCGCGTACCGCGCCGGGTTCCCGTCCACGGCCAGTTCGACATGGGCCAGGACCGGCGGCGCGGCAGCGGACTCCGGCCGGAGGGAGGTCCGGGACCGCTCTGCTTCGAGGTGTTCGATGGGGTGCAGCATGCACCCCATCCTCGCTCCTCGCCCCTCTGACGGCCCCGCGGTTACCAGCTGCTGCCGATCTGGGTGCGGTTGCCGAGGCCGCCGGTGCCGTTGCCCGGGTAGAAGTACAGGGCGCCGGGCTCGTCCGCGGGGGCCTGGACGGCGTCCAGGTCGCCCTTGCCGTCGCCGTTGAAGTCGGCGCCCACCAGCTGCCGCATGCTGTTCCAGTTCGTGCCGAGCTGGGCGCGGGAGCCGAGGCTGCTCATCCCGTTCAAGGCGCCCGTGGAGGGGTACTTCCAGAGCACCCCGGCCGCGTCGATGGCCACGAGGTCGCGCTTGCCGTCCGCGTCGAGGTCACCGGGGACCGTCAGCTCGGTCATCCCGCCCCAGCCCGAACCGATCTGGGTGCGCGCACCCAGCGTGCTGCTGCCGTTCAGGGAACCGGTGCCGGGGTAGGTCCACAGTGCGCCGCTGCCGTCGAGGGCCAGCAGGTCCGCCTTGCCGTCCTTGTTCACGTCCAGCGCGGTCAGCTCGCGCATCGCGCCCCACCCGGAACCGATCTGCGTGCGGGCGCCCAGCGTGCTCATGCCGGCCGCGTTCCCCGAGCCCGGGTACAGGTACAGGTTTCCCGAGGCGCTCTCCACCGCCATCAGGTCCGGCTTCCCGTCCCCCGTGTAGTCCGCAGTCGTGAGCTCGCTCATCGCGCCCCAGCCCGCACCGATCTGGATCCGGTCGCCGAGCCCGCCGGCGCCGTTGCCGGGGTACAGCCACAGCGATCCCGTCGTGCTCTCCACGCTGGTGACGTCCTGCTTCCCGTCACCCGTGAAGTCCGCCGCGGCCAGCCGCGTCATCCCCGGTCCGGGCTTGGGCCAGGGGGTGTTGATGACGGTGCGGTCGCCGGGGGCTTCGCTGACGATCCAGAGCTGGTCGGTGCCCGGCCAGTAGGACATGTTCTCCGGGTTCACCTGGGTCCGCGTGACGAGGCGTACGGGCTCACCCGGGCGGGTGTCGTAGAGGCAGCCGGCGTACTGGCGGATGTTGTTCTGGTCCGGCTGGTGCGCCGCGGGGACGAACTCCGGGCAGGCGCCCGCGAGGACGAGCCGGCCGTTGTTCATGGCGACGCCCTGGATGCCGCCCATCGGCGAGGCGAAGGCCTCCGCGGCCTGCACGCGGCCCGCCGCGTCGGCCTTGAGCACGCCGGTGGCGGGGTCGATGGGCCAGCGGACGACGGGGGCGGACGCCTTCCCGAAGTCGGCTTCGACCTTGCCGGGATCACCCTCCGCGGTGACCAGCGCGGGCTGGGCGCCGGTGAGGTCGAGCGAGCCGGAGGTGATGCACGGGCGCTGGGGGACGCCGGCGTAGCTGCCGCAGCCGGTGCCCTGGCCGGTGTACGCGTAGCTGCCCTGGCGCGGCAGGACGTAGGCGTGCCCCGCGCCCCGGGCCTTGCCGTCGGTGCCGATGCCGAAGGCCGTGCCGGTGGTGACGTCCATCTTCCAGATGTCGTTGAGGTCGAAGACGTCGAAGCCGCTGCCGATGGAAGCGACGTAGAGCTTGCTGCCGGCCCAGACGACCGCGTTGGCGTGACCTCCGAGGATCGGGGTGAAGTTGTCGCCCGCGCTGTTCAGGGCGGCGAGCTGGATGTGCCGGTACGTGACGTCGGCGGGGTCGGTGACGTCGGCCAGGGTGATGCGCTCGGTGCCGGAGGCCCCGTACCAGCCGGTGATGAGCACCTTGCGGCCCCCCACGACGGCCGCCGACTTCGCGGATTCGCCGGAGCCGGTGAGGCCCTGGGGGACCCAGGACCCGGCGTCGTCGGCGGTGTTCCAGCAGAAGCCCTGGGCGCCCGCGACGTTGGTCGGGTGGCACAGGCCCCGCCCGGTGCTGAGGCCAGAGGTATCGGCGAGCACGTCGGCGGCCTTGGCCCGCTTGAGCGCCGGGTGTGCGGCTTCGAAGGCCGCGATCCGGTCCGCCTCGCGGCCGTTGTCCGACTGGAGCCCCATGCCGGTGGTGCTGAGGGGGGTGACCTTGTTGGGGGTGGCGATCGCTCCGTCGGGGACGGTGGCGGCGTTCGCCGGGGTGCTGCTCAGGCAGGCGAGCGCCAGGGCGGCCGCGACCACGGCGCCTAGCGCGGAAGTGCGGGTGCGGGGTCGGAGGGCCATGGTGGCGCTCGTCCTTTCGGGAGTGCGGGCGGGCTGCGGAGGAAGGCTGACGGGCTGGCTTACGGGGGCGGAAGGGGGCCGGGCCGCCACCGCACTCGGGGTGCGGTGGCGGCCCGGAGGCGCGAAGGCCGTGCGGCGGGGGCCGACTACCAGCCGGAGCCGATCTGGACGCGGGCGCCGAGGGTGTTCAGGCCGTTGAGCGCACCGGTGCCGGGGTAGCTGTAGAACTTGCCGGTGTTGCCCTCGTTCGCCTCGACGGCGTCCACGTCGCCGATGCCGTCGTTGTTGAAGTCACCGCTGACCAGGTTGGTCATGGCGTTCCAGCCGGAGCCGATCTGGACGCGGCCGCCGAGGGTGCTCATGCCGTTGAAGGCACCGGTGCCCGGGTAGGCGTAGAGGTTGCCGGTCGCGACCTCGCGGGCCACGATGTCGTCCTTGCCGTCCTTGTTCAGGTCGCCGGGGCTGACGATCTCGTCCATGGCGTTCCAGCCGGAGCCGATCTGGACGCGGTCGTTGAAGCCGCCGTTGCCGTTGCTCGGGTAGGCGAACAGCTTGCCGTCGGCGGCCACCGCGAGCAGGTCGGTCTTGCCGTCCTTGTTGACGTCGGCGCCCGCCAGGTCGTGCATGGTGTCCCAGCCGGTGCCGGCCTGGATCCGGGCACCGAAGGTGCCGTCACCGTTGCCGGGGTAGATCCACAGCTTGCCGTCGGCGTCGACGGCCGCGATGTCGCGGTGGGCGTCGGAGGTGAACTTGCCGGAGGTCAGCTCGCTCATCGAGCCCCAGCCGGTGCCGATCTGGACCCGTGCACCGAGCTGCCCGCCGCTGGTACCGGGGTAGTAGAAGAGCTTGCCGCTCGCGGACTCGACGGCGATGACGTCGGCCACGGCGCTGCCGCCGAAGTTTCCGCCGGTCAGGTCGGTCATGCCGGCGTCGGGGGCCGTCGGAGTGCCCTCGATGATCTTGTTGTAGCGGTAGCCCTTGAAGTTCGCCACGTTGATGTAGTCACGGGTGTAGGTGTTCTTCCGGGCGGTCAGGCCCGACCTCGGCTCCTCGATGATGTTGGCCACGGTGTGGCTCGCATCGGTCCAGCCGGTGAAGAGCACGACGTGCTGGTCGATGTTGTTGAGCGCGTCACCCGGCTGGAGGTCGTCCAGGTCGGCGAGCCGGGTGGAGACCTGCGGGAGCGTCCAGGTGGTGAGGCTGCTGCCGAGGTGCCAGGCCAGGGAGACCAGGCCCGAGCAGTCGGCGCGGTAGGGACGGCCGAGCGAGTCCGGAACCCAGGTGGTCTGGCTGTACGGGACCTTCTGGTCGACCCAGTACTGGGCCCGGGACAGGACCTCGGCGCGGGAGATGCTGCCGTTGACGGAGGAGCTGGTGGCGGCCACCGGTGCGGCGGACAGCGAGGTGGGGGCCGTGTCACCGGGGGCGACGTTGACCGCCGTGACGGCTGCTGCGGCGACGAGCGTGGCGATGGCGGAGGTCTTCAGGGCGCGGCGGATGACAGACACGAGGTCTCCTCGGGGTGGCGGTGCGGGGCACCGCGGCAAACGTTCGGGTGAGTGGTGCGGGTGATGCGGGTGGTGCGAAGTTCTGTGGGCGGTGCGGCGGGCCGTGCCGCTGCTACCAGCCGGAGCCGATCTGGGCGCGGGCGCCGAAGCCGCCGCTGCCGTTGCCGGGGTAGAAGAAGAAGTCGCCGGTCGAACCGGAGGGGGCCTCGACCGCATCGAGGTCGCCCTTGCCGTCGCCGTTGAAGTCGGCGCCGACCAGCTGGCGCATGCTGTCCCAGTTGGAGCCGACCTGGTTGCGGGCGCCGAGGGTGTTCATGCCGGCCAGCGAGCCGGTGGTGGGGTACTTCCAGAGGGCGCCGGCCGCGTCGACGGCGAGGAGGTCGGGCTTGCCGTCCGCGTTCAGGTCGCCGGGCACGGCCAGTTCGGTCATGCCGCCCCAGCCGGAGCCGATCTGGGTACGGGCGCCCAGGGTGTTCGTACCGGCCAGGGAACCGGTGCCCTGGTAGGACCAGAGCGCGCCGTTGCCGTCGATGGCGAGCAGGTCGGGCTTGGCGTCCTTGTTGACGTCGACGGCCGTGAGGTCGCGCATCGAGCCCCAGCCGCTGCCGATCTGGGTACGGGCACCGAGGGTGCTCGTCCCGTTGGCGGCGCCGGTGCCGGGGTAGGCGTAGAAGGCTCCGGTGGAGTTCTCCACGGCCAGCAGGTCGGCCTTGCCGTCACCGGTGAAATCGGCGGCCGACAGCTTGCTCATGGCGCCCCAGCCCGAGCCGATCTGGATGCGGGTACCGAAGGTGCCGGATCCCGTTCCGGGGTACAGCCACAGCTTGCCGGTGGCGGATTCGACACCGACCAGGTCCGCCTTGCCGTTGCCGGTGAAGTCGGCCGCGGTGAGGTGGACCATGCCCACGGGGGCCGGCGGCTCGGCCGGGTAGGGATCGGCGTGGTCGGTCGCCAGACCGGCGTTGCAGTTGGGCCAGGCACCCGGGCCCTGACCGGCGAGGATCTTCTCGCCTATGAGGATCTGCTGCTTCTTGGTGGCCTGGTGCGGATATGAGGCGTACTGCTTGCCGCCGTAGCCGTTCCACGTGGACAGCTGGATCTGCAGGCCGCCGTAGAAGCCGTTGCCCGTGTTGATGGACCAGTTCCCGCCGGCCTCGCACTCCGCGACCTTGTCCCAGGTGGCCACCGAGGCGGCCTGCGCGGAGCCGCCGGCGAGGAGCGGCGAGAGGATCAGGGTGATGGATGCGGTGGCGACGGCGGCCTTCAGGGTGCGATTGCGCACGACGAGCTCTCCTGTGGGTGTGAAGTGCGGGAGGGGGCCCGCCCCGGGTGGGGGCGGGCGGGCCGGCCCGGCGGGAGCGCTGCCCCGGGTGAGCGGGGTGCGCGGTCGACCGCCGGGCGGGCGGGCTCAGTTGTCGAAGTTCCAGCCGCCGCCGTTGTCGATGCGGGTGCCGAGCTTCCCGGCGCCGATGCCCGGGTAGACGAAGAGCTTTCCGTCGTTCTGGCGGGCGACGATGTCGTCCTTGCCGTCGCCCGTGTAGTCGCCGGCTCCGCTGATGCTGGACATGGTGTCCCAGTTGGTGCCCGACTCGATGCGGGCTCCGAGGGTGCCGTTGCCCAGGCCCGGGTAGACGAAGAGCTTGCCCGTGGCCTCCTCGACGGCGATGACGTCGTTCTTGCCGTCGCCGGTCAGGTCGCCGGCTCCTGCGGCCACGCTCATCGCTCCCCAGCCGGTGCCGATCTGGACGCGGTTGCCGAAGTGGCCGTTGGACTGGCCCGGGTAGAGGAAGAACTTGCCGGTCTCGGTCTCCATCGCCAGCAGGTCGCCCTTGCCGTCGCCGTTCAGGTCCTCCGTACCGGCGATGCGCATGTCGTTCCAGCCGGCCCCGTTGTCGACGCGGGCACCGAGGTGGCCGTTGGCCTGCCCGGGGTAGACCCACAGCTTGCCGGTGGACTTCTCCACGGCCAGGACGTCCGCCCGGGAGTCTCCGGTGATGTCGCCGACGCCGGAGATCTGGTTGATGGAGCCCCAGCCGCCGTTGTCGATCCGGGTGCCGAACCGTCCGTTGCCCAGTCCCGGGTACAGCCACAGGGTCTTCCCGTCGGTGCCTTCCCGGGCCAGCAGGTCGGGCTTGCCGTCGCCGGTCAGGTCGCCCACCGCGGTGACGGGAGCCGGTGAAGCCGGTTCGGGCGAACCGCAGTTGGCGCTGGTTATGTTGCGTGTGGTGTACGAGTAGGACGCTCCGTTGAAGACCGCGGGCTGCCCGACACCGTTCAGCGTCTGCTCGAAGTGCAGGTGCGCCCCGCTGGAGTTACCGGTGTTGCCGACCCGGCCGATCATCTGACCCGCGGCGACCGTGGCGCCGGCGCTCACCGACGTGGCCGACAGGTGGGCGTAGTGGGTGGTCCAGCCACCGCCGTGGTCGATCCGGACATGGGTGCCCGCCCAGCCTCCGGAGGCACCGGAGACGCTCACCGTTCCGGCCGCGCTGGCCACCACGGGGCGGCCGGTGTCCTCCGGGTAGTAGTTCAGGTCCACCGAGTAGGAGGGCTGGTGATCCGTGTAGGTGGTGGCCTGCCAGTTCTCTCCGCACGGGGCGGGAAGCTGGAAGTCGGGCTTTCCGGCGGCCTGTGCGGTCGGGAGGCACACCATCGTGGCGACGACGGCGGCGGCTGCCGCGACAACGGTGAGGGCACGCTTGGACATGGCTGGGCTCCTTGGGGTGCTGCACGGTGGACGATTCAGAGGTGGCCGCGCCCCGCCGGTTCTGGTGCGGCGTGGGCGTGCGGCGGGCCGGCTCGGCCCCGGACAGCTGTCCTGCAGGAACAGCGGTCGGACGGGCGGGTCGGTGGGTGCGGCGGCGGTGTACTCACGCCGCCCGGCATCGCGGACTCGGCGGAGCCGGGTGGAAGCGCCCGGTCGGGCGGACCATCACGGGCTGTCGTGCCGTGGCTGGAGGGGAAGGGGCCCGTTGGCGGGCCGGACTGGTGCCTGTGGAGTCAGGACTCGGGCCCGTGGGTCAGGACTCGTGCCTGTGGCGTCAGGACTGGGCCCGTGGGTCAGGACGGGGCCCGTGGTGTCAGGACCAGCCCATGGTGTCCTTGCCGGCGGAGGGAGCGGTCCCGGCGGTGACCGCCTGGGCGGCGGACACGGACACCGTGGCCTGCGGGGCCGTCGCGGCGGATGCCAGGAGGGCGTCGGCCAGGAGGAAGGAAGAGGTGAGGGCGGTGACCGCGGCGGCCTGGGCGAGACGGATGCGAAGCATGATCGTGGTCCTTTTCTGACGTCTGGTCGGGTGTCCTGAACCGGTCTGCGTCCCGCGGTGACGTTGTCCGGTTCCTTGTCCGCCGGGCGGTGTTCCCTGCTGACAGGAACTACTCTCGCCGCTGGTCAGGTGGGGTGGAAGGGCATTCGCCTGGACGCAAATGGCCTTGGCCCGTTCCGTCCAGCCACCCCGCCTGAGAGGCGGAAGCGGTCAGCAGCGACTCGTAGAACGGCGCGACCATGGGTGCCTGCGCGAGCAGCAGCGACCATCCGGTGAACTCCGCGCACTCCAGGACCCGCCGGCACAGGACGGCCGCGTTCGACTCGGCCTCCCTGAGGCTCTCGGCCCGGAGGAAGAGGCCGACGACCGGGTGCGGAAGTGCTCGGGGGTGTGCGGAGACGTGCTCCAGACCGTCGTCCTCACACGCGAGCGCGCGCACGAGGGACGTCGCCTGCGAGGGAAGGGCGACACCGGGAGGACCCTGCAATCGGGCGTGCACGAGATACATGAGCGCGACGATTCCAAAGCCCGAACGCCCGGTCCACGGTACAGAGATGGACACTTGGGGCCGTGGCCGCAAACGTCCACGGATCGGGCGGCGACGAAAGGCCCTACACGCCTGTCAGTGGGGCGTGGCATGATCGCAGGAGACCCCGGGGGGGGTCCTGTTTCGAGGGGGCTGCATCGTGCTGACCGCACTAGGACTCGACTCCGTCGCGGAATCCGTGTACCGCACCATGCTCGCCGACCCGCGGGGCGGTGTCGCCGAGCTCGTCGCGCGGGTGGGTGTGCCCCGGCAGGAGGTCCTGGACGCCCTCGACGTGCTCAGCGAGCTGGCGCTGGTGCGGCCCTCGGCCGAGCACGAGGGGCGGATGCGGGCGGTCTCCCCGGACATCGGCATGGAAATCCTGATGGCCCGCCAGCAGCAGGAGCTCATGGCGCAGCAGCAGCGCCTGGAGGCCTCGCGCGCCGTCGCCGCCCAGCTCATCGCCGAATACGCCGACCTGCGCCCGGCCACCTCCAGCCCCGGGGTCGAACAGCTCATCGGCATCGACGAGATCCGCGACTGCCTCACCCGGCTGACCCGGGACGTCACCACCGAGGTCATGTCGTTCGCGCCGGGCGGCGCACAGCCCGCGGCACAGATGGACGCCTCACGGCCGCTGGACGAGCAGTTGCTGGGCCGTGGGGTGCGGATGCGGACCGTCTACCTGGACAGCGTCCGCAACGACCAGCCCACCGTCGAGTACGCGAACTGGATGGCCGGGATGGGCGGACAGATACGCACCGTTCCCGTCCTGCCCACCCGGATGATCATCACCGACCGCGCCACCGCGGTCATCCCCGTCAGCAGCGACGACACCGCCGCCGGAGCGGTCCTGCTCACGGGGCAGGGGACCTTGACCGCGCTCTGCGCCCTCTTCGAGAGCATCTGGGCCGGCGCTCAGCCGCTCGGCGGGGCCGCACCGACGAGCAGCGACGGGCTGAACCCCCAGGAATCCACCATCATCGCCCTCCTGGCCCAGGGCCACACCGACGAGTCCATCGCCAAGCGCCTCGGCGTCTCCCAGCGCACCGCACGCCGCATCGCGGCCGACCTGATGGAACGCCTCGGCGCGCGCAGCCGGTTCGAGGCCGGCGTCCGGTGCGTGCAGCGCGGCTGGCTGACGGAGTAGCAGCCGTAGGGCCGCAGGCGCCGTAAGGCCGCAGGCGCCGTAAGGCCACCGGTGCCGGACGAACGGCCGGGCGCCGGGGCGGACGGTCAGGCCCCCTGGGCCGCCTCCAGGACCAGCCGGATCTCGGTGACCTCGTAACCGGCGCGGGTGAAGGCGGCGGCCATCGGGGCGTTCACGGTGTCCGTGGTGGCGGTGATGCGGTCGGCGGCCTCGCCCGCGTGGAAGCGGGTGATCTCGGCGAGGATCTCGTCGATCAGGCCCTTGCCGCGCTGCTCGGGGACGACGCCGAGGTAGCCGACGTTGCGGTGGTACGGGGTCGCGGAGGGGATCGCCATACCGGCGAGGGTGCCGTCCGGGAGGTACGCCAGGCGCCACCAGGAGCGCTCGCCGGGGCAGTCGGTGTAGAACTCGATGTCGTCGCGCGCCAGCGCCTCGGCGTCCATCGTGCGGAGCTCGCCCTGCGTGTGCACGTCCAGGCTGCCCTGCGAGAGGCGGACGAAGGCGTCGAGGAACTCCTCGTCGGTGCCTTCGCGGAAGACCAGCCGGCCGGTGGGCTCCGCGGTGCCGGCGGCCGGGGTCCACTCGAAGCGGAGCCGCTCGATCTCGCGGACCAGGCCGGCTTCGGCAGCCGCCTTCTGCCGCCAGGCGACCGCGTCGGCCAGGCCGTCGGGGGACGTGCGCCAGTCCCGCGGCAGGGAGATGTTGTAGTCGGGGAGCTTGCCGAAGGCCTCGTGCCCGGCGGCGAGCAGTCCGGCGGCGACGGCGGCCGGGTCGGCCACGCCGGCACGGACCTGGAGGCAGTCCAGGACGGCCGGGCGCTCGCTGTCGGCGCGGCCCCACCACAGGGCGCGGGCCAGGACCTCGCCGTTCTCGTCCTCGGCGAACCAGGTCCACTCGGGACGCATCCGGCCCGCGGCGAGCTCCTCGCGGATCTTCTCGGGGGTGAGGGCGGGGACGGGGCCGTCGGCCGGGTAGGCGAGGGCTCGGTCCAGGTCGGTGGGGTCTGCTGTGGCAGCGCGGAAGTGCATGGGCCGATGATCACACTCGGCGGAGGCGATCCCCAAGGGGTTTCTGCACGTCAGAGGCGGTCCGCGAGCGGTTTCATGCGAAATTCCGGCCTCCGGGTGGGATACCCGGAGGCCGGAACGCCGGGCCGTCAGGACCAGGTGATCAGACGGCGGGGGTGCTCCAGGACGGCGGCGATGTCCGCGAGGAAGCGGGAGCCCAGTTCGCCGTCGATGAGGCGGTGGTCGAAGGACAGCGCCAGGGTGGTGACGTGGCGCGCCTTGACCTTGCCCTTGTGGACCCACGGCTGGAGCTTGATCGCGCCGACCGCGAGGATCGCGGACTCGCCGGGGTTCAGGATGGGCGTACCGGTGTCGACGCCGAAGACGCCGACGTTGGTGATGGTGATGGTGCCCTGCTGCATGTCGGCCGGGGAGGTCTTGCCCTCGCGGGCCGTGGCGACCAGCCCGGACAGGGCCTGCGACAGCTCGCCGAGCGTCTTGGCGTGCGCGTCCTTGATGTTCGGGACGATCAGCCCGCGGGGGGTGGCCGCCGCGATGCCCAGGTTGACGTAGTGCTTGAGCACGATCTCCTGGGCCGCTTCGTCCCAGGACGCGTTGACGTCGGGATTGCGGCGGATGGCCACGAGGACGGCCTTGGCGATCAGCAGCAGCGGGTTGATCCGCAGACCGGCGAGGTCCGGGTCGTCCTTGAGCTCCTGGACCAGCTTCATCGTGCGGGTCACGTCGAAGGTGATGAACTCGGTGACGTGCGGCGCGGTGAAGGCGGAGCCGACCATGGCCTGGGCGGTGACCTTGCGGACGCCCTTGACCGGGATGCGGGTCTCGCGGGCGGACCCGGACACCTCGGCCGGGACGACCTGCACGGGGGCCGCCGGGGCCGCCTGGGCCGCCGCCGGGACCGCCGGGGACACCGGGACGGCCGGAGCCACGGTCTGCGGGGTGATGGCCGCCGCGGCCGCCGCGTGGACGTCCTCGCGGGTCACGACCCCGCCGTCGCCGGTGGGGACCACCGCGGCCAGGTCGATGCCGAGGTCCTTGGCGAGCTTGCGCACCGGCGGCTTCGCCAGTGCCTTGCCCGCGCCGCCCTGGGCGGGGACCACCGCAGGGGTGGCCGGGGCCGCCGGAGCCGCGGGGGCCGGAGCCGCCGGAGCGGCCGCGGCGTGGGCCACGCCCGTGCCGTTCTGCGCGGCGACCGCGGGCTGCGGAGCCTTGCGCGGGCGGCGCTTCGTAGAGGCGGTGGACACGCCGTAGCCGACCAGGACGGGCTGCCGGGCCGCGGGGGCCTCGGGCTCCGCCGCGGCGGCGGCCGGTGCGGCCGGTGCGGCAGCGGCAGGGGCCGCGGCTGCGGCCTCGGCCGGAGCCTCGTCCGCCGGGCCCGTCCGCACGGAGATGATCACCTGGCCGACGTCGACCGTGACGCCCTCCTCGAAGAGGAGCGCGTGCACGACCCCGTCGAAGGGGATCGGCAGCTCGACGGCCGCCTTCGCCGTCTCCACCTCGCAGACGACCTGGCCGTCGGTGACGGTGTCACCCGGCTGGACGTACCACTTGAGGATCTCGGCCTCGGTGAGGCCCTCGCCCACATCGGGCATCTTGAATTCGCGGATCGTCATCGCAGGGCTCTCCTCAGTACGCCAGCGAGCGGTCGACTGCGTCGAGCACCCTGTCCAGGCCCGGCAGGTACTCGTCCTCCAGGCGGGCCGGCGGGTACGGGGCGTGGTAGCCGCCCACGCGCAGCACGGGCGCCTCCAGGTGGTAGAAGCACCGCTCCGTGATGCGAGCGGCGATCTCCGAACCCATACCGAGGAACACCGGCGCCTCGTGGACCACCACGAGCCGGCGGGTCTTCTCCACCGACGCCTGGATCCCGTCGAAGTCGACCGGGGACATCGAGCGCAGGTCGACGACCTCCACCGACTTGCCCTCCTCGGCAGCGGCCTCGGCCGCCTGCAGGCAGACCTTCACCATGGGCCCGTAGGCCGCCAGGGTGACGTCGGTGCCCGTACGGGCCACCCGGGAGCCGTGCAGCGCGTCGGGGATGGCCTCGACGTCGACCTCGCCCTTGTCCCAGTAGCGGCGCTTCGGCTCGAAGAAGATGACCGGGTCGTCGCTGAGGATGGCCTGCTGGAGCATCCAGTAGGCGTCGCTCGCGTTGGACGGCGAGACCACCTTCAGGCCCGGGACGTGCGCGAACAGCGTCTCCGGGGACTCCGAGTGGTGCTCGACCGCGCCGATGCCGCCCGCGTAGGGGATGCGGATGACGACCGGCATCTTGATGGTGCCGAGCGAGCGCGCGTGCATCTTGGCGAGCTGCGTGACGATCTGGTCGTACGCGGGGAAGACGAACCCGTCGAACTGGATCTCCACGACGGGCCGGTACCCGCGCAGGGCCAGGCCGATGGCGGTGCCGACGATGCCCGACTCGGCGAGCGGGGTGTCGATGACCCGCTCCTCGCCGAAGTCCTTCTGGAGTCCGTCGGTGATGCGGAAGACGCCGCCGAGCTTGCCGACGTCCTCGCCCATGATCAGGACCTTGGGGTCCTCTTCCATGGCCTTGCGCAAGGAGTCGTTGAGCGCCTTGGCGATGGTGAGCTTCTGTACGGCCATGACGGTCACTCCCCGCCTTCGAAGGACGCGAGGTAGGCGGCGAACTGCGCGCGCTCCTCGTCGACGAGCGCGTGCCCGTCCGCGTAGACGTTCTCGAAGATCGCCATCGTGTCGGGGTCGGGCATCGTGCGCACGACCTCGCGCACCCGCTTGCCCAGCGCCTCGCTCTCGACCTCCAGCTGCTCGAAGTACGCCTCGTCGGCGCCTCCGGTGGCCAGCAGGTGGGCCTTCAGGCGCAGGATCGGGTCCTTGGCCTCCCAGGCCGCCGTCTCCTCGTCGCGCCGGTACTTCGTCGGGTCGTCGGAGGTGGTGTGCGCACCCATCCGGTACGTGAAGGCCTCCACCAGGGTGGGTCCCTCTCCCCGGCGGGCCCGCTCCAGTGCCCAGCGGGTCACCGCGAGGCAGGCCAGTACGTCGTTGCCGTCCACCCGGACGCCCGGGAAGCCGAAGCCCTGCGCGCGCTGGTAGAGCGGCACGCGCATCTGGCGCTCGGTGGGCTCGGAGATCGCCCACTGGTTGTTCTGGCAGAAGAACACCACGGGCGAGTTGTAGACGGCGGAGAAGTTGAAGGCCTCCATGACGTCGCCCTGGCTGGACGCGCCGTCGCCGAAGTAGGCGATGACGGCCGAGTCGGCCCCGTCCTTGGCCACGCCCATCGCGTACCCGGTCGCGTGCAGCGTCTGGGAGCCGATGACGATCGTGTACAGGTGGAAGTTGTTGGTGGTCGGGTCCCAGCCCCCGTGGTTCACACCGCGGAACATGCCGAGCAGGTTGGTCGGGTCGACCCCGCGGCACCAGGCCACGCCGTGCTCGCGGTACGTCGGGAAGACGTAGTCGTCGTCGCGCAGGGCCCGGCCGGAGCCGATCTGGGCGGCCTCCTGGCCGAGCAGCGAGGCCCACAGGCCCAGCTCGCCCTGGCGCTGGAGGGCGGTCGCCTCGCCGTCGAAGCGGCGGGTCATGACCATGTCGCGGTAGAAACCGCGCAGGTCATCGGTGGTGATGTCGGCGACGAAGGGCGCGAATTCCGCGACGTCGGGATTCTCCGCGACGTCGACGCGCACCCCCTCGGGCGTCAGCAGTTGTACGAGCTGAGGCTCCGCGTCATGCGTCTTCGCGGTGGCAGCGGCGGGCTTGGCGGCGTTTGCCGCGGCCGGCCGCTTGGTGCCGCTGCGGCGCGGCTTGCGCGCGGCAGTGCTCTCCACGGTCACGATTGCTCCTCCGTCGGTCCGGCACCCGGGTTCTCCGGGGTCCAGTGCGGCTCACCTGTATCTCTGCCCGCGCACGGGGTGGGTGCGCTTCGGGTCTGGGATTCAGGCGTGACAGGTGCCCCGGCGAGTGCCCTGCGCAATGCACGTTACCCAGTGCGTCGCATAACTGCGAAACCCCGTTTGACCTGCGATTTTGCTTGGATTTCCAAGTAAATCGGCGGAACCGGGAACAACCACTGGTCACAGCCTTGCAGGGGGCCGGAACAACGGCACGTTATCCCGCTCGTCACCGGCAGGGAAGGGGTGAGTGTGTGAAACTGAGTTCGTGCGCGAAAACGGAAAAATCAAGGTATTCCTCCTGGACGACCACGAAGTGGTACGTCGGGGTGTTCACGAGCTGCTGTCGATGGAATCGGACATCGAGGTCGTGGGTGAGGCCGGTACGGCCGCCGACGCACTGGTCCGGATCCCCGCCACCCGCCCCGACGTGGCCGTTCTCGACGTCCGCCTCCCGGACGGCAGCGGTGTGGAGGTGTGCCGCGAGGTGCGCTCCCAGAACGAGGACATCAAGTGCCTGATGCTGACCTCGTTCGCCGACGACGAGGCGCTGTTCGACGCGATCATGGCCGGTGCCTCGGGCTACGTGCTCAAGGCGATCCGCGGAAACGAGCTGCTCAACGCGGTGCGTGACGTGGCGGCCGGCAAGTCCCTGCTGGACCCCGTCGCCACGGCCCGGGTGCTGGAGCGGCTGCGCGACGGCAAGAACGGCAAGGGCGACGACCGGCTCTCCAACCTCACCGAGCAGGAGCGCAAGATCCTCGACCTGATCGGCGAGGGCCTGACGAACCGCGTGATCGGCGAGCGGCTGCACCTGGCCGAGAAGACGATCAAGAACTACGTCTCCAGCCTGCTGTCGAAGCTCGGCATGGAGCGCCGGTCCCAGGCCGCCGCGTACGTGGCCCGCCTGCAGGCCGAGAAGCGGAACTAGAATTCCGTTACGCAGTGTGACGCCCCGTGGTGGCACGATTCCACGGGGCGCACTGTTTAATTCGGGACCAACGTCCCTGATGTGCGGGGCGGGCTCCTCTTTTCCCACACGGTGTCGGTACCCGACAGTGGATGACATGTCCCCAGAGGAACTCCACGCCATCGAACTGCTGCGCCGCGTGCCGTACGGCCGAGCCGCCACCAGCATGCGCGCGCTGCCCTTCCTCGCCGTCGCGCGCCACATCGTGGTGAACGGCAAGGTCATCCTGAGAATGCATTCCGGTTTCGGCTACCACCAGGCCTGCAACGGCAGCGTGGTCGCCTACGGAGCCGACAACTTCAATTCCGGCGAGTCACACCTGTGGTCGGTGCAGTTCACCGGCACCGCGAACCTCATCGAACCCACCACCGCCGAACTGGAACTGTTCGGACCCGGTCCGCACTTCGTGGACGGCGCGGTCTTCGACCCCGTCTACATGCGGATCGAGCCGCACCTCGTCACCGTCCACACCCTCGCGGGCAACCTCGACCGGCAGTACCAGCACGCGCTCTGAACCCTCCGCTCCGGGACTTTGGTCCCGTACGGAAACGGCCCGGCGGCCCGTCTCGACGAGACGGGCCGCCGGGCCGTTCGACATGGTGCGGGGCTACTCTCCGTCGTCCCCGATGCCGTTACCCTCGGGCGTCTTCGACGGGCTCGGCGACGTCGACTTCGACGTGCTCGGCGAGGGCGACGGGGTCGGAGTGGGCGACGGCGAGGGGGTCGGCGTGGCCGACGGCGACGGCGAGTACGAGTAGCTCGGCGACGGCGACTTGCTGCGGGTCGTGGGCGGCGAGTAGGAGTACGAGCTCTCCGGCGCCGACTTGGACGACGAGGTCTCCGGCGCCGGGCTCTCGGGCGACGCACCGCCCGAGGAGGACACGGAGCTCGCCGGCGGGGTCGGGCCCGTGCCGCCCTCCTTCTTGCCGCCGAAGTTGTCGACCGCGTACGCCACGCCGCCCGCGACCGCGAGGACGGCGAGGACCGCGAACAGCCACAGCTTCCACTTGCCGCCGCCGGAGCGGTCGTCGTACCCGTCGTAGCCGCCGTTCCCGCCCTGGCCGTGGCCGTTGCCGCCCCCGCCGGGGTAGGCGGAGCCGTCGTCCGGGTTCAGCGGCGGCACCATCGGCTGCTGGAACTGCGAGGTGTTGGAGTGCGAGCCGTACTGCGGCTGCCCCTGGCCGGGCGTCGCCATTGCGGTGGTCTGCGCCGGGCCGCGCCCGTGCGGCAGCGCCATGGTGACCGGGCCGGTGTTCCAGGTGCCGGTGTTGGCTCCCTGGTCGTGCAGCATCTGCAGGGCGTACTGGACCAGCCCGCGCATCTCCTCGGCGCTCTGGAACCGGTCGTCCGGGTCCTTGGCGAGGGAGCGCATGACGAGCCCGTCGAGCTCCTGCGGGATGTTGCCGCCCTCCGGCAGCTGCGAGGGCGGGATCGGCGCGTCCTGCACGTGCTGGTAGACCACCGACAGCGGGGTCTCCCCGGTGAACGGCGGACGCAGCGAGAGGAGTTCGTAGAGCAGGCAGCCCGTCGCGTACAGGTCGGAGCGGTGGTCCACGGCCTTGCCGAGGGCCTGTTCGGGCGAGAGGTACTGCGGCGTGCCCATGACCATGCCGGTCTGGGTCATCGTCGACTGCGCGCCGTGCAGGGCGCGCGCGATGCCGAAGTCCATCACCTTGACCGCGCCGGTGTCCGTGATGATCACGTTGGCGGGCTTGATGTCACGGTGCACGATGCCGTGCTGGTGCGAGTACGCGAGCGCTTCGAGCACGCCGGAGGTGATGATCAGCGCCTGGTCGGGGCCCGGGGCCTCGGCGCTGATCAGCAGGTCGCGGATGGTGCGGCCCTCGACCAGTTCCATGACGATGTAGGGGACGACGTTCGGGCCGACCCGGTCCTCGCCCGAGTCGTACACGGCGACCACGGCATGGTGGTTGAGGCCGGCGACCGACTGCGCCTCGCGCGTGAAGCGGGCCTTGGACACCGGGTCCTCGGCCAGGTCGGGGCGCAGCAGCTTGACGGCGACGGTCCGGCCCAGCCGGACGTCCTCCGCGGCGAAGACCTCGGCCATGCCGCCCCGGCCCAGACGGTGGGTCAGCCGGTAACGGCCGTCACCCACCAGGCCGCCCGCGCCCCAGTGCTCAGGACCCTCTGCCATCCCGGCGCCGCTTCCCTCGGGTTCGGGTGCCATCAGTCCTCACCGTCGTCTGTCTCGGCCGCCGCTCAGCGGTAGGTCCTCATCGTGTGCTCCGACGAACGCTACAGCCTCAGAACCGGTCACCGTTCGGACAAGGAGGTCCGCACGCGGCGACGCGCGCCGCCTGTGGACCCCCTGTGGCCTTGTGGTCACGGAACGGGAACCTGGCTTGACGTGTGCTTGCCCTCCGGCAGACTGAGGCCGACATGCGCTCAGCCAGAGGCGTAGGGACAATCCCGAGGGGAAGCAACAGTCATGAGCCAGGACGGCACTCAGGGCCAGTACGCGGGCGGCTCTTTGGCCGGTGGCCGTTACCAGCTGAGGGACTTGCTCGGCGAAGGAGGCATGGCCTCC
Organism: Streptomyces sp. NBC_00193; assembly: GCF_026342735.1. Taxonomy (GTDB): domain Bacteria; phylum Actinomycetota; class Actinomycetes; order Streptomycetales; family Streptomycetaceae; genus Streptomyces; species Streptomyces stoeckheimensis. The sequence continues at coordinate 2,656,362 of NZ_JAPEMM010000001.1, forward strand.
GTCTACCTCGCCTACGATTCCGCGCTCGACCGGCAGGTCGCCATCAAGACCCTGCACAGCGAGCTCGGACGCGAACAGTCCTTCCGCGAACGCTTCCGCCGCGAGGCCCAGGCTGTAGCGAAACTGTCGCACACCAATATCGTCTCGGTCTTCGACACCGGTGAGGGCGTCGTCTCCTTCGCCGACCCCTCGGTCGCCGACGGCGCGGTCATGCCGTACATCGTCATGGAGTACGTCGAGGGGCAGCCGCTCGGCTCCGTCCTGGACGGCGACATCAGGCAGTACGGGGCCATGCCGGCCGACAAGGCGCTGAAGGTGACGGCCGATGTCCTGGCGGCTCTGGAGAGCAGCCACGAAATGGGGCTGGTCCACCGCGACATCAAGCCGGGCAACGTCATGATGACGCGGCGCGGAGTGGTCAAGGTCATGGACTTCGGCATCGCGCGCGCCATGCAGTCGGGGGTCACCTCGATGACGCAGACCGGCATGGTCGTCGGCACCCCGCAGTACCTCTCCCCCGAGCAGGCGCTCGGGCGGGCCGTGGACGCCCGCTCCGACCTGTACTCGGTGGGCATCATGCTCTTCGAGCTGTTGACCGGGCGCGTCCCCTTCGTCGCCGACTCGGCCCTGGGCATGGCGTACGCGCACGTGCAGGAGGAGCCGGTCGCGCCCTCCTCCATCAACCGCTCGGTCACCCCGGCGATGGACGCGCTGGTGGCGCGGGCCCTGAAGAAGAACCCGAACGAGCGTTTCCCCACGGCCGCCGCCATGCTCGACGAGGTCGCGCGGGTGGCGGGCGCCGGGCACACCGGAGCCCCGGCCATCGTCCCGGGCTCGCACCCGACGAACAGCGGTGCGGGCCTCGGCTCGGCCGTGTTCCCTCCGGTGGACTCCGCCCTGCAGGCGCCGCCGCACTCGGTGCAGCAGCCGTACCAGGCGCCGCACACCCCGATGCCGTCCGCGTACGCGCCGACGCCGCCTCCGGCGCCGCAGTCCGGGGCGTACGGGTACCCGCAGCAGCACCAGCAGGCCCCGACCCCGGCGCCGTACTCGGCCGCGACCCCGCCGCCGTACACGATCTCGCCGCAGGGCGGGCAGAGCAGCCACGGCCCGGCCGCGGGCGGGGCCGGCAAGAAGAAGAACCCGGTCGTGATCGGAGCCGTCGTGGTGGCGCTGGTGGCCATCGGCGGGCTGATCGCCGTGCTGAACATGGGCGGTGACGGCGACAAGGACAAGGCCGGGCCGGACACCCCGGGCTCCTCCACTTCGGCGTCCGGTCCGGCGAAGACCGGGCACAAGGGGCCGGACCTCACGCGGACGATCGACGAGGCCAAGTGCAAGGAGGCCCGGAAGGGCAACGACCCCGCCAAGGTGGTGGCGCCGGACTTCCGGTACATGAACGAGGTCTCGGTGAAGGCCTGCATCCGGGCCGCCGGCTGGAAGTACACCCCGAAGCCGAAGGACGAGGCGGTCTACGGCGAGGGGACCATCGTGGAGCAGCAGCCGGCGGGCAACGACGAGATCGACCCGAAGAACACCACCTTCACCCTGTGGATCTCGACCGGCGACCCGGAGTAGGAGCACGCCCCGGACGGGTGAAGCGAGTTGGCCCGCCGGGCTCCGGTTCTGATCCGTGGACACCTCGGACGACGCCCGCGTCGCGGGGATCCGGCTCTACACGCTGGACCACCGCGGCGGCTCGCACGACTGGCCCTGGCGCCTCAACAAGCGCGGGGCCGGGAAGAGCCAGACCTGGGAGACCACCCTCCAGGACAAGCGCGGGATCGACCGGGTCGGCGTGGAGGCCGCGGCGTTCGACGACGCCGGCTACCGGCGCCTGTGCGGTTCCGCTTCCGTGAAGAACCCGACCTTCTGAATGACCCGGCATCCCTAACGGCCTGTACGGGATGCCGGTTTTGTCCGGTTATGTAAATCTGAGTCCGTGACCTACGCCCGCGCGCTGCGCTGGACCGCCGGGGCAGCGATGGCAACCGCCGCGCTGCTGGTCACGGCGCCTGCGCAGGCCGCGGCCTTCACCCCCGTCGCCGTGTCGTCCAACGACCCCGCGCCCGCGGCCGACGTGGCGGACCGGGCCTTCGAGGACCTCGCCGGGAGCTCCGCCGGGGCCGGGCGGGAACGGCCCGGGCGGCCGGTGGGCGAGCCCGCCAATCCCGAGACCGTGCTCGCCGCGCGCCCCGTCCCGGCCCACCCGCGCACCGAGCCGGTCCTGCCGGTTCCCGCGATCCCCGCCGCCCCTCCGGCGAACCAGATGGTCGGCTCGTTCGGCACCGAGCCGAACGAGCGGGCCGCCGATCTGGCCGCGCACATACTGCCGCTCGGAACGGGATTCGCCCTGATGGGACTGGGTCTCGGGTTCATGGGAATGCGGCTGCGCCGGGGCATGTAGCCCCCGCCCCGACCCCCGGGTCCCCCTTGGGACGTAGGCCCCAGGATGGTTGCGGTGAGGTACATACTCGGTATACATACTGAGTATGTCGATCCGCCACGGCCTTCTCGCCCTGCTGGAACGAGGCCCCAGGTACGGGTCTCAGCTCCGCACCGAATTCGAGTCCCGCACCGGTTCCACCTGGCCGCTCAACGTCGGGCAGGTGTACACCACGCTCGCCCGTCTGGAGCGCGACGGCCTCGTCGAGCCCGGCGGCGCGGACACCGCCGGACACACCCTGTACGCCATCACCGAGACCGGCCGCCACGAACTGCACGCCTGGTACGAGCGTCCCGTCGACCGGGCCAACCCGCCCCGGGACGAGCTCGCCATCAAGCTCGCCATGGCCGTCGGCGCACCCGGCGTGGACATCCGCGCGGTCATCCAGGCCCAGCGGCACGCCACCGTCCAGGCCATGCAGGACTACACCCGGCTCAAGGCCCAGGCGCTCGCCGCCATCGAGAGCGGGCGCTCCGGCGAGCGCGACGACATCGCCTGGCTGCTGGTCCTGGAGCAGCTGATCTTCCAGACCGAGGCCGAGGCCCGCTGGCTCGACCACTGCGAGTCCCGGCTCGTACGGCTGTCCGCGCGCGGGGAGCTCGCACCGGCCGAGGCCGAACCGCCCGAGGGCCACGACGCGGGCCACCGCCCCGCCGAACCCTCCGGGACCGCCCAGGCCCCCACCGTCCCGACCACGCCCACGACCACCGACCGGTCTCTTTCCCGCACCGCCCGCACGCGGCGGGTCTGAACCACCGCTCCACGTCCCAGGGGGGAACCCTTCATGCCCGACCAGCCCGTATTGCAACTGGACCAGCTCGTCCGCACCCACGGCAGCGGCGCCACCGAGGTGCACGCCCTGCGCGGGATCAACCTCTCCGTGTACCCCGGCGAACTCGTCGCCGTCATGGGCCCCTCCGGGTCCGGCAAGTCCACGCTGCTGACCCTCGCCGGCGGACTCGACACCCCGAGCCGCGGCCGGGTGATCGTCGAGGGCACCGACATCACCACCGCGAGCCGCAAGCAGCTGGCCGCCCTGCGCCGCCGCAGCATCGGATACGTCTTCCAGGACTACAACCTGATCCCGGCGCTCACCGCCGCCGAGAACGTCTCCCTGCCCCTCGAACTCGACGGCGTCTCCGCCCGCAAGGCCCGGGTCTCCGCGCTCGCGGCCCTGGAGGAGATGAACCTCGGACAGCTCGCCGACCGCTTCCCCGACGAGATGTCCGGCGGCCAGCAGCAGCGCGTGGCCATCGCCCGCGCGCTGGTCGGCGACCGCCGCCTGGTCCTCGCCGACGAGCCGACCGGCGCCCTGGACTCCGAGACCGGGGAGTCCGTACTCGCCCTGCTGCGCTCGCGCTGCGACGCCGGAGCGGCCGGCATCCTGGTCACCCACGAGCCGCGCTTCGCCGCATGGGCCGACCGCGTGGTCTTCCTGCGCGACGGCAGCGTCGTCGACGAGACCCTGCGCAGCCAGGCCGACTCCCTGCTCTTCGGGCAGGCGGCCGCTCAGTGATCTCCTCGTACCACTCCTGGATCGCAGCGATCCGGATAGCCCGCCGCGACGCCTGGCGCTCCAAGGGCCGCAGTGCCCTCGTCCTGGCCATGATCGCCCTGCCGATCGTCGGCGTGAGCGCCGTCGACCTCACCATCCGCAGCTCGGAACTCTCCCCCGAGCAGCGGCTCGTACGGGTGCTCGGTGCCGCCGACGCCAAGGTGCGCGACCCCCACATGGGCACGCCCATCTACCAGTCCCCCGACGCGCAGAGCTACGCCCCCGTCGGCGGATACGACGACTACCAGCCGAGCGCCGGCGGCCGGGAAGAGGTCACCGCCGCGCCCCAGCTCCCGGCCGGATCCCAGTCCGTCAAGGACAGCATTTCCTACGCCAAGGTCCGCACCCGGTACGGGATCCTGGACACCGAACTGCGCGAGGTCGACCCGGCGAGCCCGCTGGTCAAGGGCCTGTGGACGCTGGAGCGCGGCCGGCTGCCCCAGGCGGCGGGCGAGATCCTCGCCACCACTGCCTTCCTGGAGGAGTCCGGGTACTTCCTCGGCTCCAGCGTGACCCCGCGCGAGTCGAAGACCTCGTACAAGATCGTCGGCGTCTACGAGCTGCCCGACGCCCTGAAGTCGGCGCAGCTCCTCGCCCCGCCCGGGACCCTGCTGGCCCCGCTCGACCGGGACCTGAAGGCCTCCGGCGGCATGGGAATGAGCCCCCAGGACGAGTACCTGGTGAAGGTCGGCGGCGAAGGTTTCACGTGGAACATGGTCAAGGAGACCAACGCCAAGCAGCGCCTCCTCGTCGAGTCCCGCGCCGTGCTGCTGAACCCGCCGGCCGACTCCGAGGTCCCGCTCTACACGGAGCAGCCCCGGGACGCGTGGCGGCCCGGCTCCATGATCGGACCCACCGAGCTCGCCATCGTCTCCACCGTCGTCGGCCTCGCCATGCTGGAGATCTGCCTGCTGGCCGGACCCGCCTTCGCGGTCGGCGCCCGGCGCTCGCGCCGCCAGCTCGGCCTGGTCGGCGCCAACGGCGGTGACCGGCGGCACATCCGGGCCATCGTGCTCTCCGGCGGCCTCGTCATCGGCGCAGCGGCGGCCGTCACCGGCACCGCCCTCGGCATCGCCCTCACCGTCGGGCTCCGCCCGGTACTGGAAGGGGCCATCGGCCAGCGGTTCGGCCACTTCGACGTCCGCCCGCTGGAACTCCTCGCCATCGGCCTGCTCGCCGTCCTGACCGGACTGCTCGCCGCGATCGTCCCGGCCGTCAACGCCTCCCGGCAGACCGTGCTGGCCTCCCTCACCGGCCGCCGCGGCGTGCGCCGGGCCAACCGGGTGCTGCCCGTCCTCGGCCTGATCGCCATCGCGGGCGGGGCCGCCATCGCCCTGTTCGGCTCCGTCTCCAAGATGGGCGCCACCGTCGTCGCGGGCGGCAGCGCCCTCGCCGAGCTCGGCGTCGTCGCCCTCACCCCCACCCTGGTCGGCCTGTTCGGCCGGGCCGGCCGGTGGCTGCCGCTGTCGCCCCGTCTCGCGCTGCGCGACGCCGTCCGCAACCGGGGGCGTACGGCACCGGCCGTGGCCGCCGTGCTGGCCGCCGTCGCCGGCACCGTCGCCGTGGCCACGTACCAGCACAGCAAGGAGATCCAGGCGCGGCACGAGTACGTCGCCAGCCTGCCCTTCGGCGCCGGGCTGATCGAGACCAACGAGTTCACGGCGTACCGGGACGTGCCCGCGATGCGCGAGACCCTGTCGAAGGAACTCCCGGTGGCCGTACGGGCCGACGTGGAGCGTCCCGTCGTCGGCAAGCCGGGCTGCGCCCCGTACGGCGACAGCCCGGACTGCGGGCGGGCCGAGGTCATCATCCCGAAGGCGCAGCGCTGCCCGCTCTACTCGGCCGAGAACGGCCCGAGTTCGTTCACGCTGGCCCAGCGCAAGGAGCTGCGCAACGACTGGCGCTGCAAGGAGGGCCGCTTCGGGGTCCAAAACCCCCTGGTCGTCGCCGACGAGAAGCTGCTGTCCGTCCTGGCCGTCGAGGATCCGGGCGCGGTGGCCGCTTTGAAGGCGGGCAAGGCCGTCTCCTTCAAGAAGCAGAACGTGCTCGCGGACAAGGTCACCGTCCGGCTGATCATGGGCCGGGCCGAGCCCGCCCCCGGGTCCGCCCCCGATGAGCCGGGACCCGGCCAGGACAAGGTCTTCGCCGCGTACCAGCTGCCGGAGTCGGTGAAGGGCTACGGCGTGGAGCTGGTGCTGCCGCCCTCCGCCGCGAAGAGCGCCGGGATCGCCTCCGTCCCCTTCGGCTCGTACTTCACCCTCGGCGGCGACGCGACCTCCGAGAAGCGCCAGCGGCTCGAAGGGGCCCTCGACAAGCTGGGCATGGACACCAACCTGCGGATCGAGAAGGGCTACGAGGGCAACGACAGCCTCGTCATGCTCGTCCTGACCGTCTTCGCGGGCCTGGTCACCATCGGCGCGGCCGGCATCGCCACCGGCCTGGCCCAGGCGGACGCCGAGGGCGACCTGAAGACCCTGGCCGCCGTCGGTGCACCGCCGCGGGTGCGGCGCACGCTCAGCGGCTTCCAGTGCGGGGTGGTCGCCCTGATGGGCGTGGTCCTCGGCTCGGCGGCCGGGATCCTGCCGGCGGTCGGGCTCCGGCTCACCGAACGGCGGGCCGCGGCCGACCTGGTCCGGAACGGCATCGAGAACGGCTACTCGGCCGCCTCCGAGGCCATTCCGTACATCCCGATCTCCGTGCCGTGGACCACGCTGGGCGGTCTGCTGATCGTGGTCCCCGTGGGCGCGGCCCTGCTGGCGGCCCTGGTTACCCGTTCGAGCGGAGCACTGGCCCGCCGCGAGGTCTGACGATTCCGGTGCCAGTTGGTGCCCCCGCACAGGGTGGATCACGCCCGTGCGGGGGCACACCGAGTGAATACGAAGGTGTGCGAGAGAATGACGGCATGGAGATGCCGAGGAGTGAACGGTCGCAGGACAGCCCCCCGCACGGCCTGATCGTGGGGCAGGACGGGATGCCGGTCGGCGGCGCCGATGACGAGTCGCGCGAGGTCCCGGTGACGGAGATGGTCGAACAGCCCGCCAAGGTCATGCGGATCGGCAGCATGATCAAGCAACTCCTGGAAGAGGTACGCGCCGCACCTCTGGACGAGGCCAGCCGGGTCCGTCTCAAGGACATTCACGCGGCGTCGGTGAAGGAGCTGGAAGACGGCCTGGCTCCCGAGCTGGTGGAGGAACTGGAGCGGCTCTCCCTTCCCTTCACGGAGGAGGCGATCCCGTCCGAGGCGGAACTGCGGATCGCCCAGGCCCAGTTGGTGGGCTGGCTGGAAGGCCTGTTCCACGGCATCCAGACGGCCCTGTTCGCGCAGCAGATGGCGGCGCGGGCCCAGCTGGAACAGATGCGCCGCGCCCTCCCGCCCGGCTCCTCCCACGAGGACGACGAGGACGGCCCCCACGGCGCTGTCCGCTCGGGCCCGTACCTCTAACCCACCCCGCCCACCCCTCCGGGGCCGCCTCCCAGCGGCCCCGGAGCCATGTCCGGCCCGCGGCGTTCGAGGCCCGGCGTCCGGGCCTTTCCAGCCGTCCGGCGTTCGAGGCCCGGGGTCGCAGAATCCAGCCTCGCCGGCGTTTGAGGCGCGGGGTCTGGGGCGGAGCCCCAGGGGGGTCCGGGCGCAGCCCGGTACCCCCTCCCAGCCCGTCCGGCGCTTGAGGACCGGGTCAGGGCCGGCCCTGGGAACGGTGGAAGGGCGGGTCGGGGACCTTGCCCCGCGCAGCGGCGAGGGGTGCTGCGGGGACTTCGCCCCGCGCAGCGGCACACCCGCAGCCGCCCCCGCGGGCGGCCGGGTAAGAACCCGGTAAACGCCACGCCCCATCCTGCCCCGACCCCCCGCATACTCGGGGAATGACCTACGACGCCATCGTCCTGGCAGGCGGCGCCGCAAGGCGACTGGACGGAGCCGACAAACCAGGCCTCCTGGTCGGCGGCCGCCCCCTCCTCGACCGCGTCCTGGACGCCTGCGCAGACGCCCGCACCACCGTCGTGGTGGCCGGCCGCAGGCCCACCGCCCGGCCCGTGCAGTGGGCCCGGGAGGACCCCCCCGGCGGCGGCCCCCTCGCCGCGCTGGACGCCGGGCTGCGGCACACCACCGCCCCGCTGGTCCTCGTACTCTCCGCAGACCTGCCGTTCCTGGACCGGGACACGGTCCACGCCCTGCTCCGAACCCTCGACGCGCCCGGACACCGGACCCGGGACGGAGCCCTGCTCCGGGACCCGGCCGGCCGGGACCAGCCCCTGGTCGCCGCCTACCGCGCCGAGCCCCTGCGCAGGGAAATCGCCCTGCTGGCCACCGAACACGGCTCGGTGAACGGCCTCCCCCTGCGCGCCCTCACCGCCGAACTCGAGCTCACCCCGGTCACCGCGGCTGCGCCACTCGCCTCCTTCGACTGCGACACCTGGGACGATCTCGCCGCCGCCCGCGCCCGAATCAGAGAGCATGGAACCGTGCTGGAGCAATGGATCACCGCCGTCAAGAACGAGCTGGGCATCGACGTCGCCGTCGACACCAAGACCCTGCTCGACCTCGCCCGCGACGCCGCGCACGGCGTCGCCCGGCCCGCCGCCCCGCTGACGACCTTCCTCGTCGGCTACGCGGCGGCCCACGCCGAAGCCACCGGGGCCGACCCCGCGCAGGCCGTGGCCGAGGCCTCCCGCAAGGCCGCCGAACTGGCCCTGCGCTGGGCCGCGGAAGGCGAGTCCGCCGAAGCCCCCGAAGCGACCGGCTCCGGATGACCGCCGACCCCGGCACCGACGCCGAACGCGCCCTCGACCAGGCCCTCGCGCTGGTCAGCCGCGCCCCCCGTTCCGACGCCGCAGCCGACTCCGGCGGCACCGGTGGATCCGGCGGCTCCGGCGGCGGCCACCGCGCCGCGCCCTGGCACCGGGCCCGCGAGACCGCCACCCGTGCCGGTTCGGCCGTCCGCGGCCGCACCCACCGGGTCCCCCTGGCGGCCGCCCTCGGCGAGGTGCTGGCCGCGCCCCTGGACGCTTTGGGCGACCTGCCGTCCTTCGACACCTCGGCGATGGACGGCTGGGCCGTCGCCGGGCCCGGCCCCTGGACCATCCGCGCCGGCGAGAGCGCCCTGGCCGGGAGCGAGCGCCCCGCGCCCCTCGCGGACGGCGAGGCCGTACGGATCGCCACCGGCGCCCGGATCCCCGCGGACACCACGGCCGTGATCCGCAGCGAGCACTCCCGCGAGGCCGGCACCCTGCTGTACGCCGAACGTCCCGTCGCCACCGGCCAGGACATCCGCCCGCGCGGGCAGGAGTGCCGCTCCGGCGATCTGTTGCTGCCGGCGGGCTCCCTGGTGACCCCGGCCGTCCTCGGCCTCGCCGCGGCCGCCGGGTACGACGAGCTCACCACCCGCCCCCGGCCGCGCGTGGAGATCCTGGTCCTCGGCGACGAACTGCTCACCGAGGGGCCCCCGCACGACGGGCTCATCCGCGACGCCCTGAGCCCCATGCTGGGACCCTGGCTGACCCGGCTCGGCGCCGAGGTCATCGCCGTCCGGCGGCTCGGCGACGACCCGGCGGGCGCCGAAGCACTGCTGGCGGCCGTCACCGGCTCCGCCGCCGACGTGGTCATCACCACCGGCGGCACCGCCTCCGGCCCCGTCGACCACGTCCACCCCGTGCTCGCCAAGGCCGGCGCCGAACTGCTCGTCGACGGGGTGGCCGTACGCCCCGGGCACCCGATGCTGCTGGCCCGCATCGGCGGCGGGGCCGCCGGCCAGGACCCGGTCCGCCACCTGGTGGGGCTGCCCGGCAACCCGCTGGCCGCCGTCTCGGGGCTGCTCACCCTCGCGGAACCGCTGCTGCGGGCCCTCGCCGGACGGCGCCCGCGCCCCCGGTACGTGGTGCCCGTGGAGGGCGACGTACCGGGTCACCCGCACGACACCCGGCTCGTACCGGTCCTGCTGACCGAGGACCACGCCGTACCGCTGCGCTACAACGGGCCGGCGATGCTGCGCGGGGTGGCCGCCGCCGACGCGCTGGCCGTCGTACCGCCGAACGGGGCACGGTCCGGACAGGAGTTGGAGATCCTCGATCTCCCGTGGGCTTCGGGGGGATGTTTCACGTGAAACTTCACGGATCCGACGCGATGGCACGCGGCGCCGACGAGAAACTCGTCTCGCGCCGCATCAAACTGCCCAAGCGCATCGTCGAAAAACCGCTCCGTCAGGTCACGCGCCGCCTGCTGATGGCGCTGTTCGTCATGGCCCTGACGGTCCTGATCGTGTGGATCGACCGCGAGGGCTACCACGACAACGCCAACAACAAGGTCGACTTCCTCGACTGCGTCTACTACGCGACCGTCACGCTGTCGACCACCGGCTACGGCGACATCGTCCCGTACAGCGACAGCGCGCGGCTGGTCAACGTCCTGCTGATCACCCCGCTGCGCGTGCTGTTCCTGATCATCCTGGTCGGCACCACCCTGGAAGTCCTCACCGAACGCACCAGGGAAGAGTGGCGGCTCAGCCGCTGGAGGAAGAACTTGCGCGAGCACACGGTCGTCGTCGGCTTCGGCACGAAGGGCCGCTCCGCCCTGCAGACCCTGCTGGCCACCGGCCTCAGCAAGGAGCAGGTCGTCATCGTCGACCCCAGTGCCAAGGTGATCGACATCGCCAACGCGGAGGGGTTCACAGGGGTCGTCGGCGATGCCACGCGCTCCGACGTCCTGCTGCGCGCCGAGATCCAGAAGGCCCGTCAGATCGTCATCGCGACCCAGCGCGACGACACGGCGGTCCTGGTCACCCTGACGGCCCGCCAGCTCAACCGGGGCGCGAAGATCGTGGCGGCCGTCCGGGAAGAGGAGAACGCACCGCTGCTGAAGCAGTCGGGCGCCGACGCGGTCATCACGAGCGCGAGCGCGGCGGGCCGGCTGCTCGGCCTCTCGGTGCTCAGCCCGAGCGCGGGCACGGTCATGGAGGACCTCATCCAGCAGGGCAGCGGGCTCGACCTGATCGAGCGTCCGGTGAACCGCGGGGAGGTCGGCAAATCGGTCCGGGACACCGACGACCTGGTCGTCAGCGTCCTGCGCGGCCACCGCCTGCTCCCGTACGACGATCCGCACGCGAGCCCCTTGCAGCTGACGGACCGCGTCATCACCATCGTCCGCGCGGCCCCGTCGGCCACCCCGCCGGTGGTCCTGGGTTCGGCGGAATAGGCGGTCTCCAACGCGAGCCCAGCAACGTGACGTCGAGGACCACGAAGCGGGCGGCGTCTCCGTCCTTCGGGACCTCGACGAGGGCGAGGCCGCCCTTCCGGTCTCGAAGCAGAACCGCGTGCCCGTCTGCAGCGACTCGATCCGGACCTTCTCGACGAACCAGGTGACCGAGGAAGCCCAGGGCCACACCCGCCACCGCCGCGATGGCGGAGATCAGGGCGGCCCACGCCGCTGACCTCGTACCCGAGCCCCGCCTCCCGCCGCTCCCCGGCCCGGCCCCGGACGACCCCGCCGAGCTCGACGGCCCCGCCGAACCCGACGAATGGCCGTCCCCACCGGTTTCACCAGCCCGTGATGTTCCACTTCGCGGGCGATCCGCGCGGTAGCCTCCGGCCATGCATGCGATCACCATCGAACAGCCCGGCGGCCCCGAGGCCCTGGTGTGGGCCGACGCACCCGACCCGGTGGCCGGCGACGGAGAGGTCCTCGTCGAGGTCGCGGCAAGCGCCGTGAACCGCGCCGACGTCCTGCAGCGGCAGGGTTTCTACAACCCCCCGCCCGGCGCCTCGCCCCATCCGGGCCTGGAGTGCTCCGGGCGGATCTCCGCGATCGGCGCCGGGGTCTCCGGCTGGTCCGTCGGCGACGAGGTGTGCGCGCTGCTCTCCGGCGGCGGGTACGCGCAGCGGGTGGCCGTCCCGGCGGGCCAACTGCTTCCGGTACCGGCCGGCGTGGACCTGGTGACGGCGGCGGCCCTGCCGGAGGTCGTCTCCACGGTCTGGTCGAACGTGTTCATGGTGGCCGGTCTGCGCCCGGGCGAAACCCTGCTGGTGCACGGCGGATCGAGCGGCATCGGCACGATGGCGATCCAGCTGGCGAAGGCCGTGGGCGCGCGGGTCGCGGTCACGGCGGGCGGCAAGGAGAAGCTGGCGCGCTGCGCCGAGCTGGGCGCGGACATCCTGATCGACTACCGCGAACAGGACTTCGTGGAGGAGATCCGTGCGGCCACGGACGGCGCCGGGGCGGACGTGATCCTGGACATCATGGGCGCGAAGTACTTGACCCGGAACGTGGACGCGCTGGCCGTGAACGGCCGCCTCGCGATCATCGGACTCCAGGGCGGGGTCAAGGCGGAGCTCAACCTCGCCGCCCTGCTGGCGAAGCGGGCGGCGATCACCGCGACCACGCTGCGGGCACGGCCCCTGGAGGAGAAGGCCGCGATCGTCGCGGCCGTACGGGAGCACGTGTGGCCCCTGATCGCGGCGGGCCGCATCCACCCGGTGGTGCACGCGACGTACCCGATGAGCGAGGCGCCGGAGGCCCACCGCGTCCTGGAGGCGAGCACCCACGTGGGCAAACTCCTCCTGACCACCTGAGCCGCCGGAGGGGCTGGAATTCCAGCCCCTCCGGCGTTTGAGGAGCGGGGGTCGGGGGGCTGGCCCCCGGGAACGGCGCCGCACGCGGCACGGGTCCGGGCGGAGCCCGGGGAACGGTGGAAGGGCGGGTAGGGGGCAGCCCCGCAGGGCTGCCCGGCTACGGCCGGCCCCGCGGAGCTACAGGCTGCGCAGCAGGACCGAAGGCGACTCGACGCAGTCGGCGACGTAGCGCAGGAAGCCGCCCGCGGTCCCACCGTCACACACCCGGTGATCGAACGTCAGAGACAACTGCACGACCTGCCGGACCGCCAACTCCCCCTGGTACACCCACGGCTTCGGAATGATCCGCCCCACACCGAGCATCGCCGCCTCGGGATGGTTGATGATCGGCGTGGAGCCGTCGACCCCGAACACCCCGTAGTTGTTCAGCGTGAAGGTGCCCCCGGTGAGATCGGCCGGCGCCAGCTTCCCCGCCCGGGCCAGCTCGGTGAGCCGCGCGAACTCCGCCGACAGCGACTCCGCGCTGCGCGTCTGCGCGTCCCGGACCACCGGAACCATCAGGCCCCGCTCCGTCTGCGCGGCGAAGCCCAGGTGGACGGCCGGGAGCCGGACGATCTCGTTCGCCGCGAGGTCCACCGTGGAGTTGAGCTCCGGGTGGCGGGCCAGCGCCGCCGTGCAGATCCGGGCGAGCAGCGCGAGCACGGAGATCTTGGGGCCGCCGGCGGCGTTCATCGCCGCCCGGGCCGCCATCAGCTCGGTGGCGTCCGCGTCGACCCAGCAGGTGGCGTCCGGGATCTCGCGCCGGCTGCGCGACAGCTTGTCCGCGACCGCCCCGCGCACCCCCTTGAGGGGGATCCGCGTGGCGCCCACCGGCGCGACAGGGGCTGCGACCGCGGCAGGGGCCACGGCCACCGGAGACTGCGCCGGTGCGCGCAGCGCCTCCTCTACGTCCGCGCGCAGGATCAGGCCCTCGGGCCCCGATCCGCGCAGGGCGCGCAGGTCGACTCCGTGGTCCCGCGCCAGCTTGCGCACCAGCGGCGAGATGACCGGTACCGGCCCGGCGACGACGGCCGGTGCGGTGGCCGCCGGTGCCGTGACGGCAGGTGCCGTGACCACCGCGACGGCGGCCGGAGCCGGAGCCGCGGGAGCCGCCCCCGGCGCGGCGGAGCCGGGTCGCACCCGCCTCCGACGCGCCGGACGTGATTCGTCCGAGCCGTAACCGATCAAGGGCCGGGGCGCGTTCGCGGAGTCCTGGGTCCCCTCCGGGGCGACGGCATCGGCCGGCGCGCACTCCGCCCCCACGGCCACCGTGATCAGCGGGGCTCCGACGGGCAGTTCCGTCCCCTCCTCGCCGAAGCGGGCGGTGACCACGCCCCCGTACGGGCAGGGCACCTCGACCATCGCCTTGGCCGTCTCGACCTCGACGACGGGCTGGTCGATGGCGACGACGTCGCCGACGGCCACCAGCCAGCGGACGATCTCCGCCTCGGTCAGCCCTTCCCCCAGGTCCGGCAGCTTGAACTCCATGACCTGCGGCATCAGTTCTCCCACTGCAGACGGGCCACGGTGTCCAGGATCCGGTCCACGCCGGGCAGGTGGTGCTTCTCCAGCATCGGCGGCGGATACGGGATGTCGAAGCCGGTGACGCGCAGCACGGGCGCCTCCAGGTGGTGGAAGCACCGCTCCGTGATCCGGGCGGCGATCTCCGCGCCCGGGCCGCCGAAGCCGCCGGACTCGTGGACCACCACCGCGCGCCCGGTCCGGCGTACGGAGGCCACGACGGTCTCCTCGTCGAAGGGGACCAGCGAGCGGAGGTCCACGACCTCCAGGTCCCAGCCCTCCTCGCGGGCCGCCTCGGCCGCCTCCAGGCACACGGGCAGCGAGGGCCCGTAGGTGATCAGGGTCGCGCTCGTGCCGGTCCGCCGGACGAGCGCCTTGCCTATCCCGGGTACCGCCGCGGGCGCCTCGGGCGACCAGTCGGCCTTGGACCAGTACAGCCGCTTCGGCTCCAGGAAGATCACCGGGTCGTCGCTGGCTATCGAGGCGCGCAGCAGTCCGTACGCGTCCTCGACGGTCGCCGGGGTCACCACGGTGAGCCCGGGCGTGGCCACGTAGTACGCCTCGGAGGAGTCGCAGTGGTGCTCCACCCCGCCGATCCCGCCGCCGTAGGGCACCCGGATGGTGATCGGCAGCGGCATCGCGCCCCGCGTGCGGTTGCGCATCTTCGCCACGTGCGAGATCAGCTGCTCGAAGGCCGGGTACGCGAAGGCGTCGAACTGCATCTCCACGACCGGCCGCAGCCCGTACATGGCCATGCCGACGGCCGCGCCGAGTATGCCGGCCTCGGCGAGCGGGGTGTCCGTGCAGCGGTCCTCGCCGAACTCCTTTGCGAGGCCGTCCGTGATGCGGAAGACCCCGCCGAGCGCGCCGACGTCCTCGCCCATGACGTGGACGGCCGGGTCCTCGGCCATCGCGTCGCGCATCGCCCGGTTCAGGGCCTGGGCCATGGTCGCCGGCTTGGTGATCGCCGGCTTCACCGCCACCGTGGTCATGATCCGTCCCCCTCTTCGTGCTCGGCCGCGTCCAGCTCGGCCCGGAGCATGGCCGCCTGTTCGCGCAGCCGGTCGGTCTGCTCCGCGTAGACGTGTGCGAAGAGGTCCATCGGGTCGAGTACGGGCTCCGCGTTCATCCCGTCCCTCAATGCCGCCGCCATCGCCTCGGCCGCGTCCTTGGCGTCCTGGATGCCCGCCTCGTCCAGCAGGCCGCGTGCGGTGAGCTCGCGCTCCAGGAGCTCGATCGGGTCGTGCGCCTTCCACGCCTCCACCTCGGCGTCGCCCCGGTAGCGGGTGGCGTCGTCGGCGTTGGTGTGGGCCTCTATGCGGTACGTGACCGCTTCGATCATGGTCGGTCCGCCGCCGGACCGGGCCCGCCGGACCGCCTCGGACAGCACCTCGTGCATGGCGGCGATGTCGTTGCCGTCGACGAGGCGGCCGGGCATCCCGTACCCCACGGCCTTGTGGGCCAGGGTCGGGGCGGCGGTCTGCTTGGCGAGCGGGACGGAGATCGCGAAGCCGTTGTTCTGCACGAGGAAGACGACCGGTGCCTGCCAGACGGCGGCGAAGTTCATGGCCTCGTGGAAGTCGCCCTCGCTGGTGCCGCCGTCGCCGACCATGGCGAGGGCGACCACGTCGTCGCCGCGCAGCCGGGCGGCGTGCGCCAGGCCGACCGCGTGCGGCAGCTGGGTGGCGAGGGGCGTCGAGAGGGGGGCTATCCGGCGCTCGCGCGGGTCGTACCCGGTGTGCCAGTCGCCGCGCAGCAGCGTCAGCGCCTCTACGGGATCCAGTCCGCGCGCCACGGCCGCGAGGGTGTCGCGGTAGCTCGGGAAGAGCCAGTCCTGCTCCTCCAGGACCATCGCGGCGGCGATCTCGCACGCCTCCTGGCCGACGGTGGAGGGATATACGGCCAGACGGCCCTGCCGGGTGAGGGCGGTGGCCTGGGCGTTGTAGCGGCGGCCGCGCACCAGCTCGGCGTAGCACCGGCGCATCAGCTCGGGGTCGAGCCGGTCGGCGGCCGGGGTGCCCAGCACCCGGTACGGCTCGGGGTCCGGGAGCAGCGGGGCGGCATCCGTACGGGGCCTCCAGGCGGGCGGCGGGGTGGAGCGGTGGGACGCACCGGCACCGGGCAGCTCTTGGACCGTCATGGCGGCGTACACCTCCTCGTGGGAAGCGGGCAGGGAGGCCTCGGGTGTGAGGCCCCTCACCTACCGATTGTTCGGTTGTCCGGGCAATTTGGCTACAGGCGGCGTCAGGCTGTGGACAAACTGGCGTCGACGCCCTGGTATGGGTGCAGGACGTCCAGGAGAGGCAGGCATCGGGCGATGACGGATGAACAAATGGTCGGGGCGGGTTCCGCGCCGGGACCGGCGACGCCATCGGGACCGGGGGGCGCACTCGGGGGCGCACCCGTACCGCCGGTAGCCCCCGGTCCGGCGGCACCACCCCGCCCGCTGGACCCGATCGACCGGTCGATCGTGCGCCTGCTCCAGGCGGACGGCCGCGCCTCGATACGCTCCGTCGCCGAACAGGTCCACGTGTCCCGGGCCAATGCCTACGCCCGGATCAACCGGCTCATCGACGACGGGGTGATCCGCGGCTTCACCGCCCGCGTCAACCACGAACGCGCAGGTCAGGGGGCCTCCGCGTACATCACCCTGAAGATCGTCCAGAACTCCTGGCGCACGGTCCGCGAACAGCTCCGCGAGCTCCCGGGTGCCGCCCACATCGCCCTGGTCAGCGGCGATTTCGACGTCCTGCTCCTGGTCCACACCCCGGACAACCGCACCCTGCGCGAACTGGTCCTGACCCGCCTCCAGTCCATCCCGGAGGTCCTCTCCACCCGCACCCTGCTGGTCTTCGAGGAAACGGACCTCCTGGCCCGCGACCAGACCGCCGGCCCGACGATCAGCGAGGACTAGCCGCATGGCCCGGACCACCCCCGGCCCGCACCCGGATCTCCTCGCGGCCAAGGAGCTCGTCTACGACCCCTGCGGGTTCACCTGCTCGGCGCCGGTCCCGGAGGCCGAGAGCGCCGAGTACGCCGCCCACGCCTTCACCCTCGACGGGCTCGCCGTCCGGTTCCGCGCAGCCAGGACGACCCCCACCAAGGCCGGCCAGTTCGTCACGCTGTGGCAGCGGTCCCCGGGCGGGCCCATCCGGCCCTTCGACACGGCCGACCCGGTCGACCTCTTCGTCGTCGCCGCCCGCGACGGCGACGGCGACCGGACCGGCCAGTTCGTCTTCTCCATGGACGCGCTGCACCGCAACGGTGTCGTATCGGCACACGGGTCCGGCGGGAAAAGGGCGTTCCGCGTCTACCCGCCCTGGGTGGCCGCCCCCAACCGGCAGGCCTCCGCCGCCCAGGCGTGGCAGCTCGACCACTTCCTGCCCCTGCCCCTGGCCGGGCCCGGGGCCCTGGCCCGCGCCCGCGAGCTCTACCGCCCCCGGGACGCCCGCGGGGCGTAGCGGTTCAGCGCTGGGTGCGCAGGCCGTCCAGGGCCATGCTGACCACCGCGTCCGCGAGCTGGTCGGGGGTGGTGCCCGGGTGCGGGCGGTACCACTCGACCAGCGAGTTGACCATGCCGAAGAGGAGGCGGGTGGCGAGGCGGATGTCCACGTCCGCCCGCAGGTCGCCCTCGGCGGCGGCGGCCTTCAGCAGCTCCGCGACCTGGTGGTCGAACTCGCGGCGGCGCTCCAGGGCCCAGCGCTCGGTGCGGGTGTTGCCCCGGACCCGCAGCAGCAGGGTGACGTAGGGGAGCTCCGCGACGAGGACCTCGACCGTGCGGCGCGTGACGTACTCGACGCGTTCGACCGCGCGGCCGCGTATCGCCCCCGGCTCGGCCAGGACGGTGAAGAGCTCGTCCAGGGCCCGGCTGACGGCGCGGTGGAGCAGCTCCTCCTTGCCGGCGACGTGGTGGTAGATCGAGGACTTCGAGATCCCGGCCGCCTTGGAGAGGTGCTCCATCGAGGTGCCGTCGTAGCCGCGCTCGTTGAAGATCTGGACGGCGACGGACAGGAGCGTCTCGGGCGTGTAGGTGTCCCGCTTGGCCGTGGTCATTCCGTCTCCCCCGCCTCGTCGTCCCCGTCCCCGTCCGCGTCCGCGTCCCCGTCCGCGGCCTCGTCTTCGTCGCCCGCCGCGTAGCCCAGCTTGTACAGCGCCAGCGAGGGCGCGTACCGGCCGCCGGGACAGCGCTCGTCGAGGTGGTGCAGCAGGTCGTACGCCCAGTCTCGGCCGAGCCGGTCGTGCCATTCGGCGGGGCCCGCCGGGTAGTTGACCCCGAGCCGCATCGCCGTGTCGATGTCCTCGGCGCCCGCGACCCCGCGCGCGACGGCGTCGGCGGTGAGGTCGATCAGCATCGCGACCGTCCGGGCGACGATCATGCCCGGGACGTCGCCGATGACGGAGACCTTCTTGCCGAGCTTCTGGAACAGCCCGACGGCCTCCGCGAGCGTCCGCTCGCTCGTGTCCTCGCTGACGGAGAGCGCGATCCGGGTGGCGTCGCGGTAGTCGAAGGCGAGGTCGAAGTAGACGACGTCGGCGAACTCGATCGCCGTCTTGCCGTCGGCGAGCACGAGCTGGCCCTCGCCGGGCAGCTGGATGTACGGGCCCCCGTGCTCGACCTCCGTGACCTCGATCCCGGCCTCCCCCAGGAGGCCGAGGAGGCCGGCCGCCGGTCCGAGGTCACCGACGACGGTCACCTTCGCGGGCGCGTCCTCGGGGCCGGCGGTGTGCGGGGCCGGGGCCTTCGCGTCCGGGCCGTACGGGTACCAGCCGTGGCCCGACTTTCGCCCGAGACGGCCCGACTGGACCAGCCGCCGCTGCGCGAGGGAAGGGGTGAACTTGGGGCTGCGGAAGAAGGACTCCCACACCGAGCGGGTGACGGCCTCGTTGACGTCCTGACCGATCAGGTCGGTCAGTGCGAAGGGGCCCATCTTGAAGCCGCCGCTCTCGCGGAGCACGGCGTCGATGGTCGCCGGGTCGGCGCCCTGCTCCTCGTACACCGCGAAGGCCTCGGCGTAGAAGGGCCGGGCGATCCGGTTGACGATGAAGCCCGGGGTGTCGGCGCAGCGCACCGGCGTCTTCCCCCAGCCCAGGACGGTGGCGTACGCGCGGTCGGCGGCGGCCGGGTCCGTGGCGAACCCGGAGACCACCTCGACCAGCGGGAGCAGCGGGGCCGGGTTGAAGAAGTGCAGGCCGAGGAAGCGGCCGGGGTGCGCGAGCCCGGCGGCGAGCTCGGTGACGGAGAGGGAGGAGGTGTTGGTGGCGAGCAGCGCCTCCGGTGAAACCACCTCTTCGAGCGCCGCGAAGAGCGCCCGCTTGACGGTGACGTCCTCGACGACCGCCTCCACCACGAGGGCGGCGCCGGCCAGGTCCGGCAGCCCGGCCGCCGATGCGATCCGGCCGATCGCGTCCTCGGACTCGGCGCGGTCCAGGCGGCCCTTGGCGGCCATCCGCTCGACCCGGTCCTGGACGAATCCGACCGCGTCGGCGGCGAGCAGGGCGTTGATGTCGTAGATCAGCACGCGGTGACCTGCGAGAAGGGCGACTTGGGCGATGCCCTGCCCCATGGTGCCGGCGCCGACGACCGCCACTGTGCGGGACCGCTCGATTGCTGTCATGCCCAGATCCTCCCGCACCGACTTGTCCACAGGTCTGCCGGGCCCTCTTGTCCCGACCGATCGTTCGGTTACTCTAACTCCAGTCTGCTCTTGTTCATCCCTTCTTGCCTGCCCCGATCGCCTGATCCCGCCCGGCTCAAAGAGGAGTTGGTCCCTGATGGCCGCCGAGCTCACCGTCCCCCAGCTGTCCGCCAAGCACCGGCCCACCCTGGACCAGGCGCTGGCCACCATCCGCAGCCGCGCCTACTGGTCCCCGCACCCCGAGCACCCCAAGGCGTACGGGGAGACCGCGCCGGCCGACGGCCTCGCCGCCTTCGAGGCGCTGCGCGGCACCCGGCTCGACCTCGGGCAGCCCGGGACCGACGGCTGGACGGGCGCGGAGACCTCCCCGTACGGAGTGGAGCTCGGCGTCGAGTACCCGCACGTGGACCCGGAGGTGCTGCTGCCCGCGATGCGGGCCGGCATGGGCGCCTGGCGGGACGCCGGGCCCGAGGTGCGCGCCCTGGTCTGCATCGAGATCCTGGCCCGGATCTCGGCGCGGACGCACGAGTTCGCGCACGCCGTCATGCACACCAGCGGCCAGGCCTTCATGATGGCGTTCCAGGCGGGCGGCCCGCACGCACAGGACCGCGGCCTGGAGGCGGTGGCCTACGCCTACGAGGAGCAGACCCGCGTCCCGGGGCAGGCCGACTGGTCGAAGCCGCAGGGCAAGAAGGACCCCCTCGAACTCGGCAAGACCTTCACGGCCGTCCCGCGGGGCATCTCCCTGATGATCGGCTGCAACACCTTCCCCACCTGGAACGGGTACCCGGGCATCTTCGCCTCCCTCGCCACGGGCAACCCGGTGCTGGTCAAGCCGCACCCGCGCGCCGTCCTCCCGCTGGCGCTGACCGTCCAGGTGGCCCGCGAGGTCCTCGGCGACGCCGGCTTCGACCCGAACCTGGTCGCACTGGCCGTGGAGCGCCCGGGCGAGGGCATCGCCAAGGAGCTCGCCGTCCGGCCCGAGATCAAGGTCATCGACTACACCGGGTCCACCGAGTTCGGCGACTGGCTGGAGGTCAACGCCCGCCAGGCGCAGGTCTACACGGAGAAGGCCGGCGTCAACACCGTCGTCCTGGACTCCACCGACAACTACAAGGGGATGCTGTCCAACCTGGCGTTCTCCCTGTCCCTGTACAGCGGCCAGATGTGCACCACCCCGCAGAACCTGCTGATCCCGCGCGACGGCATCGAGACGGACGCCGGGCACAAGTCCTACGACGAGGTCGTCTCGGACCTCGCGGGCGCGGTCGGCGGCCTGCTCGGCGACGACGCGCGGGCCAACGCCCTGCTGGGCGCGCTGGTCAACCCGGACGTGAAGGCCCGCCTGGAGGCCGCGGCCGGGCTCGGCGAGGTCGCGCTGGCCTCGCGCGAGGTGACGAACCCGGAGTTCCCGGGCGCGGTCGTGCGCACGCCGGTGATGGTGAAGCTGGACTCGGCCAAGCCCGACGACTCCGCCCCCTACCTCTCGGAGTCCTTCGGCCCGATCTCCTTCGCCGTGGCGGTCGACTCCACGCAGGGCGCCCTCGACCTGCTGCGGCGCACCGTCCGCGAGAAGGGCGCCATGACGGTCGGGGCGTACACCACGTCCGCGGACACCGAGCGGGCCATCGAGGAGGTCTGCCTGGAGGAGTCGGCGCAGCTCTCGCTGAACCTGACGGGCGGGGTCTATGTGAACCAGACCGCGGCCTTCTCCGACTTCCACGGCTCCGGCGGCAACCCGGCGGCGAACGCCGCGCTGTGCGACGGCGCGTTCGTGTCGAACCGCTTCCGCGTGGTGGAGGTCCGCCGCCAGGGCTAGAAGATCTCCTTCGGCCCGCCCCAGTGGAAGAGGGCCATGGCCACGCTGGTGGCCAGGTTGTAACTGGAGACCTGCGGCCGCATCGGCAGGGACACCAGGTGATCGGCGCGGGCGCGCAGCTCGGGCGAGATGCCGTGGCGTTCCGAGCCGAAGGCGAGCAGGGCCTCGTCCGGGAGGGTGAGGGCGCGGATGTCCTCGCCCTCCGGGTCGAGGGCGTACAGCGGGCCGGGCGGCAGCTCGTCGAGCTCCACCCGGTCGACGGTCGTGGCGTAGTGCAGCCCCGCGCCCGCCCGGACCACATTGGGGTGCCAGGGGTCCAGATCCCCCCGGGTGAGCACGCCGGTGGCGCCGAAGCCGGCGGCGAGCCGGACGACGGCTCCGACGTTGCCGAGGTTGCGAGGGTTGTCGAGGACGACGATCGGGGACGTCCTGGGCCGTTCGTCGAGCCGGGCCCGCCCCTCGGCCCGGCTCGGCCGGACCGCGAGGGCCGCCACCCCGGTGGGATGCACCCGCGCCAGCAGCCCCTTGAGCGGAGCCCGCCGCACCAGCCGGGCCACGTCCGCCTCCACGTCCTCGGCCAGCTCGCGCGCAAGGCCCCGTACGGCTTCCGGTTCGTCGGCGACGACCATCCTGACGTCGGCCCCGAACCGCAGGGCGTGCTTCAGCGCGTGGAACCCGTCGAGGAGAACCAGGTCCTGCCTCTCGGCAGCCTCCTGCCACTGCCGTGCGATCTCCTCGGGACTCCCGTACTCACTCATACGCCGAGCGTACGGGCCCCTAAGCACCGGTTCCTTCCCCTACCCGCCCTTCCACCGTTCCCCGGGCTCCGCCCGGACCCGTACGTGCGCTGCGCGCACGTGCCCTCAAACGCCGGGCGGGCTGAGATTGCCGCGCAGCGGCAAATCCAGCCTCGCCGGCGTTTGAGGCGCGGGGTCTGGGGCGGAGCCCCAGGGAACGGGCGAAGGGCGGGTAGGGGACAGGCCCCCGCAGGGCCGGGCCTCAGCGCGGGACGGGGCTGGGGAGCGCCGGCTCGGGATCCGCGTACGGCTCCGGGCCCGGTTCCAGAACAGGCCGCCGCGCAGCGACCCGCGCGCCGAGCCACACCAGAAAGCCGGTCGGCAGGAACACCGCATCGGCGGCGATCATCGCCATCGAGAAGAACGGCAACCCCAGCAGCACGGCGATCCCCGCGTGCTCCAGCATCATCAGCGCCAGCAGCACGTTCTTGATCCGCCGGTTGAACAGGGTGAACGGAAAGGCCACCTGGACCGCGACCGTCCCGTAGGACAGCAGCATGACCAGCGTCCCGCTGCTCCCGAGGAAGGCCGAGACCCCGGGCCACGGGGTGAAGTAGTCCAGGTTCAGCGGGTAGTACAGCGCCGTGCCGTCCTGCCACCGCGACCCCTGGATCTTGTACCACCCGGCCGTCGCGTAGATCAGGCAGACCTCCACCATGATCACCAGCATTCCGGCGTTGTGCAGCAGGTTGGCCAGGACGTCGAGGACGGCCCGCCCCTCCCCCTCCGGCTCGTAGCGGTCGACCATCCACCACAGCGCGGCGAGCACCCACAGGGCCGTGAAGACCACCAGCCAGCCGACGCTGAACCCCCCGGTCGCGGCCCCGTACGCGAAGACCGCGCCGAGCACGCCCCACAGCACCGGCCCCGCCCGCCCGGCCGAGGCCGCGCCGAGCCGGCGGGCGCGGCGGGCGTCCAGCGACCACACCTGCGCGCACCGGGTCAGGACGAGGTAGATCGCCATCAGGTGGATGACGTTGTCCCCGCCGTCGCCCATGAAGACGCTGCGGTTCTGCAGGGACAGCACGCCGACCATGAACACCACGGAGGTCGCCCGGGTGCGCCAGCCCAGCATCAGCAGGGCGGACGAGAGCACGGCCGCGGCGTAGACGATCTCGAACCAGAGCGCCGAGTCCGACCACATCAGCACCGTGAAGGCGCGGTTCGAGTCGATCAGCTGCCGCGCCAGCTCCCAGCTCCACGGTCCGTCCGGCCCGTACATCTCGTGCCGGTGGGGGAACTCGCGCAGCAGGAAGAACAGCCAGGTGCCGGCGAAGCCGATGCGGACCACGGCGCTCTGGTACGGACCCAGCGCCTGCCCGCTGACCCGGGCCAGCGCCCGTCCGGCGGAGGCCTTGAGCCCCTTCACCCCGGGCTCCCTCAGACCGGGCTCCTTCACCCCGGGCTCCCTCAGACCGTCCACCACGGCAGCTCCCGGTAGTACGTCTGGGTGTCGGCCTTCTCGTCGGACCACTTGGGTGCGGCGACCTCCGTCGTCGCCCCGCGCAGCTGGATCCGTACGATCCGGCCCTCTGCCGGGTGCGGGTCCAGCCGGTCCAGGGCGATCCGGCGCAGGTACTCCTCGGCGAGTGCGCCGCGATCGCCGGTGGACTTGTTGTCGTCGTCGTGGGAGGTGGTGAAGAAGTCCCAGGCCCGGCGGAGCTCGTTCTGCTCGGTGTGGCTCGGCAGCAGGCTGTGGCGGATGGCCGCGCCGTCCTCGGCGGACAGCCCACGCCAGTTGCCCGTCTCCAGCTGTCCGTCGTCCGTCCGCACCTCCGCGCGCACCTCCACCGCGATGTTCTGCTGGAGCGGGTTCGGGGCGAAGAGCTTCCAGTTCTGTTCGAACTCGGGGTAGATCCAGCCGTCGATCGTGCGGGCGTGCCGCTTGCTGACCGTGTTGGACGGGGCCACGTGCAGGAAGACGAGGGCCAGGTGTCCGCAGGCGGCCACCGCCACCGCGCCGAGGGCGAGGGCCGTGACGACCCGGTACGGCGTGGACAGGCCGGCGATTCCGGGGGCTCTGGGCGGGGGTGGAGCCGCCTCTTCGAGGGGCTCGCGCTCGTTCGAATCCATCCCGCCCCGATCATCCGGCGTCCACAGGGTTGACCACAGAGGTTGACACCCTACGGGCCCTCGTCCCACCATTGAAGAGCATGAACCGAACGATCGGTCGGTCGGGCGGGACGAGGCGGGAAAAGACCTCTGACAGGGGGCCGTGATGGTGGCAGTGACCCCGGCAGTGACATCGGGGACCGGGGGGCGGGACGCGGAGCAGGACGCCGGGCAGGACGCGGGGATCGGCGTGACCGCCGACCTCGGCGCGCAGCTCGCGGCGGCCTTCGACGCGGCCGTGGCGGCCGACGAGCGGGTGGAGCCCCGCGACTGGATGCCCGACGAGTACCGCGCCACCCTGGTCCGCCAGATGGCCCAGCACGCCCACTCCGAGATCATCGGCATGCAGCCCGAGGCGAACTGGATCACCCGCGCGCCCTCGCTGCGCCGCAAGGCGATCCTGATGGCGAAGGTCCAGGACGAGGCCGGCCACGGCCTGTACCTGTACAGCGCCGCCGAGACCCTGGGCACCAGCCGCGACGAGCTGCTCGACAAGCTCCACGCCGGGAAGCAGAAGTACTCCTCGATCTTCAACTACCCGACGCTGACCTGGGCCGACGTCGGCGCGATCGGCTGGCTCGTGGACGGCGCGGCGATCACCAACCAGGTCCCGATCTGCCGCTGCTCCTACGGGCCGTACGCGCGGGCCATGGTCCGGATCTGCAAGGAGGAGTCCTTCCACCAGCGCCAGGGGTACGAGCTGCTCCTCGCCCTCTCCCGGGGCACCGAGGCCCAGCACGCGATGGCGCAGGACGCCGTGAACCGCTGGTGGTGGCCCTCGCTGATGATGTTCGGCCCGCCGGACGCCGAGTCGGGGCACTCCGCGCAGTCGATGGCCTGGCGGATCAAGCGCCACACCAATGACGACCTGCGCCAGCGCTTCGTGGACATCGCCGTCCCGCAGGCCGAGTCGCTGGGGCTGACCCTGCCCGACCCGGACCTGAAGTGGAACGAGGAGCGCGGGCACCACGACTTCGGGGCCATCGACTGGGCGGAGTTCTGGGAGGTCCTCAAGGGCAACGGCCCGTGCAACGAGGAACGGATCGGCCAGCGCCGCACGGCGCACGAGGAAGGCGCCTGGGTGCGCGACGCGGCCGCGGCGTATGCGGAGAAGCAGGCGGCGGCCACGGCCGCCGCGGCAGAAATCGGAAGCGAGGCACGGGTATGACGCAGAACTGGCCCCTGTGGGAGGTGTTCGTCCGCTCGCGGCGCGGCCTCTCGCACACGCACGCGGGCAGCCTGCACGCCCCCGACGCGGAGATGGCCCTGCGCAACGCCCGCGATCTCTACACCCGGCGCGGCGAGGGCATCTCGATCTGGGTGGTGCCCTCCACGGAGATCACCGCCTCCTCCCCGGACGAGCGGGACCCGTTCTTCGCCCCGTCCGCCGACAAGCCGTACCGGCACCCCACCTTCTACGAGATCCCCGAGGGGGTGCAGCACCTGTGACGAGCACCGAGACGAGCACCGGAGCGGGTACGGCCACCGAGGCGGGTACGACCGCCGGGGCGGCGGCGCTGGCCCTCGGCGACGACGCGCTGATCCTTTCCCACCGCCTCGCCGAATGGGCGGGCCACGCGCCCGTCCTGGAGGAGGAGGTCGCCCTGGCCAACATCGCCCTCGACCTGCTCGGCCAGGCCCGCGTCCTGCTGTCGACGGCCGGCGACGAGGACGAGCTGGCCTTCCTCCGCGAGGAGCGGTCCTTCCGCAACCTCCAGCTGGTCGAGCAGCCGAACGGCGACTTCGCCCACACCATCGCGCGCCAGCTCTACTTCTCGCTCTACCAGCACGAGCTCTACGGCGAACTCGCGGTCGGCGACGGCCCCTTCGCGCCGCTCGCCGCCAAGGCGGTCAAGGAGACCGCCTACCACCGCGACCACGCCGAGCAGTGGACGCTGCGGCTCGGCGACGGCACCGAGGAGAGCCGGCGCCGGATGCGCGCCGGTCTGGACGGGCTGTGGAAGTACACCGGGGAGATGTTCCGGCCGGTGGACGGGCTCGACGAGATCGACTGGGCCGCTCTGGAGGGCCGTTGGCTGGCCGCGCTGGGCGGCGTACTGGAGCGGGCCGGACTGGAGCTGCCCCAGGGGCCGCGGCACGGCGCCTGGGCGGCCGGAGCCGGCCGGCAGGGGCTGCACACCGAGTCCTTCGGGCGGCTGCTCGCGGAGATGCAGCACCTGCACCGCAGCCACCCGGGGGCATCGTGGTGACCGGCGCCGGTGCGGGCGCCGCCGCCGGCGCCTGCACCGAGCAGACCCGGCTGGAGGTGGAGCTGGCCGCGCTGGCCGGCTCCGTCCCCGACCCCGAACTGCCCGTGCTCACCCTCGCCGAGCTCGGCGTGATGCGCGGGGTGCGGATGCACGAGGACGGCCACGTGGAGGTCACCCTGACCCCCACCTACACCGGCTGCCCGGCCATCGAGGCCATGTCCGCCGACATCGAGCGGGTCCTGACCGACCACGGCATACCGGAGGTCCGGGTGCGGACCGTGCTGGCCCCCGCCTGGTCCACCGACGACATCAGCGCCGAAGGCCGCCGCAAGCTGGCGGAGTTCGGCATCGCCCCGCCGCGGCCGCACGCCGCCGGCGGACCGGTCCCGCTCACCCTGTCCGTCCGCTGCCCGAACTGCGGATCGACCGACACCGAGCTGCTCAGCCGGTTCTCCTCCACCGCATGCAAGGCGCTGCGCCGCTGCATCGCCTGCCGTGAACCGTTCGACCACTTCAAGGAGCTGTAAATGGCCGTGTCACCGCCGTCGCCCACGCCGGTGGCGCCCGCCGGCCCGCAGGCCGCCGCGTCGGCGCGCCCCGCGCGTCACGGCGCGTTCCACACCTTGACGGTGACGGCGGTCGACCGGCTCACCGAGGACTCCGTGGCCCTGACCCTGGCCGTCCCGCCGGAGCTGCGCGCCGAGTACCGGCACGCCCCCGGCCAGCACCTCACCCTGCGCCGCAGCGGCTCCGCCGCGGCGGGCACCGCAGCGCAGGCCGAGGTGCGGCGCACCTACTCGATCTGCTCCCCCGCCCCGGCCGCGGACGGCCCCGGCCCCGCCGCGCTGCGGGTCGGGGTGCGGCTGGTGGAGGGCGGGGAGTTCTCCTCCTTCGCCCACAAGAAGATCGCCGCCGGGGACGTCCTGGACGTGATGGTCCCGGCCGGCCGCTTCGTCCTGGACCCCGTGACGGCGCCGCCCGCCGCGCACTACGCCGCGATCGTCGGCGGCAGCGGCATCACCCCGGTGCTGTCGATCGCCGCCACCGTCCTCGCCGCCCGCCCCGACGCCCGGTTCTGCCTGGTGCGCAGCGACCGCAGCGCGGCTTCGACGATGTTCCTGGAGGAGGTCGCCGACCTCAAGGACCGCTACCCCGACCGGTTCCAGCTCGTCACCGTGCTGTCCCGGGAGGAGCAGGAGGCCGGGCTGCCCTCGGGGCGGCTCGGCGAGGAGCGGCTGACGGAGCTGCTGCCCGCGCTGCTGCCGGTCACGGAGGTGACGGGCTGGTTCCTGTGCGGGCCCTACGGTCTGGTGACGGGGGCCGAGCAGGCGCTGGCCGCGCTCGGTGTCCTGCGGACCCGGGTCCACGAGGAGGTCTTCCACGTGGAGGACACGGCCCCGCCCGCGCGCACCGCTTCGCCCGATGCCACCCGCGGCCGGGTCACGGCGCGCCTCGACGGCCGCTCGGGCACCTGGCCGGTGCGCGACGGCGAATCCCTGCTCGACGCGGTGCTCCGGGCCCGCGCGGACGCCCCGTACGCCTGCAAGGGCGGGGTCTGCGGCACCTGTCGGGCGTTCGTCGTATCGGGCGAGGTGCGGATGGACCGCAACTTCGCGCTGGAGGAGACGGAGACGGAGGCCGGGTTCGTGCTGGCCTGCCAGTCGCACCCGGTGTCGGAGGAAGTGGAGATCGACTTCGACCGCTGACGGGCCGCGCCGCCGCCCCCCTGTCCAATTTCAGGAACGTGTTCTATCTTGACGCACCGTCAGGCAGAGCGCGATCCGGGTACGCGGGAGGACAGGCAGTGGACTTCACCTTCACCGAGGAGCAGCAGGCCGCCGTCGAGGCGGCCAAGGCCGTGTTCGCGGACGTGGCCCCCGACGGCGTGCCCAGCCCCGCACTCACCCCGAGGGCGGTGGCCGAGGAGTTCGACCGCGAGCTGTGGGCGAAGCTCGCCGACTCCGACCTGCTGAGCCTGGTCCTTGACCAGGAGCACGGCGGCTCCGGACTCGACGCCATCGCCCTGTGCCTGGTCCTGCGCGAGTCGGCGAGGGTGCTGGCCCGGGTGCCGCTCCTGGAGCACTGCGCCACCGCCATGACCGTCCAGGCCCAGGGCAGCCCCGAGCTTGCCGCCGCCCTGCTGCCCGGCGCCGGGCAGGGCAGCCTCGTCCTCACCGTCGCCGCGCACGGCCGGAGCGGCCACGACCCGGCCGAGCTGTCCGTCACCGCACGGCGGGAACGGGACGGGGACACCTGGGTCCTGGAAGGCCTCCAGACGGCCGTCGCCTGGGCGCACAGCGCCGACTGGATCGCCGTACCGGCCCACACCGGGGAGGGCGAGGCGGTGCTCGCGTTCGTCCCCCGGGCCACCGAGGGCCTGTCCCTCGCGGAGCAGTACTCCACCAGCGGGGAGCGGCTCGCCGAGCTCACCCTCGACGGCGTACGGGTCCCGGCCGCGCACCTGATCGAGGCGCCCGGCGCCTGGGACCACCTGCGCCAGCTCCTGGCCACGGGGACGTGTGCGCTCGCGCTGGGGCTCGGCGAGAACGTGCTCACCATGACCAGCCAGTACACGAGCAAGCGCGAGCAGTTCGGCTTCCCGGTGGCCAGTTTCCAGGCCGTCGCCGTCCAGGCCGCCGACCGCTACATCGACCTGCGCGCCATGGAGGTCACCCTCTGG
This sequence comes from Streptomyces sp. NBC_00193, assembly GCF_026342735.1. GTDB lineage: Bacteria > Actinomycetota > Actinomycetes > Streptomycetales > Streptomycetaceae > Streptomyces > Streptomyces stoeckheimensis. Next base: position 2,685,733 of record NZ_JAPEMM010000001.1, read on the forward strand.
CAGGCCGCCTGGCGGCTCGACGCCTCCACGGGCGGAGCCGGCGGACCGCTGCCGAGCGCCGGTGACGTGGCCGTGGCCAAGATCTGGGCCTCCGAGGGCGTACGCCGCGTCGTGCAGACCGCACAGCACCTGCACGGCGGCTTCGGCGCCGACACCGACTACCCGCTGCACCGCTACCACGCCTGGGCCAAGCAGCTGGAGCTCCAGCTCGGCCCGGCCGCGGCCCACGAGGAGGCGCTGGGCGACCTGCTGGCCGCCCACCCCCTCGCCTAGGACGGCCCGGCCCCTCAGGGCCGCCGTCTCAGACGACGAAGCCCGGGGTGCCCGCGTCGGTGACGACCGGGCGGCCCGCGGCCTCCCAGTCCTGCATGCCGCCGGCCACGTTCACGGCGTCGATGTCCTGGCCCCGCAGGTACTGGGCCACCTGGGCGGAGCGTCCGCCGACCCGGCACATCACGTAGACCGGGCGCTCGTCCTCGATCTTCTCGGTCAGCTCACCGATGCGCGCGACGAACTCGCTCATCGGGATGTGCAGCGCGCCCTCGGCATGGCCGGCCGCCCATTCGTCGTTCTCGCGAACGTCGAGGACAAAGGCTTCGGAAGGCAGCGCGGAGGCGGCCACCGAGGGAAGCGGTCCGGAGTTCATGTCTGTCGCCTTCTCTCGTCACGGATAGCTGAGCCAACCTATCCGACCCGGCCGCCGCGGCCCCAGCCTCGGCCGGGCCGCGGCCGCAGCCGGCGGCTCACTCGGCAGTGAGCTCCGCCAGCTCCGCCTCACGCTTCTCGACGTCGCCGAGCAGCTGCTCGGCGATCTCCTCCAGCAGCCGGTCCGGGTCCTCCGGGGCCATCCGCAGCATCGACCCGATCGCGCTCTCCTCGAGGTCCCGGGCCACCACCGACAGCAGCTCCTTGCGGCGCGAGAGCCACTCCAGGCGCTCGTACAGCTCCTCGCTCTCGCTGAGCCGCTGCTCGGCCGGCGCCGGACCCTCCGCCCACTCCTGCGCCAGCTCGCGCAGCACCTGCTCCTCGCCGCGTCCGTAGGCCGCGTTGACCCGCGCGATGAACTCGTCGCGCCGCTCGCGCTCGGCATCGTCCTGGGCCAGGTCGGGATGCGCCTGGCGGACCAGCTCGCGGTAGAGGCGACGCACCTCCTCCGAGGGGCGCACCCGCTCCGGCGGCCGCACCGCGCGGTCCGTGAGCATGGCGGAGGCGTCGTCGGACATCCCGTCCGAGTCCAGCCAGTCGTGGAACAGCTCGTCCACCCCGGGCATCGGCATGACCAGCGAGCGGGCCTCGCGCGCACGGCGCAGGTCCTCCGGGTCCCCGGTGCGCTGCGCCTTCGCCTCGGCGATCAGTGCGTCCAGCTCGTCGAGCCGCGAGTACATGGGGCCGAGCTTCTGGTGGTGCAGGCGGGAGAAGTTCTCCACCTCCACCCGGAAGGTCTCCACCGCGATCTCGAACTCGATCAGTGCCTGCTCGGCGGCCCGCACCGCGCGCTCCAGGCGCGCCTCGGGCCGTTCGTCGGCAGCGGGGCCGGGGCCGGAGCCGGGCTCGGACGCTTCGGGAACAGTCTGCTCGCTCACCCGGCCAGCCTAAGGCCCTGGGGCCCGGGTGTTTCACGTGAAACATCCACCGGTTTCACGTGAAACATCCCGGCTGCCCGACCGGATCCAGACCCCTGATTCAGACCCGGGCTCAGACTCCGGATTCAGACCCGGGCTCAGACCCCGGCCTCCGCCGCGATCCGGCCGGACCGCACCGCCGCCACCAGCACCGCGTGGTCGGCCTCGCTCCGGTCGGCGTAGGCCACGGCGAAGCCGGCGACGGCCTCGTCCAGCTCGTCGCTCTTGCCGCAGTACCCGGCCAGCAGCCGCGGATCCGCGCTGTGCGCGTGCGCCCGCGCCAGCAGGGCTCCGGTCATCCGCCCGTAGTCGTCGAACTGCTCGGCGGCCAGCGCCGCCGGGTCCACGCTGCCCTTGCGGTTGCGGAACTGGCGGACCTGGAAGGGCCGCCCCTCCACCGTCGTCCAGCCCAGCAGGATGTCGGAGACCACCTGCATCCGCTTCTGTCCGGCCACCACCCGCCGGCCCTCGTGCTCCTCCGGCGGGGAGACGAAGCCGAGCCCGGGCAGGTGCGGCAGCAGCGCGGAGGGCCTGGCCTCCTTCACCTGGAGGACCAGCGCCTCACCCCGGTGGTCCAGCAGCAGCACCACGTACGAGCGCGTGCCGACGCTGCCCGTGCCCACCACCCGGAAGGCCACGTCGTGGATCGCGTACCGGGCCAGCAGCGGCAGCCGGTCACCCTGCAGGGTCTGCAGGTACGGGCCCAGCGCGGCCGCCACGGCCGCCGCCTCCCCGTCCCCGACCCGGCGCAGCACGGGCAGCGCGTCCACGAAGGCGCGGCCCCCGTCGGGCGTGCGCTCCGTGGACTTGGCGGCGAACCGGGCGGAGGTGTTGTTGCGGGCCTTCTCCGAGACGCGTTCCAGGGTGCCCAGCAGGTCACGGGCATCGGTGTGCGAGACCAGTTCCTCGTCCGCGATGGCGTTCCACGCGTCGAGGGCCGGCAGTTTGGCCAGCAGCCGCATCGTGCGGCGGTAGGCGCCCGCCGCGTCGTGCGCGGCCGCCCGGCAGGTCTCCTCGTCCGCGCCGGCCACCCGGCCCGCCAGGACCAGCGAGGTGGCCAGCCGCTTGAGGTCCCACTCCCACGGACCGAAGACGGTCTCGTCGAAGTCGTTGAGGTCGATGACCAGCCGGCCGCGCGCGTCCCCGTACAGGCCGAAGTTGGCCGCGTGGGCGTCCCCGCATATCTGCGCGCCGATCCCCGTGACGGGACCGCCGGAGAGGTCGTGGGCCATCAGCCCGGCCGCCCCGCGCAGGAAGGCGAAGGGGTTGGCGGCCATCCGGCCGACCCGTATCGGCGCGAGTTCGGCGACCCGCCCGACATTGGACTCCTCCACCGCCCGCACCGCGTCCGGACGGTCGGCCGGAGCCTCGAACCGCGCGTGCGCCGACCGGGGCACCCGCGTGCGCAGCGCCTTGCCCGCCTCCCGGGGAGAACCGGCGCGGGACCCCGCGGACTGCCGCGCAGCGAACCCCTCGACCACCGGAATCCGTACCGTCGACTCCGGTCCCACGCCGTGCTGCTGCGCTACCGCCGTCATGCGCCCCGCCCCCTGATCGCCATCGGATTTCGGCCCGACCGTACCTACAGCCCGGCGTCCCTGGCCAGCAGGGCCGCCTGCACCCGGTTCTCGCATTCCAGCTTCGCCAGGATCCGGCTCACGTACGTCTTCACCGTGGCCTCGCTCATGTGCAGCCGCCGCCCCGCGTCCGCGTTCGACAGCCCCTCCCCCAGCAGCGCCAGCACCCCGCGCTCGCGCTCGCTCAGTTCGGCCACCCGGCGGCGCGCCTGCTCGTCACGGCCGGCCGTCCGGCCCGACGCGATCTGGTCCACCACGTGCCGGGTCGCCGCCGGGGACAGGTAGGCGTCCCCCGCCGCGGCCGCGCGTACGGCGCCGATGAGTTCGCCGGGCGCCGAGTCCTTCAGCAGGAACCCCGCTCCGCCGCCGCTCAGCGCCCGCAGCACGTTCTCCTTCTCCCCGAAGGTGGTCAGGATCAGCGCCCGCACCTCGGGGGCCGCCCGGCCGAGCTCGGTCAGCGCCGTCAGCCCGTCCATGACCGGCATCTGGATGTCCAGCAGCACCACGTCCGGGCCGTGCGCCCGCGCCAGTTCCACCGCCTCCCGGCCGTTCGCCGCCTCGGCGACGACCTCGATGTCCGCCGCCGAGGTCAGGATCATCCTGATCCCGGCCCGGATCAGCGGTTCGTCATCAGCGATCACCACACGGATCACCTTGGCTGTCACCCCTGCTCCTACTGCTTGGCCTCGTACGCCTGCTTCTCGACGAGCTTGCCGTCCTTGAAGCAGAACCGGAAAACGCTGTCGCTGTCCCAGTCGCCGCCGCCCTCCGCGAGGAAGGCCAGACAGGTGGCGCCCTGCGGGCGCGGCGGCCCCTTCCGGTCGAGTCCCTCGGTCAGGATGCTGTCGCCGCTGGGCAGCCGCGACCGTACCGCGCTCTCCGCCTCGCCCACCTGGATCTCGTCGTACTCGGCCCGGCCGACCGTCGCGTCGCTCACCGAGCCCACCAGCAGCGCCACCGCGGCCCCGATCACGATCAGCAGCACCACCACGGCCGCGACCGCGATCCCGCAGCCCAGCGTCACGCCCCCGACGCGACTTCCGTTCAGCAGCTTGCGGTCGACCGCGTCCCAGTCGACCGGCCCGGCGCTTCCGCTCAGGGTCCTGGCCTGCACCTGCTGTCCGAAGTCGTCGGCGACCGCGCCCGGCCCCGCCTCCTCGGCCCCGGCCGGCTCGGTCCCGTACGGGAGCACCCCGGCCACCCGGAACCCGCCGCCCTCCACGGTCCCCGCGTAGACCATGCCGCCGACCAGCCGGGCCCGTTCGCGCAGCCCGGTCAGCCCCTGCCCGCCGGACACCACCTCACCGGCGCCCGGGCCGGCCGCCGGGCCGTTGGCGATCTCCACCACCAGGGAGTCGTCCTCGTACCGCAGTTCCACCGTGATGGGCGCGCCCGGCGCGTGCTTGTAGGCGTTGGTCAGCGCCTCCTGCGCGATCCGGTACGCCGCGTGGTCGCACGCCGCGACCAGCGGCCTGGGCCGCCCCGCAGTGGTGAGCCGTACGTCCGTCCCCGCGCTCCGCGCCGACTCCACGATCCCGGCGATGCCCGCCACCCCGCGCGCGGCGGGCTGCGCCTCCTCGACCGGCAGCGGCGCCTCCACCCCGTCCCGCAGGATGCCGACTACCTCGCGCAGCTCGTGCATGGCCGCGACCGAGGCCTGGCGCAGGACGCCCACCGCCTCGCGCTGCCGGTCGGTGAGGACCGGATCGACCTCCAGGGCACCGGTGTGCACCGAGATCAGCGCGAGCTGGTGGCCGAGGCTGTCGTGCATGTCCTGGGCGATGCGCTGGCGTTCGCGCAGCCGGGCCTGGCCCGCGACCATCGCCCGCTCGCGCAGCAGCTGGGCGTTGCGCTCCTGGAGGGCGCGCAGCAGCGTGTGGCGCTGGGACCAGTAGCGGCTGGCCAGACCGGGCATGACCACCATGGCCAGGAACATCAGCGCGCTGAAGACGACGATCAGCACCGCGCGGCCCTGCGACCACTCCTTGAACACGCTGAGGACGACGGCCAGGGCGAAGGCCCCGGTGAAGGCGCCGAGCGCCCGTCCGACGCCGACGATGCGCCGCCCCGCCGACCAGCCGAGGGGGATCGCCACGAGGAAGGCCCCGGGCAGGTAGACCCCCACCACCGAGCCGGCCACCAGCGTGAACACCGGCAGCCGCCGCCGCAGCAGGGTCAGCACCACCACGGCCACGGCACTGGCCAGCATCCGCGCGGCGGAGCCGTTGTCGATGTCCTCGACCCCGAGCCCGATCAGCACGAGCACCCCGGCCAGCGCCAGGTCCCCCGCCAGCATCCGCCGGGTCCAGGGCTCGGGCCCCCTCACCCAGTCCCATCCCGTACGCATCCTCGCCGTCACATCCACCCGCCCGACCCTAGACACCGCGCCGTCACCGGGCTGCCCTCTTTCGTCGCGCCCTGCGCAACGAAAGTCTCCCGGCGCAGTCCCGCTGCTTCTCCGCTACAGGCGGCCTGCCTCCGAAGGGGAGCACCCCCCTACATCTTTCGAGGCAGCGCCGCCGCCGTCGGGCCGCTCCGCCTTGTGAGCCCCGTCTCTCCTACCTAAGGTCCTGCCATGACCGAACGGAATGGATCACGCAGGGAAACCGGCGGCGGAGAAGATCGGCGGGTGGAAGAGGCGTGCAGCTACCGGAACTGAGCGCCGAGATCCGCATACCCCTCCGTGTCCTCCAGCTGTACGTACGCATGGGACTGCTCCCCGCTCTTCCCGCGTACGACGAGTCCCATGTCCGTAGAGCCGTATTGGTCAGAACGCTGCTGGAGGTCGGCGGTCTTTCGTATTCCTCCGCCCGCCGCGTCGTGCGGAAGATAGACATGTCGCCGCCGCCGATCGGCGAACTGTGCGGCACCATCCAGTACGCCCTGCCCGCGGCCGGCTCGGAGGCGCAGGACCAGAATTGGGACCGGGCCCGGGAGCGTGTTCAGGCACTGGCCCTGGCGCGGAACTGGCGGGTGAGTCCGGAGAATCCGGCGTGGCAGACCTTGACGCAGACTCTCGTCGCGGTGGAGTGGCTCGGACACGACGACCTGCTGCGCCTCCTGGACACTTATGCGGACGCCTTGGAACCGGTTGTGGCCGCCGAGGTCCGTCTCCTGCACGAACAGCCCGACCCGGAGAGTGCGGCCGCGCACATGGTGACGGGAACCGTTCTCGGGGACGTCGCATTTTCCGCGCTACGCCGTCTTATCCACGAGCACGCTTCCTCCCAAGAACCGTCTGAATGTCCGTAACGGCAACTACCGCCCAGTAAGTACCTTAAGGTTGACGCCCCTACGGTTGACGTGCATGCTGTTTGGTGATCACTGGAGCCCACTCCTTCCGAACAGAACGGCCGTAAGGGGATAGGCGACTTCGGGCTACAGCAAGGGCGGGGGATCTTGCGGTACAACCCAGACGGACACGGGATCGATACACCAAACAACACAAGAGAAGAGGTGGGATTAGCAAAGTTATTCCAGCACCAGCAGCCAGAACTTCTCGAAGAATACCGAAACACCCTGATCGAGCATCACAATCCATTAGGCTCGAATCCGGAAGCATGGGCCACCTGCAGAGAACAAGCCCAGCACATTCTCGCCGAATGCCTCCGCGCGATGGAAGACGGAGCCGAGGAACCACTCGACACCCATCTCATCGCGAAGACCCGAAGGCTCAGCGGCGCCCGCATCTCGCAGGGAATCGCACCCATCCATTCAGTGCGCGCCGGGGCCCTGCTCTTCCAGGTCGCCACGAGCCACCTCATCCGGATCGCCTCGGCCCGGCCCGAGGACCAGCGCTGCCTGATGAAGATGCTGCCCGTACTGCAGTCATCGATCACCCAACGGCTCGAAGCCGGCTCCACCGGGCACGACCTCTTCCTGCTGGACGTCGTACGCGATGCCACCCGGCACGGCCGTGACGGCATGGCCCGCGAGATCCACGACCGCATCGGCAGCTCCGCGAGCCTGGCCCTGCGCCAGCTGGAGCTCTACGAGCTCACCCGGCAGCCGTCGGGAACGGACCCCAGGCTCGAGGCCCTGAAGCAGGCCATCCTGGAGACGCTCTACACCACGCGGGACATCGTGACGGACCTGCGGACCCGGGCGGAAGCCACCCAGTCCCTCTACGTCTCGCTCTCGGCCTTCGTCTCCGCCATGGCGATGGACGACGTACAGGTCGACATCCACGTGGCCGATCCGGGCGACCTGCTGCCGGACGAACTCACCGAAGACCTCTACCTGATGCTCCGCGAATGCCTGCGCAACGCCTTCACCCACGCCCGTTCCGCGCGGATCGACATGGAGGTCCGCGTCGAGGCGGGCCGGGTCGACGCATCGGTACGCGACGACGGCACGGGCTTCGACCCGCACGCCCACCGGCGGGGAAACGGGCTGTCGTCCCTGACAGAGCGCACCAAACTGCTGGGCGGCCGGCTCACCATCGACAGCGCTCCGGGGCAAGGGACGGCGATCGCCCTGTCCATCCCCTTCGACACGGAGAACCATGCACACGCCAATTGAGCCGCGCCCGGCCGCCGAACCGCTCCGCATCATCGCCGTCGACGATCACTCACTACTGCGCCGGGCCCTGTGCGAGCTGATCGAATCGGAGGACGACCTCACCGTCGTCGCCGATACGGACACCTCCGAGGGACTGGCCGACCTCGTGGAACGCACCAGACCCCACGTGGTCCTCCTCGACGTGGAAATGCCGGGTCACCACGCGCCCACCGTCGTGCGCGCCCTGACCACCCGGTTTCCCCAGTTGCACGTACTGATCCTGACCATGCACAGCGACGCGCAGCTGGTGCAGGAACTGCTCGCCCACGGAGCCCGCGGCTATCTGCACAAGAGCGTCCCGCGCGAATCGCTTCTCGCAGCGCTGCGGAACACCGCCTCCCGCGACCCGCACGTCACGATCGCCCTGCCGAGCAGCGGTGTTCCCACCGTCGGATTCAGCACCTCGCACCAGACCCTCTCGCCGCGGGAGCGGGAGGTGCTCACGTACGTCGCCGCCGCCCTGAGCAACCGGCAGATCGCCGTCCGGTTGCGCATCACCGAGGGCACCGTGAAGCGGCACCTGCGCAACGTATTCGAGAAACTCGGCGCGATATCACGCATCGACGCGGCGAACAAGGCAATTGATGCGCGGCTCATCAGAAGGCCCGGGCCGGAAGACCGCCCGGGTGCCGGAAGGGGATAGGACCAAAAGACTGCACAACAGGCTCGCCCGTATGCCTCTTTGAGAGTATCGGGGTTACCCCCAGCGGGTCTGCCCCGGGTTGGGGAATTCGAATACATTCGAGCCATGTCGACAAAGACGCCCATAATTTCCGATGGAATTGAGCGTTCCACAAGACCGTTATCGCCGTCGGCCGCACCCCTCAAATGGGTCCGGATCCTGCTGCTCTGCTTCCAGGAATCCCGGGCCGCGGTGCAGGCCATATTCCTGATGCGTTTCCTGCTGGCCGCCACGGCCGGCGCCACGTCCTATCTGACGCTGCCCCCCGCCCTGTTCGGCGGGGCCGGCGTCTGGCTGATGGCCGCGACGTCCGTCTACCTCTTCAACGGGGTGACGGACGTCGACGAGGACCGGGCCAACGGCTCCACCCGCCCCATCGGCCGCGGCGCGCTGTCGCCCGCCGACGCCCGTCGCACCGCACACGTGATGGCCGCCGTGGCGCTGGCCGGCGGTGCGTGGATCGGCCCCGCGATGCTCACGGCGACCGCGTGCATGCTGCTCCTCGGCTTCGTCTACTCCGCTCCCGGCATCGCCCTCAAGACCAGCACCCCCGGCACCATGGCCACCGTGATCGGCAGCGGCGCCCTCACCTACGCCGCCGGCATCGTGTGTTCCGGGAGCCCCGTCTCGCCGTCGCTGATCGCGTTCTGCACCGCGATGTGCCTGTGGATGGGACTGGTCGGGGCCGTCACGAAGGACTTCTCCGACGCCGCGGGCGACGCCCGGCACGGCCGGCGCAACTGGACGGTCCTGTGGGGGTACGCGAGGACGGCCGCCGTCGTCTCGCTGAGCGCCGTGACGGTCGCAGCGGGGCTGCTGGTCTGCGCCCTCGTCCTGGACGCACCGCAGCTGCTGGTCCCCGCCTTCGTCCTGCTGGGCGGGGCACTGGCGCTGGCGGCCGCGGCGCTCACCGGGCGGTCGGACGACTCGCGCTCCCGGCGCAGGCTGCCCTACCGGATGTTCATGGTCACGCAGTACGCGGCGCATCTCGTCGCATTCGCCCAGCCCATCGGCTGAACGACAACGGGGGAATCACAGTGAGGCACAGTCAGATCCATCCCTGGGCATCCGGCCGCCCCGGCGCGCGACCCGGTGCCGCTGCCGACACCGACACCGACACCGGTGCCGCGATGCGCCACGACGGGTTCGGCATCCGCATCCTCGGCCCGCTGGAAGCGGTCAACGGCGCCTCGGCGCACCGCCCGCGCGGCCCCAAGGTCCGCAAGCTGCTCGCCCTGCTGGCCGTCCGCGCGGGGGACATCGTCGAGGTGGACACGCTCGTGGAGGAGCTGTGGGACGGGTCGCCCCCGCCCACCGCGGTCAGCACGGTCCGTACGCACGTCTACCACCTGCGCCAGGAGCTGGGCCGGGAACTGGGCGACACCGACGTCCGCCGCGTCATCACCACCGAGGGCACGGGGTACTCGCTGTGCCTGGCCCCCGGTCGGCTGGACCTGGAGCAGTTCACCCAGCTGTACGGACAGGCCCGCACAGACCTGCGCGCCGGCAACGCCGAAGCCGCGCTGGAGCGGCTGGACACCGCGCTCGGCCTCTGGCGGGGCCGCGCGCTGGCCGATGTGAGCCGGGGACGCGTGCTGACGGGGCACGGCGCCCGCATCGAGGAAATGCGCTCGCGGGCCCAGCAGTTGTGGATCGAGGTCATCATGGTCCTGGGGCGCCACGGCGAGGTCGTGCCGGAACTGCTCCGGCTGGTCGCGGTGGACCCGCTGAACGAATGGCTGCACGCCCGCCTCATAGACGCCCTGTACCGGAGCGGGCGGCGGGGCGACGCCCTGCGCGCCTTCCACCACGTACGCAACGTACTGGCCGAGGAGTTGGGCCTGGAGCCCTCCGACGACCTGCGCCGGCTCCAGCACCACATCCTGGCCGGTGGAGCGGCCGCGTGAGCATCCGGATCTGGACCGTCCCCACCGCGGACGCGGCGGCCTGGGCCCCGTACGAAGAGGCGTACGCGGTGATGGACTCCCGGGAGCGGCAGCGGCTGGACCGCTTCGGCCGCGCGACCGACCGGCTGCGCTACCTGGCCGTCCACCACGTCTACCGGAGCCTGCTCGGACGGGAACTGGGCATCCACCCGGCCGAGGTGGCCTTCCGCCGGTCCTGCGCCCGCTGCGCGAGCCCGGAGCACGGCCGGCCGGTGCCCTACGGACCGGACGGGACCACCCTGTCGGTCAGCCTGTCCCATTCGGCGGCGTACGCGGTCGTCGCGATCGGCGACAGCCCGGACGTCCCGGTCGGAGTGGACATCGAGCGGGTGCGGCCGCACATGGACTGGAGCCGCATCCCGTGCGTCCAGGGCGTGCGCACCACCCACGGCTTCGAGCAGTGGACGCGGGCCGAGGCGCTGGTGAAGGCCGCGGGCACCGGCCTGGAGGCCGACCCGCCCCGCTACACCGGCCACGCCTTCGGGCCGTGGCGCGCCGCGCTCGTACCGGGCTCGGCCCGGGACTGGTACGTGCGCAGCATCCGCTCCCCCGAGGGGTACGCCGCTTCGGTGGCGTCCGCGAGCGCGGACGCGACCGTCACCGTCGCGCAGTGGCGGCCCTGACGGCCCCGACGGCTGCCGGCGCCGGCAAACAGAAGAAGGAGGGCGGCCCCCGGAACGTTCCGGGGGCCGCCCTCCTGTCTCTGCCCGGCCGCGCCGCTACCGCAGCAGGACGCAGCTGGGGCTGGGTACGGAGAGCGGCGGCGCGGCCGGGGTGAGCCGGCCGGTGGCCGGGTCCAGGCGGAAGGCACTGACCGACTGCCCGGCCTGGTTGGCCGTGTACACGTACCGGTCGGAGGCGTCGAGGGCCACGTCCCGCGGCCAGCAGGTGCCCGGCGCCTTGGCGCTGACGGGCTGGGACTCGACGAGCGCGAGGCTCCGGCCCGCGTTGCCCACCCGGAAGGACTCGACGGTGTCGAGCCCCCGGTCGGCCGTGATCAGGAGCCCGCCGTCGCGCGTGAGGTGCACGGCGGAGGGGGCGTTGCGGGGGTTGATGCCGGGCGGCGCGACGGACGCGTGGGAGAGCGGTCGGAGCTCTGCGGTGCCGGCGTCGTAGGACAGCACGGTGACGGTGTGCCCGAGTTCGTTGGTCACGTAGGCCAGGTCTCCCCGCGGGTGGAAGACCAGGTGTCGCGGGCCGATGCCGCTGCCGAGCCGGACCTTGCCGGCCGGGCGCAGTCCGCCGGTGGCGGAGTCGAAGTCGTAGACGTGGATGTGGTCGTCGCCCTTGTCGGGGACCAGCACCCGGCGGCCCGCGGGATCGAAGGCGATCATGTGCGGATGCGGACCGCGCTGCTCCTCGGGGTGCGGGCCGCGGCCGTCGTGGCGTACGACGGTCACCGCCTCCCCCAGCGATCCGTCGGCCGCCACGGGCAGGACGGCGATGTGCCCCGAGTCGTAGTTGGCCGTGAGCAGGAAGCGGCCTTCGGGATGGACGGCGAGGTGCACCGGCGCCGCGCCCGCGCTGGAGCGGGGGCTCCCGAGGGGGTGGAGCCGGTCCCCGTCGATCCGGTAGGCGTGGACGGCTCCGGTGGCTCCGTCCGGGAGCTGGCTGACGGCGTAGAGGCGGGACCCGTCGGGCGAGAGGGTGAGGAAGGAGGGGTTCTCGATCCCCCGCTGCCACCGCCTGACGTCGAGCCGGCCGTCGGCGCGCACGGCGGCGATCCCGATGCCGGGCAGGCCCGGCAGCCCGTACTCGCCGATGGTGAAGCCGCCGATGTAGGCGTGGCGGGCGTCGGGCCGGGGCGCTTCGCCCGCGGCGGTGGACATGCCGGTCCAGCCGATCCCCGCGAGGGCGCCCGCCCCGGCGAGCGCGAGGAACCCGCGACGGTCGTAGGAGGAAGGGGCCGAGGCCCCTTCGCCAAGTCTGCTGGGGCGGTTCAAAGTTCGGCTCCGAAGATCAGCCCGGGTGCGAGGAGTACGGCGAGCCCTCCGCCGGCCAGGGCCAGCAGGACCTGCCACCCGGTGCGCAGGTTCCTGATCCGGGCACGCCGGCGGGCCAGGGCGAGCACCGCGACGGACGCCGCCCAGGCGGGAAGTGCGATGCGCAGGCTGACCTCGCCGGTGAAGAGGAGTCCGGCGCGGGCCGTGATGCATTCGGCCGCCGAGCACCCGTCGGGCGGGTCGGACGAGGCCCCCAGGACCCCGAGCCCCAGGAAGAGGAGCGGGGCCAGGGCGGCGAGTCCGGTGGTCCACACGTAGGGCGCCAGTCCGGTGCTCCGGCGGGCCCGCCGCCGGGTGATCGCGAAGGCGGCCAGGGCGGGCACCCACCCCGTCAGCACCCCGAAGAGCCCCGCGTGCGCGGCCTCCGAGAGCGCGGCCCAGCCGGCGTCAGGCCCCCAGCCGCCCCGCAGCAGTGCCAGGAGGCCGGTGGCGGCGGCGAGTCCGGCCGCGGTGTGCGCCCAGGTCCGGGCGAAGGAGGGGGCGCCGGCCCAGCCGACGAAGACGCCGGCCAGCGACACCAGGAGCACGGGCGGACCCGCGGTCACCCCCCAGGGCAGCGGAAACCCGGGCAGGCCGTCCCCCAGGGGCGCCGACCAGCTCCCCCAGTCGCCGAACAGGGCCGCCAGGACGGCGGTCACACAGGCGGCGACGGCCCCGGCGTGCTGCACCCGGTCGGTCTCGGCCCGGGCCCGCTCGGCCCGCTCGGCCTCCGCCCGGGCCCGCTCCCGCTTGTCCTCGCCCCAGTCGTCCTCGGCCCGTTCGTGCTCGGCCCCCTCCCCCTCGGCCTCGCCCCCGGTCAGGACGAGCGCCACGCCCCGGGCCCGGAACGGGGGAGGTCCGGTGACGGGGCGCGGCGCTGCCTGCGGGATCGCCGGGCCGGTGGAAGCCGGCCCGGTCGCGGCCCCGTGGGCGGCCCCGGAGGGAAGTCGGGGGACCGTCCCCTCCGAGGCGGTTCGTGGCGTCGGGCCGAGGGCGCCGGCGGCTATGGCCGCCTCCGGCTCCTCGGAACCCTTCGCAGTCGCGGGGCGCCCGGACGCGGACGCTCCTGCGGGCCGGGCCGTGGTCATCGCCCGGCCTCGGCGGCGTGGGCGGTGTCGGCGGCGCGGGCCGCACCGACCTGCGGCGCAGCGCCCGTACGCTCCTCGGCGGCGGACTCCCGGAAGCCGTAGCGGGACCACCAGCGGGCCAGCGGCGCCGGCGCCCACCACGCCCACTTGCCCATCAGGGCCATGGTGGCGGGCACGAGCAGGCCCCGGACCACGGTCGCGTCGATGACCACCGCGATCACCAGACCGACCCCGATCATCTTCATGAACAGGATGGACGAGGTCATGAACCCGCCGACCACGACGACGAGCAGCAGCGCCGCACTGGTGATGATCTTCGCGGTGCGCTGGAGCCCGATGGCCATCGACTCGACCGGGTCGCCACTGGCCTCCCATTCCTCGCGGACCCGGGAGAGCAGGAAGACCTCGTAGTCCATGGCCAGACCGAAGGCGATCGCCACGACGAGCACGGGGAAGTTGGCGTCCACGGCGCCGATGGGTTCGAAGCCGAGCAGCCCGGACAGGTGCCCGTCCTGGAAGATCCACTTGATGGCGCCGAAGGTGGCCAGGAGCGACAGCAGGTTCAGGATCACGGACTTGAGCGGGAGCAGCAGCGAGCCGAAGGCCAGGAAGAGCACCAGGAAGGACACGACGGCCACGAACAGGGCCATCCACGGAAGACGTCCGCCGATCATGTCGACGATGTCCACGCGGGAGGCCGGCATTCCGGTCACCAGCGTCTTCGCGCCCTGCGGCGCCGCGGTGTCCCGGACCCCGTGCACCAGGTCCACGGCCGCACGGGACATCGGGTCGGGCGCGTACCGCAGCGTCACCCGCGCGTCGTTGCCCGCGAAGGCGGTGGGCGTCGCGGACGTCACGCCCGCAACCCCCTCCAGCCGGTCCGCGTACGCCTCCACGGCGCTGCGGTCGGCCGGGCCGCCGAAGCGGACGACCGAGGTCATGGTCCGGCCGGGGTTGGTGTCGAAGTCGGCGGCCAGCGTCTTGCTGACGACCTTCGCGTCCCCGTTCGACGGCAGGACCCACTCGCCCGGCCGGGCCCAGTTGACGCCGAGCAGCGGCGCACCGAGGCCGACCAGGACGGCGACGATCGCCAGCGAGGACAGCAGCGGCTTGCGCATGACCGCGTGCGCGGTGCGGTACCAGCGGCCCTGCGTCAGCGGCTTCGCCGCGCCGCCCCGGCTGCCCCGGCCGCCCGGCAGCGGGACCCGCCACTTGTCGATGCGGTGTCCCGTGTAGCGCAGCAGGGCCGGGAGCAGCGTCAGCGAGCCGACGACCGCGAAGGAGACCACGGCGACGGCCGCGTAGCCCATGGAGGACAGGAACCGCGAGGGAAAGAGGGCCAGGCCCGCGAAGGAGATGGCCACGGCGAGCCCGGAGAAGGCGACCGTGCGCCCGGCCGTGGCCGTCGCGCGCCGGACCGCGGTGTCCACGTCGGCGCCGGCGTGCAGTTCCTCGCGGAACCGGTTGACCAGGAAGAGGGCGTAGTCGATGGCCAGGCCGAGGCCCAGGATCGTGATGACGTTGATGACGGTGCTGGAGATCTCGGTGAACATCGTCAGCACGCGCAGCACCACGAAGGATCCGAGTGCCACGAAGGTGCCGACGGCCAGCGGCAGCAGCGCGGCGACCGCGCTGCGGAAGATCAGCACCAGCAGGACGAGCAGGATCGGGATCGAGAGCATCTCGGCCCGGGCGATGTCCGAGCCGGTCAGGGCGTTGACCTGCTCCGTCATCGCGGCCACGCCGCCGAAGCGGGCGGTGACCCCCTCGGCCTCGAACTCCGTCTTGATCTTCGTCAGCGCCTCGACCTGGTGCTGGTCGTTGTCGTCGGCGAACTGCACGGTCGCGTACATGCGGGTGCCGTCCCGCGACACGTAGGCGTCGGCGCCCTGGGCGCCGGGGTCCCAGAAGGAGCTCAGGCGGGTGATGCCCTCGCGGGGGACGCCGTCGAGCGCCGACCGGACGGCGCTGCCGAACTCGGCGGCGCCCTGGCCGGCGGTCTTGGACTCGTAGAGGACGATCACGTCGTTGGACTCGCGCCCCAGCGGGCCTTCGAGAACCTTGTCGGCCTCGACCGACTCACTGGCCGGGTCGTCGAATCCGGCACCGCCGGTGAACGAGCCGAAGACGCCGGTGCCCCACACGCCGGCGAACAGCGTGAAGACGACCGCCGCGATCACGACCCATTTGCGACGCCGCGCGGTGAATGCTCCGATGGCGGCAAACAATTTTCTCTCCCTGGCTGGTATCGCTTTTGCTGAGGCTTGCTTGATACGTCCGACCCCGCGCAGGTTCGGTTCACGACTCTTTCAGAGCCGGTAATTACGCGGAATGCACATTCGGATTGTTCGCTATACCTCTTTCGACACATTCCCGGCCGCGCTCGGCACGGGAAGGGCGAGCCCGGCGGTGTGCCGAACTGCGCTCCGGCCGGTGCGCCGCTGCGCGAGCGAGGCGGCGACTCCCACCACCAGCGACAGCCCGAGACCGAGGGCGACCGAGTGGACCGGGTCGTCGCTGATCGCGCCGCCGAAATAGCCCACCCCCACGGAGTACGCGGTCCATATGAGCTCCGCGAGCGCGGCCCCGGAGGCGAACCTGCCGAGGGGGTACCCGGCGGCGCCCGCCGAGAGCCCGCCCAGCAACCGCCCGCTCGGCAGGAAGCGCACCCCGACGACGAACGGGATGCCACGCCGGCGCACCTGCCCGGACATCCACTCGAAGAGCTCGCCGCGCCGCCCGCGCGTCACGGCGCCCAGCCGGGCCCGGTCCCCGAGGAACCGGCCGCAGCGGTGTATCAGCAGGTCGCCGAGGAGCGCGCTGCCGGCCACCGAGAGCACCACGAGGACGATCGACATCTCCCCGCGCGCCGCGAGCACACCGCTGGTGACCAGCAGGACGTTGTTCGGCAGCAGCGGCGGCAGGGTCGTGAGCGCCAGGATCGCGTACGCCCAGCAGGCGGCGCCCGACAGGTTCCCCGCCAAGCCGGAGGTGACGTCGAGCCAGGTCACGATCGCGTTGATGTCCACGGCCTTCCCTCCATCCGTTCGACCCCGGCCTCGAAGGCTCCGGGGCGGCCGGCACTACCACTTTCGAGGCATGTGCCGGGTCATTGGTGAGTGATGACCCCAGGTCGGCGGGTCATTAGCGTCGGTTCGGCAGCGGACGAACGCGCCTCCACAAGAACTGTAACCTAAGGTATCGATAGATTCACTATCACCTATCACCAGCCTAGGCGGGCGCACATGACCGACGTGATGCTGTTCCTCAGGGAGTTCGCCCGGACGCGGCGGGACACGGGAGCCATCGCTCCCAGCAGTCCCTTACTGGCCCGGGCCCTCACCCGCTACGTGATCCCCAGTCCTGGCAGGCCGCGCGCCGTGCTCGAAGTCGGCCCCGGCACGGGCGCCGTGACCCGGTACATCCAGCCGGCGCTGGGACCCCTCGACACCCTCGAACTGATCGAGCCCAACCCGCGGTTCACCGACCTGCTGCGGCACACCTACCGGGACGACCCGCGCATAGGCCTGCTGCCGGGCCTGGTCCAGGACCACGAACTCGGCTCGTACGACACGATCGTGTGCGGCCTGCCCTTCGCGAACTTCGAGGCCCCGGTCGTGGAGGACATCCTCGGGCAGCTGCTGGCCTCGCTGAACCCGGGCGGCACGCTGTCCTTCTTCGCGTACGCCGGAGTGCCGCCCCTGCGCCGGGCCCTCACCTCGGGCGAGACGCGCGAACGCACGCTGGGAACCCAGGCGGTACTGGAACGCACGCTGCGGCGCCACCGGTTCCGCACCGAGACCGTGCTGTGGAACGTACCGCCCGCCCACGTGCACCACCTGGCCCTGGTGGCACCGGCTCCCGCAGCCGCGCTCGCCTACAGCGCCTGATCCTCCACCGGGGCGGACACACGTCCGGACGCGTCCTCCTGAGCGATGCGGCGCAGGGCCGACATGGCCGCGTCGCCGAGGAGGGTGCCGAGGACGACGCCCTCCACCTTGCCGTCCACGCTGGGCACCCGGGCGAGGGCGGCCAGCTCGGCGCCGGCCAGGCGTCCGGCCACGGCCGCGTACTCGTCGAGCAGGGACAGCAGGTCGCCCCTGCCCAGGTCGCTGTAGGTCACGACGATCTGGACCAGCGCCTTCCAGCCGGGGTTCTCGGGCTTGGCCGCCCACCCCTGGCGCCGCACCAGCTCCTCGACGGCGCGTTCGGCACCCGCCCAGTCGCCCTCCGGATTCGGGTCGGCCACGGCGCGGGTGACCGCGGACTGGGCGACGCCGAGCATGCCGTGGACCGTGCGGTCGGGCGAGTCGACCTCGGCGAGCACCTCGCGGACGGCGGCGATCGACAGGCCGCCGACCTCCAGCATCGCCCGGATCAGCCTGAGCCGGTGCGCGTGCGCGTCGGAGTAGCTCACCTGGTTGGGGCTCGTCCGCTCGCCGGACGGCAACAGCCCTTCACGGGCGTAGTACTTGACCGTCGCTACCGAAACTCCGGTACTCCGCGCCAGCTCTCCGATACGCATTCGACCAGGATACTGCGTTTCCCCTCCGCGTTTACCCCCCGGCCACAACAACCCGGCCGGAGACCGCCACGTACACGAATTGCCCAGCTTTTATCGGTCTTGAATTTGCGCACGATCGCGCTTCCATGCCGGACTGCCAGGCTCAATCCGTACCCAAAATCCCCTCTTGGCAGCCGGCAGCCAAAGAACCGAGCCGAAGGAATCAGGTATGACCACAGAAGTGGTTCCGGAGCTTCCCTCGGAGCCCGGCGATCTCACCTACGGGCGCACCGTGGACCGCTCCCTGGTCCACCGGGCCGCCGTCTCCGAGGTCTTCGTGACCGACATCAGGCCCCTGACCGCCATGCGCGTCCGCACCGCGGTCCAACTGCCCCTGACCCACGGCTACTACAGCGACCACGTGCAGCAGCCGGCCCTCTACGACGCCCTGCTGCTCCTGGAGTCGGGCCGGCAGGCCGCGATCGCCGGATCGCACGCCCACATGGGCCTGTCCCAGGGCACCACGATGATCGTCGACAGCTTCCGCATGGACCTGTACGGCCTCGCGGCGCTGAAGATCGGCTCGAAGCCGGGACGGCTGCACATCGACACCGAGTACTCCGGCAAGGCGAACCGGCGCGGCCGGGTCCGCAAGGGCATGGTCGCCCAGCGGTACTTCATGGACGGCGTCGAGGTCGGCGACCACGAGATGGACGTGCTCTTCCTCAACCCGCACGAGAACGAGGTGCTGCGGCACGCCCAGCGCGGCACCCCGGCGCCCCTGACCTCGGACTACGGCCGCCACGCACCCGGTGACGACGGCAGCGGACAGCTCCGGCCCGAGCAGGTCGGCCGCGGCAACCCCCTCAACGTCGTGCTGTCCCGCGCCGAGCGGGCGCCGGAGGCGGTCACGGCCCGGGTGACGCCCCGCTACGACAACCGCGCGCTCTTCGACCACGTCTACGACCACCTCCCGGCCATGACCCTCGTCGAGGCCGCCCGCCAGCTCGCCCTGCTCGCCACCGGCGAACCCCTGGCCACGTACGCCGTCGGCTTCGAGGCCCGCTTCGACCGGTTCGCCGAACTGGACGACACCGTCCTGGCCGAAGCGGCCCGCCCCGACGGGAATGCACCCGGCACGGTTCCGGTGCGCTTCCTCCAGGCCGGCGCGCAGATCGCCCACGTCACCGTCACCACCGCATCCGGGAGCCAACTGTGAGTACGCGGCGCCTTGCCGTCTGGACCGACTTCGGCGGTGTCCTGACACCGCCGATCTCCCACACGATGGCCGCCTTCTGCGCGGCACAGAACCTCGACCAGCAGGTGCTCGGTCAGGCCCTCGCCAAGGTCACCGCCCGCTACGGCACGGCCGACCCGATGGAGCCCATCGACACCCCCCTCATCACCGAA
This sequence comes from Streptomyces sp. NBC_00193, assembly GCF_026342735.1. Taxonomy (GTDB): domain Bacteria; phylum Actinomycetota; class Actinomycetes; order Streptomycetales; family Streptomycetaceae; genus Streptomyces; species Streptomyces stoeckheimensis. The sequence goes on from NZ_JAPEMM010000001.1 coordinate 2,705,104, forward strand.
GAGGCGTGGCTCGACGAGATCTCCGCCGTACTGGAGGCCGATCACGGGATCACCGGGCGCAAGCTGACGACCCTCGCCGACACCTGGTTCGACGGCCGTGAGACCAACCACGCCTGGGTGGCCGAGCTGCGCAAGGCGCGCGAGGGCGGCGCCTTCGTCGGGATGATCTCGAACATGGTCCCGACCTGGGACGCCCACTGGCGCCGCATGGTCGACGTGGACGAGCTCTTCGAGGACGTCCTCCTCTCCTTCGAGGTCGGCCACCGCAAGCCCTCGCCCGCCATGTTCGCGCTCGCCGCGGAACGCGCCGGGGTCCCCGCCGCCGACTGCGTCCTGATCGACGATCTCGCGCACAACGTCGCGGGCGCCGAGGCCGCCGGCTGGACGGCGATCCACTTCACCGACACGAGCACGGCGGCGGAGCGGCTGAGCTCCCTGTTGTCGTCCGACCCCCGATAAGGAGCCCCATACCGTGAGCCGTCACGTGCTCGTCACCGGCGGGAACAGAGGCATCGGCCTCTCCACCGCCCTCGCCTTCGCCGAACAGGGCGACAAGGTCACCGTCACCTACCGCACCGGCGAGCCGCCCGAAGGGCTCTTCGGCGTGCGCTGCGACGTGACGGACCCCGAGTCCGTGCGCCGCGCCGTGGAGGAGGCCCGCATCCAGCACGGGCCGATCCAGGTACTGGTCTCCAACGCCGGCATCACCCGCGACGAGCTGTTCGTCGGCATGCACGCCGAGGACTTCCGCGCCGTCATCGAGACCAACCTGCTCGCGGCGGTGGCCGTCACCAAGGAGGTCCTGCCGGACATGCTCAAGGCCCGCTGGGGCCGGATCGTCCTCGTCGCCTCGGTGAGCGCCCTGGCCGGCGCCCCGGGCCAGACCAACTACGCCGCCTCCAAGGCCGGCCTGATCGGGTTCGGGCGCTCGCTCGCCCTGGAGGTCGGGCGCCGCAAGGTCACCGTCAACGTGGTGACTCCGGGGCTGATCGAGACCGACATGGTCAAGGACGTCTCCGGCCCGCGCCGCGAGCACCTGCTCAGCCAGACCTCCCTCTTCCGCGCGGGCGAACCCGAAGAGGTGGCCGGAGTCGTGAAGTTCCTGGCGAGCGACGACGCCTCGTACGTCACCTCGGCCGTCATCCCCGTCACCGGCGGCCTCGGCGTCGGCCACTGACCCTCCCCACCCGCCACTCCTCCCCCCACGCACCCCTCCCCCACGCGCCACGCATCCCTCCCCCCACGCGCCCCATCCACCCGTCACATCCATCCGCAGGAAAGGAAACCCATGGCGAACGACAAGGTCCTCGAGATCGCCCACCAGATGGGCCGGATCTTCAACGATCTGGACGCGGAGGCAGCCCACTCCCTGGTCGCCCCCGACTTCGTCGACTACGAGGCCCCGCCCGGTACCCCCGGTGGCCCCGACGGCTACCTCGGCACCGCCCGCTGGATGAACTCCGTGTTCTCCGAGGCCGGCTGGGACCACCTCGACTCCTTCGCCGACGGCGACCGGGCCGTGATCCGGGTGCGGTTCACCGGAATCCACACCGGCAACTTCCTCGGCTTCGAGGGCACCGGCAACAAGGTCGACGTCGAGCACATCCACATCTACCGCGTCGGTGACGACGGCCTCGTCCACGAGCACTGGGCCTGCCGCCAGGACCTGTTCCTGCTGGCCCAGATCGGCGCGGTCGAACTCAAGCTGCCGCCCACGGGCACGCAGGCGTAACCGCTTCCCCGCCCCACCACTCAGGTCGCCGAACACCCCACGGGTTCGGCGGCCTGAGTGCATTTCCAGAAGCACCCGACAGCTCGACAGGCACGACAGACATGACAGACACGACAGAGAGGAACGAAGCCGTGACGAGAGCCGACCGGCCGGCGTGGGCCCTGGTGGCGACCTCGCTGCCCATGTTCATGGTCGCCGTGGACAACCTGGTGGTCACCAACGCCCTCGCCGTGATCGCGGAGGACCTGAACACCAGCCAGACCGGCCTGCAGTGGGTGGTCAACGGCTACATCCTGCCCTTCGCCGGACTCCTGCTCGCCGGCGCCGCACTCGGCGACCGGATCGGCCGGCGCCGCGTCTTCGTCTGGGGCATCGGCGTGTTCACCGCGGCCTCGGCGGCCTGCGCGCTGGCGACCTCGGCGGGGGCCCTGATGGCCGCCCGCGTCCTGCAGGGCGCCGGAGCCGCCGCGATCCTGCCGGTCTCCCTGACCCTCGCGGTCGCCGCGGTCGGCCCGGCCAAACGCGCCCTGGCGGTCGGCGTGTGGGGCGGGGTCAACGGCCTGGGCATCGCCATCGGCCCCATGGCGGGCGGCATGGTGACCCAGGGCCTGGACTGGCACTGGATCTTCTGGCTCAACGTGCCGGTGGGCCTGCTGGCCCTGCCGCTCGCGCTGTGGGCCGTACGCGAATCGACCGGCGCGGCCCGCCCCCTCGACGTGTGGGGGACCCTGCTCTCGTGCGGCACCGTGGTGGCCGCGGTCTGGTCGATCATCCAGTCCGCCGGAGAGGAGGCCTCACCGCTCCGCACGCTCCTGGGCGTCGCACTGACCGCCGTACTCGCCGCCGCCTTCGCCCACCGCCAGCGCACCGCCGCGCACCCGCTCATCCCGCTCCACCTCTACCGGGTGCGGCCGTTCATGCTGAGCAACATGCTGGCGATGGCCATGTACTTCGGCGTGTTCGGATCCATCTTCTTCCTGGCCCAGTTCCTCCAGGGTCCGATGGGCTACTCCCCGCTCGAAGCGGGCCTGCGCACCCTGCCCTGGACCGTGGCCCCGATGGTGGCCGTACCCGTGGCCAGCGCCCTGCTGGACCGGGTGGGCGGCTGGCGGCTCCAGGCGGCCGGCTGTCTGGCCCAGGCCCTCGCCCTGGCCTGGCTGGGGCTGATCGCCCGGCCGGGCGTGTCCTACGGGCCGATGGTGATCGCCATGGTGCTCGCCGGCGTCGGCATGGGCCTGGTCTTCGCGGCCAACCCCGCGACGGTGATCGGCTCCGTGCAGGAGCACGAGCACAACCTGGCGTCCGGGGTGAACAACACCATCCGCGAGTTCGGCGGCGCCCTCGGCATCGCCGTGCTCACCCTCGTGTACGTACAAGGCGGCCTCCGCAGCGCTGTGCTGACGGGGGCCGCCGTGGTGTTCGCGGGCGCCTTCGCGGGAGTCGCTATCGGGCGTACCTCAGCACGGCCCGGGTCCGTGCCAGCACCTTCTGCGTCCCCTGGCGCACGGTCAGATCGACCCGAACCGAGCCGTCTTCCCTGACCTCGGCCACCGCGCCGCCGACGGTGATCTCCACACCGTCGGCGGTGTCGGGGACCACGACGGGGCGGGTGAACCGGGTTCCGTACTCCTCGAAGACGGCCCCCTCGCCCGCCCACCCGCGCAGGGCGGTCGCGGCGAGGCCCATGCTGAGCATCCCGTGGGCGATGACCCCCGGCAGCCCCACCCGGGCGGCCGTGGAGTCGGACCAGTGGATCGGGTTGTGGTCGCCGGACGCCGCCGCGTACCGGACGAGATCGGCCCGGGTCACGCGGAAGGTGCGGGTGGGGAACGTGTCTCCTGCGGCGGTCACTTGCCGTCCTCCTCAAGCCCCGAGTCGTGCCGTGAAACGAGCGTGGACGTCGTCGTGCACACCAGCGCGTCGCCGTCCGCCTCCCGTACCCGCCCGCGCAGGGTGAGCACGTCGTTGCCGTCGACGACGGCGGCGGCGAGCACCTCGATCTCGACGACGAGGCGGTCCCCCGACCGGATCGGCCGCACCGCCTCGAACCGCTGGTCGCGGTGGAGGACCCGGGAGAAGTCGAAGCCGAGCCCGGGATCGTCGATCACCTGCCGCTCGGCGTGCATGGACAGCACGATGGGGAACGTGGGCGGCGCCGTCAGGCCGTCCCCGGCCTCGGCGCCCACCGCGCGCGAGAACTCCCGGATGGTCTCGCGGCCGACTTCGTAGGGCTCGCTCGGCGGATACGTACGCCCCGCGAAGGACGTGTCGAAGGCAGATGGCATGGGGCCTCTCCTCGGAAAGTGCAGACAGAAGGACGGACAGAGGAACGGACGGGAAGAACGGACGGGAAGAACGGACGGGAAGAACGGACGGAAGGCCGGACAGCACAGCGGCGCCCGCGCGAGGGTTCGCGGGCGCCGCTGTGAGCCGGCCGGACATCAGCGGGGTGAACGCACCACCAGGGCGGCCGCGTTGCCGTCCCACCCCACGGAGGTGATGAGCGCGGTCACCGGCTTGACGGGCGGCTGCGCCTTCCACAGCGCGAGGAGACCGGCGAGCTGCATCGAGCCGCTCGCGCTGTACGTCTCTCCGAGCGCGTCGGCGATCCGCAGGGTCGCCGCCGGCGCACCGCCCAGCGCGACCCGCACGCCGCGCCGTTCGACCGCTTCCAGGCCCCGCTGGTGCACGGCCCCGAGGGAGACCACGTCGATCTCGCCCCGTTCGACCCCGCTGCGCTCCAGCGCACGCGAGACGGCGACGGCCAGCCCGTCGGCGTAGTCGCGCGGGTCGGGGGTGAACCGCGACTCGCACGCGAGGAGCTCGGCCAGCTCACCACCGGCCGGCCGGCCGGGCTGGACCGTGAACACCGCGGCGCCCTCGCCGAGCGCGGCGCCCTCCCGCAGCACCCCGGTACGGTGCCAGGCCCAGGCCGCCGGAGCGCTCAGCTCCTCCACGCCACCGACCAGCAGCCGGTCCGCGCGCCCGAGCGAGAGCGCCAGCCGGGCGTGCCGGAAGGCGAGCAGGGAGGCCGTCTGGCCGCCCGCCACCGTGGCGTTGAGGCCGCGCAGTCCGTTGCGGATGGCGATCTGGCCGGTGGTGCTGTTCATCACCGTGTTCGGGAACCGGCCCGGATTGACCAGGTACGGCTTCTCCAGCGTCAGCGTGTCGTAGAGCAGGGTGCTGTGCGTGGACACCGACCCGGTGTTCGTGGCGAGCACCACGCCCGTGCGGGCCCCGTCGACCTCGATCCCCTCGAGCACCGCCTTGCAGGAGATCAGCCCGAACGAGGTCAGGCGGTCCAGGTACTTCGTGCCCTTGCGTCCGAGGTGCTCCTTGACGTCCAGGCCCCGTACCGCGCGGACCGGACGCGGCGGGTACGCCGCCGCGTCCTCGCCGACCGGCTCGTCGTGGGCCTCGCCGCCGCCGAGCAGCCGCTCGGCCAGCGCGTCCAGCCCCAGACCGGCCGCGGAGACGACACCCGCCGAAGCCACGTAGAGCGGTTCGACGACGGTCACCTTCCGCTCCTCGGCCGTGGCGGTCGTCGCGGTCGTCGCGGTCACGAAACCCTCCCCAGGATGGTGATGACGTTGTTCCCGCCGAAGGCGAAACCGTGGTTCTGCACGATGTTCAGGCGGGCCTCGCGGCCGACGCCCGGCACGCAGTCAACGCCCTCCCCGAGCTCGGGGTCCGGCTCGGTGACGTGCGCGGTGGGCGGCAGGAAGTCCTGCTCCAGCGCCTTGCAGCAGGCGATCGCGCCGAAACCGGAGGCCGCGCCCATGGTGTGGCCCAGCATCGACTTGATCGAACTGATCGGCGGGATGCGGTCGCCGAACACCTCGCGCGCCGCCGCCACTTCGGTGGCGTCGTTGGTGGGGGTGCCCGTTCCGTGCGCGCAGATGTAGTCGATCTGCTCCGGGTCCACCCCCGCCGCCTCGTGCGCGGCCCGGATGCCGGACGCGATGCTGGCCGCGTCGGGGTGCACCATGTGCGAGGCGTCGCAGTTCGCCGCGTACCCGAGCACCTCGGCGTACATGCGGGCCCCGCGCCGCTGCGCGTGTTCGTACGACTCCAGCACCAGCACCGCGCCGCCCTCGCCGGTGACGATGCCGGAGCGGTCCGCGGCGAAGGGCCGCGGAACGTCCTCGGCCATGGCGCCCAGCGCGTAGAACCCGGCGTGCGTCAGCCGGTTGACGGCATCGGCGCCGCCCGCCAGCATCACCTCGGCCTCACCGCTGCGGACCAGGTCGAAGGCGTACCCGAGCGCGTAGTTGGAGGCGGAACAGGCCGTCGGGATCGTCTGCGTGTCGCCGCTCAGCAGCAGCTCGGAGCTGACCGCGTTGGCGATCCGCGCGGCCGGGGTCTGCCCGGCCAGACCGCCGTCGATCGACTCCAGTCCGCCCTGGATCCACTGCTCGGCCAGCTCCTGGACGACGGCGGACTCACCGCTGGTCGTCCCCATGATCGCGCCGGCCCCGGCGGCCTCCAGCTGGCCCTCGTCGATCCCGGCGTCGACGATGGCCAGCCGGGCGGCCGCGGCGGCCAGCAGGCCGCTGCGGCCCCAGCGGGCCGGGTCGAGCCGCTTGAGGTGGTCGGCGGGATCGAAATCGAGGACCTCGCCGGCATTGCGCCGCGGAAATGCACTCGCGTCGAAACTCTCGATCGGCCCGGTACCGCTCTCGCCCGCACGGATCGCCGCGGCGAATACATCGGCACCGATACCGACCGGAGACACCGCGCCGAGCCCTGTGATGACCACCCGGCGGTACGTTCCCGCCGCCTTGCCGGCAGTACGCGCAGGTCCGGTCTCAGCCATTCGGGTTCTCCTTGGCGTACCGCTCGACACCGTCCACCAGGAGACGCAGGTTCACGAGTTCGGTGAGGTCGGTCTTCGGAATGACCACACCCAATTCCTTCTCGATCCTGGCGACGACGGTGATGAGGGAGAGCGAGTCGCTGTCGTAGTCGTCGATGAAGTGGCCACCGTCCGTGAGCTCGCCCTCCTCCAGCTCGAGCTCTTCGTTCACGATCGCACTGACAGCCGCGTAGTAGTCGCTCACGGATGCCACGGTCTGCTGAGTCATGCGCTTGCCTCTCGTCGCCTTCGAACCGTTTCGATGAGGACCGTATGCGGGCAGGAATTGACCGAGCAAGGCCCACTCAACCAAAGAGGCAGCACATTCCCCCAAAGTGGCAACGACGCACTTCCACCCCCTCCGACCTGCATTTGCCTGGGGTTTTATCAACGGTTTATCGAGGGTCTATCGATGGTTTATCGAGATTCCAAACCACCCTGCCAGAATCACCGTGACGGTGATATCGGGACGGCGGAAGAGGTCGAGATGAGCGGACTGCGCGGCCCACGATTGGCTTTGATATTTCCAGGCCAGGATGCGCGGCGTCCCGGAATGGGGCGGCCCTGGGCCGGCTCCCCGAGCTGGTACCTGGCCGAGCGGGCGAGCGAGGTCTGCGGACACGACGTGGCCGCCCTGCTGCTGGACCCCGTCCACGGCGCGGACCACCCGCCGCGGACGGACGGCGCCCAGATCGCCACCTTCGTACTGGAGATGGTGATCCTCGCCGATCTGCGGCGGGCCCTGCCCGCGGCCGCCCGCCCCCTCGTCTGCGCCGGCCACGGCCTCGGCGAGTACTCCGCCCTCGTCGCCGCCGGCATCGTCGGCTTCGAGGAGGGCGTGCGCCTGGTCGCCGCCCGCGGCAAGGCGATGCAGGAGGCGTCCGCCGCGCACCCCGGCACCATGGCGGCCGTGCACGGCCTCTCCCCCGAAGCCCTGGAGCGCGCCGCGGAGTCGGTGCGCGAGGCCGGCGGCCGGGTCTGGGCGGCGCACCTCGACTCGGACCGGCAGACCGTCCTGTCGGGCGACCCGGCCTCCGTGGCCCGCTGCCGCACCCTGGCACGGGAACTGGGGGCCGCCCGGATCCTGCCGGTCCCCCTCGGCGGCGCCTTCCACACCCCGCTGATGGCCGGCGCCGCGGCGGCCTTCTCCACCGCCCTCGCAGCCACCGGGTTCCACCGCGGATCCGCGCCCGTCGTCGCCAACGCCGACGCGCAGCCGCACCACGGCCCGGACGGCTGGCCGGGCCTGCTGGAGCGCCAGCTGACCGGCCCGGTGCGCTGGGCGGACTCGGTGCGCACGATGGCCGACGGCCTGTACTGCGACATGTTCGTCGAGGTCGGCCCCGGCCGCTCCCTCACCGCACTGGCCCGCGAGACCGCGCCTCGAGTCTCCCGCCTGACCATCTCGGAGCCGGGCCAACTGCCCGCCGTCCCGCAGACCCTCGTACGGAGCGCCGCATGAACACGACCGCGAACACGACCACGCACACGAGCACCACCACACACCCTGCCGCCCCCGCCCACTGGGACGCGATCGTCATCGGTTCGGGCATCGGCGGCCTGGTCTGCGCGGCCTACCTCGCGGTCGGCGGCAAGCGGGTCCTGGTCGCCGAGCAGGGAGCGGTCGCGGGCGGCAACAGCCACGTGTTCCGCAGACGCCGCGCCTACGAGTTCGACGTCGGCGTGCACTACCTCGGCGACTGCGGCCCCGACGGCATCCTGCCCGCCATCCTGGACGGTCTGGGGCTGGGCGGCCGGGTCCCGTACGAGGAGATGGACCCCGACGGCTTCGACCGCATCGTGGCCGGGGGCACCACCCTGGACATGCCGGCGGACTGGAAGCGGTACCGCGAGCGGCTCCAGGAGGCCTGCCCCGCGGACGCCGCCGGGATCGACACCTTCCTGGACGTCGTGGCGGGACTCGGCACCGAGCGCCGCGACGCCATCGTCGCCGCCGCGGACCTGCCCATGGCGGAGCTGGAGCGCCTCGCCCCGCAGTCGGTGGCCTGGGGCCGGCGGACGCTGACCGAGCTCTTCGACCACTGCGCGCTCTCCACCCGCGCCCGCACCCTGCTCGCCGCCCAGTCGCCCAATTACGGGATGTCGCCGGACGAGGCGACCGTCGCCACCCACGCCACCCTCATCGACCACTACGTCCGCGGCGCCTACTACCCGCAAGGGGGCGGGCAGATGCTCGCCTCGGGGCTGCTCGAAGTGATCCGCGCGCACGGAGGGGCCCTGCGGACCCGCGCCCGGGTGACCCGCATAGCGATCGAGGAGGGCCGCGTCCGCGGCGTGGAGTTCGCCGACGGCAGCGCCGCCACCGCTGCGGTGGTCGTCTCGAACGCCGACTACCGCCGCACCATGCTGGAGCTGGTGGGCGAGGACCGGCTGCCCCGGCGCCTGGCCGCCAAGACCAGGGACGCCCGGATGGCACTGCCCTGGGCCACCGTCTACGTGGCCCTGGACAAGGACATCGAGCGCCACGCCAACGTGTGGTGGTACCGCGGCGAGGACATCGGCCGCTACTACGAGGACCTCCGCTCCGGCGCCCCGTCCTCCACCACCGACTTCCTCTTCATGTCCTTCGCCTCCGGCAAGGACCACGTCGGCCGCCGCATCTGCCCGCCCGGCCACTCCAATTTCCAGCTGATGACGCTCTGCCCGCCCGGCCTCGCACACTGGGGCGTCACCGACGGCCCGGCGGACGGCGGGACGTACCGCGACGACCCGGCGTACCGCAAGGAGAAGGCGCGGCTGACCGAGTCCGTCCTGGACGCCGCGGAGGAGGTCCTCGGCCCGTTCCGCGGCCACATCACCCACCTGGAGACGGCCACCCCGCTCACCCAGGAGCGGTACACGCTCTCCACCGGCGGCACCCCCTTCGGCATGGCGCAGTGGGGCGCCACCGGCGCCCGCCCGGACACGGCCACCCTCATCGAGGGCCTGCACATCGCCGGGGCCAACACCCGGTACGGGAACGGCATCACGGGCTCGGCCGTCAGCGGCATCGCCTGCGCCGGCCAGATCCTGGGCCGCCGCCTCATGCACGAGGTGCACACGGGCTCGGTGCTCGGGGACCCCGCCCTGCTCCCGGACCGCGGCACCGACTGGGACCCCCTGGCGGTGTCCCGCGGTCTGACGCCCCGCGGGCCGGCGTGAGGCTGAGCGCGGACGAACGCCGGGAGACCGTGCTCCGGGCCGCGATCGCCGAATTCGCCACCGGCGGCTACCACGGCACCTCGACGGAGGCGATCGCCCGCCGGGTCGGGGTCTCCCAGCCGTACCTGTTCCGGCTGTTCCCGACCAAGCGCGCCCTCTTCCAGGCCGCGGCGGTCCGTTCCTTCGAGCGGACCGCCGCGGTGTACGAGCTGGCCGCGGCGGAACTGCGGGGCACGGAGGCGCTGGACGCCATGGCCCGCGCCCGCGACCGCCTGCTCGCCGAGGAACCCCTTCCCCTGATGCGGCTCCAGGCCGCCGTCGCGGCGGCGGCCCTGGACGACCGCCCCTTCGCCGCCGTCCTGCGCCGCTCCTGGTGCGACCTGTGGGACCTGGTCCACACCTGCTCCGGCGCCGCCCCGGCCGAGGTCACCGCCTTCTTCGCCCACGAAGCCCTGGCCACCACGAGAGCCGCCATCACGGCCCCGCCCGGGCCCCCGCCGTAGCCGAGACCCTCGTCACCCCCGCACCCACGTCCCGGGGCACATCACCAGGGCACATCACCGGGGGCACAACGAAAGAGCCCCTGCTCCGGATTTCTCCGGAGCAGGGGCTCTTCCACATGTGCGCGAGGGGGGATTTGAACCCCCACGTCCCGAAGGACACTGGCACCTGAAGCCAGCGCGTCTGCCGTTCCGCCACTCGCGCAAAGTGACTACCAGCGGTTCTTCCCTTGCGGGCCGTTCCCCTGGCGACATCGGAACATTAGCACGTCGGAGGGGCTGGATTCACATCGCTTTTCGTGCTCTCCCGACGCCCGCCGACGACCGCCCCTCCCGTACTCGGCCGCCGGTGCGGGACACTGTCCTCGGGGCGCCCCTACGATCGCTTGTGAGGACCAACACTCATGCGCACGTGACCGATGGGGAACCACCCGAATCCGCCACGCGTGGATACGATCAGTAAGCAGTACAGGGCGACAACGACGGAGGAGGTGCCCCATGGGAGTCCTGAAGCGGTTCGAGCAGCGACTCGAAGGTCTGGTGAACGGCACCTTCGCCAAGGTCTTCAAGTCCGAGGTCCAGCCGGTGGAGATCGCGGGCGCCCTCCAGCGCGAGTGCGACAACAACGCCACCATCTGGAACCGCGAGCGCACCGTCGTCCCCAACGACTTCATCGTGGAGCTGAGCACGGGCGACTACGAGCGCCTGAGCCCCTACTCGGGCCAGCTCGGCGACGAGCTCGCGGGCCTCGTCCGCGACTACGCCAAGCAGCAGCGCTACAGCTTCATGGGCCCCATCAAGGTCCAGCTGGAGAAGGCCGACGACCTGGACACCGGGCTCTACCGGGTCCGCAGCCGCACGCTCGCAGCCAGCACCTCCCAGTCCCCCGGCCAGCCCGGTCCGGGCCAGGGACAGGGCCACCAGGCCCCCCCGGCCCAGCCCGGCGGCTACGGGTACCCCCCGGCCTCCGCGCCGCCCATGCCCGCAGGACCGCCCCCGGGCGGCCCCGGCGGACCCGGCGCACGCAGGGCGGGACCCGGCGGACCGGCTCCCGTACCTCCCGGCGGCGCCGTCCGGCGCCACTGGATCGAGATCAACGGCACCCGCCACCAGATCTCGCGCCCTACGCTCGTACTCGGCCGAAGCACCGAGGCCGACGTGCGGATCGACGACCCCGGCGTATCGCGCCGGCACTGTGAGATCCGGACCGGAACGCCCTCGACGATCCAGGATCTAGGGTCCACCAACGGCATCGTGGTGGACGGGCAGCACACCACCCGCGCTACGCTCCGCGACGGTTCACGGATCGTCGTGGGCAGCACCACCATCATTTACCGGCAAGCCGAAGGGTGAAGCGGGGGCAATGTCAGAGCTGACCCTGACGGTCATGCGGTTGGGTTTCCTGGCCGTTCTGTGGCTGTTCGTCATCGTGGCCGTTCAGGTCATCCGCAGCGATCTCTTCGGTACGAGAGTCACGCAGCGCGGTTCCCGACGCGGCGGGGGCGCTTCCGGCACCCCGGCGGCGCAGCAGGGCCGCCAGGCCTCTGCTCCACCGCAGCAGCGCCAGCGCCGCGGTGCGCCGACCAAACTCGTCGTCTCCGAGGGCACCCTCACGGGCACCACGGTGGCCCTCGCGGGCCAGACGATCACCTTGGGCCGCGCCCACGACTCCACGATCGTGCTGGACGACGACTACGCCTCCAGCAGGCATGCCAGGATCTACCCGGACCGTGACGGTCAGTGGATCGTCGAGGATCTCGGGTCCACCAACGGCACGTATCTCGACCGGACCCGGCTGACCACCCCGACGCCCATTCCGCCGGGCGCCCCGATCCGCATCGGCAAGACCGTCATCGAGCTGCGGAAGTAGTACGAGAATGAGCGAGCGGAGCGAGCGAGCCGCAGCGGTCCGTCCCACCGGGGACACGGACCCGAGCGCGCTCCAGGCCGGAGGGTGGGCAGTGTGGCTCGAGACCGGTTGTACCCCGAGGCGTCGACAGGGCAGGTGCGCATGAGTCTGTCCCTGCGGTTCGCCGCCGGATCGCACAAGGGCATGATCCGGGAGGGCAACGAGGACTCCGGCTACGCCGGTCCCCGTCTCCTCGCGATCGCCGACGGCATGGGCGGCCAGGCCGCCGGCGAAGTCGCCAGCTCCGAGGTGATCTCCGCCCTCGTGCAGCTCGACGACGACGTCCCGGGCTCCGACATGCTCACCGCGCTCAGCACCGCGGTGCAGCGCGCGAACGACCAGTTGCGGGTCATGGTCGAGGAGGACCCCCAGCTCGAGGGCATGGGCACCACGCTCACCGCCCTGCTCTGGACGGGCCAGCGCCTCGGCCTGGTCCACGTCGGCGACTCCCGCGCCTACCTGCTCCGCGACGGCGTCCTCACGCAGATCACCCAGGACCACACCTGGGTGCAGCGCCTCGTCGACGAGGGCCGGATCACCGAAGAGGAAGCCACCACCCACCCGCAGCGCTCCCTGCTGATGAGGGCCCTGGGCAGCGGCGACATCGTCGAGCCCGACCTCTCCATCCGCGAGGTCCGGGTCGGCGACCGCTACCTGATCTGCTCCGACGGACTCTCCGGCGTGGTCTCCCACCAGACCCTCGAAGAGACCCTCGCCGACTACCACGGCCCCCGCGAGACCGTGGCCTCCCTCATCCAGCTCGCGCTGCGCGGCGGCGGCCCCGACAACATCACCTGCATCGTGGCCGACGTCCTCGACACCGACAGCGGCGACACCCTGGCCGCGCAGGTCAACGACACCCCGGTCGTCGTCGGCGCGGTCGCCGAGAACCAGCACCACCAGCTCTTCGACGGCGGCAACGCCATGCAGACGCCCGCCGGCCGCGCCTCCGGGCTCGGCCGCCAGAGCCCCCCGCCCGCCGGCGCCTTCGGCCCCCCCGGCAGCGGCGAGGCCCCGGGTTACGGCGGTTACGGCGCCCAGGGACAGGGCGGCGGAGCCGACGCGTACGGCAGCTTCGGCGACCCCGACCCGTACGCCGGCGACTCCGGGTACGAGGACACGTACGACCACCCTCGCCGGCGGCGCGGCAAGGGCCGCAAGTGGACCACGCGCACGCTGACGCTGCTCGTGGTCCTCGGTGTCATCGGCGGCGGCCTGTACGCGGGCTACCGCTGGACCCAGACGCAGTTCTACGTCGGGGTCAAGGACGAGCACGTCGCGCTCTTCCGCGGGATCAGCCAGAAGCTGGGGCCGCTGGAGCTCTCCAAGGTGGAGACCGACCGCCCCGACATCGAACTGAAGTACCTGCCGCCCTTCAAGCGCAAGCAGGTCGTGGACACGATCGGCGAAAGCAGCCTCGACTCCGCCCGTACGAAGATCGACGAGCTCGGCACCCAGACCTCCGCGTGCAAGAAGGACGAGGAGCGGCGTGCCGCCGAGGCGCAGGGCAACCAGACACCCGGCCCCGTCCTGACTGCCGCCGAGCAGCAGGTCGTCGGCCTGTGCGAGAAGCAGTAGACATACGCGGGCACAGGGGGCCCGCCACACCATGAGCGTTGTCACCAACACGACCACCATCGGCGCCATCGAGGCGCCGAGCCGGCGGAACACCGAGCTCCTGCTGCTCGCCTTCGCCGTGGTCATCCCGATCTTCGCCTACGCCAACGCGGGCATGTCGCTCCACGGGAAGCTGCCCCCGGGCATGCTCACCTACGGGCTCGGCCTCGGCGTCCTGGCGGGCATCGCCCACTTCGTCGTGCGGCGCTACGCCAAGTACGCCGACCCGCTGCTGCTGCCGATCGCCACACTCCTCAACGGGCTGGGCCTCGTCCTGATCTGGCGCCTCGACCAGTCCGAGCGCCTGCAGAACCTGGCGAAGCGGCAGTTCGGCGCCTTCTCCGAGTCCGCCCCCCGGCAGATGATGTACACGGCGCTCGCCATCGCCCTGTTCGCCGTGGTCCTGCTGGTCCTCAAGGACCACCGCGTGCTCCAGCGGTTCACGTACATCTCCATGGCCGCCTCGCTCGTGCTGCTGATCCTGCCCGTGATCCCGGGTCTGGGAGCCGACGTCTTCGGCGCCAAGATCTGGATCAGCGTCGGCGGGTTCTCCATCCAGCCCGGCGAGTTCGCCAAGATCGTCATCGCCGTCTTCTTCGCCGGCTACCTCATGGTCAAGCGCGACGCCCTGGCGCTCGCCAGCCGCCGCTTCATGGGCCTCTACCTGCCGCGCGGCCGCGACCTCGGCCCGATCCTGATGATCTGGGCGATGAGCCTGCTCGTCCTGGTCTTCGAGAACGACCTCGGCACCTCGCTGCTCTTCTTCGGCATGTTCGTGATCATGCTGTACGTGGCCACCGAGCGGACGAGCTGGATCGTCATCGGCCTCCTCATGAGCGTCGGCGGAGCCACCGTGGTCGGCGCCACCGCCAGCCACGTCAAGGCCCGCGTCACCGCCTGGCTCGACCCCTTCGCCTGCTACCAGAAGTCCGGCGCCTGCGAACAGGTCGGCCAGTCGATCATGAGCTTCGGCTCCGGCGGGGTCCTCGGCACCGGCTGGGGGCAGGGCAACTCCGACCTCATCGGCTTCGCCGCCAACTCCGACTTCATCTTCTCCACCGTCGGCGAAGAACTCGGGCTCGCCGGGGTCATGGCCTTCCTCCTGCTCTACGGCCTGATCATCGAGCGGGGCGTGCGCACCGCCCTCGCCGCCCGCGACCCCTTCGGCAAGCTCTTCGCGATCGGCCTCTCCGGCGCCTTCGCGCTCCAGATCTTCGTGGTCGCCGGCGGAGTCATGGGCCTCATCCCCCTGACCGGCATGACCATGCCCTTCCTCGCGTCCGGCGGCTCGTCCGTCCTCGCGAACTGGATCCTCATCGCCATCCTCATCCGGATCAGCGACACCGCACGCCGCCCCGCCCCGGCCCCGGCACCGTCCCCCGACTCCGAGATGACCCAGGTGGTCCGCCCGTCATGAACAAGCCCCTGCGCCGCATCTCGATCTTCTGCGGGCTGCTCGTCCTGGCACTGCTCGTGCGGACCAACTGGCTCCAGTACGTCAAGGCCGAGGAGCTGAGCACCCGCAAGGAGAACCGCCGGGTCCAGATCGCCCAGTACGCCACCGAGCGCGGCAACATCATCGTCGAGGGCAAGCCGATCACCGGCTCCGCCGTCACCGACGGCAGCGACTACAAGTTCAAGCGGACCTACATGGACGGTCCGCTCTGGGCCCCCGTGACCGGGTACGCCTCCCAGGCCTTCGGCTCCACCCAGCTCGAATCCCTCGAGGACGGCATCCTCACCGGCAACGACGACCGGCTCTTCTTCGACCGCACCATCGGCATGTTCACCGGCGAGAAGAAGCAGGGCGGCAACGTCGTCACGACGCTCAACGCCGCCGCCCAGAAGGCCGCCTTCGACAAGCTCGGCAGCAAGAAGGGCGCCGTCGCGGCGATCGACCCGCGCACCGGCGCGATCCTCGCCCTGGTCAGCACCCCCTCGTACGACCCCACCTCCTTCGCCGGCAACTCCAAGACCGACGAGAAGGCCTGGGTCGAGCTCAAGGACAGCGAGGACAAGAAGCTGGTCAACCGCGCCCTGCGCGAGACCTACCCGCCCGGCTCCACCTTCAAGGTGGTCACCGCCGCCGCGGCCCTGGAGAACGGCGTCGTCAAGAACATCGACGACCCGACCGACACCGAGGACCCGTACATCCTCCCGGGCACCAAGACCGAGCTGATCAACCACGCCCCCGGATGCGGGAAGGCCAGCCTCAACGAGGCCATGCGCGTCTCCTGCAACTCCGTCTTCGCCAACATGGGCGACAAGGTGGGGCGGGACAACATGGTGAAGACCGCCGAGAAGTTCGGCTTCAACAACGACAAGATCGACACCCCGGTCCGCGCCTTCGCCAGCGTCTACGACAAGACCATGGGCAAGGACGGCAACGCCCTCAGCTCCATCGGCCAGTTCAACACGGCGGCCACCCCGCTGCAGATGGCCATGGTCACCGCCGCCATCGCCAACAACGGCAAGCTGATGAAGCCGTACATGGTCGACCAGCTCCAGTCGCCCAACGTCGACGTCATCGAGAAGCACGAGCCGCAGGAAATGAGCCGGCCGCTCTCCCCGGAGAACGCGAAGAAGATCCGGGACATGATGGTCAACGTGGTCGACAAGGGCACCGGCAGCACCGCCAGGATCAAGAACACCGTGGTCGGCGGCAAGACCGGAACCGCCCAGCACGGCGAGGGCAACAAGAAGCGCCCGTACGCCTGGTTCATCTCCTACGCCGAGAACCCGGACGGCAGCTCGCCGGTCGCCGTCGCCGTCGTCATCGAGGACAGCAACGCGGACCGCGAGGACATCAGCGGCGCCGGCCTCGCCGCCCCGGTCGCCAAGGCCGTCATGGAAGCCGTGCTCAAGAGCAACAAGGGGTGACGGGCGGGGCCGAGCGCCACGCGAGAGCCGCAAGGGGCACACAGATGTGATCCGGGTCACCGTTCCCGCCCGGATCGGAGCGTACGGTACCGGTCCGGTATCAGCCTGTGGTCACGAACCGATCACCGACGATCGGCCGGTAGCCTTTGCGCGAACAGCACACCGCCGGACCACACACGGGTGCGGTCGGGACTGACGGAGAGGGCTGCACGTTATGGAAGAGCCGCGTCGCCTCGGCGGCCGGTACGAGCTGAGCCACGTGCTCGGCCGTGGTGGCATGGCCGAGGTCTACCTCGCCCACGACACCCGGCTCGGCCGTACCGTCGCCGTCAAGACCCTGCGCGCCGATCTCGCCCGCGACCCGTCCTTCCAGGCCAGGTTCCGCCGCGAGGCCCAGTCGGCCGCATCGCTCAACCACCCGGCGATCGTCGCCGTGTACGACACCGGCGAGGACTACGTCGACAACATCTCCATCCCGTACATCGTGATGGAGTACGTCGACGGCTCGACCCTGCGCGAGCTCCTGCACTCCGGCCGCAAGCTGCTGCCCGAGCGCACCCTGGAAATGTGCATCGGCATCCTCCAGGCACTGGAGTACTCGCACCGCGCCGGCATCGTGCACCGCGACATCAAGCCCGCCAACGTCATGCTGACCCGCTCCGGCCAGGTCAAGGTCATGGACTTCGGCATCGCCCGCGCCATGGGCGACTCCGGCATGACCATGACGCAGACCGCCGCCGTCATCGGCACCGCCCAGTACCTCTCCCCGGAGCAGGCCAGGGGCGAGCAGGTCGACGCCCGCTCCGACCTCTACTCGGCCGGCTGCCTGCTGTACGAGCTCCTCGCCGTCCGGCCGCCGTTCATCGGGGACTCCCCGGTCGCGGTGGCCTACCAGCACGTACGGGAAGAGCCCCAGCCGCCGTCGAACTTCGACAGCGAGATCACGCCCGAGATGGACGCGATCGTGCTGAAGGCGCTGGTCAAGGACGCCGACTACCGCTACCAGTCCGCGGACGAGATGCGCGCCGACATCGAGGCCTGCCTCGACGGCCAGCCCGTCGCGGCCACCGCCTCCATGGGCGTCGCCGGCTACGGCTACCCCGACCAGGGCAACGGCTACGGACACCAGGGCTACGACCAGCCCACCACCGCCCTGCGCACCGCCGACCCGAACCAGACCTCCATGCTCCCGCCGATGCCCCCGGGCGACGGCGGATACGGGCACGGCGACCAGGGCGGCTACGACCAGGGCGGCCGCGGCCGGCGGCCGCAGAAGAAGAGCAAGGCCTCCACGATCCTGCTGGTCACCGCAGGCATCCTCGTGCTGGTCGGCGCGATCCTGATCGGGCGCGCCCTCTTCAACACCAACGCCGACAACCGGCCCGCGGTCCCCAAGCTCATCGGCGAAACCCTCGAAGCGGCCAAGGCGAACGGCACCAACGTCGGCGTCGTCGTGCAGCAGGACGGGGAGATGCCCTGCGAGGCCTCCCCCAAGGGCACGGTCTGCCAGCAGGACCCGGCCGAGGGCACCAAGGTCGCCAAGAACTTCGTCGTCAAGGTGAAGATGTCCACGGGCGCGCCCAAGGTCCTCGTTCCGAACGTCGTCAACCTGGCGATCGCGGACGCGGAGAAGGCGCTCCAGGACAAGGGCTTCCAGATCGAGAAGACGCAGGTCGAGTCCGAGCGGCCCGCCGGCACCGTCATCGATCAGAACCCGAAGAGCGGCGAGGCCGAGAAGGGTTCGACCATCAAGCTGACGGTGGCCAAGGAAATCTCCAAGGTGACCGTCCCGGACCTGACCGGCAAGAGCCAGGCCGACGCCGCGAAGGCCCTGCAGGCCGTCAAGCTGAAGCTCGGCAGCGTCACCGAGGTCGACGCGGCCCCCGGCACGGCCCCCAAGACGGTCGTCAGCCAGGACCCCGGCATCAACAGCCAGGTCGACGTCAACTCGACGGTCAACATCTCGGTCGCCAAGCCGGTCCAGCAGCTCACGGTCCCGAACCTGGTCGGCAGGACCATCAACCAGGCCAGGATGGAGCTCGCCTCCAAGGGCCTGATCTTCGGATCCGTCCTGTCGGGCTCCTCCGACGGCAAGGCGCGCATCCTGAGCACGGACCCGGCGGTCGGCAGCCCGGTGACCCCCGGCACGGTGATCAACGTGACCACGGTCCCCGACAACCAGCAGAACGGCGGCAACGACGGCGGCGGCGGCGGCTTCTTCGGAGGCCTGGGCGGCAACTAGCCCCGAGCACGACAGAGCACACAACGGGTCCGGCCCCTCTCCACGAGAGGGGCCGGACCCGTTTTTCGTCGCACGTGTCTTCATATGTACGAAATTCGTTAGCCCGGACGGGGGTGGGCACCAGAGCCCGCCCGGGAGGGACGGATCATGATCAACGAATCGGTACTGCTGGAGTCCAGGACCCTGCGCACGAGCGTCCTGGAGCGCACGGACGTGCTGGACAGGGTCAAGGCCCTGTCCCTCCTGCCGGACGGGCTCCACGTGACGACGGCGATGGTGGCGGCTTACTACGAAGTCGCGGAGACGGCGATCCGCCAACTCATCCAACGCCATCGGGACGAGCTCACAGGCAATGGGATGGCCGTGCTCCGCGGTTCCGAACTGCAGGATTTTGAGAGTGACAACTTGTCACCCTCAAAGCGGCGCAGCCTCACGATCTACAGCCGCCGTGCCGTCTTGAACGTCGGAATGCTCCTCCGGGACAGCGAAGTCGCACGTCAGGTGCGTACCTACCTCCTGGATGCCGAGCACGAGGTCCGCACGCACCCTGTGGATAACCTTGTCCACAGGGTTACTTGGGGCAACTTGCACGAACGGATCGACAACCGCATCACCGACGTGCTCGGCAAGACCGTAGTGCCCATGCTGAACGTCCTCATCGAGACCTCGGGCGAGCAGCGCCGCGAGCTGATCTCCCTCCGGGAGGACGTCCAGCAGATCCAGATGAAGCTCGTCGAGCACGACCTCCAGATCAGCCGGCTCCAGCGGGGCCAGGACGTCCGGGCCCTCACCGGAGTCATCGGCACGATCGACGCCATGAACTGGAAGGAGTTCGAGCTGCACGTCGCAGAGCTGCTCCGCCGCGACGGGTGCACCGACGTGGAGGTGTACGGCGGGCACGGCGGCGACCGCGGGGTCGACATCACCGCCAAGACGGCCGACGGGCGGACGGTCGCCGTGCAGTGCAAGAACTTCGCGCCCTTCCGGCACGTGCTCAGCGGCGAGATGCAGAAGTTCCTCGGCTCCTCCAAGGTGCTCCACCAGGCCGACGTGGCCCTCTACGTGGCCACCTGCGCCTTCACCCGCGAGTCCCTGGCCATCGCCGCCCAGGGGGGCGTCACGGCCGTCCACAGGGGGCTTCTGGAGGCCTGGAGCGCCGGAGTCCGGCTCCAGGTGCTGCGCTGAGTTCAGCGCAGCTCCGCGGGAAGGCTCCGCTTCGCGTCGACCTTTTCCGTGCGGACCAGCTCGCCCCACACGATGTAGCGGAACTTCGAGGTGTACACGGGCGTGCAGGTCGTCAGGGTGATGTAGCGGCCCGGTGCCGTCCGGCCCGACTCCTTGGGGATCGGGCTGATCGAGTCCACGTTGTACTTCGAGGTCTGGGCGAGCTCGGCGAAGACCTTGTACACGTACCAGGTGTCGCGGGTCTCGAAGACGACCGCGTCGCCGTTCTTCAGCTTGTCGATGTTGTGGAACTTGGCCCCGTGCCCGTCCCGGTGCGCCGCCAGCGCGAAATTGCCCGCCGGGTCCCACGGCAGCGCCGATTTCACCGGCTCCGTGTAGTACCCGGCGACCCCGTCGTTCAGGACGTCCGAGTCGGTGCCCTTCTTGACCAGCACCTCGCCGTTCTTCATCGCCGGCACGTGCAGGAAGCCGATCCCGCCCTGGGTGTCCAGCGCCCCCGGCGCCGCGGCCGCCTCCTGCGAGGGCGCCGCCCGTTGCCACTGCTCGCGCACCGCGTCCCCGCGGGCGGAGGCGTCCCGGTCGGCCAGGACGTTCGTCCACCAGAGGGAGTACGCCACGAACAGCGCGAGCACCAGGCCCACCGTGATCAGGAGCTCGCCCACCAGGCTCAGGAACCCCGCGAGGGCGCTGCGGCGCGGGGGCGGTGCGACACGTGACACTGCGGATCCTCTACGGGCTGGTCAGCTCGGGCGGAGCACCCTGGCTGCGGGGGCGTTCACCGGTCATCCTGCCCCATACGATCATCCGGTAGGTGCTGGTGAACTCCGGGGTGCACGTGGTCAGCGTGATGTACCGGCCCGGGGAAGTGAAGCCCGATCCGACGGGCACCGGCTTGATGACCGACACGTTCGACGGCGGGGTCTGCGCGAGCTGCGAGCTCATCTCGTACGTGTAGTACGCGTCCCGGGTCTCCACCACGATCTTGTCCCCCGGCACCAGCCGGTTGATGTAGCGGAACGGTTCGCCGTGGGTGTTCCGGTGGCCCGCCAGCGCGAAGTTGCCCTGCGCATCGGCCGGCATCCCGGTCGCGAGCGGCCCGTCGGCGTAGTGGCCGACCATGCCCTTGTCGAGGACCTTCGCCTTGTTCGTCCCCTCCGCGACCGGCACCTTCACGTCCAGCTTCGGGATGTACAGGATCGCGAAGCCCTGGCCCGGCTCGAACGCCGCCACGGGCGGGGCGGCCGCCCCGCCACCCGGATCGCGGTCCCAGTTCTGGAGCAGGGAGCCGGCGGCGTCATCGGCCGTCCGGCCCGCCAGGAAGTTCGTGTACCAGAGCTGGTAGCCGACGAAGAGGAGCATCACCAGGCCCAGCGTGATGAACAGCTCCCCGGCGAGCCTGCTGGCGACCACGACCGGCCCGCCCGAGGCCGGCCGCCTGCGCCGCCGGCCCCGGCCCCGCGTGCGCGCACGCTTCTCGGCCTCCTGTGCTGCCCTGCGTCGCGCTGCCCGGCCCTCGGTGGGCGCGGACGGCGCGAGCGCCGTCACGCGACGGCCTTGCCCACCACCGGGGCGAGCCCCACCGAGCGCTCCACCGCGCCCGCGTCACCGCAGCGCACCAGCCAGTTCGCAAGCATCCGGTGGCCCCACTCGGTCAGCACGGACTCGGGGTGGAACTGCACGCCCTCGACGTCGTGCTCGCGGTGGCGCAGGCCCATGATGATCCCGTCCTCGGTCCGCGCCGTGACCTCCAGCGTGTCCGGGAGGGTCGGGGGCTCGGCCGCGAGGGAGTGGTACCGGGTCGCGGTGAAGGGCGAGGGCAGTCCCTCGAAGACGCCGAGGCCCTCGTGGACCACCGGCGAGGTCTTGCCGTGCAGCAGTTCCGGAGCCCGGCCGACGACCCCTCCGTAGGCGACGGCCATCGACTGCATGCCGAGGCAGACGCCGAAGACCGGTACGCCCGTGTCCGCACAGTGGCGGACCATGTCCACGCAGATGCCGGCCTCTTCCGGCGTCCCCGGGCCCGGGGACAGCAGGACGCCGTCGAAGCCGTCCTGGGCGTGGGCGAGCTCGACCTCGTCGTTGCGCAGCACCTCGCACTCGGCGCCGAGCTGATAGAGGTACTGGACCAGGTTGAAGACAAAGCTGTCGTAGTTGTCGACAACCAGAATGCGCGCGCTCACGGAGTCGCTCCCGATCCCTCGTCCACCGTCACATCGTTGAACGGAAGCAGCGGCTCGGCCCACGGGAAGACGTACTGGAACAGCACGAACACCACCGCGAGCACCAGCACGAGGGAGATCGCAACGCGTACCCACGCGTTGCCCGGCAAATGCCGCCAGATCCAGCCGTACATGCCGCCTGTGTCCTTTTCGTCCACGATCGTTCAACGCACCGCAGGGGCGGTACGACCACAGCCTAAAGCCACCCGCCCGGCGCGGAGGGTCACCTTGCCAAACCCTCCGGTGAGCCCTGTGCGAGGGTCCGCATACCGGTCAGTTCGGCCCAGACCACGAGCCGGTGGCTGTGACCCCATTCCGGGTCGCAGGTGGTCAGCGTCAGGTACTTGCCCAGCGCCGTGAAGGGCGAGCGGCTCGGCACCGGATCGACCACGCCGACCTCCGTGGGGAGCGTGCGCAGCGGCTCCGCGCGGACGGTGTACGTGTACCAGCCGGTGGCGTCCTTGAGGATCACGAGGTCGCCGGGGCGCAGCTTGGGGATGTCCTTGAAGGGGTCCCCGTACGTGCGCCGGTGCCCGGCCACCGCGAAGTTCCCGGTGCCGCCGAGCCTGGCCGTGCCGGCGTAGTGGCCCAGGCCCTTCTTCAGCAGTTCGGTGCCCGTGCCCTCCAGGACCGGCTTGTTCCAGTCGGGGCCGAAGCGCGGGACGTACATCTCGGCGAAGGCCCGGCCCGGCGGGTACGTGCCGGGCTCCGGGGCGGCCGGGGGCGATGCGGCCGCCGACGGCGCGGGGGCGGGCTGCGGGGCGGCCGCGGGCACCGCGGACCAGCGGTCGCGCATGCGGGCCATCTCCCCGTCCATGGCCTGGTCGGCCTTGACCCCGGTCCACAGCAGGACGTAGACCACGAAGAGCACGATGAGCGAGCCCGCGGTCAGGCACACCTCGCTGAACGTCCGTACCAGCAGGCGTGGCACGTCGACGCTCCGGTCACGGGGTGGCGGACTCCAGCGGCTTCGCATAGTGGAGGTCCACTGTGCCGGAGTAGCCCGGCAGTGTCAGCGCCTTGTGCTCGTCCACTTTCCAGCCGAGCCCGTACGCGTTCACGTACAGCTGGTAGTTCTGCAGCGCCGGCGAGGCCGCGAGGGCCTTCTTCAGCGCGCCGGGGTCGCCTACGGCCGTCACCTTGTACGGGGGCGAGTACACGCGGCCCTGGAGGATCAGGGTGTTGCCCACGCAGCGCACGGCGCTGGTGGAGATCAGGCGCTGGTCCATCACCTGGATGCCCTCGGCGCCGCCCTGCCAGAGGGCGTTGACCACGGCCTGCAGGTCCTGCTGGTGGATCACCAGGTCGTTGGGCTGCGGCTCGGGCACGTTGGGGATGCGGGCCGTGGCGTTCGGGGGCGCGTCGTTCAGGGTGACCGTCACGGCCTTGCCGGTGAGCTCCTCGGTGCCGGAGGCGGCGCGCAGGGCGGCCAGTTTGGCGTCCTCGGCCTTGGTGCTCCCGTTGTCGCGTTCGGCGAGGGCGTCGACCTGGCCGCGTGCGGTGGCGGTGCTCTTCTCCAGCTCCAGATTGCTCTGGCTGCGCTCCTGGATCAGGTCGGACAGCTTGAGGAGCGAGGCGTCCGTCCGGATGTTCGTACCCTTGGAGGTGTTGAAGCTGGTGACGAAGATCAAGCCGGCCAGGGCGAAAACGGCGGCCGTGAGCAGCCGGACCGGTCTGGCACGGCGACGGGGACCCGCGGAGGAGTCGTCGGAATTGCTCAACGTACCCTTCTCCTTCAACGCCACAGGTCCACTACGCTAACGGACGCCCGGGGCAGGCCAGGTCCCCAGCCCATCGACAGGAGAGCCCCTCGTGCCGAAGTCACGTATCCGCAAGAAGGACGACTACACGCCGCCCCCCACGCGGACGCCGCAGTCGATCAAGCTGACGAACCGCAACTGGGTCGCCCCGGTCATGCTGGCGTTCTTCTTGGTCGGTCTGGCATGGATCGTCGTTTTCTATCTGTCCGAGACCCAGCTTCCGATCGAAGCTCTCGGAAATTGGAACATTGTGGTCGGATTCGGCTTCATTGCGGCAGGATTCGGCGTCTCCACGCAGTGGAAGTAGCCCGGCTCCGCAAGCTCTCCCCATGAGTTATCCACAGCGTCATCCACACCTGAGGAAAAGACAGAAGATCTGTGGATAACTCTGTGGAGAGTTGACGCCGGTGTGATCAGTTGAGTACGGAAAGTTCGGCCGTACGGATCGCGATCAGGGCTGTGGCCAGCAAGAACACCGCCACACAGGTGCCCCACTGGATGAATGTGCGATTCCGCGCGCCCATGTCCTTGGTCGGCCACAGGAAGCCCGCCGCAACCAGTGCACCGGTGACCAGACCACCGATATGGGCCTGCCAGGACACGTTCAGCCCCGGCGCGAAGGTGAGCACCAGCATGAACACCGCCATGGTGATCAGCGGGCGCATTTCGTACCGCATCCGGCGGAACAGCACCACGGTGGCACCGAGCAGGCCGAAGACGGCTCCGGAGGCACCCAGGGTCGCGACGTTCGGCTCGGTCAGCAGATAGACCGCCGCGCTGCCGCCGAGGGCCGACAGCAGGTACACGGTGAGGTAGCGTGCCCGGCCGAGCGCCTGCTCCAGCGGTCCGCCGATGAACCACAGGGCGAGCATGTTGCTGAAGATGTGCCACAGCTCGGTGTGCAGGAAGGCAGAGCTCAGCAGCCGGTAGTACTCGCCGGTGGAGACGCCTTCGAGCGGCCCGCCCACCAGCTCCCGGTAGCGGCCCAGGAGCTCCAGCTGGATCGCCAGCCCCGAGAAGACGTGGACCGCGAGGAACATGCCCACGTTGATCCCGATCAGGATCTTCGTGACCAGGTACGGATCGGCGGCGACCACCCCGCCCGCGATCGTGCGCGGGGCGTTGGCGGCCCGGCCGTGGCCCGTTCCCGAGCCCCCGCGGACGCACTCGGGGCACTGGAAGCCGACCGAGGCGCTGATCATGCAGTCGGGGCAGATCGGCCGCTCACAGCGCGTACAGCTGATCCCGGTCTCGCGGTCCGGGTGGCGGTAGCAGCCCGGAAGACGGTCGGTGTCCATCGGTCCCCTCGGTCGGCGGCGAGGCGGGCGGATCCGCCCGCGCCCGTCCGGTACGTATCGAGGACGGACGGGCGGGGCCGAAAGGTTCCCCTGCGGTCAGGCGCGCTTCTCGATGACGACGGAGTGGATGATCACGTCGTCGAGGGGGCGCTCGGTGCGCGGGTTGGTGGGACCCGCGGCGATGGTGTCGACGATCTTCTGGCTGGCCTTGTCGCCGATCTCGCCGAAGATGGTGTGCTTGCGCGTCAGCCAGGCGGTGGGGGCGACGGTGATGAAGAACTGCGAGCCGTTGGTGCCCGGGCCGGCGTTCGCCATCGCGAGCAGGTAGGGCTTGGTGAAGGCCAGGTCGGGGTGGAACTCGTCGGCGAACTGGTAGCCGGGGCCGCCGGTGCCGTTGCCCAGCGGGTCGCCGCCCTGGATCATGAACCCGCTGATGACGCGGTGGAAGACGGTGCCGTCGTAGAGCGGGTCCGTGGTCTTCTGGCCGTCCGTGGGCCGCGTCCACTCGCGCTCACCGGTGGCGAGTTCCACGAAGTTGCGCACGGTCTTCGGAGCGAAGTTCGGCAGAAGCTCGATCTCGATGTCGCCGTGGTTGGTCTTCAGGGTGGCGTAGAGCTTCTCGGCCACGGATCTGCCTTCCTCTCGTCGTCACTGTCGGTTTCAGATCCTCGCACGGAGGGCTGCACAGGACGGAAATCGTCCACCCGTATGCCCTGTCGCGCATGCCGGTCGGCGGTATGGGAGGCATGATCCGACAAAGGGTGGAAAGGTGAACTGTGTCCGCCACCGAGGAGGAGGATCCCGTGACCCGCAAGGAAAGCGTGCGTCTGGCAGCATCAAGTGCCAGGGATACGGCGCGGCACGCAGCGGAAGTGGTGGCGCCGTACGCGGAATCCGCCAAGCACGCTGCGGTGCATTACGCCCACGAAGCAAATGAACGGCTTGCGCCGAAGGTGTCGTACGCGGCCGGCGAGGCTGCCAAACAAGCCCGCCAGACGTACGACTGCCACGTACAGCCCCGGATCAAATCGGCGCGCTCCCATGTGCCGCCGAATGTCGACCGGGCGGCGTCCAATGCCGTGAAGCAGACCCGCCTGGCGGCCCTGCACGCGGTGGAGTACACGCAGCCGCGGCTGGAGAGCGCCCTCGCGGCGGCCCAGCCGGTGGCGGAGGAGGCCGCATCCCGGTCGACGGCGGCGCTGGCGGCGCTGCGCGGCCAGGTGTCGGCCAAGGATGTCAAGAAGCTCGTACGGCGCCACGAGCGGCGTGCGCGCTGCGGCCGCCTGTTCAAGGGCGTGGCGGTGGTCGGCGTCCTGGCCGGCGGCGCCTTCGCCGCGTGGAAGTGGTGGGACCAGCAGTCGAACCCGGACTGGCTCGTCGAGCCGCCGGCCGCGACCGAGCTGTCGGCGCGGGAGGAGGCTCCGGCCCCCTACGACGAGGAGCTGGCCGCGAAGGAGCGCGAGGCGAGGAACACCGTGTCCAGCCTGGAGGCGGAGGCCGAGGCCGTGCAGGAGCGGATCGACGCGGAAGACGCGAAGCGCAAGCACCGCTGAGGAACGAGGAACGCGCAACGAGAGTGGGGCCCGGATCCTTTCCCAGGATCCGGGCCCCACTCTTTCGTTGCGCTCCGCTCAGTTGGGGAGGGTGAGCTTCATCCCCGGGTGGATCATGTCGGGGTTCGAGCCGATGACGCCCTTGTTCATCGCGTAGAGCTCGCGCCAGCGGCCCTCGTTGCCGAGCTCGCGGCGGGCGATCGCGGAGAGCGAGTCGCCCGAGCGGACGGTGTACGTGCGCTGCGCCTTGGGCGCCGGCTTCGGCATCGGTGCCGCGGGCACCGCCTTGTGCGCGGCGGAGGCCGGCGTGGGCGTGTGCGGGGCGGGCCGGGTGACCGGGGGCGCCGGTGCGGCCTTGGGCGGCGCTGCCGCCGCCATGCGTTCGGCGGCCGCCTTGGTCGCCGCTGCCGCGTCGGTGTACTTGGTCCCGGTGTCGCCGGGCATCGAGGACGGCGGCGCCGGAGCGTCCGCGGCCTGCTGTTGCACCTGCTCAGCCGCCTTTTGGGCGGCCTTCTCGGCTTGTTCCTTCTTCTTGTCGGACCTCATGAAGTCGAACAGTCCCATGTGCGTACGCCTCCGGCATGGTGGTGCCCCCCTGGGCTGAGTGCCTTGTTCCACTCTCTGCCAGAAGGCCCGGGACGGCCCTGTGACTGGGCCATCCGGGGGATGCCGGTCGGCTACTGGCGAGCCCTGCGGGCCGGCCTCGGGCTCTCCGACGGGGTCTCCAGATCACCCTTGACCAGCAGGTTCAGTACCCGGAGCACGGCCGCGCGGTCCTCGTCGGCGAGGGAGCCGAGGGCGTCGGCGTGCACCTGGTCGACGATGCGGCTGCTCTCCTGCGCCAGGGCCGCGCCCTTCTCCGTGACGACGATGACGCGGGCCCGGCGGTCCGTACCGGACTGCCGCCGCTCGGCCAGTCCGGCCTTCTCCAGGGCGTCGACGGTGACGACCATCGTCGTCTTGTCCATGCCCCCGATCTCGGCGAGCTGGATCTGCGTCCGCTCCTCCCCCAGCGCGTGCACGAGCACGCAGTGCATCCGTGCCGTGAGCCCGATCCGGTCGAGTGCCGCCGCCATCCGGGTGCGCAGGACGTGGCTGGTGTGGTCCAGGAGGAAGGAGAGGTCCGGCTCGTTCTGCGCGGGTGCCATGGCTGTCATGTTCACCAGTCTAGCAATTCAGTCTCCAACAGATCGTCTGCAACAGAACTATCTGATACGGTCTCATCAAGTCAGCCCGCCGATCACCGACTGGGGACACAGATGCCTGCCACCGCCGCTCCCTCCGCCTCCACCTCCGCTGCTCCCGCCGCTCCCGCTCCCGCTCCCGCTCCCGCCTCCCCCTCCGCCGCCCCGGCCGCACCGCGCGGGCTGCGCTCCCGCTGGACCGCTCTCGGGGTGCTGTCCACCGGCGTCCTGATGACCGTCCTCGACGGCAGCATCGTCACCGTCGCGATGCCGGCCATCCAGAAGGACCTGGGCTTCACCCCCGCCGGACTCAGCTGGGTCGTCAACGCCTACCTGATCGCCTTCGGCAGCCTGCTGCTCCTCGCCGGCCGGCTCGGTGACCTCATCGGCCGCAAGCGGATGTTCCTGGCCGGGACCGGCGTCTTCACCGGAGCCTCCCTGCTCGCCGGATTCGCCGGCTCGCCCGAGGTACTGATCGCCGCCCGGTTCCTGCAGGGCCTCGGCAGCGCCGTGGCCGCCGCCGTCAGCCTGGGCATCCTCATCACGCTGTTCACCGAACCGCGCGAGCGGGCCAAGGCCATCGCCGTCTTCTCCTTCACCGGCGCGGCCGGAGCCTCCCTGGGCCAGGTGCTCGGCGGGGTCCTGACCGATGCCCTGGACTGGCACTGGATCTTCTTCATCAACCTGCCCATAGGGCTCGCCGCCCTGGCACTGGCCCTGCCCGCGCTCCCCTCCGATCGGGGACTGGGGCTACGCGCCGGGGCCGACGTCCTCGGCGCCCTCCTGGTCACCGCGGGCCTGATGCTCGGCATCTTCACCGTCGTCGAGGTGGAGCGCTACGGCTGGGTCTCCGCCCACACCCTCGGCCTCGGCACGCTCTCGGTCGCTCTGCTCGCCGGCTTCACCGCACGCCAGGCCAGGACCCGCACCCCGCTGGTACCGCTGCGGATCTTCCGCTCGCGGACCGTGGTCGGCGCGAACCTGGTCCAGATGCTGATGGTGGCCGCGCTGTTCTCCTTCCAGGTGCTGGTCGCCCTGTACCTGCAGAACGTGCTCGGCTACGGAGCCGCCGAGACCGGCCTGGCCATGCTCCCGGCGGCCGTGGTCATCGGCGGGGTCTCCCTCTTCGCCTCGGCCCCGCTCAACGCCCGCTTCGGCGAACGGGCCGTCCTGCTCGCCGGACTCGCCCTGCTCGTGGCCGCCCTGGGGCTGCTGACCCGGCTCCCGGTCCGCGCCGACTACGTCACCGACCTGCTCCCCGTGATGCTGCTGGCCGCCGGCTTCGGCCTGGCCCTGCCCGCCCTCACCGCGCTGGGGATGTCCGGCGCCGACGAGCAGGACGCGGGCCTCGCCTCGGGCCTGTTCAACACCACCCAGCAGATCGGCATGGCCCTCGGCGTCGCCGTCCTGTCCACCCTGGCCGCCGCCCGCACCGACTCGGCGCTCACCACCGGCCTCGACCGCGCCACGGCCCTGACCTCGGGCTACCACCTGGCCTTCGGCATCGGCGCCGGGCTGATGCTCACGGCGCTCGTGGTGGCGGCGACCCTGCTGCGGACCGGCCCGCGCCGGTGACCTCCTGCCCGATGTTTCACGTGAAACATCGGGCAGGACGAGCTCGGGCCGGCCTGCCAGGCCCTACTTCACGAAGAGGCCGTTGAGCGTCCCGTAGTCGACGGCCCCTTCGAGGGCCCCGTACGTCCCCTGCTCCAGCACCTCCACCGCCGCGGCGCGGGCCGCCGTGTACGCCGCCTGCGCCACGCCCGTTCCGACACTGACCCGGCGCACCCCGGCCTTCGCCAGCTCGGCGACGGACGGACCGCCCGGCCCGGCCATGGCGTTGACCGGCAGCGGGCCCCGCGCGATCTCGCTCAGGACGTCCAGGTCCAGCAGCCCCGGCACGAAGATCCCGTCGGCCCCGGCGGCCGCGTACGCCTCCACCCGCGCCAGGACGTCGGCAAGGCGGCCGGACTCCTCGCCGATCCCGAACAGGAAGACGTCGGTACGGGCGTTGATCACCAGCTCCGGCAGCCCGGCGGCGGTGGCCGCCGCACGGGCGGCGCGGATCCGGTCGGCCTGCTCCGCGGCGGTGTGGAGCGTACCGTCGGCCGCTTTCGAGTCCTCCAGGTTGATCCCGACGGCGCCCACCGCCACCACCTCGCGCACGGTGGCAGCGACGTCCTCGTAGCCGCCCTCGATGTCCACGGTGACGGGGACGTCCACGGCCGCCACGATCCGTGCGGCCGCCGCCAGCATCTCCGCCTTCGTCGCGTGCTGCCCGTCCCCGCGGCCGATCGACCAGGCCACGCCGCCGCTGGTGGTGGCAATGGCCGCCGCCCCGGCCGACTCGATCACCGCCGCGCTGCCCGCGTCCCAGGCATTGGGCAGGACCAGGAGCGCCTCGCCCAACTCCCGGAGCCGCAGGGCCTTCTCGGTGCTCTTCGCTTCCACGGTCATGCGAACTCTCCTCAGCCGTACGACTTCTAAAGACCTGTCACATCAATCTCCGGACAGGGGACTCTAACCGGGGAGTGCGCTGGTCATCCGGCGGTTTTACGACCGTTGCCTGTTACCCGGCCATGACAGGAATCCCACGTTCCGGCCGATCAAGATCCGTAGATTTCTCATCAGCAGCCCCGCAGACCTGACCGGACGAAACCCCGACAGAGACACCGCGGCATGCGACTCTCCGCCCTCCCCGACCATGCTCCAAGGAGTCGTTATGCGTACCGCCCTCCGCACCTCGATCGTCACCGCCGCCCTCGCCGGAGCCCTCCTGGCCCCCGCCGCGACGGCGATCGCCGCGCCCGCTCAGGCCGCGCAGCCCGTGACCGCGGTGTCGGCGGTGTCGGCGGACCCCTCGGGCAACGAGCGCTACGACGGCGAGATCGTCCAGCTCGGCAAGGGCAAGATCGCGGTGCTGCGCAACAAGTCCGAGGGCCCCGAGGTCTGGATCCGCGCCGGTGCCGGCGTGGCGCAGCCGGGCACCGCCCGCTGGGCCGGCCGTGTCCTGGCCGTGCTCGACCTCACCCACCCCCTCGCCGTGCTCGACGGCGTCCAGTACAAGCTCACGAACAACGGCGAGGGATTCGACATCCGCGTGCTGGGCGAGGGCGCCTCGACCTTCCAGCTGATGCCGAAGGCGGAGCCCGCCGCCAAGCCGTCCACCAAGCCCGCCGCGAAGCCCGCCGCCAAGCCGTCCGCGAAGCCCGCCGCCAAGCCCGCCACGGACGCGAAGCCGCAGACGGTCGTCGTCCCCAAGGGCCCGGTCGCCGCGGGCGCCGAGCTCGCCCCCCAGGACGACGTCAACACCGCGGCCATCGGCGCCGGCCTCGTCGCGATGTTCGCCGCCCTCGCCACCGCCCTGATGCTCCGCGCCCGCAAGGCCCGTACCCGCGCCTGACCCTCGGACCCCTGACCCGAGCTCTGAGACCCGAGAGCCCCCTCGATCCCGCACTCCGCGGGGCCGAGGGGGCTCTTCTCGTGCCGTCGCGGCTCCGGCCGGCGCCGCGTCCGGGACCGGTCATGGCCGGGCGCGGAAGGCCGGAATCCATTGTCCGGAACTCCGCCACAGGGAAATCTCCTCTCTTGTGAACCGCGCCAAGGTTGGAGAGACCATGCAGTCCCCGCTCATACGTTCCTTCTCGCAGCTCGACACCCTGGACCCGAACCGTCCCGTCGTCACCCTGTTCAGCGGTGGCCTCGACAGCTCGTACCTGCTGCTGCGCCTGCGCCGCATGGGCGTCCGCGACGTGCACGCCGTCAGCGTCGACATCGGCGAGGACGAGTCGAGCCAGTACAAGCGCCAGGTGGCGGAGGCGCTCGGCGCGACCATCCACATCCTCGACCGGCGCGAGGAGTTCGCCGGCCAGTACGTCGCCCCCGCGATCGCCGCCCAGGCCGTCTACCTCGGCATCCACCCGGTCAGCTCCACCCTCAGCCGTCCGCTCATCGCCCGCAGCGCGGTGGAGCTGGCCCGCGCCCTCGGCGCCCAGACCGTCCTGCACACCGCGAACCGCTCGCAGAACACCCTGCGCCGGCTCAACGGCGCGCTGACCCTGCTCGGCTGGGAGGGCAGCTTCGGCAGCCCGTACGACCTGGACCCGGTCACCCGTGAGGAGAAGCTGGTCGAGCTGCGGTCCGCGGGGATCGACCTGCTCGCCGGCCGGATCGTCAGCGGCGACTCCAACCTGTGGTGCCGCGAGTTCGAGTCCGGGATCCTCGACGACCCGGAGCGCCACGCGGTCCCGGAGGACATGTACACCTGGAGCCGGCCCACCGCCCTGCCCGGCGACTCCGAGACCCTGACCGTCTCCATCGAGCGCGGGCTCCCGGTCGCCGTCGACGGGGTGCCGATGCCGCTCACGGACCTGATCGACCAGCTCAACCACCGGGTGGGCGCCTACGGTCTCGGCCGCTACTCCGGCCTGGAGCACCTGGACCACGGCGAGAAGGTGCTGGAGATCCGCGAGATGCCCGGCGCCTACCTGCTGCTGAGCAGCTACCGGCACGTCGAGAGCGCCTGCCTGGACGCCGAACTCATCCGCGAGAAGCGCCACCTGGAGCAGGTCTGGACGCGCGAGGCGCTGGAAGGCCGCTGGTTCGGCGACCTCCGCCTCACCGTCCAGGCGTTCATGGACACCTGCGCCGCCCGCACCACCGGCTCGGTGACCTGGCGGCTGCGGACCGGCGGGGCGGACACCCGGGCCATCAACGCCCTCAAGCCGCTGTACCTGCGGGACCGCGAGGCCTGGGAGGAGCGGGCGATCGAAGCCGAGTCCGCGCCGTTCGCCCGCGCCGACTCCCTGCTCACGGCCGTCTGAGCCCTTCCCGCACCGCACTTCCCCGTACCGACCGTTCTTCCTCGTTTCCACGGAGCACTTCCATGACCACTGCCGCTTCCACCACGCACCCCGTCGCGCTCGACGCCACCGCCGCCCTCGCCGGACCCGGCGGGCACCTGATGCCCTCCCGCGCCCTCTCCGACCTGGTCGACGCCGACGCCTCCGACTGGGCCCGCTTCGCCGCCCACTGGGACGAGCTGACGCTCGACACGCACATGGCCGACGGCGGCACCTACCGCTTCCGCCGCTACGGCCAGTTCGAGCTCGACGCGGACTCCGGCGAGCTCAGCCTGCTCCCCCACGAGCCCTACCGCCAGGAAACCGACGTCAACCCCCTCAACGGCGGTGTGGAGCGCGTCTTCGACCCGCTGACCGGCGCCTTCGTCGGCGACCAGCTCCTGCGGTCGGTCCTGGTCGAACTGGGCCGGATCTTCACGGCGGTCGACGGTACGAAGACCTGGAACATCAAGCTCCACCCGTACCGGATCATCGCCTCCGCCGACCAGGAGGGGCAGCCGGCCCCCGAGGGCCGCCACCGTGACGGCGTCACCTTCATCACCTCGCTGATGATCGGCCGGACCAACGTCACCGGCGGCGAGAGCGGCGTCTACACCGACGCGGGCGAGCACCTGCTCACCACCACCCTGACCGAGCCGGGCGACCTCCTGCTCGGCGACGACCGCCGGACCCTGCACTCGGTGACCGGGCTGCAGCCCGTCGACCCCGAGACCGCGGCCCACCGCGACGTCCTGGTGATCGCCTACACCGCCCGCTGAGCCCGCCCCGCGCGCTCCGCCCCTCCCCCACACCCCGTAGGAGTAGTCCCGATGACCGCCACCGCCACCGCCCGGGCCCGCCGCGCCTGGCTGACCGATCTGCCCGTACTGCTGGTCGCAGTGGTGTGGGGATCGAGCTACCTGGCCGCCAAGGGCGTCACCACCACCCAGACCGTGCTGGCCGTGCTGGTGCTGCGGTTCGCGGTGGCGCTGCCCGTGCTCGTCATCGCCGGGTGGCGCAGGCTCCGCGCCCTCAGCGGCACGCAGGTGCGCGGCGCGGGCGTCCTCGGGCTGATCCTCGCCGGGATCTTCCTGCTGGAGACCTACGGGGTGGTGCACACCTCGGCGACCAACGCCGGGCTCATCATCAGCCTCACGATGATCTTCACCCCGATCGCGGAGAGCCGGATCCGCGGGACCGCGCTGCCGCGGCCGTTCATGGCGGCGGCCGGGCTGTCGGTGGCGGGCGTCCTGCTGCTGACCCAGGGGGCGGGCTTCACCGCGCCCTCCCTCGGCGACCTGCTGATGCTGGGCGCGGCCCTGGCGCGTACCGTCCACGTCCTCGCGATGTCGAGGATGAAGTCGGTCCGTGGCGCGGACTCGATGTCGATGACCACGCTCCAACTCGGCAGCGCGGTCACGGTGTTCGCCCTGCTGTCCTTCGCGCCGGGCACCGGCGGCACCCCGTGGGCGGCCGCGGCCGCGTTCGACGTGTCCGACTGGCTCTGGCTGGTCTACCTGTCCGTGTTCTGCACGCTCTTCGCCTTCTTCACGCAGATGTGGGCCGTCCGCAAGACCTCGCCCTCGCGGGTCAGCCTCCTGCTGGGCACCGAGCCCGTGTGGGCCGCCGTGTTCGGCATCGCACTGGCCGGGGACCGGCCCGGACTGCTCGGCCTGGCGGGCGCGCTGCTGGTCCTCGCGGGCACCGCCTGGGGCCGCACGGCCGCCGCCGGCCCGGCCACCGAGGCCGCGCCCGAGGCCACTGCCGAGGCCGCGACCCAGACCACCGCCTCAGTCGTCGAGCCAGCCGAGCCGCACCGCGCACACTCCGGCCTGGAACCGGCTGGCCGCGCCTAGCCGTTCGGTCAGCTCGGAGACGAGACGGCGGACCGTGCGCTCGGACACCCCGAGCTTGCGGGCCATCGTCTCGTCCGTCAGTCCGCCCTCCAGCATCCGCAGCAGCTCACGGTGGCGGCCGGTGGGCTGCCAGCCGCCCTCGCCCTCCGGGGCCGCCGTGCTCGCCGCGGTGCCGGCCTCGCTCAGCACGCTGGCGGCCGCCCAGCAGTGCTCGAAGATCCCGCGCAACACGCCGACCAGCGTCTCCCCGCGCAGCACGACGGCGGCGATGTCCCCGTCCACCGGTTCGGGGGCCGGGACGATGGCCAGGGAACGGTCCACCACGATCAGCCGCAGGGGCAGGGTGTGCGCGGTGCGCACCTGGGCCCCGGCGCTGTTCAGCCTGCGCAGGTACGCGGTCATGTGCGGCACCGCGGCCGCCGAACCCAGGTGGATGGTACGGATCTGCACCCCGCGGCCGAGCGCCAACCGGTCCCGCTCCAGGCCCGCTTCGACCATCTCGGCGGGCAGCGCCCGGCCCGGGTGCAGGGAGAGCACCTCGCGCTCGACGCGCTGCGAGGCGTCCTCCAGGGCGGCCGAGACGTTGGCGGCTCCGGTGACCACCTCCATCTGCACGGAGGACAGTTCCCGGGCGTGCACCGGCTGGAAGTCCGTGACGACCTGGGCGAGCGCGGCCCGGGTCTGCTGCACGGCCGAGAGCAGGGCCCCCGTGTGCTGCTCCTCTTCCAGCAGGAGGTTGCGCAGCGCCGTGTCCGGGGCCAGCGCCGTCCAGCCGTTGCGCGTCTCCGGCGAGGGGACGAACAGTCCGAGCCGGTTGAGCAGACGCAGGACGTCCGCGAACTCCGGGTCGGTCCACCCGCGTTCCACGGTGACGAGCTCCGGTCGCCACGACGCGTCGTCCAATGCGATCCGGTACAGCTCCTGGGCCTTGGCCCGTACGTCGTCCACACCGCCCCCTCGGCTTGACGAACCATCCCCCACGGTTCGCACCCGCGATCCTAAGAAGGGGTCCGCACCACGGCCAGCCGGGTCCGGCATACGGACATCCGCAGAGGTGGGAATGGCTGCCGGAGCGCCCGCCGTGTCCGCCCCTGGCCATGGCCGGTCCCGGAACTTCGCATCCGTAGCCACCGCAGAAGCGCCCGCAGCATGCTGGTCCCACACCACAGCACACATCTTCCGGGGGTTCTCCATGTCTCGTGTCCGCACCGCTCTGCTCGCCGTGATCGCCGCCGCCTTCGTCCTCGGCGGGGCCCCCGCGGCCCTCGCCGCGCCGCAGCCGGCGGCTGCCTCGACCGACTCCTTCATCTGGGGCTGACCATGACGAGACGACCGGAAGTAGCGGTCGTCGCCCCACTGACCGGCCCCCGGGCCGCCTGGGGGGCGGCGCTCCTCGGAGGGATCGAGCGGGCGAGGACCGAGCACCCCGCGGCGGCCGACTGGCGCGTGCACGACGAGACCGCGGGGGTCGAGGACGACGTCGTGGCCGGGGATTACGCGGCGGTGGTCGGACACAGCGACCCGGCCCGCGGCAAGGCCGTGGCCGAGGCCTACGGGGCGGCGGGGCTGACCTGCCTGCTGCCCTTCCTGCAGCCCGAGGCCACCGCGCTCAGCTGGGCCCCCGACGAGGACGACCTGCCGCGCTTGATCGTCGAGGGGGCGTCCGCACTGGGGGCGGTCTCCCTCTCGACGCTGCACGACGGCAGTGCGCAGTGGACGGAACTGGCCCGCCGGGTCGACGAGGAGGCCGCCGCGGCCGGACTGGCCACAGCCCCGTCCGCGGCCGCCGCCGCGAAGGACGTCCTGGCGGTACTGGCCCCCCAGGAACTCTGCCTGCGCCTCGCCCGCGCGGTGGCGCCCAGGGGCCCGGTGCTGATCCCCGCCGACTGCGGGCTCGGCACCTTCGGCTCCCTCGACTCGTACGCGGCGGGCCTCGAAGTCTGGGCCGTCCACGCGCACTCCTGCGCGGTGCGCCGGGCCGACAGCGCGGTCACGGCCCTCGCCCGGACCCTCACCGCCTCCCCGGACCTGCGCGGCCCGGCACTGACCGAAGCGGTACGGGCGAACTCGGGCGTCCTGCTGACCCCCCGGGGCGCACCCGTGGGCGAAGGCTGGCGCATCTCCCGGCTCCACGAACTGTGCCGCCGCCCCGGCCCCCGCTGACCCCACGGAGCCGGGTACGAAAAAACCCTGCCTGACCGGCGTTTCCGCTGGTCAGGCAGGGTTTTCTCACTGTGGAGCCTAGGAGATTCGAACTCCTGACATCTGCCTTGCAAAGGCAGCGCTCTACCAACTGAGCTAAGGCCCCGTACACGGGCACGGCCGTCCTCCGGGAAGGAGTGACCGTTCCGTAGGACAGAGTACCGGGTGTACCCCCTCATCCCGCAAAATGATAGGGACTCCCGCCCCGCGACCACTCTCCGTAAGATGCTCGCGAGGTTCGCACCAGCGAAGGGGAGTAGTAAGAGTGGACGCAGTACAGCAAGAGGCGACCGCCAGAGCCAGGGAACTCCAGCGGAGTTGGTACGGGGAGCCGCTCGGCGCGCTCTTCCGCCGGCTCATAGATGACCTCGGTTTGAACCAGGCCCGCCTCGCTGCCGTCCTCGGGCTGTCGGCGCCGATGCTGTCCCAGCTGATGAGCGGTCAGCGGGCCAAGATCGGAAACCCCGCCGTGGTCCAGCGGGTTCAGGCTCTCCAGGACCTCGCCGGCCAGGTGGCCGACGGGAGCGTCAGCGCGGGAGAGGCGACCGACCGCATGGACGAGATCAAGAAGACCCAGGGAGGTTCCGTCCTCAGCAACAGCACCAGCCAGGCCGCCACCGGTTCCGGCGCACCCACCGTCAAGCGCGTCGTGCGCGAGATCCAGTCGCTGCTGCGCTCGGTCTCCGCGGCGGGCGACATCATCGACGCGGCGGACACCCTCGCCCCGACCCACCCGGAACTGGCAGAGTTTCTCCGGGTGTACGGAGCGGGCCGCACGTCCGACGCCGTCGCGCACTACGAGGCGCACCAGAACTGACACGCCACGCAGGCAACGGACGCAGCTGACGACGGGGGACGGGCGCAGCAATGGGTGAGATCTTCGCCGGCCGGTACGAACTGATCGACCCGATCGGACGTGGCGGCGCCGGCGCCGTATGGCGTGCCTGGGACCACCGGCGCCGCCGGTACGTCGCAGCGAAGGTCCTCCTGCAGAGCGATGCCCACACCCTGCTGCGGTTCGTCCGTGAACAGGCGCTGCGGATCGATCACCCGCACGTACTGGCCCCGGCCAGCTGGGCGGCGGACGACGACAAGGTCCTCTTCACCATGGACCTCGTCGCCGGCGGCTCCCTCGCCCATGTGATCGGGGACTACGGGGCCCTGCCGCCCCGGTTCGTGTGCACGCTGCTCGACCAGCTCCTGTCGGGGCTGGCGGCGGTGCATGCGGAGGGTGTCGTGCACCGCGACATCAAACCGGCCAACATCCTGATGGAGGCCACTGGAACCGGGCGGCCGCACCTGCGGCTGTCCGACTTCGGCATCGCCATGCGCAAGGGCGAGCCCCGGCTGACCGAGACCGCCTACGTGGTCGGCACCCCGGGCTATCTCGCCCCCGAACAACTCCTCGGTTCCGAACCCGACTTCACCGCAGACCTGTTCGCCGTCGGACTCGTCGGCCTCTACCTGCTCCAGGGCGCCAAGCCCGACTCCCAGGCCCTCGTGGAGCAGTTCACGGCGCCGTACGTCGCGGGCCATGGCACCCCCGATGCCCCGGAGGGCGTTCCCGCGCCGCTGTGGGACGTCCTGGCCGCGCTGCTCCAGCCGGACCCCCGGAGCAGGTTCCAGACGGCCACCGGGGCGCGCAGGGCCCTCGCCGAGGCCGTGGAGCTGCTGCCGCCGCCCGGCCCGGACGGGAATCCGGTCGAGGTGTTCGACCAACTGGGCCCGGTGCCGCACGATTTCACCCCCCGGTCCCTCCAGGAAGCCGCGTACGAGACTCCCCCGACGGCCGCCCCCTCCGCACCCTCCGTACCCGCGCAGCCCTCCGGTGCCCCCGCGCCCGTCACCGCTCCGCTCGGGGTCTTCGGCCCCTCGGAGACGGGCAGCTTCCACCTCCCGCCGCCCTCCCCCGCGCCGCAGACGGCCCGGACGCCGCCGACGGCCCCGTACGCGCACCCGTACCAGCAGCCCGAGCCCGCCACGGTGCCCGCCGCCCCGCCCCGTACGGGCATCGCGCCCCCGCCCGCGAAGGTCACCGCCGGGATCCTGCTCGCCGCGGTGCTGTGCTTCGCCGTCGGGATCTGGGCCCTGACCCAGATCTAGGGACCGCGGGACCCTCTACGGGGTGCGCCGCCGGGCCAGCAGGATCCAGCCGCCCAGCACGAGCAGCAGCAGCGTCCCCGTACCGAAGCCTGCGCCCGCGACCACCCGCATCACCGACCGGTTCTCCGCGGCGGCATCGGCCTCCACGACCGTGGTGCCCTCCTTGGCGGCCGTACGGTCCTCGGCCCCCACCCCGAACCCGGCGGCCGCGAGGTCCTCCGCGTAGGCCGGGGCCTTGCCCGGCGTACCGATGATCTGGGTGCGCAGGGTCAGCGGGACGGGCACCGCGTCCTGGGTGAACTCCCCGACCTTCCCCGCCATGGTCACCGCGACGTAGTACCAGCCGGCGACCCGGACCGCACCGAGCTTCCGGTCGGAGGCGAAGCGGTTCTCATAGGCCACCGGCGGTGTCCGCGCCAGCGTGAGCCCCGTCTGCTTCCCGTCGTACGAGGCGTCCTCGCTGTCGATCAGGGACCGGTACGGGCTGTACAGCGCGATGGAGAGCCCGGGCGAGGCGTACCCGGAGTCCTTCGTCATCTGCCCCGCGGAGAGTTCCGCCGCGAGGCCCAGCTGCTGTCCCCAGTCGAGCGGCACCCGGTAGAAGCGGGTCTGTCCGGGCCGCAGCTCGTCGCTCCAGACGCCGCTGCCCAGAGCACGGGCGTCGTTGAAGCCGGTCCCGCCGGCCCGCGGAGCCGCGTCGCTGCCCGGCAGGGTCGGGGAGGCCGAGGGCCAGACGCTGGGGGCGGCTGTGGGTGCGTTGCTTCCGCCGAGCTTGGGCTCGCGCTGGACCCGCAGTTCCAGGGGCCAGGCCGCCGGGTCCCCGCCCTTGGCCATCTCGCGCGTGACCTTGACGTAGTAGGTGCCGTCCCCCTGGCAGCCGGCGTCCTCCTGCATGATCCGGCCGCCCACGGCGCTGATGGGGACCGGGTCGTAGCCGAAGGACGCCCGCCCCGCACCGCTCTGGCAGGAGCGGTTCTCAGGGGTGAGGACGTCCACCTCCAGGCCGTCGCCGTAGCTCACCTTGGCGCTGCCCGGCGGCTGGAGCACGGCGGAGGCGTACACGCTCGAACCGCCGTCGAGCCTGAGCCGGTAGTACCGCTCCCCCGGCGCGATCGCGTCCTTGTAGACCGAGCCCGCCTTCAGCTCCGGCGCGCCGGCGGTGGACGGCTTCCCCTCGACCGCCTGCGCCCCTTCCGCGCCCCGGTAGGACGGCACCGGCTGCGGGGTCCCCGCCGCGCCCGCGGCCCCCGGCAGGGCCGCGACCAGCCCGAGGGCGCCCAGCGCCGCCACCGCGGCCGTCCGTACCCGACGTACCCCACCCATCACGCGCACCCACCCCGAGTTTGCCAACGCAAGCACGTTCTTTGCATATTGCAATAATTCGTCACAGAGCAGCACAAAGCCCCGACCGCAGCGGCAGTCGGGGCTCTGGGATCAACCTCGGGTCTCACACACCGGAACCAGAAGGCACGGAGTCGGTTGCCTCCGTCCACAGGTCCTGCTCTGCGCGGTCCGCCTGGATCTGGCGGTACACGAGGAGCCCGCCGATGGCGGCCAGTGCGACCAGGAGCAGCTTCTTCACCGCGCGACCTCGTCTTTCGTTGACGTAGGGGACTTCTGGCGCCCAACAATACACACCGACCGATACCGATCGGTGACCTACCGCCCCACCAACTGGCCCAACGACAAAGACCCCCAGGCCATGGGCCTGGGGGTCTTCGACACTGTGGGGCTAACAGGATTTGAACCTGTGGCCTCATCCTTATCAGGGATGCGCTCTAACCAACTGAGCTATAGCCCCATCCGCGCTGCGCGCTGACTTCTGAAGGTTAGCGCACAGACCCGGTGACTCCAAAATCGGTTCCCGTGACCCGTCTGCGCAGGTCACCAGCCCCGTCTTCGGAAGCTCTACTCATCCTCGGCGAGCGTCAGCTCCACACCGCCGACGAAGCCCGCCGACAGGTTGTAGATGAACGCGCCCAGGGTCGCCAGCGCCGTCATGAGCACCACGTCGATGACCGAGATCACCGTCGTGAAGATCAGAACGCGCGGCAGCGACAGGAAGGTCTGGAGGTCGAAGCCGTTGCTCTCGTTCGAGCCGGTCGCCTCGCTGATCGTGCCGCCGACGCTGGAGAAGATGCCCATGGCGTCCATGACCATCCACAGCACCACCGCGGCGACGATCGTGCACACGCCCAGCGCGATCGACAGCAGGAAGCTGACCTTCATCACCGACCACGGGTCGGCCTTGGCCACCCGCAGCCGCGCCTTGCGCGTCCTGGGTGCCATACGGGCCCCCGTGCGCGGCTTGCGCTGCGCACCGGCGTCGCCCGCCCCCCGCGGCGCCGCGGGGCCCTGGGGCACCGCGTACGCCTGCGGCGGGTGGTAAGGCTGCTGAGGGCCGGCCCCCGCCTGAGTCTGATGCGACTGAGGCGACTGAGGCGGCTGCGGTCCTCGGGTGTCCGTCACGGTTCCCCCCTGCGAGTCCGCGGCGGGGCCACGGGCACCGTTCGCTCCAGTGTGGGCCGGTCCGGCGCCCGTGGCTCCGCTCACGCTTACTCCTCGTGCTCCCCAGCCGAGGGCTCCGTGCCCCCGGCAGCCTCGGCGGCCTGTCCTTCGACGGCCGCCTCGGTCCCGATCTCGTTCTCGCTGTCGTCGGCCTCGTCAGTTTCCTGACCGGCCTCCGCGTTGCGGGCGATGCCGACGACGGCATCCCGCTTGCCCAGGTTGATCAGCTGGACGCCCATGGTGTCACGGCCGGTCTCCCGTACTTCGTTGACGCGCGTACGAATCACACCACCGCTGAGCGTGATAGCGAGGATTTCGTCCGTTTCGTCCACCACGAGCGCCCCGACGAGCGACCCGCGGTCCTCCACGATCTTCGCCGCCTTGATGCCCAGGCCGCCACGGCCCTGGACGCGGTACTCGTCCACCGGCGTCCGCTTGGCGTAGCCGCCGTCGGTCGCGGTGAAGACGAACGTACCGGGCCGGACCACGCTCATGGAGAGCAGTTCGTCCCCTCCGCGGAAACTCATGCCCTTGACGCCCGAGGTGGCGCGGCCCATCGGGCGCAGCGCGTCGTCGGTCGCCGTGAAGCGGATCGACTGCGCCTTCTTGCTGATGAGCAGCAGGTCGTCCTCGGCGGACACCAGCTCGGCGCCGATCAGCTCGTCGTCGCTGCCGTCCTCGGTCTCCCGGAGGTTGATCGCGATGACGCCACCCGAACGGGGCGAGTCGTAGTCCTTGAGCGCCGTCTTCTTCACCAGGCCGCCCTT
This sequence comes from Streptomyces sp. NBC_00193, assembly GCF_026342735.1. Lineage (GTDB taxonomy): Bacteria > Actinomycetota > Actinomycetes > Streptomycetales > Streptomycetaceae > Streptomyces > Streptomyces stoeckheimensis. The sequence goes on from NZ_JAPEMM010000001.1 coordinate 2,747,477, forward strand.
GGTGGCCAGGATCAGGTACGGGGCGGCCTCGTAGTCGCGGATCGCGAGGATCTGGGCGATCTTCTCGTCCGGCTGGAAGGCCAGCAGGTTCGCCACGTGCTGCCCGCGGGCGTCACGGCCGGCGTCCGGGAGCTCGTACGCCTTCGAGCGGTAGACCCGGCCCTTGTTCGTGAAGAACAGCAGCCAGTGGTGGGTGGTGGACACGAAGAAGTGGTCGACGAGGTCGTCCTGCTTCAGCTTCGTGCCGCGCACGCCCTTGCCGCCGCGCTTCTGCGAGCGGTAGTCCTCGGTCTTGGTGCGCTTGACGTACCCGCCGTGGGTGATCGTGACGACGATGTCCTCTTCGGCGATCAGGTCCTCCATGGACATGTCGCCGTCGAAGGGCACCAGCTTGGAACGCCGGTCGTCGCCGAACTTCTCGACGATCGCGGCCAGTTCCTCGCTGACGATCTGACGCTGACGCTCCTCGGAGGCCAGGATCGCGTTGTACTCGTTGATCTTGGCCTGGAGCTCGTCGTGCTCGGCGACGATCTTCTGCCGCTCCAGGGCCGCCAGGCGGCGGAGCTGCATCTCCAGGATCGCGTTCGCCTGGATCTCGTCGATCGACAGCAGGCCCATCAGGCCCTCGCGGGCGATCTCGACCGTGTTGCTGCGCCGGATCAGCGCGATGACCTCGTCGATCGCGTCCAGCGCCTTGAGCAGACCGCGCAGGATGTGGGCGCGCTCCTCCGCCTTGCGCAGGCGGAACTTCGTGCGCCGGACGATGACCTCGATCTGGTGCGTCACCCAGTGGCGGATGAAGGCGTCGATCGACAGCGTGCGCGGCACGCCGTCCACCAGCGCCAGCATGTTCGCGCCGAAGTTCGTCTGCAGGTCGGTGTGCTTGTAGAGGTTGTTCAGCACGACCTTGGCGACGGCGTCGCGCTTGAGGACGATCACCAGGCGCTGGCCGGTCCGGGACGAGGTCTCGTCGCGGACGTCGGCGATGCCGCCGACCTTTCCGTCCTTCACCAGGTCGGCGATCTTCTGCGCCAGGTTGTCGGGGTTGGTCTGGTACGGAAGCTCCGTGACCACCAGGCACTGGCGGTTCTGGATCTCCTCGACCTCGACCACCGCGCGCATCGTGATGGAGCCGCGACCGGTCCGGTACGCCTCCTCGATGCCCTTGCGGCCCACGACCAGGGCGCCCGACGGGAAGTCCGGGCCCTTGATCCGCTCGATGAGCGCGTCCTGGAGCTCCTCGTGCGAGGCCTCCGGGTGCTCCAGCGCCCACTGGGCGCCGGCCGCGACCTCGCGCAGGTTGTGCGGCGGGATGTTGGTGGCCATGCCGACCGCGATGCCCGCGGAGCCGTTGATCAGCAGGTTCGGGAACCGCGCCGGCAGGACCGTGGGCTCCTGGTTGCGGCCGTCGTAGTTGTCCGTGAAGTCGACGGTCTCCTCGTCGATGTCCCGGAGCATCTCCATGGCCAGCGGCATGAGCTTGCACTCGGTGTAACGCATGGCGGCCGCCGGGTCGTTGCCCGGGGAGCCGAAGTTGCCGTTGGAGTCCACGAGCGGCATGCGCAGCGACCACGGCTGGGCCAGGCGGACCAGGGCGTCGTAGATCGAGGAGTCACCGTGCGGGTGGTACGTGCCCATGACGTCGCCGACGACGCGGGCGCACTTGTAGAAGCCCTTCTCGGGCCGGTAACCGCCGTCGTACATCGCGTACAGCACGCGGCGGTGGACCGGCTTGAGGCCGTCCCGTACGTCGGGCAGCGCGCGGGAGACGATGACGGACATCGCGTAGTCGAGGTAGGAGCGCTGCATCTCCGTCTCGAGCCCGACGGGCTCGATGCGTACGACGGGCTGCTCCTCCGCGGATTCCGCGGCGGTGGGGGTGGTTTCGTCGGCCATTGCTGGTCAGAAGTCCTTTCGAGCGGTCAGCTGAGCCGACTCAGATGTCGAGGAAGCGAACGTCCTTGGCGTTGCGCTGGATGAAGGAGCGCCGGGCTTCGACGTCCTCACCCATCAGCACCGAGAACAGGTCGTCGGCCTGCGCGGCGTCGTCCAGGGTGACCTGGCCGAGCACGCGGTGGTCCACGTCCATCGTGGTGATGCGCAGTTCCTCGGCGTTCATCTCGCCCAGACCCTTGAAGCGCTGGATCGAGTCTTCCTTGATCCGCTTGCCGTTCTGCTTGCCGAGCTCGACCAGGGCGTCGCGCTCGCGGTCCGAGTACGCGTACTCGAAGTCGTCGCGGCCCCACTTGATCTTGTACAGCGGCGGACGCGACAGGTACACGTGCCCGGCCTCGACCAGCGGCCGCATGAAGCGGAACAGGAAGGTCAGCAGCAGGGTGTTGATGTGCTGGCCGTCGACGTCGGCGTCCGCCATCAGGATGATCTTGTGATAGCGGAGCTTCTCGATGTCGAAGTCCTCGTGCACACCCGTGCCGAAGGCGCTGATCAGCGCCTGGACCTCGGTGTTCTGGAGGATCTTGTCGATGCGGGCCTTCTCGACGTTCAGGATCTTGCCGCGGATCGGCAGGATGGCCTGGTACATCGGGTTGCGGCCGGACTTGGCCGAGCCGCCGGCCGAGTCGCCCTCGACGATGAAGATCTCGCACTGGGTCGGGTCGTTGGACTGGCAGTCCGACAGCTTGCCCGGCAGCGAGGCGCTCTCCAGCAGACCCTTGCGGCGCGTCAGGTCACGGGCCTTGCGGGCCGCGACGCGCGCCGTGGCCGCCTGGATCGACTTGCGGATGATGTCCGCGGCCTCGTTCGGGTTCCGGTCGAACCAGTCGTTGAGGTGCTCGTGCACGACCTTCTGCACGAAGGTCTTGGCCTCCGTGTTGCCCAGCTTGGTCTTCGTCTGGCCCTCGAACTGCGGCTCGCCCAGCTTCACCGAGATGATCGCCGTCAGACCCTCGCGGATGTCCTCGCCGGCGAGGTTGTCGTCCTTCTCGCGGAGGAACTTCTTCTCGCGCGCGTAGCGGTTGACCAGGCCGGTCATCGCCGCGCGGAAGCCCTCTTCGTGGGTTCCGCCCTCGTGCGTGTGGATCGTGTTCGCGAAGGAGTAGACGCCCTCGGTGTACTGCGAGTTCCACTGCATCGCGATCTCGACCGAGAGCATGCGCTCCTTGTCCTCGGCCTCGACGTCGATGACGGTCGGGTGGATCAGCTCGCCCTTGCGCGCGTTCAGGTACTTCACGAAGTCGACGATGCCGCCCTCGTAGTGGTACTTGACCGTGCGCGCCTGCTGGTCGTCGGTCTCCTCGGCGGTGTCCGCGCCCATCGTGGCCTTCGCCGACTCGCGCTCGTCCGTCAGCGAGAGGGTCAGGCCCTTGTTGAGGAAGGCCATCTCCTGGAAGCGGCGCGAGAGCGTCTCGAAGGAGTACTCGGTGGTCTCGAAGATGTCGCCGTCGGCCCAGAAGGTGACCGAGGTGCCCGTCTCGGACGTCTCCTCGTTCTTCAGCAGGGCTGCCGTCGGGACACCCAGCTTGTAGTCCTGGGTCCAGCGGTGGCCGTCGGTCTTGACCTCGACCGCGACCCTGGTCGACAGGGCGTTCACGACGGAGACACCGACGCCGTGCAGACCGCCGGAGACGGCGTAGCCGCCGCCGCCGAACTTGCCGCCCGCGTGCAGGACCGTCAGCACGACCTCGACGGCCGGCTTCCCCTCGGACGGCACGATGCCGACCGGGATACCGCGGCCGTTGTCGACCACGCGCACGCCGCCGTCGGCGAGGATCGTCACGTCGATGGTGTCCGCGTGCCCGGCCAGGGCCTCGTCGACCGAGTTGTCGACGACCTCGTAGACGAGGTGGTGGAGCCCGCGCTCACCGGTCGAGCCGATGTACATGCCGGGCCGCTTGCGGACCGCGTCCAGGCCCTCGAGGACCTGGATGGCGCTGGCGTCGTACGAGGAGGTGACCTCGCCGTTCTGGCCGACTGTGGACTGGTTGTCGTTGGGGTTGCCGGAATCGGCCACGAAGCGCCCTTTCTGGCACAGCACAGGCCGTACTCCGGGCCGGCAGGCATGCAAGCGGGAGCGGCTGCGTCGATCTGCGTTGTCAGCGGTGGTCAGCTTTACTCGACTGGATCCCGCGCGTGCGCGGGATTCTCGTTCAGTCTACCGGTATCACCCCCATGAATGGGCGTTTGCCGGTACCTGAGTCCGCATGTGCCGCCCGGAAACTCCTCTCTCCGACTCCCCATATCCAGGGAGGGGCTCAAAGAGGCTCACACGGGCATTGAGCGCTTCGGGCTGTCAACCTCCGGCTACCGTGAGGGACACCACCCGCACAGCCGTCCGTACGGGTGACCGCCCGATCCCTACTCACCCGTACGGGTGCCCGCGCCGGCGGGCATGCGAAGCCGCCCGCACGCAGTCGGACCGCGCCGGGTCGGCTCCCGTACTCACCCGTAGGTGTCCCCCGGGCCGGTGCTCCCCGGAGCCCGCCAGGGCCCGTACCGCTTCGGCCCGCCACCCGGCCCGTGGACCTTGATCAGCCGGACCGTGCCCTGCCCCAGGTCCGCGTTGAGCCGCGCCACCAGCTGCGGGGCCAGCAGCTTCAGCTGCGCCGCCCACGCCGAGGAATCGCAGCGCACCACCAGCTCGCGGTCCTCGTACTTGTCCGGAACGCAGTGCGTGGCGATGTCATGGCCGACGATCTCCGGCCAGCGCTCCATCACGCCCGCCACCGCCATCGGCATCTCCCAGCCGCGCTCCGTGCGCAGCCGGTCCAGCGCCGCCATCAGCGGCATCGGGTCCCGGCCGTCCGCCCGGGCGCCCGAGCGCAGGCCCGGCTGGTAGCGGCCCTTCTTGTTCTGCGCCGCGTTGCCGCGGGCCCGCGCCTGCTCGCGGGCCGCCGCCAGCGCCTGGCGCGCCAGGTCCACGCCGGAGGGTTCGGCCGGCTTGCGCGCAGGCTCCTGAGGTTCCCGCTCCTTGCCGCTCACAGCCGGGTCACCTCCCCGCCGGACACCGCGAACCGGGTCCCGACCAGCACCCCGGGCACGTCGTCGTCCACCGCCGCCGTCACCAGCACCTGCTCGCCCGGGGCCACCAGCTCCGCCAGCCGCTCCCGGCGCCGTGCGTCCAGCTCCGCGAACACGTCGTCGAGGATCAGCACCGGCTCGCTGCCCTCCGAGCGCAGCAGCTCGTAGGAGGCCAGCCGAAGGGCCAGCGCGTAGGACCAGGACTCGCCGTGGCTCGCGTACCCCTTGGCCGGCAGCTCGCCCAGGCGCAGCACCACGTCGTCGCGGTGCGGGCCGACCAGGGTCACCCCGCGCTCGATCTCCTGCTTGCGCACCTCGGCCAGCGAGCCGAGGACGACCTCGTACAGGGCCTCGCGGGTGCGCGCCTCGCCGCTGTCCACCTGCTCGCCCGCGGAGGACTTGTAGGCAGCGCCGAGCGGGCCGCCGCCGGGCGCGAGCTGCTCGTACGCCTTGTCCGCCAGCGGCAGCAGGGTCGCGATCAGGTCGAGCCGGTGGGCCAGCAGCTCCGCGCCCGTGCGCGCCAGGTGCTGGTCCCACACGTCGAGCGTGGACAGGTCCATGGAGCGGCCGCCGTGCCGGCGGGCCATCGCCGCCGACTTCAGCAGGGTGTTGCGCTGCTTGAGCACCCGCTCGTAGTCCGAGCGGACGGCCGCCATGCGCGGCGAGCGGGCCGTGACGAGCTCGTCGAGGAACCGGCGCCGCTCCCCGGGGTCGCCCTTGACCAGCGCCAGGTCCTCGGGGGCGAACAGCACCGTGCGCACGATGCCCAGTACGTCCCGCGGCCTGACCTGCGAGGACCTGTTGATCCGGGCCCGGTTGGCGCGGCCCGGGTTCAGCTCCAGCTCCACGAGCTGCTGCCGCTCGCCCTGGGTGACCGCGGCCCGGATGACGGCGCGCTCGGCGCCCATCCGCACGAGCGGCGCGTCCGCGGAGACGCGGTGGCTGCCGAGGGTCGCGAGGTAGCCGATCGCCTCGACGAGATTGGTCTTGCCCTGCCCGTTGGGGCCGACGAAAGCGGTGACGCCCGGGTCGAGGGGAACCTCGGCCCGGGCGTACGAGCGGAAGTCGGCCAACGAGAGATGCGAAACGTGCATGTGGCGCCGACCTCCCCCGGCTTCCTGCTGCTCTGCCGTGCTCCGCTCCACAGGCTGTGCACATCCCGACTGCGGCCTGTGGACCTGTGGAGCGGTTGTGGATTACTTCTTCTCGACCGCGTGGCCGCCGAACTGGTTGCGCAGCGCGGCGATCATCTTCATCTGCGGGGAGTCTTCCTGGCGGGACGCGAAGCGCGCGAAGAGCGAGGCCGTGATCGCGGGCAGCGGCACGGCGTTGTCGATCGCGGCCTCGACCGTCCAGCGGCCCTCGCCGGAGTCCTGCGCGAAGCCGCGCAGCTCCTGCAGGTGCTCGTCCTCGTCCAGCGCGTTCACGGCCAGGTCCAGCAGCCAGGAACGGATGACCGTGCCCTCCTGCCAGGACCGGAACACCTCGCGGACGTCGGTGACCGAGTCGACCTTCTCCAGGAGCTCCCAGCCCTCGGCGTAGGCCTGCATCATGGCGTACTCGATGCCGTTGTGGACCATCTTCGCGAAGTGGCCGGCACCGATCTTGCCCGCGTGCACGGCGCCGAACTCGCCCTCGGGCTTGAGGGCGTCGAAGATCGGCTGGACGGCCGCGACGTGCTCCTTGTCGCCGCCGTACATCAGCGCGTAGCCGTTCTCCAGGCCCCAGACGCCGCCCGAGACTCCGCAGTCGACGAAGCCGATGCCCTTGGCGGCCAGCTCGGCGCCGTGCTTCTCGTCGTCGGTCCAGCGGGAGTTGCCGCCGTCCACGACGATGTCGCCGGGCGAGAGCAGGCCGGCGAGCTCGTCCACGGTGGACTGGGTCGCCGCGCCGGCCGGGACCATCACCCACACCACGCGGGGGGCCTGCAGGCTGTCCACAAGTTCCGACAGGCTGTGGACATCGGCGAGGTCCGGGTTGCGGTCGTATCCGATGACGGTGTGGCCGGCGCGGCGGATGCGCTCGCGCATGTTGCCGCCCATCTTGCCGAGACCGACGAGACCAAGCTCCATCAGGTGGTTCCTTAAGCGTTGTGGCCGTCTGTGCCGGGGTGCTCCCCTGCCCGGGGACATCCCCCCGTGCCGAGCCTACGCCGGGCCGCGGCGCCCGGCGCCACGGGCACTCCGGGTGTCGGCGCCGAGGGTCCGGGCGGGCCGCGCACGAGGCTCCGTACGGGCTGCTGCAGGACCGCCGGAGGGTCCCTACAGGGCTTCTACAGGGCTTCTACGGGGCTTCGCGGGCGGGAGGCGGAACGCCCTCGGGCCCGGTCCCGCGGGAAGCGGGGCCGGGCCCGAGGGGCTTGCCGCGTCGTTTCCCGGTCTCAGCCGGAGAGGCGGACCGGCATGATCAGGTACTTGTACGCCTCGTCGGCCTCGGCGTCGACCGCCGGGCGGCCGCTGAGCAGCGCCGGCTTGGTGGACGTGGTGAAGCTCAGCTGCGCGGCCGGCGAGTCGATCGCGCTCAGGCCGTCCAGCAGGAAGGTCGGGTTGAAGGCGATCGAGATGTCGTCGCCCTCCAGCTTCGCGTCGACGCGCTCCACAGCCTGTGCATCGTCGGAGGAGCCGGCCTCCAGGATCAGCACGCCCTGCTCGAAGCTGAGACGGACCGGGGTGTTGCGCTCGGCGACGAGAGCCACGCGCTTGACGGCCTCGACGAACGGGGCGGTCTCGATCACGGCGACCGAGTTGAACTCCGTCGGGAACAGCGTGCGGTACTTCGGCAGGTCGCCCTCGAGGAGGCGGGTGGTGGTGCGGCGGCCGGCGCCCTCGAAGCCGATGAGGCCCTCGCCCTGGCCGGAGCCCGACAACGCGATGGTGACCGTGTCGCCGCTGGTGAGCGACTTGGCGGTGTCCAGGAGGGTCTTGGCGGGCACCAGGGCCACGGCCGAGGCCTCGGGGTCCTCGGGCTTCCACAGGAACTCGCGGACCGCGAAGCGGTAGCGGTCGGTGGAGGCGAGGGTGACCTTGTCGCCCTCGATCTCGATGCGGACACCGGTCAGCACGGGCAGCGTGTCGTCACGGCCGGCGGCGATGGCGACCTGCGCGGCGGCGGAGGCGAAGACCTCGCCGGGCACGGTGCCGGTTGCGGTGGGCATCGTCGGCAGCGCCGGGTATTCCTCCACAGGCAGGGTGTGGAGTGTGAATCGCGAGGAGCCGCAGACCACGGTCGCCCGTACACCGTCTGTGGAAATCTCCACCGGTCGGTTGGGGAGCGCGCGGCAGATGTCGGCGAGCAGCCGGCCGGAGACCAGGACGGTGCCGTCCTCCTCGACGTCCGCCTCGACGGAGACGCGGGCCGAAACCTCGTAGTCGAAGCCGGAGAGGGACAGCTTGCCCTCCTCGGCCTTCAGCAGCAGGCCCGCGAGAACGGGCACCGGCGGCCGGGCCGGGAGGCTACGAGCAGCCCAGGCCACCGCCTCCGCGAGTACGTCGCGCTCCACCCGGATCTTCACCGGAAACCGCCTCCTGCTGTTGCTCGCTCGTCTGCCGGCCTTCGTCGTCGGCTCGTCGATGCCTCGACCGATGCCGGGGACCAGTCTGACGTACGGCGCCGACAGTCGTTGCTGCTGGCGGTCAAGTCGGGAGCGAGATGTCGGGGAGGGCGATCCACGGAGTTGTGCACAGGTCCTGCTTGAAAACCGAAACCGGGCTAACTCTCTATGGGGGTAGTAGTAGGGCCTGTGGATACGGTGGATAACAGTGTTTTTGCAGGTCAGCCTGCGTTTTTTATCCCCACACCCTGTGGGCGACACCGGTGGACAACCAGGCGTCTCTGTGGAGAACGAAAACTTCTGCACAGGCCATCCCCAGATGACCCCGACTACTCCACAGGTGTGTCCCCAGGTTTTCCCGAGTACTCCACAACCCAAACGTCGACTTCGGTGTGACCGCTTTCACTCGGGGCGGTGACAGGGGCCTCCTCGTTGCCGAACAGTGGACAACGGTGTGGGGAAGTCGTCTGATCCTGTGCACAGGACCCGGGAAGCTGTGGACCACCGGTGGACAACGCGGTGGATGAACCTGTGGATGAATATTTCGTCCACAGCCTGTGGATAGTCGTTGCGCACAATTCCACAGGGGTCTGACCAGCTCTGATGGTGCCTCACACCTGGGCCCTGTGGACAGTTTTGTGGGTGGCGCGACCCGTCCCCAGGCTGTGGACGGAAGAAAGTCGCCCAATCTGTGGATGAGTTGCCTCCGAGGGGGCGTATTCGAACAGGTTGGGGGCGCACGCACGAAGAAGGGCGCCCCCGTAGTGACCCGGGAGCGCCCTCTCACAGCGTTTGAAGGGGCCTCGCAGGCACCCGTACGGCACGTACACAGAGCCGGCGTCAGCCGTTCTTGATGCGGTTGGTGAGCTCGGTGACCTGGTTGTAGATGGAGCGGCGTTCCGCCATCAGGGCGCGGATCTTGCGGTCCGCGTGCATGACGGTGGTGTGGTCGCGGCCGCCGAACTGCGCCCCGATCTTGGGCAGCGAGAGGTCCGTGAGCTCCCGGCACAGGTACATGGAGATCTGCCGGGCGGTGACCAGTACGCGGCTGCGCGAGGAGCCGCACAGGTCGTCCACGGTCAGCCCGAAGTAGTCGGCGGTGGCCGCCATGATGTCGGTGGCGGTGATCTCGGGCGAGCTGTCCTCGCCGCCGGGGATCAGGTTCTTCAGGACGTCCTCGGTCAGGCCCAGGTCGACCGGCTGCCGGTTCAGGCTCGCGAAGGCCGTGACCCGGATCAGCGCCCCCTCCAGCTCGCGGATGTTGCGCGAGATGCGGGAGGCGATGAACTCCAGCACCTCCGGCGGGGCGTTGAGCTGCTCCTGGACGGCCTTCTTGCGCAGGATCGCGATGCGGGTCTCCAGCTCGGGCGGCTGGACGTCGGTGATCAGGCCCCACTCGAAGCGGTTGCGGAGCCGGTCCTCCAGGGTGGCGAGCTGCTTGGGCGGCCGGTCGGAGGAGAGCACGATCTGCTTGTTGGCGTTGTGGAGCGTATTGAAGGTGTGGAAGAACTCCTCCTGCGTCGACTCCTTGCTCGCGAGGAACTGGATGTCGTCGACGAGCAGGATGTCCATCTCGCGGTAGCGCTTGCGGAACGCGTCGCCCTTGCCGTCGCGGATCGAGTTGATGAACTCGTTGGTGAACTCCTCGGAGCTCACGTACCGCACCCGGGTGCCGGGGTAGAGGCTCCGCGCGTAGTGCCCGATGGCGTGCAGCAGGTGCGTCTTGCCGAGGCCGGACTCCCCATAGATGAAGAGGGGGTTGTACGCCTTGGCCGGCGCCTCGGCGACGGCCACCGCGGCGGCGTGCGCGAAGCGGTTGGAGGCGCCGATGACGAAGGTGTCGAAGAGGTACTTGGGGTTCAGCCGGGCGGTCGGCTCCAGCGGTCCCGAGGTGGAACCGCCGGACGGCGCCGAGGGCGCGGGCCGGCTGGGCGCCGGGCGCGGGGCGGACTGCTCGTACTGCTGCTGCTCGTATTGACGGGAGTGCTGCTGACCCTCGTACTGCTGCTGCTCGTACTTCTGCTGTTCGTAGGAGCCCTGGTCGTAGGAGGAGGGCTCGGACTGCTGCATGTAGCCCGGCTGCGGGGAGGCGTACGGGTCGCGCTCGGGGAAGCCGCCGAGGCGGGGCTGCTGCCAGCCGTAGTCGTCCTGCTGGCCGCCGCGGGGCCAGGCGCCGGGCTCGGAGCGCTGCTGCTGGTAGTCCGGGTAGGCGGGGCGGGCGTTGGGGAGCTGGTCGTCGGCGGGGCCGGTGTGGCCGCCGGGGCCCGTGTGACCCATGGGACCGGTGTGCCCGCCGGGGCGCTGGCCGCCGTACGGTTCGTAGCCCTCGCGGGAGGAAGAAGCGGACGGGGCCGGGGGCGAGGGCTCGCCGGCGGAGTCGTCGACCGTGATGGCGATCCGGATGGGGCGGCCGCACTCGCGGCTGAGGGCGTCGCTGATGAGCGGAGCGAGCCGGCCCTCGAGGATCCGCTTGCCGTACTCATTGGGGACGGCGAGCAGCGCGGTGTCCGCGACCAGGGCCAGGGGCTGACAGCGCTCGACCCACTGCTTGTCCTTGGGCTCGATGCTGTTCTGTCCCTCCCCGAGGAGGCCTTCGAGCACCCTTGGCCACACTGCGGCAAGATCGGCAGGTACGTCAGCCACAGAGCACGCTCTCTCAAAGGGGGGGTCCCACGAATGTGTGGTTCTTTGGGACGGTCGGGACAAAAAATCCAGGGTCAGGCAACGGTAGTCAGGCCAGCGGGTACGGTTCAAGTCGTTGTCCACAGCCTGTGCACAGTGTGGGGCACCGTCGCCTCGGTTTGACCGGATGGCGTAGCCGCGCGTACCGTAACGAGGTCGAGTTGTCGATGGCTGCTGCCGCCTGCCTACCGATGGGCGAAGATCACTGGTTGTGATCGTTTTGCGGTGCCACTCGGGCGAACACGCGAGTTTTCTCCTCGTGGGCGCACGGTGACAGCCAGGCGATGTCCCGCCTAAACGATTTATTCTCTGGAGCCCCCGAGTGAGCAAGCGCACCTTCCAGCCGAACAACCGCCGTCGCGCCAAGACCCACGGCTTCCGCCTGCGGATGCGTACCCGTGCCGGTCGCGCGATCCTCGCGAACCGTCGTGGCAAGGGCCGCGCCGCCCTCTCCGCGTAACTGACGGGCGGATCGTGACGTCGTGCTGTCTCCCGAAAATCGGCTGAGGCGGCGCGAGGACTTCGCGAGCGCGGTACGTCGAGGTCGTCGGGCTGGTCGCCCGCTCCTCGTCGTCCACCTACGTACAAGCGGTGCAACGGACCCGCACGAGCCGGGGGAGATCGATCCCTCGACGCGTGCGGGTTTCGTCGTCAGCAAGGCTGTCGGCATCGCCGTCGTACGCAACCGGGTCAAGCGCCGTTTGCGCCATCTCGTCCGCGAGCGGCTGTCCCAGCTGCCCGAAGGTAGCCTGATGGTGGTACGGGCTCTGCCCGGAGCGGGTGATGCCGGTCTCGACGAGCTGGCCCGGGACCTCGATGCCGCACTGCTGCGGCTCTTGGGAGGCGTGGCTCGATGAAGTACCCGCTGCTCGCATTGATCAAGCTGTACCAGTGGACGATCAGTCCGCTGCTCGGGCCGGTGTGCCGCTATTACCCCTCGTGTTCGCACTACGGGTACACGGCCATCGACCGGCATGGTGCGGTGAAGGGGACGGCTCTGACCGCCTGGCGGATCCTGCGGTGCAATCCGTGGTCCCCGGGTGGCGTGGATCACGTCCCACCCCGGAAACGCCCGCGTTGGCACGAGCAGCTGCGCAGTGCGTTGCGTAGATCTCGCAATGCTCAAGGAGCTTGATTAGTGGACACGATTGCCAGTTGGTTCACCTTTATCACCACGCCCGTCTCGTGGATCATCGTTCAGTTCCACAAGCTGTACGGTGCCATGTTCGGCGCGGACAGTGGCTGGGCCTGGGGCCTGTCCATCGTCTCCTTGGTGGTCTTGATCCGTATCTGCCTGATCCCGCTCTTCGTGAAGCAGATCAAGGCGACGCGCGGCATGCAGGCGATCCAGCCGAAGATGAAGGCGATCCAGGAGCGCTACAAGAACGACAAGCAGCGTCAGTCCGAAGAGATGATGAAGCTGTACAAGGAGACGGGTACCAACCCGCTCTCCTCGTGCCTTCCCATCCTGGCGCAGTCCCCGTTCTTCTTTGCGCTCTACCACGTGCTCGCCAGCATCGCCAACGGCACGCCGATCGGTCAGATCGACGGCCCGCTGCTGGAGAGCGCGCGTAACGCGCACATCTTCGGTGCCCCGCTGGCGTCCAAGTTCACGGACAGCGCGGACAAGGTCGCCGCTCTGAACGCCTCGATCACCGACGTGCGGATCGTCACCGCGGTCATGATCGTGCTGATGTCGCTGTCGCAGTTCTACACGCAGCGCCAGCTGATGCAGAAGAACGTCGACCTCTCGGTCAAGACGCCGTTCATGCAGCAGCAGAAGATGCTGATGTACGTCTTCCCGCTGATCTTCGCCTTCATGGGCATCAACTTCCCCGTCGGTGTCCTCGTCTACTGGCTGACCACGAACCTGTGGACCATGGGCCAGCAGATGTTCGTGATCAACCGGAACCCCACCCCGGGCAGCCTGGCCCAGGACCAGTACCTGACGCGCCTGCTGAAGCAGATCACCTCGCACGGCGAGCTCAAGAGCCGGGGCAAGAAGAAGATCGTCGCGGCGATCGTGGCCAAGGGCCCGGACCGCAACGACAACGAGCGCAAGTTCATCACCGGTCTGACCAAGCAGGGCCTGGCCGCGCAGGCGGACGGCTCCGTGGCGAAGAGCGTCGAGGCGACGGTCGACTCCGATGCGGCCGGCGGTGGTACCCAGAAGCGGCAGCAGCCCAAGCGGCAGTCGAAGTCGCAGCGTCAGACGCCCCCCAGCAAGCCCTCTCCCAAGAAGTAAGAAGGAGTCCCTCCCGTGACGGAAGGCACCACCACCGCCGCCGCTGAGAGTGGCGACACCCTGACCCGCCTCGAGCAGGAGGGTGAGATCGCGGCCGACTACCTTGAGGGTCTGCTGGACATCGCCGACCTGGACGGCGACATCGACATGGACGTCGAGGCGGACCGCGCCTCTGTCTCCATCGTCAGCGACTCCGCGCGCGACCTGCAGAAGCTCGTGGGCCGCGACGGCGAGGTGCTGGAGGCTCTGCAGGAGCTGACCCGCCTCGCCGTGCACCGCGAGACCGGGGACCGCAGCCGGCTGATGCTGGACATCGGCGGCTTCCGGGCGAAGAAGCGCGAGGAGCTGACGGCGCTCGGCGCCAAGGCCGCGGAGGACGTGAAGACGTCCGGTGAGCCCTTGAAGCTGGACCCGATGACCCCCTTCGAGCGGAAGGTCGTCCACGACGCCGTGGCGGCCGCCGGTCTGCGGAGCGAGTCCGAGGGCGAGGAGCCGCAGCGCTTCGTCGTCGTACTTCCGGCCTGACCGGAAGCTTGAGTGTCCGGCCCCGTCTGTCTCGCAGGCGGGGCCGATCTTTGTCAGCCTGGCAGTGACGGCAGTGATGCCGTGGGTTCACAACCATGCGGTACGGAAGGACGGTCCCCGTGACGGAGGCAGCTGAGCTTCCCCCGATGCCCGAAGAAGCGCCCCAGGCACCTGAAGAGGCGCGTGTGGTGTTCGGCGAGCATTTCCCGGAAGCTGTGCGGTACGCGGAGCTGCTGGCGGACGCGGGTGTCAAGCGGGGCCTGATCGGGCCGCGCGAGGTGCCGCGGCTCTGGGAGAGGCACCTGCTGAACTGTGCCGTGCTCTCGGAAGTGGTGCCCGAAGGCGTCACCGTGTGCGACGTGGGTTCGGGCGCCGGCCTCCCCGGCATTCCGCTGGCCCTGGTCCGCAGGGACCTGAAGATCACGCTGCTGGAGCCGCTGCTGCGCCGCACGAACTTCCTCCAGGAGGTCGTGGAGCTGCTGGGGCTCGACCATGTGACGGTGGTGCGCGGGCGGGCCGAGGAAGTCCTCGGCAAGCTCCAGCCGGTGCACGTGGTGACGGCGCGCGCGGTGGCTCCGCTGGACCGGCTCGCCGGATGGGGCGTACCCCTGCTGCGCCCGTACGGCGAGATGCTGGCGCTGAAGGGCGACACCGCCGACGAGGAGCTGGTGGCGGCGAAGGCCGCGCTGACCAAGCTCGGTGTGGTGAAGACCTCGGTGCTGCACGTGGGCGAGGGGATCGTGGACCCGCTCTCCACCGTGGTGCGGGTCGAGGTCGGGGAAAGCCCCGGCGGGGTGCGGTTCGCGGCGAAGCGGGCCAAGGCCGCCCGGACCAGCCGGACGCGCCGGCGCCGCTGAGCCCGTGTTCTGGGGCGTGTTGCGCCCTATAGGTATGGATTTCGGAGTGTCGTAGCGGCCGGATGACCCCGTCCGGGCATCGTGTTTCACGTGAAACGTCGCTCTCTGCTGCACGGAATCATCAGCCGCGGTCGTGCGGCTACGTCCCCCCGTCTCCGCAAGGGAGAAGGGGGGACGGACTTGTCCACATCGGTGGATTCATCCACAGGAGT
Organism: Streptomyces sp. NBC_00193; assembly: GCF_026342735.1. Lineage (GTDB taxonomy): Bacteria > Actinomycetota > Actinomycetes > Streptomycetales > Streptomycetaceae > Streptomyces > Streptomyces stoeckheimensis. Next base: position 2,762,525 of record NZ_JAPEMM010000001.1, read on the forward strand.
GCGGGCCCCGCTGGTTCGCGACCCCGGTGACATGGCAGGCTCTGTTCATCGCGAGCCAGATGCCGAGGAGAGTGACACCGTGCGGTCAGACGCCAACCTTGCGGGGCCGATGGCCGATCCGGTCCCCGGTCCCCGCTCTGAATCCCCGGGCGACGATGTTTCACGTGAAACATCGGCCCCGCCCCTGGTGGACAACGAGGACACGCCCATCGGCCGAGCCGCCCAGATCGCGGTCGAGGCCCTCGGGCGTGCAGGTGAGGGCCTGCCCAGGCCCCCGAAGACCCGGATCATGGTGGTGGCCAATCAGAAGGGCGGCGTGGGCAAGACCACGTCGACCGTGAACCTGGCCGCATCCCTGGCCCTGCACGGTGCACGGGTCCTCGTGGTCGACCTCGACCCGCAGGGCAACGCCTCCACGGCGCTGGGCATCGACCACCACGCCGACGTGCCCTCCATCTACGACGTGCTCGTGGACAGCCGCCCACTGATGGAGGTCGTCCAGCCGGTGGCCGACGTGGAGGGCCTCTTCTGCGCCCCGGCCACGATCGATCTCGCCGGTGCGGAGATCGAGCTGGTCTCCCTCGTGGCACGGGAGAGCCGTCTCCAGCGGGCCATCCAGGCGTACGAGCAGCCGCTCGACTACATCCTGATCGACTGCCCGCCCTCGCTGGGCCTGCTGACGGTGAACGCCCTGGTCGCGGGCGCGGAGGTGCTGATCCCGATCCAGTGCGAGTACTACGCGCTGGAGGGTCTCGGTCAGCTGCTGCGCAATGTGGACCTGGTGCGGGCCCACCTGAACCCGACCCTGCACGTGTCCACGATCCTGCTGACGATGTACGACGGCAGGACCCGGCTGGCCTCGCAGGTGGCGGAGGAGGTGCGCACGCACTTCGGCAAGGAGGTGCTGCGCACGAGCATCCCGCGGTCGGTCCGCATCTCCGAGGCTCCGAGCTACGGGCAGACGGTGCTGACCTACGATCCGGGTTCCAGCGGTTCCCTCTCCTATCTGGAGGCTGCGCGGGAGATCGCGCTGCGCGGGGCCGGATTCCAGTACGACCCCCAGCACCCCCATCAGGGTGCGGGCATGAACAACACGCAGAGCATGGCGGAGGGGATCCAGTGAGTGAGCGACGTAGGGGTCTGGGGCGGGGGCTCGGCGCGCTGATTCCCGCGGCTCCCCAGGAGAAGGTGCCGCCGGTGATCGGTGCCGGGTCGACGTCTCCGTCGGCGATGCCGGTGCTGCCCTCGGAGCGGGGCATCGCGGCGGCGAAGCTGGCTTCGCTGGCGCAGGCCGATGTTTCACGTGAAACATCATCGGTGGCCGCGTCCGTGAGCGAGCCCGAGCCGGTCGCCGCTCCGGAGGCCGGGGAGGTGGCGGGGGCCACGTTCGCGGAGCTCCCGATGGACTCCATCACGCCGAACCCGCGGCAGCCGCGCGAGGTGTTCGACGAGGACGCGCTGGCCGAGCTGGTGACCTCCATTCAGGAGGTGGGTCTGCTCCAGCCGGTGGTGGTGCGCCAGTCCGGCCCGGGCCGCTATGAGCTGATCATGGGCGAGCGGCGCTGGCGGGCGTGCCGGGAGGCCGGCCTGAACCGTATTCCGGCGATCATCCGGGCCACGGACGACGAGAAGCTGCTGCTGGACGCGCTCCTGGAGAACCTGCACCGGGCGCAGCTGAATCCCTTGGAGGAGGCGGCCGCGTACGACCAGCTGCTCCAGGACTTCAAGTGCACGCACGACCAGCTGGCGGACCGGATCGGGCGTTCCCGTCCGCAGGTCTCGAACACGCTGCGTCTGCTGAAGCTCTCTCCGCCCGTGCAGCGGCGGGTGGCGGCGGGTGTGCTGTCGGCGGGCCACGCGCGGGCCCTGCTGTCGGTGGACAACTCCGAGGAGCAGGACCGGCTGGCGCACCGGATCGTGGCCGAGGGGCTCTCGGTGCGTGCGGTCGAGGAGATCGTGGCGCTGATGGGTTCGGAGTCGCCGAGTGCGGTGAAGCCGAAGGGCCCGCGTGCGGGTGCCCGGGTGGCGCCCGCGCTCAGTGAGCTGGCGACGCGGCTGTCGGACCGGTTCGAGACGCGGGTGAAGGTGGATCTGGGCCAGAAGAAGGGCAAGATCACCGTCGAGTTCGCGTCGATGGAGGACCTGGAGCGCATTCTGGGGACCCTGGCGCCGGGCGAGGGCCGGGTGCTGGACCAGGGCGCTGCCGGGGAGTAACGCACAGCCCGGGGGGCGGGTCGTGCCGGTGTGAGCCGGTGCGGCCCGCCCCTTTGCCTTGTTGCGGTTTCGGGTGATTCGAGCTGTGGATACGATGCGGTCATGGGTCGTCGGCTGGTACCTCTCACGCTGGACAACCTTCAAGACCTGCCCCGGCGTTGCCGGTCCTGTGTCTTCTGGGAGCTGGACCCCGTCAGCGGCGAGGCTGCCGTGAAGGCGGGGAACCCTGCCGAGGAGAAGGAGGCGTGGATCTCCGCCGTCCTCCTGGAGTGGGGCTCGTGCGGCCGGGTGGTCTACGTGGACGAGGTTCCCGTGGGCTTCGTGCTGTACGCGCCGCCGGCGTACGTGCCGCGTGCGACCGCGTTCCCGACCAGCCCGGTGTCCCCGGACGCCGTACAGCTCATTACCTCGTGGATCATGCCGGGGTATCAGGGCCAGGGGCTGGGGCGGGTGATGGTCCAGACGGTGGCGAAGGATCTGCTGCGCAGGGGGTTCCGGGCGATCGAGGCCTTCGGGGACGCCCGGTGGGACGGTCCGGCCTGCCTGCTGCCTGCGGACCATCTGCTGGCCGTGGGGTTCAAGACGGTACGCCCGCATCCGACGCGTCCCCGGCTGCGGTTGGAGCTGCGGTCCACGCTGTCGTGGAAGGAAGACGTGGAGCTGGCCCTGGACCGGTTGCTGGGCGCGGCCCGGAAGGAACCGGCGCTGCGTCCGCTGTGAGAGGGCACCGCCGGCCCGGACCGGCCTGACCTGCGGACGGCCGGACATGCGGACGGGGCCGCCCCTGGCAGGGAGCGGCCCCGTGTCACACGATCGCGTCCGGACTCGGACGCCGGTGCGTCAGGCCTTGCTGGTGACGAAGCCGTCGAGGTCGCGCAGGATGGCGGCCTTCGGCTTGGCGCCGACGATGGTCTTGACGACCTCGCCGCCCTGGTAGACGTTCAGGGTCGGGATGGACATGACGCCGTACTTGGCCGCCGTCTCCGGGTTCTCGTCGATGTTGAGCTTGACGATCTCGATCTCGTCACCGTACTCGGCGGCGATGGCCTCGAGGGACGGAGCGATCTGGCGGCACGGACCGCACCAGGCGGCCCAGAAGTCCACCAGGACGGGCTTGTCGCTCTTGAGGACGTCGTCATCGAAGCTTGCGTCGGTGACGGTCTTGAGGGTGCCGGCCACAGCGGCCTCCTTCTTTTCCTGCGGGGAGTGGGGTGTGGTGCTGCTTGAGGGTGTCAGACCGCCGCGTGCGCCTTCTCGGCGTCCGCGAGGGCGGCGAGGAAGCGCTCGGCGTCGAGGGCCGCGGAGCAACCCGTGCCCGCGGCGGTGATGGCCTGACGGTAGGTGTGGTCGACCACGTCGCCCGCGCCGAACACACCGGTGAGGCTGGTGCGGGTGGAGGGGGCGTCGACCTTGAGGTAGCCCTCCGCGTCGAGGTCGAGCTGGTCCTTGAAGAGCTCGGTGCGCGGGTCGTGGCCGACGGCGATGAAGAGGCCGGTCACGGGCAGGGCGGAGGTCTCACCGGTCTTGGTGTTGCGCAGGGTCAGACCGGTGAGCTTCTGCTCGCCGTGGATCTCTGCGACCTCGCTGTCCCAGGCGAACTTGATCTTCGGGTCGGCGAAGGCGCGGTCCTGCATGGCCTTGGAGGCGCGCAGGGAGTCGCGGCGGTGGACGATCGTGACGGACTTGGCGAACCGGGAGAGGAAGGTGGCTTCCTCGATCGCGGTGTCACCGCCGCCGATCACGGCGATGTCGTGTTCCTTGAAGAAGAACCCGTCGCAGGTGGCGCACCAGGAGACGCCGCGTCCGGAGAGGGCGTCCTCGTTGGGCAGGCCGAGCTTGCGGTGCTGGGAACCGGTGGTCACGATCACGGCCTTGGCGCGGTGCACGGTGCCGGCGGTGTCGGTGACGGTCTTGATCTCACCGGTGAGGTCCACGGACACGACGTCGTCCGGAATCAGCTCGGCGCCGAAGCGCTCCGCCTGGCCGCGCATGTTGTCCATGAGGTCCGGACCCATGATGCCGTCCTGGAAGCCGGGGAAGTTCTCGACCTCGGTGGTGTTCATCAGCGCGCCACCGGCGGTGACGGCACCTTCGAAGACCAGCGGCTTGAGCGAAGCGCGTGCGGTGTACAGGGCGGCCGTGTAACCGGCCGGCCCGGAGCCGATGATGATCACGTTTCGTACGTCGCTCACGGGTTGATTCCTCGTCTCTGCGGACTGCCTGCTGCCTACCGGGGGGCCGGTGTGGACTCTCACCCCACCCAACGGATCCTACGGCGCCCGCATTCCCGAGTTTTCCCCCGGGCTTTCCGGTCTTTCAGCTCCTGGGATAGGTACGGGTGAGCAGAGGCTTTCCGGGCGCGGCCGAGGGGTCGGTGACGCAGGCGGAGCCGACGAGATAGGCGTCCACGGAGGCGGGGTCGCCGGGGTGGGGCAGGACGAGGAGGAAGACGTCCTTGCCCTCGTAGGTGCCGGACTCGAAGCCCAGCGGGGTCTCGGTCCGGCCGGTGGCCTTCTGGACGCAGGCGGGTGCCTTGGGCGCCCCGCCGTCGCCCGGGGCGAGGCTCGGTTCGGACGCGGGGCTGTTCTCCACTCCGAAGGTGTTGTTCCGCTCCCCCGCAGCCTGGTCGCCACGGGCGGCGGAGGCGAGGAGCTGGCGCACCGTGCCGGGGAGCCCCTGAGCGGTGTACTCGGGCGTGCCGGATCCGGACTGCGCGGTGGATGCGTCGCTCCGCGCGGTCATGTCCTGGCCGGCCTGGTCGCCGGACGTCAGGCCGAACACCAGGACACCGGCGGCGCACGCCGCGAGCAGCCCGCCCGCAAGAGCGACGCGGCGGCGTGCGCGACGCCGTCCGGGGCCGGTTGCGCCGGCCGGGTGACCGGAGGGCCGCAGGGCGCCCTTCTCACCGAGCGGGGCGGCGGGCGTTTCACGTGAAACATCGGGACCGTCGGGACCGGGCGACCCGTCGGCCGCTCCGGCGGGGCTGACGGGCTCGGGCTCCCTGTGCGGCGCGGTGGCGTCGAGGAGTGCTTCGGCGGCGAGGGCCGCGTCGATCCGGCCGGAGATGTCGGCGGGCATCCGGGCGGGGCCGGGCAGGGTGCCGAGCAGGGCCCGGATCTCCTCCAGGGAGGCACGGACGTCCGCGCACAGGGGGCAGGCGCCGAGATGGCTGCGTACCTCCGCCGTGCGCGACGGGGAGAGGAGGCCTTCCGCCAGCTCGGAGATCTCCGAGACGTCGGGGTGCCCGATCGTGCCGGTCGCGCCGGTTGTGGGGTTCACGCTCGTCCACCTCCGCCCTTCACTGCGTTGGGATCCGGGGTCGGGTCCCCGCGGTCTGCCGCCGGTGGGACGGTTGTCCCCGGTGTCCGGTTCCTTCCCCGCTCGGTATCGGTGTTATCCCCGGTATGCGTGCGCAGATGAGTGAGGAGCGGGACGAGTTTGGCCCTGCCGCGGGCGCAGCGGCTCTTCACGGTGCCGACGGGGACGTCGAGGATGCGGGCGGCCTCGGCGACGGGGTAGCCCTGCATGTCGACGAGGACGAGGGCGGCCCGCTGATCGGCCGGGAGGGTGCTCAGGGCGGCCAGTAGCTGCCGGTGGAGGTCCTGGCGCTCCGCGGGGGCCTCGGCGGACTCGTGGGGCTCCAGGAGGCGCTCCAGGCGGTCCGTGTCGTCGAGGGGTGACGTCCTGCGGGAGGCGGCCTTGCGGGCCCGGTCCAGGCAGGCGTTCACGGTGATGCGGTGCAGCCAGGTCGTGACGGCGGATTCGCCGCGGAAGGTGTGCGCGGCGCGGTAGGCGGAGACGAGGGCGTCCTGCACGGCGTCGGCGGCCTCCTCCCGGTCGCCGAGGGTGCGCAGGGCTACGGCCCAGAGCCGGTCGCGGTGCCTGCGCACGAGCTCACCGAAGGCGTCCGGGTCACCGGCGGCGTGCAGCGACAGGAGCTCCTGGTCGCTGCTGCCGCCGATGGGTGTCGCCTCGTCCAAAGCCGCCCCCTTCGCTGCTGCCGGTCAGCCTGTGAACTTCACGTCGGTGATGGCCTGCTTGTACCCGGCACCGCTGCCGCCCTCGGGGGGAGCCCACGGCATGGCGGTCATCCACAGGAGGACGTACCGGGTCTTGACCGGCTCTTCGACGGTCAGGGTGAAGCTGCTGTCGGAGGTTTTGGCCGTGGCCAGCTTCGGCATGGAGGAGACCGTGCCGGAGGGGGCGAGGGAGTCGACCGCGTAGAGCGTGGTGGTGGTGTGGTTGCCCGCGAACCGCACCTCTATGGAGGCACTGGTGACCTCGTGCTCGGATCCGAGATCGTAGACGATGCCGACGCCGGCCTTGATGGACGGCTTCAGATCGGGACCGTCGAGGTAGTACTTGGTGCGCCAGTACGTGGTGGAATCCCTGTCGTAGGTGTTCCTGACGGATCCCGCGTCCTGGGGCTTGTCGTCGGGTGCGTACTCGCGTGCACCGGTGATGGTCAGGAGCGCCGGTGCCTTTTTCTCCTCGATGTCCGCGGGCTTCTGCTGCGTGGTCTGGCTGCCGTTGGTGCTGCCCTGGTTGCTCCGGTTGAGCAGGGTGTCGGCGAGCTGCCAGCTGCCCAGACCGAGGGCGGCGATCAGCAGGGCGGCCACGCCCCACTTGAGGACGCGCCCGGTACGGCTCGTCAGGGGCGGCGGCGGGGGGACGACGGTGAGGACCTGCGCGGTGGGCATGCCGGGGCCCTGGGGCCTGCCGTAGCTGCCCTGCTGGTAGGTGGTGTGCTGGTACTCCGGAGGCGCGGTGAAGGTGGGCTCCGGCGGCCGGATGCGGGGCATCGCGGCCACGGCCTTGGAGAGCTCTTCCGGAGTGGTGCAGGCGGGTTCCTGACGGGAGGCGGTGGCCCCGTCGTTGGCGAGGGCGCGCATGGCCAGCTCGCCCAGACCCCGGTGCACGCCCGCGCGGACCTGGTCGGGGGCGATCAGGCCGACGCCCTTGGGCAGGCCGGTGAGGCCGTAGGCGTCGTTCTCGTAGGGCCAGCGCTGGGTCAGCGAGGCGTACAGGAGGGCGCCGATGGCCTCGGTGTCCGTGCGCTGCGGGGTCTCGCTGGTGATGCCGCGCAGGGCGGCGTTCACGGCGAGGCCGCGGATGCGGTACTGGCCCGTGGAGGTGCGCAGTATCGCGCTGGGGGTCAGGCGCAGGTGCGCCAGGCCCTCGCGGTGTGCGGCGGCCATGGCCTGGGAGACCTGGCTGACGAGCTGGTAGGCCTCGTGCGGCTCCATGGGGCCGGCGGCGAGGACCGCGGTGAGCTCCGTGGCGTCGGGCAGCCACTCGTGGACGACGTAGACGAGGTCGTTCTCCTCCACGGCGTCGAGGACCTGGACGAACCGGGGGTCGCCGAGCAGGGCCGAGGAGCGGGCGGCGGCCAGGACGGCGCGGGCCCGCGCGTGGTCGGCGGGCAGCAGGTGGACGCCCACGGCCCGGCGCAGCTTCTCGTCCATCGCACGCCAGCTGCTGAATCCGTCCAGACGGGTGACGCATTCTTCGAGCCGGTAGCGTCGGGCCAGCTTGTGGCCGCTGTGCAGTTCGGGCGCGGCAGCAGGTGCCGGGGTCCTGCGGTCGCCGTCCTTCTCGGGCATGGTTCCGTCCGCGGCTTGTCCGTTCTGGGTGTCCACCCCGTCGGCCGTGGCCTGGGCCGTCTCCGCGGCCAGCGGCTCGTCGCCGCTGTTGTCGGCCACGTCGACGGCAGCCGTGCTACGTTCCGCCACCGTCGTCCCCGCCTCCCCATCCGTTGCGCGCTGTCGCCCAGTCTGCGAAGCCATGCCAATTGTGCCCACAGTCCACCGATCTGCACGACACGCCAGAGGACAGGATGGTTGTACGCATCAGCGCCCCAGGCGCCCGCGGACCATCCCGACCATGGCGTTGAGTTCTTCGATGCGCATCCGCTTGGCGGCGACGAGGAACACCGCCGCCAGGGAGATGCCGCCGGCCACCAGGGCGGTGAGGGAACCGAGGGCTCCGCTGCCGATGAAGTGCAGGACGGCGAAGGCGACGGCGCCGGCCACGGCGGCGGCGGGGACGCAGGCGCCGATGAGCCGGGTGTAGGTGCGCATCACGTGCGCCCCGTCGAGATCGCCGCCGAGGCGGGTGCGCAGTCGGCGCCAGGCGACACCGACGCCCACGGCGTAGCCGAGGCCGTAGGCGGCGGCCATGCCGACGACGGCCCAGCGGGCGGGGAGCACGAAGAAGGCGACGGCGGACATGCCCGCGTTGACGGCGGCCACGATGACCGTGTTGTAGAAGGGCGTCCGGGTGTCCTCGTAGGCGTAGAAGCCGCGCAGGACCACGTACTGGACGGAGTAGGGGATCAGTCCGAGGCCGAAGGCCATCAGGATGAAGCCGATGTTCTGGGCGCTCTGGGTGCCGGAACCGGCGTAGAGCAGGCCTGCCATGGGGACGCCGAGGGCGAGGAACGCGAAGGCGCAGGGCACGATCGCGACGGCCGAGGTGCGCAGTCCGTAGGAGATGTCGTCACGGACGGCGGAGGCGTCGCCGTCGTGGGCGGACCGGGAAATGCGCGGCAGGACGGCGGTCATGACGGAGACGGTGATGATGGCCTGCGGCATCTGCCAGAGCAGTAGGGCGTAGTTGTAGCCGGTGATGCCGGTACCGCCGTGGCCCTGCTTGTCGGCGACCTCGCCCGCCCAGGTGGCGAGCTGGGTGACGACGATGAGGCCGAGCTGGTTGGCGAGGACGAAGAAGAACGTCCACTTGGCCAGGCCGGCGGCCTTGCCGAGGCCGTGGCCCTTCCAGTCGAACCGCAGGCGCGGCTTGAAGCCGGCGTCGCGCAGGTAGGGAAGCATCGCCAGGGACTGGACGACGAGGCCGAGCAGGGTGCCGAGGCCCAGGAGCCGGACGCCTTCGGGGGTGATGCCGGCCTCGGTGACGCCCGTGGTGGTGAAGCCGCCGAAGGCCCAGATGAAGGCGCCGAAGGTGGCGATGACGACGATGTTGTTGAGGACCGGGGTCCACATCATCGCGCCGAACCGGCCGCGGGCGTTGAGGATCTGACCGAGGACCACGTGCACGCCCATGAAGAACATGGTGGGCAGGCAGTAGTGGGCGAAGGCGACGGCGACGTCCAGGCGCGCGGGGTCGTCGGCGATCTTCTGCGACATCATGCCGATGAACAGCGGGGCCGCGAGCACGCAGACCACGGTGACGGCGCCCAGCAGGACCATGACGAGGGTCAGCAGCCGGTTGGCGTACGCCTCTCCCCCGTCCTCGTCGTTCTTCATCGCGCGCACGAGCTGCGGGATGAAGACGGCGTTGAGGGCGCCGCCGCCGACCAGGACGTAGATCATCGTCGGCAGGGTGTTGGCGACCTGGTAGCTGTCGTTGAGGGTGGCGACGCCGATCGCACCGGCGATCACGAGGGTCCGCAGGAAGCCGGTGATGCGGGAGACGATGGTGCCGGCGGCCATCAAGGCGCTGGACTTGAGCAGGCTGGAGGCGCGTCCGGCGGGCTTGCTCGGTGCCGGGGCGGCCACGGGCGCGTCCTCGGCGGGCGTGCGGGGCGCCGCGTCCTGGTCCCGGTAGAGGTGGGCGAAGGCGTCGGGGCGGGGGTCCTGGTCGGCGGCCTTGGTCACGAGGGAGTCCACGCCGACGAACTGCGTGGTCGTGGCGTGGTCGCCGTAGGGAAGGTGCCGGGAGGGGCCGTCCGGCTCGGGCGGCGGGGTCTGGGCCCACACCCTCGGGTCCGGGGCGTAGGAGGGGGCCGCCGGGGCCGCGTAGAGCGGGCCGGGCTCCTGGAAGGTGCCGGGCGGTGGCGGCGGGTGCGAGGCCCGGTCGTAGAGGACCTCCGCCACCGGATCCTGGGCGGAGAGGTCCTGCGCCCGGTACGGGTCGTAGGCGTAGGCGTCCTGGACATAGGGGTCGTGGTCCGGCGCGGGCGCGGGCGCGGGAACCTGCCCCGGCACCGGGGCGCCGGGGGCAGTGCCCTGGGAGGGCGCAGGCCCGCCAGTGCCCTGCGCGCGGTCACCTTCGTACGGCGCGTTCATCGAAACCCCACCTCATCGTCCCCAGGCCGACCGGCCACGGCATCGCTCAACGGTCCACTGTCTCACCCGTGCCGGACGGGTCCGCGCTTTGCGGTCCGGTGTCCGGGGACTCGTCACTCTGCTGCGTGCTCTCCTCTGCGGCGGTGCGTGCCGCGACACGCTTGCGGCTGGCGTACATCTTGATGCCGGCCAGCACGAGGAGGAGGACACCGCCCGCGATGACGAGCATGACGGTCGGGGTCACCTCCGTGGCTTCGACGGTGAACTTGCGGGCCTTTCCGTAGGGCACGCCGTCGGTGGTGAAGAGCTGGGCCGTCACCGAGACGGGGCCGCTCGCGGTGGCGTTGGCGGGGAACTTCACGGTCTGGCTGTGCCCGCCCTGGATCGCGACTTCCTGCTGGGCCTCGCCGCTGTCGCCGAACATCAGGCGGGTCGGGTTGGCGGACTGCAGCCGAAGGACCAGGTTGTGGGTGTCCTGGACGAGGCTGTTCTGGACGGTGACCGGGATGGTCGCGCTGTGTCCGGAGAGCGTCGCGTCGGACTTCGGGATGATCTTGACCTTCTCGGTGAGCCGGACCAGGTACTGCTGCACCTGGTCCCGGTAGGCCCGGGCCGGGTCGGGCCGGCCGCGCCACGAGGAGGACATCTCCCGGTTGGTGGTGTTGCCGAAGGGGATCTCGACGCGGTCGGGCGCGGTCAGGATCACCTTGAAGTGGCCGAGCGTGTTCTCGGTGGTGCGGATCTTCTCGAAGGCGGAGACCGGCAGTTCCTGCTTGCTCAGCGCCTCGGGGTACTGGCCGGCTCCCGGGACCTGGGTGGCGGCGCGGGGGTCGGGGGTCGCCGCGGCGGCCGCCTCCAGGTCCACGCCCTGGCTCCAGCGGCCCGACTGCAGACCCCGGATGGCGGCGGCCATCGTCTGTGCCTGGCTGGCGCTGGGCATCCGCTGCGGAGCGACGACGAAGCTGCGCTGGTTGTCGGTCTTCTGCAGGTTCAGGGCGAGGGTCTGGGCGAGGAACTGCTGCACCGCGAGGGTGGAGTTCCCGGCGCGGAGCATGTCGCCCCTGAACGCGAGGGAGAGTCCGGCGTCGGCGACGACGGCCGTGGTGCCCGCGCCGATGGGCCGCGCGGCCGACGGGGTGTAGCCGAGGGCGCCGGTCTCCTGGAGGCTGTCGCTGCGGGTGAGGACGTTGTGGGCGCCGGCCGACGTCGCGACGTTGACGATCGACGGGTCGATGGCGCCTTCCACGGGCCAGGAGAAGTCGGTGCTCGCGGGGACGTGCAGGACGGTCTCCACGGCCTGCTTCGCCTTGTCCGTGGCCGGCCGCAGCTGTCCCAGGGTGCCGGAGACGTCCTTGCCGCGGTGGGCGAGCGAGGCGATGTCCGGATCCGCGAAGGGCAGTGCGACGACCTTCTTGCCCTGGACGGCGCTTTCCAGCGAGCTCAGCCACTGCTCGGCGATGGCCTTGTTCTTGCCCGGGACGGTCCGGCCCTCGGGGGTGCGGACCCGGTATCCCTTTGTCATGGCGTCGACGGTGTAGAGCAGGTCCGGATCGATGACCCAGGTGATGGGAAGGTCCTTGCCGAGGGTGACCATCTGCTCCAGGCGGCCGCCGGTCCGCAGCTCGTCGGCGAGGCTGTCGTCGAGGAAGACGGGGGTCTGCAGCTCGTCCGAGCCGGTCTCCGAGGTCAAGTGCGTGGTGGAGATCAACGGCCAGGCGTACGCGAGCTGCGAGCGCTTGGCGGCCGGCTCCGGCTGCCAGGGCAGGAAGGTCCGCTTGATGCCGAGGACCTGCTCGTACTGGCGGCTCTCGGTCTCCCCGGACACGGAGACGCCGAGCTGGTAGACGCCGTCCTCGTCCAGGTCCAGCTTGTTCACCGGAACCTTGAGGGTGAAGGGCTGGCTGACCTTCGAAGGCAGCGAATCGATCTTCACCGCGAACTCAGGGCCGACTTCCGCCGGGTCGGTGCCCGCCCGGAATCCGCCGCGCTCGGCGGCCTCGTCGATGGAGCTGCGGTCCCCCAGCGCCGGCCCGACCCGCAGACCCACGTGTGCGTCGGTGATCTTCTCGGAGCCGTTGTTCACGACGGTGCCCGAGATGGTGAGGGTGTCGCCCTTGACCGGCGCGCTCGGTGTCAGGGCGTCGAGCTGGATGTCGACGGCGGTGGCCGCGGTCTCGGCGGCCTGGGCTTCGGGCACGTGCGAGTAGACCAGGCCGGCGAGTACCGGCGTCCCGGCGAGCAGGACGACGGCACGTCGCAGCCAGCGCCGCCGGGCAGGAGCGAGGGACGCCCCCTGGATGTCTGCCGCATCGGCCAACGCGCTCGCCCGTCCCTCGGAGTGTCAGTGGTCGTCGTTTGTGCGTCCACGCATGGTAACGAGGCCCGCTGTGCGCGAGTGCCGCGCCTTGCTCCACATGATCGGGCCCGCCCCGGAGCGGCCGCGGGCCGGGGTGGCCGCAAAACACGGGAGCTCGCGGCGGGCCGGGCACGTACCCTTTTCTGTTGTGCCGAACGCCAACGAAGACAACCCCAGTGTCCTGAATCACGGGCAGGCCCGCGCAGTGAGTGAACTGCTGCGGATCGCCCCTGTCGCCGACGAGCTCGGCCGCCGTTTCCAGGAGGCGGGTTTCCGCCTCGCCCTGGTCGGCGGGTCCGTCCGCGACGCGCTGCTCGGGCGCCTCGGCAATGATCTCGACTTCACCACCGATGCCCGGCCCGAGGACGTTCTCAAGATCATCAGGCCGTGGGCTGACTCGGTCTGGGACGTCGGCATCGCCTTCGGCACGGTCGGTGCGCAGAAGGAGGGCTTCCAGATCGAGGTGACGACCTACCGGTCGGAGTCCTACGACCGGACCTCGCGCAAGCCCGAGGTCTCCTACGGCGACTCGATCGAGGAAGACCTCGTCCGCCGCGACTTCACGGTGAACGCGATGGCCGTCGCGCTCCCCGAGAAGGAGTTCGTGGACCCGCACGGCGGTCTGGAGGACCTCCAGGCGGGCGTGCTGCGCACCCCGGGCACTCCCGAGGACTCCTTCTCCGACGACCCGCTGCGCATGCTGCGGGCGGCGCGGTTCGCCGCGCAGCTCGACTTCGAGGTCGCCCCGGACGTGGTGGCGGCGATGACGGAGATGTCCGGCCGCATCGAGATCGTCTCGGCCGAGCGGGTCCAGGGCGAGCTGAACAAGCTCCTGCTGTCCGCACACCCGCGCAAGGGCCTGGGCCTCCTCGTGGACACGGGGCTGGCCGAGCACGTGCTGCCGGAGCTGCCGGCGCTGCGGCTGGAGAGCGACGAGCACCACCGGCACAAGGACGTCTACGACCACTCGCTGATCGTGCTGGAGCAGGCGATCGCGCTGGAGGAGGACGGCCCGGACCTGGTGCTGCGGCTCGCGGCCCTGCTGCACGACATCGGCAAGCCCCGGACCCGCCGGTTCGAGAGCGACGGGCGGGTCTCCTTCCACCACCACGAGATGGTGGGCGCGAAGATGACCAAGAAGCGCATGACCGCGCTCAAGTACTCCAACGACATGGTCAAGGACGTGGCCCGGCTGGTGGAGCTGCACCTGCGCTTCCACGGGTACGGGGACGGGGAGTGGACCGACTCGGCCGTGCGGCGCTACGTCCGCGACGCCGGTCCGCTGCTGGACCGCCTGCACAAGCTGACCCGGTCCGACTGCACCACGCGCAACAAGCGCAAGGCGAACGCGCTCTCCCGCACCTACGACGGGCTGGAGGAGCGCATCGCCCAGCTGCAGGAGAGGGAGGAGCTGGACGCGATCCGGCCCGACCTCGACGGCAACGCGATCATGCGGGTCCTCGATGTGGGCCCCGGCCCGGTGATCGGCAAGGCGTACGCGTTCCTGCTGGAGCTGCGGCTGGAGAACGGTCCCATGGAGCACGACGCTGCGGTGGCCGCCCTCAAGGAGTGGTGGGCCGCTCAGGCCTGAGGGCCCGGGCACCGCGATGTTTCACGTGAAACATCGGTGCGGAGAGCCGGTCGTGCTGCGGTCAGGGCGATGTTTCACGTGAAACATCGCCCTGACGCATGAGGAGTACGGCGGTAGCGGCGTAGAGCAGGGCCACCCCGACGATCAGGGGGACGGAGTGCCCGTCGAGGGGGAGCACGAGGGCGGCCACCCCGGCGGCGCCGACGAAGGCGGCGTTGAAGAGCACGTCGTAGACGGAGAAGACGCGGCCGCGAAAGGCGTCGTCCACCTGGGACTGCACCACGGTGTCGGTGGAGATCTTGGCCCCCTGGGTGGCCAGGCCCAGCACGAAGGCGGCCGCCAGCATCGGCCCGGGTGCGAAGAACAGGCCGAGCGCCGGCACCAGCACCGCGGCGCCCGCGGCGCACAGGGTGATGGAGCCGAGGGAGCCCAGCCGGCCCACCAGCCAGGGAGTGACGACGGCGGCCGCGAAGAACCCGGCCCCGGACACGCCGACCGTGACGCCCAGCAGGGCCAGCCCGTCGGCCTCGTTGTCCGACCAGGCGTAGCGGCAGAGCATGAGCAGCGTGACGAACAGGGCCCCGTAGCAGAAGCGCATGACGGTCATGGCGGTGAGCGCCCGGGCCGCCTCGCGCCGGGAGGCCAGGTGGCGCAGGCCTTCGGCCAGGCCCCGCACGGTGAGGGCGACCCCCTGGACGACGGTCGGGTTGATCCGCCCGGGAGGGTGGTCGGGCCCGAGGAGATCCAGTGCCAGGCGCAGGGAGACCAGGGCCGCGCACAGGTAGAGGCCGGCTCCGAGGAGGACGACCAGGGCGTCGGAGTCGTCGGCGAGTACCCGGACGAGGAAGGCCAGTCCCCCGCCGGCGACGGCGGCGAGCGTTCCCGCGGTGGGTGAGAGGGCGTTCGCGGTGACCAGCTGGCCGGGCCCGACGACCCGCGGCAGGGAGGCCGCGAGCCCGGCCAGGACGAAGCGGTTGACCGCGGTCACGGACAGGGCCGAGGCGTAGAAGAGCCAGTCGGGGACGTGCGCGACGATCAGCATGCCGGTGACGCAGGCGAGGAAGGCCCGCAGCAGGTTGCCGTAGAGGAAGACCTGGCGGCGGCGCCAGCGGTCCAGCAGGACTCCCGCGAAGGGGCCGATCACCGAATAGGGCAGCAGGAGCACGGCCATGGCCGAGGCGATGGCCGCGGGCGAGGCCTGCTTCTCCGGGGAGAAGACGACATAGGCGGCCAGTGCGACCTGGTAGACCCCGTCGGCGGCCTGGGAGAGCAGCCGTACGGCGAGCAGGTTGCGGAAGTCCCGCAGACGCAGGAGTACGCGCAGATCACGTACGACAGCCATGAGGGAAAGGGTCACACACGCGGAGGGTCCCCGGGCACATTGCCCGGGGACCCTCCGTGGAAGAGCTCTCGAAGTCCAGGCGTCCTTGCGGACGCCGGGGTTCGACTAGCGCTCGACCTCGCCCTTGATGAACTTCTCGACGTTCGCGTACGCCTCGTCGTCGAAGTACTGCACCGGCGGGGACTTCATGAAGTAGCTCGAGGCCGACAGGATCGGGCCACCGATGCCGCGGTCCTTGGCGATCTTCGCGGCGCGCAGCGCGTCGATGATGACACCGGCGGAGTTCGGGGAGTCCCACACCTCGAGCTTGTACTCGAGGTTCAGCGGGACGTCACCGAAGGCGCGGCCTTCGAGGCGGACGTAGGCCCACTTGCGGTCGTCGAGCCACGCCACGTAGTCGGACGGGCCGATGTGGACGTTCTTCTCGCCGAGCTCGCGGTCGGGGATCTGCGAGGTGACGGCCTGAGTCTTGGAGATCTTCTTCGACTCGAGGCGGTCGCGCTCCAGCATGTTCTTGAAGTCCATGTTGCCGCCGACGTTGAGCTGCATGGTGCGCTCAAGACGGACACCGCGGTCTTCGAACAGCTTCGCCATCACGCGGTGCGTGATGGTGGCGCCGACCTGCGACTTGATGTCGTCGCCGACGATCGGGACACCGGCCTCGGTGAACTTGTCCGCCCACTCCTTGGTGCCGGCGATGAAGACCGGGAGGGCGTTGACGAAGGCGACCTTGGCGTCGATGGCGCACTGGGCGTAGAACTTCGCCGCAGCCTCGGAACCGACCGGCAGGTAGCAGATCAGGACGTCGACCTGGCGGTCCAGGAGGGTCTGGACGATGTCGACCGGGGTCTCGGCCGACTCCTCGATGGTCTCGCGGTAGTACTTGCCGAGACCGTCCAGGGTGTGGCCGCGCTGAACGGTCACACCCGCGCTCGGGACGTCGCAGATCTTGATGGTGTTGTTCTCGCTGGCGCCGATGGCGTCCGAAAGGTCGAGGCCGACCTTCTTCGCGTCGACGTCGAAAGCGGCGACGAACTCGATGTCGCTCACGTGGTAGTCGCCGAACTGGACGTGCATCAGACCGGGGACCTTGGCCGCCGGGTCGGCGTCCTTGTAGTACTCGACGCCCTGCACCAGCGAGGCGGCGCAGTTGCCTACGCCGACGATGGCTACGCGAACCGAACCCATTCCGGTTGCTCCCTGTTTGTTCTCGGACGAGGCCTGCGAGATGCAGACCTCACTTTGCAGTTTCGTCGGACGGACCGGGTCGTCTCTGATCCCGTCCCGCCCGCTCACTCTCGATGAGCTCGTTCAGCCAGCGCACTTCGCGCTCCACGGATTCCATGCCGTGGCGTTGCAGCTCGAGCGTGTAGTCGTCGAGCCGCTCGCGTGTGCGAGCCAGCGAGGCGCTCATCTTCTCCAGGCGCTCCTCAAGGCGGCTGCGACGGCCTTCCAGTACCCGCATGCGTACGTCTCGTTCGGTCTGGCCGAAAAAGGCGAAGCGGGCGGCGAAGGACTCGTCCTCCCAGGCATCGGGGCCCGTGTGGGAGAGGAGCTCCTCGAAGTGCTCCTTACCTGCTGCCGTCAACCGGTAGACGATCTTGGCGCGGCGCCCTGCGAGTGAAGCGGCGAGAGCGTCCTCCGGGGCGTTGCCCGGCTCTTCGATCAACCATCCGTTGGTGACGAGCGTCTTGAGGCAGGGGTAGAGCGTCCCGTAACTGAACGCTCTGAACACCCCCAGCGAGGTGTTGAGTCGCTTGCGCAGCTCGTAACCGTGCATCGGGGATTCGCGGAGCAGGCCGAGAACAGCGAACTCGAGGATGCCTGAGCGCCTGCTCATCCGCCTGCCCTTTCCCCCGCCTCGGAGTCTTTATGTCGAGCTGATGTATCGACTCGATACATCCAGACGATAGAACGGGTAGCCGTCAGCTACAAGTGGTGACACGGTGACCGGCGTCACATCACCGATTTGCGCGAGGCAAGTTGCCTGATTTGGGGTGAACTTCGGCACTGATTGGCTTTTGGGCGTGCGTAGTCTGTGCGCCATGACACCGGGGGGACCGGAACTCACCTGCCGCTTCCAGGCCACTCGCCTGCCCGAGGAGTAGTCGTTCGATGAGCGAGCACCGCCGCAAACCGCAACAGCCCCAGGGCGGCGGCCGCGCCGCCGCCCGCAAGGCTGCCCAGCAGCGCCCCTCCAGGGGCGCCGGTTCAGGGCGTGACGTCCCCACCGCGTCACCCAGTGGGCCGTACGGGCAGCAGCCGGGGCACGGCAGCCGATCGGACGCCCGGAGATCCGCCGGCCGCGCCCCGGCGGGACGGGGCAGGGGCGCCGCGGGCGCCGGCCGCCCCAAGCGGTTCATCAACTATCCGCGCGGCGAGAAGGTCGGCTGGAAGCGCTTCGTCCCCTCGTGGAAGTTCGTCTGCGGCACGGCCCTGGGCTTCTTCGCGATCATCACGGCAGGCGCCGGCATCGGCATCGCCATGGTGAACAAGCCTGACGCGAACAAGACGGCCGATGCGCAGAACAACGTCTTCTACTGGTCCGACGACACCCAGATGGTCGCGACCGGCGGCTCTGTGAACCGCCAGATCGTCCCCATCGAGAAGATCCCCCGGTCGATGCAGAACGCCGTGATCGCGGCGGAGAACGAGTCCTTCGAGTCGGACAAGGGCGTCGACCCGATGGGCATCGCCCGCGCCGTGTGGAACATGGCCAAGGGCGGATCGACCCAGGGCGGCTCGACGATCACCCAGCAGTACGTGAAGAACACGTACCTGGACTCCGACCAGACGCTCAAGCGAAAGGTCACCGAGCTCTTCATCTCGATAAAGCTGGGTGTGAGCGAGGAGAAGAACACGATCCTCGCCGGCTATCTGAACACCGCCTACTACGGTCGCGACGCCTACGGGATCCAGGCTGCCGCGCGCGCCTACTTCGGCAAGGACTGCAACGACCTGACGCCCTCCGAGAGCGCCTTCCTCGCCGCCGTGCTCAAGGGCCCGAACCTCTACAACCCCGACGGCGGCATCGGCTCCGCGGCCACGCCCGAGGCGAACAAGGACCGGGCCGTGAAGCGCTGGGCCTGGGTGCTGGACCGCGAGGTCGAGGTGGGCCGCATGCAGAAGGCGGAGAGGGATCAGTTCAAGGACTTCCCCGCCCTGATCGAGGCTCCCGAGGCCGCCGGCATGTCCGGCCAGATCGGTTACCTGGTCGAGACGGCCAAGCTGTACATGCTGAAGACCAACGGCATCAAGGTCGAGGACCTGGCCAAGGGCGGCTACCGAATCTACACCACCTTCGACAAGACGAAGGTGGACGCGCTGGTCAAGGCCGTCGAGGGCACCCGTGACGGGATGCTCGACGAGAAGAAGCGGCCCGATACGGACACGTTCGTCCAGTTCGGTGCGGCCTCGGTGGACGTGAAGACCGGCGCCCTCGTGGCCCTGTACGGCGGACCCGGCATCGACAAGAAGCACTTCAACAACAACGCCAACACCTCCGGTGTCCAGGTCGGCTCGACCTGGAAGCCGTTCGTGCTCGCGGCGGCCATGCAGTACGGCACCCAGAACTCCAAGGGCAAGGGGATCTCGGCCGACAGCAAGTACCAGGCGAACGACCTCACGGTGATCAACAACCGTGCGGGCCAGCCGCTGCGCGACGGGTCCGGCAAGCCGTTCAAGCAGAAGAACGAGAACCCGGCCCCGTACGGCTTCGTGACCCTGAACGAGGCGATGGAGAAGTCCATCAACGTTCCCTTCGCCCAGCTCGTCTTCGACGTCGGCCACGACAAGGTGAAGAAGGTCGCCGAGTCGACCGGCATCCTGAAGGAGTCCTTCGACCCGAACGACAACGCCTCCTTCGCGCTGGGCACCTCGACCCCCAGCGCCATCCGGATGGCCGACTCGTACGCCACCTTCGCCGCCTCCGGCACCCACCACGACCCGTACTCGGTGCGCAGCGTCAAGAAGAACGGCAACGACGTCCCCGGCTTCGAGGCGCCCAAGGCGGAGCGGGCCATGGACAACTCCGTCGCGGACAACATCACCAAGGTCCTGCGCAACGTCGTCGAGAACGGCACCGGTACGAAGGCCAAGAAGCTCGGCCGGCCCGCCGCGGGCAAGACCGGTACCACCGACAAGAACATGTCGGCCTGGTTCGTCGGCTACACCCCCGAGCTGTCCACCTCCGTGGCGCTGTTCCGCTCGGACCCCAGCGCGGAGAAGAAGGAACTGATCTCGATGAGGGGCGTGGCGGGCATCCCCTCCCTCCACGGTGGTGACATCCCGGCCGAGATCTGGACCAAGTACATGAAGGAGGCGCTGAACGGCGTCCCGGAGTCGGACTTCCCGGAGCCCGACGAGATCGGTGTCGTCGCGGACGCCTCCGGCGCGCCCTCGCCGTCGCCCTCGCCGTCCCCCTCGCCCTCGCCGTCGCCCTCGCCGTCGAACTCGCCGTCCCCGACCCCCAGCCCCAGCCCTTCGCGCAGCGGCGGCAAGCCGACCTGCAAGCCGTGGGCCATCTGCGACCCGGACCCCAGCGCCAGCTCCTCCCGGTCACCTTCGCCCTCGCCCAGCAAGACGGGCGGCGGCAGGCCGGGCGGCACGACGAACGGCGGGACCGGAGGCTTCCCGATAGGGGGCTCCACGGGCGGCTGACCCAGCGCCCACGACACGGCAGGAGAGGGCCGTCGCACCGAGTGCGGCGGCCCTCTCCCATGTGCGGCGCCGTACGGCAGGATGTGCGCATGACGAAGGTGCACGAGGACAGCCCCGTACTGCCCACTCAGCAGGACGAGGTGGCCGCCGCGGGGAGCGAGCTCATCGGCGGCCCGCTGGGCCGCTACGCCCGGCTGGGCGGCCACTGGCTGACCCCGGTGCGGGTCGTCGTGCTCGTCGCCCTGGGGATGTTCGCGCTCGGCATGGTGCAGAAGCTGCCTTGCTACGACTGGGCGTGGTTCCGCGGGGCCGGCTCCCAGTACACCCACGCCTGCTACTCGGACATCCCGCACCTCTACGTCGTGCGCGGCTTCGCCGACGGCCTCACCCCGTACTTCGACCGGATCCCGGGCGACATGCAGTTCCTGGAGTACCCGGTGCTCACCGGGCTCTTCATGGAGATCGCCTCCTGGATGACCCCCGGCAGCGGCTCCATGCAGCACCGGGAGCAGATGTACTGGATGGTCAACGCGGGCATGCTGATGGTCTGCGCCGCCGTGATCGCGGTGTGCGTGGCCCGTACCCACCGCCGGAGGCCCTGGGACGCGCTGCTCTTCGCCCTCGCTCCCGCCTTCGCGCTCACCGCGACCATCAACTGGGACCTGCTGGCCATCGCCCTGACCGCCGCCGCGATGCTCATGTGGTCGCGGAGCCGGCCGGTGTCCTTCGGCGTCCTGATCGGCCTGGCCACCGCGGCCAAGCTCTATCCCGTCCTGCTGCTCGGGGCCGTGTTCGTGCTCTGCTGGCGGGCCGGGAAGTGGCGTGCGTTCGGCGATGCGGTCGGCGGCGCCGTGGTCGCCTGGCTCGTGGTGAACCTTCCCGTGATGATCTTCGCCTGGGAGGGCTGGCAGAAGTTCTACACCTTCAGCCAGGAGCGGCCCATCGACTTCGGATCCGTATGGCTGCTGATCTCCCAGCGCTCCGGAAACCCCCTCGAAGGCGCCAACACCTATGCGACGGGCCTGACGCTGCTGCTGTGCGCGGGCATCGGCCTGCTCACGCTCACCGCGCCCCGCCGCCCGCGCTTCGCCCAGCTGGCCTTCCTGCTGGTGGCCGCCTTCATCCTCGTCAACAAGGTCTACTCGCCCCAGTACGTGCTCTGGCTCATCCCGCTCGCCGCACTGGCCCGGCCCCGCTGGCGGGACTTCCTGATCTGGCAGGCCGGCGAGGTCGTCTACTTCCTGGGGATCTGGTTCTACCTCGCCTACACGACCAGCGGGGACAAGCACCAGGGCCTGCCGCTGGAGGGGTACCAGCTGGCGATCACGGCCCACCTGCTGTGCACGCTCTACCTGTGCGCCGTGGTCGTACGCGACATCCTGCTGCCCGAGCGGGACGTGGTGCGGCGCGACGGCTCGGACGACCCCTCCGGGGGCGTCCTGGACGGCGCCGAGGACGTCTTCACGTTCCCGCGTACGCCGAAGGCGCCGCTGGACGCGGCGCCTTCGGAGGGTCAGCGAGTGGAATGGGGCGCGCGCCCCGGGGAGTGACTCAGGCGTCGAGCACCCGGTCGAACTGCGTGGTGGTGTGGCGCAGGTGCGCCACCAGCTCGTCGCCGACCTTCGGCTCGGGAGAGTCCGACGGCACGAACAGGATGGACACCTGCATGTGCGGCGGCTCGGCGAACCAGCGCTGCTTGCCCGCCCACACGAACGGCGACAAGTTCCGGTTGACGGTGGCGAGTCCGGCCCGGGCGACGCCCTTGGCACGCGGCATCACCCCGTGCAGGGCCTTGGGGGCCTCCAGGCCGACTCCGTGGGACGTGCCGCCTGCGACGACGACCAGCCAGCCGTCGGAGGCGGCCTTCTGCTGCCGGTAGCCGAACCGGTCGCCCTTGGCGACGCGGGTGACGTCGAGCACCGCGCCGCGGTACTCGGTCGCCTCGTGGTCGCCCAGCCACAGCCGGGTGCCGATGCGGGCCCGGAAACGCGTCTGCGGGAACTGCTGCTGCAGCCGCGCCAGCTCCGAGGCCTTCAAGTGGCTGACGAACATGGTGTGCAGCGGCAGCCGGGCCGCGCGCAGCCGGTCCATCCAGCCGATGACCTCCTCGACGGCGTCCGAGCCGTCCGGGCGGTCCAGCGGCAGGTGCAGGGCGAAGCCCTCCAGCCGGACGTCCTCGATCGCCGAGTGCAGCTGGCCGAGCTCCTGCTCGGAGATCCCGTGCCGGCGCATCGAGCTCATGCACTCGATGACCACACGGGCGCCGACCAGGCCGCGCACCCCGTCCAGCGAGGACACCGAGCGGATGACCCGGTCCGGCAGCGGCACCGGCTCCTCGCCGCGCCGGAACGGGGTGAGGACGAGCAGGTCACCGCCGAACCAGTCCTTGATGCTGGCGGCCTCGTAGGTCGTACCGACGGCGAGGACGTCGGCACCCATCCGGGTCGCCTCCTCGCAGAGCCGCTCGTGACCGAATCCGTAGCCGTTGCCCTTGCAGACGGGGATCATCCCGGGGAACTGGTCCTGGATCTGCTTCTGGTGCGCACGCCAGCGCGCGGTGTCGACGTAGAGCGTGAGCGCCATGCCCGTCCGGAGCCTCTCTCGAAAAGCTGCGTGGTGCAGCGGTGCGGTGTGTGTGGATGGGGCGGGGTCAGCGACGCGACATGTAGATGTCGAGCGCCTTGTGCAGCAGCTTGTTGAGCGGGAAGTCCCACTCGCCGACGTACTCGACGGCCTCGCCGCCCGTGCCGACCTTGAACTGGATGAGGCCGAACAGGTGGTCGTTCTCGTCCAGGGTGTCACTGATGCCGCGCAGGTCGTAGACGCTTGCGCCGAGCGCGTAGGAGTCGCGCAGCATGCGCCACTGCATCGCGTTCGAGGGACGGACCTCGCGCTTGTGGTTGGCGGAGGCGCCGTACGAGTACCAGACGTGCTGGCCGACGGTGAGCATCGTGGCGGCGGCCAGCGGCTCCCCCTCGTGCGTGGCGATGTACAGCCGCATCCGGTT
Source organism: Streptomyces sp. NBC_00193 (assembly GCF_026342735.1). Classification (GTDB taxonomy): domain Bacteria; phylum Actinomycetota; class Actinomycetes; order Streptomycetales; family Streptomycetaceae; genus Streptomyces; species Streptomyces stoeckheimensis. The sequence goes on from NZ_JAPEMM010000001.1 coordinate 2,785,721, forward strand.
GGGGTCCTCGGCGTTGAGGGCCGTCCACTGGCGCTGGAAGTAGCTGAGCGGGCGCGGGCGGAACTTGTCGCGCTCGGCAGTGACCTCGTACAGCTTCTGCCAGGTGGGCAGGTCCTCGTAGCCGCCCTGGACGACCTCGACGCCGGCCTTCTCGGCCTTCTTGATGTTGCGGCGCCACAGCTGGTTGAAGCCCTTGAGGACGTCGTCCAGCGAGCGGTTGGCGAGCGGTACCTGGAAGACGTACCGGGGCTGGACGTCGCCGAAGCCGGCTCCGCCGTCCTCGGCCTGCTGCCAGCCCATCCGGCGCAGCTTGTCGGAGACTTCGAAGGCGCGGGGCTCGATGACGGAGGCCTCCACGTCGCGCAGGCGCTTGACCTCCGGGTCCTGGATACCGGCCTTGATGGCGGTCGAGTTCCAGCGGCGGATGACGACGGGCGGGCCCATCTTCACGGTGAAGGCGCCCTGCTGCTTGAGGTGCGCCAGCATCGGCTGGAGCCACTCTTCGAGGTTGGGGGCGTACCAGTTGATGACCGGGCCCTCGGGGAGGTACGCGAGGTACCGCTTCACCTTGGGCAGCTGTCGGTACAACACGAGTGCGGCGCCGACGAGTTCGCCGGACTGGTCGAACCATCCGAGGTTCTCGGAACGCCACTCGTTCTTCACGTCGGCCCACGCCGGGACCTGGCAATGGCTAGCCGAGGGCAGGCTCTGGAGGTAGCCCAGGTGCTGCTCTCGGCTGATGGTCCTCAGGGACAGGCTCATGCGGGGCGTCTCCTCGGCGGCTTCGCTGGCTATGGCGCGAAGCCTACTGCGACGGGGGCGCCACCCATCTGGGGGACAGGCCGGGCCCGGGCCCGTGGGAGGCCGGCGCCCCGTCGCGGAGGCACCCGGTCAGCCCAGCCAGCCGCCGAAGAGACCGCCGTGCGCCATGCCGAGGAAGAAGCCGATGGCAGAGGCTCCGAGCCCGATGATCAGCGCTGTGCGCTCGCGTGTCGTGGCAGAGATGAACTGCCCGTAGAGCCCGGTGACGATCCCGATCAGCCCGGTCCACGAGCTGAGCAGGTGCAGATGGTGGAAGAAGCCCGTGATGAACGCCACGGCGCCGAGGACCAGGGTGACGGCCACCAGGGTGTCCTGGAGCGGATGGGGCTTGCCGTCGGTGGCGAAGAGCGAGATGGAGGACTGAGGACGCATTGCCTGTGCCATCGGAAGGCACCTCCTGGCTGCAGCAGAGCGGTGCTGCGGGCTTCCTCCGGCAGACGCCGAAGGCATAGCACCGAGCACACCCGATGCATACAGATTGTGGCCTCCTGCCGCCGGATTTCAACCGGAAGGAGTGGAGGAGGTAGTCTGTACAGCTGCGCGGTGTCTGCTCTGCAGATGCCGTGCGCACGCATCACGACCCTCCTGCCACGGAACGACCGTGGCCGCTGAGTCCAAAGGAGGTGGGTTCCACATGCGTCACTACGAAGTGATGGTCATCCTCGACCCCGATCTCGAGGAGCGCGCTGTCTCCCCGCTGATCGAGAACTTCCTTTCTGTCGTCCGTGAGGGCAACGGAAAGGTCGAGAAGGTCGACACCTGGGGCCGTCGTCGTCTCGCTTACGAGATCAAGAAGAAGCCCGAGGGCATCTACTCGGTCATCGACCTTCAGGCCGAGCCTGCGGTCGTCAAGGAGCTTGACCGACAGCTGAACCTGAACGAGTCGGTTCTCCGGACCAAGGTCCTTCGCCCCGAGACCCACTGAACTTCGGTTCAGCGGTAATCGGGACCGAGTAGCACAGCAGCCCAGCAGCAATCCCCGCCGAGAGGTTCATCCATGGCAGGCGAGACCGTCATCACGGTCGTCGGCAATCTCGTCGACGACCCCGAGCTGCGCTTCACCCCCTCGGGTGCGGCGGTCGCGAAGTTCCGTGTCGCGTCCACTCCCCGCACCTTCGACAAGCAGACCAATGAGTGGAAGGACGGCGAAAGCCTGTTCCTGACCTGCTCGGTCTGGCGCCAGGCGGCTGAGAACGTCGCCGAGTCCCTTACGCGGGGCATGCGCGTCATCGTGCAGGGCCGGCTGAAGCAGCGGTCGTACGAGGACCGTGAGGGTGTCAAGCGCACGGTCTACGAGCTGGACGTCGAGGAAGTCGGCCCCAGCCTGAAGAACGCCACGTCCAAGGTCACCAAGACCACTGGTCGCGGTGGCCAGGGTGGATACGGCGGCGGTGGCGGCGGTCAGCAGCAGGGCGGCGGCGGTGGCAACTGGGGCGGAGCCCCCGGTGGCGGCGCCCCCCAGGGCGGCGGAGCTCCCTCCGACGACCCCTGGGCGTCCAGTGCGCCGGCCGGCGGCCAGCAGCAGGGCGGCGGCGGTGGCGGTTGGGGCGGAAGCTCCGGCGGCTCCGGCGGTGGCTACTCGGACGAGCCGCCCTTCTAGGGCAGCTCGGTCCCCCACTTCTTGATTTCACAGGAGAGACACAATGGCGAAGCCGCCTGTGCGCAAGCCTAAGAAGAAGGTCTGCGCGTTCTGCAAGGACAAGACCGCGTACGTGGACTACAAGGACACGAACATGCTGCGGAAGTTCATTTCCGACCGTGGCAAGATCCGTGCCCGCCGCGTCACCGGCAACTGCACGCAGCACCAGCGTGACGTCGCCACGGCTGTGAAGAACAGCCGTGAGATGGCACTGCTGCCCTACACGTCCACCGCGCGATAAGGAAAGGGTGACCGAATAATGAAGATCATCCTGACCCACGAGGTCTCTGGCCTCGGCACCGCCGGCGACGTCGTCGACGTCAAGGACGGCTACGCCCGCAACTACCTGGTCCCGCGTGGTTTCGCGATCCGCTGGACCAAGGGTGGCGAGAAGGACGTGGCGCAGATCCGCCGCGCCCGCAAGATCCACGAGATCGCGACGATCGAGCAGGCCAACGAGTTCAAGGCCAAGCTCGAGAACGTCAAGGTCCGTCTGGCCACCCGCGCGGGTGACGCCGGTCGTCTCTTCGGTTCCGTCACGCCCTCCGACATCGCCACGGCGATCGAGGCGTCCGGTGGCCCGAAGGTCGACAAGCGCCGCGTGGAGCTGGGCTCCCCGATCAAGACCCTCGGCTCGTACCAGGTCTCCGTGCGTCTGCACGCTGACGTGGCCGCGACCGTCGGCATCGAGGTCGTCGCCGCCTAAGGGCTGCGCATGAAGGGCCGCACCCCTGTGGGGGTGCGGCCCTTCTTCGTTGTTTCACGTGAAACAGAGGTCGCGGACGGGCGATGTTTCACGTGAAACATCGCCCCCGGGGCTGCCTCAAGCCTGTCCCGGTTCCGCTGAGGTCTAGCGCGTGGCTCCGGCGACCATCCAGCGGCCCGAGCGGGCCCGCAGCTGGAGGGTGACCATCCGGACCAGCATCATCAGGGTCATGGCGCACCAGAGGGCCGTCAGCCCGCCGCCCAGGGCCGGTACGAGCAGGGCGGCGGGGGTGAAGACGGCCAGGGTCAGCAGCATGGCCCAGGCCAGGTAGCGGCCGTCGCCCGCGCCCATCAGGACGCCGTCGAGGACGAAGACGATGCCGGAGACGGGCTGCGAGACGGCCACCACGAGCAGGGCCGGCAGGAGGGCGTCCTCGACGGCGGGGTCGCTGGTGAAGAGCGGGATGAACACCGGGCGGGCCGCGATCACGAGGAGGCCCAGGACGATGCCGGAGGCGATCCCCCACTGCACCATGCGGCGGCACACGGCCTTGGCCCCCTCCGTGTCGCCCGCGCCGAGGTAGCGGCCGATGATGGCCTGACCTGCGATCGCGATCGCGTCGAGGGCGAAGGCGAGCAGGCTCCACAGAGAGAGCAGGATCTGGTGGGCGGCGATGTCGGCGTCCCCGAGGCGTGCGGCCACGGCGGTCGCGATCAGCAGGACGGCCCGCAGGGACAGGGTGCGGACCAGCAGGGGCGCGCCGGCCTGCGCGCAGGCCCGGATGCCCTCGGCGTCGGGCTTCAGGGAGGCGCCGTGCCTGCGGGCGCCCCGGACGACCACGACCAGGTAGGCGGCGGCCATGGCGCACTGGGCGATCACGGTGCCCCAGGCGGAGCCGGCGATGCCGAGGCCGGCCCCGTAGACGAGGGCGACGTTCAGGCCTCCGTTGAGGGCGAAGCCGCCGATCGCGACGTAGAGCGGGGTCCGGGTGTCCTGGAGGCCGCGGATGACACCGGTGGCGGCGAGCACCACGAGCATCGCGGGGATGCCGAGGGCCGAGATCCGCAGGTAGGTGATCGCGTACGGGGCGACGGTGTCGGAGGCCCCGAAGAAGGAGACCAGGGTGGGAGCCGTGGGCAGCACGACGGCGACGACGGCCGCGCCGAGGAGCAGGGCGAGCCAGATGCCGTCCATGCCCTGCCGGATGGCGGCCTGGAGGTCGCCCGCGCCGACGCGGCGGGCCACGGCGGCGGTGGTGGCGTAGGCGAGGAAGACGAAGATGCTCACGGCCGTGGTGAGCAGTGCGGCCGCGATGCCGAGACCGGCCAGCTGGGGTGTGCCGAGGTGGCCCACGATGGCACTGTCGGCCAGCACGAAGAGGGGTTCGGCGACGAGGGCGCCGAAGGCGGGGGCGGCGAGTGCGAGGATCTCGCGGTCGTGCCGTCTCGGGGCAGCCTTCGGTGCGGTGGGGGCCTGTCTCATGTGCTCAATCTAATCTTCCACAGGTAATAGACGCAAGGCCCCTTGGATCCTTACCGTTACGCCGATTCGAGCGTTCGTCCCGCCTCGTTGGAGGCGATCTTGAGACAGTGGCCAAGAATTTTCTTCCCCACAGCCGGTGGAGGAAGAAATGCCAGGTCAGGTGGGGTAAGTGGGTGGGGCAGGTGATTTTGTCCACAGCGCCGTCCCCCGGTCCGTGCACAGCTTCCGGGGAGTTACCCACAGCATTGGCGCCGTCATCCACACCTCATCCACACAGCCTGTGGATAACAAGATTGGCTGACGTCGCTCGCGGCCCTACCGTGGTGCGTTGTCCGACTCGCCGAGAGCCGATTCGGGTGCCCCAAATGTCAGAGCCGTGTCGTAGAAAGAGTGACACGGCAAGGTCCGCGTTGCGGACGGGAGGAGGCGGCCCGGTGAGCATGTCCGAGCCCATGGACGACCCCTGGGCCGACAGCGGTCCAGGTGACCGTCTGCCCGCCCGTCCGCGCCGCAACGGCGAAGGCCGTGGCCGCGCGGACGAACAGAGCGATCGGGGCCGCGAGGGCGGCTCCTGGGACGGCGGGGGCGGCGGCTTCGAGCGGGTCCCGCCCCAGGACCTCGACGCCGAGCAGTCCGTCCTGGGCGGCATGCTGCTGTCCAAGGACGCCATCGCCGACGTGGTCGAGGTGCTGAAGGGGCACGACTTCTACCGTCCGTCGCACGAGACGATCTACCAGGCGATCCTCGACCTGTACGCCAAGGGAGAGCCGGCCGACCCGATCACCGTCAGCGCCGAGCTGACGCGGCGCGGTGAGATCAGCAAGATCGGCGGGGCCCCGTACCTCCACACCCTCGTCCAGTCGGTCCCCACCGCGGCCAACGCCGAGTACTACGCGGAGATCGTCCACGAGCGGGCGGTCCTGCGCCGCCTGGTCGCGGCCGGTACGAAGATCACGCAGATGGGCTACGCCGCCGACGGGGACGTCGACGAGATCGTCAACAGCGCCCAGGCCGAGATCTACGCCGTCACCGAGCAGCGGACCTCCGAGGACTACCTGCCGCTCGGCGACATCATGGAGGGCGCCCTCGACGAGATCGAGGCGATCGGATCGCGCAGCGGCCAGATGTCGGGCGTCCCGACCGGCTTCACGGACCTGGACTCGCTGACCAACGGTCTGCACCCGGGCCAGATGATCGTCATCGCGGCCCGTCCCGCCATGGGTAAGTCCACCCTCGCGCTGGACTTCGCCCGTGCCTGTTCCATCAAGGCCAATCTGCCCAGCGTCATCTTCTCCCTCGAAATGGGGCGCAACGAGATCGCGATGCGCCTGCTCTCGGCGGAGGCCAGGGTGGCCCTGCACCACATGCGCTCCGGCACGATGACGGACGACGACTGGACCCGGCTGGCCCGCCGGATGCCGGACGTCTCCGCCGCCCCGCTCTACATCGACGACTCCCCGAACCTGTCGATGATGGAGATCCGGGCCAAGTGCCGCCGCCTCAAGCAGCGCAGCGACCTGTCGCTCGTCGTCATCGACTACCTCCAGCTGATGCAGTCGGGCGGCTCGCGCCGGCCCGAGAGCCGCCAGCAGGAGGTCTCGGACATGTCCCGAAACCTCAAGCTCCTGGCGAAGGAGCTGGAGGTCCCGGTGATCGCGCTGTCCCAGCTGAACCGTGGTCCCGAGCAGCGCACCGACAAGAAGCCGATGGTCTCCGACCTGCGTGAGTCCGGCTCGATCGAGCAGGACGCCGACATGGTGATCCTGCTGCACCGCGAGGACGCGTACGAGAAGGAGTCCCCCCGAGCGGGTGAGGCGGACCTGATCGTGGCGAAGCACCGTAACGGCCCGACGGCCACCATCACCGTGGCCTTCCAGGGCCACTATTCACGGTTCGTGGACATGGCCAACACGTAGCATCCGCCCCATGGATGCCGTATCTGAAGAACTTGTCCTGCTGCCCGCGACCCGGCGTGCGCTGAGCCACCGGATCGCGGTGGCGCAGCGCGAAGGGCGGGCTCCGTCCCTGGTGGCGACCGTGGTTCGGGGCGGCGAGGTGGTCTGGGAGGGGTCACGGACCATGGTCGAGGGGCACGGTCCAGACGGAAACGTGCAGTACCGGATCGGGTCGATCACCAAGACGTTCACCGCCGTGCTGGTGATGCGGCTGCGGGACGAGGGCCTGCTGGAACTGGGCGACCCGGTCGAGAAGTTCCTTCCGGGAACCGGAGTCGGCGAGGTGACGGTGGGGCAACTGCTCTCCCATACGGCCGGGCTGGCGGCGGAGACGCCCGGCGAATGGTGGGAGCGCACGGCGGGCACGCTGCGGCCGGAGCTCTCGGACGTCCTGGGCGAGCACCCCTTCCGCTTCGAGCCCGGACGGCGCCACCACTACTCCAACCCCGGCTACACCCTGCTCGGTTCGCTCGTGGAAGCCGTCCGCGCACGGCCGTGGGAGGACGTGCTCCGCGCCGAGGTGCTGGAGCCGCTGGGGCTGGAGCGCACGACGGCGCAGCCGGTGGCCCCGCACGCCGGCGGCTGGGCGGTGCACCCGTGGGCGGACGTGATGATGCCGGAGCCCCTGGAGGACCTCGGGCTCATGGCCCCGGCCGGCCAGCTGTGGTCCACCACCGGCGATCTGGCGAAGTTCGCCGCCTTCCTCGTACGGGGCGACGCGCGCGTGCTGAGCGCGGAGTCCGTACGGGAGATGCGGACCTCGGCCACTCCCCCGGAGCCGGGCCTCGCCGACCTCGGATACGGGCTCGGGATGCAGCTGACGCTGAACGGCGGGCGCCGGCTCGCGGGCCACAGCGGCTCGCTGCCCGGCTTCCTCGCCGGGCTGTGGCTGAGCGAGGCGGACGACGTGGCCGCGGTGGTGCTGGCCAACTGCACCTCGGGGCTGCCCGCTTCGACGCTGGCGGCCGAACTGGTGGGCATCGTCGCCGAGGCGGAGCCGCGGATCCCCGAGCCGTGGCGGCCGCTGCGGGAGGCCGATCCCGTCGCGCTGGAGCTCTGCGGCCCCTGGTACTGGGGCACGTCGGCCCAGGCCGTACGGCTGACCTACGACGGATCCCTGGAGCTGGGCCCGGTGGGTGGCAGCGGTCGGTCCGCGCGTTTCCGGCCCGAGCCGGACGGCAGTTGGACCGGACTGGGCGGCTACTACGCGGGCGAGTCGCTGCGGGCCGTACGGCGGCCGGACGGATCGGTGAGCCACCTCGACCTCGGCTCGTTCGTGTTCACCCGCGAGCCCTACGACCCGCAGGCGCCGGTGCCCGGCGGGGTCGACCCGCAGGGCTGGCGGGGCATCGGCTAGCGGACCCCCTCACCCCGCTGCGAGTTCACGCTCCAGCGGGGTGCGCATGCGCGGGGTGATGCGGGCCTCGCCCACCCAGGCGGCGAGCCGGTCGGCCTCGGCGGCGATGGCCCGCTCGGCTTCGCCGCCGGGGTCGCCCAGCAGCCGGTGGACGATCTCTCCGCCGGCGCGCTGGGCCCAGCCGCCGACGATCCGGCCGTTCCACCACACGGTGGGGCCGATGTTGCCGGCGTAGTCGAAGAGGGCCGGGCGGTGGGCGGGGTCGAGGTGGAAGCCCCGGTCCGCCCAGCCCATCGCGCTCGGGTCGAGGGCGGGCAGCAGGGCGGTCCAGGGCTCCTGCTCGGGTTCGGGCCCGGTGTCACCGGGGCTGACGAGCGCGGTGGTGCCGTCGTCGAGCCGGACCGTGTCGGGGCCGACCGCGGCAAGGGCCTTGCGCGCGTCGGTGAGGGTCCAGCCCGTCCACCACTTGAGGTCGGCCTCGGTGGCCGGACCGTAGGACCGGAGCCAGCGGCGGGCCAGCTCGGCGCGGGCCTCGGCCGGCGGCACGGCGGGCCAGGGCTCGGTGTGGACCCAGCGGTACTGGCTGGAAGTCCACGATCCCCGGGGCCGGTCCCGGCGGATGCGGCCGTCGGCGGCGAGCAGCCGGATGACGTGGGTGGCGACGCCGACCTCCGCCTCGTACTTCCCGCCCCGCTCGACGGTGACCTTCCGGCGCAGTACGGGTACGGCCGCCGAGAGCTGGCTGCCGGTGGAGGGCCCGTGGCTGTCCAGGGCGTCGAGCGTGGCGCTCTCCGCCCCGGCCAGCCAGTCCGCGTCGAGGCCGTGACCGTCGTCGGCGAGTCGTTTGAGGAAGTTCCGGCGCTCCTTCGCGGCGATGGCCCGCGCGGTGGAGGAGTCGACGTACGGGGCGAGCTCGGTGGAAACGGCGAAGAGCGTACGGCGCATGCTGAGCAGCCGTACGAGGCTCACGTCCTCGTACAGGGCCCGTTCGACCATTTCGGGCCCGCCTTCGGTCAGCCGGGCCCGGGCCGAGAGGAAGACGGTCGAGGCATCGGTGGCGTGCAGGCCGATCACTGCGTCCGCCGCCTCGGGCACGGTCGCGGCGCGGGCCGACGGCGCGAGGCGGTGGCGGCGGCCGAGGCGGCGGCGGCGCTCCGCGGCGGTGATGAGGGGGAGGCTGCTCATCTTCCCGATCGTAGGCCGGGCCGCAGACGGCGACCCGGCCCACACGGGGGGCTCAGAGCTGGAGCTTGAACCCGACGTGGGAAGCGGTGAAGCCGAGCCGCTCGTAGAAGCGGTGGGCGTCGGTGCGGCTCACGTCCGAGGTGAGCTGGACGAGTGCGCAGTTCTCCGCACGGGACCGCTCGATCGCCCATTCGATGAACCGGGTGCCCAGTCCGCTGCCGCGTTCGTCGGCGTGGACGCGTACGCCCTCGATGATCGAACGGGTGCTCCCCTTGCGGGAGAGCCCGGGGACGATCGTCAGCTGGAGGGTGCCGACGACGTGGCCCGCACGGACGGCGACGACCACATGCTGGTGGGGATCGTCCGTCAGCCGCTTGAGCGCCGCCACGTACGGGGTGAGGTCGTCAGGGGACTCCCGGGTGGCGCCGAGCGGGTCGTCCGCGAGCATCGCGACGATCGCAGGCAGGTCCTCCTCGGTGGCCGGCCGGATGAGCAGGTCGGAGCTGGTGTCGGTCATGGTCCGATCCTCCCGGCTCAGCCGGCCGCGACGGTGAGCGGAGCCCAGCGGCGGGTCCAGTCACCGGGAAGGGCGGGGATGTCCCGGGTCATCACGGCATTGAAGGCCACGGAGCCGAGGCCACGGTCCTTGAGCCAGCCGAGCAGCTCTTCGTGGCGTACGTCGACATCGGTGCGCAGGGGCCGGTCGGTGGCCGCCGCGAGGGCGGTGACCAGGGCGCGGGCCACGTCGGTGTCGCGGGCGACCAGCGGTCCGATGACATGGGTCTCCATGTTCGGCCAGATGGCTCCGTAGCCGATCAGCTCGCCGGACGGGTCCTCGGCGACGAGCAGCCGGTCCGTGAAGGCCGGCAGCCGGGTGACCAGATGGGTCCGGTCGGCGCCGAAGACCTCGGCGTCCAGCAGCAGGATCCGCGGGATGTCCTCGCCACCGGCGGGCCGGACGCGGATTCCGTCCTGCGCGAGAGCGGCGGCATCCGGGCTGAAGGAGCCCCGGAGCATCTCGGCGCGGCCGGTGGTGTCGAAGCCGAGCTCCTCGTAGAGGGGGCGGCCGTACGGGGTGGCGTGCAGGGTGATCGGTACGCCCTTGAGGACGTCGTTGCAGACGTACGTCATCAGGCGCCGGCCCAGACCCTGGCGGGCGTAGCGCTCGGCGACCAGGACCATGCCGATGGCGGCGAGTTCGGGATCGGCCAGCGGAGGTCCGTAGCGGGTGACCACGCAGACCGTGGCGAGTCCCAGGCCGTCGGGGGCGTCGATGCCGTAGCCGTGTCCGGCGGCGAGCAGCAGCCCCCACTTGTGGTCCTCGCGGGGCCAGCCGCGGTCTTCTGAGAGATCGGCGCAGTGGCGGAGGTCGTCCACGGTCAGTGCGCGGATGGGGAGGGCGGTGAGATGGGGTGGTGTCACGGCCTCAGAGTGGTTCATGGACCGGGACCCGGTCCAGGGGATTTGGGGTGCATGTTTTGGGGCGATGTTTCACGTGAAACATCGCCCCGCCGCCGTGTGCGCCGTCCGGGGCGGGGCGCTGTTTCACGTGAAACATAGGGACTAGCCTCGATGGCTATGACCCGCCTTCACCTGTTCGACCTCGACGGAACGCTGATGTACGGCACGTCGTCGCCCGTCGAGATGTCCCGCCAGCTCGGGCTGAGCAATGAGATCGCCGCGCTGGAGCGGTCCTTCGCCGCGCTGGAGCTCCAGCCGTACGAGTTCGCGACGGCCATCCAGCGGCTCTGGGCGGATCTGACCCCGGCGCACGTCCGGGCGGCGTTCGACGCGGCTCCGTGGCTGCTGGGGATCCAGGAGGTCTGGCGGGAGATCCGGGAGCGCGGGGAATACTGCGCGGTGATCTCGCTGTCGCCGTCGTTCTTCGTGGAGCTCCTGCTGGAGTGGGGCGCGCACGCCGCACACGGCTCGGTCTTCCCGGAAGTGCCCTTCACCCGGCCGGTGGACGTGGCCGGGATCCTCACGCCGGAGGGGAAGGTCACCGTCGCCGACCAGCTGTGCGCGCGGTTCGGCGTGACCCGGGCCGACTGTGTGGCGTACGGGGACTCCAGCACCGACGTGGCGCTCTTCGAGGTGGTCCCGGTTTCGGTCGCCGTGAATGCCCGGCCCTACCTGGTGGAGCGGGCGACGCACGTCTACGAGGGCCGGGACCTGCGGGAGGCATACCAGCTGACAGGGGTGGCGCGCATGGGAGTTGAGGCATCTTAAGGGGAAAGTGGGTTCGAAACGCGGATTTCCCGCATTTCCCCGCAGGCTCTGGGGCGGACTGGCACGCTGTGAAACCCGGAACCACGGATTCGAAGGCCGTGGCGTGTGCAGACCTACCGAGATGCTCGAAGCGAGGCACCGCATGGACGCTCCGCCCACCAGATCGGCAAGACGGGGGCCGTCCCGGATACCGTCCGGGGACAGTGCGCCCGAGCCCTCACCCGATGCCGTTCTCATCCGCCGGACCCTCGCGGAGATCGCACCCGTCGCCGACAAGGTGACCTCCTACTTCTACGCCGTCGTGTTCACGGGGTACCCCGATCTCCGGGGGCTGTTCCCCGCCGCGATGGACGTACAGCGCGACCGGCTGCTGAAGGCGCTGCTGACGGCCGCCGAGCACATCGACAACCCCGAGGTGCTCACCGCCTACCTGCGCCGGCTGGGTACGGGGCACCGCAAGTACGGGACCCGGCCGGAGCACTATCCGCCGGTCGGAGAGGCCCTGATCGGGGCGCTGGCCAAGTACGCGGAGTCCACCTGGGGGCCGGAGACCGAGGCCGCCTGGGTCCGGGCGTACACCGCGATCTCCCAGATCATGATCGACGCGGCGTCCGAGGACGAGCCGAAGGCACCGCCGTGGTGGCACGCGGAGGTGGTCTCCCACGATCTGCGCACCTCCGACATCGCGGTGATCACCGTCCGCCCCGACCAGCCCTACCCCTTCCTCGCGGGCCAGTACACGAGCCTGGAGACCCCGTGGTGGCCGCGGGTCTGGCGGCACTACTCCTTCGCCTCGGCGCCGCGCGGGGACGGACTGCTGTCCTTCCACGTCAAGGCCGTACCGGCGGGATGGGTCTCCAACGCGCTCGTCCGGCACGCCCGGCCAGGCGACGTGCTGCGGCTCGGGCCCCCGGCGGGATCGATGGTGGTCGACCACAGCACCGACAACGGAATGCTGTGCCTGGGCGGTGGCACGGGAATCGCCCCGATCAAGGCGCTGATCGAGGACGTGGCCGAGCACGGGGAGCGGCGTCCGGTGGAGGTGTTCTTCGGGGCGCGCAGCGACGACGACCTGTACGACAAGGACACGCTGCTGGGGCTGCAGCGCTCGCACCCCTGGCTGTCGGTGCGCCCGGTGGTGTGTGACGAGGGGCTCGCCGGACAACTGCCGCAGGCCGTCGGTACCCACGGGCCCTGGAGCTCGTACGACGCGTTCGTCTCGGGGCCGGCCGCGATGATCCGCAGCGGGGTGGACGCGCTGAAGAGGATCGGGATCCCCGGTGACCGGATCCGGCACGACGAGGTGGAGGAACTGGCGGGCGTCGCCGGCTGATTGCGGCGGCGCCCGCGTGAGGTGGGTCAGCCCAGGTCGGGGGCGTGCATGGCGCGCACGCCCTCGATGTTGCCGTCGAGGTAGTGGCGCAGGGACAGCGGGACGAGGTGCACCGCGGCGATGCCGACGCGGCTGAAGGGCACGCGGACGATCTCGTACTCGCCTTCCGGCTCGTCGATCTCGGGGCCGTGCCGCTGGCTGGGGTCCATGGATTCGAGGTGGCAGACGAAGAAGTGCTGCACCTTGACGCCGGTCACTCCCCCGTCGGCGATGTGCTCGATGGTGTCGACGAAGCAGGGCACGACATCGGTGATCTTCGCGCCGAGTTCCTCGTGGAGTTCTCGGTGGAGGGCGTCGACGACGGTCAGGTCCGAGGACTCGACGCCCCCGCCGGGAGTGAGCCAGTACGGGTCGACGCCGGGTTTGGTCCGCTTGATGAGGATCAGGTCGTCACCGTCGAGCAGGATCGCGCGGGCGGTGCGTTTGACCACTGGACGTTCGGTCATGGGAGAAGAGTGGCCCAGACTTCCGCTTCTGAAACGCGTCCGGGTGAAACCCGCCGGTCGGGGATCCGGGCGGTCCGAGCCGCCGGACGGCGTGCTCGGACCGCCTTCGGGCGGCCGGTCAGCTCTTAGCGGCCGCCAGGTCGAGTGCCCGCAGCACGTCCGCGACCAGGTCCTCGGTGTCCTCGGCCCCTGCGGAGAAGCGGATGAAGCCCTCCGGGACGGCGTCGCCGCCCCACCTCCCGCGGCGCTCCGCGGTGGAGCGCACGCCTCCGAAACTGGTGGCGTCCTCGACGAGCCGCAGGGCGGCCATGAACCGTTCCGCGTGTGCGCGGTCGGCCAGGGTGAAGGAGACCACGGAGCCGAAGCCCCGCATCTGACGCGCGGCCGTCTTGTGGGACGGGTCCGACGGCAGGCCCGGGTAGCGCAGCCCGGTGACGTCAGCGCGGTCGGCGAGGGCCTCGGCGACGGCGAGCGCGTTGGCCCACTGGCGCTGCGCGCGCAGCTGGATGGTGGACAGGGAACGGTGGGCGAGCCAGGCCTCCATGGGCCCGGGGATCGCGCCGACCACCTTGCGCCAGCGGCGGATGCCCGCGGCCAGCTCGGCGTTGCGGCAGACGACGTAACCGAGCAGCACGTCGCCGTGGCCGGTCAGCCCCTTGGTGCCGCTGGCCACCGAGAAGTCGGCACCCAGTTCGAGGGGGCGCTGGCCGAGCGGGGTCGCGAGGGTGTTGTCGACGGCGACGAGGGTTCCGCCGGCGTGCGCCGCGTCCACGAGGCGCCGTACGTCGCAGACGTCGAGCCCCGGGTTGGACGGGGTTTCCAGCCACAGCAGCCGGGCCCCGTCGAGTACCGAGAGCTGGGCGTCCTCGCCGGTGGGGGCGGTGCGCACGTGGACCCCGTACGCCTCCAGCTGTTCCCGTACGAGGGGCAGGGCCTGGTAGCCGTCGTCCGGGAGGACAACGGTCTCGCCGGCGCGCGCCTGGGAGAGCAGGACGGCGGAGACCGCGGCCATGCCGGAGGCGAAGACGACCGTGTCGGCCCCGTCCAGGCCGGGGGCCTCCAGCTCCCCGATGGCCCGCTCCAGCAGGGTCCAGGTGGGGTTGGTGTCGCGGCCGTAGGCGTAGGGGCCCTCGACGTCGCCCGGAAGGTGGAAGTGGGCGGCGAAGACGGGGCCGGGCAGCGGAGGCTCGTTCTTCACGGGCTCCGGCAGACCGGCGCGGACGGCGACGGTGCCGTCGCCGAGCCGTTCCGCCCTCGGCGGCACGGGGTCGGGGGCGCTCATGGGGTGTGCTCCTTCTCCTTCACGGCTTCGCTCACGGCGGCCAGCAGGCCGGGGCTCGCGGCCTCGACCAGCTGCAGGCACTCCTCGAATCCGTCGAGGGGGCCGTAGTAGGGGTCCGGTACGTCGGTCTGGGCGGCGGAGGCCGCCGGGTCGTAGGACCGCAGCAGCCGGACCTTGGCGGCGTCCTCGGGGGTGGGGGCGAGCGCCCTCAGGTCACGCAGGTGCCCGGCGTCGAGGGCGATGACGAGGTTGAGGCCGGCGAACCAGGAGGCCCGGAACTGCCGGGCCCGGTGGCCCGGCTCGTAACCGGCGGCCTCCAGGACGGCCACGGTGCGCGGGTCGGCCCCGTCACCCTCGTGCCAGCCGCCGGTGCCGGCGCTGTCCACCTCGACCAGGCCCGAGAGCCCGGCGTCGGCCACGTGGGAGCGGAAGACCGACTCGGCCATGGGCGAGCGGCAGATGTTGCCGGTGCAGACGAAGCACACGCGGTACTTGGGCACTCGGCTTCAGTCCCTGTCGAGGACCATGTTCAGGGCCCAGGAGACGATGGAGACGATCAGGGCGCCGGCGATCGCCGACCAGAAGAAGTTGTCGACGTGGAAGCTGAGGTCGAACTGCTTGGCCAGCCACGAGGTCAGCAGCAGCATCGCCGCGTTCACCACGATGGTGAACAGGCCGAGGGTGAGGACGAACAGCGGCAGCGAGAGCAGCTTCACCACGGGCTTGACGATGAGGTTGACCAGGCCGAAGATCAGCGCGACCAGGATCAGGGAGAGCGCTTGACGGCCCGTGCTGCTGCCGTCGTCCAGCGTGATGCCCGAGACGAGCCAGATGGCGACGCCGAGGGCTGCCGCGTTGGCGAGGGTCTTGACTACGAAATTCGTCATGTGTCTGATCGTTGCAGAGATGGTCCCGGTGGAACATCAGCTGATCTGCGGATGCTTGCCGGACGAGAGAGCACAAGGGGTACGAAGAAGATGAAGGCCTTCCGGCTGGACGAGCTCGAGGCCGAGCGGGCCGCGAACAAGGGTGCCTACCTGCAGTTCCTGCGCGAGCGGAACATGTCGGTCGGGCTGTACGCGCTGGACGCCGGGCAGAGCGACCCCCAACAGCCCCACGGCCAGGACGAGGTGTACTTCGTCGTGAGCGGCCGGGCCTCGATCACCGTCGGGGAGGAGACGACGATGGTCGCCAACGGGAGCGTGGTCTACGTGCCGGCCGGGGTGCCGCACAAGTTCCACCACATCACCGAGAACCTGAAGGTGATGGTCGTCTTCTCTCCGCCGGAAGGGTGAACGCCCCCCGGGGACTGAGCGCCACTGAGGGGCACTGAGGGTCCGCAGCCCTGTCCCCCTAGGGGTCGGATCAGGGGACTACGAGGGCTCGCGGGCCCCCGCCGAGGGCCCTGGCCTCCTAGCATCGAGAGCAGGAGTTCACCGGCTAGACGGACTAGGAAGAAGAGGTCGAGGACATGGAAGGCATCCGAGCGATATTCGAGGGCATGCCCTGGTGGGTCAAGTGGGTCGCCGTTCCGCTGCTGGTGCTGTTCGTCTTCGGTGGCGTGATCACCAGCATCATCGGTGCGCTGATCGGCTTCCTGTTCAAGGCGCTGCTCCTCGTGGCCCTCGTCGGAGGTCTGATCTTCGTCGTCAGGAAGTTCAAGGGCACCGAGTCGAAGTCCTCCGCCGGGGAGTGGTAGAACTGGCACAACCAGGGTCACAGCGGGATTAACCCAGCTGAGGGAACGTGAAGCGCCAAACCGCTCACAGCCCGGGAATCGGCGGATAGAGTGGCAATCTGTGCCGTTCCCTGGGCACCGAACGCCGGTACTACCGCTCTGACCTGCGGTTCTTTGTTACAGCCGCCGAGCACGACCCCCAGGAGTCACGGCACACGCGGGGGCGGCCCCCGCAGGGCGGGCCCCCCCAAGGCTCGCCGCCACGCCTGGGGGTGAGCTTTGTCTTCGGTTCACAATGCCGGTGTGCCGACTCTGATCGGTTCGGTGCAGCGGGCACTGAGGCTGCTCGAAGCGGTGGGTTCCCATAGTGAGGGAGCCCCGGCGAAACAACTGGCGCGCGAGGCCGGGCTCCCGCTTCCCACTGCGTACCACCTGCTGCGCACCCTGACGCACGAGGGCTATCTGCGACGGGAGAGCGGAGTCTTCGTCCTGGGGGACGCCGCGGGCCGACTGGCCGGTGGCGGGCTTCAGCAGAAACGTCGCAGCATGATCCTCGACTCTCTCGCGCACTTCCGCGACGCGGTCGGGGCCCCCGTCTACTTCGCCGTCTACCGCGAGGGTGAGATCGAGGTCGTGGGCGTCTCGGACACCCCGGCGAACCCGGCCTGCGAAGAGTGGGCCGACTTCCGCGAGACCGGCCACGCGCACGCCATCGGGCAGTGCCTGCTCGGCCAGCTCGACGAGAAGGCGCGCAAGGACTACTACGACCGTCATCCGGTCGAGGCCATCACCGCCTACACCGTGCGGGATCTCCAGGCTCTGGAGCAGCGGATCAGCTCCATGGAGCGGATGCAGCCGGTGACCGAGCGGCAGGAATACGCCCTGGGTACGGTGTGCGCGGCCATCCCCATCACGGCCGGCGACACCGCCGCGACGATGGCGATTTCTCTCCCTCTGCACCAGGAAAATCGATTGCTGTATGCGGTCGATCGGCTACGGAGTGAAGTAGGCGCGCTGTTGAGCACCCTCTCGTTCTCTATCAGTATCTGAAAACTCACTCCTTGTGATCTGCAAGCGCTTACACCACTCTTGTCAAGAGGGCCTTGGGGGATCATTCCTGGCCACTTCCACTACAGCGGGGTAGGCAATGCGCGAGTCGGTACAGGCAGAGGTCATGATGAGTTTCCTCGTTTCCGAGGAGCTCTCGTTCCGGATCCCGGTGGAACTCCGGTACGACGCTCGTGACCCCTACGCAGTCCGCCTGACCTTCCACCTTCCCGGAGATGCGCCCGTGACCTGGGCGTTCGGCCGGGAGCTCCTTCTCGACGGCATCAACAAGCCGTGCGGTGACGGCGATGTCCACATCGCCCCGACCGATCCGGAGGAACTGTCCGATGTCCACATCCGGCTGCAAGTAGGTGCAGACCGGGCTCTCTTCCGCGCCAGCGCGGCGCCACTCGTGGCGTTCCTCGACCGTACCGACCGGATCGTTCCGCTCGGCCAGGAGCGCAACCTCGGGGACTTCGAGGAGAACCTCGACGAGGCGCTCGACAAGATCCTCGCGGAATCGCAGCAGAACGAGCAGAACGCGGGCTGACGCGAGCCCGGCCGGACACCTCCTGACCAGGGTCTGCCGGCAAGCGTCAACGCACCGTCCGGATCAACCTGCATGACCACGGCTCAGCGTGCCGACGCGCTGAGCGCTCCACCTTGCCGTTCCTCACGACCGGCCGCCTGCGCGAACTGACCCGTCGCGCCCGCCGGTCCGCCTTTCAGCGCTTGCGTCGCCGGCCCCGGCCGCCGCGGAGCGGCCCCGAGGCCGCTGTGGCCGCCGGGGATTGCGCGCGGTCCGCGGACACCACCAGCGCGGCCAGGGCCGTCGTCACGGGTACCGAGGCCACCAGTCCGATCGAGCCCACGAGGGTTCGTACGATCTCTTCCGCGACCAGCTCGCTGTTGGCCACCGACCCCATGCTGCTGTTCGCGATCGAGAACAGCAGGAGCAGCGGCAACGCCGCGCCCGCGTAGGCCAGTACCAGCGTGTTGACCACTGAGGCGATGTGGTCCCGCCCGATGCGGATGCCCGCCCGGTAGAGCCCGCGCGGGCCCATCGACGGGTCGGCCTGGTGGAGTTCCCACACCGCCGAGGTCTGAGTGACGGTCACGTCGTCGAGTACGCCGAGCGATCCGATGATGACACCAGCAAGCAGCAAACCGCTCATGTCGATGTTCGGGTAGAGCCCGTGGATCAGCCCGGTGTTGTCGTCCGTGTTGCCGCTGAGGAACGCCCAGTCGATGAACAGCGAGCCCAGCAGGCCGATCAGCAGCAGCGAGATGATGGTGCCGAGGACCGCGACCGAGGTGCGGGCCGTCAGTCCGTGGCACATGTACAGCGCGATCAGCATGATCGCGCTGGCTCCGACCACGGCCACGACCAGCGGATTCGAACCCTGCAGGATCGCCGGGAGGATGAAGAGGGTCAGCACGGCGAAGCTGACGACGAGGGCGATGAGCGCGAACAGCCCGCGCATCCGCCCGACGATGATCACCGAGAGGGCGAAGATGCCGGCGAGCAGGGCCATCGGCAGCTTGCGGTTCACGTCGATCACGGAGTACTGGAGATCCCGGGGCGCGTCCGGGGCGTAGGCGACCACCACGCCCTGCCCGTCCGTCAACTGCCGTGGTGCGCCCGGCTGGACGATCTCGACGAACTCGCGGCCCTTGTCGGGCCCGCTGCCGACCTTGATCGTGGCCTTCTTGCACTCGCCGTTCTGCGCGGCCAGGGCCTCGCGCCCCTCGGGGGTGGAGGTGTCGCCGGTGGGCGGCACCTGCGCGGCGTTCACGGATTTGCAGTCGACGTTCTGCAGTGCGACGACCGTGCCCTGCTGGGTCTGCCGGTCGAAGCCGACCCCGGTGCGCTCGTGGCCCGGCGCGCCACCGGGCCAGAGCACCACCATGCCGATCACGACGGCGGCGGCGAAGGGGATCAGCACGGCCGCGATCACCTTGCGCAGGTGCTTCGAGACGGGGGCCGCCGGGCCATGGCTGTGCGCATGGCCGTGGGAGTGTCCGGCAGAGGGGGCGGGCGAGTGACCGGGTTCCGCGTGCGCGTGGCCGGCGTGGCCTGCGTGACCAGCGGGATCCGTGGGCTCGGTGGGGGGCTGCGGCGAGGACGTCACTGACTGATCATCGCAACAGATGAGGGGGCCCACTGTTCAGCACGCCACACATGACGCTAGCGTGGGGGCTACTTTGCACAACGCGGGAGCTCGGAGCACCGGGCTGAGAGGGCGCTGATCACCGTTCGCATTCGAATATGCGTACGGGAGGAGGCTGCGTCGACCGCCGAACCTGTTACCGGGTAATGCCGGCGTAGGGAGATTAGGTCTCATGACCATTCAGGACGCACGCACGCCTGCCGTCAGCCAGGACGCCGACGGCCAGACCGAGCGCCAGCCGGGCTGGCACAAGGGCTACGTGGCGGGCTCCCGCCCCGACATCCGGGTGCCGGTCCGCCAGGTCCACCTCACCAACGGCAAGGACGTGACGCTCTACGACACGTCCGGTCCGTACACCGACCCGCAGATCGAGACCGACGTGCGCCGGGGCCTGCCGCCGCTGCGCGAGAACTGGATCATCAGCCGCGGCGACACCGAGGAGTACGCGGGCCGCCCCGTGCGCCCCGAGGACGACGGCATCAAGCACACCTCGCCCCGCGGTGGCCTCAAGAACCTCGACGCGGTCTTCCCGGGCCGTCCGCGCCAGCCCCGCCGCGGCCGTGGCGGGGCCGCGGTCACGCAGCTCGCGTACGCCCGCCGGGGCGAGATCACCCCGGAGATGGAGTACGTCGCGATCCGCGAGAACGTCTCCCCCGAGGTCGTCCGCGAGGAGATCGCCGCAGGTCGCGCGGTCATGCCGGTCAACGTGAACCACCCCGAGATCGAGCCGATGATCATCGGCAAGCGGTTCCTGGTGAAGGTCAACGCCAACATCGGCAACTCCGCGGTCACCTCCTCGATCGAGGAGGAGGTGGACAAGATGACCTGGGCGACCAAGTGGGGCGCCGACACGGTCATGGACCTCTCGACCGGCCGCAACATCCACACCACCCGCGAGTGGGTGCTGCGCAACTCCCCCGTGCCGATCGGCACCGTGCCGCTGTACCAGGCGCTGGAGAAGGTCGACGGCAAGGCCGAGGAACTGACCTGGGAGATCTACAAGGACACGGTCATCGAGCAGGCCGAGCAGGGCGTCGACTACATGACGGTCCACGCCGGCGTGCTGCTGTCGTACGTGCCGCTGACCGCGCGCCGCAAGACCGGCATCGTCTCGCGCGGCGGCTCGATCATGGCCGCCTGGTGCCTGGCGCACCACAAGGAGAACTTCCTCTACACGAACTTCGAGGAGCTCTGCGAGATCCTCGCGGCGTACGACGTCACGTACTCCCTGGGTGACGGCCTGCGCCCCGGTTCCATCGCGGACGCGAACGACGCGGCGCAGTTCGCGGAGCTGAAGACGCTGGGCGAGCTGAACACCATCGCCAAGCGTTACAACGTGCAGACGATGATCGAGGGCCCCGGGCACGTCCCGATGCACAAGATCAAGGAGAACATCGACCTTCAGCAGGAGATCTGCGAGGAGGCGCCGTTCTACACGCTCGGCCCGCTGACCACCGACGTCGCGCCCGCGTACGACCACATCACCTCGGGCATCGGCGCCGCGATGATCGCCTGGTGGGGCACTGCGATGCTCTGCTACGTCACGCCCAAGGAGCACCTGGGCCTGCCGAACCGCGACGACGTGAAGACCGGTGTCATCACGTACAAGATCGCGGCCCACGCGGCGGACCTGGCCAAGGGCCACCCGGGCGCCCAGGAATGGGACGACGCCCTGTCGGACGCGCGGTTCGAGTTCCGCTGGGAGGACCAGTTCAACCTGGCCCTCGACCCGGACACGGCCCGTGAGTTCCACGACGAGACCCTCCCGGCCGAGCCGGCCAAGACCGCGCACTTCTGCTCCATGTGCGGTCCGAAGTTCTGCTCGATGAAGATCTCCCAGGACATCCGCCGCCAGCACGGTGGCGACCTGGGCGCCGAGGAGATCGAGGCGGGCATGGCGGAGAAGTCCGCCGAGTTCGCGGCCGCGGGCAACCGCGTGTACCTGCCGCTGGCGGACTGACCTCCCGCCACCGGTACACACGGACGGCCCGCGACACCGAGGGGGGAGTCGCGGGCCGTCCGTTGGGGTATTACGGGGGTGGACGTTCGGGCGAAGGCCGTCAGGCGAAGGCCCGGGAGGCCACGCCCAGCTTGCGCCGTGCGAATTCGAGGTTCGCGAGGACCCGGTCCTGCTGGTCGTCGGGCAGCTTGCCGCCCTGGAGCAGGAGCTCGCAGCAGTCCAAGGACTCCTGGTACTCCCCGGTCCAGTAGGCGGCCACGGCGAGTTCGTCGAGTGCGCGCCAGTCGTGCCAGGCGAACTCGACGAAGAGGATGTCGTCCGGGGACGGCACCCGTACTGCCTGCCGGGCGAACAAGTAGGCGAGAGGCCAGCGGTTTTCGAGGCGGCAGAGCCGGGCGAGGTCGCCGAGGGCCTCGGCGCGTGAGGGCCGGCTCTCGTGTGCCCGCAGGTAGCGGTCCATCACCTCGGCCGACGGCCTCTTGAGGGTGACCGCGAGCCGTGCGGCGTAGAGCTGCGCGCAGTAGGTCTCCTCGGCCCAGCCGCCCATGGCCACCCGGCGGTCGTAGGCGTCGAGGGACTTCTCCGGCTCTCCCGCGTCGCGCCAGCTCTGGGCCAGGTAGAAGGCGTAGCGGGTGTTGTCGGGTTCCTTCGCGAGGCCTTCGGTGAGTACCTCCGCATCGCGCAGGTACTTCGCTCGCTGACCTTCTTCGCGGAGGCGGCCCCCACCGCCGACGGAGAGGATGTTGAAGCCCTCGATCACGTCGCGGCCGTACTCGGTGCCGCAGTCGATGTACTCGTGGAGCACGCCCACGTACCGCCAGGGCAGCCGGGTGGCGACCAGCGCCGGCCGCCAGTGCACGATCGGACCGTCGTGCAGCGCCACCTGGTACGCGTCGAGGGTCAGGTCCGGCATGCGGAACCCGGGCTGGATCTGCATCTCGTCGTCGCCGTCGATGAACAGCAGGTAGTCCGCGCTGGAGCGCGCGAGTTCGATCGCCTCGGTGCGGCTGCCGTCGAAACCCTTCCACGGCCGGTCGTGGAGCGTGCCGGGCAGGTCGGCGAAGCAGTCCCGGATGACGTCCTGGGTGCCGTCGGTGGAACCCGTGTCCACGATCACCCAGGTGTCGATCAGGGGGCGCACCGACTCCAGGCACTTCCGGATCGTCGGCGCCTCGTTCTTGACGATCATGTTCAGACAGATGGTCGGCCTCACCGCAGCACCCTCTCGTCGGACGGATCGCGGGCGACGTTAGGGAGTGCGGGTGCCGATGGGGCGGCGGCACGCCGGTGGCGCTACCGGCCGGTGGGCTGCGGCGCATCCGTTCGGAGGTGTCTGATAAGCCGTTCTACTGATAAACATCCCGGTCATCTCAAGATCCGGGCGGCTCCGTCCGTAGGTCCCAAGGACGTTCGAACTCGCAGCCGGGGCGCCATCCGTTCCGGCTCGCATTCCGTTCCTAAGGAGCGCTGCAGATGAGTCGTGAGCACCAGACCAAGCTCCGCCTTGGTCCTGTCCCCCGCAATCGTGCCTGGATCGCGGGAGGTGCCCTGGCCTCGCTTTCCCTCGTGCTCGTGGGCATGGCCAACCCCGTCGTCGCGGCGGTCAAGCCGACGGTCACGGCCGTGAGAGCCGGCACCCCGTCGGGCGGCGGTGGCGGAGGCGGAGGCGAGGACTGCGAGCCGCACGACGGACCGCCACAGGACTGGAGCCGGGGCGGCGGGGACGACGACGAGCACGGCGGCTGGGGCGACGACGAGGGGCGCGACCACCACGACGGCCACGACCACGGCTGCCCGCCGGCCGGCCCGACGGGGCCGACGGGGCCGGAAGGTCCCAGCGGAGCAACGGGTGCGACGGGTGCGACGGGAGCCAGCGGTGCGACGGGCGCCACCGGTGCCGACGGGGCCACGGGCGCGACCGGCACGGCAGGTGCCGATGGCGCGACGGGCCCGACCGGACCGACTGGGCCGACCGGCCCGACGGGTGCCGATGGCGCGACGGGCGCTACGGGTGCCGATGGTGCGACGGGTGCCACGGGCGCTGACGGTGCGACGGGTGCGACCGGCCTGACAGGTCCGACAGGTGCTGATGGCGCGACTGGTGCCACGGGTGCTGACGGTGCGACGGGTGCCACCGGTGCTGACGGCGCCACGGGTGCGACCGGACTGACGGGCCCGACGGGTGCTGACGGCGCCACGGGTGCCACGGGTGCTGATGGTGCGACGGGTGCGACCGGCCTGACGGGCCCGACCGGCCCGACCGGCCCGACGGGTGCCACGGGCGCTACAGGTGCGACCGGCGTCACGGGTGCGACCGGTGCGACCGGTGCCACGGGCGCCACGGGTGCGACGGGTGCGACGGGCGCGACCGGTGCCACCGGCGGGTGCACGGGTGTCTCCGTGTACAGGCCCAACGCCAACGATGAGGTCAAGGGGGTCATCGTCGACGGCGCGGCGTGGGCCGGAATCCGCACACTGACCCCGAACGTGACCCCCTTCGAGTGGAATGACCTGTCCGACAACGCCGACTACCCCGCCGGGGCGTGCGGCATCGCGGTCAGCAACCACAACAATCAGACCCACGTCGAGATCGTGGCTCCCGACCCGGTGATTCCGGGCGCCACGACGGTCTGGGAGACCGACTGCACCGTGGTCAACGCCAACCCGTCGACCCTCACGTGCACCGCCGCCTGGACCGCCGTGAACCCGCTGGTCGACAGCCCGCCGCTGCAGCGCATGTCCGCGCCCAAGATGCCGCCGGCCAAGAAGCCGGTCGCCCATCACAGGGCCGACAAGGGCAACAAGCACCGCCCCTGACGACCCAACGGTTAACCCCGGCGGAAGCAACAGCATGACCCAGCAGTGAACCCAAGCGGCCCGGAGTGCCGCCGGACTTCGGTCCGGCCGGCGCTCCGGGCCGCCGCACGTCCGGTAGTCGCACGAGGCTTCGCCGGAGGGCTTGTCCTGGAGTGTGCTCCAGCTCCTACAGTGCGGGCCCATGAGCATGCGATACCGAATTCTGGGTGGGACCGGCATCGAGGTCAGTACGCACTGCCTCGGCACGATGATGTTCGGCGCGGTCGGCAATCCGGATCACGAGGAGTGCGCGCGGATCATCCACGCCGCGCTCGATCACGGGATCAACTTCGTGGACACCGCGGACATGTACTCCGCCGGGGAGTCCGAGCAGATCGTGGGCAAGGCCCTGAAGGGCCGGCGGGACGACGTCGTGCTCGCGACCAAGGTGCACTTCCAGATGGGCGAGGGCCGCAACCGCAGCGGGAACTCCCGGCGCTGGATCGTGCGGGCCGTCGAGGACAGCCTGCGCCGACTGGACACGGACTGGATCGACCTCTACCAGGTGCACCGGCCGGATCAGGGCACGGACGTAGAGGAGACCCTGTCCGTCCTCGGCGATCTGGTCCGGGCCGGGAAGATACGGGCCTTCGGCTGCTCCACCTTCCCGGCCGAGGAGATCGTCGAGGCGCACCACGTCGCCGAACGGCGGGCCCTGCCGAGGTTCCGGACCGAGCAGCCGCCGTACTCGATCCTCGCGCGCGGGATCGAGACCAGTGTGCTGCCGGTGGCCCGGCGGTACGGGATGGGCGTCCTGACCTGGAGCCCGCTCGCGTCGGGATTCCTGAGCGGGAAGTACCGGCTCGGGAGCGCCGTCGACATGACCTCGGGGCGTCCGGCACTGACTCCGGCCCGCTTCGACCCCGCGGTTCCGGGCAACATCGCGAAGCTGGAGGCCGTGGAGCAGCTGGTGGAGCTCGCCGACTCCATCGGCTGCACGCTGCCCGAGCTGGCGGTGGCCTTCCCGTTGGCGCATCCCGCCGTCACCTCGGTGATCACCGGTCCGCGGACGATGGAGCAGCTGGAAGCCCTGCTGAAGGGTGCCGGACTGGTCCTCGACGATGCGACCCTCGACCGGATCGACGAGATCGTGGAGCCGGGCCGGAACCTGTACCACCCGGACGGGGCCTGGCGCTCGCCGGCGCTGGCGGATGTCGCTCAGCGGAGGCGGGTGCTGGGAGACCGTTCCGCCGGGTAGGCGGGCGGATCCTCCGATGTTTCACGTGAAACAGGCACGGATGTTTCACGTGAAACACGGACCGCCGAGAAGCCGCAGGTACTCGAACCTCCGGTCGGACCCGAGTGGCCCCGCGGCAGGCCGCCAAGTGGCGGTGTGGGCTACACCGTTCCGCTGACCGATGGGCGCGCCGGTCGGGTCCACGGCACCGGGGTCCTCAGGATGGCCCGCGGAGCCCGGTCGCATCTCCGGACTTCGCAGTTCCATTCGATCCGGTGTGTGCGAGGAGCGGTACATGAGTTCTGAGAACAAGACCCGTACCTACCTGGGGCCGCTGCCCCGACGGGCCGGCTGGCTGACGGGAGGCACGCTCGCCACGGTGGCGCTGGTACTGGGGGGCCTGGCGTCCCCGGCGGTGGCGCTGGCCGAGGCGTCGGGGGGTCCGGACCACTGCAAGTCGAACAGAGCTACCGCGCCGATGGCGGCTCACGGCGACGACTGCAAGGTGGGCCCGCGCGGACCCAAGGGACCCAAGGGAGACAAGGGCGCGACGGGTCCCACCGGCCCCCGAGGTGCGACCGGAGCGACGGGCCCGACCGGACCGCGCGGCTACCCGGGTGCGACCGGAGCCACGGGAGCCACGGGTGCGACCGGCGCGACCGGTCCGACGGGTCCGCGGGGCGCCAGCGGCGTGTGCTACGACGTCGACGCCCACCGGCCTGCGGCCTCCCGTGAGGTGAAGGCGGTGCTCTCGGACGGCGTCACCTACGCCGGCATCCGCGACCTGCAGCCCACGGTGACCCCCTGGCGCTGGTACGACCTGACCACCACGGGGGACACCTACCCCGAGGACGCCTGTGCGGTCTCGATCTCGGAGCAGGCCAACATCGTCAACGTCGAGGTGCTGACCACGGGCGGCCTCGTCTATGAGACCTCCTGTGACGTCGTCCCTGCCACCCCGGACTCCCTCGACTGCACAGGAGTGTGGGCGGCCGCCAGCCCTCAGCCCACCCCGGGTGCGAACGGCCTGGCCCAGTTCGCGCACAAGGCGCTGAGCAGGGAAGACCGCAACATCAACCCCATGGTGATCAAGTAGCGGGTGCTCTACTCCGGCTCGGTTTCCGGGCCGCCGAAGTCCGGACTGGTGAAGTCCGGAGACGAGTAACCGGGACGGGGCCCCCCAGCCGGGGCCCCGGGACTGGTGAAATCGGGCCGGGTGTATCCCAGGTTGGGGATGCGCCCGGCTCCCGGCTTTCTGGGGGCAGGGAAGCCGGCCCCTGCGCTGGGATCGGCCAGCGCGTCCCGGAGGAACGGCACGATGCCCCGCTCCAGCAGGGCGTTGCGCCAGGCCTCCCGGGCCCGCGACACCTCGTCGGGTACGGCCTCCGTCTCGTCGGCCGCCACCTCGGTGGAGCTGTTGCGGACGGCCGTCACGAGCAGCCCGATCACGGCGAAGAGCAGGGCGGCCGCGGTGAGCCCGCCGAAGAGCCAACCCGCCGTCAGCATCGTGTCGGCGAAGGCCGGTTCGGGTTCAATCATCTTCAGGATGTAGCCCACCAGCAGGAAGATCAGCATGGCGGTGCCGGCCAGGACCGGCGCGAGGACCGCGACGACGGCGCTGACGCCCGCGCCACCGCCCTGCCCGTCGCCCTCCTCCCCCGTGGTCCCGGGGGTGGACAGGATCTCGTCCTGCCGCTCTTTGCGGACCTTCACGTAGTGGTCGTACTCGGCTGCGGCCGCGGCCGTCAGCAGCCCGGTGGCCCCCATGGCCATGGTGCGCAGCTGTTCGGCGTTCAGCCGTTCGCCGAGGGCGGCGAGCTCGGGCCGGGCGTTCGCCGTGCGCAGCGCCTCGTCGAGGAGCCGATCGAACTCCGGTCGGTCTTCGGTGAGCAGGTGCGGAGCGCTGGTCATGTGCATCCCCCGATGCTCCGTGGGGACCGGTATGTCCGTGTTGAACGGGGCGCCGGCACAAACGGAGGAGAGCCTGCTACGGATAGAGCGATGGTAGAGCGCCCACGCCGTACGTCGACAGGGGCTTTCCGGAAATACCCAGCTCCGGGAAGCCTCAGTCGTTCAGCGGGAGTTGCACGACGAGTAGTTTGCCCGCCATCGTCACGCCACCGTCCATCGCGATGGCCAGGCCTTCCGCGTAGACGTGCGGGCCGACGACGGCCTCGGGACCGTGTGCGCCGTCACCGTCCTCGGTGCCCACCTCGCCCAGCAGGTAGGGGATGGGGCTGTGGCCGTGCACGACCCGGCTGCCACCGTAGGTGCCGATGAGCTCGCGTACCGCCTGGGGGCCGGTGTCCTCGTCGCGGAAGGCGAAGCGCTTGGTGAACTTGCGGAACAGGTCCCAGGTGATGTCGGCGTCGTTGCGGTTGAGCAGCTCGTGGATGGTGTCGTTGACGTCCTCGACCGAGTCGCCGTAGTCGAGGTAGGCGGTGGTGTCCGAGTGCAGGAGCAGGTGGTCGTCGACCAGGACGGCCGCGTCCAGCCGGGACATCCACTGGAGGTGGACGTCCTGCAGGCGGTCCATGTCGGTGCGCTGGCCGCCGTTGAGGAGCCAGGCGGCCTGGAAGGTGGCGGTGCCGGCGCCGGAGACGACGGGGGTGTCCCCGAACCGCTTGGCGCCGATGAGCAGCAGCTCGTGGTTGCCCATGAGGGCCTTGCAGTAGCCGCCCGCGGCGGCGGCTTCGGCGGAGAGCCGCATGACGAGGTCGATGACCCCGATGCCGTCGGGTCCGCGGTCGGTGAAGTCGCCGAGGAACCAGAGCCGGGCATTGCCGGCGGACCAGTTGCGGTCGGCGTCGATGAGCCCCTGGAACTGCAGTTCGGCGACGAGTTCGTCGATGTACCCGTGGACGTCGCCGACGACGTAGAGCGGGCCGGGGCCCTCGCCGGGGGTCTCCTGGGGGACGTACTGGATCTGAACGGTGTCGCCGGGACCGCCGAGGGCGCCGCGCCCGATGACGGGGAGATCGCGCTGCGTCGGGGTGTACCCGTCGGGGTCGCTCTCCTCGGTGGCGTGGCCCATCGGGCGGCCGGCGGGCTCTCCGAAGGCGCCGGGGGCGCCGTACGGGGCTTCGTGGCCGTAGCCGTGCTGGGCGGGGACGGGAGCCGGGCCCGCGTCGTAGTACGCGGGGTACTCGCCGTAGACGGGTGCGTCCGACCCGAACCCCGTGGAGCCGACCGATCCGGCTGCTGCGGCTCCCGGGTGAACGGGATGCGAGGCGGGTTCGGCGACCGGCAACCGGAAGTCCCGCTCGGTGTCCGTCCGCACCGCGGGTCCCTGACCGGCCCCCTGAGTCATCGACCCCTCCACCACCGTCGCGCTGCCGTACACCTGCGGACCCTTCCGCCTCGGGGGCGGAGGGTCCGTGATGTCGTGCGCCCATCATAGGAATGCAGCTCGCGCTCTGTGACGCACCAGGGGTGGTGAATCCTGGTCGGAGCTGGTCCTTCCTACCGGTTTCTCCCGATATGAGTGTTGCTGAAATCCCGGGCGGGGCCGGCGGCCCCGCCGTTGGGCCGGCGTGGTGGTCAGTCCTGCGCCGGGGAACGGGGCGGGCTGACGGTCGTACGGGGCTGCCTGCGCTGGGACGAGGTACGGATGATCAGCTCGGTCGGGATGACCTGTTCGACGGGTCCGCCCGTGTCGACGCCCTCGATGGCGTCGATGAGCAGCTGGACGACGGCGGTGCCGATGCGGCGCGGTTTGAGGGACAGGGTGGTGATGGGCGGCTCGGTGTTGGCGTACACGGTGGATTCGCTGCAGCACACGAGCAGCAGATCCTCGGGAACGCGCAGGCCGTAGCGCCGGGCGGCGGCGAGCAGGTCGGTGCCGTTGGGGTCGAACAGGCCGTAGACGGCATCGGGCCGGTCGGGCCGGGCGAGCAGCCGGTCGGCGGCGACGGCGCCGGCGCACGGATCGTGGGCGGGGTAGGACTCGTAGACGGGATCTTGGCCCACGCGCTCGCACCAGCGCAGGTAGGCCGTGGTGGAGAGCCGGGTGTAGGTGTCGGTGGTGGTGCCGGTCAGGAGCCCGATGCGGCGTGCTCCGGCGGCGGCGAGGTGGTCGAGGAGGCCCAGGACGGCGGCCTCGTGGTCGTTGTCGACCCAGGCGGTGACGGGGAGTGAACCGGCCGGGCGTCCGTCGGATACGACGGGCAGACCCTGGCGGACCAGTTCGGTGACGACGGGATCGTGGTCGGAGGGGTCGATGACGACGGTGCCGTCGAGGGCCACGTTGGACCAGACGTCGTGTCGGGAGGTGGCGGGGAGGATGACGAGGGCGTAGCCGCGAGCGAGCGCGGCGGAGGTGGCGGCCCTGGCCATCTCGGCGAAGTACGCGAATTCGGTGAAGGTGAAAGGTTCATCCCCGTACGTCGTCACGGTCAGGCCGATGAGGCCCGACTTGCCGGTGCGGAGGGTGCGGGCCGCCGCGGAAGGGCGGTAGCCCAGCCGGTCTGCGACCTCGCGAACGTGGCGGCGGGTGGCGTCCGGCAGCCGTCCCTTCCCGTTGAGGGCGTCGGAGACGGTCGTGATCGAGACGCCCGCCGCGGCGGCCACGTCCCTGATGCCGGCCCGGCTTTGTCGGCCGGCGGCCCGCCGGGTGGTCTCGGTCCGGCTCACCTGATGCTTCCCTGCTGCTGTCATGGCGAGCCGATAGTAGGGCTCGGTGGGCAGCGCGGTCCGGATGCATATGCACGCGTTGACAGGCACGATTCTGCACGGTTCGCCACCCCCAATGACCTTGGAAATGAAGGTGTTTGGTCACTGGCGGTATCTGGTGCCCCTGCCGACGGGACCGTGCATGCCAAAACGGTGCGCTCTCGGGCTCTGCTCAACTCACCTGTACGAGGGACGCGCGCCACGGCGCAGGCCACCGGCGCACGCATATATGCGTGCGCTCTCCCGCATTCCAGGCGCCTGCCGTTCTCGGATCGACGGAATCCTCATAAGGTGAGGAGTATTGAGTCGACGGCGACGTCGTACGGGATGGTCGAGGAGGACCTGCGGTGAGCGAGAAGAGCCCGAAGCTGCGCGCCGAGCTGGACGGCATTCCCACCTACAAGCCCGGGAAGCCCGCGGCTGCGGGCGGTCCGGTCGCGTTCAAGCTGTCCTCGAACGAGAACCCGTACCCGCCCCTGCCTGGGGTCCTGGAGAGCGCGGTCGCGGCGGCCGGCCACTTCAACCGGTACCCGGACATGATGTGCACCGGCCTGGTGAACGAGCTCGCCGAGCGCTTCGGGGTCCCGGCCGAACACATCGCCACCGGCACCGGCTCGGTCGGTGTCGCCCAGTCGCTGATCCAGTCGACGGCGGGTCCGGGTGACGAGGTCATCTACGCCTGGCGGTCTTTCGAGGCTTATCCGATCATCGTTCAGATCTCGGGTGCGACGTCGGTTCAGGTCCCGCTGGCCGAGGGCGACGTGCACGACCTGGACGCAATGTTCGAGGCGATCACCGAGCGGACCCGGCTGATCTTCGTCTGCAACCCCAACAACCCCACCGGCACCGCCGTGCGCCGTGCCGAGCTGGAGCGGTTCCTGGACCGGGTGCCCTCCGACATCCTCGTCGTCATCGACGAGGCGTACAAGGAATTCGTCCGCGACGTCGAGGTCCCGGACGGCATCGAGCTCTACCGCAGCCGCCCCAACGTCGCCGTGCTGCGTACGTTCTCCAAGGCGTACGGGCTCGCCGGCCTGCGCGTCGGCTTCGCGGTCGCACACGAGCCGGTGGCCGCGGCGCTGCGCAAGACCGCGGTGCCCTTCGGTGTCAGCCAGCTCGCCCAGGACGCGGCGGTCGCCTCGCTGCGGGCCGAGGACGAGCTGATGGGCCGGGTCGGGTCGCTGGTGGGCGAGCGCGCCCGGGTCTACGGGGCGCTCCTGGCCCAGGGCTGGACCGTGGTGCCCGAGACGCAGGCCAACTTCGTGTGGATGCGGCTCGGGGAGCGCACCTCCGACTTCGCGGCGGCCTGCGAGAAGGCCGGCGTGGTGGTCCGGCCCTTCGCGGGCGAGGGCCTGCGGGTCACGATCGGCGAGCCCGAGGCGAACGACCTCTTCCTGCACACGGCAGAGGCGTTCTTCAAGGAGATGTAAGTGCTCCCGTAGGGGAGTGGTGCTCCCGGGACTGGTGTCAGGCCAGTTCCACGCGGATGGGGTCGCCGTCGCGGACGGTGGCCAGCAGGCGGGGGTCGCCGTCGAACGAGCCGAGGACGTTGCACGGGCTCGCCAGGCGGCTCTCGCCCCCGCGGGAGATCGGGGTGGGGCCGTAGGGCAGCGCGAGCGCGTCGCCCTCGGTCCAGAACGCGACCGTGCCGGGCTCGACGACCTGCTGGGCGTCGTGCTCCAGTGCCACGGAGACGCCGGTGTCGAAGTAGACCTCCTCGCCCCAGGTGTTGGCGGAGGCGGAAATGGGGAGCGCGTCGGCGAGCGCCTTGGCGGTCGGGGTCTCGTCAAGCGTTGCGGTGAGCTGGCCGGCGGGCCAGAGGAATCGAATCTTCATGGGTCGCATTCAACAATCTGTTGAATTTATTCGCTAGGGGGACCCCCTTGAAAGATGCCGACAGCGGTACGACATAATGCTTGTGAATGTGAACGCGTTCACAAGCGTGTCCTGCTTCCTCCCGGATTGAGTGGGATACAAGAGGCAAACTGCGGCTGTGACCACGGCGAAACGAAGGAGACGACGACGTGGACCTAGCTTTGGCGCCAGAGACCCTGGCGCGATGGCAGTTCGGTATTACGACCGTCTATCACTTCCTCTTCGTTCCCTTGACGATCTCGCTGGCCGCGCTCGTCGCGATCTTGCAGACCGCCTGGGTGCGTTCGGAAAAGGAGAAGTACCTCAAGGCCACCAAGTTCTGGGGCAAGCTCTTCCTGATCAACATCGCGATGGGCGTCGTCACCGGCATCGTCCAGGAGTTCCAGTTCGGCATGAACTGGTCCGACTACTCGCGGTTCGTCGGTGACATCTTCGGAGCCCCGCTGGCCTTCGAGGCGCTCATCGCCTTCTTCTTCGAGTCCACCTTCATCGGCCTGTGGATCTTCGGCTGGGACAAGCTGCCGAAGAAGATCCACCTGGCCTGCATCTGGATGGTCTCGATCGGCACCATCCTGTCCGCGTACTTCATCCTCGCGGCCAACTCCTGGATGCAGCACCCCGTCGGCTACCGGATGAACCCCGAGCGCGGCCGGGCCGAGCTCACGGACTTCTGGCTGGTGCTCACGCAGAACACCGCGCTGACCCAGTTCTTCCACACCATGACGGCGGCCTTCCTGGTCGGCGGCGCGTTCATGGTCGGCATCGCGGCCTTCCACCTGGCCCGCAAGAAGCACATCCCCGTCATGCGGACCTCGCTGCGACTCGGCCTGGTCGTCATGATCATCGCCGGTCTGGGGACCGCGATCAGCGGAGACCTGCTCGGCAAGGTGATGTTCAAGCAGCAGCCGATGAAGATGGCCGCCGCCGAGGCGCTCTGGGACGGCGAGGCGCCGGCGCCCTTCTCCGTCTTCGCCTACGGAGACGTCGAAAAGGGCCACAACACGGTCGCCATAGAGATCCCCGGCCTGCTGTCCTTCCTGGCCAACGACGACTTCACCTCGTTCGTCCCGGGCATCAACGACGTCAACAAGGCCGAGCAGGAGAAGTTCGGGCCCGGCGACTACCGGCCCAACATCCCCGTCGCCTACTGGGGCTTCCGGTGGATGATCGGCTTCGGAATGGCCTCGCTCGGCGTCGGCATCCTGGGGCTCTGGCTGACCCGCAAGAAGTTCATGCTGCCGCCGGGGCTGCGCACCGGTGAGGAAGAGGTCCCGCACCTGGTCCTCTTCAAGAAGGCGCTGAGCCCCAAGTTCACCAACTGGTACTGGATCATCGCGCTCTGGACCATGGGCTTCCCGCTGATCGCCAACTCCTGGGGCTGGATCTTCACCGAGATGGGCCGCCAGCCCTGGGTGGTCTACGGGGTCCTGCGCACCAGGGACGCGGTCTCGCCGAACGTCTCCCAGGGCGAGGTGCTCACCTCGATGATCGGCTTCACGACGCTCTACGCCGTGCTCGCCGTGATCGAGGTCAAGCTCCTCCTGAAGTACGTCAAGGCCGGCCCGCCCGAGCTCACCGAGGCCGACCTCAACCCGCCGACCAAGATCGGCGGGGACGACAAGAACCCCGACCGGCCGATGGCCTTCTCGTACTGAGGCTGAGGAGACCACACCATGCAACTCCACGACGTCTGGTTCGTGCTCATCGCCGTTCTGTGGATCGGCTACTTCTTCCTGGAGGGCTTCGACTTCGGAGTCGGCGTCCTGACCAAGCTGCTGGCCCGCAACCGCACGGAGAAGCGGGTCCTGATCAACACGATCGGGCCCGTGTGGGACGGCAACGAGGTCTGGCTGCTCACGGCCGGCGGCGCGACCTTCGCCGCCTTCCCCGAGTGGTACGCCACCCTCTTCTCCGGCTTCTACCTGCCGCTCCTGCTCATCCTGATCTGCCTGATCATCCGCGGGGTCGCCTTCGAGTACCGGCACAAGCGGCCCGAGGACAGGTGGCAGACCAACTGGGAACACGCGATCTTCTGGACCTCGCTGATCCCCGCGTTCCTGTGGGGCGTGGCCTTCGCCAACATCGTGCGCGGAGTGAAGATCGACCAGGACATGGAGTACGTCGGCAACTTCTTCGACCTGCTCAACGTCTACTCGATCCTCGGCGGCCTGGTCACCCTGACCCTGTTCACCTTCCACGGCGCGGTGTTCACCTCGCTCAAGACGGTCGGCGACATCCGGGACCGCTCGCGCAAGCTGGCCATGCAGCTCGGGGTGGTGACCGCCGTCCTGGCGCTCGCCTTCCTGATCTGGACCCAGGTCTCGCGCGGTGACGGCTGGAGCCTCATCGCCATGCTCGTGGCGGTACTGGCCCTGGTCGGGGCCCTCGGCTTCACCTTCAGGGGCCGGGAGGGCTGGGCGTTCGCCCTGTCCGGGGTCACCATCGCGGCCGCTGTCGCGATGCTCTTCCTGACGCTCTTCCCGAACGTCATGCCGTCCTCGCTGAACGACGCCTGGAACCTCACGGTCACCAACGCCTCGTCCAGCGCGTACACCCTGAAGATCATGACCTGGTGCGCGGCGGTGGCGACCCCGGTCGTCCTGCTCTACCAGGCGTGGACGTACTGGGTGTTCCGCAAGCGCATCGGCACGCAGCACATCGTCGACGTGCACTGAGCCGCTCCGCCGACTCGTCCGCTCCGCCCCGCCCGATCCTGCCTGGGGGATGTTTCACGTGAAACCGATCGACCCGCGCCTGCTTCGGTACGCCCGGTCCACCCGCCTCTTCCTGGGGGCGGTGGTGGCCCTCGGGCTCGCCGGGGCGGGGCTGGTCGTCGGCCAGGCGATGCTGATCGCCGAGATCGTGGTCGGCGCCTTCGAGGACGGGCTGGACGGCGCAGCCCTGCGGACGCCCCTGCTGTTGCTCGCGGCGGTGGCGCTCGGCCGCGGCCTGGTCGCCTGGCTGACCGAGCTGGCGGCACACCGGGCGAGCGCAGCGGTCAAGTCCGAACTGCGGGGCCGACTGCTGGAACGTGCGGCGGACCTCGGGCCCGGCTGGCTGAGCGGACAGCGCACGGGCTCCCTGGTGGCCCTGGCCACCCGGGGAGTGGACGCGCTCGACGACTACTTCTCGCGGTACCTGCCCCAGCTGGGGCTCGCGATCGTCGTCCCCGTGGCGGTGCTCGCGCGGATCGTCACCGAGGACTGGGTGTCGGCGGCGATCATCGTGGTCACGCTCCCGCTGATCCCCCTGTTCATGATCCTGATCGGCATGGCCACCCAGTCCCGGATGGACCGCCAGTGGCGGCTGCTGTCCCGGCTCTCGGGCCACTTCCTGGACGTGGTGGCCGGCCTGCCGACGCTCAAGGTCTTCGGCCGTGCGAAGGCGCAGGCCGAGTCCATCCGCAAGATCACCGATGACTACCGGCAGGCGACGCTGCGCACGCTGCGCATCGCGTTCCTGTCCTCGTTCGCACTCGAACTGCTGGCGACCCTGTCGGTGGCGCTCGTCGCCGTGACCATCGGCATGCGGCTCGTCCACGGGGAGCTGGACCTCTACACCGGGCTGGTCATCCTGGTCCTGGCGCCCGAGGCCTATCTGCCCCTGCGTCAGGTCGGGGCGCAGTACCACGCGGCGGCGGAAGGACTGGCCGCCGCGGAAGAGATCTTCGAGGTGCTGGAGACCCCGGTCGCCGCCTCGCCGGGTACGGCCTCCGTCCCGGTCCCGGACCTGCGGATCGAGCTCGACGGGGTGGCCGTCCGGTACGAGGGCCGGGGCGAGGACTCCCCCGGACCCGTCTCGCTGACGGTGGAACCGGGCGAATGCGTGGCCCTCACCGGCCCGAGCGGCGCCGGCAAGTCCACGCTGCTGCAGGTGCTGCTGGGCTTCGTGACGCCGAGTGCGGGCCGGGTCCTGGTCGGGGGCGCGGACCTGGCCGGGCTCGCGCCCGAACAGTGGCGGGAGCAGATCGCGTGGGTCCCGCAGCGCCCGCACCTGTTCGCGGGGACGATCGCGGAGAACGTACGGCTGGCGCGGCCCGGCGCCGCCGATGCCGAGGTGACCGCCGCCCTGGTGGACGCCGGGGCCTGGGAGTTCGTACGGGCCCTGCCGCGGGGGGCGGACACCCTCCTCGGCGAGGGCGGGGTCGGTCTGTCCGCCGGGCAGCGCCAGCGCCTCGCGCTGGCCCGGGCGTTCCTGGCGGACCGGCCGGTGCTCCTGCTCGACGAGCCGACGGCGGCCCTGGACGGCGAGACCGAGGCGGCCGTGGTGGAGGCCGTACGCCGCCTCGCGGTCGGCCGGACCGTCCTGCTGGTGGTCCACCGGCCGGCGCTGCTGGCGCTGGCCGACCGGGTCGTGCGGGTGGGGGCCGGCCCCGCCGGCTCCTCCCCCGCCGTGCCGCTTCCCGCCGTGCCGCTTCCCGCCTCTCCGCTTCCCGCCGTTCGGGCGGGGCAGCCCGCGCCGGGACCGGCGCCGCGCGATCCCGGCGAGTGGATCCTCGGGGACGCTCCGGAACGCGCCGCGTCCACCGGCGGCAGCGATGCCGGCGGGGGCGATCCGCTGCGGCGGGTACGGGGCGTGGCCAGGGCCTGGCAAGGACGGTTCCGGCTCGGGCTGTTCCTCGGGGCACTGGCCGTCGGGTGCAGCGTCGGGCTGATGGCCGTCTCCGGGTGGCTCATCTCGCGCGCCTCCGAACAGCCGCCCGTGCTGTACCTGATGGTGGCCGTCACCGCGACGCGGGCCTTCGGCATGGGACGGGCCGTCTTCCGCTACGCGGAGCGGCTCGTGTCCCACGACGCGGTCCTGCGGATGCTCGCCGACCTGCGCGTCTCGGTGTTCCAGCGGCTGGAGCGCATCGCGCCCGCCGGACTGCGCACCCAGCGGCGCGGGGACCTGCTGACCCGGCTGGTGGCCGACGCCGACGCCCTGCAGGACTACTGGCTGCGCTGGCTGCTGCCCGTCGGCACCGCGCTGCTCGTGGCCACCGGCTCGGTGGCGTTCACCGCCTGGCTGCTGCCCGAGGCCGGGGCGGTGCTCGCCGTCGGGCTGCTGGCCGCCGGGGTCGGCGTACCGCTCGTCAGCGCGGTCTGCGCGCGCCGGACGGAGCGCCGGCTGGCGCCCGCCCGGGGAGAACTCGCCACCCGTGTGGCGGATCTGCTCACCGGAACCGCGGAGCTCACGGTCGCCGGAGCACTCGGCGGACGCAAGGCCGCCGCGAAGGAGAGCGACCGCACCCTGACCGGGATCGCGGCCCGCGCGGCCGCCGTCACCGGGCTCGGGAGCGGGCTGTCCGCCTTCCTGACCGGACTGACGGTGGTGTGCGCGGCCGCCGTCGGGGCCAACGCCGTCGCCGGGGGCCGGCTGTCCGGGGTGGCCATGGCCGTGGTCGTCCTGACGCCGCTGGCCGCCTTCGAGGCCGTCGGCGGGCTTCCGCAGGCCGTCCAGTACCGCCAGCGGGTCCGGCGCAGCGCCGAGCGGGTCTACGAAGTCATCGACACGCCCGCCCCGGTCACCGAGCCGGAGCGGCCCGAAGCCCTGCCCGCCTCGCCCTTCCCGCTCCGGTTGAAGGGGCTAGCCGCCCGGCACCCCGGGCAGGAGAACGACGCACTGAGCGGGCTCGACCTGACCCTCGAAGCGGGCCGCCGGATCGCGGTCGTCGGGCCCTCGGGAGCCGGCAAGACCACGCTGGCACAGGTCCTGCTGCGCTTCCTGGACCAGCACGAAGGCTCGTACACCCTGGGCGGGACCGACGCGCGCGCCCTCGACGGGGACGACGTGCGCCGGGTCGTGGGCCTGTGCGCCCAGGACGCCCACATCTTCGACAGCTCCGTACGGGAGAACCTGCGGCTGGCCGCCCCGGAGGCGAGCGAGGCGCGGCTGCGGGAGGCCCTCGCCGCGGCACGGCTGCTGGAGTGGGCCGAGGGGCTCCCGGACGGGCTGGACACCCTGGTCGGTGAGCACGGCGAGCGGATCTCCGGTGGTCAGCGCCAGCGCCTCGCCCTGGCGCGGGCGTTGCTCGCGGACTTCCCCGTCCTCGTGCTGGACGAGCCCGCCGAGCACCTGGACCTGGCCACCGCCGACGCACTGACCGCTGACCTGCTGGCCGCGACCGAGGGCCGTACCACCGTGCTGATCACGCACAGGCTGGCCGGTCTGGAAGAGGTCGACGAGGTCCTCGTCCTGGACGGCGGCGCGGTCGTCCAGCGCGGTGCGTACGCGGAGCTGGCGGCCACGCCCGGTCCGCTGCGCGGGCTGCTGGAGCGGGAGCGGGAAGCGGACGGGACGGGCGTCACCGCACAGGCTCGACTTTCCTCGCTAAAGGGGACTAACTAGGCTCAAGGGCATGTCAGCGCAGGAGTCCCAGGAATCGCCCGAGTACCCGCCGGAGTCCCCACCGGAATCGCCCGACCCGATGGAGGCCGCGACGGCCGCCACCCGGAGTCTCCAGGGGCTCTCCACCGAGCTCACGGCCCGGGTGCCGCAGTTGCTGGAAGCCATGCGGTCGGTCGGTACCGGCCTCGAACTGCACTCCACGCTGGACCGGATCTGCGAGACGGCCGCCGAACTCGCTGACGCCCGCTACGCGGCCATCGGCGTGGTCGACACCGAGGGCCCGGGGCTCTCGGACTTCGTCACCTTCGGGATCAGCGACGCGCCGGCGAGGAAGATCGGGCACCGCCCGGACGGGAAGCGCGGGCTGCTCGGCGCCTTGATCTCGAACCCCGAACCGGTCCGCCTCGACGATCTGACCAAGGACCCGCGCTCGGAGGGCTTCCCCGCCCATCACCCGCCGATGAAGACCTTCCTGGGCGTTCCGATCCGGGTCCAGGGAGAGATCTTCGGGAACCTCTACCTGGCGGAGAAGAACGGCGGCGGCGCGTTCAACGACTACGACGTCCACATGGTCCGGGTGCTGGCCACCGAGGCGGGCATCGCCATCGGCAACGCCCGGCTCTACGAGGCCGCCACCCAGCGCGAGCGCTGGATCGACGGCTCGGTGGCCGTCACCACGGCCCTGCTGTCGGGCGGGGACGCGGACGACGCGCTCGCGGTCGTGGCCGAACAGGCCCGCCGGCTCGCCGATTCGGCCGCCGGGATCGTGATGCTCCCGGCCGAAGAGGGCGGGATGGAGATCGTCGCCGTCTCCGCGGAGAACCCGGCGACCTCGCTCGGCGTCGTCATCCCGGCCGAGAGCCCGGTGGTGGCCAGGCTGTTGGAGGGCGAGCCGGTCTTCGTGGACGACGCCGCCTCGGATCCGCGCATGATCAGCCGCCTGACCAGCCAGTACGGGGCCTGCATGATGCTTCCGCTGCAGAGCGGGGGCCGGGTGCTGGGGGCCCTCGTCACGCCGCGGGCCCGCGGAAAGCGGCCGTTCACCGAGGCGGAGCGGACCCTGGCCACGCAGTTCGCCTCGCAGGCGGCCCTGGCGCTGATGATGGCGGAGGCACAGCGGGACCGGGAGCGCCTCGCGGTGTTCGAGGACCGCGACCGGATCGCCCGAGACCTGCACGACCTGGTCATCCAGCGGCTCTTCGCCACCGGGATGATGCTGGAGGGCGCTCAGCGCCGCTCCATCGTCCCGGAGGTCCGCGACGGCGTCGGCAAGGCCGTGGACGAGCTCGACGTGACGATCCAGGAGATCCGCACCGCGATCTTCGCGCTCCAGCAGGGACCGGCGGAGGCCCCCTCGGGGCTGCGCACCCGGGTGCTGCGGGAGATCAACATGGCTGCCGTGCCGCTGGGATTCAAGCCCGCGCACCGGTTCCTCGGACCGATCGACGCGGTCGTCGGCGAGCTCGTCGGCAAGAACCTGATCGCCGCCCTGCGCGAGGCGCTGTCGAACGCGTTCCGGCACGCGGATGCGTCCCGGATCGAGGTGGTGCTCGACTCCACCATCAGCCTGCCCGACGGGCGGCCCGGGGTCCGGCTGGAGGTCGCCGACGACGGGGTGGGCATCCCGGAGGGCGGACGGCGCAGCGGGCTGCGGAACCTGCGCCGGCGGGCCGAATCGCTCGGCGGCTCCAGCTCGTACGGCCCCGGCCTCGGTGAGGAGGGCGGCGGGACCACCCTGGTGTGGGAGGCCCCGCTGTAGCCGAGCCCCGGCCGTGTCCTGTGGCCGCGCCCCTCGGCTATGCCTCGGTGCGGGCGGTCCGTTCGGCCAGGATGCGCTCGATGACCAGGGCGACGCCGTCCTCGTTGTTGGCGACCGTACGGCCCGACGCGGCCGC
The DNA here is from genome assembly GCF_026342735.1 of Streptomyces sp. NBC_00193. Taxonomy (GTDB): domain Bacteria; phylum Actinomycetota; class Actinomycetes; order Streptomycetales; family Streptomycetaceae; genus Streptomyces; species Streptomyces stoeckheimensis. The sequence goes on from NZ_JAPEMM010000001.1 coordinate 2,825,877, forward strand.
GATCACATCCGGATGGGCATTGCCCATCGCGTACGAGGTACCGGCCCAGCCGAGCATCTCCACGTCGTTCGGCATGTCGCCGAAGGCGACCACCTCGGCCGGCGAGATGCCGCGCTCCTCACAGCACAGCGCCAGGGTGCTCGCCTTGGAGACCCCCGGGCCGCTGATCTCCAGCAGGGAGGTCGGGCTGGAGCGGGTGATCGAGGCGTACGCACCGGCCACGGAGCGGGCCAGGGCCAGGAACTCGTCCGGAGCCAGCTCGGAGTGGTGCGCGAGCACCTTGAGCACGGGCGCCGAATCATCGTCCGTGGCCTCGTGGAGCAGGGTCTCCGCGGTGGCGACGTTGGCACCCGGGTCCTGGAAGAACGGCGGGTACTGCGGTTCGTAGTTGATGCCGGTGGTCAGCTCGACGGCGAAGGAAGTGCCGGTGGCGGCGGCCCGCAGGGCCTCCACCACCTTGAGCGCCGTGATCCGGGGCAGCGGCCTGACCTGGACGAACTCCCGGCCCGAGGGCTGCCGGCCGGTGGTCTGCCCGTCGGTGGCGTGCCGGTCGATGGCATGCAGGTCGACGACGGCGGCGCCGTTCGCGCAGATGGCCAGGCCGTGGCCCTGTACGTGGTCGCTGACCACTCCCATCCAGCGGGCCGGGCGCCCGGTCACGAAGAACACCGCGATGCCGGCCTCCTCGGCGGCGGCGAGTGCGGCGACGGTGCGTTCCGAGACGGATTTGTCGTCACGCAGCAGGGTGCCGTCGAGGTCGGTGGCGATGAGCCGGGTCGCGGGGGTGGGCCCGTCCGGGCACTGGGGAGCCGAGGTCACGGCTCCATCTTCGCCCATGCCGGCGGCGGGCGATGTTTCACGTGAAACATCGCCACATGGTTGTCAGTGGGTGGTGGAAGGATCTTCTCGCCGGCTCCACTGCCGTTCGGGCCGCCGGCACGGTGCCGGTTCCGACGACGTCACACGGGGGCGACGTGCTCATCCCTTCAACCCGCACACCGGACTGCGCCGCCTGCGGCGGCCCGCACGCCACCCGGGTCGTGAGCCTGGCGATGGTCCTGTGCACGGCGTGCGCACGAGCGAGCACCCACGACCCGGAGCGGGAACCGGTGCTGGTGGGCCAGGTCCTGGCCGACGCGGCCGACACCCTGGCCCACACCGCCCGCACCACGACTCCGGCCCACCCCTACTCCGCCGTCCTGCTCGCCCTGTGGCGAGCCAGGGCCCAGCGCGGCACCTGACGGTGCGCCCGGGGCGGCGGTCGTAGGCTCTGGTCATGACTCTTCGCCTGAGCACCGTGATCCTTCCCGTCCACCGGTGGAACGAAGGGGGACGTGACCGCTGGCAGCGGGCCGAGGAACTGGGGTTCCACACGGCCTACACCTACGACCACCTGTCCTGGCGGACCTTCCGGAACGGGCCGTGGTTCGGTGCGCTGCCGACGCTGACGGCCGCCGCGACGGCGACCGAGCGGCTGCGCCTCGGCACGCTCGTCACCTCGCCGAACTTCCGGCACCCGGTGACGCTCGCCAAGGAGCTGATCTCCCTCGACGACATCTCGGGCGGACGGATCACGCTCGGGATCGGCGCCGGCGGCAACGGGTTCGACGCCACCGTGCTCGGACAGGAGCAGCCGTGGACCCCCAAGGAGCGCGCCGACCGCTTCGGGGAGTTCCTGCCGCTGCTCGACCGGCTGCTCACCGAGGACTCCGTCTCGCAGCGGGGCACGTTCTACTCGGCCGAGGAGGCCTTCAACATCCCCGGGTGCGTCCAGCGGCCGCGGCTGCCCTTCGCCGTCGCCGCGACCGGCCCCCGCGGTCTGAAGCTCGCCGCGCGGTACGGGCAGGCGTGGGTGACGACCGGCGATCCGAAGATCTTCGACGAGGGCACCCCGGAGCAGTCGGTGCAGGCCCTGCGCGGCCAGATCGAGAAGCTCGGCAAGGCCTGCGCGGAGACCGGCCGGGACGTGGCCGAGCTGGACAAGGTCCTGCTCACGGGCTTCACCCCGGACCGGGGGCAGCCGCTGGAGTCCGTGGCGGCCTTCGTCGACTTCGCGGGCCGCCACCAGGAGCTCGGCTTCACCGAGCTCGTGATCCACTGGCCGATCCCCGACTCCGACTTCGCCGCCGACCAGGGCGTCTTCGAGCAGATCGCCACCGAGGCGCTCGCCCAGCTGGGCTGAGAGACGCAATCGGCCGCACGCATCGCATCACACCGCTGCCGTCACCCCGGGGTTCGGGGCGACGGCAGCGTGCATCCTCAGGACGAGGTGCGCAGCAGGTGCTCCGTGGTGCGTTCGGCGCTTTCCAGGAGCCACTCCGGGGCCACTCCCTCGGGCAGCGCGCGCACCTCGGCCGCAAGCGCCGAGACCCGGGCGGCGCCGGCTTCGGGCCGGCCCAGCTCGTGTTCGGTCCAGGCGGCGTTGTTCACGCACTGGAACCGGGCCTGCAGATGGTCCGGGCCGAGCTCCGCGTGGAGGGCGGCGGCCCGTTCCCAGAGCAGGATCTCCTCCAGCCGCAGGGCCTCCAGCTCCGCCGCGCCCAGCGGTTCGGCGGGCCCTGAACCCCGGGCCTCTTCGCCCTGATCGCCTTCCTGGTACGCCTCTTCGTCCGCCTCTTCGTGCGCCTCCTCGTCGGCGCGGACCCGGCGGTCGAGGACCTGGGCGAGCTGGTTCCAGGTCTCGGCCAGCTCGGCCCGTGCCTCGCGGTCCTCGGGCGCGTCCGCCAGTGCGGCGGTCAGGACCTCGGCCGCCTCGCCCATCCGGGCCCTGGCCCCCGCCACCGCCGCGTCGGTGACCACGTCGCGCAGCCCCAGCCAGGCCAGGGACCGCAGGATCCGTACCTCGGCGACCGGCGCGTCCTTCGACCGCCGGCGCAGGTCGAGGGCCCGTTCGTAGGCGGCGACCGCCTCCGGCACCAGCCGGGCCTCGGAGAGCTGATCGGCGGCGGCCTGCGCGAAGTTCGCCTGCGGACGCGGGTCCTCCCAGTCCTCGGAGAGCTCCGCCGCCAGCAGGTACTGCTCGGCCGCGCCCCGGGGGTCGTTCAGATCGCGCAGCAGGTCGCCCAGGAACTCCCGTGCGGAGACGGCCTGGCCCTCACCGTGCTCCAGCAGGTCCGGCAGCGTCGACTGCAGCACCTCGGCCGCCTCGGCGATGTGGCCCTGGCGGGCGTGGCACCGGGCGAGCAGCAGCCGGGCCTGCGCCCCGCCGTCGGCGGTGAGCCCGGCCTGGTCGAACCAGTGCGCCGCCTCCAGAGCGTGCCGCGCGGCCTCCGCGTCGGCCTCGCCCCGCCCGAGCAGGATGTCGGCGAGGGTGAGCCGTACGACGCCCTGCGCCTCGGTGCCGGTCACCTCGGCGGCGTGCGTCAGCCCGGCTCGGGCCGACTCCTCGGCTTCGGCCGTGCGGTCCAGCGACATCAGGACTCCGGCCCGCAGCACGAGCGGGTCCACGGCGAGCCACGGCCGGCCCGCGGCCACCGAGCGGTCGGCGGCTGCGGCGAGCAGCGTCACGGCACGTTCCGGGTCGCCCTGCGAGAGGGCGAGCCGGCCCAGCATCTCCTCGGCCTCCGCCACCACATCGGGCAGCGCCGCGGCGTAGGCATCGGCGAAGGCGGTGAGTTCGGCGGCCAGCTCACTGTGCCCGTGCCCGTGCCCGTGGCCGTGCTCCTGCCCGTCGGCGTGTCCGTGCCCGTGTCCGGCGTCCTCGGTGGCCTCGACCGAGCGCAGGTAGGACTCCACCCGGATCCCGGTCAGTTCCACGAGGGCGATCCGCCGGGTGCGCAGCGGCTCGTCCGCGTCCAGCGCCTCGGCGGCGCGGAGGGCGACGGCCAGCAGCCCGCGCAGCTCCCCCGCCTCGGTGCCCGACTGCGCGGCCACGGTCGCCAGCCGCAGCTCGGCCAGGGCGGCACGCTCGGCGTTCCCCAGCTCCCGGTAGCGCTCGCGTACGCCGGCCAGCAGCTCCGGGGCGTCCGCGGCGCCGGCCCGCGCGGCCGCCAGGGCCCGGTGGTCCGCCACATCGGCGGCGGCCAGCGGATCGGACCCGGCCGTCGCCTCGGGGCGCAGGGCCACCTCCTCCCAGAGGGCGTCCGCGCCGGGGTGCCCGAGGTCGCGTGCGGCTCGGGCCCGTTCCACGAGTTCCGCGAAGCCCTCGGCCGGTGCTGCCGGCCTCGCCGCCGGGGCGGGGCCCGGCTGCGGAAGCGCCGCGAGTGCGGAGCTTCGTACGCCCAGCGGCAGGACCGCGGTCAGCGGGGCCCCGCCGATCCGCGCGAGGAACCGCTCCGAGACCCGGGTGGAGCCGTTGCGGGCGTCGAACCGCTTGGCGATCTCGAGGGAGCCCGCGCGCAGGGCCTCGTACAGCTCGGACACGGTGCGCGGGCTGCCTTCGTAAGGGACGGCGGGGCTCTGTCCGTGGCCCAGCTCCGTCAGCCGGCGCAGCAGGACGAGGATTCCGCCGTGGAAGGCGAGCTGGTCGGAAAGGTTGGCGAGCGGGGCCACGTGTGCGGCGTGCTCGGCCAGGATCTCCAGGCCGCGGGACTCGTTCCCGGTGAGCGCGCAGAACTCGATGTGCCGTCCCACCGAGGGCAGCAGGCTCTCCTTGTCACGGGCCAGCCGGTATCCGCGCAGGTGGGCCGAGCGGGCCTCGTCGAACCGGCCGAGCCGCACCAGTGGCAGCAGCGAGGTGGCCAGGATCCGGTGGGGTTCCTCGGCGCAGGTCTGCTCGCCGGAGAGCACCGGCTGCCAGACCTCCAGGGCCTCGGCGTCGTCTCCGCGCAGCATGGCGTAGTGGCCCTGGCTGTTGAGTTCGCAGGCGTGGCAGTCGCTCATGTCGTCGCGGTCGGCGGTCTGCCAGCGGGTGTACGCGCGTCCGGCCCGCTCGTCGTCGGCGGTCGCGTCGGCGAGCCACAGCTCGGCCTCGCGCACGGGACGCTCGCTGTAGCCGGCGATCCGGTAGCGGCGCTCCATCTCGTCCAGCCAGCCGGCGGCCGACTCCAGCGGGATCTCGGGCGAGTGGCCGATGGCGCTGGCGATCCACTTGAACTGCCAGAACAGCGAGTGGGCGTCCCACTCGTCGAAGGCTGCGGGGTCCTTGTCGTACTCCTGGAGCAGCCGGGCGAAGGGCACGAGCATCTTCGGCGACTCGGAGCTGTACAGGTAGGCGTTGATCTGGTTGTCCAGAGCCGCGCGGAACAGGGGCCGGTCCCCGGTCGCTTCGGCGGCTGCGGACAGGGCCTCGGCGTGGGCGTTGCGTGCGGCCCCGCCCGGAGCCTGGCGGTTCTCGGCCAGTCCGCGCTCGATCTCCTCACGCGTCATCGTGCTCACTTCTGCTCCCCCTGGGTGTCGGTGCTGTCCGTGCTGTCCGTCCCGGTGACGGAGTGGGTCGCCCATTCCAGGAGCCCGAGGAAGGCCCGGTTGAGCAGGGTGGTGTCGGCTGCTCGCAGGGGCCGCTGGGACCTCAGCAGGGCCTGGCCGTAGAGCGATTCGACGGCCGTGGCGGTCAGCGCCTCGTCGGGGAGGGCGGAGATCCGCCGGATGAGCGGGTTGTTGTGGTTGAGCACGAGGCGGGCGCGCGGGGCGGATCCGCGCAGCGAACCGAGGATGCCGCTCCACAGCGAGTCGGCGGTCTCCAGGGCGGCGGTGCGGTCGCGCTCCTGCCGGGCCTGGCGGTCGTCGAGGTAGAGCGCGGGGACGTTGGCGGGCTGGAAGGCGCGCAGGACGACGTCGCAGCTCTGGGGTTCCAGGCGGGTGCGGGCGGTGGCCAGGAAGGGGGCCAGGGCCAGTTCGGCGGAGGTCGGTACCGGATCGAGGCGTTCGGTGACGGCTCCCGCGTCGAGCTCGGTGACCTTGAGTTCCGGCCGTACGGCGGGCAGCAGGGCCAGCAGGTCGGCGTCGTAGGTGTAGCCGGCGTTGATGACCCCGAGGCCGTGGGCCGCCGCGATCGGGGCGATCTGGCGGAACTCCTCCACGGTCCGGGTGAAGTGGATCTCGGTGTGTGCGGCGGCGAACTGCTCCAGGTTCATCGAACCGTCGCTGGTCTCGAACGGCAGCCAGGGCAGCATCAGGCCGAGCAGCTCGGCGTCGTGCCGGGCCAGCGACTTCACCCCGAGGTGGTGGACGCTCAGGAAGGCGGCCAGCCGCTCGGGGTCGCTCGTGGCGAGCTCGGCGAGCCAGGCGCGGACGCGGGCGCCGAGGGCCTCGCGCACGGCGGCGAGCGTCTCGTCGTCGTACAGGTTCTCGCGGGAGGCGGTGGGCCGCAGGGTGTCGGTGTCCAGGACGGCGCGGACGAAGAACGCCCAGTCGGGCAGCAGGTTGTCGGCCTTGTCGGTCAGCAGCATGCCCTTGAGGTGGACGCGGTGTCCGGACCGGTGGGCGGGGCTGGTCGGCTCGGGCAGGACGTACGCGACTCCGCGCACTCCGGCCACGGGAAGGTCGAGGTCGATGCTGTCGAGCGGGGTGAAACCGAAGAGCTGCGCGCAGTGCCCGGCGAGGGCGACGCGGCGGGCCGCGGGGGTGGGGAAGGGCCGGTCCCAGACGGCGGGCCGGTCGGTGACCGGGCGGGGTCCGGCGGCGGAGCCGTCGTCGAAGGTGATGTCGTAGGGCAGCAGGGAGCCGTAGTCGCGGGCCAGTTGCTCGACCTTGGCCGGGACGGTCCACTCCTCGGCGCCCGGGCGGGCCTCCAGGACGACGGTGGTGCCGGGCTGCGGGCGGGCGTCGGAGGGCAGTTCGCGCACGGTGTACGAGCCGTCGTCGGTGGCCAGCCATTCGACGGGCGCGGCCAGCGGATCGCGGGCGGAGCGGGTGACCACGCGGATCTCGCGGGCGACGACGAAGCAGGCGAGCAGACCGATGCCGAACTGGCCGAGGAACTCCTGACGGGTGGTCTCCAGGCCGTGCGGTCCCCCGCGCTTGGAGCTGCGGCCGATGGTGGCGAGGAGGGAGTGGGCCTCGTCGGCGGTCAGGCCGATGCCGCTGTCCTCGATGGTCACCCGGTTCCCGGTGGCCGACAGGCGGATGCCGATCTCGGCTTCGGGATCGAGGGCGTGGCGGGCGGTGACCGCGTCGACGGCGTTCTGGAGGAGCTCGCGGACGTACACGCGGGGGCTGGAGTAGAGGTGGTGGGAGAGCAGGTCGACGAGGCCGCGCAGATCGACCTGGAAGGTGTTCGGATGGGGTTCTTCGGGGATCATGGAGCGTCACCTCGCGTGCTGGTACGGGTTGTTCGGCGACCGCGAGGTACCCCCCTCACAGATCCCGGAGTGAGGAACAGAGTAGGGGGATGATCTGACAATCCATCCGTGAATTCGGGGGCTGCCGGGGCTTCGGCGGTTTATTGGAACCGCAGGAATTGCGGCGGTACGGAGTCCACCAGCCACACCCCATTGGCGCTGATCCGAAAGACGTGCCCCGCGGCGCGCATCGCCCCCGCGTCCACGGCGAGGACGATCGGCCGGCCGCGCCGTGCGCCGACGCGGGTCGCGGTCTCCCGGTCCGGGGACAGGTGGACGTGGTGGCGGGCCATCGGGCGCAGTCCCTCGGCGCGGATCGCGTCCAGGGCGGCCGCGACGGTGCCGTGGTAGAGGTACGCGGGCGGTTCGGCCTCCGGCAGGTCCAGGTCCACGGGGACGGTGTGCCCCTGGCTGGCGCGGATCCGGCTGCCGTCGACGGCGAACCGCTGCTTGTCGTTGGCGGCGACCACGTGGTCGAGCTCGGCCCGGCTGACCGGGAAGCCGTGGGCGGCCGCGGCCTTCAGAAGATCGTCGATCTCCACCCAGCCGTGCGGGTCGAGCACCAGTCCGATGCGTTCCGGCTGATGCCGGAGGTGTTTCGAGACGTATTTGGACACCTTGACGGTGCGCTTGTCATCCATTCGCCCAGCGTGACGGCTCGGCCGGGTCCGGCGCAGCGATTTTTCGCCGTTCTCCCGAACCTGGACTCCCCCTATCGCGTTTCCAAGATACGGAATACATTTTCCGCTGAACTGCCACTCAAGGGGAAGAAAAGTATGACAAACAGTGCGTCTCTGTCGCGGCGTGCGACCGCCGAGCTCGTCGGCACCGCCGCCCTCCTCGTGGTCGTCATCGGATCGGGAATCCAGGCCGCGGCGCTCACCTCCGACACGGGGGTGGCCCTGGTCGCCAACTCGCTCGCCTCGGCCATCGGTCTCGGCCTGATCATCACGCTCTTCGGGCCGCTCTCGGGCGCCCACCTCAACCCGGTGGTCACCCTCACGGCCTGGTGGGGCCGGCGCACCGGCGGCGAAGGGCTCGAAGGCCGGGAAGCCCTGGTCTACGTGGCGGCCCAGACCGCCGGGGCGATAGGCGGCGCCGTCCTCGCGGAAGCGATGTTCGGCCGCATCCCCGGAGCCTTCTCCACCCAGGTCCGCGACGGCGGGCACCTGCTCGTCGGCGAGGTCGTGGCCACCGCCGGACTGGTCCTGGTGATCCAGGGCCTCGGCCGCATCGGCCGTCCGAAGCTGATCCCGGCCGCGGTCGCCGCCTACATCGCCGCCGCGATCTGGTTCACCTCCTCCGGGTCCTTCGCGAACCCGGCCGGCACCATCGGGCGCAGCTTCAGCGACTCCTTCACCGGCATCGCCCCGCAGTCGCTGCCGGGGTTCGTCGCAGCCCAGCTCGTCGGCGGGATCCTCGGCCTGGTCCTCGCGGCCGTGCTCTACGGGAGCACCCGCCGGGCGGTCGCCGGCGCCACCGGCACCGCTGACGCCGTCGCGACGGCCGACGCTGCCGGCCGGGCCGGCACCGCAGGCACCGCAGGCACCGCAGGCACCGCAGGCCCGGCCGGAAGCACCGGCACCATCAGCCCGGTGGCCGAAACCAGCGCGCCCGGACCGGCCTACCAGGCCGTCGGCTGACCCTCCGGGCCGGGTTCCCCACAGGTCGGCCGGACTTGTCCACAGCCCTTTGCGCCGGTTTCGGCGACAAAAGCGTGATCCGGCCTGTGGACTACTGAGCGAGCACTACCGGCCGCCGCGGCTGGCCAGATCGTTCATCGTCCGGGCCTGCAACTCCCGTTCCGTGGCGGCCCGGACGAACTCCGCCACATGGTCGGGCCCCACCAGCTCCTGCACCGCCCGCACGGTCTCCGCGGGCAGCGCCACCGGGGCCGGCCCCGAGGGCTGAGGGGTCCCGACGGCCCCGAGGTGGCGCTGCAGGTGCCGGGTCGCGAAGAGGCGCATCGCCCGCGCCAGCTCCGCGTCCACCGTCTGCTGGGCCAGGGGCCGCAGTCTCCGTACCATCGTCGCCGCCTCGGCCGCGTCGGAGTCCGTCGGGGGGACGGCCCCCAGGTACCGGGCGAAGACGTGCTCCGTGGTGAACTCCAGGAACCGCGAGGCGATCAGCTCCACCTGGCCGCGCAACTCCCGCAGGTGACCGGTGATCGCGGGCAGCGGGACCCCGGCGGCGTACAGCTCGGCGGCCACGGACAGCTCCTGCGGGGACGGTACGAGGAACTGGTCCGGGCGCCCCGGGATCCGCTCCAGCACGCCCAGTTCGCACGCCTCGCCGACGGCTTCGTCGTCCGGCTTGCCGCCGAACCGTTCGTTCAGCTCGTCCCGGCTTATCCGGGCCGCTTCCTCGTCAGTCCACGGCCCGTGCACCTCGGCCACCAGCCCGAGCACGCCGCCGAGCCCGCGGCCCGCGTCCCAGGCCTCCAGCAGTTCCTTGATGGAGGCCAGGGTGTAGCCGCGGTCCAGCAGGTCGGCGATCTGGCGCAGCCGCGCCAGATGCGTGTCCCGGTAGACGTTGGAACGGCCTCGTCGCTCCGGCTTCGGCAGCAGACCGCGGTCCTGGTACGCCCGGATCGTGCGGACGGTCGCACCGCTGTGGTGCGCCAGATCCTCGATCCGGTACTCGGCTACTGCCTGCTCGGACAATCCCGGCTCCCTACGACATGGCGGCTCGGCCGACCGCGCCCGCAGCTGACCGGGCGGCAGGTGAAGCCGCGAGGTACTCGACCGCCCTGCGCAGCGAGCCCTCCTGCGAGGGATGGTACGACCGCCGCAGGTAGCGGGGTATGGCCATGCCGAGCTCTCTCCAAGTGGGCAGCAGACCCTTGGCCACGGCCCGGTTGTGCTCGCGCAGCGAATAGCGGGTCCGTCCGCGCAGTTCGGGGTCGTTGCGCAGGAGGTACGAGGCCCCCGCGATCCACAGCCAGGCCAGGACGGGCGCGACCACGGCCATGCCCTCGATGCGCCGGAGGTAGCGGGGCAGGCCCGCGCCGCCGCAGTGCTGGTACATGTCGAAGGCGACGGACCGGTGCTCCACCTCCTCGGCGCCGTGCCAGCGCAGCAGGTCGAGCATGACCTCGTCCGCTCCGGCCGCGTCCAGTCCCTCGGCGCCGAGCACCCAGTCCCCGAGGACCGCCGTGAACTGCTCGATCGCGGCGACGAGCGAGAGCCGGAAGCGCAGCCACTCCTGCGCCGTGATCGGGGCACCGAACGGCGGGGTCTCCCCCAGCAGCTTTTCGAAGAGGAAGTCCACGTACTTCGTGTACGCCTCGGTGGGCAGCCGCTGTTCGGCGAGGTGGTCCAGTACGCAGGAGTGCTGCACGCTGTGCGTGGCCTCCTGGCCCATGAACCCCTTCACGTCGCTGCGTAGCTTGGGGTCCGTGACCAGGGGCAGGCCCTCTTTGAAGACCTTCACGAACCACCGCTCGCCGGCCGGCAGCAGCAGGTGCAGCACGTTGATGACGTGGGTGGCGGTGGGCTCGTCCGGTATCCAGTGCAGCGGGGTGGTCTTCCAGTCGAAGGCCACCCGGCGCGGTGCGATCGCGTACCGGGCAACCCTGCCCGCGCCCGTGCCGGCGCCCGCCCCGCCCCCGACCGTCCCGCCCGCGCCCGCCGCCCCGCTCACAGCTTGGGCTCCAATTTCGCGAACCGCCGCAGGGTCCCCGGCGCGAACCGGGACATCCACAGGGCGCCCTTGGACTCGGGGGTCACCGGGACCACGGCCTGGTTCTTCACGACCGCGAGCAGGATCGCGTCCGCGACCTTCTCCGGCGGGAAGTTGCGCAGCCCGTAGAGGCGCGAGGACTTCTGCTGGCGCCGCTTCTCCTCGGCCTCGTCCACTCCGGCGAAGCGGGAGGTGGCGGTGATGTTGGTGTTGACGATGCCGGGGCAGATCGCCGACACCCCGATCGACTTCGATGCCAGCTCGGCCCGCAGGCACTCGCTGAGCATCAGCACCGCAGCCTTGGAGGTGCTGTACGCGGGCAGCGTCTTGGACGGCAGGTAGGCGGCGGCGGAAGCGGTGTTGACGATGTGCCCGCCCTGGCCGCGCTCGGCCATCTGCTTGCCGAAGAGCCGGCAGCCGTGGATGACGCCCCACAGGTTGACGTCGAGGACCTTCTTCCAGTCCTCGGCGGTCGTGTCCAGGAAGGGGCCCGACAGGCCCACCCCGGCGTTGTTGACCAGGACGTCCACGATCCCGTACTCGGAGGCGACCTTCTCGGCGAGCTTCTCCATGGCCTGCTCGTCGCTGACGTCGACGCACTCGCCCCAGGCCTCGGGCGAGCCGACCAGCCGCGCCATGTCGGCGGTGCGGGCAGCGCCCTCGGCGTCCCGGTCCACGCACACCACACGGGCGCCGGCTTCGGCGAACGCGAAGGCCGTGGCCCGGCCGATGCCGCTGGCGGCTCCGGTGACCAGGACCAACTGGCCGCCGAAGCGGTCCGCGTACCGGCCCGGCGCCTTCTGCTGCGGCGCCCGCGTGGCGGGCTCCTCCCGGGAGGTGACGAACTCGGTGATCCACGCGGCCAGCTGGTCGGGCCGGGTCCGCGGCACCCAGTGCTTGGCCGGCAGGGTGCGCCGCACCAGGTCCGGGGCCCACAGCTCCAGATCGTCGTAGAGCCGCTCGGAGAGGAAGGAGTCCCCGGTGGGGGTGATCAGCTGCACCGGTACGTGGGCGTACGCGTCGGCGCGCGGCCGGCGCAGCCGGGGCCGGACGTTGTCCCGGTAGAGCCAGGCGCCGTGTGCGGCGTCGGAGGGCAGGGAGGCCGTGGGATAGTCCCCGGCCGGGACCTGCTCGATCCGCTCCAGCACCTTCGGCCAGAGCTTGCCGAGCGGTCCGCGCCAGGCGAGCTCCGGCAGCACGGGCGTGTGCAGCATGTACACGTACCAGGACTTTGCGCCCTGGTTCAGCAGCTGGGCCGCCCGCCGCGGGGTGGGCCGGGCCATCCGCTTCTTTATCCAGTGCCCGAAGTGGTCCAGGGAGGGTCCCGACATCGAGGTGAAGGAGGCGATCCGGCCCTCGGTCCGGGCGACCGTCGCGAACTCCCAGCCCTGTACGGAGCCCCAGTCGTGGCCGACCAGGTGCACCGGGCGGTCAGGGCTGACCGCGTCCACGACCGCGAGGAAGTCGTCGGTCAGCTTCTCCAGGGTGAACCCGCCGCGCAGCGGCTGCGGGGCGGTGGAGCGCCCGTGTCCCCGTACGTCGTAGAGCACGACGTGGAACCGGGAGGCCAGCTGCTCGGCGACCTGCGACCAGACCTCCTTGCTGTCCGGGTACCCGTGCACCAGGACGACCGTCGGCCGCTGCGCGTCGCCGAGTTCGACGACGCACAGCTCGACCCCGCCGGTGTTCACCCAGCGCTCGCGCCCGGCCGTCAGGCCCGCGTCCGTCATTGCGCTCATGCCGCCTTCTCCTCAGCCCAGCGCCGCACGTGCGGCAGATCGTCGTCCAGCCAGTACGCGCTCTCCTCGGGGTCCCGGGAGTCGGTGACGACCAGGATCTCCTCGAACTTCGCGCCGGTGCCCCGGAAGCCCAGGTGCGGTTCCACCGCCCACAGGCCGGGCTGGGGCGGGTGGTCGGAGAAGCGGTACGGGCTCCACAGCGGGGACCAGCCCTCGCGGTGGCCGCGCAGGGCATCGGAGGCCAGCCCCTTCAGGGCCTGGGTGCCGAAACCGAACGCGGTCGGTGCCCAGCTCCGCTCCTTGACCCGGTCTATCTTGTGCGCGATGACGCCGAAGGGGTAGGCCCGGTGCCGGTTGGTGTACCCCTGGCCGATCATCAGCCGCTCCACCTCCTCGTAGATCTCGCGCAGGGAGCGGCGCTCGCGGACCTGGTCGAGGATCAGCGCGCGGTGCGCCTGCAGATCGGACATGAGCCGGTCCTGCACCGGGTTGAGGCCGAGGCTGCCCGAGTACCCGATGTCCGCGGTGTGGCCCTTGTAGACCGGGGCCATGTCGAGGATGAACGGCATCCCCGGCTCCAGGGCCCGGTTCGTCGGGAAGAACTGCAGGGGGATCTTGAAGTTCGTGAAGGCGGTCCGGTCTCCGAACCACGCGAACGGCATGTGGAACCAGTCCCGCACCCCGCGCTCGCGCAGCCAGTCGCGCTGCATCCGCGCGGCCTCGCGCTCGGTCACGCCGGGGCGCAGCTGTGCCGCGACGGCCTCCGCGCACTCGTAGGAGAGGCGCTGCACTTCCTTGAACCCGCTCAGCTCGGCGGAGAGCTCGGTGGTGCGTCGCTTCGTGCGTTGCCTGGTGTCCCCAGCCATGCCAGCCGTCCGTCCATATAGCCGTACGCGCCCGTAACTTGACACTGATGAATGTGACAATGACCGGAGATCACGTCAAGGCCCGTGCACGGACCTGTGGACAAACTTGTCCGGTACGCATCAGCCCTACGTCAGCCTTATGTCGGGGTCCGTAGTCCTGAAGGCGGAGAAAGGATCGAGCTCCAGGTCTGACGATCCGGGCCCGGCGCGCCACTAACGTCGTTCACGTGACTGTCATCGCGACCGAAAGCCTGAGCAAGCGGTACCCCCGAGTGACCGCCCTCGACCGGCTCTCCTTGGACATCGGCCCCGGAGTAACCGGGCTCGTGGGCGCCAACGGAGCCGGCAAGTCCACGCTGATCAAGATTCTGCTGGGACTGTCCCCCGCCACCGAGGGCACCGCCGCCGTGCTCGGACTCGACGTAGCCACCCATGGCAGCGCGATCCGCGAGCGCGTCGGCTACATGCCCGAACACGACTGCCTGCCCCCCGACGTCTCGGCCACCGAGTTCGTCGTGCACATGGCGCGCATGTCCGGGCTCCCGCCGACCGCCGCCCGTGAGCGCACCGCGGACACCCTGCGCCACGTGGGGCTGTACGAGGAGCGCTACCGCCCCATCGGCGGCTACTCCACCGGCATGAAGCAGCGCGTCAAGCTCGCCCAGGCGCTGGTCCACGACCCGCAACTGGTGCTCCTCGACGAGCCCACCAACGGCCTCGACCCGGTCGGCCGCGACGAGATGCTGGGCCTGATCCGCCGCGTCTACACCGACTTCGGCATCTCGGTCCTGGTCACCTCCCACCTGCTCGGCGAGCTGGAGCGGACCTGCGACCACGTCGTGGTCGTCGACGGCGGCAAACTGCTGCGCTCCAGCTCCACCAGCGACTTCACCCAGACCACCACGACCCTCGCGGTCGAGGTCACCGACTCCGACGCCCACCCGGACGGCACCGCCGCCCTGCGCAAGGCGCTCACCGAGGCGGGACTGACGCTGCACGCGGGAGAGGAGGAGGGCCTGCCCGGAGCCGGCCACATCCTCCTCGTCGAAGCCTCGGGCGAGGCCACGTACGACGTCGTCCGCGACACGGTCGCCGATCTCGGCATCGGCCTGGTCCGCATGGAGCAGCGCCGCCACCACATCGCCGAGGTCTTCCGCGACAGCGACGCGGCGGCCGCCCGGGCCGAACAGTTCGCAGCCCAGTCCGCCCAGGCCACCGCCTGGGCCGCCACCCAGCAGAAGGGAGCCGGTTCCGATGGCGCCTGACACCTCGACCCAGATCCACAACATCGGCTACCGGTCCTACGACGGCCCCCGGCTCGGCCGCTCCTACGCCCGCAAGTCGCTCTTCGCGCAGTCCCTGCGCGGCGCCTACGGACTCGGCCGTTCGGCCAAGTCCAAGGTGCTGCCGATGCTGCTCTTCGCGGTGATGTGCGTTCCCGCGCTGATCCTCGTCGCGGTCGCCATCACCGTGCCCGGCTCCACCGCCCTGCCGATCAAGTACACGACGTACGCGATGACCACCCAGGTGATCGTCTACCTCTACCTCGCGTCGCAGGCACCGCAGTCCGTTTCGAGGGACCTGCGCTTCAAGACGGTGCCGCTCTACTTCTCCCGGCCCATCGAGCGCGTCGACTACGTCCTGGCCAAGTTCGCGGCCATGGCCTCGGCCCTGTTCATCCTCACGGCCACCCCGCTGCTGATCATGTGGATCGGCTCGCTCCTGGCGAAGTTCGACTTCGCCGACCAGACCAAGGGATTCGGGCAGGCACTGGTGTCGGTACTGCTGCTGTCGTTGCTCTTCTCCGGCCTCGGCCTGGTCATGGCCGCGCTCACCCCGCGCCGCGGCTTCGGCGTCGCCGCCATCATCGCCGTGCTCCTGATCCCCTACGGGGCCGTGTCCGCAGTCCAGGCCATCGCCTACGAGACCGGCTCGACCGGCGGGATCGAGTGGCTGGGCCTGTTCTCCCCGATGAGCCTCATCGACGGCCTGCAGACCGCCTTCCTCGGCGCCGACTCCGGCTTCCCCGGCAGCGAGGGCCCCGCGAGCGCCGTCGGCTTCGTCTACCTGCTCGTCATCCTCGGCCTCATCGCCGGCTCCTACGCCGCCCTGATGGCCCGCTACCGGAAGGCCGGGCTGTGAGCATCATCGACATCGACCACACCTCCCGCTGGTTCGGGAACGTCGTCGCCGTCAACGACGTGACCATGCGCATCGGTCCCGGAGTCACCGGCCTGCTCGGCCCCAACGGAGCCGGCAAGTCCACCCTCATCAACATGATGGGCGGCTTCCTCGCCCCCTCCACGGGCACCGTCACCCTCGACGGCACCCCGATCTGGCAGAACGAGCAGGTCTACAAGCAGATCGGCGTCGTGCCCGAGCGCGAGGCCATGTACGACTTCCTCACCGGCAAGGAGTTCGTCGTCGCCAACGCCGAACTCCACGGTCTCGACGAGGCGGCCGCCCAGCGGGCCCTGGCCACGGTCGAGATGGAGTACGCGCAGGACCGCAAGATCTCCACGTACTCCAAGGGCATGCGCCAGCGCGTGAAGATGGCCTCCGCCCTGGTCCACGACCCGTCCGTGCTGCTGCTCGACGAGCCCTTCAACGGCATGGACCCGCGCCAGCGCATGCAGCTCATGGAGCTGCTGCGGCGGATGGGCGACGACGGCCGCACCGTGCTGTTCTCCTCGCACATCCTGGAGGAGGTCGAACAGCTCGCCTCCCACATCGAGGTGGTCGTGGCCGGCCGGCACGCAGCCTCCGGCGACTTCCGCAAGATCCGCCGCCTGATGACGGACCGCCCGCACCGCTACCTCGTCCGCTCCTCCGACGACCGGGCCCTCGCCGCGGCCCTGATCGCCGACCCGTCCACCGCCGGGATCGAGGTGGACCTCAAGGAAGGCGCCCTGCGCATCCAGGCCGTCGACTTCGGGCGCTTCACCCAGCTGCTGCCGCGGGTCGCCCGCGAGCACGGCATCCGGCTGCTGACGGTCTCGCCTTCCGACGAGTCCCTCGAGTCGGTCTTCTCCTACCTCGTCGCGGCCTGAAGGAGCTGGCACTCATGTACAACCCCACCGTTGCCCGGCTCACCTACCGGGCCCTGCTCGGCCGCCGCCGCGCGCTGATCCTCTGCGCGCTGCCCGTCCTGCTGATCGCCATCTCCATCGCCGTGCGCGCCTTCACGGGCCTCGACGACAAGGTCGCCGCCGATCTCCTCGGTGGCTTCGCCCTGGCGACGATGGTCCCGCTGATCGGCGTCATCGCCGGCACCGGCGCCATCGGCCCGGAGATCGACGACGGCTCGATCGTCTACCTGCTCTCGAAGCCGGTGAAGCGTCCGACGATCATCCTGACGAAGCTGACCGTCGCGATCGCCGTCACCATGGTCTTCTCCGCGATCCCCACCCTGATCGCCGGCTTCATCCTCAACGGCAACGGTCAGCAGATCGCCGTCGCCTACACCGTCGCCGCCCTCGTCGCCTCGGTCGCCTACAGCGCCCTGTTCCTGCTGCTGGGCACCGTCAGCCGGCACGCGGTCGTCTTCGGCCTGGTCTACGCCCTGATCTGGGAGTCGCTCTTCGGCAGCCTCGTCGACGGCGCCAAGACCCTCAGCGTCCAGCAGTGGTCGCTGGCCCTCGCCCAGAAGGTCGCGGGCGAGGGGTACGTGGACGCCACCGTCGGGCTGCCCACCGCGGTGATCCTGCTCGTCGCGGTCACCGTCGGCGCCACCTTCTACGCCGGACAGAAGCTCCGCCGCCTGACCCTGGCGGGCGAGGAGTAGAGCTCCGTACCGGCGTCCACGGGGGCGCCGGCAGCGGATGTTTCACGTGAAACAGTGCCCCGCCCGGCCCACAGGCCAGGCGGGGCACAGTTTTGCGCGAGATCATCGGTGAATGATCGAGTACACCGAGCCCGAGCCGTCCAGGCCCGTGCGGTCCTGGATACGCTCCGCGCCCGGCACCCACATCTGGCTGCTGATCATCGTGGTCACCAGCATCGTGGTCGTGATCGTGCCCGATCATCTCGAACACGTCCTGCTCCACCGCAACAGCAGCAATATCCACGAGCTCGCCCGGCATCCCATACGGGCGCTGCTCAGCAGCGCGTTCTGGATCGAGGATCCCGCCTCGCTCCCGCTCTACTTCGTCCTCTTCGAGGTCTTCCAGGCCAATGTCGAGCGCTGGCTCGGTACCCTGCGCTGGCTGTTCATCATCGCGACCGGACACATCACGGCCACGCTCATCAGCCAGAAGCTGGTCCTGATGGCCATCCAGGACCACCGCGCCCCGCGCAGCATGGTCCACGTCGTCGACATCGGCGTCAGCTACGGACTCGCGACCGCCGTCGGGGTGCTGACGTACCGCCTGCCCGGTCCCTGGCGCTGGTTCTACCTGGCCGGGGCCGTGGCCTTCTTCGGACTCCCGCTCGTCAGCGACGGCACCTTCACCGACTTCGGCCACGCCATCGCACTCGCCGTCGGCCTCCTCGCCTGGCCCCTGACCCGGCACCCGAACCCGCGCCGGAATCCCGGCTGACGGACGGAAATTCACTGGTACGAGGCGTGCGGCGGGGGCAGAGTGAGCCGTGCGGGGAGAAACAAGAAGGTCCGGAACGGCCACTTCGAGCGCGCCTCGCGGCGCGGGCCGTTCCGGACCTTCCTTCCGTCTTCCGCCCGGTTAAGCGGCGCCCAGCAGACGCTCCAGGACCACGGCGATGCCGTCCTCCTCGTTGGAGGTGGTGACCTCGTCCGCCACCGCCTTGAGCTCCGCGTGCGCGTTGGCCATCGCCACGCCGTGCGCGGCCCAGCCGAACATCGGGAGGTCGTTGGGCATGTCGCCGAAGGCGATCGTCTCGGCCGCCTTCACCCCCAGCCGGCGCGCGGCCAGCGAGAGACCGGTGGCCTTGCTCAGCCCCAGCGGCAGGATCTCCACGACACCGGGACCGGCCATGACGATGCCGACCAGGCTGCCCACGGTCTGCCGGGCCACCTCGACGAGGGCGTCCTCGTCCAGCTCGGGGTGCTGGATGTACAGCTTGTTCAGCGGAGCCGACCAGACCTCGGCGGTGTCCTCCAGGTAGATCGCGGGAAGGCCCTCCTGGACCTGGTAGCCGGGGCCGAAGAGCACCTCGCCCTCGACTCCGTCCCGGCTGGCTGCGAGCGCCAGCGGACCGACCTCGGCCTCGATCTTCTCCAGCGCCAGCGCGGCGAGCTTCCGGTCGAGCGTCACCGAGGTCAGCAGCCGGTGCGCCCCCGCGTCGTAGACCTGCGCACCCTGTCCGCAGACGGCGATGCCCTTGTAGCCGAGGTCATCGAGGACGTGACGGGTCCACGGCACGGCGCGGCCGGTGACGATGATGTGCGCCGCGCCCGCCGCGGTGGCGGCGAGGAGCGCCTCACGGGTGCGCTCCGAGACGGTGTCGTCGCCGCGCAGCAGCGTCCCGTCGAGGTCCGTCGCGACGAGCTTGTAGGGGAACGGGGCCGGGCTCACTTGGTGATC
Source organism: Streptomyces sp. NBC_00193 (assembly GCF_026342735.1). Lineage (GTDB taxonomy): Bacteria > Actinomycetota > Actinomycetes > Streptomycetales > Streptomycetaceae > Streptomyces > Streptomyces stoeckheimensis. The sequence goes on from NZ_JAPEMM010000001.1 coordinate 2,844,884, forward strand.
GGCTCCAGGATTTCCCGACCGCCCAGGTAGGGCCGGAGCACCGGGGGAACCCGGACCGTGCCGTCGGCCTGCTGGTGGTTCTCCAGGATCGCGACGATCGTGCGCGGCACCGCGCACAGCGTTCCGTTCAGGGTGGACAGCGGAGCGGTCTTCTTGCCGTCGCGGTAGCGGACCGACAGGCGGCGGGCCTGGAAGCCGTCACAGTTCGAGGCGGAGGTCAGCTCGCGGTACTTGCCCTGGGTGGGGATCCACGCCTCGCAGTCGAACTTGCGGGAGGCGGAGGCACCCAGGTCGCCGGTGGCGACGTCGATCACCTGGAAGGGCAGCTCCAGGCTGGTCAGCCACTGCTTCTCCCAGTCCAGGAGCCGCTGGTGCTCGGCCTCGGCCTCCTCCGGCGCGACGTACGAGAACATCTCGACCTTGTCGAACTGGTGGACGCGGAAGATGCCGCGGGTGTCCTTGCCGTACGTCCCGGCCTCACGGCGGAAGCACGGGGAGAAGCCGGCGTAGCGCAGCGGCAGCTTGTCCGCGTCGATGATCTCGTCCATGTGGTACGCGGCGAGCGGGACCTCGGAGGTGCCGACCAGATAGAGGTCGTCGCCCTCCAGGTGGTACACGTTCTCCGCGGCCTGGCCGAGGAAGCCGGTGCCCTCCATGGCGCGCGGGCGGACCAGCGCGGGGGTGAGCATCGGGGTGAAGCCGGCCTCGGTGGCCTGCGCGATGGCCGCGTTGACGAGGGCGAGCTCCAGCAGGGCGCCGACACCGGTGAGGTAGTAGAAGCGCGAGCCGGAGACCTTGGCGCCGCGCTCGACGTCGATGGCCCCCAGGGACTCGCCGAGCTCCAGGTGGTCCTTGGGCTCGAAGCCCTCGGCGCCGAAGTCGCGGATGGTGCCGTGCGTCTCGAGGACGACGAAGTCCTCCTCGCCGCCGACGGGCACGTCGGCGTGGACGATGTTGCCGAGCCGCAGGAGCAGCTGCTTGGCGGCTTCGTCCGCCTCGTTCTGCTCGGCCTCGGCGGCCTTCACGTCCTGCTTGAGCTGATCGGCCTTCTTCAGCAGCTCGGCCCGCTCCTCCGGAGAGGCCTTGGGGATGAGCTTGCCGAGCGACTTCTGCTCGTTGCGGAGTTCGTCGAATCGCATGCCGGAGGACCTGCGGCGCTCGTCGGCGGAGAGCAGTGCGTCGACGAGGGCGACGTCCTCTCCACGGGCGCGCTGCGAGGCGCGGACACGGTCAGGGTCTTCACGGAGCAGCCGGAGGTCAATCACCCCTCCAGGCTACCGGGCCGGGCTTCCGGGGGACGCACCGATATCACGCTGCGTGTCGCTTTGTCCTAATTGCCGCGAATGGAAAACTTCCGGCGGGAGGCTGGAAGCCAACCTCCCGTGGAGGCCGATAAAACCGGCCTCATTCCCCGAAAAGGGGCAGAGCTGCAGTGATCGGGCAGCCCCTGAGCAGGAGGAAGGGGCTTCCTTGTCCACAGGAATTCCCCAGGCAACCGGCTTATCCACAGGCTGTGTGCCGGATCTGTGGACACAGGAATAGATCAATCTCAACTGTGGAGCGAGCGAGCCCAATCAGGGTTCAAACCACCCTCACACACTCATTCGGGTGGGAATGACTCGCCCCAAAGAGTTGATCGGTGATACAGGGGTGACGCCGTTCACCTTCCGCTCGTCAGCGCGAAACCTGCGCCACCCGACCGATTTGTCGACCTTGTCGTGCTGCTCTGTCGACTTGTCCCCAGGTTCACATCGATCCCTGTGGATAACTCTGTGGACAGTGGACGGAGCGTCAGGGGCGCCCGTCGAGGCAACGCGTCAGCCAGTCCGAGGCCGCGGTGAAGTCGCCGTCGGAGGTGCCGGCCCGGGCGGCCTGGACGTCACCCTGTGCGACACCGGCGCGCGGGTAGGAGCCGAGGAACCGGATCTGGGGGCAGGTGCGCTTGAGACCCATGAGGGCCTCCCCGACCCGGCGGTCGGAGATGTGGCCCTCGGCGTCGACGGCGAAGCAGTAGTTGCCGATCCCCGCACCCGTCGGCCGGGACTGGATCAGCATCAGGTTCACCCCGCGGACGGCGAACTCCTGGAGCAGCTCCAGCAGCGCACCGGGGCGGTCGTCGCCCATCCACAGCACCACGGAGGTCTTGTCGGCGCCGGTCGGCGCGGCCGGGCGGGCGGGACGCCCGACGAGCACGAAGCGGGTCTCCGCGTTCTGCGCGTCGTGGATCTCGGTGACCAGCGGGACCAGCCCGTAGGTGGCGGCCGCGAACTCCCCCGCGAAGGCGGCGTCGAAGCGGCCCTCCTGGACCAGCCGGGCACCGTCGGCATTGGACGCCGCCGACTCCCACAGGGCGTCGGGCAGGTTCGACCGCAGCCAGTTGCGCACCTGCGGCTGGGCGACCGGGTGCCCGGTGACGGTCTTGACGTCGGACAGCTTGGTCCCGGGCCGCACCAGCAGCGCGAACGCGATCGGGAGCAGCACCTCGCGGTAGATCATCAGCGGAACGCCGCCGGCCAGCTCGTCCAGGGTCGAGGTGACCCCGCCCTCCACCGAGTTCTCGATCGGGACCAGGGCCGCCGCGGCCTCACCGTTGCGCACGGCGTCCAGGGCTGCCGGGACCGAAACCATCGGGACGAGCTCCCGGGTCGCGGCTTCGGGGAGGGTGCGAAGGGCGGCTTCGGTGAACGTGCCTTCGGGACCGAGATAGGTGAAGCGGGTGGCCGACATGCGATCAGCCTAATGCCGGGGCCCGGACGCGACCTGGGCTGTTCACCCTTCGAGCAGCCGTTGCCCCACGTACTCCCCGGCGCGTGCCCCGGGCGGCACCGCGTACAGGCCGCTCGACTCGTGCCGGATGAATTCCGACAGGGCGTCGCCGCGGTCGAGCTTGCGCTGGACGGGGACGAAACCGCGGGACGGGTCGGCCTGCCAGCAGATGAAGAGGAGCCCGGCGTCGGGGGTTCCGTCGGCGGCGATCCCGTCGTGGAAGGAGAAGGGGCGCCGGAGCATGGCCGCTCCGCCGTTCTGCGCGGGTGCGGAGATCCGGGCGTGCGCATTGGCGGGGATGACCGGCTTTCCGTCGGCGCCGATCTTGTCGAGGGCCGGGGCGGTGGTCTCGTCGCCTCCGGTCAGTGGGGCGCCGGTGGCCTTCGTACGCCCGATGACCTGCTCCTGCTGGGTCAGCGACTGCTGGTCCCAGTGGTCGAGGAGCATGCGGATACGGCGTACGACGGCGTACGAACCCCCGACCATCCAGGCGTGCTCCGGGGGCACGGTGCCCTGGACGAAGATCCGCCGGTCGAAGTCGGCTTCGGTGGGCTTCGGATTGTTGGTGCCGTCGACCTGGCCCATGAGGTTGCGCGCCGTCATGGGGGAGGCGGTGGCTCCGGGAGAGCGGTTGAAGCCGTTCATCTGCCAGCGCGGCCGGGCCGCCTCTCCGGCGTCCTTCTGCAGCGCGCGCAGGGCGTGGAAGGCGACCAGCGCGTCGTCCGAGCCGATCTGGACCCACAGGTCGCCGTTGCTGCGCTGCGCGTCGAGGCTGTCGGAGGAGAAGGCCGGGAGCGGGTCGAGGGCGGCGGGACGGCGCGCGGTGAGTCCGGTGCGCTCGAAGAAGGAGTGGCCGAAGCCGAAGGTCACCGTGAGGGAGGAGGGGCCGGAACCGAGGGCGATGCCGGTGTCGGCGACGGGTGCGGTCTCGCCCGCCGTCAGCCGCCGCGCGGTCTCGGACCAGCGCCGCATCAGGGCGGCCGCCTCGGTACGTCCGGCACCGGGCGCCAGGTCGAAGGCGAGCACGTGCCCCTTGGCCTGGAGCGGCGTGGTGATGCCGGCCTGGTGATCCCCGTGGAAGTCGACCCGGGTGGCACCGAGGCTGCCGGGAGCGCCGCCGGAGCCCGACGCCGCGGACCCGGACACCTCGGACTGTACGAGGGCCCCGCCGGCGGCGCCGAGCGCGAGCCCGGCCGCGCCCGCGGCGCCGACCGTGCCCAGCAGGCGGCGCCGGGAGATCTCGATGCCGGGGAGCCCGGTGCTGCTCTCGCTGTTGGCGGTGCTTTCGATGGGGTCGCTGTTCTGGGTCACGCTGGTCAGCCGATCTTCACGTTCTTCTGGACGGTCGTCTGGTCGATGTCGGAGGTGCGGACGGTCACGTCGATCCGCCAGTCGCCGGTCAGCGGAAGCTGGACGCCCGATGCGGTCCAGTGCCCGGGTGCGGCGCGCTCGGGCAGGACCGGAAGGGGACCGATCTCCTTGGCTTCCAAGGTGAACGACACCTTGAGCTCGGGTAGGTCGAGCGGCTTGCCGTCGGGGGTCTCGGCCCACACGTGGAGCGTGTTCGCGCCGACGCGGCCCGGGTCCAGCTGGAGCCGGACCGAGCCCTTGCCGTTCTGACCGCCGGTGTCGAAGGGCAGCGTGACCTTGACCGCGCGGTCGGGAACGGCCGTGGCGGTGGACCCGCGGCCGGCCTCCAGCTCCGCGGCACGGCCGGGTTCGGTGCTGGTGAGGATGGTGGTGACGGCCAGCAGGACCACGGCGACACCGGCCTCGGCGAGGACGGACCGTCGCAGGCCCGCGCGGTCCGGGTCGGCGTCACGCGCCTGCTTCTCCCGCGCGGTCCGCCGGGCGGCGCTCTGGCGCGCGAGCTGCGCGGCACGCCGGGGGTCGGACGTGCCGGCGTCGGGGACGGCGTCGGCGGCCGGGGTGACGGCGACGGGCGATGTTTCACGTGAAACATCGGCGCCCGCCAGCCGAGAGGTCCACTTCCGGGAGGTGTAGGCGATGGCCACGATGACGGCGACGAGGCCGATCTTGAGGAGCAGCAGCCGGCCGTAGTTGGTCCCGGTCAGCGCGGACCAGCTGCCCACCTGGCGCCAGGCCTGGTAGGTACCGGTGCAGGCCAGGACGACGACGCTGGTGAAGGCGACGGTGGAGAAGCGCCGGATGGCCGTGCGCTCGATCCCGGGGACCTTGTGGAGCGCGACGAGCAGCGCGGTGAGTCCGCCGAGCCACACGGCGACGGCCAGCAGGTGAAGGATGTCGACGGGCATGGCGAGGGCGGGCTGGATGCCGGTGGAGGCGTGCTCGGACAGCGCCCAGGTGGCGGCGATACCGGCCGCGACGACGGTCCCGCCGATGCCGAGCCCGAAGACGAGGTCGCTCTCCCCCTTGGCGTCCTCTTCGGAGGCATTGGAGGCGTCCGAGGCATCGGAGCCCCCGGAGGTGTCCGGACCGCCCGAACCGCCCGAGCCGTCCGACGTGTGGCGCCGGGCGTAGGAGCCGAACAGCACGGTGATGAACAGTGCGGCGGCGCCGAGGAGGAGCAGCCGCGAGACGAGCGAGGCACCGGACTTGGTCTCCAGGACGGCCTTCAGCCCGGCCAGGTCGAAGGCGTCGGCGAAGTTCCCCGACCCGGTGTACGGGTTGCGGAGCAGCAGCATCACCAGGGTGGCCACGGTGAGCGCGACCCAGGCCCGTACGACCAGCTTCTGCATCGGCCGCTGCGCGGCGCCCCGGCGCCAGCACAGGAGGATGAAGGCGGCGGTGCCGACGAGCACGGCGAACCCGGCGTAGGCCACGTAGCGCGCGATGCCGTAGGCGACGGCGACGGGCCCGTCGCCCGCCGTCCGCGAGGGCAGTGAGACGGCGGTCTCGGAGGGGGCTCCGATGGAGAAGGTGAAGGCGCCGGAGACCGGATGGCTGTCCGCGGATATGGCCTGCCAGGCGACGGTGTAGGTGCCGTCCGGCTGTCCCGGGCGCAGGGTGGTGCCGTAGCGGATGATGCTCCCGCTGCAGAGGTCGCGCAGTTCACCGGTGTCGACGCGCTTGCCCTGGGGGTCCAGGACGCGGATGGAGTCGCCGTTCATGGCGACCCCCTCCGAGAAGGAGAGCGTGATCTGGGCGGGCGCCGTGGCGACCACCGCCCCGTCCGAGGGGTCGCTCGCGGTCAGCGCGGCGTGTGCCGAGGCCGGCGCGGCAGCGGCGAAGAAGGCTGCCAGCAGTGCGGCGAGGACCAGCGTGAGCCGCGGCAGGAGTGCCGTGGCACGGACGCGGGCCGTGGATGGGGGCGGGGCGGTGGCCGTCATGGCGTGTCAGTCCCTCGGTCCGTCAGTGGGCGGTGCCGTCAGTGGATGTCGGAGCCTTGTACGTCCGCTCCTTGACGTCCAGCTCGACCTTGACCGGGCCGGACTTCTCGAAGCGCAGTTCGACGGTGACCTTGTCGCCGACCTTGGGGGTGTTCTTGAGCCCCATGAACATGACGTGGCTGCCGCCGCGCTCCAGCTTCAGCTCTCCGTTCGCGGGCACGTCCATGGACTGCACCTGCTGCATCTTCTGATCCTTGGTCTCGTGGATCTGCAGGTCGTCGGAGAGCGTGCTCGTGGCGCCGGTCAGCTTGTCGGCCGTCTTGGAGTCGTTCTTGATGACCATGAACGCGCCGGCCATCTGGTCGTTCACGGGCTGCGGCATGTAGCCGCCGCTGACCGTCAGCTTCGGTGCGTCACCGGAAGCGGACGCGGACCCGGAGTCCGAGGAGCAGCCGGATATGGCGAGCGCGGCCGTCAGGGAGAGGGCGGCTGCGAGGGTGCGGGTGGTGCGGGCGTTCACGGGTTCTCTCCCTTGACGATCTTCGGCAGGTCCTTGGTGTAGTCATCGACGGTGGTGCTCTCGCCGTAGAGGAGGTATCCCTCGTCGGTCTTGGGCGAGAAGGCGATGACCTGGGCACCGTGCATGGAGACGACGTTGCCGTTGGCGTCCTTGGTGGGAGCCTCGATACCGATGCCGAGCGTGCGTGCGGCGGCCTGGATGGTGGCGAAGTCCCCGGTCAGCCCGGTGAAGGCCGGGTCCAGGCCCTTGAGCCACGCGCCGAGGGACTCGGGAGTGTCCCGTTCCGGGTCGGTGGTGATGAAGACGATCTGGAGCTTGTCCTGGTCGGCCTTGGGGAGTGCCTTCTTGGCGACGGCGATGTTGCTCATCGTCAGGGGGCACACGTCGGGGCAGTGGGTGTAGCCGAAGTAGATGAGCGTCGGCTTGCCCTTGGTCTGCTCGCGCAGGTTCCACTGCTTGCCGGTGGTGTCCGTGAGGACGACGTCCGGCTTGTCGAAGGGGCGGTCGAGCACGGTGGCGGACCCGGCTTTCGCCTGGTTCTCGCTGATCTGGGTGACCTGGCCGTTCTTGGCCGGTTCACCACCGCAGGCGGTGAGGGTGAGGGCGGCCGCCGCCACGAGGGCGGCGAGCGTCACACGTGTGGTGCGCATGGGGAAGTCCCTGGGATCGGGGGTGGTACGGGTGGATCCGCGAGCCCGGCCGGCCCGGATGACCGGCCGGCTGCGCAGGATCGTCAGGTCGGGAAGGTTGGGAGGTCGGGCGGTCAGGAGGTGCGGCGGCGCGAGGCGACGCCGAAGGCCACGCCACCGAGTCCGATGACGATGCCGGCGACGCCGAGGGCCCGCGCGGTCGTGTCGGATCCGCTCTTGGCGGCCGCTGTGTCGTGACCGTCCTGGCCGTCCTTGTGGGCGGAGTCGGAGTTCTTCGCCTCGTCCGCCGGCTTCTTGGCGGCGTCGTGGTGGTCGGCGCCGGCGGCGGTCAGCTTCAGGACGGGCGCCGGGGTCTGCGGTTCGGCGGCACCTTCCTTCGGCTCTTCGATCCAGCGGACGACCTCGCCGTTGTCGTAGGTCTGGATCGCCTTGAAGACCATCTGGTCGGCGTTCTCGGGGAGCTTGCCGACGGAGACCGGGAACTGCTGGAACTTGCCGGTCTCGATCTTGCCGCCGGTCCAGGTCACCTTGGTGACGACCTCGTTGACCTGCTTGCCGTGCACGGTGAGCGGCTTGTCGAGCTTGGTCTTCTCGACAGCGGACGTCCAGCCGGGGATGTCCTGCGGCATGACGGATGTGAGCGGCTGGTCCACGGGGAAGTTGACCTCGAGCTGCGTGGTCGCCGCGTTGTCGCGCTCGTTGGGGACCTTGAAGTTGAGCGTCGCGTAGCCGCCCTTGGCGGCCTCCCCGACGGGCTGCACGCTGACGTGGGCGAAGGCGGTACCGGAGAGGAGCAGGACGGAACCGGCGGCGAGGGCGGCGGCGAAGGAGACGCGAGAGGTCTTCATGGCAGAAACACTCCACGGAAGCTGTGGTGACGGTTGCTCCGCGCGCGGCGCGCACGGAGTTCGCGGCACCGGTGCTCCCGTCGTGAGTCCCGGGGAGGAGAGGTGCCGCTTCAGGCTGCGAGGGCGAATGCCGCGGGCGGCCCGCGCCTGATCACCGTGTGCTGGAGTGCGTCCCGGCCCGTGGAGCGTGCGGGGCCGGTCCCGTCGCCCGCTGCCCGCGGGGTACGCGCGGGCAGGCCCGGAAGGCCCGCGCCGAGGGCTCGTACGTAGGCCAGCGCGGCACGCAGCGGGCGCACCGGTCCGGCTCCGGCGGAGAGCCTGGACAGTTCGAGGAGGCGGAACAGCGCGGCGTCGCCGCGCCCGAGCAGCCAGCCCGCGGCGAGTGCGGCCAGCAGGTGACCGATCAGCATGGCCGGGCTGAGCAGCCCCACCAGTCCGTTGGCCGGTTCCACCAGGCCCTGCCCCATGTGGGCGTGGGCCAGGTGACCCTGCGCCTCGGCCTGAGCGGCCACGGCGTCCGGGTCCAGCCCGGCGCTCTCCACGATCCGCCGGGCTTCCGCCGGGTGGATCGGGACGGAGTTGCCCCCGCACACCAGTTGGGCGGCCAGCGCCGCGAGCGAGGTCTCCGAGGAGGTACTGCGGCCCGCCGAGGTGGTGTGCTGGCCGAGGCCGAACACGGTGTGCAGCGCGAGCTGTCCGCCCGCCAGTGCGGCGGCTATGCCGGGCAGTGAGCGGCGGCGTCCCGCGAGCGGGGCCGCCACGGCGAAGACGGCGAGGAAGCCGGCGCAGAGGGACCACCAGGGCACCGTCGCGCAGGAGGCCAGTGCGTGCCCGACCGCGGACAGCACGACACAGACCGCGGTGAACACCGCGGCCCGGATCAGCCTGAGGCCGGGTCCGGCCTGCGTCGCGTGGGGGGCAGTCATGGCCGGGCCATCATCGCACTGGCCTTAGGCGTCACATACGGCAGGTGCGACAGCCGGTTTGCATTCCCGCGCACGGATGCCCGGCCCCACCCCGCATACACCGCCGCCCGGGAGAGCCGCATCGGCCGAACGAGGGCTCTGTCGGCCCTCAGGGGCTTAGCCCCGGCCCCGGGCGGCAATAGGTAACCGTATGAGCATCTGGTGGTCTCTCCACTTGAGGCGCGAAGCAGCGAGTGTGCCCCTCGCGAGGCGACTGCTGTTGGGGACGATGGAGACCGCGGGGGTGGACCCGGACATCTCCTTCGACCTGTCGGTGGCGCTGAGCGAGGCGTGCGCGAACGCGGTGGAGCACGGCGGCCGCGAAGCCGCCCCGCGCTCCGGTTGCACGGACGACGCGTCCTCGGGCGGCGGAGCCCCGGACGGGACCGGGGCGTACCACGTCACGGCCTATCTGGACGGGGACCGCTGTCGCATCGAAGTGAGCGACTCGGGTCCGGGGTTCCCTCCCGCGACCGTGGCCCGCCGCAGACCCTCCCTGGCCGAGCACGGCCGGGGCCTGCACCTGATCGAGGAACTCGCCGACCACGTCCGCTTCCGCAACAGGCCCGGCCGGGGCGCCGTGGTCAGCTTCGACAAGATGCTGAAGTGGCGGGACGACTCCCTGCTGAAGGTCTCGTAGACGCGCCGATGGGCGGAACCCTTGGAGGGACGCCGTTGGTTAATTCCGTCCCGCTGGATCTTTATCCAGTGGGGCGGAGTGCTGCGAAGGGGGGTGTCCGGGTCGGTGCGAGGGGGCGGCCGGTGAGCCAGGCGTCGAGCCGGGCGAAGTTCATGGCCGCTGCGGTCAGCTGGTGCTGCAGCCGGGTCTTCACGAGGCCGCGGTAGCGGGCTCTGCGCAGGCCGAAGGCATGCACGCCTTGGGCGATGGTGCCTTCGACGCCCGCGCGGTGGCCGTAGCGGCGTTGCCACTCGGGGCTCTGCTGGTCGATCCGTGCCTGGGCCAGGGCCTCGTGTTCTCCACGAGGGCGGAATGTGATCTCGCGTTTCGGTGCCCGGGTGCACTGCGGCTTGGAAGGACAGGGGCGGCAGTCCGCCGGCGCGAAGCGGGCGTAGAAGACCGGGCCTTCGGTGCGGTGCGTCTGTCGGCCCCACTGCTTGCTGATCTTGCCGTTCGGGCAGATCGCCCGCTGGTTGTCCCAGTCGACGGTGAAGGCGTCGATGGAGAAGCCGGTGCCGGCTTTCGCCTGCCAGCCGGTGTTCGTCTTCACCGGTCCGACCAGGTTGATGCCGTGGTCGTGCAGTGCGGTCGCCAGGTTGTTGGCGTCGACGTATCCGGCGTCGACCAGATGAATGTCCGGGGTCCGGCCGCGGGCGGCGAGCTCGTTGTGGATGACCGGGGTCATTTCCATGTCGGATACCGACGCGACGGTGGTCTCGACGTTCGTGACCAGGTGCGGGGCGTCGGGTTCGCAGGTCTCGGTGAGGTGCACCTTGAACCCGTCCCAGGCCCGGTCGACCTTCGCCCCGGTGCGGGCGTCCAGGTCATATGGGGTGCAGTAACGCATCCGGCCCGGCGGTAAGTTCTTCGGCTCCCGCCACTTCACGACGCCGTCGACATGCTGGAACTGCTGCACCCACACCCGGCGCAAAAGCTCCACCTGCGGCAGCATCCGCAGTGCGGGCGGTGCGGCCGGGGACCACAGGGCCGTCAGGAGGGTCATGCCGTCGGCGCCTGTCTGGTCTCCGTGCTCGATGCGGGCCGCCCACCGGCTGGGGAACAGGCGGTCCTCCGGGCGGGAGCTGTAGCGGTCGAACCACTCCGGCTCGACGAGGGCGGACAGCCAGTCACCGGCGGCCTGGGCGATCTCGTTCAGCGCGGCCCGCAGAGTCTCCACTACCTGTTCCAGGCGGTTCAGGGCGTGCGTCGCGGCGAGCACGTGAGTGGAGTCGGTGCGCTGGCGCCCAGCGGTCTTCAACAGCCCCGCACTGCCGGCAGCCTCCAGCACCGCGTCGAACACCGCCCGGCCTGCCTCGCCGTCAGCCAGCCGGGTGCGGAACTCGCTGAGTACGGAGAAGTCGAACCCGGTGTCGTCCAGCTCCAGGGCCAGGGCGAACTTCCAGTCGATGCGCGAGCGCACCGCGTGAGCTGCTTGCCGGTCCGTCAGCCCTTCCACGAACTGCAGAACCGACACCAGCGCGAGCCTCGCAGGCGAGAGCGCCGGACGCCCCCGGGACGGAAACAGGCCGGCGAAGTCCGCGTCCTGGAACACCGGCCCCAGCGTGTCCCGCAGCCGCATCGCCAGGCACCCCTTGGGAAACACCGCCCGCGCCAGCCGCTCAGTCCCGGCCGGGACCTCTCCCAAAGACACCCCACGCAACGACACCGCACCCCACCCCAAACAAAACGTCGGTCCGTTCCACCTCAACGAGGTGGAACGGACCGACGTCACATATCAGGGCCAGCATTTACCAACAGCGTCCCTTGGAGGGTCCCGCCCATCGGCGCGTACGAGCGGTGGCGTCAGCCCTTGAGCCGCGCCATCCAGGCCTCGACCTCGTCCGAGGTGCGGGGCAGCCCGGCCGACAGGTTCCGGTTGCCGTCCTCGGTGACGAGGATGTCGTCCTCGATCCGGACGCCGATGCCTCGGTACTCCTCGGGGACGGTCAGGTCGTCGGCCTGGAAGTACAGACCGGGCTCGACCGTCAGGCACATCCCGGGCTCCAGCGTGCCGTCGACGTACGCCTCGGTGCGCGCGGCGGCGCAGTCGTGGACGTCCATGCCGAGCATGTGGCCGGTGCCGTGCAGGGTCCAGCGGCGCTGCAGACCCAGCTCCAGGACACGCTCGACCGGTCCCTCCAGCAGACCCCACTCGACGAGCTTCTCGGCGAGCACGTGCTGCGAGGCGTCGTGGAAGTCGCGGAACTTCGCGCCCGGCTTGACGGCGGCGATGCCGGCTTCCTGGGAGGCGTAGACCGCGTCGTAGATCTTGCGCTGGATGTCGGTGTACGTGCCGCTGATCGGCAGCGTGCGCGTGACGTCGGCCGTGTAGAGGGAGTGGGTCTCCACACCGGCGTCGAGCAGCAGCAGGTCGCCCGAGCGGACGTCGCCGTCGTTGCGGACCCAGTGCAGGGTGCAGGCGTGCGGGCCGGCGGCGCAGATGGAGCCGTAGCCGACGTCGTTGCCCTCGACGCGGGCGCGCAGGAAGAAGGTGCCCTCGATGTAGCGCTCGGAGGTGGCCTCGGCCTTGTCGAGCACCTTCACGACGTCCTCGAAGCCGCGGACGGTGGAGTCGACGGCCTTCTGCAGTTCGCCGATCTCGAAGGCGTCCTTCACGGCGCGGGCCTCGGAGAGGTAGACGCGCAGTTCCTCGTCGCGCTCCTTGGTGACCTTGTCGGTCAGGGCCGTCTCGATGACGGAGTCGTGACCGCGCACGGCACGGACCGGGCCCTCGGCCTCGGCCAGCTCCTCGGGAAGCTTGCGCACGTCCCTGGCCGGGATGCCCAGCAGCTGCTCGGCCTCCGTGAGGGAGTGGCGGCGGCCGACCCACAGCTCGCCGCTGCCGGAGAGCCAGAACTCGCCGTTCTCGCGGTCGGAGCGGGGCAGCAGGTAGACGGTGGCGTGGTGGCCGGTCTCCCCCGCGGGCTCCAGGACCAGGACGCCGTTCTCGGTCTGGTCGCCGGTGAGGTACGCGTACTCGGTCGAGGCGCGGAAGGGGTACTCGGTGTCGTTCGAGCGCGTCTTGAGCCGTCCGGCGGGGACCACGAGGCGCTCACCGGGGAAGCGCCGGGACAGCGCGGAGCGGCGGGCGGCGGTGTGCGCGGCCTGAGCGATCGGCTCCAGTCCGCGCAGCTCGGTGTCTGCCCAGCCCGTGCGCATGCTCGCGGCGAGCTCCTCGCTGACACCCGGGTACAGCCCGTTCTTGCGCTGCTTGATCTTCTTCTTGGGCTGCTCTTCTTCCGGGGTCTCCGGGGTGAGCTCGTCAGCCACGTCTTCTCCTCAGTACGGCGGACACGGACCGGGTATGGACCTCATCCATCGTATGGGTGAGCGGACGCCCCCCGACGGGCCGTGTGACAAATCAGCTAAATCCGGTCACACGCCCCGCCCTCGTCCCCGCGTCACTCGAACCGGGCTGCGAGCAGCACGATGTCCTCCGAGGCGTCCGCCGGGGCCACGGGGCCGTCCCCGTCCCCGTCCGGCAGCACCGTGCGCAGGATGTGGTCGCAGATGGCGGCCGGGTCCTCGCGGGCGCTACGGGGGATCCCCGCGGCGGCGGCGTGCAGCCGCGCGTAGGCCCGGTCCATCGGGTCCCCGGTGCGCCGGAGCAGCCCGTCCGTGTACAGCAGCACCGTTTCTCCGGGCGCGGGCTCGATCTCCACGCTCGGGGCCTCCCAGCAGGACAGCATTCCGAGCGGCGCGGAGAGGGTGGTCTCCACGTATTCGGTGCGCCGCTCGCCGATCAGCAGCGGCGGGGTGTGCCCGGCCCCGGCCAGGATGAGCTTCCTCCCCCGGCCGTTCGAGTTCGGGCCCCCGGCGGGCTCGCAGTAGGCGAAGAGCGCGGTCGCCGAGCGCGCGGGCTCGGTCAGGCGCAGCAGCAGTTCCAGGTCGGAGAGGACGGCGACGGGGTCCTCGCCCTCCATGACGGCGTACGCGCGCAGCGAGGCGCGCAGCCGGCCCATGGCGGCGACGGCGCTCGGCCCCGAGCCGGTGACGGAGCCCACGGCCAGGCCGAGGGCGCCCTCCGGCAGCGGCAGTGCGTCGTACCAGTCGCCTCCGCCGTGCGGGCCGGTGTGGTGCCGGGCGGCGAGCTGGACCCCGGAGATCCGGGGGAGCCGGCTGGGCAGCAGTTCCTCGGCGACGGTGGCCAGGCTGGTGCGGGCGCGCTCCACCTCCAGCATCCGGGCCAGGTGCTCGGAGGCGTGCCGGACGTACAGCCCGGCCAGGTCGCGCTGGCGGTCGTTGGGCTCGGCCTGTTCGTCGTAGAGCCAGACGGCCGCGCCGAGCCGGCCCGTGGCTTCGGCGGTCAGCGGCAGCGCGTAGCTGGCGGCGTAGCCGAGTCGGGCGGCGACCTCGCGGTGGCGGGGGTCGACGGGGGTGGCGTACCCGCCGCCGGTACCGGGGGCCGTACCGGGCTCGGGCAGGACCTCCGAGCCGCCGTGGGCGTCGGGCAGGCCGTCGAGGATGCGGCCGTAGGAGGTGGCGCTGCGCGGCACCGTCTCGATGTGGCCGAGGTCGGCGTGGCCGAGCCCGAGGCCGATCGTGCTGGTGGGGCCGAGTCCGTCGGAGGGCTCCAGGACGATCAGGCCGCGCCGGGCGCCGACGAGGGCCGCGCCCGCCCGCAGGAACTCCTGGAGGGAGGAGGTGAGGTCACTCGCGCGGGCGAGCCGCTCGGTGAGCTCGTGGAGGGTGGTGAGGTCGGAGACCATGCCCGCGAGACGGTCCTGGATGACCGAGCTCGCAGCGGGTCCCTGCGCCGGGGCGTGGGCCGTTCGCGGGCTCGTCGGTGTGGACGCGGCCGTGGGCACCGGTGTGGGCGCCACAGTGTGCGGGGACGCTGTGACTGCTGGATCGATTCCAGCCACTTTCGGCAGATGCGGGGCGCTCATGGCGTCCGCCTTTCCAGCTGGTGCGATTCGCCATATAGCATCGCAAACCCCCAGATCATGCTGCGCCGCTATCAATGAATCCACATCTACACGCACACGAGGAGCGATGTCCAGCATTGCCCAGGTGGGAATCCTGGTGTCCGTGGGACGGCAACTCACTGTCCGGTCAGGGCTAGAACTTGGCCGGAAAAAGCGGGAAGCGGACGGTTTTTGCGGTCGACTGGGCGAGTCAGTCGGCCGGTCCGGGTACGTAATCCGTTGCACCCGGGGAGAGTTGGCGCAGCCCGGTGCCCGCCGGGAACCGTCGGGCACGGCCCGTCGTCCCCATCGACGACAGCCGTCCCCCGCGCGGTCCCGGGTCGCGTACCGCCCCCGACGGACGTTTCATGGACCCGTAAGAAAACTGCACGAACCGTGTGAACCTGCTTCAAGCGGACAGTGACGCGAAACGTGTACGTGTGGTGAACCACCGCTTACATGGTGTGATGTGGCCCTCGGCGTTCAACGGAAAGGAACGAGCGCTCATGCGCGAGATCCTCGGAAGGCGTCTCCAGCGGCTCCGCAATCGCTTGCAATCCCTGCGCCCCGCCCCGCCGCAGGGTGAAGCGCCGGCCCTCCTCGACGCGGCGCTGACCTGCGCCACCGCCTGGAACTGGCCCGTGCTGCCGGGCGTCGGACGCTCCGGCGTCGACAGCGCGCGGTGCGCCTGCCCCGACCCCGACTGCGCCGTACCCGGCGCACACCCCTTCGATCCCGGGCTGCTCGCGGCCACCACCGACCCCCGAATGGTGTCCTGGTGGTGGGCCAACCGGGCGGGTGCCCCGATCCTGCTGGCCACCGGCGGGAGCGCGCCCTGCGCGGTGAGCCTGCCCGCCGCGGCGGCCGCGCGTGCCGTCGCACGACTGGACGCCGAGGGGATGCGGCTCGGGCCGATCGTGGCCACGCCCACGCGGTGGTCGCTGCTCGTGGAGCCGTACTCGCTGGAGCGGCTCGGCGAGATCCTCTACGCCAAGGACCACGTGCCCTCCTCGCTGCGTTTCCACGGTGAGGGCGGCTACTTGCTGCTCCCGCCCTCCCCCGCGATCGGCGGCGGGCAGGTGCGGTGGGAGCGCGAACCGGCGGGGGCGGGGGAGATCTGGCTGCCGGAGGTGGAGGCGGTCGTGGACGCGCTGGTGGAAGCCAGCAGCGGGGCGTCCGGCGGCGGGAGCCGGCTCGCGTACTGAGCCCGTGCGCGGACGGATCACTCGTACGGGTGTCAGCGAGACGAGTTTCCAAGGGAATTGGGCGCGGGGATCTCCGTGCCCCATTCCCGGATCGCTATCTTCGGCGAATGAATCTCCGCCTGATCGGTATCGGCGCCGGTGTGTTGATCATCTTGTCGCTCCCGCTGGCGGGAGCGATCGCCGGGCCGGATTTCGCCGGTCAGAGCGATGGAAAGGGCGGAGGGCTGCTCTCCACCTTCGGCCTCGGGCACCCGTCCAAGGGCGCCCCGGGGGAATCGGGTCGCGCGGACTCCGAGAACCCCGATACCTCCGGGAACACGGATCACTCTGCCGGCTCGGCCGATTCGGGCGGCTCGGGAGCGAATTCGGCCTCCGGCCGGTCCCGTACGCAGGCCCCCGCCGCGGCGCCGGCCCGCCCGGGCCCGGCCGAGCAGCCGCGTACGGACGCCCGCTGCGGACCCGAACTGTCCTCCCCGCAGGGGGTGGAGGCGCAGACGTGCGTCCTGTCGGGCGAGGGCCGGACGTGGGGGCGCAGCTACTACCGGAACACGAGCGGCCGCGCGCTCGACGCGGTGCTCACGGTGATGGGTCCGGCGGGGCGCACGGTGCAGATCCGCTGCGCGGTCGGCGCGGGCGACGAACCGGGGCTGTGCGAAACGCCGAAGGAGGAGTCGGCCGGGGTTCCGGGGGACTACTCGGCTGTAGCGGAATTTGCAGTTCCGGATGATGAAGGAGCCCTGCTCCTGCGGTCCGGGAGCAACTCACCGGTACCGGGTGACGGTTGAGCGTCACGGAAAATCAAGGGCCCGGTCGCTGGCGACGGGGGATGCACCAGCGACCGGGCTACAAGAACGGTAACAAGAGATCGCCTGTTCGCAAATTCGATCTCTGATATTCGGACAGCGATTTGCAGGCGATTAGCGGGAGTTGTGACACCGATCACCGGTGACCGGTCACCGGTGACGCTCCCGCAGCCCCTCCCCGGGGCCCTCCGGCGACCCTCGTGGCCGGCCCGCGGACGGGCCGGCCACCTGGTCAGCTGAGCGTGACCTGGCGGTTGGTGAGGCCGCCGCGGGCGCGGCGCTCCTCCGTGGTCAGCGGCGCGTCCGTCGCGAGAGCAGCGGCGAGCCGCTCCGCGAGCTCGGCCGCGGGCTTCTCCACGTCCTCGGCCGAGACCCCGGTCGGCAGGTCCCAGACGGGGACCATCAGGCCGTGGGCGCGGAAGGAGCCGACCAGCTTGGTGCCCTCGCCGAGCGAGGACGTGCCGGCGGCGGACAGCCGCGCGAGCGCGTCGAGCAGCTTCTCCT
Organism: Streptomyces sp. NBC_00193; assembly: GCF_026342735.1. Classification (GTDB taxonomy): domain Bacteria; phylum Actinomycetota; class Actinomycetes; order Streptomycetales; family Streptomycetaceae; genus Streptomyces; species Streptomyces stoeckheimensis. The sequence continues at coordinate 2,862,042 of NZ_JAPEMM010000001.1, forward strand.
CGGGGTGCGGCATGACCCAGCGCAGGTGGTTCTTGTCCGGGGTCTCGCACCAGTAGGCGGCATCCACGCCGGTCAGCTTGACGGTCGGGATGGCGGCCGCGTTGGCGCGCTCCAGGGAGGCGGCGATCTCCGGGGAAGCGCTCTGGGCGCTCTCCGCTTCCGGAATCCAGAATTCGAACCCGCTGTGGACAACCGGCTCGAAACCGCCGTCCGCGGACAGGAGATCCTGAAGTCGCGGACCCTCGGCCGGAACCCGGCGGGCCGCGACGACGGTGCCGGGCTCGGCCACGAGCGCGCGCTCCAGGGTGTCGGCCATGTCCCGGGCGAGGTCGCCGGTGGTCGAGTCGTTCTGCAGGCCGAGCAGGACGGAGCCGTCCTCACGGCGCAGTGCCGGCGAGGCCAGCGGGAGTACGGTCACCAGCGTGACGGAGGGGACGCCCTCGGGCAGTCCGCCCTTGAGGGTGAGCGGCACGGTCGCGGCGGGGACGAGCTCGCGCAGCGCGACCCAGTCGCACTCGCCGGGCAGGCCCTCGAACGGGCGGGCCACGTGCTCGGTCACGGCGTGCGCGGCGGCCGCGCCGTGGCAGGCCTTGTAACGGCGCCCGGATCCGCAGGGGCAGGGCTCGCGAGCGCCCACCACCGGGATCTCCCCGTTGTTGAGCTGCGGCTTTGCGGACTTCGCGGCGGGGCGCTTCTTGGCCATCGTGGGTGTCTCCCGGTTGCGGCGGTACGGCGTCGGTCTGGGCGCGAGCCTAGCCGTTCGTACCGCCACAACCGGTGGGGTGCGGCCGGGAGCACGGTCGGCGTGCGCTCCCGGACGGCCGCCATCCCTCCACCCGCGGTCGGGGACCGGTCGGATCAGGGATCCAGATCGTCGAAGGCCGTACTGAAATCGATCGCAGGGGGCGCAACGCGCGTAGCGAAATCCTCGTGCCGGGGCCCACAGGCAACGGTCGCCCACACGGTGACCTCACCCGCCGCTCCGTCCCGGACACCCCAGTCCTGGGCCAGGGCGCTGATGATGTTCAGCCCCCGACCGCCCCGCGCGGTGACCGAGGGCTTGGCCGGGAGGGGGCGGGTGGGCCCGCCGCCGTCCGTGACCTCGACCGTCAGCCGCCCCGCCTTGTCGACGCGCCACGACGCGTGTATCCCGCCGTCGCCGATCTCCCGTGAGCCCAGCGGTCTGCCGTGCCGGCAGGCGTTGCTGAGTAGTTCGGAAAGGATCAGAACGGCGTCATCCACGATCGATTCGGACACCCCGCTGATGCGCAGCTGCTCGCGCATCCGGTGCCTCGCCTCGCCCACGCCCGCAGGACCATGGGACACGTCCATGCACGACGACGTGGGCACTTCTTGTGCCACCATCAACGCCACCCCCGGAACCTCCTTAGCCCCACGCATGGTCTGGATGCCCCAATGGCCTGGACCGGAAACCGCCGGACCAGCGCCCTCTGACGCATTCGGGGCGACCGAATGCGGAGCGGATGCGCCGGTGCACACCCCGTAACGGGTGTTACGCGTGGGACGGATGCGCAAAACGGGATGTCAGCGGCCCAGCTGTGACAAAACTTGTCGCGGTCGGTTCGTGATGATCGCTTCCACACCCAGATCAGCGCAGAGCTGAACATCTTCCGGATCGTTCACGGTCCACACGTGAACGGAGTGCCCGGCGGCCTGAAGTTTGCGGATGAAGGCCGGGTGGTTGCGCACGATCCGCATGCCCGGTCCGGCGATCCGTACTCCCGCCGGGAGCCGCCCGTCCCGCATCCGGGGCGAGATGAACTGCATCAGGTAGACGGTCGGGACCGTCGGCGCGGCCGCTCGCATCCGGTGCAGGGAGCGTGCGGAGAAGCTCATCACCCGGACCGGGTGCGGCCCCTCGGCGGGCGGGGCGTCCAGCGCGAAGCGCTTGAGGAGGAAGAGCAGGCGCTCCTCCACCTGTCCGGCCCAGCGGGTCGGGTGCTTCGTCTCGATGGCCAGCTGGACCGGCCGCCCGGCGTCCGCGACCAGCTCCAGCAGGCGCTCCAGGGTGAGCACGGAGGTCCGCTCGGGGTCCGCGTCCCAGTCGGGGGACTCCTCGCGGTCCTTCCACGAGCCGAAGTCGAGGGCGGCCAGGTCGGCCAGCTCCAGGGCGGAGACGGCGCCGCGGCCGTTGGAGGTGCGGTTCACCCGCCGGTCGTGGACCAGGACCAGATGGCCGTCGGCCGTGAGCCGGACATCGCATTCGAGGGCGTCGGCCCCGTCGTCGATGGCCTTGCGGTAGGCGGCCAGCGTGTGTTCGGGGGCATCCTCCGAGGCGCCGCGGTGGGCGACGACCTGGATGGGGCGCGGCGTTGCGTGGGTCACCGGCTCATGGTGCCACCGAGAGGGGTCCGGATGTCGGGGAGAGCCCTGTGGGTGCTTCTGGGGATGCGCCCGAAATGTCGGAGATAAAGGATGGGGGAGACTCACAGGTCCGGCTTACAGTGCTCTGACGGGTCATGGGAAAGGCTTTGCCCAGGAACTTGTACGGCACGTCGAACGTTCAGTCGGACCGATATCGCCCGTATTTCTGAAGCCGTGTGTGACGAGGAGAGAGCGCTGTGAGCACCGAGAACGAGGGCACCGCGGCCCCGACACCCCCCGCGGCCCCGCCCGCACCCCCGGTGGCCGCGCCCGTCGACGCCGCGCCGTCCGTGCCGTCTGGGCCTGCCGCCTCGGCGCCCGTGGAGCCTGTGACGCAGCAGCTGCCGCCGACGCCCGCGCCCGGCGCCGAGCCGACCCAGCAGCTCCCCCAGACCCCGGCGGCGCCGCCTGCGGCGGTGCAGCCCCCGGCCCCGGCCCAGCCCGCCGCGCCCGTCCAGGCTCCGGCCCCGGCTCCCGCTTACGCTGAGAGCCCGGTCCCGCCGGTCACCCCGGCGTACGCCGAGGCCCCTGCCCCTGCTCCGCAGGCGCTGGGCGCCGAGGGCTGGCCTCCCCCGCCGCCCGCGGCCCCCGCGTACGGGGCCGGCGACGGCCACGGCGGTGGCGCCTGGGGCGTGCCCCTGGCCACGGACGGTGCCCCGCAGCCCAAGCGCAAGGGCAAGGGCGGCCTGATCGCCGGCGTGCTCGCGGCGGCGCTCCTCGCAGGCGGCGTCGGCGGCGGCGTCGGCTACTGGGCGGCCAACCGGAGCGACAACGCCTCCGGCTCGACCACGGTCAGCGCCGGCAACACGCCCAAGGACCTCAAGCGCGATGCCGGCTCCGTCGCGGGCCTCGCGGCCGGCGCACTGCCCAGCGTCGTCACCATCGAGGCCTCGGCCGGCGACGGCGAGGGCGGCACCGGCACCGGCTTCGTCTACGACCAGCAGGGCCACATCCTCACGAACAACCACGTGGTCGCCTCCGCGGCCAACGGCGGCAAGCTCAGCGCGACCTTCTCCGACGGCAAGAAGTACGAGGCCGAGGTCGTCGGCCGCGCCCAGGGGTACGACGTGGCCGTCCTCAAGCTGAAGAACCCGCCGTCCGGGCTCAAGCCGCTGCCCCTCGGCGACTCGGACAAGGTCGCCGTCGGGGACTCGACCATCGCGATCGGCGCCCCCTTCGGCCTGTCCAACACGGTCACCACCGGCATCGTCAGCGCCAAGAACCGCCCGGTCGCCTCGGGTGACGGCTCCAGCGGCAAGAACTCGTACATGAGCGCCCTCCAGACGGACGCCTCGATCAACCCGGGCAACTCCGGCGGTCCGCTGCTCGACAGCCGCGGCGCGGTCATCGGCATCAACTCCGCGATCCAGTCGGCCGGCAACGGCGGCTTCGGCGGCGGCCAGGCCGGCTCCATCGGCCTCGGTTTCGCCATCCCGGTCAACCAGGCGAAGAACGTCGCCGAATCGCTGATCAAGACCGGCAAGCCGGTCTACCCGGTGATCTCGGTCTCCGTGGACCTCGCGGCCAAGAGCGACGGCGCGAAGATCTCCGAGACGGGCGCCTCGGCCAACGAGCTGGTCGACCCGAACGGCCCTGCGGGCAAGGCGGGGCTGAAGCCCGGCGACATCATCACCGAGCTCGGCGGCAAGCCGATCGACAGCGGCCCGACCCTGATCAGCGAGATCTGGACGTACAAGCCGGGTGACACGGTGAAGCTGACCTACCTGCGCGGCGGCAAGCCGACCACGGTGGACATCACGCTCGGTTCGCGGGTCGGCGACAAGTAGCGGCGGCTGCCGGACACGGGACAGCTGCCGGACACGGGTCGGCCGCCGCGCGCGGGCCGGCCCGGCGGGCGGCGGCAGGACCAACTGGCTTGATGGTGAGGGGCCGTAGGCGCGATTGTGCCTGCGGCCCCTCCCAACGTCCGCTTATGCTTCGACCGTGTTCGATTCGCGGCACATACGGACGTTCCACGAGGTGGTCGCCTCGGGGTCCTACTCGGCCGCCGCCCGGGTCCTCGGGTACACCCAGCCCGCGATCACCCAGCAGATGAAGGCGCTCGAACGCGCCGTCGGCACCCCGCTGTTCACCCGCGTCGGGCGCCGCATGCAGCTCACCGAGGCCGGGGAGTCCATGGCCCGGCACGCCGAGGCCATCCTCGGCAGCCTCTCCGCCGCCGAGGCCCAGCTGAAGGCCTACGCCCGGCTGCGGACCGGCCGCGTCCGGCTGTGCGGCTTCCCCAGTGCCAACGTCACCCTGGTCCCGGAAGCCCTGAGCAGCCTGGCCAAGGAGCACCCGGGGATCCAGGTCGAGCTGCTGGAGGGGGAGCCCCCGGACTCGCTGCGCCGGCTGGAGCGCGGCGAGTGCGACATCACCCTGGCCTTCACCTATCCCGGCCTGCACGAGGAGGTCCCGGAGGAGGTCGCCGAGGTCAGGCTCATGGAGGACCAGCTGACGGTGCTGCTGCCGACCGGGCACGCGCTGGCCCGCAGGCGGGCCGTGCACCTCGCAGACCTCTCCGAGGAGCGGTGGATCGCCGGCTGCCCGCGCTGCCGGGCCAACCTGCTGCACGAATGCGCGGGGCTCGGCTTCGTCCCCGACATCCGGTTCGCCACCGACGACAACCTGGTGGTCCAGAGCCTGGTCGCACAGGGCCTGGGCGTGGCCATGATGCCCGCGCTGGTGCTGCCCTCGCTCTCGCTGAGCAAGGTGTGCGGGCGGGCCCTGCTGCCGGCCGCCCGCCGTCACATCGCCGCACACGTGTACCGCGACCACCTACGGGTCCCGGCGACGGCGGTCGTGCTGGAAGCCCTGAAGCAGGCGGCCTCGAACCGCGTCGGCTGCTGAACCGGCCCGCAGACGGATCCAGCTCGGACCCCAACCCATAAGCCGGACTTGGGATTTGAGCTCATAACTGTCGTTGGACGTGATGGGTGGGCTCCTCGACGCTCCCCTTATGACCACCACCACGCCGGCCCGCACGACCGCGAGGATGGCCGCCCTCGTCAGTGAGATCCGTACGGTCGTGGACCGGGGGATGGCCCCCGATCTGACCGCCTACCTGGTCGGCGAACGCCTCGCCCCGCACCTGGGGACGCCGGGTCTGCTCACCCCCGAGCAGCGCGAGGGGCACGCCGACCGCTACCGGCAGCACGTCCTGCACGCGGAGCCGGACGGCAGTTTCTCCGTGGTGGCCCTGGTGTGGCTCCCGGGCCAGGAGACCGCGGTCCACGACCACGTCTCGTGGTGCGTGGCCGGGGTGCACGAGGGCGAGGAGAGCGAGCTCCGCTATCGCCTCGTCCCCGCCACGGCCACCACGGGAGCCCGGCTGGTGGCGACCGAGCACGTGGTCAACGGCCCGGGTGACGTCTGCGGGTTCGCCCCGCCCGGCGACATCCACAAGGTCCGCAACTCCTGTCGTACGAAGGCGATATCCCTGCACGTCTACGGGGCCGACGTCGTACGCCTGGGCAGCAGTGTCCGCCGCGTCTACACGCTCCCGACCGACTGATGGCCCTGCTCAACCGCCCCGTGCGCGGGGCGGGATCGCCGGTTCCGGTCGATGTTTCACGTGAAACATCGTCATCGTGGCCCGGGTTGGGCCTCGCGGCGGCCGGAGTCCTGGTGGCCTGGTCGGTGCACCGGCTGGTGCCCTGGGCGCCGATGCTGACGGTGTCGGTGGTGCTCGGCATCGCCGCGGCGCACCTCCCCGGCCTACGGGGCTTCGTACGGGGACCCGCGCGGCCGGGCCTCTCCCTGGCCGGGCGTCGCCTGATGCGGATCGGCATCGTCCTGCTGGGCCTGGCACTGGGGCTGGACGAGGTGCTCCGGCTGGGCTGGGCCACCGTGGCGATGGTGGCCGGGGTGGTGGCGGCGACCTTCTTCGGCACCCTCTGGCTCGGCCGGCGGCTCGGACTCCCCGGGGACCAGCCGTTGCTGATCGCCACCGGGTACTCGATCTGCGGGGCCTCGGCCATCGGGGCCGTCAGCCAGGTGTCGGGCAGTGACGAGGAGGACGTGGCCTCCTCGGTGGCCCTGGTCACCCTGTGCGGGACCCTCGCCATCGCGGTGCTCCCGCTCCTCCAGTCCCCCCTCGGCCTCTCCGACCCGGACTTCGGCCGCTGGGTGGGTGCGAGCGTCCACGACGTCGGGCAGGTGGTGGCGACCGCCCAGACGGCCGGCCCCGGCGCCCTCGGTGAAGCGGTGCTGGTCAAGCTGATGCGCGTGGCGCTGTTGGCCCCGCTGGTCGCGGCGGTGGCCTTCTCGGTACGGGCCCGCCGGCGCGGAGTGCGCACGTCCTCGGGGCGCCGCCCGGCTCCGGTGCCGCTGTTCGTGGCCGGGTTCCTCGCCGCGGCCGCGCTGCGCGCCACCGGGGTACTGCCCGACGTAGCGCTGGAAGGGGCGCACACCGCGCAGGAACTGCTGCTGGACGCTGCCCTGTTCGGCCTGGGCAGCGCGGTCCATCTGCCCACGCTGTCCCGTACCGGCGGCCGGGCCGCCCTCCTGGGTCTCGCGGCCTGGGTGGTGGTGGCCGGAGCCTCGTATGCGGGCGTTCTCCTCACCACCTGACCGGAGTTGGCCAATTCCTGGCCGGAACCGACCGAACGTTCCGACTGCTGCCTGACATCTCGTTCCCGGCGTGCCACTCTGCCCCCGATCCGCACCGACAACTCTTCATCCGGGCACGGCAGAAGGAGTCATGCGTGAATCGCCATCGGACAGCCATATCGGTTCTGCTCGCGACGGGCGCCCTGCTCGCGGGTGCGTTGACGGCGGCCTCCCCCTCGGCCGCCGTACAGCGCCCCGCCTCCCCGGGCTCCTGGTCGGCCGAGCGGATGCGGGCCGCCACCCCGCTGGACATCACGGCCGCCCCGGGCGCGAGTGCCCGTACGGCGCCCACCACGGCCGAGCACCCCACGACGATCGCCCCGACCCCCGCGAGTTCCTCCCCCACGGCCTCCCTCAAGGCCTCACCCGCGGCCTTCCCCCAGCCGGGCGGCGCCTGGACATCCGGCGGCGCGGTGGTCAAAACCTCGGGCCGGGTCTTCTTCACCTTCAACGGGAAGAGCGCCTCCTGCTCGGGCGACTCGATCACCAGCGCCAACGGCAGCACGGTGATCACCGCCGGCCACTGCGTGAAGTACCAGGGCGCCTGGCACACCGACTGGATCTTCGTCCCGGGCTACGACAACGGGAACGCGCCCTACGGGCAGTGGAGGGCCACCAAGACCTTCGCGACCGACCAGTGGGTGGCGAGCGAGGACATGAACATGGACGTCGGCCTGGCGGTCGTCGCCCCGCTGAACGGCCGGACGCTCAGCCAGACCGTCGGAGCCCAGGGCATCGTGTTCAACGGTGGCTACAACAAGAAGATGTACGCCTTCGGCTTCCCGGCGGCGGCCCCGTACGACGGCACCAAGCTCGTCTACTGCAGCGGCAACAGCGGCAAGGACTTCCTGCTGACCAAGGACCACAGCCTGCCGTGCAACATGACCGGCGGCTCCAGCGGCGGCCCCTGGTTCCAGGACTTCAACGAGGCGACCGGTCTGGGCACCCAGGTCTCGGTGAACAGCTTCGGCTACACGTTCCTCCCGAACCGGATGTACGGCCCGTACTTCGGCAACGAGGCGAAGGCGGCCTACGACAAGGCCCAGACCGCCTGACCTCCCGAAAATCCCCAGCGCCGCCCACCCCAGCCGCCCGGTACTCTGTACCGGCCAGGTGGGTTGCCCGAGCGGCCTAAGGGAACGGTCTTGAAAACCGTCGTGGCGCGAGTCACCGTGGGTTCAAATCCCACACCCACCGCACCAGGCAGGGCCAAGGCCCAGCCCGGAAGGGGTGCCACCGACCAGGTGGCACCCCTTCTGCGTTCTCCCCGGGCGTGCGCACACCGTCCGATGGATCAGTAGTCCTTGAGGGTGATGGAGTTCGCGGCCTTCTGGATCGGCTCCATGACCTTGGCCATCATGCGCTGCTTGCCCGGCAGGCGGCCCAGGAGGGAGAGCATGGTCAGCTGGATCGAGATCTGGCGCTTGGTCCGCATGACCATGTGCTTGATGTTCGAGGGGCCGAGCTTCTGGTTCTCCTCCGCGAAGCTGCGCATCTCGCGTTCGTAGCCCGCGAAGCCGGCCAGGTGGTCGCCGCCGGCCGCCGCGAGCTCGCCCGCCAGGACGTAGGCACCGACCAGGGCCAGGCTGGTGCCCTGGCCGGAGGCGGGCGAGGCGCAGTACGCGGAGTCGCCGACCAGGGTGGTGCGGCCCTTGGACCAGTGGTCCAGGTGGGCCTGGCTGAGGGAGTCGAAGTAGAAGTCCGGGGCCTCGTCAAGGGCCGCGAGGAGCCGGGGCACCTCCCAGGCCTCGCCCGCGTACGCCTCCACCAGCAGCTTCTTCTGCTGGGAGACGTCGTGCCGGTCGTAATCCAGCGGCCCCGAGGTGAAGAGGAACATCGCCTTCGCGCCGGTGTCCTTGGCGGTGCTGTACGTCAGGGCCGTGCGCAGGGGGAGACGTAGGTCAGCTCCCAGCGGTCGAGGTCGAGGTGGTTGGGGACGCTGTAGATCGAGACGTAGTAGCCGAGGTCCCGGATGAAGCGCTCCTCGGGTCCGAAGGCCAGCGCCCGGGTGTTGGAATGCAGCCCGTCGGCGCCGACGACCAGGTCGAAGACGCGGCGCTCACCGCCGTCGAGCTCCACCTCGATGCCGTCCGCGGTCTCCGTGGCGGAGGCGATGGAGGCGCCGAAGAGGTACTCGACACCGTCGGCTCCGTCGACGGTGAGGTCGTAGAGGATCCGGTTCAGGTCGCCGCGCAGGATCTCCGCGTCGTGGCCCGCGCGGCCGCCGAAGGTGTCACCGTCGAGCGTCGCCACCCGCTTGCCCGCCGCGTTGACGATGGAGCCGCCCTGGACGTCGGTCCGCTGGGCGCGGACGGTGTCGAGGACCCCGGCGCGGGACACCACGTCGAGCGCGGCACCGCGGATGTCGATCTTGTAGCCGCCCTCCCGGAGGACGGAGGCGCGCTCGACCACGGTCGGTCGGAAACCGTGGTGGCGCAGCCAGTGGGCCAGGGCGGTGCCCGCGATGCCTGCATCCGATATCAGTACGTTTCGGTTCTGCATGGAACTAGGTCCCCCGACCATGAGAAGAAGATCCGCCGCGCTGTGGTGGAGCATGGTGCGCGAGCTGAGCCGATGTCAACAGCCGTCTGTGGAAGGGGAGATGGCGATCTTGCGGTGAAAGTCCCGGCCGGGCTCGCGCGAGGTTTCAGGGGATCGAAATTATGCGATTAGCCCCTTTGAGTGGTGTTTGTCGGAAGATCGGCGCGGGGCGTGGAGGCGCTCCGCTTGCGCCCGCATCATGACGAATGTATTCAGATCCGCCCGTCGGAACATTGCGAAACGAGGGACCCGTCATGGCTCACCGCAGCACCATCACGTCGATCTGGACCACCGTCCTTGCGGCCCTCGTGGCCCTCCTCGCCTCCCTCGGCTTCGGCGGCAAGGCCGCCCAGGCCGCCGCCACCCCGCTCTCCTCCTCCCCCGCCGCCGCCCCCGCGGCCGTCGCGGCGCACCGGCCGGCCTTCATGGCCCGACGGACCTGGAGGGCGATGATGCGCGGTGGTTCGCTCCCGCCCACCATCAAGCAGCGCATCCGCGCCGAGGCGCACGGCAAGACCCCGTCCGTCCGCCGCTCCACCACCGCCCTGTCCGCCGGTTCGGGAACCGGGTCCGGGTCCGGGTCCGAGTTCGGGGTGGACGACAGCGTCCGTAGCGCCGCGATTGCCGCAGCGGTCCGCGTCGGAGCCGCTCGCCGGGAGATGGCCCTCGCCGCGTAGTGCGCGGCACGGAGCACTCGTACCGCACGCAGACGCGGCACCCGTCGACCGCAGGACTCGTCGACCGCAGGGCCCGTCGACCGCAGGGCCCGTCGACTGAAGGACCCGTCGACCGTAGGACCCGTAGATCTCAGGATCCGTTGATCGCAGGACGCAGTGCGCGCAGGTGCAAGGTGTAGGGCCCAGTGCGCGGCGCCCGGACGCAGGACACGGCAGGACGCGGCGGGACCCAGTACCCAGGACTCAGTACCAGGAGTACCCGCCACCCAGTACGCAGGAGCACGCAGCAGCAAGGCAGCAGAACACGAGAGCAACGCAACGCAGCGCAGCGCAGCGCAGGCGCTTGAGCCCGGTCGGTCGGTGTGAGCAGGCCGCGACCGCGGATCGTGCCGTGAAGGTGCCCCGGAGCGGGGCACAGAGGGAACGCCCCGGCGAGCGCCGGGGGCGTGCAGGGGGCGTGAAGCTTGGCAGCGCAGGGCCGCAGGCCCGGGAGACGGTGGGGTTCCCGGACGGCGCGGCCCTTTTCGGCATGTCCGGGGCCGGCCGTTTTGGCGGAACGGTTCGCCCCTTGCCCGGCAGGGGTTTCAGCGGGTCTCGACGCGCTGACCTGGGGCGCCGGGGGCGCGCATGGGGTTTATCCGATGTTGGTCATGCTTGCGGGGGAATCGAGGGCTCCGGGGTGGTTCGCCGGGGATTCGGTGGGCAACTCTGGTCTCGCGACGTCGTCACCACACGGAAAGACCGAGGCGGTCGGCCAACTGCCTTGGAGTAAACCCCACTTCGGTTTTCTGGAGGATACAGACATGGCAAGCATCCGTACCGCCCGCGTCATCGCCGCCGTCGCCGCTCTCCCCCTCGCCGTCGCCCTCTTCGGCGGGGTGGCATCGGCCGACAACGGCTCCTTCGCGAACGACGGATCGAATGCGAGCGTCGCCAGCATCATCGGCAGCGGCGTGGGTGGCAACAACCACGGCAACTCCTCCACCTCGCAGCAGGTGGCCACCGGATCCGGCGCGTCCAACCAGAACAACACCGCGCAGGTCAACGGCTCGGCCTTCACCGCGATCGAACAGCACAACTCCACCGTCGCCGTGAACTTCTACCCCTGGTGGTAGTGGCGGCCTGAGCCGCACCGACTCTTGAGGGCGCCTGCGCGACCGGACCGGCTGGGGTCCGGTAGTGCGGGCGCCCTCGGGCGTTCCGGGCCCTCCGTCACAGTGCCCCGGCCTTGACATCCACCTGGAATCTGACGGACAGTCAGCTCCACGTGATGATGTGATGCCGGGAGGCCAGCGCCGTGCACCTCGCCCCGACCGAAGGCCAGTTGCGGCTCCGTTCCGAGCTGCGGGAGTACTTCGGAAACCTGCTGCCGGACGGGGTGCCCGAGGACCCCGCCGAGCAGCGCGCACTACTGCGCCGAATAGGCGCCGACGGACTCCTCGGCCTCGGCTGGCCCGTCGAGTACGGAGGCCAGGGCCGCGGCCCGGACGAGCAGTTCGTGTTCTTCGACGAGGCCTACCGGGCCGGCGCCCCCGTCTCCATGGTCACCCTCAACACCGTCGGCCCGACCCTGATGAAGTACGGGACGCAGGAGCAGAAGGACTACTTCCTGCCCCGGATCCTCAAGGGCGAACTCGTCTTCGCCATCGGCTACTCCGAGCCGGAGGCGGGCACCGACCTCGCCTCCCTGCGCACCAGGGCCGTCCGCGACGACCAGGGCTGGCTGATCGACGGCCAGAAGATCTTCACTTCCAACGCCCAGAACGCCGACTGGATCTGGCTCGCCTGCCGCACCGACCCGGAGGCCCCCAAGCACAAGGGCATCTCCATCATCCTGGTGCCCACCGACGACCCCGGCTTCTCCTGGACCCCGATCGACACCGTCGGCGGCCTGACCACGACCGCCACGTACTACGACTCCATCCGCGTGCCCGCCGGCAACCTCGTCGGCCCCGAGCACGGCGGCTGGGGCCTGATCACCAACCAGCTCAACCACGAACGCGTCGCCCTCGCCGCCATCGGCATGCAGGCCGAGGACTTCTACCGGGGCGCCCTCGACCACGCCCGCACCCCCGACCCGGTCACCGGCGAGCGTCCCGCCGACCGCCCCTGGGTGCAGTCGCGGCTCGCCGAGGCCCATGCGCGCCTCGCCGCCGTACGACTCCTCAACTGGCGCCTAGTCCAGGACGTCGGCGCCGGCACCCTGGCCCCGGGCGACGCGAGCGGCGTGAAGTTCCTGGGCACCGAGTCCACCGTCGAGGTGTACCGGATCTGCCAGGAGGTGGTGGGGGAGGAGGCGCTCGTCCGGGGGCCCGGCCCCGAGGTCTTCGCGGGCGGGGAGCTGGAGCGGATGAACAGGGCCGCCCAGATCAACACCTTCGGGGGCGGCGTCAGCGAGGTCCAACGGGAGATCGTCGCCATGATGCGGCTCGGTATGAAGGGAAGGAAGCGATGACCGCCACGCCCGCCACCGGAACATCGGAAGCGGAGACGGAAGCAGCCGCGGAGGCAGCGCGCTTCCACACCCTCCTCGCGTCCTTCGAAGGGCAGCCCGCCGCCACCGCCGGCCAGGGCAAGGACGCGGTCAACGAGCCGATGATCCGCCACTGGTGCGAGGCGATGGGCGATGCCAACCCCGCCTACACCGGCCCGGACGCCATCGCCCCGCCCACCATGCTCCAGGCGTGGACGCTGGGCGGACTCTCCGGCCACGGCGACCGCTCCTCGGCCTACGACGAGCTCCTCGCACTGCTCGACGGCGCGGGCTGCACCTCCGTCGTCGCCACCGACTGCGAGCAGGAGTACCTGAGGCCGCTGCGCCCCGGCGACGCGATCACCTTCGACGCCGTCATCGAGTCGGTGTCGCCGCGCAAGACCACCAAGCTCGGCACGGGACACTTCGTGACCACCCGCATGGACGTCCACGCCAACGGCGAACCGGCCGGGACCCACCGCTTCCGGATCCTCAAGTACGCCCCGGCGGCGAAGAAGCCCACCGCGCCGGGAGGGTCCACCGAGCCGAGCCGGTCCACCGAGCAGGCCAAGAAGAAGCCCGCCCAGCGCCCCCGCCCCGTGATCAACCGCGACAACCAGGGCTTCTGGGACGGCGTCCGCGCGCACAAGCTCCTGATCCAGCGCTGCACCGCCTGCGCGACGCTCCGCTTCCCCTGGCTCCCCGGCTGCAACACCTGCGGGAGCCCGGACTGGGACACGGTCGAGGCGTCCGGGGCAGGCACGGTGTTCAGTTACGTGGTCATGCACCATCCGCCCTTCCCCGCCTTCGACCCGCCCTACGCGGTGGCGCTCGTCGAGCTCGCCGAAGGGGTCCGGATGGTCAGCAACATCACCGGCGTCCCGTACGACAAGGTCCGCATCGGGCTGCCCGTGCACCTGGAGTTCCTGCGCGTGGACGAGGAACTGGAACTGCCCGTCTTCCGGGGGAGCGAGGCCTGATGGACTTCCACCCCACCGAGGAACAGGCCGCCGCGGCCGGACTCGCCGCCCAGATCTTCGGCGACCTCGCCACCCACGACCGCCTCGGCGCCGCCGGCACCGGCAGTGACGCCGAGCTGTGGAAGGCCCTCACCACCGCCGGGCTGACCGCCGCCGTCGAGGACGTCGGCCTGCTCGGCCTGGTGCTCCTGCTGGAGGAACAGGGCCGCACGACCGCGCAGGTCCCGTACGCCGTCACGTGCGTGTACGGGATCCTCGCCCTGACCCGGCACGGCACCGACGAGCAGCGTGCCCGGCTGCTCCCCGCGCTGAGTTCCGGAGACGCGGTCGCCACCGGGGCCTTCCCGGACCGCGGCCGGATCACCGCTTCGCCGGACGGCCGGCTCACCGGCGGAGCCCCCGCCGTGCCCTGGCTGCGCGAGGCCACGCACGTCCTGGTCCCGGACGGGACGGGAGCCCTGTGGCTCGTACGGACGGACGGGCCCGGGGTGCGTACGGAGCCGGTGGAGACCACCGCGCCCTGGTCGGCGGGCCGCCTGACCCTGACCGGCGCCGAGGCGGAACGGGTCGGAGGGGAGGGCGCCCACGCGGACGTACTGGCCGTCGCCCGGACCGCCTTCGCCGGCCTCCAGGCAGGGGTCTGCGCGGGCTCGCTGGCCCGCGCCGTGGAGTACACCTCCACCCGCGAGCAGTTCGGCCGGCCGCTCTCCACCAACCAGGGGGTCATGCTGCGCGCGGCCGACGCCTACATGGACACCGAGGCGATACGGGTCACCGCGTACGAGGCGGCCTGGCGCATGGACGAGGGACTCCCGGCGGGCGAGCACGCGCTGACGGCGGCCTGGTGGGCCTCGGAAGCGGGCAAACGGGTCGTCCACGCGGGCCAGCACCTGCACGGCGGCATGGGCGCCGACCTCGACCACCCGGTCCACCGGCACTTCCTGTGGGGACGCCAGCTCGACGCGTACCTGGGCTGCGGCAGCGAACTGCTGGCCGAGCTGGGCGCGGTCCTGTCCGACGACGCACCCGAAGGGGACGCCGCATGAACATCGGCGACACACTGCCGCCGCTGGAGATACCGGTCACCCGCACCCTGATCGTCGCGGGCGCGATCGCCTCCCGCGACTACCAGGACGTGCACCACGACGCGGTGCTCGCGCGGGAGAAGGGCTCCCCGGACATCTTCATGAACATCCTGACGACCAACGGCCTGGTCGGCCGGTACATCACCGACCACCTCGGCCCGCGCGCGGTCCTGCGCAAGGTGGCGATCCGCCTCGGCGCCCCGAACTACCCCGGCGACACCATGACGCTGACCGGGACCGTCACCGCCCTGGACGGGGACACCGTGGAGATCCGCGTGGTCGGCGCCAACGGCATCGGCCACCACGTCACCGGCACGGTCACCGTCACGCTGGACACCACGCCGGACACCACGCCGGACGGCCCCGGCACCCCGGAGGGCACGGCATGAGCGTCCGCACCCGCGACCAGCTCGGCGGCCGCGCCGCCATCGCCGGCATCGGCGCGACCGAGTTCTCCAAGGACTCCGGCCGCAGTGAGCTCAAGCTGGCCGTCGAAGCCGTGCACGCGGCCCTCGACGACGCCGGGCTCACCCCCGCCGACGTGGACGGCATGGTCACCTTCACGATGGACACCAGCCCCGAGATCACCGTCGCCCAGGCGGCCGGCATCGGGGACCTCTCCTTCTTCTCCCGCATCCACTACGGCGGCGGCGCCGCCTGCGCCACCGTCCAGCAGGCCGCCCTCGCCGTCGCCACCGGGGTCGCCGAGGTCGTGGTCTGCTACCGCGCCTTCAACGAACGCTCAGGCCGCCGCTTCGGCTCCGGCGTCCAGCAGCGCGAGCCCTCGGCGGAGGGTGCGGCGCTCGGCTGGTCGCTGCCCTGGGGGCTGCTCACCCCGGCCTCCTGGGTGGCCATGACGGCCCAGCGCTACCTGCACGCCTACAACCTGACGCCGGAGGCCTTCGGCCACGTCGCGGTCACCGACCGACGGCACGCGGCGAACAATCCGGCCGCCTACTTCTACGGCAAGCCCATCACCCTCGCCGACCACGCGGCCTCGCGCTGGATCGTCGAGCCGCTGCGGCTGCTCGACTGCTGCCAGGAGACGGACGGCGGCCAGGCCATCGTCGTCACCACCGCCGAGCGGGCCCGCGACCTGCGGCAGAAGCCCGCCGTGATCACGGCGGCGGCGCAGGGCGCGGGCCGCCGCCAGGAGGCCATGTCCTCCTTCTACCGGGACGGCCTCACCGGGCTCCCGGAGATGGACGTGGTCGCCCGCCAGCTGTGGCGGACCAGCGGACTGCGGCCCTCGGACATCGACGTCGGCATCCTCTACGACCACTTCACGCCGTTCGTGCTGATGCAGCTGGAGGAGTTCGGCTTCTGCGCGCCGGGCGAGGCTGCCGATTTCGTGGCCGCGGACGCGCTGCCGCTCAACACCCACGGAGGCCAGCTCGGGGAGGCGTACCTGCACGGCATGAACGGCATCGCCGAGGCGGTCCGCCAGCTGCGCGGCACCTCCGTGAACCAGGTTTCCGGGGCCGCCCACGCCCTGGTCACAGCCGGTACCGGGGTCCCGACCTCCGGCCTGATCCTGGGCGCGGACGGCTGAAGAGCCCCTTGTGGAAGCCCCGCCTCCTCCACCTTCAGGAGGTGGGGCGGGCCTCCGTCCTACAACCTGAGACGGATCCCGCTTCGGCACTTGCGGCCGATCCCATCGGGCCGCGCCGCTCCTAGCGTGGAGGCATGACCACGCCTGTGTGCACGCTCGCCTCGAATCCGACGCCGTACCCGTCGTTCTCGGCGTACGTCCGGACCCGCGGCACGGTCCTGATGCGCACCGCGCGCTCGCTCACCGCCAACCCCTGCGATGCCGAGGACCTCCTCCAGACGGCGCTGGCCAAGACCTACGTCGCGTGGGACCGCATCGAGGACCACCGCGCCCTGGACGGGTACGTCCGCCGGGCCCTGGTCAACACCCGCACCAGCCAGTGGCGCAAGCGCAAGGTCGACGAGTTCGTCTGCGACGAGCTTCCCGAGGCCGACGAGCCGCCGGCCGCCGACCCCGCCGAGGCGCAGGCACTGCGCGACGCGATGTGGCGCGCGGTGACCCGGCTGCCCGACCGGCAGCGGGCGATGGTTGTCCTGCGCTACTACGAGGACCTGAGCGAGGCCCAGACCGCCGAGCTGCTCGGCGTCTCCGTGGGCACCGTCAAGAGCGCCGTCTCCCGGGCGCTGGTCAAGCTCCGCGAGGACCCGGAACTGACCCCCGTCCGCTGAGTGCCGCCCCGCCCGGCCGATGTTTCACGTGAAACAACGCCGTGTTTCTACTCTTGGGTAGTGACATGCCGACCGGTACGTGCGCAGAATCGCAGCATCCGTAGCCGCCGCAGCGCCGCAGCGCTCACCGGGAGGACGCTTTGCTGAGCACCATGCAGGACGTACCACTCCTCGTCACCCGCATACTGCAGCACGGGATGACGATCCACGGGAAGTCCCAGGTCACGACCTGGACCGGGGAGGCCGAGCCGCACCGCCGCAGCTTCGCCGAGATCGGGACCCGGGCCACGCGCCTGGCCAACGCCCTGCGCGACGAGCTGGGCGTCCGGCAGGACGACCGCGTCGCGACCCTGATGTGGAACAACGCCGAGCACGTCGAGGCGTACTTCGCGATCCCCTCCATGGGTGCCGTCCTGCACACGCTGAACCTGCGGCTCCCTCCCGAGCAGCTGGTCTTCATCGTCAACCACGCGGCCGACAAGGTCGTGCTGGTCAACGGCACCCTGCTGCCGCTGCTCGTCCCGCTCCTGCCGCACCTGCCGACCATCGAGCACGTCGTGGTCGCGGGCATCGGCGACCGCTCCGCGCTGGAGGGCCTCGGCGTGCGCGTGCACGAGTACGAGGAGCTCCTGGCGGGCCGCCCGGACACCTACGACTGGCCCGAGCTGGACGAGCGCCAGGCCGCGGCCATGTGCTACACCTCCGGCACCACGGGGGACCCGAAGGGCGTCGTCTACTCCCACCGGTCCATCTACCTGCACTCGATGCAGGTGAACATGGCCGAGTCGATGGGCCTGACCGACAAGGACACCTCCCTCGTCGTCGTCCCGCAGTTCCACGTCAACGCCTGGGGCCTGCCGCACGCCACCTTCATGACCGGCATCAACATGCTGATGCCGGACCGCTTCCTGCAGCCCGCCCCGCTCGCCGACATGATCGAGCGGGAGAAGCCGACCCACGCCGCGGCCGTCCCCACCCTCTGGCAGGGACTGCTCGCCGAGGTCACCGCCAACCCCCGCGACCTGACCTCGATGAAGCAGGTCACCATCGGCGGCGCGGCCTGTCCGCCGGCCCTGATGGAGGCCTACGACAAGCTCGGCGTGCGCCTCAACCACGCCTGGGGGATGACCGAGACCTCCCCGCTGGGCACCATGGCCCACCCGCCGGCCGGTCTGACGCCCGAGGAGGAGTGGCCGTACCGCATCACGCAGGGCCGCTTCCCGGCGGGCGTCGAGGCCCGTCTGGTCGGCCCCGGCGGCGACCTCCTGGCCTGGGACGGCGAGTCGGCGGGCGAGCTCGAGGTGCGCGGCAGCTGGATCGCGAGTTCCTACTACGGCGGCGTGGACGGCGAGCCGACCCGCCCCGAGGACAAGTTCAGCGCGGACGGCTGGCTCAAGACCGGCGACGTCGGCGTGATCAGCCCCGACGGCTTCCTCACCCTCACCGACCGGGCCAAGGACGTCATCAAGTCCGGCGGTGAGTGGATCTCCAGCGTGGAGCTGGAGAACGCGCTGATGGCCCACCCCGAGGTCGCCGAGGCGGCGGTCGTCGCCGTCCCGGACGACAAGTGGGACGAGCGCCCGCTGGCCACCGTCGTCCTGAAGGAGGGGGCCACCGTGGACTATGCGGGACTGCGCGCCTTCCTGGGTCAGTCGATCGCCAAGTGGCAGCTGCCGGAGCGCTGGGCGTTCGTCGAGGCGGTGCCGAAGACGAGCGTCGGCAAGTTCGACAAGAAGGTGATCCGCAAGCAGTACGCGGAAGGCACCCTCGACGTCACCAAGCTCGACTGAGCCCCACGGGCCCCACGGGGGCTACTGCCCGCGCGTGAGCCAGGGCCGCAGCAGCTTGCTGATCGCGGGCATGGCCACGTAGGTCATCAGGGTGCTGAAGACGACGGCGAACGCGGCCGTCCGCAGTACGAAGTGCAGGTTCACCAGGTACGGCCCGAGCAGCGCGTTGCCCGCGAGCGAGATCGGGAAGATGGCCAGCCCCGAGCTGATCGCCATCTTCCACCGCGGCGGCGCGGGCCGGGCCGTACCCGGCTTCGCGAACCAGGTCTCCATGCCGTGCAGTTCGCGCCGGGCTATCTCCGTGTGGTGGTGCCCGAGGCAGTTGGAGAACCAGGCGGCGCGCTCGGCGGAGTCCTGCCACCGCTGGAAGGCCGCCTGGTTGCGGAACCGGTGCACCAGGAACCAGGGCCCGCCCTCGACGGCCGGGCGGAACAGGCCGTACCCCAGGTGGTCCGGAAAGGCCGCGGCCGTCTCCAGGATCCCGTGGGCCCAGGCCTCGAAGTTCTCCTCGTGGCCCGGATCCACCTGTCGCGCGATGAGCAGGCTGACCTCCCCGTTGTCGGCGGGGACGGTCTGCTCGCTCGTGTCGATGATGGCCATGCGGCCAGAATGACTAGTTGGTACCGATCTTGGCCAGCAGGTCCACGATGCGGCCCTGCACGTCCGCCGTGGTGGACCGCTCGGCGAGGAACAGCACGCTCTCGCCCGAGGCCAGCCGCGGCAGTTCGGACGGCTCGATCCCGGTGGCCGTGTAGACGACCAGCGGGGTGTGGTTCAACTGCCCGTTGGCGCGCAGCCAGTCCACGATCCCGGCCCGGCGGCGCCGCACCTGCATCAGGTCCATCACCACCAGGTTCGGCCGCATCCGGGTCGCCAGCTCCACGGCGTCCGTATCCGCGTCGGCCCGCGCGACCTGCATGCCGCGCCGCTCCAGGGCGGCGGTCAGCGCGGTCGCGATCTCGTCGTGCTCCTCGATCAGCAGCACCCGGGAGGGGTGCTGCTCGCTGTCGCGCGGCGCGAGCGCCTTGAGCAGCACGGCCGGATCGGCGCCGTACGCGGCTTCGCGCGTGGCGTGCCCCAGCCCGGCCGTGACCAGCACGGGCACCTCGGCGGCCACCGCGGCCTGGCGCAGCGACTGCAGGGCGGTCCGGGTGATCGGCCCGGTCAGCGGGTCCACGAACAGCGCGGCGGGGAACGCGGCGATCTGCGCGTCGACCTCCTCGCGGGAGTGCACGATCACCGGGCGGTAGCCGCGGTCGCTGAGTGCGGCCTGCGTCTGCGCGTCCGGAGCCGGCCACACCAGGAGCCGGCGCGGGTTGTCCAGCGGCTCGGGCGGCAGCTCGTCGTCCACGGGACGAGGCACGGTCCGGTTGACCACCTCGACGGCGCCACCGGGCCCGTCCAGCGGCTCGGGGCCCTCGGCCGAGCCCTCCTCGGGTGCTCCTATGGCGAAGGCACGGCCCTCGGGCGCGGGCTCCGCGAGGCGGCGCCGCCGGCCGGAGCCGTTGGTGTCGCCGGCCCCGCCGCCCTGGCCGAGGCTGCCCAGCGCACGGACGCTGATCGGCGCCCCGGCGGCCTCCGCGGGGGTGTCCTGCGGCTGCCGGGCTCCGGGCACGGCGATCTGCCCGACGCCGTCCGAGTCCTCGGGGGCGGTACGGGCCGCCGGAACCGGCCAGGCCGGGGTGGCGGGCAGCGCACGCCGCCGCCCGGTGGGATGCGTCTCGGGGGCTACGGGGCCCTGAGCGCCCGCGTCCGGCCGCCCGGCGGCGGCTTCGAGGCCCTCGGAGCCGGTGCCGGGCGCGCCCAGCACCCGCCGCCCGCGCCGCCCGCCCGGGGCTTCGGCGTCGGCCTCGGCACCGGCGGCCGGGCCGGCCATGGCGGGGGCCTGCGGCGGCTGCGGAGCCGGCGTCGGGCCGGCGGGCAGCGCGAAGCCGCCCTCGGGGGCGATGGGCCGTACGGGAGCGGGGGAGGCCGGAGACGGGGGCATCGGCGGGGGCATGGGCCCGGGCGTCGGCCCGAGCCCGGTCGCCGGCACCGGACCGCCCGGCTGCGCCGGTCCCGCCGCGCCCAGGGCACGCCGCCGCCCGGCGGGGTGCTCCGTCAGCGGAACGGGGAGCCCCGGGAACGGGGGCACCGGCACGGGAGGCACCGGCACGGGCGGGAGCGCGGGCATGGCGGTGCCCTGCGGGGGCACGGGCCGCCCGGGGCCGCCCGGACGGTCGCTGCCGCCGGCGGCCGCGTCGCCGCCGCTGCCGTCGCCGTTCTGGCCGCGGCGCCGCCCGGTGCCGCTTCCGCCCAGACCCGCCGGGTTCACGGGGGACTGGGCGAGCTCCGCGGGAGCGCCGTCGCCGGGCCGGGCCACGGCCGCGGCCTCGCCGCCCCGGCGCCGCCCGGACGGCAGCGCCAGCGCGCTCCCGCCGTCGGCGCTGTCGGGGTTCTGGCCCGCTTTCGCCAGGCCCGTGCCGGGGCCGTTGCCGGCTCCCTTCCCGGTGGCAGCGTCGGCGCCCGCGTCGGCAGCGGACTCGTCGTCGAGGAAGGCGTCCACGCCGCGCCGGGCCCGCCGGCCGCCGGAAACCTGCCCCGGGCCGCCCTCGGTCCCGGGCTCGGCCGGGGGAGCCTCCTCGGGCTCGGGCAGGGTGACCGTCCCGGCTCCCGCACCCAGCGGCAGTTCCAGTACGTACGCGCCGCCGGGCGCGCCCGGCACCTCCACCGTCTGCAGCACACCGCCGTGCGCCTCCACGATGCCCCGCACGATCGGCTCGTGCACCGGGCTGCCGCCCTCGTAGGGGCCGCGCACCTCGATCCGTACGACCTCACCGCGCTGCGCGGCGGCCACCACGATCGTCGAGTCCATGTACCCGCTGCCCTGGCGGGTCTTGCCGGTGGCGTCCACCCCGGCGACGTCCGCGACCAGGTGCGCGAGGGCGGTCGAGATCCGCTCCGCGTCCACCTCGGCCTCGATCGTCGGGGCGTGCACGGCGAACTGCGCCCGCCCGGGGCCGATCAGCTCGACCGCGCCGTCGACACCGGCCTTGACGACCCCGTCGATCAGCACCTTCTTCTTGTCGAGCTTCTCGCCGCCCGCGTCGAGCCGCTGGAAGGAGAGCACGTTGTCGACCAGCGTGGTCATCCGGGAGTAGCCGGCGGCCAGGTGGTGCAGGAGCTGGTTGGCCTCGGGCCACAGCTGGCCCGCGTCGTCGGCGGCCAGCGTGGCCAGCTCGCCGCGCAGTTCCTCCAGCGGTCCGCGCAGGGAGTCGCCGAGGACGGACAGCAGCTGGGCGTGGCGCGCGGCCAGCGCGTCGTAGGAACGCCGGTCGGTGAAGGTCATGACGGCGCCGACGAGCTGCTCCCCGTCCCGTACGGGAGAGGTGGTCAGGTCCACGGCGACGGGCTGCCCGGCCTTGTTCCACAGCACCTGGCCGCGGACCCGGTGCTTGCGTCCGCTGCGCAGGGTGTCGGCGAGCGGGGACTCCTCGAAGGGGAACGGCGAACCGTCGGCGCGCGAGTGCTGGACCAGCCCGTGCAGTTCGCGGTTGCCGAGGTCGGTGGCGCGGTAGCCGAGGATCTGGGCGGCGGCCGGATTGACCAGCACGACCCTGCCGTCGGTGTCCGTGCCGACGACGCCCTCGGCGGCGGCGCGCAGGATCATCTCGGTCTGCCGCTGCGAGCGGGCCAGCTCGGCCTCGGTGTCCACCGTCTGCGAGAGGTCCCGTACGACGAGCATCAGCAGCTCGTCGCCGGTGTACGAGGGCTGCGGCTCACGGTAGGCGTCGCGGCCGTCGAGATGGGCGGCGGTGACCTCGACGGGGAACTCGCTGCCGTCGGTGCGGCGGGCGACCATCCGTTTCGGACGGGCGCGGCCGCCCTCGTCCTCGCCGGGCCGGCGCATGGAGCCGGGGATCAGCTTGGAGTCGAATTCGGGCAGGAGGTCGAGCACGCCCCGGCCGACGAGCCCGGTACCGGGGCTCTCCATGACCTCGAGGGCGATCGAATTGGCGTTGACGACCGTGCCGTTGGCGTTGACGAGCAACAGCGCGTCCGGAAGAGCGTCGAGTATTGCTGCGAGGCGAGCAGCGCCTCGGGATGGCCTGCTGCTCACGACGAGCTTCCTCCCTGACCACAACTACCGGCATGTCACGGGAGGAGTCTAAGGGCACGGGCTCCCGATGAGGGGGCGGATGGCCGGTGCATTCCGCCCGTCCGGCGCATCCTCCCAGGTCAGGAACGCCCTCGTGGAAGGACAGGTTCCAAGTCGTTCCACCTGCGGATCTCGCATCCGTTCGTCCGGCGGAACCGGGAGTCCACCCTCTGGCCGTGCCACGTTCCGGTGATCCGGGCGGTGGCGCGGCCGCCGTCCTGCAGGGTGCACAGCTGATTCTTGGGCTCGGGAGCGAAGGGGTCCTTCCCCTCGCGCGCGAGGGCTTCGAGGCGGGCGCAGGCGTCCTGGGCCTGCGGGTGGTTCCCGCCGGGCGGGTCGCACTCCAGCCGGTACTCGCCGTCCGCCCGCGGGTTGCCGGTGTCGGCCACGACGATGGTGAGCCGGTCGGGGGAGGCCAGCAGCCGGCTCAGGGGCGGCAGCGGGGGCAGGGGGCCCGCCGCCGCTGCGGCCAGAGCGGAGGTGACGGCGAAAGCGGCGAGACGCAGCATGGGGAACTCCAGGTCGTCCGTACGTCGTACGACAGACCAACGACGGGGCGGCGCCGACGTTCCGCAGACGGGGGTGCTTAAGGCTTTGCTCTGCGGGCCGCCCTCCTTGTACCGTGGGAGCGGATTGGTGACCGGCCCCTGGCCTGTGTCATCATCTGCACGCACCCTCGTACGCGGGGGTGTGCTGGAGGCGTCGCCTAGTCCGGTCTATGGCGCCGCACTGCTAATGCGGTTTGGGGCTTACCCCCCATCGAGGGTTCAAATCCCTCCGCCTCCGCACTCACGAAGCCCCGGTCCTTGCGGACCGGGGCTTCGGTGCGTTCGGGGTCCGTGCGGTGGCGGTACGCGGTGGCGGGATCTGCCCGTGCGGACACCCGGCAGGGACACCCCGGCACCCAACCGGATGATCTTCTTCCAAGCCGTTTCCGCAGGTCAGAGCGGGTGGGGCTAATGGATTTCGCGTCCCGGCGAGGTCCATGTATTGTTGTTCTCGCAAGGCCAACGGGGCGCAAAACCCCGGCCAGCCAAGCACTCGTAGCTTAACGGATAGAGCATCTGACTACGGATCAGAAGGTTGCAGGTTCGAATCCTGCCGAGTGCACAGCCCAAGAGGCCCCCCGGTTCACCGGGGGGCCTCTTGCGTTGTCCTTCTGCTTCTCGTGTTTCCTCCTCTCCTCTCTTCCTCCTCCTCAGTGATGACGCGTGGCTCCGGGGCGTTAGGGGATGAGATGGCTCTGCCGGGGGACGCGGGGTGAGGACGGGCGCCGCTACGGTTTCTTGGAGATCGACTCACCGGAGATCGGTTCACCGGGAAAGCAGGGGGAGCTCACATGGGACTGTTCGGGAACGCGCACGCAGTGGATCCGGCGTCGGCGCACCGCGAGTACGCGCGGCTGCTGGGGCAGGGGGAGCAGGTGCACGCCGCCTATCTGCTGATCCGCGACACGATCCTGTTCACCGACCGGCGGCTCGTGCTCATCGACAAGCAGGGGCTCACGGGCAAGAAGGTGGAGTACCACTCGATCCCGTACCGGAGCATCACGCACTTCTCCGTGGAGACCGCCGGCCACTTCGACCTGGACGCGGAGCTGAAGATATGGCTCTCCGGCAGCTCGACCCCGATAGCGAAGACCTTCACCAAGGGCGTCGACATCTATGAGGTCCAGGCGATCCTGACGCAGTTCGTCGCCCGCTAGCCGGTCCGGACGTCGGGGGAGGACGGGGAGGGGCCGAATGCTGTTCGGCCCCGGGGGGTGATTTCAGGATCAGGTAGCGTCTCCGCGAGGGCTTGCAGGGACGTGGGAGGAAGTTCGGTGGACGACATCGACCGGGCGCTGATCCAGCGCCTTCAGGAGGACGCGGGCCAGCCGTACGCGGCGCTGGCGGCCTCCGTCGGGCTCTCTGCGGGAGCCACCCACGAGCGCGTGCGCAAACTGCGCGAGCGGGGGGTCATCCGGCGGACCACGGTCGAGGTGGATCCGGCGGCCGTGGGCAGCGGGGTGCTGGCCTACGTGATGGTCGACTCCACGGCTTGGATGGGTGACTCGCGGGCCGCCTTCGAGGGCATCGCGGAGATCCAGGAGGCGCACATCATCGCCGGCAGCGCCTCGGTCATGGTCAAGGTCCGCACGGCCACCACCGAGCAGCTGCAGGACGTCCTGCGCCGCCTCTACGCCATCGACGGTGTCAGCGGCACGCAGGCCACCGTCGTCCTGGAGACCTTCTTCGAGCGACCGCTCCCCCTGTGACCTGGTGGTGCACCGGCCTCCGGTGGAGTGACGGCCGGCCCGCCATGGGCTGGTACGGGCGGGGTCCGGGAAGGGGAGAGCGCACCAGCCTCCTCTGGTACGGACAGCCGCTCGCCTTCGCCGCCCGGGGTGAGCGCCACTGCCTCGGCATCCGGCGGGCCGGACGGCGGACGCCGTGCCCGACGGAGCGGACCGTGCCCGGCCGGACCGGGAACGCCCAGTGTCCCGAGTGCGCGGGCCTGGACCGTTCCTTCTCGGTGGCGGCCGACACCAACGCCGGTGATCCGCGTACCTACCGGGTGTACCTCGCCTGGTTCGGGGCCGGACTGGTCAAGGTCGGGATCACCGCCGAGGAGCGCGGGTCGGTCCGGCTGCTGGAGCAAGGGGCGGTCGCCTGGGCCTGGCTGGGGCGCGGGCCACTGATGGCCACCCGACGGACCGAGGAACTGCTGCGGGCGGCCCTCGGGGTGCCCGACCGGATCGCCTATGCCCGTAAGCGGTCCGTGCGGGGAGACGTGCCGCCGGGGCCCGAGCGGGCGGCGGAGGTGGCGGCCCTGCACGCACGGGCGGTCGCGCTGGAGGGGTGGCCGGAGTCGCTGGAGAGGCTGGCGTGCGAGGTGACCGACCACGCCGGGGTGTTCGGGCTCGACGCACTGCCCGTCCCTGCCCGGGTGATCACCGAGATGGTGCCCGGCGGGACCGTCGCCGGCCGGCTCGTCGGCGCGGCCGGGCCCGATCTGCACTTCGCCGACGGGCTGGTGGTGGACACCCGGCTGCTCGCGGGGTGGGAGCTGGTGGCGCCCGGGGCGGGCGGCGAAACCGATGTGCCCGTCGCAGGGATCCCGGCCGGCGGCCGGGACGCCGGGGCCGCGCAGGACGGACTGTTCTGACCGGGAGGGCGGCGGGGCCCCAAGGTCAAAACTTGGATCCCTTTGGCCGTGCGGGCCGTTTTCCGGTGGACATGCCACGTACCGGCCGCAGAGGGTGGTGGGCATGACCATTCAGCCCGTACAGGCCTTCGAACCTCCCTATGTCATGAGTGTGTTCACCAGCGTCCGGACCGCCGAGGACGGTGGATACCCCGAGACGCTCGAGCGGATGACGGAGCTCGTCAGCGGCAATCCGGGGTTCCTCGGCTACGAGTCGGCGCGGACGCCCGGCGGGCTCGGCATCACCGTCGCCTACTTCCGCGACCACGAGTCCCTCGCCCTCTGGCGCAAGGACATGGAGCACCAGGCGGCGATGAAGCAGGGCCGCGCCGACTGGTACGAGAGCTACACGCTGCACATCGCGACGGTCGAGCGGAGCCACGGCTTTGTCCGCGAAGACGGCTGAGGCCGTCCGGGCGCTCCGGGAACGGCTCGGGGTGCCCGGGCTGGTCGACGTACACACGCACTTCATGCCCGAGCGGGTCCTGGACAAGGTGTGGGACTACTTCGACGCGGTCGGCCCGCTGACCGGTGTCGAGTGGCCCATCACCTACCGGCACGAGGAAGAGCAGCGGGTCGCGCTGCTGCGGGAGTTCGGGGTCCGGGCCTTCACCGCCATGCTCTACCCGCACAAGCCGGCCATGGCCGCCTGGCTCAACTCCTGGTCCGCCGACTTCGCCGCGCGCACCCCCGACTGCCTGCACACCGCGACCTTCTTCCCGGAGGACGGGGTGCGGGAGTACGTCGGCCAGGCCGTCGCGGCGGGGGCCCGGGTCTTCAAGGCCCACCTCCAGGTGGGCGGCTACGACCCCACCGACGACCGGCTCGACCCGGTCTGGGGGCTCCTCGCCGAGGCCGGGATCCCGACGGTCGTGCACTGCGGCTCGGGGCCCGTCCCTGGGAAGCACACCGGACCCGAGCCGATCGCCCGGCTGCTGGCCCGCCACCCCCGGCTGCCGCTGATCGTCGCGCACATGGGGATGCCGGAGTACGCCGACTTCCTCGACCTCGCCGACCGGTACTCCGAGGTCCGCCTCGACACCACCATGGCCTTCACCGACTTCTCGGAGCAGTTCAGCGGCTTCCCGCCGCAGGACCGCGGCCGGCTCGCCGACCTCGGCGACCGGATCCTGCTGGGCACCGACTTCCCGAACATCCCCTACCCCTACGAGCACCAGCTCGAGGCCCTGGAACGCCTGGGCCTCGGCGACCCCTGGCTGCGCGCCGTCTGCCACGACAACGCAGCCCGGCTCTTCCGCCTGGCCTGAGGGGCGGGAGGGGTTTCTCAGGCAATTCACAGCTTCAGGCAAGAACGCTCTCACGGGCGGCGGCCAGCGTGTACGCATGACTGCGACGACCACTTCCCACGCGTCCACGTCCACCGGCAACCACACGGCCCTCGTCCGGCCCGACGGGACCCCGTGCCGGGTCCTCGTCGTGGACGACGAGGCCGCCCTCTCCGAGCTGCTCTCCATGGCCCTGCGCTACGAGGGCTGCGAGGTCCGCAGCGCGGGCGACGGTGCGGCTGCGGTGCGCGCGGCACGGGAGTTCCGGCCCGACGTCGTCCTGCTCGACATCATGCTCCCCGACATGGACGGGCTGGCCGTCCTGGGCCGCCTGCGCAGGGAGCTCCCGCAGGTCCCGGTGCTGTTCCTGACCGCGAAGGACTCGGTCGAGGACCGCATCGCGGGTCTGACGGCCGGCGG
This sequence comes from Streptomyces sp. NBC_00193, assembly GCF_026342735.1. Classification (GTDB taxonomy): domain Bacteria; phylum Actinomycetota; class Actinomycetes; order Streptomycetales; family Streptomycetaceae; genus Streptomyces; species Streptomyces stoeckheimensis. Next base: position 2,889,834 of record NZ_JAPEMM010000001.1, read on the forward strand.
CGACGACTACGTCACCAAGCCCTTCAGCCTGGAGGAGGTCGTCGCCCGGCTGCGCGGCCTGGTCCGGCGCTCCGGCGCGGCGCAGGCCGCGCGCGGCGGGTCGGTGCTGGAGGTCGGCGACCTGCGGCTCGACGAGGACAGCCACGAGGTGACCCGGGGCGGTCAGGACGTCCACCTGACCGCGACCGAGTTCGAGCTGCTGCGCTACCTGATGCGCAACCCGCGCCGGGTGCTGAGCAAGGCGCAGATCCTGGACCGCGTGTGGTCGTACGACTTCGGCGGTCAGGCCAACGTCGTCGAGCTGTACATCTCCTACCTGCGGCGCAAGCTGGAGGCCGGTACCGGCCTTCCGTCGATGATCCACACCCGTCGTGGCGCCGGCTACCTGATCAAGCCGGCCGACTAATGGCGGCCGGAGAGCCCCGGCGCACCCGCCGTCCCCGCCGGCCGGGCCGCCCCGGGCGCCCCTCCGGCCCCCGCCGCCCCCGGTGGAGCCGGCGGCCCTGGTCGCTGCGGACCCGGCTCGTCGTCTCGGCGGTGGCCCTCATCGCCGTCGTCGGCGCGGCCATCAGCACCGTCACCACCGTCGCGCTGCGCTCGTACCTGGTCGACAAGGTCGACGAACAGCTGCGCGTCTCCGTCGAGATGGCGAGCCGCCCCGGCGCGGGCAAGTTCCCCCGGGAGAACAACAACCTCGGCGTCGTCATGGGACCCGGATCCCCGCTGGGGGCCGTCGGGGTCCGCTTCGATGCCGAGGGCAAGGCCGTCGAGAGCGTCCGCAGCCAGCGCAGCGCCGCCGTCGGCGGGTCGGGGTCCGGGTCCGGGTCAGGGCCCGGCGCTCACCCGCCCCTCACCCCGGACCAGACCTCCGTCCTCGCCGGGGCCGCGCACAAGGCCGCGGACCGCAGTCCGGGCGACGCGGTCGAACTGCAGCTGCCCGGCCTCGGCCGCTACCGGGTGCTGGCTTCGCCCGTCGGCAACGTCGGCAGTGCGGGCGGCAGCGTCGGCAGCGTCGTGCTCGGGTTCCCGCTCGCCGAGGCCGACTCCACCGTGCACACCCTGATCGCGGTCGAGGTCTTCGTGACCCTCGCCGGGCTGATCGCCGCCTCCCTCGCCGGACAGGTCCTGGTCGGCGTCGCCCTGCGCCCGCTGCGCCGGGTCGCCGCCACCGCCACCCGGGTCTCCGAACTCACCCTGCACAGCGGCGAGCCCGCCCTCCACGAGCGGGTCCCCGACGCCGAGGCCGACCCCCGTACCGAGGTCGGACAGGTGGGCGCGGCCCTCAACCGGATGCTGGGCCACGTCTCCTCGGCGCTGACCGCGCGCCAGCAGAGCGAGACCCGGGTACGGCAGTTCGTGGCCGACGCCAGCCACGAACTGCGCACCCCACTGGCCTCGATCCGCGGGTACGCCGAACTGACCCGCCGGGGCCGCGAGGAGCCGGGCCCCGACACCCGGCACGCCCTCGGGCGGATCGAGTCCGAGGCCGCCCGGATGACCGGTCTGGTGGAGGACCTGCTGCTGCTGGCCCGACTCGACGCGGGCCGCCCGCTGTCCATGTGCGACACCGATCTGGCCCCGCTGGTCGTGGACGCCGTCAGTGATGCCCGGGCCGCCGGCCACGACCACCACTGGCGCCTGGAACTACCCGAGGATCCCGCGCTCGTCCACGCCGACCCGGCGCGGATCCAGCAGGTGCTGGTGAACCTGCTGGCCAACGCCCGGACGCACACCCCGCCCGGCACCACCGTCACGGCGCATGTTTCACGTGAAACATCCGCCGTCCGCCTCCGGATCGAGGACGACGGCCCCGGCATCCCGCCCGAGCTGCTGCCTCACGTCTTCGAGCGCTTCGCCCGCGGCGACGCCTCCCGCTCCCGTTCGGCGGGCTCCACCGGCCTCGGCCTGGCCATCGTGGCTGCCGTGGTCTCGGCCCACGGCGGCCACGTCGACGTCCGCAGCGCCCCCGGCCACACCTCCTTCGAGGTCCGGCTGCCCCTGGCCGCCCCGGCGGCCCCCGCCGCCTCGCCCGCCGTCATCGCCGCCGCGAAGCCGCACGCCGCGAAGCCGCACGCCGCGAAGCCGCGCGCCGCACAGCCGAACGCCGCGAAGCCGCACTCACAGACGGGCCACAGGGTCAGCACACAGCGGTGACAGCCCGGCCGGGGAGGGTCGGGTCATGCCTACCGACACCTCTCCCGGAGCGCTCCCGGTACGGGCGCCCCTCGCGCCCGTACCGGGCGAGCCCGTCCTCGACGTGGTGATCCCGGTCTTCAACGAGGAGACGGACCTCGGCCCCTGCGTGCGCAGGCTCCACGAGCACCTCACCCGGACCTTCCCGTACCCCTTCCGCATCACCATCGCCGACAACGCGAGCACCGACCGCACCCCGGAGGTCGCGGCCGATCTCGCGGCCTCCGTGGCCGGGGTGCGCAGCACCCGGCTGGAGCAGAAGGGCCGCGGCCGGGCCCTGCGCACCGTGTGGGGGGAGTCGGACGCGCCCGTCCTGGCGTACATGGACGTGGACCTCTCCACCGACCTCAACGCCCTGCTGCCGCTGGTCGCCCCGCTGATCTCAGGCCACTCGGACCTCGCCATCGGCACCCGCCTGGCCCGTTCCTCGCGGGTGGTCAGGGGAGCGAAGCGGGAGTTCATCTCCCGCGCCTACAACCTGTTCCTGCGCTCCTCGCTCTCCGCCCGCTTCAGCGACGCCCAGTGCGGCTTCAAGGCGATCCGCCGCGAGGTCGCGACCCGGCTGCTGCCGCTCGTGGAGGACTCCGGCTGGTTCTTCGACACCGAGCTGCTCGTCCTCGCCGAGCGGGCCGGGCTGCGGATCCACGAGGTCCCCGTGGACTGGGTCGACGACCCCGATTCCACCGTGCACATCGCCCGCACCGCCGCCGAGGACCTCAAGGGCGTCTGGCGCGTGGGCAGGGCGCTGGCCGTCGGCGCGCTCCCGCTGGACCGGCTCGCCCGCCCCTTCGGGGACGATCCGCGCGACCGCGCCGCCCTGCCCGGCGTGCCGCGCGGGCTGGCCCGCCAGCTCCTGGGCTTCTGCGCGGTCGGAGCCCTGTCGACCCTCCTCTACCTGCTCCTCTACTCCGCGGCCCGGACCGCCGCGGGCCCCCAGCTCGCCAACGCCGCCGCGCTGCTGCTCTCCGCCGTCGCCAACACCGCCGCCAACCGCCGGCTCACCTTCGGCGTCCGCGGCCGGGCCCGCGCCGTGCGCCACCAGGCCCAGGGGCTCGTGGTGTTCGCCATCGGACTGGCCCTGACCAGCGGATCGCTCGCCGCCCTCGGAGCCGCCAACGCCGCGCCCGGGCACAGCACCGAGCTGGCCGTCCTGGTCACCGCCAACCTCGCCGCCACCGTGCTGCGGTTCCTGCTCTTCCGTGCCTGGGTCTTCCCCGAACGGCGCGCCACTCCCGCGAAGGACCACTCCTGATGACCACGGCAGCGCTACCGCTCCACCCGCCCTCCCCGGCCGCCCCGTCGCACAGGGCCGCCCGGGCGCACGCCGCGCGGCCCGGCTGGGAACGCCCCGCCTACCTCGGGCTGCTCCTCGCCACCGGCGTCCTGCTGCTGTGGGACCTGGGGGCCTCCGGCTACGCCAACTCCTTCTACTCCGCCGCGGTCCAGGCCGGCGGCGAGAGCTGGAAGGCCTTCTTCTTCGGCTCCTCCGACGCGGGGAACTCGATCACCGTCGACAAACCCCCGGCCGCGCTGTGGCCCATGATGCTGTCCGTCCGGCTCTTCGGGCTCGGGGCCTGGCAGATCCTCGTCCCGCAGGCCCTCATGGGCGTCGGAACGACCGCCGTGCTCTACGCGGCCGTACGCCGTCAGTTCGGCCCGGTGGCGGCCCTGATCAGCGGAGCCGTCTTCGCGCTCACGCCCGTGGCCGCGCTGATGTTCCGCTTCAACAACCCCGACGCACTGCTGACCCTGCTGATGACCGTCACCGTGTACTGCGTCCTCCGGGCCCTGGACGGAGCGCACACCAAGTGGCTCGTCTGGGCCGGGGTCGCGGTCGGCTTCGCCTTCCTGACCAAGACCCTGCAGGCCTTCGTCATCCTGCCGCCCCTCGCCCTGCTGTACGCGGTCTGCGCGCCGACCGGGCTGCGCAGGCGCCTCGGACAGCTGCTGCTCTCCACCCTCGCGATGGTGGTGGCCGGCGGCTGGTGGGTGGCGGTCGTCGAACTGTGGCCCGCCTCCTCCCGCCCGTACATCGGGGGCTCGCAGACCAACTCCTTCCTGGAACTGACCCTCGGCTACAACGGCCTCGGCCGGATCAACGGCGAGGAGACCGGCAGCGTCGGAGGCGGCGGCCGCACGGCCGCCGAGGGCATGGCCGGCGGCACCGGTGGCGGCGGCGGGATGAGCTGGGGAGAGACCGGCATCGACCGGATGTTCTCCTCCAACATCGGCGGCCAGATCGGCTGGCTGCTGCCCGCCGCGCTGATCCTGCTCGTCGCGGGCCTCGTGGTCACCTGGCGGGCCCGCCGGGCCACCGACTCGCTGGAGGGCATGGCCCGCGCGGCCTTCCTGGCCTGGGGCGGGGCGCTGCTGATCACCGCGGTGGTCTTCAGCTTCATGCAGGGCATCTTCCACGAGTACTACACCGTCGCGCTGGCCCCCTACATCGCCGCCCTGGTCGGCATGGGAATCGCCGTCCTCTGGGAGGAGCGGGGCAGCCGGGCCGCCTCCCTCACGCTCTCCGGGACCCTCGCACTCACGTCGTACTGGGCCTTCGTGTTGCTCGGTCGCTCCGCGGAGTACGTGCCGTGGTTGCGCTGGTCGGTCCTCGCTGTCGGACTCGGCACGGCCCTGCTGCTGCCGTTCACCGCGCGGCTGGGCCGCCGCACCGCACTCGGCGTGGCGGCAGTCGGCCTGGGCGTGGCCCTGGCCGGTCCCCTCGCGTACTGCCTGACCACGGTGAGCACCCCGCACACGGGCTCGATCGTCACGGCGGGCCCCGCGGTCGCGGGCGGCCGAGGCGGCCCCGGCGGCGGGATGCGCGGCTTCGAGATGCCGGGCGGGGGCGCGATGCCCGGCGGCGGAGCTGCACCCCAGGGCATGCCCCCGGGCGCCACCGCCCAGGGCGGCGGCCAGGCCCCAGGCGGCCAGGCCCCAGGCGGCCAGGCCCCCGGCGGCCAGGCTCCGGGCGGCCAGGCTCCCGGCGGCAACCGCCCCGCCGACGACGGCCGGAGCACCCGGACGGGCGGCGGCCCGGGCGGAGGCGGCATGGGCGGCCTGCTCGGCGGGACGAAGACCAGCGCCGAGGCCACGGCCGCGCTGCGCGCCGACGCGGACCGGTACACCTGGGCGGCGGCCGCCATCGGCTCGCAGAACGCGGCGAGTTACCAGCTCGCTTCGCAGCAGCCGGTGATGCCCCTCGGCGGCTTCAACGGCAGCGACCCCTCGCCGACCCTGGAGCAGTTCAAGGAGTACGTGAGCGCCGGGAAGATCCACTACTTCATCGGCCAGAGCGACGCGGGAACCGATGGTGCCGCAGACGGCGGCGAGACCGGCGGCGGCGCGGAGACCCGCACCCTGGTCCGCGTCGGGGGCGGCCCCGGCGGGGGCGTGAGCAGCTCCATCGAGACCTGGGTCAGGGCCAACTTCAAGGCCTCCACCATCGGCGGAGCCACCTTCTACGACCTCACCGCACCGATCTCGCAGACGTCCTGAGGCTCACCGGACCCGGTCCCACCCTAGGGGCGGACCGGGCATTCCGGGCCGGGAGGGGATCACGGCCGCGGCCGTACGGCTGCTGGACGCCACGGGCCTGCCGGACGCCACCCGCGCCGGGGCCCGGTTGGCCGTCTCCCAGTTCCTGCACGGCTGTGGGGGCACGGTCCGGCGGCCGCCCGACGGGGAGTTCGGCCTCGCGCTCGACGTCCTGATCGCCGGGATCCAGGCCCACACCGCGCCCGAGGCGGGCGCCGCGCCCGCCGCGCCCGCAGCCCCGTAGACCGTCCGGCTACTCCGCCGAGGCGGCTGCCGGCTCGTGGGCCGCCGGCTTCGACTTGAGGGCGACCTCCTTGATGAACACCACCAGCACCAGTGCGAGCAGCGCGGTGGGGGCGGCGTAGAGGAAGACGTCGCCGACGCCGTGCCCGTACGCGGACTCGACGACCGTGCGGAAGGGCTCGGGCAGCTTGCCGAGGTCGGGGATCGCGCCCCCGCCGGTTCCGCCATGGCCCAGGGCCGCCGCCTTCGGGCCGAGTGCGGCGAGGCCGTCCTGGACGTAGTGGGTGACCCGGTTGGCCATGACCGCGCCGAGCGCGGAGACGCCCATCGCGCCGCCGAGCGAGCGGAAGAAGGTGACGACCGAGCTGGCGGCGCCGAGGTCCTCGGCGGCCACCTGGTTCTGGGAGGCGAGGACCAGGTTCTGCATCATCATGCCGAGGCCGAGGCCGGTCAGTGCCATGAAGATCGCGATGTGCCAGTACGGGGTGTCGTACCGCAGGGTGCCCAGCAGGCCGAGTCCGGCCGTCAGGAGCACACCGCCGGAGACGAGCCAGGCCTTCCACTTGCCGGTCTTGGTGATCACCTGACCGGAAACGGTGGAGGAGACGAAGAGTCCGCCGATCATCGGAATCGTGAGGATTCCGGACATCGTCGGGGACTCGCCGCGGGCCAACTGGAAGAACTGGCTGAAAAACACGGTGCCCGAGAACATCGCGATGCCGACGAACAGCGAGGCCGCCGAGGCGAGGCTGATGGTCTTGTTGCGGAAGAGGCGCAGCGGAATGATCGGGTCGCTCGCCTTGGACTCGACCAGGAGGAAGAGCAGGCCGAGGACGACGGCGCCGCCGGTCATCGCCGCGGTCTGCCAGGAGATCCAGTCGTACGAGGTGCCGGCCTGGGTCACCCAGATCAGCAGGGCCGAGACGGCGCCGCTGATCAGGAAGGCGCCGAGCCAGTCGACCTTGACGTCGCGCCGGACGACGGGCAGGTGCAGGGTGCGCTGGAGCACGATCAGGGCGATGACGGCGAAGGGGATGCCGACGTAGAAGCACCAGCGCCAGCCGAGCCAGCTCGTGTCGGTGATGACCCCGCCGAGCAGCGGGCCGCCGACGGTGGCGACGGCGAAGACCGCGCCGAGGTAGCCGCTGTACCGGCCGCGCTCGCGCGGGGAGATCATCGCGGCCATCACGATCTGGGCGAGGGCGGAGAGCCCGCCGACGCCGATGCCCTGGACCACGCGGCAGGCGATGAGCATGCCGGTGTTCTGGGACATGCCCGCGACCATCGAGCCGAGGACGTAGATCACCAGGGATATCTGGACCAGCAGCTTCTTGCTGAAGAGGTCGGACAGCTTGCCCCACAGCGGGGTCGCCGCCGTCATCGAGAGCAGGGCGGCCGTGACCACCCAGGTGTACGAGGACTGGGTGCCGCCGAGGTCGCCGATGATCTGGGGCAGGGCGTTGGAGACGATCGTGGAGGACAGGATCGCCACGAACATGCCGAGCATCAGCCCGGAGAGCGCCTTCATGATCTGCGGGTGGGTCATGGGCGCGCTGTCGGACGTGGTCTCCGGCCGGCCGCCTCCCCGCACACCGGTGGGTGTGGTCGTAGCCATGTGTTTCCTTCGGTCTAGCTGTCTGGAAGCGTGAAGCCCGAGCGGAGTCGGGCCAGCAGGATGTTGAGGTGGTCGACGTCCGCGTCGGACCAGTCGGCCAGGGCCTTCTCCAGCGCCGTGGTGTGGCGGGTGCCGAGCTCGGTGAGGAGCGCGCGGCCGGCCGGGGTCAGGCGCAGGATCCGGCAGCGTGCGTCGCCGGGGTCGGTGTCGCGGGTGATCCAGCCGCGGTCGGCGGTGTGCGCGACGTGCCGGCTGGTCACGGAGATGTCGATGGCCAGGTACTCGGACAGGCGGCCGAGCCGCATCTCGCCGTGCCGGTCGAGCACGGTGAGCACGGCCGCCGAACCGGGCGGGCAGTCGGGGGGCAGGAGGCGGGCGAGGTCGCGCTTGACGGCGCCGATGCCGGTGAGCTGACGGGCCAGTTCGGCGTAACGGGTCGTCGGCGTGGGCGCTACGGGTGTCACGGCTGCTGCGGCTGTGGCTGCTGCTGCGGTCACCGGGACCCCCCTCCTAATGTCGTTGCTTCGGGCAACCATAGAAGCAGATGGTTGTTACAGGCAAATGAATCGGAGGGCTGGGCGGTAAAGGAATCGGAAAACCGGCTAGGGTCCTGCGCATGGCTGCGAATCACGACTCGAACCACAACTCACAGGCTCCCGAGGGTGACTACGACCCCGCGGGCAGCACCCAGATGTTCCGGGCGTTCGTCGACGAGCCGGTGCCGGCTCCCGCCGTCCCGGGTTCGCGCATGCAGAACCGTGCCGCCCGCAAGTCGGGACCGGGCGCGGGCTTGTGGATCGGGGTCGGCGTCGCCGCTCTGGTCCTGATCGCCGTGGTGGCCTGGCTGGCGCTCTGAGGTCCGCCCGCCGGCTCAGTTCCAGGCGGCCGTGACCTTCTGGGTCTCCACGCGCATGCCCAGGGGGACGCGCCAGGATTCGACGCAGACCCGGTAGGTCTGCGTCCTCGTCGTGCCGCCCGCGATCGGCGCGGGCAGCGGCTGGGTCGAGTGGATGGTGGCCCAGTCGACGCCCAGGGCGCCGATGATGTGCGTCGCGAAGCCGACGGTGCCCGAACGGGCCGCCGTGCCGCCGGTGTTGGTGAACGCCACCGTGACCTGCTCGCACCAGCGCTCCGCCGTCGCGGTACGGGTCGGCGCGCCGATGCTCAGCTTCGCCGGCGTGGCCGGGGGCGGCGCCGGGGTGGCCGGCCCCGGCTTCGGGGGCGGGCTCGACGGAGTCCCGGGCCTGCCGCCCGGAGTGGTGGGAAGCGTCGCGCCGGGTGCGGTGCCGGGCGGGTTCCCGGAGCCGCCGGGAGCGGTGGGCGCACCTCCGCCCGGGGCGGAGCCGCCGGGGGGCTGGGGCGACGCCCCCGGGGCGCCGGGCGGCGTACCGCCGGGGACCCCGCCGGGAGTACCGCCCGGGGCGCCACCCGGGATCTCCGCCGAGGTGCTGCCCGACGTGCCGCCGGGGGATGCGGAGGATCCCGGCGAAGCCTGCGGGAGCGACTGGAACTCGACCCGGTCCTTGGGCGCGACGTTCTCCCCGGCGCCCCGTTCCGGGCCCGGAGCGGCCGCGCCCAGGGCCACGTAGCCCTCGCGCGCCGGGCCGCCGCAACCGGTCAGGGCGGCGGCGGCAGCCGTGGCGCTCAGGACGAGGACGGCGGCCTGCCGGGATACCTTTCGCATCCCGGCAGTTTTCCTGACGTGCCGTCAATTGGGAAGCGCGTGCGGCGGATTGCCGGACCGCGCGGCCCGGAGGCTACTCGCCGATCAGGCCGACGCGGAGCTGCGCGAGCGTGCGCGTGAGCAGCCGGGAGACGTGCATCTGGGAGATGCCGACCTCCTCGCCGATCTGCGACTGGGTCATGTTCGCGAAGAACCGCAGCATGATGATCTGCCGCTCCCGGGGCGGGAGCTTGGCCAGCAGGGGCTTGAGCGACTCGCGGTACTCGACGCCCTCCAGCGCGGTGTCCTCGTACCCGAGCCGGTCCGCGAGGGAGCCCTCGCCGCCCTCGTCCTCGGGGGAGGGCGAGTCGAGCGAGGAGGCGGTGTACGCGTTGCCGACGGCGAGGCCGTCGACGACGTCCTCCTCCGAGACCCCGAGCACGGCTGCGAGCTCCGGCACGGTCGGCGAGCGGTCGAGCTTCTGGGCGAGCTCGTCGCTGGCCTTGGTGAGGGCGAGGCGCAGCTCCTGGAGCCGGCGCGGGACGCGCACGGACCAGGAGGTGTCCCGGAAGAACCGTTTGATCTCGCCGACGACCGTCGGCATGGCGAAGGTCGGGAACTCCACGCCGCGTTCGCAGTCGAACCGGTCGATGGCCTTGATCAGCCCGATCGTGCCGACCTGGACGATGTCCTCCATGGGCTCGTTGCGGCTCCGGAAGCGGGCCGCCGCGTAGCGCACGAGGGGGAGGTTCAGCTCGATCAGGGTGTCGCGCACGTAGGTCCGCTCGGGACTGTCCGCGTCGAGGCCGGCGAGCCGCTTGAAGAGGGAGCGGGAGAGGGTGCGGGTGTCGATCCGGGTGTCGATGGCTTCCGAGCGGTGGGACACTGCCGGCACTTCACGCTGCTTGACGAGCGTGAGCACCTGTGAGCTGCCCTGGTCTACGGACATGCCACCCCCTTGAGGTCGCGGACGGTTCGCGCTTCATCTGCGCGCCCGTCGGAGGAACGCAGCCTCCACCTGAATACCGGAGGCGGGGCTGCGGCAAACGCGGTTCCAGCAGAATGTCACATGTCGGCAACACGCTGTAGCGCCATGTCGACAAGTATCTCCAGCGACAGAACACGATAGGCCTGCTCTAGGGCGGGAATCTGCCACTCTGTCAGGAAACGCGGAGAATGATCTCCACTCGATCCGGTTAGGCCTCGATCCTGTTTGCGGATCTCAGCCGGGCGAAGCTCCGGGCGAGGAGTCGGGAGACGTGCATCTGTGAGACGCCGAGCTCGGCGCTGATCTGCGACTGGGTCAGATTGTTGTAGTACCGCAGGAGGAGGATCCGCTGCTCCCGCTCGGGCAGTTGTACGAGGAGGTGGCGGACCAGGTCGCGGTGTTCCACGCCGGCCAGCTCGGGGTCCTCGTAGCCGAGGCGGTCGAGCAGGCCGGGGAGCCCGTCGCCCTCCTGGGCGGCCTCCAGGGAGGTCGCGTGGTAGCTGCGGCCGGCCTCGATGCAGGAGAGCACCTCGTCCTCGCTGATGCGCAGCCGCTCGGCGATCTCGGGGGTGGTCGGGGTGCGGCCGTGCAGGGTGGTGAGGTCCTCCGTGGCGGCGTTGACCTGGACCCAGAGCTCGTGGAGGCGGCGCGGGACGTGGACGGTGCGGACGTTGTCGCGGAAGTACCGCTTGATCTCGCCCACGACGGTCGGCATCGCGAAGGTCGGGAACTGCACCCCGCGCTCGGGGTCGAACCGGTCGATCGCGTTGATTAGCCCGATCGTGCCGACCTGGATCACGTCCTCCATCGGCTCGTTGCGGCTGCGGAAGCGGGCCGCCGCGTACCGGACGAGCGGGATGTTGGCCTCGATGAGCGCCCCGCGGACCCGGGAGTGCTCGCTGGTGCCCGGCTGCAGGTCCTTCAGCTGCCCGAAGAGGACCTGGGTGAGGGCCCGGGTGTCGGCGCCCCGGCTCTGTGTCCGTTGGGGGACGGGGGCGCCCGTGGGCTCCTCGGGGGCCTCCTGCTGGGGCGGGACGTGGGACTCCGACGGCTGGGGCCCCGGCTGGGACCCGGGCAGGGACCCGGGCTGGGACTCCTGCTGCTGCGGGTCCTGCTGGGGCGGCACCTCGGGCGCAGTACTGGCCGGCACGGTCACGCCACCCCTTCACGTCACGTCATCAACTCATCCGTCAAAAGCGGTCATAGCATCACAAGACATGTGCACTGTGTGCAAGCACCGTATATCGCCGTGTTGAGGGCAAGTTGGGCATAACAGGGCATCTTGCCCCGTGTGCGGGAACGCAAAAAGCCCCCCACCCGTCGGAGTGGGGGGCCGGGAAGTCCGGAAACCGCTTCAGCGTACGGGTTCAGCGCACCAGTTCGGTCATGAACTCGCCGATCGCCGTTGCGGCATCCGAGATTCCTTGGAAGCCTATTTGCACCATATCGGCGGCTTTTACGGGCTGAGTGATGATGACGAAGAGGACGAAGATGGTGAGGGCGCCCGAGATCAGCTTCTTGGTTTCCACGTGCGCTGTCGGCCTCCCCAACCGGTCCTGCAAGGTCGGCAGAGTCTAGCCGGTCGTGTTCGAACACTCACCTGGCCTTTAAGGACCAATGGCCTCGTGGCACAGGCCCTTTGCCGGTGTGCCGACGGTCTCCGGAGGCGCAGTATTGAACACGAGCCCACCGGTTCTGGCAGGAAATCGGTGAGCGAGGGACAGGACCTCACTGCGGGGTCCGAGCCGCAAGCTTCCCCCCTGACTGCGGCTTGGACTGGCAGGTTCCGTCCTCATCGGGGGAAGTGGCTTGTCCCCCCGATGCCACTTCCCCCGTCCCAACCGTTGAAGGTCCCGACTCAGGTCGGGGCCTTCTTCGCGTTGTCCGCCGAACGGTGCGGCATCCGGGTCCGGTGCGCCTACTCCAGGCCGCCGGCCAGGTCGGCGATCGGCTGGACCGGGGCGATCACGGGCGCGAGGTGGTTCGGCAGCTCCATCAGCTGGTTGAGCTGGTTCAGGCCGCCGCTGACCTGCCCGCCGATCTCCTGCACCGAGGACGGGCTCGCCCCGTCCGACATGCCCTGCGGCGCCGGCAGGTCCGGGAGGGTGAGCGGGGAGATCGGTGCGGCGGAGGCGGCGGGCGCCGCGAGGCCCGCGGCGGCCCCCGCGAGGGCGATGGCGGCGAGGATGCGCTGGGTCTTGGTCATGCCGTGACAACGGCCGAGGGCGCGGGCGGTCACGCGGATGTCCCTCGGACGCCGGACGCCGGCCGCATTGCGCGCGGCGTACGGCGTACTGCACCCGGAAACGACGAGAGCCCCGACCCTTGCGGGGCGGGGCTCTCGATCAGAGCGGTAGCGGTGGGATTTGAACCCACGGATAGCTTGCACCATCACACGCTTTCGAGGCGTGCTCCTTCGGCCGCTCGGACACGCTACCGAGAGAGAGCTTAGCCCAAGGAGACCCGTGCTCTGAAATCCATACGCCCGGAACCTTCGCGCGAACCTTCAGGCGACCCTCAGAGGTCGCGGAAGAAGTCGGTGAGCTGCTGCGCGCACTCCCCCGCGAGCACGCCCGCGATCACCTCGGGCCGGTGGTTGAGCCTGCGGTCCCGTACGAGGTCCCACAGCGACCCGGCGGCGCCCGCCTTCTCGTCGGACGCCCCGTAGACCACCCGGGCCACCCGTGACTGCACGAGGGCGCCCGCGCACATCACGCACGGCTCCAGGGTCACCACGAGGGTGCACCCCGGGAGCCGCCATTCCCCGAGGGCGGTGGCGGCCCGGCGCAGCGCCAGTACCTCGGCGTGTGCCGTCGGGTCTCCGGTCGCCTCCCGCTCGTTGTGCCCGGTGGCCAGGAGCTTCCCGTCCGGGCCGAGCACCACGGCGCCGACCGGCACGTCGCCGGCCGGCACCGCCCGGGCGGCCTCCAGGAGCGCCAGGCGCATGGAGTCCTGCCACGGGTCCCGTACGGGATCGGGCGTGTACGGGGTGGGCCGCGGGGTGTGGTGGTGCGCGGGGATCACTAGCGGACGGCCTCCAGGACCTCGGTGGCGCCGAGCGATTCGGCGATCTCCGAGAGCGCGTCCCCGTCCAGGGTCATCAGTTGTTTGTGGCTGACCCCGAGGTCGTCGAGCAGCCTGGGGTCGCCGAGCGGCCCGGCGGGTGCCGGTTCGGCGCCGGCGCGTACGTCGTGGCCTTCGTCCTCGTCGTCCTCGTCCTCCTGGTCTCTGTCGGCGGGTCCGCCGTCCGGGTAGGAGGCGATGACCTCGTCCTCGCCGTCCTCGGTTCCGTCGAGGTCCAGCTCGTCGAGTTCGTCGTCCTCCTCGTCCTTGCCGAGCAGCTCGTCGGTCAGCATCGAGCCGTAGGAGCTGCGGGAGGCGGCGGAGGCGTTGGACACGTAGTAGCGCGGGTCCTCTTCGCCGTCCACCCGGACGACCCCGAACCAGGCGTCCTCCTGTTCGATGAGGGCTACCACCGTGTCGTCGTCGACAGAGGCGGAGCGGGCGAGATCGATCAGATCACTCAGAGACTCGACATCGTCGAGTTCCATGTCGCTCGCTTCCCACCCGTCTTCGGTGCGCGCGAGCAGTGCGGCGAAATACACCGTGACTCTCCCACTGGTCATAGGCGTGCCGGTTGGAGTTCCCCCCGGCCGGAGGTGGGTGGGGGTGGAACGGTCGTCGTGCTCACCGTTTCGTACCCCGCCCAGTCGGCATCGTGGCAGAAACGGAGCCATTGCGAGAGGTCTTCCGCGCCGTGGCGCTGGCCGCGCGTGTTGTACGGGGCCTCGTGCCGGGGGCGGGGCGGCGGCCGGGCGGGGCCTCGGCAGGGCTTGGGCGCGGGCCTCGGCAGGGCCTGGACGGGCGCCGCGGCAGGGGCCCCGGAGGGGCTCACCAGCGGAAGGTGCGCATGCGCATCTGCTGGCGCATGCGGGCGGCGCGGGCGCGCCTGGGCTGCACCCGGTCGCGCAGTTCCCGGGCCTCGTGCAGGTCACGGAGGAACTGCGCGCGCCGGGCTCTGCGCTGTGCCGTCGTCTCCAGTGGCTCGTGATCTTCATCGGGCATGGGTCACCGCCCCTGGCTGGTCCGGTCCGGTCCGTCCCCCCGAACCCCCACCTTCCCTCGGACCGGCCGTTTGATGCCACCTTCTGCCACGACTCGAGAGGAATTCAGTCGGATTCCGACAATCCCGGCTACGCGGACTCCCCCGCCGACTCCGGGGACCCCACCGACTCCGACAACGTCGGGACGATCGCCACCGGCCCGTGCGCGTGCTGCAGCACGGCATTCGCGACCGAGCCGATCATCAGGGACCGGATGTGCCGGCGCGGGTGGTGCCGGCCCACGACGACCAGCGCCGCCGACTTCGAGGTGTCGACGAGCCGCCCGGCCGCGTCCCCGGGCACCGCGGCCTGCTCGACGGGCACCGTCGGGTACTTCGCCCGGAACGGTGCGAGCCGCTCCGTCTGGGCGCGGAGCATCTCCCGCTCGGCCGGCACCGCGTTCTCGTCCTCCCCCACCAGCGCCTCCGGCGGGATCACCGCGAACGGGCTGTCGATCACCATCGTCGGCGACGGCGGGATGCTGTACGCCGAGACCACCTGGAGGGTGGTGTCCCGCGCGGCGGCCTCCGTGAACGCGAAGTCCAGGACGTTGTCGGGCGTCTCCGCGGCGTGCAGTCCCACCACCACGCGCCCGGCCGAGGCCCCTGCGGCCCCGTCGGCCCCCTCCGCCCCGCGCGCCTCGTGCGCGACGACGACCACCGGGCAAGCGGCGCTGGTGGCCACGGCGCGGCTGTTCGAACCGAGCAGCAGCGCGGCGAAGCCGCCGCGGCCCCGGGAGCCCATCACCAGCATCCGGGCGCCCTCCCCGATGTCCCGCAGGGCCTCCGGGACGGAGCCCTCCAGGGACTCGTAGCGGACCTCGGAGGGGAGCGGGCCGCCCTCGGCCAGGTGGGCCCGTATGCGCACGCTGACGGGGTCCTCGGCCTCTTCGGGCTCGGTGCGGTCGTAGAGGGAGGAACGGCGTGCCGCGTACAGCTGGACGCTGTCGGACAGCACGTGGGCGACGACGAGCCCGCTGCCGTGGCGTACGGCCGCAGCCCTTGCCCACTCCAGGGCCTTGAGGCTGTGTTCGGATCCGTCTACGGCGGCGATCACCATTGCGTCGGTCTCGTGGGTCATCCGTCCAGCGTGCTGGGGGTCCGGGCGGGTCGCATCTCCAGGGGTTTCCGGGCGTGGCCGCCGCTTCGGGCGCGAAGGGGTGGGCGCAGCGCGTAGCCTTTTGGGTGTGGGTCGCGCATTTGCGGCCGTTTTCGCAGGTGGCGGCGGTGCAGGTCGCAGCTTTCGCTGCGACAGCCGAGTTTTGGAGGATGTTGTGCGTTTGCAGGTCGTGGATCACCCGTTGGTGGCGCACAAACTCACCACCCTGCGCGACAAGCGCACCGACTCCCCCACCTTCCGGCGCCTCGCCGACGAGCTGGTGACCCTGCTCGCGTACGAGGCCACCCGGGACGTGCGCACCGAGCAGGCCGACATCGTCACCCCGGTCGGTCCGACCACCGGCGTGAAGCTCTCCTACCCGCGGCCGCTGGTCGTACCGATCCTGCGCGCCGGTCTCGGCATGCTCGACGGCATGGTGCGGCTGCTCCCGACCGCCGAGGTCGGCTTCCTCGGCATGGTCCGCAACGAGGAGACCCTGGAGGCCTCCACGTACGCGACGCGCATGCCGGAGGACCTCTCGGGCCGCCAGGTCTACGTGGTGGACCCGATGCTCGCCACCGGCGGCACGCTCGTCGCGGCGATCAAGGAACTCATCAAGCGCGGTGCGGACGACGTGACCGCGGTGGTGCTGCTGGCCGCGCCCGAGGGCGTCGAGATCATGGAGCGCGAGCTCGCGGGCACGCCGGTGACGGTGGTGACGGCCGCGGTGGACGAGCGGCTCAACGAGCACGGCTACATCGTGCCGGGCCTGGGTGACGCGGGCGACCGCATGTACGGCTCGGCGGAGTAACGGCTCGGCGGAGGAACACCGACCGGCGCGGATCGGCGCAGAGGTCCCAAAGCCCGGCCCCCCTTCGGGAGGCCGGGCTTTCTCGTGTGGTCGGCGTCAGCCGGTCAGCACTTCTTGGCGGGTGCCGGCTGGGGGTTGGCCAGGACGGCCAGGGCCTTGTCGGCGTCGGCCTTGGGCGTGAGTTCCTTGAAGGCGTCGCCCAGGATCAGGTCGATGTCCGCGGTCTCGCGGGCGTCGGTCTGCTGGGTGGCGCCGGCGAGGTTGGTGCCGAGGACGGAGAAGGCGGCCTTGTCCGTCTGCGGCGAGCCGACCAGTATCCCGGCGCCCGGGACCTTCTTGTCGAAGTCGGCGGGGGCGTTGCCGACCTTGCCGATGACGAAGCCGCGGGCCTTGAGCTCATCGCCCACGGCCTTGGCGAGGCCGGCGCGCGGGGTCGCGTTGTAGACGTTGACCGTGATCCCGCCGGGCGGCGGGAGGACGACCTGCGGCGCGGCGGAAGCCGGCGCGGCGGAAGCCGCGGAGCCGGCCTTGGCGGGCGGGGTCGCGCAGTCCTTGGCCGCGGCGGCGGTCTTGCGTTTGTCCGCGTCGCCGCCGAACACATCGATGAGCTGCACGGCCCCGTAAGCGATCAGGGCGAGCCCGATGATCGATCCGAGCACCACGAGGACGATCCGGCGGCGGCGTCGAGGGCGGGTCATGCGGGGGTAAGCCGCTCCCGTGACCTTGTACTTTCCGCCCATGCCAGGGGGAGTGAGCATGCTCATGTGCGCAGCGTAATGCCGACCGCTGCCGATGCCCACTGAATCATCTGTTCATAGGGCAAGCCTGACCCGAAAGGCGCAACCGGGATCTATCAGACAGCCGGAAGGAGCCTGGAAGGAGCCCGTCAGCCCAGTTCGAGGACGCGCGCGTGCAGGACCTGGCGCTGCTGGAGCGCGGCGCGGACGGCGCGGTGCAGACCGTCCTCGAGGTACAGGTCGCCCTGCCACTTCACGACGTGGGCGAAGAGGTCCCCGTAGAAGGTCGAATCCTCGGCGAGCAGCGTTTCGAGGTCGAGCTGGCCCTTGGTGGTCACAAGCTGGTCGAGCCGGACCGGGCGCGGGGCGACATCCGCCCACTGCCGGGTGGTTTCCCTGCCGTGGTCGGGGTACGGCCGCCTATTTCCGATGCGCTTGAAGATCACACGGAAAGCCTACCGGGCAAGGGCCTAAGGGCGCAGCCTTGCGATGACGGTGCAAAGGTGGCACATAGTGCTATTTCGGGAGTGATATATGAGCCAGAGCACCGACTCCGCGTCCCCTGCCGCGTCCCCTGCCGGCCAGATCGCCGCGGGGTACGCCTTCACCGGACCCGCGCTCGATCTGGGGGCCCTGCTCTGGGACGGGGCCTGCCTGCCGGAGCACCAGATCCGCATCCCGCTGTCGATGCTCAACCGGCACGGACTGGTCGCGGGCGCCACCGGAACCGGAAAGACCAAGACGCTGCAGCTCATCGCCGAGCAGCTGTCGGCCAACGGCGTTCCGGTCTTCCTCGCGGACATCAAGGGCGATGTCTCGGGGATCTCGGCGCCCGGCGCGACCAACGACAAGATCGAGGAACGGGCCAAGGACGTGGCCCAGGAATGGGAGGGCGCCGGATTCCCGAGCGAGTTCTACTCGCTCGGCGGGATCGGCCCCGGAATCCCGCTCCGGTCCACCGTGACGAGCTTCGGCCCGGTCCTGATGTCCAAGGTGCTCCAGCTCAACCAGACGCAGGAGCAGTCGCTCGGGCTGATCTTCCACTACGCCGATACCAAGGGCCTGGAACTGATCGACCTCAAGGACCTGCGGGCGGTCGTCGCCTTCCTGGTGTCGGACAAGGGGAAGCCCGAGCTCAAGGGCATCGGAGGACTCTCCACGGTGACCGCCGGAGTGATTCTGCGGGCGCTCACCGCCTTCGAACAGCAGGGGGCCGCGGAATTCTTCGGCGAGCCCGAATTCGACACCAGCGAATTCCTCCGGACGGCGGCGGACGGGCGCGGACTGGTCTCCGTACTGGAGCTCCCGGCGGTCCAGGACAAACCGCAGCTCTTCTCCACCTTCCTGATGTGGCTGCTGGCGGATCTGTACACCGACCTTCCGGAAGTCGGCGATCTGGAGAAGCCCAAACTGGTCTTCTTCTTCGACGAGGCGCACCTGTTGTTCAACGGGGCCTCGAAAGCCTTCCTCGAAGCCATCACGCAGACGGTCCGGCTGATCCGCTCCAAGGGCATCGGCGTCTTCTTCGTCACCCAGACCCCCAAGGACGTGCCGGCCGACGTGCTGGCGCAGCTCGGCAACCGGGTGCAGCACGCGCTGCGCGCCTTCACCCCGGACGACGCGAAGGCGCTGAAGGCGACGGTGAAGACCTTCCCGAACTCCGCCTACGACCTGGAGGAGCTGCTGACCCAGCTGGGGACGGGCGAGGCGGTGATCACGGTGCTCAGCGAGAACGGCGCACCGACCCCGGTGGCGGCCACCCGGCTGCGGGCCCCGCAGTCGCTGATGGGGCCGATCGACGCGGCCGCGCTGGACCAGGCGGTGAAGTCCTCCCTGCTCTACTCGCGGTACGCGGAGCCCATCGACCGGGAATCGGCGTACGAGAAGATCAGCGCCGAGCAGGCGGCGGCGGAGGCGGAAGCCGAGGCGGCAGCCGCCGCGGCGGAGGCGGAGAAGCAGGCGAAGGCGGCCGCGAAGGCCGCGCCGAAGCCGGACCCCTCGCTGGCGGAGCAGGTGGTGGGCAGCGGGCTCTTCCGCTCCCTGGCCAGGTCGATCGGTACGCAGCTGGGCCGCGAGATCTCCCGGTCCATCTTCGGCACGGCCAGGCGGCGCCGCTGACACCGCGCAGGGGAATCCGTACCGGTGGCCCCGTCCGGCCTGCGAGACTCGGAGCATGCGGACCGAACTCACCGATACGACCTCCAGCAAGGTCAACCGGGCCCTGCTCGACGCGCGACGGGCCGTCGGGAGCCCCACGATGGGGCTCGTGCTCAACCTCCTCGTCGCCACGGACGAGGAGAACGCCTACGACGCCGTCCGCGCGGCCTCCGAGGCCTCGCGCGAGCACCCCTGCCGGATCATCGCGGTGATCAAGCGCACCGCGCGCGGCTCGCACCGGTTGCGGCAGAACCGACTCGACGCGGAGCTGCGGGTCGGCACCGACGCCGGATCCGGGGAGATCGTGCTGCTCCGGCTGCACGGGACGCTCACCGAGCACGCGGGCTCCGTCGTGCTCCCGCTGCTGGTGCCGGACGCGCCCGTGGTGGCCTGGTGGCCCGCCGACGCCCCGGACGCGCCCGCCCGGGATCCGCTCGGCGTCCTCGCGCAGCGCCGGATCACCGATGCCGAGGCGGCCGTCGACCCGGTCGCCGCGCTCGATGCCCGGGCCGGCGCCTACGAGCCCGGGGACACCGATCTGGCCTGGACCCGGCTCACCCCGTGGCGCTCGCTGCTGGCCGCCGCCCTGGACCAGAAGCCGCTCCCGGTGACGGGCGCGGCGGTGGAGAGCGAGCCCGGCAACGCGAGCTCCGAGCTGCTGGCCCGCTGGCTGGAGGACCGGCTCGGCGTGCCCGTGGAGCGGGTGGCGACCGGAGGCCCGGTCATCACCCGGGTCCGGCTGACGACCTCGGCCGGGGAGATCCGCGTGGACCGCCCGGACGGGGTGCTGGCCACCCTGCTCCTGCCGGGCAGCCCGGACCGCAAGGTGGCGCTGAAGATCCGCAGCAGTGCCGAGCTGATAGCGGAGGAACTGCGACGGCTCGACGCCGACGAGGTCTACGCCTCGGCGCTGCGCTTCAGGCGGCCGGCCCAGGCGTCGCTCTCCGCGTAGTGGTTGTCGTAGACGGGCTGGCTGTCGATGATGTCCTGCACTGTGGCCTCGCCGGCCCGCACCCGGCCGAGCAGCCGGTAGTAGTCGAAGCGGCCCATGCCGGGGGTGAAGCCGACGAAGACCTCGGCGGTGGCGCCCGCGGCCGGGGCGAAGGCGTGCTTCACGCCGGGGGGCACGGCGAGAAAGTCGCCCTTGGTCAGGGTGTGTATCTCGTCGCCGAGCAGGACGTCGAGCGAGCCGTCCGTGACGTGGAAGAACTCGGTCGCCTTGGTGTGGAAATGCACCGGGGCACCCGCCGCGCCGACCTCGAAGGTGGCCGTGTTGCAGGTGAGCTCGGCGGTGTCGGTGAGCAGCCTGATGAGGCTGCCGGGGCCATCGGAGATGATCTCGGCACTGGCGGCGCGGGTCAGGTTCTCAGTCATGATCCCGAGCTTAGGGGCAGGGTCTGACAGCGGGCGCGACACTCGCCCGAACTGTCAATTCCGTTTACTGGGACGGCTGGTGGCCGCTTTCTCCGCCTTCGCGGCGGCCTTCGCCTCCTGCTTGTGCGCCCGCACCTTGGCCAGCGATTCCGGGCCGGTGATGTCGGCCGCGGACCGGTAGGCGTTCGCCGGCCCGTACCCGCCGGCGGCCTCGCGCCAGCCGTGCGGCCGCACCCCGAACCGCTTGCCGAGCAGCGCCAGGAAGATCTGCGCCTTCTGCTCCCCGAAGCCGGGCAGTGCCCGCAGCCGCGCCAGCAGCTCGGCGCCGGTACCCGCGTCGGCCCACACCGCCGCCGCGTCCCCTCCGTAGTGCTCCACCAGATACGCGCACAGCTGCTGCACCCGCTTCGCCATCGACCCCGGGTAGCGGTGCACGGCCGGCTTCTCGGAGAGCAGCGCGGCGAAGGCCTCCGGGTCGTAGGCGGCGATCGCGTGCGCGTCCAGGTCGTCGGAGCCGAGGCGCCGGGCGATCGTGTAGGGCCCCGAGAACGCCCATTCCATGGGTACCTGCTGGTCCAGCAGCATCCCGACCAGCGCGGCGAGCGGGCTGCGCCCGAGCAGCTCGTCGGCCTCCGGCTGCTGGGCGAGCCTGATGGTGACGGCTGTGTTCGTCTCGTGCTTCTCGTCCATGCACCCAGGGTCCCGCGCGGCGGTGCTCCCCGCGCGATTGTCGGACCCCGCGCCTAGCGTGAGTACGGAGACGGGTCACGTCGTACACGACACAGGAGTCGATCGATCATGGCTGAGTTCACGGAAGGCGCGCCCTGCTGGGTGGACGCGATGTTCTCCGATCTGGAGGGCGCGAAGACCTTCTACGCCGACGTGCTGGGCTGGACCTTCGGGGAGTCCAGCAGCGAGTACGGGAACTACACGCAGGCCTACTCCGACGGCAAGGCCGTCGCGGCCGTGGTGCCGCCGATGCCGGGGGCGGAGGGCCATTCGCAATGGTGTCTCTACCTCGCCTCGCCCGACGCCGCGGCCACGGCCGCGAAGATCAAGGCGGCCGGCGGCGAGCTCCTGATGGAGCCGATGCAGGTCGGCTCCTTCGGCACGATGGCCATCGCGAAGGAGCCGAGCGGCGCCGTCTTCGGGGTCTGGCAGCCGGGCGACCACAAGGGTTTCGAGAAGACCGGCGAGCCGGGCGCGTACTGCTGGGCCGAGTTCTTCTCGCGCGACGTGGCCAAGCCGGACGCGTTCCTCCCGCAGGTCTTCCCCTACGGGGCCCAGCAGATGGACGCCGGCGACGACCCCGAGATGGCCGGGATGGACTTCAAGGTCTTCAGCCTGGGCGGCCCGGAGAACCCGGTGCTGGGCCGGATGAACATGGGCACCGACTTCCCGCCGGAGATCCCCTCGTACGTCCAGGTCTACTTCGCCGTCCCGGACTGCGACGAGGCGGTCGCCAAGACCCAGGCCCACGGCGGCAAGCTGCACTTCGGCCCGATGGACAGCCCCTTCGGCCGCTTCGCGGCGGTGACGGACCCGCAGGGCGCGGCCTTCGCGGTGATCGACGTGGCGAAGACGGTCGGCGAGATGCCGAAGTTCGCCTGACCTCACGCGCCGTGCGCCCTACGCGGCGAAACCGAGGGCGAAGGCGGCGAGAACCGGCGCCATGTAGATCACCGGGAAGGGGACGTGGGCGTACGCCCGGGCCCGGAGCACGGTGATCACGGCGCCGGTGTAGTAGAGGACCAGGCCGATGCCGGCGGCGATGCCGAGCGCCGGGACGAGGAAGCCGGCCAGCAGGCCCAGCGCTCCGGCGGCCTTGGCCGCGCCGAGCGGGGTCCACCAGGCCTTGGGGACCTCGTACTGCTCCATGGCCTCCACGACCCAGGGGGCGCGGCGCAGGAGCGAGTAGCCCGAGAAGCCCGACATGGCGGCGGCGAGGACGGCGACGACGGTGGCGGCGATCTGCATGAGGGGCTCCTCGGTAGGCGGTGGGGACGGTGTTTTTCGTCCTCACCGCACTGACCCGCGCCACCGCACGGGTGTGACAGGAACCCCGGAAATCTTTTGCCGGCGCACGGGCCAGCCGCTCGGGTGGTTCCGGCTGGCGGATGCGACGGGTCGAAAGCAGGCCGGGGCGAAGCCGCCTAGCGTCGGTCTTGTGCGGCCCCCCGGGCCGCACCAAGGACGCCGTCGAGGCCCTCGGCCTGGCCGCCGGGTCCTCCGTCGTCGCGCTGATCAAGTCGACCGAGCCGTCGAGGCGGGTCGCCAGCAGCACCGGACTCGCGCCGAAGTCGGCGTCCAACTCGGCCCAGGACAGCATCGAATGGTGCCCGTCCCCGCCGGTCACGGCGAGCAGGAACCGCGAACGGTCCTTGCGGCGGCGGGCGTCGAAGGCCGGGCCGGCGGCCGAGATGGCCTCCCGGAGCAACGGGCCCTCGAACACGTGGTGTTGCGGACCGTTCGTCGCGCAGTCGAAGGTGACCGCGGCACGGTGCTGTGCCCAGTCCCGCAGATCCGCGGCGCTGAGCGTCGCCGGGTGGTCCAGGTCTCCGTGCAGCATGAGTTTGCCCATGGCTCACTCTTTCCCGGCGGCGCACCCTGCGGAACCTCATCTGCAAGGTTGGTGTCTTGATATGGGTCGCAACTGTGCATGACCTCGTCGCATCTGCCTGGCAGATGGTGAGATCGCGAGATCTCGGGATCGCGCTGGATCGGATGGCCGAGCCGGAAAGCGCGGGTCCCCGTACAACCATCGCGCGCGCCGGGCCGTCCTAGCGGTGACGGTCGAACGATTTGACGGGGGATGGATGAACAAGAGCATCAGCGCTGTGCTCCGCACGCGTGCCACGGTCCTGCTGACGGCAGGTGGCGTCACCCTCCTCGGCATACCGGCCGTCGCCGCCGCCGAGAGCCCGGCCAACCTGTACGTGAACAACCGCCCGGACGCGCACTGCACCGACACGGGTGCCGGTTCGCCGGCCGCCCCGTTCTGCACGATCCAGGCGGCGGTGAAGGCCGTCGCACCGGGGCAGACCGTACGGATCAACCCGGAGACGAACTACGACGAGCCCGTCACCATCGACCGCTCCGGCGAGCCGGGCAAGCCGATCACCTTCGCCGTGGACGCGAGGGGCGACTCCCGGGCGCTCCTGCGCTCCGACGAGGGCCTGACCATCACCGGCGCCTCCCACGTGGTGCTCCGGGGGCTGACCCTCTTCGGCGGCGCGAAGATCAACCGTTCCAGCGACGTGGTGGTGGAACAGTCGGAGATCCACGGTTCCACCAAGGGCTTGAGGGTGGGAGACGGCAGCACGGACGTGCGCATCAGCCGGAGCCGCGTCACCAGCCCGCGGATCGAAGGCGGCAGCCGGGGCACCGTCCTCAGCCGGAACCTGATCGTCGGCGGAACGGACAAGCCGGCCGTCGTCGCGGACGCACCCGGTACGGCGTTCACCAACAACCACTTCGCCGGCGGTTGCGGAACGAGCCTCTCGGTCAGCGGCAGCTCGACCGGCTCGTCCGTGTTCAACAACGTGTTCCTCACCGCGGAGTCCGACTCCTCCGCGTGCGCGGCGGACAAGACCCGCACCCCCCTCGTGGTGGCGCAGAGCGCGACGTCCGGCACCCGGGCCGACTACAACCTGCTCGCGGGCAGCCCCAAGATCGCGACGGTCCCGTACACCTGGGCCGGTACGGCCTACAAGGACGCGGCGGCGTTCGCGGCCGCCACGGGCCAGGGCGGCCACGACATCATCACCCCCAACCGCGACCGCGTCGGCGTGATGGACGGCTCCCTCACCATCGACTCCGGCGACCCGACGGCGCCGGGCGCCCTCCTGACCGGGGACATGGACGGGAACCCGGTCGCGGACGATCCGCGCGTCCCCAACACCGGCAAGAACGGCGGGTACGTCGACCGCGGCGCCTACGAGACCGCCGAGCACCTGACCGACGCCTTCCTGTCGATCGACCAGGCATGGGCGCCGATCGGTACGAAGGTGACGGCGTACCCCGGCTCGGACAGCCGCTGGCCCAGCGGGCTGACGTACACCACGGACTTCGGCGACGGGACGCCCCCGATCGTCACCCGCCCGGGAGACGCCACCGACGGAGCGGCGACGCACGTCTACACCTCGCCCTGTTCGTGCGCCGTCACCGTGATCGTGGCCAATGCCCTGGGGACGAAGCTCTCCGCGTCGTGGCCGGTCAAGGTGACTCCGGCCGGTCCGCTGAACACCGTCTTCACCGCGAAGCCCGTCGTGCCGGTTCCCGACGACGAGATGTGGCCCGTCGCCCCGCTGACCTTCGAGCTCGACACGAAGGCCACCGCGGCGCCGTGGCCGATCCAGAACGTCGACGTCGACTACGGCGACAACACCTCCGACTCCTTCCATGCGCTGGATGCGTTCAGGCACACCTACAAGACGCCCGGCGACTACAAGGTGACCGTCACCATCCTCGACATCAAGGGCGGAACGTCCACGTCCACCCGCACCGTGAAGGCCGCCTACGCGCCGTCCGGCTACGTGGCCACCGAGCCGTTCCGCCTCATGGACACCCGCACCACGAGCAGCGCCGTCTCGGGTCCGGTGACCGTGACCCTGCCCGTCGGCCGGGCCGTGCCGGGCCACCCCCTCTCGAGCAGCATGGCCGCGGCGGTCGTCAACGTGACGGTGACCGGAGCCACGGAGGACACCCACCTGACCGTGTGGCCCCAGGGCCAGCCCCGTCCGGCGACCTCGAACGTCAACGTCCTCGCCGGCGGCACCTCCTCCAACACGGTCACCGTCCCGGTCGGCTCCAACGGCAAGCTCTACGCCCAGCTCAACTCGGGCCGGGCCTCACTGATCGTGGACTTCGTCGGCTACTACCAGCCGGAGACGGGGCAGCGCTTCAGCCCGCTGGCTCCGACCCGCGTCCTGGACACCCGCACGATGGGTGTCCCCCTGTCCGGCGCCAAGACCCGCACGGTGAAGGTCGCGGGCGTGAACGGCATCCCGGCGGACGTCACCGCCGTCGCGCTGAACCTGACCGGTACGGGTGCCAAGGAGCAGGCGCACGTGATCGCGTACCCGGATCCGGCGAAGCGTCCGGCGACGTCGAACCTGAACGTGGAGCCGGGCAAGGACAAGTCCAACCAGGTGATCGTCCCGGTCGGCCCGAACGGCACGATCACGCTCTTCACGAACACCGGCTCGACGCACGTGATCCTGGACGCGGTGGGCTACTACGGCAAGGACGGCAAGGCCCTCTTCACTCCCGTCGTCCCCAAGCGCCTCGCTGACACCCGCACCACGGGCAAGGTCGCCCCGGGCGCCACGACCACGGTCTCGGGCCTCCCGGCCAACGCCCTCGGCGCGGTCCTCAACATCACCGCCACCGACACCACCGCCCCGGGCTTCCTGACGGCGTACGCCTTCGGCGGCACGCTCCCGGGCGCCAGCAGCCTGAACACGCTGCCCGGCCGCACGGTCCCGAACCACGTGACGACCCCCGTCGCGAACGGCAAGGTCAGCATCTTCAACAGCTACGGCGGCCCCAACCACGTGATCACCGACCTCCTCGGCTACTTCACCGCGAACTGAGACCGGCCGACCGATCTTTCTCACCCCCTCGTACAACCATGCGAGGGGGTGAGCTGTCTTCCAGACATCGGCCAGTGGCAGCCCCAACTCCCGAAGGAAGTCCTCCTGTTGCCTCCCACTCGTACGACGACGGTCCTGCTCGCCGCAGGCCTCGTCACCCTTCTCGGTGTCCCGGGCGCCGCGGCCGCCGAGCCGGCCCCGTCCGCCCTCTACGTGAACCGTGCCGCCGCGAACTGCACCGACGGCGGACCGGGTTCGCAGGCGGTGCCCTTCTGCTCGATCTCGAAGGCGGCCAAGGTCGTCGAGCCGGGCCAGACCGTGTGGGTCGACGCGGCCGTCTGGCACTACAAGGAGTCCGTCACCATCGACCGTTCCGGTGAGCCGGGCAAGCCCATCACCTTCGACATCATCCCCGGCGAGCCCGACCCGGATACGGGGGAGGTGTCGGACACGTACGCGACGGACGGCCTGACCATCAGCGGCGCCTCCCACGTAGTGGTCCGCGGGCTGACCACCGACGACGGCATCCGGGTCCACGGTTCCACCGATGTCGCGCTGGACGGGATCGGGAACGGGTGGGGCCAGATCCACGGCCTGGTGGTCGGCGGCGGGAGCGAGGACGTGCGCGTCACGCGGAGCCGGCTGCACAGCGCCCGGGTCGAGGGCGGCTCCCGGAACACGCTGTTCGGCCGTAACACCTTCTTTGCGCAGAATCGTCTGGAGGCGGCCGAAGTCGTGGACGCGCCCGGCACCGTCCTGACCAACAACACGGTCTACAGCGGCTGCAAGGAGGGCATCGGGGTCAGTGGCGGCTCGACCGGATCCAAGGTGTTCAACAACCTGATCTACCCCGCCGATTATTGCTCGAACTTCGAACCCTTCCGGAGCATCGGCGTGTCGGAGAGCGCGGCGGCCGGAACCGCCGCCGACTACAACCTGATCACCGGCGGCCTCGGACAGAACAGCCCCGTGCGTACGCCGTATCAGTGGGCCGGTACCGGGTACAGGACCCCGGCGGAGTTCACGGCCGCCACCGGCCAGGGCGCGCACGACATCGTCGTGGCCTCGCGCGACGGAGTCGGTGCGCACGAGACCGGGTCCCCCACCGTCGACTCCGGCGATCCGACGGCGCCGGGCGTGCTGCCGACCGACATCCACGGGGGACCGACCGCGGACGACCCGCGGGTCCCCAACACGGGCAGGGACGGCGGGTGGATCGACCGTGGCGCGGAGGAGACGCAGGACCGTCTGAGCATGGTCTGGTCGTACGTCTCGCAGAACAACTGGGCTCCGGTCGGCACCGCGGTCGGGGTGAACATCTCCACGGACAGCAACTGGCAGTCCACGCTCACGTACCACGTCGACTTCGGTGACGGGACGGCCCCGGTCGTCAGCAAGAAGAACTTCGTCGAGCACGTCTACAGCTCGCCGGGCGTGTACAACGTCAAGACGAAGGTGGTCACGGCAGTGGGGCGGGAGGTGGCGGGGTCCACGCGGACGACGAAGGTGACCGCACCCGGTGTACTGACCGCGGACTTCACCGCCACACCGGTCCTGCCGACCACCATCGACACGGGAAACCGGCTCGCTCCGATGACCGTCCGCATCGACACCCCCGGTGCCACGGTGGCGCCGTGGCGGGTGGGTTCGCAGAAGGTGGACTTCGGCGACGGCACCACCTCGAGCCGCAAGG
Source organism: Streptomyces sp. NBC_00193 (assembly GCF_026342735.1). Classification (GTDB taxonomy): domain Bacteria; phylum Actinomycetota; class Actinomycetes; order Streptomycetales; family Streptomycetaceae; genus Streptomyces; species Streptomyces stoeckheimensis. Next base: position 2,917,637 of record NZ_JAPEMM010000001.1, read on the forward strand.
GTCTGGAGAAGGTGGATCACGCCTACAAGACGCCCGGCACGTACAAGGTGACGGTCAGCCTCACGGACGTCCAGGGAGCGACGTCGACGGCCACCAAGACCGTGCAGGTCGACTACGCGCCCTCCGGGTACGTGGCCACGGAGCCGCTCCGAGTCCTGGACACCCGTACCACGAACACCCCCATCAAGGGCGGCTCCGCCCATCCGGTGGCCGTGGTCGGCTGGGGAGTTCCGGACTACGGGCTCAGCCGGAGCGTGAGCGCGGTGGTCCTGAACGTGACGGTCACCGATGCCACGGAGGACACCCACCTCACGGTGTGGCCGTCGGGTCAGTCGCGCCCCGCCACCTCGAACGTGAACATCGCCCGGGGCGGCACCTCGTCCAACACGGTGACCGTGCCCGTGGGTGCTGACGGCAAGATCCAGGCCCAGCTGAACGCGGGCAAGGCCGCACTGATCGTCGACGTCGTCGGGTACTACCAGCCCAACGTCGGCGAGAGGTTCTCTCCGCTCGCACCGACCCGGGTCCTGGACACCCGTACGTCGGGTGGCGCGCTGTCCGCCGCCAAGACGCGCACGGTGAAGGTGGCCGGCGTGAACGGCATCCCGGCGGACGCCAAGGCGGTCGCCCTGAACCTGACCGGTACGGGTGCCACCCAGCCGGCGCACGTGATCGCGTACCCGGATCCGGCGAAGCGTCCGGCGACGTCGAACCTGAACGTGGAGCCGGGCAAGGACAAGTCCAACCAGGCCATCGTCCCGGTCGGCCCGAACGGCACGATCACGCTGTTCACGAACTCCGGCTCGACGCACCTGGTCCTGGACGCGGTGGGCTACTACGGCAAGGACGGCAAGGCGCTCTTCACGCCGGTCGTGCCGAAGCGCCTCGCGGACACCCGCACCACCGGCAAGGTCGCCCCCGGTGCCACCACCACGGTCTCCGGCCTCCCGGCCGACGCCCTCGGCGCGGTCCTGAACGTCACCGCGACCGACACCACCGCCCCGGGCTTCCTCACGGCGTACGCCTCCGGCGCCACGCTGCCCGGAGCCAGCAGCCTCAACACCCTGCCCGGCACCACGGTCCCGAACCACGTCACCACCCCGGTCGGCGCCGGCGGCAAGGTGAGCATCTTCAACAGCCACGGCGGCCCCAACCACGTGATCACCGACCTCCTCGGCTATTTCACGGCGAAGTAGCCGATCACGTCAGGCATCGTGTGGGCCGGAACCCTGACCGGGTTCCGGCCCACAGTCTTTTTGCGCAGACGTCGCAATTCGACATTTGCGCGGGAGAATTCTCGGTGCGCAGGCCGTTGACCAGGCGTTTGGCGCCATGGATGATGATCGGACGCGCCTGATGGCGTGCAGGTGAAGACGATTTTTCGGGGAAACGGGACGATTCCGTTCGCGCAATGCCGCACCCGTCCGAATCACCTTATGTCTCCTTGTAAGGAACCCTCCTGGTGCGTCCCTCCCGTGCGACGGCCCTGCTGACCGCAGGCGTCCTCGCCTTTCTCGGTGTTCCGGCCGCCACGGCAGCCGGGGCTCCGGCCGACCTCTACGTGAACAACGCGGCCGACGCCCATTGCTCGGACGGCGGGCCCGGTTCGCGGGCCGTCCCGTTCTGCACGATCTCGGCATCCGAAAAGGTCGTGAAGCCGGGCCAGACCGTGCGGATCACGTCGGGCACGTACGACGAGGCCGTCACCATCGACCGCTCCGGCGAGCCGGGCAAGCCGATCGCCTTCGTCGTCGAGGTCGCGGGCGGTGAGCAAAAGGCCAGGCTGGCCAAGGACCTGAAGGTGGAGGGTGCCTCCCACGTCGTGATGCGTGGGCTGAGCACCAGCTTCATGTGGGCCAACCGTGCCACCGAAGTCGAGTTCGACCGGATTGAAGCGCACCGCCTCACAGTGGGCGAGGCAAGTGCAGGTGTGCGTCTCACTCGTAGCGATCTCGACAACGTCAAGGTCGAGGGTGGCTCCCGGGACACGGTGCTCGCCCGCAACCGGATCTCCGCCTCGTGGGGACGTCCGATCAGGACCACCGACGCGCCCGGCACCATCGTCACCAACAACACGCTTACGTTCACTTGCGAAGCCGGTGTCTCGCTCAGCGGCACTTCCACCGGTTCGCAAGTGTTCAACAACAGGATCTTCCTGTCTTCCGAGCCCCTGTGCGAGTCGACCGAAGTGCCCATCGGCCTGCTGGTTGATCGCAGCGCGACATCTGGCACCCGTGCCGACTACAACCTGCTGCTCAACAGGGGGAACGGTCGGGACCTGGCCCCCTACAACTGGGCCGGTACCGCCTACGCCACGGCCAAGGCCTTCCAGGCAGCGACCGGTCAGGGCGGGCGCGATCTCAGGGTCACCGTTCCCTGGGAGAACGTTGCGGGGGACGGTCTCTTCGGAGTCGACTCCGGTGATCCGACGGCGCCCGGCGTGCTGCCGTACGACTACTACGGGAAGCCGGTCACGGACGACCCCAGGGTTGCCAACACGGGCAGGGGCGGCGGGTACATCGACCGCGGCGCCGTCGAGACCCAGGACGAGATGCCACGCGTCCGGCTGCAGTTCGACACATGGGCCGCCCCCGTCGGAGCCAAGGTGACCGCCACCGCGGTCGGAGAATCCTCCTGGAAGACTCCGCTGACGTACCGCTTCGACTTCGGCGACGGGACGGGCCCGGTCGACACCACCAAGCCCACGGCAGCCCACGTCTTCACCTCGCCGTGCTTCTGCGAGGTGAAGCTGACGGCGGTCTCCGACACCGGACTCACGTCGTCCACATCGGAATGGATCGATGTGGACCCGGCCGGCCCGCTGACCGCCGACTTCATCGCCGGGCCGGTCCTGCCGACCGTGACCGACGAGGTCCCCCCGCTGACGGTCTTCGTCGACGGCAGTGTCGGCAGTACGACGCCGTGGCCGGTGACGGGCGTGGACATCGACTTCGGCGACGGTACCCGCGTACACCGCGATCGCCTGTGGGCCGAACGGCACACGTACCGCCGGCCGGGTGCGTACAAGGTGACGCTCACCGTCCACGACTCCAAGGGTGCGCAGTCCAAGGCCGTCAAAACGGTGCGGGCCGACTACGCCGCATCGGGTTACAAGGCGCTCCTGCCGGTCCGTGTGGTGGACACCCGGACGACGGGTGCACCGCTCCAGGGGGGTGCCCCCCGTCCCATCGCCTTCAAAGGGCGGGACGTTTCCATCGGTGGAGGCGAGACCGCAGTCGTCGTCAACGTGACCGTCACGGATGCCACCGAGGACACCCACCTCACCGTCTGGCCGTCCGGTCAGCCGCGTCCGGCGACGTCGAACGTGAACGTCGCGCGGGGCGGCACCTCGTCCAACACGGTCACCGTCCCGATGGGTGCCGACGGCAAGATCCAGGCGCAGCTCAACTCCGGCAAGGCCTCCCTGATCGTGGACCTGTTCGGCAGATACCAGCCGAACACGGGCGAGAGGTTCTCTCCGCTCGCACCGACCCGGGTCCTGGACACCCGTACGTCGGGTGGCGCACTGTCCGCCGCCAAGACGCGCACGGTGAAGGTGGCCGGCGTGAACGGCATCCCGGCGGACGCCAAGGCGGTCGCCCTGAACCTGACCGGTACGGGTGCCACCCAGCCGGCGCACGTGATCGCGTACCCGGATCCGGCGAAGCGTCCGGCGACCTCGAACCTGAACGTGGAGCCGGGCAAGGACAAGTCGAACCAGGCGATCGTCCCGGTCGGCCCGAACGGCACGATCACCCTGTTCACGAACTCCGGTTCGACGCACCTGGTCCTGGACGCGGTGGGCTACTACGGCAAGGACGGCAAGGCGCTCTTCACCCCGGTCGTGCCGAAGCGGCTCGCCGACACCCGCACCACGGGCAAGGTCGCCCCGGGCGCCACGACCACGGTCTCCGGCCTCCCGGCCAACGCCGTGGGCGCGGCCCTGAACGTCACCGCGACCGACTCCACCGGCCCGGGCTTCCTGACCGCCTACGCCTTCGGCGGCCAGCTCCCCGGGGCCAGCAGCCTGAACACGCTGCCCGGTGTCACCGTCCCGAACCACGTCACCACCCCGGTCGGCCCCGGCGGCAAGGTGAACGTCTTCAACAGCCACGGCGGCCCCAACCACGTGATCACCGACCTCCTCGGCTACTTCACGCAGGGCTAGCCCCGGCACGCAACGAACGTCAGTGGGGCAGCTCCGCCGGAGCTGCCCCACCGGCGTTTCAGGGCCGGCCGCCCGCCTCGTGGATCTTCTGCCAGACCACGTCCCGGGTCACCGGCAGCTCCGTGAAGCGGATGCCCGTCGCGTCCCGCAGCGCGTTGGCGAAGGCGGGGGCCACCGGGTTGAAGGGGCTCTCGGACATCGACTTGGCGCCGAGCGGGCCGATGGTGTCGGAGGTCTCCATGAAGTGGACCTCCGTGCGCGGGACGTCCGCGTACTGCGGGAGGCGGTAGCGGCGGAAGGCGGCCGTGGTGACCTCCCCGCGCTCGTCCACCCGTACGGTCTCGAAGAGGGTGGCGCCCAGGGCCTGGGCCACGCCGCCCTCGACCTGGCCGCGGCACTGCATCGGGTTCATGACCTTGCCCGCGTCGGCCGCGATCTCGTCCAGCTCGCCCTTGTCGTACGCGGCCTCGTACAGCTCCTTGAGCGTGACGGCGCGTCCCGCGCCGTCGAAGGCCTCCGTGGACGGCTTGCACAGGTGCCGGGCCACGCCCGTGTGGCGGGCGGCGAAGGTCCGGAGGCGTTCCGCGAGGGAGGTCGCCGCCAGCAGCACGGCCTTGCCCGCCACGACAGTGCCGGCCGAGCCGAAGGCGCCGGTGTCGTGGCGGACGACGTCCGTGTCGGACTGGCGGACCGTGATCCCGTCCACCGTGGTGTTCAGGGCGCCCGCGGTGATCTGCCGGTGGACGGTGGTGGTGCCGTTGCCGAACTCGGCCGTACCCACCGGGATGTCGTACGTGCCGTCGCGAAGGAGCGAGACGCGTGCGTCGGCGAAGTGCCCGCCCGGGGGGCCGGTCGCGATCATCGCGACCGCCGTGCCCGTGCCGGTCAGCCAGCCCTCGGGAACGTCTTCGTGACTGCGGTCCTCGGCGATGGCCGTGCGGACGACGTCCATGCACTGCTTCATGCCGTACGAGGCGATGAAGAGGTCCTCCTCGTGGCCGATCGGGGTGACCATGGGGTCGCCGGGGCCGATGACGTTCTTCTCGCGCAGGACGAGCGGGTCCATGCCGAGTCGGACGGCGAGCTCGTCCATCACCGATTCGAGGGCGAAGAGGACCTGGCCCAGGCCGTAGCCGCGGAAGGCGCCCGCGGGGACGGTGTTGGTCTAGACGGAGTACGCCTCCACCTGCTTGTTCGGGGCCTTGTAGACCGCGAAGGACTCGCCGACGCTGTGGAACATGACGGCCGGGCCGTGGTTTCCGTAGGCGCCGGTGTTGGAGACGACCCGGATGCGCAGCGCGGTGAGGGTGCCGTCGGCCTTGGCCCCGATCTTGACGGTGATCTTGAAGGGGTGCCGGGTGGTGGCTCCGTGGAACTGCTCGGGCGACCGACGGGGATGCGCTGGCGGAGGCGCTGGGGCACCTGGAGGGCGCCCGGTGGGCGGCGGGGCCGGGCGGGGCGGTGCTCCACGAGGGTCCGGACGGGCCCGATGCCAACGGGGCCGCTGCCGCCGGGGAGGCCGCCACCGCCGATCTCGCCGACCGGCTGCGCGCCGTGTGGCCGCTGCTGCAGGCCTGCGCCGAGCCGGGGGCCGACCTGCGGCTCGGCGTGGGCGCGCGGACGGCTTCGGCCGAGGGGCTACGCGCGTCACTGTGCCAGGCGCGCTTCGCGCTGACGGCGGCGGACGAGGCGGTCGCGGTCCGCGGGGTCGAGCAGCTGGACACCCTGGCCGAACTGCTGTCGGGGGTCCCGCCGGAGGTGCGCGGGGTGTAGGTGAACACGGTCCACTACCGGATCGAGCGGGTGGAGGCGCTGACCGGCCGCGACCTGTCGCGCCTCGACCACAAGCTGGACCTGTACGCGGCGCTGCGCTGCTAGGCACAGGCCCTTCGACGGTGGGGCTAGAAGGCCAGGTCGATGTGGACGTCCGTGGACTTCACCCGGGCCGTCACGGTGACCCCGACCGCGATGCCGAGTTCCTCGACCGACTCCCGGGTCACCACGGAGACCAGGCGGTGCCGGCCCGACTGGATCTCGACCTGGGCCACGACCGCGTCGACCCGGACGGCGGTGACGATCCCGGCGAAGGAGTTGCGCACGGAGGTGGCGGCCGCCGGCTCCGGCACCGGATGCAGACCGGCGCCCCGCTCCTTGGCGAAGGCGGCGAGGGCCGCCCCGTCGACGGTGCGCACCCCCTCGGGCGACCGGCGGGCGGGCAGCCGCCCCCCGTCGGCCCAGCGGCGGACGGTTTCGGGGCTCACGCACAGCAGACCGGCAGCCTGCCCTATCGAGTACGACGGCACGCCCGCAGCCTAGTGGCGCAGCGGGCCCCGGCAGGCCGGGTCCGGGCAAGAGCAAAACGTTCCTCACCGGACAAACAGGTCAAGGGGCGTAGCGTCGTAGGAGCCACCGGAAAACGAAGGGTGCCGCCGATGTCCGTCCCGTCCGTCCCGCCCACCTCGCCCGTCCTCCCCGCCCTCCCCGTCATCGTCGGGTTCGACGGGTCGCCCCGGAGCCTCGCCGCCGCCCGGTGGGCCGCCCGCGAGGCCCTGGCGGCCGGGGCGCCGCTCCGGCTGCTCCACGTCGGCCAGGCCTGGCCGACCGTCCAGCCGATCTCCCCGGAGTTCCAGCCCGTGCTCGGCGCGAACGAGTCCGCGGCGCGGGCCGTACTGTCCTCCGTCGTCGCGGAACTCCGCGCCGCCCACCAGGGCCTGGACGTCGAGGCGACCACGGCGGAGGGCGGACCCGGCAACGAGATCCCGCGGGCCGCCGCCGGGGCGAACGCCGGGCTGATCGTGCTCGGCGCGAGCGGCGAGGAACGCCACGTGGTGCCACTGCTCGGCTCCACCGCGCTGCACGTCGCGGGGCGCGCCGAGGTCCCGGTCGTCCTGGTACGGGAGCCCGCCGAGCGCGCCCCGCACGGACGCGGGGTCGTCGTCGGGGTGGACCCGGCGGGCGACTACGCCGCGGTCCTCGACTTCGCGTACGCCTGGGCGGCGCGGCACGCCCTCCCGCTGTGCGCGGTGCACGCGGTGCAGACGGGCCCGGCCGCCCCGGAGCCGCTCGAAGCGGCAGTGGCCGCGGCCGGTGCGGCCCACCCGTCGGTGCCTACGCAGTGCGTGACCCGCTCGGGCGACCCGGCGAAGCTCCTGCTGGAGGAGTCCGCCGATGCCGACCTCCTGGTCGTGGGCCGCCGCCACCACCGCCCCCTGCACGGCATGGGCCCCACGGACCACGCGGTGGCCCACCACGCCCACAGCCCGGTGGCCCTGATCCCCCACGGCTAGCCCGTCTCCGGGACTTCAGCCGCGCACGAACCGGAGGTCGCCCTCGGGGACCCGCTCCCGGGGGCCGGCCGAGCGGAGCACCACGTCGAGGACCCGCTCCGGATCGGCGGCGTAACAGTTCGAGAACCACGCCATGTTGGCCTCCACGACCACCACGGTGCCGCCCGCGAAGCCGACGTCCACGGTCACGGCCGTCGGCAGGCCCGCCCCGGCCCCCGCGAGCAGCCGGGCCGCAAAGGCGCGTACCTCCGCGGCCCGGGGATCCTCGTCCAGCGGGGCGGGGTCCAGCCGTCCGTGGACGGCGTAACGGCTCCCGGCGGCGATCTCCCCGTCCAGCAGGAACAGCCGGTACTCGGCGGCGAAGTCCACCACCCCGGAGACCAGCACCGGGGTGTCCGGCGGCAGTTCGGGCAGCGCGGCGCCGTCCGCGTACACGGCGGCCGGGAAGGACTTCTCGCGCGGCGGTTTCACGAAGGCCGGCTCCCGCAGCACCTCCCGCGCCTCGCCCAGGCTGGTCAGCCGGATCCCGCGCCCGGTGGCCCACTCCGGCAGCCCGGCCAGCCACTCGTCCGGCGGCTCCAGCAGCCCGATCCCGAGCGCCCCGGCCACCCGCGCCCCGGCCGCGGGCCCGCCGCACCAGTACACGCCCCGCCCGGCCAGCCCCCCGACACCGGCGTCGAGCCCCCGCACCTCCATCCCCCGCCGCGCGGCCACCTCGCCGAGCAGCCCGGCCGTCGTGGTCCGCTGCCCGGGCACCAGGAACACCGTGTCGTCCATACGGTCATGGTGATCGCCGGCCGGGCGAACAGGAAGGCCGGGAGCCTCCTCACCGCCGCAGCAGCACGATCACCGACCCCCACATCGTCAGCAGGACGTTGCCCAGGGCGTACGGGACGGTCGTCCCCAGGGCCGGGATCTGGCTGCGCGCGCGTTCCGTCAGGGCGCCCAGCGCGGCCGTCGTGGTCTGGGCTCCGGCCAGGGCGCCGAGCAGGATCGGGAGGGGGAGGCGCTGCACGAAGTGCCCGTAGGCGAATCCGGCCAGCAGCGGCACGGTCGTCACCACCGCCCCCCAGAGCAGCAGCGGCCAGCCGGCTTCGCGCAGGCCCGGGACGAAGCTCGGGCCGGCGTTGAGGCCGACGACCGTGACGAACACGCACAGGCCGAGCGTTCCCATCAGCCACTGCGCCGCCGACGGCAGGTTCCCGTACGTCGGGTACTTGCTCCGGATCCAGCCGAAGACCAGCCCCATCAGCAGCGCCCCGGTGGAGGTGGACAGCGACAGCGGAGCACCCGCCGCGTGCAGCGCCGGGATGCCGAGGCAGCCGCCGAGGAAGAGCCCGAGCGCGATCCACACCATGTCCGTCGCGAAGCTGGTCGGCACCGGCTTGCCCAGCTCCGCCGCGGCCGCCTCCACCCGGCTGTGCGGCCCCGTGAGGACCAGGGTGTCGCCCCGCTCCACGGTGCTGTCGAGGCGGACCCGCAGATCGGCGCCGGCCCGCCAGTGCCCGTCGACGAAGACGCCCGGCATGAACTCCTCGTGGCGCAGGGTGCGGATGGTGCGGCCGCTGAGGTTCCGGTCGGTGATGACCACGTGCAGGGACTCGGTGCGGTAGGCGAGCAGCTCGAAGTCGTCCGTCTCCATCCCGATGTGCGTGCGCGCGTCGTACGCGACGAGGTCGCCGCGGACCGCGCTGACGGCCAGCACGTCCCCGAGCTCGACCCGGGTGTCCGGGGTGTGCTCCAGGATCTCCCCGGCGCGGCGCAGCCGGGTGATGTAGAGCCGCCGCCCGGCGGCCTTCTGCTCCGCTTCGAAGTCCCCGATCGTGCGCCCCGCGAAGGCCGCCACGTCGACGGCGTACGCGCGCAGCACGTGCTTGTAGTAGCCCTCCCCGGCGTCGGGGTCGTCCTCGGCGGCCTCCAGGTCGGCGGCGAGCACGGCGCTCTCCTCCGCGAGGTCCCGGCGCAGCAGGCGGGGCAGGATCCCGGCGAGGAGCAGCGCGGGCAGGACCGTACCGAGGGGGTACGTGACCGCGTAGGCGACGGCGATCAGATGGGACTGGTCCCGGGCCTCGTCCGCGCCGACGCCGGGCAGGTGGGCGATGGCGTCGGAGCCGACGCCGATGACGGCGGACTGGGTGAGGCCGCCGCCGAGCAGACCGGCGGAGAGGCCGGGCCCGTACCCGGCGAGGGTGGCGCAGGCCCAGGCGGCGGCGAGGCCGGTGACGCAGACGACGAGGGCGAGGACGACCTGGGGGAGGCCGTCCTTGCGCAGGGCGCGGAAGAACTGCGGGCCGACGTCGTAGCCGAGGGCGAAGAGGAACATGAGGAAGAAGACGGACTTGATCGGACCGTCGATCTCGACCTTGGCCTGGGAGCCGATGACCAGGCCGGCGACCAGGCATCCGGTGACGGCGCCGAGGGCGATGGACTTGTACCGGAGGCGGCCCAGCAGGAAGCCGACGGCGATGGTCAGGAAGATCAGCAGCTCGGGGTAGGGCCGGAAGATCTCGTCCCGGAGCCAGTCCATCCGTGTCCCCTCCCGCACCTCCTCGGCCGTCTAGGGAAACGGTATGTGCGGGTATGTCCGCCCGCACGTCCAGGGCGCCGCAGCACACCGCGCGGGGTCAGCGGGCGACGTGCTCCGCGAGGTACTCCTCCCAGGTGCGGCGGCCGATCGCCCGGCCGGGGGCGGTCAGATGGCCGGCGCGCCAGGCGGCCCCGATCTTGCCGGGGATCCGGACGGGCAGGACGGTGCGGCGCTTGCCGGCGGCGTGCAGCCAGTCCTCGGCGAGGCGGGCGGCCGGGTACACGGTCGGGCCGGCGAAGTCGGGCACCCGGCCGGCCGGGGCGCCGAGGGCCAGCTCGACCAGCCGGTCCGCCACTTCGCCCGCGTCGGCCGGCTGGCAGTCGGTGCCGGACGGCACGAGGACCACCGGGAGCTTGGACAGGGCCCCGAAGGCGAGGTCGAGCAGTCCGGGGAACTGGGTGGCCCGCAGGTTGGTCCAGCCGATCCCCGAGCCGGCGAGCAGCTGCTCGCCCTCCAGCTTGACCTTGTAGTACGGGTAGGGGATCCGGTCCACGCCGACGATCGAGATGTTGACGACGTGCTCGACGCCGGCCCGCTCCGCGGCCTCCAGCAGGTGGCGCAAGCCCGGGAGGTCGTTCTTGAAGTGCCGGATGTCGCTCGCGCAGTGGATGACCGTACCGACCCCCGCGAGCGCCTCGTCGAGCCCGGCGCCGGTGGTGAGGTCGCCGGTGCACCAGTCCACCCCCGCGTCGTCCGGCAGCGCGGTCCGGCGCGTGAGCGCGCGGACCGGGTGACCGGTGCGGCGGACCCGCTCCAGCACCTCGCGGCCGAGCATGCCCGTCGCCCCGGTCACCATGATCGTGTCGTTCTTCATCAGTCCCAGCCTTCCGAAGCCGCTGCCGCCGTCACTGATGAAGAACCGCCGGGTCAGCCGTTCTGTGACAGCTCTCGGAGCTGAGTTGCGAGGAAGGCGAGTTTGTCCGGGTTCAGGACGAGCCGGACGCCGGTGATCCCGCCCTCGCCGAGCTCCAGCGCACCGAACGCGGTCAGCTCGCCGTCCGCCCAGCCGGTCACGGCCGGAACGCCGTTCACCTCGGCGAAGCCGATCTGCGCGGCGTTGACCCACCGGGAGAACAGGCCGATCAGGAAACGGGCCGCGTTGTCCCGCCCGGCCACCGGCCGGCTCGCCGCACTCGCCTTGCCGCCGCCGTCCGACCAGACGACCACCTGGTCGGCGAGCAGCTGTTCCAGCTGGGCCATCGCACCCTCGGACGCGGCGGCCAGGAACCGGGCCAGCAGCTCGTCGTCCTGCTCCCGCGAGCTGGTGAAACGCGGCCGGCCGTCGGCGAGGTGCTGCTTGGCCCGGCGGTAGAGCTGGCGCGCGTTCGCCTCCGAGCAGTCCAGGACGCCCGCGACGTCCCGGTGGCTGTAGTCGAAGGCGTCGCGCAGCACCACGGCGGCCCGCTCGGGCGGCGACAGCTGCTCCATCATCGTCAGCACGGCGAAGGACACCGAGTCCCGCTGCTCGGCCGTCTCCATGGGTCCCAGCACCCCGGCGCCGGTCCCCACCGGCTCCGGGATCCAGGGCCCGAAGTACTCCTCGCGCTGCACCCGGGCGGAGGTGAGGCGGTTCAGGCACAGATTGGTGAGCACCTTGGCCAGCCACGCGCCCGGCGCGACCACCTGACCGGGATCGACCCCGTGCCAGCGCAGGTACGCGTCCTGGACGGCATCCTCGGCCTCGGCCGCCGAGCCGAGCATCCGGTACGCCAGTGAGAACAGCCGTGATCGATGGGTCTCGAACTCCTGTGCCGTGTCCATGACCCCACGCTAAGTCAGCGGTCGCTCCGCTCCGCGAGCAGGTCGAGCACCTGTCGCGGTGTCCAGTTGCCGCTCGCGCCCGGGCAGCCGGACAGGTAGTCGGCGATCTCCTGCTCCCGCCACGGCCCCGACTCCAGCAGTCCGCCCGCCAGGTGCCGCAGGTACGCGGCGGACGGCATGCGCGGCTCGACGTCCCGGAGGGACCACGGTGCGGTGAAGGTGAGCACGGGGATGCCGTCGATCGTCCCCGGGCAGATCAAGGTCTCGTACCGGCCGCTGCCCGACGCGTCGCGGCCGTCGCGCAGCACCGGGCCGAGGTCGAGGTCCCTTCCCGGTTCCCGGTACATCTCCTGCGCGGCGATGTCCGACACCTGGCCCACGGTCACGAGGTGGGCGCGCCCCAGCAGGCGGCCGGGCGCCGAAGGATCGTAGAAGCCCCTGCCCCCGGTCCACACCGGGGACTCGGTGGCGAAGTAGAGGCATCCGTCGAGCCGGACGGCGATCGACCGCTCCGGCGCCCGCCGGTCCCGGCAGCCGGGATACGAGCGCGTCGCGCCGCGCGGCGTCCCGCCGGCGAGGTAGGCGCCCAGCCGGTCCCCGTGCATGTTCGAGCCGTACGCGGCGTACCAGACCCGTCCGCCGCCCCTCGCGACCTCGACACCGAGCGGGACGGGGGTGTGGACGACCATGCGCGCCTCGCCTGCGGATGGTGCGTGAGGAGGAAGCCCGGCTGTGCTCGCGAGCGTCCGCCTGCGGTCACCGAGATTCTCGCCCGTGGAGAAGCCTCCGGTGTGGACGGCCCTGAACGCCGGCGTGCGGCTGGGCCGGGGCATAGGCTGCGCTCGGCAGATCGCGCCTGCCCGCTCCGAGTCGTGGTGGCCCACGTCCACCGCGGCGGCGAAGACAAGGTTCCCCGAATCGCGCAGCACTTCCGCCAGGTCATCCAACGCGGCGGGGTGGACGTGGGCCGTCCCGCGTGATGGAGCACACGATGACCAGGGACCGTCGCCGCAAGGCTGAAATTCGCGCCCACCAGGCCGCCACCGGAGCACCGTATCTGGTGGCCGCCCGCCAGATCACTCCGCCGACCTTGGCCGAGGTGCTGCAGCAGCATCCGCTGCTCAACTCCTTCGGCATCGGCGTCTTCGATCCTCCGCGCAAGACGGCGTATGGGAGTGGCCCTACGGAGAGGCTTGCCCATGGACAGTCGGAAAGATCCGGACGAGATCATCGCGCGTGTAGGCGGGGTGGCTCAGTACCCAGACGATGAGCGTGCGCTGGGTGTCTGGATGCACCTCGCGGCCAAGGCTGGTTGGCAGGTGGCGGAAGCCGCAGACTTTGCTCCTGATGGCAGGCGGGGCGAATGCGGCGCGGTCGACATCGAGGGTCTTCGGTACGTGATCCGTCTCGGTCCGCGCGTCCGCCGACTGCTCCACGAAGTGGTCGACGGCCGGATGGTGCAGCGGGATGTCCTCGCCGTTGCGGCCTGGGCGGAACCGATCGTCACGGGGGAGAGCGCCCCGGGCTGGGGCTCCTAGGAGCAATGTTCGTACGCCCGTCCGGCGGGGGCCGAATCCGTTCTGACCTGGGCAGGGACCTGACCCAGAGGGTTCGCCGGATGGCCCTGGACGGGTACGAACGAGACCGGAACTGAGACCGGTCTCGGGCCCGGGGCCAGCTCAGGGGCTGGTGCCGTGGCGGACCACGACGTCAGCCGAGAAGCCGACGTGCCTCAGCGGCGCGGCGGCCTCGATCATGCCGCCAAGTGCGGTGTTCGCCACCCTGAGCTGTGGGAGAAGGCTCGGGCCGCAGGCTCCGGGTGAGGTGCACAGTGTGGGGGCATTTCGTCCGGCTGATTCTCGGGCTGCAGCGCTGACCTGGGGCTCCTGGCCGGCCTACTGGGGCATGACGCCGTGGATGCGGGAGAGCGTGAAGACGCGTTCGGCTTCGCGCAGGTGGCACCAGGCTTCCAGGTAGGGCGGGTCGAGTTCCAGGCTGCTCAGGGTGCGGACGGTGCGACTGCCCGAGGTCGCGACGTACTCGACGGTGATGGCGGTGCCGGCGTCGATGGCTCGGGCGAGCTGGCGGACATCGCTGTACGAAAGGTGCTTCGCGTATCCGGCGACGATTTCCTCGGTGTCCGTCCCGAAGGGGACTCCGCTGCCGAAGGGGTCGGGTTCCGGCACGGTCGGTGGTGCGGCCAGCAGCCGGACAGCTAGCTCATCGAGGTCGGCGCCGCCCGGGACCTTCGACGTACGAATGGCCGCGCTTCGGGTGCCACGCTTGTCGTTGGTCTGCCGAGGGGCCGGAACAGGAGCGGCCGCCCGCTGGGGCCGGATCTTCTCGACGCGTACGGTTCCCCCGGCCGTTTCGGCGACGGGGGCGTAGCCCTCGGCGCGGAGCGCTGCGAGGGTTGCGTCGAGCGAGCTACGACTGACCAGAACAGTTGGCGCGAGCTGGCGCAGGCCGAGCTTGGAGAGCCCCCGGTGGGAGGCGAGTTCGGCCAGGAGCGCCGGCTCCTCGCCGTGGAGGACGCAGGCGGCCGGGGCGATGCGCACGCGTCCGTGGCCCCGCGCGGTGTCGGCGATGAGATAGGACAGCGGCTGGGGCAGGGGCCCGGCTGCGATGGCGGCCAGATCGGCTGCGATGTCCCTCGGGGCGCGGCCGGCGTCCAGGGCCCGTCGGATGCTGCCGGAGCTGAACCGCCACACCGAGGCCGTGCCACTGGTTTCCCGGTCAGCGGTGGCATCGAGGACCACGGCGACCCGCGCGGCCGGTGTGCCGGCGACGACGGCGGTGAGGTCGCCGCCGATCCGGGCGGTTTCGGCGGCTGGGGGCAGCAGTCGTCGGCAGGTGGCGGTCAGTCCTTCCGCGTCGTAGGCGAGCAGATGGACGCCCAGAGCCGACAGGGCGCCTCGGGCGATCACTCCGAACATTTCGGCCTCGCGGATCACCGTGGCGAACGGGGTGATGTCCGTAGGCGAGGTGTCGGCGAGCGGGCGGTGCCAGGCCACCGTCGGTCCGAGATCGGAAACGTCCTTCATACCCTGACCGGCCGGGAGCTGTGCCGCTGCGGCAAACAGCCCGTCGCGGGCCTGACGGCAGCCGTTACAGGGCGGCGCTCCCGCGAGGGCTGGTAGCGCCTTGTTGTCCTCGTCGCGTGCCCGAGTGGGGGTGAGCGGCAGTTCGCGCCATGCCTGGAGCAGCGTGGCAAGCCGCTCCGCGGGCTCCTGTTCCGCCCAGACGTCATAGGCCTCGGTCGGTGCCACGCGGTCGCCGACCCGGGCCAGCAGCCCGGCCGCGTACGCGACCTCCAGGGTGATGCGGACCACGGCATCGTCGGCATGGGCGGCCTTGCCGATTCGGGCCAGCTCACGCGCGCCGATCCCACCGGACTTGAGTCTGGCGGGCGGAGCCGCGGAACAGGCCGAGAGGACCGAGGCGGCCTGGGCCAACAACGCCGCAGCCGAGGCTGCGGCCTCCCGCTCTACCTCGGCGGGGGTGATGGACACCAGCTGAGGGGACGGTGGAAGCGGGGTGAAGGGGGCGCGCCAAGTGGGCCCGCGCAACGCCAGCGCGACTTCGACGGGCATACGCGCGGCACCGTATCGGCGGCGGTCCTGGATCAGCAGGCCCCGGTCGAGTGCCCACCGCGCCCCCGGTTCGAGGACGGGGCCAGGGGCCCCGAACACGATGGCCTGCGGCTGCCTCGGTGCAGACCCTGCCCGGTGGGCCAGCAGCTTCTGTGTGACCGCGGGCGCTCGTGCCACCACTTCGGCAATGACTTCGGGGTCGCTGTGGTGCGCGACGAGCGCCGCCATACGCTGCTGCTTGGTGCCGGGCGGCTTGATGCCCAGCGCCGCCAACATGCCGCGCAGCTCGTCGGAGGTCATGTCCGCCAGCAGCTCCGCAATTGGTGCGTCCAGGCCGAGCGGCGCGTCCCATGCCGCCCGCAACGGTGCCGCCGTGTGGAGCCTTCCGTTGTGGTCCGGCCAAACCAGCGCGTGCTCGGCCAGAGTCTCCAGGACCGCTCCCAGTGCGAGACCGGCCTCGCCTGCCGTCGCTCCCAGCAGCTTCGCCAGGGCCTTGCGCGACGCGGTCGTCCCGAGCGCCGCCACGGCCTCGGCCACCTGCAAGTCGGGCAGGGTGAGCAGGGGCAGCGCTAGTGCCACCGACCCCGGCCGCTGAAGTCGGTCCGCCAGCTCCCCTACCGAGCGGGGCTCCGGAGGGGACGCGGTGTCGTTCCGTGTCGCGAGCACACGTGCCAGGCGCGGGCCGTCGAGACCGCTCAGCCAGGCTGTCAGCGTTGATCCGGACGCCATCGAAACCTCTCCTCCGGCCAGGAACGGGCCGTGGCCGGACCTCGGCCAGTCCGGCACCGGGCTCAAGGATGGCCCATCCGGTGGGTGTGGACGTCTCGCGGGGTGAAAGATCCCCGCCCACGGGTGACATCGAGCCGCGGACGTCCTGCCCACCCTGACGCCGGGCGGGTTCGTCAGGGTGACAGGTCCTCCAACGAGCGCGGTCCGCGGACTGCGACTGCCGGACACAGCCGGCGGCGACCCGGCGGATGCGTTCGGTCAAAGCTCGGATTCGGGTCGTTTTCGGCCCTCTCCAGGGTTGTCCGGCCCAGTGTGGTCTTCAGGCATGGGCCCGTGGACCACAGCGTGGAGGAGCCGATGATGAGCACTGCCCCGAATCGGCCGCTCCCGCCGCGCAGACCTGAGGAGCCTCATCCGCTCCGGACGATCCGGGAGATCCGGGAGTCTCTGCCCGAGCGGCAGCTCGGGCACTTCGATGCCGAGCTCGCCGATACCGACATCGATGCTCTGCCCGACATGCTTCACCGCTGGGCGACGCTGGGCAGCGACGGGTTTCTCGATCGGATCACGGCGGCTCCGTTCGAGGGGTTGGAGTTCGGGCAGCGGTCCTACGACGACGAGGCGGACGGCGGGTGATCTATCTACTCGACACCAATGTGGTCGCAGAGATCACCACCCGGCCGAAGCCTGCCCCGGCTGTTGTCGCCTGGGCCCGGTCGGTTCCGGCTCCTGCCCTCTACCTGAGCGTCATCACGGTCGCGGAGATCGAAGCGGGCATTGAGGGAACACCTGATCCGGTGCGGCGTACCGCTTTCGAGCTGGCGCTCATGGACATCCGTGATCAGTACCGCGAGGGATCGCCGCCGTTGGAGAGCGGGAGGCACTCGCCTACCTCGCTCTTCACCGGAGGCTCAAGAGTGCCGGGACCAGCATCGATCCCCCCGATGCGCTGATCGCTGCCACCGCCCTGGCGAACGGCTGGACGCTGGTGAGCCGGAACATCAAGCATCTGGCGCGATCAGACGCACTCCTGCTGAACCCATGGGAGTACGAGGGATAGGCCATCGAGGCCGGGATCTGGCGGATCGCCCGGTTATGCGGCAAATAAATGAGACTGGAACTGAGACCATGGAACGTAAAGAGCCCCACCGCAAGCGGTGGGGCTCTTCAACGTATTGCCCGGTGAGAGCAATGGCGGAGGATACGAGATTCGAACTCGTGAGGGGTTGCCCCCAACACGCTTTCCAAGCGTGCGCCCTAGGCCACTAGGCGAATCCTCCGCGGCAAACAATACAAGACGTTGAGGGGTGCTCGCGAACGTGATCGTCGGGCGGGTCCGGGCGGGGGTCCCGGTCGGGGTCCGGGTCGGGGTGCGGGTCGATTCCGGGGCCCTCCATCCGCTAGGGTGGGGCCCAGCCCCTCACGTGGCGCTATCTCACCCAACTCCCCCAGGGCCGGAAGGCAGCAAGGGTAAGTGGGCTCTGGTGGGTGCGTGGGGGGCGCTTTGCGTTCCGGGACGGGTCGGGCCGGCCGGGCCGCCGGGCGGAGCCACGCGCTGACCGCGGCAGGCCGGGTGGGTCTGCGGGCCACCGTTGTCGGTGGGCCCGGATAACCTCGTAGACGTGTCGTCCCTTGCGCTGTACCGCCGCTACCGCCCCGAGTCGTTCGCCGAGGTCATCGGGCAGGAGCATGTCACTGACCCGCTGATGCAGGCCCTGCGCAACAACCGGGTCAATCACGCGTACCTGTTCAGCGGGCCGCGAGGCTGTGGCAAGACCACCAGCGCGCGCATCCTCGCCCGCTGCCTGAACTGTGAGCAAGGCCCCACGCCCACCCCCTGCGGGGAGTGCCAGTCCTGCAAGGACCTCGCGCGCAACGGGCCGGGGTCCATCGACGTCATCGAGATCGACGCGGCCTCGCACGGTGGTGTGGACGACGCCCGTGACCTGCGCGAGAAGGCCTTCTTCGGGCCCGCCTCCAGCCGGTACAAGATCTACATCATCGACGAGGCGCACATGGTCACCCCGGCGGGCTTCAACGCCCTGCTGAAGGTGGTCGAGGAGCCGCCGGAGCACCTCAAGTTCATCTTCGCCACGACCGAGCCCGAGAAGGTCATCGGCACCATCCGGTCCCGGACGCACCACTACCCCTTCCGGCTCGTGCCCCCCGGCACCCTGCGGGACTACCTCGGCGAGGTCTGCGGCCGCGAGGGCGCCCACGTCGAGGAGGGCGTGCTGCCGCTCGTCGTGCGCGCCGGAGCCGGATCCGTCCGTGACTCCATGTCCGTCATGGACCAGCTCCTGGCCGGCGCCACCGAGCAGGGTGTGACGTACGCCATGGCCACCTCGCTCCTCGGGTACACCGACGGCACGCTCCTCGACGCCGTCGTGGACGCGTTCGCCGCCGGGGACGGGGCCGCGGCCTTCGAGATCGTGGACCGGGTGGTGGAGGGCGGCAACGACCCGCGCCGCTTCGTCGCCGACCTGCTGGAGCGGCTGCGCGACCTGGTGATCCTCGCCGCCGTGCCCGACGCCCGGGAGAAGGGGCTCATCGACGCCCCCAACGACGTGGTCGAGCGGATGCAGGCCCAGGCCTCCGTCTTCGGGGCCGCCGAGCTGTCCCGGGCCGCCGATCTGGTCAACACGGGGCTCACGGAGATGCGCGGGGCCACCTCGCCCCGGCTGCAGCTGGAGCTGATCTGCGCCCGTGTGCTGCTGCCCGCCGCCTTCGACGACGAGCGTTCCGTGCAGGCGCGGCTCGACCGGCTGGAGCGCGGCGGCGCCGCCTCCGCCGCTGCAGCCGCCGCCTTCGCCCCGGCCCCCGCCATGGGCTACGTGCCCGGGCCGGAGGCCCACGCGATGGCCCCCGCGTCGGTACGGACCCCCGCGCCGCAGGCTCCGGTGCAGCAGGCTCCCGCGTACCAGCCCCCGGCCCCCGTGCAGCAGGCCCCCGCCCCGGCCCCCGTGGCTCCGCCCGAGCCGGTGGCTCCGGCCGCCGCTCCTGCGGCCGCAGCCCCCGCGCCCGGTGCCTGGCCCGGCGCGGCCACCCCCGGCGCCCCCGCGGCCCCGGCTCCCGCCCCGGCTCCGGCCGCCGGTGCCTGGCCCGGTGCCGCGCAGCCCGGCGGCGGCGCTCCCGGTGCCTGGCCCGGCGCGGCCACGCCCGGCGCCCCGGCGGCTCCCGCAGCCGCCCCGGCGGCAGCTGCCCAGGCCCCCGCGGCCGCGCCCGCTGCCGCGCCCGCCGCCCCGGCCCCCGGCATGGCCCCCGGCATGGCCGCCGGCGCCGGGCAGATCCAGGCCATGTGGCCGGCCGTCCTGGACGCCGTGAAGAACCGCCGTCGCTTCACCTGGATCCTGCTCAGCCAGAACGCCCAGGTGGCCGGCTTCGACGGCACCACCCTCCAGCTCGGCTTCCCCAACGCCGGAGCCCGCGACAACTTCGCGAGCAGCGGCAGCGAGGACGTGCTCAAGGCGGTGCTCGCCGAGCAGTTCCAGGTCACCTGGAAGATCGAGGCCGTGGTCGGCGGGGGAGCCCAGCCCCTGGCCCCCGTGTCCGGGTCCTCCTACGGCGCTCCGGCCGCGCCCGCCTACCACCAGCCGCCGGCCCAGCAGGCGCCGCAGCAGAACCAGCAGGCGTACCAGCAGCCCCAGCAGCCCCAGCAGGCACAGCCGCCCCAGCAGGCGTACCAGCAGCAGCCGCAGCAGTCCCAGCAGCCGCAGCCGTCGTACCAGCAGCAGCAACCCCAGCAGTCCCAGCAGCACCAGCCGACCCACCAGGCGCCCCCGCCGGTCGCCCCCGAGGACGACGTCGCGGAGGCCGACGACCCGGACCTCGTCGACACCGCACTGAGCGGCCACGACCTGATCGTGCGCGAGCTCGGAGCCACCGTTGTAGAGGAATATACGAACGAATAGGGGGTCCGGCTTGGGTGCCCGCACGAAGGGCACCCGGGAACGCGGGCTAGTCTTCATGGCGTGAAGGTCCTCGTCATCGGCGGCGGCGCCCGCGAACATGCCCTGTGCCGCTCTCTGTCCCTCGATTCCGACGTCAACGCGCTGTACTGCGCTCCCGGCAACGCCGGCATCGCCGAGGTGGCCGAGCTCCGCCCCGTCGACCAGCTCGACGGCGAAGCCGTCGCCCGCCTCGCCACCGAGCTCCGCGCCGACCTGGTCGTCGTCGGCCCGGAGGCCCCGCTCGTCGCCGGAGTCGCCGACGCCGTGCGTGCGGTGGGCATCCCCGTCTTCGGCCCGTCCGGCGAAGCCGCGCAGCTGGAGGGTTCCAAGGCCTTCGCCAAGGACGTGATGGCCGCCGCGGGAGTCCCGACGGCCCGCAGCTACGTGTGCACCACCCCCGAAGAGGTGGACGAGGCCCTCGACGCCTTCGGCGCCCCGTACGTGGTCAAGGACGACGGCCTCGCCGCCGGCAAGGGCGTCGTGGTCACCGACGACCGGGCCGCCGCCCGCGAGCACGCGCTGCGCTGCGACCGCGTGGTCATCGAGGAGTTCCTCGACGGTCCCGAGGTCTCCCTCTTCGCCATCACCGACGGCGTCACCGTGCTGCCGCTGCAGCCCGCGCAGGACTTCAAGCGCGCGCTCGACGGCGACGCGGGCCCCAACACCGGCGGCATGGGCGCGTACTCGCCCCTCCCCTGGGCCGACCCGAAGCTCGTCGACGAGGTCATGGCCTCCGTCCTGCAGCCGACCGTGGACGAGCTGCGCCACCGCGGCACCCCCTTCTCCGGGCTGCTCTACGCCGGCCTCGCGATCACCTCGCGCGGCGTGCGGGTCATCGAGTTCAACGCCCGCTTCGGCGACCCCGAGACCCAGGTGGTCCTGGCCCGGCTGCGCACCCCGCTCGCGAGCGTGCTGCTGGGCTCCGCCAACGGCACCCTGGACACCCTGCCCCCGCTCAGCTGGCGCGAGGACGCGGCCGTCACCGTGGTCATCGCCTCGCACAACTACCCGGAGACCCCGCGCACCGGGGACCCCATCACGGGCCTGGCCGAGGTGGCCGAGCTGGACGCCCCGTACGCCTACGTCCTGCACGCAGGGACCCGTACCGAGGGCGACGCCGTCGTCAGCGCGGGTGGACGCGTGCTGTCGGTGACCGCGACCGGTTCCGATCTGGCGGAGGCCCGGGACAGGGCGTATAAGGCGGTCGCGCGGATCGGGCTCGACGGCTCGCAGTACCGCACGGACATCGCGGCGAAGGCCGCAGAACAGCGCTGAACAGCGCTGAAGGCCGCTGATCAGCGGGATTTCACGGAAGCGGGCCCGGTGCGCACTCGGTGCGGCCGGGCCCGCGTGCATGCTCGCGTGCGAGTGCATCCAGCCGCGTTCGAACGCACCCAGCTTTACCCAAAGCCATTCCATCGGGTGATCGTCACCCGGTCTGCCTGACGGCCGCCCGCGTCCCAACTATGGTGCGGCGCAAGCATTCCGGCTCTCATTCCGGCACATGGCCCACCGGCATTGCGATGTCAGTGGCTGGTGTCACAGTGGGGGAGTGAGCAACGCCGTCGCATGGCAGAGGGGGTGAGGTCCGGCCGTGTCCGGAACCGGTTCGATCGCTGAAGTGGGTACGCCGTCCGCGCGTTCCCGTGCCTTGGCCGTGCTGCGTGTGCGCAGCAGGGCACTGGCCGTCGGGCTGCTGCCCGCCGCCGTGGCCGTGGTGCTGGTGAGCGCCCGTACGACGGGCCGGCTCGCCGGTGACCCCTGGCCCGCCGTGACCCTCGCCGTGTGCGCCGTGGCCGCCTTCGTCCTGCTCGTCGGCGGGATCTTCGCCGCCGTCGTGCTGCGGGCGAGCCCCGCCATGACCCCGACCGTGCCGCTGGCGGAGTCCGCCGCCCCCGATCTCTACCGGCTCGTGCGGGACCTGGCGGACCGGATGGACGTTCCGGCGCCCTCCGCGATAGCCCTGACCCCCGACTGCGACAGCTGGCTGGAGGACCGTACGCACGCGGCGCACCGCCGTGCCCGCGGCCGCACGGCCATATCCGGTGGGGCCGCCGGAGCTGGCGGTCCGGAGTCCGAGCCCGGCGCCGCCCCGGTGCTGGTGATCGGCTCGCCGTTCCTGTGGTGGATGAGGGTCGCCGAGCTCCGGGCCGTCCTCGCGCCCGTCGTCGCCGGTACCGGCCCCTCCGCGCACCCGGACATAGCCGACGCGCGTGGATTCGTACGGGGCCTGGACGCCGCCGTGGACGTGGGCGGCCGGCGCTTCCTCGGCTGGATCGCCGCCCCCGCCCGGCTGCTGCTGCGGCTGTGCCGGGTGGACGCCGCCGAGATGGAGCGCGGGGTCGCCGCCGCCGCGTCGGACCGTGCACAGGGTGTGGACTACGCGCTGCGCATCGTCGCCCAGGAGCAGGTCGGGCTGGCGTACGCCGGCTGGGACCGGCTGCTGACCCGCGTCGCCGTGCCCGCCTGGCGGATGGGCCGCTGGCCGGCGCACCTGGACGCGGGCGTGGTCTCCGCACTGACCGAGCTGTCCCGGCGCGACCGGCTGGCCGACGGGTTCACCTCACGCCTGGGCGAGCGCCCGGCGTGCGATCTGCTGGACCAGCCGGGTGCGGTGGACGAGGCCGCCTCGCTGCTGGCCGCGCGGCTGTTCCACGGCGGACCGGCCGAAGCCGGTCCGGACTGGTCGCCGGTGGACTGGGCGGCCTATCCGGAGGAGGTCGTCGACCGCAAGTGGCGTACGGAGGCGGCACGCCTGCTGGCCGCCCTGGACGCGCTGTCGGCTCCGTCGGTGCCCGCCGCCTCCACCGTGGAGCGGGTGCTGACCTACCTCGCCGACGCCGACGCCGACGCCCTGGCGGGCCGGCTGAGCGGTGATCTGGCGCGGGAGGCCGTCCCCGCCGTGGCGGCCGCCGCCGCGGGCCGCGGGGCCGACGCACTGCCGCTGTTCCCGCTGGAGGCTCCGCGCAGCGGGCGGGACCTGCTGGCGGACCACGTCGTGGCGCTGGTGTGCTGCGCCGCGGTCGACTCCGCGGGAGGCGAGCCCGGGCTGGACTGGCTGGACGGGCCGGTCCTGCTGGTGGCCGGGGTGCGGCGGGCCGATCTCGCCGGACCGGTGCTGTCGCTCGTGGAGGACCGGGACCCCGGCCCGCTCCGGGACTGGCTCGCGGAGGTCGGTGTACGTCCGGAGAAGCCGGTCCGCCTGGTCTAGGCCGTCCCTTTCCCCCGGGCCCCCCTGGCCCCTCCGGTCCCCGGGCCGGGCTCCCCGTTGAAGTTTTCGCGACGAACGGTGACGGACTGCGTGCGTTATGTGATGTGCTGGGGACCGGTCGCGGCGTTCGGGGGAGCGAGGGAGGGGAGCAGCGGTATGGGTGCGGAGCAGATCAGGCGTTGGGAGTCGGGTGCGCTCGCGCACGCGGTGACCGACCCCTTCGGCCAGGGCCCCCTGCCGTGGTTCCGGGGGAGCGAGCTCTACTACGACGACAACGGTCAGGTCGTGCCCTGGTACGTGGATCCGGCCGTGGCCGCCGGTCCTGGGCAGCAGATCCCCCGCGCCCGCGGCGCGGGCGGCCCCCGCACCGCCGACGACGTGCACCGGCAGATCAAGGGGTTCGCCTCCACCGGAGCCGTCACGCCCGGTGAGGCCATCGACTTCCACATCACCGTGGACCCGCCCCAGCAGTTCTCCGTGGACGTCTACCGCATCGGGCACTACGGCGGCGACGGCGCCTCCAAGATCACCACCAGTCCCCGGCTCTCCGGCATCGTCCAGCCCGCACCCCTGACCGCCGACCGCACCGTCTCCTGTCACCACTGGTGGCTTTCCTGGCGGCTCCAGGTCCCCTCGTACTGGAGCGTCGGCGCCTACGTGGCGGTCCTGACGACCGCCGACGGATACCGCTCGCACATCCCCTTCACGGTGCGCGACGACCACCCGGCCGATCTGCTGCTCCTGCTGCCCGACATCACCTGGCAGGCCTACAACCTCTACCCGGAGGACGGCAGAACGGGCGCGAGCCTCTACCACGCCTGGGACGAGGAGGGCCGGCTGCTCGGCGAGCGCGACGCCGCCATCACCGTCTCCTTCGACCGCCCCTACGCCGGCGCGGGCCTGCCCCTGCACGTGGGCCACGCCTACGACTTCATCCGCTGGGCCGAGCGCTACGGCTACGACCTCGCCTACGCCGACGCCCGCGACCTGCACGCCGGCCGCGTGGACCCCACCCGCTACCGGGGCCTGGTCTTCCCCGGCCACGACGAGTACTGGTCCGGCCCCATGCGCCGCACGGTCGAGCGGGCCCGCGACCACGGGACCTCGCTCGTCTTCCTCTCCGCCAACACCATGTACTGGCAGGTCGAGCTCTCCCCCTCGCCCTCCGGAGTCGAGGACCGGCTCCTCACCTGCCGAAAACGCCGCGGTCCGGGCCGCCCCAGCCTCTGGCGCGAGGTGGACCGCCCGGAGCAGCAGCTGCTCGGCATCCAGTACGCGGGCCGGGTCCCCGAGCCCGCTCCGCTCATCGTGCGCAATTCCACGCACTGGCTCTGGGACTCCACCGGAGCCGCCGAGAACGACGAACTGCCCGGCCTGGTCGCGGGCGAGGCCGACCGGTACTTCCCGCGCACGCAGCTCCCCGAGCACCAGAGCCGGATCCTGCTCGCGCACTCCCCGTACGAGGACGGCGACGGCCACCGCCGCCACCAGGAGACCTCCCTGTACCGGGCCCCCAGCGGCGCGCTGGTCTTCGCGTCCGGCACCTTCGCCTGGTCCCCGGCCCTAGACCGTCCCGGGCACGTGGACGAGCGGGTCCAGCGGGCGACCGCCAATCTCCTCGACCGCATCTGCAAGAGGGACTGACCGCGGGCCCTGCGGACCCGTTGTCCGCGGTCGTGGCCGGGTGCGGGAGAATGGGCCGCGCGCTCGTACAGAACCACAGGGAGACTCCGTGCCCGGATTCGTCGAAAAGCCCGAGCCGGTCCAGGTGCCCGGCCTCGTCCACCTCCACACCGGCAAGGTCCGCGACCTCTACCGCGACGAGGACGGCCATCTCGTCATGGTCGCCAGCGACCGCATCTCCGCCGCCGACTGGGTGCTGCCCACCGAGATCCCGGACAAGGGCCGGATCCTGACCCAGCTCTCCCTGTGGTGGTTCGACCAGCTCGCGGACCTCGTCCCGAACCACGTCATCAGCACCGAGCTGCCCGCCGGCGCCCCCGCCGACTGGGCCGGCCGCGCCCTGGTCTGCCGGAACCTCGACATGGTCCCCGTCGAGTGCGTGGCCCGCGGCTACCTGACCGGCTCGGGCCTCGCCGAGTACGTGAAGACCCGTACGGTCTGCGGACTGGCCCTGCCCGAGGGCCTGGTCGACGGCTCCGAGCTGCCCGCCCCGATCTTCACCCCGGCCGCCAAGGCCGAGGTCGGCGAGCACGACGAGAACGTCTCCTACGAGGAGGTCGCGCGCACCCAGGGCGCCGAGACGGCCGCCCTGCTGCGCCAGACCACCCTCGCCGTGTACGGCAGGGCCCGGGACATCGCCCGCGACCGCGGGATCATCCTGGCGGACACCAAGTTCGAGTTCGGCTTCGACAAGGACGGCAACCTGGTCGCCGCCGACGAGGTGCTGACCCCGGACTCCTCGCGCTTCTGGCCGGCCGACCTGTGGGAGCCGGGCCACAGTCAGCCGTCCTTCGACAAGCAGTACGTCCGCGACTGGCTGTCCTCCCCGGCCTCGGGCTGGGACTCCAAGGGCGAACTCCCGCCGCCCGCCCTCCCGCAGGAGGTCGTGGAGCAGACCCGCTCCCGCTACGTCGAGGCCTACGAGCGCCTCACCGGCCAGACCTGGGCCTGACCGGCTGCGGCGGAACGGCGAAGGGGCCCCGGAAACGGGGCCCCTTCGCCGTTCCGCCCCGGTCCGGAAACGAAAGAAGCCCCGGTCCGAGGACCGGGGCTTCTTCACTGCTGAGCGGACAACGCGACTCGAACGCGCGACATCCACCTTGGCAAGGTGGTGCTCTACCAACTGAGCTATGTCCGCAGGTGCGCCGTAGCGCGAGAACTACTATACCCAACCCCGGGCCCGTGCGAGACGCACTGCCGTGTGCCGGTTCTCGGCGCCCAGCTTGGTGGCCGCCGAGGACAGGTAGTTCCGTACCGTCCCCGGGGACAGCGAGGCCCGCTCCGCGATCTCCGCGATCGGCGCCCCGTCCCCCGCCAGTTCCAGCACCTCGGCCTCGCGGGCGGTCAGCGGGGAGTCGCCCGCGCTGATCGCGTCGGCCGCCAACTCCGGGTCCACGTAACGGCCTCCGGCGTGCACGGTACGGATCAGCTCGGCCAGCCGCTGCGCCGAGACGGTCTTCGGCGCGAAGGCCCGTACGCCCGCGGCGAGGGCCCGCTTCAGGTGGCCGGGCCGCCCGTGACTGGTCACGATCATGGTCTTGCAGTCGGGGAGTTCGGCCCGCAGGGATGTGGCCACGCTCACACCGTCGGCCCCCGGCATCTGCAGGTCCAGCACCGCCACGTCGGGCCGGTGGGCCCGTGCCATCGCGAGGGCCTCCGGCCCCGAGGCGGCCTCGGCGACGACCAGCAGATCGTCCTCCAGTCCCAGCAGCGCCGCGAGCGCGCCCCGGATCAGGTGCTCGTCGTCGGCCAGCAGTACGCGTACGGGGGTCATGCCCGCGCCTCCAGTTCTCGGGTCGGACCGGCCGCCGGGCCGGGTATCTGTGCCCGCAGCCGGAACCGGCCGCCGTCCACCGGACCGGCCTCCAGCGTGCCGTCCAGCACCGCGAGCCGTTCGCGCAGGCCCGCGAGCCCCGAGCCCGGCGGCCCGGCCGGGGCCTTGGGGGCCCCGTCGTTCTCCACGACCAGCGTGAGCGCGCCCGAGGGGCCGGTGGTCAGCCGGATCACGCAGCTGCGGGCGTCGCCGTGCCGCAGCACGTTCGTCGTCGCCTCGCGCACCACCCAGCCGAGCGCCGACTGGGCCTCGGCGGGCAGCTCGCGGCCCTGTTCGTACTCGACCAGGCAGTCCATCCCTGCCGCGTGCAGGACCCCGCGCGCACCTTCCAGCTCCACCGCGAGATTGGCCTCGCGGTAGCCCCGGACCACGTCGCGGACCTCCTTCTGGGACTCCCGGGCGATCCGCTGCACCTCGACCATCTGGTCGACGGCCTCGGGGCGTTCGCGCCGCGCGAGCTGCACGGCCAACTCGCTCTTGAGGGCGATCACCGCCAGGTTGCGGCCCATCACGTCGTGCAGGTCCCGGCCGAACCGCAGCCGCTCCTCGGCCACCGCGAGCTGCGCCTGGACCTCGCGGGCCCGGTCCAGCTCGCACACGGTGTCGAGCAGCCAGCCGGAGAACCCGCAGGCGAAGCAGAGGAAGGCGCTGGTCAGCAGCGTCCCGACGGCCAGACCGGCGGACTCGCCCGCCGGGATGCCGAAGGCGAGGGAAGCCAGGCCGACGAAGGCGGCGGTGGCCGGAGCCACGTAGCGCATCTGCCGGACCTTGCGCAGGCACAGGACGAGCGTGCCGCTGGTGAAGCAGGTCATGCCGGCGACGAGGGTCGGGGCCACCGCAGGGTCGCTGGTGAGCCCGGCCGCGTGCACGCCGAGGACACCCAGGACGGCGGCGGCGGTCAGGCCGGTGACGGCGACCGCGAGCCGCACCGGGCGCTCGCGGCGGCCCAGGATCCAGTCGAGGGACCGGGAGGAGAGGAAGCCGACGAGCAGGGAGTGCACGCACACCGTCAGGAAGAGCGCGACCGGGACGATCGCCGGGCCCTCTCTGGGCGCCGTGCCCAGCACGGCCAGTCCGATCGAGAAGATCTCGATGGCCACGAAGAAGTGGAACGACCAGCGCGTGTACAGCTCGACCTTCCCCGCGCTGCTGCGGTTCTTCCACCAGCCGCTGAGTTTCATGGCCCCAGTCTCGCGGGCTCCGGTCCGGGGAGGCCATGACACCTGTCATGGATCTCCGATAACCCGGGACGGAGGGACGGAACGGACGGAGATACGACAAAGGCCCCGGTCAATGACCGGGGCCTTCATACGCTGAGCGGACGACGCGACTCGAACGCGCGACATCCACCTTGGCAAGGTGGTGCTCTACCAACTGAGCTACGTCCGCATGCTTCTCACGACAAACTGCCGTGCGATGCGTGCATCACTCTACCTGATCCACAACCGTGGTCGGTAAAGCGAGCAGAGCGGGTGACAGGGATCGCACACTGCGCCTTCCCCCTGGAAGGAGGATGTTCTGCTACTGAACTACACCCGCACGACTTCGGGGTCCGGCCTGCGGCCGCGCCCCTTGGCGTGATCCACACACTAGCGGACCGGTGGGGGTGGATGGCAAATCGGCTCTCAGTGAGCGGCGTTGTACTCCTCGTAGACCTTCTTGGGGATCCGCCCGCGCGGCGGGACGTCGAGCTGGTTGGAGCGGGCCCAGGCCCGGACGACCGCGGGGTCGGGGGCGACGGCGGTGTGCTTGAAGGCCTTCCCGGAGCGGGCCTGCCGGCGGCCGGCGGCCACGAAGGGGGCGAGGCTCTTCCGCAGTTTCTTTGCGTTGGCCACATTGAGGTCGATCTCGTACGACTTACCGTCCAGCCCGAAGACGACCGTTTCCGATGCATCTCCGCCATCGATGTCGTCGGAGATCGTGACTACTACGCGCTGCGCCACGGATATCGGTCCCTTCGCGCGACGCCGCTCCCGCTGACGTGCGCGGACGGAGCGGTGATGTCGCCTGTGTGGATGTTTCGGAGGAATGCATCTTTCTGGCCTCACCGTGCGCCGAAAAATGCCGACGCAACGGAGGAATCCTTTGTACCCCGATTCTCATTGCATTGCGAAGCCCAGTTAATTATCTCCGCGTGTCCCGCCGCAATGCCGGGCGCGTGGTTTTCCGGCGGATTTTGCGAAGCGTTGGTGAAGCCGAAACGGCGTGGAGGATCGTACAAGAGAGATATCTACCCGCGTAGAAATTTCCTCCAGGTACGCTGAGGGAACCGCCTTCGCACCAACCACCTCATCGGGAGTGCCAGTGGCACGCGTCGTAGTCGACGTCATGCTCAAGCCGGAGATCCTCGACCCCCAGGGCCAGGCGGTGCAGCGTGCACTGCCGCGCCTGGGCTTCGAAGGGATCGCCGACGTCCGCCAGGGGAAGCGCTTCGAACTGGAGGTGGAGGGACCGGTCGACCAGGCCGCCCTCGACCGCATCCACAAGATGGCCGAAACCTTCCTCGCCAACACCGTCATCGAAGACTTCACCGTGAAGGTCGAGGCCTGACGGTGACCACTCGCATCGGAGTCGTCACGTTCCCCGGAACGCTCGACGACCGTGACTCGCTGCGCGCCGTGCGCCTCGCGGGAGCCGAGCCCGTATCGCTCTGGCACCGCGACAAGGACCTCCACCAGGTCGACGCGGTCGTCCTCGCGGGCGGCTTCTCCTACGGGGACTACCTGCGCGCCGGAGCCATCTCCCGCTTCTCGCCGGTGATGGAGAGCATCATCGAGCAGGCCAAGGGCGGCATGCCCGTCCTCGGCATCTGCAACGGCTTCCAGATCCTCACCGAGGCCCACCTGCTGCCGGGGGCGATGCTCCGCAACAACCACCTGCACTTCATCTGCCGCGACCAGAAGCTGCGGGTGGAGAACGCGGAGACCGCCTGGACCGGTGACTACACCGCCGGCGAGGAGATCTCCGTACCGCTCAAGAACATGGACGGCCGCTACGTGGCCGACGAGCGGGTGCTGGACGAACTGGAGGCCGAAGGCCGAGTGGCCTTCCGCTACGTCGACGTCAACCCGAACGGGTCGCTGCGCGACATCGCCGGCATCACCAACGCCGCGGGCAACGTCGTCGGCCTCATGCCGCACCCCGAGCACGCGGTCGAGCCGCTGATCGGGACGGGCCGCACCGACGGCCTCCCGTTCTTCACCTCGGTCCTGAAGAAGCTGGTCAGCGCATGAGCCTCGACACCGTCAAGAACGCCACCGAGACCCCGGACGCCTCCCAGCCCTGGAAGGAACTCGGCCTCAAGGAGGACGAGTACGCCCGGATCCGCGAGATCCTCGACCGCCGTCCCACCGGCGCCGAGCTCGCCATGTACTCCGTCATGTGGTCCGAGCACTGCTCGTACAAGAGCAGCAAGGTCCACCTGAAGCAGTTCGGCGAGAAGGTCCCGCAGAACGACGCCATGCTCGTCGGCATCGGCGAGAACGCCGGAGTCGTCGACGTCGGCCAGGGGTACGCGGTCACCTTCAAGGTCGAGTCGCACAACCACCCGAGCTACATCGAGCCCTACCAGGGCGCGGCCACCGGCATCGGCGGCATCGTCCGCGACATCCTCGCCATGGGCGCCCGCCCGATCGCGGTCGTCGACCCGCTCCGCTTCGGCGCGGCCGACCACCCCGACACCAAGCGCGTCCTGCCGGGCGTCGTCGCGGGCATCGGCGGCTACGGCAACTGCCTCGGCCTGCCGAACATCGGCGGCGAGGTCGTCTTCGACGCCTGCTACCAGGGCAACCCCCTCGTCAACGCCGGCTGCATCGGCGTCATGAAGCACGAGGACATCCACCTCGCCAAGGCCTCCGGCCCGGGCAACAAGGTCATCCTCTACGGCGCCCGCACGGGCGGCGACGGCATCGGCGGCGTGTCCGTCCTGGCCTCGGAGACCTTCGACGACACGAAGCCGACCAAGCGTCCGGCGGTCCAGGTCGGCGACCCCTTCCAGGAGAAGCTCCTCATCGAGTGCACCCTGGAGATCTTCAAGGAGAAGCTGGTCGCGGGCATCCAGGACCTCGGCGGCGCCGGGCTCTCCTGCGCCACGAGCGAGCTGGCCTCCGCCGGCACCGGCGGCATGCGCGTCGACCTCGACACCGTTCCGCTGCGCGACGCGACGCTCTCGCCCGAGGAAATCCTCATGAGCGAGTCGCAGGAGCGCATGTGCGCGATCGTCGAACCGCAGTACGTGGACCGCTTCATGGAGATCTGCGAGAAGTGGGACGTCATCGCCACCGTCATCGGTGAGGTGACCGAGGGCGACCACCTGGAGATCTTCTGGCACGGCGAGCTCATCGTGGACGTGCCCCCGGGCACCGTCGCCCACGAGGGCCCGACCTACCACCGCCCGTACGCGCGCCCCTCCTGGCAGGACGCGCTGCAGGCGGACGACGCGGGCAAGCTGCCCCGCCCGCAGACCGGCGAGGAGCTGCGCGCGCAGGTCCTGGCCCTGGTCTCGTCGCCGAACCAGGCCTCGAAGTCCTGGATCACCGACCAGTACGACCGCTTCGTCCAGGGCAACACGGTGCTCTCGCAGCCCGAGGACGCCGGCATGGTCCGCATCGACGAGGAGACCAACCTCGGCGTGGCCATGTCCACGGACGGCAACGGCCGGTTCGCCAAGCTCGACCCCTACACGGGTGCGCAGCTCGCGCTGGCCGAGTCCTACCGCAACGTGGCCGCGACCGGCGCCAAGCCCCTCGCGATCTCCGACTGCCTGAACTTCGGCTCCCCCGAGGACCCGGACGTCATGTGGCAGTTCGCCGAGGCCTGCCGCGGTCTCGCGGACGGCTGCCTGGAGCTGGGCACCCCGGTGACCGGCGGCAACGTCTCCCTCTACAACCAGACGGGCGACATCGCGATCCACCCGACCCCGGTCGTGGCGGTCCTCGGTGTGATCGACGACGTCAACCGCCGTACGCCGATGGCGTTCGCGGAGGCCGGTCAGCTGCTGTACCTGCTCGGCGACACCGCCGAGGAGTTCGGCGGTTCGGCCTGGTCCGAGGTGGTCCACCAGCACCTCGGCGGCATGCCGCCCAAGGTGGACCTGGGCCGCGAGAAGCTCCTCGCGGAGATCCTGATCTCGGCCTCGCGCGACGGCATGATCGACGCCGCGCACGACCTGTCCGACGGCGGCGTGATCCAGGCGCTCACCGAGTCCTGCCTGCGCGGCGGCAACGGTGCGCGGATCGTGGTGCCCGAGGCGCTGGACGCCTTCACCTTCCTGTTCTCCGAGTCCGCGGGCCGGGCCATCGTGGCCGTCCCGCGCAGCGAGGAGCTCCGCTTCACCGACATGTGCGGTGCGCGGGGCCTGCCGGCGACCCGGATCGGTGTCGTCGACGGCGATGAGATCGAGGTCCAGGGCGAGTTCACGCTCCCGCTGGCGGAGCTCCGTACCGCCCACGAGGGCACGATCCCGGCACTGCTCGCCTGAGCCGCCGTTCTGCACGAACCACGCGAGCCCCCGTCCGGAACCGTTCCGGGCGGGGGCTCGTCCGTTCCGGCAAGGAGCCCGCGCCGACGGCGGTGGCGGGGCCGGCGGGGGAACGGGGCGCAGATGGCGCAGAGCTGGAGCCGGTGGCTCCTCGGGGCCGGGATACCGGTGATCGTGGCCGCCGTGGGGGTGGGCGGCTGGTTCCTCTACGACAACACGGGGGACCGCGCACGGGGCCGGGCGGAGATCATCGAGAACTGCCAGGGGCTGGTCGACCCGGATGCGGTGATGGGGTTCGGCATGCCCAGGGTAGAGGCGGGCGCCACGGCTGAGAACGCGTGCATCCTGCGGCGTGCGGGAACGTTCGAGGGCCAGGAGCAGATGGATGACTGGGTCTCCGTCACGGTGGTGGCCTCCAAGGACGCCGAACCGGGCGGGAGCCGCTTCGACCACGAGGCCTTCAGCGTCACGGCGGTCGCGCGGTGTACCGACCCGGCCGGGGCCGGTGGAGTGACCGTCCTGCGGGCGACCGCCGCCGGCGAGGGCGACGGCCGGGGCGGCAGAGGGCGCGGCCTCCTGTCGGAGCTGGCCCGTGAGGCCGTCCTGCGCGCCGCGGCGAAGGCGGGCTGCGAGACCACCATGCCCCCGGCTCCGAAGGACTGACGGCACGCCGCCCGGCCGGTCAGGGCGGCGTAAGGTCGGCCCATGCCTCCTGCGAAGAAGAAGCCGCGCACCTACGACCACGCCAGGACCCGTACGGCCGTCCTCGCGCAGTTCGGGCATGTACGGGACGCCGTACGGGAGTTGGACGCCGAGCAGCTCGCCCGCCCCAGCGGGGTCGGGGGCTGGTCCGTCGCCGAGCTCGCCGCGCACATCGCGTGGATCGCCGACTCGCTGGCCGGAGGCCTCGCCCGGCCGCCCGCGGCCGTCGCCGAACTGTCCGCCGCCGAGTGGCCGTTCGCGACGGCCTCGCTCGCCGGGAAGATCGCGGAAGCCGCCAAGGAGACCCTGGAGGGCGCCCCGCTCGCCGAGCTCTACGACCGGGCCGGCGCCCGCCTGGCCGAGGCGCTCGACGCGAACCTCGGCAGCCGCGTGCTGGACCTGTGGATCGGGGCGATGACCCTGGCCGACTTCCTGGTCACCCGCACCGTCGAGCTCGTCGTCCACACCGACGACCTGCGCCGCGCCACCGGACTGGACATCCCCGTGGACCGCCAGGCCCTGGCCGCCTGCACCCGGCTGCTCGCCGACGCCCTCGCGCTCAAGGCTCCGGGCGGGGCGGTGGAGTTCCGGGTCCCGCCGTTCGCGGTGGTGCAGTGCGTCGAGGGGCCCCGGCACACCCGGGGCACCCCGCCGAACGTGGTGGAGACCGATCCGCTGACCTGGATCCGGCTCGCCACCGGCCGTACGAGCTGGGCCGAGGCGCTGGACGGGGCCCAGGTCCGGGCCAGCGGCGAGCGCGCCGACCTCTCGGCGCTGCTCCCCCTGATGGGCTGATCCGGGAACCGGTTCGCGGCCGGCCGCGTCCCATCGGCATGCGTACGCTGCCGCTCCTTCCCGCCGCCCTGGTCGCCGTACTCGCGCTGTCCGCCACCGCCACCGCCTGTGGTGACGGCGGCGGGACGCCGGGGACGCATCCCGGCCGCGGGTTCTCCGGATCCTGGTCGGTCGAGAGCCTGACCGTCGACGGCAAGGTGCTGCCGGCCCCGGCCGCAGCCCGGCTGTCGATGGAACCAGGCAAGGGGTACGAGGCCGAGGCCACCGGCAACTACGGCTGCAACGGCTTCACCGCAGCGGTGGTCTTCGACTCGGCGGCCACCATGACCGTCTCGCCCGGCGCCCACACCGACATGGCCTGCCCCGACCTGCCGTTCGAGACGGCCTTCGCCCGGCTGTTCCGGGGCCCGCTGACCGTGGAACGGAGCCCGGAGAAGATCACGTTGAAGGCCCCGGACGGGAACGTGATCGCCCTGAGCTCGAAGCCCCCGGCGCCCCCCGCCCCGCTCCTCGCCACGCAGTGGACCGTCGATTCCCTGATCAAGGGCGAGACCGCCTCCTCGGTCCCGGCCGACGCCGAGGGCCGGGCCCGCTTCACCCTGGCCGCGGACGGGACGGTGAGCGGCAGCCTCGGCTGCAACCGCTTCAACGCGTCGGCCGCCGTCGAGGGGAACCGGCTCACCGTCGGCCCCCTCACCACCACCCGGATGGCCTGCGAGGGCGGCCCCGGCGAGCTCGAACGCACCCTCACCGCCCTCTTCGGCAGCGGCCCGCTCGACTGGAGGATCCAGGGCGACTCCCTCACCCTCACCGCAACCGCCTCAGGCACCGCCATCACCGCGAAGGCGGCCACGGCCGTCGAGTGAGCCGGACCCCCTGCCGTCCACAGGCTGTGGACCACGTTGCCGGGCCGGGGGCCCGTGATCAGCCCGGGTACGGCAGCAGGCCCGCGTCCGTCTTCTCCCAGGCCGCGCGCAGTTCGGCCAGGCGGGCCGGTTCCAGGGCCGCCTTGTCGGCCTGCTCGCGGATGTCGCCGGCCAGGTTGAAGAGCTGGTCGCGGCCCGTCTTGCCGCGGTAGTACTTCCAGTCGCCGCGGCGCAGCGCCCGCTCCCCGCGGACCCGCCAGAAGAGGTTGCGCTCGGCCACCTTCTCGCCGCGCAGCAGGTACCCGGCCAGGCTGACCCCGTCCAGCGGGTACGCCGGGTTCGCGCGGGTGCCCGCCAGTTCCAGCAGGGTGGCCGTCCAGTCGGGGGTGAAGACCGGCACGTGGCTGACCTGGCCGCCGTCGAGCCGGGCGGGCCAGCGGACGATGTTCGGGACCCGGATGCCGCCCTCCTGGAGGGAGGCCTTGTTGCCCGAGAGCGGCCAGTTGTGGGAGAAGCGCTCGCCGCCGTTGTCGCTGGAGAAGAAGACCAGGGTGTCCTCCTCCTGGCCGGAGCGCTTGAGCGCCTTCAGCACCTCGCCGACCGAGCGGTCGAGGTCCTCCACCATCTGCTTGTACTTCTCGATCGAGCCGCCGTCCTGGTGCCACAGGGCCCGCCCGTCACCGGCCTTGATCCGGCGCGTGACCTCGGCGCTCGCCTCGGTGTCCCCGTCGGCGATCCACGGCCAGTGCGGGGTGGTGAAGTTGAGGTTCAGCAGCCACGGCTTGTCTCCGTGGCCGCGGGAGACGTATTCGCTCGCCCGCTCGGTCAGGATCCGGGTGTAGTAGCGCAGGTCCTTGTACTCGGCGTCGCCCTCGTAGAGGTCGTACTCCCCGCCCAGGCCCAGCTTGGAGTAGTACTCCAGGGCTCCGCCGAAGTTGCCGAAGAACTCGTCCCAGCCGGACTTGGTCGGGCTGTAGTCGGGCAGGTAGCCGCAGTGCCACTTGCCTATCAGCGCCGTCGCGTAGCCGGAGTCGCGCAGCAGCGAGGCGAGCGTCGGGTGGGTCGGCTCCAGGCCCACCGTCTTGTCCGCGATGGGTTCGGCGAGCCCGCCCTTGGCGCGGCCCGGGTAGCGGCCGGTGTACAGGCTGAAGCGGGTCGGGGAGCAGGTCGCGGAGCCCGAGTAGGCGTCGGTGAAGCGGACGCCCTGGCGGGCGAGCCGGTCCAGGTTCGGGGTCTTGATGTTCGGGGAGCCGTAGGAGGACAGGTCGGCCCAGCCGAGGTCGTCCCCGAGGATGAACAGGATGTTCGGGCGGCGGGAGCGGCGTCCCCGGTCAGCGCGGAACTCCCGTTCCTGCGAGCCGGCGTGCTGCGCTTCGGCGGGTGCCGCGTGGGCCGGGGCGGCGGCGCCCAGCCCCACCGCGGCGGCGGCCGCGGTCGCGCCGACCGCGCCGCCGAAGGCGCGCCGGGACAGGTTGGGTTCGTACGAGGTCACGGGTACTCCAGAGCAGGGCCCGCCGGCCGTCGGCGCGGCCCGGCTCCGGGCGGCGCGGGACGGCGCAGGGCACGGCGGAGCGGATGCGGACGGAAAGCGGCGGGGAAAGGCGAAAAAGAAAAGGAAAAGCGGCGCGAGCTACGCAGAACAGCGACAGATGGCGCTGGCGACACGGACGAGGTCCACGTGTCGGCGCGCGACGAGGGTGACGGTGCGGTCACCGAGAGGCTGCATGGGCCGGAGCTTGTACGAAACGACAGGCGGCTGTCAACCAGGGCAATCCGGATATTGAGACGACCGGCTTCCGAACAGGTTTGGTCACCCTGCGTGCTGTGACATTTCCCGGGCATCCCCAATTCGGACCAGTGGTCGATCTCGCCTACACTCGGGGGCGTGCCTCGTGGTGATGGACGACTCAACCACGACCTGCTCCCCGGCGAAAAGGGCCCCCAGGACGCTTGCGGCGTCTTCGGTGTCTGGGCTCCGGGTGAAGAGGTCGCCAAGCTCACCTACTTCGGACTGTATGCACTGCAGCACCGTGGACAAGAGTCCGCGGGTATCGCTGTGAGCAACGGTTCCCAGATCCTCGTCTTCAAGGACATGGGCCTCGTTTCCCAAGTCTTCGACGAAACCTCTCTCGGCTCGCTCCAGGGTCATATCGCGGTCGGTCACGCCCGCTACTCGACCACTGGTGCCTCCGTCTGGGAGAACGCTCAACCGACCTTCCGCGCGACCGCCCACGGCTCCATTGCCCTGGGTCACAACGGCAACCTGGTGAACACCGCCGAGTTGGCCGAGATGGTCGCCGACCTCCCCCGTCAGGACGGCCGTGCCACCCAGGTGGCGGCCACCAACGACACCGACCTGGTCACCGCCCTGCTGGCCGGCCAGACGGACGACGACGGCAAGCCCCTGACCATCGAGGAGTCGGCCACCAAGGTCCTCCCGAAGGTGAAGGGCGCCTTCTCGCTCGTCTTCATGGACGAGGGCACGCTCTACACCGCCCGTGACCCGCAGGGCATCCGCCCGCTGGTCCTCGGCCGCCTGGAGCGCGGCTGGGTGGTGGCGAGCGAGACCGCCGCCCTGGACATCTGCGGCGCCAGCTTCGTCCGCGAGGTCGAGCCGGGCGAGCTGATCGCGATCGACGAGAACGGTCTCCGGACCTCTCGCTTCGCGGAAGCAAAGCCCAAGGGGTGTGTCTTCGAGTACGTCTACCTGGCGCGCCCGGACACCGACATCGCCGGCCGGAACGTCTACCTCTCGCGTGTCGAGATGGGACGGCGCCTGGCCAAGGAAGCCCCTGCCGAGGCCGACCTGGTGATATCGACGCCGGAGTCCGGCACGCCCGCCGCCGTCGGATACGCCGAAGCCAGCGGGATCCCGTACGGCGTCGGCCTGGTCAAGAACGCCTACGTGGGCCGGACCTTCATCCAGCCCTCGCAGACGATCCGCCAGCTCGGCATCCGCCTCAAGCTCAACCCCCTCAAGGAAGTCATCCGGGGCAAGCGCCTGGTGGTCGTCGACGACTCGATCGTCCGCGGCAACACCCAGCGCGCCCTGGTCAAGATGCTCCGCGAGGCCGGCGCGGCGGAGGTCCACATCCGGATCTCCTCGCCGCCGGTGAAGTGGCCGTGCTTCTTCGGCATCGACTTCGCCACCCGGGCCGAGCTGATCGCCAACGGCATGACGGTCGACGAGATCGCCACGTCGCTGGGCGCGGACTCGCTCTCGTACATCTCGCTCGACTCGATGATCGAGGCGACGACCATCCAGAAGCCCAACCTCTGCCGTGCCTGCTTCGACGGCGTGTACCCCATGGAACTGCCCGACCCGCAGCTCCTGGGCAAGCAGCTCCTGGAATCGGAGCTGGCCGGCGGCACAGACGCCGCCGACGCCCTCCGGCGCCCGTAGGGCCCGAGGCAACGCCGCGGTACGCGGGCTCGCAGGAGCCCGCGTACCGCGGCCCCTCCCCTCCCCTCCCCCCTCATCCTGCTCAACCTGCGCGGGGCCTTCTCTTTCAGGCTTTTCCAGGGCCTCGCACCACACGCAGCAACGACACGAAAGCTCTCTCCTGTCATGACAGAGAAGACCACCGGTGCCAGCTACGCAGCCGCGGGCGTGGACATCGACGCGGGAGACCGCGCCGTCGAGCTGATGAAGGAGTGGGTGAAGAAGACGCAGCGCCCCGAGGTCCTCGGCGGCCTCGGCGGTTTCGCCGGCCTCTTCGACGCCTCCGCCCTCAAGCGCTACGAGCGCCCCCTGCTCGCCTCCGCCACCGACGGCGTCGGCACCAAGGTGGACATCGCCCGCCGCATGGGCGTGTACGACACCATCGGCCACGACCTCGTCGCGATGGTCATGGACGACATCGTCGTGTGCGGCGCCGAGCCGCTCTTCATGACGGACTACATCTGCGTCGGCAAGGTCCACCCCGAGCGCGTCGCGGCCATCGTCAAGGGCATCGCCGAGGGCTGCGTCCTGGCCGGCTGCGCCCTGGTCGGCGGCGAGACCGCCGAGCACCCCGGCCTGCTGGGCCCGGAGGACTTCGACGTGGCGGGCGCCGGCACCGGCGTCGTCGAGTACGACCGCCTGCTGGGCGCGGACCGCATCCGTACGGGCGACGCCGTCATCGCGATGGCGTCCTCCGGTCTTCACTCGAACGGGTACTCGCTGGTCCGCCACGTCCTCTTCGACCGGGCCGGAATGTCCCTCGAGGGCCACGTCGAGGAGCTCGGCCGGACCCTCGGCGAGGAGCTGCTGGAGCCCACCAAGATCTACTCCCTGGACTGCATGGCCCTCACCCGGACGGCCGACGTGCACGCCTACTCCCACATCACGGGCGGCGGCCTCGCGGCCAACCTCGCCCGGGTGATCCCGGACCACCTGCACGCCACGGTCGACCGCTCGACCTGGACTCCGGGCGCGATCTTCGACCTGGTCGGCAAGGCCGGTCAGGTGGAGCGCCTGGAGCTGGAGAAGACCCTGAACATGGGCGTCGGCATGATGGCCGTGGTCCCGCAGGAGTCGGTGGACGTGGCCCTGACCGCCCTGGCCGACCGGGGCGTCGACGCCTGGGTCGCGGGCGAGATCCTGGACCGCGGCGACCACACCGAGGGCGCGACGATGACCGGCGACTACGCGAGCTGACCGGTTCGGGGAGCCGGCCACCACCGGCTCCCACCTGCGCGAACAGCACCTGCGCGAGCAGCACGTGTGCGAACGGCACGTATGCGAACAGCACGTATGCGAACAGCACGGAAACCCGGCCCGGGGCGATGCCCTGGACCGGGTTTCCGTGCATGTGAAGCTGTGTGCCGCTGCTGAGGATCAGCGCACCGCGAGTTCGACGCCGATGGGCGCGTCAAGCACCGCGACGGTAGACGGACGGACCGGACTCTTCGTCCTCGTCCTCGTCATCGCTGTTGTAGCGCTCCGCGTACTTGGCGTACGGGTCGTCCTCGTCATCATCAAGCTCGTCATCGACGACCGGCTCGCTGACAGGCAGCGGTTCCGTGTGCGATGCGCCCAGCTCATTGGCCAGACGCGACAAGTCAGTCCCGCCGCTGCTGTACTTCAGCTGGCGGGCGACCTTCGTCTGCTTGGCCTTTGCCCGGCCGCGCCCCATGGCTCGACCCCCTCGGTGACGGGGCTCGACGGCCCCAGAGTCTGACACGCGTTCATGGTTCGGAGCGGGCTCTCCGTGGAGAGACCGTCCGTAGGGGTTTAACGGTACCTGCTTCCGCGGCCATACGGTACGCCGCCCGCATGACGCGCCCCGGTGCAGTACCAGCAAGGCGCCCCGTCCTCGCTGGTCAGCTGCGATTTTAGCCGTTTCCTGACGGGCGACCCGCCGAAGCACAGTGAGTTCCGTCTCGCTGCGCCCCGGCGGGCCGCCCAGAGGCCCCGTAAGGGCCCCGTGAGGGTCAGACGGTGCGCGCCGCGCTGCGGGCGTCAGCCATCCGCTGCTCGGCGATGCGGTCGGCGGCCGCGGCCGGCGGAATCCCGTCCGCCTTCGCACGTGCGAAGATCTCCAGCGTGGTGTCGAAGATCTTCGCGGCCTTGGCCTTGCACCGGTCGAAGTCGAAGCCGCGCAGCTCGTCGGCGACCTGGATGACCCCGCCCGCGTTGACCACGTAGTCCGGGGCGTAGAGGATCCCGCGGTCCGCGAGGTCCTTCTCGATGCCCGGGTGGGCGAGCTGGTTGTTCGCCGCGCCGCAGACGATCTTGGCGGTGAGGGCGGGCACGGAGTCGTCGTTCAGGGCCCCGCCCAGCGCGCAGGGGGCGTAGATGTCCAGGCCCTCCACGCGGATCAGCGCCTCGGTGTCGGCGACGGCGGTCACCTTGCCCGGGTGCTTGTCGAGGATCCGCTGCACGGACTCGGTGCGGACGTCCGTGATGACGACCTCGGCGCCGTCCTCCAGCAGGTGCTCGACCAGGTGGTGGCCGACCTTGCCGACGCCCGCGATACCGACCTTGCGGCCACGCAGGGTCGGGTCGCCCCACAGGTGCTGGGCGCTGGCGCGCATGCCCTGGAAGACGCCGAAGGCGGTGAGGACGGAGGAGTCGCCGGCGCCGCCGTTCTCGGGGGAGCGGCCGGTCGCCCAGCGGGTCTCGCGGGCCACGACGTCCATGTCGGCCACGTAGGTGCCGACGTCGCAGGCGGTCACGTAGCGGCCGCCGAGGGACTCCACGAACCGGCCGTAGGCCAGCAGCAGTTCCTCGGACTTCAGGACGTCCGGGTCACCGATGATGACGGCCTTGCCGCCGCCCAGGTCGAGCCCGGCGAGCGCGTTCTTGTACGACATGCCGCGCGAGAGGTTCAGCGCGTCGAGGACGGCCTCCTCGTCCGAGGCGTACGCGTGGAACCGCGTACCGCCGAGGGCCGGGCCCAGGGCGGTGGAGTGGATCGCGATGACGGCCTTCAGGCCGGAGGCTCGGTCCTGGCACAGCACGACTTGCTCGTGGCCGCCCTGTTCGCTGCGGAACAGGGTGTGCAGGACGCCGTCGGTCATTTCGGTCACGGTGGTGACTCCCATGGAAGAGATGCGGCGGGTAAGACGCCCGCCCTGCGGGTGGGGGAGGGCGTGCTGGGAGCAGCGTAAGACCTCCGGGGCCCCGTGCTCCTCCCTGTCCGAAGATCGGGACGCCGAAGGGTGAGAGGGGATGCGGGGGAGCGTCCGCCGGAGTAGCGCCGGGCGGGGCGGGGGAGTACGAGAGCGTGAGCGAATCCCCCGATCCCCGGCTGCCGTCCGCCCGCTCGGCCCCCACCGTCCCGTACGCCTCCTACCTGCGCGTCTACGAACCCCTGACGGCCTTCCCGGAGCCCGAGCGCACCCACTGGGCCGACTACGCCCGGCGCGGGGCCACCCCGACCGCGCAGGACGAACTGCGACGGTCGCTGGTGGACTTGGTACGGGTGCCCGTGGTCGGTGTCCCGGCGCACGAGAGCGCGGACGCCTTCACCGCCGAGGTCGACGGGGTCCTGCTGGTCTGCCCCTGGCGGACGAGGCTGCGGGGCTGGCTCGCGCTCCAGGAACTGCAGGCCGAGTTCCCGCTGCCGGTGCTCGACGCCGCCCTGCCCGCGGCCGCCCGCCGCCGCGCGACCGAGGAGTACGAGCTCTGGCGCGGGCGCAATCCCGATGCGCGGCCGTGGATCCGTACGGGGGTCTGGCAGGTGCCGCTGCGCTGGTTCGTGCTGGTGGCCGACGAGGAGCGGGAGTACGTGCCGGGCGAGGGGCTGCGCTATCGGACGCCGATGGT
This sequence comes from Streptomyces sp. NBC_00193, assembly GCF_026342735.1. GTDB lineage: Bacteria > Actinomycetota > Actinomycetes > Streptomycetales > Streptomycetaceae > Streptomyces > Streptomyces stoeckheimensis. The sequence goes on from NZ_JAPEMM010000001.1 coordinate 2,959,534, forward strand.
GCAGGCCCGGCGCCGGCTCGCGCGCGGGCTGCGGACCCTGCGGGAGGCCGAGGGGTACGGGATGCTCGCCGAGGGGCTGGTGGAGGTCGGGAGCTGGCTGGAGGAGTTCCACCCCCGCTCGATGGTGGAGCTGGACTACGGCGGGCTGCTGCACGCGCTGCCGGCGGACCGGCTCGACGCCGATCACTCGGCGGCGGACCTGGCGGCGGGGCTCGCCGCCCTGCGGACCGGGGACCGGGAGGGGGCGGCGCGCACGTACGGGGCCCTGGCGGAGCGGTGGCGGGCGGTCCGGGAGAGACTCTTCGCCAATTGAGTGGCTCGGTTCCGGTTTCGGCCCGAGTGACCTGTGCGACCCGGGTAGCGACTCCGGACCCGCTTGTCCATCCGCCGATCGGCCGAGCACGGAAGAGAACGGCCAGCTCAAGGCCGTGATGCCCTCTTTTGGGTCTTTGTTCCGGGACCTTCGTCCCGATACGGGCCATTGGCCCAAGCGTGACGGACCGCACTTTCTACACCCTTGCGCCCTTCCCCTACCCTCGTGCCAAAATAGGACAAGGAGTCCGGGGAGGGTTCCTTCCGTCCAACTAAGGGCGGAATGCTCGGTATTGCACTCTACGGGGGGTCTGACGACTCCTGATCGCTCTGTGACTGATCGTCACAGTGGGGTGACTGTCCGTTATGGGACGGTCCATCGGCTTCCGCCGCTGATGAACACCTCGGAGGGCAATTCCATCGGTTTGGCCGTCGAGGCTGGACGGATGGTGTAGTTGTAGTGCCGAGGACAAGCCGTTCGTCCTATAACCGACTCGGCCCGCGTATGTCCATTTCGGGCAACGTGGGCCAAGGTGCAGAATTTAGAGGAAAGAACCGAGATGGTTCGGTTCTCCCGAGGAGGCCGCTCATGACCGCTCGCACCCCTGATGCCGAGCCGCTGCTGACCCCGGCTGAGGTTGCCACGATGTTCCGCGTGGACCCGAAGACGGTCACCCGTTGGGCCAAGGCTGGCAAGCTCACGTCCATCCGCACCCTGGGTGGACACCGCCGCTACCGCGAGGCTGAGGTCCGCGCACTGCTTGCGGGAATTCCGCAGCAGCGCAGCGAGGCCTGAGGTTCCGCAGCACTACTTATTGCCGGGCGTTTATCGGGTCCCCCAATCCGATGAGCCCCACAGAGCTTTGAAACGGCCGGACCTGCCCCAACAGGTTCATCGGTCGTTCGATCGCGCTGGACTCCGCCGGGTCCAGCGCGATCTTTTTTATGCCCAGGTCAGGGCGTTATCGAGCAGATGTGCGGAGCCGGCCGGGGTGGGTGCCATTGCACATATAAAATCGAGCGGGCGTATGAGCGTCATAAAAGGGTGCGTCTCAAAAACACATGGGGTGACTCCCGTCACAGATGATCACTCTTGTGGATCAGGCAATGCACCCCGTAAAGGGACGTGTCGCGCAGAGCGCATCATCCGGACGGGCGATTTCGCGGGCGCGGTGCGGGGGCGATGAGGGGGCGGCGGGGAGGCGGGGCGGTCGGGGGTGGTCCGGGTTCCTCTGCCGGCCGCGCACGGGGCTCCAGGCGGCCCTCAGCGGGCCGTGGAGGGCCTGGTGGGGGTTCTGGGGGCAGCTGGGCCCAATCGGGCCCGTGAGGCGGTCTGGTGGGCCGTCCGGCCCAGCGGGCCCGTGCGGCGGTCCGCGGCGGTCGGTACGCCGGCCGCCGCCTCGGGCCGTACGTCGCCCCGCACTTCGGTCCCGTCGTGCCCCTTTGGGGGCCGCTGCGCCCCTTGGGCAGCCGCCGTACCCCGGAAACGCGTCAGGGCCCGCATCCAGAGGATGCGGGCCCTGACGATCTTGCGAACCTGACGGGACTTGAACCCGCGACCTCCACCTTGACAGGGTGGCGAGCTAACCAACTGCTCCACAGGTCCTTGATTTGCGGCCGTTGGGCGGCTGCGAATCAGACTGTACCGCAGCTCAGGGGGTGCAGTCGAACCCGATCACCGAGCAGGTCCCGGGGCCGCCGCGTCCACCGCCTTCACGATGCGCTTGTCGGAGATCGGATAGGCCGTTCCGAGCGCGTGCGCGAAGTAGCTGACCCGCAGTTCCTCGATCATCCAGCGGATCTCGGTGACCTCCGCCGGGACCGGGCGGCCCTTGGGCAACTGCTCCAGCAGCCACAGGTACTCGTCCCGCATCTCGTGGACCTTCTCCATGCGCGTGGTGTCGCGCTGGACGCCCGTGGGCATCTGCTGGAGCCGCCGGTCGACGGCCACCAGGTAGCGCATCAGGTCCGGCAGCCGGCGCAGTCCGGTCAGCGTGACGAACCCGGCCGGCATGAGGGCCGCGAGCTGCGTCCTGGCGTCCTGGACGTTGGCCACCAGGGCGAGGCTGGCCGTGGTCTTCAGACGGCGTTCACAGGCCTGCCAGGCGGCCAGCACCTGCTGCACCTGCGTGATCGTCCGTACGGTCGTGTCCACCAGGTCGGTCCGCACGGCTTCGTAGAGCTTGCGGAAGCCCGCCTCGTCCCACGCCGGTCCGCCGTGCCGGGCGATCAGGTGGTCGGCCGCCGCGGTCGCGCAGTCGTCGAACAGCGCCTGGATGGAGCCGTGCGGATTGCGCGACAGCGCCAGCTTCTGCTGGTTGCTCAGGTGGTCCGAGGCGAACTTCGCCGGGTTCACCGTGATGTTGAGCAGGATCAGCCGCCGGGTGCCGAGCCGCATCGCCTGCTGCTGCTCGGCCTCGGTGTCGAAGAGGCGTACGGAGACGCTCGTACCGGCGTCCACGAGCGCCGGGTACGCCTTCACCGGCTGGCCGGCCCGGCGGGTCTCGAAGACCTTGGTCAGCGTCCCGATGGTCCAGTCCGTCAGCCCGGTCTTCTCCACCGACTCCCCGCCCTCCCGCTCGGCGCTGGCCGCGGCGGCCTGCGAGAGCGCCTGGCGGGCCTTGGGCTTGAGCCGGAGCCGCAGGGCCTCCAGGTCCTTGGCCTCGGCGAGGTTCTTGCGGCGCTCGTCGACGATCCGGAAGGTGATCTTCAGGTGGTCGGGGATCCGGGTCAGGTCGAAGTCCTCGGCGCTGACCGGCACCCCGACCATCCGCTGGAGCTCACGGGCCAGCGTCACGTGCAGGGGCTCCTGCAGCGGGTGCGCGGTGGCCAGGAAGCGGGTCGCGTAGTTCGGCGCGGGCACGTAGTGCCGGCGGATCGGCTTCGGGAGGGACCGGATCAGCTCCGTGACCACCTCCTCGCGCAGACCAGGGATCTGCCAGTCGAAGCCCTCGTCCGTGACCTGGTTCAGCACCTGGAGCGGGATGTGGACGGTCACGCCGTCCGCGTCCGCGCCCGGCTCGAACTGATAGGTCACCCGGAACTTCAGCCGGCCCTGCATCCAGGAGTCCGGATAGTCGGCCTTGGTGACCCCGGCCGCCTTCTCCGTCAGGAGCATCTCGCGCTCGAAGTCGAGCAGCTCGGGCTCGTCGCGCTTCTTGTGCTTCCACCAGGAGTCGAAGTGCGCCCCCGAGACCACGTGTTCGGGGATCCGCTGGTCGTAGAAGTCGAAGAGCGTCTCGTCGTCGACCACGATGTCGCGGCGCCGGGCCCGGTTCTCCAGCTCCTCCACCTCGGTGAGGAGCTTGCGGTTGTCGGCGTAGAACTTGTGGTGGGTCCGCCAGTCGCCCTCGACCAGGGCGTTGCGAATGAACAGATCGCGCGAGACCGCGGCGTCGATCCGGCCGTAGTTGATCTTCCGCTGCGCGACGATCGGCACGCCGTACAGCGTGACCTTCTCGAAGGCCATGACGGCCGCCTGGTCCTTCTCCCAGTGCGGCTCGCTGTACGTGCGCTTGATCAGGTGCTGGGCGAGCGGCTCCACCCACTCCGGCTCGACCTTGGCGTTCACCCGGGCCCACAGCCGCGAGGTCTCCACCAGCTCGGCCGACATCAGGAACTTGGGCTGCTTCTTGAACAGCGAGGAACCCGGGAAGATCGCGAACTTGGCGGACCGGGCCCCCAGGTACTCGTTCTTGTCGGTGTCCTTCAGCCCGATGTGCGACAGCAGGCCGGCCAGCAGCGAGATGTGCACGCTCGTCTCGGGGGCGTCGGCCTCGTTGACGTGGATGCCCATGGACTTGGCGACCGTACGCAGCTGCGAATAGATGTCCTGCCATTCGCGGATCCGCAGGAAGTTCAGGTACTCCTGCTTGCACATCCGGCGGAACGAGGACGAGCCGCGCTCCTTCTGCTGCTCGCGGATGTAGCGCCACATGTTCAGGAACGAGAGGAAGTCGCTCGTCTCGTCCTTGAACCGGGCGTGGTTCTGGTCCGCCTGCGTCTGCTTGTCCGAGGGCCGCTCGCGCGGGTCCTGGATGGACAGGGCCGCCGCGATGACCATGACCTCGCGGACGCAGTTGTTCTTGTCCGCCTCCACCACCATGCGGGCGAGGCGCGGGTCCACGGGGAGCTGGGAGAGCTGGCGGCCCATAGGGGTGAGCCGCTTCTTGTGATCCTTCTCGTTCGGATCGAGCGCCCCGAGCTCCTGGAGCAGCTGCACGCCGTCGCGGATGTTGCGGTGGTCCGGCGGGTCGATGAAGGGGAACTTCTCGATCTCGCCGAGGCCGGCCGCGGTCATCTGGAGGATGACGGAGGCGAGGTTGGTGCGCAGGATCTCGGCGTCCGTGAACTCCGGGCGGGTGAGGAAGTCGTCCTCGGAGTAGAGGCGGATGCAGATGCCGTCGCTGGTACGGCCGCAGCGGCCCTTGCGCTGGTTGGCGCTGGCCTGCGAGATCCGCTCGATGGGCAGCCGCTGGACCTTGGTGCGGTGGCTGTACCGGGAGATGCGGGCGGTGCCCGGGTCGATCACGTACTTGATGCCGGGGACCGTCAGGGAGGTCTCGGCGACGTTGGTGGCCAGGACGATCCGGCGGCCGGTGTGCTGTTGGAAGACCCGGTGCTGCTCGGCGTGCGAGAGGCGCGCGTAGAGGGGGAGGACCTCGGTCAGGCGGAGCTTGCGCTTCTCCAGCGCGTCCGCCGTGTCGCGGATCTCGCGCTCGCCGGAGAGGAAGACCAGGACGTCGCCCGGCCCCTCGGCCTGGAGCTCCTCGACGGCCTCGCAGATCGCGGTGATCTGGTCGCGGTCGCTGTCTTCGGAATCGTCTTCGAGGAGGGGGCGGTAGCGCACCTCCACCGGGTACGTCCGGCCGCTGACCTCGACGATCGGGGCGTCGCCGAAGTGCCGGGAGAAGCGCTGCGGGTCGATCGTCGCCGAGGTGATGATCACCTTGAGGTCGGGGCGCTTGGGCAGCAGCGTGGCGAGGTAGCCGAGCAGGAAGTCGATGTTCAGCGACCGCTCGTGGGCCTCGTCGATGATGATCGTGTCGTACGCGCGCAGCTCGCGGTCCGTCTGGATCTCGGCGAGCAGGATGCCGTCCGTCATCAGCTTCACGAAGGTCGCGTCCTGGTCCACCTGGTCGGTGAACCGGACCTTCCAGCCGACGGTCTGGCCGATCTCGGACTTCAGCTCCTCCGCGATGCGCTCCGCGACCGTGCGTGCCGCGATCCGGCGGGGCTGGGTGTGCCCGATCATGCCGCGGACCCCGCGCCCCAGCTCCATGCAGATCTTGGGGATCTGCGTGGTCTTGCCGGAGCCGGTCTCGCCCGCGACGATCACGACCTGGTGGTCGCGTATCGCCTCGGCGATCTCGTCCTTCTTCTGGCTGACGGGCAGGTTCTCGGGATACGTGACCTCGGGCATCCGCGAGGCGCGCCCGGCCAGTCGCTCGGCGGCCTTTTCGGCCTCCGCGCGGATCTCGTCGAGTACGGCCTGCTTGGCCTCGGGCTTGCGGATACGGCGGGCGCCTTCGAGGCGGCGGCCGAGGCGGTGCGCGTCACGGAGGGAGATCTCACCGAGAAGCGTCTGCAGGGCGGCGAAGGAAGTAGACATACCTGGTCGAGGATCTCACCCGTAGGTGCCGGGTGGCGAACGCATTTGTGGGGCTGACCCGTACCATTTCGGGACGAGTCCCCCGAGCGTTACCCCGACGTGTCCCCAGCGACGCCCCCACCATGTCCCTGCGATGTCCGAGCGATGTCCCAGCGAGAGGCCGCCCACGATGTCCCGCAGCCACCGCCTCCGGTGCGTGTTCGCGGTACTGCTGGGCTGGGCTTTGATGGCCGGAACCTTCCAGGCGGCAGCCTCGGCGCCGGCGGTCCAGGCGGCCCCGTCCGTCCCGGCCGCCCCGTCCGTCTCGGTGGCCGCTGCGGCGCCTATGGCCCCTGCTGCCCCGGCCGTCCCGGTTCCCGGGGACCCCGCAGCCACCGGGACCGAGGCCGTGACGGCCTCGGCCGCCGCGGAGCCGGGCTCCCCTCCCGTCGCGGCCTTCGCCCCCGGCTCCGCCGGTCCCGCCGGGCCTGCCTGTGCCCCGGGGGCCCCCGGCCGGGACGGCGTGCCCGCCCTGCCGGGGCGGGCCGGGCGCGACCAGGCGCAGGCTCAGGCCCCGCCCGCGGGGCCCGGGGCCGAGGTGGTGGTCCCGGCACGGGTGATACCCGTACGGGTTCTCGTACACGGGCCCGGCCCGTCGGCGCCGTCCCTGCTGGAGCTGTCCGTGATGCGGGTCTAGGAGGACCGGCCGCATCGGCCGCCCGGTCCGTCCCCTCCCGTCCGCACAGCTCTGGAGCACCCGCATGCCCGCTTCCCCTTCCCCGTCCTCCTCCTCTTCCTCCCGCAAGCCCCTGCTGATCTCCGCCGGGGTCGCCCTCGCGGCCGTCACCCTCGGCCTCGTCTCCTGGCAGGCCACCAAACCCGACGACGGCACTGCCGGCACCGCCCCGTCATCCGCGGCTTCCGCCCCGGAGGCCGGATCCGCCACGGATCCCGCCGCGCAGCTCAAGGCCCTGGCCCGCCGGGAGTCCGGCGACAAGCTCGCCACCGGCCGGGCCGACGCCCCCGTCGTCCTGATCGAGTACTCCGACTTCAAGTGCGGCTACTGCGGAAAGTTCGCCCGCGACACCGAGCCCGAGCTCGTGAAGAAGTACGTGGAGGACGGCACCCTGCGCATCGAGTGGCGCAACTTCCCGATCTTCGGCGCCGACTCCGAGGCCGCCGCCAAGGCCGCCTGGGCGGCGGGGCAGCAGGACCGCTTCGCGCAGTTCCACGCGGCCGCGTACGCCGAGGGCGCCAAGGAGAAGGGCTTCGGCGCGGAGCGGCTGACCGAACTGGCGCGGGAGGCCGGGGTCCCGGACCTGGAGCGCTTCGAGAAGGACAGGGCGGGGGAGCAGGCCGCCGCCGCTCTGGCCAAGGATCAGGAGGAGGGCTACCGCATCGGCGTGACCTCCACCCCGTCCTTCCTGATCAACGGGCAGCCCATCGCGGGAGCCCAGCCCCCGGCGGCCTTCGACGCCGCCATCGCGAAGGCCAAGGCACAGGCGCAGGCGCAGGCGGCCGCGAAGTGACCGACGCCGGATACCTGGCCGCCCTGCTCGGCGGCCTCCTCGCGCTGCTCAGCCCGTGCAGCGCGCTGCTCCTGCCCGCCTTCTTCGCGTACTCCATCGACTCCACCTCCCGGCTGCTGGCGCGCACCGGGATCTTCTACGCGGGCCTCGCGAGCACCCTCGTACCGCTCGGGGCGGCGGGTTCGTACGCCGGACGGTTCTTCCACGGCAACCGCGAGGCCCTCGTGCTGGCCGGCGGCTGGCTGATCATCGGGCTCGGCCTCGCCCAGATCCTGGGCCTGGGCTTCGCCTCGAAGCGGATCTCGGAGCTGTCGGGGAAGATCCGGCCGACCACCGCCCTGTCGGTGTACGCGCTCGGCGCCGTCTACGGGCTGGCCGGCTTCTGCGCCGGGCCCATCCTCGGCAGCATCCTCACGGTGGCGGCGGTCAGCGGCAGCCCGGTCTACGGAGGCCTGCTGCTGGCGGTGTACGCCCTGGGCATGGCCGTGCCGCTGTTCGTGCTGGCCCTGCTCTGGGAGCGCTTCGACCTGGGCCGCCGGCGCTGGCTGCGCGGCCGCGCCTTCTCGGTCGGCCGCTTCGAACTGCACACGACCTCGCTCGCCTCGGGCCTGTTCTTCGTCCTGCTCGGGACGCTGTTCCTGGCCTACGACGGGGCGAGCGCCCTGCCGGGGCTGCTGGACGTGGACGATTCCTTCGCGGTGGAGCAGCGCGTGCAGGCGGTCGCGGACGCGGTCCCGGACTGGGCGCTGCTCGGGCTGGTGGCCGTGGCGGCGGCGGGCGCGGGCCTGGTGCAGTGGCGCCGGCGGTCCCGGGCGGCGGACGCGAGTGCGAGCGCGGGTGTGGGTGTGGAAGGGGAATGACGAAGAAGGCCCCGTCCGATGGACGGGGCCTTCTTGATTCTGGTGGCTGGGGCCGGGGTCGAACCGGCGACCTATCGCTTTTCAGGCGATCGCTCGTACCAACTGAGCTACCCAGCCACGAAACCGTTTCCGGCTTCAGCGAACCTGACGGGACTTGAACCCGCGACCTCCACCTTGACAGGGTGGCGAGCTAACCAACTGCTCCACAGGTCCTTGCAATGTGCGAGCACAAGTCTCGCACACGGTAATGCGTACCCCCAACGGGATTCGAACCCGTGCTACCGCCTTGAAAGGGCGGCGTCCTGGGCCACTAGACGATGAGGGCTAAAGGCCCGCCGGGCACTTTCCAGCGCGTCGGGGACGTGAGAAGCATATGGGATCCCGGCGGCGATCGCCAAAACGGTTTCCGTGGGCGGGTCAGCGGCGGGTCGGAGGCGGGCCGACGGAGGCCCAGAGGTGGCCCGGAGAAGACCCGGGAGGTCAGCCCCAGCCCAGTTCGTGGAGCCGCTCGTCGTCGATGCCGAAGTGGTGGGCGATCTCGTGGACCACCGTCACGGCGACCTCGTGGACCACCTCGTCCGTGCTCTCGCACATCCGCAGGGTCGGCCCCATGTAGATCGAGATCCGGTCGGGCAGGACCCCGGCGTACCACTCCCCGCGCTCCGTGAGCGGGGTCCCTTCGTAGAGGCCGAGGAGTTCCGGGTCGTCGGAGGCGGGCTCGTCCTCCACGAAGACGGCCACGTTGTCCATGACCCGGGTCAGCTCCTCGGGGATCGAGTCCAGCGCTTCGGCCACCAGCTCTTCGAACGCGTCACGCGTCATCTCCAGCACGGGGCCATTCTCCCGTGCCGCGCTCCGATTGCGGCGGCTCGTTTCCGGCGGGCCGGGACCCGCCGCGCGAGAATGGCCCGGTGGTGACCTGTGAACCCGTGGCGACCTGTGAAGCGGAGTGCGGATGACCCGGCCGGCGGAAGGGGCCGAGGCCATCGACCCGGACGTCGACCTGCACGTGCCGGCGCAGCGCGCCGAACCGCAGCGCCGGGTGCTCGCGGCCGTGGCGGCGGGCGGTGCCGTGGGCGCCGCGGCGCGGTACGGGGTCGGGCTGCTGTGGCCGGCCGCGCCCGGGGCCTTCCCGTGGGGCACCTTCTGGATCAACGTGGCGGGCTGCGCGCTCATCGGCGTCCTCATGGTGCTGATCAGCGAGGGCGGCCGGTCGGCGCATCCCCTCGTACGGCCCTTCCTCGGGGTCGGGGTGCTCGGCGGGTTCACCACCTTCTCCACCTACGCCGCGGACTTCGCGCGGCTCCTCGACGCCGGTGAGGCCGGTACCGCGCTGGCGTACGCCGGGCTCACGGTGGCCGCGGCGCTGGCCGCGGTGTGGGCGGCGGCCGTGGTCACCCGGCGCGCGGTCGGCGACGGGCGGGAGCGCCGGTGAACTGGCTGATCGTCATGGTGGGCGCGGCCGTCGGGGCGCCCCTGCGGTACCTGACCGACCGCGCGGTGCAGGCGCGGCACGACTCGGTGTTCCCCTGGGGGACCTTCGTGGTGAACGCGGCCGCCTCCCTGGTGCTGGGGGCGCTGACCGGCGCGGTGCTGGACGGGGCCGCCTCCTCGCGGCTGAACCTGCTGCTCGGCACCGGGCTGTGCGGGGCGCTGAGCACCTACTCGACGTTCTCCTACGAGACGCTGCGCCTGGCCGAGCGGGGCTGGAAGTTCCTGGCGGCGGCGAACGTGACGGCCTCGGTGCTGGTCGGGCTGGGCGGGGTCACGCTCGGCCACCAGGTGGCGGGACAGCTGTTCGCCTGACGGCGCGCGGCCCGGCTCCCTCAGGGCCTGCTGGGGCGTGTCCCTGACGGGGCACAGGGAGTTGGGCACATTGACCCGCTCATCGCGGACCCTTGCCAGCGTTCCGGAGGTGCCCCGTGCGCCAGTTGTCCGCTTCCCTCGGTTCCCCTCGACCTTCCCGACCCTCCCGCCCCTCCCGCCCCTCCCGATCGCTCCGCCTCGCCGTCGCCGCGCTCGCGGTGGCGGCGACGGCGGGATGCATGAGTGTCGGGGAGGACGCCGCGAAGCCCGGGCCCTCCGCGTCGACGGGCGTCCAGGGCGGCAAGTCCGGTGGAGGCTCCTCGTCCGGGAAGGGCGCCGGTACCCAGGGCGGCGGCCACGGCTCGAAGGGCGGTACGGGGAACCAGGACGGCAAGGCCGGAGGGCCCGGGACCACCACCGGCGCGGCCGGGGCCTCCCCCAGCCCGGGCGCGCCGGCCGGGCCGCCCGGGGCCCCCTCGCCGTCGGCCGGTCCGGGCGGCGGAGCGGGCGGCCAGGGGCCCCAGCAGCCCCCGACGGGCGGTTCGGGCTCCGGGTCGGGCTCCGGCGGAGGCGGCGCCTCCGGGGGTGGCCAGCCCGCCTCCCCGAGCCCGGAACCGCCGAGCCCCGCCCCGCCGGTCTCCCCGCCGCCCGTGACGGAACCCACACCGAGTCCGGAGCCCCCGAAGCCGGATCCGACGGGCGAGCCGGGCGGGCAGCCGTAGGCCCGATACCCGTTCGGCCGCGGTGCGATCCGCCCGCCAGGGGCTGGTGGGCGGATGGTGTTTCCGCAGGTCAGAGCCTTCTTTGGGGGAGCGACTTGCCAGACCCCGGGGAGGGTGCGTATGGTTATAGATCGTTTGATCCCATTGCCCGGCGCCGACTCCGAAGAGCGCCGCGTGGCGCGTACTCTCCCCAGCCGTGGCTGACCGCATTGAGGCGGTCGATTTGCGAATTCACGGAGTTTGGGCGCGTGCCGAGACTCCGGAAGGTTTCGCATTTCGCATGTCCATTTCCAGTTCTGACCGTTCCGTCATGCCCGAGAACGACTCCAACGAGATCGTCGACGCCGAGACCCTTGCGGTCACCGAGGCCATCGAGGCCGTAGTCGCCGACGAGATCATCGAGGCCCTCGAGGCCGACGTGGCGAACCACGAGTCCGACGACTCCTTCGAGGACTCCACCGACGCGTTCGACGACGAGGCTGCGGCCGACGACGCCGACGCCGAGCCCACCCTGACCTTCGGCGACCTCGGTCTGCCGGACGGCATCGTGCGCAAGCTCGCGCAGAACGGTGTCACCGCGCCCTTCCCGATCCAGGCCGCGACCATCCCGGACGCCCTGGCCGGCAAGGACATCCTCGGCCGTGGCCGCACCGGCTCCGGCAAGACCCTCTCCTTCGGTCTGCCGACCCTGGCCTCCCTGGCCGGCGGGCACACCGAGAAGAAGAAGCCCCGCGCGATCATCCTGACGCCGACGCGTGAGCTCGCGATGCAGGTCGCGGACGCTCTCCAGCCCTACGGCGACGTGCTCGGCCTCAAGATGAAGGTCGTCTGCGGCGGTACCTCCATGAGCAACCAGATCTTCGCTCTGGAGCGCGGTGTCGACGTCCTCGTCGCCACCCCGGGCCGTCTGCGCGACATCATCAACCGTGGCGCCTGCTCCCTGGCGAACGTCCAGGTCGCGGTCCTCGACGAGGCCGACCAGATGGCTGACCTGGGCTTCCTGCCCGAGGTCACCGAGCTGCTCGACCAGATCCCCGGCGGCGGCCAGCGCATGCTCTTCTCCGCCACCATGGAGAACGAGATCGGCACCCTGGTCAAGCGCTACCTGACCAACCCCGTCACGCACGAGGTCGACAGCGCGCAGGGCAACGTCACGACCATGACGCACCACGTCCTCGTCGTGAAGCCGAAGGACAAGGCGCCGGTCACGGCCGCCATCGCCGCCCGCAAGGGCCGCACCATCATCTTCGTCCGCACCCAGCTGGGCGCCGACCGCATCGCCGAGCAGCTCATCGAGTCCGGCGTGAAGGCCGACGCGCTGCACGGCGGCATGACGCAGGGTGCCCGTACCCGCGTCCTCGCCGACTTCAAGGACGGCTACGTCAACGCGCTCGTCGCCACCGACGTCGCCGCCCGCGGCATCCACGTCGACGGCATCGACCTGGTCCTGAACGTGGACCCGGCCGGCGACCACAAGGACTACCTGCACCGCTCGGGCCGTACCGCCCGCGCCGGCAAGTCGGGCGTGGTCGTCTCCCTCGCCCTGCCGCACCAGCGCCGCCAGATCTTCCGCCTGATGGAGGACGCGGGCGTCGACGCCTCGCGCCACATCGTCCAGGGCGTCGGCGCCTTCGACCCCGAGGTCGCCGAGATCACCGGTGCCCGTTCGCTGACCCAGGTCCAGGCCGACTCCGCGAACAACGCCGCGAAGCAGGCCGAGCGCGAGGTCGCCGACCTCACCAAGCAGCTCGAGCGCCTGTCGCGCCGTGCCGTCGAGCTGCGCGAGGAGGCCGACCGCCTGGTCGCCCGCTCCGCGCGTGAGCGCGGCGAGGACCCGGAGGCCGCTGTCGCCGAGGTGGTCGAGGCCGCCGAGGCCGAGGTCGCGGCCGCCGTGGCCGAGCCGGTCGCGGAGGAGCGCCCCGCGTTCCAGAGCCGTGACGACCGTGGCAACTACGAGCGCCGTGACAACCGTCGCGACGACCGTGGCGGCGACCGTGGCGGCTTCCGCCGTGACGACCGCGGCGACCGCGGTGGCGACCGTGGCGGCTTCCGCTCCGGTGGCGACCGTCCGACCGGTGGTGGCTTCCGTCGTGACGACCGCCCCTCGGGTGGTTTCAACCGTGACGACCGTGGTGGCGACCGTGGCGGCTTCCGCCGCGACGACCGTCCGTCCGGTGGCTTCCGCTCCGGTGGCGACCGTCCCACCGGTGGTGGCTTCCGCTCCGGTGGCGACCGTCCCGCTGGTGGTGGCTTCCGTCGTGACGACCGCCCCTCGGGTGGTTTCAACCGTGACGACCGTGGCGGCTTCCGCCGCGACGACCGTCCGTCCGGTGGCTTCCGCTCCGGTGGCGACCGTCCCACCGGTGGCGGCTTCCGCTCGGGCGGCGACCGTCCGGCCGGCGGTGGCTTCCGCTCCGGTGGCGACCGTCCGACCGGTGGTGGCTTCCGTCGTGACGACCGCCCCTCGGGTGGTTTCAACCGTGACGACCGCGGTGGCGACCGTGGCGGCTTCCGCCGCGACGACCGTCCCACCGGTGGTGGCTTCCGCTCCGGCGGCGACCGTCCGGCCGGCGGCGGCTTCCGCTCCGGCGGCGACCGCCCCACCGGCTCGACCGGCGGCTCCTCCTTCGGCGGCCGTCGCGACGACAAGCCGCGCTGGAAGCGCAACGACTAATCGCAGCCAGTGAACTGACTGCTTGACACAGGGCCCCGACGACACCGGTCGTCGGGGCCCTGTGGCGTTGTTGCTAGGCTCCGCGGACTTTGCGGTGGGGGGCACGGCGAACGTGGTGCGCGGAGGGCTCCCCCGCTCTTTTCTGGGGGACGATCTGTGAAACGCTCACGTGTGCTGGGCGCCGCTGCGCTCGCTCTGGCGGTGGGGTTCGGGGTGGTGGGCGTCGTACCGGCCGCGGCGGGTCCCGCGGCCCCCGGCGAGCTGACGATCGCTCCGCCACCGCACGAGGAGCCGGCGAGCCGGCCGCTCCTCTCCGCGGGTACGGGCCTGCTGACAGTCGGCGCCGACGGCGCGAGGTTCTGGCAGAGCCGTCAGGACGGCCGTGTGGCACCCGTGAAGGACTGCTCCGGCGGTTCCGATGGGTGGACCGCCTATCACGCGGACTCCGTCGGCTGCGGAGCAGGGACGAGCGGAACCCTCACGATCAACGATCTGGCCACGGGCAAGACGGAGACCCTGACACTGCCGCAGGGGCGGGCCTGGACGCAGACCTTCTCCCCGACCCAGGTGCTGACGAAGGAAACGGACAAGGACGGTTGGGCCGTCCTGCACCTCCTCGGCCGGGAGAGCGAGCCGCGCAAGGATGTCGTGGTGGCGGCGCCGGAGAAGATCGGGTCCCAGCGGTTCCAGGTACGAGCCTCGGACGCCCAGGGAGCACTGGTCTCCTACTGGTCCACGGACACCACTGAGAGGGTCGCCCTGCTCGATTTCGCCACGGCCACCCTGCGGCCGATGCCTCTGCCGGCCGGCCAGACGCGTACGGACCACATCAACTTCGGGCTCGGCTCCAAGTGGATCGCCATGGAGCGCATGGGCGCGGTGGTCCTGCGTGCGCGAGCCGACCTCGGTGTGACCCGTACGGTCGCCCTCCGGTCGTTCGACACCGTGGCCGTGCAGCCCGTCGGCGACTGGCTCGTCACCCAGTTTTCGAACACACCGGACGAGGCGCTGGTGGCCCTGCCCGTCAACGGTGGTGCGAAGCGCACCCTGTTGACCCGGACTGCGGACACCCCGCTGGTACCCGGTGCCGACGGTGCGGCTCACGTCGCCGGCGGTAGCGATTCCACCCACTGGGGCATCCAGAGCGTCACCCCCGGTCCCGACGGGGTTCCGGTGGTGAAGCAGAGCCTGCGCATCACACCGAATCCCGCGGACCGCGTGGGTCTGGCCTTCGCGCAAGGGCAGCTCGCCATCAGCCAGGCCGACCCCGAGCGCGGTGTCCGGGGCCACAGCGTCTCGTTGTCGAGCCCGGCATCCGTCTCCCGGACCCCCGCTTGGCGCTGCGACGAGCCCGAGGACGAGCCGGCCTGCGGCTTCGGCGGGGTTGCCACCGGTGACGGGAGGCTCATCTCGCTGTCGTCCGAGGACAACGGCACGGCTTGCTACGGCTGCGTGGTGGTGGCCAACGTCAGGGACATGCGTGCGGGCGGTGCCGTCCGGCACGTGCGTCTGGCGAGCAAGGCGCGGATACAGCCCCTCCAAGTGGTGCAGGCCTCTGGCCGGTACGTGCTCTTCGGGGCGACCGAGAATTCCTCCCTGCGGTTCCTCGTGGCCGACATCGAGGCCGGAAAGATCCTGGACGCCAAAGCCGTGGCGCAGTCCGCGTTGTGGGGCTCCACGCTCTGGTCACCCGAGGGAGACAAGGGCGTGGTCGCCGGGACCGACCTGCGGAGCGGAAAGGTCACACAGCGGGTCGACCTGCGCTCGGGGTGCAAGCCCTTCGAGCTCAAGGTCAACGGCGACTGGTTCTACTCCACCTGTTCCGCCTACGGAGACGGCCCGGCCGTCTACCACGCCCTCACCAAGAAGCGGATCCGGCTGCCCTTCACGCCCGAGCCCTTCAAGGTGGAGCTCGGTGACGGCTACGTCGTCCAGGACGAGGGCATCACGCTGGAGATCACCAACCTGCGCTCCGGCGCGCCGGTACGGGAAAGGAACGTCGAAGGGGTCTTCCCCGACGGGTTCGGCCGCAGCTGGACGATCGACCCCTTCGGCAGCCGACTCGCCTACACGGACAGGGCCGAGACCGTCCACATCGTCGGCATCACCGGCAGGGCCTCCGCCCTGACCGCCATCGACCGGAGCATCCCGACCTCCGGCGCCTGGTCCGCGCTGTCCTCGAAGCGATGGGCGCCGCAGGTGTGGCTGTCGAAGCCGGCTGCTTCCTGGACGCTGGCCGTGACGAACAAGGCCACCGGCAAGGTGGTCCGTACCCTCACCGGCGGCGAAGTGCGCGGGCTGCTGCAGCCGATGAAGGACGGCCGGGAGACCTCCGGCGGGTTCGCCCTGCCCGACGGCGCGTATACCTGGGCGCTCAAGGTGAAGCCGGCCGACGGGCAGGGAGCCGAACTTGCGCTCTCCGGCCCGCTCAACCTGACCGGCTCCACCGGGGGCGGCGGCCTGCCGGCTCCGTGACCTCGGGCCCGCACCGACATCCCCGGGCCGGACAGCCGATTTACGATCGGCTGTCCGGCGCTCTGCGGCTATGCTCTGGGGTGAGCACGCCGAGGGCCATTAGCTCAATTGGCAGAGCAGCGGACTTTTAATCCGTTGGTTGTCGGTTCGAGTCCGACATGGCCTACAGCTCACAGCGCCCCACCCGGTCCGCCGGGTGGGGCGTTTTTGTGTCCTGAGGGAGAGTCAGGCAGGCGCGGAGGCCTAGTCGAGGGGTGGGGTCAGGGGTGCCGGAGAGGGGGGCGGAGCGCCGTCGGGCGGCCGGTTTTAGGGCTCTGACCTGCGGTGATGCCCCATGCCTGGGTGGTGCGGACGTTAATTGGCGGGGCCCTCCCCCCGGATGGCGTAGAGTTGTGTTTACCGACGCGGGGTGGAGCAGCTCGGTAGCTCGCTGGGCTCATAACCCAGAGGTCGTAGGTTCAAATCCTGCCCCCGCTACTCAGTACGAAGGCCCGGTCCCCTTTGGGGGGCCGGGCCTTCGTCGTATCCACGTGTGCCCGTCGCTTCACCCGAACGGTCGCGCCCGGGTCGCCGTACGGGCCCTCCTGCCCCCAGCCTTGGGGGGCGAGGCGGACCGGGCGGCAGGAGAGCAGCGTGGTGGGGCTGGGCCGGCAGGGCAGGGGCGAGCGCGTCTTCGGCGCGGTCGCCGGCAGCGCCGTGGTCCGCCGGATCGTCAAGATGCTCCCGGGCACCCTGATCGTCCTCGGCTTCCTCTTCGACGTGCTGACCCCGCCCAGCTTCACCGGCTCCCCCTTCTTCTCCGCCGCCCCGCTCATCGCGGCCCCGCTGTTCACGCTCCGGGCCACCGTCCTCACGGGGGTCCTGGCCACCTTCGCCGTGGTCGTGCTGCACATCTACAACGGCACCAGCTTCAAGGTGGAGGCGATGACCGAGCTGGCCACCGTCCTGACCGTCTCCGGGCTGGCCACGCTGATCAACATCGTCGTGCGGCGCGGTACCGAGCAGCTCGCCTCCGCGCGCGGGATCGCCGAGGCGGCCCAGCGCGCCGTACTGCCGACTCCCGCCGAGCGGATCGCGGGCCTCCAGGTCGCCGCCTCGTACGAGGCCGCGCAGGCGGACGCGTTCATCGGCGGCGACCTCTACGCCGTCCAGGACACCCCGTACGGGGTGCGCCTCGCGGTGGGCGACGTACGGGGGAAGGGGCTCGGGGCGGTCGAGGCGGTGGCCGTGGTCCTCGGGGCGTTCCGGGAGGCGGCCGAGGACGAGCCCACCCTGGAGGGGGTGGCGCGGAGGCTGGAGCGGGCGCTCGCCCGGGAGGGGAACCGGCGCGACAGCCTGGACGCGGTGGAGGGGTTCACCACGTGCGTGCTCGGCGAGATCCCGTCGGGCGGGGGCCTGCTGCGGCTCGTCAACCGCGGCCACCCCGAACCGCTGCTGCTGTACGCGAACGGCGGCCTCGCGGAGCTGCCCCCCTTCGAGCCGGCGCTGCCGCTGGGCATGGGGGAGCTGGGCGGCTGGCCGGACCGGGTGCAGGAGTGGCCCTTCCCGGAGGGCGCGACGCTGCTCCTGTACACGGACGGGCTGACCGAGGCCCGCGACGGGGCGGGGGCCTTCTACGATCCGGCGGCCCGGCTGCGCGGGCGGGTCTTCCCCGGGCCCGACGAGTTGCTGAGCGCGCTCGCCACCGATGTGCGCCGGCACACGGGCGGCGCGGCGACGGACGACATGGCCCTGCTGGCGGTGGCCAGACCGGGGGCTGGGCAGCCGGCCCGGCGGCGGACGGTACGGGTGGTCCCGAAGCGGGTGCTCCCGAAAGGGGACGGAGCGTGACCGAAGAGGCGCGCTCGGCAAGCAAACTGACGGACCGTCAGTGTGAAGATGTGGCGTGAGAGGTGAGGGGGAGGGGTGATTTTTGCCCGAGTTGATCCCTGAGTGTGGCGAGAAGTCCTGGCCAGAGCTGTGCGGGTAGTGGCTGATTGTCGTTAACGATCAATCGCAACTGCTTGGAATCACTCCCCTTTCTCTATTACCGTTCGATAACGCAGAGCGGTCGTCCCAGCCGTCGCAAGAGACGGCACCGTGCGCGTGCTCGCCCATGAGGAGTGTGCCCCGGTGGCCTCCAACTCGCCTGCCCCTGAAGGCATCGACGTCCAGGAGCAGCCCACCGCCGGTGCCTGGGGCGAGTGGAACCCCACCGAGGACTCGGCCCGCCCGCCCCGCGGCAAGCACCGCGTGCTCAAGCAGCGCGGGGGACTGGCCCGCTCCTCCACCGTCCTCGGCGTCGGCGTGATCGCCGCGGTCGGCGCGGGAGGCATCGCCACCGCGCAGGACCGGCCCCAGGTCGCCATATCCCTCCCCTCGCTCCCGGCCCTGCCCGACCTCCCGGAGGCCCTGGGCGGCGCGGACCGGTCCGCCGAGTCCGCCGGGGATTCAGACGCCGGCTCCGCGCGGACCGCCGAGCCGGCCCGGTCGGGGATCATCCCGCAGCAGGCCGACCGCCGCTCCGACGCGGGCGAACTGCTGCGCAGCCGCATCCTCCAGCAGGCCGAGTCCCAGCAGGAGGCCGCCGCGGCCCAGGAGCGGGCCGAGGCCGAGCGGGTGGCGCAGGAGGCCGCGGCCCAGCAGGCCCGCGATGCGCAGGCGGCCAAGGAAGCGGCGGCGGAGGCCGCCGAGAAGGCCGCCGCGGAGGAAGCGCGCCTGGCGCAGGAGGCCAAGGAGGCCGCGGAGGCCAAGGCCAAGGCGGAGCGGGCCGCCCGCTCGGCCGGAGCCTTCTTCCTGCCCACCTCGGCCTACACCCTCACCTCGCACTACGGCGACTCCGGTTCGATGTGGTCCTCCGGCCACCACACCGGCCTCGACTTCGCCGCTCCGACCGGCACCCCCGTCAAGGCGGTCGGCTCCGGCAAGATCACCTCGGCCGGCTGGTCCGGGGCGTACGGCTACCGCATCGTGCTGGAACTCCCCGACGGCACCGAGGTCTGGTACTGCCACCTGTCCTCGATGTCGGTGACCGGCGGCTCCGTCGCCGGGGGCGACACCATCGGCCGCGTCGGCGCGACCGGCAACGTCACCGGCCCCCACCTCCACCTCGAAGTCCGCCAGGGCGGCGTCACGGTGGACCCGCTGTCATGGCTGACGGCGCGGGGTCTGAACGTCTAGGACCCGGTACGAGGCCCAGCGCGGGCCCCTTGAAGGGCCCGTCGAGCGGCCGGTCGAGCGGCCCGTCGAGCGAGCCGAACGAGCTGAGTGAGCCGAGCGCCCCGATCGGGCCCAGGGGGTCGAAGCAGGGCGGCAGGAGCTCCTCCAGCACCGCGGCCCGGGACAGCGCCGGGCCCGCCGTCGCGCGGCGCAGCCACAGTCGGCGCAGCAGCTCCCGCTCCCGCCCCGCGAAGTCCGGCTCCCGGTCCGGGCCGCCGCTGCGCGCCCGGTGACGTAGCAGAGCCAGCGCCGCGGCATCGGCCTCGTACAGGGCGACCGCCCGTCCCGCCGGCCGGCCCCCGGTGCTCCGGGCGAGCGCGCGGGCCAGGGAGCGCGCGGGCATCGACGCCAGTGCGGGCACCTCGGCCGGGCCCAGCCAGCCGGCGGCCGCGTACACGGCGAGTTCCCCGGCGACGGCCCGCAGTCGGCGGCGCCGTATCCACACGGCCAGCCAGACCAGCAGCCCGAACACCGGGACCATCACGCAGCCGTAGACCACGTAGAACCCGGACTCGCCCAGGTCCGAGGAGCTGTTCCACAGCGCGTGCAGCCCCATGGCCGAGGCGAGGCCGAGCAGCGGCAGGCCGATCCTGCGCGTCCGGCGCACGGCGAGCGCGGCGGCACCGAAGCCGAGGCCGGTGGCCACGGTGAACAGCGGATGGGCGAAGGGGGACATGACGCCCCGGACGAAGAACGTCGCAGCCGTCACGGAGTTCAGCACCCCGGTGCCGTTCTCGACGTCCTCGTCGAAGGCGTTGCCGAGGTAGAGGATGTTCTCGGTGAAGGCGAAGCCGGTGGCGGTGAAACCGGCCATCACGAAACCGTCGGCGGGACCGCTGAACCGGCGTCTCCTGAACAGGAACACCAGCAGCAGGGCGGCCGCCTTGGCGCTCTCCTCGACCACCGGGGCGATCGCCACCGAGCCGAGCTGGTCGCCGTAGGAGGGGTCGGCGGTGGCCGCGGCTATCCACTGGGTCGCGAAACTGTTGGCCAGTATGGCGATCAGCGCCGCGGCGCACGCCCCCCAGCCGAAGCAGAACGCCACCTGCGCCCACGAGTGGGGCGCGGCCCGCCCCACCCAGCGGAACGCCGCGACGAGCGGTGCGACCGGCAGCAGGGCCAGGCCCAGACCGACGAAGAACCCGGGCGTACCGGTCTGTTCGCGTACGAGTTCCAGGATCGCGATGCCGCAGAGGCCGAGCAGCACGACGAGTGCGTACGTGCGCACGGCGCCGGCGGTACGCGGCACGCGGTGCAGCAGTCTGGGCGGCCGGGTCGCTCGGGGCACGTGATGACTCTACCGAGCGGACCCGACACGCGGAGTGATGTCCTCAGTTCTGGGCGTTACCCGTGCGCCGGAACAGCAGATCGTGTACGACGTGCCCCTTGTCGAGGCCCTGCCCCTCGAAGCGGGTGAGCGGCCGGAAGTCGGGGCGCGGCGCGTAGCCGCCGTCGGCCTGGGTGTTCTCGAACTCCGGCTGGGCCGTCAGCACTTCGAGCATCTGCTCGGCGTACGGCTCCCAGTCGGTCGCGCAGTGCAGGATCGCCCCGGGCGCCATGCGGGTGGCGGCCAGCGCGAGGAACTCGGG
Organism: Streptomyces sp. NBC_00193; assembly: GCF_026342735.1. Lineage (GTDB taxonomy): Bacteria > Actinomycetota > Actinomycetes > Streptomycetales > Streptomycetaceae > Streptomyces > Streptomyces stoeckheimensis. Next base: position 2,980,289 of record NZ_JAPEMM010000001.1, read on the forward strand.
CTGGATCAGGCGCCGCTTGTGGTGGCGGGCCTTGGGCCAGGGGTCCGGGAAGTACACGCGGAGTCCGGCGAGGGAGTCCGGGGGCAGCATCTCGCGGAGCAGGATGATGGCATCGCCGTTGGCGACGCGGATGTTGGTCATCCCGCCCCGCTCGGCGAGGGCCAGCAGATTCCCCTGCCCGGGGGTGTGCACGTCGGCGGCCAGGATCCCGGTGCCCGGGTCGGCGGCGGCCATCTGCGCGGTGGCCTCGCCCATGCCGAAGCCGATCTCCAGGACGACGGGGAGCCCGTCGAACATCTTCTTGAGATCGATCACCTCGTGCCCGTCGATGTCGAGCCCCCAGGTCCCCCAGAGCCGCTTCAGGGCCTCGCCCTGCCCGGTGGTCACCCGGCTGCGACGGGGCTGGAAGCTCCGGATCCGCCGCTCGTGGTGCGAACCCGCCGGATCGGGCGCGGGCCCGTCGGGGAACCGCGGCTCGGTGCGCCACTTCGGGGGCACGTAGGTGGAGGTCGCCTCCGGCGCGGGCTCGGCGGCGGGATTCTGGGGACTCAGAGACTCAGACACAATCCCCGGATTCTACTTCTTTCCAGCCGTCCGGCGTTTGAGGACCGGGGTCTGGGGCGGAGCCCCAGGAAGGGTCCGGGCGCAGCCCGGGGAACGGGCGAAGGGCGGGCAGGGGACTTTGCCCCGCGCAGCGGCAAGGGTCGCTGCGGGGACTCCGCCCCGCGCAGCGGCGATCCGGGCCGCAGCCGACACGACCCGGAGCCGAGCCCCGCAGGGCTACGCGCTGCGCAGGGACTTGAGCGCCCGCCCGGCGATCTCCCGCCCGATCGGCAGCGAAGCGGTGGCCGCGGGCGAAGGCGCATTCAGCACGTGCACCGTCCGCTCCCCCTCCCGGATCAGGAAGTCGTCCACCAGCGCCCCGTCCCGCAGCACGGCCTGCGCCCGCACCCCCGCCGCCGCGGGCACCAGATCCTCCGCACGCACCGCAGGAAGCAGCCTCCGTACCGCCTCGACGAACGCCGCCTTCGACAGCGACCGCCGCACCTCACCCGCTCCGTACCGCCAGTGCCGCGCGGCCATCCGCCAGGATCCCGGCCAGGCCAGCTCGTCCGCGAGGTCCCGCGGCCGGACCACGCCCCAGCCGTACCCCTCGCGCGCCAGCGCCGGCACCGCGTTCGGCCCGACGTGGACCCCGCCGCCGATGCCCCGGGTCAGGTGGACGCCGAGGAAGGGGAACGCCGGGTCCGGCACCGGATAGACCAGCCCGCGCACCAGATCGGGCCGGGCCAGGTCGTAGTACTCGCCCCGGAAGGGCAAGATCCGCATCTGCGGGTCGTCGCCGGCCAGCCGTGCGATCCGGTCGCACTGCAGGCCCGCGCAGTTCACCAGCACCCGCGCGCGCACGACCACGCCACTGCTGGTCCGCACCGCCACGCCCGACGCGCGCCGCGAGATCAGCTCGACGGCGCCGCCGTAGACGATCTCCGCCCCCGAGGACTCCGCGAGCTGCTGCGCGACCCGCCCGTAGTCCACGATCCCGGTGGTTCCCACGTGGATCGCCGCGAGCCCGCGCACTTCGGGCTCGTACTCCGAGATCTGCGTCGGCCCCAGCTCCCGCACCGGGATGCCGTTCTCCCGGCCCCGCTGCACGAGCGCGTGCAGCCGCGGCAGCTCGTCCCGCTCGGTGGCGACGATGAGCTTGCCCGTCACCTCGTGCGGGATGCCGTGCTCCGTACAGAACTTGACCATCTCGGCCGCGCCGCGCACCGCGAAGCGTGCCTTGAGAGAGCCCGGCTTGTAGTAGATCCCGCTGTGGATCACGCCGCTGTTGCGGCCCGTCTGGTGCCGGGCGGGGCCGTCCTCCTTCTCCAGGACGACCACCCGGGTCCCCGGAGCGAGCCCCGCCAGGGCATGCGCCGTCGACAGGCCGACGATTCCGCCGCCGATCACCAGCACATCGCAGTCCAGCCTGCCCATGCCGCCCACGCCGCCGCCCACACTGACACCTCCCACCCCTGCATAGTGCACCCCGCCACTGACAACGAGGCCACGCGGGGCCTATGCCGGGGTTACCAGCAGAGGCCTGGCCCGCTCGCGCAGTTCGGCGACGCGCGGTTCGTCCCCGTACGGTTCCAGCCGGTGCAGGAGGTCCCGTACGTACTCCGTCGTCCGGGCCGACGAGATCCGTCCGGCGACCTCCACCGCCCGGGTCCCCGCCGCGCACGCCGCGTCGAGGTTCCCGGACTCCAGCTCGGCCACCGCGCTCACGACGAGCCGCAGCCCGTGTGATCGTACGTACTCCTCCGTCGGCCGGGACAGTGCCTGTTCCGTGAAACGCCTTACCTGGCGCGGGAGTTTGAGGTCGCGGTAGCACTCGGCGGCGTCCGCCGCGAAGCGGTCGTACGAGTAGAAGCCCAGCCAGGTCGGATCGGCGTCGCCGTCCCGGGCCCGTTCCAGCCAGCCCTCGGAGGCCCGCAGCGCGGCCCCGGCGGCGGCCGAATCGCCCGCCTTCGCGTGCGCCCGGGCCTCGACGAGGCGGAAGAAGCTCATCGTCCGCGCGGTGGCCAGGCCCCGGTTGCGCTCGACGGCGGCCTGCGCGAGGTCCACGCCCTCGTCCGGGAAGTCCCGGTAGGTGGCCTGCAGGGACATCGACGCCAGCACGTACCCGCCGAGCGGTACGTCGGCGGCGGCGCGGGCCAGGCGCAGCGCCTGGATGTAGTACCGCTGGGCCGCTTCCTGCTGCCCGGTGTCGAAGGCCATCCAGCCGGCCAGCCGGGTCAGTTCGGCGGTGGCGCCGAAGAGCGCGCGGCCCACCTCGTCGGTGTAGGAGCCGAGCAGCAGCGGCGCCGCGTCCACCCGCAGGCATTCGGGGACCATCGAGGAACGCCAGTCGCCGCCCCCGTACTTGGAGTCCCAGCGGCGGGCGTCCTCGGCGGCCTCGCGGAGCTTGGTCACATCGCTGTGGCCCACGCGCTGCGGGCTCCCGGCGTCGGGTACGGCCGGAGCGGGCGGCGGTGGCGTTTCGCGCGGAGGCTGGGCGGGCACACCCCCGACGTGGGCGCCGGGCGGCGCCGGAAGGCCTTCCGGCGGGGCCGCGCCCGGCACCGGTTCGCGGCCCGCCGGTTCGCGCGCCACGGAGCTGTCGGCGGGAGATATCAGCCACCGCGAGGCCGGCGTCGCGTACGCCGATACGGAGAAGGAACCGGCGAGCGACTGCCAGATCCCGCCGCCGCCGCGCCGGCCGGCGAGGTCGAGACGGTAGAGGTCGGTGGCCGAGCGCACGGCCGCGCCGACGTCGCGCGGGAAGGCCAGCCCCACCTCGGGCGCCGGATCCGCGTCCGCGAGGCCGATCTCGTGCAGGGGCACGGGCCGGCCGAGCTTCGCGCCGATGGCGGCCGCGATCAGATGCGGGGCGGCGCCCTGCGGCACCATCCCCTTCGACACCCACCGGGCCACCGAGGTCTTGTCGTAGCGGAGGGTCAGACCGCGCTGAGCGCCGAGGTCGTTGACCCGCCGGGCCAGCCCGGCGTTGCTGATGCCCGCGAGGGCGAGGACGGCGCCGAGCTTCTCATTGGGCTCGCGGAGCTCCCTGGACATGCGCCACCCCTCGTCACACGCGGAACGCAGACGCCGCCGGGGCATAGGCGCCCGGCATTTCGTAAACCCAGCGTAGTTCCCCGCCTCCCAAGCGTTAAGGCCCCCTGTTCCGTATGGCGGGATTGTTGTCCGTATGCACAGTCGGGCCGGGGTCCGGGGGCGGGGCGCACGTGTCGGCGCGTGCTCCACCCGTGTGGCCGTGCGCCCGGCCGTGCGCTCTGGCCGCTGCGGGGGCCCGGCGATTCGATGTGCGGTGCGTGGGTCGGCCCGCCGCGTGGACCGGGCGGACCGGGGGATGCCGCTGCCTCAATCCCCGCGGGTGGCGGAACGGTCCGGGGGGTGGATCCCGCCCCCCGGACCGCGCTCCGCCGGGCGGGCCCGGGCGGCGGACCCGCGGGGGCTGTGTGCAGGGCTCCCTGCCGGGCTCGGTGCAGGGCTTCGCGCAAGGCTCCGCGCAGGGCTCTCAGTACGGCCGAAGAATGGCCGAAACCGACCTATGGGGCGGTCGGAACGGAACGCCAAATACCGCATGGCCGGGGCGTGTTCGTTTATACGTGCGCCCCCCTTAGTCACTCCCGCACGCCTGTCTCGTGGCAGCATGGACCCCGAGCCACCCGGGGTCCCTCCGGCCGCGCGCTGAGCGCCGGCCGCGCGGTTCGCACCCCGGTCAGGTGCCCACGGGCTGGGGAGGCGGCGGTGCGCTGGTTGGTGGGTTGGAGCAGTATCGCCGCGAGCTTCGGCACGGCCGGACGGGTCGCGGGGCACGGCGCTGCGCACACCTCCGACCAGGGCACATACGGCTCGGGCTACGGATCAGGCTCGGGCCACGGCTCGGCCTCGGGCTCCGGGAACGGTTACGGATCCGGGAGCGCCTACGGCTCCGGCCCCGACGGATGGGGCGACGGCCCGGTCCGCGGCGGGCTCGCCGACGCCGGCCACCCCGACGAACCGGGCGCCGCCGACGCCGACCGCACCGTAGTCCCCGTCGGAGCCCAGCTCCTCTGGGGCGACCCCGACCCCCTCTGGGCCGTCGGGGACTGGCGCCCGGACGAGATCCGCACCCTCACCGCCGATCCCGCGGACCCCTTCACCCGCCTCGCCGTCCTCGGCTGCTGCGGCGCCTCCGACGAGGAACTGCGCCGCGCGCTCTACGCCGCCCGCGGCGGCGCGCTGCGCCACCTGACCCAGTGGCCCGGCAGCTACACCGCCGTCGTGCAGGCCGGCCGCCGCATCACGGTCGTCGGCGACCTGGCCGGCGCCCGGCCCGTCTTCTACACGCCCTGGGCGAGCGGGACCGCGTACGCCACCGCCGCCCTCCCGCTCGCCGACCTGATCGAGGCGCAGCTCGACATCGGCCATCTCGCCGCCCTGCTGGCCTGCCCCGACAGCCCGGAGGCGCTGGGCGACGGCACACCGTACGTCGGCGTACGCCGGATCCCGCCCGGGCACGCGCTGATCCTGCGCGAGGGCTCGCGGGAGATCACCGGCTACGAACCGGTGGCCTCCCTCGCGGTGGCCGCCCCCGCGGCCGATCCCGCGCTCGCGGTGGAGGGCGTACGGGAAGCTTTGGTCGACGCGGTGCGCGCCCGGCTCACGGCTCCGCGGCATGCTCCCGAGACGCTGCCCTACGACCCCGGGCCCGTCCCCGGAATGGGCCCGGCCGACCGCCGGGCCGCGCGCGGCGCCCCCGCGCCCGTCCCCGGAGTCGGCGCCGACCTCTCCGGAGGCAGCGCCTCCGCCACCCTCGCCCTGCTCGCCGCCGGGCTCCCCGGGGCACCTGGCGCGCTCCGCGGCCGCACCGGGGAACGCCTCCTCGCCGTCACCTTCAACGACCTGGCCACCCCCCAGGGACGCGAACCCGAACTGGAACGCGCCCACGCCATCGCGTCCGACCCGCGTCTGCACCACGTGGTCGTGGCCGCCGCCGAGGAAGCCCTCCCGTACGCCGACCTCGACGGGCCGCTGACCGACGAACCGGGCCCCGCCCTCGTCGTCGCCGCCCGCGAGCGGCGCCGCCTCGCGGCCGGCTCGGCGGACCACTTCACCGGCCACGGAGCCCGCCAGGTCCTCGACGCCCACCCCGCCCGGCTCGCCGACCTCCTGCTCGACCGGCGCCGACGCCACCTGCTCCGTCCCACCCTGGCCCTCGCCCGCTCCTCCCCGTCGGAGGGCGACTCCCTGCTCGTGCCCCTCCTCCCCTTCCTCGTCCCGTTCACCGTGTACGCGGCGGCCCGACGCCTGGCCCGTACGCCGTACCGCGCCGGCATGGAGGCGGCGGCGGCCCGCCTGCGCGACGGGGTCCCGGCCGCGGGGCCCTGCTCCCCGGTGGACGCCTCGCTCGCGGCCCTGACCTGGTCCCGGCCGGGCCCGGCGGCGGCCTGGCTGACGGGCGAGGCACTGGCCGAGGTATCGATCCGCCTCACCGCCGCCGCGGGCCGCCCGCCCCTCTCGCTGCGCCCCGGGGAGGCGCGGGCCCGCGCCGTCCTGGCCCGGCACGCCGCCGACCACCGGGTCTTCGAGCAGGCCGTGGAGGTCCGCAGCCAGCGCCTGCACGCCCCGTTCCTGGACAACCAGGTCGTACGGGCCGCCCGGGCCCTGCCCGAATCCCTGCGCGTCCAACCCGGCGCCCGGGCGGCGGTCCTGCGCGGGGTCCTGTCCTCGGCCGGGGTCCGGGACCTCCCCCCGGGGTGGGGCGCCACGGCCCACGCCCCGAACGAATCGGCGACCCGCCTGGGGCTGCGCGCGGCCCTCCCGCACCTCCTGGACCTCTTCGCGTCGCCGCTGCTGGCGGACGCGGGCCTGATCGAAGCCCGGGTCGTCCGTCAGGCCCTGCTGGACGCGGCGGACGGCCGTCCGGCCCCGCTCGACGGCATCGCCGAACTCGTCTCGATGGAACTGTGGCTGGGCCGCCTCCTGGCCCGCCGGGGCACCTGCTGGACCGGCACCTCCACCCCCCGCCGCAGAGCCGTCCCCACCGGAGTCCCCCTCCGCCGCCCGGCCCTGTCCTGAGGCCCGAGGCCGTACGGGCCTTCGCGGCAGCCGCGCTCAGCGGCAGCTGATGACGGAGTCGGCCCAGCTCGCCAGCGTCGGCAGCCGGCCGCCCTCGGCGCGCTCCACGACCAGGCGCAGCGTCCTGTGCCCGGAGAGGGAGACGGACACGCTCGCCGCCGGGTCCTCGTAACCCAGGGCCCGGGACTGCCACAGCCGCTGCCCGTCCGCCCACACGGAGAAGCGGACCGTGCCGTCCGTGAGCAGCGACATGCCGTCCACACCGGCCCGCGCCGAGAAGCTGACACAGCTCCGGTTGAGGGTGATCTCCACGGAGGAACGGGAGTTGACGGTGATCCCGTGCGAGAAGCGCTGTCCGCCGATCATCGGCGCCCAGCGCTGCCACACCCAGCTGCTCCGCCAGGTCTCGATCTCGGGGTTGTCGTGGTCCCCGTAGGCGGAGTGGCCCAGGGAGGAGAGCCGGAACCCCTGCGGTGCCTGCGGCGGCTTGGGAGGCGTCGGCCTGGGGGGCGGTACCGGACTCGGCGTGGGGCTCGGCTTCGGACTCGGGACCCGGCTCGGACTCGGCGCGGGCGAGGAGCGCTCCGGGCTCCGCGAAGGCTCCGGCACGGCCGGTGCGGGGGCCGGCGGCGGCGCGGGCGACTGCTTCTTCGGGGGCGGTACGGATCCCCGCGCCTCCGACGGCTGCGCCCGCGACGGGGCGGGCTCCGGCGCGGCGGGAGCCGGACTCCGCGGCACCGGCACGGCCACCCCCGGAGCGGGGTTCGCGCGCACGGCCGGAGCGGTGTCGTCACCGGCCAGCGCGAACACCACGCCGGCGGCCGCGGCCACCACGACCCCGGCGGCGATGGCCGCCTTGGCCGGCAACCCCAGCCCCTCCGAAGCCACGGCTCCGCCGACCCCGCCGGCCCCGCTTCCGCCGGCGGCCCCACCCGCAGCCCCGGCCCCGGCGGCCCCGGCTCCGGCGCCCGCCCCGGCCGTCGACCCGCCCGCGGCTGCGGCAGCGGCCCCGGCGCCACCCGCGGCGACGGCACCGCCGGCCACCACTCCGGCCGCCTTGGCCGCGTACCCGGCGGCGAACCACCCGATGACGGCGACCGGAAGCAGCGCGGGAATGCCCGCGTTAACGTCCTTGAGCTCGCCCGCGGCGAGCCGGCACCGGGCACACTCTTCGAGGTGCTTGCGCAGTCCCCGCTCGGCCCGCATCCGCAAGCCCCCGCGGGCATACGCCCCCAGCCGGTCGGCGTACCGGGCACAGTCCCCGCCGGAACTCAGCGCGGTGTTCACATGGGCCTGGAGATAGGCCTGCTTGAGTCCCTCGCGGGCCCGGCTGGCCAGTACCGCGGTGGCGTTCGCGCTCAGCCCGAAGAGCGGGGCGATCGCACTCGGCGAGGCCTCCTCGACGGTGGTGTGCCACAGCACGGCCTGCCACCGCTCGGGCAGGCTCCGGAAGGCCTGCATCGCGAGGGTCTGCTCGGCCTCGTGCATGGCCCGCACATCGGCGCCGAGTTCGAGGGTGTCGTCCCCGGCGCGAACGGGCAGCCCGACCGAGCTGTCGCCGGACCCGGCGGCCTGCTCCGCGAACAGCGCGAAGTCCTCGACCAGATGCTCCCGCTTCGCCGTTTTCGCCCAGGCGGCGGCGACCCGGCGCACGGTGGTCAGCAGGTAGGCGCGCACCGACTGGTCCGGACCCGCCCCGCCCCGTACGGCCTGGAGCGTCCGCGCGAACACCTCGGCGGTCAGATCGTCGGCGGTGTGCCCGTCGCGGCAGCAGGTGCGGGCATAGCGGCGCACGGCATCGGCGTGGCGGCGGAACAGTTCCTCGTAGGCCCCGTCGTCACCTCCGCGCATCCGCGCGATCAGGTCCCCGTCGGAAGGCGGAAGTTCCCCGCTCGCCCCGGCGGCGTGCCGGCCACCCGGTTCGCGCTGCGCCGGGACCTGTCGTGCGGGCAGGCTGCCCGCCTCGACCTCGCCGCCGGCGCCACCGTGTGGCTCTTCCCGCCCGTCAACGCTCATCGCGGAGGTCCTCGCACGACACACTCAACCGGTACACCGATCCAGCGTGTCACACGGCGGACAGGCGCCGAACCCGTCTCCACACCTTCCACTCATCCGGGCAAGCCCTGACGAATCGCCGTACGGATCCTCACCCGTTCGAGCGAGAGCCCCCGGAAAGGAGCCGGTTGACGCCCCCGCCAGAACAAGCCTCCCGCCGGCCGAGCCACCCGGTCCGCGAACCTCACGTCCCGGGCGCCCCGGCCGAACGGCCCGAACAGAACGTCACCGTCCCCGGAGTTACACCGTCCGGGACCGCAGCCCTTCGAGCAGGATGTCGAGCAGTCGGGCGGAAGCCGCCGCCTGCTGCGCCGCGTCGGGCAGCGCGGGCGCGGCCGTCGCTATCACCAGCAGCACATCGGCCACCGTGACATCGGCGCGCAGCGCACCGGCCTCCCGGGCCCGGTCGACGAGGCGGCCGACGACCTCGAGCAGCTCGCCCGCGCCCGCGTCCTCGGAGGGCTCGTCCTCCAGGCCGGTCCGCGCAGCGCCGACGACGCGCAGGTCGGGCGCACCGCCGACCGCGACGGCCTGACGCTGGTGCGGAACCCGCGCGGCCTCCTCGTCCACCCCGTCGGCCCCGTCCTCACCGGGCCCGCCGACCCGCAGCACCTGCGGAGGCAGCAGCCGCCCGGCACCCGAGGCCACGGAGGTGCGCAGGAAGCACGACAGGGCCTGCCAGGGCTCCTCCTCCTGGCCGAGAGCCGTGCGGGCCTGCTCGGTCAGTCGCGAGGTCTCCTCCTCGGCTATCCGCCGGACCAGGACGTCCTTGCTGGGGAACCGTCGGTAGACGGTGCCGACACCGACCCGTGCGCGCCGTGCGACGTCCTCCATCGGAGCCCCGTAGCCGAGCTCGCCGAAGACCTCGCGGGCCGCGCGAAGTACGTGTTCGAGATTGCGCTGTGCGTCGACGCGCAGCGGCGTGGAGCGACCCACGCCGTGTGTGGTGGCGCCGCCGGCCATCAGCCGCCCATGGCTGTCGGTCGCCGAAGTGGCCGAGGACAGAGCGGTGGCAGAAGCATGGAAATCCGAAATGTGCATATGTATCCCCCGGTAATCATTTGTCTCCCCCCGGAGACACTCCCCGCCTTCATGTCGAGGGGGGCCACGGTCATGAGGGCCCTGGTCCTACTCCTCGACGAGTTACGAACATAGTTGAGCCAGAGTCAATTCAGAAGAGGCAGCCCCGGACGGACCACCGCCCGATCGGAGCATTCACCCTCAATTTTCCGTTCGAAGCCCCCGGAATCACTCATTCCGCACCGCCTGACCTGCGCACCTTCCACTCCACCCGCACCCCCTGACAACCTCGCCCCGCCGTCCCCTCCGGTCACACAATTTGTCGGGCCTGTGGACAAACTCCCGGCCACGTTGCGTCATGGGACGGTGAAGGCTGCTAACTCCCGGGGCACGGCCCCCGGTACCCCGCCCCGTACGCGGATCCTCATCGTCGGCGGCGGCTACGTAGGCATGTACACGGCACTCAGGCTCCAGCGAAAGCTGAGAACCGACGAGGCCGAGGTCACGGTGGTCACCCCCGAGCCCTACATGACGTACCAGCCCTTCCTCCCCGAAGCGGCCGCCGGCTCCATTTCCCCGCGCCACGTCGTGGTCCCGCTGCGCCGCGTCCTGCCGAAATGCCGCATCGTCATCGGCGAGGCCCGGCACATCGACCACGCCGCCCGGACCGCGACCGTCACCACCCTCGCCACCGACGAGGAGGGCGAAGGCCCCGTGGAGATCGAGTACGACGAACTGGTCCTGGCCCCCGGCTCCGTCTCCCGCACGCTCCCCATTCCGGGACTCGCCGAATACGCCATCGGATTCAAGACCGTGGAAGAGGCCATCGGCCTGCGCAATCACGTCATCGAGCAGATGGACATCGCCTCCTCCACCCGCGATCCCGCCCTGCGCGACGCCGCCCTCACCTTCGTCTTCGTCGGCGGCGGCTACGCCGGCGTCGAGGCACTCGGCGAGCTGGAGGACATGGCCCGCTACGCCGCCCGCTACTACCACAACGTCAAGCCCGAGGACATGAAGTGGGTGCTGGTCGAGGCCAGCGACCGCATCCTCCCCGAGGTCGGCCCCGAAATGGGCACGTACACGATCCGCGAACTGCGCCGCCGCGGCATCGACCTGCGCCTGGAGACCCGGCTCGAGTCCTGCGAGAACCGGATCGCCGTCCTCAGCGACGGCGCCCGCTTCCCCACCCGCACCGTCGTATGGACCGCCGGCGTCAAACCGCACCCGATCCTCGCCGCCAGCGACCTGCCCAAGACCGACCGCGGCCGGCTCGCCTGCACCTCCTTCCTCACCGTCGAAGGCGTCGAGCACGCCTGGGCCGCCGGGGACGCCGCCTCCGTCCCCGACATCACCGCCCCGGAGAAGGGCGTCGCCTGCGCCCCCAACGCCCAGCACGCCGTCCGCCAGGCCAAGGTCCTCGCCGACAACCTCGTCTCGTCCCTGCGCGGCGGACTCCTCACCGAGTACGCCCACAAGTACGCGGGTTCCGTGGCCTCCCTCGGACTCCACAAGGGCGTCGCCCACATCTACGGCCGCAAGCTCAAGGGCTACCCGGCCTGGCTCATGCACCGCGCCTACCACCTCAGCCGCGTCCCGACCCTGAACCGCAAGACGCGCGTGCTCGCCGAGTGGACGCTCTCCGGCCTCTTCAAACGTGAGATCGTCTCGCTGGGATCCCTCGAACACCCCAGAGCAGAATTCGAACTCGCGGCGGGCGGAGGCCCCAAGGACCCTCCGAAGAAGACCGAAGGCTGATGCTGTCAGTCCCGTCGGCCACACTGGACGTGTGACCATAGGTGGGCTCACACCTGCACAGAGTGACATCAGCGTGACATCCGAGTGCCACCCGATTGCCACCGAGTGACACAGCGACCACGAGCGACACCACGAGGCTTGAAAGCAGTGAACTTCACGCGCTGGAGCGCCCGGTTTCCCGGAACGCAGCGCCGCGCCGCGGCCCGGTCCGAACACGCAGCCGCCCAGGCCAAACGGGGCGAGGGCTCGGTCCCGGCCGCCCGCGGCGCGGCCGGCCATTCCACGGCCGGCCCGGACGGCTGCCCCGCGGACCCCACGGTCCGCGGCACCGGTTCCACCCCCGGCACCGGGTCCGCCCCGGCCACCGCGGAGGGTACGGGGACCCCCGCACCCTCCCTCGACGAGCTCTCCGTACGCGACGTCCTCGACCGCCTCCCGGCCCTCGTCGCCCTCGTGCACGGCCCCGATCACCGCGTCGCCTACGTCAACGACGCCTACACCGCCGGCTTCGGCGCCCGCGCCCCCGGCGCCCCCGCGCACCTGGCCCTCCCCGAGCTCGGCGAGCTCGGCCTGCTCCCGCTCCTCGACCAGGTCCAGCGCAGCGGCAAGCCCCGTACCGCCAAGAACCGCACCGCGCCCGGCGGCACCAGCTCGTACACGGTCACCTGCACCCCGATCGAGTTCCCCAAGACCAAGGCCGACGCCGACGGGTCCACCGCCCACGCGCACGCCAACGCCGGCAGCGGCACGGGCTCGGTCACCGGCATCGAGAACGAGCCGGAAGCCCACACCGGCACCGGCGTCCTGATCCACCTCGCCGACGTCACCGACCACGCCGAGGCCGTCGAGCGGCTGCGCGCCAGCGAGCGCCGCCAGCGCGAGGCCGCCGTCACCCTCCAGCGCTCCCTCCTGCCCCAGGAGCTCGAACAGCCCGACGACCTGCGCGTCGCCGCCACCTACCAGCCCGGCGGCACCGAAGCCGCCGTCGGCGGAGACTGGTACGACGTCATCACCCTCGGCGCCGGCCGCACGGCCCTCGTCATCGGCGACGTCATGGGCCGGGGCGTCCGCGCCGCCGCCGTCATGGGCCAGCTCCGCACCGCCGTCCGCGCGTACGCCCGCCTCGACCTGCCCCCGCACGAGGTCCTCCAGCTCCTCGACGGCCTCGCCGCCGAGATCGACGCCAGCCAGATCGCCACCTGCGTCTACGCCGTCCACGACCCCAACGAGGGCCTCCTCGCGTACGCCTCCGCCGGCCACCTCCCGATCCTCGTCCGCGACGAGGACGGCACGGTCCGCCGCGCCGCCGACCCCACCGGCCCGCCGCTCGGCACCGGCGGCTGGCTGCACACCTCGGGCACCATCGCGCTGGGCCCCGGCTCCACCGCCGTCCTCTACACCGACGGTCTGGTCGAGCGCCGCGGCGAGGACATCGACGAGGGCGTCGCCGCCCTGGAACGCGCCCTCTCCGGCGCCCAGGGCACCCCCGCGGTCATCTGCGACCGCCTGATGCGCGCCCTCGGGGTCGATGCCGATCACGACGACGACGTGGCCGTGATGGTCCTCCAGCAGCCCGCCCGCACCGGCGCCGACGCCGAGCTCTTCCACAACGCGGCCCTGGAACTCCTCGGCGGCATCGAGGCCGCCCCGCGCGCCCGCGCCTTCGCCCAGGGAGTCCTGGCCTCCTGGCGCTTCCCCGTGGAGCTCTGCGACCTGGGCGTCCTCGCCGCCAGCGAACTCGTCGCGAACTCCCTCCAGCACGGCACCCCGCCCATGCGCCTGCGCCTGCGCCGCACCGACCGGCGGCTGATCATCGAGGTCACCGACGGGGACGACCACCTCCCGCGCCGCCGCCGGGCAGAACCGGCCGACGAGACCGGCCGCGGCATCTCCATCGTGGCCACCATCGCCTCGGCCTGGGGCTCCCGCCGCACGCCGGGCGGCGGCAAGGCCGTCTGGTGCGAGTTCGCCCTCCCCGACAAGGCCCCGTAGCGAACAGAGCGAACACGACGAAGGCCCCGGTCCACCGACCGGGGCCTTCTCCGTCCCACCTACTACTCCCTACGCGGCCACGGGCTCGGCTTCCTTCACCCGCTTCACCACGACGGTGCTCCCGGCCAGCGACGGGTTGTCCTGCACCGGCGTCAGCTGCTTGCCGAGCCGCAGCGCCAGCCCGGCGATGCCGAGCGAGACGAGGACGAAGATCCCGATGTAGAGCATCGGCACCCCCGCGGCCAGCGGCACACCGAGCGGCCCGAGCGCCAGAGCCAGCTGCTTGACCAGCGCGAAGGCCGAGTTGTACTGACCCACGGACCCCTCGGGCGCCAGATCGGCCACCAGCGGCGCGAGCGTCGGCGACAGCATGGCCTCCCCGATGCCGAAGAGGGCGTACGTGGTCACGAACGCGGCGGCGGCCACGACCGCGCTGCCGTGCCCCAGCCCGGAGAAGGCGGCGATGATCCACGCCACGGTCCAGAGCAGACCGACGAGCGCGATCACCCGGGACCGGCGGTGGTTCTCCACCAGCCGCAGCACGACGAACTGCGCGAGCACGATCGCACCGGTGTTGGCGGCGAGCGCGAACCCGAGCGTGGAGGGGGAGATCCCGGCGGCCTCGGTACCGAAGGCGGCCAGACCCGACTCGAACTGCCCGTAGCAAGCGAAGAACAGGACGAACCCGAGAACGCAGAACTGCACCATCGCCTTGTGCTGCATCAGCCGCTTCCAGCCGCCGCCCGCCTGGGCCGCGTCCTTGGCCAGCGCGGTGCTGATGGCCGGCACCTGCGGCATCCGCACGGTGGCGATGACCCCGGCCAGCACCAGGAACATCACGGCCTCGATGCCGAAGAGCAGCGTGAAGCTGCCCGGACGGCTCTCGTCGACGATGAGCCCGCCGATCAGACCGCCGATGCCCAGACCCAGGTTCTGCATGAAGAACTGGAGGGCGAAGGCGCGGGTCCGGGTGGAGGGGGTGGAGCAGCGCACGATCATCGTGGCCAGCGCGGGCTGCATGACGGCCTGGCCGGCACCCAGCGCGAGCGCGGACAGCAGGATCGCGACCACGCCGGTGGAGAGCCCGAGCGACAGCGCGCCGAAGGAGGCGACGACGGCCGCACCGATGACGACGGGGACCGGACCGCGCCGGTCGATCACCCGCCCGGTGAAGGGCAGCGCGAGGAGCGCACCGAGGGCGAACGCCATGAACGTCCCCGTCGCCCACATGGGGTCCAGTTCTCGCACCTTCGCCGCGTAGACGTAGAGGAACGGAACCGTGAAGCCGATACCGAACGCGGTCAACGCGTTCCCGGCCTGGATCCTCCGCATCGCAGCGCCCATCACCTTGGTCACTTCTCACCACCTTGATTGCTGAAGCTTGAAGACTTCATACCTAAAGTTCGATGCTTAACACTACACACCGAAGGAGTTAGATGCCAACGACCCCCGTGCGATACTTCGGACCATGGGTGACACCCCCGACGGCACTGCGCCCGTCCACGAGCCGAGCCTCGACGAACAGATCGCCGTCTATCAGCGCGAGTTCCAGGACCTCGACCCCCAGGTCGAGAAGGTCGTCTCGGCCCTCAGCCGCCTGAACCGCCGCATGAACGTCGCGTACGGCCGCCAGACGGCGGCCCTGGGCATCAGCAACGCGGAGTGGGAGGTCCTCAAGGCCCTCGTCCTCTCCGGAGCCCCGTACCGGATGGGTCCGAGCGAGCTCGCGAAGCAGCTGGGCCTCACGCCGGCGGCGATGACCCACCGGATCGACCGCATGACGGCGGAAGGACTGGTCACGCGCGAGCGGGACGAGAACAACCGCGTCCGCGTGATCGTGGAGCTCACCGCGGAGGGCCGCAGCAAGTGGCTGGACGCGATGCGCGCGGCGACGGTCTTCGAGGAGGACCTGCTCCAGGACCTCTCCACGGCGGAGCGGGGCGTACTGGGCGACATGCTCACCCGCCTCCTGGCCCGCGTCGAGGACCTCCAGTCCCCGCACTGACCGCCCACTCACCCGGCCCAGCTGCCCGGGTTGACACGGACTCCACGGATCCGTAAGGTTCTTCGAGTTGTCCCTGAGCCGAAAGGTTTCTGAGACAACGAATCCCGCCGCCTCGTTGCGGCACCCAACTCAGCAAGATCTCCCACTGGGAACGCATTCGGCATGCCCGAATTCATTCCTGAAGGTCGATTATGAATCGCCCGGGAAATCCACTAGAGTTCGGGAGTCGGAAGGGCCCAACAGCCCGGAAGACAAAACCCGCTGACTGGGAGTCAGGCCCGAAAGAGTCTGATAGAGTCGGAGACACAAGAACGAAACGAAGCGCCCGGAGGAAAGCCCGAGAGGGTGAGTACAAAGGAAGCGTCCGTTCCTTGAGAACTCAACAGCGTGCCAAAAATCAACGCCAAAAAGTTGATACCCCGTCCATTTCGGTGGATGAGGTTCCTTTGAAAAAGACCTGTGAGGTCGCGGCTTCGGCCCTGACACTTGCAGGCAATTACACAGCGAGGACGCAGTGGACGGTCGGTCTTATTCCGACATGACTGTCCCGCTCTAAGTGCGTGTGCACCCGATTACGGGTAAACATTCATGGAGAGTTTGATCCTGGCTCAGGACGAACGCTGGCGGCGTGCTTAACACATGCAAGTCGAACGATGAAGCCCTTCGGGGTGGATTAGTGGCGAACGGGTGAGTAACACGTGGGCAATCTGCCCTTCACTCTGGGACAAGCCCTGGAAACGGGGTCTAATACCGGATAACACTCCTGCCTGCATGGGCGGGGGTTAAAAGCTCCGGCGGTGAAGGATGAGCCCGCGGCCTATCAGCTTGTTGGTGGGGTAATGGCCCACCAAGGCGACGACGGGTAGCCGGCCTGAGAGGGCGACCGGCCACACTGGGACTGAGACACGGCCCAGACTCCTACGGGAGGCAGCAGTGGGGAATATTGCACAATGGGCGAAAGCCTGATGCAGCGACGCCGCGTGAGGGATGACGGCCTTCGGGTTGTAAACCTCTTTCAGCAGGGAAGAAGCGAAAGTGACGGTACCTGCAGAAGAAGCGCCGGCTAACTACGTGCCAGCAGCCGCGGTAATACGTAGGGCGCAAGCGTTGTCCGGAATTATTGGGCGTAAAGAGCTCGTAGGCGGCTTGTCACGTCGGATGTGAAAGCCCGAGGCTTAACCTCGGGTCTGCATTCGATACGGGCTAGCTAGAGTGTGGTAGGGGAGATCGGAATTCCTGGTGTAGCGGTGAAATGCGCAGATATCAGGAGGAACACCGGTGGCGAAGGCGGATCTCTGGGCCATTACTGACGCTGAGGAGCGAAAGCGTGGGGAGCGAACAGGATTAGATACCCTGGTAGTCCACGCCGTAAACGTTGGGAACTAGGTGTTGGCGACATTCCACGTCGTCGGTGCCGCAGCTAACGCATTAAGTTCCCCGCCTGGGGAGTACGGCCGCAAGGCTAAAACTCAAAGGAATTGACGGGGGCCCGCACAAGCAGCGGAGCATGTGGCTTAATTCGACGCAACGCGAAGAACCTTACCAAGGCTTGACATATACCGGAAAGCATTAGAGATAGTGCCCCCCTTGTGGTCGGTATACAGGTGGTGCATGGCTGTCGTCAGCTCGTGTCGTGAGATGTTGGGTTAAGTCCCGCAACGAGCGCAACCCTTGTCCTGTGTTGCCAGCATGCCCTTCGGGGTGATGGGGACTCACAGGAGACCGCCGGGGTCAACTCGGAGGAAGGTGGGGACGACGTCAAGTCATCATGCCCCTTATGTCTTGGGCTGCACACGTGCTACAATGGCCGGTACAATGAGCTGCGATACCGTGAGGTGGAGCGAATCTCAAAAAGCCGGTCTCAGTTCGGATTGGGGTCTGCAACTCGACCCCATGAAGTCGGAGTTGCTAGTAATCGCAGATCAGCATTGCTGCGGTGAATACGTTCCCGGGCCTTGTACACACCGCCCGTCACGTCACGAAAGTCGGTAACACCCGAAGCCGGTGGCCCAACCCGTAAGGGAGGGAGCTGTCGAAGGTGGGACTGGCGATTGGGACGAAGTCGTAACAAGGTAGCCGTACCGGAAGGTGCGGCTGGATCACCTCCTTTCTAAGGAGCACAGTACCGATTGCAGACAAACGTTCTGCACGGTCAGCTCAGGGTGGAACGTTGATTAGTTGGCACCAGATGATCTGATGATTCTCAAGTACTGCTTCGGCGTGGAAAGAGGATTCGGAAGAGGTCTGGTGCTTGGCACGTTGTTGGGTATCTGAGGGTACGGCCGTAAGGCTTTATCTTCGCGATGCCGGCCCCAGTGAACTTCGTCTCCGGACGAGGGTGATGGGTGACTGGTCGTTGCTTGAGAACTACACAGTGGACGCGAGCATCTGTAGGCCAAGTTTTTAAGGGCGCACGGTGGATGCCTTGGCACCAGGAACCGATGAAGGACGTGAGAGGCCGCGATAGGCCCCGGGGAGCTGCCAACTGAGCTTTGATCCGGGGGTGTCCGAATGGGGAAACCCGGCAGTCGTCATGGGCTGTCACCCATGCCTGAACACATAGGGCATGTGGAGGGAACGCGGGGAAGTGAAACATCTCAGTACCCGCAGGAAGAGAAAACAACCGTGATTCCGGGAGTAGTGGCGAGCGAAACCGGATGAGGCCAAACCGTATGCGTGTGATACCCGGCAGGGGTTGCGCATGCGGGGTTGTGGGAATTCTTTTGATCGGTCTGCCGGCCGGTCGGCGAGTCAGAAACCGTTGATGTAGTCGAAGGACATGCGAAAGGTCCGGCGTAGAGGGTAAGACCCCCGTAGACGAAACATCAGCGGCTTGCTTAAGAATCTCCCAAGTAGCACGGGGCCCGAGAAATCCCGTGTGAATCTGGCGGGACCACCCGCTAAGCCTAAATATTCCCTGGTGACCGATAGCGGATAGTACCGTGAGGGAATGGTGAAAAGTACCGCGGGAGCGGAGTGAAATAGTACCTGAAACCGTGTGCCTACAAGCCGTGGGAGCGTCGCTGTATGTGCTTGCACATACAGTCGTGACTGCGTGCCTTTTGAAGAATGAGCCTGCGAGTTAGCGGTGTGTAGCGAGGTTAACCCGTGTGGGGAAGCCGTAGCGAAAGCGAGTCCGAATAGGGCGATTGAGTTGCACGCTCTAGACCCGAAGCGGAGTGATCTAGCCATGGGCAGGTTGAAGCGGAGGTAAGACTTCGTGGAGGACCGAACCCACCAGGGTTGAAAACCTGGGGGATGACCTGTGGTTAGGGGTGAAAGGCCAATCAAACTCCGTGATAGCTGGTTCTCCCCGAAATGCATTTAGGTGCAGCGTCACGTGTTTCTTGCCGGAGGTAGAGCACTGGATAGGCGATGGGCCCTACCGGGTTACTGACCTTAGCCAAACTCCGAATGCCGGTAAGTGAGAGCGTGGCAGTGAGACTGTGGGGGATAAGCTCCATGGTCGAGAGGGAAACAGCCCAGAGCATCGACTAAGGCCCCTAAGCGTACGCTAAGTGGGAAAGGATGTGGAGTCGCAGAGACAACCAGGAGGTTGGCTTAGAAGCAGCCACCCTTGAAAGAGTGCGTAATAGCTCACTGGTCAAGTGATTCCGCGCCGACAATGTAGCGGGGCTCAAGCGTACCGCCGAAGTCGTGTCATTGCAGCAATAGGGCCAACGCCCGCTGTGATGGGTAGGGGAGCGTCGTGTGCCGGGTGAAGCAGCAGCGGAAGCTAGTTGTGGACGGTTCACGAGTGAGAATGCAGGCATGAGTAGCGATACACACGTGAGAAACGTGTGCGCCGATTGACTAAGGGTTCCTGGGTCAAGCTGATCTGCCCAGGGTAAGTCGGGACCTAAGGCGAGGCCGACAGGCGTAGTCGATGGACAACCGGTTGATATTCCGGTACCCGCTTTGAAACGCCCAATATCGAATCAGGCGATGCTAAGCCCGTGAAGCCGTTCCGGACCCTTCGGGGAAAGGAAAGTGGTGGAGCCGGCGAACCAGACTTGTAGTAGGTAAGCGATGGGGTGACGCAGGAAGGTAGTCCAGCCCGGGCGGTGGTAGTCCCGGGGTAAGGGTGTAGGCCGAGGGGTAGGCAAATCCGTCCCTCATATAAGGCTGAGACCTGATGCCGAGCCGATTGTGGTGAAGTGGATGATCCTATGCTGTCGAGAAAAGCCTCTAGCGAGTTTCATGGCGGCCCGTACCCTAAACCGACTCAGGTGGTCAGGTAGAGAATACCGAGGCGTTCGGGTGAACTATGGTTAAGGAACTCGGCAAAATGCCCCCGTAACTTCGGGAGAAGGGGGGCCATCACTGGTGATCGGATTTACTCCGTGAGCTGGGGGTGGCCGCAGAGACCAGCGAGAAGCGACTGTTTACTAAAAACACAGGTCCGTGCGAAGCCGTAAGGCGATGTATACGGACTGACGCCTGCCCGGTGCTGGAACGTTAAGGGGACCGGTTAGTCACATTTCGGTGTGGCGAAGCTGAGAACTTAAGCGCCAGTAAACGGCGGTGGTAACTATAACCATCCTAAGGTAGCGAAATTCCTTGTCGGGTAAGTTCCGACCTGCACGAATGGCGTAACGACTTCTCGACTGTCTCAACCATAGGCCCGGTGAAATTGCACTACGAGTAAAGATGCTCGTTTCGCGCAGCAGGACGGAAAGACCCCGGGACCTTTACTATAGTTTGATATTGGTGTTCGGTTCGGCTTGTGTAGGATAGGTGGGAGACTTTGAAGCGGCCACGCCAGTGGTTGTGGAGTCGTCGTTGAAATACCACTCTGGTCGTGCTGGATGTCTAACCTCGGTCCGTGATCCGGATCAGGGACAGTGTCTGATGGGTAGTTTAACTGGGGCGGTTGCCTCCCAAAAAGTAACGGAGGCGCCCAAAGGTTCCCTCAGCCTGGTTGGCAATCAGGTGTTGAGTGTAAGTGCACAAGGGAGCTTGACTGTGAGACCGACGGGTCGAGCAGGGACGAAAGTCGGGACTAGTGATCCGGCGGTGGCTTGTGGAAGCGCCGTCGCTCAACGGATAAAAGGTACCCCGGGGATAACAGGCTGATCTTCCCCAAGAGTCCATATCGACGGGATGGTTTGGCACCTCGATGTCGGCTCGTCGCATCCTGGGGCTGGAGTCGGTCCCAAGGGTTGGGCTGTTCGCCCATTAAAGCGGTACGCGAGCTGGGTTTAGAACGTCGTGAGACAGTTCGGTCCCTATCCGCTGTGCGCGTAGGAATATTGAGAAGGGCTGTCCCTAGTACGAGAGGACCGGGACGGACGAACCTCTGGTGTGCCAGTTGTCCTGCCAAGGGCATGGCTGGTTGGCTACGTTCGGGAGGGATAACCGCTGAAAGCATCTAAGCGGGAAGCCTGCTTCAAGATGAGTATTCCCACCTCCTTGAGAGGGTAAGGCTCCCAGTAGACGACTGGGTTGATAGGCCAGATGTGGAAGCCCGGTAACGGGTGGAGCTGACTGGTACTAATAGGCCGAGGGCTTGTCCTCAGTTGCTCGCGTCCACTGTGTTAGTTCTGAAGTAACGAACTGTGTTCATATCCGGTTGGTTAACTTCATAGTGTTTCGGTGGTCATAGCGTTAGGGAAACGCCCGGTTTACATTCCGAACCCGGAAGCTAAGCCTTTCAGCGCCGATGGTACTGCAGGGGGGACCCTGTGGGAGAGTAGGACGCCGCCGAACAATCATTGTAGAAAGCCCCGTACCGGGAAACCGGTACGGGGCTTTTCTGCGTTTACAGGGCTTTCTCGAACTCGGCCTCCACGGCCGGCCCGCCCCGACGGCTACGTGCTACGTCCTCTCGGGCTGCCATACGTAGCGGACGTCCGGCTCACGCTCCTCATTGCGGATTCCGTCGGTACGTTCGACCGCGATGAAGCCGTGCCGCTCGTAGAAGCGATGTGCCGGCCCGTTGACTTGGAACGTCCACAGGCTGAGTCCGTCCGGCCGCTTCTCCTTGGCCAGGGCCATGAACCGGTCGCCGAGGCCCGTTCCCCGCCACGGCGGATCCAGGTAGAGCTGTTCCAGTTCCTCGCCGTCGAGGACGAGGAGCCCCACCACGAAGCCGTCGGCCTCGGCTACCCAGGTCTCGTACTGCGGCACGACCACGCAGGAGAACCACTCCCGCACCGCGTCGTCGCTGTGCGCAAGACGCACGGTCGGCAGCGCGGTTCTGAAGGAACGCAGCCAGGTGTCGGCCATGCCGGCCGCATCAGAGTCGACCGCACGTCGCAAGGCAAGCTCAGCACTGTTCACAGCGCGGGACTATCGCAGAGCAGTGCCCCGCCCGCATCCGAATTCGAGCCCACCGCCCACCGCATCCCAGCAGATCGGTTTGGGGCGTCCTCTTCCAGGCCGAGGCTTACCGTGCGTTCCATGGAGCTGGATGCTGAACTCAGTGCTCTAGCAGCCCAAGAGGACCTGTCCGCCGACCTGGTGTGGAGCGTCGGGACCTGACTGATGAACTGATAGCGGAGATCATCGAGCTCGGCTCCGTACGAACTCTCACCGCGAACACCTCCGTGCCCTCTCGGCTCAGGGCCCGCTTCGCGGAGGATCCGGAGCAGGCCGTTCGGTGTGCGGTCGCGGCGAGCGTCAGAGACGTGCCGCTGGGGCTGCTCGCCCGGCTGGCGGCCGACCCGGACCCTTCCGTGCGATCGTTCCTTGCGATGAACGAGCATCTGCCGGCGGAATTGCTGGCCCTCCTGGCCGCGGAATCGGAAGCCAGTGTGTGGATGCTGTCGTTCAGTCGCGGCACGCACACGTGTCCTCCAGCCGCACCGGCCCCGCCGAATCTCACGCGGCAACAGGCAGAGTCCTTGCTCGCTCAGGCCGGGCTGTAAGCATGAGTCCTGTCGTCAAGCTGCCTGAGGCAGGACGGGGCCGGATGTTGAGCGGCTGATTCTCCGTGTCATCAACGTGATCGCAGCTCATGTGATGGGGGCTTCGGAGTGCTGGACGAGCCGTTCGTAGTCTCTGGCGTGACGGTGGGCGTGCATGAGCCAGGCCTGGGTGCGTTCGACGACCCAGCGGCGGGGCAGGACAACGAATCCGGTGGCGTCCTTCGGCCGGCTGACCGTTTTGATGGTGAGGCGGAGGTAGGTCTTGGCCCAGGTGACGAGCTGGCCGGCGTAGGCGGAGTCGGCCCAGACGATGGTGATCTCGGGGTGCATGAGCCGGAGGCGGAAGAGGACTTCCTTGGCTGCTCGTTCGGCTCCGAGCTGGTGTCCGTCGGCCCTGGTTCAGATCAGGTTGTGGGCGGCGATGATGTCGCGGAGTGGCGAGTGCGGCCCGCACTTGGCTTTGTGAGAGTTCGCTGGTCGGCGTCAGCTGGTGGAAGAGGATGAAGCGGAGTGTGTCGACCGCGGTCTCGATCCAGTCCAGCGTCGCGCGGACGCGGGCTACGTTCTCGTGGAGGACGGTCTTCTTGTCCTCGCCGAGGTGCCGGTCCCGCAGCCCCCGGACCGCCCTGGCGGCCCCGCTCAACCTGAGCGTGATTGAGCTCGTGGCGGGCCCGGTCATCGGGCATGGCCTTGAACACCAAGCCCGGCCGGCGCAGTGGCCTTCCCCTCAGACGAGACCGGTGTCTCTGCTTGATGGCTGACCCGGCGGCTGGAGTCATCAGCTGACCAGCGGGTCTTGCCCTCGGGCGGATTGCGGATCGTCGAGAACCGTTCGTCCTCGTGCTCGATCCGGGCCGGGATTCGGTGGACCGTGAAAGGGACGTCGGGCCGACGGTGCTCCTTCGGTCACCGCGAAGACGCTCCGACCTCGACGTGATTTTCGGGCATGGGCTTCCACCACCCCGAGCGGACCGGGCACGGCTTCCGAAGACCGTGGCGAAACGCAGGCCGCTGCCCTCGCAGCGTCAGACCGGCAGTCCGTTGAGGGCAACAAAGCCCATGGAGTTGAACGGAGTTGGGCATAGCGCGACCGGATGGGCGTTCGCCCTGCGGTTACTGTGACCGCTCGCCGAGCGATTCGTTCCGGGCCCTCCAGGCCCTCACCTTGCACCGCCCCGAGCGGTACATCGCGGGGGTGGACCGACGGCCCACCCCCGCGATCCACCGCGTCCCGCAGACGGTGTACTCCACCACGCCGGCACCGTCCCGAACGGCCGCGAGGCGCTTGCGCAGCCTCTGCTGGTGATGCCGTGACCTGGAACCACACCCTCACCAGATGAGGCCGTCAGAGCAGTCAGATCACCGGATCGGAAGCAAGCACTCAGGGACTAGCGGCCCGTCGTCTCCGCACCGGAGCGGGCTCAACCTGGGGTTGGAGAAGGCCTGCTCACCGTGTGGTTGCCCGGCGGTGGGTGGCGCGGAGTAGTGCGGAGACGAGGGTGGACAAGTCGAGGGCGCCGTCTGGGTCGTCCGCGTAGCGGGTGGTCTGGAGTGGGCCCACTTCGTCCAGGCGTACTCCTTCCCTCTCCAGGACGTGGGCGAGGACCAGCAGTGCCAGGCGTGCGTTGCCGTCCGGGTAGGGGTGGAAGAAGGCGATGTCGAGGTACGCCCTGGCCGCGCGGGCGGTCAGGGGAACCGACGGGTCGGCGCTCTGGTGCAGGCAGGCGGTGAAGTCCTGCCATGTGTGGGGCGTGAGCCCGTATCGTTCCCGGCCGCCCTTGGCGAAGGCGTCGCTCCGGCGCAGACCCACCTCGTTCACACCCAGGACCAGCGTCTGCCAGCCGGCGAGGAGGGTCGGGGTGAGCGGCTCTCCCCGTGAGGCCGCGACGCGGGACAGGGTCATCGCCGCGAGCAGCCGGTCGGCGCGATCCGGGTCGCGAAGGCGGACCGGACCGTCGATCCAGGCGGCGAGTCCGTCGACGGCCGGGCGCACCGGAGCCGGGCCCACGCTCGCCGCGGAGCGCCAGTCGACCTGCTCCCTGACCTTGCACCACGCGGCCAGGGCGTCACCGTTCACGGTAGAACCCGCGGCCGGTCAGGCGGATCGCGAGGTCCTCGCCCACGGTGTCGATCAGGGTCGGGGCGGGCGCGACATGGCTCTTGAACCGGCCGCCGATCGCAACTTCCACCGCCTTCTGTGCCTCTTCCGAGCTCATGCCGGTGGAAGTGAGGAACCAGGTCAGCGTCGTCTCGCAGAGCCCGTACCAGGACGACGAGGCGTGGGTGCTGCTCACGACCGCGGT
This sequence comes from Streptomyces sp. NBC_00193, assembly GCF_026342735.1. GTDB lineage: Bacteria > Actinomycetota > Actinomycetes > Streptomycetales > Streptomycetaceae > Streptomyces > Streptomyces stoeckheimensis. Next base: position 3,004,900 of record NZ_JAPEMM010000001.1, read on the forward strand.
GACCAGGCGGGTCACCGCGCGTTCCAGGTGCCAGCTCTGGTCCTCGGCGCTCGCATCGGGATGCGGTGCAAGGCGCTCGAACCGCTCGGCCACGTCCTCCAGCCAGTCTCGCCACTCCAGCAGGCAGGTCACGACGCGTTCGGCGGTCTCCTGGGCCTCTCCGACCGAGTCCGAGGCACAGCACCAGGACTCGACTGGACCCCCGTGGTGGACCGACTGGTCCCAACCGCAGGTCCACCGGCCGTATCGGGACACCAGGAGCGCGGTGACCTCGTAGGTGAAGCGAAAGCCCGCCATCCGGTCGGGGCAAGCCGCCCGGTCGGCCTCGGGAGGCACCATCGGGACGATGAGCGCCGTCAGCTGTGCCGCCTCCTCGTCGTCCCAGTCGAAAGGGTTCCGGCCGGGGTCGGCGGCGGTCCAGGGCAGCGACCAGATGAGTTCGCGGTCGAAGGACGTGGCGTACCCCCGAGGTGAGACGTGACGGACAGCCGACCGATCATGCCCACCCGGTCGAGACCTGTCACTCCCATGTGTCGGCCCTGCGAGCTCCGCTGCTTCCACCCGCCTGGCTCGAGGGGGCCCGGGCGGGACGCCCAGGCGGTGTCGCGGTGCCACCAGTTCAGGAGTACGGCTCGCCCGGCGACGGCGGCGGTCCAGGGCCGGCGCCCCCGTACACGAGGGTGGGGGGTCGTGTCGCGTCGATTTGGACCGCGCAGGGGGTGTCATGTAGAGTCAAACGGTTGCCTGGAACTGGACAAGTTCGGCAGCCGGCCCCCAAAGAAGCAATTCGGAGTGGGCACCCTCGACTCCTCATCCAGGAATCCGAAGCCGGGAAATCCGGTGGAAAACTTCTGATAGAGTCGGTCTCGCCGGAAAGGGAAACGCGAAAGCGAAGAACTGGAAAGCGAATCCCGCTGACTGGGAATCGGACACGAAAGAGTCTGATAGAGTCGGAGACACAAGAACGAAACGAAGCGCCCGGAGGAAAGCCCGAGAGGGTGAGTACAAAGGAAGCGTCCGTTCCTTGAGAACTCAACAGCGTGCCAAAAATCAACGCCAAAAAGTTGATACCCCGTCCATTTCGGTGGATGAGGTTCCTTTGAAAAAGACCTGTGAGGTCGCGGCTTCGGCCCTGACACTTGCAGGCAATTACACAGCGAGGACGCAGTGGACGGTCGGTCTTATTCCGACATGACTGTCCCGCTCTAAGTGCGTGTGCACCCGATTACGGGTAAACATTCATGGAGAGTTTGATCCTGGCTCAGGACGAACGCTGGCGGCGTGCTTAACACATGCAAGTCGAACGATGAAGCCCTTCGGGGTGGATTAGTGGCGAACGGGTGAGTAACACGTGGGCAATCTGCCCTTCACTCTGGGACAAGCCCTGGAAACGGGGTCTAATACCGGATAACACTCCTGCCTGCATGGGCGGGGGTTAAAAGCTCCGGCGGTGAAGGATGAGCCCGCGGCCTATCAGCTTGTTGGTGGGGTAATGGCCCACCAAGGCGACGACGGGTAGCCGGCCTGAGAGGGCGACCGGCCACACTGGGACTGAGACACGGCCCAGACTCCTACGGGAGGCAGCAGTGGGGAATATTGCACAATGGGCGAAAGCCTGATGCAGCGACGCCGCGTGAGGGATGACGGCCTTCGGGTTGTAAACCTCTTTCAGCAGGGAAGAAGCGAAAGTGACGGTACCTGCAGAAGAAGCGCCGGCTAACTACGTGCCAGCAGCCGCGGTAATACGTAGGGCGCAAGCGTTGTCCGGAATTATTGGGCGTAAAGAGCTCGTAGGCGGCTTGTCACGTCGGATGTGAAAGCCCGAGGCTTAACCTCGGGTCTGCATTCGATACGGGCTAGCTAGAGTGTGGTAGGGGAGATCGGAATTCCTGGTGTAGCGGTGAAATGCGCAGATATCAGGAGGAACACCGGTGGCGAAGGCGGATCTCTGGGCCATTACTGACGCTGAGGAGCGAAAGCGTGGGGAGCGAACAGGATTAGATACCCTGGTAGTCCACGCCGTAAACGTTGGGAACTAGGTGTTGGCGACATTCCACGTCGTCGGTGCCGCAGCTAACGCATTAAGTTCCCCGCCTGGGGAGTACGGCCGCAAGGCTAAAACTCAAAGGAATTGACGGGGGCCCGCACAAGCAGCGGAGCATGTGGCTTAATTCGACGCAACGCGAAGAACCTTACCAAGGCTTGACATATACCGGAAAGCATTAGAGATAGTGCCCCCCTTGTGGTCGGTATACAGGTGGTGCATGGCTGTCGTCAGCTCGTGTCGTGAGATGTTGGGTTAAGTCCCGCAACGAGCGCAACCCTTGTCCTGTGTTGCCAGCATGCCCTTCGGGGTGATGGGGACTCACAGGAGACCGCCGGGGTCAACTCGGAGGAAGGTGGGGACGACGTCAAGTCATCATGCCCCTTATGTCTTGGGCTGCACACGTGCTACAATGGCCGGTACAATGAGCTGCGATACCGTGAGGTGGAGCGAATCTCAAAAAGCCGGTCTCAGTTCGGATTGGGGTCTGCAACTCGACCCCATGAAGTCGGAGTTGCTAGTAATCGCAGATCAGCATTGCTGCGGTGAATACGTTCCCGGGCCTTGTACACACCGCCCGTCACGTCACGAAAGTCGGTAACACCCGAAGCCGGTGGCCCAACCCGTAAGGGAGGGAGCTGTCGAAGGTGGGACTGGCGATTGGGACGAAGTCGTAACAAGGTAGCCGTACCGGAAGGTGCGGCTGGATCACCTCCTTTCTAAGGAGCACAGTACCGATTGCAGACAAACGTTCTGCACGGTCAGCTCAGGGTGGAACGTTGATTAGTTGGCACGGTTTCCAAAACCTTCTGTGAGTACTGCTTCGGCGTGGAAAACGGTTTGAGTGGCGGGGATCGTGCTTGGCACGTTGTTGGGTATCTGAGGGTACGGCCGTAAGGCTTTATCTTCGCGATGCCGGCCCCAGTGAACTTCGTCTCCGGATGAGGGTGATGGGTGACTGGTCGTTGCTTGAGAACTACACAGTGGACGCGAGCATCTGTAGGCCAAGTTTTTAAGGGCGCACGGTGGATGCCTTGGCACCAGGAACCGATGAAGGACGTGAGAGGCCGCGATAGGCCCCGGGGAGCTGCCAACTGAGCTTTGATCCGGGGGTGTCCGAATGGGGAAACCCGGCAGTCGTCATGGGCTGTCACCCATGCCTGAACACATAGGGCATGTGGAGGGAACGCGGGGAAGTGAAACATCTCAGTACCCGCAGGAAGAGAAAACAACCGTGATTCCGGGAGTAGTGGCGAGCGAAACCGGATGAGGCCAAACCGTATGCGTGTGATACCCGGCAGGGGTTGCGCATGCGGGGTTGTGGGAATTCTTTTGATCGGTCTGCCGGCCGGTCGGCGAGTCAGAAACCGTTGATGTAGTCGAAGGACATGCGAAAGGTCCGGCGTAGAGGGTAAGACCCCCGTAGACGAAACATCAGCGGCTTGCTTAAGAATCTCCCAAGTAGCACGGGGCCCGAGAAATCCCGTGTGAATCTGGCGGGACCACCCGCTAAGCCTAAATATTCCCTGGTGACCGATAGCGGATAGTACCGTGAGGGAATGGTGAAAAGTACCGCGGGAGCGGAGTGAAATAGTACCTGAAACCGTGTGCCTACAAGCCGTGGGAGCGTCGCCGTTATTCTTCGGAATAACGGTCGTGACTGCGTGCCTTTTGAAGAATGAGCCTGCGAGTTAGCGGTGTGTAGCGAGGTTAACCCGTGTGGGGAAGCCGTAGCGAAAGCGAGTCCGAATAGGGCGATTGAGTTGCACGCTCTAGACCCGAAGCGGAGTGATCTAGCCATGGGCAGGTTGAAGCGGAGGTAAGACTTCGTGGAGGACCGAACCCACCAGGGTTGAAAACCTGGGGGATGACCTGTGGTTAGGGGTGAAAGGCCAATCAAACTCCGTGATAGCTGGTTCTCCCCGAAATGCATTTAGGTGCAGCGTCACGTGTTTCTTGCCGGAGGTAGAGCACTGGATAGGCGATGGGCCCTACCGGGTTACTGACCTTAGCCAAACTCCGAATGCCGGTAAGTGAGAGCGTGGCAGTGAGACTGTGGGGGATAAGCTCCATGGTCGAGAGGGAAACAGCCCAGAGCATCGACTAAGGCCCCTAAGCGTACGCTAAGTGGGAAAGGATGTGGAGTCGCAGAGACAACCAGGAGGTTGGCTTAGAAGCAGCCACCCTTGAAAGAGTGCGTAATAGCTCACTGGTCAAGTGATTCCGCGCCGACAATGTAGCGGGGCTCAAGCGTACCGCCGAAGTCGTGTCATTGCAGCAATAGGGCCAACGCCCGCTGTGATGGGTAGGGGAGCGTCGTGTGCCGGGTGAAGCAGCAGCGGAAGCTAGTTGTGGACGGTTCACGAGTGAGAATGCAGGCATGAGTAGCGATACACACGTGAGAAACGTGTGCGCCGATTGACTAAGGGTTCCTGGGTCAAGCTGATCTGCCCAGGGTAAGTCGGGACCTAAGGCGAGGCCGACAGGCGTAGTCGATGGACAACCGGTTGATATTCCGGTACCCGCTTTGAAACGCCCAATATCGAATCAGGCGATGCTAAGCCCGTGAAGCCGTTCCGGACCCTTCGGGGAAAGGAAAGTGGTGGAGCCGGCGAACCAGACTTGTAGTAGGTAAGCGATGGGGTGACGCAGGAAGGTAGTCCAGCCCGGGCGGTGGTAGTCCCGGGGTAAGGGTGTAGGCCGAGGGGTAGGCAAATCCGTCCCTCATATAAGGCTGAGACCTGATGCCGAGCCGATTGTGGTGAAGTGGATGATCCTATGCTGTCGAGAAAAGCCTCTAGCGAGTTTCATGGCGGCCCGTACCCTAAACCGACTCAGGTGGTCAGGTAGAGAATACCGAGGCGTTCGGGTGAACTATGGTTAAGGAACTCGGCAAAATGCCCCCGTAACTTCGGGAGAAGGGGGGCCATCACTGGTGATCGGATTTACTCCGTGAGCTGGGGGTGGCCGCAGAGACCAGCGAGAAGCGACTGTTTACTAAAAACACAGGTCCGTGCGAAGCCGTAAGGCGATGTATACGGACTGACGCCTGCCCGGTGCTGGAACGTTAAGGGGACCGGTTAGTCACATTTCGGTGTGGCGAAGCTGAGAACTTAAGCGCCAGTAAACGGCGGTGGTAACTATAACCATCCTAAGGTAGCGAAATTCCTTGTCGGGTAAGTTCCGACCTGCACGAATGGCGTAACGACTTCTCGACTGTCTCAACCATAGGCCCGGTGAAATTGCACTACGAGTAAAGATGCTCGTTTCGCGCAGCAGGACGGAAAGACCCCGGGACCTTTACTATAGTTTGATATTGGTGTTCGGTTCGGCTTGTGTAGGATAGGTGGGAGACTTTGAAGCGGCCACGCCAGTGGTTGTGGAGTCGTCGTTGAAATACCACTCTGGTCGTGCTGGATGTCTAACCTCGGTCCGTGATCCGGATCAGGGACAGTGTCTGATGGGTAGTTTAACTGGGGCGGTTGCCTCCCAAAAAGTAACGGAGGCGCCCAAAGGTTCCCTCAGCCTGGTTGGCAATCAGGTGTTGAGTGTAAGTGCACAAGGGAGCTTGACTGTGAGACCGACGGGTCGAGCAGGGACGAAAGTCGGGACTAGTGATCCGGCGGTGGCTTGTGGAAGCGCCGTCGCTCAACGGATAAAAGGTACCCCGGGGATAACAGGCTGATCTTCCCCAAGAGTCCATATCGACGGGATGGTTTGGCACCTCGATGTCGGCTCGTCGCATCCTGGGGCTGGAGTCGGTCCCAAGGGTTGGGCTGTTCGCCCATTAAAGCGGTACGCGAGCTGGGTTTAGAACGTCGTGAGACAGTTCGGTCCCTATCCGCTGTGCGCGTAGGAATATTGAGAAGGGCTGTCCCTAGTACGAGAGGACCGGGACGGACGAACCTCTGGTGTGCCAGTTGTCCTGCCAAGGGCATGGCTGGTTGGCTACGTTCGGGAGGGATAACCGCTGAAAGCATCTAAGCGGGAAGCCTGCTTCAAGATGAGTATTCCCACCTCCTTGAGAGGGTAAGGCTCCCAGTAGACGACTGGGTTGATAGGCCAGATGTGGAAGCCCGGTAACGGGTGGAGCTGACTGGTACTAATAGGCCGAGGGCTTGTCCTCAGTTGCTCGCGTCCACTGTGTTAGTTCTGAAGTAACGAACTGTGTTCATATCCGGTTGGTTAACTTCATAGTGTTTCGGTGGTCATAGCGTTAGGGAAACGCCCGGTTTACATTCCGAACCCGGAAGCTAAGCCTTTCAGCGCCGATGGTACTGCAGGGGGGACCCTGTGGGAGAGTAGGACGCCGCCGAACAATCATTGTAGAAAGCCCCGTACCGGGAAACCGGTACGGGGCTTTTCTGCGTTTACGGGGTCTTCAGGGCCGTGGAAACTCGGGTGAGGTCGGGTGGGCCGGCTCGTTAGGATCCCGAGGTATGAACGAGTACGTGATACGTCCTGTCCGGGCCGACGAGTGGGCCAAGGTGAAGGAGCTGCGGCTCGCGGCTCTGCGGGATCCGGCCGCGCCGGTGGCCTTTCTGGAGACCCTCGAGCAGGGCGAGGCGAAGTCTGATGAGTTCTGGCAGGAGAGGGCTGCCGGGGGTGCGACGGGGTCGGGCATCCGGCAGTTCATCGCCGAGGGGCCCGATGGGGAGTGGGCTGGGACGGTGAGCGTGCTCGTCGAGGCGGCCGGCACGACCGACATCTTCGACGGGGAGATCGAGCAGGCCCAGGCGCACTTCGTGGGCGTGTTCGTCCGGCCGGCGCAGCGGGGGATCGGGCTGACGGAGAAGCTGTTCGCGGCCGCGCTGGAGTGGGCCTGGGGGTTGGAGGAGCCGGTGCTGGCGCGCGTACGGCTCTTCGTGCACGAGCAGAATGCGCGGGCAGGGGCGTTCTACCGGCGCTTCGGGTTCGTGCCCAGCGGGAAGGTCGTGCCGATGCCGACCGATCCGTCGGCGAAGGAGCTGGAGTACGTGATCCCGCGTCCCGCCTAGCGGGCGGCTACGGGGAGGTCCGCTTCCGGCCAGCGGGAGCGGGCCTGCTCGCGGCTGCGGCACAGGGCGAGGAGCGGGAGCGTCGTGTCCTGGAGCAGCTGCGGCAGTTGGGGGATCGGGGCCACGGCGGCGACGTCCTCGAAGACCAGGCTCAGTGGTGGGTCGAGCCGACCGTCGGATGACCGTGCGGCCATGCGGCGGCCGTGCTCGACCACGCTGGAGGCGAGTGCGGTCAGCAGTGGCATCGCACCCGGGTGGGCCCGGGGGTCTTCCAGGGGTTCGCCCACCACGTAGAGGGTGCCCCCTTCGGAGACGAACGATGCGAGGGCGAGGGAATCGGTTCGGTTCGGGGTGCAGGATTCCCGGATGTGGATCGAGGAGAGGGCCGTCAGGGCCCGGGCCGTGAGGTGTTGGGCGAGTTCGCGGCGGTCTGGGTGCGCGGTGAGGGCGCTCTCGAGCTCGCCGGCCGCGCCGGGGGCGGCGGTTGCCGCCTGGGGGTGGGTGCGGAGGATGCGGACCGGCTCCTGGGCGTTGGTGCCCTGGGCCCACCGGTGCAGCTGCTTGAACGGGCGGTTGTCCAGGGCAGCGGCTTGGAGCCAGCTGCGCAGGAGCGTTTCCGCGGTGTCCGCGAGGGCGGAGTCCATACGGGCCTGGGGGCGGACCGGGGCCAGCAGCGCGATGGCGCGGGCGGCGGCGGTGGCGCGGTCCGCGCAGCCTTCGGTGGGGCTCCAGTGGATGCGGGCCGGGGTGTCGCAGAGGTGGGAGGGGTCGTAGAGGAGGACGGGGCCCAGTTTGGAGCGGGCGTCCTTCGTGTCCGACCAGAGGGTGGGGGAGGACGTGATCACGAGGACCGCGCCGGTTGCTGCCGCGATGGCCGCTGTGGCGGCCTTGGTTCGGGCCTCGGGTGGGGCGTAGGCGAGGCCGCGGGTTTGGGGCGGGGTGGATGGCTGCGCCGGGCTCGGGGCGTAGCCGAAGCCGTAGCGGTACGCCTCGTCCGTGGGTGCGGCGCCGATGCCGGGGGCTCTGCCCCCGGACCCCCGCTCCTCAAACGCCGGAGGGGCTGAGATCGGCTGCGACGCAGGGTAGGGCTTGGTGGGGGTGGGGACCGTGGGTGGGTGCGGCGCCGTTGCCGGGGGCCAGCCCCCGGGCCCCCGCTCCTCAAACGCCGGAGGGGCTGAATTTGGCTGTGCGGTGGGGGGTGTTGCGGGGGGCGGGGCTTGGCGGTCCTGTTCGGTCTTTAGGCGGTGCCGGGATCTTGTGCGGGCTACGACGCCCAGGGTGAAGATGGTCAGGACCAGGAGGACCAGGAGCTGGCTGATGAACAGGCCCCAGAAGAGGCCCCAGTTGGAGAGGGCCTCGGGGGGCGTGTCCGGCCAGGCCGCCGGGATGTCGTGGGGTTGAGCTATCAGCGAGCGGACCGCGGTCGGGGTGCGGGTGAAGGTGACCTTGCTCGGCCAGGCGCCCTTCGTGAAGAGCGCCGCCAGGCCGGTGGCCGTCCAGGTGAGGACGGCCAGGCCCAGGAGGAAGGCCAGGAGGCCGACCAGGAGGCCGTCCGGGATGCCGCCCTGGGGGCGGGGGTCCGGGTGGTCCGTGCGCTGGGGCATGTCAGGCCACCGTGGTGGCCGAGCCGCCGGCGTTGCGGTGGCGTTCCATCAGGAGGGCTCGTTCTTCTGTTTCCAGTTCGGCGGCCAGGAGGTCGTCGGGGAGGCGGTGTTGGACCGAGGACTCCGTCATGGCACGGTCCGTGAAGACCAGGGGGCGTTCGGCCTCGGTGATCAGGTGTTTGACCACCTGGACGTTGCCGTTCACGTCCCAGACCGCGATGCCGGGGGTGAGGGTCGGGATGATTTCCACCGCCCAGCGGGGCAGGCCCAGGACGCGGCCCGTGGCGCGGGCCTCGTCCGCTTTCTGGGCGTAGATCGTGCGGGTCGAGGCCATTTTCAGGATCGCTGCGGCCTCGCGTGCCGCCGCGCCGTCGACCACGTCCGAGAGGTGGTGGACCACCGCTACGAAGGACAGGCCCAGGCGGCGGCCGAACTTGAGGAGGCGCTGGAAGAGCTGGGCCACGAAAGGGCTGTTGATGATGTGCCAGGCCTCTTCGACCAGGAAGATGCGCTTCTTGCGGTCCGGGCGGATCCAGGTGTGTTCCAGCCACACGCCGACGATCGCCATCAGGATCGGCATGGCGATGGAGTTGCGGTCGATGTGGGACAGGTCGAAGACGATGAGGGGCGCGTCGAGGTCGATGCCCACGGTGGTCGGGCCGTCGAACATGCCGCGCAGGTCGCCGTCGACCAGGCGGTCGATGACGAGCGCGACGTCCAGGCCCCAGGCGCGGACATCGTCTATGGCCACGTTCATGGAGAGGGCCGATTCCGGCTCCGGATGGCGCAGCTGTTCCACGATGTCCATCAGGACCGGCTGGCGGTCCGTGATGGTTTCCACGACGTAGGCGTGGGCGACCTTCAGGGCGAAGCCGGAGCGTTCGTCGAGGCCGTGCCCCATGGCTACTTCGATGATGGTGCGGAGCAGCGCGAGCTGGCCCGTCGCCGTGATCGCCGGGTCGAGGGGGTTGAGGCGGATCCCGTCGTCGTTCGCGGCGATGGGGTCCAGGCGGATGGGGGTTATTCCCAGCTGCTGGGCGATGAGGTTCCACTCGCCGACGCCGTCCTCGCCCTGGGCGTCCAGGACGACGACCTGGCGGTCCCTGAAGCGGAGTTGGCGTAGGACGTAGGTCTTTTCGAGGGCGGACTTGCCGTTGCCGGATTCGCCCAGGACCAGCCAGTGGGGGGCCGGGAGCTGCTGGCCGTACAGCTGGAAGGGGTCGTAGATGTAGCCCTTGCCGCTGTAGACCTCACGGCCGATGATGACGCCCGAGTCGCCGAGACCGGGGGCGGCCGTGGGCAGGTAGACGGCCTGTGCCTGCCCGGTCGAGGTGCGGACGGGCAGGCGTGTGGTTTCCACCTTGCCGAACAGGAAGCTGGTGAAGGCGTCCGTCAGGGCGGACATGGGATCTCGCATGGGCGGCCATTCCCTCCAGCTAGCGTCGGATGCCGGTGGCGAACGGCAGGGTGTTGACGAAGGCGCGGTGGTGCTCGCGGTCACACCATTCGAGCTTCAGGTAGGACTTGCCCGCCGAGGCGCGGATGGTGCGCTTGTCGCGGGCGAGGGCTTCGGGGGAGCGGGAGGAGACCGTGATGTAGCCGACCAGGTTGACCCCGGCGGCGCCGCTCGCGAGGTCCTCGCCGCGCTGGTCGAGCCGGCCGTGCGCGGCGATGTCGCGGGGGTCGACCGTGCGGTTCATCTTGGCGGCGCGGCTGGCGTCGGCCTCGTCGTTCGTCTTCTCCGTGAGCATGCGCTCGATGGCGATCTCGGTGGGCTCCAGGTCCATGGTGACGGCGACCGTGCGGATGACGTCGGGGGTGTGGACCAGGAGCGGGGCGAGGAAGTTCACGCCGACCGGGGTCATCGGCCATTCCTTCACCCAGGCCGTGGCGTGGCACCAGGGGGCGCGGGTGGAGGACTCGCGGGTCTTGGCCTGGAGGTAGGTCGGTTCGACGGCGTCCAGTTCGGCGGGCCAGGCGTTGCGCTTGGTCATGGCCTGGATGTGGTCGATGGGGTGGTCCGGGTCGTACATGGAGTGCACGAGGGAGGCGAGGCGGCCCTGGCCCAGCGGCTGGCGGACGCGGATGTCGGCCTCGGCGAGGCGGGCGCAGATGTCGGTGAGCTCGCGGGCCATGACGATGGCGAGGCCGGCGTCGCGGTCGACCCTGCGGCCCTTGTGGGGGAGCGCGGCGCGGGCGATGGTGTGGGCCTCGGCGGCGAGTTCGCGGGTGAAGTGGATGCAGGCGACGAGGTACGCGCGGTGCTGCTCGGAGGAGGTCGACACCATCGACTGGAGCTGGTCGTACGAATCGCGCAGCCAGACGGGGGCGTTGGTGTCGCCGCGGGCGGCCACGTCCTTGTCGTGGGCCTCCGGGTCGGCGGGCAGGGTGCGTACGAGCATCTGGAGGCGGGTGACGAAGCCGTCGCCGTTGGCCACGTGCTTGAGGAGGGTGCCGAAGCGGTCGACGAGGGCTTCCTGGTCCTCGCTGTCGCGCAGGCCGACGCCGGGGCCCTCGATCTCGATGGCGGCGGTGACGGTTCTGCGGTCCGCGTGGAGCAGGACGGCGATCTCGTCGGGGCCGAAGGGGGCGGCGAGCCAGTTGATGCGGCCGATGCCGGGGGGCGGGCCGACCTCGACCTCGCGGCCGTCGCCGGCGCGGATGCCGGCTTCCATGGCGCCGGAGCGGAACGTGGTGCCGCGGCGCAGGGTGCGCTTGAAGCTGCGGTTGATCTCGAACCAGCGGTAGAAGGTGCGGCCGCGGTAGGGGACGTAGACGGCGGCGAGGGCGAGCATGGGGAAGCCGGCGAGGGAGACGATGCGCAGGGTGAGCGCGGGTACGAGCAGTCCGCTCATCATGCCGAGGAACGCGCCGGCGATGATCAGGGCGATCTCGCCGGTCTCGCGGTTCTTGCCGACGATCGCGTTCGGCCGGGCCCGGCCGATGAGATACGTCCGGCGGGGCGTGACCGGGTGGAGCTGGTGGGACTGGGTCGTCACCGCCCGTCACCTCCTGTGTTCCTCGTGCTGGAGCCCGTACGGGGCGGGGGTGCGGCGGCGGGGCCGGCCCCGCCTCCTCCGCCGCCGGAGCCGCGGCTGCTGTGTGCGGCCATGCCTCCGGAGATCTGGTTGTCGCCGCCGGCGCGGTGGGCGCCGCCGCCGCTGTTTCCGCCTCCGCCGCCGCGGCTGCTGTGGGTCTTGATGCCCTGGGAGACGAGGGAGGCCGGGGAGCTGATGACGGCGGCCGCCTGGGCGCCGTCGGTGGCCTTGCTGCGGTTGGTGCGGGCGGAGGCGATCTCGTCGCCGAAGCCGGGGACGAATCGGTAGATCATCGCGGAGGCGAAGATCGCCAGGAGGATGATGGCGAGGCCGGAGACGACGGCGGAGAAGGCGTTCGGGCCCTTCTCTCCGGCGAGGGCTCCGGCGAGGCCCAGGACGATGACGATCACCGGCTTCACGAGGATGACGGCGATCATGATGCCCGCCCAGCGGCGGACGTGGCCCCAGAGGTTGCGGTCGACGAGGCCGGCGTAGACGACGGTGCCGAGCAGGGCGCCGACGTAGAGGAGCGCGGCGCGGATGACGAGCTCGAGGCAGAGGATGCCGGCGGCGAGCACGGTGACGAGGGCGACCACGATCAGCATGATCGGGCCGCCGCCGATGTCGTCGCCCTTTTTGAGGGCCTCGGCGAAGGAGCCGAAGAAGACGTCCGTCTGGCCGCCGGTGGCGGAGGCGATGACCTCGGTGACGCCGTCGGTGGCGGAGACGACGGTGTAGAGGATGAGGGGGGTGAAGGCGGAGGCGAGGACGGTGAGCCAGAGGAAGCCGATGGCTTCGGACATGGCGGTGGTGAAGGGGACGCCGCGGATGGCTCGTTTGGCGACGGCGAAGAGCCAGAGGATGAGCGTGAGGATGGTGGAGGCGGCGAAGACGATGGCGTACTGCTTGAGGAAGGTGCCGTTCGTGAAGTCGACGTTGGCGGTGCCGTTGATCGCTTTGCTGAGTTCGCCGACGATCCAGGCTGCGGCGTCGGCGCAGCCCTTTGCGAGGGAGGAGAGGGGGTTGAGGGCGTCTGTGGGGTCGCTGGGGGCGAGGCCGGTGCCGGCCGGCAGGTTGGATTCGCCGCGTTCGCAGTACTGCTTCGCAGGGCCGATCAGCAGGTCACAGGGGTCATTGGCGGGGAGCCGAGACGGGCTTGGCGTCGGGCTCGGGGCGGCGTAGGCGCGGGTCGCCAGGCCTGCGATGGCCAATTGGGCGCAGGTGACCACGCCGACCCGGAGCCGGAGGCTAGCGGGCATAGGTGAAGCCTCCGAACTCCTTGATGGCCTTGCTGATGTCCTCGGAAGGTGACGCGACCGCATCACCGGGAACCGGTGCAGGGCCGTCCTGCTGGGAGTCGGAGAGGACCTTCCAGTCTCCGTTCGCCCAGACCAGTTCGAACGTCCAGGTCTTCCACGTCGTGCGTACCGGGTCGGTGGACTTCGGTCCGGACATGCCGATGAGGCCCGTGTACCAGACGGAGACCTTCGCGCTCGTGGGCGCGTAGCTGTCGGTCCGGGTGCCGACGGGGACGGCGCGGGTGACGAAGGTGCTGCCCTGGGGAGGGTTGCCGTTCGCGTCGAGTCCGAGTTTGGCGAGGAACGCGGCGGAGTACGCCTCGTCCTGAGGGCCTCTCAGCTTGGCGGCGGCGTCGGGCGTGTAGATCCCGTCCACGAGGGTGTGCCGGGTGTTCTTTCTGAACATGCCGTCAGAGCCGAGGGCCACCGCGTAGTTTGCCGCCGCGGACTGGGCGCCCTGTTCGGTCTGGGCGAAGCCCTTCGGGATGCCTGCGGACTTGCCGTCGACCGGGGGGATGCCCGTGGCTGCCGTCGGGTTGGTGGCTGTGGGGGGCTTGTCCGCGGTGGGGGGGTCTTCCGGGGTGCGGGACTGGTTGGCGAAGGCGATGGCTGCGATGAGGAGGACCACCACGCCGACGACGGTGATGAGGCCTCGGGAGGTGCGCCGGGGTGGGGCGTACGGGTCCGAGGGCTCCGGGAAGCGGGTACGGGTCTGGCCGGTGCCGCCGACCTCGCCGCCACCGTATTGGTCGTCGGTGCTCATTCGGTGTTCGCCCCCTCCGCGTCGTACGACGGTAGCGCTGGTATCCGCGCAGGCGCGGTGTGGTGAGTCCTCATCAGGGCTCGGGCTAGACGGCCATTCCGTAGACGATCGTGAAGAGGGTGCCCAGTGATCCGATGATGAAGACGCCCGTCAGGCCGGCCACGATGAGGCCCTTGCCCTGTTCCGCGCTGAAGGTGTCGCGCAGTGCGGTCGCGCCGATGCGCTGCTTGGCCGCGCCCCAGATGGCGATGCCCAGGCAGAGCAGGATCGCGACGGCCATGACCACCTCGATCATGACCTTCGCCTCGTTGCCGAGACTGCCGAACGGCCCCCAGTTCGGGGCGATTCCGCCGATGATGGTGGTGATGTCGCCCTTTTCGGCTGCCAGGATCATGTAACTCACCGCCCCTGTATGGGTAGTTCCGGTAGCCCGTGCCCGGACGGCAGGGGTCACGCCCTATCTTCCCTGATGAAACCGCCGTCGGATGTCGACTTGACTGCTCTCTTTACCCGATCCGTCGCTCCGGGTGTCGTCCGTATGTCCTGACCTGGGGTCGGGCGGCGTGTGGGGGAAAGAACGTATCGTCACTCTGTGTATCACGAGGGGTGACCGCGGGCAATGATTGTCGTCTCGGTGCGGTGGTGGCTCGGATCGGGCCGCGCCGTTTGGCGCAACGGGGCGTGGTTCGGGGTCGTGGTCGGGTGGTGCGTGCGGGTGCCTCCGGCCCACCGTAGGGGGTCGATTGCGGAGGGTGACCCTCATGGAGGGGCGTGTGGAGGCGTCGGGGGCGCACCGGTGTGCGGTGTGCGCCGTCAGCGGCCCGGGCGGTCCTGCAGCCAGTGCGCGGGGCGCGTGAGGGAGGGCGGGATGCGGGTCGCGGTGTTGCCCCGGGCGGCGTTCAGCTGGGGCTGGGTGAGGAAGAGGGCGTCCGTGAGGTCCGCGTCGCGCAGGTCGGTGTCGCGGAAGTCCGCGCCGATGAGGTCGGCCGTGCGCAGGTCTGCGCCGCTGAGGTCGGCGGCGATCAGGTAGGCGCCGCGGAGGTTGGCGCCGCGCAGGTCCGCGCCGGGCAGGCGGGCGCCCATCAGGTCGGCGCCGCGGTGGTTCTTCTTGCGGCCCGCCACCTTGGCCCGTACGAGCTCGCTGGTTTCGAGGAGGAGGGTGTTCACCTCCTGGCGCAGCGGGGCGATGTCGAACTCCGCGAGGGCCTCCGGGGTCGCCCCGGTCCACCGGGTGGTGTCGGCGAGGGCGGTGCGCAGCTGCGCGTGGAGGGGGCGGGCGGCGGGGAGGGTGAGGGCTTCGGCGAGGTAGAAGAGCAGCTCGTGCAGGCTCCGCATCACGGGGAAGACGGTGAACATCGGGGCGGCGGTGGCGGGGTGGGAGCGCCAGTCGCGGCCGCCGAAGGTGATCTGGGAGACCTGCTGGCCGGCGCCGAAGCAGTCGAAGACGGTGCAGCCCTGGAAGCCCTTGTCGCGCAGGCGGGTGTGGATGCCGCAGCGGAAGTCCTGGCCGAGGTTCTTGCAGGGGGTGCCGGCGGGCTTGTTCGCGGCGAAGTCGGCGGACTTGGCGAAGGGCAGGGCCACGCAGCAGAGCGCGAAGCAGTTGGCGCAGTCCGCTTGCAGGAGGGGCAGCGGGGCCGGGGCGGCGGGGCCGGTGGCGGGGCCGGCGGAGGGAGGCTTGGGCACGACCCCATTGTCTCCTCGTGGGGGAGTTGCGCGGTCGTCGGGTGGCCGGGATGCGGAAAGCTCTTGATCGTCGTGGGAGGGTCCGGCGAGCATCGACGTATGACCGAAGTGATCGCAGTAGCCGTCATCACCTTCCTCGCCGTCATCAGTCCCGGTGCGGATTTCGCCATGGTCGTCCGCAACAGCTACCTCTACGGGCGGCCCACCGGCCTGTTCGCGGCCGCCGGGGTCGCGGCCGGGGTGCTGGTCCACGTCTCCTACACGATGCTCGGGGTCGGTCTGCTGATCGCCTCCTCCGCCGAACTGTTCACGGTGATCAAGCTCGCGGGCGCCGCGTACCTGGTGTGGATCGGGATACGGACCTTCCGGGCGCGGACCGAGGTGGCCGTGGACCTGGAGGAGAAGGGCGGGCTGACGCCGTTCGGGGCGCTCAGGAGCGGCTTCCTGACCAACGTGCTCAACCCGAAGACCACGCTGTTCGTCGTGTCCACCTTCACGCAGGTGGTCGGGCCGGGGACCCCGGTATGGCAGCAGGCCGGGTACGGGCTGTTCATGTCGGCGGCGCATCTGGGCTGGTTCGGGGCGGTCGCGCTGTTCTTCTCCAACTCCCGGCTTCGCGATCGGATGCTGAAGGCGCAGAAGGCGCTGAACCGGGCCATCGGATCGGTCCTGGTGGGGCTCGGGGTGGGGCTGGGCTTCGCCCGCTGAGCTTTCGTGCTCCGCCGGTCGGTGGGGCTGGCGGTCGCGGATTACCAGTCGGTAGCGTGGCGGCCATGGGTGCCGAGAGCGGTGTGAGTGGCGTCAGTGATGTGGACGGGTTCTACGAGCGGGTCGACGCGGGGCGGTTCCTGTCGAGCGGTTACACGCGCGGCCCGTGGGATCCCGGCTCGCAGCACGCCGGCCCGCCGGCCGCGCTGCTCGGGCGGGCGATCGAGGAACGGCCGGGCGGGCGGGACGACATGCGGATCGCCCGGATCACCTACGAGATCCTGCGCCCGGTGCCGATCGGCCCGCTGGAGCTGACGACCAGTGTGCTGCGGGCCGGCCGCGGGACCGAGGTGGTCGAGGCCGCGCTCGCTCCCGCCGGGGCCGCGCCCGTGATGCTGGCGCGGGCGCTGCGGATCCGGGTGGCGGAGGAGTCCGTGCCGTCCGTCGTGCCCGGGCCGGAGCTGCCGCCGCCGGGGGAGGTGGGGCCGACGCCGTTCTTCCCGGTGCCGTGGGAGCAGGGGTACCACTCGGCGATGGAGACCCGCTTCACGCGGGGCGCGTTCGTGGAGCTGGGTCCCGGGACCTGCTGGATGCGGATGAGGGTGCCGCTCGTCGCCGGTGAGGAGCCCCGGCCCCTGGACCGGGTGCTGGTCGCGGCGGACTCGGGCAACGGGATCAGCTCGGTGGTGGACTTCGGCCGGTACCTCTTCGTCAACGGGGACCTCACCGTGCACCTGCACCGCCATCCGGCCGGTGAATGGGTGTGCGTGGAGGCGCGTACGAGCGTGGACGCGGCGGGCATCGGGCTGGCGGACGCGCGGCTGCACGACGAGAAGGGGCCGATCGGGCGGAGCGCACAGAGTCTGTTCATCGCCCCGAGGGGGTAGGGGACAGGGGTTCAAGTACTTCGTATCGTCCTATGAGTTCACCCGTCCGCCGGGGTCTGTGCTCCAAGTGCCGGGGATGCGACGGTTCCTGTGCCGCTTCCCCGGCGGGATGATTCGACACGGGGTGGCGGGAGCCCCGGGAAAAGCCGTTCGATGGGGGAAGGTTGGCGGGTGCGCAGACTCTGGGTGGTCGGTGGAATCAGCTTCGGGGCGTGCCTGTGCTTTCTCGCCCTGCTCGTGGTCGGTACGTACTCGGCCGCCGCGGGCATCGCAGGCGCCGGCGGGCGGGCCGGTGGGCTCGCGAAGGGGGCCGTGCCGGGGAAGTACCAGTCCCTCGTGCAGAAGTGGGGCAACCTCTGCCCGACGCTCTCCCCGGCGGTGCTGGCGGCCCAGCTCTACTCGGAGAGCGGCTGGAACCCGGGCGCGGTGAGCCCGGCGGACGCGAAGGGCATCGCGCAGTTCATCCCGGGGACGTGGGCGACGCAGGGCATCGACGGGGACGGCGACGGGGACCGTGACATCTGGGATCCGAACGACGCGATCCCGTCGGCGGCTTCGTACGACTGCGTGCTGGCGCGTCAGGTGGGCAAGGTGCCCGGGGACGCCGTCTCGAACATGCTGGCCGCCTACAACGCGGGTCCGGGCGCGGTGCAGAAGTACGGGGGCGTCCCGCCGTACCGGGAGACCCAGGGGTACGTGAAGACCATCACGACCCTCGCCAAGAGCTTCGAGGCCCCCATCGGGCGGGTCGCGCCCTCGCAGCAGGCCGCCGGGGCGATCTACTTCGCGCAGAAGCAACTGGGCACCCCCTACCTGTGGGGCGGGAACGGGACGCCCGAGCAGGGCGGGCGGTTCGACTGCTCGGGGCTGACCAAGGCCGCGTACGAGTCGGTGGGGGTGGATCTGCCGCGCGTGGCGAACGACCAGTACAACGCGGGTCCGCATCCCTCGCGCGCCGAACTGCTGCCGGGGGACCTGGTGTTCTTCTCCGACGATCTGACGAACTCCCGGGAGATCCGGCACGTCGGGCTCTACGTGGGCGGCGGGTACATGATCAACGCCCCGTTCACCGGAGCCGTGATCCGCTTCGACAAGATCGACACCCCCGACTACTTCGGTGCGACGCGCGTGACGAAGGACGGCGCGGAGGCCCTGCCCCGCCGCGAGGGCGTCGGCAACACAGCGTGAACCGAAGGCCCTGAGCTGCAACGATGAGTCACTCTTCGATAACGTTGGGGTGATCATTCGGTGGAGAGTGGAACGTAGCCGCCAGAACGGGCGTTCCATGGTCACTGGGGGCAGGACGAGCGGAAGCGCCGGATTGATCACCGGGGGCGAAGGGCCGCACATCGGCGTGCGGCCGTACGGGTACCAAGGCAAGGGCAAGGGGCCGCATCACCATGGCTGGACTCACAACAGGTGGGCCGAACGTGGATGTAAGCCTGCTGTACGAGATCAACGGACTGGCGCGGCAGGCCCCGGGCTGGCTGGACCGGACGGTCGCGCTCCTCGGCGAGTACGGGATCCTGCTGGCCCTCGTCCTCCTGGTGCTGTGGTGCTGGCGCGGAGCGCGCCGGCAGGAAGAGGCCGCCGCCGTCGAGTCCTTCGCGGCGCTCGTGTGGGCCCCGCTCGCCGCAGGGGCCGCGCTGCTCCTGAACGTCCCGCTGCGGGAGTTCGTGGGCCGGCCGCGGCCGGCCGCGCAGCACGGCGGGGTCGAGGTGCTGGAGCCCGGCGCCGGGATCGGTCACAGCGCCTTCTCCTTCGTCAGCGACCACGCCACGCTCGCGATGGCGCTCGGCGTCGGCCTGTTCGTCGCCCACCGCAAGCTCGGCTTCATCGGGATCGGGCTGGCCCTGGCGGAGGGGTTCACGCGGGTCTACATGGGCCTGCACTATCCGACCGACGTCATCGGCGGGCTCGCCCTGGGCACCGCGGTGGTGCTGCTGCTCGCACCGCTCGCGATGGCGCTGCTGACCCCGGTGGTGCGGATGGTGGCCCGGTCCCCGCGGCTGGGCGTCCTGGTCCGGGCGCGCGACCGCGTGGTGGCCCGGCCGGTGGACCTCGCGGCGACGGAGCCGGCGGGGCGCGGGCACGAGAACGACCTCGCCGCCTGACGCGGTGCTCCGGGCGGTGCCCGGAGCGTCAGCCGATGCCGTACGCGTCCCAGACGCTCAGCGCCACGGCCGCCAGCAGGCACAGCGCCGCGGCCCCGAAGCAGACGCGGACGGCGGCCGGCCTGGGACGCGGAGGCGGGGTCGGAGGCGGGGTCGGAGGCGGGGTCACGGTTCGCCGCCGTGGTCCGTGGCGTCGGCCTCCGCCTCGGAGCGCCGGTACCGGGAGCGCAGCCACAGGCCGGTCGCGGTGGCCGCGGCGGTGGTGACGCCGATGGCCAGGGCGACGTCGCCGGGCCCGTCGGCCGTACCCACGGGGCTGGCCCGGGCCGGGGTGACGGGGACGAACGCGATCAGCAGGGCCCAGGTGAGGGCGGCGAGTCGTGGCGCGGGTCCGGGCATGAGACAAGGGCAACCGCTCCCCGGCGCGTCGGCCAGCCGGGCCGTCCGATCGGGCTACCCCGGGGCGTGGCCGACGGCGTCCTTGCGGGCCAGGTCGCGGGAGCGGCGGGCCGGGCCGCGCCAGCCGCACGTACAGGCGGCCAGGCTGAAGGAGCCCCGTTCGGAGGTGCTCGTGGCGTGATCGGTGGATGGTGCCGGCGCCGGGACGGTGCCGTGACCGGGGTCGCGGGGCAGCGGCACTGCGGCAAGCGGAGGGACGAGAGTCGCTTCGGTGTGCGGGTCCACTCCACCAAGGTACCGGGCCGGGGGCGGGTGGGGCACTGGCCCGGCGCGAGGAGGGCGTGGCCGTGACGGGAGGCCCGGGACCTCGTTAAGCGGAGCGGGTGGGGGCCTCGGGCAAACAGCGGTCACGCGTTGGGGGTTGGCAGGCGATGGTGGTGCACCAGCACAGGCGGAGGCGGGGTCGCGCGGGTCGGGCTGCGGTCGCGGTCGGCCTGGCCCTGACGGTGGCGGCGTTGAGCGGGTGCGGTGGCGACGCCGTCGCGGGCGACGACGCCCGGCCCGCGGACGACCCGGCGGCTACGGTCCGCGGAGCCGCAGACGTGCTCCTGAGGACCGGGAGCGCGCAGACCCGTACGGCCATGGAGATGGCGACGGGCGGCACCCGGGTCACGATCCGGGGCGAGGGCGGGGTCGACTTCAAGAACCGGATGGGGCAGCTGCTGGTCATGCTCCCCGACGACGCCAAGGGCAAGGCCGAGCACCGGCCCATCACCGAGCTGCTGGTGCCCGGCGCGCTGTACATGAAGAACCGGGGCGCGGGCGTCCCCGACGACAAGTGGGTCCGCGTCGACACGACGGCCCTCGCCGACGGGAACCTCGTCACCGGCGGGGCCACCGACCCGATGGCCGCCGCCGAGCTGCTGCGCGGGGCGCAGGAGGTGACGTACGTGGGCGAGACCGAGGTGGGCGGGACCAAGGTGCGCCACTACCGGGGGACGACCGACATCGCGCGGGCCGCGGCGTTGGCCTCACCGGCGGTGAAGGGGGCGCTGGAGGCGGCGGCGAAAGGGTTCAGCAAGGACGCGGTGCCGTTCGACGCCTACCTGGACTCCGGCGGCCTCCTGCGGAAGGTCCGCCACCGCTTCAGCTACGTCAACAACGGCGTGATCGATGTGTCGTCCACCACGCTGCTCTACGGCTTCGGGACCCCGGTCACCGTCGTCCTGCCGGCCGAGGGGGACATTTACGCCGGGAAGATCGCCGATTAGCCGGCCGGAGCCCCCGGGGGCGGCGCGATCGGGCCATGGCCGGCCGCCTGTCCCCTGTGGGGGGGCCGGAAATGGTCCATCGGTGTCATGCGCGCCGCGCCGTGTGCTCCCTACGCTGAGAAACCGAGCGCCGGAGACCGGACGACGGCAGATTGAGGTGACACGCGTGACTCCCGCAGGCGGTTCGACGGTGCAGGACCTCGTGGCGCTCGCCGAGATCGAGCTGTGCGGAGAGTTGATCATCGCGGCGTCGGCCGTGGCCGAGGAGCGGCTCAGCCAGGACCGGATCGACGAGGTGCTCATGGGCGTGTGGTCCGGCTGACCCCCGCTCCCCGGGCCCGCCCCTGGTGCGCTCGGCCGCGCGGGCGCTCGCGCGTCCGGTCAGGTGCGCAGCAGTCGGGCGATCGCCTTCGTGGCTTCCTCGACCTTGGCGTCGATCTCTCCCCCGCCCTTGAGGGCCGCGTCGGCGACGCAGTGCCGCAGGTGCTCCTCCAGTAGCTGGAGCGCGAAGGACTGGAGCGCCTTCGTGCTGGCCGAGACCTGGGTGAGTATGTCGATGCAGTAGACGTCCTCGTCGACGAGGCGCTGGAGGCCCCGGATCTGGCCCTCGATCCGGCGCAGGCGCTTGAGGTGCTCGTCCTTCTGGTGGTGGTAGCCGTGCACCGCGCCGGCGCCCGTGCCCGTCACCGCGTCGGTCACCGTGGCCGCGTCCGTGGCCGAATCCGCGTCCGTGGTGGCTCCGGAGCCCTCCGCCTGGATGGCAGTCATGCGTCCTCCCGTGGTCCGGAATGGGGGACCTATACCCCTCATGGGTATAGGGTACCGGCCCCCGGCCGCAGGGGCAGGGGCTCGTGGTCCTCACTCTGCCTGATGGAGGACACTGGGGAACGGCCGGTTAGCCGTGGCCGGGGGATGCGCCTAGCATCAGCCTGACCGAATCCAATGCACCCCGAGGACCTCACGTGCGATTTCGTCTGACCCCCAGGGAGACGAGCTTCTACGACATGTTCGCCGCATCCGCGGACAACATCGTCACGGGCTCCAAGCTCCTCATGGAACTGCTCGGAGCGGACTCCTCCGCCCGAGCCGAGATCGCGGAGCGGATGCGGGCAGCGGAGCACGCGGGAGACGACGCGACCCACGCGATCTTCCACCAGCTCAACTCCTCCTTCATTACGCCGTTCGACCGCGAGGACATCTACAACCTGGCGTCCTGCCTCGACGACATCATGGACTTCATGGAGGAGGCGGTCGACCTGGTCGTCCTCTACAACGTGGAGGAACTGCCCAAGGGCGTCGAGCAGCAGATCGAGGTACTGGCGCGCGCGGCCGAGCTGACCGCCGAAGCCATGCCCCACCTGCGCACGATGGAGAACCTGACCGAGTACTGGATCGAGGTCAACCGCCTCGAGAACCAGGCCGACCAGATCCACCGCAAGCTGCTCGCCCAGCTCTTCAACGGCAAGTACGACGCCATCGAGGTGCTGAAGCTCAAGCAGATCGTCGACGTGCTCGAAGAGGCGGCCGACGCGTTCGAGCACGTCGCGAACACGGTGGAGACCATCGCGGTCAAGGAGTCCTGAACCTCGTGGACACCTTCGCTCTGATCGTGACCATCGGTGTCGCGCTCGGCTTTACGTATACGAATGGTTTTCACGACTCCGCGAACGCGATCGCGACCTCGGTCTCGACCCGTGCGCTGACCCCGCGTGCCGCGCTCGCGATGGCCGCGGTCATGAACCTCGCCGGTGCCTTCCTCGGCAGCGGGGTCGCCAAGACGGTGAGCGAGGGCCTGATCGAGACGCCCCACGGCAACCGGGGCATGTGGATCCTCTTCGCGGCGCTCGTCGGCGCGATCGTGTGGAACCTGATCACCTGGTACTTCGGCCTGCCCTCGTCCTCCTCGCACGCGCTGTTCGGCGGCATGGTGGGCGCGGCGCTGGCGGGCGGCACCGAGGTGCTCTGGTCGGGCGTGGTCGACAAGGTCGTCATCCCGATGTTCATCTCGCCGGTGGTCGGCCTCGTGGTCGGTTACCTGGTGATGGTCGCCATCATGTGGATGTTCCGCCGTGCCAACCCGCACAAGGCCAAGCGCGGTTTCCGCATCGCGCAGACGGTCTCGGCGGCCGGCATGGCGCTCGGCCACGGTCTGCAGGACGCGCAGAAGACGATGGGCATCGTGATGATGGCCCTGGTCATCGCCGACGTGCAGAACGCGGGCGACTCGATCCCGGTCTGGGTCAAGATCGCGTGCGCCGTGATGCTCTCGCTGGGTACGTACGCGGGCGGCTGGCGCATCATGCGCACCCTCGGCCGCAAGATCATCGAGCTGGACCCGCCGCAGGGCTTCGCTGCGGAGACCACCGGCGCCTCGATCATGTTCGGCTCGGCGTTCCTCTTCCACGCGCCGATCTCCACCACCCACGTGATCACCTCGGCGATCATGGGTGTGGGCGCGACCAAGCGGGTGAACGCGGTCCGCTGGGGCGTCGCCAAGAACATCATCCTGGGCTGGTTCATCACCATGCCGGCCGCGGCGCTGGTCGCGGCCCTCAGCTTCTGGGTGGTCAACCTCGCCTTCGTGTGACCGCACGAGCCGTAGGAAAAGAAGCAGGAAAAGAAGCAGGAAAAGAAGCGGGCCGGTTCCCCCCACCCAGGGGGAACCGGCCCTTTCGCCTTGCGGTGGCACCGCCATGCAGCACCGCAGGACGCTCGATCACATCCCGGGTCTAGCCGAAGCGGCCCGAGATGTAGTCCTCGGTCGCCTGCACGGACGGGTTCGAGAAGATCCGGTCCGTGTCGTCGATCTCGACCAGCTTTCCGGGCTGGCCGACCGCGGAGAGGTTGAAGAAGGCCGTGCGGTCGGAGACGCGCGCCGCCTGCTGCATGTTGTGCGTCACGATGACGATCGTGAAGCGCTCCTTGAGCTCGCCGATCAGGTCCTCGATGGCGAGGGTGGAGATCGGGTCGAGGGCCGAGCAGGGCTCGTCCATCAGGAGGACCTGGGGCTCGACCGCGATGGCGCGGGCGATGCACAGGCGCTGCTGCTGGCCGCCGGAGAGGCCGGAGCCGGGCTTGTTCAGGCGGTCCTTGACCTCGTTCCAGAGGTTGGCGCCCTGGAGGGACTTCTCGACGATGTCCTGGAGCTCGGACTTCTTGAAGGAGCCGTTCAGCCGCAGGCCCGCCGCCACGTTGTCGAAGATCGACATGGTGGGGAAGGGGTTCGGGCGCTGGAAGACCATGCCGACCGTGCGGCGGACCGCGACCGGGTCCACGCCGGGGCCGTACAGGTTCTCGTCGTCCAGCAGCACCTTGCCCTCGACGCGGCCGCCGGGGGTGACCTCGTGCATGCGGTTCAGGGTGCGCAGGAAGGTGGACTTGCCGCAGCCGGAGGGGCCGATGAAGGCCGTCACGGAGCGGGGCTCCACGGTCATCGAGATGTCGTCGATGGCCTTGTGGTTGCCGTAGAAGGCGGACAGTCCGCTGACGTCGATTCGCTTAGCCATGAGGGGTCACTTCGCTTTCGGGTGGTCGCGTCAGCGACCGGTCTTGGGGGCCTTCCAGCGGGCGATGCCGCGAGCCACCAGATTGAGGATCATGACGAAGGCGATCAGGACGAGCGCTGCGGCCCATGCCCGGTCGTAGGAGGCTTCACTGCCGACCTTGTACTGCTCCCAGATGTACAGGGGGAGCGAGGACTGGGCGCCTTCGAAGGGGTTGTTGTTGATCAGCTGGGTACCGAAGACCAGCAGCATGATCGGCGCGGTCTCACCGGCGATGCGGGCCACGGCCAGCATCACACCGGTGGCGATGCCGCCGATGGCGGTGGGGAGCACGACCTTGAGGATCACGCGCCACTTCGGCACACCGAGGGCCAGGGCGGCCTCGCGCAGCTCGTTCGGGACGAGCTTGAGCATCTCCTCGGTGGAGCGGACCACGACGGGCATCATCAGGATCGACAGGGCCATCGCGCCGGCGAAGCCGGAGGGGCCGAAGCCGAGCATCAGGTTCCACGTCGTCAGGATGAACAGACCCGCGACGATGGAGGGGATGCCGGTCATGACGTCGACGAAGAAGGTGACGGCCTTGGCGAGCGAGCCCTTGCCGTACTCGACCAGGTAGACGGCGGTCAGCAGGCCGATCGGGGCCGAGATCGCGGTGGCGAGGGCGACCTGCTCGATGGTGCCGAGGAGGGCGTGGTAGACGCCGCCGCCGGCCTCGAAGCTGGTCACGCCGTTCATCGAGTGGCCGAGGAAGTCCCCGTCGAGGACCTTCATGCCGCGGCTGATCGTCGTCCACAGCAGCGAGAGCAGCGGGACGAGGGCGAGGACGAAGCAGACCCAGACGACGGAGGTCGCGACCCGGTCCTTGGCCTGGCGGCGGTTCTCGACGATCGAGCTGGCCGTGTACGTGATGACCACGAAGAGCAGGGCCGCGAGCAGACCCCACTGGATCTTGCTGTGGAGGCCGAAGACGGCGCCGATGCCGGAGCCGAGGGCGACCGAGGCGACGGCGATGGCGGCCGGGGCCCAGCGGGGCAGGTGGCCCTGCGTCAGGCTGCCGGGGGCGACGGACCGGGTGGCCCGGGAGGGGCGCGGGTCCTGGAGTGCGTGGCTCATCAGGCGTTCGCCCCCGAGAAGTCCTTGCGACGGGCGATGATCAGCCGGGCGGCGCCGTTGACCAGCAGGGTGAGCAGGAAGAGCACGAGACCGGAGGCGATCAGGGCGTCGCGGCCGAACTCGTTGGCCTCGTCGAACTTCGCGGCGATGTTCTGCGCGAACGTGCCGCCGCCCGGGTCCAGGATGTGGCCGGAGATCAGGAAGCTCGGGGAGAGGACGGTCGCGACGGCCATCGTCTCGCCGAGCGCGCGGCCGAGGCCGAGCATCGAGGCGGAGATGACTCCGGAGCGGCCGAAGGGCAGGACCGACAGCCGGATGACTTCCCAGCGGGTCGCGCCGAGGGCCAGTGCGGCCTCCTCGTTCATGCGCGGGACCTGCAGGAAGACCTCGCGGCTGACGCTGGTCACGATCGGCAGGATCATGATCGCGAGCAGGATGCCGACGGTGAAGAGCGAGCGCGCGACGCCGACCTGGGTCTTGTCGAAGACGTAGGTCCAGCCCATGTACTCGTCGAGCCACATGTTCAGGCCGCCGAGGTACGGGACGAGGAAGAGGGCGCCCCAGATGCCGTAGATGATCGACGGCACGGCGGCCAGCAGGTCGATCACGTAGGCGAGGGGCGCGGCCAGCTTGCGCGGCGCGTAGTGCGAGATGAAGAGGGCGATGCCGACGGCGATCGGAACCGCGATGAGCATCGCGACGATCGAGCTGACGACGGTGCCGAAGAGCAGGACGGCGATGCCGAAGACGGGGGGCTTGGCCGAGGCGTTCCAGTCGAACGTGGTGAGGAAGTTGCCCTCGTTGTCGGCCAGTGCGATGGAGGCGCGGTAGGTGAGGAAGACGGCGATCGACGCCATGATCACCAGGAGCAGGATGCCGGAGCCCTTGGAGAGGCCCGCGAAGATCTTGTCACCGGCGCGGCCGGTGGACCTTCCGCTCTTGGAGACAGGCGGAGCCGTGTCTATCTGGGTGGGTGTGATGGAAGCCATGATCTTTCCGGTCTGGACGGGGGCAGGCCCCCTGGCGGCGGTGCACCGGATCCCCTGGGTGGAGGGGAAGGTCCCCGGGGCCGGTCCGCCCCCCGGACGGGGGGAGCGGACCGGTGGTCCCGGGGGTCTGGATTAGGCGATCTTCGCGAGGACTTCGCGGACCTTGGCGTTGATCTCGGCCGGGATCGGCGCGTAGCCGTTCTCGAGGAGCACCTTCTGGCCCGCGTCGGACGCGGTGTAGTTCAGGAAGGACTTCACGGCCGGGAGGGTCTCGGCCTTGTTGCCCTTGTCGCAGACGACCTCGTAGGTCACCAGGACGATCGGGTACGCACCCTCGGCCTTGGTGGCGTAGTCGAGCTTCAGCGCCAGGTCGTCGCCGGTGCCGGAGATCTTGGCGGCGGCGATGGCCTTGGAGGCGTTCTCGCCGGTGGCCTTGACCGGGGCAGCGGCGCCGGTGGCGACGTCCACGGTCTTGATGCTCTGCGCGGAGGCGTAGGAGAGCTCGAAGTAGCCGATCGCGCCGTCAACGGCCTTGACCTGCGAGGCGACACCGGAGGAGCCGGAGGCGCCGAGGCCACCCGGGGCCGGCCACTTCTTCGCGGCCTCGTACGTCCAGGCCTCCGGAGCGGCGGTCTTGAGGTACTTGCCGAGGTTCTCGGTGGTGCCCGAGTCCTCGGAGCGGTGGAGCGCCTGGATCGGGGTGGAGGGAAGCGTGACGCCGGGGTTCAGCTTCTTGATCGCCTCGTCGTCCCACTTCTTGATCTTGTCGTTGAAGATGTTGGCGATCGTGGGGGCGTCCAGGACCAGCTTGTCCACACCGGCGACGTTGAAGCCGATGGCGATGGGGCCGCCGACCATCGGCAGGTCGATGCCCTGACCGCCGGTGCAGATCTTCTTCGACTCCTCGATGGCGTCGGGCTTCAGCGCGGAGTCCGAGCCGGCGAAGCCGACGGTGCCCTGGTTGAAGGCGACGATGCCCTCACCGGAGGAGGAGGACTTGTAGTTGACCTCGATGCCGGGGCAGGCGGCCATGTACGCCTTCACCCACAGGTCGATCGCGTTCTTCTGCGCGGAGGAGCCCGAGGCGAGGAGCTTGCCCTTGGCGTCGCCGCACTTGATGTCGCCCACGGCGGCGGAAGGCTTGCCCGAGGCGCCGGCGTCGGTCTTGGTGTTGTCGTCCGAGCCGCACGCCGTGAGGACCAGGGCGCCGGACACGACGAGCGCCCCGAGGGCGGAGGCACGAAGCATGTTCTTGCGCTGAAGCTTCACTTTCGGGTGTTTCCTTCCAGAAGCCGCCGGCCGCTTTCTGTATCGGGGCGGCGTGCGAAGAGGACTACGTCGGTTGCCCGGAGGAATCGTCCGCCTTCGCGGCGACTCGCTCCCTGCATCTACGAAGTTAGGCAGATCAGGTGAAGC
Organism: Streptomyces sp. NBC_00193; assembly: GCF_026342735.1. GTDB lineage: Bacteria > Actinomycetota > Actinomycetes > Streptomycetales > Streptomycetaceae > Streptomyces > Streptomyces stoeckheimensis. Next base: position 3,032,730 of record NZ_JAPEMM010000001.1, read on the forward strand.
GGCCGACCGGGGTAAGTGAACGGATGGTGAACCGTGGCGGACGGGGTGGTGTGTCCGGGTGGGTTCGGCATCCGACGTCATCTCCCGTTATCCCGCCGTTACCGTTGCGTGACCCGCCGGGAGTGCGTGCGGTGCCGTTGCCGGGGCCGCCGTGGTCAGACCCCGGCGTGGCTGGAATCGGCCGGTTGCCACAGGTGCTGGAAGGTGGCGCGGGAGGCTTCCACCTCGTGGCGCTGGTCCGCGTGCAGGACGCCCAGGGCGTAGGCCGTCGCCGGGGCGATGCGGGGGGTGCGGGCCGCCGTGGCCGAGGCGGCGGCGGCTTCCGCGGCGTCCCGGTGGCGGGTCAGGGCCTCGCCCGCGACCGTCAGGCGGGCCACGTCGCCGCCCAGGGCCTCCTGGGCGTAGCGGTGGACGCGCAGCAGGCGGCGTACCTCGTTCCAGGCGCTGTCGTGGTCCGCGTCGTACGGGTGCGAGGGCGAGGGGGCCGGCAGGGCGTGCACCGCCGTGGACAGGCGGGAATGCGCCACCTCGGCGAGGGGGACCAGGACGTCGTCCACCCGGCCCCGGGCCGCCACGGGGTCCAGCGGGACCTCGGAGGCCAGGACCGCCACCGCGTCCGCGACGGCGTGGAAGCGGGAGGAGCCCAGCGCATGCAGGGTCGCCGAGTGGGCCCGGGTGCGGGCCAGGGTGAGCTGGCGCTCCAGGAGGGCGCCCGCGCGGGCGGAGCCCACGGTCAGCGAGCCCGCCGTACCCCGGGGGGCCGGTACCTCGGGGCTCCCCGACAGCCGCTGCAGGGCGTCCATCAGCCGCAGCAGCCGGGCCGCGTACGCGTGCTCGTCGGCCAGGGTCGCCGACAGCCAGACCAGCTCGGTGCGCAGCGAATCCGCCCAGGAGGAATCGGCCACCGCCCTGAACGTGGACAGGGAACAGGAGATCCGGCGCGCAGCCCCCCGCAGGCTGCGCGCCGCCTCGCTTCCCTCGGCTCTGCCGCTCGCGGCACCCTCCTCGTGCAGGCGCAGGCCCCGCAGGAATGCGGTGGCCTGCGCACGCAGGTACGTACCGAGCACGGTGCCTGCCGTCGTCGCGGTCAGGTCATGGTTTGGCTGAGCCACGCCGGCGCCTCCGGGCGTCAATGAGCATCTCCTGAACGTGCCGCAGCGGCTGGCCCTCGCTGTCCGTGCTGTGCCGGGTCCATTCGCCGTCCGGGCCCAGGTGCCAGGAGCTGGTCTCGTCGGACATTCCGGTTGCCAGCAGCCGGTCCAGTGCCGCGCGGTGGGCCGGGTCGGCGACCCTGACCAGTGCCTCGATACGGCGGTCGAGGTTGCGGTGCATCATGTCGGCGCTGCCTATGTACACCTCGGGTTCGCCGCCGTTGCCGAAGGCGAAGACCCGGGAGTGCTCCAGGAAGCGGCCGAGGATCGAGCGGACCCGGATGTTGTCCGAGAGCCCGGGGACACCGGGGCGGATCGCGCAGATGCCGCGGACCCAGATGTCGATGGGCACGCCCGCCTGCGAGGCCCGGTAGAGGGAGTCGATGAGTGCCTCGTCGACGATGGAGTTCATCTTGAGACGGACGTACGCGGGGCGGCCCGCCTTGTGGTGGGCGGCCTCCTTGTCGATCCGGGAGATCAGGCCGTCGCGCAGCGAGCGCGGGGCCACGAGCAGCCGGCGGTAGGTCTCGCGGCGCGAGTAGCCGGACAGCCGGTTGAAGAGGTCGGAGAGGTCCGCGCCGACCTGCGGGTCGGCGGTGAGCAGGCCGAGGTCCTCGTAGAGCCGTGCCGTCTTGGGGTGGTAGTTGCCGGTGCCGACGTGGGAGTAGCGGCGCAGCGTGTCGCCCTCCTGGCGGACGACGAGCGACAGCTTGCAGTGGGTCTTGAGGCCGACGAGGCCGTAGACGACGTGGCAGCCGGACTCTTCGAGCTTGCGGGCCCACTTGATGTTGGCCTGCTCGTCGAAGCGGGCCTTGATCTCGACGAGTACGAGGACCTGCTTGCCGGATTCGGCGGCGTCGATCAGGGCGTCCACGATCGGGGAGTCGCCGGAGGTCCGGTACAGGGTCTGCTTGATCGCCAGGACGTCCGGGTCGGCGGCGGCCTGCTCCAGGAAGGCCTGCACCGAGGTGGAGAAGGAGTCGTACGGGTGGTGCAGCAGCACGTCCCGTTCGCGCAGCGCGGCGAAGATGTCGGGCGCGGACGCGGACTCGACCTCGGCGAGGTCGCGGTGCGTGCCGGCGACGAACTTCGGGAACTTCAGCTCCGGGCGGTCCAGGGAGGCGATCCCGAAGAGGGCGGTGAGGTCGAGGGGGCCGGGGAGCGGGTACACCTCGGACGGGTTGACCTTCAGCTCCTGGACCAGGAGGTCCAGGACGCCGGGGTCGATGGACTCCTCGACCTCCAGGCGGACCGGCGGGCCGAAACGGCGCCGCATGAGCTCCTTTTCGAGGGCCTGGAGGAGGTTCTCCGCGTCGTCCTCCTCGACTTCGAGGTCCTCGTTGCGGGTCACGCGGAACATGTGGTGCGCGAGCACCTCCATGCCGGGGAACAGCTCCTCCAGGTGCGCGGCGATGACGTCCTCCAGCGGGACGTAGCGCTGCGGGGAGGCCTCCAGGAAGCGGGAGAGGAGCGGGGGGACCTTGACCCGGGCGAAGTGGCGGTGGCCGCTGACGGGATTGCGTACGACCACGGCCAGGTTCAGGGACAGGCCGGAGATGTACGGGAACGGGTGCGCGGGGTCCACGGCCAGCGGGGTGAGCACCGGGAAGATCTGGTTGCGGAACAGGGTGAAGAGGCGCGCCTGCTCCTTCTCGGTGAGGTCGGGCCACCGGATGAGGTGGACGCCTTCCTCGGCGAGCTGGGGGGAGATGTCCTGCTGGAAGCAGGCGGCGTGGCGGGCCATGAGCTCGCGCGAGCGGGTCCAGATGAGGTCGAGGACCTCACGGGGCTGCAGGCCTGAGGCCGAACGGGTGGCGACGCCGGTCGCGATGCGGCGCTTGAGGCCGGCGACGCGGACCATGAAGAACTCGTCGAGGTTGCTGGCGAAGATCGCCAGGAAGTTCGCGCGCTCCAGGAGGGGCGTGGCGGGGTCCTCGGCGAGCTCCAGGACGCGCTCGTTGAAGGCGAGCCAGCTGCGTTCCCGGTCGAGGAAGCGGCCCGGGGGCAGCTCACCGGTGTCCTTCTCGTCGTAGGCGTCCAGATCCGCGTCGAGATCCGGTTCCAGATCGACGTGCGGGCGGTGGGCGGCTATGGACCCCAGGCGGGCGTGGGCGCCGGTGGCCGCGCGCGCGGCGACCGCCTCGGGCGTGGCGGCGCGTGCGGCCGCGGCGGCGGAGATGTCCGCGGCCGATGGTGCCGACGGGGAGGCGAACTTCTGCGGCGGCTGCTGGCTGGGGACCTCGGTGGGGGCTGCGCTGGGCTTGTGGCTCATGACTCCATTCTTCCGCGCACGCGGGAGGACAGGCGCGTCGGACGGGTCGGCCGTCAGTCGGAGTCGGGGCTGCATGCGGTCAGCTTCGCGACCGCGCATTAATGCCCGGTTAATGGCGTATGGCTTCCAGGGTCCGGGCGGGGGTCGCCTGGTGGCGACCGGGAACGGGGGAGCCGCGGCTGCGCCGGCGAGGCTGAGGCCGCCGCGGCCCGGGCCGGCTCCGGTGGGGTCGCCGGTAGGTCAGGCCCGCCGGGGCCGCATCCGCGAAGCCCGCGCTGCGGGCCTGAGGGTGCTTGGCCGGCGGGAGAGGTGCCAGCGGGTGCGTGGGGGCGGGGGGTGTTCTAGCGTCGGTAGGAGGGAGGGATGTCCTGCCGAGCCGGTCCGGTACGGGGACCGGGCTCCGGCCGTACGACGGCTGCGCGTGCTCGGCGCCGTTCCCGCGTGGTCCGGGCCTTGGTGTGGGGCGCGCGGTGGTTTCGGAGAGCAGGTGCGTCGTATGCGGACGTCGACCCGTATCGCCGGTGTTCTCGCCGGGCTGAGCCTCACCCTCGGTGGCGCGTCCCTGGTGGCTCCGGCCGTCCACGCGGCCCCCGCCGATGTGTCTGCGTGCATCAACCAGGTCGAGCGGGAGCTGAAGGGTGGCGAAGCTCCGGCGTCCGTCCGTGCGTCCTGCTACATCGCGGTGACCGGCGCCCAGGACGAGTGCGTGAGCGGTCTGACCGAGGGGGCCGGGGTGACCAAGGGGACCGCGGAGGCCGCCTGCAAGCTGGGCGCCGAGTAGGGCCGGGTAGGGACGAGTAGGGACGAGGACGACACCCGGCCCGGCCCCCGGCGGGCCGGGCCGGGCCGGGGGCGGGTCAGCTCTCCGTGCGGTACATCAGGTCCACCTCGTGGGTGGAGAAGCCGAGGCCCTCGTACACGGCCAGGGCCGCCGGGTTGTCGGCGTCCACGTAGAGCATCGCCGTGGGCAGGCCCGCCGCGGCCAGGTGGCGCAGGCCGATCGCGGTGAGGGCCTTGCCGAGGCCGCCGCCCTGGGAGCCGGGGCGCACCCCGAGGACGTAGACCTCGCCCAGCTGCTGCTCGGCGTGCACCTTCGTCCAGTGGAAGCCGATCAGTTCGCCGTCGCGCTCCGCGAGGAAGAAGCCCTTGGCGTCGAACCAGGGCTGCGCGATGCGGTCGTTCAGGTCCCGCTGCGTGAGCGAGCCCTGCTCGGGGTGGTGGGCGAAGGCCGCCGCGTTGACGGCCAGCCAGGCGGCGTCGTCGGAGCCGGGCACGAAGGTGCGTACGGTCACGCCCGCGGGCAGGACGGCCTCCGGCAGGGGGGCCGCATCCGCGCCGAGCGGGCGGCGGAGCTGGCGCAGTTCGCGGAACAGGGTCAGGCCGAGCACCTGCGCGAGGTGGCGGGCCGCCGACTTGCCGCCGTGCGCCCACACCCGGATCCGCTTGCCGGAGGCGGCCAGCAGGGCGCTGCCCAGCGCCCGCCCGTGCCCGCGTCCGCGCAGCGCGGGGTGGACGACGAGTTCGGCGGCGGGGGCCTCCACCGGGTCGGTGTCCTCCAGTTGTCCGTACGCGGTGAGCCGCCCGTCGGCGGTGAGCAGGAAGTGACGGATCCCCTCCCGCGCTCCGCCGCGCAGCTGGAGCCGGCCCTGCTCGGACACGGCGGTGGTGCCGTCGGTGCGGGCCGCGTCCTCGATCAGGGCGAGAACGGCGTCGGCCTGTTCGTCCGTCAGTTCGTCGAGGGTCTGGATCTGCCGTCCCGGCTCCAGGACCACTGCTGCGTCGTCAGTCATGGAACCGAGCCTACGACCACGGTGGGGGCCCGGCGGGGTTGCGGCCCGGCGGGGCCCGCGGACGGCCGTCCTTCTCCTGTGTGTAACCAGCTCGATACCCGGTACCCCCTGTCGCGCTACGCGCGTTGACTCTAGGCTTCGGCAGACCTCCCAAGATGTATCGCTGTCCACAAAGGGGAACAAATGTCAGCGACGCCACAACGGCACCGCCGAACCCGCCGGTTGGCCCTCACCGCCCTCGCCGTGGCCACGGCCGGCGGTGCGATGATCGCCGCCGCCCTTCCGGCCGGAGCCGCGAGTGGTGACGGGTACGGCCGTGACCACGGCCGCACCGTCGACGTACAGATGCTGTCGTTCAACGACCTCCACGGCACCCTGGAGCCCCCGCAGGGTTCCTCGGGCACCGTGACCGAGCGTCAGGCCGACGGCACCACCAAGGCCATACCCGCGGGCGGCGTCGAGTACCTCGCCACCGGCCTGCGCGAGGCCCGCAAGGGCCACCGGTACTCCGTCACGGCCGCGGCCGGCGACATGATCGGCGCGAGCCCGATGGTGTCGGGCCTCTTCCACGACGAGCCGGCCATCGAGGCGCTCAACGACCTCGACCTGGACGTGAGCAGCGTCGGGAACCACGAGTTCGACGAGGGCAAGACCGAGCTGCGCCGCATGCAGTACGGCGGCTGCCACCCGGTCGAGGGCTGCTTCGAGTACGGCAAGGAGTTCGGCGGCGCCGACTTCAAGTACCTCGCCGCGAACGTGGTGGACGAGAAGACCAAGCGTCCGATGATGAACCCCACCTTCGTCTGGAAGAAGGGGGACGTGAAGATCGGCTTCATCGGCGTCACCCTGGAGGGCACGCCGGACGTCGTGACCGCCGACGGGGTCAAGGGCCTCAAGTTCGGCGACGAGGTCGAGACGATCAACAAGTACGCCGCCGAGCTGAACAAGCAGGGCGTGAAGTCGATCGTGGCGCTGATCCACGAGGGCGGTCTGCCCGCGAGCGGCGCGTACAACTACGACTGCAACGTGCCGGGCGCCGGCGCCGGGATCTCCGGGGCCATCGTCGACATCGCGAAGAACGTTTCGCCGAAGGTCGACGCCCTGGTCACCGGTCACACGCACCAGGCGTACGCGTGCAACATCCCCGACCCGGCGGGCAACCCGCGCACGGTCACCTCGGCCGCCTCGTACGGCCGGCTGTTCACGGACACCACGCTGACGTACGACCGCGCGACCAAGGACATCGTCCGTACGCCGGTCGCCTCGCCGCTGGTGGTGCAGAAGGTCGTCAACCGGGACCAGCCCAAGGCACCGGACCTGACCGAGCTGATCCAGCGCTGGAACGCGCTGGCCGCGCCGATCGCGAACCGTCCGATGGGCTACATCTCGGCCGACATCCCGGGCCGCGGCTCGGCGGAGTACGAGAAGCCGCTCGGTGACCTGATCGCCGACGCGCAGCTGGAGGCCCTGGCCCCGGCGGCCAAGGGCGGCGCCCAGCTCGCCGTCATGAACCCGGGCGGCATCCGCGCGGACCTGGCCTACAAGGCCGCCGGCGCCGAGGGCGACGGGGTGGTGACGTACGGGGAGTCGTACACGGTCCAGCCGTTCACCAACATGATGAACGTCGTGGACCTGACCGGCGCCCAGCTGATCACCATGCTCCAGCAGCAGGTCAGCGGTCCGGTCAACGGGGCGAACCCGAAGATCCTGCAGATCTCCAAGGGCTTCTCCTACACCCTGGACACCACCAAGGCGGGCGCGGACCGCATCGTCGTGGACTCGGTGAAGCTGAACGGTGCGCCGATCGACCCCGCCGCGACCTACCGGGTCGCGATGAACGAGTTCCTCGCGGGCGGCGGTGACGGCTTCACCGTCCTGAAGGAGCACAAGAACAAGCTGGTCGGCGCGTCCGACCTGGACGTCTTCAACGCCTACCTGACGGGGCACTCCTCGGCGTCCGCGCCGCTGGCCCCGCCGGCGGCGGACCGGATCACGGTCGTCAAGTAACACCTGAGCGAAGAAGGGGCGGTGGGCCACGGGCCTGCCGCCCCTTCGGCGTTCCCGGGGTCCTCGTTCCGGGGGTCCTCAGTGCGCCGACAGGAAGGCGCGGACGGCCTCGTGGAACTCCGCGGGGTGCGTGAACGGCAGGAAGTGGTCGCCGTCCAGGGGCGTGTACGAGGTCCCGGGCCGCCGGGTGACCATCGCGTCGGCCTGTGCCTGCGGCAGGGAGGCGCTGCGCGTGCCGTGGATCAGCAGGGCCGGGCAGTCGCTCGCGAGCCAGGCCGCCCGGTGGTCGCCGCGGCAGGCCTCGACGGAGTCGAGCATGTCCTGCGGGTGGAACGGCAGCCGCCAGCCCCCCTCGGGCAGCGGGCGCAGGGCCTGGGCCACGAACTGGGAGCCCACCGGCCCGGCCGCCTCGAGGAGTTCCTCGCGGGTGGGGGCGGAGTAGCGCATGGCCCGCAGGAAGGCCATCCAGCCGCTGTCGGCGGGGTCGATCTCCACGGCGGCTTCCGCGTTGACGAGCACCGAGATCCGCTCGGGGTGGGCGGCGGCCAGGTGGACGGCGTTGAGTCCGCCGAGCGAGTAGCCGAGGAGGGCGACGGGCTGGTCGAGGCCGAGGTGGTCGAGGAGGGCGACGGCGTCGCAGACGTAGCCGGCCCGGCCGTAGTCGGCGGCCCGGTCGGAGTCCCCGTGGCCCCGCTGGTCGGGGGCGATGACCCGCCAGGTGTCGCCCAGGGCCTCGGCGAGCGCGGCGAAGGCGAGGCCCTCGGACATGCCGCCGTGCAGGGCGAGCAGCGGGCGGCCGGGCCCGCCGAAGTCCAGGTAGGACAGGGTGCGGTCGTCGATCTTCAGCTCGTGGCGCATGGCGTTGCTCTCCCCGTGTGTGCTGGTCGGTGGGCGTGAGTTCAGCCTGCCAGCAGTTGGGCAAGCGCGCAATACGCATGTGTAGGGCGCTTGCCCAAATCTGTGGCGCGGCTACGATCCCGGCATGGGAAATCGCGAGGACCTGCTGGCCGGAGCCCGGCGCTGCCTGGAGGAGAAGGGGTACCTCCGCACGACCGTGCGCGACATCGCCTCGGCCGCGCAGGTGAGCATGGCCGCGATCGGCTACCACTTCGGCACCCGCGAGGTGCTGCTCAACCAGGCGCTGTTCGCGGCCATGGACGAGTGGGCCGCGGGGTCGGGCCGGCTCGCCGGGCAGGGCGACACCGCGCGGGAGCGCTACGCCGACACCTGGGACCGCAAGATCCGGGACTTCGGCGAGATGCGCTGGCTCTGGACCGCCTCCGTCGAGGCCTTCGTGCACGCGCAGTCCTCGCCCGAGCTGCTCGCCGTCCTGGCCGAGGGTCAGCGTCACAACCGGCGCATGGTGGCCGCGCAGCTGCGCGGGGTCCCGGTCGAGGAGGTCGCCGAGGAGGACGTACGGAGCCTCGGCTCGGTGCACATCGCGCTGCTGACCGGGGTCATGGTGCAAGTACTGACCGACCCGGAGCACGCGCCGGACGGCCGGTCCCTCGCCCAAGGGCTGCGCGCGATGGCGGAGTTGCTCGAAAGCTAATGCCTACCCGTGGGTAGTAATGCATGGCTCCGCACGCCATAATCCGGGCCACCACTGGGTCGGCAAAGGGGCGGGCATGGGCGTGGGCACGGGCATGGATGCGGGCGCGGGAGAACGTACGGATGCGGGCGCGGGTACGGGCGCGGGCGCGGGTACGGGGCTGCGGCGGCGCGGCTTCCTGGCGGGGGCGGCGGCCCTCGGCGGCGCGGCCCTGCTCGGCGCGGGCGCCGGGACGGCCTCGGCCGCCACCGGGGCCACCTCCGCCGCCGCACTAGGCACCCAGGACTGGATGAGCGGGCTCGGCGACTCCACCGCCCTCCAGCGGATGACCATCCCCGGCACCCACGACTCGGGCGCCACCCGGGGCGGGCTCTACGTCGCCTGCCAGAACACCTCCATCGCCGCGCAGCTCGACTCCGGGATCCGCTTCCTCGACGTCCGCTGCCGGGTGACCGGCGGATCGTTCGCGATCCACCACGGCGCGTACTACCAGAACCTGATGTTCGGCGACGTCCTCGTCGCCTGCTGGAACTTCCTCGCCGCGCACCCCTCCGAGACCGTGCTGATGCGGCTCAAGCAGGAGTACTCCGAGGAGAGCGACGCCACCTTCCGCGCCGTCTTCGACGACTACCTGAACAACCGCGGCTGGAGCCCGCTGTTCAAGATCGCGGACTCGCTGCCCGCCCTCGGCCAGGTCCGCGGCAAGGTGCTGCTGCTCCCCGACAACGGCGGCCTGCCCGGCGGCCTGCGCTACGGCGACGGCAACGTCTTCGACATCCAGGACGACTACATGGCCGAGCCCTTCGCCAAGCGGGGCAAGATCGAGAACCACTTCCGCAAGGCCGTCCAGCAGCCCGGCCGGTTCTTCATGAACTACACCAGCACGGCCGCGGCCCTGCCGCCCCGCTGGAACTCCGACCGCCTCAACCCGCAGGTGCACGCCTTCGTCGACGGCTCCGAGCTGGCCGGCCGGACCGGGCTCGGGATCGTCCCGATGGACTTCCCCAACACCCGCTCCGGCCTGGTCGCCTCACTGATCCGGCACAACTGACGTCTGCGCGGGCGGCGGAGCCGGGGCGCCCGGGATGTTGAGGACCGCCTCGGCGCCCGGGCCGCCGTCCGCCGGGGCGCGCAGGGCGGCCGTGCCGCCCGCGCGCTGCACCGTACGGGCCACGATGGACAGGCCGAGGCCGCTGCCGGGCAGGGCCCGGGCGGACGGGGAGCGCCAGAACCGCTCGAAGACGTGCGGGAGGTCGTCGGCCGGGATGCCGGGCCCGCGGTCCCGTACGGTCAGCTCGCCCGCGCGCAGCGACACGGTGACCGTGCTGCCCGGCGGGCTGAACTTCACCGCGTTGTCCAGGACGTTGACCACCGCCCGCTCCAGGGCCGCCGCCTCGCCGCGTACGTACCAGGGCGCCAGGTCCGAGTCGAACTCCAGCTCCGGACCGCGCAGCCGGGCCCGGGACAGCGCCGCTCCCGCGATCTCGTGCAGGGCCACCACGCCGAGGGGGCCGGGGGCGGCCGCGTCCGGGCGGGACAGCTCCTGCAAGTCGCCGATCAGCGAGGCCAGTTCCGTCATCTGCGCCTTGACCGAGGCCAGCAGCTCCTTGCGGTCCTCCGGCGGGATGGCCCGGCCGGTCTCCTCGCTGCGCGCCAGCAGTTCGATGTTGGTGCGCAGCGAGGTGAGCGGGGTGCGCAGCTCGTGGCCGGCGTCCGCGATCAGCTGGGCCTGGCGCTCCTGGGAGGAGGCGAGCGCGGCGGTCATCGAGTTGAAGGAGCGCGACAGGCGGGCGATCTCGTCGTCGCCCTCGTCGGGGATCCGGACGGTCAGGTCCTCGGTGCGGGCGATGTGCTCGACGGCGCCGGTCAGTTCGTCGACCGGGCGCAGCCCCGTACGGGCCACCCAGAGGCCGGCGACGCCGGCGCCGAGGATGCCGACGCCGGAGACGAAGACGAGCACCCAGGCCAGGGTGGACAGGGGCTTCTCGATGTCGGCCAGTGGCTTGGCGATGGAGATGCCGAAGACCGGCGAGCCCGGCTGGGTCTGCGCGGTCCGGGTGTAGACGCGCATCTCGGTGCCGTCGGCGGTGGTCGCGTCGTGCAGGGCGCCGGTGCGGGCCCCGCCCGCGGCGATCTCCTTGTCCAGCGCGGTCACCGGCAGGGTCGTGGTCCCGCTGACCCAGCAGTGGTTGCCGTCGGCCGTCACGATCTGCACGACCGCGTTGAGGTTCCCGGCGATCTCCTGGCCGGGCTGGCTCGGCGGCTTGTCCACGCAGGCGCCGTCGCGGATGGTCCGCAGCACCTGCGCGGACACGTTCGTGGCCATCAGGGAGCTGTCCAGCTGGTCGCGCAGCTGCGTGCGCACCATCACCCAGGACACCGCGGCGACCGCCGCCACCGCGAGTGCCACCGCGACGGTGACCAGCAGGGCGAGGCGGGAGCGGAGCGGCAGTGCGCGGAATCTGGCGGTGGGGCTCACTCCGGACCGCCGGTATCGCCGGCCCCGGCGGCGCGCAGGACGTAGCCCACCCCTCGTACGGTGTGGACCAGGCGGGGCTCGCCCCCGGCCTCGGTCTTGCGGCGCAGGTACATCACGTACACGTCCAGGGAGTTGGAGCTCGGCTCGAAGTCGAAGCCCCATACGGTCTTGAGGATCTGCTCGCGGGTCAGGACCTGGCGAGGGTGCGCGAGGAACATCTCCAGCAGGGTGAACTCGGTACGGGTCAGCTCCACCGGGCGCCCGCCGCGGGTGACCTCGCGGGTGGCGAGGTCCATGCGCAGGTCGCCGAAGGTCAGCGCGTCGGCGTCCCCGGGCTGGCCGTCCCCGTGCGCGGGGGCGGCGTAGGAGCTGCGGCGCAGCAGGGCGCGGACCCGGGCGAAGAGCTCGTCCAGCTCGAACGGCTTGACCAGGTAGTCGTCGGCGCCCGCGTCGAGGCCGGTGACCCGGTCGCCGACCGTGTCGCGGGCGGTCAGCATCAGGACCGGCGTGGTGCTTCCGGCGGCGCGCAGTCGGCGGGCGGCGGTCAGGCCGTCCATCCGCGGCATCTGGATGTCCAGGATGATCAGGTCGGGGTGGTACGAGTCCGCCCGGTCGAGGGCGTCGAGTCCGTCGATGGCGGTCTGCGTGCCGTACCCCTCGAAGGCCAGGCTGCGGCGCAGGGCCTCGCGTACGGCCGGTTCGTCGTCGACGACGAGGATGCGCTGCTGGTCGCCTTCGGCGCTCATACGGGGTCCCCCCAGGTGGTGGTCGGTCTCCTACCAGGCTCGCACGGGCGGGCTAGAAGGAGGTTCCGAAACCGGGCGCCGTGTTGCCGGTGCCGCTGTCTGTGCCGTTGCCGTTGCTGCCCGCTCCGCCGGGGCCGCCCTTGCGCAGGGAGGGGAGGTCGGCCTTGATCGTGTTGACGGGGATGGCGAAGCCGAGGCCGACGCTGCCGGCGGAGCCGCTGCCGCTGGAGGGGGAGTAGATCGCGGAGGGCATGCCCACGATCTCGCCGTTCATGTTGACCAGGGCGCCGCCGGAGTTGCCGGGGTTGAGGGAGGCGTCGGTCTGGATGGCCTTGTACGAGGTGGTGTCCGTGCCGGTGTTCCCGTTGAACTGCTTGCCTCCGTAGGAGAACGGGAAGCCGTCCTGCGGGGACTGCTGCTTCTCGGACTTCGGGACGTTCACCTCGCGGTTGAGGGCGGAGACGATGCCGCTGGTGACCGTGCCGGTGAGGCGGTCGGGGGAGCCGATGGCGACGACCTCGTCGCCGACCTTGATGTTGTCGGAGTTGCCGAGGCCGGCGGGCTTGAGGCCGCTCGCGCCTTCCAGCTTGATGAGGGCGAGGTCCTTGTCCGGGTCCGTGCCGACGATCTTCGCGCTGTACTTCTTGCCGTCGCTCATCGTCACCTGGATCTTGGCGGCGCCGTCGATCACGTGGTTGTTGGTGACGATCTCGCCGTCGGCGGTGATCACGATGCCGGAGCCGGTGCCCTGGCCGGAGGCGGTGCTGGTGTCGATGCGGACGACGGAGGGGCTGACGTTCTCGGCGACGCCGGAGACGGTGCCGTTGCTCGACTGGGAGATGGTGCTGCCGTTGACGCCGGTGCCGGTGCCGTTGGTCTTGTTCAGCATCTGCTGGACGGCGGCTGCCGTTCCGCCGCCGACGACGGCGGCCGCGAGGGCCACGGCGGCGAGGAGGGCGACCGGGCGCTTGGCGCGGGCGTGGCCCGGGCCCTGGGGGGCGGGGGCCGCGGGGGCGTCGCCCCAGGTGGCCCAGCCGCCGTTGCCGCTGCCGCTGCCGCCGCCGGTGTTCTGGGGGACGGTCTCGCCCTGGATGACGGGGGGCTGGTGCGCCTCGTGCCAGCCGGGGGCCGGGGCGGCCGGGGGGTAAGCGGGCGGCGGCGGGTACGCGGCGTCCTGTGCGAGCCGGTCACGACCGCGCTGCCAGTCCTCGCCCCAGGGGGCGGGCTGCTGGGGGCGGTTCTCCTGGGGGTACTCGCCTTCGCGGCGGAGGTTCTCGGTCATGACTACGACTGTGTCCGCCGATGATGAGAGCTTCCTGAGTCCCCGCTGAGAAGCCCGACAGAACCGTGTATGCCCGATATAAGGCCGGGTGTGGTCCGGCACCCCCGGGTGCGGCCGGGTGGACCCTGCGGGGCAAAGTCCCCTACCCGCCCTTCCACCGTTCCCCGGGCTCTGCCCGGACCCCGGTCCTCAAACGCCGGACGGGCTGAGGAGGGGTCCCGGGCTGCGCCCGGACCCCCTGGGGCTCCGCCCCAGACCCCGCGCCTCAAACGCCGGCGAGGCTGGAATTGTCCTGCGGGCAATCCAGGCCGCGCCAGCGAAGATCCAGCCCCTCCGGCGTTTGAGGAGCGGGGGTCCGGGGGCTGGCCCCCGGGGAACGGGCGAAGGGCGGGTAGGGGACCTTGCCCCGCAGGGCCGAACCACCCGCACCCGCCCACCGGACCCCACGCCGGGACGGCAGGGGCGCCAGCCCCGACCGGCCACCGACGGACGGAGTCCGGCGCAGCGCGGCGAAGCCGGTAAGGCCCCCAAGGGGCCGCACCGCGCGAGCGGCGCGTTAAGAGGGGCGGCAGCCGCAGGAGCGGCGGATGACCAGGGCCGACGGGAACTGCTTCAGGCGTTCGCGGCGGGAGCCCGCCACGCGCAGGCCGTCGTCCAGGACGAGGTCCACCGCCGCGCGGGCCATCGCCGGGCGGTCCGAGGCGATGGTGGTGAGGGGCGGGTCCGTCAGGGCCGCCTCCTTGACGTCGTCGAAGCCGGCCACCGCCAGCTCCCCGGGCACGTCGATGCGCAGCTCGCGCGCGGCGCGCAGGACGCCGATCGCCTGGTCGTCCGTAGCGCAGAAGATCGCCGGCGGGCGGTCCGGTCCGGCGAGGACCTCCAGGGCCACCTTGTACGCGTCGTAGCGGTTGTACGGGGCCTGGAAGAGCCGGCCCTCCACCGAGCGGCCCGATTCGAGCATGGCCCGCCGCCAGCCCTCGACGTGGTCGGCCACCGGGTCGCCGACCTCGGGGGTGCTCTCGACGCCGCCCAGGCAGGCCACGTAGGGGTGGCCGTGTTCGAGGAGGTGCCGGGTGGCGAGCTGCGCGCCGCCGATGTCGTCCGTGACGACGGCGACGTCGTCGATGGCCTCGGGGCGCTCGTGGAGGAGGACCACGCGGGCGTCCCAGGCCTCGATCTCGGACGCCGCCTGCTCGCTCATGCCCTGGCTGACCAGGATCAGGCCGGAGACCCGCATCCCGAGGAAGGCCCGCAGATAGTGGACCTCGCGCTCGGTGCGGTAGTCGGAGTTGCCGACCAGCACCATCTTTCCGCGCTCGGCGGCGGCCTGCTCGACCGCGTGCGCCATCTCCGCGAAGAACGGCTGGCGGGCATCGGGGACGATCATGCCTATGAGGTCGGTGCGGCGTGAGGCCATCGCCTGCGCGACCCGGTCCGGGCGGTAGCCCAGCTCCTTGATCGCGGCGAGGACACGCTCGCGCGTGGCCGGGGCAACCGGCCTGGGTCCGTTGTTGATGACGTAGCTCACGACGGCGGTAGAAGTACCCGCAAGTCGTGCCACGTCATCCCGCGTCACCTTGGCCACGCGCGGAAGTCTACGCGGGGTGACCTACCTCTGGGCAGGGCGTCCGGAGGAGGTCATTCCCACAGCTTTTCCACGCGCCCTCTAGTCCATCCGGGTGAGCGCCGCCGCGGCCCGCGCGGAGGCCTCGGCCGCCGCCTTCGTCGCCGCCTGCGCGGCCGCTTCCGCCGCCGCCCGTTCCACCTTCTCCGGGGTGACGAAGCGGTACCCGACGTTGCGGACGGTACCGATCAGCGACTCGTGCTCGGGCCCGAGTTTCGCGCGCAGTCGCCGTACGTGCACGTCGACGGTGCGGGTGCCGCCGAAGTAGTCGTAGCCCCACACCTCCTGGAGGAGCTGCGCACGGGTGAAGACCCGGCCCGGGTGCTGGGCGAGGTACTTCAGGAGCTCGAACTCCTTGAAGGTCAGGTCCAGGACCCGGCCCTTCAGCTTCGCGGAGTACGTCGCCTCGTCGACCGACAGGTCGCCGTTGCGGATCTCCATGGGGGAGTCGTCCGAGCCGAGCTGCTGGCGGCCGGTGGCGAGGCGCAGCCGCGCTTCGACCTCCGCCGGTCCCGCGGTGTCGAGGAGGACGTCGTCGATGCCCCAGTCGGCGGTGACGGCCGCGAGGCCGCCCTCGGTGACGACGAGGATCAGCGGACAGCCGGGCCCCGTGGAGCGCAGCAGCTGGCACAGCGACCGCACCTGGGGCAGGTCGCGGCGGCCGTCGACGAGGATCACGTCGGCACCCGGTGTGTCCACGAGGGCGGGGCCCTCGGCCGGAGCCACCCGGACGCTGTGGAGCAGCAGGCCGAGGGCCGGCAGGACCTCGGTCGAGGGCTGCAGGGCGTTGGTCAGGAGCAGGAGTGAGCTCATGCCCGACCACCCGCCCGGGTCGAGCGGTGGTGCTGGTGGTGTGCGTGCGCAGGTGCGTGCGCCTGTACCTCTGCCTGCACCTGCACTTGCACGACGGTTCGCTGGTCCATCACGTCGGTTCCTCCTCGGTCCCGTCGAGGACTTTCGCGGCACTGCTTCGTACGACTTGCCTGGTGTCCGTCCGGTCCCCGCGCCCTGAGGTCCGGATGGATACCACTGTTCTCGGTCCGTTCAACGTGCTGAAAGCACAAAAGGACCCGGGGGCTACGTTGCCCGGATCCTCTCGCCAGCAGAATAGCCCACCCGCCCCGGCCGGGCCGAGGCTTCGGAGCCTTCCACTTCTGTGGTTCCCACCACCCCCGGGACCTGCATATGCGCCGGTTTCACCGGATCGGTGGACCCGGTGCGGGCCGCTCGGGCGCACGCGGGGCGCGCGGAGGCACGCCGGGATCGGGGGCGCGAGGGGTCATGATGGAGGCCGACGGCAGAGCGCCGACGAGAGGAGCGTGCAGTGGCAACCGGAACCATCCGCTACTGGGCGGCGGCGAAGGCCGCGGCCAAGACGGCGGAGGAGCCGTACTCGGCGCGGACACTGGCCGAGGCGCTCGACGCCGTGCGGGAACGCCACCCCGGGGAGCTGACCCGGGTCCTGCTGCGCTGCTCCTTCCTCGTGAACGAAGAGCCCGTGGGCAAGCGCCCGCACGATTCCGTCGAGCTGACCGAGGGGGGCACCGTCGAGGTGCTCCCGCCGTTCGCGGGCGGGTGAGCGGAGTCCCATGAGCACGCCTGAGGAACAGCAGCAGCAACTGCAGCAACTCCAGCAACAGCAACTGCAGCAACAGCAAGAGCAGCCCGATCCGTACGGGACCCAGACCTGGCAGTCCCCGACGTGGGACACCTCGTACCAGCCGGTCCAGGCCCCGCTGGAGGGCGTACCGGCGCAGTACCCGGTCGCCCCCGAGGGCTGGTTCCGTGAGGAGCCGCAGGCCGCGCAGGACCAGCAGCAGGCCCAGCAACAGGCACAGCCTCAGCCCCAGGCGCCCGTCTCCGGCCAGGAGTGGGGGCAGCAGCAGGCGTACGCCGACCCCTACGCGGATCCCTACGCGGCGCCGGCCGGCTACCCGCAGTCCCCGGCCCCGGCTCCGGTCGCGGCCCCGGACCACTGGTTCCGCGACGAGGCGCCGGCCGCGCAGGCTCCGCAGGCCGAGCCGCAGCAGCAGTGGGGGGAGTCGGCGTACCCGCCGCCCGCCTACCCCGGCCCGGCCGACCCGTTCCAGGCGCAGGCCCAGGCTCCGGCTCCGGCGCAGGCCCAGGCTCCGGCTCCGGCCCCCGGCCAGGAGTGGGTCGCGGAGCAGGCCCCGTACCTCCCGCAGCAGGCGGCCGAGGTCCCGGTCGGGGCTCCCGCCGCGGACGCGGTGGCCGGCGGGACCGCCGAGGAGGAGCCCGCCTGGTCGCCGCCCACGCTCGCCGGCAACACGCTGCGCGCCGTGGACCCGGCCCAGGCCCGCGCCGAAGGCCGCTCGCCGATCATCGATCCCGGTCCGCAGGCGGCCATACTGACGGCCGCCCTCGGGCTGGTCATCGCGGCCGCCGCCGCTCTGGGCGAGCTCGCGCTGCTCGCGCCGCTGATCGCCCTCCAGGGCCTCACAGCGGCGGGCTGGTTCCGGCTCAACGGCATGTGGCCGGCCCGTCAGGGCATCGCCCTGGCCTTCGCCGGGGCGCTCGTCGCCGACGGGGCCGTGCTCGCGGTGGACGAGCCGTACGGCCCCGGCGCGATCGTCGGCACCCTCGGCGCCTGGGTGCTGCTGACGCTGGTGCTCCAGCTGCGCAGCCACGCCGATCCGGACGAGCGGATGTACGGGCTGATGGCCTCGGTGGCTTCGGCCGCGCTGGCCATCGTCTGCGCCGGCTACCTCGCGGCCGACTCCGCCGCCGCGAGCGTGGGGGCCGCCGCCGTGGCGGTGGCCGTCTTCGCCCGGGCGCTCCCGCTGCCCACCGCGCCCTCGGTCGGCGTCTCGCTGGCCGCCGCGGCCGGTGCGGGCATCGCCGTGGGCGGGCTGACGTCCGTCGGCGCGGGCGGTGCGCTGATCGGCCTGGCGGCCGGTGTGTGCGCGCTGATCGGGCTGCGCGTGGCGGCGTACGACTACCCGTCGAAGTTCGTCCACATGACGGCCGGTGTCGCGCTGCCGCTGGCCGCGGCGGCCCCGGCGGTCTATCTGATCGGCCGGGTGGTGGGCTGAGGCCCCGGCCTCCCCCTGCCGCCCTTCCAAGACCGCCCGCCCCGCTTGCCCGGGGCGGGCGTTGTCGCATCAGCTCACAGCGCCCTCACGGCCGGACATGGTCCACTGGGCCGACGTACCAATCGTCTGGGGGGTGGGCACGTGCGTGTCCTGCGTGTCGTGGTGATCATCGGAGTGGTCCTCGGTGGCCTGTTCGTCGGGCTGGACCGCTGGGCGGCCGGCTATGCCGAGGACCGGATGGCGGAGCGGATCCAGGCCCGGCAGGGCCTGTCGGGAGTGGAGGTGGGCATCCAGGGGTTCCCCTTCCTGACCCAGGCGCTCTCCCGCGACCTCGACCAGGTGGACCTGAAGGTGGCCGGCGTCGACGTGGCGACCGCGGACGGCCGTACGACGCACCTGTCCCGGCTGCGGGTCGCCTTCCGGGGAGTGGAGCTGAACGGCGACTACAACGGCGGCACCGCCCGCTCAGCCAAGGGCTCGGCCCTCGTCTCATACGCCGACCTGACCGCGGCCGCCCAGCCCGGGGTGACGGTCGCCTACGGCGGTGCGCCGGGCAAGCTGAAGGTCACCGCGCGCGTGGAGTTCCTCGGCAGGACGCTCAGCCGCAGTGTGATCTCGACGGTCTCGCTGGTCGACGCCGGCGACGGAAAGGGCGGGAAGACCGTCCGGGTCCGCGCCGACGAGGTGCCGGGTGAGGGCCTGCCCGGGATCGAGGCCGTGGTGCGCAAGAAGACCGACTTCGACCGGCGGATCGACGGCGGTCTGCCGTCGGGGGTCCAGCTGACGACGCTGACCTCGGACGAGGCGGGTCTGGAGCTCACTCTGGGCGGTACGAATCTGGCCCTGGCCGGATAGTGAGACGAGAGGGTCCGATCCGCAGATGGGAGGGCCTTTCGGGGCCCCGGGCGCCCCGCGCCGGAAGATCGGCAAGGGCTCCGATCCCACTATACGGACGATCCTGTCTCGATATATGACACGGCGGTGACAGGGCGGCCGATTCGTCCCTACGATCCATGGCTATGAAGCATCAGCAGGCGGACCTCACGAAGCGGCGGGCAGTAGACCTGTGTCGCGTCGCCGCCATGCTCTGTCGATCCATGTGACGTGTGAGCGCATCCCGCTCCACAGCCGGACGACGGCCTTCCGCTTTCTCTTTCCCGTGCGACCACCTCTGCCTCCCGCCCTCCTGGGGCCTCCCCGCAACAGGATCCGCCGGGGGCACCTCCCAGCGGTAGCTGGGGGAACACCCGGACGCACGCACCCCGCACCACCAGCACCACCCCGCCGCACACTGCCCCGGAGGAGAACATCATGAGCCGCAGCGACGTCCTCGTAGACGCCGACTGGGTCGAGGCCCACCTGAACGACGCCAACGTCGTCATCGTCGAGGTGGACGAGGACACGTCCGCGTACGACAAGAACCACATCACCAACGCCGTCCGGATCGACTGGAAGAGCGACCTCCAGGACCCGGTCCGCCGCGACTTCGTGGACCAGGAGGGCTTCGAGAAGCTCCTCTCCGCCAAGGGCATCTCCAACGACGACACCGTCGTCCTCTACGGCGGCAACAACAACTGGTTCGCGTCCTACGCCTACTGGTACTTCAAGCTCTACGGCCACCAGGACGTCCGCCTGCTCGACGGCGGCCGCAAGAAGTGGGAGCTCGACTCCCGCGACCTGGTCGACGGCACCGAGGTCCCGAACCGCCCGGCCACCGAGTACAAGGCCAAGGCCCAGGACACCTCGATCCGCGCCTTCCGTGACGACGCGGTCGCCGCGATCGGCACCAAGAACCTGGTCGACGTCCGCTCGCCCGACGAGTTCTCCGGCAAGCTGCTCGCGCCGGCGCACCTCCCGCAGGAGCAGTCGCAGCGTCCGGGTCACATCCCGAGCGCCCGCAACATCCCGTGGTCGAAGAACGCCAACGACGACGGCACCTTCAAGTCCGACGAGGAGCTCACCGCCCTCTACCAGGCCGAGCAGGTCGACCTGGCGAAGGACACCATCGCCTACTGCCGCATCGGTGAGCGCTCCGCGCTCACCTGGTTCGTGCTGCACGAGCTCCTGGGCCAGGAGAACGTCAAGAACTACGACGGCTCGTGGACCGAGTACGGCTCGCTGGTCGGCGTGCCGATCGAGCTCGGCGCCAACAAGTAGTTCCGGGCACCCAGTATTTCGGGGCACGCGACGCCCCGTAGTCATACCTCTCTAGGACAGGACAGAGAACATGTGTGGAGCAAAGATCGGCGGGCCCGACCTCTCGACGCTGAAGCCCGGTGAGACGGCCATCCAGGGCCAGGTCACCAAGGACGGCGAGCCCATCAGCGGCTACGTCCGTCTGCTGGACTCGACCGGCGAGTTCACCGCCGAGGTCCCGACCTCGGCCACCGGCCAGTTCCGCTTCTACGCGGCCGAGGGCTCCTGGACGCTGCGCGCGCTCGTGCCCGGCGCCCAGGCGGACCGAGCCGTGGTCGTCGTCGAGTCCGGCGGCGTCACGGACGTGGCGATCGCGGTCTGAGCACCGCACCTGTGTGACCGTATGACCGGCCGAAGGGCCGTATGACCGGCCGAAGGGCCGCACCCCCGGGGGTTGGACGCCATCGGATCGGGGTGCGGCCCTTCGTGTCGTTCCGGGCCTCCCCGGGAGCGGGGGGCCGCTCTACCCTGGAGGCATGTACGCCCGGCGCCGGCGCGCCTACTTCCTGCTCATGGGCGGATGCCTGTTCCTCTTCGTCTCCGCCTGGTCCTTCGTGCGCCTGTGGTCCGTCGAGGCCGCCGTGGCGCTGTGCGTGGTCGCCATGGTCATCCCCCCGGTCGCCGCGATGGTCGCGAACCGGCGCGGCCCCGATGACCGCTGGTGGGACGACCCCTCGGGTGACGCGAAGTCCGACGAGTGGTGGGACGAACTGGATGGAAAGCGGCGTCACGAGGACTGAAACCGGTCGATATAAAAATGTAATAAGGATGACCACAACATCTCCCCAGGGCAGGGTGTCTTGTGTGTACGCGGGCAAATAGATCCGCGACTCCAGTCCTGTGGGGGGACTTCCCTTGGAACACGACCAGACCATCCCTGAGCAGCGGAAAGAGGAGGACAGCACCCCGGAGCAGGGCATTGCGGACGCAACGCGAACTGCTCCCGAAGCCCCTCCCGAGGCTCTGCCCGAAGCCGCCCTCGACGCAGCTCCGGAAGCCGCTCCGGCCGCTCCCCGCCGCCGCGGCGGCCGCACGGTCCTCCTGATCGCCGGCGCCGTCGTCCTGGGCGTCCTGGCGGGCACGATCACCGGCTACGCGATCCAGTACGACCGCGAACCGACCCCGCTGGCCCCGCTGGCGCAGGCGGACCTGGCGTACCCGAAGGCGCTGGCGCCCGACGGCACCACCACGCACCAGACGATCAACGCCAACCGCTGGCACGCGTCGGACGGCGATCTCCGGAAGCTGCTGGTCGAGGCGCCGAGCGGGGCGAAGAAACAGGACTCCGGCTACGGCAGCCTCGACTTCCTCGCGCTCGGGTTCAAGGAGCCCGACAACGCGCTGCGCCAGTTCTCCACGTCCGGGACCCGCCGGATCGCATCCGTGAGCTGGACCGTCGGCGACTCGACCTTCGTCACCGTCACCGTGCTGCAGTTCGCCGACCGCGGCGGGGCCGACGACTACCAGCAGGAACAGTCGGGCTACATGTCCGACAAGGACCACGCCGGCAACGACGGCGTGCCCATCCCCGGCATCGACTCCGACCTCGGACGCGTCTGGGTGGACTCGAAGGCCGACGAGAAGCCCGGCTACCACCCGATGCGGGGGGCCAGGGCCGTGGCCCGACGAGGCGACCTCGTGCTGGACATCCACTTTCTGAACAACCGGGGCAAGATCGCCGAAGGCGACGTCGTGGACCTGGCCAAGCGACAGCTGGAGCGACTGTGACCGAGCCGCAGAACGACGTGACTCCGGCCGAGGTCCCGGCTCCGCCTGCGGAGCCCGTGGGTGACGCCGCACACGACGCAGTCGTGGACGCAGCTGTCGACGCAGCCACCGTGGACGCGCCCGCCGCGGACCCGGCCGTCGTCGACGCGGCCCCCGGCACCGGCCGCAGGGTGGGCCGCAGGCCGCTGGCCCTGATCGCCGGCGGTGTGGCCGCGGCGGTCCTCGTGGGCGGTGGCGTCTGGGCCTCCACGGTGATCGCAGACGCCGACCGGGACGCGCCCACCGCCTACTGGGTGCCGATCGGCGCGCCCGCGCCGAAGGCCGTGGAGCCCGGCTCCGTGCCGGCGAACGCCCTGTCCGGCAAGCTGCTGCCGATGCCGGACGATTTCCGGCCCGGCCCCGACATCGGGTCGGACGGCAACGACTTCGTGCTGTCCGGCGAGCAGGCCCTCGAGGGCTTCAAGGAGGCCCGCACCGGCCTGTCGAGCACGGAGCGCAAGAAGCGCGACGAGATGCTGGCCCAGCTGAAGCTGCAGGGCCTGGCCGGCCGTACGTACACCACGGAGATGGGCGGCTGGATCGCCGAGGTCCGCATCATGCAGGCCGACCCGAAGGCCGTGGGCTCCTTCTCCGAGGTCACCAAGAAGCTCATCGAGCTCGGGGGCGACAAGCGCGAAGCGCCCAAGGTGGACGGTTTCCCGGACGCCAAGTGCGCGCTGCTGGCCATCGGTCTGGAGGAAGGCAAGGAGAAGATCGACTCGATCGACTGCACGGCCGTCGAGGGCGACATCGCCGTCACCTTCCGCGCCTACGGCCCCAAGCCCTTCTCCATCAAAGACGCCGTCGGGTTCTTCAAGAACCAGATGAGCCACCTGAAGTCCCCCGGGGAGTCCGTGTGACCGAGCAGAACACCACCGAGGCCGCGCCGACGCCCCCCGAGGACGCCGTCCCCGCGCAGGCAGGGGTGCCCGCCGCCGAGCTGCAGCCCGTCGCCGATTCCCTCGTGGCCGCCCCCCTCTCGGCCCCGGAGGTTCCCGCCGCGCCCAAGGACCGCCGCAAGCTGTTCGCCGCGCTCCGCTGGACCGCCGCCGTCCTCGTATTCGCCGCCGTCGGCTCCGGAGTCGCGTACGGGATCACCCAGCCCGAGCGCACGGACATCCCGGGGCTGTCCACCAAGTCCGACGGCCGCTGGGTCTACCCGGAGCTGTCCAAGCCGCAGCTGCCGGCGGGCGCCGCCCTGCCCTTCGCCAAGGACAACCCGGACGGCATCCACTACGCCGGCCTGACCCAGCTGCTGCTGCCGCCGCCCGCCGGTTCCACCCCCGACTCCACACTGAAGCTGGAGAAGGACGAAGCGGTGACCGTGGACACCTTCCTGTCGGAGTACCAGGACATCCTCCGCGAGAAGATGAAGACGGACCTGGCCAACGAGGGGCTCCGCCAGATCGTCGCCCGGGGCTGGACCACCCCGGACGGCACCCGCACCCGTATCTACCTGCTCCGCTTCCACTCGTCCGGCTTCGCCGACGCCTTCACCGGCTGCAAGGTCTCCATGGGCCTGCGCGACGCCCTCGTGCTGCAGGCCGACTCCGTGTGGGCCGAGGTCAAGGCCTCGCAGCGCACCGACCTGGGGAACCGCACCTCCGGGTACGCCACCCAGGGCAACACCAGCGACCTGTCCCTGTACCAGGAGGCCGAGCCGACGGGGGACGAGCGGTACAAGGTCGGGTGCATCCAGTCCGGCGACATCCAGGCCGTCGTCCTGCAGAGCCGCAAGGGCGAGGTGGCGGCCGTCCCCTTCCACCAGACGGCCGTCCTCCAGCACCAGCTGCTGCGCTGAGCCGGGGCGGCCCCCGCGCGCGGGGGCGTCGTACGGCCTACCTCACACGGTGCCCCGGTCCCCAGGCCAGTAGGCTTGGGGACCGGCCCCGTAACGCCACCCTTAACACTCCGAGGAGCACCCCGTGCTTGAGGCAGTCTTCACCTCCCTGCTGGTCCTGGTCTGCGTCGGCGTCCTCGCCTTCTCCGGACTGGCCGTGAAGAAGCTGTACCAGGGCCAGCGCTGATCCCACCGGATCTGCCGCCGACCGCCCCGGATACCGGAACCCCTCCCACAGATCGCCTGAGCTGAGCAGCCATTCATGATCCAGATCCCGTCCGACCTGAACCCGGGTCTCGTCCCCCTCGCCTTCCTCCTCGGCAACTGGGAAGGCGCAGGCGTCTTCGACTTCCCCGGTGAGGAGAAGTGCAACTTCGGCCAGGAAGTCGTCTTCAGTCACGACGGCCGGGACTTCCTGGAGTACACCTCCCACACCTGGGTGCTCGACGCCGAGGGCAACAAGGTGCGGCCGCTGGAGTCCGAGTCGGGCTACTGGCGCATCGACAAGGACCGCAAGGTCGAGATCGTCATGGTCCGCGACCAGGGCGTCGTCGAGGTCTGGTACGGCGAGCTCGCCGACAAGAAGCCGCAGATCGACGTGGTCACCGACGCGGTCGCCCGCACCGCGGCCTCCGGCCCGTACAGCGGTGGCAAGCGGCTCTACGGCTACGTGAAGAGCGACCTGATGTGGGTCGGCGAGAAGGCCACCCCCGAGGTGGAGCTGCGCCCGTACATGTCGGCCCAGCTGAAGAAGGTCGTCACGCCCGAGGAGGTCGCGGAGATGGCGCGCAACCTCCCGGACATGCCGGACGACGGCATCGCCTTCTTCCGCTAGACCGCGAGCCGGTCCGTGCGGCCGGTCCGTGCGACCGTACGCGCGACCCGAAACAAGCGTGCGCAGGAGCCCCCGGCCGCCCCGGCCGCCGGGGGCTTCCGCATGCGCCCCGCCTCCCCGCTCCCCCCGCGGCGACCCGAGGCCTACACTGGCCGGGTGGTGACCACCGACAGCACCAAGCACACCGAGAACGCCGCCGCCGAAGGCGGCGACTGGAAGAGCGACCTGCGCCAGCGCGGATACCGCCTGACCCCGCAGCGCCAGCTCGTGCTGGAAGCCGTGGACGCCCTGGAGCACGCGACCCCGGACGAGATCCTCGTCGAGGTGCGCAAGACGGCCTCCGGGGTCAACATCTCCACGGTCTACCGCACGCTGGAGCTCCTGGAGGAGCTGAAGCTGGTCTCGCACGCCCACCTCGGGCACGGGGCCCCCACGTACCACCTCGCCGACCGGCACCACCACATCCACCTGGTCTGCCGGGACTGCACCGAGGTCATCGAGGCGGACGTGGACATCGCCGCCGAGTTCACCTCCAAGCTCCGCGACACCTTCGGCTTCGAGACCGACATGAAGCACTTCGCGATCTTCGGCCGCTGCAAGAACTGCGCCGCCAAGCAGCGCTAGACGGCACCCACGCGGGCGTGCCCTAGGTGTGCCCGGGGCAGGGTCGTACGCTGGTGGCATGACCAGCAGCCCCTTGCTCCATCTCCCCGGCGCCGTGCAGGCCGAAGGCCGCGACGAGGGCGTCGCCGCCCACTACGGAGAGCTGTACGGAGAACAGCGCGCACTCGCCGACGGCCGAGGCTTCGTGGACCTCTCCCACCGCGGGGTCGTCACCGTCACCGGCTCGGACCGGCTGAGCTGGCTGCACCTGCTGATCACTCAGCACGTCACCGCGCTCCCGGCCGGCGAGGCCACCGAGGCGCTGATCCTCACCGCGAACGGCCACATCGAGCACGCGCTCTACCTCGTGGACGACGGCGAGACGACGTGGATGCACGTCGAGCCCGGCACCCAGGAAGCGCTGATCGCCTACCTGGAGTCGATGAAGTTCTTCTACCGGGTGGAAGTCGCCGACCGGACCGCCGAGTTCGCCGTCGTGCACCTGCCGGCCGGCTCCATCGCCGAGGTCGCCAAGGAACTCGCCGTACGGGAGACCCCGTACGGCCGCGACGTGTTCCTGCCGCGCGGCGACCTGGAGGCCTTCGCCGCCTCGCACGGCCCGGCCGCCGGGCTCCTCGCCTACGAGGCCCTGCGCGTCGAGGCGCACCGGCCGCGGCTCGGCCTGGAGACCGACCACCGCACCATCCCGCACGAGCTCGGCTGGATCGGCACCGCCGTGCACCTGCAGAAGGGCTGCTACCGCGGCCAGGAGACGGTGGCCCGCGTCCACAACCTGGGGAAGCCGCCGCGCCGCCTGGTCTTCCTGCACCTGGACGGCTCCGACGTGCTGCTCCCGGCCCACGGCACGCCCGTACGGCTCGCCGCGGACGGGGAGGAGGGCCGCCAGCTCGGCTTCGTGACCACCTCGGTCCGCCACCACGAGCTGGGCCCGATCGCGCTCGCGCTGGTCAAGCGGAACGTCCCGGTGGACGCCCCGTTGCTGGTGGGCAAGACGGCCGCCGCGCAGGAGGTCGTCGTAGCGCCGTAGGCGGACCCGCTAGATGTCGATGACGATGGTGAACGGGCCGTGGTTGGTCAGTGAGACCCGCATGTCCGCGCCGAACCGGCCCGTCTCCACCGTCGCACCCAACGCCCGCAGCTGCGCCACGACCTCGTCCACGAGCGGCTCGGCGAAGGCGCCGCCGGCGGCCGCGTTCCACGTGGGGCGGCGGCCCTTGCGGGCATCTCCGTAGAGGGTGAACTGCGAGATCACCAGCAGCGGCGCGTTCACGTCGCTGCAGGACTTCTCGGCCTCCAGGATCCGCACCGACCAGAGCTTGCGCGCCAGCAACTCCGCCTTCTCCGGGGTGTCGTCGTGGGTCACCCCCACCAGGACGCACAGCCCCTCCCCGACGATCTCCCCGACGGTCTCGCCGGCCACCACGACGCTCGCGCCGTCCACCCTCTGCACCACTGCTCGCATACCACCTGTGTACCAGGCGTGCACCGGTGCTATCGATGCGGGCCGATATCGGCCCCATCGCTGCCCACCGGCATGGCCGGTCGTCTCCCCGAACGGTCTTGGGGGACGGGGAACAGCGCGAGTTGGTCGCTTCGGTCCCGGCAGGTCTTGTCACCCGGGTCGGGTGTGCCTGTGGTCCTGGGCGGGCTCGCGGTCCCTCGCGCCCTCGGTACGAGAGCGGTCTGGCCGGTAGCTCTCCGCGCGACGATCCTCTGGTCGCGTGCGGTCACACCTGGCCGACGCCGGATCCCGTGTCCGAGGGCGCGTCTGCCGATCGCCACTGCCGCCGCATGGTGGCCGGTGGCGATCGCGGTCTTCGATTGCCGCTGGAGCGGCTGCTTCCAGTGTTGGGCTCCCCAGCGGGAGGTGTAGGCGGGGTCGACGGCGACGACGACGAGTCCGGCGTGGTGGGCCATGCCGGCCAGCCGGTCGCGGAAGCGTGCCGTGGGCAAGCCCGCAACCGTGCGCCGGAACGTCTTTCCGCGTTTGCCGCGGCCCATCGTCTCGCGGCCGGTGGCGCGGGCGTCGGCGAAGCCGAGGTTCTCGATGGCCAGGCCGGCGCAGCCGTGGTGGCGGGCGAGGCGGATGAGTTCGCTGATGGCCTGCCGGAGGTGTCCGTCGCGCCGGGAGGTGGGGCCGGTCAGGTCGGTGGGGATGGTGATCGGTGGGCCGACGGGGTTGCCGTGGACGTCGACGACGCAGGCGGCGAGGTGGCCGGCATTGAGGTCCACCGCCAGCAGCCGTGCGCCGGTTGCCGCCAGTCCGGCCGGCGTGGGGAGGACCGCTGTCGGGGTGGACCAGGAAGCGTCGAGATACCAGCGCCCCCGTACCGGGTCGCAGACGATGTCGTAGCGGACGGAACGGTTGGCGGTGATCCGGTCCAGCCACTCGTCCCGGCGGTGGCTGAGGTGACGGTGCAGGCGAGCCGGTACCGGCCTCGGGGAGTGTTGGCCCGGTGCCTGAGTGGTTCGGGCAGGACGATTGCGACGGTGCCATCCGAAGGCTCGACGGTGATCGTGTAGTTGCCGTACGGCGCACCCGACTCGGACACCATCCCGATCCGCACCCGCTCGGCCAGATCGGCACGGGCGTGCCCGCCGAGGTGATCGCCCACGATCCGCAAGACCTCGGCATCGCACGTGGACAGGCGCAGCCGGTCCCGGATGCGCGCACCCGCGGGCGCCGACACGGTGAAGGGATCGGCCGCAGTGGGCCGCGGATGCCTGTGCTTCGGCTTCCCTCCGACGCGCCTCCGCCGCCCGCGTGCCATAGGCCGCCTCTCCCCGTCACCGACACCAGCACGGATGTTCCTCACTGAGACTGGCGTCTCGGTGTATGTGCGGGCGGCCCGTATCTTTCCCCTTCACCCATACGAGGTATCCGGTGGACGGCGACGGCTGACAAGCGAATCAGTTGGGCCGTCCGGGGCCGATCGGGTGGAGTGGGACTGCGTCGGTACCGTGCGGAGTGGCACGATGCACGCAGGCGGTGCCCCCAGCACCGGTCGAGGGGACGGACACGAACGCATGAATACTTCTGGTACCTCCGCACCTGCTTCTGCGCCCATCGGACCCATGGGATCCGGGGCGGCCGTCGCCCCCGTGGGCTCCGTGGCGTCCGCCGAGACCCCGGCGCCACGTCCGCCCGCGCAGCGGACCGGGGCCGCGGACGCGCCGGCGACGGCGACCACCGCGCTCGGCCTGCCGGAGCTGCGCGGGCTGCGCCGCGACGCGCAGCGCGACGAGGCCGACCTGAGCTACGTACGGCGCCTGCTCCAGGGCCGCATCGACATCCTGCGCGCCGAGCTCGCCCGGCGTACGGATCCCGAGGCGCCGGTGGTGGACCGGCTTTCGGAGATCCTCGCGGACGCCCCCTCCAGCCGCAGCGCCTCCGCCCGGCACGTCACGCTCGGCACCCCGCACGGGGAGGAGTACCGGCTGCTGGCGGCCGAGATGCTCTCCGACGTCGAGCTGTCGGACCTGGGAGCGCGCACGGACGAGGAACTCCACGAGGGCATGGGCAAGTTGGTGCGCTACGAGCAGCAGGTCTCGCGCCGCCGCCAGCAGCTCCAGCGCACGGCCGACGACTGCAGCGCGGAGATCACCCGGCGCTACCGGGAGGGCGAAGCCCAGGTGGACGACCTGCTGGCCTGAGCGGGCCGGGCGGCGCCGGGCGGCGTGCGCGGGAAAATCCGGGCGACGGGGGCGGGCCGGTCCGATTAGCGTGGGTCGCTATGAGCGCTGACGTCCGGCAGATCGCCGCATCCGAACTTCCCGTGTGGCTGCGTGCCCAGCAGACCGGTTTCCTGAACGCGGCGCACCCCACCGCGGAGGATCAGGCACAGCTGGAGGGGTACGTCGACTGCGCCCGGACCCAGGGCGCGTTCGACGCGGACACCGGCCGGTGCGTGGCGACCTTCCGGTCGTTCCCGCAGGAACTGACCGTGCCCGGCGGGGCGTTCGTCCCGTCGAGCGCCGTCACGAACGTGACCGTGGCGCCCACGCACCGCAGGCAGGGTCTGCTGACCCGGATGATGGCGGCCGAGCTGGCCGCCGCCCAGGCGCGCGGCGACGTGGTGTCGACGCTGATCGCCGCCGAGTACCCGATCTACGGACGCTACGGGTACGGGCCGGCCACCTCCGTCTCGGAATGGGAGATCGACGTACCGCGCACCGGACTCGACCCGCGCGCCGCCGTCCCCGGTGACGGCGGGAGGATCGACCTCGTGGAGGAGGCCGAGGTGCGGGAGCTGGGCCCGGCCCTGCACGAGCGGCTGCGGGCGGCCCGGCCCGGCGCGGTGAGCCGCGACGCCCGTTGGTGGCGGACGACCACGGGCGCGGAAACGATGTCCCACAACCCGTACACGCCGTCCTTCCACGCGGTGTACCGGACGGCGGACGGTGAGGTGGCCGGCCTGGTCCGGTACACCGCCGACGACCACTGGACCGATGCCAAGGTGCCGCAGAACACCGTGCAGGTCCGGCAGTTGCTCGCCCTCACCCCGGCGGCGGAGCGGGCGCTGTGGCGGTTCCTGTGCTCCATCGACTGGGTGGTGAAGGTCCGCACCGGCTACCGCGCCCCCGACGACCTCGTCGCCCGGCTGCTGCCCGACCCGCGCGCCGCCCGGACGGTGACCTCGGCGGACTGGCTGTGGGTGCGGCTGCTGGACGTCGTACGGGCACTCGGCGCGCGGACCTACGCCGTGCCCGGGGTGCTCGTCCTGGAGGTCGTCGACAAGACCGGGCCCGCGGGCGGACGTTACCGGCTGGACGCGGGTGCGGGGGAGTGCGTACGCACGGAGGAGCCGGCCGATCTGCGCCTGGACGCGGGCACGCTCGCGTCGCTGTACCTGGGCGACGAGTCGGCGGTGCGGCTGGCGGCGCTCGGCGCGATCACGGAGGAGCGCCCCGGGGCGCTCGCGCTCGCGGACGCGGTGTTCCGCACGGCGCGCCGGCCGTGGTGCCCGGACATCTTCTGAGCGGCCGACCCGGACACCGGCGACCGGAACGCCGAATTGGAAACACGAGGACCGAGGTAGGTAGTGGCGACACTGGTGGAGGCCCTGCGCGCGGCCGGCTGCGTCTTCGCGGAGGAGGAGGCGGAGCTGCTGACCGCCGCCGCCGAGGACGCGGGGCACCTGGAGGGGCTGCTGGCCCGGCGGGTGGCGGGCGAACCGCTGGAACACGTCGTCGGCTGGGCGGAGTTCTGCGGGCTGCGCATGGCCGTCGGCGAGGGGGCCTTCGTGCCGCGCCGGCGCAGTGAGTTCCTCGCGCAGGAGGCGGTGGCGGCGGCCCGGCCCGGCGCGGTGGTCGTGGACCTGTGCTGCGGGGTGGGTGCGCTGGGCGCGGCCGTGGCCGCGCAGGTGCCGGGGGCCGAACTGCACGCGGCGGACATCGACCCGGTCGCGCTCGCCTACGCCCGGCGCAACCTGGCCCCGTACGGCGGCCGGGTCTGGGAGGGCGACCTCTACGCACCCCTGCCCGCCGGGCTGCGGGGCCGGGTGGACGTCCTGGTGGTCAACGCCCCGTACGTCCCGACCGGGGAGATCGGCCTGCTGCCGCCGGAGGCCCGCGACCACGAGCCGCCCGTCTCCCTGGACGGCGGAGCGGACGGCCTGGACGTCCACCGCCGGGTCGCCGCGGGCGCCCCGCCCTGGCTCGCACCGGGCGGTACCCTGCTGATCGAAACGAGCGCCCGCCAGTCCCCGGTCACGGCCTCGGCCCTGACGGCGGCGGGCTTGTCGGTCCGGGCGGTGACCTCGGAGGAGTACTACGCGACGGTGATCATCGCGACGGCGCCGTAGCCGGGGTTCCGGTCCTGCCACTTCACGCCGAGGGGTCATGTCGATCACGGAGTACCAGCAGAAGCTGCGCGAGCGCTATCTCGCCGCGCCCGTCGTGCGGGCCCCGGAGCCGTGGCAGCCGGTGCTGGACCGCCGGACTCCCGTCGGAGGCCTGCTCGGCATCGGCTTCGCCGTCCATCCCGACAGCGGGCACGACCTCGTCATGGTCGTGTCGAACGACGGCCACGGACTGTTCGACGCGGTCACCGGCGAGAAGATCGCCCGCGACCGGGATCCCGACCCCGACACCAGCACCCCCGATGCGTCGCCGGACCTCGCCTGCCCCGGCTTCGGCCCGATCGAGGGCACCCGGGTCCACATCGCCGGGCTCTTCGGCGGCGGCCTGCACAGCACCACACCGGATGCGTGGACCCTGGACGTCGTCCACCCCGACTGGCCCCACGACCGCGTGATCCTCTCCGTCGACGGCGGGGCGCACGAGGGACCGCCGGGAGGGACGTGGTGGCACGTCTTCCACTCCCGGTACTCGCAATTCCGCGCCGCCGGCTTCTCCCCCTCCGGCCTGACCCTGGCGGTCGCCACCAGCAGCGACCTCACCCTCTGGGTGCGGCCGGGGCTCCACGCCGGCGACTGAGGACGGGAGTTATTGCAAGCAGGCTGCTTGCAATAGTTAGCAAGGTGCGGCAGGATCGGGTCATGGCATCGCTCAACGTCGGGAATCTCGGCGAGTACCTGCGCGAGCAACGGCGGCAGGCGCAGCTTTCGCTGCGGCAGCTGGCCGATGCGGCGGGGGTGTCGAATCCGTACCTCAGTCAGATCGAACGCGGGCTGCGCAAGCCGAGCGCGGACATCCTGCAGCAGCTCGCCAAGGCGCTGCGGATCTCCGCCGAGACGCTGTACGTGCAGGCCGGAATCCTGGACGAGCGGGACCGGGACGCCGTGGAGACGAGGGCCGCGATCCTCGCCGATCCGACCATCAGCGAGCAGCAGAAGCAGGTGCTGCTGCAGATCTACGCCTCCTTCCGCAAGGAGAACGCCGCCGAGGCGCAGGCCAAGGCGGAAGCCGAGGCCGAGGCGGGAGCGGACGCCGCCGACGGCGGTGGTGGCGATGCCGAGACGAGTACGCACTGAGCACGCACTGAGCACGAACTGAGACTGTGATCCGGGAGGACCACCACATGGCCATCGCCGATGACCTGAAGAAGACCCTCACCGACCCGACCCCCCTCTACTTCGCCGCCGGCACCGCCGACCTCGCCGTGCAGCAGGCCAAGAAGGTGCCCGGGCTGATCGAGCAGCTGCGCGCCGAGGCCCCCGCGCGCATCGAGGCCGTGAAGAACACCGACCCGAAGGCCGTGCAGGAGAAGGCCAAGGGCAAGGCCAAGGAGGCGCAGGAGGCGGTCACCGCCACCGTCGCCGAGGTGCTCGGTGCGATCGACGCGAAGAAGATCGGGGAGACCGCCCAGGACCTGGCGCTGCGCGGGGTCGGCGTGGCCGCCGAGTACGCGGTCAAGGCCAAGGAGGCCTACGACAAGGTCGCCGAGCACGGTGAGCAGACCGTACGGGCGTGGCGCGGCGAGGTCTCCGAGGAGATCGTCGACATCGCCGTGGTCGTGGAGCCGGAGGCTGCCGAGCCGGTGGCTGCCGAGCCGGTGGCGGAGCCCGCCGCCGAGCCCGCGCCGAAGAAGGCTCCCGCGCGCAAGGCCGCGGCCAAGAAGGCCGCCGCAGAGCCGGCCGACGAGAGCTGATTTCCGCGTGACGGGCCGGGCACCCGCGGGGCGTCCGGTCCGTTGTGGTTTGGGAAAGGGGCTCTGCCGGTAGCGTGGAGGCAGGCGGCATCCGGCGAGCGAGGCGTGAGAAGGCGGTCAGGCGATGTTGATGAACGGGTTCGATCAGGGAGTGCTCCCGTTGCTCGGGTACGCCATGCTCGCTCTCGCCGTGGTGGCCTTCGTGCTGGCGCTGACCGCGCGCGAGGACGCGTACCGGGCGGCGGGCAAGCAGACCAAGACCTTCTGGCTGGTCATCCTCGGCATCACCGTGGTCGTGGACTTCTTCCTCGGGATGCTCTTCCTGCAGATCGCCGGGCTGGTCGCCAGCATCGTGTTCTTCGTCGACGTGCGCCCCGCACTCAAGCAGGTCTCGGGCGGCGGCGGTGGCCGGCGCGGTGGCGGCAGCAGCAGCGACGGGCCGTACGGGCCCTACAACGGCGGACGGTAGGGCGCAGGCCCAGGCGGCCGTGGTCGGGGCCGCAGTCGGGCCGCGGTACCGCCCCGTCAGCCTTCGGCGCGGGAGAGCAGGACGACGGCGACGTCGTCCGTCAGCTCCCCGCCGTTGAGGCGGCGGGCTTCGGTCACGGAGGCTTCGAGCAAGCCTTCGCCGCTCAGCCCGTCGGCCAGGTGGCGGTTGATCATCTCGACCATGCCGTCCTGCCCCAGCCGCTCCTTGCCCTGACCGATCTTGCCCTCGATCAGGCCGTCGGTGTAGAGCATCAGGCTCCACGTGCCGCCCAGCTCCACCTGGCGGCGCGGCCAGCGGGCCCGGGGCAGCAGGCCGAGCGCCGGGCCGCTGTTCTCGTACGGGAGCAGTCGCGCGGGGCGGCCCGGCCGGGAGATCAGCGGTGCCGGATGGCCCGCCAGGCACAGGCCCGCGCGCCGGCCGTCCGGGGCGATGTCCACCGTGCAGAGCGTCGCGAAGATCTCCTCGCAGGGGCGCTCGACCTCGAGGACCTCCTGGAGGGTTGCGAGCAGGTCGTCGCCGCACAGGCCGGCCAGGGTCAGCGCCCGCCAGGCGATGCGCAGCTCGACGCCGAGGGCGGCCTCGTCGGGGCCGTGGCCGCAGACGTCGCCGATCATCGCGTGGACGGTGCCGTCGGGGGTGCGCACGGTGTCGTAGAAGTCCCCGCCGAGCAGCGCGCGGCTGCGGCCGGGGCGGTAGCGGGCGGCGAAGCGGAGGTCGGAACCCTCCAGGAGCGGGTGCGGGAGCAGCCCGCGCTCCAGCCGGGCGTTCTCCTGGGCCCGCAGTTTCGATTCTGCAAGCTTGTACTGGGCGATGTCCGCCCGTTTTCTCTCCACCGCGTAGCGGATGGCACGGCTCAGCAGCCGCCCGTCGAGCTCGTCGCGGAACAGGAAGTCCTGGGCCCCCACGCGTACGGCCTCCGCGGCGCGCTCCGCGTCGTCCTCGGCGGTGAGCACGAGCACGGCGTGCCGCGGGGCGATGCGCAGTACCTGGCGCAGCGCGCCGAACGGATCGGCGGCGGCATCCCCGGAGCCGGACCCGGCACCGGGTCCGTGCGGGAGCGCGAGGTCGAGCAGGACGCAGTTCACGTCCGGGGTGAGCAGCCGGGCCGCCTCCGTGAGGTTGCGGGCGCTGCGCAGCCGGATGCGGTGGCCGTCGGCGTCGAGGATCTCGGGGACGGTGAGGCCGCCGGCGGGGTCGTCCTCGATCACCAGCAGGGTGAGCGACGACGTGGCGCCCGGGCCGCTCTCGGTGCCCGGGATGTCCCTCTGCCGCGGTACGGGTACGGGCATCGTCTCCGGTTCCTTCCCGCCCCCTCGGGGGTTCGCTCGTCCGGCGACCCTAGCCGCGGGACGAGGGAAGCGGAATGGCGGGTCCGGTGCGGGGCTCCGGCATATGCCGTTATCGGGTGGGAAAGTCCGCGTCGACGAATGACCAACGTCACGGCGCGGGGGTACGGCGTCCCGCCCACCGAGACGTACCGCCGTCGAGTGCGGGCCGTCCCGCAGGACGGGCGGTCACGGTGAGCGAGCCACCGCTCCGCATGCGGTGGCCATCCGGCCGGCTGCTACGCGTCCGGCCGGACCACGGCCTTGATCGGCATGGAGCCCGCGCCCGCCATGGTGACGTTGCGGCCGGGGCGGGGGGCGTGGATCATCGCGCCGCCCCCGACGTACATCCCGACGTGGCTCGCGTCGTCGAAGTAGATGATCAGGTCGCCCGGCCGCATGTCCTTGACCGCGACCTTCGGCAGCCGCAGCTGCTCCTGCGAGGTGCGCGGGATCCGCTTGCCCGCCGCGAGCCAGGCCTGCGAGGTCAGCCCGGAGCAGTCGAACGAACCGGGTCCCTCCGCGCCCCACACGTACGGCTTCCCCATCTGGGCGGTCGCGAACTGCACGGCCCGCGTGCCCGCGTCGGTGGCCGCGGCGCCCGTGGAGCCGGTCATCCCGCCATTGGACAGCCAGTCGTTCTGCGCCTTGCGCTGCGCTTCGGCTTCGAGCTCCAGCAGCCGGGCCTTCTGCTCGGCCTCCAGCTTGCTCTCGAGCTCCTCCGCGGCCTTGATCTTCTCCTCGACCTGCTTCTTCGCGGCCTCCTGCTTGACCCGGTTGGCCTCCAGGGTCTCCCAGTGCGCGCTCGCGTCCCGCGCGTACTGCTGCAAGTCGGTCTGCGTGCGGTTCAGTTCGGAGAGCAGGTCCGAGGTGGCCTTCTCGCCCTGGCGCAGCCGGTCGTTGCCGTCCAGGAACTGCGTCGGGTCGTTGCTCAGGGCCAGTTGCGCGCCGGGCGGCAGCCCGCCCGAGCGGTACTGGGCGCGGGCGGCGGCGCCCGCGCGGCCCTTCAGGGCGGTGATGCGGTCCTGGCCCGCGAGGACCAGGTTGGCGATCTCCACGATCTTGTCGGACTGCGTCTTGGTCTCGCTCTCGGCGAGGTTGAAGGCGTCCGTGGCCGTGCCGGCTTCGCGGTAGAGGCCCTCTATTTCCTTGCGGACCTGCTCCAGGGACTTGCCCTGCTGGGGCTCCGGCGCCGCGAACGCGGTGCCGGCCAGTGCGCCGGGCGCGGACAGCAGCGCCATCGCGCAGAGCAGAGTGAGGGCGATCGAACCCCGTCGTCGTTTCCTCATGGTCCCCCCAGACACCGGATTGATTAATCGTCAGTAACTTGTGATTGCCTTCGGGATGGTGCCATGAGTCGGTGAATTCCAACACCCTTGTGGATATCCATCCGATGCGTCCCGATCGCCCCCGCGGCCCCCCTGACCCCGGCGGCAACCGTCACCCCGAAGGCCTCAACGCTTCCCACCGCACCGTGAGTTCCCCCTGACGCCACCGCACCGGCCCGTCCGCCAGCGGCCAGTCGCCCGCCAGCGCCCGCGCCGTCCGGATCCAGCGCTGCCGTGCACCGTAGGAGGCGTACGGGGCCGCCGCCGCCCACGCCCGGTCGAAGTCGCGCAGGAACGCGTGCACCGGCTCGCCCGGCACGTTGCGGTGGATCAGCGCCTTCGGCAGCCGCTCCGCCAGGTCGGAGGGGCGCTCCAGGGAGCCCAGGCGGGTCGCGAAGGTCACCGTGCGCGCCCCTTCGGGCCCGAGCGCGACCCACACGTGCCGCCGCCCGATCTCGTCGCAGGTCCCCTCCACCAGCAGCCCGTCGGGAGCCAGCCGGGAACACAGTCGTTCCCACACCGCCTCGACCTGCTCCTCGTCGTACTGGCGCAGCACGTTCGCCGCCCGGATCAGCGCCGGCCGCACCCCGCCGTCCAGCGGCACCTCGAAGCCGCCGTGCCGGAAGCTCAGGCCCTCCCGCTCGTACGGCTTGGCGCCCGCCACCCGGGCCGGTTCGATCTCGATGCCGACCACCCGCACCCGCGGGGCCGCCTCCCGCAGCCGTGCCAGCAGCTCCACCGCGGTCCAGGGCGCGGCCCCGTAGCCGAGGTCCACCGCGACCGGCTCGTCCGCGCGCCGCAGCGCCGCCCCGTGCGTCGCCGCGATCCAGCGGTCCATGCGGCGCAGGCGGTTCGGGTTCGTCGTCCCGCGGGTCACCGTGCCGACGGGGCGACGAGGGGGAGGGGTGGAGCGGGAAGCCATGTGCAGAGAGTAAGCGGAGCGCTCCCGCGCGATAAAAATCCGGCACGGGGGCAGGAAAACCGCCCGTCCCGGAATGCGCGGGACGGCCGTTCGGGTTGCACTCCTAGAAGAGCGCGACAGCGCTCTCCGCGTCATGCCGTCCGAGCGAGAGGAACTGCTCCCTTGAGCCAGTACGTGTCCCGCATCGGCGGCAGCATCGGCGGCCGGTTCGCCGCGGCCCGCTCCGGCACCCGCCACGAGCCGCCCCGCCTGCGCCTGCCCGCGGCCGTCGGCGGTCACCGCAAGCCGCGCCGGGTCGCCATGCTCAGCGTGCACACCTCACCGCTGCACCAGCCCGGCACCGGCGACGCCGGCGGGATGAACGTCTACATCGTCGAGCTGGCCCGGCGCCTCGCCGCGATCAACATCGAGGTCGAGATCTTCACCCGGGCCACCACCAGCGGCCTGCCGCCCGTGGTCGAGCTCGCGCCCGGAGTCCTCGTACGGCACGTGGACGCGGGCCCGTACGAGGGCCTCGCCAAGGAGGAGCTGCCGGCCCAGCTGTGCGCCTTCACCCACGGCGTCATGCAGGCCTGGGCCGGCCACCGCCCCGGCTACTACGACCTGGTCCACTCCCATTACTGGCTCTCCGGCCACGTCGGCTGGCTCGCCGCCGAGCGCTGGGGCGTCCCGCTCGTGCACGCGATGCACACCATGGCCAAGGTCAAGAACGCGGCGCTCGCCGAGGGCGACACCCCCGAGCCCGCCGCCCGCGTCATCGGCGAGACGCAGATCGTCGACGCCGCCGACCGGCTCATCGCGAACACCGCCGAGGAGGCCGACGAGCTCGTCCGCCACTACGCGGCCGACCCCGGCAAGGTGGCCGTCGTCCACCCCGGCGTGAACCTCGAACGCTTCACCGTCGCCGACGGCCGCGCCGCCGCCCGCGCCCGCCTCGGGCTGCCGCAGGACGCCGTCATCCCGCTCTTCGCGGGCCGCATCCAGCCGCTCAAGGCCCCCGACATCCTGCTGCGGGCCGTGGCGGAGCTGGTGGACCGCGAACCGCAGCTGCGCGCCCGGCTGTTCGTGCCCGTCGTCGGCGGGCCGAGCGGCAGCGGGCTCGCGAAGCCGGAGGGTCTGCAGAAGCTCGCGGCCAAGCTCGGCATCGCCGACCTCGTGCACTTCCACCCGCCGGTGGCGCAGGACGCGCTCGCGGACTGGTTCCGGGCGGCGTCCGTGCTGGTCATGCCCTCGTACAACGAGTCCTTCGGGCTGGTCGCCATAGAGGCGCAGGCCACCGGCACTCCGGTGCTGGCCGCGGCCGTCGGCGGGCTGCCCGTCGCCGTCAACGACGGGGTGACGGGCATCCTCGTACCCGGCCACGATCCGGTGGACTACGCCCGTCAGCTACGGCGCTTCGTGGACGAGCCGGGGCTGTCGGACCGGATGGGCGCGGCGGCCGCGCGGCACGCGCAGTTCTTCGGCTGGGACACCGCCGCGAGCGGCACGGCCGACGTGTACACGGGGGCGATGCACGATCACCGCCGTCACGTACGCTCCCACCATGGCTGACGCTGACATCCGCGGGATCATCGAAGCGACGCTGACCGGCGCGGAACTGAGCTGGGAGAGCCCGTCACCGGGCTCGTACGTGGTCCAGCTCCCCGGCACCCGCAAGCTGAGCACCACCTGCTCGCTCAAGGCCGGGAAGCACTCCCTGTCGGTCAACGCCTTCGTGATCCGCCACCCGGACGAGAACGAGGCCGGCGTCCACCGGTGGCTGCTGGAGCGCAACCTCAAGCTCTACGGCATGGCCTACGCGGTCGACGCGCTCGGCGACGTCTACCTGACGGCCCGCCTCCCCCTGTCGGTGATCACCCCCGACGACCTCGACCGGCTGCTCGGCACGGTCCTGGAGGCGGCCGACGGGGCCTTCAACACCCTGCTGGAGCTGGGTTTCGCGAGCGCGATCCGGCGGGAGTACGAGTGGCGGGTCTCGCGGGGCGAGTCCACGCGCAACCTGGACGCCTTCAAGAACCTGACGCAGCCGTCGGGCGCGGCGGGGGCGGGGGCGGCGGGGGCGGCCGCGCAGCCGGAGTAGGCGGGTCAGGCGGCCGGAGCCACCGGATCCGTCGCCTTCGCCGGAGCGGCGACCTCCACGATCTCCTCCACGACCGGCTCCGCGGCCGGCTCCACCGGGCTCGCTTCGCCCTGAGGCAGCCCCCGCATCAGCAGCCAGTAGCCCGCCGCGGCCACGGTCCCCAGGACCGCCGTCGCGCCCCACAGCCAGCCCGCGCCGAAGTGCTCGATCGCGAAGCCCGCCATCAGCGGTGCGATCAGCGAGGCCACCGCCCACGACAGCGTGTACATGCCCTGGTAGCGGCCGCGTCCGTGCAGCGGGGAGAGCCGCGCGACCAGGCCCATCTGGGTCGGCGAGTTGACGATCTCGGCGAGGGTCCACACGCAGACGGTCAGCGCCAGGCTCCACACCGAGCCGCCGAAGGCGGTCAGCCCGAACCCGTACCCGGCCAGCAGCGCCGAGATGACCAGCAGCTTCTGCGGATCGCGGTGCTCGATGAACCGGGTGACCGGGATCTGCAGCGCCACGATCAGCACGCCGTTCACGCCGATGACCAGCCCGTAGTCCGTCGTGGAGAACCCGGCCGCGCCCATCGCGAGCGGCAGCCCGAACGAGCCCTGCATGAAGATCAGCGAGATCAGGAACGACAGCCCGACCACGCCCATGAACCGCCCGTCCCGCAGCACCGTCCCCAGCCGGACCTCCGGCTCGGCGGCCGCCTTCTCCGCCGCCGTCCTCTCCGGCCGGGACTCCGGCAGCTTGAGGTAGACGAGCACCGCGCAGACCAGCGTCAGGGCCGCCTCGCCGAGGAACCCGGCCAGGTAGCTGTACTCCGCGACGAAGCCCGCCACGACCGAGCTGATGGCGAAGCCGAGGTTGATGGCCCAGTAGTTCAGCGCGAAGGCCCGTACCCGGTCCTCCGGCCGGACGATGTCGGCCATCATCGCCTGCACCGCAGGCCGCGAGGCGTTGGAGGTCATGCCGACCAGCAGCGCCACCGCGGCGATCGCCGCCGGATGCTCCATGAACCCGAGCAGCGCCACCGAGAACGCGGTCGACGCCTGCGCCGCCATCAGCGTGGGCCGCCGGCCCAGCCGGTCCGTGAGCACGCCGGCGACCAGCGAGGACACCACACCGCCGAGCCCGTGGAGAGCCACCACAAGTCCCACGAAGGAGGCCGAATAGCCCCGCTCCAGGGTCAGGTACAAGGTCATGAATGTGGCGACGAAGGCCCCGAGCCTGTTGACGAGCGTGCTCGTCCAGAGCCACCAGAACTCCCGGGGCAGACCCGCGACGCTCTCGCGCGCGGCCCGTCTCATACCGGCAACGGACATACGGAATCCCCCCGAGATGTAAGCGTCCCTCTACTCGTTCGGACCCTACGGACCGCGGCCCGGCGGAGCCACTGGATTGACGGCTGGCGTCAATCCAGGACCGTCCCGCATGCCGTACACACCGCGCGCGGGCGGGCGGGTGCGTCCATTAGGCTCGTACGCATGGCCGACGCACCGTACAAGCTGATCCTCCTCCGCCACGGCGAGAGCGAATGGAACGCGAAGAACCTGTTCACCGGCTGGGTGGACGTCAATCTCAACGAGAAGGGCGAGAAGGAGGCAGTCCGCGGTGGCGAACTCCTGAAGGACGCCGGACTTCTCCCCGACGTGGTTCACACCTCCCTCCAGAAGCGTGCGATCCGCACCTCCCAGCTCGCGCTGGAGGCCGCCGACCGCCACTGGATCCCGGTCCACCGCTCCTGGCGCCTCAACGAGCGCCACTACGGCGCCCTCCAGGGCAAGGACAAGGCCCAGACCCTCGCCGAGTTCGGCGAGGAGCAGTTCATGCTGTGGCGCCGCTCGTACGACACCCCGCCGCCGGCGCTCGAAGACGGTACGGAGTTCTCGCAGTCCGGGGACCCGCGCTACGCCTCCATCCCGCCGGAGCTGCGCCCCCGCACGGAGTGCCTGAAGGACGTCGTCGTCCGCATGCTCCCGTACTGGTACGACTCGATCGTCCCCGACCTCCTCGACGGCCACACCGTCCTGGTCGCCGCGCACGGCAACTCCCTGCGCGCGCTGGTCAAGCACCTCGACGGCATCTCCGACGAGGACATCGCGGGCCTGAACATCCCGACCGGCATCCCGCTCTCCTACGAGCTGGACGCCGACTTCAAGCCGCTCAACCCGGGCGGCACCTACCTCGACCCGGACGCCGCCGCGGCCGCCATCGAGGCCGTCAAGAACCAGGGCAAGAAGAAGTAGCACCAGCGACCATGCCCCTGGCCTGCGCACACGGCGCAGGCCAGGGGCATTCGTCTGCCCCGGCCCGATGCCCCTGCAACCGGGTGTCGAGCCGCCGCGTCCAGAGGGCATGACCGCAAACTCTCCAGGGCGGACCGGCATGAAGCCGGAGGCCGAGCGCCAGGCCGGGTACTTCTTCGCCGGCCTCGGTGCCATGACCGGGCTGGTCGTCTGGGCGCCGCGCGCCGCGTTCAGCATCGACGGCGGATTCGAGTCCCACGCCCGCGACCTGAGCGTGCTCTACGCCGACCTGCCGCTCATCCTGCTCGGCGGCGCGGTGGTGCCGCTCATCGCCTGGACCCTGACCATCAGGCGCCTGCCGCCCTGGGCCGCCGCGGTCGCCGCCCTGGCCGCGCTCGCGCTCGGGGTGTGGGGCCTCACCGAGTGGTGGACCCCCCGTCAACACCCGGACCCCGGCTACGACATCCCCGGGATGTGACGGCGAAGACGCGCCTTCGTCCGCCCTTCGGCGAAATCTCGGTCGTGCGGGAGACGGCCGGCCGGGAAGAATTCCGGGTGCGGCGGGGGACCGCATCCGCGCGGGGGACGGCAGGGGGAGACATGGGAGTACGGGCGTGAGCCGGCGGCGGTACGTGGCCAGGGGGGTGCCGGGCGGCTACCGGATCTGGGACAACAAGGGGCGCCACTGGTGGGGCGACCACTACGAGCTGTGCCCGGACGACCTGCTCACCGAGCTCAACGGCGCGGCCGACCACGCGAAGATCACCGCACTGCTCAGGCGGTACCGGGCTCTGAAGCGCTGACCTCCGCGACCGGTCGCGGTCACGGTGCGGGGCGGGGGAGCGGGCCTCGGTCCGCGGGCGGGTCCGGGCGGGGTCGCGCCCCGCGTGCGGCGATCCTGCGGTCCATCTCCGCGCGCCACGCAGCCGCGTTGGTGCCGTCGAGCTGGCCGGCGAAGGCCCGGTAGGCCGCGGCCACCAGCGCGTCCGGGGCGCTCGGGCGGGCCCGGGCGATCGCCCACAGGGCGTTCTCGGTCGGGGTGTCGAGCCCCGTCTCCGTGCGGACGCCGCGCCCCGACAGCACGTCCGTCAGGACGCTGTCGAAGTTGCGCCGCAGCTGCTCCGTGCTGGGACGGCCGTAGCGCATGGCTCTCTCCTTGTCCTTGTCCTTGTCCTTCGCGAGCGACGCGGCGGGAACGCTGCGAAGGGCCCCGGCCGACGGGTGTCGGACGGGGCCCTTCGCTTACGGGTGACCGGGCGGGTGGCCTCAGCCGCCGCACTGGCAGGGGGCGCCGGACTGGCAGCCGCAGCCGCAGCCCGAGCCGCAGCCGCAGGCCGCGAGCAGGGGCAAACGCAGGCGCAGGCCCTCCGGGGGCTGCACCTCCTGCTCCGGGGTGATGGGGACGGGGGAATCGGACATGGATCCTCCTCGTAGGCGTTGTGCCTTCGCCCTCATTCATGCCCAGCCGGGCTCCCGCGTCAACGGCGCATTGGGGGCTCGTTGTTGATCCCGCCCTCGGCGTCGATCCGGCCCCCGGCGGCCCTCCGGCTCAGACGCCCTCGACCTGCGTGGGTGCCTGGAGCTCGTCCGCGTGCTCGCCCGTCACCAGGTAGACCACGCGCTTGGCGACCGACACCGCGTGGTCCGCGAAGCGCTCGTAGTAGCGGCCCAGCAGGGTCACGTCGACCGCCGTCTCGATGCCGTGCTTCCAGCGGTCGTCCATCAGGTGCTGGAACAGCGTGCGGTGCAGCTGGTCCATCTCGTCGTCGTCCTGCTCCAGCTGGAGCGCCAGGTCGACGTCCTTGGTGATGATGACCTCGGCGGCCTTCGCCATCAGCCGCTGCGCGAGCTGCCCCATCTCCAGGATGGTCGCGTGCAGGTCGCGCGGGACCGCCGTGTCCGGGAAGCGCAGCCGGGCGAGCTTGGCCACGTGCTGCGCCAGGTCGCCGGAGCGCTCCAGGTCGGCGCTCATGCGCAGCGAGGTGACGACGATGCGCAGGTCGGTGGCGACCGGCTGCTGGCGCGCGAGCAGCGCGATGGCACGGGCCTCCAGGTCGTGCTGGAGGTCGTCCA
This sequence comes from Streptomyces sp. NBC_00193, assembly GCF_026342735.1. Taxonomy (GTDB): domain Bacteria; phylum Actinomycetota; class Actinomycetes; order Streptomycetales; family Streptomycetaceae; genus Streptomyces; species Streptomyces stoeckheimensis. Next base: position 3,075,955 of record NZ_JAPEMM010000001.1, read on the forward strand.
CCTTCTGGTCGGCGGCGATGACGCTCTCGGCGAGCTTCAGGTCGGCGTCGAGCATGGAGGTCGTGGCCCGCCCGATGGCGGAGCCGACCAGCCGGGCCATTTCGACCAGGCCTTCACCGATCGAGTCCAGTTCCTCGTGGTACGCGTCACGCATGTCTCGTGTCCCTCTCTCGACCTACTACGACCTACTACTGCCTGCTGCAAGTACTGCCCGGGGCGCGGGCCGGTGCGGCCATCGGCCCCACGTTGCCACGGTGAACCCCGAACGCGACCGACTCCGGCATCCCAAGTGAATCAGCACGGTCGCCAGGGTGAACTCTGGGCGACGACTGTTCGAGGTGCCACCCGAACGGCTGTGGAAGTGTCCCCCCGCCTGCTTAACCTGGAGTCATGGACGTGAACGCGGCGGTCGCCGCAGCTGCCGCGATCGCCGGTCTTTGCACCGGTGTGATCGCGATGCTGGCGTTCCGCTGGAGCGAGCGCGACCAAGCCCGCCCCACCCGGAGCTCCATGCGCCCCGACATCAACGCGGTGCTCCCACCGGGAGTGGACACCGTCCTCTCCGTGCTCCGATCCTCCGCCGTCGTGCTCGACGAGGGGGACGCGGTCGTCAAGGCCAGCTCGGCGGCATATGCCCTCGGCCTGGTCCGCGGCGGCAAGCTCGCCGTGGAGCCCATGCTCCACATGGCCCGCGACACCCGGCGCGACGGGGAGATACGCCAGGTCGAGCTCGACCTGCCCCGGCGCGGCACCGGCCGCGGAGAGGCCCTCGCCGTCTCGGCGCGCGTCGCCCCGCTCGGCTCCCGCCTGGTGCTCCTCCTCGTGGAGGACCTCACCGAGGCCCGCCGCATCGAGGCCGTGCGCCGCGACTTCGTCGCGAACGTGTCGCACGAGCTCAAGACCCCGGTCGGCGCGATCTCCCTGCTCTCCGAGGCCGTCATGGACGCCTCGGACGATCCCGAGGCCGTGCACCGGTTCGCCGGCCGCATGCAGATCGAGGCGACCCGCCTCATCAACCTCGTACAAGAACTCATCGACCTCTCCCGGGTACAGAACGACGATCCCCTGGAGGACGCGGAACCCGTCCGTGTGGACACGCTCGTGGCCGAGGCCATAGACCGCTGCCGCCACACGGCCTCCGCGAAACAGATCACCATGGCCGCCGGCGGCACCGCCGACCTGCGGGTATGGGGCAACCGGGGGCAGCTCGCGGCCGCCCTCGGGAACCTGGTCGAGAACGCCGTCAACTACAGCCCCGCCCGCACCCGCGTCGGCATCGCCGCGCGCCGGGTCACCGCGCCGGGTGGAGACTTGATCGAGATAGCCGTGACCGACCAGGGCATCGGCATCCCGGAAAAGGACCGCGAGCGCATCTTCGAACGCTTCTACCGAGTGGACCCGGCCCGCTCCCGCGCCACGGGAGGAACCGGTCTGGGCCTTGCGATCGTGAAGCACGTAGCGGCTTCGCACGGCGGGGAGGTGTCGGTCTGGAGCTCGGAGGGCCAGGGTTCCACGTTCACCCTGCGACTCCCCGAAGCGGCCGCGCCGGCCCCGGCGACGGCCTCCGCACCCGCCCACCCCCAGCTTGAACCTCACACCGCACCAGCCACCCCTGCCCCGGAGGTCCTTCCGTGACCCGTGTGCTCGTCGTCGAGGATGAGGAATCCTTCAGCGACGCCCTGTCCTACATGCTCCGCAAGGAGGGCTTCGAGGTCGCGATCGCCGCGACCGGGCCCGACGGGCTCGACGAGTTCGAGCGCAACGGCGCCGACCTCGTCCTCCTCGACCTGATGCTCCCCGGCCTGCCCGGCACGGAGGTCTGCCGGCAGCTGCGCGGCCGCTCCAACGTCCCCGTGATCATGGTGACCGCCAAGGACAGCGAGATCGACAAGGTCGTCGGGCTGGAGATAGGAGCCGACGACTACGTCACGAAGCCCTTCTCCTCGCGGGAGCTGGTCGCCCGCATCCGCGCGGTCCTGCGCCGCCGCGGCGAGCCGGAAGAGGTCACCCCGGCGGCCCTGGAAGCGGGCCCCGTCCGGATGGACGTCGACCGCCACGTGGTCACCGTCTCGGGAGCCAAGGTGGACCTCCCGCTGAAGGAGTTCGACCTGCTGGAGATGCTGCTGCGCAACGCGGGCCGCGTACTGACCCGCATGCAGCTCATCGACCGGGTCTGGGGCGCCGACTACGTCGGCGACACCAAGACCCTGGACGTCCACGTGAAGCGCCTGCGCGCCAAGATCGAGCCCGACCCGGGTGCACCGCGCTACCTGGTCACGGTCCGCGGCCTCGGCTACAAGTTCGAGCCGTAAACCGGCCCGGATACGCCGGAACACGGGAACGGCCCCCGTCCGCATCGAGCGGACGGGGGCCGTTCCCGTTGAGTACGGTGCTTCGCGCCTCAGTGACCGGTGCCGGTGGACGGCGAACCGGACGCGGCGGCCCCGTGCGAGGCCGAGGCGGACGGGGAACCGGACGGCGTGGCCGAGGCGGAGCCGGAGGGGGAAGCCGAGGGGCTGCCCGACGGCGTGGCGCCGGCGGCCGGGGCGGCGGTCGGGCCGTAGCCCTCGTACATGCCCGTGGCCGGGACGACGAAGCCCTCGAGCTCGACGTCGCCCGTGGTGCTCAGCTGGAAGACGATCTTCTGGACGTTGCCGTCCACGACGGACTCCCCGCCCGCGATCACGGCGGAGGCGTTGCCCTTGCCGCCCAGGAGGACGGAGCCCCCGGCCGGGATGACCACCTTGGAGCCGCTGCCCGCGGGCTTCAGCGTCACGACGGCCTTGCTGCCCGGAAGGGTGATGGCGTCGAGCGTCTGCTCCTTGGTGCCGTTGTTGAACACCGTCGCGGAGACCGCGGCCGGGCCCTTCTTGTCCTTCTCCTGGGTGATCACCAGAGCGTTCTGGACCTTGATGTCGCCCTTGGTCACGGCGGCGTTGTCCGGCTTGACCTGGAGAGTCGGCGCGTCGTGGCCCGCGGCGCAGGCGCCCAGCGAGACGAGCGAGAAGGCGGCGGCGGTGGCGGCGAGGGCGCCGCGTCGAAGGCTGCGGCTCACGGGGGAGGCAACTCCTTGGACGTACGGAAGGGAAGGGTGGACGCCTCGGAACGGCGAAGTAAAGCCGCTCTAAGGATGTGTCAGCGCGCTTAGGTTACCGAGCCGCCGCCCCGCCCCCGCACCCGACCCTCCGCAGTGTGGGGCCGGGCCCCGGCCGGGCCCTCGAAGGGGAACCCGCCTCGTACCGGCGGGTTCCGTCACCGCCGCGCCGGGGCCGGGTGATCTTTCATTCGCAAAAGGCCCGCTCGCAAAGGCCGGCGCGGCTCCGGTGATCAATTTCCGGATTTCATCGAACACCACGCGGTGATCAATTCCGGATTGGGCCGGAACGGGCCCCGTACGGGTGGCCGCCAGTCGAACGGAGTAGTTCGGTTTCCCGCGCCGGAAACCGTCAAAACGGGACGTACGTCACATCGTCGGGGGTCCCGGGCAGGTGTAACGTAGCCGTTTCGCCTGGTCCGCACAGCGCCTCCGACCTGCGAATACCCCCTTCCGGAAGCCTCTCGCAGCACGTTCGTGTCGCTGTTGTCAAGCCCTGAGATGTGCCCTGACCTGCGAAAACGCCATTCATAACGGTCGATTCTCGTGTTACCCTGGATAGCCACGGAAGGGGTACCTGTCACATGACGTTCAAGGTTGGCGACACCGTGGTCTATCCCCATCACGGGGCCGCGCTGATCGAGGCTATCGAAACTCGCCAGATCAAAGGCGTGGACAAGACCTACTTGGTGCTCAAGGTCGCGCAGGGTGACCTGACCGTTCGCGTTCCCGCGGACAATGCGGAGTTCGTAGGCGTTCGCGACGTAGTCGGCCAGGACGGGCTGGACCGGGTCTTCGAGGTGCTCCGCGCACCGTACGCAGAAGAGCCGACGAACTGGTCCCGGCGCTACAAGGCAAATCTGGAAAAGCTCGCTTCTGGCGATGTCATCAAGGTCGCCGAAGTTGTGCGTGACCTGTGGCGTCGTGAGCGTGAGCGTGGGCTCTCCGCAGGTGAGAAGCGCATGCTCGCGAAGGCGCGTCAGATCCTGGTGAGCGAGCTCGCGCTCGCCGAGAACACCAACGAGGACAAGGCCGAGGCCCTCCTCGACGAAGTGCTCGCGTCCTGACGCGATCATTCGTACGCCTCGTCGTACACAGTTGTGCCGCGGTGCCCGATGACAAGGAGACTTGTTGCCGGGCGCTGCGGCATGTCTGCACCCATGCCCGTACACCACGGCCCGCCACACACCGGGCCGTGCACTACTCGCGGCATCACTGGCGTGCCGGGTCCGGGCAGCCGACTCGACCGGTCGTCACGGAAGGGGCGAGGGCGTCGCACCCGGCACCCTTCAGGCCATACCCATGTCGGCCGAAGTCACAAACCTGGCTCGGAGCTACTGATGTCTGACGAATCGCGCCCCCACCGCACCGCCGCGGTGATCCCGGCCGCCGGCCGCGGGGTCCGTCTCGGTCCCGGCGCCCCCAAGGCCCTGCGGACCCTGGGCGGCACGCCCATGCTCATCCACGCCGTACGCGCCATGGCGCGCTCCCGCGCGATCACCCTCGTCGTCGTCGTGGCGCCGTCCGACGGCACCGCCGACGTGCGCCGGCTGCTCGACGAGCACGCGCTGCCCGAGCGCACGGAGATCCTGGTCGTCCCCGGCGGGGAGACCCGGCAGGAATCCGTACGCGCCGGCCTGGACGCGCTCCCGGCCGACATCACGGCCGTCCTGATCCACGACGCGGCCCGCCCCCTGGTCCCCGTCGACACCGTCGACACGGTCGTCGAGGCCGTCCGCGACGGCGCGCTCGCCGTCGTCCCCGCGCTGCCGCTGGCCGACACCGTCAAGGAGGTCGAGCCCGGCCGGCCCGGCGAGCCCGAGCCGGTCGTCTCCACCCCCGTACGGGCCCGGCTGCGCGCCGTACAGACCCCGCAGGGCTTCGACCTCGCCACGCTCCGCCTGGCGCACGAGAAGGTGGCCGTCGACGGTGAGGGCGCCACCGACGACGCCGGCATGGTGGAACAGCTCGGCGTCACCGTCGTGGCGGTTCCCGGCCACGAAGAGGCCTTCAAGGTCACCCGCCCGCTCGACCTGGTCCTCGCCGAGGCCGTACTCGCCCGCCGGAGGGCCACCGATGCCTACTAGTCCCGCCCCGCTGATCCCGCTCGTCGGCATCGGCACCGACGTGCACGCCTTCGAGACCGGCCGCGAACTGTGGTGCGCCGGCCTGCTCTGGGAGGGCGAGGACGGCCTCGCCGGGCACTCCGACGGGGACGTCGCCGCGCACGCCGCCTGCGACGCCCTGTTCTCCGCCGCAGGCGTCGGCGACCTCGGTGCGCACTTCGGCACCTCCCGCCCCGAGTGGTCCGGCGCCGCCGGCGTCACCCTTCTGGCGGAAGCCGCCCGGATCGTCCGCGCCGAGGGCTTCGAGATCGGCAACATCGCCATCCAGGTGATCGGCGTACGCCCGAAGATCGGCAAGCGGCGCGAAGAGGCACAGAAGGCGCTCGCCGCAGCGGCGGGCGCCCCCGTCTCCGTGTCGGGCACCACCACCGACGGACTGGGCCTCACCGGCCGCGCCGAAGGCCTCGCCGCCATCGCCACGGCCCTCGTGTACCGGACGAACCGGGCCTAGTACCCCGTACGCCCACACCGCTCCCGCGGCTCTTCGACAACAAAGCGGGCCCCGCGTGCCGAAAGGGTCGCGGGGCACTGCTACAGGCGCACTACCCTGGATGCCGTGACTATTCGCCTGTACGACACCAGCGCCCGGCAGATCCGTGACTTCACCCCGCTCGTTCCGGGCTGTGTCTCGATCTACCTCTGTGGCGCCACCGTGCAGGCGGCTCCGCACATCGGGCACGTCCGCTCGTACCTGAACTTCGACATCGCGCGCCGCTGGTTCACCTACCGCGGGCTCGACGTCACCTTCATCCGCAACGTCACCGACATCGACGACAAGATCATCGGGAAGTCCGGCGAGCAGGGCCGCCCCTGGTGGTCCATCGGCTACGAGAACGAGCGCGCCTTCAACGACGGCTACAACGCGCTGGGCTGCCTGCCGCCCACGTACGAGCCGCGCGCCACCGGCCACGTCCCCGAGATGATCGAGATGATGCGCGGGCTCATCGAGCGCGGCCACGCGTACGAGGCCGACGGCAGCGTCTACTTCGACGTGCGCTCCTTCCCGGGCTACCTGGAGCTGTCGAACCAGAACATCGACGACCTGCGCCAGCCCGACGAGGGCGTCGCAGGCAAGCGCGACCCGCGCGACTTCGCCATGTGGAAGGCCTCCAAGCCGGGCGAGCCCGACTGGGAGACCCCGTGGGGCCGCGGCCGTCCCGGCTGGCACCTGGAGTGCTCCGCGATGGCGCACAAGTACCTCGGCAGCGCCTTCGACATCCACGGCGGCGGGCTCGACCTGATCTTCCCGCACCACGAGAACGAGATCGCCCAGGCCAAGGCCTACGGCGACGAGTTCGCGAAGTACTGGATGCACAACGCCTGGGTCACCCTCTCCGGCGAGAAGATGTCCAAGTCCCTCGGCAACTCCGTCCTCGTCTCCGAGATGCTCAAGGTCTGGCGCCCGATCGTCCTGCGCTACTACCTCGGCACCCCGCACTACCGCTCGATGATCGAGTACAGCGTGGAGTCCCTGCGCGAGGCCGAGTCCGGCTTCGCGCGCATCGAGGGCTTCATCCAGCGCGTCATCGAGAAGGCCGGCGGCTCCGTCGAGCCGGCCGCCGAGGTGCCGCCCGCCTTCGCCGAGGCCATGGACGACGACCTGGGCGTCCCGCAGGCGCTCGCGATCATCCACACGACCGTCCGCCAGGGCAACAGCGCGCTCGCCGCCGACGACAAGGACGCGGCCATCGCGCGCCTGTCGGAGGTGCGGGCCATGCTGGGCGTCCTCGGACTCGACCCCCTCGACCCGCACTGGGCCGGCGAGGCGGACCGCGGGGAGGACCTCCACGGAGCCGTGGACACCCTCGTACGCCTGGTCCTGGAGCAGCGCGAGTCCGCTCGCGCCCGCAAGGACTGGGCCACCGCCGACGCCATCCGCGACCAGCTCCAGCAGTCGGGCCTGGTCATCGAGGACAGCCCCACCGGACCCCGATGGACGCTCGGCCCCCGCTGAGCCCACCGGCGCAGTCCCACTGGCGCACTCAGATTGGGCCGCCCGGCATCCCGGGCGGCACACTCTTCATACGTACATATCGCAGAACCAACGAAATCAGGTAGAGGTCATGGCCGGGAACAGCCAGCGCAGGAACCGCCGCACGTCCAACAAGAAGGGCGCGACGGTCGGCAGCGGTGGCCAGCGGCGCAAGGGCCTCGAAGGCAAGGGCCCCACGCCCAAGGCCGAGGACCGCAAGAAGCACAAGGCCAACCGCATCAGCAACGCCATGGCCCGCCAGGCCGCCAAGCGCCGCCCGGCCCCCCGCCGCGGCGGCCCCAAGGGCACCAGCGAGATGGTCGTCGGCCGCAACCCGGTCTTCGAGGCACTGCGCGACGGCGTGCCGGCCGTCACCCTGTACGTCCAGCAGTTCATCGACAACGACGAGCGCGTCCGCGAGGCCCTCCAGCTCGCGGCCGAGCGCGGCAACATCAACCTGATGGAAGCCCCGCGCCCCGAGCTGGACCGCCTCACCAACGGGCTCAACCACCAGGGCCTGGTCCTCCAGGTCCCGCCGTACGAGTACGCGCACCCGGAGGACCTCACCGCCGCCGCGTACGAGAACCACGAGGACCCGCTCATCGTGGCCCTCGACGGCGTCACCGACCCGCGCAACCTCGGCGCGATCGTCCGCTCCGTCTCCGCCTTCGGCGGCCACGGCGTGGTCATCCCCGAGCGCCGCGCCGCCGGCATGACCGCCGGTGCCTGGAAGTCCTCGGCCGGCACCGCCGCCCGTACGCCGGTCTCGCGCGTCACCAACCTGACCCGCGCCATCCAGGAGTACAAGAAGGCCGGCATCACCGTCGTCGGCCTCGCCGCCGAGGGCACCCACGAGGTCCACGAGCTCGAAGCGCTCGGCGGTCCCGTGGTCATCGTCGTCGGCTCCGAGGGCAAGGGCCTCGGCCGCCTCGTCGGCGAGAACTGCGACTACCTCGTGCGCATCCCGATGCCGGGCGGCGCCGAGTCGCTCAACGCCGGTGTCGCCGCGGGCGTCGTCCTCTACGAGGCCTCCCGCCGCCGCGCCGTCCGCGGCCGCGCCTGAGCATCGCCGGCAGCACCACCCGCACCACCGGCGGCAGCCGCCTGAGCACCACCGCGGCCGCCGCTTGATCCACTTGGCTCATCGGACGTGACCCGTGAGCGTGCCACCCCGCCCCCTACGGGCGGGGTGGCTTGATTTGACGGGTCTCGGACACATCCCTGATGTCAAGGCAGTGTCCTAAACACTCATCACTCGGTTAGATGAGTGTGGACACCAGAACGCCAGGGTTCGACGACCAGCCCGCGCTGAGCATGGTCAAGGTGCCGTGCGACCCCGCACAGGTCATCGTCAACCACGCCAGCTTCCGCGTGCGGCTCGCACCGAGCCCCAGCGCGCGTCCCAGGCCCTTGGGCGCCCCAGGGCTCGCCCCGGCACTCGGCGGAGCCCTCGCGGCCGCCGGAGCCGGAGCAGCCCGCCGCCGACCCGTCGTCTGGAGCGGCAAGTCCGCCCCCGGCGACGCCGCCGCCAGCGCCGCGATGGGCGGCCTGCTCCAGGCCGTACGCGACCACGGGCGCGCCCACGACGGCCGCGACGAGTACGACGGCGGCGCCACCCAGACCATCCCGCGCATCGACCTCGCCCACGACCTCGCGGACGACACCCTCGCCACCCCGACCGTCGTCGGCCAGCGCAGCTACGGCTCCCCCGACGACACCGACACCCGGCTGCAGCCCGTGGTGGGAGGCCTCTCCCACTCCCACGAGGCCTACGACGCCGCCTACTCCGAGGGCAGCGGATCCGCGGACTCCCGCCGGGCCCAGGGCGAGGCCCGCGCGCAGAACGACGCCCGCGCGCAGGCCTCGTACTACCCCGGCCGCCGCATGAACCTCGGCGTCGTGCTGCTCCCGCTGCGCGTCTTCCTCGGCTTCATCTCCATCTACGCCGGCATGGGCAAGCTGTGCGACCCCGTCTACTTCGACGGCGGCGAACGCGGCTCCATGGTCACCTGGCTGCAGACCCTGCAGCCCTGGGCGCTCGCCGAGCCGCTGCGCGACTTCGCGCTGGCCCACCCCGTCGGCGCCGGCCTCAGCGTGGCCTTCCTCCAGGTCATCGTGGGCGTGCTGACGGTCTTCGGCCTCTGGCAGCGGTTCGCCGCCTGCTTCGGCGCCCTGCTGTCCGCCGCGCTGCTGATGACGGTGAGCTGGAAGACCGTCCCCGCCTACGACGCGCCCGACATCATCTACCTCGCCGCCTGGAGCCCGCTGATCATCGCGGGCGCCCCCGTCTACTCCCTGGACGGCCGCCTCGCGAGCGAGGCCTGGCGCACCCTGGGTCCGCGCTCCGAGGTCTGGCGGCTGCGCCGCCGGGTCCTGCGCCGCGGAGCCATCATGGCCAGCGTCATCTGCGGACTCACCCTGCTCATCGGCTCGCTCCTGGGCGGCGCCGTCCGCTCCACCACCGTGGTCACGGTGCCCGGACCGGGCGAGGCCCCGAGCAACTACCTGCCCGGGCGGCCGCTGCCGAGCACCCCCAAGCAGCAGCAGCCCGTGAGCCCCACCCCCTCGAAGCGGGTCGCACAGCCCTCGGCCGGAGCCTCCTCGCCGGCCGCCAAGACCGGGCGCGGCGCCACCGGTTCGAGCTCCCCGACGGCCGGCTCCGGCTCGCCCACCGCGACCCGCGGCACCAGCAGCGGCAGCCAGTCCCCGCGCAGCACCCCCCGCCAGTCCACCCCGCAGAAGCCCCCGGCCAGCTCCGCGGGAACGCGCAGCGGGGGCTCCACGGGAGGATCCGGCAGCACCGCACCGAAGCAGCCCGACCTGCTGGGGGGACTCCTCGGCGGCTGACGGAGAACGGCGCGGACGAAGGGCCCGGCACGCGAGAGCGTGCCGGGCCCTTCGTCATGTGCGGCGAGGCGCTACAGGGCGTTCTGCGCGGCCAACTCCCGTGCCGCCTCGGTCAGGTCCTTCGCCGTGTCGATCGCCCGCCAGTAGGCCCCCTGGGGCAGCGGGAAGCCCGCGAGGCGCCGCTCGCGGGCCAGGCGCGGGAAGGTCGTACGCTCGTGGTCGCCCAAATCGGGCAGCAGGGCGGCGAATTCGGGTCCGAAGACGTACACGCCGGCATTGACCGGGTACGGGGACTGCGGCGCCTCGATGAAGTCCAGTACGTGCCCGTACTCGTTGATCTCCACCACCCCCCACGGAATGCGCGGGCGGGCGAGCGCCAGGGTGGCCGTGGCGCCGCGTTCGGCGTGGAAAGCGGCCATCTCGCGCAGCGAGAAGCGGGTCCACACGTCGCCGTTGGTCGCGTACCAGGACTGCTCGGGGTGCGGGAGGTGCCGGGCGGCGTACTTCAGGCCGCCGCCCCGGCCCAGCGGTTCGTTCTCCACGACGGTGGTCACCCGTAGCGGCAACGGGGCCTCGGCCAGCCACTTCTGGAGCACCTCGGCGAGGTGTCCGCAGGAGACCACGGCGTCCGTCACCCCCTCGGAGGCCAGCCACGCGAGCTGGTGCCCGATGATCGGCATCCCCGTTCCGGGGATCTCCACCATCGGCTTGGGGCGGTCGTCCGTGTACGGCCGCAGCCGCGAACCCTGGCCCCCCGCCAGGACAACCGCCTGGGTCGGGGAAGCCGGGAACGCGGCCGCGTGGGGTCGGTCGGAACGCTCGGAGCGCTCGGAATCGGTCATGTTCGTTGTGTCCGGGGGCGGAAGGGCGTGCGGCGGCGGCCGTCAGCCCATGGACGCGACGCCGGACGCGTACGAGGTGTCGCACACCGGCCGCGCGAACGACTGGGCCTTCGTGGGCCCGTAGGCGTCCACCGCGGCCCGCCCGAGGGCGCGCGCGATCCCCACGCAGTGCTCGGCGAGGGACGGCCGCCGGTCGACCTCCTGCTGGAGGTGGGTGAGGACGTCACCCGGCTGCTCACCCTGCTGGATCTCGCTCAACAGCTTGTCGCGCAGCACGTCCTGGGCGGCGCGCGGCTTCGCGGGGACGGAGACGTCCTCGGCGGACGCGGTCAGGATCTGGGAGGGGGTGTTGTCCGCCCAGGGGACCATGGTGACCGCGAGGGTCCCGGACAGGACCAGGACGACGGGCAGGACCAGGGCGAGGGATCGGCCGATACGGCGGGCAGTGTGGGTCACGAGGGCGAGAGTAGCGCTCGGTGAAGATATGGCGACATTTAGTCACCCGGTCGGGGGATGGTTCGACGTGGCTTTTCGAATTAAGGGTTGACGCTTGGGGCCGAATGGCCCGATCTGCCGGACCTCACGCCGGAACTCACGCCGAAGGGGCGCCCCTTGACGGGACGCCCCTTCGGCGCGTGCGGTGTGCGTGCGCTACGCGCGGACGGGTCAGCCGGAGAGGCGGGCACCCGAGGAGGTCGAGAACACGTGGATCTCGTCGGCGCGCGGGATCACGTGCAGCGTGGAGCCCTTCTCGGGCACCTGGCGGCCGTTGACGCGGACCACGATGTCCTGCGAGCCCTCGGAGTGCGAGGTCGAGCCGTACACGTATCCGTCGGCGCCGAGCTCCTCGACGACGTTGACGGTGATGGTCAGGCCGCCCGTGTCGCCGACGTCGAAGTGCTCCGGACGCACGCCCACGGTGACCGTGCGGTCGCCCGCGTCGGCGGCGGCGGACAGCGCCTCGCGCGACACCGGGACGACGCTGTCGCCGAACTTCACGCCGCCGTCGGTGATCGGGACCTCGACGAGGTTCATGGCCGGCGAGCCGATGAAGCCGGCGACGAAGAGGTTCGCCGGGCGGTCGTACATGTTGCGCGGGGTGTCGACCTGCTGCAGCAGACCGTCCTTCAGCACGGCCACGCGGTCGCCCATCGTCATGGCCTCGACCTGGTCGTGGGTGACGTAGACGGTGGTGATGCCCAGGTCGCGCTGGAGGGCGGCGATCTGGGTACGGGTGGACACGCGGAGCTTGGCGTCGAGGTTCGACAGCGGCTCGTCCATGAGGAACACCTGCGGCTTGCGCACGATCGCGCGGCCCATCGCGACGCGCTGGCGCTGACCGCCGGAGAGCGCCTTCGGCTTGCGGTCGAGGTACTGGGTCAGGTCCAGCATCTTCGCCGCATCCTCCACCTTCTTGCGGATGGTGGCCTTGTCCTCGCCGGCGATCTTGAGCGCGAAGCCCATGTTGTCGGCGACGGACATGTGCGGGTAGAGCGCGTAGTTCTGGAACACCATCGCGATGTCCCGGTCCTTGGGCGGCAGGTGCGTGACGTCGCGGTCACCGATGCGGATGGCACCGCCGTTGACGTCCTCCAGGCCGGCCAGCATGCGCAGCGAGGTGGACTTGCCGCAGCCGGAGGGGCCGACGAGGACGAGGAACTCGCCGTCCGCGATCTCCAGCTCCAGCTGGTCGACGGCGGGCTTGTCGCCGCCGGGGTACAGACGGGTCGCCTTGTCGAAAGTGACAGAAGCCATGGTGATGAATCCCTTCTACCGGCAGGAACGTGCCGGACGATCCGAGTGGAAGGTCTAGTCCAGTGACCTGGACTCCGCCCGACGCTACCCGCCCGATCCGCTCCTGTCAGCACCCGGAGGCGGGTGACTTCCCCGACGTCCGCCTCCGCCCTCCTCCGGCTGTCAGAGGCGGCTGCTTTGATCACGACCATGACCATCTACGACGTGACCGTTCCTGGCGATGTCGGCCACTGATGGCCGAGTCGCCGCAACCGGTCTCGCCGGTTGTCTCCCCGAACGGTTTTGGGGGACGGGGAACAGCGCGAGCTGGTCGTTTTGGTCCCGGCAGGTCTTCTCACCCGGGTGGGTTGTGCCTGTGGTCCTTGGCGGGCTCGTGTTCCCGTGTGCCCTCGGTGCGGTGACGGTCTGGCCGGTAGCTCTCCGCGCGACGATCCTCTGGTCGTGTGCGGTCACACCTGGCCGACGCCGTGTCCCGTGTCCGAGGGCACGTCTGCCGATCGCCACCGAGGCCGCATGGTGGCCGGTGACAATGATGGTCTTGGATTGCTCTTGGAGCGGGTGCTTCCAGTGTTGGGCGCCCCAGCGGGAGGTATAGGCGGGGTCGACGGCGACGACGACAAGTCCGGCGTGGTGGGCCATGCCGGACAGCCGGTCACGAAACTTCGCGGTGGGGAGTCCGGCGACGGTGCGCCGGAACGACTTGCCGCGCTTGCCTCGGCCCATGGTTTCGCGGCCGGTGGCGCGGGCGTCGATGAATCCGAGGTTCTCGATCGCCAGACCGGCACAGCCGTATTGGTGGGCGAGGTGGATGAGTTCGCTGATCGCGGCGCGGAGGCGTCCGTCGCGCTGGGATGCAGGGCCGGTCAGGGCGGTGGGAACGGTGATCGGCCGACCGACCGGATTTCCGTGGGCATCGACGACGCAGGCGGCGAGGTGGCCGGCGTTGAGGTCCACGGCCAGCAGTCGGATGCCGGTTGCGGCCAGCTCGGCGGGAGTCGGGAGAGGCGTCGTCGGGGTCGACCAGGAGGCGTCGAGGTACCAGCGCCCACGTTTCGGGTCGCACACGATGTCGTAGCGCACCGCCTGGTTGGCGGTGATCCGGTCCAGCCATTCGCCTTGGCGGTGGTTGAAGGTGACCGTGCAGGCGAGCCGGTACCGTCCGCGTGGTGCGTTGGAGAGGTGCCTGAGCGGTTTGGGCAGGACGATCGTGACCGTCCCATCGGCCGGCTCCACGGTGATCGTGTAGTTCCCATGAGGCGCACCGGACTCCCCGTCAGCGGTCAGGAACATGCGCTGCGCGTCCCACCGCTCCCGCCACTCAGTTTCGGTGAGCCCGGCGTCGGCGAGGTTGTGCCGGGCCTTGGCCATGCGACGGCCGCCAACCGTGATCGCCGGATACCCGGATTCGAGCCGCCGCTCAACCTCGGCGAGGCGAGCGGTGAGGACCTGCAACCGGCGCTGCTTCTGTGCCCGCTCGGCCTGGCTCGGATATCCCCGAACACCTCTGACGCGCTGGCCACAGGGGATGGTCAGACGCTTGCTGATCTTCGCGATGGCCCGGCGCAGCGAGGTCCGTTCATCGAACAGGCACCGCAGGGACAGTTGGTACTGATCCTCCGACGCGCGAGTCATCGCCCCTGCCCACCGGGATGACGACATCCTTGTCAGCGCACGTTTGCGATCCGCCCGCTTGTTCTCTTTCGCCGGCACCCTGCCGATGCGGACACGCTCGGCCAGATCAGCACGGGCGTACCGGCCGAGATGCCCGCCGACCGTCCGCAAAACCTCAGCATCGCGGACAGACAGACGCAGACGATCCCGGATGCGCGCACCCGTAGGTGCCGACACGGTGAACGGAACGGCCAGCGTCCGCAGTGCACGTTTCCGCCGCCCATCGCTGCGCTCCACCAGACATCCCCTTCCCCATCCTCCACACGGCACTGAGTCCCCACCGGCACTGACGTCTCAGCTGACTACCCCGTAGCGCCAGGCCCTCGTTGTAGACCCACCGGAATGCGCCGAACGTCTGCAGCAGCTGCTCCGCCTCAGAGCCGGTGGGGTAGAAGCGGTAGCGGTACAGCAGTTGTCTTTCGCACGCCTCGTGAGGGGGTTGGGGCGGCACGCTGCTGATGCTTGCGCTGGTCGGGGACGCGCATCTCCTGCTCCGTGCCTGAGGCCACGAACCCTCCCACCCTCACGGTCCGATAGTCGGACGTGTACTTCAGTACGTAGAACGAACGGGTAGGCGAGCGGTTACGGCGGCCGGAAAGTTCTTCGCGGCGGGGTGTGGTGGCTGTGTAGAGTGAAGGCGATTCTGTGCAGTGTGCAGTGTCATGTGTGCCCCCTTAGCTCAGCTGGCCAGAGCGCCGCTCTTGTAAAGCGTAGGTCGTCGGTTCGAATCCGACAGGGGGCTCCGTCCCAGGTCAGAGCACTACTGACCAAGGGAATTCGTACAAAAGCGGAAGGCCCCGGGTGATCACCCGGGGCCTTTCTGCATGCCGTCAGTGGCGGCCCGAGATGCGGTCGGCCAGGCGGGCCAAGGGGGTTGTCGTGGGGGTGTGGGTGGTGGATTCTCGGCGGTCGGCCTCGCGGTAGGCGGCGTAGAGGGCCTGGACGCCCAGCCAGCGGAAGGGTTCCGGTTCCCAGCGGCGGACTCGGTGGTTGACCCAGGGGAGGGTGGTCAGGGGGGTGCGGTCGCCCAGGACCAGGTCGCGGAGGGTGCGGGCCGCGAGGTTGGCCGTGGCCACGCCGGAGCCCACGTAGCCGCCGGCCCAGCCGAGGCCCGAGGCCGCGTCGAGGGTGACCGTGGCGCACCAGTCGCGGGGTACGCCCAGGACGCCCGACCAGGCGTGGGTGATTTCGACGCCGGTGAGGACCGGGAAGAAGGACTCCAGGAGGTGGGTGAGGGACGCGATCGTCGCCGGCTGGGTGCGGCCGTCGTTGTCGGTGCGGGAGCCGTAGCGGTAGGGGACGCCGCGGCCGCCGATGGCGATGCGGTCGTCGGCCGTGCGCTGGGCGTACATGTAGGCGTGGGCCATGTCGCCGAGGGTGGAGGCGTCGGACCAGCCGAGCTGGGACCAGGTCTCCGGCGGGAGCGGGGCCGTGGCGATCATCGAGGAGTTCATCGGGAGCCAGGAGCGCTTCTGGCCCTTGAGCGCGGCGGTGAAGCCCTCGGTGCAGCGCAGGACGTACGGGGCGCGGACGGTGCCGTACGGGGTGAGGGCGCGGCGCGGGGCGATCTCCGTGACGGGGGTGGACTCGTGGATGACGACGCCGAGGCGTTCGCAGGCGGCGGCCAGGCCCTTGACCAGCTTCAGGGGGTGGATGCGGGCTCCGTGCGGGGTCCAGCTGGAGCCGACGGCGTCGGCGACGTTGATGCGGGCGCGGGTGTCGGTGGCGTCGTAGAGCTCGCGGTCCGTTTCGCCGAAGGCGAGTTCGGCGGTGTGGAAGGCCTTGAGGCGGGAGAGCTGGGCGGGGGTGCGGGCCACCTCGAGGACTCCGCCGCGGTGGATGTCGGCGTCGATGCCTTCCTTCGCGGCGGTGTCGATGACCTCGGTGACGGTCTCGTTCATGGCCTGCTGGAGACGCTGGGCGGCCGGGCGGCCGTGGAGGGAGGCGTAGCGGTCGCGGCCGGCGATGCCGTTGTAGAGCCAGCCGCCGTTGCGGCCGGAGGCCCCGTAGCCGCAGAACTTCTGCTCCAGGACGGTGACGCGCAGGTCGGGGGCGGCGGTCTTGAGGTAGTAGGCGGTCCACAGGCCGGTGTAGCCGCCGCCGACGATGACGACGTCGGCCGTGGTGTTGCCGGTGAGCGGGGCGCGGGGTGGGTGGGCGGGGGCGGTTTCGTCCGTCGCGTACCAGAAGGAAATTCCGCCGTTGATCGTCATGGGGGAGTTGGTACACGGGGTTGTGGAGGGGTGTCCAGGGGCGTGACGTCGGGTTTTGGGTGCCGAGAGGTGGCCGAATGGCTGATGTGGGCGGTCCGGCCTCCTTCTTAGGGTGGGGCGGGGATTTTGTCAGGTTTTTGTGTGAGAGGTACTGGTTCGTATGGTGCGGGTTGTGGTGGCGGGGCGGCTGGTCGCGGCCGTCGCGTCCGTGGCCCTGTTGGGCGGGGCGGTCGTCGGATGCGGTTCCGGTTCCGGGGCGGGTGGGGGGAAGGGCATGGCCGTCTCCGAGGTTCCGGTGCGGACCAGTCCGATCGCAGGGCAGCTCGCGGGGCTGCCCGCGACGGTGGACGGGGCGAAGATCGTCGTGGGGAAGCCCGACGCGCCGCGCACCGCGCAGGTGCTGGTGGACCCCAAGTGCGGTCACTGCGCGCGGTTCGAGGAGGCCGGCGGGGAGGCGCTGCTGAAGCTGGCGGCGGCCGGGCAGGTGAAGATCGAGTACCTGCTGGCGTCCTTCCTGGACCGGGGCGGGATGAGCGGTTCGGTCAAGGCGGTGAACGCGCTGCGCGCGTCGGCGGACGCGGGGAAGTTCGCGGAGTTCCACGCGGCGGTCTTCGCCAGCCAGCCGAAGGGGAGGTTCACCGACGAGCTGCTCCTGAGGATCGCGGACCGGGTACCGGGGCTGCGCGGGGCGGAGTTCGACGCGGCGGTGAAGGAACAGAAGTACGAGGGGTGGGTCGCCGAGGCCCAGGAGGGCTTCGAGGCGACGGGGGCGCAGGGGACGCCGATGGTGCTGGTGGAGGGGGCGCCGGTCGGGTCGAGGGACGGGTCGCTGTTCGACGCGGGGGCGTTCGGGCGGGCGTTGAAGGGTGTCGGGATCGGGACCGGGACCGGGGCGGCGGTCTAGGGGGCGTCGGGCCGGGGATCGGTGGTCTGGGGTTCGGCGGGGTTCCCGCGGGGTTCGTGCGGGCGCAGGTGCGGGACAACGGCGTGGCCGGGCGGGAGTTCGTCGACGCGCTGCCCGCCCGGGTGGCCGCGTTCCTGGAGCGGTGGGAGCTACGGGTGACCGGGCCCGGGATGTACGGGGTGACGGCCCTGGTGCTGCCGGTCGTGCGGGCCGACGGGACGGCGGCGGCGCTGAAGCTGCCGGCGCTGGACGAGGAGAACGCGGGGGAGGCGCTCGCGCTGCGCGCGTGGGCCGGGGAGGGCTGCGTACGGCTGCTGGCGGACGATGCGCAGACCGGCACGCTGCTGCTGGAGCGCCTCGACGAGGGCCGGCACCTGTCGGGGGTGGCCGTACGGGACTCCGGGCGGGCGGTGGAGGTCGTCGGAGGGTTGCTGGCCCGGCTGTCTGCGGTTCCCGCGCCGGCCGGGCTGCGGCGGCTCGGGGACGTGGCGGCGGCGATGCTGGAGGCGGTGCCGGGTGCGCTGGCGCAGCTGGCGGACGGCCGGGAGCGGGGGCTCGTCGCGGACTGCGCGGCGGCGCTCGCGGAGGTGGCGGGGGAGCCGGGGGACCGGCTGCTGCACTGGGACCTGCACTACGACAACGTCCTGGCGGGCGGGCGCGAGCCCTGGCTGGCCATCGATCCGAAGCCGCTCGCCGGTGATCCGGGGTTCGAGCTGTTGCCGGCGCTGGTCAACAACTTCCGTGCGCGGGAGGTGCGGTGGCGGTTCGAGGCGCTCGCGGAGGCGGTGGGCGCGGACCGGGAACGGGCGCGGGCGTGGACGTTGGGGCGGGTGCTGCAGAACTGCCTGTGGGACGTGGAGGACGGGGACCGGCCGGCGGGGCGGCAGCTGCGGATCGCGGAGGTGCTGCTGGGGCGGGACGGGCGGAGTGGGAAGGGCCGGCGCGGTGGCTCGTAGGGTGCAGGCATGATCCGTAGCGCCGTCGTCAGCGACGTACCCGTCATCCACGCCATGATCCGCGAGCTCGCGGAGCACGAGAAGGTGCCGCACGAGGCGCGCGCCACCGAGGAGCAGTTGCGGGAGGCGCTCTTCGGTGAGCGGCCGGCGGCGTTCGCGCACCTCGCGGTGACGGAGGAGGGCGAGGTGGTGGGCTTCTCGCTGTGGTTCCTCAGCTTCTCGACGTGGCGCGGGGTGCACGGGATCTATCTGGAGGACCTGTACGTCCGTCCGGGCGTGCGCGGCGGAGGCCACGGGAAGGCGCTGCTGCGGGAGTTGGCGCGGATCTGCGTGGAGCGCGGGTACGAGCGGCTGGAGTGGTCGGTCCTGAAGTGGAACGAGCCGACGATCGCCTTCTACGAGGCCTTGGGTGCGCGGCCGCAGGACGAGTGGTCGGTGTACCGGCTGACCGAAGGGGCGCTGGCGGAGCTCGGGGGCGCGTAGCCGCTCAGGGTTCCAGGACGACCTTGCCGGTGGTGGCGCGGGTTTCCAGGTCGTGGTGGGCGGCGGCGGCCTCGGCCAGGGGGTAGCGCTGGAGGGCGGGGCGCAGGCGGCCGGTGGCGGCTTCGGCGAGGGCGCGGGTTTCGAGGAGGCGCATGGGGTCTTCGCCGCCGGCCCGCTGGAGCATGGCGGGGCCGAGGACGAACTGCGTGGTGATGCCGCGGGCGTCGAGGCCCGCCTGCTCGGCGTCGGTGAGGTCGAGCGGGCCGCCGGACCAGCCGAAGACGAGGTGTCGGGCGCCGTCGCGGAGCAGGCCGAGCGCGGTGCGGGCGACGGAGCCGCCGACGGAGTCGAAGAGGACGGTGGCGCCGTCGGGGTGGTGGGCGCGGAGGGTGTCGGCCCAGTCCGGGGCGGTGTAGTCGAGGGCGAGGTCGGCGCCGTTGGCGGTGGCCCGGGAGGTTTTGGCGGGGCCGCCGGCGAGGGCGACGACGGTGGCTCCGGCCTGCTTGGCGTACTGGACCAGCAGGGTGCCGATGCCGCCCGCGGCGGCGGGGATCAGGGCGACGGAGCCGGGGCCGAGCTCGGCGAACTGGAGGATGCCGAGGGTCGTGCGGCCCGTGCCGATCATGGCGACGGCGGTGGCGGGGTCGAGGCCGTCCGGGACGGGGTGCAGCCGGGCGGCGTCCGCGACGGCGTACTCGGCGTAGCCGCCGGGGGCGAATCCGAGGTGCGCGACGACGGTCTGCCCGAGCCATCCGGTGTCCGTGTCGGGGCCGACCGCGTCGACGGTGCCGGCCACCTCGCGGCCGGGGACGGTCGGCAGCTCGGGCAGGGGCGCGGGCGGGCCCTGGACGCCGCGGCGCAGGGCGGTGTCGAGGAGGTGGACGCCGGCGGCGGCGACGGCGATGCGGACCTGGCCGGGGGCGGGGACGGGGCGGGGGACGGACTCGTAGGAGAGGTTCTCCGCGGGGCCGAAGGCGTGGAGGCGGATGGCGTGCATGGCGCCGGGGGCGGTCGGGGTGTGGGCCGGGGTGGCGGCCGTGGCCGTGGCCGTGGCCTTGGTGGTGGTCATGGGGACAGCGTGTGACCTCAAGCGGGGTTGAGGTCAAGGGGTTGTCAGTGGGGTCGGCCAGGATGGGGAGATGGTGCGAAACGGACAGAAGCAGACGGTGAAGGCGGCGCGTCGGCCGGAGGTGCGGCTGCCGGAGCTGCGCGCGTGGGAGGACGCGGAACTGGAGCCGGACGGGGACTACGACGGGCTGGAGCTCCTGGACGTGGGGCTGGCGGGCCAGGACGGGAGAGGGTCCCTGTTCGTGGACTGCGCGCTACGGCGCTGCGCGCTGGACGAGACCGTGCTGGCCAAGGCCCGGTTCCTCGACTCGGTGCTGGACGGCGTCCGGGGCGTCGGGACCAACCTGGCGGGGGCTTCGCTGCGCGAGGTGGAACTGCTGGACGCCCGGCTGGGCGGGGTGCAGCTGCACGGGTCGGTGCTGGAGCGGGTGCTCGTGCGCGGGGGCAAGATCGACTACCTGAACCTGCGCATGGCGCAGCTGAAGGACGTGGTGTTCGAGGGGTGCGTGCTGGTGGAGCCGGACTTCGGGGGTGCGGTGCTGGAGCGGGTGGAATTCCGGGACTGTGTGGTGCGCGGGGCGGACTTCTCGGGGGCACGGATGACGGAGGTGGACCTGCGGGAGGCGTCGGAGCTGGGGATCGCGCGGGGGGTGGACGCCTTGGCGGGGGCGGTGATCAGCCCGGCGCAGCTGTTCGACCTGGCGCCGGCGCTGGCTGCGCAGCTGGGGCTGAGGGTGGTCCCGTAGCGGGCGCCGTCAGGCGAATCCCGGCAGGCGAGTCCCGTCAGGTGCGTACGGCCAGTGCGGGTCGTTCCAGCGGGCGGCATCGTGGAGGCCGAGCAGTCGCACGGCGTGGAGGACCTCTTCGGGGGCGCCGTGGGCGCGGAGGCGTGCGGGCGCCCGGCTCGCGAGCCAGCCGGTCAGTTCCGTCCGTACGGCTTCCACCTCCTCGTCCGATTCCGAGATGAAGACCCACGTCGTCCAGGGGAGTGCGTAACGCAGGAGTTCCCGTTCCCAGTGGTCGACCGTGTCGGCGAGGTGCTGGTCGGCGACCGGGTGGCGGAGGGATTCCCAGTCCGCGAGCCAGGGGCCGATGGTGCCGGAGGCTTCGGTGCACATCTGGAGGACTTCGCGTGCCGGGAGGGCTGGGTCCGGGGTGAGGAGGGTGTGGGCCCACCAGGCGTGCAGGAACTCCCCTACGGCCGCGCTCTGCGGCGCGGGCCACTGCTGCCACTCGGCGCAGTGGAACGAGAGGCCGACACGGTCGACGTCCCACGCGTAGGCGCCGAGGCCGCCGGTCAGCTCGCGGGCGAACTGCGGCAGGACGCGGCGCAGCACGGCGCCGTGGTCCCTCCAGTCGGTGGTGCTCCAGGTGCGGTGCACGAGGTCGGGGTCGAGGTCCGTGCCGGGGAGCTTCAGCAGGGCGAGCTCCTCCGGGCTGCCCCAGTGGCAGTCGCACTGGCCCTCGTCGGCCGGGGCGGTCATCCCGCGGAAGGTGACGGCCAGCCGGGCCAGTGCCCGGTCGAGTCGTACGCGGGCTGCGGGGGCGGCCTCGGCCGCCGGGGTGTGGCCGGGGGCGGGGGCGGGGTCGGTCATGGTCGGCGGTGCCTCACGGGGACTCCAGGCTCTTCGGGCCCGAAGAGTGCGACCCTACCCGGCCGGTCGTTCCCGGCGGCCCGGCGGCCCGGCGGCCCGGCGGCCCGGCGGCCCGGCGGCCCGGCGGCCCGGCGGGTCAGGCCGGGACGCGGGGGAAGCGGGACTGGAGGGTCCAGATGACCGGGTTGTCGCCGAGGCCGTCGTGCATGTCGACGAGGTCCGCGATCACGTCGTGGAGGAAGTCCCGGGCTTCGCGGCGCAGCAGGCGGTGGCTGAAGGTGAGGGGGGCTTCCTCCGACGGCATCCAGTCGGCCTCGACGTCCACCCACCCGAAGCGGCGCTCGAAGAGCATGCGGTCCGAGGACTCGGTGAAGTCGATCTCGGCGTACTGCCGGTTGGCCGCGCGGCTGCCGCGCGGGTCCTGGTCGAGCTGCTCGACGATGTCGCACAGCGCCCAGGCGAAGTCCAGTACGGGCACCCATCCCCAGGCTGTGGACACTTCCCGGTCCGCGGCGGTGTCGGCGAGGTAGACGTCCCCGCAGAACAGGTCGTGGCGCAGCGAGTGGACGTCCGCGGAGCGGTAGTCGGTCTGCGGGGGGTCGGGGAAGCGCCGGGAGAGGGAGTAGCCGATGTCGAGCACGTACCCGATGGTGTCACGGGTGGGGCGGGAGGTGCCCCGCGCGGTGTTCTCGGGACGTCCTCGGGGGTGGTGCGGGGGCCGAGGATCAGAGTTCCTGATGCCCCCCGGGGGTGTCGGGTTCGTCGGCTTATGCTCGGCGCGTTCGGGGGGCGTGGCGAGAGGGGACGGGCGTGGGAGGGGCCGGGGGGCAGGGGGAGGCCGTGGTGGCGGGGGTGCTGCGGGAGCGCCACCGGCTCGCGGCCGAGTTGCACGACACCGTGGCGCAGGGGCTGACCAGCATGCACCTGTTGCTCGACGCGGCCGACCGGGAGTGGACGCGGGAGCCGGGCCAGGCCCGGCTGCTGGTCCGGCAGGCCGCCGCCGCGGCCCGCGAGAACCTCGCCGAGGCGCGGCGGCTCATCCACGACCTGGCTCCGGTGGAGCTGGAGCGGGCGGCGCTGGCCGATGTGCTGCGCGAGCTGTGCGCCGGGGTGGACGGGGCCCGGTTCCGGCTGGAGGGGGAACCCCGTGCGGTGCCGGGCAGGGTCGAGGCCGCGGTGCTGCGGGCGGCCCAGGGCGCCCTGGCCAACGTACGCCGGCACGCGCGGGCCTCGGCCGTGGTGGTGACGCTGACCTACCAGCCGTACGTACTCGCGCTCGACGTGTGGGACGACGGCGTCGGGTTCGATCCGGCCGCTGTCGCCGCTGCTGCGACCGCCGGGCGCCCGGGTGGGGACGGGCTGCGGCTGCTGCGCCGGCGCATCGCGTACCTGGGGGGTACGGCGACGGTGGAGAGCAGTCCGGGTGGGGGCGGGACGGTGGTGTCGGTCTGCCTGCCCGCTCCGGGGCAGGAGCCGGGGCCGGGGTCGGGTCCGCAGTCAGGTCCGGGATCGGGTCCGAGGTCGAGTCCGCAAGCGGGTCCGGTGCCGCGTCCGCGGTCGGGGCCGGGGCCGGTATGACGCCGGTGCGGATCCTGTTGGTGGACGATCATCCCGTCGTGCGCGCGGGGCTGCGGGCGTTGCTGGGCGGGTGTCCCGAGTTCGAGGTGTGCGGAGAGGCCGCGGACGGGGGCGCCGCGCTGCGGATGGTGCGCGAGCTGGGGCCCGAGCTGGTGCTGATGGACATCCGGATGGGCCCGGGGATGTGCGGGGTGGAGACCGCACGGCGGATCGGGCGGATGCCCGCGCCGCCCCGGGTGGTCGTGCTCAGCAGCTACGAGTCCGACGCGTACGTCGTACGGGCCGTGGAGGCGGGTGTGGCGGGGTACCTGCTGAAGGGGTCCCCGCCCGACCTGCTGTTCCAGGCGCTGCGGACGGTCGCGGCGGGGGAGTCGGCGCTGTCGCCCTCGGTGGTCTCGCGGCTGATGAGCCGGTACCGGGCGCCGAGTGCGGCGCTGACGGCCAGGGAGACCGAGATCCTGGAGCTGATCGCGACGGGCCGCTCCAACCGGGAGATCGGATCGGCCCTGTTCATCAGCGGGACGACGGTCAAGACGCACCTCGTGCACGTCTACGAGAAGCTCGGGGTGGAGAACCGTACGGCGGCCGTGCGCGCGGCCGTCGACCGGGGACTCATCGGGCTGGGGCAGGGTGGCGCGCCCGGTTAGCCCGGACGGGTGATCAGTTGGGGTAGTTGATCTGGACGGAGGCGCCGTTGTACTGCCAGGTCGGCGAGAAGACGCGCTTGCGGATCTTCCAGACGCCCGCGGTCTTCACGTACTCGTCGCGGTAGCGGATGCCGCGCACGACGACGGTCTCGGGTGCGGTCGCGGTGGCCGGGTAGACGAGCTGGGCGGTGGCGTGGCTGTCGCCCGTCGCGGTCGTCCGGCTGGTGGCCTTGATGTAGGCGTTGGCGGTGACGTGGGTGGAGTAGCCCCAGGCCGCGGCGCCGTCGAGGTTGGCGACGACGGCCTCGATGCCGGTCTTGACGATGCCGGCGGTGCCGTCGGGGTGGGCCATCACGGTCAGGACGGCGTCGTCGGTGAAGAGGGTCCGGAAGACCGTCTTGTCCTTGGTGTCGACGGCGAAGAGGTAGGTCTCCAGCAGCCGGCGGATGGCCAGTTCGTCTTCGGCCGTACCGGTTCCGCAGGCGGAGGCGGCGAGTTCGTAGTCCTCGGACACGGCGTTGGCGGGCGTCGCGGCGGCGAGGGCGCCGAGCCCGGCTACGGCGGCGCCGGTGCCCAGCATGGTGAGCATGCGGCGGCGTTCCGGGGCGAAATCGGTGGTCGGCATGGCGGGTTCCTCTCGACACGGCTGGTGGTGCCCGGGCCTGCTCGGGGCGGTCCGGGCACTGACGAGCCTGTCGTGTCGACGCCCGCGGCGGATCGGCGCGGCGTACGAGCGCGATCTCGTACGGATGGACGATGTGATCCGTGTGATCCGTGCCGGAGAGAGGGCGGCGACGGCGCCGTCAGGGGAGGAGGCGCTGCTCCTTGGCCACCGAGACCGCGCCCGCGCGGGTGTCGACGCCGAGCTTGTCGTAGATGCGGCCCAGGTGGGTCTTGACCGTGGCCTCGCTGATGAACAGGGCGCGGGCGATGTCGCGGTTGCCGAGGCCGCGGGCGAGCTGGCCGAGGATGTCGAGCTCACGGTCGGTCAGGGTGGGCCGGTTGCCGCCCCGCATGTGGGCCATCACGCGGCTGGCGACGGGGGCGGAGAGCGTGGTGCGGCCCTGGGCGGCGGAGTGGATCGCGGCGAACAGCTCCTCCGGGCGTTCCGCCTTCAGCAGGTAGCCCGTGGCGCCCGCGCCGATGGCCCGGGTGATGTCCGCGTCGGTGTCGTACGTGGTCAGGACCAGGACGTGCGGGGGGTTCTCGGAGGCGGTCGTGATGCGGCGGGTGGCTTCCACGCCGTCGATGCCCTCGCCGAGCTGGAGGTCCATCAGGACCACGTCGGGGCGGAGTTTGGCCGCGAGGGCGACCGCCTCCTCGCCGCTGCCCGCCTCGCCGAGCACCTCGATGTCCGGCTCGCTGCCGAGCAGGGCGAGCAGGCCGGCGCGGACCACGACGTGGTCGTCGCAGAGGAGGATCGTGGTCATGGGGTGTTCTCCAAGGGGATCGACAGGGGGATCGACGCCGAGAGGACCGTGCCCTCGCCTGCGGTGGATTCGATGGTCAGGGTGCCGCCGAGCTGGCGGACGCGGGCGCGCATCGCGGGGAGGCCGTGGCCGCGTTCCCCGGCGGCGGCGCGGAGCTGGGTGAAGCCGTGGCCGTCGTCGGCTATGTCCAGGACGACCTGGTCGCCCAGGAAGCTGAGGGTGAGGGCCGCGGTACGGGCCCCCGCGTGCTCCCGTACGTTCGCCAGCGCGCCCTGCGCTATGCGCAGCAGCGCCTGCTCCGCGCGGTCGGGGAGGGGGACCGGCGCGCCCTCCAGGTGGAAGCGGACCTCGATGTCCGGGCCCGCGTCCAGCGCGCGCAGGGCGTCCGGGAGGCCGGCGCCGCCGGCGAGTTCGCGCGGCGCGAGGTCGTGCACCAGGCGGCGGGCCTCGGCGAGACCGCGTGCGGTGATGTCGGTGGCGGTACGGACGTGCGCGCGGGCGGTGCCCTGGTCCGTGTCCCAGGTGCGTTCGGCGGCCTGGAGGAGCATCTGCTGGCTGGACAGGTGCTGGGCCAGGGTGTCGTGGATCTCCATCGAGAGGCGCTGGCGTTCGGCGAGGGTGCCGGCGCGGCGTTCGGTGGCGGCCAGTTCCCGGCGGGTGCGGATCAGGTCGTCGATCAGGGTGCGCTGGGCTGCCGCCTGGCGCTCCATGTGGATGAACACGGCGGTGGCGAGGGCGGCGACGGCGGGCGGGGCGAGGAGGAGGTTCGGGTCGAAGGGCTCGCCCGGGTCGGAGGCCTGGGCGAGGCGGAGCTGCGCCGCCACGACGAACACGGTGAGCAGGGCCACCAGGACGACGGCCGCGCGGGGCGGGAGGGTGCGCAGGGCCGTGTAGAAGAGCGGTACGGCGCACCAGGCGAAGCTCGGCGCGAGGACGACGAGGACCACCCAGACGGCGACGACCAGGCCGAGCCAGATGAGGCGGCGCACGGTGGGGGCGGCGCCCAGGGCGGGGCCCAGTACGTAGAGCAGGGCCAGGGTGATGCCGAGGGCGATGATCCACGGGGTGCGGGGTTCGTCGGGGTGGCGGAGGAGGAAGCGGGCCACGGAGGCGCCGAGGAGGAGGAAGAACGCGGTGTGCATGACCGTGGCGAGGGCGCGGGTGTCTTGGGGGGGTGGGGTGGTCGCCTGGGCCGGCGGGGCCGATGGGGTCGGCGGGGCCGATGGGGTCGGTGGGTGCGCGCTGGTCACGGGGTGCTCCTGGGGGTGGTGCCGGTCGTTCCATGGTGCCGGGTCGTGTTGTGGTGCGGGTGGGTGCCGCTGCGCGGGGCGTGTCCCCTACCCGCCCTTCCACCGTTCCCCGGGCTCTGCCCGGACCCGGTCCTCAAACGCCGGACGGGCTGGGAAGGGGTACCGGGCTGCGCCCGGACCCCTCGGGGCTCCGCCCCGGACCCCGGTCCTCAAACGCCGGACGGCTGGATTGGGCTCCGCCTCGGACTCCGAGTCTCGGGCGCCGGACGCCCCGGACCCCGGTCCTCAAACGCCGGACGGCTGGATTGGGCTCCGCCTCGGACCTCGGGTCTCGGGCGCCGGACGGCTGGATTGGGCTCCGCCCCGGACCCCGGACCCTGGGTCTCGGGCGCCGGACGGTTGAAAGGACAGGTAAACCGCCGTCGGAACCATCGCGCATCAGCCGATCGGTTGACCCCCGGGTCAACCGGTGGGGGTCGGCTTCGGAGCCGGTACGGGGACGGGGTGGTGGGGGTGGCGGGGAGAGGCTTGGAGCAACGGCAGGACAGCCCGCCGTGCCGACGTTCACAGGAGCAGCAGACATGAAGACCCGCACCCGCGTTCTCACCGGTACCGCCGTCGCCGTCGCCCTCGGCGCGGGAGCCCTCGGCGCGGTCAGCGCCAACGCCGCCCCGGCCTCCGCTCCGGCCGCCGCCCCCGCCGCCGTCGCGAAGAAGGACGGCGACAAGAAGAACTTCACCACCACCACGCACCTCACCATCGACGCCGCCACCCGCGCCGCCCAGGCCGCGCTGGACGCCGCCGAGCAGGAGAACCAGAAGGTGACCGTCGCCGTCGTCGACCGCAACGGCAACACCATCGTCACGCTCCGCGGCGACGGCGCCGGCCCGCAGTCCTACGAGTCGGCCCAGCGCAAGGCCTTCACCGCCGTGTCCTGGAACGCCCCGACCTCGGTGCTCGCCGGCCGCCTCGCGCAGACCCCGAACCTGAAGGACATCCCCGGCACCCTCTTCCTCGGCGGCGGCACCCCCGTCCAGGCCGACGGCGCCCCGGTCGCGGGTGTCGGCGTGGCCGGCGCCCCGAGCGGTGACCTGGACGAGAAGTTCGCCAAGGCCGGCGTGGACGCCCTCGCCAAGTAACCCCGCCGCCGAATAACGAGGACTCTCGTCGCGGGACGTAGTCTCGAACGCGTGGATCACCGCGTTCTCTCCCGCCTGGCCGCCCTTGCCGTCGCCACCCTGCTCGCCCTCACCACGGGCTGTACGGGGGAGACCGTGCAGGGGCGGCCGGGTGCGTCGGGGGTGCGCGACCCGTTCTTCCCCAAGGCCGGCAACGGCGGTTACCAGGTCGAGCACTACTCCCTGGACCTCGACTACGACCCGGCCGACGGGCAGCTGCACGCCACCGCCGTGATCACCGCCCGTGCCGAGCAGGGGCTCAGCTCCTTCAACCTCGATCTCAGCGGCCTCGAGGTGGAGGGCGTGAGCGTGCAGGGCGAGGGGGCCCGCTTCAACCGCACCGGCAACGAGCTGACGGTGCGCCCCGCCGAGGACCTGGAGCAGGGGGAGGTCTTCCGTACGGAGGTCGACTACTCCGGCCGGCCCAAGGCCGTCACCGACCCCGACGGGTCCGAGGAGGGGTGGATCGTCACCCCCGGCGGCCAGGGCGCGGTGGGCGTCGGCGAACCCGTCGGGTCGATGGCCTGGTTCCCGGGGAACCACCACCCGAGCGACAAGGCCACGTACGACATCACGGTGACCGTCCCCAAGGGGCACGAGGCCGTGTCCAACGGCGAGCTGCGCTCCCGTACGGAGGAGGGCGACGGGCGGACCGTGTTCGCCTGGCACTCCGCGGAGCCGATGGCGAGCTACCTGGCGACCGTGGCCGTCGGGAAGTTCAAGGTGACGACCGGGCGGACCGCCTCCGGGATCCCCCTCTACACGGCGGTCTCGCCCGGGGAGGCGGCGGCGAGCGAGCCGGTGCTCGCGCGGCTGCCCGAGATGGTGGAGTGGGGCATCGGGCGGTTCGGCCCGTACCCCTTCTCCGCGACGGGCGCGATCGTGCTGCCCGCGCACAGCCTCGGCTACGCGCTGGAGACCCAGACCCGGCCGGTGTTCCCGGGGGCGCCGGGCAGCGAGGAGCTGGTGCTGCACGAGCTGGCGCACCAGTGGTTCGGGGACTCGGTGTCGCCGAAGTCCTGGAAGGACATGTGGCTCAACGAGGGTTTCGCGACCTACGCCGAGTGGCTGTGGTCCGAGGACCACGGCGGCCCGACCGCGCAGCAGCACTTCGACGCCTACCTCGCCGGGGACACCCGCGTCGACGGCGAGGCGGGCTCGGACTGGGGCGCCTTCCCGCCGGCCGCCCCGCGGAACCCGAAGGAGATCTCCGCGTCCCCGGTGTACGGGCGCGGGGCGATGGTCCTGCAACGGGTCCGGCAGGAGGTCGGCGACGAGAAGTTCTTCGCCCTCGTCCGGGGCTGGGCGGCCGACCACCGGCACGGGAACGCGAGCACGGCCGACTTCACCGCCTACGCGGAGGAGAGGACGGGCCGTGACCTGACGGAGGTCTGGGACGTGTGGCTGTACGGGAAGGACCGCCCGAAGGCCCCGAAGGACGCGAAGGCGTCGGCGGCGCCGTAGCCCCGTGCCCCGCCTACAGCGCCTTGCGCAGGACCGTGCAGGGGCGGCCCGCCTCGCGGTCGGCGGCCCGGCGCAGGGTGACGTAGCCCTGGGACTGCCAGAAGGCGAGGCCCTTCTCGTTGGCGTCGAGCACGGCGATCCGTACGCCCGTCCGGCCGGCGGCGCGGAAGCGGTCCTCGACCATGGCGACCACGGTGCGGCCGTAGCCCTCGCGGTGCGCGGTGGCGTCGATGAGGAGGAGGCCGATCCACGGGTCGGGATCCTCGGACGCCGGATCGGGGTGATGGGCGAGCGTGGCGGCCAGGCCTACGAGGCGTCCGGCGGAGCGGGCGAGGAGGACCTCGGCCCCCTCGTGGGCGAGCTCGTCGGCGAGGGCGGCGGCGACCTGCTCGACCGTGATGCGGCCGGGGTCGGGGAAATCGCCGCTGAGCTCGAAGAACGCGTGGTTGGTCGCGTAGAGCGTGGCGATTTCGGTGAGGACCGGGCCCGGCAGGGCGCCGTCCTCGACGGGAGCGAGCGGCAGGAGGATCACGTACCGAACGGTAGCGAAGCCCCCTCCCCGGACGGCCGGGAGGGGGCTCCAGCTGAGACGCGTCCTGGGACGCGGGCGCTCAGGGTCAGACGTTGACGCCGAAGTCCTGGGCGATGCCGGTCAGGCCGGAGGCGTAGCCCTGGCCCACGGCGCGGAACTTCCACTCGGCGCCGTTGCGGTAGAGCTCGCCGAAGACCATGGCGGTCTCGGTCGCCGCGTCCTCGGAGAGGTCGTAGCGGGCGATCTCGACGCCGCCGGCCTGGTTCACGACGCGGATGTACGCGTTGCGGACCTGGCCGAAGTTCTGGCTGCGGGTCTCGGCGTCGTAGATGGAGACCGGGAAGACGATCTTGTCCACGTCGGCGGGCAGGCCGGCGAGGTTGACGTTGATGGCCTCGTCGTCGCCCGCGCCCTCGCCGGTGCGGTTGTCACCGGTGTGGACGATGGTCTGGTCCGGGGTGGACTTGTTGTTGAAGAAGACGAAGTGGCCGTCGGAGACGACCTTGCCGAGCGCGTTGACCGCGATGGCCGAGGCGTCCAGGTCGAAGTCGACACCGGTGGTCGTGCGGGTGTCCCAGCCGAGGCCGACCGTGACGGCCGCGAGGCCCGGGGCCTCCTTGCTGAGCGAGACGTTTCCGCCCTTGGAGAGGCTTACTGCCATGGTGACTGGTGTCCCTTCCTAGTCTCACTTGGTCTCACTTGTCGTATCGACCGTGAGGCTGCCCAAGTTACCGCTGACCTCCATAACGCGGGGAGAGGGGCGCCAGGTTCCGCATTCGGGGAAATGTCCGCGATCCGGTCCGGGAAATGCGGGTGACGGGGTCCCGGCGGGCACGGATCATAGGGGGCATGCCTGGTCCCTATGTCATCCGCGGTTCGGTCGTGCTCCCCGAGGGCGAGCTCGCCTGGCGCTTTTCGCGGTCCTCGGGGCCGGGCGGCCAGCACGTGAACACCTCGGACTCGCGCGTGGAGCTCCTCTTCGACGTCGCGGCGACGAAGTCGCTGCCCGACGTGTGGAAGGAGCGGGCGCTGGAGCGCCTCGCGTCCCGGCTGGTCGACGGGGTCGTGACGGTACGGGCCTCCGAGCACCGCTCGCAGTTCCGCAACCGGGAGATGGCGCTGGTCCGGCTGGCCGCGCTGCTGGCCGAGGCCACGGCGCCGCCGCCGAAGGCGCGCCGGGCGACGAAGATCCCCCGCGGGATCAACGAGCGGCGGCTGCGCGAGAAGAAGGCCCGCGGCGAGACCAAGCGCGGCCGCAACGCGCGGGACTGGTAGCGCGGGACTGGTAGCGCGGGGCCCCCGGCCCAGGTGCCCGGCTCAGGCCCCCCGGCTCAGCCCCCGGCTCAGGGCGCCAGGTGCCGGTAGCGCCCCCGGAAGTACGTCAGCGGCGGGGAGTCCGGCGCCGGCTGGGCGGCGGTGAGGACGTGGCCGATGACCAGGGTGTGGTCACCCGCCTCGACGCGGTTCTCCGTACGGCACTCCAGGGTGGCCAGCGCCCCCGACAGCAGCGGGGCGCCGGAGACGCCGCCGCGGGTGTAGGGCAGGTCCGCGAAGAGCAGCCGGTCGCTGATGCGGTTCTTCATCGAGAACCGGCTCGCGATCTGGAGCTGGTGGTCGGCGAGCACCGATACCGCCCACAGCGGCTGCTCGGCCAGCAGGTCGTCCATCCGGGAGCCCTCGCGCACGCTGACGAGGACCAGCGGCGGTTCCAGGGACACGGACATGAAGGCGGTCGCCGTCATGCCGACGTCCTCGCCGCGCGGACCGCCGGCCGACAGGGGCGGCTCTTGCGCGGTGATCAGGCACACGCCCGCCGCCAGTCGGGACATCGCGGCCCGGAACTCGTCGTTGCTCACCCCCTCAGCATGGGGTGCGGGTACGGAAAGTGGTGTCACAGGGGTCGTAGGGGGCACGGTCGGGACGCTACTGTCACCCCTCGCGCGGCGCATCGGGCGCAAGTCCGAGCGGCGCCCCCGCCCGTCGGCCTAGGCCGCCCAGGACCGCCGCGGATCCCGGCGTATCGTTTGCTACCGGGAACAGAACGGACGAACCGGCCGGAATGAACCCGAGTGGGGCAGGGCGGCGACCATCCTTATTCATCTCATGTGACTTGAGTCACAGAGAGCAAGATTTGTTGACCCTGTGTACCTGCCGCACAGCTCACTGTGATTCAGTGGACGGGACACCGCAACGAAGCGCCGATGACAAACCTGGAGTTGCTGTCGAGGTCTCGGGGAGAGCGAGCAATGGAGACCGAGTCGGAGCCGTACGTCCGTCTTGCGACCCTGCGGCAGCTGCACCGGGTGGTGGCCGAGCTCAACACGGCCCGGAGCCTGGCGGACACCCTGCAGACCGTCGTCGACGGCATCGTCCTCGGCCTCGGCTACGAACTCGCCTGCGTCAACCTCGTTCGCCCCGACGGTGATCTGGTCGTCGCCGCCTTCGCGGGAGACCCCGCCGCAGAAGCCCTGATCACCGGCCGCGTCGGCTCGCGCGCCTCCTGGGAACGCCGCCTGACGATGGGCGAGAACTGGGACGGCCTGCGCTTCATCCCGCACACCGAGGGCTGGGTCCTCGTCGAGGACGACGTCCCGCAGTGGCACACCGAGGGCCCCGACCCGCGGTTCGAGGACGAGTGGCACCCCGAGGACCGGCTCTACGCCCCCATGTACGCCTCCGGCGGCGAACTGCTCGGCGTGGTCTCCGTCGACCGCCCGCGCAACGGACGCCGGCCCGGCGCCTGGGGCCGCGAAGCCCTCCAGATGTACGCCTTCCAGGCCGCGATTGCCATCAGCAACGCACGGCTCCGCGCCAACATGCAGCGGGCCCTGGTCCGCCTGGAGCGCGAACAGCAGGCCCTGCGCGCCAGTGAAGAGTCGTTCCGCCAGGCCTTCGAGTACGCGCCGAGCGGCATGGCCATCGCCGAGATGGGCGGCGACCAGCACGGCCGCCTGCTGCGCACCAACGACGCGCTGTGCCGGCTGCTGGGACGGCCCGCCTCCGTGCTGCGCCGGTACTCCTTCTCCGACCTCGTGCACCCCGAGGACATCGGCACCCTGCTGCGCACCTCCGCCGAGGGCGGCCGCGCCGAGCTGAGACTGGGGCGGCGCGACGGTACATACGTATGGGTCTCGCTGCGCAACTCCGTCGTCGCCGACGCCGCCGACGGGCCGCGCTTCCTGCTCACCCACGTCGAGGACATCGAGGAACGCAAGCGGCACGAGCTGCAGCTCGCCCACCGGGCCAGCCACGACTCGCTGACCGGCCTGCCCAACAGCGCCGAGCTCCGCTCCCGGCTCGGGGCCCGGCTCTGTCGCCGCCCGCAGTCGGTGCGCGCCACCGCCGTGGAGGCGCTGGACGCCGCCTTCGAGACGCGGCCCTCGGTGGAGGGGACCGGGGTGCACGGTGAGCACGGAGCGCACGGCGAGCACGGGTTCCGGCCCGACGGCTTTCCCGAGCCCTTCGAGTTCCCCGGCGGCATGGGCGGGCCCGGTGGTACGGGCGGCGGCTCGGGCGGGGTGGGCCCGTACGACCACCACGTGCACACGGTCGCGCCGGCGACCGACATCGACGACGGTACGAAGGGGCTCGCGGTGCTCTTCTGCGACCTCGACGGGTTCAAGTCGATCAACGACCGGTTCGGGCACCACACCGGCGACGCGGTGCTGATAGAGGTGGCCCGGCGGCTGACGACCGGTGTCCGCGACGGGGACACGGTGGCCCGGCTGGGCGGCGACGAGTTCGTCGTCCTCGCCGACGGGCTGGGCGCCGCCGACGCAGCCGACCTCGCCGTGCGGCTGCGCAACGCCATCATCCCGCCGATCCGGGTCGACGGCCGCGCGGTCCGGGTGGGAGCCAGTTTCGGCATCGGCTGGGCGAGCTGCGGCATGTCGGCCGACGAGGTGCTGCGCTCGGCCGACCAGCGCATGTACATCGAGAAGCGGTCCCGTTCGAAGGCGCACCGCAGGGCCGGGTAAACTCTCGGGCCGCCCGTGGGCGCACCTGTTCGGGGTAGGCTCCCCGGGGTCGAAAGGAGTGACCTGCGATGACGACGCCCGCGAACCACGGCCCGAACAACGGGGCGAACCAGCCCGAGGATGACGACCCGTTCGGCTACCTCTACGAGGACGGCCAGGCCGCGGGGGCCACCCCGCCCGGTCAGGGCGGCGGGTACGGCTACCCGGGACCGGCCGGCGGTCAGCCGGGCGTGCCCCGGACCTCGTACAACCAGGTCCGCACCGTCGGTGACCGGCCCCAGCGCGGCCAGCGCGGGCCCGTTCCCTATCAGCAGGGACCGCAGCAGCCCCCGGCCTACCAGGCGCAGTACCAGGCCCCCGAGGCGCTCCAGGCGGGCGGATACGGCGTTCCGCCGCAGCAGCAGCCCCCGCAGTACACCCAGTCCGTCCCGCTGCCCGGCTCCGGCGGCGGCCACGGTGGCGGCGGCTCCAGCCGCAAGGGCATGCTCATCGCGGCCGTCGCGGTGGTCGCCGCGGTGGCGATCGGCATCGGCGCGGCGGTGATCTTCGGCAAGAAGGACAAGCCCGAGGGCGGCGACAAGGCGGCGACCCCCGGCCAGAGCCAGTCGGCCCCGGCCACGAGTCCCTCGGGCCAGCCGAGCGGTTCCGCGTCCCCGGCAGCCCCGCTGCCGAAGGGCGACGCGGGCGGTCCGGGCATGGTGATCAGCGGCGGCGCGACCCTGGCGAAGGACGTGCCGGGTGCGAAGAGCGCGGGCGGCCAGTACGTCGGCAACTTCGGCCAGCAGGGCGCCGCGCTCACCTGGACCGTGGACGTCCCGGATTCGGGCGACTACACGCTCTTCGTCAACTACGGCGTGCCCGGCAAGGACGCGAAGGCCACCCTCACGGTCAACGGGAAGACCCCGACGCAGTCGCTGAACCTGGCGAACTTCGCCAAGGCCCCGGAGGGCGCCTGGGACAAGGGCTGGACGCGCACTTTCGCGTGGATCAAGCTCACGAAGGGTTCCAACACGATGAAGATCTCGTGCGAGCCGGGCAATCAGTGCGATGCGGTCTTCGACCAGCTCGAGCTGGCCGCGGGCCAGGTCAGGCGCTGAGCGAACGGAAAGAGGTCCGGTCCCACCACTCCTGTGGTGGGGGCCGGACCTCTTCGTTGTCCGGGGGGCTGCTGGCCGCAGTGGACCCAGCCGCTGGTGCCGGTGTGCTTCTTGGCGAGGTTGCCGCCGGTCCAGACACGTTCAGGGGGACCCGCTCCCCGTCACGGCCACCGACCCCCGGACCTCCTCGTAGACGGTGGGGTCGAACTCGCCCGCCACCGGGGAGGTGACCGTGGCGGCCGAGAGGGCCACCGCGCGGGTCAGGCGGGCCGGCCAGTCCAGCCCTTCGGTGAGGGCCGAGAGGAGGCCCGCGACCGCGGAGTCGCCGGCGCCGGTGGGGTTGCCCGTCAGGGTGCGGGGTGGGGCCGCCCGCCAGGTGCCCAGGGCGGTGGCGGCGAGCAGTCCGGCCGGGCCGAGCGAGGTGACCACCGCGTGGGCCCCGCGCCGGCGGGCGTCGCGGGTGGCGGGGAGCGGGTCGCGGGACCCGGTCAGCTCGGCGAGCTCGGCGGCGTTCGGTTTGATCACGTCGGGGCGGGCGGCGACCCCGCGGCGCAGGGCTTCGCCGCTGGTGTCGAGGAGGACGGGCACGCCGGCCGCGCGGGCCGCCCGTACGAGGGTGGCGTAGGCCCCCACGGGCACGCCCGGGGGCAGGCTGCCGCACAGGGCCACCGCGCGGGCGCCGCCCGTCAGCAGGGCCTCGTAGCGGGAGAGGAACCCGGACCACTCGGCGGCGGTGATCAGCGGGCCGGGTTCGTTGAACTGCGTGGTGTCCCCGGAGGCCTCGTCGACGACGGCCAGGGTGCGGCGGGTGGTGCCGGTGCAGGGGACCAGCTCGTCGCGGACGCCGGGGGAGGAGGCGAGCAGTTCGCGTACGAGGCGGCCCGTGGGGCCGCCCGCGAAGCCGGTCGCGGTGACCTCGTGACCGATCGCGGCGAGCACGCGGGCCACGTTCAGGCCCTTGCCGCCGGGGCGTTCGGTGACCTCGGTGACGCGGTGGGAGGCGTGCGCGAGCAGGCGCGGTACGCGGTAGGTGACGTCGAGTGCGGTGTTGAGCGTCACGGTCAGGATCATGGCGGGGCCCCGGTTTCGGTGTGTGCGGGGATCATGCCAAACAGATGAGCGGTCGGCCCAGTACCCGGGGCCGACCGCTTCCGGTCCGTGTGTTCCGTGTGTCCCGTGCGGCTACTTGCCCGCGAGCGGGTCGACGATCCATTCCCCGCGCCGCATGACGCCGCGGACGTCGAAGTCGGAGTCGAGGACGACGAGGTCCGCGTACTTTCCGGGCTCCAGCGAGCCGACCCGGTCGTAGACGCCGATCAGCTTGGCCGGGTTGGCGGAGATCGCCTGGACCACGGACTCGACGGGGAGCTTGTCGAGGGTGACCGACCGCTTGAAGGCGGTGTCCAGGGTGAGGGTGGAGCCCGCGATGGAGCCGCCCTCGACGAGGCGGGCGACGCCCTCCTTGACCTCGACCTCCAGCGGGCCGAGGTGGTAGGTCCCGTCACCGAAGCCGGCCGCGTCCATCGCGTCGGTGATCAGCGCCACCCGGTGCGCGCCGGCGTGGTGGAAGGCCAGTTCCAGCATGGCGGGGTGCAGGTGGACACCGTCGTTGATGAGCTCGACGGTGACCCGCTCGTCCTCCAGCAGGGCCGCGATGGGGCCCGGGGCGCGGTGCTCCAGGCCCGGCATCGCGTTGTAGAGGTGGGTGGCCACGGTCGCGCCCGCCTCGATGGCTTCGAGGGTCTGCTCGTAGGTGGAGTCCGTGTGGCCGATCGCCGCGATGACCCCGTGCTCGGCGAGCAGCCGTACGGAGTCCAGGCCGCCGGGGAGTTCGGTGGCGAGGGTGAACATGCGGGCGGCGCCGTTCGAGGCGTCGATCAGCTTGCGGACCTCGGCCGGGTCGGGGTCGCGCAGCAGGTCTTCCTTGTGCGCGCCCTTGCGGCAGGGGTTGATGAAGGGGCCCTCGAAGTGGATGCCCGCGATGTCGCCCTGCTGGGTCAGCTCGGCGAGCAGCCCGGCGCGGCGGGCGAGCTCGTCCAGGTCACCGGTGACGGTGGAGGCGACCAGGGTGGTGGTGCCGTGCTCGCGGTGGGTCCGTACGCCCTTGAGCACCTCCTCGGCGGTGCCGGAGGTGAAGGAGGCACCGCCGCCGCCGTGGTTGTGCATGTCGACGAAGCCGGGGACGATCCAGTGCCCGGTCAGGTCGATGACGGCCGCGTCCTCGTGGGCGCTGCCGGCGATGCGGTCGCCGTCGACGATCAGGCGCCCGCCCTTGACGATGCCCGTGGGCAGCACCACGTCGGCGCCGGAGAGAACGGTGCTGCGGCCCACATGTGCGCTTCCGGACATCAGGCAGGTACCTCCGTGGCGAGTAGATCCCAGGCGAGCAGCCCTGCACCCAGGCATCCGGCGGTGTCCCCGAGGGCCGCCGGGACGATGTGGGGCAGCCGCTGGAACGTCACGCGTTCCTCGACGGCCGTCCGTAGTGGTGTGAACAAGGTTTCCCCGGCCTCGGCCAGTCCGCCACCGATGATCAGCGTGCGCGGGTCCAGCAGGGTGATCGCGGTGACCAGCCCGTCGGCCAGGGCGCCGATGGCGGCGAGCCAGACCTCCCGGGCGCGCTCGTCGCCGGACTCCACGGCCTTGGCGCAGTCCGCGGCGTCCGCCTCGGGGTCGCCGGAGGCGGCCGCCCAGGCGCGGCTGACGGCGGAGGCGGAGGCCAGGGTCTCCAGGCAGCCGTTCTGGCCGCAGCCGCAGGCGGGGCCGCCGGGGCGGACCACGATGTGGCCGATCTCGCCCGCGTACCCGTGCGCGCCGGCCTCGATGCGGCCGGCGATGCCGATGGCTCCGGCGATGCCGGTGCCGAGGGGGACGAACAGGAAGCGGTCGGCGCCGCGGCCCGCGCCGATGCGGCCCTCGGCGAGTCCGCCCGTGCGGACGTCGTGGCCGAGGGCGACCGGGATGCCGCCGAGGCGTCTGCCGAGCAGTTCGCG
This sequence comes from Streptomyces sp. NBC_00193, assembly GCF_026342735.1. Lineage (GTDB taxonomy): Bacteria > Actinomycetota > Actinomycetes > Streptomycetales > Streptomycetaceae > Streptomyces > Streptomyces stoeckheimensis. The sequence continues at coordinate 3,113,627 of NZ_JAPEMM010000001.1, forward strand.
CATGGGGACGTCGCGCCAGCCCAGGTTCGCCGCGTACACGGCGATCCCGTTCTCGGCGTCGACGATGCCGGGGACGGCCACGCCGGCCGCGGAGGCGGTGGTGGCGAAGCGTTCCCGGCCGAGGTCGAGGAGCTCGGCGGCGAAGTCCTGGATCGTCTCGACGACGGCTTCGGCGCCCCGCTCACGGCCGGTGGCGCGGCGCGCCTCGTGGAGCAGGGTGCCGTCGGCGGCGACGAGGGCGGCCTTCATCCCAGTGCCGCCCACATCGAGGGCGATGACGTGTTTCACGGGTTTCACGGGTGACAGTCTCGCGTGATCGGAGGGCAAAGGTCTAGTCCACTGAGAGGGATTGTTGAGTGGCCATACAAATTCAGGACCTTCGTCGGTGAGTGACGTCCGTACGTGCGTCCGTACGCGTGTGCGCGTGCAGGCCGTGTGCACGTTTGGGCCCGGATGTTGACCAGGCTCAAAAGTGGTGTAGACCTTTACGCGAATCGTACGGAACAACCTGGGGTGGAACGAGAACTGTGAAGGCCCGAACTGTCCAGGCCAGAAAGCTGAACCTCGCCGCGTCCGGTCTCGCACTGTGCCTGACCGCCGTGACGCTGACCGGCTGCGGCGCCGTGTCGGGTCTCGCAGGGGACAACGAGGTCACCCTCAAGGTCGTGGCGGCCGACTACGGGGACAAACCGGAAAACTCCTCCAAGCCGTACTGGAAGGAGCTCGCCTCGTCCTTCGAGAAGAAGCACCCCGGCATCAAGGTCCAGGTCGACGTCTACTCCTGGACCGACGTCGACGCCAAGGTCGCCGAGATGGTCAAGGCCGGCGAGGCCCCCGACATAGCCCAGATCGGCGCCTACGCCGACTACGCCGCCGAGGGCAAGCTGTACTCCGCCGACGAGCTGCTCTCGGTCACCACCGAGGCCGACTTCCTCGCGCCGCTCGCCGACGCGGGCAAGGTCAGGCGCAACCAGTACGGCCTGCCCTTCGTGGCCAGCACCCGGCTGATGTTCTACAACGAGAAGCTCTTCGCCGACGCCGGCATCATCCCCAAGGACGGCAAGACCCCCTGGCAGCCCAAGAGCTGGGCCGAGCTGGAGGCCGCCGCCAAGAAGCTCAAGGCGGCCGGCGTCCCGACCCCCCTCGCGCTGCCCCTGGGCCGCGAGGAGGCGCAGGCCGAGACCATGCAGTGGCTGCTCGCGGGCGGCGGAGGCTACGCCGACAACGAAGAGAACTACTCGATCGACTCCGCGGACAACGTCAGCACCCTGAAGTTCCTGCGCGACAAGCTCGTCGGCGCGGGCCTGACCGGCCCCGTCGAACCGGCCAAGCTGGACCGACAGGCCGCCTTCGACGCCTTCTCGCGCGGCGAGGTCGGCATGCTCAACGGGCACCCGACGCTGCTCAAGCAGGCCGCCGCGAAGGGCGTGAAGTACGGCATGACCCCCATGCCGACCGCCGACGGGGCCGGCCACCCGACGATGGGCGTCGCCGACTGGGTGATGGCCTTCAAGACCGGCCACCAGACGCAGTCGGGGAAGTTCCTGGACTTCCTGTACGAGGCGAACAACGTGACGGCCTTCACCGGGAAGTACGACCTGCTCCCGGTCACCACCAGCGGCTCCCGGGCCATGGAAGCCGCCACGGACGCCTCCTCGGCGGAGCTGAAGACCTTCCTGCACGCGCTGCCCAACGCGCGGCTCTACCCCGTGGGCAAGAAGTCCTGGGCGGCCGTGAGCGATGACGTCAAGAAGAACATCGGCAAGGCCGTGCAGCCCGGCGGACAGCCCGAGAAGATCCTCGGGGACCTCGCGGAGATGGCGCGCAAGGCGGAGCCCCGCTGATCGGCGCCCGGTCGGCCCCCGGTCGGCGCCGACCGGGGGCTGTCGGAGGGCGGAGTTAATCTGGCCGTATGACGGACGCGGACGAGAGGCCGCCGGCCGGGCTGAGCGCCGACGAAGCGGCCGTACTGGCCTACGAAGGCCGCACCTGGCCCGGGCCGGGCGCCAAGGAACGGGCCATAAGGGAAGGACTGGGGATGCCCCCGGTCCGGTACTACCAGCTGCTCAACGCGCTGATGGACGATCCCAGGGCGCTGGAGCACGCACCGGGCACCGTGAACCGCCTGCGGCGCATCCGGGAGGCGCAGCGGGCCAGGCGGTAGCGGCGGCCGGGGTGTGCTGCCCCGCGCCGTAGCCGTGGCCCGGTTGGGCCGTTAGGGTCGTGCGTATGGGGAGCCATCCGCACGATCTGCCGATGCCCGTCACCACCGCCGGACGCGAGGGACTCGAAGCCCTCCTCCGCACACCGCGCCGCTCCGTCGTCGCCCTCGACTTCGACGGCACCCTCGCCGACATCGTCCCCGACCCCGACCAGGCACGGGCCCACCCCGGAGCCGTCCCCGCGCTCGCCGCCCTCGCCCCCGAGGTCGGCTCCATCGCGGTCGTCACCGGCCGGCCGGCCGGGGTCGCCGTCCGCTACGGGGGCTTCGCCGGGGTCCCCGGACTGGAGCACCTGGTCGTGCTCGGGCATTACGGAGCCGAGCGCTGGGACGCCGTGAGCGGCATCGTGCACGCTCCGGCCGAGCATCCGGGGGTGGCGGCGGTCCGGGCCGAGCTGCCCGGGTTCCTCGACGCGATCGGCGCGTGGCGCGGGACGTGGATCGAGGAGAAGGGCCAGGCGCTGGCCGTCCACACCCGGCGTGCGGCCGACCCCGAAGCGGCCTTCGCGGCCCTGCGGGAGCCCCTGGCGGGGCTTGCGGCCCGGCACGGCCTGATGGTCGAACCGGGGCGGGCCGTACTGGAGCTGCGGCCGCCCGGGATGGACAAGGGCGTCGCCCTCACGGAGTACCTCGCGGAGGTGGGCGCGGAGGCCGTGCTCTACGCCGGGGACGACCTGGGGGACCTCGCGGCGTACTCGGCGGTGGAGAAGCTGCGGGCCGGGGGCATGCCGGGGCTGCTGCTGTGCAGCGGCTCGGCGGAAGTCCCGGAACTCGCCGCCCGCGCGGACCTGACCCTGTCCGGCCCGTCGCAGGTCGTCGCCTTCCTGTCCGCACTGGCCGCGGCGCTGACCTCTTCCTAACGCGCCGCTCGCGCGGTGCGGCCCTGGCGGGCCTTACCGGCTTCGCGCCGCTGCGCCGGACTCCGTCCGGCGGTGGCGGGTCGGGGCTGGCGCCCCTGCCGTCCCGGCGCGGGGTCCGGTGGGCGGGTGCGGCTGGGTCGGCCCTGCGGGGCAAGGTCCCCTACCCACCCTTCCACCGTTCCCCGGGCTCTGCCCGGACCCGTTGCCGGGTGCGGCGCCGTTCCCGGGGGCCAGCCCCCGGACCCCCGCTCCTCAAACGCCGGAGGGGCTGGGTACATCCAGCCTCGCCGGCGTTTGAGGCGCGAGGTCTGGGGCGGAGCCCCAGGGGGTCCGGGCGCAGCCCGGGGAACGGTGGAAGGGCGGGTAGGGGACTTTGCCCCGCGCAGCGGTGAGGGGGGCTGCGGGGACTTGCCTCGCGCAGCGGTGAGGGGGGCCCGGGGCCGGGAGGGTCAGGGGCGGAGGGCGTCCAGTTGGGACGTGAGCCACTGGGTCGGGGGGAGGGCCGTGGCGGCCACCGCGAGCCGCTTCGTGCGGTCTGCGCGCTCCGCCGCCGGCATGGAGAGCGCCGCGTGCAACGCCTCCGCCGTGGCCGTCACGTCGTACGGGTTCACCGTCAGCGCGTCCGCGCGGAGCTCCTCGTACGCCCCCGCCCCGGTGGACAGCACCAGCACGCACCCCGCCTCCGAGACCACCGGGATCTCCTTCGCGACGAGGTTCATCCCGTCCCGCACGGGATTGACCAGCGCCACGTCCGCCAGCCGGTACGCTGCCAGCGATCGCGCGAAGTCGTCCTCGACGGAGACGAGCACCGGCTGCCAGTCGGCCGTGCCGAACTCCGTGTTGATCGCCGCCGCCAGCTCCCGCACCGACTCCGTGTACTCCCGGTAGACGGTCAGGTCCTGCCGGGAGGGGTACGCGGAGGCCAGGTGGACCACCCGCTCCCGCCATTCGGGGTGGGAGACCAGCAGCTCCCGGTACGCCAGCAGGCCCCGCAGGATGTTCTTCGACAGTTCCGTGCGGTCGACGCGGACGATCGTCTTCAGGTCGCCGACCTCCGCCCGCAGCGCCGCCAGCTTGTCGTCCACCTCCGGCCGGTGCGCGAGCGCGCGCAGCTCGTCCGCGTCCACGCCGAGGGGGTACGGGGTGACGTGCGTGAACCGGTCCTGGTGCCGCACCCCGCGCTCGGGACCGGCCGGAACCGGGCCCTGCGTGGCGCCGCTGATGAAGTTGTCCGCCCACTCCTGGGTGTGGAACCCCAGCCGGTCCGCCCCGAGCATCCCCCGGAGCAATTGGCTCCGGATGTCGTCCGGAAGCATGTTCAGGAAGTCCCGCGAGGCCCACGGCGTGTGCGTGAAGTGGCCGATGCGCAGGTCGGGGCGCAGCTCGCGGAGCATCCCGGGGGCGAGGGCCAGGTGGTAGTCCTGGATCAGGACCGCCGCACCCTCGGCCGCCTCCTCGGCGCACGCCGCCGCGAAGGCCTCGTTGTACGCGACGTACGAGCCCCAGCGCCGCCGGAACTCCGCGTCGAAGACCGGCTCGCGCGGGATCTCGTACAGGTGGTGGTGGAGGAACCACAGCACGGAGTTCGCGATGCCGTTGTACGCGCCGTCGTAGACCTCCGGGTCGATCGGCAGCATCCGTACGCCCGGCTCGGACACCCCCCGCCGTACCGCCTCCCGGTCCGCGTCCGACAGTGCCGCGCAGATCCACAGCGCCCCGGGCTGCTCGGCGAGGGCGGTGGAGAGGCCGGAGACGAGGCCGCCCCCGCCGCGACGGGCACTGAGCGTGCCGTCCGCGGCGAGGGCGTACGAGAGGGGGCCGCGATTCGCGGCGACGAGCACCTGGGAAGCCATGCGGCGAACCTAGCCCGCCTCGCCTCCGGTCAAACGTCAGCGCCTGCGCGTCCGCCGGACCGAGAGGAAGACCACACCGCCGAGTGCCGTGAGCGTGGCGGCCGCCGTGCCCATCAGCCACAGCTGCCGACCGTCAGAGCCGGTGGTGGCCAGGTTCCCGCCCGGGGAGCCCGGCGAGCCCGGGGAGCCAGGGGAGCCCGGCGCGTCGTCCCCCGGGTCCACCGGCAGCGGCCGCGGCTGCGTGGTGGTGGACGGCATGGGGGAGGGGGAGAAGGGAGGTGTCGCCGAGGCGGAGGTCGACGGCGACGGGGACGGGGAGGCCGAGGTGCTCGGCGACGGCGAAGGAGACGGGGGGACCGACGCCGAGGTCGACGGCGAAGGGGACGGGTCCGGGGGTGTGATCACCGGCGGGGCCGGTGTGCATGCCGGGTCCTTCGAGCCGTGCTCGCAGTTCGTGCGGCCGCTCTCCGCGACCACGTGGTTCGTCAGCTTGCCGTCGCCGGTCAGGGGGTCGTTGACCTTCACCTTGTAGGTGATCGTCGCCGTCTTCCCCTGCGGGACGTCGCCCGTCCAGGACAGCTTCGGCGCCGTGTACGAGGCCGTGCCGACGTCCGCCGTGACCACCCCGTCGAAGGCCGCGTCGTCCAGCAGCTCCGTCAGGTCGTCCGTCAGCTTCGCGTTCGGGTAGTCCAGGCTGCTGATGTTCTTCGCGGTGATCGTGTACGTCACCGTGTCACCGGGCGCGACCGACTTCGCGGGCGAGGCCGTCTTCTTCACCTCCAGGTCCGGCACCGGCACGGCCAGCGCGAACTGCGAGATGACGTACGTGTCCCCGCGCGTGCGGAACGTCAGGTCGGCGGAGGTGGCTCCGGCCGGCAGCGCCGTCGCCGGAACGTCGAAGGACTTCGCGTCGATGCTGAGGTTGTTGACGTGGTGCGGTTCCAGGGAGCCGTCGGCCGAGCTGGTGAAGAAGTTGTCGGTCGCACCGTTCACGGGGTTGGTGATGTTCGCGCCGTTGACCCGGAACTGGTCGCCCTTGGTGTTCCAGTCGCCTTCGTACGCCGTCGCGCTGGCCCGGACCGGGCCGTCGCCGGTGCGGTAGAAGCCCTTGACCTTGACCGTGGTGTCGGGGTCGGCCGAGCGCTGGAGCACGTGGCCGCCGTAGACGTAGACGTTGCGCCGCTCCGGCGCGTGCTCGTTCGGGCCGGGGTACTTGTACACGACCGTCAGGGACCAGCCGGCGACGCAGCCGCGCCCCTGCGGGGCCCAGATGTTGCCGACGGCGACGGTCACCGGGGAGCCGGTGGCCACGTCGGCGAAGGCGGCGGTGACGTCGGACTCGCCCGTGTAGTAGTGCGGGCCGCCCGTCTGCGCCGGGTCCTCGACCATGTCGGAGAGGGTCACCGGGCGGGCGGCGCCCGTGCCGACCTTGACGACCGGGCGGGTGGCCAGCGGCTCCCCGGGGCCGGGGACCACGTCCTCGCCGGAGACGTCGCAGCGCTTGATGACGTTCGAGCCGAGCTTGTAGGTGCCGTTGTTGCCGCCCCAGAAGAGCCGCGCGTACGCCACCTCCGCGCCCGGGGGCACGGTGAGCCGGGCGCTGCTGGAGGTGCCCGCGGGCGCCGCGAGTGCGGCGGCGTCCACCGGGCGGGCGACGAAGTCGTTGTTGTTCTTCGTGCCCCCGCCCCGCTGGACCTCGGCGCACTCGGCGGCCTCGGCGGGCGGTGCCTGGGGGCACCCCATCACCGTGTTGCCGATCGTGACGAAGTCCCCGTAGAGCGCCTCGTCGTACCGCTTCTCGAAGGGGGAGACCACCTCCGCGACGGCCGGCGCGCTCAGGGAGCCGAACAGCAGCGCCGCGCCCCCGGCCACCGCGAGGGCGGATCCCCATACATGTCTGAAACGTATAAACCCCATGGAGGGGAAATTAGCCCGATAGGGAATGAATCGGGCGTTACGCCACGCGACGGTGCGCGTACTCCTCGATGTCCCGCATCGGCGGCCGCTCCTCGGTGTCCACGGCGTAGGTGTGCGGTACGAACCCCTCCGGGCCGCGCTCGAACTGCGTCAGCTCGGGGCGTACGAGGTGCCCGCGCGAGAGCCGCACCTGTGCCGTGCGGTAGATCGCGGCGGCCATCCGGCCCAGGGCCTGGCCGTCCTGGTGCCGGTGCAGCCGTACGCCCACGTCCACCTGGGCCAGCGCGTCCAGCCCGGCCGTGTGCAGGGCGTCCACCAGCAGGCCCAGCTCGACCCCGTAGCCGACGGGGAACGGCAGCCGCTCCAGCAGCTCGCGCCGCACGGCGTACTCGCCGCCGAGCGGCTGGACGAAGCCGGCCAGCTGCGGCCAGTGGAGGTTGAGCAGGGGCCGGGCCACCAGCTCGGTGACCCGGCCGCCCTGGCCGTGGGCCCTGGCGCCGAACTCGTCGCCCAGGGGCCGGTCGTACATCGCCTTGACGAACCGCACGCCCGGATCGGTCAGCAGCGGGCCGACGATCCCCGAGACGAAGGTGGCCGAGAAATCGCGCAGGTCCGCGTCCACGAAGCAGACGATGTCACCGGTGGTGGCCAGCAGGGAGCGCCACAGCACCTCGCCCTTTCCGGGCACCGCCGGTATCCGCGGCAGGACCTCGTCGCGGTGCACCACCCGGGCCCCGGCCTTGGCCGCGACCTCCGCGGTGCGGTCCGTGGAGCCCGAGTCGATCACGACGAGTTCGTCGACCAGGGGCACCGGCAGGCCCTCGATCAGATCGCGCCGGATCACCTCGACGATCTGGCCGACCGTCGCCTCCTCGTTCAGCGCCGGCAACACCACGCTCACCGTGGTCCCCGCTGCCCGCTTGGCGGAAAGCAGCTGGCCGAGCGGTCGGTCGGCGGCGGACCAGGAGCGGTCTGCCAACCAGCGCTCCACCTCTTCCAGCACCTTCAGCACTCCCTGGTTCTTCACTGGTCGTTCACTGGTTTGGACCGAAATGTGATCCATCTCGCGGTTCGGACGGCTGTCTCAACCACCCGGGCCTTCGGTTACAGTCTTGAACAACGCGATGGTCCACCGCATGCCGGGGGGCCCGCGTACAAACGCACCGGCGCGCCACAGAGCGCGTGTGCCGGTGCCATACCGCTCATCCAGAGGGGCAGAGGGACACGGCCCGTTGAAGCCCCGGCAACCCTCCAGTCGGTTCTCGCGATCGCGCATTCCAGCGCCGCCAGCGAGGTCCCCGGCTAGGGAAGGTGCCAATTCCGTCTCATGGCGAAGTGCGCCATGGGGAAGATGAGGAGAAAGGGCCTCGCCATCATGGCTGCACAGTCTGTCGCAACCTCTGCCGAAACCGTTGAAAGCACTACTGCCGTTGAATCTGGCACCGTCGGCACCTCTGTCGATCTCGGTCCCGCCACCGGCCTTTCCTGTCGTGAGTGCGGTACCCGCTTCGAGCTCGGCCCGATCTTCGCCTGCGCCGAGTGCTTCGGACCGCTCGAAGTCGCCTACGAGCTGCCCCTGGGCGACCCGGAAGCCCTGCGCGCCGCCATCGAGGCCGGCCCGAACAACATCTGGCGCTACGCGCCGCTGCTGCCCGTCCCGGCGGACGTGGCCTCCAAGCCGAGCCTGAACCCCGGCTTCACCAAGCTCGTGGACGCGGCCAACCTGGCCAAGGAGTTCGGCGTCACCGGCAAGCTGTACGTCAAGGACGACTCCGGCAACCCGACGCACTCCTTCAAGGACCGCGTCGTGGCCATCGCCGTCGAGGCCGCCCGCGCCTTCGGCTTCACCACCCTCTCCTGCTCCTCCACCGGCAACCTGGCCGGCGCCGTCGGCGCCGCGGCCGCCCGCGCCGGCTTCCGCTCCTGCGTGTTCATCCCGCACGACCTGGAGCAGGGCAAGGTCGTCATGGCCGGTGTCTACGGTGGCGACCTGGTCGGCATCGAGGGCAACTACGACGACGTCAACCGCTTCTGCTCCGAGCTCATCGGCGACCCGCTGGGCGAGGGCTGGGGCTTCGTCAACGTCAACCTGCGCCCGTACTACGGCGAGGGCTCCAAGACCCTGGCGTACGAGATCTGCGAGCAGCTCGGCTGGCAGCTGCCCGACCAGATCGTCATCCCGATCGCGTCCGGCTCGCAGCTCACGAAGATCGACAAGGGTCTGCAGGAGCTGATCAAGCTCGGCCTCGTCGAGGACAAGCCGTACAAGATCTTCGGCGCCCAGGCCGAGGGCTGCTCGCCCGTCTCGACCGCCTTCAAGGCCGGTCACGAGGTGGTCCGCCCGCAGAAGCCGAACACCATCGCCAAGTCGCTGGCCATCGGCAACCCGGCGGACGGCCCGTACGTCCTGGACATCGCGCGCCGCACCGGCGGCTTCGTCGAGGACGTCAACGACGAGCAGGTCGTCGAGGCCATCAAGATCCTCGCCCAGACCGAGGGCATCTTCGCCGAGACCGCGGGCGGCGTGACCGTCGGCGTGACGAAGAAGCTCATCGAGGACGGGCACCTCGACCCCACGCTGACCACCGTGATCCTGAACACCGGTGACGGCCTCAAGACCCTGGAGGCGGTGGCCGAAGGTGGTGGCCAGACCGCCACCATCCGCCCCAGCCTGGACGCGTTCCGCGCCGCCAACCTGGCCTGATTTCCCTCCCTGCACACCGGAAAGGCAGTAGCGCCATGAGCGTCAACGTCCGCATCCCCACCATCCTGCGCACCTACACCGGCGGCCAGGCCGAGGTCTCCGCCGAGGGCGCGACCCTCGAAGAGGTCATCCAGTCCCTGGAGGCCAGCCACCCCGGCATCGCCGCGCGCGTCCTGGACGACCAGGGCAAGCTGCGCCGCTTCGTCAACGTCTACGTGAACGACGACGACGTGCGCTTCGAGGGCGGGCTGCAGACGTCCACTCCGGACGGCGCCGGCGTTTCGATCATCCCCGCCGTCGCGGGCGGCTGCTGAGCCTTCGCGGCACTTCGTCGGCCCTCGTGAGCCTTCGGGGGACTTCGTAGGCCTTCGTGAGACCTCGTAGAAACTGAATTGCCCCCTCCGTTACTAAACGGAGGGGGCAATTCTGCTTGGTTGGGCGCGGTAGAGTTGGGGAAGTCCCCTCCGCTGTTCTTGCCCGCCGCATATGAGCGGGTCGTGTGAGGGTTGACATTGAGTCAACATGCAAGTGCGCTATGGGTCGTTGGCGGCGTTTGTCCGGCCCGAGTTGCCCTGGAATATTCCTGGTTTTCACCCTATTTCAATCTTTTGGCATGTCCAGAATTCTCGTCGGAATGACCTGTTGCAGACAGCAGCGGTGCGGATACATTCAGCCCCGGTCGAGGCGTTCCGGCGCAAGTTCTGACCCGGGACCGCGAAGTGCGGTCCTGCGCAAGGGCCAGTAATAGGGGAGTTAGGCATGGCTCAGGGCACCGTCAAGTGGTTCAACGCGGAGAAGGGCTACGGCTTCATCGCGGTCGACGGTGGTGCGGATGTGTTCGTCCACTACAGCGCCATCCAGATGGACGGGTACCGCACCCTTGAAGAGGGTCAGCGGGTCGAGTTCGAGATCTCGCAGGGCCAGAAGGGTCCGCAGGCGGACATGGTCAAGCTCGCCGCCGGCTAGTCCGACCGCGATCGACCACCGACACGTACGGGGCCGCGCACAGCGGCCGCGCACGACGGCACAACGGCATATGTACGAGGGGCCCACATCCTGGACACGGGATGCGGGCCCCTCGTGCGTGGCGGCTCCGGCGGCCTTGCGGCGTCTGGGTGTTCATCCCGGGTTACCCGAAGCCGCTTGCACTCGGGGGGGTCGAGTGCTAATCATTGGCGTTAGCACTCTCCGGGTGAGAGTGCTACTAAACGAGGACCGGGTCGGTGAGGCCCGCAGGGTCCGGTGGGAAGAAACCGCCGGGCACGCAGGCCGTCCGTCGCGGGCGCGGGCGCGGTCCGGGAGCAATCCACCGCTGTCCGGGAGGACCACTTCAGATGGCCAAGATCATTGCGTTCGACGAGGAGGCCCGCCGCGGCCTCGAGCGTGGGATGAACCAGCTCGCCGACGCCGTCAAGGTCACCCTTGGCCCCAAGGGTCGCAACGTCGTCCTTGAGAAGAAGTGGGGCGCCCCCACGATCACCAACGATGGTGTCTCCATCGCCAAGGAGATCGAGCTCGAGGACCCGTACGAGAAGATCGGCGCCGAGCTGGTCAAGGAAGTCGCCAAGAAGACGGACGACGTCGCCGGCGACGGTACGACCACCGCCACCGTCCTCGCCCAGGCGCTCGTCCGCGAGGGCCTGCGCAACGTGGCCGCCGGTGCGAACCCGATGGCCCTCAAGCGCGGTATCGAGAAGGCCGTCGAGGCCGTCTCCGCCGCCCTGCTGGCGCAGGCCAAGGACGTCGAGACCAAGGAGCAGATCGCTTCGACGGCCTCCATCTCCGCCGCCGACACCCAGATCGGCGAGCTCATCGCCGAGGCCATGGACAAGGTCGGCAAGGAAGGCGTCATCACGGTCGAGGAGTCGCAGACCTTCGGCCTGGAGCTCGAGCTCACCGAGGGCATGCGCTTCGACAAGGGCTACATCTCGGCGTACTTCGCCACCGACATGGAGCGCATGGAGTCGTCCCTCGACGACCCGTACATCCTGATCGTCAACTCCAAGATCGGCTCGGTCAAGGACCTGCTGCCGCTCCTGGAGAAGGTCATGCAGTCCGGCAAGCCGCTGCTGATCATCGCCGAGGACGTCGAGGGCGAGGCGCTCTCCACCCTCGTCGTCAACAAGATCCGCGGCACCTTCAAGTCCGTCGCCGTCAAGGCCCCGGGCTTCGGTGACCGTCGCAAGGCCATGCTCGGCGACATCGCCATCCTCACGGGCGGCACGGTCATCTCCGAGGAGGTCGGCCTCAAGCTCGAGAACGCCGGTCTCGACCTGCTCGGCCGCGCCCGCAAGGTCGTCATCACCAAGGACGAGACCACCATCGTCGACGGTGCCGGTGACAGCGACCAGGTCCAGGGTCGCGTCAACCAGATCCGCGCCGAGATCGAGAACTCCGACTCGGACTACGACCGCGAGAAGCTGCAGGAGCGCCTGGCGAAGCTCGCCGGCGGTGTTGCGGTCATCAAGGCCGGAGCCGCGACCGAGGTCGAGCTCAAGGAGCGCAAGCACCGCATCGAGGACGCCGTTCGCAACGCGAAGGCGGCCGTCGAAGAGGGCATCGTCGCCGGTGGCGGCGTGGCCCTGCTGCAGGCCTCCTCGGTCTTCGACAAGCTGGAGCTCACCGGCGACGAGGCGACCGGCGCCAACGCCGTCAAGCTCGCGCTGGAGGCCCCGCTCAAGCAGATCGCCGTCAACGGTGGTCTCGAGGGTGGCGTCGTCGTGGAGAAGGTCCGCAACCTGCAGATCGGTTGGGGCCTGAACGCCGCGACCGGCGAGTACGTCGACATGATCGCGTCGGGCATCATCGACCCGGCGAAGGTCACCCGCTCTGCCCTGCAGAACGCGGCGTCGATCGCGGCCCTCTTCCTCACCACCGAGGCCGTCATCGCCGACAAGCCCGAGAAGGCCGGCGCGGCTGCCGGTGGCGGCATGCCGGGCGGCGACATGGACTTCTGATCCACCCCCGGGCTCCGGCCCGTAGGTAGATCGGCTGTTCTTCACGTACCGAGGGCGGCATCCCTTCCTGACGGAGGGGGTGCCGCCCTCGGGCGTTTCCGGTGGGCCCTGGGGTGGGTGGTGGTTGGGGTCAGCGGTCCTTGGGGTCAGCGGTCCTTGGTGAGGGCGCCGAGTGCTCCCAGCAGGGCTGCGAACCCGACCGCGAGGAGGATCGCGGAGCGCAGCCCCCAGGCGTGGAGGTCCGTGGCCCTCTCCGGCTGCACCCGGCCCCGCGGGTCGTAGACCAGCCGCAGCTCCTCCCCGGCCTTCGCGATCTCCCGCTCCCTGGTCAGCAGGGCGGGACCGCCCGGCGGGCAGTCGAGCCGGTGGTCGTACACGGTGGTACGGGTGACGCGCTGGCCCTCGGGGGCGAAGGCGGAGTCCGTCTCGACCCGGGAGGCCACCTCCCTGACCGCGCACGTGACCTCGACTCCCCGCTCCCGCAGCACCAGGTCGTCCACGCCCATCAGGGCGATGAACACGCCGACGACCGCGGGCACCCCGGCCAGGACGGCGAGGGCCGAGCCGCGGCGCTCGGCCCGGGCGTAGGTGTGCAGGGCGAGGCCGGACAGGGGGACGAAGAGCCCGAAGAGGGCGACCCACGCGTCCCTCAGCCATCCGTGGCCCAGCCATCCGGTCGCTCCGGCCCAGCCGGCGGCGAGTGCCAGCCCGGCGGCGAGGGCGGGTGCCACCGCCGCGGCGGCGGCCCGTGCTGGGGGCCGCCACCAACCGTCCCGTGGCGGCCTCTCGGTGTCATCCGTCCTCGTCCCCGTCCCCATTGCCATCCCCCCTTGTTCCCGTCGCTGCTTCCGGTACGTACACGCCGGGGAGTGCCCGGATGGTTGAGCCTGCACTCGCCCGCGATGCGGGACTGTCCTCCGGCGATCGCGCCCGAGCTGATTGACTGCCGGCATGAGTGACGTGAGCGACGTGTTCATCAAGATCTGCGGGCTCCGGACCGCGCACGACGTCGAGGTGGCCGTGGCGGCCGGGGCCGATGCGGTGGGCTTCGTCTTCGCGCCCGGGAGTCCGCGTACGGTCGATGCGGAGACTGCGCGGGAGCTGGCCGCGGGGGTGCCGGACGGGGTGCTCACCGTGGGGGTGTTCCGGGGGCAGTCCGTCGCCGAGGTGCGGCGGTTCGCGGAGGAGAGCGGTGTACGGGGCGTGCAGCTGCACGGCGAGGAGGGCCCGGAGGACTTCGCGGCGCTGCGCGCCGAGGGGCGGACGCTGCTGCGGGCGACGGCGCAGCATGTGTCGCGCTGCGGGGAGTACGGGGAGGACCTGCTGCTCCTCGATGCGCCGGATCCCGGCTCCGGCAAGCCGTGGAACTGGGGCTCGGCGGAGTTCGCCGCGCCTTCGGGGCGTTGGCTCCTGGCGGGTGGGCTGACGCCGGGCAATGTGGGCGAGGCCCTCAGGGTCACCGGCGCGTGGGGTGTGGACGTGTCCAGCGGTGTGGAGAGCGAGCGCGGGGTCAAGTCCCCGGACCTCATCCGAGCCTTCGTCGCAGCGGCGCGCCGGGGCTGAGGGGTTCGCCTCAATCGCCGGCGGGGCTGGGGTGTGGTGGGGTCTGGGTGCTGCGGGGGTGGGTCGGTGCGGGGGCCGGGGTGGGGTGTCGGCCTGGACTGCATGATTTAGGCGCCCTGTGCCGAGCTGCGACAGGGTGAAGCCTGCTCTCGCGCCACAAATCACGCTTTACGTCCCGGCCGACACCCCACCCCGTCCCCGTCCCCGTCCCCGACCCGCGCCGCCGCCCCCAGCCCCACCGGGGGCAATCTCCTCACCGGCGTTCGAGGCTGCCGGGGTCTATTCAGCCGTCCGGCGTTTGAGGACCGGGGTCCGGGGCGGAGCCCCGGGGGTTCGGGCAGAGCTCGGGATCCCGCTTTGGGGCTGCCGATTTCAGCCTCGCCGGCGTTTGAGGCGCGGGGTCTGGGGCGGAGCCCCAGGGGGTTCGGGCGCAGCCCGGGGCCCCGCTTTCAGCCCGTCCGGCGTTTGAGGACCGGGGCAGGGCTGGCCCTGGGAACGGTGGAAGGGCGGGTAGGGGAATTGGCCCCGCGCAGCGGGAGCCGGGGGCGCGCCGCGGCGGTGCGGTTAGGTCAGGGAGTCGATCCAGCGTTCCAGGCGACGGCCTTCCGCGGCCATCAGTTCCGGGTCGCGGAAGGTGTTCGTGAGCAGGGAGATGCCCTGGTAGGAGGCGATCAGCGCGACCGCGAGCTCCCGCGCATCCGCCGTACGGCCCAGCGCGAGGAACTGCCGCTCGGCCCAGTCCAGCAGCACCCGCATGACGCCGGCGAGGGTCTGGTCGAGGCCGTCGTCGCGCTTGTCGAGCTCGGAGGCGAGCGAGCCGGTGGGGCAGCCGTAGCGGGCGGTGAGTTCGCGCTGGTCGACCCAGCCGGCGAGGAGGGCCTTCAGGCGGGCCTGCGGGGTGGGGAGTTGGTCGAGGGCGCTGATCATGCCCGCGAGGGTCTGCGCGTGGGAGTCGATGGCCGCTTCGACCAGCTGGTCCTTGGTCTTGAAGTAGTAGTAGACGTTGCCGAGCGGGACGTCTGCCGCGCGCGCGATGTCGGCGATCGTCGTCTTCTCCACGCCCTGTTCATGCAGGACTTGGGCCGCGGCCGCGGCGAGGCGTTCGCGTTTGCCGCCGCGTTTGGCCCGTGGGCGGGCCGGCTGGGGTTCCGGGGCCTCTTCGACGGCATCTGAGTAAGTCACCTGACTGAGTGTAGACGGGCGCCGTCCGGCGGGCTATGGTCGTGAGCGGAGTTAGTTAGCTCGCTAACTTGCTCCATTGTGGGTGCGGCCGGGAACGTCGGCAGCGAGCTGGTACGGACCCCGAGGAGGCCCGGGCGCGGGCCCCGCGCCCCTTCGCCGCCTGGGCGGACCGCACGGCGGCGGCCTTCCGCTGAACCCGTCGCCCCGACTCACCGAGGAGCAGCAGCCATGCCCGTACAGCCCGTACTCGACTCGACGATCCACTACCGGGAGGCCGGTCCGCGGAACGGTGTGCCCGTGGTGTTCCTGCACGGGAACCCCACCTCCTCCCACCTCTGGAGGGAGGTCCTCCCCGCCCTCGGTGGTGGTACGGCCCGGCTGCTCGCGCCGGATCTGATCGGGATGGGGGATTCGGGGAAGCCCGCCCTCGACTACACCTTCGGCGACCACGCCCGCTACCTCGACGCCTGGTTCGACGCGCTCGGCCTCGACGAGGCCGTGCTCGTCGGGCACGACTGGGGAGGCGCGCTCGCCTTCGACCGGGCCGCCCGGCATCCGGGGCGGGTGCGCGGGATCGCGTTCACCGAAACCATCCTCAAGCCGATGAGCTGGGAGGAGTTCCCGGAAGGTGGCCGCGAGCTGTTCCAGGCGATCAAGACGCCGGGTGTGGGGGAGGCCATGCTCCTGGACGCGAACGGGTTCGTCGAGGCACTGCCCGGCAGCGTCGTCCGGCCGATGGACCCGCGCGACCTGGACGCGTACCGGGCCCCCTACCCCACGCGGGAGAGCCGGATCCCGCTGCTCCGGTGGGCCCGGTCGATGCCGCTGGGCGGGGAACCCGCCGACGTGGTGGCCCGCGTGGCGGCGTACGGGGAGTGGCTCGCGGGGAGCCCGGGGACGCCCAAGCTGCTGATGGCCTTCGCCCCGGGGCCGGGGGCGATGACGGGGCCGGAGGCCGTCGACTGGTGCGTGGCGAACATCGCGGGTCTGGAGCTCGCGCGGCACGACGAGGTGTCCGCCGGGCACCACACCCCGGAGGACCACCCGCTGCTGATCGCGGCGGCGGTACGGGACTGGGCGGGCCGGCACGGCTTGTGGGGATGAGCCGGTTGCTCCGAGGGGGGAGGAGGGGGCGAAGGGCGGGCGGTGTGGGTCTTCCGTCCCTCCGCTGACGGACGTAGGTCCCTGTCCGTGGGCCTTCCGCCCCGGGGAGACTTCGCATCATGGACACTCTGGATTCGGTGATCGTCAACGTCAACGATCACCTCTGGACCTACCTGCTGATTCCGCTGGTGGTCGGTGCGGGCCTGTACTTCACGGTCCGCTCCCGGGGTGTGCAGCTGCGCCTGCTTCCCGAGATGTTCCGGGTGGTGAAGGAGAAGACCCCGCCGCGCGCCGACGGCCGCAAGCAGGTCTCGTCCTTCGGCGCCTTCACGATCTCGGCCGCCGCGCGCGTCGGTACCGGCAACATCGCCGGTGTCGCCGCCGCCATCACCCTGGGCGGCGCGGGCGCCGTCTTCTGGATGTGGATGATGGCGCTGATCGGCGCGGCCTCCGCCTTCGTGGAATCGGCCCTCGCCCAGCTCTACAAGGTGCGCAACGCCAGTGGTGCCTACCGGGGCGGCCCCGCGTACTACATGCAGCGCGCTCTCGGTAAACGCTGGCTCGGGGTGCTCTTCGCGGTGACGATCACCGTCACCTTCGGCTTCGTCTTCAACGCCGTACAGGCCAACACGATCACCGCCGTGGCTTCCGGGTCGCTGGCCGACGCCGACGGGTCGAACTGGTTCGGCCCCGCGCTCGGCGTGCTGCTGGCCGCCCTGCTGGGCCTGGCCGTCTTCGGCGGGGTCAAGCGGATCTCGTCCGTCACCACGGTCCTGGTCCCGGTCATGGCGATCGTCTACCTGCTGCTCGGCGGGGCGGTGGTCCTCCTCAACATCACCGAGTTCCCCCGGGTCATCGCGGACATCGTCGGCGGGGCCTTCGGCTTCCGCGAGCTGGCGGCCGGCGGCATCGGCGCGGCGATCCAGCAGGGCATCCGGCGCGGCATGTTCTCCAACGAGGCGGGCCTCGGCTCCGCCCCGAACGCGGGCGCCGCCGCCGAGGTCTCGCACCCGGTCAAGCAGGGCCTCGTACAGTCCCTCGGCGTCTTCTTCGACACCCTCCTCGTCTGCACGATGACGGCCTTCATCGTCCTCGTCACCAACCCGGAGCTGTCGGGCCGCCAGGGCGCGGACCTGACGCAGACCGCGCTCAGCGACACGCTGGGCGGGTGGGCCGGGCACCTCCTGACCGTGGTGGTCTTCATGCTCGCCTTCAGCAGCATGATCGGGAACTACTACTACGGCGAGACCAACATCCAGTTCATCACCCGCAAGCGGTGGGTCCTGCCCGGGTACCGGGTGCTGGTCCTGTCGGCGGTCGTCCTGGGCTCGCTGGGGTCGGTGTCGGTCGTCTGGAACCTGGCGGACGTGTTCATGGGCCTCATGGCCCTGATCAACCTCGCCGCGATCATCCCGCTGTCGGCCATCGCCTTCCGCCTCCTCGACGACTACCTCGCCCAGCGCCGGGCGGGGCTGGAGCCGGTCTTCACCCGCGACCGCATGCCGGACCTGAAGGGCGTCCAGTGCTGGGACCCGATCCGCACGACGGTCCCGTCGTCACAGGCCCCGGAACGGGTGTAGCGGGGGCCTCCGCCACTCGATCGTGGGAGGCTGAACGAAGCGGCCGCGTGCCGCGAAACCGTCTGTCTACGCTCACTGGCATATGCCACAGGAGAGAGGGGACCCGCGATGACCGCAGCCATGGTCGAGCCCGACCGGAACGCCGACGGCCCCACGTGGGACTACCTCCTGCAGAGCTGGCGTGACCTGGACGTGCCGGAGGGCTGGCGCGCCGAGATCGACGGAGGACAGATCACCTTGGTGCCGCCGCCCCACCGCCACCACAACGGAATCGCGGCCAAGGTGCAGCGCGCCTTGTACGGGATTCTGCCGCCCGAGTGGGAGGTCTATCAGACCCTCGGCATCCACATCGCCGCCCTGGACAAGCTCTATGTGCCGGACTTGGTGGTCGTCCCGTCCGCCTTGGTCGATGACGTGGAACCCGAGGTCTCCGACCCCGTCGACGCCGCCGAGGCGCTGCTCGTCGTGGAGATCACCTCCAAGAGCAATGCCGAGGACGACCGGAAGAAGAAGCTCTGGGCCTACGCCCACGCCCCCGTCCCGGTCTACCTCCTCATCGACCGCTTCGACGAACACGGCCCCACGGCCACCCTGTTCACCGAGCCGGAGAACGGCGCCTACAAGCACGCCGTCCGGGTCGCCTTCGGTGACGCGTTGCGGCTTCCCGAGCCCTTCGCGGTGGCGCTCGACACGGGGAGCTTCCCGCGCTGACCTCAGGCGAGGCGGTCCGGGATCGGGGCCAGGTCGTAGTTGGCCCAGACGTAGGAGTCCATCTGGTGCTGGTCGCCCGAGAGGTTGGTGACCCGGTCGACCTTGCCGTCGGCGTCGAAGTGCCAGACCAGCGCCCACAGGGTGTCGACCTTGCCGACGCCGCCGGTGGTCCAGCCGCGGTGGACGTCCACCACGTACTCCTCGTTGGCCTCCAGGAACAGCGGGTCGGCCTGGAAGCAGGCCTTGCCGAGCTGGGTGAAGAAGGCCGCGACCTCCTCGTTCCGTCTCGTCCGTGATCGAGTGCCGTTCCCCGTCCTGTGCGCGATCGACGATAGGTGCGGATTCTCCGGCTCAGGAGGGGGATCTCACCCGCGGGACGGCAGGCGCTACACCGCCGGGCCCGAGACCGCGACCGGGCCGTCCGGTTCGACCGAGGTCACGACCGCCGTCGAGCGCAGGGACTCGACCTGGTCGGGGGAGAGGCGGGCGCTGAAGCCGTTCAGGGCGTGGCGGTAGACGTGGACCGGGGTGATCCCGTAGGCGTCCGCGACGGCTGCCGGGTCCAGGCCGCGGTGCACGGTGACGATGTACGTCGGCCACTCGGCCGGGGCCGTACGGGACGCGGGAGCCGCGGGTCCGGTGGTGGGGGAGAGCGGGGCGGCGTGCGCGGGGAGGGTGGCCGAGGCGGCCAGGGCGAGGGCGGCGAGGGTGGTCGGCAGGGTCCAGCTCGTACGGGTACGCATGTCGGCGAGGCCACCACGTACGGCCGGTCCGGTCAACGACCCGCGGCGGCGCGGCGGTCGCGGGCGGTGGTGAACCGCGGGAGCCGCGCGTGCGCCCCCCTCGCCGGGTGCGCGCGGCGCCTTCCGTACGGGTGAACCTGCCGGCCCGCCCCGGACGCGCGTGGGGCGGTCGCGCAGGTCGCGGGAACAGCGGACCGAATCCTTTCTTCAGCCGGTACGAGAATCAGCCCGCGGCGCACTGCGCAGGCCCGCGGCGCGGCCGGACGGCGGGTGCGGTCCGGTCAAGGGCCGCGGGCGGCCCGCCGATGGAGGGGAGGGTCGCACTCCGGGACGGGTGTCGTGTCGGTGTTCCCGTCGGACGGAGGCGGCTTCCGCATCCCCCCACCTTTCGGGAGTTCCCTCGATGTCCCTGCGCCCGCTCGCCCGAGCCGCCACCGCCGCCCTGCTCGCCGTCGTCCCGGTGGCAGCCGGCACCGCGTCCGCCGCCGCGCCCGAGCCGACCCCGGTGCCGCTGACCGTCTCGGCCAACGCCATCCCCGGCCAGTACATCGTGACGCTGGAGCCGGGCTACGACCCGGCCAAGGTGGCGGAGCGGCTGGGCCTCAAGCCGAAGTTCCTCTACACCCGGGCCATGAACGGCTTCGCCGTCCCCATGACCAAGCTCCAGCTGGAGATCGCCCGCGTCAGCCTGGGCGTGAAGTCGGTCGAGGCGGACGCGAAGGTCTCGGCCCCGTCGATGGTGCCGACGACGGCCGCCGCCGCCCTGCGCGGGCCGTCCGCCTCCTGGGGCCTGGACCGGATCGACCAGAAGGAACTGCCGCTCGACAACACCTTCACCACCCAGGGCAACGGCGCCGGGGTGACCGCGTACATCCTCGACACGGGCATCGACTACAAGCACGAGGAGTTCGGCGGCCGGGCCGCCTTCGGCTTCGACGCGATCGGGGACGGCCGCGACGGCCAGGACTGCAACGGCCACGGCACGCACGTCGCCGGCACGGTCGCCGGCATGACGTACGGGGTGGCGCGCAAGGCCTCCCTGGTCAGCGTCCGCGTCCTCAACTGCGAGGGCACGGGCGACTACTCCGGGATCATCGCGGGCCTGGACTGGGTGGCCAAGAACGCCAAGCAGCCCGCCGTCCTCAACGGCTCCCTGGGCGGCGACAAGTCCGAGATGGTGAACGCGGCGGCGGACGCAGTCACGGACGCCGGGGTCCTGCCGGTCATCGCGGCGGGCAACTCCGCGAAGGACGCCTGCAACGTCTCTCCGGCGTCGGCGGGGAAGGTCGTGACGGTCGCGGCCACCAACAGGTACGACGAGGAGACCAGCTTCTCCAACTGGGGCCAGTGCGTGAGCCTGTACGCGCCCGGGGAGCAGATCGTCTCCGCGAAGCTGGGCGGCGGCAGCATCGCCGAGAACGGCACGTCCATGGCCGCGCCGCACGTCGCGGGCGTGGCCGTCCTCTACAAGCAGGCGAACCCGAACGCGACGCCGCAGGACATCGCCGCGTACCTGAACGACGAGTCCACGAAGGACGTCCTGAGCAGCGTCAGCAAGTCCTCCCCCAACGAGCTGTTGTTCACCAACGGCCTCTGACCACCTGCGGAAGGCGCGGGGGCCGCGGCGCTCACGCAGCGGCGCGGTTCCAGCGCATCCGCGACCACGGCAGGGCCAGGTCGCTCCGGTCGGTCACCTCGCGCGGGGCGAGGCCGGCGATCGGAGCGGCCTCGCGGTGCCTCGCGTAGACGGTGTCGACGTAGCGGTGGCCGGTGTCGGGGGCGATGAAGAGGACCGTGCGGTGGGGTGAGCGCTCGCGTTCGTGGCGGGCGGCGAGGTAGCCGGCGCCGGTGGACAGCCCGGCGAAGACCGCGTGCCGGCGCAGCAGGTCGATGCTGCCGGCGAGGGCGGCCTCGAAGGAGACCCAGTGCAGGGTGTCGTACAGCTCGTGCGAGACGTTGCCGAAGGGGATGGAGCTGCCGATCCCCGCGATGATCATCTCGGTGTCGGTGACGTGTTCGGAGCCGAAGGTGACGCTGCCGTACGGCTGGACGCCGACGAGTTCGACGTCGGCCGCACCTTCGGCGTCCTCGCGGAGGTAGCGGGCGAGGGCGCCGGTGGAGGCGCCCGATCCGACCCCGCCGACGAGGGTGAGGGCGTCCGTGCCCGTGGCCTCGCGGATCCGGTCGGCGATCGCGCGGTAGCCGAGGTAGTGGACGTCGTCGTGGTACTGGCGCATCCAGTGGTACTCGGGGTGTGCGGCGAGGATCTCGTGGATCCGCTCGACGCGCCGCTTCTGGTCGAGCTTCAGGTCGCTGCACGGCTCCATCTGCTCCAGCGTCGCCCCGAGGACGGCCAGTTGGGTCCGCAGCGTGTGGTCGACGGTGGCCGAGCCGACGATGTGGCAGTGCAGGCCGTACCGGTGACAGGTCAGGGCCAGGGCGTACGCGTAGATGCCGCTGGAGCTGTCCAGCAGCGTGTCCCCGCGGCGCACGACGCCGGTGTCGAGCAGGTGGCGCACCGCCGCGAGGGCGGAGACCACCTTCATCGTTTCAAAGCGCAGGCAGACGAGCCGGTCGTCGAGGCGTATCAGGTCCGGCCGGCCGATCGACTCCGCGATGTGCTGGTCCATGGTGGGAGATCTCCTTGGGCAGGTGGTGGGGGGCCGTGGTTGCGGGGAAGGTCGTGAAGGTGCGGGTGGCGGGGATGCCGTGGGCGTCCAGGGCGCGCAGGCAGCCGCGGACGCGGCGGCGCAGCCCGGGTGCGGCCGGATCGAAGAGCACGCCCGCCACCGCACCGCTGTGCGCGATCTGCACGCCGACCGCCCCGGCCCGGCGGGCGAGGACGGTCAGGGCGTCGAACTCCGGGTGACCGAGGACCTGTTGGCCGCGCCGTGCGCTGGCGGTGGCGACCGCGCCGAGCAGCTCCGCGCTACCCGTGGCCACGGCCCGGCGCAGCAGCGCGCGCAGCCGCTCGCAGGCCCGTACGTCGCCGTCGTCCGCGTCGGCCGCATCGGGCGTCGGCAGGGACAGGGTGTCGACGGGCTTGCCCCCGCCGAGGGCGCAGCCCACCACGACCAGCGGCGGCAGGGCCGGGCCGAGGACCTCCAGGACCCGGCCCTCCCGCTGGGCGAACAGCACCGGGCGGCCGCCCAGCATCAGCGGATCGGAGGCGAGTTCGGCGCGTACGGCCAGCCCTGCGACCGTCGAGGGCTCCAGTCGCAGCCCGTACGAGTCCGCGACCGCGCGCACGGCTGCGATCACGTCGCTGCTGGAGCTGCCCATGCCCAGGCCCACCGGTATCTCGCCGGTGAGCCGCAACTCCCCGCCGCAGGGCGGCTGCCCGGTCCGCCGCGCGCACTCCGCGACCGCGAGGACCGCGGCCCGCGCCGCCTTCGTGCGGTCGGCGGGTGCGACGGTGAGCGCCTCGGGATCCGCGCCGGGGCGGCGGACGAACGCGGCGCTGCTGCCGGGGCCCGCCATGGGGAGGGTGACCAGTCCGGCGCACCGGCGCCCGGCGGCGTCGAGGAAGACGCCCTGGAGGATCTCGCCGTGGTGGCAGGGGGCCTGCCCGGTGCCGGACGGGGCCGGGAGGGCGGTGGCGCCGGGAGCGCCGGGGATCACGCGCCGCCCGCCGTCCGGTAGCGGTACAGGACCGTCTCCTCGGCGCTGAACTGGGAGAAGGGGAAGGGCTCCGCGGACAGGGCGGTCACCCCGGAGCCGAGGAAGGCGCGGGCGACGGCGCTGCCGGTCTGGGCGTAGACGACCAGCGGGATGCCGCGGGAGCGGCAGCGCTCCAGGATGGTGTCGAAGGTGCCGTTGCTCAGGGTCATGCCGGTGGCGACGACGGCCTGCGCGCGTTCCAGCACCTCGTGCATGTCGGCGGTGACGGGGTCGCCCCACTGGGTGGCCTTGAGGTTGAGGTCGCACGGCAGCGGCCGGCCGCCGCGGGCGCGGATCGCCGCGACGAGCGGGTTGACGACGCCGATGAGGCCGACCTCGGCGCCCTCCTCGATGTCCAGCAGTCCGGCGATGGCGGCGTCCCGGGCCGTGGCGCGGAGCTCGGGGGTGCCGGCGGGGAGGGTGACGGGTTCGGCGTCGCCGGCCTCGGCCGCCGCGCGGTGGGGGCGGGTCCCGGAGAGGTAGGCGTCGAGGGCGGCGATGCGCAGGGGGCGCGGGGCCTCGCGCAGGAGGGCGTCGAGGGGGGTGCCGGAGGAGTCGCGGCAGATCGACGGGTCGATCTCGCCGGCCTCGAAAGCGCAGCCGCCGAAGGAGCCGCCGAGGCGGACCAGGACGTACTGGTTGAGGTAGGTGGTGTCGCCGCCGGCCAGGCGGGTGCCGTGGTGGATCCAGAACACGCTGGTCGCGACGAGCGAGGAGGGCAGCGGGCCGTGCTCGCCGGCCAGTACGGCCTCGATGAGCGCGTCGACCGAGGTCGCGGGGGCGGGGGCGGTGGTGGTGGTCGGGGTCGGGGTCATGGGGTTCCTTTTCACAGAGCGGGTTGGGGTGCTGATGCAGGTGTCGGCGTCGCGGCCGCGGCGCCGAGCGGTCCGCGGTAGCTGACCTGCGGGTGTCCGAGGGCGTCGGTGGTGAGTTCGGCGTCCACCTCGAAGACCTCGGCGAGCCGCTGCGCCGTCAGGACGGCGGCGGGCGGGCCGGAGGCGATCAGGCGGCCGTGGTGCAGGAGCAGCAGCCGGTCGCAGTACCGGGCGGCGAGGGACAGGTCGTGCAGGGCGACCAGGACCGTCTGGCCGGTGCCGGACAGCAGCTCCATCAGTTCCAGCTGGTGTTTGACGTCGAGGTGGTTGGTGGGCTCGTCGAGCAGCAGCCCGGACGGCTGCTGGGCCAGTGCGCGGGCGATGTGGGTGCGTTGCCGCTCCCCGCCCGACAGCGCCTTCCACGGGCGGCCGGCGAGCGCGGTGAGTCCTACGCGTTCCAGCGCGGCGGCGACCACGGCCCGGTCGGCGGCGTCCGGCCCGCGCCAGCGGTCGCGGTACGGGGTCCGCCCCAGGCCGACGATGTCGGCGACCGGCAGATCGCTGTCCGCGCCCGCGTCCTGGGCGACGAAGGCGACGCGCCGGGCGATCCTGCGCGCACTCCAGCCGCGGACGGACTCCCCGTCGTACCGGACCGCGCCCGCGTCGGGGGTCCGCAGCCCGGCCAGGCAGCGCAGCAGCGAGGACTTGCCCGAGCCGTTGGGGCCGAGCAGCCCGACGGTCTCGCCGGGGGCGATGTCCGCGCCGACCTCGCGCACGACGGGCGTGCCCGCCACCGACCAGCTCACCGCTTCGGCGGTGATCCGCACAGCACTCACACCGTGCACCGCACTCACAACTCCCCCCGCTTGCGCAGGACCAGGAGGAAGATCGGTACGCCGAGCAGTGCGGTGATCACGCCGACGGGCACCTCGCGGGGCCCGAAGGCGACCCGTGCCAGCGCGTCCGTCCAGACGAGGAACACCGCGCCCGCCAGGGCCGCGTACGGGAGCAGCACCCGGTGCAGCGGCCCGACGAGGAACCGCACCCCGTGGGGGACGATCAGGCCGACGAAGCCGATGGCGCCGACGGTGGCCACCGCCACCGCGGTGAGCACGGCGGTGACCACGAGCAGCAGCATCCGCGTGTGCCGTACGTCGATCCCGAGGGACGCGGCGGTGTCGGTGCCGAAGGCGAGCCCGTCGAGGGCGTTCGAGCAGAGCCAGGCTGCCGCGAGTCCGAGCGGGGTGACGACCGCGCAGACCGCGACCGTGTTCCAGCGGGCCGGTGCCATCGAGCCGAGGAGCCAGTGGGTGACGGCGCGGGTGGTGTCCGCGTCCGCCGAGGCCATCAGTACGAGCGAGGTCAGCGCGGTGAAGAGCTGTCCGATGACCACGCCGGTGAGGACGATGCGCACCGAGTCCAGTCCGGTGCGCCGCAGGAGCAGCAGGAGCAGCCCGAAGGAGAGCAGTGCTCCGGCGAGCGCTCCGCCGGTGACGCCGAGGGTGCTCGCGCCGATCCCGAGGACGACCACGGTGACCGCTCCGGCGGAGGCGCCCGAGGAGACGCCGAGCAGGTAGGGGTCGGCGAGGGCGTTACGGGTCACCGCCTGGAGCACCGCTCCGCACACGGCGAGCGAGGCGCCGACGAGGGCGGCCATCAGCACGCGCGGCAGCCGCAGGTCCCAGACGAGCGAGTCGAGCAACGGGGGCAACGGCTCGACGTCCAGGCCGAGTCGGGCGCCGAAGACGCGGGCGAGGCCGGTCCAGCCCACGTCGGCGGCGCCGATGCGCACGGCTGCCGCGACCGAGGCCGCCAGGACGGCCGCGGCGAGGAGGAAGAGCCCCGCCCCGGCCACCGCGGACCGGCGCGGGGCCGGGCCCGGACCCGGACCCGGCCCCCTCGGAGCCACCGGGTCGGTGGCCACCGGACCGGCGGCCACCGTGTCAGCGGACATACCCGAGGTCCTTCATGCCGGCCGCCAGCAGTCCCAGGGCGTGCACGGAGCGCACCGAGGGGTCCAGTTCGATGCCGGGCACTTCGAGGATCTTGTTGTCGCGCACCGCGGCGAGCTTGGACACGACCGGGTGCTGGGTCATGGTGGTGCGCTTCTCGGCGGCGCTGTCGCCGGGCCGGCCGCGCTCGGACAGGTCGCCGATCACGATGAAGTCGGGGTCGCGCTTGGCGACTTCCTCCCAGGAGACCTCCGGCCAGTCCTCGTTGACGTCGTCGAAGGCGTTCTTAGCGCCGACGATCCGGCTCATCTCGCTGGGCAGGCCGGTCTTGCCCGCCACGTACGGCATGCCGTTGAAGACGGAGTAGAGGTAGACCACGGTCGGCTGGTCGGCGCCCCCGGGGACCTTGGAGGCGTTCTCCCCGGCCTTGGTGACGGCGGTGCGCTGGTCGGCGGCGAGCTTGCCGGCCCGTTCCTCGGCGCCGAAGACCTTGCCGAGGTTCTCGTAGTCGGAGAAGAGGAGCTCGAAGGGGGTCCGGCCGGCCTGGTTCTGCCCGGGGCAGTCCACGGCGCTGACGAAGGTCGGGACCTTGAGGGCGTCGAGCTCCTCGCGGGTGCCCGCCCGGTCCTTGGTGAACAGGTCGGCGGAGCCGCCGATGACGAAGTCGGGGGTGGCGGCGCGCAGTTGCTCGCCGGTGGCGATCTTCGGGGCGATGACGGGGACCTTGGCGTACGCGGCCTCGTAGACCGCGGGGATCTTCGTCTTGAGGTTGGCGGTGCCCGCCATCGAGTCCTGGAGTCCCAGCTCCAGCAGGGTCTCGGTCGAGGTCTGGTCCAGGGCGACGGCCCGCTTCGGCGGCGCGGCGAAGGTGGCCTGGCGGCCGCAGCTCGTCACGGAGGCGGTGTGGGTGGCGGGCTTGGCTCCGGCTCCGGCTTTGGAGTCGTTGGTGGCGGGTGCGGCGCAGGCCGCGGTGGTGAGGGCGAGGGTCAGGGCGATGCCGAGGCGAGCGGGGTGGCGCATGGGTTCTCCGGTCTGGGCAGGGCGGGAGGGGGGCGGTGTGGGCGGTGTCGTGCACCGGGCAAGACCGCCGCGTTCGAAGGGTACTGTAATGGTATTCATTTTCATTAAGAACCCCGGGGGTGGTTCGTGGAGCCCCCGCCCGACCTCCAAGGAGCACCCGCACCGTGGCAACCACACCCGCGCCCCCGGCGGCCAAGTCCTCTGACCCACAACCGCGTTCGGTCCTCCTGGATGTCCCGTTCCTGCGCCTGTGGGCCGGCACCACCGCCTCCGGACTCGCGACCTGGGCGCTGCCCTTCGTGCTCGGGCTCGCCGTCCTCCACCGCGACCTGAGCGCCGCCGGCCTCGGTCTGGTCCTCGCCGCGCGCACGGTCGGATTCCTCGCCGCCGTCACCGTCGGCGGGGTCCTGGCCGACCGGCACTCCCGCCGCGCGGTCGTCCTCTGGTCGGCCCTGGCAGCGGCGGTGGCCGCACCCCTCCTCGCTGCCGGACTGGGCCGCTCGCTCCTGCTCATGACGGCCGCCGCCGCCCTCGCCGGCGCCGGACAGGGCGCCTGCCGACCGGCGTTCCAGGCGCTCACCGCCGAGACCGTCGACCCCGGGCGCCGTCAGCAGGCCAACGCCGCCATGACCATGGCCGTACGCGGATCCACCCTCGCCGGACCCGCCCTGACCGCGCTGCTCGCGGCCTTCCTCGACGTCTGGACCCTGCTGCTCGGCATCGGGCTGCTCTGGCTGGTCGCCGCCCTGGTCCCGGGCAAGGGCCGGGGCGCCGTCACCGCGGTCGACCCGGAGGCCGCCGGGCCCGCGCCGCGTGCGAGCTTCCGCGCCGAGTTCGTGGACGGCGTACGGGAGGCGCGGCGCCACCCCTGGTTCCTCGCCGGACTGGCCGCCCTCGTCGCGGTCATCGCCCTCGGCTACTCCGCCACCAGCGTCGCCCTGCCCCTGATCAGCCGGGACCGCTACGACAGCGAATGGGTGCTCGCGGCGGCCATGACCGCGTACATAGTGGGCGCGCTCGGCGGAGCCCTGGTCATCGCCCGCTGGCGGCCGCGCTCACAGGGCTGGGCCGCCTTCGCGGGACTGGCGGCGTACGGATGCGCCCCGCTGAGCCTGATGCTGCCCGTGCACCCGGGCGTGGTCGTCGCCGCCTACGCCGTCGCAGGGATCGGGATCGAGCTGTTCAACGTGCCCTGGTTCACCGCCACCCAGCGCGAGGTCGCCCCGGACCGGCTGGCCCGCGTCTCCTCGCTGGACTTCCTCGTCTCCTACGGCCTGGCCCCGGTCGGCCTCGCCCTGATCGCCCCGGCCATCGACGTCTTCGGCGTCACGCCCGTCCTCGGTGCCTGCGCGGCCGCGTGCTTCCTCGTACCGGCGGCGGCCGCCCTGGTGCCGACCGCCCGCCACTTCGCACGGACGGCTCCGGAGGGTGCCTCTCACTGATCGTGACGCCGTGGGACACCGCTGGTCCCACAGGCCCCTCCCCTTTACGATCGACGCTCATGTCCGACACCACCTCGCCCATACCCGTCCTCCGGGGCTCCGGCGGCGCCACCCTCCAGGCCGAGGACCACACCCTCGTGTGGAGCCGACGGCGCAAGGAGAAGCGGTTCCCGCTCCGAGCCGTCCGCGAGGTCCGCGCGGAGGGCCGCGCCCTGACCGTGGAACTCACGGCCCCGCCCGGTACGACCCCGGCCGTGTACCGGGTCCGGGGCGTGAGCGCGACCGCGGCCACGGTGTTCGCGGACGCCGTCACCGCGAGCCTGCCCGAGGAGCGGGAGCTCGATGGCACGTCCCTCGTCACCGAGGGCGCGACGGTGGAGTCCGAAGACGACGCGTATCGGCGCAAGGTCAAGCTCGGGGCGTGGGCCCTCGGCCTCGTGACCCTCGGGGTGGCTGCGCCGATGGCGATCGTCGGATCGACGCTCGCCGCGCTGGCCTTCCTGCTGTGGACCCCCTTGAGCGTGGGGGCCGCCGTATTCGGCGTCTGGGTGATGAGGGTGCCGTACGACGAGTGGCGCCTGCCCCGGTACGGCATCACCGTCGAGGCGCGACGCGAGAGCCGCGGAAGCTACGCCTACACCGACCTGCACGGCGTGGTCCGAGGCGCGGCCGTCAGCGGCAGCGCACCGACGATCATGGTCGCCTACGACCCGGAGAACCTCGGTCCTGTGGTCAGGGCGAAATCATGGATCGGCAAGGTGGGGACCACGCTCTTCTGCCTGGCGATCCTTCTCGTCGGCCTCGCCCTCGTCCTCCTGGACGTCTACGTCGCGGTCTTTGGCTTCCAGGACTGAGAAACGCCCGGACAACGCCCCGGACAACGCCCCGGACAACGCCCCGGGCCGTCGCCCCGGAGCAGTCAGCCGTCGCGGCCCTGCCAGGTGGTGATGCAGACCTCGTTGTCCTCCGGGTCGGCGAACACCCAGAAGGCCGGGGCGCTGGCCGCGGACAGGAGCCGGCCCCCGGCCGCCAGCGTGGCTTCGATCCGCCTGGGGGCCTCGTCGTGGGGGACGCAGACGTCGAAGTGGATGCGGTTGCGCTGCGGGCGCGCCCGGTCCATCTGCTGGAACCAGACGGCCGGTCCCTGCCCGACCGGGTCGACGAGCGGATCCTCCGGTCCGTCGGCGCCCGGCTCGTCGGTGTAGCCCAGCACCGCCTTCCAGAACGGCCGGACCGAGGCGATGTCCAGTGCGTCTACGGCGATCTCCAGTATCTGGACGGACCGCGGAGCCCCGCTTCCGATCCCGGGCTCCGTAGTGAGCCCGGCCTCGGCCGCCACGGCGGTGATCCGCCGCGCGAGTTCGACGTCCCGGGTGGTCACCGCGGCGCGGTCCGAGGTCTGCAGGGTGAAGACGACCCGCTCGGGGCGGATGTCGACCCGAAGGTGCCGGTCGGCGGCTTCGTCTCCGCACACCGAGACGGCCTTCGCCGCCAGGACGATCGCCCGGCCCATGGACAGGACCGGGACCGACGTGAGCAACGCGCCCAGCAGGAAGCGCCATCCGTATTCCTGGACCGCTTCCGAGGCTTCCTGCCGACTCAGGATCTGTTCCATGACCCCATCCCTACCAGGGACGGGCGTCGGGCGTGGGCAGCGGGCGCAGCTTCGGCCAGCGTGCGAGGAGCCGGTCGGCCAGGTCGGAGCTGAGGCGGCCGACGGCGTGCAGGTGGTCGTGGTCGCGGGTCATGTCGGCGACCACGCCCAGGCGGTGGACGAGCCGCTCGCGGGCGGTGACGTACCCCCACTCGAAGTCCTCGTCGGGCACCCGGGCGAGCTGGTCGACCGTCCCGCGGTGGGCCCGCTCGACGAGCGCGTCGCCCTGGATCAGCCAGCCCGCGCACGCGTCGGCGAGGTCGCCCGGCACGTCCTTCCCGGTGAGGCCGCGCCAGGTGGACCGGTAGACGTCCTCGACCTCGGTCAGGGGGGCCGCGGTGACCGACAGGGCGCACCAGCAGGTGGGGAAGGCGATGCGGAAGTAGGCCAGTTCGACCAGGCCGTTGCCGAGCGAGGCCCGCTCGAAGTCGACGAAGCGGATGCCGTCGGCGGTGCGCAGGTCGTTCCCGGGGCAGGGGTCGCCGTGCAGGAGCGCGTGGTGCGGGGTCGGGTCCAGCCGGTCCAGGAGACCGGCGAGTTCGTCGGGGACCGTGGACGGTACGGGTACGTCGAGCGCCCGGGCCAGGGCGAGGAAGGACTCCGCGTCGCCGGCCGTGGGCCCCGACCAGACCGGCAGCGCGCCCGCGTCGGCGGGCCCGGTCAGGGCGTGCAGCCGGGCGAGCGACTCGGCGTACGCGGGCAGCCAGTCGCCCGTCTCGCCGAGGTCGGCCACGTACTCCATGACGATCACCCGCGAGGCCGCGTCCGTGGCGAGCACCGCGGGAGCCACGGCGGGTCCGGAGCCCCGCCCCGCCAGGCGCAGCCCGGCGAGCTCCCGCGCGAAGCGGGTGTCCGCGTCGGCGTCCGCGTCCCCGACGCCGGTCATCTGCTTGACGATCACCGGCCGCCCGTCGGCGAGGCGCACCCACCACACCCGTGACCGCGGGCTGCTGTCCAGGAGCTTGGACTCCTCGGGGGTGCCCACGGTGGACATCAGTGCCTCGTTGAGCGGGACGCGGTTCGACATGCGGACGAGCGTAGTCGCGGCTTGTCTAGGCGGTAAGGGTGGCTACGAAGACGGCCCAGGCGGGGGCGGCGAAGGTGAGATGGGGGCCGTTGGGGACCTTGGAGTCGCGGACGGGGACGATGTCGGGGTGGCCGTCGGCGACTTCGAGGCAGTCGCCGCCGTCGCCCGCGCTGTGGGTGGACTTGCGCCAGGTGGCCATCTCCAGGCAGTCGCCGCCGTCACCGCCGCTGTAGCTGGACTTGTGCCAGGTGGCAGTCGCGATGTCGTATTCAGGCCTGCTCGTCATGTGCGTAATCCTCCGCCACGGATTCGATCAAGGCCAGTGACTCGCGTGGTGCCAGCGCGCTGGCGGTGAGGAGATCGTAGGTCAGGAAGTGGCGTGCCACCGTGGCCGGATCGTCTAGTAGCAGCCCTGTTGTGTGGCCTGCGAGATAGGCGAGAGGGGGAGCGTCTTCGAACGACATCAGCTTGAGGGGACCGTCCATGGTCGCGTGGGCACCCGCGCTGAACGGCAGCACCTGGACGATGATCCGGTGGGACCGGATCAGGTCCGCGAGGTGCCGCAGCGCCTCGGCCATCACGGACCGGCTGCCGATGACCCGACGCAGTACCGCCTCGTCGAGCACGCACCACAACAACGGGGTTGTTGGGTCTGCGAGGAGGGCCGCGCGGGCCAGTCGGGCTTCGACGAGTGCGTCGATCGCCGCCTCCGTCGCCGTCGGCTGGTACGCGCGGAAGACGGCTCGGGCGTAGGCCTCCTTCTGGAGGAGGCCCGGGATCAGCAGGGGTGCGTACTCGCGGATGGCCTTCGCCAGGCCCTCGGCCTCGGCGGCCTCCGTGAAGTGGTCGGGGTACTTGAACTTCGTCACGGCTTGGCAGTTGCGGGTGAAGAAGTCGTCCGTGCCGAGGATCTTGTCTATTTCGCGGCCCAGCTCCGGGGTCATCCGGCGGGTGCCCGCTTCGAGTTGACCGATGAAGGAGCCGCTGACGAAGAGGGGCTCGCCGAGTTTGTCCTGACTGAGGCCGGCCCTTTTGCGGGCGACGCGCAGTTCGGAGCCGAGCATGGTGCGGGGTGAGGAGAACGGGTCGACGTCTCCGGAATCGGGCACGGCAACTCCCCTGACAACAGGTTCGGTTGTTGGAGTGTGACCCTTGAAGGCTAGCCAGCCCGTCGCCACGCTGAGTACTGAACGCGATTACTCAGAGCGAAAGGTGACATGTCATGGTGCTCACGCCCATGGAGCGGATGCTGGCGGCCGAGGAGGCCGTGGGGCAGTTGAGGGCCGCGCTGACGGACGTCGGGGTGGTGTTCCCCTCGCTCGGGGTGGACGGGGTGTCCGCGGCGGGGTCGTACGGGCTGCCGCTGGTCGACCTGGGGCGCTGCAACCTGGACACCGCGCTACGGCTGGCCGCCGTACTGCACGAGCGGGCCCACCCCTGAGGGTTCGCCGAGGCGGACGGTCAGGCGCGGCAGGAACCAGCCGACCAGGGGGCCCGTACCGAGGGCGACCAGCACGGTGCCGAGGCCGAGGGTGCCGCCGAGGAGCCAGCCGAGGCCGGCCACGGACACCTCGATGCCGGTGCGCACCGCCGCGACGGGCAGCCGGGTGAGCCGGACGAGGCCGGTCATGATGCCGTCGCGCGGGCCCGAGCCGTACTGCGCGCCGAGGTAGAGCGCGTCGAAGAAGCCGAGGGCGACCAGGCCGAGGGCGAGGTACGCGAGCGCGGCGGCGGTTCCCCCGGGGGAGGGGAGTACGGCGGCGGTGGCGTCGGCGGCGAAGCCCACGATCGCGACGTTGAGGACGGTGCCGAGTCCGGGGAGCTCGCGCAGCGGGATCCATGCGAGGAGCACCAGGAGCGAGATCAGGTTGGTGGCCCAGCCGAAGGAGATGCCGAGGGTCTTCGCCGTGCCGTCGGTGAGCACGCTCCAGCTGGCCGTGCCGAGGCCGGACTCGACGAGCACCATGACGGCGGCACCGTAGCCGGTCAGGCCGAGCAGGAGCTGGGGGACGCGGCGGGCGGTGCGGCCCGCACGGAGCTGGGCGAAGGCGTTCATGCGGGGCGGGTGGGCGACGGGTGCGGGAGCGGGGTGGGGCATGGGCTCAGGCTCGCCGCTGTCTGGACCCTGATTCCATAGCCAGATTGCGTAGCCTGGTCCGATGAAGATCAGCGCGCACGCCGTCGGACGCATGCTGGGGACCTGGCAGGAGGGGCCCGGGCCCGCGCACCAGCGGCTCTCCGACCGGCTGCGGCTGTTGATCCTGGACGGGCGGCTCTGCCTCGGGGCGGCGCTGCCGGGCGAACGCGACCTGGCCGGCGCGCTCGGTACGAGCAGGACCACGGTCGGGGCCGCGTACCGCACGCTGGTGGAGCACGGCTACCTGGGGACGAGGGAGCGCGCGCGGGCGACCGTACGGCTCCCGCACGGGGACGCACCCGCCGGGCGGCGGGCCGGTGGGGCGGACGCGGAGACCATCGACCTGTCCTTCGCCGCTCCGCCCGCACCTCCCGAGGTCCTCCACGCCGCCTTCGCGACGGCCCTGGAGCGGCTGCCGCTCCACTTCGAACGGCACGGGTACGACCGGTACGGCACCGCGGAGCTGCGCGAGGCGGTCGCCGGGTGGTACGGGCGCAGGGGGCTGCCGACCTCGCCCGATCACGTCATGATCACCAGTGGTGCGCAGCACGCGATCGGTCTGCTGGTGCGCACGCTGCTGGCGCCGCGGGACAAGGTGGTGTTCGACCACCCCACCTATCCGCACGCGATCAGGGCGTTCACCGATGCCCGCGCCCGGCTCCTGCCGGTGGCGGTGGGCCCGTCGGGCTGGGACGTGCCGCAGCTGCGCGCGGCGGCGCGGTCGGCGCAACTGGCTTACCTCATCCCGGACTTCCACAACCCGACCGGGATGTACATGCCCGCGGACGTGCGCCGGAGCCTGCGGCCGGCCTGCCCCACGATCATCGACGAGACCCTGGCCGACCTGGGGCTGGAGGCGACGGCCGAGGGTTCCGAGGTGCCCTTCGCGGCCCACCACCCCACCGCCGTCAGCATCGGCTCGGTGTCCAAGAGCATCTGGGGCGGCCTGCGCATCGGCTGGATCCGTGCCGTGCCCGCGCTGCTGGAGCGGGTGGCGGCGGCCCGCCCGGCGACGGATCTCGGCACCCCGGTGGTGGAACAGCTGGCCACGGCCGTGCTCCTGAACGCCGGTCGGACCAGGCGGCCCGAGGCGCTGCGCCAACTGAGGGCGCAGCAGGACGCCTTGCTGGGGGCGCTGGCCGAGCACCTCCCGGAGGTGCACGCGCCGCGGGCGGCCGGGGGCGTGACGCTCTGGGCGCGGTTCCCGGAGCCGGTCGGTTCGCGGCTGGCGGCGATCGCGCCGGACCACGGGGTGACGATCGCGGCGGGGCCGCAGTTCGGGGTCGGCGGCGCCTTCGAACGCCACGTCCGGCTGCCGTACACGCTCCCGCCGCCCCGGCTCGCCGAGGCCGTCCGCCGCCTGGCCGCCGCCCACCGGGCCCTCACGGCGGGCGGCACCGGGATCCACACCCCGGCCCCCGTGGCCTGAGCGCGGTGGGCCCGTTGGGCCGAGGCGGTGGCCGTTCCCGGCCGTTCGGGGGAACGGCCGCGATCCGGTCCGCCCCTTCTGTTGCCCGGCGTGGGCATCGTCGACGAAACGAGAAGAAGGTGGACGCGATGCCGCTGTATTTGTCGAGGTTCAGCTACACGCCGGAGACCTGGGCGAGGCTGATGGCCCGCCCCGAGGACCGTGCGCAGGCCGCCCGGTCGTACATCGAGTCCGTCGGCGGGAAGCTGCACGGCTTCTGGTACGCCTTCGGAGCCCACGACGGCTACAACCTCTGGGAGGCCCCGGACGACGTGTCCATGGCGGCGGTGGCCCTGGCGATCAGCGGGGGAGGCGCGCTGAGCTCGTTCGAGACGACGGTCCTCCTGAGCGTCGAGGACACGCTGGACGCCCTGCGCAAGGCCGAGCAGATCCGGTACCGGCCTCCGGGCGCGTCCGACGCCCCGTGAAGCCGGCATCCCTAGGCCTGTGGACTTTCACGGCACCGAGGAGAGGTCCCGCAGGGGATCACTCCGAGTTCCGTCCCTCTTCCGTATCGGCCGATCGCGCTTCCCGTACGCGTGCGAGGTATTCGGCCTTATCCCTGATTTCCTCCGGGGTGATCGGGCCGTGCTCCTCCTCGGCTGAGGCGATGAGCTCGGCGAGGTTGTCCCGTTCGATCTGGCGGGCCACGGCGGCGGTCACGTAGGCGGAGAGGCCTGAAGGGCCGCTGCGGGCGCGAGCGGCCTCGGCGATGTCTCGGGGCATCGAGATCGAGTATTTCTGGGTCGGCTCGCTCATGCCGCCCGGGCCGCTTGCGATGGCACCGCCGTGTTCGGGGTGCGAGGCGAAGAGGTTCATGTGCATAGGTTGGCGGCATATGCGCATCCCGAGGAGGGGGCATGCCCGGGTTCGCTCGATGGGGTGACACCCCCGTCCTCAGTCCGTGCTCAGGCGGGCGTGGAGGTGTTCGTCGTGCCAGCCGTCCGTGTGGAGGAGGGCGCCGCGCATGGTGCCCTCCAGGGGGTAGCCGGATTTCAGGGCGACGCGGCAGGAGGCCGGGTTGGCCGTGGAGTGGGTGATGCGCAGGCGGTGCAGGCCGAGGTCCCCGAAGGCCCAGCGGGTCAGGACGGCCAGGCCTTCGGTGGTGGCTCCGGCGCCGCGGCCGGCGGGGAGCAGCCAGTACACGAACTCCCCGCTGCCGCCGCGCAGGTCGAGGTCGGCGAGGCCGATCAGGCCGACCGCGCAGCCTCCGTCCGAGGGGGCGAGGGCCCAGACCGCCGAGCGTTCCGCGTGCCAGCGTTCGCGCCAGCGGGCGATGCGGGTGACGGCCCGCGCTTCGGTGAGGGGGTCGGGGCGGTTCCAGTGGCGGATGTCCGGATCGGCGTACGCGGCCACGAGCGCGGGGGCGTCGTAGGGCTCCCAGGGGCGCAGGTGCAGCCCGCAGGGCAGGGCGTACGAGGGCTGGTCGAGCGCGGCCATCCGGCCCGGCGGAACCACGGGCGGTATGGGGGCGATCGGCTGCTCGGCCGGCACGTTGGTCATCGGGTCATCATCGCTCCATGGCGGAAGGCAGGGGCGCCCGCGCCTGGGCGCACGGGTCCGTGGCGCGGAAGCGGGCGAGGAGTTCGCGGCCCTGGGAGGACTCGGGGTCGAAGAACTGCTGGTCCGGGCAGCGTGTGACGGACGGGCCGTGGAGGCGGGCCTCGTGGCAGCTGAAGCAGAACTGGACTTCGTACAGCGGGAGATCGAGGTCGTCCCCGTATGCGCGTACCGCCCAGCCCGGATGGAATCCGCAGCGGTGCTGCGTGCTGCCCGGCAGCGCGGCGATCAACGCGAAGGCCGTCTCCGCCTCGGCCCGGGGCCACAGGGCGACGGGGTCGCCCGTGAACGGGTGGCCGGGGCGCGACGGCGGCGTGGCGAGGCGTACCACCTCGACCAGTGCGGTGGCGGTGACGGCTTCGGCGGGGAGCTGCATGTCCACAGTCTCCCCGCCGGTGTCTTCGCCGGTCGGCCGCTCGGTCGGTCGATCAGCTTGTCGGCCGGTCAGGCCAGGGCCGGTTCCTTCTCGGATTCGGGCTCGGGCTTCGGCTTGTCGGCCTGCGCCGGCTCCGCGTCCGGGCCGGTGTTGAACTCGGTCAGCATCTGGTGTGTTAACTGCACCTTCTTTGGCTCGTTGGGTAGGGCGATGTTTCCCCGCTCAAGGAGAGCCCGCGTGAATCCCAACCTGCACCACGACTTGATCGAAGGCCGCGCCGATGTGCCTCGCCTCGGGTCGGTGGCCAAACTGGAGACCCAGCACCCTCCGTACGCCGTCCTCACCGCGTCCGGGGACGTGGTCGAGCCCGTGCTTTCGTACCTCCGCGATCTGGCGCTCAGCGACAACAGCCCGCTGACTGGCCGCAGCTACGCACATGACTTGCTGCGCTGGTTCCGGCTGCTGTGGTTCCTCGATCTGCCGTGGGACAGGGCGTCCGAGGCGGAGGCCGCCGCGCTCGTGGGCTGGCTCCGTACGGCACCCAACCCGCAGCGCCGCCGGAGCAACCCGGAAGCGCCTCCGCCGGGATCCGTGAACCCGCGCACGGGCAAGCGGTACCTCCAGGCCGGCTATGCGCCGAGCACGATCAACCACGCCCTGACCGTGGTTAGTAGCTTCTACGCCTACCACCGTCACTACGGGCGCGGCCCGCTGACCAACCCCGTTCCGGAGTCGCTCGCGCGCCGGCGGGCGCTGGCTCACCGAAGCCCGTCCGAGTCGCCGCAGCCGTTCCGGCGGGCACGGCTCCGGCAGCGCGTGCCGAGGACCGACCCGAGGGCCATTCCCGACGCCATGTGGGGCGAGTTCTTCGAGGCCATGACCCACGACCGGGACCGAGCCGCTGTCCTGCTCTACGTCTCCAGTGGAGCCCGCGCCGAAGAGCTGCTGGGGGTCACCCCAGCCGACATCGACTGGTCGGGACAGGTCTTCCACGTGATCTCCAAGGGGACCAAGGACCGGGAGCCCGTACCCGTCAGCCCGCAGGCCTTGATCGTGCTCGCGGCCTACCTCGACTCCAGCGGTCTGCCCGCCGCCCACGAGCCCGTGCTGCGGACGCGCCGAGGCCCTGACAAGCCGCTGAGCTACTGGGCGATGCGCCGGGTCATCCAGCGGGCCAACGTCAAGATCGATACGAACTGGACGCTGCACGATCTCCGCCACACGGCGGCCAGCCGCATGGCCAACGACCCCAACCTGACCCTGACCGAGGTCCGGGCGATCCTCCGGCACTCCGACCTGGCCACCACGGGCCGCTACCTCAACGCCCGCGTCGAGGACCTCTTCGACGCCCTGCAAGAGCACTACAACCGGCCAAAGGTCGTTCGCAGCATCGCGCCCGGCTACGACTCGGACGACTTCGCGGCGGTGTTCGGTGCCTAACCACCAAATTGTCGACACCTACACGGCCCGGAATCGCCGCACGACGTACCGGGAAGGCCCCCAACACGACGCGCCACGCAGCCGGTTCTCCGGTGCTTCAGTGAAGGCCGCACCCGCACCGAGGCCGGCGATCCCGCCGGCTCCCTTCGGTGACCTGTCCCGGGCGCCGCTGGAGGAGATCCGGGACATCGCCACAGGTGCACTGAAAGGTCACTCGACCCGTTCCAACGCGGACAAGCGGCGACGCGGGATGACGATGCTCCTCAGCCATCTGGAGAAACTGCCTGGCGAGACCTGGCAGGAGCGGTGGGAGGCCGGTGGCTTCGATGCCGAGAACGCACCGTCGGTCACCATCCTCGCGCGTGAGGCATCCAGAAGCGATGGCGCCGACCTGGTCGCGGCCGTCAAGATGACCTTCTGCCTGCGGGTGATCCGGCCGTCGGTATCAGGCTTCCGAGCCAACAAGTTCATCCGCTACTCCGAGCCCTTTCGGGACATCCAGAACGACCCGCATCTGGACGACTTCTTCGAGGTCGTCGACGGCCATCCCACGATGGGACATATTCACAAGTCGCGGGCGAAGTTCGACCTCACCTGCGCACTGACGACACAAGGCATCGCGCTTCAGGACCTGACGCCGTCCGCGCTGCTGCACTACTCGCTGGAGTCCAAGCGCCTTGGAGTGACACATGGCGCGAACAAGAACACCAACCGATTTGCAGCCCTCGGGGCCTGGCAGGTCCTTCACCGGATGGGGCACTTCCCGCCCGAAACCCCTCCCACGCTGAGGACGTTCGTCTACTCCGGGCAACGAACGATCGAAGAGATGGTGGATCGTTACGCGATTCAGAACCGCGGAGTCCGACAGCTCCTGATCGACTATCTGACCCGAAGGCGGGCGGAGACCGACTACGTCACTGTCGAGGGTCTCGCACGGAACCTGGCCAAGCATTTCTGGGCCAAGATCGAGGAGCTCAGCCCGGGGCACCCCGACCTGTCCCTCGGCCACGACCTCTACGACCAGTGGAGGGCTGAGCTTCAGACCTATGGCACCGGATCCGGCCAGGAGCAGAGGAAGCGCATGGACCCGGAGTCCATCGTCCTTGCCGTTCGAGGGCTCTACGTCGATCTCCACAGCTGGGCCGTCGAAGAGCCCGAGCGCTGGGCCCAGTGGGTCGTTCCCTGCCCGATCCGCCCGCAAGATCTCAAAGGCTTCGGCAAGCGCAGGCGTGAGATCAACCGACGCATGGCGGACAGAGTACGGACAAGGCAACCGCTCCTGCCCGCGCTCGTGGCGCATCTCGAAGCACGTCACGAGTTCCACGCCGGCCTACTGTCGGTTGCCCGCCCGACCGAGCTGGGTGAGGAATTCACCCACGAGAAGCGTCGCTATCGCCGCAGGGACTCCATCCACGATCGACGCATGGTCTCGCTGGAAAAGGATCCGTCTGTGAGGATCACAGACGAAGAGACGGGCGAGAAGATCAACGTGACGGTTGCCGAGGACTCCGCGTTCTGGGAATGGGCGGCGGTCGAGTTGTTGCGGCACAGCGGCATTCGAGTCGAGGAGCTCTGTGAACTCACCCACCTGAGCATCCGGCAGTACCAACGACCCAACGGTGAGGTCATCGCGCTCTTGGTGGTCGCGCCGTCCAAGAGCGAGCGCGAGCGGGTGATCCCCATGTCCGCGGAACTGTTCCATGTTGTGGCCCAGATCGTCCGCCGTCACACTTGCGATGGCAGGAAGATTCCGCTGGTGACGCGCTATGACCCGCACGAACGGACGTGGTCGGAGCCGATGCCCTTCCTCATGCAGCGATACCTCGGCACAGCCCGCGGCGTCATGTCCGGTGCGACCGTGCTGAACATGCTCGGCCGCAGCTGCAAGGAACTGGCGCTGAGCAACCCTGCCTTCGAAGGGCTGAAGTTCACGCCGCACGACTTCCGCCGGCTATTCGCTACCGAAGTCGTCAACGGCGGCCTGCCCATCCACATCGGAGCCGCCCTCCTCGGGCATCTCAACCTGCAGACGACTCAGGGCTACGTCGCGGTGTTCGCGGAGGATGTAGTCGGCCACTACCAAGCCTTTCTCAACCACCGGCGGTCCCTTCGGCCGGACGGCGAATACGGCGAGGTCACGCCCCAGGAATGGGACGAGTTCGAGGAGCACTTCGACAAGCGCAAGGTCGAGCTGGGCAACTGTGCTCGCCCATACGGAACCCCGTGCCAGCACGAGCACGCCTGCATCCGTTGCCCCATGCTCCAGATCAACCCCAAGATGCTGCCGCGGCTCGCCGAACTGGAGAAGGACCTTCTCCGCCGCCGCAAGAAGGCCGAGGAGGAGCAGTGGCTCGGCGAGATCGACGGCATCGATCTGACACTGACCTTCCTCCGCACGAAACAGGCTGAGGCCGTTCGACTCACTCACCGTCCGGTGGTGGAGTTGGGCCTTCCTCGCCCCCGTCGTGAGCGGCCCGAGGTCGAGGCATAGGGTCTCCGGATGGCCGACAGGTTTGATGTGGCACAGGCTCTTGCGGGAGCGTCGGGTGGGCGGGCCCGAGTATGGGACTTCGCCGCGCAATTCGCGGCGTCTTGGGCGACACCTCTCTCGCCGAGGGACGGACTTGTGTCGGCGGAAGTGCGCCGTGCGGAGGAGCGACTGGGACTCCGGTTTCCCGTGGCTCTTCACGAGGCCTACGCGCTCTTCGGCCGCCGCAGCGATCTCGTTGCACAGCACAACCCCTTGCTCCCTCCAGACGAACTGCTCCTCGATCCGTCGGGACAGCTGCTGGTATTCCGAAGCGAGAATCAGGGTTGTGCCGGATGGTGTGTTGCCCTTGATCAGCTGTCGGCCGATGATCCGCCGGTGGTCTTCTTCTCGGACTACTTGCCGGAACTGGCGTGGGAGCCGTTCATGCCGCGCTTGTCTCTCGCCTGCGCGGAGACGATCCTCAGCGAAACGGTCATGGGTAGGCGCTACGGCCCGACCGGACGAGATTGCCTGGCTACGCCCGACGTCATCTCCCGTGTTGAAGATCAATTCGAGCCGGTAGGGCTTCCGGGGTACCCGGCCTGGCACTCTCCTGCAGAACCTCCTGTTCGGTGGTTCTCCGCGGTGGGCAAGTTGCTGTGTCTGCAGCCCGGCAACTCAGGACCGGATCTGATCGTCGTCGGCAGGACGGAGCATGACCTGCTGGAGGCGCTGGAGGCGATCCCCGGCGAGTGGTCTGATGCAGTGGCCACGGCCAACCGAACGGAACCGGAGGAGCAGCACGACTGGGATCTGCCGTTCTGACAGCTTCGGCCGCGGGGCCGTCGCCATGGACGACGGCCCCGCGGCCTCCGCTCGGCATCAGCGGACAGGTACGGCGACTTCCTCGGTGACAGGCGAGGTGGTGCTCGGGGTGTCGGCGGTGCTTCCCGCCGTCAGCTCCTCGTTGCCCTCCTCCCGATTGAGTGAAGTGCAGAGAAGCCGGGTGAAGCCGAAGAAGTAGGTGGCGGCGAAGCCCACGAGGTAACCGACGGCCAGCCCGCCCGCGTAGATCGCGATGGTCATCCCCATGCCCGACTTGCCGTCCAGCAGCGGGAACAGCGCCCAGCCCGAGGGGCCGATGGCGGTGGAGCCGAAGGCGGTGCCCAACTGGTTGAAGAGGCCTACGAAGGCTCCGCCCGCGGCGCCGCCGATGCAGGCGGTGATGAAGGGGCGGCCCAGGGGGAGGGAGACGCCGTAGATGAGGGGTTCGCCCACGCCCAGGAAGCCGGCCGGGAGGGCGGACTTGATGGTGGC
Organism: Streptomyces sp. NBC_00193; assembly: GCF_026342735.1. Lineage (GTDB taxonomy): Bacteria > Actinomycetota > Actinomycetes > Streptomycetales > Streptomycetaceae > Streptomyces > Streptomyces stoeckheimensis. The sequence continues at coordinate 3,155,360 of NZ_JAPEMM010000001.1, forward strand.
GCGGATCGAGCGGTTGCGCGGGAGCTTGTAGTAGACGGCGATGGCCGCACCGACCTGGCCCGCGCCCGCCATGGCGAGGATGGGGAGCAGGACGGTGTAGCCGGTCTGCTCGATCAGGGTGGTGTGGATGGGGATCAGGGCCTGGTGCAGGCCCAGCATGACCAGCGGGAGGAAGAGTCCGCCGAGGACCAGGCCCGCGAAGGCCCCGCCGGTGGCGAGCAGCCAGGTGGCGAAGGTGCCGATGGCGCTGGAGACCTCACCGGCGACGAACATCAGGCCGAAGATGGTGACGAGGCCGGAGATCAGCACCGTGAGGGTGGGGGTGACCAGGACGTCGAGCGCCTCCGGGACCCACTTGCGGCACCACTTCTCCACCTGGACGGCGAGCAGCGCGGCCGCCAGTGCGCCGAGTACGCCGCCCTGGCCGGGGGAGAGCTGCTGGCCGAAGGCGTCGATCTTCGCGACGCCGGGGAAGACGATGATCGCGGCGACCGCGCCGCCGAGGACGGCGGTGCCGCCGAACTCCTTGGCCGTGTTGTAGCCGACGAAGACGGCGATCAGGGACATGAAGCCGCTCGCCATCGCGGCGAGGGCGGGGACCACGGCCGGCACCCAGTGCATGTTGGTGAGGAACCCGTTGAGCCCGGCGATGATGCCGCAGCCGATCAGGGCCGGGATCAGCGGGACGAAGATGTTCGCGATGCGGCGCAGGAACAGCTTGAAGGGGGTGGAGTTCTTCGCCTTCTGGGCGTTCTTGATGGCCGCGCCCTGGGCGGCGAGTTCGTCGGCGGTGACGGGGTGGGTGTCCGCCGGGGCCGCGGGGGCCGCCGGCGCGGCCGAGCGGGCTTCCGCGACCAGGGCCTCGAACTCGGGGGTGACGCGGGCGACGGTGCCCGGTCCCAGCACGATCTGGTACGTGTCGTCCTCGACGACGCCCATCACGGCGGGCAGGGCCTTGAGGGCCTCGTCCTGGACCAGGGAGCGGTCGCGCAGGGTGATCCGCAGGCGGGTCATGCAGTGCGCGATGGAGACGATGTTGTCCGGGCCGCCGACCAGAGGAAGGATCGCGGCGGCTGTGGCGCGGTTCTTGTCAGTGGACATCTTGGTGTTCGCCTTGCTGCTGGGGGTCAGCGGGGAGTGGGAGGCCCTAGCGCGGGGTCTGGGTGAGGGCGGCCCGGAGGTGGCCCCGGGAGGCGGTGAGCAGGTCGGCGGCGGTGGGGCCGTCGACTCCGCCGAGGATGACGAGGATGGCCTGCTTGACCTCGCCGTCGGAGGCGGTCAGGGCTGCCTCGATCTCGGCGTCGGGGGCGCCGGTGGCCAGCGAGACGATGCGGCGGGCGCGGGCGCGCAGCTTCTCGTTGGAGGAGCGCATGTCGACCATCAGGTTTCCGTACGTCTTGCCGAGCCGGATCATCGTGAGGGTCGAGATGAGGTTGAGGACGAGCTTCTGCGCGGTGCCGGCCTTCAGGCGGGTGGACCCGGTGAGGAGTTCGGGGCCGACGACCACCTCGATGCCGTGGTCGGCGGCCGCGGCGAGCGCGGAGCCGGCGTTGCAGGACAGGCCGACGGTGAGGGCTCCGTGGTCGCGGGCGAACTCGACGGCGCCGATCGCGTACGGGGTGCGGCCGGAGGCGGAGATCCCGATGACGGTGTCGTCGGCGGTCAGGGCCAGCGCGGTCAGGTCCTCGGCGGCCAGTTCCTTGGAGTCCTCGGCACCCTCGACGGCCTTGACCATGGCGGAGGGGCCGCCCGCGATCAGGCCGACGACCTCGGAGGGGTCGGTGTTGAAGGTGGGCGGGCACTCGCTGGCGTCCAGTACGCCCATCCGGCCGGCGGTGCCGGCGCCCGCGTAGATCAGCCGCCCGCCGCGGGCCATCCGCTCGGCGATCCCGTCGATGGCGGCGGCGATCGTCTCCAGCTCGCCGGCGACGGCGGCCGGGACGGTCGCGTCCTCGGCGTTCATCAGGCGGGCGATCTCCAGGGTGGGCAGCTGATCGATCTCGGCCAGCTCGGGGCGGAAGGCCTCGGTGGTCAAGGTGGCGAGCTGGGCGCGGAGTTCGGCGTACGCGGTCATGAGTGGGGGGCTCCTGAACTGCTAGCGGGTGGTGCTGGTGCGCTTGGCGGTCGGTACGGGGGTGTGGTGGCGGGGCGCGAGCGCCTCGTACGAGGCTGCGAGCGCGGGCGCCGCCGTCTCGTAGGTCTGCTGGGCGACGCCCACGAACAGGCAGTCCACGACGAGGAGCTGGCTGGTCCGGCTCGACATGGCCGCCGGGCGCAGCTGGGTCTCGCGGGCGGCGGAGGTGGCCAGCACGAGGTCGGCGTAGTGGACGACGGGGGAGTTGGCGCGGGCCGTGAGCGCGAGGGTGGTGGCCCCGTGCTCGAAGGCGGTCCGCAGGGGCTCGATGACGTCGCCGGTGCCGCCGGAGTGGGTGATGGCGACGGCCACGTCGCCGGGGCGCAGCAGTACGGCGGTGGTGACGGCCAGGTGCGGGTCGTTGTGCGCGTGGGCGATCAGGCCGATGCGCGACAGCTTCTGCGCGAGGTCCTGGGCGACGAGGCCGGAGGCGCCGACGCCGTAGATCTCGATGCGGCGGGCGCCCGCGAGGGCGGCGACGGCCGAGCCGAGGGCGGCGACGTCGAGGCCGGCGGCGGTGTCGGTGAGGGTCTGCGCCTCCTCCTGGGCCAGCTTGGCGACCACGTCCGCGAGGGAGTCGTCGACGGCTATGTCCACGGTGACGGCGGGGGCCGCGCCGGACTCCTGCTGGGCGGCGAGCGCGGCGAGCGCGAGGCGCAGGTCGCGGTAGCCGGGGTAGCCGAGGAGGCGGGCGGTGCGGACGACGGTGGCCTCGCTGGTGCCGGTGCGGGCGGCGAGGTCGCTGACGGTGAGCGCGGCACACCCGGCGGGGTCCTCGGCGACGGCCTCGGCGACGGCCTGCATGGAGCGGGTCATCGAGGGGCCGAGGCTGCGGACGCGGGCCCGCAGGGCGGCGGGGGCGGGGACGGGGACGGGGGCCGGTGCGGGCACCGGGGCGGTCGCGTCCGCGCCTCCGCTGAAGGTTTCTTTCATGTTCTCGCTCACCCTTGAAACTTATTTTCAGAGGGGTGGGAACGTCAAGACGCCATAAGTCACCGGAGGAAGAGGACCTTCGCCACGGGGCCGATCCGGGTCCACAATGTGTCCATGGACCACGCGACCCCCCCACCCCCTCTTGAACAGGCGCTGCACGCCGCACGCGCCCTGGTACTCGCCGATCTCGTCGCGGGCGAGGTCGCCGAGGCCTATGTCGTCTCCCTCGTCGAGGACGCGGTCACCCACCGCCGGTGGTGGGTGGAGGAGTGGCCCGAGGGCGTCGACTACCTCGCCGGACTCGTCGCCCAGGACGTGAAGGACGCACTGCTGGAGAAGTACGGGCGCTGGCCGCTGTGCCCGGTCTGCAACCACGGCGAGCCGCACGCGCTGGACGTGGAGCCCGAGCTCGGACCGGACCCGATGTGGGTGTGCTCGGAGGCCGGAGTGCGGGTGGCGCCGGTGGGCGGCCTCGGGCCGGTGCTGCGCGGCCTCGGCGGCTCCGGTTCCGGCGCGGGCTCCGGCTTCGGCGAATGAGCCGCCGGTGACGGTGTACATCGACCCGCCCGACTGGCCGGGGCACGGCCGCCTGTGGTCGCACCTGGTCAGCGACACCTCCTTCGAGGAACTGCACGCCTTCGCGGCGTCGATCGGCTGCCCGCCGAAGGCCTTCGAACGCGACCACTACGACGTCCCGGAGCACCGGTACGCGGACGCGGTGGGCGCGGGCGCGGTGGAGATCGGCAGCAAGGAGCTGGTCCGCCGCCTGACGGCGGCCGGCCTGCGGCGGCCCAAGGGGCGTCCGGCGGCGTAGGCGCAGGCGCAGCCCCCGGCCGTGCTGTCAGCGGCGTCGACTTCGAGCCCTACGAGGCCTTCGTGTCCGCCGCGGAGACCACGGACCGGCTGCGGCACTGGACGGGGAACCACGAGCTCGACGGGGACGCGTACCGGGTCTTCGGTCAGTTCGAGCTCTGCCGCTGAGCGGCGGCGCTCAGACCTTCTCGGTCGCGTCCGATCGGGACGGGGTCGAGCCGGCCACCACGCGGGTCGGGCGGGCCGCGCGGGACCCCGTACGGCGGTCCAGGCGGAGGGCTGCGAGGCCCAGGGCGATGGCGGTGACGGTCATCGCGCCGCCCGCCCAGGCGGTGGCGGAGTAGCCGTACCCGGCGTCGATGACGGTGCCGCCGAGCCAGGGGCCGCCGGTGTTGCCGAGGTTGAAGGCGGCCGTGGTGGTCGCGCCGGCCAGGGTCGGGGCGGCGCCCGCGACGTTGAACATGCGGGCGTTGAGCGCCGGGGCCGTGAAGAACGCCGAGAAGCCGATCAGGAACGCGAGGGCGATCGCGGCCGCCGCGGTGGAGGCCAGCAGGGCCAGCGCCGCCAGGAAGACGGTGGAGGCGGTGATGCCCCACAGCATCACCCCGAACAGGTGCGCGTCGGCGATCCGCCCGCCGACGGTGGTGCCGGCCAGCGCGCCGATGCCGAACAGGCCGAGGATCCACGGGACCCACTGCGAGTCCAGCCCGGCCACGTCGGTGAGCAGCGGGGACAGGTAGCTGAAGGCGCAGAAGACCCCGCCCGCGGCGAGGGCGGTGATGCCGATCGACAGCCACACCTGGCGGTCGCGGTAGATGCGCAGCTCGCGCGCGAGCGTCGGCTTCTCGGCGGGGAGCGGGATCTTCGGGATCAGCGCGAGGATGCCGGCGAGGGCGATCGCGGAGGCCGCGCCCACCGCCCAGAACGCCGACCGCCAGCCCAGGTGCTCACCGAGGAACGCGCCGGCCGGGACGCCGAGGACGTTGGCGATGGAGAGGCCGCCGATCATGACGGCCATCGCGCGGGCCCGCTGGTGCTGCTCCACCATGGCGATGGCCACGGCGGCGCCGACCGCCCAGAAGCCGGCGCAGGCGAGCGCGGAGACGATGCGGGAGGCGAAGAGCAGCTCGTACGAGGGGGCCAGCGCGCCCGCCACCTGCCCGAGGCCGAAGAGGCTGATCAGCGAGAGCAGGGTGGTGCGCCGGGGCAGCCGCAGCGTGGCGACGGCGAGCAGGGGCGCGCCGACGACCATGCCGATCGCGAAGGCGGATATGAGCAGGCCCGCCTGGGGGATGGTGACGCCCATGTCCTCGGCGATGGGTGGCAGCAGCCCGGAGAGCATGAACTCGCTGGTCCCGAGTGCGAAGACGGAGAGGCCGAGGACGTAGACGGCGACGGGCATACGGGTGCGTTCGGCTTCTGCGGCTTCTACGGGCATGAACTACCTCAACCGCGACGAACGGGATCGCATTCCCGGGGGCGCTACGGCTCTACGCGGAGGGCTCGCCGAGGTCCGCGAGCTCGGCGGCCAGGTTCGCGCGGGCCGGGGCCTCCCAGTGCGCAGCCCCGTAGGCGGTGCGGAAGAGGCGGGGCAGCTCCAGGAGCTGGCGCAGCACGGCGGCGCGGCCTGCGCGGAAGGCCTCGTCGGGGACGAAGCCGTACTCGGCGCGGACGGCCGCCGCGTAGGCGGCGTACTCCTCGGCCGTGCCCGCCAGGACGCCCAGGTCGGCGTCGCAGAGCAGCTCGCCGTTGGCGTCGCCCGGGGCGGGGTCGTGGGTGATGGTGAGGCGGACGAGGCGGGCCACCTCGGCGGTGCGGTCCCCGTCGATGCCGAGCTCGGGGAGGGCGCGCTCGGCGAGGGCGGCGCTGCGCTCCTCGTTCTCGGAGCGGTCGGGGCGGTAGACGGCGTCGTGGAACCAGGCGGCGAGCTCGACGGCGGCGCGGTCGGCGGCGGCGCGGTCGGCTGTCGCGTCGTCTGGTGCGTCGGCTGGTGCGAGTACGTCGATGCGTGCGAGTACGTCGGCCAGGTGCGCGGTGGTGTGGTACTTGCGCTGCGGCTCCGCCCAGGCGGTGAGGAGGCGGTCGGCGTAGGGGGCGGGGTCGCGGTCGGGGTCGGCTCCGGCGGCGGCGGTGGTGGCGTGCCAGCGGGAGCGGAGGTTCTGCTCGCGGTGCGTGTCGGAAGTCATGGCGGATGTCATGCGCACATTGTGGTGGTGGCGTGATTGTGCTGGTGAAGGGTGGGCGAAGGCCCGTACCCTGGATATTGGACTAGACCTATTTTGTAATGCGGGACGAAGGATGGGATGACATGAGCAACCGTGCGCTCCTGGAGGTGATCGCCCTCGACGTGGAGGACGCGGTCGCGGCCCAGGCCGGTGGGGCGGACCGACTCGAGCTGGTCACCGACATGGCCGCCGACGGGCTCACCCCGCCGCGCGAGACCTTCGCGGCGATCCGGGCGGCGGTCGACATCCGGCTGCGCGTGATGCTCCGGAAGGCGGACGGCTTCTCGGCGGGTTCCGCGCAGGATGTGGAACGCCTGGTGGAGGAGGCGCGGGCGCTGCGTGCGGAGGGGGCCGAGGAGTTCGTGCTCGGTTTCCTGAACCCCGACGGCAGCCCCGACCTGGTCGCCGTCGAGGCGGTCGTGGCGGAGCTCGGCGGCTGCGGGTGGACGTTCCACCGGGCGATCGACCGGGCGGCGGACCGTGACCAGCTGCGCAAGGCGGTCGCGGACCTGGCCGGGCTCGACACCTACCTGACCGCGGGTGCGGCGGGTGGGGTCGACGAGGGGCTGCCGACGCTGTTGGCGGAGGCGGCGAAGTCCGGCACCCCCGGCTACGAGCCGCGGATCCTGGTCGGTGGCGGGCTGGCCCTCTCCCACCTGCCGGTGCTGCGTTCGGCGGGCATCGATGCCTTCCACATCGGCGGCGCGGCTCGCCCTTCGGGCTGGGGGCGGCCGGTGTCCTCGGAGGCGGTTGCCGAGTGGCGGTCGGCGCTGAGCTAGCCCGCTGTGGTGTGGCGCCGTTGCCGGGGACCAGTCCCCGGACCCCTGCGCCTCAATCGCCGGCGGGGCTGGGGGTGTGGTGGTGTCTGTTGGGCTGCGGTGGTGGGTCGGGGACGGGGCCGGGGTGGGGTGTCGGCCTGGACTGCATGATTTAGGCGCCCCCCGCTCTACTCCGACAGGGCGAAGCCTGCTCCCGCGCCACAAATCACGCTTTACGTCCCGGCCGACACCCCACCCCGTCCCCGTCCCCGACCCGCGCCGCGTCCCCAGCCCCGCCGGGGGCAATCTCAGCCTCACTGGCGTTCGAGGCGGCCCGGGGTCTATTCAGCCGTCCGGCGTTTGAGGACCGGGGTCCGGGGCGGAGCCCCGGGGGTTCGGGCAGAGCCCGGGATCCCGCTTTCGGGCTGCCAATTTCAGCCTCGCCGGCGTTTGAGGCGCGGGGTCTGGGGCGGAGCCCCAGGGGGTTCGGGCGCAGCCCGGTACCCCGCTTTCAGCCCGTCCGGCGTTTGAGGGCCGGGGCAGGGCTGGCCCTGGGAACGGTGGAAGGGTGGGTAGGGGACTTGCCCCGCAGGGGTGCCCCGGCTGTGGGGACGGGATCCCGGTCGGGGGTTAGGCCAGGGCCTCTGGGAGGGGGGCTGTGTGGAGGACCGTGAGGCCGGAGACGGCTCGGGTGAGGCAGACGTAGAGGCGGCGCAGGCCCGTGCGTTCGTCGGGCTCGCCCGCAACCACGTCCGCCGGCTCGTGGAGGACCACGTAGTCGTACTCCAGGCCCTTGGCCAGGGAGGCCGGGACCAGGGTCAGGCGCGACTCCGCGGTCGTCTCCTCGCCGGGTGAGAGGTAGGGCAGGCCCGCCGCCAGGAGCGCCTCCGCCAGCTCCGGGATCCGCGCGTCCGCCGCGATCAGGCCGATCGAGCCCTCGTGGACGAGCGAGGCCCGGCAGGCATCGATCACCGCCGACGGGAGGGCGGAGGGCACGTCCACCGGGGTGACGATCAGGGAGCCCGGGGTCTCGCGGACCGAGGAGACCGGCGACAGGCCGGGCGAGATCGCCGGCAGCAGCCGCGAGGCGTAGGCGATCACCTCGCGCGGCACGCGGAAGCCCGCCGTCAGTTCCTCCAGCACCGCACCCGGCTTGCCCAGATGCGCCAGCGCCTCGTCCCAGCTGCGCGTCGCCCACGGGGTCGTGCCCTGCGCGAGGTCCCCGAGGACCGTCGCCGAGCCGGTCGTGCAGCGCCGGCCGACGGCCCGGTACTGCATCGGGGACAGGTCCTGCGCCTCGTCGATGACGACGTGGCCGAGCGAGTGCGTGCGCTCCACCAGGTCGGTCGCCTCGTCGATGAGGACCAGGTCCGCCGCCGACCACTTCGCCGACTTCACGCTGCGCGCCGGCTTGGGGGAGATGAGCAGCGACTGTTCGTGGGGAGAGAGGATTCCGTCCGCGTGCGCCGCCAGGAACTCCGCGTCCGAGAGCAGGCGCAGGATTAGTTTGGCCGGTTCCACCAGGGGCCACACCGTTTTGACCACGGCCTTCACGGCGGGGTTGCGGGCCACCGCGTCCTGGACGCGGTCGTCGGGTGCCTCGCCCGCCTGTTCCATGCGGACGAGGACCGCGTGCGCGATCCGCTGCGGGAGGGCGTCGCGGGCGGCCCCGTAGCGGATGTCGCGGTTCTGGAGCTCGGCGACGATCTCGGCGATCTCGTACGCGGGCACCCGCCAGCGGCGCGATCCGCGGACCACCATCAGCGGTTCGACCGGCTCCGACACGTGCGAGTGGACCGCGCGGCGCAGGACTTCGGCCATCCGGGCGTCGCCCTTGACCACGGCGGTTTCGGCGGCGTCCGTGCTGCGTACCTCCAGGTCCGCGCGGGCGACCAAGTCGTCGACCGTGGCCTGCTTGACCTCCAGCTCGCCGAGGGCGGGCAGGACCTGCTCGATGTAGTGCAGGAAGGAACGGTTCGGCCCGATGACCAGGGTGCCGGTGCGGGCGAGGCGGTCGCGGTGCGCGTAGAGGAGGTACGCGACACGGTGCAGGCCGACCGCCGTCTTGCCGGTGCCGGGGCCGCCCTGCACGCAGACGGAGCCGGAGAGGCCGGAGCGGACGATCTCGTCCTGCTCGGGCTGGATCGTCGCCACGATGTCGCGCATGGGACCCACGCGCGGGCGCTCGATCTCCTGCTGGAGCAGCTTGCTGACGGACGCCGCCTCGGCGGGGTCGGAGAGGTGCTCGTCCTCGTACGCGGTCAGCTCGCCGCCCGTGTAACCGAAGCGGCGGCGCAGCCCGATGTCCTGCGGGTCGTTCTTGGAGGCCCGGTAGAAGGGCTGGGAGACCGGCGCGCGCCAGTCGATCACCATCGGGTCGCCGCCGGCGTCGTGGACGTGGCGGCGGCCGATGTAGAACTGCTCGCCCTCCGCGCCCTCGGCGAGCTCCGCGCCGGGCGCGTGCAGGTAGTTGAGGCGGCCGAAGAAGAGGGGGGTGTGGGCGAGGTCGGCGAGGGCCTTGATCCGGTCGTCGATCTGGGCCTGGAGGACGATCGCGTTGACCCAGTTCGCGGTGACGTCGCGGATGTCGAGGTTCTGCACGTCCTCGCGCATCGCGCGGAGCGCGGACCGGGAGGCGGCGAGGTGGGCCCGCTCGCGGCCCAGGGGGTCGGTGGCGGCTGCGTCGGCTGCTGATGCGGGGTCGGTGACGTGGGCGTGCGCGGGCACGGAACTGCCTCCATCGGCTGAGGACCTGCGTGATGCGGGCGGACGGGCCCGCCGGTTTCCGAGCGGCGGGCGGCGCTCCCGGTGACGCGGCGGGAGGCGGCAAGAGCGGAGATTCTAGTCCGCGTGGAGGCGCTGCGCGAATGGATATAGGGGGTCGAAAGTCCTTCGGGGTGGTCACCCCGTACGGGGGGTGTTCGGGCCGTGTCCTCCTTCGGGCAGAGCCCGTAGGGGGAGGCATGGGCCGGGAGGAGGAGGGGGGAGAGCCGGAGGTTCAGCCCTCAGGGCGATGTGACAACCCGGGCGAAAACCGACCATGGATACATGAGCACCGCAACCTGCACCCCGGTCCAGGGTCGCCGCCCTCGCGGCGCCACCGCCACCTCCGACTCGCGCCGCCCCCGCCACAGCGCCGGCAGTGTCCTGCGCGCCGCCAAGGTCTTCGCGGCGACCGCCGTGAGCGTCGTCGTCCTCGGTGAGTACTCCGAGGACGCGGGCGTCATACGCCGCTGAGGCCCTGTTCACGGCGCGCAGGCTCCGTGAACAGGACCTCGTGGGGTTCGGCCGCCCCGTCCGTCAGCCGTCGGCCAGCAGCTCGTCGGCGTCCATGATCCGGTAGGCGTAGCCCTGTTCGGCCAGGAAGCGCTGGCGGTGCGCGGCGAAGTCCTGGTCGATGGTGTCGCGCGCGACGACCGAGTAGAAGCGCGCCTCGTGGCCGTCCGCCTTCGGGCGCAGCACACGGCCCAGTCGCTGGGCCTCCTCCTGGCGGGAGCCGAAGGTGCCGGACACCTGGATGGCGACCGTGGCCTCGGGCAGGTCGATGGAGAAGTTCGCGACCTTCGAGACGACCAGCACGCTGATCTCGCCCTCGCGGAAGGCGTTGAAGAGCTTCTCGCGCTGTGCGTTGGAGGTCTCGCCCTTGATGACTGGCGCGTCGAGGTGTTCGCCGAGCTCGTCGAGCTGGTCGATGTACTGACCGATGACCAGCGTCTGCTCGCCCGCGTGCTTGGCGACGAGCGCCTCGGTGACCTTCCGCTTGGTGGCGGTGGTCGCGCAGAAGCGGTACTTCTCCTCCGTCTCGGCGGTCGCGTAGGCGAGGCGCTCCGACTCGGTGAGGTTCACGCGGACCTCGACGCAGTCGGCGGGCGCGATGTAGCCCTGCGCCTCGATCTCCTTCCACGGGGCGTCGAACCGCTTGGGCCCGATGAGGGAGAAGACGTCGGACTCGCGGCCGTCCTCGCGCACCAGCGTCGCCGTCAGACCGAGGCGGCGGCGCGCCTGGAGGTCCGCGGTGAACTTGAAGACCGGCGCCGGCAGCAGGTGCACCTCGTCGTAGAGGATCAGGCCCCAGTCCCGGGAGTCGAAGAGCTCCAGGTGCGGGTAGATCCCCTTCCGCTTCGTCGTCAGGACCTGGTACGTGGCGATCGTGACGGGCCGGATCTCCTTGCGCGTACCGGAGTACTCGCCGATCTCCTCCTCCGTCAGCGAGGTCCGCTTGATCAGCTCGTGCTTCCACTGACGGGCGGAGACGGTGTTCGTGACGAGGATCAGCGTGGTCGCCTTGGCCTTCGCCATCGCACCGGCGCCGACCAGCGTCTTTCCGGCGCCGCAGGGCAGTACGACCACGCCGGAGCCGCCGTGCCAGAAGCCCTCGACGGCCTGCTGCTGGTAGGGGCGCAGTGCCCAGCCGGTCTCGTCGAGCTCGATCGGGTGCGCTTCGCCGTCCACGTACCCGGCGAGGTCCTCCGCGGGCCAGCCCAGCTTGAGCAGGGTCTGCTTGATCTGTCCGCGCTCGGAGGGGTGCACGGCGACGGTGTCGGCGTCGAGGCGCGCGCCGACCAGCGGGGCGATCCGCTTCGACCGCAGGATCTCCTCCAGCACCGGCCGGTCGGTGCTGGTCAGGACCAGACCGTGGACGGGGTGCTTGGAGAGGGTGAGCCGGCCGTACCGGGCCATGGTCTCGGCGACGTCGACGAGCAGCGCGTGCGGGACGGGGTAGCGGGAGAACTCCACGAGCGCGTCGACGACCTGCTCGGCGTCGTGCCCGGCGGCGCGGGCGTTCCACAGCCCGAGCGGCGTGATCCGGTACGTGTGGATGTGCTCGGGAGCGCGCTCCAGCTCGGCGAAGGGCGCGATGGCGCGCCGCGCGGCCGCGGACAGCTCGTGGTCGATCTCGAGGAGGAGTGTTTTGTCGCTCTGGACGATCAGTGGACCATTCACACGCAGCGCCCCGTTTCACTCTGGCCAAACCTCCAGTGTGCCGCATCCCCGCATGTTCAGGAACATGGCGCTCGGAGAGCCCCAGGTGGTGCGGGGTCCACGGGGGTCAGCCCGTTTCCCCGGCGCGGGTGGTGAGGCGGCCGGCCGCCGCGCGCCGGTACAGGCGGTGGTGTTCCCGGTCGGCCCAGCGCCGGACCCGGTCGGGTTCCAGCGGGGAGCCGTGGCCGACGTGGAGTCGTGTGGGGTTGAGGGCGAGCATCTCGCGGAGGCTGGTGAGGTTGCGCTGCGGGTCGTCGTGGAACGGCGGATTGGCCGGCTTGCCCGGGATGAGGCCCATGAAGGAGTTGGCCACCAGGTCGCCCGCGACGAGGTCTCCGTCGTCGGTGAGGACGGAGATCGATCCGGCGGTGTGTCCGGGGGTGGGCATGATGCGGCCGGCGATCCCGAAGTCCTCCAGGGAGGTCTCGCCGCGGATCAGCACATCGGGGTCGAGGGGTTCGGCCTGGACGTGCAGCTCCTTGTTCCGGTCCATGACGCGGCCCATCGGGCCGGTGGGCAGGTACGGTTCGCGGACCCGGCCGGAGCGGTACGGTCCGAGGTCCGCGATGTGGCCCGCGACGGGCGCGCCGGTGAGCCGGTGCAGTTCGGCGGCGGAGCCGAAGTGGTCGATGTGCCCGTGGGTGATGACGATCAGCGATACGTCGCGGGGGTCCACTCCGTGCTCGGTGATCCGGTCGTAGATCTTCCGGCCGCTGCCGGGTGTTCCGGCGTCCACGATCACGGGACGGCGGCCCAGGAGCAGGTACGCGTTGATGGCCGTGCGGCCCATGACGGGGATGGGGATGACCTTCGTACGGGACATGGCGTCCTCCATGGGGTGACGGCGGCTGCTGCCCGTGCGGGCATGCCGGGGATCCGCCGGGCTGCCGGCGGATGGTCGGGGTGTGGGTGGGGCCCGCGGTACGGGTGTGGGTGTGGGTGTGCCGGGCCGGGGGCGCGGCTCAGCGGAAGCGGCGCCGGTATTCGGCGGGCGTGGTTCCCAGCCGGCGCTGGAAGGAGCGGTGCAGGGTCTCCACCGAGCCGAGGCCGCTGGCCGCGGCGATGTCCGGCAGGCTGCCGTCGCTCTCCTCCAGCAGCCGGCGGGCGGCTTCGAGGCGGGCGGACTCCACGTAGGCGGCGGGCGTGCCGTGGGTGCGCAGACGGAACAGCCGGGAGAAGTGGCGCACGCTCAGGTGCAGCCGTGCGGCCAGGGCCTCCGCGGTGAGGTCCTCGGTGAGGTGCTCGGCGATCCACGCGCGCAGCTCGTCGATCCGGTCGCCGGACGCGGCCGGGGTGGAGAGCGGAACGCTGAACTGGCTCTGCCCGCCGGAGCGTTTGACGTACATGACCATCATCCGTGCGGCGGCCAGGGCGAGGGCCTGGCCGTGGTCCTCGGCGACCATCGCCAGTGCCATGTCCATCCCCGAGGTGCCGCCGGCGCAGGTCCACACGTTCCCGGACCGGATGAAGATCGGGTCCGGATCGACGGCGACCCGGGGATGGTCGGCCGCCAGCCGTGCGGCGGTGAGCCAGTGGGTGGTGGCGGGCAGGCCGTCCAGCAGGCCCGCCGCGGCCAGCAGGTGCGCTCCCGCGCAGATCGACCCGGTCCTGCGAGCCGTCGGCGCCGCTTCGCGCAGCCAGTCGGTGACCTCGTGGTCGATGACCGGCTCCACCTCGTCGCCGATCAGGTCGACGGCGCCGGCCACGAGCAGGGTGTCGACCCGGCCCCGCACCTCGTCGAGGGAGAGGTCCGCCAGCACCCGGACCCCGCTGGAGGTGACCACCGGACCGCCGTCGGCCGTGGCGATCCGGACGAGATAGCCGCGGTGGTCGGAGTGACCGGCGTGGTCGTCGGGGTGACCGGCATGGCTCGTACCGGCGACCCGGGTGGCGACCGAGAAGACCTCGGCCGGGCCGGTGACGTCCAGGAGTTCCACACCGGAGAAGGCCACGATGACGACTCTGTGCGGTGCGGATGCGGGCATGTGCCGATCATTTCGCCCTGCCGTGATGGCCGCAATGACGAGGTTCTGTCAGATCCGGCCACCCAGGTGCCGGGAGCGCCGTTACGCCCGCCCGGTGGCGAAGGCGAGGATCTCGGGGGCGGCCTCGCCGAGGGTGGGGAAGTGGCGGTGGGCTCCGGGGTGCGGGGCGGGGGTGTTGACCGTCCAGACCGTCATGCCCGCCGCGAGGCCCGACCGGACGCCAGAGGGGGCGTCCTCGACGACCAGGCAGTGGGCGGGGTCGGCGCCGAGGAGGGCCGCGCCGCGCAGGTACGGGACCGGTGAGGGCTTGCCCTCGGTGACGGCGGCGGCGTCCACGAGCACCTGCGGCACGGGCAGGCCGGTGCGGTCGAAGCGGCCGCGCACCCGGTGCGCGTAGTTGGAGGTGACCAGGGCCCAGCTTCCTCGGGGCAGGGCGGCCAGCAGCTCGGCGGCGCCGTCGAAGGCGGCGTAGCTGCCGGAGCGGACGTCCTCGTCCTCCAGCTCGTGCAGCGCGGCCAGGCACGCGTGCGGGTCCCGGTCCGGGGCGACGGCCGCGAAGGTTTCCATCGGGCGGGTCCGCAGGGCCACGGCGTAGACCTCGTCCGGGTCCAGTCCGTGGCGGCCGGCCCAGGTCGCCCAGACCCGGCGCTGGTTGGCGACGGCGTCGACGAGGGTGCCGTCGACGTCGAACAGGACGTACCGGAGGGGCGCGGCATGCGGTGCGGGCGGGACGGGAACGGTGGCTGCGTCGGTCACCGGCGGATCATGCCAGTCCGCGCAGGAGCAGCTTCAGGCCGCCCTCGAACTCCCGGTCCGGGGTGACCGCGCGGGCGTCGCGGGCGGTGGCCGACATGTACGGGAACTCGTCCGGGGGGAGACCGGCGATGGCGGTGGTTCCGGGACCGGCCAGCGGGCCGAGGTGTTCCAGCTGCGTGGCGCCGATCACGTAGGCGACGAGCGCGCGCAGCGCGATCACCCGCTCCTCGGCCTCGATGCCGGCCTCGGTGAGGACGCCGAGCACGGTTTCCGACCAGCGCAGCCCGCTCGGCGAGCGGTGCCGGTGCGTCAGGGAGAGCGGCAGGGCGGCCGGGTGGGCGCCCATGGTGTCGCGGAAGCGGCGGGCCAGGACCGTGATCCGGCCGTGCCAGGGTCCCGGGGGCGGTGGGGTGGTGTCGACGCGGCTGAGGACGAGTTCGACGACGAGTACTTCGAGTTCCTCGCGGCCCGGGACGTAGCGGTACAGGGCCATCGGGCTGGTGCCGAGCTCGGTGGCGACGGCGCGCATGGTGAGGCCGGGGAGCCCGTCGCGGTCGATGACGGCGAGGGCGGCGGCGGCCAGTTGGTCCGGGGTGTGCGAGCGGGGGCGCGGCATGACGGTTGACAGCGTACGGCATACGCCTACGCTGGGGAGGTAGGCGTACGGCATACGCCTACGCCCGTCGAGGGAGGGTTTCCCATGCTCGAACCCGGTTCCGTGGTGCCCGTACACCTGCTCACGCCCGTCACGTCCGCCGACTCCACCGAGGGAGGGGCCGTCCCCGTGCCCGACCCGGAGCGGCTCGTCCATCTGCAGTTCCGGCGCTTCGCCGGCTGCCCCGTCTGCCACCTCCACCTGCGGTCCGTCGTCCGGCGCCACGCGGAGATCGAGGCCGCCGGGATCCGCGAGGTCGTGCTCTTCCACTCCTCCGCGGAGGAACTGCGCCCGCACACCGCCGACTTCCCCTTCGCCGTGATCGCCGATCCGGCGCAGCGGCTGTACCGGGAGTTCGGCGTCGAGTCCTCCCCGCGCTCCCTGCTGGACCCGCGCGCCTGGGTCCCGGTGCTGTGGGCGATCGCCCGGTCGGCCGTCGAGGTGGCGCGCGGGCGGGAGCGGCTGCCCGCCCCGCGGCAGCCGGCCGGCCGGCTCGGCCTGCCCGCCGACCTGCTGATCGGGCCGGACGGGAGGGTGCTGGCCGCCAAGTACGGGGAGCACGTCTACGACCAGTGGTCCGTGGACGAGCTGCTCCGGCTGGCGGCGGCCCGAAACTCAGTGGGTGCCCGGGGAACGCCTGCGTAGGGTCGCCGCATGAGCAGCGATCAGCAGACTTTCGTACCGCCGGCCGAGGTGTTCGAGGTGCCCGTCCGCCTCGTCGGGGAGGGCTTCCGGCTGGAGCCCCTCGGTCCCGAGCACAACGAGGGGGACCTCGCCGCCTGGAGCGGGAGCATCGAGCACGTGCGCGCGACGCCCGGCTTCCTGGGCGACTGGCCTCCGGAGGAGGGGATGAGCCCCGAAGCCAACCTCGCCGACCTGGTGCGCCACGCAGCGGACTTCGCCGAGCGGCGTGGATTCACGTACAGCATCCTGGAGGGGGAGCGGGACGGTACGGGCGAGGTCGTCGGATGCCTCTACATCTACCCCGCGAAGGCCGACCCGGAGCGCGTGCACGTCACCTCCTGGGTGCGCGCCGACCGGGCCGCGCTCGACAAGACGGTGTACGAGACCGTCATGCGCTGGTTCACCGAGGTCTGGCCGTTCGACGCGGAGCGCATCGACTACGCGGCGAGGTGAGCACGGCCGGGTGAGCAACGCCGAAGGGGCCCGGCCCACGCGGTGCGTGGACCGGGCCCCTTCGGGTCGTCGTACGGGGTGACTAGCCGCGGACGGTGCGCCGACGGCGGGCGAACCAGGCGGCCGCGCCGCCGAGGCCGATGAGGACGGCGGCCAGGCCGGAGTACAGGGCGGTGTTGGAGTCCGAGCCGGTGTGCGCGAGGGAACCGGTCGGCTTGGGGGTGTTCCCCGTGGCCGGGGTCGTGGTGGCCGCCGGAGCGGTGGTCACCGGAGCGGTGGTCGCGGAACCGGTCGGGGCCGGGGTGGTGGGCGCGGGGGAGGTCGGGGCCGGGGAGGTGGGCGCGGGGGAGGTGGGCGTGGTCGTCTTCGGGGCGAGCTGGAACTTGGTGTCGGCGCCTGCGAACGCGTAGGTGTTGCCCTCGGCCAGGCCGATCGTCGCCTGGAGGGTGACCTCGGTGGCCTTCTTGAAGTCCGTGTGCGGGCCGAAGGAGAACCGCAGGTGCTGGGCGTGCTCGCCGGAGGCGGCGTTGAGGCCCTTCGGGATCGTCGGCAGCATGAAGTTGTAGGGGTCGGTGGTGCCGTAGCCGATCCACTTGCCGTCGACCAGGACCTCCACCTGGAGGTTGGGGTGCTCGACGTTCGAGCCGAAGCCCAGGTTCAGGTTGACCGCGAGCGCCTCGGCGAACTCACCGTCTCCGGTGAGCTTGTAGGTCAGGTCCATCTCGCGGCACTGGTTCGCCGGGACGCCCTTGCAGTCTCCGGCGTTCTTGAAGGAGCTCTCCAGCTTGCCGGTCTTGACCGACGGGTCCGTCTTGAAGGTCAGGGAGCCCTCGCCGCCCTCGCCGACCTCGCCCATGAAGCTCGCGGCGCGGAGCTTGAAGTCGCCGTTGGTGGTCGGGTAGCTCTTGCCGAGGCCGATGGTGACCTTCCAGGTCAGCTTCCCGTTGGCCGGGATCTCGAAGCCGGCGGAGGAGTTCTTGCCCGCCGGGTAGAACAGGCCCTGCCACTCGCCGTCCTGCTGCCCGATCGCGTAGTCGGTCGCCGGGGCGGTCAGCCCCTCGACCTTGTAGACCACGTCGCTCTGCTGGAGCGGGCTGGCGCCGGTCGGGTCCAGCAGCATCCAGGGGTGGTAGGAGGAGACCTTGTCCGTGGTGTTGGCGACCGTCAGCTCGAAGGTCTCCGTCGCACCGCCGCGGGTCAGCGGGCCGCTCGGCACCGGGGCGCTCATCGTCGTCTTCAGCGCCCCGGGGTTGCTCTCGTCGGCGGAGGCCGTCATCGGCATCAGGACCGTACCGGCGATGGCGGCGGCGACGACGGAGGCGGAGGCGGTGCGGAGGGCGGCGGTGCGAGCGGACATGGTGGATCCCCCAGGAATCTTCAAGATCAGACGGCAGTGGCGGCCGAGAGGCCGAGAGGCGGAGCAGAGGTTGAGCGGCCCAGCGAGGTGGCCGGCGGTCGAACGCCGGTCCGTTGGTGCTTGGTTCTCGCCGGCGGTCCGGTTTCTTTCCTCCCGGTCGCTGCTGCGATGAACTGATCTTCACACAGACCGCATCCCCAATCAGTCGCCGGAATGTCACCGCCGTGCAACAGCGAAAAACGCCTCTCTCAGCCGCCTGACCTGGGGAGATAGCGGAATGGTCGTGACCTGTTTCGAGCCCTCTGCTACGCGCCCAAGTGCGCCAGCGGCCCGGCCTGATAGGGGGTCTCCACCGGGAGCAGGGCCCGCGCCGCCTCGGGCGCGCCGGAGCGCAGCAGGCCGTGGACCTCCCGGGCCAGCGGGGTCACATCGCGGATGGAGACCGTCCACTCGTCGGCGTAGGCACGCGACGCCGTTCCGGACAGGCCCAGTTGGAGCGAGCGGTACGGGAGCGGGTTCAGGTGCAGATCGCGTTCCGGGTCCCACTGCACCCGGGCTGGGGCGGTGCGCAGCACCGACGTCCAGGCGGCGCGGTCGGCGTGCACGCCGGGGACGTAGTGCGACAGGCAGGCGCCGCTCAGTGCCCGGTCGAAGCCGGCGCGGGTGATCTCGACGGCCAGGACCGTCTCCTGGTCGGCCTTGGTGGCCCAGCCGCAGCGGTACATCATCCACAGGAACGAGGGCTTGACCCAGGTCATCCGCTCCCGCTTCCAGGCGGGCGGGAAACGGCCCTCACGGGCGGCCGGCACGCCGATCCGGGGGTGGTACGCCTGGTAGACGGTGATGGTGTCGGCGGTGTGCGAGGCGCGGATCTGATGGCGGGGGACCTGGTCGGCGGTTGCTTCGGGCATGACCCCAGGGTGCGGGGCCGCGAGCCGTCCGGGCCAGGGGATTTCCCTGGCCTTCCGAACGGCCCCGGTCCTCAGACCGCCCCGGTCCTCAGACCGGCCCGGTCCTCAGACCGGCCCCGGCCCCCCGGTCAGATCTGGTCCTCCGCCAGTTCCGCGACGCCCGTGATCCGGTGCAGCGCGAACGTCCGTACCTCGTCCGCCGTGTGGTCGTAGCCGGTGACGAAGCCGCCCTCCACCCGTACCGGGGCGATGACCCGCTGGCTGGCCGCCCCGTCGGCGTTGACGTAGCCGATCCACACCGCCGACCCGGTGAGCGCGGCCGCCTGCACCGTCGCCAGGGTCTCCGCCGCGCTCGTGCGCGGGAGTTCGCCCGGGGTGCCGGAGCCGCCCGCCCCGGACCCGGCCGGCCCGGCCGGCTCCTTGCGGACCGCCGTCGCCGCCAGGTCGCCCGCGCGGATCGCCCGTACGGCCGCCCCCAGCAGCGTCGCGTCCGGTACCGGCGGCCCGTCCGGGACCGGTACGGGCAGGGCGCGGGCCGGGGTGCGGTGGGCATCGGCGCGGGACACCAGGACGTCCCCCGTACGGGATTCCGCGGCCGGGGCGTAGCCCATGGCCCGCAACCCGTCGAGCAGCGAGGTCGGTTCGGCCTGCGCGGCCAGTACGGTCGGCGCGAGGCGGCGCAGCCCGAGGCCCGCGGACCGCTTGTCGGCGAGGATCTCGTTCAGCATGCCGTCGTCGTCGCAGCGCACGTACGAGGAGGCCGCGCCGACCCGGAGGTGCCCGTGCCGCCGGGCCACGTCGTCGATGAGGTACGACAGCGGCTGCGGCACTGGGGTCCGGCTGTGCTCGGTGAGGAAGGACTGCAGGTCGACGGCGGTGTGGCCGGCGTCCAGGGCGCGGCGTACCGACCCGGGCGTGAAGCGGTACACGGTGGCCCCGCCCTTGGACTCCACCTCC
Source organism: Streptomyces sp. NBC_00193 (assembly GCF_026342735.1). Classification (GTDB taxonomy): domain Bacteria; phylum Actinomycetota; class Actinomycetes; order Streptomycetales; family Streptomycetaceae; genus Streptomyces; species Streptomyces stoeckheimensis. The sequence continues at coordinate 3,174,964 of NZ_JAPEMM010000001.1, forward strand.
GCCAGCACGGCCAGCACCTCGGCGAGCGCCCGCCGCAGCGGCCCGGGGGCCACCGCCGTCAGGTCGGCCTGGAGCAGTACGTGGTCCACGGGCTCGGGGAGCAGCGGCGCGAGCAGCGGCGCCGGGTCGCGCCCCTCCAGCAGGGCCCGGCCGGGTGCGGCGAGCGCGCCCCGGCCGGTGACGCCGAGGACCTCCGCCTCGGTCAGGGTCCAGCGTGCGAGGCGGCTGCGCAGTTCGCTCGTACCGCGCACCGGCCGCTCCCACTCCAGGCGGGCGAGGAGCACGGCCGGGTCGGGGGAGCCGCCCTCGGGGAGGTCGGCGAGCAGGCCGAGGATGCGGCGGCGGACCTCGGGGGCGGCGGAGCGGTCCAGTTCCGCGCCGAGCGCCGACAGGGTGCGGCCCTTCGCGTCCTGTTCGCCGACCAGGCCCGGGGTGCGGGTGGCGGTCAGCCAGGCCGCCGCCAGCACCGACCAGCGCTCGGCGGGCGGGAGTTCGAGCCAGACGTCGAAGGCGGGGGTCGGGGCGTACCGTTCGTCGGCCTCGCCGTCGCTGGCCAGCAGGCCGGCCGCGTAGGACAGCTCGATCCAGAACGCCGCCGACGGCTCGTCGGTGTCCAGGGAGGCGGCCGCCCGCTTCAGGTCGCGCACGGAGAGCCCGCCCGCCCGGAGCACGGGCGGACCGGCGTGCTCCCAGGACTTCACCAGCTCCTCGACCGTCGACAGCGCCGCCAGTGCCTGGCCGGCCGCGTTCGCGTCCACAAGCTGTGGACGGTGCTCGCGGTGCGCGGCGACGGCCGGGGGCAGCGGCTCCGTCACCCGGTGCGCGAGCCCGCCGCGCAGGTACAGGGCCACCTCGCGCGGCAGCAGCACCGTGCGCGCCGTGGCCGGGAGCAGCAGGCCGCGGTCGCGCAGCCAGCGCACCGGAGGCGTCGGATGGGGCGTCACTTCCCCGTACGGCGGACCCCACACGAGCCGGCCCAGCACCTGGTGGGCCTCCGCCGGAGCCTCGTCGAGCAGCGCCGACATCCGTTCCGGGTCGGTGAACAGGGCCGTCAGCGCGGTCACCGCCGACACCGGGTCGTGCGTCGCGGGCAGCCCGACGGCCGCCACGATCTCCTGGATCCGGGTCGGCGACATGCCGGCGGTGGCCTCGGCGACGGTGGGGCCGAGGCCCGTGGGGGAGGGGCGGGTGGCGGAGGGGGCGAGCAGTTCGCGGGCGGTGCGCACCAGGCGCAGCCGTTCGTCGTCGCCCCATACGAGGGCCTGCTCGCGCAGGGTGGCCAGGGCCCGGGGGAGTTCGGCGCGGGCGCCGTTGTCGGCGCCGGAGGTGGTGCCGGTGTCACCGCTGAGCAGGGACTCCAGTACCGCGTACGGGCAGGGCTCCGGGCCCACCGCGAGGGCCTCGGCGGCCTGCAGCGCGAACCGGTCCAGGCGGTCCAGCGCGCGCACCACCGAAGCCCGCGTACCGGCGCGCGTGGCGAGCTGCGTCACGTCTGCGGGCACCGGGCTCAGCAGGTCCGGCCGGGCGCGCAGCAGGGCGCCGAGCCCGTCGTCGTCGCGGGCGCGCAGCGCTTCGGCGAGGGAGCGCGGAGCGCTTCCCGAGGTGCTCGGGTCAGGCACGGTCGTCGCCTCCTGGTCGCGTCGGCCGGTCAGTCGGCCGGTCCCCATCCGGTCAACGGTATCCGCTGCGCCCCCGGCCGCTCCACGGGCGCACGCGCTACCTTCGCTGGAGGTGGCACGGGAGGAGCCGGGGCGTGGGGATCGAGAGCGACCATCTGGTCTACGAATATCTGAGCCGGGTCGGGGACTTGGCGCAGCGCAGGCACCTGTCGTCGGGGGACCGGATGCGGCTGGTGGCGGGGTTGCGGGACGAGATCGACCGGCGGCGGGCCAAGTACGAACCGGAGACGCCGGCGGCGGTTCGGCGCATCCTGCAGCGGATCGGCACGCCGGAGGAGGTCCTGGACACGCTGTCGACTACGGGCGCGGCGGAGGGCGCCTCCTCGTCCTCCTTCGCCCCCTCTGCTGCTTCTGCTCCCGCTGCGCCCTCGGTGCCGGTGCAGCGGGGGGCTGCGCCGCCGCATCTCGCGGGGCTCGACGAACTGGGTCCGGGTGAGCGGCTGGAGCCCGACTGGTGGACGGTCGGGCCGTCCTCGGCGGTGGAGGGCTTCGCGGGCGGGATCGAGATCCCGGAGCTGCTGAAGGCGCCGCGCGGGTTGTCCGGCTCGGACTCGGAATCGGAGGCGGACCCGGACCCGGACCCGGATCCGGCCCCGGCCCCGGCCCCGGTGGACGGGCGGCCCACGCTCATGGGGTACCTGCGCGAGCGGCGGCGCCGGGCGAAGGCTGCGGCGGCGGAGGCTGCCACCGTCGAGGCTGCACCGCGGCCGAAGCCGTACGCGTTCCTGCTGCTCGCGGGGGTGGCCCTGCTGGCGGGGGCCGTGTCCGGCTACTGGCTGCTGCTCGCGGCGGGGTGGCTGCTCGCGTATGCCTCGCGGGTGCTGGGGCCTGCGGAGCGGAAGTGGGTGGTGTTCGGGCTGCCGGGGGTCGTCTTCGCGGGGGCGGTGGTGTGGCTGTGGGGTCGCCTGAACGGCCGCTGGGGCTCACCGCTGGCGGACGAGGCCCTGAGCGGGACCTTCCGGGACCTGCTGCCCTGGCTGGTGCGGGCTGCGGCGATGGCCTCGGCGCTGTATCTCCTCTGGCGTTCCCGCCGCCGCTGAGTTCCTGTGGTGCGGCGCCGTTGCCGGGGACCAGTCCCCGGACCCCTGCGCCTCAATCGCCGGCGGGGCTGGGGTGTGGTGGGGTCTGGGTGCTGCGGGGGTGGGTCGGTGCCGGGGCGGGGGTGGGGTGTCGGCCTGGACTGCATGATTTAGGCGCCCTGTGCCGAGCTGCGACAGGGTGAAGCCTGTTCTCGCGCCACAAATCACGCTTTACGTCCCGGCCAACACCCCACCCCGTCCCCGTCCCCGACCCGCGCCGCAACCCTCCGACCCCGGCCGGGCGACGATCCGGCCCCGCCGAGTGGCGAGCTCTTCAGCCGTCCGGGCGCAGCAATTCCAGCCGTCCGGCGTTTGAGGACCGGGGTCTGGGGCGGAGCCCCAGGGGGTTCGGGCGCAGCCCGGGACCCCTCTCCAGCCCGTCCGGCGCTTGAGGACCGGGTCCGGGCCGAGCCCGGGGGCATCGCTCAGCCTCGCCGGCGTTTGAGGCGCGGGTCCGGGCAGCGCCCGGGGAACGGTGGAAGGGCGGGTAGGGGACTTTGCCACGCAGGGCCCGGCCAGCCGCACCCGCCCACCGGACGGCGGTGGCGGCAGTGCCGCCGGGCCACCGCCGGTCGGAGGCCGGTGCAGCGGTGCGAGGGGTGCGTTAGGAAGGTGCGGCCCACGGGGACGTCGGGACGATCAGGGGGGAGCCCGTTATCGGGTCGGGGATGACGATCGAGTCGAGGCCGAAGACCTCGCGGACCAGGTCGGCCGTGACGATCGAAGAGGGTGGGCCCTCCGCCACCACCCGGCCCGATTTCATCGCCACCAGGTGGTCCGCGTACCGCGCGGCCTGGTTGAGGTCGTGGAGGACGGCGACGACCGTGCGGCCGCGTTCGTGGTTCAGGCGGCGGACCAGGTCCAGCACCTCCACCTGGTGGGCGATGTCCAGGAAGGTCGTCGGCTCGTCCAGGAGCAGGATGTCCGTGTCCTGGGCGAGGGCCATCGCGATCCAGACCCGCTGCCGCTGTCCGCCCGACAGCGCGTCCACGGGACGGTCCGCCAGGTCCGACACCGACGTCCGGGCCATCGCGTCGACGACGGCCCGCTCGTCCGCCTCCGACCACTGCTGCCACCAGTGCTGGTGCGGCTGTCGACCCCGCGCGACCAGGTCCGCGACGGTGATCGCCTCCGGGGCCGAGGGGGATTGCGGGAGCAGGCCGACGGCCTGGGCGATCCGCCGGGTGGGGAGGGAGGAGAGGGCTTCGCCGTCCAGGACGACCGAGCCCGAGCGGGGGCGGAGCAGTCGGCCGAGGGCCCGTAGCGTCGTGGACTTGCCGCAGGCGTTCGGGCCGACGATCACCGTCACCTTGCCGTCCGGGACGGACAGGTCCAGGGCGTCCACGACCACCCGGTCCTCGTAGGCGAGGGTCAGGCCCCGTGCGGACAGTCGGCTCACTGCTTGCCTCCGGTGCGGCTGCGCATGATCAGCCAGATCAGGTACGGGGCCCCGACGGCGGCCGTCAGGACGCCCACCGGGAGTTCGGTCGGGGAGAGGAGCTTGCGGGCGAGCAGGTCGGCCAGGACGACGATCACCGCGCCCGTCAGGGCGGAGGAGAGGAGCGGGATCTGGGCCGTGCGGGTCATCCGGCGGGCGATCTGCGGGGCCAGCAGGGCGACGAAGTCGACGGGGCCCGCGGCGCCCGTGGCCACCGAGGCCAGGATCACGCCGAGGGCGACGAGCCCGAGCCGGACCCGGCCCAGCCGGATGCCGAGCGCCGTGGCGGTGTCGTCGTCGAGGGAGACGGTGCGCTGGGCGCGGGCCGCCCACAGGATGCCGGGGAGGAGGGCCAGGAGGACCCAGGCCAGGGGGGTCGCGACGTCCCAGCCGCGGCCGTTGAGGGAGCCGGTCATCCAGATCTGCGCCTGCTGCGCGACCAGGTAGTCGCCCTTGGTCATGAGCAGGGTGGTCACCGAGCGCAGGGCGATGGCGAAGCCGATGCCGATGAGGACGAAGCGGGTCGCGTGCAGGCCGCCGCGCCACGCGAAGACGTAGACGAGGGCGGCCGCGATCACGCCGCCGAGGACCGAGAGGTACGGGAGGAGCGTGTACGAGGTGACGCCGAAGGTCAGTGCCGCCACCGTGACGGCGCTCGCGCCCTGGCTGATGCCGATGATGTCGGGGGAGGCGAGCGGGTTGCGGGCGACGGTCTGGATCAGCGCGCCGGCCACCCCGAAGGCCAGGCCGACCAGCAGGCCCACCGTCATGCGGGGCAGGCGGAGCGTGCCGACCACCAGGTCGGCTGGGGAGGGTTGTCCGAGGACGACCTTTACCACCTGGGCGGGGGCGACGAAGGATTCGCCGAGGGAGAGGTACGCGACGCACACCGCGGCCAGGAGGAGGGCCAGGCCGAGGGCCACGGCCGCCGACCGGCGGTGCAGGAGGAAGGAGCCGCGGCCCGAGCGGGGGCGGAGGAGCGCGTAACCGGCGGGGAGGACCCGCGTGCCGGCGCTCATGCCGCCACCGTCTTGCGGCGGACCAGCGTGACCAGGAACGGCACCCCGATCAGCGCGGTCATCACTCCGGCGGGGACCTCGCCGGGCGGGACGAGGATCCGGCCGAGGACGTCGGCGACGAGGAGCATCACCGGGCCGATCAGGGCGGCCACGGGCAGGACCCAGCGGTGGTCGCTGCCGACGAGGGCGCGGGCGAGGTGCGGTACGGCGAGGCCGATGAAGGCGATGGGTCCGGCGGCCGCGACCCCGGCGCCGGTGAGGATCGTGGCGCCGAGGCCGGCGACGATCCGTACGGCGGCGATGTTCTGCCCGAGTCCCTTCGCGAGGTCCTCGCCCAGGGCGAGCGCGTCCAGGCCGCGCGCTGCGGATGTCACCAGGACCGCGCCGACGAGGAGGAACGGCCAGATCTGGTGGACGACGGCGGTATCGCGCCCGGCGATGGAGCCGACCTGCCAGAAGCGGAACTCGTCCAGGGCCGAGGCCTTCGTCGTGAGGACGCCCATGGTGATCGACACCAGCAGGGCGTTGATCGCGGCCCCGGCCAGCGCCAGCTTGACGGGGGTCGCCCCGCCGCGGCCGCCGGAGGCGACGGCGTACACGGCCACCGAGGCGATCCCGGCGCCCGCGAAGGCGAACCACACGTAGCCGCTCAGGGTGTGGACCCCGGCGAAGGCGATGGCGCAGACGACCGCGACCCCGGCTCCCTGGCTGATGCCGAGGATGCCGGGGTCGGCGATCGGGTTGCGGGTGATGCCCTGGAGCGCGGTTCCGGCGAGGGCGAGGCCCGCGCCGACCATCAGGGCTATGAGGGTGCGCGGTACGCGCAGCGAGCGGACGACCTCGGCGTTCGGGCCGGTCGCGCCCCGGAAGAGCGCGTCGAAGACCTCGCCGGGCGCGATGGCGCGGGCGCCGACGGCGAGGCTGAGGAGCACCGCGCACAGCAGCGCGGCGAGGCCGGCCGCCGTCCAGGCGATACGACGGGCCGTCAGGGCGCGCCGGACCACGGCGGGGGCCGCGGGGAGGGGAGGCGCGGGAGCCGCGGGAGCGGGGGCTGACATGTCACCAAATTTCACTGTCTGGTAAGGCGAGCCTCAGTCTACGTTCCCGGTCCCGGTGCCCGGCTCGGCACAATGGGGGCATGAGCCCCGAGACGCAGCTGACCGTCGGATTCGACCTCGACATGACCCTCATCGACTCCCGGCCGGGCATCAAGGCGGCCTTCGAGGCGCTTTCGGCCGAGACGGGCACGTTCATCGACACCGAGCAGACGGTGTCGCGCCTCGGTCCGCCGCTGGACCAGGAGCTCGCGTACTGGTTCCCGGAGTCGGAGATCCCCGCCATGGCCGACCGCTACCGGGAGATCTATCCCACCTACGCCATCGGGCCGACCCCGGCGATGCCCGGCGCCCGCGAGGCGGTCGAAGCCGTCCGGGCCCTCGGCGGCCGCGCGATCGTCGTCACCGCCAAGCACGAGCCCAACGCCCGCCTGCACCTGGACCACCTGGGGATCGAGCCGGACGCGGTCATCGGCTCGCTGTGGGCGGAGGCCAAGGCGGTCGCCCTGCGCGAGTACGCCGCCCAGGTCTACGTCGGCGACCACGTCGGCGACGTCCGGGGCGCCCGTACGGCCGGCGCGGTGTCGGTGACGGTCCCGACCGGCCCCTGCCCGGAGCCGGAACTGCGGGAGGCGGGCGCGGACGTGGTCCTGGCGGACCTCACGGAGCTGCCGGCCTGGCTCGCGGAGTACGAGCGCACGCGGACCGCGTAACCGCGGACCCCGTCCGCCGTACCGGCCCTACGCCTGCGAGGCGCGGGCCGCCGTGCGCTGTGCGGCGGCCGAGCGCAGCACGCCCGCCGCCGAGATCATGAAGCCGACGCCCATGAGCATGCACACGGCCCACGCGTACGACGGGAACGGGTCCACGTCGAGGAAGAGCGGGGCCATCGTGGCGAGCGTGGCGACGGCGCCGACGATGAAGACGATGCCGCCGGCCTTGACGAGCGCGTCGCCGGGGCGGGCGTCGTCGGCCGCGGCGTGGTCGGGCTGAGGAGTAACAGTCACCCGACCAGGGTAGTTCCCTGGCCGGAGCGGTCACCCGCGAAGGACCGGGGAACGTCTTGTCACCCGGAGAGGGGCAACTAGCCTGAGAGGTGCGGGTCTGCGACCCGCTTCCCACCCGACGAACGCAAGGACAGAGGACGGACGTGCCTACCGGCAAGGTCAAGTGGTTCAACAGTGAGAAGGGCTTCGGCTTCCTCTCCCGCGACGACGGCGGCGACGTCTTCGTCCACTCGTCGGTGCTCCCCGACGGGTTGGACGCGCTCAAGCCCGGCCAGCGCGTCGAGTTCGGTGTCGTCGCAGGGCAACGCGGTGACCAGGCGCTTTCGGTGATCGTCCTGGATCCGGCACCCTCCGTCGCGGCCGCGCAGCGGCGCAAGCCGGACGAGCTCGCGTCCATCGTGCAGGACCTCACGACCCTGCTGGAGAACGTCTCGCAGCAACTGGAGCGGGGCCGCTACCCCGACAAGGCGCACGGCGGGAAGATCGCCGGCATGCTGCGCGCGGTGGCCGACCAGCTCGACGTCTGAGCCCTGCGCACGACCGTGCCCCGCCGCCCGTCAGGGCCGCGGGGCACGGTCATGTCCTACGGGAAGACCAGCGCGTCGGCTGCGATGGCCGGAACAAGACCCTCCGCGGCCGCCCGGGTCAGCAGCCCGCGCACCGCCGCGTAGCCGGCTTCGCCCAGGTCGGCGGTGAACTCGTTGACGTACAGCCCGATGTGCTGGTCGGCGACGGCCGGGTCCAGCTCCTGCGCGTGCGCCCGTACGTACGGCCGGGACGCCTCCGGGTCGGCCCAGGCCATCCGGACCGACGTGCGGGCGGCCTCGGCGAGCGCGCGCAGCGCGTCCGCGCCCAGGGAGCGCTTGGCGATGATCGCGCCGAGCGGGATCGGCAGGCCGGTCGTGGACTCCCAGTGCTCGCCCATGTCGGCCAGACAGTGCAGTCCGTAGTCGCGGTAGGTGAACCGGGCCTCGTGGATGACCAGTCCGGCGTCCACCCGGCCGTCGCGCACGGCGGGCATGATCTCGTGGAACGGGAGGACGACCACCTTGCCGACGCCTTCGGGCAGCACGTCGGCGGCCCACAGCCGGAACAGCAGGTAGGCGGTGGAGCGTTCGCTCGGGACCGCGACCGTCTTGCCGGTCAGGTCCAGGCCCGGCTCCCGGGTGAGGACCAGGGGCCCGCAACCGCGGCCCAGCGCGCCGCCGCAGGGGAGGAGCGCGTATTCCTCCAGGACCCACGGCAGGACGGCGTAGGAGACCTTCAGCACGTCGAGCTCGCCGCGCTCGGCCATGCCGTTGGTGAGGTCGATGTCGGCGAAGGTGACGTCGAGGGCGGGCGCGCCGGGGACCCGGCCGTGGGCCCAGGCGTCGAAGACGAAGGTGTCGTTCGGGCAGGGCGAGTACGCGATCCGCACGGGCGGTGCGGCGGCTGCTGCGGTCATGAGGGTCCTCCCCAGGAAGCGAGTACGGGTCCCAGTGCCCGGAAGCCGTCGGCCAGCGCCGTCAGCGCCTCGCCGATCCGCCAGGCGTCGCGGTCCCGCGGGCCCACGGCGTTGGAGACGGCACGGACCTCCAGCACGGGCAGCCCGTGGGCGGCGGCGGCCTCCGCGACCCCGAAGCCCTCCATCGCCTCGGCCCCGGCGAGCGGGTGCCGGGCGGCGAGGGCGGTCGTACGGGCGGCGGTGCCGGTGACGGTGGAGACGGTCAGCACGGGCGCGAGCAGCGCCCCGGTCGCCTCGGCGGCGCGCGCGGCGAGCTCTGCGGGAGGCAGGTGCACGCTGCGGCCGAAGCCGAGTTCGGTGACGGTCAGGAACCCCTGCGGGGTCTCGGCGCCCAGATCGGCGGCGACGATCGCGTCGGCGACCACGAGGGAGCCGATCGGGGCGGCGGGCGCGAACCCGCCGCCGATGCCGGCGGAGACGACGAGGCCGTAGCCGGGGGCTGCCGCGAGCGCCAGGGCGGTCGCCGTACCGGCGGCCGCGGCGGCCGGGCCGACACCGGCGACCAGCACGTCGAAGGCTCCCCGGCGGTGGATGAGGTAACCGCCGGGGAGGGTGCGCGGCTCGGAAGTGAAACCGGGGGCGTGGTCCGGGCCGGGGGTGTGGTCCGGATGAGGGACCGGACCGGACAGGCCTCGGACGACGGAGTCGGCCTCCGCCGTCACCGCGGTCACGATGAGCGCGCGCATGGTGGGTACGGGACTACTTGAGCTTGACGTTGAAGGCCCAGACGGCGATGGGCTTGCCGTCCTCGGACACCTGGACGATGTTCAGCTTCTTGGAGGCCGGGGCCTCGCCCTGGCCGCCGGTGGCGAACAGGTCGGCGCCGGGGAAGCTGCGGTAGGTGTTCGAGGAGGGCTCGGTGATCGGCTGCCCGTCGAGGACCGCCTGCCACTTCTTGCCGTCCTCGACGACGTCCGGCTCGACACCGAGGCGCAGCGTGTCGCCGCGGCCGTAGTCGATGTTCTTGGCGTGCTTGAGGTCGGCGAAGCACTCCTGGACCTTGTCGGCCGTGAGCTCCTTGGCGTCGCTGCAGGCGGCTTCGGTGGACACCGACGAGGTGCCGACCGTCACGGTCGCCAGCGGCGTCGGCTTGTCACAGGCGGAGAGGAGGAGGAGGCCGGCGGAAACGGCTCCGAGGGCCGCGACGCTGCGGCGGGCCCTACCCGAGAAAAGCGGTGCGGTCATGAGCCGAAGGCTATCGGGCCCGTACGCTGCGCTGCTGCACGGGGTCCTACGGTGCGGCGCGCTGCGCGAGGTTCCCGGGGTGCGGCGCCGCTGCGCACAGCGCCCCCGGCTGCGCCGGGCCTTCCGGGGCTCCGCCCCGGACCCCGCTCCTCAAACGCCGGAGGGGCTGGATTTTCCGACCCCCGGCGGCCGAATCCAGCCTCGCCGGCGTTTGAGGCGCGGGTCCGGGCGGAGCCCGGGGAACGGTGGAAGGGCGGGTAGGGGACGGCCCCGCAGGGCAGCGGCTACGCCACCCGGGGCCGGGAGGAGCTGTGCTGCTGGTGGCGCGGGGAGGTGAGGAAGCCGCGCAGGGCCATCGTCGTGCCCAGGGCGACCACCGCCGCGGCGACGGACATGCCGAGGACCCCGTTGAGGGGGAGCGCGATGCCGATCGAGCCGCCCAGTACCCAGGCCACCTGGAGCAGGGTCTCCGAACGGGCGAAGGCCGACGTACGGACGGCCTCGGGCACGTCGCGCTGGATCATCGCGTCCAGCGAGAGCTTCGCGAGGGCCTGGCAGAAGCCGGCCGTCGCGCCCAGGACGGCCATGAACACCCCGCTGAAGAAGACCGCCGCGAGGACGGCCACCGCGAGGGTCAGGGACAGTACGGCGGCGATGATCGCCTCGGGCGCGCGGGCCCGGAGCCAGGCCCCGACGGCGGTCCCGCAGGCGTTGCCGACGCCCGCCGAGACGCCGACGATGCCCAGCGACACCGCCGCGCTCTGCCCTGCGAGCGGGTGCTCGCGCAGCAGGAACGCCAGGAAGAAGATCAGGAACCCGGACAGCCCGCGCATCGACGCGTTCGCCAGCAGCCCGCACAGCACCGGCCGGCTGACCGTCCGCAGCCCCGGCCGCTTCGAGTGCGGCTCGTGGGTGGAGAGCCGGGCCCGCCGCTCGCCCTTCGCCTCGTCGACCTTGTGCGGCAGCGTGAACGCCGCGAAGGTGCCCCAGATGAAGATCGCGCACGCTCCGTAGAGCGGCCACGGCGGACCGATCGTGTGCAGGGCGGCGCCCACGGGCGCGGCGGCGCCGGTGGCCAGCAGGCCGGCCAGGGTGACCCGGGAGTTCGCCTTGACCAGGGAGAACCCCGGTGGGAGGAGTCGTGGGACCACCGCGCTGCGGACCACCCCGTAGGCCTTGGAGGCGACGAGGACGCCGAGGGCGGCCGGGTACAGCTCCAGCCCGCCCGTGGCCACCGCGCCCGACATCATCACGGCCAGCAGGGCCCGGGTGAGCATCGCGCCGGCCATCGCGGCCCGCCGTCCGTGCGGCAGCCGGTCCAGCAGGGGACCGATCACCGGGGCCAGCAGGGTGAAGGGGGCCATCGTGATGGCGAGGTACAGGGCGACCCGGCCGCGTGCCTCGTCCGTGGGGACGGAGAAGAAGACGGTGGAGGCGAGTGCAACTGTGATCATCACATCACCGGCGCCGTTGATCGCGTGCAGCTCGATCAGCTTGCCGAGACCCGATTCGCCCGCCCCGTGCGCGTGGGTGGCCCGCCGGATTCCGCGCGCCGTACCCGTGAAGGGCAGGTGCAGGGCACGCCCGATGGCCCGGCCGGCCCGCCTGGCCGGTCCCGAGCCGTCATCGGACGACCGTACGGGTGCCACGTGGCCATAGTGCCCCACTCGGCCTCCCGGGACCCTTCCCGGCGCGTCGCGGGGACCCGGCCGGGCCCCGGCTCGGCCGCGGGTTGGCCGTGGGTGTCCGCGAATCGGACCTTGCATGTGGGCCGAAGGCGCCGGAGGAGGTAGCGTGCGTAGCGCGCCACCGGCGGTTGCTCCTGGCCGCGCGCCTCTTCGCGATCCCTCAGAATGGATCGCAGGTAGGTGCGCCCTGGAACCCGATCGGGCGCGGACGTCGACGCGGCCCCCTGGTCCGCTCCGCCCGCGCTACGTAGGGACAGCCGACGGGTCGTTGTGGACGACAAGTACGGACGGCGCACTCGTGAGACGGCGTAGGAGAGAACGAGACCTGTGAGTGCTGCGACGACGCGAAGCCGTACCCCCGACCGCCTGTGCGTCGAGGCGGTAGACCTCGCCCGAGCGGCGGCCGAAGAAGCCGCCTACCCCGGAGTGGTCGGCGAACACACCGCCGCCATCGCGGAAGGTGACCGGGTCGTCACGCACTTCTTCGAGTGCAAGGACCCCGGCTACCGCGGCTGGCGTTGGGCCGTGACGGTGACACGTGCCTCCCGCGCGAAGAACGTCACCCTCGACGAAACGGTGCTGCTCCCGGGCGACGACGCCCTGCTGGCCCCCGAGTGGGTGCCGTGGAGCGAGCGGCTGCGGCCGGGCGACATGGGTCCGGGCGACCTGCTCCCCACGGACGCCGAGGACCTGCGCCTGGAGGCCGGCTGGTCGGGCGAGGACGCCCCGCCGCCGAACTCGGTGGTGTCCACCGAGATGGCCGAACTGGTCGAGGCGGAGGACGCCGACGTCACCGACCGCGCGGTGGTCCCCGTACGCGGCTCCATCACCTCCGTCGCGGAGGAACTGGGCATGCGGCGGGCGCGCGTGCTCTCCCGCTACGGGCTGCACAGCGCGGCCGACCGCTGGGACGAGTCCTTCGGCGCGAAGACCCCGATGGCGCAGGCGGCCCCGGCCTCGTGCGTCTCCTGTGGCTTCCTCGTCGCGATCGGCGGCTCGCTGGGCCAGGCCTTCGGCATCTGCGCGAACGAGTTCGGACCGGCCGACGGCCGGCTCGTCTCCCTGTCCTACGGCTGCGGCGGCCACTCGGAGGCCGCGGTCATGCCGAAGCCGCCGCGACCTGCGCCGCCCGTCCTGGACTCGATGGCCTCGGACGAGTTCCACCTCCGCCCGTCCCCCGACTCGGGTTCGGTCCCGACGGCGGACGAGCTGGCCACGGACCTCGGCCACTCGTAACCCCTTCCGGGGTCGGCCGTATCCAGCCTCGCCGGCGTTTGAGGCGCGGGGTCCGGGGCGGAGCCCCAGGGGGTCCGGGCGCAGCCCGGGGAACGGGCGAAGGGCGGGTAGGGGAACTCCGCCCCGCGCAGCGGCACCCGCCCGTGCAGCGGCACCCGCCGGAGCGGCGCCCCCGTAGCCGGACCAGGTCCGGCCCCGCGGCCTCGCCCGGTTGGGCGACTCGGGGCGCGACGGGCCGTCAGGCGTGATCCGCTGGGCGGGATGAAGACCTCCACGCGCCCAGAGACCCACACCGGACAGGCGGCGCCCACCCGCACCCGCCTGTCCTGGGTCGACTTCGCCGTGGCGGCGGCCTTCCTGGTGCTCGGGTACGCGATCCTCCAGGTCGGCAAGGGCACCACGGTCAACTTCGACCCCGCCGACGTCCCCGACGTGGACACGGACCCGGCGAAGCTCCCGTACTACGCCGCCCGCAGCGTCCTGCGGATGTTCATCGCGCTGTTCGCCTCCGTGGTCTTCACCTTCGGCTACGCCTACGCCGCCGCCCGCAGCCGCCGCCTGGAACGGGTGCTGATCCCGGCCCTGGACATCCTCCAGTCCGTCCCCGTCCTCGGCTTCCTCTCGGTCCTCGTCACCTTCTTCGTGGCCCTGTTCCCCGGCTCGCTCCTCGGCCTCGAATGCGCCGTCATCTTCGCCATCTTCACCTCCCAGGCCTGGAACATGACCTTCGGGTTCTACGCCACCCTGACCTCCCTCCCCCGCGAACTCGACGAGGTGTCCCGCTCGTTCGGCTTCACCCGCTGGATGCGCTTCTGGCGCGTGGAGGTCCCCGCCGGGGTCATCGACCTGGTGTGGAACGGCATGATGAGCTTCGCCGGCGGCTGGTTCATGCTCGTGGCCTCCGAGGCGGTCTCCGTCTCCGGGCAGGAGTACGCCGTCCCGGGCCTCGGCTCGTACGCGGGCACCGCGATCGGCGAGGGCGACCTCGGGAAGATCGCCTGGGTCATCCTCGCGATGACCGTCACCATCGTCACCGTCAACTTCTTCTTCTGGCGGCCCCTCACGGCCTGGGCGGAGAAGTACAAGAACGAGCAGTCGGAGTCCACCGACGTCCAGCGCAGCTACGTACTGGACTTCCTGCGCCGCTCCCACTGGCCCCGCCTGCTCGGCCGTGCCACCGCCCCCGCCCGCGACGCCACCGGCCGGGCCGCCCGCGTACTGGGCCGCGACGACCGGGCGCTGTCCGTGGATCCGGCCCGCCGCCGGACCGGCGACGTGGTCTTCGGCGTCGTCGCCGGAGCCGTCATCCTGTGGGGCCTGTACGACCTGGTGGGCTACCTCCAGCGCGAAGCCGAAGCCGGCCTCGGGGTGTTCGGGGAGCCGCTGCTGCTCGGGCTGATCACCTTCGTCCGGGTGATCGTGCTCGTCGCCGCCGCCACCGTCGTGTGGGTGCCCGTGGGCGTGTGGATCGGCTCCTCGCCCCGGCTCACGAAGATCGCCCAGCCCGTGGTGCAGGTGCTGGCGAGCTTCCCCGCGAACCTGCTCTTCCCGGTGGCCGTCTGGTTCTTCCTCAGGACCGGGCTGAACATCAACATCGGCTGCATCCTGCTGATGGCCCTGGGCGCGCAGTGGTACATCCTCTTCAACGCCATCGCCGGAGCCATGGCCATCCCCTCGGACCTCAAGGAGGCCATGGACGACCTCGGCGTCCGCGGGCTCCAGCGCTGGAAGCGCCTGATCATCCCGGCCGTGTTCCCCTCGTACGTCACCGGCGGCATCACCGCCTCGGGCGGCGCCTGGAACGCCTCCATCGTCGGTGAGGTCGTCACCTTCGCCGGGACCACGCTGTCCGCGACCGGCCTCGGCGCGTACATCTTCCACGCCACCGAGGACGGGGACTTCCCCAAGCTGATCGCCGGGATCGCCGTCATGAGCCTGTACGTCGTCGGCCTCAACCGGTTGTTCTGGCGGCCCCTGTACCGGCTCGCGGAGCGCCGCTACTCCATCTGAACCCCGCCCGCCCGACCGCTCGTACGCCCGCTCGACCGACCGACCGAGGAGCCCGCCCCGCATGACCACGATCCTCCAGGCCGCCGCCCTCACCAAGTCCTACGCCGGCGCCGACGGGGAACTGCCCGTGCTCGGCGGCATCGACCTGGAGATCCGCGAGGGCGAGATCGTCGCCCTCCTCGGGAAGTCCGGCAGCGGCAAGTCCACCCTGCTGCGCTGCCTCGCCGGGCTGATCCCCGCCAGCTCCGGCTCGGTCACCTACCGGGGCGAGGAGCTGCGCGGGGCGAACCCCGGCACGGCGATGGTGTTCCAGACCTTCGCGCTGCTGCCCTGGCTGACGGTGCAGCAGAACGTGGAACTGGGCCTGGAGGCCAAGGGCATGGACCGCGAGGCGCGGGCCCGCCAAGCGGTGGAGGCCATCGACCTGATCGGCCTGGACGGCTTCGAGTCGGCCTACCCGAAGGAGCTCAGCGGCGGGATGCGCCAGCGCGTCGGCTTCGCCCGGGCCCTGGTCGTGGAGCCGGACGTGCTGATGATGGACGAGCCGTTCTCCGCCCTGGACGTGCTCACCGCCGAGAACCTGCGCGGTGAGCTGATGGAGCTGTGGGCCTCCGACCGCTTCCCCGCCAAGGCGGTGGTGCTGGTCACGCACAACATCGAGGAGGCCGTGCTGATGGCCGACCGGGTGGTGGTGCTGGGCTCGCGGCCCTACGGAACCATCAAGGAGACCTTCGCGGTGGACCTGGCCCGCCCCCGGGACCGGGGCGGCGCCGACTTCGAGCGGATCGTGGACGCCGTGTACGCGGTGATGACCGGCCGCACCGCCCAGGCCACCGCCAGCACGCCCACGGCCCCGCCGGCCAAGCGCACCCCGGCCAACACCCCGCTCCCGGCGGCCAGCGTCGACGGGATGGCGGGCCTCGCCGAGATCGTGCTCCAGCGCGGCACCGGCGACGGCAGCGTGGACCTCGCCGACCTCGCCGAGGAACTGGGCCTGGAGGTGGACGACGTACTGCCCCAGGTGGACGGGCTGGAACTGCTGGGGCTGGCCGAGGTACGGGACCTGCACCTGGTGCTGACCGCCCGCGGCAGCGCCTTCGCGGGGGCCGACGTACAGGAGTCGAAGGAACTGTTCGCGCAGGGGGCCATGGAGGTCCCGCTGGTCCACCTGATCCACACCACCCTGCAGCGCTCGCGGGGCGGCACCCAGCGGGCCGGCTTCTTCCGCGACCTGCTCTCGCACCACTACACGAGCGAGCAGCTGGAGCAGCAGCTGGAGACGGCGACGGACTGGGGCCGCTACGGGGAGCTGTACGGCTACCACGCGGACGGCGAGGAATACCGGCTCGACGAGGATCCCGCACGGGGTTAGACCCGTACGCTCGGTGCATGGGGGAATCGGACATGGTGGGACTGGACGGCCGGGTCACCGGAACGGTCGGGCCGGGGCTGGTCGGCGAGGTCATCGTGCGGATCCGGGGCGGAGCCGAGCACTTCCTCGCGCACCCGGCGCCGGGGACGGGCCGGCTGGCGGTCGGGACGGTGGTCACGGTGGTCGAGTACCTGCCGCCGCGGACGGTCTACGTGATGGCCGCGTACGGGGACTGACCAGGGGCCGTGCTCCCTGGTCGTCCTCTCGTATCAAGATGGCGACAAGAATCGGCCGCCGTCTTCACGCCGCCCTGACACGGGCGCACACTCGCCTTCTTCGGTGGCGAACGCGACCGTGTACGAGGGGGAGTTGCCGATGTCTGTCGGCGTACTGGCAGGGATTGTGGTGGGTGCGATCGCGGCCGCGATCGGCCTGTTCAAGCTCATGTGGCGGGTGGCCGAGCCCAACGAGGCGCTGGTCATCTCGGGCTCCGCGCACAAGACCGAGGGCATCGCGGAGGGCATGGGCTTCCGCATCGTCACCGGGCGGGGAACGATGGTGATGCCCGGCGTGCAGGCCGTGCGCAAGCTGTCGCTGGACCTCAACGAGACCCAGCTGAACGTGGACTGCGTGACCCACCAGGGCATCCCGCTGCGGGTCAAGGGCGTGGTCATCTTCAAGATCGGCGACGACTTCGTGTCCATCGCCAACGCGGCCCGCCGCTTCCTGGACCAGCAGAAGATGATGCCCGAGCGGGTGCACATCGTCTTCGCCGGCCATCTGCGCTCCATCGTGGGCGGCCTGACGGTCGAGGACATGATCCGCGACCGGGAGAAGCTGACCGGGCAGACCCGGGCGGCGTGCGGTACGGAGATGGAGAAGCTCGGCCTGATCGTCGACTCCCTCCAGATCCACGAGATCGAGGACCCGACGGGCTACATCAAGAACCTGGCGATGCCGCACGCGGCGGCCGTCCAGCGGGACGCGCGGATCGCCCAGGCGGACGCCAACCTGCGGGCCACCGAGGCCGAACAGGCCGCCTTCGCGCGGATGTCGGAGGCCACCCGGGACAGCGAGATCCTCCAGGCCGGCTACCAGGCCGAGCGGGACAAGGCGGCCGCGACGGCCCGGCAGGCGGGCCCGCTGTCGGAGGCGGCGGCGCGGCAGGAGGTCGTGGTCCAGGAGACCCGGGTGGCGGAGCTGGAGGCGCAGCGGCGCGAGCAGCAGCTCCAGGCGGACGTGCGCAAGCCGGCGGACGCGGCGGCGTACGAGACCCGGACCCGGGCCGAGGCGGACCGCGACGCGCGCATCTCGGCGGCGCAGGCCAAGGCGAAGGAGACGGAGCTGGCGGCCGCGGCCGAGGCGACCCGGGTGACGACGGCCGCGGCGGCCGACGCGAAGGCCACCGAGGCCAGGGGCCTGGCCGCGGCGACGGCCACCCGCGCGACCGGTGAGGCGGAGGCGGCGGCGACCCAGGCCAAGGGCCTCGCGGAGGCGGCGTCGGCCCAGGCGAACGGGCTGGCGCTGGCGGAGGCCGCCAAGGCGAAGGGCCTCGCGGAGGCGACGGCCATCAAGGCGCGGGCCGCCGCGCTGGCGGAGAACCAGGAGGCGGTGGTCGCGCAGCAGCTCGCCGAGAACTGGCCGGCGATCGTGGAGGCGGGGGCGGGTGCCTTCGGCAACGTCGAGCACATGATCCTCCTCAACGGGGCGGAGGGCATGTCGGAGATGTTCGCGAAGGCCCTGACGATGGGCGGCACGGGCCTGGGCCTGGCCCGCCAGCTCCTGTCGACGATGTCCCAGCCGCCCGCACCCGCCACCACCCCGGTGAACGGCTCCGCCCCGGAGTCGTCCCACCAGATCCCGATCCAGGGGGCGTAGCAGCAGGACCGCCGGAGGGGCTGGGAAATCCAGCCCCTCCGGCGTTTGAGGAGCGGGGTCCGGGGCGGAGCCCCAGGGGGTCCGGGCGGAGCCCGGGGAACGGTGGAAGGGCGGGTAGGGGACTTCGCCCCGCAGGGCCCACCACCCGCACCCGGACCCGTACCCCGGCCCGGAGGGTCAGGGCTTGGGGCGGCGGCGGAGGAGCCGCTTCGCGGCCAGGGTGAGGGCCAGGGCTGCGACCAGGACGAGGGCCCCCTTCGTGAAGCTCCCGTCCGAGGGGGCGGCGGGCGCGCCCGGGGAGGGAGCGGGAGCGGCGGAGCCGGAGCCGGACGCCGAAGGCGAGGGCTTCGCGGCGGCCGCCACCGGGACGGCGACGACCCGGCTGTTGGCCCCCTCCGCCCCGAACATCAGCGTCGACCCGTCCGCCGTGTAGGTCACGGACTCCGCCTGCCCCTGCCAGGGCGCGGCCACCGCCTCCCCGTCCCCGGCCGGCCGCCCGTCCTTCCACGGGTACGTCTTCGCCCACAGATACCCCCGCAGCACGAGCCGCCCCCCGTCCGGGGAGAACGCCCCGTCCGTGACCCACGGGACGTCCCCGATCCGCCGGAAGGTGTTCGTGCCGGAGGCGGACAGCGCCTCCGGGCCCTCGTAGAGCCCGCCGGCCTTCTCGTCCTTGCTGGCGATGTACACCCGCCCCGTCACCGGATGCACCATCAGCGCCTCCGCGTTCCGCGGCCCGTCGGCGTACTTCACGGTGAACTGCTCGGCCTTGAGCGTGGCGTCCCCGAGCGCCTTCGGCTCGGGGAAGCGGTAGATCCACACGTGGTTCCAGGAGCCGTTCAGGTTGTCCCCGATGTCGCCGACGTAGAGCTGCCCGTCCGGGCCGAGCGAGATCCCCTCGATGTCCCGGGGCTTGCCGATGCCGGTGAGGGTGATCCGGGCGACCGTCTTCCCGGTCGCGGAGTCCACGGCGTAGACGTACGGGCCGTCGTCGCTGTCGTTGTGCGTCCAGTAGACGCCGGGGTGGATCCGGCTGGCCGCGAGCCCGCTCGACTCCTTGATCCGCGGGTCGGTGATCGTGAACCCGGAGGCGGGCCCGGAGGCGGCCGCGGCCACCGAGGGCATCAGCACGAGGGCGGCAGCGGCGGCGGCGGTCAGGGGCAGCAGATGCGGGCGCATCCCCCTACCCTGCCAGCCCGCCCCGCGTGTCCGGCATCACAGGGGCCGCGGCCCGGTGATCCGCGAAGATGTCCGGATGCGTTTCATGTTCGTCGGGGACTCCATGACCATCGGACGCGCCGGCGACTACACCTGGCGCTACCGGATGTGGCAGCACCTCGACACCACCTTCGGCGGCCCGTACGAGATCGTCGGCCCCCGCAGCGGTCTCTACGACGCCGCCGCGGACGCGCCGGCCAGCGACGCCTACGCCGACCCCGGCTTCCCCGCCGAGGCCCGCCGCCACCTGGCCGGCTGGGGCGAGGGCTGGCAGCACATGGCCCCGCTCATCGGGCCCGCCGCCGGCGCCGCCGGGGCCGACGTGCTGCTGGTCTCCCTCGGGCTGATCGACCTGGGCTTCTACACCGCCGCCGAGGGCACCGCCGCCAACGTCCGCCGCTTCATCGCGGAGGCCCGCGCCGCTCGGCCCGGGATACGGATGGTCCTGCTGCCCGTCATCCCCAACGTCCGGGCCCGGGACGACGCGCCCTTCGCGCAGCAGGTCGAGCTCTTCAACGAGCTCCTCGCCAAGGCCGTGGCCGACCTGTCGACCCCCGCCTCGCCGATCCTGCTGGCCGCGCGCCCGGAGGCGTACGAGATCGACCGGGACACCTACGACGGCACGCACCCCAACGCCTCGGGCGAGCACCGCCTCGCGGGGGAGTTCGCGGCGGTCCTCCACCAGGCCTGGGGCCTGGGCGGCCCGTACCGCCGCCGGCAGGACACGTAGCGGCACACGTAGGCAGGACACGTAACACGGCCTTCATGGACGGGCCTTGCTTCGAGCGCACTCCAGGCAGTTGGCTAGTGGCCCATGGAGTACACGCAGCTCGGACGCACCGGTCTCAAGGTCAGCCGACTTGTCCTCGGCACCATGAACTTCGGCCCCCAGACGGGAGAGCCGGAGAGCCACGCCCTCATGGACACGGCCCTCGACGCCGGCATCAACTACTTCGACACGGCCAACGTGTACGGGTGGGGCGAGAACAAGGGCCGTACCGAGGAGATCATCGGTACCTGGTTCGGCCAGGGCGGCGGCCGCCGGGAGAAGACGGTCCTCGCCACCAAGGTCTACGGGAACATGGCCGCGGAGGGCGACCCGTGGCCCAACTACGACCGTCTGTCGGCGCTGAACATCCGGCGGGCCGTCGACGCCAGCCTCAAGCGCCTGAACACCGACTACATCGACATCTACCAGTTCCACCACGTGGACCGGCTGACGCCCTTCGAGGAGATCTGGCAGGCCGTCGAGGTCCTGATCCAACAGGGCAAGGTGCTCTACGCCGGCTCCTCGAACTTCCCCGGCTGGAAGATCGCCCAGGCCAACGAGGCCGCGGCGCGCTCGGGGCGGCTCGGCCTGGTCAGCGAGCAGTGCCTCTACAACCTCGCCGAGCGGCGGGCGGAGCTGGAGATCATCCCGGCGGCCGAGGCGTACGGGCTCGGCGTCATCCCGTGGTCCCCGCTGCACGGCGGGCTGCTGGGCGGGGCCATCCGCAAGGCGTCGGAGTCGGGCCGCACGGCGAGCGGCCGCTCGGCGGACGCGCTCGCGAACAGTTCCGTACGGGCGCAGGTGCAGGCGTACGAGGACCTGCTGGACAAGCACGGACTGGAGCCCGGCGAGGTCGCCCTGGCCTGGCTGCTGACGCGTCCCGGGGTCACGGGTCCGATCGTCGGGCCGCGTACGCCGGAGCAGCTCGCGTCCGCGCTGCGGGCGGTGGAGCTGGAGCTGTCGCCGGAGGTGCTGGCGGGGCTGGACGAGGTCTTCCCGGGGCCGGGGCCGGCTCCGGAGGCGTTCGCCTGGTAGGCGCAGGGGCGGTGGGCCGCCGGCCTACTGGCCCACCGCGGCGGCCACCGCCACCACGACGAACATCAGTACGAGCACACCGGCCATGACGCGGTTTCTGGTCTTGGGATCCACCCGTCGAGCCTAACGCGACCGGGCCCGCCCTTCGTACGGAGGGGCGGGCTCTCCCAGTTCCCAGGAGCCGACGACGTCGTAGCGGGGCTGTTCGCCGGGGACGCCGGAGTCGGGCAGATTGCTGCGGACCAGGCTGAGCTCGCCGACCTGCCAGCCGGTGCCCTCGAAGGAGGCCAGGGCCGTGCAGTAGGGGCGGACGTCGTCCCGCTCGTCGCGGAGCCGCCCGAGGGTGAGGTGGGGGGTGTAGCGGTGGTGCTGGTCCATGGGCACCCCGGAGCGCCGGGCGGCGGCGTCGGCGCGCTCGGCGAGCATGCGCAGGGCGTCGAGGTCCCCGGCGGCGCCGGCCCACAGGGAGCGGTGGCCGAAGTGGCCGGAGCTGTGGATCCGGAGGGGGAAGGGGGCGCTGCGGGCGGCGGCGCGGGCGAGGCGTGCGTGGAGCTCGGGGAGCAGCTCCTCCCGCACCTCGCCCATGAAGGCGAGCGTGAAGTGCCAGCCCGCTTCCGCGGTCCAGCGCAGCCGGTCGTCGCGCAGGCCGCGCACGGCCTGGGCCAGTTCCGAGATGGCCGCCTCGGGCGGGATGACGGCTGCGAACAGTCTCATGACCCGAGCCTAGCGATGTGGTCGCCGTGCGGCGCCGTTGCCGGGGACCAGTCCCCGGACCCCTGCTCCTCAAACGCCGGAGGGGCTGGGAAAATCCAGCCCCTCCGGCGTTTGAGGAGCGGGGTCTGGGGCGGAGCCCCAGGAAGCCGGGCCGCACGGCCCTTGAGGCTCAGGCCCCGCGAGGCGCTACGCCGCCGTCGCCAGCTGGCGGCGGCGGTCCGAGGGGACGAAGGTCACGCCGTGGCGGTTCACGCTGAGGCGGAGGTTGCCGATGCGCGAGAGGACGAGGCCGATCGTGACGGCGGCGGCCAGGGAGACCGCTCCGCCCGCGGCCATGCCGATCCGCGCGCCGTACGTGTCCGTGACCCAGCCGACCAGCGGGGCCCCGATGGGCGTGCCGCCGGTGAAGACCATCATGAACAGGGCCATCACCCGGCCCCGCATCTCGGGGTCGGTGGCCATCTGGACGCTGGAGTTGGCGGTGACGTTCACGGTCAGGCCGAAGACGCCGATCGGCACCAGCAGCGCCGCGAACAGCCAGAAGCCCGGTGCGAAGGCCGTCACCAGCAGGAGGACGGAGAAGAGCACCGCCGCCGCGACCAGCAGCCGCAGGCGGGAAAGGCCCCGGCGGGCCGCCAGCAGTGCGCCCGCCAGGGAGCCCGCCGCGATCAGGGTGTTGAAGAGCCCGTAGGTGCCCGCGTCCCCGTGGAAGACCTTGCTGACGAAGGCCGACAGCCAGATCGGGAAGTTGAAGCCGAAGGTGCCGATGAATCCGACCAGCACGATCGGCCAGATCAGCTCGGGCCGTCCGGCGACGTACCGCAGGCCTTCCCGGAGCTGGCCCTTGGCGCGGGGCTGGACCTCGACCGGGTGCAGCTCCCGCGTCCGCATCAGCATCAGGGCCGCGAGGGGTGCCGCGAAGGACAGGCCGTTGAGCAGGAAGGCCCAGCCGGAGCCGACGGCGGTGATGAGGACACCGGCGATGGCCGGGCCGACCAGTCGCGCGGACTGGAAGTTGGCGGAGTTCAGGCTGACCGCGTTGGCCACCTGGTCCTTGCCGACCATCTCGGAGACGAAGGTCTGGCGGGCCGGGTTGTCCACGACGGTGACCAGGCCGAGGAGGAAGGCGGCGAGGTAGACGTGCCAGACGTTGACGTGACCGGCGAGGGTGAGGACACCGAGCGCGAGGCCGGTGAGGCCCATGGCGGCTTGGGTGCAGAGCAGCAGCGGCCGCTTGGGGAGCCGGTCGGCGAGTACGCCGCCGTAGAGCCCGAAGAGCATCATCGGCAGGAACTGCAGCGCGATGGTGATGCCGACCGCGGAGGCGGATCCGGTCAGGGACAGGACCAGCCAGTCCTGTGCGATGCGCTGCATCCAGGTGCCGGTGTTCGAGACGGCCTGGCCCGTGGCGAAGAGCCGGTAGTTCCGGATCTTCAGCGAGCTGAACATCGAGTTCTTGGCGTTCTTCGCGTTCTGTGCGGTGCCCGGCGTGTGCGTAGTGGTGGATGTGTGGCCGGGGGCGGAGTCTGCTCCGGGTCCCGTACTCAAAAGGTTCGCCTCCTGGCGTCGTTCCTATAGGTGCGCGAGCTTGTCCAGGACGGGCGCGGCTTCGCGCAGCTTCGCCCATTCGTCCTCGGTCAGCTCGGCCGCGAGCCCGGCGAGGAAGGCGTTGCGCTTGCGACGGCTCTCTTCGAGCATCGCTTCGGCCTCCTCCGTCTGGCGGACCACCTTCTGGCGGCGGTCGTCGGGGTGCGGTTCCAGCGTGACCAGTCCCTTGGCTTCCAGCAACGCGACGATGCGCGTCATGGACGGCGGCTGCACGTGCTCGCGTCGGGCCAGCTCACCGGGGGTGGCCTGGCCGCAGCGGGCGAGGGTGCCGAGGACCGACATCTCGGTCGGGCTCAGCGATTCGTCGACGCGCTGGTGCTTGAGGCGCCGGCCCAGCCGCATGACGGCGGAGCGGAGGTCGTTCACGGCGGCTGCGTCGTCACCACGGGAAAGGTCATGCATGTATTTAGAGTAACTCATTACTCTACCTAAGGAACACCAGGTATCCGGTGTCACTCGTACGGGTGAGTCGGCTCCGGAAAGTGACACGCGTCCATGCCCTGTGCCCCGACTCTTTCGGCATGGGGACACATGTGCTGAGCATGCGCATAGACGGGGAGCTCCTCGACAGGCTCCGGACTCATGCCGCCAAACGCGGAATGAGCGTCCAGGACTATGTGGTCCGGACGCTCATTCGCGACGACTTCGACGAACGCTTCAAGGCGGCCGTCGACGAGACGGAGAAGTTCTACGGGGCTGCGTGAGCCCGGGGCTACGTGAGGCCCAGCGCCGGCATCGCGTAGTAGAAGACGAAGACCGCCGACACGACGTACATCGCCACCGGGACCTCGCGGCCCCGGCCGGTCGCCAGCCGCAGTACGGAGAAGGCCACGAAGCCGATGCCGATGCCGTTGGTGATCGAGTACGTGAACGGCATCATCACCATGGCCAGGAAGGCCGGGACGGCGATGGTGAAGTCGTTCCAGTCGATGTCCCTGACCGAGCCGGCCATGATCAGGAAGCCGACCGCGACGAGAGCCGGGGTGGCCGCCTGCGAGGGGACCATCGTGGCGAGCGGCGTGAGGAACAGCGACACGGCGAAGAGGCCGCCCGTCACGATGTTCGCGAGGCCCGTCCTGGCCCCCTCGCCGACGCCCGCCGTGGACTCCACGAAGCAGGTGGTGGCCGAGGAGGAGGAGGCGCCGCCCGCGGCGACGGCCATGCCGTCGACGAACAGCACCCGGTTGATGCCGGGGAAGGAGCCGTCCGGCTTCGTCAGCTTCGCCTCGTCGCCGACGCCGAGGATGGTGCCCATCGCGTCGAAGAAGCAGGACAGCAGCACGGTGAAGACGAACAGGATGCCGGTCAGCATGCCGACCTTGCCGAAGCCGCCGAACAGGCTGACCTGACCGATGAGGCCGAAGTCGGGGGCGGCCACCGGGTTGCCCGGCCACTCCGGGACGGTCAGGCCCCAGGCGGCGTCCGGGAGCTTGGTGACCAGCTGGACCGCCAGGGCGGCGACCGTCATGGCCACGATGGAGATCAGGATCGCGCCGGGGGTCTTGCGGATGATCAGGGTCAGCGTCAGCAGGACGCCGACCACGAAGATCAGGACGGGCCAGCCGTGCAGGTGGCCGTTGCCGCCGAGCTGGAGCGGGACCGTGGTGTGGGCGAGGTCCGGGATGCGGGTGACGAACCCCGAGTCGACCAGGCCGATCAGCATGATGAACAGGCCGATGCCGATCGCGATGCCCTTGCGCAGGCCGAGCGGGACCGCGTTCATGACCCGCTCGCGCAGACCGGTGGCGACGAGCAGCATCACCACGAAGCCGGCCAGGACCACCATGCCCATGGCGTCGGGCCAGCTCATGCGCGGGGCGAGCTGGAGGGCGACCACGGTGTTGACGCCGAGCCCGGCCGCGAGGGCGATCGGGACGTTGCCGATCACGCCCATGAGGAGGGTGGTGAAGGCGGCGGTCAGCACGGTGGCGGTGACCAGCTGGCCGCCGTCGAGCTGGTGGCCGTACATGTCCTTCGCGCTGCCCAGGATGATCGGGTTCAGCACGATGATGTAGGCCATCGCGAAGAAGGTGGCGAAGCCGCCGCGGACCTCGCGGCTGATGGTCGAGCCGCGCTCGGAGATCTTGAAATAGCGGTCCACAGGGGCCGACGTGCTCATGGGGGTCCTGGTCCTCAGTGGTGGTTTCATACGACGAAAACGGGCCAAGCCCAAACCGTTTCAGTATGAACACATGAACGAGAGGCCGTCTATCTCCGCGCGTAGACCCTCCGCCGACCGGCCTAGACTGGTCACCATGGCGAAATGGACTGCGACGCACGAGGCCCCCGAGCCCCTTGAGGGTCCGATCGTCGCCACCGTGACCGGTGGCACGATCCTGTGGTTCGCCCTCTTCCTCTTCCAGCTCCCCTTCTACGGGTGGTTCGCGGACCGGGGCATGCTGTGGTGGGTCTGGACCTGCGCGGTCGGCGGGGTCCTCGGCCTCATCGGCCTCTGGTACGTCCGCGGCCGCGATGCCGCGCTGAAGCGGCACGCCCTTGAGCTGGCCGCTCGGAACGAAGACGGCCCGTCGGCCCCGACTCCCCAGGCGGGCTAGCCCCCCTCCCCGCGTACGGGGTCTGCCCGCAGCCGTCGAACGGCTCTGGCGGCCACTGTGGCCGGGGCGGAGCCCCCTGGAAACGGTGCCGCACGTGCCCGGCGCGCCCGCCGGAAGGGCTACCAGCGGAGGATTCCGCTCATCCCGAAGTCGGATCTTCGGACTTTTCGGCAGGTGGGGGAGTGAATCCCCCTTTACCGTCGGAACCATGACGGAGCGGGCGCAGAGCGCATCAGACGGACCGGAGCCGGGCGGTGGCGGCACGGCCGCCGGGACCGCCATCGACGCGGGGGCCGAGCTCGATCCCGTACACCCGGTACGGCCGCCCGCACCGCGGTTCAAGCCGGCCGGGCTGACCACCGCCGAAGTCGCCGAGCGCGTCGCCCGCGGAGCCGTCAACGACGTCCCCGTCCGCAGCAGCCGCTCCACGTCCGAGATCGTCCGCGCCAACGTCTTCACCCGCTTCAACGCCATCATCGGCGTCCTCTGGGTGATCATGTTCTTCGTCGCGCCGATCCAGGACAGCCTCTTCGGCTTCGTGATCATCGCGAACACCGGCATCGGCATCATCCAGGAGATGCGCGCCAAGAAGACCCTCGACGGCCTCGCCGTCATCGGCGAGGCCAAACCCAGCGTCCGCCGCGACGGCCGCACCGCCGAGATCTCCACCTCCGAGATCGTCCTCGACGACGTCATCGAGCTCGGCCCCGGCGACAAGGTCGTCGTCGACGGGCTCGTCGGCGAGGCCGACGGCCTGGAGATCGACGAATCCCTCCTCACCGGCGAAGCCGACCCCGTCCTGAAGAAGCCCGGCGACCCGGTCATGTCCGGCTCGTTCGTCGTCGCCGGCGGCGGCGCCTTCACCGCCACCAAGGTCGGCCGCGAGGCCTACGCCGCCCAGCTCGCCGAAGAGGCCTCCCGGTTCACGCTCGTCCACTCCGAGCTGCGCTCCGGCATCTCCACCATCCTCAAGTACGTCACCTGGATGATGATCCCGACCTCGATCGGCCTGATCATCAGCCAGCTGATCGTCAAGGACAACAACCTCAAGGACGCCATCGCCCGCACCGTCGGCGGCATCGTCCCGATGATCCCCGAAGGCCTCGTCCTCCTCACCTCCGTCGCCTTCGCCATCGGCGTCATCCGGCTCGGCCGCAAGCAGTGCCTGGTGCAGGAGCTGCCCGCCATCGAGGGGCTCGCCCGCGTGGACGTGGTCTGCCTCGACAAGACCGGCACCCTCACCGAGGGCGGCATGGACGTCACCGAGTGCCGCCCGCTCGGCGGCGCGGACGCCGCGTACGTCAAGAAGGTCCTCGGCGCGCTCGGCGAGAGCGACCCCCGCCCCAACGCCAGCCTCCAGGCGATCATCGACGCCTACCCCGACAGCGCCGAGTGGCGCTGCACCGAATCGCTGCCCTTCTCCTCCGCCCGCAAGTACAGCGGCGCCAGCTTCAGCGAGGGCGACGGCGAGAACAACACCTGGCTGCTCGGCGCCCCCGACGTGCTGCTCCCGGCCGGGGACCCGGCCCTGGAGGAGATCAACGAGCTCAACGAGCAGGGCCTGCGGGTCCTCCTGCTGGGACGGGCCGCCGGCGAACTCGACGACCCGGCCGTGGCCACCGGGGTCAAGCCGACCGCCCTCGTCGTCCTGGAGCAGCGGCTGCGCCCCGACGCCGCCGACACCCTGCGCTACTTCGAGGACCAGGACGTCAAGGCCAAGGTCATCTCCGGGGACAACGCCGTCTCGGTCGGCGCGGTCGCCGGCAAGCTGGGCCTGCCCGGCGCCGAGAACACCGTCGACGCGCGCACGCTCCCCACCGACCAGGGGGAGATGGCCGAGGTCCTCGACGGGAACGCCGTCTTCGGGCGGGTCACCCCGCAGCAGAAGCGCGACATGGTCGCCGCCCTCCAGTCCCGGGGCCACACGGTCGCGATGACCGGCGACGGGGTCAACGACGTGCTCGCGCTCAAGGACGCCGACATCGGCGTCAGCATGGGCTCCGGCTCGGAGGCCACCCGCGCCGTCGCGCAGATCGTCCTCCTCAACAACAGCTTCTCCACCCTGCCCTCGGTGGTCGCCGAAGGCCGCCGGGTCATCGGCAACATCACCCGCGTCGCCACCCTCTTCCTCACGAAGACGGTCTACTCGGTGCTGCTGGCCGTCCTGGTGGTCTGCTCCCAGGTCGAGTACCCGTTCCTGCCGCGCCACCTGACGCTGCTCTCCACCCTCACGATCGGCATCCCGGCCTTCTTCCTGGCCCTCGCCCCCAACAAGGAGCGGGCCAAGCCGCACTTCGTGAAACGCGTGATGCGGTACGCGATCCCGGGCGGGGTCATCGCCGCCGTCGCCTGCTTCGTCACCTACGTGATCGCCCGCCACCACTACTCCGGCCCCGACGCCCTCAAGGCCGAGACCAGCGCCGCGACGCTCGCACTGTTCCTGACCTCGATGTGGGTGCTGGCGATCATCGCCCGCCCCTACACCTGGTGGCGGGTCGGCCTGGTCGGCGCGATGGGCGGGGCGTTCCTGATCGTGCTCGTCGTGCCCTGGCTGCAGGACTTCTTCCAGCTCAAGCTGGAGGGCGCCGTGATGCCGTGGACCGCCGTGGGCATCGCCGCCGTGGCGGCCGCCCTGATCGAGTTCACCTTCCGGTGGGTGGACCGCAGGTTCCCGGCGTAGGTTCACCCTCGCGGCTCACTCCCACGAGGGATCGACAGGTGGGCCGTACCGGTTTCATAGTTGGACTATGGCAATGAAGAAGGTCACTGTCACCTTGCCGGCAGAGGTGTTCGAGAGCATCAAGGAACGGGTGTCCGCCCGAGGGGTGTCCGCCTACGTGGCCGCCGCCGTCGAGCGCAGGGTTGCGCAGGACAAGCTGCACGAACTGTCGGACCATCTGGAGCAGGAGTACGGGCCGGTAAGTGACGAGGCGTACGACGCGGTACTCGACCGGATCGAGGCCATCGACGCCTGGTACGAAGAACGCCGGACCGGGGTGCCTGCCCAGCAGCCCGAACCAGGTCGGCAGGCTGCCGCGTGACTCCCCGGGTGAACCGGCGGGTCGTGCCCGCGCCGCGTACGTTCGTCTTCGACTGCGAGGCGCTCTCCCGAGCGGTGCGCGGCGACGAGGTCTTGTCCGCCTATGTGAAGGCTGCGGCGCACAGTGATGTCCGGGTGGTGATCTCCGGACTCACGACACTGGAGGCCTGGGATCCGAAGGCGGGTGTGCTGCCCAAGACCTGGGACTGGACCTTGTCCCGGATGGAGGTCGTCCACACGAATGACGCCATGATCGCCACTGCGCGTTCCCTCCTGAAGGAGGCGAAACTGCATGGTCACAAGTACGCGATCGACGCCGTTCTCGGCTCTGTCGCGCTTGAGGCCGCAGGACGGGGCGACCGCGTCGTCGTGCTGACTTCGGATGCCGACGACTTGCGGCGGCTGCTCGGTGATCACCCGGTGTGGGTCGAGCCCATTTGACCCTCACGCCGCCAGGTCGAGGTCCTGCTCCCGCCGGGCCGCGATCCGGGTGCGCAGGCCCAGGGTGGCCACCGCGGCGAGGAGTCCGAGGGCCAGGGCCCCCCACCACAGGGCGGCCGCTCCGACCCCGGTGTAGAGGGCGACGCCCAGGGTGAGGGCGGAGAAGCGGGCCAGGCCCCAGGTCCAGCTGAAGGCTCCCTGGTAGCGGCCCCGGGCGTCGGCCGGGGCCAGGTCGGCCACCAGCGAGGCCGCGATGCCGGCCACGGCCACCTCGCCGAGCGACCAGACGACCACCGAGACCACGTACCCGGTGACGGAGTCCGCGAGCCCGGTCAGCGCCACCCCGGCGGCGATCAGGGCGCCGCCCGCAGCCTGCACCGGCAGCTGCGGCAGTCCCGACAGCCGGGCCGTCACGAACGGCTGCAGGGCCACCACCAGGACGGCGTTGACCGCGGCCAGGGCTCCGTACACGGCCGGCGAGAGCCCGCTGTCGCGGACGGCCAGCGGCAGCGCCACCTCGGTCAGCGAGTACACGAACAGCTGGATCCCGAGCAGGGGGAGCAGCAGGAGCATCAGCCGGTCGCGCAGGACCACCCCGTAGCCCAGGCCGCCCGAGGCCTTGGTCGGAGCGGTGCGGGCCGGTTCGCGCAGCCGGGTCGCGACCACGGTGGCGTAGATGAGCGCCGAACCGGCGTCGACGGCGAAGAGCAGCCAGTACCCGTGCGCGGCGAGGAAGCCGCCGAGGACGCCGGCGACGGCCGTGCCGATGTTGACGCCCCAGTTGAACAGCGCGTACGCGCGCTGCCGCCACCCGGTGTCCACCGAGTCGGCCAGCAGCGCGAACGCGGCGGGTCCGACGGTGGCTCCGGCGGTGCTGAGGAGCAGCGCCGAGGCGGCCATCGTCCAGAGCCCCGGGGCCAGGAACAGGGCGCCCTGGGCGACGGCGGAGCCGACGAGCCCGATCAGCATGGTCGGGCGGCGGCCGATCCGGTCGGCGAGCAGTCCGCCGAGGGCCGGGCCGAGCAGGTGGCCGGCGCCGAGCGCGCCGAGCACGAAGGAGATGTCGGAGCCGGTGATGCCCCGGTCGGCGAGGAGGAAGACCAGGAACGGGGTGACCAGGTAGCCGAGCCGGTTGACGACCGAACCGGCGAACAGGGTCCAGACGAGGGGCGGGAGACCGCGGAAGGAGGAGGGCATGTGAGGAGCCTGCGCCCTGGGCGGGCCGGGCCCCTATTGATTAAGGTGGGACCGAATCCAACGGCACGGCGGGGGCGGTCACATGGAGTACGAACTGAGCTTTTCCGCCACGGACCTGGCACAGACCCGGTTCGCGGTGTCCCCGATGTGGGAGGTCGTCACCAGTTTCCGGCTGCTGCGCGAGGAGTCCGATCCTCCGCTCCACCGCCGCTGGGCCCAGCAGGTGCGGCCGCGGCTGATCGGCGCCGGACTGGACCGGGGCTGGCTCGCCGCCCTGATCCCGGGTACCGGCTACCTCGCGGACTTCCTCAACCCCACGCCGACCGGCCCCTTCGGTGAACTCCCCGAGGAACTGGCGGCCATCCGCCGCAGCCCCGCGGCACAGGTGCGCGCCGACCTCGACGTCCTGACTGCGAAGACGCCCTGCCCGGCGCCGCGGCTGCGGCTGCTGCGCGAGGAGCCCGAGGCGGCGCTGGAGAAGGTCACCGCCGAGATCGAGACGTACTGGGACCTCGCGCTGGGCCCGTACTGGCCGCGCATCCGCCAGCTGCTGGAGGCGGATGTGTTCCACCGGGCCCGGCAGGTCGCCGAGCACGGCTCGGCGTACGTGCTCAACGAACTCCACGAGACGGTCAGCTGGGACGCCGGCACCCTGCGCATGGTCCGCCGGCAGTGCTCGATGAACCGGGCGGACACCGGAGCCGGTCTGCTCCTCGTACCCTCCGCCTTCGCCTGGCCCCGTGTGCTGACCCGTTCGGTGGCCCCGGAACCGCCCCAGCTCGCCTACCCCGCCCGCGGGATCGGCACCCTGTGGGAGCCCCGCGCCACCAAGGCCACCGACGCGGTGGCCGCCGTACTGGGCCGCTCCCGGACCCTGCTGCTCGCCGAACTGGACACCCCGTCCTCCACCACCCAACTGGCCCGGCACAGCGGCCTGTCCACCGCCGCCGTCTCCCAGCACCTCACGGCCCTGCGCGACGCGGGCCTGGTCACCGGCCACCGCGCGGGCCGCTCGGTCCTGTACGCCCGAACGGCCATCGCGGACGCCCTGCTGACGCCGGTGGGGTGACGGTCCGGGCGCCCGGCGGGATCACCGGAAGGTCTCGTAGGTGACGAACACGGCGAGGGCCAGCATCGCGAACACGCAGGCGAAGGCGGCGGTGTACTTCACCACCACCGGGAGGAAGGAGCCCGGGACGATCGTGCGGTAGGGGCGCAGGGCGTCGTAGACGACGTGAAGGGTCGGCGTCGTGTGCTTGCGGGTGTGGTGCGCGTACGTCACGCCGTCCGTGGCGGTGTACTCGTACCAGGGGTACGGGCGTCCCTCCGGGTCGGCGGCGCGGACGGCCTGGACCGTGATGCCGCGCCGGGCCATGGCCACCCGCACGGATGTGGCGAAGACTCCGGCGACGAGGCCGGCCAGGCCGAGGAAGAAGGGTATGCCGCCGACGGCCACGGAGACCGCGACGAACGCTCCGTGGGTGACGCCGGCCCAGACCGTGTAGCCGAGGTAGGCGAGTACGACGGCGGCGGGCCGGGCCGCGGACCGCCAGGGGGTCCGGAGCGGCTTCCCGCCGGACACCGACTCGGTGGTGGCCCGTGCGCTGCCGGCCGGGTCACGTTCCCCGGGCAGGGCGTCGTTGAGGGCGGCGGCGAAGGCCGCGGTGGCGGCCGGCTTCCCGCCCGGGAGCTGGTGGGTGGCGCCGTCGGTCAGGACGACCTGGAGGAGCCGCCCTCCCTCGACGCGTGCCTCTTGGACGGCGGCGAGCGGGATGTCGGTGCTCCGCGATCCCCGGACGATGCGCAGCCGGTCCGTGCCGAGCGAGGCCGAGGCATCGTCCCCGCGCCAGAGCGGTTCCTCCCCTTCGGATGTCGACCTGGTGGTGACCAGCGCGCTGCCGGCCGGGTCCCGGTCCTGCGGAAGGGCGCGGTTGAGGGCGGCGGCGAAGGCCGCGGTGGCGGTCGGATTGCGGCCGCTCACCCGGTGGACGGCTCCGTCGGTGAGGACGACCTCGACGAGCAGCTCGTCCCCCGCGCGGGCCTCTTGTACGGCCGCGAGGGGGATGAGCGTGCACTGCGGGCCCTGCTGGATCCGCAGGTGGCCGGCTTCGAGGGTGGCTGATGTGCCGCGCCCGGCACCGCGCCCGATCAGGACGTGAGAAGAGGACATGCCCAGATGATCCCCGGCACGGCCGAAAGGTTGTAGGGGTGTGCGCGCGGAGAGACGGCCTAGTCGAACCAGCGGTCCCTGGCCAGTTCTGCCGTGCGGGACGGGTCCTCCAGGAGGGCTGCGACCTCGAAGCGGCGGGGCCACTGGCCCGCCGCCCAGGCGAGGGCGGCCGCGACGCCTTCCAGGGTGGAGGCGTGCAGGGTGCCGTCCGGGGTGCGGCGCCAGTCGAGTTCGGTGCCGCCCGCCAGGAGTTCCTCGTGTTCCACGTAGCTCTTCGGGGTGGCCGGGCCCAGGAGCTGGTGCACGGATTCGGGGACCTCGTGCTCCTCGCCCTCGGTGGTCACCTCCGCGGGGACCGTCTCCGAGAGGCGCCGGACCTGGAACAGCTCCGCCAGGTCGGCGGCCCGGGACGGGGCGACCGGGAGGAGCGGGAGGCCCGCCGTCAGGGGGAGGAGGTCCGGGGCGTCCGCGACCAGGGCCTCGGAGGCGTCCACCACGACCACCTCGCCGTCCACGACCGCGCGCAGTTCGTCGGGCAGGGTGACCTGTTCGGGGTCCAGGTCGGCCAACGCTCCGTACAAACCGTGCAGTTGACGTCCGCCGACCTCCCGGTCCGGGTCGGCGAGGCGGCCGAGCAGCTCGGCGGCGCCGCCGGGCTCCTCCAGGAGGGCGGGCACGGTGGTGCGTACGCCCAGCGCCCGCAGGACCTGCTCGTCCTCGAAGCCGGTGGCGTCCGCCGGGGTGTAGAGGCCCGCCAGCAGCGGGTCGCCGCCCGCCGAGCGCAGGCCGGCCGGGCGGCGGCCGTCCAGGACGGGGTGGTCGCGCAGCCACCAGGCGGTGTACGAGCGCACGGAGCGGGTGGTGCCGTCCGGGAGCAGGACCCGCACGGGCTGGGTCAGGGCGTCCCGGTAGGGCGGCTGCGCCAGCATGGCCAGGGCCAGGGGCCAGCAGTCGTCGTCGACCAGGTCGAGGTCCCGTACGGCGACCAGCTCGGTGGCGACCGGCGGCACGGGGGTGTCGGGCAGCTGGTCCAGGAGGTCCTCGCACCACACGTCGACGGCGTCGAGCAGACCGGCGTCGTCGGGCTCGGCGAAGTCCCCGTCGCGGGGCTCCAGTTCGTCCGGGTCCAGGACCACGTCGGTGGCGCGGACCAGCTGGAAGGTGGCGAGGACGCCCACGGCGGTGAGGGTCCGCTCGTCCCAGCGCTCCACCAGCTCGGCGTCCACGTACGGGATCTCGTCCTCGCGGACCACGGAGGCCAGCGGGGAGCCGGGCAGCAGGAGCTCGCCGGCCGGGGTCGGTTCGCCGTCCTCGTCGGGCAGGGCGAGCGCGCCGAGCCACGGTTCGTCGCCGGGGGAGAGCTCGGCGTCGCGGACCAGACCCAGGACGATGTCGGCCAGTTCCTCGGGGTCGAGGGCGTCCTCGTCCCAGATCTCCCCGGCGTCCAGGGAGGCCGCGACGGCCGCCCGCACCTGCGGGGTCGTCAGGACGGCGCGCGGGCTCGCCGGGAGCGCGCCGAGCTTCTCCAGCAGCGGGTGCACCGCGTCGGGGTGGGCCACCTTCAGGCCGAGCCGGGCCAGGCTCTCGGGCGTGCCCGACCGCGGGGCGTCCGCGCCGGGCAGCAGCAGGTGCCGGGGGCCGATCGCGGTGCGCCCGTCGGCCAGCGGCACGGGGAGGCCGGAGAGCCGGTCCGGGTCGACCCCGGCGAGGCTGTCGTAGAGCCGGTACCACCACTCGGGGGTCCGCTCGATGCCCGCGATCCGCTCGATGGCCTCGCCCAGCGGCAGTCGGCCCACGCCCAGGGTGCGCAGTTCGGGGCGGCGCTCCAGCCCGGCCGGGAGCAGGGTCGGCAGCACCTCCGCGAGGACCCGTACGGTGTCGGCGCCCGCGCCCTCCACCACCTCGGCCTCGAAGGGGCGCAGGGCGGCCCGCTCCAGCGGCTCCCCCTCCGCCGGCTCCTCGGGCGGTGCGGCGGGTGCGAGGAAGGCCGTACGGGGCAGTCGCGCGATGACGGCGGCGCGCAGGGCCCCGTCGAGCTCCCCCTTGCCGAGCGGGCCCGGTACGAGGTCCACGAGCGCGGTGCTCACCGGGTCCCAGGCGCCCAGCAGTTCGGCGTACGCGTCGGCCGCGCGCTCCACGAGGAACTCGGTCAGCGGCCCCGGCGCGGGGTGCCGGCGGGTGGTGTCCAGCGGCAGGGTCGCGATGAGCAGCGCGGGGATGCCCAGGGGTTCGTCGGTCGGGGTCGGCGCGTGCACCACGGCGGCGGTCGAGGGGTGGACCGGGGCGCCTTCGGCGTCGACGGGCACGGACCAGGACACCGCCCAGACGGGCCGCAGCCTTTCCTCGACGGGCCGGTCGGCGAGCAGCGCCTTCTCGATGGGGCCGGAGTGGCGGACGGTGCGCCAGCGCTTGGTGTCGGAGGCGGAGTCGGTGATGACGGTGTACGGGCCCTCGACGCGGCGGGTCAGCGTCCGCACGCCCCCGGCCGGGGTGTCGATGACGACCTCGGCGAGCCCCGGCAGGGTCAGCAGCAGGGCGTCGTCGACGGCGGCGAGCAGCCGCCCGGCCAGCTCCTCGGCGGCGGCGTCGCGCAGCGGGAGGACCACCACGGTGTCGTAGCCCTCGGGCGCGGTGCCCTCGGCGGGCAACGGGAGGCGCAGCAGCGGGACGTGGCCGTCGCGGCGGCGCAGTTCCTCGCCGAGTCCGGAGCTGCCGACGGCCGCTCCCCGGGCCAGCTCGCGGGCCTCGGCCAGGGACCAGCGCACGCCGCCGTGCCGGCCGAGGACGGCGGGCTCGTCGGAGACGGCCAGGACGGCGGCGAAGCCGACGCCGAAGCGGCCGACGCTCCCGGCGGAGTCGTCGCGCTTGGCGGAGGCGCGCAGCGTGGACAGCGACTCCACGCCGGTGGCGTCCAGCGGGGAGCCGGTGTTGGAGACGGCGAGCAGCGCGTGTCCGTCGGGCTGGTCGGTGCCCGCGTGCAGGGTGAGGCGCAGCCGGCCGGGGACCCCGGCGCGGGCGGCCGCGTCGGCGGCGTTCTGCGCGAGCTCGACGACGAGGCGGTCGCGGTAGCCGCCGAGGGCCAGGTCCTCCTCGGCGTTGGCGTCCTCGCGGAAGCGGGCCGGGCCCGCGCCCCAGGCGGCGAGCACCCCGCGTCGCAGCCGGGCCGTGCCGAAGGGGTCCACGCCGTCCTGGGCCGCCGTCACTCGCACGCTCACGCTGCTGCCTCCAAGCTGTACTGCGCTGTACTGCGCTGTACGGCATCCACGGAACGCCGGATGCCGAGGCCCTGAAGGTATCGCGTACGCCGAGCGGCTCCGCAAACGAACCGGCTTCAGGCAGACTCAAGGAGTCGGTATCGCACTGCTATTTGTGAGGATTGCGCATGATCACGCTCACCAAGGAAGACGGCCCCGCGGATCTGGGCGGCGTAACCCACCTGTCCATCGGTGTCTCGTGGGACCCGACCGTGGGCAGCAGCGGCGGCCTGTTGGGCAAGCTCAAGCGGAAGGTCGGGACCGACCTGGACCTGATCGCGATCGCGATGCAGGGGGCGGACCCGGTCCGGCTCGCGGGTCTCGACTCCCTTGACCCCATGGGCAACGGCTCGCTGCTCCACAGCGGGGACAACCAGACCGGCCACGGCGAGGGCGACGACGAGACGGTGACCGTCGAGTTCGCCCGCATACCGGGCAACGTCACGTCCATCGTCTTCGTCGCCGCCGCGTACAAGAAGGGCAGTTCCTTCCAGAGCGCCCGCAACATCAGCTTCAAGGTGTACGACGGCACGGGCGGCAGCACCCAGCAGGTCGCCGACATCTGGCCGAGCCTGCTCGGTACGGACAACGGCTGCGCCGTGGCCAAGGCGGTCCGGGACGGGGCCGGCTGGAAGCTCCAGGTCATCAACGAGACCGGGAAGATCAAGCCGGGCGACGAGCAGGCCCTGATGCGCTTCGCCGTGGCCAAGTAGGCGAATGGGGCGAATGAGGCGAAGTCTGCGCCTTCGGGCGCAGGGCC
Source organism: Streptomyces sp. NBC_00193 (assembly GCF_026342735.1). Taxonomy (GTDB): domain Bacteria; phylum Actinomycetota; class Actinomycetes; order Streptomycetales; family Streptomycetaceae; genus Streptomyces; species Streptomyces stoeckheimensis. Next base: position 3,211,875 of record NZ_JAPEMM010000001.1, read on the forward strand.
GGGCTATTCCTGGCCGACGAGGTGGGCGAACACCACGACGTTGGCGTCCCAGTGGCGGTCCTTGGTGAGGTTGCCGCCGCAGGTGATGACGCGGAGCTCGGCCTTGCCGTGGGTGTCCCCGTAGACCTTGTCGGTCGGGAACTGGTCCTTCTTGAACGTGTCGACCTCGTCGACGGCGAAGACGGCGGTGGAGCCGTCGTCGCGGTGGACCTCGATCTTCTCGTCCTTCTTCAGCTTCTTGAGGTTGTAGAAGACGGCCTCGGGGGCCTGGGGCGTGTCCATGTGCCCGACGATGGCGGCCGCGCCCTTCTCCCCGGGGGTCGGGCCCTCCTTGTACCAGGCCGCGTCCTTGGGCTTGGCGAAGTCCGGCTCCTGCATGGTGCCCTGGGCGTCGAGTCCGACCGTGTCGAGCGGGGCGTCGACCTTGATGTCCGGTATCACGATGCGGTCCGGGACGGAGGCGCTCAGCACCGAGGCGTTCTTCGCGCCGGCCGGGTCGTTCTTGGCCGCACTGCCGGCGTCACCGCCGGAGCCGCAGGAAGTGACCAGGAAGGCCGTGAGCGCCGAGGCGCCCGCCAGGGCGGCCACGCGCAGGGCGCGGCCGCTCCGGCGGGGGGCGCGTTCAGGGGTGGACTGCTCAGCCATTGTCTGCCGCGTCCGAGGGGACCCAGCCGAGCGGGGCCTGGCCGGTGTTCACGGAGCCCTTGGGGGTCTTGTGGTGGCTCGGGTCGAGCGGGGCCGGCTTCGGCTTGACCGGGCCGGTGGCGTCGGTGGAGAACTTCACGGTGTCGAACTTCTTGCCGCCCGCGAAGGCGTCGACGCCGTAGTAGCCGGACTTGACGTCCTTGGCGACGACCGCGGTGCCGGTCCAGACGCCCTTGCCGTCGTTCTTCAGGTTGACCTGGCCGCCGAAGGCGTCGGACTTGATGAACGCGCTCTTCTCGTTCGGCGCCGTCTTGATGGTGACCTGGATCTTCTCGCCGGGCTTGCCGTGGTCCTGGGACAGGCTCAGCGTGGAGGTGGTCGGGGTCGGGGTCGGGGTGGGCTTGCCGTCCTTGACCGTGAGCTGGGCGGTGGCCTGGAGCCTCTCGCCCTTGGGGCCCGTGCCGGTGAGGGAGATGCCGTAGTTGCCGTCGGCGACCTTGGCGATGGTGGCGGTGGCGCCGCGCCCGTCGGTCATCTTGACGTCGTTCAGGGCCTTGGAGGAGATCGACAGGTTCGTCGAGCCGTCCGGGACCTCCATCGACATCTGGAGGGAGTCGCCCGGCTTGCCGGAGGAGGCCGACAGCTTCAGGGCCACCGGGGCCGACTTGGCGTCGGCGCTCGCGCTGCTGTGCGCGGTCGGGGTGGCATCGGCGGCGAACGCGACGGCGGGGGCTGCCAGGGCCATAGACGAGGCGAGGGCGATCGCCGAGAAGGTAAGTGCCTTGCGCATGGGGTTCCTCCTGAACGGGCCGGGGTTCGTTCCCGGCACACCAGACATGAGGGACATCCTGGGGTGGTTGGTTGCGCCCCCGGGAAGGGCCGGGAGGGGCCCCTGCCGAAGGTCCCGCGCCGTAAAACCGCAGGCGGCGGAGGTGATGGGGATCTCCTGTTTGCTAGCCCTTTGCGCCGATTTTTGGGACCAAGGTCCCGGGGTTCCGGGCCGCGCGCGGGACTTCCTTCTTCAGGGCTCGTTCAGGACTGGTTCAGGACCGGCTCAGGACCGGCTCGGGCCGCTTTCGAGGCGGGTGCGGGCAGCGAAGAGCCCCCGGTGACGAAATGTCACCGGGGGCTCCGGAGCGTGTCGGACGGGGCCGGCCGTGCGGGGCCGGGTCGGACCGGGTCGGACCGGGTGGACCGGGTCGGTCAGAGGGCTTCGATCACGAAGTCCACGCACGCGGTGAGCGCCTGGACGTCCGCCGGGTCGATCGCCGGGAACATCGCGATGCGGAGCTGGTTGCGGCCGAGCTTGCGGTAGGGCTCGGTGTCCACGATGCCGTTGGCGCGCAGCACCTTGGCGACCGCGGCCGCGTCGATGTCGTCCGAGAAGTCGATCGTGCCGATGACGGCCGAGCGCTTCGAGGAGTCCGCGACGAACGGGCTCGCGTACTTCGACGCCTCGGCCCAGCCGTACAGGTGGGCCGCGCTGGCCGCCGTACGGCCGGTCGTGAACTCCAGACCGCCCTGGCTGTTCATCCACTCCAGCTGCTGGTCCAGCAGGAAGAGGGTGGAGAGCGCCGGGGTGTTGTACGTCTGGTTCTTCAGCGAGTTGTCGATCGCCGTCGGCAGCGAGAAGAACTCCGGGATGTGCCGGCCCGAGGCGTGCACGCGGGCCGCGCGCTCCAGGGCCGCCGGGGAGAACGCCGCCAGCCACAGGCCGCCGTCGGAGGCGAAGGACTTCTGCGGGGCGAAGTAGTAGACGTCGGTCTCGGTGATGTCCACCGGCAGACCGCCGGCACCCGAGGTCGCGTCCACCAGGACGAGTGAACCCTCGTCGGCGCCCGCGACGCGCTTGATCGGCGCCGCGACACCCGTCGAGGTCTCGTTGTGGGTGTACGCGTACACGTCCACGCCCGCCTCGGCCACCGGGTCCGGGTGGGTGCCCGGGTCGGAGGAGATCACGGACGGCGCGTCCAGCCACGGCGCGGACTTCGCGGCGCTGGCGAACTTGGAGGAGAACTCGCCGAAGGTGAGGTGCTGCGACTTCCGCTCGATGAGACCGGCGGTCGCGATGTCCCAGAAGGCGGTGGAGCCGCCGTTGCCCAGGATCACCTCGTAGCCCTCGGGGAGGGAGAAGAGGTCCCGGAGGCCCTGGCGCACGGAGCCGACCAGGTTCTTGACCGGAGCCTGGCGGTGGGAGGTTCCGAGCAGGGAGGTACCGGTGGCGGCGAGGGCGTCCAGCGCCTCGGTCCGCACCTTGGAGGGGCCCGCGCCGAAGCGTCCGTCGGCGGGCTTGATGTCAGCGGGAATCTGGATCTCGGCCACAAGCGGAGCGTATCCGGTCCGGGTCCACGCCTTGGAACCGAGTCCACCCGATGAGATGACGCGCGTAGAGGCCGGAGCTGCTCGGAGAGGCCGGGAGCCGGTGGGAGGCTGTCCGCCGTGACGTCACCCGGTGAACTCGAACGGACCTTGCGGAAGAACCTGCGCGGAGAGGTCGACTTCGGCGCCGCCGCCCGGGCCCTGACGACGATGGACGCCTCGAACTACCGCCGCGTCCCCGTCGGCGTGGTCGCCCCGCGCGACGCCGAGGACGTGGCCGCCGCGCTCGCGGTGTGCGCCGCGGCCGGGGTCCCCGTCGTCCCGCGCGGCGGGGGCACCTCCATCGCGGGCCAGGCCACGGGCCTCGGCGTCGTCCTCGACCTCACCCGCCACATGAACGCCCTCGTCTCCCTGGACCCGGCCGCCCGCACCGCCGTCGTCCAGCCCGGCCTGGTCCTCGACCGGCTGCGGGACGCGGCCCGCCCGCACGGGCTGACCTTCGGGCCGGACCCCTCCACGCACTCCCGCTGCACGCTCGGCGGGATGATCGGCAACAACGCCTGCGGGGCCCACTCCGTGGCCTGGGGGACCACCGCCGACAACGTCGCCGAGCTGGCGGTGACCGCGTACGGCGGCTCCTCGCACCGGCTCGGCACCGGCTGGCGGGGCGCGCCGGACGGGCTGCGGGAGCTGGTGTCGCAGAACCTGGCGGTGCTGCGCACCGGCATGGCGGGCGGTGCGGCCGACGGCTTCGCGCGGCGGATCTCCGGCTACGGGGACCTGGACGCGCTGCTCCCCGAACGGGGCACCCGGGTGGCCCGGGCGTTCTGCGGGAGCGAGGGCACGCTCGGCGTGGTCACCGAGGCCGTCGTACGGCTCGTGGAGCTGCCGGCCGCCCCGGCGCTGGCCGTCCTCGGGTACGCCGACGAGAGCGCGGCCGCGCAGGCCGCGGCGGGGCTGCTCGGGTACGGGCCGCTGACGGTGGAGGGGATGGCGGCCGACCTCGTGGGCGGTGCCGCCGGGCTTCCCCGGGGCGGGGCCTGGCTGTTCGTGGAGATGCGCGACGAGGGCGCGGCCCGGGCCCTGCTCAGGGCCTCCGACGCGGTGGACGGCCTGCTGCTCACCGATCCGGCGGCGCAGCGGGCCCTGTGGCGGATCCGCGAGGACGCGGCGGGCACGGCCACCCGGATGCCCGACGGCACCATGGCCTGGCCGGGTTGGGAGGACTGCGCGGTCCCGCCCGCCCGGCTCGGCGCCTACCTGCCGGAATTCCGGGCCCTGCTGGCGGAGCACGGGCTGCGCGGATCCCCGTACGGCCACTTCGGCGAGGGCTGCGTGCACGTGCGGATCGACTTCGACCTGGTGACGGCGCCGGGCGTGGCCCGCTTCCGGGCCTTCTCCTCGGACCTCGCCGACCTGGTGGTCGCGCACGGCGGCTCCCTGTCCGGGGAGCACGGGGACGGGCAGGCCCGGGCGGAGCTGCTGCCGCGGATGTACGGGCCTTCGGTGATCGGGCTCTTCGAGACCTACAAGCGGGTCTGGGACCCGGCGGGCGGCATGAACCCCGGGATCCTGGTCCGCCCGGCACGCCTCGACGAGAACCTCCGCTTCGCTTCCCTCCCGCCGGCCCTGCCCTTCGCGGGGGAGGTGGCCCGGTGCGTCGGCGTCGCGAAATGCCGGTCGACGGAGGTCGGGGGGCCGGGGGTGATGTGCCCGTCGTACCGGGCCACGGGCGAGGAACGCCACTCCACGCGGGGGCGGGCCCGGCTGCTGCACGAGATGCTGGCCGGGGAGATCGTGACCGGCGGCTGGCGGTCGGCGGAGGTCGCCGAGGCGCTCGATCTGTGCCTCGGCTGCAAGGGCTGCCGCAGCGACTGCCCGGTGGGGGTCGACATGGCCGCCTACAAGGCGGAGTTCCTCCACCACCACTGGGCGGGCCGGCTGCGGCCGCTCTCCCACTACGCCCTGGGCGGGCTGCCGGGCTGGCTCCGCCTGATCGCCGGGCTCCGCCTGGCCCGCCCCCTGAACCTGGTGTCCCGCTTCCTGCGCATCCCGGGCCTGGAACGGTCCCGGCCCTTGCCCCGACTGGCCCGGACCCCGTTCACCCGCGGGTGGCGCGCGATGGTCCGCTCCGCGGGGCGAAGTCCCCTACCCGCCCTTCCACCGTTCCCCGGGCTCCGCCCGGACCCGTCCCCGGGTGCGGCGCCGTTGCCGGGGGCCAGCCCCCGGACCCCCGCTCCTCAAACGCCGGAGGGGCTGGATTTTCGCCGGCGTCAGCCAAAATCAGCCTCGCCGGCGTTTGAGGCGCGGGGTCTGGGGCGGAGCCCCAGGGGGTCCGGGGCGCAGCCCCGGGGAACGGTGGAAGGGCGGGTAGGGGACCTCGCCCCGCAGGGCGCGCACGCGACCGTCGTGACGGTGTGGCCGGACACGTTCACGGAGTACCTCGCGCCCGAGGCCGGGCATGCCGCCGTGCGGGTGCTGCGGGCCGCCGGGCTGGAGCCGCGGGTGCAGACGGGCCGCGTCTGCTGCGGGCTGACCTACATCTCCACCGGCCGCCTCGACACCGCCCGCAGGGTCCTGCGCCGCACCCTGGACGCCGTGGGCGACCCACAGGGACCCCTCACCGTCCTCGAACCGAGCTGCGCGGCCGCGCTCCGCACCGATCTGCCCGCCCTCCTCCCGGAGGACCCCCGCGCACCCCGTCTCGCAGCGGCCGTCCGAACCTTCGCCGAGACCCTGGAGGAGTACGCCCCCCACTGGCAGCCGCCCCGCCTGGACCGGCCGGTCGCCGGTCAGACGCACTGCCACCAGCACGCCGTCCTCGGCGACGCCGCCGACCGCCGGCTGCGCGAGCGCGCCGGGCTGACGGGGGAGCTCAGCGGAGGCTGCTGCGGCCTCGCGGGCAACTTCGGCTTCGAGCCCGGGCACCACGAGGTCTCCGTGGCCTGCGCCGAGGAACAGCTCCTGCCGTCGCTGCGGGCGGCCGCACCGGGTACGGAGGTGCTGGCGGACGGGTTCTCCTGCCGGACGCAGATCGCGCAGCTGGCCGGCGGCCGGGCCCGCCACCTGGCGGAGGTCCTGGCGGAGGGCTTGCCCGAGGGCCCGCCGGACGGCTTGCCGGACGGATGGCCGGAACCGGACGTAGGCGGGATGTAAGGCAAAACACGGACGCACGGTCCTTACGCACCCCCTAATCTGGATAAATGCCCGCACCTTCCTCACCCACGAGCACCGCACCGAGCACCGCCACGCCCACCCGGCCCGCGCAGACGACGGCCGCCGCCCCCGCGGACGGCTCCTTCCGGGCCCGCTTCGGCCCGGTGGCCCTGGTGGTCACGGCGGGCGTCTCGGTGCAGTTCGGTGCCGCCCTCGCGGTGATGCTCATGCCGAGGGCGGGCGCGGCCGGCGTGGTCACGCTGCGCCTCGCCGCGGCCGCGCTGGTGCTGCTGCTCGTCTGCCGGCCCAAGGTGCGCGGGTACTCCCGCTCCGACTGGTCGACCGTGGTGTGGTTCGGCGTGGCCATGGCCGGCATGAACGGGTTCATCTACCAGGCCATCGACCGGATCCCCCTCGGCCCCGCCGTCACCCTGGAGGTGCTGGGCCCGCTGGTGCTCTCCGTCGTGGTCTCCCGCCGCCTGCTGAACCTGCTGTGGGCCGGGCTGGCGCTGGCCGGAGTCGTCCTGCTGTCCACCCACGGCGGAGGCGGCCTGGGCGGCCTCGACCCGCTGGGCGTGGCCTTCGCCCTCGCGGCGGGCGGCATGTGGGCGGCGTACATCGTGTTCAGCGCGCGGACCGGCCGCCGGTTCCCGCAGGCGGACGGGCTGGCACTGGCGATGGCCGTGGCCGCCGTACTGTCCCTGCCGCTCGGCGTGATCGAGGCCGGCTCGGCTCTGCTGCACCCGAGCACCCTGCTCCTGGGCCTCGGCGTGGCGCTGCTCTCCTCGGTCCTGCCCTACACGCTGGAGCTGCTCGCCCTGCGCAGGCTCCCGGCGCCGACCTTCGCGATCCTGATGAGCCTGGAGCCCGCCATCGCCGCGACGGCCGGGTTCATGATCCTGAACCAGGCGCTGTCGGCGCTGGACGCGGCGGCGATCGCGCTGGTCATCGTGGCGAGCATGGGCGCGGTCCGCTCGCAGACCCGGCCGCGCGAGCCTCAGCCGAACTGATCGTAGAAGCCGGCCTTGAGCCGTAGCGCCTGCTCCTCGGTCTCCCGGAAGCCGGCGGCCCCGGCCGCCTCCTGCGCCCGGGCGAGGAGCTCGGTCACCCGTGCGGCCAGCCGGTCGGAGTGGGTGTCGGACAGCAGGGACACCGTCGCGAGCGAATGCGTCTTCGCGTCGTGGACCAGGTGCGGGTGGTAGAAGCGCGAACGGTTGCGGCCGCCGCCCTCGGCCGTGAACAGCGGCCCCATCCGCTCCCACAGCCGCCCGTACTCGACGGAGACCAGCACCTCGCCCCAGAACCGGAGGAAGGTCAGCAGGCGCAGGTCGGCGTCGGCGCGGCCGCCCGCGTCCGCGATCAGTTCCAGGGTGTCGGTGATGGCCCGCCGCGTCGCGGCCGTGGGCCTCGACGCCACCAGCGCCTCCCTGGACACGCCGAGCCGGCGCAGGTCCTCGGTCATGTCCTCGCGGTGCGAGGGCGCGTGCCCCTGGGCGCCCGGGTACTCCTCGCGCAGGATGATCCGGGCGATCCGCAGCCCTTCCTCGTCGCGCAGCAGGTCGATGGCCAGGTCGTAGGACGGGGTGAAGGCGAGCGAGACGAAGCGCCGCTGGAGCAGGAGTGCGGTGAAGTCCTCGTCGGGCAGCCGGGTGATGTCCGCCAGGACCGGATGCTCCTCGAAGCGCTGGATCAGCCCGTTCTCGAACCGGTCCAGCTCGTGGAGTCCGTCCGGCCCGGCAGGGTCGTCGTGCCGGCCCTGGCCCGGAGCACCCAAGTCGTACATGGCCGTACCTTTCCGTGGATCTGGTTCACCAACTGATGTTTCTGAGCGACTCGCGCCAGTCGGACAGGGCCACGTCGCGGCCGATCGACCACAGCGTGTCCAGCTCCCTCTGGACCTGCCGGCCCATCGTGGTGTCACAGCCGTCGATCTCGGTCTGGGCCGAGTTGATCGCGAGCTGGCGGTGCAGGAACGAACTGACCAGAAAGTGCTCGTCGGCCTTGTGCACGGCGATGGACGGCAGGGAGTTGTACACCCGCACGCTGAGCAGCTGCCGGCCCGCCGGCCCGACCGCCCTGTGCAGTTCCGCGAGGCCGGCCAGGCACATCTCCACCCGGGCCTTCACGTCCAGCGCGAGGGCGGGGTCCCGTACGGAACGCAGTGCCTCGTCGCGCAGGCCCGCCACGGGCGAGGAGGGGTACAGGAGCATGATGCGCACCGGGACGCCGTGATCCACCAGGGCCTTCTCCAGCGCGGGCTGGAGGTTTTCCAGGTTGGGGATGAAGGTCTGCAGGATGGCCACCTCCTGGGTGGCGCCCTCCACGAACGCGTTGAACTGCACGTCGGGGAACTCCGCGTGCACCCGGATCACGCCGAGGTAGTTCTCCTGCTTGAGCTGCTGCGCGACGGTGTCGATGTCCAGCTTGGCGAGCTGCGCCTGGAAGCTGCTGTCGAGCCGGGCGACCTGTGTCCGGAGGGTCTCGTCGAGCCGGGTGACCTGGGCCTCGACCACGTCGAGCTTGCGCAGGCGGTCGATCTCCAGCAGGAGGAACACGGTGACCGTGCTCAGGATGAGCAGGGTGACCTTGGGGAGCGCGCCCCCGGGGGCGAGTGCGTCGAGCCACCCGAGGAGGTCTGCGATCAGTACCACGACGCCCGATGTGGACATCAGGGCCAGCGCGATCCGTTCCACCCGATAGCGAACGTCGACACTCATGTTGCTCCAGCCCCCGTGCCCCGTGCCTCTTGCCCGTCGTGGTCGGCGACGACGGTATACCGACTCCCTTTGTTTCAGGGTGGTTTGAGGGGTGCCGTGGGGAGAGGAGAGGCGAGTTCAGGCCACGCCGGTCCGGTCAGTTCCAGATGATGTCGCCGGCCGGGCGGGGCGTCACGTCCGCGTGCTGGACGTTCGCCTCGACGTGCGTCGTGCCGGACACCCAGTCCGCCGCCCAGGCGGAGAGCGAGAAGCCGGAGCCGGAGCCCGCGGCGGAGCCGGAGCCGGGGGAGTCCCCGTCCGGGAAGTCCTGGCCCCAGCCGCTGGCCATGGCCACGCCCAGCGCGAGGGCGCTCAGGGCGGCGGTCGCGAAGTACATCCGACGAGTCGTCATGCGCGGAGCATTCCAGGCGCCCGCACCGGAGGGAAGGGCTCAACCGTCCCTGTCCGTACGCCCCTGGCGCGCCGCGGTCCCGTAGCGCGCCGCCGTCGCGGCGGCCGCCGCTCCGATGCGCCGGCGCAGGGCCGGTGGGGCCAGTACCTCCGCCTCCGCGCCGAGCTGAAGGAACTGCGCCTCCGCGTGGTCCTGGGACTCGATCGGCAGCACCGCCCTGGTCCACCCGGGCAGTTCGGGGTCCGGGGTCCCGGTGGCGGCCAGGGCCCTGGCCTGGGCGCCGGTCAGCCGGGCGGCGGCCCGCGCGGAGACCCGTACCTCCGCCTCCTCCGGGTACAGCCGCTCGTGGAACTCCGCCTGGGTGCGCCGCCAGTGGGAGGCCAGCTCGAAGCCGTCCGGGAGCACGCACTCCTCGTCGGTCTCGCGCACCGCGAGGATCTGGTCCACCCGGTAGGTGTACGGGGGGCCGGCGGGGGCCGGTGTGCCGGGCGCGGTGGCGTTGGCGTTGGCGGGATCGGGCGCGGTGGCCGTGGCGGGATCGGCCGCCGTGGCCGCGACCAGGTACCAGCGCCCCGCCTTCAGGACCAGCCCGTACGGGGCCAGTCGCCGGTCCACCTCGTGGGGTGCCTTCCAGCGCCGGTAGCGGACCTCGACGACCCGCCCCCGCCACACCGCGTCGGCGACCCGCGCCAGGTACGGGGTCTCCTCGTGCTCCGCGTACCAGCCGGGCGCGTCCAGGTGGAACCGCAGCCGCATCCGGTCGGCCTGCGCACGCAGCTCCGCGGGCAGGGCGGCGCGCAGCTTCAGCTGGGCGGTGGACAGGGCCCGGCCGAGGCCGAGCTCGGCGGCCGGTCCGGGCATGGAGGTGAGGAAGAGGGCCTCGGCCTCGCCCGCGGCCAGGCCGGTCAGACGGGTGCGGTAGCCGTCGAGGAGCTGGTAGCCGCCGCTGTGTCCGGCGTCGCCGTACAGCGGGACGCCGGCGGCGGCCAGCGCCTCCGCGTCGCGGTAGACCGTACGGACCGACACCTCCAGCTCCCCGGCGAGCTCGGCGGCGGTCATCCGGCCCCGGGTCTGGAGCAGGAGCAGGATCGAGAGCAGTCGGCTGGACTTCACGTGCACTTCACTGACACAGGATGTCAGTGAAGTGCTCCTACGGTTCCCCCATCAGCGCAAAGAGCAGCAGAGCACCGTTGTTGGGGAGACCGCACATGAACGACTTCGACTTCTTCGCCGGCACCTGGGACGTCACCAACCGGTGGCTCGCCGACTTCCTGGACGCGGACAGCGGCTGGGAGGAGTTCCCGGCGGTGTCCCGGGCCACCCGCCACTTCGACGGCGCCGCGAGCTTCGACGAGATCGAGTTCCCGACGAAGGGGTTCGCGGGCATGACCCTGCGGCTCTACGACCCGGAGCGCGAGCAGTGGACCCTGAACTGGGCCAGCCGCCGGACCGGAACGCTCTTCCCGCCCGTCGTCGGACGCTTCGACGCGGCCTCGGGCACGGGCGTCTTCGAGGGCGAGGACACCTACGAGGGCAAGGCCGTGCTCGTGCGGTTCGTGTGGTCGGGGACGGAGACGGGCTCCCCGCGCTGGGAGCAGTTCTTCTCGGCCGACGGGGCCGAGACCTGGGTCCACAACTGGACGATGGACTTCACTCGCCGGGCGGCCGGCACCGCCGCTTGATCCCTCCCGCCCGGCTGCGCGTCAGCTGCGCGTCAGAGGAGCCCGAGCGGCTCGAGCGCCGTGCTCAGCGCGTCCGGCCGCTGCTCGACCGGCAGGTGTTCGACCAGCCGGACCGGGCACCCCAGCGCCGCGGCTCCCGTGTCCGCGACGGCGTCGTCCCCGACCATGAGCACGTCCGCGGGCGCCGCCCCGAGCGCCTCGCAGGCGATCCGGAACAGGCGGGGGTCGGGCTTCTGGACTCCGTGCTCGAAGGAGAGCACGTACGCGTCGACGAACCGGTCGACCCCGTGGGCGCGGAAGACGGGGCGCAGGTCCCAGCCGATGTTGCTGACGACGGCGACGGGGACGCCCCGTTCGTGCAGGGCGGCGAGCGTGGCCGCGGTGTCGGGGTAGGGCCGCCAGGCCGCGGGGGTCCAGTGCCGCTCGTAGAGGGCGTCGGCCAGCTCCGGGGAGGGCAGCGGCACCTCGCGGGTGAGGGCGGTGTAGGCGGCCCGGTGCTGCTCGGGGGTCAGGTCGCGCTCCCGCCACAGCGGCTCCAGCCGGGCCGGCAGCCGCCGCGGCGAGGCGCCGCCGGGCAGGGCGCCCGCCTCTTCGAGCCGGGTGGCCAGGGAGACCAGTTCGGCCTCGGGCAGGTCGATACCGGCGTCGGCCACGACCGCGCGCAGCCAGTCCTCGGTGGGCTCGACGCGGAAGAGGGTGCCGGAGAAGTCGAACATCACGCCTTTGACGGAGCCCGGGGGCACGCCTTGGCCGCTGTCCGCGGTCCTGTGCGCAGCGGAGCCGTCCACGGCCCCGTCCCTGGCGCTGTCGCTGCCCGTGTCCCGGTGGATGTCCCCGCGCAGATCCCCGCGCAGGTCGCCGCCCGTCTCGCCGCCCATGTCCCCGTCCTCACGCTCGGCCATGGCGTGGATCTTCGCCGTGGGCGTGCGCCCGGCGCAAGCCCCGGCCCGCCCGCCGGGGTCGGGGCGGCCGGTCCAATTCCCTTCCGCTCCCACCCCGTTCACGTTCCGAAAAATAAATGCAAGCACGCTTGATTGTTTTCCTGGCGGCTGCCACGCTTCCCCTCACGCCGAGAAGGGGAGCGCACCCGTGCCCGATCCGTCCGCTGTCGAGAACGCCTTCGCCGTCTTCGCCGATCTCCGCGAGGAGGGCCGGGACCTCGACTCCCTGGTCGGGGAGTTGCCTGCTCCCGACTGGGCGAAGCCCACGCCCGCACCGGGCTGGAGCCTCGCCCACCAGATCGCCCACCTGCACTGGACCGACCGGGCCTCGCTGCTCGCCCTCACCGACGCCACCGCCTTCGCGGGGCTGGTCGAGGAGGCCCTGAAGGCCCCCGACTCCTTCGTCGACGCGGGCGCCGAGGAGGGCGCCGCGCTGCCCCCGGCCGAGCTGCTCGCCCGCTGGCGCGAGGGTCGCACCGCGCTCGACGGGGCCCTGGCCGCGGCCTCGCCCGACGCCAAGTTCCCCTGGTACGGGCCGCCGATGAAGGCCGCGTCGATGGCGAGCGCCCGCCTGATGGAGACCTGGGCGCACGGCCAGGACGTAGCCGACGCGCTCGGCGTGCGCCGCGTGCCGACGGCCCGGCTGCGGCACGTGGCGCGGATCGGAGTGCGGGCGCGCGACTACGCGTACGCGGTACGGGGACTGCCCGCGCCGGTGGGGGAGTTCCGGGTGGAGCTGACGGCTCCGGGAGCCGGCGCCGAGGTGTGGACGTACGGCCCCGAGGACGCGCCGCAGCGGATCACCGGCCCGGCGCTCGACTTCTGCCTGCTCGTGACCCAGCGCGCCCACCGCGCCGACCTGGCCCTGACGGCGTCCGGCCCCGATGCCGACCGCTGGCTCGACATCGCCCAGGCCTTCGCGGGCCCGGCGGGCCCGGGCCGCACGCCGGGGGCCTCCCGGTGACCCGGCGCCCCCTGCTGATCGGGAACGCGTCGGGCTTCTACGGGGACCGCTTCGACGCCCTGCGCGAGATGCTGACGGACGGCCCCCTCGACGTGCTGACCGGGGACTACCTGGCCGAACTGACCATGCTGATCCTCGGCCGCGACCGCCTGAAGAACCCGGAACTCGGCTACGCCAAAACCTTCCTGCGCCAGCTGGAGGAGTGCCTGGGCCTCGCCCACGAGCGGGGCGTACGGCTCGTCGTGAACGCGGGCGGCCTGAACCCGGCGGGACTCGCCGGAGCGGTCCGCGTGCTGGCCGCGAAGCTGTCCGTCCCCGTCACGGTCGCGCACGTGGAGGGCGACGACCTGATGTCGTCCCCGACGCAGTCACCGACGCCGTACGGGGAGGGCGCGCTCACCGCGAACGCCTACCTCGGCGGCGCCGGGATCACGGCCTGCCTGCGGGCGGGCGCGGACGTGGTGGTGACCGGCCGGGTCACGGACGCGGCGCTGGTGAGCGGGCCCGCGGCCTGGTGGTTCGACTGGTCGCCGCAGGACCACGACCGGCTGGCGGGGGCGGTGGTGGCGGGCCACGTACTGGAGTGCGGGACGCAGGCCACTGGCGGCAACTACGCCTTCTTCACCCGCCACGACGTGTCCCGGCTGGGCTTCCCGCTGGCGGAGATCTCCTCGGACGGCTCCTCGGTCGTCACGAAGCACCCCGGCACGGGCGGAGTCGTCTCCGTCGGTACGGTCACGGCGCAACTCCTCTACGAAACCCAGGGAGTCCGCTACCTCGGCCCCGACGTGACGGCCCGCCTGGACACGGTCCGGCTGACGCAGGCCGGCCCGGACCGGGTGGCGGTCTCGGGCACCCGGGGGGAAGCCCCGCCCGCGACCCTCAAGGTGGGAGTGACCCGCATCGGGGGCTGGCGCAACGAGGTCGTCTTCGTCCTGACGGGCCTGGACGTGGACGCGAAGGCGGCGCTGGTGCGGGAGCAGCTGGCCGCCCTGCTCGCGCCGGTGGAGTCGGTCTCCTGGACGCTGTCCCGTACCGACCACGAGGACGCGCAGACGGAGGAGACCGCGAGCGCGCTGCTCCGCCTGGTCGTCCGGGACCCGTCCCCCGACCGGGTGGGCCGCGCCCTGACCTCGGCGGCCATCGAACTGGCCCTGGCCAGCTACCCGGGCTTCCACGTCACCGCCCCTCCGTCCCCGGCCCAGCCGTACGGGGTCTTCGAGGCGACCACCGTCCCCGCCGCGGAGGTCCCCCACACGGCGGTCCTCGCGGACGGCACGAGGCTGGAAAATCCAGCCCCTCCGGCGTTTGAGGAGCGGGGGTCCGGGGGCGGAGCCCCCGAGGGGTCCGGGCGGAGCCCGGTTTCGGGAAGGGGCGGGGTGGGGGAAAGCCCCGCAGGGCCCACCGCCCCCGAGCCGCAGCCGCAGGCCGCCCCCACCCGCCGGGTGCCGCTCGGCACCCTCGTCGGGGCCCGCAGCGGCGACAAGGGCGGGGACGCCAACGTCGGGGTGTGGGCCGAGACCGACCCCGCCTGGGAGTGGCTCCGCACCACCCTCACCGTCGACACCTTCAAGGCGCTGCTCCCCGAAACCGCCCCCCTGGAGGTGACCCGCCACGAACTCCCCAACCTCCGCTCCCTCAACTTCACCATCGCCCGGATCCTCGGCGACGGCGTAGCCTCCGGCCACCGCTTCGACCCCCAGGCCAAGGCCCTCGGCGAATGGCTCCGCTCCCGCCACGTGGACATCCCGGCAGCCCTGCTGGAGCCCCCCGCGGCACACCCCGCGGCCCCGGCACACCCCGCGGCCCCGGCACCGCCCGCGGCCCCGGCACCGCCCGCGGAGACGCCCGCAGCCCCGTCGCCGCCGCCCGCGGAGATCCCCGTACCCACCACCGCCCCGGAGGGGACCCCGTGACCCGCCTCAAGAGCGCCGTCGACCCGCTCGCCCCCGAGCACGCGCAGGCCCGTACCGCCGCCCTGGAACGCCTCGCCGAGCTCGATGCCGCGCACGCCGCGGCCCTCGCCGGCGGCGGCGAGAAGTACACCGCCCGCCACAAGGACCGCGGCAAGCTCCTCGCCCGCGAGCGCGTCGAGCTGCTCCTCGACCCGGACACCCCCTTCCTGGAGCTGTCCCCGCTCGCCGCCTGGGGCAGCGACTACCCGGTCGGCGCCTCGATGGTCACCGGCATCGGCACCGTCGAGGGCGTCGCATGCCTGATCACCGCCAACGACCCCACGGTCCGCGGCGGCGCCTCCAACCCCTGGACGCTCAAGAAGGCCCTGCGGGCCAACGAGATCGCCCGGCAGAACAGGCTCCCCTGCATCAGCCTCGTCGAGTCCGGCGGCGCCGATCTCCCCTCCCAGAAGGAGATCTTCATCCCGGGCGGCGCCATCTTCCGCGACCTCACCCGGCTCTCGGCCGACGGCGTGCCCACCATCGCCGTCGTGTTCGGCAATTCCACCGCCGGAGGCGCGTACATCCCCGGCATGTCCGACCACACCATCATGATCAAGGACCGCTCCAAGGTGTTCCTGGGAGGCCCGCCGCTCGTCAAGATGGCCACCGGCGAGGAGAGCGACGACGAGTCCCTCGGCGGAGCCGACATGCACGCCCGGACCTCCGGCCTCGCCGACTACTACGCCCTCGACGAGCACGACGCCATCCGCCAGGCCCGCCGCGTCGTCGCCCGCCTCAACCACCGCAAGGCCCAGCCCGATCCGGCGCGCGCCGAGGAACCCCTCCACGACCCGGAGGAACTCCTCGGGATGGTCCCCGCCGACCTCAAAACCCCCTTCGACCCCCGCGAGGTCATCGCCCGGATCGTCGACGCCTCCGACTTCGACGAGTTCAAGCCCCTGTACGGCACCAGCCTGGTCACCGGCTGGGCGAGCCTGCACGGCTACCCGGTCGGCATCCTCGCCAACGCCCAAGGGGTGCTGTTCAGCGCGGAATCGCAGAAGGCGGCCCAGTTCATCCAGCTCGCCAACCAGCGCGACATCCCGCTCCTCTTCCTCCACAACACCACCGGCTACATGGTCGGCAAGGAGTACGAGCAGGGCGGCATCATCAAGCACGGCTCGATGATGATCAACGCGGTCTCGAACTCGAAGGTCCCCCACCTCTCCGTCCTGATCGGCGCCAGTTACGGCGCCGGCCACTACGGCATGTGCGGCCGCGCCTACGAGCCCCGCTTCCTCTTCGCCTGGCCCAGCGCCAAGTCCGCCGTCATGGGCCCCGCCCAGCTCGCCGGCGTGCTCTCGATCGTCTCCCGCCAGTCCGCCGCGGCGAAGGGACAGCCCTACGACGAAGAGGCCGACGCCGGCATGCGCGCCTTCGTCGAGGCGCAGATCGAGTCCGAGTCCCTGCCCATGTTCCTGTCGGGACGGCTGTACGACGACGGGGTCATCGACCCGCGCGACACCCGAACCGTCCTCGGCCTGTGCCTGTCGGCCGTCCACAACGCCCCCGTCGAGGGCGCCCGTGGCGGCTTCGGCGTCTTCCGGATGTGAGCCCGCACATGACTCTGAACACCCCCCAGACCACGCCTCTCACCTCCCTCCTGGTCGCCAACCGCGGCGAGATCGCCGTCCGGGTCTTCCGCACCGCCCGCGAGATGGGCCTGGCCACCGTCGCCGTCCACTCCGACCCCGACGCCGACGCCCTGCACGTCCGCACGGCCGACGCGGCCGTACGGCTGCCCGGCGCGGCCCCCGCCGACACCTACCTGCGCGGAGACCTGGTCATCGCGGCCGCCCTCGCGGCGGGCGCCGACGCCGTGCACCCCGGCTACGGGTTCCTCTCCGAGAACGCCGACTTCGCCCGTGCCGTCCGCGCCGCCGGGCTCACCTGGGTCGGCCCGCCGCCCGGGGCCATGGAGGCCATGGCCTCCAAGACCCGGGCCAAGGAGCTGATGCGCGCCGCCGGAGTCCCGCTCCTGGACCCCGTCGACCCGCACGCGGCCACCGCGGCCGACCTCCCGCTGCTCCTCAAGGCCGCGGCGGGCGGCGGCGGCCGCGGGATGCGGGTGGTCCGGGACCTCGACTCCCTCAAGGAATCCCTCGAAGCCGCCTCCGCCGAGGCGCTGTCCGCGTTCGGCGACGGAGAGGTGTTCGCCGAGCCCTACGTGGAGCGCGGCCGCCACGTCGAGGTGCAGATCCTCGCCGACTCCCACGGCACCGTCTGGGCGCTCGGCACCCGCGACTGCTCCCTCCAGCGGCGCCACCAGAAGGTCATCGAGGAAGCCCCCGCGCCCGGCCTCCCCGAGGCCCTGCGCAGCGCCCTCCACGAGGCCGCCGTGGCCGCCGCCCGTGCGGTCTCGTACGAGGGCGCGGGCACGGTGGAGTTCCTCGTCACCGCCGAGGGCCGCCCGTACTTCCTGGAGATGAACACCCGCCTCCAGGTGGAACACCCCGTCACCGAAGCGGTCTTCGGGATCGACCTCGTCGCCCTGCAACTGCGGATCGCCGAGGGCGCCGCCCTGCCCCTGCAGCCGCCCACCCCCGCCGGACACGCCGTCGAGGCCCGCCTCTACGCCGAGGACCCGGCCGAGGACTGGCGTCCGCAGACCGGGACCCTGCACACCCTCACCGTCCTCTCCCCGGTCCGCGTGGACACCGGTTTCACCGACGGGGACACCGTCTCCGTCCACTACGACGCCATGCTGGCCAAGGTCGTCGCCCATGCCCCGACCCGATCCGAGGCGGTCCGCGCCCTGGCGCACGCCCTCGCCGGAGCCCGGATCCACGGACTGACCACCAACCGCGAGCTCCTCGTACGGTCCCTGCGGCACCCGGAGTTCGCGGCGGCCCGGCTCGACACCGGGTTCTACGAGCGCCACCTGCCCGCCCTCACCGATGCGGCCCCGGACGACCCGGCCCCCGCGCTCTGCGCGCTCGCCGCCGCCCTCGCCGAGGCCGCCCCCGAGCCGGACGCCCCCCTCGCCACCCGCCTCGGCGGCTGGCGCAACCTCCGCTCCCAGCCGCAGAGCCGCCGCTACACGGCTGCCGGGACCGCGTACGAGGTCCGCTACCACCCGGCCCGCAGCGGCCCCCCGGAGCTCCCCGACCACCCCGGTGTCCGGGTCCTGTCCGCCGCGCGGCACCTGGTGACCCTCGAAGTGGACGGCGTCCGGCGGCTGTTCCACGTGAAACATAAATCGAACACGGCCTACGTGGACTCCGTGCTCGGCTCCCACGCCCTGACCGCCGTCCCCCGGTTCGAGGACCCCCAGGACCGCACCGAACCGGGCTCCCTGCTCGCCCCCATGCCCGGCACCGTCGTCCGCGTCGCCGAGGGCCTCGCCCCCGGCAGCCCCGTCACCGCCGGGCAGCCCCTGCTCTGGCTGGAGGCCATGAAGATGGAACACCGCATCCTCGCGCCCGCCTCCGGCACGCTCACCGCGCTCCACGCCGTCACCGGCCAACAGGTCGAATTCGGCGCCCTGCTCGCCGTAGTCCAGGAGGAAGCATGAGCTCCACCCCCGGCACGACCCCACTGGAATCCAAGGAACACCAGGCCCTGCGCGCGGCGGTCGCCGCCCTCGGCCGCAAGTACGGGCGCGAGTACCTCGCCCGCATCGCCCGGGAGGGCGGCCACCCCGACGAACTGTGGGCGGACGCAGCCAAACTGGGCTACCTCGGGGTCAACCTCCCCGAGGAGTACGGCGGCGGGGGCGGCGGCATCGCCGAACTGTCCATCGTCCTTGAGGAACTCGGCGCCGCGGGCTGCCCGCTGCTCATGATGGTCGTCTCGCCCGCCATCTGCGGCACGGTCATCGCCCGCTTCGGCACCGAGGAGCAGAAGCGGGCCTGGCTCCCCGGCCTCGCCGACGGCACCCGCACCATGGCCTTCGGCATCACCGAACCCGACGCCGGCTCCAATTCCCACCGCATCACCACCACCGCCCGCCGCGACGGCGACGACTGGGTCCTCACCGGCCGCAAGGTCTTCATCTCCGGCGTGGACATCGCGGATGCCACCCTGATCGTGGGCCGCACGGAAGACGCCCGGACGGGCAGCCTCAAGCCCTGCCTGTTCATCGTCCCCCGCGAGGCCGAGGGCTTCGCCTACACCCCCATCGACATGGAACTCCAGGCGGCGGAGAAGCAGTTCGAGCTGGTCCTGGACGACGTACGCCTGCCCTCCTCCGCCCTGGTCGGCGACGAGGACGCGGGCCTGCTCCAGCTCTTCGCGGGCCTCAACCCCGAGCGCGTCATGACCGCCGCCTTCGCCATCGGCATGGGCCGCTACGCCCTCTCCCGGGCCGTCGACTACGCGAAGACCCGCCAGGTCTGGAAGGCCCCCATCGGCGCCCACCAGGCCATCGCCCACCCCCTGGCGGCGGCGCACATCGACCTCGAACTGGCCCGCCTGATGATGCAGAAGGCGGCCCACCTCTACGACGCCGGTGACGACATGGGGGCGGGCGAGGCCGCGAACATGGCGAAGTACGCCGCGGGGGAGGCGTGCGTCCGCGCGGTGGACCAGTCGGTCCACACCCTGGGCGGCAACGGCCTCACCCGCGAATACGGCCTGGCCGCGCTGATCGTCGCCTCGCGCGTGGCGAGGATCGCCCCGGTCAGCCGAGAGATGATCCTCAACTTCATCTCCCACCAAACCCTGGGCCTGCCCAAGTCGTACTGATTCCTTCTGGACGCGGAGCTCGCGCCGCTGCGCGGAACTCCGTCCGGCGGCGGCGGGTCGGGGCTGCCGCCCCTGCGGGGCGAGGTCCCCTACCCGCCCTTCGCCCGTTCCCCGGGGCTCCGCCCCGGACCCGTTGCCGCGTGCGGCGCCGTTGCCGGGGGCCAGCCCCCGGACCCCCGCTCCTCAAACGCCGGAGGGGCTGGAAGATCCAGCCTCGCCGGCGTTTGAGGCGCGGGGTCTGGGGCGGAGCCCCAGGGGGTCCGGGCAGCGCCCGGGGAACGGTGGAAGGGCGGGGCGGGGACTTCGCCCCGCAGGGCCGGCCATCGGCAGCCCACCGGAGCCCGCCGCAGGCGACCCGCATACCCTCCCCGGAGGGGTTCCCGACCGACCGACCACCCCCTCCGGAGGAGACATGCCCCCACTGGTCCACGCCGCGCGAACGCCCGGCCTCACCACCCTCACCCTCGACTCCCCGGCCAACCGCAACGCCCTCTCCGCCACCCTGGTCGAGGAACTCCGTACGGCCCTCGCGACCGCCGCAGCGGAACCCTCCACCCGGGCCGTGGTCCTCACCCACACCGGCACTACCTTCTGCGCCGGCGCCGACCTCAAGTCCCCCTGCGACCCGGCGGACTTCCTGGCCCTGCTCCGCGAGATCGCCGAACTGTCCAAGCCCGTCGTCGCCCGCGTCACCGGCCACGTCCGCGCGGGCGGCCTCGGACTGCTCGGCGTCTGCGACATCGCCGCCGCCGGGCAGGCGTCCACGTACGCCTTCACCGAGACGCACCTCGGCGTCGTCCCGGCCGTGATCTCCGCGCCGCTGCTCCCGCGCCTGGACCCCCGCGCCGCGGCCCGTTACTTCCTGACCGCCGAGGTCTTCGACGCCGCCGAGGCCACCCGCATCGGCCTGCTCACCCTCCACACCCCGGACGCGGACGTCGACAAGGTGCTCGCCCCCGTCCTGGAAGGCCTGCTCAAGGCCGGCCCCGAGGCCCTGGCCGCGACGAAGCGCCTGGTCACCGCCCCGGTACGGGCCGCCCTGGAGCGGGACGGAGCCGCCCTCACCGAACTGTCCGCCCGGCACTTCGCCTCCGCCGAGGCCCGCGAGGGCATCAGCGCCCGCTTCGAGCGACGGGACCCGTCATGGCTACGGTGACCACGGAAACCGGCCCGGCGGACCAGACCGGCCCGACCGCCCCCAAGCAGGCCCGCAGCCGGGTCACCCGCCGCCACCTCCTCGAAGCGGCCGTCTCCTGCCTCGCCGAGCAGGGCTGGGCCGGATCCACCGTCGCCGTGGTCGCGGAGCGCGCCGGCGTCTCGCGCGGGGCGGCCCAGCACCACTTCCGCACCCGCGAGGAACTGTTCACGGCGGCCGTCGAGTACATGGCCGAGGAGCGCTCCACCGCCCTGCTGGACCTCTTCCCGCGCGGCGGGCCCGCGGCGGCCCGCGCAGACGTCGTCGAGGCCCTCATCGACCTGTACACCGGCCCGATGTTCCGCGCCGCCCTCCAGCTCTGGGTCGCGGCCTCCCACGAGGAGCAGCTGCGCCCCCGGGTGGCGGAGCTGGAGGCCCGCGTGGGCCGGGAGACCCACCGCATGGCCGTGGAGCTGCTGGGCGCGGACGAGTCCGTCCCGGGCGTACGGGAGACCGTGCAGGGCCTGCTCGACATGGCCCGCGGCCTGGGCCTGGCCAACGTCCTCACCGACGACACCGCCCGCCGGGCGCGGGTGGTCGCCCAATGGGCCCGGATCCTGGACTCGGAACTGGGCTGAGACCGCCCCCCCACAACGCGAAGGGCGCCGCACCCCCGAGGGGATGCGGCGCCCTTCGTCACGGCGGCCCTGTGCGGGGGCAGCCGGCGCGGTCGTTCGCTCAGGCGGTGGAGGCGATGTCCGCGTATCCGGCGATGTCCTGCGGGTTGCGCACGCCCGGCCCGGTGTAGCGGGCCGAGGGGCGGACCAGGCGGCCCGTGCGCTTCTGCTCCAGGATGTGCGCGGACCAGCCGGCGGTACGGGCACACGTGAACATCGAGGTGAACATGTGCGCCGGAACCTCCGCGAAGTCCAGCATGATCGCGGCCCAGAACTCCACGTTCGTCGCGAGCACCCGGTCGGGGCGGCGCGCGTGCAGCTCCTCCAGGGCGGCCTTCTCCAGCGCGGCGGCCACCTCGTAGCGCGGGGCGTCCAGCTCCTTGGCCGTACGCCGCAGCACGCGGGCGCGCGGGTCCTCGGCGCGGTAGACGCGGTGCCCGAAGCCCATCAGCCGCTCGCCCTTGTCCAGGGCCTTCTTCACGTACGCCACGGCGTCGCCGGTGCGCTCGATCTCCTCGATCATGCCGAGGACGCGCGAGGGTGCCCCGCCGTGCAGCGGCCCGGACATGGCGCCGACCGCGCCCGAGAGGGCGGCCGCGACGTCCGCGCCGGTGGAGGCGATGACGCGCGCGGTGAAGGTCGAAGCGTTCATGCCGTGCTCGGCGGCCGAGGTCCAGTAGGCGTCGACGGCCTTGACGTGCTTCGGGTCGGGCTCGCCCCGCCAGCGGATCATGAACCGCTCGACCACGGACTCGGCCTTGTCGATCTCGCTCTGCGGGACCATCGGCCGGCCCTGGCCGCGCGCGGACTGGGCCACGTACGACAGCGCCATCACGGCCGCCCGCGCCAGGTCGTCACGAGCGGTCTGCTCGTCGATGTCGAGCAGGGGTTTCAGACCCCAGACGGGGGCGAGCATGGCGAGCGCGGACTGCACGTCGACCCGGATGTCACCGGAGTGCACCGGGATCGGGAAGGGCTCGGCGGCCGGCAGACCGGGGTTGAAGGCACCGTCGACCAGCAGGCCCCAGACGTTCCCGAAGGAGACGTGGCCCACGAGGTCTTCGATGTCGACGCCCCGGTACCGCAGCGACCCACCCTCCTTGTCGGGTTCGGCGATCTCCGTCTCGAACGCGACGACTCCCTCGAGACCGGGTACGAAGTCGGACATCAGGCGGCTCCTCAAATAGTGCGAACACGCGCGGCTCCCGGCGTGATTCGCGGTCCGGCGCGGTCATCCCCGTTGATGCCCGGCACGGCCGATGGTCATCCGTTCGGGACCGTCGGACCGGCCCCAAGATTTTGTCCGTTCCGCTTGGCGCGGGGAAGCGTGACATACGGCACAGTCGCGGACGCCACGCTGCGGCAGGATGGCGGTGTGACCGATCAGCACCTTGACCCTGCCGACATGCGCAAGCAGTACCGCTCCCAGCTCGTCGTCGAGGAGAGCCTCGCCGATGAGCCGATGGGCCAGTTCGCGCGCTGGTTCCGGGACGCGGCGGATGCGAACGTCTTCGAACCCAACGCGATGGTCGTCGCGACCGCGACCCCCGAGGGCCGCCCCAGCTCGCGCACGGTCCTGTTGAAGCAGTTCGACGACCGCGGCTTCGTCTTCTTCACGAACTACGACTCCCGCAAGGGCCGCGAACTGGCCGCCAACCCCTTCGTCTCCCTGCTCTTCCCCTGGCACCCCATCGCCCGCCAGGTCATCGTCACCGGCACGGCCTCCCGCATCGGCCGGGACGAGACGGCGGCGTACTTCCGCTCCCGCCCCCACGGCTCCCAGCTGGGCGCCTGGGCCAGCGAACAGTCCACGGTGATCGCCTCCCGCGCGGAGCTGGACCGCCGCTACGCGGAACTGGAAGCCCGCTACCCGGAGGGCGAACAGGTTCCGGTTCCCCCGCAGTGGGGCGGCATCCGGGTGGTCCCCGACGCGGTGGAATTCTGGCAGGGCCACGAGAACCGCCTCCACGACCGCCTCCGCTACGTCCTGGAGGCCGGCACCTGGCGCGTGGAACGCCTCTGCCCGTAAAGCCCTGAAGACCCCTGAAGACCCTGAACATGCAGACGACCCGCGAGCTCGGGATTCCCCCCTGCAGTGGGGGAAGCCGGCCGGACGTACCGGCGAGCTCGCGGGTCGGGTGACTGCTTGGGATTGGCGCCGGCGACTCCGCCTGGCGCCGCACTGGGTGCGTGCGACAGCGGGCGCTTTAGCCCGCAGCCACCTCACGCGTCCGGTTTCCGTACATTGCGGCAACCACCTCCCTTCTCGTGTGCCGTCACTGTAAACACCGTCGTGGATCGCGCTCAACCGAATTAAGGGAGCGATTTCCGGAGGCGTTCCGGCGGGCCTCCGGGGCCGGTACGTGGCGCGTGGAAAGGGTGGAAAGCGTCCGAGAACGCAGACGACCCGCGAGCTCGGGATTCCCCCCTGCAGTGGGGGAAGCCGGCCGGACGTACCGGCGAGCTCGCGGGTCGGGTGACTGCTTGGGATTGGCGCCGGCGACTCCGCCTGGCGCCGCACTGGGTGCGTGCGACAGCGGGCGCTTTAGCCCGCAGCCACCTCACGCGTCCGGTTTCCGTACATTGCGGCAACCACCTCCCTTCTCGTGTGCCGTCACTGTAAACACCCCCGCGGATCGCGCTCAAGCGAATTACGGGAGCGATTTCCAGGCATCTCCCCGGCCCCCGGATCCCCCCGGGGACCGGGCTGCCTACTCTGGCCGCCGAGGCTGGGGGGACGCATGAATCAGGTGACGCTGCCGCGCGAGTACCGGCCGAGGGCGGGATCGGGGGCCCGGGCTTTCCTGGTGATGGGTCTCGTCTGGGCGTGGGGCTGCTACCAGTCGGCGACCGCCGATCGCCTGCCGCCCTGGTGGAGGGTGGGGCTGCCGGTTCTGACGGCCCTGTTCATCGCCTTCGTGGCCTGCACCCGGCCGCGCCGGTTCACCGCGCTCGACGAGCGGGGGATCGCCGTACGAAACCTCCTGCGGGTGCGGCGGCTGGGGTGGGCGGAGCTGCACGACATCCGGGCCCAGGTCTGGCCCGAGGAGGCGCGGGCGATCCCCGGCACGCCCCGTGTCTGCGCGTACGCCTACCTGCGCGACGGCAAGCGGATCGTGCTGCCGTGCGTGAACGACCGGGAGGTCGAGGCGGTCCGCACCGAAGTGGCCCTCATCCGGTCCGTGTGGACCGTCCTGCGCGGCCCCGGATGGCAGCCGGACCCGGGCGCGGAGCCGCGCATCGCCCGGGCTGCCGTGCGACGGGAGTGGTGGGGGCGGTCGGCCGGGGCGAAGGTGGTGATCGGTACGGCCACGCTGGCCGGCATCGCGCTCCTCGTGGTGCTGCTCGGCTGACGGGACTGCCCTCACCCCCGGACATAACGGGATGATTGCGGGAAGTGGGTGTGGGCTGCGTCACGTTCCAGTTCAATGACGTGACGTGCCGCACACGCGAACACCTGCAGGGGGCCCAGGTGACTGCATCCGGACGTAGTGAGACCGCCGACGATCTGCTCGCAGCGCTGCTGGACGGGATGGACGCGGCCTTGTGCGCGTTCGATGCCGATGGCGTGATCACCCACTGGAACCGTGAGGCCGAGCGGATCCTCGGGTGGTCGGCCGGGGAGGCCGTGGGGCGCAAGGGGTTCGCGGGGTGGGCCGTTCGGGCCGCCGACGCGCAGGACGTGCAGGACAGACTCATGGCCGCCCAGGACGTGCCGGGGCGGCAGGTGCACGAGTTCGCGCTGCTGACCAAGGACGGCGGGCGGGTGCTCGTGCGGACCCAGTCCGCCGGGGTGCCGGGCGCCGACGGGAAGCCGGCCGGGGTGTACTGCGCCTTCAGCGAGGTGCACGCGCAGATCGACCTGGAGCGTTCCATCGCCCTGAGCGAGGCGCTGATGGAGGACGCCTCCTGGGGCGTCGTGCTCGTGGACGTGGACCTGCGGCCGGCCGTGGTCAACGTCCATGCCGCCCGCGCCTTCGGGTCCGGCCGCACCATGCTGCTCGGGCGGCCGCTGGGGGAGCTGCTGGCGCAGGGGGTGGAGGAGCTGGAGGGGGCCCTGCAGCACGTGCTGGCCGAGGGCGCGCCCCCGGCGCCCGCGGAGCTGTGGGTGTCCGTACGGGGCCCCGAGGGCGTGCGGCGGCGGTGCTGGCGGTGCGGGTTCCTGCGGCTGGCGTCGCCGCTCGCGGAGGAACCCGTACCGCTCGGGGTCGCGCTGCTGTTCCAGGACGTCACCGAGGCCCGCCAGGCGCAGCTGGACACGGCGCAGCTGCGGTTCCGGTCCCATCAGCTGTACCGGGCCGGGCGGGCCGCCGCCGAGTGCGAGGACCCGGCCGAGGCGGCGGCCGTGCGGCTGGAGTTCGCGCTGGCGGGCTTCGCCGAGCACGCGCTGGTGGACGTACTGGACCCGCTACGGGAACCGGAGCCCGCGCGGCTGCTGCGCTGGGCGGCGTCCCCGCCCGGCCTGCCGGGGCTGCCCGAGCCCGGGGCGATCCCGGTGCGCTACGCGGCCGGGCACCCGGCGCTGCAGGCGCTGGACCGGGTCGGGTCGGTGCGGGCCAGCGCCCCGCTCGGGCAGGCCGACGGGGCGTGGGCGGGCACCCGGCGCTGGCCCGAGGGAGCGGCGCACGCCCTGTGCACGGTCCTGCGCAGCCGGGGCCGGAGCCTGGGGACGCTGACGTTCCTGCGGGGGCCGTCCAGGGCCGCCTTCGAGCGTGCGGACGCGGCGTACGCGGAGGAGGTGGCGGCCCGCGTCGCGGCGGATCTGGACCTGGCGGGCGGCGGGTACGGAGATGGTAGGACCGGCCCGGGGGCACCCTAGTGCTCTGACCGCGTTGGTTCGCCGAGTTGCTGCTTGCAGAGTTGGCGCCCCGTCCAGGTGGGCATAGGGAGGTAGTGGTTGCGGTGGGGTGGGTGGCGAATGGATCCAAGTCCCGAATGTCTGGTCAGACGTATTGCCGGACCCATGCTTGGTCGTCGATGGCTGCGGCGGCGAGCCGCATGGCCCCTCGGGCAACGACCAGTTCGGCGGCTTGGATTCGGTCGACGGTGCAGACGTCCCACAACTCCGGTAGGGCGTGGGTGTGTGCCGTCGCTACGGCGGTGTCCCAGTAGCCCGCAAATCCGAGGGTGCCGCCGGCGATCCGTACGACATCCGGGTTGAGGATGTTGACCAGTGATGCGATGGCGAGCCCGAGCGTCTCACCAGCGGCATTGACGATGCGCTGTGTCCGAGTATCGCCAGCGGCGAGCGCGGCATGGATCTGTTCCGGATGGGCGCCGACCGCACGTACGATCGCACCGCCGCCGGCGAGGTCGTCGAGGCGTTTGACACCCTGTGGCGTCGGGATGGGCATGCTGCCGATCTCTCCGGCCCATCCTCGCGAGCCGCGGACGACCCGTCCTTCGCACAGGTAGGCCGAGCCCACTGCAGTCCCACAGACGATCACCGCAGCGGACGAGGCCTTGGAGAGGCCGGCCGACTCCTGCGCGAGCGCGCCTCGGATGTCATTGACGAGCAACTGTGGGGCGCCGTCGATGCCTATCCCCGTCCAGCCCGTGAGCTGGGGCAACACGTCGGAAATCCTGACCTGCCCGTTCTCGACGAGACCTGGCACGGCGATCCCCAGTGCCGTCGGCTTCAAGGCGTTGTCGATGAGGAAGGCCCGGATAGCGGCTTCGATCTCGGCGGGCCCGACCGAGGGACCCGTGGCCAGGCGCCGAGTGAGCGGCGCATCAAGATCCTGCCCCTCTGCGAGCATGAGCAACTTGGTACCACCGATGTCGACGCCCACTGCCGCATGCCTCATGCCCCCACCTCACGCCGCGATCGTGAACAGAAAACTATCGTCCCGTTGGGAGCAGACGGTTACGACTTGTTGCGGGTGGGGTGGCGTTTCCGCCAGGCGTCGAGCTGGTCGACGGGCCACAGTGGGGTTCTGCCGACATAGATGGCTGTTGGGAAGTCGTTGTCCGCATTGTTGAGGTTGTAGATGCTTTTGATGCTGACGCCGAGGTGGTCGGCGGCCTGTTGGGCGCCGTAGAAGCCGGGGATCGTTGCTGCCATGGGGAAACACCTAAACGGATTGAGGGAAGTGACTTCCCGTAATATTCTACGGGAAGTCACTGCATCTAGTGGGCGGGGGGTGTGATGGTCATGCTGGCTGCCCAGAAGCCACGGAAGTTCCGGGGGAAGAACAAGGTCCCGAAGTGGGTCAAGCCCGAGAGCGGGCAGGTTTCGGTCATGGTGCTGCCGCTGGCCGTCACCAACCCCGGCGACCTGGCACGGCTGGAGAAGCTGTTCGGCGCGATGTGGAGCATCAAGCGAGCTGTCCAACGCGACGCTCGCGCCAGCGTGGATGCCTTCTGGTGTGCGAAGCGCGAGAGGGATGGCCACGGGGCGAAGGTCGTACGGCAGCGCGTCGGTCTCGCGCGCGAGATGTTGGAGCGGTGCGCGTACAAGCACCTCGAAGGCTCTGGGCATCTCAAGCACCACGTCTCCAAGGCCTTGGCCATGCACATGGCCGATGAGGTGTGGAATGGGGTGCAGCGGCACCTGTTCCCGGATGCGACGGGCCAACGGTTCGGCCGTCCAAAGGTCGGCAACTGGTACGACTTCACCCGGATTCCGGGCCGTGCGCGATCTCACACGACCGCCAACAAATGGGAGACCTTCCGTCTTGTCGGCACGTTGGACGGCCACGCCGCGGCCTATTCCAGGGGTGGTCGGCGCTCTCTCGACCAGCCGCGCAGGATGCCGGTACCAGCCCTGCCCGCGGGCAAGCTGACCGCCTCGGATGAGCGGGGCGCGCGGAAGGCGACGTGGTGGGACCACGCCGGCCCGCTGGCGGTCGTCTTCGCCGGTGGTCCGGCGTCCAGTGCCGGTGACCTGGTGCTGCCTGTGCGGCTGCCACAGGGGCCCGGCCAGTGGCCGCGGGTGCAGCACTTCCTGACCAGCCGGGACCGTTGGCACAAGATAGACCTCGTACGCCGTCGGAAGGCATCCGCGCCTGGCGGCTGGGTGTACGAGGCTCACCTGGTGATCCTCGGCCCCGGGTACAGCGCACCCAGCGTGCGGGACATGCGCGAGAAGGCTGCTGGGCTCGGGCGTGTGGGCGGGGTGGACGGCAACGTCTCCAACCTCTCCGTCGTTTCCTTCCCCGCCGGCCTCGACTCGGCAGCCGGTAAGCCGGTGTCCACCGAGATCACGCTCACCGAGGGAGAGCGCACCCTGCTGGCCAAGCAGGCGAAGGAGAAGCGCGGCCGGGCGCGGGCGCTGGAGCGCTCCCGGCGGGCCACCAACAACGCGCAGTACGGCCTGTCGAAGAAGCAGGCCAAGCGCGCCGCCCGCCGCGCCGAGAACGGCCTCAAGCCCAAGGTGGTCGCCGTGCCGGGTGGTCCCCGTGCCGCCCGTTCCGATGGGGTGCCGAAGCAGGCATATCGGGGCGACCGGCTCTCGAACGGCTACCGGGATCAGCGAGCCCATCGGGCCGAACACGCCGCCCGGGTCGCCGACCACCGCAGGCACCGCGCCCGCATTGTGGCCCGCGAGATCATCGCCACCCACGGTCCCGTGCTCGTGATCGAGGACTGCGACATCCGCACCTGGTACCGACTGTGGGGCAAACGCCTCTCGCAGACCACACCGGGCATGCTGATCGCCGCCCTCAAGGTCGAGTGCGAGGCTGCTGGCGGCAGGCTCGTACGGGCCTCTACCTGGAGTACAGCCCTGTCACAGCACTGCCTGTGCGGGGAACGGGTCTCCAAGACACTGCGGGACCGCGAGCACAACTGCGATGCCTGTGGCCTCACCGGCAAGCGGGACCTTGTCTCCGCCGCCCTCGCGGCATTCGTCCGCTTCAAGGATGCGGACGACCCCAAGACCGCGTACCTGGACACCACGCAGTCCAGGCACGCACAGATCGTCTACGCGCAAGCGCTAGAAGAGGCGCTGCGGGAGTCAACCACACCGTGCCCGAAACCCGTACGCGGGCCGGGTCGCGTGGCAGTCCCAGGGCAGCAACGCCGTGGGACCTCTGCTCCCCGAACCGTCGGAAGGCGGAGCCGAGCGACCCCGGATGAGACACGCCCTGTGCGTGACCACGTCGGAAAGCCCGGCTCACGCCCCGACTGCACCCAGCTCACCCTCTGGGGTGAGCTGTGGGACAAGTCTTAGTGGCGGAAGAAGATGCGGTCGCCGTACTCCTGCATGACGCGGCCGTTCCACTCGTGGCCGCCGTCGACGTTGCCCGAGCGCAGGAGCGGCGGTTCGACCCCGCGGTCGACGAGCTCGCCGGCCGCCGCGGCCATGACGGCCTGCATGATCGCGCTGGTCACGACGGTGGAGGCGGGGGCGAAGGGGGCCTCGATGCCTTCGTGGGTGAGCTCGGCGTCGCCGACCGCGATCTTGCTGTCGAGGACGATGTCGCAGTGGTCCTTGAGGAAGGTTCCGGAGACGTGGCGGGACTTGGTGTCGGTCGCGTAGGCCACCGAGGTGACGCCGATGACCTTGAGGCCGATCGCGCGGGCGTTCATGGCCATCTCGACCGGCAGCGCGTTGCGCCCGGAGAGGGAGATGATCACGAGGACGTCGCCGTCACTGGCCGGGCTGCTGTCCAGGACCGCCCCGGCGAGGCCGTCGACGCGCTCCAGGGCACTGCCGAGGGTGGCGGGCATGACGTCGATGCCGACCGTGCCGGGGACGGCGAGGAAGTTCATCAGGGCGAGCCCGCCGGCCCGGTAGACCACGTCCTGAGCGGGGAGCGAGGAGTGCCCGGCGCCGAAGGCGAAGAGCTTGTTCCCGGCGGCCACGGCGTCGGCGATGACGGTGCCGGCCTCGTTGATGCGGGCGGACTCCTCGTCCCGTACCCGCTCCAGCAGACCGATCGCGGCGTCGAAGAACTGACCGGCCAGCTTGCTCTCGCTCATACGCCGATGGCCTTCCGGGGTGGGAGTTGGGTGAGGTTGTCGTCCGTGTCCGCCGCTCACCGTGCGGTCTGGACCAAGGGCGTGTCAATACGAACTTCCATCCACGGGGCGAAAGGCCCGGTGGGCGACGTAATGAGAGGTGGCCACAGGGGCGTGGGGGGCGTTTCGAGGCCGTCCGGAACGGCCCTTGACGTCCTACACGGGACGGTTGTCGGCGCGATGGGTCAGAATTGGGGGCAGGGCCAGCGCACGCAATCCGAGGGGCACGAATGTCCGGACTGATCGACACCACGGAGATGTACCTCCGCACCATCCTCGAACTGGAAGAGGAAGGTGTGGTCCCCATGCGCGCCCGCATCGCCGAGCGGCTCGACCAGAGCGGCCCGACGGTGAGCCAGACGGTGGCGCGGATGGAGCGCGACGGCCTGGTGGCCGTCGCCAGCGACCGACACCTGGAGCTGACCGACGAGGGGCGCAAGCTGGCGACGCGCGTGATGCGCAAGCACCGGCTCGCGGAGTGCCTGCTCGTCGACGTCATCGGTCTGGAGTGGGAGCAGGTGCACGCCGAGGCCTGCCGCTGGGAGCACGTGATGAGCGAGGCGGTGGAGCGGCGGGTGCTGGAGCTGCTGCGTCACCCGACCGAATCGCCGTACGGCAACCCGATCCCGGGACTGGAGGAGCTGGGCGAGAAGGCCGAGGCCGATCCGTTCCTGGAGGAGGGCATGGTCAGCCTCTCCGAGCTGGATCCGGGCGTGGAGGGCAAGACCGTCGTGATCCGCCGGATCGGCGAGCCGATCCAGACGGACGCGCAGCTGATGTACACGCTGCGCCGGGCGGGCGTACAGCCCGGTTCGGTGGTCAGCGTGACCGAGTCGCCCGGCGGTGTGCTGGTCGGCAGTGGGGGCGAGGCGGCGGAGCTGGACTCGGACATCGCTTCCCACGTGTTCGTGGCGAAGCGCTGACGGACGGGCAGGGGGCGGTTCGGCAGGCGAGGTTTCGGCGGGCGACGGCTCGGTAGGCGAGGGTTCGTCAGGATGACGCACGGGCGTTCGATCGGGTCGCCAGTGCGAGCGAATCCGGCTGGTGTCGGCCGATGTGGACCGGTGCGGATCTGTATGGATGGTCCCGGCGCCTTACGGCGCCGGGACCGGTCCTCCCCTGCTTGACCTGGAGCCCCGAGCTCTCAAGGTCATCCCTTCGGACCGTCTTCCCCGAGCGGTCCGCCTCCCTGTTGAAAGGATCTCCATCGGCAGCGGCGGTCAATCCTTGAGCAAGGTCACTCGAAAGAGCGGTGTTGGCGGCGAGAACCCCGTTTTCGAATACGGGTTCGATACTGTGGCCGGGAGCGAAGGGGGTGCATCTGCGGTGGTACGACGCCTCGATGTGACGGGGGCCGACGGCGTACGCCTGGCGGCCTGGGAGTTCTGCGAAGCGGCCGCGGAGCGCGAGCCGGATCCGTCGCCGTCGGGTGAGCCCGCGGCCCTCTTACTGCACGGCCTGATGGGCCGTGCCTTCCACTGGGCGGGCACCGCCCGCTGGCTCGGCGCGAGCCGCCGCGTCGTGGCCCTCGACCAGCGCGGCCACGGCCAGAGCGAGCGCCCCCCGACCTCCGGCCCCGGCAGCTCCGTCGCCTACGGACGCGAGGCCTTCGTGGCCGACGCCGAAGCGGCCGTCGAGCAGCTCGGCCTCGCGCCGGTGACGCTGATCGGCCATTCCATGGGCGCCCTCACGGCCTGGCAGCTCGCGGCCCGCCGCCCCGACCTCGTGGCGGCCCTGGTCATCTGCGACATGCGGGCGTCGGCCCTCGGCGAGGCCTCGCAGCAGGAGTGGGAGGAATGGTTCCGCCACTGGCCGCTGCCGTTCCCCACGCAGGACGCCGCGCGGCGCTGGTTCGGCGAGGACGACCCGCGGGTGGAGCGCCCGGATCCCGGCCGGGGAGAGTTCTTCGCCGAGGTGATGCACCAGGCGGACGACGGCTGGCGCCCGCTGTTCTCGCGCCGCCAGATGCTGACCGCGCGGGAGACGTGGGTGCACGACGCGCACTGGGAGGAGCTCGCCCAGGTCCGCTGCCCGACGCTGGTCGTCCGCGGCCTGGACGGCGAACTGGGCCGGGCGGAGGCCCAGGAGATGGTCCGCGTCCTGCCGGCCGGCCAGTACGCGGAGATCCCGGACGCCGGCCACTACCTCCACTACGACCACCCGACGGCGTGGCGCGCGGCGGTGGAGCCGTTCCTGGAGGGCATCAAAGCCTCGGCGTGAGGGGCCGACGGGGACCTGGCGGGCCTGGCCTGCCCCTCCGGGCCCCGGCGGGCCGGTGAGGGCGGCTGCTGGGCCCGTCGCCCCTGTGCCCCCGCCCTGTCCGCCCCTGCGGGCCCTGTGGGGCCCCTACGAGGCCTTCGCGGGACCTTACGGCCGGGAAGCCTGCGGGGGCAGATAGCGGCTGGAGGGCGGCTGTTGGGCCAGGCCCGCCCAGTGTCCGCCCCCCGTCCCTCCCTGCGGGGGCCTTACGGGGCCTTGCCGCGGCCCTGTGGATCCTGCGGGGGCCAGTCGGAGGCCGGGGGCCGGAGCGCGGCCGTCGGCAGACGACCGCGGGCCCTGCGGGCGGCTGTCCCCTACCCGCCCTTCCACCGTTCCCCGGGCTCCGCCCGGACCCGTTGCCGCGTGCGGCGCCGTTGCCGGGGGCCAGCCCCCGGACCCCCGCTCCTCAAACGCCGGAGGGGCTGGAAACGCCGGAGGGGCTGGATTGCCCGCAGGGCAATTCCAGCCTCGCCGGCGTTTGAGGCGCGGGGTCTGGGGCGGAGCCCCAGGGGGGTCCGGGCGCAGCCCGGGGAACGGGCGAAGGGCGGGTAGGGGACTTGGGGACCAGGGCCTCGCCGATGCAGTCCTCGGCCGTGTCGTGCAGCTGAACCTCGGCCGCCGCCACGGTGCCGGCGGGCAGGGGCGCCGCTGCCACCCGCTCCGTGTCCAGGCCGAAGTACGTCCTACCGCGGCCGCACGAGCAGCGCCCGGTCGTCCGGAGGGAGGTGCGGCACCTGAGGGCAGAGCGCGGTGGACTGCGTCCTCCGTCCCGAGCAGGACGTCCGGCGCGGCGGTGACATCGGAGGGCCCGCCCGCTGCGGTGGGGGCCGTCACGGGCCGCCGTCCAGGAGGGCGAGCTGGTCCGGCAGGGGCAGGGCTTCGCCCGTGGCGAAGGCGGTCGCGAAGGCCTCCGGACCCAGGGCCGCGCGGGCCCGGGCCGTTGCCCGGTCGGTGTCGGTGCGTTCCGCCTGCGGGCGCGGGGTGCCCGCCGAGGCGCGCAGGGCCATCGCCGTGCCCAGGAGCGAGGCCGCCCGGGCGGGCGGGAGTATCCCGGCCAGGCCTTCGAGGGCCAGGGCGAGCGCGCGGGGGTCCCCGGTGCGGCGGGCCGCCGCGAGGCCTTCCCGGTGCAGGGACTCCGCCGCGGCCGGGTCGGCCCGCAACTCCGCGACGTACCCCAGCTCCGCCAGGATCAGCGCTGCCCCGGAGTCCACCCCGAGCCGCCGGTTCCAGTCGAGCCACGGCCGCAGCCGGGCCTCGGCGGCGTCCAGGTCTCCGCCGCGCCGGGCGCCCAGGGCGAGCCCGATCGCCGCGAACTGCTCGGCCGGGCGGTGGCATTGCTCCTGCGCCAGCCGCAGGGCCTGCTCGTGCAGGGCGGCCGCGTGCGCGAGGTCGCCGGTCAGCAGCGCGATGCGGCCCTGCCGGGCCAGCCGGAAGGAGGCGTGCGTCCACAGCTCCAGTTCCTGCGCGTCCCGTACGCCGTCCTCGTGGAGCCGCACCGCGGCCGCGTAGTCCCCGGTGACCTCGGCGAGGATGCCGAGCTGCTCCGAGGTCTGCAACTGGCCCCAGCGGTCGCCCAGTTCGGTGAACACCGTGGCGGCCGCCTCCGCGGTGCGGCGCAGTTCCGCGCGATGGCTCGCGGACGGCAGCCTGCGCACGGAGGAGACCGTCGTCGACGGCATCGAGCGGGCCCCGGAGGCCTTCCTCGGCATGATGCGCGGCGCGAACACCGGCAAGATGCTGGTCCGCCTCGCCCCGGAAGCCACCGCCCCGGAAGCCGCCGTCGCCGCCCCTTCCCTCACCGCCGATGCCCGATGAGCGCCGCCCTGGTCGTCCTGGCCCACCCCCGCGGCGATTCCCTCACCGCCCAGCTCGCCCGCCGTGCCGTGGCCCGGCTGGAGGCCGACGGTCACACGGTCGACGTGCTCGATCTGCACGCCGAGGGCTTCGACCCCCGGATGGGCACGGAGGACGAGCCGGACTGGTCGGATCCCGACAAGGAGTACTCCGCCGAGACCCGGGCCCACATGGACCGGATCGCCGCCGCCGAGATCCTCGTGGTCGTCTTCCCGCTCTGGTGGTTCGGTCTGCCGGCCATCCTGAAGGGCTGGATCGACCGGGTCTGGAACAACGGCTTCGCCTACGGGCTCCGAACCCCGCTCCTGAAGGGCAAGCGGATGGTCTGGATCCCGCTGGTGAGCTACCCGGAGGCGAAGTTCAAGGAGCTGGGCTGGGACGGGCCGGTGGACGAGCCGTCCGCCGCCGGATGGAAGGGCCGTCCGGCGTCCTTGGGCACCACCACCGATGCGGCCGGCATCGGCGTCCGCGGATACCCAGGCTGCTCGATGGTCCGGCAGGCGAACAGCCGGCTCCCCGCGTCCTCGGCGACAGGATCGGTTCCCGCTAGTTCGACGCGCCCGTGGTAGGTGTCGAGCAGCCACTTCAGCGCCCGCTGCCACGGCTCGGCCTTCACCGTGCCGCCCTTGCTCGCACCGGCCCAGCCCCCGTGCCGCGCATAGGCCAGATATTCCGCCACCGGGATGTGCGACGGCGGGAAATGCGGCGCTGTCCCCTCCTGGGGGACAAGGGCCAGGCGCGTGGGCGGGGCGAATTTCCGATCGCCGGTATCGAGGTGCTCCCGGGAGTCGAAGCGCACGGCCCAGGCGATGTCGAACTCTTCGGAGAGGTCCGGCTGGAGGACGAGGGTGTAGCGGCGCTGGCTGTGCTCGAAAGCGCGGGTCAAGAACGCCTCTGCGGCGGCGAACGCGTCAGCTGACGAGAGCGTCATCTCTTGCCTCCTGTGGGGAATGCGGCCGATGAAGACGTGGGCGGTGCCGTCTGCACGCCGGAGGGGGTGCCCGGCCCGTGCGGCCCGGCACCCCCTCCGGTTTCTCCGGCCCTCCCGTCAGCCCTTGCTGACGGCCAGCAGGATCTCGGGGAGCTTGCGCGCCACCGTCGGGGCCGCGAGGCGCAGGCCGGCCCAGCTGGCGAGCGTGCCCCAGGCCACGCCCAGGGGGAGCAGGATCCAGGCCGCGGACTGCTGGTCCGTGGCGCTGAAGTAGATGGCCAGGCCGATCAGCGGGGAGCTGATCAGTGCCGAGGCGAGCATGCCGAGGAGGAGGCTCGTCCACGCCAGGGCGCCCTGGCCCGGGGCGACGTTCTTGAAGGCGCCGTCGGTCGGGATCGAGTACGGGAAGAAGGCGGACGACAGGGCCCCCGTGCACAGCATCGAGCCGAGCAGGGCCAGGGCCAGGCCCAGGCCGGCCGGCAGACCGGCCCAGTTGCCGACCAGTCCGGCGGTGACCGCCGCGACCAGCACCGTGAAGGGCACGGTGATCAGCGCGAGGGCCAGGGCGCGGGCGCGCAGCTCCAGGTACGCCTCCCGGGTGCTGGAGATGGTCTGCGCGACCATCCAGAACGCCGAGGTGTCCTGCCCGAACTGGTTGTACATCTGGAGGCCGAGCATGCCCGAGGCGAAGCAGGCCAGGTACACCGAGCCGCCCCCCTGGAGGGCGTTGACGACCGGGATGATCAGACCGAGCGCCAGGGCCGACACCGACGCCGACTTCGTTTTCGGGTCGCGCCACATGTAGCGCAGCGAGCGCTGGGCGGCCGCGCCCGTACGGTTGTCCGGCAGGAAGGACCGGCCGCCGCCGGCCGGGTTCTTCTTGTGGTCCTTGGCGGCCACGATCGTCGAACCGTCCGGGGTGACCATCAGCTTGGTCAGGCCGCGCTCCCAGTACCAGAGCAGCAGCCCGAGGGCCGCGACCGTGATGAGGAGCTGGGCCGCGGCGATCCCGTACGAGCCCTCGCTCGCGGAGTCCACCATCCCGACGGCCGCCGCCGGCGGCAGCCAGCGCAGGACCTCCCCGGCGGGCTCCAGCCGGTCCAGGCCGCCCGGCTCGGCCAGCCGCGCGACCGCGAGGTTCGCCACCTGCGCGCCGATCGCGATCAGCAGGCCGCTGAGCAGCGCGAGGTCGCGCCCCTTGCGGCTGGTCAGGAGCCGTACGTTGGCGGTCGCGACCGCCCGGGCCAGCGTCACGCAGCCGACGAGCAGCAGTGGTACGGCCAGCACGGCGGCCACCAGGCCCGCGGCGCCCCGTGCGACGGCGATCACGGAGCCGATGGCCAGGCAGAGCGTGAACAGCGGCCCGATGCCGATGAGCGAGGAGGCCAGCAGGGCCTGGATGAGCGGACGCGGGCGCAGCGGCAGCATGACCAGCCGGCTCGGGTCGAGCGTCTCGTCGCCGGTGGCGAAGAACAGCGGGACGAAGGTCCAGCAGAGGGCCATGATCGTCGCCAGCAGGGCGACGACCGTGCCGGCGTGCGCGTTGCCGCGCAGCGCGACGAGGCCGAGCACGGCGAGGAAGGCGATGAAGAGCGCGAAGGCGAGGGCGCCGAAGTAGGCGGCCTTGCGCGCCGGGGAGCCCTTGAGTCCGTTGCGCAGCAGCGACAGCTTGAGCCGGACGAAGACCGGGGTGATGCTGACGGACGCGGCGGGTGCGGCGGGCGTGGCCGGTGCGGCCGGCGCCGCGGAGGTGCTCATCGAACGCCCGCCCCGTTGCCCGCTGCCCCGCCGCCGAGCCAGTCCAGGGACTCGCCGGTGGCCCGGCCCTGCGCCCCGACCAGCTCCAGGAACGCGGCCTGCAGCGAGGGCGCGTCGCCTCGTACGTCGGCCAGTGTGCCCGCGGCGCGGATCCGGCCGGCGGCCATGACGGCCACCCAGTCGCACAGCGACTCGACGAGCTCCATGACGTGGGAGGAGAAGACGACCGTGGCCCCGGAGGAGGTGTAACGTTCCAGCACTCCGCGGATGGTCTGTGCGGACACCGGGTCAACGCCCTCGAACGGCTCGTCCAGGAACAGCACTTCGGGGTTGTGGAGCAGCGCGGCCGCCAGGCCGATCTTCTTCCGCATGCCCGTCGAGTAGTCGACGATCAGCTTGTTCTGCGAACCGGCCAGGTCCAGGATCTCCAGCAGCTGCGTGGCCCGGCTGTCCGTCTCGCGGCCCGGCAGCCCCCGCAACCGGCCCATGTAGCCGAGCAGTTCCCGCCCGGAGAGCCGCTCGAAGAGCCGCAGGCCCTCCGGCAGCACGCCGATCCGGGACTTGACCTCGACCGGGTCCGCCCAGACGTCGTGCCCGGCGACGATCACCCGGCCCATGTCCGGGCGCAGCAGCCCGGTCACCATGGACAGCGTCGTGGTCTTGCCCGCGCCGTTCGGCCCGACCAGGCCGACGAACTGCCCGGCGGGCAGCTCCAGATCGATCCCGGACACGGCCACCTGCTCGCCGAACCGCTTCCACAAACCCTCGACCCGCACGGCGGGTGCGGCGGACGGTGCGGGTCGCACACCGCCGCCCGTTCCGTCCGTCCCGCCCGTCGCAACGCCCTGGTCCGGCATGCGCCTGCCTCTCGATTTCGTTCCCCGTGTCCTGCTTTTCTCACCATAGGAGGCGGGGGAGAGGCGGAGCAGTTACTTATGTCATGAGTTTCCCCACGCACATGTCCGCTGGTCAGAGCCCGTGTGCCGGGATCAGGGACGGTGGGCCGGGCCCCCTGGGTCAGGTCGTGCGCCGGGCCCGTTCCGCCGCCGCCTCGCGCCCGCACGCGTAGGCCAGCGCGTCGATCAGCTCCTCCACGTCGGGCAGCCACCGGTTCGCGGCCGTCGGCGGCTGCGCCCACTGCACCGAGCCGCGCCCGCCGATCCGGGTCGGCGGCGCGGCGACGTACTCGCCCTCACCGCGTGCGACCAGGTCGAGTTGGGCCGGCTGCCAGCCGATCTTGCGCAGCAGGTCGGGCACCTTCGCCCCGGCGCCGGGCAGGACGAAGAACAGCATCCGCCCCGCCGGGTTGGCGATCACCGGTCCGAGGGTGCGCTGCATGCGCTGGAGCCGGGCCAGCGCGAGGAAGCCGGCCGCGTCCGGGACGTCGAGCGCGTCGAAGGTCCGGCCGGTGGGCAGCAGGATGGCGGCCTTCGGGTTCTTCCCCCAGAGCCGCCTGACCTGCACCGCGCTGCCCGAGGCCTGGGAGGCCCAGTCCTTCCCCGCCGCGTGCGCGCCGGGCACGGGGCACTCCGCGGCCCCGCACGAGCACTGTTCGCGCCCGTCGCCGGACTCCAGCCAGGTGCCGGCGAAGACATCCCAGTGCCGTTCTTCCGTGTACCGCACGGCATGGTCCAGCAGCGGCTCACTGCGCTGCAGGGGGATGGGCGCGGTCTCCGTGACTCCGATGGTCTCTTCCACGTGCAACACAACTCTTGCGGTCACCGGGGGTTACGGGCGTAAACCCGCCGGGCTCGGGAGCATCGATCCTGCATGCGGGGCGCATCGGTGCATCGCGGGGGGCGCGTGGGAGGCCGGGGCGCCGTAGGTGGGTAGCGACAGGACGCAATGGGGAAGATTCCCCGCACATCAGGCGGGAAGTGATCATTCGAGCGATCACCCGCGTCTCTGGGGGTTTTCATGGCAGCCAGGCCTCTCGTCGCCCGCCAGCCGAACGAACGGCTGCAGGCGCTCATCCAGGAAGCCGGGTGCTCCAATGCCGGGCTCGCCCGGCGCGTCAACATGTGCGGGGCCGAGCACGGCCTCGACCTCCGCTACGACAAGACCTCCGTGGCCCGCTGGCTGCGGGGCCAGCAGCCGCGCGGCCGGGCCCCCGGGATCATCGCCGAGTCGCTGGGCCGCAAACTCGGCCGGACCGTCACCATCGACGAGATCGGCATGGCCAACGGCAAGAACCTCGCCTCCGGTGTCGGCCTGCAGTTCTCCCCGACCGTCATCGGCGCGATCGAGCAGGTCAGCGAGTTGTGGCGGAGCGACGTGGGGCGGCGCGACTTCCTGTCGGGGTCGAGCGTGGCCTCCTCGGCGCTGGTCGAGCCGAGCCGCGACTGGCTCATCACCGGGGCCGACGCGCAGGTCGCGCGCAGCGGCGGCTCACGGGTGGGGATGTCGGACGTGGAGGCGGTACGGGCCACCACGCAGGCGCTGAAGGACCTCGACCACCGCTTCGGCAGCGGGCACGTGCGCCCGGTGGTCGTGCACTACCTCAACTCGGTGGTCTCCGGCCTGATCGGCGGCGCCTACCGGGAGCCGGTCGGCCGGGCGCTGTTCGCGGCGGTCGCCCGGCTCACGGAGCTGGCGGGCTACATGGCGGTGGACACCGGCCAGCCGGGCCTGGCGCAGCGCTACTACATCCAGGCGCTCCGGCTCGCGCAGGCGGCGGGCGACCGGGCGTACGGGGGCTACGTGCTGGCGGCGTCGATGAGCCACCTCGCGGCCGAGCTGGGCAACCCGAGGGAGATCGCGCAGCTGGCGAGAGCCGCACAGGAGGGGACGCGGGGCCAGGTCACCCCCCGGGTGGAGGCGATGTTCTACGCGGCGGAGGCACGGGGCCACGCGCTGCTCGGTGACGCGCGGTCGACGGCGGTGCTGTCCTCGCGGGCGCTGACGGCGCTGGAGCGGGCGGAGCCGGAGGCGGGGGACGACCCGGAGTGGATCCGGCACTTCGACCAGGCGTACCTCGCGGACGAACTGGCGCATTGCCACCGGGACCTGGGGCAGGCCGACGCGGCGGCGAAGCGCGCGGAGGAGGCCCTACGGGACCTCCCGGCGGGCAAGGCGAGGCGCCGGGCGATCGGTCTGCTCCTGCTGGCGGCGGCGCGGGTGCAGCAGCGCGAGGTGGAAGCCGCCTGCCAGACGGCGACGCAGGCGGCGGAGGCCCTGTCGGGCATCCGCTCCCACCGCGGGGCGGTGTACCTGGAGGACTTCCGCACCCGCCTGGACCCGTACCGGGAGGAACCGGCGGCCCGGGAGTTCACGGCCCGCCTGGAGCCGGTCCACTGACCTCGCCGCCCGGGTGTCCGGGCGGCGGGTCCGCCGGTTCGGCCGCTTTGCCGGTGGGTCAGCCGATGACCTCGATGCGGCCCTCACGGCCCGTGGTGGCGAGGTGGGTGGCGTCGGCGTCGACGAAGCGGATGCGCCAGTAGCCGGTGGTCTGCGCGGTGAACTTCATGCTGACGGCTCCGTAGGCCCCGGAGACGGAAGTCCCCATCTCCTTCCACACGGTGGAGCCGGCGGGGCGGAAGTAGTAGCGGACCTTCTGGCCGGCGTACGGCGCGAGCCCCTCGGGGGTGGAGGTCCGCAGGACTCCGGAGACGGAGAGCTGCTTCCCCTTGACCGCCTGGAGCGGTGTGAAGCGCATGCCTGAGATCTGGGTTTCGGCGCGGGTCTGGCGGAGCACCTTGGTGCCCGTGCTGGGGCCGATGTTGGAGGTGCCCGGCGTGTACACGCGCCAGCCGTCGGAGGGATAGGAGCTCGGGGTGCCGACCGTCACCGTGAACGTCTTGTCGTAGGGCACGGTGAACGACTGGCGGGTGACCCACTTGCCCGGCGAGGTCTGGTACTGGATCTCGATGGGCGCCTGCTGGCCGGTGATGCCGTCGACGGTGACCTTGCCGCTGATGGTGAGCTTGCCGTACTTGTCGGTGGAGACCAGCTTCTCCTCGACGACCTTGGTCGTGTGGGTGACCTTCGCGACGGTCGCGGTGCGCGTGCCGTCACCGATCAGCCAGCTGCTGGTGCCGACGGCCACGTTCAGGGAGCCGGTCCTGAAGACCGGGGGCAGCAGGGTGTAGCTGCCGTCGGGGCCGGCGGTGGCCTGCCCCTTCCCGACTCCCGAGGCGGTGACGCTCTGGCCGGCGGCGGGCTTGACCGTGCCGTCGTCCGCCTGGCGGCTGAGCTTGCCGAGCACGGGCACGCCGGTCCCGTAGCGGGCGGTCAGGGGAGCCGTCGAGGTCAGCGTCAGGAGGGACTTCTGGGCCCGGATCGTCGACGGGGCCGTCACGGACACCTCGGTGTCCCCGCTCGCCAGGGCCACGGTGTGGGTCAGGGCCTTCTCGGTGCCGAGGGCGGCGACGGTGGTGGTGAACTTCCCCTGCGCGTCGGACACCCCGTCGGCCCAGCCGTCACCGAGGCGGGCACGGACCCTGGCGCCCGTCAGCGGCAGGCGCTCCCCGGTGCGCGGGTGGATCGCGGTGACCGTGCCGGTGACCTGGGTGGTGAGGGCGTCCAGCGAGAACTCCTGGCGGCTGGAGGCGGCCTCGACCCGGGCGTCGATCGCGTAGGTGGACCGGCCGGCGTTGCGGCGGGTCAGTTCGTTGCCCTTGTGGTCCCGGGCGTACACGTCCAGCTCGTAGTCCGTCATGTCGTCGAGGACCAGCGGCTGCTTGTCGCCCACGTACCAGTGGCGGGTGCCGTATCCCATTTCCTCGTCGTAGTCGTCGTAGTACGTCAGGCTGTCGACCACGGCGACGATCTTGTCGGTGCCCGCCCGGCGCACCTCGACCCGGTACGGCCTCGTGTTCTGGCCGCCTTCGATGTGGACGACGAACCGGTTGTTCGCGCGCTGCTGGATGCTGGCGTCGCCCACCTCGACCGGAACGGACTTCGTCTCCGGGTCGGAGGTCAGGGCCGCCTGCCGCGCGGCCGGCGTTGCCGCGGCGTTGGCCGTGGGAGCGGTCATCACTCCCACGGCCGCGAGCGCGACGGCCGTACCGACGGCCGTCATGGTCCTCTTGAAACTGTTCACCGGAATCCCCCGTGCGCCACATGTGATCGACTACACGGGTTGGACGGCCGATCGGCCCCGGAGGTTGTACGCGTTCAGCCCTTGACTTCGATGCGGCCCTCACGGCCCGTGTCGGCGAGGTGGGTGGCGTCGGCGTCGACGAAGCGGATGCGCCAGTAGCCGGTGGTCTGCGCGGTGAACTTCATGCTGACGGCTCCGGTGGCCCCGGAGACGGAGGTGCCCATCTCCTTCCAGGCGGTGGAGCCGTCGGGACGGAAGTAGTAGCGCACCTTCTGGCCGGCGTACGG
Source organism: Streptomyces sp. NBC_00193 (assembly GCF_026342735.1). Taxonomy (GTDB): domain Bacteria; phylum Actinomycetota; class Actinomycetes; order Streptomycetales; family Streptomycetaceae; genus Streptomyces; species Streptomyces stoeckheimensis. The sequence goes on from NZ_JAPEMM010000001.1 coordinate 3,254,240, forward strand.
CACGAAACCCTGGGTGGGCGTGTACGTGCTCAGGACCCCGGAGACGGACAGCTGCTTCCCCTTGGCGACGGGGCTCGGTCCGAAGCGCTCGCCCGAGATCTGGGTTTCGGCGCGGGTCTGGCGGAGCACCTTGGTGCCCGTGCTGGGGCCGATGTTGGAGGTGCCCGGCGTGTACACGCGCCAGCCGTCGGAGGGATAGGAGCTCGGGGTGCCGACCGTCACCGTGAACGTCTTGTCGTAGGGCACGGTGAACGACTGGCGGGTGACCCACTTGCCCGGCGAGGTCTGGTACTGGATCTGGATCGGCGCCTGCTGGCTGGTGATGCCGTCGACGGTGACCTTGCCGCTGATGGTGAGCTTGCCGTACTTGTCGGTGGAGACCAGCTTCTCCTCGACGACCTTGGTCGTGTGGGTGACCTTCGCGACGGTCGCGGTGCGCGTGCCGTCACCGATCAGCCAGGCGTCCTGGACGGTCACGGCCAAGGAGCCGGTCCTGAAGACCGGGGGCAGCAGGGTGTAGCTCCCGTCCGGTCCGGTGGAGGCCGTTGCCTGCCCGACTCCCGAGGCGGCCACGCCCCGGCCGGCGGCGGGCTTGACCGTGCCGTCGTCCGCGAGGCGGGTGAGCTTGCCGCGCACGGGCACGGCGGTCCCGTAGCGGGCGGTCAGGGGCGCCGTCGAGGCCAGCGTCAGCGTGGACTTCTGGGCCCGGATCTTCGACGGGGCCGTCGCGGACACCTCGGTGTCCCCGCTCGCGAGGTACACGGTGTGGGTCAGGGTCTTCTCGGTGCCGAGGGCGGCGACGGTGGCGGTGAACTTGCCCTGCGCGTCGGACACCCCGTCGGCCGAGCCCGAGCCGAGGCGGGCACGGACCTTGGCACCCGTCAGTGGCTGCCGCTCCCCGGTGCGCGGGTGGACGGCGGTGACCGTTCCGGTGACCTGGGTGTCGAGGTCGTCCAGGGAGAACTCCTGCTGGCTGGACTTCGCCTCGACCCTGGCGTCGAAGGCGTAGGTGAACCGTCCGGCGTTGCGGCGGCTCACTTCGGTGGTGCCGTCCTTGGCGTACACGTCCAGTTCGTAGTCCGTCATGTCGTCGAGGACCAGCGGCTGCTTGTCACCCTCGTACCACTGGACGCTGGGACCGCCCGATTCGTCGGGACCGGGGTCGTTGAACGTGAGGTCGTCGACCACGGCGACGACCTTGTCGGTGCCGGCCCGGCGCACCTCCACCCGGCTCGGAGCACTCGCGTTGGCGTCGACGAAGACGATGAACTGGTTGTTCTGGTTCTGCCGGACGCTGGCGGCCGGCAGCGCGAGCTCTGCGGACTTCGCCTCCGGGTCGGACGTCAGGGCCGTCTGCCGTGCCGCCGGTACGGCCGCACTCGCGGCCGGAGCCGCCAGGGCACCCACGGCTGCGATGACGACCGCCGTACCGACGGCCGTCATGGTCCTCTTGAAGCTGTTCAACGGTTCTCCCCCGCGCGTTCATCCGACTGCTGCGGGGTTTGACGGACGACCCGCCCCAGGGGTTGTACGGATCACGGCACCTATCCCGCCGATACCGGACGCCCGGTGGCCGGTACGGCCTGCGGCGACGAGGCCGACACTGGCAAATTCACCGGGGGACGGTAGCGTGAGCCGACGGTTCCGCGGACGCGGACAGGTCGGAGAGGGAGTTCCGGTGACGGAGAGCGGACAGGGCGGCAGCCCGCAGGGAGGCGAGCCGTGGGGCCCGCCCGTGCCCGCACAGCCGCCGACGCAGCCGCCCGTGCAGCCCGGCGGGGAGCCGGAGTACCTGTACGGCCAGCCCTCCTACGGATACCCCGCACCGGGCGGCCCCTCCTACGGCTACCCGCAGGGTCACGTCGTCGGCCCGGGCTACGAGGGCCCCGGCGACCCCCACGGCTACGGCTACCCGCCGCTGCCGGAGGCGGCCACCCAGTACATTCCGCCGGTCCCCGCGGCCCCCGCGCACGGTGAGGCGGCCACGCAGTACATCGCCCCCGTCCCGGCCGCCCCCGCGCACGGCGAGGCGGCGACGCAGTACATAGCGCCGGTACCCGCCGGACCCGCGCACGGCGAAGCCGCCACGCAGTACATTCCGCCGGTCCCCGCCGCCCCCGGGCACGACGAGGCCGCGACGCAGTACATTCCGCCGGTTCCGGCCGCGCCCGCGGATCCCGCAGCCGGGTTCGACGGGCTGTTCCGGGGGGACGTGCAGCACACGCAGCAACTGCCTCCGATCCAGGAGCCGGTGCTCCGCCAGCAGCCGCCGCGGCGGCCGCATCCGCAGCAACCGCCGCAGTACCAGCAGCACATGCAGCAGCACCCGCAGCAACAGCAGTACCCGCCGCAGCAGTTCCAACAGCAGCAGTTCCAGCCCCACTTCCAGCAGCCGCAGGACCCCGCGCCCGCGCCCCGCAGGGTCTCGCCCGCGATCGTCGCCGCCGTCGTCATCGGCCTGGCCGTCGTCGGGCTCGGAGTCGGTGCGCTGCTCAGCGACGGCAAGGCGCAGAACAACGACCCGGCCGCCGCGGCGCCCACCCCCAAGCCCGGCAGCTCCGCCGCGGACAGTGCGGAGGCTCCGCTGGACCCCGCGCAGCCGCAGGCGGTCCAGCTCGACAAGCTCCTCGCGGACAGCAACGACAGCCGGGCCGCGGTGATCAAGGCTGTCGAGGACATCAAGGGCTGCAGCAACCTGGACCAGGCGGCCACCGACCTGCGCGACGCGGCCCGCCAGCGCGAGGAGCTGGTGACCCGGCTCCAGGAGCTCAAGGTGGACAAGCTCCCGGACAACGCGAAGCTGACCGCGGCCCTCACCAAGGCGTGGAAGTCCTCCGCCGAGGCGGACAACAGCTACGCGTCCTGGGCGGACGACATCAAGTCCGACGGCGACAAGTGCAAGGACGGCAAGGCCAAGTCGACCGGCAACGCCGCGGACGGGAACAAGGCCAGCGGCGACGCCACCAAGGCGAAGGAGAACGCGGCGGGGATGTGGAACACCATCGCCGCCAAGTACGGCCTCACCAAGCGGGACAAGAGCCAGCTGTAGGGGCGCGGGCGCGTCCAGGACGCGCCCCGGCACCCCCTAGCTCGAACGGGGGGCCTGCTCCAGGGTCTTGGTCATGTCCATGGACTGCTCGCCGCCCGGCTGGGCGACCAGTCGGCCCTGCTGGACGACCTGGAAGGTGACCCGGCCGTTGACCATGCGGGGGAAGCCGGAGACGGCGCGCATGTCCTGGTAGCGCCAGCTGAGGTCGGGGGTCAGGCCGCCGGTCTTGACGGGGTCGGACTGGTTGAGCTTGCGCGTGAGGGTGCGCCCGGTGAGGTCCTCGTCCTCCTTGAACCGCTTCACCATCTCGCTGAACACCGTGTACGCGATCCAGGTGGTCTGGGCACCGCTGTCGTCGGGGTCCACGGCGTTGTCGCCGAAGGCGTGGTCCGCGATCACGTTGCGCATCTGCGTCCACAGGGGGTCGGCCGAGACCGGGTACCAGCTCGTGACGTACGCGCCCTCGAAGGGGCTCTCCTTGCCGCCGGTGCGGTCGACCAGGGCCTGGCTGACGGAGCCGAGCACGGAGGAGACCTGCGGTTTGCGGTTCTGGGAGTCGGCGCGGCGGAAGGCGTCGAAGAAGGTCTCGGTGCGGGCGCCGAGCACGGCGGCCACGCAGCCCCTGTCCTTGCCGTCCTTGCCGTCCTTCGCGGAACTCGCGCCACCCTTCGACGGCGCGGCCGGGGCGGCGGGGGCGCCGGGGGAGGAGGCGGCCAGTGCCTCGTTGGCCTGGACGGCGAGGTCCGCGGAGTCCTCGGCGGCCCGGATGTCGCTGGCCGGGCCCATCTGGTTGGCCTTCAGGCCGGCGTTGAGTTGGAGGGGCAGGGAATCGCCGGCGAGGGTGTCGGGGCGGACCAGGGCGACCTTGGCGCAGGCGCGCCCCAGCTGGTGGCCGGCGCCGGCCACCAGGACGGGCTGGCCGCCGTTGACGGGGTAGGAGAGCGGGGACTGGAACTCCTCCGCGGAGACTCCGTACCCGCCGATGAACGGGATGCCCTCGGCTTCCAGCGGGGCCAGGAAGGCGCGTCCGTGCTGGCTGTAGGAGCCGATGACGGCGACGGCCTTCTCGGCGACCGCCTTGCGGGCGCAGTCGGCGGCGCCGGTGGCCGTGTTGCGCTCGTCGCAGGTCAGGACGCGCAGCTTGCGGCCGTTGATGCCGCCCTTGGAGTTGACCCAGCGCTCGTAGGCCTTGGCCATGCCCGGCATGCCGGGCATGTTGGTCGCCTTGGACTCCACCGGGGCGAAGGTCATGACCGTGAGGGTGTCGGCGCCCCCGGAGCCCCCCGAGCCTCCGGGGAGCGCCCCGCAGCCGACGACGAGACAGGCGCCCATCGCCATGGCCGTGGTCCGGGCCAGAAAGGTGCGGGACAGTGCTGCTGCGCATCGCCGGGTGGTCATGTGCATGCACCATTCCGCGCCCCGGGTAACTGAAGTGTGAGGTGTGCACAACATCAGGTGACACCCAGGTGAATTACGGGTGGCGCCCACACGCTCGGTGAACGCCGGGCGGTTCCGGGCCCCCGGCCGCAGGCGCCTGAAGATCACGTCGAACGGGAACGTACGATCGAAAGCGTGACATTCGCCCAAGGTTCGAAGAACTCTTCCCGCCGCGGCGGCCGCTCCTCCACCATGGGCGGCATGCCCCTCAACGACATGCCGTGGTGGCGCTGGCGCAGCAACGTGCGCTCGGCGCTGCACATGCTCTCCGACCCCGCGTTCCAAGAGGACACCTGGCTGGCCGGCGCCGAAGGGTACGGGGACGTCACCGACGCCGTGTACCGGCTCGTCGAGGACACCTGGCTCGACAGCTGGTCCGCGGAGAAGTACGTCGGCACGATCTTCCGCGACTCGCAGGAAGCGGCCCTGGTCGACCTCGCCGTGCTGCGCGTGCTGCGGATCATGCACCAGATAGGCCCCGACGCCCCGGTCTCCGGCTACCTGGAGCACCACGCCTGGCCGGAGGCGGTACGGGCCGCGCGCGAAGCCCACGTACGGCTGGCGACGGCGGACGGGGACGACCCGGACGCGCGTCCGCGCTCACTGGACGTCCTGAGGATCCTCACGCGCGCGGCGTGATGTGGAAGGCTGTGGGGTCATGAGCGACGACCCGCAGCCCCAGGCCACGCAGCAGTACGTACTGACCCTCTCATGCCCGGACAAGCAGGGCATCGTGCACGCCGTGTCCAGCTATCTGTTCATGACCGGGTGCAACATCGAGGACAGCCAGCAGTTCGGCGACCGCGACACCGGCCTCTTCTTCATGCGGGTCCACTTCGCCGCCGACGCTCCGGTGACCGTGGAGAAGCTGCGGGCCAGCTTCGCCGCGATCGGCGACACCTTCCGGATGGACTGGCAGATCCACCGCTCCGACGAGCGCATGCGGATCGTGCTGATGGTGTCCAAGTTCGGGCACTGCCTCAACGACCTGCTCTTCCGCCACCGCATCGGCGCGCTGCCGGTGGACATCGCGGCGGTGGTGTCGAACCACACCGACTTCGAGGAACTGGTCGGCTCGTACGGGGTCCCGTTCGTGCACATCCCGGTGACGAAGGACACGAAGGCGGCGGCGGAGGCGCAGCTGCTGGAGCTGGTGCGGGCCGAGGACGTCGACCTCGTGGTCCTCGCCCGCTACATGCAGGTGCTGTCGGACACCCTGTGCAAGGAGCTGAGCGGGCGGATCATCAACATCCACCACTCGTTCCTGCCGAGCTTCAAGGGCGCGAAGCCGTACCACCAGGCGCACGCCCGGGGCGTGAAGCTGATCGGTGCGACCGCGCACTACGTGACGGCCGACCTGGACGAGGGCCCGATCATCGAGCAGGAGGTCGAGCGGGTGGGACACGAGGTCACCCCCGACCAGCTGGTGGCGATCGGGCGCGACGTGGAGTGCCAGGCGCTGGCGCGGGCCGTGAAGTGGCACAGCGAGCACCGGGTCCTGCTGAACGGGACCCGGACGGTCGTCTTCACGTAGCCCCCCGGCCGGACGAGCCTGGTCGGTAGGGCCCGCGGTCGGTGGGCCCCGGCCGGAAGGGCGCCCGGGCCCTACATCCGGCTCAGGGACGCTGCCGCGAAGAGGACGTCCCGGATGGCTTCGCGGTCGCCGTTCTGGCCGACCGCGGCATCCTCCGGGGAGATGTGGCCCGCGGCGAGCTGGCAGAATTCGGCGCCGTCCAGGGCGATCCGGGCCACCGTGTGGTCCGGCGAGGGCTTCGCCGCGGGGGAGTCCAGGGCGATGTCCCAGCCGCCGCCTCCCGCCCCCTCGATCTCCAGGTGCAGGGTCCGGCCCGGCGCCCCCGCCGCGACCAGCCCGCGCGGCGGCGCCGCCAGTCCCGCCCGCCGGCGCCAGGCCAGGGCCGCCGGCAGGAGCCGGGCGGCCAGGTCGATCATCCGGTTCAGGTGGGGTGCGGCCGGCGGCCCGTACGGGTAGTCCACCGCCTCCGCGATGTCCACGGCGTGGACCCAGCACTCGAAGGCCCGCTCCAGGAAGGCGTCCCCGAGGGGCAGGGCGAAGGGGCCGTAGTCCACGTCCAGCTCGGCCACGCCGCTGCCCGCGAAGGACACCGTGCGGACCAGGGTGTGGCCCTGCTCCCGCCACGGCTCGCGGACCCGGCGGGTGGTCGGGTACGGGGAGTCCTCCCAGAAGCGTTCCGTGCGCTCGGCCGGGGTGTCCGCGGACGCGTCACGGCCCAGCGGGTCGTCCAGGCCCAGCGCGGCCGCCACCAGGCCGTCCACCGCCAGCAGGTGCCCGATGACCCCGGCCACCGTGGTCCGGCGCGACTGGCGCTGTTCCTCCTCGAACCACTTCAGCCGGACCGGGGTGTGCCACTCCGAGTCCCCGAAGTCCCGCAGCAACGCGTCGAGCCGGGCCGCCTCGGTGTCGTACGGACTCGCCCACACCGGGACCGGGATGCGGGCCGGGCGCTTGCCGAGGCAGTCCTCCAGCACGCGCGAGCGCAGCAGCGGCTTGAGGTCGAGGCTCTCCTCCGGGCGCAGCAGTCCCACGGCGTCGCGCAGCCGCAGCGCCTCCTCGGCGCAGCGTGCGCATTCGGTGAGGTGGTCCTCGACGGCCTGGGTCTCCTCCGCGGAGCACGCCGCCAGGGCCCATGCGCCGAGCAGGGACTTCAGTACGGCGTGGGTGGGCGGGGGCGCTGCCGGGACGGGAGCGGGCTCGGGTTTGGGTTCGGGTTCGGGTTCCGGATCGGCGGGCGCCGGTGCGGCGGGGTGGGCGGAGACCTCGGGGTACTTCATGTACTCCGAGTCGTCCAGGGCGTCGAGGTCCACGAGGCCGTCGCGGTCGTCGCGGTGGTCCGGCCCGTCGGGGTCCAGGGGCCCTTCCGCGGACGGCGCGTACCCCGGCCGCTCGAGGTCGAGGTCGTCGGCAGCCCCGCGCGGGCCCGGTATGCGCGCAGGGCCGCCGGAGCGCGGGGGCTGTTCGTGCCGCTCGTACTCTTCGCCGTCTTCTTCGCCGAAGGGGCTCGGAGGCATCGTCATCGGGTGGTTCCATATCCGGAGGGGCCGTATCCCGGCGGGACCATGTCGTCGCGCGGGACGGCGTTGGCCGTGGACAGGAGTTGCAGGCCCAGGCGCAGCCGGCGCCGGGCCTCGTCCTCGCTGATCTGCAGGTCGGCGGCGGCCTGGCGGTAGTCGCGGCGCTTGAAGTAGGCGAGTTCGAGCGCGGCGCGCAGGGGTGCGGGCATCGAGGTGACGATGAAGTCGGCGCGGGCCGCCGCGTTGGCGGTGCGCACCTTCTGTTCCAGTTCCTCGCGGGAGCCGTTGCCCAGTTCGGCCTGGCGCAGGCGGGCGACGGCCTGCCCCTGGGTGATGCGGGCGACCCAGGAGCGCATGGAGCCCTGCTTGGGGTCGTAGGCGTCCGGGTTCTCCCAGATGTAGCCGAAGACCTCGCGGGTGACCCGGTCGGCGGCCTTCTCGTCGCCGAGGACCCGGTGGGCGAGGCTGTGCACGAGCGAGGCGAAGCGGTCGTACAGCTCGCCGAGCGCGGCGGCCTCGCCGCGGGCCAGGCGTTGTTGCATGCGGCGGTCCCAGCGCGGTGGTGCGTCCTTCGGCATCGTGCCCCCAGCCGGGATCCCCGGTTTCGCAGCCGTGTGTCGACCACTCGAATGTAGTGGGCATCCAGCGGTGTGTGCCCGTTTTGCCAGAACCCCGTCCCGGAAGTGCGCCCTGAGTGATAGGGGCGTCGCACGGCGTGAGCGCGGATGCAGTGCCCGGGCCCCGCTGTTGGGAAAAAACAATGGGTACAGGCGTACGCGCCCCACCGCGCTCCTCGTGCGCTGGTTCGATGCGGCCACCTCCTTGCCCGCTTCGCTTAACGCGCAGGCCACGTAGGCCTTACGCTCCTGTCCTGTCTTGAACTGCACCCCACCGCACACGTGAAGGCGGAACGCCGAATATGGACAGCGCAGAATACGAGCGCAAGATCGCCGCCCGCTTCGCCACCTTCGACCAGGACGGGTCCGGGTATATCGACCGGGAGGACTTCAGTACGGCGGCCAAGGCGGTCCTGGCCGAATTCGCCGTTGCGGCCCGGTCCGACAAGGGCCAGGCCGTCTTCGCCGGCGCGGAGGCCTTCTGGCAGGGCATGGCCGGCATCGCGGACGTGGACGGGGACCAGCGGGTGTCCCGCGAGGAGTTCGTCACGGGCGCGGCGAAGCGGCTGCGGGACAACCCGCTCCGGTTCGCGGAGATCGCGCGGCCGTTCCTGCGGGCGGTGATCGCGGCGGCTGACGCGGACGGCCTCGGTGCGACCCCGGCGGCGACGGCGCGCGTCCTGCGCGTGCTGGGCACGCCGGAGGAACTGGCGGGCCCGGTCGCGACGGCGCTGGACGCGGACGGCGACGGGCGCATCACCGAGGACGAGATCCTGGCGGCCTTCGCCGGCTACTGCGGGGTGGCCGCGCCGGACGCGTAGCCCCCGGCGGGACGGGAACGGGGCGGCGGGGCGGTACGGGGGCCGGAGGCTCCGGCCCCCGCACGGTAAAACAGGACCTTGAGCGGTCCGTTGCCGCGCGGAAGCCGGGAGCGTCGGGCTCCTACCGGTTCAGTGTCCGGAGCCCAGCCAGCTGGTGATCGTCGAGACGGCTTCGCGGCCGATCCCGGAGATCTCCTTGACGAGGTGCGAGCCCCCGGCGGCGTGGGCGATCCTGCCCACGCCGAAGGTCAGAGCGCTGATGGTGGTGATGCCCAGCGACCTCTTGAATTCGCTGCTGGTCCAGCCGTAGCCGATTCCCGTGAAGATCGTGCTGGCCACGTCGAGGACGACCGTGGCGGTGGAGAAGCCGAGGGCGGCGGCCGCGAGGAACGGTGCGGCGGGAGCCGTGATGACGAAGGCCCCGGCTGCCAGGCCGGTGAGGCCGAGCCCGACGCTCGTCCACCCGGTGTAGATGGCCGCTTCGTGAGTCTTGGAGGCCCACCCCTTCGCGGTAGTCCACCAAGGTGAGCCGTCGTCCTTGACGGTGTCGTGCTCGGGTGCGTCCGCCGGGTTGGTGCCGGCCTGCTTGGCGGCCTGCGCGGCTTCGGCCGCCTGCTTGGCGGCCTGCGCGATCTCGGTCTGGCGCATGCTCACCGCGATCTGGCGCGCTGCACTCGCGGCGACCGATGCCGTGGCAGCGTCCTTTCCGGCCTGGACGGCGGAGGAACGGGCCGAAGCGGCGGATGCCTGAGCGGCGTTGGCGGAGGCGATCGCGCTGCGGGCCGACGCCATCGCGCGGTTGGCGGAGTAGTTCGCCGAGCGGGCCGCGGTGGTGGCGGCTGCGGCGGCCTGCTTCGCCTTGTCCGCGGAGGCCTTCGCGTTCTGGGCCGACTGGTCGGCCTGGTTCGCGAGGGTGCTCGCCTCGTTCGCGGAGACGAGGGCCGAAGCAGCAGACGCCTTCGCCTTGTCCGCCCACTGCTGTGCAACGCTGGAGGCGTCGCGGGCGTAGGCCGCGGCTTCCTGGGCGCGGTGGGCGTCCTCCTGCGCCTTGTGGGCGATCTTCGCGGCCGCGGCGATCGCGCCCTGCATGGCGGCGATGTGGGTGGCGGAATCGTGGTCGAGCTGCGCGGACTTGTACTGCACGGCGTGGATGAAGTTGCGGCGCAGTGACGCCGGGGCCTCCATCGCGACCTGCGCGTAGGCCTTGGTGTAAGGGCCTCCGGTGACGAGGAGGGTCGAGGTGGCCACCCCGTCGTCCTCCTGCTGTGCCTTCTCGAAGGACGTCGTGATGAACTCGTACAGGGCGTCCGCGGTCCCGGCGTCCAGCGCCTTGCTGGCCGCCGCCTTCATCGCCTTGCCGGGGCTCTCGGCCAGCAGGGTGGAGAGCACGACGCGGTTGTCCGTCATCGCGGCCTGGATCGCACCGCCGCTGAGGAACGTCGCCGCGGCCTCAGGGTCGGAGCTGTTGAGCGCCGCGGTCGCGGCGAAGGCGACCTTCGGAGGGGCGATCCGGGCGAGGAAGAGCGTGGTCTCCCGGTCGTCCTGGCGCTGTGCGATCTGCCGGTCGGTGTCGATCCAGGTGTGGATGTCGGCGTCCGCGCCGGACAGCGCGAACCGGGCGGCCTCCTGGGACCAGGAGCCCCTGGCGTCCATGTGGGCGAGTGCCGCCTTGCGGCCGAGGGTGGTGGCGGCGCCGGTGTTGCCCGACCGCAGTGCCGACTCGGCCTGGGCGACCAGGTCCTTCGTCGCCTGGGTCGTCTGCTCGGCCTGGGTCCGCTTCAGCTCGATCAGTGCCCGCTCATTGGCCTCGGCCTGCCTGATCTGCCGCATGTCCTCGACCGCGCGCTGCGTGTCCTGGTCCAGGCGCTGCCACTCGGCCTCGCGCGCGGCCTTCTCCACCGCGATCGCGGCGGTGACCGCGTCGGTGGCCGCCTTGGCGGCCCCGCTGGCCTCGTTGGCGAACTCGGTGGACTTGTTGGCGTGGTCCACCGACTGGCCCGCGTACTGGACGGCCCACTCGGCCGCGGTTGCCGCCTTGTCGGCGTGAGTGGCGGCGTCGTTGGCGGCATCCCGGGCGGCGCGGGCCGCCGTCGCCGAGGCGTTGGCCAGGGTCTGGGCGGTGCCGGCCGCGTTGGTGGCGATGTTGGCGTTGTTGGTGGCGATCTGTGCCTGGCGGCGGGCCTCGGCGGCCTCGGCCTGGGCCGCGCCCGCCGCGTTGGCGGCGGCCGCGGAGGAGCTCGCCGCGGAGGCGGCGGCGCGCGCGGCGCCGGCGGCGGAGGCGCCCGCGGCGGCGGACTGGGCCGAGGCGGTGGCGGCGAAGTCGGCAGCCTGGGCCGCGCTGCGGGCCCTGGCCGCGGCGTTGCGGGCGGCGACGGCCGCATCCTTGGCCGCGGAGGCCTGGGAGGCGTCCTTGGAGGCGGAGATGGCGGCGCGGTAGGCCATCGCGGCGGCGGAGCCGGCGGTGGCCGCGGCCTGACTGGCCGCCGAAGCGGCGTACGCGGCACGGCGGGAGGCGAGGATCGCGGCGTGGGAGGCGTTGGTGGCCACCCGTGCGGCGTCGGCCGCACCCTTCGCGGCCTCGGCGGCCTTGCCTGCGGCCTTGCCGGCCTTCGCGACGTCGTCCTGGGCGGCCTGGGCCTCGGCCGCCGCGGTCTCCGCGGCCTGCTTGGCCTTGTCGGCCGCGGCGACGGCGCGGGCGGACGCTTCCTCGGCCTGCTTCGTCTTGGCGGAGGCGCGCTTGCCCTCGCGTTCGACGACTGCGACGAGCTCCTCGATCTTCGAGCGCTCCTGATCGCGGGCACGGGCTATGTGCTGACCCGTCTCCAGGAACCACTCGATGTCGTTCTCGGTGCCGGACAGGGCCCGGTCGGCGTACTTCTGGACCTCCGGGCCCGCGCCCACCAGCATCTTGGAGGCCTCGACGCGCATGTCCGCGAACTGAGCGGTGAACTGGCCGTCCATCAGGAACGCTTCGAGCGCTTCCGGGGTGCCGGTGGTCAGTGCCGTGTTGCCGGCCCGGTTGACGCCCTTGCCGCCCGAGGCCATCACCGTGCTGGTGGCGACCCGCAGGTCCTCCAGGATGGACGCCTTGAAGCCCCCCGAGAGGAACGCGGAGACGGCGGCGGCACTGCCGTTGAGGGCGGCGGTGGCATCGCGCCGCGTTCCCTTGCCGCCCACCGCGAGGCCGGCCAGGAGCGCGGAGCGCTCGTCCTGCGCCGTCTCCTGGGCGAGCTTGACGGTCAGGAAGGCCTGCACGTCGGCGTCGGAGCCGGTCAGAGCGGCGGCCGCGGCGGCGCGAACGGCCTTGCCGCCCACCAGCCATGCCCTGACGACCTTCGCCCGCTCGGTGTCCGGCAGCAGGAACGGATCGCCGGGATCTTCGCCCGGCGGCGGTGTATCGGCCCACGCTGCCGTGGGGTTGAGCACGAGGCTGGACGTGGTGATGACGGCCGTGCCGGCCGCGGCGGCGGCGAGCACACGCCGCCTACTCCAGTAGGTGGTGTCCACAGCGTTCCTTCGGGAGAGACGTCTGGCGGGCGCGCGCATTCGACGGCATATCGCCGGATGGAGAGCGGAATATCGCCAGACAAGGAGAGGTGTATTGGTCGCGCGGATGCTCCCGGACCGCAAAGGCGTCGAGCGGGAGAATGGCAGATGTGCACCGTGACCATATGCAGGAAATGGCGTGTTGAACACCAGCGAAAACCCGCCAGATCCGATCGGATGAAATGTGGCCGGATCTCGACCAAATTTCTTTTCGGATCCGTACAACCCTTTTCGAGTGTGCTGCAGATCACTCACGGGTCTGCTGTTTTGTAATGAGTTGCGAGGTTTTATTCAGTGGACCGGAGGCCTAGGCCGGTGCTCTCATACGACTGGTCATCGGCGACTTCTGGGCGCCGAGTTCGTCACCCTTCACGCCGTGTGCCGATTCTTCGGTGCGGGTGAAAGGTGGCGATTTTGCTGGGAGCGGGGGGCTTCCAGGGAGATATGTGCTCTTGTGTGAGTCGATATCTCGTTGGTCGAATCGAGGCCTTCACCCCTGCGTTGACATGCCTTCCGGGATTCCCCCCGGACTGACGACTGGGACAGTGATGAAGGTACGTAGCGCAATTGCGCGAACTGTTGGTGTGGCCTTGGGAGCGAGTGCTCTGGCATGGGCCGCGATCGCGGGCGGAGCGACGGGAGTCTCCGCCCCGGAGGACACCGCGGCGATGAAGGCGATCGCCGACGAGGGCCCGGGCTATGCGGTCGAGGACTTCGGCTACCCGAACGCCGACAAGATCCTCGCGGAGCAGGGCATCACCCTCAAGCGCGGCGACGGACACATCCTCCTCGCCGACTGCGCGAGCGGGACCGACCTGCTCCAGGTCATGACCCGCGAGCAGAGCAGCCTGATCTGTTTCCGCGTCACGGGCTCCAGCGGATACCTCGCTCTGGAGATCCCCGCCGTCCATGCGGTCAAGGGCAACAACTACGCGACGAAGGTCGAGATGACCGCCGGCGCCGACAGCAGCACGTTCGACATCACCAAGAACACCTGGACCGGCGTCGGTGAGAGCGCGGACCCCGAGGGCCGGGACTTCATGCTCATGGAGATCAGGGCCACTGCCGGCTGACACCCGCACGGCAGCGCCGCGAGGAGCTGCCCGCACCCCCGACCGTCCTGCGGCACGCGCACCCCTTCCCATCCCGGTCCGTACGTGCCGGTGTCCCGTCCTTAAGGAACAAAAATGTCTGCACCCCGTCCGCGTACCGCGCGGGCAACAGGCCTCCTGATCACCGCCGCCGCGGTCTCGACGAGCCTGGTCTCCGCCGTCCCCGCCATCGCGGTCACCGGCCCCGATGCCGCCGCCGGCTCGCACGCGTACCTCGCGAAGCTGAACATCGGTGACGTGGAGACCGGCCGTGCCTGCACCTCGGTGCTGGTCGACCCGCGCTGGGTCCTGACCGCCGCCAGTTGTCTCGCCGCGAAGCCGGGCGACGCGGTCGTGGCCGGGAAGCCCGCGCTGAAGACCACCGCCACGTTCACCGGCCAGACCCGCGAGGTCGTGGAGGTCTCCGCGAGCGCAACCGACCGCGACCTGGTGCTGGCCCGCCTCGCGAGCCCCGTCACCGGCATCGCCCCCGTCAAGCGGGCAGCCGCCGCCCCCGCGGCCGGCGTCGACCTCACTGCGGCGGGCTTCGGGCGGACCAAGACGCAGTGGGTGACCGACACGGCCCACACCGGCGCCTTCACCACGGACTCCGCGGCCGCCGCGACCACCCTGGCGATCACGGGCAAGGGCGCCGACGTCATCTGCAAGGGTGACAGCGGAGGGCCGCTACTGAATGCGGCCGGCGAGCTGGTCGGCATCAACAGCCGCTCTTGGCAGGCGGGTTGCCTCGGTGCTCCGGCCGCCGAGACGCGTACCGGAGCCGTCGCGGCCCGCACCGACAACGTCGGGGCGTGGATCGACCAGACCGTCGCCCCGCGGAACGGCAATCAGGTGTCGCTGCTCGCCGGCGGCGGCGGGGCCATGTGGTCGCAGTTCGGCCACCTCGGCTACGGGGAGTACGGCGACGCGTGGGCCAAGATCAACGGGAAGAACGTGTCCCGGGTGGCCACCGTCCGCGACGGTGACCTGGTGCGCGCCTACGCCATCGCCGACGGCAAGGTCTACGGCCAGGACCTCGACCTGGCGTCGAGCGGCACCTGGTCGGGCTGGGGCGAGGTGCCCGGTGGTGCCGCAGGTGCGCAGGACATCTCCGCCTCGCTGGTCGGCACCAGCGTGCACGTGCAGATCGTCGGATCCGAGGGCAACCTCTACTCGCAGGTCGCCGACTACAAGGCCGGCCGCTGGAACAACGCCTGGACGGCGGTCGGGGCCTCCGGGCTGACCCGTGTCACCAGCGCACCCGCCGGGCCCATCGTGCGCGTGCAGGCCGTTTCGAACGGTCGCGTGTACGGCCGGGACTTCGACACCCGCAACAGCAGCTGGTCCCCGTGGGGCGAGATCCCGGGCGGTGCCACCGGTGTCAAGGACATCGCCTCCAGCATGATCGGCAACAACGTTCAGGTTCAGATCATCGGCGGAGACGGAGCCGTCTGGAGCCAGTTCGGCAACTACGACGCCGGCCGCTGGAACGACGTGTGGGCCAAGGCGGGTGGCGCCGGTCTGGCGAACATCTCGAGCGCGCCCACGGGCACCACCGTCGAGGTCTACGCGACCGACGCCGCGGGCAAGGTCAACAACGCCCGCCTCGACACCACCACCGGTAGCTGGAGCACCTTCCAGGAACTCAAGGGCGGCATCTCGGGCACCACTGACGTGGCCGCCGCGATCTCCGTCGCGCCCTCGAAGGTGACGCTCGCCGCCACCACGGGCAGCGCGCTGTCCCTCCAGACCGGCTCCCTGTCCAGCGGCGCCTTCGGCGCCCAGTGGACCGCCGTCAACGGTCTGCCGATCACCCAGCTGACCAGCGCCGACACCGGGAACACGATCCGCTACGTCGGTGTCGCCGGCGGCAAGGTCTACGACCGCGAGTACAACCCGTCCACCAACGTCTGGGGCACCTGGAACGAGGTCCCCGGTGGCGCGGCCGGCGTCAAGGACATCTCCACCTCGATGATCAACAACGTCCTGTACGTGCAGATCGTCGGCAGTGACGGCAACCTCTACACCCAGGTGGGCGACTACAACCTCGGCCGCTGGAACAGCACCTGGGCCGCCATCCCCGGAGTCACCGGGCTGACCGGCCTCACCTCGGTGAAGGCGGGACCGTACGTTCGCCTCTACGGCATCGCGTCCGGCAAGGTCTACGGCCGTGACCTCGACACCCGCAGCAACACCTGGAGCGTCTGGGGCGAACTGCCTGGTGGTATGACCGGCGCCAAGGACATCGCCATCTCCCGCGTCGGCCACACCGTCCAGCTCCAGGCGATCGGCGCCGACGGCGCGCTCTACGCCCAGGCCGGCGACTACCTGGCCGGTCTCTGGAAGCCGTCCTGGACCAAGGTCGGCGGAACCGGTCTGACCCGCATCTCCAGCGCCGCCGCCGCGGGCAACGTCAACGTCTACGCCATCGGCGCGGGCGGCAAGGTCCAGAGCATCACCTTCGACACCACGGTGGGCAACTGGACCTCCTGGCTCCAGGTCCCGGGCACCCTCACCAGCCCGGCCGACCTCACCGCCACCGCCACCAAGTAGCGCCGAGCGGCACCGGGCGTCATCGGCCCCGGCCGGACCAGGACCTCAACGTCCCGGTCCGGCCGGGGCCGCCGTCATTGCGTGCCGGCCCCGGGCTACGCGAACCGTTCGCGGAGCTTGTACTTGAGGACCTTGCGCAGGGCGTCGTTGCGGGGCAGGGCCTCGACCAGTTCCAGCTGCTCCGGGAGCTTGTGCGTGGAGAGGCCCTCCGCGCGGAGGTACGAGGTCACCTCGGGCAGGGTCAGGGGGGCTGCGCCCGGGGGCTGTTCGACGACCGCGCAGACGCGTTCTCCGCGTTCCGGGTCCGGCAGGCCGATGACGGCGACGTCGGCCACGGCGGGGAGCTGGTGGAGCAGGTCCTCGATCTCCTTCGCGGAGATGTTCTCGCCCTTGCGGATGATGACGTCCTTGCTGCGGCCGGTCAGGACCAGGTAGCCGTCCTTCGTGAGGTGGCCGAGGTCGCCGGTGACCAGGTAGCCGTCGGCGTCGAAGACGCCGGTGTTCTGGTCCCTGTTCAGGTACCCCTGGCAGACCGCCTCCCCGCGCAGGCGGACCTCCCCGTCGGTGTCCGGGGGGAGGAGCGTGCCTTCCGGGGTGGTGATGCGGATGGACATGCCCTGCGGGGGCCGGCCTTCCGTGGTGGCGAGGTTCTCCGCGGTGTCGTCCGGGGCGCCCATCGTGATCATGGGGACCTCGGTCATGCCGTAGCCGTGGGTGAGCTGGCAGCCCAGTTCGCGGACGACCGCGTGGTAGATCTCCGGGGGCTTCGGGGCGCCGCCGCCCGCGAGGAGGCGCAGGGTGGGGATGAGCTTGGCGGAGGGGTCCTTGCGCTGCTCGGTGAGGAACATGGAGTAGAAGGCCGTGGAGCCGCCGGCGACCGTGACCCCGTGGCGGCGGTAGCCGTCCAGGGCGTCGGGCATCGCGAACTTCTCGAAGAGGACCGCCGGGAACCCGTAGAGCAGGAGCATCACCGTGTAGTCGGGGCCGGCGATGTGGGCGAAGGGGAAGGCCATCGAGCCGACGTCGTCCGGTGTCAGGTGCAGGGCGTGGGCCAGGCAGGAGCCGCCCGCGATGAGGGAGCGGTCCGTGTGCAGGACCCCCTTGGGGTCCGAGGTGGTGCCCGAGGTCCAGTAGATCCACCGGACCGAGACGCCCTCCTCGGGGGGCGGGGGGAGCACCGCGGGGTCACCGGTGGGGAGGGACTCGTACGCCTCGAAGACGCCGTGCGCGCCGAGGCGGTGCGCCATCGCGGTGTGGTCGAAGCCGCGCCAGGTGCCGGGGACGGCGAAGAACTCCGCCTTCGATTCGCGCAGGGCGAAGCCGACCTCGCGGTCCCGGTAGAAGGGGATGACAGGGGTCTGGACGGCGCCGATGCGGGCGAGGGCGACCGAGAGCAGCACGGTCTCGATGCGGGTGGGGAGCTGCCAGGCGACCACCGTGCCGGGGCGCACGCCCATGCCGTACAGACCGGCAGCGACCTGCTCCGAGCGGTCGCGCAGCTCCGCGAAGGTCAGCCGGCGGTCGTCGGCCGGGTCGTCGGCGGCCTCGACGAGGACGGGGGCGTCGGGGGTCATGGCGGCCCGGCGGGTGATCAGGTCCCAGAGCGTGCGGGACCGGCTGAGTTCGACTGCGGTGCTGTTGTCCGTCATCCCGGACCCGCCTCCCCTTGGCCGCCACATGACCTGACGGATAGTCAGATCCAGCGCAGAGCGTAGAGCGCGGACGCTTGTCGGTCCAGGGGTGGGGAGCTAGCTTGGTTCCAGATTTCTGACGCCCCATCAGATTCGGGATGTCGGATCAGGTCCAACGGGATTCAGCGAGGGGACACCATGGAACTGCCTCGGATCATCAGCGTCGACGACCACGTCATCGAACCGGCCCACCTCTTCGACGTGTGGCTGCCGGCCAAGTACCGCGACCGCGGCCCCAAGGCGCTCACCGCCGGCATCGGCGAGCTCGCCTACACCGGCGGCAAGTACGTGATCACCATGGACCCCGACGGCCCGCCGACCGACTGGTGGATCTACGAGGACCTGAAGTTCCCGTACAAGCGCAACATCGCCGCCGTCGGCTTCGACCGGGACGAGATGACCCTGGAGGGCATCACCCGCGAGGAGATGCGGCGCGGCTGCTGGGACCCCAAGGCGCGCCTGCTCGACATGGACCTCAACCACGTCGAGGCATCCCTGTGCTTCCCGACCTTCCCGCGGTTCTGCGGGCAGACCTTCGCCGAGGCGAAGGACAAGGAGGTCGCCCTGGCCTGCGTGCGCGCGTACAACGACTGGATGGTCGAGGAGTGGTGCGGGGACAGCGGCGGCCGGCTCATCCCGCTCTGCATCATCCCGCTCTGGGACATCGACCTGGCCGTCGCCGAGATCCGCCGCAACGCCGCGCGCGGGGTGCGGGCCGTGACCTTCTCCGAGATCCCCACCTACCTCGGCCTGCCGTCCATCCACTCCGGCTACTGGGACCCCTTCTTCGCCGTCTGCCAGGAGACCGGCACCGTCGTCAACATGCACATCGGGTCCAGCTCCCAGATGCCCGCCGCCTCCCCCGACGCCCCGCCCGCCGTGCAGGCCGCGCTCAGCTTCAACAACGCCATGGCCTCGATGATGGACTTCCTGTTCAGCGGGGTGCTCGTCAAGTTCCCCACGCTGAAACTGGCGTACAGCGAAGGCCAGATGGGCTGGATCCCGTACGCCCTGGAGCGCGCCGACGACGTGTGGCAGGAGCACCGCGCCTGGGGCGGGGTCAAGGACCTGATCCCCGAGCCGCCGTCCACGTACTACTACCGGCAGATGTTCTGCTGCTTCTTCCGCGACAAGCACGGCATCGCCTCGCTGGACGTCGTCGGCCGCGACAACGCCACCTTCGAAACCGACTACCCGCACGTGGACTCGACCTTCCCGCACACCAAGGAGGTCGCCCTCGACCACGTCAAGGGTCTCGATGAAGAAACCGTGTACAAGCTCATGCGCGGAAATGCCATCCGTATGCTCGGACTTGACTTCGACAAGGACCGGCGGACGGGGCGGTAGGCGCAGTGGACCTCACCTATACCGAGGAGGAGCGCGAGTTCCGGGCCCGGCTGCGGGCCTGGCTCGCGCAGGTGCTCCCCGGGCTGCCGCCCAGGCCCTCGCCCGACGACTGGCCGGGCCGCCGCGCCTACGACGCGGGCTGGCAACGCCGGCTGTTCGACGCCGGGTACGCCGGACTGCACTGGCCGGTGGACGCCGGAGGCCGCGGGGCCACGCCCACGCAGCACCTGATCTACCTGGAGGAGACCGAGCGCGCGGGAGCCCCCTACGTCGGCGCGAACTTCGTCGGGCTGCTGCACGCCGGGCCGACCATCGCCGCCGAGGGCACCGCGGAGCAGCGGGCGCGCTGGCTGCCGCCCGTCCTGCGCGGCGACGAGATGTGGTGCCAGGGCTTCAGCGAGCCGGACGCGGGCTCCGACCTGGCCTCGCTGCGGACCCGCGCGGTCCGCGACGGCGACGAGTACGTGATCACCGGCTCGAAGATATGGACCTCGCACGCGGAGGTGTCCGACTGGTGCGAGTTGCTGGTCAGGACGGATCCGGACGCCGCCAAGCACCGGGGGATCTCCTGGCTGGCCATGCCGATGGACGCGCCCGGGGTGACGATCCGGCCGCTGCGCACCCTGGCCGGGTCCACGGAGTTCGCGGAGATGTTCCTCGACGAGGTGCGGGTCCCGGTCGCCAACCGGGTCGGCGCCGAGAACGACGGCTGGCGGGTCACGATGGTGACCCTGTCCTTCGAGCGCGGCACCGCCTTCGTCGGCGAGGTCGTCGCCTGCCGGCGCACCCTGGGCGAGCTGGCGCGCACCGCGAAGGCGAACGGCCGCTGGGACGACCCGGTCCTGCGCCGGCGCCTGGGCCGGCTGTACGGGGAGTTCGGCGCCCTGTGGCGGCTCACCCAGTGGAACGTCAGCGAGTCCGAGCGCTCGGGCGGGGTCCCGGGCATCGGCGGCAGCGTCTTCAAGCTGGCGTACTCGCACGCGCGCCAGGAGCTGTACGACACGGCCGCCGAGGTGCTGGGGGCCGAGGCCCTCTCGCTGGAGGAGGAGTGGACCCTGGACCGGCTCTCCTCGCTCTCGTACACGATCGCGGCGGGCACCTCGCAGATCCAGCAGAACATCGTGGCCGAGCGGATCCTCGGCCTTCCGAAGGGCAGGTGAGCGTTCCGTGGACTTCCAGCCGACGCAGGACCAGCGGGACCTGCGGGCAGGCGTACGGGACCTCCTGGCGGGCCGCTACGACCGCGAGGCGCTGCGCGCCTCGGTGGACGGGGCGGCCACCACGGGCCGGTCCGTGGACCGGGCCCTGTGGCGGGAGCTCGGCGAGGCCGGGTTCTTCGCGCTGCGGCTCCCGGAGGACGAGGGCGGGGTCGGGCTCGGCCTCCCGGAGGCCGTCCTCGTCTTCGAGGAGGCCGGGCGGGCGCTGCTGCCCGGCCCGCTGGTCGCCACCCACCTGGCCGCCGGGCTGGTGGCGGGCGCCGCGGAGGGGGAGGCGGTGGTAACGGCCTTCGACATGGAGGGCCCGCTGGTGGCCCACCTCGGCGAGTCCGACGCGGTCCTCGGCGCGGACGGGGAACCGGTCGACCCGGCCGGCTGGAACTACGCCGGGGAGCCGGTGCGCTCCGCGGACCCGCTGACCCCGCTGGCCCGGGTCTCCCTGCCGGGGCGGCCGGTGGCGGCCGGTGCCTACCGGGACGCGGGGGCGCTGCTGACGGCGGCCCTGCAGCTCGGCAGCGCGCTGCGCACGGTGGAGCTCGCGGTGCGGTACGCCAAGGAGCGCGAGCAGTTCGGGCAGCCGATCGGGGCGTTCCAGGCGGTCAAGCACCTGTGCGCGCAGATGCTGGTGCGCGCGGAGGTGGCCCGTACGGCGGTCTACGCGGCCGCCGTGACGGCCGATCCGGCGGAGGTGGCCGGAGCCAAGCTGCTGGCCGACGAGGCGGCCGTGCGCAATGCCCGGGACTGTCTGCAGGTGCACGGCGGGATGGGCTTCACCTGGGAGGCGGACGTGCACCTGCACCTGAAGCGGGCGTGGGTGCGGGCGGAGCAGTGGCGGACGGCGGCGCAGGCGGAGGAGGCGCTGGCGGCCGAGCTGCTGGCGGCGGCGGCGGCGGAGTAGGCGGCGGCGGCCGAGTGGGCGGAGCCGCTCGCTCGCTGTGACGGAGGGGTACGGGAGGGACGGCGCGGGACGCATGTCCGATTACAGAGAGTTGATATCGGTTTGTGTCCTTCGCCCGACTCATTGCGGGCCGGAGGCGGGGGGCCGCTCCGGTACGCTCCCGGGAATGCGAGCGGTTGAGCGGCGCGAGCGCCGCACAGTATGCACCACGCCCACTCCTTCACGCTGGAATATGCCCGAAGCGCTTGTTGTGGTGACTGTATGTCAACCATGCTGCTCCGCAAGGGGGTCACACTCGGTGACCCCGTCCTGTCGCGAGGCGAAGTGTCCGCCGGTTCGGATGGTGTGAGCGGTGCAGGTGCTTCAGGTTCAGCTGGAGGTAGGACCGGACCCCGCCGAGGTCGGCCGGGCCCGCCGATGGGCCCGCTCCCGGCTCGCGGGCTGCGGCATAGGGGATGACGAGCCCCTCGCCGAGACCCTGATCCTGCTGATCTCCGAGCTGGTCACCAACGCCGTCGTGCACACCGGCTGTCCGGCCGTGCTGCGCATGCTCTTCGGGGAGCCGGGGGTGCGGGTGGAGGTCGCGGACGCGAGCGACCGGGCCCCGTCCCCGCGGCAGGCCGCCGGCGACGACACGGGCGGCCGCGGGCTGGAACTCGTGGACGGGCTGGCGGACCGCTGGGGCTGGCAGCGCGAGGGAGCCGGCAAGCGGATCTGGTGCGAGATCGACCGCGAGGAGAAGGCCGCGGAGGGGGGCGGGGACGCCGCCCCGGACGGATCGGAAATCCGCGACCCGAACCGGGAACCGCGCGTGTACCTCTAACGAGGTGTTGACGGTTCGTCAACTGGTGATCACTCTTGTGTTGAACGATTCGTCGCGAGGGGACGCCAAGGGTCAGTCCTGCCTTGACGAGTGCGGGTCGTGGGGTGGCGGCCGCCGTGCCGCGCTCGGGGCGTGCATGCGCGCCGCCGCCACCCGCAGCACCACTCCTTCTTGACGCACCGCTCGCGCGGCTCGGCCCTGGCGGGCCTCCCCGGCTTCGCGGTGCTGCGCCGGACTCCGTCCGGCGACGGTGGGTCCCGCCCGGAAAACTCGTGCCGCAGCCCTGCAATGCGAGGGCCCCGCCGAGTCGTCTTGAGGGTGAGGGGGTGTGGCCGGGTGGAGCCATCCGAGGAAACGTTTGCGGAGTTCGTCGCGGCGGCGGGAATCCCGTTGCTCCGCACCGCGAGGCTGCTGACGGGCGACTGGCATCTGGGGCAGGACCTGGTGCAGGTGACCCTGGCCAAGGTCTACGACCGCTGGGCCCGCGCGGGCCGGTACGACGCGCCGATCGGCTACGCGCACAAGGTCATGGTCTCCACCTACTGCACCTGGCGCCGCAGGCGCTGGCACCACGAGCTTCCCCACGCGGCCCTGCCCGACGCGGCGGGCGGCTCGGCCCTGCCCGCCGCCGAGGCGGTCGCCGCCACGGACCTGCTCCAGCGCGCACTGCTCGGCCTGCCGCGGCGCCAGCGGGCCGTCCTGGTGCTGCGCTACTACGAGGACCTGACCGTCGAGCAGACGGCGGAGCTCATGGGCTGCCCGAACGGCACGGTGACCAGCCTGGCCGCGAGGGCGCTGGCCCGCTTGCGGGCCTGCCCCGACCTCTGGCCGGGCGGCGGTACGAGTGAGGCGGAGATGCGGTGAACGGGTTCCCCGAGGAAGAGCTGCGCAGCGCCCTGCGCGCGCTGGCGGACGGGCCGGCGGTGCCGGTCGCGGCGCCGGCGCCGCACGCCGCCGTCCGGGCGGCGGCCCGGATCCGCAGGCGCCGCCGGGCGGCCGGTGCCGGGCTGGCGGCGGCCGTCGCGGTGCTGGCCGTCCTCGCCGGGCCGTGGCCGCCGGGCGACGGCTCCCGGACACCGGCACCGGCCCCGCCCGCCGCGTCCACGGGACCGACGGGCACCCCGGACGTGCCGGCCCCGCCGCCCGATCCGAACGGCCCCGCGCTCGGGGTCCCGTACCCGCACGAGCTGTACGTGCACTGCGGGATCCGCTCCACGAAGTTCGCCGGCCGCTGGTGGCGCGCCGAGCCGGAGGTGCCGGAGGGCGCCCTCGACCCGGCCGTCCGGATGGACGCGTACACGGCGGGCACGATGGTGCTCGTCTCGGCGGTCGAGGCCCGCTTCGTCCGCCACGCCCCGGACCTCGCGGTCACCTTCCGCCCCCTGGCGGAGGAACCACCGCCCTGCCGCTGAGCGTTGGCGTGCGGCCCCGGTCCGGGGGCCGTGGTCCGGGTGGCCGTGCTCCGCGTGGAACTATGAGGTGTCCATGACGTGTCTCTGTGCGGGGCACGTCGTCCCACCCCGCAGTCCCCCCTCACCGCAGGAGAAGCGCATGGCAAACCCGTACGAGGTGACGCCTCCACCCGCCCCGGGGCGCCGCGGGAGCAAGCTCCCCGGCCTCCTCGTCCTCGTGCTGCTCATCGCGGCCGTGTACGGAGCCTCCCAGTGGCTCGGAGGGAACGAAGGCACGAGCGACGCCAAGTCCTCGCCTTCCGCCTCCGCGTCGGCCTCCGCCGAGCGGTCCAAGGACCCCGGGAACCCGGAGTCCTCCTCCGACACGTCGAGCACGTGGGCGGTGGGCGACTGCGGAGGCCCCGACCCGGACAACCCGCCGGACGGCTACCGGCCGCAGAAGTGCTCGGCGTCCGGAGCCACCTTCAAGGCGATCGACATCAAGGACGCCAGCATCCTGCCGGGCGCGATCCAGTGCCCGCCCGGTACCGACCTGATGATCCAGGTGAGCATTTCCTACGGCTCCGCGAAGTCGGGCGGGATCCCCACCAACACCGTCTGCGGCCGCAACCTGAGCGGCGAACACCCCGGTGACGCGGGCGCCGGCGGCGGCCAGCTGGTGCAGGGCGACTGCGTGACCGACCAGGCCCGGGAAGTCCCGTGCGCCTCGGGCACGTACAAGGTGCTCGGCCTGGTCAAGACGAAGGCCGAGTGCCCGTCCGGGACCAACAAGCCGATGCAACTCGTGATGGCGGTGGGCCGCCCGTACGACGTGATCTGCGCCAAGGGCTGACCGTAGGCGTGCAGGGCGGTGGCCCCGGACCCGCGACGGGTCCGGGGCCACCGCCTTTCGCGTTCAGAGGATGGCGACCGGGGCCACCGGGGTGCCCACCGCGCCGACGAAGGGCTCCGGCATGGCCGAGAGGAGGAAGGAGTAGCGGGATTCTTCCGCACAGGCTGTGGACAACTTTTCGAGGTTCCAGTTCTGGCCCTGGTGCATGCCCATCTCGACCAGGTCCAGCGCGTGCACCGGCAGCCACAGGTTGTCTATCTCCGGCGGGAAGATCTCGAAGGTCAGGGTGTCGTTCGCGACGGCCGCCACGTCCCGGGCGTGGAACCACTCGGGCGTACGGACGGACAGGCCGGGGGACGGGTAGCCGTAGCCGTGCTTGTCGCCCGCCAGGTAGACCTGCACCTGGCCGGTGCGGACCAGGACGATGTCGCCCGCGCGGACGGTGACCCCGCCGAACTCCTCCGCCTGCTCCAGGTCCTCCGGGGTGACCGGGTGGCCTCCGGGGAGCCGGTCCAGGCCCTTGGCGCGGGCCACGTCCAGCAGGACCCCGCGCGAGACGATGTGCCCGGCCTTGTCGATCCCGCTGAACTCGGCCCGCCCGTGCGCCGTGATGGTGCCGGCCGGGCGGCCGTTGTAGATCTTCCCCGAGTGCGAGACGTGCGTGAGCGCGTCCCAGTGCGTGCCGGCCTGGAGCCCGAAGGTCACCGCGTCGTCGCTGCACGCCACCGTGCCCGGGCCGAAGAGTTCCTGGTTGATCTGCACCATCGTGTGCAGCGGGTTGATCCGGCCGGGGATCATGCCGGACTGCACCCCGTCCTCCTTGAGGGGCAGGGCCAGGGGGATGCGGCGCCCGGTGCGGATCTCGGCCGCCGCCGCGCGGACCACCTCGTCGGTGATGAGGTTGAGGGTGCCGATCTCGTCCTCGGCGCCCCACCGGCCCCAGTTGTTGACGCGCTTGGCGATGTCGTGGAACTCGGCGGGCATGGCCATGGATCTCATCAGCTCCTCGAAGCGAAATGAACTGCGGTGGCGAACTGGGGCTTGTGCTGGCGCATCCGACTGCCCATAGAATCTAACGGACCGTCAGAAAACGCGGGAAGGGGCCGGACGTGGGGAACTTCTTGGCAGGCAAAGTCGTCGCCGTCACAGGCGCCGGCCGGGGCATCGGACGGGCCGTGGCACTCGCCGCGGCCGCCGAGGGTGCCAGGGTCGTCGTCAACGACTACGGCGTGGGGATGGAGGGCAACGAGCCCACCAGCGAGATCGCCGAAGCGGTGGTGAAGGAGATCGTCGCCGCCGGTGGGGAGGCCGTCGCCGTCGCCGACGACATCTCGACGATGGCGGGCGGCCAGCGCATCGTCGACACCGCGCTCGCCCGGTACGGACGCATCGACGGAGTCGTGTGCGTCGCCGGCATCCTGCGCGAGCGGATGCTGTTCAACATGTCCGAGGAGGAGTGGGACCCGGTGGTCGCCACCCACCTCAAGGGCACGTTCACCGTCTTCCGCGCGGCCTCCGCCGTCATGCGCCGCCAGGGCACCGGCACGCTGATCGGCTTCACCAGCGGAAACCACCAGGGCTCCGTGGCGCAGGCCAACTACAGCGCGGCCAAGGGCGGGATCATCTCGCTCGTCCGCTCCGCCGCGCTGGGCCTGGCCAAGTACGGGGTCACCGCCAACGCCGTGGCGCCCGTCGCGCGCACCCGGATGTCGGCCAACGTGCCGATGGAGCTCAAGGAGATCGGCGAGCCCGAGGACGTGGCGGCGCTCGTGACCTACTTGCTCTCCGACAAGGCCGTGGCCGTCGGCGGAGAGAAGATCACCGGGCAGGTCTACACGATCGCCGGCCCGAAGATCGCCGTCTGGGCCCAGCCCCGCGAACTGCGCGCCGGCTACGCCGAGGGCTCCTGGACCCCCGAGAAGATCGCCGACTTCCTGCCCGGGACCGTCGGCACCGACCCGATGCCCATGCTCGCCCAGATCGAAGCCATGGCCAAGGCGGCGGCCGCCAAGGACCGCCCCAACGCGTAGGCCCAGGGCGGGCGTTCAGGGTGGACGGGCGCGCACGCGTGCCACGGCGCTACAGACCGGCCGCAGCGGCCGGACAGGACCCGAGGGGGCACTGACCATGGACTTCGCCTTCGGCGAGGAGGACGAGGAGCTGCGCAGCCAGGCCCGGGAGTGGCTGGCGGAGCACCTCACGGGACCGTACGAGGAGGCCGTCGGCCTCGGCGGGCCGGGCAGTGAGCACGAGGGCGTCGAGATCCGCCGGTCCTGGGAGCGGGAGCTGGGGCGCGACGGCTGGATCGGTCAGGGCTGGGAGACCGGTGACGGCGATGCCTACGGCAACCGGCGGCTCTCCCTCACCGGGCAGGTCGTGTGGGCCGAGGAGTACGCGGCTGCGCGCGCCCCGGCCCGGGTCGGCCACATCGGCGAGAACCTCCTCGCGCCGACCCTGATCGCCTACGGCTCCCCGGAGCAGCGGGCCCGCTTCCTCCCCGGCATCGCCCGCGGCGAGGAGCTGTGGTGCCAGGGGTACTCCGAACCGGGCGCCGGCTCCGACCTCGCGGGAATCCGTACGACGGCCGTACGGGACCCGGGCGACGGCCTGTTCCGCGTCACCGGGCAGAAGATCTGGACCTCGCTCGCCCAGGACGCCGACTGGTGCTTCGTCCTGGCGCGCACCGAAGCCGGGTCCCGGCGGCACCGCGGGCTGTCCTTCCTCCTGGTCCGCATGGACCAGCCGGGCCGGGTCGACGTGCGGCCGATCCGGCAGATGTCGGGGACCTCCGAGTTCAACGAGGTGTTCTTCGACGGGGCCGTCGCCGACGAGGTGGTCGGCGGGGAGGGCAACGGCTGGTCCGTGGCCATGGGACTGCTCGCGCTGGAGCGAGGGGTCTCCACGCTCGTCCAGCAGATCGGCTTCGCGGCCGAACTGGAGCGCGTGGTCAGGGCGTACGTGGACGCCGGCGCGGGCGACCCGGTCCTGCGCGAACGCCTCGTACGGCAGTGGGCCGAGCTGCGCACGATGCGGTGGAACGCCCTGCGGACGCTCGGCGGCGCGGGCGGCGACCCGGGTGCGCCCAGCGTGGCCAAGCTGCTGTGGGGCGGCTGGCACCGGCGGCTCGGGGAGCTGGCGGTGGAGGTCCGGGGAGCGGTGGCCACGGCCGGGCCGGGGCACTGGTCGCCGGGGACCCCGTACGAACTCGGACTCGACGAGGAGCAGCGGCTGTTCCTGTTCACCCGCGCCGACACCATCTACGGCGGCTCGGACGAGATCCAGCGCAACATCATCGCCGAGCGCGTGCTCGGCCTGCCTAAGGAGTCCAGGTGAGAGGCGTCGTATTCGACGGCAAGCAGGCCCAGGTGGTCGACGATCTGGAGATCCGGGACCCGGGGCCGGGGGAGGTGCTGGTCGCGATAGCGGCGGCCGGTCTGTGCCACAGCGATCTGTCGGTGATCGACGGGACGATCCCGTTCCCGCCGCCGGTGGTGCTGGGGCACGAGGGCGCGGGCGTGGTGGAGGCGGTCGGTTCCGGGGTCACGCACGTGGTGCCCGGCGACCACGTCTCGCTGTCCACGCTCGCCAACTGCGGGGCCTGCGCCGACTGCGACCGCGGCCGGCCGACCATGTGCCGCAAGGCGATCGGGATGCCGGGGCAGCCGTTCTCGCGGGGCGGCAAGCCGCTCTTCCAGTTCGCGTCCAACTCGGCCTTCGCGGAGCGGACGATCGTCAAGGCCGTGCAGGCCGTGAAGATCCCCAAGGACATCCCGCTGACCTCGGCCGCGCTCATCGGCTGCGGGGTCCTGACGGGCGTGGGCGCCGTGCTGAACCGGGCCAAGGTGGACCGCGGCGAGAGCGTGGTCGTCATCGGCACCGGCGGCATCGGCCTCAACGTGCTCCAGGGCGCCCGGATCGCGGGCGCCACGACGATCGTGGCGATCGACGCGAACCCGGCGAAGGAGGCGGTGGCCCGGCAGTTCGGCGCCACGCACTTCATCGACGCCTCGGCGGTGGCGGACTCCTCGGCGGCAGTGAAGGAGATCCTGCCCACGGGCGCGGACCACGCCTTCGAGTGCGTGGGCAACGTCAAGCTGATCCGGCAGGCGATCGACCTGCTGGACCGGCACGGGCAGGCGGTGCTGCTCGGCGTGCCCGGCTTCAAGGAGGAGGCGGCCTTCCAGGTCTCGTCCATGTACCTGGACAAGACGATCATGGGCTGCCGGTACGGGTCCTCGCGCCCGCAGCGGGACATCGCGCTGTACGCGGAGCTCTACCGGCAGGGCAAGCTGCTGCTGGACGAACTGGTCACCGAGGTCTACCCGGTCGAGGACTTCGCCAAGGCCGTGGACGACGCCCACCACGGGCGGGTGGCCCGCGGGGTCCTCACCTTCTGAACCTGCCGAGCGTGGCCGCTGCTGCGCGCGGGCGGGTGCCGGGTCAGTTCTCCCGGACCACCCAGGCCAGCGCCAGCAGCGGGGTCAGGCTGCCCAGGAAGGCGGGCAGCCGGTGGAAGCCGCCGACCTCGAACTCCAGGGCGACGGGCAGCAGCAGGGCCAGCCCGCACAGCAGGATGCCGAGGACCGGCAGGTGCAGGAGGGGGCGGAACCGGCGCAGGCTCTGCACCTGGAAGTCGAACAGCTCCGACTTGATCCAGGCGCCCGCTCCGATGAGGAACGGCAGGACGAAGACGAGGACCACCACCATGAAGGGGCCGAAGAGCTGGCCGAAATCGAAGGCCCAGTGCTCCGCGGCGCCCTCCTCGGGGTGGCCGGGGGCGTAGTAGGCGTCCACGAGCATCCCCTCCGCGGGCCGTCGGCTGGTGGTGTACTCCTCCAGGACCAGCTCGCGGGGGCCGGTGGTGAAGGGGACGCGCACGAGGAGGTCGGTGGTCCAGAACCCCGCGGTGTCCTCCCCGGGCGGGCTGTACACCGGATCGCCGACCGGCCGGACGATCTCCACGTCGCGCCGCTCGTAGCCGATCCGCTCCAGGCGCTCGCGCTCCATGCCCTCCGCGCTGGAACCGGTGACGCCCACCATCCAGGCGGCGGCCACCGCGAACGGCACCCCGAAGGCGAACAGCCAGCTCAGGACCCGGTCCGAGGGGCGGCCGCCGGGCAGCGGCCGCGGCTTGTCCAGCGGACCGATCCGGCCCGCCCGGCACGAGGCCGCGACCCAGCAGCAGGCGAAGACGGCGGAGGCGCCGGCGAGGCACAGCTCGGCCGTCAGCGGCGGGTAGGAGGAGACGGAGAGCAGTGCGCAGAGGATCGTGGCGAGCGTGCAGCCCACCGTCAGCCAGCCGGTGACACCGGTCCACCGGCTGCGCCCCGACTCGTACGTGTTTCCCATGGCCCCCCGCCTGTTCGAGATCCGCAGGATAGCGAGGGTGTGGCGGCGTGCCGGTCCGTACGCCCGGGACCGACTCGCGGAAGGCTGGCGCCATGCGGAAACTGATCTACGGCATGAACCTGTCCCTGGACGGCTACATCGCCGCGCCCGGCGACGACATCGGCTGGAGCGTGCCGAGCGACGAGCTGTTCCAGTTCTGGTCCGACCAGTTGCAGGCGATCGACCTGGAGCTGTACGGGCGCAAGCTGTGGCAGACGATGAGCTCCTACTGGCCGACCGGCGACCAGCAGCCCGGGGCGACCCCGGCGGAGATCGAGTACGCACGCCGGTGGCGGGACCTGTCGAAGGTGGTGTTCTCCTCGACGGTCGACGAGGTCGACTGGAACACCCGCCTGGTCACCGGCGACGCGGTCGCCGAGATCACCCGGCTCAAGGCGGAGGACGGCGGCCCGATGCACATCGGCGGCGCGACGCTGGCCGGGGCGGCCGTGCGGGCCGGGCTGGTCGACGAGTACCTGCTGGCCACCGCGCCGGTCCTGGTGGGCGGCGGCACGCCGTTCTTCACGGCGCTGGACAGCTGGGTGAACCTGAACCTGGTGGAGACGCGGACGCTCCCCTGCGGCGTGATCCTGACCAGGTACGAGACGAGGCGCTGAGCGTCAGTCGGTGAAGCGGCCGAAGCGGCCCTTGTGGAAGAGGAGGGGGTCGCCCTCGCCGGCCGCGCCCATGGCCTCGACCTTGCCCACGACGATGAGGTGGTCCCCGCCGGTGTGCACGGCGTGGATCCGGCAGTCGATCCAGGCGGGCACCGCGTCGAGCTGCGGGGAGCCCGTGGCGGGGGCCGGGGTGTGGGCGACGCCGGCGAACTTGTCGGCGCCGCTGACGGCGAAGGCCCGGCACAGATCGCCCTGTTCGGCGCCGAGGATGTTCACGCAGAACACCCCGGTGCGGGCGATGCGCGGCCAGGTGGTCGACGTACGGGCCACCATGAAGGTGACCAGCGGCGGGTCGAGGGAGAGCGAGGCGAAGGACTGGCAGGCGAAGCCTGCCGGGCCGTCCTCGCCCTCGCCGGGCGGGGACGTGATGATCGTGACCCCGCTGGCGAAGTTCCCCAGTACGGCGCGGAACTCGGCGGGGCTGACGGGCGCGCGCTCGTCCTCGCCGACGGCCCGCAGATCGGGGCGGGGCAGTGCTTCGACGGGCTCGGCCCCGGGCTCCGCGGCGGCGGAGGGGAGGGAGCCGACTGATCTGAGGTATCGGACGACGGTGGCCGCCATCCCTGCGTGTCCCATCACATCTCGATTGAAGCTGACGGTTCGTCAGATGGGAAGGGGGGTGTAGGGTCCACCGTGGATTGAACGTGTTCAATTAACGATCCGGGGGGATCTCCATGGGGACTGGCACGTGGAACGGCGTGGTCGTGGCGCAGCCGAAGGGCCGCGACTGGAGCGGCATCGCGCCGGGCGCGGAGCTCGTCGCGGCAGGGCAGTTCCAGACCGCGGCGGTGTGGTGGCAGCTCAGCTCCTTCACGCAGGACCCCTACGGCCGCGGTTACGGAGGCGGCATCGGCATCCTCTTCGGCCTCGCCTTCATGGTCACCCTCCAGCCGCTGCTCATGTACGGCGCGGGCTGGCTGCACAGCGCCCTGTTCACCACTCCCGCGATGGGTCTCTCGAACGCCATGGGCGTGCGCACCCGTATCCCCGCCCCCTGGTGGGCCCTGCCGGCAGTGGTCCTGCTCGCAGCCGTGTACGCCGCACCCCTGGCCCTGCTGTTCGACAGCCCGTACGCCGCGACCTGGGGCTGGACCGCCGCCGCCGGGGTGCTCCCCACGGGCGTGGCGGTGATCGCCCGGATGCGGTGCTGGGCGAAGGGCCCGGTACGGCGGTGGACACTGGCACCGGCAGGCCTCGCGATCCTCGTCGCCTTCGTCGCCGGGTTCGGCGGACTCGCTAGCGGACCCGGGTACACGCCGCCGGTGCTGGGCCGCGCCGACTACGTCGGCGAGTGGACCGGCGACGGCGTCCGGCTCGAACTCGACGGTCAGGGCGGGGCGATGGCGGAGAAGCTTCCCGTCGACGACGGGTTCGACGTGGTCGACCGCTGCTCGGGACCCGGCACGTGGAAGGACCGGCCGGCCGACGACTCCTACCGGGCGGGCGTGGTCCTCGCCGTTCCGGAGTGCGGGCGGGGCGCCTCGCTGGTGTGGGAGCTGGCGGGCACCACGGCGGAGCCGGAGCTGTTCGTGCTGATCGGAGACCCGGACGACGGGGACGTGCGCGTGCTGCGGAAGCGGGCGCGGTAGGCGGTCGGGGCGACGCCCAGACTCTGCTGGAACACGCGCCGCATCGTCTCGGCGGAGCCGAAGCCCGACTGCGCGGCCACCGCGTCCACCGGGTCGTCGCCGGCCTCCAGGAGGCCCTGGGCGGCTTCGAGGCGGACGGATTCCAGGTACTGCCCCGGCGTCATCCCGGTCTCCGCGCGGAACAGCCGGGCGAGGTGGCGGCCGCTGACCCCGGCGTCCCGGGAGGCCTCGTCGAGCGAGAGCCGGGGATCGGCCCCGATGGAGTCCATGACCGCGCGCAGCACCGGGTGCTTCGCCTCCCGCGGGGTCAGGCGGGCGCTGTACTGGGACTGCCCGCCGGGGCGGGCCATGAAGACGACCAGCTCCCGCGCGACCTCCCGGGCGATCGCGGCCCCGTGGTCCTCCTCGACCAGCGACAACGCGAGGTCGATGCCCGAGGTCACCCCGGCGGAGGTGACGACGTGCCCGTCCCGGACGAACACCGGATCCGCCTCCACCCGCACCCGCGGGTACGCGGCCGCGAGCTGCGCCGCCAGCCGCCAGTGCGTGACCGCCCGCCGCCCGTCGAGCACCCCGGTCTCCGCCAGTACGAAGGCCCCGGCGCACACCGAGGTGACCCGGCGCGAGCGGCGCACGAGCTCGGCGACCAGGCCCGTCAGGGCCGGATCGGAGACGGCCCGCCGCCAGTCGCTGCGGCCGGGGACGACGAGCGTCCCGGGCCGGGCCGGCAGGCCGTCCGGGCCGCCGTCCGCGCCGATGCGCACGCCCGAGGAGGTGCGGACGTCGGCCCCGTCCGGGGAGACGATCCGGACCTCGTAGCGGGCGCCGTGGACATTGGCGGTGCTGAACACCTCGGCAGGCCCCGTGACATCGAGCAGCTGCACGCCGTCGAAGGCGACGACGACGATGCTGTGCGGGGCGGGCCGCGCGGCTACTCGTCCCACGGGGAGTCCAGGACCACGCGGACGAAGTCCCCGCGCTCGAAACCGGGCACGTGGTGCGCGAGCACGTCGGCCTTGATGTTGCCGAAGGTGGTGCCGGGCTTGGGCGCCACGCCGTCGGCGAAGGCGCGCAGGATGCGCTCCTTGAACCGCGGGCGCGGGTGCAGGGCGACGACCGCCGCGCGGTCCGCCTCGGCGAGGTCGTGGTAGCCGATGCCGAGCACGTCGTACTCCACGCCCGCCGTCACCAGCGCCACCTCGGGTTCCATGTGCTCCGGGATGCCCGGGGTGGTGTGCAGGGCGATCGCC
Organism: Streptomyces sp. NBC_00193; assembly: GCF_026342735.1. GTDB lineage: Bacteria > Actinomycetota > Actinomycetes > Streptomycetales > Streptomycetaceae > Streptomyces > Streptomyces stoeckheimensis. The sequence continues at coordinate 3,287,529 of NZ_JAPEMM010000001.1, forward strand.
GTCCACACCCGGCGCACCGCGTCCTCGGGGACCCCGTGGGTCCGCAGGAACCGGCGGGCCTCGTCGGCGCCGTCCACCTCGAAGCGGCGGCCGCTGGCCCGGAAGGGCTCGGTGAGGCCGAGGTCGTGGAACATCGCAGCCACGTAGAGCAGTTCGGGATCCGCCTCGATGCCCAGGCGCCGGCCCTGGAGGCTGCCGAAGAAGTACACGCGGCGGGAGTGGTCGTAGAGCAGCTCGCTCACGCCGTCCCGGACGAGCTCGGTCGCCTCCTTCGCCAGCCGCGAGTCCGGTACCGGGATCGGGACCGTGTGGGTGAGTGCGTCGCTCGTCGTCATGTCTGCTCGTCCCTTCGTGGGCTCCGTGCGGGTCCCCACCAGTCTTCGGGGCCCGCACCTCCTCGCGCCATGACCGTCGGGCCATACATCCCACAGATACGGACACGGGCGGGGGCGGGGACGGCCGTACGGGTGATTCCACCGACGTGCGGGGCTCCCTGGGGCGCGGGCCCCGTACGGGCTCGGCATCGTGGCGGGGTCGGGGACCGGAGGCAGGACCCCGACCGCCCACAGCAGCGCACGCACAGGAGGACCCCCATGCTCGGCACCGAATTCCGCAAGGGATCGCCCAACTGGCTCGACCTCGGGAGCCCCGACACCGACGGGGCCGTCTCGTTCTACACCGGCGTCTTCGGGTGGGAGTACGTCTCCCTCGGCCCGGAGGCGGGGGGCTACGGCTTCTTCCAGGTCGACGGCAAGACCGTCGCCGCCCTCGGGCCGCTCACCGAGGAGGGCGCCACCCCGGCGTGGATGCTGCACTTCGACACCCCCGACATCCAGGAGACGGCGGCGGCCGTCAGGGCCGGCGGCGGAGTGGTGCGCATGGAGCCCGGGGACGTGATGGGGGAGGGCTGGCTGGCGCAGTTCACCGATCCGCAGGGCGCGGAGTTCGCGTGCTGGCAGCCGGGGAAGACCGCCGGGCTGGGACGGGCCTCCGAGGTGAACACCCTGATCTGGGCGGAACTGCACGTACCCGACCCGGTCGCGGCCGTCGAGTTCTACGCCGGCCTCTTCGGGTGGCGCTCCGCCGAGATGGAAGCCCCCGGGATGACCTACCGGGTCCTGAGCATCGCCGACGGGGACCAGGAGGACGGCTCCTTCGGCGGCGTCGCACCCCAGGGCGACGGCGCGGGCGATGACGTCCCGCGCTGGGTGCCGTACTTCAACGTCGCCGACGTGGACGCGACCGTGGCCGCGATCCGGGGCGGCGGGGGCTCGGTGCTGATGCCCGCCGCCGACGTCCCGGAGGTCGGGCGGATGGCGTGGACGGCGGACCCGACGGGAGCGGTGTTCGCGCTGCTCACGCCGGACCCGCGGATGTAGGTGCGGCTACCCGGCTGCGCGGCTACCGGCCGAGGTACTTCGGGGTGCGGCGCTCCACGAAGCTGGCGACCCCCTCGTTCGCGTCGGCCGTGGTCATGTTCAGCTCCTGGGCGGTGGCCTCGGCGGCGAGCGCCGTCGCCCGGTCACCGTCCAGGGAGGCGTTGACCAGCTGCTTCGTCAGGGCCAGGGCGCGGGTGGGGCCCTGCGCGAGGCGCTCCGCCCACTCCCGGGCGGTCTCCTCCAGCGCCTCGGCGGGAACCACCTTGTTCACCAGCCCGAGCCGCTCGGCCTCGGCCGCCGGGACGGCGTCCCCGAAGAACATCAGCTCCTTCGCCTTCTGCGGTCCGACGAGGCGGGGGAGGAGGTACGCGCCACCGCCGTCGGGGACCAGGCCGCGGCGGACGAACACCTCGATGAAACGGGCCGGTTCGGCGGCGATGACCAGGTCGCAGGCGAGCGCGAGGTGGGCGCCGATGCCGGCCGCGGTGCCGTTCACGGCGGCGATGACCGGCTTCTCGCAGTCGAGCACGGCCGTGATCAGCCGCTGCGCGCCGAGCCGGATCATGCGGGCCACGTCGCCGACGACCCGCTCCGCCGGGGCGGCCGCAGACCCGCGCAGGTCGGCGCCCGCGCAGAAGCCCTTGCCGGTGGCGGTGATGACGACGGCCCGCACGTCGGGATCGGCGGAGGCCTCGGCGAGCAGCCCGATGACGCGCTCGCGCTGGTCCCAGGTGACCGCGTTCATGGCCTCCGGCCGGTTGAGGGTGATCCAGCAGACGCCGCTCTCGAAACGGTGGAGGACTTCGTCCTCGGGGGTGCCGGTCATGGGTGAACTCCTGTTCGTGGCTGGGTGCGGCGCCGTTGCGCCTCAATCGCCGGCGGGGCTGGGTTGTGGTGGGGTCTGGGTGCTGCGGGTGGTGGGTCGGGGCCGGGGCCGGGGTGGGGTGTCGGCCTGGACTGCATGATTTAGGCGCCCCCCGCTCTGCTCCGACAGGGCGCGGCGTGTTCTCGCGCCACAAATCACGCTTTACGTCCCGGCCGACACCCCACCCCGTCCCCGTCCCCGACCCGCGCCGCGTCCCCAGCCCCGCCGGGGGCAATCTCGGCCTCACTGGCGTTCGAGGCGGCCCGGGGTCTATTCAGCCGTCCGGCGTTTGAGGACCGGGGTCCGGGGCGGAGCCCCAGGGGTCCGGGCGCAGCCCGGGACCCCTCCAGCCCGTCCGGCGTTTGAGGACCGGGGCAGGGCCGGCCCTGGGAACGGTGGAAGGGCGGGGCGGGGACTTTGCCCCGCAGGGCCCCCGCCGGGGTCAGCGGCAGATGGCCAGGGCGTCCAGGGCGACCGCGCCCTGGCCTCGGGGGAGGACCATCAGCGGGTTGATGTCCAGCTCCGACAGCTCGTCGCCCAGCTCCATCGCCATCCGCTGGACCCGGAGGATGACCTCCACCAGTGCGTCGACGTCGGCGGGGGGTGCTCCACGTACGCCCTCCAGCAGCGCGTGCCCACGGAGTTCCCCGAGCATGGCTCGGGCCTGGTCCTCCCCGAAGGGGGGTACGCGGACCGCCACGTCGTGCAGGACCTCCACCAGGACCCCGCCCAGACCGACGGTCACGGTGGGGCCGAAGAGCTCGTCCTGGGTGACCCCGACGACCATCTCGACGCCGCGCTCCACCATCTGGCACACCAGGATCCCGTCCAGCGGGACGTTCTCGTAGCGGGCGATGTCCGTCAGTTCGCGGTAGGCGTCGCGGATCTGGCTCGCCGAGGTGAGGCCGATCTTCACCAGCCCCAGCTCGGTCTTGTGCGCGAGCTGCGGCCCCGAGGCCTTCATGACCACGGGGTAGCCGACCAGCCCGGCCGCCCGTACGGCCGCGGCCGCGCTGGTCACCAGCTGCTCCCGGGGCACCCGTATCCCGTAGGCGCGCAGGAGCTGCTTCGCCGCGTGCTCGCTGAGCTGCTGGCCCGGACGCATGAGGGCCTGGGCCTTGCGGAAGGAGGGCGAGGTGGTGCGCGGGGCGTCCTCGAAGGGGGAGCGGTAGGCGGCGGTGAAGCGGTGGTGGCCGAGGTAGGCGCGGACGGCGGTGATGCAGTTGCCGAAGGTGCGGAAGGTGGCGACCCGGGAGGAGCCGAGGAGCGTGGTGCGGTAGGCCTCCTCCGTGCCGACCGGGGAGCCCCAGATCACGCAGACCAGCTTGTCGGTCTGCTCGGCCGCGTCCACCAGGTCCTGTGCGAGCTTGTCGCTCATCGGGGGGAAGGGGCCCGTGATCGGACAGATCAGGACGCCTACCGAGGGGTCCGCGAGGATCGCGTCGATGATCTTGCGGCCGCGCCAGTCGCCGACCGGGTGGCCGCCGTTGTCCACGGGGTTGGAGACGCCCAGGTAGGGGGGGATCCACTGGTGCAGTTCGTCCTGCTTGGCCTGGGAGAGGGTGGGGAGGTTCAGGCCCGCCTCGGTCGCCAGGTCGGAGAAGTGGGCGCCGGTGCCACCGGAGATGGAGTACACGACCACCCCGTCGGCGAGGGGCTTGCGGGCTCGGGCGAGGAGGGCCGCTGTGTCCTGGAGTTCGTCCAGGCCGTCGACGCGGATGACGCCGAACTGCCGCATGGCGGCGTCCACGACGGTGTCCGCGCCGGTCAGCTTCCCGGTGTGCGAGGCGGCCATGCGGGCGCCGGTCTCGGTGCGGCCGACCTTGACGGCGACGACGGGGACGCCGTTGCGGGCTGCCCGGTCGGCGGCGAGGAGGAACTGCCGGCCGTCCTTGAGGCCCTCCACGTAGCAGGCGATGGCCCCGACCTCGGGCTGCTCGGCGAAGTAGGAGATGAAGTCGGAGGTTTCGAGGTCGGCCTCGTTGCCGGTGGGCGCCCAGTGGGAGAGGCGGATGCCCAGCTCCTGGAGGGTGTAGACCGGCCGGCCCTGGTGGCCGGACTGGGTGATGAGGGCGATGGCCGGGCCGTCGAGGTCCTCGCGGAACTTCTCGAAGGCGTTGAGGTTCGTGTTAGGGCCGAGGAGGCGCAGGCCCGAGCGCCGTACGGCGGCGCCCAGGCGGGCCTGCGCGGCGGCGCCCTCGTCGCCGGTCTCGGCGAAGCCCGAGGCGAAGGCAACGGCGAACTTCACCTTGGCTTCTGCCAGTTGCTCCACGACCGGGAGCGGATCTGCCACGAGGAGGACGGCTAGGTCCACCTGCTCGGGGAGGTCGGCCACGGAGGCGTGGCAGGGCAGCCCGAAGACCGTGGTGCGGGTCGGGTGCACGGGGTGCAGCCGGGCACCGACGCGTTCCGCCCAGGCGATGAGCTGGCGGGTGATGCCGGTGTTCGGTCTGCCCTCGGCGTCCGAGGCGCCGATGACCGCCACGGACTCGGGCCGGAAGAACCGGTCCAGGTCGGGAGCGTCGGCGTGCAGGGGCCGACCGCTGACGTCCAGCGCGACCGCGTCCTCGGCGGACGGAGCCGCTGTGGAGTGGACGGCCGTCCTGGGGGTCTCCCCGCAGGCCTCGACACGTGCGCGGAAGTCGGTGGTGAGGGTGCCGTGAGTAGATCCAAGCATCGTTCCGCCCGCTCCTGCTCGATGAACCTCGACGAATCTCAATAACTGACGCGTAGTCAGATTACTGAACTGACGTGCCGTCAGGAACAGGGATGCACAGGAAAGCTGGTGGAGGTGATGTGTGGAACGCCCGCGGGACGGTCTACGGGCGCGCCCCGACCGGCTCCCGGGGTGGTGTGCGGGGCGTGGTGCGGGGCCGTTCAGGGAACGGTCTCAGATCGCGGGGGTCCGGTCCAGACCAGTATTCGGCCGAGGTCAGAGGGCCGGGACGGCCGCGCGGGGGCGGTCGCCCGCCCGGACCGGGGGCCGCGCCGCTCCCCGGACGCTCACCACTCCCGGGGGGAGATGAGCTGCTCGACGTCCGCGTCCGGGAATCCGTACGCGGAGGCCACGAACGCGAAGTCCTCGGCTATCTCCTCGCGCGCCACGGTCTCGATCTCGCTCCCCGCGGCCTCGAACTCCGCCTCCAGCAGGTTGAACTCCTCGGTCGCCGCCCCCGTCAGCGCGTACAGCCCGGCCAGGTCCGCGGGCCGCTCGGCCTCGATGCGCGCGCAGAGGCGGAGGAGGATGTCGCGGCCCTTGTCGAGCACGTGATCGGGGTAATAGGCGTCCCTGTAGAGCGGCTTCAGGAAGGCGCGGGCTGCCACTTGCTGGTTCGTGATCGACACGGTGATCCCTCATTTTCCGTCGAGGTCCGACATGCCGATGGTGCACCGGACCACTGACAACGGGCCCGGTGTCGTGGGGGACCGGCGGGAGGCCGGTTACGCGCCGACCGTGCGGGCGATGCCCTTGGCGATCTTCTCCGCGTCCAGGGCCAGTTCGCGGAGGTTGCCGCTGATGGGGTTGGTGAAACCGGTGAAGTAGAGGCCCGGGGCGTCGGGCGGGGTCTTGGCGCCGTGCGTACGGGGGCGGCCGCGCTCGTCCAGTACGTCGAGCCCGCCGACCAGGCCCTCCAGGGCGCGGCGGTAGCCGGTGGCCGCGATCACGGCGTCCGGGGTGATCCGCGAGCCGTCCGCGAGGACCACCTCGGCCCCGTCGAAGGAGGCCACGGCGGCCACGGGCTCCACCCGGCCCGTGCGGACCGCGTCGATCAGGCCGACGTCCTGGATCGGGATCGCCCCCTGCTTGACCCTGCTGTACAGGCCGGTGGTGGGGCGCGGGAGTCCGTACGCGGACAGGTCCGGGACCGAGACCTTGCCGACGAGCGCGCCGAGCCGGTCGACGAGCCGGACCGGGAGGCGCCGGACCAGGATCCCGGTCCGCTGGGCGGGCCAGCCGGCGGTGGAGCGGCGCAGGATGTGCGGGGCGGTGCGCACCGCGAGCCGGACCCGGGCGGCGCCGCCTTCGGCGAGGTCGACGGCTATCTCGGCGCCCGTGTTGCCGACGCCGACGACCAGGACGTCCCGGCCGGCGTAGGGGGCGGGATTGCGGTACTCGGCGGCGTGGGCGAGGGGGCCCGGGAAGGTGTCCCGGCCGGGCCAGTCGGGGACGAAGGGGGTGTGGTTGAACCCCGTCGCGACCACGACGGCCCGGGCCGCCATGACGCGGCCGCCGGTGGCGTGCAGGGTCCAGCCGGGGGTGGTGGGGCCGTCGGGGGAGTCCGGGCCGTCGGCGCCGCCGGGGTGGGAGTCCGTGGCGGGCTCGATGCGGGTCACCTCGATGCCGGTGGCGATCTCCAGCTCGTGGAACTCGGCGTACTTCTCCAGGTAGCGCACCACGTTCTCGCGCGCCACCCAGCGTCCGAAGCGGCGCGGCATGGCCAGGCCCGGGAGGGCGGAGAGGTGGCGCGTGGTGTGCAGGTGGAGGCGGTCGTAGTGCCGCCGCCAGGACGTGCCGACCGAGTCCGACTTCTCCACGACCACCGCGCGGATCCCGCGGCCGCGCAGCGCGGCGGCGACGGCGAGGCCGCCGGGGCCGGCGCCGATCACGTAGACCGGGCGGGGCTGGGTGGACAGGTCGGGTGCTGCGGGGACTCCGGGCATGAGGTGTGAGCGTATCGCCGTACGGCGGCGGTGGGTCTCGGACGAGGAGGGAATCGGTTGCGGATCGATTACGGGGAGTGGGGACTTGTGGGATGGGGGTGGGATCCGGTGAACTGACGGTACGTCAGATGGGTATGTCAGATGGGTTCCGCCCCGGAGGAGTGGTGTCGTGAGTACTGGAGCCGGTACGGCTGCGCGGTTCGACCTGCCGGAGATCGACGACTTCACGCGGCCCTACTGGGACGCGGCCGCGGAGGGGCGGCTGTTGCTGCGGCGCTGCGGGGAGTGCGGCAAGGCGCACCACTACCCGCGGGAGTTCTGCCCGGCCTGCTGGGCGGGGGAGGACCGGGTCGCGTGGGAAACGGCGAGCGGGCGGGCCACGCTGTACACCTGGTCGGTGATCCACCGGAACGACCTGCCGCCCTTCGGGGCGCGGGTGCCTTATGTGGCTGCGGTGGTGGATCTCGCGGAGGGGCCGCGGATGATGACCGAGGTCGTGGGTGGGGAGGGGGCGGAGCCGGGGTCGGAGCCGGGGGCGGGGCTGCGGGTCGGTATGGAGCTGGAGGTGACCTTCCGGGAGGCGGCGGAGGGCATCTGGGTGGCGGTGTTCGCTCCGCGCGGGGCCTGACCGGCTGCGGGTGGCCCGGCCCTGCGGGGCGGAGTCCCCTACCCGCCCTTCCACCGTTCCCAGGGCTCTGCCCTGACCCGGTCCTCAAGCGCCGGACGGGCTGAGGGGGAGGGGGGTACCGGGCTGTGCCCGGACCCCCCTGGGGCTCCGCCCCAGACCCCGGTCCTCAAACGCCGGACGGCTGAAATGGCCCCGGTCGCCTCGAATGCCGGACGGCTGGATGGGGGGTCAGGGCCACAGGAGGTGGTGGGTCCACGGGGTGGTGGGGGTGCGGGTGTAGTGCAGGCGGGTGTGGAGGCGGGCCGCGTCGCCCTGGAAGAACTCGATCTCCGTGGGGGACAGGACGTACCGGGTCCACGTGGGCGCCGGGGCGTCCGGCTCCGCGCCGGCCCGTTCCCAGGACACCGCCGCGGCGGCGGCCAGCTCCTCCCGGGAGGCCAGCACCTCGCTCTGGCGCCCCGTCAGCGCCGCCGCCAGCGCTCCGCGCGTGCGGGCCGCCAGGTCGGCGCGGCTCTCCACCGCATCGCACGCGGTGACCCGGCCCCGGACGCGGATCTGGCGGGCCACCGTCGGCCAGTAGAAGCCCAGCGCCGCCGCCGGCTGCCCGGCCAGTTGACGGCCCTTCGTGCTGGTGGAGTGCGAGGCGAAGTGCAGGCCGCGCTCGTCGGCGTCGTGCAGCATGACCGTGCGTACGTCCGGGCGCCCGTCCGCGTCCACCGTCGCCAGGCTCATCGTGTGCGGCTCGGGCTGCCCCGCCTTGGCGGCGTGCGTGAACCACTCCCGGAACAGCTCGAGCGGCTCGGCCGGTGCGGTGGCCGTGTCGAAGGAGGGCAGAGGGCCGTCCCAGACGCGCAGGGAGTGCAGGGTGGTGTGGAAGTCGCTCACATCGCTCAAGTCGCTCGTCATTCCCCAATCGAACACCACGCGCCTTGGCCGCCACTACGATGTGCGGGTTTTACGTGCTTTACGTGAGTCGTGAGCGTGGGGAGACGTAGGAATGGATAACAGCGGCGGCGTCAGAGTCGGCGGCATACGAAGAGCCCTGGTGGCCTTGGTCGTTGCCGGTGTCGCGGTGGCCTGCGGGCCCGCGCCGGGGGGTGGTGGGGCCGTCACCGCCCCGCCCGGTCCCGTGGCGGCGACGGCCGAGGCCACCACCTCCGCACCGGCGGCCCCGCCCCCGCCCCCGCCCACCTCCGCGGCGCCGACTCCCACGCCGACGCCGACGAAGGCTCCGCCGCAGACCCGGACGCCGACACCCGCGGACCCGAAGCCGGCCCCGACTCCCAGCCGGAGTACGGCCAAGCCCCCGGTCGCCACCAAGGCGCCGCAGGAGCCCCCGAGCGGGGTCTGCGAGATCGTCTCCAACGCCGGGAACTGCTACAACGCCGGCCAGTTCTGCCGCAAGGCCGACCTCGGACGCTCCACCCACGCCGCGAACCGGCGGATGATCTACTGCCGGATGGACGGCACGCAGCCCCGCTGGCAGTACTAGACGTACGCGAACGGGGGCGCCCCGCCCGACCTGTCCGGTCGGGCGGGACGCCCCCGTGGATGTCCTGATGCGCCAGGAGTGCGTCAGTGCGTCAGGACGTCAGACGTCACTGCATCAGTCGAGGACGTCCGGGATGGGCTCGCTGGTGGTGCTGCGCTGGAGCGCCGGGGCGCCGGCGGGTGCGCCGAGGGCCCAGTTGGTGAGCGCGATGGCGTCCGGGTAGCGGTCCGTGGAGTTCAGCAGGACACCGATGATGGTCTTGCCGTTGCGGGTCACGGAGAAGACGAGGCACTGGCCGGCGACCGAGCCGCTGCCCGTCTTGACGCCGATGGCGCCCTGGGTCTGGTAGGCGTGGCCGGGCGTGATCAGCAGGTTGGTGTTCGTCCACGTGGTGCTGGTGGAGGTCCCGCCGGTGCTGTACGAGTAGGTCTTGACGATCGACTTGAAGGTCGTGCCCTTCATCGCGGCGCGGGTGAGCTTCGCCAGGTCGCGCGCGGTGATCTTGTTGTTGCCGTGCTGCGAGATGCCGTCGAAGGCGTCGTAGTACGTGTTGGTCATGCCGAGGGTCTTCGCCTTGGCGTTCATCTTCGCGATGAAGTCGTTGATGCGGTCCTGCCGGGACGCGCCCGAGCCGAAGGTGTCGGCGAGGGCGTAGGCGGCGTCGCAGCCCGAGGGCAGCATCATCCCGTAGAGGAGCTGGCGGACCGTGGGGGTGGCGCCGGCCTTCAGGCGGGCCGTGCTCGCGCCCTCGCGGACCACGTAGTCCAGGTACTCCTGCTGGACGGTGACCTTCTTGTTGAGGTCGATGCCCGGCGAGGTGAGGACGACGAGGGCCGTCATGATCTTCGTGGTGCTGGCGCCCTCGAGCTTGGTGTCGCCCGCCTTGTTGGCGAGCGTGGCGCCCGTGGTGCCGTCCATGAGGAAGGCGGACTTGGCGAGGGTCGGCGGTCCGGTGACTGCCTGGGCGGGCGAGGCGACCGCGATGAGGGCGCCGGTGGCGACGGTGATGGCGAGAGCGGCGCGCGAGCGCCGCAGCAGGTTCGATATCAAGTGTCAGTTCCCGTGATGGCTGGAGATTCCCCGAAGGGGCCGTGGGCACCGAGGTGCCGGCCCCTCCGGGAGCTTACGCAGCCAGGCCGACAAGGAGTCAGTCCCGTCCCAGAACGATCGTGCCCGAGGAGCAGAACCAGCCGCCCGTGCCCGAGGCGACGGCCACTTGTGGGAGGGTTCCGCCGGGTTTGCGCACCTGGCCCGCTCCTGCCTCGCCGCGCAGTTGGCGCACCGCCTCGACCAACAGGAACAGGCCGCGCATGCCGGGATGGCAGGCGGAGAGTCCGCCGCCGTCCGTATTGACCGGGAATTCGCCGTCCCGCAGGAGGCGGCCCTTCTCCACGAAGGCGCCGCCCTCGCCCTTGGCGCAGAAGCCGAGGTCCTCCAGGGTGACCAGCGTCATATAGGTGAAGGCGTCGTAGATTTCGGCCAGGTCCACGTCCGCCGGGGTGAGTCCCGCGCGGGCGAAGGCCTGGCGGCCCGAGACCGCCGCGGGGGAGACGGTGAAGTCCTCCCATTCCGACATCGTGGTGTGCGAGACGGCGGTGCCGGAGCCGAGGATCCAGACGGGCTCCTTGGCGGTGTCCGGTACGTAGTCCTCCGCGGCCAGCAGGACCGCGCAGCCGCCGTCCGAGCGGATGCAGCAGTTCAGCTTCGTGAAGGGGTCCGCGATCATGCCGGAGGACAGGACGTCGTCGACCGTGATCGGGTCGCGGAACATCGCGTCCGGGTTGGTGGCGGCGTTCGCCCGTGCCTGCACCGCCACCTCGGCGAGCTGCTCCAGCGTCGTGCCGTACTCGTGCATGTGGCGGCGCGCGGCCATCGCGTACTTGGAGACCAGTGTGTGCCCGTAGGGGACCTCGAACTGCAGGGGTCCGCGCGCCCCGAAGGAGAGGTTCGAGGTCCGGCGGCGGGCCTTGATGTCGGCGCGCGCGGTGGATCCGTAGACGAGGAGGACGGCGTTGGCGTGGCCGGCCGCGATGGCGTCGGCGGCGTGGGCGGCCATGACCTCCCAGGTGGAGCCGCCGACCGAGGTGGAGTCGACCCAGGTGGGGCGCAGGCCCAGGTACTCGGCGACCTCCACGGGCGCCAGGATGCCGAGGCCGGCCGAGGCGAAGCCGTCGATCACCGACCGGTCCAGGCCGGAGTCGGCCAGGGCCCGGCGGGCGGCCTGCGCGTGCAGGGCGTACGGGGTGGGGCCGTCCACCCGGCCGCAGTCCGAGAGGGCGACGCCGACGACGGCGACCCGGCGGGGCCGGGCCTGGGGGCCGGCGGTGGCGGTGGCGGAGACGGAGAGAGGTCCAGGTGTGACAGGCATGGAGCTGACGGTACAACTGACGTACCGTCAGATGCTAGAGGTGCCCTCCCTCGCCCCTCTCCGACCCTCCCTGTCCTCCTCCGTCCGCTTCGGGAGGTCCGCCCCCTGTGCTTCTGGCGCTGCCCGCCCTAACATGACGGCCCGTCAGATACGGGGAGGAGCCCGACGATGGATGCCGCCTTCACCGCGGAGCAGGACGAGATGCGCCGTACCCTGCGCGAGATCCTGGGCAAACGCTGCGGCCCGGACGAGGTCAAGGCCGCCGTCCGCACCGCCGCCGGACACGACCGCGAGCTGTGGCAGCAGCTGGCCCGGCAGCTCGGGCTGCCGGGCATCGCCGTGGCCGAGGAGTACGGGGGCGTCGGCTGCACCGCCGCCGACCTGGTCCTGGCCTGCGAAGAGACCGGGCGGGTGCTGCTGCCCTCGCCGCTGCTGGCCACCGCCGTGCTCGGCGTGCCGCTGATCACCGCGCTGGGGACCGCCGAGCAGCGCTCCACCCTGCTCCCGCCGCTCGCGGCGGGCGGGCTCACGGCCGCGCTCGCCGTGCCCGGCCCCGCCCTGGCCACCGCCCTCGCGCTGACCGGGGACAACGCCCCGGGCGAATGGGCCGGCGGTGGCCGGGCCGGCGGGGTGCAGGCCCGCGCCGTGGACGGCGGCTGGCGGCTGTACGGGGAGGTCGCCCAGGTGCTCGACGGGCACAGCGCCTCGCTGCTGCTGGTCGCCGCGCACACGGGAGGGTTCGCCCGCAGTCGCACGCTGCTGTTCCTCGTACGGGAGGACGCGCCCGGCCTGGTGCGGACGCGGCAGACCACCCTCGACGAGACCCGCCCGCAGGGCCGCATCCAACTCCGCGACGTCGAAGCGGAGTTGCTGGGGGCTGACGACGCGGACGTGGGCGGAGCCCTCGCCGCCACCGGACGCGGAGCCGCGGCCGTCCTGGCCGCCGAGGCGGTCGGCGCGGCCGGGCAGGCGCTCGCCCGCACCGTGGAGTACGTACAGCAGCGCGAGCAGTTCGGCCGGGCCATCGGCTCGTTCCAGGCGGTCAAGCACCGCCTCGCCGACCTCTACGTACAGGTCCAGGCGGCCCGCTCCGCCGCCTACTACGCCGCCTGGGACCCGGAGCAGGGCGGACTCGCCCTGGCCCAGGCCCTGGAGGCGCTGCGGATCACCTCCGGCGAGGCCATCCAGCTGCACGGCGGCATCGGCTTCACCTGGGAGCACGACGCGCACCTCTACTTCAAGCGGGCGGCCGCCGACGAACTGCTCTTCGGTCCCGTCCACCGGCTGCGCGCCCATGCCGCGGAAGCCGCCGGGCTGTTCACCCCCGCGGCCCCCGGATCCGTACCCGGACCCGGATCCGTGTCCGCACCCGCACCAGCCCATGCCCCCGCCCCACGGAACGAGAAGGTGGCCGTCTGATGGCGCCCGGAGTCAAGCTGATGCAGAAGGTCTCCTCGACCATGCTGTTCGCCAAGATCGCACCGCACTTCATCCCCGCCATGGACAAGGCGGTGCACAAGCTGACCCGCGGCAAGGTCATCCTCAGCGCCCAGATGCTCCCCGGCGTGATCCTCACCGCCAAGGGAGCCAAGACCGGCGAACCGCGCACCACCCCGCTCGCGTGCATGCCGGAGCAGGACGGGGTGAGCTGGCTGCTGATCGGCTCGAACTTCGGCCGCCCCGGACACCCGGCGTGGACCGGGAACCTGCTCAAGAACCCTGACGCGGACGTGAGTTGGAAGGGTCAGGACATCGCCGTACGCGCCCGCCTGCTGGCGGGTGAGGAACGCGCGGCGGCGTGGCAGGCGGTGCTGAAGTTCTGGCCGCCGTACGCGACGTACCAGGCGCGCATCGAGCGCGAGATCCGGTTGTTCCGCCTGGAGCGTCGCTGATCGCGGCGGAAGTCCCGTAAGGGTGGCGGCGGACCCGGTGCGGGTCCGCCGCTTACTTCGTCGGCTTCTTGCCCGTGATGCCCAGGTGGACCAGGAGGGCCAGATTCGGCTTCAGTTCCGCCTGCTTCACGCCCCAGGTCTGGAACCCCTTCTGGTGCGAGGCGACCGCCGCGAGCATGGCGACCAGCGAACCGGCCATCGCCGCCGGGCTCACGTCCTTGTCGACCTTGCCCTTGGCCTGGAGCTCCTTCATCGACTCCGTGAGGGAGTTGGTGACGGAGTTGAGGATCTTCATGCGGATCTTGTAGAACCGCTTGTCGCCCTCGGCCGCACCGAGGTCGACGACCCGCAGGATGGCGTCGTTGCGCCGCCAGAACTCCAGGAATCCGTCGACGAGTTCCTCGGCCGCAGCCCAGCCCGCCTTGCCGACCCACGCGCGCCCCTCGACCAGCGAGGTCAGCTGTGCGCCCTCGTTGGCCATGCGCTCCGCGATCTCCAGGACGGCGCCTTCGACGTCCGGGAAGTACTGGTAGAAGGTCGCGGGGGAGGTACCGGCCTTGCGGGCGACGTCGATCACTTTGACGTCGCGGTACGGCGAGGAGCTGAGCATCTCGCTGAGGCAGTCGAGCAGCTTCTGCCTCGTCGCCTGACCGCGCCGGCCGGCAACGCGGCCGTCGACGGTGCGTACTTGTCCTGTCATGCCGTCAGCTTACCGAGGGGTGATCGGCGCGCGATTCGGCCGCCTGCAAATGGGGTGACGGGACGCCTGGCCTGGGCGTACACCCGTCCCGGCTCGTCATCGGGACCGATTCCGGCCGGGTGCGCCCCCCGGGCGCGCCGTCCGGCTTCGGAGCCTATCCCCCGAATAGTCTTATCAACAGGCTGTGGACAAGTTTTCGGGCACATCATGATCCGGAGGACATGGCTGGGCGAGCGAGGCGGAACGTGCGCGGAGGGTGCACACCCTCGCACACCCCCGCACAACGGAAGGAACCGGGCTCATGGCCGCATTCGCAGAAGGCTCACCCTGCTGGGTCGACGCCTCCCTGCCGGACGTGGAAGCGGGCAAGCGCTTCTACGGTGAGCTCTTCGGGTGGACCTTCTCCGAGGGTGCGGGACCGGAGTACGGCCACTACACCCAGGCCTACAGCCGCGGCCGCAACGTCGCCGCCCTCGCCCCCAAGCCCGACGGCCGGATGCCGACCGTCTGGGGGATCTACCTCTACACCACCGACGCGTACGCCTGCGCGCAGCGCATCCGGGCCGCCGGCGGCCAGATGGTGATGGACCCGATGCCGGTCGGCCCGTACGGAACCGCCGCGATGGCCGCCGACCCCGGCGGGGCCGTCTTCGGCCTGTGGCAGCCCGGCACCCACCACGGCTTCGACGCCCAGAACGAGCCCTACACGTACTGCTGGTCCGAGGTGTACACCCGGGCCCGCGACGCCGTGGACGTCTTCTACGCCAAGGTCTTCGGCTACGTCCCCGAGGACCAGAACGACGACGAGTCGGGCATCGAGTACCGGGTCTGGTCCCCGCCCGGCAAGGCGCCCGGCTCGGAGACCGCCGTCCTGGGGCGCAGCCTGATCACCGACGCCTTCCCGGAGATCATGCCCGCGCACTTCCTCGCGTACTTCGCCGTCCCGGACTGCGACCAGTCCGTGGCGATGGTGCAGCGCCTCGGCGGCCGGGTCACCGCCGACCCCTTCGACACCCCGTACGGGCGCATCGCGGTGGTCGCGGACAACCAGGGCGCAGTCTTCGGTCTGCTCTCGGAGCCGAGGACGAGGACGGGCACCCCCTAGGAGGTGCCCGCACAGTCCCGCCGTCCGCCGGGTCAGCCGGTGACCTCGACCGTGTCCACGCGGCTCTCCGAGGGGAGGTAGCGGGTGTTGTAGAGGTCTCCCGAGAACACCGCCTTCCAGTCACCACTGCGCCGAACGGTGAATTTGCGGGTGAAGGTGCCGTCGTCCGCGGCGCCCGTGTAGCCCACACGGACCCACGTGGTGGTGCCCGTCGCGCGGAAGTAGAAGTCCACGTTGCCGTGGGCCGGCGTCGAGGTGGTGCCGAGTTCCCGCACCTTGCCGACCACGGTCAGCTGCCCACCGCTCTTGACCGGCTCGGGGTGGGCGTTGAACTCGGGGATCTCCGTCTTGGTCCGCGCCACGTGGACGGGCGCCGACGTGCTCTGCCCCAGATCCTTCCCCACGTACCGGACGCGCCAGTAGCCGTTCTCTCCGGCAATCGTCTGATTGAATCCCTTGCCGAACTCGGCCGTGAAGGTCTTGCGGGTGGTCCAGGTGGAGCCGGTCTTGGAGAACTGGATCTCGAAGGGTCCGCGGGCCGGGGGCGTCGTGCCCGGATCCTCCCGGGTGCTCGGCGTCAAGTTGAAGTAGACGACCGGGATATTTCCGCTGCCGAGGTACTCGCCGGACTGGCCGTAGTAGCTCACACCCGAGGTGATGTCCACCTCTACGGGGGCGAAAGCCTTCTGGTCGAGCCAGCTCTGAATGCCGGTGGAGACCTTGAAGGTGGTGTCGGCCGGAGCCTTGGCGCTGACGGAGAAGCGGCCCTCGGGGCTGCTGTTGAACAGCACCGGCTTGCTCGCCGTACGGGTCAGCTTCATGGCCGTGGCCACGGGCTTGAGCGTGCCGTCCGCCGCGACCCGCTTCAGCGAACCGTTGATGCGGACGGCGTTGCCGTACGGCGCGGACACCTTGCGGGAAGCGGCGTCCAGGTCGATCCGCACCGGCTGCCTGTCGATCGGGGCGTCGGTGTCGGACCTGCCGGTGAGGCCGCTGGCGTTCGTGTGCTCCATGTGGATCCGCGCGCTGGGCTCGGTGCCGGTGAAGGCGACAGGTGCCTTCAGGCGGCCCGCGCTGTCGGTGGAGACGGTGGTGGACTTGCCTCCCGCGCTGATCGAAACCTTTGCGCCGCCCAGCGGGGTCAGCTTCCCGTCGCGCGGGTCGAGGCCCCTGAGGACCATTTCGACGGTGGTGCCCAGGCTGTCCAGGGAGACCGCCTTGGACGTGGTGACCTCGTCGAAGACGGGCTCGGGCGTGTAGTTGAGGGTGGCCGCGTCCTTGCGCACGAGCGGCTCGCCCTCGGTGCCCCGGTACTCGAGGTCGACGGAGTAGACCCCGAGCTTCTCGAGCTTCACCGGGCCGGAGGTGGAGGTGAAGGACCCCTCCGTCGACGACGAATCGCTCGCCTCGTATGAGAAGTCCTTGATGGTCAGGACGCGGGTCTCGGAGCCCTTCGCCCGCAGGTGGACCACGGGGCTCATGTCCTGGGCGCGGACCACGTGGATCCGTACGCCCTCCGTGTTGATCGTGATGTGGAAGTCCTGGTCGGCGGCGTGCGCCGTGCCCGGAGCCAGGAGCATGCCGCCGACGGCGGCGGCGATGACCGTGAGTGCGGTGGTGTGGCGCAGGTGCTTCACAGGGTCCCCCTGGGACTGGTGGATCGAAGGGTTCACGGGTTCACGACGAGGTCGTCGCGGCGGCTCTCGGCGTTGAGGTGCTTGCCGTCGGAGTCGACGTAGCGGACGATCCAGGCGCCGGACTCCTCGCCGGTGAACTTCTGGACGAAGGTGCCGTCCGCCTCCGTCTTGGCCTCGCCCTTGAAGACGTAGTCCTGGCTGCCGACGGGCTGGAGGTAGTACTGCACCGTCTGGCCGCCGTACGGCTTGGCCGGCGTCTCGTGCTGGAGGACGCCCTTGATGGTGAAGGTCTGGCCCTTGCGGACCGGCTCCGGCGCCGCGTTGAAGTAGGTGAAGGCCGTCGCCGTGCGGGTCAGCCGGACCGGCTCGGTGACGGAGCCCTGCATGCTCGGTGCGGCGGCGTACCGGAGCCGCCAGTGGCCGTCCCCCTCGCCCGGGAGCGTCTCGTCGAACCGGGCGGTGGCGAAGTCCACGGTGAACACCTTGCGCGTCGTCCAGTCCGCCTTGCCGTCCTCCGAGCGCTGCACCTCGATGAGGGTGGGGGTCTGGCTGAGCGGCTTGTGGGCGAGGCGCCCGGTGAACTTCACTCCGGCGGCGTCGACCGTGGCCTTGAAGTCCCTGAAGTAGCTGACCTCGACGACGTCCGCCTCCGTGTTGGCGATCACGTAGTGCAGCCACGGGGACCTGCCGCCCGCCCACGTGGTCTTCACCGGGCCGCCGCGGGACATCAGCAGCTGCCGCTCGAACCGGCCGTCCGCCGTCGTCCTGGGCTCGCCGGTGAGGTCCGCGAGCATCGGCGTGCCCTGGGGGACGGGCTTGCGCGTGCCGTCCGCGGCGATCCTGACGGCCTGACCCGTGATCTTGGCCGTCGATCCGTAGCGGGCCTTGATCTTCCGGGACTCGGGGTCGAGGACGATCTCGGCCTTCTGGCGGACCGCGCGCGCGGTTTCGCTGCGCCCCCCGGGCCTGATGTCCGGGGTGTCCAGGACGTCGACGCGCACGTCGGTGTGGTTCTCCGTGCCCCGGAAGGTGAACGGGGACGACAGGTGGCCCTGCGCGTCCGTCGTCGCGTCCTGCGCGGTGCGGTCGGCGGTGAGACGGACCTTGGCGTTCTTGAGCGGGGCGCTCGCCCCCGTCCGCGGGTCGAGGGTGGTGACGTCCGCCGACACGGTGGTCCTGAGGTTGTCGAGGGACACCCCGTCCGCCGCGTCGACCTTGGAGACCACCGCACGCAGCCGGTAGTCGAAGTCCCCGCAGGAGACGGGCTCGGTCTCGGAGCCGACCTCGAGCGCGTAGACGCCGAGGGCGGCCAGCTTGAGCGGCTCCGAGACCAGCTGGAAGTCGGGGAGGACGCTCTCGGGGTCGGTCACCTTGCGGAAGGTGTCGACACGGGCGACGCGCAGACCCGTCTTCTTGTCCCGCAGGTGGACGACGAGCCCCTCGGGCACGCCCGTCCCGTCCTGCGCGCTGAAGACGGTGAGGGACCCGTCCTGGGTGGCGGACATGTCCGGCGGGCAGGCGTTGGCCGCACCGGAGGCGCCGGCCGCACCGGCGGCGTTCGTTGCGAGGGATGCATCGGATGCGGCGTGCACCGACCCCGGCACGGCCAGCCCCGCGAGCAGCGCTGTGGCGACGACGACGGCTGAGGTCAAACGGTGACGCACGGATTCCCCCGGACTTTGACGAGCTGAACGGTTGTTGGACCCGCGACACCCCCGATGGGTTGTACGCCCTTTCCCGCAGGTTGGGCCGGTCGGCCCTGCCTGCGGGGGCGTCCTCACGGGTTACGGGTACGGGTACGGGTTACGGGTTGACGACGAGGTCGTCCTGGCGGCTTTCGGCGTTGAAGTGCTTGCCGTCTGCGTCGCGGTAGCGGGCGATCCAGGTTCCGGTGCGGTCGGCGGTGAACTTGCGGAGGAAGGTGCCGTCCGCGGCGGTCTTGGTCTGGGCCTGGTAGAGGAAGTCCTGGCTTCCGGCGGGCCGGAAGTAGAACAGGACCGTCTGGCCGCCGTAGGCCTTCGCCGGGTTCTGGTGCTGGAGGGTGCCCTTGATGGTGAAGGCCTGGCCCTTGCGGACCGGCTCCGGGGCCGCGTTGAAGTACGAGAAGGCCGTCGCGGTCCGGGTCAGCCGGACGGGCGGGGTGACGGAGCCCTGGATCAAGGACTCGCCGGCGTACCGTAGCCGCCAGTAGCCGTCGGCCTCGCCGGGCAGCGTCTGCTTGACCGCGCCGGCGCCGAACTTCGTGGCGAAGGTCTTGCGCGTCGTCCAGTTCGTCTTGCCGTCGGCCGAGTACTGCACCTCGACGTTGACCGCCTTGTTCTCGACCGCGGGCTTGAGGAGCAGGTCCCCGGTGAGGGTCACCCGGCGCGCGGAGTCGATGGTGGCCTTGAACTCCCTGAAGAGGGTGACGGAGACGAGCTCGACCTTGGACCAGTTCTCCGTGGCCTCCAGCCACGGCGTGGCCCTGCGCCCCGTGTCCCACGCGGTGTACACGCCGGGGCCTGCGACCCGTACCTGCCGCTCGAACCTGCCGTCCGCCTTCGTCCGGGGCACACCGGTCAGGTCGGCCCACAGGCGCGTGCCCTCGGGGACGGGCTTGCGCGTGCCGTCGGCGGCGATCCGGGTGGCCCGGCCCGTGAGCGTCCGGAGCTGTCCGTACGTGGCCTTGAAGCTCTGGGATTCGGGGTCGAGGACGATCTCGCCCTTCTGCCGGATCGTGCCCACCCTGAACTGGCTGGTCTCGGAGTCCATCTGCGGTGTCGCCGTCAGATCGATGCGTATGTCGGTCGCCCTCTCCGTGCCCAGGAAGGTGTGCGGGACCGACAGGTGGCCCTGGGCGTCCGTGGTCGCCGTGGGGGAGAAGCCCTCACCGGCGATGGCGACCTTGGTGTTCTTGAGCGGGGAGCTCGTCTGGGTCCGCGGGTCGAATGTGGTGAGGTCCGCGGACACGGTGGTCTTCAGGTTGTCGAGGGACACCTTGCCCGCGGTGGGCTTGGTCATTTCCGAGCGCAGCCGGTAGTCGAAGTCCCCGCAGACGGAGGTGCCGGCGGCCGTGTCGACTTCGAGGGTGTAGATCCCGAGCTCGGGCAGTTTGACGGGGTCCGAGATCACGTCCGTCGCGTACATGTCGCCCGACTCTTCCCAGGGCAGGCTCTTGAACTTTTCGACGGCCGCGACGCGCAGCCCCGTCTTCTTGTCCCGCAGGTGGACGATGACATCGGGCCGGGTGTAGACGTTTTTGATCACGAGGGCGCCCTCGCGGGTGGTGTACATCCCCTGGTAGCAGCCGTCGTCGGCGGCATGTGCCGCCCCCGGCACGGCCAGCCCCCCGAGCGCTGCGGCGGCGATGACGATGGCTGAGGTCAAGCGGTGACGCATGGATCCCCCCGGATCTCGATCAGATGAACGGGGGCTAGACCCATGGCAAGCCCGGGGGGTTGTACACATCTCCGTACGAACTGCGGGTTACGGGTTACGGGTTCACGGCGAGGTCGTCCTGGCGGCTTTCGGCGTTGAAGTGCTTGCCGTCGGCGTCGCGGTAGCGGGCGACCCAGGTTCCGGTGCGGTCGGCCTCGAAGGAGTGGGTGAAGGTGCCGTCCGCGGCGGTCCTGGCCTGGCCCTGGGGGAGGAAGTCCTGGCTGCCTGCGGGCCGGAAGTAGAACTGCACCGTCTGGCCGCCGTAGGCCTTCGCGGGGGTGCCGTGCTGGAGGGTGCCCCTGATGGTGAAGGTCTGGCCCTTGCGGACCGGCTCCGGCGCGGCGTTGACGTAGGAGAAGTTCGTCGCCGTGCGGGTCAGGCGGACGGGCTGGGTGATGGCGGCCTGGATGTTCGCCGTGCCGGGGTAGTGGAGGCGCCAGTAGCCGTCCGTCTCGCCCGGCAGGGTCTGCTTGAACTCCTCCCAGCCGGAGTCCGTCCTGAACGTCTTGCGCGTCTTCCAGTCCGTCTTGCCGTCGGTCGAGTACTGCACCTCCACGTCGGCGTAACCGGCGCCGGGCTTCCGGGTGAGGGTCCCGGTGAACGTCACGCGCCGTGCCGCGTCGATCGTGGCCGTGTACTTCGTGAAGGAGGTGGCTTGGACGAGGTCGATGTCCGTCCGGTCCGACGCCATGGTCAGCCACGGATAGCTGCTGTTGTTCGCCCACGTGGTGTCCGCCCAGGGGTAGTCGTCCCTGGGAGCGACCCGGATCTTCCGCTCGAAGCGGCCGTCCGCCCCCGTCCCGGGGACGCCGTCCAGGTCGCCGTTGAGCGGCGTGCCCTGGGGTACCGGCCTGCGCGTGCCGTCGGCGGCGATCACCGAGGCCCGGCCGGTGAGCGTGGCGGTCGATCCGTAGACGGCCCTGATCTTCTCGGAGGCGGGGTCGAGGACGATCTCCGCCTTCCGGCGGACGGTGGGGACCACCGTCCCCCCGCCCGCGTCGTCCCTCTCCGGGGTGGCTTGGATGCTGAACTGCAGGTAGGTCGACTTCTCCGTCCCGCGGAAGGAGACCGGGGCGTCCAGCCGGCCCTGCCCGTCCGTGGAGACCTCCTGTGAGATGCCCTCGCCGGAGAAGCTGACCTTGGTGTTCTTGAGCGGGGAGCGCGTCTGGGTCCGCGGGTCGAAGACGGTGACGTCCGCCGACACCGTGGTCCTGAGGCTGTCCACGGACACCTTGTCCCGCACGTGGACGACGGGCTTGGGGGCGGACCCCGAGGCCTGGACCACGAGAGCCCCCGTCGAAGTAGCGCTCATGCCCCACAGGCAGCGTGCGTCGGCGGCGTGCGCCGTCCCCGGCGCGGCCAGCCCGCCGAACGCCGCCGCGGCGATGACGATGGCCGAAGTCAGACGGCGATGCATGTTTCCCCCGGTTGTCGACTGACTGAACGAGTGGGTGGACCCACGAACTCTCCGCGGGGTTGTACGGCTTTGCCCGCACCCCGTGCGCGACCACCCGCCGTGCCGGGGCCGGACCGGGCGCGGGCCTGACAGAATCGGGGGTGCGCGACCCGGGCCGACCCCCGGAGTGAGACGCTGCACGGGGCAGGGACCCGCGGCGGCTCGCGCGCATCCGGTGACGTGACGGCGATGACGGCGACGCCACCGGCGATGGCTGGAAGAGCGGGGACCGCGAGGGGCCCCGTACGGGGATGGGTGTGGAGGCGAGTGGTGGAGCAGCTGACGCAGCACGACCCGAGACGGATCGGCCCCTTCGAGGTGCTGGGACGGCTCGGCGCCGGCGGCATGGGGCTGGTCTATCTCGCCCGGTCGGCGTCCGGACGCCGGGTGGCGATCAAGACGGTGCGCACCGAGCTCGCCGAGGACCAGCTGTTCCGCGTCCGCTTCACCCGTGAGGTGGAGGCGGCCCGCGCCGTCTCCGGCTTCTACACCGCGGCCGTCGTCGACGCCGATCCGCGCGCGGCCGTGCCGTGGCTGGCGACCGCCTACGTACCGGCGCCCTCCCTGGAGGAGATCGTCCACGAGTGCGGGCCCATGCCCGCGCAGGCCGTACGGTGGCTCGCCGCGGGCATCGCCGAGGCGCTCCAGTCGATCCACGGGGCGGGCCTGGTCCACCGCGACCTGAAGCCCTCCAACGTGCTCGTCGTCGAGGACGGCCCACGCGTGATCGACTTCGGCATCGCCAGCGGGGTCTCCAACACCCGCCTGACCATGACGAACGTCGCCGTCGGCACGCCCGCGTACATGTCGCCGGAGCAGGCGAAGGACTCGCGCAGCGTCAAGGGCGCCAGCGACGTGTTCTCGCTCGGCTCCACGCTGGTCTTCGCCGCCACCGGGCACCCGCCGTACCACGGGGCGAACCCGGTGGAGACGGTCTTCATGCTGCTGCGCGAGGGCCCGAACCTGGAGGGGCTCCCCGACGAGCTCCGCCCGCTGATCGACTCCTGCATGCAGATGGACGCCACGCAGCGGCCGACCCCGGCCGACCTGCAGGCGCAGCTCGCCCCGCACCTCTTCGAGGGCGGCGACGAGAGCGGTACCGCTTCGGCGTGGTTGCCCGAGCGGGCCGTCGCGATGATCGAGGCCCGGCGGGCCGGCCACCGCAACGCCGCTGCCGCGGCCGCTGCGGCCGCGGTGCCGAAGCCGGGGATTCCCCGGGCCGGAGTCTCGGCGCCCATCCAGAGCGTCGGTCCCGCGTCGGGTCAGCCCACGCACCGCAGCCCGCGCGGCGGAGCCGACCCCTGGACCGACCCGCGGACCGGCCAGGCCGTCCCGCAGCGGCCCGAGCACCCGCCGATGGCACCCTCGGGCGAGCCCGTGCGGCTCGGCGGTTCCCCGGTGCCGATCGGCCCCGGGCCGCAGGCCTCCGCCTCGGCTCCGGCCGCCCACGCCGCCGCCGCGGACTCGGCGACCGGCTGGATCCGCCCGCCCGCCGGTACCCCGGTGGCGGGCCCCGCGCCCTCGGTCCTCGTACCGAACCCCGGCCCGGCCCCCGACAGCGGCCGCTGGCGGCCCTGGCGGTTCCGGATGTCGAACGAGGTCTGGGGCACCCCGACCGTCGCCGGCGACCTGCTCTACGTCACCTCCTTCGAGGTGCACGCCCTGGACGTGGCCAGCGGCCGCCGCCAGTTCAAGACCCGGGACGTCGCCTGGTCCATGGCCGTCTCCGACGGGCGCATCCACGCCTCCGACGGCCCCTCCCTCTACGCCCTCGACGCCGGCGACGGCTCCGAGCGGTGGCGGCTGTCCGCCGATGCCTGGGTGTACGCCCTGCGCGCCGACCGGGGCACCGTCGTCACCGCCACGCGCGGAGGCGGCGTACAGGCCTGGGAGTCGTCCAGCGGGCACAAGCTGTGGGAGCTGTCCGGCGCGCAGAGCGAGTTCGAGACCGCCGAGGCGGCCCCCGTCCTGCACGACGGCACGGTCTACGTGTGGCAGGACGCCCGGCTGCGCGCCCTGGACGCCCGCTCCGGCCGCGAGTCCTGGTCGTATCCGGTCGGCGACGCCGGCTCCTGCGGGAACGTGCCCGTACGGGTCACGCCCGCCCCCGACGGCAACGTCTACGTCGCCGCCGGAACCCGGGTGATCTCCATCGACCGGGCCTCGGGCCGGGTCCGCTGGCACTTCGAGGCCCCCGCCGTGTTCCTCGCGCCCCCGGCCTTCGCCCCGGGCGCGGCCGTCACGGGCGGCGGGGTCTACCTCGCGGACTACCTGGGCACCGTCTACGCCCTGGACGCGGCCACCGGCAAGGACCGGTGGCGCATCGCCACCGAGCCCCGGCAGTCCGCCGACCCGGTCCTCGTCGCCGCCGGCAACGTCCACCTGGCCGCGGGCAGCGCCGTGTACACGCTCGACGCGGTCACCGGCACCCCGAAGTGGCGGTTCGCGGCGGGCGGCGAGATCACCGGTTCCCCGGCGGTCGCGGACGGCCGCGTCCACTTCGGATCGGCCGACCACTGCCTGTACACCCTCGATGCGGCGGGCGGCCAGCTCCGCTGGAAACTGGCCACCGGCGGGGAGATCACCGGCGCCCCGGTGGCCGAGGCGGGCGTGGTCTACGCGTGCAGCAAGGACCGCTGCGTCTACGCCCTGGACGCCGCCAAGGGCACGGGGACCCGTACGGGCGGATGACCCGGTTCGGCCGCCGCCTGAGCTGGGGCTGAGCCGTCCGGGGGCCCGGTCGTGGCCCCCTAGGGGTCGCGCACCGCACGAGGAGTGACAGGATGGACCCCATGAGCAACGTATTCTTCGACATCAAGATCGACGGCGCGGACGCCGGTCGCATCGTCTTCAACCTCTTCGACGAGGTCGTCCCGAAGACCGCCGAGAACTTCCGCCAGCTGTGCACCGGCCAGAACGGCTTCGGCTACGCCGGCTCCGGCTTCCACCGCGTCATCCCGCAGTTCATGCTGCAGGGCGGTGACTTCACCAACCACAACGGCACGGGCGGCAAGAGCATCTACGGCGAGAAGTTCGCCGACGAGAACTTCACCCTGAAGCACGACCGCAAGTACCTGCTGTCGATGGCGAACGCCGGCAAGAACACCAACGGCTCGCAGTTCTTCATCACCACCGTCCTCACCCCGTGGCTCGACGGCAAGCACGTCGTCTTCGGCGAGGTCGTCTCGGGCCAGGAGCTCGTCGACCAGATCGAGAAGCTCGGCACCCCCTCGGGCGCCACGCGCGGCAAGATCGAGATCGCGGCGTCCGGCGTCGTCGAGGCCTGATCCCCACCCCGCCCGCAACGGCTGGCCGGCCCCGCCCCCTCAGGGGGGACGGGGCCGCCGTCATGTCGGGGCCCGGGGCGTCGGCGAGCGGGCCGGAGCGCGGGTCAGACCATCACGGTGGTCGACCAGGGCACGGCGGCGTTCCAGCCCGGCCAGAGGCTCTCGGGTGCGGCGCGGGCGGTCAGCACCACGAGCAGCGGGGTGCGCCCCGCCTCGCGGATCACCTCGCCGACGCAGTCCGGGACCGCACCCCGTACGTGGTGCAGGTTCTCGGCGACCACCACCAGCGGGTGGTGCGGGGTGGCACGGCGCAGGGCGGCGCGCAGGTCGTCGCCGAGCGCGGCGCCGTCCGGGCCGGTGCGGACCTGCCAGACGGTGACCTGGCCGTCCTGATGGAGCCGGCTCGTGAGCTCGGAGACGAGCCGGCCGTGGCCTCCGGCGACGCTGCCCGCGCCGGGGGCGCCGGTGAGCGTCACGACGTGCGGGCGCTGCTGGCGCTGGACGAAGGCCAGCAGGGCGAAGAGCAGGTCGAGTTCGGGGTCGGGTCGTGAGCTGAAGTCCAGGTCGTGGCCGTCGGTGCCCGCGGACGGGAGCAGGGCGGGGTCCTGGTTGATGATCGCCTGGTGCAGGTCCCGTACTTCGCGGCCGGGCTGGACGCCGAAGTCCCGGCTCAGCTGCTGCTGGAGCCGTTCGTACGCCCGCAGGGCCTCGGCCTGGCGGCCCGCGCGGTAGAGGGCGAGCATGAGCAGGTGGCACGAGCGCTCCCGGGAGGGCTCGGCGGCCGTCGCGGCTTCCAGGGAGCGGATCACCTCGTGGTGGCGTCCGTTGCGCAGTTCGGCGTCGCAGAAGTCTTCGAGGGCCGCGGCCCGGGCGCCGTCTACCGTCGCCAATTCGGGCCAGTCCACGCCGGATTCGGCGAGTTCCTGTCCGGCCCGGCCCCGCCACAGGCCCAGTGCGGCCTTGAGGGAGCGGGAGGCGCTCTCGGGCTGTCCGGCGGCCAGTGCGCTGCGGCCCTGGTCGGCGAGGATCCGGAACCGGGCCAGGTCCAGGGCCTCCGGCGCCATCCGGAGCACGTAGCCCGGGGCCTGGCCGACCAGGGAGGCGACGTGGGCGGGTATGCCGCCGCGGGCCAGTACTCCGCGCAGGGCCGAGACGGTGTTCTGCAGCACCTTGCGGGCCGTGGGCGGGGCGTCCCCGCCGGGCCAGAGGACCTGCATGAGGTCGCTGGTGGCCACCACCTGGTTGGCGTGGAGCAGCAGGAAGGCGAGGACGGCGCGCTGGTTCATGCCGCGCAGCGGGAGCGGTCCGGCGGCGGTGACGATCTCCAGCGGCCCGAGGAGCCGGAAGGAGACCTTCGGGTCGCCCGCGCCGGGCGGGCGGACCGCTCCGGGCGGGCCGGACCTGGCACGTGTCAGTACCGCGCTGCGTGCGCCGGGCTGGGCCGCCACGCGCGGCCGGTGGGCCGGGTGGCTGCCGGAAATGGTCGGCGGCCTCGTCTGGTGGAGCATGTTTTCCCCCGTATCCAACTGCCGTCGGTGGCCGCCCCCTCCGGTCGGCATCCGTGGCTGAGCCGGGACGCTACCAGGGGGATCGATGGCATCAGCACATGCTTTTGCTACTTCGGCTAGTCCGACTGGTGAGCAGCGGAAAGGCCTATAACGTTGCGAACGTCCTCGCTGCTTTCCGTCATTTCGCGCAGGACCGTTTCCATGGTGGAGGAGGACTGAGAGAAGAGTTCCCGGCCGGCCGGTGTGAGTTGCGCGTCGAATCCCCTCCGGTCGTTGGAGGCGGGCCTTCGTTCGACATATCCGGCATTGATCATCTGGGCCAGCAGGCGTGATACCTGTGGCTGGCTTCTGGAGACGCGGGAGCTGAGTTCGCCGGCGCGGATCCAGCCGTCCGCGCGCACCATCACGTCCATGATCTCGAAGGCGCTGGCGCACAGGCCGTACTGCTCGGCCAGGACGCGTTCGGCGGCCTGATTGATCTGCGCGCAGGCGCGGGCCACGGACACCCATCGATCGGTCAGAGCTGTTTCTGTCACCCCCTCATCGTAGGTTCGCGAACCCCACTTGTCGATGCAGGCGCATGAATGTACTGTGCGGAACCAAGCTCGATGCATGCGCATGCATCGTCTACTCCGCCACTCGAAGTTCCATCCAGAGCAACACCCAGAGCAACACCCAGAGCAACACCCAGAGCAACACCCAGACGAAGGAGACGTGGTGACCGAGCAGACGCTGGCACCCCAGACAGCCGGGCAGGACGCGGAAGAAGCGCCCGCCCAGGCCCCCGGCAAGGCCCCCTGGACCACCCTCGTGGTGGTCGGCGTCGCCCAGCTGATGGTCATGCTGGACTCGACGGTCGTGAACGTGGCACTGCCCTCGATCGGGGCCCAGCTCCCCGCCGACCCGACCGCCCTGCAGTGGACCATCAGCGCGTACGTCCTGATGCTCGGCAGCCTGCTGCTCTTCGGCGGCCGCGTCTCCGACGTCTTCGGCCGCCGCCGCACCTTCGTCACCGGCCTCTCGGTCTTCGCCGTGGCCTCCGTGCTCTGCGGCATCGCCGGCAACCAGGAGCTCCTCGTCGCGGGCCGCGCCCTCCAGGGCGCCGGAGCCGCACTGCTCTCCGCCGCCGCCCTCTCCATCATCCTGGCGGTCTACCAGGACGAGGAGCAGCGCAAGATCGCACTGACCGCCTGGAGCGGCCTCGGCGTGATCGGCGCGACCATCGGCGTGGTCCTGGGCGGCCTGATCGTCACGGCCATCAGCTGGCGCTGGGCCTTCCTGATCAACATCCCGGTCAGCATCGCGGCCCTCATCGGCGCCCTGCGCGCCATGCCCGCCCTCAACACGAGCAACGGCCGCAAGCTGCGCCTGCCCTCCGCGATCGTGTCGACCGCCGGACTCGCGGCCCTGTCCTTCGGCCTGATCCGGCTGCACGAGGGGTTCGGCGACCCGACCGCCTGGTCCAGCATCGGCGCCGCCGTGGTCCTGCTCACCGTGGTGACCTTCATGGAGATCGGGCAGGCCGACCCGCTGCTCCCGCTCCACCTGCTGCGCAAGCCCACCTACTGGCTCTCCAGCGTCGGCCTGCTCCTGGTGGCCAGCGTCATGATCAGCAGCTCCTTCCTGGCCAGCATGTACTTCCAGCGGGTCCACGAGATGAGCGCCTTCGTCACCGGCCTCTCGCTGCTCCCCATGGGCCTGGCGGCCCTGGTCGTCGCCATGGTCGCGCCGGCCCTGGCCAATGCGCTGGGCCTGGGCGGCATGTACGTGGCCGGCGCCGCCCTGCAGCTCGTCGGTACGGGCGTCCTGGCGACCGGCAGTGACAGCGTCGCGCTGACCGTCGTCGCGCTGGCGGTCATCGGGGCCGGCCTGCCGGCCTGCTTCGTCCCGCTGTTCGGCATCGGCACCTCGCACGTCAAGCTGGAGGAGTCGGGCGTCGGATCCGGGCTGCTGAACACCTTCAACGAGACCGGCGCCGCCCTCGGCATCGCCGTCATCGGCACCATCCTCATGACCTCGGTGGACAGCGGTCTCGACGGCGGGGACTCGGTCGCGGACGCGACCACCGCGGGCGTCGGCAACGGCTTCCTCGCCCTGGCCGTGTGCTCCGCCGTCGCCATCGTGATCGCCCTCGCACTGCGGTCCCTGACCCGCGCCCCTCAGGGCGCCGACGCCTGACCCTTCGGCCCTTCACGGGCCGGCACCGCGAAACCAGTTGGTTCGCCCCTGAACGTGGGCTTGCAGCGCCCCCGCCTGCAAGCCCACTTCGCGTTTCCCGGGCCCGTTCCGTGCCATCGGATCGGGCCCGTTCGCATATTCGGAACAGCCCGTTCCGCCTTCGATGGACGGCCGATTACCGCCCGCTGGAGGGCGGATTCCGCCCCCGTGGAGGGGAAATTGAATTCCTGGACAGGGTCGGGCGGGAATCGATAGCTTCATGATCGACGGGTTGTCCGGTGCTGCGAAAGAAGAAGCCCGGCCCGTTTCGGCCAGTCGTCCGACACGGGTACGCAGTGCAATTCCACGCCTGCACGGCAGCCGGTACCCCTACGTGATCCATTCCCCATTCATGATTCCCCTCGAACGCGAAGGAATGCGCATGGCCATTTCACCCGAAGAGATCCCGAACACCCTGTCCGCGGCGGCGCAGGCCGCCCCCGCCTGGCAGGCCGCGGGCGCCACCGTCCGCTTCGTGATCTCCGAGCCCGCGGCCGAACTCACGCTGGACCCGCAGGGCGCCCTGACGGAAGCCGAGCCCACCCACGTGTTCGGCATCAGCTACGCGGACCTCGACGACCTCGCCGCGGGCCGCCGCACCTTCCTGCGGACCGTCACCAGCCGCCGCGTCTCCGCCCGCGGCCCGGTCATGCAGACGTTCGCCGTCGGGCAGGCCTTGACGACCTTCGCCCTCCCGCGCTGAGCGCCCCGTCCACCAGCAAGGAACCCCGATGACGTACACGCACAACCCGGCCGCCCACCCGCTGCTCGACCCCTTCGAGGCCGACTTCCTCAACCAGGTCGTCGCCTTCGCCCGTGAAGAGGTCGCCCCCGGCGCCGCCGAGCGCGACCGGGTCGAGAAGGGCCAGCTCGACTGGGACACCGTCCGCAAGGGCCACGCCCTCGGTCTGCTCCGGATGGCCATCCCGCGCGAGTTCGGCGGACTGGGCCTGAGCCAGCTCGCCCTCGCGATGACCCTGGAGGAGCTGGCCTCCGCCGACCCCGGCATGGCACTGGTCTTCGGCGCCACCGGCCTGTTCCAGACCCCGCTGCTGATCTGCGAGAACCCGGCGCTCCAGGCCAAGTACCTCCCCGCCTTCCTCGGCCCGGAGCCGGTACTCGCCTGCAACGCGGTCGCCGAGGAGCGCAACGGAACCGACCTGGTGCTGCCGCAGCAGGCCCCGTACGCCCAGGACATGACGGTCGCCCGCCGCTCCGGCAGCGAGTACCTGCTGACCGGCACCAAGCGCTACATCACCAACGCCCCGGTCGCCACGTACGCCACGATCATGGCCAACCTGGACGAGGGCCAGGGCTCGACGGGCCTGACCTGCTTCGTCACCGAGCTGGAGCAGGACGGCGTCACCCGCGGCGAGATCCACGACAAGGTGGGCTACCGCACCGCCCCCGCCGGCGAGCTGATCCTCGACAACGCCAGGGTCCCCGAAGAGAACGTCATCGGCGACGAGCGCGGCGGCTGGGACCTCAACGTCGCCATCGGCAACCTCACCCGCGTCACCTGCGCCGCCGTCTCCACCGGCATCGCACGCCACGCCCTGGACCGCGCGGTCGCGTGGGCCGGCACCCGCCGGCAGGGCGGCCGGCTGCTCTTCGAGCACCAGATGTCCGCCCGCAAGCTCGCCGACATGTCCGCCCGGGTCTCCGCCGCCCGCGCCCTCTACCTCGACGCCGTGCTGAAGGCCGACACCGTCATCCCGACCCCGGCCTACGAGCCCGCCGTCGCGAAGCTGGTC
Organism: Streptomyces sp. NBC_00193; assembly: GCF_026342735.1. Classification (GTDB taxonomy): domain Bacteria; phylum Actinomycetota; class Actinomycetes; order Streptomycetales; family Streptomycetaceae; genus Streptomyces; species Streptomyces stoeckheimensis. Next base: position 3,317,896 of record NZ_JAPEMM010000001.1, read on the forward strand.
GCCGACCGCGCCGCCATCGACAACGCCGACGCCGCCATGAGCCTCATCGGCGCCGCCGCCTTCCAGCGGGAGGACGGCATGGACCGGGTCCTGCGCGACGCCTACGGCCCCCGCATCTACGAAGGCAGCCCCGAGGCGCTCGCGCTGGTCATCACCGGCGAGCTGTTCGGCGTGCCGGAGGTCCGGTGACCACCGCAGGCGCCACGGCCACGGCCACGGCCACCGCCGCGGCCACCGCCACCGCCACGCGTCCCGGCGGCGCGAACGCCCCGTACCGGGAGAGGGTGCTGCGCGACGCCGGTGCGATCACCCTGCCCGACCTGGACCACCACGTGGACGGCGAGCCGCTGTTCCGCTCCGCCAGCCCCGAGGGCCTGCTGACCCTGACCGTGCGCGGAGACCAGCTCCCCACCGCGTACCTCGACGACGTCTACCGGTTCCGGCTGGCCCAGTACCTCAAGCGCGGCTGGCTCAACGAGGAGGTCGCGGCCGCCGCCGACCTCGGCGCCGAGCCGTACGACGGCCACGCCCTCCAGGACCAGCACACCCTGGTCGTCGAGGAGGACACCGGCCGGCTGCGCGGCTACGGGACGCTGGCCCACACCCGCAGCCCCGTACAGACCCTGCTCGGGGACGCAGCCCACCTGCCGTTCGTCGTCGAACGCGACTACGGCCTGCGGCTCGCCGACGAGCTCGGCGCGAGCACCCCCTCCCACCACGTGTGGGAGGGCAAGCGGCTCGTGCGCGACTACGCCATGGGCCGCTCCCAGGCCGCCGTGTCCGTCCCCTGGTGGGTCTACCGCGGCTGGGCCGAAGGCTGCCTGCGGGCCCTGGCCGAGGACGGAGCGGCGATCGTCGGCGACGGCAAGCCGGGCGGAGCCGTCCTGCAGCTGTCCCTGCTCGGCTTCCACACCCGGATGCTCGACGTGCCCGCCAACCCGGCGGACCCCACCGACCTGTTCGCACCCATGTGGGACCAGCAGCAGCGCTCGTACCCCTTCGTCCTCACCGACGCGAACGCGCTGCGCCCCACGCTGTCCCACCTCGACGCGATCCTCGCGTCCGGGGAAACCGGGTCGGTCGCCGCCCGGCTGACCGCCTTCAAGGAGGAGAGGGCATGAGCCGGCCGTCCGACCAGAGCAGCCCGTCCGACCAGAGCAGCCCGTTCGACCAGAGCAGCCCGTTCGACCAGAGCAGTCCGTTCGACCAGAGCAGTCCGCCCGACGTGGGCACCCCCGCGGAAGCCCGCGAGCTGGACGAGGAGCTCTACTACGCCTCCCTCACCCAGCGCAACCGCGGCCTGATCCCCGCGGCGCTCCAGGAGCAGATCCGGCACACCCCCCTGCTCATCGCGGGCTGCGGCTCCATCGGCGGCGCCACCGTGCAGCCGCTGGGCCGGATGGGATACCGGGACTTCGTCCTCGCGGACGTCGGCACCTACGAGCTGAACAACCTCAACCGCCAGCACGCCACCGTCGACGACCTGGGCCGCAACAAGGCCGAGGTCGGCGCCGACGCCCTGCGCGCCATCAACCCGCACGTCCGCGCCGAGGTGATGCCCGTGGGCATCACCCCGGAGAACGTACGGGAGTTGGTCCGGCGGGCCGAGGTCATCGTGGACGGGGTCGACGTGACCACCCCGTCCGGCCTGCGCGCGAAGATCGCCCTGCACCAGGAGGCGTGCCGCCAGCGCAAGCCCCTGGTCACCGGCTGGGACATGGCGGGCATGCTCGCCGCCCAGTGCTTCGACTACCGGCTGGTCCGGCGGATCTTCGACGGCCAGCTGCTGGCCGAGGACGCCGACGTGCTGAGCACCTGGGAAGTGATCTTCCGCATCGCCCCCCGCTCGCACATCCCCGGCGAGATGTACCGCGAACTCCGCCGCGGGCTGGGCCGCCCCGACTACAGCGTCCCCCAACTCACCGAGGCCGCGACCCAGTTCGGATCCCTCGCGGTCCACATGGTCAACCAGATCGTGGCGGGCGAGGACGTGCCGCGCACGGTGGCCGTCGACGTCCACCACATCGCCCTGACCCCCGGGCGCCGGGTCGCGGACCGGATCGGCCGCCACTGGGAGAAGGCCCGCTTCCTGAACCACCTTCCGCGCGAGCAGGCCTGGCGCGGATTCAGCCCCGCCGCCGTGTACCGGCTCGGTCGCCGTTCCGCACCGGCCGCATAGAAGGCCGGCCGCATACAAGGAAAGCCCCCACATGAGAAAAGAATTCACCTACGCCGACGCCCGCGCGACCGGAATCCTGCTGAGCGAGACCGAGTCCGAGATCATCGAAGCCGCCGCACTGAAGATGGCCGCGCAGTACGCGGCGTACTCCCTGCACAGCAGCGACCTCCTCCACGCCGTGGAGCTCGCCGCGGCCGCACTGCCCAGCGAGGTCCGGCGCGCGCTCATCTCCTTCCGCGACCAGGGCAACACCAGCGGCACCCTGCTGCTGCGCGGCCTCCCGCTGGGCAGCCTGCCGGCCACCCCCGACCGGCCGGAGGACGAGCCGGACTGGTCCGAGGTCTCCGTGGCCACCCTCAGCCAGCTGATGGTGATGTCGGTCCTGGGCCGCGCGATCTCCTACCGGGACGAGAAGAACGGCAACCTGGTCCAGGACGTCAGCCCCAAGCGCGGCGCCGAGACCCGCCAGGAGAACAGCGGCTCCATCCTGCTCGAACTCCACACGGAGGACGGGTTCCACCCCGCCGCCCCGCACTTCCTGAGCCTGATCTGCCTGCGCGGCGACCGCGACGGACGCGCCGCCACGGTGACCGGCGGGATCGGCGACGTACTGCCGGAGCTCGACGAGGAGACCGTCGCCACGCTGCGCCGGCCGGAGTTCCGGACCAAGTTCAGCACCTCCTTCGTGCACGACACCGACGAGGAAGTACTGACCCCGCCGGTACCGGTGCTCTCCGGCACGGACGCCAACCCGGACCTGCGGGTCGACTTCCACGGCACGGTCGGCACCACCCCGGCGGCGCGGGCGGCGCTCGCCGCGCTGGAGGACGCCGTACTCGGCTGCCTGCGCGGCATCGTGCTGGAACCCGGCGAACTGATCATCCTCGACAACCGCCGCACCGTGCACGGGCGTACGGGCTTCACCCCGCGCTACGACGGCGCGGACCGCTGGCTGCGCCGCTCCTTCGCGCTGGCCGACCTGCGCCCGGTCCTCCACGACCTCGGGGAGGGCCGCATCCACAACGCGATCACGGCGCGGCAGGCCGAGTCGGAGACGGCGGCCCTGTCCGTGGCCGAGTCCGTGCCCGCGTCCGAGCCCGGGCTGGTGCCGGTGGCCTGACGGCCGCCCCCCGGTGGGCCGGGCCGGTTGGGGCCGGCCCGGCCCGCTCGGGCAGCCCCTCCGCGCCCGCCCTTCGCACCTTCCGCACGCCCCATGTCCCTCGCCCACCCCACCCCATCCCATTCCATCCCTGACGGAGGAACACCCATGTCCGCAGCCCTGAACGCCACCCTGACCCGGATCGTCGTCGAGAACCTGGAGGCCGACGCCGACGCCCTGTCCGACGAGGCCACCCTCGCCGCTCTCGACCTCGACTCCCTCGCCATCGCGGAGCTGGTCCTGCTCATCAAGGAGGAGACCGGCGCCGACCTCAGCAAGGAGGAGACCAGCCTCGGCGAGCTCACCATCCCCGCCCTCGCGCAGCTGGTGACCACAACGCTGGACGGCGAGAAGTCCGCATGAGCACACCGGCACCCGCACTTGTACCTGCACCGGCACTGGCACCGGCCGTCGTCGTGACCGGCACCGGCATGATCACGCCGGTCGGTACCGACACGGATTCGACCTGGGACGCGATCCGGCGCGGCGCGTCCGACGCCGGGCTCGCTCCCGCCCCGGGGGTCTCCCGGGACCTCCAGTGCCGCACCGTCGCTCCGTTCGGCGCCGAACTGCTGCCCGGCCGCGGCACCGCGAACCTGGACCCCTTCATCCGGTTCGCGCTCGTCGCCGCCGACCAGGCCATCGCCGAGGCCGGTCTCGACCCCGCCGCCTGGGACGGCAGCCGGGTCGGCATCGTCGTCGGCTGCGGCCTCGGCGGAGCGGCCACCCTGAGCACGGCGCACGACCGGCTGGCCGAGCGGGGACCCGACGCCGTGTCCCCGTACGTGCACCCCCGCTCGCTCATCAACATGGCCGCCGGGATGCTCGCCATCCGCCACCACGTCACCGGTCCGAGCCACACCGTCGTCGCGGCCTGCGCCTCCGGCGCCGTGGCCGTCGGCGTCGGCCGCGACCTGATCCGCAGCGGTGCCTGCGACCTCGTGATCGCCGTCGGCACGGACGCCGGGGTGGTGCCCGTGATCGCGGCGGGCTTCGCCGCGATGGGCGCCCTCACCGACAGCGCCGCGGACGACGCCTCGCGGCCGTTCGCCGCGGACCGCTCGGGCTTCGTCCTCTCCGAGGGCGCGGCCGCCCTCGTACTGGAGCGGGAGGACGCGGCGCGGGAGCGCGGCGCCACCCCGCAGGGCCGCATCCTCGGGTACGCCTTCACCACCGACGCGCACCACCCGGTCGCCCCGCACCCCGAAGCCGTCGGCGCCGAGGCCGCGGTACGGGCCGCGCTGGCGGACGCCGGGCTCACCCCGGCGGACGTGGACCACGTCAACGCCCACGGCACCTCGACCCCGTACAACGACCGGAGCGAGGGGAAGCTGATCAACCGCCTCTTCCCGCACCGGCCGAGCGTCACCGCCAACAAGGGCCTGCTCGGGCACAGCCTGGGCGCCGCGGGAGCCATCGAGGCCGTACTGACCCTGCGCACCCTGGCCACGGGCATCGTGCCGCCCACCGCGCACACCCCGGCCGTGGACCCGGAACTGGCGGGCCTGGACCTGGTGACGGACAAGGAACGGCACCAGAACCCCGCGGTCGCGGTCAGCCACTCCTTCGGTTTCGGCGGCTCCAACTGCGTACTGGTGATGGGCACATGAGCAACCACGGAACGCACCGCGCGATCCCCGCCGTACTGACCGGCCTGGGCACCTGCCTGCCCGCGCGGACGGTCACCAACGACGACCTGGCCCAGCGGCTGGACACCTCGCACGAGTGGATCCACAGCCGCACCGGAATCGCCCGGCGCCGCATCGCCGACCCCGGCACGAGCACCGCCGAACTGGCGGCCGCCGCCGGGTCCGCGGCCCTGGAATCGGCCGGCCGGACCTCCTGCGACCTGGTCCTCGTGGCCACCACCACCCCGGACCGGGCCTGCCCCGCGACCGCCCCGCAGGTGGCCTCCGCCATGGGTCTGACCGGCGTCGCCGCCTTCGACCTGTCGGCCGTCTGCTCCGGCTTCGTCTACGGGCTGTCCGTGGCCGCGGCCATGATCGGCGCCGGTACGCACGAAAGCGTCCTGGTCATCGGCGCGGAACGCTATTCGGCGATCGTCGACCCCGAGGACCGCGGCACCGCCGTCATCTTCGGCGACGGCGCGGGCGCGGTGCTCCTCGAACGCGGCCGGGAGCCGCGCGGGGAGGGAGACCGGCAGGGCCTCGTCCTGCACACCGAGCTGGGCAGCGACGGAACCGGCGTCGACCTGATCACCGTGCCGCCCGGCGAGCGGTACCTGCGCATGGAGGGCCGCGAGGTCTACACCCGGGCCGTGCCCACGATGGTCGAGTCGGCCCGCAGCGTCGCGGAGGCGGTCGGCTGGCGCCCCGAGGACATCGACGCGTTCGTCGGCCACCAGGCCAACCTGCGGATCCTGGAGTCGGTGGCCAAACGGCTCGGTCTGCCGCCCGAGCGCGTGATCGCCAACATCGAGGACGTCGGGAACACGGCCGCCGCGTCCATCCCGCTGGCCCTGGCCTGGGCCGCGGACCGGGGCCGGCTCACGCCCGGTGACCGGGTGGTCCTCACCGCCTTCGGCGGCGGCCTGACCTGGGGCTCGGCGGCCCTCCTGTGGCCGGACGTACGCCCGGTCCACCGCTGACCCCACCCTCGACGAAAGGCACCACGACCGTGACGCCCACACCCGGCTCCGCACCGACGGACCGCTACACCCGCTACCGGACCTCCCTGATCTCCGGCACCGGAGCCTCCCAGACCCTCACCCAATGGCTCCCCCTGGCCACCCTCGCAGCCACGAACGACGCCCTCCCCACCCCACCCCGCCGGACCCGAGCCCGTGCCCGTGCGGGCAATTCCAGCCCCGCCGGCGTTTGAGGCGCGGGGTCCGGGGCCTTCAGCCGTCCGGCGTTTGAGGACCGGGGTCCGGGGCGGAGCCCCGGAAGGGGTCCGGGCGCAGCCCGGGGAACGGTGGAAGGGCGGGTAGGGGACAGCCCCGCAGGGCACCCAGGCCGCACCGGCCACCAGACCTGCCCGCCCCGAGGCGCTACGAGTGATCCTGCGGCGGAGGCGGCCAGGCCGACGGTGCCGAGGGACGGGCGGGATCCTCGTAAGGCTCCTGGTACGGCTCCTGGTACGGAGCCTGATAGGGCTCCGTGACCGGCTCCCGGCCGACCCGGTCACGCCGCCGCGGCCGCCCCCTCATCACAGCCGCCGCAAGAAGAAGCAGCGCCCCACCCCCAAAGGCACTGGCGAGCCCATCGCCGAGCCCCGTGGAGTCACCGCCGACCGACAGGCTCCCCGCAGCCTGCCCCTGCCGAACCATCCACAGCACGGCGAAGCCGAGGACGACGACCCCGGAGAAGGCCATGAGCAGCCGGGACCGCAGCACGATCGCGACGAGCACGAGCAGGGCGGCGAAGAGGAACGGCAGCAGCAGCGAGCCCAGCAGGGCGGCCTTGTCGTCGGTGATCCCGGCGGAGGAGAAGAGCTCCTCGATCCGGTAGTCGCGTCCGTGACGGCCGTCGTACCAGGCACGGAAGGGGCTCCAGACGGCGGCCGTCGCTCCGATCAGACCCAGGAGCGAGCCGAGTACGTTGCGGATCATGCCCGGCCCTCCGGGGGAGTGGGTCTGGATCTCGATCCCGACGCTACGCCCGCCCCCGGAGTCCCGCACGCGGGAGGTCTAGGAGGGGAGCGCCGGGGGAAACACCCGCAGCACCGGCGCCTCGGCCAGCAGCGCCGCCGTGCGCGCGAGGGCTCCCGCCAGGTGCGGGGAGGCCAGGTGGGCTTCCCAGGAGGCGCCGTCCGCCCACTCCTCCAGGATGACCCAGGCGCCCGGAGCGCTCGGGTCCTCGTACGCGCGGTAGGAGATGTTGCCCGCTTCGGCCCGGGTCGGCGCGACCAGGGACAGGGCCTGTGCGCGGACCTCCGCCTCCAGACCCGGCCGGGCCTGGAGGCGGGCGATCGCCGTGATGACGCCGGCGCCCGTGGCGCCGGTGGTGGCCGTGGTCTCGTCGGTCATGGTGTGTCCCCCCGGGGATCGGTCGTAACGGATGGCGGCCACCGTACCGTTGTGCCCTCCTCGCCCCCTGGTAGCGTGCCGCCCGTTGTTCAACGGGGAGGGGTCAGGGCCATGGTGGTCACGGGGCGGCGGGTCAGGCTCACGGCGGTGCTGGTGGGCGTGGTGCTCGCGTTGACGGGGTTCTCGTCGACGGGCGGCAGCGGCGGGAAGAGCAAGAGCAAGAGCAGCGGGGGCGGGTGCTCCAGCTCGAAGAGCAAGTCGAAGAAGAAGAGCTACAGCGGTACGAGCGGCAGCGGCAGCAGCAGCAGCGGCGGCGGCTCCACGGCCACGCCGACGGCCACGCCCACCGAGACCCGGCCGCTCGCGCACGCGGAGGTCGTCACCTGCGCCGGCCCGTCCGCGGCGAAGGCCACCGTGAAGGTCACCTCCGACGCGTCGTCCGGGTACACCTTCCGCGTCCCGCTGGTCTTCGAAGGAGCCTCCGGCCGGGTCGACTCCGGCTCCGTGGAGCTCGCGCTCAAGGCGGGCGAGAGCCGGACGGTCGACCTGCCCATGACGAACGCGGCCAAGGCGGGCGAGGTCCGGCGCTGCACGGTGGGCACGATCCAGACCGTCTCGACCGCCTCTCCCACCCCGACGTCGACCTCCCGCTCCGGGAGCACGGGATCCTCCGTCACCGGCGGCAGCACGGGCGGCAAGAGCACGAGCAAGCCGAGGTCCGGATCGACCAGGAAGACGCGCTGACCCGCCGGGCGGTGCCGGTCACAGGGTGACGACGACCTCGTCCACGCGGCTGGCGGCGGCGAAGTGCGCCGCGTCCGGGTGCTCGTAGCGGGCGTACCAGGAGCCGGTCCGCGTGGCGGTGAAGGACTTCCTGAAGGTGCCGTCGGCGGCGGTCACGGAACCGCCCATGTGCGTCCAGGCGGCGCTTCCGGCGGGGCGGAAGTAGTAGTCGATGCGCTGGCCGGCCATGGGCTTCACGACAGGGGCGAGGCGGCTGAGCCTGCCCGTGAGCGTGTGGGGCCTGCGCGTCCTGACCGGTTCCGGCGCGGCGTTGAACTCCGGGATGGCCGTCATCGTGCGTTCGACCCGGACGGCGGGGGTCACCGAGCCGCGGATGGCGGGGGTTCCGGCGTACCGGAGCCGTACGTATCCGGGGGCGCCGGAGTAGGGCAGGACCTGGCTGATCACCGCCGACTCGGTCGCGCCGGCCCCGGTGGGGACGTCGAAGCTCTTGCGCGTGGTCCAGCCGGTCCTGCCGTCCGGCGAGTACTGGATGTCGACCTCGAGCGACGTGGTCCCCGCCGGGATCTCACCGCACTCGAACGTGCCCGACACCTGGACGGACCGGTACGGACCGACCGAAGCGCGGAAGCCGGAGAAGACGGTGCCGCCCGCGGTGACTTCAGGTTCGAGAAGTCGCTTCTTCATCTGTCCCCCCGGAGAATCGTCGTTCTGACCGGTATGGGGGACTTCCCACCCTTCCGAATGGTTGTACGGGGCACCCCGGCCGGACCGGCCGGACCGGCCGGGCGCCCCCGCACGCCGTCACCGTCACCGCACCCGCGGCTCCGGTCCCGCCCCGCTCCGCCGCCCCGCGAACAGCTCCGCCTGCCGCTCGGGCGGCAGGTTCCCCAGCGCGATCAGTCCCGGAGCCTGCGCCAGCGCCTGCTGGAGCGCGGCCTGCTTCGCCGCCCACAGGGACCGTACGGTGCCCTGCACGCCCTCCGTCGGGAAGCCGGCCAGCGTCTCGGCCGCCCGCAGGGCCGCCGGGAGCAGCTCCTCGGGTTCCGCCAACTCGGAGACCAGGCCGATCGCGTACGCCCGCTGCGCGGAGAGCCGTTCCGCCGTGCCCATCAGGGACATCCGGGCGGCCTCGCCGAAGGGCATGCGCTGCGCCATGTAGATCGCCTCGTAGGCGCTGACCATCCCGTAGCTGGTGTGCGGGTCGAAGTACGTCGCGGACGCGGAGGAGATGATGAACTCCGACTCGCCCAGCAGGTAGAACGCCCCGCCGCAGGCCATGCCGTTGACGGCGGCGATCACCGGTTTCCACAGGTCGTTCGCCTTCGGCCCGATGGCGACGAGCGGGTCGTCCACCGAGTACGGCGAGGACGGCTGCGGCACCTCCACGCCCCGGTCGATGCCCGTGCAGAAGGCCGCCTGCCCGGCGCCCGTCAGGACGATCGCCCGCACCTCGTCCTCGTAGCGGAACTCCCGCCACACGCGCGCCAGTTCGGCCGCCGTCCCGAGGTCGATCGCGTTGTGCTTGCGCTCCCGGTCCAGGGTGACGACCGCGACCCCGGTGGTCTTGTCCCGCTCGACCCGCAGTCCGGGGGCCCGGTCGGCCGCGGCCGTCACGACTTCTCCAGCACCCAGCGCGGCACCGCCATCCCGCCCGTCTCGGTGAACACCACCTGGACGCGCGCGCCGATCCGCAGCCGCGCCGGGTCCATCGAGTCCAGCGGGGCGTCGGCGGAGGTGACGAGGTTGCCGACGAGGCGGATCTGCGGGGCGTCGGCCAGCTCCACGAGGATCACGTTGTACGGGGCCTGCGCGGCGTACGCGGGCAGCAGCGGCGGGTGCGGCTGTACGTACGACCAGATCCGGCCGCGCCCGCTCATCAGGCGCCATTCGGAGTCGAAGGACCGGCAGTGCGGGCAGCAGGGGCGGGGCGGGAAGCGCAGCTTCCCGCAGGTGGGCGCCGCGCAGGCCTGGATGCGGAGTTCGCCCTGGGCCGCGTACTCCCAGAAGGGGGCCCCGTCCCCGTCGGGGACGGGGAGGAGGAGCTCGTCGGCGGTCGTGCCGGTCGTGGTGGTGGTCGTCATGGTCGGCAGCTCCTCAGGCACGCAGCAGGATGGCGGACGTCGGGACACCCTCGCCCGCGGTCACCAGGCAGGTCGCGGCGTCGGGCACCTGGGCGGTGGAGATGCCGCGGAGCTGCTTGACGCCCTCGTTGATCAGGTTGAAGCCGTGCACGTAGGCCTCGCTGAGGCCGCCGCCGCCGGTGTTGATGGGGAGCCGGCCGCCGATCTCCAGGGCGCCGCCCTCGGTGAAGGAGGCGCCCTCGCCGCGTCCGCAGAAGCCGTAGCCCTCCAGGGAGAGCGGGATCAGGGGGGTGAAGGCGTCGTAGATCTGGGCGACGTCCACGTCCTGGGGGCCGAAGTCGGCCTGCTTCCACAGGTGTCGGGCGGCGGTCCAGGCGGGGCCTGACAGCGGGTCGTCGTTCCAGTAGTTGACCATGCCGTGGTGCTGGGAGGGCAGGCCCTGGGCGACGGAGTGGACGTAGACGGGCTTCTGGCGGCAGTCGCGGGCGCGCTCGGCGCTCACGATGACGCAGGCCAGGGCGCCGTCGGTCTCCAGGCAGTTGTCGAAGAGGCAGAGCGGGTCACTGATCATGCGGGCGGTCATGTACATCTCGCGGGTCAGCGGGCGTTCGTACATCATCGCGGCGGGGTTCTCGTTGGCCCGGTTGCGGCAGGCCATCGCGACGTTGAAGAGGTGGTCGCGGGTGGCGCCGTACTCGTGCATGTAGCGGCGGGCCAGCATGCCGATCTCGTCGGCGGGGCGCAGCAGGCCGAAGGGGCGCGTCCACTGGCCGGGGGTGGGGAGCTGGACGGCCGTGTTCTTCCACGGCCGGGGCCCCGAGCCGCGCTTGCGCGAGCGCCAGGCCACGCCGACGCTCGCCTGGCCGGTGGCGACGGCGGCGGCCAGGTGGCCGACGGTGGCGCAGGAGCCGCCGCCGCCGTAGCCGATCTTGGAGAAGAAGGTGACGTCGCCGGCGCCGATGGCTTTGGCGACCTCGACCTCGTCGGTCTCCTCCATGGTGTAGGAGGAGAAGGCGTCGACCTCGGACGGGTCTATGCCCGCGTCGTCGAGCGCCGCGAGAATGGCCCGGCAGGCCAGTTCCTTTTCGGACTGCGGCAGTTGTTTGGCAAAGGCGGTCTGCCCGATGCCGACTATCGCCGTAGCGTCCTTGAGCGTTGCCGCCATCGCCACCTCCGGGGTGCACCAGTACTGACAGCCGCGAAGGCTACAGCTAATCTGACGGATAGTCAGCTACTGGTGTTGCAGGGAAGGGCGGACGATGACCGAGGACGAGCGCGCGCGCGGGGCCGGGGCCGTGGACACGACGGAGGACGGACGGGCCGATCTCGCCTGGACCAGCATCGGCGGACTCGTCCGGCACGCCGCCGCGCACTACGCCGGCCGCGAGGCCGTCGTCGACGGGCGGGTCCGGATCGACTACGCGCAGCTCGGCGAACGCGTCGAGCGTGCCGCCGCCGCCTGCATGGCCGCCGGCGTGGAACCGGGGGACCGGGTCGCCGTCTGGGCGCCCAACACCCTCGAATGGATCGTCTCCGCCCTCGGTGCCGTCTCCGCCGGAGCCGTCCTGGTCCCCCTCAACACCCGTTTCAAGGGCTCCGAGGCCGCCTACGTCCTCCAGCGCAGCCGCGCCCGGCTCCTCTTCGTCACCGGCACGTTCCTCGGCACCTCCTACGTCGCCTCCCTGCGCCGCGCCACCGCCGAGGGCGAGGGTTCCGGGCCGCTGCCCGGCCTGCCCCACCTGGAGCAGGTGGTCGTCCTGTCCGAGGACGCCCCGGACTCCTTCCGCACCTGGAAGGAGTTCCTGACCGGCGGCGACTCCGTGAGCGCCGAGGCCGTCCGGGCCCGTACGGACGCGATCCCCGCCTCCGCCCCCTCGGACATCATCTTCACCTCCGGCACCACCGGCAGCCCCAAGGGCGCCGTCATCTCGCACGCCCAGTCCCTGCGCTGCTACGAGGTCTGGAGCGAGCTCGCCGGACTGCGCGAGGGCGACCGCTACCTGATCGTGAACCCCTTCTTCCACACCTTCGGCTACAAGGCCGGGATCATCGCCTGCCTGATGCGCGGGGCCACGATGGTCCCCCAGCCCGTGTTCAACGTGGACACCGTCCTCGCCAACATCGCCGCCGAGCGGATCTCCGTACTCCCCGGGCCGCCCACCCTGCACCAGTCCCTCCTGGACCACCCCCAACGCGACCACCACGACCTCTCCGCCCTGCGCCTGGTCGTCACCGGCGCCGCGGTCGTCCCCCTCCAGCTCGTGGAGCGGCTCCGCGGCGAGCTGCACATCGGCACCGTCCTCACCGCGTACGGGCTCTCCGAGGCGAGCGGCATCGTCACCATGTGCCGCCGCGGCGACCCGGCGGAGATCATCGCTTCGACCTCGGGCCGGGCCATCCCCGGGACGGAGGTCAGGATCGTGGACACGGAGGGCGCGGACCAGCCCACGGGCCGGGCCGGGGAGGTGTGGGTGCGCGGCCACAACGTCATGCGCGGCTACTTCGAGGACCCGGCCGAGACCGCCGAGGCCATCACCCCCGAGGGCTGGCTCCGCACCGGGGACGTCGGCGTCCTCGACACCGCCGGGAACCTGCGCATCACCGACCGGATCAAGGACATGTTCATCGTCGGCGGCTTCAACGCCTACCCCGCCGAGATCGAGCAACTCCTCGGCCTGCACCCCGACATCGCCGACGTGGCCGTGGTCGGCATCCCCGACCCGCGCCTGGGCGAGGTCGGCAAGGCGTACGCGGTCCGCCGCCCCGGCGCGGTCCTCACGGCCGACGACCTGATCGCCTGGTCCCGCCGGGAGATGGCCAACTACAAGGTGCCGCGCGAGGTGGAGTTCGTCTCCGAACTCCCGCGCAACGCGAGCGGCAAGGTCCTCAAGCGAGAACTCCGCACCCGCTGACCCCGCCGACCGGGCCGGGGCGGACCGTCCGGGAGCCCGCCCCGGGGGCGCCGGCCCCGGGCTGGTCCGATCGGTCGGATCTGACGGTGGGTCGGGCCGGGACACTCCGGGCGGCGGCCGGGGCGGGGCTATGCATGGGTGGTCCAACCATCCATGAGCCCCACCTCAGGAGCCTCCCCATGCGCACCTTGCGCACCATGCACCCCCTGCGCCCCACGCGTCCCAGCAGAGCGGCCGGTCTCGGCACGGCCACCACCGCACTGGTCGCCCTGCTCGCCTGCGCTCCCGTCGCGTCCGCCGTCGGGACGGACGCCGATTCCGCCCGGGACAAGGGCAAGGGCCAGGTCATCACCCTGACCGGCCGGCTCGCGGAGCAGTCGCGCTTCCCCGTCAACCCCGACGGCCCCGCGGCCCAGGGCGACCGGACCGTCTTCCGCTCGATCCTCTTCGACAAGGACGGCCAGCAGGTCGGCGAGACCGGCGGCAGCTGCACGACCACCCGGGTCGACAACGGCGGAGCGGAGACGTGCGCCGTGACCTACAGCCTCCCGGGCGGGCAGATCACCGCACAGGGATTTGTCTTCGGCCACCTCGTACCGGGCCCTCCCCCCGCGTTCGACAACGCGATCACCGGCGGCACCGGCAAGTACGACCGTGCCCGCGGCTCGATCCACGCCGAGACGATCGCTCCGGGTGAGAGGCGCTTCACGATCGACCTCGAACGCTGACGCACGCGCGCTGACGGCCGGGTCCGGTTCGCGCGCGAGGACGTAGCGAACCGGGCCGGGGCCCTCGCATCGCCGCAGGTCAGGACCATTCGGCAGCCGTGCCCGTCCCCGGCGGACGCACCATGAAGACGTCGATCGGGTCCTCGGCTTCCACCACGAATCCGTGACGCTCGTAGAGCCGACGGGCGGCACTGCCCTGCAGGACGTTCAGGCCCACGGTCAGGCCCCGCGCGTCCGTCCGCTCCAGCACCGTGCGCAACACGGCGGAGCCGAGGCCCCGGCCCTGACAGTGCGGAGCCAGGTAGAAGTGCTCCAGCCACTGCCTGCCTTCGGCGGGCCGGACGGTGACGCATCCCGCGAGTTCGCGGTCGATCATGATGACCGACGTGTGCTGCGGGGAGAAGGAATCCCGCAGCCGCTGCCGCACCCGGTGCTCGTCGTAGCGTCCGAGACGTTCCAGATCCTCCCGCATGACCGTGGCCCGCAACTCCGCGATCGGCTCGACGTCCGCCGTCACCGCGGAACGCAGCACCCAGCCCGCCGTGTCCACCCGCGTACCGCTCATCCCCCTGGCATCCATGGCCGGAGTATCTCAACCCACCCCCTCCGGCCAGGCACACGGGCCCCGGCCCGACCTCAGCCCGTCTCCGGGCCACAGGAGGATCTGCACCCCTTGCACTTACCGGGCGTCGGGCTGCGGAAGGCAAGATCGCACTCCGTGCAATTCACGAAGGGGTCCGGAGCCACGAAGGCGGGCGCGCGGGGCAGCGGCACCAGCGGCGGCGGCAACTGGGCCGTGAGCCGGTGGGCGATCAGCCCGGCCGGATTGCGCAGCCCGTCCGGCAGCCGGGCGGACAACGCGCCGACCAGTGCCTCAACCCCCGCCCCGCGCTCCAGCCAGGCTTCGACCCCACCCGCGAGGTACCGGACGTCCCGCTCCCCGAGCAACAGCCGCGAATCGACCCGCCGCAACTCCGCGAGCACCTCGCACGCGAGCCGCCGGCGCCCGGGGTTGTCGGGATCCCGGGGCACGGGCAGCCCACTGGCGGGCGGGGCGGCGGCGGGCTCGTTCTCCGGCTCCGGCTCCGGCTCCGGCTCCGGTTCCGGTACGGCCTCCGGCGGTGCGGCGACCGGCGCCGGCTCGACCGGATCACTGGCCTGGTCACTGACCGGAGGGACCGGAGGCGCCTCATCCGAGGACTCCGCTGCGACGGAGGGAGCAGCAGGGGCGCGACCGGTAGGGCAACGCGCCATGGCGGCGGCCCGGGGATGGTTGAAGGACACCGTACGGGTGGCGATCCGCCCGCCCGGCAGGCTCTCCAAGGACCGTTCCAGGTACCCGAACCGCACCAGTTCCCGGAGTGCCTTGCCGATCGTGATCTCCCCGATCGAAAGCCGTTTGGCCAGGTCCTTGATGCCGATGGGAGTCCCTGAGGGCAACGACTGGATGAAGATCCCCAACATCCGCGCGATCGGCGACATCTCGGGATGCTGAATCAGATCGTTGCTCACGACCGTGAACCGCCCGGTGAGTCGGACGTTGGCGTGCCGAACGCCGTATGCCGCGCGCGAGGGCGCGGTAAAGTGCACCGAAGCCATGGGGAAGGGCTACTTCCTCGTTGGTCAGGCCCTCGATCGGGATTCACAGTCCCGGCGGGGGCCGTCTCATGTCTGACGAGTTGTCGGGGCGAGCATATGCCAGACAACCACCGCGAAATCCACCCCAGTTGGCCCATTCACCCGTGTGAGTGAGAGCCCGCCGAGCGGGAGGCTGGTGGGGTTTGGAAAGAGGTCTTTCCCCAGGTACTCAAGCCAAAAGAAGCATCGCGCCCCACCGGGACGCGCCCGGCCGCGACCCGGTGGCCATCCGCCCTCGCACCCAAGTTTGAATAGGGTGAACCCATGGCGACCATCGCGGAAGAGTCCGCATTCGACCCGCAGGAGATGTTCGAGCTCTACGACTCGGTCGACTGGGCGGGCTACACCAGCGACGTCGACAAGCTCTGCCGCGGCCTGGCGAATTCGCACCTGGTCATCACCGCGAGAGACGAGTCGGGCACGCTCCTCGGGCTGGCCAGAACGATCTCCGACGACGAAAGCGTCTGCTACGTCCAGGACTTGCTCGTCAACCCCAAGTTCCACCGCCAGGGCATAGGCCGGCAGCTCATCGAGCACCTGAAGCAGCGGTACGCCCACTGCCGCTTCTTCCTCCTCTCGACCGACCACGAGTCGACCCCCGAAGGCCCGCGCAACCACGCCTTCTACCGCTCACTCGGCTTCCTCTCCTACGAGGAGAAGCGCATGTCAGCCTTCGGCCTGCCACGGGTCCGCTGAGCCGCCTCCCCCAAGTCACCGAACGACAGGCCCGCGCCCGGCCCTCCAGTCGTCGATGCGCTTGCGGATGCTCGGCACCATCGGAAGGCCGTCCACGGCTTCCGGCGAGAACCACGCGACCTCGGTCGACTCGTCCGACACGCGCAGAGTGCCGCCGGTGGGCCGGGCGAGGAGGCAGATCGAAAACTCCTGCCGCACCTCGCCGTCGTCGTAGGAGAAGACGTGGCCGGGGTTGCTGTACGTCCCGACGATCCCGGTGATCTCCACCGTCAGGCCCGTCTCCTCGAAGGTCTCCCGGACGGCGCAGTCCCCGAGGGACTCACCCACCTCCATCCTCCCGCCGGGCAGCGCCCACATCCCGTTGTCGGTCCGGCGCTGCAGGAGGACACGTCCGGCCTCGTCCACGACCACGGCCGATGCGGCCGGCACGAGACTGTTGGCCTTGGGGGCTTGCGGGTCGTCCTCGTAGTCACGCCTGGGCATCGCGGCCCACCTCCCGAATGTCGCGCCCCCGACTCCACAACTCCTCGACGTGGGCGGAGAACCGGTCGAACATGCCGTCCGCCTGTCGGCGTCGTAGGTGCATCATCGGCGAGTCGTGCCCAACGCGGCGGGCCAGGATCGGTGTCACGATCATCTCGTCGTCGAAGCGGAAGACGGAGAGATTGACGTGTCCTGTCTCGAAGCGCCCTGCGATTCCGTCTGCGTCCTGAAGCTTCGCCAACTCGTTCAACGTCACCGCGATGCGTGTGGACAGCGTGAGAGGAACGTCCTCTTCGGCCTCCCGTGCCGCCGTGACCGGGCTGCTCGGGTCCCCGACCAAGAACCGCACTCGGCAGCCGGCCTCCGCCTTGCGGCGCAGAGCCCCTGCGAGGTTGGCTTGCTCCAGCCACAGGAAGTAGTTGGTGTACCCGGCGAAGACCAGCTCACGCTGCGCCTTGGTCACCAGGCTGCGCCACAAACCTGCTGGTGCGGCGGACCGGTAGGGGAAGACTTGAACTATTTCCTTGTCCGGACCGCTCGTAAGCGCAGACCGGATGGCGTGTGGCCACAAGGCTGATTCCTCCTCGCCTAATGCCTCGCAGGCAGCCCATCGATGGCGGGCGTGAGGGATCCGGTTGGTGTCGGTGATCCACCGGCCGACCGTCTTGGCGTCCACTCCGCAGGCCTCCGCGAGCTGCGTTTCGGTCATCTTGGCATTCGCCATCGCACGACGCAGAGCGTGATTCACAGTTCGCCTCCACGGGACGCCTGGGACGGTACGAACCGTAGTTGCGAGACGTCCCAAACGTCCTGGAAACGGGGTGGGAACGCCCTGACGAGCGATGGAGTATCCGTACATGGCCGGTCTTGGATCGTGGAACGGACCGACGCGGCCGGCAATCCCAACCAGGCGGAGAGGGAAACGAGTTATGAGTACGGGTTGCGGCAGTGACGTGCCGCGCGTATTGATGACGGTGCGGATCTCGCGGGACGCGGGGCGAACCTGGGAGCAGGCACGAGTGGTGCGTGAGGGCGATCCGGTGGGCATCCTGTCCGACCCGGGGCGATACCCGCCGTGCGGATGTGGCCGATGCCTGGGGCGCCAGACGGTGGCGGCTCGATCGTTGCGACCATCCCTGTGAGGATGGTGCGCTGTGTGGGTCGCCATCGGCTGTCACGGCAGAACCAAGCGACGGCATTGCCCCTCATCCCGGCAGGCTGTTGGCCGGAGCGCACCCTTCGGTGCATGCTCGTCGATCACGATTCCGGTGACCACTTCGCGCTCGTGGACTCGGTGAGATCGAACGGTAAGGCTGCTCTTTGGGTGAGCTGGACATGGGACGGCGGCGACGGCCGATTGCTCGAGCTCTCGGACTGCACCGAGTCGGGCCCTGGCGCGGAGGACGACGCGTGCATGTTGTTCCTCCGTCACGCGGGTGAGCACACATTTGTGGAG
Source organism: Streptomyces sp. NBC_00193 (assembly GCF_026342735.1). GTDB lineage: Bacteria > Actinomycetota > Actinomycetes > Streptomycetales > Streptomycetaceae > Streptomyces > Streptomyces stoeckheimensis. Next base: position 3,335,963 of record NZ_JAPEMM010000001.1, read on the forward strand.
GCCGAAGAGCCGTGTGCCATCCTCGTAGGTCAGCCCGTGAAGGGTTCCGGGACGAAGCGGCCCCAGGCCACGAAGGCGGCCAGGAGGACGTAGGCCAGGTCCACCGCCATGTACGCGGGCTCGTGGCGGCGGTGGCGGGTGAGGGTGGCGCCCAGCATGAGGAGGACCAGGCCGACTGCGGCCAGGGGGACCAGGACCGGGGCGGTGTGCAGGACGGCCGGGAGGATCAGGCCTGCCGCGGCCAGCATCTCCACGGCGCCTATCGCCTTCACCGCGCCGGCGCCGAAGTCCTCGACCCACTTCGCGCTGGCGCCGCTGGCGGCGATCTTCTCCTTCGGCGTGAACACCTTGAAGGCGCCGCCGAGCAGGTAGGCGACGGCGAGCAGTCCGGTGACGATCCACAGCGCGATGTTCATGGGGGGACTCCTCGGTCCTTGGAGGGGGAGGGGAGGGGGAGGGGAGGTGGAGGGGAGCGGGCCGGGCGCCGGCTCCGGCGTGGGGGCCGGAGCCGTGCTGCGCGTGGGTCAGTGCTGGAGCTGGCCGGGCTGGTAGTCGCCCGCCGGGGTCTGGACCATGACGTTGCCGCGGTTGAAGGCGTTGATCAGCGCGATCTGGGTGACCAGGGCGGCGAGCTGCTCGTCGTCGAAGTGCTTGGCGGCGTTCGCCCAGACCTCGTCGCTGACCCCGCCCGCCGCATCGGCGATGCGGGTGGCCTCCTCGGTCAGGAGCAGGGCCGCGCGCTCGGCGTCGGTGTACACGGTGGCCTCGCGCCAGGCCGCGACCAGGTTGAGGCGCACCGCGGTCTCGCCGGCCGCCGCCGCGTCCTTGGTGTGCATGTCGATGCATCCGGCGCAGCCGTTGATCTGGCTGGCGCGGAGCATCACCAGTTCGCGGGTCGAGGCCGGCAGGGTCGAGTCCCCGAGTGCCTTGCTCGCGGCGATGATGTGCTTCCACGCCTTGACGGCGACCGGGTCGGCGAAGAGGTTCAGGCGAGCGGTCATGGCGGATTCCTTTGCGGTTGTGGTGCGTTCGGTGTGTGGTCTTCGTTGTTCTCCCTCTAAGACACGGCGCCCCCGCGCCCTGTGACAGATGGCGAATGTGACCTGGGTCACGGATGCTTTTCATGATCGATAACGTGGATGCCCTCCGATAACCTGCCGGACGGCGCGCAGCGAATCGGGGGAGGGTTTCGTGCAGGGATCAACGGTGCAGGGATCGACGGACGTGGCGGACGCCGTGGCGTACCGGCCGCTGCTGTTCTCCATCGCCTACGGGATGACCGGGTCGGTGGGTGATGCGGAGGACATCGTCCAGGACGCGTTCCTCGGGCTCACCAAGGCCCATCGGGCCGGGACCGAGATAGCGGCGCCGAAGGCGTACCTGACCACGTCGGTGACGCGGCTCGGGATCAACCACCTGAGCTCGGCGCGCGTGCGCCGGGAGACGTACGTGGGGGAGTGGCTGCCCGAGCCCGTCGTCGTGTCCGGCGAACGGCCGGGGCCGGTCGAGCACGCCGAGCTGGCCGACTCCCTGTCGATGGCGTTCCTCGTCCTGCTGGAGGCCCTGTCCCCGGTGGAGCGCGCGGTGTTCATGCTCCGCGAGGTGTTCGGGTACGAGTACCCGCAGGTGGCCCGGAGCACCGGCAAGTCCGAGGCGAACTGCCGCCAGATCTTCGCCCGCGCCAGGAAGCGCATCGCCGCCGGAGGGAGGGCGGAGGAAGCAGGGCCGGCCGACGGCGGTCCGCCGCCCCCGGCCCGGCGCGCGGAGGGCGAGGAGCTGGCCCGTACGTTCTTCGAGGCCGCGGCGGGCGGCGAGATGGACGCGCTGCTCGACATGCTCGCGCCCGACGTCGTCTACCACGGGGACGGCGGCGGCAAGGCGCGGGCGGTCGCGAAGTCGGTGACCGAGCCGCACCGCGTCGGGCAGCTGCTCGTCGGCGGACTGCGCCGGCTCCGTTCGCTCGGCGCCTCGCTGCGCCCGGCCCTGATCAACGGCCGCCCGGGCGCCCTGATCGTCGACGCCGAGGGGCGGGTGGCCAGCGTGGTCGAGCTCGACATCGCCGACGGCGTGGTCCGGGCGGTCCACACCGTGTCCAACCCCGACAAGCTCGGCCACCTCGGCCCGGTCTCCGACATCGGCCGCCTGCCGGAGAAGTAGGAGGAGGGGGAGGAGGGGGAGGAGAGGGAGACCCGAGGGCTCAGTTCGCCTTGCGTGCCAGGACCAGCCGCCACCTCGGCGTCCCGTCCGGCCGGCGGCCGAAGTGGTCCAGGGGGAGCGTCTCCACCGTGAAGCCGGCCGTGCGCAGGTCCGTGCGGACGCCGCCCAGCGGGAAGGTGCGGTAGTACATGACGAACGGCGGGCGCCAGACGGCATTGCGCACGCGCATCGCCGCGTCGAAGCCGGACACGGCCCACCAGGCCGGGCGGCTCGGCGGGATCGGAGCGCCGATCGGGAAGGCGAACACCCCGCCGGGGCGCAGGGCGGTGTGGACCCCGGAGAAGACCGCGGGCCGCTCCTCCGGGAGGAAGTGGCCGAAGGCGCCGAAGCTGACCGCCAGGTCGTACGAGTCCCCGAGCGCGGCGGGCAGCTGCCGCGCGTCGGCCCGCAGCAGGTCCGCCTCGGGGTGGGCGAGCCCGGCCTCGGCGAGCATGCCCGAGCTCAGGTCGATCCCGGTCACCCGCCCCGTGCACAGCCGCCGCAGCATGCCGAGGCCCGCGCCCGTACCGCAGCACACGTCGAGCCCGGCGTCGAAGGGGGCCTCGTGCCGGGCGAGCGTCTCCTCGACCGCGTCGAGCATCCGGTCGGGGGTGCGGAAGGGGGTCTGGTCGAACTTCGGGGCCAGCAGGTCGTAGCCCCGCTCGATGGAGGACATGGCCTGGACGGCCAGTTCGCGGAGGGTCGGGCCCTGGGAGGTGAACACACGGTCAGCCTAGTCAGCGCGGGCGCGGGCGCCCGGCATTTCGGGCCCTTCGGCCCCGGGCAAAACGGGCATCGCGTGACGTAGGGTGAATCGATGCGTTTTGCCAACCCTTGGGGATTCCGTGGTCAATGCCATACGAAGTGAGGTGCCGGGTCAGCGCGTGGGCCGGAGCTCCACGAGCGGCAGCGCCCTGGAGAAGACCCTGCGGGTCACCGAGGCGCTGACCGCGTTCGGCGGCCCGCACCGGCTCGCGGAACTGTCGGCCGCCGCCGGGGTCCCCAAGTCCAGCACGTACCGGATCCTGGTCTCCCTCGTCGAGCAGGGCTACGCCGTCACCGACGGGGAGGGCAGCTACGGCGTCGGCCTGCGGCTGCGCACCCTGGCCGCCGAGATCGGCGCCGACCGGCCCGAGGGCATCGGCGAGCTGCTCGAATTCCTCCAGAAGTGCACCGGTCAGACCGTCCACCTGGCCCTGCGCAGCGGCAACGCCCTCACGTACATCCGCAAGATCGAGAGCACCGTCCGGACCCACCCGGCCTCCTCGCGCGTCGGCATGCGCGTCCCCCTGCACGCCACCGCGATCGGCAAGGCCGTCCTCGCGCACCTGCCGCCCGAGGAGACCGAGGGCATCCTGCGCGCCACCGGGATGCCGGCCCTGACCCGGCGGACCGTCACCCACCGGGAGGACCTCGCGGACGAACTGCGCACCGTCCGGGAGCGCGGCTACGCCGTCGACGACGAGGAGCACGAGCCCTCGGTCCGCTGCCTGGGCGTGCCCGTCTTCGACCGTGCGGGCGTGCCGGTGGGCGGGGTCGGTCTGACCGCCTCCGCCTTCCTGAGCACGCGGGCGGAACTGGAGCGGTTCGCGCCGGCGCTCCTGGAAGCCGCGCGGGGCGTGCAGCGGCGGCTCCAGCTCGGCGGGTGAGGCGTCCCGCCGTCCCGCCGTCCCCACATGCACGTACGGCGGCCGCGGTGGTCCCCCTCCTGGCCACCGCGGCCGCCGTTCCCCCGTGCACCTCCGGTGGTCCCCCCGCGACCCCCGGTCCCCCCGTGGTACGTCGTGCCGTACGACCCGGGCCCCTGGCCCCCCGGCCCCCCCCGGTCCGGGTCGTACGCGTCTCAGTGGCCCGGCTTACGGGCGCGGCGGCCCGGACACGTGGTTGTCCAGCGTCACGATGTCCTCGTCGGAGACGTGGTTGTCGAGCGGCCTGGCCGGCGTGCCCGAGGTGAGGTCGTCGGCCGGCTTGGGCGCCGTGGCCGGGACGGCCGGGTCGTCGAGCGACGCGAGGTCGGCGGCGGTCGGCAGGGTGTTGTCGTTCGTCGTCATCGGATCTCCTGATGGGTGGGTCGGGCCCGTTCGGCGATTCCCCCGCGGACCGCCGAACGGGTGTCCTCCAGCCGACCCGGTCTGCCCCCCGACACGCCGAGTCGATGAACACCATCCTGGCCGGTGGCGATAAACGAACGATGAACGTGCCGTTCAGCTCCCGAGGAGCCCTACGCGGCGATCTCCGCCGCCAGCAGCGCCCGTACCTCGTCCAGCTCCGGCGAGCCCAGCTGCGTGAACACCACCTCGGCGTCCCGCCAGCACACCCGCGCCCGGTCCCGCTGCCCCAACTGGCGCAGCGCCCGGCCCAGTACGGTCAGCACGGTGGCGCGGCGCCACTCGCCGCCGATGCCGCGCAGCGCGATGGCCTGTTCGGCGTGCGAGGCGGCCAGCGTCGGGCGGCGCGCGGCCAGGTGGACCTTGGCGAGCCGGAAGTGCGTCACGCCCTCCCACAGCGGCTGCCGGTTCTCGTGGAACAGCGTGAGCGCCTTGCTGAGCTGGGAGTGCGCCTCGGAGAGCCGGTCGGCCTGGGTGAGGGCGATGCCCAGCGCGTAACGGCCGTTGGCCAGGCGCAGGGTGAGTCCCATCCGGTCGTAGATGTCGATGCCCTGCTGGGCGAGCTCTATGGCGCTGCTCAGCCGGCCCTGTTCCACGTGGATGCGGGACAGGTTGCACAGGGCGCTCGCCTCGCCCACGTGGTTGGAGTCGGCCCGGAAGTTGGCGATCGCCTCCAGGAGGTACCGTTCGCCGTCCTCGTAGCGTCCCTCGTAAATGGCGGCGATGCCTCGGTCGTTCGGTGCCCAGCAGCTGGAGAGCGGGTCTCCGGCGGCGCGGGCCAGCACGGTGGCCTGGCGGGCCTCGTCGTCGGCCTCGGCGAACCGGCCCGCGACCAGGTGGGTGTTGGTCAGCGTGGTGCGGGCCCGGCCCTCGGAGTACAGGTCCTGCGCGGCGTGCGCGGCGTCCCGCAGTGCGGTGGCGGCCGACTCGTACTGCTTGGAGTTGGCCCCCGACTCCGCCAGGTCCTTCGCGGCGAGCAGCAGGTCGACGGCCCGGCGCAGCAGGTCCTCCCGGCCGGGGCGGCGCACGGCGGCCTGCCGGACGCACGCGAGCAGCGGGTCGGCCTCCGCGTAGAGCCAGTCCTGCGCGGTGCGCGACTCGGTGAAGACCAGCCCCGGGTGGCGGGTGGCCGACAGGTGGGCCACGAGCCGGTCGCCCGGCCGCTCCAGGCCGTACACCCCGGCGGCGGTGGCCAGGTAGAAGTCCAGCACCCGGTCGAGCGCGGCGTCGCGCGCGCTCGGCGGCTGCTCGTCGCGCTCGGCGCAGGCACGCGCGTAGAGGCGTACGAGGTCGTGGAAGCGGTAGCGGCCGGGCGCGGCCGATTCGAGGAGCGAGCAGTCGACTAAGGCTTCGAGCAGGTCCTCGGTGTCGTGCTCCGCCCGGTCGAGTACGGCGGCCGCCGCCGCGAGGGAGATGTCCGGCCCGTCGGCGAGCCCCAGGAGCCGGAACGCCCGCTGCTGCGCGGGCTCCAACTGCCCGTACCCCAGCTCGAAGGTGGCCTTGACGGCGAGGTCGCCGGCCTGGAGCTCGTCCAGACGGCGGCGCTCGTCGGCGAGCTTCGCGGCGAGCACGGAGACGGTCCAGGTGCGGCGGGCGGCGAGCCGGGAGGCGGCGATGCGGATGGCGAGCGGCAGGAACCCGCAGGCGCCGACCACGTCGAGGGCGGCCTGGCGCTCGGCGCCGACCCGCTCGGCCCCGACGATCCGGGTGAACAGCTGGAGCGCCTCCTCGGGGCTCATCACGTCCAGGTCGACGAGGTGCGCGCCGGCCAGGCCCGCCATCCGGACCCGGCTGGTGACGAGGGCGGCGCAGCCCGCGGTGCCCGGCAGCAGCGGGCGGACCTGGGCCGCGTCGCGGGCGTTGTCGAGGAGGACCAGGACGCGGCGCCCGTCGAGGGTGGAGCGGTAGAGCGCGGCCCGTTCGGCGGGGGAGTCGGGGATCGAGGCGTCGGGGGTCCCGAGGGCGCGCAGGAAGGAGCCGAGGACGGCTTCGGGCTCGGCGGGGCGGGCCTCGGTGCCCTGGAGGTCCACGTAGAGCTGTCCGTCGGGGAAGTGCGGGCGGGCGGCGTGCGCGACGTGCACGGCGAGGGTGGTCTTGCCGACGCCGCCGATGCCGGCGAGGGCGGAGACCGCCATCACCTGGCCCTCGGCGCCGGAGAGGATCTCGCCGAGGTCCCGGACGAAGCTGGAGCGGCCGGTGAAGTCGGAGACGGTGGCGGGCAATTGGGCGGGCCTCACGAGGGCGGGCGCGGTGGCCGGTGCCGGGTCCTCGGCGCGGGCCAGCTCGGAGTCGGCCCGCAGGATGCGCTGTTGGAGCTCGGAGAGTTCGGGGCGCGGGTCGACGCCGAGTTCGTCGGCGAGGAGCCGGCGGGTGTCGGCGTAGACGGCGAGGGCCTCGGCCTGGCGGCCGCTGCGGTAGAGGGCGAGCATCAGCAGCTCGCGCAGCCGCTCCCGCAGCGGGTGGGCGGCGGTGAGGGCGGTGAGCTCGGAGACGGCCTCGGCGTGGTGGCCCAGCTCAAGGTCCAGGTCGAGGCGGGTCTCCAGGAGCTGGAGGCGCCATTCGGCGAGCCGGGTGCGCTCGGTGTCGGCGTGCGGCCCGGGCACGCCGGCCAGCGGTTCGCCGTCCCAGACGTCCAGGGCGCGGGCCAGCAGGGTCCGGGCGAGCTCGCGGTCGCCCTTGTCCGCGGGGGAGCCGGGGGTACTGGGGGAGCCGGGGGCGCCGGGGGCGCCCTTCCCGGTGGTGTCGCCCTGCGCGTGGTCGTGCGGCCGGCCGTGTGCCCGGGTGTGTGCCTGCGCCCGGGCCTGCGCATGCGTCTGCACCTGCGGCTTGGGCTTCCCGGCGCGCGCGGCCTCGGCGTCGGCGGCGAGGGCCCGGGCGATGCCGAGGTCGAGGGCCTCGGGGTGGGGCAGGCGGATCGCGTAGCCGCCGGACTCGCTGACGAGGAGCCCGGGTTCGAGGATCTTGCGCAGGCGGGAGGCGTACGTACGGATGGTCGCGAGGGCCTGCTGCGGCGGGTCCTCGCCCCAGATGGCGTCGATGAGCTCGGGAGCGGTGGCGGTGCGGCCCTCGCGGAGCAGGAGCACGGCGAGCAGCGCCCGCTGCTGCGGGGTCCCGGAGCTCAGGGCCTCGCCGCCGCGCCAGGCCCGGATGGGGCCGAGCACGGCGAACCGGTTGCCTCCGGCGGTGGAGGGGGTCGGGGTCCCGTTGACGGCTTCGTCGGCTCTGGCTTCCGCGGCGGGCGCTGCGTCGACTCCGGGTCCGGCTGCTGCGGCAATGGCGGTGTCACCGGACTCGGGGTGGTTCCGCTGGTGCGGGATGGCCGGTGTGCCGTCCATCTGGTCTCCCCCCTGCCTTCCCTAGGTGTAAGGGCCAGTCTGCCCTGTGTTGCGCGTACACGTCAGTCCGTAACGGACCCAGTCCTTACGGATCCGGCACCCGATCACCGTGGATCCGCCATCCGGCAGCGCCCAACTAGCTGACGGTTCGTCAGATTGACGCTACCGTGAGGACATGGAGACCTTCCCGAAGATCATCTCGGTGGACGACCACACGGTTGAGCCCCCCAACGTCTGGCGGGACCGGCTCCCGTCCAAGTACCACGACGTCGGCCCCCGAGTCGTCCGCGCCCCCCTGAAGGAAATGACCTTCCTCGGAGGCAAGTTCGCCCCCGTGATGGGGGCCAAGGGCGACGACGGACCGATAGGCGACTGGTGGGTGTACGAGGACCTGCACCGACCCCTCACCCGACTCGACACGGCCGTCGGCTACGACCGCGACGAGATCAAGCTCGAAGTCATCACGTACGAGCAGATGCGCCCGGGCTCCTTCTCGGTTCCCGACCGGCTCGCCGACATGGACGTCAACCACGTCCAGTCGGCCCTCTGCTTCCCGACCTTCCCGCGCTTCTGCGGCCAGACCTTCACCGAGGCCAAGGACCGCGAACTCGGCCTGCTCGGCGTGCGCGCGTACAACGACTGGATGGTGGAGGAGTGGTGCGGCCCGGAGGCGAACGGCCGCCTCATCCCGCTCACCCTCATTCCGCTCTGGGACGCCCGGCTGGCCGCCGCCGAGGTCCGCCGCAACGCCGCGCGCGGGGTCCGCGCGGTCGCCTTCTCGGAGATCCCGCCCCACCTCGGGCTCCCTTCCATCCACACGGACGAGTGGGACCCCTTCCTGGAGGCGTGCAACGAGACCGGCACGGTCATCGCCATGCACATCGGCTCCTCCTCGCGCATGCCCTCCACCTCGGCGGACGCCCCGCCGGCCGTCGGCTCCACCATCACCTTCGCCAACTGCTGTTTCTCGATGGTGGACTGGCTGATGAGCGGCAAGTTCGAGCGGTTCCCGAACCTCAAGATCATGTACGCCGAGGGCCAGATCGGCTGGATCCCGTACATCCTGGAGCGCGCGAACGTGGTCTGGGAGGAGAACCGCGGCTGGGGCGGCGTCGCCGACAAGGTGCTGCGCCCGCCGTCGGAGCTCTTCGCGGAGCACGTCTTCGGCTGCTTCTTCGACGACGCCTTCGGCCTGAAGAACCTGGACTCCATCGGCGTCGCCAACGTCCTCTACGAGACGGACTACCCCCACTCCGACTCCACGTGGCCCAAGTCGCGCGAGGTCGGCGAGGCCCAGATGGGCCACCTGGCCCCGGACGTGGTGGACCGCATCGTCCGCGGCAACGCGATCGACCTGCTGGGCCTGACCCCGGAAGGCCTCTGGCCGGGGGCGTAGCGCGGGGTGGTTGGAAGGTGGTGGCACGGCGGCCCTGGGGGAGTTCCCCCGGGGCCGCGGGTCTTTGGAATTGCCGCGTGGATATGCCTTGCAGAAACGATATCCCTCGACATCGATCTTGATATCGTTTAAGTGGGCAGGGGTCGACCGACCCCTCGCTGAAGGGGTTCACGATGACCAGAACCGTGATCGACGTCGATGACGCCCTGCTGGCGGAGGCCGCCGAGCTCTTCGGGACGAAGACGAAGGTGGCGACGGTGAACGCGGCCCTTCAGGACGTGGTCAACCGGCGCAAGCGGGAGGCGTTCTTCACCCGTCTGGCCGAGGGCCGGCTGCCAGACCTGACCGGTCCTGTCGATCAGCCCGAGGCGCCCACCGCGCCCACCGCGCCGGCCGAGCCGGCTGTCCCTGATGTGCAGGACAGGGCGGCATGAGTGCGAGGTTCCTCATCGACAAGTCAGCACTCGCGCGCTACCCCAAGCCGGCCGTGCGCAGCGTGCTCGACCCTCTGCACAACGCGGGCTTGCTCGCCCTGTGCGGAGCCATCGAGCTGGAAGTGCTGCACAGTGCCCGGGGGCGAGCCGAGGCGCAGGAGATCGGCGAAGAGCTGCGCGGGTTCGACTGGCTCGCCACCTACGACGAAGCCTGGAGCCGCGCCATCGAGGTCCAGGCGCTACTCATTGAGGCGGGAACCTGGAAGGCGGTGTCCGTCCCCGACCTGATCATCGCGGCGACGGCCGAGCTGCACGGAGCCACGGTGCTGCACTACGACGGCGACTACGACATGATCGCCGAGGTCACCGGCCAGCCGATGCGGTGGGTCGTGCCGCGGGGGACGGCCGACTGAGAGGTTCAGGGCGGGGCCGGGGTGGTCAGACGGCCGAGCGGTGCTCGCCCGTCAGCGCCGGGCGGACGTGGGTCTGGAGGAGCTCCAGGAAACGGTCCGGGCGGGCGAACGAGGCGAAGTGACTGCAGTCCTCGATGAGGGCGAACCGCTTCACCGGGGCCTCGACCTCGTCGAAGAAGGCCTTGGCCGAGGCCGTCGGGGTGAGGACGTCGTGCTCGCCCTGGAAGACGAAGAACGGGATCTCGAAGCGGGTGCCGTCGGCCAGGTCGTCGAAGTCCGCGGTGCCCTCGGTGATCTGCTCCGAGAAGTTCTGCCCGCGGAAGAAGTCCCGCAGATCGCGCAGCGAGTGCAGCGGCGACAGCCACATCGAGCCCAGGACCACCTTCTTGAGCGTGGCGAACGTCAGCGGGTCGCTCTGCGCGCAGAACTTGGCGTACGTCGCCCGCTCCTTCGGAGTCCACGCGTGCTGGTCGGCGCCGATCGCCTCGACCTGCGCGAGCGGCTTCGCCTTCCCGGCGGCGCGCAGCCGCTCCAGCAGGGCGTTGTAGGCCGAGGTGTCGCGGCCGGCCGTCTGGATGTTCTGGTCGGTGCCCACGTAGGCGGAGTAGAGCTCGGGGTGGTTGCGGGCCAGCCGCAGCCCGAAGGTGCTGCCGTAGGAGTTGGCAAGGAGCACCACCCGCTCGACGCGCAGCAGGTCCTGGGCGTACCGGGTGACCTCCAGGGCGTCCTCGTAGAGCCGCTCGAAGGTGGCCTCGCCCTGGCCCGCCGGGCCGCCGCGGCCGAAGGTCTTGCCGGCGCCGCGCATGTCCCAGCGGACGATCGTGAAGTGCCGCTCCCAACTGCGGGTGCGGGCCGTGTAGATGGAGTTGGCGGCGCCGGGGCCGCCGTGGATCTCGACGAGGACCGGGTTGGTGCGGTCCTCGCCGCGGACCGAGATCCACTGGTCGATGCCGCCGATGCGGACGAAGCCCTGCTCGTCGATGCCGTGCGGGGAGTCGATCCGCAGGGTCTTGGCGGCCTGTGCGCGGCGCAGGGCGCGGTGGGTGAGGAGGGGGAGGAGGGCGGCCGCGGGGGTGGCCAGGGCGGTGGCGGTGATGGCGGCGGCGGTGGCGATCATTTTGTGTCCTCCGTAAACTGTTTCCAGTGGATACGGATGAGTGTGGAGGGTGATCGGGGTGCTGTCAACGGTTGGGAGCGGGGGATCCCTCTTGCGGGGGTCGCCGCGGGCGAGGCATGCTTCGCCGGAGCAAATTGGGGAGGGTTGTCGGTGATGGACAAGCGGGCCGTGGTGACCGCGGTGCTGTGTGTGATGGCGGCGCTGGGCGCGTCCGCGGCCATGACGAAGGTGGTCCCGGCCGACGACGGCAAGGCCCCCGGTCAGGTGAAGACGGCGCCTGGAGGGGTGTCGCCCACTGCAACTCCGTTGCCATCGCAAGCGCAGTCGTCTTCGCGGCCGCAGGCGCCGGACGCGTCCCGGTCGTCCGCCGCCCGGACCCCCGGCGCGTCGGCTTCGCCCTCCGCGCAGGGCGGGCCCACCGCCTTCGCCGGGGCGCTGTTCGAGGGGGACGTGACGGGTGACCACTTCTGTACGGCGACCGTCGTGCACAGCCCCGGGCGGAACCTGATCGTCACCGCCGGCCACTGCCTGCGCGCCGGCCGGGCCGGAGAAGGCGGAGCCTCCTTCGCACCCGCGTACGCGGACGGGCGGGCCCCGTACGGCACCTGGAAGCTCGCGGAGGTCTTCGAGGACCCGCGGTGGTCGGACGGGACGAACGACGACTACGACCTGGCCTTCGTCCGCCTCGCCCCCGACGCCTCGGGCCGCAACATCGAGGACGTCACCGGCGCCGCCGTCCTGGACACCACGGGCCGCACGGACGAGCAGGTCACGGTGACGGGCTACCCGTCGGACCGCAAGGTCCCGCGCACCTGCCTGTCCCGCGCGGTGCGGCTCAGCGCCACGGAACAGCGCTTCGACTGCGCGGACTTCCCCGGGGGCACGAGCGGCAGCGCGTGGATCGCCGCCGACGGGAAGATCATCGGCATCCTGACCGGCGGGGACACGGACGACGTCTCGACGAGCACGATCCTGACCGGCTACGCGGCGGAGCTGTACGCGCGCGCGACGGCCGCGGGGACCGGCGGAGGCCGGTGAGCCAGTACTACGAGGTCGGGGACGAGACCCTCTGGAACCCCGCGAGCGGCGCCGCCCGGCTCTTCCACCGCCAAGTGGCCCTCTTCGAGGAGGAACTCGGCCTCCCGTCGGGCATCGGTCCGATGGAGATGGACGAGTGCCAGATCGACCCGGCCGCTCTCGGCGTCTTCACCGAAGCCCTCGTGGCCCGCTACGGACACGCCGGCCACGCCGTCATCCGCGCCCTCTCGGAGGGATTCGTCACCACCGTGCTGGTACTGGCGGAGCGGGCGGGCGTGGGCGACCTCCGGGTCCCGCCGCTCCCGGGCTCCTACGAAGCCTCCGCGGAGGACGTGCTGCGCGCGGCCGCCCGGGAGCTGTCCGGGAGGATGCCGCGCTGAGATCAGGCGAGCAGGCCCAGGTGCACGGGCTCGGCGGGGGCCTCGTCGAGCAGCTCGGCGAGGCGCGGCGGCCACAGCGGTTCGCCGAGGGTGGCGAGGTTCCGCGGCGACAGCCACCGCCAGTGGGCCTCGGGGTACTCCGGGACCGGATCGCGGTGCGGGCCGCTGGTCACGTAGATGTGCTCGTACTGGCGTACCGGGATGCCCTGGTGCGTGAAGTCGTGCTCCCAGGTGCAGAGCAGCCGCTCCGGCTCCAGGTCCGTCCACCCCGTCTCTTCCCGCAACTCCCGCCGCACGCACTCCTCGGGCGTCTCCCCGGGATCGATGCCACCGCCGGGCGGCAGCCAGTGGATGCCGACTTCCACGTTGTTCTCGCGGAAGAGGAACACGGATCCGGCGGGGTTGAGGACGACGATTCTGGCTGCCTGCCGAGGAGTTCGCGGTGAAGTGTGCATCAGGCCAGCGTACGACGGGGGGTTCGGGGGCGGGAGAGGTCGGAGGGGGCGGGGGTTGGGTGGGGGGCAGGGGCTGGGTGGGTGGCGGGGGTTGGGGGCTGGGGGCGTGGGCTGCGGGTTGGTGCTTGGCTTCGTGGGGTTTCGGGGGGCGTCCCGGAAGTCTTGTGGCGTTTCGGTGTGGGCCGGTCCCTCAAGGGCGCTCCCTGCGGTCGCGTCGCTTCGCGATGGCCTTCGGCCACCCTTGACCGACCGGCCCACACCGAAACGCCACAAGACTTCCGGGATCCCCCCGGGGAACGGCCGGGGGGAGGAGGGGGGAGGAGCGGGCCGGTTTGGCATGCCTGTGCCCTCTCCGGCCGGTGGCCGTCTGGGCACGGGCCCGGCAGGGCCGTGATCTCAGTCGGTACGGACGTGCGGGGCGGTCGGAGCATCCAGGGCCGGGCGTCTGGACACCCTTCCCGTGACCGTCGACAGCCACCCCGAGCGCAAGGACGCCCACCAGCCCCTCAGGGTCGGTGGGCGCGACAGATCGATACGTACTCTCGCTCGGTTTAGCGGCTGCCGACCGGCCGTGGCTGATCTGGAAGGGTGGAGGGGCGGATGACCTCAGGGGGCGGTCTGGGGGGTGGGTCTCAGGGCGGCGTCGAGTGCGCGGATGAGCTCTCCTACGCGGCCGCCTCCGGCGGGTGGGGCGGGCATGCGGGCCAGGACGTGGGAGACGGCCGGGGGTGCGTGACCGCTTGCCCATGCGAGGGTGCGTGCAGCGGTCCGGGTGTTCTCCTCCGCTGCCAGTTCTTCCGCGCGTGCCGCGTGCGCTGCGGCGCCCAGGATGTGTTTGATCTGGTGGGGGCTCGCCTTCGGGTGGAGGTAGGCGGCGCCGGCTGCGTGGCTCGCCGCGCGTGCCGCGTCGGTCGCCGCGGGCGAACCGGGTTCCTGCGCCGCCTTGTAGGCCGCCCACGCGCACTGCCGCAGGGCGGCCGTGCGCCGGCCGCCCCCGGCGAACGCCTCTGCCGCCTCGATGGCCTCGCGGGGGCGGGCCTCGCCGGGATGCTCTTGCTCGAAGACCTGGAGGGCCCTGCGCGCACAATCGGCCGCGTAGCCCGTGATCTCCCGCAGCTCGTCCTCGCTCAGTTCGATCGTGTCCGACGTGCTCGCCATGCCCCGATCCTCCCGTCCCGTGTGCCGGTGCGCGCCCGGGGCCCGGTGCCTACCCCGCCTGCAGTGCCAGTGTCGGGGACAGCTTCGCTGCCCGGACCGCCGGGTAGAGGCCTGCCACCGTGCCGATGGCCAGGGTGGCTGCGAAGCCTCCGGTGACCGCCCAGAGGGGGACCACCCAGGGGAGGTCGCCGGCTCGGGCGTACACCGCCGTGGCCGCGCCGCCCAGGGCGATGCCGGCCAGGCCGCCCAGGCCCGACAGGAGCAGGGACTCCGTGACGAACTGGATGCGGATCTGGCCCTTGGTGGCGCCCAGGGAGCGGCGCAGGCCGATCTCGTGGCGGCGTTCCAGTACCGAGATGATCATCGTGTTGGCCACCCCGACCCCGCCCACCAGCAGGGCGATGCCGCCCAGGCCGAGGAGGAGGGTGCTGAAGGCGCCCTCGGTGGCGGCCTTCGCCTGCAGGGCCGCCGAGGGGTCGGTGACCGAGACCGTGGTGGGGCTCTCGGGGTTGGCCGTCTTGGCGATGAGGTTGCGGACCTCCTGGACGCGGTCGTCGGCGGAGCGTTCGTAGATGGAGGTGGGGTGGCCGTCGAAGGCCAGGAGGTTTTGGGCGGCGTCCCAGCCGATGAGTGCCGAGCGTTCGATCTCCGGGGCGAGGGGGATCGGGTCGAGGATGCCGATGACCGTGAAGTACTGCCCGGCGATGAACACCTGCCCGCCCGGCGCCGTGATGCCCAGGCGCTCGGCGGAGACGTGTCCGAGGACCACGGACGGGTAGCGGCCCGTCGCCTCGTTGAGCCAGCTGCCGCTCCGCATCCGGGCCCGGAGGGTCTTCAGGAGCTCGTCCTTCGCCGCCTTGAGGGCGATGCCGCCCGTCTCCTCCTTGGGGATGTTCTCGCTGCGGCGGACGGATTCCTTCACGTCTCCTGTTGTGCCGACCGATTCGACCCCGTCGATCCGGGCGATCATGCCGGGGGCGTCCTTGGGGAGCGTGGTGTCCTGTCCCGAGAACATCGACTGGCCGGGCGTCGCGACCAGCATGTTCGTGCCGAGCTTGTCGAGTTCCTGGAGCAGCTTGGCCTGGCTGGACGAGGAGATGCCGACGACCGCGATCATCGTCGCGATGCCGATCGCGATCCCGAGCGCGGACAGGAACACGCGCATCGGCCGCGAGCGCAGCCCCGCCGATCCCACGTGGAACACGTCGCGGGGGCCGAGGCGGGGTGGAGAGAGCTTGCGCGCTTTTTTGCCGGCCGCGCGGGGCTTCGTACGGGCACCCATTACGCGCCCACCCCCAGCGCGTCCGCGTTCCACACGTCGGCCACGATCTCGCCGTCGCGGATGCGGACCTGCCGGGGCAGGCTCGCCGCGATCTCGTTGTCGTGGGTGATCACGGCGATGGTGGCCCCGTCCTGGTTGAGCTCGTGCAGCAGTTCCATCACCGACTCGCCGGACGCCGTGTCCAGGGCGCCCGTCGGCTCGTCGGCGAGCAGCAGGTCCGGTTCGCCCGCCACTGCGCGGGCGATCGCCACGCGCTGCTTCTGCCCGCCGGACAGTTCGTGGGGACGGTGGTCCATGCGGTCGCCGAGGCCGACGCGCTCCAGGGCGCGTTCCGCCCGGCGTCCGCGTTCGGCGCGGGAGAGGCCGGAGTAGAGGAGGCCCTCGGCGACGTTGGCGCGGGCGCTGATGCCGGGGACGAGGTGGAAGGACTGGAAGACGAAGCCGACGTGGCGGGAGCGCAGGGCGGAGAGGGAGCGGTCGGAGAGGCTCGCGATGTCGTACCCGGCGATGGCGACGCGCCCGGCGGTGGGCCGGTCGAGGGTTCCGACGATGTGCAGGAGCGTGGACTTTCCGGAGCCGGACGGGCCGACGATGGCGAGGAGTTCGCCGTTCAGGACGGTGAGGTCGACTCCGCGCAGGGCCGCGACCCCGCCGGGGTACTCCTTGGTGACGCCGGTCAGTTCGACGACCGCGTGGGCGTGCTGGTTCATGACGCGGGGACTCCTACGAGCATGCCCTCCTTGAGGGCGTCCCCCTTCACTTCCACCCGGCCCTGGCCGAACATGCCGAGCTCGACCTTGACCTCGCGGACCGTGCCGTTCTCGACGACCTGGACTCCGAAGCCGCCTTCGGCGAGGGCGAGGAGCGAGTTGACCGGTACGGAGAGCACTCCCTTGCGGACCTCGCCCGTCAGGCCCACCGAGACCGGGGACTGGTCGGGGCCCGTGGCCTCGGCGGGGTTGTCGAGGGCGATCTCGACGTCGACCTTAGGCTTCTTGTCGCCGCCACCGCCGCCGCCCCCGCCTCCCGAGGACGGGTCGTCGCCGTTGGCGGTGGTGCCCATCGAGCTGATCTTGCCCTTGGCGGTGCCGCCGCCGGGCAGGCTCACGGTCACCGGGTCGCCGGTCTTGACCTTGCCCGCCTTGGCCACGTCGAGCTGCAGGCGGACCATCCGCTCGGTGCCGGTCAGGGTCATGACGGGCTTGCCGGCGGCCGCCTCGTCGCCGACCGCCATGTCGCTCTTCTGGATCCGCTGGGGTCCGGAGGCGAAGGCGACGTCGCCCTTGCCGACCTCGCCGGTCTCTTTTGTTTTGTGGGCCTTCTGCCAGCGTTTGACGGCGGTGGCCGTGCCGTCGGTGAAGGTGCCGTCCGAGGTGTCCAGGCCGGTGCCGAAGCCGAGGGCCTGGAGGTTCTGCTTGAGCTGCTTGACGTCCTCGCCCTTGTCCCCGGACTTCATGGACCGGTACACGGGGGTGGAGCCGTACATCAGGCGCACCGGCTTGCCGTTGACCTCGTAGAGCTTGCCGTCGCGCTCGACGGAGGAGCCGGCGGGCGCCACCCAGGTCAGGGTCGCGGAGCCGGAGCCGGAACCCGCCCCCGCCCCGGCGCCTCCGGGGGCGCCGCCCGCCCCGCCCGCGCCGCCGGGCGCGTCCGCGCCCACCGCGTTGAGCTTGCGTTCCTTCGCGAAGCCGAGCGTCCCGTCGGCCTTGAACCCGGAGCTCAGGTCGCCGCGCGTGACCGGGGAGGTGGCCCCCGGCAGCCCGTCCGAGCGGTCCTGCTTCGAGCCGCCGCCGTCGGTCGCCGGCTGGGCCACGACCGCGTACCCGCCGCCGGTGACGGCGAGTACGACGAACAGCGAGCCCAGGACCCATTTCCTGCGCTTGCTCACTTGTCCGCGCCGCACTTGTTGAGCTGGTCCATGAACTTGTCCTTGTCGGCCCCCTCGGGGAGGGAGAACCCCGTCCGCGCGTTCCCGTTGAACTCCGGGTCCGGCATGTCGAAGCCGTGGTCCCGCATGCACTTGGCCTGGGCGAGGGCCTTGTCCTTCTCGGCCTGCGGCATCTCGCCACCGCCGCCGGGGGCCGACATCCCGCACTTCTCCATGGCCTTCTTCAGCACCTCCTGGTCCGCGCCCGCACCCACCGTCATACCGCGCGCGTCCTCGCCGGGCTTCGGGTCGGGGGCGTCGACGCCGTTGTCGCGCAGGCACTTGCGCAGCTTGAGGGCGTTGTCGGCGTCCGTGCCGCCGCCCGAGCCGCCGGCTCCGCCGGACTGCGAGGAGCCCTCCTTCTTGTCCGATCCGCCGGCGCCGCCCGTGCACGCGGTGACGAAGAGGGTGAGGCCGGTGAGGAGCGCGGCCGTGGTCATGGTCGTGGATCGCTTCATGGGTCCGAGACTGCGCGAACAGCGGGTTTCGCTTCTCTAACGGCTCGTGCTTACAACGGCGAAATACGCCGCTCCGGTAAAGAGGACGCCATGCGAGTTCTGGTGGTGGAGGACGAGGAGTTCCTGCGGGAGATGATCGCCGAGGGGCTGCGCGGCGACGCGCTGGCCGTCGACGAGGCGAGCGACGGCCTGGAGGCCCTGCGCCGCCTGCGCCTGGGCGCGTACGACGTCCTCGTACTGGACCGCGACCTGCCGGGCCTGCACGGCGACGAGGTCTGCCGCCAGGTGGTGCGCGAGCGGCTGCTGACCCGCGTCCTGATGCTGACGGCCTCCGGGACCGTACGGGACCGGGTGGAGGGCCTCGGCCTCGGCGCCGACGACTACCTCACCAAGCCCTTCGCCTACGACGAGCTGCTCGCCCGCGTCCTGGCGCTCGGCCGGCGCGCCCAGCCGGCCCTGCCGCCGGTGCTGGAGCGGGCGGGGGTGGCCGTGGACGTCGCGCGGCGCACCGCCACCCGGGAGGGGCGCCGGCTGGCGCTCTCGCGCAAGGAGTTCGCCGTCCTGGAGTCGCTGCTGCGCGCGGAGGGCGCGGTCCTCAGCAGTGACGACCTGATCGAGCAGGTGTGGGAGGAGGACACCTCGTACAGCACCAACGCGGTACGGGTGACCCTGAGCAAGCTGCGCGCCAAGCTGGGGGAGCCGCCGCTGATCGAGACGGTCCCGGGCGCCGGATACCGGATCGGTGATCCGCGATGAGAGCAGTGCTCCATTCCGAGCGCGCCCGTCTCACCGTCCTCTACGGCTCCCTGCTGCTCCTCGCGGGCGGCGGCCTCATCGCACTGATCAACATCCTGCTCCGCAACGGCCTCTACACCCGCATCAGCGGGGCCGTCACCACCACCGTCCCGGCCATCAAGGGCACCCCGTTCCCCTCCGTGATCCCGGGCGAGCAGGTCCCCGTACCCGGCGAGACCATCGCCCCCCGCATCCCGGGCGCCACCCCGGCCAGTCCGAGCCCCGGGACCACCCCGGGCCCCGAGCAGCTCGCCCAGTGGCAGGCCACCCGCAACCTCTCCACCGCCGTCGAGCAGGCCACCCTCCACGAGCTGCTGGTCGTCTCCCTCGTCGCCCTCGCCGTCTTCGCCGTCCTGTCCATCTGGCTGGCCTGGTGGATGGCCGGCCGCGTCCTGCGCCCCCTCGGCGTGATCACCGAGACGGCCCGGCGGCTGTCCGGCGCCAACCTCCACGAGCGGATCGGCCTCCAGGCCCCGCCCGGCGAACTCAAGCGGCTGGCGGACACCTTCGACGGGATGCTCGACCGGATGGAGGAGCTGGTCGGTGCGCAGCGACGGTTCGCCGCGAACGCCGCCCACGAGCTGCGCACCCCCCTCGCCGTCCAGCGGGCGGCCGCCGAGATCGGGCTGGCGGGTGACCCGCCGCCGGAGAAGGTGGCCCGGATCCGCTCCAAGCTGATCGAGGTCGCCGACTCCAGTCAGCACCTCGTCGAGTCACTGCTCCTGCTCGCCGTCTCGGAGGAGGGCTTGGAGGCGACGGAGCCGGTGGACCTGGCGGGGCTCGCGGAGGCGGAGCTGGCGGGCGTCGAGGGGACGGCCCCTCAGGACCTGGTGGTGGTACGGGACCTGGCGCCGCTGACCGTTGCGGGCGACCGGATCCTCCTGGGGCACCTCGTACGGAACCTGCTGGCCAATGCCGTACGTCACAACCGCGCGGGCGGCCGCCTGGAGGTGGCGACCTCCCCGGAGGGGGTGCTGACGGTCTCCAACACCGGTCCGGTGATCGAGCCGGGGGACGTGCCGCGGCTGCTGGAGCCCTTCCGGCGGCGGGCGGAGCGGCAGCATACGGCGGGCGAGGGCGCCGGGTTGGGGCTTTCGATCGTCGCCTCGATCGCGCGGGCGCACGGCGCGGAACTGACGGCGCGGGCCAACCCGGCGCCGGGCGGCGGGTTGATGGTCCGGGTCTGGTTCCCGGCCGGGTCACCGGCCGCGCGACCCGCCGGGGAAACGCCGGGCGCTTGACCGGTCAACAAAAATGAAGATCGGCTGTGTACGGTCGGGTCAATGAGCAAGCACGCCCGAGCCGGCTCCCGCGCGACCCGTCCGTCCCGCACACCCGGTACGACCCGCCCGTCCCGACGCTCCCGCGCCGGCGGTACGCGGCGCGCCGACGGTGGCTCCCGGGGATCTCGGGGCTCCCGCGGCTCGCGCCCGCTCGCCTTCGCGGCCGCCCTGGGGCTGCTCGGTTTCGGCGCGGGCTGGGTGTACCTGGCCCAGGACCCGCCGGCCAACGCCACGGCCCGCGTGGCGGCCGACGCCCGGCCGCCGGCGGAGGAGCGGGCCGCGCGGGCCGCCGAGCGCGACCCCCTCCAGGGACTGCCCGAGGTCAGCGAGCAGACCCGGGCGAAGATCCCCGCGGACGCCCGCCAGCTCATCCTGGTCACCGGCAAGGCGAAGGACTCCTCGGAGTCCACCGCGGCCCTGTACACCCGTCCGGCGGCCGGCGCCGACTGGGCGAAGAGCGAGAGCTGGCCCGCGCGCAACGGAGCCAAGGGCTGGTCCACGGAGCGTACGTACGGGGACCTGACCTCTCCCGAGGGCGTGTTCGCGCTCACCGACGCGGGCGGGCTGCTGGCGAAGCCGCCGGGCACGAAGTTCCCGTACGACCAGGACCGCTCCTTCGTGGCGACGGGCCGCGGGGTCAACGGTGAGTCGCTGCGCGGCTCCTTCGACTATGTCGTCGCCATCGACTTCAACCGCAGGACGGGGGTGAGTCCGCTCGACCCGACGAAGCCCGAGGGCGAGGAGAAGGGCGGCAACATCTGGCTCCACGTGGACCACGACGGCCCCTCGCAGGGCTGCGTGGGCATCCCGAAGGCCGCGATGCAGAAGGTCCTGGAGACCCTCGACCCGGCGGCCAAGCCGGTCATCGTGATGGGGCCGAAGGGCTTCTGACGGGCTCGGCCGCAGCAGCCACCTCGCCCGCCGCCGCCTTCCCGCCCGCAGCCGGGTCGCGGGCCAGCAGGGCGATGTACGCCAGGTCGAACACGGCGCACAGCAGCCCGAGCCCGAGGATGAACGGTGCGTCCTCGATGACTCCGAAGAGGAAGGTCGGCGCGAGCGTGCCGAGCCACTTGGCGACGGCGATCACCAGCGACTGCCCGTGCCGGCCGCCCCGGCTCGCGTAGAGGGCGATGAACAGGCCGGACATCAGCAGGTTCTGCAGGAACGCCGAGTACCGGCTCGAGTCGTGCGTGCCGAAGTGGGCGATGAAGAGCCACTGCACGGCGAAGGCGCTCGCAAAGACGAGCACGCTCCAGACGGCGAACAGCGGCCGGGTCACGAAGCCGGGCAACTCGGCCCGCCCGTAGCGCAGGTAGGTGTACACGATGACGATGTCGGCGACGGCCCACACGACGTTGACGACGCCCTGCGCGGTGACTCCGGAGTTGTGGAACTCGTAGAAGGCGTAGGTGCTTTCCCACGCGAAGTTCAGCGCGAGCGCCGCGACCGGCATCGCGTACGTCCGGTCGCGCAGCCCCACCCGGATCGCCTCGACGTACACGAGGGTCCAGGCCAGCCCGCTGATCAGCGTCAGAAAGAGATCCACGGGCGGCACCCTAGCGGGGTACCCGGGGTTTCGACGAGGGAGCGGAACGCCGTGCGCCGTCGAACCCCTTGCCTGACGACCCGTCAGCTACGACGATGGCCCCCGCACCGGTATGACGAATCGGCAGTCGAGGACGAGGCGGGTACGGCCCATGGCGCGCGTGTTTCCGGAAGGTCGGCTGGTCTACGGGATGCAGCTCCCGATCCAGTCGCAGAGCACCATCTATGCCGAGCCCTGGGAGGCGACGGCCGGCGCGGCCGATCTCGCCGCGGTCGCCCGCGCGGCCGACCGGGCCGGCTTCGGCTACGTCGCCACCTGCGACCACGTGGCCATCCCGCGGCACATGGCCGGCCCCATGAGCACCATCTGGTACGACCCGATAGCCACCCTCTCCTTCCTGGCCGGGATCACCGAGAACGTGCGGCTGCTCAGCCACGTCGCGATCCTCGGCCTGCGCCACCCGCTGCTCAGCGCCAAGCAGTACGCCACCGTCGACCACCTCTCCGGCGGCCGGCTGATCCTCGGCGTCGGCGCGGGGCACGTGAAGGAGGAGTTCGAGGTGCTCGGCGTGGACTTCGCGCGCCGCGGCGCCGTCCTCGACGAGACCCTCGACGCGCTGCGCGCCGCCCTCGGGCCCGAGGAGTACCCGGAGTTCGAGGGCGAGCTGTTCTCCTTCAAGGACCTCGGGCAGCTGCCCCGCCCCGTCCAGGACCGGATCCCGGTCTGGGTGGGCGGCTCCTCGCCCGCCGCCGTCCGCCGGGCCGCCGTGCGCGGCGACGGCTGGCTGCCGCAGGGCGACCCGCTCGACAAGCTCCCGGCGCAGATCGCCCGGATCAAGGAGCTCCGCGCCGAGGCGGGGGTGACCGGACCCGTGGAGTTCGGCGCGATCACCGCGCCGCTGTACGTCGGCGAGCCCGGCTGGGACACCGGCCGGCGGACCCTCACCGGCAAGGCGGAGGCGCTCGCCGAGTCGCTGCGCGCGTACAAGGCGATCGGCATCGACCAGATCCAGGTCCGCTTCCGCAACCGCGACCGGGCCGAACTCATCGACCAGATCACCGCTTTCGGGTCCGAAGTGGGCCCACTCCTCAACGACTAGGAGCTACGGGTATGGGCAAGCTGGACGGACGCGTCGTCATCATCACGGGTGCCGCGCGCGGCCAGGGCGAGCAGGAGGCCCGGCTCTTCGCCGCGGAGGGGGCCAAGGTGCTCCTGGGGGACGTGCTGGACGAGCAGGGCACGGCGGTCGCCAAGGAGATCGGCGAGGACCGGGCCCGGTACGTACGGATGGACGTGAGCCGGGAGGAGGACTGGGCGGTCGCCATCGCGGCGGCGAAGGAGGCCTTCGGCGAGGTCAACGGCCTGGTCAACAATGCGGGCATCCTGCGCTTCAACGAGCTGACCGCGACCCCGCTGGAGGAGTTCCAGCACGTGGTCCAGGTCAACCAGGTCGGCGCCTTCCTCGGCATCAAGTCGGTGGCCCCGGAGATCGAGGCGGCCGGCGGCGGCACGATCGTCAACACCTCCTCGTACACGGGCCTGACGGGCATGGCGTACGTGGGCACGTACGCGGCGACCAAGGCGGCGATCCTGGGCCTGACCCGGGTGGCCGCGCTGGAGCTGGCCGCGAAGAACATCCGGGTCAACGCGATGTGCCCGGGGGCCGTGGACACCGCGATGGCCACCCCCGGGAACACGAATCCGGCCGACCTGCCCCAGGAGGCCCGGGACGCCATGGCGGAGCTCTACCAGCGCGTGGTGCCGATGGGCCGGGTGGGCCAGCCGGAGGAGATAGCGAAGCTGGCGCTGTTCCTGACCAGCGAGGACTCCTCCTACATCACCGGCCAGCCGTTCGTGATCGACGGGGGCTGGATGGCGGGCGTCAGCATCCTCTAGCTCCGCCCGACCATATCTGATGGAGCGTCAGGTATTGACGCTCCCGCCCCCGCGATGGAACAGTCGTGACATCGAATCTGACGCAACGTCAGAAACAGAAGGACGGTGAATCCCCTTGGAATTCGGGCTCTTTGTGCAGGGATACGTGCCTGAGGCACGGTCCAAGGTCGACCCCGAGGCAGAGCACAAGGCGCTGATCGAGGAGACCGAGTACGTCATCCAGGCGGACAAGTCCGGGTTCAAGTACGCCTGGGCCTCCGAGCACCACTTCCTGGAGGAGTACTCGCACCTGTCGGCGAACGAGGTGTTCCTCGGGTACCTCGCTCACGCCACCGAGCGCATCCACCTCGGCTCCGGCATCTTCAACCCGCTCGCCCCGGTCAACCACCCGGTCAAGGTGGCCGAGAAGGTCGCCATGCTCGACCACCTCTCCAAGGGGCGCTTCGAGTTCGGCACCGGCCGCGGCGCCGGCAGTCACGAGATCCTCGGCTTCCTTCCCGGCATCGAGGACATGAACGGCACCAAGGAGATCTGGGAAGAGACCATCGCCGAGTTCCCCAAGATGTTCCTCCAGGAGGAGTACGAGGGGTTCCAGGGCAAGCACTGGTCGCTCCCGCCGCGCAAGATCTTCCCCAAGCCGTACGGCAAGGCCCACCCGGCCATGTGGTACGCCGCCGGCTCCCCCTCCTCGTACGCCATGGCCGCCAAGAAGGGCCTCGGAGTCCTCGGCTTCAGCGTCCAGAAGGTCTCCGACATGGCCTGGGTGCTGGAGCAGTACAAGACCGCGATCCAGGAGGCGAAGGCCATCGGCGCCTTCGTCAACGACAACGTCATGGTCACCTCGACCGCGATCTGCGCCGAGACCCACGACAAGGCCGTCGAGATCGCCGTCAACGCCAACATGAACCGCTTCCAGTCGCTGGTCTTCCGCTACCACGACACCTTCCCGCGCCCCGAGATCATCCCCGAGTGGCCCGAGATCCTCCCCGAGTACAACGCGGAGATCGTCGAGCTGCTGATCGAGGAGGAGCTGCTCATCTGCGGCGACCCGTCCGAGGTCCGCGCGCAGTGCAAGCGCTGGGAGGAGGCCGGCGCAGACCAGCTCTCCTTCGGCCTGCCGACCGGCGTCTCGCCCGAGGACACGATGACCACCATCAAGCTCATCGGCGAGCACGTCATCCCGCACATCGACACCGACCCGGTGCACCGCACCACGCGCTTCCGCGAAGGCGCGTAGCCCGGCGGGGGAACGGGGGCGGCGTCTTCCCGGACCGCCGCCCCACAACCGGCCCCGGCCGGAGTCACGCCGTGGCTGCGGCCGGCCCGGCGGACCCCGACCGGGGCTCCCGGCGGTACCCGTGCGGCACCGCTGCCGGGGACCAGCCCCCGGACCCCCGCTCCTCAAACGCCGGAGGGGCTGGATTTTGGCGGGCGTCAGCCCGCACCTGACCGCCGACGGTCCGGGAAATTCAGCCCCTCCGGCGTTTGAGGAGCTGGGTCCGGGGCGGAGCCCCAGGACACGGCGCGCAATGCGAACACCGGCAGAGAGGACGTCATGCTCGACCACCTGATCAAGGGCGCCACCGTCGTGGACGGGACCGGCGCCCCGGCCCGCGTGGCCGACGTAGGGATACGCGACGGCCGCATCGCCGTCATCGCCCCGCCGGGAACCGTCACCGAACCCGCGGCGACCAGCGAGGACGCGACCGGCCTCGTCCTCACCCCCGGGTTCATCGACCCCCACACGCACTACGACGCCCAGCTCTTCTGGGACCCGTACGCGACCCCCTCCATGAACCACGGAGTGACCACCGTCGCGGGCGGCAACTGCGGATTCACCCTGGCTCCCCTCAACCCCGCCCGCCCCGAGGACGCCGACTACACCCGCCGCATGATGAGCAAGGTCGAGGGCATGGCGCTCAAGGCCCTCGAAGAGGGCGTCGACTGGACCTGGTCCACCTTCGGCGAGTACCTCGACGCGCTCGACGGCCGCATAGCGGTCAACGCCGGCTTCATGGTCGGCCACTGCGCGCTGCGCCGGCACGTCATGGGCGAGGACGCCGTCGGCGGCCAGCCCACCGAGGAGCAGATGCAGGCGATGCTCGACCTGTTCCACGACGCCATGAACGCCGGCGCCTGGGGCCTGTCGACCACCCAGTCCTCCACCCACTCCGACGGCTCCGGCGCCCCCGTCGCCTCCCGGCACGCCAAGCCCGAGGAGCTCCTCGCGCTCTCCCGGGCGGTCGCCGAACACGAGGGCACCCAGCTCGAAGCGATCGTCGCGGGCTGCCTGGACCAGTTCGCCGACGAGGAGATCGACCTCTTCGTCGAGATGAGCGCGGCCGCCGGACGGCCCCTGAACTGGAACGTCCTGACCATCGACGCCTCCGTCCCCGAGCGCGTGCCGCGCCAGCTGATCCCCAGCGAGCGCGCCCGCAAGGCCGGCGGCCGCATCGTCGCGCTGACGATGCCGATCCTGACCCCCATGAACATGTCGCTGGGCACCTTCTGCGCCCTCAACCTCATCCCCGGCTGGGGCGAGATCCTGGGCCTGCCCGTCCCCGAGCGCATCGCGAAGCTGCGCGACGCCGAGGTGCGCGCCGAGATGCTGCGCCGCGCGGCCAGCAAGGAGGCCGGGGTCTTCCGGCGCCTGGCCAACTTCGGCCGCTACGTCATCGGCGACACCTACAGTGAGGCGAACGAGGGCCTGTCCGGCCGCGTGGTCAACGACATCGCGGCCGAGCGCGGCCAGGACGCCTTCCAGTGCCTGGTGGAGATCTGCGCCAACGACGACCTGCGTACGGTGCTCTGGCCCATGCCGACCGACAACGACCCGGCGAGCTGGGCGCTGCGCGCCGAGACCTGGCAGCACGAGGACGTCATGCTCGGCGGCTCCGACGCCGGCGCCCACCTGGACCGCATGTGCGGAGCCCCGTACACGACCCGTTTCCTCGGGGACTGCCTGCGCGGCCGCAAGCTGGTGCCGCTGGAACAGGCGGTACGGATGCTCACCGACGACCCGGCCCAGCTGTTCGGGCTGCGCGAGCGCGGCCGGATCGCCGAGGGCTTCCACGCGGACCTGGTGCTCTTCGACCCGGAGCGGATCGAGGCGGGACCGGCCACGCTGGTGCACGACCTGCCCGGGGACAGCCCGCGGCTGGACGCGCGGGCGATCGGCATGGTGTCCGTACGCGTCAACGGCGTGGAGACCATCCGCGACGACGAGGTCACGGGGGCGATCCCGGGGATCGTGCTCCGTTCGGGCCGGGACACGAGGACGGTGAGCACCAGGTGAGCAGCGCTACGGACAACCCGCAGAAGCTCTACATCGGCGGCGAGTGGGTCGAGCCGGCGGGCGGGCACTACGAGGTGGTCAACCCGGCCGACGAATCCGTCGTCGGCCTGGCCCCCGAGGCCTCGCGCGGCCAGGTCGAGGACGCGGCGCGCGCCGCGGCCGCGGCCTTCGAGAGCTGGTCCCGTACGAAGCCGGAGGAGCGGGCCGCGATCCTGGACCGGGCCGCGGACATCATCCAGCGCGAGTACGAGCCCTGGGCGGCGCTCGCCCAGGCCGAGACGGGCGCCCCCACCGGGATCGCGCGCGGCATGCAGGTCGGGGTGGGCGTGGCCCGCTTCCGCCGGTACGCGAAGGGCGCGCTGGAACCGGTCGAGCGCGGGCTGCCGCCGCAGGTCACCGAGGCGGGGCCGATGGGTGCGGCGAGCATCCTCGGGGCGCTGGAGGTGCGCCAGCCGGTCGGGGTCGTCACCTGCATCACCTCGTACAACAACCCGTGGGCCAATCCGGCGGGCAAGGTGGCCCCGGCGCTGGCCATGGGCAACACGGTGGTCGTCAAGCCGGCCCCGCAGGACCCGCTGTCGGTGTTCCGGATGGCCGAGGCGCTGCACGAGGCCGGGGTCCCGGCGGGCGTGGTGAACGTGGTCTCCGGCACCTCGGTGGAGGTCGGCGAGGCGGCCGTGGACTCCCCGGACGTGGACATGGTGTCCTTCACCGGTTCCACGGGCGTCGGGCAGCGCATCGCCGAGGTCTGCGGCCGCACGATGAAGCGGCAGCTGATGGAGCTGGGCGGCAAGGGTGCGGCGATCGTCCTGGCGGACGCGGACCTGGACGCGGCGGTGATGGGGATCGGCACCACCTTCTCCTTCTACTCCGGGCAGATCTGCACGGCTCCGACCCGGGTGATCGTCCACCGGTCGGTGTACGAGCAGCTGGTGGAGAAGCTGCAGGGCTACCTGGCCTTCATGAAGGTCGGGGACCCGGCGGTGCGCGGCACGGTGGTGGGCCCGGTCATCTCGGCGGCGCACCGCGACCGCGTGGAGTCGTACGTCGAGCTGGGCAGGAAGGAGGGCGCCCGGATCGCCTTCGGCGGCGAGCGTCCGGTGGTGGGCGAGGGCGCCGCGGCGGGCAAGGGCTTCTACGTGGCCCCGACGCTGCTCGTCGACTGCACGAACGACATGCGGGTGGTCCGGGAGGAGATCTTCGGGCCGGTCGTGGTCGTCGTTCCCTTCGACGGGGACGAGGACGAGGCGGTGGCGCTGGCCAACGACAGCGACTTCGGCCTGATCAGCTACGTGTGGTCCGCGGACGCGGCGCGCGCGTTCCGGGTGGCGCGGCGGCTGCGGGCGGGCGGGGTCGGCGTGAACACCATCGGGCGGAACATGGAGGCGCCCTTCGGCGGCTTCAAGCGTTCGGGGGTCGGCCGGGACGTGGGCTCGTACGCACTGCACGCCTACAGCGAGATGCAGTCGATCGTCTGGGCCTGACCGAAAGCGCATGGACTTGACCAAAGATTGACCCGGAAAGTTTGAAAAGGGTCAAAACGGACAGTGCTGCGGTTTCCGCATGGCGAAAGTGAAGGTCCAGGTCCGCCGAAACGATGATCGGCGGGCCTGTGAACCTTGTATTACATCCTCGTGAAGAGTCTCGATCTCGAGATTCGAAGGACTTTGGGCGTGTGGCGGAGCGGACTTCCGTCCTCCATATGTGGAAAACGCAGCGTCTAACGTCCTGACGTATGACACAGCTGGACGTTCGGCCCCAGGCCGGAGACACGGTAAGCGGAGCCACCCCCCGGGGTGGCTCCGATGGTGACGTGCGCGGCAAGGGCCTCGGCAAGGGCTCCGTCGGCCTCGTGGGAAGCGCCGTCATCGGCATCTCCACCGTCGCCCCCGTCTACTGCCTGACCTCGACCCTCGGCTCGACCGCGGGTGAAGTCGGCATGCAGATGCCGGCGATCTTCCTGGCGGGCTTCCTGCCGATGCTCCTGGTCGCCTTCGCTTACCGCGAGCTCAACAAGGCCATGCCGGACTGCGGCACCTCGTTCACCTGGACCGTGAAGGCCTTCGGCCCGCGGATCGGCTGGATGTGCGGCTGGGGCCTGGTGATCGCCACGATCATCGTGCTCTCCAACCTGGCCGGCGTCGCCACCTCCTACTTCTGGCTGCTGGCCGGCGAGGTCACGGGCAACGAATCGATCGCCGCCCTGGACGACAACAAGCTCGTCCACATCGTCACCTGCCTCACCCTCATCGCCGCCGCGACCGCCATCAGCTACCGCGGCATGACGGCCACCAAGGGCGTCCAGTACGCGCTCGTCGGCCTCCAGCTCGCCGTCCTCGCCATCTTCGTCGCGATGGCCTTCCAGAAGGCCTCGGCGGGCACCTTCGACACCGGCCTGAGCTTCTCCTGGTCCTGGATGAACCCCTTCGCGGTCGAGTCCATGGCGGCCTTCACCGCCGGACTCTCGCTGTCGATCTTCATGTACTGGGGCTGGGACGCCTGCCTGGCCACCAACGAGGAGACCACCGGCTCCGCCAAGACCCCCGGCCGCGCCTCGCTCATCGCGATGGTCGTCCTGGTCGGCTCGTACCTGGCCACCGGCATCGCCGCCCAGATGGCCGTCGGCTCCGGCACCGAAGGACTCGGCCTCGCCAACGAGGAGACCTCCGGCAACGTCTTCGCCGCCCTCGCCGGCCCGGTCATGGGCCCCGTGCTCGGCGTCCTGCTCTTCGTCGCGGTCCTGGCCTCCGCGGCCGCCTCCCTGCAGACCACCTTCATCCCGGTGGCCCGCACGGTCCTGGCCATGTCCACGTACGAGGCGCTGCCGCCCTCCTACGCCAAGGTCCACCCGAAGTTCAAGACCCCGGGCCGCGCCACGATCATGGCGGGTGTCGCCACCGGCGTCTTCTACACGGTGATGACCCTGGTCAGCGAGAACGTCCTGACCGACACGATCTTCGCGCTCGGCCTGATGATCTGCTTCTACTACTCGCTGACGGCCTTCGCCTGCGTCTGGTACTTCCGCGGCGACCTGCGCAACTCCGCCCGCGACCTGTTCTTCAAGGGCATCTTCCCGATCCTCGGCGGCGTGCTGCTGGCCTCGGTCTTCTTCAAGACCCTGTACGACGCCTGGGACCCGTCCTACGGCTCGGGCTCCACGCTCCCCGGCCTCGACGTCGGCAACGTCTTCGTCATCGGCGTCGGCCTGCTGGCCCTCGGCCTGGTCGTCATGTTCGTCACCGAACGCCGCAGCCCCGCCTTCTTCCGCGGCGAGGTCCTGACGAAGTCCACCCCGTCCCTGGTGGTCCAGGACTGACCCCGGGGCCCCACGGCCCCTCCCCCCCCGCTGTGTCATGCACGCCCGCGGCCCCGGATCGATCCTCCGATCCGGGGCCGCGGGCGTTGTCAGTGACTCGGGGTCGGGCGAGTCGTTGGGCCGGGCATGAACGCCATCAAGCGCAGCCTCGCCGCCCTCGTCCTGTCCGGAGGGGCGGCCCTCGCCCTCAGCCCCGTCGCGCACGCCGCCGACGAGCCCGCCATCCAGGGACCCCCGATCACCCAGCGCGTCGGCGAGATCGTCGACCACCCCGGGGGCGCCGTCAAGGACGCGAAGACGGCGGTGGAGATCACGGCCTCGGCCGCCGGGTCCGCCTCGAAGGCGACCGACGCCTCCCTCGGCGGAGCCGGGACCGCGCTGTCGTCCGGCCTGCCGAAGCCGCCGAAGGTGCGTGCCTGAGCGGCTGCACGCCCGGCGCCCGGGATTCAGCCGCCGGTACGGGTGACCAGGCCCAGCGGGATGTCACGGCCGCCCGTCCGGGCGGCCGTGTCCCGGTAGGCCGCGTACGAGGGCATCGCGGGCGGGGTGCCGGACGCGGGAGCACGGGGACGAGCTGCTCGACGCCCAGGAGGCGGGGGGCTCGTTGGGCAGGACATGATCCTCTGGTTGCTCAATCACCTCAGCACATTCGTCCTCGGCGTCCTGCTCGTCGGCGGCTTCGTCGCCCTCGCCATCGGCGGCAGCCTGGCCGCCCGCCGCCGCTTCCCGCACCTCGCGGACGGCGACCACAACGAGATGGTCGGGGTGGCCCTCGGGATGTTCGGGGCGATCTACGGCATCATCCTCGCCTTCGTCGTGGTCACCCTGTGGACGCAACTGGAGAACACCCAGACCATCGTCGCGACCGAGGCCACCGACCTGGCGCTGGTCGTCCGCAGCGCCGAGGTCTTCCCGCCGGCCGAACGCGCCCGCGTGGACCGGGCGGTGGGGGAGTACGTCCACGCCGTCGTCGAGATCCAGTGGCCCCTCATGCGCGAGGGCCGGCCCAGCTACGAGGCCACCGCCGACCAGACGCACGCCCTGTACACCGCCCTCCAGGCCTACGAGCCCTCCGGCCCCCGGAGCGAGACCTTCTACGGGGAGGCCGTCGGCCGCCTCAACGACGTGGCCGCGCAGCGCCGGGCACGCGTGACGATGGCCGAGGCGGCGCTGCCGCCGCTGCTCCAAGTGCTGGTGTACGGCGGTGCGCTGGTGATCCTCCCGCTCACCTTCCTCTTCGGGCTGCGGAGCCTGAAGATGCAGCTGCTGTTCGTCTCGGCGGTGGCCGGGCTGATCGGCTTCAGCCTGCTGCTCGTGATGGCCCTCGACCGGCCCTTCGCCGGGGAACTGAGCGTCAGCCCCGCGCCGTTCAAGGACGCGGCGCTGGCGCAGTTCTGGCCGTAGGGGCGGATGCGTGCGGCCCCGCCGCCGTCGCGCTCAGCCCCAGGTGCGGGAGGACAGGACGAGCTGGTAGCCGTCGGGGTCGGTGACGGTGACCCCGTAGGTGTCCCAGTACGGGTTGTGGGCGGGCGTACGGGTCCCGCCGTGCTCCACGAGCCGGGCCACGAGGGCCTCGTCGGGGGCCTCGCCGAGGTAGATGACGAAGAGGTCCTCGGGGGTGGGGGAGGGGGCCACCGGGTTCTCCGGGTCGCGGGTCAGCTCGAAGTGCCAGCCGCCCCCGAGGGGCCCGACCATCAGCAGGTCGTGGTGGCCGGGGACCTGCTCGGTGGTGCGCCACTGGACGTCCAGCCCGAGCCCTCCCACGTAGAACCGCTCGGCGGCGGCCAGGTCGAGCGAGGGACGGGCGATCCGGATGTGCGCGCGTGAGTCGATCATGAAGGAGAGGGTACGGGCGCCTCAGGTGAGGGGGCCGAGGTCGACGAGGTCCAGCCGGTCGGGATCGGTGAGCACGTCGATGGCGGTGATCCGGCCGCCGGTGACCGTGAAGGCCATCACCGACATCAGCCGGTCCTCGACCACGCACAGCACGCCCGCGGCCCCGTTGACGAGCACGGGGCGGACGAACGGCGCGAGGGCGCTGTAGAGGGCCGCCTGGGACCCCACGATCCGGGCGCCGGTCAGGACCACCGACTGGCCGGCACGCGCCACGCCGCCGTCGGAACGCAGGACGACGTCCGGGTGGAGTAGGGAGAGCAGCGCCTCGAAGTCCCCGTCGCGGGTGGCAGCGAAGAACGCGCTGACCGCCTCGCGCTGCCGGGCCAGGTCCGGGTCCGGCGCGGGAGCCTGGCCCTGGACGCGGCGCCGCGCACGGCTGGCGAGCTGCCGGGTGGCCGCCGGCGTCTTGTCGATCACCAGGGCGATCTCGTCGAAGGGCACGGAGAACATGTCGTGCAGCACGAACGCCAGCCGCTCCGCCGGAGCGAGGGATTCGAGCACCACGAGCAGCGCCAGCCCGACGGAATCGGCGAGCAGCACCTCCTGCTCGGGGTCGACCACGCCGCCCTCCCGGGCGAGGACGGGGTCGGGCATCCGCGGAGCAGGGCCGACCCCGTCCAGCCGGTCGTCGAGGGAGTCCTCCCGGCGGGTCGCGCGGGCGCGCAGCCCGTTCAGGCAGAGCCGGGCCACGACCGTCGTCAGCCAGCCGCCCAGGTTCTCCACGTCGGCGACGTCGGTGCGGCTCAACCGCAGCCAGGCCTCCTGGACCGCGTCCTCGGCCTCACCGATCGACCCGAGCATCCGGTAGGCGACGGCCCGGAGGTGGGAGCGGTGCTCCTCGAAGCGGAGGGCGAGGAGGCGCTGCGCGTCCGGGTCGGCGTGCGCGTCGGCGTGCCAGTCGCCGGTCGCGTTCGTCTCCACGTCCACGTCCACGTCCACGTCCGCGCTCACGTCCACGTCCGCGCTCACGTCAGCGCTCACGCTCACGTCCGCGTTTCCGTCCCCGCCCACGCCCATACCCCCGTACTGAGTCCCCGACCGGTCGTCGTCGGCTCAGTAGATCATCCGGCCCCGCCGAAACTCCGTTACTTCCAGGGGTCCTTGGTCGGCATGCAGCCCAGCGCGCGGAGCTGGTCGTCGGTCTCCCGGAGTCCCTGGATCCCCTCGCCGATCTCCTCCCAGCCGATGGCCGCCGCCTCGGCGGCCTTCTCCTGGTCCGCCGGCGACGTGCCGAGGCCCGACGCGTTCAGCACCGTTGCCATGCCGGAGGCGAGGCGCTCGCGGGCCTTGGTCCAGGTGTCCTGGGTCTTCTGCTCGGGGATGTAGGCGACGGTGTACCCCCGGGCCTCCTCCAGCCGGGCGGACAGGGGCCCCAGATCGATGATGATCTTGCCGGCGTCGTGCTGGGACCGGACGCTCCGC
Organism: Streptomyces sp. NBC_00193; assembly: GCF_026342735.1. Taxonomy (GTDB): domain Bacteria; phylum Actinomycetota; class Actinomycetes; order Streptomycetales; family Streptomycetaceae; genus Streptomyces; species Streptomyces stoeckheimensis. The sequence continues at coordinate 3,369,109 of NZ_JAPEMM010000001.1, forward strand.
GCCGCGAAGATCAGCTCGTGGAGCAGCGTCTCGCCGCCGGTGCCGTACCACTGGATCACCCCCGGGCCGGGGTTCACGGGCCCCGTGGCGCTGGGGGTCGGGGCGGTGAAGGTCGGCGCGGGCTTGAAGCTCACGTTCGTCTTCGGCGGGGTGATCTCGGGCTCCCCCGCACATCCGGTGAGCAGGGCGGCGCCGACGGCGCCGACGGTGACCAGCGACACGAGCGGTAAGTGGACGCGCATGCTTCCCCCTGGGAAGGTTTCGGGTCGGGCTCCGGATCAGTCCTTGCGCCCGGTCACGGCGACGGTCACACCCAGACCGATCATCGCGAGTCCGCCGGCCCCGCCGACGGCGGAGAGCCGCTGCGGCGACCGCGAGAACCAGCTCCGGGCGGTTGCGGCAACCATGCCCCAGGCACTGTCGCAGAATACGGCGATGAGGTTGAACACGAGGCCGAGCGTGAGCATTTGGGCCGTCACGTGCCCTTGGTCGCGGTCCACGAACTGCGGCAGGACGGCCGCGAAGAACACGATCGTCTTCGGGTTGGCCACCCCGACGGCGAACCCTTCCCACAGCGACCGCCAGTTCCCGTACGCGGCTGCGCCCGCCCCGAACTCCGCACGCAGCGCATGCCGCTGCCGGAAGGCCTTGATCCCCAGGTAGACGAGGTACGCGGCCCCCGCGAGCTTGAGCGCCGTGAACACGAGCACGGACCGCTCCACGACGGACCCCACCCCGAAGGCCACGGCGACGACGAGGACGTACGCCCCGAGCGTGTTCCCGGCCACCGTGATCAGTGCGGCCCGCCACCCCTGGGACAGCGCCCGACCGATGACGAAGAGCACGCTCGGCCCGGGGATGAGGATCAAGAGCAACGACATGGCGCCGAACGCCAGCAGCCGGTCAGTGGACACCATGTACGTCATCGTTCCGGACGGGTGGGGGGAGGGGAAGGGATTTTAGGACGGCCGGGAGGGCGGGCCGGGGCGCGGGCGGGCAGGGCGCTCCGCCAACAAACGAGTTGCCGCCGACCGGACGGTCGGATAGGAAGCTTGCATGCTAAAAGGCAATACGGTGGGGCTCAGGGCCCGGCACCAGGACGACATCCCCCTCCTGCATGCAGGTCTTCACGACGACGTGGTCACCGCTTCACGGGCCACCGCGAACCCGTGGCGGCCGCTCACGGCCGGCTCGGAGGCCCTGCCGTTCCAGGTGGACGACAAGGAGCAGGGCCACGTGCCGTTCTCCGTGGTGGACCTGGAGAGCGGAGCGCTGGTCGGCACCGCGACGCTGTGGGGCATCGACAACCACAGCCGCTGCGCGCACGTCGGCCTCGGGCTGTTGCCGTCCGCGCGCGGCAAGGGCTACAGCACCGACGTGGTCGCGGTCCTGTGCCACTACGGCTTCGTCGTACGCGGCCTGCACCGGCTGCAGATCGAGACGCTGGCGGACAACATCCCGATGATCCGCGCCTCCGAGCGCAACGGCTTCGTCCGCGAGGGCGTGCTGCGCTCCTCGGCCTGGGTGATGGGCGAGTTCCTGGACGAGGTCCTGTACGGCCTCCTGGTCCGGGACTGGAAGCCGGCCGTCACCGTCTGAGGCGGTCCAGGCCGGGCAGGTCGGCCAGGGCCTCGCGGATGCGGCTGCCGAGGTCGGCTTCGCCCAGCTCGTGATGGGCGACGGGGAAGGACAGTGCGGGCGGCTTCTCGTTCCAGCCGATCCTGTCCCGGTCCCCGCGGCGGACGAAGACCAGTGCGCCGACCTGGCTGTTGAGGACGGTGGCCTCGATCTGTGCGAGGTCGTCGGCCTTCCGCCCGGAGTCCTCCAGGTAGTACGTCTGCAGGTAGGGGCGGCGCTGCTCGACGTACGGGACGGAGTCGCCGATCAGCTCCGCCTCCACGCGGTGGTACCCCTCGGCGAAGAAGGCGTCCATCACCGCCTCGTGCAGCGGCGGCGCCGCCACGTGCAGGAAGTCGATGTCCCGCACCACGTCGGCTCCGCCGGATTCGACCGTGGTCACCACCGAGAGGTCGACGCCCGTGGACCGGCCGCCGAGTTCGGTGATCGGGCACTCCCAGGGCAGCCGCCCGCCGAACCCGATCCGGTGCTCCGCGCCGGGTGCGACCTCGGCCGAAGTCTCGTAGCCGACGGGCGAGAGCCGGGCCACCTCGTCCTCGCGGGAAATGCCCTGCCAGGTCATGTACTTGGCCATGACCCGCACGTCGAACCGGTCGACCTTCAGCCCCGTACCACCGCCGCGGAAGGCCACCTCGCCCCTCAGCCACTGACCGGGCTGCGCGTCGACCGTGGTGATCACGGCGTCGATCTCGGGCGGTTCGACGTCACCGGCACCGGCACCGTCACCGGCACTCTCGCCGCCGCCGCCACCGCCGGCGCGCCCGAAGCCGAAGAGCCTGCGCAGACCCACCTGTTCCTCCCCCGGGAAAGTCAGGCAAAGCCTAACCCCGGGCGGCGGTTCGGCCTCCGGCTAGGCTCGTGCCACGTGGCGTGGGGGAGGGGGCCGGCGGTGGCGTTCCGCAAACTGTTCAGGGCGGTTCGGGACGAGGGTGACGAGGGCGCGGAGGCCGCCCCGCCGCCCGAGATCGACACCCGGATCAGCACCCTCGCCCTCCGGCCCGGCACGGAGGTCAGCGGCAGGCTGGTGATCCGCGCCGGCGGAGCCGACCTGCGGATCACCGACATCTTCCTCCAGCCGGTCGCCACGATGTACCGGTCGGACGGCGAGGTCATCACCGACCACCTGACGTACTTCCACGCAGGGGTGTCCCGCTTCGACGTGCCGGCCGGCACCGAGCGGCAGGTGCCGGTCACCGGCCGGCTGCCCTGGAGCGTCCCGTTCACCGACTTCGCCGGCCGGGCCCTCGGCATCGACCTCTCGCTGCGGACCCGGATCGTCCTGGGCGACGACGCGGAGACCGTGCTCACCGATACCGACTTCCTGCACGTCGACCCGCTGCCCGCCGTCCGCGCCGTGCTCGACGCCTTCGGTGAACTCGGCTACCTGGAGCGGTACTCCCACCTGGTCAAGGACCAGATCAAGGGCTCCGAGCAGATCGCGGAGGAGTTCCAGCCCGTCTTCCTCACCGACCCCAGCGGCGGCCGGACGGACTTCCCGGAGCTCGAACTCGCCTTCGACACCAACCCGGTGGGCACCATCTGCCACCTCCGCCTGCCCGCGCCGGACGTCTTCACCTGGGACGCCAAGCCCGGCACGGTCTGGTTCCCGGCAGCCCACCACGAGGTCCCGTACGCCGACCTCACCGCCCGTGCGGCCCGGGCCCTGGAGGACCTCGCGGAGTTCTACCGCCGCCGGCCGAAGAAGGCCCGCGCCCGGAGGTAGGCCGCCGCCGCTCAGTGACGGTAGGCGGCTGCCGCGATCCCGATGAAGGATCGGATCAACGGGTTGCCGTCGCCCTCGTTGCACACCGCCACCACGCGGCTCGGCGCCATGTCGACCAGCGGCACCACGGCCAACTCCGCGGGCAGATCGTGTCCGAGGGGGGCCAGGCCGACCGTGCCGTTCCACAGCACGGCGTGCAGGCATTCCTGGACGGCGCGCACCACCGGGCCCTCACGCGGCGTGCCGCCGTGCCAGTACGACTGCCAGACGGGGTCGGTGCCTTGAGGGAACCGGAACCATCGGCGGTCGCTCAGATCGGCCAGCCGCAGCCGCTCGCGGCGGGCCAGCGGATCGTCGGCGCGCAGGACCACACCGACCGGATCGGTTCGCAGCGTACGCACCGTCAGGGCGGTCTCGTCGAAGGGCGCCCGGGTCAGGGCGACGTCGACCAGTCCGGTGCGCAGCCCGCACGTCGGGTCGGTCAGATCGGTCTCGCGGATGCGGATGTCGATGCCGGGGTGGGCTCGGCGGTAGGCGGCGGCCAGCCGGGACACTCCCGGGTCGGTGCCGTCGCCCAGGATGCCGACGGTGAGGGTCGCGCCGCGGGCACGCTGAAGCTGATCCGAACCCCTGATCAGCTCCGTCCCATGATGTCCTGGGTCGACCGCGTGCCCCTGCCCGCCCTCAGGGCCCTCGGCACGGTCGAGGTGCTCGGCGCGACCGGCCTGATCCTGCCGCCGCTGACGGGCATCGCGCTCCCGCTGGCACCGGCAGCGGCCGGCGGCTTCGTACTCCTCCAGGCAGGGGCGATGGCCGTCCACCTGACGGGCGAAGACCGCCGGATCGCCCTCAACGTCGGTCTCGTCACCACCGCGGCCGCGACCCTCTGGCTGACCACCGGGCTGTGAGCGGCCACGGTCCGCGTCCGGCCGTCAGGAGCGTCAGCCGGCCTTCTTGATCAGTTCGACCTGCAGCGTGGACATGCGGTTCCTGTTCTCGGTGTTGTAGATGCTCGCCTGGACGTACGCCACGACATTGCCGACGCGCATGACGGTACGGGTGCTGGACCTGCCGTTGGTGAACGACTGGGTCTCGTCGGCACCGGTGGTGAACTGAGTCGGCTCGGGCGCGGGGTCACCGCTCCCCGTCTTGGCTGCCATGCCCTTCATCGCGGCCGTCGCGGCCTGCTTCGAATCGAAGGAGAAGAGGGTGAACTCGACGTCGTCGTCATCGGAATTCCCCCTCACGGCAGCCTCCTTGTGGCCCGCGGCCACCAAGCCGTCGCACGAAGTGCCGGTCTCCTTGGCGCATTGCCGGCGCGCCATTTCTCCCTCGAACGCCGCCAGGTCGTCGCCGACCCAGACGGCGCCCAGCTCCTCGTTGGTCGGCAGCGCCGCCCGGACCTGCTCCACGGACAGGGGGCCGGACTTCTTGCCCTTCCCGTCGCCGCTTCCGATCCCGACGACACCCACGGCCGAATCCGCGGCGTCCCCGTCACCCCCGCAGCCGGTCAGCGCCGCCACCAGCGCCACTGCACACACGGTCCCCCGCACGGCGAACTTCACTCTGAACTCCCCATCATGCTCCGCACTTTGAAGATCCAACTTAACCACCCGGCGCCTGCTCGGCCTGCGTCGGGTGGGGTTGGGTGCGGAGGGGGCTTTACGGAGTACCCGCAGCTCAGGGCCCGTTGACGCGGGTGCCGTCAGCGGCCCCTCGTGTGGTGGTGCTCGGAGGCGAGCACCCAGACGACGAGCCGGCCGTCCTCGATCGTGTAGACGGCCTGGTAGTCGCCGTTGCCGAGGTGGAGACGGAGGCAATGGCGTGAGGGGTGACCGTGCAGGGCCCTGGTGTCGAAGGCGGTCGTGTCCCCCGCCGTGAGGGCCTTCTGGAACTCGGTCAGCCGTTGCAGGATGCGCAGGGCGTCAGGGCGGGGGACTCCGAGCAGGTCACGCTGTGCGTGCCGGGTGAGGCGGGCGACGTAGGCGATCGATCCCATCGGTCAGCACTCTTCGTGGCGCAGGACGGCGGCCATCTCGTCGAGCGTGGCGGCCCCTGCGGCCCCCGCACGCTCGGCTTCGTCGGCCAGTCTGTTCAGCCACGCGTCCTCGGCCTCGTCCGCGAGCCGGCGGAGCTGCCGGTACTCCTCGATGCCGATCACGACGGCTTCCTGCTTGCCGTCGCGCGTGATGATCGTGGGGACGCCTTCGCGGTGCGCGCGGTCCACGGCGCCCGCCAGGTGGCTGCCCACTTCGATCATGGACTCGATCACAGGCTCACTCATGCAGTGAATGTACCGAATGTGCATGAATGTGCCTGTGTGGCTCTCACAGGTACGGGGCGAACTCGTCCAGGATGCGCAGGATCGCGGGCTCCGCCTCCGAGGGGAGCTGGAGGACGACCTCCTCGATGCCCAGGTCGGCGTAGTGGGACATCTTGCCGGGGGTGGGCTGGACGGCGTACGGGACCACCTGGAGGGACTTGGGATCCCGGCCCGCGGCCTCCCAGACCTGGCGCAGCGCGGGGAGGGACTCCGTCAGGCCGCCGCCGCCGATCGGGAGCCAGCCGTCGCTGTGGTCGGCGATGGCCGCGAAGAGCTTCGGGCCGGCCTGGCCGCCGATCAGGGTCCGGGGGCCGTACAGGGGGACGCCCGGGGCGAGTTCGCGCGGGGGCTGGACCGGCTTGGGGTGGGCCGAGCTGGCCTGGACGGAGGAGAACTGGCCCACGTACGCCGTGGGGTGCGGGGACCACAGGCTCCGCATCAGGGCCATGCGGTCGCGGACCAGTTCGCGGCGGGTGCGCCACTCGACTCCGTGGTCGGCGGCCTCCTCGACGTTCCAGCCGTAGCCGATGCCGAGGGTGACCCGGCCGCCGGACAGGTGGTCCAGCGTGGCGACCTGCTTCGCGAGGTCGATGGGGTCGTGCTGGGCGACGAGGGTGATCCCGGTGCCCAGGTGGAGCCGCTCGGTGACGGCGGAGGCCTGGCCCAGGGCGACGAAGGGGTCCAGGGTGCGCCCGTACATCTCCGGGAGCTCGCCGCCCATGGGGGCCGCGGTGACGCGGCTGACCGGGATGTGGGTGTGCTCGGGGAGGTAGAGGCCGGAGAAGCCGCGTTCCTCCAGCGCGCGGGCGAGCGGGACGGGAGCGATGGTGCGGTCGGTCAGGAAGACGGTCGTGGCGATCCGCATGTGCGCTGACACCTCCGTGGTCTGGGGAGGGCCAAAGTACGGCTTCGCGCGTGCGGAGGGCAGGGGCGTGCGTCGGCCACGGCCGTGTTGGTGGTCACGGCCGTGGCGGTGGTCGCGGCGGTCCCCCCGGTGTCAGCCCCGCGGGTACCGGGTCAGCCAGGTGGTGGAGGTGGCGGTCGGGCCGTGGAGGGCGGGGCCCTGGGTCATCTCCAGGGCGAAGTCGTCGGCGAGTTCCAGGACCGTGGCGCGGCCTTCGAGACCGGCGAGCCAGGCCGCCGGGAGGGCCGTTTCGCCGTGCTGGGCGCCGAGCAGGGAGCCGCACAGGGCGCCGGTGGCCGCGGAGTCGCCGCCGTGGTTCACGGCCAGGCGCAGGCCGTGGGCCACGTTCTCGGCGACGAGGGCGCAGTACACGGCGATGGCCAGGACCTCCTCGGCCTGGCGGCCGTGGCCGGGGGACAGGCCCTCGACCGTCTGCGGCGACGGGACGCCCGTGGTGACGGCGCCGAGCGCGCGCTGCAGGGCGTCCGTGACGGGCTGGTGGCCGGGGCGGACGCCGAGCAGGCCCAGGGCGCGCTGGACGGCGGAGTCGAGGGACTCGCCGCGGGTCAGGCCGTGGACGATGACGGCGTGGGCGCCGGCCGACAGGTACGCGGTGGGGTGTCCGTGGCTCTGCGCGGCGCACTCGACGGCGAGCTGGAGGACGAGGGCGGGCTCCCAGCCGACCAGCAGCCCGAAGGGGGCGGAACGGGTGGCGGCGGCCGGGTCCAGGGCGGTCGGGTTCTTCGGCTGGGCGAGCGTGCCGAGGATTCCGTCGGCGAAACCGGTCAGGCAGGAGCGGTCGGGGGAGCGCCGGGCGTAGAGCCACTCCTCCTGCGCGAGCCAGCCGTTGTCCTCGCGGCGCTCGTCGGGGCCCCAGTCGCTCTGGGTCAGGGCCCAGCGGAGGTACGCGCGGTGCACGTCGGTCGGCGGGTGCCAGGCGCCGGTGTCCCGGCGCACGTGGGCCCGTATCAGGCCGTCCACGGTGAAGAGGCCGAGCTGCGTGGCGGCGGTGACCGCGGCCCGGGGGGCCGGCTCGGTCAGGCCCGCCGGGCCGTGGGCCCCGACCAGCTCGGGGAGGGAGAGGGCGGCGACGGGTGCGCCGAGGGCGTCGCCGATGGCCGAGCCGAGGAGGGTTCCCCTGACCCGGCTACGGAAATCCTGCTGCTCGGTGCGGCCCCACAGGCCGGTCGTGACGGCGGCCCGGCCGCCGAGGGTGGCGCCGGCGGCGGGGCCCGTGGCGGGGCCGAGGCTGGTGGCTCCGCGGGTGGCTCCGCCGGTGGCTTCGGGGGCGGGAGGCGGCGTGGGGGGCGGTGGCGGCGCCGGCTGGAGGGGCTGGGCCGCCCCGAGCCTGCTCTGCTGCTCCCCGGACGTTTCCGTCGCCGTGTCCATTTCGATCCCCCCGGACTGCCCGCGCGTGCCCTGGCGGGCACTGTAGTGGACAGTACCGATCGGGTCCGGAAGTAGTCGGTCACGGGGGCGGTATGGGGACACGGAACGGCCGGATTCCGCCGGTGGCCGGGGCGGGGTGCGGGTGGTGGGCCCTGCGGGGCGAAGTCCCCTACCCGCCCTTCCACCGTTCCCCGGGCGCTGCCCGGACCCCTCTGGGGCTCCGCCCCAGACCCCGGTCCTCAAACGCCGGACGGCTGGATTGGCTGCGCCCGGAACTTGAGGCGCCGCCGGAGGCACATCCAGCCCCTCCGGCGCTTGAGGAGCGGGGGTCCGGGGGCTGGTCCCCGGCTACGGTGCCGCGCTGTACGGCGGCGGGTCCGGGGCGCGGCCCGGTTGTCCCGTTCCCGCGCCGGCCAGGCGGGTGGCACGTTTTGACAGTTGTCTTCCCCGGGGTCGGTTTCGGCCATGCCGTGTTCACGCGGCGTTGTTCGGGGGCCAAGAGTCTCGGGGGCATGAAGAAGGCACTGCTCGCCGCGACCGTCGTCGCCTCCACGCTCACCGTCGCCGTCGTCGCGGCCCCCGCCGCCTCGGCGTCCGCCTCCGGGTGGGACCTCCCCTGGGGCGGCCGGCACCACGGCCACTCCTCCATCCCCTTCACCGAGGCCACCGTCACCGCCGGTGCCGACGGGGCGTACACGCTGAAGTGGAACGCCAAGGGCACCAAGCGCGTGGAGATCAAGGCGAACGGCAAGGTCGTCGCCAAGGGCGGCGCCCAGGGCGAGGCCGTGGTCGGCGGGCTGCCCGCCGCCGACCGGCAGTGGTTCGACTTCGAGCCCGACCGCGGTCAGGGGCTGCGCCTGGCCGACCGGCTGATCAAGCTCGAAGGCACCGTCAACTTCCGTGACGCGGGCGGCTACCGCACCACCGGCGGCCAGTGGGTCAAGATGGGCGAGATCTACCGCTCCGACGCCCTGAACAAGCTCACGGACAACGACCTCGCCAAGCTCCAGCGCCTCCGCGTCAAGACGATCTTCGACCTCCGCATGGAGAGCGAGCGCACCAAGGACGCCGACAAGGTCCCGGCCGGCGCGCACTACGTCGTCGCCGACGTCTTCGCGGGCTCCGGCTCGTTCCAGGTCATGCCCAGGACCCCCGACGAGGCCGTCAAGGCCATGGTCGACGCGGAGAAGGCGATGGTCAGCGGGGAGGGCGGCAAGAAGGCCTACGCCCAGGTCTTCGAGGGCGTCGAGCGCGACCGCGACCGCGGCGTCCTGTTCCACTGCACCGCGGGCAAGGACCGTACGGGCTGGGCGAACGCCTCCCTGCTGACCGCCCTCGGCGTGCCGGGCGAGACCGTGATGGCCGACTACCTGGCCAGCAACGACTACCGCAAGGCCGCCAACGACGCGATCCTCTCGCACCTGCCGGCCGCCCAGGCCGCCGTCTACAAGCCGATGCTCGACGTGCGCCCGGAGTACCTCAACGCCGGTTACGAGGAGGTCCGGTCGAAGTTCGGCAGCTTCGACGAGTACCTGGAGAACGGCCTCGGCATCGACGGCCGCGAGCTGAAGCAGCTGAAGAAGGACCTGCTGGTCGGCTAGGCAGGGCTTCCCGGACTGGCGCGGACGGGTGCGGGTGCTTGCGCGCCCGCGCCCGTCCGGCGTCGGGTCACGGAGTGACGACGACCTCGTCGTGGCGGCTGGACGCGTACAGGTACGCCGTGTCGGTCGCCAGGTACCGGGCGTTCCAGGTGCCGGTCGTGCTGGCGGTGAACTTCCGGGAGAAGCTGCCGTCCGCAGCGGTCTTGGTGGTGCCCATGCCCGTCCAGCTGTGGTCGCCGGTGGCCTTGAAGTAGTAGCGGACGGTCACGCCGGCCAACGGCGCGCGGCCGGCGTCGGCTTCGGTGAGCTTGCCGGTGACCGTGATCGGCTGGCCCCTCTTGACCGGCTCGGGCGCGGCGTTGAAGCCGGAGATGGCCGTGGCCTTGCGGTCGATCAGGCGGACGGCGGGCGTCGCCGAGCCCGGGATGTCCGGGGTGCCGGCGTACTGCACGCGCACGAAGCCCGGTCCGGGGTAGCGCAGGTCCCGGTCGATGGACCCCGTGGTGGTGCCGCCGGGCTCGGTGCGGACCGTCGTCGTGTCGAAGGTGGACCAGCCGGTCTTGCCGTCCGCCGAGTGCTGGAAGTCCACGCTCACCCACGAGGGGGCGTTCGACGGGATCTCGACGAGATTGAGCTTGGCACTCACCCGCACGGCCTTATACGCGAGGTACTCGGCCGTGAAGGTGCCGAACGAGGTCCCGGCCGTGGTGTCCACCGGCAGCTTCTGCCCCTCCTCGGCCACCCAGGGCGAGTCGGTGCGGACCTGCCACGGCTCGTCGTCGTCGAGGGGCAGCGGGAAGGACCCCTGGAACCGGCCCGTGCCGTCCGTCAGCATGTACTTCACCGTTGAGGGAGCGGTGTTGACGGCGACCCGCAGGCCGGCCGGTACCGGCTTCCACGTGCCGTCGGGGGCCTTCCAGGTGACGATGCCACCGATCTTGCCGTCCGTTCCGAAGGGGCCGGTCAGGGTCGGGGAGTCCAGCGTGACGCGTGAGGCTTCGCCCTGCAGCACCCCCACGCGCAGGGCTTCCTGCTCCTTGACCCCGTTCGCCTCGCCCGTGAGGTGGATGAACGGGGAGTGGGTGTCGAACGGCTTCGTGGCGGGGTCGAACGGCAGCGAACCGGTCTCGGCGCCGGAGATCCTGATCTTCGACGTGAAGTGTCCCTTGGCGTCGGGGGCCACCGGCGTGCCGACCGTGCCGGTCCGGGCCGTGAACGTGCCCGGATAGGGCTTCAGCGCGCCGTTGCGCGGGTCGTAGAGCTTGATGTCACCCGAGATCACCGTCTCCGGGTCCGAGAGCGTCACCTCTTTCGAGGCCTTCAGGTTCGTGAAGGACGGCCGCACCTGGTAGTTCAGGCTCGTCTTGTCCTTGTGGGAGACGTTCTCGCCCTGGGGGCCGTCGTACTCCACGTCGACGGTGTACTCACCGAACGCGGCGAGCTTCAGCGGATCGGTGTGGATGGGCACGGCGTAGACGACCGGGTCCCCGCAGCTGTCCGGGCAGGGTTCGATGCCGTTCTCGGGGACGGCGGTGAAGTGCTTGATGGTGGCGACCCGCGCGGTCGTGCCCTTCTTGCGCAGGTGCACCTTGAGGTCCTTGGGCGGCACTGCCTTGCCGAAGTCCAGGATGACCCGCTCGTGCACCACGCGGGCGCTGAACTGCAGCGGTTTGAAGGCGGTGGCGGCCTGCGCGGCCGTGGTGGGCACGGCCAGCGCGGCGGCCCCCAGTCCCAGGACGGTCGCGGTGCAGAGCGCGGCGTTGATGCGGTTGTTCATGAAGCCCCCGGAGATGCGTTCGACGATCTCTGAGGAGACCGCCGAACGCGTCCCAAGGTTGTACGGGGGCGTACGGGGACGTACGGAAGCCCTGGCGTCAGTCCAGGACCGGCAGCAGCTCCGGCAGGTGCCCGTCCGAGGCGCGGGCCGCGGCCTGGCGCTCCTCCGGGACCTCGCCGTAGAGGGTCGTACGGGCCTTCGCGGGCCGGCCGGCCGCCTCGGCCACGGCGATCAGGTCCTGGACGGACTTGTACGAGCCGTAGCTCGACCCGGCCATCCGGGAGATGGTCTCCTCCATCAGGGTTCCGCCCAGGTCGTTGGCGCCCGAGCGGAGCATCTCGGCCGCGCCCTCCGAGCCCAGCTTCACCCAGCTGGTCTGGATGTTGGTGATGTGCGGGTGGAGCAGGATGCGGGCCATCGCCGTCACCGCACGGTTGTCGCGCACCGTCGGGCCGGGGCGGGCGATGCCCGCCAGGTAGACGGGGGCGTTGGTGTGGATGAACGGCAGCGTCACGAACTCCGTGAAGCCCTCCGCCCCCTTGGCCCGCGCCTCCTGCTGCATGCGCGCCAGGGTGCGGAAGTGGCCGAGCCAGTGGCGGGGCTGGTCCACGTGGCCGTACATCATCGTGGACGAGGAGCGGATGCCGAGCTCGTGCGCCGTCGAGACGACGTCGATCCAGTCGGCCGTCGGCAGCTTGCCCTTGGTCAGCACCCAGCGGACCTCGTCGTCCAGGATCTCCGCCGCCGTACCGGGGATGGAGTCGAGGCCGGCCTCCTTGGCCGCCGTCAGCCAGTCCCGTACCGACATGCCCGTGCGCGTCGCGCCGTTGACGACCTCCATCGGGGAGAAGGCGTGCACGTGCATGCCGGGGACGCGCTCCTTCACCGCCCGCGCGATGTCGAAGTAGGCCGTCCCGGGCAGGTCCGGGTGGATGCCGCCCTGCATGCACACCTCGACCGCGCCCACGTCCCACGCCTGCGCGGCCCGGTCGGCGACCTGGTCGAGCGAGAGGGTGTACGCGTCCGCGTCCGTGCGGCGCTGCGCGAAGGCGCAGAAGCGGCAGCCGGTGTAACAGACGTTGGTGAAGTTGATGTTGCGGGTCACGATGTACGTGACCTCCTCGCCCACCACGGACTTGCGCAGGTCGTCCGCGATCCGGCAGAGGGCGTCCAGCGCGGGGCCGTCCGCGTGCAGCAGGGCGAGCGCCTGCTCGTCGGTGAGCCGCGTCGGGTCGTCGGCGGCCTGCGCGAGCGCCGCCCGTACGTCCGTGTCGATGCGCTCGGGGACCATGCCGGGGGCCGCGGCCTCGCGCAGGGCCTCCCAGTCGCCGTAGACCTCGTCGAAGTCGTCGCGCCGGTCGGTCGTACGGCCCTGCGTGTCGATGGTGGTGTGCAGGTCGGTGCGTCCGAAGGAGGCGAAGCCCTCGTCCGGCTCCTGCCACGGCCGGCCCTCGACGGTCGCGGACTCGTCCGCGAGCCCGCTCTCCGGGTCGGCCAGCGCACGGACGTGGGGCAGCAGGCGCGGATCCAGCCAGGGTTCGCCGCGCTGGAGGAACTCGGGGTAGATGGTCAGGCGTTCGCGCAGCGCGAAGCCGGCGTCGGCGGTGCGCCGCGCCAGCTCCTCGATGTGCGGCCAGGGGCGCTCGGGGTTCACGTGGTCGGGGGTGAGCGGGGAGACGCCGCCCCAGTCGTCGATGCCGGCGCCGATGAGGAGCGCGTACTCGGAGTCCACCAGGTTCGGCGGGGCCTGGATGCGGGCGCTCGGGCCGAGGATGTGGCGGGCCACGGCGATGGCCGCCGCGAGCTCCTCCAGCTCCGCGTCGGGCATGCCGCGCATGGCCGTGTCGGGCTTGGCCCGGAAGTTCTGGACGATGACTTCCTGGATGCCGTGGTAGCTGCGCTGGATCCGGCGCAGCTCGAAGAAGGCGTCCGCGCGCTCCTCGTAGGACTCGCCGATGCCGATCAGCACCCCGGTGGTGAAGGGGACGTTGGAGCGGCCCGCGTCCTCCAGGACGCGCAGCCGGACGGCCGGGTCCTTGTCGGGGGAGCCGTGGTGGGGGCCGCCGGGCTCGGACCACAGCCGGGTGGCGGTGGTCTCCAGCATCATGCCCATCGAGGGGGCCACCGGCTTGAGGCGCTGGAGGTCGGACCAGGTCAGCACGCCGGGGTTGAGGTGGGGGAGGAGACCGGTCTCCTCCAGGACGCGGATGGCCATGGCGCGCACGTAGGCGAGGGTGTCGTCGTAGCCGTGCGCGTCGAGCCACTCGCGGGCCTCGGGCCAGCGGTCCTCGGGCCGGTCGCCGAGCGTGAACAGGGCTTCCTTGCAGCCCATGGCCGCGCCCTTGCGGGCTATGTCGAGGACCTCGTCGGGGGACAGGTACATGCCCTGGCCCTCGCGACGGAGCTTGCCGGGGACCGTGACGAAGGTGCAGTAGTGGCACTTGTCCCGGCACAGCCGGGTGAGGGGGATGAACACCTTGCGCGAGTACGTGATGACGCCGGGCCGGCCCGCGGCTTCGAGGCCGGAGTCCCGGACCCGGGCGGCGGAGGCGGCGAGGTCCTTCAGGTCCTCGCCGCGCGCCTGCAGGAGCACGGCCGCCTCGGTCGCGTCGAGCGCGACGCCGTCGCGGGCGCGACGGAGCGCCCGGCGCATCGAGTTCTCGGTCGGAGCGTCACTCGGAGTGGTCATGGCCCGAGCATACGATCCGCTCGCGCGGGCACGGAGGGGCTCATCGCATCAGCTCCCCGGCGTTGACCAGCAGAGACTGGCCGGTTATCGCCCGTGCGCGGTCCGAGGCGAGGAAGGCGGCGGCGTCGGCGACGTCCCCGTCGGTGGCCAGGTCGGGCAGCGCCATGCGGTCGGTGAGCCGGGCGTGGACCTCGGCCTCCGGCACGCCTTCGGTGTGCGCGGTGAAGGTGACGAAGGCCTGGACCGGGGGACCCCACATCCAGCCGGGGAGCACGGTGTTCACGCGGATGCGGTGCGGGCCGAGCTCGCGGGCCATGGAGTACATGGCGGAGGTCAGCGCGCCCTTGGAGGCGGCGTAGGCGGCCTGCTGCACCTCGTTGGGGGCGGCGATGGCGGACTGGGTGCCGATGATGACGACACTGCCGCCGGAGCGCTTCAGCGCGGGCAGGGCGGCGCGGGTCATCCTCAGCGTGCCGAGCAGGTTCACGTCGAGGATCTGCTGCCAGGTGCCGAAGTCGGCGTCCTCGAGGCCGCCGAAGTACGAGTCCCAGGCGGCGACGTGGACGACGGCGTCGACCCCGCCGAACCGCTCCTGGGCGAGGGCGGCGAGGGCCTCGCACTGGCGCTCGTCGGAGATGTCGGTCGGCAGGTACGCGGTGTGCGTGCCGTCGGGGTCGATCTCGGCGGCGGACTTGGCGAGGTTGGCCTCGGTCCGCGCCCCGAGCACGGCGTTGCCGCCGTCGCGGACGACGGTGGCGGCCACCTGGTGCCCGAGCCCGGCCCCTACGCCGGAGACGATGACGGTCTTGCCTTGCAGCAGCAGCGACATGGTGAGGTCTCCTGACGGCCCAATGAATCTGACGGGGCGTCAGGCTACGGCGCGGGGCGCGGTGAGGGAAGGGCTCGGCGCGGCGCCGTTGCCGGGGGACCAGCCCCCGGACCCCCGCTCCTCAAACGCCGGAGGGGCTGGATCTGCCTCCGGCGGCGCCTCAAGCGCCGGCGAGGCTGGACTTTCCAGCCTCTCCGTCGTTCAGGCGCAGGCCGGCCCCAGCCTCATCCAGCCCCTCCGGCGTTTGAGGAGCGGGGTCTGGGGCGGAGCCCCAGGGAACGGGGGAAGGGCGGGTAGGGGACAGCCCCGCAGGGCTGCCCCCTCGGCGTTAGCCGGCCAGGCGGGTCAGGCCCTCCTGGATCTCCTCCGGGGTGTGCGTCGTGAACGACAGCCGCAGGGTCCGGGGGTCCGGGTCCGCGGCGAAGAACGGGGCCCCGGGGACGAAGGCGACCCCCCGGGAGGTGGCCGCGCGGAGCAGGGCCGTCGCGTCGTGCCCCTCGGGCAGCCGCGCCCAGACGAACATGCCGCCCTCCGGCCGGTTCCACGTGGACCCCGGCGGGAGGCCGTCGGCCAGCCCCGCCAGCAGCGCGTCCCGCCGGATCCGGTACGCATCACGCACCCGCGCCACGTGCGCGTCGAGGTCCACCGTCCGCAGGTACTCCGCCACCGCCAGCTGGTCCACCGTCGAGGTGTGCAGATCCGCCGCCTGCTTCGCGAGCACCGCCCCGCGCAGCAGCGCGGCAGGCGCACGCAGCCAGCCGAGCCGGAGCCCGGGGGCCATGACCTTCGAGAAGCTGCCGAGGAGCGCGGTGCGGTCCTCGGCCCCCGGGTGGGAGGCGAGCCGGGGCAGTGCGCGGCCCTCGTAGCGGAGGTCCCCGTACGGGTCGTCCTCCAGCAGCCACAGGCCGAGCCGGGCCGCCACCGCCGCGATCTCGGCGCGCCGGCCGGCGGGCAGGGTGCGGCCGGTCGGGTTCTGGAAGGTGGGGATCGTGTAGAGCAGCTTGGGGCGTTCGCGGGCGACGAGCTCGGCCAGCGCGTCCGGGAGGATGCCCCGGTCGTCGCAGGGCACGGGGACCACCCGGGCGCCGGCGAGCCGGAACCCCTGGAGCGCCGCCAGGTAGGTGGGGTTCTCGACGAGCACCGTGTCGCCCGGCTCGATCAGCGCGGTGGTGATCAGGCCGAGTCCCTGCTGCGATCCGGTGGTGATCAGCAGGTCGTCCCCGGTGGTCGCCAGCCCCTGCCGGTCGAGCCGGGCCGCCACCGCCGCGCGCAGTTCGGGGGAGCCCTCGGTGGTCGAGTACTGGAGGGCGCGGCGGGCGGACCGCGCGAAGGCGGAGTCGTAGGCGGCCCGCAGTCCTTCGGCGTCGAAGAGCTCGGGTGCGGGCAGGCCGCCGGCGAAGGAGATCATGCCGGGCCGGGCGGTGACGGCGAGGATCTCGCGTACGGCGGAGGGGGCGGTCGTACGGATCCGGGCGGCGAAGGCCGGCGGAGGAGTGAGGGCGGAGGCGGGCGCTGAAGCGGGCACGGGAGCTCCTTCGGGAGGCGGGTGCGCGCATCGTAGCCGCGAGAAGGTGTAGATGGCATCTATGTATCGGATGCTGAACGGCCCCCGAGGGCTCCCCATCTGACGTCGCATCAGCTAGACCGTCTCCATGACAGCAGACGAGCGGAACACCCGGGCCGACGACTACGCCGAGCTCGCCTCGGTCGGCCCCTACGGAGTCCACCCCGGCCACGCGCTGATCACCATGGTCGAACCGCACCCGGGCCACGAGTTCGCGTACAACCGCTGGTACGAGGACGATCACTACTACGCCGGCGCCATGGCCATGCCCTGGATGTTCGCCGGCCGGCGCTGGGTCGCCACCCGTGAGCTCCAGGAGCTGCGCTACCCGGAGAAGTCGGCCGTGGCCCAGCCCGTGACCGCCGGGTGCTACATCTCCACCTACTGGGTCACCGAGGGCCGCTACGACGAGCACATGAAGTGGACCGTCGGCATCAACAAGCGCCTCAACCGCGACGGCCGGGTCTACCAGGACCGCACCCACGTCTTCACCGCGTTCCAGGACCACGAGGCCACCATCTACCGGGACGGCGCCGCCGGCCCCCGCGACTTCCACGCCCTCGACCACCCGTACGGCGGGCTCGTGGTCCAGGTCGTCGACGCGGAGGGCCCGGAGCAGCGGGCCGAGCTGCTGGAGTGGCTGCGCTCGCGCGCCCTGCCCAAGCGGCTGGCCGGATCGCCGGCCGCGATGGTGACCGTCTTCCGGCCGACGCCGCTGCCCGGGGACCGGATGACCTACGTGAAGCAGGTGGAGGGGGTCGACACCCGGCTGACCCTGCTGTGGTTCCTGGAGGCCGACCCGCGCAGCTGCTGGGACCGGTTCCAGGGGCTGGACGCGGAGGTCGCGGAATCGGGGCTGGGGCGGGTGGAGCTGGTGGCGCCGTTCATCCCGACGGTGCCGGGGACGGACCGGTACGTCGATCAGCTGAGGTAGCCCGCGGTCCGGGGTCCGGGGTCCTGGGCCCGGGCCGGGGGTCCGGGGCCCGGACATGGCCGAGCCCCCTCGGCAGGCGACGGCGGGCCGGTCGAGAGGGCTCCAGTCAGTGGTGCAGGTAAAGCAGGTAAAGCAGGTAGTGCCGGTCGTGCTGGTGCTTCTGGCCGTAAGGGTCGCTTCGACGTTCAGACGAGGCGTCCCAGCCGGCCCTCGGTCACATCGGCGACGAAGGAGGTCCAGGAGCCGGGCGCGAAGGTGAGGGACGGGCCGTCCTGCACCTTCGAGTCGCGGACCGCGATGGACTCGACGACGGGGGACTTGACCTCGACGCAGGCACCGTTGGCGGAGTACGAGGACTTGGTCCAGTTTTCCGTTGCGCCTTGACGAATAGCCATGTTTCTCTCCGGTTCAGCGAGTGGTTCCGGTGTCATGTCGGCCATTGCTCCGGCTGACGTGATCGACGCTACCCGCAGCTCCCGTTGCGCGAAGGGGACGTTCACCCGACCGAGTGGCATATTCCATTCAGGTCTTCTGCGCCCGGGGAGTGACGGTGTACCGTACCGGCCTTTTCGCCGTCCCTCATTTCCCCTTGCCCGCGAAGTCCTCGATGATCTGCGCGATGAACTGCCTCGTCTGGTCCACGTTGTGGGCCTGTGCGCGCAGATGTTCGTACATCACGCTGTATTTCTGGACGTCATTCGCTTTCTCCAGGTACAGGTCGCTCGTCACGCCCTCGATGTAGACGACCGTGGAGTCCGACGCGTCCGGGAATTCCAGAATGGCGTACTGGCCGTTGACGCCCGGGTGGGCGCCCACCGAGAAGGGCATCACCTGGACCGTGACGTGCGGCTTCTCCGACTGCTCTATCAGGAACTCCAGCTGCCGGATCATGAGCTGCGCATCGCCCACGTGCCGCCGCAGGGCCGCCTCGTCGATGACCGCCCACAGGCGCAGCGGTCCGATCTCGGGATTGCTGTTCTCGGTCTCGTGGAGCCGCTTCTGGCGGTGCATCCGGACCTGGACGCGCTTCTCCACGTCGACCGGTGCCGTCTCCGGCCACGCGCCGCGGACGAGCGACTGGGCGTACTCCGGGGTCTGGAGCAGCCCCGGGATCACCAGGGGTTCGTAGGTGCGCAGACTGGCGGCGTCCGTCTCCAGGCCGATGTAGACGCTGTACGGGATGTCGCCGAAGGCGTGCCACCAGCCCTGCTGGCGGGAATCCTTGGCCATCTGCATGAGGGAGTCGACGAGCCGGCGGTCCTCGACCTCGTAGACGTCGCACAGATCGCGGACGTCGCGCTGACTGATGGAACGGCGGCCGTTCTCCAGCCGGCTGATCTTCGACTGGGAGACGAGCAGGCGTTCCGCGACCTGCTCGGCCGTCATGCCTTTGTCCTCGCGCAGTTTGCGCAACTCCATGCCCAGTCGGCGGCGTCGGACGGTGGGATTGACATTGGACGCCACGTGAACGGCACCTCCGCCTTCTTCTGTTGCTGTCTCTTTGCTGTCTCTCTGCGTGTCTGCTGGTGAGCAGACTGCCACCGAAGCACGTGACCCCGCTGGGGAACGGGCGGGAAAAGCAAACGCGCGGGCCGACGGAACCGGCGTACCGGCCCCGTCGCCCCGCGCGTAGGCGGTTGCGATCACTGCTGCCCTGCGTGTCCTGCTTGCCTTGCGTGTCCTGCCTGTCATGCCTGTCGTGCTTGTCCTGCGTGCCGTGCTTGCCCTACGTGTCCTGCCGGTGGATCAGTGCGCGGCCGCGCGGGCCATCGCACCGGTCCGGCGCGGCTGCAGCGGAACGGCTGCCGCCGTTGCCCTGGCGGGCTGGGCCGGTGCCCGGTCGCGGCGCGGCTGTGCGGCCACGCCGTTCTGGACGTCCATGACGGCGTGAGCCACCAGTCCGCCCATCGGGTCGTGCCGGATCAGGTCCCGGAGCCGGGACCTGGACGACCGCCCCTCGTTGCCGGGGTACAGGTGCTTGCCGAGCCCGACCGCGTGGGCCAGGGCGGCAAGCGCCGCGGTCCGCGGGTCCGGCGGTACGCCGGTGCGGATCGCACTGTCCAGCCGGCCACGGATCTCCCGGCTGATCGCTGTGTCGGTCGCTTGGTAGCGAGTCGTCGGCAGCACCCCGCACATCTGGCCCGCGACGGCATGCACCATGCCGCAACGCTCCAGGTGAGCGAGGTAAATCTGACGGAGCCCCAGTCGGGGTCCGCCGATCCAGTGGACCGCCCGAACCGGGCTGCCGCGCCTGCGCAGCAGTTCCAGTGCGGAGTCCAGAGTCGGATCTCCTGTCGGCCGTGGCATCACCACGGCGATACGATCCCCATCAGGGGCTATCCGTCCTGCCAGAGCCAGCTCCACTAGCTGTGCCCCGGCCAGGCCGAGGTCGAGCGACTGCGGCTGCGCCGTGGTACCCGTGGCCGGGTCCAAGGCGAGCAGCAAAAGCTCCTCCGGAATCGTTCTGCGGCTCTTGCCCATCCATGCCTCCCCGCGTGGATGAGTGACAGGGTGACGCCTCTCACATTCATCTGTCGAGAGTGCCTGGCCGCTTTGTGGGGGAACCGTCAGCTATGTCGTTCTCGTC
Source organism: Streptomyces sp. NBC_00193 (assembly GCF_026342735.1). Classification (GTDB taxonomy): domain Bacteria; phylum Actinomycetota; class Actinomycetes; order Streptomycetales; family Streptomycetaceae; genus Streptomyces; species Streptomyces stoeckheimensis. The sequence continues at coordinate 3,389,067 of NZ_JAPEMM010000001.1, forward strand.
TAGCACGGGGGCGATGCCCCCTAGACGGGACACTGTTAGACATTCGGACAGCCGGACGTGAAGGCGAACGAGGAGGAACTGGTGGCGGGCGAGTCCCCCGACAAGTCGGTTGATGAAGGAACGTCGGGGACGGCGGAGTCGTCCGAGGGACGTGACCCGAGGGCTTCGCTGTTCCGCCCGCGGGACTCGGAGGACGGGTCCGCGGACCGCGATCCGCTGCGCGAAGCGGTGGCCGCGTGGGTGGCCACGGCGGAGGACGAGCCGTCCGACGCGCCGAGCGCGCCGGGTGCGCGGACCGAGGTCTTCGAGGCGCTGCCGCCGGAGGCGGCTCCGGCTCCGGCTTCCGGGTCCGGGGGCGGCGAGTCCGCTGCCGTGCCGGCTGCCGATTCCGCTGCTTCCGGTGATTCCGCTTCCGTGCGTGCGGGTGGCGCGGACGCCGCCGGGCCCGCGGCCGGGTCCCGTACCGCGGCCGCCGACCGGCGCGCGCCTTCTGATTCCGCACCTGGTCCCACTGCTGCTTCCGCTTCCGCGGGCGACGGCTCGGCCGCGCCTGCGGTCGGCGACCGTACGACCGCCTTCCGTGCTGCGACGCCGCCGACCGATGCCGACCGCTCCGCGGGTTCCGCTTCGGCTGCATCCGCGGCTACCGCCGGGCAGGTCGAGAGCGGCCGGGCAAGTCTTCCCTCGGGTTCCGGTTCCGGCGCCTCGGACAAGCCTGCGGCCGGCGCCGTGCCGGTCGAGAGCGACCGCACGGCGTCGTTCCGTACGCCTCTGCCTACGGGTTCCGGTTCCGTCCCCGCCCCTGCGGGCGGCACCTCGGACGCGCCTGCGGCCGGCTCCGGCTCGGGCTCCGGCTCGGTCGAGAGCGAGCGCACCGCGGTGTTCCGTACGGTCACGCCGCCGTCCGCCACCGGTCGCCCCACGGATTCCACTTCGGCACCGGCCGAGCCCGCCGACAGCGAGCGCACGGCCGTGTTCCGCACGACGGGCGCCCCGGCCACCCGGGACACCCGGGCCCCTTCGGCTGCGCCGGGTACTCCGGCTGCGTCGGGCAGTCAGACCACTTCGAGTGACCCGGCTTCGTCGGGTACTCGGCCGTCCGGGGGTTCCTCGGGCGCCCCGACGACCTCCGACGGCCCGGCTCCGTCGGGCAAGCGGCCGCCTTCGGGCGCCCAGACTCCTCCCGGCACTCCGGCAGCGCCGGACAGCCAGGCGACTTCCGGCGGCTCGGCTGCGTCGGGTGTCCGGCCGTCCGCGGGTGCCCCGGGCACTTCGGCGACCCCGGGCGCTCCGGCTGCGCCGGGCGGTCAGGCGGCCCCCGGCACTCCGGCTGCGTCGGGCAGTCAGGCGGCTTCCGGCGGCTCGGCTGCGTCGGGTGTCCGGCCGTCCGCGGGTGCCTCGGGCGCTTCGGCGGCCCCGGGCGCTCCGGCTGCGCCGGGCGGTCAGGCGGCTCCCGGCACTCCGGCTGCGTCGGGTGTCCGGCCGTCCGCGGATGCCGCGGGCGCTTCGGCTACGTCGGGCGGTCAGGCGGCTTCCGGCGGCTCGGCTGCGTCGGGTGTCCGGCCGTCCGCGGGTGCCTCGGGCGCTTCGGCGGCCCCGGGCGCTTCGGCCGCGTCGGGCGGTCAGGCGGCTTCCGGTGCTCCGGCTGCGGCGGGTACTCGACCGTCCTCGGGTGCCTCGGCTGAGCCGGGTACTCCGGCAGCGTCGGGCAGTCAGGCGGCTTCCGGCGGCCCGGCTGCGTCGGGTGTCCGGCCGTCCTCGGGTGCCCCGGGCGCTCCGGCGGCCTCCGGCGGCCCGGCTTCCACGGGCACTCGGGCGCCCTCGGGTGCCCAGACTCCTCCCGGTGCTCCCGGTGCTCCCGGTGCTCCCGGTGCTCCCGGCGCCCCCGCCTCCGGTGGGGTCGTCGACAGTGAGCGGACGGCTGTGTTCCGGGCGGTCAAGCCCCCGGCTCCGGCCGCCCCGGCCGACGACGAGCCCGTCGACAGTGAGCGGACGGCTGTGTTCCGGGCCTTCAAGCCCGGCACCGCCAACCCGGCCGCCCCCGGGCAGGGCCCCGCCAAGCCCGGTACCGCGAACCCGGCCACCCCCGGCTCCGACAGGCAGGGTGGGGAGCGGGCGAGCACCTTCGTACCGCTGCGGACCGACGACGCCGCGCCCGTGCGGCCTTCCACGGGCGTGCCCGGCACGCCCCCCGCGCAGGCCCCGCTGCGGACTCCGGTCGACCCCGGTGTGCGGGCCCCCGTCAACCCGGGCGTGCGGCCCCCCGTCGACCCCGGCGTGCGGACCCCCGTGACGCGGGAGTCCCCGGAGCGGACCACGCAGCAGCCGCTGCCGCCCAAGCCGCCGCTCGACATGCTGGCGGACCTCACCAACAACCCGCCCCCGCCGCCGAGCGCCGCCCGGACCGCCGTACGGCGGTTCAAGATCTACGCGCCCATCCTGGTGCTCCTCGCGGTGGTGCTCGCCGTCGTCCAGCTCGTGCGGCCGCTGCCCAAGCCCACGCTGAAGGTGACCGCGAACACCTCGTACACCTTCGAGGGCGGGGCCCCGTCCCTGCCGTGGCCGAAGGAGGGTCAGGCCTACATGGCCGCGGCCGGCCTCGGCCCCGTCGGGAGCTTCGGGGAGCAGAAGCCCGTGGCGATCGGCAGTGTCGCCAAGGCCATGACCGCCTACGTCATCCTCAAGGACTTCCCCATGAAGAAGGGGGAGAAGGGCCAGATGATCCCCGTCGACAAGACGGCGGTCGAGGACGGCAAGAAGGAGACCGAGGGCGAGTCCACGGTCAACAACCTGAAGGAGGGCGACAAGATCTCCCAGGAGGACGCCCTCAACGCGATCATGATCCCGTCCGCCAACAACGTCGCGCGACTGCTCGCGCGCTGGGACGGCGGGCAGGAGGCGTTCGTCAAGAAGATGAACGACACCGCCAAGGAACTCGGCATGACCAACACCACGTACACGGACCCCTCGGGTCTGGACGCGACCACGGTCAGCACCGCCGAGGACCAGGTCAAGCTCGGCCTCAAGATCGTCGAGATGCCGGAGCTGATCGCGATCACCAAGAAGCCGGAGTGGGTGGACCCCACGGGCAAGAAGTGGCGGAACTACAACGACCTGGTTCCGTTCAACGGCTCGCTCGGCATCAAGACCGGCTCCACGAGCAAGGCCGGCGGCAACCTGCTCTTCGCCGCCGAGAAGAAGGTCGGCAAGACCAACCAGCTGATCGTCGGTGCGGTCCTCGGCCAGCACGGCGTGCCGATCCTCGGCACCGCGATCGCTGCGAGCAAGAACATCATGCTGGCCACGCAGAAGATGCTCACGACGGCGCCCGTCGTCAAGAAGGGTTCCGTCGTCGGTTACGTGGACGACGGCCTCGGCACCCGGGTCCCGGTCGTGGCCACCGCCGACGTGGAGGCGGTCGGCTGGCCGACCCTCACCATCGCCATCAAGCTGGCCGACGGGGCCACCCAGCTCCCGCAGACCGCCAAGGCGGGCTCCGAGATCGGCATGCTGACCGTCGGCGAGGGCGCCAGCCAGGTGAAGGTGCCGGTGGCGCTGCAGAGCGACCTCACCGCACCCGGCATCGGCAAGAAGCTGACGCGCGTCGGCTGACGAGCGCGGAGCGGGTCCGGCGCCCCGGGGCAACCCCGGGGTGCCGGACCGCGTCTACGAACCGAGGGACGCACCCGAGGGGCGCACCCGAGGGACCGGAGTGGGGAGTACGTCGGCGTGACCACCGCTGAGCGGCAGGAACAGGGCCGGGAGCAGGCTCATGACCGGGGCGGGGTTCCGCCCCGGGCCCCGGATGTCCCGAGCCCGCAGGCCGCCCCTCAGGCCGCCCCCGGGCCGGCCGGCCGTGCGCTCGGCCGGGCCCGGCGGCACCCCGTCGCCGTGGCCACCGCGCTGGCCGGGCTGCTGCACCTGATCTGGTTCTTCGCCGTCGCCAACAGCGGCGGCGACCTCGCCGCGCAGGACGCCTGGGCCGAGTTCGTGGGCCGCCATCCCGACTCGGCGTACAACCTGGCCTGGTACGGCGGCATGCACCCGGTCTCGTACAGCGTGGTCTCGCCGTACGTGATGCACGTGCTCGGCGTCCGCACCACGATGATGATCGCCGGCACGGTCTCGGCCGGGCTGCTCGCGATGATCCTGACCCGCTGCCGGGGAGCCGTCCGCGAGCCCCTGTGGCCCGCGCTGGCCGGGGTGTACGGGCTGCTGTGCAACGCCGTGTCGGGGCGCGTCACCTTCGGTCTCGGCGCGATGTTCGCCCTCGGGGCCGTCGCCGCCGTCTTCTGCTGGCCCCGCAAATGGGCCGAGCGGCGCTGGGCGAAGGCCGCCGTGGCGGCTCCGCTCGCGGCGGTCGCCACCGCCTCCAGCCCGGTCGCCGGGCTGTTCCTCGGCGTGATCGCGGCCGCGCTGTTCCTGAACGGCCGGCGCCCCGGGGCGTACGCGCTGGGACTGGCCCCGGCCGCGGTGGTCGGACTGTCCGCCTGGCTGTTCCCCTTCTCGGGGACCCAGCCGATGAAGCTGATCTCGGCGGCACTGCCGTTCGCGTGCGCGCTGGCCGCGCTGTTCCTCGTGCCGAAGAGCTGGAAATCGGTCCGCACCGCGTCCGCGATCTACGCCCTCGGGGTGGCGCTGACCTGGGCGATCGACTCCCAGGTCGGATCGAACGTGACCCGGCTGGCGATGCTCTTCGGCGGGGTGGTGCTGCTCGCGGCCCTCCCGTACGAGGCCCCGCGCACGCGCCGCTGGTACGGGCTGCTCCTCGCGCTGACCGGCGTCACCGCCTGGATCACCGTCAACAGCGTCACCGACATCGTCCGCACCACCCCGCTGGCCTCCTGGAGCCGGGAGCTGGCCCCGCTGGTGGACCAGCTCCAGAAGGCGGGCGCCGACCGGGGCCGCGTCGAGGTGGTCCCGGCCAGCAGCCACCGCGAGTCCTCCGCCTTCCCCGCGTACGTGAACCTCGCGCGCGGCTGGAACAGGCAGGCCGACCTGGAGCGCAACCCGGTCTTCTACGACGACACTCTGACGTCCTACACCTACCGCCAGTGGCTGGACCGCTGGGCCGTGCACTACGTGGTGCTGCCCGCCGACAAACCCGATGAGGGCGGCCGGGACGAGGCGAAGCTGGTGCGCGAGGGGCTCCCGTACCTCCAGCAGGTGTGGGGCGACGCGAACTGGCAGCTCTTCAAGGTCACGAACCCGACGAACCTGGTCGCCGGCCCCGCGACGGTGGTGCGGGCCAGCGCCGACCAGCTGGTCATCGACGTGAAGCAGGCCGGGCGGGTGCTGGTGCGCATCCCGCACTCCCCGTGGCTGGGCCTGGTGGACGGCGCCGGCAAGCCGGTGGAGCCGCCGCAGGAGACGGAGGCCTCGAAGGCCGCCGGCAAGGCGGTGCCCAAGGGCGAGGTAACCCCGCCGAAGGTCTACGCGAACACCGCGGGATGCCTGTTCAAGGCGCCCTCGGACGGGACCGGGGACGAGTGGACGGAGCTGCTGGTCCCGGCGCCGGGGGAGTACCGGATCGCGGCGAAGTACCAGCTTCCGCGGGGCACGCCCTGTCCGGACGAGCTGCTCTACGAGGTGCTGGGGCCGCCGCAGCGGCCGACTCCGCCGCGCCCTTGACCGACCTTGATCGAACATTCTTTACGTCCGGTCCGGGTGCGTCTGGCCCTTTATGTGCATACGATCCCAGTAGTCCGATTGGGTGCCCCGAGTCTTTGTTAGGGAGTGACGACGGGATGAGCAAAGAGCAGAAGCAGGACTTCCAGGCGGCTGTCGCGAAGGCCGCGGAAGCGACCAACCTGCCCCGCACCGTGCAGCACGCGCACGGCTTCTCCGGCCCGATCCGGAGCAAGGTCAAGGGCGGAGCGCACACGAAGGCGGAACTCAAGCGGGCCGGGACCCCGCAGGGCGACCGCATCGGTGAGCGCAGCAGAGGCCTCAGCTGACGTCGTGACGTTGTGATGTCGTGATGCGGCCCTTCCGGCTCCGGCCGGAAGGGCCTTTTTCCGCCTTAACGGCTTCGCGGGGTGGCGTCCGGCCGGCTGTTACGTTCCCGACGGACGACCCTGACCTGACCCTCGTAACGTCGTGGTCGTCGCCACCGCAGGCGACGCCGACCCGAGGGACACACTCATGCGCGCCACTGCCCGTACCGCCGCCGTCGCGGCGCTCGCCACCCTCACCGCGTGCGGGGCCCTCACGGCGTGCGGCACCGGTGGCGGGGCCAAGCTGCCGCCGGACCCCGAGGTGGGCAGCACGGCGGCCCCCGCTCGCACGGGCGAGGCGGCGCCCGCCCTCCCGGGGTCGAAGCCGACCGGCATGAAGATCGAAGCGGCGGGCGTGGACGCGAAGAAGATGGTCGACCTCGCGGTGGACCCGGCGACAGGCGAGCTCGGTGTGCCGAACGCGGACACCGACGCGGACAGCCCGGGCTGGTGGACCCAGGGCGTGACCCCGGGGGAGAAGGGGGCAGCCGTCCTGGTCGCGCACTTCGACACGAAGTACGGGCCCGCGGTGATGAAGAACGTCAAGAAGATCAAGCTCGGTGACCTGATCGAGGTGCCGCGCGAGGACGGGAAGACGGCCAGGTTCGCGATCCGCGAGATCGAGGACGTCGCGAAGAAGGACTTCCCGACCGACAAGGTCTACGGGGAAACCAACCGCCCCGAGCTGCGCCTGCTGACGTGCGGCGGCGAGATCAAGAACGGCCACCGCACCAACAACGTGATCCTGTACGCCGACCTGGTGGCCTGATCCCGCCTGATCCAGCCGGTTTCGCGCGACCACCCGAGACAGTTCCTTGACCCGCGTGCGGGGCGGGGGCCTATCGTCGGCGGCCGGCAGTGACCAGGACGAGGAAGGCGGTGCCTTGGTGTCAGTGGGAGGAGTGCGACAGGTATCCGTACTGGACCGCGCGCATTCCCGCCTGGAACCGGCTGCGGACGCCCAGGTGGGTCAGCAGCCCGGTGATCACCCGGCCCACGGTGCGCGTGGAGACGCCCAGGCTGTGGGCGATGGCTTCGTCCGTCCGCCCCTCGGCCATGAGCTGCAGTACCGCGGCCTGTTGGCGCGTGAGGAGCTCCGGCTCGCAGGGCGCCGCCGTCGGCCCGAGCGGGGTCGCGGCCTCCCAGATGTGCTCGAAGAGCGTGACCAGCAGGGAGATGAGGCCCGGGCTGGTGACCAGCGCCGCCGCGGCCGCGGTGTTCTTCTCGTCGACGGCCACCAGGGCGCTGCGGCGGTCCACGATGGTGAGCCGGTTGGGCAGGACCGGGCTGGTGCGGATGTGGGCGCCGACGCTCTCCAGCCACGTCGCGTACTCCCGGGCCTGGTTGTCGTGGCGGATGCTGTCGAGGTAGATGGTCCGCATCACGATGCCCTGCTCGACGTTGCGCAGGTTCAGCGGCCGGGCCGCCTCGATGCTCGCCTGGGACATCTGCGAGTCGGGGGCGAACGACAGCACCTCGGAGCGGGTGCCGGCCGACAGCAGCTCGATCTGGTCCCGGATCGCGTCGATGCCCTCCAGGTACCGGATCCCGGACCTGGAGGACTCCTGCGACGAGGAGTCGGCGATTTCGGCCATCAGGCCGACGACGGCGGCTCGCGTGGCCTCCATGCGCTGCTGCTGGGCGGCGAGTTCGGCCTGCTGGCGGGCCTGGAGGAGCTGGAGGGCGAGCTGCGGATCGATGGCGCGGCCCTGTTCGGGATCGCCCCCGCCGCCGCGCAGCAGCGCCATCTCGCTGAGCAGGGCCAGTGAGCGGCGTACGTCCTCCGGGGCCAGCCCGAGGCGCTCTGCCAGCTCCAGAACACCGTCCTGGGGATTGGCCAGTTTGCTTCGATAGACCGTTGCGGTCACGTCATCGAGTTCTAGTCGACCGAACATTGTCGCCCACCCCCTGGAAGACCATGTATGGCATATCAGTGCAGCTCACATGCCTGTTTACGTGCGCCAGGCTAGCTTGATCGGCCGCCCGATCGAAGGGTGGTCGGCACGGAATCGAGTGCATATATCCGGCCGATCTGACGAATGCGGCCATGCCGGTTGTCCGGTTCTCCCCCTGCTCCGCCCGCGGCGGTCGACTTCCCGCCGGCGAAGCGCGTTTGATGGGGAGATCTACCTAATAGCGCTGAATCAGGAGGTTTCATGTATCTGGTCCACTTGTACCTGAGTGCCCCTCCGGGGGCGGGCGACCTGCCGCCCGGTGTGGAGGCCGCCCTCTCCGAGGTCCAGCCGGAGGTCGAAATGGCCGTCCGGCACGTGCGGGCGAACGGGGAACCGGTGCTCGGCGTCTACCTCAAGGCACCTGACCTGCACACCGCCGAGCACCGGGCGGCGGTGGCCTGGCACCTCGCCGCGCGCCGCACGGCCGGGGCCGACGCGTGGACGCTGCTGAAGGCCGAGGTACCGCTGCTGGTCCTCGACGAACCGGTCTGACGACCGCCTGACGAACCGGCCTGACGACCGCCTGACGACCGGCCTGGTGACCGCTTGGCAACCGGCCCGACAGGCGTTTCCGAGGTCACCCTGTCCTGTGTAAGACATGTCGAGTCCAGGACAGCCAAGACCTCTGGTTAGCCCCCTTTACCTGCGGCAACCTTGATCACGTCAGCAGGAAACGCCGCTCAACTCGGGGGAATCCAGTCATGCTTAGCCGTCTCAAGTCCGCCACGCTCGTCGCCGTCACCGCCACCGCGCTCCTCACCGGAGCGGTCACCGGAGTGGCCGCGCAGATCGCCGGTTCGGACGGTGCGACGCACCAGGCGGACTGGCGCTGGGACTCCCCCGCCCCGGTCATCGGCAACGGAGCGGACAGCTGAGCACCGGCCTCCGGTCCGGGGGGAACAGGGTCCGCGAGGCACCGATGGTGACCGCAGCGGCCCGGCGGGGAACGCCTTCCCGCACCACCGGCCGATTCGCCTGGCTGTCCCCGACGGCCCTCTGGCCGCTCGCACGACACCTGCTCGCCACCGGTACGGTCCGCCCCCAAGGAGGCGGCACCCGCAGGGCGGACGAGGAGGCCGTGTTCGCAGCGGTCCTGTACATCCTGGTGAGCGGCGAATCCTGGCGCGCACTACCGAAGTCCTTCCCCGTTTCCTGGCAGAACGCCCACCGGCGGTTCGGCCAGTGGTGCGAGGAGGACCTGTGGAACCGGATGGCGGCCACCGCCCGGGCCACGCCCCACATCTCCGCACCGGTACGCGACTGGGCCGAACGCGTCGCCGAGGCGGCCCGGTCCCGCCGGCCGGACCTCACGGACCTCACGGACCTCACGGGCCTCACGGATCGACCTGATCTCCCGGCCCGTACGGACCTCCGGGACCGCCCGGACCGTACGACCCCTACGGACATCCAGGCCAAGGCCCGCACGCAGCCCCGTACCCAGGCCCGTACCCAGGCCAGTGACCGGTCCAGGGCCCGGGTCGCCTGACCGAGCCGCTCACCCCGACCCCCTCCGGTCGGGGTCCGCAGGCCCGCCCCTCGTCTGACCCCCTCACTTGAACCCCACTCCGCCGCTCCCGGGGCACGGCCATGCCCCGGGGCAGAGCCCCGCCCGCGCCCGCCCTGCCCCCAGGCACCGGCACCAGCACCGGCACCGGCACAGACTTTCGCACTCCATCCGAACACCATCGAGAGGTTTACCGTGCGCAGATCCGCGCTCCCCATCATTGCGGCCATGTCCATGGCCCTGCTGGTCCCGCAGTTCCCGGCCTCCGCCGAAGAGGTGCCCAGCGCCCCCCTCGCCGCAGGCGAGATCAAGAACATCGGCCCCGGCCTGTACCAGTCCGCGACCGACAGCTACCAGGTCTTCGAGAACGACGTCGCGACCGGTCTCATGGGCCGCAAGCACACCATCACCGGCCAGGCGCAGGGTGTCTCGCAGGCCCAGGACGCCCCCCAGACCCGCTCCGACCTCGGAGTCTTCGGTCCCAGCTGGGAAGCCGAGTTCGTCGGTGGCGAGCTGAACCGCAAGCTGGCCCAGGAGTCGGGTGCGATCGTCACCACCGACCTGGACAGCGGCCAGTCCGCCCGCTACGAGATGACCGACTCCCTGGAAGCTCCGGGCGGCGGCAGCATCAACACCTACACGTCGTCCGACGGTTCGACCATCATCGAGAACGTGACGTGGGACGACCTCGCCGGCGAGATGAAGTCCAGCATCACCGAGACGGTGAAGCTGGCCCTGGGCGCCGCGGCCGAGGGCGACAGCGGCCCCGTCGGCGCGAACGGCGCTCCCATCCCGGCGGCCGACCTCAACCCCACGTACACCTGGAAGCAGGTGTCCGGCACCGGTGACACCTGGCGCGTCACGAGCGCCGGCAACAAGGCGTACAAGGCCACCGAGATCTCCTACGACGCCCAGGGCCGCGTGGCCACCGTCAAGGAGCCCGCCCGCGGTGAGAACCCCGAGAAGTCCCTCGCCCTGAACTACGCCACCGCGACCACCGCGTCGGGCTCGGCCCTCGGTGACGTGGCCGGCCAGGTCAAGGACATCACGGTCACCACCGGCCAGACCGTCGAGACGCTGGCCCGCTACACCTACGAGGCCTCCGGTCTGCTCCGCGAGGTCACCAACCCGGCCGCGGGCAGCGAGCTCAGCTCCTACACCTACGACGGCGCCGACCGCCTCTCGACCCTGACGAGCGGTGACGGCGGCGACTGGCAGCTGACGTTCACCGGCGACGCCGCCGCCCCGCAGGCCCAGGAGACCAGCGGCGGCATCCCCGACGCCGGCTCCCTCGCGCCCGGCGGCCAGGAGCACCCCGACGGGGTGAGCCCGCCCGCCGAGAACTTCGTCGGCGGCGAGATCACCGACCCGCAGGCCTACCCGCGCGCCTGCTCCTCCCCGCAGGCGTGGATCCGCTGGTGGGGCAACTGCTCCACCGTGGTCGCCCACTACGGCTGGAGGTGGCCGTCCTGGAAGCAGACGCCGACCGGCTACTACGTCCGCGGTGTCTTCGCCGACCACTGCACCGACTCCTACGACCGTCCCCTCGGCTTCGACTTCCGTGCCGCGTGTGACGCCCACGACTACGCCTACGGCACCATCGGCAACGCCTACAAGGGCTACGGCTGGTACCTCGACCGCAACCAGGGCATCGCCGCCGACGGTGCGTTCTACGACCTGATGCGGTACAACACCTGCCCGGCCTACGCCTGGTACAAGCAGGGCACCTGCAAGAGCCTGGCCCGCAACTACTACCTCGGCGTCCTCGCCTTCGGTCGCCCGAAGAACGGCGCCGACGCCACCTGATCGGCCCGCCGATCCGTCCGACGGAACCGTCCGACTGCACCGTCCGACTGAACCCGTCCGACTGCACCACCTGATGGAACCGCCCGACTGAAGAGTCCGGACGGAACCGTTCGAAGGACTACGCAGGGGCCGGGCGCCCGACCCGTCCGGCGCCCCGGCCCCTGCGTCCCCCGGAGCCTTCAGAGCCCCAGAGCCCCAGAGCCCCAGAGCCCCGGAGCCCCAGAGCCCCGGAGCCCTTGGCCCCCGGCCCCCGGAGCCCTTGAACCCCGGCCCCGCCCCCCCCGGCGCCCCGGCCGCCCCGGAACCCCCCGGAGCACGCGTTTCCCCTGAGTCCCCGCCTCCCGGCCCCCGCTCATGCGCCCGCTCCCGCTCGTTCCCCCTGAACTTCCGCCTCACCCCGCGCCCTTGGCCTCCGCCCTGGCTGCGCCCCGCGGTCCCGTCCTCGCCAGCGCAGCGCCACCGCGCCCCGCGGTCCCGTCCTAGCCGGCGCAGCGCCACCGCGCCCCGTAGTCCCCTCCCCGTCCCCACCCCTCCCATGGAGTCACGAGTGAAGAGATCCATGCGGGTCGTGCTCGCCGCCTCGGCAGTAGCCGCCGTTCTCACCGCCGTACCGGTCGGCTTCAACCCCCTGACGGGCGCCGGCCCGGCATTCGCCGCGGACAACGGAGCCATCGACCCGCCGCTGTTCGACGAGACCCAGGACGGCGGCACCGTCCGCGTCAACGTGGTCCTCGACGGGCGGTCGGAGCTCTCCTCTGCCTCCGAAGCGGGAGAGGTCCTCGTCTCGTACGACACCCTGCCGATGGTCACCCTCCGGGTGAACCGCTCCGGCCTGGACTCGCTGAGCACCATGGCGGGCGTCGTCAGCGTCACCGAGGACATCCCCGTCGAGGCGACGCTGAACGAGTCCACCGCCAAGATCGGCAGCGACGCGGCCGTCGCCGCCGGGAAGAACGGCGCCGGCAGCACGATCGCGATCCTCGACACCGGTGTCGCCACCAACCACCCCTTCCTCGCCGGCCGGGTCAAGGCCGAGTCGTGCTTCTCCGTCACCGACGCCGCCTACGGCGCCACCAGCCTGTGCCCCGACGGCACGGCCGAGCAGCACGGCACCGGCAGCGCCGACGCCGACAGCGGCCCCTGCACCACCGTCGGCGCCGGCTGCTCCCACGGCACCCACGTGGCGGGCATCGCCGCGGGCAACGGAGCCGGCGTGACCGGAGCCCCCGCCCGCGGTGTCGCGCCGGGCGCGGACGTCATCGCGATGCAGGTGTTCTCCAAGTTCACCTCCGACACCTACTGCGGCCCGGGCGCCAGCCCCTGCGTCCTGAGCTTCACCAGCTCGCAGATCAAGGCACTGGAGAAGGTCTCGGCCCTCAAGAGCGCCGGTACCAACGTCATCGCGGCCAACCTGTCCCTGGGCGGCGGCCGCTGGACGGCCGCCTGCAACACGGATGCCCGTAAGCCGATCATGGACACCCTCTTCGCCCAGGGCGTCGCCACCGTCGTCGCGGCCGGCAACAACGGCTACACGAACGCGGTCAACGCCCCCGGCTGCGTGCCCTCGGCCCTCACCGTGGGCTCCACCACGGACGACGACCAGCTCTCCACCTTCAGCAACCGCGGCCCGCTCGTGGACCTGCTCGCCCCCGGCACCGCCATCGTGTCCTCCGTCCCCGGCGGCGGTTTCGCCTCCAAGAACGGCACCTCGATGGCCGCGCCCCACGTGGCCGGCGCCCTCGCGATCCTGCGGCAGACCTACCCCGGCAAGACCCTCGCCGAGCTGGAGACCCTGCTGAAGGAGGGCGGAACGCCCATCACCTACGAGGGCGCGGTCACCCCCCGACTCAAGATCAACCTCCCGCAGCAGCCGCAGCGCCCCCGCTTCACCGACTTCAACTGCGACGCCATCGAGGACACCGTCGTCGGTGACCCCAAGGCGACCGTCGGAGGAGACGCCGGCGCCGGTCTGGTCCGCGTGATCTACGGCGGCGGCAAGGGCACGGCCGAGTTCCACCAGGACCTCGCCACCGTCCCGGACGACGCCGAAGCCGGCGACTCCTTCGGTGAGAACCTGGCCACCTTCGACCACGACGAGGACGGCTGCTCCGACCTCGTCGTGGGCATCCCGAGCGAGGACATCGGTACGGAAGCCGACGCCGGCGCCGTCAACGTCCTCTACGGTGCCGCCGGCGGCCTGACCACCGGCAAGGCCGCCCTCAACCTGGTCCAGGGCACGGGTGAAGGCGCCGTCAAGGCCGCGGCCTCCGTTGCCGAGGACCGCTTCGGCCACGCCGTCGCCGCCGGGTACACCGCCCAGGGCCAGCCGTACCTGCTGATCGGTGCGCCCGGCAAGGACTTCGGGGCCGTCAAGGACGCCGGCACCGTCTACTACCTGCGCGGGACCACCAACGTGGCGACCGACCAGAACAAGCCCGCCATGGACGGTGACAACGAGACCGGCGACCGGTTCGGCTCGACCATCGCCGCCTCCGCGAACCACATCGTCGTCGGCACCCCGAACGAAGCCATCGGCACCGCGGCCGACGCGGGCAACATCCAGCTGCTCACCCACGAGCTGAACGCCGGCGGCCTGCCGACCCCCCTCGTGGGCCTCAACCAGAACGACCCGCTCGTGGCCAGCCTCGCCGAGGCCGGAGACCTGTTCGGCGGCTCCCTCGCAGCCGTCGCCTACACCCCGTCCGGTGCGACCGCCTCGACCGACACCCTCCTCGCGGTGGGCGTGCCCGGCGAAGGCCTGACGGTCGGCGGGGCCCCCGTCGACCACGCCGGCCAGGCCTACACCTTCCGCATCACCGGTGCGGGCGCCATCACCAAGGTCGCCTCCATCACCGCCGAGGTCGCCGGAGTGACCGGCACGGCCGCCGCCGGTGACCAGCTCGGCCAGAGCGTGGCCCTGGTCAACCTCGCCCCCGAGGCACCCGCCACCCCGGCGACCCTGGTCCTCGCGGTCGGCATCCCGGGCAAGGACATCGGCGGCGCCGCCGACGCGGGCGCGGTGCAGACCTTCGACCCGCTCGGCGTCCCCGGTGACACCGACCAGTGGATCCAGGCGGGCGACGCCTCCGGCCTGGGCGGCACCCCGACGGCCGGCCACGCCATCGGCTCGCACCTGGGCGCAACCACCTCGGCCCTGCGCATCGGAGTCCCGAACGCCACGCCGTCCGGCGCGGTCCACGCCCTCCCGTGGGGCAACACGACCGCCGGCCGCACCGGAGCCGCCGGCACCGTCACCACGCACCAGCCCGGCCAGAACGGCCTCCCGGCCGGCGGCACCGCCTTCGGCTGGTCCACCGCCTGACCTGGCCCCCCCGGCCTGAAACCGGCCACGCACCACCACCCCCGGGAGGGAGAGGGAAACCCCTCCCTCCCGGGCCCCCACTCCCTTGAACTGGGCCTTTACCAACCGAGGGGGATGGTGCAAGATCGCTCCCGCCCCGCCCCGCCCGCCCGTCCCTCACCACGATCCGGCCGCTACAGCGCCTCCGGGAGGACCCCCGTGTCTCAGCTCATCGGTTACGCGTCAGGCGTCTTCGACCTCTTCCACATCGGCCACCTCAACCTGCTCAAGCAGGCACGGGCCCAGTGCGATTACCTGGTGGCCGGCGTACTGACCGATGAGGCCTCCTGCCACAAGGGCTTCCCCCCGGCGATCCCCCTCCACGAGCGGATCGAGGTCGTCCGCTCCATGAGCTGCGTGGACGAGGCCATCGTCGACCCCACCCTGGAGAACCTGGACGCCTGGCAGCAGATCGGCTTCCACCGCCTCTTCAAGGGCGACGACTGGCGAGGCACCCCCCGAGCGGCCCGCTGGGAAAGCGACTTCACCACCCTGGGCGTAGAGGTCATCTACCTCCCGAACACCCCCCACGCCCCCAGCACCAACCTCCACCGCCTGATCAACCACCTGTAACCCGCAGCCCCCCAAGGCCCCCAGCCACAACCGGCTGGGGGCCTCTGCACGATCAGGAGGCCCGATGCGAGCCCCAACATCCGAACGGGCGGCGGCCGACGCCGCCGACCGGATCGCCCGCCTCGGCGGACGCGGCCTGCGCCTCCAGACCGTAGACATCCAGCACGACTTCGGCCCCGACACGGCCTCGGCACGCCTGACCACCGTGGCAACAGACGGCTCCGCAGCCGAGGAACGACTGGTCCTCACCCGAATCAAAGGCGGCCGCTGGTGCATCGCCCTGGGCCACAACCCGAAAGCAACCACCAAAACCCCGTCCTCAACCGAAAAGCCAACCCCGTAGACACGACCGGCAGCATGCCGTTCGACCATCACGTCATGTCGAGGAACAGCCCTACGCGGGGGTTGATATGACCGTCCTGGCGGCTTGCTCGATCTTCGCGAAGTAGGCTGCGCGGGCTTCCTCGTCGATCGGCTGCTCGTGTTCGGCGCGCATCCCGGTCCGGCCGTCTACGCCCTCGCGCAGGATGTCGGCGTGCCCGGCATGCCGGATGGTCTCGCCGAGGACATGGACCATGACGGCGAACAGGTTCGTGTCGACATGAGGCTCCGGCCACCAGGGCACGTGGCCGGGGGCGTCGAGGGCAAGCTCGCTGATTGTCGCGTCCGAGTGTTCCCACGTACGCCGGTAGAAGCCGACGATCTGACCACGCGTCTCGTCCCCGGCCGCCCATCGATCGCTGCCGTCGGAGTCCTGCCACCGGCAAAGCGGCTCCGGAGAAGGGCGGTCGAAGACCTCACCGAAATACCTGGCCTCGACCATGGCCACATGTTTGACCAGGCCGAGGAGGTTGGTCCCGGTCGCCGTCAGAGGCCGGCGCGCGTCGTATTCGGACAAGCCGTCGAGCTTCCAGAGCAGCGCCTCACGATCCCGCCGCAGTCTCGTGTGCAGGTTGTCCTTCGCGAAATCATCGATCATGCGGAACGAGACTGTCATGGGCTGCGCATGATCTCAAGATCCCGTACACGGAGAGGCGCCCTGGTACGCCCACATCCGGCGTCGCTGATGTCAGGCGTGGATGTCCCTGGGCAGGCCACCGAGAGAGCGGGGCCCTCACTCCTCCTCGTCGCACCGCTCCAGGACCAAGCCGAGGGAACCCTCCTCCAGCCCGTTGCTGTCTTCAAGGTGCAGATGACTCCCGTCGGGAACACCCTCCGCGGCAAGCACCAGCAGATGCCCGGCAAGCGTCCTGAGCCCCGCGGCGTTCGCCTCGATCACGACCTCTCCCCCCAGGTCCCGCACCTCGATCCGCGCGTCCGCCTCCCAAGTGAAGACCTGCGCGACACCATCGGTCACGGCCGTAAGCCGGGTGCTCTCAACGGGGGCGCCCAGCACACACGGCTCCGAAGGCTGCATGACCTTCCGACGTTCGCACAGCTCAGAGCACTGATGGCACGCTATAGGACTGGATGCCAAAGGCCCCCAGTCGAGATCGGCTGGGGGCCTTTGTGCTTGTGCCCTCGGCAGGATTCGAACCTGCGACACCCGCTTTAGGAGAGCGGTGCTCTATCCCCTGAGCTACGAAGGCGGGCCTTGCGTGAAACGTGGCTGAATACTCTGCGTGAGAATCCGGCTCGCCTCGGCAAGGTCCTGGGCTGCCACAAGGGCAGCCCAGGGACAGGGTAGCGGATCAGTGAGGGGCTCCGCGGCTCAGTTGTTGGGGGACGGGGTGAGGCCTTCTGCGGTTTCGGCGTCCGCGTCGGAGTAGGTGGGGTCCTCTCGGTAGCGGGCCGCGCTGGTGGCGTTCTGGGCGAGGAGGAAGCCGAGGATAACCAGGGACTGGGCATCGGCGCCGAAGGCGATCATGCGGCGGTTCCAGAGGGAGCGGTCGAGCTGGGAGAAGCCGGACTCGGTGTCGCTCTGCCCGTCGTCACGTTCGCCGGGAGTGGTGGTGATGGAGCGGGAGCCGGCTGCGCAGTTGCGTTACGAGCGGCGCTGAAGCTCCGTCTGGGTGCTGCTCGCCTTGGAGGTGCCGAGGGCGAGGCATGCGGCCACGACCGAGAGTGAGACCAGGGCCGCGAAGAGGTGGGGCCGGTCTCGGGGAGGGTGAGTTCGACGCGTTCGGCGGCTTCCTGGTCGCCGGCGAGGGCGGCGGCGATGGAGCGGACCTGCTCGTAGCCGGTCATGGCCAGGAAGGTGGGGGCGCGTCCGTAGGATTTCATGCCGGCGAGGTAGACGTCCTTCTCCGGGTGGGAGAGTTCGGTGGCGCCGTGGGGGTAGACGGTGCCGCAGGAGTGCTGGTTGGGGTCGATCAGCGGGGCGAGTTCGGTCGGGGCCTGGAGGCGTTCGTCGAGGCCGAGGCGCAGTTCGTCGAGGAAGGTGAGGTCGGGGCGGAAGCCGGTCAGGACGATGACCTCGTCGACCGGGTCCAGGTGGCGGCCGTCCTCGCCCACGAGGACCAGGCGCCCGGCGGTGTCCCGCTCGACGGACTCGGTGCGGAAGTCGGTGACCGCGTCGGCGTGCCCGCCGTCCACTGCGGCCTTGGCCGCGAGGCCGAGCGCGCCACGGGCGGGCAGCTGGTCGGCGGTGCCGCTGATGCCGCGCCGCAGGATCCAGGTGGCGTGCGTCCCGGTGCAGTCCTCGGCCTTGGCGAGGTCGGTGAGGTACGCCAGAGCGGTGAAGGCGGAGGCTCCGGAGCCGATCACGGCGGTCCGCTTGCCAGCGTAAAGGGCCCGGACGGCAGGGTCCTTGAGGTCGGGGACGCGGTACGTGATCTGCTTGGCGGCGCTCTTCTCGCCGAGGGCGGGCAGGCCGCTGCCGCCGGCCGGGCTCGGGGTGGACCAGGTGCCGGAGGCGTCGATCACGGCGCGGGCGAAGATCCGCTCCTCGCCGCCGGGGCCGGTGAGGTGGATGACGAAGGGCTGGGCCTCGCGGTCGGCGTCGACGATGCGGTCGCGGCCGGTGCGGGAGACTCCGGTGACGGTGGCGTTGTACCTGACGCGGTCGCCGAGGGTGTCGGCCAGCGGCTGGAGGTAGAGCGCGGCCCAGTCCCCGCCGGAGGGGTGGGTGTCGGCGTCGGGCTTGACCCAGCCGGTGGGGGCGAGGAGTTTCTCGGCGGCCGGGTCGACGACCTCTCCCCAGGTGGAGAAGAGGCGTACGTGCGACCAGCCGCAAGTCCGCGAGGGCGGGCCGCCCGTGTTGCGCGCCGCATCCCGGGCACGGCAACCGAGTGAGGCGGAGGTGGCCCGGTCTGCTCCCGACCGCCTCGGCCAGGATCCCGCGCAGCGCCAGATGGGCGGCGATATAGCGGCGGCGATGCTCCTGTTCATGTTCATGTTCATGAATCAGGGTATTGGTCGTGGTCCCTTAATACTTCAAACCGAAGTGGCCCGGCCGGTGCCCGGCAACCAGGGGAGTGGCAAATCGGTTTCGTCAGAGCCAGCCGCGTTGTGCGGCTTTGATGCCTGCTTCGAAGCGGCTGGAAGCGCCGAGGCGTTCCATGATTGAGGCGACTTGTCGCCGGATGGTGCGATCGGTGAGGCCGAGGCGCTGTCCGGTCGCCTCGTCCGTGAGGCCGGTGCCGAGCAGGCGCAGGAGTTCGCGTTCGTGGTCGGTGAGGCCCGCTTGAGGGTCGTCGGGGCGGCTGGCCCCGATGGGTACAGCCGTGTTCCAGGCCTGCTCGAAGAGTTCGAGCAGAGCGGTGACGATGCCGGGCTCGGTGATGTGCAGCGCACCCTTGCGATTGTCGGCGGGGTCGGTCGGCACCAAGGCGTGGTTCCGGTCGACGATGACCACGCGCTGGGGGATGGTGGGGGCGGTGCGGACTTCTCCGCCGCGGCTGAGCAGCTCGTTTGCGTACGCGGCGATGTGGGTGCGGTGGCGGGCGTGCTCCTGGTACAGGGCGCGCAAGGCGACGCCACGGCCAAGGGCAGCGAGGTCGTGGTCGCGTCCGGCGCTGAGGTCGTCGGGGCGCTGGACACCGGGCTGAACGCCGATGATCTCGGTCTGGGCGGTGCGGCACAGGCGTTCGAGCCGGTTGTGGATGGCGTCCATGCCGAGGAGGCGTTCGCCGTGGGCGGAGCGCCGCTGGGCGCGATCGGAGACCATGCGGGTGATCGCCGCGCGGGATGCGGCCAATTTGGCCTGCCGGGCCGCGAGTTCGGCCTCCTGGCGGGCCACGATCTCGGCCAAGCCGATGTCGGGGTCGACGGCCCGCATTTGTCCGGGGTGCTCACTGGATGCCCGGACCAGCATTAGCTGGCCGAGTTCGTCCAAACAATCGTGGACCCGTGTGGGAGTCAGGCCGCATACGCCGGCGATTTGGTCGACACCGTTGTCAGGGTGGTCGAGCATCGCCTGGTAGACATCCGCGGCGTCTTCGCTTACTCCGAGTGCTTGCAGCATGTGCTTGTTCCCCCCTGAACGCCGCCCCCCGGCCGCGCGTGGAGCCCTCATTCTCTCCATCCCGAGCGCCACCATTCAATGTCTTTTCGGCCACAGGCCTTGGAGCCGGCAGGCGGACATTCCATCGAGGCGCATTGGTACATCATTCAGGCGCAATATCCGGACGATCCCGATATCTGCCCAAAGTGGGCCCGGCCGTGTGTCCTGATCCGGATAAGCCCTGTTCAGGACCCACGGAAAGCTTTCCAACGGACCGGTTCTGCGGCGAAGCTACTCATCGTCGGCACGGGACAGTCCGTACGGCAGCCGGGCGAGGCGTCAACCGCGGAAGCGGGACGCAAGACCGGGACAGGACACCTCGCCATGTGATGTGAAAGGAACGGTCACCATGATCCGCACCTGTATTGCCAAGGCCACCGCAGTCGCCGCCCTCGTACTCGGCGTCACCGTGCTCGTCGCCCCCGCCGCCCCCGTCACCCCCGCCACAGCCGCTACCGCACCTGCGGCCACGACCGAAGTCGCCCCGGCCCCTCTCACCCAGACGGGGCCCGACGACACCGGCACCTGGGGCGGCTGACCGTCACATGGACATCGTTTACACCCACCTGGAGCGTCGTAGCAGGGTCCTTGCCGATCCGACAGATGAGACGGGTGAGGTGTCCGAGGTGCTGGGCGCCCTTTGGGCGCATACGGCACTCGAGGACGGTCTGCAGCACGCCACCGCCCGTGCGCAGAGAGACCGTGTCGACCTGCTCGTGTACCTGCTCACGCGCGATCCCACCGCGCCCGGCTTCCGCAGCGCGACCTACCGCACTGCCTCCCTGCTCCACCGCTGTCACGCGGCTTCACCGCTGATGCAGCGCCGCTATCTGCCGCCCGACGTGCAGGCGTAGTCGCGTAGTCGCGTAGTCGACCGCTTTCCGAACGCCGCCGTGCCCGGTTCTTGCCTACGACCGCTGTTCCTGCAGGACAGCAGTCCGCACCAAACCTTCAGAGCGCTTCGTGCCTGAAGGCATTTCCCTGCGCCAGGTCCTCGCGATGGATGTTCCCGCGGGACAGCCGCAATGACGCGTACACCGCGCCTTCCCACCTGCCTGCCCTTGGAAGGGGAGATCAGCCATGCCTGCCATCCGCCGCCGCATCCGCGGGGCTTCCGCTGTCTCCGCTGGAGCAGCGGTCGCCCCGGTGTGCGTCGGCGACAGACCACATCGGCACTGAGACGGTGCCGCGGCGCAATCCCATTGAACAGCAGGCGAAGCGAGGTGTGATGTCGAACCAGCTCGACAATCCCAACGGCAGTTTCTACGTCGTCGTCAACGATGAAGGCCAGTACTCGATCTGGCCCGAGGTCGTGGATGTCCCGGCCGGATGGACGGTGCGCCACGGCGCGACCGACCGGTCAGCGTGTCTCGAGTACATCAACACGCACTGGACCGACATGCGCCCGCTGAGCCTGGTGGCTCACATGGCGCAGACCTCCGCCGACTGTCCGGGGGAGCAGCGATGACCACCGACAGCACGGATGCCGTCCTCCGGGCGGCCCGTGTGCCGGGCGAGCCGGGAAGCACCCGATCCCGCCTGGACACGATGTCCGCGGCCAAGCGCGCCCTGCTCGCCAAGCGGGTCGCCGGGCGACGCCCGGCGAACGAGGCCACCATCCAGCCGGTGCCGCGCGAGGGGCGGCTGCCGCTGTCGAACGCCCAGCGCCGCCTGTGGTTCATGGAACAGCTGAACCCCGGCGGGATGATGTTCAACGTCTCGGTGGCCCTGCGCTTCGAGGGGACGCTGCGGCCGGACGTGCTGGAGCGGGCGATCCGCGACGTGCTGCGCCGGCACGAGTCACTGCGCACCGTGTTCCCGTCCGTCGGCGACGAGCCGGTGCAGCGGATCCTCTCGGATCTCGACGTGGACCTCACGCCCGTCACCCTGCCGGCCCCCACCGCCGGGAGCCGCGAGGACGCTCTGCGTGAGGCGCTGGTTGCGGAAGCGTCGCGGCCCTTCTCCCTGGAACACGGACCTCTCGCCCGTGTCACCCTCTTCCGGACCGGAGCCGAGGACCACGTCCTGCTGCTGGTCGTCCACCACAGTGTGTGTGACGGCTGGTCGATGAGCATCGTCGTCGACGAACTGCTCGCGCTCTACGGGGGCTGGGCGAAGGGCGTCGAAGCCGGACTGAAGCCGCTTCCGCTCCAGTACGCGGACTATGCCGCCTGGGAGGCCGGGCCCGAGCGCACCGCACAGCTGGAGGAGGGGCTGGCCTTCTGGCGCCGGTCCCTGGGCGGCGCCGTGCCGGTCATCGAGCTGCCCTTCGACCGGCCCCGCCCGCCGGTACAGAGCTTCCGCGGCGCCCGTCACCGCTTCTCGCTGCCTGCCGGCATCTGGCCGCGGGTCAAGGAGATCGCGGCGGACGAGCACGCGACCCCCTTCATGGTGCTGCTCGCCGGCTTCGCCGCGCTGCTGTCGCGCTACACCTCGCACGACGAGGTGACGGCGGTGACTCCCGTGGCCAACCGGCCGCGCGCCGAGCTGGAGTCCCTGGTGGGCTTCTTCGCGAACTCCCTGGTGCTGCGGGTGGACACCTCGGGCGAACCGGACTTCCGCGAGTTGGTCGGCCGGGTCCGTGACCTCACCCAGGAGGCTCTGGCACACGGCGAGGTGCCCTTCGACCGTGTCGTCGAGGCGGTCGACCCGGCCCGCGACCTCAGCCACACGCCGCTCGCCCAGGTGCTGTTCGCGCTCGTCCAGGATCCCGCGCTGGACGTCGCCCTGGACGCGATGAAGGTCAGCGTGGTCGAGCACCACACCGCGTCCGCCAAGTACGACCTGAGCCTGGAGGTCTGGCCCGGCGCCGACGACGTCCTGCACGGTGTCTTCGAGTATGCGACCGACCTGTTCGAGGCGGCGACCGTGGCCCGGATCGGTACCCACCTGGGCATCCTCCTCGGCGGGCTCACGCAGGACCCCGGGACCCGGATAGGCGATGCCCCCCTCCTCTCCGAAGAGGAGCTGCGGGAGCTGGTCGTCGACCGGAACCGCACCGAGGTCCCGGCCT
This sequence comes from Streptomyces sp. NBC_00193, assembly GCF_026342735.1. Lineage (GTDB taxonomy): Bacteria > Actinomycetota > Actinomycetes > Streptomycetales > Streptomycetaceae > Streptomyces > Streptomyces stoeckheimensis. The sequence goes on from NZ_JAPEMM010000001.1 coordinate 3,411,719, forward strand.
TCGGCGACCGGCCCGTCCACGAGCTCTTCGAGGACCAGGTACGCCGTACACCGGACGCGATCGCCCTCGTCACCGACGAGCGGCGACTGACCTTCGCGGAGTTGAACACCCTCGCCGACCGGCTCGCCCACCGCTTGCGGTGTGAGGGCGTCGGCCCGGAGGAGCGTGTCGCGCTCTTCCTCGAGCGCGGCGTCGATCTGGTGGTCGCGGTACTGGCGACGCTGAAGACCGGTGGCGCCTACGTGCCGCTGGACACCGCCGACCCGGCCGAGCGCATCGCCTACATGCTCACCGACGCGGACGTCCGGGTGGTCGTCACCGACACCCTCCGGGCGGCCGCGCTTCCGCAGACCGGGGCACACGTCCTGATCGCGCACGAGGTCCTTGGCACCCCGGTGCCCGCCGACGCCCCGGCGCACCCCTGCCCGCAGCCCGACAACGCCGCCTACGTCATCTACACCTCGGGTTCGACCGGACGCCCCAAGGGCGTCGTCGTCACCCACCGGGGGCTCGGCAACTACCTGGAGTGGAGCGTCCGCGCCTACCGGGTGGCCGACGGCGGCGGCGCTCCCCTCGTCTCGCCGTTGCGCTTCGACCTGTCCGTCACGACGCTCTTCTGCCCGCTGCTCGCGGGCAGGCCGGTGGTCCTGGTGGCGGAGGGGCAGGAGCTGGACCGGCTCTGCGGCATGCTCGGCCGAGACCTCGACTTCGGGCTGGTCAAGCTGACGCCCGCCCACCTGGACGCACTCGACAAGTCGGCGCCGCCCGTCGGGATCGAGGCGGACGGCTACCTGGTCGTCGGCGGGGAGTCCCTGCACGGTGGCACCGTCGCGGCCTGGCGCGAGCGCGCCCCCGGCTTGCGCGTGGTCAACGAGTACGGTCCCACCGAGACCGTCGTCGGCTGCTGCGTGTACGAGGTGGACGAGCACACCGATCTGTCCGGCACCGTTCCGATCGGCCGGCCCATCGCCAACACCCGGCTCTACGTGCTGGACGCCAACCTCAAGCCCGTCGCCCGCGGCGCGGTCGGTGAGCTGTTCATCGGCGGTGCCGGAGTGGCCCGCGGCTACTGGAACCGCCCCGACCTCACTGCGGAGCGCTTCGTTCCCGATCCGTTCGCGGCCGAGCCCGGAGAGCGCCTCTACCGCACCGGTGACCTCGTGCGGATTCGCCCCGACGGCGAGCTGGAGTGCCTCGGCCGGGTCGACACCCAGGTGAAGGTGCGCGGCTACCGGGTCGAGCTGGAGGAGATCGAGGCCGCTCTGACGCGCCTGGCCGCCGTCCGCGAGGCCGTGGTGCTGCTTCGCGAGGACCGGCCCGGCGAGCGCAGGCTCGCCGCCTACGTCACCCCCGTGAACGACGGGGCCTCCCGGTGCGCCGAGGAGGACCTGCGCGCCGAGCTCCGCGCCGGCCTGCCCGAGTACATGCTCCCGGACCACTTCGTGGTGCTGGACGAACTGCCACTCGCCCAGAGCGGCAAGGTGGACCGCCGCGCGCTGCCCCAGCCCGTCACGGACGCCCCCGACGTGGCCACCGACCTTCCGGTCACGCCGTTGGAGCGGGTCATCGCCGAGATCTGGGCCGACGTCCTGGGCCTGCCCTCGGTCGGCCGCGAGGACAACTTCAATGCCCTGGGCGGGCATTCGCTGCTCACCGTGCAGGCCGCCGCCCGCCTGCGCAAGGCTCTCGACGTCGACCTGCCGCTCGGGGTGTTCCTGGAGGCGCGGACCCTCGCCGACCTCGCTCAGCGCATCGAGGCCCTCGGCGGACGCGCGCCGCGCCCCGGCCTGGTGACCGCCCCGCGCACCGGCCCGGTCCCGCTGTCGTACGCACAGGGACGCCTCTACTTCATGAGCCGTCTCGCCGAGGACAGTTCCTTCTACAACGTTCCGATCGCCCTGCGCTTCGACGGCGCCTTCCGGCCGGATGCGTTCCGGGCCGCGTTCGCCGCGCTCTGGGCCCGGCACGAGGGGCTGCGCGTCCGCTTCCCGTCGCCCGACGGCGACCCCGTCCAGGAGTTCCTGCCGGCCGAGGCGGTCCCCTTCGAGGAGAGCGATCTGACGGGCACGGCCGACACCAGGGCCCGGCTCGACACGCTCGTACAGGAGGAGGCCGGCCGGCCGTTCGACCTGGCGCGCGGGCCGTTGCTGCGCGGACGGCTCCTCCGGCTGGCCCCCGACGCCCACGTGGCCCTCCTCACCTTGCACCACTCGGTGTCCGACGGCTGGTCCGTCTCCATCGTGATGGACGAACTCATGGCCCTCTACCGGGCGTTCGCCGCGGACCAGCCCTCGCCGCTCGCCCCGCTTCCCCACACCTACGTGGACTACACGTTCTGGCAGCGCTCCTGGCTGGACGAGGAGACCCTCGACGCACAGCTCGGCTACTGGAAGCAGCAGCTCGGCGGGGCGCCGATGCTCGACCTGCCCACCGACCGGCCGCGTCCCGCGGTGCAGAGCTACCGGGGCGCCCGGCACGAGGTGGCGTGGTCGCGCGAGCTGTCCGCCGCGGTCGCGGAGCTGGCCCGCCGCGAGGGCGTCTCGCTGTTCATGGCGCTGCTGGCCGGATTCGACGTGCTCATGGCCCGCGTGAGCGGCCGGCGCGACGTCACCGTCGGCACGCCCATCGCAAGCCGGACGATGACCGAGCTGGAGAGCATCGTCGGCTTCTTCGCCAACACCCTGGCGCTGCGCGTCGACCTCGCCGGCAATCCGACCTTCACCGAGCTGCTCGCACGCGTCAAGAAGACCGCCAACGGTGCCTACGCGCACCAGGACGTCCCCTTCGAGATGGTCGTCGACGCCGTCGCCCCGCAGCGCAGCCTCAGCCATTCGCCGCTGTTCCAGGTGCGGTTCGCGCTCCAGAACATGTCGGGCGGCCTGCCCGATGCGGGGCAGGGGCTCACCCTCAGCGAGATCGAGAGCGAGCAGGTCACGGCCCGTTTCGACCTCGTCGTCGACCTGTGGGAGAGCGAGGACGGCCTTCAGGGGCACGCCGAGTACAGCACCGACCTCTTCGACGCGCAGACGATCGCCCGTCTGATGCAGCGCTTCGAGGCGCTGCTGGGACGCCTCGTCGCCGACCCGGCACAGCGGGTCTTCGACACGGACCTCCTGCTGTCCGGTGAGCACGCCGAGCTGGACGCCCTGTCCGGCACCGCTGCCGAAGCGGACGGCCGCAGCTTCCTGGAGCGCTTCCGGGAGCAGGTGGCGCGCATGCCCGCAGAGCCCGCCGTCACCTGCGGCGCGACCACCCTCTCGTACGGAGAGCTGGGCCGCCGCAGCGAGCAGCTGGCCCGGACGCTGCGCGGCCACGGCGTCGGCCCCGAGACCGCGGTCGCGGTGTACCTGGAACGCGGTACGGACCTCGTCGTCGCGGTGCTGGCGGTGCTCCAGGCAGGCGGCGCGTACCTGCCGCTGGACACGGCCTACCCGCGTGAACGGCTGGCCGAGATCGTCGCCGACGCGCGGCCTGAGCTGGTCCTGACCTCGCGCGACCTGGAAGCCGGGGCACCGGTCGTACCGGGCGGGCGGCTCCTCCTGGAGACTGCTCCAACTGCTCCAGGGGCCGCCGACGCGGCCGCCGGCGAGCTGTCGCCGGCGCGGTGCCTGTCACCGGACCGTCCCGCGTACGTGGTCTACACCTCGGGCACCAAGGGGAAGCCCAAGGGCGTGGTGCTCACCCACACCGGGCTGGACGCATACGTGCGCTCACTGCCCCGGGCCCTGGAACTGCCCGGGCGCCCTGTGGTCCTGCACACCGCCTCCTTCGCCTTCTCCTCCTCCGTCCGCCAGCTCATGGTGCCGCTCGCCCACGGCGGCCGGGTCGTCGTCGCCACCCGGGAGCATCTCGCCTCCCCCGACGAACTCCTGGCCTACGCGGCCCGCAACGGCGTGCAGGTACTGGACCTCGTGCCCTCCTACCTGCGGGTCGTCACACCGGCACTCGACCGCACGGACTGGCGGCCGGAGTGCGTCCTCACCGCCAGTGAGCCACTGCTCCAGGACCTGCCGGAGACGATCCGCAGCCGGCCCGGCGCGCCACGCATGGCCAACATGTACGGCCAGACCGAGACCACCGGCATCGTCGCCACCGCGCCCGTCGCCCCCGAACGCACCGGCCGCGGTGTGGTGGTGCCGCTCGGCCGCCCGCTCGACGGCACGCGCATCCACATCGTCGACGACGAACTGCGCCGGGTCCCGCCCGGTCACCCCGGGGAGATCCTCGTAGGCGGCCCGAGCCTTGCCCGCGGCTACCTCGGGGACCCGGAACTGACCGCGGCGCGGTTCGTCCCGGACCCGTTCGGCCCGGCAGGCGGACGCCTCTACCGCACCGGCGACCGCGGGCGGTTCCTGCCCGGCGGCGCGCTCGAGTTCCTCGGCCGCATCGGCGACCAGGCCAAGATCCGCGGTCACCGGGTCGAGCCCGGCGAAGTCGCCTCGGAGCTCGCCGCGCTCGACGGCGTGCACGAGTGTGCCGTGTTCTGCGTCGAGGACGCAGCGGACGAGCGGCGCCTGGTCGGCTACGTCACGCTCCGGCCCGGCACCGCCGTCACGGCCGCGGGACTGCGCGCCGGCCTCGGGGAGAAACTGCCCGACTACATGATTCCCACGATCGTCACGGTCGCCTCCCTGCCGCGTCTTTCCAACGGCAAGGTCGACCGCGTGGCGCTCCTCGCGATGGAGGCGACACCCGTGCAGACCCGCACCACCCCCGCGGCCGGGGCTCCCCGCCTCGCCGCCGACGACACCGGCTACCTCGACAGGGTCGTCGAGCTGGTCTCCATCTGGAAGGAGGTGCTGCGGCTGGCGAAGGTCGGTACGCACGACGACTTCTTCGAGCTGGGCGGTGACTCGCTGCATGCGATCCGGGTGGTCGACCGGGCGCGCAGGGCGGGCATCGGGATCACGCCCGCGCAGTTCATAGCGAACCCGACCATCGCCGGTCTCGCCGCCGTCGCCACCGATCCGCAGGCGCCCGGCGTCCAGTACCGGGAGACCCTGGCGGGGATCTGGCAGGAGGTGCTGCGGCTGCCGGAGGTCGGCCACGACGAGGACTTCTTCGAGCTCGGCGGTGACTCGCTGCATGCGATCCGGGTGGTCGACCGGGCGCGCAGGGCGGGCATCGGGATCACGCCCGCGCAGTTCATAGCGAACCCCACCATCGCCGGTCTCGCCGCCGTCGCCACCGACCGCACCGAGCCGGGTGAGGGGCCCGCCGATACCGGCGCCGTCCCCCTGGTGCCCTCGAACCTCGCTTTCCAGGAGCGGGACTTCGCCGACAAGCACCTCTACACGCACATCTTCATGTTCGAGACCCTGGAGCGACTGGACCCGGCGCTCATGGAGCGAGCGGTGGCCGCGGTGGTCTCCCACCACGACTCTCTGCGCATCTCCTTCCCCAAGGGGGGCGGCGCCCACTCGGTGAAGATCCACGACCGCTTCGAACAGCAGCTGTTCACCTTCGTCGACCTCTCCGCCCTCGACTCGGCAGCCCAGGACGTCACCTTCCGGCGGCTGGACACGACGCTGCACCGCAAGGTCGACTTCGAGCACGGGCCGCTCCTGCACTTCGCCCTGGTGCGCTTCGGCGCGGACCGGCCCGACCGGCTCGTGGCCATCGTCCACCACCAGCTGATGGACAACAGCTCCTGGAGCGTTCTGACCGAGGACCTCCAGGCCGCCTACCTCGCCGTTGCCGACGGCAAGGAGCCGCAGCTGCCGCCGCTGACCGCGTCCTTCGCTCAGTGGGCACGCAACCTCGACGCACTGGCGCGCTCCGCCGACATGGACGAGGACGCCGCCTACTGGACCGCCCTCGCCGGACGGGCCGTCTCGCACTGGCCGCTGGATCACCAGAACGGCGTGGACAGCATGGCGTCCGAGGACTCGGTGCTCGTCGAACTGAGCGGCGCGGACACCGCCGCGCTGCGCCGGCTGATCCGGCGCGACTACGGGCTGACCCTCAACGACCTGCTGCTCGCCGCCGTCCTGAAGGGCTTCGCCGACTGGACCGGCCAGAATTCGGTCCTCGTCGACCTCGTCTCCCGCGGCCGTGAACTCGGTGGCGAGGACCTCGACCTCTCGCGCGCCATCGGCCGCTTCTCGATGACCTCGCCGCGACTGCTCGACCTGCCGGCCACCCCCGGCACGCACGCCCTGCTCGACTCGGTCGCCGAACAGCTCAGGGCCGTGCCGCGCAGCGGCCTCGGTTTCGGCCTGCTCCGGTACACCGGCGCCCGGCCGGACGTCGCCCAGGCCCTCGCCCCGCTCGGCAAGCCGGACATCCTCGTCAACAACTGGGGTGAGGTCGGGAAGTTCACCGACGACTCGCCGCTGCTCGGCGCCCCCATCGAGGACGCCTGGCCCGCGCCCGAACTCCAGCGGATGCACCGGCTCATCGTCGACGGCCGCGTGTACGACGGCGCGCTGCGCCTCGGATTCCGCTTCAGCCGCAATCTCAACGACCGCGACGGCATCGCCAAGCTCGCAGCCCTCGTCGAGGACGTACTGCGCGCGATGGCGGACGACGCCGAGTCCTGAACCCCACGAAGCCAGAGAACGGATCACAAGACATGACTAGCAACGTGAAGGAATCCCTGCTCTTCCCCGAACAGGGGTGCGTGGCACTCTTCGAGGCCACGGAGCCGGGCCTCTCCCCGGTGGCATGGGCCGAACAGCACTCCGACCTGGTCGCCGAGCGGCTCGCCACGGCCGGCGCCTGCCTGCTGCGCGGCTTCGACGTCCCGGACGAGAGCGTCTTCTCCGGGTTCGTGCGCGTCTTCGGCGAGGAGCTCAACGAGTACACCTACCGCTCGACCCCGCGCACCAAGGTCGGCGACGTCTACACCTCGACGGAGTACCCGGCCAGCGAGGTCATCCCGCAGCACAACGAGATGGCCTACACCAGCACCTGGCCCGAGCGCCTCTGGTTCTACTCCGCCGTCGCGGCCGTCTCCGGCGGCGAGACCCCTCTCGCCGACAGCCACGCGGTCTACGAGAGCATCCCCGCCGATGTCCGCGAACGCTTCGAGCGGCACGGAGTGCGCTACGTACGCAACTACCGTGCAGGTCTCGGCATCTCCTGGCAGGAGACCTTCCCCGGCATGGACCGCGAAGGGGTGGAGCGCTTCTGCGCCGAACGCGACATCGCCGTCGAATGGCTGGACGGCGGCGACTCGATGCGCACCACCGAGACCTGCCAGGCCGTCACCGTCCACCCGGTGACCGGCAAGACGCTGTGGATGAACCAGGCCCACCTCTTCCACGTGTCCAACCTCAACGAGGCGACACGGCTCGCGCTGATGGAGCTGATGAAGGAGGAGGACCTCCCGCGCAACGCCTACTACGGCGACGGCAGCCCGATCTCCGACGCCGACCTGGCCGCCGTCCGCAAGGCCTACGAGGCGGAGAGCCTCGCCTTCCCCTGGCTGGCCGGGGACCTCCTGGTCATCGACAACCTGACCCTCTCCCACGGGCGCAATCGGTTCGAGGGCCCCCGCAAGGTGCTCGTCGCCATGACCGGCTCGCTGTCCAGCCGCTCGGAAGCCTGACGGCCGGCCGTGACCACCACTGCATCCTTCGAGGCGAAGGTCGCCTTCCTCCAGCAGCACGGCGTTGACGACCTCGCCCACTCCAGCGCCGACCTCCTCGCACACCTGCAGGGCGTCCACGAGCTGCTGCGCCGATGGGGCTGCCGTCCACAGCTGTGCGATGCCGGGCTCTTCCACTCGGTGTACGGCACCGAGATCTTCCCCACCGGAGCCGTCCCGATCGCACTGCGCCCGGTCGTGCGCGGTCTGATCGGAGAGGAGGCCGAGACCCTCGTCCACCTCTTCGGCACCGTCTTGCGGGCCGCGATCTTCGACGCCGCGTTCGACGGAGCCCCCTTCCTCCTGGAGACCCGTACGGGCGGGCAGGTCGGCATCACCGACCAGCAGTACGCCGATCTCGCGGTGCTCACCGTGGCCAACTGGCTCGAACAGCGGCCCCGCTTCCCGGAGTCCAGCCGGAACAGCCGGGCGCGCGAGTTCCGGTCCATGTGTCCTTTCCTGCCCACCACCCCCCGGCAAGCGCTGGAAGAGGCCTACCGCTTCCGCCCGCTGACCCAGCCGACGACCTGAAACGAGACGACGTGGCGAACACAGACACGCTGCCGAGCCGTCCGAGTGCCGAAGGAGGGGCGGGACTGATCTCCCGCGTCTTCATCCATTGGCCCGCCGCTCTGGTGGCCACCGGATCCAAGCGTGCACTCGAACCGTCGGACAGTCTGGTGCCCCCGACGTACGACCACCTGGACCGCGTCACCCCCGCCTTCGAGCGTGCCTGGGCACGGCGGCGCGACCAGAAGGACGGACTGCGCCGGGCCCTGTACGACACCTATCGGCGGCGTTTCTGGTTTGCCGCGTTCGTCTTCTTCGCCTACCAGATCTGCGCCACCCTCGGACCGCTGCTCGTGCGCGAGCTCATCCAGTGGTTCGAGGGAAGCGGCCGGGGGGTGATGAGCCAGGGCCTGCTCATCGCCGCCGCCCTCGGTCTCTTCCACATGGCCGACTCGCTGGCGCACAAGCACCAGTGGTCGGAGGCGTGGAAGACCACACACTCGATCAACGCTCTGCTGCGCACCCAGATCCTGCGCAAATACCTGCGGATGGACCGCGGCGTACGGCTGACGCACCCCGCCGGCGATGTCGTCACCTTCGCGTCCAGGGACTCGCTGAAGGCCGGGCAGCTCGCGTTCTTCCACATGGCGTGGGCGGTGCCGCTCGGCGTCGCGGGCTCCTGCGTGATCCTCTGCGTGCTGCTCGGCTGGGCGGGCCTCGCCGGCCTCGCCGTGCTCATCGGCGGACTCCAGCTGTCGAACATGGCCAACGAGCGCCTGTACGCCGTCGAACCGGACGTCCGCGACGCCAACAGCGTGCGCATCGGTCTCGTCGGCGAGTATCTCGGCGCCATGCGCACCCTGCGCTCGCACAGCTGGGAGGACGTCGCGGAGCGGGCCGTCACCCGCGAGCGCGCCAAGCTGAACGGCCTGCTCGTCGGCCGGCAGAAGCGGCTGGCCACGCTCTACCTGGTCAACGCCGCCACGCCGGTCCTGATGGTCACCGCGACGCTGGTCACCTACGTCGCCCTCGGCGGCCGACTGCACGCCGCCGACGTCTTCGCCGCCATCGCGGTGCTCACGGTGCTCCGCTCCCAGCTGCCCGAACTGGTCCGCTACTTCGATCTGCGCAACGGATGGCGGGTCGCGCTCGGCAAGATCTCCGCCTTCCTCGACGCCCCCGACGCCGACGCCTCCGACGCCTCCGACGTGCCGGCCGCCGGCAGCGAGGCCGGAGCCGCCCATGCACCCGCGGGCACCGTCCAGCTGACGGGAGCCTCCTTCGCCTGGCCCGGAAAGGACGAGCAGGCCACTCCCTGCCTGGAAGACGTCGACCTGCGGATCGCGCCCGGCGAACTCGTCTGCGTCCTCGGCAAGGTCGGCAGCGGCAAGACCGCGCTGCTGGGCGCGCTCGCCGGCACCATGCGTACGCTCTCCGGAACGGCCCGCACCCACGGCAGCACCGTCTACCTGCCGCAGCGGCCCTGGGTCATGCAGGCAAGCGCCGCGGACAACATCCGCTGCTTCGCCCCGCACGACCCCGAGCGGTACGCCGCCGTCCTGCGCGCCACCGCCCTCGACACCGACCTCGCCGCCCTGCCGGCCGGGGACGCGACCGTTCTCGGGGAACGCGGCACCACCCTCTCCGGCGGCCAGCGCCAGCGCATCGCGCTCGCCCGCGCCGCCTACGAGGACGCCGACGTCTACCTCGTCGACGACCCGACCAGCGCCGTCGACGACGCCGTCGCCACCCGGATCATCAACACGCTCTTCTCGGAGGTGCTCGGCGGCCGGACCCGGATCGTCGCCACCCACCGCCTCGACCTCGCCCGGCGCGCCGACCGCGTCGTCGTCCTGGACGGCGGCCGGGTGGTCGCCGTCGGCACCTTCGACGAGGTCCAGGCCCGGATGCCCGAGCTGCTGCCGGAGGCTCACGGCGACGCGGCCGAACGCGCCGCGGCGGAGACCGCCGACGCGGCCGGGGAAGCCACGGAAGCCGAGGCCGGCACGGCGGACGAGACCGCGGAGCCGGTACGGAGCGGCACCGTGCTCCGTGACACCTACCGCGGTTACCTGCGGGTGCTGACCCCCGGCGTGCTGCTCGCCGTCCTGGTCGCCCTGGCCGTGGCCGGACAGAGCATGCTCGGCGCCTCCTCCTTCTGGCTGGGCCGCTGGACCGAGCACACGGACGCGGACACCGTCTGGTACGCCGGTGTCTTCGCGGGCATCGGCCTGCTCACCCTCGTACTCGACCGCACCCTGTTCACCTTCGGTTTCTCGCGCGGCGTCAAGGCCGGCAAGACCCTGCACGACTCGATGCTGACGCGGGTGCTGCGCGCGCCGCTCTCCTTCTTCGAGAAGAACTCCTCCGGCCGCGTCCTGACCCGTTTCTCCGCCGATACCGAGACCATCGACCTCGAACTGCCCGAGTACACGATGGACACCCTCAAGATCGCCGTCGGCATGGTCGTCCCGCTGCTGGCGCTCGCCTTCACCAGCCCGGTCACCGCGATCTTCACCCCGGTCGTCCTGCTGGTCTACCTCCGGTGGCAGCGGCGCACCCGCTCCAGCACGGTCGAGGCCTCCCGCCTGGCCAAGCAGGCGAAGGAGCCGGTGATCGCGCTGCTCACCGAGGCGATCGAGGGCGTCGCCTCCATCGAGGGCCGCGAAGCACGCGTCAAGGGCTACGAGGCCACCTTCCGCGGCCGCGCGCAGGCCGCACACTACGCCGACTACACCGTCAATTCGCTCTCCCGCCACTTCAACCTGCGGCTCGACCTCGTGGGCGCCCTCGTGCTGTTCGGCTATGCCGCGCTGCTCGTCGTCCAGGGCGGCATCGGAGCCGGCTACGCGGGAGTCGGGGTCAGCTTCGTCTACATGCTGATCGAAACGCTGGCCATGAGCCTGATGACCGTACAGATGATGGACCTCGCCCTCGCCAGCTACGAGCGGGTCCACGACTACACGCAGCTCCCGGTCGAGTCCGAGGCGGGTCTGGCCGCGCCCGAGGGCTGGCCGTCCGCCGGTGACATCCGCTTCGAGGACGTCACCCTGCGGTACGCGCCGGGTGCCCCGGCGGCGCTGGACGGCATCACGTTCCACGCTCCCGCCGGACGCAAGACCGGAGTCGAGGGGCGGACCGGCAGCGGCAAGTCGAGCCTGTTCACCGCGCTGCTGCGGATCACCGAGTGCGAGCGCGGCAGGATCCTGATCGACGGCGTCGACATCTCCACCCTGCGCCTGCGCGACCTGCGCTCCCGGATCGAGACCATCCCCCAGGACCCGGTGCTGCTGCCCGGCACGCTGCGGGAGAACCTCGACCCCTACGGCTCCTTCTCCGACGCGGAGCTGGAATCCGCACTGGAGAAGGTGGGCCTCGCCGGCAAGCTGCTCGCCCTGCCGGACGGGCTCGCCCACAACGCCACCTCGGGCGGTGCCCAGCTGAGCACCGGCGAACGCCAACTGCTCTGCCTGGCCCGCGCCCTGCTCAGCCGGGCACGGATCGTCCTCGTCGACGAGGCGACCGCCAACCTCGACGCGGAGACCGACGCGCGCATCCAGCGCACCTTCGAGACGGAACTCAAGGGATGCACCGTTCTCGTCATCGCGCACCGCCGCGATGTCCTGCTCGACGCCGACCGCGTCGTGCGCCTCGACGGCGGCCGCATCGCGCGGATCACCGAAAACGATGACGCGCCCTCCGCGACGGGAGTCCCGGCATGAGCGGCATTCCGGAGCTGACCGCCGACCGGGCCCGGCCCCCCGTGGGACGGCCGGCCGACGGCCGACTCGCCCTCGATCTGGGCGAGGAGCGGACCCACAGGATCGACGGGCTGGCCCGGGCTCACGACACGACACGGTTCGCCGTCCTGCTCACGGCCTATCGGCTGTTGCTCGGCCGCTCCACGGGCACCCGCGGCGTCACCGTCGTCGCCGGGCCCCCCGGAGGCGGTCTGTATCCGGCCCGCTCGGTCTGGGACGACGGTACGACGTTCGCCGCCCTGCTCGACGGTGCCCGCTACGAGCGCTACGAGCGCTACGAGCGCGACGAGCGGGACGACGACGCCGGCACCGCCGCGCCGGGTGCGGTCCTCTTCGTGGCCGGCGGCGGCCCCGACCTGCCGCTGGCCGGCCGGTTCGACCTGGCATGCCTGTGGGACGGGCCGGCGCTCGATGCGGCCGAGCCCCACGGTCTGCTCGCCTACGACACCGACCTGTTCGACCGGGCGACCGCCGAGCGGTTCCGCGGGCACTACCTGGCCCTGATCGACTCCGCCGTCACCACACCCGGCGTGCCGGTCCGCGACCTCACCCACACCACCCCAGAGGAGCGCGAACTCCTCACCGCATGGGGCCGGCGGCCCGCCGAGACCAGTGCGCGCACCGTCGTGGAGACCTTCCGCGCCCAGGCCGAGAAGACTCCCGACGCCGTCGCGCTCCACTTCGCCGACGGGACGCTCGACTACGGCGCACTCCAGGAGCGCGCCACCGAGCTCGCCGAGCGGCTCGCCGGTCACGGCGTCACCCCCGAGAGCGTGGTCGGACTCGCCATGGAGTCCTCCGCCGCGCTGGTCACCGCCATGATCGCCGTACTGGCCACCGGCGCCGCATATCTTCCGCTGGACCCGGGCCATCCCGACGCCCGCCTCGCCCACATGCTGGCGGACAGCGGCGCCTGTCTGGTCCTGGCCGACCGGGACCTCGCCTTCGCCGGCGACGTCCCGGTCCTGCGCACGGACACGACCCCCGCGGCCGGCGGGGTACGCCCCTTCGCGGGCCCGCTCCCCGTCCCGCACCCGGACCAGCGCGCCTGCGTGCTCTACACGTCCGGTTCCACCGGTCGTCCCAAGGGTGTGGCCATCACCCACCGCGGCATCGTGCGCCTGGTCCACGACGCCGCGTACCTCGGGCTCGGCCCGTCCGACGTGGTCGCCCAGGTCGCCAACACCTCCTTCGACGCGGCCACCTTCGAGATCTGGGGGGCCCTGCTGAACGGCGCCCGGCTCGTCGGCGTCGCCAAGGACGACGTCCTCGCACCCGAGCGCCTGCGCCGGCGGATCGCCGAGCACGGTGTCACCGCCATGCTGCTCACCACGGTCCTCGCCAACCGCTGCGCAGAGCACGACCCGGCCATGTTCGCCCCGCTGCGCACCCTGTTCTTCGGCGGCGAGGCCGCCGACACCCGCCGGGTGACCGCCCTGCGGCAAGCCAATCCCGGGCTGCGCCTGGTCAACGCGTACGGCCCCACCGAGGGCACCACCATCGCCGCCGTCCACGCCGTGTCCGCCATCCCGCCCGAGGGCTCCCGGCTGCCGATCGGCCGGCCGATCGCCGACACCCGGCTCCATGTGCTCGACCCGTGGGGCCGCGAAGCCGGCATCGGTGTGCCCGGCGAGCTCCACCTCGGCGGTGCGGGCCTCGCCCGCGGCTACGTCGGACGGCCGGACCTCACCGCCGAGCGCTTCGTCCCCAGCCCCTTCGGCCACGGCGAGCGGCTCTACCGCACCGGTGACATCGTGCGGTGGCGCGAGGACGGGGAACTGGAGTACCTCGGCCGCGCCGACTCCCAGATCAAGATCCGCGGGGTGCGCATTGAACCCGAGGAGATCGCCGGGGCCCTGATCGACCTCCCGGCCGTACGGGCCGCCGTCGTCGACGTGCGTGGCGAGGGCGAGGACCGCCGTCTCGTCGGCTACGTCACCACACACGATGGCCTCCCGGCCGACCCGGCGGCGTTGCGTGCCGGCCTCGCCGCCCGGCTGCCCGCCGCCATGGTCCCGTCCTGGTACGTGACCCTCCCCGAACTGCCGGTCACCCCGAACGGCAAGGTGGACCGCCGAGCCCTCCCGGAGCCGACGGCCGGCGACCGCGTCCAGGCCGCCGAGCACGTCGCCCCGCGCGACGGCGTCGAGGAAACCGTCGCGCTGGTCTGGGCCGAACTGCTCGGCTTGCCCGAGGTCTCCGTCCACGACGACTTCCTCGCTCTCGGCGGTCACTCGATCCTGGCCACCCAGGCCGTCGCCCGGGTCGCGGAACGGCTCGGCGTGGAACTCGGCGTCCGCGACCTGTTCGAGGCCCCCACCGTGGCGCGGTTCGCCGCCCGCGCCGCCGACGCCCCCCGGGCCGCCGCGCACACCTCCGTACCGCGCCTGGGATCCGGGCCGCACCCGCTCTCCTTCGCGCAGCAGCGACTCTGGTTCCTCGACCGTCTCACCCCGGGGAGCGCGCTCTACAACGTGCCCCTCGTCCTGGAGGTCACCGGCCCGCTCGAACCGGCGGCGCTGCGCACCGCCCTTTGGCGGCTGCTCGACCGTCACGAGGCGCTGCGCACTCGCTTCGCCGGTGGGGACAGCGAGCCCCACCAGGTCGTCGACGAGGCCGCCGACCGCCTCGACGTCACCGAACTCGCGCACCTTCCCGAAGCCGTCCGCGCACGCGAGGCGGACCGGCTCGCCCGCGAGGAGGCAGAGCGCCCCTTCGATCTCGCCACCGGACCCCTCTTCCGGGCCCGCCTGCTGCGGCTGGCCGAGGACCGTGCCCACCTGCTGCTGACGATGCACCACACGGTCTTCGACGGCTGGTCTGTGGGCGTACTGGTCCGCGATCTCGGCGCGCTCTACGCGTCCGCCGTCGAGGGCGGCCGGTCCGCCCTGGCCCCGCTGCCCGTCCGGTACGCGGACTACGCCGCATGGCAGCGCGAACACCTGGCCGGCGAGGCCGGTGAGCGGCAGCTCGGCTACTGGCGCGAGCGGCTGCGCGACGCGCCGCCCGCGCTGGACCTGCCCGTCGACCGCGCCCGCCCGGCCGTGCCCCGGCACCGGGGCGACAGCTTCCCGGTGCGGCTCGGACCGGAGCTCACCCGCCGCCTGGACGAGGTGTGCCGCACCTACGGGGTGACCAGGTTCATGGTCCTGATGGCGGTGTTCCAGCTGCTGCTGGGCCGCTACTCGGACACGCGCGACGTCAGCGTCGGGACGCCGGTCTCCGGCCGGGTGCGGCCCGAGTTCGAGGAACTGGTCGGGTTCTTCGTCAACACGCTGGTGATCCGTACCCGCTGGGAGGAGGAGCTGACCTTCGCCGCCCTGCTCGGGAGGGTCAGGGAGGTCACGCTCGGCGCGTACACCCACCAGGACGTGCCGTTCGAGCAGGTGGTCGAGGCGGTCCGGCCGCCGCGCCAGGCCGGCCGGACACCGCTGTTCCAGGTGATGCTGGCGATGCAGAACGTGCCGCGGACGAGCACTGCCCTGGCCGGGCTCGACGTGACCGTGTACGAGTCGGCCGTCCGCGTCGCCAAGTTCGACCTCACCGTGGTCTGGGACGAAGGCACGCTGCCCTCCGGCGCCCTCGACGGATACCTCGAGTACGACGTCGATCTGTTCGACCGGGCGACCGCCGAGCGGCTCGCCGGGCACTATCTCGGCTTGCTGGAGGCAGCGCTGGGCGCACCCCAGACCCCGCTGCGCGGGCTGCCCACCCTGAGCGGGCAGGAGACCACGGATCTGGTCGGAGCGGCCGACCGCGCTCCACGGCCCGCCGGGGAAGCGGTCCGGCCGGTGCACGAGCTGATCCGCGCGGTCGCCGCCGCCCGGCCCGACCAGCCCGCGATCAGCCAGGGCGGCCTGACCCTCACCCATGCCGAACTCGATGAGCGGTCCGACCGGATCTGCGCGTTCCTGCGCGCCCGGGGCATCGGTCACGGTGCCACCGTCGTCGTCCGGCTCGAGCGCACCCCGCTCTGGCCGGCCGCCCTGCTCGGCATCCTCAAGGCCGGCGCGACGTACGTGCCGACCGACCCGCACGCGCCGCAGCGGCGCTTCGAGGCCATGCTCGGCGACGCTCGTGCAGCCCTCGTCCTCGGCTCGCACGAAGACACCCCGCCGACCGGTACGACGGTGCCCTTCGCCGCCGTGGAGGACGCCCTGCGAGAGACCGCCGCGCAGGCACCGGAGCCCGCCGCGACCGTCCACCCGCAGACCCCCGCGTACGTGCTCTACACCTCCGGCACCACCGGACGGCCCAAGGGAGTCGTCGTCAGCCACGCGAACCTCGCGCACACCATTCAGGCGGTCGCCGACCGCTACGGAGTCGGGCCGCGGGATCGCGTGCTGCAGTTCGCGGCGCTCACTTTCGACGTGGCCGCCGAGGAGCTGTTCTCCGCGCTCGTCCGGGGCGCCACGGTCGTCCTGCCGCCGGCCGGGCCGGTGCCCGGCATCGACGAACTGACCTCGCTCGTACAGGGCGAACAGCTCACGGTGCTCAACCTGCCCGCCTCCTACTGGCACGAGTGGGTGGCCGTGATCGACCGGTTCCCGCCCTCCTCCTGCCCGGCCCTGCGGCTGGTCGTCACCGGCAGCGAACGCGTCGACGGCGGCAGGCTCGCCCTCTGGCAGGCAGCCGCGCCCGGCCATGTCCGCTGGCTGAACGCCTACGGCCCCACCGAGGCCACCATCACCGCCACCCTGTACGAGCCGGACCGCGCCGCCCTGGGGCCCGGCTCCGGCAGGCCGGCCGACGCGACCGTCCCCATCGGCCGTCCACTGCCCGGCGTGCGCGCCTACGTGCTCGACGCCGAGCTGCGGCCCGTCCCGACCGGGGTCCCCGGCGACCTCTATCTGGCCGGCGAAGGCGTCGCCCAGGGCTACCTCGGCGACCCGGCCCGTACCGCCGCGGTCTTCCTGCCCGACCCGTGGGGCCGCCCCGGCGCACGCATGTACGCCACCGGAGACCGTGCCCGGCACGCCACCGACGGAGAACTGGAGTTCCTCGGCCGCAGCGACGACCAGATCAAACTGCGAGGCTTCCGGATCGACCTCGGAGAGATCGAAGCGGCCCTCGCCGCCCACCCGGACGTCCGCGACTCCGCCGCACTCCTGCGCGAGGACACCCCCGGCCGGCCCCAACTGGTCGGCTACATAGCCGTCGACAGTGGCGCCGTACCACCGGACCTCCGGGCCCACCTCGCGGAGCGGCTGCCCGGCTACATGGTGCCGAGTGCCGTCGTGCCCCTCGGCCGGCTGCCGCGCGGCGAGCGCGGCAAGACCGACCGCCGCGCCCTCCCCGCGCCCGCTCCGGCCGCTGAGGTCCCCGGCGCCCCGCGGCCCGGCGACCGGCCCGAGACCGAACTCGGGCGGACCGTCGCCGCCGTCTGGCGCGAGGTACTCGGCTCCGAACACATCGGCGCCGACGACAACTTCTTCGATCTCGGCGGACACTCCCTGCTCATCCTGCGGGTGCAGGCCCAGCTGACCGAGGCGCTGGGCCGCGACATTCCCGTGGTGGACCTGTTCCGGTACGCGACGGTGCGCACACTCGCGCGGCACCTCGCCGACGGTGACGGACCCCGGCCGGCCGGAGGTGCCGCAGGGCGCCGCCGCGCCGCGGAACGAAAGCTGCAACAAGGCTCGCGCACGCCGCGCAGGCGCTCGCTCGCTCCCCGAAACACTGGAGACAAAAGATGATTGACGACAACTCGATGCCGGCCGACGCCATCGCGGTCGTCGGGATGGCCCTGCGCGTCCCGGGCGCCGGCACCCCGGAGCAGTTCTGGGAGAACCTGCGCAATGGCGTGGAATCCATCAAGTTCTTCACCGACGAGGAATTGCTCGCCGCCGGGGTGGCCGCCCAGGACCTCGCCGATCCTGCCTATGTGAAGGCGTTCGGCGCCCTGGAAGGTGCCGGCGACTTCGACCCGCGCTTCTTCGGGTTCTCCCCGCGCGAGGCGCAGATGCTCGATCCGCAGCACCGCCTCTTCCTCGAATGCGCCTGGCACGCTCTGGAGCACGCTGGCTGTCCCGCCGACCCCGAAACCACCGTCACCGGCGTGTACGCCGGCGTGGGCGAGAGTTCCTACCTGCACCACAACCTCCTTGCCAACGAGGGCCTGGTCGAGCGCATCGGCGCCTTCCAGACCGGCCTCGGCAACGACAAGGACTTCATGCCGACCCGGGTGTCGTACAAGCTCGACCTGCGCGGCCCCAGCGTCAGCGTCCAGACCGGCTGCTCAACCTCGCTGGTCGCCGTCCACCTGGCCTCGCAGGCGCTGATCAACGGCGAGTGCGACCTCGCACTCGCCGGCGGTGCGACCGTCAACGCCCTGCAGCAGCAGGGCTACCGGTACGAGGAGGGCGGTGTCCTGTCGCCCGACGGACACTGCCGGGCCTTCGCCGACGAGGCCGGCGGCGCCGTGCCCGCCAGCGGCGCCGGCGTCGTCGTCCTCAAGCGTCTCGACAACGCCCTCGCCGACGGAGACGTGATCCACGCCGTCATCCGCGGCACCGCCATCAACAACGACGGCTCGCGCAAGGTCGGCTTCACCGCCCCCAGCATCGAGGGGCAGGCCGACGCGGTCGCCGAAGCCCTCTCCGTCGCCGACGTGGACCCGGCCACCATCACCTACGTCGAGGCCCACGGCACCGGCACCCGGATCGGTGACCCGATCGAAGTGGCGGCCCTGCACCAGGCCTTCGGGAACACCGGGCCGGACCACCACTGCGCCCTCGGCTCGGTCAAGACCAACATCGGCCATCTGGACACCGCCGCCGGTGTCGTCGGTCTGATCAAGGCCACGCTGGCGCTGCGCGCCCGCGAACTGCCGCCGTCGCTGCACTGCGCCACCCCCAACCCCGGCCTCGCCCTCACCGACGGGCCCTTCTACGTCAACACCGAACTCGTGCCGTGGCCGGGTGACGTGCTGCGCGCCGGAGTCAGCTCCTTCGGGATCGGCGGCACCAACGCTCACGTGGTCCTGGAGGAGGCGCCGCAGTCCTCTCCCGCCGGGCCGGGGCGCGGACGGCACGTCCTGCCCCTCTCGGCCGCCACGCCCACCGCGCTCGCCGCCGCGGCCGCGGAACTCGCCGACCATCTGCGCGCCCGCCCGCAGGAGCGCCTCGACGACGTGGCGTACACCTTGCAGCGCGGCCGCCGTACCCTGCCGTACCGGCGCTTCGTGGTGGCCGGCAGCATCCAGGAGGCGGCCGAGGCGCTGACCGGGCCCGTCCCGGCACACCCCGCCGAGCCCGAGACGGACCGGGACCGCGAGGTCGTCCTCACGTTCCCCGGGCAAGGCGCACAGCGCATCGGCATGGGCCGCGCCCTGTACGAGCGCGAGCCGGTCTTCCGCGCGGAGGTCGACCGCGCCTGCGAGATCCTCCTGCCGCTCCTCGGCGAGGACCTCCGCGGCCTGCTGTACCCCGGCGAGGCGGACCGGGAGAGCGCCCAGGAGAAGATCGGGCGGACCGAGTACGCGCAGCCCGCCCTCTTCGTCGTGGAGTACGCCCTCGCCACGCTGTGGGAATCCTGGGGCATCCGCCCCGCGGCCATGCTCGGCCACAGCCTCGGCGAGCTCGTCGCCGCATGCCTGGCGGGCGTCGTGTCCTACGAGGACGCGCTGCGCCTGGTCGCCGTACGAGGGCGGCTGATGCAGGAAGCGCCCGCCGGCGCCATGGTGGCGGTGCCACTGCCGGAGGAGGAGGTCACGCCGGTCCTGGGCACCGATGTGGTCATCGCTGCGGTGAACGGACCGCGCGCGTGCGTCGTGTCCGGCCCCTTCGAGGCCGTCGAGGCCGTCGAGGCCCGCCTGGCCGAGCGCGGGGTCACCACCAAGCGGCTGCACACCTCGCACGCTTTCCACTCCCCGATGATGGACGGCGCCGCCGACGCGTTCGAGGCGGAGGTCGCACGCGTCGGGCTGACGGCGCCGCGGATTGCGTTCGTGTCCAATGTGACCGGCACGTGGATCACGGACGAGGAGGCCACCAGTCCGGCCTACTGGGCGCGCCAACTGCGCTCCACGGTGCGGTTCGGCGACGGCCTGCGCACGGTGTGCGACGGGGACACGACGCTGCTGGAGGTCGGCCCGGGACGCGTCCTGACGAGCCTCGCACGCGGGGGGAACGACGTGCACGGGGCGATCGCCTCGCTCCCGTCGGCCACCCCTGACGCCGACGCCGAACAGGAGGTGCTGACCGCCGCCGGCGAGCTGTGGCGCCTGGGAGCGCCGCTCGCCTGGGACGCGCTGCACGGCGAGGAGACACCGCACCGCACCGTGCTCCCGACGTACCCCTTCGAACGCGAGCGGTGCTGGATCGACCCGCCGCGAAGCACCCGCACGGCGCGTGCGAACCCGGACGGGCTGGCGGTGCGCGGCTTCCGCCGGACGGGTCCGGCGACCCCCGTGGTCGCGCGGGGCGGCACGGCGCCGGCCGCGTGGCTGGTCGTCGCGGACGAGGCGGGCGCCCTCCACGGCCTCGCGGAGCGCCTGCGCGGCACGGACCGCCGGGTGGTCGAGGTCCCGGCGGGTGCCGGTGCCGTCGCCGCCGAGGACGACTGCGCCCGGCTCCTCGCATCCGCCTTCCCCGCGGAAGAGCGGATCGCGGGCGTGATCCACGCGGGGCTGCTCGGCACGGGTGACGAGGCCCAGGCCTGCCGTGCGCCGGAGGAGCTGGAGGCGCTGGAGAGCGCCCTCGCGGCACGCGGCGACGAGGGTGCACGGCTCGTCGCCGTGGTGTCGGGCGCGCTCGACGTCACCGGTGAGGAACCGCTCGTACCCGGAAAGGACGCGCTGACCGTGTGGGCCCGCTCGGGCCGGCCGGGCCTGCGGATGCTCCTCGACGTGCCCGCACCCGGGACTGCCGCAGCCGTCCGCCGACTGACCGGCGCGCTGCTCGCGGAGATCGACGGCACGACCGAGGAGGCTGTGGTCGCGTTCCGCGGCGTGCACCGCTTCGTGCCCGGGCTGGAGCCCCTGAACCCGGCACCGGGCACCACCACCGCCCGGCACACCGGTGCGTCCTACGCGTCGGTGGGCGACGAGCGGATCGCGGCCGCCTTCGCCCGGGCCCTGTCGGACGCGGGCGCCACGGTGACCCCGTTGTCCGCCGCCCAGGACCCCGCGGCCCCGGCCACCGTCCTCGTACTGCTCGACGCGTGCGCGCCGCGGCACCAGGTACTGGAGACACTGGAGCGCGCCACGGCGGCCATCGCCCGGATCCCCGAGGGCGTCGTACGCGCCTGCGAGGTCCACCTCGTGGGCGACGCCGCACTGGAGCCGTCCCGCTCGCTCGTCGCCGCCCGTGTCGAGACACTGGTCGCGCTCGCGCGCCGCGAGTCCGACATCCCGTGGAGCGGCTTCGTGTGGTCGCACGCGGATCCCGCCACTGCCGAACGGAGGGCCGCCCGCGTGGTGGGCGCCGCTCCCGGCAGCTGCCAGGCGGTCGTGGAACCGCCGGCCGAGCTCGCGCAGGACTCCGCACCCGCCGCGCCGGACGCCACCCCCGGGTCCCGCCCGGAGTACGCCGACGACACCGAGCGTCAGATCGCCGCGATCTTCACAGACCTCCTCGGCGTGCCGGACATCGCACCGGACACCAACTTCTTCGAACTCGGCGGACACTCCCTGCTCGCGGCGCAGTTCGTCGCGCAGGTCCGTACGGTCTGCGGCGCCGAGATCCCGCTGCGCGCCTTCGTCACCGAGCCGACGATCCACGGGCTGGCCACCGCTGTGCGCACCGCGCTTGCCGAGGCCGGGGACACCCTGCTGGAGGCGCTGCCGGCCATCGACCCTGACCCCGCGAACGAGGGTGTGCCCTTCCCGCTGACGGACGTCCAGCAGGCTTACTGGATCGGCCGTACGGGTGTCTTCGACATCGGCAACGTCGGCATGCACGGGTACGAGGAGTTCGACGTCCAGGACCTGGACCTGCCCCGCATGCAGGGGGCGTTCCGCCGACTCATCCAGCGTCACGGCATGCTCCGCGCCATCGTGCTCCCGCACGGCGAGCAGCAGATCCTGACCGACGTCCCCGACTACGTCATCGAGGCGGAGGACCTGCGCGGGCTGCCCGGGAACGAGGTGCACGCGGCGCTCGAAAGCACCCGCGCGGCCATGTCCCACCAGAACTTCGAGGCCGACCGCTGGCCGCTGTTCGAACTGCGCGCCTCGGTCCTCGACCACGACCGCACCCGGCTGCATTACAGCATCGACGGCCTGGTCACCGATGCCCGGGCCTCCAATGTCCTGCTGCGTGAACTCGCCCACCTCTACGAGCACCCGGACGTCGAACTCCCCGCGCTGGAACTGTCCTTCCGCGACTACGTGCTGGCGGAGAAGGGATTGGAGTCCTCGGAGCTGTACCGCCGTGCGGAGACCTACTGGAAGGACCGGATCCCCGGCCTGGCGACCGCCCCGGAGCTGCCGCTGGCCTGCGACCCGCGCACCGTCGAGTCCCCGTGCTTCAAGCGGGTGGAGGGCAAGCTGCCCCGGGAGACCTGGGAGCGCGTCAAGGGACGGGCGTCGCGGCGGGGCATCACCCCCACCGCACTGCTCCTGGCCGCCTACGGCGCGGCGCTGGCCACCTGGTCGAAGAACCGCCGCTTCACGCTCAACCTGCCCATGGCGAACCGGCTTCCCCTCCACGCGGAGGTCGACGCCATCGTCGGTGACTTCACCTCGGTGACGCTGCTGGAGGTCGACGCGGCGAGCGAGGCCACCTTCGAGGCGCGTGCCTGCGCCGTGCGGGACCAGCTCATCACCGACATCGACCACCGTGTGTTCAGCGGTGTCCGCGTCATCCGCGAGATGAAGAAGACGCGCGGCGATGCGGCGGCAGCCATGCCGGTCGTGTTCACGAGCCTCTTCCTCGACCACGGTCAGGACACCCCGATCGGCGAGGTGGCGTACAGCATCTCGCAGACCCCGCAGGTCTGGATCGACGCGCAGGTCTACGAGGTGGACGGCGCCCTTGCCTTCGACATCGACGCGGTCGAACAGCTCTTCCCCGAGGGCCTGGTCGCCGCGATCCACGCCGCCACCCTGGAACTGCTGCGGTGGCTCGCGGCGGACGAGGAGAACTGGAGCCGGCCGGCGCCCCTGCTCGTCCCGCCCGCCGAACTGGCGGAGCGGGAGGCGTACAACCGGACCGGGGGCCCGCTGCCGGCGGGGCTGCTGCACGCGCCGTTCTTCACCACGGCGGCCCTGACGCCCGAGCGCACCGCTGTCGTCACCCCCGGCCGCACCCTCAGCTACGGGGAACTCGCCTCGCGGGCCGGTGGCATCGCCCGGCGGCTGACCGGCCTCGGCGTGCGCCCCAACGACCTGGTCGCCGTCGTGATGGAGAAGGGCTGGGAACAGTGCGCAGCCGTGCTCGGCATCCTCGCCGCGGGCGCCGCGTACCTGCCCATCGACCCGGAACTGCCCGACGAGCGCGTCCGGCTCCTGCTCGATCACGGACAGGCGCGCGCGGTCCTCACCCAGGGCCGGGTCGCACAGGACAGGCAGGACCGCTTCGACGGCGTACGGGCCGTGTTCCGGGTCGATGAACTCCCCCTGGAGGAAGGCGCGGCCGACGGTCTGCGGCTGGACGGTCCCGCCACACCGGGTGATCTCGCGTACGTCATCTTCACCTCGGGTTCGACCGGGCTCCCGAAGGGCGTGATGATCGACCACCGCGGCGCCCTGAACACGGTCGTCGACATCAACGACCGCTTCGGTGTCGGGGCGGACGACCGGGTCCTGGCCCTGTCCTCGCTGAGCTTCGACCTGTCGGTGTACGACGTCTTCGGCCCGCTGGCGGTCGGCGGTGCCGTCGTCATGCCGGACGCGCGGGCGCACCGCGACCCGGCGGCGTGGCTCGATCTACTGGAAACGTCCCAGGTCACCCTCTGGAACTCCGTGCCGGCTCTGATGGAACTGCTCGTCGAGCACATGAGTGTCAAGGAGGCGACCAGCACGGCGCTGCGGCTCGTGATGCTCAGCGGCGACTGGCTGCCCGTCACGCTGCCGGCACGCATCCGGCAGGCCCTCGGCGCCCCCGAGGTCGTCAGCCTCGGCGGTGCGACGGAGGCATCGATCTGGTCCATCCTCTACCCGATCGGTGAGGTGCCCGCGGACTGGCCGAGCATCCCGTACGGCCGGCCGATGCGGAACCAGACGTTCCATGTCCTTGACGAGGCGCTCCGGCCCCGCCCGACCGGGGTGCCGGGCGAGCTCTACATCGGCGGCGTGGGTCTGGCCCAGGGCTATCTGGGCGACGAGGCCAAGACGAAGGCCGGCTTCATCCTCCACCCGGAGACCGGACAGCGCCTCTATCGGACCGGAGACCTCGGACGCTTCCTGCCGAGCGGTGACATCGAGTTCCTCGGCCGCGAGGACTTCCAGGTCAAGGTGCAGGGCTACCGCATCGAACTCGGTGAGATCGAGGCCGCGATCACGCAGCATCCGGACATCCGGGCAGCGGTGACCGTGGTCCAGGGGGAGCCGCGCGGTGCGAAGCGGCTGGTCGCCTTCGTCGTCCCGCAGGCCGCGCACGATGTTCCGAAGGACCTCCGCGACTTCCTCGGTACGAAGCTGCCCCGCTACATGGTGCCGGACGTCTACGTAGAGATCGGCGCCCTGCCGCTCACGGCGAACGGAAAGGTCGACCGGCGAGCGCTGGTGGTACCCGAGCACGTGGCCGAGGAGGCGGCGCCGCCCTACGAGGCCCCGCGCACACCGGTCGAGGAGATCGTCGCCGAGGTCTGGGCGAGCATGCTCGAGATCGAGCGCGTCGGCATCAACGACAACTTCTTCGCCCTCGGCGGGGATTCGCTCATGGCCATGCGCGCGGTGGTCCACCTGCGCAAGGCGCTCGGCACCGAACTGCCGATCCGCGTCCTGTTCGACAGCCAGACGCTGGAGGACACCGCCCTCGTCGTCGAGGACCACCTCCTCGCCGAGATCGAGGAACTGTCCGAAGAAGAAGCTCAGGCCCTGCTCACCGACTGAGCCGATGAGTCATGGAGACCTCAAAGTGAACCGAACCGCACACCTGCGCGCGGCGCGCGCCCACGGCTGGATCGTGGGCGCGCGGCGCCCGGCCGCACCGTCCGTCCGTCTCTTCTGCCTCCCGTACGCCGGAGGCGGGGCCTCGGCCTACGCCGCGTGGCCCGCCCTCTTCCCGGACGACGTCGAAGTCTGCCCGGTCGAACTGCCCGGCCGGCAGACCCGCTGGAGCGAAAGCGCCTTCGACCAGGCCGAGCTGCTCGTCGAGGCGCTCGCCACGGCGCTGGCCGGCGAAACCGACGTCCCCTACGCGCTCTTCGGGCACAGCATGGGCGCCCTGCTGGCGTTCGAACTGGCCCGGGCGCTGCGCAGGCGCGGCGCCGACGAGCCGCGCGTCCTCTTCGTCTCCGGCGGCCCGGCACCCCAGCTCCGGCGCAGGCTCCAGCAGATCCACGACCAGCCGGACGAGGTCGTGATGGCCAGGCTGCGCGAACTGGGCGCCGTCCCGGAGGACGTGTTCGCCGAACCGGAACTGCTCGAACTGCTGATGCCGACGATCCGCGCGGACTTCTCGGTCGTCGAGACGTACGTTCACCGGCCCGGGCCACCGCTCGGGTGCCCTGTCGTGGCCTTCGCCGGAACGGAGGACCGGGAGGTGCCGGCCGACCAGGTGGCCCCTTGGCACGAGCAGACGACGGGCGGCTTCATCCACCATGTCCTGCCCGGCGACCACTTCTTCCTGCACAGCGCGCGGACCGCGCTCCTGGACACGGTCCGCGCCGCGCTGACGGCCACCGCCGGGCGACCGCCAGGGGCCGCGGGGCACGCCCGGCCGACCTGGTGAACCGACGTAAACGAAAGGGACGATGATGAACACGACCGAGGTCTCCGGCCTGACGGCTCCCCTGTGCTGCGCCCACCTCATTTCCTGGCACGACGGTCCGCGCACGGCTCGGACTGCCGCCTTCGCCACCCGCGCGGGCCTTCCGGCCGAAGCCTCGACCCCGAAGTCCGCGACAGCGGTCGAACCTCCGGCCGGGGTGTGACATGGCGACTCTCACCGAGAGGAGTCGTGTCACCCGGCTCGGGCCGGCGTTCCACCGTTTCTGGCTGAGCGACACCGTCAGCATGGCGGGCACGCAGATTTCCGCGGTGGCCCTTCCCGTGGTCGCCGTCACCCAGCTGAACGCGTCGGCTTCCGAAGTAGGCGTTCTGGTTGCCGCGGAGGAGGGTGCGTGGCTGCTGATCGGTCTGCTGGCCGGGGCATGGGTGGACCAATGGAGCAAGCGGCGGGTGGTGGCGTGGACCGACGCCGGGCGGGGGCTGCTGCTGGCGAGCATTCCTCTGGCCTGGTGGCTGGGTGTTCTCACGATGAGTCAACTGTGGGTCGTGGGCCTGCTCGTGGGGGCCCTCACCGTGTTCTTCACCATCGCCTACCAGGCGTACCTGCCGAGCCTGGTCCCGCACGACGACCTCGTCGACGCGAACGCACGACTGGCGACCAGCCAGGCCACCACGTCCGTCGCCGGTCCGGGGCTCGGGGGAGTGCTGGTCCAAGCCCTGACCGCGCCGGTGGCGATCCTTCTCGACACGGTGTCCTTCATGGTCTCGGCGCTCCTTCTCGGCTCTCTGCCGGTAGAGGAGCGAAGACCGGAACCAGAAGCCCGGCAGCCGCTGCGCAAGCAGATCGGGGAAGGGCTCCGGTACGTCTTCGCGGATCCGGTGCTGCGTGCGCTGACGGGCACGGGAGCGGCACTCAACTTCTGCGTGGCCGCACAGCACACCCTGGTGACCGTTTTCCTCCTGCGGGTCCTGAACGTGTCGACCGGGGTCCTCGGACTGCTCCTCGCCTTCACCGGGGTCGGGGGCGTGGCCGGCGGGCTGCTGGCGAGTCGTCTCGCCAAGCGGCTGTCCAGCGGAACAGCCGTGCGGATCGGCTTGGTCCTGGGACCGGTGGGAGGGCTGTGCATCCCGTTGGCCGAACCGGGCTGGTGGGCCGCGCTGTTCGCGATCGGTGCGGCCTCCCTGGCAGGCGGAATCGCGATCTTCAACGTGATCACGGGTGCCTGGCGGCTGGCCTCCTGTCCACCCGAGCTGCTCGGCCGCATGGTCGCCTCCACGAGAACGGTCAGCTGGGGTGCCCTGCCGGTCGGCGCCCTGGTGGGCGGATCGCTGGGCGACGCGGTCGGCGTCCGCACCGCGCTGGTTCTGGTCGCCTTCGGCTTTGTCCTCATCCCGTGCGTGCTGGCAACCACGAGACTGTGGCGCATCCATGAATTCAAATAGGACATAGTCCTGCGGATTTCTGGAGATTTTCTCGATCGCCCCTCCAAAGGGGGTTGCGCGGCAAGGATCAGCCGGTAATGTAGTTCTCGTTCGACGGGAAAGGAAAAACCTTCCGGGGGAATTGAACCGGATATGTTTCCGTATCGAACGATCAGATCGAAGCGCATTTCTGCGCACATGGCACCATGTGGGTCGACGACCAGTTCGAGATCGAGACCCTCGCACTGAAGGTGCCGCGATCGTCGTCCAGCCCAAGTCCTGACAGAACCGATGGCGACATTCTGTTTCGCCGGCGTCGGGCGAACATTTCTGAAGTTTCCCAATCTGGAGGTAGCACCATGCAGAACGACCAGTTCGAGATCGAGACCCTGGACACCGAGGGCACCGCGATCGTGGTTCAGTCGAAGTCCTGGTAGTACCGGCCCGCATGGGTCGAAGTATTCCTGAAGAAACTCAAACCGGAGGTAATGGCATGCAGAACGACCAGTTCGAGATCGAGACCCTGGACACCGAGGGCACCGCGATCGTGGTTCAGTCGAAGTCCTGGTAGTACCGGCCCGCATGGGTCGAAGTATTCCTGAAGAAACTCAAACCGGAGGTAATGGCATGCAGAACGACCAGTTCGAGATCGAGACCCTGGACACCGAGGGCACCGCGATCGTGGTTCAGTCGAAGTCCTGGTAGTACCGGCCCGCATGGGTCGAAGTATTCCTGAAGAAACTCAAACCGGAGGTAATGGCATGCAGAACGACCAGTTCGAGATCGAGACCCTGGACACCGAGGGCACCGCGATCGTGGTTCAGTCGAAGTCCTGGTAGTACCGGCCCGCATGGGTCGAAGTATTCCTGAAGAAACTCAAACCGGAGGTAATGGCATGCAGAACGACCAGTTCGAGATCGAGACCCTGGACACCGAGGGCACCGCGATCGTCGTCCAGTCCAAGTCCTGGTAACGATCCCGGCAAAAGCTAGCTGAATTCAAGGAAGGCGGCGGCGCCCGTGCCGCCGCCTACCTGACTTTATGTCCTGGCCATCCCAAGGGGGGAACATGACCGACACCGAATATCGCGGCCTTGGGCCGGCTATGGTGCGCAGTGGCCATGCCACACTCGCGCCTTGGGTCGTATCGATGCCGCAGGAATCCGGGAAGCTCTATCTGGTGGGCCCGCGCATGGCATTGCTGGGGACCCGCGAGGGTGTCACCGGCGATGCGCTGGTGGCCGCCGGCCACCAGGACTTCACCCTGGCAGCCCCCGACCCGCTCCTCGACCTCAGTCTCGGCCCGGCTAGGGGAAACGGCACTCCTGACCTGATTCTGCTCGACCTTGTCGGGCGACCGGACGT
Source organism: Streptomyces sp. NBC_00193 (assembly GCF_026342735.1). Classification (GTDB taxonomy): domain Bacteria; phylum Actinomycetota; class Actinomycetes; order Streptomycetales; family Streptomycetaceae; genus Streptomyces; species Streptomyces stoeckheimensis. The sequence continues at coordinate 3,440,204 of NZ_JAPEMM010000001.1, forward strand.
CTGGCTGTTGCACGACGAACTCGCTCGACAGGGCATCGTGACCACTTCAGTCCTCCCCGACGCGCAGGAGCTCGGCGCGTCCGACAGGGCGCCGGTACTCGTTCTCGCTGATCGTGAGCCCGTGGTCCCCTCGCCATGGATACGGGAACTGCTGCGCTCACGGTCGGTGCTGTGGGCCGGAGAGTGCTCCGACGGCACACACATCGGTCCGCTGTTCACGGATGAGGCGCAACTCGACGACTACCTCGAGGCGACCAACATCTGGGCCTCCGACCGATTCCTGCGCGACCTGGGCATGCGCGAGCGTCCGCTCCCCCTGCTCACCGGGGGGCTAGAAAGGCCCCGGGACCTGGCGCGGGCCGTTGCCGCCGTCCTGGGCGGCGGCCGTTCCGACGGGGCGGTGCTCGTTGACGGAACGCGAGAGGTGACCTTGTGGACCGGCCTCCGGACGCGGCCCCGGCCGCCCGAGGACCTGCTGGGTGAGCTGAACTGGGCGAAGGGCCTCGTCAAGGATCTCGTGACCGAGCCGCTGAGCGAGGACGTGGGGATTCAGGTGGTGACCTGCCGGACCCCGTGCGGGGTGGGCACCGCAGAGTTCGAGTCGAACAGCGGAAAGGGCGCCACCGTACGCAAGGCCACCGAGCGAGCCCTCGGTGAGACCGCGGAACGGTTCGCGTCGTGGCAGGCGAACGCCGCCCACGGACCGCGATGCCACCCGCGCCGGTACGGACTTGAGGATTTTCACGCCTTTGGCGAGTTGTATGAGGCTCACCGGCGCGAAGGCTCGCCCGACATCGAGTGGACCACGGCCGTGTCACTGGCATCCGGCGACGCCTACGACGTCCCTGCCTGTCTGGTCGCGTTCCCGTACCTGCCCAGCTCCGGCCATACCCGGCCGAGCAAGGGCGACACCTCGGGACTCGCTTCCTACCCCGGACGCGACCAAGCGGTACTGCGAGGCCTGCGCGAAGTGCTGGAAAGGGATTCTCTCTACCCGAACTTCATGCACCAGCGCCCGGGAACGCTGCTGCGGGCGGAGCCCGGCGATGTCGTCGACGACAAGCAGACGTTCTGCGTGGTGTATCCGGATGCGCCGGTCCCCCTGGTGCATGCCTTTGTTCTGGACGGCAGCAGGACGGACACGCCGATAGCGGCTCGGGGCACGGGAAGCGGCCTCACCTGGCAGGAGGCGCGCGAGCGGGCACTGGAGGAGGCCCGCCAGTTGCTGGCGCAGTCCCACCAGGGCCGTGAGCTCGCCCTCGCGGACGCGTTCGACGCATGGTGCCGTCCCGATGTGACGTCCCAGCTGCTGGACTACCTCGGACACCTCCCGGAGGGCGATCCCACGGGACCGGAATCCGGCAGCGCCTCCGAGCAGCTGGCATCGCTCGTGGAGACACTGGGCGCGGCCGGCCGGGATGTCCTGGTGGCCGAACTGCCCAACCCCGTCAGCGGCTGGACGGCCGTACGCGTCCTGGTTCCCGGGGCCACGACCAACCAGTGGGCCTCCGCGAGCGCCGGAGGGCAAAGGCTGCGAGGAGCCGTCTGGACACACGGAGTCCCCGCGTGACCGACAGCGACCTCCAGATCGCCGGTGACATCCTTGAGGTCCCGCATCTCCTGCGGCCTCCGCGGGAGCAGCCGGCCACCGTTGCCGAGTTCGCCGGGATGGCCCGCTCGATCGCCGCGGATCGCGACCGGTGGGCGCACCTCGTCCGCTACGACGCCATCAGCCGTTGGCATCACCGGCTGAGCACCGGCCCCGGCCACGAGGTGTGGCTGCTGTCCTGGGTGCCCGGGCAGGGCAGCGGGCTGCACGACCACGGCCGCTCCTCCGGAGTGCTGACCATGCTGGAGGGCACGTTGACGGAGCGGACGCAAGGAGGGATACGCGTACTGCGGCCGGGCGCGCAGCTGGTGTTCGCGCCCGGGTACGTGCACCGGGTCGTCAACGACGCACTGCAGCCGGCGGTGAGCCTGCACATCTACCACCCGGGCCTGACCACTTCGTGGCCGTGCTCGGCCTGACCGCCATCACCTCGTCCCAGATCGACAGCCGCTTCAACCTGCTCACCGGAGTCCTGGCCGGCCTTTGCCCCGCCTGGCGCGCTGCCCGCATCGAGCCCGCCGAGGCGCTGCGGCGCTGAGGGGCGGCCCTACCGGGTCGGGCCTACCGCCTCAGGCGGCGCGCACCGGATGCGTGGTCACTTCGGCGGTGAAGATGGGGCCGCCGTTCTGCCTCAGTTCGACCAGGGTGCCCCTGGTTCCCGCCGGGGTTCCCGGGGGTGTCGGGAGCGGCGTGGCGGTGACGAGGCACTGGGTGTCGAACTCGACGTAGCGGGTGAAGGTCGTCTTCATCGCCACCACCGTGGCCGGGCGCGGGGACAGGGCCAGGGCCGCCTGGCGGGCCGCCTCCAGGAGGAGCATCCCCGGGGCGTGGTCGACGGGGTGGTCGAAGAGTGCCGGGTGTGTGAGGTCGGACCGCAGGTGCCAGCGGCCCGGGGTGCCGGTGGAGGACAGGACCACGTCGGCGGCGCGCTCGCGGCCGACGAGGCCGGGCGGGATCGGGGCGCCCGGCGGCAGGGCGCGGGCGTGGGCCGCGGCCATGTCGGCGTACGGGCCGCGCAGGCGCTGGTAGACCGCGGGGGCCTGGTTGGAGAACCGGGTCCGTACGTGGGCTGCGGTGATGCCGCCCAGGGAGGCGCGGACGGACATGGTCATGCCCGCCAGTCGGGTGCCGCGGCGTACGACATCGGTGCAGGTGACGTCCAGTTCGGTGGTGGGCGGGGCGTCGTGGGCGCTGAGCGCCGAGGCGTCGAACTGGAAGTGCAGGTCTTCCCAGGCCTGCCGGAAGCCGAACGGCACGCCGTAGGCGGCGTGGCAGAGCATGGGGATCGCCTGGCGTACGCACTCGATCAGGAGCAGCGGGTCGCGGAAGCCGTACGCGCCGCCGTAGAAGCGGTGGTGGGCCGGCCATCGTGCGGAGATGCCGAACCGGTCGGCGCCCATGGGGTGCCAGCTGGTCAGGAGCCGTTCGCTCGCGTCGGCCTTGTGGACCTCGGCCGCTGACACCGGCCGGCTGTGAGGATGCGATTCGCGCCTTGTCGGCAGTGTGCTCGTGAGCATGCTGTCCCCCCGGGACGTCGGAAACGAAGTCGATCCGGACAGGGGTGGCTCAGTGGATGTGGATCCGGTGGCCCCCGCCCGTTCCTCATTCAACATAACGAGTGTTCGCTTTTGTTTAAAGTCAAGACTTTGTAAAGTGGCAGGTCTGGGGGGTTTGGGGAGGGGTCGTGCCCTGGCGGGTGGGGGTGCTGGGGGATCCGGGTGGCGTTTGGGCTTGCCAGTGGACCGCTCCGACTCGTTAACATAAGAACCGTTCCGTTTCTTTTTGGAGGGGAGAGGGCGTGGCTGGTCCCAAGCAGGAGCGGGCGGTTCAGACGCGGGAGGCGATCCTGCGCGCGGCGGCCGAGACCTTCGACGAGCTCGGCTACGCCGGTGCCAGCGTCAACCTGATCCTGAAGCGGGCGGGGCTCACCACGGGCGCCCTGTACTTCCACTTCGACTCGAAAGAGGGTCTGGCGCGCGCGGTGATGAACGCGCAACCCGAGACCATCGTCCCGAGGCTCCAGTCCGAAGGGCTCCAACGCCTGGTGGACATCACCCTGTTCTGGTCGCACCTGCTCCAGGTCGACCCGCTCCTGCGCGCCGGAGTCCGGCTGACGGGGGAGCAGGCCTCCTGGGGAGGCTCCGACGTGACGCCCTACCAGTCCTGGGCCGGGATCATGGCCGACTGCCTGCGTGAGGCGCAGGGCAGGGGAGAGCTGCAAGCGGGCGTGTCACCCGAGGAGTTGGGCGAGTTCGTCACCGAGGCGTGTACGGGCATGCAGATGTTCTCCAGCGTGGCCAGCGGCCGGAAGGACCTGAGCGACCGCACCCTCCGGATGTGGCGCCTGCTGCTGCCCGGCATCGCCGTACCGGCGGTCGTGTCCCGCACCGAGGTCAGTCACGAACGGCTGAGCAACCTCATCGGCTGAGCAACCTCATCGGCCATCCCCCGCTCGACCGCCGTACCGCCGTACAGCCGTACGGCCGAATCGCCATGCCCCGGTACCGCCCTACCGCCCTACCGCCGTACCGCCGTACCGCCACTTCGTCCCGTCCTGTCCCTGGAGGACCCATGCCCCACCGCCTCGGCCGACTTCGGCTCGCCGCCCTCAACATCGACGGTGTCCTGCTCAACGACACCTTCAGCCCCGTGATCCACGCCTTCGTCGTCGGCCGGGGAGGCGCCTACACCGCCGATACCGAGCGTGCCGTGTTCTCGCAGCCCCAGCACATAGCCGGCCGCAACATGGCCGCCGCCGTACCGCAGGCGCTCAGCGGGGAGGAGGCCCTCGCGGCCTACTTCGAGGAGCGCGAGGTCTACCTCGCCGAGCACCCGGTCGCCGTCCTGGACGGGGCGATCGACCTCGTGCGCAGGCTGAGGGCCCTCGGTCTGCAGACGGTCTGTTACGGAGGGCTGCCCGCGCCCCACTTCGACCGGTTCCTCGGGGAATGGGCGGAGCTCTTCGACGGCCCGCGCTACGTCTGCACCAATGACTTCCGTCCCGGCATCCACGAGATCACCACCGAGATCTTCGGGCTGGAGCACGGGGAGGCGCTCTTCGTCGACGACGTGGCCAAGGTGGCCGAGACCGCCCGGGGCCTCGACGTTCCCTTCATCGGCCACCCGAGCAAGTTCGTGCACAGCTTCCAGCGGCAGCTGATGCACGAGGCCGGGGTACGGCACGTCGTGGACTCCCTGGAGGCGATCGACGAGCAGCTGATCCGCACCATCGACGCCGAGGCCCTCGGCGGCACGCTGTGGAGCAAGGTCCCGACCGGTACGGGCCTGCGAGCAACGGCATGAGCGACAGCAGCGCGGGCCACCCGCGTCCGATGTCCGGCCGGGTGGCCATGATCACCGGAGCGTCCAGCGGGATCGGTGCGGCGGCCGCCCAGGCGTTCGCCGACGAGGGTGCGGCCGTCGTCCTGGTCGCGCGGCGCGGCGAGCGGCTGCGCGAGCTGGCCCGGAAGATCGGCGGATCCGGCGGACGCGCCCTCGCGGTCGAGGGCGACGTCGTCGACTCGGACCGGATGCGCGAAGCCGTCGAGGCGGCCGTGGAGACGTACGGGCGGCTCGACTACGCCTTCAACAACGCCGGTTACGCCACGGCGGGCGCGCCGCTGCACGAGGTCGACGACGCCGTCTTCCGGCAGACGATGGACGTGAACGTGACGGGCGTGTGGAACTGCATGCGCCACCAGATACCCGTGATGCTGGGCCAGGGCACCGGGGGTTCCATCGTCAACACGGCCAGTGTCGCCGCCACCCGGGCCACGGGGGCCAGCGCCGCGTACGTGGCCGCCAAGCACGCCGTGCTCGGCATGACCCGGGCCGCCGCGGCCGACTACGGCGCCGCGAACATCCGGGTCAACGCCCTGATCGTGGGCGCCACGCGCACCGAGATGATGGAGGAGGTGCTGGGGCAACACGCCGAGCTGGAGCAGCGGTTCGCTGAAGCCTCCGTGCAGAAGCGCATGGCTTCGCCCTCCGAAGTCGCCGAGGCGGCGCTGTGGCTGTGCAGCGACCGGGCCTCCTTCGTGACCGGCGCCGCGATGCCGGTCGACGGCGGCGCCACCGCGATCTGAGCGGGCCTCCGTCCCCAGTCATCTCCGGTGCTCCCCGCTCCTCCGTGAAACCCGGCGCGACTTGTGCCAGTCGGCAACGACAGCCGACGCAGGCGCTGGTGTGCTGGCCGGCAGAGACGCCGTGACGGACGGTCGGCGCGGGAGCACGGAGGATCCACGATGCACGGAACCGCAACCGGGGCAGGAACCGTAGAGGAACCCGTAGAAGAACCCCTAGAAGAACCCGTAGACGACATCAGACCGGGCCCCCCGGCGCGGAGCGCGACGCGTGCCCTCGCCGTCCTCGGCCTGAGCGCGTTCGTCGTGGGGACCGCCGAGTTCACCGTGATCGGTGTCCTCGACCGGATGGCCGAGAGCCTGCACGTCAGCGCCGCCACGGCCGGTCTGCTGGTCACCGCGTACGCGGTCGGGGTGTGCCTGGGCGGGCCGCTGCTGACCGCGGTGACGCTCCGGGCGCCCCGCAGGCTCGTACTGGTCGGCGCGCTCGGCGGCTATGCCCTGGCCAACGCCGTCGCGGCCCTCTGGGCGGACTTCGCCGTCGTGCTGGTGGTACGCGTCCTCGCGGGCGCCGTCCACGGGCTCTTCGTCGGCGCCGCCTCCGCGGCGGCCGCCGGCCTGGTCCCGGCGGAGCGCAAGGGCCGGGCCGTCGCCGTGGTGTTCGGCGGGATAGCCGCGGCCAATCTGCTGGGCGTGCCGCTGGCCACCTTCGCCGGGCAGGTCCTGCCGTGGCAGTACGCCTTCGCCGGCATCGCCGTTCTCGCGTGCGCGGCCCTGCTGCTGACCCGGGCGGCGGTTCCTTCGTCCGTCGGCGGCGGGCAGCAGGCGTTGCGCGCACAGTTCCGGCACGTGGCGAAGGCGCCGGTGGTGGCGTTGCTGGCGATCGCCGTCCTGGTCTTCTGCGGCCAGTTCACCGCCTTCACCCAGCTGAGCGGGTACCTCCAGGACGTCGTCGGCGTCCAAGGTGGCGCCGTCAGCCTGTACTTGCTGGTGTTCGGGGCCGCCGGCTCCGTGGGCACCGTGCTCGGGGGCCGCCTCGCCGACCGGGCCGCCGGCACCACCGTGGTCGCGGGGACCGCGGTGCTCGCGCTGGTGCTCACGACGCTCTTCCTGCTCGGAGAGCGGCCCGTCGCCGTGGGCGTGTGCGTCGCGGTCTGGGGCCTCGCCGGGTTCGGCCTCGCCCCCGCCCTCCAGCTCCGTACGATCCGCCGCGCCGGGCCCGGCGGCGACCTCGCGGCCACGCTCGGCGCCTCGGCGGGGAACGCCGGCATCGCGGTCGGAGCGGCCGTCGCGAGCGGGATCACGGGGATGTACGGGTACTCCGTACTGCCGCTCGCCGCGGCGGTGATCTGCGTCGTGACGCTTCCCCTGACCTGGATCTGCCGGTCCGAGGCCGCGGAAGCCTCCGCACCGGCCGCCCCGTAGGGCGGGCGCGGGGGGTACGACTCGGGCCCATGCCGTACGACGGCATGGGCCCGACCCGCGTCCCCGCCCCCGCGGGCGTCAGACGCAGTCCTCCTCGCGGTACTCGGCGACAGCCCCGTCGCCCCGCTCCGCCGCTGCCGCTGCCGCCGCCGCGCGCAGCTCCACCCGCCGGATCTTCCCCGAGATCGTCTTGGGCAGTGCGGCGAACTCGATGCGCCGCACCCTCTTGTACGGGGGAAGCTCTGTCCGGGAGTGGGCGAACAGCAGCTTCGCCGTGTCCCGGGTCGGCTCCCAGCCCTCCGCCAGCACCACGTACGCCTTGGGCACCGACAGCCGCAGGGCGTCCGGCGCGGGCACCACGCCGGCCTCCGCCACGGCCTCGTGCGACAGCAGGGCGCTCTCCAGCTCGAACGGGGAGATCTTGTAGTCGGAGGACTTGAACACGTCGTCCCCGCGGCCGATGTAGGTGAGCCGTCCGTCGGGGCCGCGCACCGCGAGGTCGCCCGTGCGGTAGTAGCCGTCCGCCATTGCCTCGGCGGTCCGCTCCGGGTCCTCCTCGTAGCCCGCCATGACCCCGACGGGGGCGGCGGACAGGTCCACGCTGATCTCGCCCTCGTCGGCCGGGCGCCCCGTGGCGGGGTCGAGCAGGGCGATGGTGAAGCCGGGGCTCGGCCGGCCCATCGAGCCGGGAGTGACCTCCGCGCCGGGGGTGTTGGCGATCTGGACCGTCGTCTCGGTCTGGCCGAAGCCGTCCCGGACGGTCACCCCCCAGGAGCGCCGCACCGCGTCGATGACCTCGGGGTTGAGGGGCTCGCCGGCCGCCACCGCCTCCCGCGGCGGCGTGCGCAGCAGGCCCAGGTCGGCCTGGATGAGCATGCGCCACACGGTGGGCGGCGCGCAGAAGGTGGTCACGCCCGCGCGGTCCATCTCCGTCATCAGCCGGCCCGCGTCGAAGCGCGTGTAGTTCTGTACGAAGACGGTCGCCTCCGCGTTCCACGGGGCGAAGAGGCTGGACCAGGCGTGCTTGGCCCAGCCGGGCGAGGAGATGTTCAGGTGGACGTCGCCGGGGCGCAGCCCGATCCAGTACATGGTGGACAGGTGCCCCACCGGGTACGAGGCGTGCGTGTGCCGGACCAGCTTCGGCCGGGAGGTCGTGCCGGAGGTGAAGTAGAGCAGGAGCGGGTCGTCGGCGAGGGTCGGGCCGTCGGGCAGGTACTGCGCCGGGGCCGTCAGCGAGTCCTCGTAGTCCAGCCAGCCCGGGAGCACGGCCCCGGCCGGCCGGCCGACCGCGATACGGGTGAGGCCGCCGGGTACCGCGTCGAACCGGGCGTGGTCCTGCGCCCGGGCGATGACGTGGCGGACCGCGCCGCGGTCGATGCGGTCCGCCAGCTCCGCCGCGTTCAGCAGCGTCGTCGTCGGAACGACCACGGCGCGCAGCTTCATCGCGGCCAGCGCCGTCTCCCACAGCTCCTTCTGGTTGCCGAGCATGACCAGGACGCGGTCCCCGGCGCGGACGCCCCGGGCGCGCAGCCAGTTCGCGACCTGGTCGGAGCGGTGGGCGAGTTCCGCGAAGGAGTGTTCGGCGTGGGAGCCGTCCTCCTCCGCGATCCGCAGCGCGGTGCGGTGGTTGCCGCGGGCGATGGCGTCGAACCAGTCCAGGGCCCAGTTGAACCGCTCCGGACGGGGCCAGCGGAAGCCCGCGTACGCCGTGTCGTAGTCCTCCCGGTGGGCGAGCAGGAAGTCCCGTGCGGCCCGGAACTCCCCGGCGGGGTCGGTCGTGGTCATGCGTCGTCGCCGACCGGGACCTGTGCGCCGACCGGGACCAGCGCGACGACGGGGATGGTCCGGTCGGTCTTGGACCGGAACGTCGCGAAGTTCGGGTCCTGCGCCGTCTGCAGCCGCCACAGCTCCTCGTGCTCCGACTCCGGTACCGGCTCGGGCCGTACGGCGAAGCGGTGCGGGCCGACCTCCACGACGCCCTCGCCGGCCGCCATGAGATTGCGGTACCAGCCGGGCGCCACGGCGGCTCCGCCGTTCGCGGCGAAGACGATGTGGCGGCCGTCCCGGACCAGGTGGACGAGGGGGGTCGTACGGGTCAGACCGCTGACCCGGCCCGTGGTGCTGAGCAGCAGGAGGGGGATGGAACCGAAGTCCTTCACCCGGCCACCGGTGGCCCGGAATTCCTCGATGACGCCCCGGTTGAAGGAATTGCTGTTGACGGTCTCGTCGACCGTGCCGTTCGTTTCCTGCATGTCCTGCATCAGTTCCATTCACCTTCCGGGAGGAAGAGGCGGGTGTTCGTGGTCTGCTCGAACGGCATTCCGGCGGGCATGTTGATGAGTTCCATGGAAAGACCCCACGGCGTCGTGAAATACACCCAGCGGTCTCCGGCGATGGGCCCGTCCACGATGGTTTCCGGCTCTCCGAGGATGGTCACGCCGGGCTGCTCGCGCAGGTACGCGGTGGCCTTGTCGACGTCGTCCACGTAGATCGCGAAATGGTGCCCGCCCCAGTCGCTGTTGCGCGGCCGGCTGCGGTCCTGGTCGGGCGAGGTGTACTCGAAGAGCTCGAGGTTGGTCACCGGGCCGAGGCGCAGCATGGCGATGTTCGCCGAGGCGCGGGGGTGCACGGCGAGCTTCTCGGTCATCCAGCTGCCCTCGGTGTCCTCCACCGGTCCCAGGCGGTAGGCGAGTTCGGCGCCGATGACCTCGGTGAAGAACTCCACGGCCTGGTCGAGGTCGGGCACGGTGTAGGCGATGTGGTGCACCGCGCGTGCTCCCGGGATCTTGCTCAACGTCACTCCGTCCGCCGGGGGTCCCGCCGTCGGCGGAGCCCCGTGCCGTTGCCCGTGCGGAGGCCCGGGCAGGCCCGACGATGCGGCCCCGCGGCCCGCCGATCAAGGCGTAGTTCCCAAAGTGCGCCGACCTGCCGAAGTTGACTTCGGGGGTTGGCGGAGAAGCGCCCCCTCCTGCTGAGATGGCATTCATCGCGGCGAACTCGGCCGACCGGAACGGCGAATCAGCCGACGGGAACGGTGAACTCAGCCGAACCAGAACCGCCTTCGATGCGCCCCCGCTTCTGCATTCATGGGCTGGACTTCCTTCCAATGAACTCGAAGACCAGGAAACGACGAAGATGACGAATGAAATAAAGCGCCGCCGGTTCGTGGGTGCGGGATCGGGAATGGCCCTGGCCGCCGCCACCGGCGGACTGGTGCAGGCCCCCGCCGCACGCGCCGCCGGTGCCCGGGTCGCCGGGGCGGCGGGCGCGGCCGGCGCCCAGGCGACCGGCGTCACGGTGGTCCCGGCCGACTCCCGGTACCCCGATCTCACCTCGGGCATGAACCAGCGCTGGCAGGCCCGCCCGGACAAGATCGTGCTGCCGCGGACGACGGCCGAGGTCGTCACGGCCGTCCGCGAGGCGGTCTCCACCTCCAAGCGGCTGTCGGTGGTCAGCGGCGGGCACTGCTTCGAAGACTTCGTCTTCAACGCCGACATCAAGATCAACATCAAGCTGTCGCTGATGAACCAGGTCACCTTCGACGCGGCGATGAACGCCTTCTGCGTCGGCGGCGGAGCCACCCTGCTCGACGTGTACGAGGCCCTCTACGAGGGCTGGGGCGTGACCATACCCGGCGGCATCTGCCACAGCGTCGGCGTCGGCGGCCACATCACCGGCGGCGGCTTCGGCAACCTCTCCCGCCAGCACGGCCTGACCGTCGACCACCTGCACGCCGTGGAGGTCGTGGTCGTCAACGCGGACGGTTCGGTCCGCAGCGTGATCGCCGCCCGGGACTCCTCCGACGCCCGCCTGCGCGACCTGTTCTGGGCGCACACCGGCGGTGGCGGCGGCAGCTTCGGCATCGTCACCCGGTTCTGGTTCCGCACCCCCGGCGCCACCGGGGGACCGGAGTCGCTGCTGCCCAAGGCGCCGTCGGAGATCTACCTGACCCTGGCCAACTGGCCCTGGGAGAAGGTCACGCAGGACGGCTTCAGCCGCCTGGTCACCTACTGGGGCAAGTGGCTGGAGCAGAACAACACGGCGGGCACCACGGCCGGTTCGCTCTACTCCTGGCTGCTGCTCAACCACCGCGACAGCGGTTCGCTCGGCGCCGTCGTCCAGCTGGACGCCTCGCTCCCCGACGCCGCGGCCGTCCTCTCGGACTTCCTCGCCGGCATGGACCTGGCGCTGGGCCTGAGCTCGGCGACCCGGCGCTCGTCGGGGGTGGTCGACTCCGCGTACACCACGACCAAGCTGCAGCCGTGGCTGCGGGGCACCCGCTACATCGGCTCCATCTCCGCCACCCAGCTGGACCCGACCACCCGCGGCATCCACAAGTCCTCCCACGTGCGCACGGCGACCCCCCAGCGCCAGATCGACGCCATGTACCGCAACCTCACGGCCACCGAGAGCCCCAGCCCCTTCGCGGGGATCGTGCTCTCCGCGTCGGGCGGCCGGATCGCGTCCGTCTCGCCGACCGCCACGGCGGTCGCCCAGCGCGACGCGATCATGAAGACCAACTTCGAGAGCCTCTGGTACGACACCAAGGACGACGCCAAGAACATCGCCTGGGTGCGCAACGCCTTCAGCGAGGTCTACGCCGACACCGGCGGCGTCCCGGTCCCCAACGGCGTCACCGACGGCTGCTACATCAACTACCCCGACGGCGACCTCTCGGACCCGGCCTTCAACACCTCCGCCGTGCCGTGGCACGACCTGTACTGGAAGGGCAACTACGCCCGGCTCCAGCAGATCAAGCGCGCCTGGGACCCGAGGAACGTCTTCCAGCACCGGCAGTCGGTCCGGCTCTGACCTGACGCCGAGCCGCCCGCACCCCCCACACCTGTCGGTCGGGCCGCCACCCCCACTCGCCGGCCCGACCGGCACCCCTTGACCCCCTTCCATCCCCCTTCAGCTCGCTTCAAGGAGAGAGAACCCTCATGCGAACCACCACCCTCGGCAACGGCGGTCCCGTAGTAGGCCGCGTCGGTCTCGGCACCATGGGCATGTCCTTCGGCTACGACCCGCACGGCTGGGACGACGACGCCTCCGTCGCGGTGATCCACCGTGCCCTCGACCTCGGCGTCAACCTGATCGACACGGCCGACGTCTACGGCCCGTTCACCAACGAGGACCTCGTCGGGCGGGCCATCAAGGGCCGCCGCGACGAGGTGGTGCTGTCCACCAAGGGCGGCCTCGTCGTCGACGAGAACGGCATCGGCCTCAACGGCCGTCCCGAGCACCTGACCGCGGCCGTCGAGGCCAGCCTGGGCCGCCTGGGCACCGACCACATCGACCTCTACTTCCTGCACCGCGTCGACTCGCAGGTGCCGCTGGAGGAGAGCTGGGGCGCCCTCGCCGAGCTCGTGCGCCAGGGCAAGATCCGCTCGCTCGGCCTCTCCGCGGTGAGCCTGGAGCAGATCCGCGCCGCGCAGGGCGTGCACGCGGTGGCCGCCGTCGAGTCCGAGGCCTCGCTGTTCACCCGGGACGCCTTCGCCGACGTCCTCCCGTACACCGTGGAGCAGGGCATCGCCTTCCTGCCCTTCTCCCCGCTGGGCCGCGGTCTGCTCACCGGCGCCTTCCAGAACCCGGCCGACCTGCCCAAGGACGACTGGCGCAGCACCCAGCCGCGCTTCACCGAAGAGGCGTTCGCGCACAACAAGGCGATCGTCGACGCGGTGCGCGCCGTGGCCGACCGGCACGAGGCCGCTCCGGCGCAGGTGGCGCTGGCCTGGCTGCTGACCAAGGGCGAGCACGTCGTCCCGATCCCCGGCACCAAGACCGAGCGCTACCTCGTCCAGAACGCCGGCGCCGCCGCGCTGGACCTCACCGACCAGGACGTCGCCGAACTGGACGCCCTGCCCGCACCCATGGGCGCCCCCGAGGCGTGATCGCGCCCCCTCGTCCGGCCGGGTGACCCCCCGCCGGAACCCGTTCCGTCCCCGCCGGTCCCGGAAGATCCCCGGACCGGCGGGGGCGGGGCCCTTCCCCGGGCCCGCCCCGCCTCTCAGGCCCGCCCCGCCTCTCAGGCCCGCCCGCCTCTCAGGCCCGTCCCGCCTCCTCGTTCCGACCTTCAGACGGAGTACTTCCCACGATGTCCGAGATCACCACGGCCCGTCCGAGCAGCAGCCTCACCTCCGCCTTCGACATCCCCCGCCCGCCGGGCCTGACGTGGTTCGTCCAGTCCCAGATGCCGGTGGGCTACGAGGTCTCCCTGACACGGGGGCTCCTCAACCCCGCCAACCCCGTCCTCGCCCGCTCGGTCGGTGCCGACGGCCGCGCCCCCGTGCGCGCGCTCGTCGTCGTGGACCAGGCCGTCGACGAGCTCTACGGCCCGGGCCTGCGCGGCTACTTCGACGCCTGGCAGGTCGACGCGTTCTGGAAGGTCATGCCCGGCGACGAGGAGACCAAGAACCTCGACCAGGTCGTCGAGGTCACCCGGTCCATGACCGAGATGGGCATCCTGCGCCGCACCGAGCGCGTGGTCGTCGTCGGCGGCGGAGTCCTCATGGACGTCGTGGGCATGGCCGCGAGCCTCTACCGCAGGGGCGCCCCCTACGTACGGGTCCCCACGACCCTCGTCGGACAGGTCGACGCGGGCGTCGGCGTGAAGACCGGGGTCAACCACGGCACCCACAAGAACCGCCTCGGCACCTACTTCGCCCCCGAAGTCACCCTCATCGACCCGGAGTTCCTGCGCACGGTGGAGCCCCGGCACATCGCCAACGGACTCGCCGAGATCATCAAGATGGCGCTCATCAAGGACGGCGCCCTCTTCGACCTGCTGGAAGAGAACGTCACCCGGATCACCAGCGACTCGCTCGCCGACTGCGGGGCGGCGATGAGCGAGGTCGTCTCCCGGGCCATCGCCGGCATGCTGGACGAGCTGGAGCCGAACCTCTGGGAAGGCGTCCTGGAGCGGTCGGTCGACTACGGACACACCTTCAGCCCGTCCCTGGAACTGAGGGCCGACCCGCCGCTGCTGCACGGCGAGGCCGTCGGCGTCGACATGGCCGTTTGCCTGGCGCTGGCCGCCGGACGCGGGTACCTGTCCGAGGGCGACGCCCACCGCGCGCTGGCCCTCATCGCCGGCTGCGGACTCCCGCTGACCCACCCCGTGTTCACCCCCGAGCTGCTGGAGGTCGGCCTCGCCGACGCCGTCAAGCACCGGGACGGCGCCCAGCGCCTGCCGCTGACCGACGGGATCGGCTCCTGCGTCTTCGTCAACGACATCACCGCCAACGAGCTGGCCCGCGCCCTGGAGTTCGTACGGGCCTACGCGGACGGATCCCGCGCGGACGGTCCGGCCCAGTGAGCGCGCCGGGCCCGATCACCGTCCTCGACGTGGGCGGCACCCATGTGCGCAGTGCCGCCTGGTCGCCCGGCGACGGACTCGGCGACACCCTCAACCAGCCGTCGCCGAGCCGCCTGCGGCACCCCGACACCCCCGTGGCCGAGCTGCGGGAACGCCTCCTCGCCACCCTCAGCGCAGCGGTTCCCCGCACGCCCGGCGGCTCCGTCGCCGGTGTCTCCTTCGGCGCCGCCCTCGACCACCGCAGCGGCACCGTCTACGGCTCCGCACCGCTGTTCGGCGACGAGACCACACCGCTGGACCTGCGCGGCGAGCTCACCACCCGGCGCCCCGACGTCCGGTGGCACATCGTCAACGACGTCACCGCCGCCCTGCTGCACTTCGTCTCCGCGCCGCACCGCCGCGCCCACCGCAAGGTGCTGCTGATGACCATCAGCTCCGGCATCGCCTGCCGCACCGTGGACCTGCGCAGCGGCGCGATCGCCACGGACGGCTGCGGGCTGCAGGGCGAGGTCGGCCACCTGCCCGCATCCGCCCGGCTGGCCGGCGAACCCGTCGAGCTGCTCTGCGACTGCGGCCGGCCCGGGCACGTGTCCTCGTACGCGTCCGGGCCGGGCCTGCGCCGGATGGCCGACGTCCTGCGGGAGCGCGCACCCGGCCGCTGGGAGCGCTCGCACCTGGGGCGCGCCATGGCGGACGGCGCCGACTTCGAACCGGCGCTCCGGGCGGCCCTGGGCGCGGGTGACGCGCTCGCGTCCGAACTCCTCGACGCGGCCACGGCGCCCGTCGCCGACGTGCTGCGCAGTGCGCTCTGCCTCGATCCGGAGCTGGACGAACTCGCCCTCACCGGCGGTGTGGCCAGCGGCCTCGGCGCGTACTACGAGGCCTCGGTCCTCGGCCATCTCCGCCGCGAAGGGCTCTACCTCACCGGGGAGCGCGCACCGGAGTGGGCCACGGACCGCATCACCGTGTGCGCTCCGGGCGAGGCGAACGGCCTCATCGGGGCGGGCCTCGCGGCCCTGGACGCGGAACGACTGTCCGGCCCCGGCCCCGACGCCGCCCCTGCCCCCGCCCCCGGCCCGCGCGCGGCATCGAGCGCTCCGGACGCCACCCACCCCGCGGTCGTACGGGAAGGGGGCGCGACGCACCTGCGCCTGCGGCCCACCCCCGCACCCGGACCGGGGGAGCTCGGCGTCGCGCCCCTCGTCGCCGGGGTGTGCGGCACCGACCTGCAGATCCTGCGGGGTCTGCGCGACGACGGCGCCCCGGTGCTGGGCCACGAAGGAGTGGCCCGGATCATCGAGGTGGGCCCGGGCGTGACCGATCCGCGGCTGGTGCCCGGAGCCCACGTCGTGGTCAATCCCACGCACCCGTCCGACCCGTCGTTCCTCCTCGGGCACAACGTGGACGGCATGCTGCAAGCCCGCATGCTCGTCCCCGAGAGCGCCGTCCGCGGCGGCCTCGTGCTCCCCCTGGAGCAGGTGCCCGAAGGGAACCTGCCCGCGCTGATCGAGCCCCTGGCGGTCGTACGGTACGCCCTGCTCGCGCTGCGCCGGCACGACCCCGACACCCTGCTCGTGGTCGGCGACGGCACCGTCGGCCACCTCGCCGTACGCGCCGCCCGGCAGTGGCTCGGCCGCCCCGTGCGGACCGTCCACGTGCACCACACCCCGGCGGGCCTGGACTGGAGCGGGCGGGCGCCGCACCGCGCCGACCACCGCGTCCTCGGGGACGGCCTGGAGGCGGGAACCCCCGCCGGGACGCTGGACCGGGGCCGGGTCGCGGTCCTGATCGCCACACCGGCGCCGGCGACCCTGCCGAGCCTCGACCTGGCCCTGGCGGCGACGAAGGGCGCCGAGGTCGCCGTCGACCTCGTCGGCGGACTGCGCCGGCCCGCCTTCAGCGCGTGGTTCCCGGGCATCGACCTGGCCGAGGTGCGGGCCGCCAACTGCGGCGGCACGCCCGAACCGCCCGTCGTCGCACGGCTCGCCACGGCCGACGGCCGCACGGTGTCGGTCCTGGGCCACCGCGGCGTGGCCAACGAACACCTGGAGTACGCGGCGGCCGAACTGTGCCGGGACCCGGAGCGCTACCGGGACCTGGTGACGCACGAGACGGACCTCGCGGGGGCGGCCGCCATCCTGACCGCGCTCGCCCGCGACGAGGGCCGGATCGTCGACGGACGGCGGTTGGTGAAGCTCGCTGTGCGGACGGAAGCCGTACGGACGGAAACCGTGCGGACGGAAACCGTGCGGACGGAGGCCTCGTCATGAGCTTCGCGCCGAGCTTTGCGTCGAGCCCCGTGCCGCGCCTCCCGCTGACCGGCCTCGTCGACTGGCGGCTCCCCGTACGCGGCGAGGCGGCCGTGGACCTGGCCTTCCAACACCGCGTCGAGGGGCTCCAGTTCGACCTCGGAGGACCCGGACGCGGCCCCTGGCTGGACAAGCCGGGAACGGCCGGGGGAGCGGTCGGGCGGCTGCGCCGCACCGCCTCGGCCGCCGGAGTGACCCCCCTCGGTGTGGCGGCCAACGTGCTCAACGACATCGGCCTCACCGCCGCGGCGGGCACCCTGGCCGCCGCACGGGTCCGGTCGGTGATCGACCGGCTGCTGGACGTGGCCTGGGAGCTCGGTGTCCCGCTGGTGTTCCTGCCGAGCTTCCGGCGCAGCGCCATCGACGGCGAGGCGGCACTGATGCGCACCGCCGAGGTGCTGCGCTGGGCGGCGGCGCAGGCGCAGGCCCACGGCCTGCTCCTGGCCAACGAGAACGTGCTGCCCGCGCACCAGGCCCTGCGGCTGGTCGAGGAGGTCGGCTCGCCGGCGTTCCGGCTGCTGCTGGACAGCTACAACCCGGTCGGCGCCGGCATCGACGTACCCGACCTGGTGGAGGCGACGGCCCCCTTCCTCGCCGACCAGATCCACCTCAAGGACGGCCCCGGCGCCCCCTCCGGCCCGCTCCTGGGCGACGGCGACGGCCGTGTCGAGGAGACCGTCGACGCCGTGGCACGCCATCTGCCGGGCGTGCACGCCGTCGTGCTGGAGAACGACCACCGCGACGGGGACCGCACCCGGCTCCGCGCGGACCTCGAACGGGCCCGGGCGCTCGCCCGCAGGCTGCACCGACGAAGAATGGAGGCGGCACAGCCATGCCCCTCGTACTGACCGCTCACGCCCTGCTGTTCGACATGGACGGCACCCTCGTGGACTCCACCGCCGCCGTGGAACGCACCTGGCACCGCTTCGCCGCGCGGCACGGCCTCGACGCGGCCGAGATCCTGGCCTCCGCGCACGGCCAGCGCACCGCGGAGACCGTCGCCGCCCACGCCCCGCCGGGCACCGACGTGGAGGCCGAGACGGCCTGGCTCGTCGCCCAGGACATGGCCGACACCAGCGGCACCGTCGCCGTGCCGGGAGCCGCCGAACTGCTGGCGTCGCTGCCGCCGCACCGCTGGGCGCTCGTCACCTCCGCGGGCCGGGAACTGGCCGTACGGCGCATGGCGGCCGCCGGACTGCCGCTGCCGCAGGTCCTGGTCAGCGCGGACGACGTACGGGAGGGCAAGCCCTCGCCCGAGGGATTCGAGGCCGCCGCCGCCCTGCTCGGCGTCAGCCCCTCGGCCGCCGTCGTCTTCGAGGACGCCGAGCTCGGCCTGCTGGCCGCCGGCGCCGGCGGATGCTTCTCGGTGGTCGTGGGCGCACACGGCGGAGACGCCGCCGAGGGCCGTCCCCGGATCGCCGATTTCACCGGGGCCACCTGCACCGCCTCCGACGAGGACGGCCTGCGCCTGGTGCTCCCGACGTCCGCGCCGGCGCGCGTACGAGTGCCCGCGCGGACCTGACCCGCACGTCCCCGGCGGGCCGCCCCGCGGCATGCCCCTCTCCCGCCTCCCCGCACCCCGCCTCCCACTTCCCTTCCCTTCCTCTCCTCTCCGATCGGAGCGCCTTCGTCATGCCCATCGACCAGAACACGCTGATTCACGGCCACGTGGCCCCCGGATTCGAAGCCGTTCGCGAGGAGTTCGCCCGCAACTTCGCCGAGCGGGACGAACAGGGAGCCGCCGTCGCCGTGACCCTCGACGGCGAACTCGTCGTCGACCTCTGGGGCGGCGCCGCCGACCCCACCCGCGGTACCCCGTGGGGCGGCGACACGCGCCAGCTGATCTTCTCCGGCAGCAAGGGCATCCTCGCCACCGCACTGCTCCTCCTCGTCGACCGCGGTGTCGTCGACCTGGACCTGCCGATCGCCCACTACTGGCCCGAGTTCGCCGCCCAGGGCAAGGATCAGGTGACCCTGCGCGAGGTGGTGACCTTCACGGCGCGGATGCCGGCCGTCGCGGCCCAGCTGGCCCAGGACGACCTGGCGGACCCCGAGGCGATGGCGAAGCTGCTGGCCGACCAGCCCCAGGAGAGCGACCCGCGCGCGGAGGGCATCCTGTACGGCCCGTACGCGACCGGCTGGATCGTCGCCGAGGTGATCCGCCGCGTCGACGGCCGCCGGCTGGACCGGTTCTTCGCGGAGGAGATCGCCGGTCCGCTCGGCCTCGACATCTCCTTCGGGATCCCGCCGGAGCTGGAGCACACGGTGGCGCGCACCGAGTACGGGACCGGCTTCCGCGACCAGTTCAGCGGCTACTTCACCAGCGAGGACCCGCTCACCCAGAAGATCTGGCAGAACCCGATCCCGTTCCCGGAGGACGAGGAGATCTGGAACCGGCCGGACCGCCGCCTCGGCCTGATCCCCGCCGCCAACGTCATCGGCTCGGCCCGCGCCTTCGCGACCCTCTACGGCATCCTCGCCGCCGACGCGGCCCGCCCGTACGACGAGGCCCCGGTCCTGCTCTCCCGGCGGCTGCTGGACGAGGCACGGGCCCCGCGCGTCAGCAAGGTCGACCAGCTCATCGGCGTCCCCATGGTCTACGGCGGGGGCGGCTACCGGCTGCGGACCAACCCGCGCCCGGGCGTCGACGGCGACTCCTTCGGCCACGACGGCGCCGGCGGATCGGCCAACCAGGCCTGGCCGCGGGCCCGGGCGGGCGTCTCGTACGTCATGAACCGGCTGATCGCCCTCGGCCCCGACGACAAGCGGGCCTCCTCGATCGTCAAGGCCGTCGCGGAGTCCATGGCCGGCCTCGGCATCGGGAGCGGGGCGTGACCGGCGACGGCATACGCCTCCTCGCGCCGGACGGCACCCGGGTGGCGCACCCGGAGCACGCGATCGACCTCTCGCCGGAGGAACTGCGCTCCCTCTACCGGGACATGGCGATGGCGCGGCGGTTCGACGCGGAGGGCGTGACCCTCCAGCGGCAGGGCGAGCTGGGCCTGT
Source organism: Streptomyces sp. NBC_00193 (assembly GCF_026342735.1). Taxonomy (GTDB): domain Bacteria; phylum Actinomycetota; class Actinomycetes; order Streptomycetales; family Streptomycetaceae; genus Streptomyces; species Streptomyces stoeckheimensis. The sequence goes on from NZ_JAPEMM010000001.1 coordinate 3,459,950, forward strand.
GGCCTTCGCTGCTCGGGCAGGAGGCCGCGCAGGTGGGTTCCGTACGGGCCCTGCGCGAGGACGACCACGTCTTCCCCAGCTACCGCGAGCACGCCGTCGCCCTGGGCCGGGGCATGGACCCGCTCGGACTCCTGCGGCTCTTCCGCGGAGTCGACCACGGCGACTGGGACCCGGAGGAGCACCGCTTCCACCTGTACACCCTGGTCATCGGCTCGCAGACGCTGCACGCGACCGGGTACGCCCTGGGGCTGGCCAAGGACGGCTCCGAGTCCGCCGTCGTCGCCTACTTCGGGGACGGCGCCACCGCGCAGGGAGACGTGTCCGAGGCCTTCAACTTCGCTGCCGTGTACGGCGCTCCGGTGGTGTTCTTCTGCCAGAACAACCAGTGGGCGATCTCGGAGTCCAACGAGAAGCAGACCCGGGTGCCGCTCCACCAGCGCGCGCAGGGCTTCGGATTCCCCGGCGTCCGGGTCGACGGCAACGACGTCCTCGCCTGCCTCGCCGTGACCCGGTGGGCGCTGGAGCGCGCCCGCCGCGGCGAGGGGCCGACGCTGATCGAGGCCTTCACGTACCGCATGGGCGCCCACACGACCTCCGACGACCCGTCCCGCTACCGGGACGCCGCCGAGGTGGAGAGCTGGCGGGCGAAGGACCCGCTGCTGCGGCTCGAACGGCTGCTGCGGGCCGAGGGCGCCGCGGACGACGCCTTCTTCGCCGAGACCGAAGCGGCCGGCGAGGCGCTGGCGGCCCGGGTCCGCGAGGGCGTCCGCGCCATGACCACGCCCGACGACCGCAACCTCTTCGACCACGTCTACGCCGAACCGCACGCGCTGGTGGACGAGGAACGCGCGGCGTTCGACGTCTACCGGGCGGCCTTCGCCCAGGAGGGATGAGATGACGACCACCACGGTGGCCGGCGAGCAGATGACCCTGGTGGCGGCGCTCAACGCCTCCCTGCGCACCGCCCTCGTCGAGGACCCCAAGACCCTCCTCATGGGAGAGGACATCGGCCGGCTCGGCGGGGTGTTCCGGGTGACCGACGGGCTGCAGAAGGACTTCGGCGAGCACCGCGTGATGGACACCCCGCTGGCCGAGTCGGGCATCGTCGGCACCGCGATCGGGCTGGCCCTGAGCGGCTACCGGCCGGTCGTGGAGATCCAGTTCGACGGGTTCGTCTTCCCCGCCTACGACCAGATCGTCACCCAGCTCGCCAAGATGCACGCCCGCTCGCGGGGCAGGGTGCGGCTCCCGGTCGTGATCCGCATCCCGTACGGCGGCGGGATCGGCGCCGTGGAGCACCACTCGGAGTCGCCGGAGGCGCTGTTCGCCCACGTCGCCGGGTTGCGCGTGATGTCGCCGGCCACCCCCTCCGACGCGTACTGGATGCTCCAGGAAGCCGTACGGAGCGACGACCCGGTGATCTTCCTCGAACCGAAGCGGCGCTACTACGAGAAGGGCGAGGTCGACACCCGGCCCGCCGCCCGCCCCGGGCCCCCCACCGCGCGCGTGGTGCGCGAGGGGACGGACCTCACGCTGGTGGCGTACGGGCCCATGGTCGCGACCTGCCTGAACGCGGCGGCGGTGGCGGCCGAGGAGGGGCGCGACCTGGAAGTGGTCGACCTCCGGTCGATCTCCCCGATCGACTTCGACACCGTCGCCCGCTCGGTCCGCCGGACGGGCCGGCTGGTCGTGGCGCACGAGGCACCGGTCTTCTTCGGCGCCGGCGCGGAGATCGCCGCCCGGATCACGGAGCGCTGCTTCTACCACCTGGAAGCCCCCGTCCTGCGGGTCGGCGGCTACCACACCCCCTATCCACCGTCCCGGCTGGAGGACGAGTACCTCCCGGGACTCGACCGCGTGCTGGACGCGGTCGACCGAGCACTCGCCGCCTGAAGGGGCTGTTGAAAGATGACGGACACCATGGTCCGGTACCAGGAGTTCCGCCTGCCCGACGTCGGTGAGGGGCTGCAGGACGCGGAGATAGCCCGCTGGCACGTCGGCGTGGGGGACACGGTGACGGACGGGCAGGTGGTCTGCGAGATCGAGACGGCCAAGGCCATGGTCGAACTGCCCGTCCCGTTCGCGGGGGTGGTGCGCGAACTCCGCTTCCCGGAGGGGACGACGGTGGACGTGGGCGAGGTCATCATCACCGTCGCACCGCCGGGAGCCGACCTTGCCCCGGCCGCTGTCGCTGCCCCGGCCCAGGCCCCGGCTCCCGCCGCTGCCGTCACGCAGGCTCCGGCGGAGCCCGCCCGGCAGCCGGTCCTGGTCGGGTACGGGGCGGCCGCCGCCCCGACCTCCCGCCGCCCCCGCCGCCAGGCCCCGGCGCCTTCCGCAGCCCCCGCCGCCCACGCCGTCCCCGCCGTCCCGGTACGGGGCACCGAGCGGCCGATGGCGAAGCCGCCGGTACGGAAACTCGCCCGGGACCTGGGGGTGGACCTCGGCCGGGTGCGCCCCAGCGGGCGGCACGGGGACATCACCCGTGAGGACGTGCGCACGGCGGCCGCCGCAGCGGTGCAGGTGCCGGTGCCCGTACCGGCGGAGTCGCAGGAACAGGAACAGGCACAGGCGCAGGCACGGGCACACGAGACGAGGATCCCCGCCAGTGCCGTGCGCAAGGCGACGGCCCGGGCCATGACCGAGAGCGCCTTCGGAGCCCCGCACGTGACGGAGTTCGTCACGGTCGACGTCACCCGCACCATGAAGCTCGTCGAGCGCCTGCGCAAGGATCCCGAGTTCGCCGGCGTCCGGGTGAGTCCGCTGCTCCTCGCCGTACGGGCCCTGCTCTTCGCCGTCCGCCGCCATCCGGAGATCAACGCCTCGTGGGACGAGGAGCGGCAGGAGATCGTCCTCAAGCACCGCGTCAACCTCGGCATCGCCGCGGCGACACCGCGCGGGCTGCTCGTGCCCAACATCAAGGACGCGCAGTCCCTGTCCCTGCCGCGGCTCGCGGCGGCGCTGGACGGCCTGGTGACCACCGCGCGCGAGGGCCGGACCACTCCGGCCGACCTCGGCGGCGGGACCCTCACCGTGACCAACATCGGCGTCTTCGGCATCGACACGGGAACCCCGATCCTCAACCCCGGCGAGGCGGCGATCCTCGCCCTCGGCGCGATCGGCCCCCGCCCGTGGGTCCACCGGGGCGAGGTCGTACCCCGTCAGGTCACCACGCTGGCCCTGTCGTTCGACCACCGGCTCGTGGACGGGGAGCTCGGTTCGCGGGTCCTCGCGGACGTCGCCGCCGTCCTGCACGACCCGCGGCGTCTGGCCACCCATGGCTGAGGGCGCTCCGCACCATCCCCACGACACCCCCTGGGAGGGACCGTGAACACGAGCACCGTACGGGGGCGATCCGCCGCCGGAACCGTGGCGCTCTGGCTCGACCTGCAGGACACCGTGCCGGAAGGCGCCCGGCTGAGCGAGCTCTCGGCCATGAGCGCCGCGGGCACGATCGCCGGCGCCGGACTCGGACCGGACACCGGCGTGGCCGCGGCGCGGCAGGTGTGCGAAGCCCTGCACACGGTGGTGGTCGCCCTCCCGCCGTCCCTCGCCGACCGGGTGGACCGCACCAACCAGGCCGTCGCCCTGCCGGCCAACGACGCCGGCGTCGCCGCCATGGAGGCCCTGCTCGCCAGGGACCTCCCCGTCCACCTCGCCACCTGCTTCTCCGCCCGGCGGTACGAACAGGCGGCGGCCGCCTACCTGTCGGCCCTGACCCGGGCCCGTGCCGAAGGCCGCGACCTGGCCGCCCTCGCCTCGACGGTCGCGTTCGGGCTGCGGCCCCTCGACCTCCGGGTCGACGCGCTCCTGGACCGGGCCGGCGGCGAGGAGGCGAAGGCACTGCGGGGGACCGCGGCCCTGCTCGCGGCCCGGCTGGCCCGGCGGGCGAGCGCCCGGATCTTCGATCCCCGCACCTCGCCGGCCTGGGAGCCCCTCGCAGCCGCCGGAGCGCGGCCCCTGCGCCTGGTCTGGACGGAACTAGGCGATCTCGCACCGGCCGCCGGCGCCCAGACCGACTACGCATCCGAACTCGCCGACTCCGAGACGGCGTTGGCCGTCCCCACGGAGTCCCTCGACACCGCGGCGGGCCTGCGGCCCCGGCCGGCGCGGTCGGACCGGGGGCTGGCCGCGCAGGCCCAGCACTTCGAGGCGTGCCTCCGATGGTTCGGCATCCGTACGGAAGAGGTCGTACGGGAACTGGAGGGGGAACCGGTCGCGTGCGCCGCGACCCCGCCGGGCAGGGCCCTGGTCGCCGGGGGCGTGTCATGAGACTGCAGGACTACGCGCGCAGCCTCGGCCCGTCCCTCGCGCCCCGCTCGCCGATGCCCGTCGTACGGCCGCAACCGCAGGCCTCGCACGCCCCTCACGAGCCGCAGACACCCCACCAGCCTCAGCCGCCACAGGCCCCGCCATCGCAGGCCCCGCCACCGCAGACCCCGTCGCCGGGGCGACTGGGAGCGGCCACCGTGGTCGTCGCACTCGGCGGGCTGCTGTTCGGCTTCGACACCGGGGTCATCTCCGGTGCGCTGCTCTTCCTGAAGGAGGACTTCGCCCTCACCTCCTTCCAGGAGGGGACGGTCATCTCGGCGCTGCTGTTCGGCGCGGCCGTCGGAGCGCTGGGCAGTGCGCGGCCCGCCGACCGGTTCGGGCGCAAGCGCGTCCTCGTCGCGGTGGCGGCGACCTTCACCCTGGGGCTGGCCGCCGCCGTCACGGCCCGCGACTTCGCGAGCATGGTCGCGGCCCGGTCGATCCTCGGCCTGGCCGTGGGCAGCGCCTCCACCGTGGTCCCGCTGTACCTCGCCGAGATCGCCCCGCCCCGTCTGCGGGGACGCCTGGTGACCGCCAATCAGGTCCTGCTCACCGTGGGCATCCTGGTGTCGTACCTGGTGAACCTGGCCTTCGCCGGCAGCGCCGACTGGCGTGCCATGTTCGCGGTGGGCCTGATCCCCTCCGCTGCCATGCTGCTGGGCACCTTCTTCATCCCGGAGAGCCCGGAGTGGCTCCGCCGCCGCACGGAGCGGCGGTCCGGCTCCCGCCCGGGGCGGACGGCCGGCGCGAAGGCCCCGGCCCACCCCGCGGTGCGCCGCGCGCTGGTGATCGGCCTCACGCTGGCGGCCGTTCAGCAGTTCGGCGGGATCAACAGCATCATCTACTACGCCCCGAGCATCATGGCCCGGGCCGGACTCCCGGCCGCCCACTCCATCCAGTACGCGGTCTTCATCGGGGTGGTCAACGTCGTCATGACGGTGGCCGCCGTTCCGCTCATCGACCGGGCCGGCCGCCGGCCCCTGCTGCTGTTCTCGCTCGCGGGCATGGCCGTATCGCTGGTCACCCTGGGTGCGGCGATGAGCGTCCCGCCCGGACCGGTGACCAACGTGATCGCCCTGATCTGCATGATCACGTACGTCGGCAGCTTCGCGATCGGCCTCGGACCGGTGTTCTGGATCCTGGCCGCCGAGCTGTTCCCGCCCGAGGCGCGGGCGCGCGGCGGCGCCCTGTGCGCGCTGGTCAACTGGGCGGCCAACTTCCTCGTCGGGCAGCTCTTCCTGCCGGTCGCCGACGCCGTGGGCGTGTCCTGGGTCTTCTGGTGCTTCGCCGCGGTGGCGGCGGGCGGGCTCGTCTTCGTCGTACGGCAGGTGCCGGAGACGAAGAACCGGTCGCTCGCCGACATCCAGGGGGAGTTGATCCTGCGCTGACGGTGTCAGGCGCCGGCTCCCGGCCGGGCGATCGCCGTCAGCAGCAGCCCCCACACCTGCTCGGCCGACGGCGCGTGCGGGCAGGTGCCGGTGCCGCCGTGGAGGCCGCAGGCGGACAGCTCGGTGCCCTCGACCAGCCGGACGATGAGGGCCTCGGCCACGCCGGGCGCCACGCCGGCCCGCAGGCTCCCCGTCGCGTGGGCGCGGGCGAGCAGGGATTGCAGGGCCGGCGCCCATACGTGGGCCTCGGGGCGGCCGGTGGTTCCGGCGCCGAGCCGCTCGCGCCGCAGCCGGGCCGCGGCGCGGGCCTCCACGCTGGTCTCCAGGCGCCGCATCAGCGCCGTGACGAGGGATCCGAGTGCCACCATCGGCGGCTCCGGGCTCGTCAGCGCCTCGGCCACGTGCCGCGCCGTGCTCGCGCGGCAGGCCGAGCGGACGGAGTCGGCCAGGGCCCCCTTCGTACGGAAGTGGAAGGTCAGCCCGCCGATCGAGGTGAGGGCGGTCTCGCTGATGCGGGAGAGCGACGCCCCTTCGTACCCCCGGTGCTCGAACTCCAGGGCCGCAGCCTGGATCAATGCGCTGCGTGTGCGGGCGGCGCGCTCCTGCATCTTCTGGATCTTTCTCTGCGGGCATGCGGGGACACCCCCCGGAGCATCCTGGCGGCGCGGGGCGCCCGCCGGGGGACCGACTACAGGAAGTAGGACCGAGAGCGAGAAATAAAAGAGAACGTTCTCTATGCTTTGCTCATCGCGAGTCGGCGTGGAGGACGAAGGAGGTATCGGCAATGGCCGTGACAGGAGTGATCGGTCGTGGACCGGCGGGCGACCGCACGTCGGTCTCGGCGTTCAGCCAGGAGTTGTTCGCGCAGCTGCCGCGCACGGACCAGATGAAGTGGGCCGAGGTCTACCTGCGGGGGTTGCTGGCGACGCGGGGCAGGAAGTCGGTGCGCCGCATGGCGGAGACGGTCACCACCTCCGCCACCGCCTCCCAGTCGCTCCAGCAGTTCGTGAACACCAGCCCGTGGGACTGGAACGCGACCCGGCAGGAGCTCGCACGCTGGATAGACGGCCGCTTCACCCCGCAGGCGTGGACCGTCGTCCCGGCGGTGCTGCCCAAGCGCGGGAGCCACTCGGTCGGGGTGCACCGGCGGTTCGTCCCCGAACTCGACCGCACCATCAACTGCCAGCTCAGCGTCGGCCTGTTCCTGTCCGGCGGCCGCGAGCACCTGCCCGTCGGGTGGCGGCTGCACCTGCCGGAGCGGTGGACGAAGGACCCGGAGGCGCGGCGCAGGGCGCGCGTGCCCGACTCGGTCCCGTTCCGGCCGCACTGGGCCCACACGGTGGGCCTGGTGGACGCCCTGTCGGCGCACTCCTCGGTCGTGGCCGCACCGGTCGTCGCCGACGTCGGCTCCACCCCCGACGCCCGCCCGGTCGTCGAGCGGCTGGGCGGCAGCGGGCACGGCTTCGTGCTCGCCGTGGCCGACGACCTGCAGCTGCTGCCCGACCCGTCACCCGTCCGCTCGGCGGGTACGGCCGCGGGCGGCCACCCGGCCGTGGAGAGCGCCCGGCAGAAGCTGCTGCGCAGCGGGGTCCGGCACCCGCACATCACGACCGTGGTCGGCCCGGACGGCCGCCCGCGGCGCGCCCAGGTGGTGTCGGTCCCCGTCAGGACCCCCGTCCTGCGACCCGACGGGACCCGCACGGTCGCCGCGGGCCTGCTCTTCGCGGAATGGGAACACACCCGCCGCCGGCCCGGCCGCATCTGGCTCACCAACCTGGTCCACCGCCGCATGGAGGAGCTGCTCGCCCTGACGCAGCTGCTCCAGGGCGCCGTCGACACGGTCGCCGCGATGGGCGAACACCACGGCATCCAGGACTTCGAGGGCCGCTCGTTCCCCGGCTGGCACCGCCACATGACCCTGGTCTCGGCGGCCTACGCCTACCAGCGCCTGGCCGGCACCACGACCCGCGCCGCCAGAGCTGCCTGATCCGACAGCACTCGCCGCCCCGTCCCGCCGGACGAAGTCCTCGTACGGCTCTCGGCCCCCGGACCGGCCGGGGCCGGGGCCGGGGGCGAACCGGACCGCACCCGGCCTCAGCGCGTCAGGAACCGCTCCCGCAGGCGGGCCGTCGTGGCCGGGGTGATGCCGACCGCGTCGGTGAGGTAGGCGTGGACCGAGCCGTGGCGGGTGGCGAGGTCGGCCAGGGTCAGGCGCAGGATCTCGGCGGGCGCACGGCCGTACGAGGGCCAGCGCATGGTGCGGCCCGGGTGGGCGGTGTGCCAGTCGGCCGTCAGCCGGGCGGTGGCCAGCTCGGTCAGGGCGAAGTCCGCGAGGATCTGCTCCTCGTCCACGCCGAGGAGGGTCAGGACGAGCGCGGCGATCAGGCCGGTGCGGTCCTTGCCCGAGGTGCAGTGGAAGACCGCGGGCCCCGGGCCCTCGGCGAGCAGCTCGATCGCGGCGCGGATCTCCGCCACCCCGTCCTCGGCGACCTCGGCGAACCGGTCCGCGAGGAACCGCCACGGGTCGGTGTCCGGGTCGATCTCGGCCTGGTCGTACGGCCGGTGCTCGATGCTGTGGTTGGCGTACGTGAACCGCTCGGGCTCCGGGATCCGACCCTTCGCCTCGATCTCCCAGGGGTAGCGCAGGTCGACGACCGTCCGCACGCCGAGGTCCAGGAACCGGTCCCAGTCGGCGCCCGCGAGCTTGCCGAGCGAGTCCGCCCGGTAGAGGGCGCCCCACACGACGGTGGAGCCGTCCTCCGTGCGATAGCCGCCCAGGTCACGGAAGTTGTGCAGTCGCTCGAACTCGATGTGGCGGCGGGTCATGCGGGGATCCCCCTCGGTATCGTGCCGATGATCTTCCTGCGGACCGAGAGGCTACCCGTACGGCTCAGCCCATCTGCAGGGCCGCGGCGAAGTCCATCTTGTCCTCGAGCCGGCTGAGGTTGCGCCCCGTCAGCGCCTCGATGCGGCTGATCCGGTAGCGCAGCGAGTTCACGTGCAGGTGCAGCGCCTCCCCGCAACGCGCCCAGGAGCCGTCGTGTTCCAGGAAGGACCGCAGCGTGGGCACCAGGTCGGAGCGGTAGCGCCGGTCGTAGTCCGTCAGCGGGGCCAGCAGCCGGCGGCTGAACTCCCGCCGGACCTCGGCCGGGATCAGCGGCAGCAGCGCCATGACGTGCGCGGCGAGATCGTCCGGCCCACGGGCGGCGACCTGTTCCGAAGGGGCCGCGACCTGACGGGCGTTACGGGCCTGCGCGAGCGCGTGCCGCAGTTCCGCGACCCCGCCCACCGGGTCGCTGACGCCGAAGGCCAGCCGCTCCCCGGCCCGCAGCCCGCGCGGCAGCGAACCGCCGGCGACCAGCACGACCGCCTCGGGGGTCAGCCGTGCGTCCGCCCCGACGAGCACGAAGGCGACGGCCTCGGCCCCGTCCCCGGCCGCGGTGACGGCCATCCGCGGACCGGAGTCCGGCCCCAGGCAGCGCGGATGCAGCAGGACCTCCTCCAACAGGTCGCGCACGGACGCCGCTACGGGGAACCCGTGCGCCCCCTTCGAGTCCAGCCGGGCCGATACGGCCTGCCAGAGCAGCCGGCCTTCCGAGCCGGTGGCCCCGTGGGACGCGTCGGACCCGGCGGCTCCGACGGCCCCGGCGTCCCCCGCCGCGAGCCGGGCCGCCGCCTCCTCTTCCTCGAAGAGCGCCTGCCCGCCCTCCCCGGCGGCTGCGGCCGAGCCGACCAGCGCCAGCAGCCGTTCGGCCGCGCGCCGCCGCATCGTGCGATCGGTGTCGCGGCCGCCGCGCTCCACCGAGACCAGCCGCGCGAGCCGGTCCAGCAGGTCGAGGCGTTCGTCGTTCCAGTCGGCGCTGTCGGCCTCGACGGCGATCAGCCAGTCGGTCAACGCTGCACCGGGAGCGGAGTCCCCGTCCCCGGCACCGGCACCGGAGCGGACCGGGAACAGGGAGAAGGCCGTCCCGCGCGCGACCGTGCGGTGCGGGGCCTGCTCGCCCGCCCGTTCGGCGGCCAGGAACCGCCCGGCCAGCGCCGAGGCCGTCTTCTCCGGCAGCGGCGGCTGCGCGCCCGCGATCTGCCGGCCGGTCGGGGACAGGATGTGAGCGTGCAGGTCCAGCTCGGCCAGCAGCAGTTCGAGGAGGGCTTCGGCCCCCGCCCCGGCCTGGCGTTGGGTGCTGAAGCGCCGGTGGCGGTCGACGAGCGCGGCGAGGCCGCCGATCCGCTCCTCGGTGCGGCCGCGCGCCACGTACTCGGTGACCGAGGTGAACGGCACCTCCACGCCCACCGCGAGCAGCGGCAGTCCGTACCGGGCGCAGGCTTCCACCAGATCCTCGGGGATGTGGCCGAACTGCGCCTCGCCCGCGCCCAGCGCCACGGCGCCCGCCTCCACGAGCACGCGGACGAACGCGTCGGACCGGCCGGCCCCCGCATCCAGGCCGGCTCCCGCATCCAGGCCGGCTCCCGCGTCCTGGCCGGCTCCCGCGTCCTGCCCGGCCCCCGCGTCCGGCCGGTGCCAGGCCAGTCCGGACAGCACCAGGTCCCCCGGGGACACGAAGCGACCGGGGTCGGGCAGGTCGATGGTCACCGTTCCGAGGACGGGCCGGTCGAGGTCCCGCTCGCCGCCGGGCAGCCGCAGCAGGCGCAGCAGACACAGGTCCGCAGGCGCCTGGGTCTCGTCGGACGACAGCAGATCACGCAGCCTCATGACCCCACTTTGCCATGCGGCGCCAGGTTCCCGATCGCGACGGATTTCCGCTGAACCCCAGGTCAGGCCTTTACGTTGGGGTAATTCGACGGAAATCTGGGTGAGTTCGCGCGCCCCGGTTCGTGGGATCCGTGACTGCGGACAGCCCGCCTCCCCTAGAGGCCCATCGGGGCGTGCAGTTCGACGAGGAGTTCCACCTCGACGGGTGCGTCCAGCGGCAGCACGCTCACGCCGACCGCGCTGCGGGCGTGGATGCCCGCGTCGCCGAAGGCGGTGCCCAGCAGCTCGCTCGCGCCGTTGAGCACACCGGGCTGTCCCGTGAAGTGCGGGTCGCTGGCCACGAAGCCGACCACCTTGACCACGCGCTTCACGGCCGAGAGGTCCCCGGCGACGGAGGCGACGGCGGCCAGCGCGTTCAGCGCGCACTGCTGCGCCAGCTCCTTGGCCTGCTCCGGGGTGACCTCGGCGCCGACCTTCCCGGTGAGGGGGAGCGCGCCGTCGACCATCGGGAGCTGGCCGGAGGTGTACACGTAGTGCCCGCTCTGCACGGCGGGCACGTAGACGGCGACCGGCGAGGGCGTCGGCGGGAGCTTCAGGCCGGCGGCGGCGAGGCGCTCTTCGGGGGTGCTGGTCATGCGCGGATCTCCTTGTGGTCGCCGGCGGGGGAGGGGCTCGGGCGCGGGAAGAGGATGACCGGCTTGATCATGCCCGGCTCCTTCGCGGCGAGCCGCCCGAAGGCCTCCCCGACCCGGTCGAACGGGAATTCGTGCGTGGTGATCACGGTCGGGTCCACCAGCCCGTCCCCGATCAGGTGCAGTGCGCGCGCGAGCCGCGCCCCGCTGCTCTGCGGCGGCCGGCAGCGGGCGTACGTGATCTTCCCGCTCTCCGAGAGCCCCCCGCGGGCGGCCCTCGCGGCGGCGGGCTCGGCCGTCGCCATGATCGCGCGGTCGGCGCCGGCGCCGCCGGTCAGCTCCATGATCCGCTCGGTGGTGTCCTCGTAGGCCGGGTCGATCACCACGTCGGCCCCGAACCGCAGGGCGAGGCGCTGGCGCTTCATCTCCGGCTCCACGGCGATGACGCGGGCCCCGCGCAGCCGGCCGGCCGCGATGGTGGCGCTGAGTCCGACCGCGCCCTGGCCGAAGACGACGACGCTGCCGCCCGGGGGAGGCCCGGACTCCTCGGCGGCGGCGAAGCCGGTGGGGAGCGCGCCCGCCGCGTAGAGGGCCTGGTGGTCGGAGACGGTGTCGGGGAGCGCGATCAGCCCGGCCCCGGCCGCCGGGGCGCGGAAGAACTCGGCGAGCCGCCCGTGGCCCTCGACGCCGACGCGCCGGCCGACGTAGGACGGGCAGACCCCGGGGCCGACGGCCGCCACGACGCCGACGGCCTCGTGGCCGAGCCCGCCGGGCGCCGCGTTGGCGATGTGCCCGTCCCAGGCGCAGATGAGCGCGGCCGTGGTGCGTACGAGGACCTCGCCCGGCCCTGGTTCGGGGACGGGCCGGTCCAGCACGGCGGGCGGCTCGCCGGCACGGCGCAGCGCGAAGGCCTTCACGCGTCTCCTCACTCCGTCTTACTACGTCGTTGCACGGCTGGCTTTCCCACCATGCGGGCACGGACACGGCCCGGTGGGGGGCCATAGGTCGCAATCCGGCGGGCCGAGCGTCAGCACTTGGAGCGGCTGCTCGTCCCTGCCGGCCGGCTGCGGTGCACGCCGGTCAAGGCCGGGTGACCCGGACCTGGTAGCTGCCGTTGCGCAGTTCGCCCACGACCGAGACGCTGATGCCCGACTTCTCGTCGGTGAAGGTCTCGCCCGGGCGGAACGGCGCGTCCGAGAGCTCCGCGTGCACGTTGGAGCGCCGGGTGCAGCCCCCGCTCGCGCCGGAGCTGTCGGAGACGGTGACGGGCCCGCGGCCGGTGTCCACCTCGGAGTCCACCTTGTAGATGAGCACGCCGGGCTTGCAGACGGCCTCGTCGTTCCCGGCGCGGGTGCGCACCTCCACGGCGTACCCGGCGCTCTCCGAGACGGGGATGAAGGCCAGCTTGGTGCCGCCCTCCACGGCCAGCGGGCTCAGCACGTGGTCGCTGACCCCGGACTTCCCGGCGCAGCTGATCTGGTTGCTGTCGAGCCAGCCCAGCTTCCACTTGTGCCAGCCCAGCAGGTCGTTGTTGGCGCCCCAGTCCTCGCTCATGATGTCCCAGTGCCCCACCGTGCCGCCGCCGTCGGCGGTGTAGAGGTCGGGCAGGCCGAAGACGTGCCCGTTCTCGTGGGGGAGCACGCGGTAGCCGGTCTCCCGGTAGGTGCCGGAGCCGTCGTCCTGGCGGCTGTAGACGAAGGACGTGTTGGCGAGCGGGACGCCGTCCGCCATCGGGGCCTCGGCGTTGCCGGAGAAGGTGACGGAGAGGACGGTGTCGAGGGCGGAAGGGCCGGCGTTCGGGGTGACGAGGATGTTTATCAGGTCGTACCGGGAGAAATCGACCTCTGCGTCGGAGGTCTTGATGATGTGCTCGACGAGCTGGCGGTAGCCGGGCTCGTACGCGGAACCCCGCTCGATCCCGTACGCCGCGAACGGCATCGGCATCCGCAGCCAGTTCTTTATCGGCGCCTCGGCCCGGTAGGTCAGCCGCCCGTAGGAGCTGGTGCGGAACCAGTCGGACGTCTGCGGGAAGAACTCCGCGAGCCGGTCGGCCGCCGTGCCCTCGCCCTTGGCGTCGGGGAAGTCGATCATCAGGTTCAGCGCCCGGACCTCGCCGGTCGAGCGCGAGTACCCCGGCGCGGTCGGCAGTCCCTCGGACATCTGCACGCCCATCGCGCCGGAGATCCGGCAGGGCGCGAGCAGTGCCTCGGCGCTGGTGGCGCCCACCGGCCCGGCCGCCGAATGGCTGCGGCTGGATATGCCTGCGCTCGCCGTCGCCGTGATGCCGAGTGCCAGCGCGGTGATGCCGATGAAGACGCTGGTGCGGCTTGGCTTGCGTATCCGGTGGCGCGTCTGCGACATGGAGATCGGCCTTCGGGTCCGCGGCAGCCGGCCGGGTCCGGACTGCGCTCTGTGGGCTCACCCTCCGACGGCCGGAGCGGGCTCGCGCGCCGGGAGAGGCCAAACGAGATCAAAAGGCCCGGGAAGGTGTGACCCAGGTCACACGGGAGAGTGAAATAAGCGGGGACCCTCTCCCCGTTTGAACCAGAGTCCCCGCGAACCGGGGAGCCGCTCCCCGTTTCGAGGAGCGAGCAACCCGTCCCGAAGTACGCGTGACCCTGTCAGGGAGTCGTCCATGAAGAGCCCCGCCACCACCGATCCGGCGGCCCTGCCCGTGCCGGGCCCGGAGGCCGACCTCGACCTCACGGCTCCGGCCCCGGGTGTCGCGGGTGCGGGTGCGGGTGGGGGTGGGGGCGCGTGCGCGGCCGTGGGAGCGGCTGCGGGCAAGGTGAAGGCGGCGGTCAAGGCGGTGGGCAAGCGTGCCCGTACCGGCACGGACGCGGTCCCGCGCCCGCGCGCCGACGCCGTCCGCAACCGGGAGCGCATCCTGGCCGCCGCCCGCGACGTGCTCGTGGAGTTCGGCCCCGCCGCCCCCCTCGACGAGATCGCCCGCCGGGCCGGCGTGGGCAACGCCACGCTCTACCGGCACTTCCCCGACCGCCCGGCCCTGATCCACCACGTCGTGCTCTTCGGCCTGGACCGGGTGACCGCTCTGGCCGTCGACTCGCTCGCCGAGGAGCCGGACGCCTTCGCCGCCCTGTGCCGGTTCACGCACGCGGCGGCGGACGAGCGGATCGGCGCCCTGTGCCCCGTGCTCTCCAGCGACTTCGACCACGACCACCCCGAACTGGTCGCCTCCCGCGAGGCCTTGGAAGAGACGATCGAGGCCCTGCTGGCCGCCGGCCGCACCTCGGGGCTGGTGCGCGCGGACATCGGCGTCGGCGACCTGATGATCGCGCTGTCCCAGCTCAGCCGCCCCCTCCCGGGCACCGGCTGCTTCGACGCGAACGTGTTCGTCCACCGTCATCTGCAGCTGTTCCTCGACGGGTTGAGGGCGCCGGCGCGCTCCGAACTGCCCGGCTCGGCGACCACGCTGGCGGACCTGAGGCGGAAAACCATGTGACGCCCCCGGGTCGCGCCCTTTAGCGTCGCAACACCGCCCTAATCATCACTTTTCAGTCATCTCGCACCACGAAGTGGGTACCCCCATGTCAAAAACAGCCGCGAACCCGCAGCTGACCGGCGCCGACCCCAGTCGCTGGAAGGCCCTGGTCTTCATCGCGCTGGCGCAGCTGATGGTCGTCCTCGACGCGACCATCGTGAACATCGCCCTCCCGTCCGCCCAGACCGACCTCGGCATCTCGGACGGCAACCGCCAGTGGGTCATCACCGCGTACGCGCTGGCCTTCGGCGGACTGCTCCTCTTCGGCGGCCGCATCGCCGACAAGTGGGGCCGCAAGAACGCCTTCATCGTCGGCCTCATCGGCTTCGCCCTGGCCTCCGCGCTGGGCGGCGCCGCACAGGGTGAGGCCATGATGCTGGGCGCCCGCGCGCTCCAGGGCGCCTTCGGCGCACTGCTCGCGCCCGCCGCGCTCTCGCTGCTGGCCGTCATGTTCACCGACGCCAAGGAGCGCGCCAAGGCCTTCGGCATCTACGGAGCGATCGCCGGTGGCGGTGGCGCCGTGGGCCTGATCCTCGGCGGCGTCCTCACCGAGTACCTGAACTGGCGCTGGACCTTCTTCGTCAACATCCCGTTCGCGATCGTCGCCGCCGTCGGCGCCTGGATGATCATCCGCGAGCCGGCCGGCGGCCGTAACCGCGCGCCGCTCGACATCCCCGGCGTGGTGCTGTCCACGACCGGTCTCGTCGCCCTCGTCTACGGATTCACCCGCGCCGAGTCGGCCGGCTGGGCCGACGGCCTCACCGTGGGCATGTTCATCGCCTCCGCCGTGCTGCTCGCCGCCTTCGTCTACGTCGAGTCCCGTACGGCCCACCCGCTGCTCCCGCTGCGCGTCCTGCTGGAGCGCAACCGCGGCGGCGTCTACCTCTCGCTGGGCCTCGCCGTCATCTCGATGTTCGGCCTGTTCCTCTTCCTCACCTACTACCTGCAGGTCGTCAAGGGCTTCTCGCCCGTCACGACCGGCTTCGCCTTCCTCCCGATGATCGTGGGCATGATCACCGGTTCCACGCAGATCGGCGCCCGCCTCATGACGCGGGTCCCGCCGCGCCTGCTGATGGGCCCCGGCTTCATGGTCGCCGCCAGCGGCATGCTGCTGCTGACGCAGCTGGAGGTCGGCTCCTCCTACCCGGCGCTGATCCTGCCGGCGCAGCTGCTGCTGGGCCTCGGCATGGGTACGGCGTTCATGCCCGCCATGTCCCTGGCCACGTACGGGGTGAACCCGGCCGACGCCGGTGTCGCCTCCGCGATGGTCAACACCTCGCAGCAGGTGGGCGGCGCGATCGGCACCGCCCTGCTGAACACGATCGCCGCCTCCGCGACGACCGCGTACCTGACCGACCACGCGGCCGAGGCCGCGGCGGGCGGCCCGGCGGCGAAGCTGATCCAGGCCCAGGCCATGGTGGAGGGCTACTCCTCCGCGATCTGGTGGGCGGTCGGCATCCTGGTCGCCAGCTCGCTCATCGCCCTGACCCTCATCACCACGGGCAAGCCGGGTGCGGGCGACCCGGTCGCCGAGGGCGAGGACGCCGACATGAAGATCCCGGTGATCGCCCACTGACCCCGGGTCCACGAGCGGGCGGCCCCCGCTCCGCGGTAAGGGAATGACTGATGACCCCGCGTTGTTCAAATTTGAACGACGCGGGGTTAGTCTGTGTGTGGCGGCCCGCCGTGACGATTCCTGGAGCCCCTGATGCCGACGCCCGAAGCCCTGACCACCCACCGGACCCGGATGCCGGCGCTCTACCTGAGCCACGGAGCCCCGCCCCTCGCGGACGACCCGGTCTGGCCCGGCGAACTGGCCGCCTGGTCCGCGGACCTGCCCCGCCCCCGCGCGATCCTGATGGTCTCCGCCCACTGGGAAGAGGCCCCGCTCGCCCTCGGGGCCACCGAGCAGGTCCCGCTGGTCTACGACTTCTGGGGCTTCCCCGAGCACTACTACCAGGTCCGCTACGACGCCCCGGGCGCCCCCGAGCTGGCCGCGTCGGTCCGCAAACTCCTCAAGGCACCGGGCACCCCCGTCCAGGACATCCCCGACCGCGGCCTGGACCACGGCGCGTACGTCCCGCTGGTGGAGATGTTCCCGGAGGCCGACATACCGGTGCTCCAGATATCCATGCCGACCCTCGACCCGCGCCGCCTGATGGAGATCGGCCGCAAGCTGGCCCCCCTGCGCGACGAGGGCGTCCTCATCGTCGGCAGCGGCTTCTTCACCCACAACCTGGCCGCCCTGCGCCACACCGGCCCCGGCGTCCCGTCGTGGTCCGCCGAGTTCGACGCCTGGGGCCACGAGGCGCTGGCCGCCTCCGACATCGACGCCCTGCTCGACTTCGAAGCCAAGTCCCCGGCCGGCCGCCTGGCCCACCCCCGTACGGAACACTTCGCCCCGCTGTTCGTCACCCTGGGCGCCGCCGAGGCGGACCTCGCCACCGCCTCCACCCCGGTCTCGGGCTTCTGGATGGGCCTCTCGAAGCGGTCCCTGCAATTTGGCTGACCGCGAGCAGCTCTGGTGCCCCAGCGGCTCGGCGTACGCGCCGGAGTCGCTGGTCCTCGCGGTCCGCGACGGCCTCGACGGCCCGCCGGTCTACCTCCCCGCACCCCGCCCGGCGGCCGAAACCCTGGCCGGGCTCGCCGACGGGGTGGAACCGCGCCGCCTGCTCCGCCTGGCCTCCCACTGCGTCCCGCACTGCCTCAACCGCGAGGCCGACACCTGCACCCTGGCCACCCGCCTGACGGCGACCGCGAGCCCCCCGGCCCCCCTCCCGCCCTGCCACCTCCGCCCGGCCTGCAAGTGGTGGACCCAGTCGGGCCCCCCGGCCTGCCACGCCTGCCCGCAGGTCGCTACCCGCCGCCCCGGACCGGACCGGTGATGTCCTCCCCGATGATGAACCCCTTGACGGGCCCGCTCGGGATGGTGGCCGTGGCGCCGTAGCCCACCCGGAGCTCGTCGCCGTAGATGGCCTGGTCGGGATCGGGTGCGGTCACGCGTCACGCTGTCGCTGCCGGGGGAGACGACTTCGACGATCAATTGGACGGCGGAGGCCTTGATGCCGCTCCCGTCCTCGCTGCTGTGTTCCTCCACGTCCTCGGGTGCCACCAGGACATCGGGGATCCAGGCCTTCCGTGCCTGAATGACATGGATGGCCTGGAATGCCGCGAACTCGCTCCGGTCCAGGAACTTGTCCAAGGCGCGGCGAAGACGGTTGGCGATCTGGCCGTGCGAGTAGCGACCCGTGGGTGACACCTCGATGAACCCCTCGATGATCTCGGCGCGGTAGCCCTCGGGGAGTTCCATGGCCTTCCATGCCTGCCACAGGACATCGTCAAGGTCCGTCATGTGCAGCACCTCCTCTGAATCGGGCGTCGCAAGGCGGACGGCACAGCGACTCTCCGATGCTCGGGGAGCAGCCGCCCATGCCGCAGGAATATGCCCTGCGTTCACTCGGACGGGGAGGTCATCGCCGGACGAGGCAACCAGAAGCCGCCGGGGCTCGTCTCCTGGGGTGGGAGTGCAGCCGGGGGCGACGCTGCGACAGGGGCGAAGGCGGCCGTGTCAAGTGTGACGGTGGTCTCATCGCCGCCCCCCTCGGGTGGCCCGCGGGGCCCCCGGAACCGGCCGCAATCCCTGCCCTGACCTGCGGATCTTCAGGCCCGGCGGCATCGCTGATCCACTCGGATCGGGGGATGGCGGGGCAGGATACTGCAAGATCTCGAAAAACAGGGAGCAACGTGGGAATTCTGTCCCGATTCCAGTCGTTGTTTCCTTCGGAAGCGGGCACTCGGGAGAGTGTCCGGGCAGCCGCACCAGTGCAGCCGAACCACCGCACCACCGCGACCGAACTCATCGCAAGGGAGCACGCATGGCAACCCGCGCCGTCGCCCGTCGTCAGTCCACGAGCAGCGCTCGCGCTGTGGGCGGGGAGATCGCAGACCGCGACCTGGTCGGCATGTACCTGGACGAGATCGCACGCACGCCGCTGCTCGACGCGGCCAAGGAAGTCGAGCTCTCGCAGATCATCGAGGCGGGTGTGTACGCCCAGCAGATCCTCGACGGCGCGATAGAGCGCAAGGGCAAGAAGCCCTCCCAGGAGGAGCTCGAACTCCTGGCCGCCGAGGGCGAGCGCGCCAAGGAAGTCTTCATCCGCTCCAACCTCCGCCTGGTCGTCGCCGTGGCCCGCCGCTACCCGCGCAGCGGACTGCCGCTCCTCGACCTCATCCAGGAGGGCAACGCCGGCCTGGTCCGCGCCGTGGAGAAGTTCGACTACGCCAAGGGCTTCAAGTTCTCCACGTACGCCACGTGGTGGATCCGCCAGGCCATCACCCGTTCCATCGCCGACCAGTCCCGCACCATCCGCCTGCCCGTCCACCTGGTGGAGGAGCTCGGCCGGATCCGCCGGGTCCAGCGCGAGTTCAACCGCGAGAACGGCCGCGACCCGGAACACGCGGAGATCGCCGCCGAGCTGGACACCACGGAGAAGCGCGTCGGCGACGTCCTGGACTGGGCGCGCGACCCGGTCAGCCTGAACATGGGCGTGGACGAGGACGGCGACACGCAGTTCGGCGACCTGCTGGAAGACACCTCGGCCATCTCCCCCGAGCAGTCCGTCCTCTCCCTCCTCCGCAGCGAGGAGCTGGAGGACCTGCTGGGCAAGCTGGACCAGCGAACCGCGTCGATCATCAAGATGCGTTACGGCATCGACGACGGTCGAGAGCGTACGCTGACGGAAGTGGGCAAGCAGCACGGCCTGACCCGCGAGCGGATCCGCCAGATCGAGAAGCACGCGCTGCTCGAACTGAAGAAGATGGCCCGCGACACCGGCTTCGACGCGGTGGCCTGACCGGCCCCGAAAAGAAGCCCCCCATACGAGCCCCCGGCGCCTATCCCCCCCAGGCGCCGGGGGCTCCCCTTTGCCTTGCTACAGCCCCTCCGGCGCACATCTCAGCCCCTCCGCCGCACATCTCAGCCCCCCCGGCGTACATCTCAGCCCCTCCGGCGTTTGAGGAGCGGGGTCCGGGGCGGAGCCCCGGGTCTCTTAAGGGGTCCGGGCACAGCCCGGGGAACGGTGGAAGGGCGGGTAGGGGACAGCCCCGCAGGGCCCCGCCTAAGCCCCCGAAGCCTCCGTCAACCGTGCACCCAGCACCCGAGCCGCCTCCACCAGAGCCTCCGGCCCGTGCACGCTGAACGGCACGCCGACCAAGGCCAACCGCGCCACCAGCCACTCGGGCGAGTCCGCGGACTCGAACCGCACCCTAACCCCACCCGGCTCCACCACCCCGGAGCCCGGCTCCACCACCACCCGCTCCCGCAACCACCCCGGCAGGGCATCCGCACGACCGTCACCCGTGACAGTGACCGTGAAGGTGACATCCACCAGGTAGGTCTCCCCACCCCGCAGCCCCCTCCGCACGAACTCCACCGCATCCATCGGCAGCTCCCGCTTCACGAACCGAACCCCCGTCGCGCAAGGCTCGCTCACCCGGTCCACCCGGAAGGTCCGCCAGTCCCCGCGCTCCATGTCGTAGGCCACGAGGTACCACCGGCTCCCGGTGCTGACCAGCCGGTACGGCTCCACCAGCCGCCGCGAGGCCGCCCCGTCCCGGGCCAGGTACGCGAACCGCAGCCGCTCCGGACCCGCCACCGCCGAGGCGATCGCCGTCAGCGTCCGCGGATCCACGCGCGCCCCGTCGCCCCGCGCCACCGCGACCGTCGCCGACTGCAGCGCGCCCACCCGCCGCCGCAGCCGCCCCGGCAGGACCTGCTCCAGCTTCGCGAGGGCCCGTACGGAGGCCTCCTCCACGCCCTCGATCGCGTGCCCGGCCCCCGCCCGCAGCCCCACCGCGATCGCCACGGCCTCCTCGTCGTCCAGGACGAGCGGCGGCATCGCCGCTCCCGCCACCAGCCGGTAGCCGCCCTCCGCGCCCAGCGTGGCCTCCACCGGG
Organism: Streptomyces sp. NBC_00193; assembly: GCF_026342735.1. GTDB lineage: Bacteria > Actinomycetota > Actinomycetes > Streptomycetales > Streptomycetaceae > Streptomyces > Streptomyces stoeckheimensis. The sequence goes on from NZ_JAPEMM010000001.1 coordinate 3,480,446, forward strand.
TACCCCAGCTCCCGCAGGCGGTCGATGTCCCGCCGGATCGTGCGGGCACTCACCCGCAGCCGCTCGGCCAGCTCGCTCCCGGGCCACTCGCGCGGGGTCTGGAGCAGGGAGAGGAGGGAGAGGAGGCGGGCCGGGGTATCGGTCATGGTTCAAAGGTGCCAGCCAAATAGGACACCAACTGACCTACATGCCGTCTAGGTTTCTCTTCATGAGCACCGAGACGACCCAGTCATCGCCCGAAGGAAAGAACGGGCCCGTACAAGAAGAGCGGACCGACCCTCCCGCAGAGACCACCTCGATCAGCAAGGCCGGCGACGCCGGAGACACGGGCGCACCCGGCGAGTCCGCCGCCCCCGATGTCCCCGCCGACCGCCGTCGCTGGATCGCGCTCGCCATCGTGATGACCGCCGCCTTCATGGACCTGGTCGACGTCACGATCGTCAACATCGCGATACCCCGGATGCGCGAGGACCTCGGCGCCTCCACGAGCGCCATCCAGTGGATCACCGCCGGCTACGCACTCGCCTTCGCCGCCGGCCTGATCACCGGCGGCCGTCTCGGTGACATCTACGGCCGCAAGCGCCTGTTCCTCATCGGCATATCCGGCTTCACCGCGGCTTCGCTGCTCTGCGGCCTCGCCCCGAACCCCGACGTGCTCGTCGCCGCCCGCATCCTCCAGGGCGGCATGGCGGCCATGATGGTCCCGCAGGTGCTCGCGATCATCCACGTCACCTTCCCGCCGCACGAGCGCGGCAAGGTCTTCGGCCTGTTCGGCGCGATCATCGGTCTCGGTGCCGTCTCGGGCCCGATGCTCGGCGCGCTGCTCACCGAGTGGAACATCGCCGGTCTCGAATGGCGCCCGATCTTCCTGATCAACCTGCCCGTCGGCATCGCCGGCGTGATCCTGGGCCGCAAGTTCATCTCCGAGTCCAAGGCCCCCAAGGCGCTGCGCCTGGACCTGGTGGGCGTGGTGCTCGCCACCCTCGCCCTGGTCATGCTGATCTTCCCGCTCACCCACGGCCGCGAGAACGACTGGCCCGTGTGGGGCTTCGTCTGCATGATCGCCTCGCCCGCGGTCTTCGGCGTCTTCATCGCCTACGAGAAGTACAAGATCCAGAAGGACGGCTCCCCGCTCGTCGAGCTGTCCCTCTTCAAGGTCAAGAGCTTCGCGGGCGGCATCGCCGTCCAGCTGACCTTCGGCATCGCGACCGGCATCTTCTTCCTGGTCTGGACGCTCTACATGCAGATGGGCCTCGGCTGGAGCGCCCTGAAGGCCGGCTCCACGGGCATCCCGTTCTCGATCGCCGTCTCGGCCGCCGCGGGCATGTCCGTACAGAAGCTCGTACCGCGCTTCGGCCGCAAGGTGCTCCAGGCCGGCGCGCTGGTCATGGCCGCGGGCGTGCTCCTCTACATCTGGGAGTCGGACCGCTACGGCATGACCATCACCTCCTGGCAGATGGCCGCCCCGCTGATCGTCATGGGCATCGGCATGGGCCTGATCATCGCGCCGCTGACCGACACCGTGCTCTCCGAGGTGCCGCGCGAGCACGCCGGCTCGGCGTCCGGGCTGATCAACACCACCGGCCAGATGGGCAACGCGCTGGGCCTCGGCCTGACCTCCGTCGTCTACTTCGGCTTCATCGAGGACGACCGGGTCTTCGGGCCGCCCTACGTCGACGCGTTCCACAACGCCATGTGGTGGGTCGTGGCCGTCCTGGTCGTGATCTTCTCCGTGATGTTCATGCTGCCGCGCAAGGCCGTCCCCATGGCCGAGCGCGAGGGCGGCACGGAGCACGTGGGCTAGCACCGCGCGCCTGAGCACCTCACTCACGGGCATGTCCGCCTCTGTTGGCGGACATGCCCGTTTGTTTTGTTTTCGGCCGCAAACGGGCGTACTCTACGAGAGAACCCACAGAGTCGGGCATCGAACGGATCTGAAACCACATGTACGCACCGGAGCGCCAGCAGGAGATCCTCCGCCTCGCCCGCGAGGCGGGCCGGGTCGATGTCCTGTCCCTGGCCGACCAGTTCCAGGTCACGGCCGAGACCGTGCGCCGCGACCTCAAGGCCCTGGACCGGGCCGGGCTCGTGCGCCGGGTGCACGGCGGTGCCATACCGGCCGGCCGCCTCGACTTCGAGCCGGACCTCACCGAGCGCGAGGCCACCGCGGCCGACGAGAAGGACCGCATCGCGGCCGCCGCCCTCGCTGAACTCCCCGACGGCGGCAGCATCGTGCTCGACGCGGGCAGTACGGTGGCCCGCCTCGCGGCGGCCATTCCCGTCGACACCGCGCTCACCGTGGTCACCCACGCGCTGCCCGTCGCCGCCCGGCTCGCCGACCACACCGGCATCGACCTCCACCTCGTCGGAGGCCGGGTCCGCCACCGCACCCGCGCCGCGGTCGACGCGTGGGCCCTGCGGGCATACGCCGAGATCCGCGCGGACGTCCTCTTCCTCGCGACGAACGGCTTCACGCCCGAGGGTGGCCTGACCACCCCCGATCTCGCCGAGGCCGCCGTCAAGCGGGCCGCGATGGCGGCAGCCCGCCGCGTCGTCCTCCTCGCCGACTCCGCGAAGGCGGGCCAGGAGCACTTCGCGTGCTTCGGCACCTTCGCCGACGTCGACCTCCTCATCACGGACCAGGGGCTCAGCCCCGCCCACAAGGCGGCGATCGAGGCCGCCGGTACGGAAGTTGTGCTCGTATGATCCTCACCGTCACCCCCAATCCCTCCCTCGACCGGACCTACGAAGTCCCCTCGCTGGACCGCGGTGAGGTACTGCGCGCCACCACCGACCGGGTCGACCCCGGGGGCAAGGGCGTGAACGTCTCCCGCGCGGTGGCCGCCGCGGGCGTCCGTACGACGGCGGTCCTGCCGCTCGGCGGCGCACCGGGCACGATGATCGCCGAACTCCTCGGCGCCCAGGGCGTGGACGTCACGGCGGTCTCCATCGCCGGACAGACCCGCTCCAACATCTCCCTCGCCGAACCGGACGGCACGCTCACCAAGATCAACGCCGCCGGCCCGGCGCTGACCCCCGAGGAATCGGCGCTCCTCCTGGAAACGGTCCGCACCTGCTCGGGCGGCGCCGCCTGGATCGCCTGCTGCGGCAGCCTCCCGCGCGGCCTGAGCCCCGAGTGGTACGCCGACATCGTGACCCGGGCCCACGCCGCGGGCGCCCGCATCGCGCTGGACACCTCGGGCCCGGCACTGCTCGCGGCGCTGCCGGCCCGCCCGGACGTGATCAAGCCCAACGCCTCGGAGCTCGCGGCGGCGGTCGGACGGCCCCTGGCCACCCTCGGCGACGTGCTCAAGGCCGCGGAGGAGCTGCGCTCGCTGGGCGCGGGCGCGGTCCTGGCCTCCCTCGGCGCGGACGGCCAGCTCCTGGTCTCCGAGGAGGGCACCTACTACGGCACGGCGCCCGTCTCCTCGGTCCGCAGCAACGTCGGCGCGGGTGACGCGTCCCTCGCCGGCTTCCTGATCGCGGGGGGTACGGGCCCTGCGGCCCTGGCCTCCGCCCTGGCCCACGGCGCTGCCGCGGTCCAGCTTCCGGGCAGCGCCATGCCGGCCCCTTCCGACCTGCGCCCCGACGCGGTCCACATCACCCAGGACCTGCCCCTGGACCTCCCTCTGTCCGAAATGAGCGACGAGCGATGAGCGAGATGATCACCCCTCAACTGGTCGACCTCGACCTGTCCGCCGAGTCCAAGGAGGGGGCGGCACGTGCCCTCGCCGAACGGATGGTGGCGCTGGGCCGGGTCACCGACCTGGACGGCTTCCTGGCCGACGTGGCGGCGCGCGAGGCCCAGATGCCGACCGGCCTGGAAGGCGGCATAGGCATCCCCCACTGCCGGTCCGCCCACGTCACGACCCCCACCCTGGCCTTCGGCCGCTCCACCTCCGGCATCGACTTCGGCGCCCCGGACGGCCCGGCGGACCTGATCTTCCTGATAGCCGCCCCCGCAGGCGCCGACGACGCCCACCTGTCGATCCTCTCCACCCTGGCCCGCCGCCTGATGCGCCCCGACTTCGTCGCAGCCCTCCGCGCGGCGACCACCCCGGCGGAAGCCGCGGCCCTGGTCGCGGGCGAATCCGAGAACCCGGCCCCGCCGGCCACCAATCCAGCCCCTCCAGCGCCCAATTCAGCCCCTCCGGCGTTTGAGGAGCGGGGGTCCGGGGGCGGAGCCCCCGGTTTCGGGAAGGGGCGGGGTGGGGAAAGCCCCGCAGGGCAGCCGTTCCGAGTGGTGGCCGTCACCTCCTGCCCCACGGGCATCGCCCACACCTACATGGCCGCCGAGGCCCTCACCCAGGCCGCCCAAGCCGAAGGCATAGAGCTCACGGTCGAAACCCAGGGCTCCGCCGGCTTCACCAAGCTCACCCCCGAAACCATCGCCGCCGCCGACGCGGCCGTCTTCGCCCACGACGTCCCGGTCAGGGAAAGGGCCCGCTTCGCCGGCAAGCCCACCGTCGACGTGGGCGTCAAGGCGGGCATCAACCGCCCCGCGGAACTCCTCCAGGAGGCCCGCGACAAGGCCGCCCGAGGCGAGATCTCCACCACCCCGACCCCGGTCGAAGAGGCCGGCGAGCCCCAGGACGGCTACGGCGCGAAGCTCCGCACCTGGCTGATGTCCGGCGTCAGTTACATGGTCCCCTTCGTCGCCGCGGGCGGCCTCCTCATCGCCCTCGCCTTCGCCATCGGCGGATACGAGATCAACACCGCGCCCTCGGTCGCCGACCACTTCGTCTGGACCGAGGCCGCCAGCTGGGCCGCGCTCCTCTTCCAGACCGGCGGCCTCGCCTTCGGCTTCCTCGTCCCGGTCCTCGCCGGCTACATCGCCTACGGCATGGCCGACCGCCCCGGTCTCGTCCCCGGCTTCGTCGGCGGCGCCGTGGCCCTGACCATCAACGCCGGCTTCCTCGGCGGCCTGATCGCCGGCCTCATCGCGGGCGGCACCGTCCTCGCCGTCCAGCGGCTGAAGATCCCCACCGCCCTGCGCGGGATCATGCCGGTGGTGGTCCTGCCGCTCATCGGCTCCGCCGTCACCGCGTTCCTGATGTTCCTGGTCGTCGGCAAGCCCGTCGCCTCGCTCCAACAGGCCCTCACCGACTGGCTGTCGGGCCTCTCCGGAGCCAACGCGATCATCCTCGGCGTCATCCTCGGCCTGATGATGTGCTTCGACCTCGGCGGCCCGCTCAACAAGGTGGCCTACGCCTTCGCCATCGGCGGCCTCGCCACCCCCAACGAGGGCAGCCTCAAGGTCATGGCCGCCGTGATGGCCGCCGGCATGGTGCCGCCGCTGGCGATGGCGCTGGCCACCACGGTCCGCGGCCGGCTCTTCTCCAAGACCGAGCGCGAGAACGGCAAGGCCGCCTGGTTCCTCGGCGCCTCCTTCATCAGCGAGGGCGCCATCCCGTTCGCCGCGGCCGACCCGCTGCGCGTGATCCCGGCCTCCATGGTGGGCGGCGCGGTCACCGGAGCGCTCTCGATGGCCTTCGAGTGCACCCTGCGGGCCCCGCACGGCGGTATCTTCGTGATCCCGCTGATCGGCAACCCGCTGCTCTACCTGATCGCCATCGCCGCCGGTACGGCCACCACCGCCGGCCTGGTCGTCCTCCTCAAGGGGATGCGCAAGCAGGACGAGTCCCCGCGGCAGCAGGCCGGGGCCGCCGAAGCGGCGCCCCTGCCGGACCCGGCGCAGGTCACCACCGCAGCCTGACCGCCGTCCCCGACCCCGTCACCTCACCCGCGCGCGGAGCTCCATGGCTCCGCGCGCGGCCGTTTCGGTCTCGTAGACCTCGCACATGTGCCGCCCGTCCGGGGTCACCGTGTGCTCGACCTCCCACAGGCTGAACTCGCTGCCGTCCAGCAGGACGAAGGAGTGCTCGTACAGGCTGAAGCCGGCGTCCCGCCCGTCCGCCAGGCACTGCCGGGTGCCGAACACCTGAGTGATCTGGTGCGCGTAGGCCGAGCGCAGGAGCAGGGCCACCCGCTCGCCCGGCCGGTCCGGGTTCTCCGCACGGCGCAGCACCCGGCGGGCGTGGTCCGCGGACTCCTCCACCGCGTACTCGCGGTGCCGCTGGGCCGGGGTCGGATTGGTGAACAGCGAGCTCAGCACGGCGATGTCGCTCTCCGGCTCCTCCTCGACCGTCACCTCCACGAGCTCCCGCGCCACCTGCGAGGGGACCTCGCCGAAGAGCCGGGCCGCCGCGAGGCAGGTCTCCGCCTTGCTCGCGAAGACCTCGTACCGTATCGAGAGGTCGGAGTCCTGACGGTGCGCCAGCTCCCACAGGACCACGGAGTCGCCGTCGGACAGCAGGTAGGCGTGCCGGTGTATCTCCCGCCACGGTCCCGCCGCCGGGCTGCGCCGGGTGGTGTGGAGCGAGGACCTGTGGGCGAGCGCGGTGCCCAGCCGCTCGACCAATTCGTCAGGCAGGTCGAAGGAGTTGAGGGCGCGGCCCAGGAGTCGCTCGAGGTGCGCCTCGGTTGTCTCGTGCGGATCGCTCAAGGTGGGTCTCCAGGCCGTCGCAGCTCGTCACTTCGCGGAAGCTCAACGTAGCCCCTGGGTCTGACATCACGTCCGGGGTTCGGTAAAACGTCCGGGAAGCGTCAGGGGTTCCAGCCACCCCTTCAGGTCAACCTCCATGTCGATGAGCATGGTTGGGCCGGATACCGGGCACAAGGGCGGGAGCATGACCGTATGGCAACAAATACCGTGGGCGTCCCCCGCCAGCAGGGCCGCCCCCAGAACCGCAAGGACGCAGAACCGATCGCAGCTTCCCGCGCGCTGGCCTGGGTACTGCTGATCACCGGGGCCGCCGGAGTGCTGGCCGCCTGGATCATCACCCTGGACAAGTTCCTGCTGCTGGAGAACCCGGACTTCAAGCCCGCGTGCAGTCTCAATCCGGTGGTCTCCTGCGGCAGCGTGATGAAGAGCGAGCAGGCGGCGGCCTTCGGCTTCCCGAACCCGATGCTGGGACTGGTCGCCTACGGGGCGGTCGTGTGCGTCGGCGCCGGCCTGCTGGCCGGGGCCCGCCACCGCGGCTGGTTCTGGCTCGGTCTCGACGCCGGAATGCTCTTCGGCGTCGGATTCTGCTCCTGGCTCATGGTCCAGTCGCTCTACGAGATCAACGCGCTCTGCCTGTGGTGCTGCCTGACCTGGGCGGCCACCCTGGTGATGTTCTGGGCGGTCACCGCGCACACCGTCCGGACGGGGATCCTCCCCGCGCCCGCGCCCGTACGGAACTTCTTCGCCGAATTCGGCTGGGCCCCGCCCGTCCTGCACACCGGCGTGATCGGGATGCTCATCCTGACCCGGTGGTGGGACTTCTGGACCGGCTGAGGCCGCCGGACGACATGCGAGGGCCCCGGCAGCTGGACGCTGCCGGGGCCCTCGTCACTTCACGACTTCACACCGCAACTTCGAACGCGTCGCTCCACGGGCGCCGAATGCCCGGACCGTAGATCGGGAGCGGAGATCAGCTGTTGGCGGAGAGGTTGCCCGAGAGGACCGGGATGTTGTCCAGGATGTGCGAGAGCGGCTCGTCGCCCTTCGCCTGGGTGGAGTTCTCGGTGCACTGCTGGTTCTGCGGGTTGGACAGGACGTTGATGTCCTGGACACCGATGTTGAGCAGCGCGACCAGCGACTGGGCGTTGACCTTGGCCGGCAGACCGATGCAGGGCTTGTTCAGGGTGCCCTGGACGACGCCGAGCTGCGGGCTCATGTCACCGTGGGTCTTCTGGTTGCCGTACGCCTGCACGGCACCGTTCCCGTTGACGGTGTTGATCCCGTTGTCGTTGCCGATCGCCATGGCGGGGGCGGCAGCAGCAGCGCCCGCGCCGACGGCGGCGGCGGTGACCGCGGCAGCAGTCATGATCTTCTTGAGCATCTTGATCCTTTTGTCGCACGAGTGCCCGCTAGTGGAGCGCCCTGATCAACTGCCCCGCGGGAGGGTTGGTTCTGCTGCTTCACTCAAACGGCCTGTCTGCGTGCAGGTTTTCCCCGGGTGGGGTGAGCCGCCCCCGGACGCGTGCGCGAAGCCCGTACGCACCCCGCAGGGGCGTACGGGACCCGGCGCTCCTGTTGCGCTCCGTGGAACCCCTTCGCACGGTGGGTAAGGAAGCGGATCGCTCGGGTCCGCTTCTGAGCGACCACCAGAAGGAACACCCATGCACCGCACCAAGGCCTCCCGCATCCGCGTCCTCGTCCCGTCGGCCCTGGCGGTCGTCATACTCACCGGCGCGGCAGCTCCCGCGGGCGCCGCAGAAGGTGCCGGTGCCGCCGCGAACCGGGTGGCGGCAGCCCAGGAGGAGATCAACGAGAGGGTGGCGGCGGCGGGTCCCGTCGAAGACGCCCTCGCCGCGGTCTCCAAGATCCTGGCGGACCTGACCAAGAGCCTGGGCACCCTGCTGCCGGGGATCAAGATCCCCGAGATCAAACTGCCCGCGCTCCCGGCCCTGCCGCAGATCCCCGCGCTCCCGGCCCTGCCTGAGATCCCTGCGATCCCGGGGCTCCCCGACCTGCAGCTCCCTGCAATTCCGGAGATCCCCGACATCCCGATCCCCGACGTCCCGATCCCCGACATCCCGGCGGTCCCGGTCTCCGATCCCGCGGCTCCGCCCGCGAGTTCGGTGCCCGCCGCGCCGGCGGTGCCCGGGACGCCGACGGGCCTCGTCCCGCAGATCCCGTCGTTCGCCCAGTTCCTTCCCTAGGAACCGGGGACGGGGCCGGGACGAGACCCGGATCCGTACACGGACCCGCACGCGGTTACGACTATTGGGCTGAACAGGTCTGATCGCGTGCGGAACCGTGTCGTCTGGGATGGTGGACCGTTTCGCTCGATGTGAGCCCCGGAATCGGGGCAGAACATCGAAGAGAAGGTGCACTTCCCATGAACACTGCCAAGAAGGCCGCCCTGGTCCTGGCCACCGCTGGTCTCGCTGCGGCCGGTGCCGCCGGCTCCGCAATGGCCGACTCCAAGGCTGAGGGCGCGGCCGTGGGTTCCCCCGGTGTCCTCTCGGGCAACCTGGGACAGGTCCCGGTCCACGTCCCGGTCAACGTCTGCGGCAACTCCGTGAACGTGATCGGCGCGCTGAACCCGGCGTTCGGCAACGTCTGCGTCAACGACTGACGTTCGACACAACACGTGACTGTGGGCGCCACCGGCGAGGCCGGGGGCGCCCACAGTCATGTCGGCGGGAGAACGGGCCGGGCCCGTCAGTGCTTGGGGCCGCCGCCGTTGAGCTTCACTCCGCCGAGCAGCGGGGAGGCCTGGGTAGCCCCGTTGGCGAGGTGCATGACCTCGGCCGGAGCATCGTTCTTGACCTCGTTGACCTTCTGGACGGTGGTCACGACCTTCTGGACGCTCTCGCCCTGCTCGGCCAGTCCGTTGCCCACGGTCTGGGGCAGCGCCGCCGATACCGGGTTCACCGAGTCGGTGACTGCCGTCAGCCCGCTCGTCAGGCTCATGGGGACGGCCGGCGCCTCGGTGGCGGCGAAGGCGGGGGAGGCGGCGCCGAGGGCGGCGACGGAGCCGGCGACGACTGCGGCGACCTTCGAGAGCTTCATTATCAAAATCCTTTTCTAGGGGTGCCCAGTGGCGACCGTCGCGCCACTTTCGACCTGGTTAACGATTCCCCGGCGCCGCGGAAACGCGGAACCGAACACGGCAACGGCCGGAGAATCCGACAAGGGACTCTCCGGCCGATATTTCTTCCGATTACCGTTATTGCCGTCAGGCGGCGTTACGGGACCTGCGGTACAGAATCGCGCCGCCCAGGATCAGGGCCGAGGCCAGCGCTGCCGCGGCGCCGGGCTGGCCGGCACCGGTCGCGGCCAGCTCCTGCCGCGCGGGGCCCGCGGGGACCGCCGCGACGGGAACGGCCTCGGGCGCGGGTGCCGGAGCCGGCGCGGGAACCGGGGCCGGGGCGGGTGCCGGGGCGGGCAGCGGTGCCGGGGGGAGCGGGACGGGCAGGTCACCGGCGGGGGCCGCCGGCGGCTGGTCGGCCGGGGGCACTACCGGCGCCGGGTGCTCCACGACCTGGCTGCCGTGCGGGGGCATCGGCGCGGGGGCTTCCTGCACGACGGGCGCCGGAGCGGGGAGCGTGTGCGGAGCCTCCTCCACTACGGGAGCGGGCCCGGGGGCCGGCGCCGGAAGCGGCTGCGGGGCCTCCTCGACCGGTGCGGGAGCCGGTGCCGGCGCCGGTACGGGCTCGGGCTGCGGCGCGGGTGCCTGCACTACGGGAGCGGGCGCGGGAGCCGGTGCGGGCGCCGGGTGCTCCGCCTCGGGAGCAGGCGTGGGCAGCGGCTTCGGCGCGGGGGGCGCGTGCTGCGGGGCCGGGGGGTGCTCGGCGTGCTGCTCCGGCGGGTGCTGCGGCCGCGGCTCGGGCTTCTCCGGGGCGGGGTGGTCGTCGCACTCCTCCTCGCCGGGGCCGCCGGACTCCCCGTAGCCGCCCTGCTGCCCGGGTCCGTGGTCCTCGTGGCCGCCCTGCTGCCCGGGTCCGTCGTCTCCGTGGCCGCCCTGCTGCTCGGGTCCGCGGTCGCCGTAGCCGCCCTGCTCGTGCCGGTCCTCGCGGTCCTCGCGCCGGTCGTCCCGGTCGTGCTGGTCGACGTACCGGCGGACCTGCTCCGCCTGCTGCGGGCTGAGGTAGCGCTCGTAGTCGTGTCCGCCGTCGGAGCCGGTCGTGGTGGCGCAGTTGTTGCCCATGGCGGGGTTGAGGCCCGCTCCGGCGTCCACGGTGTTGCCGCACACGTTCGGCGAGAAGGTGATCGGTACCGAGACGCTGTTGCCGGCCAGCACGCCCGGCGAATGGGAGGCCTCGGCCATCGCCCCGGGTTGTGCGTAGGCCGCGCCGGTCGCGATCGACAGCAGACTGGACGCGGCGGCCGCGGTGAGCACCCCCTTGCCCAGTACCTGTCGGCTCAGTACCTGTCGCATGGGTCCTTCCCTGTCTACCGGCCCTGCGGCCGGTGGTGAATCGAAGGTGGCCTCGGAGTGCACCGCCGTGCACTCCGAGGCCACCCCGAGGAGGTCTGCCCTTGCGGGCACAGGCGCTTCGTCAGGCGTTGACGCAGGTGTTGCCGAACGAGGGGTTCAGCAGCGCGATCACGTTGACGGTGTTGCCGCAGACGTTGACCGGGACGTGCACCGGGACCTGGAGCACGTTGCCGGACAGGACGCCCGGGGAGCCGACGGCCTTGCCGTCCGCCGCCGCGTCGGCCATGGCGGGGGAGGCGGCACCGGCTGCCATCAGAATGCCGGCGGCCAGCACCACTGCCTTCTTGTACGTCATTTGTTTTCGTTTCCTTCCCGCAGAGGTCTATCCGCTGCAGAAATAACAACGAGTGGGTCCGGGAAAAGAAACCGGGGATTTTCGCGCGCTTCCGGCCAATTCACTCAGATGCCCGTGCGTCCTGAATTGTGGCCGGATTGTTCGGTTTGCTTCATGGTCCCTATTCGGGTCCCGACATGCGGCGGGGCCGCCGCGACCCGAAGGTGCGACGGCCCCACTGGTGCGGTGCTGTGTCGACTGGCGCGGCGCTGGTCAGCTGCCGGCGGAGGCGTTGCCGGACAGGACCGGGATGTTGCTGAGGATGTGCGAGAGAGCCTCGTCGCCCTTGGCCTGGGTGGAGTTCTCGGTGCACTGCTGGTTCTGCGGGCTGGACAGGACGGGGATGTCCTGGACGCCGACGTTGACCAGAGCCAGGACGGACTGGACGTTGGCCTTGGCGGGCAGAGCGATGCAGGGCTTGTTGAACGAGCCCTGGATGAGGGCCATCTGCGGGCTCATGTTGCCGTACGTGGCCTGGTTGCCGTAGATCTGCGAGGCCCCGTTGCCGTTCACGGTGTTGATGCCGTGGTCATTGCCGATGGCCATGGCCTGCGGGGCCATGGCGGCACCCAGACCGACGAACGAGGCGGCAACCGCTGCGCCGGCCGCAAACTTCTTGATCATGATGGTCCCTTTTTTGCAGGATTGCCCGGTACTCAAGCACTCGGATCAACGGCGCTACCGCGGTTTGGGTTGCGTGTCTTCACTCGGATGCCGAAGTTTCGGACCGCACGGTTGACGTCAGGCGTTGACGCAGGTGGTGCCGAACGCGGGGTTCAGCAGGGCGATCACGTTCACGGTGTTGCCGCACACGTTCACCGGGACGTCGACCGGGACCTGGAGCAGGTTGCCGCTCAGGACGCCGGGGGACTCGCCGGTGAAGCCGTTCGCCGTCGCGCCGTCGCCGCCGTGCGCGGAGGCGAGGCCCGCGCCGCCCATCAGCAGCGCCGCGCTCGCGACCGCCAGGGTGGTGCCGCGCATCAGCCTCTTCTTCATCTCCGTTTTTCCTTTCGGGTCGAACAATGGTGCAACCCATAACGACGCGCCCGTCTCCAGGGTGCGTGCTATCGCCCAAAAGGCCGTATGAGCGAGTCCGGCGTGATTTCCCTCCTGATTTCTGACAAAGTTCACTCCTGTTTTGTCCCCTTGATCGAAAATGGAGACAGGGTCATGGGTTCCTCCCGCAGAATCCTCGGCACGCTCGGTCTGCTGTCCTGCCTCACACTTTCGGTGAACGTGCCCTTTGCCGGTACGGCTGCCGGGGCCGCCGCCCCGCCGGGTGCGCGGAGTCCGCTGGTCAAGGAAGCACCTCGGGTGCCTTTCGCTCAGCGTTACCAAGCCGTGCAGCACGGCGGCCTGGTCCGGGCCTCGAACTCGTCCATCGGATGCCGCAAGGAGGAGTCCGAGCAGGCCGAGCCGTGTGCCGCGGTCAACAAGGGCGCGGCCGGGACCAACGGCGACTACGAGATGTTCTACGACGAGGTCGACAAGGACCCGGACACCTACAACTCCACCCGGGCCGAGCTCAAGGTCCCGGCGGGCGCGAAGGTCTCGTACGCCCGGCTGTACTGGGGCGGGAACCTGCGGGTCGGCGAGCAGAAGCCGCCGGAGGACAACGGCCGGGTGCTCGTTGCCGAGCCGGGCGGCGCGTACAAGGAAGTGCTGGCCGACACGGTGATCGGGCACCGCAGCGACGCGGCCGGCGATGCCTACCAGGCATCCGCCGACGTGACCCCGCTGGTCCGCAAGGGCGGTGCCGGGATGTGGACGGTGGCCCAGCTGAACATCGCCATGGGGCACTCGGACATGGGTGCCTGGGGCGGCTGGACGCTGGTGGTGGCCTACGAGCACCCGCAGGAGCCGGTGCGCAGGGTCTCGATCTGGGACGGCTTCGAAGGGCTGGCCGCGGGGGCCGGTGACGGGACGGTGGACCTCACCGGTCTGGACGCAGCGCCCGGCGCGCAGGGGCGGGTCGGCGTGGTCGCGTACGACGGGGACCGCGGAACGCTCGGTGATTCACTCACGGTGACTGCCGACAGTGGGCGCCGGATCAGTCTCAGTGACGGAGAAAATCCTTTTAATGATGTTATGAATTCCACGATCACGGAATTCGGAGATCACTCGTTCGTGCGACAGCCCGAACATATGAATAACCTCGGATATGACGCGGACGTGTTCGATCTGAGCCCCGCCCTGTCCGGTGGCGCCCGCAGCCTGACCTTCGGGTTCACGGGCGAAAAGCAGGGTCATTTCCTCGGTGTGCTCTTCGTTCAGACAGACGCGCGCCGCTGAACGCAGGAGACCACTCCACGTGCCGACGCAGCCTTCTTCACCCTCTCCTTCTCCTTCCCCCTCTCCTGACCGGCCTCCGGTCGTCCTCCACCTCGTCCAGCCGGTCGAGGGCGGGGTCGCCCGCGTCGTCGTCGACCTCGTCCGCGCCCAGTCCGCGGCCGGCCTGCGGACCTACGTCGGCTGCCCGCGCGGCGGACAGCTCGCGGACGCCGCCCGCGAGGCCGGGGCCGAGGTGCTCACCTGGCGTGCCGGGCGTGCTCCCGGGCCGGGCCTGGCCGCCGAAGTGCTCGGCGCGCGCCGCCTGATCGGACGCGTCCGGCCCGACCTCCTGCACGCCCACAGCGCCAAGGCCGGACTCGCCGGGCGGCTCGCCGTGCGCGGGGCCGTCCCGACCGTCTTCCAGCCGCACGCCTGGTCCTTCGACGCCGTGGGCGGGGCCACCGCCGCGCTCGCGCTGCGCTGGGAACGCTTCGGGGCCCGTTGGGCCGACCGGGTGCTCTGCGTCAGCGAGGCCGAACGCCGCACCGGCGAGTCCGAGGGGATCGCCGCCCACTGGTCGGTGATCCGCAACGGCGTCGACCTCGCCCACTTCCGCCCCGGCGGCCCGGACCCCGTCCAGGACAAGGCCCGGGCGCGCGCCGAACTCCCGCTGCCCACCGCCTTCCAGGGCGACGGGCCGCTCGCCGTCTGCGTCGGCCGGCTCTGCCAGCAGAAGGGGCAGGACGTCCTGCTGCGTGCCTGGCCGGAGCTGCTCGGAGCCGTTCCCGGGGCCCGCCTCGTGCTCGTCGGGGACGGCCCGGACATGGAACGGCTGTGCCGCGGGGCACCGCCCTCGGTCCACTTCGCGGGGGCCGCCTTCGACATCCGGCCGTGGCTTCGGGCCGCCGATCTCGTTGTACTGCCGTCGCGGTGGGAAGGCATGGCGCTCGCCCCGCTCGAAGCCATGGCCTGTGGCCGCCCGGTCCTGGTCTCCGACGTCAGCGGTGCCAGGGAGAGCCTCCCGCCCGGCCAGGGACGGCTGTGCCTGGTGGAACCGGAGGACCCGACGGCGCTGGCCAAGGCCCTGGGCGGGCTGCTCGCCGAGCCGCGGCTGCTCGCCGCACTCGGGGAGCAGGCGGAGCGGCACGCGCGGATGGAATTCGACGTGCGGCGCACCACGGACGCGGTCACCGGTCTGTATCACGAACTGCTGGGCAGGCCCCGGCCCTTGAACCAGGAGCGCATCAGCCGATGACGATGGACAGCGCACCCGCCCGGCACACCGGGCAGGACGGCACGGGGCCCGCCGGCGGCATCACCGGCATCACCGGCAGGACCACGACGACGACCACGACCACGAGTACGGCCGCGAACGCCAGTACGGCCATGAGCGCGAGCGCCGCCGCCGTGCGCCGTTCCGTGACCGCCATCCACCCCCCGCGCGGCCCCAAGGCCGACCGGGCCCGGGCCGCCGTACGGCCCGAGCGGGTGCGCCGCCGGGACGGGATCGCCCCGCTGCTGGCCGCCGACGCGTTCGCCGCCACGGCGGCGGTGGCGGCGCTGCCCGGAGCGGAGCTGCCGCTCGGGGCGGCCGCTCCCCTCGCCCTGGCCCTCGTAGCGCTGCACGCGCAGGCCGGGCTGTACCGGCCGCGGCTCGCCCCCTCCGCGCTCCTCGAACTGCCCGCGCTCGCCGGGCGGGCCGCCGCGCTGTGGTGCGGGGCCGCCGCCGTGCTGGCCGCCACCGCCCCGGGTGACGCCCTGGGCTGGAGCGCGCTGCTCGGCGCCGTCTGCGTCCAGGTCGTCCTGGCGTGCGCGGGGCGCGGAGCCGTCAACCAGCTCCGCCGTCGCACCCGCGCCCGCCGCCCCGCCTCCGCCCTGGTCGTCGGACCCGGCGCCGGGGCGAGCGCGGTGGCCGCCGCCCTGCACGGGCGCCCCGAGTACGGCCTGCGGCCCGTCGGGCTCGCGGACACCGGGCCCGCCGAGGAGGCGGCCGCGGGAGTGCCCGTACTCGCCACCCACGAGGACATCCGGCGGGCCGTCATCCAGAACTCCGTCCGGCACGCCGTCTTCACCCGCCCGCCCGAGGCCGACGAGCGCACCGCCTCCCTGGTCCGGCTCTTCCACGACCACGGGTGCCGGCTCTGGCTCGCCGACCCGGCGGGCACCGCCAAGGTCACCGGGATGCGCGTGGCGCAGCCCGCCGACCAGCTGTGGGGGTACGCCGTCCAGCCGCTGCTGCCGCGTCCGGCCCGGCCGGTCGAGCGGTACGCGAAGCGGGTCATCGACTCCTCGCTCGCCGCGATCGCCCTGCTCGCCGCCGCCCCCGTGATGGGCGCCTGCGCGCTCGCCGTACGGATCTCCGACGGGCCGGGGGTGATCTTCCGGCAGGAGCGGGTCGGCCTCTACGGACGCCCCTTCACCCTGCTGAAGTTCCGCACCCTGCGCGCCGACGCCCACGAGTCCGCCACCCGCTGGACGGTGGCCGGCGACTGCCGGATGAGCCCGATCGGCTCCTTCCTGCGCAAGTCCTCGCTGGACGAGCTGCCGCAGCTGTGGAACGTGGTCCGGGGAGACATGAGCCTGGTGGGTCCGCGCCCCGAACGGCCCTTCTTCGTGGCCAAGTTCAGCAGCGTGCACCCGGGGTACGAGGCCCGGCACCGGATGCCCGTAGGCATCACCGGCCTCGCCCAGATCAACGGGCTGCGCGGGGACACCTCCATCGAGGACCGGGCCCGCTTCGACAACCACTACATCGACACCTGGTCGCTGTGGCAGGACCTGTGGATCCTGGCCCGCACCGCGGCCTCCTTCTTCCGCTTCCGGCTGGGGGGCAGCTAAAGCATGAGCCTTGCCGCACCGACGTCACCGACCTCATGGTCCGGCCCGGACACCGCCGACCTGCTGCGACGGCACTGGCCGCTGCTGCCGCTCGCCGCGACCGTACTGGCCCTCCTGATCCCCGTACCGGCGGGTGACGCCTCCGCCTCGGGGAAGGTCGGTCCGGCCGACGCAGCCTCGCTGCTGCTCGTGTTCGTCTGCGGGATCCAGGCCCTGCGGGGCCGGGTCCGGCCGCTGAGCCCGCTGGGCGTGCTCGTCCTCGGCCTGCCGGCCGTCGGGCTCGCCGTCTCGACGGTGACCGCGGGGGACCCGTACGCGGCCCTGCCCGGCTTCGTGCGCTACCTCCAGGTGTTCGTGCTGGTCCCGGCGGCGATCGTGCTGCTGGTGCGGGACGCCTCGGAGTTCCGGCTGGCCGCGGGGTGCTTCGTGGTGCTGGCGCTGGTTCAGGGAGCGGTGGGCGTGGTGCAGTTCGCCACCCACACCGGGGCCTCGTACCAGGGCGAGGACATCCGCGCCGTGGGCACCTTCGGACCCGGGGACGTCATGGGCATGGCCACGGTCGTGGCCTACGGCCTGGTGGTCGCGACGGCCGGTGCGCTCGCGCCGGGGCTGCCGGCGCGGGTCCGGCGGGCCTCGGGCGCGGCGGCGCTGGTCCTGGTGCTCCCGCTGGTGCTGTCCTTCAGCCGGGGCGCGTGGATCGCGACCTTCGCCGCGGCCGGGCTGGTGATGGCCCTCGCCGGGATCAGGCGGGCCCTGAAGGTGCTGCTCGCGCTGGCCGCCGCCGGGGTGGTGCTCGTCGGCGGGTTCGGCGTCGGCTCCGCGATGGTCGCGGAGCGGCTGACCTCGATCACGCAGGTCTCCGACGCCCCCGACCAGTCGGTCACCGACCGCTACACGATGTGGGCCGCGGCCGGGTCGATGTGGCGCGAGCGGCCCGCCGTGGGGGTGGGGCTGAAGGGGTTCCCGGCCAACCGGGACTCGCACTCCGGGCTGGCACTGTCCTCCGGCAGCGACACCGCGGGCGCGGGCCAGGGGTACATCCGCCAGCCGCTGCTGTCCCCGCACAACATGTACCTGCTGGTGCTGAGCGAGCAGGGGCTGACCGGCCTCATCGCCCTGGCGGGCGGCTGGCTGGCCCTGCTGGTGGCGGGCCTGCGGCGCTGCCTGGCGGGACCCTCCGCGGTGCGGGACTGCGGACTGGTCGCCATCGGCCTGCTCGTGTGGCAGCTCACCGACTTCCTCTACGCGGACATCGGCGGCCCGTCGACCGTCCTGACCGGAGTGATCATCGGCCTGGCGGCCTGGTGGGCGCTTCCCTCCGGGGGCGGGACGGGCGCACCTGCCCGGGTCGCGAACCTTGAGGGTGCGGCCGGCCGGTGACGGATACGACGCCCTGGCGGCGGCCCGCAGCCGCGGCGACCGAGGTCGCCGCGGCTGCGGGCCGTCCGCCGCACCCGCCCGTCCCGCCCGTGCCCCCCGGCTCTGCCGGTGCGCCGGCCACGGGCCCGGCCGAGGCCGCCGGCCGCACGGCCGCGTCGGGCGGCCCGCTGTCCGCCGGGCCCGGAGCCGCGCACGTGGGCATTCCCGTCCCCGCCGGCGACGCCGGAGCGGGCCGCGTGGTGGCCACCGGCCGGGCCGGGGCCTTCGGGACCGGGCTCCAGGGGAACGCGTCCCTGGAGGTGGAGCCGCTCACCACGGGAGCGGTGCGCGGGTCCCTGGCGACCGGCACCGGCCGGGACTCCGGCGCCGCTGCGGCGGGCGGGTCCGTACGGACCGGGACCGCTCGGGATGCCGGCGCCACCGCGGCGGGCGGGGTCCTGCGGACCGGGACCCGTCGGGGCGCGGGCGCCGGTGCGGGGCTCGGGGCGGTCGGCGGCGGGCGCCGGAGCGGCGACGGGAAGGCCCCGGGTGACGGGGCCCGGTCGGGGAGCGGCGGGGCGCTCGCCAAGGCGGCCGCCGTGACCGCCGGGCTGACCGCCGCCGGGGCGGTGTTCGGGCTGGTCCGCGACCAGACGATCGCGCACCTCTTCGGAGCCGGGCACGACAGCGACG
Source organism: Streptomyces sp. NBC_00193 (assembly GCF_026342735.1). Classification (GTDB taxonomy): domain Bacteria; phylum Actinomycetota; class Actinomycetes; order Streptomycetales; family Streptomycetaceae; genus Streptomyces; species Streptomyces stoeckheimensis. The sequence continues at coordinate 3,498,935 of NZ_JAPEMM010000001.1, forward strand.
CCTTCCTCATCGCGTGGACCGTCCCCGAGATGGCCTCGACGCTGCTCATCGAGGACGCTATGGCCCTGCTGATGGTGCCCGCCTTCAGCCACGCCCTGGCCCGCCGGGCCGCCAGCAGGGCCGGGCTCACCCGGCAGGAGGCCCGCGCGCAGGATCCCGTACGGCTGCTCGTGGGCGCCACGCTGCCCCGGCTGCTCGTGCTCCTGGCCGCCGTGGCCTCCGTGCTCATCGTCGCCGCGCCGCTCGTCGTGGGCGTGCTCGCGCCGGGGCTGCCCGACCCCGGGCTCGCCGTCGAATGCACCCGGATGACCGCCCTGACCGTGCTGTCCTTCGGGGTCGCCGGCTACTTCAGCGCCGCCCTCAGGGCGCACCGCTCCTTCGTGCCGCCCGCCGCCATCTACGTGTCGTACAACGTCGGCATCATCGGGACGATGGTCGCCCTGCACGCCCTGTGGGGGGTGCGCGCCGCGGCCGCCGGGGTCGCCGTCGGCGGAGTCCTGATGGCCCTGGTCCAACTGCCCGCCTTCATCCGCAACGTGGGCTTCGGACCGCCCCGCGCCAAGGGCGCACCGCGCTGCCAGCGCGACCGGGACCGGCCGACCCTGATCGCCTTCGGGGTGATCGCCCCGGTCATCTTCTTCGCCGTGTTCCGGCAGTCCCAGGTCCTCGTCGAGCGGTTCCTCGCCGCCTCGCTGCCGCCCGGCGCCATCTCGCACCTCAACTACGCCCAAAAAGTCGCGCAGATGCCGATGGTGCTCTCCCTCATGATCTGCACCGTCACCTTCCCCGTCGTCGCCCAGGCCATGGCCGGCGGGGAGCGGGACAAGGCCCGCAGGAGGGTCGAGCGGGACCTCGCGCTCGCCTCGCTCGCCGTCCTCATGGGCACCGCGCTCGTCATCGGGTACGCCCCCCAGATCATCCAAGTCCTCTTCGAACGCGGGGCGTTCACCCACACCGACACCGAGGCCACCGCCTCCGTGATGCGGGTCTACGGCCTCGGCCTGCTCGGCCACTGCCTCGTCGGGGCGCTCTCGCGGCCCTTCTTCTCCACCGCCCGGCCCACCTGGTTCCCGGCCCTCGCCATGGGCTCCGGACTCCTCGTCAACATCGTCGCCGGAGCCTTCGCCGTCGGCTGGTGGGGGATCTACGGGATCGCCGCCGCCAACGCCGCCGGCATCTCCACCACCGCCGCGCTGCTGCTCACCGGCCTCGGCTCGCGGATCATCGCCATCCAGGTCCGCCGGGTCGCCATCAGCATCGGCCGGCTCTCCGTCGCGGCCCTCGCCGCCTGCGCCACCGGCTGGATCGCCGGGCCGATGATCCCCGACCCGCTGGTCAGCGCCGCCCTCGGCTGCCTGCTGGTCCCGGCCATGTTCGGCGCCACCGGCATGGCCATACGGGCCCTGGAGGTCACCGCCCTGCCGGGCCAGCTCGCCCAGCTCACCGCTCACCTCACCTCCCAGCTCACCCAGAGGTTCCGCAATGTCCGCTGACACCGAAACGGCGCGCCCCGCCGCGGCGGCCCCCGCCCGCCGCACCGGCTCGCCGTGGGTCCTGATGTACCACTCCGTCGCCGAGTTCACCGATCCCGCCGAGGACCCGTACGGCATCACCGTCACCCCGTACGTGCTGGAGGCCCAGCTGCTGTGGCTGCGCTCCCGGGGACTGCGCGGGGTCTCCGTCGGTGAACTGCTGCGCGCCCGCGCCGCCGGACGCGGCGCCGGGCTGGTCGGGCTGACCTTCGACGACGGCTACACCGACTTCCTGACCCGCGCACTGCCGCTGCTGCGCCGCTACGACTGCACCGCCACCCTCTTCGTACTGCCAGGGCGGCTCGGCGTGGACAACGTCTGGGACCCGCTGGGCCCCCGCAAGCCCCTCCTCACCGCCGAGGGCATCCGCGAAGTCGCCGCCGCCGGACAGGAGATCGGCTCGCACGGGCTGCTCCACCAGGACCTCACCGCGGCCCCCGACGACGTACTGCAGCAGGAGCTGCGCGGCAGCCGCGAGCTGATCCGGGAGCTGACCGGGACGCTGCCCGCCGGATTCTGCTACCCCTACGGGCACCTCGACGCCCGGGTCGTCGCCGCGACCCGGGACGCCGGGTACGGCTACGCCTGCGCCATCGACCCCGGCCGCCTCGCCGGACCCCACGCGATGCCCCGTACGCACATCAGCCAGGCCGACGGCGGCCCGCGGCTGCGGATCAAGCAGGTGCGCCACCAGGTGCGGGAGCTGCGCAGGGTGGTGCACCTGTGAGCCCCCGGAAGGTGCTGCACGTCATCACGGGACTCGGCGTCGGCGGCGCCGAGCAGCAACTGCGGCTGCTGCTGCGGCACATGCCGATGCGCTGCGACGTCCTGACGCTGACCAACCCCGGCCCGGTCGCGGAGGGGCTGCGCGCGGACGGGGTCCGCGTCGTGCACCTCGGGATGCGCGGCAACCGCGACCTGGGTGCGGTGCCGAAGCTGGCCACGTTCATCCGGCGGGGCCGCTACGACCTGGTCCACACGCACCTGTACCGGGCCTGCGTGTACGGGCGGCTCGCGGCCCGGCTCGCGGGCGTGCGGGTGAGCGTGGCGACCGAACACTCCCTGGGCGCGGCCGAGATGGAGGGCCGGCCGCTCTCGGGCGGGGTACGGGCCCTGTACCTGGCGAGCGAACGGCTCGGCGCGGCCACGGTGGCCGTATCGGACACGGTGGCGGCCCGCCTGGAGGCCTGGGGGGTGCCGGCCGGGCGGGTGCACGTGGTGCCGAACGGGATCGAAGCCGTGCGGTTCCGCTTCGACGAGGGCGTACGGCGGGCCACCCGGACCCGGACCGGCCTGCCCGAGCGGGCCTTCGTGGTCGGCGGCGTCGGCCGGCTCGTGCCGGGCAAGCGCTTCGACGTCCTGGTCCGGGCGGTCGCGGCGCTGCCCGGCGCGCACCTGCTGCTCGCCGGGGACGGGCCGGAGCGGGCGGCCCTGCGCCGGCTCGCCGCCGAGCTGGGGGCGCAGAGCCGGATCCACCTGCTGGGGGAGCGGGACCCGCTGGGCGACAGCACGGACGGGCGGACCCCCGGGATCCCGGCGCTGCTCGCGGCGATGGACGTGTTCGTGTCCCCCTCGCGCGAGGAGGCCTTCGGGCTGGCGGTGATCGAGGCGCTGGCGGCGGGCCTGCCGGTGCTGCACGTCACCTGCCCGGCGATCGACGACCTGCCCGCGGCGCAGGCGCCGGGGGCGCGGCGGATCGGCACCGGCACGGAGGAGCTCGTCGCGGCCCTGCGGGGGCACATGGAGGCCGGCGCCAAGCGGCTGCCGCCGCCCGGGGTGGTGCGGCGCTACGACATCGCCCGGAGCGCGGGGCAGCTGCTGCACGTGTACGACCACGCGATGGCCGGCTCGCCGGCCGGGGCACGGGGGGTGGTGGCGCTGCCCGGTCCCGGCCGGGGGCCTCGGGCCGTTGACCCGGCGGGTCCGGGTGCGGCGCCGTTGCCGGGGGCCGGCCCCCGGACCCCTGCTCCTCAAACGCCGGAGGGGCTGAGTTTGGCCCGGGAGGGGCTGGATGTGCCTCCGGCGGGGCTGAGTTCGCCCGCCGCCGGTGGCGACATCGGCTGAGCCGACCCCGCAGGGGACCGCACCGGGCCCCGAAGCAAGCACCCGTCCACCAGGAAAGAGGTACGCACATGGCGGACAACGCCGACCAGAAGAAGTCCACCCACCGGCGCCGGGTACGGCTGCTGCCGCCCCCCGCGTGGTGGCCGCTGCCCGCCGCCGCGCTGCTGGGGCTCGCCGCGGGCGGGGCGTACGGGGTGCTCAAGGCGCCCGAGTACGCCGCCACCAGCTACGTCGTCGCGGTCCCCGACGACACCACCGAGCCGGCCACCGCCCTCGGCTTCGCCCAGGCCTACGCCCGCATCGCCACCAGCAGTTCGACCCTCGCGTACGCCCAGCCCCGCGCGGGCATCAGCGTGCAGAAGCTGCGGACCCAGGTCCGCGCCGAGACCTCCCCCGAGTCCCCGATGATCGCCATCACCGGGACCGCGAGGAGCGCGAGCGAAGCCGCCGACATCGCCAACGCGGTCGCCGACGCCCTGTCGCTGAGCAGCAACCAGGCCGCCAAGAACACCGGCGTGCAGCTGCTCCTCTTCAACCAGGCCGTCGCGCCCAGCGACCCCGCCTCCGCGTCCCCCACCCTCAGCGGGGCCGTCGGCCTGTGCGCCGGCGGGCTGCTGGGCGGACTGTGGCTGCTGGCCCGGCCCACCGGTGCCAGGCGGCGCGGCGAGGGTCCCGCCGCGGAGAGCGTCACGGAGACCACCGCGGAGACCGTCGAGGAGTACGCCTCGCTGCCCGCGCAGGGCGAGCCCGCCGCGGCCAAGGAGAAGGAGTCGGTGCGATGACCACCGGCTCCGCCGGGGCCCTGTCGGTGACGCTGTGCCGCGATCCCCGGCAGTTCGCCGCGCTGGAGGAGCCGTGGAACCGGCTCGTCCGCGGCTGTCCCACCGCCACTCCGTTCCAGAGCCACGCCTGGCTGCACTCCTGGTGGCTGTCCTACGGCAAGGACGGCCGGCTCCGCATCGTCCTGGTGCGGCGCGGGGAGGAGCTGGTCGGCGCGGCCGCGCTGATGCTCGTACACCGGCCGCTGCCGCTGCTCGTGCCGCTCGGCGGGGGCATCACCGACTACTTCGACGTGCTGGTGGCCGCGGACCACGCCGACCAGGTCGTCCCGGCCCTGGCCAACGGTCTGCACCGGGCAGCCCGGGGCGCCGTCGTCGACCTGCGCGAGGTGCGGCCCGGAGCCGCCGCCGAGGCGGTGTTCGCGGCCTGGCCCGGGATCGGCAGCAAGCTCACCGACTCCACCTGCATGGAGCTGCCGGCCATGCCCTTCGACGAGCTGGTCAAGCGGATGCCGGCCTCCGGCGCCCAGCGGGTGCGGGCCAAGCTCCGCAAGACCGACGCGGCGGGGATCGAGGAGCACGAGGTCACCGAGCAGGAAGTGCCGCGAGCGGTACGGACCTTGCTGCGGCTGCACGAGAAGCAGTGGCGCGGCCGCGGGGTGACCCCCGAACACCTCAAGCCCCGCTTCGCCGAACACCTGACCCGGGCCACGCGGCGGATGGTGCGCGCCGGGGAGGGGCGGCTGGCCGAGTTCCGGCTCGACGGGAAGGTGGTGGCCGCCAACCTCACCCTGCTCTCGGGCTCGCTCAGCGGCGGGTACCTCTACGGCGCCGACCCCGACCTGCGCGACCGGAAGGTGGACGTGGCCACGCTGCTGCTGCGCTACGAGACCACCCGCGCGCTCGCCGAAGGCCGCCCGGTGGTGAGCTTCCTGCGCGGCAGCGAACCGTACAAGAACCACTGGCGGCCGCGGACGGTGGTCAACCAGCGCTTCCTGCTGGCCACGACCGCGCTCGCGCCCCTGCTGCGACTGCACGAGTCGCAGGTGACGGGGCGCGAGCGGGCGGTGGACGTACTGCGGGAGGCGTTGCCGGCCGCCAGGGACTGGCGGGCGCGGCTCAACGAACTGCGGGTCCGATGACCCGAACGCTCCGCCTAGAAGGGCCAGAAGCCGGTATCCCTGCCCCAGTCGACCTTGATGCAGACCGACTGCTTGCCGACCAGCTTGGAGAGCCATTCGCCGAAGTTGATCGGCACGCACCACTCCGTGCTGTTGACGGGCGGTGTCGTCGGCTTGGGCGGCTGGGACGGCTCGGGATTCGGTACGAGCGGCGAGGGCGACGGGGAGGGGACCTCGGGGCTCGGCTTGGGCACGACCGGGCTCGGGCTGGCGCTCGGGCTCGGGCTCACCGGGACCTCGGGTACGACCGGGCTGACCTCGGGGGACGGGACCAGCGGGCTGGGCTCGACCGGGCTCGGGACGACCGGGCTCGGGACGGCAGGACTGGGGACGGCCGGGCTGGGCTCGACCGGGCTGGGCTCGACCGGGATCTCCGGGCTCGGGACCACGGGCGAGGGCTTGGGCACGACGGGGCTGGGCTCGACCGGGCTCGGCGCGACCGGGCTCGGGAGCTCCGGGCTGGGGAGCACGACCGGCGGGGTGACGACCGGCGTCGGGATCTCCGGCGTGGGGATCTGCGGGGTCGGAATGACCGGCGTGGGCACCACGGGGGTCGGGACGACCGGGGTCGGGATGACCGGGGTCGGGATGACCGGGGTCGGGATGACCGGGGTCGGGATGACCGGGTCGGGCCGCTGCGGGGTCAGCGCCTCGCGGAAGACCTTCGTCGAGGCCGGGTTCTGCTTGCACTGCCAGACGCCGTGCGGGCAGTAGTCGGTGATGGTGTGGTAGAGCGGCTTCTGCTTGTCGATCCACTGCAGCATGCGCCGCACGTACTCCGGGTTGTCCCCGTTGCGGAACAGCCCCCACTCCGGGTACGAGATCTCTTTGCCGTGTGCTCGCGCGAAGTCGACGTGCTGCTGGAGCCCGTACGGCTGGCTGATCTGGTCGTCGAAGGTCCGTCCGGGACCCTGGTCGTACGAATCCATCCCGACGATGTCGACCACGTCGTCGCCCGGGTAGCACTTGGTCCAGCCGATCGCGTCGGTGCCGCGGTTCGGGGTGAAATCGAACTTGAACTTCTGGCCGGGCACGGAGCGCATCGTGTTGACGATGCGCTTCCAGTACGCCTTCCAGTTCTCCGGGTCGGGTCCGCAGCGGTGGGTGTACGTGACCCCGTTCATCTCCCAGCCGAGCACGATCACCGTGTCCGGGACGCCCAGCGCCACCAGTCGTTCGGCGAGCTTCTTGAAGTGCCGGTCGTACTGGCCCTCCGCGCCCGCCCGGATCAGCTGGGCCACCTGGCGGTCGGGGACCCGGTCCTCGTTCCGCTCCTGCATGGGCACGTTGAGGACGAACAGCCGGTCGGTCCGCTGGCGGCGCCACTGCGCCCAGTCGTCCAGGAAGCTGACGTTGCCCTCGATGCCGGCCCACTGGTCACCGGGCAGATAGGTGTGCCCGACCCGGATCTCCTTGCCGCCCAGCCAGTTCGACAGGAACGGGATGCGGGCCACTCCGGGCGGCCCGTAGTCGAGGTAGGCACCCATGGCGATGTCGGACTGCGAGCTCTGCTCCTCGGGGGCCGCGAGGGCGGCCCCGGTGGCGAGCAGTCCGGCCGTCACCGTTCCGATGCAGGTGCTCGCCAGTCGGCGGCGTGGTCTGGGCATGGCGTCTCCCGAGCTTTCCTGAATCGGTGTGCTTACCAAAGACGTTAGGCATCACATCTGACGAATGGCCTGTCCGGTGACCTCTGCATAGGCCATTCGCACCTGCGCACCCTCCCCGCTTGGTCCGACTAGGTGAAAGACACCGTTCCCATGCACGCGCATCCCAGCCAAGTGCCCGCAGTTCTGCTCAGACTCGATCGGAATCCGTTCCACCACGGAACCCTCGGCGCCGTCAGATCCCTTGGGCGCACGGGTGTGGAGGTCCATGCCGTCGTCGAGGCCGGGGGAGGTCCCATGGGGCGTTCGCGCTACCTGCGTGCCGTGCATCCCGGACCGTCCGGCGGACTCGACCCCGAGGCGCCCGAAGCGCTGCTGGAGTGCCTGACCGGGGTCTCCGAACAGATCGGCCGCCCGGCGGTGCTCATCGCCATGGACGACCTCAGCGCGATCGCGGTGTCGCGGGTCGCACCGATGCTGACGGACCGTTTCCGGATCCCCCATCAGCCCGACGACCTGCCGGCGCGGGTGGCCGACAAGGCCGAGCTGTCGCGGCTCTGCGCCCGGTGGGACGTACCGCACCCGGAGACCGTGATCCCGGCGAGCGGGTCCGAGGCGGCGGAGGCCGCGTGGCGGCTGGGGCTCCCGGTGATCGCCAAGTGGAGCAGGCCGTGGCTGCTGCCCTCCGGCACGGGCCTGCGCAGCACCACCCTGCTCCACGCGGCCGCCGAGGCGCGGCGGCTGTACGAGCGCTCGGACGAGGCGGGGAGCCGGCTGCTGCTCCAGCGGTTCCTGCCGGCCGGGCCGGACACCGACTGGTTCTTCCACGGCGCGTTCGCCCGGGGCGGGCGTCCGCTGATCACCGGGTCGGGGCGCAAGGAGATGTCCTGGCCGGTGCGGACGGGGCTGACGGCGGTCGGGCGGTGGCTGCCGGACCCGGCGGTGGAGGAGGCGGGGCTGCGGCTCGCCGAGCGGCTGGGCTACCAGGGGATCCTGGACCTGGACTTCCGCCGGGACGAGCAGGGCGTCTTCCGCCTGGTGGACTTCAACCCGCGTCCGGGGGCGCAGTTCAGGCTCTTCACGGACGCGGGCGGCCTGGACGTGGTCCAGGCGATGTACCTGGACCTGACGGGCCAGCGGGTCCCGGAACCGTCCGGCGGACCGGGCCGGGTGTTCGTGGCGGAGAACTACGCCCTGCTCGCGGCGGTGCGCGGACGCTCGCTCCCGCGCCGTCCCCCGGCACCGCCCTCCGGGGCGGGCGCCGCGGCCGCCCCCGCGCGACGGGGCCGGGAGCGGGGGCAGGTGGAGGCGGCGTGGTTCGCGGCCGACGACCCGATGCCGTTCCTGGCGATGCTCGCCGCCTTCCTGGGGCGGGGCGCGTTCAAGGGCTTGCGGGTGCTGCGCGGGGTCCCCGCGCAGGGCCGCCGGACGGCCCGGGCGGTGGTCCGGGCCCCGCACCAGCGGGGCCGGCAGCTGCCCCCGCCCGCCGCGGCCGGGGCCCCGGGTGGATCCGCCGGATCGGCCGCATCGGCCGGATCCGGCACCCGGTCCGCCCCGCCGGAGGCCCCGGCGGAGCCGGACGAGCTCGTGACGCGGTGACGTCGTGACGCGGTGACGCGGTGACCTCGTAAGACGGCGAAGCCCTAGGGCTGCAGGGCGTCGCGGGGCGCAGGTGGCAGTGGACGAACCATGAGGCTGGAGGGACTGCGGTGACACGGATGGACGACCTCGTGGTGGTCGGAGCGGGGCCCTACGGGCTCTCGATCGCGGCCCACGCGGCCGGTGCGGGGCTCGACGTGCGGATCCTCGGACGGCCCATGGCCTCCTGGCGGGACCACATGCCCGAGGGCATGTACCTCAAGTCGGAGCCGTGGTCCTCCAACCTGTCGGCGCCCGGCGGGCGTTACACGCTGGCCGAGTACTGCGCGGGCCGCGGGATCGCCGCCGAACACGGAACTCCGCTGCCCATCGGGACGTTCAGCGCGTACGGGCTCTGGTTCGCCCGGCACGCGACACCCCCGGTGGAGGAGGCGACCGTCACCGAAGTCACCCCGCAGGGCGGGGGTTTCCTGATCCGCACCGCCGAAGGGCCGCCGCTGCTCGCGCGGACGGTCGCGCTGGCCGTGGGCGTGATGCCGTTCGTCCGGTACCCCGAGGCGCTACGGGAGCTGCCCGCGGCCCACTACTCGCACAGCAGCGGCCACCGCGACCTGACCCGCTTCGCCGGCCGCGAGGTCGCCGTGCTCGGCGCCGGGCAGGCGGCCCTGGAGACCGCGGCCCTGCTCGCGGAGAACGGGGCCCGGCCGTGCCTCGTGGCCCGGCGCTCCCGGCTCAACTGGAACACCGTCCCGCAGCCGCTGCGGCGCCACCCGCTGCGCGCCCTGCGCGATCCGCACAGCGGGCTCGGCACGGGCTGGCGCAGCTGGGCCTGGTCGGAGCTGCCCTGGGCGGTGCGCCGGCTGCCCGCGCCCACCCGGGAGCGGATCGCGGCGACCGCGCTGGGCCCGGCCGGGGCCTGGTGGCTGCGGGAGCGCTTCGAGCGGCGGGTCCCCGTGCTGCTCGGGCACCGGTTGCAGCGTGCGGTCCCGGTGGGCGGGCGGACCCGGCTGGGGCTGTCCACCGCCGCCGGGGAGTCCGTCGTCCTGGACACCGCGCACGTGATCGCGGCGACCGGCTTCACCCCGGACCTGGCCCGGCTGGAGCTGCTCGACGCGGGGCTGCGGGCCGCGCTGGTCACCGTAGGGGAGAGCGGGACGCCGGAGCTGAGTCCCGGCTTCGAGTCCTCGTGGCCGGGGCTGTTCTTCGCGGGGCTGCTGACCGCTCCCTCATTCGGCCCTTCCATGCGATTCGTGCACGGTGCCGGCTTCACGGCGGGGAGACTGGTGTCAGGAGTCCGCAAGCGTCTGGGGGCCCGGGGCCCGCTGACGGGTTCCACCGGTGCGCCCCGGGCCGACCGGGCTCCCGCTGCCGGGCACAGAGCGTGAGAGCCAGTCACCACACGTGAGAGGTGTCGCGATGGATGAGCGCGCACAGGGCCGGGGCTGGGTGAGGATCCCGGCCAGCCGTGCGGAGCAGCCCGGCACGACGAGGGCCGCGCCCCCGCAGCCGTACGGGCAGTCCCCGTACGCGCAGTCTCCGTACGGGCAGTCGTCCCGGCAGTCCTCCGGGCAGGACGCGTCTTCGCAGGATCCGTACCCGCACGCTCCGCACGCGCACGGCCGGCACGCGCAGGCCCCGTATCAGCAGGCCCCGTACGACCCCTCGATGATCTACCTCTCCCTCGTCAAGCGCTGGCAGGAGGCCGGACGCACCCTTCCGGGGCATCCTGACGAGGAGTGGGAGCGGCTCATTTCCCAGCCGTGCTGGCCCGGCCGTTAGGTGGTGTGAGTCTCGTGGCAGCGGCGGAGCGAAGCGACAAGAGACCGGACGCCCCAGAGAGCCCGGGTGGAGCCGGGAACGACGGGCGCCCCCTCATCGGCCCGGGCGAGCGGCTCGCGCTCAACGGCATGGGCAGCTTCGAGTGGGACCTCGGCGCGGGGACCATGGACATGGACGAGGCCGGGATGGCGGTCTTCGACCTGGAGGGGGAGGAGTACGACCGCACCCCCGACAGCCTGGGGCTGCGGATCCCGGTCGACGACGCCGCGCGGCTCCGGGACACCGTCCAGGGCGTCCTGGACGGCGGGGAGGAGACGTACGGCCAGTACTTCACGGTGCAGCGGCGCGACGGCCGGGACCAGTGGACGCACACCCAGGGCCGGGTCCTGCGGGACGCGGAGGGGCGCCCGGTGCGCATCGTCGGCATCGTCCGGGACGCGACGGCCGAGCTCGCCCACCTCACGGTGCTGCGCAAGCTGGAGTCGGCGCGCGCCCAGCAGGCGACCATCGTGCAGCGGACCACCGAGGCCCTGTCGCGGGCGGTGACGGTCGATGACGTGACGGCCACGCTGACGGGCGCGGGGGCGCTGGAGCGGCTCGGCGTCGACGGAATGGCGCTCGGGCTGGTCGAGGGTGGCCACATCAAGATCATCGCGCTCAGCGGGGAGTCCCTGGAGATCCTCAGCGAGCGCAAGTTCACCCGGCTGGACGGCTCGCTGCCGCTCTCGCAGGCGGTGCTCAGCCGGAAGGCACGTTTCGTCACCTCGCTGGCGGAGCTGGCGCAAGAGTTCCCGCTGCTCTCCGACTACCTGAACCGCATCCAGTACGACGCGGCCGCCTACCTCCCGCTCATCGCGCAGGCCGAGTCCATCGGCGGACTGGTGCTCTTCTACCGGCGCCGCACCGACTTCAGCCCCGAGGAGCGCAACCTCTGCCTGGGCCTGGCGGGCATCGTCGCCCAGTCGCTCCAGCGGGCGCTCCTCTTCGACCAGGAGCGCGAGTTCGCCACCATGCTGCAGGCCGCCATGCTGCCGCGGCGGATCCCCGAGATCACCGGCGGGGAGATCGCGGTGCGCTACCACTCGGCCTGGAGCGGGCGCGAGGTCGGCGGGGACTGGTACGACGTCATCTCCCTGCCCCGCGACCGCGTCGGCATCGTCGTGGGCGACGTACAGGGCCACGACACCCACGCCGCCGCCATCATGGGCCAGCTCCGCATCGCACTGCGGGCCTACGCGGGCGAGGGCCATCCGCCCTCCACCGTGCTGGCGCGCGCCTCACGCTTCCTGGCCGAGCTGGACACCGAACGGTTCGCGACCTGCATGTACGCGCAGGTCGACCTGGAGACCGGAGGCGTACGAGCGGTCCGCGCGGGCCACCTCGGACCGCTGATCCGGCACACGGACGGGCGAACGGGCTGGCCCAACGTGCGCGGTGGCCTGCCGCTCGGGCTGGCCACCGTCTTCGCGCAGGAGGAGTTCCCCGAGACCCGGCTCGACCTGGTCCCCGGCGAGACCCTCGTGCTGTGCACCGACGGGCTCGTGGAGGAGCCCGGCACCGCCATCACCCAGGGCATGGAGGCCCTCGCCCACGCGGTCCGCAGCGGCCCGCAGGAGGCCGGGGCGCTCGCCGACCACCTCTCGGACCGGCTGTGGGAGCGCTGGGGCTCCGGCGACGACGTGGCCCTGCTGGTCCTGCGCCGGGCCCCCGACCCGGGCACGCACCGGGCACCGCGCATCCACCAGTACGTCCACCAGGCGGACCCGGAGGGGCTCTCGGAGGCCCGCTACGCCCTGCGGCAGGCGCTGCGCGACTGGGGCATGCCGGAGCTCGCCGACGACGTGGAGCTGGCGGCGGGAGAGCTGCTGGTCAACGCCCTGCTGCACACCGACGGCGGAGCGGTGCTGACGATGGAGGTGCTGCCGGAGCCGGTCCGGCGGATCCGGCTGTGGGTCAAGGACCGCTCCAGCGTGTGGCCGCGGCGGCGGACCCCGGGGGAGTCGGCGACCACGGGGCGCGGGCTGCTGCTGGTGGACGCGCTGGCCACGCACTGGGGGGTGGAGTCCCGGGGCGACGGCAAGGCGGTGTGGTGCGAGTTCTCGGCGGCGGGCAGCGCGGCGCGGAGCGCGCCGTGAGGGGGCGGACCGTGAGGGGGCGGACGGTGACCGCGCGGATCGTGACCGCGCGCTCACGTCGAGTTGTGGGGTGGTGGGGGCGGGGCGATGATGCCGCCATGGAACGGTTTCTGTGGAACCTCCCGTGCGCCGGCTGAGCAAGCGCGCGGTGACGGGCGTCCTGGCCCTGCTGCTGTGCGCGGCCGGGGCGGCGACGGCGGTGGACTGGTCGACCGGGCGTCCGGACACGGACCCGGGGTGTCAGACGGTGGCCTTCATGTCGATGACGGGCGAGGCGCCCGCGTGCCGGTGACCGGCCGGTCCCGCTGAGGGGCCGCCCGGCTTGGGCCGGCACGCGGCTGAGGCCGGCACGCGGCTGAGGCCGACACGCGGCTGAGGCCGACACCCGGCTAGGGCCGACGCCCGGGTCCCGGTAGCGGCGGCTACCGGAGGGGCGTACGCGCGCACCGCGGGCGGTTGCTACCGGTGGTCGATCACCCGGACGGGGTGGGCGTCCTGCGCGACCGTGTCGATCGACCGGGGCAGCAGTCCGCCGCCGAAGCGGATCTCCTGGAGCTCGGCCCTGGCCAGCGCCTCGCCGGCGTGCACGGTCGGGGTGAGCCGGAGGGTGCCGTGCGCCGACCAGTCGTGCACCTCGCCGTCGCACTGCGCGTCGCCGCCGCCGATGCTGAGGCGGACGTCCTCCTGCTCGATGGTCGCCTTGATCTGAACCGTTCCCGAGGGTGACGGCTCGGAGCAGTGGTACTCACCGAAAAGGTGGATCGTGCCGTCGGGGGCGATGTGGGCTTCCGACGATACGTAAATGTCACTGCCGTGAATGGTGCTGCCGTTGGACGTGGCATTCGCCGGGGCGGTGAATACCGCCGTGGCGCCCAGTGCGGCGAGTGCGGCCAAGGCCATGCGGGGGCCGGTCGCGGCCATCGTTCCTCCTGTTGGACGAGGGGTGCAGGGGTGAGCGGAATTCCGCCGGAACGCATTGTGCTGGCATATGGAGGTCAATGCGTTCCGCGGACTCGTGTCGGTGTGTGCAATTGCCCGCTCGGGCGCGTGAGACTGACCGGAATACGTCCCCGAAGATCCCCGAAGGGATCCCGCATGCGTCAGCCCGCTCTTGTCACGGCCGCCCTCCTCTCGCTCCTGCTGTTCGGTGCCACGGCCTGCTCCGGCGCCCCCGAAGGGGCCGCGCTCGCCCCGGCCGCGGTGCCCGCCGTGCCGGTCGACGACGGCGCGCCGGGTGTCGGGGACGACCCCGCGGCCGAGCGGGACGGGGTGGCGCGGGCCACTTCGAAGGACGCCCATGTGGGTGACTCCGTACGGGTCAGGGGCCGGGAGGTGGGCCGCCACCTCCAGGTGGTGCTGGGCGCCTACGTCGACCCCGCGGTCAGCGTCGAGAAGAACTTCGCCCCGGCGGCGGGCAAGCGCTGGGTGGCCGCCTCGATGTCGTTCGTCAACGTCGGCGGGGCCTCGTACGGGGCTCTCGGGCGCATGTGGGCGCTCGACGGCGCGGGGCAGCGCCACCCGGTGGTGCCCACGGGGGAGCTCACGACCGGCAAACCACTCGTCTTCGATTCGCTCTCGGTCGGTGAGCGGGCCGAAGGATGGGTGGTGTTCGAAATTCCGGAAAACGCGCGCATCGTGCGTCTCCAGTACCAGGACGCGAACATGGTGGCGAATTCCGGAGGTGGATTCTGGGCCGTCTAGCCCGCCCGGGTGAAACGGCGTCAAAGGGCCGGGTCGGCGACCACTAAGGTGCGGCGCATGACTTCTACCCAGGCCGAACTCGACCGCTCCAAGCTCGGCACCCTTTCGGTGCTCGCGTGGATCGGCGACCCCGAAGAGGCCCACGACATTCCCTATCTCCTCGCCTACATCCTCGGGGACGGTCCCGACGGCCCCGAGGCGAGCGAGGCGGCCGCCCGCGGGCTCCTTGAGGAGATCGGCCTGCCCATCGGCGACGTGGTGATGGACGGAGTCCGCAACCCGTCCTCCTTCCCGGTGCAGATCCTCCTGGAGGGCAACCAGATCGCGCTGACCCTGCCGGGCATGAACGCGAAGTGCATCGCCCCGCCCGAGTGGGTCAAGGCCGCGGCCGACAGCGGGCAGGCGTACTTCCTCTTCGCCACCCGCGCCTGGCCCGAGGCGGTTCCCGGGCAGCCGGTCGAGGCCGAGACGCTGCAGGCGTTCGCGGGTGACACCGAGGTGCTCAACCACAGCGCCCACGCCGTCCTCGCGGTGCGGCGCCTGCAGCGCTAGGCACCCTTCGCCCGCACGGCGTGCGCACGGCGTGCGCCGGCCCCCGCTCCGGCCGCCGGGCTCCCAGCCTGCCCGGTGGCCGGTCCGCCCGTTCCCGGCCGCCCTGCGGGCCTCGCTCAGGGCCTCGCTCGTGCCGCGCTCCGGCCGGCCTACGGCTGTTCGAAGGCGAAGCGCAGCGAGCGGACCCGGTTGTCGAAGCTGGACCCGGCCAGGTCCGGGAGTCCGACCGCGCGCAGTCCCACCGGGCGGGTCAGCAGCTCGCGGAAGAGCGCCTTCATCTCCACCCGGGCCAGGTGCGCGCCCAGGCAGAAGTGCGGTCCGCCGCCGCCGAACCCCAGGTGGGGGTTGGGGGAGCGGGTGATGTCGAAGGCGTCCGGATCGGGGAAGACCTCCTCGTCACGGTTGGCGGAGGCGTAGTACAGAACCACCTTGTCGCCGGGGACGAACGCGTGTCCGCGCAGGGTGTGTTCGGCGGCTACCGTCCTGCGGAACTGGATGATCGGCGTGGAGTGGCGGATCATCTCGTCCACCGCGCCGTCCGCGTGCGTCTCGAAGTCCTCGACCAGCAGGTCGCGTTGGTCCGGGTGGTCGGTCAGCAGGGTCAGGCCGTGGGTGATGGCATTGCGGGTGGTCTCCACCCCGGCCACCATCAACAGGGAGAAGAACGCGCCGAGCTGGCGGGCGCCGAGCGCCTCACCGTCCACGTTCGCGCAGACCAGGGCCGAGATCAGGTCGTCGGTCGGGTTCTCGCGCCGCTCCCGCCCGATCCCCGCCACCATCCGCTGCATGCGGGCCAGGGCCCGCAGTCCGCGCCCGGGCATCCGCAGCCGGGCCGTCAGGCCCCGTTCGACGCCGATGTTCTCGGAGGCGTGGTTGACGCGGTCGGCGATCTCGGCGCGGTAGCGCTCCGGGATGCCCATCATGTTGCAGATGACCTCCAGGGGCAGCTTCGAGGCCACCGCCTCGACGAACTCGTCCGGCCGCCGGTCCAGAACGTCGTCCACGATGCGCGCCGCCACCGCGTGGATGTCCTCCTCGGCGGCCGCCAGCAGCCGGGGGGTGAAGGCCCGCTGCACGATCTTGCGCAGCTGCGCGTGCTCGGCGCCGTCCAGGTTGACCATCGAGTCCCCGAACAGCGCCCGCACCCAGCGGGCCGGCTCGGGCGTCGTCACCCCGGGCGCGCTGGCGAACACCTTGGGCAGCCGGCTCGCCTCCTGGACGTCCGCGTGCCGTACGAGGGCCCAGTGCCCGCTGCCTTCGGGGACGAACACGGGGGAGTCCAGGGCCCGCAGGCGGGCGAAGGCGGCCAGCCGGTGGGCGGGGGGAGCCTGCCAGAAGGCCGGGTCGGCCAATTCCCTGCCGGGGTCTTGGCCGGGGCGTTGTGCGGGGAGAGTCATGGCCTGAAAACGGTGCCGGGGGCGCGGGGGTGACGGGTCCGGCGCGGCGCCGTTGCCGCGGCTCCGCCCCCGGACCCCCGCGCCTCAAACGCCGGCGGGGCTCAAGAGTCGCCTCACACGCCGGCGGGGCTGGATTGGGCGGGATCGGATGGGGCGTGGTTGGCCAGGGTCAGGCCGATCACCACCGTGGCCGTCGCGACCAGGCCCGCGTACAGGACGGCGTAGGTGCCCGTCCACGAACAGGCCAGGACCGCGAGGGCGGCGACCGGCAGGGTCAACTGCTGGGCGAGGCCCCGCTTGAAGTGGCGGGAGTGCAGCAGCCAGACCATCAGCAGGAAGATCGCGGTCGGGACGGTGACGGCCGCGTTCGCGGCGAGCTGCGAGACGTGCGCCTTGCCGACCGCGTGCTCGACCGCGACCTCGATGCCCGCGCCGATCGCCGCGCCCGAGGCGAAGATCAACAGGTGGCCGTACCCCCACGGGATCGCCTCCCGGTTGGAGGTCAGGTGCTCGTGCATCGGCACCGCGAAGTAGATCCACCAGGCCGCGAAGACGATGAGCAGCCCTCCGGCCGCGATCGGCAGCAGCTCGCCCAGGGCCTCGTGCTCGTCGAGCGCCGACTTCACGGCCACCGTGCTCGCCGCGATCGTCTCGCCGAGCACGATGATCGTGAACAGGCCGTAGCGCTCCACGATGTGGTGGGCGTGCCACGGCGTCTGGTGGCCGCGCTCGGCCACCACCGGAACCATCAGCTCCGCCACGACCAGGATCAGGAACAGCCAGCGCTTGGCGCCGTCCGGGACGAACAGCAGGGCCACCCAGCCGGCCTGGCAGAGGACCAGCCCGGCCGCGTACTTCAGGGCCGCCGCGCGCGCCTCGCCACGTTCGCCGGAGGCGGCCCGCAGCCATTGGGCGGTGAGGGCGACGCGCATGATCAGGTAGCCGATGACGGCCACCGTCCAGTCGTTCTGGTCGAACGCCCGGCTCACGCCGGCCGCGTAGACGAGCACACCGGAGATCTGGACGAGCGTCGCGATCCGGTAGGGCACGTCGTCGCAGTCGTAGGCGGAGGCGAACCAGGTGAAGTTCATCCACGCCCACCACACGCCGAAGAACACGAACATGTAGCTGATCACCCCGCTGCCGGGGTGGCCCTCGGCCAGCGCGTGCACGAGCTGGGCGCCCGCCTGCGCGATGGCGACGACGAAGCACAGGTCGAAGAACAGCTCCAGCGGGGTCGAGGCGCGGTGGCCCTCGTCCCGGCTGCGAGCGGTCATGGGTACGTAAGCCAGAGCCATACCGCCCAGGACAGCAGCCCTACGGGGTTCAGCAGGCGAGGCGCGCGGCCCTCAGGGCCCGTGTGCCCCGGGCGGACTCGTACCGGCCCAGGACGAGCCGGGCCAGCCGCGGGTGGTCGGCCAGCGGCTCCGAGACCGTCCAGGCGGCCGAGGCGTTCAGGGCGCGCGTGAAGCGGCCCGGGGCCAGCAGGTGCGTCGCCACCGCGATCCGGCGGTACCCGGCGGCATGGAAGGAGTCCAGGGCTTCGGCGACGGTCGGCCCGGCGGAGGTGAGGTAGGCGGGGACCGCGGGGACGGGGGCGGCGCCGTCGTCGTACTCCAGCAGGGCGGACAGCTGGGCCGCGCAGGCCTCCGTACCGGCATTGCCGCCGGGGCGGGAGGAGCCGGCGCCGGCCACCACCACCGCGTCGGCCCGGGTGTACGGGCCGCGGCGGCGCTCGGCCTCGCGCAGGCGGCCGTGCAGGGCGCGGGCGATGTCGCGCTCGCCGCTGAGGCCCTCGGTGAGCACGCAGCCGGTGCCCTCCAGGACGGCGGGTATGTCGACGCGGCGGTGGAAACCGTCGCCGAGCAGCAGGGGGACGACCACGGCGGACGGATGCTCCCGTACGACCTCGGCGAGCGAGGGGCGCTGCACGTCGAGGTGCCCGACCAGCGCGTGCACCCCGCTGATGGCCTCGACGGCGGCGACGAGCCGGTCGATGGTCGCGGCGGCCTCCGGAACCGCGCTGCCGTGGACGGCGATGACGAGCATGTGGTCTGCCTCCCTGATCCGGCCCCGGGTCCCCCCTCCCAGGCTAGGCGCGGCGCGGGCCCGGGGGAGCCTGGCCAAGGGCCCGCGCGAGGGGCCGGAGGTCCTGTGCGGAACGGGCCGTTTCCCCGTCCCCAGGGGTCCTTTTCGGGCGTTCGGGGCCGCGGTGCGGACCTACCGTCGAAAGGTCGGAACGCATGCACGCGCGACGTCTCGGCCCGGCCGCCTTGGCCTCCCCGGGACCGCGCGGCACAGGGACACACGGAGTGAGATCCATGGGGCAGACGCTGGTTGTCATCGGCCACGGCATGGTGGGGCACCGCCTGCTGGAGGCGCTCGCCGAGCGTGACGCGCTCGCCGACCCGACCCGCCCCGAACGCGGCGGCTGGCAGGTCACCGTCCTCGCGGAGGAGCAGCGCCCGGCCTACGACCGCGTGCACCTGTCCGCGGCCTTCACCGGCTCCACCGGCGAGGAGCTGTCCCTGGTGGCGCCCGGCTTCCTGGAGAAGTACGGCATAGACCTGCGCCTCGGCGACCCGGCGGAGCTGATCGACACCACGGCCCGTACGGTCACCGCCCGCTCCGGCGACGTGCTCGGCTACGACGCGCTCGTGCTGGCGACCGGCTCCTACCCCTTCGTGCCGCCGATCGACGGCGCCGACGCGGAGGGCTGCTTCACCTACCGCACGCTCGACGACGTCGAGGCCCTGACCGCGTACGCCGCGGCCGCCGACGTCCGGACCGGTGTGGTCATCGGCGGCGGGCTCCTCGGCCTGGAGGCGGCGGGCGCGCTGCGCACGCTCGGACTGGTCACGCACGTCGTGGAGTTCGCGCCCCGGCTGATGCCGCTGCAGGTGGACGACGGCGGAGCGGCCGCCCTGCGGGCCACCATCGAGTCCATGGGCGTCGCCGTGCACACGGGCGTCGGCGCGGCCGGCGTGCAGATCCACCCCGACGGGCGGGCGCAGGCGCTGCGGCTGACCAGCGGCGAGGAGATCGGCTCCGACGTCGTGGTCTTCTCGGCCGGTGTGCGGCCGCGCGACCGCCTGGCCCGTGAGTGCGGGCTCGCCGTGGGCGACCGCGGCGGGGTCGTCGTGGACGGCCACTGCCGCACCAGCGACCCGTACGTCTATGCGATCGGCGAGTGCGCGCAGACCGTCGACGGCAAGGTCTACGGGCTGGTCGCGCCCGGCTACCAGATGGCCGAGACCGTCGCCGAGGCCCTCGCGGGCGCCGGCGAGCTGACCTTCACCGGGGCCGACACCTCCACCAAGCTCAAGCTGATGGGCGCCGACGTGGCCTCCTTCGGCGACCCCTTCGCCCCCGAGGGCCGTGACGGGGCCGTCTCGGTGGTCTTCTCCGACGCCCGCGAGGGCGTCTACAAGAAGCTGCTGCTGGGCCCCGACGGCGCGCTGCTCGGCGGCATCCTGGTCGGCGACGCGGAGGCGTACGGCTCGCTGAAGCCGCACGCGGGCCGGCAGCTGCCGGCCCCGCCGGAGGCCTTCATCCTGCCGTCGAGCGAGGGCGTGGCGCTGCCCGGCGCGGACGCGCTGCCCGACGACGCCGTGGTGTGCAGCTGCCACAACATCACCAAGGGCCGTGTGCGCGAGGCGGTGGTCGCGGAGTCCCTCACCGACATCGGCGGCATCAAGAAGTGCACCAAGGCCGGCACGGGCTGCGGCGGCTGCATCGGCACGCTTCAGGCGGTCCTGGACGCCGAACTGGCCGCGGCGGGCATCGAGAAGGCACGGGGCCTGTGCGAGCACTTCACCCTGACCCGGGCCGAGATCTACGAGAAGATCCGCACCGAGCGCATCCGCAGCTTCAGCGAACTGCTGGAGTCCCACGGCGAGGGCGGCGAGGGCTGCGCCGTCTGCAAGCCGGTCGTCGCGAACGTCCTGGGCACCCTCGCCCCCGACCTCGGCATCGGACACATCCTGGCGGGCGAGCAGGCGGCCCTGCAGGACTCCAACGACCTCTTCCTCGCCAACCTCCAGAAGGACGGCACCTACTCGGTCATCCCGCGCGTCGCCGGCGGCGAGATCACGGCCGAGCAGGTCATCGCCCTCGGCGAGGTGGCCAGGGACTACGGCCTCTACACGAAGATCACCGGAGCCCAGCGCATCGGCCTCTTCGGGGTCCGCAAGGAGCAGCTGCCCGACATCTGGCGGCGGCTCGGCGGCGCCGGATTCGAGTCCGGGCAGGCGTACGGGAAGTCCCTGCGCGCGGTGAAGTCGTGCGTGGGAGCCCGCTTCTGCCGCTTCGGGCAGGGCGACTCCATCCAGCTGGCGATCGACCTGGAGCTGCGCTACCGGGGTCTGCGCACCCCGCACAAGTTCAAGGGCGGCGTCTCGGGCTGCCTGCGCGAGTGCGCGGAGGCGCGGGGCAAGGACATCGGCGTCATCGCCACCGCCAACGGCTGGAACCTGTACGTCAGCGGCAACGGCGGTGCGACCCCGCGCCACGCCGACCTGCTGGCCTCGGACCTGAACACCGCCGAACTCTTCGCGCTGATCGACCGGTTCCTCATGTACTACATCCGCACGGGCGAGCGCCTGGAGCGGACGGCGGCCTGGCTGGAGCGGCTCGGCGGCAGCACCGCGGGCCTGGACCACCTGAAGGCCGTCCTGATCGAGGACTCGCTCGGAATCTGCGCGGAACTGGAGGCACAGATGGAGCGCCACGTGTCGGCGTACGAGGACGAGTGGTCCGCGGTCCTGGAGGACCCGGCGGCGCTGGAGCGCTTCGGGACCGTGGACTTCGGTGCGGCCGAAGGCGCCGAAGGCGCGGCGCAGGCGCTGGAGCCGGGCCGCGGGCGGACCGCGGTGCTGCCGGACGGCACCGAGGCCGCGGTCTTCAAGGACCGCGCGGGCGAGGTCTACACGGTCGGCAACAGGGACCCCTTCTCGGGAGCCGACGTCATCGCCAACGGCATCATGGGCTCGCGCGACGGGGTGCCCGTCGTGGCCTCGCCGATGCACAAGCAGGTCTTCGACCTGCGGACCGGCATCTGTCTGGACGACCCCGAGGTGTCCCTGCCGCTGGTGGAGCTCAAGCCCTAAGGCTCTGCGACCGCCGTACCGACGCACTGTGGGCGATGGGACCTTGTCCCGTCGCCCACGCGACGTTCTCCCCTGATGCCGGGCGCCCCTGTAGACGGACCCTAAGAAGGTCAGGGCATTCAGCTTCATTTTTCTCAACCCCTCCGAACGTTCAGACCCCTTTAAACCTTCAGACCCCTTCAACCTTCAGACCCCTCCAAACCTTCAGGACATGTCATGAGTTCCGCCAAGCAGGACGCGCGCGCGGCGACCGCCCGAGTGCAGGCGCCCGATCCGGCGCAGTACCGCCCCGGTCGCACGATCACGGAGTGGACGCCGGAGGACCCGTCCTTCTGGCAGACCACGGGCAAGAAGGTCGCCACCCGCAACCTGTGGATCGCGGTACCGGCCCTGCTGGTGGCCTTCGTGGTCTGGCAGGTCTGGAGCATCACGGCGACCAACCTCAAGGACGTGGGCTTCGGCTTCTCCCAGTCCCAGCTGTTCTGGCTGACCGCCGTTCCCGGCATCACGGGCGGCACCGCCCGCATCCTGTACACCTTCATCGGCCCGATGATCGGCCAGCGCCGCTTCACCGCGGTCTCCACCGTCGTGCTGATCGTGCCGCTGCTGTGGCTGGGCTTCGCGGTGCAGGACCCCACCACCTCCTACACCACGCTGGTCGCCATCGCCGCGCTCTGCGGCATCGGCGGCGCCAACTTCTCCTCCTCCCTGGCCAACATCGGCTTCTTCTACCCGAAGCAGGAGAAGGGCAACGCGACCGGAATCAACGGCGGCCTGGGCAACCTGGGCGTCTCCGTGGTCCAGCTGCTCACCCCGATCCTGATCACCACCTCGGTCCTGGCGATCGGCTCGGGCCAGAAGAAGTCGGACGGCTCGGAGATCTACCTCCAGAACGCCGCGTTCGTCTGGGTGCCGGTCCTGATCGTCCTCGCGGCCGTCGCCTGGTTCGGCCAGAACGACCTGAAGGTGGCCTCCACCCCCTTCAGCCAGCAGAAGATCATCTTCAAGCGCAAGCACAACTGGCTGATGACCTGGCTCTACGTCGGCACCTTCGGCTCCTTCATCGGTTTCGCGGCGGCGCTCCCGCTGCTCATCAAGACGACCTTCCCGGCGTACTCCGTGGCCACCTACGCCTGGATGGGCCCGGCGCTCGGCGCGCTGGCCCGCTGGGCCGGCGGCTGGATCGCCGACAAGTTCGGCGGCGCACGGGTGACGATCCTGTCCTTCGTGGGCATGGGCGCGTCGATCATCGGCGTGATCACCTTCCTGCCGGCCGGCTCCGACACCGGCTCCTTCTACGGGTTCTTCTTCTGCTTCCTGTCGGCGTTCTTCTTCTCGGGCATCGGCAACGGCTCGACCTTCCGTCAGATCCCGGTCATCTTCCGCGGCCAGCACCTCGCGGGCCTGACGGAGGGCACCCCGCAGTACGCGAAGGCGCTCAAGCAGGCCGAGATCGAGTCGGGCGCGGTGACCGGATTCACCGCGGCCATCGCCGCCTACGGCTTCTTCTTCATCCCGGCGATGTTCGCCAACTTCGCCGTGACCAGCGCGATGTGGGGCTTCGTCGGCTTCTACGCCAGCTGTGTCGTCGTGGCCTGGTGGTTCTACGCCCGCAAGGGCGCGGAGGCGCCCAGCTAACCGGGAGCCCCCGGCTGGTCGGCCCGGGTGCGGGGTCGCTGCGCGAGCGGCGCCCGGCGCCCGGGCTTCCTGGGGCTCCGCCCCGGACCCCGCTCCTCAAACTCCCCCAGCTGCCGCTGGGAGGGGCCCCCGGGAGGGGCTGAATTCGGGCTGATGCCCGCTCGCCAAGTGCGACTGGATCGGCTGTACAGACTTGAAAGGCCACGCAGTGCTCGGCATGTTCCTGCAGTTGGCCGTCATGGTGGCGGCCATCGCTCTCGGGTCCCGCAAGGGCGGGGTGGCCATGGGGCTCTGGGGAGCCGTCGGGGTCTTCGTGCTCGCGACGTTCTTCGGGGTCACCCCCGCCGACACCTCCGGCATCGTCGACGTCATGCTGATCATCCTCGCGGTGATCATGGCCGCCGCCGCGATGGAGGCGGCCGGCGGCATCGACTACCTCGTCGGACTGGCCGAGAGGGCGATCCGCCGCAAGCCCAGCCGGGTGGTCTACGTGGCTCCCCTCGTGTCCTGGGCCTTCACCCTGGGCGCCGGCACCGCCCACGTCTTCTACCCCCTGCTCCCCGTGATCCACGACGTGGCCCGCGAAGGCGGCGTCCGGCCGGAGCGGCCCATCGCGGTCGCCTCCATCGCGGCCACCTTCGGTATCACCGCCTCGCCCGTCTCCGCGGCCATGGCCGCCATGATCGTGATGTTCGACGGGGACGGCTGGAACCTGCCCCGGATCATGGCCGTCGCCGTGCCGTCCACGCTGCTCGGCGTGCTCGTCGCGGCCACCGTGCAGTCCCGGATCGGCAAGGAGCTCGGGCAGGACGCCGAGTACCTGCGCCGGCTGGCCGCCGGTGAGATCGAGGCTCCGGCCCCGGCCGAAGCCGCCCCGCCGCTGCGGCCGCGGGCGCGCTGGTCCGCGTACCTCTTCCTCGGCGGGACCGTCGCCGTCGTCCTCAGCGGACTCTTCCCGGCCCTGCGCCCCGAGACGGCCGAGGGGCCGCTCTCGATGCCCGCCACCATCGAGATCCTGATGATGGCCGTGGCCGCGCTGATCCTGCTGCTGTGCAAGGTCGACGCCAAGCGGATACCCGGCACGGACGTGGCCAAGTCCGGGCTCGTCGCCGTCATCGGGGTCTTCGGGCTGTCGTGGCTGGGGCTGTCCTTCATCGGCGCCAACGAGACCCGGATCACCGGTGCGCTCGGCGGGGTCGCACAGGACCACCCGTGGTTCTTCACGATCATGCTGTTGCTCCTCTCCGCGCTGCTGTTCAGCCAGGCCACGACCACCAAGGCGCTGATGCCCCTCGGGCTCGCCCTCGGTATCCCGGCCCCCCTCCTCATCGCGATGTGGCCCGCCGTGAACGGCTATTTCCTGCTCCCCACCTACGGCACCTTCATCGCGGCGATCAACTTCGACAGGACCGGCACCACCCGCGTCGGCCGCTTCGTCGTCAACCACTCCTTCATGCTGCCCGGCCTGATCACCACGTGCGTCGCGGTATCCACAGGCTTCGCTCTGGTTCAGATTGTCTGACCGGTCCAGCCCCTTTCGGGCTGCTCCGGCAGACCTCTCACAGAATCTTGTGAAAGTTTTCACAAGCGCACGAGGGACCTTTGACCTGCTCAAAGTGCCAGGTCAGGCGGGATGGGAGACCCTTGGGGTCGGGGATCAGGGGACTTTCGGGCCCCAGCTAGGGACCAACGCGGCGCCAAATGATCGATCAAAAGGCGTGCAATGGATACAAGCAATGAGGCGACTCGGAAGGTGCGGGCGATGACTGCCACCCCTGCGGAAACCACGAAGAACGGCGAGGCCTGGAACGGCTTCAAGGGCGGTCTGTGGCGCGACGCCATCGACGTCCGCGACTTCATCCAGCAGAACTACACGCCGTACGAGGGTGACGACACCTTCCTCGCCGGCCCCACCGAGCGCACCACCGCCGTGTGGAAGGCGATCACGGACAAGTTCCCGGAGGAGCGCGAGAAGGGCGTCTACGACGTCGCGTACGACATCCCGTCGTCGATCACCGCGCACGCCCCCGGTTACATCGACCGCGACAAGGACCTGATCGTCGGCCTCCAGACGGACGCCCCGCTCAAGCGCGCGATCATGCCCTACGGCGGCTGGCGCATGGTCGCGGGCGCCCTGGAGACCTACGGCTACCCGGTCTCCGACGACCTGGAGAAGGTCTTCACGGAGTACCGCAAGACCCACAACGCCGGTGTCTTCGACGCGTACACCCCCGACATCCGCGCCGCCCGCAAGGCCGGCATCGTGACCGGCCTGCCGGACGCGTACGGCCGCGGCCGCATCATCGGCGACTACCGCCGCGTGTCGCTCTACGGTGTCGACCGCCTCATCGCCGTCAAGAAGGAGGAGAAGGAGGAGATCAACTCCCTCCCCGCGGGCAACCGCTCGCTGGAGGAGACGATCCGCCTGCGCGAGGAGCTCTCCGAGCAGATCCGCGCCCTCGCCGAGCTCAAGGCGATGGCCGCCTCCTACGGGTGCGACATCTCCGGCCCGGCCACCACCGGCCGCGAGGCCATCCAGTGGCTGTACTTCGCGTACCTGGCCGCCGTGAAGGAGCAGAACGGCGCGGCCATGTCGCTCGGCCGCACCTCCACCTTCATCGACGTCTACCTCCAGCGCGACATCGAGGCCGGCATCCTCACCGAGGAGCAGGCCCAGGAGCTGGTCGACGACTTCATCATCAAGCTCCGCATCGTCCGCTTCCTGCGCACCCCGGAGTACGACGAGCTCTTCTCCGGCGACCCCACCTGGGTCACCGAGTCGATCGCCGGCATGGGCGAGGACGGCCGTCCGCTGGTCACCAAGACCTCGTTCCGCTACCTCCACACCCTCTACAACCTCGGCCCGGCCCCCGAGCCGAACATGACCGTCTTCTGGTCGCCCCAGCTCCCGCAGGGCTTCAAGGAGTTCTGCGCCCGGGTCTCGATCGACACCTCCTCGGTGCAGTACGAGTCCGACGAGCTGATGCGCCCGCGCTTCGGCGACGACACCGCCATCGCCTGCTGCGTCTCGGCCATGCCGGTCGGCAAGCAGATGCAGTTCTTCGGCGCCCGCGTGAACCTCGCCAAGACCCTGCTCTACGCGATCAACGGCGGCCGCGACGAGAAGTCCGGAGCCCAGGTCGGCCCGTCCACCGGCGCCCTCACCTCCGAGGTGCTGGACTACGACCAGGTCATGGCCAAGTTCGACGAGCAGATGGAGTGGCTCGCCGACACCTACGTCCACGCCCTGAACGTCATCCACTACATGCACGACAAGTACGCCTACGAGCGCATCGAGATGGCGCTCCACGACCGCGACGTGCGCCGCACCATGGCCTGCGGCATCGCCGGCCTCTCGGTCGCCGCCGACTCGCTGGCCGCCATCAAGTACGCCAAGGTCACCGCCGTGCGCGACGAGACCGGCCTCGCCACCGACTACACCATCGAGGGCGACTACCCGGCCTACGGCAACAACGACGACCGCGTCGACTCGATCGCCGTCTGGCTGGTCGAGGAGTTCATGAAGAAGATCCGCAAGCACCCGACGTACCGCGGAGCCGAGCACACCCAGTCGGTGCTGACCATCACCTCGAACGTGGTCTACGGCAAGAAGACCGGCAACACGCCGGACGGACGCCGCGCCGGCGAGCCCTTCTCCCCGGGCGCCAACCCGATGAACGGCCGCGACACCCACGGCTACGTCACCTCGGCGCTGTCGGTCGCGAAGCTCCCGTACGAGGACGCCGAGGACGGCATCTCGCTGACCAACACCGTCACCCCCGACGGCCTGGGCCGCACCCCCGAGGAGCGGATCAAGAACCTGGCGGGCGTCCTCGACGGCTACATGGCGGTCGACGGCTTCCACATGAACGTGAACGTGCTCAACCGCGACACGCTCATGGACGCCATGGAGCACCCGGAGAACTACCCGCAGCTCACCATCCGCGTCAGCGGATACGCGGTGAACTTCGTCCGCCTCACGCGCGCTCAGCAGCTCGACGTGCTGAACCGCACCTTCCACGGCTCTCTCTGATCCTTTAGAGAGACCCACGAGCACGCGCGGCCCGGGGCCGGCCGTCACCCGGCCCCGGGACCGCGCGTCACCAGATCAGCCCACGGAATCTGGAAGCTGGAGCACCTGCCATGACCGTCCTCTTCGGTACGAGCCTCCCCGTCGGCCACGCCAACGCGATCAGCGTGAGCGCCGGCCAGACGCCCGCCGCCGCGGCGACCCAGCGGCCGAGCGAGGGCACGGTGCACTCCTGGGACCTGTCCACCGGGGTCGACGGCCCCGGGACCCGGTTCGTGACCTTCCTGTCCGGCTGCCCGCTGACCTGCCTGTACTGCCACAACCCCGACACCATGCGGATGCGCAACGGCAAGCGCACCTCGGCCGACGACGTCATCGCCGAGGCCCGCAAGTACACCAAGTTCATCGCCGCCTCCGGGGGCGGCGCCACCATCTCCGGCGGCGAACCGCTGCTCCAGCCCGTCTTCGCCGGCGAACTGCTGCACCGGATGAAGAACGACCTCGGACTGCACACCGCGCTGGACACCTCCGGCTTCCTCGGGACCCGCGCCACCGACGCGCTCCTGCGCGACGTGGACCTGGTCCTGCTCGACATCAAGTCCTGGGACCGTGAGACGTACAAGAAGGTGACCGGCCGCCCGCTGGAGCCCACCCTCGACTTCGCCCGCCGCCTCGCCGACCTCGGCAAGGAGGTGCACCTGCGGTTCGTGCTGGTGCCGGGACTGACCGACGCCCGGGAGAACATCGAGGGCGTCGCCGCCTTCGCCGGGACCCTCGGCAACATCTCGCGGGTCGACGTACTGCCCTTCCACAAGCTCGGCGAGAGCAAGTGGGAGGCGCTCGACATGAAGTTCACCCTCCACGACACGCCGTCGCCGACCGCGGGACAGGTAGCCGAGGCGAAGGCGATATTCGCCGCGCAGGGACTGAACGCGGTCTGAGGGCGGAAACCCGCGCGCGGGCCCGCCCGAGCCCTCACCCGAACGGCGCACCGGTAAGCTCCGTATAACGGGCCAAAACGGTACAGACCACCTAGCGTGGTGCTGTGTCCGAGCCCTCAGATGTCATCGACGCCGCGCCGCCCCCACCGGTGCCCGAGACCCCGCCGCCGGCCGGGCGGTCCGTCACCGCACGGGCCACCCTGGCCGGCACCGTCGTCTCGCTCCTGCTCATCGTCGCGATCGTGCTCGGCAGCAGGCTGCTGCGGGACTTCGACTCGGCCCTGCTTCCCTACGCCGTCGCCACCGTCTTCCTGGCCTTCGGCGTGGCCTACCGGTACACCGTGTGGGTCTCGGCCCCCGGCGCGCGCCGCCTGTTCAAAAAGGGCTTCGGCAGCTTCTTCTCGGCAGAGAACTTCCGCAAGGCGCCCACCGCCGTGCCGAAGATGATCGCCACCTACCTCGGCTTCCAGAAGTTCCTCGGCGCCCGCTCGCGCCCCCGCTGGATCGCCCACCAGCTGATGTTCTGGGGCTGCCTGCTCGCCGCGGCGATCACCTTCCCGCTCACCTGGGGCTGGTTCACCTTCACCGGCGACAGCGCGACGGGCCCCGGGTACGAGATGCGGATCTGGGGCATCAAGGTCCTCGGATTCAACTCCCTGAACATCCTGGGCTGGCTGATGTTCCACGGCCTGGACATCGCCGCCGTCCTCGTCATCCCCGGAGCCTCGTACTTCCTGTACCGGCGGATGAAGGACCGCGGTGCCATGACCGGCCAGCGCTTCGCCTACGACCTGCTGCCGCTGATCTGCCTGATCGTCATCTCCGTGACCGGTCTGCTGCTGACCTTCTCCTCGATCTTCCTGCACGGCGGCGGATACGAGTTCCTCGCGATCCTGCACATGGTGTCGGTGGTGTTCACCCTCATCTACATCCCGTTCGGGAAGTTCTTCCACATCGTCCAGCGCCCGGCCGCCGTCGGCATGCAGCTCTTCAAGTACACGGCCCGCCAGGACGAGCAGGTCTTCCTCTGCAAGCGCTGCGAGGAGCCCATCGACACCACCCCGTACGTCGAGAACCTGCGGGGCACCATGCAGGACCTCAACCTCGACTTCAACGCCTTCGTCGAATACTGCCCGCGCTGCAAGCGGGTCCTGCGCGGCAACGCCTACCTGACCCAGGTCAAGAAGGGTTTCAAGTGACCGCGACCGACCCCGCCAAGGCCGCGTCCCGGCCCGTACGCGTCTCCATCGACCCCTCCATCGCGCCGCCCGGCACCCGCAACTTCCGCGACGCCGGAGGCATCCCCGCCGACCAGTGGCACGCCGACCAGAACGGCGAGACCCTCGTCCCCACCCACTGCTGCTTCTGCGGGGTGCAGTGCGGGATGTACCTGCGCGTGGACAAGGGCGGCAAGGTCTTCGGCGTCGAGCCCCGCAACCACGACATCAACCGGATGCGGCTGTGCCCCAAGGGCATCAACGCCTACCAGCAGGTGAACCACCCGGACCGGCTGACCGCCCCGCTGATGCGGCGCTCCCGGGACGAGGAGTTCAAGGAGTGCTCCTGGGACGAGGCCCTGGACTTCACCGTCTCCGAGATCCGGCGCATCCAGGAGGCCCACGGCAACGACGCCTTCGGGCTGCTCGGCGGGGCCAGCCTGTTCTCCGAGAAGACCTACCTGGTCGGCAAGTTCGCCCGGGTCGCGCTGAAGACCAAGCACGTCGACTACAACGGCCGCCTGTGCATGGTCAGCGCCGCCGGAGCCAACAAGCTCGCCTTCGGCATCGACCGGGCCGGCAACCCCTTCTCCGACATCCTCCTCACGGACTGCCTGCTCATCGCCGGGTCGAACGTGGGGGAGTGCTTCCCCGTGATGACCCAGTACCTGTGGGGTGCGCGGGACCGCGGCGCCTCGCTGATCGTGATCGACCCGCGCGAGACGGCCATCGCCCGCACCGCCGACATCCACGTCGCGCTCAAGCCCGGCACCGACTCGGCCTTCTTCAACGCCGTCCTGAACGTGGTCATCGCCGAAGGCCTCACCGACGAGGCCTACATCGCCGCGAACACCACCGGCTGGGAAGAGGTCAAGAAGACCGTCGCCGAGTACCCGCCGTCCCGGTCCGCGGAGATCTGCGGGGTACCGGCCTCGCAGATCGTCCAGGTGGCACGCGTCTTCGCCGGCGCGGACAAGGCCATGGCCTGGCACGCCCGAGGCATCGAGCACCACTCCCAGGGCGTCGAGAACTGCCTGTCCGTCATCAACCTGTGCGTGGCCACCGGCCACATCGGCAAGCCCGGCGCCGGCTACGGCACCATCACCGGCCAGGGCAACGGCCAGGGCGGCCGCGAGCACGGCCAGAAGTCCGACCTGCTGCCCGGCGGCCGCTCCATCACCAACCCGGAGCACCGCAAGCAGATCTGCCAGATCTGGGGCATCGAGGAGTCCGAACTCCCCGGCGCCGGCACCTCCATGATGGAGATGGTCTGGCAGATGCAGCGGGGGGAGATCCGCGGCCTCATCGGCATCTGCAACAACCCCTTCGTCTCCCTCCCCAACTACGCGGTGGTCAAGGACGGCTACGACACCGCCGAGTTCCACGCGCAGTTCGACTTCTTCCTCTCCGAGACCGCGGCCAACGCCCACGTGGTCTTCCCCGTCACCACCTGGGCCGAGGACGAGGGCGTGATGGCCAACGCCGAGGCCCGCGTGGTCAAGCACAACAAGGCCCAGGAGCCCCCCGCCGGAGTGCGCACCGACACCTGGGTCATCTGCGAACTCGCCCGGCGGCTCGGCGCCGGGAAGCACTTCGACTTCCCCGGCTCCCGCGAGGTGTTCGAGGAGCTGCGCGTCGCCTCCGCCGGGACGGTCAACGACTACTACGGCATCACCTACGACCGCCTCGACGAGACCGGCGGGATCGTCTGGCCCTGCCCCTCCACCGAGCACCCGGGCACCCCCCGGCTGTTCGAGGACGGCCGGACCTACCACCCCGACGGCAAGATCCACATGCAGGTCGTGGAATGGCATCCGCCCATGGACGCCTACACCGAGGAGTACCCCCTCTCCCTCACCACCGGCCGCACCGTCGCGCACTTCCTCTCCGGCAACCAGACCCGCCGCCTCGGCGCCCTCGTCGAGCAGACCCCCCGCCCCTGGGTGGAGGTCCACCCCTCGCACGGCTTCCGCAACGGCGAACCGGTCCGGGTCGTCACCCGGCGCGGCAGCGAGGTGTTCCCGGCCCTGGTCACCGAGGCGATCCGCCCCGACACCGTCTTCATCCCGTACCACTGGCCCGTCCCGACGGCCGCGAACGCCCTGACCATCGACGCCCTCGACCCCCGCTCGAAGATCCCCGAGTACAAGGTCTGCGCCGCCCGGATCGAGGCCGCCGAGCGGGTCGACGAGGTGCCCGCGCCGCCCACCCCGCCGGGCCGCGAGGCCTATCCGGAGGCCCAGGTCTCCCGCACCGACCCCCTGCCCCCCACGTCCCCGCAGGGCCGTGGCACGGCGGAGAGGAGCTGACCCGCCATGATGGGCCGCACGATCTTCATCGACCCGGGTCGCTGCATCGGCTGCCAGGCGTGCGTATCGGCCTGCCGTGAGTGCGATTCGCACCGCGGCAAATCGATGATCCACCTGGACTACACCGAACCCGGCATGTCCGTCGCCTCCCTCCCCAGCGTCTGCATGCACTGCGAGGACCCGGTCGCACCCTGCGCCGAGGTCTGTCCCGCCGACGCGATCCTGGTGACCGCCGACGGGGTGGTCCAGCAAGCCGACACCACCCGCTGCATCGGCTGCTCCAACTGCGTCAACGCCTGCCCCTTCGGCATCCCGAAGATCGACCTCCAGGCGAAGCTGCAGATGAAGTGCAACCTCTGCTACGACCGCACCGCCTACGGCCTCGCCCCGATGTGCGCGACCGTCTGCCCGACCGGGGCCCTCTTCTACGGAACCCTCGAAGAGCTCCAGGCGGAGCGCCCCGGCGTCCAGGTGGCCGACTCCTTCGTCTTCGGCGACGTCGTCGTCCAGACCGGTGTGGCCATGGTCGTCCCCGCCGACAAGGTCCAGTGGCCCGTCCCCGGCGGCCTCCCCGTCGTCGAGATCAACGGAAGGGACGTGCGATGAGCGTCACCGAGCAGCCCCCTCCGCACCCAGGTCCGGCTCCCGACGGCGGAGCGGCCGCCGACGCGGCGATCGAGCAGCTGCGCGACCGGATCAGTGCCGACTCCCTCACCACCCGCCGGGACTACCTGCGGATCGTCGCCACCGTCTCCGGAGGCCTGGCCATCGGCGGTGTCGGCGTCGCCGCCGGCATCCTGCACCGGCACGGCGACAACGAGGGCCTGCCCGACCCGAAGAAGGTCGCCGACCGGCTGGCACCCGGAGAGTCCGTGGCCTTCCGGTTCCCCGGCGAGGACGACCGGGCCCTGGCGGTGCGCCTCGGGGACGGCTCCCTCGTGGGCTACTCCGCCGTCTGCACCCACCTGGCCTGCGGCGTGCTGTGGCGCAAGGACCGCGGCCCCGACGGGGAGCTGTACTGCCCCTGCCACGAGGGTGTCTTCGACGCCCGCACCGGCGAGGTGACGGCCGGTCCGCCGCCGCGCCCGCTGCCGAGGATCTACCTGACCGAGCAGGCCGACGGCAGCGTATGGGCCGTCGCCACCGCCCGGTCGGGCGAGCCGGCCAAGGACGCGCTCTGCCGGCAGTTCGGCGACTCCCACCCCGTGGAGTCCGCCCGTCTGGGCTGCCCCGGCTCGGCCAGGGCCGGCTCCAGCGAGAGGAGGCCGACATGAGCGAGACACCGCTGCCGCCCCGCCCGGAGTACCACCCGGGCAGTGCCCAGCCGAGGCTCAACCGCCCGGTGCAGGAGAGGTACCCGCAGATCCGCTCCACCAGCGGGTACGGGGACCCCCGGATCCGGAGCACGGGCCCCGGCCCGGGAGCCGGCACCGAGCAGGAGCCCGAACGCTCCTCACGGCTCAACGCGCGCCTCGCCCTGGCCCTCACGGTCGTGATCGGGCAGCTCTGGGCACTCACCGTGACCGTCAACGAGTGGATGAAGGGAAACACCGGCACGGCCTGGTGGGGAGCGGGATTCCTGATCCTGTCCTTCCTCGTCGTGATCGGACTGTGGCTCCTCGACCCGAAGGACCGATGACCATGTCGATACCCACGCCGACTCCGTCGGCACCGCGCAGCCACCGTGCGGAGAGCTACAAGCCCGGGGCCACCATCGCCGACTGGCGGCCGGAGGACGAGGGCTTCTGGCAGTCCAAAGGCCACCGGGTCGCCCAGCGCAACCTCTGGGTCTCGATCCCGGCCCTGATGCTCGGCTTCGTGGTCTGGCAGGTCTGGTCGGTGACCGTGGTCCGGCTGAACGACGTCGGCTTCGGCTTCTCGAAGTCGCAGCTGTTCTGGCTGACCGCCATCCCCGGCATCACCGGCGGCACCTTCCGGATCCTCTACACCTTCATCGGGCCGATGTTCGGCGAGCGGAAGTTCACCGCCTTCAGCACGATCATCCTGATCGCGCCGATGCTGTGGCTGGGCTTCGCGCTCCAGGACACCGGTACGCCGTACTGGGAGCTGGCCCTGATCGCGGCCGTGTGCGGCATCGGCGGCGCGAACTTCGCCTCCTCGATGGCGAACATCGGCTTCTTCTTCCCCAAGCGGGAGAAGGGCAGCGCCAACGGCCTCAACGGCGGCCTCGGCAACCTCGGCGTGAGCGTGGTCCAGCTGGTCGCCCCGCTGGTCGTCACCGCGGCCGTCCTGGGCGCCCCGGCCGGCGGACCCCAGCACGACGCGAAGAAGAACACCGACGTCTGGCTGCAGAACGGCGCCTTCCTGTGGGTGCCGTTGCTGGTCATCATGGCGCTCGCCGCCTGGTTCCTGATGAACGACCTCAAGGTGGCCGCGGCCCCCTTCAGCCAGCAGAAGATCATCTTCAAGCGCAAGCACAACTGGCTGATGACCTGGCTCTACGTCGGGACCTTCGGGTCCTTCATCGGCTTCGCGGCCGCCCTGCCGCTGCTGATCAAGAACAACTTCGAGGGGCAGGGCTACCAAGCCACCACCTACGCCTGGATCGGCCCGTTCATCGGGGCCCTCACGCGCTGGGGCGGCGGCTGGCTCTCGGACAAGATCGGCGGAGCCAGGGTCACCATCCTGTCCTTCATCGGCATGGCGGCGGCCCTCGTCGTGGTGATCTTCGCGCTGCCGTCCGGTGGCCAGGAGGGCGACTTCTGGCCCTTCTACATCGGCTTCCTGGTGGCCTTCGCCTTCTCCGGCCTGGGCAACGGCTCGACCTTCCGGCAGATCCCGGTGATCTTCCGGGACCACCACATGAAGCAGGCCGAGGGCAAGGGCCCCGAGGCGCAGGCCGCGGCGCTCAAGCAGTCGGAGATGGAGTCGGGTGCCGTCACCGGCTTCTCCTCGGCCATCGCGGCCTACGGCTTCTTCTTCATCCCCGCGATGTTCGCGGCCATGGCCGTCACCAACGCACTGTGGATCTTCATCGGCTTCTATGCCACGTGCCTGGTGGTGTGCTGGTGGTTCTACGCCCGCAAGGGCGCCGAGGCTCCCAGCTGAGCGGGGCCGGCGGCGGGGGCGGCCGTACCCTGGAGGCATGAGCGACGCCCCCGCCACCGACCCGCACGCACCGAAGACCGACCCGGAATCCCGGCCGAAGGCCCGGCCGAAGCCGCGGCTGGACTTCGGGGACCCGCTGGACCAGCAGTCCTCGGACGATACCGACCGGGGCTGGGGCGAGCGGCCGCCCGCCGGCGGAAGCGCGGCCGACCTGGCCCGCTTCCTCGACGAGAAGCCTCCGCACCACGTCTGATCGCAGGGCCCGCCTAGAGCCGGGGGCTCGGAGCGTCGGAGTGGACGTTCCCGCCACCCGCGCCGCGCTGGGCGATCAGCTCGTCGCGGATCTCCTTGAGGACCACCAGCTCGGTGATCTCCATGGTCTCCTGGACGCCTTCCTTCGCCTTGCGGCGCTGCTCCACCTTGGCGAGGTACTTCGCCATCGGCAGGACCATGAGGAAGTAGACGACCGCGGCGGTGATCAGGAAGGTCAGCGCAGCGTTGAGCACCGAGCCCCAGAGGAGCTCCACGCCCGTCGGCTTGCCGTCCGCGCCGATCCCGCAGGGGTCCTTGATGCAGCTCTTGTAGGCGTCCAGACTCTGCGTGCCGACGAGGCCGATCACCGGGCTGATCAGGCCCTTCACGACGGAGTTCACGATGTTCGTGAACGCGGCACCGATGACCACGGCGACCGCCAGGTCGACCACGTTGCCGCGCATCAGGAAGGCCTTGAAGCCTGCCAGGATGCTCTCCTTCTTCTTCTCGCTCACCACTGAGCCTTTCTTCGCATCTGCCGAACATGGAGCCAACGGTTCCGAAAGCTACGGCAGTTTGGGCCCGGGGTGTCCAATCGACCCCCACCTCACGGTGACTTGACCGCACGTTCGTGCGATTCAACACAACGTCACCGCCAGCCGGGACACGGTCCCCGCTCCCACGAGAGCCCGCGCGGTGTCCCGGGGAACGGACAGCACCACCAGCGCCCCGCCGTCCCCAACGCCCTGCTCCGGAGCGGGCACTTCGGTGACCCTGGCCCCCGCCGCCACCACCCGGGGCGGCCCGCCGAGCTCCGCCGCGACCACGTCCACCCGGTCCCCGGGCCGCAGCAGCCGTACGGTCGCCGCGTCCGCGATGCGCACCGGCGCAGACACCAGCCGCACCGCGGCCGGAGGGGGCTGCGCCGCGGGCGGTGGGGAGCCCCGCGAGGCACGCGCCTCGGTGCCGCCCACGGCCAGCACGGCCGCCACGACGGCCAGCCCGGCCGCGGCCCCGCGCCGCCGGCGCCGCACCGCCCTGCGCAGCCGGTCCCCGGCCCGCCCCACGCGGAGCGGGGCGAAGAGGGGAACGGAGCGCGCCGGAGGACACGTCGCGGAAGGGGAGGAGCGGGGGAGGGGAGAGGTGCGTACGGGGGTGTGGACGTGGGGCGAGGAGAAGGAAGGGACGCGGGAGTGAGCGGTCATGAGGGCCACCACCAGACGGAACGAGATCCGATGCCCGGACCCAGCGCCCGGACACCCCACACGATCCGCCGCCCCGCCGGATCCCGCTCGGACCTGTGGACCGTCCCCAGCTTGTGGATATCTCCCTCACCCGCAGGAGTTACAAGGGCCGCCCGGCCCCGATCCGCCGCAGTGCCGCCACCGGATCCGCCGCCCGGGTGACCGACCGCCCCACCACGACGTGCGAGGCCCCGGCGGCGAAGGCGGCCCACGGGGTGTCGGAGCGGGCGTGCCCGCCGGTCTGCACACCCGCCTGCGCACCCGTCCCGGCGCCCGCCTCTCCGCCCGGCAGCGTCACCCCCGGCAGCGTCACCCCCGGCGTGACGATCAGCCGGTCCGGCCCCAGCAGCTTCCGCAGCGGGCCGGCCTCCCGGGGCGATCCGACGACCCCGTCGCATCCGGCCTCCGCCGCCAGCCGGGCCAGCCGCAGCACCTGCTCGTCGGTGCCCGCGTCGATCCCGATGTCGGCGAGGTCGCTCCCGGTCATGCTCGTGACCACCGTCAGCGCGAGCACCCGTAGCCCGGGGAACTCCCGGGCGGCATCCACGGCGGCCGTCATGATGCCCGTACCGCCCATGGAGTGCACGGTCACCATGGACGCGCCGAGTGCTCCCGCAGCGCGGACGGCGCCGGCCACGGAGTTCGGGATCTCGAAGAGCTTCAGGTCGAGGAAGACCTCGTGGCCCTGGTCGACGAGCCCGCGCACGAGGTCCGGCCCGGCGGTGGTCAGGAGCTCGAGGCCCACCTTGTAGAAGCCGCAGGCGCCCCCGAGGCGTGCCACGAGGGCCTCGGCGGCCCGCCGGTCGTCGAAGTCGAGGGCGACGATCACCTGTCCGCTGTCCATGGCCCCCATGATCGGGCTCAGCACTTGTCGGGCTCAGCGCTTGGCGGGGATCTCGCAGGACTCCTTGAAGCCCTGGCTGGTCAGGCCGAAGGCGCTGTTGACGCGCGAGCGCATGTTCTCCAGCGCGACCATGGCGGTGAGTTCGACGAAGGCGGCCTCGCCGAGGCGCGCGATCAGGGCGGCGGCGAGTTCGTCCGTGACGGCCGGCTCGGTCTCGGTCATGGCCTCGGCGTACTCCATGACGAGCAGTTCCAGCTCGGTGAACGCCTCCCTGGCCTCGCGCCACACCGGCACGTTCTCGGCCTTCTCGGGGGCGATCCCCTTCTCCTGGCCCTCCCAGTACCCGAAGTCCATGCACCACGAGCAGTTCATGCGGGCGGCGGCGGCCATCACCGCGAGGTGCTTCAGGCCGCCGTCGAGGGCGTTCCACTTCGCCGCCTGCTGTTCGAGGCGGACGTAGGTGAACAGCACGCGCCCGTTGTGCCCGTAGGCCAGACCCGGTTCGAGGACCTTGCCGTAGGCGCGGCGCGAGTACCAGGCGCCGAAGCGGTTGAGGAGGGTGCGGGGCGGGGTGAGCGAGATGCGTGCCATGGCGGGTGCCTCCTGGGGCCGGGTCCGGCCGGGCGCCTTTCGCCCGGCCTTCACCAACTGAGACCAGCGGGCCCCGCGAAACGTGACACCGCCCCGAAACTTTTTCTGCGGCAGCCCCGGCTACGGCAGCTCGATGCCCAGGTCCCAGCCGTCGTGCGCGTGGGTGCACAGGCAGTCGCGGGACTCCGTGGGGGGCAGGGCGGCCACCGCGTCGAAGAGGACCTCGCGCAGCCGTCCGACGTTCTCGCCGAAGACCTTGAGGACCTCGGTGTGGGAGACCCCGTCGCCCGTCTCGGCGCCCGCGTCCAGGTCCGTGACCAGCGCCATCGAGGTGTAGCAGAGCCCCAGCTCGCGCGCGAGGATCGCCTCGGGGTGGCCCGTCATGCCGACCACCGACCAGCCGGCCGCGGCGTGCCACTGCGATTCGGCGCGGGTCGAGAAGCGGGGCCCCTCGATGACGACCATGGTGCCGCCGTCCACCGGCTCCCAGTCCCGCCCGCGGGCCGCGGCCAGCGCCACCGAGCGGCCCACCGGGCAGTACGGGTCGGCGAAGGTGGTGTGCACGACGTTGGGGACCGAGCCGTCCGGGAGCGGCTCCCCGTCGAAGAAGGTCTGGGCGCGGGACTTCGTACGGTCGACCAGCTGGTCGGGAACGAGCAGCGTGCCCGGGCCGTACTCGGGGCGCAGGCCGCCGACCGCGCAGGGGCCCAGCACCTGGCGGACGCCCACGGAGCGCAGCGCCCACAGGTTGGCCCGGTAGTTGATCTTGTTCGGGGGCACGGTGTGGCTGCGGCCGTGCCGGGGCAGGAAGGCCACGGTCCGGCCGGCGAGCTCGCCGAGGTAGAGGGAGTCGCTGGGGGGTCCGTACGGCGTCTCCACCTGGATCTCGGAGACGTCCTCCAGGAAGGAGTAGAAGCCCGATCCGCCGATGACACCGATCTCTGCATTCGCCATGCGGCCACCCTAACGGGGCACGCCGAAGGCCCCGCCGTCCCATGGGGACGGCAGGGCCTCGGGCCAAGCGGATGAAGCTTTGGAGCGCGTCAGGCGGCCGACGAGCTCGACGACGACGAGGAGGTCGAGGTCGAGGACGACGAAGCCGAGGACGAAGACGCAGCCGGGGTGGCGGCCGGCGTCGACGCGGGCTTCGAGGCAGGGGTGCTGCTCGACGAAGCGCCGCGGCTGTCGTTCCGGTAGAAACCGGATCCCTTGAAGACGATGCCGACCGCGGAGAACACCTTCTTCAGGCGTCCGTCACAGCTCGGGCACACGGTCAGCGCGTCATCGGTGAACTTCTGCACGGCCTCAAGGCCCTCACCGCACTCGGTGCACTGGTACTGGTAGGTCGGCACGAATTTCCTCCTGGCACTCTCACTCAATGAGTGCTAACGACGCTCCATGGTGACGTATTCCGGCGGATCAGTCCACCGTCACCGGCACGCGGTGACCCAGACCACGCTCGTTCACACCCGCGGCGGGTGCCGCGGAGGTGGTCTGAGCGGTCTGGGCGGCCGGCTTGGACGAGCTGATGATCCGGCTCGGGGCCTTCGGGGCCAGCTTCGCACGCAGCGCCAGCAGGATGGCCAGAGCCAGGGCGGTGGCCACCATCGGCACGAGGAACCCGTACGAGGACCCGTGCGCGTCCGTCAGACGGCCGGCCAGGGTCACGGCACCGGCCTGCCCGAAGGCGACGCCTCCGGTGAGCCAGGTGAAGGCCTCGGTCCGCGAGGCGGCCGGGACCAACTGCTCGATCATGGTGTAGCCGGTGATCAGCGCGGGGGCGATGCACAGGCCGACGACCAGGCCGAGCGCGCCGAGCAGGATCATCGAGTTCGCGGCCCACAGGACCGAGGCGGCCGCGGTGAGGCCGATGTAGCCGAGGATCAGGCGGCGGCGCGGGCCGATCTTCCAGGCGATGGCGCCGCAGGCGATGCCGGCGATCATGTTGCCCGCGGCGAAGACGCCGTAGAGCAGACCGTTGGCGCCCGGGTTGCCGATCTCCTCGGAGAAGGCGGCGAGCGAGACCTGCATGCCGCCGAAGACGGCGCCGATGCCGATGAAGGCGACGATCAGGACGCGCAGGCCGTGGAACGACAGGGCCGGGGCGTGCTTCTCGCCGTGCGCCGGGCGGGCGACGGGCTTGGGCTGCGTGGCGCGCTGGGCGGCGAAGAGCAGGCCGCCGATCAGGGTCAGCGCGGCCTCGGTGACCAGACCGGCCGCCGGGTTGATGCCGGTGCACAGCGCGGTGGCGAGCACCGGGCCGACGACGAAGGTGAACTCGTCGGTGACGGACTCGAACGCGGCGGCGGTGGGCAGCAGCGGGGAGCCCTCGAGCTTGGCCGCCCAGCGGGACCGGACCATGGGTCCGACCTGCGGGACGGATGCACCGGCGGGGACGGCCGCCAGTGCGAGCGCCCAGACGGGCGCACCCAGCAGCGCGAACGCCACCAGGGAGCTGACGGCGGTGGCGTGTACGAGGGCCACCGGGACCAGGACGGCGCTCTGGCCGTGGCGGTCGATGAGCTTGCCCATGACCGGGGCGAACACGGCCATGGAGATACCGGTGAAGGCGGCGACGATGCCGGCGCTTCCGTAGGAACCGGTGGTGTGCTGGACCAGCAGCAGGATGCTGATCGTCAGCATGCCGAAGGGGAGTCGCGCGGCGAATCCCGGGAGAACGAAGCCGAGGGCGCCGGGCGTGCGCAGGAGCTGCCCGTAGCCGGGTCGGGTGGACGTGGCGGACTTGTCGGTCGTGACCGCGGATGTCACGGCCTGGCCTTTCCGCTGCCTGGTAGAACTCCCCGTCTGCGGACGATGCGGCGCCTTGTGAGCGATCGCACCCGTACATGTGGGAGCCCCGAGAGCTGTCCTCTTGCGCAAAACCGAGTGATACCTGGGCGCCCACTGCGGGAGGGTGCCACGGCCGCTTTGCGGTCGCGCCAGCTCTGCGTCAGGCAGAGTTGGTTCGATGTGTTGTTCCTTAATCGTACAGGCAGATCGGCCGATACGCCCTGTGATTCGGGCTACAGGGCGTGTCTTCACCTGCGATTAACTGGAACTTCGCATTCAAGCCCCACTCAAACGGGGGTGAATACGGACAGGAGCCATCGAAAATACTGAATTAGAGCGACGCTCTAACCCTTCTTGGGGCGCTTCGCGGGGCCCTCTTCCCCGCCCGTCCCCAGCCAGCCCGCCAGCTTGCCGCCCCGGGCCACCGCCCGAAGCCGCGCCTCCGCCGCGTCCCGCACCGGGTCCGTGGCCACCACCAGCAGCTCGTCCCCGCGCCGCAGCACGGTCGACGGCGCCGGTACGAAGCTGCGCGCGTCCCGTACGACCAGCGTGACCGAAGCCCCCGGCGGCAGCCGCAGCTCGCTCACCTCGACGCCGTGCATCCGCGAGGCGGGCGGGATCGCGAAGGACAGCAGGTGCCCGCGCAGCTTCTCCAGCGGCGCCGACTCGATCCCGAGGTCGGAGGCGGTCTCGTCGCTGTTGCCCAGCTTCAGCTTGCGCGCGAGCCACGGCAGGGTCGGCCCCTGCACCAGGGTGTAGACGACGACCAGGATAAAGACGATGTTGAAGACCCGCTCGCTGCCCTCGATCCCGGACACCATGGGGATGGTCGCCAGGATGATGGGCACGGCCCCGCGCAGGCCCGCCCAGGACATGAGCGCCTGCTCCTGCCAGGGCAGCCGGAAGGGCAGCAGGGAGACGAAGACCTCCAGCGGCCGGGCCACCATCGTCAGCACCAGCCCGATGATCACCGCCGGCCAGAAGTCGTGCACCAGCTCGTGCGGGGTGACCAGCAGGCCGAGCAGGACGAACATGCCGATCTGGGCGATCCAGCCGAGCCCGTCCGCGAATCCCCGGGTGGCGGGCCAGTGGGGGAGCTTCGCGTTCCCGAGCACCATCGCCGCCAGGTACACCGCGAGGAAGCCGGAGCCGTGCGCCATCGCGCCGGCCGCGTAGGCGGTGATCGCGATCGCCATCACCGCGATCGGGTAGAGGCCCGAGGCGGGCAGGGCCACGTGCCGCAGCCCGTACGAGCCCAGGAAGCCCACCGCCAGGCCGATGGCGACGCCGATCGCCAGCTCCAGGGCGATCTTGCCTATGAGGACGTACCACTGGTCGACCGGTCCGACGGTCGCGAAGGCCACGACCAGGATGACGACGGGGGCGTCGTTGAAGCCGGACTCGGCCTCCAGCACACCCGTGACCCGGGAGGGGAGCGGGACCTTGCGCAGGACCGAGAAGACGGCCGCCGCGTCGGTCGAGGAGACGACCGCGCCGATCAGCAGGGCCTGCCGCCATTCGAGTCCGACGAGGTAGTGCGCGCCCGCCGCGGTCACGCTCACGCTGACGGCGACGCCGACCAACGACAGCACGATCGCGGCCGGCAGGGCCGGCTTGATCTCTTTCCACTTCGTGCCCAGACCACCCTCGGCGAGGATCACCACGAGCGCGGCATAGCCGATCACCTGGGTCAGCTCGGCGTTGTCGAACACGACGTTGCCGATGCCGTCCTGGCCTATCGCAACACCTATGCCGAGGTAAATGAGCAGGCTGGGGAGGCCGCTGCGCGAAGAGACGCGTACCGCCGCCACGGCGACGAGCAGCACGAGCGAGCAGACCAGCAGGAGCTCATTCAGCGTGTGGACAGTCAGCGGGCGGCCCTTTCCTCGACGTGCCTGACGATGACGGGACGAGACGCGTCGGACTGACGCATCGTTCCGGCAGGGGCACGGACGGCAAGTACTTCGTTACCTTACCTAATCTTTGACGCGCCCTTTACTCGATAGCCACATTGTGAAACGCCTGAGGGGCTCTGTCCTCATGACCTGTCGTCATGAGCTCGACCCCTGACGGATCAACGCACCCGGTCCTGCGCCTATGGTTGCTCCCAGCACTCCCAGGACCACCCTGCCCCTCTAAGGACAGCGATGCCCGCCAACGAAACCGCCCCTTCCGTCAAGAAGAAGGGACGACGCGCCCGTCTGATCGTGCTCGTCCTGGTGCTGGCGCTCTTCGCTGGCCTCGGGTACGGGGCGTACTGGAGCGTGGACAGCGTGCGGGCCTCGTTCCCGCAGACCACCGGCTCCCTCAAGGTGCCCGGCCTGACCGGGACCGTCGACGTCAAGCGCGACGCCAACGGAATCCCCCAGCTGTACGCCGACTCCGACGACGACCTCTTCCGCGCACAGGGCTTCGTGCACGCGCAGGACCGGTTCTGGGAGATGGACGTACGCCGCCACATGACCTCCGGGCGGCTCTCGGAGATGTTCGGCGCCGGACAGGTCGAGACGGACGCCTTCCTGCGCACGCTCGGCTGGCGCCAGGTCGCGCAGCAGGAGTACGACACCAAGCTGTCGGCCGAGACCAAGAAGTACCTGCAGGCCTACGCCGACGGGGTCAACGCGTACCTGAAGGGGAAGTCCGGCAAGGACCTCTCCGTCGAGCACGCCGCCCTCAAGCTCAGCGACTCCTACCAGCCCGAGCAGTGGACCCCGGTCGACTCGGTGGCCTGGCTCAAGGCGATGGCCTGGGACCTGCGCGGCAACATGCAGGACGAGATCGACCGTGCGCTGATGACGGGCAAGCTCTCGCAGACCCAGATCGACGACCTCTACCCGCCGTACCCCTTCGACCGGAACCGTCCGATCGTCGAGGGCGGCACCGTCAAGGGCGGGAAGTACACCCCCGCGGCCGGTCCCGGCTCCGGCAGCCCCGTGTCCGGCGGCCAGAACGGCGCCAACGGCTCCCAGGTCTCGACGCAGACCGTCGGTGAGACCGGGCTGGCCGGCAACGCCACCGCCCAGGGCGCCACCGTGGGGCTGCGCACGCAGCTCGGCGCGCTGGCCGACACCCTCGACGAGATCCCCGCGATCCTCGGCCCGGCCGGCAGCGGTATCGGCTCGAACTCCTGGGTCGTCGCGGGCAAGTACACGACCACCGGGAAGCCGCTGCTCGCGAACGACCCGCACCTCTCCCCGCAGCTGCCCTCGGTCTGGTACCAGATGGGCCTGCACTGCCGGGCGGTCTCGACCGCCTGCCAGTACGACGTGGCCGGCTACACCTTCTCCGGCATGCCGGGCGTGGTCATCGGCCACAACGCCGACATCGCCTGGGGCATGACCAACCTCGGCGCCGACGTCACCGACCTCTACCTGGAGCAGGTCAAGCCCGAGGGCTACGTCTACGACAACAAGGTGCTCCCCTTCACCACCCGCGAAGAGGTCATCAAGATCGCCGGCGGCGGTGAGAAGAAGATCACCGTCCGGTCCACCAACAACGGCCCGCTGATCTCCGACCGCAGCGACGAGATCGCCACGGTCGGCGCCCGCGCCCCGGTGAACAGCGCCGCCCCCGACCGCGGCAACGGCTACGGGGTCTCCCTGCGCTGGACCGCGCTGGACCCGGGCAAGTCGATGGACGCCGTCTTCAAGATCAACCGGGCCAAGAACTTCCAGGACTTCCGCATCGCGGCCCGCGACTTCGAGGTCCCCTCGCAGAACCTGATCTACGCCGACAACAAGGGCCCCAACGGCAACATCGGCTACCAGGCCCCCGGCCGCATCCCGATCCGC
This sequence comes from Streptomyces sp. NBC_00193, assembly GCF_026342735.1. Lineage (GTDB taxonomy): Bacteria > Actinomycetota > Actinomycetes > Streptomycetales > Streptomycetaceae > Streptomyces > Streptomyces stoeckheimensis. The sequence goes on from NZ_JAPEMM010000001.1 coordinate 3,543,082, forward strand.
ACCACCGGCGACGGCAAGATGCCCGCCCCCGGCTGGGACTCCAAGTACGCCTGGAAGGGCGGCAAGGACGGCAACGCCGGCTACGTCCCGCAGGACGAGATGCCGTGGGCGTACAACCCGGAGCGCGGGTTCATCGTGACCGCGAACCAGGCCGTCACCGAGAGCGGCCAGGGCAAGTACCCGTACGTGCTGACCACCGACTGGGGCTACGGCGCCCGCAGTCAGCGGATCAACGACCTCATCGAGGCGAAGATCAAGGACAGCGGGAAGATCTCCACCGACGACATGCGGACCATGCAGATGGACAACAGCAGCGAGATCGCCGCGCTGCTGACCCCGATGCTGGCCAAGATCGACGTCTCGGACCCGGACGTCCGCTCCGCGCAGAAGCTGCTGGACGGCTGGAACTACACGCAGGAGCCGGACTCGGCGGCCGCCGCGTACTTCAACGCGGTCTGGCGCAACATCCTCAAGCTGGCCTTCGGCGACAAGCTGCCCAAGGAGCTGCGGGTCGAGGGCAGCTGCATGAACGTCCCCGAGCAGACCACCGGCCCGGCCGACGACCTCGCCAAGATGGTCCGCGAATGCGGTGAGCGCGACTCCGACTCGGCGCAGCCGGACGGCGGGGACCGCTGGTTCGAGGTGGTCCGCCGCCTGGTCAAGGACGAGAACTCGGCCTGGTGGCAGTCGCCCGCCGTCGGCCGCACCGTGGCCGCGACCACCAACCGCGACCAGCTGTTCGCGCGGGCCATGAAGGACGCCCGCTGGGAGCTGACCGCCAAGCTCGGCAAGGACCAGTCGACCTGGAGCTGGGGCCGCATGCACCAGCTGATGCTGAAGAACCAGACCATCGGCACCGAGGGTCCCGGCTACCTCCAGTGGCTCCTCAACCGCGGCCCCTGGAACCTGGGCGGCGGCGAGGCCACCGTCAACGCGACCGGCTGGAACGCCTCCAGCGGGTACGGGGTCACCTGGGTGCCGTCGATGCGGATGGTCGTGAACCTCGCCGACTTCGACAAGTCCCGCTGGATCAACCTGACGGGCGCCTCGGGGCACGCGTACCACGACCACTACACGGATCAGACGACGCTGTGGGCCAAGGGCGACCTGCTGGACTGGGCCTTCGGGAAGGACGCCGTGGACAAGGCCACGGTCGACACCCTGACCCTCCAGCCCGAGGCAGGTTCTAAGAGCTGAAGCGGAGCACCCCCGACGGGGTGGCCACCGCCTGTACGGGGTGGTCGTGCGGTTCCTCCGGGACCCGCGCGACCACCTCGTCGTCGTAGAGCAGCACGACCAGCGCGGGATGCGCCCCGGCGCGCTCCAGCCGTTCCAGCACCCGGTCGTACGAGCCTCCGCCCCGCCCGAGCCGCATCCCCCGCCGGTCCACGGCCAGTCCGGGCAGCAGGACGGCGTCGGCGCCGGTCACCGCATCCGGGCCGAGCCGGGGACCGGCGGGCTCCAGGAGCCGCATCTTCCCCGGGTGCGCGGCCTCGGCCAGGCTGCCGGGGCCTTCGTACGCCGCCCAGTCGAGGTCGTTGTCGGGCAGCAGGACGGGCAGCAGCACCCGGGTGCCGGCCGCCCGCAGGGCGTCGAGCAGCTCGCGGGTGCCGGGTTCGGAGCCGATGGAGACGTAGGCGGCCACGGTGTGGGCGGAGCTGAGTTCGGGTAGTTCCAGGGCGGAGCGGGAGAGGGCGTCGGCCGTCGTGCGCAGGGTGTCGGCGGACAAGGCGCGGCGGGCCGCGAGGAGTTCCCGGCGCAGGTCCGTCTTGGCCCTCGAAGGCTGGTTCTCTGTCACGGCTGGCTCGTATCACTTTCTATGGGGGTATACCTGATCATGTTCATCTGAAGCACACGTGGCTCACAGCACGAGCGACTATCGTTCCGCTCATGACTCAGTTGCACCCCGTGATCAAAAAGGCCGTCATCCCGGCCGCGGGCCTCGGCACTCGGTTCCTTCCCGCAACCAAGGCCACCCCCAAGGAAATGCTTCCTGTGGTGGACAAGCCGGCCATTCAGTACGTCGTCGAGGAGGCCGTGTCGGCCGGTCTCGATGACATTCTCATGATCACGGGCCGTAACAAGCGGGCTCTCGAAGACCACTTCGATCGGAACTACGAGCTGGAGTCCGCGCTCATCGCCAAGGGCGACGACGACCGGCTCAAGAAGGTCCAGGAGTCCAGCGACCTGGCCACCATGCACTACGTCCGCCAGGGCGACCCCCGGGGCCTGGGCCACGCCGTGCTGTGCGCGGAGCCGCACGTCGGCGACGAACCCTTCGCCGTCCTCCTCGGCGACGACCTCATCGACCCCCGCGATCCCCTGCTGCGCCGGATGACGGAGATCCAGCAGAGCGCCGGCGGCACCGTCGTCGCGCTGATGGAGGTCGACCCCTCCCAGGTGCACCTCTACGGCTGCGCCGCCGTCGAGCCCACCGGCGAGGCGGACGTGGTCCGCATCACCGGTCTCGTGGAGAAGCCGGACGCCGCGGACGCACCCAGCAATTACGCGGTCATCGGACGATACGTACTCGATCCGGCGATCTTCGGCATACTGCGGGAGACCGAGCCGGGCCGCGGCGGTGAGATCCAGCTGACCGACGCCCTGCAGAAGCTGGCCGCCGACGAGACCGTCGGAGGCCCGGTGCACGGCGTGGTCTTCCGGGGCCGCCGCTACGACACCGGAGACCGCGGGGACTACCTGCGGGCCATCGTCCGACTCGCGTGCGAGCGTGAGGACCTGGGCCCGGAGTTCCGCACCTGGCTTCACCATTACGTCACGGAGGAGATGTAGGACCTTGAGCAAGCCCGACGCACCGCAGGACGGTCACTCCCAGCGCCTCTGGTCGGTGGACGAGCACCTGGCAGACGTCCTCGGTACGGTCCGGCCGCTGGAGCCCATCGAGCTCCAGCTGCTGGACGCCCAGGGCTGTGTCCTGGTCGAGGACGTCACCGTGCCCGTCGCCCTGCCGCCCTTCGACAACAGCTCGATGGACGGGTACGCCGTCCGGACCGCCGATGTCCAGGGCGCCAGCGAGGAGTTCCCCGCGGTGCTGACGGTCATCGGGGACGTGGCGGCCGGCAGCGGAGAGCTGCCGACCGTCGGCCCCGGCCAGGCCGCCCGCATCATGACCGGCGCCCCGCTGCCCCCCGGCGCGGAAGCCGTCGTACCGGTCGAGTGGACCGACGGGGGTACGGGCGGCGGCGCCGCCTCAGGAATGACCCCCGCCAGCGAGTCGCCCGAGGGCGCCGCGGGCGAGGTGCGCGTCCACCGTGCCGCCGAGGCGCGGGCGCACGTCCGCGCGCGCGGCAGCGACGTCCAGGCCGGGGATCTGGCGCTCGCCGCGGGCACGGTCCTCGGGCCGCCGCAGATCGCCCTGCTGGCCGCCATCGGGCGGGGCACCGTACGGGTGCGTCCGCGCCCGCGCGTGGTCGTCCTGTCCACGGGCAGCGAACTGGTCCAGCCCGGCGAGGCCCTGGCACCCGGCACGATCTACGACTCCAACAGCTTCGCCCTGGCCGCCGCCGCGCGGGACGCCGGAGCCATCGCCTACCGGGTCGGCGCCGTCGCCGACGACGCCGACACCCTGCGCTCCACCATCGAGGACCAGCTCATCCGGGCCGACCTCCTCGTCACCACGGGCGGGGTCAGCGTCGGCGCCTACGACGTGGTCAAGGAGGCCCTCACCTCCGTCTCCACCGGCGACGACGAGGTGGACGGCGCCGGCATCGATTTCCGCAAGCTCGCCATGCAGCCCGGCAAGCCCCAGGGGTTCGGCACCATCGGCCCCGACCACACCCCGCTGCTGGCCCTGCCCGGCAACCCGGTCTCCTCCTACGTCTCCTTCGAGCTGTTCGTGCGCCCCGCGATCCGCGCCCTCATGGGCCTGCCCGCCTCCGAGGTCAGCCGGCCGAGCGTGCGCGCGGTGCTCGAAGCGGACAAGGCCATCGGCTCCCCGGCGGGCCGCCGCCAGTTCCTGCGCGGCAAGTACGACGCCGAGAGCGGCACGGTGAGCCCGGTCGGCGGAGCGGGCTCGCACCTGATCGCCGCGCTGGCGCACGCCGACTCGCTGATCGTCGTACCGGAGGACGTGACCTCGGTGGAGCCCGGGGCCGAGCTGGAAGTGGTCCTGCTCGGCTGAGGTCCGCCGGATGCGGGTAGCGTGTTGCACCACACAGGCCCTTGCGGGGCCCGGACGGGAGCGGCACGCAGATATGAGCACGCAGAGCAGCGCCGGCGGCGCCGCCGGCACCAGGCTGACGCACATCGACGAGGCCGGCGCGGCCCGGATGGTCGACGTCTCGGCGAAGGACGTCACCACCCGGACGGCGCGGGCCAGCGGGCGCGTGCTCGTCTCTCCCCGGGTGATCGAACTGCTGCGGGGCGAGGGCGTGCCCAAGGGCGACGCCCTCGCCACCGCGCGGATCGCCGGGATCATGGGGGCGAAGAAGACCCCCGACCTGATCCCGCTGTGCCACCCGCTGGCCGTCTCCGGGGTGAAGGTGGACCTGAAGGTCACCGACGACGCCGTCGAGATCCTCGCCACCGTCAAGACCACGGACCGCACGGGCGTCGAGATGGAGGCGCTGACCGCCGTCGCGGTCGCCGGGCTCACCGTCATCGACATGGTCAAGGCCGTCGACAAGGGCGCGGTCATCACCGACGTCCGCGTCGAGGAGAAGACGGGCGGCAAGTCCGGCGACTGGGCGCGCTCGTGAACGCCCCGCGCGGCGGCGAGGTCCACAGCCACGCCCACGCCCACGCCCCGGAGCCGGACCCGGTGACGCCGCAGGCCCCCGCGCTGCGCGCGCTGGTGGTCACGGCCTCGAACCGGGCCTCGCAGGGCGTGTACGCGGACAAGGGCGGCCCGGTGCTCGCCGAGGGCCTGCGCGGGCTCGGCTTCGCGGTGGACGGCCCGCAGGTGGTCCCTGACGGGGACCCCGTGGAGGCGGCCCTGCGCGAGGGCGTGGCCGCCGGGTACGACGTCATCCTGACCACCGGCGGCACCGGCATCTCGCCGACCGACCGGACCCCGGACGCCACCGCACGGATCCTGGACTACGAGATCCCGGGCATCCCGCAGGCGATCCGCGCCGAGTCCCTGGCGAAGGTGCCCACCGCGGCCCTGTCCCGGGGCCTGGCGGGCGTGGCAGGCCGCACCCTGATCGTGAACCTGCCCGGTTCCACGGGCGGGGTCCGCGACGGGATCGCGGTCCTGTCCCGGGTCCTGCTGCACGCCGTCGACCAGATCCGCGGCGGCGACCACCCTCGTCCCGAGGGCAGACCGCCGGGGAGCGCGAGCTGAACGGCCCCTCCTGGCCTGTGGTGCTGACGGACGGCGACGTGTCGCTCCGGCCGATAAAGCTCCGGGACCAGGCCGCCTGGCGCGAGGTCAACCGCCGCAACCGCGACTGGCTCCGGCCGTGGGAGGCGACGATCCCGCCGCCCGCGCCCTGGGGGCCGGTGATCCAGCGGCCGACGTACCGCCAGATGGTGCGCCATCTGCGGGCGGAGGCGAACGCGGGGCGCATGCTGCCGTTCGTCGTCGAGTACCAGGGGCGCCTGGTGGGCCAGTTGACGGTCGCCGGGATCACCTGGGGCTCGATGTGCGCGGGCCACGTCGGCTACTGGGTGGACCGGGACGTGGCGGGCCGCGGGGTGATGCCGACGGCGGTCGCCCTCGCGGTGGACCACTGCTTCGGCAAGGTCGGGCTGCACCGGATCGAGGTGTGCATCCGCCCGGAGAACGGTCCGAGCCGGCGGGTGGTGGAGAAGCTCGGCTTCCGCGAGGAGGGACTGCGCCCGCGGTACCTGCACATCGACGGGGCCTGGCGCGATCACCTCGTGTACGCGCTGACGGCGGAGGAGGCGCGGGAGGGGCTGCTGCGCCGCTGGCACCGCGAACGCCATCCGCACGGTCCCGCCGAGCCGGGTCAGCTGCCGGAACAATAGAAATCCGATATCTGTTCGAATTCTTTCGCTCGATGACCGATTCGCCCATAACCTGATCCGAAGAATCACAAAAAAAGTCCGTGATATCAGCGAGATCGTGCGACACGCCGTCCCAATTGGCGGATTCCCCCGGCCGCGCCCCTCTACGGTGTGGGGTGTGAGCAGCAGCGGCCTCATCTACGCAGTCATCGTCGGGGCCTGGGCCGCCTACTTGGTGCCCATGTGGCTCCGGAGGCAGGACGAGCTGAACGAAGCCCGTCCGACGGAACGCTTCTCCACCGCCATCCGGCTGCTTTCCGGCCGGGCGGGAATGGAGCGCCGTTACGCCAAGGGGCTGCGTGAGCGCGGCGACGAGGAGGCGCACCCCCAGCCCCCCGCGGACCCGGACGCCGCGACGGAAACGGTGAAACCCGTGGACGCCGCCGACGCCCGGGCCGTCGTCGTGCCCCCGCCCACCCGGTCCGAGCACAGATCGGCCGCCTCCGAGCGGGCCGACCGCGCGGAGCGGGCCCGCCGCGAGCAGCGCCTCGTCGTCCTGGCCCGCCGCCGGCGCACCACCGCGCTGCTCTTCCTGATCTTCACCCTCGGCGCGGTCGCCGCCGCCGTCGGCGGACTCCAGTACCTGTGGGCCCCGGCGGTCCCCGCCCTGCTGCTGAGCACGTACATCGTGCACCTGCGGGTTCAGGAGCGGCGCCGCTACGAGTTCACCATGGACCGGCGGCGCGCCGAGGCGGCCGCCCGCCACCTGCGCGAGAACCGTCCCCGGCGCCGGCACTCCGAGCACCCCGAAGGCTCCGCCGCAGCCGGCTCCGACCCGGACCCTGCGCCACCCGTCTCCCCGCAGGAGGCCGGCCGGCGCGCCCTGGTCGAGCAGACCGACCACGCCGAGTGGGTGGATCAGCAGCGCGAACGCGAGCGCGGACCCGCCCGCGGTGACAGCTGGGAGCCCGTCCCGGTGCCGCTGCCGACGTACGTGACGGCCCCGGTCGCCCCGCGCGCCACCGGCCCGGCGACCCCGGACCCCTGGAGCGCGACCCGCTCCAGCACGGCCGAGCCGACGGAACCCCGCCTGCGCGCCCAGCCGTCCACCCCGTCGCCCCGGCCCCGCCCGCGCGACGCCGCCCGTACGCCCCTCTTCGACCAGTACGAGGGCGACGAGCGCCCGCGCGCCGCGAACGAGTGATCGATGACCTGCGCGGACGCTCCCCGATACCGGTTTTGGAGCACCCGCGAGGGGATGCTAATGTTTCACACGTCGCAAGGGCCTGTGGCGCAGTCTGGTAGCGCACCTCGTTCGCATCGAGGGGGTCTGGGGTTCAAATCCCCACAGGTCCACAAACGGGCCGTTCGCGAGTTAGCTCGCGAAGGGTTCACGAGATCCCGGTCAGACGGTCATCGTCTGACCGGGATCTATGCGTTTCAGCCTTGGTTTGTACGGAGTTCAGTCCATCGGGCTGCTGGGAAGTACGGCTTCCCCGGTCGGAGTGGATCGGGGGTGGACATGCGGGCATGCCGCGGAGACCGCAGGCGTGGAGGCAGGCTCCTGCGATCTCGCGACATGTCGATCTTCAATTGCGGGGCGCGCACCCTCTCAGGGGCTGCGGCTCACCCTGTGAGGGGAGTACGCAGCTGTCACCTGGGCCGTGGGGTAGGGGGTGAGGTCTTCGCCGGTCTCGAGGTCGAGGCCGGTCCGGGCGCTCTTCTTGCTGGCGATGAGGAAGCGTTCCAGCTCGGTGATGCTCTCGACCATGACCGTGATGGCGGCCAGGAGTGTCTGGGCGACTCGCCCTCGGGGCTGGCGCTTCTCGCGTGCGTGCAGGGCCGCGTCGACGGACTTCAGGCGGCCGTTGCCACCCTCGATGTGTGCACGCAGGGTCTGGTAGGCCAGAGCCCAGGACGGGGTCTGCCAGGGGAGCTCCTGACGCATGCGGGGCATGACGTGCGCCTGCACGGTGACAGAGGACTGACGGCAGCATTTGGGGCGGTCGTCGATGGGAATGTCGGGGACGTCAATGGTGGGCCGGGCGGCGGGGTGCTCGCTTCGTGCGCGTGGGGCGTCCAGGTTGATGGTGACCGGTACGGGGCCTCGCTTCCTCGGCGTGCCGAGGTGCTCGCGCTCCTGTGCCCAGGGGCAGGTGAGCTTGGTCGCGGGGCACGAGAAGCGTTCTGTGCCACGCTCGTCGGGGGTGTCCTTGCGGGTGAGGGCGTACGCCTCGATCTCCTGCAGCTGTTCCCGCAGGGGGATGCGTTCGCGTTCGTTTCGCGCGCTGCGGATCTCCTGATAGAGGTCGAGCAGCCGGCGCGGGGTGCGGGGGCAGAACAGGCGGCCCGCCTTGGTGATGGCGCCCTGGTGGTGGCCCTCTGCCGCGGGGGCGACCTGGGTCTTGGTGAAGTCGAGGACCGGCATGTAGCCGAGTGCCCGCATCGGCTGGTGGAAGTTCCTGGGGAAGAGCTTCGTGTAGGCACGGTCGGCCGCGGTGAACCCGCGCAGCTCGGTGAGCTGGGCCAGAACCGCGCTCACGTACTGAGCGTGGCGGCCCATGTCCTTCTCGGGGGTGTGCAGAACCATGCCGAGGATCAGCTGAGGGTAGCGGCCGGCCCGGTCGGGGTCCGCGTGCGCGGCGATCGCGAGGGTCGCGCTGTAGCCGAACTCCCGGTCGCCGCCGCCCTTGTAGTGCCAGTTCGCGCTTGCCTCCAGGGCGGCGCGCTCACGGGTGTGGCGGCGGGCCCAGGTGGGCACGCAGGTCGTGTCGATGGCGGTGTCCCCGCGCCAGTGACGCATCAGCCCTTTGGCGAAGGCGGTGCGGACCGGAGAGGTGACCAGCCTGTTGGCGAGCTCCTCGAGGTACCGCAGCGCAGGCTCACCGGCCGCTCCGTTCCAGGTCGCGGCGACCTTGCGGCCATCGGCCCGGGAAAGCCGGCTGCGGCGCTGGTGCGGCGCCGGATCCAGCAGCTGGATCATGCGGCTCCAGGCTCTGTGGAAGCGGTTGTACAGGGCGTTGACCGCGTCCTGGTCCTCGATGTCGCAGGTGGGGATGGAGAGTTCGGCGCGCAGCCGTTCGCTGGTGCCGAAGGAGATGATCTCGAAGGCATCGTCCAGGTTGGTGCTGGCCCTTTCGTAGCTGGCGCATACGAGCCCGAGCAGGACCAGGCGGATGGGGTACCCGCGGGGGCCGGGCAGTGGGGCGAACAGTTCATCGAGGGCGTCCGGTACGCCGCTGCGGTGCAGCATCCGGTCCAGCTTCTTGACCTTGCTGTCGGGCAGCTCGGACGGTTCCTGTGACCGCGGGTAGGGGCGCCGGGGGCGGCCGTTTCCGGGCTGGTAGCGGGGGTCGTCTGCGGGGGTCCTCACGACCAGCCCCGCAGCAGGCGTGTCGTGGACTCGGCGGTCAGCGGCTTGACCCACGCCCGGTAGGGGGCCAGCGCCGCCGTCGAGGTCATGCCCGCTGCATCGGCGATCACGTCCTCCGGGACGCGCTGGCGCAGCAGTTCCACGATCCAGGTGCTGCGCAGCCTGGCGAGTCTGAGTTCCGGGAGCCCGGAGCTGTTCCTCATCGTGCGGTTCGTCCAGTTGGAGATGCCGTTCTTCGGCTCGGCGACCTGGCGCTGCGGCAGGAACAAGTAGCCGTCCTCGGCGACGTTCGCCCGGGCGGCGAGGTCCACCTCCCACATCGCCCGACAGACGACCACCCGATCGCCGCCCGGCACCGCGACGACGACCGCCTCGGATGGCAGCACCGTGATGTCGCTGCCGCGGACGGCCAGAACTTCGCGGCGCGTCAGCCCGCAGCCGGCCCCGAGGGCGAGCAGAGCGAGGGCGCTGCCCCCGTAGGCGGAGGTAGGGGGCAGGGCGCGTGCCCACAGCAGGAAGCGGGTCAGTTCCGGTGGTGTGTACGGGGCTGCGCGCTCCCGGGACGCGCTCATCCGGTGGGTGGGCTGTTGCCCGTACTCCAGCCACAGCAGGGCCTCGCGGACGCGCAGCAGGATCGACCGGTACGTCTGTACGGAGCTGCCCTTGAGCCCCTTGTGGGCGAGCAGGAACCGTGTCATCACCTCGGGTGCCAGCCAGGCCAGCGGATCACGGGCGACCCCGGCACGTTCCGCGTACACGGCCAGCCCGGACAGCACCAGCATCAGCTTCGGCGCCGGGTAGGGCACCGAGTCACAGGTGGCGGCGGCCACCATCCGCACACCGTCGGCGACCAGGGGCCATTCCGACGGCTCCTTCGACGGCCGGTAGCCGAGGATCACGCCGCTCACATCCGTCTCCAAAGGGACACACCACGAGAAATGGCTACACAAGCAGCCATCTGCTTCGTGACTGTGCACCTCGACCGTCAGGAGCGCATCCGCATGACCGGAGGGCGAGGCCGCAGTGTGCCGCCGCGGGAACTGGCCGACGACCCGGAGAGCTGGCCCGAGGCGGCGATCCCCGACCACCCCCAAGCGAGGGTGGTGCAGGCCATCGCGGCTGCTCTGACCAGCCATATGACTCGGGAAGGGCTCGGCTTGCGACGCCTCGCGGCGCTCAGCGGAGTCAACCGCCAGGCCATCGCCAACCTCCTCGCCGGAGACAGCTGGCCGGACGTGGCGACACTGAGCCGACTGGAGGACGCGCTCGGCATAGGGCTGTACCCGGGAACCCCCGGGCCGGGATCGGGGCACTGCTGAACCTCCGATGGCCCGCGCGGATGCGCGGGCAGGACGAATTCGGCTCAGCGCGCCACGGGCGGCCCACCGCTGGGCTACCCTCGTCAACGCATGCTGAAGCCGTTACCAGGTCGGACGTGTGCAGGTGCCGCCGGGACTGATCCCTCGGCGGCACCACCTCCACCTTGCCCGGGCCGGCTGATCCTCCAGCGTCGAGCGGTGGTCATCACGAAATACGACGCCCCGTTAGGCCGCCCCCTCCGGGCCGGTGAACGCGCCCGACTCGAGCGCCTTCAGGAAGCCTGAATCCGCGAGCTTGCGGCACGCCCGGCGTACGCCCTCCACCTGCGAGCGACTCGGGTCTTTACGACCCAGAGCGATGGTCACTTCCCGCGCCCGCATCGGACGGTCCGCGCTGGCCACCAGAGTCACGATCCGCCGACTGAGAGGCCCCTTCGGCACACCGCGCATGCTTGAGGGTGTGACTCGCTCTTCCTGCTGCGGGCTTACGGACTCGTCGACTCCTGATGCCGGCCGGGCAGTGTCAGAGGTGTCGTCGCCAGGAGGCTCACCGGCGGCCGACTCGGCCCCGAAGAGGTCGGTGATCGTGCGGCGTGTGATCGCCAGAGCGGCCGCACGCTCTTCCAGGGCAACGAGCCGCTCCCGGATGGCGTCCACTCTCTCCTGCGTGACGCACTGCTCCCGCTCCAGTCGCTGGAGGAGTACGTCGGGCGCCACTGAACCTCCACCAAGTCGCCGGATTCCACACGGCATTGACGCTGATCTGGTCATGCGTCAGCGAGGCATGCGCGCTGCGCGCTGCGCGCCCTCACTGTAGAGGATCTCGGGGAGGCTGGGGGTGAATCCGCAACAACATCGTGCAGACGTGCACCCCCACACGGGTGCGGACATCAGAAGTGCAGTCATGAAGTGTCGGAGTCTCGTCCTCGAAATAGCTGAGACGTCGCAGTCGTGGGCTCGGTCGTAGGCCATTAAGACTGGGCTTGACGTGGCGTTATGCACCTACATGGTGCCGGCGGCAGCGAAGCCGCGGTGTTCCGCCAGAGCCGCAGAAGTAGGGCCATCACAGGTAGCTGCTCCTCGCAGGTCGGGTACTTCCGTCAGGCGCCCGCGCTGGTGGGGCTCTTCTTCCTGGTCGCGGCGCGGCCCGAGGCGATGCTGCTCCCGATGCATCAACCAGAGCAAACCTAGGGGAAGTTAGCTCTCGTCGACCTTCCAGCAAAGCCTCTGCGATCTCCTCGTAGGACCCTTACGGTGGTGCCGGCGGCTGTGGTGTTCAGGGGCCAGAGCCTAAGGGGCAAGCGTGAGAAACCAGGACGGGTGATGAGGTCACTATTTGAACGGCTGGGCGAGGAAGAGCTCAACGTCCGCAAGGAGTTGGACGAGCTCCGCGCCGAGATCGTCGAGGCAGAGGAACACCTCGTCCGCTTGACCATCACGCGCGACACTCTGTTGTCCCTGGTGGACGACACCCCGAAGGGCGCGAATGCTGCTTCATCCGACGGGTCAGACCCTTCGGACGGAGAAGAGCCTCAGCCAACCAATGCCGAAGCTGCGGAGTCGGCACCTTCGTCCGAACCACTGGACCTGGTCGAAGGCAGGAGGCGAATGCTGGCTCTCCTGGAGGGGACAGAAGGTCCACTGAAGGTGGACGACATCACGGAGATGATCGGCGAAGCCTCCTCCAGGAGGGAGACGACCCGCTCGCGCCTCAAGAAGTTGGCGAGGGAGGCCAGGGTGGTCGAGGGACCGACAGGATGGTTCGCCATCACCCGCCCCGCCGCCTCCACCTCAGACGAACCCCACCGTCAGCAGTAGACGGAAGCTGTTGATCGGCAGCAGGTCGGGTTCTGGGCCGGATCCGGTGGGCGTGCGGGCAGTAGGGACGGCAGCAGGTCCGACCGCGCGGGCAAGGCCGGTGAGCTCGCAGAGGCCGTTGGGCACCCCGAAGTGCCGCAGAGCAGTGTGCCCGGTCGCCAAAGCTGACACGATCGGGTCGTGGCCGTCCTCACGAGCGGACGTACGACGACCAGGCGACCGAGGCTGATCCGCGGACGGTGCCTGCGGCGAGACGGTAGTGACGCATCGCGCTCACCGGACTCGGCCCGGTGATCTCTGCACACACTCTGGCGCCCGTGATCAATGACTGGTGGCCCGTCTCCCCCAGGGGGAGACGGGCCACCAGTCATTGATCAGCTGTCTGGGTTAGCTGGTGGCTCCGAGCGGTGAGGCGAGGCCGGAGGCATGCCAGCGTTGTGCGTTGGAGGCGTTGCAGTCAGAGAGTTCGAGTTGGGTGCCGTTGACGGTGCGGGCGTAGGGCAGGTCGAGGCAGCGGCCGGATTGTGGGTTGTAGAAGCCGCTGGTGGCGGTGGGGAGCCATTGCTGGCCGCCGACACCGTTGCAGGTGTTGAGCTGGATGAGGGTGCGGTTGGCGGTTCCCCCGGATGCGGTGGTCACGCATTTGCCGACCACGCGCAGTTGGCCGTTCTCGAGGATCTGGAAGGTCTGGGAGGTTCCGGGTGGTGTGTTGCAGTCGTGGATGTAGATGCGGTTACCTTCCGCGTTGCTGCCTTGGTCATCGTCAGCGCACTTGTTGCTGTTGACCGCTGAGACGAGGGTGGTGCTGGTCGCGGAGGGGACGGTGGAGTGGTCGTAGACGGCCACGTTGCTGATCTGACCGCTCCAGTAGGAGGAGGGCTTGCTCTGGTTTTTGAAGCGGCCGAGGACCAGTGAGCCGGTGGCCTTCCAGACGTTGGCTTTGGGGTGATGGCCGGTGCCGGCGAGGGTGCCGTTGACGTAGAGGGCGATCAGGCCGGTGGTGTCGTCGTAGGTGGCGGTGAGCTGGGTCCACTCGTTGATGCGGACCTTGGCGGCGTCGTTCATGACGCCGGTCTGGTCGTAGTCCCAGCTGTCGTCGTCCCGCTTGGACATTCCGAACCGCCAGGTGCCGTCCGCGTCGTGCCAGATCATGAAGCCGCTGGCGTGCAGGCCGTCCTGACTGATGACGACGTTCTTCGCCTGGGACCTGGCCCAGGCCGAGACGGTGAAGCTGCCGGTGGTGTCGACCGGGGAGCCGGTGGAGGTGACGGTGCCGCTGGTGCCGTCGAGGCTGACGACCTGGGTTGCCGTTCCCGCAACGGTGCCGGCGACGCGCGTGGCGCCGGTGGTGCTGAGCTTTCCGTGGTTGCGGCGGCGCATGTCGACCGCGGCCGTTCCCGTCTCTTCGTCTAGCTTCCAGTGGTTGGTGGAGATCCGGGCATCGCCCATGAGATCGGAACCGGCGAAGCCGGTCACCTTGCCGCTGGTGGCCTTGCCGTTCCACGTGCGCAGACGGTGGTTGTTATCGAGGGCCCACAGGTCGGGGATGCCGTCGGCGCTGGTGTCCCCGGACGTGCCGATCACCGGGTACCGGTCGGCAGTGACGCCGGAGCCGATCTTGGTGGCCTTGGTGTGGTCGCCGAGGGCGGCAGGCTTTCCTGCGACGTTGGCGTACTGGTAGACGTCGCCTGTGGTGTCGTCGCGGGCCCAGAGGTCGGCCAGGCCGTCGCCGGTGGCGTCGCCGGGGGCGATGAGGGTGAGGTCGTCCCAGCCGGAGGGGTTGAGGATGATGGGGTTGACCAGACTGCCTGTTGCGCCCCCGCCTTGGAACAGGATGAGCTGAAAGCTTCCCGTTCCGGTGCTTTCGACGGTGAGTAGGTCGTTGAGGGGTTCTCCAGGATTGGTCAGTACGTCGCCAACGGCGACGATCTGCTTGACCCGGCTCCAGTCCCCGCGGTATTCGGTGCCGCAGGGCTTGCTGGTCGCGGCGACGGTGCAGGCCGTGGCGTTGGGCCGCGTCACAGACCCGGCATTGCCCTCGGTGAAGTAGAGGCCGCCGTTGGCCTGTAGGCCGCCTTCGTTCAAGGAGGTCCGGTAGTGGCGGAGCTGTCCGCTTCTGTAGGCCCACAGGTCGTCCCTGGTGATGCCGTTGCCGCCGCGGTGGGTGGTCAGGGTGCCGTTGCCCCAGCCCAAGCCGTTGGGGCTGTTGGCCTTCGTGGAGGCGATCATGCCACCGGCCGAAGGGTCCGTGGCCGTCGGGTAGACGATGAGATCACCGTTGTCGGCGGGGGCGATGAAGTCGACGCGTTCGTCGCCGGTGATGTCGCCGAGGGTGGTCTTGGCGTTCGGGTTGTCCGGGACGTAGAAGACGTACGTCTGCTGCTGCGAGCGGTTGCCCGCGCGGTCCACGGACTGGACGCGCAGGACGTTGGTGCCCCACATCGTGGGTGTCAGTGGAATGGTGGCGGTGCCGTCGGCCGCGGCATTGATGCGGGTGGCGCCCCCCACGGGGATGTCCGAGTTGAAGGCCCACTCGTAGTACAGGACTCCGCTGAGGGAGTCGGTGGCCGCTACCTTGAAGTTGCCCTTCTGGCCGATGTACTTCGTGGAGCCGGGAAGGGTGCCGGACGGCGGGTACTCGGCGGAGGTGACGACCGGGATGGACGGCGGCTGGCTGTCCATGGAGAAGCGGCAGCCTTCGACCCAGGCGGAGCCCAGATCACCGTCGGAGGTCTGGACCTGCCACATGTAGCTGTGGCCGTCGAGGAGGTTGGCGGGGTAGGCGGTGACCTTGTGGTCGCCGCTGGCCTGGCCGATCATGGCGCTGTCGTACACGGCGCCGCTGCCGTTGAGGTCGTAGACCATGAACCGGGACGAGGTGGCCTGGTTGTCGGGGTCGCCTGTCCAGGCGCTGATGCTCATGCCGGGGTAGGCGGTGGCACCGACCCAGCCGCAGCCGCTGCCGTTGGGGTTCTGCGGCGCCGGGCTCATTGCGAGAGCCCACGGGTTCTTCGGGGCCCGGTTGTACTCGATGTAGAAGTACGGCAGCTTGGTCTTGTCGCGGGTGAATCGCTTGAAGCCGTTGTTGGTGCTGGACTCGTTGGCGGCGAAGAGGGCATATGTGACGCTGCCGCGCCACATATTGGCAGCCAGGTGTCCGGCCACGTCCCACTCACCGCGCGTGCTGGAGCTGGGGCAGCCCGGGCCGCCGGCACTGTTCATCGAGGTCGTGCGCAGGACTTCCCAGTCGCGGGGCTGGGTTTTCCAGGTGATGTTCGACAGGAGTGGCTCGGTGGAGTGCAGGTCCACGTTGTAGGTGTTGCTGCAGGTGGCGTCGGCGGCGTACGACTGGATCGCGTTGAAGGACGCCTTCTTGATGACCTTGTCGTTCAGGTCGCTGGTGTCGAGCTGGACGTAGTAGCGCTCCAGGCCCGTCCGGGTGCGCCAGCGCTGGTAGCCGACACCGGGATCGTAGTCGTCCGCGTAGTCGTCGTAGCTGGTGGTGGTCTCGTACGCCTCCTGGACCCAGGCCCAGTGCTGGGTACCGCGGTTGGTGGGGATCCACGCCGGGTCGATGTAGACCGGGTAGGCCGTGTTGGGATCGGTGAGGAAGGACTGGTCAGGGGTCAGGGCGACCGAGTCCGTGCCGAGGTCGGCCTGCAGGCGGGTGGTCTTGGCGAAGTCGCCTGGGCCGTCACTGTCCGAGCTGGTCTTGACCGCCTCCTCGTCCCCGGTACCGGACGGCGTCTCGTCCGCGGTGACCGCCTGGGAGAAGGTGATGGTGCCGGAGGGCTTGGCGAGCGGGACCTGGACGGGCGTGGTGGAGTCCCACATCGTGGGGGTCGGCGCCTGGAAGACCGTACGGCCCGAGGCGTCGGCGGCCTTCAGGTTTCCGGCGGCGTCGGCGGAGACGGTCAAGCCCCCGCCCTTGAGGCCTGTGATCAGCTTTGCGAGCTTCGGGTTGCTGGCGGCCTCGGCGGACTTGACGACCAGGATCTGCGAGATCCCGCCGCCCACATCGGCCGTGACCCTCAGGTCCGCACCCGGGAGGACCTCGCGGTAGACGGCACTGGATGCTTCAAGCACCGGCACGGGCAGCGGGTCCGGCCAGCTCAGCACCAACTGCTTGCCGTCCTGATCCAACGTGGCCAATGGGGCGGTGCCACCGCCGGACAGGGTCAGGCTGCTCACCGACGCTCTCGGGCGGAGGGTGCCGTCGGCTGCCTTGATCAAGGTGGCGTCCAGGTCCACCCAACCGCCGTCGCGCTTGGTGCGCACGGGCGCGACGCTGCGGGTCAGGCCCAGGGTGCCGTCCGGATTGGCCACCACCGTGTCGGTCTCAGTCGTCACGGCCGGCACGGGAACCGGCCTACCCGTGAGCTTCGCCTCCGCGAGCGCGGCGTCCTCCGCCTGTTCCCGCTCGGTCGTCGGCCGCTCCGGCGCAGTCTCCTCGCTCCGTACAGGCGGTGTGTCCACCGCTGGTGCTGCCGCGGCGCCGGGTGCGGCGCCGACGGCGCTTATTGACAGGGCCAGTGCGACCAGCCCCGCCAGCGCGACCGGCTGTTTGGCCGGTCGTCTGGTTCTCTTTGTGCCCCCCACGGCAAAACTCCCAATGCAGTTGCGATGGTCAACAGGCCGCGAACGTTAACAGCTCCCTAAGTAGGCCTTTCAGAGCCCCCTCAATCCGGAGCAAAGAATTCCGGCTAAACGTCCGGGAATGAGCCATTCGCCTACTGGTGGTGGCCGGAAGGTCGCCTCTAGAGATGAATAGATTTCGGCCACGTTTTTAGACATTGGAAGTAAGGGCTGGGGTGGATGTCTGAATTGATCGGCATTTAGCTAATCGGAAGCAGGCGTAGGATTCATCGCCAATTGATTATCTGGCTACCGTGGGGGGAATGTCGTGCAGGCGCCACCAGAACTACGTCAAACCAGAGGGAGATCTGCGGCGAAAGGCCGCATAATCGTCGCCTCTGCTGTTGTATTTGCGCTGATCATGGGGGTCGGTACCGCAGAGGCGTCCGGCTGGAAGCCTGAGACCCCCACCTGGTCCCCAGGCGCGCTGCAGGAGACCGAATCGGTACCCGGAAAGAATGCTCCGCAAGCGGGGGCAGAGGTTCCGGAGGTCAGCGGAGTCGAGGATTGGGCTCCGAAGGACGTGTACTGGCCTCCGGCCACCAAGGCCGAAGTGGACCTCGGCGCCACCACGCCCGCTCCGCCGGTCGGCTCGCTCTTCACCGCTCCCGGCCCCTCTGAGGGCCCTGCCGCGCCTGCACCCGATCCGAGCCGCGTTGGTGACGCACCGGTATGGGTCGCGCCCGCCGCCGCGGAAGACGCGCCGCGCAGCGGCAAGGCCGTTGTAGAGCTCGAGGACCGCTCGGCTGCCGAGAAGGTCGGCCTGCAGGGGATGCTGGTCTCGGTCCGCCCGGGTGAGGGTGTGGCCAAGGGCGGTCCGGTCAAGGTGTCCGTGGATGTCTCGCACATCTCGGGCTCCTTCAGCGCGGACTGGCTCTCGCGCGCCCAGCTCGTCGCGCTCCCCGAGTGCGCGCTGACGACGCCCGATCGCCCGGAGTGCCGTAAGCAGACTCCGCTGGCCACGAGCAAGGACGGGGATCGGCCCGGCCTCCTCAGGGCGGAGGTCCCCCTCGCGGCACCTGAGGGCGCTGCTCAGAGCCTGAGTGCCGACGCGGGTACCTCGGGCGGGGCCACCGTCTTCGGCTTGGGAGTCAGCCCGAACGGCCCGGCCGGTAGCTTCGCGGCCACCAGCCTTGGGTCCTCCGGTTCCTGGAGCAGCGGTTCCAACACCGGTGGGTTCTCCTGGTCCTACCCCATCGGCGTGCCCGAGGGCCTGGGCGGTACGAAGCCGAGCGTCGCACTGTCCTACAGCTCCCAGGCCGTCGACGGCCGTACCGCCGCGACGAACAACCAGGCGTCCTGGATCGGTGAAGGCTGGGACTACTCGCCCGGCTTCGTGGAACGCCGCTTCAAGCCCTGCTCCGAGGACGGCCAGGAAAACTCTGGCGATCAGTGTCAGGCCGGCGAGAACCTCACCTTCTCCATGGGCGGCAAGTCCTCCGCCCTGGTCAAGGACGACACGACCAAAGAGTGGCGGCTGGAGAACGACGACGCCTCGAAGGTCGAGCACCTGACCGGCGCCGTCAACGGTGACGACAACGGGGAGTACTGGAAGGTGACCACCACCGACGGCACCCGGTACTACTTCGGTGTGGGCCACAAGCCCGAAACCACAACCGGTCCGGCCACCAACTCCGCCTGGACCATGCCCGTCTACGGGAATAACACGGGCGAGGACTGCCACAAGTCGACGTTCGAGGCGTCCTGGTGCAAGCAGGCCTGGCGCTGGAACCTCGACTTCGTCGTCGACACCCGCGGCGGCCTGATCACCCACACCTACAGCACCGAGAAGAACCGCTACAAGCGCGGCATCTCGGCTGCGAACCCGACGGGAACGCTCGAAGAGTACGTCCGCGGCGGCAACCTCGAGAAGATCACCTACGGCTCGAAGCTCTCCGACGCGGACACGGTCAAGCCGACCGCGCAGGTCCTCTTCGAGGTCGATGAGCGCTGCCTTCCGGTGCCGGACGTCTTCGACTGTGCGGCGGAGAAGCTGACCGCGGCCAACAAGACGAAGTGGCCGGACGTCCCCTTCGACCAGAAGTGCGAGGCCACTGGTACCTGCGAGAACTACTCGCCGACGTTCTGGACCACGAAGCGGCTCACCAAGATCACCACGCAGGTCCTGGGCAGTGCCGGTGGGTACGAAAACGTCGACTCGTACGCGCTGACGCATCAGTTCCGCGACCCGAAGGATGGAACTGCCCCGTCTCTGTGGCTGGCTTCCGTCCGGCGGACGGGTTACGACGGCGCGGCGACGTTCACCCTTCCGCAGGTCGTCTTCTACGGCCTTCCGCTCAACAACCGGGTCGACTCCAGCGCTGACAACCGGCCGGCGATGAACCGGCACCGCATCGTGAAGATCAAGTCCGAGACCGGGAAGATCACCGA
Source organism: Streptomyces sp. NBC_00193 (assembly GCF_026342735.1). GTDB lineage: Bacteria > Actinomycetota > Actinomycetes > Streptomycetales > Streptomycetaceae > Streptomyces > Streptomyces stoeckheimensis. The sequence continues at coordinate 3,562,549 of NZ_JAPEMM010000001.1, forward strand.
CATCGGGTACGCCGATGCCGACTGCTCCCCCGGCGCAGGCTTGCCCACGGCGGCGGACGCCAACACCAAACGCTGCTTCCCCGTCTACTGGAACTCAGACCCCAGGAGTCCGAATAATCCGGAGCTGGACTGGTTCCACAAGTACGTCGTCGACCAGGTCACCGAAAGGGACCCCTTCGGTGGTTCCCGTGACCAGGTGGTCCGTTATGAGTACGTCGGCGGGGCCGCCTGGCACCGCGACGACGAGGAGCTGACCGAGGACCAGTACCGGACCTGGAACCAGTTCCGCGGTTACGGACAGGTCATCACCCGCGCCGGCACCGCTCCCGATGTCGTCTCCAAGACGGCCGCCTACTACCTGCGCGGCATGGACGGCGACTTCAAGGCCGACAACAAGACCAAGCGGTCTGTCACCTTCACCGGGATCACCGGGAACACGATCAAGGACAGCAACCACCTCGCCGGGACACTGCGCGAGCTGCAGACATTCGCCTCCGACGGCGGGGAACTCGTCTCCACCGCCCAGCACGACCCCTGGATCCCCGCGCCCAAGGCGGTGACCGCCACCCACAGCCGCGGCGCCGACCTGCCTCCTCTCACGGCCCAGATGCAGGGCACGTCCTTGTCCCAGCAGAAGGTGCTGCTCGCCGACAAGACCTGGCGGACCACCTCGCAGGCCGTCGACTACGACGAGACCTACGGCCTGCAGAGATCGGTCCTGGACAAGGCCGACGGTCTGCCGGACATCTGCACCACCACCTCCTACGTCCGCAACACCACCACCCGGATCGTCGACCGCGTCTCACAGGTCCTGCGTACCCAGGCCGCCTGCGGCGTGTCCGCGACCGAGGCGAACACCCTCGACGGCAGTCGCATCCAGTACGACAACAAGCCCTTCGGCACCCTCGACGGTCCCGGAGACCCCACCAACACCAGCGTCCTGGACCGCTTCGAGTCCGGGGTCCACAAGTACATCGCCAAGTCCACCACCGCGTACGACGCCTACGGTCGTGTCACCAGCGGCACCGACGCCGCAGGCGCCACGACGAAGACGGCGTACACGCCGGCCGCTCCGGCCCGGGCGACGACCCTGAAGGTCACCAACGCCAAGAACTGGACGACGACCACCACCCTGCACCCCCTGCGCGGGGTCCCGGTCAAGACCGTCGACCAGAACAACCGCACCACCGAGGCGACCTACGACGAACTGGGCCGCACAACCCAGGTGTGGCTGCCGGGCCGCGCCCGCACCCAGAGCGCCAGCAAGGTGTTCACCTACGACCTGAAGCAGACCGACACCAGCTCGGTCACCACCCAGACGCTCCGCGGAAACGGGTCGTACGCCACCGCCATCAGCATCCTCGACGCGATGGGCCAGCAGGTCCAGACCCAGTCGAATCCGCTGAAGGATGCTGAGCACGCCCGCCTGATCACCGACACCGCCTACGACAGCCGCGGCCGCGCCTCCAAGGCGAGCAGCACGTACAAAAACAATGAATCCGACCCGGTGAAGACCCGCTTCATCGCCAACGATGACATGGTGCCCGCCCAGAACGTCACCCTGTACGACGGTCTCGGCCGCCCCGTGACGAAGATCTTCGTCTCCGATGCGATCGAGCAGTGGCGCACGGGCATCGCCTACCCGGGTGCCGACCGTATCGACACCACCCCGCCCAAGGGCGGCACAGCATCCAGCGAGATCACCGACGCCCGCGGACACAAGATCGAGCAACGCCGGTACAAGGTCGGCACCCCCACGGGGGCGTTTGACACCACTGCCTACGGCTACGACACCGTCGGCAAGCTGGAGCGGATCACCGACCCGGCCGGCAACAACTGGACCTACGACTACGACCTCCAAGGCCGCCAGATCAAGGCGGTAGACCCCGACAAGGGCACATCGACGACCACGTACGATGCCGCCGACCGCCCCGTATCGTCCACGGACGCCCGCGGTACCGCCATCTTTACGAGCTACGACATCCTGGGCCGTCCGACCTCCCGCAACCTGAACGCGGCCGACGGCACCAAGTTCGCTGAGTACGAGTACGACACCCTCCTGCCCGGACTGCCGACCGGATCCACGAGCTGGGTGGCTGGCAAGCCCTGGATCCAGGAAGTCACCGGCTACGACATCGGCTACCGCCCCACCGGCACCAAGCTCACCGTCCCCACCGGCGAAGGAGCCCTCACCGGCACCTACTCCACCTCCGCCACCTACAACGCCATCAGCGGGCTAGAGGAGGAGCTGAACCTCCCTGCGGTAGGCGGCCTGCCTGCCGAGCACCTCACCACTTTCCGCAACGACAACGGTCTCCCGCTCGCTTACGGCTCCGACACCGTCGGCTACGTCAACTACACCAGCTACAACGAACTCGGCCAGGTCCAGCGCACCACCTTCGGAAACACCCCGAACCAGGTCAGCGCCACCAACATCCAGGACAAGGCCACCGGCCGGCTCCTGCGCACCGAACTCAACAAGCAGGACCAGACCACCTCGTTCGACATCACCAGCTACACCTACACCCCCAACGGTGACGTCACCTCCGTCACCAACACCCAGGGTGCCACCCGCGACACCCAGTGCTTCACCTACGACTACCAAGGCCGACTCACCGAGGCCTGGACCGACACCGGCAGCACGACCACCAAGCCCGGACCCAGCGTGCCCGGCATCGGCGGCTGCACCAACACGGCTCCCAGCGCTGGCGAGATCGGGGGCACGGCCCCGTACTGGCAGTCGTTCACCTACGACGTCACCGGCAACCGCAAGACCCTGACCGACCACGACCCCGCAGGCGACGCCGCCAAGACCGCCGTCACCACCAACACCTACCCCGCGCCCGGCGCGGCGCGCCCGCACACCCCGATCTCCACCACCAGGAAGATGGGCAGCAACGGCCCGGTCACGACCAACCTCACCTACGACAAGAGCGGTAACACCCTCACCCGCCCCGACACCGGCGACGCCCCCGACACCCTCCCCGGTGACGGCGGCCCCATCCAGACCCTGACCTGGAACGCCGAAGGCAGACTCGCCACCAACACCACCAACGCGGGAACCTCCACCTACATCTACGACGCAGCCGGCAACCGCCTCGCCCGCAAGGACCCCGGCAAAACCACCCTGTACGCCGGCTGGGGCGAGCTGACCCGCGATACCGCCACCGACAAGGTCACCGGCACCCGCTACTACGCGACCCCCGGCGGCACCACCATCGTCCGCACCTCCACCGGCAAGCTCTCCTACGTCGCGGCCGACCACCACAACACCGGCACCACCGCCATCGACGCCACCACCCTCACCATCCAACGCCGCACCACCAAGCCCTTCGGCGAAGACCGCGGCACCAAGCCAACCGCATGGCCCGGCGAACGAGGCTTCGTCGGCGGCACCCAAGACAAGTCGACCGGCCTTACCCATATCGGCGCCCGCGAATACGACTCCGCAGCGGGACGATTCCTCTCCGTCGACCCTCTGATGGTGGTTGACGACCCCCGCCAGCACAACGCCTACCAGTACGCCAACAACAGCCCCCTCACCAACTGGGACCCCACCGGCCTCGTAACGGACGACGGCACCGGCCACGGCGAAAAGCCCGACGGCAGCCCCCCCAGCAACCCCCTCACTCCCGGCGGCAGTAACCCGAACGGAGGAAGCGGGGATAGGAGTGGTGGCCGCCAGACCAAGATCACCAGCAGTATTTGCGGCAACGACCCAGACTGCCGAGCCTCGAAGGTGCGTCCCCCAGGACAGTCCCTCAGAGAGATCATCGTGTATAAAACCTGGTACTTGGAACGTGAATATCTTCACCGGCAGACCTGGCCGCTCGGCTGGGTACCAGGCGATGGAGCTGACCCAGACGGGGAATCGCTAGAAAAGCCGAACCTTGCAGAACGGACCATCTGTACCAATAATCCGGTCGAATGCACGCAGGCCAAGAATATACAGGAGTGGGCCGAGCGGCTATCCGACGCCGAATACGCCCGCACCGGCCTGAACAAGAACGCCTATCGTCACACATTGTGGCAGGCAAGGCTGACAGTTGAACTCGGCGAGGATCGGGCCATCGTGTGGGCTGACGCCCATGAGGCCTATCTCCGGGACGGGCAGCACGCCGATCATATGGCGGACCTTTACAACAATGCGAAAGGCAGGGAAATAGGCAACAGGATATACAAGAGTCAAAACTCTCGTCTACTTCAAGTTGGAGGTCCAAACTTCACGCCTAAAATCATTTCCGAGTCCCTTGCGCAGGTAAGGTCGGGGGACTTCGCCAACACTAAGTGGTTCCAATGAGGGCCTAGGTGGCAGGTGGGATAGGGAGCATCATGAGTATGCGCATGCGAGGATTCGCGTGGATTCTGGTTGGCGTGGCGGGGCTTTTTGTAGTGTTGTTGACAGTCAGCCTCATGTCCGAGAGTGAGCACCGAAAGGCCCTGAAAACCGCCGACGTGGAGGGGGTCTGGTCCTCTCCCAGTGGTGGACGCCTCACGGTCCGTGCCAGCGGCTCCGCAGAACTGGAGCTGATAACGGAGCCAGCAGGATGCGGACAGCCGGCCGGGTCAACCACTCAGGTTTATAGCGGCCCGGCATCCTGGAAATTCGATTCCTACCCTGATGAGGGGCCGGGGATCAGTTTCGACTTCCAGAACCCCACCACGGGCAAGTCGTGCAAGGCCTACCTCGTAGTCCATCCTGAAAGAAACGCTGGCAAGGGATTCCTCCAACACAATGCGGACGTACAGTACGTTCGCTCGACTGGACGGTCAGGCTGATCGAATGGGCGGCCGCAACGTGCAGCAAGGGGCGGCCGCCCGGTTCGAGAGCGTCGCGGACCGATACGGACCCGGTGCTGCGTCCCCACGGAACCTATGGAGTGGCTAGCCCGCGCCGGCGGCCAGGAAATAGGCGGTGAGGGATCTAGGGATATGAATCCTTTGGATTCCCTGATTCGGGAGCATGTCAGTCATGTCGCCAAATCGGCAGGCTTCTGGAAATCTGGTCGGACTTTCTGGATGGCTGGCGATCGTCATGATTTCTGTTTCAGGTTCATGCGTTGGGCCCTGAAGCAACTGTCTTTGGCGTGGAGTTCCATGCCGTTCCTGATCCCTATTGAGAGCGGGGGTAGCGGCCTGTCAGGAAGGTACCCAATTTCTCCGGCGCGTTGGTGACAGGTGAATCGCCTCACGGGCATTGGTTGCGCATCGTCCCGATGCTTGGATGCCGCTCCGGGCGCGATGGGCCTGTCGCCCTGAGGGGTTGCCTAGCTCATGGCCGATAGGGCTCACCTGCTGGAAGTCGTATGCTCCCGAAATGCGCCTCTCGTGAAACGCGTGTCGCCTATTCTTCGAGAGATCACGCTTCGGATCGATGACATCTCAGCACCTGAACTCGCTGCTCTCCTGACGGAGGCCGAGGCGTCAGGAGCACCGGTTGGGTTGGTCGATTGGGGGCACGGAAGGCGCAAGGCCCGTGAGCAAGGCTGAGCTCAGCTTCAGGGCTGCGGCGTAGTCGGTTGCGTCCGGTTTGCGACCACCCTAGGCCGAGGCTGTGAGGGGTGACGGGGATCGCGGGCGTTGCGGCGGAGGCCGGCCGCGACGCCGCGGTGCCCGGCGGGGACACAGTTTCCCGCCGGGCACCGCCATATCCGCCATATCCGCCCGGCGAGCCGCAGCTCCCGCTGTGGGTCCCCTTGTCTGATCAGTTGAGGGTGATCGGTCCGTCGGGTAGCCAGCCGTCGAGGTAGCCGTCGATCAGGGTGCCGGTGGTGTCGACGTGCGGTTCCTTCAGGAGGTGCCCGAGGGCTGTGCGTGGTGTCCATAGCGGGCCCACGTGGGGAGTTGCGGTCTGAGTCGCCCCTCTAGGTAGGGGAGGGCCTACGCGAGCGATGAAGACGTGTTCCTCCCTGCGGTTCAGGGGTGCGCCGGTTGGTGGGGGTGCCCAGCGTCTCCCTTCGACGGATCCCCACCGCACGTCCCTGTCGCCGAAGTGATGCAGTGCGAGCCGGACGGCCGCCTGTTGGTATGACTCCAGCAGTTGGACGCTGCACCGTGGCAGTGCCCATTGGTGGGGGGCAGGGCTGGGGTGGGGGAGTAGAGCGACGCGCTGGGTGTCGTCGATTGCGGCGAGGGTGACTACTCGGCTGAAGCGAGGGCTGAGGACGCGCATGAGGACAGAGTCGACGTCGGCTGCATGAATAGCCACCTGGATGGGCTGGACGGGTACTGCCGAGTTCCTGGTGGCGTCTATGCGGGTCACCGAAGGTCCGCTGAGGAGGGCCCCGGGGGCGCGTTGGAAGCCGTTCGGGCATCGGCTGATCATTGTGGGCAGGGCTTGGATGTGTCGTGCATTGACCTGGGAAATGGCGCTCTCGGCGCTGGGAAGCCCTCTGGGAACGTCCGCGTTCCCCCAGCTCAGCCCCACCCGTGAACGGCCCACAAACGACAGTTCACGGGTTGCTCCCGAGAACGGTGACGAGATCCCGTCCGATCGAAAGATCGGACGGGATCTTCGTCGTTTCCGGGCTCACCGGGCAGGTGCAGCGTGTACCGGACACCTCAAGCCGGGGCCTGCGATGCCCGTCAGCCGCACTGCCAGGTGAACATCGCCCGCTCGAAGCGCCGCTCCGCCAGATCCTGTGGGCGGATCAACCAGTACAGAACCCCGGCGTCGCCCCACATCATGTCCGCGGTGTCCTCGCTGTCGAACTGGGCCAGCAGCACCCAGTTGTCCGTCTCCTCGGACAACCGCGGGTCGTGCCAGGGCACCTCGCCGTCCAGGACCGCCTCCGCAACCTCGATCTCCACGGGGTTCTGCACCGAGTGGGCATGGCCGCCGATCTGGTGCCCCACCTCTCCGCCGAACTCCCACAGGGCGTCGAGGAAGTCCTGAGCGCATACGGGATGGTCGTACCGGTTCCCGAGCGGAGCACCTGGAGCGAAGGCGTCCCTGACGCGCGGATGCCACGGTTCGGTCGCCGTCATCTGCGCCCGGGCGGTCAGCTGCACCGCCGGGTACGGCTTGAGCCCGGCGGGCGCTTCACGCTCCGCCACTTTCTCGTCGGCAGCCACATGGAGCACGCGGGCACCTGCCCAGCTCGCTCGGTCCTCGGCCAGAACGAGCGCTTCACCGTCGTCCAACTGCCCGTCGAAGTAGAAGAACAGAAGCGTGCCCGCTTCGGGGAGATCGATGTCCAGCGAGGCCTTCGGCAGTCGCGCGCAGTCGATCGAGGCGATGAAGGAGAGCGGACCGTGCCCCTCCCAGGCCGGCCACTGCGAGGCGATCGGCAAAGCCGGCAGGCCACCGAGCCGGCCGACCACGTCGTCCATGCCCGCCGCTACCTCAAGACGCGCACCAGGGCGAAGCAGACCGATCCACTTCTCGGTTTCCTGGGGTGACAGATGCTGCGAAGCGAGAGCGCGGAAGGCATCTCGGGAACCGTGTGTCATGAGCGCGATCATGCCCGGCACCACTGACAGATGCCTCGGCAGCCCTCCAGCCACGCGCGCAGCTGCTCAGCCCGCAGCCGTGGATCTCCAAGCAGCCCGGGCTGCGCGGCTGCTGTCAGTGGGCGCTGTCATGATGCCCCGGTCAACATCATGATCGGGAGAGACCATGGGCACCTGGGACATCGGCCCCTTCGACAACGACACCGCGGCGGACTTCGGCGGTGACCTCGACGAGGCAGCCGCAGGCGAGCGCGAGGGTGTCGTCCGTGGCACTCTCACCCATGTCATCGACGCGGACCCTGGCGTGCCGGCATCCGCCGCCTGCAGAGCGTGCTGACGCCGCCTCCAGGTGAACACCTCAGCCCGGTCTGACCCACCGTGACCACCAGTCGAGTCCTCCTTGGAAGGCCACCATGTTCCGCGATCGAGCAGTCGGACCCGCTCAGTGAGCCTTGAGGACCTGCTCCCGCCAGGCCGGATGATCACGTCCGACGAAGGCGATGGAGACGCGCAGCCCTTGTGGCTCAGCGACGGGCCGGCCACGGCCGAGCTGTGGGCACGGATGCGCGCCGAACACCCACGCTCCGGCTTGTGGCCGCTGTTGCTCGACGCGCTGGATCCGGACGCCGGTGAGTTCCGCCCACGGGGATCCGGGGAGGTCTTCCCCGAGCAGATGACCTCCCCGGCAAGCCACGACCCTGCCGACCTGCTCGCGCAGTGGTGGACGGCCTGCACGGCCGACGACGAAGACGACGACATGCTCGACGTCAAAAGGCGCCTCGCCGTCACCGCCCCCTTCGGACAGGCATGGCCCGGCCTCGCGCCCAGCCGGGGAGCGGTCGCCGGCGCGGATGAACTGGCCTCCGAGTCCGTCCGGGCTTTCCTCGTCGACCGGCCACGGACGCGTCTGGGGCTGGTCGCCGCAGGGTCGGGCGCCGAAGCGTTGACGGTCGCGGGCTGGTTCGGACCCTGCAACTACGACAACGACACCGCGAAGATCTCTGCGGTCCTCGGAGATTGGGGGGACCGGTTCGGTGCCCGTGTCGTCGCGGTGGGGTTCGCCACGCTGCACCTCAGCGTCGCCGCGCCGCCGGTGAGCGAGCGGGATGCTCTCCTGGTCGCAGGAGAGCACTTCGCCCTCTGCCCGGACAACGTCTGGCAGGGCTGTAGGCCGTACACGCTGGCCGCGTACGCCGAGCGGATCACCGGCGCCCACCGCTGGGACTTCTGGTGGGACTGACCCGTCCCGCATCTGGGAAACGATCACTCAGCTGACTTTTGTGTTCGGGTCAGGAATCGCCGGAGCCTCCGGAGCCGCCGAAGCTGCTGAAGTCCTGGCCGGAGCCGAAGTTTCCGTTGATGTCGCGGTCCAGGGCCGGGGGGCGGGGCCTCAGGCGGTCCAGGACCGTCGGGGTACGGGTGCCGGTGATCAGGCCGCGGAGGAGGCGGTCCTCGATGGCGGACGGGCCCTGGAAGACGTACGCGGGGTGCGCGGCGGCCGACTTCGCCTCGGCGAGCAGTCGGCGGCCGGCGCGGGTGGGGCGGTGGCCGAAGCGGGGGAGGAGGCCCAGGGTGCGGAGCCGGCGTCCGATTTCTGCCGTCTCCGGGGCCTCGCGCACGGCCGCGATCGCGGCCGGGACGCCGCGTCCGCGCGAGCAGAACGCCGTGAGCACCGCTTCGACCGGGTGACGGGCGGGCGGTGCGGGCGTGGTCGCGCGGACGCGGGGGCCGGTGACGGTCAGCGCGCCGAGGTCGCGCAGGGCGATCAGGGCGGCCTCGGCGACGCGTTGCGGGCCGCCGGCCAGGTGGGCCAGTTCGTAGATGCTCGGATCCGTGTGCATGGGCCCCCGTCGGGTCATGGTGACGTCCTCGGCCCAGTGTGGGCGCAGTGCCCGCGGATGGACCGTGGCGGTGGGGGGTTCAGAGGCAGATCTGAGGTTCCGGGCAGGGGCGAACCGGGTCAGGCTCCCGGGTTCAGCGGCTTCGTCATGCAGCGGCTGGAGTCGTGGAAGCGGTAGTGGCCGAACTTGGCGTCCGTCAGGGTGTAGCCCTCGGAGAGGTAGAGGGCGATGGCCTCCGGCTGCTGGTCGCCGGTTTCCAGGGCCATGCGCAGGCGGCCGGCCGCGCGGGCGTCCGCTTCGAGGGCCGCGAGGATGCGGCGGGCCAGGCCCAGGCCGCGGGCCTCGGGGATCACGTACATGCGCTTCAGCTCGGCGTCGCCGTCGGCATAGCCCTCGTCGTTCGCCTCGTGGCCGCGCCAGCCGCCGCTGGCGACCGGCGCGCCCGAAGCGTCGTAGGCGAGGAGGTAGAGGCCCCTCGGCGGGACGAACATCGCCGGGTCGAGGAACGTTTCATCGCCCTCGCCCTCGTAGCGCTCCTGGTATTCGATCTGTACTTGGTCGTTGAGCTTGACCGCGTCCGGGTGGTCGTACGACACGGCGCGGAGCTGGATCTCCTGAGACATCGGAACAGCCTACGGAACGCTCCGGCTATCGTGCAGGGATGTTCTCTGTGACCTCCGTGAATGTGAATGGGATCCGCGCCGCCGCCAAGAAGGGGTTCTCCCCGTGGCTCGCCGGGTCGGATGCCGACGTCGTCTGCCTGCAGGAAGTGCGGGCCGAGGAGGGCCAGATTCCGGAGGAGGTGCGGTCGCCCGAGGGGTGGCACACCGTGTTCGCTCCGGCCGCCGCCAAGGGGCGGGCCGGGGTCGCGCTCTACACGCGGCGGGAGCCGGAGCGGGTGCAGGTCGGATTCGGGAGCGAAGAGTTCGACAGCAGTGGGCGCTACCTGGAGATCGACCTGCCGGGCGTGACCGTCGCCAGTCTCTACCTGCCCTCCGGGGAGGCCGGGACCGAGAAGCAGGACGAGAAGTACCGGTTCATGGGGGAGTTCCTCGACTATCTGCAGGAGCTCAAGGTGCGGGCCGCCGCGGACGGGCGCGAGGTCGTCGTCTGCGGTGACTGGAACATCTGCCACCAGGAAGCCGACCTGAAGAACTGGAAGACCAACCGGAAGAACGCCGGCTTCCTGCCCGAGGAGCGCGAGTGGCTCGGGAAGGTGTACGACACCGCCGGGTACGTGGACGTGGTGCGGAGCCTGCACCCGGACACCGAGGGGCCGTACTCCTGGTGGTCCTACCGCGGGCGGGCCTTCGACAACGACGCCGGCTGGCGGATCGACCTGCAGGTGGCGACGCCGGGGCTGGCGGCCAAGGCCGTCAAGGCGTTCGTGGAGCGGGCCGAGACGCACCCCGAGCGGTGGTCCGACCACGCGCCCGTGACCGTGGTCTACGAGCTCGGCGTCTGAGAAGTCCCCGTCTGAGGAGTCCCCGTCTGTGGGCGCAGGCGCTCCATGGCCATCGTGAGTTCCGCCTCGACCACGCTCTTGGCCAGGGGGCGCAGCCGCGGGACGGCCTCCTCCGAGATGTGGGTGGAGATGAGCTCCGCGAACAGGGCCGCCATCGCGTCCGCGTGCTCGCGGACCCGGCGGCCCGCCTCCAGGACGGCCGAGAGCGGTACGCCCTCGCGGACCAGGGCCGAGGAGACGTCCAGGAGCCGGCGGCTGACGTGGACGATCTCCTCGCCGTCGGTGGCGAGGTAGCCGAGGTCGAGCGAGGCCGCCAGGTTCTCCGGGGTGACCTCGCCCTCGAAGTAGTCGGCGAGGGCCTCGGGCGTCAGGCGGACCGGGGTCTCCTCGGACCAGCCGATGCCGAGCAGCTCACCCAGCTGGCCGACGTCGCGGCCGTTCTCGAAGGCGACGGTCAGCTCGGCTATCCCGCCGAGGGTGTGGCCGCGCTCCAGCAGGGCGGCGATGGTGCGCAGCCGGGCCAGGTGCTGGTCGTCGTACCAGGCGATGCGGCCCTCGCGGCGCGGCGGCGGCAGGAGCTTGCGCTCACGGTAGAAGCGCAGGGTGCGTACGGGAATGCCGGCGGCCTCGGCCAGCTCTTCCGTGCGGTATTCGCGCACTGTGGTCCTTGCCCCTGTCGCGTTGGTGGGTGGCGCCGCGTCCTGCGTCGCATTGTGCGGCACGTGCGCAGCCTAGGGCGTACTCCCGGTAACTTTCCCGGCGCGACCCCTACCCATGAGTACGGGGCTGCTCTACTCTCCCGATTGTGCCAGTGATTGCTGGCAGCATCTGAATGGGCGTTGGCATCGGCATCCGAAGGTGGCTGGCATGGGCGGTGGCATGGACGGGCGCGAGCAGGAACGCGAACACGTACGCGTGGCGGTGATCGGGTCCGGGTTCGGCGGGCTGGGAGCCGCGGTGCGGCTGCGGCGCGAGGGGATCACGGACTTCGTCGTCCTGGAGCGCGCCGATTCCGTCGGCGGCACCTGGCGGGACAACAACTACCCCGGGTGCGCCTGCGACGTGCCCTCCCACCTGTACTCCTTCTCCTTCGCTCCCAATCCCGACTGGCCCCGCACGTTCTCCGGGCAGCCCGCGATCAGGGAGTACCTGGAGCACGTGGCCGACACCTTCGGGCTGCGCCGCCACATCCGGCTGAACCACGAAGTCCTGATGATGCGGTGGGACGCGGACGGGATGCGGTGGGAGATAGAGACCTCGGCGGGGGACTTCACCGCCGACGTGGTCGTCTCCGCGACCGGGCCGCTGTCGGACCCGAAGATGCCGGACGTACCCGGACTCGCCGGCTTCCCCGGCAAGGTCTTCCACTCCGCCCGCTGGGACCACGACTACGACCTGCGCGGCAAGCGCGTCGCCATGATCGGTACGGGCGCCTCCGCCATCCAGATCGTGCCCGCCATCGCGCCCGAGGTGGAGCGGCTCACCCTCTTCCAGCGCACCCCGCCGTGGGTGATGCCGCGCACCGACCGGGCGATCACCTCCGTGGAGCGCTGGCTGCACCGCCAGCTCCCCTTCACCCGGGCGGCCCGCCGCGGGCTGCTGTGGGGGATACGGGAGCTCCAGGTCAGCGCCTTCACCAAAAGGCCCAACCAGCTCGGGCTGATCGAGTCCCTCGCCAAGGCGAACATGGCGCGCTCGATCAAGGACCCGGAACTGCGGGCCAAGCTGACGCCCTCGTACCGCATCGGCTGCAAGCGGATCCTGCTGTCGAGCGAGTACTACCCGGCGCTCGCCCGGCCGAACGTGGACCTCGTGGCCTCCGGGCTGAAGGAGATCCGGGGCTCGGTGCTGGTCGCGGCCGACGGGACCGAGACCGAGGCCGACGCGATCGTCTTCGGCACCGGCTTCCACGTCACGGACATGCCGATCGCCGACCGGGTGGTGGGCGTCGACGGAAAGACCCTCGCGGAGGCCTGGAAGGACGGGATGCAGTCCCTGCGCGGGGCCACCGCGGCGGGCTTCCCGAACTGGATGACGATCATCGGTCCGAACACCGGGCTCGGGAACAGCTCGATGATCCTGATGATCGAATCGCAGCTGAACTACATGGCGGACTACATGCGCCAGTTGGGCGTCCTGGGCGGGAAGGTCGCCCTCGCCGCGCGGCCGTCCGCGGTCAACGCGTGGAACCGGCAGGTGCAGACCCGCATGGAGCGGACCGTGTGGAACACCGGCGGCTGCACCAGCTGGTACCTGGACGCGCAGGGGCGCAACACGACGGTGTGGCCGGGCACGACCGGGGAGTTCCGCAAGGAGACCCTGGGCGTGGACCTGAGCGAGTACGAGGTCGTACGCCACCGGGAGCGCCAGGTGGCTGCCGCCGGCGGGGCTGGATCTGCCGTGCAGGAGGGGGCCGCGTGAGCCGGCTGATGCATGTGACCGCCGGGCCGTACGCGCCGCCCGCCGCTCGGCGGGAGCTGGTCGCCACCTCCGCCGACGGCTCGCGCCTGCACGTCGAGGTGCACGGCGAGGACGGAGCCCCGGCCGTCGTGCTCGCACACGGCTGGACCTGTTCCACCGCCTTCTGGGCCGCGCAGATACGGGCCCTGTCCACCGGGCACCGGGTCATCGCCTACGACCAGCGGGGCCACGGCCGCAGCCCCGCGGGCATCGTGTCCGGCTACGGCACCGAAGCCCTCGCCGACGACCTCGTCGCGGTCCTGGAGGCCACCCTCGCCCCCGGCGAGAAGGCCGTCGTCGCGGGCCACTCCATGGGCGGGATGACGGTCATGGCCGCCGCCGCCCGGCCGGAGTTCGCCGAACACGCCGCGGCCGCGCTGCTGTGCAGCACCGGCAGCGGCCGGCTGGTCGAGGAGTCGCAGGTCCTGCCGTGGCGGGCCGGCCGCGCGAGGACCCGTATCACCGGGGCCGTCCTGGGATCCCGGGCCCCGCTGGGGCCCGTCACCCCCGTCGCCCGCAAGGTGCTGAAGTACGCCACCATGGGCCCCGGCTCCGCGCCCGACAAGGTCGAGGCCTGCGCGCGGATCGTCCACGCCTGCCCCACCCCGGTGCGGCACGCCTGGTCCGGGGTGCTGGCCTCCCTGGACCTCGACGCGCAGCTGGCCGCGCTCACCGTGCCCACCGCCGTCATCGGCGGCAAGAGCGACCGGCTGACGCCGATCGTGCACGCCCGGGGGCTGGCGGCCGCGCTGCCGAACTGCGTGGGCCTCACCGAACTGACCGGGGTGGGGCACATGAGCCCGATCGAGGCCCCGGAGGCCGTCACCGCCGCCGTGCGCGAGCTCGCCGAGGTGTACGTCAGCCGGTCCCGCGTGGTCGAGGAACCGGCAGGCGCCGGCGAACCCGCAGACGTCAACGAACCCGCAAAGGAGAAGACCCCGTGAGTGCTCGTAAGAGTCTGGAAGGACAGGTCGCCGTCGTCACGGGGGCCGCGCGCGGGGTCGGCGAGCTGCTCGCCCGCAAACTGTCCGCCCGCGGCGCGAAGGTGGCCCTCGTCGGCCTTGAGCCCGAGGCGCTCAAGGAGGTCTCCGGGCGGCTGCACACCGACAGCGACCACTGGTACGCCGACGTCACCGACCACGAGGCCATGGCCCGGGTCGCGCAGGAGGTCAAGCAGCGCTTCGGCAAGGTGGACATAGTCGTCGCCAATGCCGGCGTCGCCTCCGGCGGGCCCTTCGCCGACTCCGACCCCGACGCCTGGCGCCGGGTCATCGAGGTCAACCTCATCGGAGGCGCCGTCACCGCCCGCGCGTTCCTGCCCGTACTGATGGAGAGCCGCGGCTACTTCCTGCAGATCGCCTCCCTCGCGGCGATCACCCCGGCGCCGATGATGACCGCCTACTGCGCCTCCAAGTCCGGGGTCGAGGCCTTCGCGCACTGCCTGCGCGCCGAGGTCGGCTACAAGGGGGTCAAGGTGGGCGTCGGCTACCTGTCCTGGACCGACACCGACATGGTGCGCGGCGCCGACCAGGACGAGGTCATGCGCGAACTGCGCCAGCGGCTGCCGTGGCCGTCGAACCAGACGTACCCGCTGGGGCCGGCCGTCGACCGGATCGTGGCGGGCATCGAGCGGCGTTCCGCGCACGTCTACGCGCAGTGGTGGCTGCGCGGCATGCAGGGGGTCCGCGGGTACCTGCCCGGGATCATCTCGGCAGTCGGGCAGCGCGAGATGAAGCGGTTCGAGCCGCGACTGGCCAGTGTTTCCAAGGGGCTTGTGGGGGCCGGCGGGGCCGCGGACGAGCAGGAGCGCAGTCAGAGCCGCTGACCGGAATGCGCGGAATGTCCACCTGGGCGAGACTGGTCGGGTTCCCCTTACCGAACACCGCTGCAGGAGTGAGGACACATGGGTATCAAGGACCAGTTCCAGGACAAGGCCAGGGAACTCGCGGAGCGGGCCAAGGCCTCCGGTAAGCAGGACGAGGTGTCCGAGCGCGCCTCGCAGGCCGCCGACCAGGCCAAGGACCGGGCCCGCGACGCCTTCGACGAGAATTTCGACAAGTAGCGGTACCTGGCAACACGTAGCAATACGTAGGGGTGCGACCCGCCGTCCCGGGTCGCACCCCTCTTGCGTGCCCTGCGCTCAGCCCCGCGGCGGCAGCTTCGGCCGGCGCCGGTCCGGTACGTCCGTGTAGCCGGGCGGTACCGCGGCCGGGTCCTGTTCCAGCAGCTCCAGCGCCAGGTGCACGGCGTCGTCGAGCTGTGCGTGCCGCCCCTCCGCCCAGTCGAGCGGGGTGCGCAGGATCGGCAGGTCGGGCTCCACGCCGTGGTTCTCCACGGACCAGCCGTACTCGGGGAACCAGGCCGCGTTCATCGGCACCGTGATCACCGTGCCGTCGCCGAGGGTGTGCCGGCCGGTCATGCCGACCACCCCGCCCCAGGTGCGCTGGCCGACGACCGGGCCGAGCCCCAGCAGCTTGAAGGCGGCCGTGATCATGTCCCCGTCGGAGGAGGTCGCCTCGTCGGCCAGGGCCACGATCGGGCCCCGGGGCGCGTTGGAGGCGTAGGAGACGGGCTGCGCGTTGCGGGTCAGGTCCCAGCCGAGGATCGAGCGGGTCAGCTTCTCCACCACCAGCTCGCTGATGTGCCCGCCGGCGTTGCCGCGTACGTCCACGAGCAGGGCCGGCTTGGACATCTCGGCGCGCAGGTCGCGGTTGAACTGCGCCCAGCCCGAGCCGCCCATGTCGGGGATGTGCAGGTAGCCGCACTTCCCGCCGCTGACCTCCCGGACCACATCGCGGCGTTTGGCCACCCAGTCCTGGTAGCGCAGCGGCCGGTCGTCGATGAGGGGGACGACCGCGACCCGGCGCGCGCGGCCCTGTCCCTCGGCGGGTTCGAAGGTGAGCTCCACCGTGGTGCCGCCGGCCGCCGACAGCAGCGGGTAGGGCCCGGTGACCGGGTCCACCGGCCGGCCGTCCACGTGGGTGAGGACCGCGCCCTCGCGGATGCCGGTGCCCGCGAGCGGGGAGCGGGCCTTGGAGTCGGAGGACTCGCCGGGCAGGATCCGGCCGACGACCCAGGCCCCGTCGCGGGGGAAGAGGTTGGCGCCGAGCAGGCCGATGGCCCGCTGGTAGTGCGGAGGCCCTTCGTTGCGGCGGGCCGGGGACACGTACGCGTGCGAGGTGCCGAGCTCGCCGAGCACCTCGCGCATCAGGTCGGCGAACTCGTCCGGGGAGGCGACCCGTTCGACCAGGAAGCGGTACTGGCGCAGCACCCCGTCCCAGTCGATGCCGCACATCTTCGGCTCCCAGAAGTAGGCGCGGATCAGCCGCCCCGCTTCCTCGTAGGCCTGGCGCCACTCGGCTGCCGGGTCCACCTCGTGCAGGATGCGCCGCAGGTCCAGGTAGACGGTGGAGTCGCTGTCGCCCGACTCGGTCGCCGGGACGGCCCGCAGGTCGCCGTCCTCGTTGACCACGAGCCGGGTGCCGTCGCCGCTGACCGCGAACCAGTCCAGCCCGGAGGCCAGCTCCGTCTTGCGGGCCTTGGTGAGGTCGAAGTACTCCAGCGTCGGCTTGCCGCTGACGTCGGCCGGATTGGCGAAGGTCTCGCCGAGCGCGCCCGAGATCGGCCAGCGCAGCCACACCAGCCCGCCGCCGTGCACCGGGTACAGGGCCGAGTACTTGGAGGCCGACACCGGGAAGGGCGTCACCCGGCTCTCCAGCCCCTCGACCTCCACGGTGACCGCGCCGTCGCCGGACTCCGAGTCCCCCTCGACGGGGTCGAGTCCGCCCGCCGCCGGGCGCCCGTCGGGGGAGAAGGCGAAGGGGGAGGGGGTGGCCGAGGACAGTGGCACCAGGTATGGGCGGCAGCCCAGCGGGAAGGACAGGTCGCCGGTGTGGACGTCGTAGACGGGGTCGAACCCGCGCCAGGACAGGAAGGCGAGGTAGCGCCCGTCCCGGGTGAAGACGGGGTTCTCGTCCTCGAAGCGGCCGTTGGTGACGTCCACGATCGTGGGGGAGCCGGGTCCGGCGATCTTGGCCATCTTGATCTGGCGCAGCGAGCGGCCGATGCCCGGGTGCGACCAGGTCAGCCAGCAGCCGTCGGGGGAGAAGGCGAGGTCGGTGACGGGCCCGTTCTCGGACCGGATCAGCTCGCTGGCCTCCCCGTTGGACTCCTCGGTGGCGTCGATCAGCAGCAGCCGGCCGTCGTTGGAGGCGATCGCGAGCCGCTCCCCGTCCGGATCGGAGAGCAGCTCCAGTACGCGGCCCAGCGCGCCCGAGGCGAGCCGGCGCGGCTCGCGGTCGCCCGAGGCGCGGGGCAGGTAGGCGATCTCGATCGCGTCCTCGCCCTCCGCGTCGGTCACGTACGCCACCTGCCCGCCGCTGCCGAGCATCTCGGGCAGCCGGACCCGTACGCCCGGGGTGTCGGCGATGGTGCGGGCGGGCCCGTCGCGGTGCGTCAGCCAGTACAGGCTGCCGCGCACGACGACGGCGCTGGCCCGCCCGGTGGCGTCGACGGAGAGGGAGTCGACGTGGCTGGCGGCCGGGACCTGGTAGGTGCGGCGGCCGGCGCGGGGGCCGCCGAGGCGGACCTCCAGCTTGCGCGGGGAGGCGCCCTCGGCCAGCGACTCCACGATCCACAGGTCTCCGGCGCACTGGTAGACGATCCGGGAGCCGTCGCTGGAGGCGTGCCGGGCGTAGAACTCCTCGTGGTCGGTGTGCCGGCGCAGGTCGGTGCCGTCGGGCAGGCAGGAGTAGACGTTGCCGATGCCCTCGTGGTCGGAGAGGAAGGCGATCCGGCCGTCCACGAACATCGGCGAGTCGAGGTGGCCCTCGATGCCCTCCAGCAGCCGCTCGCCGTGCAGCCACAGCCGGCCGGTGGCGCCGCCGCGGTAGCGCTTCCACGCGGCGGGCTCGTGCGGGGGCTTGCCGGTCAGCAGCAGGGTGCGCCGCTCGCCCGGCTCCTCCCCGTCGGGCGCCTCGTCGTGGACGGCGATGTCGGAGACGGGCCCCCAGGGGAGCCGGCCGCCGGGGCTGCCGTCGGTGGGGAGGGTGTACGCCCAGGCGAAGTAGGAGAAGGGCTGGCCGTGCGAGGAGACGGCCAGGATGTCGCTGCGGCCGTCCTTGTCGGGCGGGGTCCAGCCGCAGACCCGGGTGTCGGTGGCTCCCCAGTAGCTGAGGCGGCGCGCCGGGCCGCCCGAGACGGGGGCGAGGTGGATCTCGGGGTCGAGGCTGCGCCAGGTGGTGAAGGCGATGTGCTTGCCGTCGGGGGAGAACCGGGGGTGGCCCACCCGGGTCCGGTCGACGGTGATCCGCCAGGCCCGGCCCGCGGGCTCTCCGGGAGGAACCAGGGGCGCCACCCAGAGGTCGTCCTCGGTGGCGAAGCACAGCAGATCGTCGTGGAGATGGGGGAACCGGAGGTACGCCGCGTCGTGACTCACCCCCCAATGCTTTCCGCGCGGAGGGGGGCTGGCAACTCGTACAGGTGATCCATGCGGCTTCCCGCGGGGGATGCGGGAGGCCTCGGGTACGTGACCGACACCACGTCCCTAGCGAAACGGAACGGTTTCGTTTCGCTTGGCGCCGGGGTATGGTCGATCCGTACGAAACGGTTTCGTTCGGTTGGGCAAGGTCGGGAGGAGATGCCGAGATGGTCGAAGAGGTCATGTCGCGTCGCAGCCGGATCACCCCCGAACGGGAAGCCGAACTGCACGGTGCGGTCCTCGACCTCCTCCGCGAGGTCGGCTACGAGGCGCTGACCATGGACGCGGTCGCCGCCCGTACGAAGTCCAGCAAGGCCACCCTCTACCGCCAGTGGGGGAGCAAGCCCGAGCTGGTCGCGAAGGCCCTGCGCTGCACCCAGCCGGTCTCCCTGCGGGAGATCGACACGGGCAGCATCCGCGGGGACTTCGGGGTCATGATCGAGAACTCCGACGATGCCCAGATGGCGAAGGACACCGCGCTGATGCGGGGCCTGACCCACGCGGTGCACGAGAGCCCCGAGCTCCACAAGGCGCTGCGGGACCTGCTGGTCGATCCGGAGATCAACGGTCTGCAGGAGATGCTGCAGAGAGCGGTCGACCGGGGCGAGATCGCCCCGGACTGTCCGGCCCTGGCCTTCGTTCCGCACATGCTCATCGGGGCGTTCATCGCCCTTCCGCTCATCGAGGACCGGTCCGTCGACCGGGCGTTCCTCGGTGACTTCATCGACGCCGTGGTCTTCCCCGCCCTCGGCGTCTGATCCTGCCCGGCTTCACCAGCCCGGCTGCTCACCCGGCAGCCGCCCGCCCGCGCTGTCCCCGCGCTCGATTCCTGCCTGCCCTGACACGCCGCTCTCGTCGTCGGAACGGCATTCCATGCCCTGATCCATCCCACGACCCGAACGGGAGAACCACCGACGTGGCCACCTTCCTCTACCGACTCGGCAGGGGCGCCTTCCGGCGCCGCCGATTCGTCGCCCTCGTCTGGGTGGCGCTGCTGTTCGTCGCCGGCTTCGGCGCGGCATCGGCGTCCGCACCCACCTCAGGCTCGTTCTCCATACCCGGCACGGAGGCCCAGAGGGCCTTCGACCTGCTGGACCAGCGCTTCCCGGGGATGGCCGCCGACGGCGCCACCGCCCGCATCGTGATCAAGGCCCCGGCCGGCGAGAAGGTCGACTCCGAGGCCGTCAAGCCTCAGGTCGAGAAGATCGTCGGCGAGCTGAAGGACGGTCCGGGCAAGGACCAGATCTCCTCGGTCACCAGCCCGTACGAGGCCCAGGCCGTCAGCCAGGACGGTTCCACCGCGTACATCAGCGTCAAGTACAAGGTCAGCGGCATGGAGCTGACGGACGCCACCCGCGAGGCCCTCACGGAGTCCGCCACGGCCGCCAAGGCCGACGGCCTGAACGTCCAGATCGGCGGCGACGCCCTGCAGGCCGCCCCCGAGACGGGCTCCGGCGAGATCATCGGCATCATGATCGCCGCGATCGTCCTCGTCATCACCTTCGGCTCGCTCATCGCCGCGGGCCTGCCGCTGCTGACCGCGCTCATCGGCGTGGGCATCGGCATCTCGTCCATCACCGCGCTCGCCAACGTGCTGGACCTCGGCTCCACCACCTCCACCCTCGCGATGATGATCGGCCTCGCCGTCGGCATCGACTACGCCCTCTTCATCGTCTCCCGCTACCGTGCGGAGCTCGCCGAGGGCCGCGAGCGCGACGAGGCCGCGGGCCGGGCCGTCGGAACCGCCGGTTCCGCCGTCGTCTTCGCCGGACTGACCGTGGTCATCGCCCTCGTGGGCCTGGCCGTCGTCAACATCCCGATGCTCAGCAAGATGGGCTTCGCCGCCGCCGGCACCGTGGTCATCGCCGTCTTCGTCGCCCTGACGCTGGTCCCGGCCATGCTCGGGTTCGCCGGCAAGAAGGTGCTGCCCGCCGGTACCAAGAGCAAGCTGTTCGGCAAGGGCAAGGCTGCCGCCGAAGGCGCGGAGGCCAAGCCCAACGGCGGCACCCGCTGGGCCCGCTTCATCCTGCGCCGCCCCGTCATGGTGCTGCTCGCCGGCGTGATCGGCCTCGGCATCGTCGCCATCCCGGCCAGCAAGCTGGAGATGGGCCTGCCGGACGACGGCGCCCAGCCGGTGTCCACCACCCAGCGCCAGGCGTACGACCTGCTCTCCGAGGGCTTCGGCCCCGGCTTCAACGGCCCGCTGATGGTCGTCGTCGACGGGGACAAGGCGCTCGCCGACGCGACGGTCGAGCGGATCAAGGGCCTGGACGGCGTGGCCGCGGTCATGCCGGCCACCCAGAACGAGGCCAAGGACGCCGCCGTCATCACGGTGGTCCCGAAGGACCGGCCGTCCTCCGTGCAGACCGAGGACCTGGTCCACGAGATCCGCGAGGGCAGCGACAGCGGCAAGGTGTTCGTCACCGGCGCGACCGCGATGAACATCGACTTCTCGCAGAAGATGAACGACGCGCTGCTGCCCTACCTGGCGCTCGTCGTCGGCCTCGCCTTCCTGCTGCTGATGCTCGTCTTCCGCTCGATCCTCGTCCCGCTCAAGGCGGCGCTCGGCTTCCTGCTCTCGGTGGTCGCCGCCCTCGGCGCCGTCGTGGCGGTCTTCCAGTGGGGCTGGCTCGGCTCGCTCTTCGGGGTGGAGCAGACCGGTCCGATCATGTCGATGATGCCGATCTTCATGGTCGGCGTGGTCTTCGGTCTGGCCATGGACTACGAGGTCTTCCTGGTCACCCGCATGCGCGAGGCGTACGTCCACGGGGAGCGGCCGGGCCAGGCCGTCGTCACCGGGTTCCAGTACAGCGCCCGGGTGGTCGTGGCCGCGGCCGTCATCATGATCGCGGTGTTCTCCGGCTTCATGGGCGCCAGCGACCAGATGGTCAAGATGATCGGCTTCGCCCTGGCGATCGCCGTCTTCTTCGACGCCTTCATCGTCCGCATGACCATCGTTCCGGCCGTCCTCGCACTGCTCGGCCACAAGGCCTGGTGGCTGCCGAAGTGGCTCGACCGGATCCTGCCGAACGTGGACGTGGAGGGCGAGAGCCTGCGCAAGCACCTCGGCGACTCCTCGGACGGCGCCGGTCCCGACAAGGACCGCGAGCTGGCGAACGTCTGACCCTCGGGTCGGTGACAGGCACCGGGTAGTACGCAGAACGGCCCCGCACCGGGAGGTGCGGGGCCGTTCTCGTGGGATCGGGCGGGTCCGGCTGGGCCTAACGGGTGGCCGCGGGCGCGGGCGCGTACGTACGGCGCAGGAAGCGGCGCAGGGCGGCGATGTCGAACTGGACCACCGCGACGCCCTCCGGGGAGTGGAACTCGACGACCGCCTGGACGCGCCCGCAGGGCCAGACGCGTACGTCTCCGGTCCCGGTCGGGGCCTGGAGGCCGGCTTCCAGGAGGGCGCGGGGGAAGACCCACTCGTTGTCGGTGCCCTCGGGGGAGAGGTCGGCGGGGAAGACGATCCGTACGGCCAGCGGCTCGTCGGGGACGAAGCGCAGGGCGACCGGGATGGCCCGGTAGAGGGGATCGTCGGTGATCACTCGGGCGCGCACGCGCTCCTCGATGAAAGGGGCCTCGACGAGGGGGGCCGTGGCGGTCGCGGCCCGGGTGGCGGTGGCACCTGCGGATGGATTCTCGGCGGCGGCTGACATCGACAAGACTCCTCGAATCGGAACATTTGCGTCCGTATTGCCCCCAGCCTCGCACATTCCCACGAATCCGCACGGGGCTATTTGTGGCGCCACCGCTCTTGCCAACCATTCGCAAGAAGGCCCTATTCTTGAACGGTTAAAGACTTTGTCAGTTCAACGGACCGCTCGCCGGACCGCAGGAAGCGGAGCAGAACCATGCATGTGCCCGACGGCTTCATCGATGCCCCCGTCTCCCTTGCCGCAGGTGTCGCCGCCGCCGGAGCCGTGGCGGTCAGCCTCCGCGGCGCCCGCCGGGAGCTCGACGAGCGCACCGCGCCGCTCGCCGGACTCGTCG
The DNA here is from genome assembly GCF_026342735.1 of Streptomyces sp. NBC_00193. Lineage (GTDB taxonomy): Bacteria > Actinomycetota > Actinomycetes > Streptomycetales > Streptomycetaceae > Streptomyces > Streptomyces stoeckheimensis. The sequence goes on from NZ_JAPEMM010000001.1 coordinate 3,585,239, forward strand.
CCGCTTTCATCTTCGCCGTGCAGATGCTCAACTTCCCCGTCGCGGCCGGAACAAGCGGCCACCTGCTGGGAGGCGCGCTCGCCGCGATCCTCGTCGGCCCCTATACGGGTGTGCTGTGCGTGTCCGTGGTCCTGCTCATGCAGGGCCTCCTCTTCGCCGACGGCGGCCTGACAGCCCTCGGCGTCAACATCGTCACCATGGGCGTCGTCACCGTGGTCGTCGCCTACGCCGTCTTCCGCGGGCTGGTCAGGCTGCTGCCCGACAGCCGTCGCTCGATCACCGTCGCCGCCTTCGCCGGAGCCCTGCTCTCGGTGCCCGCCGCGGCCGCCTTCTTCACCCTCCTCTACGCCCTCGGCGGCACCACCGACGTCCCCGTAGCCAAGGTGTTCGGCGCCATGGTCGGCGTCCACGTCCTCATCGGAATCGGCGAGGCAGTCATCACCGCCGCCACCGTCGGCGCCGTGATCGCCGTCCGCCCCGACCTGGTCCACGGAGCCCGCGGCCTGTCCGCCCCGCTGAAGCTGCGCGTCGGCGGCGAACTCGTCGACGCCCCGGCCGCCGCCGCCGTGCCGGTCGCCGCCCGCTCCACCAAGCCCGTGTGGATCACCGGCCTGGTCGCCGCGCTGGCCCTGGCCGGCATCGTCTCCTTCTACGCCTCCTCCAGCCCGGACGGACTGGAGAAGGTCGCCGCCGACAAGGGCATCGACCAGAAGGTCACCGAGCACGCGGCCGCCGACTCCCCGCTCGCCGACTACAGCGTCAAGGACGTCTCCGACGCCCGTCTGTCCGGCGGCCTCGCCGGGGTCATCGGCGTGGGCGCGACCGTCCTCGTAGGGACCGGCGTGTTCTGGACCGTGCGCCGCCGCCGCAGCGCCGACCTGACGGCCGCCTCCACGGCCGTACCGGCCGCCTGACATGGGCGCGGGCCACGCCCACAAGCTCTACCGGCCGGGGCGCTCGCCGGTCCACGACCTGCCGCCGCACTGCAAACTCGCCGCGACCTTCGGTTTCGTGGCCGTCGTCGTGTCCACACCGCGCGAGGCGGTGTGGGCCTTCGGCCTGTACGCCGTCCTCATCGGGGCCGCCACCGCCGTGGCCCGGATCCCGCTCGGCTTCCTGCTGCGCCGCCTCCTGATCGAGGTGCCCTTCGTCGCCTTCGCCGTCCTGATGCCCTTCGTGGCCCAGGGCGAGCGGGTGGAGTTCCTCGGCATGTCGCTCAGCGTCTCCGGCCTCTGGGGCGCCTGGAACGTCCTGGCCAAGGGCACCCTCGGCGTGGCCGCCTCCGTGCTCCTGGCCTCCACCACCGAGCTGCGCGCCCTGCTGCTGGGCCTCCAGCGGCTCAAGCTGCCGCCGCTGCTCGTCCAGATCGCCTCCTTCATGATCCGGTACGGGGACGTCATCAGCGACGAGCTGCGCCGGATGTCCATCGCCCGGCGCTCCCGCGGCTTCGAGGCGCGCGGGATCCGGCACTGGGGTGTCCTCGCGAAGACCGCCGGAGCCCTGTTCATCCGCTCCTACGAGCGCGGTGAGCGGGTCTACCTCGCGATGGTCAGCCGCGGCTACGCCGGCTCGATGCCGGTGATCGACGAGGTGGCGGCCACCCGCACGCAGTGGGCGTACGCGGCCGCCCTCCCGGTGACGGCGCTCGCCGTCTGTCTGATGGGATGGACCCTGTGAACGCAGCCCCGGCCCCGGCCCCGATTCCGCCCTCGCTGGAAGTCTCCGGCCTCGCCTACGCCTACCCCGACGGCCACCAGGCCCTCTTCGGGGTCGACCTCGCCGTCGGGCGCGGGGAGCGGGTGGCGCTGCTCGGTCCCAACGGCGCCGGCAAGACCACCCTGGTGCTGCACCTCAACGGCATCCTGACCGGCGGCGTCGGCACCGTGAGTGTGGCCGGGCTGCCCGTGGCGAAGCGCAACCTCGCCGAGATCCGCCGCCGGGTCGGGATCGTGTTCCAGGACCCCGACGACCAGCTGTTCATGCCGACCGTCCGGGAGGACGTGGCCTTCGGCCCGGCCGCCGCCGGGATGCGCGGCGCCGAGCTGGAGGAGCGGGTGCGCGAGGCGCTGGAGCAGGTCGGCATGGCCGCCTTCGCGGACCGGCCCCCGCACCACCTCTCCTTCGGGCAGCGCCGCCGGGTCGCGGTGGCGACCGTCCTGGCCATGCGGCCCGAGATCCTCGTCCTGGACGAGCCGTCCTCCAACCTGGACCCGGCCTCGCGCCGCGAGCTCGCGGACATCCTGCGCTCGCTCGACGTCACCGTGCTGATGGTGACGCACGACCTGCCCTACGCACTGGAGCTCTGCCCGCGCGCGGTGATCCTCAGCGAGGGGACCATCGTGGCCGACGGCAGGACCCAGGACGTGCTCTGCGACGAGCCGCTGATGCGGGCGCACCGGCTGGAACTGCCCTTCGGTTTCGACCCGCGCTCCGTCGTGATCGGCTGACCCAGGGCCTGTCGGCGGTGGCATAACCGCCGGTCGGAGGTTGTTGCACAGGCCGTGGACATCCAAGGTGTGGTGGCGGAGGGCTTCGAGCCCGTCAGGGACGCGTTCGTACGCAACTTCCAGGTGCTCGGGGACCGGGGCGCGGCGGTGTCCGTGTACCGGGACGGGCGCAAGGTCGTCGACCTCTGGGGCGGGACCAAGGACGCCGAGGGCACCGAACCCTGGGCCGAGGACACCGTGCAGATCGTCCGCTCCGCGACCAAGGGCGTGGCCGCGGCCGTACCGCTGCTGCTCCAGCAGCGCGGCCTGCTGGACCTGGACGCGCCGGTGAGCTCGTACTGGCCGGAGTTCAAGGCGGGCGGCAAGGAGCGGACCCGGGTCCGCGACCTGCTCGCGCACCGCGCGGGCGTCCCTGCCCTGGACCGCGGGCTGACGGTGGCCGAGGCCGCGGACGGGGTGTCCGGAGCGCGTGCGGTCGCCGCCCAGCGGGCCTTCTGGGAGCCCGGCACCGAGCACGGCTACCACGCGCAGACCTTCAGCTGGCTGCTGTCCGAGCTGGTGCTGCGGGCGACCGGCCGTTCGCTGGGGGGCATCCTGGCCGAGGAGATCGCGGAGCCGCTGGGCCTGGACTTCTGGATCGGCCTGCCGGAGTCCGAGGAGCACCGGGTGGGCCGGGTGGCGCCGGTGGATCCGCCGGAGAGCGCGGGCACGCTCAGGACCCGGCCGAAGCGGAACGTTTCCGCGGCCTACGCCGATCCGGACTCCCTCACCCGCCGCGCCTTCGCGGCCATCGACCCGCTGCCCGACGAGAACGACCCCGCCTACCGGGCGGCCGAGCTGCCTGCCTCCGCGGGCATCGGTACCGCCCGCGCCCTGGCCCGCTTCTACGCGGCCACCATCGGCGTGGTGGAGGACGGCGCGCGGATCTTCACCCCGGCCACCACCGCGCTGGCCGGCAAGGAGTTCTCCTCGGGACCCGACCGGGTGCTGCTGGTCAACACGCGCTTCGGCCCCGGCTACATGCTGCACGGCCCCGCGTCCCCGCTGCTGTCCCCGGCCTCCTTCGGACACCCGGGCCGCGGCGGTTCGCTGGCCTTCGCGGACCCGGAGGCGGGCATCGGCTTCGGCTACGTCACCAACGCCCACGCCAAGTCGGTCACCGCCGACCCGCGCGCCCAGGCCCTGGTCCGGGCCGTCCGCTCGGCGCTGTAGGGGCTTTCAGGCAGGGTCGGCGCACGCACGCGGGGGCACGGCGACGACGGTGAGGGCGAGGCCGTCGCGCACCTGCCAGCGGCCGTCGAAGCCGGTCAGCGGGGGGCCGGCCGTCGTGGTGCCCGGGACCAGGAGGGCGGCGGTGAAGGTGCCGTTCGGGCGCAGGGTGAGGTGTGCGTCCTGGAAGCCGAGCCGGCGGCCGGTGAGCGGGGACCAGGCCTTGTAGACGGACTCCTTCGCGCTGAACAGCAGCCTGTCCCAGGGGATTGCGGGGCGGTGGGCGGCGAGCTCGCGCAGCGCGGTGCGTTCGGCGGGGAGGGCGATCAGGTTCAGCGTGCCCTCGCCCCGCAGCGGTTCGGCCGGTTCGGCGTCGATGCCGAGGGAGGCCACCGTCGTGTCCCGGGCGACGGCCGCCGCCCGGTATCCGTCGCAGTGCGTGAGGCTGCCGACCATGCCGCCGGGCCAGCGGGGCGCGCCACCGGCGCCGGGCAGGATCGGTGCGGGCGGCAAGCCGAATCCGGCCAGGGCCGCGCGTGCGCACTGGCGCACCGTGGTGAATTCGTGCCGCCGCTTGGCCACCGCCTTGGCGACCAGGGCCTCCTCCTCGGGGAACAGGAAGGCTTCGGCGCTGTCGTGGAAGGTGTCGACGGCGGTCACCAGCGGGGGGAGCAGCGGGGCCAGTAATCCCGCAGGGGCCGGGCCGCCGGCCGGAAGCAACGTCATGAACGGTCACGGTACCGGGGCCCGGCGAACGGCCCGGAGCCGCGCTGGATGCCGTACAGGCCGGACCTGGCAACGGGCCGGCGCGCGCCGATCCGCGCCTCCCCGCAGGCCGGGTACATCACCGGCCAGGTGGTCCGGATCGACGGGGGCGCGGCGCTGTGAGTGCGTCCTCGGAGACCTGGTTCCGCAGGTACGCGCGGACGGGCGGTGGCGGTGCGGCAGGAAGCCGGGGCGGGCGAGGGCCCGGTCCGGGTCCTGCTCTCGGGGCGCAACGCCCCGCACCGTACGGCTTCCTCGCGTCGTATACGGCCCGGCGGGGAAGGGCCTCCCGGTCAGCCCGCGTTCAGGACGGCCGCCACGATCGGGCCCGCCGCGTCGCCGCCGTGGCCACCGCCCTCGACCATCGCCGCGGCCGCCACGTCGCCACTGAAACCGGTGAACCAACTGTCCGGGTTCTGCGCCCCGTCGACCTCCGCCGAGCCGGTCTTCGCGCCCTTGTCGGAGCCGTGGACCGCGGACATCGCACCCTGGGCGGTGCCCGAGGTGGCCGTCAGCTTCATCATCCGTACCAGCTGCGCCGCCACCGAGGGCTTCATCTTCCGGCCGGCCTGCGCGATCTCGCGGCCGTCCAGCGAGGCCTTGACCACCACCGGCTGACGGAAGACCCCGGTCCGTGCGGTCGCGGTGACCGAGGCCATCGTGAGCGGGTTCATCTGGATCTGGCCCTGGCCGATGTACGCGGCGGCCGCCGCCGGGCCGGTCGCGTCCGGGACCTTGCCGTCGACGGTGGGCACGCCGACCTTCCACTCGACGCCGGCGCCGATGCCGAAGACCTCACGGGCCTCCTTGGGGAGCGCGTCGTCGTCGTCCACCGGCTTGATCTGCTTGATGAAGGCGGTGTTGCAGGACTGGGCGAAGCTCGTCGCGAAGGTCTCGCCGTCGAGCTTGAAGCCCTTCAGGTTCTTGAAGGTCTTGCCTCCCCACTGCACCTCCGCCGGGCACTCGGCGACCTTGTCCGCCGCCACCAGGCCCCGGTCCAGCAGCATCGCGCCGGTCACGATCTTCATCGTGGAGCCGGGCGCGCGGGCTCCGCTGAGGGAGGCGGGGAAGCCGTCCCCGCGGTGGTCGGCGACGGCCAGGATGTTCCCGGTGCTCGGCTGGACGGCGACCACCGAGGCCTGCGGGAACTTCAGGACCGCCTGCTCGGCCGCCGCCTGGACGTCCGCGTCCAGGACGGTCTCGATCTCCCCGGGCTTTCCCTCGACCAGCGTCAGCAGGGTCCGCCGGGGGGCCTCCTGGGCGACCGGCTCGATCCACAGCTCGGCGCCGCTCGTACCGCCCTGCCGCTCCCCGTACGTCTTGCGCAGGCTGTCGAGGACCGGGCGCAGCGACGGGTACTTCTCCGCCGTCAGCTCCCTGCCCTTGCGGTCGACGGCCTTGACCGGAGGGTTGGCGGGCGCGCCGCCGCGCAGCTTCTCGCCCTTCTGGAGCTGCGGGTGGAGCACCGAGGGCTGCCAGTCGACGAGCGGCAGCCCCGTGGTGTTGCCGCGGACCACGGTCAGCTTGGACTCGTAGGCGAGGGGCTTGGTGACCCCCTCGTAGGTGACCTCCGCCGCGACGGAGTACGCCACCGTGGTCCCGGTCTGCACGCCGGGGGTGATCGCGACCTTGGACACGTAGGCCTTGGTCGTGAACTCGCCGAGGGCGCCCTGCGCCTCCGCCGGGTTGTTCGTCAGATCGGCCCCCGCCCGGGCGTCCCCGGCCGCCCACGCGGTGAAGAAGGCCTGGGCGGTCGCCGCGGCATCCTTGTCGCTGACCGGCCCGCTGCCCTTGGCGGGCACCGCCGGGCCGGTCGCGCTCGTGCTCTTCGCGTCGCCGTCACCGGCGTCCCCCACCAGCGCGTACACCCCGTACACGGCCCCGCCCAGCATCGCCAGGAAGGCCCCGCCGACGACGGCCCCCTTTGCAGCCCCGTTCATGCCCTCTCCCCGTTCCCGTGTGTCCGACCCCCGGCCCTCGAATGCTGAACGCGTTCAAGTGGCCCGTGAGGTAGACCCTACGTCGAACAGACAAACGACTCAGGGCTTTGGTTGCCCTTGGGGTCGGTCGGCCGACAGCGGAGTCCAAGCTTGTGTCGGTACTTCGCCATGAAAGCCAAGCGGGCGTGGAGGACGAAAGCTCAGTGCCGACCGCGCGAATGTTCTGATACTCGGTCATAAACCAGCCGAAGTACGCTGATCGGCATGCAGCTCGGGTACTCCTTCCGGATGTACCCGAACGGTCCTCAGCGCTCGGCGCTGGCCAGGGCGTTCGGGTGCTCTCGGGTGGTCTATAACGATGCACTTCGCGCTCGTGAGGCCGCCCGCACGGCGGACCTGCCGTTCGTGACGTCGGCGGAGTTGTCGAAACAGGTCACGGCCGCGAAGACGACCGAGGAACGGGCCTGGCTCAGCGAGGTCTCGGCCGTCGTGCTCCAGCAGTCCCTCCGGGACCTGGACGCCGCGTACCGGAACTTCTTCGACAGCCTCAAGGGGAAACGCCCGCGTATGGGTGCGCCCCGGTTCAAGAGCCGCAAGGACAACCGGCAGGCCGTCCGGTTCACCGCGAACGCCCGGTGGAAGATCACGACCGGTGGTGACCTGTCGTTGCCGAAGATCGGCGATGTGCGGGTGAAGTGGTCCCGCGCATTGCCGTCCACCCCGTCCACGGTGACCGTGATCAAGGACGCGGCCGGACGGTACTTCTGCTCGTTCGTGATCGAGACCGGCGCGGACGAGACGCTGACCGAGGTCGGCGGTCAGGTCGGCATCGACCTGGGTCTGACGCACTTCGCGATCCTCTCGGACGGTACGAAGATCGAATCTCCGCGCTTTCTGCGCCGCGCGGAGAAGAAGCTGAAGCGGGAACAGCGTCGCCTGTCCCGCAAGGTCAAAGGATCGAACAACCGGACCAAGGCCCGTATCAAGGTCGCCCGCGCTCATGCGCAGGTGGCCGACGCGCGGCGCGAGTTCCATCACCAGCTCTCCACGAAGCTGATCCGCGAAAACCAAGCGGTCGCAGTGGAAGACCTGGCAGTCAAGGGACTCGCCCGCACGCGCATGGCCAAGTCCGTACACGACGCCGGATGGTCGGCGTTCGTGACGATGCTGGAGTACAAGGCCGCCCGGTACGGGCGCACCCTCATCCGGATCGGCCGGTTGGAGCCGACCTCGCAGGTGTGCTCGCAGTGCGGCGTCAAGGACGGCCCCAAGCCCCTCAGCGTCCGCATCTGGCAGTGCCAAGCGTGCAGCGCGTGGCTGGACCGGGACATCAACGCGGCGGTCAACGTCGCCAAGGCTGCCGGACTGGCAGTGTCAGCCTGTCGAGCGCGGGTAAGACCGGGACTTGTCCCGGCACAGCGCGAAGAAGCAGGAACTCACCGAGACGGTCAGCTGGCCGTGGTAGGAATCCCCTCCCCTTAGGGAGGGGATCGGAAGTCAAACCCAGGTGTCCAGCCACATCCGGTTCTGCCAGGAGTCCATCGGGATGGACTGGCCCGTGTAGATGGGCCAGAAATAGATGAAGTTCCACACGATCAGGAGCACCAGGACGCCCGCCGCCACCGACCCCAGGGCGCGGCGGCGTTCCGAGGAGCCCGCCGGGCCCAGGAGGGCGCCGATCATCATGGCCACCGCCAGGCACAGGTACGGGACGAAGACCACGGCGTAGAAGAAGAAGATGGTCCGCTCCTGGTAGTTGAACCAGGGCAGCAGGCCCGCGCCCAGCGCGCACGCGATCGCGCCCGCCCGCCAGTCGCGGCGGAAGAGCCACCGCCACAGCACGTACAGCAGCGCGAAGCAGCCCGTCCACCACAGCAGCGGCGTGCCGAGCGCCAGCACCTCGCGCGCGCACTTGGCCGTCTCCGTGGCCGGGCAGCCGTCGGTGCCGGGCGCGGGGGACTCGTAGAAGTAGGAGACGGGACGGCCCAGGACCAGCCAGCTCCACGGGTTCGACTCGTAGGTGTGGCCCGAGGTCAGGCCCACGTGGAACTTGTAGACCTCCGTCTCGTAGTGCCACAGGCTCCGCAGCCACTCCGGGACGAAGGACCACGAGCTGTGCTGGTCGTTCTTGGCGGCCCAGTCGCGGAAGTAGCCGCCCTTGCCGTTGTCGGGGGAGAGGATCCAGCCGAGCCACGAGAGCAGGTAGACGGAGATCGCCACGGGGACGGTGGAGAGGAAGCCGGGCAGTGCGTCGCGGCGCAGCATCGCCGCGTACGGAGCCCCCGCGCCCGCCGTGCGGCGCGCGGCCACGTCCCACAGGACCATCAGCACGCCGAAGAAGGCCAGCACGATCAGGCCGTTCCACTTCGTGCCGAAGGCCAGGCCCAGGCAGACCCCGGCCAGGAGCCGGTACGGGCGCCAGCCCAGCTTCAGCGTCTCCGCGATCCGGGCGTCCGGCCGGGTCCGCCCCTCCTCGTCCACCGGGAGCGCCGCCGCGAGCCGGGCCCGCACCTTGTCCCGGTCGATCACCAGCGATCCGAAGGCCGCGAGCACGAAGAACATCAGCACCAGGTCGAGCAGGGCGGTCCGGCTCATCACCAGGTGCAGGCCGTCCACGGCCAGCAGGAGGCCGGCCAGGCAGCCCAGGAAGGTGGAGCGGAACAGCCGCCGGCCGATGCGGCACAGCATCAGCACGGACAGGGTGCCGAGCAGCGCGGTCATGAACCGCCAGCCGAACGGGTCGAAGCCGAACATCCACTCGCCCAGCCCGATCACCCATTTGCCGACCGGCGGGTGCACGACGTAGCCCGGGTCCAGCGGGAGGGGGACCCCGTCGGGGTTGGCGAGGATCGACTTGTCGATGTCCTTGGGCCAGCTCGCCTCGTAGCCCTGCTTGACCGTGGCCCAGGCGTCCTTGGCGTAGTACGTCTCGTCGAATATCACCGCCTTCGGGGTGCCCAGGTGGACGAACCGCAGCACCCCGGCGACCACCGCCACCAGCAGCGGCCCGGCCCACGCCAGCACCCGCTCCCAGCGCTCCGCCGCGGCAGGCCCGATCCCGATCTGCGCCCACAGCTGCGCGGACGGCCGCGCGTACGGGGGCACCAGGCGGGTGCGCACGTCCGACTGCCGCTTCGCCCCGGCGGGCGGCACGTAGCCGAAGCCGCGCAGGCGGCGCAGCCAGGCGGACGGCTGGTCGGCGGGGTCCGGGCCGGGCCCGGCCTCGGTGGCGGGCGGGGCCCCCGCAGGGCTGGGCGGCGGCGTCGCGGTACTGGTCACCGGCACATCGTAGGGAACGAGCCTGTGCCAAACCCAGGGGGACGGGAGCGTCGGGGTGTACCGGTGGGGGCGGCTGAGAGGATGGGGCGGTGACCACTGACCAGCCCGGCTCCGCCGAAGCCCCCTCCCCGGCCCCCTCCGACGCACTCGCGGGAGGCGTTCTCGTCCTCGCCGGGACGCCCATCGGCGACCTCGCCGACGCCCCGCCGCGGCTCGCCACCGAGCTGGAGCGGGCCGACGTGATCGCCGCCGAGGACACCCGGCGGCTGCGCAGGCTGACGCAGGGCCTAGGCGTGTACACGACCGGGCGCGTCCTGTCGTACTTCGAGGGCAACGAGTCCGCGCGCACCCCCGAACTGGTCGAGGCCCTGGAGGCCGGCAAGCGCGTCCTGCTGGTCACGGACGCCGGCATGCCCTCGGTCTCCGACCCCGGCTACCGGCTCGTCGCCGCCGCCGTGGAGAAGGACATCAAGGTCACGGCCGTACCCGGGCCCTCCGCCGTGCTCACCGCGCTCGCCCTCTCCGGCCTGCCGGTCGACCGCTTCTGCTTCGAGGGCTTCCTGCCGCGCAAGGCCGGCGAGCGCCTCGGCAAGCTCCGCGAGGTCGCCGCCGAACGCCGCACCCTCGTCTACTTCGAGGCCCCGCACCGGCTCGACGACACCCTGGCCGCCATGGCCGAGGTCTTCGGCGCCGACCGGCGCGCCGCCGTCTGCCGCGAGCTGACCAAGACCTACGAGGAGGTCAAGCGCGGCGGGCTCGGCGAGCTGGCCGCCTGGGCCGCCGAAGGCGTGCGCGGGGAGATCACCGTGGTCGTCGAGGGCGCCCCCGCCGCGGCCCCCGGCGATGTGGACGCCGAGGAGCTGGTGAACCGGGTACGGGTGCGCGAGGAGGCGGGGGAGCGGCGCAAGGAGGCCATCGCGGCGGTCGCCGCCGAGGCCGGGGTACCCAAGCGCGAGGTGTTCGACGCGGTGGTGGCGGCAAAGAACGCGGCACAAAAGTCGCCGTCGGTCGGTAAAGAGCTAACCTGAAAAGCAAAGCTCAGACCGCGCACCGGGCGCTTTGGGCATGACTCGCCCAAGGACCGTCCAACACTAGACAGGGCCTGATGCGCTCCCGCCCGAAGAGGCGTCCACTGGCAATGGCAGCAGTGGAACAAGAGGAGCTGGCATGAGTGAGATCGCCGAACCCCGACCCCTCCCCGTGACGGAGCCCGCTCCCGCCGCCGTACCGACGGTGCACGAGGCGTACTCCTTCGCCTGCATGAAGTGCGGCTACGGCTGGGAGCAGGGGTACGAGATAGAGCACCACACCGACGGCAGGGGCCTGCCGTTCATCGTCTACACGGCCGACGGCGAGCGGGTCCCCTCCCCCCTGTCCAACCCGACCTGCATGAACTGCGGCGGTCACGTGGTGCGGATCATGCGGGAGGGCCAGGTCAAGTCGGTCATCGGCATGCTCGACCAGCTCTACCACCACCACGCGGCCCCCGGGATCGCCGGACCGGTGCCCGCCGGGTACACCGCGAAGCCCCCGAAGCCCCGCAAGGCCGCCCTGCACGAAGGCCCCGGACCGGTCCCCGTGGAACGGCCCGGCCTGATGGCCCGGCTGCTGGGGTTCTTCCGCCGGTCATAAGATCGGCCGTATGAGCCGTAGTACGTCGAACGACGCACCGCCCCCGCTGCCCGAACCGCTCCGGGTGGCGGTCGCCGACTCCCACACCCACCTGGACATGCAGTCCGGCACCGTCGAGGAGGGCCTCGCCAAGGCCGCCTCCGTCGGGGTGACCACCGTCGTCCAGGTGGGCTGCGACGTGAAGGGCTCCCGCTGGGCCGCCGAGACGGCCGCCGCGTACGAGAACGTCCACGCGGCCGTGGCCCTGCACCCCAACGAAGCCCCCCGGATCGTCCACGGGGACCCCGACGGCTGGTCGCGGCAGGGCGCCCGGACGGGCGGCGGCGAGGCCGCGCTCGACGACGCGCTCGCCGAGATCGAGGCCCTGGCGGCCCTCGCACACGTGAAGGCGGTCGGCGAGACCGGACTCGACTACTTCCGGACCGGCCCGGAGGGCATGGCCGCGCAGGAGCGTTCCTTCCGCGCGCACATCGAGATCGCCAAACGGCAGGGCAAGGCCCTGGTCATCCACGACCGCGAGGCGCACGCGGACGTGCTGCGCGTCCTGCGCGAGGAGGGCGCCCCCGAGCGGACCGTCTTCCACTGCTACTCCGGAGACGCGGAGATGGCCCGGGAGTGCGCGGCCGCCGGCTACTACATGTCCTTCGCCGGGACCGTCACCTTCAAGAACGCGGCGCCGCTGCGCGAAGCCCTGGCGGTGGCCCCGCTGGAACTGGTGCTCGTGGAGACGGACGCCCCGTACCTCACCCCGGCCCCGTACCGCGGCCGGCCCAACGCGCCGTACCTCATTCCGCTGACCGTACGGGCCATGGCCGCGGTCCGCGGCATCGACGAGGACGCCATGGCGACGGCACTGGCGGCCAACACGGCCCGCGCCTTCGCCTACTGATCGCCCGATGAGGACGCGGTGAGGACGACCTCACCCGTTCGCCACGTTCCGTAGCCGTCCCGCTTTGTAGCGTGACGACCGCTCCGCTAGGGTGCCGTGCCCGAAGCAGCCGGACGGACCAGTGGAGCGAGCGCGATGAGCGATGTGGCCTGGCCGGCCGGTGGACGCGACCCCTGGGCCGTGGCCCCGGACCCGACCGCGGAGGCGGACACCCGCCCGGACCCGTTCCTCGCCCCGGGCGCGGACCAGGACCTGATGGATCCGTACGCGGACCCGTACCCGGACCCGGGCACGCCGCCCCCCGGCCCGGCCGCGGCGGGGTCCTACGAGGACGGGGCCCGCTACCGGGACCTGGTGGCGACGGCCCCGGGCCCGGCCGCCGCAGCGGGGCCCTACGGGGACGTGGACCAGTACCGGGACCCCGGAGCGCCGGACCCGGACGCCGGACCCGGCCCCTACCGGGACCCGGAGCCCGCGGTGCCGGCGCCCCGGGGCGGTGGGCGGCGGCGGACGGCCGCCGAGCCCGGGGCGGGCCGCCGGGCCCGCGGCAGGGCCCCCGCCCCGGCCGGTCCCGCTCCGGGACCCGCTCCCGAGCCGGAGCCACCCGCCACCGGCCGCCGGCGCCGCACCGCGCCGGCGGCGCCCCCGGACACCGCCCCGGCCGGACCGGTCCCCGCGGGGACCGGACGGCGCCGGAGCGGCGGACTCGGCACGGTGCCCGCGCCGGCCGGCCCCGGCCCCGGCACCGGCCCCGCCCCCGGTCCGAGGCGGCGCAGGAGCGCCGCCCCCGCGCCCCGCGACACCTGGCGGCGCATCGTGCCGCAGGCCCTGGTCGTCGCGTTCCTGGCGGGCGGCACCACCGCCTTCGTGGCCGCCGACAAGGCGGTACGCCTCACCGTCGACGGAGTCCCGCGGACCCTGCACACCTTCGCCGACGACGTCGACGAGCTGCTCGCCGCCGAAGGACTCGGCGTCGGCCCCCACGACCTCGTCGCCCCGGCCGGGGCGGAGGTCCTCGACGACGGGGACGAGATCGTCCTGCGCTACGGCCGCCCGCTGAGCCTGACCCTCGACGGGCAGCGGCGCGAGGTGTGGACCACGGCCCGCACGGTGGACGGCGCACTGCGCCAGTTCGGCATCCGCGCCGAGGGCGCCCACCTCTCCGCACCCCGCACCGCCCCCGTCCCCCGGACCGGCCTGAGCCTCGCCGTCCGCACCGAACGCAGCATCACCTTCATGGCCGACGGCCGCGAGCGGACCATCCGCACCAACGCCGCCACCGTCCAGGAGGCCCTCGACGAAGCCGGGATCACCCTCCACGGCCAGGACGCCACCTCCGTGCCCGCCGACTCCTTCCCGCGCGACGGCCAGACCGTCACCGTGCTCCGCATCACCGGCACCCGCGAGATCCGCGAGGAACGCATCCCGTACGCGACCGAGCGGGTCAAGGACCCCGCCCTCTTCGCCGGAACCGAAGTCGTCGAGCGCTCGGGCCGGCCCGGGGCGCGCAGGGTCACGTACAGCCTGCGTACCGTCAACGGGGTCCGGCAAAAGCCCCGCCGGGTCGCCGAGGAGACCGTCCGCGAGCCCGTCAGCCAGCTCGTCAAGGTCGGCACCAAGCCGCTGCCGACCTCCGTGCAGGGCGCGGACGGCCTCGACTGGGGCGCGCTGGCCCGCTGCGAGTCGGGCGGCCGGCCCGGCGCCACGGACCCCTCGGGAACGTACGGGGGGCTCTACCAGTTCGACGTACAGACCTGGCAGGCCCTCGGCGGCAGCGGCCGCCCGCAGGACGCTCCGGGCCCGGAACAGACGTACCGGGCGAAGAAGCTGTACGTCCAGCGGGGGGCGAGTCCCTGGCCACACTGCGGCCGTACCCTTTATCGGTGAGCACCGCAGAGCAGCAGCCCGAAAGCACCGTGCCGGAGACCTCCGCGCCCGAGACCTCCGCGCCCGAGACGTCCGCGCCCGAGACCTCCGCCCTCCTCGGCGCGGCCGACATCCGGGAGCTGGCCGCCGTACTCGGCGTACGGCCGACGAAGCAGAAGGGCCAGAACTTCGTCATCGACGCCAACACCGTGCGCCGCATCGTGCGCACGGCCGAGGTCCGGCCGGACGACGTGGTCGTCGAGGTCGGGCCCGGGCTGGGCTCGCTGACGCTCGCGCTGCTGGAGGCCGCCGACCGGGTCGTCGCCGTCGAGATCGACGACATCCTGGCCGCCGCGCTGCCCGCCACCATCGAGGCGCGGATGCCGCAGCGCAAGGACCGCTTCGCGCTGGTCCACTCCGACGCGATGCTGGTCAAGGAGCTGCCCGGCCCGCCGCCGACCGCGCTCGTCGCGAACCTGCCCTACAACGTCGCCGTGCCGGTCCTGCTCACCATGCTCGACCGCTTCCCGAGCATCGAGCGGACCCTGGTCATGGTGCAGGCCGAGGTCGCCGACCGGCTGGCCGCCGAGCCCGGCAACAAGGTGTACGGGGTCCCCTCGGTCAAGGCCAACTGGTACGCGGACGTCAAGCGGGCCGGCGCCATCGGCCGCAAGGTCTTCTGGCCCGCCCCGAACGTCGACTCCGGACTCGTCTCCCTGGTCCGCCGGGCGGAGCCGGTCAAGACCACCGCGACCAAGGCCGAGGTCTTCGCGGTCGTCGACGCGGCCTTCGCGCAGCGCCGCAAGACGCTGCGCGCGGCGCTGTCCGGCTGGGCCGGGTCCGCGGCCGGTGCCGAAGCGGCGCTCGTCGCCGCGGGTGTCTCCCCGCAGGCCCGCGGCGAGTCCCTCACCGTCGAGGAGTTCGCGGCGATCGCCGAGCACAAGCCCGCCGCGGAGAGGCCCGCGCTGTGAGCGACGCGGTCACCGTACGGGTCCCCGCCAAGGTCAACGTCCAGCTGGCGGTGGGCGCTGCCCGGCCGGACGGCTTCCACGACCTGGCCAACGTCTTCCTCGCGGTCTCCCTCTACGACGAGGTCACCGCGACCCCGGCCGACGAGCTGACCGTGACGTGCGCGGGGCCGGACGCGGACAAGGTCCCGCTGGACCGCACCAACCTCGCGGCCCGGGCGGCGGAGATCCTGGCGGAGCGGGCCGGTCTGAGCCCGGACGTCCACCTCCACATCGAGAAGCGGATCCCGGTGGCGGGCGGCATGGCCGGCGGCAGCGCCGACGGGGCCGCCGCGCTGCTGGCCTGCGACGCCCTCTGGGGTCTGAAGACCCCGGCCGAGGAACTCCTGGCCATCTGCGCGGAGCTGGGCAGCGACGTGCCGTTCAGCCTGGTCGGCGGGGCGGCGCTGGGCACCGGGCGCGGGGAGATCCTGACCCCGGTCCCGGCCGGCACCTTCCACTGGGTGTTCGCGGTGGCCGACGGCGGCCTCTCCACCCCGGCGGTGTTCCGCGAGTTCGACCGGCTCACCGCCGGTACGGAGGTCCCCGTCCCGCAGGCCTCCCCGGCCCTCCTCGCGGCCCTGGCCTCCGGTGACCCGGACGCGCTGGCCGCCACCCTGGCGAACGGGCTCCAGCCCGCGGCCCTCTCGCTGCGGCCGTCGCTCGCGGACACCCTCGCGGCGGGTACCGAGGCCGGGGCCCTGGCGGCGCTGGTGTCCGGCTCCGGCCCCACGACGGCCTTCCTGGTCCGCGACGCGGAGTCTGCGACGAAGGTCGCAGCCGCCCTGGCCGCCTCCGGCACCTGCCGCAGCACCCACGTGGCCACCAGCCCGGCCCCGGGCGCGACCCTCCTCTGACCGGAGGCTTGCGGCCCGGCTCCCGGGGTGCTGACGGGCCCGGTCCGCCCGGCGGGCGAGCTGCGTCGGGCCGCTGCGCGGGGCGGAGTCCCCTACCCGCCCTTCCCCCGTTCCCCGGGCTCCGCCCGGACCCGTGCCGCGTGCGGCGCCGTTCCCGGGGGCCGGCCCCCGGACCCCCGCTCCTCAAACGCCGGAGGGGCTGGTTTTGGCCTGGCGTCAGCCTGTACGTGCACACAGTGCGCGCTGGCCGGGGCTGGATTGCCCGCAGGGCAATTCCAGCCCCGCCGGCGTTTGAGGCGCGGGGTCTGGGGCGGAGCCCCAGGGGGTCTGGGCGCAGCCCGGGGAACGGGCGAAGGGCGGGTAGGGGAACTCCGCCCCGCGTAGCGGCACCCGGCACCCGGCATCCGGCACGCCAGCCCCGCGCAGCGGGAGGGGGGCCGGGGTACCTAGGTGGGGGATGAGTATCCGCGCCCTGTTGCCCAGCGGGCCCGCGCGGGAGCGTAGGGCCCATGGGAGCCAGCGCAAGCGACATCGCCGCCGTCACCCCCGCCTCGCGGGACCGCTACGTCGACCTGCTCCGGGTCGCCTCGCTCGGCACCGTCATCGCCGGGCACTGGCTGATGGCCGCCGTCAGCGCCGACGGCATAGGGAACCTGCTCGCCGTCGTGCCGCCGCTGCAGGTGCTCACCTGGGCCCTGCAGGTGATGCCGGTGTTCTTCTTCGTCGGAGGGTTCTCGCACGCCCTGTCCTACCGGTCCCTCGCCCGCCGCACCGACGGCCCCGTCTACGCCGCCTTCCTGCGGGCCCGGCTCCGCCGGCTGCTGCGGCCCACCCTCGTGTTCGTCGCCGTCTGGACAGCCGTGGCCCTCACCGCGCAGCTCCTCGGCGGGGGCGGCGGGCGCCTGTCCGGGGCGGCGTTCCGGCTGGTCACGCAGCCGCTGTGGTTCATCGGGATCTACCTCGCGATGGTCGCCCTCACCCCGCCCCTGCTGACCCTGCACGAGCGCCACGGCTGGGCCGCCTTCGGGGCCCTGGCCGGGGCCGCGGCCGCCGTCGACCTGCTGCGCTTCGCGGGCGGTGTCCCGTACGCCGAGTTCCTGAACTTCGCCTTCGTCTGGCTCGCCGTCCACCAGCTCGGCTTCCTGCGCGCCGACGGGCGGCTCCGCCGCCCCGGCATCCTCGCCGCCGCCGGGCTCGCCGGGGCCGTGGCGCTGGTGGCGTACGGTCCGTACCCGCTGTCCATGGTCGGGATGCCCGGGGAGAAGGTCTCCAACATGGCCCCGCCCACCCTCGCCCTGCTCGCGCACGGGATCTGGCTCGTGGGCGCCGTGGAGCTGCTCAGGACCCCGGCCGGCGCGTGGCTGGCCCGGCCCCGGGTCTGGCGCGGCGTGGTCGCCGCCAACGGGGTCGCCATGACGGCCTTCCTCTGGCACCTCACCGCGATGCTCGCCGTGTACGCCGCCCAGCTCGGCCTCGGCATCGCCCTGCCCGAGCCCGCCGGGGCGGCCTGGTGGGCCCAGGTCCCGGTCCGGTTCCTCGCCGCCGCCGCGCTGACCGGCGTACTCGTCGCGCTCTTCCGGCGCTTCGAGTCGCCCGTAGGGAGCAGCGCGCGCCCCGGCTCCGGTCCGGGCTCCGGCCCCCGCGCCGCCCTCGGCACCGCGCTCTGCCTCCTCGGCGTCCTCGGGCTCTCCACGACCGGCCTCGGCGGACTCCTGGAAGGCCACAGCGCCACCCTGATCGCGCTCCCGGTCACCGCGCCCGCCGCGATCGGCATGGCGCTGGGCGGGTGGCTGCTGGTGGAACGGTCCGGCACTTCGCGGAGGGTTAGGCTGAGGGGCTGATCCACACCCCTTCCCTGGAGCGCTCCTGATGGCCGTCAACCTGGTCAATGTCGAGGCAGTCAGCAAGGTGTACGGAACCCGTACCCTGCTCGACGGCATCTCCCTCGGCGTATCCGAGGGGGACCGGATCGGTGTCGTAGGCCGCAACGGCGACGGCAAGACCACCCTCATCCGCATGCTCGCCAAGCTGGAGGAACCCGACACCGGCCGGGTCACCCAGAACAGCGGCCTGCAGATGGGCGTGCTCACCCAGCACGACTCCCTCGACCCGAAGGCCACCGTCCGCCACGAGATCATCGGGGACATGGCCGACCACGAGTGGGCCGGCAACGCGAAGATCCGCGACGTCCTGACCGGCCTCTTCGGCGGGCTGGACCTGCCCGGCTTCGGGCAGGGCCTGGACACGGTCATCGGCCCGCTGTCCGGTGGCGAGCGCCGCCGCATCGCGCTGGCCAAGCTCCTCATCGCCGACCAGGACCTCCTCGTACTCGACGAGCCCACCAACCACCTCGACGTCGAGGGCATCTCCTGGCTGGCCAAGCACCTCCAGGCACGCCGCTCCGCGCTCGTCTGCGTCACCCACGACCGGTGGTTCCTCGACCAGGTCTGCACCCGCATGTGGGACGTGCAGCGCGGTGACGTCCACGAGTACGAGGGCGGCTACAGCGACTACGTCTTCGCCCGCGCCGAGCGCGACCGCATCGCCGCCACGGAGGAGTCCAAGCGGCAGAACCTGATGCGCAAGGAGCTGGCCTGGCTGCGCCGCGGTGCCCCGGCCCGTACCTCCAAGCCGCGCTACCGCATCGAGGCCGCCAACGAGCTGATCGCCGACGTGCCGCCGCCGCGCGACAAGTCCGCGCTGATGAAGTTCGCCAACGCCCGCCTCGGCAAGACGGTGTTCGACCTGGAGGACGTGACCGTCCAGGCCGGCCCCAAGACCCTCCTCAAGCACCTCACCTGGCACCTGGGCCCCGGCGACCGCGTCGGTCTCGTCGGCGTCAACGGAGCCGGCAAGACCTCCTTGCTGCGCGCCCTCGGCGAGGCCGCCCGCACCCAGGGCGAGGTCCAGCCGGCCGCCGGCACGGTGACCGTCGGAAAGACCGTCAAGCTGGCCTACCTCTCGCAGGAGGTCGGCGAACTCGACCCGTCGCTGCGGGTCCTGGAGGCCGTCCAGCGCGTGCGCGACCGGGTCGACCTCGGTCAGGGCCGCGAGATGACGGCCGGGCAGCTGTGCGAGCAGTTCGGCTTCACCAAGGAGAAGCAGTGGACGCCCGTCGGCGACCTCTCCGGTGGTGAGCGGCGCCGGCTGCAGATCCTGCGCCTGCTGATGGACGAGCCCAACGTCCTCTTCCTCGACGAGCCCACCAACGACCTCGACATCGAGACCCTGACCCAGCTGGAGGACCTCCTCGACGGCTGGCCCGGGTCGATGATCGTGATCTCGCACGACCGGTTCTTCATCGAGCGCACCACCGACACGGTCATGGCCCTGCTGGGCGACGCGAGCCTGCGGATGCTGCCGCGCGGCCTCGACGAGTACCTGGAGCGCCGTCAGAAGATGATCGAAGCGGCTGCTCCGGCGCCCGCCCCGGCCGCCGCCGGCAAGTCCTCCGCCTCCGGGGACGCGCGCGCCGCGAAGAAGGAGCTGCAGAAGATCGAGCGGCAGCTCAACAAGATGACGGACCGCGAGAGCAGCCTGCACGCCCAGATCGCCGAGAACTCCACCGACTTCGACAAGGTCGCCAAGCTCGACGCCGAACTGCGGGAACTCATCTCGGACCGGGACGAGTTGGAGATGCGCTGGCTGGAGCTCGCCGAGGAGGCGTAAGGCGCGCCGGGCCTTCGGGGCCCGCCGCCCCCAACCGGCCGATAACGGCGGCATCACGGGCCGGTCCTCCCTTGGGAACAGGGGTCGGACCGGCCCGGCCCATTCGCGCCGTCAGTGATAGAAAGGGCTTCCTCCCACACCCGAAGCCGAAGGTATGCGCTGATGACCGAGCCGCCCCAGCCTCCGAACCAGCCGCCGAACCCCTCCGGTTACGGGCACCTGCCGGGGCCCCCGCAGCCCGGTTACGGGTTCCCGCCGCCGGGCGAGAACCCGTACGCGCAGCAGCCCCAGCCGCAGGGTCCGTACGGCGGGCAGCCGCAGGGCCCGTACGGTCAGCAGCCGCCCGGGGGCTACGGCTTCCCGCCCCAGCCCCCGCACATGCCCCCCGGCGCCCCCGGCATGCCGCCGGTGCCGCCCGGCGGGCCGAAGAAGAAGCTCACCGTGCTGATCGCGGCCGCCGTCGCCGGCGTGCTCGTCCTGGGCACCGGCGGCTACTTCGTGTTCTTCGCCGGCAAGGACAAGGGCTCCGACAAGGTCATCGGCCAGGACACCACGCCGCCGCCCGTCGACGACAAGGCCTCGCCCTCCGCCTCCGTGGACAAGGGCGACGGCAGCGGCAACGGCGGCGACGAGAACGAAGACCTCAACGACGGCCGCAAGCAGGGCGAGGACAAGGTCCTCTGGTTCAAGAGCAGCAAGATCGACGGCCCCGGCTCCGGCGTCGACTCCAAGGGGCAGTGGATCGTCGGCGACACCGTCGTCAAGTCCCTCTGGAAGTCGGTCACCGCCTACGGGGTCAAGGACGGCAAGGAGAAGTGGACCCTCACCCTCCCCGCCGTGATCTGCGGGGTCACCGACATGACAGCGGACGGCAAGACCGTGGTCATGTACGAGAACGGCGAGTCCAGCAGCGCCGACTGCAACCAGATGCGGCTGATCGACCTCAAGACGGGCAAGGAGGGATGGACGAAGGAGGTACCGAAGGAAGGCCTCTTCGACATCATGACCTCCCCCGACCTCGCCCTCACCGGTGACGCCCTCGTCGTCAACCGGATGGGAACGAGCAGCGCCTTCAAGGTCAGCACCGGGGACAAGCTCTTCAACAACAAGCGCGAAGAGGGCTGCACGCCCACCGACTTCGTCGCCATGAACGGCAAGATGATCTCCGTCGCGACCTGCCAGGATCCCGACAAGACCGTCCAGGTCATGGACGCCGACCCGGCCACCGGCAAGAACACCTGGATCCACAAGCTCCCCAAGGGCTTCCAGGTCAAGAACGTCTACTCGCTGGACCCGATCGTCCTCGACCTCGGCAACGAGGCCAAGGAGCGCTCGATCGTGGTCCTCGGACCCGACGGCAAGCAGCGCGCCACCGTCTCCGGTGAGGGCAGCTTCCCGGTCGGCTGCGGCGGCCTCTTCAACCGCTCGCTCCAGAGCTGCGGTTCCTCCTACGTGGACGCGAACACCCTCTACCTGCCCACCAAGGCCGACGTCGGCAAGCCGAACGAGATCGTCGCCTTCGACCTCGGCACCGGCAAGGTGAAGTGGCGCACCCCGGCCGGCGAGGGGCGCACGCTCACCCCGCTGAAGGCGGCGGGCGGCCAGGTCGTCGTCTACCGCGAGGCGGAGCGCGACAAGGGCGGCGAGGTCCTCACGATCCCGGCCGCCGGGGGCACGCCCACCGCGGTGCTGCGCAACCCGTCCGGCTCCGCGGCCCCGGTGGAGAGCTCCTTCCTCTCCCCGAAGGTGGACTACGTGGACGGCCGGCTGTTCGTCTCCGCGTCCCATCTGCAGGCCCAGAACAAGAGCGAGAAGTTCCTGATGGTCTTCGGCAAGTGAGCGACCGCCCCGAGAACGAGCAGTCCACAGCGCAGTCCGCCGCGCAGTCCGCCGAGCCGCCCACCGAGAGGCAGTAGCACCGATGAGTACCCCGCCGCCCCCCAGCCAGCCGCCGTCCGGCGGCTTCGGCGCGCCGCAGGACCCGCCGCCGGGCGGTTTCGGCAAGCCCGAGGACCAGCCGCCGGGCGGTTTCGGCGGGCCCCCGCCGGTGCCCCCGGCCATGCCGGCCGGCCCCCCGCCGCCGCCCCCGGCCCAGCCTCCGGCGGCTCAGCCGCCGACGGTCCCGGCCGGGCAGCCCGCCGGGCAGCCCTCGTACGGCTATCCGCAGGAGTCCTACGGCTACCCGCAGCAGCAGCCGCAGCCCGTCACCGCGCCGATGTACGCGGCCCAGAGCCCGGCGGTGCCCGCCGGAGGCGGTGGCGGCAACGAGGTCCGCACGCAGCTGCTGATCGTCGGCGCGGCCCTCCTGGCCATCGTCCTCATCGTCGGCAGCGGCTTCTGGTACGTCTCCGGCGACGACAAGGGCTCCGGCAAGCAGCCCGTGGCCGACGGCAGCGCGAGCCCCGGCGGCGACAAGGCCCCGGGCGGCGGCGGCACCGAGAAGGCGCCCGCCAAGACCAAGTCGAAGACGCTGGTCAACGTCCCGATGCCGGAGTCGGCCGAGATCGTCCAGATCCCCGGCTCCTGGCTCACCGACACCACCTACGCCAAGTCCGACATGGGCAAGGTCGTCGGCTACAACGTGGCCGACGGCGCCAAGAAGTGGGAGATCCCGCTCGAGGCCAACGTCTGCGCCGCGAGCCGCTGGGTCTCGGACAACAAGACGGCGATCCTCTTCGACGAGGCCCTGCCGACGGCCGAGAAGAAGTTCCAGCCGTGCAACCAGGTCGGCGTCATCGACCTGAACGCCGGCAAGCTCCTGTGGAAGACCTCCCTCAAGACCCAGGGCGGCGGCGACAAGCCCATCCAGTTCATGGAGGTGACCGTCAGCGGCCAGACCGTGGCCGCGGGCGGACTGTACGGCGGCGCCGCCTGGAACCTGGCCGACGGCACGTCCCTGTGGAAGCCCAAGGTCGACGCGGACGACTGCCAGGACCTCGGCTACGGCGGCGGCCCGGCCCTCGCCGTGATCCGCCGCTGCGGCCGGTACGGAAGCTACGCGATGTCCGCCCAGTCGCTCGACCCGGTCACCGGCGCACCGAAGTCCTCGTACAAGCTCCCCGCGGGTCTGGAGGACGCCGGGATCGTGTCCACCAAGCCGCTGATCGTCGCGGCGGACATCAACCACACCTCCAAGAACGCCATCGGCGTCAGCGACCTCTTCGTCCTCGACGACGCGGGGCAGCTCAAGACGCGCATCCCGCTCACCTCGGGCAACTACAAGCCCGAGTGCGGCACCGAGGTCGAGGACTGCACCAACATGGTCGTCGGCAACGGCAAGCTCTACCTGCCGAGCGACGAGCACAAGGGCACGACGACCGACTACGGCCGCACCAACGAGATCGTCTCCTTCGACCTGGAGACCGGCAAGCTGACCACCGACCGCGCCGACGCCGGCGAGCGCTACACGATCTACCCGATGCGCATGGACGGCTCCAACCTCATCGCCTACAAGGTCCCGCCCTACGACGGCGGCGGCCAGGTCGTCTCCATCGACGGCAAGTCGATGAAGGAGACCGTGCTCATGCAGAACCCGGCGAACAAGGAGTCGCAGCGCGCCGAGAGCCAGTTCCTGCCGGAATCCGGCGAGTTCCGCTACGGCAACGGGAGGCTCTTCATCGCGCGCAACGCGGTCATGAGCAAGTCCACGGTGGCAACGGATCCGTACTACTCCTTCGTCTCCTTCACCACCGGCTGAGCTGCCTTGCGGGGTGGGCGCACCACAAGTGCCCTTCCTTCACAGGGTGATGGACGAGGAGCAGCGTCGATTGCCCGTTCGAGGGAACGATCGACTTCGACTACCGGAGTTCCACCCGTGCGGACCCCATCTACCTGTGGGTGAAGGACACGCGGGAAGACGGACGAGTCGCGAGGATGCGAGTCGTTGCGGGGACGGGGGGAGGCACGAAGTACTACTCGTGGCGAACCGCGTCGGGCATGTACAACACCACGGAGGCCACCACGTACCTGTACGACAGTACGGGAATCGTGTGGATCAGCATCGAGGTGTGCCGTGCGAGCAATGCCGGCAACGAGGTGTGCGCGTACTCCACCAGGATCTGGAACAACTACGTCTAGGCGCTGCCGCGCCAGGGTGATCTGAGCGCGCACGACTGCACCCGGAGCCCCCGGAAGGTCCGTCCTTCCGGGGGCTTCTGCGCGGTATCCCCACCATGTCGTCGAACAAGCGTGTAGCTTGCCGGGTCAGAAGGGCGGGGGTGGGTACCTCAATGGGCGTACGGGTCATGGTGGTCGACGAGCACCGGCTGCTGGCCGAGGCGCTCGCCTCGGCCCTGAAGCTGCGCGGCCACCGGGTGCTGGCGGCCGCCGCTCCGGCTGCGGGCGCCGCCGAACTGGTCATCAGCCGCTCCCCGGAGGTCTGCCTGCTGGGCACCGCCACGCCCGCCGAGCCCGGGGTCTTCGAGCCGATCGTCCGGATCAAGCGCGAGCGCCCGCAGATCGCCGTGGTCGTGCTGGGCCCGGTGCCCAGTCCGCGCGGGATCGCGGCCGCCTTCGCGGCCGGCGCCTCGGGGTACGTACGCCACGACGAGCGCATCGAGGGCGTGGAGCGGGCCCTGGCCAAGGCCCGGGCGGGGGAAGTGGCCATCGCGCCGCAGCTGCTGCAGGGAGCCTTCGCGGAGCTGCTCAACCCCGCCGTCCAGCCCGACGACGAGGGCAGCCGGCTGCTGCGGCTGCTCACCCCGCGCGAGGTGGAGGTGCTGGTCCGGGTCGCCGAGGGCGAGGACACCCGGCTCATCGCCGCGGGCATGGCCATCGCGCCGAGCACCGCGCGCACGCACGTCCAGCGGGTGCTGATGAAGCTGGGCGTGGGCTCCCGGCTGGAGGCGGCCGCGCTGGCCGCCCGTACCGGTCTGCTCGACCGGGCCGGACTGCCGCCGTCCGGGGGCGGCCGGCTCTGATCGGGGCCGGGGATTTCCCCGGCGGCGCGGATTCGGGTATGCCGGTGACCAGCACGCGCACGGTGCGTGCTTTCCCCGGCGAGAGGCAGTAGTCACGTGAGCGAGACGGCGTCTTCCAAGGCTTCCAAGGCTTCCGAGTCGTCCAAGTATCTGGTCACCGGCGGAGCCGGATACGTGGGCGGGGTGGTCGCGGCGCACCTCCTGGAGGCGGGCCACGAGGTCACCGTCCTCGACGACCTCTCCACCGGCTTCCGTTCCGGGGTGCCGGCCGGCGCCGCCTTCGTCGAGGGCCGCATCCAGGACGCCGCCGAGCACCTGGACGCCTCCTACGACGGGGTCCTGCACTTCGCGGCCTCCTCGCAGGTCGGCGAGTCCGTGGTGAACCCCGGCAAGTACTGGGAGAACAACGTCGGCGGCACCCTGGCCCTGCTGGCCGCGATGCGCGGCGCGGGCGTGCGCAGGCTGGTGTTCTCCTCCACCGCGGCGACCTACGGGGAGCCGGGCGACGGGCCGCTGACGGAGTCCTCGGTGACCGCACCCACCAACCCGTACGGGGCCTCGAAGCTGGCCGTCGACCACATGATCGCGGGGGAGTGCGCGGCGCACGGCCTCGCGGCGGTCTCGCTGCGCTACTTCAACGTGGCCGGTGCCTACGGGCAGTTCGGCGAGCTGCACGACCCCGAGACCCACCTGATCCCGCTGGTGCTGCAAGTGGCCCTCGGCGAGCGGGAGTCGATCTCGGTGTTCGGCGAGGACTACCCGACCCCGGACGGCACCTGCGTACGGGACTACATCCACGTCGCCGACCTGGCCGAGGCCCACCTGGCCGCGCTGCGGGTCGCCGCCGAGGGGGAGCACCTGGTGTGCAACCTCGGCAACGGCAGCGGGTTTTCGGTCCGCGAGGTCATCGAGACGGTCCGCAAGGTCACCGGCAAGGAGATTCCCGAGCTGGTGGCCCCCCGCCGGGCCGGCGACCCGGCCTTCCTCGTCGCCTCCGCCCGCACGGCGCACGAGCGCCTCGGCTGGACCCCGACCCGCTCGGACCTCACGGGCATCGTGACGGACGCCTGGAACTTCACCCGCGCCCGGCGCGGCTGAGCCCACCGGCACCACCCGCCCCACCCCTGTCACGCCCGCGCCCCCGCCCCTTCAGGGCGGGGGCGTGCGTACATTTCGGGCGCGCCCGTGCCGGGCGCTGCGCGCGGGCGCCCGGCGTGCGCACGCCGAGTGAAATACCCCCCGTGCAACTGCCTGCGGCACACCACAGGGCGGAACGGCACTTCCGCTGGAAGGAAGGCGTCGATTTCAAGCCATCCCGGAGCCCTTCCGGAAGCGCCTCGCCGGAAAATCGCTCGGAAAACTTCTGCAATTCGGCCAACCACGAGCCGACCCCGGCCCTACGCTGATGCGTGACACCGGTGGGGGCCGGTGTTGATTCAGGGGTCGAGACAAGTCGGGTACGACGTCCGGTCCGGGGTAGTGCAGAGATGTCACGGCGGCGGCCGCGGCGCCTGCGGATCACCCGGTCCGGGCGTCGTACCCGCAGTCGTCCGTTCCCCGACCCTTGGGGGTTTTGTGGTCCGTATCCGGGTACTCGTGGTCGACGATCACCGCATCTTCGCCGAATCTCTCGCCGCCGCGCTCGCGGCCGAACCGGACGTGGACGTCTCCGCGGCCGGCAGCGGCCCCGCCGCGCTCCGCTGCCTCGAACGGGCGGCGGCCGAGGGCCGCCGCTTCGACGTCCTGCTGGTCGATTCCGACCTGGCCGCCGTCCCCGCGGGCGTCCCCGCCCAGCGGGAGTCCGGCTCCGCCCCGCCCGCCGCCGACGGGATCGCGCTGGTGGCAGGCGTACGCGTGTCCCATCCCGAGGTCCGTACGGTCGTGCTCGCCGAGCGCGACGACGCGCGCCGGGCCGCCCTGGCGCTCCAGGCGGGCGCCTCGGGCTGGGTGGCCAAGGACTGCTCGCTCTCGCGGCTCCTGGCCGTCATCCGCGGAGTCCTGCGCGAGGAGACGCACCTTCCGCCGGCGCTGCTGACCGGAGTGCTCCGCGAGCTGACCGCGGCGCGCAAGCACCGTACCGACAGCGAACGGCTGGTGGAGTCCCTCACGCCCAGGGAGCACGAGGTGCTGCGCTGCATGGTGGCGGGGCTGGGCCGCAAGGACGTGGCCGCACGGCTGTTCCTCTCCCCGCACACCGTCCGCACCCACATGCAGAACGTGCTGGGCAAGCTGGGCGTGCACTCCACGCTCGCGGCGGTGGCCCTGGCCCGGCGGGCCGGGGTACGGCCCGCGGACCTGCCGGGACTGCCGGGGCAGGGACTAGCCGGGGATGTTGTCGAACGGAGCGGTCAACTGGCGTAGCAGGCCGGCGAGATCGCCGCGCTGCGTCCGTGAGAGCTGGCCCAGGATCGCCCGTTCCTGGGCCAGCAGGCCGGCGAGCGCCTGGTCGGCGCGGTCGCGGCCCTCGGGGCTGAGGCGCACGAGGACCCCGCGGCGGTCGTTGGGGTCCGGCAGCCGTTCGACGAGGCCCTTCTTGGCGAGCCGGTCGATGCGGTTGGTCATGGTCCCGGAGGTCACCAGGGTCTGCGTCAGCAATTGGCCGGGGGAGAGCTGATACGGCGCGCCTGCTCGCCGCAGCGAGGTCAGGACGTCGAACTCCCAGGGCTCCAGGCCGTGCTCGGAAAAGGCCAGCCGGCGGGCACGGTCGAGGTGCCGCGCGAGCCTGCTGACGCGGCTGAGCACCTCGAGCGGTTCCACGTCGAGGTCAGGGCGTTCCCGCCGCCATGCCGCGACCAGTCGGTCGACCTCGTCCTCCATGCGGATCAGTGTAAAGGGTCTGTCGACGTGAAGTCTCTTTAAATCGAGCATCTCGATCTCAAGTATCTTGACGTCGAGATATATTTTCCGCCACCATGGGGCATGGAGGGGGCCGGAGCAGCTTCCGCTTCCGACCGCACCGCCAGCAGGGAGGCTCGAACATGCATTCCGATACCGCGCCGGCCAGGATTCCGGCGTCGACCGCCGGCACCGCCACCACGACGGCGCCCCCGGCATCCGCATCCCCCACGGACGCGCCCATCGCCCCGACCGCCCCCACCTGGGACCCCCAGCAGTACCTCCGGCACGCAGGTCACCGGGCCCGGCCCTTCCTCGATCTCCTGGCCCGCATACCCGAGCTCCCCACCCGGGCCGCCCGCATCGCCGACCTCGGCTGCGGCCCGGGCAACGTCACCGCGCTCCTCACGGACCGCTGGCCCGAAGCGCACATCACCGGCTACGACCTCTCCCCGGAGATGCTCCACCGCGCCACCGCCGAATACGCCGGTCCCACCGGCGGCGGCGGCACGCTCGAATTCCGCCACGGAGACCTCGCCGACTGGCTCCCGGAGGAGCCCTACGACCTGATCGTCTCCAACGCCGCCTTCCAGTGGGTCCCCGGCCACGCCGGATCCTTCGCCCCCTGGATCAACGGACTGCGCCCCGGCGGCACCTTCGCCTTCCAGATCCCCGGCAACTTCACCGCCCCCAGCCACCGGATCCTCGCCGACCTGTGCGACACCCCGCGCTGGCGGGCCCGGCTCGCCGGACACGGAGCCCGCTACATCCACATCCTCGAACCCTCCGGATACCTGGAGCGGTTCACCGAGCTCGGCTGCGCCGCCGACGTGTGGGAGACCACCTACCACCAGCTGCTCCAGGGCCCCGACCCGGTACTGGACTGGGTCAAGGGCACCGCACTGCGGCCCGTGCTCACCGCGCTGGCCGACGACGAGGAGGCCGCCGAGGCCTTCCTCGCCGAGTACCGGACCCTGCTCCGCACCGCCTATCCCACGGGCCCCCGCGGTACCGTCTTCCCGTTCCGACGGATCTTCGCCGTCGCCCGCAAGGAGGCCTGAACATGCTCGCCGGAGTCGACCACGTCCAGCTCGCCGCACCTCCCGGATCGGAGGAGCGGCTCCGCGCCTATTACACCGAGGTGCTCGGCATGACCGAGATCCCCAAGCCGCCGGTGCTCGCGGCGCGCGGGGGCTGCTGGTTCGCCGCCGGGCCCGTCCAGCTCCACCTGGGCATCGAGGAGGACTTCCGCCCCGCCCGCAAGGCGCATCCGGGACTCAGGGTCGAGGGGATCGAGGGCTACGCGGACAGACTGGAGGCGCGCGGCGCCACGGTCGTCTGGGACGACAACCTGCCGGGACACCGCCGGTTCTACTCGGAGGACCCGGTCGGGAACCGGATCGAGTTCTTGGAGAAGCGCGGCTAGGAGAGGCGCGGCTAGGAGAGGCGCGGCCCGGGAAGGGCCCGACGCCCCCTACGACGGCGCCCCGCCACCGGATCTCCGGTGACGGGGCGCCGTCGTAGGTGCGCGCGGTGCGCGGGGGCTCACTTCTTGCGGTGGCCCACCAGCCGCGGCTTCGCCTCCAGGTTCTCCAGTCCGTGCCAGGACAGGTTCACCAGGTGCGCCGCCACCTCGGCCTTCTTAGGCTGGCGCGTCTCCAGCCACCACTGCCCGGTCAGCGCGACCATGCCGACCAGCGCCTGCGCGTACAGCGGTGCCAGCTTCGGGTCGAAGCCGCGGGCCTTGAACTCAAGACCCAGGATGTCCTCGACCTGCGTGGCGATATCGCTGATCAGCGAGGCGAAGGTGCCCGTCGACTGGGCCACGGGGGAGTCCCGGACCAGGATCCGGAAACCGTCCGTGTAGTTCTCGATGTAGTCCAGCAGCGCGAAGGCCGCCTGCTCCAGGAGCTCCCGCGGGTGCCCGGCCGTCAGCGCGCCCGTCACCCCGTCCAGCAGCTGGCGCATCTCGCGGTCCACGACGACCGCGTAGAGGCCCTCCTTGCCGCCGAAGTGCTCGTAGACCACCGGCTTGGAGACTCCGGCCTTCGCCGCGATCTCCTCCACCGACGTGCCCTCGAACCCCTTCTCGGCGAACAGGGTGCGGCCGATGTCCAGCAGTTGCTGACGCCGTTCGGCGCCCGTCATCCGGACCCGGCGGCTGCGCCTGGGCTTCTCGCTGCTGGAACTGCTGCCGTCGTTTCCCACGCCCCCCATCATGCCGCGTTCGACACTTCTTCCTTGCGCCGGGCGTCGATGCGGGCCTCGGACGGCCAGCGGACGTCGGACGCCCAGCCCAGCTGTTCGAACCAGCGGATCAGGCGCGCACTGGAGTCGACCTGGCCGCGCAGCACGCCGTGCCGGGCCGAGGTCGGGTCGGCGTGGTGCAGGTTGTGCCAGGACTCGCCGCAGGACAGCACCGCCAGCCACCACACGTTGCCGGAGCGGTCGCGGGACTTGAACGGGCGCTTGCCCACCGCGTGGCAGATCGAGTTGATCGACCAGGTCACGTGGTGCAGCAGCGCGACCCGGACCAGGGAGCCCCAGAAGAACGCCGTGAAGGCGCCCCACCAGGACATCGTCACCAGACCGCCCACCAGCGGCGGCAGCGCCAGCGAGAACATCGTCCAGAAGATGAAGTCGCGCGAGATGCGACGGATCGCCGGGTCCTTGATCAGGTCCGGGGCGTACTTCTGCTGGTCGGTCTGCTCCTCGTCGAAGAGCCACCCGATGTGCGCCCACCACAGGCCCTTCATCAGGGCCGGCAGCGTCTCGCCGAAGCGCCACGGCGAATGCGGGTCGCCCTCGTGGTCGGAGTACTTGTGGTGCTTGCGGTGGTCGGCCACCCAGCGCACCAGGGGGCCCTCGACCGCCATCGAGCCCATGACCGCCAGGGCGATGCGCAGCGGCCGCTTCGCCTTGAAGGAACCGTGCGTGAAGTAGCGGTGGAAGCCGATGGTGATGCCGTGGCAGGCGAGGAAGTACATGAAGACCATCAGGCCCACGTCCAGCCAGCTCACCCCCCAGCCCCACGCCAGCGGAACCGCGACGAGCAGGGCGAGGAAGGGGACGGTGATGAACAGCAGCAGCGCGATCTGCTCCACGGACCGCTTGTTCTCACCGCCGAGGGTCGCGGACGGCACGGACGCGCCGGAAGACGCCGAGGCGTCCTCGATCACGTCGGGACTGATGGTCATAGGTGTGTCCCCTGAGGGTGAGGGAGTCGGCAGGCGCGCCGCCCGGCCACACATCCCTACGGGTGCGTAACCTACGGCAACGTAAGTATGGCAAAGGTGCTCCTCGCGGCAAGAGGAGCGCGCCCGGTGCCGGTGTGCGCGGGCCCGCGCACCGTGTCCCGCGGCGCCGGGCGGGGGCCGATCGGCCCGAGTCGCAGGGCGGTCGTCCCGCCTGGTGACACAGGGACCTGGTCACCGGTACGGGCCACCTATCCTGGTGTCGTCGGACAGCGCGGTCCGCACGGGCAGCCCGAGCTGCGCATCAGGAGCGGTGGCTCCGCCGGACCCAGGTCCGGGCAGGCACCACCGCGCGTATCCGGGGCCCACCTCCCAGTAGCGCTCGAAACACTGCAAGGAGCCGCACCTGTGAGCAGTGCCGACCAGGCCCACTCGACCACCGCCCCGGCGACGACCCCCGCCGGCGCGGCCAACGCAGAGCTGCGCGCGGACATCCGCCGCCTCGGCGACCTCCTCGGCGAGACCCTCGTACGCCAGGAGGGCCAGGACCTCCTCGACCTCGTCGAAAAGGTGCGCGCCCTTACCCGCACGGACGGCGAAGCCGCCGCCGAGCTGCTCGGCGACACCGACCTGGAGACCGCCGCCAAGCTGGTGCGCGCCTTCTCCACGTACTTCCACCTCGCCAACGTCACCGAGCAGGTGCACCGCGGCAAGGAGCTGCGCGCCCACCGCGCCGCCGAGGGGGGCCTGCTGGCCCGCACCGCAGACATGCTCAAGGACGCGGACCCCGAGCACCTGCGCGAGACGGTCAAGAACCTCAACGTCCGCCCCGTCTTCACCGCGCACCCGACCGAGGCGGCCCGCCGCAGCGTCCTGAACAAGCTGCGCCGCATCGCGGCCCTCCTGGAGGAGCCCGTCTCGGGCGCCGGCGAGCGCCGCCGCCACGACCTGCGCCTCGCGGAGAACATCGACCTCGTCTGGCAGACCGACGAACTGCGCGTGGTCCGCCCCGAGCCCGCCGACGAGGCCCGCAACGCGATCTACTACCTCGACGAGCTGCACGCCGGCGCCGTCGGCGACGTCCTGGAGGACCTCGCCGCCGAACTCCAGCGCGTCGGCATCGAGATCCCGGCCGGCACCCGCCCGCTCACCTTCGGCACCTGGATCGGCGGCGACCGCGACGGCAACCCCAACGTCACCCCCGACGTGACCCGGGACGTGCTGATCCTCCAGCACGAGCACGGCATCACCGACGCCCTGGAACTCATCGACTTCCTGCGCGGACTGCTGTCGAACTCCATCCGCTACACCGGTGCCACCGAGGAACTCCTCACCTCCCTCCAGGCCGACCTGGAGCGCCTCCCCGAGATCAGCCCGCGCTACAAGCGGCTGAACGCCGAGGAGCCGTACCGCCTCAAGGCCACCTGCATCCGGCAGAAGCTCCTCAACACCCGCGAGCGCCTCGCCAAGGGCATCCCGCACGAGGAAGGCCGCGACTACCTCGGCACCGCCGAGCTGCTCACCGACCTCACCCTCATCCAGACCTCGCTGCGCGAGCACCGCGGCGCGCTCTTCGCCGACGGCCGCATGGACCGCACCATCCGCACGCTGGCCGCCTTCGGCCTCCAGCTCGCCACGATGGACGTGCGCGAGCACGCGGACGCCCACCACCACGCGCTGGGCCAGCTCTTCGACCGGCTCGGCGAGGAGTCCTGGCGCTACGCGGACATGCCCCGCGACTACCGCGGCCGCCTCCTGGCCAAGGAGCTCCGCTCGCGGCGCCCGCTGGCGCCCACCCCGGCCCCGCTCGACGCGGCCGGCCAGAAGACGCTCGGCGTGTTCGGCGCGATCAAGGACGCCTTCGAGAAGTTCGGCCCCGAGGTCATCGAGTCCTACATCATCTCGATGTGCCAGGGCGCCGACGACGTCTTCGCCGCGGCCGTCCTCGCCCGCGAAGCCGGACTCATCGACCTGCACGGCGGCTGGGCCAAGATCGGCATCGTGCCGCTCCTGGAGACCACCGACGAGCTCAAGGCCGCCGACGTCATCCTCGACGAGATGCTCGCGGACCCCTCCTACCGGCGCCTCGTCTCGCTGCGCGGCGACGTCCAGGAGGTCATGCTCGGCTACTCCGACTCCTCCAAGTTCGGCGGCATCACCACTTCCCAGTGGGAGATCCACCGCGCCCAGCGCCGGCTGCGCGACGTGGCCCACCGCTACGGCGTGCGCCTGCGCCTCTTCCACGGCCGCGGCGGCACCGTCGGCCGCGGCGGCGGCCCCTCGCACGACGCGATCCTCGCGCAGCCCTGGGGCACCCTGGAGGGCGAGATCAAGGTCACCGAGCAGGGCGAGGTCATCTCCGACAAGTACCTCGTCCCCTCGCTGGCCCGCGAGAACCTGGAGCTGACCGTCGCGGCCACCCTCCAGGCCTCCGCCCTGCACACCTCGCCCCGGCAGTCCGACGAGGACCTGGCCCGCTGGGACGCCGCCATGGACACCGTCTCCGAGGCCGCGCACACCGCGTACCGCGAGCTCGTCGAGGACCCGGACCTGCCGGCGTACTTCTTCGCCGCCACCCCCGTGGACCAGCTCGCCGACCTGCACCTGGGCTCGCGCCCCTCGCGCCGTCCCGACTCCGGCGCCGGCCTCGACGGCCTGCGCGCCATCCCGTGGGTCTTCGGCTGGACCCAGTCCCGCCAGATCGTCCCGGGCTGGTACGGGGTCGGCTCGGGCCTGAAGGCCCTGCGCGAGGCCGGCCAGGGCGACGCGCTGGCCGAGATGGGCGAGCGCTGGCACTTCTTCCGCAACTTCCTGTCCAACGTCGAGATGACGCTGGCCAAGACGGACCTGCGGATCGCCCGCCACTACGTCGACACCCTGGTGCCCGACGAGCTCAAGCACGTCTTCGCCCGCATCGAGGCCGAGCACGAGCTCACCGTCCGCGAGGTCCTGCGGATCACCGGGGGCGAGAAGCTCCTCGACTCCAACCCGGTCCTCCAGCAGA
Organism: Streptomyces sp. NBC_00193; assembly: GCF_026342735.1. Classification (GTDB taxonomy): domain Bacteria; phylum Actinomycetota; class Actinomycetes; order Streptomycetales; family Streptomycetaceae; genus Streptomyces; species Streptomyces stoeckheimensis. The sequence goes on from NZ_JAPEMM010000001.1 coordinate 3,618,751, forward strand.
CCTTCTCGGTCCGCGACGCCTACCTGGACCCGATCTCCTACCTCCAGGTCTCCCTGCTGGCCCGCCAGCGGGCGGCCGCCGAGCGCGGCGAGGAGGCGGACCCGATCCTGTCCCGGGCCCTGCTCCTCACCGTCAACGGCGTCGCGGCCGGCCTGCGCAACACCGGCTGAGGTTTCGTACGGCGTACGACGGAGCCCCCGTCACCGGATCGATCCGGTGACGGGGGCTCCGTCGTACGCCGCCTTAACTGTTGTACGTGGACTGCGCGCGCTCCAGGCCCTCCTGGATCAGGCACTCCACGGCATCCGCCGAACGGTCGACGAACCAGTCCAGCTCCTTGCGCTCCGTGGAGGAGAAGTCCTTCAGGACGAAGTCCGCGACCTGCATCCGGCCCGGGGGCCGGCCGATGCCGCAGCGCACGCGGTGGTAGTCCGGCCCCATCGCCTTGGTCATCGACTTCAGCCCGTTGTGGCCGTTGTCCCCGCCGCCGAGCTTCAGCCGCAGCGTCGGGTAGTCGATGTCCAGCTCGTCGTGGACGGCGACGATCCGGTCCAGGGGCACCTTGTAGAAGTCGCGCAGCGCCGTCACCGGGCCGCCTGAGAGGTTCATGAACGACATGGGCTTGGCCAGCACCACGCGCCGGTTCAGCGGTCCCGGCGGGCCCATCCGGCCCTCGACCACCTGGGCGCGGGCCTTGTGCGCCTTGAACTTGCCGCGCATCCGCTCCGCCAGCAGGTCGGCGACCATGAAACCGATGTTGTGGCGGTTGCCCGCGTACTCCGCACCCGGGTTCCCGAGACCCACGATCAGCCAGGGCGCCGCGTCGTCCGACATCAAAAGCTCCTTATACGAAGACGACCGCCGTCCCGCTCCAGTGGAGCCGGACGGCGGTCGTTCAGCAAGTGCTGAAGGTGAGCGGTGAGGCTCAGGCCTCGGTGCTCTCGGCGGCCGGCTCCTCGGCGCCCGCGCCGATGACCTGCAGAACGGCGATGTCGCCGTCGACGGCCAGGGTGGTGCCGGCCGGGAGGACCAGGTCGGAGGCGGTGATGGTGGCACCGGCCTCCAGGCCCGCGATCGAGACGGTGACCTCGGTCGGGATGTGCGTGGCCTCGGCCTCGACGGAGATGGTGTTCTGGAGGGTCTCCAGCATGTTGCCGCCCGGGGCCAGCTCGCCCTCGGTGACGATCGCGACGTCGACGGTGACCTTCTCGCCCTTCTTGACGATCAGGAAGTCGACGTGGGAGATCGAACGCTTCAGCGGGTGCTTCTGAACGGCCTTCGGGATGACCAGCTCGGTGCCGGCGCCCGCGATGTCCAGGGAGATCAGGACGTTCGGGGTGCGCAGCGCCAGCTGGAGCGCGTGGGCGTCCACGTTGACGTGCTTCGGGTCGGTGCCGTGGCCGTAGATGACCGCGGGGGTCAGGGCGTCACGACGGGCCTGACGGGCGGAACCCTTGCCGAAGTTCTCGCGGACCTTCGCGGAAAGCTTGATCTCGGACATGCTCACTCCTCGTGGGGTGACGGAAATGGACGACAGTCACCCGGCCGGAACACGGCCTGCTACGAAGAGCGCGTCGATAACGGAGCATCCCTACCCGTCCGAAAACAGGTACGGCCTCCCTCGCCGAGCAACTCAAGGAGTGTACCCGGCGGGGAGGCCGTACCCAAAAATGATCTAACGCACAGCGGAGGTGCTTACTGCTGCTCTTCGAACAGGCTGGTGACCGAGCCGTCCTCGAAGACCTCGCGCACGGCGCGGGCGATCATCGGGGCGATGGACAGCACCGTGATCTTGTCGAGCTCCAGGTCGGACGGGTCCGGCAGGGTGTTCGTGAACACGAACTCGCTGACCTTGGAGTTCTTCAGGCGGTCGGCGGCCGGGCCCGACAGGATGCCGTGCGTGGCCGTCACGATGACGTCCTCGGCGCCGTGCGCGAAGAGCGCGTCGGCGGCGGCGCAGATGGTGCCACCCGTGTCGATCATGTCGTCGACCAGGACGCAGACGCGGCCCTTGACCTCACCGACGACCTCGTGGACGGTCACCTGGTTGGCGACGTCCTTGTCGCGGCGCTTGTGCACGATCGCCAGCGGGGCGTCCAGACGGTCGCACCAGCGGTCGGCGACGCGTACGCGGCCGGCGTCCGGGGAGACGATCGTCAGCTTGGAGCGGTCGACCTTGGCGCCGACGTAGTCCGCGAGGACCGACAGGGCCGAAAGGTGGTCGACCGGGCCGTCGAAGAAGCCCTGGATCTGGTCGGTGTGCAGATCGACCGTGAGGATGCGGTCGGCACCCGCGGTCTTCAGCAGGTCGGCGACCAGGCGGGCCGAGATCGGCTCGCGGCCCTTGTGCTTCTTGTCCTGGCGGGCGTACCCGTAGGACGGGACGATCACGGTGATGGAGCGTGCCGACGCGCGCTTGAGCGCGTCGATCATGATCAGCTGCTCCATGATCCACTTGTTGATCGGAGCCGTGTGGCTCTGGATCAGGAAGCAGTCCGCGCCACGCGCCGACTCCTGGAAGCGGACGTAGATCTCGCCGTTCGCGAAGTCGAAAGCCTTGGTCGGCACGAGGCCGACACCGAGCTGGTGCGCGACCTCCTCGGCCAGCTCGGGGTGGGCGCGGCCGGAGAAGAGCATCAGCTTCTTCTCGCCGGTCGTCTTGATCCCGGTCACAGCACTGTCTCCTCAGACGTGGGAAAGCTGCTCGCCCCCATGTGCGTCCGTCCCGCACACGGTGAGCCAGCCGAATTGCGTTCACCTATCACGGTACGCCGTCTCGGGCGTAGCCGTTTCCGGTCAGTTCACCTCAGCGTTCGTCGGAGTCCTCGTGGACCGCCGACTGAGCCGCCGTTGCGGCGGCACTTCCCGGACGCTTGCGGGCCACCCAGCCCTCGATATTCCGCTGCTGGCCACGGGCCACGGCCAGGGCGCCGGGCGGCACGTCCTTCGTGATCACGGAGCCGGCGGCCGTGTAGGCGCCGTCCCCGATGGTGACGGGAGCCACAAACATGTTGTCCGAGCCCGTCTTGCAGTGTGAGCCGACGGTGGTGTGGTGCTTGTGCTCACCGTCGTAGTTCACGAACACGCTGGCGGCGCCGATGTTCGTGTACTCGCCGATCGTCGCGTCGCCGACGTAGGACAGGTGCGGGACCTTGGTGCCCTCGCCGATCGTGGCGTTCTTCATCTCCACGTACGTACCGGCCTTGGCCTTCGCGCCCAGGTTGGTGCCCGGACGCAGGTAGGCGAAGGGGCCGACGCTCGCCGAGGCGCCGACGACGGCGGATTCCGCCACGGTGTTGTCCACCCGGGCGCCCGCACCGACGTGCGTGTCCTTCAGGCGGGTGTTGGGGCCGACCTCGGCCTGCTCGGCGATGTGCGTGGTGCCGAGCAGCTGGGTGCCGGGGTGCACGATCGCGTCCTGGCCGAAAGTCACCGTCACGTCGACGAGCGTGCTCGCCGGGTCGACGATCGTCACGCCGGCGAGCATGGCGCGCTCCAGCAGGCGGGCGTTCAGCAGGGCGCGGGCCTCGGCGAGCTGGACCCGGTTGTTGATCCCGAGGATCTGCCGGTGGTCGGCGCCCACGGCCGCGCCGACGCGGTGGCCGGCCTCGCGCAGGATGCCGAGCACGTCGGTGAGGTACTCCTCGCCCTGGCTGTTGTCGGTGCGGACCTTGCCGAGGGCGTCCGCGAGGAGGGCGCCGTCGAAGGCGAAGACCCCGGAGTTGATCTCGCGGATGGCGCGCTGGGCGTCGGTCGCGTCCTTGTGCTCGACGATGGCGGTGACCGCCCCGTCGGTGCCGCGGATGATCCGGCCGTAGCCGGTGGAGTCGGGCACCTCGGCGGTCAGCACGGTGACGGCGTTGCCGTCGGCCTCGTGCGTGGCCGTCAGTGCGGCCAGGGTCTCGCCGGTCAGCAGCGGGGTGTCGCCGCAGACGACGACCACGGTGCCGGCCGGCCGGTCGCCGAGCTCTTCGAGGGCCATCCGGACGGCGTGCCCGGTGCCGTTCTGCTCGTACTGGACCGCGGTGCGGACGTCGGCGTCGATCGTGGCCAGGTGCGCGATGACCTGCTCGCGGGCGTGGCCGACGACGACGACGAGGTGGGTGGGGTCCAGCTCGCGGGAGGCGGCGACGACGTGACCGACGAGCGAGCGCCCGCTGATCTCGTGCAGAACCTTGGGTGTGGCCGACTTCATGCGGGTGCCTTCACCCGCTGCGAGTACGACGACGGCTGCCGGGCGGTTGGCGCTCACGGGTGTGCCCTTCGGCTTCGGGTGGTGGACCCGTGAAGGATACCGGTGGGTTTAAGGCCCTAAACGAGGGTGGGTCCCGACTGCGAAGTCAGGACCCGGACCGTGGGCTCCCCTGTCAGGACTCGAACCCGAACATAAGGCACCAAAAGCCTCAGTGCTGCCAATTACACCACAGGGGATTAATCGACTAAACCAGACATTAAGCCCTGGTGGTCGAGCCGACGGGACCTACTATGCCGCACCAGGCGCCCTGAATGCGACGGTACAAATCCGAGCCCTTCAGCGGGATTTCCGGTCGCCTCCGGACCGGGGCCGCTGCGTAGGCTGGACCGCATGACCAGTACGGGGGAAGAGCAGGGAAGGGCGGGGGCCGGGCGGGACGGGCCCTTGTGGTGGGAGCGGCGCAGGTCGGCCGTGTTGGACGTGGGGCTCGCCGCGGTCTCGGCCGTCGAGTGCGGGGTGGAGGGCGTCGGGTTCGCCCGCGAGGCCGGGATCCCGGTCTTCGCCGGGGTGCTGTTCGGGTTGCTGATCGGGTCCGTGCTCGTGCTGCGGCAGCGCTGGCCGATCGTGGTGGTGCTCGTCGGCATCGCCGTGTCGCCGGCGGCCATGGGCTTCCTGCTCGGGGTGGTCGGGCTGTACACGCTGGCCGCCTCCGAGGTGCCCCGGCGGATCACCGCGACCCTGGCGTCGATGTCGCTGGCCGCGACCTTCGTGGTGATGTACGTACGGACCCGGGCCGACCCGGAGGTCACCCTCACGCTCGTCATCACCCTGTCCGTGTTCGTCGCGGTGGCGCTGACCGTGCCGCCGGTGCTGTTCGGGCTGTACACGGCGGCCCGCAGACGGCTGATGGAGAGCCTGCAGGAGCGGGCGGACTCGCTGGAGCGGGAGCTGTCGCTGCTCGCGGACCGGGCGGAGGAACGGGCCGAGTGGGCCCGTACGGAGGAGCGGACCCGGATCGCGCGGGAGATGCACGACGTCGTGGCGCACCGGGTGTCGCTCATGGTGGTGCACGCGGCGGCGCTCCAGGCGATCGCGGCCAAGGACCCGGCGAAGGCGGCGAAGAACGCCGCGCTGGTCGGGGACATGGGACGGCAGGCGCTGACGGAGCTGCGCGAGATGCTCGGCGTGCTGCGGGCGGAGGCGCCGAAGCCGGCGGCCGTGACGGCGCCGGTGGCGCTGGTGGGGAGCTTCGACGACGGGCCGACGCTGGCCGAGCTGGAGGTGCTGGTCGGCCAGTCGCGGGCGGCCGGGATGATCGTGGAGCTCGACGTGCGCGGCGAGTGCTCCGCGTACGTGGCGGAGGTGGAGCAGACCGCCTACCGCGTGGTGCAGGAGGCGCTGACCAACTGCCACAAGCACGCTCCGGGCGCACGCGTCGTCGTACGGCTGGCGCACCGGGAGGGCGAGGTGGCCATGCAGGTGGAGAACGGCCCCTGCGACGGCAAGGCGGCCGAGCCGGGGCTGCCGAGCGGCGGGAACGGCCTGGTCGGCATGCGCGAGCGGGTGCTCGGCCTGGGCGGGGTGTTCGTGTCCGGCCCGACGGACGAAGGCGGCTTCAAGGTCTCGGCGGTCCTGCCGAGCGGACGGGGGTAGCGGGGATGGCCTGGGATCCGGTGGCGGAGCTGACGGACGAGGAGCGGGGGTTCTTCGGGCTGTACGGTGCGCGCCGTCCGTACTGGGAGGAGCGGCTCTGGACGAACGTGCCGGGGCCCTTCTACACGCGGGACAACGACAACTGCTGGACCGGGCGGATCGAGGCGCCCGACAACGTGCTGTACGAGGGCGCGTGGTTCACCGAGTACGTGTTCCGCCAGCCGCGGAACCCGGCGCAGGTGCGGGCGCTGGCCCGGGCCGCCGGCGCCGAGGTGACGGGTGGGTACGCGTGCGACGGGGACGAGCGGTGGACGCCGGACCTGGTGCGGGAGTGGTGGGCCGGCCGGGGGCGGGTCGAGGAGGATCTGTCGGCGGCGCTGGCCGAGTTCCGGAAGCACTCCGATGAGCAGAACCTGGACGCGGCGCTCGGAGTGCGGGATTACCGCACATACCTGGCGGGCGCCCTCGCCGATGATCTGCGGGCGTATCTTTTCCGGCTGGAGGAAGGCCGGTACCCGGAGGCCGGGGAGCGGCTCCCGCAGCTGTGACGCGGGGCGACAGGGGGGAAGTGGGGATGACGGTGGGCTGGGATCCGGTGGCGGAGCTGACGGACGAGGACCGGAAGCTGTTCCAGGGGCGATGGGAGAAGCGGCTCTGGCTGAACGTGCCGGGGCCCTTCTACACGGGCGAGACCGACACGTGCTGGACCGGGCGGCTGAACGCGCCCGGCAACGTGATGTACGCGGCGAGCACCGAAGGCACCCTCGAGTACGTGTTCCGGCAGCCGCGGAGCCCGGAAGAGGTGCGCGACGTGGTGAACGCCGCGGACGAGGAGCCCTTCCAGGAGTACGCGTACGACGGGGACCGCTGGTGGACCCCGGAGACGGTGCGCCGGTGGTGGGCCGGGCGGGGCCGGGTCGAGGAGCACCTGGCGCTCACGCTGGCGGAGTACATGAACAGCGTCCACCCCGCCGACCGCGACGCCGCGGCGGGGGCCCTGGAGTTCCGTGCGTACCTGAAGGACGGGCTCGCCGATGATCTGCGGGCGTACCTCTTCCGGCTGGAGGAGGGCCGCTACCCCGTGGAGGGGGAGCGGCTCCCCGCGCTGGACTAGCCCGTCGTCAGACGGGTCGGCTGGAGGCCGGTCAGGAGGAGGGTGAGGGCCTCGTCGAGGCTCGCACCGAGGTACCAGTCGCCGGTGTGGTCCACGCAGTAGACGCGGCCCTCGCGGTCGAGGGCGAGGTGCGAGGTTCCGTCGGCCTCGACGCCCAGCGGGCAGAGCTGCGTGGAGAGGGCGCGCCCGAGGTCCGCGAAGGTCCGGGCGAGGTGCAGGCCCGTGAGGGGGTCCATGCGGATCGAGGTGGGCGCGATCTGGCGGCCGGGGCCCGGGGCGGTGAGGGTGAGGTTCCCGAACTCCGCCCAGGCCTCGACGGCGGCCGGGAAGACGGTGTGCCGGTGCCCGGCGGGGGTGGTGTGGTCGCGCAGGGCGTCGGCCCAGTACTCGGCCTGCTTGATGTCCCAGCGGCCCGGCTCCCAGCCTGCGGTGCGCAGGGCGGAGTCCACGGCGACGGGGAAACGGGTCGCCGAGGAGCGGGCGTACGAAGCGGAAGCGGTGGTCATGGCGGCTACTCGGGGTGGGAGAGGTCGACGGGGCGTACGCCGAAGTGGGCGAGGAGGGCCTCGCAGGAGCGGCAGGGAGGTGCGTAGCTGCCGTGGAGCGGGTCGCCGTCCTCGCGGATGCGGCGGGCGGTGATCTTGGAGTGCTTCAGCGAGCGGCGGGCCTCGCTGGGGGTGAGGGGCTTGCGCGAGGCGCGCTTGCTGCGGGCGCCCTCCACGGTGGCGAGGTGGCGGGAGAGCAGGATCGCCTCCGGACACCGGCCGGTGAAACGTTCGCGCTGGCCGCTCGTGAGGGTGTCGAGGAAATCCTGTACGAGGGCGTGCAGTACGGGCGGCTGGTCGGCCTTGCCGGCGGTGCCGGTGAGGGTTTCGCCGCGTACGGACAGGGCGGCGGCCACGGTGGGCAGGATCCCGTCCCGGCGGAAGCGCAGCGTGGGCACGGCGGGACGGCCGTCCCCGCCGCCGCCCCAGCGCAGGCGGGGATCGCCCGCACCCTGGTCGGCCGCGGTGCCGGGCTGCGCCGGGACGGCCGCCGGGCCGCCGGTTCCGGCGGGGCCGCCGGATCCGGCAGGGCCGCCGGTTCCGGCAGGGCCTGCGGGGTCCGCGGATCCCGGGGCTCCCGCGCCTCCTGAGTGGGCGTCGGCCGCTCCTGTACGTGTTGCCGTGTTCTGCATGGTTGCGCTTTCCCTCCCGTGGCCGCGGTGCTGACCGCTGTCGCGCACGCCCCCGTGCTGTGGGGACAGCCTGTCAAATGTCTCCTCGCCTGTGGAAGCGGGGTCGAATATTCGTATCAATTCGGATCTTCCCGGCCGTCCCGCGGGGTCCCCGCACACGTGCGGGTGACGTCCTCGCCGGAGCACATAGGCTGTGGTGAACCAGCCAGATCCAGCAGGGGGCTACCGCCATGACGACAGGTCGGCTCGGGCATCAGGCCGCGCCACCCAACGCCGCTTACTCGGGGCAGGTCGTGCATTTCCCGGACCCCGTCCGGGCCGCGCGCCATCCCCACGGAGTCCGCATCGACGCGAACGGACATCCCGACCTCGCGCCGTACGCGCGCGCGGCCGTCGAGATCGCCGAACCGCCGGAGGGCTTCGGCGTGGACGAGCTGCGCCTGACCGACTGCGTGTCCGCGAACGCGGCCATGCGGGCGACGGGCCACGAACTGTGGGACACGGTCGGCCCGGTGTCGACCCCGCATGGATGGACCTGGCACCACGTGTCCGGCACGCGCCGGATGGAGCTGGTCCCCGTCGAGGTGAAGTGCCTGCTGAGGCACCACGCCGGTCTGGCGACGGCGGCGGTGGACCACGGCAAGCGCGGGACGCGGCCGTTGCAGGAAGTGCGCCCGGTGCACCTGGGACTGCCCAAGACGGTGGTCTCGGTGTCCGAGCAGCAGGTCCAGGGCGTCGAGGAGGACCTCGGCTACCGGCTCCCGGAGGCGTACCGCTCCTTCCTGAAGGCGGCGGGCGGCTGCGCGCCGGTGGGCACGGGGCTCGACGTGGAGCTGGGACTGCTGGTGGACCAGCCGTTCTTCACGGTGCGCGAGGAGGCGGCGGTCAACGACCTCGTCTACGTCAACAAGTGCCTGCGGGACCACCTGACGAAGGACTACCTGTGCGTGGCCTTCGCCCAGGGCGGGCTCCTCGCGGTGAAGGTGCGCGGGGAAGCCGTCGGCTCGGTCTGGTTCTCGCCATACGACGATGCGCGCGACCAGGACGGCTGGTCGGTGCAGGAACGCGTGGAGCGGTTGCTGCTGCCGTGCGGTACGGATTTCGACGCCTTCCTGGAACGCCTGGCGGGCAATCCGCCGGAACTGGAAACGGTGGCCGGTCTGATGGTGGACGGCGGATTCGCGCGCTCGGTTCCCGTGACGGGGCAGGGCTCGGGTCCGGGTTCGAGTGCGGGTTCGGCGGAGCGTTCGGTTCCGGGTGCCGGGTCGGCAACGGCACCGGTGGAGGGGTGACGGCGCGATGGTGACGTTTGCGCAGGCGCAGGAGCGCGCCGAGGAATGGATCAACGGGGACGTGCCCGCGTACCAGCACCGCGAGGTGCGCGTACGGGAGTTCGGACTCGGTTTCGTGGTGTGGGCGGAGGACCGCCCCGCGGGCCCGGTGTCCGGGGGCGGCCGGCAGCGGCTCGTCATCGCACGGGACAGCGGGGAGGTGACGCTCTGGCCCGGCCTGCCGGTGGGTGAGGTGATCCGCCGCTACGAGGAGGAGTACGGGGCGTCGGCAGCCCAGGCCGAGGCTTCGGTGCCGGTGCCGCGCATCGACTCGGAACAGACCTCGTTCATGCTGAGTCCGCCCGAGTGGCTCCAGGAGGCGGCGGACCGGGCGGGGATCCCGGCGGCTCCGGCTGCTTCCGCGACCCCGGTGGCTCCGGCGGCCCCTTCGGCGCCGGTCGGGCAGGCGGCTCCGACCGCTTCCGGGGCGGGCTCTGCGGAGCCGGGTCCGGAGCCCGTGCCGCTGCGGCGCGGGGGAGAGGTCCCCTACGAGCCGACCGCCAACGACGGGGTGCCCGCCGCGGTCCCGACCGGGGCCACGCCCTGGGCCGGGACCGACGTGAACCCCGGTGCGGACTCCGTGTCCGTACCGCTGCCGGCGACGGTGTTCGCGCCGCCGCTGTCCGGGTCGGACCTGGACGACGCCCCGGCGCCGTCGGGGCCGGGCCCGGAGGCGCGCACGACCCTGATGCCCAGGGGCAGTGAACTGCCGAAGACCGCCGTCGTGCCCGCGCTGGACCCGGAGTCGGGGTCGGGGCGGGGCCAGGCGTCCGGTCAGGGTCCGTCGTCCGGTCAGGGCCCGTCGTCCGGGTCCGGTTCCGGTTCGGTGTCCGGCGGGGACATCGCCGACGCGCCGACGAGCAAGGCCCGGGTCAACCGGCCCGGGGCCCCCGCGCCCGTGACCCCGCCGGGTCCGCCCGGTACGCCGGGCGGCGGCGCGGAGTCGCCTTCGTACGCCGCCACGATGCTGGCCGCCCCGGGCGGACCGCAGCAGCCGGGTCCGCCCGGCCCGCCCGGAGCTCCGGGTGCGCCCGGTGTGCCCGGCGGCGGGCTGGACCATGCCGCGACGATGCTGGCGGGTCCGGCCGTGACCGGGCAGCCCGCGCCTCCCGGTCCGCCGGGGGTTCCCGGGGCTTCGGGCGGGCGCGGAGACGCGTACGCCGCCACGATGCTGGCCGGTCCCGGTGGGCCGCAGCAGCCGGGTCCGCCCGGTCCTCCCGGTGTCCCGGGTGCCGGGCAGCCGCCCGCGCCGCCCGGTCCCCCCGGTGTGCCCGGCGGCGGGCTGGACCATGCCGCGACGATGCTGGCGGGTCCGGCCGTGACGGGACAGCCCGCGCCTCCCGGTCCGCCGGGGGTTCCCGGGGCTTCGGGCGGGCGCGGAGACGCGTACGCCGCCACGATGCTGGCCGGTCCCGGCGGGCCGCAGCAGCCGGGTCCGCCCGGTCGTCCCGGTGTTCCGGGCGGCGGGCAGCCGCCCGCGCCTCCCGGTCCCGCGCCGCAGTCACCCGTACACGCGCCGCAGGCACCCGCGCCGCAGGCCTCCGCCCCCGGGGTCCCCACGGTCGGCCCCGGCTACCAGGCCGTGCTGCGCTACCGCGCGCCCGACGGCTCCGAGCAGCAGCTCATCCGCCGTTCCGCGCCCGGCACCCCGCACCCGGAGTGGCAGATCCTGTACGAGCTGCGGGCGATGAACGTGCCTCCGCAGCAGGTGCTGGAGCTGCACACCGAGCTGGCCTCGTGCGAGCTGCCCGGCGGCTACTGCGCGCGGATGATCCGCGAGACCTGGCCGCAGGTCCGCATCACCAGCGTGGCCCCGTACGGGACGGACCACGCGGGCCGGCAGCAGGGCATGCGGCACCTGCTGACCCACCAGGGCGAACTGCACCAGGTGGCGGACGGACCGGCGCGCCCCGCGCCGGTGCGCGCACCGCTGCCGCAGGTGCCCTTGCAGCCGGCGATCCCGCTGGACGCGATCGCGCAGGAGCTGGCGGGGGCGTTCGGGCCGCAGGGGGTGTTCCGCTTCGAGCAGCGCGCCGTGTCCCGGCAGGGCGTGCCGGAGATCGTGGCGCAGACGCTGATGTGGTCCGGACTGCCGGTCGATTTCGGGCCGTTCTTCTGGGCCCAGGCCGTACCGGGTGCCCCGCTGCCGACGCTGGCCGAACTGGCGGCGCAGCGGCAGGTGCAGCCCGCCTCGGACGCGGGCTCGTACCTGGTGGTGGGCAGCGACTTCGGCAAGGCGCTGTGCGTGCAGTACGGAACCGCGCACATCGTGGCGGTCCCGGTGGAGAGCGGTCCGGGCGGGGCGCCGGTGCCCCCGCAGTTCGTGAACTCCTCGCTGCCGCAGTTCGTACGGTCCCTGGCGATGCTGGGTCACATGTGGCGGCTGCGCCAGCATCTGACGCCGGAGCAGGCGGGCCGCTGGACCGTCGACTTCCAGGCGAACCTGGCAGGGCTGGACAGTGCCGCGCTCGCGTCGCCGGAGAACTGGTGGTCGGTGCTGCTGGAGCAGATGTGGGACGGGCTCCTCTGACCGGTTCCTGCTGATCTCGCGCGGATCCTCCGCCGATCCGGATGGCCGGGTCGAGACCCTCGAACAGGGTCTCGGCCCGGCCATTCGGGCTTCTGTGAGCAAATGACGCATCCTTGGCAGGAACCCCCGCGAGAGAGGCGCTTCCAGGATGAGTGCACCCTTTACCACCGTGCGCGTCCGTGGCTACCGGGCGGAAGAGGTGGACCGGTACCTCGCCCGGCTGTCGGGGAGCCGGGACGAGGCCTGGGAGCGGGTGGCCCGGCTGACCGTGCTGGCCAAGCAGATGGAGGCGGAGGCGGAGCGGCTGCGCGTGGAGGTCTCCGGACTGGCCCCGCAGACGTACGAGGAGCTCGGCGAGCGCGCCCGCCGGATCCTGCTGCTGGCCGAGGAGGAGTCCGAGACCCTACGGGGCGACGCGCGGGCGGACGCGCTGGCGGCGGCGGCCGCCGCCGAGGCGCACGCCGACCGGGTGGCGGAGCTGGCGCGCGGCGACGCGGAGGCGGTGCGCGAGCAGACCGAGGTCAGGGCCCGGCAGGCACTGCTGCGGGCGGGCCGCGAGGCGGACGACGTGCGGACCGAGGCGCGGGACGACGCGGCGGCCTGGCGGGCGGAGGCGCAGGCGGTGCTGGCGGACACGGCCCGCAGGGCGGACGCCCTGCTCGCGGAGCGCGAGCAGGAACACGCGGAGCGCCGGGACGCGGCGGAGCGGGAGCTGGCGGCGCGGGAGGCGGAACTGGCGTCCCGGCACGCGGAGCTGGAGCGGTACGCGGAGTCCCGGCTGGCGGAGGCGAAGCGGGCGTTCGCGCAGGCCCAGGAGACCGCCCGGCACGGCCAGGAGGACGCGGAGGCGAAGGCGGCGGAGCTGATCGCGGAGGCGCGGGTGCGGGAGGAGCGGGTCGGGCGGGAGACGGAGCGGATCCTTCGGGAGCACGGGGAGTCCCAGGACGAGATGCGGGCCCACATGAACCACGTCCGCTCCAGCCTGGCCGCCCTGACGGGCCGCGCCCCGGCCGAGGGCTGACCCGGCCGGATCCGCGCGCCGCCGCTGCCGGGGACCAGTCCCCGGACCCCTGCTCCTCAAACGCAGGAGGGGCTGGATCTGGCCGGCGTAGGCCAGTACGTGCGCCCAGGTGGACTGCGAGGCCGGCCACATCCAGCCGTCCGGCGTTTGAGGACCGGGGTCCGGGGCGGAGCCCCAGGAGGGGTCCGGGCGCAGCCCGGGGAACGGGCGAAGGGCGGGTGGGGGAACTCCGCCCCGCGCAGCGGACCCGTCAGGACGGGTGCTCGGACAGCGGGGCGGACGGCTGCTCGGGCAGCGCGGGGGACGGCTGGTCGGACGACGGGGCGTACGGCGCCGGGTCGCTGCGGAGGCCGTGGGAGGTGACCACCACCGTGAAGGCGGGCGGCGCCGTCGCGGGGAGGGCCGCGGTCAGGGCTCCGGACGGGGTGACGGTCGTCGGGAGGGCGCTGCCGTCCACCTCGACCCGCGGGTTGTCCCCGAAGCCGCCGCCCTCGACCGTCAGGAGACCGTCCGTCAGGGACACCCTCGTGATCACGGGATTCCCCCGCACCGCCACCTTGTTCAGGAGGTACGCCCCGGCCGGCGCCCCGGTCAGCGCCCACATCTCCGCCGGCAGCTTCGGCAGCCCGCCGCCCACGTCCGTCAGGAAGAACGCCACCACGTACAGCATCGTGACCGCGCTCAGGGCGACGTACTGCAGGTCGACGAGGTCGGTCCGCCCGCCGTCGTTCGCGATCAGGTCGTGCACCGGGCGCCGCTCCGTGCCCTTCGGCGCCGGTTTGGCCATGGAGCCCCGCTCCACCCGCATGCCGACCACCGCCTTCGCCGCGATGAGGGCGGCGTACGGGCCTCCGAGCAGCGGGAGGTAGACGGTCGTCAGGGAGGACAGGGGTCCCTCGGGGCCCTGGAACCAGTCGACGCCGCCGCCCGCGGTGAGTCCGTAGCCGAGGGTCGCCAGGAGCAGCCAGACCAGGATCACCGTCCAGGCCAGGGCGAGCGTGGTCGAGGTGGAGAGGCGCCCGTCGCGGCCGGTGACGAAGCCGGGGTGGCGGAGCAGGCGCAGGACGATCGGGCCCGCCAGGGCGGCGAGTAAGGCGAGTGCGAAGAGCGCGGACGTCATGTGTGGTCCCCCCGGAAGTGCGGCGTCTCCGCAGAGGGTTACCGACTCAGCCCGAGCATGACAAGTTCCCGGCCCCTCCGCGGCATCGACTTCGCGCCATCCCGGCCGGGCCCGCCCGCACCGCCGCCCTCACCCCTCCCGCTGCTCCGGCAGCACCGGGAACCGGCGCGGCGCCACCAGCAGCAGCACCAGCGCCGACGCGGCCGCCGCGAGGCTCGCGCCGAGGAAGATGTGGTCCCCGGCGGCGGCCACCGCCCGGCGCAGGTACTCGGCGGCCTCCGGGGGAAGGAGGCCGGGGTGGCTCAGGGCCCTGGACACCTCGTCCAGGTTCGAGGGGAGCCCGGGCACCGGGGCCTGCGACAGCCGGGAGGCGATGGTGGCGTTGGCGACGGCCCCCAGCAGCGCCGCTCCGACGCTCTGCCCGACGTTGCGGCAGAACAGCACGGAGGCCGTCGTGGTTCCGCGCTCCTCCCAGCCCACCGTGGACTGGACCCCCACGATCAGCGGGAGCTGGAAGAGGCCGAGGGCCGCGCCCAGCAGCAGCATGATCAGCACCGGCTGCCAGGCCGGGGCGGGGTAGGGGAGCACGGCGAAGGAGCCGAGGACCAGGGCGGCCAGCCCGACCCCGGTGGCGGCGGTGTTGCGGAAGCCGATGCGCCGGTAGACGTGCTGCGCGAGGGCGGCGCTGATCGGCCAGCTCAGGGTCATCGCGGAGGCGACCAGGCCGGCGCCGGTGGGGCCGAGGCCCAGGACGGACTGCGCGTACGTCGGCATGAACAGCATCGGGGCGACCATCAGCAGGCCGAGCCCGCCCATGGCCAGGTTGACGGCGGCGATGGTGCGCCGGCGCCACACCCAGCCGGGCAGGATGGGCTGTTCGGCCCGGCGTTCGATCCAGACGACGAGCACGCCCAGTGCCGCGGCGGCTCCGAACAGGACCAGCGAGGGCGCCGACAGCCAGGGCCAGGCGACCCCGCCCTGGACCAGCGCGAAGAGCAGCAGCCCCCCGCAGGCGAAGACGGCCACGGCTCCCGGCCAGTCGACGGGGCCGGTGCGGCCGGGGGGCCGGGTGGGCTCGACCAGGTGGCGGCTGATGATCCACAGCGCGGCGGCGGCCAGCGGCAGGTTGAGCAGGAAGATCCAGCGCCAGTCGGTGTACGTGGCGATCAGCCCGCCGAGCGCGGGGCCGGCCAGCGCCGATCCGGCCCAGACCACGGACATCCGGGACTGGATGCGCGGCCGGTCCTTGAGCGGGTACAGATCGGCGGCCAGGGTCTGCACGGTGCCCTGCAGGGCGCCGCCGCCCAGGCCCTGGAGGATCCGGAAGGCGATGAGGGCGGCCATGTTCCAGGCGGCCGCGCACAGCAGGGAGCCGATCAGGAAGAGGCTGATGCCCAGGAGCAGGACGGGCTTGCGGCCGTAGGTGTCGGAGAGCTTGCCGTAGACGGGCAGGGTGACCGTTCCGGCCAGGATGTAGCCGGAGAAGATCCAGGAGAAGACGGCGAAGCCGCCGAGGTCGCCGACGATCTGCGGGACGGCGGTGGCGACGATGGCGCCGTCGAGGGCGACGAGGCCCATGGTCAGCATCAGGGCGGCGACGACGGCCTTGCGGGGCCGCCCGGGCGGGGAAGCCGCCTTGGCGGAGGCTTGGCCTCCGGATCTGCCCCGGTCGTCCTCGGGTATGCCACCGGCACTGTCGTCGGTACTCGCGCCCGTGCTCTCCCCTGAGCCCATGAAAAACCCTTCACCCCGTGCTTACCTGCGCGGACACCATCTCACTGCGGCATTACGGGGTGGTATCCCCCGAGGGGGCCTCGTCCCAACGGGCGAGATCCCCTAGGGGTTGGTCCTCATAAGGGTCCAGGGACGCTTCGTCCCGGGGGAGGAGGAGGAAAGGCCGCGGGCGTCCTTAACTGGTTACTACAGGGCGGGAGTCCGGGGGGTAGGGCTAGCACCCCTATGGATACGGCGATTGGCACCAGCGCGCCGCGGCACCCCTCCCGACAGACTTCGAATGAAGCGCATCACAGCGCACGGACCGACGACCAGACGCAGCAAGAACGAGGGGAAACACCGTGACAACGGCTATGACCGAAACCAGGCACGGGGGTACTGGAGGGCATGAGGCCGTCGCGGCGCGGGCACGGAAGGTCGTCAAGGCCTACGGCTCCGGCGAGACGCGGGTCGTCGCCCTCGACGCGGTGGACGTGGACATCCACCGCGGCCAGTTCACCGCGATCATGGGGCCCTCGGGCTCCGGCAAGTCCACGCTCATGCACTGCCTGGCCGGTCTGGACACGGTCACGAGCGGCCAGATCTTCCTGGACGACACCGAGATCACCGGCCTGAAGGACAAGAAGCTCACGCAGCTCCGCCGCGACCGGATCGGCTTCATCTTCCAGGCCTTCAACCTGCTGCCGACGCTCAACGCCCTGGAGAACATCACGCTCCCCATGGACATCGCCGGCCGCAAGGCCGACGCGGAGTGGCTGAACCGGGTCGTGGAGACCGTGGGTCTGGCGGGCCGCCTCAAGCACCGCCCGACCGAGCTCTCCGGCGGCCAGCAGCAGCGCGTGGCGGTCGCCCGCGCCCTGGCCTCCCGGCCCCAGATCATCTTCGGCGACGAGCCCACCGGAAACCTCGACTCCCGGGCCGGCGCGGAGGTGCTCGGCTTCCTGCGCCGTTCGGTGAACGAGCTGGGCCAGACCATCGTCATGGTCACCCACGACCCGGTCGCCGCCTCCTACGCGGACCGCGTCATCTTCCTCGCGGACGGCCGGATCGTGGACGAGATGTACACGCCCACCGCCGACCAGGTCCTGGACCGCATGAAGGACTTCGACGCCCGTGGGCGGACGTCATGACCGTCATGAAGACCGCGCGGCGCAACTTCTTCGCGCACAAGGGACGCATGGCGCTCTCCGCCGTGGCCGTCCTGCTCTCCGTCGCCTTCGTCTGCGGGACGCTGGTGTTCACGGACACCATGAACACCACCTTCGACAAGCTGTTCGCCGTCACCAACTCCAATGTCACGGTCACGCCGAAGGAGGCCGAGGACACCGGGGAGACCCCCGACACCGGCAAGCCGCAGGCGCTGGCCGGCTCGGTCGTCGAGCAGGTGAAGAAGGCCGAGGGCGTGAAGTCCGCCGAGGGCGGTGTCGCCTCGATGGCGGTCACCGTCGTCAACTCCAAGAACGAGAACCTCGGCTCGACCACCGGAGCCCCGACCTTCGCGGGCAACTGGACCGAGAACGAGCTGAAGTCGATGAAGATCATCGAGGGGCAGGCCCCGCGCGGCCCCACCGATGTGATGATCGACAGCGACACGGCGAAGAAGCACCACCTCAAGCTCGGTGACGACATCCGCACCATCACCGTCACCGGCGACATCCGCTCCAAGATCACCGGCATCGCCGCCTTCACCGTGACCAACCCGGGCGCGACCGTCGTCTACTTCGACACCGCCACTTCGCAGCAGAAGCTGCTCGGCGCCCCGGACGCCTTCACCCACGTGAACGTCACCGCCAAGGACGGGGTGAGCGACGCCCAGCTCAAGCAGAACGTCGCTTCCGCCCTCGGCGCCGACACCTACAAGCTGCAGACCGCGAAGGAAGCCGCGGACGCCAACAAGAAGAACATGGACTTCCTCGACATCATGAAGTGGGTGATGCTCGGCTTCGCCGCGATCGCCTTCCTCGTCGGGATCTTCCTGATCTTCAACACCTTCTCGATGCTGGTCGCCCAGCGCACCCGGGAGATCGGCCTGATGCGGGCCATCGGCGCCGACAGCGGCCAGGTCCTCAAGTCGGTGGTCATCGAGGCACTGCTGCTCGGCGTGGTCGGCTCGATCCTCGGCGTCGCCGCCGGCATCGGACTGGCCGTCGGCCTGATGCAGCTCATGAGCCAGCTCGGGATGAGCCTGTCCACCGAGGACCTGACCATCGCCTGGACCACCCCGGTCATCGGCATCGTCCTCGGCGTCGTCGTCACCGTCATCTCCGCCTTCATACCGGCCCGCCGGGCCGGCAAGGTCTCCCCGATGGCCGCCCTGCGCGAGTCCGGCACCCCCGGCGACAAGAAGGCGGGCCGGATCCGTGCCGCCCTGGGCCTGGGCCTCACCGGCATCGGCGCCGCGGCCCTGTACCTCGCCGGTACCGCGGACGCCGCCGGGACCGGAGCCCAGTGGCTGGGTCTGGGCGTGCTGTTCACCCTCATCGGGTTCATCGTGATCGGCCCGCTCCTCGCGAGCGTCGTGGTCCGGGCCCTGTCCGCGCCGGTGCTGCGGCCCTTCGGCTCCATAGGCCGCCTCGCCGAGCGCAACGCGCTGCGCAACCCGCGCCGCACCGGTGCCACCGCCGCCGCGCTGATGATCGGCCTCGCGCTGGTCGCCTGCCTGTCGGTGGTCGGCTCCTCGATGGTGGCCTCGGCCACCGACGAGCTCGACAAGTCGGTCGGCGCGGACTTCATCGTCCAGTCCCAGACCGGGCAGCCGGTCGTACCGCAGGCCGAGGAAGCGCTGCGGAAGACCCAGGGCCTGGCACACGTCACCGCCTACCGGGAGATCGACGCCAAGATCACGGCTCCCGACGGCACCACCGAGAAGGACGGGATCGGGGTCCAGGACCCCACGTACGCCCAGGACGTCCGCCGCAAGACCACCGCCGGCCAGCACGCGGACGCGTACAAGCCGGGCTCGATGTCGGTGGGCTCCGAATACGCCACCAAGCACCAGGTCAAGCTCGGTGACGAGCTGACGGTCGCCTTCACCGGCGGCAAGACCGTCAAGCTCAAGGTCGCGGCGATCACCAGCGACGAGGGCAACCTCGACAAGGGCATGAAGTACGTCAGCACCGCAGTCGCCGAGGCGAACCTGCCGGCCGACAAGATGCCCCGGCCCTTCATGGTGCTGGCCACCGCGAAGGACGGCCAGGACGACGCCGCCTACGCGGCGGTCAAGTCGACGCTGGCCGAGTACCCGCAGTACCAGGTGCTCAACCAGACGGACTACAAGCAGGCGCTGAAGGACCAGGTCGGCCAGCTCCTGAACGTGGTCTACGCCCTCCTCGCCCTCGCGATCATCGTCGCGGTCCTGGGCGTGGTGAACACCCTGGCCCTCTCGGTGGTCGAGCGGACCCGCGAGATCGGCCTGATGCGCGCCATCGGCCTCTCCCGCCGCCAGCTCCGCCGCATGATCCGCCTGGAGTCCGTGGTCATCGCCCTCTTCGGCGCCCTGCTGGGCCTCGGTCTGGGCATGGGCTGGGGCGCCACCGCCCACCAGCTCCTCGCACTGGAGGGCATGAAGATCCTCGAGATCCCGTGGCCCACCATCCTCGGCGTGTTCGCCGGATCCGCCCTGGTCGGCCTGCTGGCCGCCCTGGTCCCCGCCTTCCGGGCGGGCCGGATGAACGTACTGAACGCGATCGCCAGCGAGTAGTCGCCGGCCGGTCGTACGGGGGAAGAACCCGGCCCCGCCTCACCCCTTCGGGTGGGGCGGGGCCGGGGTCGTTCACACGCTCATGACGGGCACGTCGTAGAGCGGGATGTGCTTGTCCCGGGTGACGAGGGTGAGTCCCTCCGTCTGGGCCTGGGCGATCAGTATCCGGTCGAAGGGGTCCTTGTGATGGGCGGGCAGCCGCCCCGCCCGGACGCCGTGCTCCGCGGTGATCGGCAGGGGTAGGAACTGCGTGTCCCGAGCGCGCACCGCCAGGTCTTCCGGACTGTTCAGCTTTCCCGTGGCCTGCTTCACGGAGATTTCCCACGGGGTCACGGCGCTCATGTAGACGTACCGCTCCTGGGCCAGGAGATCCCGTGTTTCTTCGGACAGCTCACCGCCCAGCCACCACAGGACGACGTGCGTGTCGAGCAGAATGCTCATGCGTCGGCCCCGAAGGCCTCGGCGAACCCGTCGGGGAGCTCGTCGAAGTCGTCGGCGATCTCGACCAGGCCGCGCAGCGATCCGTAATCGGTCCGCATGACCTTCCCCGCGAGCGGGATCACCTTTGCGACCGGCTCGCCGGCCTTGCTGATGATGACTTCTTCGCCGGTGGCGACGGTCTCCAGGATCTTGGAGAAGTTGGTCTTCGCCTCGTGGACGTTGTACTGCCGGGCCGCTTCCATCGCGTACTCCAGGGCATGAGGGCAGGAGTGGACTAAGTGCCGGGCTAAGCGTAATCGGATCGGCCCAGTCCGCGCCAGCTCCGTCACCCCCACGGGGACCCGAATCCCACGCGCGGGTGTCGGACCCGCGTCGTAGGGTGGGAACCCCCGGCCCGTTCGACGTGTCGGGTCCTTCGCGTTGCCGCCTCGCGGGGACGCGCCGCACCTCATCGGATGGAAAGCCGCCTTCATGAGCCTGCACGGACTGCTCGACGCCGTCACCCGGGACCCCGCACTCGCCGAGGCGGTCACCGCGGCCGGGGACGGCAACCGCATGCACGTGGACCTCGTCGGCCCGGCTGCCGCACGGCCCTTCGCCATCGCCGCGCTGGCCGCCCGTACCGAGCGGACCGTGCTCGCGGTCACCGCCACCGGACGGGAGGCCGAGGACCTCGCCGCCGCCCTGCGTTCGCTGCTGCCCCCGGACGAGGTGGTGGACTACCCGTCCTGGGAGACGCTGCCGCACGAACGGCTGAGCCCGCGCAGCGACACCGTGGGCCGCCGGATCGCCGTACTGCGCCGGCTCGCGCATCCGAGCAAGGACGACCCCGCCGCCGGACCGGTCTCCGTGGTCGTCGCCCCGATCCGCTCCGTGCTCCAGCCGCAGGTCAAGGGGCTCGGGGACCTGGAACCGGTGAGCCTGCGCCAGGGCGAGAGCGTGGACCTCGGGGCGGTGACGCAGGCACTCGCCGCAGCCGCGTACGCCCGCGTGGAGCTCGTCGAGAAGCGCGGCGAGTTCGCGGTGCGCGGCGGGATCCTCGACGTGTTCCCGCCCACCGAGGAACACCCGCTGCGCGTGGAGTTCTGGGGCGACGAGGTCGAGGAGATCCGTTACTTCAAGGTCGCCGACCAGCGCTCCCTGGAAATCGCCGAGCACGGCCTGTGGGCCCCGCCCTGCCGGGAACTGCTCCTCACCGACCAGGTGCGCGAACGCGCCGCGGCCCTCGCCGAGCTCCACCCCGAGCTCGGAGAACTGCTCCACAAGATCGCCGAAGGGATCGCCGTCGAGGGCATGGAGTCCCTCGCCCCGGTCCTGGTCGACGACATGGAGCTGCTGATCGACGTACTGCCCGCCGGGTCGATGGCCGTCGTGTGCGACCCGGAGCGGGTTAGGACGCGGGCCTCGGACCTGGTGGCGACCTCGCAGGAGTTCCTGATGGCCTCCTGGGCCGCCACCGCCGGCGGTGGCGAGGCCCCCATCGACGTGGGCGCGGCCTCCCTCCGCGGGATCGCCGACGTACGGGAACACGCGCGCGAGCTCGGCATGATGTGGTGGTCGGTGTCCCCGTTCGCGGCGGACGAGGACGCAGCGGTCCACGGCGACACGCTCACCCTCGGCATGCACGCCCCCGAGGCCTACCGCGGCGACACCGCCCGGGCGCTCGCCGACACCAAGGCCTGGATCGCCGACGGCTGGCGCACCGTCTTCCTGACCGAGGGCCACGGCCCGGCCGCCCGTACCGTCGAGGTGCTCGGCGGCGAGGGCATCGCGGCCCGCCTGGAGGCGGACGTCACCGCCCTGGAGCCCTCGCTGGTCCACGTCTCGTGCGGCTCCCTCGACAACGGCTTCGTGGACCCGGTCCTCAAGCTCGCCGTCCTCACCGAGACCGACCTGACCGGCCAGCGCACCGCCACCAAGGACCTCGGCCGGATGCCGACCCGGCGCCGCAAGACGATCGACCCCCTCACCCTGGAGGTCGGCGACTACATCGTCCACGAGCAGCACGGCGTCGGTCGCTACATCGAGATGGTGCAGCGCACCGTGCAGGGCGCCACCCGCGAGTACCTGCTCGTCGAGTACGCGCCGGCCAAGCGCGGCCAGCCCGGCGACCGCCTCTACATCCCCACCGACCAGCTGGAGCAGGTCACCAAGTACGTCGGCGGCGAGGCCCCGACCCTGCACCGGCTCGGCGGCGCCGACTGGACCAAGACCAAGGCGCGCGCGAAGAAGGCGGTCAAGGAGATCGCCGCCGACCTGATCAAGCTCTACAGCGCCCGCATGGCGGCCCCCGGCCACACCTTCGGCCCGGACACCCCCTGGCAGCGCGAGCTGGAGGACGCCTTCCCGTACGCGGAGACCCCCGACCAGCTCACCACCATCGCCGAGGTCAAGGAGGACATGGAGAAGTCGGTCCCCATGGACCGCCTGATCTGTGGCGACGTCGGCTACGGCAAGACCGAGATCGCGGTGCGCGCGGCCTTCAAGGCGGTCCAGGACGGCAAGCAGGTCGCCGTCCTCGTCCCGACCACGCTGCTGGTGCAGCAGCACTTCGGCACCTTCTCCGAGCGGTACGCGCAGTTCCCGGTCAAGGTGAAGGCGCTGTCGCGCTTCCAGAGCGACACCGAGTCCAAGGCGACGCTGGAGGGCCTGCGCGAGGGGTCCGTCGACATCGTCATCGGCACGCACCGGCTGTTCTCGCAGGAGACCAAGTTCAAGGACCTGGGCCTGGTCATCGTCGACGAGGAGCAGCGGTTCGGCGTCGAGCACAAGGAGCAGCTCAAGAAGCTGCGCGCCAACGTCGACGTGCTCACGATGTCCGCGACCCCCATCCCGCGCACCCTGGAGATGGCGGTGACCGGCATCCGCGAGATGTCCACGATCACCACCCCGCCCGAGGAGCGCCACCCGGTCCTGACCTTCGTCGGCCCCTACGAGGAGAAGCAGATCGGCGCCGCGATCCGCCGCGAACTGCTCCGCGAGGGCCAGTGCTTCTACATCCACAACCGGGTCGAGTCCATCGACCGGGCGGCCGCCAAGCTCCGCGAGATCGTGCCCGAGGCGCGCATCGCCACGGCGCACGGCCAGATGTCGGAACAGGCCCTGGAACAGGTCGTGGTGGACTTCTGGGAGAAGAAGTTCGACGTCCTCGTCTCCACGACGATCGTCGAGTCGGGCATCGACATCTCCAACGCCAACACCCTCATCGTCGAGCGCGGCGACAACTTCGGCCTCTCCCAGCTCCACCAGCTGCGCGGCCGCGTGGGCCGTGGCCGCGAGCGCGGGTACGCGTACTTCCTGTACCCGCCGGAGAAGCCGCTGACCGAGACCGCGCACGAGCGGCTCGCGACGATCGCCCAGCACACCGAGATGGGCGCGGGCATGTACGTGGCCATGAAGGACCTGGAGATCCGCGGCGCGGGCAACCTGCTCGGCGGCGAGCAGTCCGGCCACATCGCGGGCGTCGGCTTCGACCTCTACATCCGGATGGTCGGCGAGGCCGTGGCCGACTACCGGTCGGCCGTGGACGGAGGGGTCGAGGAGGAGCCGCCGCTGGAGGTCAAGATCGAGCTGCCGGTCGACGCGCACGTTCCGCACGACTACGCGCCGGGCGAGCGGCTGCGCCTCCAGGCGTACCGGTCCATCGCGGCGGCCAACTCCGAGGAGGACGTCAAGGCGGTCCGCGAGGAGCTCACCGACCGCTACGGAAAGCTGCCGGAGCCGGTGGAGAACCTGCTGCTGGTGGCCGGACTGCGGATGCTCGCCCGCGCCTGCGGGGTCGGCGACATCACCCTCCAGGGTCCCAACATCCGCTTCGGGCCGGTGGAGTTGCGCGAATCGCAGGAGCTGCGGCTGAAGCGGCTATACCCGGGCTCGGTGATCAAGCCGGCCGCCTCGCAGGTGCTGGTGCCGCGGCCGAAGACCGCCCGGGTGGGCGGGAAGCCGCTGGTCGGACGGGAACTGCTGGGCTGGACCGGGGAGTTCCTCGCCACGATCCTCGGCTCGTAGGCGCGGTGGGCGGGTACTGACGCCCGGACACGGCGACGGCCGCGGCGGGGACCTTCCGGTCCCCGGTCGCGGCCGTTCGCGTTCCCGCTGGGGTTACTTGTTCGGGTCGTCGTCGATGCCGAGCTTCTCTTCCATCTGCTGCTGTGCCTTGTCGACTTGGTCGGCGTACTTGTTGCCGGTCTTCTCGTTGACCTCTTGTTCGAGGTTGTCCGAGATGTCCTTGCCCTTGTCCTTGAACCTGTCGAAAATCCCCATGCTCCGGCTCCTTCCGTAATCCCGTTTGCGACGCTACGCCCGTTTGGGGTGGTTCGCTCGCTGGAGAGTCGGAACGTCCCGTAAAGGGACAGAGTTTATGATCTTGTCCTATGCGTCCCCACCTGCTGTTTCCCACCCTGCTGCTCGCCTCGGCCGTCGCGCTCTCCGGCTGTACGGTGCTCCCCGGGCCCGGCGCCGGTGCGGGTGCGAACGCCCCCGGCCCGGCCAACGGCCCGGTGGCCCTGGCCTCGGTGGACGGGCTCGCGGTCAAGGGGCGGGCGCCGAAGACGGGGTACGCGCGCGAGCAGTTCGGCAAGGGCTGGCTGGACACGGACGGCAGCGGCTGCGGGACCCGCGAGGACATCCTCAAGCGGGACCTCGCCCGGACCACCTTCAAGGACGGCTGCAAGGTGCTGACCGGGGTGCTGGAGAAGGACCCCTACACCGGGGCCCGCATCACGCACGAACGGGGCCGCACCGGCGTGGACATCGACCACGTCGTGGCCCTCTCCGACGCCTGGCAGAAGGGGGCCGGCGGCTGGGACAAGGGAAAGCGGATCGCCTTCGCCAACGATCCGCTGAACCTGCTGGCGGTCGACGCCGCGGCCAACCGCAAGAAGGGGGACGGCGATGCGGCCACCTGGCTCCCGCCCGATCGCGGGTACCGCTGCCGCTACGTCGCGGCCCAGATCGCGGTCAAGCAGAAGTACGGTCTGTGGGTCACGGCCGGTGAGCGCGACGCGATGAAGCGCGTACTGACCGGCTGCCCCGGGGAGCGCCTGCCGACCGGGGGCAACCCCACCCGCCCGCCGGAACGGCTCCGCTGATCCACCCCCGGATCGTGTTCCGGGCCGCCCTGTGGGTCCGGCCCGGAGCACCCCCCTGCATCAGGTCCTGAGCCACCCTGTGGGTCGGGCCCGGACCACCCCCTGCATCAGGCCTGTGATCAGGCCTTCTTCCAGTCCTGGCAGTCGACGGTCGTGAAGAAGCCGTCGCCGGCCTCGATCGTCACGACGGCCTGGCCCTCGGGGTTCTCGTTCGCGATGATCGTGTCGACGCTGCCGGACGCGTCCTTGGTGCGCTCCCAGTAGCAGCCGGTGCCGTCCTCGGTGGAGCCCGCGGACTTGTAGGTGCCCGGGGCGATGTCGACGCCGACCTTGAGCGTGCCGGCCTTGCCGGACATCTCGGCCTTCGGGGTGCCCGTGGCCTTCGGGTCCACGAGCTCCCAGCCCTTGCAGCCCTCGCTCTTGAAGATCTTGTCGGTGGCGGCGATGGCCACGTACGAGGAGCCCACGACGTTGGCGTTGTCGATGAGCGACTCCGCCTCGCCCTTGGAGTCCTTGGCGCGCTCCCAGTAGCAGTTGTCGTCGGCCTTGTTGCCCGTCGACTTGTAGAGGCCCGGCTGGACGTCGGAGCCGACCTGGAAGGTGCCGCTGCCCTTGATGGCCGACTTGGCCTTGCCCGCGTCGGGGGCCGGGGCGCTGCTCGCCGCCGCCGGCTTCGAGGCGGCCGCGTCGGCGCCCTTGTCGGCGGTGGTGTCCGCGCCGCTGCACGCGCTGAGCGTCACGAGGGCGATGGCCGCGCCGCAGCCCGTCAGGAGCTTCGTGCGGGCGGTGCGGGCGATCCAACTGGTGCGTGTGGTCTGGGACATGCGTGAGGCTCCTGCCTGATCTGACGATCTGTTCGGTGCGATCATCACAGCAGAGCCTGTGAACCGAGTCAACGAGTTTTTGAGGGATTGTTAAATTCACGCTGTGAATGGGTCTCTCCTCTTTGCAGCGGTATGCTCGCGCACATGCCGGAGCAGAAGCCCCCCACCGAGGCCCCAGCCACCCCCACCGCCCCTACCGCCCCCGAAGCCCGCGAATCACCCGAAGTCGCCACCCCTGAGGCCGCCCCCGAAGTGGCCCCCGAAGCCACTGCTGAAGCCGCCCCCGAGGTGACCGCCGCGGAGATCGCCCGCCTCGCCGGAGTCGGCCGCGCCGCCGTGAGCAACTGGCGCCGCCGCCACGCCGACTTCCCCCGCCCCGTCGGCGGCACCGAGACCAGCCCCTCCTTCGCGCTCGC
The DNA here is from genome assembly GCF_026342735.1 of Streptomyces sp. NBC_00193. Classification (GTDB taxonomy): domain Bacteria; phylum Actinomycetota; class Actinomycetes; order Streptomycetales; family Streptomycetaceae; genus Streptomyces; species Streptomyces stoeckheimensis. The sequence goes on from NZ_JAPEMM010000001.1 coordinate 3,645,097, forward strand.
GCAGGTCACCGACTGGCTCCGGGCCCAGGGAAAACTCGCCGAAGTCCCGCTGCGCGAGCGCGTCTGGCAGTACGTGACCGCCCACCCCGGCGGCTCCGTGGCCGCGCTCGTCAAAGCCGGGAGCGCGCTGCTCCTCGTACGCGACCGGCCCAGGGAGTGGCTGGAGGCCGCGGCCGTCTCCGACGAGCGGATGGCCACCCTGCTGGCGCCCGCCCTCGACCGGGTGCTCGCCCTGCGGTTCGGGCCCGCGCACCCGCTCGGAGCCACCGCCCCGCTGCCGTCCGCCTCGGTGCCCTTCCTGCGGGCCGCGGCCGAGCTCGCCGCCGAACTCGGCACCAGGGGAGCCTTCGAGTTCCTGCTCGGCCGCCACCTCGAAGCCAACCCCCGCCAGTACACGCTCACTCCGGACGGCCTCGCCCTCCTCATGGCCGCCCTGGCCCGCCCCCACTCCGGCGCGGGCACCGGCTCCACCGGAGCGGCCGGCGCCGCGCCCTTCACCGTCCTGGACCCGGCCTGCGGCACCGGCACCCTGCTGCGGGCCGTCCCCGGGGCCACCACCCGCTACGCGCAGGACAGTTCGCCCGAGCTCGCCTCCCTCGCCGCCCTGCGCCTCGCCCTGCAGTCGGACGCCCCGGTCCGCGCCGCCGCCGCCGACAGCCTGCGCGCCGACGCCTTCGCGCGGCCCGCCGCCGAACCGGTCGACGCCGTGCTCTGCCACCCGCCGTTCAACGAACGCAACTGGGGCCACGAAGAGCTGGCCTACGACCCGCGCTGGGAGTACGGACTGCCCGCCCGCGCGGAATCCGAACTCGCCTGGGTCCAGCACGCCCTGGCCCACCTGCGCGAGGGAGGCACCGCCGTCCTGCTCATGCCGCCCGCCGCCGCAGCCCGCCGCTCCGGCCGCCGGATCCGGGCCGACCTGCTGCGCCGGGGCGCGCTGCGGGCCGTCGTCGCCCTCCCGGCCGGCGCCGCGCCCCCGTACGGGATCCCGCTGCACCTGTGGGTGCTGCGCAGGCCCGCCCCGCAGGCGGCGCCCCCCGCGGGGCTGCTCCTCGTGGACACCGCCGCACTCGCCGACGGGCCCGGGCCGGGCCCGGGGCGGGCCGGCTGGGCCGCCGTGCACAGCGCGGTGGAGGAGGCCTGGACGGCGTACGAGCGCGGCGGCCCGGCCCCGGACGTCCCGGGCGTGCGCCGCGTGGTGCCCGTCGTGGACCTGCTCGACGACGATGTGGACCTGACCCCGGCCCGCCACCTGCCGCCGCCCGCCGCGGGCGGCGGCCTGGCCGAGCTGACCGCCGTACGGGACCGGCTGGACTCGACGCTGACCCGCGCGGCCCGGCTCACCCCGCCCGCCCCGCCCGCCGACGCGAAGGACCGGCCCGCCGCCGCGCCCGCCCGGCTGCCGCTGACCACCGTCGGCGAACTCGCCCGCGCCGGAGCCCTGCTCCTGTACACGGGCACGGGCAGCGGAGCGGGCCGGGCCCCCGTCCTGACCGAGTACGACGTGAGCGCCGGCACCGGGCCCTCCGGCACCCTGGCCGCCGCCGCGGAGCAGCCCCTGCTGACCGCACCGGGTGACGTGGTCGTCCCCCTCACCGGAGGCGCCGGGGTGGCCCGCGTGGTCGACGCGGCCACCGCCGGGGCGGCGCTCGGCCGGGGCCTGCAGCTGCTGCGGCCCGATCCGGCCGCGCTGGACCCCTGGTTCCTGGCCGGGTTCCTGCGCGCCACCGCCAACAACCGCCGCGCCAGCAGCCACGCCTCCACCACGACCCGGCTCGACGTGCGCCGCCTCGAACTGCCCCGGCTGCCACGGACCGAGCAGGAGGTCTACGGTGCGCGGTTCCGGGCGCTGGCCGAGTTCGAGGACGCCCTGAGGCTGGCCGCCCGGCTCGGGGAGCAGCTCGTACAAGGGCTGTACGACGGACTGTCGGACGGCACGGTCCGGCCCGATTGAGCATGCGGCGCCCGGCCGGGCTGCGACCGTACAACGGTTGAGCGCATCCCCTCACTCCCGGCCGGGAAGGCTGTATACCCTCAGACCCGGAATCCTCCGCCCTTCCTCTGCACGGCCCGTCAGGAGCAGCGATGCACGGCCCCGGCACCCCGCCGCCCCACGGTCACCAGCCCAGCACCGGGGGCGTGGTGGCGCTGCGCGTGCTGTTCGCGCTGCTGCCGATCCTGAGCTGCGGGTTCCTCGCCTGGGGGACGATGCTGCGGCTCGCGCTGGTCACCCGCAAACCCCGGGACTGGTGGCTGCTCGCGGCCTCCGGCGTGGCCGAGGTCGTGTTCCTGGCGCTGATCGGTGAGGACCCGACCCCGGACGCCAGCGGCTGGCAGGGCAACACGGGGGCCTTCGGCACGCTCCTGAACGGCCTCGCGGTGTGCATCTACTACCTCGTCGCCGAGATCCGGCACTTCGAGGCGCTCAAGGCCGGGCCCGCCGCGGCCGGCTGGTACCCGCCGCCCGCCTCCCCCTACGTACCGCCCCAGCAGCAGACCGGGCCCGCCTACGGATACCCGCCGGTGGCCCAGACCGGGCCGCAGCAGCACCAGCAGCCGCACCAGCACCAGCACCAGCACCAGCACCCCCAGCCCCAGCAGCCCGCGCCGCAGCAGGCCCCCGAGCCCGCGCCCGCCCCGACGCCGCCCCCGCGCATCGGGCAGGTCCGCGCCGAACTCGACGAGCTCAGCGAGCTCCTGCGCCGCCAGCAGCCGCCCCAGGGCGAGGACCCCCGCCCGTGACGGACCGGCTCATCGGGGACCGCTACCAGCTCGCCACCATCCTGGGCCAGGGCGGCATGGGCCAGGTGTGGACGGCGTACGACCGGCGCCTGGACCGCCGCGTCGCGGTCAAACTGCTGCGCCCCGACAAGGTGGCCGGCCCCGGCTCCGTGGCCGAGGAGCTGCGCCGCCGCTTCGTGCGCGAGTGCCGGGTCACGGCTCAGGTAGACCACCCCGGGCTGGTCACCGTGCACGACGCGGGCAGCGACGGGGACGAGCTGTACCTCGTCATGCAGTACGTGGAGGGCGCCGACCTCGCCGACCACCTCGCCGAGCACGACCCCTATCCGTGGCCGTGGGCGGTCTCGGTGATCGCGCAGCTGTGCTCGGTGCTGTCGGCCGTGCACGCGGTGCCGATCGTGCACCGGGACCTGAAGCCGCGCAACGTCATGGTCCGGCCCGACGGGACCGTGCTGGTCCTCGACCTCGGTGTCGCCTCCGTGATGGACACCGACACCACCCGCCTCACCAGCACCGGTTCGCCGATCGGCAGCCCCGCGTACATGGCCCCCGAACAGGCCATGGGCGGGGCCGTCGGCCCGCACACCGACCTCTACGCGCTCGGCGTGGTCCTGTACGAGCTGCTGTCCGGCAACGTCCCCTTCGCCGGTTCCACGGCGCTCGGGGTGCTCCACCGGCACCTGTACGAACCCCCGCTCCCGGTGCGCCAGTTGCGCCCCGAGGTCCCGCAGCAGCTGGAAGCCGTACTCCTGAAGCTGCTGGCCAAGGACCCGCAGGACCGGCCCGCCTCCGCGCAGGCGGTGTACGCGGCCCTCGCGCCGCTGCTGCCCCACCACGGCTCGGGCGCCCCCACCGGGCCCCTCGACCCGACCCGCCCCTTCCTGCGCCCGCAGGCCCCCTGGCCCGACCGCGCCACCGTGATCCCGCCCCGGCCCGCGACCCCGCCCCCGCCGCCGAGGCCGGACGTCCCGGCGGCCGTGGAGGAGGCCAAGAAGCTCCTCGACCAGGGCCTGCTCACCCAGGCCGTGGACATCCTCGGCGGCATCCTCCCGGCGGCGGCCGAGCAGCACGGCGCGCATTCGCCGGTGGTCCGCTCCCTGCGCAAGCAGTACGCGGCCACGCTGATGGACGACGGCCAGTACCGCCGGGCCCTGCCCGAACTGCGCCGGCTCGCGGAGGAGTTCCCGGCCGGCGACCCGCAGTCCCTGCGCTTCCGCTACGACGCGGCCCAGTGCCTGGAACAGCTCGGTGAACCGGCGGCCGCCCTCGCCGAGTACCGCGCGCTGCTGCCGCTCTTCGAGAACCACTACGCGAACCCGGACCCGGGCCTCCCGCTGGAGGTCCGCCGCCGCATAGCGCACCTGCTGCTCTCCCTCGGCGACCGCCCGGCGGCCCACGACACCCTGGCCCGCCTTCTCTTCGACGCGGAACGCCTGCACGGCCCGAACCACCCCTTCACCGAGGAGGTCCGCCGCACCCTGCTCTGGCTGGGTCAGGTCCGCTGACGCTCGGGCCGGGTCAGGTCAGGTCCGCCGACGCCGCCGGCCCGCCGCGAGCAGGACCGCCAGGACCAGCAGGGCCGCCCCCGCGACCGCCGCCCCCGGGACGAGACCCGGGGGCCGGAAGGCGCAGACGATGTTGGTGGTGCGGCCGTCCAGCGGGACCGCGACCAGGCCCAGCCGGCCCGCGGCCGGGCGGCCGTTGCAGGTCCAGCCCGCGATCGCGGGGGCGGACAGCACCGCCGTGCCCGTGCTGCCCGGCGGGAGCTCGGCGCGGACGCCCGAGGAGCCGACCCGTACGGACACCGCCGCGGTGGCGCGCAGCCGGGCGACGGCCTCGGTCAGCAGGGAGCGGTCCAGGCAGGACAGCTGCCAGTGCGCCGGAGCCTGCTGCTCGAAGACCAGCGCCGAGGCCGGGCCGCGGGAGATGCCCAGGGGCTGCAGGGCGGCCCTGTTGCGCGGCGGGTTGGAGTTCAGCCGGAAGGGCGGGCCGTCCGCGAGGCGGGCCGTCCCGTTGTACTCCGGGGCCGACAGGAAGGCCTCCGTCCCCGCCCGGCAGACCCCGGGGGAGAGCGGATCCTCGTACACCCGCGCGCCCAGCAGGAGCTCCTGGTTGGCGAAGGGCGAGGCCCCGTACGCCGGCTGCGCACCCGGCGGGCGGACGGTGACCAGCGGCGGGACCTCGGCCCGCGCGACCGTTCCGTCGGGCCGCAGCCGGGCGCCGACCGAGAACACGGCGTCCGTCACCGGATTGTCGAGGCTCTGCACGTTGCGGCCGCGCGAGGTCCAGCCCGCCCCGAGGGCCACCATGGTCCGCGTGAACAGGTCCGGGGTGTGGCTGCTGTAGTACGCGCCGCCCTCCCCGCCCAGCAGCATCGGGTCGTTGCCGGTCAGCGCCGGCCGCCCGGCGTCCGTGCGGTACGCGGGCCAGCCCTCGGCGCCCTTCAGGGCCTCGGCCCGCGCGGTGTGCTCCGCCCCCCACACCGGGTAGTCGTCCAGGTTCGCCAGCTTGCCCCGCTCCCCGTGGGCGGTGGTCGCCGCCGCCTGCGCCAGCAGGACCAGCGCCAGCACGGCCGCCGCCGGCAGCACCAGGCGCCGGTGGCGCAGCGCCCACCAGGCGGCGCCCGCCAGGGCCAGGCCGCCGCCGAAGAGGGCGAGTCCCCACGGGGTCGCGAGCGGGCTCCCGCTCGCCGCGAGCAGGACGGCCGCCAGCACCGCCGCACCGCCCGCCAGCGCCCACGGCCGGGGCGGGCCGGCCGACAGCCCCGCCCAGGCGGCCATCACCACGATCCCGGCCAGCACGAAGGTCTGCCGGTACGGGCTGCCGTTGGGCGTCGCGAAGAGGTGCCAGGCCAGGTGCGCCGGCATCCACTGGAAGGACAGCAGCACCAGCAGGACGAGCCCCGTCCACACCAGCCGCTCCCGCCCCGGCACGGCCCGGTGGAAGGGCAGGGCCGCCACGAGCAGCAGGGTCCCGGTGCCGACGAACAGGGCGGGGGAGGAGAAGGAGTAGGTGGCGGGCAGCAGCCGGGCCAGCAGATCCTCGGTCGCCACCGGCACGAAGGGCTTGAACCACCCCGGGTAGGCCTGCTTCGAGCTGAGGAAGAGGGGCAGGAGCACCGGCATCGACAGGGCGACGCCCAGGACGGTGGCCAGGGCCGCCCGCGCGAGGACCCGTACCCGTACTCCCGCTCCCTCCCGGGTGAGCAGCAGCCGGACCAGCAGCACCAGGACCGCGCCCAGCGTCGCCATGTAGGCGGTGTAGAAGTTCGCCGTCCAGCAGAGCGCCACCACCACGACGGCCGCCGCCGGCCGGCGCGAGCGCAGCGCCCACTCACCCGTCAGACACAGGAGCGGAAAGGCGATCAGACCGTCCAGCCACATCGGGTTGTAGGAGGCCTCGATCACCGACCAGCCGCACAGCGCGTACGAGGCCCCGAGCAGCCCCGCCGCCCACACCGGCCCGCGCCGCTGGGTGCGCAGCAGCCAGGCCATCGCCGCCGCCGCGGCCGCCGTCTTGAGCACGGTGACCGCGTACACCGCGAGGTCGATGTCCTGCCGCGGGAACAGCCCGACCAGGACCGCGAACGGGCTGGTCAGGTAGGTCCCGAAATCGGGCAGGAAGCTGGTGCCGTAGCCGGACTGCCAGTTCAGCAGCAGCCCGCCCCCGGCGCGTCCGTGCAGCAGGTCCCACAGGTGCGCGTGGAAGGGCACGAACTGATTGCCGAGGTCGTTGATGCTGCGGTGGCGGGGCCCGTACGGGAAGACGCGCGCCACGGCGTCTCCGGCGCCCACGGCCACCACCGTGACCAGGGCGGCGAGCGCCGAGCCGAGCAGACCGGGGCGGCGCGGGGAGCGGTGCGGTGTCGACATGGTGGGCCGACCCTGGCACTCCCGGTGGGCCGAAGGGTGGCCATCGGTGGACGCGAACCCCAACACCCCCGGAATCGTTGGTCGAACCAGTGGCTCTGATCACCTCGACTGCATAACATCGATCACCGCACGGCCCTTGTGCACCGAAGCACAATCTCCCGGCCCTGGAGGCTCCTTTGCACCGTCGCACAGCGCTCTCCGTTTCCGCCGCCCTGCTCCTGGCGGCCCCTCTGCTGTCCGCGTGCTCGGGCGAAGCCCGCCCCGGCACCGCGGCCGTGATCGGCGGCGAACGGATCACCACCTCCGCGCTCCAGGCCCAGGTGAACGACGTCCGCACCGCACAGAACCGCTCCGAACACGCGGCCGAGCTCATCGCGGCCGTCCCCCAGCTCGACCGGGTCAAGCTCAGCACGATGCTGCAGAGCCGGATCCTCGACCGGATGGCGAAGGACGCCGGGATCACCATCACCCCCAAGGAGCTCCAGGACGCCCGCAAGGCCTACGACGAGGGCAACCGCGGGGCCGCCGCCTTCGAGGAGGCGATCCTGCAGAAGGCCGCCATCGCCCCCGACCAGATCGAGCGCTGGGTGCGGGACCAGGTGCTCTTCGAGAAGCTGAACGCCAGGTTCGGCGAGGGCAAGCTCGCCGAACCCGCCGCGAAGGCCGCGGCCGCGCTCGGCATCGAGGTCAACCCGCGCTACGGCGTCTGGGACCCCCAGCGGGTCACCCTCGGCGAGCACTCCACCCCGTGGATCACCCAGGTCACCCGGCCCGAACAGCCCCCCACCGGCGCCTAGGCCGTCTCTTTCGGATCCTGCCTGGCCCGCGCCGCCCGGCACCGCACCTCGCCGCACTGCCGGGGCACCCGAGTACGTCCAGTACGCGGGAGCCCCGGCAGCGCGGCGAGGCACGGCACCGGACGACGCGGGCCTGACCGGCACGACCCGAAAGAGACGGCCTAGGCCCCCTCCCGGGGGAGGTAGGTTCGGAGGGTGACTGACGACGTGTCCTCCGAGCCCACCGGCCGCATCGTGCTGCTGACCACGAGCCACCGGGTGGCCCCCGGCATGCTGTCCTGGCCTGCCTGGCAGACCCTGCAGACCGCCGACCGGGTGCTGTGCGCCGACCCGGCACACGTCCAGCTCCCCTACCTGCGCGAGGCGGGCGTCGAGGTCGCCCTGGAGGCCCCCGAGGCCCAGGCGCTGATCGAGGAGTGCGCCGGCGGGCACACCGTCGTCGTCCTGCTCAGCGGTGAGGGGGACCGGCGGCTCACCGACGGCCTGGCCCGGTTCGCCGGCTCCGGCCGGGTCGCCGTACCGGACCTGGAGCTGCTGCCGGGCTCGTACGACCTGCCCGGCGCACGCCTGCTCGACCTCGTCCAGGTCATGGACCGGGTCCGGCGCGAATGCCCCTGGACCTCGGAGCAGACCCACGAGGGACTGGCGAAGTACGCCATCGAAGAGGCCTACGAGCTGGTCGAGGCCATCGAGGCCGGGGACCGCGGGGAACTGCGCGAGGAACTCGGGGACGTCCTGCTCCAGGTGGTCTTCCACGCGCGCATCGCGGAGGAGGGCGGTCCCGGTGAAGAGGACGAGCCGTTCTCCATCGACGACGTGGCCGGGGCCCTCGTCGAGAAGCTGATCCACCGGCACCCGCACGTCTTCGGCGACGCCACGGCGAAAACCCCGGAGGACGTGCACGCACACTGGCAGCGCACCAAGCAGGTGGAGAAGCAGCGGGAGTCGGTGACCGACGGGATCCCGCTCGGCCAGCCCGGTCTCGCGCTCGCGTCGAAGCTGGCGGGCCGCGCCCGTGCGGGGGCGGTGCCCGTGGAACTGCCCCGCGGAGAGGGCGTCGGGTACGAACTGCTGGAGCTGGCGGCGCGCGCCGAGGCGGCGGGGACCGACCCCGAGACCGCGCTGCGCGCTGTGGCCCGGACCTACCGGGACGCGATCCGTGCGGCCGAGGGCGTCGGCGAGTAACCCTCGGCAGCGGGATGTCCCGCGACTACGTCAGTACTCTCTGGGCGCGCGGCCGGACGGGTTGTGCCAGTGCGGGTCGGGGCGGTTCAGGAACCACTCGCCGAAGCCCATCGGGCGGCTTCCGTCGTCCTGGCTCTTGCCACTGGCAGGTACGGAGTCGTAGAAGATCCGGTCGGGGCGCGCGCCGAGCTCCTCCAGGAGGTACGCGGTCTCCCGGATGAACTGCGGCGGACCGCTCAGGTAGACGTCCTGGTCGGGCCAGAGCCCGCGGTTGCTGAGCGCGGTCGCGAGCCGGTCGGTGGCCTGGTTGCGGTGCTGGCCGGGGGCGGGGGTGATGTAGGTGACGCTCAGCCAGCCGAGGGAGTCCGCGTACGCGTCGATGAGCGGGCGGTCGTAGAGGTGCGCGGCGTCCCGTGCGGCCACGAAGAGCCGCACGTCCTGATCGGGAGGGTGTTCCGCCAGGTCCTCCAGCATGGCGCGGACCGGGGCCCAGCCGGTGCCGGCGGCTATGAAGCTGACCGGGCGGTCCTCGCGGCGGAAGGTCATCTGTCCGCCGGCCGCGCCGAGCCGCAGCACGTCCCCGGGCTGCGTCTCACGGATCAGGGCGGTGCTGAGGCGGCCGCCCTCGATCCGGCTGACGTGCAGGTCGAGCGTCCCGTCGGCGCGCGGGGCGTTCCCCAGGGAGTACGTGCGCCAGGTGGTCGGCACCCGGTCGCTGCTCACGCTCGCGTACTGGCCGGGGAGGTGGGGGAAGTGCGCGTGCGGGCGGAGGGTGAGGACGCCGATGTCCTCCCCGTACAGCAGGTGGCGTACGACTTCCGCGTCCCACCAGGGCGGATCGTCGCTGGCGGCGGCGCCGGCCATCATCGCGTCGGCGATCACCTGATACGCCTCTGACCAGGCCTTTTCGGCCTGGGGGTGCCAGGCGGACCCGGAGGCCTCGGCGAGCGCGGCGATGAGGCTGGTGCCCACGGCCGCGTAGTGCTCGGGCCCCGCCAGGAACTTGCGGTGGTCGCGGCCGAGGTCGCGCAGATAGGGGAGGAGCGTCTCGTTCTCCAGGTGGGCGATCACATGGGTGAGCGCGGCGAAGAGCCGGTCCCGCTGTCGCTCCATGTCTTCGAAGGAGGCCGGGAAGAGATCACGGACTCCGGGGTTGTGCCAGAAGAGGTGGGAGTAGAAGAACTTGACCGCATGCTCGGCCCGTCTCTCCACCACCGCGAAGCTGCTTTTCAAGATCCTCACATCCACAAAACCGAAAGTAGGAACGCCGGGCAACGTGAGGTCAAGCCAGAGCCGATCTACGGACAGCCGCGACAACCGACCCATATGGGGTGACGGGTGGAGGGCGGGATACGGTCTCCGGGTGCACGAGCAGACCCCCGCAGTTCCCGAAGAGCCCGCCGCCGACCAGTCCGTGGACGGACCCGCGGGCGCATCCGCAGACGCCGCGGACGGCTCCGCCCCACCGCCGACCCTGTTCGACTGGGAGTTCGCGACCGACCCGTACCCGGCGTACGCCTGGCTGCGCGAGCACGCGCCCGTGCACCGCACCACGCTCCCCAGCGGGGTCGAGGCCTGGCTCGTCACCCGGTACTCCGACGCCCGCCAGGCCCTCGCCGACCAGCGGCTCAGCAAGAACCCGGCCCATCACGAGGGCTCCGCGCACGCCAAGGGCCGGACAGGCATCCCGGGGGAGCGCAAGGCGGAGCTGATGACCCACCTCCTCAACATCGACCCGCCGGACCACACCCGGCTGCGCCGGCTGGTGTCGAAGGCGTTCACCCCGCGCAGGGTCGCCGAGTTCACGCCGAGGGTGCAGGAGCTGACCGACCACCTCATCGATCGGTTCTGTGAGAAGGGGGAGGCGGACCTCATCCACGAGTTCGCCTTCCCGCTCCCCATCTACGCCATCTGCGAGATGCTCGGTGTACCGCGAGAGGACCAGGACGACTTCCGCGACTGGGCGGGCATGATGATCCGGCACGGCGGCGGGCCGCGCGGCGGGGTGGCCCGGTCGGTGAAGCAGATGCGCACCTATCTCGGGGAGCTCATCCACCGCAAGCGCGACGACCTCGGCGACGACCTGATCTCCGATCTGATCCGGGCCAGCGACCACGGTGACCACCTGACGGAGGCCGAGGCCACCGCGATGGCCTTCATCCTCTTGTTCGCGGGGTTCGAGACCACGGTCAACCTCATCGGCAACGGGATCCACTCCCTCTTCATGAACCCGGAGCAGCGCGAACGCCTCCAGCTCTCCCTCGCCGCCGGCGAGAGCGGGCTGCTGGCCACCGGCGTGGAGGAGCTGCTGCGCTACGACGGCCCCGTGGAGCTGGCCACCTGGCGGTTCGCCACCGAACCCTTCGCCCTCGGCGGTCAGGACATCGCGGCCGGAGATCCGGTGCTGGTGGTCCTGGCGGCCGCCGACCGGGACCCCGAGCGGTTCGCCGAACCGGACACCCTGGACCTCTCCCGGACCGACAACCAGCACCTCGGATACGGGCACGGCATCCACTACTGCCTGGGCGCCCCGCTCGCCCGGCTCGAAGGGCAGACGGCGCTCGCGACCCTGCTGACGCGGCTGCCCGACCTGGAACTGGCGGTGCCCCCCGAGGAGCTGCGGTGGCGCGGTGGGCTCATCATGCGGGGGCTGCGGACGCTCCCGGTCCGCTTCACTGCCGAATCCACAGCCGAATCCATGGCCCAAAACACCTGAAACCGGCCTGACCTGAAGTCAGTTGACTGCCCAAACTTGTGACAGGCGTTCGAAGGCGACTAGGTTCTGCCGTTACCCCGCCGTTATGCGAAAGGTGCAGCCTCATGCGTTCCGGGAACGGCCGCCACAGACGCCCCCGACAAGTGCCCGCACTTGTCGTCACCGCCGGAGTCACCGGCACCGCACTCGCCCTGCCGCTGCTCGCGGCCACCGGTGCGAGCGCCGCGGAGACCTCCACATGGGACAAGGTCGCCGAGTGCGAGAGCGGTGGCACGTGGAGTGCCAACTTCGGCGGCGGCACCTACGGCGGGCTGCAGTTCAGCCAGGAGCAGTGGAAGAGCGCGGGCGGGCTCGACTTCGCCGAGCGCGCCGACCTCGCCAGCCGCTCCCAGCAGATCGCCGTGGCCGAACGGGTCCTGGCTTCCCAGGGCCCCCAGGCGTGGCCGCTGTGCGGCGTGCCGGCCGGTCTGACGCAGGACGCGCCCGCCGCCGTGGTCGACCCGGGTCTGCCCGGCGGTTCCGGATCCGCCACCCCCGCCCCGTCCCGCCCGGACGACTCCGTGCCCCACAACGGCTCGGGCAAGCCGTCCACGGACTTCGGGGCCCCGACGCCGACGAGCCCGGCTCCGCCGGCCCCGTCGCAATCGCCGCTGCCCGACTACCCGATCGGCGTGCCCGGCGACCTGCCCGTCATGCCCGCGCCGGACCTCCAGACGCCGCCTCCCGGCCTCCCGGGCGACCCGACGGCTCCCACGAGCCCCCTGGACCCCACCGCCCCGGTGGGCCCCATCGCTCCGGTGGACCCCACGACTCCGGCACCGCCGACCGTGGACCCGACCCTGCCGGTGGACCCGACGGCTCCCGTGACCCCGTCCGACCCGGGGGCCGTGAACCCGACGAACCCGGCGAACCCGACGAGCCCCGGCAATCCGGCGAACCCGGCAAATCCGGTCAACCCGCTTGACCCCACGGCCCCGACGACTCCGGCCGCACCCGGCGATTCCGCTGCCCCGAGCGCTCCGGCGACCCCCGGCGCGACCGAGGGCGGCGGCAAGCACCGCGGCCAGGCCGCGGTCGAAACGCCCGCCGCATCTGATGCCGCGTCGGAGCCGACGTACACCGTGAAGGCGGGCGACAGCCTCGCCGAGATCGCGGACGCCAATGGCGTGAAGGGCGGCTGGAAGGGGCTGTACGAGGCCAACGAGCAGGTCATCGGCGGAGATGCGGACCTGATCAAGCCCGGTCAGAACCTGGATCTAACGCATCAATAAGGGCACTTAAGGCGTCCGGAACCAGCTGATTGTCCGTTTTCTGTAAGTGAGACATGTGTCTCTTCAGGTCAACTGGCGTGTCTGGCCCGGACGGTTCCGCAAACCCCGCCCTCACCTGCGCAAACGTCCTTCCGGAGAGCGCAAGTAGGCACCGTTTCCCCTCGATGTCCCTCGTTGAACATCGGGGGGAGACCTGTCTACCTTCTGAATCGCTCGCCACCGCGGGCTCCTTCGACCGCATCGCCGAATCCTGCCGGCGGACGGAGGGAACACTCGTCGCGTAAAGCGCCGAAGGCAGGAGCGGGGGAACCAAGGTAGGCGCCGGAACCGATCGTTGAGAGACGGTCACGGAACCGGCTAGGGGTTAAGCCAAGCGCTAGGTCGCTCGGCCGGGCACTCACTCGCCCGAACCCGACAGCTCACCTCGTAGGCGTCGGTGAGGAGAACTCCATGCTGCTTTCGGGCAAGGGCAAGCACCGTCGCGGCTCCAAGGCCGTCCGCATCGTCACGCTCGCCGGTGTCGCCGGTGTCGCCGTGGCCGCGCCGCTGATGGCCGCGGGCACCGCTTCCGCCGCGACCGCCGGTGAATGGGACCGCGTCGCCGCGTGCGAGTCCGGCGGCAACTGGTCCATCAACACGGGCAACGGCTACTACGGCGGCCTGCAGTTCTCGTCCTCCACGTGGGCCGCGTACGGCGGCAAGGCGTACGCCGCGCAGGCCAACCAGGCCTCCAAGTCGCAGCAGATAGCCATCGCCGAGAAGGTCCTCAAGGGCCAGGGCAAGGGCGCCTGGCCGTCCTGTGGCGTGGGCCTCTCGAACTCCTCCTACACCGGCGGCTCGGCGGAGACCCCCTCCAAGCCGAAGGCCCAGCCGAAGCCGGCGCCGAAGCAGGAGAAGAAGGCCGAGTCGAAGAAGGAGACCAAGCGCGTCGAGGCTCCGACCACCCGCTCCGAGCGTCCGGCCGCTGCTGCCGCGCCGAAGACCGAGGCTCCCAAGACGGGCAACGGCTCCTACGAGGTCAAGTCCGGCGACACGCTGGGTGCGATCGCCGACGCGAACAAGGTGTCCGGTGGCTGGGAGAAGCTCTTCGAGCTCAACAAGGACATCGTCTCGGACGCCGACCTGATCTACCCGGGTCAGAAGCTGAACCTCGGCTGAATCCCGGTCGAAAGCTCTGAGAACGACCGCGGTCGTTCTCGCGACGCGCAGTAGTTCCGGCGCGTAGTTCCACCACGCAAATCCACCGCCCGGCGCGCAACCCCCTTCGCGCCGGGCGGTGCTGTGTGCGGGTGCTTCCGGCCTGACGGACCCTCCGGACGACTGATGATCAAGGGTCCTATGTCCTGTAAGAGGGGCATTCAGGCCCTTTTTCGTCCCAGGACCCGGGCGGTCGGCTGGCCGAGTGCCCGGAGGCGGTTAGGCTCTAAGCGGCAAGGCCATCCCACGGCCTGACATGCCACCGCACACCCAGCGTCACATCCCAGAAGGAGATGCTCGTGCCGTCCATCGACGTCGTCGTAGCCCGGGAAATCCTGGACTCCCGAGGCAATCCCACGGTCGAGGTCGAGGTGGGCCTCGACGATGGCAGCACCGGCCGTGCTGCAGTTCCGTCCGGCGCCTCCACCGGAGCGTTCGAAGCCGTAGAGCTCCGCGACGGTGACCCCAACCGCTACTTCGGCAAGGGCGTCGAGAAGGCGGTCCTCGCCGTCATCGAGCAGCTCGGCCCGGAGCTCGTCGGCTACGACGCCACCGAGCAGCGCCTGATCGACCAGGCGATGATCGACCTGGACGCCACCGAGAACAAGGGCTCCCTCGGCGCCAACGCCATCCTCGGTGTCTCCCTCGCCGTCGCGCACGCCGCGTCCGAGGCCTCCGACCTCCCGCTCTTCCGCTACCTCGGCGGCCCGAACGCGCACCTGCTGCCCGTTCCGATGATGAACATCCTGAACGGTGGGTCGCACGCCGACTCCAACGTCGACATCCAGGAGTTCATGATCGCCCCGATCGGCGCGGAGTCCTTCTCCGAGGCCCTCCGCTGGGGTGCCGAGGTCTACCACACCCTCAAGAAGGTCCTGCACACCAAGGGCCTCTCCACCGGTCTGGGCGACGAGGGCGGCTTCGCGCCGAACCTCGAGTCGAACCGCGCCGCGCTGGACCTCATCGTCGAGGCCATCAAGCAGGCCGGCTACGTCCCGGGCACCCAGATCGCGCTCGCGCTCGACGTCGCCGCGTCCGAGTTCTACAAGGACGGCAACTACGAGTTCGAGGGCAAGTCCCGCTCGGCCGCCGAGATGACGGACTACTACGCCGAGCTCGTCGAGGCGTACCCGCTCGTCTCCATCGAGGACCCGCTGTTCGAGGACGACTGGGACGGCTGGAAGACCCTCACCGACCGCCTGGGCTCCAAGGTCCAGATCGTCGGCGACGACCTCTTCGTCACCAACCCCGAGCGTCTCGCCCGCGGCATCGAAGAGGGCTCGGCGAACGCCCTGCTCGTCAAGGTGAACCAGATCGGTTCGCTGACCGAGACCCTGGACGCCGTCGAGATGGCCCAGCGCAACGGTTTCAAGTGCATGATGTCGCACCGCTCCGGTGAGACCGAGGACGTCACCATCGCCGACCTCGCGGTCGCCGTGAACTGCGGCCAGATCAAGACCGGCGCCCCGGCCCGCTCGGACCGCGTCGCCAAGTACAACCAGCTGCTGCGCATCGAGGAGATCCTCGACGACGCCGCGGTGTACGCGGGCCGCAGCGCGTTCCCGCGCTTCAAGGGCTGATCAGTCCTTTAGGGCGCAAGCCTCCCTACGTCCCCGCACTCGGTCCCGTACCGTGTGCGGGGACGTAGTGCGTCGTGCGCATATAGGGGAGGCGGATCAATGGCCGGGAACCGGGACCGGTTCGCCACGTTCTCGACCGCGACCAGGCTCAAGCAGCTCGGCGAGCGGACCGCGGCGCACGTGTACCGCTCGCAGTCCCGCCGGCAGGTCCGCCGCAGCCGGCTCACCGGCCGGGCCGCCCTGCTCGTCCTCGTCCTCTGTACCCTGGTCGTCGCGCTCGCGTATCCGATGCGCCAGTACGTCTCCCAGCGCTCGGAGATCGCGAAGCAGCAGAAGGACGCCGTCTCCGCGCGGGACCGGCTGGAACGGCTGCGCGACGAGAAGGCCCGCTGGCAGGACAACGCGTACGCCGAGCAGCAGGCGCGCAAGCACCTGCACTTCGTCCGGCCGGGGGAGATCAGCTACATCATGACCGACCCCGGAGCCGCCGCGGGAGAGCAGCGCCGCAGCGGACAGGCCGCCACCGACCGGCCCTGGTACTCCAACGTCTGGGACGGCGTCGACAAGGCCGACCGCCCGGGCGACTGAGTCCCACCCATCCACGAGAACGAAAAGACTTCCTCCAGGCATGCAGACGCCCCCGCCCCAGACCGACCGGACCGAGCCGACCGCCGCCGACATCGAGGCGTTCGAACAGCAGCTCGGCCGCCCCCCGCGCGGGCTCCGCGCCATCGCGCACCGCTGCCCCTGCGGGCAGCCGGACGTGGTGGAGACCGCACCGCGGCTCCCCGACGGCACCCCCTTCCCGACGCTGTACTACCTGACCTGCCCGCGCGCCGCCGGAGCGATCGGCACGCTGGAGGCCAACGGCGTGATGAAGGAGATGCAGGCCCGTCTCGCCGTGGACCCGGAGCTGGCCGCCGCCTACCGGGCCGCGCACGAGGACTACATCACCCGCCGCGACGCCATCGAGGTGCTCCAGGGCTTCCCGAGCGCCGGCGGCATGCCGGACCGGGTGAAGTGCCTGCACGTGCTGGTCGGCCACTCCCTGGCCGCGGGCCCGGGCGTGAACCCGTTCGGCGACGAGGCCCTGGCGATGCTGCCCGAGTGGTGGGCCAAGGGCGCCTGCGTCACCCCGTGCGGCGAGAAGCAGGCCGAGGAGACGAAGGCCGGCGAGAAGAAGGCCGACGACACCGCCACCGCGGAGGCGGGCGCGTGACCCGCGTCGCGGCCGTCGACTGCGGTACGAACTCCATCCGGCTCCTCGTCGCCGACCTCGACCCCGCCACCGGCGAGCTGATCGAGCTGGACCGCCGGATGATCATCGTCCGGCTCGGCCAGGGCGTCGACAAGACCGGCCGGCTGGCTCCGGAGGCGCTGGAGCGCACCTTCGCGGCCTGCCGCGAGTACGCGGCGGTCATCAAGGAGCTCGGCGCCGAGCGGGTGCGCTTCGTGGCGACCTCGGCCTCCCGGGACGCCGAGAACCGCGACGACTTCGTCCGCGGGGTCCTGGACATCCTGGGCGTCGAGCCCGAGGTGATCAGCGGGGACCAGGAGGCCGAGTTCTCCTTCACCGGTGCCACCGGCGAGCTGACCGGCCGCACCGACCTGGAGCGGCCCTTCCTGGTGGTGGACATCGGCGGCGGCTCCACGGAGTTCGTGGTCGGCGCCGAACACGTCCGGGCGGCCCGCTCCGTCGACGTGGGCTGTGTCCGGATGACCGAGCGCCACCTGACGGTGGACGGCGTCGTCACCGACCCGCCGACCGCGGAGCAGATCGCCGCGATACGGGCCGACATCGAGGCCGGGCTCGACCTGGCCTCCGAGACGGTTCCGCTGGCCGAGGCGCGCACCCTGGTGGGCCTGGCCGGGTCGGTGACCACGGTCGCCGCGATCGCGCTGGGCCTGGAGGCGTACGACTCGGAGCGGATCCACCACTCCCGGATCTCCTACGAGACGGTCCGCGAGGTCAGCGAGCGGATGCTGACGCTGACCCACGCCGAGCGCGCGGCCATCCCGGTGATGCACCCGGGCCGGGTCGACGTGATCGGCGCGGGCGCCCTGGTCCTGCTGGCGATCATGGAGCGGGTCGGCGCCTCGGAGGTCGTGGTCTCGGAGCACGACATCCTCGACGGAATCGCCTGGTCCATCGCCTGACGACCGACGCGCACGCACGACACGGCGCCCCCGGCGGATCCATCCCGCCGGGGGCGCCGTCCTGTGTACGGGCCCTACGCGTCCAGCCGGACCGGCATCAGGAGCGAGAAGGTCTCCTCGTCGTCGGGGCGCCGGATCACCACGGGGGCCTTGGGGGCGCCCAGCTCCAGGACCAGCCGGTCGCGGTCCCCGGCGGCGATGGCGTCCAGCAGGAACGCGCGGTTCAGGCCGACGTTGGCCGGGTCGTCGTCCTCGTCGCCGCAGAGGGACACCTGCGATACCTGCGACACCTCGTCCGCCGCGGTCACCTTGAGCACGCTGACGTCGCCGGTCGCGCCGTCCTGCTCGCGTTCGGCCGGCCGGACGGGACCCGTTGCCAGGGCCTCGCGGAAGGCCGGCACGTCGACGAGGACCCGGCGCCCCGCGGGCAGGCTGACGAGGCGGCGGTAGTCGGGGAACTCGTGGCCCAGGCAGCGGCCGGCCGCCTGGCGGTCCGCCGTCTCCGTCTCCAGGGACACGCGGTCGCCGTCCACGGTGAGCAGGACCGGGGCGTCCTCGCTCAAGAGCGCCCGCATCGCGTCCGCGAGCGGGGCGGGTACGAGGAGCTGCAGGCGGGGGCCGGTGTGTCCGGTGGCCCCGGCGCGTGCGACGGCCAGGCGGTACCGGTCGGTGGCCACCACGCGCAGCGCCCCGCCCTCGATGTCGAACAGGACGCCGCCGAGGACCGGCAGCTCGGGGTCGGAGCCGACGGCGAACCGGACGGCGTCCAGGGCGGCGGCCAGCTCGGACGCCGACAGGGTGAGCCGGGCGGTCGTGGCGGCGGTGGCGGGGGGCGTGCTCATGGGGTTCTCCCTGTGCTCGAGGAGTGCTCGGACCGCGGAGAGTTCGCTGCGCGCATCGGACAGGCCCCGTTCGAGCCGGAGCAGGTGTGCCCGGAGCAGCCCGCGCACCAGATCGGTGTCCGCGCCGGCCCAGCCGGCCAGGACGAGCCGGATGTCCGCCAGGGGCATGCCGGCCCGCCGGAGCCGGGCCAGCAGCCGGGCCTCCTCGACCTGCTCGGGCCCGTACCAGCGGTACCCGCTCGCTGGGTCGACCAGGACGGGCACCAGCACGCCGGCCCCGTCGTAGAACCGCAGGGCACTCACGCTCAGGCCGCTGTCGCGGGCGGTCTCGCCGATACTGCGCATCTCGTTCTCCACGCCCCGCACACTGCTCCCTCGACCAGGTCGAGGGTCAACAGCAGGGGGCGACGGTAGGGGTCCACAGGGCTCTCGGAGGGCTGTTCGGGGGCCTTAGGTCCCGTCGTCCACATGAACTTCGTGAAGTTCTTCACAAGGAAAAGGTGCCTGTGAGGGGTCTGGAGGAGCCTTTTGGGCGAGTCCGGAGCCTCCTGGGCCTTCTTTTTGCTCGCGTTCGTGCGATTGCCGGACCTCGCGCACCTCTGGCGGTAGGTATCCACGAAGGCGGTGGTCTACTCCGCTTGAGGGCTTGGAGGCCAGTTCAGGACTGGTGTTCAACGACTCCCGTTACACCCTGGTTCCCGCTCCGCGCCATGACCTCGGTCACGTGGGCGGCGGAGTGTAGCAGAGGGGCCCGAGGTCCTTGTGAAGGGGCTCACGAGCGTCACCCCTGAGGGTGCTGGATACTCGTTCCATGAGCACCACGGAGCGTCCCAGGATCCTCGTTGTAGGAGGTGGGTACGTAGGCCTGTACGCAGCCAAGCGCATCATGAAGAAGATGCGTTACGGCGAGGCGACCGTCACGGTCGTCGACCCGCGCTCGTACATGACCTACCAGCCCTTCCTCCCCGAAGTGGCCGCAGGCAGCATCTCGCCTCGGCACGTCGTCGTACCTCTGCGACGCGTGCTTCCGAAGGCTGAGGTCCTCACCGGCCGGGTCACGAACATCGACCAGGACCGCAAGGTCGCCGTCGTCACGCCGCTGGTCGGCGAGGCGTACGAGCTGCCCTTCGACTACCTGGTGATCGCGCTCGGCGCCATCTCCCGCACCTTCCCGATCCCCGGCCTCGCCGAACAGGGCATCGGCATGAAGGGCGTGGAAGAGGGCATCGGCCTGCGCAACCACGTACTCGAGCAGCTCGACAAGGCCGAGTCCACGACGGACGAGGACGTCCGCCGCAAGGCGCTCACCTTCGTCTTCGTCGGCGGCGGCTTCGCCGGCGCCGAGACGATCGGCGAGGTCGAGGACATGGCCCGCGACGCCGCGAAGTACTACACCAGCATCAAGCGCGAGGACATGCGCTTCATCCTGGTCGACGCGGCCGACAAGATCCTTCCCGAGGTCGGGCCCAAGCTCGGCACCTGGGGCAAGGAGCACCTCGAGTCGCGCGGCATCGAGATCTACCTGAACACCTCCATGGACTCCTGCGTGGACGGCCACGTGGTGCTGAAGAACGGCCTCGAGGTCGACTCCAACACCCTCGTGTGGACCGCCGGCGTCAAGCCCAACCCGGTGCTGGCCCGCTACGGCCTGCCGCTGGGCCCCCGCGGCCACGTGGACGCCGAGCCGACCCTCCAGGTCAAGGGCACGGACTACATCTGGACCGCCGGCGACAACGCCCAGGTGCCCGACCTCGCCGCCCGCAAGGCCGGCGTGGAGAACGCCTGGTGCCCGCCGAACGCCCAGCACGCGCTGCGCCAGGCCAAGGTCCTCGGCGACAACGTCATCTCGGGCATGCGCGGCTTCCCGCAGACCGAGTACTCGCACTCCAACAAGGGTGCGGTGGCGGGCCTCGGCCTCCACAAGGGCGTGGCGATGATCGTCATGGGCGGGATGAAGATCAAGCTCAAGGGCCGGCTCGCCTGGTACATGCACCGTGGCTACCACGGCATGGCCATGCCGACCTGGAACCGCAAGATCCGCGTCTTCGCCGACTGGACCCTCGGCATGTTCCTCAAGCGCGAGGTCGTCTCCCTCGGTGCGCTGGAGACCCCCCGCGAGGAGTTCTACGAGGCCGCCAAGCCGGCGCCGGCTCCGGCCGTCGCGGTCCCGGCCGAGAAGGCCAAGGCCTCCTGACCCCGTAGGGGCCGGCAGGACCAGCGGTACAGGCAGGACCAGTTCGACCAGTAGGACCAGTCAGACCCAGCGTGTCCCGAAGGGGCCGCCCGCCATCCGTGGTGCGGGCGGCCCCTTCGGCATATTCGGGACCGGATCCGGGTATGCCGTGCGGTCGGAACTTGTCCGAGCACGTCGGAGCCTGTTGGAGGGTCCCCGCATGAACGACGCCGCGCCGCGGCTGGCCGCTTTAGCCGAAACCCTGTTGGGAGCCCCTCTCCCCGTCCGGATCCGGGCCTGGGACGGCAGCGAGGCCGGCCCGCTCGGCGGTCCCATCCTGGTCCTGAACAACCGCCGCGCCCTGCGCCGGATCCTGTGGAAGCCGGGCGAGCTCGGCCTGGCCCGCGCCTGGGTGGCCGGGGACCTCACCGTCGACGGTGACCTGTTCGAGCTGCTGGACCGGGTCGGCGGGCTGCTCTGGGAGCGGGACCGCGAGCCCGACGCGGAGGCGGCGGCCAAGGCCGCCGAGGCCGCCGGGAACAAGGCCGCCGGTCCCGCCGCCCTGCTGCGCGATCCGCGCGCCCGGGCCGCCGTACGGGGCCTCGTGGGCCTGGCGCGGCCGTGGACCAAGCCGGCCCCGCCGCCCGAGGAGGCCCACCGCCGCGGCGGCGGGCCCCGGCACACCAAGGGAAGCGACCGGCAGGCCATCAGCCACCACTACGACGTGGGCAACACCTTCTACGAGCGGGTGCTCGGCCCGTCGATGGTGTACTCGTGCGCCTACTGGACCCCCGGCGGGAGCCTGGAGGACGCCCAGCGGGACAAGCTGGACCTGGTCTGCCGCAAGCTCGGCCTGGGCCCGGGGGACCGGCTCCTGGACGTCGGCTGCGGCTGGGGCTCGATGGCCCTGCACGCGGCCCGGGAGTACGGGGCGAAGGTCACCGGGATCACGCTCTCGCGCGAACAGGCCGCCTACGCCCGCAAGCGGGTCGCGGAGGAGGGCCTGGCCGACCTCGTCGAGATCCGGGTCCAGGACTACCGGGACGTCAAGGACGGCCCGTACGACGCCGTTTCCTCCATCGGGATGGCCGAACACGTGGGCGCCGACCGCTACCGCACGTACGCCCGCACGCTGTACGGCCTGCTGCGTCCGGGCGGGCGGCTGCTGAACCACCAGATCGCGCGGCGCCCCGAGCCGGACGAGGAGTCGTACCGGATCAACGCGTTCATAGACGCCTACGTCTTCCCCGACGGGGAGCTGTCCCCGCTGGGCACCACCGTCGGCGAGCTGGAACGGGCCGGCTTCGAGGTCCGCGACGTGGAGGCGCTGCGCGAGCACTACGCGCTCACCCTGCGGGCCTGGGTGGCCCGGCTGGAAGACCACTGGGAGGAGGCGCAGCGGCTCACCTCGCCCGGGCGGGCCCGGGTCTGGCAGCTGTACATGGCCGCCTCGGCGCTCGCCTTCGAGCACAACCGGCTCGGCGTCAACCAGGTGCTCGCGGTGCACACGGGGACCCGGTCGGCCTCCGGGATGCCGCTGCGCGCCCGGGAGTGGCCGGCGTAGGCCCGTACGGGCCGGTCCGCGGCTCTCTGAAAAGCGGCGCAGGGCCCCGCGACGGGATGTCGCGGGGCCCTGCGGCTTCGTACGGGTGCGCTCGTACGGCTACTCCGTCTTGATCGCGGTCAGCATGTTCAGCCGGGCCGCGCTGCGGGCGGGCCACATGGCCGCCAGGGCGCCCACGATGCCGGCCAGCAGCATGAAGATCGCGATCCGGTCGAAGGGGATCACCAGGGCGTAGTTCGGGATCGAGCTCTTGATGGTCTCGCCGACGGCCCAGGCGATGAAGGTGCCGAGGGCCACGCCGATCACCGCGCCGAAGAGCGAGATCACGATGGCTTCCAGCCGGATCATGTTCTTGACCCGGCCGCGGTCCAGGCCGATGGCCCGCAGCATGCCGATCTCCTGGGTCCGCTCGTACACGGACATCGCCAGGGTGTTGACGACGCCGAGGACCGAGATGATCAGCGCCATGGCGAGCAGGCCGTACATGATGTTCAGGGCGGTGTTGATCATGCCGCCCATCTCGTTGCGGATGTCCTGCTGGGTGGCGAAGGTGATCGCCGGGTTCTTGCCGAGGGCGTCGACGAGGGCCTGCTCGCCCTTGGCGGAGGGGCCGCCGTCCATCTTGACGAGGACCTCGCGCAGGTACGGCTTCTCGTCGTGCCGGTCGAGGATCCGGGAGTCGATCACGTAGGGGGAGAGCATGCCCTCCATGTCCTTGTAGACCGCGCCGACCTTCAGGCTCTCCTTCTTGTTGTCCGGGAAGGTGACGTTCAGGGGGGAGCCGACCGACAGGCCGTCCGACTTCGCGGTCTTCTCGGAGACGGCCACCTCGCCCTTGGTGAGGCTGGTGAGCTGGCCGCTGACCACGTCGAAGTTGAGGAGCTGGCCGATGGTCGCCGGGTTGACCCCGGAGACCGAGCGGTAGGTGTCGCCGTCGCCGACCTTGAAGTCACCGGCCTGCTGCGGGGAGACCGCCTTGACGCCGGGGGCCTTCTCCAGGGCCGGGATCACGGAGGCGTCCAGGCTGCCGAAGCTCTCGCCCATGGAGACCTTGTAGTCGGCCTTGAGGTTGGCCGTCGTCATCCGGTCGATGGCCTTGCCCATCGTGATGCCGAGCACCGACAGGGCGGTGACCAGCGTCAGGCCGATGGCCAGCGAGGCGGCGGTGACGGCGGTGCGGCGCGGGTTGCGGACCGCGTTCTGCGCGGCCAGCTTGCCGGCGACGCCGAAGACCTTCTCCAGCAGCGGGCGGACGGCCGCGATGACCGGGCGGGAGAGGGCCGGCAGCAGGATGATGATGCCGATCATCGTGAGGAAGGCGCCGGCGCCGATGAGCATCTTGCCGTCCTTCCCGCTCATCGCGCCGCCGAGGATGCCCAGCAGGCCGAGGAGGGTGACGGCGCCGCCGATGCTGTTGCGCAGCACCAGGGACTTCGAGGAGGCCGGGAGGTGGGCGCTGCCCATGGCGGCGACCGGGGAGATCTTGGCGGTGCGGCGCGCGGGCAGCCAGGCGGCGAGCATCGTGACGACGACGCCGATGACGATCGCGGCGGCGATGGTGACGGGGGCGACGACCAGCGGGCCGGCCGGGATCTTGACGTCGAAGGCGTTCATCGCGGAGCGCATGCCGACCGCGAGCCCGACGCCGGCGATCAGGCCGATGGCGGAGGAGATCACGCCGACGACCAGGGCCTCGGCCAGGACCGAGCGCTTGACCTGGCCGCGGTTGGCGCCGACGGCGCGCAGCAGGGCCAGCTCCTTCGTGCGCTGGGCGACCAGCATGGTGAAGGTGTTGTAGATCAGGAAGATGCCCACGAAGAGGGAGATCAGCGCGAACGTCAGCAGCATCTGGTTCATGCTGTTCATGCCGGCTTCGATGTCCTTGGCCTGCTGGGCGGCGAGCGCCGCGCCGGTCTGGGCCTTGGCGTCCTTGCCGACGAGCGGCTTGATCTCGGTGAGCAGCTGGTCGGCGGAGGTGCCGGCCTTCGCGCTGACCGCGAGCTCGTCGTAGTAGCCCGGCTCCAGGTAGAGCTGCTGGGCGGTCGGGGTGTCGAACAGGACCAGCGAGCCGCCCGCGTTGACCGCGCCGTCCTCGGTGGTGAAGACGCCGGTGAGCGCGTACTCCTTGGCCGGGCCGTTGTCGGCCACCCGGACCTTGTCGCCCACCTTGTACTTGCCGCGCTTGGCCGTCTCCTGGTCGAGGGCGATCTCGCCGGCCTTGGCCGGGCCGTTGCCCTCGGTGAAGGCGTAGCGCGGGTCCTTGCCGTCCTTGAGGGGGACGAAGTTGGCACCGGTGTTGGCCCAGCCGGTGCCGATCAGCTTGCCGTCCTGGTCGCCCACGGCGGCGAAGCCGTGGACGCGGCCGGACGCGGACTCGACGCCTCCGAGGGCCTTGACCTTGTCCAGGGTCTGCTGGCTGATGCCCGGCTCGCCCTCCTTGACGCCCTCTTCGTTGCGGGGGGCGCCGTAGGAGGTGACCGAGACGGCGACTCCGTCGAAGCTCTTGGCGGACTGGTTCGACATCGCCTTGCCGACGGTGTCGGTGAAGACGAGCGTGCCGGAGACGAAGGCGACGCCGAGGACGACGGCGAGCACCGTCATCAGCAGCCGGGCCTTGTGCGCGAGCACGTTGCGCAGGGCGGTACGGAACATGGTGGAGGAATCCCAGGGGTGTTCGGGGGTCAGCGGGGACGGGGAGGGTGCGTCCCTCAGCTGGTGCGGCCCTTGGCGTCGAAGGCCTTCATGCGGTCGAGCACGCCGTCCGCGGTGGGCTGGATCATCTCGTCGACGATGCGGCCGTCGGCGAGGAAGATGACGCGGTCCGCGTAGGAGGCGGCGACCGGGTCGTGGGTGACCATCACGACGGTCTGGCCGAGCTCGCGCACGGAGTTGCGCAGGAAGCCGAGGACCTCGGCGCCGGAGCGCGAGTCGAGGTTTCCGGTGGGCTCGTCGCCGAAGATGATCTCGGGGCGGGAGGCCAGGGCGCGGGCCACGGCCACGCGCTGCTGCTGGCCGCCGGAGAGCTGGGTGGGGCGGTGGGAGAGGCGGTCGGAGAGGCCGACCATGGTGATCACCGCGTCCAGCCACTGCTTGTCGGGCTTGCGGCCGGCGATGTCCATGGGGAGCGTGATGTTCTCCAGGGCCGTCAGGGTCGGCAGCAGGTTGAAGGCCTGGAAGATGAAGCCGATCTTGTCCCGGCGCAGCTGCGTGAGCTGCTTGTCCTTCAGCGTGGACAGCTCGGTCTCGCCGATGCGGACGGACCCGGCGGAGAAGGTGTCCAGGCCGGCGACGCAGTGCATCAGCGTGGACTTGCCGGAGCCGGAGGGGCCCATGATCGCGGTGAACTGGCCCGCCGCGAAGTCCACGGAGACGTTGTCCAGAGCGACCACCTGGGTCTCGCCCTGGCCGTACACCTTGGAGAGGCCGGTGGCGCGGGCGGCGACGGCCTGGGAGGTGTGCGGGGCGTAGTTCATGGTGGTCACGGAGGCGACTCCTCAAGGGGCGGACCGGGCTCACGGTCCGCGGTTGGCGGGACTCCTCCATCGTCGCGGCGCCCACCCCCGCTCCGGATCAGCCGTGATGCCCGTTCTCCGGTCCACCGGAGACTGACCACGGAGGGCCGCGCCTCCTCCTTTGGTATGACGGCAGCCCGGAGGCGGGTCGGGGAGGCCGCCCGGACGGGCGGCGCGGGAGCGGACGGCGGAAGCCGGCGCGGAGGGCGGACCGGAGCCGGAACCGGGGCGCGGGCGGTGCTGAGCCCGGGGCGGGAACGGAGGCGGAATCGGACCGGAAGCGGAGCCGGGTCCGGGGGGTGGCGCACGGGGTGGCGTGCGGGGTGGCGCGGGCCATCGAAATCCCGTCAATCCCGTGACGGCCATGATCGACGCCCGGAACGTACCGACCGTGGCTTCTGTCCCCTGACGCGCCATCAAGCGCCAATAAAATCAGACAACATCGGCGAGACGCCCAGGTGGGGGCGTAAGTGTTCCGGATAGGCTCGGCGTAGCGTTCAAGGCTTTTCCTACGGGGCCGCTACGCCCTGCCCGGATGGTGGAATGCAGACACGGCGAGCTTAAACCTCGCTGACCCTCGGGTCGTGCCGGTTCAAGTCCGGCTTCGGGCACGCTGATGGTGAGGACGTTCCGTTTCAGGCCGGAACACGCGGAGGGCGGGGGCGCCACGGGTACCCCCGCCCGTCCCGCGGAGCAGGTCCGTACCAGCCCCGTACCAGTCCCGTACCAGTGGGGAAAGATCCTCCTCCAGCAGTAGGGCGATTTCTTTGCGTTCGCATTACTCTTGATTCCAAGGCCGCGCACGGTGGCCATGGAGGAGTGAGATGAGGAGCAGCAACCCGGTCTTCTCGCGACGGGGATTCAGCCGCGACAACGGTGCTTATGCGGGCTTCGGCACGCAGCAGCCCCAGGCCCAGGCCGGGACCGCCACCAACCCGTACGCGACCAACCCCTACGCGACCGACCCGGCCACGGGTATGCCGCAGGCGCCGGTCCGCGGCAACGCGATGACCATCGACGACGTCGTGAGCCGCACGGCTCTGACGCTCGGCACGGTCATCCTGACGGCGGCGATCTCCTGGATCGTTCTTCCGGTCGACTCGGCCAACATCAACAAGTCGTACGGCATCGCCATCGGCGCCGCGCTCATCGCGTTCGTGTTCGCGATGATCCAGTCGTTCAAGGCCAAGCCGGTCCCGGCGCTGATCCTGGCGTACGCCGCCTTCGAGGGCGTCTTCCTCGGCGTCATCAGCTCGGCCGTCAGCACCTACACCGGCCCGGGCACGGTCGTCCAGGCCGTCATGGGCACGATGTGCGTCTTCGCCGGCGTGCTGTTCGCGTACAAGATGCGCTGGATCAGGGTGAACCGGCGCTTCGTCGGCTTCGTGATGGCCGCCGCCGTGGGCTTCATGCTCCTGATGGTCGTCAACCTGCTGTTCTCCGTCTTCGCGGGCGGCGACGGCCTCGGCTTCCGCAGCGGCCCCCTGGGCATCCTGTTCGGCGTCATCGGCATCCTCCTGGGTGCCGCCTTCCTCGCCATGGACTTCAAGATGGTCGAGGACGGCGTGGCCTACGGCGCCCCCCGCGAGGAGTCCTGGCTGGCGGCCTTCGGCCTCACCATGACCCTGGTGTGGATCTACATGGAGATGCTGCGCCTGATCTCCATCCTCAAGGGCGACTAGTACCGCAGGTACCCACGCCATGAGCTGAGGAAGGCCCCGCGAGCACACGCTCGCGGGGCCTTCCCGCATGTCGGGGGTCAGTAGATCGAGTGACCGGGCGGGCGGTCGGGACGTCGGGGGCTACGGACGGGGGCAGGGGCCGGCTCAGCCGAACTTGCGGGCGGCCCTGCGCAGGTCGTACTCGTGGATGATCGCCTTGGCCTGGCCGTACGACAGCTCGTGCGCGCCGAGCAGCCAGCTGACCTTCTCTTCGAACCGGACGAGGGAGGGGCCGTCGTCCACGGCCCGCAGCCAGTCGGAGAGTTCACGACCGGTGGTCTGGGGGATTCTGTCGATCATGTTGCGGTGGGTCTGTTCGGAGAACTCGACGGACATGGGCGCCTCCGGGGGTATCGCCGTGCTGTGCTGTTCTCTTCACGCCACCGTGCCGGAGAGTTCGCCCGTTGGCAATGGCGCCGCGGCGGCGCGTAAGGTCGGCCGGGTGCTCGATACCTCACCCCTGACCGCCGCCGTGGAACGTTTCGCCGACCGGCTGCGGGCGGCGCCGCAGAGCCGGCTCCAGCAGGGCGCCGCCGAGGTGGCGCTGGACCTGGCCCGGGAGCTCTCGCTGAGGGCGCAGCGGCTGGAGGCGGCCGCCGCGGGCGCGGGGGACGCGGCGGGGGCGGCTCCGGCGCGGACGATGCCCGACGCCGGGATCTTCGTCGTCGGCGACCAGCTGGCCGTGGCCGGGCTGGACCTCGCCGAGGCCCTGCGCGCCGCGGTGACGGGCCCCGCGGGTGTCCCGGGTCCGGATCCTGGTCCGGATGCGGCGAAGGCCCCGTCCGAGGTGCTGGACGAGGCCGTTCGACTGGTGGATCAGGCGGAAGCCAGGGCGCTGCGGTGACGCGGATCGATGCGGTGGCTCAGAGCGGTGCGGCTGCTCAGAGCGAGGCGATGACGCGGTCGGCGAGGATGTAGACGTTGCTGTCCGGGTCCTCGGAGTCGCCGCAGGAGAAGGTCAGGGCGTAGGCGCCGGAGATGCCCGAGCCGCCCAGCAGGACCGGTGCGCTGCCCGAGCGCAGGGCGTCGGCGAGCCGCTCGGCGGTCTCCCGGTGGCCCGGGGTCATGCAGAGCGTGGTGCCGTCGGTGAAGACGTACACGTCCAGGGTGCCCAGCGGGCCGGGGCGGACGTCCGCGAGGGCCGTACGGGCCTCCGCGAGCTCCTCCAGGCGGTTGACCGTGCGCTCGTGGTCGGCGCCGGGGTGCGAGGCCTGCACGGGGACGAAATCGGGGTGCGAGGGGTGGCGCCGGCGGGCCGCGGCCAGCTCGGCCGAGTCCTCCGGGTAGCTCTGGTAGTCCTCGGCGTCGTCGCCCGGGAGCGGCTCCAGGCCGACCATGTCCGCCTGCCGGGGCAGGAAGACCGGGCTCTCCTCGCCGAGGCCGGACAGGCCGCCGAGCAGCGAGGGGGCGTCGGCGGCGTCACGGGCCTCCTGGGCGGCCCAGAAGGCGCGCGCCTCGGCGAGCTCGCGCTCGCGCTCCTCGGCCAGGGCCTCGGCGACGGCGGCTCGTATCTCGGCGGCGGGGGACTCCACGGCGCTGCGGGCGTGCGGGACGGTGGCACCACGGGGGTGCGAAACCGTCAGCTCACCGCGCAGTGCGGTGACCTGCTTGCGCAGGCCGTGGACGGCGTGCAGCGCAGCAGCGCCGACGGCCGTGGCAGCGGCCGTGGTCAGCAGTAGGGCAAGAGACATGGCGCTCACTGACTAACTCCTGATTGATTCGATCCCCCGACTTCCTACATCAGCTTGTCCTGCCCTGGGAATGGCTTGCAGTGCATTACGTCATGAATTGGACAGGCCTTTCGTCCCGAGACCCCCGCCCGAACCAGGCCTGACCTGCGCAAACAATGATCCCCCAGGACTAAGGTCACATCCTGGGGGACATTTGGTCACAGAATGGCCGCGAGAGGATTAGATTCGGTGTCAGTACGCCGTACGGGATCAAGCGGATTCCGTACGGCGTCTGGCCTCGGCTCTTGATCCCGACGGCCTCGCTCGGCCCGGACTAGCTGAGGCGCTCGATGATCATGGCCATGCCCTGGCCGCCGCCGACGCACATGGTTTCGAGGCCGAACTGCTTGTCGTGGAACTGCAGGCTGTTGATCAGCGTGCCCGTGATGCGCGCGCCGGTCATCCCGAAGGGGTGACCGATGGCGATGGCCCCGCCGTTGACGTTCAGCTTCTCCAGCGGGATCTCGAGGTCCCGGTAGGAGGGGATCACCTGGGCCGCGAAGGCCTCGTTGATCTCGAACAGGTCGATGTCGCCGACGGTCAGGCCCGCCCGCTTCAGCGCCTGCTTGGAGGCCTCGACCGGGCCCAGGCCCATGATCTCGGGGGAGAGGCCGGTGACGCCGGTGGAGACGATCCGGGCCAGCGGGGTCAGGCCCAGCTCGCGCGCCTTGGTGTCGCTCATGACGACCAGCGCCGCGGCGCCGTCGTTCAGCGGACAGCAGTTGCCGGCGGTGATCAGGCCGTCGGGGCGGAAGACCGGCTTGAGGCCCTGGACGGCCTCCAGGGTGACCCCGGCGCGCGGGCCGTCGTCCTGCGAGACGACCGTGCCGTCCGGGGTGGTGACCGGGGTGATCTCGCGGGCCCAGAAGCCGTTCTTGATGGCTTCCTCGGCCAGGTTCTGCGAGCGCACGCCGAACTCGTCCATGTCGGCGCGGGTCACGCCCTTGAGGCGGGCCAGGTTCTCGGCGGTCTGCCCCATCCCGATGTACGCGTCGGGGGTGCGGCCGTCCTCGCGCGGGTCGTGCCAGGTGGAGCCGGTGGACTCGGCGACCTCCTTGGTCCGGGCCTCGGACTCGGCGAAGAGCGGGTTGTGCGTGCCCGGGATGCCGTCGGAGGAGCCGTTCACGGACCGGGAGACCATCTCCACGCCCGCGGAGATGAAGACGTCGCCCTCGCCCGCCTTGATGGCGTGCAGCGCCATCCGGGAGGTCTGGAGCGAGGAGGCGCAGTAGCGGGTGATCGTGGTGGCGGGCAGGTGGTCCATGCCCATCTGCACCGCGACGATCCGGCCCAGGTTGTGGCCCTGCTCGCCGCCCGGGAGGCCGCAGCCCAGCATCAGGTCGTCGATCTCGCGCGGGTCCAGCCCGGGAACCTTGGCGAGGGCGGCCTGGATGACCGTGGCGGTCAGGTCGTCCGGGCGGACGTCCTTGAGGGATCCCTTGAAGGCGCGACCGATCGGCGAACGGGCGGTGGAAACGATGACGGCTTCGGGCATCGGGGCTCCAAGGGAGGTGGTGTCGTACCGGGACCGCATGCGAAGTTACCGCCCCGTACCGTCGAGGTCACTGCCCTTGCGATGTGACTCCGGTCGCTCTGGGCGCATCCGCCGGGGCGTCCGGCGCGCCGTCCGGCCCGGCTCCTCCAGTCTGCTCCGTTCCGGCCTGCTCCGTGAGGTCCTCGCCCGGCACCCGGCGCCTGCGCCGGTACTTCAGCAGCGCCCACGCGCCGCGGGCCCCGGTCACCTCGGTGCCGGCCTGGCCCGCCGCGGCGGAGGCGGCCTTGGCCAGCGGGAGCATGTCCTCGTTGCGTGAGACGTCCAGCCGGTCCGACTCGGGCCAGACGCCCAGGGCCGCGCACAGGGTCGGCAGTATGGCCATCGCCGCGGTCGCGTACCCCTCCGCCGACGGGTGGTAGGAGTCCGGTCCGAACATCTCGCGGGGGTTCGCCGCGAACTCCGTCCCCATCAGGTCGCCGATCGAGACGGTACGGGCGCCCAGCGCGAGCACCCCGATCGTCTGGGCGGCCGCGAGCTGGCGCGAGACCCGGCGGGCCAGCCACCGCAGCGGCTGGTAGACCGGCTCGATGGTGCCGAGGTCCGGGCAGGTGCCGACCACCACCTCGGAGCCCGCGAGCCGCAGCCGCCGTACGGCCGCGGTCAGCAGCCGCACCGACTGGGTGGGCGGCATCCGGCGGGTCACGTCATTGGCGCCGATCATGATCACGCACACGTCGGGGGGCGGGCCGTCGCCGTCCAGCAGCAGCCCCGTCTGGCGGTCCAGGTCGTCCGACATGGCACCCGAGAGCGCCACGTTGCGCAGCTCGACCGGCCGCTCGGCCACCGCCGCCAGCCCCGAGGCCAGCAGGGCTCCCGGGGTCTGCCGGGCCCGCCGCACCCCCAGCCCGGCGGCCGTGGAATCACCCAGTACGCCGAACCGCAGCGGGCCCGGACTCAGCTCGGGACCGCCGAACTCGCTCCCGTACAGCCCGTCCGCGCGCGGCGGATCCGGCAGTCCGGTGCCGACCGTCCGCTTCGCGAACTGCATCTCCGCGACCACCAGCCCGACCGCGGCGGCTCCGACGAGCCCGAGCCCGCCACCGCCGTACGCCGCTCCCGCCGCGATGCGGCGGGCCGTCCTCGCCCTGGACACCCTTCAAGCCACCTTCTCGGTCCCTTTGGCCGGATCCCTGCGCCGTCCCCTGCAGACCCCGCCGTCCTGTTGACCTTCCTGCCCCGTACGGACGGTCGGTCAATCCCTTTCCGCATAGTCTGGCGGTGCCTCCCGGAGAACCCGTGGAGTCCCCTCCTTGGAGAACATGGTGCAATTCCACGACTCGATGATCAGCCTCGTCGGCAACACCCCGCTGGTGAAGCTCAACCGTGTGACCGAAGGCCTCCAGGCCACCGTCCTTGCCAAGGTCGAGTACTTCAATCCCGGCGGATCCGTGAAGGACCGGATCGCCGTCAGGATGATCGAGGCCGCCGAACAGAGCGGAGCACTCAAGCCCGGCGGCACCATCGTGGAGCCCACGAGCGGCAACACGGGTGTAGGACTCGCCATCGTGGCCCAGCAGAAGGGCTACAAGTGCATCTTCGTCTGCCCCGACAAGGTCTCGGCTGACAAGATCAACGTCATGCGCGCGTACGGCGCCGAGGTCGTGGTCTGCCCGACCGCCGTCGACCCCGAGCACCCGGACTCGTACTACAACGTGTCCGACCGCCTCGTGCGCGAGACCCCGGGCGCCTGGAAGCCCGACCAGTACAGCAACCCGAACAACTCGCGCTCGCACTACGAGACCACCGGCCCCGAGCTCTGGGAGCAGACGGCCGGGAAGATCACCCACTTCGTCGCCGGCGTCGGCACGGGCGGCACGATCTCGGGCACCGGCCGGTACCTCAAGGAAGCCTCCGACGGCCGGGTGAAGATCATCGGCGCGGACCCCGAGGGCTCGGTCTACTCCGGCGGCTCGGGCCGCCCGTACCTCGTCGAGGGTGTCGGCGAGGACTTCTGGCCCACCGCCTACGACCCGAACGTGACCGACGAGATCATCGCGGTGTCCGACAAGGACTCCTTCCAGATGACCCGCCGCCTCGCCAAGGAGGAGGGCCTCCTCGTCGGCGGCTCCTGCGGCATGGCGGTCGTCGCCGCGCTGCGAGCGGCCGAGGGCCTCGGCCCGGACGACGTGGTCGTCGTCCTGCTCCCGGACAGCGGGCGCGGCTACATCAGCAAGATCTTCAACGACGAGTGGATGGCCGGACACGGCTTCCTGGAGGACGCGGGCCCCTCGGCCCGCATCCGGGACGTGCTCGCGGACAAGGCGGGCGGCATCCCCTCCCTGGTCCACATGCACCCCGAGGAGACCGTCGGCGAGGCCATCGAGGTGCTGCGCGAGTACGGCGTCTCGCAGATGCCGATCGTCAAGCCGGGCGCCGGCCACCCCGACGTGATGGCGGCCGAGGTCATCGGCTCCGTGGTCGAGAAGGAGCTGCTGGCGGCGCTGTTCGCCGGTGGCGCCTCGCTCGGCGACCCGCTGGAGAAGCACATGAGCGCGCCGCTGCCGCAGGTCGGCTCCGGCGAGCCCGTCTCCGAGCTGATGGCGGTGCTCGGCGAGGCCGACGCGGCGATCGTGCTGGTCGAGGGCAAGCCGACCGGTGTGGTGAGCCGTCAGGACCTGCTGGCGTTCCTGGCCAAGGGCGCCAAGTAGTCCGAAGCCGCAGCACCCGTACGGCCCGTACGGGTGCGTGCGCGCGGACGACGCGCAAACGGTACGGGCCCGTCACGTGACGGCAGCACCCGCTTAACAAGGCTCCTGCACAGTGGTGGTTGTCGGCAGGGAAGCCCGGGAAACCGGGACCCGGCCGGCACCACGAACGGCGTCGGCGCACCTCCGGAGCGGCTCCCGGACAGCGTTGGACGCCACGGACGCGCGGACGGCCCTGACCCGGCCCGTGTCCTGCGCGGGGACCGCCGTCGTCCCGCCCCCGGGAAACCGGGGTGCGGCGGTCCCCGCGCATAAACATGTGCGCGGGCGCCCGCGGGCCCTTGAAGCCGCCGCCCCTGATGCCCGCCCGTCAGTCCAGCGCGTCGGTACCGCGCTCGCCGTGGTGGCGGCGGAACTTCGCCGCGTGGACGAAGTTGACGCCCAGGATGCCGAGCCAGGCGACGACCAGACCGCTGAGCTGCGCGTGGGCTGCGCCGATCGCGGAGAGCGGGATCGCCAGCACCAGGGTGACGATCGCGAAGCCGAAGCGCTCGCCGAAGTTGCCCTCCGGGGAGCCGGCCGCGCCCGGATGGGTGCCGCGGGCCGCGGTGAGCCGCTCCTCCGCGAGGCGCCGGCGCACCTGCGTGTCGACCTTCTCCACGAACGAGTCCACCAGCGCGGCCTCGTACTCGGTCCCCAGCTCCCGCCGGGCGTCGAGCGTGGCGGAGAGTTCCTTCTTCAGCTCCTGCGACTCCATCCCGTCACCCTAGGAGCCGCCGTCCTTGGCGGCACTGGGGCTAGCCCCCGTATCGCGGGACGGCCCCGCATCGCGCCGCACGAGCCCGCGGACGGGGCGTACGACGACGAGGGCGAGGGCGCAGCCCAGGCTGATCGCGGCGCCCGCCAGCAGGAGCGGGCGGACGCCGACGAGGCTGCTCGCCGGGCCCGAGAGGACCTGGCCGAGCGGGATGGCGAGGATCGAACCGCCCACCTCGTACGCCGTCACGCGGTTGAGCCGGTCCTCGGGGATCTGGGTCTGCACCGTGGTGGACCACTGCACGCCCCAGAACGCCCAGCCCACACCGCTGATCGCGTAGCCGAGCATGAGCAGCGGCAGGGCCGGGACCAGGGCCGCGGCCAGCGGCATCATCGGGAACAGGAACATCGCGAAGCCGCCGCCGAGCAGTGGGCGGACCGGGCGGATCCGGATCGCGACGAGCCCGCCGAGGACGCAGCCGGCACCGAAGGCGCCCTCCGCGTACCCGAAGGCGGCCTTGCCGTGCTCGGCGATGATCGAGGCCGCGCCGAGCGGGGTGAGCGGTCCCCAGACGAAGACCCCGAGCACCCACCAGATCAGGATCACCGCCCACAGCCAGGACCTGGAGCGGAACTCGTCCCAGCCCTCCCGCAGGTTCGTGAGGGTGGACTGCGAGCGGTCGGGTGCGAAGCGGGGGAGCCGCAGCGCGAGCAGGCAGACCCCGCTGATCGCGAAGGTGGCGGCGTCGATCAGGAAGACCCAGGCCGTCGAGGTGGCCGCGACCAGCACGCCGGCGAGCGCCGGCCCGGCCATCGTGGCCATCCCCTGGCTCACCCGCAGCACCCCGTTGGCCTGGGTGGGGTCGGTGGAGACCTGGGGGACGAGGCTGGAGGTGCCCGGCTGGAACATCGCGGTCGCGATGCCGCCGAGGACCGATCCGCCGATGACGAACCACAGGGTGGGGTGGCCGAGCGGACGGTGTGCGTGCTGATCATCTGCGGCAGGGGGTGGAACCAGGTCCGTGAACACCCCGCCGAAGACGACGAGGAGGGCGAAGGCCCTCCATCTACACGTCGGGTATGCACCCGATGTTGCTCGCCTCGTAGCCGAGGGAGATCGTGACTCCTCCCCCTCGTGAACGAGGGGGCTTCTCACTCGGGATCGAGACCCCTCATGACGGCCAAGCCCTGACCGCTGCCAAAGCAGATGTGCAGCGTACTGCACCGCTCCGGTACTCAGCAGGCGAACAATTCAACTGGACGGGGACGGGAGGGATGTTAACCGGATGGATCTCGGCGGCCGGCGCCTGAGGATCAAGGGTGGGCTCCGGGTGGTCAAGCGAATTGGCCGGGGCCGGGGCGCGGCACCGGGAGGTCTCGGATGACGGGATCGGGTTGCCGTCCTGCATAGCCGCATGCAGAGTGCTCGGAGACTGAATATCCCGTCGGTGGCCGCCCGGCCGCCGGGTGGGCGGGACGGAGGGGAACGGGATGAGCGAGAGCCCTGCGGCCCGGCTGCAGAAGCTGTTCGAGGGGCACCGGCTGACGCCGACCCAGCGGCGGATCGCGCACTGCATGGTGCGCGGCGCGGCGGAGGTGCCGTTCCTGTCGAGCGTGGAGCTCGCCGAGCTGGCCGGGGTGAGCCAGCCGTCGGTGACCCGGTTCGCGGTGGCGCTGGGCTTCGACGGCTACCCCGCGCTGCGCCGGCACCTGCGCGAAGTGGCCCCCGCCGAGCGGGCCGCGGGCGGGGAGGAGGACGCGTACAACGAGTACCAGCAGGCCGTACAGGGCGAGATCGAGAACCTGCGGCAGCTCTCGGCGATGCTGGCCGACCCGGCGCCGGTGCAGGAGGCGGGGCGGCTGCTGGCCGGGTCGAGCCCGCTGCCCGTACTGGGGCTGCGCGCGGCCTCCTCGCAGGCGCGCGGGTTCGCGTACTTCGCCGCGAAGGTCCATCCGGACGTCCGGCTGCTCGACGAGGGCGGCTCGATGCTCGCCGACCGGATCGACGCGGCCGCGGGCGCCGGGGCCTCGGCCCTGCTGTGCTTCGCGCTGCCCCGGCATCCGAAGGAGGTCGCCGAGGCGCTGGAGCACGCGCGGGGGGCCGGGCTGACGGTGGTCACGGTCGCCGATTCGGCCTTCGCGCCGGTGGCTCGCCACTCCGACCTGCTGATCCCGGCGCCCGTCGGTACCGGCCTGGCCTTCGACACGGCGTGCGCGCCGATGCTGCTGGGGCGGGTGCTGCTGGAGGCGATGGCGGACGCGCTGCCGGACGCGCAGGCGCGGCTGGAGGCCTTCGACGCGCGGGCCGCGGCGCGGGGGCTGTTCGTGGAGTAGGCGAGCGGGCGAGGGGGCCTGCGGGCGAGCGGGCCTAGCGGTAGTTCAGCTCCGCCAGCTCGGTGGCCAGGCGCTTGTTCAGCGCCGGGACGCGGGCGAGGAGCGGGAGCAGGGTGTTGCGTACGGCGCGCAGGGCGGGGTTGCGGGTGGTGGCGATCCGGGTCATCCGGTCGGTCAGTGCGACCACGCGCAGGGCGACGGGGCGTCGGGTGGCCTCGTAGGCGTCGAGGGCCTCGTCGGTGGCGGTGGCGGGGGTTGCGCTGAGGGCGCGGCCGAGGGCGTGGCCGTCCTGGATGCCGGTGTTCATGCCCTGGCCGCCGGCCGGGCTGTGTACGTGCGCGGCGTCGCCGGCGAGCAGCAGGCGGCCGGAGCGGTAGTGGTCCGCGACCCGGTGGTGGACCCGGAACCGCGAGGACCAGACGACGTCGGTGACGGTGGCCTGGGCGGGGGCGCGGGCGTCCAGCAGGGCCTGGACGAAGGGCAGACCGGGCTCGGCGGGGGCGTCGTCGACGGTGGAGACCACGCGGTAGCGGCCTCCGGGGAGCGGGGCGACCACGGTGAGACCGGCGGCGCCGAAGGTGAGGGAGACCTCGCGGGGGCCCGGGGCCCAGTCCATGGTGACGTCGGCGAGGACGAAGGACTCCTCGTAGGTGCTGCCGGTGAAACCGATCCCGGCGGCCTCGCGGACCGTGCTGTGCATCCCGTCGGCGCCGACGGCGTAGGCGGCGCGCAGGGTTTCGCCGGTGGCGGTGGTGAGGGTGACCCCGGCGGCGTCCTGGGTGACGGTGGTGACCTCGTACGGGCGGTGGACCTCGTGGCCGAGGGCGTGCAGCCGGCCGAGGAGCACGGCCTCTGTCTGGTCCTGGGGAACCATCAGGGCGTACGAGTGGGCCGTGGGCAGGCCGTCGAAGCTGACGGCGGCGAGCGGGCGGGCGCCGTCGCGGATCCGGAACCGGGTGACGGCCGTGCCCCGGCGGACCAGCTCGGCGGAGGTGGCCGGGTCGAGCTCGTCGAGCACCTCCAGGGTGCGGGCGTGGACCACGGCGGCGCGGGAGGTGTTGGCGCCCTCGGCCTGCCGGTCCAGGAGCACGAAGTCGACGCCGGCCCCGGCGAGGGTCAGGGCGAGGGTGAGGCCGGTGGGGCCGGCTCCGACGATGGCGACGCGGGTGGTGGCGGGGAGCGACATCTTGGTTCTCCTCCGGGATGCCAACGGTTGTTGGCCAACGGCTGTTGACCTAAGGGTGCGGCGGCGGTGGTGGTATGTCAACGGTTGTTGGCCTACGGTTGTTGGCATGACGAGAGATGGAGTGGACGGGGTGGACGGGGTGGCCGGGGAGACCGGGGTGGCCGGTGCTGCGGGGGAGACCCGGGGCGGGCAGACCAAAGCGGCGATCCTGCGGGCGGCGCGGGAGCGGTTCGCCGCGCAGGGGTACGAGCGGACGACGATCCGCGGCGTCGCGGCGGACGCGGGGATCGATCCGTCGATGGTGATGCGGTACTTCGGCAGCAAGGAGCGGCTCTTCGACGCGGCGCTCGAGGTGGACCTGCGGCTGCCTGATCTGGCGGGGGTTGCGGAGGGGGAGCTGGCGCGGGTGCTCGTGCGGCACTTCGTGGAGCGGTGGGAGGGGGATCCGGCGGATGATGCGCTGCTCGTGCTGTTGCGCTCCGCGGTGACCAATGAGGCGGCGGCGGCGCGCATGCGGGAGGTTTTCGCGGGGCAGGTTGCGCCGGGGCTGGCGGCTGCGCTCGGGGCGGAGCGGGGGGTGCGGGTGGCGGGCCTGGTCTCCACCCATCTCCTGGGGCTGGCCCTGACCCGCTACCTGCTGCGGCTGCCCCCGATGACGGCGCTCTCGCCGGAGGCGGTGGTCGCATCCCTGACCCCGGCGCTGGAGGCGACCCTCCGCTCCACCCCTTGACGCGCTGCTCCCCCCGGCGGCGCCGGGGGTTCGCCTCAATCGCCGGCGGGGCTGGGGGTGTGGTGGGGTCTGTTGGGCTGCGGGTGGTGGGTCGGTGCCGGGGCCGGGGTGGGGTGTCGGCCTGGACTGCATGATTTAGGCGCCCTGCCCCGAACTTCGACAAGGCCCGACGTGTTCTCGCGCCACAAATCACGCTTTACGTCCCGGCCGACACCCCACCCCGTCCCCGTCCCCGACCCGCGCCGCCGCCCCCAGCCCCACCGGGGGTTGGGGTGCGGGACCCGGGGTCGTTTCAGCTGTCCGGAGGCAGTCGCAGCCTCATCGGCGTTCGAGGCGGCCCGGGCCCATTCAGCCGTCCGGCGTTTGAGGACCGGGTCCGGGCAGAGCCCGGGGAGCACACTCAGCCTCGCCGGCGTTTGAGGCGCGGGTCCGGGCGGAGCTCGGGGAACGGTGGAAGGGCGGGTAGGGGACTTTGCCTCGCGCAGCGGGTTTCCGGGGGCGCAGCTCCCGGGGCGGGCTCCCGGGGATGCTCCCCGGGGGGATGCCCCCGGGCGTAGCCCCAGGGCGGGGCCTTGGGGCGGGCTCCCGGGCGCAGCCCAGGGGTGGGTGCCCCGGGAGCGGGGGTTAGAGGAGGGCGTCCGGGAAGGCCGCGCCCGCTTCTGTGGGGATGGACGGGATGGGTTGGGCCGGGCGGGCCAGGGTGAAGTGGGCCCCCGAGGGGGTCACGGTGTAGCCGTGTACCGCTGGGCGGGGGAGGCTGTTGTAGCCGTAGTGCGCGGTGAAGGCGTACGCCCCGGTGTCGGGGATGCAGACCAGGTCCCCCGGGGTCAGCAGCGGCAGCTCCCGCGCGGCCGCCAGCAGGTCACCCGCGAAGCACGCCGGCCCGGCGATGTCCTGGGCGACTAGGGGGCCGGTCAGCGGAGTCCCCTTCGCGGAGTAGGGGAGGATGCGGAGCGGCCAGGCCGCCGGGGCGTAGACCGTACGGGTCGCCAGCTGGACCCCCGCGTGCGTCAGGGCGATCGCCCGGCCGCCCGTGGTCTTCGTGTACTCCACCCGGGAAAGGACCAGCCCGTGTTTGGCCGTCAGGGACCGGCCGAACTCCGTGACCAGCCCGTAGGCCCCGGAGAAGAGCCCGGGGACGGCCGAGCGCAGCGCGCTCACGTAGTCCGCGTAGGTGGGGGTGGCAGTGTCCGAGGTGAAGTTGACCGGCAGCCCGCCGCCGATGTCCAGGGTGTCGACCTGTCGTCGCCCGGCCGCCGCGTTGATCTCCTCGGCCAGTGCGTACAGCTCCCGCACCCCTTCGGCGATCAGCGGGAGGGGAACGCCCTGGGAGCCCGAGTGGGTGTGCAGCCGGGTGAGCCACGGCCGGTCCAGGTAGGCCCGTACGAGCCACTCGCGCGCGCCCGGATCGCGCAGGGCGATGCCGAACTTCGAGGTGGCCGTGGCGGTGGAGAGGGCGTCGATGCTGCCCGCGCCGGTTTGCGGGTTGATGCGTACGCCGATGGGGGAGGTGGTGGGCGCCGCCGCGACGAGCGCGTCCAGGCGTTCCAGCTCCTGGCGGTTGTCGGCGTTGACCGCGACGCCCAGGGCGAGGGCCTCCCGCAGCTCGGCGCCGGTCTTCGCGGGGGAGTCGAGGACGATGCGCTCCGGCGCGACCCCGGCCGCGCGGGCCAGGGCCAGCTCGCCGGGGCTGGCCACCTCGCAGCCGAGCCCGGCGTCGGCGAGCAGCCGCAGCACCGGGACGAGCGGGGCCGCCTTGACGGCGAAGGCGTGCAGGACGGGGGTGCCGGGGGCGAGGGCCCGGGCGAAGGCGCCGGTCAGGGCGGCGGCGGAGGCGCGGATGCCGGCCGTGTCGAGCAGGCAGAGGAGGGGGGTGTCCTCGTCGATCAGGCCCTGCTCCACGGCGGCCCGTACCGCCAGGTCCCGTCGCCGGGCGGAGCGCTCGGCGGAGGGCCCGGAGCCGTCCTCGGCGGAGCCTCCGGCGGCGTGCGCGTGTGCGTCGACTGCCATGTCCGCCATCCCATCATCCGGCGCGTCCCCCCGCAGCTGTTGACTGAATCTATTCAGGGAGTAAGGATGTGAATAGATAGACCAACAACGGAGGAGGCACCGCCATGTCAGGACCCCGCCCCGTACGGGCCGCACGAGGTACCGAGCTGAGCACCCTGGGATGGCAGCAGGAGGCCGCGCTGCGGATGCTCCAGAACAACCTCGACCCCGAGGTCGCCGAGCACCCCGACAAGCTCGTCGTCTACGGCGGCACCGGCAAGGCCGCCCGCGACTGGCGCTCGTACGACGCGATGGTCCGCACCCTCCAGACCCTCAAGCAGGACGAGACGATGCTCGTCCAGTCCGGCCGCCCGGTCGGCGTGATGCAGACCCACGAGTGGGCCCCGCGCGTGCTCCTCGCGAACTCCAACCTGGTCGGCGACTGGGCGAACTGGGAGGAGTTCCGCCGCCTGGAGAACCTGGGCCTGACCATGTACGGCCAGATGACCGCCGGGTCCTGGATCTACATCGGCACCCAGGGCATCCTGCAGGGCACCTACGAGACCTTCGCCGCCGTCGCCGCGAAGAAGTTCAACGGGACCCTCGCCGGCACCATCACCCTGACCGCCGGCCTCGGCGGCATGGGCGGCGCCCAGCCGCTGGCCGTGACGATGAACGACGGCGTCGCCATCTGCATCGACGTCGACCCGCGCGCCATCGACCGCCGCATCGAGCACCGCTACCTCGACGTCAAGGCGAACGACCTGCGCCACGCGCTGCAGCTCGCCGTCGAGGCCCGCGACGCCCGCAAGCCGCTCTCCATCGGCCTGCTCGGCAACGCCGCCGAGCTGCTCCCGCAGATGCTCGCCGAGGGCGCCCCGATCGACATCGTGACCGACCAGACCTCGGCCCACGACCCGCTCGCGTACCTGCCCGTGGGCGTCGACTTCGACGACATGGCCGCCTACGCCGCCAAGGACCCGGCCGGGTTCACCACCCGCGCCCGCGAGTCCATGGCCACGCACGTCGAGGCCATGGTCGGCTTCATGGACGCGGGCGCCGAGGTCTTCGACTACGGCAACTCCATCCGCGGCGAGGCCCAGCTCGCCGGCTACGACCGCGCCTTCGCCTTCCCCGGCTTCGTCCCCGCCTACATCCGCCCCCTCTTCTGCGAGGGCAAGGGCCCCTTCCGCTGGGCGGCCCTGTCCGGCGAGGCCTCGGACATCCACAAGACCGACAAGGCGATGCTGGAGCTCTTCCCCGAGAACGAGTCCCTGCACCGCTGGATCAAGATGGCCGGCGAGCGCGTCCACTTCCAGGGCCTGCCCGCCCGCATCTGCTGGCTCGGCTACGGCGAGCGCGACAAGGCCGGCGAGCGCTTCAACGAGATGGTCGCCGACGGCACCCTCGCCGCGCCCCTGGTCATCGGCCGCGACCACCTGGACTGCGGCTCGGTGGCCTCCCCGTACCGCGAGACCGAGGCCATGCTCGACGGCTCCGACGCGATCGCCGACTGGCCGCTGCTCAACGCCATGGTCAACGTGGCCTCCGGCGCCTCCTGGGTCTCCATCCACCACGGCGGCGGCGTCGGCATGGGCCGCTCCATCCACGCGGGCCAGGTCACGGTCGCCGACGGCACGAAGCTCGCGGGCGAGAAGATCCGCCGCGTCCTGACCAACGACCCCGGCATGGGCGTCATCCGCCACGTCGACGCCGGCTACGACATCGCCGAGACGGTCGCCGACGAGCGCGGCGTCCGCATCCCGATGCGCGAGGGCGACGACGCGTGAGCGAGGACGCCACCGCCGGAGCCTCGTTCCACGCCATGTGGGCCGAGCTCCGGCCCATCGGCCGCAACGCCGACTCCGGCGGGTACCGGCGCTACGCCTGGACCGGCGCCGACGCCGACTGCCGGACCTGGTTCCAGGCGGAAGCCGAAAAGCGCGGGCTCGCCTACGAGACCGACCGCAACGGCAACCAGTGGGCCTGGCTCGGCGACCCCGAAGCCGGTGACGCCGTCGTCACCGGCTCCCACCTGGACTCCGTCCCCGACGGCGGGGCCTTCGACGGCCCCCTCGGGGTGGTGTCCTCCTTCGCGGCCCTGGACGAACTCCGCAGGAGGGGAGCGGAGTTCTCCAGGCCCCTGGCCATCACCAACTTCGGCGACGAGGAAGGGGCCCGCTTCGGCCTCGCCTGCGTCGGCTCCCGGCTCAGCGCCGGGCAGCTGACCAAGGAGAAGGCGTACGAGCTCCGCGACGCGGACGGGATCTCCCTCCCGCAGGCCATGGAGGCGGCCGGCTACGACCCCGGGACCATCGGCGCCGACCCCGAACGCCTCGCCCGCATCGGCGCCTTCGTCGAACTGCACGTGGAACAGGGCCGCGCCCTCGACCTCTCCGGGGACCGGGTCGGCATCGCCTCCGCGATCTGGCCGCACGGCCGCTGGCGCTTCGACTTCCGCGGCGAGGCCAACCACGCCGGCACCACCCGGCTGGCCGACCGCCGCGACCCGATGCTCACGTACGCGCAGACCGTGCTCGCGGCCCGCGCCGAGGCGGCCCTCGCCGGGGCCGTGGCCACCTTCGGGAAGATCGCCGTCGAGCCCAACGGGGTCAACGCCATCCCCTCCCTCGTACGCGGCTGGCTCGACTCCCGCGCCGCCGACCAGGCCACCCTCGACACGGTCGTGACCGCGATCGAGAAGGCCGCCCGCGAGCGCGCGGACGCGGAGGGGATCGACCTGGACGTGGTCCGGGAGTCCTTCACCCCGGTCGTCGAGTTCGAGCACGCCCTGCGCGAGGAGATGAACCGGATCCTCGGCGGGTCCGTCCCCGTGCTCGGCACGGGTGCGGGACACGACGCCGGGATCCTCTCGGCGGCCGTCCCGACCGCCATGCTGTTCGTGCGCAACCCCACCGGGGTCTCGCACTCCCCGCGGGAGTTCGCCGCCGAGGACGACTGCGTGGCGGGCGTCCTCGCCCTCGCCGACGTACTGGAAGGCCTGGCATGCGGTTCAAGGGGCACGTGTTGAAGACGTACTGGCTGGAGCACGCCTGGCTCGGCACCCATGTCGAGCCGGGCGTCGCCCTGGACGTAGCGGACGACGGGCGGATCTCCGCCCTGCGTACCGGGGCCGAGACCCCGCCCCCGGGAGCGGAGGTCCTGCGCGGCCTCACGGTCCCGGGCCTGGCCAACGCGCACAGCCACGCCTTCCACCGGGCCCTGCGCTCGACGGTGCAGGTCGGCTCGGGCACCTTCTGGACCTGGCGCGACTTCATGTACAAGGTCGCCCAGAACCTCACGCCCGACAGCTACTTCGCGCTCGCCCGCGCCGTCTACGCCGAGATGGCGCTGGCCGGCATCACCGCGGTGGGCGAGTTCCACTACGTCCACCACGCCCCCGGCGGAGTCCCGTACGCCGACCCCAACGCCATGGGCGAGGCCCTGATCGAGGCCGCCGCCGAGGCGGGCATCCGCATCACCCTCCTCGACACGGCGTACCTGTCGGCGGGCTTCGGGGAAGCACCCAACCCCCACCAGCTGCGCTTCTCCGACGGCACCGCGGACGCCTGGGCGGAGCGGGCCTCGGCCCTCAAGCCCCGCGAACACGCCCTGATCGGCGCCGCGATCCACTCGGTCCGCGCGGTACCGGCGGGGCAGCTCGCCACGGTCGCCGC
Organism: Streptomyces sp. NBC_00193; assembly: GCF_026342735.1. Lineage (GTDB taxonomy): Bacteria > Actinomycetota > Actinomycetes > Streptomycetales > Streptomycetaceae > Streptomyces > Streptomyces stoeckheimensis. The sequence goes on from NZ_JAPEMM010000001.1 coordinate 3,689,028, forward strand.
CTGGGCGTCCGAACGCCGGGCGCCGCTGCACGTCCACCTCTCGGAGCAGACCGCCGAGAACGACGCCTGCCTTGCGGCCCACGGCCGCACCCCGACCCAACTGCTCGCCGAGCACGGGGTGCTCGGCCCGCGCACCACCGGGGTGCACAACACGCACCTCACCGACGCGGACATCGCGCTCCTGGGCTCCACCACCACCGGCACCTGCATGTGCCCCACCACCGAACGCGACCTCGCCGACGGCATCGGCCCGGCCGTACGCCTCCAGCGCGCGGGCAGTCCGCTCTCGCTGGGCAGCGACAGCCACGCGGTGATCGACCTGCTCGAAGAGGCGCGGGCGATGGAACTGAACGAGCGGCTGAGCAGCCGTACGCGGGGGCACTGGACGGCGAACGCCCTGCTCACCGCCGCCACGCAGGACGGGCACGCCGCCCTCGGCTGGTCGGAGGCGGGCCGCCTGGAGGCGGGCGCGCTCGCGGACTTCACCACGATCGCGCTCGACTCCGTCCGCACGGCCGGAGCCCTGCCCCGGCTCGGCGCGGAGACGGCCGTCTTCGCCGCCTCGGCGGCGGACGTCCGCCACACGGTCGTGGCCGGCCGCCACATCGTCCGCGACGGTTCGCACACCCTGATCGGGGACGTCCCGTCCGCCCTCGCCACCACCATCGCCGCCCTCCGCGGCTGACAACTCCGCCTGCGGCGGGCCCCGACCCCGAGGACGGCACCTCATGAGCACCACAGCCATCACCAACATCGGCAGCCTCGTCACCAACGACCCCGCCCTGGGCGACGGCACCCCCCTCGGCTTGATCCAGGACGCGGCCGTGGTCATCGACGGCGACCGCGTCGCCTGGGTCGGCCCCGCCGACAAGGCCCCCGCCGCGGACGCTGTGCACGACGCCGAGGGCCGCGCCGCGATCCCCGGCTTCGTCGACTCCCACTCCCATCTCGTCTTCGCGGGCGACCGCACCGCCGAGTTCAACGCCCGCATGTCCGGCCACAGCTACTCCGCCGGAGGCATCCGCACCACCGTCGCCGCCACCCGCGCCGCCTCCGACGCCGCGCTCGAAGCGAACCTGGTGCGCCACCTGCACGAGGCCCGCCGCCAGGGCACCACCACCTTCGAGACCAAGTCCGGCTACGGCCTCACGGTCCAGGACGAGGCGCGAGCCCTCCGCATCGCCGCCGCGCACACCGAGGAGGTCACCTACCTCGGCGCGCACATCGTCTCCCCGGACTACGCCGACGACCCGGCCGGCTATGTGGACCTCGTCACCGGCGAGATGCTGACCGCCTGCGCCCCGTACGCCCGCTGGGTGGACGTGTTCTGCGAGAAGGGCGCCTTCGACGGCGACCAGGCCCGGGCGATCCTCACCGCCGGAGCCGCCGCCGGGCTGATCCCGCGCGTCCACGCCAACCAGCTCTCTTACGGCCCCGGCGTCCAGCTCGCAGTGGAGCTGGAAGCCGCTTCCGCCGACCACTGCACCCACCTCACCGACGCCGACGTGGACGCCCTCGCCCAAGCGGCCGGCACGACCGTCGCCACGCTGCTGCCCGGTGCGGAGTTCTCCACCCGCGCGCAGTGGCCCGACGCCCGCCGGCTGCTGGACGCGGGGGTCACCGTGGCGCTGTCGACCGACTGCAACCCGGGCTCGTCCTACACGAGTTCGATGCCGTTCTGCATCGCCCTCGCCGTCCGCGACATGGGGATGACCCCGGACGAGGCCCTGTGGGCCGCCACCGCAGGCGGCGCCCGCGCCCTGCGCCGCACCGACATCGGTGTCCTGACTCCCGGCGCCCGCGCGGACCTGGCCCTGCTCGACGCCCCCAGCCACGTCCACCTCGCCTACCGGCCGGGCGTTCCGCTGGTCTCGGCCGTCTGGCAGAAGGGCCTCAAGACGGCCTGAAACGGCCGGAAACGGCCTGTCGGCGGCCTGTGGACAGGCTGTTGATACAGCGCTGTCCTTTGTCTTCCCTCCGTAGGGCCCCGGGGCTACCTTGAGCCACCAATCTGATGTGCCGTCAGTAACTTGTGGCCCAAGGTTCGAGGGGAAGACGAAGGTGTCCGACCGGAAACGCTCCACCGCGCTCGCGCTGGCCTCCGCGCTGGCGGGGGCGGCGGTACTGCTGGCCGCCCCTGCAGCCCATGCGGCCGTTGTCGACGTCCAGTACGACTGCAAGACCCCCATCGGGGACAAATCGGCGGTCTCGCCGATCGAGATCAAGGGAGTCAAGGAGGGCAACGGGTACAAGCTGACGATGTCCTTCCAGAAGGGCGTCTCCTCCAGCCCCATCGAGCTCGGCAAGGGCGCGATGACGCCCAGTGCCGTGATCATGGTCGACGGCGCGGAGAAGGTGTCGGTACCGGTCTCCGGTCCGCCCAACTCCGAGGCCGTTCCGGCCAACACCCCCATCAAGATCAGCGACCTCTCGGGCACGTACACGCCCAAGAAGTCCGGCAAGGTCACCTTCACCGCCGGCGTGCTCACGATCAAGGCGATGGGTACGACCACCACCTGCACCGCGGGCAACAGCCCCAAGCCGTCCCTCGAACTCGACGTGACGGCCCCCGGCGGCGGCAGCGCGACCGGCTCCACCGGATCGACCGGCTCCACCGGGGACAGCCTCCCGCAGACCGGTCCCGAGGACTCCGCCATCGCCCTCGGAACCCTCGGCGCCACCGTGATCCTCTCCGGCGCGGCCGGCGTGCTCTGGCTGACCCGCCGCGGCCAGCGGGCCCGGTCCTGAACGGAGCGCACCCGGTCATGTCCGTGCTCCACTCGCCCCGAAGGCCAGGCGGGCTGCTCCGCGCCGCCCTCGCCGCCGTGGCCGCCGCCGTGCTCTCCTGCACGATGGCGGCCCCGGCCGCCGCCGACGAGCCCGGCTGGACCGCCGAGCCCGTCGCGGGGAGCGCACCGGCGGCGGCGAAGTCCGGGGCCCGCCCGTACTTCTACCTCTCGGGTACCTCCGGCACGGTGCTGGAGGACCGCCTCGCCCTGGCCAACACCAGCGACCAGGAGCACACCATCACCCTGCGCGGCGCCGACGCCTACAACACGGCGGCCGGCGCCTTCGCCGTGCGCTCCGCCAGGGAGTCGACCGGCGCGGGCCTGTGGATCAGCTTCGGCGCGGGCACCACGGTCAAGGTCCCGGCGCACACCCGCGCCGTGGTCCCCTTCACCGTGACCGTGCCGCCCGGCTCCCCGCCGGGGGACCACCCGGCCGCCGTCGTCGCCACCGAGGCCGGGCGAGAGGTGGGCGTACGGGTCCACCTGCGCGTCGACGGCCCGGCGCTGGCGGCGCTCACGGTCGAGGACGTCGCCGTACGGGGCAAGGGCGCGACCGCGCGCGTCGCGTACACGCTGGTCAACCGCGGCAACGTGGCCCTCGCCCCCGAGCTCGCCATCAGCGCCGAGGGAGCCCTCGGCAAGGTCGCGGGCCGCAGCATCCGCGCCCTGCCGGTCGAGGTGCTGCCCGGCCAGCGCGTCGAGCTGACCGAACCCTGGCCCGGCGCGCCCGTGTTCGACCGGGTCGCCCTGACCCTCACCGTCACGGCCCCCGGCGGCGCCCGCGCCACGGGGAGCACCTCGGCCTGGTTCGTGCCCTGGGGCATCGCGGGCGCGACCGGCCTCGGGCTGCTGGGCCTCGGCGCCGTCGCGGCGGCCGCGCTGCTCCTGGAACGCAAGCGGCGGACCCGGTCCGGTGACGGACCCGGATCCGGGCCCGCACCGCACGGGAGCGCCGTACCCGAAGAAGCCCCAGCGCCGGAACACGAGTTGACGGGAGCACCCAGGTGAGCGCCAAGGCCGGTGGGAGACACGGCAAAGTCAGGGCCCTGGTCGCCGCGGGACGCGCGGGGCTGGCGGCGGGGCTGGTGGTGTGCGCGCTGGCGCTGTTCACCGCGGCCCCGGCCGCCGCGGACGACGGGCCCGAACCCGCCGTGGCCCTCTCGCTCAAGGAGGCCGCCAAGGGCACGGAGATAGCCGTCACCGGAACCGGCTGGCGGGCCAAGACCATGGTGATGCTGCTGGTCTGCGGGCAGAACATGATCGGCGGCACCAACAGCTGCGCCAACGCGGACGGCGTGGCCGTCTCGGTCGCCGACGACGGGCACTTCTCCGCCCAGCTCCCGGTGGTGGCCCCGCCCAAGCCCTGCCCCTGCGTGGTCAACGTGACCTCCGTCAACGGGGACCAGTCCACCGTCGGGGCCCCGCTGAAGATCATCGACCACCCGGTGGCCGACCTGCCCGCCGAGGGCGGCACGGCCCGGCTCGCGCTGCTCACCGGGGTCCGGCTCAAGGGCGAGGACGGGGTGCTGACCTGGTTCGGGGCCCCGCCCGGCCGGAAGTTCACGGTCACCGTGGGCAACCTCGGCTCCGCCGCGGTCAAGGACCCGGTCTTCCAGCTCGGCACCGCCCACGGGGTGTTCGCGCCGACCTGGGAAGAGGTCCGCTGGAAGGGCACCGTCCCGCCCGGCGGCAAGGCGGAGATCTCCCTCGACGCCACCCTGCCGGCCGGCGCCCACGGCGACTACACGCTCTCCCTCAAGTACGGGGAGACGGTCCTGGCCACCCAGCCCTGGGGCGTGGCCCGCCCGTACGGGGTGCTGCTGTTCTGGGGCCTGCTCCTGCTGGTGATCCCGGCCGCGATCTTCCGGATCGGCATGGCCGTCGTCGACAAGGTCCGCCCCCGCGCGGGTCTCTCGGCGAGCGGCCGCCACCGCGGCCACCGGCCGCAGCCCGACCCGGCGGCGGCGGTGACCGCCCGGCTGCCCCGGATCCCGGCGGTACGGGGGCCCGCGCGGGGCCCCGTACGAGGACCGCTGGCCCGCTCCGCCCCGCCGGCCGAACCCCCACAGACCACCACGGCGGCACTGCCGTGGTTCACCCCGGACAGCGCGCCGGGGACACAGGAAACACAAGCACCTGCACCACAGACGTCCGCACCGTCTGAGAACAGTCCGACGACGAAGGGACTTCAGTGAAAACCCAACGGAGGGCGAGCGCGGCCGCGGTCGCGCTGCTGCTCGGCGGCGCGGGCATCGCCATGGGGGCCACACCGGCTCAGGCGGCCGTGGTCGACGTGCAGTACAAGTGCAAGACGCCCATCGGCGACAAGGAAGCGGTGTCGCCGATCGACATCAAGGGCGTCAAGGAGGGCGGCGGCTACAAGCTGACGATGTCCTTCCAGAAGGGCGTCTCCTCCAGCCCCATCGAGCTCGGCGCGGGCGCGATGACTCCCAGCGCCGAGATCGTGCTCGGCGGCGCGGAGCAGGGGAAGGTCGCGGTGCAGGGCGCGCCCAACGCGGAGCCGATCCCCGCCAACACGCCCATCAAGATCAATGACCTGACGGGCATCTACACGCCCAAGAAGTCGGGCAAGGTGACCTTCACCGCCGGCGTCCTGCTGATCAAGGCGCTGGGTACGACCACGACCTGCACCCCGGGCAACAACCCCGGGCCCTCCCTCGAACTGGACGTGACGGCCGGCGGCAGCTCCCCGTCGCCCAGCAGTCCGCCGCCGACCAGCAAGCCGCCCACGAGCCCGCCGCCCACCAGCAAGCCCCCGACCACCCCTCCGCCCACCACGGCTCCGCCCACCAGTCCCGCGCCCTCCCCGACCGGCGGGGGCCAGACGGACTTCCCGGGCCAGCCCGTCGACGTCACCTTCGACTGCGGGACCTTCATGCCGAACGGCCCGCTGAACGGCAAGGTGACGATCAGCGCGAAGAAGAACGGCGGCAGCTACGACCTGACGGCCGCGACCGCCAAGGGCGTGATGAACAGCCCGGCGGACCTTCCGGCGGGCGCGCTCCAGCCCGCGCTGGACATCAAGCTCGGCGGCGCCGACAGCGGCATCGTCAAGGTCAGCGGCCCGGGCAACCCCGAGCCGATCAAGGCCGGCACCCCGGTCAGCCTCAGTGACATGAAGGGCACCTACAAGCCGGGCAAGACCGGCAAGACCACGCTGACCCCGGACAAGCTGACGATCAACGTGGTCATGGCCCCGGGCGCCGCCCCGATCGTGGTGCCCTGCGCCGCCACCAAGAGCGCCGTCTCGCTCACGCTCGACACCGCCGCCCAGCCCGGCGGCTCCGGCACCTCGGGCGGGAGCACCTCGGGCGGCACCTCCGGCAGCACCTCGGGCGGCCTCGCCCAGACCGGAGCGTCGGACGACGGCGGCATCAAGGCCCTGGCCCTGGTCGCCGGCACGGTCATGCTGCTCGGCGCGGCGGTCTTCACCTTCACCCCGTGGCGCCGCCTGCGCGGCCAGCGCTAACGGGTAGCCCCGACCGCACCCGGAACGGGAACGGGAACGGCCCGGCACACCTTTCGGTGTGCCGGGCCGTTCCGCGGGGTCGGACGCGTCAGTGGACGGTGCCCATCAGCGACTGGACCTTCTTGCGGTACGAGTAGACCGCGATGCCCGCGACCACCGCCGCCAAGGCCTCGAAGCCGATGATCCACGTGCCGTTCAGGTCCACCTTGGCGATGGAGAGCAGGCTGGTGATGCAGTCACCGGCGGTGACGGCGAGGAACCAGACGCCCATCATCTGGGAGGCGTACTTCTGGGGGGCCATCTTCGTGGTGACGGAGAGGCCGACCGGGGAGACGCACAGCTCACCGATGGTCTGGATCATGTAGATCGAGACGAGCCACATCGGGGAGACCTTGACGTCGCCGCCCGCCATGTTCATCGGGACGATGAAGACGAAGAACGAGGCGCCGATCAGGACCAGACCCATCGCGAACTTCACGATGGTGTTCGGCTCCTGGTTCTTGCGGGCCAGCCACAGCCACAGCCAGGCGAAGACCGGGGCCAGGGCCATCACGAACAGCGGGTTCAGCGACTGGTACCAGGTGGCCGAGAAGCCGAGGCCGAAGACGGTGTCGGCGGTCTTGTCGTCCGCGAACAGGGACAGCGTGGAGCCACCCTGGTCGTAGATCATCCAGAAGACGGCGGCGGCGATGAAGAAGAAGATGTACGCGGTCATCTTCGACTGCTCGGTGACCGACAGGTCCTTGTCGCGCTTGATGCGCGTCAGCACGGCGATCGGGATGAACAGGCCGGCCAGCGTCAGCGGGACCAGGGCCCAGTTCAGCGTGTAGGCACCCAGGGCGACCACGGCGCCGTAGAAGACGGCGACACCGAGAACGGCGAGGGCGACCTTGGTGAGGACGGCCTTGCGCTCCTCCGGCGTCAGCGGGTTCGGGACCAGGCTGCTCTTCGGGCTCAGGTGCTTGGTGCCGAGCAGGAACTGGGTCAGACCCAGGGCCATGCCGACGGCGGCGAGGGCGAAGCCCAGGTGCCAGTTGTGCTCCTTGCCGACCGTACCGACGACCAGCGGGGCGACGAAGGCACCGAGGTTGATGCCGATGTAGAAGAGCGTGAAGCCACCGTCACGGCGCGGGTCCTCGGGACCGTCGTACAGGTGGCCGACCATCGTGGAGATGTTGGCCTTCAGCAGACCGGAACCGGCTGCGACGAGGATCAGACCGACGAAGAACATCGCCTGGCCCGGCACGGCCAGCGACACGTGACCGGCGATGATCACGAAGCCGGCGATGGCGACCGTCTTGCGGGCGCCCCAGACGCGGTCACCGAACCATCCGCCCGGCATGGCCATGAGGTAGACCATCGAGACGTACACGGAGTAGATGGCCGTGGTCGTCGCCGCGGTCATCGCGAGGCCGCCGCCCTGGCTGCCCGTGGCGGCGTCGGCGCCGCCCGAGACCAGGTAGTACACGAGGAGGGCGCGCATGCCGTAGTAGGAGAACCGCTCCCACATCTCGGTCATGAACAGAGTGGCCAGGCCACGGGGGTGTCCGAAGAAGGTCTTCTCGGTGGAGGGGTCCGCCGAGTCCTTCGTCAGGCTGGAAGCCATGGTCGATCCTTGCTTGCTCGGGACGCGCGGCTTCGTGAGCACAACGGCGCCCGGTGAGGGGTGGCCGGTACCGGCTTCGGATGTTCCGGACCCCACGCCCGGGGGTTCGCTCCGCGGGGGCGAAGACGGAAGAACATCCACAACCGGGATCCACGCCCTGCCGCGCTTCATCGCGCGAAGGGCCCGGCCCATAGGTCATTCACTGTCATCTGCCCGGAACGGGCGGTGCGACAACAATGCCTGCCCGATCAGGGCAGAAATAGAGACTTTCGGCTGGTTTTGGCTCGAAAGTCTCGTGGAGGTAGTGCATCAGGCGTCTCGACACCATACGACACGACAGTGCCGCATATGAAAGTACTTGAGATATGGATCACAGGTTGCAGCGGAACCAACTGGGTACATTCGAAGGCCGTTAGGGCTTGATAAGCCCAGATAGACAGGGCCTTGCAGGCGGGCCTCTTCTTTCCGCCGCCGCGGACTACCATCACCCACATGACGCGTGTACTGCTCGCCGAGGACGACGCATCCATCTCGGAACCCCTGGCCCGCGCCCTGCGCCGGGAAGGGTACGAGGTCGAGGTCCGGGAGGACGGCCCCACCGCCCTGGACGCGGGACTGCAGGGCGGCATCGACCTCGTCGTGCTGGACCTGGGCCTGCCGGGCATGGACGGTCTGGAGGTCGCCCGCCGGCTGCGCGCCGAGGGCCACGGGTTCCCGATCCTGGTCCTGACCGCCCGCGCCGACGAGGTCGACACGGTCGTCGGCCTGGACGCCGGCGCCGACGACTACGTGACCAAGCCCTTCCGGCTCGCCGAGCTGCTCGCCCGCGTGCGGGCCCTCCTGCGGCGCGGCGCCAACGAGGCCTCCCAGGCCCCGGCCACCCACGGGGTGCGCATCGACGTCGAATCGCACCGCGCGTGGATGGGCGAGGAGGAGCTCCAGCTCACGGCGAAGGAGTTCGACCTGCTGCGCGTCCTCGTGCGCGACGCGGGCCGGGTCGTCACCCGCGACCAGCTCATGCGCGAGGTCTGGGACACCACCTGGTGGTCCTCCACCAAGACCCTCGACATGCACATCTCCTGGCTGCGCAAGAAGCTCGGCGACGACGCGGCCAACCCCCGCTACATCGCCACCGTCCGCGGGGTCGGCTTCCGCTTCGAGAAGAGCTGAGAGCACCGCCGGGAAGAGCCGCAATCACCCGGGACCCTATATCTAGGGCATTCTCGGAGCCATGCGCCGCCGCCTGATCAACTCCACGCTCGCCGTGGTGCTCGTCGTCATCGCCGTCTTCGGGGTCTCCCTCGTCATCGTCGAGACCCGCACCATCACCAGCAGCGCCCAGGACCGCATCGAGTCCGAGGCGCTGCGGCTGGTGGGCATCGTCGAGAGCGACGTCCTGGAGAAGAAGCCGGTCGACGCCGGCGCCCTCGCCGAACAGCTCGACCCCGGCCGGTACGCCCGGATCACGATCCCCGGCCGGGAAGCGGTCGAGGTCGGGACGCGCATCACCGACAGCGTCATCCGGGGCACCGCCCGCGGGGAGCAGGGCGAGACCGTGGTCGTCGAGGAGTCCCGCTCCACCGTCACCCGCGAGGTCGGCCGGACCCTGGCCGTGGTCGGCGCCGTAGCCCTGCTCGCCGTCGTGGCCGCCGTCCTGCTCGCCGTACGCCAGGCCAACCGGCTGGCCTCCCCGCTCACGGACCTCGCCGAGACGGCCGAGCGCCTGGGATCGGGCGACCCGCGGCCCCGCCACAAGCGGTACGGGGTCCCCGAGCTGGACCGGGTCGCGGACGTACTGGACTCCAGCGCCGAGCGGATCGGCCGCATGCTCACCGCCGAGCGGCGCCTGGCCGCGGACGCCTCGCACCAGCTGCGCACCCCGCTCACCGCCCTGTCGATGCGGCTGGAGGAGATCACCGTCACCGACGACCTGGAGACCGTACGGGAGGAGGCGACGATCGCCCTCACCCAGGTGGAGCGGCTCACGGACGTGGTCCAGCGGCTCCTGACGAACTCCAGGGACCCGCGCACGGGCTCGGCCGTCCCCTTCGACCTGGACGAGGTCGTCAAACAGCAGCTGGAGGAGTGGCGCCCCGCCTACCGCAGCGCCGGCCGGGCCGTGGTCCGCTCCGGGAAGACCGGCATCCGCGCCGTGGGCACCCCGGGCGCGGTCTCGCAGGTCCTGGCGACCCTGGTGGAGAACTCCCTCATGCACGGCGGCGGCACCGTGGCCCTGCGCACCCGCGTGATCGGCAACCAGGCCGTACTGGAGGTCACGGACGAGGGACCGGGCGTCCCGCCGGACCTCGGCAACCGGATCTTCGAGCGGGCCATCAGCGGCCGCAACTCCACCGGCATCGGCCTCGCCGTGGCCCGGGACCTCGCGGAGGCCGACGGCGGTCGCCTGGAGTTGCTCCAGACCCGGCCGCCGGTGTTCGCCCTGTTCCTCAGCCGGACCGCGCCGGAGCGCGCCGAGCAGGAGCAGACGGTCCGCTGAGGGCGGCCGCGGGCGGGGAAGCTCAGTTCGCGGCGGTCTCCGGGGTCCGCGCCGCCGTGGACTGCGCGTCCGCCGGAGCCGCGTGGGCCGCCGGGGCCTGGCCGTCGCGCTGCTCGACGACCAGCGAGGCCGCGGGCGGCGCGGGCAGGGCCTTGAAGACCCACGTGCGGTAGGACCAGAAGCGGAACACGGTGGCGATGCCGATGCCCGTGAACTTGAAGAAGTTCGAGGCGAGCGGCCCGTCCCAGTGGAAGCCGTAGGTGGCCGTGAACAGGATGCCGTTCTCGATCACGAGCCCGATCGCGCTGAACGCGACGAACAGCCCGAGCTCACGGGTGCGGCCCGCTCCGGTCCGGTCGGCCCGGTCCCGGTAGGCGAAGTAGCGGAAGCCCAGGTAGTTCGTGACGATGGCCACCAGGGTGGCTATCACGCTCGCGCGCACCACCTGGAGATCGGTGACCTGCCGGATCAGGTTGAAGACGCCCAGGTTGACCAGGACCCCCAGCCCGCCGACGGCCCCGAACCTGGCGATCTCGCGCGCGAGCCCGCGCACGCGGTCGAGGACGGATCCGTTCTCCGGCTTGCTCATATGAGGCTCAGTCCTGTCTTCGGGGCCCCCGTATGAGGCGTCACACGTTTACTCCACACGTTGACCCGTGCGCGCCCATGCTAAGTGTCGCCCCATCGGTACGTCTGCGCCTTCGGACACCGTGCGACACACGGCACATCCATCACACCCGACACCGCACCCGACCGCCGGGTACCGGCCAGGGGCGTCCCCATGCGGGTCCGGATGGCGGAATACCGCCGGATACCCTGGAGGAGTGACGTTCCCGGTAGTCGGCATGGTCGGCGGCGGACAGCTCGCCCGCATGACCCACGAGGCGGGTATCCCCCTCGGCATCAGATTCAAGATCCTCAGTGACACCCCACAGGACTCGGCGGCCCAGGTCGTGAGCGACGTCGTCATCGGCGACTATCGCGATCTGGAAACCCTCCGCGCCTTCGCGCGCGGCTGTGACGTGATCACCTTCGACCACGAGCACGTGCCCATCGCGCACCTGCGGGCCCTGGAAGCGGACGGCATCCCCGTCCGCCCGGGACCCGACGCGCTGATGCACGCCGCGGACAAGGGGGTGATGCGCGCCCGCCTCGACGAGATCGGCGCGCCCAGCCCCCGCCACCGGATCGTGAGCGATCCGGCGGACGCGGCGGCCTTCGCCGAAGAGGTCGGCGGGTTCCCCGTCATCCTCAAGACGGTGCGCGGCGGGTACGACGGAAAGGGCGTGTGGTTCGTCCGTACGCAGGCGGACGCCGAGGCCCCGTTCAAGGCGGGCGTCCCGGTCCTGGCCGAGGAGAAGGTGGACTACGTCCGCGAGCTCGCGGCCAACATCGTCCGCTCCCCGCACGGCCAGGCCGTGTCCTACCCCGTCGTGGAGTCCATCCAGGTGGACGGGGTCTGCGACACGGTCATCGCCCCCGCCCCGAACCTCTCGGAGGCCCTCGCCGGCGAGGCCCAGGCCCTGGCCCTGCGCATCGCCAAGGAACTCGACGTGACCGGCCACCTGGCCGTGGAACTGTTCGAGACCACCGACGGCCGGATCCTGGTCAACGAACTGGCGATGCGCCCGCACAACAGCGGCCACTGGACGCAGGACGGTGCCATCACCTCCCAGTTCGCCAACCACGTACGGGCCGTCCTGGACCTCCCCCTCGGCGACCCGCGCCCCCGCGCCCGCTGGACGGTCATGGCGAACGTGCTCGGCGGGGACTACCCCGACATGTACGCGGCGTACCTCCACTGCATGGCCCACGACCCCCAGCTGAAGATCCACATGTACGGCAAGGACGTGAAACAGGGCCGCAAGGTCGGCCACGTCAACACCTACGGCGACGATCTGGACGATGTGCTGGAGCGCGCACGTCACGCAGCCGGCTACCTCAGAGGAACCATCCAAGAATGAGCACCTCCGCAGCAGCTCCCGTCATCGGCATCGTCATGGGATCGGACTCCGACTGGCCCGTCATGGAGGCCGCGGCCCAGGCCCTCGACGAGTTCGAGATCCCCTACGAGGTCGACGTGGTCTCCGCGCACCGGATGCCGCGCGAGATGATCGCGTACGGGGAGCGGGCCGACGGGCGCGGCCTGAAGGCGATCATCGCGGGCGCGGGCGGGGCCGCCCACCTGCCCGGCATGCTCGCCTCCGTCACCCCGCTGCCCGTCATCGGCGTACCCGTCCCGCTGAAGTACCTCGACGGCATGGACTCCCTGATGTCGATCGTCCAGATGCCGGCCGGAATCCCCGTCGCCACCGTCTCGATCGCCGGCGCCCGCAACGCCGGGCTGCTGGCCGTACGGATGCTGGCCGCGCACGACCCGGAGCTGCGCGCCCGCATGAACGACTTCCTCCACGACCTCAACGACCAGGCCACGGAGAAGGGCAAGCGGCTGCGCAACAAGGTCGCCGGCCAGGAGTCGTTCGGATTCGGCAAGTGACCCCCGTCAACGCCGAGGGCGGGACGGGGGCCGCCCGGCACCTGGACGCGGCGCGCGAACTGCTCGCCGAGCACCCGGTCGTCGACGGACACAACGACCTGCCCTGGGCCCTGCGCGAGACGGTGCGCTACGACCTGGACCGGCGGGACATCGGCCGCGACCAGAAGGGCCACCTGCACACCGACATCCCCCGGCTGCGCGCCGGCGGTGTCGGCGCGCAGTTCTGGTCGGTCTACGTGCGCTCCGACTACGCGGGCGACGAGGCGGTCAGCGCCACCCTGGAGCAGATCGACGTCGTCGCCCAGCTGATCGACCGTTACCCGCGCGACCTGGTGCGGGCCCTGACGGCCGACGACATGGAGGCGGCGCGCGCCGAGGGCCGGATCGCCTCGCTGATGGGCGCCGAGGGCGGGCACTCCATCAACAACTCGCTCGCCACCCTGCGCGCCCTGCACCAGCTCGGCGTGCGGTACATGACGCTCACGCACAACGACACCATCGACTGGGCGGATTCGGCGACCGACGAGCCCCGGCACGGGGGCCTCAGCGAGTTCGGCCGCGAGGTCGTCCGCGAGATGAACCGGATCGGCATGCTCGTCGACCTCTCGCACGTCGCCGCGACCACGATGCGCGACGCGCTCGCGGTCACGGCGGCGCCGGTGGTCTTCTCGCACTCCTCGGCCCGGGCCGTCTGCGATCACGTGCGCAACATCCCCGACGACGTGCTGGCGCTGCTGCCGGCCAACGGCGGGGTCGCGATGGCCACCTTCGTGCCCAAGTTCATCCTCCCGGCAGCCGTCGAGTGGACCCTGGCAGCCGACGAGAACCTGCGCGCGCACGGCTACCACCACCTCGACACCACCCCCGGGGCGATGGCCCTGCACCGGGCCTTCGAGGAGGCGCGCCCGCGCCCGGTGGCCACGGCCGCGACCGTCGCAGACCACCTCGACCACATGCGCGAGGTGGCCGGCGTCGACCACATCGGCATCGGCGGGGACTACGACGGCACCGCCTTCACCCCGTCCGGGCTGGACGACGTGGCCGGGTACCCCAACCTGGTCGCCGAGCTGCTGGCCCGCCGCTGGTCGAAGGCCGACCTGGCGAAGCTGACCTGGTCGAACGCGGTACGGACGCTGCGCGACGCCGAAGCGGTGGCGCGCGAGCAGTCGGCCTCCCGGGGCCCGTCCAACGCCGTGCTCCCGGTGTCGGCCGCTTCCTGACCGGCCCGCCCGGCGGATCCGGCGCACGGGCTGTGACCAGCGAAATCCTGCCGGTTACACCCGAACGCCACATCCGCCGGGCGCCTCCGGCGTCCCACATGTCACGGTGGCACCATCTTCCCTGCTTCTCTCCCGCTGCTTTTCGCAACGACACAGCCGCCGAGACCGGAGCGCACGCCATGGCCGACCTGCAGGACGAACCGCACACGAACCCGGTGACCCCCGTGGGCCCCGGCTCCCTAGGAGCCGAGGATCCCACCGGCGCATTGCTCCCGGGCGCCCTGGACCGGGCCGCCGCACTGCTCAGCGTCCATCCCGTCGTGGATGGCTGCAACACCCTCGTCTGGACCCTGCGCGAGAGTCCGTACCACGACATCGAGACCTCGGACGCGGGCGTCGACACCGACATCCCGCGGCTGCGCGCCGGGGGAGTGGGGGCCCAGTTCTGGTCGCTGCTCATGCCGAGCGAGGCCGAGGCCACCGACCAGGTGGTGTCCGACACCCTGGAACAGATCGACGTGGCGCTGGCCCTGATGCGCCGTTACCCCGACAGCCTCTGCCTCGGGCTGACCGCCGACGACCTGGCGGACGCCCGCAACCGGGGCCGCATCTCCTCCCTCCTCGGCCCCGTGCCGGGCCGCACCCTGACGGACTCGCTGGGAGTGCTGCGCGCCTTCCACGCACTGGGCGTACGGATCCTCGCGCCGGCCGGAGCGCCGTGGGCGATGGAGGGGCTGACGGCCTTCGGCCACGACGTGGTCAAGGAGATGAACCGGCTGGCGATGCTGCTGGACCTCCGGGGCTGCCCGCCCGCGCCGGCCTGCCAGCTCGCCGCGGCCTCCAAGGCGCCGGTGATCATCTCGCACACCGGGGCGGCCGCCCTCAACCCGCACCCGGACAACGTGACCGACGAGGTGCTGCTCGCGCTGCGCGCGGCGAACGGCCTGGCGATGGTCAGCTTCGACAGCGCGCTGACCGGGGACTCCCTGCACGCGGTGGCGGACCACGTGGACCACGTACGAGCCGTCGCGGGCCCCCACTGCGTGGGCCTGGGCGCCGGCTTCGGCGCCGAGCCGGGCGTCCCCCGGCCGACGGGACTGACGGATCCCTCGGGCTATCCGCGACTGATCGCGGAACTGCTGGAGCGGGGCTGGCCGGAGACCGACCTGGCGCTGCTGACCTGGGGGAACGCCCAGCGGGTGGTGCGGGACGCGGAGTTCACGGCCCGCGCGGCGCAGCACCGCAGGGCGTCCTGAGAAGGATTCAGACGCGCGCCGGGACCGAGGTCCCGGCCTTGGACGCCGGGGCCGCCGAGGCCTCGGCGTCCTTCCCGTCCACGGACCCGCTTCCGGGCAGGGGGCTGACGCTGGCCCGCCACAGGCGCAGGCAGGACCAGACGGCGGCCCAGGCCAGCAGGCCGTTGCGGAGCACCAGGAGGAACGTGCCGAAGGCGGTGCCCGGGAGGATCTCCGAGCCGTAGGTGAGCGGGTAGATCGCGGTGCTGAGCGCGGTCGAGGCCACGATCAGCCAGGCCACCGGCCGCTGCGTGGTGTGCTTGCAGGTCAGGCAGACGGCCGCGAGGCCGACCAGCCAGATCAGGTACTGCGGGCTGAGCACGCGGCTGGTGATGGTGAAGACGAGGATGGCGCACAGCGCGGCGTCCAGCGGGGTCGCGGTCGTCCAGCGCCGGGCCTTCACCCGCCACAGCAGCAGCCACGCGAACCCGACGACCGTGAGGCCGACGGAGAGCAGGGCGACGCTGGAGACGTACGGGCCGAGGTACTCGTAGGCGCCGTAGCGGACTTCGACCTTCCCGGACCAGGCGCCGACGAGCTTGCCGAGCATCAGGGCGGAGCCGCCGAGGGACTCGACCTGGATGCCGCGGTTGCCCTGGTTGCCCAGGAAGCCGAGGGTGTCGCGGAAGAACAGCGCGAGCACGGCGAGCAGGACGGCCCCGGCCGCCAGGGCCGAGACGACGGCGTCGCGGGTGGTGCGGCCGCGCGGGGTGCCGATCAGCGTGAGCAGCGGCCAGACCTTGACCAGGGCCCCGACTCCGGCGAGGACCCCGCCGAGCTTGCGGCGGAAGCGCAGGCACAGCAGCGAGCCGACGGCGAGCAGGGTGACCTGGAGGTCGTAGCGGCCGAAGGGCAGCGACAGCAGCAGCGGCAGCGTGGTCAGCCACAGCACGGCGCCGGCCAGGCTGCCGTCGGTGCGCCGGGCGGCGCGGACCAGGCCGATGGTGATCAGCGCGTCGCAGACCACGGTCAGGGCGACGAAGGCCTGGAAGTAGCTGAGGAAGGGGAGCAGGTCGGGCGACAGGAAGATCGCCGCGGCGGCCGGCGGGTACTGCCACATGACGTCGTCGTGCGGCATGGTCCCCGTGACGAGGACGTCGTACCAGTTGTTGTAGGTCTGGGTGATCTCCACGCGCACCGAGGAGGTGCCGTGCAGGTTCACCACCAGGAGGACCACCATCAGCGTCCGGGTGGCCAGCCAGAACCCCGCCATGGCCAGGCGGCCGGCGCGCCCGCGGAGTGCGGAATCGATGGTCGTGCTCGTACTGGTCATCGGCCGTGAGTCTAGCGATCCATTGCGTGCGGCCCGGCGGCTGCCGCCAACGATCCGGTGACGAGATGTGAAACCGCGCATTCCGGAACGAAGCGCATCAAGGTCCGCCGGGGGCGGACCCGGAGGTCAGGCGCGCGGGCGGCCCATCGCGCGGTAGGTCCAGCCGGCGGCGCGCCACAGGGCGGGGTCGAGGGCGTTGCGGCCGTCGAGGACGAGCCGGTCGGTGACGACCTCGCCGAGGGCCGCGGGGTCCAGGTCGCGGAACTCCCGCCACTCGGTGAGGTGCAGGACCACCTCGGCGCCGCGGGCGGCGTCCAGGGCGGTGTCGGCGTACCCGAGGGTGGGGAAGACGCGGCGGGCGTTGTCCATGCCCTTGGGGTCGTAGACGGTGACCTGGCCGCCCTGGAGGTGGATCTGGCCGGCCACGTTCAGCGCCGGGGAGTCGCGGACGTCGTCGGAGTCCGGCTTGAAGGTGGCGCCGAGCACGGCGACCCGCTTGCCGAGGAAGGAGCCGCCGACGGCATCGCGGGCCAGCTCGACCATGTGGCCGCGGCGGCGCATGTTGATGGAGTCGACCTCGCGCAGGAAGGTCAGCGCCTGGTCGGCGCCGAGCTCGCCGGCCCGCGCCATGAACGCGCGGATGTCCTTGGGCAGGCAGCCGCCGCCGAAACCGATGCCGGCGCGCAGGAACTTCTTCCCGATGCGCTCGTCGTACCCGATGGCCTCGGCCAGCTTCACCACGTCGCCGCCGGCGGCCTCGCAGACCTCGGCCATGGCGTTGATGAAGGAGATCTTCGTGGCGAGGAAGGAGTTCGCGGCGGTCTTGACGAGTTCGGCCGTGGGGAAGTCGGTGACGACCAGCGGCGTGCCCTCGCCCATGGGGGTCGCGTAGACCTCCCGCAGGAGCTTCTCGGCGCGCGCCGTGGCGTTGGTGGTGACCCCGATGACGATCCGGTCCGGGTGCAGGGTGTCCTGGACGGCGAAGCCCTCGCGCAGGAACTCAGGGTTCCAGGCGAGCTCGATCTCCTCGCCGGCCGGGGCGAGCGCGGTCAGCTTCGCGGCGAGGCGCTCGGCGGAGCCGACGGGCACGGTGGACTTGCCGACGACCAGGGCGGCCCGGGTCAGGTGCGGGGCGAGCGATTCCATGGCGGAGTCGACGTAGCTCATGTCGCAGGCGTACTCGCCGTGCTTCTGCGGGGTGTTCACGCAGACGAAGTGGACGTCACCGAAGGCGCCGACCTCCTCCCAGGAGGTGGTGAAGCGCAGCCGGCCCGTGGAGCCCGGCAGTCCGGCCACGTGGGCGGAGAGCAACTCCTCCAGTCCCGGCTCGTACATGGGGACGCGGCCGGCGGCGAGCATGGCGATCTTCTCCGGCACCACGTCCAGTCCGAGCACCTCGAACCCCAGCTCCGCCATTGCCGCGGCGTGCGTGGCGCCGAGGTATCCGGTGCCGATCACAGTGATCTTGAGGGGGGCCATGAGTGCTCCTGGAGGTGCTGGGCCGTTCGCGGCAACCGAGCATAGTCGGGCCGGTGACCGGGGATGCATTCCGGCGTCCGTCACCCGTCCGCCACCCGATGGCCACACCGTAGCCGCCCGTCCGATGCCCGCGCAGGGCCGGCCGTCCTGCAGCTGTCGGGCCGGCTGTCATGCAACTCACGTGCGACGCCCGTGTCGCGGTCGGCGCACGGACACTAAGCTTGGGCTACTTAACGGTAGTTAACACCACGCACCACCTGGGGAGTGAGAGATCTTGGCGGGTTCTGCCGACTTCGACCTGTACCGCCCGGCCGAGGAGCACGACATGCTCCGCGAGTCCGTCCGCGCGCTCGCCGAGGCGAAGATCATGCCCTTCGCCGCCGCGGTCGACGAGGAGTCCCGCTTTCCGCAGGAGGCCCTGGACGCCCTCGTCGCCAGCGACCTGCACGCCGTCCACGTGCCCGAGACCTACGGCGGCGCGGGCGCCGACGCCCTCGCCACCGTGATCGTGATCGAGGAGGTGGCCCGCGTCTGCGCGTCCTCCTCCCTCATCCCGGCGGTCAACAAGCTCGGCTCGCTCCCGGTGATCCTCTCCGGCTCCGAGGAGCTCAAGGCCAAGTACCTCGGCCCGCTGGCCAAGGGCGACGCGATGTTCTCCTACGCCCTCTCCGAGCCCGACGCGGGCTCCGACGCCGCGGGCATGAAGACCCGCGCCGTGCGCGACGGGGACTTCTGGGTGCTCAACGGCGTCAAGCGCTGGATCACCAACGCCGGCGTCTCCGAGTACTACACGGTCATGGCCGTCACCGACCCGGAGAAGCGCTCCAAGGGCATCAGCGCCTTCGTCGTCGAGAAGTCCGACGAGGGCGTCTCCTTCGGCGCCCCGGAGAAGAAGCTCGGCATCAAGGGCTCCCCGACGCGCGAGGTCTACCTCGACAACGTCCGCATCCCGGCCGACCGCATGATCGGCGCCGAGGGCACCGGATTCGCCACCGCGATGAAGACCCTCGACCACACCCGCATCACCATCGCCGCCCAGGCGCTGGGCATCGCCCAGGGCGCGCTGGACTACGCCAAGGGCTACGTCCAGGAGCGCAAGCAGTTCGGCAAGCCGATCGGCGACTTCCAGGGCGTGCAGTTCATGCTCGCGGACATGGCCATGAAGATCGAGGCCGCCCGCCAGCTGACCTACGCGGCCGCGGCCCGCTCGGAGCGCGTCTCCGGCGGCGGCCCGCACGAGGACCTTACCTTCTTCGGCGCCGCGGCCAAGTGCTTCGCCTCGGACGTGGCCATGGAGGTCACCACGGACGCGGTCCAGCTCCTCGGCGGCTACGGCTACACCCGTGACTACCCGGTGGAGCGCATGATGCGCGACGCGAAGATCACGCAGATTTATGAAGGCACGAATCAGGTTCAGCGGATCGTGATGGCAAGGAACCTGCCGTAGCAGTGTTTTCGCAGGTCAGCATCCTTCTCCGGTGATCTCGGAGTGGTGATCGGCTTCCGGTCCGTTCGGGCCCGTTCCGGGCCTTTCCTGGGCGTCATGCTGGGGAAATCCTGGGCGGACACAGGGCCCGAAACAGGTACTGACCTGCATAGACGGCAAGGCCCCCGGCGTGATGCCGGGGGCCCTCTGTCTGAGCTTGGTCAGGCGACTTCGGCCCGCTCGGTGGGGTCGTCCGCGCCGGGGGTCAGCATGGTCGCGATGGCTGCACGTCCGCGCTGCTCGGCCCCTTCGAAGAGGTAGTGATAGTGCTCACGGAGCACGTCCGTGCTGCTGTGCCCCATCCAGTCGGCCACATCGTTCTCAGGGACGCCCGCGTAGAGCAGCCGGGAGCCGTAGTAGTGCCGCATTGAATGCGGTTTGCAGTAGGGCACCTCGCCCTTCGTCAGGGCCACCAACCAGATTTGCCGGTAGAAGTACGAGGCGTACACGTACCCGGTCCGGGTGACGTTCGGGAACAGCAGGCGCTCCGGTCCCCATGTGCCGTGGTTCTTGATGTGCCTGCGCAGCTCGAAAGCCACGTTCGGCGGAAGCGGCACGACGCGCCCTGGCTCCTCCTCGTCACGGGCCTTGATGTGCCGCCGCTGTAGCGCACTGTTCTTCCCCGACTCGGATTCGCCGTCCTCCGCAATCTGGAAATCGACGCGCAGGACCTCGGCCTGGAAGTCGATCTGATCGCGCGAGACCGCCATGGCCTCACCGATGCGGAGCCCGCATCCCGCCATGAGCCAGAGCATCGCTCGATACCGGGGCGGGGCCCCGTTCAGCATGGCCAGGACTTCCCGAGTCGTCAGCCGCCGGGCGTTGCTCTTGTGCTCGCGGATCTCCTTGGCGCGGCTGCCCGCGTGCCTGACCTTCTTGCACGGGTTGCGCCCGATGATCTCGTTGACCACGGCCCAATCCATCATCCCGGAGAAGAACGAGAAGCGCTGGCGCCGGGTTCGGGCTGCCAGCTTCCGGTCCTGCTCCATCCACAACAGCCACTGCTCGATGTCCGCGACCTTCAAGGACGCGATGGAGCGAGCCTTGAAGAACGGTTCCAGGGTCGTGTTCTGGATCGAGCGGTACTGCTTCTTGGTGCTGTTCTCCAGCTTCCTTTGATTGGTCCACTGCTCCCAGACCGCCGTCACGGGCTGCCTCCCCAGCTTGTCGTCCAGGTAGGTCCCGGCGTCGAGCTCCTGCTCCTTCCGCTTCCGGTGGTCGTCGGCGCGCTTCTTGGTCTCGAACGACTTCTGGCGCTGCTTGCCATCCGGGTCGTACCAGAACGTCGTCCACTTCTTCGCGTCGTCCTTTGAGCGCGCTACCCATGCCCTTGCCACAGCAGTGCCGGCCTTTCAGTCGATGAATGGGCCGCCCCCCGGTGTCGTGCATGGCCGCCCCGGCCTCAGTCTGCACAATGACCACCCTGGGTTGTCAACACAGGGTGGGTCACCCCGGGTGGTGTACGGTAGGGGCATGAAGGCAGACGAGAGCGGATTCGAGATCACCCAGCAGCAGGGCAGTTGGGTGATTCGGATGTGGTGGCCGACTGGGTCGATCACGGGAGGCCCGCAGCGCATGACCTTGGAGCCGGTCGACGGTGCCGAGCCACGTGACGTTGCGCGCGGGATCTCTACGACCGTCCTCAGGAGGCTGGACATTGCCGCCGCGTTGAACCTGGCCAAGAAGGCTCCAGAGGCGCAGCGAACGCTTGAGGACCTCTCGCGGCAGGTGGAGGCTACGGGCGAGGCTGCCGGGCGCCTCCTGGCGGCCGAGGGGGTCTCAGAGCGCTATCTGGCGACGCTCACGCTGGCGTACTCCGCCATGGCGGAAAGCGGTGCCCCAGCGCCGATTCCTTGGCTTGCCCGCTTGATCGAACGTCGGCCCGAGACGGTCAAGGATCACCTGAAGAAGGCGCGGCGGGACGGTTACTTGGGCACCCTCGCAGGCAAGGCCGGCGGAGAAGTGACCGATAAAGCCAAGGCGGCGCTGGGGCTCGATGGTGAGCAGTGACGCTTGGTTGAGCCCGTAGTGCGCGGACAAGGTCCGGGCTGAACGGTGGACGGGCCACTTCCTCTCAGGTCTCTCCCACCCCTCAGCCGGCCAGCGCGGAGCGTGACGTGAAGCGCGCCACGGTTGTCCAGATGGACGCCTACTGCCCGCCCCCGAAGCAACCCCCCCGTGGATGTGCCAGTGCAGCGGCAGGCAAACGAATCAAGCCCCGTCCAATCGGCCGGGGCTTGATTCGTTGCTTCGACTACTTCAGAGGACAGGGCAGATGGCGTTCAGCGCGGTTCGGTGAGCAGGTCACTACGGCCACGGAGTGGAAGACCTTGCCGCTGAGGTAGTGGCCCAGGGACACATCCCCGCCCCACGTCAGCCGCTCGGCGGCGGACTTCACCATGAGCACGAGACGCGTCGCCTCAGCGTCTTGGATGGAGCCAAACCGGGGCGCGAACTCGGCGAGTTGAAGGGCCACCCATTCCCCGGCCTCCTTGGGCTCCTCCCACGTGCCGCGCACGAGGGAGGCAGGCTTCATCAGCCAGTGCGCTGTCTGGATAGGCGGAAGGTCGGAATATGGGAACTCTGCCACCGCCTGACGGTGGCGCTGTCTCACGTCTTCCGGACTGGTAGCGGTCGGCTGCTCACCGGGCAGCCGACGAAGCCCTTCCTTGTCGAACGTTTCTTTCTCCCCAACCCATGCGTAGCCGTGGTGATGCACTGCTCTGCTCCGATCCTGGGAATGGCGACGGCCCCGCCCGTCGGCGTGTGGGCGGGGCCGTCATTCAGGGGTGGTGCGGGACCGCTAGCCGCTGCCCGGCTATGCGGAGAGGTCGAAGCGCGCGGGGTCGATGCCCGCCGCGTTCAGTTCCTCAGTGGTGAAGCGCAGAGGCTGCACGTCCGGGCGCTTGCTGTCACCCAGGGCCCACGCGTCGGGGCCGATCTTGGCGAGTGTCACGCACGCTTCGCCGTCCGGGTGGGTGTTGCCGCCGCACGCCTTCGAGAAGGCGGCGGTGTCGATGTCGAGCGCGTACAGGTCGGTCATCGTTGCCCTTCCTGATCATCTGACGGCCCACCGAGGGCCGCCTCCCGCTCTCATTGAGCGGAAGCTCTGGTGCCCCTCATGGCCTCGGCCATCTGCTCCACTACGCCAGCCGGGAGCATCCCCAGGTGCACGTACGCGAGGCCGTTGTATGTGACCGTGGGGCGCACACCGCTCCAGGCGCTCTCGGGGACGCCGAGAGCGGCCAAGGCTGCGCGTAGGGATTCGACGGCGTCCGTGGCCCGTGTGTGGCCGTCTCGCCAGGTCTGCATGTCCATCACGCGGCCACCACGCGGGCGGGGCACTTGTCGTGTCGATAGACGGGGGCGGGCGCGCCCGAGGTGCGGTCAATAGCCCCTCGGAGTGCCGGCTCCAGGTCCCCGATCGGCTGGTGACAGGCGGAGCACTCGTGTCCGGGCGCGAAGGTCAGGTACTCCCACGCGTCCCGGTCGAACTCCGGGGCCTCCGTCTTCTTCGCCCTCGCCATATCGCGCCCCTAACCGCACACGCACACTGTGCGGTGCTCGCCGTTACTCGGTGTGAAGACGACGTTAGGGAGGGCACCAGTGAGGCATCCAGGGTCTTGCACGAGCTTGCACGCGAACTAACCGAGTGAGGTAATCGCGTCCGAGATCAGAGCCCGGGCGGGGGCACCGTAGACAGCGAGCTTGGACAGCTCTGAGAACGCCTTGGCGTACGTGGCAACCTCGCTGGGCGCCGTGACGTTCACTGCGGCCGTCAGCAGCTCCACGCTCGCTTGACGGCCGTCGAACAGATAGAAGGCTTCCAGGGGCCAGACAAACCGCTGGGCCGTGAAGGGGATAACCCCAAGGCTTACGTTCGGCAGCGCCATGACAGCCAGCAGATAGCCGAGCTGTCCGGCCATGGCGGAGGCGTCGCCAATGCGGTAGCGGAGCACCGTTTCTTCCAGCAGCAGCGCGAAGCGGTGGCTGCCTTCGTGGAGAACGCGCGAGCGTTCGATTCGGGATTCCGCTGCTGTCTGCGAGTCGTCAGGGGTGCCCTGAAAGGCGGCGATGGTCGATAGCAGGGCCGCCGCGTACGCCTCGGTCTGGAGCATGCCCGGCACCACGTTCGAGCAGTACACGCGGAAGTGGCGGGTCTGCTCGTACAGGGGGACAACTTCCTCCTGCGCCCGGCGCATGCCGTGGCGGTGCAGCTTTTGCCAGTGGACGTACATCTGGTCGGCTTGGCGGTTGGCCGCGATCAGGTCGTCTGTCTGGTCTTCTGCTCCGCACGCCTTGCACCAGGCGCGGATGTCGGCGGCCGACGCAGGGGTCTTGGCGCGCTCGATGCGTGAGGACTTCGCGGGGCTCCAGCCGCACCGAAGAGCCAACTCATGCCCGGTCAGCTCCGCGTCTTTGCGTAGGCCCCCGAGACGGGCGGCGATGGCTTCGCGGGCGGCTTGGGCGCTGGACGAGGGGGACGCAGACATGAGTGGGCTCTTCGTATTCCGTCAGGTCAGACCGTGAACTTCTCGTGCGGGATGCCGCGCTCCCAGACTGCCTCGAACGCAGCCGAAGCCAGCCGTGCGACAGCGGGCTCGGAACGAACCTCCCAGCCGGGCTCGGACCAGTTTCCATCCCCGGAGAAGTGGTTGAAGAGCACGATCTCTCCGTCGAACACCCAGCAGTCGTTTCCGGGGAGCGCGATGTCCGAAGCCTGCCGCCGAGGCAGCCAGCGGACTTGCTCCCCGGCGTGAAGGTTGACCACGGTGCCGGCGTGCTCGTACCGGATGTAATCCGTAACCGGTTCCGATACGACGCGGGCGCGGCGGACGGCCACGCCTCGGGCCACGGTGCTGCGAATCAAATCAACCCACGGCGTCCAGTAGGTGGACGCCGGGTCGATGTCGCGCTGACCTGTACGCGTCCAGGTCTCGAAGTCCTCGGCCTCATCCCCGACGCCGTACGAGTCGCGCAGCTCCAGGTGCACAGCCGAGTGCTTGGCTGCGGCCAGCAGCTCGTTAAAGCCCGGCTCCTTCTGCGACATCGCACGCCTTCCTGAGCATCGGCACCATACGGGCCGGAATCCGAATCACGGCTTCGTGCGGAGGGATGCCCGGAGCGTGCCCGGGAACCTCGAACGCCGCGCACTCCGCCTCTAGCTTCTCGTCCGGCTTCCAGCCCTGAAGCACCAGCTCCCCCTTTTCCGCGTCCACCCATACGGTGGGGGAGCCCTGCTGCCCGGTGTCTGGATCAATCCCGATGAACCGTAGTGCCATGACTGCCTCCGCTGTCGAGTGGCTTACGCCAACTTGCACGAGCTTCGTCGTGGCGGCCTGTGAGCGTCAAGGGGGCGGGAACAGCCCTTGAGCCGGGATGGAGCGGCGCGCATTGCCCTGAGCAGGGACGACGTCCTAGCGATCATGGGGGAATCCTGGGGTGCCCCCCGTGCAAGGCATGTCGATGCTGGTCAGGGCTGCATGTGCCGTAGAGCACGCAGATCTACGAGGGCACGAACCAGGTCCAGCGCATCGTCATGGTGCGCAACCTGCCGTAGGGGCACGACCCCACCGGACGCGAGGTCTCCCGATCCATGATCCACGGATCGGGGGACCTCGCGTGGTCCGACCGGCGGCGCACCGCCTAGGCTGTGCGCCGGTCGGCCCCGGGCGCGGGGTTGCAAGGCGCGGGGGCGCAGGGGCGGGGAACAGGATGTCCGTAGAACGTCACACAGCGGGGATGCTCCAGCAGATCGCCCGTCAGCAGGATGTCGTCGAGATCGCCCCGCAGGGCACCTCGGCGAAGGCGGCCGCCCTGGCGCACGTGGCGGAGCAGTACGGCTACACGTACGGCTCGGCGTACAGGACCGGCTTCAAGAACTCGCTCGTCCAGGTCCGCATGTACCGGGACCCGCGACCCGAGGCGCGCGTCCGCGAGGCGGCCACCATCACCGCCCATCCGCAGGCCGGCAACGGCGGGACGGTGCCGGGGCTGGCGCAGGGATCACTGAAGCCGCTCCCCGAGGCGGCCGACTCCGTGGCCGTGCTCAAGGACCTCGTCACCTTCGACGTCATGGCCCTGTACGTCGGCGACCGGCGCCAGAAGGTGGTGTGCTACCTCCTCTGCGCGATCCTGCCCGTCCTCATGCTCATCGACGACAAGTCGCCGTTCGAGGCCTTCCTCTCCGGCGGGTTGGCCGCGCTGCTCGCCACCGTGGCCTTCCAGGTGGGCGTGATCCGCCGCGCGACGATCGCACGGCGGCTGACGGCCGCCGGGTTCCACGAGGTGCGTGACGAACGGGGCGACCGGCGATTCCTGCGCCCGGGGCAGCAGTTGCCCGGCCACGCCAACCCGTTCACCGCCTGAGGCCCTGGCCTGCGGCGAAGACGACCGCACACATCGGGCACCAGCCCCCTGGGGACCCCCCGGATGGGCTAAATTTGGACCTTCGTACGCCGGAACCGGTTGGGGAGAACGCAAATGACGGAAGCGATCCTGCTGGTCGGCGGACAGGGGACGCGACTGCGCCCCGTCACGGTGAACACGCCGAAGCCGATGGTCCACACGGCAGGTGTTCCCTTCCTCGCCCACCAGATAGCCCGGGCCGCCGCCGCAGGCGTCACGCACATCGTGATGGCCACCTGCTACCTCGCCGAGGTCTTCGAGCCCTACTTCGGGGACGGGTCCGCCTTCGGCGTCCACCTGGAGTACGTGGTCGAGGACGAGCCGCTGGGCACCGGCGGCGCCATCCGCAACGCGGCGCGGCTGCTCACCGGCGGCCCCGACTCCTCGGTGCTCGTCTTCAACGGGGACATCCTGACCGGCCTGGACATCGCCGGGCTCGTCGAATCGCACAAGGCGGCCGACGCCGACGTCTCCCTGCACCTGGTCCGCGTCGACGACCCGCGCGCCTTCGGCCTGGTCCCCACCGACGCCCACGGGCGGGTGCTGGCCTTCACGGAGAAGCCGCAGACGCCCGAGGAGATCATCACCGACCAGATCAACGCCGGCTGCTACGTCTTCCGGCGCAGCGTGATCGACACCATCCCGGCCGGCCGGTCCGTTTCCGTGGAGCGCGAGACCTTCCCCGGTCTGCTCGCCTCCGGGGCCACCTTGCACGGGGTCACCGAGAACACGTACTGGATGGACCTCGGCAAGCCGGAGGCGATCATCCAGGCCTCCGCCGACCTGGTCCGCGGCGTCGTCCCCTCCCCGGCCGTCCCCGGACGCCGCGGCGAGTCCCTCGTCCTGCCCGGAGCCCACGTCGCGGCCGGGGCCAAGCTGTCGGGGGGCACCGTCGTGGGCGCCGGAGCCCGCATCGAGGCGGGTGCGGTCGTCCAGGGCTCCATCGTGCTGGGGGACGCGGTCGTCGGACCCGACGCGCAGGTGTCCGCCAGCCTGATCGGCGCGGGCGCCTCGGTGGGCGCACGGACCGTACTGGACGCCGCCGTCATCGGTGACGCGGCCGTCGTGGGGGCCGACAACGAGCTCCGCGCCGGAGCCCGGATCTGGTGCGGGGCGCAGCTGCCCGACGCGGCGATCCGCTTCTCCTCCGACGCCTGAGCCGGACGGGCGCCCCTGGCCGGGGCGCCCGTGATCAGACGCTGTGATCAGGCCCCGTGATCAGGCCCCGTGATCAGTTCCCGCGGACGGTGACCTTCTCGTCCTTCTGGATCTGCTGCACCAGCTGCTGCACCTTCGCCTTGTCCCAGACGAGGTTGCCGCCGCGCTGACCGGAGATCGGCATGTTCATGGACACGCCGTCACCACCGCTGATGCCCTTCATCGCGAAGAACATCGACCCCATGTCCCACAGCCCCATGTCCTTGTCCACGATCAGCGTGTCCAGACCCGCACCCAGCACCGGGTACAGCGTGAACGGATTCATGATCGTCGTCGGGGTCGCCGCCTGGCTGGCCAGCGCCGACAGGAACTTCTGCTGGTTCTTGGTCCGCTGCAGGTCCGACTCGGCGAAGGCGTAGCGGGTCCGTACGTAGGCCAGCGACTGCTCGCCGTTCAGCGTCTGGGTGCCCTCCTTGAAGTCGGCCCCGGACTTCTCGTCCTTGAACCCCTTCTCGATGTTGAGCTCCACCCCGCCCAGCGCGTCCACGATGTTCGCGAAGCCGGCGAAGCCGATCTCCGCGTAGTGGTCGATGCGCAGGCCGGTGTTGAACTCCACCGTCCGCACCAGCAGCTCCGGGCCGTCCTCCGCGTACGCGGCGTTCAGCTTGACCCGGCGGCCCTGGCCCGCGAACTTCTTGCCCGACTCCGAGCCGACGAAGGACGGGATCTCCACGTCCGAGTCGCGCGGCAGGGAGATCATCGTGTTCCCGCTGGAGCACTTGGCGAGGATCATCATCGAGTCGGTGCGCTTGCCCTCGGCCGAGCCGGTGTGGAGCTTCTTCTTGTCCTCGGCGGACATGCCCTCGCGGCTGTCGGAGCCCACGATCAGGTAGGTCGTGCAGTCGCCCTCCTTCGGGCGCTCGATGACCTTGGAGAGGTCGACCTCGCGGCGCACGTTGGAGTCGGCCCAGAAGTACGTGCCGATGCCCGTCACGAGCAGGCCGCCGACCAGCACGATCGAGCCGATCTTGATCCGCTTGCGCCAGTCCGGGGCCGGTCCCGCCGGCCGGGCGGGGCCGCCGGGGCCGCCCGCTCCGCGCCCGCGCGGCCCACTGGGAGGCTGGCCGCCGCCGCCGTAGACCTGCCCGGTGTTGTAGCCGCTGTCGTACGAGCCGCCCTGCTGCGGAGGCACGTAGGCGGGCCCGGCCGGCGGCTGGGCCGGGCGGCGCGGGGGCTGCTGGGGCTGCGGAGGCTGCTGCGGCTGCCGGGACGCCTGAGGGCCGGGGCCGGGCCGCTGGACGTGCCTCATCCGCCGTGCGCCTTCCGGCTCCGCCTGGCCGCTGCCGCGGCCGTACCCGTCATCGCGGCGGCCACGCTGGTCCTGCTCGCCGCTCCACCCGTCCCAGTCACTCATGTGCCCAAGAATGCCTGGCCGGGAGGGCCCCGGAACACCCCCGGCGGCTCTTCGTACCGGTGCTGTTGCAGAGCTGATGCCGGCAAGCCGCACTTAAGCTGTCTCCATGACAGAGATACCGGGCGAGCTGCGCGGAAAGCCGATCTCGGCTTCCCGCACCACCCTGAGCCACATCATGACCGCCAACGACACCAACCTCCTCGGCACGGTGCACGGCGGCGTGATCATGAAGCTGGTGGACGACGCGGCCGGCGCCGTGGCCGGCCGCCACTCCGGCGGCCCGGCGGTCACCGCCTCCATGGACGAGATGGCCTTCCTCGCCCCCGTCCGCGTGGGCGACCTCGTCCACGTCAAGGCCCAGTGCAACTGGACGGGCCGCTCCTCCATGGAGATCGGCGTACGCGTCCTCGCGGAGCGGTGGAACGAGTCCACCCCCGCCACCCAGGTCGGCAGCGCCTACCTGGTCTTCACCGCGGTCGACGCCGAGGGCAAGCCCCGCGAGGTCCCGCAGGTGATCCGGGAGACCGAGCGGGACGAGCGGCGCTACCAGGAGGCCCAGATCCGCCGCACGCACCGGCTCGCCCGCCGCCAGGCCATCCGCGACCTGCGGGAGGAGCGGTCCGCGCAGGGCCTCGACGCCGACGTCTGACGGCCCGCTGCCACCCCGCCCTACCCGGAAGGCATCATGAACCGCCGCTCGGCCGTGTTCGCAGGCGTCGCAGGGGTCGCCGGTCTCGCCGTCGGGGTCCCGCTGCTCTCGGGGGCCTCCGACCAGGCCTCCGACCACCAGCCCTCCGACGCCCCCGGCTCCGTACAGCCGTCCCCGAAGGCCTCCGACGCCCGCCCGCCCCGCACCCTGCGCGTCATGCCCCTCGGCGCCTCGACGACCGCCGGGGTGGGGAGCTCCGCGTTCGGCGGCTACCGGCTGCCGCTGGGGCGCCTGGTCGCGGGCCAGTCGAGGTACGCCATCGATTTCGTGGGCTCCCAGGCCCGGGGTCCCATGGCCGACAACGAGCACGAAGGGCATTCCGGGTACACCGTCGACCGGATCCGTGCCGGGGTCGACCGGTGGATCGCGGCCGCCGATCCCGACGTGGTCCTGCTGCACATCGGGCTGAACAACCTGAACCGGGGAGGCGACCCCGGCCAGGCCGCCGACGAGGCCGAGGACCTGGTCGACCGGATCTTCACCCTGCGCCCGGGGATCGTCGTCGTCATGCAGGGCCTGGTCCCCTCGACCCCCGGATCGAAGGACCTGGACATCGCCGAGCCCATCGCGGCGTACAACCGGCGCCTCAAGAAGATCGAGGCACGGGAACAGGGGTCCGGCAGGCACTTCCGCTTCGTCAAGGCCCCCTGGCTGACGCCCGCGGGCCGGGCGGACGCGTCCATGCCGGCCGAGCTCGCCGACGGCCTGCACCCGAACGACAGAGGGTACGAGAAGGTGGCGGACGCCTTCTTCGATGCGCTGGAGCAGGCCCACTCGGACGGCTGGTTCGACGGAGGCCGGTCCGGCTGAGGCCGATCCGACCGAGGCCGGTCCGGCCGGGGCGGTCCGGCCGGGGCCGGTCAGGAGCCGCCGCAGACCACCTGGTCACCGGTGACCACACCGAATTCGCCCTGGTACGGGTCCTCCGCGCGCACCGGCACCACCTTGCGGTAGTCGGCGCCCGCGATGACCACCACGGTCCGCCCCTGCCCCCGCACGGCCCGCATCTCGCTGCCGGGCAGCGCGGTGGACACCGTACGGGCCGACCGGTCCCAGCGCGGGTCGTACGTGATCACCGTGCGCTTGACGTCCCGGCTCGCGCCGTTCCCCGGAGCCCGGGTGGTGTCGAAGCCGGTGGCGCGCAGCGCCGAGTCCACCCGGGTGCCCAGCCCGTCGATCCGGGTGCCGTTCTCCACCTGGATCCGTACCTGGCCCGGGGGCACGTCCACCGGCACCGCCGGCTGCCGGCGCACCGGCTTGCCGGGGGCGGGGGCCTGCGGCGGGGCCATCGGCCGGTCCTCGCGCAGCGCCTGGAAGAGCTTCGCGGCCTTCCCCTCGTCCCATTTCACGGTGGAGCCGATGCCCTTGACCGGGAACGAGGGGTTGCCGACGGGCACGGAGGCGAACTCCGAGGAGGAGGGTGTGAAATCGCGCATGGCCTGCCCGAGCGCCAGCATCTGCTCCGAGCCGAAGCCCCGGTCGGCCCGGACCGAGCTCAGCAGGGTGGAGCTGACCTGCTTGAACTTGACGGGGTTGAGCAGGACCCCGCCGCCCGTGGCCTGCTTGATCAGGGCGGCGATGAACCGCTGCTGGCGCTGCATCCGGCCCAGGTCGGAGGCCCCGTCGACATGGCGCGAGCGCACGTACTGCAGGGCCTGGCCGCCGCTGAGCCGGTGGGTGCCGGGGAGCAGGTCGAGTCCGGTGTTGGGGTCGTGCATGGTCTTGGCGGTGCAGATCTCCACGCCGCCCATGGCGTCGACCGTCTTCATGAAGCTGGTGAAGTCGACCTCCAGGTAGTGGTCGATCTTCACGCGGGTCATGTTCTCGACGGTGCGCACGGTCAGCTGGGGCCCGCCCTCGGCGTAGGCGGCGTTGAGCTTCACGGGGTGGGCGCCGTGCGGTTTGCCGCTGGAGCCGTCCACGTGCGCGGGCAGCTCCACGAAGCTGTCCCGGGGCAGGCTGACCACGCTGGCCCGCGACCTGTCCGCCGAGAGGTGGACCAGCATCACGGTGTCGGTGCAGTGGCAGGGCGCGCCGCCCAGGCGGTACTCGCGCTTCTCCTCGGCGGTGATCTTGTCGCGGCCGTCGGTGCCGACGAGCAGGAAGTTGACCCCGTGCCCGGCCTGCGGGCGGTTCTTCATGTCCTTGAAGGGGTCCACGCGCTGGATCCCGGTGTCCAGCCCGGTCATCACGGCGTGCCCGAGGGCCCCCGAGCCCAGGACGAGCACCGACAGTCCCGCGGCGAGCCGGACCCCCCAGCGGGGTCTGTCCGCCGGCCGGTTCCCGCCGGCCCGGGGCCCTGCCGGACCGCCGGGCCGCGGCGCGCGCTGCGACGGCCGGGCGGACCGGGCGGGCAGGGCGGGTCGGGTGGGACGGTGCGGCTGGGGCACGGGGGACACCTCGCACGTTCGGCAGATTCGTCAGAACAGTAGGTCCATACGATCAGCCGTTGTCCTTACTGCTCATCCGGCGCGCACCCGGTTCCCCCGTACGCGGTAACGTGACACCGATACCCGACCTTGAAGGACCACATGCCCGCCCAGCAGCCCGCAGTCTCGGTGATCATGCCGGTACTCAACGAGGAGCGCCATCTGCGCAACTCGGTCCACCACATCCTCGGACAGGAGTACGGGGGTGAGATGGAAGTGGTGATCGCGCTCGGGCCGTCCAGGGACCGTACCGACGAGATCGCCGCCGAGTTGGTACGGGAAGACCCCCGGGTCCACACCGTCCCGAACCCCACCGGCCGCACCCCCGCCGCTCTCAACGCGGCCATCCAGGCCTCGCGCCATCCGATCGTGGTGCGCGTGGACGGCCACGGCATGCTCTCCCCGAACTACATCGCCACCGCGGTCCGCCTCCTGGAGGAGACGGGCGCGCAGAACGTCGGCGGCATCATGCACGCCGAGGGCGAGAACGCCTGGGAGGACGCCGTCGCCGCCGCGATGACCTCGCGCATCGGCGTCGGCAACGCCGCCTTCCACACCGGTGGCAAGGCGGGCCCGGCCGACACCGTCTACCTCGGGGTGTTCCGGCGGGAGGCCCTGGAGGCCGCCGGCGGATACAACGTGGAGTTCGTCCGCGCCCAGGACTGGGAGCTGAACTTCCGCATCCGCGACGCCGGCGGGCTGATCTGGTTCTCGCCGGAGCTGAAGGTCCAGTACCGCCCGCGCCCCTCGGTACGGGCGCTCGCCAAGCAGTACAAGGACTACGGGCGCTGGCGCCACGTGGTGGCCCGCTACCACTCGGGCTCCATCAACCTGCGCTACCTCGCCGCACCGGCCGCCGTCTGCGCGATCGCCGCCGGCGTGGTCGTCGGAGCCGCCGTCACCCCGTGGGCCTTCGTCCTCCCGGCGGGCTACCTCGCGGCGATCACCGTCGGCTCCGTCCCGGCCGGCAAGGGGCTGTCGCTCAAGGCCCGGCTGCGGATCCCCGTCGCCCTGGCGACCATGCACGTGTGCTGGGGCTACGGCTTCCTGACCAGCCCGCGCTCGCTCGCCGCCAAGGTCATCGCGAGCCGCCGCCCGTCGGTCCGCCGGGACCCCGCCGAGGCCTGATCCCGCGTACGCACACCAAAGGGGTGACCCGGTCCTCGTCGGACCGGGTCACCCCTTTCGGTGTTTGAAGGCGTCAGCGTTTCGGCGAGCCCGCCCTTCGGCGTGTCACTTCCACTGGAACGGCGCGTAGATGTCCATGCAGCTGGTGTCGGTGCCGTTGAGCACGTCCGCCGACTCAGGGATCGAACCGGCCTCGGGCGGTGCCTGCACCGGGTAGGTGGCGCCCTCGCGCCAGTCCGCGCCGACCAGGACCGTGATCTTGGAGGCCGCGGCCGACTTCTGCACGGAGGTGGCCGGGATCCCGAGCGCCGCGGCCACGGCCTGCGCGTCGGCCGCCTGGGCGTCGGTGGCGTAGCGGACGATCGTCGCCTTCTCCGGGGTCAGCGCGCCGTCCGCCTTGGCCAGCGAGTACCCCTTGGCGACCAGCTCGCCGGCGATGGCCGTGGCCCGCTTGCCCACCGGCGGTGCACCGACACCCGTGCCGTTGACCACCTGTACGGCGAGCTTCGCGGGGTTGGAGGCCGGCGGCCCGGAGGACGTCTGCGGGGTCGGCTCGGTCGACGTGGCGGGGGCCGAGGGGTCTGCACCCGGCTGGCCGCTCTCGGCCGGCGCCGGGTCGCCGTTCTTGTCCATGGCGACGTCCTTGCGGAGCATCTCCCACACCTTGGGGGCGTCCGCGGGGTTGAGGATCAGCCGGTTCTCGTCGTTCGGAGCCTGCAGCACCGGGATCGTGGCCGACGTGATGCGGTTGACCGGCACGTCCTTGAGCAGCAGGGCGAGGTCGAGGAGCTTCTTGACCGACCCGATCTCCTCCGACACCTTCAGCGCCTTCGTCGCCGCCTCCGCCAGGCCCGTGAGGCGGGGGAGGTCGGTGAAGGCGTTCTGGCTCTTGAGCCCGCGCATCATCGAGTTCATGTACATGTGCTGCGCCTTGGCCCGGCCCATGTCACTGCCGAAGGCGTGCCGGGTGCGCAGCCATTGCAGCGCCTGCTCGCCCTGGACCTTGTGGGTGCCCGCGGTCAGCCTGAGGCCGGAGCCGCCCGTCCCCGAACCGGGCTTCGACTGGTCGAAGACGTTCTGGTTGACGCAGACGTCGACGCCGCCGATGGCGTCGGCCATGCTCACGACACCGGTGAAGTCGATCGTCATCCAGTGGTCGATGTAGACGTTGGTCATCTTCTCCCAGGTGGCCAGCGTGCAGCCGGCACCCCCGCGCCCGAAGCTCTCGTTGATCATGTTCTTGGTGGCTTTGTACTTGGTGCCCGTGGCGGGGTCGGTGCACTCCGGGATGTCCACGATGGTGTCGCGCGGAACGGTGGTGACCGAGGCGTTCTTCCGGTCGGCCGATATGTGGACCAGCATCTGCACGTCGGCCCGCGCGGGGTCGCCGATGGTGTCCCAGCCGCCGCCGAGCTTCGCGTTCGCCTCGTCGCGGTAGTCGGAGCCGAGCATCAGGATGTTGATCGGGCGCCGGCCCGCGGCGTCGGCCTCGCCCCGGGCGACACCGCTGTCGCCGCTCAGACGCTGGCCGCTGCGGATGTTGCCGTTGAGGTGGCGGTAGTAGAGGTAACCGGCCGCCGCCGTCCCGAGTATGAGCAGCGCGACGATGGAGGCCGCCCAGCGCAGTATGCGGCGCCGCCCCCGCCGGGTCGGCCGCTTGCCGCCCCCGCTGCCACCGCCGCGGCGGTGGCCGGAGCCGGACCTCGGCGCGGGTACGGCGCTGGTGGCCGTCGGTCGGGTGCCGGAGCCGGATATGCCGTCGCCGGCCCGGCCCGGCGCCCCCTCCCCTTGCACGCTGCTGTGCCTCACGCGTCCCCCATCACGATCACTCTGAGTCGGTATTGTGCCGGTCCCACCGGTTCCGGCACGTCATTTCGCGACCGCGGGGGGCCGGCCGGCCCCCCTGTCGGTCACTTGGCGCAGACGGACTTGTCCGCCTCGACCCGCTGGACGCCTTCGGGCGCCTGCTGAGGCGCCGTCATGGAGACCCCCGCCCCCTTGAAGTCGGCGCCCAGCGTCAGCTTCATCGGCGTCTTGGGCGCGGCGTCGGCCGTACCCATCTTCAGCGCAGTCGGCGGCAGGCCCATCATGTCCGCCAACGCCCTGGCCTGGTCGGCCTGGTTGGGCGCGTACTCCAGCTGCGTGGTGTCCACCTTGGCGGGCGCGTTGCCCAGGTTGCTGGACTTGGGCACCCCCTTGGTGTTCTGCAGCCAGTTCAGTGTGCCGGACGCGGATCCGGCCGGGCCGCCGCCGTTGTAGACGTCCACCCGGACGTCCTTGGCCTCCGCGCGGGCGCCCTGCAGGAGGGCGTCGAGCTTGGCCTTCGCGTCGGCGTCCGCCGCGTTCTTCGCCGCCTGTTCCTTCTTCTCGACCTCCGTGAGGGAGACGTCCCCGCGGATCATCTGCAACAGCGGTTCGGCCTGGGCCTGGTTGACGACCACGGTGGCTTTGACCTTCTCCGCCGGATTGTCGAGCACCGGAAGCGTGGTGAAGGTGATGTTCTTGAGGTCTATGTTCTTCAACTCGCCGGCAAGTTCGGTGAGTTTTCCGATCGACCCTATGCCCGAATCCACGCTCAGCGACTTCGTGGCCGCTTCCGCGAGGGAGAAGAACTTCTTCGGACTCGTGAGCGTTTCCTTGGACTTCATCTCGCGCATCATCGAACTGAGGAACTGCTGCTGCGTCTTGATGCGGTCGAGGTCGCTCTCGTTGCCGAAGGCGTGCCGGGTGCGTACGAAGGCCAGCGCCTGCTCGCCCTCCAGCCGGTGCTCGCCCGCCGTCAGCTTGAGCTTGGAGTCCTTGTCGTTGACGTCCTTGGCCACGCAGACCGGCACTCCGCCGACCGCCGTGCTCAGGTTCTTCACCGCGTTGAAGTCGGCCATCATGAAGTGGTCGACCTGGATCCCGGTGAGCTCCTTGACCGTGCGCATCGTGCAGCCCGGGTCGCGGCCCGCCTGTCCGAGGCTGGTGTTGAAGCGGGCCCCGCGCTCACCGGGGATGTCCTTGGTGGAGCCGTCGGGCTGCTTCGTGGGGCAGACCGGCAGGGTGGTGATCAGGTCGCGCGGGATGGACAGCGCCGTGGCGTTGGAGCGGTCCTTCGACACGTGGAAGAGGATCGTCGTATCGGCGTGGCCGACACTGCCGGCGTCCCCGTAACCCTCGTTGCCCGCGCCGCTGCGCTTGTCCGTGCCGATGACCAGGATGTTGATCGGCTGGTCCTTCTTGAAACCGCCGCTGGTGCCCGCGTCACCGACGTCGGTGACCACGATGTTGCCGTTCAGGTGCTGGTAATAGAGGTACCCCGCCACGGAGCCGCCGATCAGCAGCACCGCCAGGGTTCCGCCCGTGATCGTCAGGGCCCGTTTGCGACCGCCACCGCCCACCTTGCGCGAACGCCCGCCGCGCCGGCCGCCGCCGGGGGGAGGAGCGTCACCGCGGCGCGGTCCGGGAACCGCGGGGGAGGGGGCGGCGGGGGAACGGTGAGGAACGGGGGCTCTGCGGGGCGCCGCGCGGGGGGCGGACCGCTGCGACGGTGCTTGCGCAGAGGTGTCTTCCAGTCGCAGCTCGTAGTTGCCGGTGCGGGGGTTGAGTACCCATTGATCTGCGGGGTCGATCTCGTCGGCCCGTCCACGGCTTTGCGCATCCACGGTTTGCTCGAATCCTCCGTCGGTGCTTCGCGACGCGCCTCCCCCAGGCGCACGGTCAACGATCCGGCTGCTGGCGCACGGCCTCTGTACTGGCCGGGCGCCGGATCGCTCACCTTATCCGGACAGGTTCGCCGCAAACCATGCTGGTGATGAATTCCACGCACTTACAACGGGGCAATCGCCCCAACAAGCTCGGCCCGGACACCGGCTTTTGGGATTGCTTTACCGGCAGTCGGCCACACCGGCCGTGGTGCCGGTGAAGGTGGGGACGGGAGTCGAGGGCTCCGCGGTTCCCGGGCCGTCGCCGGTTCCGTCCCCGGTGCTGCCCTGGGTGCTGTCCTCGGTACTGCCCTGGGTGCGGTCCGCCTTCTCGTCGGCCGCCGCCTCGTCCCGGGCCCCGTCCGGCCGCTCGACCGGAGAGGGTGTGGCCGTGGCCTTGGCCGCGGGCGGGGCGATGGTGAGCGGCTGGTCCGCCCGCAGCCGCTGGAAGAGCTGGGTCGCGTCCGGCTGGCGCAGTTCGTCCCGGTTCGCGTCGGCCGCGTACGGCCTGCGCGGCACCGTGAGGAACTTGATCTGGTCGGTCGGGATGTCGCGTACGCCCCGGACCAGCTCGTACAGCCCGCGCAGCGAGGCCAGCCCCGGGTCGGTGGTCACCGAGGAGGTCGCCGCGTCCAGCAGCGGGTACAGCCGGGCCGGATTGAGCAGCACCCCGTTGCTCTGCACCTTCTTGACCAGCGACCCGAGGAACGCCTGCTGGCGCTCCATCCGCTCGGTGTCGCTGCCGTTGCCCAGGCTGTAGCGGGCCCGGACGAAGCCCAGCGCCTGCTCGCCCTGCAAGGTCTGCCGGCCCGCCGGCAGCTTCAGCTTGGCCTCGGCGTCGTCCACGGGCCGGCGCAGGCACACCTCCACCCCGCCGATGGCATCGACCATCTTCTTGAACCCGCTGAAGTCCAGCACCATGTGGTGATCGACCCGGATCCCGGTCATCGCCTCCACCGTGCGGATCGTGCAGGCGGTCCCGCCCCACTCGAAGGCCCAGTTGAACTGGGCGAACTGCTCGCTGGTGCGGCTCCCGTCCGCCTTCAGGCACGCGGGTATCTCCGCCATCAGGTCCCGCGGTATCGACACCGCCGTCGCGCTCTTCCGGTCCGCCGGCAGGTGCAGCAGGATCGTGGTGTCCGAGCGCTGCGTGCCCTCGTCCTGCCCGTACGGGGCGTTGCCCGCGCCGGTGCGCGAGTCCGAGCCGATCAGCAGGATGTTCTGCGCGCCGCCCGCCAGGTGGAGAGGGCGCTCCTTGTCGTAGCGGCGCAGCTCGGCGGCGGCGGAGGTGTCCTCGGCGATGTTCCCGTCGAGCTTGGAGTAGATCCACCAGCCCGTGCCGGCCCCGACGACGGCGAGCAGCCCGGTCCCGAGCCCGATCCAGCGCAGCAGCCGGCGCCGCCTGCGGCCGTTCGGAGGCTTCCCGCCTCCGGCCGCATCGGTGTCGCCCGGTATGCCTGCACTGTCCGTCACTCGCGTTCCGTCCCCTCACCCGAATCGGTACGGGCCGTACGGGTGAGTACGGCCTGTGCCGATCCTGCCCCCGGGTGATCGATGCGGCCCGGGGGCGCGGCCCCGTATAGGGCCATGTGGGTGACAAATAGCCCAGATCCGGCATTGGGCGGTCCGGGTGACGGCGGGGTCAGGCCGTGTGGGTGACCCGCTCGCTCTCGATCCGCTGGGCCAGCGCACCCTCCGCCAACCCCTCGGCATTGCGGCACAGCACCACGGAGCCGCCCGTGGCCAGGGCCGCGTAGAGCCCGGCCGAGAGCCCCTCCCAGCTGTCGTAGCCCTGCCGGGA
Source organism: Streptomyces sp. NBC_00193 (assembly GCF_026342735.1). Lineage (GTDB taxonomy): Bacteria > Actinomycetota > Actinomycetes > Streptomycetales > Streptomycetaceae > Streptomyces > Streptomyces stoeckheimensis. The sequence goes on from NZ_JAPEMM010000001.1 coordinate 3,727,393, forward strand.
CAGCACCCGGGCGCCCTCGCCGAAGCCGAGCTTCGCCGCGTCCTCGCGGGCCCGCTCGCAGATCCGTGCGTACGAGAGCTCCTCGCCGCCGACCACCAGGCCCGGGCCGTCCGCGTCCACGGGCTGGAAGGGCGCGAAGCGGTCGCCCTGCCCCGGCACCTCCACGGCGTAATCGGCGAACCCGGCCGGCGGCTGCGGGAAGCGCCCGCCCAGCGGCCGCAGCGCGAGCGCCACCCGCTCGCCGGAGCACGCCGCGGCCTCCTCCAGGGTGTCCGGCCCGCTCACCACCAGGTCGGCATCGCCCGGATCCCCGCCCACCTCCGCCACGACCCCGACGGAGGCGCAGGCGAGCAGCCACACGGCGCTCTGCCAGTGCGCGGGGAGCAGCAGGGCGAGCCGGTCGCCGGGCTCGGCGCCCAGGTCGCCCTGGAGCAGATTGGCGGTCTTGGCCACCCAATTGGCGAAGGTGGCGACGGACAATTCGACGCGCTCGCCCGTGGCGTCGTCGTAGAAGGTGACGAGCGGGCGGCCGGGATCGGCGGCGAGCGCGGATCGCAGCAGGTCGGCAGGGGTGCGGTCAGTGGCGTTCACGGACCAGAGCCTACGCGGGGGGACCCGCGGCCCTCCTCCGTACGGCCGCAGCACGATCCCCCGTACGGAGGAGGGGTATCGGTACTGCGACCGGACGGTACGTCAGTTCTCGGATGGCGCCGGCCTCCGGGACTCCACACCATCCTTTCCATGCGTGCATTCCTTGCTTCCTCGATCGGCGTCGCGACGGCTGCCGCACTGGCCCTGCCGCTCGCGCTCTCCTCCACGGCCCTCGCACACCCGGCAGCGGCAGCCTCCGCGGCGCCCTCGGCCCCCGCCGGATCCACCCAGTCCCTGCCGCTCGTCCCCGTGGGACCCGCGGCGGACCGCACCCCCGGGGTACCCGGCATGAGCACCTCGCCCCGGCTGCCCGAGACGCAGGGCCTGTCGGCGCGCGAGGTCAAGACCTTCTCGCTGGTCGGCGTCGTCTGGGACGACGCGAGCACCCAGCTCGACGGCCGCGTCCAGGTCCGCACCCGCTCCGTGGCCACCTCGGCCTGGTCCGAATGGCAGGACGTCGACACCCACAACAGCGAACACGCCGCCGACCCCGGCACCGCGGAACGGGGCACCGGCCGCGTCCGCGGCAGCACCGCCCCCCTGTGGGTCGGGCAGTCCGACGGCATCGAGGTCCGGGTCCAGGCCGAACCGGGCGGCCGCGTCGTGAGCAGCGGCCTCCCGACGGGCATGCGCATCGAACTGGTGGACCCGGGCGACACGACCCGCCCCCCGTCGGACGCGAAGAACGGCACCGCGGAAGCCCCGTCCGTCCTCGACGACGACGACAAGGGGGAGCTGGCCCTCCTCCCCGGCATGACGATGGAGATGGCGGAGTCCTCCTCCGCCAACGTCCCAATGGCCCCCCTGGGAGCCAAGGAGATCCCCGCCCTCAACAAGGCCGACTCCACCGCCGACGCGGTCCTCGCCGACGAGGCGCTCGCGGCCGCCCCGTACATCGGCCCGCGCCCGAAGATCGTCACCCGGCTGGGATGGGGCGCGGACGAGAGCCTGCGCGAAAAGGGCTTCGTCTACACGAACACGGTCAAGGCCGCCTTCGTCCACCACACCGCCTCGGGCAACAACTACGCCTGCAAGGACGCCCCGGCCGTCCTGCGCAGCCTGTACCGCTACCACGTGGTCAGCAGCGGCTGGCGCGACATCGGCTACAACTTCGCCGTCGACAAGTGCGGCACCCTCTACGAGGGCCGGGCGGGCGGAGTCGCCAAGGCGGTGCTCGGCGCGCACACCATGGGCTTCAACACGGACAGCATGGGCGTCGCGGTGATCGGCACCTTCGCCTCCACGGCCCCGCCCAAGGCGGCCGTCGACGCGGTGGCCCGCCTCACGGCCTGGAAGCTGGGCCTCTTCGGAGCGGACCCCCGCGCGAAGACCACCCTCAAGTCGGGCGGCGGCAACCTCTACGCCAAGGGCAGCAACGTCAAGCTGAACGTCATCTCGGGCCACCGCGACGGCTTCGCCACGGAATGCCCCGGCCGCCACCTCTACAGCCAACTCCCCCCCACCCGAACCGCCTCAGCCAAACTCCAGGGCCGCCCCTAGGTACCCCTCCTTGACGCGCCGCACCCCTTCTTGACGCGCCCCTCGCACCGCTGCGCGGGCTTCGCGCCGCTGCGCCGGCCTCCGTCCGTCGATGGCCGGTCGGGGCTGTCGCCCCGGCCGTCCTGGCGTGGGGTCCGGTGGGCGGGTGCGGCTGGGTCGGCCCTGCGGGGCGGAGTCCCCTACCCGCCCTTCGCCCGTTCCCCGGGGCTGCGCCCCGGACCCGTTGCCGGGTGCGGCGCCGTTGCCGGGGGCCAGCCCCCGGACCCCCGCTCCTCAAACGCCGGAGGGGCTGGATCTTGCATGGCGGGTGGGATTTTCGTCGGCGCCGGCCTGGATTGTGCCCGGCCGGGGGCTGGGTTGCCCGCAGGGCAATTCCAGCCCCGTCGGCCCTTGAGGCGCGGGGTCCGGCCGCCGGCCAAATCCAGCCTCGCCGGCGTTTGAGGCGCGGGGTCTGGGGCGGAGCCCCAGGGGGCCGGGCGCAGCCCGGGACCCCCTCCCAGCCCGTCCGACGTTTGAGGACCGGGGCCCGGGCTGCGCCCGGGGCACCCCCAGCCTCGCCGGCGTTTGAGGCGCGGGTCCGGGCGGAGCCCGGGGAACGGTGGAAGGGCGGGTAGGGGACAGCCCCGCAGGGCTACGCTCAAGGCATGGCCGGCCGCTACGACCCCCTCACCCGCACCGCGATCCGCGGCGGCCGCACCACGGTGCCCCCGGCCCCGGCCCCGACCCCGGGCACTCCGCCCGGCACGGGCACAGCCCCTGGCGCAGCCACCGGCACCACCAAAGCCGCCGGCCCAGGCCCCCGCACCCGCACCTGGACCCCACCCGGCCCCCTGGACCTGGGCCTGGTGCTCGGCCCCCTCAGGCGCGGCCCCGCCGACCCCACCTTCCGCATCACCCCCGGCACGGTCTGGCGAGCCACCCGCACCCCCGCCGGCCCGGCCACGCTCAGGGTCACGCAGGACGGGGCCGGGCCCGGGGTGACCGCCACCGCCTGGGGCCCGGGCGCCGACTGGATCCTCGACGGCCTGCCGGACCTGCTCGGCGCGGCCGACGATCCCGCCGCCTTCGTCCCCCGCCACAGGCTCGTGCACGCCAGCCACCGCCGCCGCCCCGGCCTGCGCCTGACCCGTACCGGCCTGGTCCTGGAGTCCTTGATCCCGACGGTCCTGGAACAGAAGGTCACCGCCGACGAGGCGTACCGCGCCTGGCGCCGCCTCGTACGCCAGTACGGCGAACCGGCTCCGGGCACGGGTACGGGCCCGGGCACGGACACAGGCCAGACCCCAGCCCCGGACCTCTACGTCATGCCCGACCCCCGCACCTGGGCCCTCATCCCCTCCTGGGACTGGCACAAGGCCGGAGTCGACGCCAAACGCTCCGCCACCATCGTCCGCGCAGCCCGCTCCGCCGCCCGCCTCGAAGAGGCCGCCGCGATGGACCTGCCGGCGGCCACCGCCCGCCTGGAGGCGATCCCCGGCATCGGCCCGTGGACCTCCTCCGAAACCCTCCAGCGCAGCAACGGCGCCGCCGACGCGGTCACCACCGGCGACCTCCACCTGCCCGGCATCATCGGCTACGCCCTGGCCGGGGACCGGGACGCCGACGACGCCGCCATGCTGGAGCTCCTCGCCCCGTACGCCGGCCAGCGCCACCGAGCGGCCCGCCTCGTCCTGCTGGCGGGCACCGCCCCGCCCCGCCGCGCCCCCCGGATGCCCCGGGGCGACATCGGCAGGCTCTAGCGGGACCTCGGCCGACCTCTGCCGACCTCGGCCGACCTCACCGCACCTCGATGAACTCCTCCGCCGCCCGCCCCGCCCGCTCCGCCGGAGCGACCGCGGCGTGCCCGACGGCCACCGCACCCATCGGGTCCCAGTCCTCCGGCAGCCCGAGCACCTTGCGCACCACGTCCCGGCAGAACATCGTCGAGGACACCCACGCGGAGCCCAGCCGTTCCCCGGCCAGCGCGACCAGGAAGTTCTGCACGCCCGCGCCCATCGCCACGACGAACATCTCCCGCTCCGCCGCGTCCCGCCGCGCGTGCCCGTAGTCGTGCGCGCCGTCCGTGACCAGACAGGGCACCACCAGGTAGGGCGCGGCCCGCAGGACGTCGCCCCGCCGGACCCGCTTCTCGATGGACTCCCCGGACTTCCCGTCCCGCCGCAGGTCCTCGACCCAGGCGTCGCGCATCGCGTCCAGCAGCTCCAGCCGCGCGCCCGCCGATTCCAGCAGGACGAACCGCCACGGCGTCGTGTGGTGCGGGGCCGGGGCCGTCACGGCCGCCGCCACCGCGCGCCGGACCGCGCCGGGGTCCACCGGCTCGGACGTGAAGGCCCGTACGGTACGCCGCTGCGTCACGGCTTCCCGTACCGCCTCCGAGGTGCCCAGCCGGAACATGTCGTCGGCCGGCGAGCGCACCAGGTCGGCCCCCGAGGAGCCCTCGCCCAGCACGTGGGCCAGCCCGCGCACCACGGCCACCGGCAGGCCCTCCGCCTTGCCCTTGACCAGGTCGCCGGCGGCGGCCAGCTCGTCGGCGGTCGCGACGACCGTCGCGCTCAGCGGGTTCCCGTGGGCGTCGGTGCCCCCGCGCAGGTCGTCCAGGACCCGTACGCCTGCGGCGCCGATCGCCACGTCGGTGAGCCCGGTGCGCCACGGCCGCCCGAAGGTGTCCGTCACGATGACGCCCACGTCCACGGACAGCAGCTCCCGCAGCCCGGCCCGGATCGCGGCGGCCGAGGCGTCGGGGTCCTCGGGCAGCAGCAGGACGGTGCCGGCCTCGGTGTTCGAGGCGTCGACCCCGGCCGCCGCCATGACCAGGCCCTGCCGGTTCTCCACGATCCGCAGCGTCCCGCGGCGCGCGACGACCCGTACGGTCTCGGCGTCTATGGCCTCCTCGCGCGAATCGGCACGGACGATCCGGCCCTCCGCCTTGGAGACGATCTTCGAGGTGACGAGCAGGACGTCGCCGTCCCGCAGCTCCGGTCCGGCGGCCGCGATCAGCGCCGCCAGGTCGTCGCCCGGCCGCACCTCCGGGATCCCGCCCAGTGCCCGGACCTCGTACGAGGGCCCGTGCGCGGCGGTCACCGGGAGGCCTCCGCCAGTTCCAGCGCGGCCCGCGCCATCTCCGCCGTGGCGGCCAGGTCGGTCATCATCAGCGGGACCGCCCGGCAGGTGATGCCGGCGGCCTCCACCTCGGTGACGGCGTCCGCGTCGGCGGAGTCGACGAGCCAGCCGTCGAGCAGTTCGGTGCCGTAGTGCAGGGCGACGGCCGCGGCGGTGGACTCGACGCCGACGGCGGCGAGCACCTTGTCGGCCATCCCGCGCACGGGGGCGCCACCGACGATGGGGGAGAGCCCCACGACGGGCGCCCCGGCGGCGGCCACGGCCTCGCGGATGCCGGGCACGGCGAGGATGGTCCCCACCGACACCACGGGGTTGGACGGCGGGAAGAGGATCACGTCGGCGGCCGCGATGGCCTCCAGGACGCCGGGCGCGGGCTTGGCCTGCTCGGCACCCACGGGTACGACGGCCTCGGCGTCCACCGCGGCACGCATGCGGACCCAGTACTCCTGGAAGTGGACGACCCGGCGCTCGCCGGTCTGCGAGTCGGTGATCGCGACGTGCGTCTCGACCCGGTCGTCGGACATGGGGAGCAGCCGGACCCCGGGCTGCCAGCGGTCGCAGAGGGCCTCGGTGACGGCGCTGAGCGGGTAGCCCGCACCGAGCATCTGCGTACGGACGATGTGGGTGGCGAAGTCGCGGTCACCGAGGCCGAACCAGGTCGGTCCGACCCCGTACGCGGCGAGTTCCTCCTTGACGGTGAAGGACTCGTCGGTGCGGCCCCAGCCCTGGTCCTCGTTGATGCCACCGCCGAGGGTGTACATCACGGTGTCCAGATCGGGGCAGACCTTGAGCCCGAACAGGTGAATGTCGTCACCGGTGTTGCCGATGACCGTGATGTCCGCGTCGGGAACCGCGGACTGGAGACCTCGGAGGAAACGGGCGCCGCCGATGCCGCCGGCCAGAACAACAATGCGCATACGGCGCAGTCTCTCAGGCGGCGTCCGGATCAGACGGAGAGGGCCTCGGGCCGGGCCGGAGAGCAGCTGTGCATCGGCATCTGGGTGAGGCCGGGGAAGTACACGTGCAGGCTGACGGCCCCGTCGAGGCTGTCGTTCTGCACCTCGTGGGCGTAGCCGGGGGCGAAGACGCGCTGGGAGCCGGGGCCGAGGGTGAGCGGGCCGCGGGCGGTGTGCTCGGTGAGCTCACCCTCCAGGACGGTCAGCACGCCCGAGGAGGCGCCGTGGTCGTGCAGGCCGCTGCCCTGGCCGGGGACCCAGCTGAGGAGCCAGACCTCGTAGCCGGGGCCGGTGCGCAGCCGGTGGTACCAGCGGGTCGTGGCGTCGTACCGGACCAGGTGCTCCCACTCGGAGCGGTCGGCGGCGATGGAACGCGCGAGGCCCACGAACTCGGCGACGGTGGCCGGGTGCTCGCGGGCGGGCTGCAGGAGGTGCTGGACGGAGAGGATGTCGCCGGCGATCTGGAGGTCGCTCTCGACGGGCGCCGGGGCGGTGGCTGCGGCGGCGGTGGGGGTGGCGTTCAGGGTGCTGGTGCTGTTCATCGGGGGGTTCCTCGACGGATGTCAGTCATGCGGCGGTTGCTGTGGGGGGCGAGCTGGAGCTCAGGGGAGCCGGAGCTCCCGAGGCATCAACAGCTGCAACAGCAACAGCGAACCTGGGCAGCGCACAGGAACCCACGAATGGGGGTCCGGGTGGCTGCTGAGGGCGCTGACATGCGTACAAGAAGAACGGGTAGGAGGCCGGACTGTCAACCCAATGTCCGATTTGGTAGAAAAGTTTCACCTCATCCGGTTACCGTGCCCGGAGAAAGGTTTGTGCAGTCGGTACCAGGGGATGTGGCGCTGCGAGTCGAGCTGCAGCCGCTGCGACGGCTCTCAAACCCGTAAAGCCGTGCGATGTCCCTCTGTGGCTGAAATGTGATCTGCGCCGCTTCTTCGGCCGGATCGGAACCCCACCACAGAGTGACGCGTCGACTACGGGGGAGAGGGTCCCGCATGTGACACGTGTGGCATGTGTCACGATTTTTGGCGATATGAACACTTTCTGCATAGGCTTGGTTCCGCAGAGTGAATAAGGGGCCCAATAGCAGATCTCGGCTTGACTGCGCTGGAGCACCGCACTTGTAATTTCACTCGTGTCGTTACGTAGCGATGAGTGACGACATGACCACGGGGACGCACAGACAGAGCGAGGGGCGCACATGACCGAGCTGGTTCAGGAACTGCTGGTCGAGGAGGCGGACGAAGAGCTCGGATGGCAGGAGCGAGCTCTCTGCGCCCAGACCGACCCCGAGTCCTTCTTTCCCGAGAAGGGCGGCTCGACCCGCGAGGCCAAGAAGGTCTGCCTCGCCTGCGAGGTCCGCTCCGAATGCCTTGAGTACGCCCTCGCCAACGACGAGCGATTCGGCATCTGGGGCGGCCTGTCCGAGCGCGAGCGGCGACGCCTGAAGAAGGCCGCCGTCTGAAGCGCCCAAGGCGCGCACCGTACGGCGCCCACGGCAGGGCCCGCGGTACGGCCCGCGGTACGGCCCACGACATATCCGACGGCATATCCAGCGGCAGACCCGACGGCATAGCCGCCTGTGCACCCGGCCTCACGCACGGCAGCGGCCGAAGTACACGCACCGGCACAAAACGCACCACGGTGAACGGCACGACCAGCACGGCAACGAGCAGAGCAAACGGTCCGCCTCCTGCACCTTCCCCGCAGGAGGCGGACCGCTGTGTTCCCAGCCGTTAGGGTGGGGCGCTGTCCAGCAGCCTCCGAGGGCACACCACCCCCGGACCCCCGGCCGGAGGGCCCGTACCGCGATGTCCCTGCACAGCCAGTCGAGCGCCTCCCACCAGGCTGCCGCCGCACCACAGTTCCCCCGGCACGTCGTCACCGCGGTCCTCGTCGCCCACGACGGCGCCCGCTGGCTGCCCCGGACCCTCGCCGGACTCCTCGGCCAGGAACGCCCCGCCCAGAGCCACATCGCCGCCGACACCGGCAGCGCCGACGACTCTGCGCGCCTGCTCGGCGAGGCCCTCGGCGAGGACCGCGTCCTGCACCTGGCCCGCCGCACCGGCTTCGGCGCCGCCGTCGACGAAGCCGCCCGCTCCGCCGGCACCCTGACCCCCGAGGAACTCCCGTACCTCAAGCGCCCCTCCGGCTGGGATCCCGTCAGCCGCACCTGGCGCGACGACACGTACGACCTCCCCGACCTGCCCCACGGCGAACCCGTCCAGTGGCTCTGGCTGCTCCACGACGACTGCGCGCCCGAGCCCGACGCCCTCGCCGAACTGCTGCGCGTCGCCGACGAGAACCCCGACGCCGCCGTCATCGGCCCCAAGCTGCGCGGCTGGTACGACAAGAAGCAGCTCCTCGAAGTCGGCGTCACCATCGCCCGCAGCGGCCGCCGCTGGACCGGCCTCGACCGGCGCGAACAGGACCAGGGCCAGCACGACCAGGTCCAGCCCGTCCTCTCCGTCTCCAGCGCCGGCATGCTGATCCGCCGCGAGGTGTACGACGCCCTCGGCGGCTTCGACCGCCGGCTGCCCCTCATGCGCGACGACGTCGACCTGTGCTGGCGCGTCCAGAGCGCCGGCCACACCGTCCTCATCGCCCCCGACGCCGTCCTGCGGCACGCCGAGGCCTCCGCCCGCGAACGCCGCACCGTCGACTGCGTCGGCCGCTCCGCCGCCAGCCCGCACCGCGTCGACAAGGCCGGCGCCGTCTACACGATGCTGGCCAACAGCCCCGGCCGCGCCCTCCCGTACGTCCTGCTGCGCATCCTCTTCGGCACCGTCCTGCGCACCCTCGCCTACCTCGTCGGCAAGGCCCCCGGACAGGCCGTCGACGAGATCACCGGCCTCCTCGCCACCCTGCTCCGCCCCGGCCGGATCCTCGGAGCCCGCCGCCGCAGGGGCCGCCCGGCCGTCCCCGCCAAGGAACTGCGCCCCCTCTTCCCGCCGCCCGGCGCCAGCCTGCGCGCCAACGCCGAACAGCTCGCCGGCTACTTCGGCGCCGACGGCGACACCGAGGCCGCCACCGCCGGACGGCACGGCGGAGCCGTCGAATCGGGACCCGGCGGAGACGACGCCGACTACCTGGAGATCGAACAGTTCGCGCGCCTCAAGCGGATCGCCCGCAAGCCCGCGCCCGTCCTCTTCGCCCTCCTCCTGCTCGTCTCCGTCATCGCCTGCCGCTCCCTCCTCGGCAGCGGCTCCCTCATGGGCGGAGCCCTGCTCCCCGCCCCCGACGGCGGACTCGACCTCTGGCGCGTCTACGGCGACGACTGGCAGCCCGTCGGCACCGGCACCACCGCAGGAGCACCGCCCTACCTCGCCGTCCTCGGCGCCCTCTCCACCCTGCTCCTCGGCTCCACCAACGCCGCCCTGACCCTGCTGCTCGTCTGCTCGGTCCCGCTCGCCGGACTCACCGCCTACTTCGCCTCCCGGCCGCTGGTGGAATCCCGGCTGCTGCGCGCCTGGGCCGCCGTCGGCTACGCCTTCCTCCCCGCCGTCACCGGAGCCCTCGCCGGCGGCCGCCTCGGCACCGCCGTCCTCGCGATCCTGCTCCCGCTCATCGCCCGCTCCGCCGTCACCGCCTTCGGATTCGGCGAAGGGGAGGGCAGCTGGCGCTCCGCCTGGACCTACACCCTCCTGCTGACCCTGGCCACCGCCTTCACCCCCGTCGTCTGGCCGCTCGCCGCCCTCCTCGGAGCCGCCGCGCTGGTCCTGCGCCGCGCCCACTGGAAGACGTACGGACCCCGCCTCCTGGCGACGCTCGGCGTCCCCCTCCTCGTCCTCGCCCCCTGGTCGCTGAGCCTGCTCACGCACCCCGCGAGCTTCCTGCGCGAGGCCGGACTGCCCTACGGAGCCGGCTCGGCCACCGCCCTGGACCTGCTCGGCATCAGCCCCGGCGGCCCCCGCACCGCGGGCGGTCTGATCCTCCTCGGCGTCGTCCTCGCCGCCCTGGCCGCGCTGCTGCGCGCCGACCGGCAGTTCGCCGTACGCACCGCCTGGGCCACCGCGCTCGCCGCGCTGGTCCTCGCCGTCCTCGTCAACCGCACCACCTGGGCCGGCCCCGCCACCCTCGTCTACGGACTCGCCCTGCTGGCCGCCGCCGTCATCGGAGCTGACGGGGCCAAGGAACGCGTCGCCGCCCGCAGCTTCGGCTGGCGCCAGCCCCTCGCCGCCCTGATCGCGCTCGCCGCCGCCGTCGGCCCGCTCGCCGGCGCGGCCGGCTGGATGCTCAGCGGAGCCGCCGGACCGCTGGAGCGCCGCGACCCCGTCCAGGTCCCCGCCTTCGTCGCCGAGGAGAGCGGCACCCGCGACCAGGCCCGCACCCTCGTCATCGGCGCGGACTCCCCGGCCGCCCTCTCGTACAGCCTGGTCCGCGGCTCCGGCGGCCGCCTCGGCGACTCCGAACTCGCCGCCCGGGCCGGCAGCGACGCCCGCCTCGACAAGGTCGTCTCCAGCCTCGTCGCCGGCTCCGGCGCCGACCAGACCGACCAGCTCGGCGGCTTCGCCATCCGCTACGTCCTGGTCCGCGACGGCGCCCCCCAGGAGATCGGCCGCGTCCTGGACGCCACCCCCGGCCTCAGCCGCCTCAGCAAGCTCGAAGGCAGCGCCCTGTGGCGCGTCGACCGGCAGGTCGCCCGCGCCGTCATCGTCTCCGGCAAGCCCGGAGAGGCGCCCATCCCCGTCGCCTCCGGCCCCGTCGAGGCGCACACCAAGATCCCGGCGGGCGAGGCCGGACGCGTCCTGCGCATCGCCGACCAGGCCGACCCCGGCTGGCAGGCCACCCTCGACGGCAAGCCGCTCAAGGCCAAGACGCTCGACGGCTGGGCCCAGGGCTTCGAACTCCCGGCGGACGCCGGCGAGCTCGACCTCGTCCACGAGGACGCCCTCACCCGGACCGCCTGGCACGGGGCCCAGGGCCTGCTCGCCCTCGTGCTCCTCGTGATGGCCCTCCCCGGCCGCCGCGCCCGCCTCGACGACGACCTCCCCGAGGAGGAGGCCCCCGCAGCCGAGGAGGCCGGCGAAGGCCGCCGGGCCCGCCGCCTGCGCGAGCAGTCCGAGCAGGAACCGCAGTCCGGATCCGCCCCCGCCGAGGCGGCCGTCGCGGCCGACCCGTACGCGCAGATCCCGGCCCAGCCGGCGTACGGCGACGACGCGTACGCCTACCAGCAGCCGGCGTACGGAGACCAGAGCGGCTACGCCTACGGCGGCCAGGAGCAGCAGCCGCAGCAGCAGTACGACCAGTACTCCTACGAGCCGCAGCAGTACACCGGCCACCCGGGCACCCCGTACGAGCAGCCGTACCAGCCCGATCAGCAGTACGAGCAGCCGTACATGCCCTACCAGCAGCAGCCCGATCCCCAGACCGGCTACGACACCTACGGCCAGCACGACGGACAGCAGGGTGGGCAGCACGCCCCGCGCCCGGACGGGAGCCCCCAGCAGTGAAGCAGCGCGTACCCCTCACGCTCGCCGCCGTCACGGCCGCACTGGCCGCCGTCACCGGCCTCGCCACCCTCACCGCACCCGCCGCCGGCGGGGCCTCCGCCGCCGCGGCGGGCAAGCCGGCGGCCCGGATGCCGGTCGAGCGGTCCCTGCTGGTGTGCCCCGCCCCCAGCACCTCCGACATCGCCGAGACCCTGTACACGGCGATCACCCCCGGCGCGGCCGCCGCGGGCGGCGCCGGCACGGCCCGGCTCCTGGGCGCGACCAAGGAAGCCAAGCCCGTCCTGGAACTCAAGGAGCCCGGCAAGCCCGTGGGCGCCAAGGCCTCCGGCGCCGAGGCCCCCGCGCTCAGCGGCGTCGCCGACGGGATCCTCGCCCCCGGTTGGAGCGCACAGCAGACCACCGTGGTCTCGGTCGGCCGCACCCGCGGCCTGCTCGGCGTCGGCTGTACCCCGCCCGGCACCGACTTCTGGTTCCCCGGCGTGAGCACCGCGAAGGGCCGCGAGGACTACGTCCACCTCACCAACCCGGACGACACCGCGGCCGTGGTGGACATCAAGCTGTTCGGCCCGGACGGCGTGGTCAAGGCCGAAGCGGGCACCAGCGAGAACATCCGCATCGACCCGAAGTCCAGCAAGGCCATCTCCCTGGCCTCCCTCGCCCCCGGCGCCCAGCTCGCGGACGTCACCGCCCACGTGACCACCCGCGCGGGCCGGGTCGGGGCCACCGCCCAGGCGGGCGAGGAAGGCGTCGGCTCCGACTGGCTGCCCGCCTCCGTGGACCCGGCGGGGACCCTGGTCATGCCCGGCATCCCGGCGGACGCCACCTCCGTACGGCTGGTCGCCTTCGCCCCCGGCGACGAGGACGCGGACCTCAAGGTGAAGCTGGCCGGGCCGACCGGCTCGATCAGCCCCGCGGGCAGCGAGCAGCTCCACGTCAAGGCCGGCATGACCGCGAGCCTCGACCTCAAGGACGTCACCCGCGGCGAGCCGGGCTCCCTCGTCCTGTCCCCGGCCGACGACAAGAAGCCCGTCGTCCCGGTGGTCGCCGCCCTCCGGGTGGTCCGCGGCAGCGGAGCCAAGCAGGAGACCGGCTTCATCCAGGCCGCCGCCCCCGTCGGCACGCGGGCGACCATCGCGGACAACCGCCCGGAGGAGAACGCCACCCTCCTCTCCCTGACGGCCCCGACCGGAGCCGACGCCACGGTCAAGGTGACGGCCTCGACGGGCACCGACGGCGGCGAACCCGTCTCCAAGGAGGTCACGGTCAAGGGCGGCACCACACAGACCCTGACCCTCGCCCCGACGGGCGGCAAGGGCGCCTACGCCCTCACGGTGGAAACCCTCTCGGGCGGCCCCGTCCACGCGTCCCGCACCCTGACGATCCCGCGCGACGGCATCCCGATGTTCACCACCCAGACCCTCTCGGACGACCACTCCACGGTCTCGGTCCCCAAGGCCACCCAGGACCTCTCGGTCCTGACCCAGTAACCACGGCCCCGGCCCCGCCGGCCAATCCAGCCGTCCGGCGTTTGAGGACCGGGGTCTGGGGCGGAGCCCCAGGGGGGTCCGGGCGCAGCCCGGTACCCCCTTCCAGCCCGTCCGGCGCTTGAGGACCGGGGTCCGGGCAGCGCCCGGGGAACGGTGGAAGGGCGGGTAGGGGACAGCCCCGCAGGGCCCGCCTCCCCGCACCCCCGCCGCGAGGTGGCCGGCACCGGGGGCCGGAACGACACGGCCGGCCGGGGCCGACGCAGGCCGACCGGGGCCGACAAGGGCCGGGCCCTAGTCCGACCCGTACCGCGGATCCACCGTCTCGGGCGACAGCCCGAGCAACTCCGCGACCTGCTCCACCACGATCTCGTGCACCAGCATCGCCCGCTCGTCCCGCGACTTCGCCCGAATCTCCACGGGCCGCCGGAACACCACGATCCGCGCCGCCCGCCCACCCCCGGCCTCCACGAGCGCCCCCAACTGCACCGCCTCGTCGTTCCAGCCGGTCTCCGCGCCCCCCGGCGGCCCCGGCACGTCGCCGATCATGAACTCCACCTCGGCCAGCTGAGGCCAACGCCGTTCCAGCCGCTCCACGGAGTCCCGTACGAGGTCCCCGAAGAGCTCCCCCCGGCTAGCCGACAGCGGCACCTGCGGAGGGGCCACCGGCCCGCGCATCCCGCGCCCGTGCCGGTCGCGCCGCCGCACCCGTGGCTCACCGGCGGGGGACCCACCGGGCAGGGAGGCGGCAGGGGGCACGGGAGGGGGAGGCAGAGTGCTGTCCGTCACCCCCGCAGGGTAGCCCGCACACCCCTGCCGGGGCGGGGGAGATCGGACGACACGGGGGAGCGGCCGGGGGCGAGTCGTCGCGGCCCGGTCAAGAGTGCGGTACCGTCCAACGTCGTGAGCCTTGTACGTCGCTGTTCGCGCACCGCGTGCGGCCGCCCTGCCGTCGCGACTCTGACGTACGTCTACGCCGATTCGACCGCAGTTCTCGGCCCGCTCGCCACCTACGCCGAACCCCACTGCTACGACCTCTGCGCCGAGCACTCGGAGCGCCTGACCGCCCCGCGCGGCTGGGACGTCGTACGCCTCACCGACGGGTCGGCGCCCTCGCGTCCCACTGGTGACGACCTCGAAGCCCTCGCCAACGCCGTCCGCGAGGCGGCCCGCCCGCCGGAGCGCGCGGCCGGAGCGGGCGGCGCTGGTCAAGGCGGTTCCACCCCCGGGGAGACCCGCCGCGGACACCTGCGCGTCCTGCGTTCGCCGGACTCCTGACATTCACTCGATCTGAAAAGCCGCACTGCGTCCACGGTAGGTTTGCTTCACCGCACATCACCTTACGGAGGGCAGGCAGTGGCCACCGATCTTTCGAACATCGTCAAGGCGTACGACGTACGAGGCGTCGTGCCGGACGAGTGGGACGAGCACCTGGCCGAACTGTTCGGGGCCGCCTTCGTCGAGGTCACCGGCGCCTCGGCCATCGTCATCGGCCACGACATGCGGCCCTCCTCCCCGGCCCTGTCGGCCGCCTTCGCCCGCGGCGCGGCCGCCCGCGGCGTCGACGTCACCCTCATCGGGCTGTGCTCCACCGACCAGCTGTACTACGCCTCCGGCAAGCTGGACCTGCCCGGCGCGATGTTCACCGCCTCGCACAACCCGGCGCAGTACAACGGCATCAAGCTCTGCCGGGCCGGCGCCGCCCCGGTCGGCCAGGACACCGGCCTCTCCACCATCCGTGAGCTCGCCGAGAAGTGGAGCGACGAGGGCGCCCCGGCGGTCCCCGCCGGCACCGTCCCGGGCACCGTCACCGAGCAGGACACCCTCACCGGCTACGCCGAGCACCTGAAGGGCCTGGTCGACCTCAGGGCCGCCCGCCCGCTCAAGGTCGTCGTCGACGCGGGCAACGGCATGGGCGGGCACACCGTCCCCACCGTCTTCGCGGGCCTCCCGCTGGACGTGGTCCCCATGTACTTCGAACTGGACGGGACCTTCCCCAACCACGAGGCCAACCCCCTCGACCCGAAGAACATCGTCGACCTCCAGGCCCGCGTGCTGTCCGAGGGCGCCGACCTCGGCATCGCCTTCGACGGCGACGCCGACCGTTGCTTCATCGTCGACGAGCGGGGCGAGGGCGTCTCCCCGTCCGCCATCACCGCCCTGGTCGCGGCCCGCGAACTGGCCCGCAACGGCGGCACCGGCACCGTGATCCACAACCTGATCACCTCCTGGTCCGTGCCCGAGGTCGTCCGCGAGAACGGCGGCACCCCGGTCCGCACCCGCGTCGGCCACTCCTTCATCAAGGAGGAGATGGCCAAGTCCGGCGCCATCTTCGGCGGCGAGCACTCGGCGCACTACTACTTCAAGGACTTCTGGAACGCGGACACCGGCATGCTCGCCGCGCTCCACGTCCTGGCGGCCCTCGGAGGCCAGGACGGTCCCCTCTCGGACCTCGTCTCCTCCTACGACCGCTACGCGGGCTCCGGCGAGATCAACTCGACCGTCGCCGACCAGGCCGGCCGCCTCGCCGCCGTCAAGGAGACCTACGGAGCCGTCGAGGGCGTCACCCTGGACGAACTGGACGGCCTCACCGCGACCGCCGCCGACTGGTGGTTCAACGTCCGCGCCTCCAACACCGAGCCCCTGCTCCGCCTGAACGTCGAAGCCCGCGACGAAACCACCCTCGCCAAGATCCGCGACGAGGTCCTGGCCCTCATCCGCGCCTGAGATCCAGCTCCGCTGCAATCCAGGCCCGCAGGGAAGCTCCGACCCCAGCCAAAATCAGCCTCGCCGGCGTTTGAGGCGCGGGGCCTGGGGCGGAGCCCCAGCAGCGGACCCGCACCCGATCACCCCCGTACCGCCGAGTCCCTCCACCCGCCACCGAAGGTGACTCGGCGGTACGCTGACCAGGCCACATCCGCATCCCCGAAGGGAACCGCACATGCCGCTCGAAGCCGGCCTCCTGGAGATCCTCGCCTGCCCCGCCTGCCACTCGCCCCTCGAGGACAAGTCGGCCGACGCGGAGGCCCCCGAGCTGATCTGCACCGGAGGCCAGGACTGCGGTCTCGCCTACCCGGTCCGCGACGGCATCCCGGTGCTCCTCGTCGACGAGGCACGCCGTCCCGCCTGAGCCTCCTACCGCCACCCCGCGCAAGCGCCGAGACTGGTTCCGTCCCACACAGGTTCCGTCACAGACACAGCCGGAGGCCGCCATGCTCGACGAGTCGCTCCTCGACGCACCTGACGATCTCGCCCGCGCCGACCGCCGCGGCCTGCTCCGCGGCGCCGCCGACGCCGGCGCACGGGTCCGCACCGCGGCCCGGCACGCCGCCGAGGCCGGCCTCGGCGAGCTGCGCCCCGACGGCCGCCCCCGCGCGGTCCTCATCGCCGGGCCCGGCACCGCCGCCACCGGGGTCGCCGACCTGCTCGGCGCGCTCGCCGGCGCCTCCGCGCCCGTCATCAGGCTGCACCCGACCGGCGTCGCGCACGCCGCCGGGGCCCTGCGCTGGACCCTGCCCGGCTGGGCCGGACCCGTCGACCTGCTGCTCATCGCCACCACCGACGGAACCGAGCCCGGCCTCGCGGTCCTCGCCGAGCAGGCCTACCGGCGCGGCTCCACCGTCGTCGCCGTCGCCCCCGAGCGCTCGCCGCTGAGCGAAGCGGTGGACGGCGCGCACGGGCTCCTCGTACCGATGGCCAAGGCCCCGTACCAGGAGTACGACGAGTCGGCCGCGGCCGGCCCCGGCGCCCTCTGGGCCCTGCTGACCCCGCTGCTGGTGCTCCTCGACCGGGTCGGCCTGATCACCGCCGCCCCGCACACCCTGCAGCTCGTCGCCGACCGGCTCGACCGCACGGCCGAACGCTGCGGTCCCGCCATCGCCACCTACTCCAACCCGGCCAAGACCCTGGCCTCCGAGCTCGCCGACTCCCTCCCGCTCATCTGGAGCGAGGGCGCCGCCGCCGGACCCGCCGGGCGCCGCTTCGCCGCCACCCTCGCCGAACTCGCCGGCCGACCCGCACTCGCCGCCGACCTTCCCGAGGCCCTCCCGGCCCACGGGGTCCTGCTCTCCGGCGACTTCGCCGCCGGTGCCGACCCCGACGACTTCTTCCGCGACCGAGTGGAAGAACCGCAGGCCCTTCGCGCACGCATCGTCCTGCTGCGCGACCGGCCCGCAGGCGGACTGACAGCCGCCCCTGCCGCCCGCGAGCTCGCCCTCAGCCACGACACGGCCATCAGCGAGCTCGCACCGGAGGAGGGCACCGAGCTGGAACAGCTCGCCGAACTCCTCGCCGTCACGGATTTCGCCACCGCCTACCTGGCGTTGGCCTCCGGGGGACACAGCTGAGGCGCAGCACGCGCGCGCCTCTCACCCAGGAAGACGACCGATGGACCGCCTCACGAACACGATCCGCCCCTACGCCTGGGGGTCGACGACCGCGATCCCCGAACTCATCGGAGTCGCCCCCACCGGCGAACCCCAGGCCGAGATGTGGATGGGCGCCCACCCGGGCGCCCCCTCCCGCCTCGACCGCGGAGCAGGCGAGAGCGCCCTCTCGGACGTCATCGCGGCCGACCCCGAAGGCGAACTGGGAGTCGCCGCCGTCCGCAAGTTCGGCCCCAGGCTCCCCTTCCTCTTCAAGGTCCTCGCCGCCGGCGCCCCGCTCTCCCTCCAGGTCCACCCCGATCTCGCCCAGGCGAAGGCCGGGTTCGAGGACGAGGAGCGCCGGGGCGTCCCGATCGACGCACCGGACCGCAACTACAAGGACGCCAACCACAAGCCCGAGCTGGTCTGCGCCCTCACCCCCTTCGAGGGCCTGTCCGGATTCCGCCCGCCGCTGGAGGCCGCCGCCCTGCTGGAGGGCCTCGGCGTCAACTCCCTGAAGCCCTACGCCGACCTCCTGCGGGCACACCCCGAGGAGGCGGCCCTGCGCGAGGTGCTCACCGCCGTCCTGACCGCCGACCGCACCGAGATGGCCCGTACGGTCAGCGAGGCCGCTGCCGCCGCCGAACGCATCGGAGGCGCGTACGCCCCGTACGCCGGACTCGTGCACCACTACCCGGGCGACCCGGGCGTCATCGCCGCGATGCTTCTCAACCACGTGCAACTCCAGCCCGGCGAAGCCATGTTCCTCGGCGCCGGCATCCCGCACGCCTACCTCGACGGCCTCGGCGTCGAACTCATGGCCAACTCCGACAACGTCCTGCGCTGCGGGCTCACCCCCAAGCACGTCGACGTGCCGGAGCTGCTGAAGGTCACCCTCTTCGAGCCCGGCGACCCCGGCATCCTGCGCCCGGAGGGCAACGGCGAGGAGGTCTACGAGACCCCCATCGACGAGTTCCGGCTCTCCCGCTTCGTCCTGGCCGCCGGCGGCGCCCCCCGGATCCTCCCCGACGGCACCGCGCAGATCCTGCTGTGCACGGCCGGCTCCCCGAGGGCGAACTCCCCGAAGTCCGGTGAACTCGCGCTGGCACCCGGCGAATCGGTCTTCGTACCGGCCGGCGAAAAGGTCGAACTGTCCGGAACCGGCACCGTCTTCCGTGCCACCGTGGTGGTCTGACGTACCGTCCCTCTCGGTGGCTGTGAGAATCTGCGGCCGTAGCGCGGCGTCCCGGCCCGGGGCGCCGCACCGAGGAAGGGATACATCGCAACCATGAGCGCGTCGGGCGGTACCAAGGCGATCGTGGCGGCACTCGCCGCCAATCTGGCCATCGCGGTAGCCAAGTTCGTGGCCTTCGTCTTCAGCGGCTCGTCGTCGATGCTCGCGGAAAGCGTCCACTCGCTGGCGGACTCCGGCAACCAGGGCCTGCTCCTGCTGGGCGGCAAGAAGGCCCAGCGCGAGGCGACTCCGGAGCACCCCTTCGGGTACGGGCGCGAGCGCTACATCTACGCCTTCCTGGTCTCCATCGTGCTGTTCACCGTCGGTGGCATGTTCGCCATCTACGAGGGCTACGAGAAGATCCACAACCCGCACGAGATCACGCACTGGTACTGGCCGGTCGGCGTCCTCGTCTTCGCGATCATCGCGGAGTCCTTCTCCTTCCGCACCGCGATCAAGGAGTCGAACGAGATCCGCGGCAGCCTCACCTGGGGCCAGTTCATCAAGCGCGCCAAGGCCCCCGAGCTCCCCGTGGTCCTCCTCGAAGACCTCGGCGCCCTCATCGGCCTCGTCCTCGCCCTCGCGGGCGTGGGCATCGCCCTGCTGACCGGCAACGGCGTCTGGGACGGCATCGGCACCCTGTGCATCGGCGTCCTGCTCATCATCATCGCCATCGTGCTCGCCGCCGAGACCAAGTCCCTGCTGCTCGGCGAGGCCGCCGGCACCGAGGACGTGGAGAAGATCAAGGCGGCCGTCGTCGACGGCGACGTGGTCACCGGCATCATCCACATGCGCACCCTGCACCTCGGCCCCGAGGAGCTCCTGGTCGCCGCGAAGATCTCCGTCCAGAGCGACGACACCGCGACGGAGGTGGCCAACGCCATCAACGCCGCCGAGGCGCGCATCCGCGCGGCGGTCCCGATCGCCCGCGTGATCTACCTGGAGCCGGACATCTACAACGCCGAGGCCGCCGCGAAGGGCACCAACCCGGGCGTCTGACCCCGAGCCCGGCACGAAGAGGCCCCCCTGCGCTCCCGCAGGGGGGCCTCCGCGCGTCCCTGAGCGGGCGTCAGCCGGCCGGAGTCCCGTACGCCCAGGCGGCGTGGCCGGGGCCCTGCGCGGCCTTCGCCGCCCGGCGCCGGGCCACCAGCGCGCCGACGCCGAGCCCGCCGCCGGTGAGGAAGAGGGGGAGGCCCGCGACGCAGACCGTCGCCGCGGTCACCACCGCCGTCGGCGTCGCGACGGGGACCCCCCGCACGGCCGAGAGCGGGAGCGTTCCGTGGTTCCCGTCGTTGGTCCTCAGGTGCGAGTCGAACGAGTTCGTGCGGTGGTCGCCCATCACGAAGATCCGGCCCTCGGGCACCGTGACGTCGAAGGGCGTCACCGCCGGAACCCCGGGGTGCTTGAGGTACGGCTCGGTGAGCGGCTGCCCGTTCAGTTTCAGCGCCGCATCGCCGGCGGACCAGGAGACGCGGTCGCCGCCGACGGCGATGATCCGCTTCAGGACGTCCCCGCCGATCTCCCAGGAGGGCGGCGGCATGAGGAGCACGGGGTCCCCACGCCGTACCCGCGCCGGGCCTGCCCGCGCGATCCACACCTCGTCCCCGCGGTCGTACGCCGGCGCCATCGATTCCGAGGCGATCGACCGCTTGCTGTAGGCATCGCCCCCGAGCACGACCACCACCACGGTTCCCCCCACCAGGAACACCGAGCCGAGCACGACCAGGACCACCGCCCAGATCCCCCTCCGTCGTCCCGGCCTGCGCCCTTCCCGTCCCATGCCCGTCCCCTCTCCCCGCACCACCGTGTCCGGACCGGGAAGCGTACGCAGCGCCCTCGGGCCCCGTACCACCGAGGTGGAGTACGGGGCCCGAGGGGTGTGCGCAGGAGCGGCGCGGCTACTGGATCTCGCGCAGCACGTCCAGGATCTCGGCCTTGCCGGGGGCGGCCTGCAGGCGCTCGCGGAAGCCGGTGTCCATCAGCTTGCGCGACAGCAGGGCCAGGATCCGCAGGTGCTCGTCCCCGGCCGCGGCCTCCGGTACGGAGATCATGAAGACCAGCCGGGCCTTCGTCCCGTCCAGCGCGCCCCACTCGATGCCCTCGTCGGACCGGGCGAAGCCCACCGTCGGGCGGGTCACCGCGTCCGTCTTGGCGTGCGGGATGGCGATGGATTCGCCGAGGCCGGTCGTACCCTGCGCCTCCCGGGCCAGGGCGACCCGTACGAGCTCGTCCACGTCGGTGACGTTGCCGGTCGTGGCCAGCATCTCCGCCATCTCGCGGATCGCCGCCTCCTTGGAGCCCGAGGCCAGCTCCGTCTTCACGGTCTGCTCGGTGACGTACCCGGACAGCACCTCGGGCGCTCCGCCCGAGGCCACCGCGGCCGGCTGCTGTGCCCGTACGGCCGTCCCGGCTGCTCCCGCACCCGAGGCGACGGCCGCGCCGCCGCCCACGGGGGCGCCCGCACCGACCAGGGCCGGCTCGGGCGCGAGGCCCCCGGAGCCGGTGCCGGTGCCGGTGGCCACGCCGTCCCGGCGCTGCTTGAACTCGATCAGCGCGTTGGTGGTCAGCGCGGTCACGACCGCACCGGCCGCGATGGC
Organism: Streptomyces sp. NBC_00193; assembly: GCF_026342735.1. GTDB lineage: Bacteria > Actinomycetota > Actinomycetes > Streptomycetales > Streptomycetaceae > Streptomyces > Streptomyces stoeckheimensis. The sequence continues at coordinate 3,748,752 of NZ_JAPEMM010000001.1, forward strand.
CACGAAGAACATCGCGACGCCGCTGATCGCACCGAACAGCGAGACGATCGGACCGCCGTGCGGCACCGAGTCCTGGACCCCGGCCACACCGGCGATCGCACCGGCCACCGCGCCACCGAGCATGTTCGCGGGGATGACCTGGGCGGGCCGGGCCGCGGCGAAGGGGATCGCTCCTTCGGAGATGCCGAAGAAGCCCATGAACAGGGCGGCGAGCCCGGTCTCCTTCTCCTCGTCGCTGTAGAGCTTGCGGCGCAGCAGCGTGGCCAGGCCCTGGCCGAGCGGCATGACGGGGATGGCCGCGGCGGCCATGCCCATGACGTGGTTGTTGGTGCCGATGAGGCCGACGGCGACGAGGAAGGCGGTCTTGTTGACCGGGCCGCCCATGTCGAAGGCGATCATCAGGCCGATGATGGTGCCCAGCACGATCGCGCTGGAGCCGGTCATCCCGTTCAGCCAGCTGGTCAGGTGGGTGAAGACCCAGGAGATCGGTTGCCCGATCACGTAGATGTAGAACAGGCCCAGGGCCACCGTCGACACGATCGGGATCACGATGATCGGCATGATCGGCTGGATGACCTTGGGGACCTTGACCTTCTTGATCCACATGACCAGATAGCCCGCGAGGAAGCCCGTCGCGATGGCACCCAGGAAGCCGGCGTTCGCATCGGCCCCGTAGATGTGCACGGCGTCCGCGGCGAGGAAGCCGCCGATCATGCCGGGTACGAGGGCCGGCCGGTCGCCCAGCGCGTAGGCGATGTAGCCGGAGAAGATCGGCAGCATCAGCGAGAAGCCGGTCACGCCGAGCTTGTTGACGTAGAACCAGAAGGTCCCGTCGGGAATGACCAGCCCGCCCTTGGCGTCGGCGTGCCCGCCGAGGGACAGGGAGACGGCCAGCAGCAGACCGCCCACGACCACGAACGGGATCATGTGCGAGACGCCGTTCATCAGCGCCTTGTACGCCTGGCTGCGCTGGTGGCCACCGCCACCGGCACCGCCGCCGCCCGCGGCCGCCGAGGTCCCGGCCTGCACCGGCGCGCTCTGCGCCTGCCGGATCAGTTCCTCCGGCTTGTGGATGCCGTCCGCGACACCCGTGGACAGCACCCGCTTCCCGGCGAACCGGTCGAGGTCGACTTCCTTGTCGGCGGCGATGATGACGGCGTCCGCTTCCCTGACATCGTTGTCAGAGAGCACGTTCTCGGCCCCGATCGAGCCTTGGGTCTCCACCTTGATGGAGACGCCGAGACGGTCGCCGGCCTGCTGGAGCTTCTCCGCGGCCATGTACGTGTGCGCGATACCGGTGGGGCACGCGGTAACGGCGACGATCTTCACGGGCTTGCGCCCGCTCGCGTCCCCGCCTTCGGGAGGGCCTGCCGGACTGGTCACTGGAATCTCCTCACGACACATGCGTTGTCCTGCCGGGATCGCGCGTACAACCCGACCCAACGGCATCGTCGCGCATGTAAGGGGTGGATCAAAAGTCCGAAAGGCCCTGAATTCTTCGCCGTAGGCCCTGAACTCCGGAGCCGACTTGCCTTGAGATCACCTGGGCCGCGCTCCGCCGATCGGTGTAGATTCGTCATCAGTGTCAGGCGTCGCTGCTGATGGCGGTCGGGCGGTCTTCGAGACCGGCCGAGGGGAGAGAGGACCCCCGACGGACTGAGCGCCACGTGCGACGTCCCACGGACGGTGCACAGCTCAGCCGTACCCACCTCTCTACAGCACGAGGAGCAGCACCCACATGACTGCCGCTTTCACCGACTTCAAGGTCGCGGACCTCTCCCTCGCCGTCTTCGGACGCAAGGAGATCACCCTCGCCGAGCACGAGATGCCGGGTCTGATGTCGATCCGCCGGGAGTACGCGGCCACCCAGCCGCTCGCCGGCGCCCGCGTCACCGGCTCCCTGCACATGACCGTGCAGACCGCCGTCCTCATCGAGACCCTCGTCGCCCTGGGCGCCGACGTCCGCTGGGCCTCCTGCAACATCTTCTCCACCCAGGACCACGCGGCCGCCGCCATCGCGGTCGGCCCGAACGGCACCCCGGAGAACCCGCAGGGCGTCCCCGTCTTCGCCTGGAAGGGCGAGACGCTGGAAGAGTACTGGTGGTGCACGGAGCAGGCGCTGACCTGGCCGAACACCCCCACCGGCGGCCCGAACATGATCCTCGACGACGGTGGCGACGCCACCCTCCTCGTCCACAAGGGCGTCGAGTTCGAGAAGGCCGGCGCCGCCCCGGACCCGTCCACCGCGGACTCCGAGGAGTACGCCAACATCCTCACCCTCCTCAACCGCACCCTGGGCGAGAACCCGCAGAAGTGGACGCAGCTCGCGTCCGAGATCCGCGGCGTCACCGAGGAGACCACCACCGGTGTCCACCGTCTCTACGAGATGATGTCCGAGGGCACCCTGCTCTTCCCGGCGATCAACGTGAACGACGCCGTCACCAAGTCGAAGTTCGACAACAAGTACGGCTGCCGCCACTCCCTCATCGACGGCATCAACCGCGCCACCGACGTCCTCATCGGCGGCAAGACCGCCGTGGTCTTCGGCTACGGCGACGTCGGCAAGGGCTGCGCCGAGTCCCTCCGCGGCCAGGGCGCGCGCGTCATCGTCACCGAGATCGACCCGATCTGCGCCCTGCAGGCGGCCATGGACGGCTACCAGGTCGCGACCCTGGACGACGTCGTCGCGACGGCCGACATCTTCATCACGACCACGGGCAACAAGGACATCATCATGGCCGCCGACATGGCCAAGATGAAGCACCAGGCCATCGTGGGCAACATCGGCCACTTCGACAACGAGATCGACATGGCCGGTCTCGCGAAGATCGAGGGCATCGTCAAGGACGAGGTCAAGCCCCAGGTCCACACCTGGAAGTTCCCCGACGGCAAGGTCCTCATCGTCCTGTCCGAAGGCCGCCTCCTGAACCTGGGCAACGCCACCGGTCACCCGTCCTTCGTGATGTCGAACTCCTTCGCGGACCAGACCCTGGCCCAGATCGAGCTCTTCACCAAGCCGGCCGAGTACCCCACCGACGTCTACGTGCTCCCCAAGCACCTCGACGAGAAGGTGGCCCGCCTGCACCTCGACGCCCTCGGCGTCCGCCTCACCACCCTGCGCCCGGAGCAGGCCGCCTACATCGGCGTGGACGTCGCGGGCCCGTACAAGCCGGACCACTACCGCTACTGATCCCCACCGGTCCCCCGGGACCGGCAGCACGCACGCAGCACCCACGCGTCAGGCCCCCGGCATCCGTGCCGGGGGCCTGCCCCGTACCCGCCCGAAACCCAGGAAGAGCCCATGCCCCGAGGCCGCTACGCGCTCCACGACCCGCACGACCACACCCCCCTCGGCGAGGAGCACTTCCACTGCGCCCCGGGCCCCTCCGGCTGGCGCTACGTCTCCCAGCTCACGGCGCCCGACGGTGCGCACCGCGGCTCCGTCGACCTGGCCGTCGACGAACTGGGCCGCCCCATCCGCCTAGAGGTCAACGCCTCCAGCTGGCAGGTCCGCGGCGCCGCCATCGACGGGATCACCTGGGTCCGCACCGACCCCGCCGGAGCCGAAGCCACCGAGGGCAACGTCCCCGGGGCCGCCGGCTTCACCGGCACCTCCCCGGCCTTCCTCGTCGCCACGGCCCGCCTGCTGCGCCTGGCTCCCGGCGCACCCGCCACCCGGATCCGCCTCGTCGCCCTGACCGACCCCGTCCTGGCGGCCCGTACGACCGACCAGGCCTGGGCCCTCCTGGACCGCGCGGAGCACCCCACGGACAGCGGCCCGCTCCTGGTCGACGAGTACCGGGTCACCGCCCTGGACACCGGCGAGGTCCACACGGTCCACATCGCCGGGGACGTGGTCCTCTCGGCCCCCGGCATCGAACTCGAACACCTGGAGACCCCGCCGTCGGCCTTCCCCGACTAGCCGGTCAGGCGGGCGGCGCGAACCCGGTCGCCTTCGGCGGCTCCACAGGTACGGGTACGGGTACGGGAGCCATCGGAGCCACGGGAGCCGCGACGGGCACCACCGCGGGCGCCACCACCGCCGGCATCACCACGGGCGCGGGCTGCCCGTACGGAACGGGCGCCGCCCCGGGAGCCGGCTGCTGCCGGAAGGCCCGCGCGGCGTCCCGCGACTGCCGCTCGTGCACCACGGCCATCAGGAACGCGGCGGCCGGCACCCCGACCGGCGGCGGAGCCCCCGTACGCGCCACCAGATCGTCCGCGAGCCGGGCCGCCATCGAGGCTCCCACCTGCGGATCCAGCTGGTCCATGCGCGTCAGGTACTGCCGGATCGCGAGCCACAGCCCGTCCGGCACCGCCGACAGGTCCAGCCCGCCGAACCGCCCGGCCAGCCACGGGGGCGGCGGAGGCACCGGCATCACCCGCGCCCCCGGCACCCGCTCCCGGATGACCAGCGTCCCCGCGAACACGTCCCCGAGCCGCCGTCCCCGCTCGGAGAACAGCGAGGCGATGCACGCCACCGACCCGAAGGTCATCAGCAGCTCGAAGACCCCGAAGGCCCCGCGCACCAGCGCGTGCCGGAACCGGATCGGCCCTCCGTCGTCGCGCACCACGCGCAGCCCGCAGGCGAGCTTGCCCAGCGACCGTCCGTGGCTCAGCGTCTCCACCGCGATCGGCACGCCGACCAGGACGAGGACGAACGAGGCCACCGACACGGCCGCCCGGGCCGCCCCGTCGAGCGAAGCGGTGGCCAGCACCAGCCCGACGGAGATCAGCAGGTACCCCGCGACGTACACGACCAGGTCGAGCAGGATCGCCAGCGCCCGGCTCGGCAGCCTCGCCGGCCGCAGCCCCAGGACGACCGCGTCCCCCGTCACCAGATCGCTCACCGACGCACACACCCCTTCACGTTCACGTGACCTGCCCCGCCCCATCGGCCTCCAGTCTGCCAAGCTGACGAAGCAAGCAGTAGGAGAAACCGGTAGGGACCAGGGGCAGGGGAGCGCCAACCGCATGGATCTCGACGTCTTCGTTGCGGCCCACCAGGCCGAGTGGGCCCGCCTGGAACAGCTGCTGGGCCGGGGCCGCCGCCTCACGGGAGCCGAGGCCGACGAGCTCGTCGCGCTCTACCAGCGCACGGCCACCCATCTCTCCCTCGTCCAGTCCAGCACCCCCGACCCGATGCTCACGGGCCGCCTGACCCAGCTCGTGGCCCGCGCCCGCGCCACGGTGACGGGCACCCGCCGCTCCGGCTGGCGCGACGCGGCCCGCTTCTTCACGTCGGGCTTCCCGGCCGCCGTCTACCTCACCCGCCGCTGGTGGATACCCACGGCGCTGATCTCCACCGCCGTCGGCGTGCTCGTCGGCTGGTGGATAGCCACCCATCCGGAGATCCAGAACGCGATCGGGGCTCCGGAGGACCTGAAGGCGATGACGAAGCCGGGCGGCGGGTACGAGACGTACTACTCCAGCCACCCCGCGGCCTCCTTCGCGGCCCAGGTCTGGACGAACAACGCCCAGGCGGCCGCGATCTGCCTGGTCCTGGGCGGCTTCCTGGGCCTGCCGGTCCTGTACATCCTGTGGCAGAACATGCTGAACCTGGGCGTCGGCATCGGCCTGATGTCCTCGGCCGACCGCCTCGACGTCTTCCTCGGCCTGATCCTTCCGCACGGCCTGCTCGAACTGACGGCCGTCTTCGTAGCCGCCGGTACGGGCCTCCGCCTGGGCTGGACGGTCATCGACCCCGGCCACCGCACCCGCCGCGTGGCCCTGGCCGAACAGGGCCGCGCCGCCCTCGGCATGGCCATCGGCCTGGCCGCGGTCCTGTTCCTCTCGGGCCTGATCGAAGGCTTCGTCACCCCGTCGGGCCTGCCCACGTGGGCCCGCATCACCATCGGCGTGGCCGCCGAGGCGGCCTTCCTGCTCTACGTCTACGTCCTGGGCGGCCGCGCGGCCCGCGCCGGCGACGTGGGCGACGTCGAACGTGCCGACCAGACGGCGACGCTCCCCACCGCTGCCTGATGTGCGTACGAGCATGCTGAGCTGCTAGTCTCCTCGTCGTCCCGCAAACACCGTTGACACGGCGGCTGCGGGGAGGTAGATTCGAACGGTTGCCTCGAACTGGACAAGTTCGGCAGTGATGGTTTAAAGTCTTTCTCGCCCCCAGGAATTGAATTCCAAGCGGGCACACCCAACTCTTCGTTCAGGAAACTGAAGCCGGGAAATCCGGTGGAAAACTTCTGATAGAGTCGGACTCGCCGGAAAGGGAAACGCGAAAGCGAAGACCTGGAAGGCGGAAAACAAGCGAGACAGACTCTGATAGAGTCTGAAACGCAAGAACAGAACAGAACAGAACAGAACAGAACGAAAGCCCGGAGGAAAGCCTGAGAGGGTGAGTACAAAGGAAGCGTCCGTTCCTTGAGAACTCAACAGCGTGCCAAAAATCAACGCCAAAAAGTTGATACCCCGTCCATTTCGGTGGATGAGGTTCCTTTGAAAAAGACCTGTGAGGTCGCGGCTTCGGCCCTGACACTTGCAGGCAATTACACAGCGAGGACGCAGTGGACGGTCGGTCTTATTCCGACATGACTGTCCCGCTCTAAGTGCGTGTGCACCCGATTACGGGTAAACATTCATGGAGAGTTTGATCCTGGCTCAGGACGAACGCTGGCGGCGTGCTTAACACATGCAAGTCGAACGATGAAGCCCTTCGGGGTGGATTAGTGGCGAACGGGTGAGTAACACGTGGGCAATCTGCCCTTCACTCTGGGACAAGCCCTGGAAACGGGGTCTAATACCGGATAACACTCCTGCCTGCATGGGCGGGGGTTAAAAGCTCCGGCGGTGAAGGATGAGCCCGCGGCCTATCAGCTTGTTGGTGGGGTAATGGCCCACCAAGGCGACGACGGGTAGCCGGCCTGAGAGGGCGACCGGCCACACTGGGACTGAGACACGGCCCAGACTCCTACGGGAGGCAGCAGTGGGGAATATTGCACAATGGGCGAAAGCCTGATGCAGCGACGCCGCGTGAGGGATGACGGCCTTCGGGTTGTAAACCTCTTTCAGCAGGGAAGAAGCGAAAGTGACGGTACCTGCAGAAGAAGCGCCGGCTAACTACGTGCCAGCAGCCGCGGTAATACGTAGGGCGCAAGCGTTGTCCGGAATTATTGGGCGTAAAGAGCTCGTAGGCGGCTTGTCACGTCGGATGTGAAAGCCCGAGGCTTAACCTCGGGTCTGCATTCGATACGGGCTAGCTAGAGTGTGGTAGGGGAGATCGGAATTCCTGGTGTAGCGGTGAAATGCGCAGATATCAGGAGGAACACCGGTGGCGAAGGCGGATCTCTGGGCCATTACTGACGCTGAGGAGCGAAAGCGTGGGGAGCGAACAGGATTAGATACCCTGGTAGTCCACGCCGTAAACGTTGGGAACTAGGTGTTGGCGACATTCCACGTCGTCGGTGCCGCAGCTAACGCATTAAGTTCCCCGCCTGGGGAGTACGGCCGCAAGGCTAAAACTCAAAGGAATTGACGGGGGCCCGCACAAGCAGCGGAGCATGTGGCTTAATTCGACGCAACGCGAAGAACCTTACCAAGGCTTGACATATACCGGAAAGCATTAGAGATAGTGCCCCCCTTGTGGTCGGTATACAGGTGGTGCATGGCTGTCGTCAGCTCGTGTCGTGAGATGTTGGGTTAAGTCCCGCAACGAGCGCAACCCTTGTCCTGTGTTGCCAGCATGCCCTTCGGGGTGATGGGGACTCACAGGAGACCGCCGGGGTCAACTCGGAGGAAGGTGGGGACGACGTCAAGTCATCATGCCCCTTATGTCTTGGGCTGCACACGTGCTACAATGGCCGGTACAATGAGCTGCGATACCGTGAGGTGGAGCGAATCTCAAAAAGCCGGTCTCAGTTCGGATTGGGGTCTGCAACTCGACCCCATGAAGTCGGAGTTGCTAGTAATCGCAGATCAGCATTGCTGCGGTGAATACGTTCCCGGGCCTTGTACACACCGCCCGTCACGTCACGAAAGTCGGTAACACCCGAAGCCGGTGGCCCAACCCGTAAGGGAGGGAGCTGTCGAAGGTGGGACTGGCGATTGGGACGAAGTCGTAACAAGGTAGCCGTACCGGAAGGTGCGGCTGGATCACCTCCTTTCTAAGGAGCACAGTACCGATTGCAGACAAACGTTCTGCACGGTCAGCTCAGGGTGGAACGTTGATTAGTTGGCACCAGATGATCTGATGATTCTCAAGTACTGCTTCGGCGTGGAAAGAGGATTCGGAAGAGGTCTGGTGCTTGGCACGTTGTTGGGTATCTGAGGGTACGGCCGTAAGGCTTTATCTTCGCGATGCCGGCCCCAGTGAACTTCGTCTCCGGACGAGGGTGATGGGTGACTGGTCGTTGCTTGAGAACTACACAGTGGACGCGAGCATCTGTAGGCCAAGTTTTTAAGGGCGCACGGTGGATGCCTTGGCACCAGGAACCGATGAAGGACGTGAGAGGCCGCGATAGGCCCCGGGGAGCTGCCAACTGAGCTTTGATCCGGGGGTGTCCGAATGGGGAAACCCGGCAGTCGTCATGGGCTGTCACCCATGCCTGAACACATAGGGCATGTGGAGGGAACGCGGGGAAGTGAAACATCTCAGTACCCGCAGGAAGAGAAAACAACCGTGATTCCGGGAGTAGTGGCGAGCGAAACCGGATGAGGCCAAACCGTATGCGTGTGATACCCGGCAGGGGTTGCGCATGCGGGGTTGTGGGAATTCTTTTGATCGGTCTGCCGGCCGGTCGGCGAGTCAGAAACCGTTGATGTAGTCGAAGGACATGCGAAAGGTCCGGCGTAGAGGGTAAGACCCCCGTAGACGAAACATCAGCGGCTTGCTTAAGAATCTCCCAAGTAGCACGGGGCCCGAGAAATCCCGTGTGAATCTGGCGGGACCACCCGCTAAGCCTAAATATTCCCTGGTGACCGATAGCGGATAGTACCGTGAGGGAATGGTGAAAAGTACCGCGGGAGCGGAGTGAAATAGTACCTGAAACCGTGTGCCTACAAGCCGTGGGAGCGTCGCTGTATGTGCTTGCACATACAGTCGTGACTGCGTGCCTTTTGAAGAATGAGCCTGCGAGTTAGCGGTGTGTAGCGAGGTTAACCCGTGTGGGGAAGCCGTAGCGAAAGCGAGTCCGAATAGGGCGATTGAGTTGCACGCTCTAGACCCGAAGCGGAGTGATCTAGCCATGGGCAGGTTGAAGCGGAGGTAAGACTTCGTGGAGGACCGAACCCACCAGGGTTGAAAACCTGGGGGATGACCTGTGGTTAGGGGTGAAAGGCCAATCAAACTCCGTGATAGCTGGTTCTCCCCGAAATGCATTTAGGTGCAGCGTCACGTGTTTCTTGCCGGAGGTAGAGCACTGGATAGGCGATGGGCCCTACCGGGTTACTGACCTTAGCCAAACTCCGAATGCCGGTAAGTGAGAGCGTGGCAGTGAGACTGTGGGGGATAAGCTCCATGGTCGAGAGGGAAACAGCCCAGAGCATCGACTAAGGCCCCTAAGCGTACGCTAAGTGGGAAAGGATGTGGAGTCGCAGAGACAACCAGGAGGTTGGCTTAGAAGCAGCCACCCTTGAAAGAGTGCGTAATAGCTCACTGGTCAAGTGATTCCGCGCCGACAATGTAGCGGGGCTCAAGCGTACCGCCGAAGTCGTGTCATTGCAGCAATAGGGCCAACGCCCGCTGTGATGGGTAGGGGAGCGTCGTGTGCCGGGTGAAGCAGCAGCGGAAGCTAGTTGTGGACGGTTCACGAGTGAGAATGCAGGCATGAGTAGCGATACACACGTGAGAAACGTGTGCGCCGATTGACTAAGGGTTCCTGGGTCAAGCTGATCTGCCCAGGGTAAGTCGGGACCTAAGGCGAGGCCGACAGGCGTAGTCGATGGACAACCGGTTGATATTCCGGTACCCGCTTTGAAACGCCCAATATCGAATCAGGCGATGCTAAGCCCGTGAAGCCGTTCCGGACCCTTCGGGGAAAGGAAAGTGGTGGAGCCGGCGAACCAGACTTGTAGTAGGTAAGCGATGGGGTGACGCAGGAAGGTAGTCCAGCCCGGGCGGTGGTAGTCCCGGGGTAAGGGTGTAGGCCGAGGGGTAGGCAAATCCGTCCCTCATATAAGGCTGAGACCTGATGCCGAGCCGATTGTGGTGAAGTGGATGATCCTATGCTGTCGAGAAAAGCCTCTAGCGAGTTTCATGGCGGCCCGTACCCTAAACCGACTCAGGTGGTCAGGTAGAGAATACCGAGGCGTTCGGGTGAACTATGGTTAAGGAACTCGGCAAAATGCCCCCGTAACTTCGGGAGAAGGGGGGCCATCACTGGTGATCGGATTTACTCCGTGAGCTGGGGGTGGCCGCAGAGACCAGCGAGAAGCGACTGTTTACTAAAAACACAGGTCCGTGCGAAGCCGTAAGGCGATGTATACGGACTGACGCCTGCCCGGTGCTGGAACGTTAAGGGGACCGGTTAGTCACATTTCGGTGTGGCGAAGCTGAGAACTTAAGCGCCAGTAAACGGCGGTGGTAACTATAACCATCCTAAGGTAGCGAAATTCCTTGTCGGGTAAGTTCCGACCTGCACGAATGGCGTAACGACTTCTCGACTGTCTCAACCATAGGCCCGGTGAAATTGCACTACGAGTAAAGATGCTCGTTTCGCGCAGCAGGACGGAAAGACCCCGGGACCTTTACTATAGTTTGATATTGGTGTTCGGTTCGGCTTGTGTAGGATAGGTGGGAGACTTTGAAGCGGCCACGCCAGTGGTTGTGGAGTCGTCGTTGAAATACCACTCTGGTCGTGCTGGATGTCTAACCTCGGTCCGTGATCCGGATCAGGGACAGTGTCTGATGGGTAGTTTAACTGGGGCGGTTGCCTCCCAAAAAGTAACGGAGGCGCCCAAAGGTTCCCTCAGCCTGGTTGGCAATCAGGTGTTGAGTGTAAGTGCACAAGGGAGCTTGACTGTGAGACCGACGGGTCGAGCAGGGACGAAAGTCGGGACTAGTGATCCGGCGGTGGCTTGTGGAAGCGCCGTCGCTCAACGGATAAAAGGTACCCCGGGGATAACAGGCTGATCTTCCCCAAGAGTCCATATCGACGGGATGGTTTGGCACCTCGATGTCGGCTCGTCGCATCCTGGGGCTGGAGTCGGTCCCAAGGGTTGGGCTGTTCGCCCATTAAAGCGGTACGCGAGCTGGGTTTAGAACGTCGTGAGACAGTTCGGTCCCTATCCGCTGTGCGCGTAGGAATATTGAGAAGGGCTGTCCCTAGTACGAGAGGACCGGGACGGACGAACCTCTGGTGTGCCAGTTGTCCTGCCAAGGGCATGGCTGGTTGGCTACGTTCGGGAGGGATAACCGCTGAAAGCATCTAAGCGGGAAGCCTGCTTCAAGATGAGTATTCCCACCTCCTTGAGAGGGTAAGGCTCCCAGTAGACGACTGGGTTGATAGGCCAGATGTGGAAGCCCGGTAACGGGTGGAGCTGACTGGTACTAATAGGCCGAGGGCTTGTCCTCAGTTGCTCGCGTCCACTGTGTTAGTTCTGAAGTAACGAACTGTGTTCATATCCGGTTGGTTAACTTCATAGTGTTTCGGTGGTCATAGCGTTAGGGAAACGCCCGGTTTACATTCCGAACCCGGAAGCTAAGCCTTTCAGCGCCGATGGTACTGCAGGGGGGACCCTGTGGGAGAGTAGGACGCCGCCGAACAATCATTGTAGAAAGCCCCGTACCGGGAAACCGGTACGGGGCTTTTCTGCGTTTAGGCTCCGGTCATGGAGATAGCTGATCCGACGCCGGTCACGTTGCTCACTCCCGTACCCGGCAGCCCGGGACCCGGTGACAGTTCCATCGGGGGGCCGCTGCTGTGGCCGGCGGACGACCCGTGGCCGAGGTGCTTCATGCCGGACGAGCGGGACCGGTCGGGGCGGAACGCGTGCGCGCTGGTGCCCGTGGTTCAGCTGTACCGGCGGGACGTGCCGGGTGGCTGGTGGCACGGGGACACGGACCTGTTCCAGGTGTTGTGGTGCCCCAATGAGCACGTGGGGCCGTCCATGGCGGGGCAGCCCGAGCAGGGGCCTCTGCTGCACATGGAGTGGCGGCGGGTCGCCGAGACCGAGGGGCGCGGGCAGCTCACCCCCGTGGCACCCGTGCGTTCCGAGTCGTGGCTCGTGCCCCGGGCCTGTCTGATCGGGATCGAAGAGGCCGTGGAGCCCGCACGGGCGCCGATCAGCCGGCCCGGTGTGTGGAAGGCGGGCGGCGGGCCCCGGTGGAGGACGCCCGACGGGGACGAGTGCGTGTGCGGGGACTGCTTCACGTGCGCCAACTGCTACGCGCCGATGGATCTGCTGCTGACCGTGTCCAGCGGGGACGCCACCGGTGTGGTCGTGTCCGGGGGCGGCGAGCTGAGGATCTTCGGATGCCGGACCGATCCCGAGGACAGCTACGCGATCGATCTGTACTGAGGACCCGTGTGGTCAGAGGCGGCCGGCGGCCTTCAGGGCCAGGTAGGCGTCGGCCAGGGCCGGGGCCAGGGTGTCGGGGGTGGCGTCGACGACGTGGACGCCGTGGCGGGTGAGCTGTTCGGCCGTGCGGCGGCGGGCTGACTGGGACTGGGTGCCCGCGGCGGCCTCGTAGACGGCTTCGACGGTGCCGCGGGCGGTGGTCATCTCCGCCACGTGGGGGTCGGAGACCGAGGCCAGGAGGACCGTGTGGCGCTGGGTGAGGCGGGGGAGGAGCGGGAGCAGGCCCTCCTCGACGGGGGCGGCGTCCAGGCTGGTCAGGAGGACCACCAGGGAGCGGCGCGGGGCGCTGCGCAGGATGGTGGAGACCAGGGTGCGGGAGTCCGTCTCGACCAGTTCCGGTTCGAGGGTGGCCATCGCGTTCACGAAGGCGGGGAGGGTGTCGGCCGCCGAGCGGGCCTGGACCTGGGCGCGGGGGCGGCGGTCGTGGGCCAGGAGGTCCACGCGGTCGCCCGCGCGGGTGGCCAGCGCGGTGAGGAGCAGGGCCGCGTCCATCGCCGAGTCGAGGCGCGGGGCGTCGCCGACGCGGCCGGCCGCGGTGCGGCCGGTGTCGAGGCAGATCAGGATGTGGCGGTCGCGTTCCGGGCGCCAGGTCCGGACGGCGACCTTGTGCTGGCGGGCGGTGGCCCGCCAGTCGATGGAACGGGTGTCGTCGCCCGGTACGTAGTCGCGCAGGCTGTCGAACTCCGTGCCCTCACCGCGGGTCAGGACGCTGGTGCGGCCGTCGAGTTCGCGCAGGCGGGCGAGGCGGGAGGGGAGGTGTTTGCGGCTCGCGAAGGGCGGCAGGACGCGGACCGTCCAGGGGACGGTGTGGTGGCCCTGGCGGGCCAGCAGGCCGAGCGGGCCGTACGAGCGGATCGTGACGCGGGCCGCCTGGCGGTCGCCGCGGCGGGTCGGCCGCAGATGCGTGGTGAGACGGCGGCGCTCGCCCGACGGGACCGTCAACGTGTGCCGGGAGGCGGCGACTTCGGTGCCCGGGACCCAGCTGCTGGGCGGCCAGGCGTCGCGGATCCGGGCGCGGAGCGTACGGGGGGAGGGGTTGGTGATCGTCAGGTGGACGTCGGCGGATTCGCCGAGGCGTACCGACGTGTCGCCGGAGCGGGCCAGTTGGAGCGGGCGGACCGGGGCCGCGAGGGCGTAGTCGATCGCGCAGGCCAGGGCGATGGGGGCGTTGACCGCCAGCATCCCCGTCCAGCTCGGTCCGAGGATGCCGACGGGGATGCTGCCGAGGGCCGCGAGCAGGGCGGCGCGTCCGGTGAACGCCATCAGCGCGGGACGGGGACGTGGGTGAGGATCGCGGTGATGACCGCGTCGGCCGTGACGCCCTCCATCTCGGCCTCGGGGCGCAGTTGGACGCGGTGGCGCAGGGTCGGCAGGGCGAGGGCCTTCACGTCGTCGGGGGTGACGTAGTCGCGGCCCACGAGCCAGGCCCAGGCGCGGGCGGTGGCCAGCAGCGCGGTGGCGCCGCGCGGGGAGACGCCGAGGGTCAGGGAGGGGGATTCGCGGGTGGCGCGGCAGATGTCGACGACGTACGCGGTGATCTCCGGGGAGACGGCGGTGGCCTCGACGGCCTTGCGGGCGGCGTCCAGTTCGGCGGGGCCGGCGACGGCGCGGAGGCCGGCGGAGTGCAGGTCGCGGGGGTTGAAGCCGGCCGCGTGGCGGGTGAGTACGCCGATCTCGTCCTCGCGGGAGGGGAGGGGGACGGTGAGCTTCAGGAGGAAGCGGTCCAGCTGGGCCTCGGGGAGGGGGTACGTGCCCTCGTACTCGACCGGGTTCATGGTGGCGGCGACGAGGAACGGCTCCGGGAGCTTGCGGGGGGTGCCGTCGACGGTGACCTGGCGCTCCTCCATCGCTTCGAGGAGGGAGGACTGGGTCTTGGGGGGCGTGCGGTTGATCTCGTCGGCGAGGAGGAGGTTGGTGAAGACCGGGCCGTTCTGGAAGGAGAACTCCGCGGTGCGGGCGTCGTAGACGAGGGAGCCGGTGACGTCGCTCGGCATCAGGTCGGGGGTGAACTGGACGCGCTTGGTGTCGAGTGCGAGGGAGGCGGCGAGGGCCCGTACGAGGAGGGTCTTCGCGACGCCGGGGACGCCTTCGAGGAGGACGTGGCCGCGGCACAGGAGGGCTACGACGAGACCGGTGACGGCGGAGTCCTGGCCGACCACGGCCTTGCCGATCTCGGTGCGGAGCGCCTCCAGGGCGGAGCGGGCGCTGTCCGTGGTGGCCGTCATGAGGTGCGGACCTCCCTTTCGAGGGCGTCGAGGTGGTCGACGAGCGCGATGAGCGCCGCGTCGGTGGTGGGGGTCGTGCCGAAGAGCAGGGTGGCCGGGTCCGGGTCGTGCGGGGGCCCGGCCGTGAGGCGGGCCGCGACCGCGGGGACCAGGGAGGCCGGGTCGTGGGCCTGGGCGGGCGGTACGCCGACCAGTGCGGCCAGACGTTCGCGGGAGGCGGAGCGCAGCACGGTGGCCGCGCGGTCGCGGGCGCCGGCCCTGCGGTACAGGCGGGCGCGGCCCTCGGTGGCCTCGGAGGCGCGGACGAGGACGGGCAGGCGTTCGGTGACGAGCGGGCCGAGGCGGCGGGCGCGCCAGAGGGCGGCGACGGCGGCGGCCAGGAACAGCTGGAGCAGGGCCCAGCTCCAGCCGGCGGGGATCAGGTCGAGGAAGCTCTGCTCCTCGCCGGTGCCGTTGCCTTCGGCGCTGCCGTCGGCGAGGGACGGCAGGTACCAGACGAGGTGCGGGCGGGAGCCGAGGAGCTGGAGGGCGAGGGAGGCGTTGCCCTCTTTGGCGAGGGTCTTGTTGAGGAGGATGCCCTCGGAGCCGAGGAGGACGGTGTCGCCGCCGCGGATGCCGGTGGGCAGGACGAGGAGCGTGGGGTGGCCGGCGCTGGGGTAGCAGCCGGTGGCTCCGGTGCTGCCGGTGGTGTAGCGGTGGCCGCCGCCGGTGGCGGCGCGGCCCGCGGTGGTGGCGGCGGGGAGGGTGCAGGTGCTGCCCGGGTCGAGGTTCGCGTCCGGGGCGGGGGAGTCGTCGTCGGTGCGGGTGCCGGGGGCCAGGGCGGGGAGGCTGAGGGTGCTCGGGGCGAGCAGGACGGTCCGGCCGCCGGAGAGGTCGATCGCGGTGCGGATGTCGCGGAGCTGGGTGTCCCCGAGCCGGTCGGGGTCGGTGACCAGCAGGGTCGTGTCGGGGCCGGCGGCGTCGGCGGCCTCCGCGGCGGTGGTGACGACCCGGGTGGTGACCCCGCGTTCCTTGAGCAGCTCGGCCACGGCCTGGCTGCCGGAGGGGTCGGCGGAGCGGGGGTCGAGGTAGCCGTGCCGGGCACCGGAGTTCAGGGCGGCGAGGGCCAGCCCGGCGGCGAGGAGCACCGCGAGCGCGATGAGGAAACCGCGCGCGCGGGTCCAGAGGTCCCGGGGCCGGGTGCGGGTGCCTCCGGCGGTTGTACGGGGGGTGGTGGCGGCCTCGCCGGGAGCCGTGGCCCCGGCTCCGCCGAGGGCCGGGGCCGGGGCGGTGGTGGTGGGTGCCGTGGCCCCGGCGGGGTGGTGGGCGCTGCTCGCTGCCGCGTGGATCGAGGGTGCCGGGGCCGTGCCGGGGGCGGGGTGGGCTGTGCCCGGTCCCTCGCTCGGGTGTGCTGCCGCGTGGGCGGGGTGGGGCGTGCCCGGGCTGCCGGGTTCTGCTCCTGGGGGTGCTGCCGGGTGCAGCGGGGCCGCGTTCGGGTCCGGGGTGGGCGCGGTCATCGGGTGGGGCCTGTCAGGAGGGGCTTGGTGTGGGACAGGGCCTGGTCCAGGGTGGTGAGGGTCGCGTACATCTCGGGGGTGGCCGGGTGGGCGCCGTAGGTGACGTCGTCGAAGGCGCGTGCCGCCGTGCGCAGGGCCGTGGCGTGGGACGGGAGGGAGACGGCCGCTTCGGCCGCCGCCTCGTCCGCGGTGCGGCCCGGGCGGGGGTCGAGGAGGGTGCGCTCTTCCAGGGAGCGGACCACGGCGCGCATGCGCTCCTGGACGGCTTCGCTCCAGCGGCCCTCGCCGGCCAGGGCCTCGGCGGTGGCGCGGTGGTCCGCCGCGCTGCGGATGCCGTCGTCGAAGAGGGTGCCCGCGGCACGGGCGGCCGTACGGCGGGGGGCGCCCAGGCGCCACCACAGGGCGGCGATGACGAGGAGGGCGAAGACGGCGACGGCCAGCAGGCCGAGGGCTCCGCCCGGGGTCGCGCCGGAGGCGCGGTCGAAGAGGTCCCCGACCCACTCCCAGAAGCGGTTCAGGGCCCTTTCGAACAGCCCCGGGTCGTTCTGGTGGTACGCGGCTTTCGCCAGCTCGTCGCGGGCCGCCTCGCGGGCGGCCTCGCGGCCGATGGTGATGGGTGGGGTCGGTGATGGTGTGAGCAGGCCCCCCGTGCTCCTCATTCCCGCGTCAGCCTCCGGTCGGCGGCGTGGTCGTGCCGTAGTTCTCGATGCCCGCCGCCCGGGCCAGCTCCAGGTCGAGGGCCTCGCGGCGGATGCGCTGGTCGACGTAGAGGAGGACCGTGACGCCCGACTGGATCGGCATGGTGATCGCCAGGGCGATGATCCCGCCGATGGCGGTGCTGATCAGGTAGCCCCAGCTCGTGGCTCCGGTGCCGTCGGCCATGCCTTCGAGGCCGCCGCCGAACACCAGGCCGCCGACGAGGGTGAGGGGAAGGACGATCAGGCCCGCGACGAAGGTCGTGATGAGGCCGGTGAGGACCGTGATGCCGAAGATCCGCCACCAGGAGTCCTTGACCAGCTTGGAGGAGCGGACGAGGGACTTGCGCACCGTCGCCTTCTCCAGCATCAGGGCGGGCGAGGCCAGGGAGAACTTGACCCAGAGCCAGACGATCAGGCCGAGGGCGATGAGACCGCCGAGGGCGGCCAGGGGGGCCTGTCCGGCGAGGGCGCCGGGCAGGACCAGCACGGTGAAGACGAGGGCCGCGCCGAGGCCCAGGAGGAGGGTCAGGCCGAACAGCCGGGCCAGCTGCGGGCGGGCCTCGCGCCAGGCGGTGCCGATGGAGGAGCCGTGGCCGAGCACCGCGCGGCTGAAGATCATGGTGAGCATCGCGGTGGCCACGATGGCCCCGACGAGCTGGATGAACCCGTCCGCCGCGGACATGCCCAGGAAGGAGCCGAGGGCGTCGACGTCCAGGGGTGCGTCGCTCGACTGGTCCAGTACGACGTCGGCGAACACGTACTTCTGCAGGAGCACGCTCGCCAGCTGGACGACGACGGCCACGGCCAGGGTGATGGGCAGTACCGCGCGCCAGTGCTTGCGCATGGTGGTGACGGCCCCGTCGAGGATCTCGCCGATCCCGAGCGGGCGCAGCGGGATCACGCCGGGCTTCACCGCCTGGGGCTGGTTGCCCCAGCCGCCGGGGTTGCCGCTGCCGGGCGCACCCCAGCCCGCGCCCGGCCGGGGGGCCGCGGGCGGCTGCTGCTGCGGGTTCGGCGGGGTCTGGCCCGGGGTCGGGCTCGACCACTGGCCGGGGGGCGGCTGCTCGGCGGACCACTTGGAATCGCCGGAACCGCCCGCGGGCGGCTGCGTACCGTGGGAGCCCTCACCGTCGGACGGGGAGGATCCGGGCGTAGCCCAGCCCGGAGAGTCGTTCATCGTCGCTCCTTCACGTGCACTGCGGGGTACGGGGCGCTTGGTCCGGCTGCCATCGTGCCATGTGACAACCTCGAACGGACCAGACGTCCCGAACGGACCAGGGGGTCTCCCGTATCCCGGGACGCTGGCGCCTTCGTACGGCGGCCGGATCCGGGGCACACTGGGCGTCCTGATCTCCACGCAGGTCCGAGGGACGATTTCCAGCCCCTTTGGCTGTGGGACAGCTCACCGCCGGGTAACGATTAGCTAATGGGATGATGTCAACCATGAAGGGACGCGTCCTTGTCGTCGACGACGACACCGCGCTGGCCGAGATGCTCGGCATTGTGCTGCGTGGAGAAGGTTTTGAGCCGTCGTTCGTAGCGGACGGCGACAAGGCACTGGCTGCCTTCCGGGAGGCGAAGCCGGATCTCGTGCTGCTCGACCTCATGCTGCCCGGTAGGGACGGCATAGAGGTGTGCAGGCTGATCCGCGCCGAGTCGGGCGTACCGATCGTCATGCTCACCGCCAAGAGCGACACCGTGGACGTGGTCGTGGGCCTGGAGTCCGGGGCCGACGACTACATCGTCAAGCCGTTCAAGCCGAAGGAGCTGGTGGCCCGCATCCGGGCCCGCCTGCGCCGTTCGGAAGAGCCCGCGCCCGAGCAGCTGACCATCGGTGACCTGGTCATCGACGTGGCCGGGCACTCGGTCAAGCGGGAAGGCGCCTCGATCGCCCTGACCCCGCTGGAGTTCGACCTGCTGGTCGCGCTCGCCCGCAAGCCCTGGCAGGTCTTCACCCGCGAGGTGCTGCTGGAACAGGTCTGGGGCTACCGCCACGCGGCCGACACCCGCCTGGTCAACGTGCACGTCCAGCGACTGCGCTCCAAGGTCGAGAAGGACCCGGAGCGCCCCGAGATCGTCGTGACCGTGCGCGGGGTCGGCTACAAGGCCGGACCGAGCTGACATGACACCCGGCAAGCCCCGTGGCCGCTCCCGCTGGGGAGCGCTGCGGGGCGGTCGGCAGCTCCGTCTTGACGCGGTAGGAGCGCCCGGCGGCCCCGTGCTGCGGCTGTTCGTACGCCTCGTGCGCCGGCCGCTGCTTCCGGCTGTCCGGCTGTGGCGGCGCAACATCCAGCTGCGGGTGGTCGCCGCCACCCTGCTGATCTCCCTCGCCGTGGTCCTCGCCCTCGGGTTCGTGGTCATCGCGCAGGTCAGCAAGGGCCTCCTCGACGCCAAGGAGGAGGCCGCGCAGAGCCAGGCCGCGGGCGGCTTCGCGGTCGCACAGGAGAAGGCCAACACGCCCTATACGGCGGACGGGCCCGACGCCTCCGACAACAAGGTCGGCCGGGATGCCAGTACCTGGATGAACTCCCTGGTCAAACAGCTCGCCAGTGGCGGGCAGAGCGCCTTCGAGGTGGCGGCGCTGGGCGCCGGCAGCGGAACCGGCGAGGAACGGCCGGCCCGCGGAGCCCTCGGCGGCGTCCGCGGAGCCCGCGCCTCCGGCAACGTGGACCCGAACGCCAGCGTCCCGCTGGGGCTGCGCCGCAACGTCAACCACGCGACCGGCGCCTTCAAGACCTTCTCGCAGATCCGCTACACCGACGCCGGGGACAAGCTGCCCGAGCCCGCGCTCGTCATCGGCAAGCGGCTCACCGACATCAACGGCGACCCGTACGACCTGTACTACCTCTTCCCGCTCACCCAGGAGGAGGAGTCCCTCAACCTGGTCAAGGTCACCATCGCCACCGCCGGGCTGTTCGTCGTGGTCCTCCTCGGCGGGATCGCCTGGCTGGTCGTGCGCCAGGTCGTCACCCCCGTCCGGATGGCCGCGGGGATCGCCGAGCGGCTCTCGGCGGGGCGGCTCCAGGAGCGGATGAAGGTCACCGGCGAGGACGACATCGCCCGTCTGGGCGAGGCCTTCAACAAGATGGCCCAGAACCTCCAGAACAAGATCCAGCAGCTGGAGGACCTCTCCCGGCTGCAGCGCCGCTTCGTCTCGGACGTCTCGCACGAGCTGCGCACCCCGCTCACGACGGTACGCATGGCCGCGGACGTCATCCACGACGCCCGCGCCGACTTCGACCCCGTCACCGCGCGCTCCGCCGAGCTCCTCGCCGGACAGCTCGACCGCTTCGAGTCCCTCCTCGCCGACCTGCTGGAGATCAGCCGGTTCGACGCGGGCGCGGCCGCCCTGGAGGCGGAGCCGATCGACCTGCGGGACGTCGTGCACCGGGTCATCGACGGGGCCAAGCCGCTCGCCGATCACAAGAACACCCGGATCCGCGTCCTCGGAGACACCCAGCCGGTGATAGCCGAGGCCGACGCCCGGCGCGTGGAGCGGGTCCTGCGCAACCTGGTCGTCAACGCCGTAGAGCACGGCGAGGGCCGCGACGTGGTCGTCCGGCTCGCCTCGGCGGGCGGGGCCGTGGCCGTGGCCGTACGCGACTACGGAGTCGGGCTCAAGCCCGGCGAGGCCACCCGCGTCTTCAACCGCTTCTGGCGCGCTGACCCGGCGCGGGCGCGCACGACCGGCGGTACCGGCCTCGGCCTGTCCATCGCCGTCGAGGACGCCCGGCTGCACGGGGGCTGGCTCCAGGCGTGGGGCGAGCCCGGCGGCGGCTCGCAGTTCCGCCTGACGCTGCCGCGCACGGCCGACGAGCCGCTGCGCGGTTCGCCGATCCCGCTGGAGCCCGAGGACTCCCGGGCCAACCGGGCCAGGGCCGCGGCGGAGGGCTCCGCGGCCGCCGGGCAGCGGGCGCAGGAGGCGCAGCAGGCGGGGCGCAGCGACCGGGCGCCGATGCCGCCGCGGTCGCCCGTCTCGGGTGCGCTGCCGGTACCGGCCGACCCGACGGCACTGCCGGGCAACGGGGCGCGGGTCGTGACCCGGCCGGGGCCGGTGGAGCAGGGACACGGTTCCGGGGGCGGGGCGGCGAGCGCGCGGTCCGGCGGGACGGCGGGAGCAACCGAGCGAGAGGGTGGCAGCGGTGGAGCGGGCGGAGCCGGCGGAACCGGTGGAGCGGGTGGACCGGGCGGAGCGGGTGGGTCGCATGGGCGCTGAGCCGGGCGGCCGGTCGCGCCGGCGCGGGCCGCGCGCCCTCGGCGCTCTCAGGGCCTGCGCCTTCGGGGCGGCG
The DNA here is from genome assembly GCF_026342735.1 of Streptomyces sp. NBC_00193. GTDB lineage: Bacteria > Actinomycetota > Actinomycetes > Streptomycetales > Streptomycetaceae > Streptomyces > Streptomyces stoeckheimensis. Next base: position 3,769,991 of record NZ_JAPEMM010000001.1, read on the forward strand.
GGGCTGCTGCTCGCCGGCTGCGCCTCCATGCCCGACCACGGCGAGGTCCGTCCCGTGGAGGCCTCCCAGGGCGTCGACTCCCAGGTCCGCGTGTTCGGCGTGCCGCCGGCCGACAAGGCCAGTCCGCAGGAGATCGTCGACGGCTTCCTGGAGGCCATGACCAGCGATGATCCGCAGCTCCAGACCGCCCGCAAGTACCTCACCGACGAAGCGGCGAAGAACTGGAAGCCCGGAGCGGCGGTCACCGTGCTCTCCGCAGGCCTCGACCGGTTCTCCGTACAGGGCGAGAAGGACCCGGCGGCGCCCCGGTTCAAGATCACGGGCAAGATGCTGGCCACGGTGGACGAGCGCAGCGCGTACCAGCCGGAGACCGGCGACCGGCGCTACGAGGAGTTCCTCCAGCTCACGCAGAAGGACAACCAGTGGCGGATCGCGACCCCGCCCAGCAGCCTGGTCCTGAGCGAGTCCGACTTCCAGCGCATCTACCGGCCGGTCAACAAGTACTACTTCGCAGGCTCCACGCTCGTCGCCGACCCCGTCTACGTGCGCCAGCGCAGTGACCCCGACTCCCGGATGGACCCCACCACCCAGACCGTCACCTCGCTGCTCAACGGTCCCTCCAAGTGGCTCGGGCCGGTCGTCGCCTCCAGCTTCCCCACCGGCACCGAGCTGCGCGAGGGCACCAAATCCCTGTCGGTCGACGGCCAGAACACGCTGCGGGTACCGCTGAGCAAGCAGGTGGACGACACCCCGGAGCCGCTGTGCCAGCGGATGGCCACCCAGATCCTGTACACGGTCAAGGACCTGACGGGCTCCCGGGTCGACCGGGTCGACCTGCTGCGCTCCGACGGCACCACGCTGTGCCAGGTGACCGAGGTGGCCGCGGCGACGATCGCCAACCGGCCGCCCTCGCCCAACCACCAGTACTACGTGGACGCCGAGAACCGGCTCCAGCGGCTCCAGCTGGACCCCAACCGCGAGGAGCAGCAGGACCCGCCGACACCGGTCCCCGGGCCGCTGTCCGGGAACCCGGGCTTCAAGGTGGGCTCCGCGGCCGTGACCTACGACGAGAAGCGCGCCGCGGTGGTCTCCGAGGACGGGCACGGGCTGTACGTGGTCAACCTGACCACCGCCGGAGCGATGCCGCAGCCGCTGCTGACCGGCAAGGGGGCCAAGCCCAACGGCCTGGCCACCCCGACGTGGGACGCGGCGGGCGACCTGTGGGTCGCCGACCCCGACCCGCAGGACCCGACGCTGTGGCGGATCCCCCACGGCACCGGGGCACCCGAACGGGTCGAGGTGTCCGGGCTGGCCGGCGGGCGGATCACCGGGGTCAAGGCCTCGCCCGACGGGGTGCGGATCGCGCTGGTGGTGGCGAAGGAGAGCCGCAAGTCCCTGTACACCGGGCGGATCGAGCGGCCCGACGGGAAGGGCGACGCCTCGGCGGTCTCCGTGCGTGAGCTGCGCCCGGCCGCCCCGCAGCTGGCGGACGTGACGGCGATGAGCTGGGCGCCGCGGGGCCGGCTGCTGGTGGTGGGCCGGGAGAGCGGCATGGTCGTGCAGGCCCGCTACATGCTGGCCGACGGCTCGATGGTCGGGGCCGGGCTGCCCGGGGCGACCGGGCTGGTGGCGGTCGCGGCGAGCGAGGACGAGAAGAAGCCGGTGGTCGCCGAGTCGCTGGAGGACGGCATCGTGTGGCTGCCGCCGGGGGCGCAGTGGCGCACGGTGGTGGCCGGCGGACGGGCTCCGATCTACCCGGGCTGACGGCGGCGGGCGGCGGGCGGCGGGCGGTAGGCCCGTGCCCGGACCAGGGTGAGCCGCGTTTCCGTGGTTGTCCACAGGGGTGGTGGAGTGCTGTCCGCGCCCGGCAGGGTGGATGCCATGCGGGAGTGGTGGCGGGTGCTGGCCGGTGAGCTCGGCGGGCTGGTGCTGCCGGTCGGGTGCGCCGGCTGCGGCGCCGGGCGCGCGGTGCTGTGCGGAGCCTGCCGGTCGGCGCTCAGTGGGGCCGGGGCGGGCCCGGTACGGCCGTCTCCGTGCCCGGCGGGGCTGCCCGTGGTGCATGCGGCCACCGCGTACCGGGAGGCCGTACGAGCCGTCGTACTGGCCCACAAGGAGCGCGGCGCGCTGCCGCTGGCCGCCGTCCTCGGCGCCGCCCTGGCGGCCGCGGTCCGGGCGGGCGGGGCGGGCGGGGCCGGGGGAGGGGGCGTGGCACTGGTTCCCGTGCCCTCCGCGCGGCACCGGGTGCGGGCGCGCGGGCACGATCCGGCGCGCAGGATCGCGCTGGCCGCCTCGGCGCGGCTGCGGCGGGAGGGCGTGCCCGCGCGCGTGACGCCCGTACTGCGGCTGCGGCGGGCGGTGGCCGACCAGGCGGGCCTGGGGGCGGCACAGCGCCGGGAGAACCTCGCCGGGGCCCTGGAGGCGCGGCCCGGAGCCGGGCGGGTGACGGGGTGGGCGGCCCGGATCGTCATCGTGGACGACCTCGTCACCACCGGATCCACCCTGGTGGAGGCGGCGCGGGCACTGCGCGCGGCCGGGATCGGGGCGCCGGTCGGGGCGGCCGCGGGAGCGACCGGGGCTGTGGCTCTGGCGGCCGCCGTGGTGGCGGCGCCGGCGGACTCCTTCGGGCGCCGCGGCCCGGGTGCAACTCGTACAGACCAAAAAACGTGTGAATAGATTTGGAACTGGAAGGGAAGGCGCATCGTTGCAGGTAGTAAGAGGGAACGGCCACCTGAACGGAGGTACGTTCCGGTAGCGGGTGCCGACAACCGGCATAGAGGGATATGTTCGGTTGTAAGGAATTGGCGAACCTTGGGCCCCACGCATCGGAGCGCACGTTTCGAGCGTCTGTACGTTTCGGAAACTTCGTGTCAGAGGTTGTCCCTCGACTCCGAAGTCGGTGGGGTGTAGATCTTGCCGATGGGGGAGGAGGAGGTGGAAGTCGCCAAGTCCGAGGCTCCGGTGTTCACCGGGGTCTGGTGCGAAAGGGAGACGCTTCGCCCCTGGGGCGTGGCTATCCGGGAACGGAGTTCTGCGTGGACATCGTCGTCAAGGGCCGTAAGACCGAGGTGCCCGACCGGTTCCGCAAGCACGTGGCCGAGAAGCTGAATCCGGAGCGGATCCAGAAGCTCGACGCCAAGGTGATCAGCTTGGACGTCGAGGTGTCCAAGGAGCACAACCCGCGCCAGGCCGACCGTTCCGACCGCGTGGAGATCACCCTGCGTTCGCGGGGCCCGGTGATTCGTGCCGAGGCTTCCGCCGCCGACGCGTACGCGGCGCTCGACCTCGCTCAGGACAAGCTGGAGGCCCGGCTGCGCAAGCAGCACGACAAGCGCTACACCCGCCGTGGAGCGGGCCGCATCTCGGCGGCGGAGGTCGCCGACGTGGTACCGGACGCCGCCACTCTGAACGGCAACGGTGAGCCCGTCAACGGCGAGAAGGCGGACGCGATTCCGACCATCCGGATCGGATCGCTGGAAGTGCAGGGCGAAGGCCCGCTCATCGTTCGCGAGAAGACCCACTCGGCCGCACCCATGTCGCTCGACCAGGCTCTGTACGAGATGGAACTGGTCGGTCACGACTTCTATCTGTTCGTCGATTCCGACACCAAGATGCCGAGCGTCGTCTACCGGCGCCACGGTTACGACTACGGCGTGATCCACCTCGACGCTTCCGACGCCGCCTCCAGCTCAGGTGGGCTCGACGGCGCGGGAGCGGGTGGCGCGCTCGGAGGCTGAGCCGCTGATTCCGGACTGATTCCGGGCTGGATCCGGAGGTTCGTGCGGTGCCGGTGTGGTGCCCCCGCGTTCGCCCAGGCGGGCGCGGGGGCACTCGTGTGAGGTGGCGGCTGCGAAACGGTGGCTTGTATGGGTCGGCCGGTAACCGTCGGCCCCCGTTCGGTTACGCGGGCATGGAATCATGTCGGGCAGTCAGCCGGCGGCCGCTCTCGTCGGATTGACCCAGCAGCTCAGCACCGTGGTGCAGGGGGAGGAACGATGGCCGACAGCTTCGGGCCGGTGCGCGACGACAACGGTGCGGGCTGCCGTGAGGAGGACCGGGTGGCAGAGCCGATCCGGGTGCTCGTGGTCGACGACCATGCGCTGTTCCGGCGCGGGCTGGAGATCGTCCTCGCGCAGGAGGAGGACATCCAGGTCGTCGGCGAGGCGGGCGACGGGGCGGAGGCCGTGGACAAGGCGGCGGATCTGCTGCCCGACATCGTGCTGATGGATGTGCGGATGCCGCGCCGGGGTGGGATCGAGGCGTGCACCTCGATCAAGGAGGTGGCGCCCTCCGCGAAGATCATCATGCTGACGATCAGCGATGAGGAGGCGGACCTCTACGACGCGATCAAGGCCGGGGCCACCGGGTACCTGCTGAAGGAGATCTCCACGGACGAGGTCGCCACGGCGATCCGGGCGGTGGCGGACGGGCAGTCGCAGATCAGTCCTTCGATGGCGTCGAAGCTGCTGACGGAATTCAAGTCGATGATCCAGCGGACGGACGAGCGGCGGTTGGTGCCGGCGCCGCGGCTGACGGATCGGGAGCTCGAGGTCTTGAAGCTGGTGGCCACCGGGATGAACAACCGCGACATCGCGAAGGAGTTGTTCATCTCCGAGAACACCGTGAAGAACCACGTGCGCAACATTCTGGAGAAGCTGCAGTTGCACTCCAGGATGGAGGCCGTGGTGTACGCGATGCGGGAGAAGATCCTCGAGATCCGGTAGGGGCCGCAGGTTCCGTTACCGGGTGCGGGTGGGCGGCCCTGCTGGGCTGTCCCCTACCCGCCCTTCCACCGTTCCCCGGGCGCTGCCCGGACCCGGAAGGACCCTGGGGCTCCGCCCCAGACCCCGGTCCTCAAGCGCCGGACGGCTGGAAACCCCGCCGAACGGCCCTTGGCGGAGTCGGGGGTTCAGAGGGTGGACAGTTCCGCTGTGACTGCTTCCGCTTCCGCAGGAGAGCTCGCGCGGTCGATGCGGATCGTGTCGCAGCCGACCCAGGTGGCGGCCTCGCGGAGGGCTTCGGCCATGGGGCGGGCCGCCTTCGGGGTGGTCAGGGAGAGTTGGCGGGCCACCAGGGTGGTGCCCTCGCGGGCCGGGTCCACGCGGCCCTGGAGGCGGCCTCCGGCCAGCAGGGGCATCGCGAAGTAACCGTGGATCCGCCGGGGCTTGGGGACGTACGCCTCCAGGCGGTGGGTGAAGCCGAAGATCCGCTCCGTGCGCGGGCGCTCCCAGATCAGGGAGTCGAACGGGGAGAGGAGGGTCGTGCGGTGGCGGCCCCGGGGGACGGACGCCAGGGCCGAGGGGTCTGCCCAGGCCGGCTTGTCCCAGCCTTCCACCTCCACCGGGACCAGGCCCGCGTCCTCGACCACCGCGTCGAAGTCCTGCTTCTTGAGGCGGTGGTAGTCCGCGATGTCGGAGCGGGTGCCCACGCCCAGGGACTGCCCCGCGAGGGCCACCAGGCGGCGCTTGCACTCGCGGTCGTCCAGCTCGTCGTGGAGCAGGGCGGCGGGGACCGCGCGCTCGGGGAGGTCGTAGACCCGCTTCCAGCCGCGGCGCTCGGTGCAGACGACCTCGCCGACGTCGAGGAGCCACTCGACCGCGATCTTCGTCTCGGACCATTCGAACCATTCGCCGCCGTTCTTGGCGCCGCCCAGTTCGGTCGAGGTCAGAGGGCCTTCGGCGGCGAGGCGGTCCAGGACCGTCTTCGTGGAGTTGTGTTTGTCCTCCAGGATGTGCCAGCGGTGGCCGCGGGCCTTGTTGGCCCGGCGGCGGAAGGCGAAGTGCGGCCACTCCTCCATCGGCAGGATGCAGGCCGCGTGCGACCAGTACTCGAAGGCGTGGTTCTGCGACCAGTACGAGGCTTCGACGGCGGAGCGCCCGACCGCGCCGAGGCGCGCGTACGGGACGAGTTCGTGCGAGCGGGCCAGTACGGAGATGGTGTCGAGCTGGACGGCGCCCAGGTGGCGCAGGACGCCCCGCACACCGCCGCGCCGGTCGGGGGCCCCGAGGAAGCCCTGGGCGCGCAGCGCGATGCGGCGGGCCTCGTCGGCGGACAGGGACAGCGAGGGCAGGGGCGTGGGCGTGGGCGCGGTCGTCATGGCGGAACCCTAGGGCGTGGCACTGACAGGCGAGGGAAGGTACGGGAGGCGGGAGGGCAGGCCCAGGTCCGAGGGGAGCATGGCGCCGGTCCAGCAGTCCCGCAGGGTCCCGCGGTGTTCCATGCCCGCGCGCGCCACGCCTTCGATGGCGAAGCCGGCCTTCTCGGCGACCCGGCGGGAGGCGTGGTTGCCGACCCCGGCGCGCCAGATCATCCGCGGGCAGCCGAGCTCGGTGAAGGCCCAGCGCAGTACGGCGGGCAGTGCCTCGGGCAGGTAGCCGAGGCCGCGGTGCTCGGCGACGGTCCAGTAGCCGAGCTCGTGCGCGTGCTCGCCCTCCGGTGCGACCCCGACGCAGCCGACCAGCGGGCCGCCGGCGCCGAGCCGGATCCCGAAGTTGTACTCGGAGCCGCTCTGCCCGCCCGGGACCCGGGTCACGAAGGACTCGGCGTGCGTGCGCTCGTACGGGACGGAGACCGGTATCCAGCGCTGGATCGCGGGGTCCTGCAGCGCCGCGTACACCTCGTCGGTGTCCGAGGCGTCGAGGGGGCGCAGGACGAGGCGCTCGGTGGTCAGTGTGATCGGTTCCATGGATGGATTCTGCTGTGGGAGGACGGCCGGGGCGAACGGATTCCCGACGGGATCCACGACGGGAATCCCGAAGAGGGACCGCCCATACCGGCACCTTCGGTGCCCCTCACACGTTCTCATTTCCGGGCAGTCCAGCTCCGCGGCAGTGCGGACCTCCCGACGCGACCGCGTCCTCGCTTACGATGGCCGTTGCGGTGGGGCCCACCCTCCGTGCCCGTGCACGAAAACAGTGCCAGGCCCGACCGGCAAGGAGACAAACCTCGGTGTCCGTCTTCAACAAGCTCATGCGTGCAGGCGAAGGCAAGATCCTCAAAAAACTGCACCGCATCGCGGACCAGGTCAACTCCATCGAAGAGGACTTCGTCAACCTCTCCGACGCCGACTTGCGTGCGCTCACGGACGAGTACAAGCAGCGCTTCCAGGACGGCGAGAGCCTGGACGACCTGCTGCCCGAGGCCTTCGCGACGGTCCGCGAGGCCGCCAAGCGCGTCCTCGGCCAGCGTCACTACGACGTCCAGATCATGGGCGGCGCCGCCCTGCACCTCGGCTACGTCGCCGAGATGAAGACCGGTGAGGGCAAGACCCTCGTCGGCACGCTGCCGGCGTACCTGAACGCGCTGTCCGGCAAGGGCGTCCACCTGATCACGGTGAACGACTACCTCGCCGAACGCGACTCCGAGATGATGGGCCGGGTACACAAGTTCCTCGGCCTGCAGGTCGGGTGCATCCTCGCGAACATGTCGCCGGCGCAGCGCCGCGAGCAGTACGCGAGCGACATCACGTACGGCACGAACAACGAGTTCGGCTTCGACTACCTCCGCGACAACATGGCGTGGTCGCAGGAGGAGCTCGTCCAGCGCGGCCACAACTTCGCCGTGGTCGACGAGGTCGACTCGATCCTCGTCGACGAGGCCCGTACCCCGCTGATCATCTCGGGCCCGGCCGACCAGGCCACCAAGTGGTACGCGGACTTCGCGAAGCTGGTGACGCGCCTGACCAAGGGCGAGCCCGGCCAGCCCCTCAAGGGCATCGAGGAGACCGGCGACTACGAGGTCGACGAGAAGAAGCGCACCGTCGGCATCCACGAGTCCGGTGTCGCGAAGGTCGAGGACTGGCTCGGCATCGAGAACCTCTACGAGTCGGTGAACACCCCGCTCGTCGGTTACCTGAACAACGCCATCAAGGCGAAGGAACTGTTCAAGGTCGACAAGGACTACGTCGTCATCGACGGCGAGGTCATGATCGTCGACGAGCACACCGGCCGCATCCTCGCCGGCCGCCGCTACAACGAGGGCATGCACCAGGCCATCGAGGCGAAGGAAGGGGTGGACATCAAGGACGAGAACCAGACCCTCGCCACGATCACCCTCCAGAACTTCTTCCGCCTGTACTCGAAGCTGTCGGGCATGACCGGTACGGCCATGACCGAGGCCGCGGAGTTCCACCAGATCTACAAGCTCGGTGTCGTCCCGATCCCGACCAACCGCGACATGGTCCGCAAGGACCAGGCGGACCTGATCTACCGCACCGAGGTCGCGAAGTTCGCCGCCGTCGTCGACGACATCGCGGAGAAGCACGAGAAGGGCCAGCCGATCCTCGTCGGTACGACGTCGGTCGAGAAGTCCGAGTACCTCTCGCAGCAGCTCTCCAAGCGGGGCATCCCGCACGAGGTGCTGAACGCGAAGCAGCACGAGCGCGAGGCCTCGATCGTCGCCCAGGCCGGCCGCCGCGGCGCCGTCACGGTCGCCACGAACATGGCCGGCCGCGGTACCGACATCAAGCTCGGCGGCAACCCGGACGACCTCGCCGAGGCCGAGCTGCGCCAGCGCGGCCTGGACCCGGAGGAGCACATCGAGGAGTGGGCGCACGCCCTTCCCGAGGCGCTCACGCGGGCCGAGGCGGCCGTGAAGGCGGAGTTCGAGGAAGTCAAGGACCTCGGCGGGCTGTACGTGCTGGGCACCGAGCGCCACGAGTCGCGCCGCATCGACAACCAGCTGCGCGGCCGTTCCGGCCGACAGGGCGACCCGGGCGAGTCCCGTTTCTACCTGTCGCTCGGCGATGACCTGATGCGCCTGTTCAAGGCGCAGATGGTCGAGCGCGTCATGTCGATGGCGAACGTGCCGGACGACGTGCCGATCGAGAACAAGATGGTCACGCGGGCCATCGCCTCGGCCCAGTCGCAGGTCGAGACCCAGAACTTCGAGACGCGCAAGAACGTCCTGAAGTACGACGAGGTGCTGAACAACCAGCGCACCGTCATCTACAAGGAGCGCCGCCGGGTGCTGGAGGGCGAAGACCTCCAGGAGCAGATCCGGCACATGATGGACGACACGATCGACGCGTACATCACGGCCGAGACGGTCGAGGGGTTCGCGGAGGAGTGGGACCTGGACCGGCTGTGGAACGCCTTCCGGCAGCTCTACCCGATCAAGGTCACGGTGGAGGAGCTGGAGGATGCCGCGGGCGACCGCGCGGGCATCACCGCCGAGTTCATCGCGGAGTCCGTCAAGGACGACATCCACGAGCAGTACGAGGCCCGCGAGGCGACGCTCGGCTCCGACATCATGCGCGAGCTGGAGCGGCGCGTGGTGCTGTCGGTGCTGGACCGCAAGTGGCGCGAGCACCTGTACGAGATGGACTACCTGCAGGAGGGCATCGGCCTGCGGGCGATGGCCCAGAAGGACCCGCTGGTCGAGTACCAGCGCGAGGGCTTCGACATGTTCAACGCCATGCAGGAGGGCATCAAGGAGGAGTCCGTCGGCTACCTGTTCAACCTGGAGGTCCAGGTCGAGCAGCAGGTCGAGGAGGTCCTGGTCTCGGACTCCGGTCCGTCGCTGACCAAGCCGGAGATCCGGGCGAAGGGTCTGGACGCCCCGCAGCGGCCGGACCGGCTGCACTTCTCCGCTCCCACCGTGGACGGTGAGGGCGGTGTCGTCGAGGGCGACTTCGAATCGGATTCCGGTGACGACTCGGACGGGATGACGCGCGCGGAGCGCCGTAAGGCCGCGAAGGCCACGGGCGGCCGTCGCCGCAAGAAGTAACCCGCAGGAAGGAACCCGCGCCGTTCGCGGGATCACCGCCGGGGCCGGACACCACGCACAGCGTGGGGTCCGGCCCCGGCGGCGTTCGCGGGCGGGGGCCCGCGGTCCGGGTCACGGGCGGGGGCCGTGGAGTTCCACGGCGGCGCAGCGCCAGCGCAGGTCGGGGCCCTGCTCCAGACGGAAGGCCAGCGCGGTGAGGCGGTCGCCGGTCGCGATGCGGGCGAAGGCCTCGATGACCCCGGGGCCCGGGGTGAAGCGGCCGCATCCGTGGAGGACGGGGCTGAGCCGGCGGGCGTCGTACGCGGGCTCGTGCGGGGGGTCGGCGGGGGCGAGGGTGATCAGCTGGTCGTAGGCCGGGCCGATGGTGTGGCCGATCAGGGAGTGCACGGGGCGGCGTCCGCTGAGGACGGCGAGCAGCCGTTCGGCGAACCAGTGGTGCGGGCCGCTGCCGCGGTGGACGGCGGTGGGCGGCCGGCGCCGGTCGTGGCGGCGGCCGGGCCGCGTGGCGCCGGGGCCGGGGCCGGTGCTCGCGGGCCTCGCGGAGCCGCGGCCCGGGCCGGTGCCCGCGCCGCCGCTGCCGGCCGTTCGGGGGCTTCCGCTCCCGCCCCCGCTCCCGGTGGTCCCGGGGCGCCGGGCGGCCCCGTTCCCGGGCCGGGCCCCGGTGGGTGCGGGGCTCGTGGGGTCGGTGGTGCTCGCGGTGGTGCGGGGTGTGCTGGTGGGCATCGCGGCCGTCCCTGGGGTCGTGCCCGGACCGGTACCGGGCGGTAACTTCGTAGGGACTTCTACGGGGCTGCGAACACGCTCCGCAACGGCGCCGCGCGGCGCCCCGCACCCGGTGCGCCTTCACCTATCCGGGTCGGCCCCCGGCCCCGCCGGGCCACGCCCCGGATCCCGCCGGGAGCGAGGTGGACGCCGCCGGGCCCCGCCGCGGCACCCCGAAGGGGGACGCGGGCCGTCACGGACGGAGTCCGGCCCGGACCCCCCCCGGGGCGGACGCGGGCGAAGGGGGCATCGGGGAGGAGAGGAGGCGGGTCGCGGTCGTATCCTGGGGGCGTTTCCGACTACCGAAAGCAGCCGGCCATGCGCGTGTACGTCCCCCTGACCCTGCCCGGGCTCGCCGAGGCGCACCAGGCGGGTGAGCTGGGCCCGGCTCCGCTGCGGGCGTACGCCGTCACCCCCGGACTGCGCGAGTGGTACGTGTCGGACGACATCGAGGAGCTGGAGTACGCCGCCCTGACCCGGGCCGCCGCCGCCTCGCTGCGGATGATCGCCGAGGACGGGACCGCGCCCCCCAAGCGGGTCGTGGTGGCCGTCGACGTGGACGACAAGGCCGCCACCGCCACCCCCGGCGTCGACGAGGCCACGCTCGGCCAGGTGGCCCTCGCCGGGGCCGTACGCCTCTCGGTGGCGGCCGCGGTGCACGTGGACGCCGAAGAGGCCCTGGAGGACGTGAGCGCCGCCGTGGCGGCCGTCGCCGCCGCGGACGGGGGCGACGAGGACGCGCGCTTCACCGTCGACGGTGCCGAGGACCACGAGCTGCTGTGGTTCGGCGTCCAGGAGATCCCGGGGCTGCTGAAGTGAGCGCGGCACCCGAAAGCCCCGCGCCCGCGGCCCCGCACATCGTCTGGGACTGGAACGGCACGCTGCTCCACGACATCGACGCCGTGATAGCAGCCACCAACGCCTCCTTCGCCGAGCTCGGCCTCGCGCCGATCACGCTGGAGCGGTACCGCGAGCTGTACGTCGTACCGGTGCCCAAGTTCTACGAGCGCCTGATGGGCCGGCTCCCCACGGACGCCGAGTGGCTGGTCATGGACGAGGCCTTCCACCGGCACTACTGGGTGGCCGCCGAGGACGCCGGGCTCGCCGAGGGGGCCCGCGAGCTGCTGCGGGACTGGCAGCAGGACGGGCTCACGCAGTCCCTGCTGTCCCTCGCGCCCCACGACAAGCTCGTGCCGCTCGTCCGGGCGCACGGGATCGACACGCACTTCCTGCGCGTCGACGGGCGTACCGGGCCCTCCCACACCACCAAGGCCGGACATCTCGTACGTCATTTGGCGGCCCTGGACGGGACGGGGGTGACGGCCGGCCGTACGGTCCTCATCGGAGACGCCGTGGACGACGCGCTGGCCGCCGCGCACGTGGGCGCGCGAGCCGTCCTCTACACGGGCGGTTCGCACAGCCGGGGCAGTCTGGAATCAGCCGGTGTCCCCGTCGTGGACAGCCTGGCGGACGCCGTACGCACTGCTCGCGAGCTGGCCGGATAGCGACCGGCGCATGAGCGGAGAGCGACCGCGCACCGGCCTGGCACGCATCACCGGGCCGGACCCTGTCCAGAGTGTCAAAGTTACCCCCCCTCTTTTGTACACATACAGCTCATGACGAGCCGGGGGTGGAGCGAGATAGCCTGGTACCCGTGATCAGCGCGATAGTTCTCGGAGGCACCGAAGCCTCCGCCCGGCGCCCGGCGCACCACCGTGCCCGGGCCCTCGCTGATCCCCGCCCCCGGAACATCCTGCCGATCATGGCCGATTTCCTCCCGGTGGGCTCTCTCGACGGCATAGCGTCGATCCCGAACGGACACCGAAACCCCGCCTCGCGGTGCTATGCCATTCCTTCCTTCACCTACGTCACGCAATGGCGCGCGACAGGAGCCAGAGGACATGCAGACCAAGCTGGACGAAGCAAAGGCCGAGCTGCTCGCGCGGGCGGCACGGGTAGCTGAGAACAGCCCGGCCGGGGGGCTACTTCCGACTGGGTCCGAGCAGGGGGAGCGTCCCGACCGGGACACGACTCTCGCCTACCTCCAGCGCTACTACCTGCACACCGCCCCGGAGGACCTGCTCGACCGGGACCCGGTCGACGTGTTCGGGGCGGCGCTCTCGCACTACCGGCTCGCGGAGAACCGTCCGCAGGGCACCGCGAACGTGCGGGTGCACACGCCCACGGTGGAGGAGAACGGCTGGACCTCCAGCCACTCCGTCGTCGAGGTGGTCACCGACGACATGCCGTTCCTCGTGGACTCCGTGACGAACGAGCTGTCCCGCCACGGGCGCGGCATCCACGTCGTGATCCACCCGCAGGTCGTCGTCCGCCGCGACGTCACCGGCAAGCTCATCGAGATCCTCGGCCCCGACTGCGACGCGCACGGTCCCCGCACCGCGCGCCCCCACGACTCCCTCGTCGAGTCCTGGATCCACGTCGAGATCGACCGCGAGACCGACAAGGCCGACCTCAAGCAGATCACCGCCGATCTGCAGCGCGTCCTGTCCGACGTGCGCGAGTCCGTCGAGGACTGGGAGAAGATGCGCGACGCGGCGCTGCGCATCGCCCAGGAGCTCCCCGAGGAGCCGACCGCCCCGGACCTGCGCGAGTACGAGCTCGAAGAGGCCCGCGAGCTGCTGCGCTGGCTCGCCGACGACCACTTCACCTTCCTCGGCTACCGCGAGTACAACCTCGTCGACGGCGACGCCCTGGCCGCCGTGCCCGGCACCGGCCTCGGCATCCTGCGCTCCGACCCGCACCACAGCGGCAAGGACGACGGGCACCCCGTCTCGCCGTCCTTCAACCGGCTGCCGGCCGACGCCCGCGCCAAGGCCCGCGAGCACCGCCTGCTGGTGCTGACCAAGGCCAACAGCCGCTCCACCGTGCACCGCCCCTCGTACCTCGACTACGTCGGCGTCAAGAAGTTCGACGCCGAGGGCAACGTCGTCGGCGAGCGCCGCTTCCTCGGCCTGTTCTCCTCCGCCGCGTACACCGAGTCGGTGCGCCGGGTCCCGGTCATCCGCCGCAAGGTCGCCGAGGTCCTCGAAGTCGCCGGCTTCGCCCCGTCCAGCCACGACGGCCGCGACCTGCTCCAGATCCTGGAGACCTACCCGCGCGACGAGCTGTTCCAGACCCCGGTCGACCAGCTCCAGGCCATCGCCACCTCCGTCCTGTACCTCCAGGAGCGCCGCCGGCTGCGGCTGTACCTGCGCCAGGACGAGTACGGGCGCTACTACTCCGCGCTCGTCTACCTGCCGCGCGACCGGTTCACCACCGGCGTCCGGCTGCGCCTGATGGACATCCTGAAGGAGGAGCTCGGCGGCATCAGCGTCGACTTCACCGCCTGGAACACCGAGTCGATCCTCTCCCGCATCCACTTCGTCGTCCGCGTCCCGCAGGGCACCGAGCTGCCCGTGCTGACCGACGCCGACGTCGAGCGCCTGGAGGGCCGCCTGGTCGAGGCCGCCCGCTCCTGGGCCGACGGCTTCGCCGAGGCGCTCGTGGCCGAACTGGGCGAGGAGCGCGCCGCCGAGCTGCTGCGCAAGTACGGGAACTCCTTCCCCGAGGGCTACAAGGCCGACCACTCGCCGCGCTCGGCCGTGGCGGACCTGTGCCACCTGGAGCGGCTGTCCGCGAGCGACCGCGAGTTCGCGCTGTCGCTGTACGAGCCGGTCGGCGCGGGTCCCGGCGAACGCCGGTTCAAGATCTACCGCACGGGCGAGCAGGTCTCGCTCTCCGCGGTCCTGCCGGTCCTGCAGCGCCTGGGCGTCGAGGTCACCGACGAGCGGCCGTACGAGCTGCGCTGCACCGACCGCACCAACGCGTGGATCTACGACTTCGGTCTGCGGATGCCCCTCGCCAGCGGCAACGGCGACTCCGCAGGGACCGCCAACTACCTCGGCGACGACGCGCGCGAGCGGTTCCAGGACGCCTTCTCGGCGGTCTGGCAGGGCGACGCCGAGAACGACAACTTCAACACCCTGGTGCTGGGCGCCGGACTGACCTGGCGCCAGGCCGTGGTCCTGCGCGCGTACGCCAAGTACCTGCGCCAGGCCGGTGCCACCTTCAGCCAGGACTACATGGAGGACACCCTCCGCAACAACGTCCACACCACCCGGCTGCTGGTCTCCCTCTTCGAGGCCCGGATGTCGCCGGGCCGCCAGTCCGCGGGCACCGAGCTCGTCGACGCGATGCTGGAGGAGCTGGACGGGGCCCTGGACCAGGTCGCCTCGCTGGACGAGGACCGGATCCTGCGGTCCTTCCTCACCCTCATCAAGGCGACGCTGCGCACCAACTTCTTCCAGCTCAACGCCGCGGGCGAGCAGCACTCCTACGTGTCGATGAAGTTCGACCCGCAGGCCATCCCCGACCTGCCGGCGCCGCGTCCGGCCTTCGAGATCTGGGTCTACTCCCCGCGCGTCGAGGGCGTCCACCTGCGCTTCGGCAAGGTCGCCCGCGGTGGCCTGCGCTGGTCCGACCGCCGCGAGGACTTCCGTACGGAGATCCTCGGCCTGGTCAAGGCGCAGATGGTCAAGAACACCGTCATCGTGCCCGTGGGCGCCAAGGGCGGCTTCGTCGCCAAGAACCTCCCCGACCCGTCGGTGGACCGGGACGCCTGGCTCGCCGAGGGCATCGCCTCGTACAAGATCTTCATCTCGGCGCTGCTCGACATCACCGACAACATGGTCGGCGGCGAGGTCGTGCGGCCCAAGGGCGTGGTCCGCCACGACGAGGACGACACCTACCTCGTCGTCGCCGCGGACAAGGGCACCGCGACCTTCTCCGACATCGCCAACGGGGTCGCGGAGTCCTACGGGTTCTGGCTGGGCGACGCCTTCGCCTCCGGCGGCTCGGCCGGCTACGACCACAAGGGCATGGGCATCACCGCCCGCGGCGCCTGGGAGTCCGTCAAGCGGCACTTCCGCGAGCTCGGGCACGACACCCAGACGCAGGACTTCACGGTCGTCGGCGTCGGCGACATGTCCGGCGACGTCTTCGGCAACGGCATGCTGCTCTCCGAGCACATCCGCCTGGTGGCGGCCTTCGACCACCGGCACATCTTCATCGACCCGAACCCGGACGCGGCGACCTCCTACGCCGAGCGGCGGCGCCTGTTCGACCTGCCGCGCTCCTCGTGGGCGGACTACGACAGCTCCCTGCTGTCGGCCGGCGGCGGCATCCACCCGCGCAGCGCGAAGGCCATCCCGGTCAACGCGCAGGTCCGCGAAGCCCTCGGCATCGAGGCCGGCGTCACCAAGATGACCCCGGCCGACCTGATGAAGGCGATCCTGCAGTCCCCGGTGGACCTGCTGTGGAACGGCGGCATCGGTACGTACGTCAAGGCGACGGCCGAGACGCACGCGGACGTCGGCGACAAGGCCAACGACCCCATCCGCGTCAACGGCTCCGACGTGCGGGCCAAGGTCATCGGCGAGGGCGGCAACCTGGGCCTGACCCAGCTCGGCCGCATCGAGTTCGCGCACATCGGCGCCGGCGGCGAGGGCGGCAAGGTCAACACCGACGCCATCGACAACAGCGCGGGCGTGGACACCTCCGACCACGAGGTGAACATCAAGATCCTGCTGAACTCGGTGGTCGCCGACGGGGACCTGACCGTCAAGCAGCGCAACAAGTTCCTCGCCGAGATGACCGACGAGGTCGGCCGTCTGGTGCTGCGCAACAACTACGCCCAGAACGTGGCGCTGGCCAACGGCGCCGCCCAGGCCCCCAGCCTGCTCCACGCCCAGCAGCGCTTCATGCGCCGCCTGGGCCGTGACGGCCTGCTGGACCGCGCTCTGGAGTTCCTGCCCAACGACCGGCAGATCCGCGAGCTGCTCAACAACGGCCGGGGCCTGACCCAGCCGGAGCTGGCCGTCCTGTTCGCCTACACCAAGATCACGGTGGCGGACGAGCTCATCCACACCGAGCTCCCGGACGACCCGTACCTCGACCGCCTGCTGCACGCCTACTTCCCGGGCGCGCTGCTCGCGAAGTTCCCCGAGCAGGTCGACGGGCACGCGCTGCGCCGCGAGATCATCACCACGGTGCTGGTCAACGACACCGTCAACAGCGGTGGTTCGACCTTCCTGCACCGCCTGCGCGAGGAGACCGGAGCCTCCCTGGAGGAGATCGTCCGGGCGCAGCTCGCGGCCCGCGAGATCTTCGGCCTGGCCGGCGTGTGGGACGCGGTCGAGGACCTCGACAACGAGGTCGCCGCCGACGTCCAGACCCGGATCCGGCTGCACTCGCGGCGCCTGGTCGAGCGCGGTACGCGCTGGCTGCTGAACAACCGGCCGCAGCCGCTCCAGATCACCGAGACCATCGAGTTCTTCGCCGAGCGGGTGGAGCGGGTCTGGTCGGACCTGCCGAAGCTGGTGCGCGGCGCGGACCTGGAGTGGTACGAGGCGGTCATGGCCGAGCTGATCGGCGAGGGCGTGCCGGAGGAGCTGGCGGCCAAGGTGGCCGGGTTCTCCTCGGCCTTCCCGACGCTGGACATCGTCGCGATCTCGGACCGTACGGGCGTCGAGCCGCTGGCGGTCGCCGAGGTGTACTACGACCTCGCCGACCGGCTGGACATCACCCAGCTGATGGACCGGATCATCGAGCTGCCGCGGGCCGACCGCTGGCAGTCGATGGCCCGCGCGTCCATCCGCGAGGACCTGTTCTCGGCGCACGCGGCGCTGACCGCGGACGTGCTGGCGGTCGGGAACGGGACCTCGACTCCCGAGGAGCGCTTCAAGGCGTGGGAGGAGAAGAACGCGGCGATCATCGGGCGTGCGCGGACGACTCTGGACGAGATCCAGGGGTCGGACGACTTCGACCTGGCGAACCTGTCCGTCGCCATGCGGACGATGCGGTCGCTGTTGAGGGCGCACGCGTAGCCCTGCGGGGCTTGCGCGGGAACGGGCCGGGCCCGGGACCCTCTTGGGGGTTCCGGGCCCGGCCCGTTCGTGGTCCGGTCCGTTGTGGGCGGGTGCGGGGCCGTTGCCGGGGGCCAGCCCCCGGACCCCCGCTCCTCAAACGCCGGAGGGGCTGGATTTGGCCTGGCGGCGCTGGATTTGGCTGGGGCCGCTGGACCTGGCTGGGCCCGTCAGCGGCTGTTCGTGAATTCCTCGTAGGCGTCGCAGACCTCTTCCGAGGGGCCGTCCATGCGCAGGACGCCCGATTCGAGCCAGATCGCGCGGTCGCAGGTCTCGCGGACCGTGCCGATGCCGTGGCTGACGAGGAAGACGGTGCCGGCCCGTTCGCGGAGCTCCTCGATGCGGGCCTGGCTGCGGCGCTGGAAGGCTGCGTCGCCGGTGGCCAGGGCCTCGTCGATCATCAGGACGTCGTGGTCCTTGGCGGCGGCGATGGAGAAGCGCAGCCGGGCGCCCATGCCGGAGGAGTAGGTGCGCATGGGCAGGGAGATGAAGTCGCCCTTCTCGTTGATGCCGGAGAAGTCGACGATGCCCTGGTAGCGCTCGCGGATCTGTTGTCTGGTCATGCCCATCGCGAGGCCGCCGAGGACCACGTTGCGTTCGCCGGTCAGGTCGTTCATCAGGGCGGCGTTCACGCCGAGCAGCGACGGCTGGCCGTGCGAGAAGATCCGGCCGCGCGCGACCGGCTGGAGGCCGGCGATGGCGGACAGCAGCGTGGACTTGCCCGAGCCGTTGGTGCCGATCAGGCCGATGGCCTCGCCCTTGTACGCGGTGAAGCTGACGCCCTTGACGGCGTGCACCTCGCGGATGCCGGGGGCGGGCTTGCGGGAGAAGATCCGGCTCAGGGCCGCGGTGGCGCCGCCCTTGCGGCCGCCCGAGCCGTGCACCTTGTAGATCACGTGGACCTCGTCGGCGATGACGGTCGGGATCCGGGTTTCGATGGCCGGTGCCGGTGCCGGTGCGGTGGGGGTTGCGGTGTCAGCCACGGCCGTACTCCTCCTCTGCCTTCCAGAAGAAAACGAACCCGCCGACGCCGACGACCAGGGCCCAGCCCAGGGCGATCAGCCAGACGTGCGGGGGGAGCTGGCTCGCCGTGTAGGTGTCGATGAGCGCGAAGCGCATCAGGTCGATGAAGACGGCGGCGGGGTTGAGCTTGAGGGCCATCGAGACCCAGTGCGGCAGGTGGTCCGTGCTGAGCATCTGGTCGATCGACCACATGACGCCCGAGGCGTACATCCAGGTCCGCAGGACGAAGGGCATCAGCTGGCTGACGTCCGGGCTCTTCGCCCCGATCCTCGCCATGATCATGGCGCAGCCGGCGCAGAAGGCGGCCATGAGGAAGAGGGTGGGGAAGGCGAGCAGCCAGTTCGGGGTGGGGGTCTGGCCGAAGATCAGCAGCAGGATGATCAGCGCGCCCATGGTGACCAGTAGCTGCTGGAAGAGCTGGACCACCGTGGACAGCGGCAGCGAGGCGCGCGGGAAGTGCAGGGCGCGCACCAGGCCGAGGTTGCCCTGGACGGAACGGGTGGCGGCGTTGATGCAGCTTCCGATGAAGTCCCAGACGAAGACGCCGGTGATCAGGAACGGCAGGTAGTTCGGCACGTTGTGGCTGGCGTGCATGACGATGCCGAAGATGAAGTAGTAGACGGCCGCGTTGAGCAGCGGCGTCACCAGGTGCCAGACCTGGCCGAGGCTCGCCTCGCTGTACTGGGCGTGCATCCGGGCGGTGGCGTACGCGGTCACGAAGTGGCGCCGGCCCCAGAGCTGCGCGACGTAGCGGGGGAGGGTGGGGCGGGCGCCGCTGAGGGTCAGGTCGTGGGCCGCCGCCAGTTCGGCGATGGGGTCCGGGGCCTTGTCCTTGGCGCTGCTCCTGGGCTTCGCCGGAGCGGGGGCCGGTGGCGCGGTGGTCACTGTCACGGGGTTCGCTTTCGACGGGGTCGGGGCGTCGGCTGGCGATGGGACGGGTCCGTATCGTCGCTACGGTGAGGGTAGGTCGTTCGACGTCGGAACGCAACCGTATCGTCGTCGCGGGTTATGCTCTGCTTATGACGCCTGAGCCTGCTGCCGCCGCCACCCCTGCCCCCGCCACCCGTAGAGCCCCCGCCGGGGCCGCCGTTCTCCGTGAGGACGTGACCGAGGCGATCCGGGCGGCCGTGGTCGAGGAGCTCGCCACCGTGGGCTTCGCACGGATGTCGATCGAGGGCATCGCGCGGCGGGCGGGCGTCGGGAAGACGGCCGTGTACCGCCGGTGGAAGTCGAAACTGCACCTGGTGCTGGACCTGGTGGGCGCCTTCGCCGTGGACGGCCTGCCGGTGCCGTCGACCGGGTCGCTCTACGGGGACGTACGGGCGCTGCTGGAGGTGATGTCACACGTGCTGCGGCATCCGGTGGCCTCGGCGGTGATCCCCGACCTGCTGGTCGAGGCGGCGCGGAATCCGGAGATCGCGGATGCGGTGCGGGGGGCTCTGCTGGAGGGGCAGCGGCGGATGGCGGAGGGGATCATCTCCGAGGCGGTGTCGCGCGGCGAGCTTCCCGTGGGGGTGGATGCGGGGAGGGCGCTCGATCTGGCGATCGGGCCGCTGTACTGGCGGCAGGTGGTCGTGCGGGATGCCGTCCCGGGGGGATATCTGGACGACCTCGCGCGGTCGGTGGTCGCCGGGCTGACGGCCGGCAGCGCCTGACCCGTCCGGCGGGTCGGCCGAGGGGGTGCGGCCCTGCGGGGCGGAGTTCCCCTACCCGCCCTTCCACCGTTCCCCGGGCTGCGCCCGGACCCCCCTGGGGCTCCGCCCCGGACCCCGCGCCTCAAACGCCGGCGGGGCTGGAATTATCCAGCCCCGCCGGCGTTTTGAGGCCCGGTTACGGCCAGCGGGACGTGGTCAGGTGGGCCAGGGTGGGTTCCGGGGTGGCTGAGGGGGCCGGTGGGGTGGGGCGGCGGTCTTCCAGGGGGGTGATGGGGGCCGTGGGCTGGCTCAGGAAGACGCGGCGGACCACGCGCTCCGCCGCCTGGCCGTCGTCGTGCGTGCAGAACCGGGTCCGGAAGGACGCGCGGAGCTGCGCGGAGCGCGAGCCCTGCCAGTGGCCGGTGGAGAAGATGTCCACCAGCTCGTCCTCGGTGCGGGCGATCGCGCCCGGGGGGAAGGCGCGCAGGTCGAAGTACGTGCCGCGGGAGGCCTCGTACGCCTCCCAGTCGTCCGCGTGGATCACGATCGGGCGGTCCAGGGCCGCGTAGTCGAACATGAGTGACGAGTAGTCCGTCACGAGCGCGTCCGAGGCCAGGCAGAGTTCCTCCACCGAGGGGTGGGAGGAGACGTCCAGGAGGCGCGGGTGGGGGTCGGGGGCGGGTGAGCCCGCGTACGTGAGGTGGGTGCGGGTCAGGATCGTGTAGCGCGGGCCCAGGTCGCGCAGGATGCGGTCGAAGTCCGGGTGGGCCGGGCGGCTGCGCCGGTAGTCACGGTGGGTCGGTGCGTACAGGATCGCCGTGGAGCCCGGCGGGATGCCGAGGCGTTCGCGCAGTTCCAGGACGTCCGCCTGCGTGGCCCGGTGGAACACGTCGTTGCGGGGGTAGCCGTACTCCAGCGTGGTGTACGAGGACGGGACCGCCTTCTCCCAGACGAGCGTGGAGTGGCGGTTCGAGGAGAGCAGGTAGTCCCACTGGTCCGCGCCGCGGAGCAGGCCCGCGAAGTCCGTGGTGGGGGTGGCCGCCGGGCGGTCCTGGAGGTCGAGGCCGACCCGCTTGAGCGGGGTGCCGTGCTGGGTCTGGAGGAGGATCTGGCCCGGGCGCTTGACCAGGGTGCGGTCGAAGTTGACGTTCGTGACGAGGTAGGTGGCGCGGGCCAGGGCCGTCCAGTACGCCGCCGAGCCCGGGCGGAGCGGGGTGGTGCCGCGGGGCAGGGTCGAGGCGTGCGCGGGATCGCAGATCCAGGCCGTCCGCATGCGCGGGGCGAGTTCGCGCAGCTTGGCCTCGATCGCCGCCGGGTTGCAGGCGTAACCGCCGTGCCAGTACGCGGAGAAGACCGCCAGCTCCGGGCGGAGCGGGAGCAGGCGCTGAGCGCGGTAGTGCAGGCGCAGGACGCTCTCGCGCAGGCCCCGGCCCAGGGTGGCTCCGGCGCGGCCCGCGGTGAGCGAGGCCGAGCGGAGCAGGGAGAGGACGCGGTACGCGCGCCTCGTGCCCAGCCGCATCAGGAGGTGGCGGGTGCGGTCGGTGCGGCTCAGGGACAGCGGCCGGGGGCCCGGCACCCGGTAGCGGCGCAGCAGGGCCGAGGCCCGGGCGAAGAACTCGGCGCGGGCGGCGCGCGGGAGCCGGCGCGGGTCCGCGTACAGGGCGCAGAAGTGCTCGGCCATCCGCCGGTGCACGGCGGGCCGCCAGCGCTCCAGCTCGGGGCGGGTGGCGAGGTAGCCGAAGACGCGGTCGTACTGGTCGAAGACGTCCAGGTGGCGGCGGGTGGACGTGGTCAGGATCGAGCCCGTGCGGCGCTGGCGGTAGTGCACGCAGACCCGGTCGAGGACGGCGACCGACTCCGCCGCCAGGAGCGCCGGGTAGGTCCAGGGGGTGTCCTCGTAGAAGCCGGGCGGGAAGGAGAGGCCCTCGCGCTCCACGTACTCGCGGCGGTAGGCCTTGTTCCACACCACCATCAGCATGCCGAGGAGGGCGGGGCGGTCGGCGAGGCGGAAGCTGGCCGGGCCCTCCTCGGAGAGGCGGTGGGACTGGCTGTTGCGGACCAGCTCGCCGGTCCAGTAGGTGCGCGCGTAGTCGTAGACGAGGACGTCCGGGGAGCCGGTGGCCTTCAGCCGGTCGGTGATGGCCTGCAGGGCGCCGGGGGCCAGGGTGTCGTCGCCGTCGAGGAAGAGCACGTAGTCGCCGGTGGCCCGGGACAGGCCCGCGTTGCGGGCCGGGCCCAGGCCCAGGTTGTGCGCCAGGTGCACGGCGGTGACCCGGGGGTCGCGGGCCGCGCATTCGTCGATGATCGAACCGCAGGCGTCCGGGGAGGCGTCGTCGACCACGATCAGTTCGAGATCCGGGTACGACTGGGTCAGGACCGAGTCCAGACTCTCCTGGAGGTACGCCTGGACCTTGTACGCGGGCACGATGACGCTGAACCGGGGCACGGCACATCCAGGGGTCGGCGCGGGCATATGGCCCAGGAACCCCCGGCGTGGTGATCGGGTTACGCAGGGTGCGGCATTCGGGTTACGGAGCGTCAACCACGCACGTCAATGCCGTGATCCACACCGCCCTGCGTGATCCACACCGCTCTACTTGATCGCTCCCGCCATCACCCCCGAGACGAACTGCCGCTGGAAGGCGAAGAAGACGACGAGCGGCACCACCATCGACAGGAAGGCGCCGGGCGCCAGCACGTCGATGTTGTTCCCGAACTGCCGCACCTGCTGCTGGAGCGCGACCGTGACGGGCGGGTGCGCCGAGTCCGCGAAGACCAGGGCGACCAGCATGTCGTTCCACACCCACAGGAACTGGAAGATGCCGAGCGAGGCGATCGCCGGACCGCCCAGCGGCAGCACCACCCGTGCGAACAGCCGCAGTTCGCCCGCCCCGTCGAGACGGGCCGCCTCCAGCAGCTCGCGCGGGATCTCCGCGAAGAAGTTGCGCAGCAGGAACACGGCGAACGGCAGCCCGAAGGCGGTGTGGAAGAGGACCACGCCCGCCGTGGTCTCGAACAGGCCGATGGAGCCGAAGAGTTCGGAGACCGGGATCAGCGCCACCTGGACGGGTACGACGAGCAGCGCGACCACGATCAGGAACAGCCAGTCGCGGCCGGGGAACTCCAGCCAGGCGAAGGCGTATCCGGCGAACGCCCCCAGCGCCAGGACGAGCAGGGTC
Organism: Streptomyces sp. NBC_00193; assembly: GCF_026342735.1. Taxonomy (GTDB): domain Bacteria; phylum Actinomycetota; class Actinomycetes; order Streptomycetales; family Streptomycetaceae; genus Streptomyces; species Streptomyces stoeckheimensis. Next base: position 3,793,235 of record NZ_JAPEMM010000001.1, read on the forward strand.
GCCGGGACGGCGATGGCCGCCGTGTCGATCAGCGAGCCCGTGACGGTCTCGTTGGCCAGCAGCCGCTCGTAGTTGTCGGCCGTCAGCCGGGAGGGCGCCGTCAGCGCCTGCCACCAGCCGCCGTCGTTCAGCGCGGTGGGGGAGAGGAAGGAGGAGACCAGCAGCCCGAGCGTCGGCAGCAGCCAGAACAGGCCCGCGAGGACCAGGAAGACGCGCAGCGCCCCGCCGGCCGCCCGGGCGGCGAGGGACCGCGCGGTGGGTGGTGTGCTCATCGGCGGGCCTCCCGGCGCATCCGGCGGATGTTGTAGGCCATGACGGGAGCCACGAGCACCAGCAGCAGCACCGCGATGGCACTGCCCAGCCCCGGATCGGCGTCCGTGCCGAAGGAGGTCCGGTACAGCTGGAGCGCCAGGACGTTGGCGTCGTCCTGCACGGCGCCCGGGGCGATCACGAAGACCAGGTCGAAGACCTTCATGACGTTGATGACGAGGGTCACCAGCACGACGGCCAGGACGGGCGCCAGCAGCGGCACGGTGATCCGCCGCAGCACCTGCCACTCGCTCGCCCCGTCCACCCGCGCCGCCTCCAGCAGTTCGCGCGGTACGGCGGCCAGCCCGGCCCCGATCAGCACCATCGCGAACCCGGCCCACATCCACACGTAGGCACCGATCACCGCCGGGGTCACCAGGGTCGGGCCGAGCCACTCGACGCCCCCGTAGGCCTCCCGGAAGTTCGAGGCAGGCAGCCGCAGCAGGGCGCCGTCGGCCGCGGCGGACAGGGTGAAGGTGCCGTCGGCCCGGGTCCGCGCCGAGTCGACGACCCGGCCGTCCTTGACCGCCTCGACGCGCAGCCCCGACAGGGCGGACTCGGTGGGGTCGACCGTGTTCGTCGTACCGCCCCCGCCCCGGGTGAAGTCCTGCCAGGCCGTGCCGGTGACCTTCCCGGGTCCGGGGGCTGCCGCCTTCGCCGTGGCGGTGCCCTCGGGCAGGGCCTCGGGGGCGATCCCGACCAGCGGGAGGAGCGCCGGCACGCCCGCCCGTACCGGATCGCGGGTCACGTACGCGCCCCCGTCGGCCGGGAGCAGCGGCGAGTCCCGGCCGGGGCGGGCCTTGGGGAAGGCGGAGGACTCGGCGAAGGTGTCGTGCACGCCGACCCAGACGGCGTTGGCCACGCCCCGGTCGGGGTCGGCGTCGTAGACGAGCCGGAAGATGATGCCCGCCGCGAGCATCGAGATGGCCATCGGCATGAAGACGATCAGCTTGAAGGCCGTTCCCCAGCGCACCCGTTCGGTCAGCACGGCGAAGAGCAGACCGAGCGCGGTGGCGGTGACCGGGGCCAGCACCACCCAGATCGCCGTGTTCCCGAGCGCGGTGCGGATCGTGTCGTCGCGCAGGATCTCCCCGTAGTTCCCGGCGCCCACGAACTCCTCGCCGGAGCGGTCGAAGAAGCTGCGGTAGAGCGAGTAGCCGATGGGGTGCACGACGAGCGCGCCGAGCAGGACGAGGGAGGGGAGGAGGAACGCCGCGGCGGTCAGCCGGCGGCGCCGGGTCTCCTTGGCCTTCGGGGAGCGGGGGCCGGTGGCGGGGCCCGCCACCGGGGTGGTCGCGGGGGAGGCCATCGGGATCAGTTCCCGTAGGCCTTGGCCGCGTCCGCCTCCAGCCTCGCCTGCGTCCCCGCGATGTCGGCCGGGTTCGCCAGGAAGTCCTGGAGCGCCTTCCACTCGCCCGCGCCCGGGGTCCCGCCGAAGGCCGCCGGAGCCTGGTCCGACATGTCGAAGCGGAAGTTGTCGCCCGCCGCGATCAGGGCCTCGGCGATGCCGCGCTGGATGTCGTTCGGGTACGCGTCCGGTGCGAGCGCCTTGTTCGGGGAGAGGAAGCCGCCCTCACGGGCATGGATCCGCGCCGCGTCCACCGAGGCCAGGAACGTCAGCAGCGCCTGCGCGCCCTTGGAGGCCTTCAGCGCGACCGCCACGTCCCCGCCCGAGACCACCGGCGCCTTGGCGCCGACCGCCGGGAAGGGGAAGACCAAAGCGTCCGTGCCCACCTTCGCGTCCGTCTGGGCGATGTTGACCGCCACGAAGTCGCCCTCGTAGACCATCGCGGCGGCCGGCCGGTCGCCGCCGGTGAAGGTCTGCGTCACCGACTTCGGGAACTCGGTCGCCAGCGCCCCGCTCTGGCCGCCCGCCAGGAAGTCCTTGCGGCCGAACAGCTCGGCGAGCGAGGTCAGCGCCTGCTTCACGCTGTCGTCCGTCCACTTGAGCTCGTGCTTGGCCAGCTGGTCGTACTTCTCCGGGCCCGCCTGCGAGAGGTAGACGTTCTCGAACCAGTCGGTCAGGGTCCAGCCGTCGGCCCCCGCCACCGAAACCGCCGGGGTACCGGACGCGGACAGGGTGTCGGCGGCCGTCAGCAGCTCCTTCCAGGTCGCCGGGGGCCGTACGCCCGCCGCCTCGAAGGCCTTCGCGTTGTACCAGATCAGCGACTTGTTGGCGGCCTTGTAGTAGACGCCGTACTGGGTGCCGTCGACCGCGCCCAGCTTCTTCCAGCCGGGCGAGTAGTTCTGGTCCAGCTGGGCCTGCGCGTCGGCGCCGACCGGCTGCGCCCACTTGTTCTTGACCGCCGCGACCAGCGCCCCGACCTGCGGGAGCAGCGCCACGTCCGGCGGGGCGCCGCCCGCGATCTTGGAGCCGAGGAAGGTGACGATCGGGTCCTGCGCCGGGACGAAGGTGACCGTGGCGCCCGTCCGCCGCTCGAACTCCTTCAGGACCTTGACGAAGTTCGCCTGTTCCGCGCCCGTCCAGACGGCGGCGACCTCCAGCTTCTCCCCGTCGAGACGGGGTAACGCGACGGACGGCCCGCCCGAGGTGTCGGGGCCGTCCGTGCCCTTCGCCGGCTCCTTGCCGTCGCCGCCGCACGCGCTGAGCGCCAGCGCGCCCACCACGGCCAGGGCGGCCCACGTGTGCCGTCGGCGCTGGGATGTCCGGAGTGTCGTGCGGCTCGTTCCGTGCTTGCGCATGGCGGTGCCCCCGATGCCTCGCTGGCGATGGTGTGTCCCGTGCCACAAGGTCTACGCCGCCCCGCCCGCCCCCGCAATACCGCCTCGCGGCGTACGGGGGTGGGCGGAGGACCGCTCGGGGGCCGGTCAGGGGGCAGGTCGGCGGCGGCCCGGACGCCGGTTCAGGGCGCCGGCGGGAACAGCACCGGTACCGCCGACACCAGGTGCGAGGCCCGGTCCAGGGCGCTGGCCAGGAGCGCCAGGTCGGTCGGGCCGTTGCCCAGCTCGCGGACCGGGCGACGGGCCGGCGGATCGCCCATCCGCTCCCACTCCACCGGCACCACCGTCGGCCGCAGCGTGGCCGTCCGGGGGATCCGGCCGGTGACCCGGCCGCCCTGGAACGCAACCGTGCGCCCGTCGGCGTACCGGAGCACGCCCCGGCCCGGCCCCGGCTGGTCGGGGGCGTCGAGCTCCACGCGCAGGGTCGTGAGCCGGGCCAGCTCGGTGTCGGCCGTCCGGTCCGGGCGGGCACTGGTGGCCACCAGGTGCACCCCGAGCCGGGCTCCCTCGCGGGCCACCGCCTCCAGCGCGCGGACCACCGAACCGGCGGCGGGCCGGCCCGTACTGCCCAGGCCCGGCGCGACCAGCGCGTCGAAGTCGTCCACGAGCACGACGAGGCGCGGCAGCGGGCTGGGCCCGGCCGCCGGATCGGTACGGGTGGCCGAGGAGCGCAGCCGCAGGGTGCCGGAACGCTGGGGTTCGAGATCGCCGCGCAGCTCGCCGGGGGTGGGCTGGCGGGGGGAGACCATCCGGTCGGAGACCTCGCGCACGGCGTGCCACTCGGAGAACGGCACCCCGTCCAGGAGCTCGGACCGCCGCTTCAGCTCGGCGCCCAGCGCCTGCGCGAACTCCCGCATCCGCAGCGGGTCCGAGGCGACCAGGTGCGCCGAGACGTGCGGCAGCTCCGTACAGGGCAGCAGGCCGTCGCCGCGCTCGCCGCCGGCCCCGTCGAGCAGGACCAGGCCGAGCCGGTCGGGACGGGCGGCCGCCGACAGGGAGGCCGCCACGGAGCGCAGCAGTTCCGTACGGCCGCTGCCGGCGGGTCCCTCGATCAGCACGTGCGGCCCGTCGGTGACCAGTTCGGCGCCCACCGGCCCGCGCCGACCGGTGCCGAGGACTATCTCCGCGAGCCCGCCGACGCGCTGCCCCTGGTCGGTGGAGGCGGCCCAACGGGCCATCAGCGAAGCCGGGGTGGCCCGGGCCAGCCCCAACTCGTCGAGCAGGCGGGAGGTCTGTGGCAGGTTTGCGGCGGCCGGCCGGTAACCGCCCTCCGTGACCGGGGAGTCGGCCTTGAGCGGGGCCAGGGCGCGGGCGAACCGCTCCGCCCAGGCCGCCGACACGGCGTCCGCCGTGGCCGTACCACCGGACCCGGTCGGTGCGCCGCCCGAGACCGCGAAGGTCCGTACGGTCGTGGCCACATCACCGCTGAGCAGGGCAGCGGCCCGGCAGTCCCGGAAGGCGGGGGCGGCCGCGCAGGCCGCCTCGTAGGTCTCGGCGACGGGCGACGCGGGCGTCGCGGCCGGAGCCTCGGCCAGGACCAGCACGTGGATCCCGGCGGCCGGCCCGTGCGAGGTCAGCCGGCCGGTGATGTCCCGCAGCGCCCCGGGGCCGGGGTCCCCGTCGAGGACCAGGAGGGTGTACGGGCCCCGGTAGGCGTACGAGGCCTCGCGCACCGCGTCCGCGCCGGCCGTGGCCCAGTGGGTGCCGAGGGGGCCGTCGTCGAGCCGCCGGGTCAGCTCCCCGGCACGGGCGGCCGCCTGATCGCGGTCGTACGCGAGCAGCAGCCGGCAGTCCTGCCCGTGTGCCGGGCGTACGTGGGGCAGCCAGCCGAGCCAGCCCCAGTCACGGCGGCGTTCGGCGAGCGGGCGGGCCCGGTCGGTGGAGACCAGCACGATCTCCAGGCGCTGGCCGGGGGCGTGCAGGGCCGCCAGCCGTGCGATGACGGAGCGGGCCACACCGGTCAGCCGGGCCCGGGGTCCGGCGATCCCGAGCGCGCCGGTCTCGCGGAGCGCGACCTCGCTGCCCGCGCCGAGCGTGACGTCGAGCCCGGCCGGGCCGGCCCACAGCCGCGGGGCCGGCCCCAGGGCGGTGAGCAGCAGGGCCGCGGGATCGTCGGAGCCGGGCCGCGCGGTGACGGCGGCCGCGGGCTCGGCGACCGCCTCCACCTCGGCGGCATCCGCCCCGCGCACCCACTTGCGCGCCCAGGCGCCGATGCCGCGACGCCCTGCGCGGCGGGGTTCGGCCTCGCGGACCGCCTCGGGCTCCTCCCAGCCGCCCGCGCCGTGATGCTCGACCCCGGTCCGCTGCCCGGGCCCGGGCCCGGCGTGACGGTACGGGTCGGCGGCGCTGCTTCCGTGGGCTCCGGCGTACGGGTCCGCGGCGCTGCTTCCGCCGTGGGCTGCTCCGGCATACGGGCCTGCGGCTCCGCCTTCGTGCTGTGCTCCGGCGTACGGGTCCGCCGCTCCGCCCCCGTGGGCCGCTCCCGCGTACGGGCCTGCGGCTCCGGCCGGGTGCGGCGCTGCGGCGTGCCGCCCGGGGGTGCTGTCGGGGTGTGCCGCGCCGGCCTGCTGCCCGGGGGCTGCGCCGGGGTGCCGCCCGGGGGAGTGGTCGGGGTGCGGTGCTCCGGCGTGCCGCCCCGGGGTTGCTCCGGGGTGTTCCGCGCCGCCGTAGGGGCCCGTGGCGCCCGGGGCTGCGCCCGGGTGTGCCGGTCCGCCGTACTGGCCGGCGGCGCCGGAACGGTCGGGGACCGGGTGGTGTCCGGTGCCCGGGGCGCCGGTTCCTGACCCGGACCGGGAGCCCGACCCGGGCCTGGCGATGCGGCCGGCCCGCTGCGGGTCGGCGTCGCCGCCCTGGCCGGCCTCGCCGTACGGCCAGGGGTCCGGGGAAGCGGAGCCGGACGCGTTCCAGCCGCCTCCGGTGTGGTGTTCGGTGCCCCGGGCGGCCGGGACCGCTCCGGCGCCGCCGTCCCGGTGCCCCGCGGGCGCGCCCGGGGTCCCGTACCCGGGCCGGCCGGGGTCGGGGGCGGAGCCCCCGTTTCGGGGAGGGGCGGGGTGGGGGATCTGTCCTTGCGCTCCCAGGCTCTGCCCGTCGCCGGGGTACGCCCCACGGCTCCGGGCGCCGCCGTCGGAGTGCGACCCCGCCGGACTGCCTGGCGCAGCGCCGGTCCAGGCTCCGCCGGAGGCGCCGCCGTCGGGGTAGGACCCGGCCGCGGGGCCCGACGTAGCGCCGGTCCAGGCTCCGCCGGGATGCGACCCGGCCCCGGTGCCGTGCGTGGCGCCGCTCCAGGCTTCGCCGGGGCCGCCGGGGTGGGACCCCGCCGCGGTGCCCGGCGTAGCGCCGCCCTCGGCGTGTGCCCCCGCCTCCGGGGTCGGCGCGTCGGGAGCGGGGTGGCCCGGGAGGGAGACCGAGAGGTGGCCCTCCAGGTCCGGGGTGAGGGGGAGCGGGGTGGGGGCCGGGCCCATGGCCAGGCGGAGCGTGGATTCGCCGACGCGCAGCAGCGCCCCCGGCGCGAGCGCCACCCGCTCCGCGCCGACCACCGCGCCGTCGAGCGTGGTGCCGTTCGTCGACCCGAGGTCGGCCACCGCCACCCGCCCGTCGGGGAGCACCGTCACGGTGCAGTGCAGGCGGGACACGTCCGGATCGTCCAGCGGGACGTCCGCGTCGGCCGAGCGTCCGATCCGGATCGCCCCGGGGTGCAGCAGGTGCACCCCGCCGGCGTCCGGCCCGGCCACGACGTGCAGCTGCGGCCCGTCGCCGAGGGCGTTCGCGGCCGCGGTCCCGTCCGTCCGGACGTCGGGGCCGGGCACGTTCAGCGACAGCACCGCCCCGTCCACGAGCGGCGGCTCGCCGAGCGCGCAGCGCGCGGGGTCCAGGCGCTCCGTACCGGCGTACAGCACGACCGTGCCACCGGTGTCGGGTCCGCCGACGGTCGCCGCGAGCCCGGAGGCCACCGCGGACAGGGCGGTCCCGGCGGGCGCGGTGACGAGCACGTCACAGCTCGCCGGTGCACCTCCTCCGCCGGTACCCCCGCCGGAGGCGGTCGCGGTGGCGGTCTGGTGGCCGCTGCGCGACCCCGACCCAAGGACGGTCAGCCGGATCTGCATCGCCGTCAGCGGTCCCTTCTGCGCGGTGCGCGGTGTGTGCGCCCGGCAGGGACCTGCTGGACGATCACCCGTGCCCGTTCGCACGTGGTGCCCGCCCGTCCGCCCCCACCCGGCACGGACGCGTCGTCCGGTCAGGTCTGCCCGGAAGGCGGGGCTCCCGTCCCGGCCGTTCCGTACGGGTGCATCCTCGCACCTGTCGTCCTCAACACGCCCGCCACCCACCGGGAAGTGATCTTGATCGGTCGCGGACCGGCGCCGGACCTGCAAGCGGGCCGATCGGATATCGACAGGATGGCGGGGAAAATCGCCCCCGGCATACGCCGCAAACATCACCCTTCGTGCATATGTGCGGCAACCAACCTCCCTCACCCAGCGTCTTCCTTCGGGACAAGCCCTAGAGTGGGCCGGAAAACCATTTCGCAGATCAGGCCTGGATCACGTGTGGATCATGCGTGGATCACTCGCCGGAATCGACGACAGCAGGGAGCGCGCGACGTGCGGCCAGTCGGCAGCAAGTACCTGCTCGAGGAGCCGCTCGGGCGCGGCGCCACGGGCACCGTCTGGCGCGCCCGCCAGCGTGAGGCGGCCGGTGCGGAGGCGGCCGTGGCCGGCCACCCCGGCGAGACCGTGGCCATCAAGGTCCTCAAGGAGGAGCTGGCCCAGGACCCCGACATCGTCATGCGCTTCCTGCGCGAACGCTCGGTCCTGCTGCGCCTGACCCACCCCAACATCGTCCGCACCCGCGACCTCGTCGTCGAGGGCGATCTCCTCGCCCTCGTCATGGACCTCATCGACGGCCCGGACCTGCACAAGTACCTGCGCGAGAACGGCCCCTTCAGCCCGGTCGCCGCGAGCCTGCTCACCGCCCAGATCGCGGACGCGCTCGCCGCCAGCCACGCCGACGGCGTGGTCCACCGCGACCTGAAGCCCGCCAACGTCCTCGTCGACGAGCGCGACGGCCAGATGAAGCCGATGCTCACCGACTTCGGCATCGCGCGCCTGGCGGACTCCCCGGGCCTGACGCGCACGCACGAGTTCGTCGGCACCCCGGCCTACGTCGCCCCCGAGTCCGCCGAGGGCCGCCCGCAGACCTCCGCCGTCGACATCTACGGCGCCGGCATCCTGCTCTACGAGCTCCTCACCGGCCGGCCCCCCTTCGCCGGCGGTACCGCGCTGGAGGTCCTGCACCGCCACCTCAGCGAGGAGCCGCAGCGCCCGCCGAACGTGCCCGAGCCGCTGTGGACGGTCATCGAGCGCTGCATGCGCAAGGAGCCCTACGAGCGCCCGAGCGCGGAGACCCTGGCGCGCGGCCTGCGCGTGGTCGCCTCCGGCATCGGCGTGCACTCCACGGCCGCCGAGGTCGAGGCCGCCCTCGGCGTCGGCGCGCTCCTCGCACCCGACCCCTCGCCCGCGCCGGTGCCCGAGACCCCGGGCGCCGCGGACGCGACGCAGATGCTGCCCGGCCGGCCCGGAGCCTCCCCGATGGGGGCCTACGACCCCAACGCCATGACCAGCGTGATGCCGCCGGTCGGCGCGGCCGACGCCACCTCCGTGCTCCCGAGCACCGGTGCGCCCGGCGCCGACCCGACCTCGGTGATGCCGCCCGTGCAGCGGCCGGACCAGCCGCACCCGTGGCAGTCGCAGATGCAGGCGGCCCGCGACCGCAACGAGCAGACGCAGATGCACTACCTGGACCCGAGCGAGGACCCCCTGCGCCGCCGGCCGCAGCGCCCGGGCCCGCCGCCGCAGCAGCAGTACCAGCAGCCGCAGCGACCCCCGCAGCCGCAACAGCGACCGCAGCAGCCTCCTCAGCAGCAGCCGTACCGGCAGGCCCCGCCGCCGCAGCAGTACCAGCAGCCTCAGCAGTACCAGCAGCAGCAGTACGCGCCGCCGCCCCCGCCGCAGCACTATCAGCCGCAGCAGCACCCCCAGCAGTACCAGCAGCCGCAGGGGCAGCCGCAGTACCGCCAGCCCCAGCCGCCGCCCCAGCAGCAGCCCCCTCAGGGGCCGCCGCCGGGCCGCCAGCCGGAGCGGCGGGAGCCCCGCGCGCCCCGCGAGCCGCGCCGCAGCGCGAACCCGATCAAGATCCCGGGACTGGGCTGCCTCAAGGGCTGCCTCGTCATGATCGTGCTGTTCTTCGTCGCGGGCTGGCTGATCTGGGAGTTCAGCGGACTCCAGGAGTGGGTCGGCACCGGCCGCGGCTGGTGGGACCAGGTGTGGACCTGGGGCTCGGACGCCGTGGACTGGATCACCACGATCGGCGACGCCGCGGGCGGTACGGGCTCCTGAGCCTTCACTCCCTCGGCAGGGAACGCCGTACCGGCGCAATCCACTCGAACCGGGCCTTGTACCGGTGACTTCGTGGATTTGTCGACTTCCAGGACGTGATTTCGCCCGCAGAAGTGAAGGTCGCCGCGATCCGTGGACTCCAACACCCACCTGGCCGCGTAGCTTTGGTGCGTACGCCAGCCGCTGAGGGAGCAGTTGTGGCACGGAAGATCGGCAGCCGGTACACCGCGCACCAGATCCTTGGACGCGGCAGCGCGGGCACGGTGTGGCTGGGCGAGGGGCCTGACGGCCCCGTCGCCGTCAAACTGCTGCGCGAGGACCTCGCGTCCGACCAGGAGCTCGTCGGACGGTTCGTCCAGGAGCGCAGCGCGCTCCTGGGCCTGGAGCACCCGCACGTCGTCTGCGTCCGCGACCTCGTCGTGGACGGCAACGACCTCGCCCTCGTCATGGACCTCGTCCGCGGTACGGACCTGCGCACGCGCCTCGACCGCGAGCGGCGGCTCGCCCCCGAGGCGGCCGTCGCCATCGTCGCGGACGTCGCCGACGCGCTGGCCGCGGCGCACGCGGCCGGGGTCGTGCACCGGGACGTGAAGCCGGAGAACGTCCTGCTCGACATGCAGGGCCCGCTCGGACCGGGCGGCGCGCACCCGGCGCTGCTCACCGACTTCGGCGTGGCCAAGCTCATCGACTCGCCGCGCCGCTCCACCGGCGGCCGGGCCTCGGCCCCCACCACCCGGATCATCGGCACGCCCGACTACCTGGCGCCGGAGATCGTGGAGGGGCTGCCGCCGCGCGCGGCCGTGGACATCTACGCCCTGGCCACCGTGCTGTACGAACTGCTCGCCGGTTTCACGCCGTTCGGCGGCGGGCATCCCGGGGCGGTGCTGCGGCGCCACGTGACGGAAACCGTCGTCCCGCTGCCCGGCATCCCCGACGAGCTGTGGCAGCTGATGGTCCAGTGCCTGGCGAAGGCGCCCGCCTCGCGGCTGCGGGCCTCGGAGCTCTCCCTGCGGCTGCGGGACCTGCTGCCGCTGCTGGCGGGGATGCCGCCGCTGGACGTGGACGAGCCGGACGAACCGGAGCAGGCGGAGTTCGCGGAACCGGAGGCGGTCGCCGATCCGGTGCGGCGGCGGGGCGTGGTCCCGCTGGTCCCCGGCTCCTCCACGGATTCCAACCGGGACACCCACACCTCGATGCGGGTGCCGGGGCCGGACGAGCTGGCGGGCGGGGCGCTGGGCACGGCCCGGGTTCCGCGCCCTGCGGGCGGGCACCGGCCGGGCTCGGCCCGGCACCGGGCGGAGACCGTCCGCAAGCGGCGGCTCGCGCTGTCCGCTGCCGCGGTGGCGCTGGCCGCGGCGGTCGGAGTCGGCAGCTGGCTGGCCGTCTCCTCCGACTCTGCGCCGCCCCAGGACAACAAGCAGTCGGGCTCGACGGCCCCGTAGCGACCCAGGCCGCTGCGCGGGGCGAAGTCCCCTACCCACCCTTCCACCGTTCCCCGGGGCTCCGCCCCGGACCCGTTGCCGCGTGCGGCGCCGTTGCCGGGGGCCGGCCCCCGGACCCCCGCGCCTCAAACGCCGGCGAGGCTGAGGGTGCCGGAGGGCTGAGAGCTGACGCCGGCCAAATCCAGCCTCGCCGGCGTTTGAGGCGCGGGGTCCGGGGCGGAGCCCCAGGGGGTCCGGGCGCAGCCCGGGGAACGGTGGAAGGGCGGGTAGGGGACAGCCCCGCAGGGCTCCCCGGCCACGGCCCCGCGCAGGGCTCCCCGGCCACACGGCCCCGCGCAGGGCTGCCCGGCCACGGCCCCGTGGGGCTTCGGGGCTACGCCCCGGTGAGTTCCGGGTGCCAGCGGCGGGCCACCGCCGGGTGGGCTCGGACCCAGCCCTTCAGCTCGTTGCGGCCGTACTCCGCGTGCAGCGGGTTCGACGCGTCGTGCGCTATCCCCGGCGCCGCGTCCAGGTAGTCGCCCGGGACCGTCTCGATGACGGCGTCCAGGCGCGGGTTGTAGAAGAACGGCACCGAGAACCTCTCCACGCTCCCCGCCGGGCTCACCACGCGGTGGTCCGTCGCCGTCAGGTACCCCTCCGTCGCGATCTCCAGCAGCTCGCCCAGGTTGACCACGAAGGCCCCCGGCATCGGGGGGACGTCCAGGAAGGCCCCGTCCCGGACCACCTGGAGCCCGCCCACCGAGTCCTGGAGGAGCAGGGTGAGGAAGCCGTAGTCCTTGTGGGCCCCGACCCCCTGGTCGGTGCCCGTCGGGGCGGATCCGGGGTAGCGGATCAGCTTCGTGTGCAGGTGGGGCCGGTCCGCGAAGGCATCGTCGAAGAAGTCCGCCGGGGCGCCGATCGAGGCGAGCAGCTCCCGGAGCAGGCGGTGGGCCACCGCGGCCAGCCGGGACTGCCACTCCAGGACCACGTCGCGCAGTTCCGGAAGGGCCGCGGGCCACTGGTTCGGGCCCTCCAGCCACAGGTACGCCGGGTCGTCCGGTCCCACGTCCCGCGCCGCCCGCTCCGCGCCCACGTCGAGCTGGTCGCGCCAGTCGGAGGCGCCGCCGGTCAGCTCGTGCCCGATGCGGGTGTACCCCCGGAAGTGCGGGGAGTTGAGATTGCTCACGGCCAGCCGGTCCGCCTCCGGGAGGGCGAAGAACTCCCTGGTCAGGGCCAGGATCCGCTCGGTCTCGGCGGCAGTGACCCCGTGCCCCACGAGGTGCAGGAAACCGCTGTCCCGGGCGGCCGCGTGCAGTGCCTTGCGGAAGGAATCGCGCAGCGCCGGATCGTCGGCCTGGGAGAGGTCCAGGACCGGAAGGGAGGGGGCCCCGGGCGCAGCGGAGGAGGAAGGAGACGCGGAGGAAGTAGCGGAGGGAGAAGGAGAAGAAGGGTGCGCGGACGGCATGACGGCTCCGTTTCGGGATGTCACGGGGTCCTGTCCCCAGGGGTGGCGGGGGCCGCGGCTGGGGAGGGCCGCCGGCAGGGTTGGCGCCGGGACCGCGAGGCCGCGTACAGGACCAAGTCGGATCGGGGTGGATCAGGCTTGGGGATGGTCCGGCGGCGGACAGCTCGTCGTCGTGACACGCATGTGGTCCACATGGCGGCGCTTGACGAGGAAGACGGTCATATCGTGAGCGTACGCCCGTACGACCCACCATTAGTACGGGTGATTCGGCCTGCCCGGAGAGCGCCCCCCGGGGACCGGCTACGCTGGACCCGTGGCAGTCGTCGATGTTTCCGAAGAGCTGAAGTCCCTCTCCTCGACCATGGGGTCGATCGAGGCCGTCCTGGACCTCGACAAGCTGAGGGCAGAAATCGCCGTGCTCGAGGAGCAGGCCGCCGCGCCGTCCCTGTGGGACGACCCGGAGGCCGCCCAGAAGATCACGAGCAAGCTTTCGCACCTCCAGGCGGAGGTCCGCAAGACCGAGAGCCTGCGCGGGCGCATCGACGACCTGGCGGTGCTGTTCGACCTCGCCCAGGAGATGGACGACGCGGACACCCTCGCCGAGGCGGAGACCGAGCTGGTCTCCGTGCGCAAGGCGCTGGACGAGATGGAGGTCCGCACCCTGCTCTCCGGCGAGTACGCCGAGCGCGAGGCGCTGGTCAACATCCGTGCCGAGGCCGGCGGCGTGGACGCCTCCGACTTCGCCGAGCGCCTGCAGCGCATGTACCTGCGCTGGGCCGAGCGGCACGGCTACCCGACCGAGATCTACGAGACCTCGTACGCGGAAGAGGCCGGCATCAAGTCGACCACCTTCGTGGTCAAGGCCCCGTACGCCTACGGCACCCTCTCCGTCGAGCAGGGCACCCACCGCCTCGTCCGGATCTCGCCCTTCGACAACCAGGGCCGCCGCCAGACCTCCTTCGCGGGCGTCGAGGTGCTGCCGGTCGTCGAGTCCAGCGACCACGTCGAGATCGACGAGGGCGAGCTGCGCGTGGACGTGTACCGCGCCTCGGGCCCCGGCGGCCAGGGCGTCAACACGACCGACTCCGCGGTGCGCATCACGCACCTGCCGACCGGCATCGTGGTCTCGTGCCAGAACGAGCGGTCGCAGATCCAGAACAAGGCCAGCGCGATGAACGTCCTCCAGGCCAAGCTGCTCGAGCGGCGCCGCCAGGAGGAGAAGGACAAGATGGACGCCCTCAAGGACGGCGGAAGCTCCTGGGGCAACCAGATGCGCTCCTACGTCCTGCACCCGTACCAGATGGTCAAGGACCTCCGGACGGAGTTCGAGGTCGGCAACCCGCAGGCGGTGCTCGACGGCGAGATCGACGGCTTCCTGGAGGCCGGGATCCGCTGGCGCAAGCAGCAGGAGCAGACCGCGTAGGCACGTGGAACAGTCGGAAGGGCCCGGACGCCGTGAGGTGTCCGGGCCCTTCCGTTCGTGCTCTTCTGCGTCTGATCGGGACGTGGCGGCTGAGGAACTGCGCCGTTTGCAACTACGCCGTCTGCTGAGCCACCAGTGCCAGCGCGGCCACCAGGATCACCAGCAGCGCGATGAGCGCCACCGGGTTGATGCCACCGGAGAAGGGGCCCTCCTGCTGGAGGCGCTCCCGGTTCGCCCGGCACACCCGGCAGCGGCCCTGACTGACGGGTCCGGCGCAGTTCGCGCACACGAGCCGGTCATATGTCATGCGCTCCTCCTCTCGTCCCCTCGGTTACAACGGTCGCGGGAACCGGTCCGTTCCCCCTCCCACTGTGCCAGCTTCGATGACATTCGGCGCGGCCCCTCCGGGCAATCGCGGTCGTGCACCTCTCGGACCAGGGGATATATCGGGCAACTCCGGACGCCGGGTCCACACCTCGCGCCTGTTCGCGTATGGTCACGCACACCTACTCCCGGCGACCGTGGTGCACCCGTGATCCGATTCGACAACGTCTCCAAGTCCTACCCGAAGCAGAGCCGCCCGGCACTCAGAGATGTCTCCCTGGACATTTCGAAGGGCGAGTTCGTCTTCCTGGTCGGCTCCTCCGGCTCCGGCAAGTCCACCTTCATGCGGCTCATCCTGCGCGAGGAGCGGGCGAGCCACGGCCAGGTGCACGTCCTGGGCAAGGACCTCGCCAAGCTCTCCAACTGGAAGGTTCCGCAGATGCGGCGCCAGCTGGGGACCGTATTCCAGGACTTCCGCCTCCTGCCCAACAAGTCGGTGGCCGACAACGTGGCCTTCGCCCAGGAGGTCATCGGCAGACCGCGCGGCGAGATCAAGAAGGCCGTTCCCCAGGTTCTGGAGCTCGTCGGCCTCGGCGGCAAAGAGGACCGGATGCCCGGCGAGCTCTCCGGCGGTGAGCAGCAGCGCGTGGCCATCGCCCGTGCCTTCGTCAACCGGCCGGCTCTGCTGATCGCGGACGAGCCCACAGGCAACCTGGACCCCCAGACCTCCGTCGGCATCATGAAGCTGCTGGACCGGATCAACCGGACCGGCACCACCGTGATCATGGCGACCCATGACCAGCAGATCGTCGACCAGATGCGCAAGCGCGTCATCGAACTCGAGCAGGGCCGTCTCGTCCGCGACCAGTCGCGCGGCGTCTACGGCTACCAGCACTGAAAGGCTCCTGAGACGCGATGCGCGCCCAGTTCGTCATGTCGGAGATCGGGGTCGGTCTCCGCCGCAATCTGACCATGACCTTCGCGGTCATCATCTCCGTATCCCTCTCGCTGGCCCTGTTCGGCGGGTCCCTGCTCATGCGCGACCAGGTGAGCAAGATGAAGGGGTACTGGTACGACAAGGTCAACGTCTCCATCTACCTCTGCAACAAGAGCGACGCCGAGGCGACCAACGGGGCCTCCTGCTCCAAGGGCGCGGTGACCCCGGAGCAGAAGCAGGCCCTGGAGACCGAGCTCAAGGGCATGGACCTCGTCGAGGCCGTCACCTACGAGTCCTCCGACGAGGCCTTCAAGCACTACAAGGAGCAGTTCGGGCACACCGCCCTGGCCGCGTCCATCACCCCGGACCAGATGCCCGAGTCCTTCCGGGTGAAGCTCAAGCAGCCGGAGAAGTACAAGGTCATCACGACCTCCTTCTCCGGGCGGGACGGGGTCCAGTCGGTGGAGGACCAGCGCACCGTGCTGGACAACCTCTTCAGACTCCTCGGCTACCTCAACTGGGCCGCCCTCGGCATCATGCTGATCATGCTGGTCGTGGCCCTGCTGCTGATCGTCAACACGGTGCGCGTCTCGGCCTTCAGCCGTCGGCGCGAAACCGGGATCATGCGCCTGGTGGGCGCCTCCAGCTTCTACATTCAGGTGCCGTTCATCATGGAGGCCGCCTTCGCCGGCCTGATCGGCGCGCTGCTCGCGTGCGGGATGCTCGGCGCGGGCCAGTACTTCGTGATCGACCACGGCGCCGCACTGCGCGACAAGATGGAGCTCATCAACTTCATCGGCTGGGACTCGGTCCTGACCAAGCTGCCGCTCGTCCTGGTCATCGGCGTCCTGATGCCCTCCCTGGCCGCCTTCATCGCGTTGCGCAAGTACCTGAAGGTTTGACGTCCTCCCCTTCGGCGAACGAAGTGGATTCCTACCTCACGCTGCCTGGCGGGCCGGCGGCCCGCCAGGTCTTACGCGATCAGCGGTAGCCGGGTCGAGACCAGCCCGGACGAGCATCACGCGTGCGGAGTTCTTGTCCCTGGGGGACACGGCTCCGCACGCGGTGCACGTGTAGGTACGTTCCGACAGCGGCAGTGCGTGCTTGGTTCTCGCTCCGCATCGTCCGCAGTCCATGGTGGTGTGTGCGGGATGCACGAGCCGTAGATCGCGGCCGTGCTTGCGCGCCATGGTGATCAGCTCGTGCTTGGTGGCCGAGATCGCCGCGTCCGCGGCCTTGCGGGCCATGGTGGACTTCGCGAGGAACTTCGGCCGGAAGTCTTCCACCGCCAAGTGATCGAAGTCCGTCACGACGCGCTTGGCCCATTTGCGGGCCGTGTCCTGACGTTGCCGGGCGATCTTCTTGTGGGCCTTCGCGGCCTGGCGCCTGGCCTTGCGGTAGCCATTCGAGACGGCCTGTCCGCGCCGGGGCTTCCGGCGGGCCATCATCCGCTGGTAGCCGGCCAGCTTTCCGGCAGCCTTCCTCCCGTGCTCGGGGTGCGGGAGGTCGTGGTCGTCGCTGGTGGTGGTCGCGGTCTCCTTCACGCCCCAGTCGATACCGATCGCCGCACCGGTCGACGGGAGCGGCTGCGGCTCTGTCCGGACGACGAAGGAGGCGTACCAGTGGCCGAGGCTGTCGCGGTGGATGCGCACACTGGACGGGTCGGTGGGCAGTTCCCGCGACCACACCACGGTCAGCGATATCCCGCCCGCCAGACACAGGCGGGCATCCTTCAGCCGAAAGCCACGGCGGGTGTAGTTGAGGGTCGGATGCGCGACAGCCCTCTTCTTGAACCGGGGCATCCCGGACCGCCGCAGCACCGGCAAGCGTGCCTTCATGTCCTTCAACACTTTGGTGCGTGACGTGGCGAAGTCCCGGACGGCTTGCTGCTGCGGCACACTCCCACCCGCGCGCAGCCACTCGTGCTCACCGCGCCACCCGGTCAGCATCCTGTCGAGGCCGGCGGGTCCACACTTCTCTTCGGGCTTGTGTGCCGCCCGGGATGTGGCGACACATTGGTTCCACACCCACCGGCACCGGGCCCACTCGGACAGCAGGGCTGTGCGGGCTTTGGACGACACGCGCAGCCGGTAGGTGTACCGGGCGTGCCCGGCCTTCCCGCCCTCTGCGATTGCCGCCATGACGTCAACCTAGGAAGCCCGGCTCGGTTCCCTCCCCCGGTACCCGGACTCCTCACTCGAACGAGTGGCCGACCGTCCGTGCCGCCGGAAGGCGCGCAGCCTCCGGCCAGGCGGTGGTGAGCGTCCTTGTGCGGTCTGCTCAACCTTCCTTGCTGTCACGGGGCTTGTCGTACACTCGGCGCCATGCTGGGCTTGCCGAGTATTCCCGCCTCCTGTCTCCGGCCCCGCGACGTGCGTCGCGGGGCCGTTTTGACGTTGGTCTTCCTCGCCGCCGTGGGGGCCGGTGCGTGCACCGGGAGCTGGGACCGCTCCGGGCCCGAGCCCTTCGCGGGGCCCGCCGCCCTGCTGGTCGGTACGGAGCCCTCCGCGGCCGTGCCCGGGCCGCGGGCGCCGGCACTTCGCCGGGCGGCCACCGCCGACCGGGACGAGGTGGCCCGCGCGGCCGCCGAGGCCGTCGCCGAGGGCAAGTCCGCCAAGTCGGCGGCCCAGGACGTCGTCAGCCGCAGCGGGGACCGCTGGGCCGCGGTGTACGACCAGGGCGAGTACGAGGCCTTCGCCGACGACCTGGACGGCCACTGGACGGGCGTGGGCCTGTGGGCCGGGCGGCTGCGCGACGGCCGCATCGAGATCGACCGGGTGCAGCCCGACAGCCCCGCGGCGCGGGCCGGGATGCGCGCCGGGGACCGGCTGCTCAGCATCGACGGGCAGGGTGTGACCGGGCTCAAGGTGGCCGAGGTGGTGGCCCTGCTGCGCGGCGAGGCCGGCACCCCCGTGGAGCTGAAGCTGACCCGCGGCGGGGCCGACGTCACGCAGACCGTGCGGCGCGAGAAGCTGCGCAGCGAGCCCGTGACGGTACGGGAGCTGCCGGGCGGGATCACGGTCATCAAGGTCGCCTCCTTCACCCGGGGTTCCGGCGACCGGGTCCGCTCCGCGGTCCGCGCGGCCCCGGCCGGCGGCGGGGTCATGCTCGACCTGCGCGGCAACACCGGCGGCCTGGTCACCGAGGCCGTGACGGCCGCCTCCGCCTTCCTGGACGGCGGGCTGGTGGCGACGTACGACGTGCGCGGTGCGCAGCGCGCCCTCTACGCGGCCCCGGGCGGCGATACGGCCCGGCCGCTGGTGGCGCTGATCGACGGCGGCACGATGAGCGCGGCCGAACTGGTCACCGGAGCCCTCCAGGACCGCGGCCGCGCGGTGGCGGTCGGCACCCGCACCTTCGGCAAGGGTTCGGTGCAGATGCCGACGGAGCTGCCGGACGGCTCGGTGGCGGAGCTGACGGTGGGGACGTACCGCACTCCGGCGGGCCGCAGTCTGGACGGCGCGGGCATCACCCCGGACCTGGCGGCGGCGGACCGGGTCGAGGAACGGGCCCGCACGGTATTGAGTGGCATCGGAGTGGGTCCGTAGTGCGAAAATGACCGCACTATGGCTAAGGAAACAGGGCGCAAGCTGATCGCCCAGAACAAGAAGGCGCGGCACGACTACACGATCATCGACACCTACGAGTGCGGCCTCGTGCTCACGGGTACCGAGGTCAAGTCCCTGCGTCAGGGCCGTGCCTCGCTGGTGGACGGCTTCGTGTCGGTGGAGAGCGGCGAGGCCTGGCTCTACAACGTGCACGTGCCGGAGTACAGCCAGGGCACCTGGACCAACCACAGCGCGCGCCGCAAGCGCAAGCTCCTCCTGCACCGCGAGGAGATCGACAAGCTGGACTCGAAGACGGGGGAGACCGGCAACACGATCGTGCCGCTCGCCCTCTACTTCAAGGACGGCCGGGCCAAGATCGAGATCGCGCTGGCGAAGGGCAAGAAGGAGTACGACAAGCGGCAGGCGCTGCGCGAGAAGCAGGACACGCGCGAGACGAACCGGGTGATCTCGGCCGTGAAGCGCAAGGAGCGCGGCCAGCTTTAATGTCCTGGCACGCGGTGGTCCACTTCGCGTACCATGGCGTCAGCACCACGCGCTTGCGGGTGGTGCCGGTCGGTCGGAACGCATGGAGAGCGCCGGCGGATCTCATAACTGAACAGCGTGAAACATGGGGATGATCGGTTTCGACAGCGGATGTCGATGTAGGGGAAGCGAGCCGAGAAAGCGGCAATGATCTCGTTAACCATATGTCGCAAACAATAATCGCCAACTCCAAGAGCGATAACTCCCGCTTCACCCTCGCTGCCTAATAACAGTGAGCTGAAGCCTCTGTGAGGAGCGTCAGCCCGGAAGTGGTCCCGGTCCGGATCCTGGCGTCAATTAGGGATCTAAACCTCTAACTCCGGTCACGGGGGATAGAGGGAAATCAAACAGTGACTGAGCCCGTCGGAGACTTGTCCGTGTGATCTCCGGGGCCGAGAAAAGCGCAGCGGAATGCGCTCGGAGAAGCCCTACTTCTGCACCGTTGGACGCGGGTTCGATTCCCGCCATCTCCACAACCCCCATGTTGGGTGAAGGCCCCGCGGCCGTCAGGCTGCGGGGCCTTCGTCGTGCCCGGGCGTAGCCGGCGGCTGCCCGCTCGGGGCTCCCGCTGCCCGCTGCCGTGCCGTCACCGGGTGCGGGTGACGGCCCGTGACGCACCCACGAGGAGCGCCAGCAGTGCCGCCGCCGCGGGCAGGGCGTACGGGGCCGTCGTGCCCCAGCGGTCGATCGCCGAGCCCGCCGTCGCGGAGCCCGCCGCGATGCCGGCGAAGATCGCGGTGACGGCCAGGGTCATCCCTTCGTTGAGCCGGCCCGGCGGGATCACGGCGTGGATCCGGGACATCGCGGTGACCATGACCGGGGCCGTGGCCATGCCGGCCGCGAGCAGGGCCGCCGCGAGGGCCGGGACCGAGCCGGTGGCCGCCGCGGCCCAGGGCAGTGCCATCGCCGCGGCCAGGACGGCCAGGCAGGCCGGCAGCCCGCGCGGGCGCAGGGTGCCGTAGAGCAGGCCGGCCAGGCAGGAGCCCGCCGCCTGCAGGGCGATGACCGGGCCCGAGAGTGCGCCGAGGCCGTGGCCGCCGAGGTGGGCGACGGAGGTGATCTCCAGCGAGCCGAACATCGTGCCCAGGACGAAGAAGAGGGGGAGGAGGCGTCCCAGGGCCCGCAGCGGGGACCTGCCGCGGACCGGCGCCGCCGCCGGGGGCTCCGTGGCGCGGTGGGCCGTGAAGACCAGCATCCCGGTCAGGAGCAGCGCGGCGCCGGCGAGCGTGCCCGCTTCCGGGAAGACGGTGGTGCAGAGGAACGCGGCGACCACCGGCCCGAGCATGAACGCCAGCTCGTCCGCGGCCTGTTCGAAGGACATCGCGGTGTGGTGCGCCGCGGGGTCGCCCTTCAGCAGGTGCGTCCAGCGGGCGCGGGACATGCCGCCGATGTTGGGGGTGGTCGCGGTGGCGGCGTAGGAGGCGAAGAGGGTCCAGGCGGGGGCCTCGGTGCGGACGCACGCGACGAGCGAGAGCGAGCCGAGCACGGCGACCAGGGTGGCGGGTACGGCGACGCGGGCCTGCCCGTGCCGGTCGACCAGCCGGGCCGTCCAGGGGGCCACGACCGCGGTGGCCGCCAGACCGGCCGCGACGACCCCGCCGGCGAGGGCGTACGAGCCGCGCTGGCCCGCGATCATCATGACGGCGCTGATCCCGAACATGCCCATGGGGAGCCGGGCGATGAGGTTCCCGGTGGTGAAGCCGCGCGTACCGGGCAGCGCGAAGAGCCGGCGGTACGGGCCCGGGGCGCGGGCCGGCCGCGCCGCGCGGGCCGGGTGCTGCTGCCGCGCAGGGGCGGCGGCGAGCACCAGCGTGGTGCCGGTGACGGCCATGAGAGGGGCGGACGCGGTGGCCGCGGCGGACGGTGCGGACGCGGCGGACGGTGTGGACGTGGTGGGCATGGGTCAAGGCTCGGGCCGGGGCCCGTCCGCGGTCCAACACCTGTTCGGGGGCCATTCACCGCTTCCTGTTGTTAGTCTCCGCAGGTGACGCCCCGAGACGTGGAACCCCGCCTGCTGCGCGCCTTCCTCGCCGTGGCCGAGGAGCTGCACTTCACCCGTGCCGCCGCCCGGCTCTACGTGGCCCAGCAGGCCCTCAGCCGGGACGTGCGCCGGCTCGAACAGACCCTGGGCGCGCCCCTGTTCGTCCGTACCACCCGCGCCGTGGAGCTGACCCCGGACGGGGAGCGGCTGCTGCCCCTGGCCCGGGGCGTGCTGCGGGCCCACGAGGAGCTGGCCGGGGCGTTCACCGCCGGAGCGGGGCCCCGGCCGCTGCTCGTCGACCTCAACACCGACGGCCCCGGGACCGCCCGCACCGTCCTGGACCGGGCCCGCGAACTGGCCCCCGACTGCGAGCTGATGGCCCGCTTCGAGTCCGGGCTCACCCACGCCGCCGCCGAGATCGCGGCGGGCCGCCTCGACGTCTCCTTCGGGTACGCCGACGGCCTCGACCCGGCGCTGCGGTCCCGCCTCGCGCGGACGCCCGTACGGTACGAGCCCCTCGCCGTGCTGCTGCCCGAGGGGCACGCGCTGGCCGCGCTGGACGCCGTACCGCTGGACGCGCTGCGCGGCGAGACGGTGTACACCGGGGCCGGGAACCCGCGGACCCTGGAATGGACCGGGCTGGCGCGCGAGCTGTTCGCCGGCCGGGGCATCGCGTCCGCGCCGCCCGCGCCGGTGGCGGTGGGCAAGGAGGAGTTCCGCCGGGTCATGGCCAAAACGGGCTGCCCCGTCCTCGCCACGGTGGGCTTCGTCGACATGCCCGGCTGCGTCAAGCGGCCGCTGACCGCCCCGGTGCCGCTGTCGCCGCTGTCCATGGTGTGGCGGAAGGGATCGAGTCATCCCGGGCTGGACGCGCTGCGCCGCGCCGCCGCGGAGCTCGGGGCGGGGCACGGCTGGCTGGAGGTGCCCCCGGACAGCTGGCTGCCCGCGCTCACACCCGACCCGGGCGGCGGGTGAGTGCAAGGTTTCCCGACGGTCATCCGGCGGGGACCGGGGCCGAAACGAGCCGTTCCTACGGTCGTCACCACGGACGAGACGCGACGAGCCCGAAAGGCCGAAAGGCCGGCGAGGCCGACGGGCGCGACGAGCGCGACGTGATCGCAGCAGCTGTGGAGGCGTGTGATGACCAGTACGACCGCACCGCGCAAGGGTGGCCGCTGGATCGAGCGGTGGGACCCCGAGGACGAGACCTTCTGGCGGGAAACGGGTGAGAAGACCGCCCGCCGGAACCTGATCTACTCCGTGCTCTCCGAGCACATCGGGTTCTCGATCTGGTCCCTGTGGTCGGTGATGGTGCTCTTCATGGGCCCGAAGTACGGGATCGACCCCGCCGGGAAGTTCTTCCTCATCGCCACCGCCACCTGCGTCGGCGCCCTGGTCCGCGTGCCCTACACCTTCGCCGTGGCCCGCTTCGGCGGCCGCAACTGGACGGTCGTCAGCGCCCTGCTGCTGCTCGCCCCGACGGTCGCCGCCTGGCTGGTGATGGAGCCCGGGACCTCGTACACCACCTTCCTGCTGGTGGCCGCGCTGACCGGGGTCGGCGGCGGCAACTTCGCCTCCTCGATGACGAACATCAACGCCTTCTTCCCGCTGCGCAAGAAGGGCTGGGCACTCGGCCTCAACGCGGGCGGCGGCAACATCGGCGTCCCCGTCGTCCAGCTCGTCGCCCTGCTGGTCATCGGCACGGCCGGGGCCGGGCACCCCCGGCTGCTGCTCGGCGCCTACATCCCGCTCATCGTGATCGCGGCGGCGCTCGCCGCGCTGCGGATGGACAACCTGGCGCCCGTCCGCAACGACACCGGAGCCGTACGGGAAGCGGTCCGCGACGGGCACACCTGGATCATGTCGTTCCTGTACATCGGCACCTTCGGCTCCTTCATCGGCTACAGCTTCGCCTTCGGCCTGGTGCTCCAGACGCAGTTCGGCCGCACCCCGCTCCAGGCGGCCTCGCTCACCTTCATCGGACCGCTGCTCGGCTCGCTGATCCGGCCCGTCGGCGGAGCCCTCGCGGACCGCTTCGGCGGCGCGCGGATCACCCTGGGCACCTTCGTGGCGATGGCCGCGGCGACCGGAGTGGTGATCCTGGCCTCCGTACGGGAATCCCTGCCGGTGTTCCTGGTCGGCTTCGTGGGGCTGTTCGTCCTCAGCGGGCTCGGCAACGGCTCCACCTACAAGATGATCCCCGGCATCTTCCAGGCGAAGGCGCTGGCCCGCGGGATGAGCGGCGAGGACGCGGCCGCGTACGGGCGGCGGCTGTCCGGCGCCTCCATGGGACTCATCGGCGCGGTCGGCGCGCTCGGCGGACTCGGCATCAACCTGGTCTTCCGGGAGGCGTTCCTCAGCTCCGGCTCGGGCACGGCGGCCTTCGTGACCTTCCTCGGCTTCTACGCGGTGTGCTGCGCCGTCACCTGGGCGGTATACCTTCGCCGGCCCGCCCAGGTGATGATCCCCACGGCCGGTGCGGAGGCGAAGCCGCAGCTCACCTCGGTGTAACGACGAGCACACGTCGGTTAACGGCACCGAAATACGCGTGAACCGAGCCTGATACGCCCCCAGGGCAGGCTCGGTTCACGCGAACGTCACGCATGCGGGTGACCGCGACACCGGACCCCGATATCGGACCCCGACACCGGACCCGACCACTGCGCGAGGCAGGTCACCATGCACGACCACGACACCCCCACCGGTCCGCCGGCCGGCCCGCTCGCCGGATTCACCGTCGGGGTCACCGCCGCCCGGCGGGCCGACGAGCTCATCGCCCTGCTGCGCCGCCGCGGAGCCACCGTGCTGCACGCACCCGCCCTGCGGATCGTGCCGCTCGCCGACGACGCCGAACTGCTGTCCGCCACGAAGGAGCTGATCGGCTGCGCGCCCGACGTGGTGGTGGCGACCACCGCCATCGGCTTCCGCGGCTGGATCGAGGCCGCCGACGGGTGGGGGCTCGGCGAGGACCTGCTCGGGCGGCTGCGGGAGACCGAACTGCTGGCGCGCGGACCGAAGGTGAAGGGGGCGATCCGGGCCGCCGGGCTCGTGGAGACCTGGTCCCCGCGCTCCGAGTCCCTCGCCGAGGTACTGGACCGGCTGCTCACGGCCGGGGTGGCCGGCCGGCGCATCGCCCTCCAGCTGCACGGGGAGCCGCTGCCCGGGTTCATCGAGGCCCTGCGGGCGGGCGGGGCCGAGGTGGTCGGCGTACCCGTCTACCGGTGGATGCCGCCGGAGGACCTCGGGCCGCTGGACCGGCTGCTCGACGCGGTGGCCGCGGGCGCGGTGGACGCGGTGAGCTTCACCTCCGCACCGGCGGCGGCCTCCCTGCTGACGCGGGCCGCGGAGCGGGGCGTACGGGAACCCGTGCTCGCGGCGCTGACCGGCGGGTCGGTGCTGTCGGCGTGCGTGGGCCCGGTGACGGCCCTGCCCCTGCAGGCGGAGGGCGTGCCCACGGTGCAGCCCGAGCGCTTCCGGCTCGGACCCCTCGTGCAGCTCCTGTGCCAGGAACTCCCGGGCCGGGCCCGCGTGCTCCCGGTGGCCGGACACCGGCTGGAGCTGCGCGGCCACGCGGTCCTCCTCGACAGCGAGCTGCGCCCCGTACCGCCGGCGGGCATGGCCCTGCTCAGGGCCCTGTCCCGGCGCCCGGGCTGGGTCGTGGCCCGCTCCGAACTCCTGCGCACCCTCCCGGGCGCGGGCCGCGACGAGCACGCGGTGGAAACGGCGATGGCCCGCCTGCGCGTGGCCCTGGGCGCCCCCAACCTCATCCAGACCGTCGTCAAGCGCGGCTACCGGCTGTCCTTGGACGCTGCCGCCGAAACGAAGTACGGGGACGACTGACGAGCACCGGCCTGGCCGCGGCCCGGGCCGTCCGTTAGCGTGCCCGGATGATCGTTGACGGTGTGGAGATGAGGGAGATCCGGGAGGCGGACGCCGCCGGGCTCGCCGAAGTGCTGGACCGGAACCGGGCGTACATGGCCCCCTACGAGCCCGTGCGGGACGAGGGGTTCTACACCGCGGCCGGGCAGCTGGAGCGGATCGAGGGGCTGCTCGCGGACCGGGACGGCGGACGGGTACGGCCGTACGTGCTGCTCGGCGGCGGGGTGCCGATCGGGGCCATCACCCTGAACACCATCGTCCTCGGGGCGCTGCGCAGCGCCGCCATCGGCTACTGGGTGGACCAGGCCTGGGCCGGCAAGGGGGTGGCCACCGCCGCGCTGGAGGAGCTCTGCCGGATCGCCCGTGACGAGGTCGGGCTGCACCGGGTCGAGGCGGGCACCAGGGTCGGGAACCTGGCCTCGCAGCGGGTGCTGGCGAAGGCGGGCTTCGAGCAGTACGGGCTCGCGCCCCGCTACCTGCACGTCGGCGGGGAGTGGCAGGACCACCGGCTCTTCCAGCGGCTGCTGAACGACGACCCGCCCGTCCTGTAAGTGCACGCCCAGCTGCGCGCCCTCTAGCCGCCGGCCCCGGAGACGGGCACTCTGGGGGCACGCCCCGAGAGGGAGGCGGTGACGGGCATGTGGTTCGACTCCGGGCGGGTCTGCCTGGACCTGGTGGCTACTTTTGCGCCTCTCGCGAAGACCGAGGGCATCCGTGACGGCGACGGGCTGTGCCTGTGGCTCACCGGAGCCGGGCTGGTGCCCGACCGGACGCCGCTCACCCGGGTCGGGGACGACTGGGTGCACGCCTTCCGGGTGCTGCGCGCCGACGTCGAGAGCCTCGTACGGGCCGAGCTGGCCGGAGCCGCGCCGCCCGGGCCCGCGCTGGCCCGGGTCAACGCGGCGGCCGCCGGTCCACCCCCGGGACTGTGTGCAGTGCAGGACCAAGAAGGTCACCTCGTACGGGAGTTGTGCGGCGGCGTCGAATGCGCCGGGCTGCTCGCCGCCGTGGCCCGGGACGCCGTCGAACTGCTCACCGACCCCGGCGAACGGGACCTGCTGCGGGCCTGCGAGGGCGACGGCTGCGCCCGCGTCTACCTCGACACCTCGCGCGGACACCGCCGCCGCTGGTGCTCCAGCGAGCTCTGCGGCAACCGCGAGCGGGTGGCCCGGCACCGGCGGCGCGTCCTCGAATCCCGCCCCGGCTGACCCGGCCCGCGGCCACCGCGGGGCGTGATCTTCGTCCTGATCCGCGAGCCGTCCCGGAAGGGGCGTGCGCGGGAGGGCCCCTTGGCGTACGGTTGACGGCTGCCCATGCACGTCAGAAAGGGGCCTTGGTGGCCGCGCAGAATGCCGCTGTCGACAGCACGGCGGATTCCGTCCGCGATCGGGAGATCGCGGTCGAGCAGACGCATCTCGATCACGTGTACCGACGCCTTGAGGAGAAGATCCACGAGGCGGAGTTCCTGATGAACGACGCCGCCAAGCGTGGCCAGGTCGGCACGCCCGGCGCCCTCGCGGAACGGGACGCGCAGGTGTTCCGCGCCGGGATCCACCTCAACCGTCTCAACAACGAGTTCGAGGACTTCCTGTTCGGCCGCATCGACCTGGTCCTCGGCAAGGACGGGGAGCGGGGCCCCGACGGCGCCTTCACCTCCGTCGAGCCCGCCGACGACGCGATCCGCACCGACCTCACGGCCGACATCGCCGAGACGCTCCACATCGGCCGCATCGGGGTCCTCGACTCCGACTACGCGCCGCTCGTCATCGACTGGCGCGCCCCCGCGGCCGCGCCGTTCTACCGCTCCACCCCCAAGGAGCCCGGCCGCGTCGTGCGCCGCCGGGTCATCCGCTCCAAGGGGCGCAAGGTGCTCGGCGTCGAGGACGACCTGATGCGCCCCGAGGTCACCGCCTTCCTCGACGGGGACGAGCTGCCCGTCATCGGCGACGGCGCCCTGATGGCCGCCCTCGGCCGGGCCCGTACCCACTCGATGCGCGACATCGTCTCCTCCATCCAGGCCGAGCAGGACCTCGTCATCCGGGCGCCCGCCGCCTCGGTCGCCGAGGTCGCGGGCGGACCGGGCACCGGCAAGACCGCCGTCGCCCTGCACCGCGCCGCCTACCTGCTCTACCAGGACCGGCGGCGCTACTCCGGCGGCATCCTGATCGTCTCCCCGACCCCGCTCCTGGTCGCCTACACCGAGGGCGTCCTGCCCTCCCTCGGCGAGGAGGGCCAGGTCGCCATCCGGGCGCTCGGCTCGCTGGTCGACGGGGCCGAGGCGACCACGTACGACGACCCGTCCACCGCACGCATCAAGGGCTCGTCCCGGATGCTGAAGGTGCTGCGCAAGGCCGTACGCGGAGCCCTGGAGTTCGGCGGTCCCGGCGGTGCCCCCGCCCCCGACCGGCTGCGCGTGGTGGCCTTCGGGCGCCGCCAGGAGCTGGAGGCCCCCGACCTCGACCGGATCCGGCAGAACGTCCTGTCCGGCACGGCCCCGGTCAACCTGCTGCGCCCGCGCGCCCGCAAGCTCCTGCTGGACGCGCTGTACTCGAAGTCCGGCGGGGCCGGCCGGCACAGCGACCCGGAGCTCGCCGCCGAGCTGCGCTCCGCCTTCGACGAGGACATCTCGACGGAGGACGCGTTCATCGACTTCCTGAACGCCTGGTGGCCCGAGCTGACCCCGCGCGGGGTGCTGGCCTCCATGGCGGACGAGCGGCGCCTGGCGCGCTGGTCGCGCCGGGACCTGAACCCGCGCGAGACCCGGCAGGTCGCACGCTCCCTGCGCCGGGTGGGCCCGGACGGCAAGGGCGCCCTGTCGGTGCACGACGTGGCGCTGCTGGACGAGCTCCAGCAGCTGCTGGGCGCACCCGCGCGGCCCAAGCGGAAGCGGGAGCTGAACCCGCTGGACCAGCTGAGCGGGCTGGAGGAGCTGATGCCCACCCGCGAGGAGACCCAGTGGGAGCGGGCCGAGCGGCTCGCGGCGGAGCGCACCGAGTACGCGCACGTCATCGTCGACGAGGCGCAGGACCTGACGCCGATGCAGTGGCGGATGGTCGGCCGGCGCGGCCGGGGCGGCACGTGGACGGTGGTCGGCGACCCGGCGCAGTCCTCGTGGACCGATCCGCAGGAGGCGGCCGCCGCGCGCGACGAGGCGCTGGGCACGCGGCCGCGGCGCAAGTTCACCCTGACGGTGAACTACCGCAACCCTGCCGAGGTCGCGGAGGTCGCCTCGCGGGTGCTGAAGCTGGCGGCGCCGGGCACGGAGCCGCCGACGGCCGTGCGCTCCACGGGCCTGCAGCCGCGCTTCACGGCGGTGCCCGGTGAAGGCGACCTGCGCTCCACCGTCGTGGAGGAGACCCGGCGGCTGCTGGAGCAGGTGGACGGCACGGTCGGCGTGGTCGTGGCCATGGACCGGCGCGCGGAGGCCGCGGGCTGGCTCGCGGACCTGGGGGAGCGGGCGGTCGCCCTGGGCAGCCTGGAGGCGAAGGGCCTGGAGTACGACGCCACGGTGGTCGTCTCCCCGGCGGAGATCGCGGACGAGTCCCCGGCGGGCCTGCGGGTGCTCTACGTGGCCCTGACCCGCGCCACCCAGCAGCTGACGGTCATCTCCACCGACCGGGACGCCCCGGACGCCGAGGGGGTCGCGGCGCTGCTGCAGCCGTAGGCCCTGCACAGGGCGTACGGCCGGTTGGTCGGCGGCCAAGGGCGTGGTCCCGCAACCGGTCGCCGGTGGGGGGATCACTTCGCGCGAACCTTTGTTAGCCTGGGTTACGGCACCGACTCGATCCAAGCCCCCGGGCCCAACCTTAGTCGCCTAGAGCGACCACTTGCCGCGAGGCGAGCATGGCGGGTCGGTGTCACAGACGTAGGAAGTACCAGGTCCGCGTCCTCCACTCAGTGGGGGCGCGGACCTTTTTTGTATGGGCCACCCATTCCCCAGGGGCCACTTATCTCGTATGGTGGAAGAGTTCTTCCGAAATTTGTAGCTGGTTACCTTGTACCGGCTGGTAGGTGGGACGATCGGACAACAGGTCCTGCCGCACCTGCCACGTTTCGGCCGGAGCAGAGCTGGGCCCTGTGTAAAAAAGAACCAGGGACAGAAGAGGAACACGGCCATGGCAACGGCGCCCAGCGTCTCGTACTCGATGACGGTCCGCCTGGAAGTGCCCGCGAGCGGAACCGCGGTCTCCCAGCTCACCACCGCCGTGGAGTCCTCCGGTGGCTCGGTCACCGGCCTCGACGTGACCGCATCCGGTCACGAGAAGCTCCGCATCGACGTGACCATCGCGGCGACGTCCACCGCGCACGCCGACGAGATCGTCGAGAAGCTCCGCGGGATCGAGGGCGTCAGCCTCGGCAAGGTCTCCGACCGCACCTTCCTGATGCACCTCGGCGGCAAGATCGAGATGCAGTCGAAGCACCCCATCCGCAACCGAGACGACCTCTCGATGATCTACACCCCGGGCGTGGCCCGCGTGTGCATGGCGATCGCCGAGAACCCCGAGGACGCCCGCCGCCTGACCATCAAGCGCAACTCCGTCGCAGTCGTGACGGACGGCAGCGCCGTGCTGGGCCTCGGCAACATCGGCCCGATGGCCGCGCTGCCCGTCATGGAGGGCAAGGCGGCCCTCTTCAAGCGCTTCGCCGGCATCGACGCCTGGCCGATCTGCCTCGACACCCAGGACTCCGACGAGATCGTCGCCATCGTCAAGGCGATCGCCCCGGGCTTCGCGGGCATCAACCTGGAGGACATCTCCGCGCCGCGCTGCTTCGAGATCGAAGCCCGGCTGCGCGAGGCCCTCGACATCCCCGTCTTCCACGACGACCAGCACGGCACCGCCATCGTGGTCCTCGCCGCCCTCACCAACGCACTGCGCGTGGTGGGCAAGGCCGTTGGCGACGTCAAGGTGGTCATGTCGGGCGCCGGCGCCGCCGGTACCGCCATCCTCAAGCTGCTCCTCGCCGCGGGCGTCAAGAACGCCGTCAGCGCCGACATCCACGGCGTCGTGCACGCGGACCGCCCCGACCTCGTCGACGCGGCCGCCGACTCGCCGCTGCGCTGGATCGCCGACAACACCAACCCCGAGGGCTACACGGGCACCCTGAAGGAGGCCGTGGTCGGCGCCGACGTGTTCATCGGCGTCTCGGCCCCCAACGTCCTGTCCGGCGATGACGTGGCCGCCATGGCGGAAGGCGCGATCGTGTTCGCGCTCGCGAACCCGGACCCCGAGGTGGACCCGGCGATCGCCCGCCAGACCGCCGCCGTCGTGGCCACCGGCCGTTCCGACTTCCCGAACCAGATCAACAACGTGCTGGTCTTCCCGGGCGTCTTCCGCGGCCTGCTGGACGCCCAGTCCCGCACCGTGAACACCGACATGATGCTGGCCGCCGCGAGCGCCCTGGCCGACGTGGTCGGCGAGGACGAGCTGAACGCGAACTACATCATCCCGTCGGTCTTCAACGACAAGGTCGCCGGCGCGGTCGCCGGAGCCGTCCGCAAGGCCGCCTCCACGGCTGTGACGGCGCCCACCTCTGTCTGATCCCCGGCGCGTCGCGGGATGCGGGCCCCCCGGGCCGCCCATAGGGTTGCGGCGATGCCCGCGTGGCCCGCGGTCCGCATCTGACGGACGTCACCCGGAGACCCTCCGGACGCCTTCCGGTGCGGACGGAGCGTCACCGCGGCGTGACTGTGGCGCTTTTCGTGTGACCCCGGCGGGTGCCGGATTGGCTTTCCCGCCGGTGGTGGGGGCAGGATGCGTAACCGGGCGAGAGGGTCTGACGTCAGACCCGGGTCCGGGGACTGTCCTAGGGCCCTGGCAGCATCGGCTTCGATCTCACGCCTCTAAGGCACGTTGAACACGGGAGTACAACATGAACCGCAGTGAGCTGGTGGCCGCTCTGTCCGAGCGCGCCGAGGTGACCCGCAAGGACGCCGACGCCGTTCTGGCCGCGCTCGCCGAGACCGTCGGCGAGATTGTCGCCAAGGGCGACGAGAAGGTCACCATCCCCGGCTTCCTGACCTTCGAGCGCACCCACCGTGCCGCTCGCACCGCGCGCAACCCGCAGACCGGCGACCCCATCCAGATCCCGGCCGGCTACAGCGTGAAGGTCTCCGCGGGCTCCAAGCTCAAGGAAGCCGCCAAGGGCAAGTAGTCCGCCCTTGTGCCGAGGGCCGCACAGGTCCCCGGGACGGCAGGAGTACGTAAGTACTTCGACAAGCACAGAGGCGGCCACCCGGCACCGGGTGGCCGCCTCTCGGCGCTTCCGGGGCCGCGAGTGGCCCCCGGGAGCCAGAACGCCCCCACAGGCCCTGTACGGGGCCTGTGGGGGCGTTCTGAGTCGGTCTGTGTGGATCTACGGCGGGCCGGCGGACCGGAACGCCGGTCAGACGAGGTCGCCGCCCGGGAGCTCGACCTTGGCGCCCAGTTCCACGAGCTTCTCCATGAAGTTCTCGTAGCCCCGGTTGATCAGGTCGATCCCGTGCACCCGCGAGGTGCCCTCGGCGGCGAGCGCCGCGATCAGGTACGAGAACCCGCCGCGCAGGTCGGGGATGACCAGGTCGGCGCCCTGGAGCTTGGTGGGCCCCGAGACGACGGCCGAGTGCAGGAAGTTGCGCTGGCCGAAGCGGCAGGCGCTGCCGCCCAGGCACTCCCGGTAGAGCTGGATGTGCGCACCCATCTGGTTGAGCGCGGAGGTGAAGCCCAGGCGGGACTCGTAGACCGTCTCGTGGACGATCGAGAGGCCGGTGGCCTGGGTCAGCGCCACGACCAGCGGCTGCTGCCAGTCGGTCTGGAAGCCCGGGTGGACGTCGGTCTCCAGTGCGATGGCCTTGAGCGGGCCGCCCGGGTGCCAGAAGCGGATGCCGTCGTCGTCGATCTCGAACGCCCCGCCGACCCGGCGGAAGGTGTTCAGGAAGGTCATCATCGAACGCTGCTGCGCGCCGCGCACGTAGATGTTGCCGCCGGTGGCCAGCGCGGCGGACGCCCAGGAGGCGGCCTCCAGCCGGTCCGGGAGCGCCTTGTGGTTGTAGCCGCCGAGGCGGTCGACACCGGTGATCCGGATGGTCCGGTCGGTGTCCATGGAGATGATCGCGCCCATCTTCTGCAGGACGCAGATGAGGTCTTCGATCTCCGGTTCGACGGCGGCGTTGCTGAGCTCGGTGACGCCCTCGGCCAGGACGGCCGTCAGCAGCACCTGCTCGGTCGAGCCGACCGACGGGTAGGGCAGGCGGATCTTGCAGCCGCGAAGGCGCTGAGGGGCCTCCAGGTACTGGCCGCCCTCGCGCTTCTCGATGGTCGCGCCGAACTGGCGGAGCACCTCGAAGTGGAAGTCGATCGGCCGGCCGCCGATGTCGCAGCCGCCGAGGCCGGGGATGAAGGCGTGGCCGAGGCGGTGCAGCAGCGGACCGCAGAACAGGATCGGGATGCGCGAGGAGCCCGCGTGGGCGTCGATGTCGGCGACGTTCGCGCTCTCGACGTGCGAGGGGTCGAGCACCAGCTCGCCCGGTTCGTCACCGGGGCGGACGGTCACCCCGTGCAGCTGGAGCAGCCCGCGCACGACCCGGACGTCCCGGATGTCCGGAACGTTGCGCAGCCGACTGGGCTCACTGCCCAGCAGGGCCGCGACCATCGCCTTGGGTACGAGGTTCTTCGCGCCGCGGACACGGATCTCGCCCTCGAGCGGAGTTCCGCCGTGGACAAGCAGTACATCGTCACTGATGCCGGTCATGAATCTCGCGTTCCGGAGAGGGGTGGGCAGGGGGCCAGTGAAAAGGGTAAGGGGCATGACCCCCCTGTTCGTAAGGCTGACGGGGCCGTAGGACTGTCATGAATTCGGCACAACACCCTGGGTGCCCGCCAGGTGGCGGAGCGTCTCCTTCCGGCTGGAGTCCGGCCGGACGGCCGTGCGCGCCCCGAACTGCCGCGGTGCGCCCTGAGCTGCGTACGGTCCGGATGTGCCGCCCACTCCCCCTCACGGGCGAATGTGCGAGATCATGGCGCCATGACCGAGGTGTCCTCCCTCACAGGGCGGCTGCTCGTGGCCACCCCCGCCCTCGCGGACCCGAATTTCGACCGCGCGGTGGTGCTGCTGCTCGACCACGACGAGCAGGGCTCGCTCGGCGTTGTCCTCAATCGGCCCACCCCGGTGGGCGTCGGTGACGTCCTGCTGCCCTGGGCTCCGCTGGCCAAGGACCCCGGAGTGGTCTTCCAGGGAGGTCCGGTCGCGCTGGACTCCGCGCTGGGGCTGGCGGTCATCCCTGGCGAGGAGGGGCCGCTCGGCTGGCGCCGGGTGCACGGGGCGATCGGCCTGGTGGACCTGGAGGCCCCGCCCGAACTCCTCGCGGCGGCCCTGGGGGGCCTGCGCATCTTCGCCGGGTACTCCGGCTGGGGACCGGGGCAGCTGGAGGAGGAACTGGGCGTGGGCGCCTGGTACGTCGTCGACTCCGAGCCGGGCGACGTCTCCTTCCCGGATCCGCAGCGGCTGTGGCGCGCCGTGCTGCGGCGCCAGCGCAGCGAGCTGGCGATGGTGGCCACGTACGCGGACGACCCGTCGCTGAACTGAGCCCGGGGCCGGGCCGGCCGGTGCGGCCGGTGCGGATCCCTCGCGCGCGAGGGACTCGGTACCCTGGCAGTCATGAGCACTCTTGAGCCCGATCGCGGGACTGGTACGGGGACCCTCGTAGAGCCGACGCCGCAGGTGTCCCACGGCGACGGCGACCACGAGCGCTTCGCCCACTACGTCCAGAAGGACAAGATCATGGAGAGCGCGCTCGGGGGCACCCCCGTCGTCGCGCTCTGCGGCAAGGTCTGGGTGCCGGGCCGGGACCCGAAGAAGTACCCGGTCTGCCCCATGTGCAAGGAGATCTACGAGTCCATGGGCCCCGGCGGGGACAAGGACAAGGGCGGCAAGGACGGGAAGTAGTCCTCCGGCCCTCCTGAAACGGGACGAAGGCCCCAGGTGCGCGGTTTTGCGCACCTGGGGCCTTTTCCGTGCCCTCGGGGCGGGCTAGGGTCGGCCGCGACGAGCACGGTGTGGAACGGGCGTTGCGCACTGTGCAACAGGCTGGCTGCTGTGAAGGGCTGACGCATGGACCTGATCCCCGTACCCCAGGTCGCGGTTCCGGACGGGGACGGCCGCCGCCTCGTCCTGGGGCCCGAGCCGGTGCTGGACGCCGGGCCGGGCACCGAGGGCGTCGCCCGGTGGCTGCGCCGGGAGCTGGGGTCCGCCACCGGCTGGAGCCTGCCGCCGGCCGCGGCCGGCGCGCGAGCCGACGTACGGCTGCGGATCGACCCCGAAGGTGCCGGTGAACTCGGGCCGGAGTCGTACGGGATCACCGTCGGCGCCGACGGCGTGGAGCTGACCGGCGCGAGCGCGGCCGGGCTGTTCTGGGGCGCCCAGACGCTGCGTCAGCTCCTGGGTCCCGACGCCTACCGAAAGGCCCCGCTGCCCGGCCGGACCTGGAGCCTGCCGTACATCGGCATCGCCGACGGCCCCCGCTTCGGCTGGCGCGGGCTGATGCTCGACGTGGCCCGGCACTTCCTGCCCAAGGACGCGGTGCTGCGGTACGTCGACCTGCTCGCCGCCCACAAGCTCAACGTGCTGCACCTGCACCTGACGGACGACCAGGGCTGGCGGGTCGAGATCAAGCGCTACCCGCGGCTCACCGAGGTCGGCGCCTGGCGCTCCCGCAGCCGGTGGGGCCACCGGGCCTCCCCGCTGTGGAACGAGACCCCGCACGGCGGCTTCTACACCCAGGACGACCTGCGCGAGATCGTCGCGTACGCGGCCGAGCGGCACGTCCGGGTGGTGCCGGAGATCGACGTGCCGGGGCACTCGCAGGCCGCGATCGCCGCGTACCCGGAGCTGGGGAACACCGACGTGGTGGACACGGCGGCGCTGGAGGTGTGGGACGACTGGGGCATCAACGAGAACGTGCTCGCGCCCACCGAGGCGGTCCTGCGGTTCTACGAGGGGGTCTTCGAAGAGCTGCTGGAGGTGTTCCCGGCGGAGGTCTCGCCCTTCGTCCACGTGGGCGGGGACGAGTGCCCCAAGGCGCAGTGGAAGGCCTCCGGGGTAGCGCAGGCGCGGATCGCCGAGCTGGGGGTCGACGGCGAGGACGGTCTGCAGTCCTGGTTCATCCGGCACTTCGACGGCTGGCTCGCGGAGCGCGGCCGCCGGCTCATCGGCTGGGACGAGATCCTGGAGGGCGGACTGGCCCCCGGAGCGGCCGTGTCCTCCTGGCGCGGCTACGCGGGCGGCATCGCCGCCGCGGAGGCCGGCCACGACGTGGTGATGTGTCCCGAGCAGCAGGTGTACCTGGATCACCGTCAGGCGGACGGCGAGGACGAGCCGATGCCCATCGGCTACGTACGGACATTGGAGGATGTGTACCGGTTCGAGCCGGTACCGCCGAAGTTGTCCGAAGAGGCCGCCGCCCACGTGCTGGGCGCGCAGGCCAACGTGTGGACCGAGGTGATGGAGGACCAGAGCCGCGTCGACTACCAGGTGTTCCCGCGCCTCGCGGCCTTCGCCGAGGTGGTGTGGTCCCGGCTGCCGCTGCCCGGGGAACGGGACCACGCGGACTTCGAGGCGCGGATGACGGCGCACTACCGCCGCCTGGACGCCCTCGGGGTCGACTACCGGCCGCCCGGCGGCCCGTTGCCGTGGCAGCGCAGGCCCGGGGTGCTCGGCCGCCCGATCGAGGGAGCGCCCCCGAACGTGTGACGAGCCCCCTGCGGGGTGAGCGCGAGCCCCCCGCGCGCGGATGGGGACCGGGCGGCGGCGCCGGGACGGGAACGCGGCGCCGCCGGCGCGGGATCGAAGCCGGATCGAGGCCGGAGCGAGACCGGATCACGGCCCGGTCGCGGCCGGATCACGGGGCGATCGCGCGGCAGGTGCGGGGGCCGTGCGGGGGGCCGTACGCGGGGTCTTGCGGGGGTGGTGCGCCGGTGGTGCGCGGGCGGTGGACCCTCGCGTCCGGTGCTCCGGAAGATGTGCCAGAGTTGCCACGTCCCGGCGGTGAGCACGTACCGTACGGCGGACAGGCGTGAGCGCCGGGACCGGGACATCGGGAAGGGGCAGCTGGGTTGACCACGCACGCACCGCACGCACCGCAGGCACGGGACTCGTCCCAGGGGCCCCGCAGCGACCCGCGGGCGGGGAACGCGGATCAGTCCGTGACGCTGCCGGCCTCGCTCGACGAGGCCGTGGCGGCGCTCGCGGCCATGCCCGCCGCCGTCCCCGTGGCGGGCGGCACCGACCTCATGGCCGCCGTCAACGCGGGACTCCTGCGCCCCGCCGCCCTCGTGGGCCTCGGCCGGATCAACGAGATCCGCGGCTGGCAGTACCAGGACGGCCACGCGCTCCTCGGCGCCGGCCTCACGCACGCGCGCATGGGCCGGCCGGACTTCGCCGCCCTCATCCCGGCCCTGGCCGCCGCCGCGCGCGCCGCGGGCCCGCCGCAGATCCGCAACGCCGGCACGCTCGGCGGCAACATCGCCACGGCCGCGCCGACGGGTGACGCGCTCCCCGTGCTGGCCGCGCTGGAGGCCGTGCTCGTCATCGTGGGGCCCGGCGGATCGCGGCGCGAGATCCCGGTCTCGCACCTGCTCGCCGGCCGGGAGATGCTCCGCCCCGGAGAGCTGATCGGCTTCGTGCGCGTGCCGTTGCTGCACGCGCCGCAGGTGTTCCTCAAGGCCACGGGGCGTACGGGACCGGGGCGCGCGACGGCGTCCGTGGGGCTCGTACTGGACCCCGCGCGCCGGGGTGTGCGCTGCGCGATCGGCGCGGTCGCCCCGATGCCGCTGCGGCCGCTGGAAGCCGAGCAGTGGGTTGCTTCGTTGATCGACTGGGACGGGGACCGCAGTCTGGCCCCCGAGGCGCTCGAAGCCTTCGGCGAGTACGTCGCGGCGGCCTGCGTGCCCGACCAGGGGGAGCCGGTGGCTCCCGCAGTACTGCATTTGCGGCGGACGGTGGCCGTGCTGGCACGGAGGGCCCTGGGGAGGGCACTGAGCTCATGAGTGAGAACGAGAACACGGGGTCCACGGGCCCCAGCTGGGGCTGGGAGCCGGTGCCGCACGGCGGCGAGTACGACTCCGACGCCACGGCCTTCGTGAAACTGCCGCAGGACATGCTGGACGCGCTCGGCACCGGGGAGCCCCTCGCGGCCCCCGGGCACGGCTACGTGCCGCCCCCGATGATCGTGCCGCTCGGTACGGGGAGTACGGATCCTGCGGCCACGGGCACGTGGACGATCCCGGTGCAGTGGCCGGAGGCGGGCGCGGCAGCACCGGCGGACGCCGGGGCGGGGGCTTCGGGGGCCGCGGCGCGGGCGCCGATCCCGGCATCGGTGCCCATTCCGGCTTCGGTGGCCGCGGCGTTCGCGGAACCGGCGGCGGAGCCGGTGGCCGAGCCCGCTGCGGAGCCCTTCGGCGAGTCCTACGCAGAGCCTTTCTCCGAGCAGTTCTCCGAGCCTTTCTCCGAGTCCTACGCAGAGCCCTTCGCGGGGGACCGGGCCGCCGCACACGAGTCGGGGACGACCGCCGAGTGGCGGTTCCCCGAGGCGGCGGCGAGCGACGTGTGGACCCCGGGAGGCGCCGGCGACACGGGCAGCTTCGGGCAGCTCGCGGCCGCGGCCGACTGGAGCCAGGCCCCCGCGACGCTGCCCGGCGGGGCCGCGGCCCCGTGGGCGACCCATCCGGACTTCGAGGGTGCGCGCGGGTACGTGGCGCAGCAGCCGGGTTCCGACGGTGCGGGCACCGACGGGCAGGGTTTCGGCGCGCCGGGGTCCGACCCGCTGGGCTCAGGGGTGTTCCCCGGGGCGTTCCCGGGGGTGTCGGCGCCGGCCGTCGGATCCTTCGGCTCGACCCCGGGACGCGGACCGCGCGTGCTGGGCGGCCCGGGAGTCGGCACCCCGCTGGACGGGGAGCAGGGCTACCCGGCCCCGCACGACATCGAAGCCGCCCACGGGCCGGCGCAGGTGCCGGATTCGGGGGAGCGGCAGCATCCGGGGAACGAGGGTGAAGCCCGGGATGGGGCCGAAGCCCGGGACGGCGGCGAAGCCCGGGGCACGGGCGAAGCCCGCGGTGAGGGTCAAAGCTGGGGTGAGGGCGAAGCCCGCGGTGAGGGCGAAGCCCGCGGTGAGGGCGAAGCCCGGAGTGAGGCCGTAGCCGGGGCCGCCGACGAGCGGGGCTCGGGCGAAGCCGGGGCCGTGGAGGCGGAGCAGGGTGACGGCGGAGCCGTGCCGGCCGCCGGCGGAGCGGGGGCCGCGCCCGCGCCGGGTTCGGACGACGCCGACCTGGCTGTCGGGACCGCTCCGGCGGGGACGGCCGAAGGGGTTCCGGGCGAGGGGGCGACGTACGAGGAAGAGACCGCCGATGGAGCGGACGCCGGGGCCGTCGCCCACCACGAGCACCCGTCGGCCTCCTACGTCCTGCGCGTCAACGGGGCCGACCGCCCCGTCACCGGTGCGTGGATCGGCGAGTCCCTCCTTTACGTGCTGCGCGAGCGCCTCGGCCTCGCCGGCGCCAAGGACGGCTGCTCCCAGGGTGAATGCGGCGCCTGCGCCGTGCAGGTCGACGGCCGGCTCGTCGCCTCCTGCCTCGTCCCGGCCGCCACCGCGGCGGGCAGCGAGGTCCGTACCGTGGAAGGTCTCGCTACCGACGGGGAACTGTCGGACGTACAAGAGGCGTTGTGCAGGTCGGGTGCGGTGCAGTGCGGGTTCTGCGTACCGGGCATGGCCATGACCATCCACGATCTGCTGGAAGGCAACCACGCCCCCAGCGAGCTGGAGACCCGCCAGGCGCTGTGCGGCAACCTCTGCCGCTGCTCCGGGTACTCGGGCGTCATCGAGGCGGTGCGCGAGGTCGTGGCCGAGCGCGGTTCGGCGGCGGAAGCGGCCGCCGCGGCCTCGGCCGAGGCCCGGATCCCGCACCAGGCCCAGCCGGGCGAGGGCGGCGTCCACGGGATGCAGGGCAATCAGGGGAACCAGGGGAACCACGGGATGCAGGGCGACCAGGGCAACCACGACGGAGGCACGGCGTGAGCGCCCACGACGCGGCGACGGTCCCGGTGACGGTCGCGACACCGGTCTCCGAGGGCGCGGAGCCGTCGGAGTCGGCGGTCCCGCGCGGCATCGGCGCGTCCGTCCCGGCGGCCGACACCCGCGCCAAGACCGAGGGCACCTTCCCCTACGCCGCCGACCTGTGGGCCGAGGGCCTCCTCTGGGCCGCCGTGCTGCGCTCCCCGCACGCCCACGCCCGCATCCTGTCCATCGACACCTCCGCCGCCACCGAGATGCCCGGCGTACGGGCCGTCGTCACGCACGCCGACGTCCCCGGCGCCACCACGCACGGCCGCCGCATCGCCGACCGGCCCGTCTTCGCGCACGACGTGGTCCGCCACCACGGCGAGCCCATCGCCGCCGTCGCCGCCGACCACCCGGACACCGCACGCCTCGCGGCCGCCGCGATCGCCGTCGAGTACGAGCTCCTCGACCCGGTCACCGACCCCGAACAGGCCTTCGGCGCCCCCGACCTGCACCCCGACGGCAACCTGATCCGGCACATCCCGCTGCGCTACGGCGACCCCGAAGCCACCGGCGACGTCGTCGTCGAGGGCCTCTACCGCATCGGCCGCCAGGACCCCGCCCCCATCGGCGCCGAGGCCGGGCTGGCCGTGCCGCGCCCCGACGGAGGCGTGGAGATCTACACCGCCTCCACCGACCCGCACACCGACCGCGACCTGGCCGCCGCCTGCTTCGGGCTGGAACCGGACCGCGTACGCGTCGTGGTCACCGGGGTCCCGGGCGCGACGGCCGACCGCGAGGACGCCGCGTTCCAGCTCCCGCTCGGCCTGCTCGCCCTGCGCACCGGCTGCCCGGTGAAGCTGGCCGCCACCCGCGAGGAGTCCTTCCTCGGCCACCCCCACCGCCACCCGACGCTGCTGCGCTACCGCCACCACGCGGACGCGGACGGCCGGCTGGTCAAGGTCGAGGCCCAGATCCTGATGGACGCCGGCGCCTACGCCGACTCCTCGTCGGAGTCCCTGGCCGCGGCGGTGGCCTTCGCCTGCGGCCCGTACGTGGTCCCGCACGCCTTCGTGGAAGGCTGGGCGGTCCGTACGAACAACCCCCCGTCGGGCCACGTGCGCGGCGAAGGCGCCCTGCAGGTCTGTGCGGCCTACGAGGGCCAGATGGACAAGCTGGCGGCCGCCCTCGGCATCGACGGCGCCGAGCTTCGCCTGCGCAACGTCCTGGCCACCGGCGACCTGCTCCCGACCGGCCAGACCGTCACCTGCCCCGCCCCCGTGGCGGAACTCCTGCGCGCGGTCCGCGACCACGAGCTGCCCGCCCTCCCGAAGGACACCCCGGAGGAGGACTGGCTGCTCCCGGGCGGCCTGGAGGGCGCGGGGGAGCCGGGCGCGGTACGGCGCGGAGTCGGGTACGGGGTCGGCATGGTCC
The DNA here is from genome assembly GCF_026342735.1 of Streptomyces sp. NBC_00193. Taxonomy (GTDB): domain Bacteria; phylum Actinomycetota; class Actinomycetes; order Streptomycetales; family Streptomycetaceae; genus Streptomyces; species Streptomyces stoeckheimensis. The sequence continues at coordinate 3,833,659 of NZ_JAPEMM010000001.1, forward strand.
ACATGCTCGGCGCCGAGGGCACCGACGAGGTGTCCACGGCCACGGTGAAGATCGTCGGCGGTGCGGCGACGGTCATCTGTGCCGCCGTCGACACCGGCCAGGGCTTCTCCACGCTCGCCCGCCAGATCGTCCAGGAGACCCTGGGCGTCGACGAGGTCGTCACGGCCCCCGTCGACACCGACCAGCCGCCGGCCGGCCCCTCCGCCCACGGCCGCCACACCTGGGTCTCGGGCGGCGCGGTGGAACGCGCCGCGAAGATGGTCCGTACGCAGCTCCTCCAGCCGATGGCCCACAAACTCGGCATGTCCACCGAGCTCCTCCAGATCGCGGATGGCCGGATCACGTCGTACGACGGCGCCTTCTCCACGACGGTCGCGGAGGCGATGGAGGGCAAGGAACTCTGGGCCACGGCCCAGTGCCGCCCGCACCCCACGGAGCCGCTGGACGGCGACGGCCAGGGCGACGCCTTCGTCGGCCTCGCCTTCTGCGCGATCCGCGCGGTGGTCGACGTGGACATCGAGCTCGGCTCGGTGCGCGTCGTCGAACTCGCCGTCGCCCAGGACGTGGGCCGCATCCTCAACCCCCGCCAGCTGGAAGCCCGTATCGAAGCGGGCGTCATCCAGGGCGTGGGCGCGGCCCTGACGGAAAACCTCCGCACGGCCGCGGGCCTGATCCGCCACCCCGACCTCACGGGCTACGCCCTGCCCACCTCCCTGGACGCCCCGACGGTCCGCATCGTCAAACTCGTCGAAGAACGCGACGTGGTGGCCCCCTTCGGCGCGAAGCCGGCGAGCGCGGTCCCAGTGGTCACGGCCCCGGCAGCGGTGGCCTCGGCGGTCCGCGCGGCCACGGGCCGCCCGGTCAACAGGCTCCCGATCCGGCCATCTGCGGCAGTGGCGGCGCCCAACTCGTAACCTTGTGACCCTGATTGCACCTGCAACCCGGAACTTGGGCCTGTCGGCCTCTGTCGATAGAGTGTTTGTGGACACTGGCGACATGCGTGTGTGAATGCCGCGCGAAGCGGGTGTGAACGGGGACGACGGGGAGTCGGGGAGGCCATCATCGTGGCAGTGGACTATGGGCCGGGCGTGTTCGGGCTGGATTACGGCGTGGGCGTGGCCTCGCCGGCGGCTCTGGGCGCGCTCCAGGTCGAGTACGAATCGCTGACCGACTACAAGAAGCGGGTCGACGGCCTGCTGGAGAAACTGGTCGGCTCCCCGGCGAGCGACAAGAAACTGGCGGACGGCACCATCCCGGAGAACTCCCTCGGCGAGGGCTTCGCGGAGGCCAAGCGGCTGTTCACGGCCTACTCGAATGTGCACACGCAGTTGCTTGCGCTGTCCAAGGGGCTGGCGGACCAGATCGAGGGACTGGGCATCGCGATCCAGACGGCGGGACGAGGCTTCGGGGGCGTGGACGAGGACACGAAGCGGCGGATGCTCGCGATCAGCAAGCAGGCGAAAGAGAATTACGTCCCGGAACGGGACCCACTCGCAGCCCCGCCGCCGCACAGCTCTGACTCGCAGGGTGCAACTCCCGGTGCGACGCAGGGCGGTGGCTTCTGATGGCGACGAACTTCGAGAGCCACACGCACCAGCAGCTGCTGGCCATGCTCGCCTCGGCGAACGCGGAGACCCTCAAGACGCGCGGCGCCCAGCTGACGGACGCCGCGGCGACCATCAAGGAGATCGGCGAAAGCCTCAAGGACCACCGGGTCACCGGCTGGGAAGGCGAATCGGCGACGGCCTTCCAGGACTGGGTCAGCCGCACGGGCAATGCGACGCTGCGCCTGAGCGAGTACAGCGCCGAGGGCGGCAAGCAGCTGACGCAGGCCAGCCAGGTCGTCATCGAGGTCAAGGCCAATATGCCGACCTACGACGCGGCGGCAGCCGCCAACCTCGAAGCGTCCCGCGAGTACCGCAACGACCCGGACGCGCAGCAGATCGGCCAGCAGGCCCACTCGAAGCTGAGCGGCGACCGGCAGCTGGCGATCCAGCAGATGACGAAGCTGGCGCAGGGGTACGAGGCTTCGGCGACTGGCATGGAGATGGCGGAGATTCCGACGTTTCCGGCGCCTCCGACGGCGTTCGTGCCGCCGGAGGTCCACGGGTCTGAGGACGTAGCACGTTCCGAAGGCTATGCCGGAGGGACTGGAGGAGGCGGCTCGTCAGGTGTGCCCACGCCCGTGGGACCCAGCGGTTCATCGCACGACTCCGGATCTGTCGCCGGCCCGCAGCCGTCTCCGGGCGGTAGCGGCCTTACGCCGACGAGTCCGGCACCGGGCCCCGTTCCGGTGCCCCCGGACCGCAACATTGGCACGGGTCTCGACACCATCGGTCCCACGCCGAGTCCGACCCTTCCCCCGGCCCCGGGAGTGCCCGGAGCCCCGGGTCCGGTCGGACCGGGCGGCGGTGGTCCGGGTGTCAACCCTGGTGGGTTCGTCCCGCCCCTGACGCTGCCGCCGGGCAGTGGCGTCCCGAAGCCGATCGGGGGGATCGGTCCTGGCGGCTTTGGTCCCGGTGGGACCATTCCCGGCCCCGGCGCGATTGGTGGGAAGGGGGGCGGGCTGGGCGGTGTTGCCGGGCTGCCCCCGCGAGACAGCGGAATCTCTGGCGGTCGGCCCGTGACACCCGGTGGGCCGGGTGCGAGCATCCCCCGTGGCACGGTTATCGGTGCTGAGGGTGCCCAGGCGGCTGGGCGCGGCATGGGTGGCGGTATGGGTATGGGAGGTGGCGGAGCTCACGGCAGTTTCGGCGGGTCCATGGCCGGCCGTCGTCTCGCCACCGAACCGGGCGGTGTCGTTGGTGGAGGCCAGTCGGCTGTGGGTGGTCGCTCAATCGCTGGTGGGCAGCCGTTCACGCAGGGTGGTTCCGGGTTGGTTCGCGGTGGGTCAGGTGCCGGACCGGCGGGTGGCCCCATGGGCCACGGCGGCGCTGGTGCGCATACTCCGGGCCGACGGGGCGATGGCCGGCAGGGTGAGCGCCCTGACTACCTGGCCGAGGACGAAGAGACGTGGCAGGGCGATGCTCGTGTCGTTCCGCCGGTGATCGACTGAGTGGAGCGGACGTTGCACGGGATGCGTATGCGTAGGGCGACCGCGGCCTTGGCAGGCTTTCTGCTGGCTGGGGTCGCCGCGGCCCCGGCAAATGCGGAGACTATCCGTTCGCGGCAGTGGCACCTCACTTCGATGAAGGCCGACGAAATCTGGAAGACGAGTAACGGTAAGGGAATCACGGTTGCCGTCATCGATGGTGGTGTCAACCGCATCCCGGAACTGGAAGGGCAGGTGGTCCCCGGAAAGGACTTCGCTACGACGTACTCCGGAGACGAGAGGACGGACTCCAACGAGCACGGCACGGCGATTGCTGCCCTGATTGCCGGAACTGGTAAACATCCCAGTGGCGATGGGTCGTTCGGTCTTGCTCCGGGTGCCAAGATTCTCCCGATCCGCGTGCCGGAAGCTGTTGACGTTAAGAATGCGGCCTGGACTGCGGCGATTCGGTATGCGGCAGACTCGGAAGCGAAGATCATCAACATCTCCCTGGCTTCATCTGCTGAAGATCCGGCACGCCTTGAGGCCGTCAAGTATGCCCTGTCCAAGGGGAAGTTGATTTTTGCTGGTGTTGGCAATGATGGGGACTCGACAAACGAGGTCATGTATCCGGCGGCGACGCCGGGTGTGGTGGGTGTCAGCGCTGTTGATTCCGCTGGCAAGGTGACTCCGGAATCACAGCACGGCTCCCAAGTGGATCTCTCGGCCCCGGGCATCGACATCATCTCGGCATGCTCCGGCAAGACCGGCGTGTGTAAGAGCCACGGCACAAGTGACGCCACCGCACTCGCCTCTGCCTCGGCAGCGTTGATCTGGTCCGCGCACCCCGACTGGACCAACAACCAGGTGCTCCGGGTTCTCATGAACACCGCCGGCAAGCCCACCGACGGCGCCGCGCGCAGTGACTTCGTCGGGTACGGCATCGTCCGTCCTCGTATCGCCGTGGCAACCCCCGGCGACCCTGGTCCCGCGGACGTCTACCCGCTCCCCGACCTCGCCGCAGCCGGCGGAGGGACGGGGACCAAGGCTCCCTCGGCTCCCTCCTCGTCCAGCCCTGAGGGCTCCGCCCCCGCTCCTCAGGCCGATGTGAAGAAGGACGACGGCGTCGGCGGCAGTCATCTCCCCTATGTCGGGCTCGCGCTCGGTCTCGGTGCCTGTGTGCTCATCGGTGGAGCCGTCACCGCCGTGGTCGTCCGGCGACGGAGCCGCTGAACCGGCGGACTCCACCACCAGCAGAGCCAGAAGGAAGGAGGCCGCGCCATGTCGTTCGACGAGGAATGGTCCACGGCCCGGAGCGCCGCCGCAAACGTCTCCACGCGGCTCAACAGCGTGCCGGCCGCGCCCGGCCCCGGTGGCGGCAGCGCCGATCTGGAGCTGAACCAGGACCACATCGGCGAGGTCGGCTCCGAGGCCTACACGCTCCACACCCGGCTCTCCACCGACGGCAAGCACGCCGCCGCCTCCACCGCCGAGGCGGCCGGCGCGCTCACGCGCGAGGGCTTCGCCAGCGGCGCGGCCCTGCTCAAGGTCAACACCCGCTGGGAGAGCCAGCTCAAGACCCTGGTCGCCGCCTGCGCGAACATCTCCAACGGCCTGAACTACTCCCTCTCCTCGCACAGCAAGGAAGAGCAACAGCTGCACGCCGATTTCACGGCCTCCAAGATCGACGAGCTCCTCAAGTGACGAAGGTGTCGGGCACGTGCTGACGTACGAGAACGTGATGAACGCGCCCCTGGGCCCGCTCCAGACCGCGATCACCGACTGGGCCGCGATGGTCAAGAAGTTGGACGAGCTGGCGGAGTCGGCACGCAACGGCATGAAGGTCAAGTCGGACAAGGCCCAGTGGAGCGGCGTCACCGCGGGTGTCGCCCGCTCCCTCGTCGACAAGACGGCCAAGGAGTTCGACGACGCGGCCCGGCAGGCCAAGGGCATCCACCTCCTGCTCGCCGACGGGCACGCCACCCTCAAGGCGGTCCAGGAGCAGATCAAGAAGCTGGTCGCGGACGCCCCGGCCGCCGGGTTCCGCATAGACGAGACCGGGCGGGTGTCGGCCATACCGCTCGCCGACCCGCAGGATCGTTACGCCGCCCAGCACGACCCGGACTATCAGGAGACCCTCCGCAGGAACCGCGGCCTGTGGCAGGACCGGGTCAACCGGGCCGTGGAGGACGCCCAGGACGCGGACGACTCCCTCGTGCGCGCGCTGCAGGCCAATGTCACGGACGACAACAACTTCACCGCGCCGAAGTACGAAACCCTCGATGCCGAGCAGGTCGACCGGGCTGCCGACCTGATGAAGAAGGTCACCGGTGACGGGGGCACGGCCCGCAATCCCGAGGCGCTGCGCGAGCTGGAGGACCTGCTCGACGACAACCGTGAGGACCCGGAGTTCGCGACGGGCTTCTACCGGAAGGTCGGCCCCGAGGGCACGCTGGAGATGTACGCCACCATGTCTCTGGACGCCACGAGCCTCGGCGTCCCGGGCAGGGACCGTGCGCTGATGGTCGCGAACATTCAGAGCGACATGGGCGCGATGCTCGGCCTGGCCACGCACAAGGACGTGCCGAACCACCTCGACGCCGCGTGGACGACCCAGCTGATGAAGGCCGGCCGCAAGGAGATGCAGGTCACCGGCGGTGTGACGACGATCTACGGCTATCAGGCGCTCGGTGCGCTGATACGCGAAGGGACGTACGACAAGGAGTTCCTGACCGCGGTCGGCCGCGACATGGTCGCGATGGACCGCAAGGATCCGAAGGCGTGGGAGTACCACACCCCGTACGGCCTGGACTCGGTCCTCAACCAGGGCGGGGGCGGCGGCCGGGGCTTCTACCCGCTGACGGGCCTGATGGAGGCGCTGGGCAACAACCCGGATGCGGCGACCGCGTTCTTCAACGAGCCGGTCCGCGAGGACTCGAACGGCGACGGCATCGTCACCAAGGACGACAAGCCGGTCGGCGGTCAGCACGGCAAGGACCAGGGCATGGTCGACTACATGCTCGACAAGAAGCCCTACATGGACAGCTTCGACATCGCGAAGGCGGGTGACCTGCACCCGGCGCAGCAGGCGCTGGGAGACGCGCTGACGGTGGCGGTCTCCCACCGCAGTCCGGGCGACGAGGACGCCCCGCCGGTCCCGCACACCAAGGAGATGGCGGCCGTCATGGAAAGGGTCGTCGAGAAGATCGGCGACAAGCCGGAACTGGTCGTGGCGGAGCCCGGCAAGGGTGGACCGCTCAATGGCCTGTCCGGCCACTTCGGGCAGATGGCGGCGGAGTACATGCCGGACCTCCAGGTCTCGGCGGAGAACGGCAGCCGGACGATCAAGACGAACGGCGAGACGGCCGAGTTCCACAAGGCCGACATGGCGGCCTTCATCGGGGTCGTGGGCCAGGACCCCGATGCCTACGGGGCGATCACCAACTCGCAGCGGGCGTTCACGACAGCGCTGATCAACGACGTCATCGTGCACCGGAGCGAGTACGAGGACGTGGACGCGGCGATCAAGGTCGCCGTGCATCCCGGCGGCCAGATCGCGGGCATCCTCTCCGAGGCCAGAGCCGAGGGAACGTTCGCGGAGAGCGGCCACAAGGCCGAGGAGTACGTCAAGGGCGTCGAGGACAACGCCAAGTGGATCAACCGCGGCATCAGCGCGGTGGGTGGCAAGTACTTGGAAATGGTGCCGGTGGCCGGAGACATCGTGGAATGGCTCCAGGAGGACATCACGGAGGGCGTGGTGGAGCGAGCGACGAAGGATCAGGCGGAGAAGAAGGGCGAGGTCGATCACAAGGCGGTGATCGAGTACACGGACGCAGAAAAGGCGGCCGGCGAGTCTGCGGCCCAGTCGGTGCGCAAAGCCGCGGAAGGTACTGGCATGAGTCAGAGGACCATCGACGCCCTTGCCGGTGTGGCATCCACGGAGACGTCCAACGCCCACGCGGTCGGCCGGGGTCACGTCGCGACGTCGAACGGAGGCTCCTGATGGGCAACGCCCGCATCCCGCTCGTGGTCACCGTGGCACTGGTCGCGGTGGCGGCGCTGGCCGGCTGTTCGGAAGAGAAGAAGTCGGCCGCTGCCAAACTGCCGGAACGCTCCTGTTTCGGGGTCTTCAGCCGATCCGATCTGGAGCCTCTGGTGGGTCCCGGCGATGAGGTGAAGGACGCCTCGCCGACCGATGTCCGGCTGAACGCGGAGCGCCGGGGGGCGACGTGCAACATCTACGTGGACGGTCGAGGACGGGTCCTCGTCACGGCCACCCGCCAGCCCTTGGGGCAGAGCTTCTTCTGGCCGGACACCGGTGAGACCCGGCCTGCGCCGGAGCCGCTCGCACTCGGAGACAAGGGGCGTGTGTGGGACACGGGTGCCACCGTCGCCCTCACCTGCAAGGGAGCTACGGACTCCTTCGAGCTCGAGCTCGGGATCGGCGGCTCCGTGGAGCACATGAAGCCCGCCGACCGGCGCCCGCTGTTCATCGAGCTCATGAAGAAGTTCCTGGAAGTCGCCAAAGAGCAGACCCGGTGCGGCGTGTAGCGCGGACACGGCGAAGGCCGCTCGGGGGGAGCGCCTTCCCCTGAGCGGCCTTCGGTCCAGAAGCCGTGACCGGAATCGAACCGGCGTAACTCGCTTTGCAGGCGAGTCCCTCAACCACTCGGGCACACGGCTGGGTGGTGATGTGTATGACCGTACGAGGGTGCGGGAGGGTGGGGAAGGGATACGCGGGGCGTGCAATGCGACTGCCATGCCGCGTTCACAGTCCGGGGTGCGGAGCGCGACCCTTACGGCCCGGCCTCGCAGCTCCTACCCGGTCGCCCCCCCGGCTCAGAGCTCCTTGGTGGCGTTCAAGCGAGTGATCTCGGCAGCGTAGGCGGCGGTGCGGACCGCCGATGCGCCGGATACGTACAAGCCGGTGCCGACCGAGGCCAGGGGGAGGGAGAGGAGGAGAGCGGCGAGTATCGGGCCCCAGTCGCGCTCGGCGTCACAGCGTTCACCGTCGTCTTTGGCGTACGACACCGCGAACGTCCTGCTGTCCTGGTGGAACGCGCGGGACTCGCACTCGACGGGCTTGGAGTCCCCACCCCGGTCGATGCTGAAGGGGAACACGAGCAGGTAGCCCATCCACAGCCAGATGAGGGCGGCCGTGGCCAGCAGTCCCCGGCCCCACCCCTGCTGGCGCAGTCCGCGCACACGGAACTCTCTGTCGTATATCTGTGCCAACGAGTTCATGGGGGCGAAGCTGGCGCAGGCCGGTCGTCCGGGACGTGGCAAGCCGTCGGGGGGCCGGCAGGCCTAGGACCAGGGGCCGAGGTGGGATACGCCGAAAGGACAGGGTCGATACGGGGGTACGCACCTTACTCTGGGGCGATGAGCGTCCTCCCCCAGCGAGCTGCTGCACCGGCCGAACCGATACCCGACCACCCGAAGGGCGGGATCTTCGGGCCCGCGTACCGGACGCTCAGCATCGGGATCATCTCCGTCATCTTCCTGATCGCCTTCGAGGCCACCGCCGTCGGGACCGCCATGCCCGTGGCGGCCCGGGAGCTGGACGGGATCGCGCTCTACGCCTTCGCCTTCTCCGCCTACTTCACGACCAGCCTCTTCGGGATGGTGCTCTCCGGGCAGTGGGCCGACCGGCAGGGCCCGCTGCGGCCGCTGACCGTGGGGATCGGGTCCTTCGCCGCCGGGCTGGTGTGTTCCGGGACCGCCGGGGCGATGTGGATGTTCGTGCTCGGGCGGGCCGTGCAGGGGTTCGGGGGCGGGCTGGTCATCGTCGCGCTCTACGTGGTCGTCAGCCGGGCCTACGAGGAGCGGCTGCGGCCCGCGATCATGGCGGCCTTCGCAGCGAGCTGGGTCGTGCCCTCGATCGTCGGGCCGCTGGCGGCGGGGACCGTCACCGAGCACCTCGGGTGGCGCTGGGTCTTCCTCGGGATACCCGCGCTGGTCTTCGTACCGCTCGCGGTGGCGCTGCCCGCGATACGGCGGAACGCCTCCGGGCCGGTGGACCCCGAGGCTCCGCCCGTGGCGTTCGACCGGCGGCGGATCCGGCTGGCGCTGGGGATCTCGGTCGGTGCGGGGCTGCTGCAGTACGCCGCGCAGGATCTGCGCTGGCTGTCGTTGCTGCCGGGGCTCGCGGGGGCGGCCCTGCTGGTGCCCGCCGTGCTGGGGCTGCTGCCGCGCGGGACCTACCTGGCGCGGCGCGGGCTGCCGTCGGTGGTGCTGCTGCGGGGCGTGGCTGCGGGGTCGTTCATCGCGGCGGAGAGCTTCGTACCGCTGATGCTGGTCACCCAGCGGGGGCTGAGCCCGACGATGGCCGGTTTCTCGCTCGCCCTGGGCGGGGTGACGTGGGCGGCCGGCTCGTGGGTGCAGTCGCAGGGGCGGGTGGCGCCGTACCGGGAACGGCTGATGGTGCTGGGCATGATCATGGTCGCCGCGTCGATCGCCGGAGCGCCGGCGGTGCTCGTGGAGTGGGTGCCGGTGTGGACCCTGGCGCTGGTGTGGGCGCTGGGGTGCCTGGGGATGGGGCTCGTCATCGGCTCCACGAGCGTGCTGCTGCTGAAGCTGTCGGCGCCGGAGGAGGCGGGCGCGAACTCCGCCTCGCTGCAGATCTCGGACGCGCTGGCCAATGTGGTGCTGCTGGCGGCGGGCGGGGCGGCGTTCGCCGCGCTGGGCGGGGGAGCGGTGGGTGCGGCGCACTCCGTGGCGGAGGGGGCCGGGGCTTCGCACCCCGGTGCGTTCGTCGTGGTGTTCCTGCCGATGGCCTGCGTGGCACTGGTGGGGGCGTGGGTGGCCACCCGACTGGATGCGGAGCCCTCGCGGGGCTGAGGGTCGCTTGCCGGGTGCAGCGCCGCTGCCGGGGGCCAGCCCCCGGACCCCGCGCCTCAAACGCCGGCGGGGCTGGATTTGGCCGGCGTCGGCCTGCGCGTGCGGGGTGTGGCCGGCGTCGTTAACCGGGCGCATGCCCGGGGTGGGGCTGGCTAGCATCCGGGGATGAGTGAGCTGATCATCGACATGCCCGACGCCGAGCGGGCGGAGCTGGCCGATCTGGCCGATGCCACCGGGCAGAGCGTCGAGGAGGCCGTACTGGCCGCCGTTCGGGGCTGGGTAGAGGGGGAGCGGGAGCGCGCCGGGGGCGAGGCCCTGCGACTGGCCGGGCGGCATGCCGGGCTGCTGAGGCGGCTCGGAGAGTGAGCGGGGTCAGCGGGATCGGTGGAACCGGCGGGGTGAGCGGAACCGGTGGGACCGGCGGAGTGGACGGAAGCGGCGCGATGAACGGAATCGGCACCCGGCACCTCACACTCCGGGAGGTCCTCGACCTGGCGCAGTACGCCTGTCTTGCCCAGGACCAGCCCGTCGAGCTGCGGGCTCCCGGGCTGCTGGAGTCGGCCGTGCACCGGCCGCGGGCTCGGATGTTCGGGACTTCGGCGTACGAGGACACCTTCGAGCAGGCGGCCGCGCTGCTGCACGGGATCGCGACGAACCACCCCCTCGTCGACGGGAACAAGCGCACCGCCTGGCTCGCCGCCGCCACCTTCCTCGCCCTCAACGGAGTCGATCTCGGTGATGTCGATCAGGACGCGGCGTACGGCCTGGTCATCGACGTGGCGTCGGGCGACGAGGGGGACACCGGGCGGATCGCGGAGCGGCTGCGCGCGCTGAACCCGCGAATGTGACGCTCGCCGCACGCGCCGAGGTCACGGGCCTGTCCCTCCGCGAGGGGCGGGCCCGGGCCGGTAAGGTGGCCCGGTTGTCCTACGTACGACTGCCCGTACCGCTGGCCGTACCGATGCCCGGAATGCACGCCCGGAACGGATACGCCGCCGAGAGCCCGAACCGGAGACCGTGACTACTACCGCCTCCCACCACCTCTCACCCGCCTTCCCCGGCCGCGCGCCGTGGGGTACCGCCAGCGCCCTGCGAGCTTGGCAGCAGGGTGCGCTGGACCGGTACCTGGAGACCCAGCCGCGCGACTTCCTCGCCGTCGCGACCCCCGGCGCCGGAAAGACCACCTTCGCGCTGACGCTCGCGTCCTGGCTGCTGCACCACCACGTGGTGCAGCAGGTGACCGTCGTCGCGCCCACCGAGCACCTGAAGAAGCAGTGGGCGGAAGCCGCTGCCCGGATAGGGATCCGGCTGGACCCGGACTACTCCGCCGGCCCGCTCAGCAAGGACTACCACGGGGTCGCCGTCACGTACGCGGGTGTCGGCGTGCGGCCGATGCTGCACCGCAACCGGTGCGAGCAGCGCAAGACCCTTGTCATTCTTGATGAGATCCACCACGCCGGTGACTCCAAGTCGTGGGGCGAGGCCTGTCTGGAGGCCTTCGACCCGGCGACGCGGCGGCTCGCCCTCACCGGTACGCCTTTCCGGTCCGACACCAATCCCATTCCTTTCGTGGCTTACGAGGAAGGGAACGATGGAATTCGGCGGTCCTCCGCCGACTACACCTACGGCTACGGGAACGCCTTGGGCGACGGGGTCGTGCGGCCCGTCATCTTCCTCTCCTACAGCGGCAACATGCGCTGGCGCACCAAGGCGGGCGACGAGATCGCCGCGCGCCTCGGCGAGCCGATGACCAAGGACGCCATCTCGCAGGCCTGGCGCACGGCCCTCGACGCGCGCGGCGACTGGATGCCGAACGTGCTGCGCGCCGCCGACCAGCGGCTGACCGAGGTCAGGAAGGGCATCCCGGACGCGGGCGGGCTGGTCATCGCCGCCGACCAGGACTCCGCGCGCGCCTACGCCAAGCTGATCCGGGAGATCACCGGCACCAAGGCCACCGTCGTACTGTCCGACGACACCGGCGCCTCGAAGCGGATCGACGAGTTCGCCGCGAGCAACGACCGCTGGATGGTCGCCGTCCGCATGGTGTCCGAGGGCGTCGACGTGCCGAGACTGGCGGTCGGCGTGTACGCCACCACCATCTCGACCCCGCTGTTCTTCGCGCAGGCCGTCGGGCGCTTCGTGCGCTCGCGCCGGCGCGGCGAGACGGCCTCGGTGTTCCTGCCGACCATTCCCTACCTGCTGGGCTTCGCCAACGAGATGGAAGTCGAGCGCGACCACGTCCTCGACAAGCCGAAGAAGCAGGGCGAGGAAGACCCGTACGCCGACTCCGAGAAGGAGATGGAGGAGGCGAACAAGCAGGAGGACGAGGACACCGGCGACGAGGAACAGATGTCCTTCGAGGCGCTGGAGTCCGACGCCGTCTTCGACCGGGTGCTGTACGACGGCGCCGAGTTCGGCATGCAGGCGCATCCGGGGAGCGAGGAGGAGCAGGACTACCTCGGCATCCCCGGGCTGCTGGAGCCCGACCAGGTGCAGATGCTGCTCCAGAAGCGGCAGTCGCGGCAGATCGCGCACAGCAAGCGCAAGCCCGACTCGGAGGCGGACCTGCTGGAGCTGCCGGCCGACCGGCGCCCCGTGGTCTCCCACAAGGAACTGCTGGAGCTGCGGAAGTCGCTCAACACGATGGTCGGTGCGTACGTCCACCAGAGCGGCAAGCCGCACGGGGTGCTCCACACCGAACTGCGCCGCGTGTGCGGCGGACCGCCGAGCGCGGAAGCCACGGCGGGACAGCTGCGCGAGCGGATCAAGAAGGTCCAGGAGTGGGCCACCCGGATGCGGTGATTTCCTACGGAATACGGCGCGGGCGGCGGGGGGACATTTGTACGGTTCCCGCCCGCCCGGGCCGTCGTAGCGGTGGCGCCGCACCCGTGGTGGGAGGCCCTGCGGGGCCGCGCGGGACAGCCCGGGAACACGCGCCGGGGCCAGAGGCCGAAGGTCACGAATTGGCGGCGATGCGCGTTTTCAACCGGCATAAAACGGCAGTAGGCGCCCGGATTCTGGACGAGCCCTTCCGCTGAGCGAACCCGCTCGCTAGTGTCCCGGCATCGAACGCCCCGTGGCAGCGCCGCCGCGGGAGCGCAGCCGGTGCCATGGCCGCTACCGGCGGCCTCTCCGTGCGTCGCCGAGGGACCGGCGGCGCTATCCCCAGAGAGTCACCGCCGCCCACCGAAAGAGGGAGAGGCGTCGTGACCGCGGAAACCTCCCAGACTCTCGACCGAGGACTCCGAGTTCTCAAACTGCTCGCCGACACCGACCACGGTCTGACCGTCACCGAGCTCTCCAACCGCCTCGGTGTGAACCGCACCGTGGTCTACCGCCTCCTGGCCACCCTCGAACAGCACGCCCTGGTCCGCCGCGACCTCGGCGGCCGCGCCCGCGTCGGGCTCGGGGTGCTGCGCCTGGGCCGCCAGGTGCACCCGCTCGTGCGCGAGGCCGCGCTGCCCGCGCTGCGCTCCCTCGCCGAGGACATAGGCGCCACCGCGCACCTGACCCTCGTGGACGGAACCGAAGCGCTCGCCGTGGCGGTCGTCGAGCCGACCTGGACCGACTACCACGTGGCCTACCGGCCCGGCTTCCGCCATCCGCTGGACCGCGGGGCAGCCGGCCGGGCCATCCTGGCCGCCCGTCAGGGCACGCTCATCGAGCCCGGGTACACGCTCACCCACGGGGAGCTCGAAGCGGGCGCCAGCGGCGCTGCTGCACCCCTGGTGGGCATCACCGGGCTGGAGGGCAGCGTGGGCGTCGTCATGCTGGCCGACGCCGTGCCCGAGCGGGTCGGCCCGCGCGTCGTGGACGCCGCCCGCGAGGTGGCCGACGCCCTGCGCTAGCGCAGGGCCCACCAGCGGTCCGTCAGGACACCGAGCCGCGCCCCCGACCGCCGGGGGCGCGGCTCGACCCGTTCGGGGGCACCCGCGCTAGATTGGCCCGGTGCTCTCTCGCCTCACACGTCTGCCGCGTCCCGCCGCCCTCGCCGTCTGCGCCGTGCCCGTGCTCGCGCTGTTCGCCGTCGCGGCCTTCGCCCCGCTGCCCTTCGTGATCGCGCAGCCGGGCCTCACGGCCGACGTGCTCGGCTCCCGCGACGGCAAGCAGGTCATCGCCATCACCGGGGCGCCCACCCGCGAGACCACGGGCCAGCTGCGGATGACCACCATCCAGGCCACCGGCCCCTCCACCTCCGTCACCCTCCCCGAGCTGGTCGGCGACTGGTTCGACACCTCCCGGGCGGTCATGCCCAGGGAGTCGGTGTACCCGTCGGGCGGAAGCGACAAGGAGATCGAGGAGCACAACCTGGAGGAGATGACCAAGTCGCAGTCGACGGCCTCCGAGGCCGCCCTCGGCTACCTCCACAAGGACCCGAAGGACGTGAAGGTCGAGCTGAACCTCGCCGACGTCGGCGGTCCCAGCGCGGGACTGCTCTTCTCCCTCGGCATCGTCGACAAGCTCGACGGGAACGGCAGCGGCGGCGATCTCACCGGCGGCAGCACCATCGCCGGTACGGGCACCATCACCGCGTCCGGCGAGGTCGGCGCGGTCGGTGGCGTGGCCCTGAAGACTCAGGCCGCGCGGCGCGACGGGGCGAGCGTGTTCCTCGTACCGGCGGCGGAGTGCTCGGACGCCAAGTCCGAACTGCCCGAGGGGCTGCGGCTGGTCCCCGTCACTTCGCTGACGGATGCGGTTGACGCGCTGCGGGCTCTGCAGAAGAAGGGCGAATCGGTTCCGTCCTGCTGAGCAGCGGGGCCGCCGGCGCAGCCTCCATGCTCCGCCAGGACGGGAACACCAGCGGGGAGAGCGTCGCGAGGAAGTAGATCCCGCCGAACACCAGCAGCGCGCGCGTCACCCCGAACCCGTCGATCAGCAGCCCGGCGGCCAGCCCGCCCAGCGGCATCGTGAGCTCGCAGCCCGCCTGGGTCACGCCCGAGACCCGGCTGCGCAGCGCGTCGGGCACCTTCTCCAGCATCACCGTGGTCAGGATCGGGTTGAGCACGCCCGCGCCCAGCCCGGACAGCGCCATCGTCACCGCGAGCGGCAGCGGGGTGTCGGTGAAGGCGGCGACCACGTAGCGCGGGGCCCCGCACAGCAGGAACGCCGCGGCGAACACGGCCCTACGGGGGAAGCGCTCGCCCCAGGCTCCGTAGAGCAGGGCCCCCAGCAGTGCGAACCCGCCGAAGAGGGCGATCATCAGGCCGAGCGCGGTGGCTCCGCCGAGGGCGTCGCGGCCGTGCACGGGCAGCAGGACCGAGGACCAGCCCTGGTCGAGGCCGTTGGTCATCATCACCATCACCGTGATGCCCAGCAGCAGCCGGGCCCGGGTCAGGAACCGCAGGCCCTCGGCGAGTTCGGCCCGGTAGCCGGCCAGGGACACCTTCCCGGCGGCGCGCTGCGGTTCGGCGGCCGGTATCCCGCGCAGGAACGCGGTGACCAGCAGCGCGGAGGCGCCGAAGGTGGCCGCGTCGAGGAGCAGGACCGACTCGGCGCCGATCGTGGCGATCAGCAGGCCGGCCAGCGCGGCCCCGATCATGCGGGCTCCGCGCGAGACGGCGTCGTAGAGGCTGGCGGCGCGGGCGACGGTGGTGCCGGCGTGCTCGGCGAGATGGGGGAGCAGGACGTAGCGGGCGGTCAGTCCGGGGGTGTGCACGAGGCCGCCGACGGCCATCAGTGCGCACAGCATCCAGAACTCCAGCAGCCCGGTGTAGTGCAGCAGCGGGATCGCGGCCACGGACAGTCCGCAGATCAGGTCGGAGACGGCGGAGACCCGGCGGCGGCCGAGCCGGTCGATGACCGGGCCCGCGACGAGGGCGGCCACCGCGACGGGCAGGGTGGCGCAGAAGGCGACGATCCCGGCCCGGCCGGCGCTGCCCGTGGTCTGGAGCACGAACCACGGGACCCCGATGAGGGTCAGCGAACTCCCGGCTATCGAGATGGTGTTGGCGATCAGGACGGCGATGAAGGGGCGACGGCTCACGCGATGCCGCCGTGCGGGCGGGAGATGCGGGTGTTGCGGGTGATGCGTGCGTGCAGGTGCGCGGGCTGGATCAGGCGGATTCCGAGCGCGATCAGGGTCTCGCCGAGCTGGTTGCGCAGGGCGGGGGCGCGCAGGTGGGGAACGTGGCCGACGTGCGGTGCGGCCGCCCGCGCGCGGCGCCAGGCGGCGGCCTCGGCGGTGCGGGTGGCGTGGATCGCGGCGTGGTTTTCGGCATGGCTGAAGGCGTGCACGGCAGGACTCCTTCTGCGAAAGGGGTGTGTGGGGCGCTGCTCGGTGGCGCTACTTGGTGCGCACCGGGAAGGCGTGCGTGTGGACGCGGACCGTCTCCGTACCCTCCGAGGGCGGCAGATCGCGGTAGCTGTTGATCAGGTCGTGCATTTTGAGGACCAGCTCGTGGCTCTGCTCGGGGGTCAGCTGCAGCGAGAAGTCGCTGAGCTCGGAGCTCCGGCGCCACTCCAGCGACCAGGTGTGCGCCTCGCCCAGCCAGGAGGACAGCTCCTGTTCGTGGATCTTCACGATCTCCGCGAGGAAGACCTCCGCGGCACCGCGCGTGGCCGGGTCGGTGTCGTAGACCAGCGCCTCGTCGAAGATCGTGCCGTCCTGGGACGGCCGCCACCAGCGCTCACGGCCCTTGCCGTGCTCGGGGGCGTCCTCGACGAACCCGTACGCGGCGAGCTGGCGCAGGTGGTAGCTGGTGGCCCCGCTCGATTCCCCGAGCCGCTCCGCCAGCTGCGAAGCGGTGGCCGGCCCGTGCAGGCGCAGGTCGCCCAGCAGACGGATGCGCAGCGGGTGGGCCAGACCGCGCAGGGAGTGGGCGTCGAGCTTGCGGAGCTGGGGTTCGGCGGGCTTCTCGTTCTCGGGCATGCCTCAACAGTAGAGTTGCAAAGAAGTCTCTGCAAGGGTTTCTTTGCAACTACTTCTTTGCATCCGTTCCTTTGGAACTCGCCCGGACTCAGCCCTCCTTGATGAACCCCTCCGCCACCAGCCACTCCTTCGCCACGTCGTGCGGGTCCCGGCCCTCCACGTCCACCAGCGCGTTGAGCCGCTGCGCCGTCTCCGTCGTCAGCCGCTTCGACAGGGGGTCCAGGAGCCCGGCGATCGCCGGGTACTTCTCCAGGGTCTTGGCGTGCAGCTCCGGCGCCGCGTTGTAGTTGGGGAAGAAGTGCCGGTCGTCGGCGAGGGTGTCCAGGTCCATGGCCTTGATCCGGCCGTCCGTGGTGAAGGCCTCGCCCAGCAGGCAGGAATCGGACTTGGAGACCTGCGTGTAGATGATCCCGGCGTCCATCTTCATGACGTTGCCCGCCGGGATCTTCATCCCGTACGCCTTCTCCATCCCCGGCAGCCCGTCCTCCCGCGAGGCGAACTCGTTCTCCACGCAGACCGTCACCGCCTTGGGGTCGCGCTGCGACAGCGCGGCCACGTCCGACAGGGTCTTCAGCCCGTACTTGGCGTTGTTCTTCTTGCTGATGGCCAGCGTGTAGGTGTTGTTGAGGGTGGACGGCGCCAGCCAGGCCACGCCGTTCTTCACGTCCGCGGCCCGCACCGCCTCCCACTGCTCGTACGGGTCCGTGATCGGCTCGTCGTTGCCGAGGTAGGTGATCCACGCCGTGCCCGTGTACTCGTACATGGCGTCCGCGTCGCCCTGGATGATCGCCTCGCGGGCGCTGATCGACCCGGGCAGGTTGGTGCGGTCCAGCACCTCCGCGCCGGCCGCCTTGAAGATCAGGCCGATCATCTGGCCGAGCACGATGTTCTCGCTGAAGTTCTTCGAGGTGACCGTGAGCGAGGCGCCCTTGAGGGGCTGCCCTTGGCCGACCGAGCCCGGTACGACGTCGTCCACCATCGGGGACCCGCTCTTGAGCCCGCAGCCCGCCAGCGGCAGCAGGGGCAGCAGGGCGGCAGCGCAGGCCGCGGCCGTCCGTAGGGCGAGCTTGCCCATCTACGCCTCCAGCCCGCGCGGGGTCAGGACCGTCTCGGCCAGGGAGGCCAGCCAGTCCACGAACAGCGCCAGCGCCACCGTCAGCACCGAGCCCAGCACCAGCACCGGCATCCGCTGGGTCTGGATCCCGGAGGTGATCAGGTCGCCGAGGCCCCCGCCGCCGCCGAAGGTGGCCAGGGTCGCGGTGCCGACGTTGAGGACGAGGGCCGTCCGTACGCCCGCCAGGATCAGCGGGACGGCCAGCGGCAGTTCCACCTTCATCAGGGTGCCCATGGAGGACATCCCGATCCCGCGCGAGGCCTCCACCAGCTGCGGGTCGATCCCGCGCAGCCCGGCGACGGTGTTGGACAGCACGGGCAGGACGGCGTAGGCGACCATGCCGATGATCGCCGTCGAGGGGCCGATGCCGAGCCAGATGACCAGCAGGGCCAGCAGGCCGATGGCCGGGGTGGCCTGGCCGATGTTGGCGACGGCGGTGACCAGCGGGGCCGCCCGGCGCAGGCCGCGGCGGGTGAGGGCGATGCCGAGCGGGATCGCGATGATCAGCACCCAGAAGGTGGAGATCGCGGTCAGCTGGACGTGCTGCCACAGCCGGAGTTCGACGTTGCCGTCGGCCAGGGAGTTCTCGGCGATGGTGTCGAGGGTGGCATTGGTGATCCACAGGTACGTGGCCAGCAGCACCAGCGCCAGCACGATGGGCAGGGTCACCAGCCGGGCCCAGGTGAGCCGGCGCCCGGGGCGGGGCGGCGCGATGGAGGCCATGACGTCCTCGGCGGGCTCCGGTTCCTCCGGATCGCGGAAGACGTGGCCCTTGAGCTCGTGCTCGCCGGGCGGGCGTTCGGGGGAGACCGGGTTGCGCGGGCTCATGAGCCCTCCGAACCGTCCCGGGGCCCCGAACCGTCCCGGAGCCCCTCCAGGTCCCGCTCGACGCGGTGGTGGCGCAGCTCCTCCAGGTCGTGCGCGTGCTCGGCCGCCGTCAGCCGGTCGGCCTCCAGCATCTCGTGCACGGAGTTCATCAGGGTCTCCATGTCCACGACGCCGATGTACTCGCCGCGCCGCCCGGTGACGGCCACCCGGCCGCCGCTGTCGGTGAGTACGGCCTCCAGGGCGTCGTGCAGGGTCGCGTCCCGGGTCACCGTGTCGTGCACGAGCTGGCCGGCCCGGGCCAGGGAGCCCTTGGCGCGCATCAGGTCGCCGCGGCGCAGCCATTTGTACGGGCGGCCGCGCCGGTCCAGCATCAGCAGCTCGTTGCCCTGGCCGGCGCGCAGGGTGTTGAAGATCTGCTGCAGCGGGTCGTCGACGGACACGGTCGGGAACTCGGCGATCTCCACGTCCCGCACCCGGGTGAGGTTGAGCCGCTTGAGGGCCGCCCCGGCGCCGACGAAGCCGGAGACGAAGTCGTCGGCGGGGTTGGTGAGGATCGCCTCGGGGGTGTCGAACTGCGCGATGTGCGAGCGCTCGCGCAGGACGGCGATCCGGTCTCCCAGCTTGATGGCCTCGTCGAAGTCGTGGGTGACGAAGACGATCGTCTTGTGCAGCTCGTGCTGGAGCCGGATCAGCTCGTCCTGGAGGTGGTCGCGGGTGATGGGGTCGACGGCGCCGAAGGGCTCGTCCATCAGCAGGACGGGCGGGTCGGCGGCGAGCGCCCGGGCCACGCCCACGCGCTGCTGCTGGCCGCCGGAGAGCTGGCGCGGGTAGCGGCCGTGGAACTCGCGCGGGTCCAGGCCGACCAGGTCGAGCATCTCCTCCACCCGGTCCTTCACGCGGGACTTGGACCAGCCGGTCATCTTGGGGACCAGGGCGATGTTCTCGGCGACCGTCATGTGCGGGAAGAGCCCGGAGGACTGGATCGCGTACCCGATCTTGCGGCGCAGTTTGACCGGGTCCATGTCGGTGACGTCCTCGTCGCCGATGCGGATCCGGCCGGAGGTGGGCTCGATCAGCCGGTTGATCATCTTGAGGGTGGTGGACTTCCCGCAGCCGGAGGGGCCGACGAAGACCACCAGCTCGCCCGCCTTGATCTCCATGGAGACGTCGTCGACGGAGGGGTTGGGGTTGCCGGGGTAGCGCTTGGTGAGGTTCTCCAGCTGGATGGTGGCGCCGGAGGTGGCGGCCGGCTGCGGGCCCGCCTCCGGCTGCGGGCTCGTCGTCGGCGCGGACGTCGGCTCAGACACGGATTCCCCTCGGGATGGTGAGACGGCCGAGCAGGACGTACGCGGCGTCGAAGAGCAGGGCGAGGATGACGACGCCGAGCGTCCCCGCCAGGACCTGGTTGATGGCGTTGGCGCTGCCGAGCGAGGCGATCCCGCGGAAGATCTCGTTGCCCAGGCCCGGCCCGGAGGCGTAGGCGGCGATGGCCGCGATGCCCATCAGCATCTGCGTGGAGACCCGGATGCCGGTCAGGATCGGCGGCCAGGCGAGCGGCAGCTCCACCTTCAGCAGCTGGGCGCTGCGCGACATCCCGATGCCCTTGGCGGCATCGACCAGGGCGGGATCCACCCCGCGCAGTCCCACGATGGAGTTGCGGACGATGGGCAGCAGCCCGTACAGCGTCAGGGCGATCACGGTCGGCGCGACGCCGAGGCCGACGATCGGGATCAGCAGGCCGATCATGGCGAGGGAGGGGATGGTCAGCACCGTGGAGGTGGAGGTGACCGCGAGGTTCCCGGCCCAGCCGCTGCGGTAGGTCAGGACGCCGATGGCGACGCCGAGGGCGGTCGCGATCACCATGCACTGGAAGACGGCGCTGGCGTGCTGGAAGGCGTCGGTGAGGAGCTGCTGGTGGCGGTTGGACAGGTAGGCCCAGAAACTCACGCCACGTCACCTCGTCCGTTTCGTCCGTCGTTCTCGCCGGTCGTTGCCGCGGGTCGGTCGGATCAGTCGTCCTCGGCCGCCTGTTCGACCAGGGGGATGATCCGCAGAGGTACGGGATTTTCCATGACAATCGCCGTCGAAGCCCTCACGATGCCATCAAACGCGACAACCCGGTCGATCACCCGCTGGAGATCCGCGTTGGAGCGGGCCACCAGCCGGCACAGCATGTCCCCGTGCCCGGTCGTCGTGTGCAGCTCCAGCACCTCCGGGACCCCGTCCAAGTGGGCCCGTACGTCCGCGCCTTGCCCCTGTTTGATCTCCAGCGTGGCGAAGGCCGTCACCGGGTATCCCAGGGCCGCCGGATCCACCTGGGGACCGAAACCGCGGATGACTCCGTTCGACTGAAGCCTGTCCAGCCGGGCCTGCGCGGTGCCGCGCGCCACGCCGAGCCGGCGCGAGACCTCCAGGACCCCTATCCGGGGCTCGCGGGCGAGCAGGACGATGAGCCGGCCGTCGAGTTCGTCGATTCCCATGGCTGCCTCCGGGGTGGTCGGTCGGTGGTCATAGTGCACAGATATCCCAGCCATGGTGGGCTGAGACTGGTCAGTCTGTACAGCAGAAATGGAAACTATTGCGCAGCTTGTGGAACGGCGGGACTCTGCGGTCATGACTGAGACCCAGCCGCTCGACACCGCACCGCGCACCGCCGCCAAGGCCGATCCCTTCCCCGTCAAGGGCATGGACGCGGTCGTCTTCGCCGTAGGCAACGCCAAGCAGGCCGCGCACTACTACTCGACCGCCTTCGGCATGAAGCTCGTCGCCTACTCCGGACCGGAGAACGGCACGCGCGAGACGGCCAGCTACGTCCTGACCAACGGCGCCGCGCGGTTCGTCCTCACCTCGGTCATCAAGGCCTCCACCGACCGCGGCCGCTTCCTCGCCGAGCACGTCGCCGACCACGGCGACGGCGTCGTCGACCTGGCGATCGAGGTCCCGGACGTCAAGGCGGCCTACGCCTACGCCGTCGAGCACGGCGCGCGCGGCCTGGACGAGCCGTACGAGCTCACCGACGAGCACGGCACGGTACGGCTGGCGGCCATCGCCACCTACGGCCAGACCCGGCACACCCTGGTCGAGCGCGGCGACTACACCGGCCCCTACCTGCCCGGCTTCGTCTCCGTCGACCCGATGGTCGAGCCCCCGGCCAAGCGCACCTTCCAGGCCATCGACCACTGCGTGGGCAACGTCGAGCTCGGCCGGATGAACGAGTGGGTGGCCTTCTACAACAAGGTCATGGGCTTCACGAACATGAAGGAGTTCGTGGGCGACGACATCGCGACCGAGTACTCGGCGCTGATGTCGAAGGTCGTCGCGGACGGCACCCTCAAGGTGAAGTTCCCGATCAACGAGCCGGCGATCGCGAAGAAGAAGTCGCAGATCGACGAGTACCTGGAGTTCTACGGCGGCGCCGGCGTCCAGCACATCGCGCTCGCGACGAACGACATCGTCCGCACGGTGCGGGCGATGCGGGCGGCGGGCGTGACCTTCCTGGACACCCCGGACTCGTACTACGACACGCTCGGCGAGTGGGCCGGCGAGACCCGGGTGCCGGTCGAGACCCTGCGCGAGCTGAAGATCCTCGTCGACCGCGACGAGGACGGCTACCTGCTGCAGATCTTCACCAAGCCGGTCCAGGACCGCCCGACGGTCTTCTTCGAGATGATCGAGCGGCACGGGTCGATGGGCTTCGGCAAGGGCAACTTCAAGGCCCTGTTCGAGGCGATCGAGCGGGAGCAGGAGAAGCGGGGCAACCTCTAGAAGGTTGCGGGGACCGGGTTGAGTGGCCCGGCGGGGCTGGATTTTCCAGCCCCGCCGGCCTACGGCTACGGCTTCGGCTTGGCGGCGGGCTTGGCCGCCTTGGGGAGTTCCGGGGCCACCCACGGCTTGGTGGGCTGCATGTTCTCCGGGCCGCCCGCCGGGGGCTTGCCGATCGTCGCCAGGGCCTCCTTCGCCAGCGGCGCCCGTACCGGCGAGAACCGCGGGTTCGTCCGCAGGGCCTCCTCCAGGTGCCGCCGCGCACCGGCCACGTCGCCCAGGCCCCGCTCGATCACCGCCCGGTGGTACGAGAACTCCGCGAGCCGCAGCCCCTGCTCCGTGGCCTTCTTCGCGTACTCCAGGGCCCCCGCGTCGTCGCCCGTCTTGTGCAGCGCCCAGCCCAGCGCGTCCGCCACCGGCAGGCTCTTGTGCCGGGCCCACTCCGCCGTGAGGCGCCGTACGGCCGCCGCCGGGTCGCCGTGGTCCGCCTCGAACCGGCCGAGCAGCAGCTCCTCGTTCACCCCGCTCCGGGCTGCCTGCGCCGGGAGCCCGGCGTACACCGCCTTCGCCTCGTCGCCCCGGCCCAGCGACTCCAGCAGCTCGCCCAGCTCCAGCGACAGCGCCGGCACCGCGGCCCGGCCCAGCGCCAGCCGGTAGTCCCGTACGGCCTCACCGCCCCGGCCCAGCGCCGCCAGCACCCGCGCCCGCCCGCCCAGCGCCGCCGCCTGGCCCGGATCGGTGCGCAGCGCGGCCTCGTACTGCTTCAGCGCCTCCGCGTCGTCGCCGCGCTCCCACGCCAGCTCCCCGAGCCGGAACAGCACGTACGCCTTCTCCGCCGGGGCCTTCGCCGCGCCCCCCGCGTGCTCCATCGACATGGCCGCGTCCTCGCGCCAGCCCCTGTCCCGGTACACCTGCGAGGCCTTCATGAAGGCCGCCAGCCCCGGCCGCATGTCGACCAGGCGCTCCATCGCCTTCTCCGCCGCCTTGTAGTCCCCGAGCCCGCCGTACGCGTCCACGAGCACCGGGTACGCCGTCCACCGCTTCGGCGCCTGCGCCCGTACCAGCTCGCCCCACTTCTTCCCGGTCCCGAAGTCCCGGCGGGCGTTGGCCAGCGCGCCCATGCCCGTCATCGCGTCGAAGTTGCCCTTCTCGACCGGGCGCAGCTCCAGCGAGCGCTTCAGCGCGCCCTCCGCCTTCGGGTACCAGGCGGGATCGGCCGTCCGCCGCGCCTGCTCCAGGTAGGCGGAGCCCAGCACCGCCCACGAGGCCTCGTCCTCCGGGTGCCCGGCGACCCACTTCTCCCGGTCGGCGACCAGCGCCGACAGGTCCACCGCCGCCACCGGCGCACCCATGCCGACCGCCGCGCGGGCCCGCTCGCTGGGCCCCGGCGGGCGCGCGTCGTCGCCCGTGCGGGCCGGCCGGATCAGCAGGGCCCCGGCGATCAGGACCACCAGGGCCGCCGCTGCCACGAGCGTCTTGCGGCCGGTGAAGGTCACGGGCGGGGCAGCCTGCAGCTGCCTCTCCTGGGAGACGGATGCGTCGCGCAGAGGGTCCATGGGGTCACTGTGCGTCAATATGAAGAGCTCGCCGAGGTGTCCGAAGAACGTCGCGGGCGTGTTCACACCGATGGCCCCGGGTGCCACGCTGGCCCCATGGCTGACGATGTTGAAGAAGTCGACGACAGGTCGCGCGCACTCCACGGGCTGCTCCACGAGCGGCTCCTCGAAGGACTTCCGCCCGCGGCCCTGCTCACCGACCCCCAGGTGACCGCCTCCTACGCCACCGACATGGCCAGCTTCTGCGCCGCCGGCACCCCGGCCGCGGTGGTCCTGCCCCGGACCGTCGAACAGGTCCAGCACGTCCTGCGCACCGCCCACGCGCTGCGCGTGCCCGTGGTCCCCCAGGGCGCCCGTACCGGTCTGTCGGGCGCGGCCAACGCCTCCGACGGCTGCATCGTGCTGTCCCTCGTGAAGATGGACCGGATCCTGGAGATCGACACCGTCGACCGGATCGCCGTCGTCGAACCGGGCGTCGTCAACGCCGTCCTCTCGCGCGCCGTCGCCGAGCGCGGCCTGCACTACCCGCCGGACCCCTCCAGCTGGGAGCAGTGCACCATCGGCGGGAACATCGGCACCGCCGCCGGCGGTCTGTGCTGCGTCAAGTACGGGGTCACCGCCGAGTACGTCCTCGGCCTCGACGTGGTCCTCGCCGACGGCAGGCTCCTGCAGACCGGCCGGCGCACCGCCAAGGGCGTCGCGGGGTACGACCTCACCCGCCTGTTCGTCGGCTCCGAGGGCAGCCTCGGCGTCGTCGTCCGGGCCGTCCTCGCCCTGCGTCCGGCCCCGCCCCGCCAGCTCGCGCTCGCCGCCGAGTTCCCCTCCGCCGCGGCCGCCTGCGCAGCCGTCTGCGCCGTCATGGAGGCCGGACTGACGCCCTCTCTGCTGGAGCTGATGGACCGTACGACCGTCCGCGCCGTCAACGCGCTGGGCAAGATGGGCCTGCCCGAGACCACCGAGGCCCTGCTGCTCGCCGCCTTCGACACCCCGCACGCACCCGAGGACCTCGCCGCCGTGGGGGAGCTGTGCACCGCCGCCGGGGCGAGCGCCGTCGTACCGGCCGAGGACGCGGCCGAGTCCGAACTGCTCCTCCAGGCCCGCCGGATGGCGCTGCCCGCCCTGGAGGCCCTGCGGCCCGCGACGATGATCGACGACGTGTGCGTACCGCGGACCCGGCTCGCCGAGATGCTGGACGGGACCGCGGCCATCGCCCGTACGCACGACCTGCTCATCGGGGTCTGCGCGCACGCCGGCGACGGGAACACCCACCCCATCGTCTGCTTCGACCCCGCCGACGAGGACGAGACCCGGCGGGCCCGCGCGTCCTTCGAGGAGATCATGGCGCTGGGGCTCGAACTGGGCGGGACCATCACGGGGGAGCACGGGGTCGGCGTCCTGAAGAAGGAATGGCTCGCCCGCGAACTCGGCCCGGTGGGCCTGGAGATGCAGCGCGCCGTCAAGCACGCCTTCGACCCGGAGGGACTGCTCAACCCGGGCAAGCTCTTCTGAGTCACAGCTCCCCGTCCGCCGACTCGTCCGACGGCCACGGGTCGCGCATCCACAGCTCGTCGGCCGGCGTCGGGGCGAGCAGCTCGGCCAGCGCCGCGTCCAGGCCGAGCCGGTCGGCCTCGGTGCCGGGCGGCACGATCCGCAGGGTCCGCTCCAGCCAGGCCGACACCGACACGGCGGGGGCCTCCAGCAGGGCGTCGCCGTCGGGGGAGCTGAGCGCCATGCACAGGACGGCCTGCTGGCCGACCTTCGTGGGCCAGATCCGCACGTCGCCGTGGCCGCACGGGCGGAACACCCCCTCGACCAGCAGCTCGCGGGCGAAGGTCCAGTTGACCGGGGTGCTGGAGCCGGTGTGGAAGGTGATGTGCACGGCGTACGGGTCGTCCGTCAGGTACAGCAGGCGGGCGGGGACGGGGACGCTGCGCTCGGGGGACAGGACCAGCTTCAGTTCCAGCTCGCGCTCGACGACGGGGTGGTGCATGGCGGCCTCACTTCGGTACGGGGTGCGTGTTCGGGCGGTGCGCGGGGCCTTCCGGCGGCCCACACCCGGAGAGAGCGCCGAAGTGCCCGGGTATGACGCGAGTTCGCGAGGCACTTCGAGGATTGGCCGAAATCAATCGGCTGACCGAAATCTTGCGTACGGGGCCGTGCTGCTCGTCTGCGTGCGTCTCTGTGCGTCCGTGCTCGTCCGTGCTCGTCCGTGCTCGTCTGGGTTCGCCCGATCGCTTGGATTCTCCCGTTACCGGACCTGTCGGGGGGCGGTTCTTGGCTATGGTCCACCCCTGCAAGAAGCCTCAAGCCACGATCGGAGTTGGGGACATTGACGGCCTCCCCTGGTGACGGCGAGCACGCGGCCCGCGAGGGCTACTACCCCGATCCGTCCATCCCCGGGTACGTCAGGTTCTGGAACGGCCTGAACTGGGTTCCCGGTACGAGCCGCCCCGCGGCCCCTGCCGACGAGACGGGTCCCGTGTTCCTCGACCAGACGGGCGTGAGCGAGGCGCTGCGCGTGCCGGAGCACCGGCCGCAGCCGCGCCCCGCGCCGGCCCCTGCCCCCGCGCCGGTTCCCGCACCGGCTCCGGCTCCGGCTCCGGCACCGGCACCGGCTCCCGCGTCCTGGCCGGAGCCCGCCGGCTCCGCGGCGGCTCCGGCCGCGCGGTCCGAGGTGGAGTCCTGGTCGGAGTCCGCTTCGCGGTCGGATTTCGAGCCCTGGCCGGGGGCCGGGCCGTCCGGGTCCGGGTCCGAGCCCGGGTCCGGGATCGGGATCGGGTCGGGGCAAGGGGCCGAGGCCGCGGAATGGCAGGCCGATCCGCTCCACCAGTCCGGGTTCGGCGGGCCGCGCGACCACCGGGTGTCCTGGGGCCACGAGGAGGAGGCCGCCGCCCGCCCCGCCGGAATCTCCCTGGCCCGCCCGCCGGTCCCGGCCCCCACGCCGCACCAGGTCCCGGCCCCCACGCCGCACCAGGCCCAGGCCCATGCACCGGCACCGGCCCAGGCCCAGGCGGCGGTTCACCGCTCGGCCCAGGCAGCGCCCCAGGCCCAGGCCCACCGCTCCGCGCAGGCCCCGGCCCGGCACTCGGCCCCGGCCGCCGTGTCGGCCGCCCTGCCCGCGCAGGGGTCCGGCTCCGCCGCCCCGGGCGGCCTCGGCATCCTGTCGGCGCCCTCCCCGGTCGCGGCCCATGCCTCCGCCGCGGCCTCCGCCCCAGCCCCCGTGTGGCCCGCCGCCCCGGGTTCGCCCGGCAGCCCTGACCCGGAGCCGGCGGAGCGCGTGCGGCGCCCGGAGCGATCGGCCCCGGCCGTCCCGGCGGAGCCCGCCCGGCGCGTGTCCCCCGTAGAGCCGGCGGACCGTGCGGAGCGGGCCGAGGCCGCCGTGCCCCCGGCTCCGCGTCCCGAGCGGACCGGCCGCGCGGTGTTCGAGCGGATGGCGGAGCGGGCCGTGCGCCCCGCCGGGCTCGTGCGCCGCGCGACGGCCCGGCTGCTGGACTCCCTCGTGTACGCCGCCGTCGCGACCGGGGTGGCGCTGCCCCTCGTGCCCGGGGCGACCGCACACCTCCAGGCCAAGGTGGACGCCGCCCGGGCGGGCGGCCGGACCACCACCGTGTGGCTGCTCGACGGGACCATCGCGGGCTCGCTGGGCCTGGTCCTGGGCGCCGTCCTCCTCTTCGGCGTCTTCTACGAAGCCCTGCCCACGGCCCGTTGGGGCCGCACCCCGGGCAAGAAGCTGTTCGGCGTACGGGTCCTGGCCACGGCCACGCTGCGCCCGCCCCGCTTCGGCGCGGCACTGCGCCGCTGGCTCGTGTACGCCCTCCTGGGCCTCCCGGGGGCCCTGTGGGCCCTCGCGGACCGCCCGCGCCGCCGGACCCTCCACGACCGCGCCGCACGCACGTACGTGGCCCGCTAGGGGCGTCCGGGCCCTCTCCCCGCCGCCCGGTCCCCCGAATGGACGCGTCCCGATTGCGGGCCGCTCCGGGCCGGGTTCGACTCGGGCCATGAGCACCGACCAGCCGCCGCCGGGCCAGCCGCCCGAGGACGACCCGTTCCTCAAGAAGCCCCAGGAACCGACGCCCCCGCCGTCGGGTGGTTCGCCGTACGGCTCACCGCCCGCAGGCGCCGGCGGAGGCTTCCCGCCGCCCCCGCCCGGAGGCGGAGGGGGCTACCCGCCGCCGCCCCCGCCCGGGGGAGGGGGCTACCCGCCCCCGCCGCCCCCGTACGGAGGCCCCGGCGGCGGCGACCCGTACGGCGGTGGTGGCGGCTACGGCATGCCCGACCCGCTCGCCGGGATGCCGCCGCTCGCCGACTTCGGCAAGCGGCTCGCCGCCCGCGTCATCGACCTGCTGATCATCGCCGTGCCGTTGTTCGTCATCCAGCTCTTCGCCGGTGACCGCAACCGCTACACGGTCGAGACGAACAAGGGCGAGGACGTCACCGAGGTCATCACCAAGTCCTACAGCGGCAGCGGTCTGGTCATGACACTGATCTCGATCGTCGCCTACGTCGGCTACGACTGGTGGTTCGTCAAGAAGAACGGCCAGACCCTCGGCAAGAAGTGGATGGGCCTGCGCGTCGCGATGCTCAACGACGGCAGCGTCCCGCAGTCCAACGCCGCGCTCTCCCGCGCCGCCGTGCTCTGGCTGCCGACGCTGATCTGCTGCTTCTGCCTGTGGCCGATCGCACTCGTCATCTCGATGCTCGTCGACAAGCCCTACAAGCAGGGTCTGCACGACAAGGTGGCCAAGACCGTGGTGGTCCAATCCACCTAGAAGGCCACCGAGCTGCGCAGTCCGGTGCGCGGGCGGTCTCCCCACGGGGGAGGCCGCCCGCGCCGCGGTGTGCGCGGCCTGCGCGGTGTCAGTGGTGCACGGGGTGTTCGACCGGGGCCGGTGCGGGGGCGGCGGCGCCCGCCGCGAGGTCCTGTGGCACGGTGGCCTGACCCCCCGGATGCGCGGCGGCGGTCCTCGTACGGGTCGCCGCGTGCCGCCCGCGCCGGCGGGGCAGCGGGACGGTGAGTGCGACGAGGAGCCCGAGGGCGAGGGCGGCGGCGGAGATGACCGCGACACCGAGACCCGTACTCGTCTGCGAGAGCAGCAGCATGGCGATCGTCGACACGATGACGGTGGCGGACCCGTAGGCGAGCTGTGCGGCAGTCGGACGCGGCATGGCGATATCCGTCCTCGAAGCGGGAGGGGGAGTCGGCTCGACCAGGTCTGGCGTCGAGTGACTCTACGACGGTGGATGCCCGAGCGGAACTGTCGGTAAGCACGACCTCACCCGCGGGAGGGGAAGCAGCGGAGCACAGGGGGCGCACGGGGGGCACCGCTGGGGTTCGTGGGGTGGGGAGGGGCGGGTGCGGCCGAAGGTCCGTCGAGGGGAAGGAAGTCCCGTTCGTCCGCTATGGCCGCGGAACGTCCGAATAGCGGAACTGGGTGACCGCATAGTGCAGTTGTAAGGAACAAGTCAAGGTCTGTCTTTTCTTGCGACTCTCCGGTCAAATGTCGTCACTTGAGACGCGCGCCGCACGGAACCCCCCACTCCTACGGAGAAGTTCCGCACCACCTTCGCGGCCGCGGGAGGGGAACGACATCAAGTGACCAGCAACTCGGCCAGAAGACGAGCGCTGCGCGCCGCCGCAATCGGCGTGACCCTGGCAGCGACGGCGGCCACCGGCGCCGCCTTCACGATGGCCACGGCAGACCCGGGTGCGAGGGTGTCTGCCGCGGACCGCCAGGACCCGACCGCTCCCTCCAAGGAGCAGGTCAAGCACAACCTCGAGGGCCCGTACAGCAAGCAGCAGGAGCAGGCCCGCAAGGCCGCCCTGGAGCAGGTGCTGAGCGGCAAGAAGGACGTCGAGCAGCGGGGCGCCTCCAAGGTCGTCAAGCTCGACGAGAAGAAGTACGTCGAGCTCGGCCGCGAGAAGACCGACAAGATCTTCACGATCCTCGTCGACTTCGGCGACCAGGTGGACAACACCACCACGTTCGACCCGGACGGCCCCGGCCCCAAGCCGCCGGTGCCCAAGTACGGCGGCAACCCGGGCCCGCTGCACAACCAGATCGCCCAGCCCGACCGCACTGTGAACAACAGCACGGCCTGGCGCAAGGACTTCAACCGCGCGTACTTCCAGGACCTGTACTTCGGTACCGGTGCCGGCAAGAACTCGCTGAAGACCTACTACGAGAAGACCTCCTCGGGCCGTTACTCGGTCGAGGGCGAGGTGGCCGACTGGGTCAAGGTCCCGTACAACGAGGCCCGTTACGGCTCGAACTACTGCGGCCAGACCAACTGCGCCAACGTCTGGGACACGGTCAAGGACGGCGTGACCGCCTGGGCCGAGGGCCAGAAGAAGGCCGGCAAGACCGACGCCCAGATCAAGGCGCAGATGGCCCAGTACGACCTCTGGGACCGCTACGACTTCGACGGCGACGGCAACTTCAACGAGCCCGACGGCTACATCGACCACTTCCAGATCGTCCACGCGGGCGAGGACGAGTCGGCCGGCGGCGGCGTGCAGGGCACCAACGCCCTGTGGGCCCACCGCTGGTACGCCTACGGCACCGAGGCCGGCAAGAGCGGCCCGGCCAACAACAAGGCCGGCGGCACCCAGATCGGCAACACCGGCATCTGGGTCGGCGACTACACGATGCAGCCCGAGAACGGCGGCCTCGGCGTCTTCGCGCACGAGTACGGCCACGACCTGGGCCTGCCGGACCTCTACGACACCTCCGGTGGCGGCGAGAACTCGGTCGGCTTCTGGTCCCTGATGTCGGCCGGCTCCTGGCTCGGCAACGGCAAGGACTCCATAGGCGACCTCCCGGGCGACATGACCGCCTGGGACAAGTTCCAGCTGGGCTGGCTGAACTACGACAAGGCCAAGGCCGCGACGAAGTCCACCCACAAGCTGGGCGTCTCGGAGTACAACACCAAGGACAAGCAGGCGCTGCTCGTCGACCTTCCCAAGAAGAAGGTCACCACCGACATCGTCGCTCCCGCCGAGGGCGCGTCGCAGTGGTGGAGCAACATGGGTGACGACCTCAAGAACACCCTCACCCGCTCGGTCGACCTGACCGGCAAGTCCTCCGCGGCCCTGTCCCTCAAGGGCTGGTGGGACATCGAGGCGGAGTACGACTTCCTGTACACCGAGGTCTCCACCGACGGTGGCGCCACCTGGACCGCGCTCGCCGGCACCGCCGACGGCGTGGCCATCCCGGTCGACGCCTCCAACAGCCCGTCGCTCACCGGCGTCTCGGGTGCCTGGAAGAACCTGAACTACTCGCTGAACGCCTACGCGGGCAAGAAGGTCGACCTCCGCTTCCGCTACCAGACGGACGGCGGCGCGGGCGGCAAGGGCTTCACGGGCGACGCGCTCAGCATCACGGCGGACGGCGCCACGCTGTTCACCGACGGTGCCGAGAACGGCGACAACGGCTGGACCGGCAAGGGCTTCTCCCGCATCGGCGCCGGCTTCACCAAGGAGTACGCCCAGTACTACCTGGCCGAGAACCGCCGCTACGTCTCGTACGACAAGACCCTCAAGGTCGGTCCGTACAACTTCGGCTTCGCCAACACGAAGCCGAACTGGGTCGAGCACTACGCCTACCAGGACGGTCTCCTGATCTGGCAGTGGGACACCTCCCAGAAGGACAACAACACCAGCCAGCACCCCGGCTCCGGTCTGATCCTTCCGATCGACGCCAACGCCAAGCCGATGAAGTGGTCGGACGGCACCCTGCTGCGCAACAAGATCCAGCCGTACGACGCCGCCTTCAGCGCGTACAAGACGGACGCGATCACCCTGCACAAGAACGGCCAGGAGCTCTTCCTGAAGCCGAAGCCCGCGCAGCTCGTCTTCGACGACCACAAGGGCAAGTACTTCTACGACGAGAACCCGACCGGCTCGGTGAAGGTCACTGACACCAACACCAAGATCAAGATCGTGAAGGAGACCTACGACGGTCTCGTCATGACGGTCGAGGTCGGCCCCTCCGTCAAGTAATTCAGTAAAACCGCAGGTCAAAGCATGATCGGCCGTCGCCCTCTAGCGGGCGGCGGCCGTTCGCGTTTAGATGCGTGAGCTGAGTTTCTTATTGACGGGGGAGATGAAGACATGCCCGGTGGAGGTTTCGTCCGATTGCCAGGCGGCAGCGTGGTCGTCGCGCTCACGCTGCCCAGACCGCTCCTGAAGGGGCCCGTCGCAGGTGGAATCGCGGGCGGTTTCGCAGGCGGCACCGAAGGTGGAAACGTCCGCGTGCTGGTGCACGCGGTGAACCGGGCCCGCGCCCTGACCAGGCTGCGGAACCTCGGACTGCGAGCCGTCTACCTGCGCGGCAACGCCGAACCGCCCACCCCGGACGAGATCACCGCCGTCCTGCACCACCCCGACGGCCTGCTGTGGCGCTCCGCGCCCGACCGGGCGGCGGAGCTGTGGCACCCGATCAGGGCCCTGCTGGGGTGACCACGGGGGTCCCGCTCAGCTCCACCCCGGCCTCCCGGAGCTCGGCCAGGGCGCGCGTCGTGGTGTGCGGGGCCACTCCGGCCGTCAGGTCGAGCAGCACGTGGGTGCGGAAGCCCGCGCGGGCCGCGTCCAGGGCGGTGGCCTTGACGCAGTGGTCGGTGGCGATGCCGACCACGTCGACCTCGGTGACCTGCCGGTCGCGCAGCCACTGCGCGAGCCCGAGACCGTTCTCGTCCGCGCCCTCGAAGCCGCTGTACGCGGCCTCGTACGCCCCCTTGTCGAAGACGGCGGCGACGGCCCCCGAGGCGACGGCGGGAGCGAAGTTCGGGTGGAAGCCCACGCCCTCGGTCCCGGCGACGCAGTGCACCGGCCAGGAGGTCTCGTAGTCCGGCTGGGCCGGGGGGTGCGCGAAGTGGGACCCGGGGTCGACGTGGTGGTCGCGGGTGGCGACGACGTGCCGGTAGCCGGCGGTGGCCTGGCCGATGAGCTCGGTGATGGCGGCCGCGATGTCGGCTCCGCCGGTGACCGCGAGGCTGCCGCCCTCGCAGAAGTCGTTCTGTACGTCGACGACGATCAGTGCGCGGTGCATGTCCGGTGCCCTTCGGTTGGGTGGTGTGGTCCTGGTGCGGCGGCGTGGGCCCTGCGGGGCCTTTCCCCCACCCCGCCCCTTCCCGAAACTGGAGCCCGACGCCGGGTAAATCCAGCCCCTCCGGCGTTTGAGGAGCGGGGTCCGGGGCGGAGCCCCGGGGAACGGCGGAAGGGTGGGTAGGGGACAGCCCCGCAGGGCCCGCCCCTACCCCAGGGGGCTACGCGTACTCGGTCGGGATCACGGCCTCGCCCCGCGACAGCTGCGTCGCGGAGAGGGGCAGGCCCGCCAGGGCCTCGCGGTGGCGGTCACGGGCCGTCTCCAGGGACTCGCGGGCCACGACCTCGCCGCCCTTGACCAGCTCCACGAGGAGCTGCTTGTCCGCCAGCGCGGAGGGCACCGGCCCGGTCCCCAGGACCTCCGCCTCCGCGACCCCCTCGGCGTCGACCCGCCGGGCGGCCCACTTGCGGCCGCCGACGGAGGTCTTGCCGCCCGAGGACTTCTTCGCCACCGACACCAGCGGCGCCTTCGGATCGGCCGAGGCGGCCCGCGCCACCAGCTTGTAGACCATCGAGCACGTCGGGTGCCCGCTGCCCGTCACCAGCTGGGTGCCGACCCCGTACGCGTCCACCGGGGCGGCCGCCAGCGAGGCGATGGCGTACTCGTCCAGGTCCGAGGTCACCACGATCTTCGTCGCGGTCGCCCCCAGCTCGTCGAGCTGCTGCCGCACCCGGTGCGCGACCAGCAGCAGGTCCCCGGAGTCGATCCGGACGGCGCCCAGGTCCGTCCCGGCCACCTCCACGGCCGTCCGGACGGCCTCCGCCACGTCGTAGGTGTCCACCAGCAGCGTGGTGCCGCTGCCCAGCGAGGCCACCTGGGCGGTGAAGGCGTCCCGCTCGCTGTCGTGCAGCAGGGTGAAGGCGTGCGCGCTCGTACCGACCGTCGGGATCCCGTACCGGAATCCGGCCGCCAGGTCCGAGGTCGAGGTGAAACCGCCGACGTACGCGGCACGGGCCGAGGCGACGGCCGCCAGCTCGTGCGTGCGCCGGGCGCCCATCTCGATCAGCGGCCGGCCGCCCGCGGCCGAGGACATCCGGGAGGCGGCCGCGGCGATCGCGGAGTCGTGGTTGAGGATCGAAAGGATCACAGTCTCCAGCAGCACGCACTCGGCGAAGCTGCCCTCGACGCGCAGGACCGGTGAGCCGGGGAAGTAGACCTCGCCCTCCGGGTAGCCCCAGATGTCGCCGGAGAAGCGGTACGAGGCGAGCCAGTCGAGGGTGCGGGCGTCGATGACGGCCCGCTCGCGCAGGAACTCCAGTACCGCGCCGTCGAAGCGGAAGTTCTCCACCGCGTCGAGCACCCGGCCGGTCCCCGCGATCACCCCGTAGCGGCGCCCCTCGGGGAGCCGCCGGGTGAACACCTCGAAGACCGAACGGCGGTCGGCCGTGCCGTTGGCCAGCGCGGCCTGCAACATCGTGAGCTCGTAATGGTCCGTGAAGAGCGCTGTCGACGGCACGTCCACCGGCAGGCCCAGGTCCGCAGGGTTCATGCGACGGATGCTAGCGCACATCTCGTCAAAGTGACGAGATGTAGGGGCCCGTTTGTGCGACGGACCCCTGTCAGTGGCAGCATGGGACAAGTGAGTGTTGCTCCCATTGAGATCGAACGCACCGAATCGGCCGAAGAGACCTTCGCGGTCCCCGAACCCGACGTCCCGTGGGTGACCCTGGTGCACAACGACCCGGTCAACCTCATGAGCTACGTGACGTACGTGTTCCAGGCGTACTTCGGCTACTCCAAGGACAAGGCGAACAAGCTGATGATGGACGTCCACCACAAGGGTCGGGCGGTCGTCTCCAGCGGCAGCCGCGAGGAGATGGAACGGGACGTGCAGGCCATGCACGGCTACGGCCTCTGGGCGACCATGTCCCAGGACCGCAACTGATGGGCGGCGTGTTCGAGCCCCTGAAGGGCGGCGGGGCCGCCATCGCGCTGGACGAGATCGAGATCTCGATCCTGCGCTCCCTGGCCGTGCAGCTGCTGGAGCTCATCGGCCCCGGCGAACCGGAGCCCGATCCGGACGCCGACCCGCTGGCCGCGCTCTTCGCCGCCTCCGACGGCCCGACCGAGCCCCCCTCCGACCCGGCCCTGGCCCGGCTCTTCCCCGACGCCTACGGCGGCCCGGAGACCGGACCCGACGCCGACGCGGAGGAGCTGCGGGCCCACTCGGCCGAATTCCGCCGCTTCACCGAGAACGACCTGCGCACCCGCAAGCGGGAGGACGCGCTGGCCGTCGTACGCAGCCTGGACGGGCTGAGCCCGGCCGGCGACGGGGCGGCCGTCCTGGAGGTCGGCGGGGAACTGCGGCTGCGCTGGCTGGGCGCCCTGAACGACCTGCGGCTCACCATCGCGGCCCGGCTCGACATCACGGAGGACGACGAGAGCGCGGTGCTGTTCCGGCTGCCGGACGACGATCCGCGCAAGCCGATGGTGATGGCGTACCTCTGGCTCGGCGGTCTCCAGGAGACCCTCGTCGAGACGCTCAGCGACACCCTCTGAAGATCCTCAAGTACGTCGGCCGTTCGCTCAGCGGACGCTCAAATCCGGATAACGATCAGATCACCACCATGTGGTGATCTGATCCATTTCAGGACCTCTGTCCTGATTTTTTTATGCCCTGCGTCACATTTTCTGCCCTCTCGCACCCGTAAGCACGTGATAAATCTTCACGACCGCCGACGGGGCGCCACCCATGCCCCGCGGCCTGCTTGAACCGGCTGACCGCCGGCGTGCAACTCCATCCGTATCCGGGGGGATCGAGGACCCGATCCGCTGCCAGCCATGGCGCGGGTCGGCGTGGAGAAAGGCGCACCAAGACATGACCTCCGTACAGGTCGACGAGCAGCAGCACGACACCACCGAGGGTGACGGCTACCACCGCGCACTCGGCGCCCGCCAGATCCAGATGATCGCGATCGGCGGCGCCATCGGCACCGGCCTCTTCCTGGGTGCCGGCAAGGCCATCTCCAAGGCCGGCCCCAGCCTGATCCTGGCCTACGCCATCGCGGGCCTGGTCATCTTCTTCATCATGCGGGCCCTGGGCGAACTGCTCATGTACCGCCCGGTGTCCGGCTCCTTCTCGGACTACGCCCGGGAGTTCCTCGGCCCCTTCTGGGGGTACGTGACCGGCTGGACCTACTGGCTCTTCTGGGTGGTCACCGGCATCACCGAAGTCACCGCCGCGGCGCAGTACATGTCGTACTGGACCCACGACAGCTTCCCGCAATGGGCGTACGCGCTGATCTTCACGGTCATCCTCTACGGCGCCAACCTGATCTCCGTGAAGCTCTTCGGCGAGCTGGAGTTCTGGTTCTCGATGGTCAAGGTCACCGCCATCGTCGGCATGATCCTGATCTGCGCCGGCATCCTCACCATCGGTTTCTCCGACGCCGCGGACACCGCCACCGTCTCCAACCTGTGGAACGACGGGGGCTTCTTCCCCAAGGGCCTCGGCGGCACGCTGATGACCCTGCAGATCGTGATGTTCGCCTTCCTCGCCGTCGAGCTGGTCGGCGTCACCGCCGGCGAGTCCAAGGACCCCGAGAAGACCCTGCCCAAGGCCATCAACACCGTGCCGTGGCGCATCGCCGTCTTCTACGTCGGCGCGCTGATCATGATCCTGTCGGTCGTCCCCTGGCACGAGTTCCAGCCCGGCGTCAGCCCCTTCGTCGCCGCCTTCGAGAAGATGGGCCTCGGCGTCGGCGCCGCGATCGTCAACTTCGTCGTCCTGACCGCGGCCCTGTCCTCCTGCAACTCGGGCATGTACTCCACCGGCCGCATGCTGCGCGACCTCGCCCTCAACGGCCAGGGCCCGAAGTTCTTCACCAAGCTCACCAAGAGCGGTACCCCGCTGATCGGCACCACCTTCTCGGCGGCGCTGATGCTGGTCGGCGTCTGGATCAACTACGTCGCCCCCGGCAAGGCCTTCGACTACGTCGTCTCCTTCGCCACCATCTCCGGCATGTGGGCCTGGATCATGATCCTGGTCTGCCAGATCCGCTACCGCGCGGCCTCCGACCGCGGCGACCTGCCCGCGTCGCCGTTCCGCGCCCCCGGCGCCCCGTACACGAGCTACTTCGCCCTGGCCTTCATCGGCATGGTCATCGTGATGATGGGCGTCGACAAGGACGCCCGGGTCTCGCTCTACTGCGCCCCGCTGTGGGGTCTGCTGCTGGGCGTCTCCTACCTGGTGATGAAGTCCCGCGACCCGCGCGGCGCCGCCTTCACCAAGGCTTCCTGAGACGCCGCAAGGCCCCTGTCCAGCATCCGGGCCCTCCCGTACCACTCCTCGGTACGGGAGGGCCCGTCTGCTTATCCTGTCGCTCATGCTGACCATCACCCAGGACCTGTACGACCGGATCGTCGCGCACGCCCGTCAGGACCACCCCGACGAGGCCTGCGGCGTGGTGGCCGGCCCGGCGGGCACGGACCGCCCGGAGCGTTTCGTCCCGATGCTGAACGCGGCCCGGTCGCCCACGTTCTACGAGTTCGACTCGAAGGACCTGCTGAAGCTCTACCGCGACCTGGACGACCGGGACGAAGAGCCCGTCATCGTCTACCACTCGCACACCGCGACCGAGGCCTACCCCTCGCGCACGGACGTGACGTACGCGAACGAGCCCGGCGCGCACTACGTGTTGGTCTCCACGGCGGACAAGGACGGCCTGGGGGAGTTCCAGTTCCGGTCGTACAAGATCATCGAAGGCGTGATCGCGGAGGAAGAAGTACAGGTCGTCGAGGCCTACTGAGGCGTCGCGCGAGACCTGGTCTCACTATGTGAGCGATATCCGTCCACGATGTGAAATCACACTCCAAACCAGGGACCGGGAATCGTTAACATGACCGCATGGTTTCCCACGACGTGAGCATCGAGACGCCCGGCAGGCTGCTGCTTGTGGCGCGGCTGCACGTCGACCTGTGCCGCCTCGCCAGCGCCATCTGTACTGCCGCCTGAGCACCGCGGGCCCCCTCGCGGGCCGCGCGGCTCGCGCCTGCTCCGCTTCGCTTCCCCGCCTTCCCTTCACCATCCTGACTGGAGCCTGCCATGGCCATCGAGGTCCGCATCCCCACCATCCTCCGCACCTACACCGACGGCGAGAAGGCCGTCACCGGTGAGGGCGCCACCCTGGCCGACCTCTTCTCCGACCTGGAGACCCGCCACAAGGGCATCCAGGAGCGCATCATCGACGAGGCCAAGGGCGGCGAGCTGCGCCGCTTCGTCAACGTCTACCTCAACGACGAGGACGTCCGCTTCCTCGACGGCATCTCCACCGCCCTCAAGGACGGCGACAACGTCACCATCCTCCCGGCCGTAGCCGGCGGATCGAAGTAATGCGCTACGACTCCCCGCTGGCCGCGGTCGGCAACACGCCGCTGGTACGCCTGCCCCGGCTCTCGCCCTCGGACGACGTCCGCATCTGGGCGAAGCTCGAGGACCGCAACCCGACCGGCTCGATCAAGGACCGCCCCGCGCTCCACATGGTCGAGCAGGCCGAGAAGGACGGCCGGCTGTACCCCGGCTGCACGATCCTGGAGCCCACCTCGGGCAACACGGGCATCTCCCTCGCCATGGCCGCGAAGCTCAAGGGCTACAAGATCGTGTGCGTCATGCCGGAGAACACCTCCCAGGAGCGGCGCGACCTGCTGGCCATGTGGGGAGCCGAGATCATCCCGTCGCCGGCGGCGGGCGGTTCGAACACGGCCGTCCGCGTCGCGAAGGAACTGGCGGAGCAGAACCCCTCCTGGGTGATGCTCTACCAGTACGGCAACCCCGACAACGCGGGTGCCCACTACGCCACGACCGGCCCGGAGATCCTCGCGGACCTCCCCTCGATCACCCACTTCGTGGCGGGCCTGGGCACCACGGGCACCCTCATGGGCGTGGGCCGCTACCTGCGCGAACACGTCCCCGGCGTCAAGATCGTCGCGGCGGAACCGCGCTACGACGACCTCGTCTACGGCCTGCGCAACCTCGACGAGGGCTTCGTCCCGGAGCTCTACGACCCCTCCGTCCTGACGACCCGCTTCTCGGTGGGCTCGGCGGACGCGGTCACCCGCACCCGGGAGCTCCTCCAGCAGGAGGGCATCTTCGCGGGCGTCTCCACGGGCGCGGCCCTGCACGCGGCGATCGGCGTCGGCCGCAAGGCGGTGGCGGCGGGCGAATCGGCCGACATCGTCTTCGTCGTCGCCGACGGCGGCTGGAAGTACCTGTCGACGGGCGTCTACACCGCGGCCACCACCGAAGAAGCCATCGAAGTCCTCCAGGGCCAACTCTGGGCGTAGCCGAGCGCAAATCGCTCAAACGCCGGCGGGGCTGGATCTCCAGCCCCGCCGGCGTTTTTCAGCCGTCCGGCGTTTGAGGACCGGGGTCTGGGGCGGAGCCCCAGGGGGGTCCGGGCGGAGCCCGGGGATCGGTGGAAGGGCGGGTAGGGGACTCCGCCCCGCGCAGCGGCACACCCGCAGCCCGCCCGGCGGGCCGGGACACCCCCGCGCCCCGGACGGTTCAGCCCAACAACGCGGCCAGCACCCCCGCATGACTCGCCCCGGGATCCTTGACGGCGGTCAACAACGTGACGGGCCCGCCCGCAGCCACCGCCCGCAGCCGCGCGAGCTCCACCACCGCCTCCTCCGAGCGAAGCTCCACCGCGTACCGCTCCCGGAACTCCGCCACGGACCCACCCGCGTGGAACCACTTCCGCAGCTCCCCCGACGGGGCGACCGCCTTCGCCCACTCGTCGACCCCCGCCGCCTCCTTCGACAGCCCGCGCGGCCACAGCCGGTCCACGAGCACCCTGACCCCGTCCAGCTCCGGTTCCGGGGGATCGTAGACCCGCTTCAGCCGGACGACCCGGGTCCCCCGAGCCCTCCGAGCCCCTTCACCTCGTCCCACACCGCCGGATCCACCGTCCCCAGCAGCCGCGCCCTCGCGAACTCCCATACCGACACCTCCACCACCCGGTCCGCCTCCAGGAACCCGCCCCGCGCCCCGACCACCCCCGGCGGCAGCGGGATCACCCCGGCGCTCCGGTCGTCGTACTTCCCGGTGATCCGCGCGATCCGCGCCCGGTGGCCCCGTACGCCCAGCACCAGGACGGGCCGCCCGTCCTCCAGGGACCACAGCTCGCCGGCCTCCGGCCGCGGCAGCGGTCCGGGTCCGTGCGGCGGATCCGCGGCCCGCCGCACCCGCCGCGCCCGCCGGGGGAGGAGCACCAGCAGGATCACGACCAGCACCGCGGCGACGGCCGGCCACCAGGACGTGTCCATACTCCGACCGTAGCCCCGCCCGGCGCCCCCGGCATGGCAGCGGCACGCCCACCGCACCCCGGTCCTACCGCAGCCGCACGGCACCCGCACGGCAACGCGGGTCCGCCCCGTCGCTCCCCCGGGTGACAGCTCAGGTGATTCGCCCCACAACGGCCCGCCGCGGAGGAGCGACCGGACGTTTCGCGCCTTACGCTCGACCCACGCACGGCCCGCATTCCGTCCACGGACCGTCCACGGAGGTTCACGCTCCATGAAGCTCACCGTCGTCGGCTGTTCGGGCTCGTTCCCGTCCGCGGAATCGGCCTGTTCGAGCTACCTCGTCGAGGCCGACGGCTTCCGGCTGCTCCTCGACATGGGCAACGGCTCCCTCGGCGAGCTCCAGCGGCACATCGGGCTCTACGATCTCGACGCGATCTTCCTCAGCCACCTGCACGCCGATCACTGCATCGACATGTGCGCGTACTTCGTCGCCCGCTTCTACCGCCACGAGGGCGGCCGCTGCGGCACCATCCCCGTCTACGGCCCCGAGGGCACCGAGAAGCGGCTGTCCACCGCGTACGAGGACGTCCCCGACGAGCGCTCCATGAGCGAGGTCTTCGACTTCCGGACCCTGAAGTCCGGCTCCTTCGAGATCGGCCCGTTCCAGGTCCGCACCGAGAAGGTCTGCCACCCGGTCGAGTCCTACGGGATCCGCGTCGAGCACGGCGGCCGCTCGCTGACGTACTCCGGTGACACCGGCGTCTGCCCCGAGCTGGGCCTGCTCGCCGAGGACACCGACCTCTTCCTGTGCGAGGCCTCCTTCACGCACGGCAAGGAGGACATCCCGGACCTCCACCTCAACGGGCGCGAGGCCGGCGAGTTCGCCCGCGCCGGCCGCGCCGGACGGCTCGTCCTGACCCACATCCCGCCGTGGACGGACGCCGAACGCAACCTGGCCGACGCCCGCGCGGTCTACGAGGGCCCGGTCGAGCTGGCGTACACGGGCGCGGTGTACGAGGTCTGACCGACTGCCCGTCCCGACGGGCTCGTGGACACGCGAAAGCCCCCGCCCTCCCTTCCGGGAGAGCGGGGGCTTCTTCGTACGGCCTTGCGTGCTTACTTGGCCTCGGCCTTGAGGATCTCGGCGAGCTCCTCGTCGGACTCGCGGCCCGGCGTCGGCAGGTTCCACTTGGTGATGGCGAAGCGGAAGACGAAGTAGTAGACGACCGCGAAGCAGAGGCCGATGCCGGCCAGGCCCCACGGGTTGTTCGCGATGCCGAGGTTCAGGACGAAGTCGACCGCACCGGCGGAGAAGCCGAAGCCGTCACGCATGCCCAGGGCCCAGGTCAGCGCCATGGAGACACCGGTCAGGACCGCGTGGATCGCGTAGAGGACCGGGGCGATGAACATGAAGGTGAACTCGATGGGCTCGGTCACACCGGTC
Source organism: Streptomyces sp. NBC_00193 (assembly GCF_026342735.1). GTDB lineage: Bacteria > Actinomycetota > Actinomycetes > Streptomycetales > Streptomycetaceae > Streptomyces > Streptomyces stoeckheimensis. Next base: position 3,875,448 of record NZ_JAPEMM010000001.1, read on the forward strand.
ACGAAGGCGGTGAGCGCGAGGGAGAACATCATGCCGCCGACGACCTTGCGGCGCTCGGGGCGCGCACAGTGGACGATCGCGAGGCAGGCGGCCGGGAGGGCGAACATCATGATCGGGAAGAAGCCGGTCATGAACTGTCCGGCGGTCGGGTCACCGGCGAGGAAGCGGCCGATGTCACCGTGGACGGCACCGGTCGGGGTCTCGAAGGAGCCGGCCTGGAACCACGGGAAGGAGTTCAGCAGGTGGTGCATGCCGATCGGGATCAGCGCACGGTTGGCGACACCGAAGATGCCCGCGCCGACGGCGCCGGAGCCGGTCAGCCACTCACCGAAGCTGTGCAGACCCGAGCCGAGGACCGGCCAGATGAGACCGAAGACGATGCCCGTGACCAGACCCGCGAGGGCGGAGAGGATCGGGACGAGGCGGCGGCCGCCGAAGAAGCCCGCCCAGTCCGGCAGCTTGGTCCGGTAGAACTTCTGGTAGAGCAGCGCGGTGATGACACCCATCACGACGCCGCCGAGCACACCGGCGTTGACCGGGGCGTCCAGCATGACGATCTTGCCGCCGACGACCTTGGCGACCTGCGGCAGGTTGCTGTCCGTGAAGGTGGCGAGCACCTTCTGGAAGACCAGGTAACCGGTGACGGCCGCGAGGGCGGTCGAACCGTCCGACTTCTTGGCGAAGCCGATCGCGATGCCGACGGCGAACAGCAGCGCCATGTTGTCGAGGATCGCGCCACCACCGGCGGCCATGTAGCCGGCGATCTTGAGCACGAACGTCGGGAAGACGTCCTTGTCGCCGAGCATGTCGTCCGCGCCGAGGCGGAGCAGGAGCGCGCCGGCAGGCAGCACCGCAACGGGGAGCATGAGGCTCCGGCCGATGCGCTGCATGACGGCCATCACGCCAGCGCCCTTCTTCTTTTCCGCAGCGGTGGCTGTGGACATGGTCTTCCTCCAGTGGACAAGGCTCTGCCAAGGACGTGGAAAAACGGGGGATTGGCAGCGTCTCGGAACGGGGGACCCCGGGGCCGAAAGGCCCACGTGGTCTACACCACTCAGTGGTGTAGACCAGTTGTAGCACGGTGAGGTCGGCGTAAGGAACCCGTCATTTCCGTGGGGGAGGACACAGTCGGACATACATGACAAAGGCCTTCGGACCCTGTGGGTCCGAAGGCCTCGTGTGCCGTCGGGTGGTGCGAGCGGGGCTTCCGGTGGCCCCGTGGCGGTCCGTTCGGCGGGCCGCCGCAGGGGCGTTCGCCCGCCCCGGGGGCGGACTCGCGCCCCGCGGGGGACCGGCGCCGGTCAGGCCTTGGTGTTCTCCGCCTGCATGACCTCGATCTCCTCGTCGGACTCCCGGCCGGGCGTCTTGATGTCCCACTTGGTGATCGCGAAGCGGAAGATGCCGTAGTAGACGACGGCGAAGCAGAGGCCGATCGGAATGATCAGCCAGGGCTTCGTCGCCAGGCTCCAGTTGATGACGTAGTCGATCAGACCCGCCGAGAAGCTGAAGCCGTCCTTGGCCCCGAAGGCCCAGGTCACCGCCATCGACACACCCGTCAGCACCGCGTGGACCGCGTACAGTGCCGGCGCCAGGAAGAGGAACGAGTACTCCAGCGGCTCCGTGATGCCGGTGACGAACGAGGTCAGGCCGACCGACAGCATCAGGCCGCCGACCTCCTTGCGCCGGGCCGGCTTCGCGCAGTGCGTGATCGCCAGCGCCGCCGCCGGGAGGGCGAACATCATGATCGGGAAGAAGCCGGTGAGGAACTGGCCCGCGTTGGGGTCGCCCGCGAGGAACATCGGGATGTCGCCGTGCACCGTCTGCCCGTCCGGCTTGGTGTAGCTGCCGAACTGGAACCACACGGGCACGTTCAGGAACTGGTGCAGGCCGATCACCAGCAGCGCGCGGTTCGCGATGCCGAAGATGCCGGCGCCCACCGAGCCCAGACCCACCAGCCAGTCCGAGAAGCTCTCCAGCGCGTCGCCGATCGGCGGCCAGATCCACAGGCAGAGCACGGCGAAGGCGATCGCCACCAAGGTCATGATGATCGGGACCAGGCGGCGGCCGTTGAAGAAGCCCAGCCAGTCCACCAGCTTGACCCGGTGGTAGCGCTGCCAGAACCAGGCGGCCAGCATGCCCATGATGATGCCGCCGAACACCCCCGGGTTCTGGTACGTGTACTCGACGAAGGCGTCCCCGGCCCCCAGGCAGGCGCCCTTGATGTCCTTGGTCCCCTCCGGGCAGGACTTGGGGAAGGCGTGCAGCACGCTCCGGTAGACGAGGAAGCCGACCACCGCCGCGAGGGCGGTCGAGCCGTCCGCCTTCTTGGCCATGCCGATCGCGACGCCGATGCAGAAGAGCAGCGGCAGGCCGATGTCCGCGTTGAGCAGGGCGCCGCCCGCGGCCGCCATGACCTTGGCGACGCTCGTCCAGCCCAGGCCGTCCTTGCCGAACACGTCGTCCTGGCCGAACCGGTTCAGGATGCCGGCCGCGGGCAGCACGGCGATCGGCAGTTGCAGGCTCCGGCCCATCTTCTGCAGCCCTTGGAACAAGCCGTTCCACCACTTCTGCTGTGGCACTGCTGCGGCGCTGCTCGCGCTCATCCGCGTCCTCCCTGACCGGCCCGTTTTTGGCAGTCGCGACACTTGCGGCACACTGGTGTAGACCACTTGTGTTGCGGTCGCATTTCACCCGCCTTAGGGCAGGTTGGTGCTGATCATCATCATTCGGCAGATACCGGGCATGTGCCCGCGTAGCTGGGCCAATCGTGGGCTACCGTGACGAAGCGGACCGCCCTGGTGGGTCGGTCGATCGGGCGGCGGGCGTTCACACGCCGACGCCGGATGTCAGTCGGACTCGTTCTTCGTAGAACTCAGGGAGAAACACATGGCCACCAAGGCTGAGAAGATCGTCGCCGGGCTCGGCGGCATCGAGAACATCGAAGAGGTCGAGGGCTGCATCACCCGCCTGCGCACCGAGGTCATCGACCCGAGCAAGGTCGACGAGGCCGCACTGAAGGCCGCCGGCGCCCACGGCGTCGTCAAGATGGGCACCGCGATCCAGGTCGTCATCGGCACCGACGCCGACCCGATCGCCGCCGACATCGAAGACATGATGTGAGCTGAGCCCACCGGCTCCCACGCGCCCCCGCGCGCACCCGTACGTACGACAGGACCCCGACCGGACGCACCCGGACGGGGTCTTCTCGTTCCCTTGCACCGGCTAGGCTCGGTGCCATGTCTCGCATCGACGGCCGTACGCCCGAACAGCTCCGCCCGGTCACCATCGAACGCGGATGGAGCAAGCACGCAGAGGGCTCCGTCCTCGTCTCCTTCGGAGACACCAAGGTCTTCTGCACCGCCTCCTTCAGCGAAGGCGTCCCGCGCTGGCGCAAGGGCAGCGGCGAAGGCTGGGTCACCTCCGAGTACTCGATGCTGCCCCGCGCCACGAACACCCGCGGCGACCGCGAATCCGTACGCGGCAAGATCGGCGGCCGCACGCACGAGATCTCCCGCCTGATCGGCCGCTCGCTGCGCGCCGTCATCGACTACAAGGCCCTCGGCGAGAACACCATCGTCCTGGACTGCGACGTCCTCCAGGCCGACGGCGGCACCCGCACCGCCGCCATCACCGGCGCCTACGTGGCCCTGGCCGACGCCATCTCCTGGGGTCAGGGCAAGAAGCTCATCAAGGCCGGCCGCAAGCCCCTGACCGGCACCGTCGCCGCCGTCAGCGTCGGCATCGTCGACGGCGTCCCGCTCCTCGACCTCTGCTACGAGGAGGACGTGCGCGCCGAGACCGACATGAACGTGGTCTGCACCGGCGACGGCCGCTTCGTCGAGGTCCAGGGCACGGCCGAGGGCGAGCCCTTCGACCGCAAGGAACTCAACGCCCTCCTCGACCTGGCAGCAGGCGGCTGCGCCGACCTGGAAGCCCTCCAGCTCGGCGCCCTGGAGCTCACGCTCTGAGACCGGTGGCAACCGCGCGGCCCGTCCGCGCGTCTCCGGGGATACGGGTGCACGGCGTCGAAGCCGTGCGCCCGTCCACGTATCTGCGTGCCTGAACGTCCGCTGTATCCACATCATCCTCCTGGGGGCCGAAGTGAAGCCGAAGTACCGCCTGGCAGCCGTCGCCCTGACGGCAGCGCTCGCCATACCCGCGATCACCTCCTGCGACGCGATCTCGACCGCGATGGACTGCGCCAGCACGGCGGTCGCCATCACGGACGGCGCCAACGACCTCCAGCAGGCGGTCTCGCAGGCCGGCAACAGCCCGCAGGACGCCCAGAACGCGCTCAACGCGATCGAGGCCAACCTCAAGAAGGTCGGCGACCAGACGGACAACGCCGACCTGAGCAAGGCCATTTCCTCGATGAACACGGCCGTCCAGAACGTCCGCACCTCCATCGAGAGCGGCACCACGACCCCCGACGTCACCCCGGTCGCGGACGCGGCGAAGGAGATCTCGAAGGTCTGCACCCCGGGCTGATCCGGCGAGCGGGCCGATGCCCGGGCGCGGTCCGGGATGCGGCCCGAGGTGCGGGCGAAGGCCCGGAGAGGGGCCCGGGCGGCGGCCCGGATAATGGCTCCATGACCTCGACGCAGCCCTCCGCGACGCCCAGCCGCCTGATCCTCGCCACGCGCAACGCGGGCAAGGTCACCGAACTCCGCGCCATCCTGTCCGCCGCCGGCCTGCCGCACGAGCTGGTCGGCGCGGACGCGTACCCGGAGATCCCGGACGTCAAGGAAACCGGCGTCACCTTCGCCGAGAACGCCCTCCTCAAGGCACACGCCCTGGCCCAGGCCACGGGCCTGCCGGCGGTCGCGGACGACTCGGGCCTCTGCGTGGACGTCCTGAACGGCGCCCCGGGCATCTTCTCGGCCCGCTGGGCCGGCACCCACGGCGACGACGCCGCGAACCTGGCCCTCCTCCTGGCCCAGCTCGGCGACATCGACGACGCCCACCGCGGAGCCCACTTCTTCTGCGCGGCCGCCCTCGCCCTCCCGGACGGCACGGAACGCGTGGTCGAAGGCCGCCTCCTGGGCACCCTGCGCCACACCCCGTCGGGCACGGGCGGCTTCGGCTACGACCCGATCCTCGAACCCCTCGGCGAGTCCCGCACCTGCGCGGAACTCACCCCGTCGGAAAAGAACGCCATCTCCCACCGAGGCCAGGCCTTCCGAGCCCTGATCCCGGTGGTGAGGGAACTCCTGGGCTGAGCCGAGGCAGAACGCCGACGGCCGGTCATCCCCCGAAGGGGGTGACCGGCCGTTGATGTGGGCCCGGTGGGACTCGAACCCACGACACACCGGACCTAAACCGGCGCCCTCTAGCCAGCTGGGGTACGGACCCGTGCGACCACCTTACTGGTCGACAGCAGGTCGTTGCGATGGGATGGCCGTCCTTGATCGCTTGGAGAAGGTCGGTGTCTGGCTGTGGCAGGAGGGGCACAAGTAGCGGAGGTTCTCCCGGCGGTTGTCCAGCCGGTCGCCGTTCACGTGGTCGATCTCCAGAACGAGTCTCCTGCCGTGCCAGACGTCGCCGATGCCGCACTCCGCGCACACGTGCAGCACACCGAGGTCGTCCAAGGCGCGGCGCAGCGTCGCCGTCTTGGTTCGAGAAGAGCCGACTTCGAGCCGTCGCAGGATCTCTGCCGAGGACATGCGTGACGGGGAGGGGCGACCGATGGTGTGCCCCTGGCCGGTGAAGTGTTCTGTCGACACCCCGTATGCCTCGATGCTCCGCCTGGCTTTGGCGCGTGCCGCTCCGTCGAAGGGATGGTGGCCGAGTGCGCGCATGACCCCCGCCATGCTCTTCGAGTCGGCGACTGCGGGCGTGATCTCCTCGCGGGCGAAGAGGTGACGTGACGACGGAGCGCCTCGACGGGGGAAGTGCGACGTGTCTATCCCGAACCGGTCGAGGAGTTTGGTGATGTGGACGCGGGCGCTGTTGTACGGCTCGACGCCCATGTGGGCGAGCATCCCCGTGATGTCGTCCGAGCATGCGGCGGCTTCACGGAGCCGTTCCTCCGTATAGCGCTGCCGGACCCGTTCAGGGAGCGGCTCGTCGGCGAAGTGAGATGTGTCGATGCCGTAGTGCGCCAGCCTGTCGCGCAGGTATCGGCGAGGGCCCGCCAGCAGCGGGGTGTCCAGAAGCCTCATGAGGTCGACCAGGCTGGTCGCAAGCGGCGCCGTCCGACTCAGCAGATTCCGGGTGTACTTGACCTCGCTCACGCAGCCCTCCTGGCCTTGCGGCCGCGGTATGTGTCCGTAGCCGCGTGGCAGTTGGGGCACAGGATTCGGAGGTTTTCCTGCCGGTTGTCCCACCAGTCGCCGTTGATGTGGTCGACCTCGTGTCGCAGGGGCCTGTCGTTCCACACCGTGCCGACGCCGCACTCGCTGCACTCCTCGGGGACACCGATCTTCAGCAGCTCTCGCCGGAGGCGCTCGCCGGGCACTCGGCCGTCCTGAGGATCCCTGAGGGAGAGGGCCGGCCCGAGGGAGCCCTTGGCTCGCCGTCGGGTGGCGACGAAGTGTGACGTGTCGATGCCGAGAGCGACGATCCGTCGCGAGATGTGGGTCTGGTTGCCGCCGACGTTGCTGATACCGAGTCGGCCGACCACCTCCGAGATGGACGTGGACTCGGCCACCAGCTCCCGGAGCCGCTCCTCCGTGTGCCGTGCCCACCTCGTGGGGAAGTGAGAGCAGTCGATTCCCGCTTCCTGCATCTTCGCCCGCAGATAGCGCCTGCTGCCATTGCTTGGCGTGCCACCGCACAGGCGGACGGCGTCGTCCCAGTTGTTCGCCTCGCGGGCCGCGGTTTCCAGTAGCTCGTGCGTGTATCGGACCGCCATTGCCTCCCCCTATCGGCCGCGCGTACGGCCCTCGTATGGAGTAACGGGACCGATAGTCGGACGGTTACGGTCGGGCGTGCCGATAAACGGATCGGCCCGCACCGGGTGTGGTGCGGGCCGATCCGTTCGGGCGGGGTGCCGGGGTCAGATGCCCAGGTCCTTGATGATCTTGGCTACGTGGCCCGTGGCCTTGACGTTGTAGAGGGCGCGTTCGACCTTGCCCTCCTCGTCGACGATCACCGTGGAGCGGATGACCCCGGTGACGGTCTTGCCGTAGAGCTTCTTCTCGCCGAAGGCCCCGTACGCCGTCAGGACCTCCTTCGAGGGGTCGCCTACCAGGGTGACCTTCAGGTGCTCCTGCTCGCGGAACTTCGCCAGCTTCTCCGGCTTGTCCGGGGAGACGCCGATGACGTCGTAGCCGGCCGTGGCCAGGACCGCCAGGTTGTCCGTGAAGTCGCAGGCCTGCTTCGTGCAGCCCGGCGTCAGCGCGGCCGGGTAGAAGTACACGATCACCTTGCGGCCCTTGTGGTCGGCGAGCGAGATCTCGTTGCCGTCCGCGTCGGGCAGGGTGAAGGCGGGGGCGATGTCGCCCGGCTCAAGTCGCTCGCTCATCTCAACAGTCTCCTCGGGAGGGGATCGGTACGGTGTCGAGACTAAGCTGCTGACAGACTGTTCACGGTGGGCTACACCCGCCGAGGGACCGACCACGACGACGGAGGCAGCGCGGTGCCGGAAGCCAGGACCCCCGCACAGATCGAGGCGGACATCGTCCGCCGCCGCGAGCAGCTCGCCGAGGCGCTCGACGAGATCGGGGTGCGCATGCACCCCAAGACGATCGTCGGGGACGCCAAGGCGAAGATGGTCGGCAACATCGACCACGTCGTCGGCCGCGCCGTGGCGACGGTGAACCGCCTCGTCACCGACGCCCGCGACGGGCTGCGCCACGACGACGGCGCCCCGCGCGTCGAGCGGATCGTGCCGGTCGCACTGCTCGCGGCCGGTGTCGTGGGCCTGCTGGTGATGTCGGCGCGACGCAAGCACTGAGTGATGACCCTGCGGGGTGCGGGGGCGGTGTGGGCGGGTAGGTTCGGGGCGTGAGCGAGAACACCACCACCCACGACAAGCTGCCCATCCGCATGCTCCACGACCGCGTGCTCGTGAAATCCGATTCGCCGGAGGGTGAGCGCCGCTCGGGCGGCGGCATCCTGATTCCGGCGACGGCCGCGGTGGGCAAGCGGCTGGCCTGGGCCGAGGTGGTCGCGGTCGGGCAGAACGTACGGACGGTCGAGCCGGGGGACCGGGTGCTGTACGACCCCGAGGAGCGGGCCGAGGTGGAGGTGCGCGGGGCGACGTACCTGCTGATGCGGGAGCGGGACCTGCACGCCGTGGCCGCCGAGCGGCTGGGGTCGGAGGACTCCACGGGGCTCTATCTCTAGACGGAGATCTTCAGCCCCGTGGGATGAGATCGCGGAAGGCCGGTGACCCTCGTCACCGGCCCTTTTCGTTCGGTTTTGCTACGGTGGTGGGGAACCCCCGACGAGACGCGCCGTACCGGGTGGCTGTCGCGCTGTTGCCGATGGCTGCATGACAAGACGACGCACCCCGTTCCGCTCTCGTTCCGGAGGTGCCTGTCATGGCCTGGGTTCTGCTTCTTCTCGCCGGTCTGCTCGAAGTCGGCTGGTCGATCGGCATGAAGTTCACCGAGGGGTTCACGCGGCTGTGGCCGAGCGTGTTCACCGGTGCCGGCATCGTGGCGAGCATGGTGCTGCTGTCGTACGCGGCCAAGACCCTGCCGATCGGTACGGCCTACGGCGTCTGGGTCGGTATCGGCGCGGCCGGGGCGGCGGTGCTCGGTATGGCGGTGCTGGGGGAGCCCGTCACCGCCGCCCGGATCTTCTTCATCTGTCTGCTGCTGGTCGCCGTCGTGGGGCTGAAGGCGACCTCCGGTCACTGAGTGGCTGGGCCGGCTCTGCTACTCCAGTAGGTCCGCCGGTGGGCGGAGGCCCTCGGTGGTGCCGCCTTGGGGGCCCGTCGTGGTGCCGTTCGTGGTGCCGCCGTCCGTTTGGCCGCCGTCCGTCTGGCCTCCGGTGGTCTGACCCCCGGTGGTCTGGCCGCCCGTGGTCTGGCCTCCGGTGGTCTGGCCCCCGTTCGTCTGGCCGCCGGTGGTCTGGCCGCCCGTCGTCTGGCCTCCGTTCGTCTGTCCGCCCGTGGACGGGGTCCGCGTCGGGCGGCCCGGCCGGCCGGAGGGGCGGTCGCCCGGGGTTTCCTCCTCGGACCGGCTCGGGTCCGGATCCACGGGCGGGGGCTGCGGGGGCCGGTTCGCGCCCGGCATGAGCTCCAGGTCGAAGTCCACGGGGTCGCTGTCCGCCAGGGCCGTCTTCGTGTACTGGGCCCAGATCCGGGCCGGGTATCCGCCGCCCCCGATGCGGGCCTCGCCCAGGGCTCCGTAGAGGGATTCCAGGGAGCCGGTGTCCGGGTCCTGGCCCATCATCGAGACGACCGTGACCAGGTTCGGGGTGTAGGCCGCGAACCAGGCCGAGCGGTCCAGTTCGCCGGTCCCCGTCTTGCCGGCCGCCGGGTGGCCTGCGGCCAGGGCGGCCGTGCCGGTTCCGTTGTCCACGACGCTGACCAGCATGGACGTGGTGGTGTCGGCGGCTTCGCGGCTGACGGCCTGGGAGGGGTCGCGTGCCGGGAGCGGGACGGTGTCCCCCGCCTTGACGATCTTCTCGACGAAGGTGTGCGGGGTGTGGCGGCCGTGGGCGGCGAGGGTCGCGTAGGCCTGGGTCATGTCCAGGACGCTGGCCTGCAGGGTGCCCAGTGCCATGGCCGGTCCCGGGTCGAAGTTCGGGGTGTTCTCGGGGATGCCGAGGGCGATGGCGGTCTGCTTGACCTTGTCCGTGCCGACGTCGACGACCATCTGGGCGAAGACGGTGTTGACGGAGAGGTCGGTGGCGGTGTTGACGGTGATGTTGCCGTAGCTGACCTGCCCCTCGTTCTCCGGCGCGTAGGGGATGCGGGTGCCGACGACGCGCCGCTTGTTGTCGCCGTTGTAGATCGTGTACGGGGTGATCGTGCGGCCGTCCTGCGTGTGGGAGTCGTTCTGCACGGCGGAGGCGAAGACGAACGGCTTGAAGGTGGAGGCCACTTGGTAGTCGTGCCGGGTGGCGTTGTTGACGTACTGCTTGGTGTAGTCGATGCCGCCGTACAGGGCGACGACCTTGCCGGTGGCCGGGTCGATGGAGACGGCTCCGGTGCGCACGACGCGGTCCGCCTTGCGCTTGTCGGGTTCGAGCTTGCTGACCATCTTGTCGTTGACGGCGTCGACCATGGCGGTCTGGCGGGCCTTGTCGATGGTCGTGGTGATGCGGTAGCCGCCCTCGGCGAGGGTCTTGTCGTCGAGGATCTTGTTCTCGACGATGTAGTCCTTGATGGCCTCGACGAGGTAGCCGCGCTGTCCGGAGAGGCCGGCGGCCGGGCGGACCTTGCCGGGCTCGGGGAACTGGGTGGCAGCGCGTTCGGCGGGCGTCATCCAGCCCTTCTTGACCATGCCGTCGAGCACGTAGTTCCAGCGGGCGAGGGCGCGGCCGCGGCCCTGGGGGTGGGCGACCACGTCGAAGGCGCTGGGGGAGTTGAGGAGGGTGGCGAGGTACGCGCCCTCGGCGGTGGTGAGTTTGCCGACGTCCTTGCCGTAGTACGCCTGGGCGGCGGCCTGGATGCCGTAGGCGTTGCGGCCGAAGTAACTGGTGTTCAGGTACCCCTCGAGGATGTAGTTCTTCGACTTCTCGCGACCGAGTTTGATCGCGATGAAGAACTCCTTCACCTTCCGCTTGATCGTCTGTTCCTGGCCCAGGTAGTAGTTCTTGACGTACTGCTGGGTGATGGTCGATCCGGACTGGGTGCCCTTGCCGGTCGCGGTGTTCCAGGCGGCGCGCAGCATCGCCGCGGGGTCCACCGCCCGTTCGGAGTGGAAGTCGCGGTCCTCGGCGGCCAGTACGGCTTCCTGGACCGTCAGGGGGATCTGGGAGAGCGGCACGTTGACGCGGTTGACCTCGCCGTCGCGGGCGAGCTGGGTGCCGTCGGTGTACAGGTAGACGTTGGACTGCGCCGTGGCGGCGGCGTTGGCGGGCGGGATGTGGACCAGCAGGTAGCCGGCCACGAGGCCGCCGCAGACGAGCAGGGCGAGGAGCAGGAACGCGCCCAGGACCATGCGCCAGGTCGGGAGGAGCCGGCGCCAGCCGGTGCGCTTGCGCTTGGCCTTCTTCGCCGCCTTCTTCTCCGCCTTCGCCTGCTGTCTCTCCGCCTTCGTCGCGCCGTTCGTGCCCTTCGTGCCCGCGGCGCCCGGAGCCTGCTGCCCGCCGGGGGTGTCGGGATCGCGAGGCGTCCAGCCGGGCGGTGGTGACGGGTCGCTCATCTCCGGGACTCCTCGGCGCCGTACGAAATATCCACATCTGTACCTCATGCTGTCTACCCGATGGCCGCCGCTTCCGCTCCGGACGGGCGTAATTCGTTCGCGTGGATCGCCCCTCCGCACTAAGCTCGCGCGCTTTGGCCGACAGAGGTTTGGCCGACACAGGAACGACGCAGCAACGACCTGGGAAACGGAGGGGACGAGGTGCGCCAGCCGGTGGTGGGGCGAGCCGGGCTCTACGGAGCGGTCGCGGCCGGGGGCTTTCGCCGGTACGCCACCTACGGGACGGCCACCGCGGCCGGGGTGTTCACCAACACCGTGTTCGGTTTCATCCTGGCCTACACCTACATCGCGCTCTGGGACGAGCGGCCCGGGCTCGGCGGCTACGACCAGTCCGAGGCCCTCACGTTCATGTGGGTCAGTCAGGCGCTGCTCGCCGCCGGGGCGCTGATCGGCGGAGGCTTCCAGGAGGAGTTCCAAGAACGCGTCCGTACGGGTGACATCGCCGTCGACCTGTACCGTCCGGCCGATCTCCAGATGTGGTGGCTCGCGGGTGATCTGGGCCGGGCGGGGTTTCAACTCCTGGGCCGCGGCGTAGTACCGCTGATCGTCGGCGGGCTCGCCTTCCAGCTGGCGCTGCCCACGGATCCGCTGCGCTGGCTGCTCTTCCTCGTCTCGGTGCTCCTCGGGCTGGTGGTGAGCTTCGCGCTGCGCTACCTGCTGGGGCTGGCGGCCTTCTGGCTGATGGACGGGGCCGGGATCAACATGATGGCCACGGTCGTCTCCATCTTCTTCTCCGGGATGCTGCTGCCGCTGACCGTGTTCCCGGGCGGCTTCGGGGAGTTCGTCCGCCTCCTGCCCTGGGCGGCGATGCTCCAGGTGCCGGTGGACGTCCTGCTCGGCGGGGGCGACGGGGCCGCGCGTACGGCGGGGGCGCTCGGCTTCCAGGCCGTGTGGGCCGTGGTGTTGCTCGGGCTGGGCCGGCTGCTGCAGGCGGCCGCGACGCGGAAGGTGGTGGTCCAGGGTGGCTGAGCGGGTGGCGGAGGGCGACGTCGGGGGGACCGCGCCGACCGGCGCGGCGGGGGCGGCGGGGCCGGAGGGGGCGGCAGGTGCGGCCGGGTCGGAGTCCGGGCTCCTCGTCCCGCGGCGCAGCCGGGTCCTGGAAGGGCTGCGCGGCTACGGGCTGATCGCCGCGATGTGGATCCGGTCGACGATGACGTACCGCACGTCCTTCTTCCTCTCCACCTTCGGCAACGCGGCCATCACGCTCCTGGACTTCGTCGCGATCATGATCATGTTCTCGCACGTGGACGAGCTGGGCGGCTTCACGCTCCCCGAGATCGCCCTGCTGTACGGGTCCTGCTCGGCCTCCCTGGGCCTGGCCGACCTGCTGCTCGGCAACACCGACCGGATCGGCACGCGGATCCGCGACGGCTCCCTCGACACCATGCTGGTCCGCCCGGTCCCGGTGCTCGCCCAGGTGGCGGCCGACCGCTTCGCACTGCGCCGGCTCGGGCGGATCGCGCAGGGGCTCGTGGTGCTGGGGTGGGCCGTCTCGGAGCTGGACCAGCTGCACTGGACGGTCGGGAAGACCCTGATGCTGCCCGTGATGATCACCGCCGGGGCGGCGATCTTCGGCGCGGTGATGGTGGGCGGCGCGGCCTTCCAGTTCCTCGCCGGGGACGCCGCGGAGGTGCAGAACAGCTTCACCTACGGGGGCTGCACCATGCTCCAGTACCCGCCGACCGTCTTCGCGAAGGACCTGCTGCGCGGGGTCACCTACATCGTGCCGCTCGCCTTCGTCAACTGGCTGCCCGCCCTGTACGTGCTGGGCCGGCCCGATCCGCTGGGGCTGCCGGGGTGGGTGGCGTACGCGAGCCCGCTGGTGGCCTTCGTGGTGTTCCTCCCCGCGTCGCTGGCCTGGCGCGCGGGGGTCCGTTCGTACCGCAGTACGGGGAGCTAGTCGTGTCGGATGCGCTGATTTCACTGCACGAGGTCGAGAAGGTCTTCGACGTACGGCGCCGGGTGGGCCTGGTGCGCCGGGAGAAACGGCAGGTCAGGGCCGTGGACGGGATCAGCTTCGAGGTGGCCCGGGGCGAGATGGTCGGCTACATCGGGCCCAACGGCGCCGGCAAGTCGACCACCATCAAGATGCTGACCGGCATCCTCACCCCGAGCGGCGGCCGGCTGCGGGTCGCCGGCATCGACCCGGCGCGGGAGCGGATGCGCCTCGCGCACCGGATCGGCGTGGTGTTCGGACAGCGCACGACGCTGTGGTGGGACCTTCCGCTGAAGGACTCGTACGCGCTCATGCGGCGGATGTACCGGATCCCGCCGGCGCGGTTCGCGCAGAACATGGAGCGCTGCGTGGACCGGCTCGACCTCGCCGAGCTGCTCGACGTACCCGTACGGCAGCTGTCGCTGGGGCAGCGGATGCGCGGGGACATCGCGGCGGCGCTGCTGCACGACCCCGACGTGCTGTACCTGGACGAGCCGACCATCGGGCTGGACGTGGTGAGCAAGGCGAGCGTACGGGGCTTCCTGCGGCATCTGAACGAGGAGCTCGGCACCACGGTGCTGCTGACCACGCACGATCTCCAGGACATCGAGCAGCTGTGCGAGCGGGTGATGGTGATCGACCACGGGCGGCTGGTCTACGACGGCTCGCTGGGCGGACTGCACACGGCGGGCGCCGCGGACGGTGCGGCGGCCAGCGAGCGGACGCTGGTGGTGGACCTGGAGCGGGAGCTCCCGCCGATCGAGGTGGCGGGGGCGCGGGTGGTGAAGGTGGAGGGCGCGCGGCAGTGGCTGGCGTTCCCGGCGCGGGCTTCGGCGGCTCCGCTGGTGGCGGCGGTGGCGGCGGAGTATCCGCTGCTGGACCTGTCGGTGCGGGAGCCGGACATCGTGGACGTGATCGCGCGGATGTACGCGGGGCGGGGGTAGAGGGACCGGGGCGGGGCCGGGCGGGCCGGGGTGGGCCGGGGTGGGGCGGGGTTAAATCAGGGACAACCCTGAGCCGGAGCCGGGTTCGGGCCGTACCGCTCTCAGGGGTGACTGCATAGGCTGGTCTGCATGAGTGATGAGCGGCCCGAGACGCCGCGGCCCGAGAAGCCGTTGCTGCCGGAGCTGAGGGCTTCGGACGCCGACCGGGAGCGGGTGGTGGACCGGCTGCGGGACGCCGTCGCCGAGGGCCGGCTCGACATGGACGAGTTCGAGGAGCGGCTGGACGCGGCCTACCGGTCCCGTACGTACGCCGAGCTCGAACCGCTGACGCGGGACCTGCCCGCACCCGGCGCGACGGCTCCGATCGCGGCCGCCCCGGTGGCTCCGGTCGGGCTGGCGAAGGCCGTACCGGCGGGCTCGGAAGCCTCCTGGCCGGCCCGGATCGTGGGCGGCGGAGGCACGGCGGGCGGTCCGGCCATGGCCGTGGCGATCATGTCGGGCTTCCAGCGCAAGGGGAACTGGACCGTGCCCGCCCGGCTCCACGCGGTGGCGTTCTGGGGCGGCGGCGAGATCGACCTGCGCGAGGCGAACTTCGCGGAGCGGGAGGTCGTGATCAACTGCGTCGCCATCATGGGCGGCATCCAGATCACCGTGCCGCCGGGCGTCGAGGTCGACGTGCGCGGCATCGGCGTGATGGGCGGCTTCGACCAGCGCGACAGCCCCGGCCCGGTGGAGCCGGGGGCTCCGCGGGTGGTCGTGACGGGCCTCGCCTTCTGGGGCGGGGTCGAGGTGAAGGTGAAACCGCCGAAGCAGCGGTCGGTCTCGAAGCAGAAGCCGCGCAAGGAGCTGTAGGGCTCCACGGGCCGCGGACGGGGGACCAGTACGGGCGACCCGTACGGGGAACGAGTACGGGGGACCAGTACGGCGCGCCGGGAACTCCCCGGGCGCCCCGGGAGTCGGATGCTATGCGGACGAAACCGTCGCCCGGGGGAAGGCAGGAGCACGTGGAGCAGGGCAGCACGACGACTACGGCAGAGGCTGCGTCTTCGCCGACGTCGTCATCGACCGCGGCCACGGCACGGGGCGGCTTCGTGTTCAGCGAGGCGGACGAGGAGCGCCGGCGCGGCGTCCGCCGGATGAAGCGGACCGCGACCGGCCTGCTGGTCCTGGTCGCGCTGATCTACGTGGCGGCGAAGTGGGCGGAGCACGCGGGCGCGGGCGGCTGGGCCGGGTACGTCGCGGCCGGTGCCGAGGCGGGCATGGTGGGCGCGCTCGCGGACTGGTTCGCGGTCACCGCCCTGTTCCGGCGGCCGCTCGGCCTGCCCATCCCGCACACCGCGATCATCCCGACGAAGAAGGACCAGCTCGGCGTCTCGCTCGGGGAGTTCGTCGGGGAGAACTTCCTCTCCGCCGACGTGGTGCGCACGAGACTGCACGCCCTCGGCATCGGCGGCCGGCTCGGCGCCTGGCTGGCCGAGCCCGCACACGCCGACCGGGTCACGGCGGAGCTGGCCACGGCCCTGCGGGGGGCGCTGACGGTCCTGCGGGACTCCGATGTGCAGGCCGTCGTGGGCGAGGCGATCACGCGGCGGGCCGAGACGGCGGAGATCGCGCCGGGCATCGGCAAGACGCTGGAGAAGGTCGTCGCGGACGGCGGCCACCGCCGGGTCGTGGACCTGGTGTGCGCGCGGGCGTACGACTGGCTCGTCACCCACGCCGAGTCGGTCGAGGCGGCCGTACAGGGCGGGGCGCCGGGCTGGACCCCGAGGTTCGTGGACCGCAAGATCGGCGACCGCGTCTACAAGGAGCTGCTCCGCTTCGTCCAGGAGATGCGGGACATGCCGGAGCACCCGGCGCGCGGGGCGGTGGACCGCTTCCTCGCGGACTTCGCGG
Source organism: Streptomyces sp. NBC_00193 (assembly GCF_026342735.1). Classification (GTDB taxonomy): domain Bacteria; phylum Actinomycetota; class Actinomycetes; order Streptomycetales; family Streptomycetaceae; genus Streptomyces; species Streptomyces stoeckheimensis. Next base: position 3,891,545 of record NZ_JAPEMM010000001.1, read on the forward strand.
CGGACCTCCAGTCGGACACGGAGACGCGGGCGCGGGTGGAGCGCCTGAAGTCGGAGATCTTGCAGCGGGAGGAGATCCAGGACGTGATCGCCTCCACCTGGACGGCGGTCCGCTCGATGATCATCTCGGCGGCGGAGGACGAGCGGAGCGCGCTGCGCCTGCGGGTCCGTTCCTCGCTGATGTCCCTGGGCGCCCGGCTGGCCACGGACGGCCGCCTCCAGAACAAGGTGGAGGGCTGGATCGAGGGCGCGGTCGTCTACGTGGTCACCACGTACCGGACGGAGATCACCTCGCTGATCACCGACACGGTGGCGGGCTGGGACGCGGAGCACACCTCGCGCAAGATCGAGGCCCATATCGGCCGCGACCTCCAGTTCATCCGCATCAACGGCACGGTGGTCGGCGCCCTGGCGGGCCTCCTGATCTACACCCTGTCGCGCGCGTTCGGCGCGTAGCGGGGCGGGACGCCGGACCCTCGCGGCGGCGCTACGGCTCGTGGCGCCGGCGCGCGAGATGGGCGGTGATGTCGGCGGCGATCCCGACCCTCTCCGGCAGGACCCGCGCGATCCGGCGGAACACCTGCTCCCTGGCCGGGGCCGGCAGGACGAGGTAGGCCGAGACGGTGGAGAGGTGGCCGACGTAGTCGCCGGCGCTCATGGTCAGGCGGCGCTCGATCACAGCCTGTTGGACGTCGGTGAACCAGGCGGACCGCCGGAGCTCGGTACCGGGCCACTGGATGTCGTACCCGGGCGGCGTCCCGTCCGGGGACGGAATCTCGTCGCTCTCCAGGAACGGTGCCCGCGCCGTGCGGACGACCTCCTCCACGGCCGGGTCGGCCAACCGGACCGGCCCGCCGAACGAGGCGAACACGCCACCGGGCTCCAGCAGGGAGGCCACGCGCGCCCACCGGCCTTCCGGGTCGGTCCAGTGCAGCGCCGCCGCCGCATAGACCAGCCCGTACCCCCGGCCGTACCGCGGGCCCGGTCGCAGGTCCTCGAAGGCGGCCTGCACCGTCCGGACGCTCGTCGGCACGTGCTTGCGCAGCTCCGCCAGCATCGCTCCGTCGGGCTCGGTCGCGGTGACCGCGACCCCCTGCCGGGCGAACAGGCGGGTTGCCTTGCCCGTCCCGGCACCGATCTCCAGGGCGCTCGGAACGGGACGGCCCGCGTACGTCATCACCAGGTCCACGAGCTCCGCGGGATACCCCGGCCGGAACCGTTCGTAGGCTTCCGCCATCACGCCGAAGCTCAGTGCACGATCGGGCATGCCGGAGATCCTGGCACGAACCGGTACCGCGCCGGGCCGTACCGGCGGGGCGTCGCCCACGGCCCGGGTCCGGGGCGGGTTCCCTTACGGCCCGGGCGGGGTCCCGTGCGGAACCCGCTGGGGTCCCTTACGGCCCGGGCGGGCGGGCGGTCAGCCCCGGTCCGCGACGGCCCAGGACGCGGCGGCGACCACGCCCGCGGCGCCGATGACGGCGGGCCAGGCGCCGACCTTCTTCGCCAGCGGGTGCGCACCGGCGAACCCGGCGAGGTACAGCGCCCCGAGCCCGGCCGCGGCGGGGGCGCCGCCGCGCCTGTGCCACTCCCGCCCGGCGACGATGCCCGCGGCGCCGAGCACGACACCGCCGAGCGGCCGCTTCCTGGTCCACCGCGCGACGGCGTAACCGCCGACCAGACCGGCGGCCGCCACTGCAGAACTCGGTACCCGTGCCATGCTGTCCAACTCCCTCACCTCATCGGTTCATCGGTTCATACGCGCACACCTACTCGCCCCCGAGGCTAACTCGACCCCTTGACCACCCGTCGGGCCCCCACCGCGCCCAACACCAGTACGGCCCCGCCGATCACCGGCTCCGGCACCGCGTCCCGTACACCGCGCGGCAGCACCGCGACCACGCCCAACACGAGCAGAAACGCGAGCCCGGCCCCGCCGGCGGCCCGAAGCAGTCTGTCCACGTGCTGCTCAACGCGGCCGCCGGGCCGCCCGACACGGACCGCGCGGAGGGGATTTGTCGCACACTCGCCGGATCCGCGCGATGTCTGCCCGTGGAACCTGATGGGCATAAATTCAATCTCCCACCCAAAGGGGCAAACCACCTCGCCCCCTCCCGCCCAATCCGCCCCTTCCACCCCTCATCCCTCCCCACCCACATCAGGAGCCAGGACATCGTGATCTGCTACGGACAGGCCGTCCTCGACCTCGCGGACGAACTGGTCGACGCCTACGCCGACGTCTTCTCCGCACCGCCGTGGAACGAAGACGAAGAAACCATTCGCCAGTTCGCCACCCGCCTCCCGGCCGACGCCCGGCGCCGTGGTTTCCGCACCGCCTTCATCCAGTCCGCCACCGGCATCGACGGCTTCGCCACGGGCTGGATCACCCCGGCGGCCTTCCCGAAGAACCGCGCGTACGCCCAGGTCGCGGCGCAGCTCGGTTCGGCCCGGGTGAAGGAACTCCTCACCGGGGCGCTGGAGATAGACGAACTCGCGGTACGCCCCTACGCCCGCGGCCGCGGCACCGCCCGGGACCTGCTCACGGAGATCACCACCGACGCCCCGGACCGCCGCGCCTGGCTGCTGACCAGCCGCCTGGCCAAGAACACGGTGGCCACGTACCGACGCCTGGGCTGGCACGAGGTCGCACCGCTACCCGGCACGGAGACGGGCGTCATCGTCTTCCTGTCCCCGGACCACCCGAACCGGGCGGCGTAGCGGGGCGGTCCCTCCCGCACCTCGCCCGGGCGGCCCCGCCCGCCGGGACCGGCCCCAGTCGCCTCCGTACGGCGACGGCCGAGAGCTGCCCCTGCCTCCGCGGGGCGCCCGAACACGTCCGAAGAAGGAACACCCGTCACCCACGCCGGCCCGCCCGGCCCTTCGGCGGGACCGGGGAGACCCGGTCCCCGGCCGCCCCCGCCCCCGCCCCCGCGGCGAGCGGCAGCCGACGCCCTCCTCACCCCGGCGGGCGGACCCGCCAGCCGTGCCCGGACCGCACACCCCCTGCGCATCCGCACCGGCGAACTCCCCAACCCTGCGCGCTGCGCAGCGCCTCTGAAAGCCGCGGAACATGCCCTGACCGGCACCCGAAGCCAGTCTCGAAAGATCGCCCGGCGGGGCGTCCAACCCACATGGGCGGGGCATACCGCGCCCATGAACCCCACCACACACACCACCCACCCGCAGCCCCCAACCCACGCGGCACCCGCCACACACCAGGCTCAGACGGAGCCGGCCACCCGCCCGGCGCCCGCGGCGTCCGCCACCCGCCCGGCGCCCGCGGTGTCTGCCATGCCCCAGGCCCGTACGGCACTTGCCACCCGCCCGGTGCCCACCACACACGCGTCTCACGCGGCACCCGCCTCGTCCCCGGCGTCCCCGGGGACCGCCACGCCCCGGACCCACGCTGCGCCCGGGCCACGCCCGGCGCTGACCAGGCCCACCACACGGTCCGGCCAGACCTCGCGGACCACCCCCCACCCCACCGCCACTCCCAGCCGCACCCCCACGCCCACGCCTACCCCCAACCCCAACCCCAACCCAAATCCCACCGCCCGGCGCCAACTCAACCTCGCCACGCGCCACCAACTCACCACCACCGCCGGCATCCCACCCGGCACGATCACCTCCCGCACCCGCCCCGGCGGGCCCTGGCAGCGCCTGCTGCCCCGGGTGTACCTCCTCCAGACCGGCCCCCCGGACCAGCGCCAACGCGCCCTCGCCGCTGTCCTCTACGCCGCCGAGCCCGGCTCCGACCCGCTCTCCGGCGACACCGCCGCCCTCACCGGCGGTGCGGCCCTCGCGCTGCTCGGGATCCGCGAAGCCCCGTACACGCCCGCCGACGTCCTGATCCGCTCCCCGCGCAAGCTCGCCGGGTCCCCGGAGGTACGCCCATCCCCCACCACCCGCTGGCCCCGCACCATCACCGTCTCGGGCATCCCGAGCACCCGCCCGGTACGCGCGGCCGCGGACTTCGCGGCCCGGAGCGATCAGCCGGCGGACCAGATCCGCTCGGTCCTCGCCCACGTGGTCCAGTCGGGCTGGTGCCACCCGCACGACCTGCACACCGAACTCCGCGCCGCCCGCCTCCTGACCCGCCCCGCGATCCGCGCGGCAGCCGCGGAACTCCTCGCCGGAGTCCGCTCGGTGGCCGAGGCGCAGGCCCGCGACGTCCTCTCCACCACGGACCTTCCGACCCCCCTCTGGAACGCCCGCCTCCACACCCCGGACGGCACGTTCCTGGCGAGCCCGGACGCCTACTGGCCCGACGAGGGCGTGGCCCTGGAGATCGACTCGGCGGAGTACCACTACAACCGCGACTCCTGGCACGCCACCCTCCACCGCCGCCTCCGCCTGGAGTCCCACGGCATCCTGGTGGTCAGCGCCACCCCCTCGATGATCAGAGACACCCCGTCGGAAGTCATCGCAGCCCTCCGCACCCTCCTCACCCTGACCACCACCCGCCCCACCCCACCCACAGCCCTGGCCCGCGGCCACCAGCAACTGTCGCTGTTTCGGGGGAATCCCTGACTCCCCTTCTGTCTGCACGCGCGTGCGTCGTTTTCGCCCGCAACGAAATCTGGCCAGAGATAAACAGCATGTGATCGATCGGGATTGACTGGTCTTGATCTTTGCGTAGCGTTTCGGCATGACGATGCGCGAGCTGCTCTTCGAAGTTGGACAGACGTATGACCAGAAAGCAGGCACGAAGGAGCACGTTCCTGGCCAGAAAGTCCTTCGGAAGGTGGCCAGTCGTACCGACCTCGGGGTGCTGGACGACTGGGAAGCGGAAGGCTACGGAGGGAAGGGGACCGCGGCCCTTGCGCCTTGGGTCGGGGTATTCGACCCGAAGATCAACCGCAATCCGAAGGTCGGGCTGTACCTCGCGTACATCTTCAGCACGGATCTGAAGACGGTGACGTTGACCCTTCAGCAGGGGGTCACGGATCTGGAGGAGAAGATCCGTGAGCGGAAGGTCCTCCTCAGCCATCTCGAGCGGCAGGCGGATCGTCTCTTTAAGGCTCTGCCGGCGAATCTGGCCGAGGAGTGGAACTACCGCCCGTCCTTCGGTTGGCAGGAGCGACCGGAGGCGTACGAGGCCGCCAGCGTGGTGGCTCGTCCGTACGACGTCAGCAACCTCCCTACGGAGGAGCAGCTGCAGCAGGACCTTCGCACGGCCGAGAATTTGCTGAGGAGTGCGGCCGAAGCGGACGAGGCGCTGCGCGCCGAAGAGGAAGGCGAGCCGGCGCTCGCCCAGCCGAAGCGCAAGCGGAAGGCCGGGGCTGCTCCGGCGATCGGGTTCAAGCCGGGCAACAGTTCGGCCTACCTGGTGGCCATCGCGGCTCACGAGCAGCTGAAGAGCCGCAAGCACGAGCTGCTGATCCAGGATTTCGCCGCGCACATCGCCGAGCGGGACTACGAGGCGAGGAACCAGCACATCCATCCCAAGGATCTGACGCTCCACCCGGCCGATGCGGCCGCGGGCGATGCCGGAGCGGCCGATTCAGGAGATGCCGTCCTCCCGGAGTGGCTCGTCGAAGCCAAGGTGCTGCGGAACGGCGACGCTGCCGCTGCCGTACGCGCGGCCGTTGGTCAACTCAAGGAATACAGCTACTTCCTCTACGGAGAGAAGGGGCTGGAAGCCCCTCACCTCATCGCTCTCTTCTCCGAGGACATCGGGGTGTACGCGTCGTACCTGGAAGCCCAAGGAATCGCCGCGATCTGGCAGACCAGCGATGGCTGGGACGGGACCGTCACCGCTATTGCCTGGGGAATGGTGGGCTGATCAGGCGGCGCTAGTCCCGTGGCATGCCCCGTAAGGCCGTCCCGATGTGCACCAGCAGGTGGTGGTGCTCGTCGGGGGCCACGGGGTGGCCTTGCCTCGGGCGGCCAGGGTGGTGGCGTATTCCGCCAGGAGGGACGGGGAGGACGGGGAGGTTTTCTCCGAGGCTGCGAAGGCTTCGTACGAGGGGACGCTGGCCGTGACGATGCCGAGGTTCGTGGTGCCCGAGGCGGCCAGGGTGCGGAGGGAGGCTTCCACCTGGGCCAGGTGGGCGTCGTGGGAGGGGTACTCCGCGGACAGGGTGGGGTACGACGTCAGCAGCTCCGCCAGTTCGCGGGCCGGCCAGTGGAGGATGGCCACAGGGAAGGGGCGGGAGAGCGCGGCACGGCGGTCGCCCAGTTCGGCGCGCAGGCGGGCGATCTCGGCGCGGAGTTCGGCGGGGTCGTCGGAGCCGAGGGCCCAGATGCGCTTGGGGTCGTGGAGTTCGTCCAGCGGGATCGGGCCGATGTGACGGGTGTCCGCGACCATGTCCCAGTCGTCGTGGGGGAGTCCGAGGAGGCGGCGTACGCGGTGGCGGCCCGTGAGGAGCGCGGTCGTGGCCGGGGTCAGGGGGGTGTTGTCCGGGGCCAGGAGGGTGGCCGCCTCGGTGAAGCACTCGTGGGAGGCCTCGAGTTCGTCGTGGGCCTCCAGGGCCTCGGCGATGACCTCCCAGGGGGCGGGGTCCGAGGGGGCCGCCGCGCGGATGCCCTGGATGAGGGCGCGGGCCTCGGGCTCGTGGCCGTACTCCCAGAGGTTGGCCGCCTGGAGGGCCTTGATGAGGGACGGGTCGTCCGTCGTGTCCGCGGCCAGGAGTTGGTCGTAGAGGGCGCTCGCCCGCTCGCGTTCGTCGGCCAGTTCGAGGTGGGCCGCGGCCTGGAGGAGCAACGGCTCCTGGTCCTCGGGGTAGCGGGTCGCCGTGCGGATGAGGCGCTCGGCTTCGGCGATGTGCTCGGCAGGCGTGTCGGGGCGCATGCTTTGCAGCGTACTGCTGCTGGTCAGTTGAGGGGGGAGGACTTAGGGTGCCGCCCGTGCGAGATCGCGTGCGGGTCGTGGTGCAGGGGAAGGGCCAGGGCAAGGGCCGGTGGGCGTGGCGTGCGCGCCGGGTCGGTATCGCGGGCGTGCTGTGGGCGGCCGGTGAACTCGCCGTCACCGTAGGCGTGGTGGTGATGTTGCTGGTGGTGCACCAGGTGTGGTGGACCAACCGGCAGGCGCTGAGTGCCGCGCACGAAGTGGTGAGAGAGCTGGAGGAAGATGCGTCCCTCTCCGGGACGGAGGGAGAGGGAGAGGGAGAGGGGGAAGGGCAGGGGGAAGGGGAGCCCGCTGTCGAGGAATCCGTCGGGGCGTCGGACGGGCCGGGCGGGTCCGGGGCCTCGGGTGGTGCGTCCGCGGGCAACTCCGGGCCGCGCACCGTCAAGCCGCCGCCGCGGGAGTCCGCGTACGGCATCCTGCGCATTCCGCGCCTCGGCGTCGCCGTGCCCGTCGCGCAGGGCGTGGACAAGCGGTCCGTGCTGGACAAGGGGTACGCCGGGCACTACGCGGGGACCGCGCAGCCCGGTGCCGAGGGGAACTTCGCGCTCGCCGGACACCGCAACACGCACGGGGAGCCCTTCCGTTACATCAACCGGCTCAGGGCCGGGGACGAGCTGATCGTGGACGTGCGGGGCAAGCGGTACGTGTACCTGGTCGGGCAGACGCTGGCGGAGACGACCGAGCACGACACCGGGGTGATCGCGCCCGTCCCGCGCAGCACCGTCACGCCGGGGGCCGGCTACAGCGAGCCCGGCGCGTACATCACGCTGACCACCTGCACGCCCGAGTACAGCTCCAAGTACCGGCTCGTGGTGTGGGGGACCCTCAAGCGCTGACGCAGCCGATGCGCTGACGCCCGCACGGGCGGGCGGACCGTAGGGTGGGGCGGTGCGTCGGAAAAGGGTGAAACGTCCGCAGTTGGTGTGGCTTGCCGTGCCGTTCGTCTTGTTCGTCGCAGCGCTGCCGCTCGCGAACCGGGTGGAGCCGGCGCCGGGCGGCGTACCGTTCCTGCTCCTCTGGTTCATCGGGGCGACCCTGCTGACCCCGCTCGCGGTCTGGCTGACCTGGCGCGGTGATCACCGATGAGCCAGGCGGCCGTCGCGACCACCGTCTTCGGCGCGTTCATGGTGGCCACCGTCGCGCTCGGACTGCTCGCCGTGCGCGGGCGCGGCGGGGGCGGCGGCGGGCTCGCCGAGTGGTCGGTGGGCGGGCGCTCGCTCGGCACCGTGTTCATCTGGGTCCTGATGGCGGGCGAGGGGTACACGAGCTTCAGTTACCTCGGCGCGGCCGGCTGGGGCTACAACTACGGCGCCCCCGTGATGTACGTGGTCGCGTACATGTCCTGCGGCTACGCGGTCGGTTACGTCGTCGGGCCCGTGCTGTGGGACTACGCGCGCCGCCACGGCCTCGTCGGCATCACCGACATGGTGGCCCACCGGTACGGGCGCCCCTGGCTCGGCGCCGCGGTCGCGGTGCTCGCGACCGTCTTCCTGCTCCCCTACATCCAGCTCCAGATCACCGGAATGGGTGTGGTGGTCTCGACGGTCACCTACGGGGCGGTGTCCCTGGAATGGGCCTACTTCATCGCCTTCGCCGTCACCACCGGCTTCGTCGTGGTGAGTGGGCTGCGCGGCAGTGCGTGGGTCTCCGTGCTGAAGGACGTGCTGGTCATCGGCACTCTGGGGTTCCTCGCGGTCTACGTCCCCCTGCACTACTTCGGCGGCTACGGGGAGCTCTTCGAGCGGCTCACGGCCGAACGCCCGCAGTGGCTGACGCTCCCTGGCGCCGGGAGCGGCGAGGGCGGCCGGGGCGAGCTGGGCGTGGGGTGGTTCGCCTCGACCACCGTGCTGAACGCGCTGACCGTCGTCATCTTCCCGACCACCGTGGCGGGGTACCTGGGCGCGCGGAACGCCGACGCGCTGCGCCGCAACGCCATCCTGCTGCCCGCGTACAACGTGCTGCTCTTCGTGCCGATGCTGCTGGGCATGGCGGCGCTGTTCGTCGTACCGGGGCTGGCGGGCGCCGAGTCCAACCTCGCGCTGTTCAAGCTGGTCGTGGACTCCCTGCCCGCGTGGGCGGTGGGGGTGATCGGGGTGGCGGCGGCGCTGTCGTCGATCGTGCCGATGGCGGTGTTCATGCTGGTCATCGGCACGATGTGGGGGCGCAGCGTGCTCTCGCTGCTGCCGCGCTGGAGCTCGGGCGAGCGGCAGAAACTCGCCTCGCAGGTGGTCGTGGTGGCGGCCGGGACGATCGCGCTGGTGATGACCTACACGGCGCCGAACACGCTGGTCAGGCTCTCGCTCGTGTCCTACGAGGGCATGGCGCAACTGGTGCCGATGCTGCTCCTGGGCCTGGTGTGGCGCAGGCTCACCACGGCGGCCGCGGTGTGCGGGCTGGCCGCGGGGGTCGCGGTGGTCTGCGGGCTGGTCTTCACGGGCCACGACCCGGTGTGGGGCGTGAACGCGGGCACGGTCGCCCTCGCGGTGAACCTGGCGGTCGCGCTGACGGTGACCTGGCTCGGCCCCCGGGAGGGGGCGCGGAGCGGGGCGGGGGACCCCCGGCCGGACGAGGAGGTGCTGGCGCGCGATCCGCTGCCCGGGGCCGGGGCCGGGGCCGGGGCCGGGGACGAAAACGAGATCCCGTCCGTTGTCAGTGCGCGCGGTTAGTATCGATCGCGAGTACGAGTTACGGGTGCGGGCGTGAGTCGCGGATCTCTTACGGGAGTTCGTGCGCGGGAGCAGCGGGAGGGGGCGGTTCGCATGGCAGAGCACAGCGGGCTTCGCCCCGTGCGGTTCCGGTTCCGGTTCACGGCGCCGTCCGCGCGACTGACGGCGCTGCTGGCCTCGCTCCTGGTGCTCGGAGGCTTCCTCGGGCTGTTCGCCGGGGAGGGCGGGCTCGGCACGGTCGTCGTGGTCCTTGCGGCGACCTTCGCCGTGGGTGCCTCGGTCCTGGCCGCCCGGCTGGTCCGGCCGGTGCCGCCACATCGCATACGTACCGCGATCCGTGATCGCGAGCAGCGCACGGCGTTCCTGCCGCAGCGCGATCCCGACGCTTCAGGCCGGTCGCGGCCCAGGGCGCCCGGCCGTCCCCTTCCGACGGCCGCGTAGGGGCGCGCAGCTCCTTCCTCCCGATCGCTTCTGATCGCCACACCTTGCCGCCCCTCGCGGGTCGTCACGCCGAAACGCATCTCTTTCGACGTTCGACGAGTCCCTTCGGAGGGCCCACGTGTCCGTTTTCATCGATCTTGTTGCTGTGCTGGGCCGGCTCCTGGAGCCGGTGCTGGCCGAGTCCGCGACCGCTGCCGCGATCGTGCTGTTCACCGTGCTCGTGCGGCTCGCGCTGCACCCCCTGAGCCGGGCCGCCTTCCGCGGGGCGACTCCGGTGGCGGGCATCCTGCCGGTGCTGCTCCAGCTGCCGGTGTTCTTCCTGATGTACCGGGCGTTCTCCTCGGCGGAGATCGGCGGGGGCGCCAACGAGCTGCTCGGCCACCGGCTGTTCGCCGCGCCGCTCGGGGACCGGTGGACCGAGGCGCTGGGGGAGGGCGGCCTCTTCGGCGAGCGGGGGCTCGTGTTCCTCGGGCTGTTCGCGGTCGTCGCGGTGGTGGCCGCGTGGAGTGCGGCGCGCGCACGCAAGACGGCGGCGCTGATGGCCGCCACGGCCGCGGCCTCGGCTACTGCTGCCGCCACCGTCAGGGGCAAGGCCGCCAAGGGGAAGGCCTCCGGCGCCAAGGCCTCCGGCGCCAAGGCCGCCGGAGCTGCCGTCGCCCTGACCGCGGAGCAGCAGGAGCTCATGCGCAAGGTGGGCGGCGTACTGCCCCTGCTGTCCTTCGGGACGCTGATCACGGCCGCCGTGGTGCCGCTGGCGGCCGGGCTGTACCTGGTCACGACCACCGCGTGGTCGGTCGCCGAGCGCGCCTGGCTCCAGTACCGGAAGGACCGGGCGGAGCGTGTGGAGGGGGCGGTCAGCGGAGCAGAGCGTTCCGCCATGTGAACAGGGTCTTGCGGATGAGGCCGACATCTTGGAGGATCGACCAATCCTCCGATGGCCGCAACCCATCGTCCGGCCCGGGGCATGCCCATGGGTCGACCATCCTCGACCACGGGAGAATGCCCATGAAGCTGCTGCGTGTAGGACCCGTCGGGTCGGAGCGCCCCGCGCTGCTCGACCAGGACGGGACCCTGCGGGACCTGTCCGGCCTGATCACGGATGTGGACGGCGCCCTGCTCGCCGACGACTCCGTGCTGTCCCGAGTACGGGACGCGGCCGGATCCGGTGAGCTCCCGGTGCTGGACGCCGAGGGTCTGCGGATCGGGTCCGCCGTCGGCCGCATAGGCAAGGTCGTGGGCATCGGCCTGAACTACCACGGGCACGCGGCCGAGGTGGGCGCCGAGGCGCCGGCCGAGCCGATCGTGTTCCTCAAGGCCCCGGACACCGTGGTCGGCCCCGACGACACCGTGCTGATCCCGCGCACCAGCGTCAAGACCGACTGGGAAGCCGAGCTCGGCGTCGTCATCGGTGCCACCGCCCGCTACCTGGCCTCCCCCGAGGAGGGCCTCGCGCACGTCGGCGGGTACGTGCTGGTCAACGACGTGACCGAGCGCGCGTTCCAGAACGAGCGCGGCGGCACCTGGGACAAGGGCAAGAACTGCGAGACGTTCACCCCGCTCGGCCCCTGGCTGGTCACCGCGGACGAGGTCCCGGACCCGCAGGTGCTGGACGTCAAGCTGTGGGTCAACGGTGAGCTCAAGCAGGACGGCAACACGTCCGACCAGATCTTCCCGGTCGGCGAGGTCGTGCGGTACGTGAGCCAGTTCATGACCCTGTACCCGGGCGACGTCATCGTCACCGGCACCCCGGCCGGCGTGGCCGCGGGCCAGCCGGAGCCGAAGCCGTTCCTGCGGGCGGGCGACGTGGTCGAGGTGGAGATCGACGGGCTCGGCCGCCAGCGCCAGGAGTTCAAGGACGTGTAGTCCGCCGGTCCGCGCCCCGCGCGGATCGAGGGGGAGGGGTGGTGCCGTCGTCGACGGCGCCACCCCTTTCCCGTTTCCCCTTCAGCCCTGCGGCCGGGGCCCGGCCGCTCAGACCTCCACCGTGCGTCCGTCCTCGGACGACCTGCGGGCCGCCTCCAGTACGTCCAGGCAGTGCGCCGCCTCCGAGGCCGTGACGGGGGCCGGGCCGCCGTCGTGCAGGGCCGCAGCCACGGCCGCGTAGTACGCCGGGTAGTCGCCCGGTGCCGTCCGTACCGGCGTGCCCCCGCCGGTCAGCGGCGATTCCCCGGAGCCCAGCCGGCCCCACAGGTGCTCGGGCTCCTCGCCCCAGGTCCGCTCGGGGTCGCCGGGGCGCAGGCCCTCGCGCAGTGCCCCTTCCTGCGGGTCCAGGCCGTACTTGACGTAGCCCGCGCGGGAGCCCAGTACGCGGAAGCGCGGGCCCAGCTGGGCCGTGGTCGCGCTGACGTAGAGGTGGGAGCGGACACCGCTCGCGTGGGTGAGGGCGATGAAGGTGTCGTCGTCCGCCTCGGCGCCCGGGCGGCGCACGTCGGTCTCCGCGTAGACCCGTACGGCAGGACCGAACAGCACCAGCGCCTGGTCCACCACGTGGCTGCCGAGGTCGTACAGCAGCCCGCCGATCTCCTCGGGGGCGCCGGACTCCCGCCAGCCGCCCTTGAGTTGCGGACGCCAGCGCTCGAAGCGGGACTCGAAGCGCTGCACCTCGCCCAGCTCGCCGTCGTCGAGGAGGCGGCGCAGGGTGAGGAAGTCGTTGTCCCAGCGGCGGTTCTGGAAGACCGAGAGGAAGGTCCCGGTCCGCTCGGCGAGCGCGGCCAGCTCGCGGGCCTCGGCGGCGGTGGCGGCGAGCGGCTTGTCCACGACCACCGGGATGCCGGCCGTGAGGGCGGCCGTGGCGAGCGGGACGTGCGTCTTGTTCGGGGAGGCGATGACGATCAGGTCGGGGGCGGGGCTCTGGGCGAGCAGCTCGGCGGCGGTGGCGGCGATCCGGACGTCCGGGTAGGCCTCGCGGGCCTGGGCGGCGCGGCCCGGGTCGGAGGTGACGACGGTGTCGAGGACCAGTCCCTCGGTCGCGGAGACGAGCGGGGCGTGGAAGACGGAACCGGCCAGGCCGTAGCCGACGAGTCCGACGCGGAGGGGTGAGGAGGGGATGGGGGAGGGGGCGGTGGCGTTCATGGTCCTACTTTGGCAACAGTGTTGCTTAAGTGCAAGGAGGGTGGACAATGGGCAGGTGGACAGCAGGGGTGGCAGGGGCGGTACGGGTGGCATGGGCGGCGGCGTGAATCTTCCGGTGCTGCGCGGGCACAACGACGCGCTCGTACTGGACCTCCTGCGCGGAGCCGGCCCCGCCGGCCTCGGCCGCGGTGACCTCGCCGCGCGTACGGGTCTCACACCGCAGGCGGTCAGCAAGATCGCGGCGCGGCTCCGGGACGAGGGGCTGGTGGCCGACGCCGGACGCGAGGCGTCCACGGGCGGCAAGCCGCGCACGCTGCTGCGGCTGGTGCCGGAGGCGCGGTACGCGGTCGGGCTGCACCTGGACCGCGACGAGCTCACGGCGGTACGGGTCGACCTGGCGGGCCGCGTCGTCGCCGAGGGGCGCGTTCCGCTGGACTTCGGGGCCGGTCCGGAGGTGGTGGTCGAGGAGGCCGTACGGGCGGTCGCGCGGGTGTGCGGTGACCGGCCGCTCCTCGGCGTCGGCGTGGCCGCGCCGGGGCCGTTGGACTGGCGGACCGGGGTGCTGGGGCGGGTGACGGGGTTCCCGGAATGGGAGGGGTTCCCGTTGCGGGAGGTGTTGGAGGGGCGGTTGGGGGTTCCCGTGCGGGTGGACAAGGACACCAATGCGGGGGTCGCGGCGGGGGCGGGCTTCGGCGGGGCGGGCTCCGGTGGGGCCGCCTTCGGGGAGGCCGCTTACGGAGGGGCCGCTTTCGGAGGGGCCGCTTTCGGGGAGGCCGTGGCGTACGTGCACGTCGGCACCGGACTGGGGGCGGGGCTCCGGCTGGCCGGCAGCGGAGAGGTCTACCGGGGGCGGCGCTCGGCGGCGGGGGAGTTCGGGCACCAGGTGCTGCAGCTGGACGGGCCGGCCTGCCGGTGCGGGGGGCGCGGGTGCGCGGAGGTGCTGTGCCTCGACGCGGTGGCGGGGGGCCGGCTGGAGGAAGCGGCGCGGATCGTGGGGGAGGCGGCGGCGAACCTGGTCGCGCTGCTGGATGTGGACCGGGTGGTGCTCGGGGGGCGGGTGGTGGCGGCTGCGCCGGGGGTGTTCCTGGCGGGCGTGCGGGAGGTTTTGGGGGCTCGGGCGTTTGTGGGGGGTGCGGTGGGGGTTGGGCTTGCGGAGGGGGGTGTCGCGGAGGGGGCGGCGGAGCTGGTGCTCGGCCCGTTGTTCGGGCGCGGGGCGTAGGCGGCCCGGCCCCTTGGCCCCGGCCCGGCCCGGCGCTTGGCCCCGGCCCGGCCCTCGGCCCCGGGGCCGGGCCCCGACCCCCGGCCCCTGATCTCCGGTCCTTGGCCCCGGGCTCGTGTGTGGCTTGTGCGCGCCGGTGGGCTGGCCGCCCGGGCTGGGGGAGGGGTGCGTGTGGGATGGCCCTGCGGGGCGGAGTCCCCTACCCGCCCTTCGCCCGTTCCCCGGGCTCTGCCCGGACCCCGGTCCTCAAGCGCCGGACGGGCTGAGGGGGTGCCGGGCTGCGCCCGGACCCCCTGGGGCTCCGCCCCGGACCCTGGTCCCTCAAGCGCCGGACGGGCTGGAGGGGCCCCGGGCTGCGCCCGGACCCCCTGGGGCTCCGCCCCGGACCCTGGTCCCTCAAGCGCCAGACAGGCTGGAGGGGCCCCGGGCTGCGCCCGGAGCTCCTGGGGCTCCGCCCCGGACCCTGGTCCCTCGAGCGCCGGACGGGCTGAGGGGGTGCCGGGCTGCGCCCGGACCCCCTGGGGCTCCGCCCCAGACCCCGGTCCTCAAACGCCGGACGGCTGAAGCGGCCTGGCGCCCGGTTCGCGCGTGCCGGACGGCTGAAGTGGCCTGGCGCCCGGTTCTTGCGTGCCGGACGGCTGAAGTGGCCCCGCGCCCGGTTCTTGCGTGCCGGACGGCTGAGGTGGCCCCGCGCCCGGCCCCCGCGCCCCGGACGGTTCTCGTGTGCCGGGACGCGAGGCGGGTGCTTCCGGTTGGTGTCCGCCGAATGGGGGGAAATGGGGAGATGTTGGGCGTGGTGCTGGACATGGGGTCGGGCGTGCGTGGGAGGGTGCGGGGCAAGGCCGGGGTGATTGTCGGGTTGTGTGGCAATCGGTTGGTGGGTCGTTCGGTTGTGGGTTGTTCTGGCGTCGGCGAGTAGGGGTTCTTCATGCGACTGCGCAAAGCCCTTGCCCTGGCAGCCGTCTTCGTGGCCGCCACCGCCCCCGCCGTCACCACCGCGTCCGCGGACATCGGCAACGGCGGCGGAGCCCGGCCCGCGCCCGCGCTGCCTTCGCGGGTGGAGGCCACTTGCGGGGACGGGAAGAGCACGCAGTTCCCCATCGGGGCCCGGATCCGCGGTGGACCGGCCGTGTACCGGACCGGTGGTGAGGCGCAGAGCTGGTACCTGGATCTGACCAACACCACTACGAGCGAGTGCACCGCCATTCACCCCGTCGTGGTCTTCACCGACCAGGCCCGCGCCCTGCGACCCGCCCATTTCCGGATGGAGTTCGACGCCCCCGGCGCAGCCGCCCCCGGTGCGGCCGCCCATGCGCTCCCCGTCAGCCTGGAGCGCACCGACCGGGACGAGATCGTCGCCGTCTTCGACGGCGGTGACGCCTTCGCCGGCTTCACCGTCGGCCCCGGCGGCTCCGTGACCGTCACCGTCCGGCTCGCCTTCGCCTCCGGCGCCCCGCGCGGCGAAGCCGTCGCCGACGCCGCGCTGGTCCAGCGCAAGGGCGACGACGGCGACTGGATCGGCGAGGCGGGCGGCTACCGCTTCGAGATCCAGGGCCCCGACGCGGAGACCGGCGAGGCCGGAGCGCTGGCCGAGACCGGCCGCGCCCCGGCGGCCTGGGCGTACGGGGCCGGCGCCGCGGCCGCCGTGGCCGGTGGCGGCGGACTCCTGCTCGGGGCCCGCCGACTGCGCAAGGGTCCTGGCCCGCAGTCCACGTAAAGCAGTCCACGTAAAGCAGGCCGCGTAAAGCAGGCCACGTAGAGTCCGAGGGTGGAAGAACCGACCGCCTACGCGCACCACCACCAGCCCGGCCTGCCCGTCCGCTCCGGCATCCCCGAGCACGGCCGCATCCCCAAGTACTACGCCGTCAAGGCCCGCATCGCAGGGCTGCTCGACGAGCTCGGCGAGGGGGGACTCCTCCCCACCGAGCGCGATCTCGCCGAGCAGTACGAGGTCTCCCGCGAGACCGTCCGCCAGGCCCTGCGCGAGCTGCTGCTGGAGGGCCGGCTGCGCCGCTCGGGCCGCGGCACCGTCGCCGCCGGGCCGAAGCTCGAACAGCCCCTGTCGCTGGCGAGTTACACCGAGGGCGTACGCCGTCAGGGGCGCACCCCGGGCCGCCACCTGATCGGCCTGGAACGCTTCCCCTGCCCGGCCTCCGTGGCCCCGGGCATCGGCGCCGAGCCCGGGGAGCCGGTCTGGCACCTGGAGCGGGTGCTGCTCGCGGACGAGGAGCGGGTCGGGCTGGAGAGCACCTACGTCCGGGTCGCCCGCGCGCCCCGCCTCGACATCGATTTCCAGCCGGACTCCTCCTTCTACGGGTACCTCCACGACAGCCTCGGCATCTCCTTCGGCGACGCCGACGAGAAGCTGGAAACGGTCCTCGCCACCCCCCGCGAAGCCCTGCTGATCGGCACCCCGCCCGCGCTCCCGATGCTGCTCATCCACCGCTTCTCCCGGGATCAGGACGGCAGGCCGCTGGAGCGGGTGCGTTCTCTCTACCGTGGTGACCGGTTCAGCTTCACGACCCACCTGCAGCCCGAATAGTCCCGCCCGAAGTGCCCGTAGGGGAAGAAAGGGGACGTACTCGCATCACGGAACAGTAACGGGTCTAGTCCAAGCGTCGGAGGCTGTTCACCGGAGCGTCGCCCGGGGGATCCTCCCGGGTCACTGCCCGCCGTCACCTTGGAGCACGTGAGAGTCATAGTCGTCGGAGGCGGCGTGGTAGGCACCATGCACGCCTGGCAAGCAGTGGAACGCGGCCACGAGGTCGTCCAGATCGAGCGAGAAGCGGAGGCCCGCGGCGCGTCCTTGCGCAATTTCGGCCAGATCTGGGTCAGTGGACGGGCCGGGGGCGAGGAGCTCGACACCGCCCTGCGGGCCCGCGAGCTCTGGGAGGCGATCGGTGAGCGGGTGCCCGGCCTGGGCTTCCGCGCCATCGGCTCCCTGACCCCGGTACGCAACTCCCGCGAGCACGCCGTCGCCGAGGCCGCCGTGGCCCGCGCCGACGCCGCCGCCCGCGGCTACAAGCTGGTCACCGCCGAGGAGGCCAGGGCGATCAACCCCGCCCTGCGCGGCGCGTTCGAGGCCGCCCTGTGGTGCGAGCGGGACGCGGCCGTGGAACCGCGCACCGCACAGCTCCACCTGCGCGAAGCCCTCAAGGCCTCCGGCCGCTACACCTTCCTCCCGGGACGGGAAGTGCGCGAGGTCGTGGGGAACGGAGCCGTCCGCGACGACCACGGCGACGTCCACCGGGGCGACGCCGTGATCCTGGCGACCGGCGCCTGGCTCTCCGGCCTGGTCCGCGAACTGGTCCCCGACCTGCCCGTGCGCCGCGTCCGGCTGCAGATGATGCAGACCGCCCCGCTCGGCGAGTCCCTGACGACCTCGGTCGCCGACGCCGACAGCTTCCGCTACTACCCCGCCTACAAGAGCGAAGCCCTCGACGAACTCAACGCCGAGCAGGCCCAGGCGCCGATCGCCGCCGCGCACAAGATGCAGCTCCTGATGGTGCAGCGGCAGGACGGCGGACTGACCATCGGCGACACCCACGAGTACGAGCACCCCTTCGCGTTCGACACCCTCGAAGACCCCTACGCGCACCTCACCGAGGTCGTCGAGTCCTTCCTGGGACGCCCGCTGCCGCAGATCCGCCGCCGCTGGGCGGGCGTGTACGCGCAGTGCACCGACACCACCCGCGTCGTCCACCGCCAGCAGGTGGCCGACGGCGTCTGGCTGGTGACCGGACCCGGCGGCCGCGGCATGACCTGCTCGCCCGCCATAGCCGAAACCACCGCGAACGAACTGGGCTGGTAAGCGCCATGACCGACACCACGACCGACACCACGACCGACACCACGACCGACACCACGACCGACACCAAGACCGACACGAACAACCACCGCCTGATCGTCCTCGACATGGCCGGCACCACCGTCGCCGACGGCGGCCTCGTCGAGCGCGCCTTCGAGCGGGCCGCCGAGCGCCTCGGCGTCGAGCCGGGCAGCACCGACCACGCCGCGAAGCTCCAGTACGTCCGCGACACCATGGGCGAGTCGAAGATCTCCGTCTTCCGTCACCTCTTCGGCACCGAGGAGCTCGCCCAGCGCGCCAACTCCGCCTTCGAGCAGGCCTACGGGGAACTCGTCGACGGCGGCCTCATCGCCCCGATCCCCGGCGCCCGGGAGGCCGTCGAAAAGCTCCGCGCCGACGGCCGCACCGTGGTCCTGACCACCGGCTTCGCCCGCGTCACCCAGGACGCCATCCTCGACGCCCTCGGCTGGCAGGGCCTGGCCGACCTCACCCTGTGCCCCGCCGACGCGGGCGGCCGCGGCCGGCCCTACCCGGACATGGTGCTGGCCGCCTTCCTGCGCACCGGCGCCGTGGCCGACGTACGCGACACCGTCGTCGCGGGCGACACCGCGTACGACATGCTCAGCGGCGTCCGCTCCGGCGCCGGGATCGTGGCGGGCGTCCTCACCGGCGCCCACGACCGCGCGGCCCTGACCGGGCACGGCGCCACCCACGTCCTGGCCTCCGTCGCCGAGCTGCCCGCACTCTTGGCGCAGTCGGACCAGGAGCGGGAGCCCGGCGCGTGAGCGGCATCCGCTTCGACTCCGTCTCGGTCGCCTACGGCGGCAACACCGTCCTGGACTCCCTCGACCTGACCGTCGAGCCCGGCGAGGTCATGGCGCTGCTCGGCCCCTCCGGCTCCGGCAAGACCACGGCCCTGCGCGCGGTCGCCGGCTTCGTGCGGCCCGCCTCGGGCCGGATCCTGATCGGCGGCCGGGACGTCACCGCGCTCCCGCCGCACAAGCGCGGCATCGGCATGGTCGTCCAGCAGTACGCGCTCTTCCCGCACATGCGCGTCGCGGACAACGTCGCCTTCGGCCTGCGCGCGCAGAAGGCGCCCAAGGCGGAGATCCCCGGCCGCGTCGCCGAGGCCCTGGAGATGACCGGGATGGCGGCCTACGCCAAGCGCTACCCCCGCGAGCTCTCCGGCGGACAGCAGCAGCGCGTGGCCATCGCCCGCGCCCTCGCAATCCGCCCCGGGGTCCTCCTCCTGGACGAGCCGCTGTCCGCGCTCGACGCGCAGCTGCGCTCCGGGATGCTCGCCGAACTGGCCCGGCTGCACCGCGAACTCCCCGACGTGTCGATCCTCTACGTCACCCACGACCAGGTGGAGGCCCTCACCCTCGCCGACCGGATCGCCGTCATGGACCAGGCCCGCCTGCAGGACTGCGGCACCCCGCAGGAGCTGTACCGGGCCCCGCGCACCGAGTTCACCGCCTCCTTCGTCGGCAACGCCAACCTGCTGCCCGTCACCGTCGCCGACGGGGGCGCGCTCTTCGCCGGGCACCCCCTGACCCTCGACCCCGGCCGCGCGGCCGTCGGCGCCGGCGCCACCCTGTGCGTACGCCCGCATCTGCTCGGCCTCGGCGCCGGCCCCAACGCGCTGAACGGGACCATCACCGAGGTGCAGTGGCGCGGTTCGACCCACCGGCTCTACGTGGACATCGAGGGCCACCGGGTCAAGGCGGACCTGCCCGAACTGCGCGAAACCCCGGCCCTGGGCGACCACGTCACCCTGCACTTCGAGCCCCGCGACGCGGTGCTCCTGTCCGCGGGGGTCTCCGATGGCTGAGGCCACGGACCGGCTCGCACCCGGCCCGGCGACCGACCCCGAGGCCGCGGTCATTCCCCACCAGCCGGTACGAGGCCCTGCCCCCGGCACGCCCGAAAGCCCGGCCGAAGCCCCCGACGGCTTCGCGGGGAAGGTCGCACGTGCTCCCCGTAGCGTCCCCGGCTGGCTGTGGACCGTGCCTCCCGTCGCCGTGCTCGCGGTGGTCTTCCTCTACCCCCTCGCGCTGGTCGTCCAGCAGTCGCTGTCCCCCGAGAACGGGGGCGGCACCTTCGACGCCTACGCCTCGGTCTTCGCCTCGCACTCCTTCCGCGAGGCCCTCGGCACCACGGTCTGGCTGGCCGTCGGCGCCACCGTCGGCTGCCTGGTCCTCGGCTTCGCGCTCGCGCTGGTCATCGCCTTCGTCCCGTTCCCCGGGGCCCGCGCCGTCGCCAAGTTCATCGACGTCTTCCTCTCGTTCCCCTCCTTCCTCATCACCCTCGCCCTCCTCTTCGTCTACGGCACCGTCGGCATGGCCAACGGCATGTGGACCGACACCTTCGGCGTCGCGGAGGGGCCCTTCCACTTCCTGACCACCCCGTGGGGCGTCCTCCTCGCGGAGATCACCTACTTCACGCCCTTCGTGATGCGCCCGCTGCTCGCCGCCTTCTCCCAACTGGACACCGCCCAGCTGGAGGTGGCCTCCTCGCTCGGCGCGAAGCCCGGCCGCATCATCCGCCGGGTGATCCTCCCCGAGTCCCTCCCGGCCCTCGCCGCCGGCGGCAGCCTCGTCCTGGTCATGTGCCTCAACGAGTTCGGGATCGTCCTGTTCACCGGAGCCAAGGACGTCACCACGCTCCCGATGCTCATCTACGGCAAGGCGATCCTCGAATCCGACTACGCGGCCGCCTGCGTGGTCGCCGTCGTCAACATCGTGATCTCCGTCGGCCTGTTCGGCCTCTACCGGGTGGTGAGCAAGCGTGCTGGTGCATAGCAAGAGCGGCCGCTGGGCCGCCTGGAGCCTCTTCGGCATCCTCTTCCTGCCCCTCTTCGCCCTGCCGCTGCTCGTCGTGGTGGCCGCGTCCTTCTCGACGCACTGGTCCGGGGCCTTCCCCTCCGGCCCCACCACCGAGAACTACGCCGCGGCCGTCCGGGGCGAATCCCTCCAGGCGCTGACCACCTCGCTGCTCACCGCCCTGGCCGCCAGCCTGATCGCGCTCACCGTCGGCACCTGGGCGGCGCTCGCCGCCGCCGGTCTGCGCAAACGCGGAAAGAGCTCCCTGGACGCGCTGTTCATGCTCCCGGTCGCCGTGCCGTCCGTGGTCGTCGGCCTCGCCGTGCTCGTCGCCTTCAGCAAGCCGCCGCTGCTCCTCAACGGCACCAGCTCGATCGTGATCCTGGCGCACACGATTCTTGTCACGGCGTTCGCCTACCAGTCGGTTTCGGCTGCCATCGTGCGTCTCGACCCCGCGTACGAGCAGGCGGCGGCCTCCCTGGGCGCCCGCCCCGCGTACGTGCTGTGGCGGGTCAAGCTCCCCCTCCTGCTGCCGTCGCTCACCGCGGCCGCCGGGCTCTGCTTCGCCCTGTCCATGGGCGAGCTGAGCGCCACGATGATGCTCTACCCGCCGGACTGGATGCCCCTCCCGGTCCGGATCTTCACCGCCACCGACCGCGGCTCGCTCTTCAGCGGCTCCGCCGTCGCCGTGGTCCTCATGGCCACCACCCTGCTGGTCCTGCTGGCCGTCTCCCGTGTCCGCACCAGGGCCACGTACCGCTAGACCCCACTGCCGCACCGCATTGCCGCACCGCATTGCCGCACCCGCTGATTCCCCTGCTGACTCCCTTTCCCCGTAAGGAAGTTCCATGCCCAGCAACAGACTTCTCCGCATCACCGCCGCCGTCACCGGCAGCCTCGCCCTCACCGCCTGCGGCGGCGGCTCCTCCTCCGCCACCGACTCCAAGGACGGCGGCGAGAAGGTCGTCACCGTCTACAGCGCCGACGGCCTCAAGAGCGACAAGGGCGACGGCTGGTACGACAAGGTCTTCGCCGACTTCACGAAGAAGACCGGCATCGAGGTCAAGTACGTCGAGGGCGGCTCGGGGGAGATGGTGCAGCGCGCCGTCCGCGAGAAGACCAACACGCAGGCCGACATCCTGATCACGCTGCCCCCCTTCATCCAGCAGGCCGACGGCAAGGGCCTCCTCCAGGCCTACACCCCGCAGGGCGCCGACAAGGTCAACGGAGCGAACAAGTCCTCCGAGGGCAAGTGGACCTCGGTCGTCAACAACTACTTCGGCTTCATCTACAACAAGAAGGAGCTGCCGGCCGCCCCCAAGACCTGGGAGGAGCTGCTGGACGCCAAGTACAAGGGCAAGCTCCAGTACTCCACCCCGGGCGTCGCGGGCGACGGCACCGCCGTGCTCATCAAGGCGATGCACGACTTCGGCGGCAAGGACCAGGCCAACGAGTACCTGAAGAAGCTCCAGGCCAACAACGTCGGCCCGTCCTCCTCGACCAGCAAGCTCGCGCCGAAGACCGACAAGGGTGAGCTGCTCGTCGCCAACGGTGACGTCCAGATGAACTTCGCGCAGTCCAAGTCCATGCCGAACCTCGGCATCTGGTTCCCCGCCAAGGACGGCGGCAAGCCCACCACCTTCTCCCTCCCGTACGCGGCCGGCCTCGTCGACAAGGCCCCGCACACCGAGAACGGCAAGAAGCTCCTCGACCACCTGCTCAGCGAGGACGCCCAGAAGCTGGTCAGCGGCGTCGGCGGCGGCTTCCCGGCCCGTACGGACGTCAAGCCCACCGATGCCAACGCCGTCGAGCTCACCAAGCTCATGACCGGAGTCGAGATCTTCGAGCCGGACTGGGCCGACATCGACAAGAACCTCACCGGCTACGTCGACGCGTGGAAGTCGGCCACCGGCAGCTGACTGGTCGCCTTCCGGTCACCCACGACCGGGATAGTGACGCACAGATAACGGGTCTGGACCGAGTCTCGCCTTCGGTCCGGGCCCGCCGTACGCTCGCTCGCGTTGCCGCACGACCGTACGCCCGCACGACGGCATGCCCGCACGACCGCATGCCGCGTACGACCGCATGTCCCGTACGTCCCCTGCGCCTTCCCCACGATTACTCCCGGAGGAGTACGTGCCCACTGTCCTGTCCGGACGGACCCTCGCCGTGGCGGCCACCGCCACCGCCCTGCTCGCCACCGGCCTCGGCGCCCACGCCGCGACCGCCGACGAAGCCCCCGCTGCAAGCAGCGGCTCCACCGGAGCGGCTGCCGCCGCGCCCCTTGCTGCGAACAAGGTGCTCGTCATCGGCATCGACGGCACGGTCCTGGACCGCGTCAAGGTCGCCAACGCCCCGAACCTCAACGGCCTGATGGCCCAGGGCCTGACCGCCCGCAGCACCCTGTACGCGAACCCGATGGCCGCCACCTCCTCGGGCCCCGGCTGGTCCACGATCGCCACGGGCGTCTGGCCCGACAAGCACGGGGTGAAGGACAACTCCTTCACCGGCAAGAACTACACGGCCTACCCGGACTTCCTGACCCGCATCGAGAACGCCAACCCGGCGCTCAACACGTACGCGGCCGCCGACTGGGAGCCCATCACCTCCACCGACCAGAACGGCCCGATCTTCTCGGCCAAGGTCGACAAGCGCCTCTCCCTCAAGGGCGACCGCGACGGCTACGGCAACGAGGACCCGAAGATCGCCGCGGCGGCCTCCGCCGAGCTCCGCAACCAGAACCCCGACGCCGCCTTCGTCTACTTCGGCGAGATCGACCACGCGGGCCACTCCTCCGGCGCCGCGAGCCAGGAGTACCTGAACACCATCGCCCGCGTCGACGTCCTCGTCGGCCAGCTCCTCACCGCCGTCCAGAACCGTCCGACCTACGCCCAGGAGAACTGGAAGGTCCTGGTCACCACCGACCACGGCCACACCGACGGGGGCGGCCACGGCGGCTCCAGCATCCAGGAGCGCGGCACCTTCGTCATCGCCAAGGGCGCCGGGATCCCCGCCGGTTCGGTACGCAGCGACGTGAAGCTCGTCGACGTCGCGGCGACCGCGCTCGCCCAGGTCGGGGTCACGCCCGGCTCCGCGATCGACGGCATCCCGCTGGGCGCCCCGGACGACAACGATCCCTTCGACGCCCTGCGCCCCAACCTCCAGGCGCGCGTGGACGAGACGGGCATCCCGGCCGCCACCAAGGGGTTCACGCACACCCCGCCGGCCGGCTGGTCGGTCGACAACTCCAAGATGGGCACGGGCGGTGTCACCGAGTGGGCCGGATGGGCCTTCGCGACCGACGAGTTCTGGAGCCAGGCGCAGCGCGACCAGTGGCGCGAGCTGAACGTCCGCTCCCGTGACGTGTTCGCCGTCGCCGACTCCGACGAGTGGGACGACAAGAGCCACACCGGCTCCTACGACTCCACCCTCATCACCCCCAAGTGGGCGGTCACCGGCGGCACCACGAAGAACCTGACCTTCCAGACCCACTACCACCACGAGGCCGGCCAGACCGCCCAGGTCCTGGTCTCCTACAACGGCGGCACCCCGGCGGTCGTCAAGAGTTACACCGCCGACGCGGTCGCCCGTTCCGAGTCGATCGCGCTCCAGGTCCCGGCCGGCGCCACCGACGTCCAGGTCCGCTTCCGCTACGCCGGCAGCAACAACTGGTACTGGACCGTCGACAACGTCAAGCTCGGCTGACGGGACCTTCGGACCCTGCCCGTTCGGACCTGCCCGTTCCACCGTACGGTCCGGGCCGTGGACGCCCTCCGCGTCCGCGGCCCGGCCCGGATAAGGTGGTAGAGACCAGAGGTCACAGAGGTCAGACGCCACCGAGAGCGGAGAACAGTCCAGTGGCAGAGCGCAAGCCGATCGAATCCTGGCTCACCGACATGGACGGGGTCCTCGTCCACGAGGGCATCCCGATCCCCGGCGCCGACGCCTTCATCAACCGGCTGCGCGAGTCCGGCAAGCCTTTCCTCGTGCTGACCAACAACTCCATCTACACCCCGCGCGACCTCCAGGCCCGCCTGAGCCGGATGGGGCTGGAAGTCCCGGTGGAGAACATCTGGACCTCGGCCCTGGCCACCGCGAAGTTCCTCGACGACCAGCGTCCGGGCGGCACCGCGTACGTCATCGGCGAGGCCGGCCTGACCACCGCCCTGCACGACATCGGCTACGTCCTGACCGACCACGAGCCGGACTACGTGGTCCTGGGCGAGACCCGGACGTACAGCTTCGAGGCCATGACGAAGGCCGTCCGCCTGATCAACGCGGGCGCGCGCTTCATCTGCACCAACCCGGACGAGACCGGCCCCTCCGCCGAGGGCCCGCTGCCCGCCACAGGCGCGGTCGCCGCGCTGATCACCAAGGCGACCGGCAAGAAGCCGTACTTCGCCGGCAAGCCCAACCCGCTGATGATGCGGACCGGGCTGAACGCCATCGGCGCGCACTCCCACAGCAGCGCGATGATCGGCGACCGGATGGACACCGACATCCTGGCCGGGCTGGAGGCGGGCATGCAGACCTTCCTCGTGCTGACCGGTCTGACGTCGGTCGAGGACACCGAGAAGTTCCCCTACCGGCCGACCCACACGTTCGACTCCATCGCTGATCTGGTCGATCTGGTTTAGCGCGTACGGCTGACACGTACGGGCCAAGAGGGCGCCGCTCCGGATGCGGAGCGGCGCGCCGCGCGTGAATCTCCTTGTTGAGGAGGTTCACCATGCGCAGTGATTTGATCGCTCTCCGTGTCACCGGGGTGGCCGTCGCCCTGACGGCCCTGTCCGCCGTGACCGCTCCCTTCGCCTTCGCGGGGGAGGAGGACTGGAACCGGGACCGCGGCAGCGTCTCGGCCGACCCCAATCCGGCGGAGCCGGGGGCGCAGGTCAAACTGCGCGTCCGCGGCTGCGATGACGACTGGGCCGTCGCCCAGTCCGTGGTCTTCGTCTCCGAGGTCCGCCTTTCCACCGGCCGCGACGACCGCCGCACCCTGTGGGGCGACGCGATGATCCGCTCCTGGGCCGAGCCCGGCCGCCACGACATCAAGATCAAGTGCGGCGGCCGCGGCGGCGAACGCGAGTGGGGCACGATCGAGATCGAGCGCCGCCGCGAGCACCGGCCCGACCCCCACCACACGCCCGTCTGGCCCGTCCACGCGGGCGGCGGAGGCATGTCCGAGGAGATCGCCGCGAAGTCGAAGGCGGCGTCCGCGGCGGAGGCCGCCAAGGCTGCCGGGCAGGCCGGGTCCGCGGACTCCGAGCAGCTCGCCGCGGCGGCGAAGAAGAGCCACACGGGTGACGGCCCGGGCCTGCCGCACACGGTGATCGGCGCCGTGCTCGCCGCCGCCGCCACCCTCGCGGTCGCCGGCCGTGCGCTGACCCTGCGCCGCCGCCGCAGCGGCGAGTGACCGGGATGATCGGGATGATCGGGTGATCGGATGAGTGCCGAGCAGCGGAGCTCCGGCGGCTCCCGGCTGCTGACCTTCGCGGCCTGGTCGGTGCTGGTCCTCGGCCTGTGGCTGTGGGGCCGCGAGATCACCGGCGTGGCGATACCCCTGCCCGGCCGGGCAGGCGGACCGGCCGCCCCGGGCCTGCCCGCGGCGCACACCCCGCTGGCGCCGGCCGCGCCCGCGCGGGTCGACGTACCGTCCCTCGGGGTCCAGGCGCCGGTGATGGTCCGGGACCTGGACGCCAAGGGGGCGATCGAGCCGCCCCCGTACGAGAACCCGGGCACGGTCGGCTGGTGGCGCGGCGGCGCCCAGCCCGGCACGGCCGGGACGGCGCTGCTGGTCGGGCACGTGGACACGCGGTCGAAGCCGGCGGTGTTCTACGGCCTGAGCTCGGCGAAGACGGGCGACAAGATCCGCGTGGTGCGGGCCGACGGCTCGGTGGCGGAGTTCACGATCGAGGACGTACGGGTCCACGAGCGCGCGGACTTCGATCCCGCCAAGGTGTACGGGCCCAAGGTCCGCGGCCGGGCCGAACTGCGGCTGGTGACCTGCGGCGGCACCTACGACAAGGCGGCCAAGGAGTATTCGGCCAACGTGGTGGTGTCGGCGTACCTGACGGGCGTCGGAGTCCGCCCGGGAACGGCGGTCTGACCGAAGCGGAGCGAAACGAAGAAGCCCCCGCAGCTTTCGCTGCGGGGGCTTCTTTGCGTCTGTGCGCCGCCAGGGACTCGAACCCCGGACCCGCTGATTAAGAGTCAGCTGCTCTAACCAACTGAGCTAGCGGCGCTTGGTGACAGGGAAAACTCTACCCCACCGCTGCGGGTGCTCGTGACAAGCCGCGCGCGTTCTGTCCGATTAACCCATGTTTGGGGGTTTTGTCGTGCACGATATGTCTGGGCCAGGCCGGATCTGATGCCCCGCCAGATGCGGTCCCGGCCGACCAGCGACGAGCAGGGGAGTGGACGGAACCGCATGACGATGCAGCCTCCGACGCATGTGTACGAAGTGACGCCGATGGCCGAGGCGATGCCGCCGATGCCGCTGCCCTCCTTCGAGGAGTACGAACCCACCGGCGACTGCCCGTGCCAAGGCTGCGCCCAGCGCCGCCGCACGCTCGCGCGCGCCCGGGCCATACCGCTGCGCGACGGCGGACACCCCGCCGCGCGCGGAGCCCGCCGGGCGCTGGTGCTGGCCACCGCCGCGGGGGTGGTCCTCGGCGGCGGCGGGGGAGCCGCGGTGGCCGAGGCCACGCCGGGCCCCGGCGGCCGGGTGGCCCTGGACGACCCGGGCACCCCCCAGGGCGGCCGGGCCCCGCTGCACGGGCCGAAGGGCGGGAAGGGCACCACCGCGAAGCCCGCCGGGCTGCCCGGAGCACCCTCGGCGGTCCGCCGGACCGACCGGGCGACGATCATCAACCGGGCGAAGCTGTGGCTGGACGCGCAGGTCCCGTACAGCATGGCCGAGTACTGGTCGGACGGGTACCGGCAGGACTGCTCCGGCTTCGTCTCGATGGCGTGGAACCTCGGCACGAACGAATGGACCGGCAGCCTCGACAAGTTCGCGACCCGGATCACGAAGGACGAGCTGCTCCCGGGAGACATGCTGCTCTTCCACAACCCGGCCGACCCCAACAAGGGCTCGCACGTCGTGCTCTTCGGCGGGTGGGTGGACGAGACGCGCACGCACTACGTCGCCTACGAGCAGACGCGTCCGACGACGCGGAAGCTCGCCACGCCCTACGGCTACTGGAACAACGCGGTGAAGTACATCCCGTACCGGTTCAACGGGGTGACCGGCGGAGTCGTGCCCGAGCCCCCGGTCACGGGCGAACCGCCCGCGCCGGGCGGCACGGGCGGCGTCTCGGCCACCTTCCCCGGAGCGTCGAAGTTCGGGCCGGGCGCCGACAACGCCTACATCGCCCAGCTCGGCCGGATGCTGTCCGACCGGGGCGGGCTGCGCTTCTACCCGAAGGGCGTCGGCACGAAGTGGACCGACGCCGACCGGCAGGCGACCGAGGCCTTCCAGCGGGCCCAGGGCTGGACGGGCGCGGACGCCGACGGCATCCCGGGCGCGCACACCTGGCGGCTGCTCGCCCTGCACCAGGGCAAGGACATCCCGCCCACCACGGGCGGCGCACCGGGCCCGGCGGGCAAGCCCGCCTTCCCGGGCGCCTCCTTCTTCCGGCCGGGCGCGTCCCACCCGTCCATCACCGCCCTTGGCCGCCAGCTGGTGAAGAAGGGCTTCGGCAAGTACTACACATCCGGTCCGGGCCCCCGCTGGGGCGAGGCCGACCGCCGCAACGTCGAGGCGTTCCAGCGCGCCCAGGGCTGGCGCGGCGCCGAGGCCGACGGCTACCCGGGCCCGGAAACCTGGCGCCGGCTGTTCGCATGACGGAGGCAACGATGTACCCCACGCGCACGACATCGACCACAGGCACCTTCGAGATCCCCCCACACCCGACCCCCCGAACGACACCCCCACAGGCGGACCAGCCGACTCCGGCGGAAGCACCCCGCCTGACGGACCCCCTGACGGAAGCCGCCCCGGGCGAAGCCGCTTTGGGCGGAGCCGCTTTGGGCGGAGCCATCCCGGGCGGGGCCGGTACGGGCGCCGGAGCCATCCAGGCTGCCGCCGCACAGGCGGGATCGGCGCCGGGCGGAGTCGCCTCTGCAGCTGCCGCCCCCCGGTGGGCCGTTGCGTCCGAGCACCACGGGGCCGCGGGGCGCGAGGGGGCCGAGACCGGCACCGAGCGGGGCTCCCACTGGCCGGGAGGCCCCGACCGCCCCGCGTCCGCGGAGTCCGCACCCACACCGGTGGCCGCCGGGTGGGCAGCGGCCGAGCCCGGTGCCGAGCGGGGCTCGTACCTGTCGGGCGAGCATGACCGGGCCGGGTCGGTGTCGGCCGGGTCAGGGTGGGTTTCCGCCGAGGTCGGTGCCGAGCAGGGTGCAGGCCTGGCGGCCGCGCCCGGCCGGGGCGCGTCCACGCAGGCCGCGCCCGCGCCGGGTGCTTCCGGGGCCGTGGCGGCCGGGCCGTCCGAGGTGGTGTCGGCCGCGGTCCCCTCGGGGCCGCCGGCGGGCGTGAGCGAGTGGGCCGGGTCGACCGGTTGGGCGCTGGCGCCGGAGCGCTCCGGGTCCGTGCGCGGCGAGGCCGGGGGCGGCCGGGAAGCCGACGGACTCGTCGCCGTGGGGAGGGCGGCGCAGGCTTCCGGTGGTGCGCCCGTCGGACGGGTCGGGGAGGCCGCGCGCAGCGACGTACCCGCGGCGCGGGCCCAGGCCGAGCCGGGAGTGGACATCCCGCATCCCCAGGACGAGGCGGCCCACGCCGGTGCGGCCACGCTCCGGCTGCGGAACCCCGACGCCGAAACCGCCCGCCCGCACCCGCAGGACGAGGCCTGGCCGCCGGCCGCCGCGCCTGCCCCGGGTGCGTCGCTCGCCGCTGTCACCGCCAGGGCGGAGCACGCCCCGCGGCACGCGGGTCCTCCCGCTGCCTGGGACCTGCCCGGGCAGGGAGGCTCGTCCGCCGAGCAGGGCCGCGCCCCGCAGCACGCGGTCCCGGGCCCCGCCCCGGAGGCCGAGTACGCGGATCCGTACCCCGTACGGGACCTGCCCGAGCCGGAGCCGGAAGACGCCGACCTTGACGGAGGGCGGGAGCTGACCTGGTCCGTGCCCGCTCCGGGCATCGCCGGGGACGCAGCCCTCGTGGGCAGCGACAACAGCCCTGTCGGCAACGGCCCTGTGGGCAACGGGCCCGCAGACAGCGACCCCGCAGGGAACGGCCGACCCGGGCGGGAGGCCGCGGACGGGCAGTCCGCCACCGGCGAGCCCGCCACGGGCGGGGCTGCGGACGGCGAGGCCGTCGGCTTCGAGCACGCCACCGGCGTGGCTGCGGAGGGCGAGCCCTCCACCGTCGCGACCGCGGACAGCGGCATCGCGGACGCCGAAGCGGCCATCGCCGAAGCCGCGCTCGACCCGCAGGGCGCGGCGGCCGGCCGCGGCATCGTGCCCGGGCCCGACGGCACGGACGGCACGGACGGCGCCGACATCACCGAGGTCGTCGCGCGAGCCGTGGCGCGGATCGCCGAGGACGATACGCAGGACCTGCCCCGGGTCACCGCGGCACGCGGCGTCGCGGTGACCGAGGTGCCGGTGCACCTGCCCTTCCGCGGCGCAGCCCACCCGCAGGCGACTGCGAAGCCGAAGCCGAAGCAGGAGCCGGACCCGAAGCCGAAGGCGAGCGCGCCGAAGGCCAAGGCCGCCGCCCCCGCCCGGTCCGCCCCCGGACGCCGCGTGCCCCGTGGCGACGACCGGCTCCACGAGCACCGCGGCCCGGTGCTGCCCGGCTGGATCGCGGTCGCGGTGGGCGGCATCGCCCTCGCCGGCTGCGCCGTAGTGCTCTGGCGGGCCGGGGCCGTCCCCGATTCCCTCGCGCTGGCGTTCGGTGCGGAGCCCCGCCCCTACCGGGGACTGCAGGCGCGCTTCTGGCCCCCGCTCGCCTTCCTCGGGGTCGTCGCCCTCCTCGCCCTCGGCGGTCTGGGCCGTGGCCGGGCCGGCCACGCCTGGGTGCTCACCCTCTTCGGCCGCTACCGAGGCACCGTCCGCCGTACCGGCCTGACCTGGATCAGCCCCCTGCTGCTGCGCCGCCGGGTCGACGTCCGGCTGCGCCACTGGCGCAGCGACCCGATGCCCGCCGTGGACTCCGGCGGCCTCGCCCTCCAGGTCGTCGTCCAGGTGGTCTGGCAGGTCAAGGACACGGCCCGGGCGACCCTGGCCGTGGAGGACCACGTCGACTACCTCGCCGAGCAGGTCGAGTCGGCCATGGCCCGGGTCCTGTCCCAGCTCCCCGCGGACGCCTTCCACGAGGACGCCCCGACCCTGCGCGACGCCGAAGCCGTCGGCGACGCGCTGACCCGGATGCTGGCCTCGGAGACCGAGGCGGTCGGCGTGGAGGTGTTCTCGGCGCAGCCCACCCGGATCGAGTACGCCCCCGAGGTCGCGGACGCCATGCGCCGCCGCCGGGTCGCGGCGATCGACGCCAAGCACCGGGACACCGTCCTGACCTCGGTGGTCGATGCGGTGGACGACACCGTCCACCGGCTCACCTCGCGCGGGATCGTGGAGCTCGACGACTACGAGCGCAAGGCCCTCGTGAAGGACCTGACGGTCGCCTTCTACACGGGCCGCGCGGAGTAACCCTCACCGGCCTGGTCCGGACCGATGGAGAACGGGTGGAATCCGGTTGGTCCGGACCACCCGTTCTTCCGTTGGTCTGGACATGGCCAACTCCCGTCAATACTGTGGGACTTGGTCTAGACCTAAAACCAGAGCTCGTGAACGGGCCGTGCCGCCGACACCGGTACGGCCCATCCCCACGCGTGCGCACGCTCTCTCCGGACATCCCCCCACGTTCAAGGAGCATCAGCCTCATGCGTTCCTTCCGCATGCCCAGAACCAAGCGCGCCGCCGCCACGGCGACCGCCGCCACCGTCGGCCTCGGAGTCGTCGCCGCCCTCGCGCTCGTCACGGCCCCCACGGCCAGCAGCCACGGGTACACCGACACCCCGATCAGCCGCCAGAAGCTCTGTGCCAACAGGACCGTGTCCGACTGCGGCCCCATCCAGTGGGAGCCCCAGAGCGTCGAGGGCCTCAAGGGCTTCCCCGCGGCCGGTCCCGCCGACGGCCGCATATGTGCGGGCAACCACTCGGAGTTCGCGCAGCTCGACGACCCGCGCGGCGGCGCCTGGCCGGCCACCCCGGTGACCAGCGGGCAGAGCTACAGCTTCCGCTGGCAGTTCACCGCGAACCACTCCACCACCGACTTCCGGTACTACGTCACCAAGAACGGCTGGGACTCCACCAAGCCGCTCACCCGCGCCGCCCTCGACCCGCAGCCCTTCCTCACGGTCGCCTACAACGGCGCCCGCCCCGCCATGACCACCGTCCACCAGGGCACCATGCCGAGCGGCAAGACCGGCCGGCACCTGATCCTCGCCGTGTGGACCGTCAACGACACCCCGATGGCCTTCTACTCCTGCTCCGACGTCCAGTTCTGACCACCGGCTCCCCGCCCGACGTTCATTTCTGACGGAACGTCAGCTATCCTCCGGCGGCATGCGGACGACGACACCCGAAACCGTCGCGGAGCTCATCGCGAGCCAATGGGGCGACCACCGGCCCGGTCTGAAGTACGCCGACGGCGTCCTCAGCCACCACCGGACCGCCCGGGAGGCCGCGGCGCGCGCCGCGCTCCTCGTCGACCTGCTGCCGCCGGGGGCGGAGCCGCACATCGGGGTGCTGCTCGACAACACTCCCGAGTTCCCGTTCTGGCTCGGCGCGGCGGCCCTCGCCGGGGCCGCCGTCGCCGGGATCAACCCCACCCGACGCGGCCCCGAGCTGGCCCGCGACATCCTGCACACCGACTGCCGGATCCTGGTGACCGAGCGGACCCACCTGCCGCTCCTGCGCGGCCTCGACCTGCCCGGCGTACGCCTCCTCGTCACGGACACCGACGAATACGAGGCCCTGCTCGCCCGGTACGCGGGCGCGAAGCCCGGCGACGCGACGCTCGGCCCCGGCCCGACCCCGTCCTCCCGGCTGCTCCTCTACTTCACCTCCGGCTCCACCGGAGCCCCCAAGGCCGCCATCTGCACCCAGGGCCGCCTGGCCGGCGCCGGGGCTTCGCTCGCACGTCACTTTTCGGTCACCCCGGACGACGTCCACTACATCTGCATGCCCCTCTTCCACGGCAACGCCGTCATCGCCGACTGGCTGCCCGCCCTCGCGGGCGGGGCCGCCGTGGCCCTGCGCCGCCGCTTCTCGGCCTCCGCGTTCCTGGACGACGTACGGGCCTACGAGGCGACGTACTTCACCTACGTAGGCCGCGCGGTGCAGTACCTCCTCGCCACCCCGCCCCGCCCGGACGACCGCGAGCACACCCTGCGCCTCGGCTTCGGCACCGAGGCGGGCGCCGTCGACGCGGCGCGCTTCGCCGAACGCTTCGGGGTCCGCCTCGTCGAGGGCTACGGGGCCACCGAGGGCGGCGCCTCCGTCCAGCGCACCCCCGACACCCCGCCCGGCGCCCTGGGCCGGGCCGGTGCGGGCGACGACCTGGCCGTCATCGACCCGGAGACGGGCCTCGAGTGCCCGCCGGCCGTGCTCGACCCGCAGGGCCGCCTGCTCAACGGCGCCGAGGCCATCGGCGAGCTGGTCAACAAGGGCCGCAGCCTCTTCGAGGGCTACTGGCGCAACCCCGACGCGGAGGCCGCCCGCACCCGCGACGGCTGGTACTGGACCGGGGACCTCTTCTTCCGCGACCCCGACGGCTTCCTCTACTTCGCCGGCCGCACCGACGACCGGCTGCGCGTCGACAGCGAGAACCTGGCCGCGGCCGTGATCGAGAACATCCTGGCCCGCTGGACGCGGGCGGCCGCGGTCGCCGTGTACGCCGTACCGGACGAGGTGGCGGGCGACCAGGTCATGGCCGCCGTGGCCCTGCGCGAGGGGGCCGTCTTCTCCCCGCAGGGGTTCGCGTCCTTCCTCGCCGCCCAGCCCGACCTCGGCACGAAGATGGCCCCGCGCTACGTACGCGTCGTCGGCGCCATGCCGACCACGGCGACCAACAAGGTCCACCGGGTCTCCCTGCGCAGCGAGGCCTTCCGGACCACCGACCCGGTC
Organism: Streptomyces sp. NBC_00193; assembly: GCF_026342735.1. GTDB lineage: Bacteria > Actinomycetota > Actinomycetes > Streptomycetales > Streptomycetaceae > Streptomyces > Streptomyces stoeckheimensis. Next base: position 3,925,544 of record NZ_JAPEMM010000001.1, read on the forward strand.
TGGTGGCGGCCGCGCGGCGAGGACGCGTACCGGCGGCTGGAGGCGGAGGACCTGGCGGGGCTCCTGGCCGCCTACGAGACCCAGGGGCGGGCCGACCTGCTGGGCCGCTGAAGGCCGGTTTCGCCGCGGATCCGGAAGCGGTTTTGAGCACTCCGGAGGAGCAGGTAGTATTTTCTCTGTCAGCAGGCGCCGCTAGCTCAGTTGGTTAGAGCAGCTGACTCTTAATCAGCGGGTCCGGGGTTCGAGTCCCTGGCGGCGCACCTGTCCTTCGGGCGGTTTCCGGTTTCACCGGGAACCGCCCGAAGTGTTTTCCGGGCCGGTCGGCCCCGCCGCCCGCCCCCCTCAGAGGGTGAGCGACAGCAGCAGCGGCGCGGCCTTGCGGTTCAGCACGTCGGCCGCGGCCCGCAGCCGGTGGGCGTGTTCCACGGGCAGCGACAGCGCCAGGCAGCCCACCGAGGCTCCCGCGGTGATCGGGACGGCCGCGCAGACCGTGCCGACGGCGTACTCCTGCAGATCGAGCGTGGGCACCGTGGCCGGCTGGCTGTCCAGCTTCGAGAAGAGGATCCGCTCGTTCACGATGGTCTTCGACGTCAGCCGGGCGATCTTGTGCCGGGACAGGTGGTCGCGCCGCCCGTCCAGGTCGAGCTGGGTCAGCAGGCACTTGCCGACCGCGCTGGCGTGCGCCGCCGAGCGGAAGTCGACCCACTCGTGGACCTTGGGGGTGCGCGGACTGTCCGCGAACTGCGTGATCCGGACCTCGCCGTCCACGTACCGGCTGATGTAGACCGCGGCTCCGACGGAGTCCCGGAGCCGGTCCAGGGTGTCCTGGAGCTTGTCCTGCAGCGCCTGCTGGCGGTCGACGCCGGAACCGAGGAGGACGAGCGAGTCCCCTATGGCGTAGGCGCCGTCGGACACCTGCAGTACGTACCCCTCCCGGCGCAGCATGAGGAGCATGGGGGCGAGATGGACCGCGGGCAGGCCGGTCTCACGCGCGATCTGTACGTCGGTCACGCCGCCGGTATGGCGGGCGACCGTTTCGAGTACGCGCAGGGCGTACTGCACCGAGTGGAACGGCGCGGTCGGCTCGGGCTTCAGCGCCACGGTTTCCCCCTAGCAGGTTGTTACCGCTTGCTCTCACACGATAGCCATCAAGAGGGCCGTGTGGAGCGCCTGTTGGTGAGATTGATGGCTCAATCACACCGGTCTGCCTGGATCTACTCCAGAGGCATATGCCAAGGTCATGGGTGGTGTCCGAGAGTGCCGGGAATGCCCGGACCGGCCGCGCGGTTCGGGTTCTTCGTAGGGACGAAGACGGACGGGCGAGCGGAGCGGGAGAGACGATGAGTGACACGGGAGACGCGGGGGACGCTGGACGACGGGGAGACGTCCGTCCGGGCGACGGTTCGGGAACCCACGAGATCCACGGGACGGCCCTCGGCCGGGCGCCCGTACCGCTCTCCGTGCTCGACCTCGTCACCGTCGGCGCGGGCAGCACCGCCCACGCCTCCCTGCGCACCAGCGTCGACATCGCCCGGCTCGCAGAGTCCCGCGGCTACCACCGCCACTGGGTCGCCGAACACCACTCCATGCCCGGGGTCGCCAGCTCCTCCCCGGCCGTGATCCTGGCCCACCTCGCCGCCCACACCTCCCGGATACGCCTCGGCTCGGGCGGGGTGATGCTGCCCAACCACGCCCCGCTCGCCATCGCCGAGCAGTTCGGCACCCTGGAGGCCCTGGCCCCGGGCCGGATCGACCTCGGCCTCGGCCGGGCACCCGGCACCGACGGGCAGACGGCCGCCGCGCTGCGCGGGGCCGGGCGACGGGACGAGGCCGTGGACGAGTTCCCCCGGCAGCTCGCGGAGCTGATCCGCTTCCTCGACGACGACTTCCCCGACGGGCACCCGTACGCCCGCGTGCACGCCGTGCCGGGCCCCGTGCAGGGCCCCGCCGGGCGGCCTCCGGTGTGGCTGCTCGGCTCCTCCGGCTTCAGCGCCCGCCTCGCCGGCGGACTCGGGCTGCCCTTCGCCTACGCGCACCACTTCTCCCCGGCCGGGACCCTGCCCGCCCTCGACCTCTACCGGCAGTCCTTCCGCCCCTCGGCCGTCCTGGACGCCCCGTACGCCGTCATCGGTGTCGCGGCCCTCGCCGCCGACACCGCCGCGGAGGCCCGCGCGCAGGTGCTGACCGGCGCGCTGTCGATGCTCCGGCTGCGCAGCGGACGCCCCGGGCTGGTCCCGACGCCCGAGGAGGCGGCCGCGTACCCGTACACGCCGCTGGAGCGGGAGTTCGTGGACGACCGGCTCGCGAGCGTGGTCCACGGCACCCCCGACGAGGTCACCGCGGGCCTGGACGACCTGGCGAAGCGGACGGGCGCGGACGAGATGATGCTGACCGCCAACGCCCACGCGGGGGAGGCCCGCCTCCGCTCGTACGCCCTCGTCGCGGACGCGTACGGCATGCCGGACCTCGCCGCCTGAGCCGCCCGCCCGGTCACAGGCCGGGGATCCCGGCCCGCCGCATGTGCAGTTCGGAGCGGACCAGTTCGAGGAGACGGCCGGTCCAGTTGCGGCCCTGGCCGGCGTTGGATCCCCAGAAGGCCGAGTCGATGTCCTCGTAGATCAGGGTGGCATCACCCGTCGCCAGCAGGATGTCGGCCAGCTCGGGATGCTGGTCGTACTTGGCGCGCAGCAGGCCGGCCATGACGGCGGCCCGGACGTGCTCCCAGCCCTCGCGGCGCGGTGTCGCGACCGCGAGGTCCCGCGCCGCGGAAGGGGTGGCCGCGGCCGCGATCGCGGCGCGGGCCTCCGGCCGAGCGGCCGACAGGGCCCAGTAGGCATGGGAGACCGAGGGGTATTCGGCCTTGTCCACCGTGATGGGGGCGGGGTATGCGTTGTGCAGTCCGAGCCGACCGGGTTCGGCCACCGGATCGTTCGGCATCCAGGAATGAACGTGGACCGCCGGAGCGTACGACGTCACGGGTCCGTCTGCGGAAGCGCGCACCCGCAACTCCGCCAGCCGGTCGGCCTGCTGCTCGAAGTGCGCGACGGCCCTCTCGTACGCTTCCTGCGTGACCGGCGGGTCCGCCGCCAGGTACGTCCGGCCCCCGGGGCCGGCCACCAGGACCCGCAGGTTCCAGTCCTTGCTGTCCATGTCACCCATTGCACGGCGCCGTGAGACCGGCACGGCCAGGAACGCGGCCCGGGCCGCGGCCCTGTTCTCCTCCGTCCGGTCGGCGAGGAAGGCCCTGACGGCGGCCATGCAGCGACCCGCCGAGTCGGGCCGCTCGTTCAGCCGGTCGACGGTGTCGCGGACTTCGGCGATCAGCAGGTCGGGGGTGAGCTGGTTCCGGGGCTCACCGAACGTCCAGCGTGCCAGGCCGTGGATGGCCGCCGGGGCACCCTCCGGGAGGGTGGTGGCCACCCAGCCGGACCGTACCTTCTCCTCGAACTCCTCGAGGGTTACCAGGCCCCAGCAGTCGACGAGCCCGTCGGCGTAGATGAAGAGGTCGGTCAGGAAGTAGCGGCCGTTGCGGATGAAGGCGGGCCGCCAAGTGCCGGGTATGTGGACGCCGTCCACGATGCGATGGGTGGTTCGCCTGTTGATCATCCCGTGATTCTGCCGCCGCCGTGGACCCTCCCGGAAGGGTTCACGGGTGTACAGCGAACCCGGAGGGCCACGCGCGGGCCTACATCCGGAGTTTGGCTGGTTTGTTGCCGAAACCTTGCCAGGGCATGAATGAAGGCAGCCTTAAATCGCTCGTCACGGCGGGTGGCGCGTGATTTTTGGTGGGGGTCCACGTCGCTGACGTGGGGTTCTGGGTTGCGAGTGGTCTAGTCCTTCTTTGGTCCAAACCATTGACTCGGGCCCGGAGTGATCGCTATCACTATCCCCACCTGAAGTCTTGCCTTCCCCTCCCACTTCCCCGGAGGCAGTTCATGCACATCCGTAAATCCCTCATCGCGGCCGCCGCCACGGCCGCGCTGGCCGGCGGGACGCTGGCCGCCTTCGCGGGACTCACCACCGCCTCGGCCGCCGAGGCCGGGACCACCGCTTCGGCCGGCAACGTCAAGATCGCCTACTACGACCAGTGGAGCGTGTACGGGAACGCCTTTTATCCCAAGCACCTCGACACCCGTGGCATAGCGAGCAAGTTGGACGTCATCAACTACTCGTTCGGCAACATCCACCCCACCAACCTCACCTGTTTCGAGGCGAACAAGGCGGCGGGCGACGACAACAACCCCAACGCCGGTGACGGTGCGGGCGACTCGTACGCCGACTACCAGAAGTCCTTCAGCGCGGCCGACAGCGTCAGCGGTGTCGCCGACAAGTGGGACCAGCCGATCGTCGGCGTGTTCAACCAGTTCAAGCAGCTCAAGGCGAAGTACCCGAACCTGAAGATCAACATCTCGCTCGGCGGCTGGACCTACTCGAAGTACTTCAGCGACGCGGCCAAGACCGACGCTTCCCGCAAGAAGCTCGTCTCCTCCTGCATCGACCAGTACATCAAGGGCAACCTGCCCGTCGAGGGCGGCTACGGCGGCGTGGGCAGCGCGGCCGGCATCTTCGACGGCATCGACATCGACTGGGAGTACCCGGGCTCGCCGGACGGCCATCTCGGCAACCACTACGCCCCCGAGGACAAGCAGAACTTCACGCTCCTGCTCAAGGAGTTCCGCGAGCAGCTCGACGCCCACGGCGCGGCCAACGGCGGCAAGAAGTACCTGCTGACCTCGGCCCTCCCGGCCGGCCAGGACAAGATCAAGCACATCGAGACGGACAAGATCGGCGCGTACCTCGACTACGCGAACATCATGACGTACGACATGCACGGCGCCTGGGACTCGGACGGTCCGACGTACCACCAGTCCCCGCTGCTGCCCTCGTCGTCCGACCCGACCGACGTGATCGCCCCGGGCACCGAGAAGTACAGCATCAAGAACGCCATCGACTCCTGGATCGACGGCAACGCGTCCTACGGGATCACCGGCGGCTTCCCCGCGAACAAGCTGGTCCTGGGCTACGAGTTCTACTACCGCGGCTGGAAGGGCGTGCAGCCCGGCACCACCAACGGTCTCGCCCAGCCCGCCACCCTGGCCTCCGCCGCCCGTCCGACCAGCCAGCAGGCCGGCATCGCGCTCTACAAGGAGCTCGGCGGCATCGTCGACAACCCGGCGACCACCTTCTGGGACGACCAGGCCAAGGCCTCGTACTTCTACAAGGACGGCGAGTTCTTCACCGGCCTCAACCAGAAGTCCATCCAGGCCCGTGTCGACTACGGCAAGCAGCGCGGCCTGGCCGGCGCGATGATGTACTCCCTGCTCGGCCTGGACGCCAACGCGACCCTGCTGAACCAGATCTCGGACTCCCTCGGCGGCACCACCCAGCCGCCGACCACCCCGCCGACCACGCCTCCCACCACCCCGCCCACGACGCCTCCGACCACCCCGCCGACCACGCCGCCGACGACGCCGCCCACCTCGGGCTGCCCCGCTCCGGCCTACGTCCACGGCACCGTCTACACCGGTGGCAACGAGGTTTCGTACAACGGCCGCAAGTACAAGGCCCAGTGGTGGACGCAGAACGAGGTGCCCGGCACCACCGGTGAATGGGGTGTCTGGAAGGACCTCGGCGCCTGCTGATCCCCCCACCCCGCGCCGAGCGCCGGTAGCCCCCGTCCCCTCCTCCCAGGGGGCGGGGGCTGCTGTGTGACATGGTTGCGGGATTCCCCGTACCGGAACGTGTGCCGGTCGCTACGCTCGGCGACGAGTTGGATCCGCACGCGTCCTCATGGGGGTGACCGCCCATGGTCAACATCCGCGCTCTCGATCCCAGCGCCTCGCCGCTGGACTACTACGCCTACGAGCTGTGCCGCCTGCGCGAGGCAGCCGGGCTGAAACAGGCGCAGCTGGGCGACATCATCTACTGCTCGGGCTCGCTGATCGGCATGATCGAGAACACGAAACGGGTGCCGACCCGCGACTTCTCCGAGCGGCTTGACGCTGCGCTGGGTACGGATGGCCACTTCTCCCGCCTGGTGGGGCTCGTCCTACGGAGCCAGCTACCGAGCTGGTTCCAGGCCTACGCCGAGATGGAGGTGCGGGCGACGCGCATCTCCTCGTTCCAGCCGCAGTTGGTGTACGGGCTCTTGCAGACCGAGGCGTACGCGCGGGCGGTCCTCCAAGCGGGGTGGGGTGAGAAGCTCGATGAGGCCGTGGCCGCGAGGATGGAACGGCAGCGCATCCTGCACAGGGAGCGCCCTCCGCTTGTCTGGGTGATCCTGGACGAGGCAGTGTTGCACCGCCCCTTCGGCAGCCGCGAAATCATGCGGGAGCAACTGGATCGACTGTTGGAATTTCGGTACCGGCGTGACGTAGGGATCCAAATTCTCCCGTTCAGCGCTGGACAACACCCGGCCACGGTAGGGGCGTTCAACGTCCTCAGGTTCGATGGCGACCCGGATATCGTCTATGCCGAGAGCTACGGCTCGGCCAACGTGACGGCAAATCCTGAGACGACCAGCGACTGTGCTCATCGCTACGATCATCTGCAGGCCGCGGCGCTCTCCGTGGAGGATTCGGCGGCGTTGATTGTTCGCGTACGGGAGGAACGTTATGGGGACCACGCAGGACCTGACGGGCGCGCAGTGGCGTAAGTCCACCTACAGCGGTGGGACCGGCGGCGACTGCGTCGAGTGTGCCCCCCTCGGCGCGACCGCCTGGCGCAAGGCTTCGTACAGCGGGACCACCGGCGGCGAGTGCGTCGAGATCGCCCCTCAGCCCAGCCGGGTTGCCGTCCGTGACTCGAAGCGTCCCGACGGGCCCGCCTTCACCATCGCGCCCGAGGCGTTCGGAGCCTTCGTCCGGAGTCTCTGAGCGACGAGGTTCGCCTGCGCGGCCACGCCCGCGATGCTCGACGTGATGAACGGGCCGCCCCCGGCGAGGTCTCCCACCACGTGCAGGCGCGGGTCGGCGGGAACCAGGCCCCCGGCCGGGTGCAGTTCGGCCGCGCCGTCGGCCACGAGCGCCGTGACCAGCAGGCCGGCCGCCCGGGGGATCGCTCGCGGCGGCGGGTTCACGGCGTTGACGGCGACGTCGAAAGTGCGCTCGCCGCCGTCGGCGTCGTGGACGCGGAACACCCCGTCCACCGCCTCGATCCCGCGGACGCCCGCGGCGACGGTGAGCTGCCCGGAGTCCAACAGCCGCAGCATCGTGGCGGCGTTCACCGGGACCATCGGTGAGGCCACGCTCGTGGCCAGGCGGAAGTGACGCCGCAGCCGCACACGATCCGTCTCGGGGAGCAGCCGCCACGCGTACGGGCCCACGCTGTGCGCCGTCTCCTGGAGGACCCGGCGGCCGATCCCGGAGTCGTCGACGGCGGCCAGCTGTGCCCGCAGGCGCCGGACCGGCTCCTCGGACTCGGCCGCCAGCAGTTCGGCCGCGAAGGCTTCGAAGTCCTCTCCCGCCTCGGCCAGTTCGGCGCGCAGCAGCCCGATGAGGTCGTCGAGGGTCACGGCACCCTGCTGCCGGTGCAGCGCCGCCACCCGCTCGGCGGTCACGTGACGCGGCCGGTGCTCGACCGGGCGCTGCCAGACGTAGGGCAGCACACCGCTGCGGGACAGCAGGGTGATCGGCCCGGTGTGCCCGCGAGCGGCGAGCGACACGACGACGTCGACCGCGGTCAGGCCGCTCCCGATGACCGCGATGCCGCTGCCGGGCGGCACTCCGTCGAGCGTGCGCGCCAGCGGGTACGGATCGCCCACGAAACCGGGTGCGCCGCCGAGACCGTAGGGGTCCGGAGGAGTTCCCCCGCCCACGCACAGTGCCAGGTGGTCGGCCTCGTGCCCGCGTCCGTCCTCGGTGCGCAGCGACCAGCCGGTCCCGGACCGGGCCGCCCCGGTGACGCGGGCGGTGACGATGCGGACCCGCCAGCCGTCTTCCTGCAGGGTGGCGAGCGCCGTCTCGGCGGTGTGCGTCAGGTAGGCGCCGTAGAGCGCGCGGGGAACCAGCGGCCGGTCCAGCCGTTCGTCGAGGTGGGCGGTGCCGCGCGGGCCCAGCCAGGCCGCGTAGTGCCCGAAGTCCCCATGGCGGATCGACATGACGGCCGGTGGTGCGTTGACCAGCACCGTGTCCAGGTCGGGGCCGTACGGGCGGCCTCGCCACAGGTGCGGGGACGGCTCGAAGACCGTGATGGCCCCGGGGCGGTCGGCGGTGGCCGCCAGCGCGTCCAGCAGGCCGACGGCGGCGGCACCGGCTCCGACGATTGCGATGTCCATGTTCTTCCCTTCACGTTTCACGTTCCGGGCCGCCGCCGAAGGAGCCGCGGCCTCTTCGAGCCTCGCCGCCGCCCGTGCGGGGCCCCATCCCCCGGGAGCGGTGACCTGCGGGGAACGCCCCCCCTCAAAGAGGGGGTTGGCGCAGGACGGGAGGGCGGGCAGGCTGGCCTGCATCCAGACCGCCTGCACCCGGACCACGGGAGGGAATTCCATGCCTGATGCGCGCCGCCACGCCGAGGTGTCGTCAGGTCACGCCAAGGTGCTGTCGGGTGCGGACCGGGCCACCGACACACGCGATCTCTTCCACCGGACATCCGCCCACCTGCGCCGGCTCCTGCCGTTCGACTCGGCCGTATGGGCGGCCACCGACCCGGAGACCGGCCTCGTCACCGCGCCGATGGTGGTGGAGAACCTCGGCTCCGGCGAAGGCTGCGCCGCCTACTGGGAGAGCGAACTCCTGGAGGAGAACGTCCTCGCGTTCCGGGACCTCGCCCGCGCCGCCGTTCCGGCGGCCGGTCTGCGCGCCGCCACCGGCGACCTGCCCGCACGCAGCGCACGCTTCCGCCGGCTCCTCGGGAGCCAGGGCGTGGACGACGAACTCCGGGCCGTGCTGCGGGTCGGCGACCGGCCGTGGGGCGTGGTGAGCCTGTTCCGCATGCGCGGTGGCCCCCCGTTCGGCCAGGCCGAGACCACGCTGCTCGCCGGTCTGTCGGGTCCGCTGGCCTCCCGGGTGCGCCGGTTCGCCCGCCCGTCCGCGTCCGGCGGCGGACCCGGCGCAGCCGACGCACCCGCGCCCGGACTGGTGCTCTTCGATCCGGCCGGCGAGCCGATGTCGATCAACGAGGAGGCGCGGCAGTACCTCGCGCAGCTCCCCGAAGGCCCGTCCGTCCCGTCGCAGTTGGGCCTGCGGCTGCCGATCTGGGTGGTCGCCGCCGCGCTCCAGGCACGGGCGATCGCCCGGGGCCGCGACCGGGCGGGCGGCGCGAGAGTACGCATCCGCACCGCCGACGGCCGCTGGCTGACCTGCCATGCCTCGTGCCTCAGCGGCCCCGCCGGGCAACCGGGTCCCGTGGCACTCGTCATCGAGCCGGCGGCCGCCAACGACCGGGCGGTCCTCGTCGCGGAGGCGTACGGCCTGACGCCGCGCGAGCTGGAGATCACCCAGCTCATCACGCGCGGGCTGCCCACCGCCGATATCGCCTCGGCGCTGTTCATCTCCCCGCACACCGTGCGCGACCACATCAAGGCCGTCTTCGGCAAGGCGGAGGTCTCCACCCGGGGCGAACTCGTCGCGAGACTGTTCGCCGAGCACTACCGGCCCGGTGAGGGTCGACCGTCGAACTCAGTGGTCGACGAACATCTCGAAGTCGTTGTAACCGTCGGCGAACACGTACGTGTAGGGCTTGTCGAAGAGCTTGTGCCAATTGTTGTTGGTGTCCTGGGCCCAGAGTTCTTCCCGGGTGATCTTCACGTTCTTCTGACGGCCCGGAGGGGTGTTCGGCGTGGTCACCGTCAGGGTCAGACTGGTGAGGTCCTTCCAGACGATGTGGTTCGCCGGCTTGGGGCCGGCCAGCAGGTTGACTCGGCTGTGGGTGTTCTGGAAGTCGCCGAACTTCTGCAGGTGCTCCGGGTCGGAGTCGCAGCCGTTGGTGTTGGTGCGCACCAGCCTGGTCCAGGTGTCGCTGCCGGACGGGTCCCTGTACCGGGCCGTCACCCAGGCCGGGATGCACGCATTGGTGTTGGAGAGTTCGGCGACGTCGAACCAGAGACTGAACGCCTTGAATTCCTCCGACCCCGCAGCCGCAGCAGCGGTGGCAGGGGAAGTGCTGAGCGAGCCGGCCAGTAGTGCCGCCCCCGCCATTGCCGTGAACAACCTGCGAAATCCTCGAACGCTTCGCACAGCCATGCCGCATCCCAACGTCTGATCGGTCCAAGTACCCTGCGGCAACAGGCTAGATAACGTTCAGTAACCAGGCAATCACTCGGAAGAGTTGTCAATGATCAAGCTCAGACCTCGGGGTGCGGGGCGGGCCCCTCGGGCTGCCCGGGGTCCGTAGCCGTTCCCGCGGCGGCGGCGGCCAGTTGGCGGCCGATGATGTCGGCGATCTCCTCCGGGGCCACCGCCCGGGAGTACAGCCAGCCCTGGCCGGTGTCGCAGCCGACGCGCCGCAGGCGGGCCGCCTGGCCGGCGGTCTCCACGCATTCCGCGGTCACCGTCAGGCCCAGCCGGTGGGCGAGCTGCACCAGGGCCTCGACGATGGTCTCGTCGGCCGGGTTCGGGTGGGAGCCCTCCTCGTAGCGGAAGCCGCGGACGAAGGAGCCGTCCAGCTTGAGGACGGAGACGGGCAGGCGGCTGAGGTAGGCCAGGTTCGAGTAGCCGGTGCCGAAGTCGTCGATGGCGATCCGCACCCCCATGTCGCTCAGGGCCTGGAGGGCCTGGAGCGGGCGGCCCGCCGAGCCCATGACGGCCGACTCCGTCAGTTCGAGCTGGAGCAGCTGGGGTGCGAGGCCGGTCTCCGCCAGGATCTCGGCCACGTCGCCGACCAGGTCGGAGTCCCAGACCTGGCGCACGGCCACGTTGACGGAGACGAAGACGGGGGAGTCGCTGGGCTGCTCGATCTGCCAGCGCCGGGCCTGCCGGCAGGCGGTCTGCAGCACCCAGCGGCCCAACTGGACGATGGAACCGTCCTCTTCGGCAATTCCGATGAACCGATTCGGCGTCAGCGTGCCGAACTGCGGGTGGTTCCAGCGCACCAGGGCCTCGACCCCGCGCACCGCCCCGCTCTCCAGGTCCACCAGCGGCTGGTACTCCACGATGAACTCGCCGCGCTCCACGGCCGGCCGCAGCGTCGAGGACAGGGCCTGGCGGGTCATCCGGTGTGCGTTGCGCTCCGGGTCGAAGAGGGTCCAGCGGGCCTTGCCGTCCGCCTTGGCCCAGTACAGCGTGGTGTCCGCGGCCTGCATCAGCGCGGTCGCCGAGGTCCCGGCGGCCGCCCGCTCGACCACCCCGATCGACGCGGAGACCGACAGTCGCTGACCGGCCAGGTCGAAGGGCTCCTGTACGGCGGCCAGGACGCTCCGCGCCAGGTCCGCGAGCTGCTCGGTGCCGGTGGAGTCCTCGACCAGCAGGGCGAACTCGTCGCCGCCGAGCCGGGCCACCAGGTGGCCGCCGGTGCGCCCGTAGCCGGACTGGTCGGCGCACTGGGTGAGCCGCTGGGCCACGGCGGTCAGCAGCCGGTCGCCGACCCGGTGGCCGAGGGTGTCGTTGACGGCCTTGAACCCGTCGAGGTCCAGGTAGCACAGGCCGATCCGGCCCGCCCCGCTCTGCCCGTACGAGGACGCTTCCAGGGCGGCGGAGAGCCGCTCGAAGAACAGCGCCCGGTTGGGCAGCCGGGTCACCGGGTCGTGCATCTGGAGGTGGCGCAGCCGGGCCTGGAGGTCGCGCCGGTCGCTGATGTCGGCGACGGAGAGGAGCACGTCACCGGTGTCGGTCCCGGGGACGGGGCCGAGGGTGATCTCGGTCCACAGGGAGTGCCCGTCGGGGTGCTTGAGGCGGCGGGTGCAGCGGAGCCGGGCCTGCCGTCCGCGCAGCACCTCCTGGTAGGCGTGCCAGGTCCGGGCCTCGGAGGCCAGGTCGACGAGGTCGGCGGCGGACTGCCCGGCGAGGAGGTGCGGCTCGGAGCCGAGGAGCGCGGCGAGGGCCTCGTTGGCTCCGGCGATGTGGCCGGTGCGGTCGACGACGGCCATGGGGAGGTGGGCCGCGTTGAAGGCGGCCCGGTAATCGGCCCGGTGGTCGGCCTGTCGGTCGGCCTGTCGGTCCGCCTGCCGGTCCACCTGTCGGTCGGCCTGGTGGTCGGTCCGGTGCTCGGCCTGGTCGTCGGCACGGTCCGGGGTTGCCGTCGCCGCCGGCGTCGCCGGGTGACGCTGCGTCATGGCCGGTCGGATGCTGTCGGCCGCCGAACCGGTTCCATCTGGGGTTCCGCTCACCGTTGGCTCCCGCAGTGCGTGTGAGTGTCCGTGCAGGAAAGTGTGCCGATCATAGAGGCTCACGGACGGCCCTATCCAGCGGCGACGCCGTGTGGGACGCGGGAGTTCGGCGTGATGACGGATCGTCGGGCTGGCAGCGAATGATCGTTTCCGCACGGCTGTGAGCATCCGGCGCCCACCGCTGACCCGACCTGATCGGTCGTGACTTTCCGTAGGCGCATGTGCGAAACCCGGCGTCACTGGCTTGCCCTAGTGCTCACTCGTGTGGGGCAGCGGAACAGGGCATTAGTAAGACAATCGCCCCAAGGTGGATGAAGAGGTACTAATCCACCACCGGAGGTCGATGTGCCGCGACAGCAGACACCCGGGGGAGTGGACCGCTCCCGCATGCGAACCACGGCGGCGGCGCTCACTTCCCTGACGGCGCTCGCCGCCATGTCGCTCGTCGCGGGACCCGCGGTCGCCGCTCCCGGAGCCGGACCCTGCGCGCTGACCCGTACGGCGGCCCACCACTCCCTGGGCCTGGACAGCTGGAACGGCGCCTACCCCAAGCCCGAGCGCACCCTCAACGCGGTCATGGTCTTCCTCTCCTTCCCCGACCACCGCACCACCCTGACCACCGGGGAACTCACCGCCGACTACTTCCCGGCGACCAGCGAGTTCTTCGAGCGGGCCTCCTACGGCCGCTTCCGGCTGGTCCCGCACCCGCAGAAGCAGTGGATCCAGATGCCGAAGCCGTCCGTCGCCTACGGGATACAGCGCGACTGGGCCCCGGCGGACCGGGCCGCCTACCTGCGCGACGCGGTGGCCGGAGCCGACCCGTCGGTGGACTTCAGCCGGTACGACGTCGTCTACTTCGTCGCCGACCCGGACGCGCCCGGCGTCGACTCCGATGCCACCAAGGTCGTCAACTTCGAGCAGCCGATCCGGGCGGACGGAGCCGACCTGCGCCGCATCGTCACGGTCTTCGAGAAGCACCCGCCGGACCGCAACGTGCTGGCCCACGAGACCGGGCACGTCTTCGACCTGCCGGACCTCTACCACCGCCCCTCGGACGGCAAGGGCGACTGGGACACGTACGTGGGGGACTGGGACGTCATGGGCAGCCAGTTCGGCATGGCCCCGGACCTCTTCGCCTGGCAGAAGTGGAAGCTCGGCTGGCTGGACGCCTCCCAGGTGGACTGCGTGGGATCCGGCTCCTCCCTGCACACCCTCCAGCCGCTGTCCGAGGCCCCGCGTCCGGGCGGTACGGGCGGCACCCGGCTCGCGGTGGTCCGTACGGGACCCGGCAGCGCGATCGCCGTCGAGGCACGGGGCTCCGCCGGCAACGACGGGGACACCTGCACCGAAGGGGTCCTCATCTACCGGGTCCGCAACGAGGCGGCCTCGGGCGGCGGGCCGATCGAGGTCGTGGACGCGCACCCGAACACCGAGGCCTGCTGGGACCGGTCGGTGTACCCGCCGCTGGCGGACGCCCCGCTGGAGGTGGGGGAGACCTTCACCATTCCGGAGGAGCGGATCACCGTGGAGGTGGCGGACCGCACGCAGTCGGGCGCGTACACCGTGAAGATCACGCGGGAGCGGTAGCGGGAGGCGGCGGCGGACGTCGGTGCGGGCGTCGCCGTCAGCCGCGGGTCCAGCGGAAGCCGATCTCCGGGTAGCGCGGGGAAGGCGCGTTCAGCAGGGGCGACGGCCGGCCCTTCAGGAACCGGTCGAGGCACAGGCGGGTGTAGGTCCGGATCAGCTCGGTCGAGCGGGCCGGGTCCAGGGTCCCGAGCAGTTCGGCGTACAGGTCGGGCGGCCAGGCCTCCGCCAGGCCGCCCGGGACGGCGAAGTGCGGCAGGTCGGTGTAGGTGAGGTGGCCGGTGTCGCGCGCCCGCAGCTGGCGGCCCCAGCCGCGCTGGTGCTCGCGCCAGCGCCGCCAGGTGTCGTGGTCCTCCAGTGCGGTGAGCAGCAGGTAGGGGCGGTCCAGCCCGAGGTCGGCCACCGATGAGCCGAACAGTGCGCCGTCGAGATTGACGCCGACGGCGAAGCGGTCGTCCACCCGCAGGAGCTCGGCGGCGGCGGCCCCGCCCATGGAATGCCCGACGACGCCGATCCGGCGGGGGTCCGCACAGGGCGACCGGCGCCGACGGGTCAGGGTCGTGGCGACGAACCGCAGGTCACCGACGCGCGCGGCTATTTCGAGGCGTTCCTGCCGGTCCCAGTCGTCGGACTCCTCGGGCAGCACGCTGTGGACGGCCCGGCCGTCCGGGAACTCCACCACCGCGGCGTCGTAGGTGTGGTCGATGCCCGCGACCAGGTACCCGTACGAGGCGAGCTCCTCGGCCAGGGCGGTGCAATTGCCGCGGCCGCCCTTGCGCCCGTGCCCGAGCAGCACCAGCGGCAGCGCTCCCGGCACGGCCGGTGCACCGGTCCGGGCGTGCGGACGTACGGCGCTCAGGGTGCCCGCCTTGAGCGGCAGGCCCGTTTCGAGGGCGGCGGCGACCCGGCTCGTGGTGTACGGGGCCCGGCGGAAGCCGGTGGTGGAGAGCGCGGGGTACCAGAGCTGCACCATGAGTTCGCGCGGCCTGCGGTCCGGTGCGAGGGGGTCGTCGCGGTCGTGGTCGACCAGGTGCAGGTCGACGGTGCCCACCGGCCGCCGGGAGGTGGGGGCGGGAAGATCGATGACCTGCCCTCCGTGCCCGGCGGCCCGCGCGGGCACGGAGGGCAGGACGACCGCCCCCGCGCTCGATCCGGCGAGGATCAGAAGGGACCGGCGCGTGACCATCAACCACCCCAAGGCGAGTGCGTGCGGAAGGACTTGACGAACGCTCACCCTAGAAGGTCTGGACCATTCTGCCTAGGACACGACGAAAAAGGCCCCCACGTGAGTGGGGGCCTTTCTCCGTCTGTGCGCCGCCAGGGACTCGAACCCCGGACCCGCTGATTAAGAGTCAGCTGCTCTAACCAACTGAGCTAGCGGCGCTTGGTGACGAGAGAGACATTAGCACCCCGAGCGGCGATCGGAAAAATCGATATCCGCAGCTCGGGTGGCGCGGACGAACGCCCACAGCAGCGCCTCGGGACCGGGCAGCCAGGGCAGCCGCGTATCGGGCGCCACGAGCCAGCGCGAGGGCCCGCCGTCCGCCGCCAGCGGGGGCACGGTGACGGCGTCGCCCGGGCCGTGGCAGAGCGGTGCGGGGACGGGGGTGCTCCACTCCTCCCAGGCCAGCAGGGCCGGGAGCCGGTGGGCCGTGCCGGGCGCGGCGAAGAGCAGGGTCCGCCCGCGGTGCACGGCGGCCGGACCGGAGCCGGGGCCTTCGGCCCAGAGCAGGTCGAGCATCCGGCGGCCGAGGACGAGGGGGACGTTGACGACGTCGAAGGCGGTCCCGCAGGGCAGCACGGCGGGCGCGGTGGGCCGGGCCTGCCAGGCGGCCAGCGTGCCTCCGGGCTGGGCGGAGGCCGAGGCCAGCCAGGCGGCGCCGGCCGGGGTGACGTGGGTCGCGGAAGCGGTCGTCGTCCGCGGGTCGAGCGCGGGGCAGCTGGTCAGCGTCGTCATGCGTCCAGGTCTACCCGCGGTAGCGGACCGATCTCCGGGAGTTACGGGAAACCGGGACAGGCCGGGTGGGACTGGGGTATGTTGCGCCCCGCATATGCCAGTGGTCGCGGCAAGGTGCCAGGAGCGGGGCGCCCTCAGGCGCCCTCGGGGGCGGTGCCGCGCAGCAGGGACTCGCCGAACTCGATCATCTTGCGGGCGTAGTCCTCGGTCCACTCCGCCTGCTCCGCGATCGCCGCAGCCGACAGCCGGTCGAACCGCCGGGGGTCCGCGAGCTGCGCCGCCGCCACCGCCTGGAACTCCACCGCCCGCTCCTGGGCGGCGCGGAAGGCGAGGGTCAGCTCCGTCGCCCGGACCAGCAGTTCCCGCGGGTCGTCTATCGATTCGAGGTCGAAGAAGTGCTCCGGGTCCGTGACGGTCTCCGACGGCTCGAAGAGCAACTGCGCGGGCCGCAGCCTCCGCTCGGTCCGCTCGGGCTCTGCCATGCGTGTCCTCCTGCTGGACGTGAGGGAAGCTTCCGGGCCGGGAAGCTCCCGGGTCGAAAAGCTTCCGGGCCACCGTCCATTGTCCAGCTTCGCGCAAGGGCGCCCGAGGGTCGCGGTGCATGGGCTAGAACGTGCGTATGGCCGATGGTGTGCACGAGACGCTGGACAAGCTCTGCGACGAGGGCATCGAGCAGGTGATCGGCTGGCGCCGTCACCTCCACCGGAATCCGGAGCTGCCGAACCGCGAGGCCGCCACCGCGCGGCTCGTGGCGCGGGAGCTCGCCGGGTTCGGACTGGACGAGGTGCGGACCGGCATCGCCGGGCACGGGGTGGTCGGGGTGCTGCGCGGCGGCCTGCCCGGGGACCGGGTGGCGGCGCTGCGGGCCGACATGGACGCGCTGCCCGTCCCCGACCGGTGCGGCGCGGACTTCGCCGCCACCGGGCAGGCCTCGCACGCCTGCGGCCACGACTGCCACACCGCGATGCTCCTCGGAGCCGCGCGCGCACTGGCCGACGTACGGGTGCGGGAGCGGCTGCCCGGAACCGTGCTGTTCGTGTTCCAGCCCGCCGAGGAGGGCCCGCCGGTGGACGAGGAGGGCGGGGCGCGCCTGATGGTGGCCGAGGGGGCCTTCGCGGACCCCGTCCCCACGATGGCCTTCGGCATGCACGTCACCCCGCACCCCAAGGGCTGGGTGGGCTACAAGTCCGGCCCGATGTACGGGGCCTCCTGCCTGGTCCGCGTCACGGTCACCGGCCGGCAGGCCCACGCCTCCTCGCCCTGGTACGGCGTCGATCCGATGCCCGCCGTCGGGGCGCTGCTGACCGGGATCGGCCAGCTCTACCGGCAGGTGTCGGCGTTCTCCCCGGTCACGGTCTCCATCGGCCACATCGAGGACGTCGGCCGGTACAACGTCATCGGTGAAACCGTCACCCTGTGGGGCACGATCCGCTGCGCCGAGGAGCGGGACATGCCCGAGGTCAAGCGCCGGCTGACCGCGCTGGCCGAGCACACCGCCGAGGCCTACGGGGCCTCCGCGACCGTCGAGCTGCTCCAGGACGTGCCCGCCGTGCGCAACGACGCGGCCTGGGTCGGGGCCGCGCTGCCCACCCTGCGCCGGGTCGCGGGCACGGACCGGGTGGTGGAGGTCGGCGGCACGCTCGGCTACGACGACGTCTCCGAGCTCATCACCCGCTTCGGCGGGCTGTACGTGATGCTCGGCGTCCAGGACACCGCCCTGGACCCGGCGAGCGGCGAGCCGGTGCCTGTCCCCGGCGGCCGGGGTCTGGTGGGCAACCACCACCCCGGTTTCTACGCCGACGACGACACCCTGATCACGGGCGTACGGCTGCACGCGCACGCCGCGTACGACCACCTGGCCGGGGCGCTCGTCACGCGCTGACCGGCGTCCTCGCCAGGGCGGCGAGCTCGTCCAGCACGGCCGCCAGCTCGGCGGCGAGGCCCTCCGGGGCCCGGAACCCGTCGGCCGTGACCAGCCCCGTGATCCCCGGGACGGCCGCCGAGGCCTCGGTCGGCACCATGCCGACGGACTCCAGCACCGGCCGCAGCATCCGGCCGGCCGGGGCGCCGCCGGAGCCGCCCGCGCTGTAGGAGAGCAGGCCGGCGGGCTTGCCCTGCCATTCGCGGTAGAGGAAGTCGATGGCGTTCTTGAAGGGTGCGGTGAAGCCGCCGTTGTACATCGGCAGGACGAAGAGGAAGGCGTCGGCGGAGTCGACCAGGGCGCTCCACGCGCGGGTGTGGGCGTGGGCGTAGATGCCGGTCGAGGCGTATTCGGGCTCGTCCAGGAAGGGCAGGGCGATCTCGGCGAGGTCGACGGGGGTGACCTCGAAGCGTGCCCGCGCCTGGGCGGCCGCCCAGTGGGCCAGGGGGCGCGCGGCGGAGGTGGGGCGGACGGAGGCGGAGATGACGTGCAGGCGGATCGGGTTTGGGTTCGGGTTCGGGTTCACGGTGGGCTCCTCGCGGCCGGGGTGATGTTGTTGACGTGTCACCTATGAGAGCGGGAGGATGGGTGACGTGTCAACTAGGTAGGTGACATGTCACGTACCGGTCTAGACTCCGACCATGGCCGAGAACGAGACGGGGAACGAGAGTGCGCCGCGCTGGCTCAGTGAGCCCGAACAGCAGGCGTGGTACGCCTGGCGGCGGATGTTTCCGCTGGTCAACGCCGATATCGCGCGCGATCTGACCCAGGACAGCGGGCTCTCCGAAGCCGACTACGACGTCCTGTCCGTCCTCGGCTCCACCGACGGCCACCGCATGCGCATCAGCGCCCTCGCCGTCCTCATGCAGTGGTCCCGCAGCAGGCTCTCCCACCAGCTCACCCGGATGGAGCAGCGGGGCATCGTCCGCCGCGAAGAGGTGGCCGACGACGGGCGCGGCGCCGAAGTGGTGCTCACCGAGCAGGGCGTCACCACGATCACGACGGCCGCCCCGCTCCACGTGGAATCGGTGCGCCGCCACCTGATCGACATCCTGACCCCGGAACAGCTGCGCACCTTCGCCGAGGTGGGCGAACTGCTCCGCACCCGCCTCGGCGTGGAGCGCAAGACCCGCTGAGCCCGGCTACGGCC
This sequence comes from Streptomyces sp. NBC_00193, assembly GCF_026342735.1. Lineage (GTDB taxonomy): Bacteria > Actinomycetota > Actinomycetes > Streptomycetales > Streptomycetaceae > Streptomyces > Streptomyces stoeckheimensis. The sequence continues at coordinate 3,944,418 of NZ_JAPEMM010000001.1, forward strand.
TCCAGACCACCCGGTGTTCCGCCAGGTGGGCCAGCACCGAATGGTTGGCCTCCCAGCCGTCCGGGAACTTCATCGTCACGCCCAGCTGCACCGGTTCCGAGGACGGGTGGGCGTCCAGGAGATCCGCTATCCCTGCCCGGGCCACCACCACGCAGGCGTGCCGGTGCCGGGAGGCCAGGACGCACAGCCGGCCCGTCTCCAGGTGGAAGGCGGTCGCGTCCGGGCGGCCCGACAGGGGGTGCAGCACCACCGTGAGGTCGTACTCGCGGCCCTGGAGCCGGTTGGCCGTGTCCACGGTGACCCCCGTGACCCCGAGCGCGCACAGCGCCGCCCGGACCGCCGCCGCCTGGTCCCGGTGCGCGGTGCCCACCGCGATCCGGTCCGCCGTCAGCGGGGACGGGCCGCCCGCGTGCTCGTCGACCGTCACCGTGCCCCGGTCCAGCGCCCGGCGCACGACCAGGGCCACCGTCCGCACCGCCTCCGGGTCGGTGCGCGGGGTGTGCCGGGCCGGCAGCTCCAGCAGCCCCCACCCCGACTCGGCGGCCTCGTCCAGCACCCGGTCGGGGCCCGAGCCGTCGCCCGCGACCCCGTAGGACATCCGCCGCTCGCCCGGACCCGTACCGCTGCGGAACTGCGTGTACGGGTAGAACGCGCGGGAGACCAGCGGCGCGGCCGAAGCCGGCAGCCGCCAGGACACCGGCAGCCGGTGCTGCGGCAGGTCCGGGTTGTGCGCCAGCAGGGTGGACACCGCCGACGCCGAAGGATCGTAGGACAGGCCCGCCCACTGCTCGGCCCCGACCACGCTGAAGGGATCGAGCTGCCCCGGGTCGCCCACGAACAGCGCCCGGTCGAACAGCCCGGCCACGGCCAGCAGTGCGTCCGAACGCATCTGGTACGCCTCGTCCACGATGGCGTGCTCCCAGGGCTCCACGTCCTTGACCCACGCCCACTTGGCCGCCGTCGAGATCGTCACCGGAAGCCCCGCGAGGTCCCCCGGCTTCGCGGAGAGGACCACCGAGTCCAGATCGCGCAGCGCCGGATCGTAGGCGTCGCCCTCGCTGCTGTGCAGCCGGCCCACCTTCAGCTCCGGATCCTTCGCGTGCAACCGCAGCACCAGGTCGTCGACCTGCGCATTGGTCTGGGCGACCACCATCAGCCGGCGCCCGGCAGCCGCCAGGTCCCGGGCCGCGCGCACCACCAGGGTGGACTTCCCGGCCCCGGGCGGGGAGTCGACGACCACGCCCCGGGCCCCGCCGTGCAGGGTGTCGCGCAGGATGGCGTCGGTGGCCCGGCCGGCGGCCGCGCCCGGATCGAAAGCGGTGCTCGCGGTGCTCACAGGAGGTCCTCGGCGGTCACGGGGTCGGGCAGCGGCAGCACGGGAGCGTCGCCGGTCAGGTGCGCGGGCGGACCGCCGTGGGTCCACGGCGTCTGCTCGGGATCCGGCAGCTTCGGGCCGCCCCGCGCATCGTGCTCGAAGAGGGTCCAGCACACCCGGTCGCCCTTCTCCGGCACCGAGCCCGGCTCCGGGTCCTTGCCGCGGCCCATCTTGTCGAGGACGCGCAGCACGAGCCGGCCGTCCTCCTCCCACCGCACGAACTGCGCGCTCTGCGGGCGCCCGTCCAGCGAGCGGTACACCTTGGGACCCGCGCCGCCGCCGCTGCCACCGCCGTCCTCGGCGAGCTGCGGCCGGTCCTCCGTGGCCACCCACACCAGCGGGCGCGGGCTCGGCCGCTTCGACTCCGTCCACTCCATGACCACTTCGGTGACCTCACCGGCGAAGGCCTCGCCCGAGAGCCGCCGGCCCGCCATCACCAGCAGGTCGTCCAGCGCCTCCTGGGCGTCGAGCCGCACCTGCTCGGTCTCCCGCGCCGCGAGCTTGCGCGCGGCCGTCACCGCGTCGTCGCGGCGCGGCTGCGGGCCCTCGCCCGCCCGGACCCGGTCCCGGTGACCGGTGTACGACCAGCGGTCGCCGGTCCAGCGGTCCTCGGCCCGCTCGCCCTCCGGCAGTTCGCGCATCAGGTCCAGCGCGTGCCACACCGCCCACCAGGTGCTCTGCATCTGGTCCACGACCAGCCGCCGGACCGCCCGCTCGGCGAACCGCGGACCGTCGCCGTCCCTGGGCTCGGTCGTGCGCGCCGCGTCGAACTTCGCGATCGCCGGAGCCAGCAGCTTGTTGTCGAAGGCCGGATCGGTGGCCGGACCGGCCGGGGGGAGCAGCAGCTGGCCGTGCTCGTCCCGGCCGAGTTCGGCACGCAGCGCCTGCTCGGCGCCGGAGGTCCCCTCCGGCGGGTCGATCCACGCCAGCAGCGCCTGCAGGTGCTGGTCCTCCAGGTTGCTCTGGCCGGTGGCCCAGTGCCGGGAGAGCAGGTCCGTGGCCGACATCAGCATCGAGGACCCCGGTACCCGGGAGCGCTCGGCGAAGTGGGTGAACCAGCGGCCCAGCAGGGGCACCTGCGCGGGGACCGGATACGGGTTCTCGGGATCCTCCTCGGCGGTCCGCCGGAACCGCATGGACCGCCCCAGCAGCCGTACGTACTCGATGCCCGCGCGGCTCGGCACGATCAGCTGCGGCGCGTCCAGGCAGAGCTCGGCCTCCACCTTGACCCGCTTGCCCGTCTCCGGGTCGGTCTCGGTGCGCTCCACCGGCTCGACGGCGTCCGCGAACCCGTCGACGTACGGCATCAGGTTCCGGGCGAGCTCGGCCAGGAACTCCCACCGCATGTCCCGGTCGCGCGGCTGCGGCACGACCAGGATCCGGGGGTCCTGCGGGTCGGTGCCGAACATCGCGCCCAGCGGGGCTCCGGCCTCGCCCGCCGTCGTCAGCGGTACGAGGACCAGCGGCTGCTCACCGAGATGCCGGTGCCGTACGGTCGCCAGCGGCTGGGCCCGCCCGGCGCGGACGGCCTCCAGCCGGGCCAGGGTGTTCAGCAGGGACATTCGACGGCCTTCGGGCGGATGCGGGCGGGGGCTTGCTCCAGCGCCTCGGCGCGCAACCGGGCGGCGTACCGGAGCGCGACCGCGGTGGGGTCGTCGAAGGCCACGTCGGAGGCCAGGTCGAGGGCCGTGCCGGACGCCACGTCGGACGCCGTGCCGGAGGCGGATCCGGTGCCGTCGGGGCCGGTGCAGCCGGGCGCTCCGCGACCCGCGGCCGCCGCGAGGGCGGCCTCGACCGTGGTCAGCCCGCCCAGCTCGCCCCGTACGGAGCGGCCGAGCGCGGTCACCTCGTCGGCCCTGCGCGCCCGCTCCCGGCAGTGGAAGGCCAGCTCGCAGGCGGCCAGGCACTCGGGGGCGTAGGCGGCGGACACGGCCGACACGGCCTCGGTCAGCTCCTCGGCGGAGCACGCCGGATCGAAGGTGAGGCCTTCGGGCAGGGCCCCGGCCAGCTCCTCGACCCGGGTGAGCCGCTCCAGCTGGCGCCGGGTCACGGAGCGCTCGCGGCGGACGTCGACGGGGGCCGCGGTGGGCAGGTTCGAGAAGTCCTTGGGGCAGACGAGCAGCACGGTGTGCCCGACCTCGGCCCCGGCCACCTTCGCGGCGGTCGTCTCCAGGGCCAGCACGTAGACGGCGGCCTGCCGGGCGGCGGCGCCCACCTTCGCGGCGTCGGCGGCCCCGTCGATCATCGGGAACGACTTGATCTCCACCACGGTCCAGCGCCCGTCGGGGTGCACGACGACCGCGTCCGGCTCCAGGTAGGCGGGGGAGCCGGCCACCTCCAGCGCGAGCATGGGGTGGTCGAGCAGGGTCCAGGCCCCGGCGGCGGTCGCCTCGCGCAGCGCGAGCGCGGTGCGGGCGGCGCGGCCCTGGGGGCCCGCGGCGGTCAGGTCGGGGGTGAGGGCGTCCGGTCCGGGCGGGCCGGCCGCGCCGCCGGGCCCCGCGCCATCGGACCCCGCGCCGAGGTGCTCGTACACCAGCCGCAGGAGCTCGGCTCCGCCGTCGCCCTTGACCTTGGCCTCGAAGGAGTTGCCGCGCACTATGGCGAACTGCGACTGCCCGAAGGCCGCGGGGGAGCCGAGGGCCGCCGCGAGGACGGTCTTGTCCACGCCGGCGCCGTCGAGCAGGGCCCGTCTGCCGCAGCCGGGGTTGGCGGCGAGGGCCGCCAGCGCGCGGGCGTCGAGCGGGCGCGGTGCGACGGCGGGGCCGCGCAGGTCAGCGAGCCGTTGCCGCAGTGTTCTCGGGGGATTCAGGGGACTCGGGGGATTCATCGGCTGCGCGGCTTGCGCGGCCTGCCATGCCGCCGGCTGCGCCGTCGGTCCGGGGGACCGCGGCGGGGTCTGCGACGGCTGACCGCTGGACGGGTAGGAGCTCACCCGCGGAAGTCTCCCATCCGCCACTGACAATCGTGGACTTACCGCGGAAACCCGCTGTTCGGGTGGTGTGCGGGGCGGGCTCGGCGGACCCGCCGGACGCGGGGAGTCCGGCCCCGGCGGCCCGGGCGATCCCGGTGATCCCGGCGGGCAGGGCGCGGGCCGCGAGGTAGCCGGCCCCCATCACGGCGGCCCCGGCGACGGCGTCGAGGAAGTAGTGGTTGGCCGTGCCCATGACCACGACGGTGGTGACGGCGGGGTACGCGGCGCCCAGCGCCCGGACCAGCGGCCGGCGCGCGCAGCTCCACAGCACGATCCCGCACCACAGTGCCCACCCCACGTGCAGGCTGGGCATGGCGGCGAACTGGTTGGTGAAGGAGCCGAGCCCGCGCGGTGCGCTGGCCTCCCCGCCCCACCAGCCGTAGGCGCTGTAGTGGGCCATCGTGTCGGTGAACCCGTACGAGGCGTCGAGCAGCCGGGGCGGACAGGTGGGCACCAGGGCGAAGCCGACGAGCCCGAGGAGGGTGGAGACCATCAGCCAGGTGCGGGCGAAACGATACTGCTGGGGGCGGCGCCGGTAGAGCCAGACCAGCACCGCGGGGGTGACGAGGTAGTGCAGGGAGGCGTAGACGAAGTCGGCGGGTATGCCGAGCACCGCCTGCCCGGTGAAGAGCCGGTTGAGCGGCCGCTCCAGATCGAGGGCCAGGAGCTCCTCCGTGCGCAGGATCGCGAGCCCGTGGTCCACTGCCAGCCCGACGTCGCCCCGGGCGAGGAGTCTGCCACCCGAGTACGCCGCGTAGACGAGCCCCAGGAGCAGCAGTTCGGCCCACCAACGCGGAGGCTGCCGCCTATTAGTCATACGGCGTATGACGTGCGTGAAGACGCAAGGGTTGCGTGGTTCACCAGAACCTCCGAGGGAACCGCGCCCTTCAGGGTGGGGAGGAACCCGACTCCTGCGGAGCGGGGCGACGTGCTGGTGTTCGCTGCCAGGGCGGATCTCGGTGCCCTGACCCGCAGCTTTGGTCTTCACACGTAGCCTCGCCAGCTTGTGAGCGTGGCAACACGCCAAGTGAAGCGGGCGTTCAAGTACCGCTTCTATCCGACCGATGCGCAGGCAGCTGAGCTGTCTCGCACCTTCGGTTGTGTGCGGAAGGTCTACAACCTGGCGCTCGCTGCCCGTACGGAGGCGTGGGCGCGGCAGGAGCGGGTCACCTGCAACGCCACCTCGGCGATGCTGACGGCGTGGAAGAAGACCGAGGAGCTGTCCTACCTCTCCGAGGTGTCGTCCGTTCCGCTCCAGCAGGGCCTTCGGCATCTGCAGAGCGCGTTTGCCGGCTTTTTCGCCAAGCGGGGCAGCTACCCGCGCTTCAAGTCGAGGAAGAAGTCCCGCAGGTCCGCCGAGTACACGTCCAGCGCGTTCCGTTACCGAGATGGTGCGCTGACCTTGGCGAAGATGGCGGACCCGCTGGCGATCGTGTGGTCGAGGGCGCAAGGTTGCCAAGATCCATGCTCGGATCGCCGACCGCAGGCGTGGCCACCTGCACAAGCTGACCACTCGGCTCGTTCGTGAGAACCAAACGATCGTGATCGAGGACCTGACCGTGCGCAACATGGTCAAGAACCACACCCTGGCCCGCGCCATCTCAGACGCGGCCTGGACCACGATGCGCGGCATGCTGAAGTACAAGAGCGTCTGGTACGGAAGAGACCTGATCACCATCGACCGATGGTTCCCCTCCTCCAAGCTGTGCTCCGCCTGCGGCACCATCGCGGGCGAGATGCCGCTGCACATCCGTGAGTGGACGTGCGGTTGCGGTGTGACCCACGACCGCGACGTGAACGCGGCGAAGAACATTCTGGCGGCCGGGCCGGCCGTGTCTGTCTGTGGAGCTGGTGTAAGACCTCAACGGAGCACTCCGGGCGGGCAGTCGGCGACGAAGCAGAAAACCCCACGGCGCGAGCCGTAGGAACCCCCTCCCTTCAGGGAGAGGGAGGATGCCAACTGATGGATGATGGAGCGGCGCGACGTAACCCCCGCAAAGCCGTGCGAATGGTCGGGTCCGTCGGTGCTCCGACCCTCCAGCCCCTTGACCAGGAGAACTCATATGGCCCCCCGCATCCTCTTGGCCCGTCACGGCCAGACGGCGTGGTCCCAGCTCGGCAAGCACACCGGACGCACGGACGTGCCCCTGCTGGAGGAGGGGAAGCGCGGTGCCAAGCTGCTCGGCGAGCGCCTCGCCCGCGACCCGTGGGCGAGCCTGCGCGGGCTGGAGGTGCGCACCAGCCCCCTGGTGCGGGCCAGCGAGAGCTGCGACCTGGCCGGCTTCGGCATCCAGGCGGAGCCGTGGGACGCGCTGATGGAATGGGACTACGGCGACTACGAGGGCATGACCCCGGCCGAGATCCAGGCGATCCGGCCCGGCTGGCTGATCTGGCGCGACGGGGTCCCGGGCGGCGAGTCCGTCGCGGACGTCTCGGCCCGCGCCGACGAGGTCGTCACCTGGGCCCGCTCGGCCGAACGCGACGTCCTCGTCTTCGCGCACGGCCACATCCTGCGCACCCTGGCCGCACGCTGGCTCGGCTTCGAGGCCTCCTTCGGCGCCCGCATCCGCCTGGAGCCCACCTCCCTGTCGGTCCTGGGCTGGGCGTACGGAGCCCCCGCACTGGAACGCTGGAACGACACGGGGCACCTGGAGTAATCCAGCCCCTCCCAGGGGCTCAGGCGCAGCGCGCCGATCCTGACCCGCCCCCCCCCCGCAGGGTCAGGCCGAGGCGTGCTTGGCGAGGAACGAGCCCACCCGCGGGGAGCGCTGGTGCGGAACCAGCGTGCGGGCCGTCGCCGCCAGCATCGACTGGATCCGGGTCGACTGGACCTCGTCCAGCAGCTCCAGCACCCGGCCGCCCGCCCACGCGGCCTCGTCGGGGGCGCCCGCGTGGGCCAGGTTGTCGGCCAGCTCCGCGGTGTAGAGGGCGACGTTGCGCGCGAAGTGCGGGTCCTGGAGGTCCGCCGCCCGGCGGGCGTGCCGGGCGGCCCGGGCGTGCTCGCCGAGCGCGGCCCAGCAGCGGGACTCCAGGGACTCCAGCTCTGCCTCGCCGAAGAAGGACATCCACTCGGGGTCCGCCCACGCCGCGCCGCGCGAGAACTCCGTGTGCGCCCGGGTCAGCGCCTCCTCGCAGGCCTTGCGGTCGGACAGTCCCGCCCAGCCGCCGGCCTCCCGCAGGGCGAGCAGCGACAGGAGCCGCGGGGAACCGAGCGAACGGGCGGCGCGGCGGCCCGCCTGGGCCGCCCGTACCGATTCGCGGGGGCGCCCGCAGTCCCGGGCGAGGAACGCCATGTTGCTGAAGGCGTGCGCCTCCAGGCCGGCGTCCCCGGAGACCCGGGCCGTGGCCAGCGCCTCCGCGTAGTGCGAGCGGGCGTCATCGAACCGGCCCGAGTCGTGCGCGAGCCAGCCCACCGAGATGGCCAGCTCGCCCGCGCCCGCGTGCAGCCGGTCCTCGGTGGACTGCCGGGTCGCCCCCGCGTCGAGCAACGCGTAGGCGGTGCGCAGGGGTTCCGCGGCCCGCCGGTACAGGGCGTCGGCGCCGTGCCGGTCGTCCAGCAGCCGGATCTGGCGTACGGCGTCCTCGACGGCGGCCGCCTCGGACTCGCCGGCGCGGGAGGGGAGCCGGCGGGTGTCGCCGAGCAGGGTGAGGCTGAGGGTCGCGGCCGCCACGGTCGCGGAGCCCCCCGCCATGAACGCGCGACGCAACACGTCGCTCTCCTTGGAACGCGAAGGGGCAGGGAAGCCGGTGGGGTGGGAGCGCGGGGCGAAGGCGGAGAGGGGGGCGGCCTGTTCGCGCTGCGCCAGCCGGCCCCGTACCGTCTCGCGCGGGGAGAACCCGAGGTCGGCCAGGGTGCGGCCGGGGAACATGTGGAGGAAGACCCGCTCGTAGGCGTAGTTGGGGCAGCGGATCTCGCCGGACTCGACCCGGCCGATGTAACGGGCGTCGCAGGAAACCGTTTCTCCGATTTCCTTCGCCGCCCTGCGCACCATCGCGGCGAACTCGGCCGGGGAGTGCTGACCGCGCAGCCGCCGGAAGGGGGTGTTGGGTGAGTGGGGGGACGCCGCCATGGACGTGGCCTCTCTGGGCAAGTGATTGCGCTGCCGGTGCCTGTGCGGTGAAGCGGTGGTGCCTGTGTGACGCGCTGCCCGGCGGGCACGAACGTACCGCCAGCGACGGAGGGTTGACTCGGTGTTTGGCTACAAAACGGATATCTCACCCGCGATCCGCCATGAACTGCCATCCTTTGCAGCGTCTTGCCGCCGCACCTGTTGACGTTCCCGTGCGTTGAACTCATGCGGAGTGGGAGGAAGCCCGCAGGCTTCCGTGACCGCTCCCGCGATGCTCGTACGCGGATCGAGGAGGGGTTCCCTTGGTGGAGGGCGGCATGGAGAGTACGGACACGAACACCGCGCCCGAGCCGGGAGCAGCCCTCCTCATGGGCGCCCCGGACCTGGTCACCGTGCCCACCCGGCAGGGGCTGGAGGCCGTCGACATCATCCAGCGGGCCGCCGGCCAGGCCAGCCACGCGTGCGGCGTCGGCCCGGTCCTGCACGACGGCTCCGGCAGCACCCTCGGCTTCCTCGTCCCGCCCGGCACCGCCGACGCCTGGGACCTCCCGGGCAGCGCCTGTACGCACACCAACGGGCGCGGCATGCGCTTCGGCGACAGCTCGCCCACCGCGGGCGACACCGGCTGGCTGCTGCCGCCGGAGGCCGTCGGGCCGGTCACCGACCCGGAGGTGCTGCGGGCGGCGCTCGGCGAGGCGGCCCGGCTGATCGAGGCCGCCGACAACTGCCGCTGACGCCCGTCGGGCCCTGACCAGCCATAATGAGGGCGTGGCGAGCAAGGGCAAGGGCAAGGGCAGCGACAAGGGCAGTGACAAGCGGCGCGGGCGCGAGACCGCCGAGGCGCCGGCCGGGCCGGTCGACGGCGGCCACGCCGCGCTGGAGCCCGACCGGGAGCGGTCGCGCGCCTGGACCCTGCTGATCGACGGCGCCCCGCAGTCCCACGTGGACCTGGACGATCCCGGCCACCTGGACTTCTCCTACCAGCGCCGGATCGGCCACCTGATCGATCTCTTCGCCCCCGCACGCCAGCCCCTGAACGTGCTCCACCTCGGCGGTGGCGCCTTCACCCTCGCCCGCTACACGGCCGCCTCCCGCCCCCGCTCGACGCAGCAGATCGTCGAGATCGACGCCGGGCTCGTGGCCTTCGTACGGGAGCACCTGCCGCTGGACCCGCAGGCCCGGGTCCGGGTCCGCGCGGTCGACGCCCGGGCCGGGCTGGCGAAGGTCCCGGACGGCTGGGCCGACCTGGTGATCGCCGACGTGTTCAGCGGGGCCCGCACCCCGGCGCACCTGACGAGCGCCGAGTTCCTGGACGACGTACGCCGGGCCCTGGCGCCGGGCGGCTGGTACGTGGCGAACCTCGCCGACGGTCCGCCGCTCTCCCATCTGCGGGGCCAGATCGCCACGGCCGCGTCCCGGTTCGCGGAACTGGCGCTGGCCGCCGACCCCGTGGTGTGGCGGGGGAAGCGTTTCGGCAACGCCGTGCTGGTGGCCGCCGACCGGGAGCTGCCGGTCGCGGAGTTCACCCGCCGGGTGGCGAGCGACCCGCACCCCGGCCGGGTCGAACACGGCCGCGCCCTCATCGACTTCGCGGGCGGAGCCGCCCCGGTCTCGGACGCCTCGGCGGTGGCCTCGCCGGAGCCTCCGCCGTCGGTTTTCCGCTGAGGCCCGGCCGGCTGGAATGCCCGGCTGGACACGGGAGTTGATCACGGCATGACTCAGAAGCCCGCAGCTCCCCGCGCCCTGTCCGACGACGCCCTCTCCGAACTGCTGGGCACTCGGCAGTTCGGGACCCTCGCCACCAACAAGAGCAGTGGCCATCCGCATCTGACGACCATGCTCTACAGCTGGGACGCCGAAGCGCGGATCGTGCGGTTCTCCACCACAGCCGACCGCATCAAGGTCAAGCAGCTCCGGCGTGACCCGCGCGCCGCCGTGCACGTTCCGGGCGCCGACGTCTGGTCGTTCGCCGTGGCCGAGGGCGAGGCCGAGGTCTCCGAGATCACGACCGCGCCGGGGGACGCGGTCGGGCGGGAGCTGCTCGCGATGGTGCCGGAGGCCGCGAAGCCGCGGGGCCGCGAGGACGAGGACGCGTTCCTGGAGCAGTTGGTCGCCGAGCGCCGGGTGGTCATCCGGCTGAAGGTGTCCCGGCTGTACGGGACGGCTCTCGACGTCAACGGCTAGGCCGTCGCACCGTCGCTTCCCTGTGTGGCCGGCCGGGACGGGTCCGCCGCCAGCTCCCGCAGGCGCCGCTTGTCCGGCTTGCCGCGGTCCGTCAGCGGGAGCGCCGGCAGCCAGAACACCGCCGTCGGCCGCTGGCCCGGCGCCAGCTCCGCCGCGACCAGCGCGCACGCCTCGGCCGCCGCCTCCTCCGTCGGGGCGTGCCCGGGGGCCGCGACGAGGAAGGCGCACACCGCCTCCCCGGTGAGCGGGTCCGTCCGCCCGACGACGGCCGCCCGGGCCACGGCGGGGTGCCGGGTCAGGGCCGTCTCGATCGGGCCGCAGTAGATGTTCGCCCCGTGCACCATGACCACGTCCTTGACCCGGTCGTCGAGGTACAGGTACCCGTCGGCGTCGAAGTGCCCGACGTCACCCGTGCGCAGCCAGCCGTCGTGCAGGACCTCGGCGGTCAGGGCGGGCTGGTTGCGGTAGCCGGCCATGACCATGGGGGAGCGCACCCACACCTCCCCGGTGGCCCCGGGCGCGGCCCCGCGCACCTCGACCTCCACCCCGGGCGCCGGGCGGCCGGCGGAGCCGAGCAGGTGGGGGCGGTCGGTGGCCGCCGCGTCGTGGTCGGCCGGGGAGAGCCGGCTGAGTACCCCGGCCTCGTTCATCCCGTAGCCCTGGGTCCAGCGCACCCCCGGACCCCACCGGGTCAGGGCCCGCCGCAGCCGTTCCGGGTGGACGGGGGAGTCGCCGTAGGAGACCCGTACCAGTCCGGGTACGCCGTCGGCGGTCTCCGGGTCGTCGAGCAGCCGGTACAGCATCGAGGGCGTCAGGTACGTGGCCGCGGGCCCGAGCCGCCGGCAGGCCTCGGCGAACTCCCGGGTGCCGAAGGGGTGCAGGATCTCGGAGCGGCCGCCGACGCGCAGCTGCTCCAGGCACCGGCCGCCGGAGCGCTGGGAGAGCGAGTCGGTCGACACGAACACCAGCGGGGTGGAGTCCGGGGAGTCCGTGCGGGTTGCCGTACGGGCCGCCATCGCGGCGAAGGTGGAGGCCACCCCCTTCGGCCGGCCCGTCGTGCCGCCCGTGTAGGTCACCCGGGCCACGTCCTCGTCGCGCGCCGCCACCTCGACGGGCAGCGCCTCCCGGGCGGAGGCCGACTCCAGCAGTGCGGCCAGGCCGATGCGGGCCCCCGGGCCCGGCGGCACCGGGGTGTCGTGGACCACCAGGGCGGGCGCGCAGTCCCGTAGCAGGTGGTCGAGTCCGTGGGTCGTGGGGCCGACGCACACGTGGGTCAGCCGGGCTCCCAGCACGTGCGCGGCCAGCCGTACGAGCAGGCTCTCGGGCGGGTTGCCCGCCGTGACGCAGGCCAGCCCGGAGCCGCGCCGGATCCCGAGGTCGGCCAGGGCGCCCGCCAGCCGGTACGTCCGGTCCAGCACCTCGGAGTAGGTCAGGACCCAGGACCCCGAACCGAAGGCGGGGCGGTCCGCGTACCGCTCGCAGGCGTCGATCAGGTCGGTGACGTAGCGCGCGCCGGTGCTCATGGCGCCACGGTATCCGGCGGTCGGCCGCCTACGGGTCGACGAGCTCCACCAGCGGCGGGTGGTCGTGCCAGGTGCAGAACACCGACACCTCGCGGCCGTCACGGGTGAAGGTGACGCGGATCCAGGACGGCTGCTTCCAGACCTGCATCCGCCAGCCGGCGAGCGGGGTCGCCGAAACCAGCTCGGCGGAGGTGGCGCCGAGATCGAAGACGACCCGGCCGCCCGAGACGCTGTACGCCTTCACGTTCTCGCTCGGGGGCGTCTGCCGCCGTGAAGGGGGCGTGGGCGGCGCGGAGGGCTTGGCGGAAGGGGAGGGCGAGGTCGGCGTCGCGGACGGCGACGGGGAGGGGGAGGGAGAGGGCGTCGGCTCCGGCGGCTGCGCCCGATGGGTGGAGGAGGAGAGGGGCTGCACGGCCAGCGGCACCGCGAGCGGCGGATCGTAGGCGGTACCGGACATGACCGAGTGCACGCCCCACCACGACAGCGTCACCGCCGCCCCGGTCGCCAGGGTCCACGCGCCCGCGTGGCCGACTGCTCTACCGACCTGTCCTCTTCGCATCGGGGGACATACTGCACCACCCGTCCCAGACCTGGCCCGCCACCCCTCGGCATCCCCCGAATGGGCTACCGTGCGGGCCATGGCAAGTGTGCTCGTGGTCGAGGACGACCAGTTCGTACGTTCCGCCCTCATCCGGCACCTGACCGAGGCCTCGCACACGGTGCGCAGCGTCGGCACCGCCCTGGAGGCGCTGCGCGAGGTCGCGCACAACCGCTTCGACGTGGTGATCCTCGACCTCGGACTGCCCGACCTGGACGGGGCCGAGGCGCTCAAGATGCTGCGCGGGATCACCGACGTGCCCGTCATCATCGCGACCGCCCGCGACGACGAGGCGGAGATCGTCCGGCTGCTCAACGACGGCGCCGACGACTACCTGACCAAACCTTTCTCCGTGGAGCACCTCTCCGCCCGGATGGCCGCCGTCCTGCGCCGTGCCCGTTCCGCCGCCGGGGCCGAACCGCCCTCCCGCGTGCTGCGCGTCGGCGGCCTCGCGATCGACCCGCTGCGCCGCCAGGCCGAGCTGGACGGGGCCGTACTGGACCTCACGCGGCGGGAGTTCGACCTGCTGGCCTTCCTGGCCGGGCGGCCGGGCGTGGTCGTGGCCCGCCGGGAGCTGCTCGCCGAGGTCTGGCAGCAGTCGTACGGCGACGACCAGACCATCGACGTCCACCTGTCGTGGCTGCGCCGCAAGCTCGGCGAGACCGCCGCCAGTCCCCGCTACCTGCACACGCTGCGGGGGGTCGGGGTCAAGCTGGAGCCGCCGCAGTGATGCGCGGATGAGGTGGGCCCTGGTCAAGGTGTGCCTCGCGGTCACCGTGATGGTGGTCGTCGCCTTCGCCGTACCGCTCGGGCTGGTCGTCCAGGAGATGGCCAGCGACCGGGCGTTCTCCAACGCCGAGCGGCAGGCCGCCACCATCGGGCCGACGCTGTCCATCACCACCGACCCGGTGCAGTTGCGCAAGGCCGTGGAGTCCACGCAGATGGGCGCCGACCGGCGGATGGCCGTCCACGTGCCGGCCATCGGGGACGACCCGCGCGTGGACATCGGCGACGGCTGGGCCGGCGAGCGCGCCGTCTCGGAGGTCCGGCGGATCGGGCGGGCCGCGACGGCCCCGGTGGCGGGCGGCGGCTTCGCGCTGCTCCAGCCCGTGGCGCTCGGTTCCGGGGACATCGCCGTCGTGGAGATCCACGTGCCGGAGAGCGAGGTCAGCAATGGCGTCGCCACCGCCTGGGTGGTTCTCGCGGGCGTCGGCCTCGCCCTGATCGTGGGCTCGGTGGCGGTCGCGGACCGGCTCGGCGCCCGTCTGGTGCGGCCGGCCGAGCGGCTCGCGGACGCCGCGCACCGGCTGGGCGAGGGGCGGCTGGGGGCGCGGGTCCCGGAGGAGGGGCCGAAGGAACTCCGCTCGGCGGCCGTCGCGTTCAACTCGATGGCGGATCAGGTGGTGGAACTCCTGGCCAACGAGCGGGAGCTGGCCGCCGACCTCTCGCACCGGCTGCGGACCCCGCTGACGGTGCTGCGGCTCAACGCGGCCTCCCTCGGCGACGGTCCGGCCGCGGAGCAGACCCGGGCGGCCGTGGAGCAGCTGGAGCGGGAGGTCGACACGATCATCCGTACCGCCCGCGAGCAGCGACCGGCCGCCGCGCAGGGGCCGGGCGCCGGCTGCGACGCCTCCGAGGTGATCCGCGACCGGATGGGGTTCTGGTCGGCGCTGGCGGAGGACGAGGGCCGCGAGGTGCGGCTCGCGGGGGTCGACCGTACGGTACGGATCCCCGTGGCCCGGCCGGAGCTGGCCGCGGCGCTGGACGCCATGCTCGGCAACGTGTTCCGGCACACCCCCGAGGGCACCCCCTTCGCGGTGGACGTCCACGACGCGGGGGACGCGGTCATCGTGCTCGTCTCGGACGCGGGGGGCGGCATCGCCGATCCGGACGCGGCCCTGCGGCGCGGCAACGACGGGGGCCGCGACGGGTCCACGGGCCTGGGGCTGGACATCGTCCGGCGGGTCGCGGAGTCGACGGGCGGGGACGTGCGGCTGGGGCGTTCGGTGCTCGGCGGCACCGAGGTGCGGGTGTGGATCGCGCTGGACGGGCGGTCGCGGGGCGAGTCCGCGCGTACCGGACGCGGCCGGCGCAAGCGGCGACGCAACTGACGTAACCCTGGGGCGGGCGGGGGCGCGCCGCGCGCCCGGTATGTCCCGCTGTCGGTACGGTCCGCGCCATGGACACCCTCATCTTCGGCGGCCTCCTCGCCACGCTGATCGCGATGTACCGGGACGCCCCGCGGTTCGTCGTGCTCGGCGCCTGGTGGCTCATGCTCCTCGCCGTGATCCTGCTGATGGCGCACCACATCACCAGCAGCCTCGCCCTCACCTTGAGCTACTGACCGTGGCCGCGATGTCCAGCCTCCTCCCGGAACCGTCATTGGAGGGCGGCCTGCTGGGCCGGGTCCAGTTCTGGTTCGCGTGCGCCTTCGCGATCGGCTGGACGGGGGTGGTGTGCGGCGGGCTCTTCTACCAGTTCGGGCTGGGGGAGTACCCCTGCCCGCTCTGCATCGTGCAGCGGATGTTCATGCTGCTGGCGGCCATGGGGGCGGCCCACATCGTCCGGACGGCGCTGACGCGCGGGGCGGTGACCGGCCGCGACTACATGATGGGCTGGGGCCTGTCCCTGGTCGCCGTGATCGCCGGCTCGTTCGCCTCGTGGCGGCAGACGATGCTGCACGTCCTGCCGGGCGACAAGGGGTACGGGAGCGAGGTGTTCGGCCTGCACCTCTACGTCTGGGCGTGGATCCTCTTCCAGGCCTCGGTCGTCGCCGTGGGCATCGTCCTGGCCTTCGCCCACGCCACCGCGGACCGGTCCGTCCCGGCGCAGGACCCGGGGGCGTACCGCACGGTGGGGATGCTCGCGCTGTGGTTCCTGGGGCTGGTGATCGCCGTGAACCTCGTGGCCGTCTTCCTGGAGGAGGGCTTCCACTGGTTCCTGCCGGACGACCCGACGCGCTATCAGTTCTTCTACGACGTGGGGATCCTGGACTAGCTGAGGTTGGCGCGGAGTTGACGCCCTCCGCGCGGGAATCCGTACGACCTGCTTGAGTGGGTCCGCCCTTCTCCTCTGCTGGGTTCCTCTCCTGATTCCTTCCGTATGCGATGGGAAGCCGTCATGCGCTACGCAGTCCTCGGCACCGGGATCGTCGGCCGTACGGTGGCCGCCCGGTTGCTCTCCCTCGGCCACGAGGTCGTCATCGGCACCCGGGACCCCGCGGCCACCCTGGAGCGCACCGAGTACGCCGCGTGGCAGCAGGCCCACCCGGCGGCGGGGCTCGCCCCCTTCGCGGAGGCGGCGCGGCTCGGCGAGGTGCTCGTCAACGCCACGGGCGGGCAGGTCAGCGTGGCCGCCCTGACGGACGCCGACGCCGCGCACCTGGACGGCAAGATCCTGATCGACATCGCGAACCCGCTGGACTTCTCGCGCGGGTTCCCGCCCGGGCTCGAACCGGTGGACAGCGACAGCCTGGGCGAGCTGATCCAGCGGACCTTCCCGGGGCTGCGCGTGGTCAAGACGCTGAACACGATGAACTGCCAGGTCATGGTCGACCCGGCCCGGGTCCCCGGCGACCACACCGTCTTCCTCTCGGGTGAGGACGCCGAGGCCAAGAAGGCCGTACGGGAACTCCTGTACTCCTTCGACTGGCGCGAGCACACCGTCATCGACCTGGGCGGCATCGAGACGGCGCGCGGCACGGAGATGCTGCTGCCGATCTGGCTCCGGCTGATGGGGAGCCTCGGGCACACGGACTTCAACTTCCACATCCAGGGCGCGAACCGGGCTGAGTAACCGGACGGAGCAGCCGGCGCCCGGACGGAGGCGGAGATGTTGCCGCCTCCCGCACCCGGGCCCAGGGTGGCCGTGACGAAAGGAGCCGCGCATGAGAGTCATGCTCAGGGCCCACTTGGACACGGCGGCGACGAACGAGGGCATCAAGAGCGGCGCCCTTCCCGCGGCCATCAAGAAGCTCATGGAAGCGGTGAAGCCGGAGGCCGCCTACTTCGGCCTCCACGAGGGCGTCCGGTCCTGCTGGATGGTCTTCGACCTCCAGGACAGCTCCCAGATGCCCCCGCTGATGGAGGACCTGTTCCTGCAGTTCAACGCCGAGCTGGAGGTCGGCCCCGTCATGAACGCCGAGGACCTGGCGAAGGGGCTGGCGGCGATGAAGAGCGCGGGCTGAGGCCGGGCACCCGGGCCGGCTCCGGGGTCGGCTCCTGGACGGGCCCCAGGACGGGCCCCAGGACGGGCTCCCGGACCGGCCCCAGGACCCGGTCGGCGGCCGCCCACGCCAGCACCGCGGAGGCGGCCGCGGCCGCGCACGAGACGGCGAAGGCCGCCCGGTACCCGTAGGCCGCGGCGAGCGGACCGGAGACGGCGGCGGCCAGTGCCTGGCCGATGATCAGACCGCTGCCGGCCAGGGTCATGGCCTCGCCCA
Organism: Streptomyces sp. NBC_00193; assembly: GCF_026342735.1. Lineage (GTDB taxonomy): Bacteria > Actinomycetota > Actinomycetes > Streptomycetales > Streptomycetaceae > Streptomyces > Streptomyces stoeckheimensis. Next base: position 3,961,580 of record NZ_JAPEMM010000001.1, read on the forward strand.
TCCGCCGCGCGGGGCCGGCCCGTTCCACGAGGCCGAACAGTGCGATCAGGTGCGGGGCGACCGCCAGTCCGATCCCGGCGACGGCGAAGGCCGCGCCCCACAGGCCGGAGACGGCGAGCAGTGGCAGCGTCAGCAGCGCCTGGGCGGCGATGGTCCTGCGCAGCCGGACGGTCAGGCCGGCCGTTCCGGGCCGGGTCACGATGACGAAGCCGGCCACCGAGCTGGTCACGGCCATGGCGGCCCACACGAGCCCGGCGGCCCCGGGGGAGCCGACGGCGACGGCGAGCGCGTTGACCCCGGTATTGGCGCCGCTCCACGAGGCACCCTGCAGGACGGCCACGACGAACAGCAGGGCGAGCCCCGGAGACCACAGTCGTACGTCGCCCCGCGCGGCGGCGCCGGGTCCCGTCGGCCCGGGCGCCGTGGGATGCAGGGCGAAGAGCGTCCCGAACACCAGGCCCAGGGCGGCCGCGAGGAGCAGCGCCGAAGCGGGGTGGACGGTCACCGCGAGGATCCCGGCCAGCGCGGGCCCCACCATGAAGCCGACCTCGTCGAGGGTGGTGTCGAAGGAGAGCGCGGCCCCGACCAGGGCCTTGTCCTCTCCGGCCAGCCGCGCCCACCGGGCCCGGGCCAGCGGCCCGACCTGCGCGGCCGTGAGGCCCGCGGCGACGGCGAGCGCGATCCGGGCGGCGAGAGGCAGCCCGCCGAGGACGGCGGCGACGAGGGCGAGGAGCACGGCGGCGTTCGCGGCGCAGGCGACCAGCAGGACGGGCCGGTGGCCGCGCCGGTCGGCGAGCCGGCCGATGACCGGCCCGCCGAGGGCCTGGCCGAGCCAGAGGGCGGCGGCGATGGTTCCGGCGTCGCCGATGCCGTCGCGTTCGTTGATGAGCAGGAGCGTGCCGATGGGGCACAGGGCGGCGGGGAGGCGGGCGAGGAACCCGTAGGCGGGGAGGGCGCGGCCGCCGAGGGCGAACACCCCGCGGAAGCCGGCGGGGGCAGGGGCGGGGGCGGGCACGGGTTCGGGCTTGGGGGACGGCGTGGGCATGGACAACCTCCAGCCGCACGCCGACCCTCCCGTTTCTCCGGCGCGCGCTGTTGCCCGTTGGGCGGGAGGCTAGCGCGGGAGCGGCCTGTTCGGTAGGGCCCGTGCGGGGTGGTCAGTCGCTGTCCCCCGAGGTCAGCCGCTTCGCCTGGGCGCGGCCGACCTCGGCGGCGCGGTGCAGGTAGTCGGCGATGACGGCGAGTTCGGTGTCGGAGTAGCTCGCCAGAACGGCGCCGAAGGCGCGGCCCGGGGTCTCCCAGGCGGCGCCGATCCGGTCGCGGGCGGCGGGGGCGAGGGAGACGAGGGAGCGGCGGCGGTCGTGCGGGTCGGCGTGCCGCTCGACGATGCCGGCCTTGACCAGGCGGTCCACCAGGCGGGTGGCGGAGCCGGAGGTCAGGCCGGTGAGCCGGGCGATGTCGCCGGTGCTGACCGGTTCGGGCTCCATGTCGAGGAGGGCGACGCACTGCATGTCGGTGGGGTGCAGGCCGACGTGGTCGGCCATGGCCTGGTTGAAGAGCGAGTAGTCGGCGTAGTGCCGCTGGCTCTCGGTGACGATGCGCGCGAGCAGCTCGGCGCGGGTCCACTCATCACTCGAACGAGCGTAATCCGTTGACATCGGCTTCTCCGTGGTCCAAATTTGTCTGTGTGACGCAGAGATTGCGTCACACAGAATCTGCGTCACTCACTCAGTCTAGAACAGGAAGAGCAGGAATCCGCCATGTCGAACATGTCGAGCACGCCGAACGGTCTGAGCACGTCGAGCACGCCGAAGGTTCTCGTCACCGGTGGCCGGGGCGCCGTCGCCCGCGGCCTCTCGTCGCTCCTCGCCGCCCACGGCGTCCCGCACCGCCTCGCATCCCGCGAGCCGGACACACCCGGCACCGTCCACTGCGACCTCACCGATCCGGCGACCTTCCCCGAAGCCCTCGCCGGTGTCCGCTCCGTCTTCCTCTATGCCGAGGCCGCCGCCATCGACGCCTTCGTGAAGGAGGCCGTCGGCGCCGGCGTCGAACACGTCGTCCTCCTGTCCTCCTCCTCGGTCCTGGCCCCCGACGCCGCCGACAGCCCCCTCGCCGCCTCCCACCTCGCGGTGGAACGGGCCCTCCTCGCCTCCCCGCTGCGCACGACCCTGCTGCGCCCCGGATCCTTCGCGAGCAATGCCCTCGGCTGGGCCTGGGCGATGAAATCGGGCCACCCGGTCCACCTGCCGTACCCGGGTGCGTACAGCGACCCGGTCCACGAGGCCGACCTCGCCGAAGCCGCCTTCGCGGTCCTCACCGAGCCCTCGCTCGGGGGGCGCGCGTACACGCTGACCGGGCCGCGGACGCTGACCTTCGCCGCGCAGCTGGCCCTACTAGGCGAGGCCGTGGGCCGCCCCATACCCTTCGAGCCCGTCTCGCGCGAGCAGTGGAAGTCCGAGGTCGACGGCTACATACCGGGCCCGTACGCGGAGGCCCTGCTCGACTTCTGGTCCGCCTCGGACGGCCTCCCGGTCGACCTCACGGACGACCTCGAGCGGCTCACCGGCCGCGCTCCGCGCACCTTCGAGGCCTGGTCCGCGGACCACGCGGACGCCTTCCGGTCCTAGGACCGTCTTCCCCGGGGAATGGCAAAGGGCCCCGGTCCGCTTTCGCGGAACGGGGCCCTTGTGCAGGGTGAGTGACGGGACTTGAACCCGCGGCCACCTGGACCACAACCAGGTGCTCTACCAACTGAGCTACACCCACCATGTCCGGTCGGAAAACCGACCGGCCGAAGAAAAGGGTACAGGGTCCGGGAGGGTGCTCGCTCCCCCCTTGTTCCGCACCCCTCTCCGGTGGGTGTCAGGCGCCGGGGACGACGTGCTTGGCGGCGATGGTGCGTGCCGTGTCCGAGTCCGGACCGGGCTGCGGCACGAAGACGGCCTCCCGGTAGTAGCGCAGCTCGGCGATGGACTCCTTGATGTCCGCGAGCGCCCGGTGGTTGCCGTTCTTCGGCGGGCTGTTGAAGTAGGCGCGCGGGTACCAGCGGCGTGCCAGCTCCTTGATCGAGGACACGTCCACGATCCGGTAGTGCAGGTAGCCCTCCAGCGCGGCCATGTCGCGCAGCAGGAAGCCGCGGTCGGTGCCGACCGTGTTTCCGCAGAGCGGGGCCTTGCGGGGTTCCTTCACGTGTTCCCGTACGTAGGCCAGGACCTGCGCCTCGGCATCCGCGAGGGTGGTCCCGCCGGCCAGCTCGTCGAGCAGGCCGGACGCCGTGTGCATCTCGCGCACCACGTCGGGCATGGTTTCCAGGGCCGCGTCCGGCGGGCGGATCACAATGTCCACGCCTTCGCCGAGCACGTTGAGCTCCGAGTCGGTGACCAGTGCGGCCACCTCGATAAGTGCGTCGTCCGTCAACGAGAGCCCGGTCATCTCGCAGTCGATCCACACCATGCGATCGTTCATGCGCCCCACCTTATGCGGAAGGTCCCCCGCATCGGTGACCACCGAGGTGACCACTGATGCGGGGGACCTTCCGGGGACCTCGTTACGCGTGCTCGCGCAGCACCCGGCCCGGGGCGTACAGCTCCGTCACCGTGGGACCGGCCGCGGCCAGTGCCGCGGCCGCGCGCTGCGGCTGCGGAGTGCGCTGGTGCGGGACCGGCGACTCCGACAGCTGAGCCACCTGGACCACGTCCGCCTGCGGGCGGCGGGCCCGGTAGGCGGAGCGGTAGGCGGCCGGGGAGGACCCCAGCTGGCGGCGGAAGTGCCCGCGCAGGGCGACCGGCGAGCGGAACCCGCAGCGTCCGGCGACCTCGTCGACCGAGTAGTCGGAGGTCTCCAGCAGCCGCTGCGCCTGAAGCACCCGCTGGGTGATCAGCCACTGCAGCGGAGCACTGCCGGTGAGCGAGCGGAACCGCCGGTCGAACGTGCGCCTGCTCATGTAGGCGCGCGCCGCCAGCGTCTCCACGTCGAACTGCTCGTGGAGGTGTTCCAGTGCCCAGGCGACGACCTCGGCCAGCGGGTCGGCGCCGATCTCCTCCGGCAGCGACCGGTCGAGGTAGCGTTCCTGGCCACCCGTGCGGCGCGGCGGGACGACGAGCCTGCGGGCCAGTGCACCCGCCGCCTCGCTGCCGTGGTCCGTGCGCACGATGTGCAGGCACAGATCGATTCCGGCCGCGGTGCCCGCGGACGTCAGCACGTCGCCGTCGTCGACGAACAGCTCGCGCGGATCGACGTGGACGGACGGGTAGCGCTTGGCCAGCGTCGGCGCGTACATCCAGTGCGTCGTCGCGGGCCGGCCGTCCAGCAGACCGGCGGCGGCGAGCACGAATGCCCCCGTGCACAGTCCGACGATCCGGGCCCCCTCCTCGTGCGCCAGACGCAGCGCGTCGAGCGCCTCCGGCGGCGGCGGTGAGGTGATGGAACGCCACGCGGGAACGACGACCGTGCCTGCCCGGGCGATCGCCTCCAACCCGTATGGCGCGGTCAGTTCGAGTCCGCCGGTGGTCCTCAGCGGACCGTCCTCACCGGCGCACACGAGCAGTCGGTAGCGTGGAACTCCCGCGTCCTGCCGGTCAATGCCGAACACGGAAAGTGGAATGGAGCTCTCGAAGATCGGTCCGCCGCTGAAGAGCAGCACCGCGACGATCTCCCTGCGGCGACGCCCCGCGAGCTTCCTGCCGTCAACGACGACGGCGGTGGAATCCTGGCTCATGGCGCTAAGCCCCCCTTGGGTGTCGCGACTCCTTGGTCTGGTCGCACCTGCACGTATCCCCTCGGCCTTGCACGTGGCTCCCCCGCCGTAAATACATGATCGAATCTACTGCGTCCCGTGGTGTCGGCGTGACAAGTTCAGCACGCAGCGCTATGTCGACTTGGCAACTTGGCGAAAAGCATTCGATCAGGAAGCGTTCCACTCCGCTACCCGGGTGGAAAGCGCACTGTCCGGCCATGGCCAGTACTCGTAGGGTCAAAGACCCCTTGTGGCGCCGTAGTCGCTGATGGTGAGGGGGGTGGGGGGACATTCCGGCAAGGGGGGTGACGTGCCGGGAAGTTGGCTGAAAACATGCGGGTGTGGATGTGCGAATCAGTCAGTCGTGAGGGGACATCCCGCCGGAAACCTGACATCCGCGCTGGCTTCCGGTTCCGGCACGCGAGTGCCGGCCCCGGTGCACGGGCGTCAATCGGTCCTCCGAGGGGACCCGGGCGGCATTCCGCTCCGCCTGTTCGGAGTGGCGCAGCAGCACCCGGCAGGCCGCCGTGACGGCCGCCAGGCCGAGGGTGGCGACGGCGGCCCCGCCGAAGGAGGTCCCGTAGACGACGAGGACCACGGGGACGAGCAGGCAGCTGAAGGCCGCCCAGCGCACCACGTCACCCGCGGGGTCCTCGTGGGGCCGCCGGGCGACCTGCACGGACGAGTGAAGGGGAGGGGGCGGCATGTGGACGGACTGCGTCGGCTGAGCGGGCGACTGAGCGGGCTGGACGGGGTGAACCGGATGACCGGGCACGGCGTGCTCCCTGCGGGCTCTTCCTGGACGGTCGGACTCGTGTCCAACGGCGTGCGGCGCGGCTCGGTCACTGCGCGCACGGGTGGCGCACACCCGATGGGGTGCACCTCGTCACTGGCTGTAGGGGGCAGCGGACATTGCCAAGGAGGCGTGGCTGCGGCATGCTCCCTGGGACGCTCTCCAAGGGCGGCATGACCTGTGCAGCACAGGAGTGTCGCCGTACCCTGGTGGGTATGGGCTTGGGAAGATGCTTCCCGGACAGAGCTCGGTCACACTGAGTTGTCGTTTTCTGGAATCGTCCCGCTTGAATCGTCGCTTCCGCCTATTGGCGCCCCGTCCCCTTGTCCCTTCCCCTGAGGACCTCTTCGCCGAGACACCCATGGCCGGTCACGAATTCTCCGAACCCGCGGACCGCAAGCGCAAACGCCTCGCCGATCCAGAATCGGCCGACCTGCGCGCGGTGGAACAACCACGTCATCCCTGCGACCCGGCCTTCCGGCACGGGGTCGTGGTGGGCTTCGACGGCTCCACGTCCAGTGAGCGCGCCCTCGCGTACGCGATCGGCATGGCCCGTCGCTCGGGCTCCGGTCTGATCATCGTCCACGTCGCGAACCGGCTGCCCACCACCGTGTGGGCCGGCTGCGAGCCGCCGGTCTTCGTGGACGTGCCGGACCACCGGACCGAGGTGCTGGGGCTGGAGCTGGCCTGCGCCGACTACCTGTCCGAGGTTCCGTGGATCCTCGTCGAGCGGGGCGGGGACATCTGCCACGAGCTGGAGGAGGTCGGCCGGGAGTACTCGGCGGACGCCATCGTGGTCGGCTCCACGCACGGGATCGTCGGCCGGATCTTCGGATCGGTGGCGGGCCGGCTGGCGAAGCGGGCGCAGCGACCCGTCGTTGTCATCCCGTAACCGACTGTATGTCGATTGTGCGGTTGTGCACCCCCATGTAAGGGGTAGATAAAGGCTGCTGGGACGCAGCAAACAACTGCAGATCGAAGGGAGCCCGCCGTGGACAATGGTGTCTCTGCGGGAAGCACGGCCTCGACTTCGACCCTCGGGCACATCGCCCTGGGTCTCACCCTTCTCGCGTTCGGTATCGGCAACACCGGCATCATCGACGGTGTGACCGTGGCCAACTCCGTGTCGCTCGCGACGTTCCTCGGCGGACTCGCCCTGTTCGTCCTCGGAATCCTCGAATACCGCGGCGGCAACGGCTTCAACGGCACGGCCTTCGCCGGCATCGGCGCCTTCTGGTTCACCTGGGCCAACGGGGCCGACGGAAAGGTTTCGGCACACGCGGCCGGACTGTTCCTCGTCCTGTTCGCCATGCTGGCACTGACCCTCACCGCCTCGGCCTCGGGCGGGCTGTTCGGGCAGGGCGTGTACGGCCTGTTCACCCTCTCCCTGCTGCTCCTGGCGATAGGCACCTTCGCCGAGAGCGACGGACTGGCCAAGGCGGCCGGCTGGGTGGCGGCGCTCTCCGGACTGCTGGCCTGGTACGGGGCCACCGCGGCGCTGGCGAGCTGGCCGATGGCCTTCGGGAAGGGTTCGCGCGGCGCGGTCGCCGCGAGCTGACGGTTCACGCACCGTCCGTACGAAAAGGCCCCCGGGGGATCCCCGGGGGCCTTCCTCGTGCGTGCGGCCTATGCGGTCTGCGCGACCTACTCGACCGTGACGGACTTCGCCAGGTTGCGCGGCTTGTCGATGTCCCGGCCCATGGCGAGGGCGGTGTGGTACGCCAGCAGCTGCAGCGGGATGCCCATCAGGATCGGGTCCAGCTCGTCCTCGTTCTTGGGCACGAGGATCGTGTGGTCGGCCTTCTCCTGCTTGGTGTGGGCGACCGCAAGGATCCGGCCGCTGCGGGCCTTGATCTCCTCGAGCGCCGCGCGGTTCTTCTCCAGCAGGTCGTCGTCCGGGACGATCGCGACCGTCGGCAGCGAAGGCTCGATGAGCGCGAGCGGACCGTGCTTGAGCTCGGAGGCCGGGTAGGCCTCGGCGTGGATGTAGGAGATCTCCTTGAGCTTCAGGGAGGCCTCCAGGGCCACCGGGTAGCCCCGGACGCGACCGATGAACATCATCGACTTGGCCTCGGCGTACTCGGCGGCCAGCTTCTTGATGTCCTCCTCGCCGTCCAGGATCTCCTGGATCTGCGCGGGCAGCTTGCGCAGGCCGTCGATGATCCGCTTGCCGTCGGTGACGGACAGGTCGCGGATGCGGCCCAGGTGCACGGCGAGCAGCGCGAAGGCGACGACCGTGTTGGTGAAGCACTTGGTGGAGACGACGCAGACCTCGGGGCCGGCGTGCACGTACACGCCGCCGTCGGCGGCGCGGGCGATCGCGGAGCCGACCACGTTGACCACGCCGAGGACGCGGGCGCCCTTGCGCTTGAGCTCCTGCACCGCCGCGAGCACGTCGTACGTCTCACCGGACTGGGAGACCGCGATGTAGAGGGTGTCGGGGTCCACGACCGGGTTGCGGTAGCGGAACTCGGAGGCGGGCTCGGCGTCGGCGGGGATGCGGGCCAGGCTCTCGATGAGGCCCGCACCGATCATGCCGGCGTGGTACGAGGTGCCGCAGCCCAGGATCTTGACGCGGCGGATGCCGCGCGCCTCGCGCGGGTCCAGGTTCAGGCCGCCCAGGTGGACGGTGCTGAAGCGGTCGTCGATCCGCCCGCGCAGGACGCGGTCGACCGCGTCGGCCTGCTCGGAGATCTCCTTGTGCATGTACGTGTCGTGGCCGCCCATGTCGTAGGAGGCGGCCTCCCACTCCACGGTCTCGGGCGTGGCGGTGGTCGTCGTACCGGAGGTGGTGTAGGTCCGGAAGTCGTCGGCCTTCAGCGTCGCCATCTCGCCGTCGTCGAGGGTGACGATCTGGCGGGTGTGGGCGACGAGCGCGGCGATGTCCGAGGCGACGAACATCTCCTTCTCGCCGATGCCGAGGACGACCGGGGAGCCGTTGCGGGCCACGACGATGCGGTCGGGGAAGTCGGCGTGCATGACGGCGATGCCGTAGGTGCCCTCGACGACCTTGAGCGCCTCGCGGACCTTCTCCTCCAGGGTTTCGGCCTGGGCGCCTGCGATGAGGTGGACGAGCACCTCGGTGTCGGTCTCCGAGAGGAAGACGACCCCGTCGGCCTCCAGCTTGGAGCGCAGCTCGGAGGCGTTGTCGACGATGCCGTTGTGGACGACGGCGACCTTGTTGTCGGCGTCCAGGTGCGGGTGGGAGTTCAGGTCGCTCGGGGCGCCGTGGGTGGCCCAGCGGGTGTGGGCGATGCCGGTGGTGCCGGCGAAGCGCTTGGGGACCCGGGACTCCAGCTCGCGTACGCGGCCCTTGGCCTTGACGACCTTCAGGGCCGCGGCCTTCGGGCTGTTGACGACGATGCCCGCGGAGTCGTACCCGCGGTACTCCAGCCGCTGCAGGCCCTCCAGCAGCAGCGGTGCCACGTCACGCTTGCCGATGTAACCCACGATTCCGCACATAAGGTCTTTCCCCTCCTGAAGTTCGGTTGCTCTTGCCGCTGCCCCTGCAGCGCCCCGGCGCGTGGCCGGGGTGGTGCTCAGCCGTAGACGATGCGGCGCAGTTGCCGGAGCGAGAGCTCCGGCGGTGCGACCGCGCGGTGCGGCAGTTCGGCCGCGATCCGCTCGAAGATGTCCGCGTTGACCGCGCCCCCGGACTGGAGCTCACGGTGGCGCCGACGGACGAACTCCTCGGTGCTCTCGTCGAAGTACGCGAGGACGTCGAGCACCACTCGGGCGGCTTCGCCCCGCTGGAGCGAGGTGCTGCGCACCAAGTGGTCGACGAGGTCCTCGTGCGACGGGCGGCGGTCGGGCATCCGTCGATATTGGCGGTACGAGCGGCAGAACGCAAAAATCCTGCCCGAAATCGGGCAGGATCGCGCTGGTCTGGACCAGAGGAGGGGGGAATTCCGGTCTTAGGTGGTCAGAAACGACCCAAAATCGCCGCTTTCGCCGTCGTGAACTCGTCGGCCGTGAGGATCCCCGCCTGATGCAGCTCCCCCAGCTCGCGCAGTCGGCGCAGCAGGGCGTCGTGGTCCTCCGCCGGGGCGGCGGCCGGGGCCGCCGCGGCAACGGGAGGAAGGGCCGGGGCGAGGGGCGGGGCGAGGGCCTGGCCGGGCTCCGGCGCGGGTTCCTGCGCGGGCGCCGCCGGGTGCGGCATGCGCACCGCGACCGCCGCCGCGACCAGTGCCATCAAGGGGTCCTTCTTGAAGCCGAACAGCTCCACCGTGTACGGGTCGTACTTCGGCGCCGCGCTCTGGCCGGCGCCGGCCAGAGCGAAGCGGATCCACCCGTTCTCCAGCCCCCGGGACGGGGCCCACTCCACCGACCGCAGGTCCGCGACCCGGAACTCCCGGGCCCCGCCGGACCGTTTCGCCTCCTCCGTCGTCCAGTTCCACTCCAGGGACACCCGGTCCCCGTCGAAGGCCGCCGTCCCGTCGCCCGCGCCGACCGTGATCGGCACCGCCGGGCCCGGCAGGAGGTAGGAGTCGGCGGGCCCGGGGTCCACCTGGTCCAGCAGCAGGGCATTGCGCACCTCGTCCACGAAGTACTCCGCCACCCCGCCGCGGTCCGGCTCCACGGTCAGCCGGTACGGGTCGGAGGCCTCCGGCAGCCGGCCGCCCGTCACCTGGAGCAGCGGGTCGGCGCCGTCACGCAGCCGCAGGCGCAGCCGGCCCGCCTTGCGGCCCGGTTCGTAGGAGATCCCGGCCAGCGCGCGCAGCGGGACGAGTACCTCGCCCAGTGTCTGGCGCAGCAGGCCCACCCCCTTGTCGCGGCCCGGCACGATGCGCACCGCGTCCCCGTCGAAGGTCCATGTGCCGTCCTTCTGGATGATTTCCGCCATCCTCGGATTCTTGCACCGGCCCCACGGGCCCGGTTGGCCTATACCTATGCGCATGAGAGTCCCGCGACGCGTGCTCGCCGCCCTCCTCGCCCTCGCCGCCGTCCCCGCGGCCGCCTCCTGCAGCAGTGCCGCCAGGGGGGACGACGCCCGGCCGGGCGACGAGCCCCCGGCCGCGCTCGCGCCCTACGAACGGCTCCTGCCGGCGCCCGTCTCCGCCCGGGCCGAAGGGCCGGGGTACTCCTTCGGTCCGGGCACGGTCATCCGTACGGGCATCCGTAGGGGCCTCTCCGACGACGAGGAGGTCCGCAGGGTCGGCGAACTCCTCGCCGAGCAGCTGCGCGGCCCCAGCGGGCTGCCGCTGCCCGTGGTCGACGGCGCGGAGGGCGACGGGATCCGGCTGCGGATCGACGGATCCACCGGGGACGCGCAGGATGCGGCGGGGGAGGAGGGCTACCGGCTGGAGTCCGGGCCCGGCGGGGTCACCCTCACCGCCCGTACGCCCGCGGGCCTCTTCCACGCCGGGCAGACGCTGCGCCAGCTCCTGCCGGTGTCCGGGCCGGGGACGGTGCCGGGCGGCACGGTCACGGACGCGCCGCGCTTCGCGTACCGGGGGGCGATGGTGGACGTGGCCCGGCACTTCTTCACGGTGGAGCAGGTCAAGAGGTACGTCGACCAGCTCGCGCAGTACAAGGTCAACACCCTGCACCTGCACCTGACCGACGACCAGGGCTGGCGCCTCGCGATCGACTCCTGGCCGCGGCTGGCGGAGTACGGGGGCGCGAGCGAGGTCGGCGGCGGCCCCGGCGGGCACTGGACGAAGGACGAGTACCGGGACCTGGTGGCGTACGCCTCGGAGCGGTACGTGGACGTGGTCCCGGAGATCGACATGCCCGGCCACGTGAACGCCGCGCAGGCCGCCTACGCGGAGCTGAACTGCGACGGGAAGGCGCGCGAGCGCTACACCGGGATCAAGGTCGGCTTCAGCTCGCTGTGCGTGGGCAAGGAGCGGACCTACGAGTTCATCGACCAGGTGCTGGGGGAGCTCGCGGAGCTGACCCCGGGCAAGTACCTGCACATCGGCGGCGACGAGGCCCACTCCACGCCCGCGGCGGACTACGCGGCCTTCATGGACCGGGCCCAGGCGGTCGTGGCCGAGCACGGCAAGACGGTGGTGGCCTGGCACCAGCTCGCGACGGCCCGCCCGGCCCCGGGGGCGGTGCTCCAGTACTGGGGCCACGACCGCACGGCGGCCGCCGAGAAGGCGGCGGTGACCGCGGCGGCCAAGGCGGGCAGCCCGGTGATCCTGTCCCCGGCGGACCGGCTCTACCTGGACATGAAGTACGACAAGGAGACGAAGCCGGGACTGGCCTGGGCCGGGTACGTACCGGTGCGCCGCGCCTACGACTGGGACCCGGGCACCTACCTGCCGGGCCTCCCGGAGTCGGCGGTCCTCGGAGTGGAGGCCCCCCTGTGGACGGAGACCATCGCGACGCGGGGGGACTGGGAACTGATGGCCTTCCCCCGCGTACTGGGCCTGGCGGAACTGGGCTGGTCCCCGGCCACCACCCGCGACTGGACCTCGTACGCCCGACGCCTGTCGGCCCAGGGACCCCGCCTGGACGCCCAGGACGTCACCTTCTACCAGGCGCCGGACGTCCCGTGGTCCTGACGACGGCTTGCGGAGCGCCCGTTCCGCCGAGCTGACGCTCCGTCTAGGATCCCGAAGTGGCGCGGCTGTTCCACCCGTTGAGAGGCGTACCTCCGTGGAGAAGGAACCCATATGCGGAAGCTGCGGCCAGATCGTCAGGGTCGAGCAGGACAGGATCCTCCCGCATTGGCTCTCGCGGGACATGCCCTTCCGCTGCGCGGCGTCCGGACGGCAGGCTCTGGGGTTCCTGGCCAAGGAAGACCCGCTGCTGCGCAGGTACCGGCGCACCCGGGCGACGCCGGCGACGCTCAGGGGCAGGAGCGGCTACGTCCACCGGGTCTTCCACGACGAATCCCGACGGTCCTCGCGGGCGGAGGACAACACGCCTGTGCCGGCACCCCCCTGGCTTCCCGCCCAGGGCGGCGGTCACCTTCCGGCCGTCGCCCTGCCCGGTAGCGGCCCGACCGGCATCTGGCTGCCCCGGCGCAGCATGCGGGACCACGAGCGGCTGGTCGCCGGTCTCCTGCCCACCACGCACAGCCTCCAGTGGAACGGCGACAGGAAGTGCTGGACGTTCGCCAAGCGGCACTTCCTGAGCGTCACGGGGAAGCTGCTGCGCTCTCACGAGCGGATCGTCCTCGGACGTGAGTACAACCCGGACGAGAAGTGCAACGCGGCGTGCAAGGGCGCACGCCTGCCCGAGTGCACGTGCTCGTGCCGGGCGAAGTACCACGGCCGCGGAGGGTGGATGCGCGGCTGGACGCCGGTGGAGGAGTTCGACAGCCGCTACCGGGGTGCGGCGTGGCACTGGACGGTCTTCACCCGGGAACGCCACTGAGAGGGCCGCCGGGGCGCCCCCGGAGCCGCTAGAGCGCCGCCGTCGGGTCCTCGTCGGGGGAGCGGCCCGCGTAGGCCTCGGCCAGGAGGTCGTCCTCCGTTGCGCCGAGGCGCCAGTAGCCGGTGAAGCGGACACTGCGGCGGTCGATGCCGCAGTCCTGGACGAAGTGCCTGCGGACCGCGCGGATCGTCGCGGACTCGCCCGCGATCCAGGCGTACGGGGACGTGGCGGCGGGCCGTTCGGCCGCGCGGAGCGCCTCCAGCACCCGGTCGGTGCGTTCCCGGCCGGCGCCCGGCTCCCGTACGACCCAGGTGACGTCCGCGTCGGCGGACGTCGGCAGGTACAGCCGGTCGTCCTCGTGCGGGACCTCGAACCAGGCCCTGACCGGGGTACCCGCGGGGAGCCGGTCCAGGATCGCGGAGGCCGCGGGCAGGGCGGTCTCGTCGGCGTACATCAGGACGGCGTCGGTGCCGGCCGGTGGCTGGAAACGTACGGACTTGTTCTCCGCGACGGCCGGGCCGATGGCCATGATCCGGCGGCCGGTCACCGCGCGGCCCGCCCAGGAGGAGGCGGGGGAGGAGGTGCCGTGCAGGACGAAGTCGATGTCCACCTCGTCCACGCCGCCGGAGGTCCGGCGCTGCTCGCGGACCGTGTACGAGCGCATCACCGGGCGCTCCTCGTCCGGCATCCCGCGCCAGTCCGCGAACCAGGTGTCCTCGCCCGTGGAGGGCAGCACCGTGTGCTCCCGGCCGGCGGGCGGCAGGAAGAGGGAGAGGCTCTGGTCGTAGCCGCCCGAGCGGAAGCCGGCGAGGGAGGCGCCGCCGAAGGTGATCCGCAGGAAGGAGTGGCCGAGGCGGCGCGTGCGGAGCACTTCGAGCTCGAAGAACCGGAAGTGGGGGATCGATTCCTCAGGTGCGGTGTCGGCGGTGTCTGCGCTGTCGGCGGCGTGGGCGGTCATGCGGAGGGTCCCCCCTGGGATCGGCGATGACGGGCGAAGCAGAAGGCCCCGGCGCCTGGGTGAGGCGCCGGGGCCGGACGGTCAGGGGTCAGCTGACCTTCTTGGCGTTCTGGATGGCCTTGGTGAGCTCCTCGACGATCTGCGCGCACTTCTCGTAGGAGTAGATCGGCTCGGTCACGCGGGGGGTGATCTGACCGGCCTTGACGGCCGGCATCTCGGCCCAGGTCGGCTTGGCCTTCAGCTCCTCCGGCTGGAGGGTGCCGGTGCGGTTGTCGAGGAGGATCACGTCGGCCTGGTACTTGCCGGCGTTCTCCCAGCTGAGGCTCTCGAAGAAGCCGCCCTCGACCTTGTCCGGGGTGACGAACTCGACGCCGAGGGACTGGAAGTACTTCAGGTCGGCGGAGGTGGCCGGGGTGGAGACGTAGAACAGGTCGGCGGCGCCGGAACCGACGAGCACCTTGATGCCGGGGTTCGCCTTGGTGGCCTCGCGGAGCTTCGCGGAGGCGGCCTCGAAGCGGGCCTTGGCGTCGACGGTCTTCTTGTCGTTCAGGTCGGCGCCCAGGGACTTCGCGAGGTCCGCGGTGCGGGCCAGGGCCTTGTCCATCGTGACGTCGCCGCCCACGCCGATGGCGGCGGCCGGGGCCAGCTTCAGGATCTTGTCCTTGGAGGCTTCCGGCAGGTACCAGTAGCTGTCCTTCTCCCAGGTGTTGGTCACCAGGAGGTCGGGCTGCAGGGACGCGTACTTCTCGACGTTGAACTCGTCGTAGACGTTGCCGATGATCTCGACCTTGGAGACGTCCATCGAGCCGGCCTGCACGTCGGCCTTGCCGTCGGCGGTCTTCGTCGGGCCGAACACGCCCTTGACGCCGACCCCGTAGTCGTGGAGCGCGGCCGCGGTGCCGGTGAAGGCGACGATGTTCTTCGGCGTGGACTTGGCGGTGACGTCCTTGCCCATGTCGTCCTTGAAGCTCCAGGCCGCCGCGCCGCCGCCCGTGCCCTTGTCGCCCGAACCGTCCTTCGCGGAGTCGCTGCCGCCGCAGGCGGTGAGCGCGGCCACGAGGCCGAGGGCGCCGCCTGCCGCGATCAGGCCGCGGCGGGTGAGGAGGGAGGAGCGGGACTTGGGCATGGGGTGTCCACTTTCGTGCGTACTGGGTGGCTCGGCGTTCGATAGGAAGGTTAGCCTAACCTTGGCTGAAAACGATAAAGGGCCCTCCGTGAGGAGGGCCCCGTACCGCACCACCACCTACCGTCAGCCCGAAAGCCCCAGCTCACGGGCGATCAGCATGCGCTGCACCTCGCTCGTGCCCTCGCCGATCTCCAGGATCTTGGAGTCGCGCCACATGCGGGCCACCGGGTACTCGTTCATGAACCCGTAGCCGCCGTGGATCTGCGTGGCGTCGCGCGCGTTGTCGACCGCCACCGTCGAGGAGTACAGCTTCGCGATGGCCGCCTCCTTCTTGAAGGGCTCCCCGGCCACGAGCCGGGAGGCCGCGTCGCGCCAGCCGATCCGCGCCATGTGGGCGCGCATCTCCATGTCCGCCAGCTTGAACTGGATGGCCTGGTTGTCGCCGATCGCCTTGCCGAAGGCGTGCCGCTCCTTGGCGTACTTCACCGACTCGTCCACGCAGCCCTGCGCCAGGCCCGTCGCGAGCGCCGAGATGGCCACGCGGCCCTCGTCGAGGATCCGCAGGAACTGGGCGTAGCCGCGGCCCTCCTCGCCGACCAGGTTGGCCAGCGGGACCCGTACGCCGTCGAAGGACAGCTCGCGGGTGTCCGAGGAGTTCCAGCCGACCTTGGAGTAGGGGGCGGCCACCGTGAAGCCCGGGGTCCCGGAGGGGACGATGATCGAGGAGATCTCGGGGCGTCCGTCGGCCTTGCGGCCCGTCACGGCGGTGACGGTGACCAGACCGGTGATGTCCGTACCGGAGTTGGTGATGAAGCACTTGGAGCCGTTGATCACCCACTCGTCGCCGTCCCGGACGGCGGTCGTGCGCGTGCCGCCGGCGTCGCTGCCCGCGCCGGGCTCGGTCAGGCCGAAGGCGCCGAGGATCTCGCCGGAGCACATCCGCGGCAGCCACTGCTGCTTCTGCTCCTCGGTGCCGAAGAGGTACAGGGGCATCGCGCCGAGCGAGACGCCGGCCTCCAGGGTGATGGCGACCGAGGAGTCGACGCGGGCCAGCTCCTCCAGGGCGATGCCGAGGGCGAGGTAGTCGCCGCCCATGCCGCCGTACTCCTCCGGGAAGGGCAGGCCGAACAGGCCCATGCGGCCCATCTCGCGGACGATCTCGTACGGGAACTCGTGCCGCTCGTACAGGTCGCCGATCTTGGGCGCCACCACATCGTGCGCGAACGCCTCGACGGTGCGGCGGAGTTCCTCGTGCTCGGGGGTGAGCCGGTGGTCGAGGGCCATGGTCTTCGTTACTCCTTGTGGGAGAGGGCGCGGACGGTACGGGAGGGGCTGGGTCGCCCCAACTGCTCGGCCATCCACACGCTCGTGGCGGTGAGGGCGGCCAGGTCGACCCCGGTCTCGATGCCGAGGCCGTCGAGCATCCAGACGAGGTCCTCGGTCGCGAGATTGCCGGTGGCGCTCTTGGCGTACGGGCATCCGCCGAGGCCGCCCGCGGAGGCGTCGACGGTGATCACGCCGTGCTGGAGCGCGGCGAGGGTGTTGGACAGGGCCTGGCCGTAGGTGTCGTGGAAGTGCACGCCGATCCGGTCGGTGCCCACGCCCTCCTCGTTGAGCGCGGAGAGGAGGGCCTGCACGTGACCCGGGGTGGCGACGCCGATGGTGTCGCCGAGGCTCAGCTCGTCACAGCCGAGGTCGAGGAGGGCCTTGGCGACGCCGACCACCTGGTGGACCGGGACCGGGCCCTCCCAGGGGTCGCCGAAGCACATGGAGAGGTAGCCGCGGACGTGCACCTTGTGGTCCTTGGCGCGGGCCACGACGGGCTCGAACATCGTGAGGGACCCGGCGACGGTGCGGTTGAGGTTGCGGGAGGCGAAGGTCTCGGTGGCGGAGCCGAACACGGCGATCCGGGTGGCCCCGAGGGCGAGCGCGCGGTCGAGGCCGGGCTCGTTGGGGACCAGGACCGGCAGCGCGGCCTGCACGTCGGCCAGGAGCGGGAACAGCTCGTCGGCGTCGGCCAGCTGGGGGACCCACCGGGGGTGCACGAAGCTGGTGGCCTCGATGGTGGTGAGACCGGCGGCGGCCAGCCGGTGCACGAACTCGGCCTTCACGTGGGTCGGGACGGTCGTCTTCTCGTTCTGCAGCCCGTCGCGGGCGCCCACCTCGTGGATCCGGACCCGGGCCGGGAGGCCCTCGTACGGGAAGCTCATCGGAAGCCCGTTCACGCGTCCTTCTCCTCCTCGTCCGGGGTGACCACGGCCAGTACCTGGTCCATGGCGACCGTGGTGCCGGGGGTGACGTCGAGTTCGGTGACGGTGCCGGCGTGCGGGGCGGAGATGACGTGCTCCATCTTCATGGCCTCGACGACGAGCAGGCTCTGTCCGGCGGCCACCTTGTCGCCGACGGCGACCTTGACGACGGTGACGGTGCCGGGCATGGGGGCGGCGAGGGTGTCGGCGCCGCCGCGGCCCGCGCCGCGGAGGTTCGCTTCGACCGGGTCGTGCTTCTGCACGTGCCAGGAGTCGCCGTCGCGGCCGAGCCAGGTCCCCTCCGGGGAGGTGGCGTGGCTGAACCGGTGGGTGACCCCGTCGAGTTCGACCGTGAGGTGGTCGGGGGTGCGGTGCACGATCCGGCCCCGGGCCGGTGCGCCATCCGCGTCGCCGAGGAGGAGTTCCGTGTCCGGGCCCGTTCCGGCGGGGCGGGTGCGGACCGTGACCGGGTCCTGGCCCGGGAGGCGGAAGTGGTGGACCGCCCAGGCGGGGGTGCCGCCGAGGCGCCAGCCGTTGGCGGAGTCGAACGGGTCGACCCAGCCCCCGGCAGGGTTTCGGGAAGGGGCGGGGTGGGGGGAGGAAAGCAGTGCGGCCGCCGCGTACACCTCCGCAGGCACCCCGTCCGGGAGGAGCTGGGACAGGTCCCGCTCCACCAGCCCGGTGTCCAGGTCGCCCGACACCACGTCCGGGTGCGCGAGCAGGCGGCGCAGGAAGCCCGTGTTGGTCTGCACGCCCAGGATCACGGTGTCCGCGAGCGCACCCCGCAGCACCCGCAGGGCAGCCGCCCGGTCGGGACCGTAGGCGATGACCTTCGACAGCATCGGGTCGTAGGTGGAGCCGGTGTCGACCCCCGCCGCGAGCCCGGAGTCCGTACGGACGGAGCCGCCGGACGGCTCCGACAGTGCCAGCACCATGCCGCCGGAGGGCAGGAACCCGCGCGCGGGGTCCTCCGCGCAGACGCGGGCCTCGATGGCGTGCCCGGTGAGGGTGACGTCCGCCTGGCCGAAGCCCAGCTCCGCGCCCGCCGCGACCCGGAGCTGCTGCTCCACCAGGTCCAGCCCGGTGATGAGTTCGGTCACCGGGTGCTCCACCTGGAGCCGGGTGTTCATCTCCATGAAGAAGTACGAGGAGGGGTCCCCGCCCGGGACGATGAACTCCACCGTGCCCGCGCCGACGTATCCGCAGGACCGCGCCGCCTCCACCGCCGCCGCGCCCATCGAGGCCCGCAGCTCCGGCGTCAGCAGGACCGACGGCGCCTCCTCGATCACCTTCTGGTGGCGCCGCTGGAGCGAGCACTCGCGCTCCCCGAGGTGGACCACGTTCCCGTGGGCGTCCGCCAGCACCTGGATCTCGATGTGCCGGGGCCGGTCCACCCAGCGCTCCACGAGCAGGGTGTCGTCGCCGAAGGAGGACTTCGCCTCGCGCCGGGCCGCCGCGATCTCCTCGCCGAGCAGCGCGGAGTCCCGTACGAGCCGCATGCCCTTGCCGCCGCCGCCCGCGGAGGGCTTCAGCAGGACCGGCATGCCGATCTTCTCGGCGGCTGCGACCAGTTCGGCGTCGGACAGCCCGCTGCCCGAGGAACCGGGGACCACGGGCACGCCCGCCGCCTTGACGGTCTCCTTGGCGCGGATCTTGTCGCCCATCAGGGAGATCGCCGCGGCCGGCGGCCCGATGAAGGCCAGGCCCGCGTCCGCGCAGGCGGCCGCGAAGGCGGCGTTCTCCGCGAGGAAGCCGTAGCCGGGGTGGACGGCCTCGGCGCCCGTGCGGCGCGCCGCGTCGAGCAGCCGCTCCACCGACAGGTAGCTCTCGGCGGCCGCCGCCGGGCCGATGCGGACGGCCGTGTCGGCCTCCCGTACGTGCCGGGCGTCCGCGTCGGCGTCGCTGAAGACGGCCACGGAACGGATGCCGAGCTCCCGCAGCGTGCGGATGACGCGGACCGCGATCTCGCCCCGGTTGGCGACCAGAACAGTGCTGAACATCAGTGAGGTCCTCACGTCACATACGGAAGATGCCGAAGCCCGAGTCGCTCAGGGGAGCGTTCGCGCACGCGGTCAGGGCCAGTCCCAGCACCTGCCGGGTCTCCATCGGGTCGATGACCCCGTCGTCCCACAGCCGCGCCGTGGCGTAGTAGGCGTTGCCCTGCTCCTCGTACTGGGCCCGGACCGGGGCCTTGAAGGCCTCCTCGTCCTCGGCGGGCCATTCCTGGCCCGCGCCCTCGATCTGGTCGCGCTTGACCGTGGCCAGGACGGAGGCCGCCTGCTCGCCGCCCATCACCGAGATCTTGGCGTTGGGCCACATCCACAGGAAGCGGGGGGAGTACGCCCGGCCGCACATCGAGTAGTTGCCCGCGCCGTACGAGCCGCCGACCACCACGGTGAGCTTGGGGACCCGGGTGCAGGCCACGGCCGTGACCATCTTGGCGCCGTGCTTGGCGATGCCGCCCGCTTCGTAGTCCCGGCCGACCATGAAGCCGGAGATGTTCTGGAGGAAGAGGAGCGGGATGCCGCGCTGGTCGCACAGCTCGATGAAGTGCGCGCCCTTCTGGGCCGATTCGGAGAACAGGATGCCGTTGTTGGCGACGATCCCGACCGGGTGTCCGTGGATCCGGGCGAAGCCGGTGACCAGGGTCTGTCCGAACTCCGCCTTGAACTCCTGGAAGCGGGAGCCGTCCACGATCCGGCCGATGATCTCGCGGGCGTCGTAGGGGGTGCGGGAGTCGACGGGGACCGCGCCGTACAGCCCGTACGGGTCGACCTTGGGCTCCTCGGGGGCCTCGACCGACCAGGGCAGGGCCTGGCGCTCGGGCAGGGTCGCCACGATGTTCCGTACGATCCGCAGCGCGTGGGCGTCGTCCTCCGCGAGGTGGTCGGTGACCCCGGAGATCCGGGAGTGGACCTCGCCGCCGCCCAGCTCCTCGGCCGTGACCACCTCGCCGGTGGCGGCCTTCACCAGCGGCGGGCCGCCGAGGAAGATCGTGCCCTGGCCGCGGACGATGACGGCCTCGTCGCTCATGGCCGGCACGTAGGCGCCGCCCGCCGTGCAGGAGCCGAGGACGGCGGCGATCTGCGGGATGCCGGCCCCCGACATGCGGGCCTGGTTGTAGAAGATGCGGCCGAAGTGGTCCCGGTCGGGGAAGACCTCGTCCTGCATGGGGAGGAAGGCGCCGCCCGAGTCGACCAGGTAGAGGCAGGGGAGACGATTCTCCAGGGCCACTTCCTGGGCGCGCAGGTGCTTCTTCACGGTCATCGGGTAGTACGTGCCGCCCTTGACGGTGGCGTCGTTCGCGACGATGACGCACTCGCGGCCGCTGACCCGGCCGATGCCGGCGATCACCCCGGCGGCCGGGGCCGCACCCCCGTACATGCCCTCGGCGGCCAGCGGGGCCAGCTCCAGGAAGGGGGACCCGGGGTCGAGGAGGGCGTCCACGCGGTCGCGCGGCAGCAGCTTTCCGCGGGCCGTGTGCCGGGCGCGGGCCTTCTCGCCGCCGCCGAGCCGGGCCGCCTCCAGCCGGGCCCGCAGGCCCTCGGAGAGCTCGCGGTGGGCGGCCTCGTTGGCCCGCCAGGCGTCGGACGCCGGGTCGGCGGCGCTCGTCAGCACTGGTGCCTGCTGCATCGGTCGAGCTCCCTTGCTCGGTGCGCTCCGGTTCATTCGGTTAATGAGCGTTAACGCATGTGGGACTTAGGTTAACGACCGCTAACGGCCCTGTCTAGAATGGATTCCCATGAGCACCAGAGCGGCCGCCCCGACCCGGCGCGAGCAGATCCTCGGCGAGGCGGCGCGCCTCTTCGCCGAGCGCGGTTTCCACGGCGTGGGCGTGGACGAGATAGGGGCCGCGGTGGGCATCAGCGGCCCCGGCCTCTACCGGCATTTCGCCGGCAAGGACGCGATGCTCGCCGAGCTGCTCGTCGGCATCAGCGAACGGCTGCTCACGGGCGGCCGGCGCCGGGTGGAGGAGGCGGCCGGCGACCCGTCCGGAGTACTGGCCTCCCTCATCGACGGCCACATCGACTTCGCGCTCGACGACCGGGCGCTGATCACCCTCCACGACCGGGAGCTGGACCGGCTGCGCGAGGCCGACCGCAAGCTCGTACGGCAGCTCCAGCGCAAGTACGTCGAGCTGTGGGTCGACGTCGTACGGGAGCTGCACCCCGAGGTGGGCGAGGCGGAGGTACGCGTCTCCGTGCACGCGGTCTTCGGCCTGCTCAACTCCACCCCGCACCTGGCGGCCCTCGGCCGGGACGCCACGGAGTCCCTGCTGCGACGGCTCGCCAACGGGGCCTTCGGGGCGCTGTCGGGATGAGGCGGGGCGGCCGCGGTGTCCGGGGGGCGGGATGGAAGGGACGGCTCCGGGCGCGCGGCGGCAGAATGGGCCGCATGCCGAAGCCGATAGAGACGCCTGTCCCCAGCCGAGCCGAACTCATCGACCACCTGGTCCGCACGCGGATCGCGGGAGACGTCGCCACCCCGCGCGACAACAACCTCTCCCACTACCGCAAGCTCGCCAACGGCGACCGCCACTACTGGCTGGGCCTGGAGCTGGGCGACCGCTGGACGGACGAGCAGGACGTGCTCGCGGTGATGGCGGAGCGCTGCGGTGTCGTGGACGACCCCGCGCACCGCGTCGGCCAGGACACCATCGACCCCGAGCTCACCGTCGCCGCCCTGGACCGGATGGCGGCGCGGCTGCGCAAGGCCGCGCTCGACCGGCAGAGCGTGCTGCTGGCCACGGGGCACCCGGGCGGGCTGCTGGACGTGCACCGGGCCACGGCCGATGCGCTGCGCTCCGCGGGCTGCGAGATCGTGGTGATCCCGCCGGGGCTCGTCGCCGACGAGGGCTCGGTGTGGCAGTTCGCGGACGTCGCGGTCCTGGAGCGGGGCGCGACGCTGTGGCACACGCACTCCCCGGAGCCGATGGCGGCGATCCTGGACGCGCTGGCGGCCCACGGCCGCCCCCAGCCCGACCTGGTCGTCGCCGACCACGGCTGGGCGGGCTGCGCGGCGCAGCGCGGGCTGGACGCGGTGGGCTACGCCGACTGCAACGACCCGGCGCTGTTCCTGGGCGAGGCCGAGGGCACGCTCCAGGTGGCGGTGCCGCTGGACGACCACGTCCGTGACCCCCGCTTCTACGACCCGATGGTCGCGTACCTCCTCGCGGCGGCGGGCCTCCTCTAGCCACCTCACGCGGGGGCCCGGCCCGGGCGCCTCACGCGGGGGGCGGGGCCCCGGGCACGCCGCTGCGCGGCGCCGAGTCCCCTCCCCGCCCTTCGCCCGTTCCCCGGGGCCCCGCCCCGGACCCGCTGCCAGGTGCGGCGCCGTTCCGGGGGCCAGCCCCCGTGCCCCCGCGCCTCAAACGCCGGCGGGGCTGGATTGGGCCAGGGCCCATTTGCCGGGTGCGGCGCCGTTGCGGGGGCCAGCCCCCGTGCCCCCGCGCCTCAAACGCCGGCGGGGCTGGATTGGGCCGGGACCCGTTTGCCGGGTGCGGCGCCGTTGCGGGGGCCAGCCCCCGTGCCCCCGCGCCTCAGGGGCCGGCGGGGCTGGATTGTGCCGGGACCCCCGTGGGGCTGGATTGGGCCGGCGCTGGGTCTTTTCAGCCGTCCGGCGTTTGAGGACCGGGGTCTGGGGCGGAGCCCCAGGGGGGCCGGGCGCAGCCCGGGACCCTCGCTTCAGCCCGTCCGGCGCTTGAGGACCGGGGTCCGGGCAGCGCCCGGGGAACGGTGGAAGGGCGGGTAGGGGACTTCGCCCCGCAGGGCCGAACCGCCCGCAGCCGCCCATCGGGCCCGGGGGCGAACGGGAAGTATCAAGATCGGCCATCTCCGTCAAGCCCCGAATGTGAGTGGCGTGACGCGATTCCCGTCATCGGGTTTATTTGAAGTACGCCCTCACCGGGAAACACCGGAAGAAATAAGAGGGCAGGGAATCGCCCCGGACCCTTTCCCCGGAAATGATTCTCGGACCCCCCTTCTTTTCCGAATGGAGAACGGCCATGTTCAAGATCCTGTCGACCCGCCGCATCGTCCTCGCCTCCGCTTCCGTCGCCCTGCTGGGTGGTGGCATCGCCCTCCCCGCCACGGCGATGGCAGCCCCCACGACCGTCCCGCACCAGGCGGTGTCCGTCCTCCAGGACGACAGCGCAGACGGCATCGGCACCGGCGGCGACGCCAACGCCGAGAACACCACCGTCGGCGGCGACTCCCGCGGCGGCGACGCCAACAGCGGCGTCGGCAGCTGCAAGGGCAAGTGCGACATCAAGACCGGAAACGCCCGCGGCGGCGACTCCAGCGCCGACGCCATCAACACCGGCGACGCCACCGCCGTCGGCGGCGACGGCACCGGCAAGGGCGGAAACCTGAACAAGGTCAACAAGCAGACGATCAAGAACCAGCTCAAGAACAAGCTCGGCAACTGAGCCCAGCAAGCCACCCCACACAGCGGCGCCCCGGGAATCCCCGGGGCGCCGTCGCGTGCCACGGACACCACGGACGCCGGAGAGGCCAAGCCCCTCCGGCGTCCGGCGTGCGTTCCCGTGAATGGAGGAGGGGCTATCAAGATCGACCGTATCCGTCAAGCCCCGAATGTGAGTGGCGTGACGGGATTCCCGCCATCGGGTTTATTTGAAGTACGCCCTCACCGGGAAACACCGGAAGAAATAAGAGGGCAGGGAATCACCCCGAATCCCTCCTCTTCTTTCCTTTTCTTTTCCGAATGGAGAACGGCCATGTTCAAGATCCTGTCGACCCGCCGCATCGTCCTCGCCTCCGCTTCCGTCGCCCTGCTGGGCGGTGGCATCGCCCTCCCCGCCACGGCGATGGCAGCCCCCACGGCCGCCCCGCAGCACGCGGTGTCCGTCCTCCAGGACGACAGCGCAGACGGCATCGGCACCGGCGGCGACGCCAACGCCGAGAACACCACCGTCGGCGGCACCTCGCAGGGCGGCAACGCCGACAGCAGCGTCGGCAGCTGCAAGGGCAAGTGCACGATCTACACCGGAAACGCCACGGGCGGCAACTCCAGCGCCGACGCCATCAACACCGGCGACGCCACCGCCGTCGGCGGCGACGGCAGCGGCCAGGGCGGGAACCTGAACAAGGTCAACAAGAACACGGTGAAGAACCAGGTCAAGAAGGACCTCAAGGCCAAGCTCGGCAACTGAGTCCACCCCACGAGAACGGCGCCCCGGGACCCCCGGGGCGCCGTTCTCGTGCGTCAAGAAGGGGAAGGGGGAGAGGGGGGAGGTGACGGCGTCGGGTCCAGGTACACCCGGCGGATCGCCGGGAAGCGGTCCCGGAGCTGTTCCTCGGCGATCTCGCAGGCCGCCTCCACCTGCGCCGCGGACGCCAGATCGTGGAAGTCGATCTTCGCGGCGATCAGTACCTCCGACGGCCCCTGCACCAGCGTGGTCAGCTCCAGCACGCCCTCGATGTGCAGCACCGACAGCAGCTCCTCCCGCACCTCCGCCCGCATCCCCTCCGGCAGCGGCCGCCCGATCAGGTACTGCGCGTTCGAGCGGCCGAGCTCCCACGCCACCCACACCAGCAGCAGCCCGATCAGCAGCGAGGCCACCCCGTCGTACACGCCCGATCCCGTGAGCTGCGCCCCGAGCAGGCCGCCCGCGGCCAGCGCCAGCCCGATCAGGGCGGCCACGTTCTCCAGGAGGACGGCCTTCACCGCCGTGTCCGGGGTGTGTTTCACGTACAGCCCCAGGGGCGCGCTCATCCGCACCGCCTCGCCCTTGACCTGCCGCCAGGCAACCAGCAGGGAGTAGCCCTCCAGGACGGCGGCGACGGCCAGGATGATGTAGGAGAGCGTCGGGTTTCCGGGGTCCTCCCCGTGCATCAGGGTGTGGATGCCGTCGTAGACGGCGAACACCGCGCCGCCGACGAAGGTGGCGATGGACGCCAGCAGCGCCCAGATGTACCGCTCGGGTCCGTACCCCAGCGGGTGCGCCTCGTCCGCCGGCTTCGCGCTCCGCTTCAGCGCGGTCAGGAGCATCACCTCGGTCACCGTGTCGGCCACCGAGTGCGCCGCCTCGGAGAGCATCGCGCTCGATCCGCTGATGACCCCGCCCACCGCCTTGGCGGCGGCGATGCCGAGGTTCGTGACCACGGCGACGACGACCGTGCCGACGCTCTCGTCCTCGCCCGGTCCCGCGTCCGGGTCGCCGCTTCCGCTTCCGTTCACCATCGCATCGCTGCTGGACATGGTGTGACGTTATGTCGGACGGCCGGACTACGCGCGCGGGACGCGCACCACGCCCTCCTGGATGACCGTCACGGCGAGCCTGCCGTCCTGGGTCCAGATCCGGGCCTGGCCCAGACCGCGCCCGGCGGCGGCCGAGGGGGACTCCTGGTCGTACAGCAGCCATTCGTCGGCGCGGAACGGCCGGTGGAACCACATCGCGTGGTCGAGCGAGGCGCCGACCACGTCGCCGACCGCCCATCCGCCCTTCCCGTGCGCGAGCAGCACCGAGTCGAGCAGGGTCATGTCGGATACGTACGTGGCCAGGCAGGTGTGCAGGAGCGCGTCGTCGCTCTCCAGCTTGCCGGCGGTACGGAACCACACCTGCGAGCGCGGTTCGACCGGTTCGCCGACGCTGCCCCAGGGCGGGACGGTCGCGTACCGCAGGTCCACGGCTCCGCGCGCCTCGATGAGCCGTTCCACCGTGCCCGGGTTGCGGAAGATCTCCCGGTAGAGCGGGAGGGATTCGGCGGCCGTCGGGAGGGTCTCCGGATCGGGGGCGTCGGGCATCTCGGCCTGGTGGTCGAGCCCTTCCTCGTACGTCTGGAAGGACGCGGAGAGGTGGAAGATCGGCTGGCCGTGCTGGACGGCGACGACGCGGCGCGTGGTGAAGGAGCGTCCGTCGCGGATCCGGTCGACCGAGTACACGATCGGCGCGCCGGGGTCCCCGGCGCGCAGGAAGTACGAGTGGAGCGAGTGCGCGGTGCGGTCCTCGGGCACGGTACGGCCGGCCGCGACCAGGGCCTGGGCCGCGACCTGACCGCCGAAGACCCGCGGTACCAGCGCGGAACGACTGGTACCGCGGAAGATGTTCTCCTCGATCTGCTCCAGGTCGAGCAGATCGAGGAGCGTCGTCAGTGCCTCGTTCATGGGGGGAAGCGTAAGACGCCTACAGGCCCATCGACTTGGCGATGATGGACTTCATGACCTCGCTGGTGCCGCCGTAGATGCGGTTCACGCGGTTGTCGGCGTACAGGCGGGCGATCGGGTACTCGTTCATGTAGCCGTAGCCGCCGTGCAGCTGGAGGCACTTGTCGATGACGCGGTGCGCGACCTCGGTGCAGAACAGCTTCGCGGAAGCGGCCTCGGCGGCGGTGAGCTCACCGGCGTCCAGGGCCTCCAGGGCGCGGTCGGCGACGGCCTCGGCGGCGTCCACCTCGGCCTGGCAGGCGGCCAGTTCGAACTTGGTGTTCTGGAAGTGCGCGACCGGCTTGCCGAAGACGGTGCGGTCCGTCACGTACTGCTGGGCGAACCGGACGGCGGCCTTGGACTGCGCGTACGCGCCGAAGGCGATGCCCCAGCGCTCGGACGGCAGGTTGGCGCCGAGGTAGTAGAAGCCCTTGTTCTCCTCGCCGAGCAGGTCCTCGACCGGGACCTTCACGTCGACGAACGCCAGCTCGGCGGTGTCGGAGGTGCGCAGGCCGAGCTTGTCGAGCTTGCGGCCGATGGAGTAGCCCTCGGACTTGGTGTCCACGGCGAAGAGGGAGATGCCGAAGCGGCGGTCGTCCTCGCTCGGGGCGGAGGTGCGGGCGCAGACGATCACGCGGTCGGCGTGCACGCCACCCGTGATGAAGGTCTTGGAGCCGTTGAGGACGTAGTGCGTGCCGTCCTCGGAGAGCTTGGCGGTGGTCTTCATGCCCGCGACGTCGGAACCGGTGCCCGGCTCGGTCATCGCCAGGGCCCACATCTCCTCGCCGGAGACGAACTTCGGCAGGAAGCGCTTCTTCTGCTCGATGTCGGCCAGCATCTTGATGTAGGGCAGGGCGAGCAGCACGTGCACGCCGGAGCCGCCGAAGTTGACGCCCGCGCGGGAGGTCTCTTCGTAGAGGACGGCCTCGAACTTGTGGGTGTCCAGGCCCGCGCCGCCGAACTCCTCGGGGACGTTGATCCCGAAGATGCCCAGCTCGCCGAGCTTGTAGTAGAACTCGCGCGGGGCCTGGCCGGCTGCGAACCACTCGTCGTAGACCGGGACGACCTCGGCCTCGATGAAGGCGCGGATGGTCTCGCGGAACGCCTCGTGGTCCTCGTTGAACACCGTACGGCGCACGGCCGACTCCCTTCGTCGCGGCAGTCAGCCGCCCAATCTAAGCGCTTGCTCAGATTAAGTTACCGGCGAGTTGGTCTCGCTGTCCAGAGTGAGGTGGGGCACGTCGGCCCGGAGTCGCCCGGCGCCTCCCCCGGCGCCTCCCCCGGCGTCCTTCAGAAACCGTTGCAGACGGCCGAGGCGAAGGGGCCGGTGGCCGTCGCCGTGATGGGCGCGGAGTCGTCCACGGTCACCGAGCAGGTGGCGGTGCCGCCGTCGGGGCCCAGCGTGACGACGAGGGAGCCGCCCTTGACGAAGCCCTTCGTGGTGATCTCCTTGGTCCAGGGCAGGGTCCGGTCGCCGACCTGGCTGGTGGACAGGTTCCCGTCGCGCCAGGTCGAGTAGGTGATGGCCACGCCCGAGGCGTTCCCGGTGGCCGCGTACGTGATCCGGGCGGGCCGTGCGGCCTCCTCGGACACCTCGCCGACGAAGACGGCGAAGAGGGCGGCGCAGCCGCCGAGCAGCAGCAGGAGCAGGCCGAGCAGCACCCAGGGCCAGCGGCGGCGCCGGGGCGGCGGGGGGTAGGGGTACGGGTACGGAGGCGGAGGCGGCTGCTGGGGTGGGCGCGGTCCCCAGTGCGCGGGCTCCGAGGGCCCCGGGGGCTCCGAGGGCCCCCAGGGTTCCGAGTGTTCCGAGGGTTCCGAGGAACTGTCCGGCCGGTTCATGTCCTCAGCGTCGCCCCGCCCGTCGCCCGCCGCGACACGGCTGACGGCGGGCCCGGGCCCTACGGGGCGTCCGGGCCGTCGAGATGCCGGAGCGCGAACCACAGCTCCATCCGGGTGTCGGGATCGTCCAGGTCGGAGCTCAGGAGGGCGGCCGCGCGGGCGATGCGCTGGCGGACGGTGTTGCGGTGGATCCCGAGCGCGGCCGCGCTGCGGTCCCAGCTGCCGTGGTGGGCCAGCCAGGCGCGCAGGGTGTCGCGCAGGGCGGGGGAGAGGGGGCCGAGCAGGGCCTCGGCGTGGGCCCGGGCCTCGGCCGCGCCGACCAGGCCCGCGAGGCCGGGCTCGGTGTGGCGGGCCAGCGGGGTGCGGGCCGCTTCGGCACGGTCCAGGGCCCGCCGGGCCTGCGCGTCGGCGCCGGGCAGGCCCTCGGGCCGGGTCGGGGCGCTCACCCCGAGCCGCCACCCGGGCTGTGGGCCGGGCTCGCGGTCGGTGAGCAGCCGTACGGAGTCCGCGTGCGGGGGGCCCGCGGGCGCGGGGCCCGTGTGCGGGGTGTCCTCGCGTACGGAGTCCCCGCGCGGGTCCAGCAGTACGGTGCCCAGCGCGGCCGCCAGGGCCCGCGGGTCCCCGGTGCCGCGGGCGTGGACGGCGTACCAGGGCCCGGGGCCCAGCGCCCCGGCCGGATCCCCGCCGAGCAGCAGCCGGGTCAGGGCGGCCTCCGCCCCGGCCGGGCGGCGGGCGGTGAGCAGGGTCAGCAGTACGGCCGCCACCGAGGCGACGGTGTGGTCCCCGGGGGCCCGTGAGGGGGTCGCCAGGGCCAGGACCCGGCCGCCGCCGAGGGCGTGGACGCTGAGGTGGAGACCGTCGTGCGCGGCCGTCGCGGTGGCCGCGGAGCCGGGTGCGACCCGTCGGGCGAGCGCGCCGAGTGCGTCGATCACCCCGGGAGCGGGCACCGTTCCGGCGTAGACGGTGGGGGTGCCGGGGCCTCCGGGCTCCGCCCTGCTGCCCTGCTCCCGGCGGGCGCCCGCACCCTCCGGCACGACAGGCCCGGCCTCGGCCACGGTGGCCCCGGGCCGGACGATGCCCGGCCCGGCGGTGGGCGTGGGTGTGGCTCCTGTCCCGGTGGGTGCGGGTGCGGTTCCGGTCCCGGCCGCTGCGGGCCGGACGGTGCCCGCCCCGGCGGTGGGTGCGGGTGCGGCTCCTGTTCCGGTGGCTGCGGGTTGGCCGGTGCCCGCCCGGGCGGTGGGCGTGGGCCCGGCCCCTGCCCAGGTGGCTGCGGGTTGGATGATGCCCGCCCCGGCGGTGGGCGTGGGTGCGGTTCCTGTCCCGGTGGCAGCGGGCCGGGCGGTGCCCGCTCCGGCGGTTTCCCGCCCGGTGGCCGACGGGGCGTCCGGCCGGCCGGCGGGGAGGAGGCCGGCCCAGCCGCCCAGGGTCGCCGCCAGCCGGCGCAGGACCGCCGGCACCGGGTCCGGGCGGGCGGCGGCCGCCGCCAGGGACTGCTGGGCCTCGGTCACCCGGCGGAGCTCGGCCGTCCGGGCCCGGGCCATCAGCCGCCAGACGCTCCGGCCGACCGCGGTGAACGGGGTCCCGGGCGGCACCTCCACCAGGGGCAGCCCGTACCGCTCGCAGGCCTCGATCAGGGCCCCGGGCACGGTCTTGTGCACCGGGGTCACCCCGAACCCGACAGCTCCGACCCCGGCCCGGACCAGCTGCGCGATGTACGGTCCGGCGTCGATCGCCCCGCCCGCCGCGAGCCCGCCCGCCGCGAGCCCGGCATCCGCGTGCACGGTGCCGGCCGGCACCGTCCCGGCCGGGTCCGTGCCGGCCCGCTCGGTGTGGGCCCGCTCGGTGTGGGCCCGCTCGGTGTGGGCACTCTGGGTGTCCGCGTGCCCCGCGCCCCCGTGGCCGGGGCGGACGTCGGCGGGCCCGGCTCCCGCCGGACCGGCGTCCACCCCCGCGAGGCCCGCCCCCGCCGTCAGGAGGAGTTCGCCGCCCAGCAGGTACGGGGACGGGTCGGCCATCTCGGAGGCGTGGACCCCGTGCAGTTCGGCCTCGGCGGGGCCGGCCAGGTGGCGCAGGCCCAGTTCGTGGTCGGCGAGCAGTCGGCCGAGTGCGACCGGCGGGGTGGGCGGGGCTTCCATGGGTGGATACTCCGTACATATCGAGGGAGCCGGATGGATGAAACGTACACTTCGCCTGCCCGGGGTGTCCGTTTACGCTCGAAGGACCGCACCGCACACCTCCCCGGAAGGCCCCTCATGAGCACGCAGCCGCGCGGCCCCGTCGACTCCTCCCGCATCCCGCGCTACGCGGGCCCGGCGACCTTCGCCCGGCTGCCCCGCCTCGACGAGGTCGGCGGCAAGGCCGACGTGGCCGTCGTCGGCGTGCCGTTCGACTCCGGAGTCTCGTACCGCCCCGGCGCGCGCTTCGGCGGCAACGCCATCCGCGAGGCCTCCCGCCTGCTGCGCCCGTACAACCCGGCGCAGGACGCCTCCCCGTTCGCCCTCGCGCAGGTCGCCGACGCCGGCGACATCGCGGCGAACCCCTTCAACATCAACGAGGCCGTCGACACGATCGAGGCCGCCGCCGACGAGCTGATCGGCAACGGCTCCCGCCTGATGACCCTCGGCGGCGACCACACCATCGCGCTCCCGCTCCTGCGCTCGGTGGCGAAGAAGCACGGCCCCGTCGCGCTGCTCCACTTCGACGCCCACCTGGACACCTGGGACACCTACTTCGGCGCCGAGTACACGCACGGCACCCCGTTCCGCCGCGCCGTCGAGGAGGGCATCCTCGACACCGAGGCCCTGTCCCACGTCGGCACGCGCGGCCCGCTGTACGGCAAGCAGGACCTGGACGACGACGCCAAGATGGGCTTCGGCATCGTCACCTCGGCCGACGTCTACCGGCGCGGCGCCGACGAGGTCGCGGACCAGCTCCGCCAGCGCATCGGCGACCGCCCGCTGTACATCTCCATCGACATCGACGTGCTGGACCCCGCGCACGCGCCCGGTACGGGCACCCCGGAGGCGGGCGGCATGACCTCCCGCGAGCTGCTGGAGATCATCCGCGGGCTTTCCTCCTGCAACCTGGTCTCGGCGGACGTCGTGGAGGTCGCCCCGGCGTACGATCACGCGGAGATCACCTCGGTCGCGGCCTCGCACACCGCGTACGAGCTGACCACGATCATGAGCCGCCAGATCTCCGCGGCACGCAACGCCGGCTAGGCGCAGCGCGCAGGCGCGGGCGAACCCGAAGGGCACGCAAGAGTGACGCACGACCACGACCTGGTACTCCGCCCCACCGAAGCCCAGAAGGCGGCCGCGCTCGCGCCGCCGCCGGGGCGCACGGGCGGGGACCTGGTCGTGGAGACGCTGCGCTCGCTCGGTGCGACCACCGTCTTCGGGCTGCCCGGCCAGCACGCGCTCGGCCTCTTCGACGCCGTCGGCCGATCCGACCTGCGCCTGGTGGGCCTGCGTACGGAGAACAACGCCGGGTTCGCCGCCGACGCGTACGGCCGGATGACCGGCGAGGCGGCCCCCCTCCTGCTGTCCACGGGCCCGGGCGCGCTCATGGCGCTCCCGGCCCTGGCCGAGGCGGCGGCGGCGTCCGCGCCCGTCCTGGCGATCTCCTCACAGGTCCCGACCCCGGGCCTGGGCGGCGGCCGGCGCGGTCACCTGCACGAGCTGCGCGACCAGGCGGCCTCCTTCCGGGACGTGGTCAAGTCCGTGCACACCGCCCGGACCCCCTCCCAGATCCCGTCCGTGATCGCCGAGGCCTGGGAATCGGCGCTGACCGCCCCGCACGGGCCGGTGTGGGTGGAGATCCCGGAGGACGTGCTGCGCGCGGAAACCGTCATCCCCAAGGTCACCGGCATGGACGCGACCCCGCACGAACTGGCCCCGCGCCCGGAGCTGACCGCGCTGGCCGCGCACTGGCTGGAGAACGCGGAACGCCCGGTGATCATCGCGGGCGGCGGGGTGATCCGCTCGGACGCCGCGGGCAAGCTGAAGCAGCTCGCGGAACGCCTGAACGCCCCCGTCGTCACCACCTTCGGCGGCAAGGGCGCCTTCCCCTGGACCCACCCGCTGTCCCTCCAGTCCTGGCTGGAGGACCGCCACATGACGGACTTCCTGGAGGACGCCGACGTCCTGCTGGTGGTCGGCTCGGGCCTGGGCGAACTGTCCTCGAACTACCACACGTTCTTCCCGGAGGGCCGGGTCGTCCAGATCGAGGCGGACCTCGGCAAGCTGGAGTCCAACCACGCGGGCCTCGGCATCCACGCGGACGCCCGCCTCGCCCTGCAGGCGCTCCTCGAAACGGTCGCCGAGCGCCCCGACCCGCAGGCCCCCGAGCGCGTCCGCCTGGTCCTGGCCGACATCGCGGCCCGGCTGGCCTCCCAGGACCTGACCCTGGAGCAACAGCTCCTGACCTCGATCCGGCAGGCCCTGCCGCCGCGCTCCCCGTCGTTCTGGGACATGACGATCCTGTCCTACTGGGCCTGGTCGGCCTTCGACCCCAAGCATCCCAACACCATGCACTCGGCGCAGGGCGCGGGCGGCCTCGGCTACGCCTTCCCGGCGGCCCTCGGCGCGGCCGTGGCGGAGCCGGACACCCCGGTCCTCGCGGTTTCCGGCGACGGCGGCGCGATGTACTCGATCGCCGACCTGGCCACCGCCCGCCAGCACGACCTGGACGTCACCTGGCTGATCGTGGACGACGGCGGCTACGGCATCCTGCGCGAGTACGGCTGCGAGACGGGCACGACCCTGACCCGCCCCGACTTCGTGGCCCTGGCGGCCGCCTTCGACGTCCCGGCGACCACGACCACCCCGGACTCCCTCCGCGAGGACCTGGCCCGGGCCCTGAAGACCCCGGGTCCTTCGCTCCTGGTCCTTCCGGCCACGCCGAAGATGTTCGCCCCCACCCACGTCTGAGGGGTGCGCGGGCCGGGTTAGGTTGGTACCGATCAGTCCCGGTCGCACGTCTTTGGTCGCAGGTCTCTGGGGGAGCGGTGCCGTTCGAGCAGGAGTGCGCCCGGCAGGGTCCATTCACCGCCGGCCCCGGGGCGCTCGTCACGGCCGCCGACCGAGCGGCCCGCGATCGACAGACCACCCTCACCTACCTCATGGCCCGCCGCGTCACCGACGCTCCGGGCTGCGAGAACAAGCCGCTGGAGCAGGCTCCCGCGGTGAAATCGGGAGACACCCAGTGAACGCCATCTCGACCGTGGCCAAGCGGTCCGTACTCGCCCTCGTCTGCCTGGTGGCGGCGGTCGGGTGTTCCACAGAGCAAGCAGGGCCCCGCGCCGCCGACCCGTGCGCGATCGCCGATCCGTCGGCCGAAAGGGATCTCCTCAAGCAGATCACCGGCTCCGGTGACTTCGACACCCGGGTCAACGCCACCACCGCGCACCTGGTGGACAGCCTCAAGGGGGACGTGCGGTCGCTGCCGTCGACGCCGTGGCTCATGTGCGGGTACGTCCCCAAGCAGGGGAAGGACGCCGACCGCGTACAACTGCAGGTCCGCTGGCTGTACCGGGAGTCCAAGGAGCAGAACCCGAAGGACACCGTGCCCGTCGAGGCGAGCGGGGCCGTCGGCTGGGCCGGCGACACCGGGTCGCAGCTGCGCGTGCGCTGCGACTTGCCCGGCGACCTCCGCCAGCAGTCCGACAACGCCCTGCTGGCCGTGGAGGAATCCTTCAGGATCGGCGCCCCCCGGCCGAACATGACCCAGGCGGACCGGGACCGGCAGACGGCCTTGGCCTATCTCATGGCCCGTCGCGTCACCGAGGCCCTCGGCTGCGAGAACAAGCCGCTGAAGCGGGCGCCCGTGGTGAAGGTGCTGCCTTCGCCCACGCCGACGCCGACGGCGACGCCCAAGTCCTGACCCCGGCCCGGACGGCCCCGCCGGCGCCGTGGGCCCCGTAGGCCTCCCCGGCCCCCGTAGGCCTCCCCGGCCCCCCGTGGGCGCAACCCCGCGCGCGGAACCCGCGCAACCCAGTTCGAATTGTTGCGGCGGGATGAAATCCGCCGGTCGGAGCGTTGGCGCTTCCGGCAGGGCAGGACGAACGGGGAGGCAGTACGTGGCTACGGCGACGGCGGAAACGGCGGCTGGAAGCAAACAGGGGTGGGGGAGGCGGCTCGCCGCCTACACCTGGCGGTACAAGGTCAACGTGCTGCTGGCCCTCGGGTCCTCGCTCGGCGGCATGGCCGTCATGGCGCTCGTACCGCTCGTCACCAAGGTGATCCTCGACGACGTCATCGGAGACCAGAGCAAGCCCATGGGGCCCTGGGCCCTGATGCTCATAGGCGCCGCGGTCCTCGTCTACGTGCTGACCTACATCCGCAGGTACTACGGCGGCCGGCTCGCGCTCGACGTGCAGCACGACCTGCGCACCGACATGTACGACACCATCGCCCGGCTCGACGGCCGCCGCCAGGACGAGCTGTCCACCGGGCAGGTCGTCGGCCGGGCGACCACCGACCTCCAGCTGATCCAAGGGCTGCTCTTCATGCTGCCCATGACCATCGGCAACTTCCTGCTCTTCGGGATATCCCTCGGGATCATGCTGTGGCTCTCGCCGCTGCTGACCGTCGTCGCGCTGCTGATGGCCCCCGCCCTCTGGTTCATAGCCAAGCGCAGCCGCAAGAAGCTCTTCCCCGCCACCTGGTACGCCCAGAGCCAGGCCGCCGCCGTCGCCACCGTCGTCGACGGGGCCGTCACCGGCGTCCGTGTCGTCAAGGGCTTCGGCCAGGAGGAGCAGGAGACCGGCAAGCTCCGCGACGCCGGCCGCCGGCTGTTCGCCGGACGGATGCGCGGCATCCGGCTGAACTCCCGCTACACCCCCGCCCTGCAGGCCGTACCGGCCCTCGGCCAGGTCGCCATGCTGGCCCTCGGCGGCTGGATGGCCACCAAGGGGCAGGTCACCCTCGGTACCTTCGTCGCCTTCTCCACCTACCTCGCCCAGCTCGTCGGCCCCGTCCGCATGCTCGCCATGGTGCTCACCGTCGGCCAGCAGGCCCGCGCCGGCGTGGAGCGGGTCTTCGAGCTCATCGACACCGAGCCGGTGATCCGGGAGGGGACGAAGGAGCTCCCCGCGGACGCGCCCGCCACCGTCGAGTTCGACGACGTGCGGTTCGGGTACGACCCCGAGCGGCCCGTGCTCGACGGGTTCGGACTGTCGATCGCCGAAGGGGAGACCGTCGCCCTCGTCGGGTCCTCGGGCAGCGGGAAGTCCACCGTCTCGCTGCTGCTGCCCCGCTTCTACGACGCCGACCGCGGCGCCGTCCGGGTCGGCGGCCACGACGTGCGCGAGCTGACCTACGACTCCCTGCGCGACGCCATCGGACTGGTCCCCGAGGACTCCTTCCTCTTCTCCGACACCATCCGCGCCAACATCGCCTACGGTCACCCCGGCGCCACCGAGGACCAGATCCTGGCCGCCGCCCGCGCCGCCCAGGCCGAAGGGTTCATCGAGGCCCTCCCCGCCGGGTACGACACCAAGGTCGGCGAGCAGGGCCTGACCCTCTCCGGCGGCCAGCGCCAGCGCATCGCGCTCGCCCGCGCCATCCTCACCGACCCCCGCCTGCTGCTCCTCGACGACGCCACCTCGGCCGTCGACGCCCGGGTCGAGCACGAGATCCACGAGGCGCTGCGCGCCGTCATGGCCGGCCGCACCACCCTGCTCATCGCGCACCGCCGCTCCACGCTCGCGCTCGCCGACCGGATCGCCGTACTGGACCACGGGCGGCTCTCCGACGTCGGTACGCACGAGGAGCTGGAGCGCCGCTCCGCCCTGTACCGGCGGCTGCTCACCGACCCGGACGCGCTGGGCGCGGGCTCCCCGCGGACGCCCGAGGCGCCCTTGATGGAGGAGTTCGAGCGCGACATCGAGCGGGACATCGAGCTCGAAGCCGAGATCGACTCCGAGCCGGTCAACGCCAAGCGCCGGGTGGCCGGCGGGATCACCCCCGAGCTCTGGCAGCGCCAGGAGGAGGCGGACGACAAGACCATCGCCCCCGCGGGGATGTCCGCCACGCCCGAACTGCTCGCGCAGGTGGCCGCGCTGCCGCCCGCCGACGACACCCCCGACGTGGACGAGACCCGCGCCGCGTCCGCCGAGGACAGCTACAACCTGGGCCGGCTGCTGCGCGGCTTCTGGGCCCCGCTCGCGATATCCCTCGGCCTCGTCGCCCTCGACGCCGGCTCCGGGCTGCTCCTGCCCATCCTGATCCGGCACGGCATCGACCAGGGCGTCGAGGCGGCCGCGCTCGGCGCCGTCTGGGCGGCGTCCCTCCTCGCGCTCGGCGTGGTCCTGGCCCAGTGGGCCGCGCAGTTCGCCGAGACCCGGATGACGGGCCGCACCGGCGAGCGCGTGCTCTACGCCCTGCGCGTCAAGATCTTCGCCCAGCTCCAGCGCCTCGGCCTCGACTACTACGAGCGCGAGCTGACCGGCAAGATCATGACCCGGATGACCACTGACGTGGACGCCCTGTCCAGCTTCCTGCAGACCGGGCTCGTCACCGCCGTCGTCTCCGTCCTCACCTTCTTCGGCATCCTGGTCGCCCTCCTCG
The DNA here is from genome assembly GCF_026342735.1 of Streptomyces sp. NBC_00193. Lineage (GTDB taxonomy): Bacteria > Actinomycetota > Actinomycetes > Streptomycetales > Streptomycetaceae > Streptomyces > Streptomyces stoeckheimensis. The sequence continues at coordinate 3,998,347 of NZ_JAPEMM010000001.1, forward strand.
TCCTGGACGTGGAGCTGGCTCTGATCGTCTTCGCCACGCTGCCCCTGCTGATCGTCGGCACCTTCTTCTTCCGCCGGAAGTCCGTGGCCGCCTACGAGCTCGCCCGCGACCGGGTCGGACTGGTCAACGCCGACCTCCAGGAGTCCGTGGCCGGACTGCGCATCGTCCAGGCCTTCCGCCGCCAGCGCTCCGGCGCCGTCCGGTTCGCCGAGCGCAGCGACTCGTACCGCGAGGCCCGGGTCCGCGGCCAGTGGCTGATCTCGGTCTACTTCCCCTTCGTGCAACTGCTGTCCTCCGGGGCCGCGGCCGCCGTGCTGATCGTCGGCGCGGGCCGGGTGGAGGCCGGCACGCTCACCACGGGCGCGCTGGTCGCGTACCTGCTCTACATCGACCTGTTCTTCGCCCCCGTCCAGCAGCTCTCGCAGGTCTTCGACGGCTACCAGCAGGCCACCGTCTCCCTCGGCCGCATCCAGGGCCTGCTGCGCGAGCCCACCAGCACCCCCCGCCCGGCCGACCCCCGGCCGGTCCCCGAGCTGCGCGGCGAGATCGCCTTCGAAGGCGTCCACTTCTCGTACGGCACGGCCGAGGAGCGCGGGGCGAAGGAACCGGCGCTCACCGGGATCAGCCTGCGCATCCCCGCCGGGCAGACCGTCGCCTTCGTCGGCGAGACCGGAGCCGGCAAGTCCACGCTGGTCAAGATGGTGGCCCGGTTCTACGATCCGACCTCCGGCCGGGTCACCGCCGACGGGGTGGACCTGCGCGAGCTGGACCTGACGGGCTACCGCCACCGCCTCGGCGTCGTCCCCCAGGAGCCGTACCTCTTCCCGGGAACGGTCCGCGACGCCATCGCCTACGGGCGGCCCGAGGCCAGCGACGCCCAGGTGGAGGCCGCCGCCCGCGCGGTCGGCGCCCACGCCATGATCGCCACCCTGGACGGCGGCTACCTGCACACCGTCACCGAGCGCGGCCGCAACCTCTCGGCCGGCCAGCGCCAGCTGATCGCGCTGGCCCGCGCCGAGCTCGTCGACCCCGACGTGCTGCTGCTCGACGAGGCCACCGCCGCCCTCGACCTGGCCACCGAGGCCCTGGTCAACCAGGCCACCGACCGGCTCGCGGGCAAGCGCACCACCCTGGTCGTGGCACACCGGCTGACCACCGCCGCGCGCGCCGACCGGGTCGTGGTCATGGACCGCGGCCGGGTCGCGGAGGACGGCACCCACGCCGAGCTGCTGGCCCGCGGCGGCCGGTACGCCGAGCTGTGGCGCACCTTCGCGGGCGAGGACGAGCCGGCCGCAGCGGCGTAGGACGCACACGACGGCGCCCCCGGGGATTCCCGGGGGCGCCGCTGTGTGGGGTGGCCGGTCGGCTGGGCCTACTTGCCGAGCTTGGCCTTGAGCTCGTTCTTGATCGTCTGCTTGTTGACCTTGTTCAGGTTTCCGCCGGTGCCGGTGCCGTCGCCGCCGACGGCGGTGGCGTCGCCGGTGTTGATGGCGTCGGCGCTGGAGTCGCCGCCGCGGGCGTTTCCGGTCTTGATGTCGCACTTGCCCTTGCAGCTGCCGACGCCGCTGTTGGCGTCGCCGCCGCGGGAGTCGCCGCCGACGGTGGTGTTCTCGGCGTTGGCGTCGCCGCCGGTGCCGATGCCGTCTGCGCTGTCGTCCTGGAGGACGGACACCGCGTGCTGCGGGACGGTCGTGGGGGCTGCCATCGCCGTGGCGGGGAGGGCGATGCCACCGCCCAGCAGGGCGACGGAGGCGGAAGCGAGGACGATGCGGCGGGTCGACAGGATCTTGAACATGGCCGTTCTCCATTCGGAAAAGAAAAGGAAAGAAGAGGAGGGATTCGGGGTGATTCCCTGCCCTCTGGTTCTTCCGGTGTTTCCCGGTGAGGGCGTACTTCAAATAAACCCGATGGCGGGAATCGCGTCACGCCACTCGCATTCGGGTCTTGACGCCCATGGCCGATCTTGGTAATTCCCGTTCGCCCCACCCGGGGAACCCCGGGCGTACCCGGTAAGGCGCCGCGTGCGTGACAACACGCCGCGCGCGGACGAATCCGTACGGTGACCGGACCCGCGCGATAGCGTCTGCCCCGGCGCGCGCACGCTTTGGCCACAGTCGAATTGCTCCGCACCACAACCCCGGAGAATTTCCCATGAACGAGCGTTCCTGGACCCGTCGCATCGTGCTGGCCACGGCCTCCGTGGCACTGGCCGGCGGCATCGCCCTGCCCGCGACCGCGATGGCCGCACCCGCAGCCCCGTACTACGGCCACAGCGGCATCAGCGCCCTCGTGGACAGCGCTTCCCCCGGAGCCTGTGAAGGGTTCTGCGAGGGGAGCAACAACATCGCCGCGGGCGACGGCGTCTCCGGCAGCTGCACGGGTCTGTGCCGCGACAGCACCAACACCGCCGTGGGTGACCGCGTCTCCGGCCTGTGCACGGGCCTGTGCGGCGACAGCACCACCACCGCGGTCGGGGCGGGTGCGTACAACGAGTGCACGGGCCTGTGCGGCACCAGCACCAACACCGCCGTGGGTGACGGCGCCTCCAACCGGTGCAACGGCCTCTGCTTCGACAGCGTCAACACGGCCGTGACCGCCGACGTGCTGAGCCGTAGCAGCCACGTGGCGTCGAGCTCGACCGGGAAGACCGTGCGGGGCGGGGACGGGGGCGAGCAGGGCGATCGCAGGGGCGGTGACGCCCTCGCCGTCAGCGGCAACGCCAATGCCGAGAACACCACCGTCGGCGGCACGGCCACCTCGGGCTCCGCCGCCTCCGGTGTGGGCACCTGCATCGGCCGGTGCACGATCACCACCGGGAACGCGACCAGCGGCAACGCGAGCGCCGACGCGCTGAACACCGGTGACGCGACCGCGGTGAGCGGCGACGCGACCGCCACGGGCGGCAACGCCTGATACCGGGGCGAACGCCCGACGGCAGGAAAGCACGGCGGACGCCGGAGGGGCATGGCCTCTCCGGCGTCCGTGGCATGAGAACGGCGCCCCGGGGATTCCCGGGGCGCCGCTGTGTGGGGTTGTGGCCTGCTGGGCTCAGTTGCCGAGCTTGTTCTTGAGCTGGTTCTTGATCGTCTGCTTGTCGACCTTGTTCAGGTTCCCGCCCGTGCCGGTGCCGTCGCCGCCGACGGCGGTGGCGTCGCCGGTGTTGATGGCGTCGGCGCTGGAGTCGCCGCCGCGGGCGTCTCCGGTCTTGATGTCGCACTTGCCCTTGCAGTCGCCGACGCCGCTGTTGGCGTCGCCGCCGCGGGAGTCGCCGCCGACGGTGGTGTTCTCGGCGTTGGCGTCGCCGCCGGTGCCGATGCCGTCGGCGCTGTCGTCCTGCAGGGCGGACACCGCCTGGTGCGGAACCGCAGCCGGTGCGGCCATTGCGGTGGCGGGGAGGGCTATGCCACCACCGAGCAGGGCGACGGAAGCGGAAGCAAGAACGATGCGGCGGGTGGAAAGAATCTTGAACATGGCCGTTCTCCATTCGAAAAAGAAGGGGGATTCGGGAATTGTCCGAAGAAAGGATCCGGGGTGATTCCCTGCCCTCTGGTTCTTCCGGTGTTTCCCGGTGAGGGCGTACTTCAAATAAACCCGATGGCGGGATTCGCGTCACGCCACTCGCATTCGGGGCTTGACGGTGGCGGCCCCTTCTTGTAAAAGCACTGTTCGAGTGTGCTCGTACACGCACCGGAGCCCCGGGTCCGTCGTGCGGACCCGGGGCTCCGGTGCGGTGTCCCTCTCGGGCGGTACGGATCGCGGTCGATCCTCACGTCTTCACGTGGCGGGGAATGGTCGTGCCTCCCTCCGTCCCGCCGCCGGGGATTCCTTCGGGAGGCCCGCAGGGGGCGGTGATGCACTGCCACTCCGGACGGTCGGGAGCCTGGAAGACGGGGGGACTCTCGGGAGAGCCGTGCTTGCCGGGGCGCTTGTGCTTCCCCTTGCCCCACTTGCCCGGGGTGTCCTCGGCGGGCGGGTCCGTGCGGATCAGGGTGTCGTCGGGTCCGCTGTGGAGCAGGAGGGTGGACTCGTTGCCGGTGGTGTCGTCGGCCGTGACCGCGTGCGAGCCGGCGGGGGTGGCGGCGAGTGCGGTCGCGGGTGCGAGCACGCCGCCCGCGACGATGGCTGCCGATGCGGCGAACAGGACGAGGCGCGGCTTCCTGGAAACGTGGGTCATGACTGCTCTCCCGTGGTGAGCGAGGCGGATGGGGTTCGTCCCAGTACGCCCCGCCACCTGCGCGGTGTCACGACCCGACATCTCGCGGCTTGACGGGATCCGGCTCCCCGGCTAGGCCGCTCCCGGGGCTAGAGCTCGCCGAAGAGCAGGTTGCCCGGGGCGTCCTCCTCGGTGCCGGTGTAGTACTCCCGCACCGCGCCGAGGAGCTCGTCCACGGACAGGAACCCGTCGTGGTCCGCGTCGATCCGGGCGAAGAGGGCGTCCGTGTCCTCGCGGCTCAGCTTCGTGTCGAAGGCCGTCTGGGCCTTCTGGAACTCCTCGGGGCTGATCCGCCCGTCGTCGTCCTTGTCGACGACCAGCAGCATCGCGTGCGCCATCGGCCGGAACGACTTGTCGTAGGCCGCGCGGTCGTCCTGGAAGAGGCGCGTCATGCCCTGCTTGTACTCCGCCGGCGTGACCTTCCCGTCCCGGTCCATGTCGAGCTCGGTGAAGAGCTCCTGCCAGAAGTCGACCAGCCCGCCCATCACCTGGGTCGCCTTGGGGGAGGTGGCCGGCTCGCCGAGGGCCGACAGCAGGCGGGAACCGAGCCCGATGATGTCGTGCTCGTCGATCACCTGGTCCTCGTTGACGTCGAGGTGGGCGAAGGCGCGGTCCAGCTTGCGGTCGAGCAGGTCGTTCGTCATTTCAAGTGCCTTTCACGGCTACGGTGCGGGGTCCCGCGTTCACCTAGCGTAATCTCCTGCGTGATCACGAACTCCCGTTATCCCGCTAGGAAGTTGTGGATGCACTCTTACGAGGTATGGGTCAACGGCGTCGAGGAACCCGGCACCCGATGGGTCTACTGGCCGCGGGTGGGTCAACTCCTGCGCGAGCCGTTCGAGGTGCTCGGGCTCAAGGCCCGGCTGGAGCGCGGTGAGGACCTGCCGTACGACGACCGGCTGCTGGCCGGCCGCGTGGCCCTGTCCGCACCCGAGCAGGGTCTGCGCGCCCTGACCGCCGCCCGCGCCGCCCAGCCGGGATGGGCGGCGGTCCCGCTCGCCGACCGGCTGGAACTGCTGCACGGCATCCACCGGGCCGTCGTCGAGCGGCGCGAGGAGCTGACCGGGCTGCTGGTCGCCGAAGGCCACCCCGTACGGCTGGCGGCCTGGGAGCTGGACTCCGTGGCCGCCTCCTTCCACCCCGACTCCGTGGCCGACTTCGCCGCGCGGCTGCGGGAGCCCGAGCGCACCTCGGCCGGCCGCCGGACCCGCATGGTGCGCAAGCCGGATGGGGTGGTGTGCCTGAGCCCGCCGCGCAACGCCCCGACCTCCAACTCCTTCTACGGGGCGCTGGCGCTCGCCGCCGGCAACAGCCTGGTCGTCAACGCGCCGCCCACCGCCCCGCTGGGCGTCAGCTTCGTCTACCGGGAGCTCGTGGCCCCGCTCCTGGAACGGCTCGGCGCCCCGCCCGGCACCCTGAACGTGGTCTGCACGCACGCCCGCGCCGTGGTGCGCCAGTGGCTGGACAGCCCCGACTGCGACGACCTCGTCTTCTTCGGCGGCTCCGAGCAGGGCCTCAAGCTGGAGCGGGAGTGTGTTGCCGCCGGGAAGAAGCCCGTACTCGAACTGTCGGGCAACGACGGGGTGCTGGTGTGGCGCGACGCCGAGGTCGATCTCGCCGCGCGGGCCCTGTGCGAGCGGTACTACGGCTCCGGGCAGATCTGCATGACCCCGAAGTTCGCCATCGTCCATCCGGAGGTGGCCGACCGGCTGCTGAAGGAGCTGATGGAGCAGGTGCGGGAGATCCGGCCCGGGCCGCCGGAGGATCCGCGCACGGTGCTGAGCCCGGTGGTCAAGCGGGCGGAGTTCACCGAGTTCGTCGGCGAGGTGCTGGCCGCCGGCGGGGAGCTTTTGTGCGGCGGCGAGTTCGTCGACGTGGACGACGAGCCCTCGGCGGCGGGACCGTTCATCCGCCCGGCGGTCGTCCGGGTGGACGGACTGGCCGCGGCCGCCCGGCTGCGCGCCTTCCGCGAGGAGACCTTCTTCCCGCTGCTGTGCGTGGTCGTGCCCGAGGCGCCGGCCCGGCTGGAGGAGGCGATCGGCTTCCTCAACGCCAACCCCTACGGTCTGCGCAACTCCCTGTGGACCCAGGACGAGCGGGTCGTCGAGCGGTTCTGCGAGGAGGTGGTCAACGGCGGCATGCTGAAGGTCAACGACTCGCACATCGGCTGCCTGCCCGCGATCCCGTACAACGGCGGCACGGGAGCCACGGGCGGGATCTTCGGCGAGGCCAACCTGCCCGCCGTCCGCACCACCCACCTCCAGTCGATCGCCGTCGCCACCCTGGTCAGGCCGCGGGAGTCGGTCTTCGACCACACGGCGGCCTGCGAGGGCGAACCGACGGGTCCGGCGGCTTGCATGGGCTGAGTTCTTGTTCCGAGCAACCATTCGGGGCGACCCGGCGTCGTACGAACGTGCGCACGTTGTACGTACGACCGATGGGGGACAGGGTGTTGAAGGCGCGGAACCCGCGGAGGCGATGGGCCGCCTGCGCGGGCGTGATCGCCATGACGCTGTGGCTGGCCGTGGCCGGACTGCTGACGGCGCAGCCCGCCCAGGCTGCGACCGGCGGGTGCGCGGGGAACCTGGTGCGGACGCTGCCGTTCTCCACGGGCGAGGTGCGCGTCTACAAGACCCGCGACCGGGCCTGCGCGGTGGCGGTCGCCCGGGAGCCCGGACAGCGGCGGGCGATGTCGGTGAGCATCCAGCCGCGCGGCGGCTACCCGGTGCGCGATGCGGGGCAATTCACCCGGTACGCCGGCCCCGTCACGGTCCATGCGATCAATCGCTGCGTGTACGTAAAGGGGAGTGTAGGGGCCGGATCCGTCGATTCCGGCTGGATCCTTTGCTGATGGAGCGGCCCAACTAGGTCTGTTCAGCCGCATGTTCCCCCGGCTAGGTTCACGGCGACCGATGTGAACTCATGGGGAGTGTGAATGCGCAAGAAGCTCGGATGGCTGCTGTCGCTCGCGGTGCTGATCGGCACCACGGGTGCGGCCGGCACCACGGCGCAAGCGGCCACCGCCGCGGAACCGTCCGCCGTCACGGATGCCACCGCCAGGGATGCCAAGGCCGCCACGGAAGACATCAAGGACCGGATCCTCGCGATTCCGGGGATGAGCCTGATCGAGGAGAAGCCGTACACCGGCTACCGCTTCTTCGTATTGAACTACGAGCAGCCGGTCGACCACCGCGCGCCGTGGAAGGGCACCTTCAAGCAGCGCATCACCCTGCTGCACAAGGACGTCACGCGGCCCACGGTGTTCTTCACCTCCGGCTACAACGTCAACACCAACCCGCGCCGCAGCGAGCCGACGACCATAGTCGACGGCAACCAGGTGTCGCTGGAGTACCGATTCTTCAACCCGTCCCGCCCCGACCCGGCAGACTGGTCGAAGCTCGACATCTGGCAGGCCGCCAGTGACCAGCACCGCGTCTTCACCGCCCTGAAGAGGATTTACAAGAAGAACTGGCTGGCCACGGGCGGCAGCAAGGGCGGCATGACGGCCACCTACTTCGAGCGCTTCTACCCGCGCGACATGGACGGCGTCGTCGCGTACGTCGCCCCCAACGACGTGGTGAACAAGGAGGACTCGGCCTACGACCGGTTCTTCGCCAAGGTCGGCACCAAGGAGTGCCGCGACAAGCTGAACGCGGTGCAGCGCGAGGCGCTCGTGCGCCGCGAGCCGCTGGAGGCCAAGTACGCGGCCGCCGCCGCCGAGAACGGCTGGACCTTCACCACCGTCGGCAACCTCGACAAGGCCTTCGAGGCCGTCGTCCTCGACTACACGTGGGCCTTCTGGCAGTACAGCCTGCTCGCCGACTGCGCCTCCATTCCGGCCGCCGCCACGGCGAGCGACCAGGAGATCTGGGACACGGTCGACGCGATCTCCGGCTTCTCGGCCTACGCCGACCAGGGCCTGGAGACGTACACCCCGTACTACTACCAGGCGGGCACCCAGCTCGGTTCCCCCGACATCAAGCAGTCCCACCTGGACGGCCTGAGCCGCTACGGCTACCAGCCGCCGCGCAACTTCGTGCCCCGCGACATCCCGATGACCTTCCAGCCGGCGGCGATGCGGGACGTGGACACCTGGGTGAAGAACAACGCGAACCAGATGCTCTTCGTCTACGGGCAGAACGACCCGTGGGGTGCCGAACCGTTCCACCTCGGCTACGGGGCCCGCGACAGCTACGTGATGACCGCTCCGGGCGCCAACCACGGGGCCAACGTCTCCAAGCTCATGGAGGCCGAGAAGGCGCTGGCCACCGAGAAGATCCTCAAGTGGGCCGGAGTGGCCCCGGCCGCCGCGCCCAGCGGCGCCGCGAAGGCCGCGCCGCTGGCGAAGCCGGACGCGCAGCTCGACCAGCAGGACATCGAGCGCGAGCCGATGCTGCGTCCGTAGCTCGGTAGCTCGGTGGTTCCGCAGGAGGACCCGGGAAGGGGTCGCGGGAGGCGTACGGGGACTACCCGTACGCCAGCCCGTGGCCCAGCGGGTAGCGGCCCGGCACCGGGACGGGCAGGCGCCCGACGGGCCGTACGGTCCCGGTGACCACCCGGGCCGCCGCCCGCAGCTCCACGTCCGTCCAGGTGTAGGTGGCCAGTTCGGCCGCGCAGGCCGGCAGCCGGGCGGGGTCGTAGGGGTTGCGGATCGCCACCAGGACCACCGGCACCCCGGTGGCCAGCAGTTCGGTCACCAGCTCGCGCTGCGGGCTCTCGCCCTCGGGGACGTTGTACGTGCACACGAGCACGGCCGCGTTGCCGGGGGCGGCCGCCACCGCGCGGGCGGGCGGCAGGGCCGTGGCCCGGCAGCCCAGCGCGGACAGCTCCCGGGCCAGTACCGCGGTAGGGGGTCCCGTCGTACCCGTGGGGGAGACCGGGTCGGTCCCGGTGACCAGGAGCAGCGGCCGGTCCGCCGGATCCAGCGGCAGCAGCCCCACCGGATTGGCCAGCAGGGTCGTCGTACGGTCCGCGATCTCCCCGGCGGCCGCAAGGTGCGCCGGAATGCCGACGGCAGCGTCCACCGCGTCCGCGGCCCGCGCCGGCTCCACGGTCCGTGCCGCCGCGTCGAACAGGCCCCGGCGGGCCTTCAGTTCCAGGATCCGCAGCACCGACTCCTCGATCCGGGCCCGGGTCAGCTCGCCCGACTCCACGGCGGCCAGCACGCTGCGGACGGCCAGCCCCAGGTCCGGCGGGTTCAGCAGCTGGTCGCAGCCCGCCTTCAGGGCCAGTACCGGGACCCGGTCGTCCCCGTACTTCTGGCGGACCCCGGCCATGTCGAGGGCGTCGGTCACCACCACCCCGCGAAATCCGAGGCGTTCGCGCAGGATCCCGGTGACGATGGGCCGCGAGAGGGTCGCCGGATCCCCCGAGGGGTCGAGCGCGGGGAACACGATGTGCGCCGTCATCACCACGTCGACGCCCGCCTCCACGGCCGCCCGGAACGGCGGCTCGTCCAGCTCCTCCCACCGTGCCCGCGTATGGGTCATCAGCGGCAGCCCGACGTGGCTGTCGGTGCCGGTGTCCCCGTGCCCCGGGAAGTGCTTCGCCGTGGCGGCCACCCCGGCGCCCTGGTAGCCGCGGACCTGGGCGGCGACCAGGGCCGCCACCGCCTGCGGGTCGGCGCCGAAGGACCGTACGCCGATGACCGGGTTGGCGGGATCGACGTTGACGTCGGCCACCGGGGCGTAGTTGTGCCGGATGCCCATGGCCGCCAGCTCGGAACCCGCGATGCGTGCGGCCCGGCGTGCCTCGGCGGTGGACCCGGCGGTCCCCAGGGCCAGGGCGCCGAGCGCCATGGCCCCAGGGAGCAGGGTCGCGGGCCGGCCCACGCGGGCGACGGCGCCGTGCTCCTGGTCGATGGAGAGCAGCAGCGGGACGCCCGCCCCGGAGTCCGCGGCCGCCCGCTGGAGGCCGGCCGACAGCTCGGCGACCTGGCGCGGGGAGCGGGTGTTGTGCGCCCAGCCGAAGTAGACGACCCCGCCGAGGTGGTAGCGGGCGACCAGTTCGGCGGGGGTGCGCACCCCGAAGGCCTTCTGGTTGAGCGCGACGTCCTCGGAGTCGGGCTCGGTCGCCGCGTGCCCGTACGCCCGCGACACGAAGAGCTGCCCGACCAGTTCGGCCAGGCTCATCCGCTCCATCGTCTCGCGCGGCCGGACCCGGGGGGCGGGGGAGCGTCCCGGTGCGCGATCGCCCGGCCGGGAGTCGTCGGGGACCGGGCCGTCGGGGTCCCGGGCGGTTCCCACCGCGGCGGAGGCGGCCCCCGCGGCGGTGACGGCGGCCACGGCGGCGACGGTGAGCAGGGTCCGGCGGGAGGCGTGGTTCGGCACGCGCCGGACGCTACTGCGGGGCGGGGCCTTCGGCGCGGGGGACACTCGCGGAGTCCCCCGTACGGGGTGCCACTTGGGGCCAGTGCTCGCGCAGGGTCCGTACGGCCTCGGTGATCGCCGGCCGGCGGGCGGCCCCGGTCCGCCACAGGGCGTACAACCGGCGTACGGGGCCCGGCTCCAGCGGTACGGCCACGGCGCCGGACGGCAGCGTCCCGGTGCCCAGCCGCGGTACGACGGCCACCCCGAGCCCGGCGGCGACCAGCGAGACGATGGTGTGGTTCTCCTCGGCGACGTGCGTGATGTCGGGCTCGAACCCGGCCGTGCGCAGGGTCCGCACCAGCCAGTCGTGGCAGACCCGGCCGGGCGGCTGGCACACCCAGCGCTGCCCGCCCAGGTCCGAGCGGTGGATGACGGTGCGGGAGGTGAAGGGGTGTCCGGCGGGCACCACCAGGTCGCAGCGGTCGTCGCCGATGACGGCCTGCTCCACGCCCTCGGGGGCGGGCAGCGGGGCGATGTCCCAGTCGTGGGTCACCGCCAGGTCGGTGACCCCGCGCGAGACCAGGTCCATCGACAGGTGCGGGTTGATCTCCGTGAGCCGTACTTCCAGGGCCGGGTGACGGTGCGCCAGGTCGGCGAGGACCCCGGGGAGCAGGCCGCGGGCGGCCGAGGCGAAGGCGGCGACCCGCAGCCGGCCGACGGGCTGGCCGCGGGACTCCTCCAGTGCGGTCTCGGCCCGTTCCGAGATGTCCATCAGCTGCTGGGCCGTCGCGGCCAGCAGTTTGGCCTCCTCGGTGAGGGCGACACCGCGGCCGTGGCGTTCGAGCAGGGTGGTGCGGGTCTCCCGTTCCAGCTTGGCGATCTGCTGGGAGACGGCGGAGGGGGTGTACCCGAGGGCGGCCGCGGCCGCGCCGACCGAGCCGTGGACGGAGACGGCGTGCAGGGCGCGCAGCCGGGAGAGGTCGAGCATGCCAGGCAGCTTAGGGGGTGTCTTGTCGATCGGGCCGGGCTCGCGGTGTCTGGCACCGCGCCTCGCCGCGTTGTCGTCACTCGCCGACGCTCCGCGTCGACTCCCTCCTCCGCCTTGCGATCCACGGCACCAGACACCGCTCCCTGATCCGGCCCGATCGACAAGACACCCCCTGGGCGCGGGCGGCGCCGGTGGATGAAGCAACGTGGATGAAGCAACGCTACATCCGACCCTGAAGACATCCGCGCTGGTGCTAAATGGTTGAGGAGTCGATGCTCGGAGCATGCGACCCATTCACACCGCCCTGGCGGTTCTCGTAGCCGCGGTCTGGGGTTTCAACTTCGTCGTCATCGAGTTCGGGCTCGGATCGTTCCCGCCGCTGCTGCTGTCCGCACTGCGCTTCCTGGTCGCGGCCCTGCCGGCGGTGTTCTTCGTCGGGCGTCCCAAAGTGGCATGGAAGTGGATCATCGCGGTCGGTGTGGTCCTCGGCATCGCGAAGTTCGGGCTGCTGTTCTCCGGGATGGCCAACGGGATGCCCGCCGGGCTGTCCTCGCTGGTCCTCCAGGCGCAGGCGGTGTTCACGGCCGTGTTCGCGGCGGTCGTGCTCAAGGAGCGTCCGGGCCGGCTGCGGATCGCGGGCATGACGGTGGCCTTCGCGGGGATCGCCGTGGCCGCCGTGGACGAGGGGGCCTCCGGGCCGGTGCTGGGCTTCACGATGGTGATCGCGGCCGCCGCGTGCTGGGGCGTGTCCAACGTGCTGACCCGCAAGGCGTCCCCGCCCGACGCCCTGAACTTCATGGTGTGGGTGAGCGTGGTGCCGGTGCTGCCGCTGGCGGGGCTGTCCCTGCTGATCGAGGGCCCCGAGCGGGACCTGGCGGCGCTGCGCGGGCTCGACTGGAGCGGGGTCGGGGTCATCGTGTACCTCGCCTGGATCACCACGGTGTTCGGCTTCGGGGCGTGGGGGTTCCTGCTGCGCACCTATCCCGCCTCCTCGGTGGCGCCCTTCTCGCTGCTGGTGCCGGTCTTCGGGATGAGCTCGGCGGCGCTGGTGCTGGGGGAGGAAGTGAGCGGGCTGCGCTGGGTGGCGGCCGTCCTGCTGGTGGGCGGGGTGGCGGTGACCTCGCTGGTGCCCGCGAAGCCCCGGCCGGTGGTGGCGGAGGCGGGCACCGGGCCCGCGGCGGCGGCCGGTCCCGGTCCCGTACCCGAGCCCGCGGCGGCGGCCGATCCCGCCCCCGTACCCGAGCCCGCGGCGGTTCCGCTTCCGGCGGCGGGGGGCCGCTAGGAGCCGTCCGCTGCGGACCCCGGCAGCCCGGGCCGCTTGCGCGCGGCGCGGGCTGTCGGCAGGTCAGCCGCCGTTGAAGGGTTCCTTCGCCAGCAGGTATCCGGCGTGGAGACGGTTGCGGGCGCCGATGCTCTTCATGATGTTCGCAATGTGGCGTTGACAATTGCGCAAAGAAATACCGACCACGTGGGCTATTCTGTTGTCCGATTCGCCCTGAATGAGCAGCGAGACGATGGTCTGCTGAATGTCGGAGGTAATCGCGGCACGGGCCGGTCGGTCGTTTTCCGAGGTGAATTTCTCGGCTCCGCTCCAGGCGCGCTCGAAGGCCTCCGAAAGGAATGAGACAAGGTGGCTATTTCTCGATACCGCCGCCCCGTGCGATCCGTCCGAGAGCGGGATGATCGCCACTTCCTTGTCGAAGATGATGCAGCGCGGAAAACCGCCGGCGAGCGTGCAGACTTCCGCGCCGAGCGGGGTCACCCGCCCCACGAAGGAGGCCGTGGCCGGGCTGAACCGGGCCGTGTGCTGGTAGAGGGTCCGCATGTGCACCCCCCGCCCCAGCAGGCGCTCGGTCCGCTCCAGGCTCTCGGAGAGCACCTCCTCGTCCCGTGCGCCGCCGGGCTGGGAGGTGAGCACCTCGGTGCGGCAGCCGTCCGCGAGCCCGGCGATGAGCTTGCGCACGTCGCCCAGGCCTGGCACGACCTCCAGCGAGGTGTCGTTCTGGACGTCCGCCGTTCTCATCGTCAACTCATCTAATTCTCCGCGCAGTTGATCGAGGAAGGACTGACTCTCGTTCAGGCTGTGCTGTGCCGGGTGGAGGACCTTGATGCGTGCGTGCTCCACGGGGTACGGGGTGTAGATGCCCGTCACGGGGCAGGTGCTGAGCAGCCCCAGATCGTCGAGCGCGTCCGCCGCTTCTTGCACCTCGGTGACGCTCATGTCCAGAGCCAGGGCGGCTGTTTCGCGCGTTGTACCCGGTGTTCGGGTGACGAACCGGTAGAGACGGTCCCCGGCGTGGGTGAGCCGGGGCACTGTAAAAGGATGGACTTGTCTGATTGAGTTCAATTCATCCCCCTGTCATGTTTTCGCCAGCGGCAACATGATCCCAGAAAGGGATGGCTCCGGATGTCGTCGAACGGACAGGATGAGGCCGAAGCTGATCCGGACCGCAAGACATCTTGAGGGGCAGGCAAGCATGCCACGTATAGCGAGTTTCCTCATCGCCATTGCGGCAACTTTCGCGGTGACCGTCTTCCTCGCCCCGTCGACGAGTGGTGCGGCGAACATCGCCGCCGCCACTGGTCCGGGTCAGGTAGTCAACGATCTCGGCTGGGGATGAGATGCCTCGTAGTAAGTCGTACAACACGTACTCCAACCTGCAGCGCCCTGAGTTCCGCAAGCGCGTCGACGAGCTCCTGCTGAAGTTCGAGCGGGACTTCTACGAGCGCAGCGCGGGCGCCGACGGGATGCTCGACAAGGAGAAGTTCGACCTCGAGCTGTACAAGCGGCACAACGTCGAGACGATGATCCGGATCGGCCTCAAGCGTGCCGTCGACCCGCTCATCGCCAACTACTGGGCCACCCGGGACCCGCAGCTCTGCAAGGAGTGGGGCCTGTACGGCGCGGAGGAGGGCCGCCACGACCGCATGTTCGCCGGCGACCTGCACAAGGTCGGCATGACGGACGAGGAGATCTACGCGATCCGTCCGACCTTCGCCACCGAGCTGCTCAACGGCTACTTCTACTACACGATGGCCACGGAGGGTCCGCTGGCCGCGATGATCAGCGGGTTCTACCTGGAGTACATCGCGGGCAAGACGCAGCCCGACTGGCTGGACATCATGGAGCAGCACGTCGGCGCCGACAAGACGAAGGGCGCCCGCGCCCACCTGGCCCTCGACGACGATGACGACCACGTCGACATGGTCTGGAACCTGATCATGCGCATCATCAAGGACGAGGCCGACGAGGAGCGCTTCGTCGAGCACCTCATCAAGATCAACTCGCTGTTCGTGTCCTACTTCGTCGAGGTCTACGCGGCCACCGTGCTCGGTGCCGGCGCGGACGCCTCGCTGCTGACCCAGGCCGCACCGGCCGCCGCCGTCCAGACCAACCTGCAGACGAAGGCCACCGCTTCGGTCTGACCGACCGGCCCACACCTGCCGGCGACGCCCTGAAGGGCCGGCGCTCCGAAGCGCCGGTGTTCCGAAGGGCCGAAGGGCCGACACTCCCGCAGTCCGGCGATCCCGGGCATTGCGTTCCAGATGTGCCGCGCAGCCCCCACGGGGGCGGCGCCGCGATGTCCGGGGTCCGGCTGCTCCACCGTCTACTCACCAAGGAAGACGATGCACTACTCATGGCCTCGCGAACTGTCCGAACAGGACATGCGCGAAATGATCGAACTGATGGACGCCGTAGCGGTCAAGGAGAAGACCCTCGGTTTCTACGAACCCGTGGGACTGGAGAAGGGCCTCCCGCTGATGCGGGCCTTCGAGGCCGACCTGAAGAAGGGCGCCGTGGACCTCCTCCACGTCCGTACCGACGAAGGTCAGATCGTCGGCATGGTGACCCTTGCCCGGGCCCCGCTGCCGGCCCGCCGCCACATCGTCGAGATGCGCCGCTGCGTCGTCGCCCCCGACTACCGCGGGCAGTTCCTGCTCGAAGGCTGGGCCGAGGCCCTGCGCAAGGTCGGCGAGATGGGCTGCGACGTCATCACGCTCGAAGTCCGCGACGACGGCCCCTCCGCGCTCTGGCAGCGCCTGGGCTTCAGCGAGTACGGCCGGCTGCCCGACTACGCCCGCGCCGACGGCCGCCCCGTCACCGGCTTCTACATGCACGCCCGGCTCGCCGACATCACGGCCCACTTCGAGGCCACCGGCACCTGGCTGCACGAGCTCGAATCCGACCGCGTCGCGGTCGCGAGCTGACGAGCCGACGGTCTGACCTCCCTCTGATCTCCGTACCCGTAGGCCGTACGCGGAGCACGCCGTACGCGCCCCACGCCTGAGGTACGTCCCGCGCACCCGCATCCGCGCCCCTCCTGACCGCCGCGCCGCCCCCGGGCCGCGCAGGCCCCCGCACCGAGCACGCCGTACACCCGCCGGGCCGATCCGCCCGTGCGCCACGGCCCCTCGCGGCCGACCGGCCGGTGCGCAGCTTCCCCCTCCCACCCACCGCCCGCCGGGGCGCACTTCGACGTGCGCCGGACGGGCCCCGGGACCACACCACTCCACCGAAGGGCACAGCCATGTCCAAGATCGCCGTCCTGACCAACGACCTCCAGTACGAACTGGTCGAGAAGAACCCGGAGCGCGTCGCCGCCGTCGAGGCCGCGACCCCGCACTTCACCGGCTTCCTCGACGAGATGCGCAGCCGCGGCCACCACATCTTCCACCTGCAGCTCGTCAACGACCCGGACGACCCGAACGCCGAGCGCTACGACGGCTACCTCCCGGTCCAGCGCGGCACCCACGGCGCCGACATCATCGAGGCCTTCCTGGCCCCCGAGGACGTCGTCATGGAGAAGAGCAAGGACTCGGGCTTCTACGAGACCGACCTGCACGACCGCCTCCAGGCCCTCGGCGTGGACACCGTGCTGATCACCGGCATGCAGACGCAGATATGCGTCCAGACCACCGCCGCCGACGCCTTCTTCCGCGGCTACAACATCTGGGTCCCCTCCGACTGCGTCGTCTCGGCCCGCCTGGACGACAAGCAGCGCGCCCTGGACTGGCTGGAGGGCTACTGCGCCACGGTGACCGACTCCGCCGAGGTCATCCGCGTCCTGGACGCCGAGGGCGGGCTGCCCCGCAAGAACATCAAGACCCCGTGACCACGCCCCTCCCCGCAACGACCCGTTCCGGCCCCACCCCTGAAAGGAACGAACCGGCATGACCACGAGCGTGGATCCCACCGAATTCATCGTCCTCGACCACGGCACCGGCGCGAAGCTCAGCCAGGACCTGCTCCAGGTGATCGCCTCGACCCTCGGCGACGTCTACATCGGCATCATGGAAGACAGTGCGATCCTCAAGATCGAGGGCGACCGCATCGCGATGACCACCGACTCCTTCGTGGTCGACCCGCCGTTCTTCGGCAACGGGGACATCGGCAAGATCGCGGTCTGCGGCACGGTCAACGACCTGGCCGTGGCCGGCGCCCGGCCCAAGTACCTCACCCTCGGGATGATCCTGGAGACCGGGCTCCCCATCGCCAAGCTGGTCCAGGCCCTGGAGTCGATCCGCGACACCGCCCGCGAGGCCGGCGTACAGATCGTCGGCGGCGACACCAAGGTGGTCCGCAAGGGCGAGGCCGACCAGATCTACCTGAACACCGCGGGCGTCGGGGTCTTCGAGCGCGAGCCGCTCACCATGACCGACGTGCGCCCCGGCGACAAGGTGATCCTCAGCGGGCCCATCGGCAACCACACGGTGCACCTGCTCTCCATCCGCGAGGGGCTCGGCTTCGAGCAGCGCGTGGACAGCGACTGCGCCCCGCTCAACGGCCTCGTCGACACGGTCCTGTCGAACACGGTGCCCGGCGCCGTCCGCTCGATGCGCGACGTCACCCGCGGCGGCCTGACGGCCGTGCTCCACGAGTACGCCGGCAAGCTCGGCCGCACCATCCGCGTCACCCAGGACGACCTGCCCATCCAGCACGAGACGGCCATGGCCGCCGACATGCTCGGGATCAACCCGCTGCACTGCGCCAACGAGGGTTGCCTGGCGCTCTTCGTGGACCCGGCGGCCGAGGCCGAGGTACTGGCGGCCCTGCGCTCCCAGCCCTACGGCAAGGACGCGGTGACCATCGGCGAGATCTCCGAGGACACCGAGGGCCTGGTGCTGCTGCGCGACGCGGACGGTCGCGAGACCCAGCTGGAGGAACTCCTCGGCGCCGAACTCCCCCGGCTCTGCTGAGAAAGGGACCGAGGAGACCGCCATGAGCAGCACCGAGCAGACCGTCACGGAACGGCCCGACAGGACCATCATCGACGAGTGGCGCATCCGCGTCACCGGCGTGGTCCAGGGCGTCGGCTACCGGCCGTTCGTCTACAAGCTGGCCCGTGAACTCGGCCTCTCCGGCTGGGTTCGCAACGACCCCGAAGGCGTGCTGGTGGAGGCGTCCGGACCGGTCGCCGCCCTGGAGGAGTTCGCGGCGGGCCTCAGCGGCCGCGCCCCCGAGCTCGCCCGGGTGGACGAGGTCCGGCCGACCCGGGGACTGGACCGCGGCACCGTGCCCGCGGGCCCGTTCACCATCGTGCACAGCGAGCACACCGGAGCCCGGTCCGCGCTGCTCCCGGCGGACACCCACGTATGCGGCGACTGCCAGGCGGAACTTCGCGACCCGAAGGACCGCCGGCACCGCTACCCCTTCATCAACTGCACCAACTGCGGGCCCCGGTACTCCATCATCCAGGACCTGCCGTACGACCGTCCGATGACCACCATGGCCACCTTCACCATGTGTGCGGACTGCAAGGCCGAGTACGAGGACCCGATGGACCGGCGCTACCACGCGCAGCCCAACGCCTGCCCGGACTGCGGCCCCCGGCTGCTGCTCCAGGACCGCGAGGGGGGCACGGCCGAAGGGGACGAGGCCCTCCTGCGGGCCGCCCGGGTGCTGGCCGACGGCGGGATCGCGGCCATGAAGAGCGTCGGCGGCTTCCACCTCGTGGTGGACGCGACGAACGCGGAGGCCGTGGCCCTGCTGCGCAGCCGCAAGCGCCGTGACTCCAAGCCGTTCGCGGTGATGGTCCGCGATCTCGCCACGGCGCAGAGCCTGGTGGACCTCTCCGAGGCGGAGATCGACGTCCTGCGCTCGCCGGCCCGGCCCATCCTGCTGGCCCGCAAGCGTGCGGGCTCCCTCCCGGAGTCCGTGGCCCCGCGCAACCCCAACCTGGGGATCATGCTGCCCTCGGCACCCCACCACCACCTGCTGCTGGACGAGCCCGGCCTCGAAGCGCTCGTCGCCACCAGCGGCAACATCTCCGGCTACCCCATCGCCTACCGCAACGAGGAGGCCCTGGAGCAGCTCTTCGAGATCGCGGACGTGATCCTCTACCACGACCGCGACATCGAGATCCGCGTCGACGACTCGGTGGTCCGCCTCTCCGACCACCCCGAACTCGACCAGCCGCTGCTCCAGTTCATCCGGCGGGCCCGCGGCTACGCCCCCTACCCGGTGGACGTCGGCCGCGAGGTGGCCCCCGTGGTCGCCCTCGGCGCCGAACTGAAGACGACCGTCGCCCTCACCAACGGCTCCCAGGTCTTCCTCAGCCAGCACATCGGCGACCTCAAGAACGACGAGACCTTCGCCGCGCACCACCGCACCGCCCGGCACCTGGCGCAGCTGTACGCGCTCAAGCCGGAGGTCACGGCGCACGACATGCACCCGCAGTTCCGCTCCACCCGGGCCGCCCTGGACGACGACGGCACCGGCCCGGCGCTGCCCACCGTGGAAGTCCAGCACCACCACGCCCACATGGCCTCCTGCATGGCGGAGAACCACGTGAGCGGCACCACCCTCGGCGTGATCTTCGACGGCTTCGGCTACGGCGAGGACGGCACGGTGTGGGGCGGGGAGTTCCTCCTCGGGGACTTCGCCTCCTACCGCCGGGTCGGCCGGATGCGCCGGCTGCCGCTGATCGGCGGCGACCAGGCGGTGCGCGAACCCATCCGCACCGGGTACGCACTGGCCCTGGACGCCTTCGACGGGGACGCGGACCGGGCCCTGGCGGGCTTCCCCGCACTCGCCGCCCTCGACGGGCAGCGCCGCCAGGTCTTCGCGACGATGGCGGCCCGCGGGATCAACTCCCCGCCCACCTCCAGCATGGGCCGCCTCTTCGACGGGGCCGCCGCCCTCGCCGGGGTCTGCGCCAAGGCCGAGTACGAGGCCCAGGGCCCGATCGAGCTGGAGGGCCTGCTCGACCGCGACGCCACCCGCGAGCCGCAGGCCTCGTACCGCTTCGGGTCCTACGAGGCGGACGGGCTGACCGAGGTGGACCCGCGGCCCGTGATCCGGGCCATGGCCGGGGACATCGCCGCCGGACTGCCCGTGGACCGGATCAGCCGCCGGTTCCACACGGCCGTCGTCGACATGGTCCGCGAGCGCTGCAAGGCCCTGCGGGAGGAGACCGGGGTCAACCAGGTCGCCCTCTCCGGAGGCGTGTTCCTCAACGAGTTCCTGCTGCTCAACTGTCTGACCGGGCTGACCGCCGACGGTTTCGACACCTATGTCCACCGGCTCGTTCCGACCAATGACGGAGGCATCGCCCTCGGTCAGGTCATGGTCGCCGACGCCCGCTCACACCTGAGGAAGTGACGACGTGACCACCCTCACGCCGGACGAGATGTACACCTTCGTCGAGGCGCGCGAATCGGGCGCCCGGACCTACGCCAACGCCTTCGGCAAGCTCCTCGCCGAAGGACACGGCGCACGCATCCGCGACGGGCACGGCCGCGAGTACCTGGACTGCCTCGCCGCGGCGGGCACCCTCGCCCTGGGGCACAACCACCCGGACGTCCTGTCCGCGGTGGGGGAGTACCTCACCTCCGGTCAGGTCCAGCAGGCACTGGACCTGACCACCCCGGCCAAGTACGAGTACCTGCGGGCGCTGTACGCCAAGCTGCCGGGCACCATGGCGGACACCTTCAAGACGCAGTTCTGCGGACCGGCGGGCACCGACGCCACCGAAGCCGCCATCAAGCTCTTCAAGATCGCCACCGGCCGCCGGACGGTGATCTCCTTCCACGGGGCCTACCACGGGATGACCGCGGGCGCCCTCGCCCTCACCGGCAACCTGGGCGCCAAGGAGTCCGTGCCCTCCCTCATGCCGGACGTCCACCACCTCCCCTACCCCTACGACTACCGCTGCCCCTTCGGCATCGGCGGTGAGGCGGGCATCCGGGCCGGCCTGACCTACATCGAGCGGCTGCTCACCGACCCGGAGAGCGGCATCACCAAACCCGCCGCGGTCTTCGTCGAAGCGGTCCAGGGCGAGGGCGGGGTGATCCCGGCGCCGGCCGCCTGGCTGCGCGGGCTGCGGGAGATCACCGCCCGGCTGGACATCCCGCTGGTCCTGGACGAGATCCAGGCCGGCTTCGGACGCACCGGCACCATGTGGGCCTTCGAGGAGTCCGGGATCGAGCCGGACGCCGTCCTCGTGTCCAAGGCGGCCGGCGGCGGCTTCCCGCTCTCGCTGCTGCTCTACCACGGCAAGTACGACGCCTGGACGCCCGGAGCCCACGCGGGCACCTTCCGCGGCAACCAGATCGCCCTGGTCGCGGGACTCGCCGCCATGCGGGTCACGGAGTCCGAGGGACTCATCGAGAAGGCGGCCGCCAAGGGTGAGCTGATCGCCGGCCTGCTCGGCCGGCTGGCCGCCGGCCACCCCGAGATCGGCCAGGTCCGCGGCCGGGGACTGATGTGGGGCATCGAGATCGTGGACCCCACGGGCCCGGCCGACCCGCTCGGTTCGCTGCCCGCCGACGGGGCCCGGGCCAAGCGCATCAAGCGCGCCTGCCTGGACCACGGGCTGCTGCTGGAGAGCGGCGGCCGGCACGGCGCCGTGCTCCGGCTGCTCCCGCCACTGGTGATCACCGACGAGGAGATCCACGAGATGGCGGCGGCGCTGGAGAAAGCTCTGATCGACTGCGCCTGACAGAGCTCGGATCCACGAAGAGTAGGGACAACGAACATGGCCATGGCCACGGGAACGAACAACAGCGGTGAGTGGCGGGTCGACTTCGACGCGGAGGTCGTCTTCAGCAACGGAGGCGCCCTGCAGATGCAGGGGTTCCGCCTGGACATCCCCGGCGACGACATCGCCGACGGGGAACTGGGCGAACTGATCGTCCGCCACCTCGGACTGCTGATGGTCGGCAGTACGAAGATCACCCGCCGGGAGCTGCTCCAGGAGCCGCACAAGGGCTCCCGGAACACCGGTGCCGCCGGTTCGGGCCGCACCACGACGGACCTGACCGGCCCCGCGACCCGGGCCGCCTGGCCGACGGGCCCGGGCGGCGCCGCACCGGGCCTGGCCGGCCTGGTGGACCTTCCCGTGGTCCTGGTCCGGCTCCTCGGAGCCGGCCAGCCCGTCGCCGACCGGCTGGCGCTGGCGCCCTTCGACCTCGCCGGGCACGCCGTGGTCGTGCAGACCGGCCGCGCGGCCGGCCCGTACCTCACCGAGGACGCCGTGGACCTGCTCGCCGGGCAGGGCGCACTCCTCGTCGCCACCGACAGCCGCGAGGGCAACGGGCCGGTGGCGGCGGCGCTCGCCGCCGCAGGCCTGCCCGCCCTCACGGGCCTGACCGGCCTGGACGCCCTCCCGGCGACCGGGGTCCGACTGCACGCCGTGCCCTTCCCCGGGCAGGACACCTCATTGATCAGGGTCTACGGAGTCACAGATGACCAGTACTGACCGAGCGGGCCTCTCGGAGGCCGGTGTGGCGGCGGTCGCCGCCGCACCGGCACCGGCCCGGCGCCCCCGCAGGGAACTGGCCGCCGCCACCGTCGGATCGGTCGTCGAGGCCTACGACTGGACCATCTACGGCATCCTCGCCCCCTACTTCGCCGAGGCGCTGTTCCCCGGCACCTCGCCCACCGCCAAGCTCATCGCCGCCTACCTCGGCTTCGCCCTCGGCTTCCTGGTCCGGCCGCTGGGCAGCGTGCTCATCGGCCGCCTCACCGACACCCGCGGCCGGCGCTACGGACTGACCCTCACCGTCGGCCTGATCGCCGCAGGCTCCCTGTTCCTGGCCGCCGTCCCCGGCTACGCCTCCATCGGCCTGGCGGCTCCGCTCCTGGTGGTCGGGGCCCGGCTGGTGCAGGGGCTGTCGGTCGGGGCGGAGAACCCGAGCGTGGCCGCGTACGTCACCGAGACCGCGCCGGCCGGCCGCCGCTACTTCTACAGCGCCGTCTCCTACGGGGGCGTGGTGCTGGGCAGCGCGCTCTCCTTCATCGTCATGAACGTCCTGCTCGGGGTCTTCGGGGAGAGCGGGGTCGAGGACGGCGCCTGGCGCTACGGCTTCGTCTTCGGCGGACTGCTCGGGCTGACCGCCCTGTGGATCCGGCGCGGCGCGGCGGAGAGCGCGGTCTTCACGGCCGCCGTGGGCAAGGCCGCGCAGGGAGCGGCCTCGCCCGCGGGAGCGGCGGGGCTGGAGGCGGCGGGGCTGGAGGCGGGGGCGCCGGTGGTGAAGGCGCCCAGCCCCTGGCCGGTGCTGCGGGCCCATCTCGGGCGGCTCGCCGTGGTGTTCGCCATCACCTCAGGGGCCACCACCGCCTTCTACTTCGTCACCGTCGACTTCCCCTCGTACGCCGAGAGCGCCGGAGCCGCCACCAAGGAGGAGACCTCCGCCGCACTGCTCCTCGGCATGGTGGCGCTGCTCGCGGCCATGCTCGGCGGCGGCAAGGCCGCCGACCGGTTCGGCGCCCTGCCCGTGCTGCGCCTGGGCTTCGCCGGGCTCGCCCTGGGCAGCGTGCCGCTGCTGCTGGCCATGAACGCCGGACGGGTCCCCGTCCCCGTCGTCACCGTGGTCCTGCTCTTCCTGCTGGGCCTCCCGCTCGCGGTGAGCAACGTCTTCGCGGGGCAGCTGTTCCCGCCCGCCGTGCGCGCCGTCGCCGTCGGGCTGCCCACCGCGGCCGCGATCAGCCTCTTCGGCGGCACGTTCCCGATGCTCGCGGAACTCCTGAGGTCGGCCGGCCACAACGCCTGGCTGCCGTGGTGGCCCGCGCTGACCGCCGCGGTGGCGCTGGCCGCCTCGTGGGCCGTACAGGAGCACCCCGGTGGCGAACACCCCGGTCGAGAACACACCGGTCGCGAACACCCCGTGTCCGTAACCCCTCATGCCTGAGAAGGACGTCATGACTGCACTGCTCGAAGGACTCGACTCGCTGATGCCGGCCCTGGAGGCGGACTACCGCGAGCTGCACACCCACCCCGAACTCGCCTTCCAGGAAAAGCGGACGGCAGCCCTGGTCGCCGAGCGCCTCGCAGCCCAGGGCGGCTGGGAGATCACCACCGGCGTCGGCCGCACCGGCGTCGTCGCCGTCCTGCGCAACGGCGAAGGACCCGTGGCCATGCTGCGCGCCGACATGGACGCGCTGCCCGTCAAGGAGGCCACCGGACTGCCCTACGCGAGCACCGAGACCGCCACCGACGAATCGGGCGTCGAGGTCCCGGTGATGCACGCCTGCGGCCACGACCTGCACGTGGCCGCGCTGATCGGGTCCTGCGCCCTGTTCGCCCGTAACCGCGAGGCCTGGCGCGGCACCGTCGTCGCCGTCTTCCAGCCGGGGGAGGAGAGCGGCTACGGAGCCCGCGAGATGGTCGAGGACGGCCTCTTCGAGCGCTTCCCGCGCCCCGACGTGATCCTCGGCTCGCACGTGGGCCCCGGCCCGGCCGGGCTCATCGCGACCCTGCCCGGCGTGGTCATGGGCGCCACCGACTCGATCACCGTCAAGCTCTTCGGGCGCGGCGGCCACGGCTCCAAGCCCGAGGCGGCCGTCGACCCCGTGGTGATGGCGGCCTCGCTCGTGCTGCGGCTCCAGACCGTGGTCTCCCGCGAGATCGCCGCCCAGGAACCGGTGGTGGTCACCGTCGGCAAACTGCACGCCGGCACCACCGCCGCGGTCATACCCGACACGGCCGAGCTCGGCATCAACGTGCGCACCAGCTCCGCCCCGGTCCGCGAGAAGGTCCTGGCGGCCGTCGAGCGGCTCGCGCGCGCCGAATCGGCCGCCGCGGGAGCGACCGCCGACCCGGAGATCACCTCCGTCTACCACCTGCCGATGACCGTCAACGACACCGCGGCCGCCGAGCGGGTGGCCGACGCCCACCGCGAGCACTTCGGGGACGGCGCCGTCATGACGATGGGCCCGACCACCGCCAGCGAGGACTTCGGGCTCCTCGCCTCCGCCGCCCAAGTCCCCTCGGTGTACTGGTTCTACGGCGGCCTCGACCCGCAGGCCTTCGGCGAGGCCTTCGCGGCCGGCAAGCTGGACGAGCTCCCGCAGAACCACTCCTCCACCTTCGCGCCCGTCGCCGGACCCGCCCTCTCCATCGGCGTCCGCACGATGGCCACGGCGGCACTGCCCTGGCTCGCCCCCGCCCCCGCCGCCGACGGCGCGGCCGACGCGGGCGAGGGGGGCGAGGCGGCATGAGCACCGACCGGCCGCACATCATCGTCCTGCACCGCTGGCGGGACACCCACGCGCACTACGCCGACTACATCGACCACGGCGCCGCCCACGTCACCTACGTGAGCACCGAGCTCGGCCGCGCCTCGTTACCCCCGACCGCCGCCGCGGTCACCATCGTCGCCCTGACCGACGACCTGCCCGCCGTCCGCGCGGCCGTCACCGGGCTCGTGGCCCGCTTCGGCGCCCCGGCGCGGCTGATCGCCCTCAACGAGGGGGACCTGGACACGGCCGCGCTGATCCGCGAGGAGTTCGCGATCCCCGGCCAGCACACCGCCGAACTGGCCGTGTTCCGCGACAAGCTGACCATGTGCCGCACGGCCGAGGCCGCCGGACTGCCGGTCCCCGCCTTCGCCCCCGCGCCCGATCCGGCCGCCGTACTCGCCTTCGGCGAGGCCCACGGCTGGCCGCTGGTCGTCAAACCGCACCGCGGCACCGCCAGCCGGGGCGTGGTCCAGATCGACTCCGCCGCCGAACTGGCCGCGCTGAGCGGGCCGGCCGGCGACCTGGCCGCCGCCCTGGCCGCCGAACCGCACCTCGTCCAGAGCTACGTGGACGGGCCGATCCTGCACATCGACGGCCTGTGGGAAGGCGATTCCCTCGGCAGCTGGACCGTCTCGCGCTACGTGGGCGGCACCTGCGCCGACTTCACCCAGGGCACCTGGCTCGGCTCCGTCGAGGAGGACGACCCCGCACTCCTGGAGGCGGTCGAGGCCTTCGCCGCCGCGGTCGGCCCCGCCCTCGGCGGCTCCCAGCCCTGGGTCTTCCACCTGGAGGCCTTCGTCACCCCGGCGCCGGGCGGCGGACCCGCCCTGGTCTTCCTGGAGTGCGGGGCCCGGGTGGGCGGCGGGGAGATCCCCTTCACCTGGCGCGACGTCCACGGCGTCGACCTGATGGCCGCCGCCGTGGACATCCAGCTCGGCCTGACCCCGGTCCTGCCGCCGCTCAAGACCGGCGAGGTCGGCGGCTACCTGCTGCTCCCGCTGCCGGTCCCCGCCCCCTGCCGGGTCGAAGCGGCCGGCTGGGTACGGGAACCCGCGCCCGGCCGGCTCCCGTACGCCGTCAAGCACACCCCGGTCGGCTCCACCGCCCCCGCGATCAGCGGCTACGAGCACGTCGGCACCCGCTTCCGCTTCCGCGGCGCCACCACCCGGGACGTCGAGGCCGCCATCACCGAGTCCGCGAACTCCTTCCGGCTGACCTGCGTCCCGGTCGGCGCCCCGTCCGCCGACGGGGGCTGACCCGCCCCACCCCCCACCGAACCTGCCGTACCCCTCTCGCACCCCTGTTCTTCGGGGCGAACCCGCTCCACGCCCCGCATCGGAAAGGAACCCACCGTGGTCGTCATGACCTCCGAACGCCAGCGCGTCATCCTCGTAGGCAGCCGCATACAGCAGTACCGGGAGTACGCCCTGGCCTCCCTCGCCCAGCACTACGAGGTCACCCTCGTCGCGCCGGAGGCCCCCACCTGGCAGGCCCGTTACGTGGAGACCCACCGGATCGCCGACACCACGGACGCCGCCAAGCTCTACGCCCCGGTCGCCGACCTGCGCGGCGAGGTCGCCGACGCCGCGATCGTCACCTGGGACGAGTGGTCGCTCGTCGCCGTGTCCTCGGTCGCCAAGAAGCTCGGCATGCGGGCCATGGACCCGGCCGCCGCCAAGATCTGCCGCGACAAGTACGCCACCCGCCAGGCCCTGGAAGCGGCCGGCATGGCCGCCGTCCGCTACATCCCGGCCACCACCGAGGAAGAGGCCGTCGCCGCCGCCGAGTCCATCGGCTTCCCCGTCGTCGTCAAGCCCCGCACCCTCGGCGGCAGCTTCGGCGTGATGATGGCCCGCGACGTGGACGGCCTGCGCCGGGCCTTCCGGCTCGCCTCCACCAGCCGGCTGCGCGGCGCCGGCACCACCGCCTCGGTCCTGATCGAGGAGTTCATCGAGGGCCCCGAACTGAGCGTGGACAGCGTCGTCGTGGACGGTGTGGCCACCCCCGTCTGCGTGGCCCGCAAGCGCCTCGGCGCCCACCCGTACTTCGAGGAGGTCGGGCACCTGGTCACCGACTGGCGCCACGAGCCCTGGGCCGACGCCGTCACCCAGCTGGTCCAGGACTCGCACCGCGCCGCCGGAGTCGACTACGGCGTCACCCACACCGAGCTGCGCGTCGCCGCGAACGGCCCCCGCCTGATCGAGCTCAACGGCCGCCTCGGCGGCGACCTCATCCCGCACCTGAACAAGCTCGCCACCGGCGTGGACCTGCCGCTGGCCGCCGCCCGGATCGCCTTCGAGGAGACCCCGGACATCACCCCGACCCGCGCCCTCAGCGCCGAGGTCCGCTTCCTCTACCCGGCCTACGACGGCGCCGTCGACCGCGTCGTCCTGCCCGCCCCCGAGGACGTCGAGGACCTCGCCGAGGCCGTCGCCCTCGTGGAGCCCGGCGACGAGCTGCTGCTCCCGCCCCGCGGCCTGACCCCCCGCTCCGCCGCGCTCATCGCCGTCAGCGAGACCCCGGCCGGCACCCGCCGCGCCCTGGACCGCGCCGAGGCCCTCTCCCGCACCGAGGTCTCCGGAGTCGCCGCGCACCGGCTCGGCGCCCGCGTCGAGAACGCCGTGACCCGCCGCTTCTTCGACCACGAGCGCACCGCGGCCCGCCAGACCGTCTCCGGAGTCCGCGGCGTGGAGTGGTTCCGCTACGGAGCCGGCGGCGGCGAGGGGCTCAACCGCCCCGTCTTCCTCAGCGAAGCCGACGTCACGGGCCTGGAGAACGACCTGAACGGCCTCTTCGAACTGCTCAAGGCGGTGCCCGCCCGGCTCTTCGGCGGCGACCTGCGCGCCTTCGCCACCGCCGTCGGCATGTCCCCCACCCAGGCCGACCTGGTCCTGCGCGGCTCCGTGGACGAGCTCGCCCCGCTCTCCCGCGCCGACCTGTACCGCGAGACCGGCGGCTTCCGCGTCATGGAGCTCAACACCGGCTCCTCGCTGGGCGGCTGGCAGATGGGCGAGTTCGCCCGCGCCCTGATCCAGGACGCCGAGTTCGCCGAGTTCGCGGCCACCGAGGGCCTGGTCTACCCCGACCCGCTCGCCCGCATCACCGAGGTGCTGCGCCGCCAGGCCCCCTCCCTCGAAGGGATCGAGCGGCCGCTGCTGGCGATCACCGACTGGCCCGAGGGCTTCGAGAAGTCCAAGTGCTGGATGGAGTTCGTCGTACCGGCCTTCGAGCGCCTCGGCTTCGAGACCGTCGTCTGCCACCTGGGCGACTTCGCGTACGAGGACGGCAACGTCCTCCACCGGGGCCGCAAGGTCGACGTGGTCTACCGGATGTTCCTGCCCGGCGAAATGCCCGACGAGCCCCGCACCTACGACCTCGTCAACCCGCTGCTCGACGCCGTCGAGGCCGGCACCGTCGAACTGTTCGCCCCGCTCGACTGCGAGCTGTACGGCAACAAGGGCAGCCTCGCGATGCTCAGCGACGAGCGCAACCGCGCCGTCTTCACCGAGGCCGAGCGCGAGCTGATCGACCGGATCCTGCCCTGGACCCGCTTCGTCCGCGACGAGAAGGTCACCTTCGGGGGCGAGAAGATCGACCTGCTGCCCTACGCCATCGCCAACAAGGACCACCTGGTCCTCAAGCCCACCCTGCTCTACGGCGGCGTCGGCGTCACCCCCGGCTGGACCACCGACCAGAAGGAATGGGTCGCCAAGCTCCGCCAGGCCGTCGACGGCCCGTACGTCCTCCAGCACCGCCTGCTGCCGACCACCGAGCGGTTCCTCTCCGAGGACGGCGAGACCTGCGAGGACATGGCCGTCGCCTACGGAACGCTGATGGTCGACGGACGCTACGCCGGCACCCTGGCCCGCGGAGTCACCGACCCGGCCGTGGGCATCGTGAGCATGCTGCGCGGCGCCCAGATCGGCTGCGCCTTCCACGTCGACCCGGCGGCAGAGGGAGTGGAAGCCAAGTGACCGACATCGGGAACGGGGCCGCCGAGCCGGTGGAGGAGACGGCGGCCGCAGCACCGGCCGCCGCCGCACCCGCCACGCTCTGGCGGGACCCGGAGTTCCTCAAGTTCTGGTCCGGGGAGGCGATCTCGCAGGTCGGGGCCCAGGTCACGACCCTGGCCCTGCCGCTCACCGCGGTGCTGACGCTCGACGCCAGCTCCTCCCAGGTGGGCTTCGTCAACGCGGCCTCCTACGCCCCGTTCCTGATGGTCACCCTCCTGGTCGGCGTCTGGGTCGACCGGGTGCGGCGCAGGCCCCTGATGATCATGGCCAATGTGGGGCGTGCGCTGCTGGTCAGCGCGGTGCCGTTGCTGGCCGTGCTCGACCTGCTCCGCATCGAGCACGTGTACATCGCCGCGCTGCTCGTGGGCACCCTCACGGTGGTCTTCGACGTCTCCTACCAGTCCTACCTGCCGACCCTGGTCGGCAAGCAGCACCTGGTCGAGGGCAACAGCAAGCTCCAGGGCACCAGTTCGCTGGCCCAGATCGGCGGGCCCGGACTGGCCGGTCTGCTCATCGGCTGGGTCACCGCCCCCTACGCCCTGCTGATCAACGGGATCTCGTACCTCGTCTCCGTGCTCACGCTGCTCGCCGTACGGCGCGTCGAGCCGGAGCCGGTGCCCCAGCAGGAGCGCACCGGGATCCGGACCAGCATCGCCGAGGGCATCCGGATCATCTGGGACAGCGCCCACCTGCGGGCCTGCGCCCTCCAGTCGGGGCTGTACAACCTGTGCTGGATGTCCCTCCAGACGGTCTTCGTGCTCTACGCGGCCCGCACGCTCGGCATCTCGCCCGGCGGCATCGGCCTGCTGCTGGGCACGGGCGCGGTGGGTTCCCTGGTCGGCTCGATGCTCGCCCAGTGGCTCAAGCGGAAGATCGGGCTCGGCCACGCCATCCTGGCGGCCCTGCTGCTGTGCTGCCTGGCCCCCGCGGCCATCCCGGCGGCCCCCGCGGACAACGGAGTCCTCTCGCTGGCCCTGTTCGTCGCCGCCTTCGGCCTGATCGGGGCCGGCGGCACCATGGCCAACATCCACATCATCAGCCTGCGCCAGTCCATGACCCCGGACCAACTGCTGGGCCGGATGAACGCCGGGTACCGGTTCGTCTCCTGGGGGACGCTCCCCCTCGGCGCCCTGCTG
The DNA here is from genome assembly GCF_026342735.1 of Streptomyces sp. NBC_00193. Taxonomy (GTDB): domain Bacteria; phylum Actinomycetota; class Actinomycetes; order Streptomycetales; family Streptomycetaceae; genus Streptomyces; species Streptomyces stoeckheimensis. The sequence goes on from NZ_JAPEMM010000001.1 coordinate 4,028,467, forward strand.
GGCGGCTGGCTCGGCGACCTGATCGGGCTGCGGGAAACGCTCTTCGTCACCGCCGCGCTCTTCCTGACCGCGGTCCTGGTCGTCCTGAAATCCCCGGTGTGGCGGCTCAAGGAGTTCCCGCCGCAGATCGTCGCGCAGCCCCGGAAGGCGGACGCAAGGTGAGCCCCGAACCGCAAGCCGGAGCCGCTGTGCCCGGCACCATCGCAAGCCTGCTCGCCCGCCGGACCGGCTGGGGCCGCTCCGACGCGGTGAGCCGGATCCTGGCGGCCGCCGCGGCCCCCGGGGTGCTCTCGATGGCCGGCGGGATCCCGGCCCCCGACAGCTTCCCCGTGGCCCGGCTCGCCGAGGCCACCGACCGGCTGTTCGCCGGGTCTGCCGTACGGGCGCTCCAGTACGCCCCCACGGACGGCATCGCCCCGATGCGCGAGGTGATCGCGGCCCGGGCGAGCGCGACCGGGGCCCCCGTCGGCCCCGACCGGGTGATGGTCACCGCGGGCAGCCAGCAGGGCCTGGACCTCGTCGCGCAGACCCTCGTGGACGAGGGCGACGAGGTGGCCCTGGACGACCCGAGCTACCTGGGCGCCGTACAGGTCTTCCGGCGGGCCGGCGCCCGGCTGCTGCCGGTGCCCGGCGACGCGGACGGGATGCGCACCGACGTACTGGAGCAGCGCCTCCTCGCCGGGGCGCGGCCCAAGCTGGTCTACGTCGTACCGCACTTCCACAACCCCACCGGAGCCGTGCTCTCCGAGGAGCGGCGCCGCCACCTGGCCGCGCTGGCCGAGCGGTTCGGCTTCCTCGTCGTCGAGGACGACCCGTACGGGGACCTGGCCTTCGAGGGGAGCCGGCTGCCGTCCACCGACGTCCACAGCGGGCGGGTGGTCCGGCTGATGAGCCTCTCCAAGACGGTCTGCCCGGGGCTGCGGGTGGCCGGTCTGGTCGCCCCGGCCGAGCTGATCGGGGAACTGGTCGCCGCCAAGCAGTGCGGGGACCTCCAGACCAACACCTTCGGCCAGTACCTGCTGGCCGATCTGCTGGGGGACCCGGAGTTCCTGCCGGCCCACCTGGCGGGCCTGCGCACGCTGTACGGCGGCCGGGCCCGCGCCATGGAGACCCTGCTGCGCGAGCGGCTGCCCTGGCTGGAGTTCGAGCGGCCGCGCGGCGGGCTCTTCTTCTGGTGCCGGCTGACCGACCCCCGGGTCGGCTCCGACGCGCTGTACGCGCAGGCGCTGGCGCAGGGGGTGGCCATCGTGCCCGGCACGCCCTTCTGCATAGAGGAGGACGGCTCGCGGGTCCTGCGGCTGTCCTTCGCCTCCCTGGACGATGCGCAGCGCCGGGAAGGGGTTTCGCGGCTGGCCACGGCCTGGGAGAAGGCCCTCGCCGACGGGCCGTGACCCGTCGTCCGTCCTTCTCGTCTCCGTCTTCGTCTTCGTCTTCCGTCTGTCCGTCTTTTCGTCCACACCCTTAAGGAGCAAGGCCGTGACAACGACGTCGCCCGCACCGGTGACCGCCGAATCCCTGGTGGCCCGGCTGTTCCAGGTGATCGACTCCCGCTCGTGGGACCGGCTCGGCGAGGTCTTCGCGCCGGACGCCGTGTACGAACGGCCGGGCTATCCGGCACTGGAGGGTCTCGACCGGATCCGCCGGTTCTACGAGCACGAACGGATCATCACCTCGGGTGCCCACGAGGTGAGCCAGGTGACCGGAGGCCTCGCCGCGGCGGCCTGCTGGGGGCGGTTCCAGGGCGCCGGCAAGGACGGCACGGTCCTGGACGAGGCCTTCGCCGACACCTACCTCGTCCGCGACGGCAGGATCGAGCGCCGCAAGACCTTCTTCTTCCGCCCGGCGATCTGACGGCCGACCCGACCAGGGTCCGGACCGCCGGAGGGCGGTCCGGACCCGGCACGGGGCCGTTTCGTCCGAACGGGTGAAACGAGCTACTTCTTGCCGCCGCCGAGGATCTGGCCGAGCAGGTCGCCGAGGCCGCCGCCGGCCCCCGGGGCCGCGCCCGCCGCTCCCGGTACCGCTCCCGGCGACGGGATCGGGGACTCGGCGCCCGCCGCCGACGGCGCCCCGGCGCCCGCGCCCCCGGCCTTCCCGGCCGCACGCTTGGCGAAGACCGCCAGCAGGACCGGGATCAGCATCTCGATGACCCGGGCGACGGTCGGCGCGGGGATGCCGGTCTTCTTGGAGACCGCGTTGGCCACGGGCTTGCTCACCTTGGCGAGCACCCCGGCCATCATCCCGCCGCTGAGCAGGCCGCCCAGGCCGCCGCCGAGGGTGGCCACGCCTTCCAGCGGGGCCTGGGTGACCTCGGCGAAGGCCTGGCGGACTTCGTTGCCGTCGTCGTCATCGGCGTCGGCCTTCTGCTGGAGGTCGCCGGTCATCGCCCCGACCGTGGCCGCGACGGTGTCCCGGGCGCCGTTCGTGTCGGTGCCGAGGAGGCCCGCGATCTCGGTCAGCTTGTCGTCGCCGAGTTCGGTCAGCACGTCGTCCTGGAAGGAAGATTCGCTCATGCCTGAAACGCTACTTCTGTGGTGATTCAGCGGCACCTCGGATGGCCCCGGAACCGCCCTTGGGTAATGGAAAGGTAAAGTTCCGGATCCGCGTGCAACCACGGACGGGGGTCGAGGGTCGTACGTTGCGTCGGAAACTTCCGGGGGGGATCCGGGGGGATCGGGAAGTCCGACGAGGGAGGGGTAACCGTGAGGGGGTCCGGCCGAAAGGCAGGACCCCCTTTTGGTTGGCCTCTGGTTGGCCTTCGGCCGTCCACCGCGATTTCCACAGGCCCGGCGGAACTGTCGCACCCGGGCTGTAGCTTCGGGCCATGACGACGAACGCGGCCATGGCACCGGCGGTGGTCGAGGGGGTGCTGGAGCGCATCACCTACGCCAATGAGGAGAGCGGGTACACGGTCGCCCGGGTGGACACCGGCCGTGGCGCCGGCGACCTGCTCACGGTCGTCGGATCCCTCCTCGGGGCCCAGCCGGGTGAATCGCTGCGCATGGAGGGCCGCTGGGGCTCGCACGCCCAGTACGGCAGGCAGTTCACCGTGGAGAACTACACGACGCTGCTGCCCGCGACCATCCAGGGGATCCGCCGCTACCTCGGCTCCGGCCTGATCAAGGGCATCGGCCCGAAGATCGCCGACCGGATCGTGGAGCACTTCGGCCTCGACACCCTCGACGTCATCGAGGAGCAGCCGAAGCGGCTGATCGAAGTGCCCGGCCTCGGCCCCAAGCGGACCAAGCTCATCGGCGCCGCCTGGGAGGAACAGAAGGCCATCAAGGAGGTCATGGTCTTCCTCCAGGGAGTCGGCGTCTCCACCTCCATCGCGGTGCGCATCTACAAGAAGTACGCCGACGCCTCCATCTCCGTGGTGAAGAACCAGCCGTACCGGCTCGCCGCCGACGTCTGGGGCATCGGCTTCCTCACCGCCGACCGCATCGCGCAGGCCGTCGGGATCCCGCACGACAGCCCGGAGCGGGTCAAGGCGGGCCTCCAGTACGCCCTGTCCCAGTCCGCCGACCAGGGGCACTGCTTCCTGCCCGAGGACCGGCTCATCGCCGACGGGGTCAAGCTGCTCCAGGTGGACACCGGGCTGGTCATCGACTGCCTGGCCGAGCTCGCCGCCGATCCGGAAGGGGTCGTACGGGAATCCGTGCCGGACCCGCAGGGCGGCCCGGACCCCCTCACCGCCGTGTACCTGGTGCCGTTCCACCGCGCCGAGCTGTCCCTGGCCGGTCAGGTGCGCCGCCTCCTGAACGCCGACGAGGACCGGCTGCCCGCCTTCCGGGACGTGGACTGGGACAAGGCCCTGGGCTGGCTCGCCGGCCGGACCGGAGCCACGCTGGCCCCCGCGCAGCGGGACGCGGTCCGGCTCGCCCTCACCCGCCGGGTCGCGGTCCTCACCGGCGGGCCGGGCTGCGGGAAGTCCTTCACCGTGCGCTCGATCGTGGAGCTCGCCCGGGCCAAGAAGGCCAAGGTCGTCCTCGCCGCCCCCACGGGCCGGGCGGCGAAGCGGCTGGCCGAGCTCACCGGGGCCGAGGCCTCCACCGTGCACCGGCTCCTGGAACTGAAACCGGGCGGGGACGCGGCGTACGACCGGGAGCGGCCGCTCGATGCGGACCTGGTCGTCGTGGACGAGGCCTCGATGCTCGACCTGCTGCTGGCGAACAAGCTGGTCAAGGCCGTGGCACCGGGTGCCCACCTGCTGCTGGTGGGGGACGTGGACCAGCTGCCCTCCGTCGGGGCGGGGGAGGTGCTGCGCGATCTGCTCGCCGAGGGCGGGCCGGTCCCGGCCGTCCGGCTGACCACCATCTTCCGGCAGGCCCAGCAGTCCGGGGTGGTCACCAACGCCCACCGGATCAACACCGGCCTGCCGCCGATCACCGACGGGCTGCCCGACTTCTTCCTCTTCCCCGAGGAGGACACCGAGGAGGCCGGAAAGCTCGCCGTCGACGTCGCCGCCCGTCGCATTCCGGCCAGATTCGGTCTCGACCCGAGGCGGGACATCCAGGTCCTGGCCCCCATGCACCGCGGTCCGGCCGGCGCCGGAAACCTCAACGCGCTGCTCCAGCAGGCCATCACGCCGGCCCGGCCGAATCTGCCCGAGAAGCGGTTCGGCGGCCGCGTCTTCCGCGTCGGCGACAAGGTCACGCAGATCCGCAACAACTACGACAAGGGCGCCAACGGGGTCTTCAACGGCACGGTCGGCGTGGTCACCGGCCTTGACCTGGAGGAACAGCGGCTGACGGTGCGCACGGACGAAGACGAGGAAGTGGCCTACGAGTTCGCGGAGCTCGACGAGCTGGCCCACGCGTACGCCGTCACCATCCACCGCTCCCAGGGGAGCGAATATCCGGCCGTCGTGATCCCGGTCACCACCGGTGCTTGGATGATGCTCCAACGGAACCTGCTGTATACGGCCGTCACCCGGGCGAAGAAATTGGTCGTCCTGGTCGGGTCCCGCAAAGCCCTCGCTCAGGCGGTGCGTACCGTTTCCGCAGGCAGGAGGTACACGGCCGTCGCGCCCAGGCTGTCCGGCCGCATACCGGTGGGAAACATCACCTAGATGATCGATCATTTGGGGTTCCTACAACGGTTGCGGAGGGGGCAGGATGTGCACGCTGGCGGCACTGAGTGCCGTCAAAAACACCAAAGCTCGACCCCGAGTGCACTCACCTGCGCCAAATGGGGGAAGGTAGAGGCAGTCAGGGCACCTCGAAGAAGAGGCACTACGTCGGTGAGGGATGACGTGAGCGACAACTCTGTAGTACTGCGGTACGCGGACGGTGAATACACCTACCCGGTGGTCGAGAGCACCGTCGGTGACCAGGGCTTCGACATCTCGAAGCTCAGGGCTCAGACCGGGCTGGTCACCCTGGACAGCGGCTACGGAAACACCGCCGCCTATAAGTCCGCCATTACTTACCTCGACGGTGAGCAGGGCATCCTGCGCTACCGCGGTTACCCGATCGAGCAGCTGGCGGAGCGCTCGACCTTCATCGAGGTCGCCTACCTGCTGATCAACGGGGAGCTGCCGACCGTCGACCAGCTCGCGTCGTTCCGCAACGAGATCACCCAGCACACGCTGCTGCACGAGGACGTCAAGCGTTTCTACGACGGCTTCCCGCGCGACGCGCACCCGATGGCGATGCTGTCCTCCGTGGTCAGCGCGCTGTCGACGTTCTACCAGGACAGCCACAACCCGTTCGACGAGAAGCAGCGCAACCTCTCGACGATCCGGCTGCTGGCCAAGCTCCCGACGATCGCGGCGTACGCGTACAAGAAGTCGGTCGGCCACCCGGTGGTCTACCCGCGCAACGACCTCGGCTACGTCGAGAACTTCCTGCGCATGACCTTCTCCGTGCCGGCCCAGGAGTACGACCTGGACCCGGTCGTGGTCGCCGCGCTCGACAAGCTGCTGATCCTGCACGCGGACCACGAGCAGAACTGTTCGACCTCCACCGTGCGTCTGGTCGGCTCCTCGCAGGCGAACATGTTCGCCTCGATCTCCGCCGGCATCTCGGCCCTGTGGGGCCCGCTGCACGGTGGCGCCAACCAGTCGGTTCTGGAGATGCTCGAGGGCATCAAGAACGACGGCGGCGACGTCGACGCCTTCATCCGCAAGGTGAAGAACAAGGAAGACGGCGTCCGCCTGATGGGCTTCGGGCACCGCGTCTACAAGAGCTTCGACCCCCGGGCGAAGATCATCAAGGCGGCGGCGCACGATGTCCTCTCGGCGCTCGGCAAGGACGACGAGCTCCTCGACATCGCCCTGAAGCTGGAAGAGCACGCGCTGGCCGACGAGTACTTCGTCGAGCGCAACCTCTACCCGAACGTCGACTTCTACACCGGCCTGATCTACCGGGCCATGGGCTTCCCGACCGAGATGTTCACCGTGCTCTTCGCGATCGGCCGGCTGCCCGGCTGGATCGCCCAGTGGCACGAGATGATCAAGGAGCCCGGCTCCCGCATCGGCCGCCCGCGCCAGATCTACACCGGCGAGGTCCTGCGCGACTTCGTTCCGGTCGAGTCCCGCTGACCCGAGGGTCGAGCCGCAGTAACCGCAGGACTCGCAGCACCAGTAGGACGCGCAGTACAGGAAAAGCGCCCCGCCATCGATCCCCCCACGGGTCGAAGGTCGGGGCGCTTTCCTTACCCCGGAACGGATTCCCCCCACGGGACCCGGACCGGGTGTCTGTGTGCCGACGAAACGTGTAGTCGTCCCAACACGTTTTCGGCATCGCCCCATTAGACCCACGGGCCTGCCCGAAGGTTACGTCGGGGCCCCTGTGATCTGCGTCTCGTGTGAAGGTGGTGTGCGTGAGACGTGAAGGGTGATCACTAGCGGAAGGACCGCAGCCGCAGGCTGTTGGTGACCACGAAGACCGAGGAGAAGGCCATCGCGGCCCCCGCGATCATCGGGTTGAGCAGTCCGGCGGCGGCCAGCGGCAGCGCCGCGACGTTGTAGCCGAAGGCCCAGAAGAGGTTGCCCTTGATGGTGGCCAGGGTCCGGCGCGAGAGCCGGATCGCGTCGGCCGCGACCCGCAAGTCGCCCCGTACGAGGGTCAGGTCGCTCGCCTCGATCGCCGCGTCGGTGCCGGTGCCCATGGCCAGGCCCAGGTCGGCCTGGGCCAGCGCGGCGGCGTCGTTGACCCCGTCGCCGACCATGGCGACCGTACGGCCCTCGGCCTGCAGCCGGCGCACGACGTCCACCTTGTCCTGCGGGAGGACCTCGGCGATGACCTCGTCGATGCCCACCGCGCGGGCCACGGTCTGCGCCACGGCCTGGTTGTCGCCCGTCAGCAGGACCGGGGTCAGCCCCAGCGCCCGCAGCCGGGTCACGGCCTCGGCGCTGGTGTCCTTGACCGCGTCGGCCACGGTCAGCACGCCCCGGGCCTCTCCGTCCCAGGCGACCAGCACGGCGGTGGAACCCTCGGCCTCGGCGGCGGCCTTGACCTCGGCGAGGGCGGCGGGCAGCGCGATCGACCAGTCGGCGAGCAGCTTCTCGCGTCCCACCAGGACGGCGTGTCCGTCGACCACGCCCTGGACGCCGAGGCCGCCGTGGTTCTCGAAGCCCTCGGGAACCGACAGCCCGCCGGGGAGTTCCGCGGCGCCCGCCGCGATGGCCCGGGCGATCGGGTGCTCGGAGGCGTGCTCCAGGGACCCGGCCAGGCGCAGCAGTTCGGCGGCGTCCACGCCCTCGGCGGGGTGGGTGCCGGCCAGGGTCATCCGGCCGGTGGTCACGGTGCCGGTCTTGTCGAGGACGACGGTGTCCACGCGGCGGGTGGACTCCAGTACCTCGGGGCCCTTGATCAGGATGCCGAGCTGCGCGCCCCGGCCGGTGCCGACCATCAGCGCGGTCGGAGTGGCCAGGCCCAGGGCGCACGGGCAGGCGATGATCAGCACGGCCACGGCGGCGGTGAAGGCGGCCGTCGGGTTGTCGGTGATCAGCAGCCAGGTGACCCAGGTGCCCAGGGCCAGGACGAGCACGACCGGGACGAAGACCCCGGAGATCCGGTCGGCGAGGCGCTGCACCTCGGCCTTGCCGTTCTGCGCGTCCTCGACCAGCTTGGCCATCCGGGCGAGCTGGGTGTCCGAGCCGACGCGGGTGGCCTCGACGACGAGCCGGCCGGAGGTGTTGACGGTGGCTCCGGTGACGGTGTCGCCCACGGTGACCTCGACCGGGACGGATTCACCGGTCAGCATGGCGGCGTCCACGGCGGAGCTGCCCTCGACGACGGTGCCGTCGGTGGCGATCTTCTCGCCGGGCCGGACGAGGAACCGGTCGCCCACCGCGAGCGCGCTCACGGGGATGCGCACCTCGGTCCCGCCGCGCAGGACCGCCACGTCCTTGGCGCCGAGCCGCATCAGGGCCTTGAGGGCCGCTCCGGCCTTCCGCTTCGAGCGGGCCTCCAGGTACCGGCCGAGCAGGATGAAGCTGACGACTCCCGCCGCCACCTCCAGGTAGATCGCCGAGGAGCCGTCCGTGCGGGAGATGGTGAGGTCGAAGCCGTGCCGCATGCCGGGCATTCCGGCGTGGCCGAAGAACAGGGCCCACAGCGACCAGAGGAAGGCCGCCCCGGTGCCGACCGAGACCAGGGTGTCCATGGTGGCGGCGCCGTGCCGGGCGTTGGTCCAGGCGGCCTTGTGGAAGGGGAGCGCGCCCCAGACGACGACGGGGGCGGCCAGGGTCAGCGAGAGCCACTGCCAGTTGTCGAACTGGAGGGCCGGGATCATCGCGAGCAGGACCACGGGCAGCGAGAGCACCACGGAGACCAGCAGGCGCTGGCGCAGCGCGGCCAGTTCGGGGTCGCGGGCCTCGTCGGGGGCCTGCGCCTCCTCGACCTGCGCGGGCACCGGCGGCGGGGGCTCCTCGGCGGTGTAGCCGGTCTTGACGACCGTCGCGATGAGGTCGGCGACCTGCACGTCGGCGCCGTAGGAGACCTTGGCCTTCTCGGTGGCGTAGTTCACCGACGCGGTGACCCCGTCCATCCGGTTCAGCTTCTTCTCGATGCGGGCCGCGCAGGAGGCGCAGGTCATCCCGCCGATGGTCAGCTCGACCTCGGCGGTGGGCTCGGCGGCGCCGGCCGCCGCTATGGGTCCGTCGTGCACTGTGCTGCTGCTCATGATCCGGGCTCCAGGGGGTGGGCCGGGCCGTACGGAACCAGTATGAGCTGGTCGGTACGGCCCGGCGGGGTGCTGCGGGTACTGCCGAAGCGGGTGCTGCCGAAGAGGAGGTGCTCAGGCCTGGCCGGCGAACTCGTAGCCGGCCTCGTCGACGGCGGCGCGTACGGCGGCCTCGTCGAGCGGGGCGGCCGAGACCACGGTGACCTCGCCGGTCGCGGCGACGGCCTTGACCGAGCTGACGCCCGCCAGGGCGGTGAGCTCGGCGGTGACCGCGCCCTCGCAGTGCCCGCAGGTCATGCCGGTCACCCGGTAGACGGTGGTGGTCTGGGTGTCCGTGTCGGCGCTCATGTCGTTCTCCTCTTCAAGGGCGTGTCCGGGGGGCCGGAAGGGGCGGCGGATCGCTCGTAAGGAGTCCACCGTTCATCCCGACACTTCGAGACTATACCCCTAGGGGGTATCGACGCGAGCATTCGACGAGATCTTTTGCGGTGGACAATCCGCGTGAACCATATGTAAATGGCGCATATGGAGCACACGGGGACCACTCTCATCCTGATCATGTCGATCGCGGTGCTCGCGCCCCTTCTCGCGTACGGGGTCTCGCGCTGGCTCCCCGTTCCGCTGGTGATCTTCGAGATCGTCCTGGGCGTCCTGGTCGGACCCGACGTCCTCGGCTGGGCGCACTCCACCGACGTCATCGACGTGCTCAGCGAGCTCGGGCTCGCGATGCTGATCTTCCTGGCCGGCTACGAGATCCAGTTCGCGCAGGTCAAGGGCGACACCCTGAAACGGTCGGTGTGGGCCTGGATGGCCGCCCTCGCACTCGGGCTCGGGATCGGACTGCTGCTGTCGGGCGGCGGGTTCGACAAGGGCGTCTACATCGGCACCGCGCTCACCAGCACCGCCCTCGGCACGATCCTGCCGGTCCTGCGGGACTCGGGGGACCTCCAGAGCCGGTTCGGCTCGGTGATGATGGCGATGGGTGCGGTCGGCGAGTTCGGGCCGATCATCGCGATGGCCCTGCTGCTGAGCGGGCGGGCGCCGGGGCAGTCGGCGGCGCTGCTGATCGGCTTCGCGGTGCTCACCGCCGCCGCCGTGTTCTGGGCGATGCGGCCCAAGCCGCCCTGGTTCGCCCGGGTCATCGCCAAGACCCTGCACAGCAGCGGCCAGTTCGCGGTGCGCCTGGTGGTGCTGATCCTCGTCGCGTTCCTGGCGCTCTCCGAGGTGCTCGGCCTCGACGTCCTGCTCGGCGCCTTCGCCGCCGGGCTGATCACCCGGCTCGTGCTGCACGGGGCCGCCCCGGAGAGCAGCGAGGCCGTGTTGTCGAAGGTGGAGGCCATGGGATTCGGCTTCCTGGTGCCGCTGTTCTTCGTGGTCACCGGGATCGAGTTCGACCTGGCCGCGCTGCTCGGGGGCGGGCGGGTGCTCCTGCTGCTGCCGGTGTTCCTGCTGCTCTTCCTCGTGGTGCGCGGGCTCCCGATGTGGCTCCTGGCCCCCCGGGACCTCGGGCGCCGGGACCGGTCGGCGCTGGTGCTGTTCGGTTCCACGGCGCTGCCGCTGGTGGTGGCGATCACCACGCTGGGCGTGCAGGAGGGAAAGCTGGGGTCGGGGGAGGCCGCGGCGCTGGTCGGGGCCGGGATGGTGTCCGTCCTGGTCTTCCCACTGGTGGGGCTGCGGTTGCGGGCGGGATCCGGTGACGGGTCCGGGGCGGGATCCGGAGCCGCCGGGCCGGGGTCCGGGGGTGTCGGGCAGATGGTCAGTGAGGAGGAAGCGTGGTGAACATCGGGTCCAGGTAGCGGAACAGGACGGTCTTCAGTTCCGTGACGTAGGCGGCCCGGTCCGCGCCCTCGCTGGCCAGGATCAGTTCGAGCGCGGTCTTGACGATCCCGAGCACCATGTGGGCGACGTGGGTGAGCTCGGCTTCGGTGGCGGGGGCGCCGTCGGCGGCGGGGGCGACGCAGGCGCGCAGCACCTCCTCGACGCGGGTCAGCATGCCGACGTGCAGCTCGTCGTGTTCCTGGGAGATGCCGGGGATGCCGGCGCCGTGCATGAGCGCCCAGAAGGCCGGGTTCTCGCAGTTGAAGGCGATGACCGGATCCAGGACGGCGTCGAGCAGCTCGGGCAGCGGCCGGTTCAGGTTCTCGGGGAGGAAGGCCCGGCCGTGCGCCTCGTGGGCGCGCTGGAGGAGGTGTCCGCCGAGCTCTACGGCGATGGCCTCCTTGTTCGGGAAGAACTGGTAGAGCGTGCCCGGGGAGACGCCGGCCTCGCGGGCGATGGCGTTGGTGCTGGCCGCCGCGTAACCCGTACGGCAGAACACCCCGGCGGCGGCCGCCAGGAGCTGGGCGATCCGGCGCTCACCGCGGGCCTGGCGGCGGCGGGGGGCGGCTTCCGGTGCTGCTTCCGGCGCGGCCTTCGCGGCGCTCGTGGTCTTCGCAGCCTTCGCGGCCCCGGCGGTCTCCGCGGTCGGTTCTCCCGCTTTGTCCGGACTTTTGGTCCGAGAGGTCTCCCGCATGTCCAATCCCTTGCTTCCCGTTGCTTCCCGTGGGTGATTGACAAACGCGAGAGGTCGCTCGCATTCTTGAGAAACGCGAGCGACTGCTCGTGTTTGCCAGTCTAAGTGGCCTGGCAATCACGGTGAAGGGGACACCGAGACATGTCTCAAGTCAAGAAACCGCCGTCGCCTGGGGAGGGCGGCCGGTGGACCGGGTTCGTCACCACACGGCCGAGGCTCTCGCTGCTGCTCGCCCTCGTGGTCACGGCCCTGGCCGTCTTCGCGGGCGGAGGCGTGGCCGACCGGCTCGGAAGCGGGGGCTGGGAGGACCCCGGCGCCGGCTCCACCTATGCCACCAAGGCGCTGGAGCGCGAGTTCCCCGGCTCCCAGCCCAATCTGCTGCTGCTCGTCGACGTAGCCGCCGGGGCGGCCGGGGTGGACGACCCCGCCGTCGCCGCCGAGGCCGAGCGGCTGACGGCGCGGCTCGCCGCCGAGCCGGGGGTGACCGGCGTGGGCTCGTACTGGCGGACCGGGATGCCCACCCTGCGCTCCGAGGACGGCCGCCAGGCCCTGATAGCCGCCCGGGTGCTCGGCGACGAGAAGACGGCCAACGCCGTCCTGGACCGGATCGTGCCGAGCTACCGCGGCGAGCACGGACCGCTGAAGGTGTCCCTCGGCGGCCCCGCCGCCGTCCAGCGCGAGGTGACCTCCACCATCCAGGAGGACCTGCTGCGCGCCGAGCTGATCGCCCTGCCCGTGACGCTCATCCTGCTCGTCCTCGTCTTCGGCAGCGCCATCGCGGCCCTGCTGCCCCTCGGTGTCGGCATCGTCGCCATCATCGGAACCAATGCCGTGCTGCGCGGACTCACCGAGTTCACCGACGTCTCCGTCTTCGCGCAGAACCTGACCACCGCCCTCGGACTCGGCCTCGCCGTCGACTACGCCCTGTTCATCGTGCGGAGGTTCCGCGAGGAGCTGGCCGCCGGGCGCGACCCGGTCGCGGCCGTCGGAGTCACCCTGCGGACCGCCGGGCGGACGGTCCTGTTCTCGGCGCTGACCGTGGCCGTCGCCCTCTCGGCCATGCTCTTCTTCCCGATGTACTTCCTGCGCTCCTTCGCCTACGCCGGAGTCGCGGTCGTCCTGCTCGCCGCCGCGGCCGCGCTCATCGTGCTGCCCGCGGCACTGGTGCTGCTGGGCGAGCGGGTCAACTCCTTCGACCTGCGCCGGCTGTGGCGCCGGGCCGGACCGGCCGGGAGCGACCCGGGACGGGCCGGAGGCGGGCGCGGCTGGGCCCGGCTGACCGACCTGGTGATGCGCCGGGCCCCGGTGTTCGCCGTGGCCACCACGGCCGGACTGCTGCTGCTCGGACTGCCCTTCCTCGGAGTGAAGTTCGGCACCGTGGACGACCGGCAGCTGCCGGTGACCGCCGAATCCCACGTGGTGCAGCAGCACATCCGCGAAGGCTTCCCGGGCAGCCCCGGCGGAGCACTGACCGTGCTGACCGAGGGAGCCTCCGGCGCCGCCGATCTCGACGCCTACAAGCAGCGGGTGGCGGCCCTGCCCGGAGTGCTGGGGGTGGAAGGACCGGTGAGTTCGGCCTCCGGCACCGGATACGCCTACTTCTCGGTGCTCACCAAGGGCGAGGAAGTCGGACAGGAGACTCAGGACCTGGTGGGCCTGGTCAGGGCGGTGGACGCACCCTTCGACAGGGCGGTGACCGGACAGGCCGCGGTGCTCGTCGACGCCCGCGACGCCATAGCCGAGAAACTGCCCCTGGCCCTGGCCGTCGTGGTGCTGGCCACCCTGCTCCTGGTCTTCCTGCTCACCGGGAGCCTGCTGATACCCCTCCAGGCGGTGCTGCTCAACGCGCTGAGCCTGACCGCGATGTTCGGGGCGGTGGTGTGGGTGTTCCAGGAGGGCCACCTCTCCGGACTGCTGTCCTTCACCTCCACCGGAGACATCGAGACCACCCTGCCCGTGCTGATGTTCTGCATCGCCTTCGGACTCTCCATGGACTACGGGGTGTTCCTCATATCCCGCATCAAGGAGGAGTACGACCGGACCGGGGACCACGAGGGCGCGGTGCGCGCCGGGCTGACCCGCACGGGTGGACTGATCACCGCCGCGGCCGTGATCCTGGCGGTGGTGATGGTCGCCATCGGCAGCTCGCGGGTGACCAACACCAAGATGCTGGGCCTGGGAATCGCCCTGGCCGTGCTGATGGACGCGATGGTCGTGCGCAGCCTGCTGGTTCCGGCGGTGATGAAGCTGACCGGGAAGGCCACCTGGTGGGCGCCTGCGCCGCTGCGCCGACTGCACGAGCGCTTCGGGCTGAGCGAGGGGGAGCCGGCGCCGACCGCCGGGCAGTCCGAGCCCGAGACCGAGCCCGCGCCCGTGCCCGCAGGGAGCCGCTAGCGGACGGGGCCCGGGAGGGTCCCGTCCTGGACCGGACGCCGCGTCAGTCCTCGCGGCGTCCGCGGTTGCCGGGCCGGCGCGCCACCCAGGCGCGGATGGTGTCGGCGTACCAGTAGGGCTTGCCGCCCTCCACGTGGTCGGGAGCGGGCAGCAGCCCGTGCTTGCGGTAGGAGCGCACCGTGTCCGGCTGGACCCGGATGTGAGCGGCGATCTCCTTGTACGACCACAGCTGTCGGTCGCTCATCCTCGACACCTCCTTGTCCACGCCGCGGGGCCGGCCGGGAGGCCGTCGGGGGAACCGGCGCGTGGACACTGACGATCACTCAGGTTGTGCCCGGGGAACGACGCAGGGTGAGGTCAGGGGAGGGCCTGTCGTCCGGCTGTGACGGAAGACCCGCGTAATGCGGACATGTGTGACACCCCGACGACCCCCGTGACGCAGGTGGCACACAGGGCGCGGGCGGCATCCCCGATCACGCCCCGCTCGCCCGCTACATCGGGAGGGAGAACAGCCGTACCGGCCCCGAGGGCCAGATCGCGTCATCGTGCAGCGGGATCACCATGGTGCGGAGCGGCATGGCGACCAAGCGGTCTCCGGGTTGTTCGACGTGGACGTCCTCGTCGAGCAGGTGCCATCCGAGGCGCTCGTACAGCGGCACGAGCGGCGGCCGGCAGAACAGGAGCGCGTGCCGCGGGCCCATCGTGCGTGCGTGGCGCAGTGCGGCCGCGAGGACGAGCCGTGCCAGTCCGCGACCGCGCACGTCGGGGGCGACGGCCACTCCTCCGACGCCCACCACCTCCGTCTCGGTGCCGCCGATCGCAACGGGCAGCCGGAGCAGGCCCGCGTGGGCCAGCAACCGGTCGTCGGAGGTGACGCCGAAGTGTTCCTCCTTCGGCAGCCACGTCAAGCCGGCCGCGCTCACGCCGAACGGGTCGGCGCCGCCACCGAGGATCTCGTCCTGTTCCGTTTTCGTGTACCGGGAAAGTCGCATCGCGACCGGGATCGCGGAGGAAGGTATCTCGGGCATTCCCCCATGATGCCCCGTTGGTCGGAGACCGGCCGTGGGCGCGTCCCTGGTCCGGGCGGCCGGATCAGCGGTACAGAGAGGGGCGTTCGGCCAGTTCGACCGGGGTCCGTACGCCACTGTGCGCCGCGGTGAGGCCCGCCTCGGAGACGGCCGCCGCCGCGTAGCCGTCCCACGCGTCGGGACCGTCCACGCGGCCCAGCGCGGCCGCGGCGACCCAGCGGCGCAGCTGGCGGTCGTAGGCGTCGGCGAAGCGGACCGTGAAGTCCTGGTCGATCTCCCCGCCCCACCGGCCCGCAGACTGGACGACCATCGCGTGGCCGTCGCCGATCCGGGCGGTGCCGGACTCGCCCACCGCCTCGCACTGCACCTGGTAGCCGAAGCCGCAGTTGACGAAGATCTCCACGTCGACCACGGCCCCTCCGGAGGTCTCCATGAGGACGAACCGGGGATCGCGCAGCCCCTCGCGGGCGGCCGAGGCGGCCGAGGACGGCGTCGGGGAGAGCACGGTCACCGCCGTGATCTCCTGGCCCAGCAGCCAGCGGGCCGCGTCCACCTCGTGCACCACCGAATCGGTGATCAGCATGTCGCTGGTGAAGAAGGACGGCGAAGCGGCGTTGCGGTGCCGGCAGTGCAGGAACAGCGGCCGCCCGATGCCGCCCGCGTCGAGCAGCTCCTTGAGCCGCGCGTACTCGGCGTCGTAGCGCCGCATGAAGCCGACCTGGACGAGCCGGCGGCCCAGCCGCGCCTCCGCCTCCATGATCCGCAGGGCGCCCGCCGGATCGGGGGTCAGCGGCTTCTCGCAGAGCACCGGCAGCCCCCGCTCCAGCGCGTGCAGGATCGCTTCCTCATGGGCGGGCCCGGGCGAGGCGATCAGGACGGCGTCCACCCCGGGCGCCGCTATCGCGGCCGCCGGATCGGTGTGCGCGCTCGCCCCCTCCAGGCCGGCCGCGACCTCCTTGACCCGGTCCCCGTCCGGGTCGGCCACGGCCACCACCCGGGCCCCGCCGACCGTCCGCCCGAAGCGGCGGACGTGGTCGGAGCCCATCTTCCCGGTACCGATGACGGCGATGCCGAGCGTGCTGGTCATGTTCTGTTTCCTCCACGAGGGTGCGTACGGCAGGGACGGCCGGGGGACCCGGTTCAGCGGGCGCCGCAGGAGCGCAGGTACGCGCGGGTGCGGCGGGCGATCGGCAGCGGCCGGTCGGGCGGGCACGGGTACATGTCCTGCTCCACGATGGCGAACAGGTCCACGCCGAGCCGCTCGGCGGCCGCCAGCACCGGTTCCAGCGCGGGCACCCCCGCAGGAGGCTCGCACATCACCCCGCGGGCCACCGCCGGCCCGAAGGGAACCTGGTCCCGCACGACTTCGGCGAGGATCCGCGGATCGACCTGCTTGAGGTGGAGGTAGCCGATCCGCTCGCCGAACGTCTCGATCGCCCGGACGCTGTCGCCGCCGCAGTACGCGTAGTGCCCGGTGTCCAGGCAGAGGGAGACCAGCGCGGGATCGGTGGCGTCGAGGAAGCGCGCCACGTTCTCGGGGGTGTCGATGTGCGTGTCCGCGTGCGGGTGGACGACGATCCGCAGCCCGTACTCGTCCTGGACCCGCTTCCCCAGCCGCTCGGTCTGCGCGGTCAGTTCGCGCCAGCCCTCCGGGGTGAGGGTGCGGTCCTCCAGCACCTCACCGGTCTTGTCGTCCCGCCAGAAGGACGGGATCACGACGAGGTGCGCCGCGCCCACGGCCCGGGTGAGCTCCGCGATCCGCGACACGTGCTCCCAGGTGTCCTCCCACACGGCGGGCCCGTGATGGAGTCCGGTGAAGACGGTTCCCGCGGAGACCCGCAGGCCGCGCGCCCCGATCTCGTCGGCGAGCCGGACGGGATCGGTGGGGAGATAGCCGTAGGGACCGAGCTCGATCCACTCGTACCCGGCTTCGGCGACCTCGTCGAGGAACCGCTCCCACGGGGTCTGCCGGGGATCGTCGGGGAACCAGACCCCCCAGGAGTCCGGAGCCGAGCCGACGCGGATACGGGTCAACGCGGGTGGTGAGGACGTCATACGGCCACCTTAGGGTGCGAGGCTCTTGGGTACGGGGAGCACTCGGTCGGGAGGAATGGTGTGGTGATGGCTGCGGATCCGTTGGCGTTCGACCTGATCACGATGGGCCGGATCGGGGTGGATCTCTACCCCCTGAAGACGGGCGTACCGCTCGGCGAGGCGGACACCTTCGGGAAGTTCCTGGGGGGTTCCCCGACCAACGTCGCCGTCGCGGCGGCCCGGCTGGGCCGGCGGACGGCGGTGATCACCCGGACCGGCGCGGACCCCTTCGGCGCGTATCTCCGGTCGGAACTGCGCGGGTTCGGGGTGGACGACCGGTGGGCCGGGGAGGTGGCGGCCTATCCGACGCCGGTCACCTTCTGCGAGATCTTCCCGCCGGACGACTTCCCGCTGTACTTCTACCGCTACCCGAAGGCGCCGGACCTGGAGATCGCCGCGGACGAGCTCGACCTCGACGCGGTGCGGGCGGCGCGGGTGTTCTGGATGACCGGCACCGGGCTCAGCGCGGAGCCGAGCCGGACGGCCACCCTGGCCGCGCTGGAGGCGCGAGGCAGAAGCCCGCTCACGGTGTTCGACCTGGACTGGCGCCCGATGCTGTGGCCGTCCGGCGAGGGGGCCGGGGCCGGAGCGGCGCCCGAGGGCGCGACCGCTGGACCGGGGGCCGGGGCCGGAGCCGAGGCCGGGCCGGGGGAGTGGTACCGCCGGGCGCTGTCCCTCGCCACCGTGGCCGTGGGCAACGCACAGGAGTGCGCGATCGCCACCGGCGAGACCGAGCCGTACGCGGCCGCGCGGGCGCTGCTCGCGGCCGGGGTGGGGCTGGCGGTGGTCAAGCGCGGCCCGGCAGGCGTGCTGGCGGTCCACCGCGACGGGACGGCGGTGGAGGCCGCGCCGGTGCCGGTGACCGTCGTCAACGGGCTCGGCGCGGGCGATGCCTTCGGCGGGGCCCTGTGCCACGGGCTGCTCGCGGGATGGGAGTTGGAGCGGGTGATCCGCTACGCGAACGCGGCCGGGGCGATCGTGGCCTCGCGGCTGGCCTGTTCGACCGCGATGCCGTTCGCGGAGGAAGTCGAGGAGGTGCTCGGCCGTGCCGGTGGTGTCTGAGTGGGCGATGGACTGGACGAGGCTGCTCGTCCTCGACCTCGTGCCGGGGGAGGCGTACGCGCACGCGTGCGGGGAGTCGGAGTGGATCGTCCTCCCCTTGGCAGGCGGCTGCGAGGTCCGCTGCACGGAGCCTTCCCCCACCCCGCCCCTTCCCGAAACCGGGGGCGCAGCCCCGGGCCCCCCGTTTCGGGGCTCCGCCCCGGACCCCGCGCCTCAAACGCCGGCGGGGCTGAAATGGCCCGGCGGCCACAACCCGGCGGACTCCGGCCCAAGTCCAGCCCCTCCGGAGTTTGAGGAGCGGGGTCCGGGGCAGCGCCCCGGGAGCGGACCGCAGGACTTCCGACTACGGGGGCGACGCGGGGTGTTCGACGGTCCCACCGACTTCGCCTACCTGCCCCGGGACGGGTACGCCGAGATCATGTCCCGCGAGGGCGGCCGCTTCGCCCTCGTCGGCGCCCGCTGCGAGCAGCGCCTCCCCGCCCGGTACGGCCCCGCCGCCGGGGTCCCCGTAGAGCTCCGCGGCAGCGGACAGTGCTCCCGTCAGGTCAACAACTTCGCCGCCGCCGGCGTCTTCGACTGCGACCGCCTCATCGCCGTGGAGGTCCTCACCCCCGGCGGCAACTGGTCCTCGTACCCGCCCCACAAGCACGACGAGCACCACCCCGGCGAGGAATCCCGGCTGGAGGAGATCTACTACTACGAGATCGCCCCGCACGGGGACACGCCCGGCCTCGGCTATCAGCGTGTCAGCCCGTCCCCGGCGGGGAAGACCGACATCCTCACCGAGGTGAGGACCGGTGACGCGGTCCTCATTCCGGACGGCTGGCACGGTCCTTCCATCGCCGCGCCCGGCCACGACATGTACTACCTCAACGTCATGGCGGGACCCGGCGCGACCCGGGAGTGGCTCATCCGGGACCACCCCGACCACGGGTGGATCCGCTCCACCTGGACCGCCCAGGACATCGACCCCCGGCTGCCCTTCCACGACCGAGCGGAGGACCCCGCATGACGCCGAAGCAGGCACAGCCGCAGCCGCGCACCGTCCGGCTCACCGTCGCGCAGGCCCTCGTCCGCTTCCTCGCCCGGCAGTACACCGAGCGCGACGGGCACCGGCAGCGGCTGATCGCCGCCACCTGGGGGATCTTCGGCCACGGGAACGTCGCCGGGATCGGCCAGGCGCTGCTGGAGAGCGGCCGCGCGGAGATGCCGTTCCTGCAGGGCCGCAACGAGCAGGCCATGGTGCACGCCGCCGTCGGGTACGCGCGGCAGAGCGGGCGGCTGTCCGCGCACGCCGTCACCACCTCCATCGGCCCGGGCGCCACCAACCTCGTCACCGGGGCCGCCCTCGCCACCATCAACCGGATCCCGGTGCTCCTGCTGCCCGGGGACGCCTTCGCGACCCGGCCCGCCGACCCCGTCCTCCAGCAGCTGGAGGTCCCTCATGCGGGTGATGTCTCCGTCAACGACACACTGCGGCCGGTGTCCCGGTACTTCGACCGGATCACCCGTCCCGAGGCCCTGATCCCCGCCGCGCTGCAAGCCGTACGGGTGCTCACCGACCCGGTGAGCACCGGGGCCGTCACCCTCGCGTTGCCGCAGGACGTACAGGCCGAGGCGTACGACTGGCCGGAGGAGTTCTTCGCCGAGCGGGTGTGGGGCGTACGCCGGCCCCGGCCCGACCGCACCGAGCTCGCGGCAGCCGCCCGGGCCGTACGGGACTCCGCGCGGCCGCTGATCATCGCCGGCGGCGGGATCCGGCACAGCGCGGCGGGCGCCGCGCTGGCGGAGTTCGCCGAGGCCACCGGGATCCCGGTGGCCTCCACCCAGGCGGGCAAGGGGGCCCTGCCGTGGGACCACCCCGCCGACGTGGGCGGGATCGGACACACCGGCACGGCCACCGCCGACGCGCTGGCCCGCGAAGCCGATCTGGTGATCGCCGCCGGGACCCGGCTCACCGATTTCACGACCGCCTCCGCGACGCTCTTCCAGCACCCCGGCGTGCGGTTCCTCGGGCTCAACCTCGATCCGTACGACGCCCACAAGCTCGCCGCCCGCCCCCTGGTCTGCGATGCGCGGGCGGGCCTGGAGGAACTCCGGGCGGAGGTCGCCGGGTACCGGGTGGACCCCCCGTACGAGGCGGCGTACAAAGAAGGGAAGAGGGCGTGGGAGCGGCTGGTCGAAGGGGCCTACGCGGCTCCCGACGAGGACTCCGTCCCGACGCAGGCACAGGTGCTGGGTCTGCTGGACGGCCTCGTCGACGGTGACGACATCCTGATCAATGCCGCCGGTTCGCTCCCCGGGGACCTGCACAAGCTCTGGCGGGCCCGCTCCGCGGACCAGTACCACGTCGAATACGGGTACTCCTGCATGGGCTACGAGATCCCCGCCGCGATCGGCACCGCGCTGGCCGCCCCCGGCCGGCCGGTGTGGGCCCTGGTCGGCGACGGGACGTACCTGATGAACCCGACCGAGATCGTCACCGCCGTGCAGGAGGGGATCCCGGTCAGGCTGGTGATCCTGGACAACCACGGATACGCCTCGATCGGCGGCCTCTCGGAGGCGGTGGGCGCCGAGGGGTTCGGTACCGCCTACCGCTTCCGGGCGGAGGACGGTTCGTACGGCGGTGCGCCGCTGCCGCTGGACCTGGCGGCCAACGCGGCCTCCCTCGGGATGGCCGTCATCCGCCCCCGCACCATCGGTGACCTGCGCAAAGCCCTCGCGGAGGCGCGGGATGCGGACCGCCCCACATGTGTCTACGTGCAGACCCGAACACCCGACACTGTGTCGGGCCCGCCCCCCGCACAGGCGTGGTGGGATGTCCCTGTGGCCGAGACCGCGACCCGTGCGTCGGCGGCCCTGGCCCGAGAAGAGTACGACCGGCAAGCCGCGCAGCGACGTCGCCATCTGTGAAGGAGTTAGGCATGAAGACCGTCAACCACTGGATCGGTGGCAAGACCGTCGAGGGCGCGTCGGGCAACTACGGCCCGGTCACCGACCCGGCCACCGGCGAGGTCACCACGCAGGTCGCCCTCGCGTCCGCCGACGAGGTCGACGCGGCCGTACGGGTCGCCAAGGAGGCGTTCCTGTCCTGGGGGCAGTCCTCGCTGGCCGCCCGCACCAAGGTGCTGTTCGCCTACCGCGCCCTGCTGGACGCCAACCGCGACGCGATCGCCGAGCTGATCGTCGCCGAGCACGGCAAGGTGCACTCCGACGCGCTGGGCGAGGTCGCCCGCGGCCTGGAGATCGTCGAGCTGGCCTGCGGGATCACCGTGCAGCTCAAGGGCGAGCTGTCCACCTCGGTGTCCAGCCGCGTGGACGTCTCCTCGATCCGCCAGCCGATCGGCGTCGTCGCGGGCATCACCCCGTTCAACTTCCCGGCGATGGTGCCGATGTGGATGTTCCCGCTGGCCGTGGCCTGCGGCAACACCTTCATCCTCAAGCCGAGCGAGAAGGACCCCTCGGCCTCCACGCTGCTGGCGCAGCTGGCGAGCCAGGCCGGCCTGCCGGCGGGCGTCCTCAACGTCGTCCACGGTGACAAGGTCGCCGTCGACGCGCTCCTCGCGCACCCCGACGTCGCGGCCGTCTCCTTCGTGGGGTCGACCCCGATCGCCCGCCACATCCACGCCACCGCCTCCGCCAACGGCAAGCGCGTCCAGGCCCTGGGCGGCGCCAAGAACCACATGCTGGTGCTGCCGGACGCCGACCTTGACGCCGCCGCCGACGCCGCGGTCTCGGCCGCCTACGGCTCGGCCGGCGAGCGCTGCATGGCCATCTCCGCGGTCGTGGCCGTCGGCTCGATCGCCGACACCCTCGTGGACAAGATCCGCGAGCGCGCCGAGAAGATCAAGATCGGCCCCGGCAACGACCCGACCTCCGAGATGGGCCCGCTGATCACCGCCGCCCACCGCGACAAGGTCGCCTCGTACGTGACGGGCGCGGCCGCGCAGGGCGCCGACGTGGTCCTGGACGGCACCGGCTACACGGTGGAGGGCAACGAGAACGGCCACTGGATCGGCCTCTCGCTGCTGGACAACGTCAAGACGGACTCGGACGCCTACCGCGACGAGATCTTCGGCCCGGTGCTGTGCGTGCTGCGCGTGGACACCTACGAGGAGGGCGTGGCGCTCATGAACGCCTCGCCGTTCGGCAACGGCACCGCCATCTTCACCCGTGACGGCGGCGCCGCCCGCCGCTTCCAGCTGGAGATCGAGGCGGGCATGGTCGGCGTCAACGTGCCGATCCCGGTGCCGGTGGGCTACCACTCCTTCGGTGGCTGGAAGGACTCGCTCTTCGGCGACCTGCACATCTACGGCAACGACGGCATCCAGTTCTACACCCGGGGCAAGGTCGTCACGACCCGCTGGCCCGACCCGTCGGACGCCCCGGCCGGAGTGGACCTCGGGTTCCCGCGGAACCACTGACCGCCTCGCAGGACAGCTCGCCCCCCGCAACCCTCACCGCGGGGGGCGAGCCCGTTTTCCGGCCGTATTGCCGTCTTGCCGTGCTGCTGTCCGGCCGGACAGCAGCACGGCCGCGCCTTCCGCTCGGCTCAGAGCAGCGACCAGACGTCGGCCGCCGCCGTCTGCGACCAGACGGGGTCGCCGTGCCCGTAGCCCGGGACGACGGCGAAGCGGACCCGTGGGTTGCCGCCCGCCCGGATCAGCCGGGGGCCGCGCGTGTGGTCCCCGCGGCCCAGCTCGGTGTTGATCCACACCACTTCGGCGGAGATCCGCTCCCAGTCGACCGCGTACGTCTTCTCGTCGCCCGCCCAGACCGCGGCCAGGTCCCGGGCCAGGGCGTGCGGGATCAGCCCGCTGCCCAGGCCGGCGGTGGCCGCGTGCCAGGTCGCGAGCGTGGTGTGGGTGAGGCCGAAGCGGTCCCCGGCCGGGGCGGCCCCGAAGGCGTACGAGCCCGCGGCGTGGCCCTGGGTGTGGATCCAGTCCGCCGGACCGGGCAGCAGGGCGGTGCGGACCAGCACGAAGTGGGCGAGCCCGGCGTGGGTGAAGCGGAGCCCGGGGTCCGGGGGCCAGGGGACCTCCGAGGAGCCCGCCGGGTCGGTGACGGCCCGGGCGAACAGCGCCGCCAGACCCGGGTCCGTCGCGTACGCACCCCGCTCGATCAGGGCCTCGTACGCGTCCCGGGTCTGGGCCGCCCGCACGGCCAGGTCGCCGGAGTAGGGGCCGGTCGTGTCCAGCGCCACCACCCGGGTCAGGCGGGGCGAGTCGTCGTGCGCGGCCGCGTCCAGGGCGAGCAGGGCCCCGGCGGAGTGGCCGACGTACTGGTACGGCAGCCCGAGCGCCCCGTCCAGCGCCCCCACCACCGCGGCCAGATCCCGGCGGTGCGCCGCGAGCCCCCAGTCGGGGCCGATGTCCTGCGCGGTCGCGGCGTCCTCGCGCGGGGTGACGCCCACGACGAGCAGGCCCTCGCGGCGCAGCCGGTGGGCGAGGTTCAGGTCGGACGGGGTGAAGAAGGCGGAGCCGAAGTTCAGTCCGGCGCCCGGCAGGAGGTACGCGATCCCGCGCGGGGTCCGCCGGGTGTCCGCGACCACGTCCACAGCGACCGGGGCCGGACCGCCGTCGTCGAGCGGGAGCGTGAGCCGGATCCAGCCGTCCCCCGGGACGTACACCGCGGTGCCGGTGCCCAGCGTCCGCTCGACGAGGGTCAGC
This sequence comes from Streptomyces sp. NBC_00193, assembly GCF_026342735.1. Taxonomy (GTDB): domain Bacteria; phylum Actinomycetota; class Actinomycetes; order Streptomycetales; family Streptomycetaceae; genus Streptomyces; species Streptomyces stoeckheimensis. Next base: position 4,052,358 of record NZ_JAPEMM010000001.1, read on the forward strand.
AGCCCGATCCCCGCTGCGGCGGTGTCCGCCTGCGGACCTGCGGGGACGGTTCCGTGCGCCGGCCGGCCGGGCCCCGCTTCGCCGTGCTGTCGTGCCATGTCTGGTGCCCCCGGCGCCGTTGCCTGCCCGGCGATGGCCGAATGCCGTCACCTGGGGACACCTTTGCCGATCAGCGCGCTTCAGCCAAGTCCGGTGCCGGTTCCGGCCGTTCGGCGGCGGCCCGGCGGCGCCGGCGCAGCACCCGGGCGGCGATGGCGGCGCCGGCCAGCACCAGGAGGGCGCCGAGTGCGGTCCACGGCACGGCGAGGAAGCCCGTAGCGGAGGAGGAGACGAGGTCGGGGTAGGCGGAGGCACCGGCGGTGATGTCGACGGTGACCCAGTCCGACTGGGGTGCGTCCGCCCACTCCTCGGTCAGCTCGATCCGCTGGCCCGGCAGCAGGACGAGCTTCAGCTCACGGGACGGCCGGTCGAGCACCCGGCGGCCGAACAGCCCCTCGGCGGAGACCGTCACCTTCGGCTCGACCACCACGTTGCCCCGGTTGACCAGGGAGTACGTGATCTTGGCGCGGGCGTCCTTGACCCACGGCAGCAGCGGCGCCGCCCGGCTGACCTTCACGTCCTCCACGCTCAGCCCGGGGGTCACCGGCCCCGGAACCCGGAAGTACAGCCGGGCGCCGACCTGGCGCTTCACCCCGACCTGGACCTTGCCCTCCTGCTGGATGCCCTCCACCTCGGTGTTGAGGGCGACGATCCCGCCCACGTGGTCACCGGGCGTCGCGTCCGCCGGGACCTTCACGGAGAACGGGAAGTCCTTGCGGCCCTTGGGCGGCACGGTGACGGTCGCCTTGGCCTCGGGTGGCAGCACGACCCACGTGCCCACGTCCTTGGGCTTCGTCTCCACCGGCAGCAGCGCGAACCCGCCGCCCACCGGGGTGTTGACGGCATCGGTGGCGAATATCTGGAACGTCAGCTCCTTGTCGGAGGAGTTCACGATCGTCGCGCTGTCGCTGATGGTGGTGCCGGCCTCGCCCTGGTGGAAGAAGTACGCCCGGTCCGTGATCGCCGCACCGGCCGGGGGTGTCGGGAAGACGCCCCAGGTGCCGTTGTCCGCGGCCGTCGCGGGAAGGGCCGGGAGCAGCAGGGCGGCGAGGCCGAGGAGCAGGCCGATGAGGAGGGTGCGGGTGCGCATGGGCGGTTCTCCAGTCGGGCCGGACGGGGAAGGGGATTGCTCGGGAGGGGGTGCGCGGAAGGGAGATGCGCGGAAGGGTGGTGCGGCGCCGGAGCGCCGCACCACCCGGGTGGAGCGGGGTCGTACGGGTCAGGCGATCGAGAAGGTGACGACCGACTGGTAGGTGTCCGCGAACATGAACGCCGGGAGCTGGATCATTCCGGCGCCGCCGATCTCGAACTCACCGCCGGTCAGCTCCTCGCCGCCCACCGCCTGGGAGGCGATCTTCATCGGGACGTCGGAGATCGCGCCCGGCGCGCCTGCGGCGCAGGTGCTCGGGCTCTCCGTGTTGGTCACCTTGCAGGTCGGCTGGATGCCGAGCTGCGCCTTGGCCATGGAGTGTCCGGTGACTTCGTTGAGGAACGGCGTACGGGTCGCCGAGACGTCCCAGCCGAGGGTCCCGCCGCGGAAGTCCTGGACGGCCATCGCGGTGAACTGACCGACGACCGACTGGGACTTGCCGTTGATGGTGACCTTGCCGAAGTCGACGGCCGGGTTGCCCGCCTGCGGGCCGATGGCCAGCGGGCCGGGCAACACCTCGACGTCGACCGGGTTCTTCACACCGGGCTGGTCGACGACGAAGACGAAGGCCTTGTACGGGGTGATCGAGCCGTCGATCTTGATCTCGTCGGCTGCCTTGGTGACGGTGATGTTGCAGGTCGCGGCGCCGGCCGCGGTGGCCGTTCCGCTACCGGTGTCGCCCGTGGCGACGCCCGCCTTGAGCGCGGAGCACGTGACCGCGCCGGCCGGGAAATTGGCGCCCGTGACGACGACCGCGGTGCCGGCCTTGCCGCTGTTGGGCGTCAGCTTGGTGGTGATCGGGTCCTTGGGCAGCGCCTCCACGGCCACCGAGCCGAGCGAGGCGCTCGGACGCGGGTTCGGGGTGCAGGTGGTGGTGAAGACCGAGCCCATGAGGCTCGCGTCGGTCACCGCCAGGTCCAGGGCCACGTTCACCGTGGTGCCCTCGGTGCCGTCCGGGATCTTGATGGTTCCGGAGAAGCCGGCGGGGTCGAGGGGCACGCCGGGCTGCACGTTGACCGTCTCGGGCGGGCTGACCACCGTCTGGAGGGTCGACCCGACCTTGAGGGTGATCTTGGAGACGTTGGTGGTCGTCACCGCGAAGCCGGGGACGACCGGGCTCGGACCCGGGTCGATGGTGATCGGGACCACGTCGCCGGCCTTGGCGGTGTCGGGCAGCGTGATCGTGTAGGGCTGGGAGCCCGAACCGCCCGGCTGAGGGGCGGGCGCGACGCAGTCCATCTGGACGGGCGTCGTCTTGGTCGCGGCCTGCGCGGTGCCCGACAGACCCACCACGGCGCCCGTCAGGGCCAGGGACAGAGCGCCAGCCCCGGCCAGAACTCTTCGTCGAAACGTTGTACTCACTGGGTCGCGACTCCTTCGTCATACGAACCCTCCCCCCACCCGCTGTGTGGGGGAGGTCGAGCCGGTGCGGTGGCCGACATTGACGCGTCGCGGGATTGAGAAGTCAATGACTTGCTTTCGCCCGAAGCACACAGAAATTGATGTGCCATCAGGCCGGGTGGAGCGGAGGGGCGGATACCTGTTGTCCGGTGCGCAGTGCGGGTGGGGCGCGTGGGGTCTCCGGGTGGTCCGCCGGGGCGGCGTGGCGCCACCGGCGGAAGGTCCCGTACGGGCTCGTCGGGCTGCTTGCCGGGCTACTCGGCGGGTTGCTTGTCGATCTGCTCATCGATCTGCTTGTCGGGCTGCTCATCCGGCTGCTCATCCAGCTGCTTCTCGGGCTGCTTGGCGGTCGGGACGTGCAGCAACAGGTTCGGCGTCCCGGCCGGCAGGGCGGTGATCCGGTCCCGCACGGAGTCCCGTACGAGGACTTCGGCCACCTGGGCCGGCGTCTGGCGCGGGCCGCCGGCCGCCAGTCCCCGCGCGAGCACCAGCGCGGCCGCGCCGGCCACGTGCGGGGACGCCATCGAGGTGCCGGAGGCGCGGGCGAGGGCCGTGGCGGAGCCCTTCCAGGCGGAGGTGACGGCCACGCCGGGGGCGGAAAGATCCACGCAGGCACCGTGGTTGGAGAAGGCGGCTCGCCGGTCCAGTGCGTCCGTCGCGCCCACCGTGAGCGCCTGCGGGACCCCGGAGGGGGAGCCGGTGCAGGCGTTCTCGCCCGAGTTGCCCGCCGCCACGGCGAAGGTGATGCCCGACGCGATCGCCCGCGCCACCGCCCGGTTGAGAGCGAAGCTGTAGCCGCCGCCCAGGCTCATGTTGGCCACGGCTGGGGTGGCGGGCGACTTGAGGGCGTCCTTCACCAGCCAGTCGATGCCCCGCGTGATGGCCGACAGGGTCGCGTCCCCGCGGCAGTCCGCCACCTTGACGGCGACGAGCGAAACCCCCTTGGCCACACCGTAGGTGGCTCCGCCGACGGTCCCCGCGACGTGCGTGCCGTGGCCGTTGCAGTCCGTCGCGCCTTCCATGAACACCGCGTTGGCGCCCCAGCGGGCCCGGCCGCCGAACTCCTGGTGCAGGGTGTTGATCCCGGTGTCCACGATGTACGCGGTGATCCCCTCGGCCTTGGCCGGGTACGCGTACGAGCCGTCGAGGGGCAACTCGCTCTGGTCGAGCCGGTCCAGGGACCAGGGCGCGGGGGTCTGGACGAGAGGGTCGTCGCCGGCGGGGGCGCTGCCGGTCGGGGTGTCGTCGATCCGGAAGACCGCGTCGGGCTCCACGGAGGCCACCCGGGGATCGGCGGCGAGTTCGGCGGCGCGGGCGGCGGTGGTGCGGACGGCGAAACCGCTCAGGGCGGTGTCGTAGACGTCCCCGACGGTGTCGCCGGAGGCCTCGGCCTCGGCGGCGAGGGCGCGGGTGGCGGCGGCCGCGGAGGCGCGGGTGACGCCGTCCTTGAGGACGACGACGTAGGGGGCGGTGGGGGCGTCGGAGGCGGCGGCTGCGGCGTGTGCGGAGTGCGGCGGCAGGGCGGTGGCCGCCGCCAGCAGGGCGGCGGCCGGGAGCAGCGCGGTGAATGCGGTCATGCCGCCGATGCTCGGCGAGCCACGCCCCGCCCGCGCGGAGGGTGCGCCGACTGGCCCCACGACACGCCGCCCCCGGGGGCGCGGGCCGTCCGGGGCGTTTAGACCGCCCCGGCCGGGTCCGCCTCGGTCCGCTGCGCCTCGGCCGGGGCCCACCCGGTCCGTGCCCGGCCGGTTCGAGCCTGAGCCGATCCGGCGCCGGGGCGGCAACGGGCAGCCGCTCGGTCCGGGCCCGAACCTCCGGCATCGGGGCGGCATCGGACGGCTGCTCGGTCAGGGTTCGCCCTCGCCGTCCGGGGCCGACTCCCCAGAACGCGGCGTCTCCGGACGGCCGCTCGGTCTGGGCTCGTACCCCCGGGCACCTGACGGCACGGGCTGATCCGGCCCGACGCGAAAGGACTACGCCCTAGGGGGGGCCTGCCGATCAGGCCGGGGGCGTGGCGCCCAGCACCGCGAGCTTGGCCGCATCGCCGTCGGGCGCCGACTTCCCCGAGCTCTCGGCTCCACTTGAGCAGGGGAGGCCCCCTTCGCGTCGACCCGCTCCTCCGCGTTGCGGTGAACGGCACGGCACCGGACGCCGCTGCCAGGTCCGGCCCGATCCGCAAGGCACCCGCTAGCGGGCGACGGGCCAGCCGAGCATCCTGAAGACCCCCTCGTCGCGGGCTCCGGCCGCCCCGTACGTGGCCAGCGCGGCTTCGTTGTCGGTGTCGACGCCCACCCACATGCCGTAGCAGCCCCGCGACTCCGCCTCGGTGGCGAGTGCCTCGGTCAGGGCCCGGCCGAGGCCGCGCCGGCGGTGGGCCTCGTCGACGGAGAGCTCGTAGAGGCACATCTCGGTGCCCTTGTCGGGGTGGACCATCTCGATGCCGGAGACCATGCCGACGGGTACGCCGTCGACATAGGCGATCAGCATCAGGTGCCCCGGTGAGGCGAGGAACCGCTCCGACCAGTCCGCGCGGGCGGGCCCGTCGAAGAGGGCTTCTGCTGCTTGGAGTTCGGCGACGGTGCGTGCGGGGCGGATATCCATGGCGGCGACGATAGCGCCGCCGAGCGCGATGGCGAGAGCGGTGCCGGGAGTGGTGAGGAGGGCGCTGCCGAGGGTGGTGTTCGGGGCGGTGTGGAGGGTGGTGCCGGGAGAGGCGTGAGAGAGCGCTACCGAAGGCGATGGCGAGCGTGGTGCCGGGAGAGGTGAGGAGGGCGGTGCCGGGAGCGGCGTAAGAGAGCGCTACCGGAGCCGACGGCGAGCGTGGTGGCGGGCGTGGCGAGGAGAGCGATGTGGAGGGCGGTGCCGGGAGTGGTGAGCAAGGCGGTGCCGGGAGTGGCAAAGGAGAGCGCTGCCGAAGGTGATGTCGAGAGCGATCGGGATGGCCGGGAGGGGAGCGGAGGCGGAGGTACGGCCCGGAGCGGAGAGGAGAAGCGTGCCGAGGGCGGAACAAACGCGAGGCAAGGCGGGGCGAAGCAGGGGCACATGAGGGCTGGCCAGGGGCGGTGGCGCAAGGGTGTGGGCGGTGTCGGGGTGGGGGCGGGGGTGGTGGGGATAATGGCTGGATGATCAACGGGGAGCATGGTTTCGACACCGAGTGGCACGCTGCGCCGGAGCCCCTGCGCAGGGCGCTCGCCCTCGCCTACGAGGCGCTCGCGGCCGGGGGCTTGGCGGTCGGAGCGGTGCTGACGGACGCCGACGGGAAGCCGGTCGCCGAAGGGCGCAACGAGGCGTACGAGGACGGCCCGGGCGCCGGGCCGCTGCGCGGCACACCCCTGGCCCACGCCGAGATGAACGCGCTGGGGGCCGCCCGCACGGGCTGGGACCTGGGCGCGGCGACGCTGTGGAGCACCCAGGAGCCGTGCTCGATGTGCGCGGCCGCGGCCGAGTTCACCGGCGTGGGGCGGGTCCGGTACCTCGCCCCGGACCCGTGGGCGCTGTCGAGCGGCAACGGCGCCGGATCCGACGCCGACCCGGGCCGGCCGCACTGGCTGCTGGTCGCCAATGCCATGTTCCTGCGGAGCGTGGCAGCAGCCTCGGAGGGCTCCGGGGAACCGCAGATCCTGACCCACCACCGGGCCGCCGAACCGGAGACCGCAGCCTTCCACGACAGCCTGCCTCCGGGCCTGCCCACGGCCGCCTCCCCGGAGGACTGGCTGCGCCCCCACTGGGCCGGACTCGCGGAACTCGCGACGGCCCGCGAGCTGCGTATGCGTCGCTGAACCCGCCGGGCGGCCCCGGATCAGGGGGCCGTGGCCGATACCTGCCGGACCGGGATGCCGTCCTGCGCCCCCGCTCCGGGAGACGGGGTGCCGTCGGTCCAGGCGTAGACGTCCTTGCCGCGCACCGTGACCTGGTACTGGAGGTCTCCACGGCACTCGGGCCGCTCCTCGGCCCGGGTGCCCGCCGGCCACCACTTGGCCTGCAGTGCCGTCCCCGCGTGCTTGCCGGGCGTCCCCGCCGAGCACTGCGGGCCGTCCAGCGGGGTCGCGCCCAGCGTGAAGCGGAGCAGCCGCGCCTTGCCGTCGGTGCGCGCCATTATTCGCACGTCGGTCGCGTCCTTCGGCACCCAGCGCGGCAGTGCCCACGTCGCGTCCCCGCGCGCCGATTTCCCGCGCACCGGCTCCCCGTGCCCCGACTCCGCACGCGTCGGAGCGTCGGCGGCCGTCGCGAAGCGCATGCCCTTCTCCTTGAACACCCGGTCGTTGATCGTGTCGGTCAGGGGGTTGGGCGGGAGGTTGGGCAGCGCGATGGCAGCGGTGGCGAGGACTCCCACGGTGGCGGCGGCGATGACGAGAGGGCGGCGGTTCATGTCTACGAGTATTCGCGGCGGCGGCCGTAGTCCGCGTCCCTCCCGAGGCTGAACCGAATCTCTGCCGGAAGGGTGACATCGGCTCATACCTGAGTCCCGGTCCGGACCGCCGGCCGAGGTCCGGATCCCTCGCGAGACGGATACCGGTCGCCCGCGCCTACCACCCTGGGGACCAGCGCCTGCCACCCCGGTCACCCGCGCCTGCCACCCCGGGCACCTGCGCCCACCACCCCGGGCACCTGCGCCTGCCACCCCGACACCCGTGATGGCGCCCCTCGTTAGAGGACGCGTGCCCCACTGCCCAGCCCCAGCCCCCGCCCACCCGGCCAAACCCACACCCACCCCCACCCGGACCGGAGCCCGCCTCTCCGCTCTCGTCTCCGTCGCCGTGGCCGCCGTACTGGCCCTCGCGCCACCGGCGTTCGCGGCTCGGCAGGCCCCGCCGGTTCCACTGGTTCCGCAGGACAAGCCGCAGGTGCTGAGCGGCTGGACGCAGCCGGGCGCGGCCAGCCAGGACGCCTGGACCGCGGCGCGCGGCAACCGGGCCGAGTGGGAGCCGTACGGCTTCGACTGGTCCACGGACTACTGCACCACGTCCCCGGACAACCCCTTCGGGTTCCCCTTCCGGACGGCCTGCGCCCGCCACGACTTCGGTTACCGCAACTACAAGGCGGCGGGGGAGTTCCAGGCGGCCAAGCCCCGGCTGGACGAGATGTTCCACGCCGACCTGAAGCGGGTCTGCGCCGGCTACTCCGGCGCCCGCAAGGCTTCGTGCGAGGGCACCGCGTGGACCTACTACCAGGCCGTCAAGGCCTTCGAGTAGCCCGCCGGCCCCGTGCCGCCGATCCGGGCTTACGCAGCCGCTACGGCGGCCGGGTTAAGGTGCCGCTCACCTGCGGAAAAGCCCTCCCGGAGGGGAGGGCTGAGGGATGGGTGGGAGGAGTGCCCCCGGCAGGACTCGAACCTGCGGCCAAGTGCTTAGAAGGCACCTGCTCTATCCACTGAGCTACGGGGGCCGGAAGGTGGCCGTGGTGGCCTGGAGCCCCTGGACGGGGGTGGGGCTGTGGTCCGTGCCGGGTCAAGGATAGGGCTCCGGTTGCCTTGTCCCGGTTGCTTCACTCGCGTGCCACGATGTGGAGGTTCGGTGAAGCGGTCCCGATAATCGCAGGCAGGTGCGATTCTCGCACCGCTTTTGCGCCGTGGCGCCCTGGGTGTTGTGCACTCGTTATGCCTGCGCCCCACTCGTCCGCTGTGTCCGGGATGTGCCGCTGGAGTAGCGCTCGGCGCGCAGAGGACGTATAAGCTTCAAAAATGCTCCTAAATTGGGCATTCTTCGCATGTGGTGACCTTGGATGTTCGGCCTCAGCTGCTCGATGCCCTGTCCGCCCTGCGCGACCGGGTCGCGTCCGTGCGTCTGCCGCTGCCCCTGCCCGGCGCCCCCCGCGCCCGCCAGACCAGAGCGGAGCTGCTCGCGCAGCTCGACGACTACCTCGTACCCCGGCTGAAGGCGCCGGAGGCGCCGCTGCTCGCCGTCGTCGGCGGGTCCACCGGGGCCGGTAAGTCCACCCTCGTCAATTCCCTCGTGGGGCGCCAAGTGAGTGAAGCCGGAGTGCTCCGGCCCACGACGCGCACCCCCGTTCTCGTCTGCCATCCGGATGACCACCACTGGTTCGCCGGGGTACGGGTGCTGCCCGATCTGATGCGGGTCTGGGCCCCCCAGGACGACGAGGACACCCCCTTGTCCGCCCGCAAGTCCGCGTACCGGCCGGGCGACCGGCACGGGCGCGGGTACCCGCCCACCCCCCGCGAGGTGCGGATCGAGACCGTCTCCACCCTGCCCCGCGGCCTCGCCATCCTCGACGCCCCCGACATCGACTCCCTGGTGGTCGACAACCGGACGCTCGCCGCGCAGCTCATCTGCGCCGCGGACGTCTGGGTCATGGTCACGACCGCCTCGCGGTACGCCGACGCCGTGCCCTGGCACCTCCTGCGCACCGCCAAGCAGTACAAGGCCACCCTCGTCACCGTCCTCGACCGGGTCCCGCACCAGGTGCTCGCCGAGGTCTCCCGCCAGTACGGGGCCCTGCTCACGCGGGCCGGGCTCGGCGAGGTGCCCCGGTTCACGGTGCCCGAGCTGCCCGAATCGGCCGGCGGGGGCGGGCTGCTGCCCGCCAGCGCCGTGGCCCCGCTGTTCGCCTGGCTCGCGCACCACGCGCAGGACCCGGCCGCCCGCCAGTACGCCGTCGGGCGCACCGCGCTCGGCGCGCTCGACTCCCTCGGGCGCCGGATGCCGGAGCTCGCCTCGGCCGTCGCGGCCCAGCACGCCGCCGCCGTACGGCTGACCTTCGCCGTCGAGGACGCCTACAAGCGGGAGGGCAAGCGGGTCCGCGGCCGCCTGGACCGGGGCGCCGTACTCGCCGGGGACGCACTGACCCGCTGGCGCGGCTACCCGCTCGACACCAGCGCCGACGAACTGCTCGACTCCCTCGCGGAATCCCTCGCGGCGCTGCTCCAGTGCGCCGTCGCCGCCGCCGACGAACGCATCGCGGAGGCGTGGCGGCGCGAGCCCGCCGCCGGCGCGGTGTCCCTGCCGGCCCCCGACCGGGAGGCGGCGGAACGTATCGGCATGGCCGTACGCCGCTGGCGGCGCGTGCTGGAGGAACTCGCCGAGGAAGAGGTGGCGCGGCTCGACAGGCAGCCCGCGCCCGACCCCGACGGGGTCGCCGCCCTGCTGGTCGCGGCCCTCCTCGGCGGCAAGCGGGCCCGGCCGGCCGGGGAGAAGCTCGCCGAGCGGATCGGAGTACAGGCCGCCGTACGCCTGCGCGACCGGGGCGGCGAACTCGTCGCCGAGCACCTCGACCAGGTGCTGCGCGCCGAACGCGACCGCCGCCTCGCCCCGATCGAAGCGCTCGAAGTGAGTCCCGAACCCCAGGCCGAGCTGATCGCCGCGCTGTCCGTACTGCAGAAGGAGAGGTGACGCGGTGACCGCCCTGACCGACCGCACCGACGACCGCTGGGACGACGGACTGATCGCCCGCTCGCGCCCCCGGACCAGCGAGGACGACTGGCCCGCGAGCGGTGACGAGGAGGGCGACGAAGCACTCGTACGGGCGGTTTCCGGCGCCGGAAGCGACGGCGGCAAGGCCCCCGCGCCCCCGCTCAGCCCCGAGGCGCAGGCCCTGCGGGTCCGCCTCGACGCGCTGCGCCAGCTCATCGGGCTGTCCCGGACCAGGATCCTCGACGGAAAGACCCTCGCCGAAGCCGGACGCGTCCTGGACGAGGCGGCCGCGCGCCGCGGGCTGTCGGCGCAGCACACGGTCGTCGCCATCGCCGGAGCCACCGGAAGCGGCAAGTCCACGCTCTTCAACTCACTCGCCGGAGTGCAGATCTCCGAGACCGGGCTGCGCAGGCCGACGACCGCCGCACCCATCGCGTGCAGCTGGTCCGACGGCGCCGCGGGACTGCTGGACCGCCTCGAGATCCCCGGACGGCTGCGCCGCCGCCCCCGCGAGACCTCGGAGGCCGAGGTGCTGCGCGGCATGGTCCTCGTCGACCTGCCCGACCTGGACTCGGCCGTCGGAGCCCACCGCGACCACGTGGACCGGGTACTGGCGCTGGTCGACGCGGTGGTGTGGGTGGTGGACCCGGAGAAGTACGCGGACGCCGTCCTGCACGAGCGCTACCTGCGCCCGCTGGCCGGGCACGCCGAGGTGACCTTCGTCGTGCTGAACCAGGTGGACCGGCTGCCGGGGGAGTCCGCCGATCTCGTACTGGACGACCTGCGCCGGCTCCTCGACGACGACGGGATCGCACTCGGCGAACACGGCGAGCCGGGAGCCACCGTCATCGGACTTTCCGCCCTTACGGGTGAAGGCGTCGGGGAACTGCGCGAGATGCTCGGACAGTTCACCCAGGAGAAGGGCGCCGCGACCCGCCGCATCTCCGCCGATGTCGACAAGGCCGCGGCCCGCCTGCGGCCGCTCTACGTGGCCGACGGCCACGCCGGGCCGGAGATCGGGGAGACCGCGCGCGCCGAGTTCGAGGACCGGCTCGCCGAGGCGGTCGGGGCGTACGCGGCCGGGCTCGCCGCCGAGCGGGCCTGGCGGCGCAACGCCGGGAAGGCCTGCGGTACCCCGTGGCTGCGCCTGTGGCGGTGGTACGAGAGCCGGCGCTCCCCGCGCTCGCTGGCCGGCCTCGCCGCCCTGGCGGCGATCGGGCGTTCCCCGACGGCGTCCGAAGTGCCGGTCGAGGAAGAGGTGACGGCCCGCCAGCGGGTGGAACAGGCCGTACGGACCGTCGCCGACGAGGCGGTCCGCGGGCTGCCCGACCCCTGGGCGCAGGCAGTACGGGAGACCGCGGTCCGCGGCGCCGAGGGGCTCCCCCAGGCGCTGGACGAGATCGCGGTGACCCTCGGGCCGGCCGTCGCGGTGCCCAGCGCCCGCCCGCCCCGGCCCTCGTGGTGGCCGGCGGCGGTGCTGGCACAGGCCGCCATGACCCTGCTCCAGATCTACGGCGGGCTGTGGCTGGTCGGGCAGATCGCCGGGGTGCTGGAGCCGAGCCTGATGCCGCCGGTCCTGCTGATGGCGGCCGGCATCATCGGCGGACCCCTCGTGGAGTGGGCCTGTTCGATCGGGGCCAGGGGTCCGGCGCGACGCTACGGGCAGGACGCGGAGCGGCGGCTGCGCGAGGCTGCGGCCGGCTGCGGCCGGGCCCGGGTGCTGGAGCCGGTGGCGGCGGAGCTGCTGCGCTACCGGGAGGTGCGCGAGCAGTACGCGACGGTGGCGAAGTTGTCCACAAGCCGTCAGTAGTCCACAGGCGCCGACGGGTTCCGGCCGTCCGGGCCAGCATGGTCGTACCCCGTGCGGATGGTCCGGGCGGGTACGGAATGCGGGTCGCAGCGGTGCGCGGTCGAGCGCGCCGCCGGACCCCGGAAGGGCGGCCGGGATGAACGACACCCAGGTGACGCTGGTGGGCTACGTGGCCACGCAGATCGACTACAAGGACACGGCGAGCGGCCCGGCGGCCCGGTTCCGCTTCGCGGTCACCCCGAGGTACTACGACCGGAAGAAGGAGACCTGGGCGGACGCGCCCACCAGTTTCTACACGGTGTGGGCCCGGCGCGGCCTCGCCGTGAACCTCGCCGGATCCGTCTCCGTCGGTGAACCGCTGGTGGTCCACGGAAGGCTGCGGGTGCGGGAGGACCCGCCCGACGGGGAGGGCAACCGGTGGTTCTCGGCCAACATCGACGCGACCGCCATCGGGCACGACCTGAACCGCGGCACGGCGGCCTTCCGGCGGGTCGTCAGGACGGACGTACCGCTGATGGCCCCTCAGAAGGCGGCGGTGGTCTGAGTGTTCGAGGAGGCTAGGATTCCCCGGTACTCACGGGCACCTGGGCCTTCGGCCCGAAGGGGAAGACTGTGTCGATTGCCGTTCCCGCACCCTCCGCTCCTACCGCCGCCATGGGCATGGCTCCTGTCGGCACTCCTGGCGCTCCGCTTCCCCCTGCCGGGCAGGCCTGCGACGCACCAGCGACGCGCACCACGTCCGCCGCGGCCATACGGGGCTCCGTGCGGCGGCCGATCGCGGTGGCCCTGCTCGCCGCCGCGCTGGCCGGGGCGCCGGGTGCGATCGCGGCCGCCGACGCCGGCCCGGCCGCACCCCGGTCGCCGGAGGGAGCGAGCGCCGTCCTGGACGGGCTGAAGACGTACGGACAGGCCGTCCTGCGCGGCACGGACGGGACCGCGCGGCAGATCCCGGCGGGCCTGTACGAGATGCGGGTCGACGGCGGCGGCATGCTCCAGACGTACGGAGTCGGCGTCGCGGGCGATGCGCAGCCCCAGGCCCGGTTCACGGAGATCGGGTGGAGCGGCACGCCGCTCGCCGGGAACGGCGAGGCGGGCCGGATCCGCTGGGTGCTGGAGCACTCCTACCCCCAGCTGAACGATCTGGCCGGACTCGCCAAGGCGGCCGGAGCCGCGACGCTCACCGCGGAGAGCGCGGCGGCCGGGACCCAGGTGGCCATCTGGCGCCTGGCCGAGGGCGCATGGGTGGAGGCCGTCGATCCGCAGGCGGAGAAGCTGGCCGACTACCTCCAGCGGGAGGCGCGGCGGCTGCCCGAACCGCCGGCGTCACTCGCGGTGGATCCCGGCGAGGTGTCGGGGCCGCTGGGCACCCGGATCGGGCCGGTCACCGTGCGGACGGGCGCGCAGAGCGTGAGCGTGACCCCGGACGCGGCGGCCGTGGCCATGGGAGTACGGGTGGTGGACGCCCAGGGTCTGCCGGTCAGCTCCGCGGTCAACGGGGGGAAGCTGTTCTTCGAGGTGCCGGAGGGGACGCCGGACGGCAGTGCCGAGATCACCCTCCGCGGGTCCACCCGCGTGCCGGTCGGGCGGGTCTTCACCAGCGGGGTCCCGGCGCAGGTCCAGATCGTGGCCGGCTCCAGCGAGTCCGCGGCGGTGGCCACGGCGAAGGCGAGGTGGCCGCGGCTCCCCGTCGCCCAGCCGGCCGACGACGCGGCGGCGTCGGGCGGGGCGATGACGGCGCTGGGCACGCTGTCGGAATCCGCCTCGCCCCTGGACTCGGACAGCTCCGAGGAACGGCTGGCCGCCAGCGGCAGCTCGGCGGCCACCCCGGTGATCGCCTCCCTGGCGGTGGGCCTGGTCGTCCTGGGCGGCCTGGTCGTCCTCCTCCTGCGCAAGCGCCCCCTGGAGGACGGCCCCACCCCGAACCGGACGCCGGACCCGGAGTAGGCCCGGGCCGGGAATCCGACCCACCCCGGCAGGGCCGGCCCGGAGCCCTGCCCCGTGGCTGCGCTCCCGCCTGGGAACGATGCCCGGGGGCCTGAGTGGGGTCTTCTCGGGATGGGGGGGGTGGGCTCGGCCGGAGGGGTGGGGATCGGGGGGTCCGGGGTGGGGGCTGATTCGGATTCGGGGGGCCGGGTAGAGGCAGGGGATGGCTGATCAAGAACTGACCTGGAGGGGCGCGGTCGCAAGAGGGGACCGCCGGCTGTTCGACGCGGTGGCCCGGCGGCACTGGCCCGGGGCCGACCGGGTGCTGCCGCGGCTCGGCCGGGCCGCGAACCACGGGCTGCTGTGGGGCGGGGCCGCCGCGGGGATCGCCGTCCTCGGCTCGGCCGGGGCCCGCAAGGCGGCCGTGCGCGGGGCCGCGTCGCTGGCACTGGCCTCCGCGACCATCAACACCGTCGGCAAATGGTCCGTGCGCAGGGCGCGCCCGGTGTTGGACGGGGTGCCCGTCGGGCGGCAGCTCGGCACGCAGCCGCGTACGACCTCCTTCCCGTCCGGGCACGCCGCGTCCGCGTTCGCCTTCACCGCCGGGGTGGCGCTGGAGTCCCCGCTCCTGGGCGCGGCGCTGGCCCCCGTCGCCGTCTCCGTCGCCTTCTCCCGCGTGTACACCGGAGTCCACTACCCCTCGGACGTACTCGCGGGCGCGGCGCTCGGCGTGGCGGCCGGGTTCGTCGTGCGCCGCCTCACCCGGGACGCCGTGGAGGCCAGGATCACGCCGGGCGACGAGCGGCCCGCCGCGGGGGCGCCCGCGCTGCCCGACGGCACCGGGCTCACGGTGGTCGTGAACACCGGGTCGGGCACGGCCGCCACGACGGGGCTCGACGAACTGCTGCGCGAGCTGCTGCCGAAGGCCGAGCTCGTCCTGTGCGAGGGCCCGGAGCTCACCGCCGAACTGGCCTCGGCCGCCGAGCGCGCCACCGTCCTCGGGGTGTGCGGCGGCGACGGCACGGTCAACGCCGCCGCCACCGCCGCGCTGCGCGCCGGGATCCCCCTGGCGGTGTTCCCCGGCGGCACGCTCAACCACTTCGCGCTCGACCTCGGCCTCGCGGGAGCCGAGGACACCTGCCGGGCCGTGGCGGCCGGTCACGCGGTCCACATCGGCGTCGGCCGCTTCACCCCGGGCCCAGGCCCGGACCCCGAGGACACCAGGGCGGGCTACTTCCTGAACAACTTCAGCATCGGGGCCTACCCGGAGCTGCTCGGCCACCGGCTCCGCTGGGCCCCCCGGATCGGCGGCGGCCCCGCCGCCCTGCTGGCGGCGTACCGGGTGCTGCGCGCGGAGCGCCCGGTACGGCTCAAGCTCGCCGGGAAGCCGCGCAGCGTCTGGCTGCTCTTCGCGGGCAACGGCACCTACCAGGGCACGGGCCCGGCGCCCCGCTCCCGCAAGAGCCTCGGCGAGGGCCTGCTCGACGTCCGCCTGGTCCACGGCGGCGGCCGCCCCGGCCCCCGCCTGCTCGCCGCCGCCTTCGCGGGCCCGCTGACCCGCTCCCCGGTCCACGTCGCCACCCGGCTGCGCAGCCTGCGCGTGAGCGACATCCCCGCCGGCACTCCGCTCGCCTACGACGGCGAGTACGCGCAGGCCCCGACCGCCCTGGTCCTGGACGACCTCCCGGACGCCCTTACCGTCTACCGCCCCCGCTGAGGCCCCGTCCCCCGGGGGGCTCGTCACGGCCCCGGGGCGAGACCGGGCGGGGACGGCCGCTCCGCCACCGGCGTGGAGTCCACGCCCAGGTCGGCCCGCATCACGGCCCGCATGACGTCCGCGCGCTGCGTGAGGTCGGTGAGCCGGGTGTGGATCTCCTCGAAGGAGCCGTCCGGATGCGGAGTGCCCTCCGCCAGCCGCATCGTGCGGGCGTACGCCCCCGCCATGCCCCGCGTCATGATGTCCAGCTGGGCGAGCACGGCGGCGGAAGCGATCATCTGGGCCTCCGCGAAGACGGTGTGATGGACGTTGCGGACCTCCTCCAGCGTCGCCCGCTCCTCCGGGGTCACCTGTGAGCGCTGGACGAGCCACAGGAAGGACATGAGGCCGATCCGATAGCGCCGGTACGCGGCGTTCGCCGCCGCGTAGCACTCGCGCCGCCGGGCCAGCTCCGCCACTTCCTGCTCCCGCTGCCACCGCGTGCGGTCCACCCGCTGCTCCCGCTCGAACTGCGCCGCCTGCACCCGCGCCAGCATCCGCTGCGAGAGCACCGTCGCCAGCAAAGTCCCGGCCACACCGACCACGGCCGCGCCGAGCGCGATCAGTCCGCTGTCCATACGTCCCCCCACCTCGGCCGCAGCCCCCCGGCCGCGCCCTCATCGGTGGCATCCTGCCGTGCGCTACAAGGCCTCGGGGGGCTTTCGGAGGCACCGGTCGGGTGGTCTCGGGGCCGAACGGGTTTCCCCCCGGGGATGGACGTCAGGCAAGATGGGGTGTATCTGCCCACCCATCGATCTGCCGGACGGTTTCTCTTGGCTGAGTTCATCTACACCATGCGCAAGACGCGCAAGGCGCACGGCGACAAGGTGATTCTTGATGACGTCACCCTGAACTTCCTGCCCGGCGCGAAGATCGGTGTGGTCGGCCCGAACGGTGCCGGTAAGTCCACCGTCCTCAAGATCATGGCGGGGCTGGAGCAGCCGTCCAACGGCGAGGCCTACCTGTCTCCCGGCTTCACCGTCGGCATCCTCATGCAGGAGCCCAAGCTCGACGAGTCCAAGACGGTCCTGGAGAACGTCCAGGACGGCGCGGCCGACATCATGGCCAAGCTGAAGCGCTTCAACGAGGTCGCCGAGGAAATGGCGACCGACTACACCGACGCGCTGCTGGACGAGATGGGCAAGCTCCAGGAAGTCCTGGACCACGCCAACGCCTGGGACCTCGACGCCCAGCTGGAGCAGGCCATGGACGCCCTGGGCTGCCCGCCCGGCGACTGGCCCGTCACCAACCTCTCCGGTGGCGAGAAGCGCCGCGTCGCGCTCTGCAAGCTGCTGATCGAGGCCCCGGACCTGCTCCTCCTCGACGAGCCCACCAACCACCTCGACGCCGAGTCGGTGAACTGGCTGGAGCAGCACCTTTCGCAGTACAAGGGTGCCGTCGTGGCCGTGACCCACGACCGGTACTTCCTGAACAATGTCGCCGAGTGGATCCTCGAGCTCGACCGCGGCCGCGCCCACCCGTACGAGGGCAACTACTCCACCTACCTGGAGAAGAAGGCCACCCGTCTCAAGGTCGAGGGCCGCAAGGACGAGAAGCGCCAGAAGCGCCTCAAGGAAGAGCTCGAGTGGGTGCGGTCTAACGCCAAGGGGCGCCAGACCAAGTCCAAGGCCCGCCTCGCGCGCTACGAGGAGATGGCCGCCGAGGCGGACAAGATGCGGAAGCTGGACTTCGAGGAGATCCAGATCCCGCCGGGCCCGCGTCTGGGCTCGATCGTGGTCGAGGTCAACAACCTCAACAAGGCGTTCGGCGACAAGGTCCTGGTCGACGACCTGTCCTTCACGCTGCCGCGCAACGGCATCGTGGGCATCATCGGCCCGAACGGCGCCGGCAAGACCACGCTCTTCAAGATGCTCCTGGGTCTGGAGGCGCCGGACTCCGGTTCCGTCAAGATCGGCGAGACCGTCAAGATCTCGTACGTCGACCAGAGCCGCGCCAACATCGACCCCAAGAAGTCCCTCTGGGCCGTCGTGTCGGACGAGCTGGACTACATCAACGTCGGCCAGGTCGAGATGCCGTCGCGCGCGTACGTCAGCGCCTTCGGCTTCAAGGGTCCGGACCAGCAGAAGGCCGCCGGCATCCTCTCCGGTGGTGAGCGCAACCGCCTGAACCTGGCGCTGACGCTCAAGGAGGGCGGCAACCTGCTGCTCCTCGACGAGCCCACCAACGACCTCGACGTCGAGACCCTGTCCTCGCTCGAGAACGCGCTCCTGGAGTTCCCGGGTGCGGCCGTGGTCATCTCGCACGACCGCTGGTTCCTGGACCGGGTCGCCACGCACATCCTGGCGTACGAGGGCGACTCCAAGTGGTACTGGTTCGAGGGCAACTTCGAGTCGTACGAGAAGAACAAGATCGAGCGGCTCGGCGCGGACGCCACGCGTCCGCACCGTGCCACCTACAAGAAGCTCACCCGAGGCTGAGGGCCGAGGAAACGGGCCATGGCCAGACACCACTACCGATGCCCCCTCCGCTGGGCGGACATGGATGCCTTCGGGCACGTCAACAACGTCGTCTTCCTCCGCTATCTGGAGGAGGCGCGGATCGACTTCATGTTCCGCCTCGCGCCGGGGGAGGGCAGTGAGTCCTTCACGGGCGGTTCCGTCGTGGCCCGTCACGAGATCGACTACAAGCTGCCCCTCGTGCACCGGCACGAGCCGGTGCTCATCGAGTCCTGGGTGACTCGGATAGGCGCCGCGTCCCTGACCATCCGCTACGAGGTCAAGGACGAGGCGACCGAGGACGCGCCCGAGACGGTGTACGTGCGCGCCGAGACCGTGGTCGTGCCCTACAACCTCGCCGAGGGGCGGCCCCGCCGCATCACGGCCGAGGAGAAGCTCTTCCTCCAGGAGTACCTGGACGAGCCGAAGGCACAGCCGAAGACCGGCGCTCCCGCCGGGGGCATCGCGGCATGAACGAGCAGCTGCACTTCGCCGACTCCGGGGAGGCGGCGGACCTCGCCGCCTTCCTGGGCCGGCTGGTGCACTACGACCGCGCCGCCGCCGTCCGCCTGCAGGCGCAGGCCGGCGGCGGCGCGCTCGCCGTTTTCGGGCGGCCGCCGTCCTTCGACGTCCTGGCCGTCCGTACGGTGCGGCTCGCCGCGCCCCTCTCGGCTCCGCTCGACCTGACCGTCTCGGCCGGGGAGCTGCTGGAGTCCGTAGACGAGGGCGAGTCGGCCGGCGCCGTCGTCCCCGCGGCCGTCACCGGACCGCCCTGGGCGGGCGTGCTCCCGCCCCGCGGCGGCTGGACCCCGGTGGCCGGGCTGCCCGGTCCCGAGGCGATGGCCAAGGCCCTGGCGGCCGCCGTCGCCGAGTTCCGGGCCCGCGACGAGGCCCTGCCCCCGCAGCACCGGACCCGCTCCGAGCGCGACCGCATCGGCCGCGAGATCTGGTCCCGCACGCTGGGGGACACCGAACTTCCGCTGCGCGCCGTGCACGCCGCGCAGTCCCTGGGCTTCCTGCGGCCCGTACGGTCCACCGTGCCCGCCGCACCCGCCGCACCCCCCCAGCCCGGAGCCGCCGAGCCGGTGGCCCTGTTCGCCTCGGGCGGCTGGCTGCGGCTGCGCACCCCGTACGGTTCCGTGGCCACGCGCCGCCCGGGCGGCCTCGGCACCCTGCTCGTCCGCCCGGTCTAGGCCGTCTAGCCCGCGGTGTTGATCATCGAGGCGGCGGCGTACGTCAGGTACCGCCACAGCTGCGCCTCGTGCTCCGGCGCGAGGGCGAGCTCGTCCACCGCCACCCGCATGTGGGCCAGCCACGCGTCGTGCGCGGCCGCGTCCACCTGGAACGGCGCGTGCCGCATGCGCAGGCGCGGGTGGCCGCGGTTCTCGCTGTAGGTGTTCGGGCCGCCCCAGTACTGCATCAGGAACAGCGCGAACCGCTCCTCGGCGGGACCGAGGTCCCCCTCCGGGTACATCGGGCGCAGCAGCGGGTCCTCGGCGACGCCCTGGTAGAAGCGGTGGACCAGACGGCGGAAGGTGTCCTCGCCGCCCACCAGTTCGTAGAAGGTCTGTTCCTGGACCGTGCCCCGCGGAATCTCATTCACCCGACCATCGTCTCAGACGCCCGGACGGAGGACCCCGGTCCTAGGACCTCCGCGACCCTGCCCCGTGCGACCGCAGCGCGGTCGCACCCGGGCCGCGTCCGCAGGACAGTGGAGGCATGGGCGCACATGCCGAGGTACGCGACGTACGGGAGACCGCGCACGCCGCCCAGGTGCGGGAGCTGACCGCAGCCGGGGCGCTGGAGGATCCGCGCTGGCGGGCGGCCTTCGCCGCCGTGCCCCGGCACGTGTTCGTCCCGTACTACTACACCGGCCGCGGCGCCGGCCACGAGCGCCTCTGGGCCGAGGACCCCGACCCCGAACAGCGGGCCCGCTGGCTGCGCGGGGTCTACACCGACGCCCCGCTCGCCACCCGGCTGCGCGACGGCGAACTGGTCTCCTCCAGCAGCCAGCCCTCGCTGATGGCCAAGATGCTGGAGGCCCTGGACGTGCGCGACGGGGACCACGTGCTGGAGATCGGCACGGGCACCGGCTACAACGCGGCCCTGCTCTGCCACCGGCTCGGCGACGACCTGGTCACCACCGTGGACCTGGACGAGGAGATCACCGAGTCGGCGCGCGCGCACCTGGACCGGCTCGGTTACCACCCGGCCGTCGTCACCGGCGACGGGGCGCGCGGCTGCCCCGCCCGGGCCCCCTTCGACCGGATCCTGGTGACCTGCACCATCCCGCTGATCCCGCCCGCCTGGCTGGGCCAGTGCCGGCCCGGGGCCCGGATCCTGGCCCCGCTGTCCACCGGGCTGATCGCGCTCACGGTGCGGGACGCCGCGTTCGCCGAGGGCCGCTTCCTGCACACCTCGGCCTACTTCGTGCCCCTGCGCGGGGCCACGGCCGCGCCGCCGGGCACGTACGGGATGCCGCAGGGGATCCCGTACGAGCTGGTGGAGAACGAGCGGTTCCAGTTCATGCTCGTGCTCACCTCGGGCGCCCTGCACCCGCGGGAGGCGCTGGACCTGTGGCGGCGCGAGGACCGGCCGGCGCGCGAGCGCTTCGGGGTGACGGTCGGCGACGCCGGGCAGTGGTCCTGGCTCGACGATCCCCAGGGGCCCTACGTGTGGCCGCTGGGGGAGGCCGGCCGGTCCTAGGCGGGAGCGTCACGGGCCCGAGCGTCATGGGCCCGAGCGCCATAGGTCGGCCATCGACATATGTCGGCTGCCGAGCTATGGCGCGGGTGTGAATGATCAAGCTCTTCGCGAGCCGACCCTGCTGATCCTCACGGCGATCGCCGATGCCCCGCGGCACGGATACGCGATCGCCCAGGAGGTCGAGAAGATTTCGGAAGGCCGCACCAAGATGCGCACCGGAACGCTCTACGGTGCCCTGGAGCGGCTCCTGGAACAGGAACTCATCGCCGTCCACGAGGAAGAGGTGGTCGACGGACGCAGGCGGCGCAGCTACGCGCTCGCCCCGCGCGGGCGCGAGGTCCTGGCCGCCGAGGCGGCCCGGCTCGCGCGCACCGCGCAGGAGGCGACCCGGCGGCTGGGGCTCGGCGGGGCGGGTGCCTCCCTCGGTGCCTCCTTCCGCGCCTTCTCCCGTGCCTCCGTCCGCTCCGGCCGGGCGGTGGTGGACGCGTGACCGCGCTGGTGAGGCTGTATCCCGCCGCCTACCGGCGGGAGTTCGGGGACGAGATCTCCGAGGCGTACCGGGAGGCCACCCGGGAAGCGGGCACGCCAGCCAGGGTGCGCGAGGGCATCGACGTCCTCGGGCACGCCCTGCGCATGCGCCTCGGGCTGGGCTCCGGCGGGCGCGCCGGGCGGCTGCTGGCCGCGCTGGCGCCGTTCGCCCTGATCGCGGTCGGGGCGAGCGCGCTGAGCTGGGCCGGAGTGATGCGCAACGCCCTCTTCGTCGCCGGACTAGGCGCGGTCGGCCCGGGTTTCCTCGCGCTGGTGGCGGCGTACCTGGTCACGCTGTTCGGCGTGTTCCTGGCGCTGGCCGGGTGGTGGTCGGCGGGCAGCTGGACCGCGCTGGCGGGACTGGTGGCACTGCTCGCGGCCAGTACGGTCCGGTCGGGCGTCGGCGGCGTCGGGATCTCGGTGCTCTCCACCGGGCCGATGCTCGTCCTCGCCCTGGTGGCGGTGGCGTGCCCGCCCGACCTGAGGGCGGCTCCGCGCCTGCGCACGCGGGCCGCGGTGGCCGCCGTGCTGGCGTGGACGCTGGTGCTGGCGGCCGCGGTGCTGATGGTCCCGCTGTCGTACCCGCTCACCCAGCTGCGCTTCGTCGTGCCGGTGGCCGCCGGACTGCTGCTGGCCGGACGCCCCGCGTTCGCCCGGCTGCGCACCGCGCCGGCCGTCCTCCTCGCGGGACTGCCGTTCGTGTACTTCGGCGTCATGCCCGGGACCCTGCTCCCGCTCGGGACGGCCGTTCTGCTGGTCACCGCCGTTGCGGTGAGCGTGCGGCGCCGACGGGGCCTGCGGGACCCGCTGGTGGGCGGCTGAGGAGCACCCTGAACACGACGAAGGCCTCCGGTGGTACCGGAGGCCTTCGTCGTGTTCAGGGTGCCGTCGTCAGGGCTCCGAGGAGCTCAGCCGCGCCGGACGGTGATCGTGGTCCAGGCGCCGACGTGGACGCGGTCACCGTCGGCGAGCGGAACCGGCACGTAGGGCTGGATCGACTCCTCGCCGCCGTTGATCGTGGTGCCGTTGGTGGAGTTCTGGTCCACCACGGCCCAGCTGCCGTCCGGCTGCTGGACGAGCACCGCGTGCTGGTGCGAGACGCCCGGGTCCTCCGGGGGCACCGAGAGGTCGATGTCGGGGGACTCGCCCGTCGAGGCGCGGCGGCGGCCGATGGTGATCTGGCCGCCGGCCAGCGGCAGGTGCTGCTCGGGGGAGTACGCGGGCAGGTCGAGCCCGGCCGCCTCGGGGCCGCTGCGCTGCATCATCGCCATGAAGTACGTGCGGTCCGGACCGATGGTCGCGGTCCAGGCCCCGCCGCCCTGGGGCTGGTAGGGCTGCTGCTGGTAGGGCGGGTGGGCCTGCGGCGCCTGGTGCGGCTGCTGGTGCTGCGGCTGCGGCTGCTGGTGGTGCGGGGGCGACTGGGGCGGCTGGTACTGGCCGGTCCGGGAGGGCTGCTGCAGGTACGGCGGCGGAGGCTGCTGCGCCTGCGGCGGCTGGTGCTGCTGCGGTGCCTGGTGCTGCTGCGGGGGCGGCGGAGGCTGCTGCTGGTACGGCGGCTGCTGGAAGTCCTGGCGCGCCGGAGGCGGCAGCATCCAGTCGTCCTCGCGCTGCAGCGGCTCGGCCGGGCGGTTGACCCGGGAGGGCCGCGAGCCCTGGTAGTCGAAGTGGTCCTGGGAGTACGCCGGCGGGGCCGCGGGCGCGCCCGGGGAAGGGGGCTGCGGCGGCGGGGGCATGTCCGGGGAGAGCGGTGCGTACGAGGTCGCCGTACGGGTCAGGAAGTTGTACCGGCACTCCTCGCAGAACGGGGCCATGGCCTCGCGCGGGGTCCGGCACTGCGGGCAGAGCTCGGCCTGTGCCGTCGGCTCGCCGGTCGGAGGGTAGCCGTAGCCGTAGGAGGGCGCCCCGGGGGTGCCCGTAGGGGCGGCCATGCGGTGGCCGCAGACCTCGCACCAGTCGTCGGAGGCGGACTGGTGCCCGTTCGGGCAGGTCGGCATCGCGGCGCTTCCTCCTTCTTCCTGCGTCAACGAGGCAGGGTCTGCTTCTGCTGCTTCTTCTGTGCGGCGGATCGGCGGCTGATCGGCGTCTGGTTCGCGTCGGATCAGAGCGTCAAGCTTTACGTCAAGATTTTCGCACTCGAACGGTTTGAGTGGAACGCGTTTCTAGTGTCATCTCGTCCGCGTCGGCGACCTTTGCCTTCAGTCGCACAGTACCCGCCGCCGCATCGACGACATCCACCACCTTCGCGAGCAGCTTGGCGGTGTCGGCGTTGCCCGAGGAGCTCGCCAGCTGCACGGCCCGGCCGAGCTTGGCCGTGGCGCCGCCGACGTCCCCCAGTTTGCGGGCCTCCAGACCCTGCTGGATGGCCTGCGCGAGTTCCGCCTGTCCGGTGTAGTGGGCCACCTGGGGGTTGATCGCGGTGGACGCGGCGAGATCGTCCGTCCAGACGGCGCGGACCAGGCCCTGGGCGAGAACGGCCGGGTCCTCGCCGGGAGCCCCCGGCATGACGAGGGCGGCGCGGGCGGCGAGCATCTCCTGGCCGACGGCCGCGCCCGGGACCCGTACGCACACGTGGTACTCGCGGGACTCGTCGCCCCAGGAACCCGTCGGATAGTCCCCGGCGCGCGGGGACGCCTCCGTGCGGCGGCCGGTCAGGTCCTGCACGGCGGGGGCGACCTGCTTGACGTACAGGATCTCCGCGCCGACCGGGGTCCACAGGCGCAGTGAGACGTCCGCCACTTCCTTGCCCATGACGTTTTCCATCATGTGCGTGAAGTCGGCGCTCAGCCGGGCCGGATCGGCCACGATGTCGGCGGTGCCGAGCAGCGCGCTCGCGATGCCGGTGACCTCCTTGACCTCCCAGTCGGTTCCCACGCCGCGGGCGTCACAGGTGAAACGGCCCGCGCAGGCGTCGAGCGTGGCCCGGAGCACGGCCGGGTCCTCGTGCTCGTTGCGGCCGTCGGTGAGCAGGATCCCGTGCCGGATCGCCGCCGTGGACCCGTGCAGCAGGCCGTCTGCGAGGCGCAGCCAGGTGCCGATGGCGGTACCGCCGCCGGAGGTGAGGCCGCGCAGGGCCTCCTTGGCCTGCGCGCGGGTGGTCGCGTCGGCGATGGCGAGGAGGCCCCGGCGGGGGAAGACCTCCTTGGCCCCGTGGGTACCGGCGATCACGGCGAAGGCGGTGCCGTCGCGGAGGGTGTCGACGGCGGCGGCCGTCGCCTCGCGCGCACCGCGCATCTTGTCGGGCGGGTACTCCATGGAACCGGAGCAGTCGACCATGATCACCACGGCGGCGCCGCCCAGGGCGACGGCCGTCCGGGTGGCCGTGGCCCCGCCGGTGGAGGTGACCGTGACGATCGCGTGGACGTCGCGGGCGCCCTCGGCGAGGAACTCGTTCTGGTACACCTCCACGCTGAAGCGGGGGGCGCTCGGCTTGGCGAAGTTCGCCATCGGTCGCTACTCCTCGAGGACGGGGATCAGCCCTGGGGCTGCGGGGCGGCGGGGCCTGCGGGCGCGGGCGGCGGGGTGGACGGGGCTGCCGGGGTCGCCGCGAAGGGGACGACGGCCACGGTGACGTTGTCGTGCCCGCCGCCGTCGAGGGCGTGCCCCACCAGGACCTGCGCACTGTGCAGGGGCCGGACGGCGGCGTCCTGCGGGAGGACCTGGGCCATGTCGCGCGCGGACTCGGCGTAGTTCCACAGTCCGTCGGTGCAGACCACGACCACGCCGTCGTGGTCGGGCTTGAAGGTGGCGGTGTGCGGTTCCAGCTCGTACGCGTCGGCCCCGAGCCAGCCGGTGATGGCGTGCGCGCGGACGTCGGCGTAGGCCTCGGCCTCGCCCATCAGGCCCGCCGCGACCATCTGGGCGGCCCAGGAGTCGTCCTCCGTGAGGCGGCGGGGCAGGGCGGCGCGGTCGTCGGGGACCCAGTACGCACGGCTGTCGCCGACCCAGCCGATGGTCAGCAGGCCGCGGCTGACCACGGCGCCGACCAGGGTGCAGGCGGGGGCGTTCTGGGCGCCCGGCACCTCGGGGGCGAGGGCGTTCACGGCGGCGGCCGCCGCCAGGATCGCCTCGTGCATGGCCTCCTGCGGGTGGGCGCCGCGAGGGAGGGCGTCGAGCAGCGCCTCGTTGGCGGCTCCGGCGGCCGCCGCGGAGGCCTCGTCGGGGCGGCTGGCGGAGGAGACGCCGTCGCAGACGATGGCCACGGTGGCGGCGGAGCCGTCGGGCAGCGCGGTGGCCGCGACGGCGAAGGAGTCCTCGTTGCGGTGGTGGCGCAGCCCGCGGTCACTGACGGCGGCGACGCTCCCGAGCTCCTCTTCGAGGTGGTCCCGCTCCCGGGGCTGCGCGTGACCACAGTGCTCGCAGTACCCGTCGGTGTCCACCCGCCCGGCCCGGCAGGCCACACAGGTCTTCCCGCCGCCGTCCGCCTGCGGGGCGGGCCCCTGCTCGGCGGGACCGCCACCGTACGGGGCTTCGCCGCCGGGGGCGTACCCCTGCGAGGAGGGGCTGCCGTACGGGGCTTCGTGCGTCGGGCCGGGGCCCTGGGGGTCGGCGCCGTGCGGGGCCGGGGCGTGCCCGCCGGTCGCGGAGCCGTACGGGGGCTCGCCGCCGGGGTGCTGCCCCTGCGCGGAGGGGGCGCCGTACGGGGCTTCGCCGCCGGGGTGCTGCCCCGGCTGGGCGGGGTGGTCGTAGTGGGAGGCGTGCTCGCCGGGGCCCGGGGTGCCGTACGCGTCGTGGCCGTCGTGGCCGCCGTACGCGGCTCCGCCCGCGGAACCCGTGCCCTGCGTGCTCGCTCCGTAGGGGGCGGTGTCCGCGGGGTGCCCGCCCTGAGGGGGCTCGCCGTAGGGGCCCTCCGGGGCCGGAGGCGTGCCGTGGGGGTCGGCCAGGGGGCCGGGGTCGGACCAGCCGGTGGAGCCCGACACCAGGGTGGGGGCGGCGGTGGAGACGCTGCCCCAGCCGGGCGCGGCCCCGCCGGCGTACCCGGGGGCCGCCGGTTCGGGGTAGCCGCCGGAGTACTGGGGTGCGAGGTCCTCGTCGGACGACGGGAGCCCGCGCGCGGCCGGGATCCCACCCGGCGGGGTGGTGCCCGCGTGAGCAGCCGCAGCCTGATCCGCCCCTGCCGGGGCCGGGGCCGGGGCGGGGGCAGGCGGGGCCGCGTGCCTCGCGGCCGCCGGGAACGCCGGCGCAGCCGCGCCCGCCGCGGGCGGGGCGTCCGGAGCCGCCGGGGGTGCGTACGCCGAGCCCGCCGGGAACGCCGGCGCGGCCGGGGGCGTGCCCAGCGGTGGGGTCGTTCGTTGCGGGGGGCCGGGCTCCGTGGGGGCCGGGGTGGTGAGGGCGTAGCCGCAGAGGCCGCAGAAACGGTCACCCTCCTCCAGCGGTTCCGCGCAGCTGGGGCAGCCCGACAGCCGATGCATCGACATCAATCACACCCACGTCCGGGGACGGAAACGGTTTGCCCGCTCCACCAGTTCGATCCTCTCCTCGCCCCGCTGCGCCAGCCGAGCCAGCACGCGGAACGAGCGCTCCAGGCCGAAGCGCAGCCCCCGCTCGTCCAGTTGGCAGCCGAGGAGCGAGGCAGGGCCGGGGTCGGAACCCCGGCTACCCGACAGTACCCAGTCCAGCGCCGAGCCCAGAACTTCCGCCCTGAGCCGCTCGTGGCGCACCGAGTCCAGGCCGAACCGCCCCAGGGCTTCCACCTGCGCCGCGGCCGCCGTCAGATCGGGAAGCAGCGCCTCCTGGGGAGACCGGTCGCGCAGGCGTGCCCGTACGGCCGCCACCCGCGCGGCGGTGTGGTGGATCGAGGCCTCCGGTACGGATTCCAGCGTGCGCACGGCTCCGGCCCGGTCCCCGGTGGCCAGTTGCACCCGGGCCAGCCCGAACGCCGCCCCGACGAACCCCGGATCCGTGGCCCACACCAGCCGGTAGTACTCGGCGGCGTTGTCCAGCTGCCCCAGCACCTCCGCGCACAGCCCCAGCGCCAGCTTCGGCGCCGGCTCGCCCGGGAAGGCGTCGTAGACGGCGTCGAAGGACAGGGCCGCCGTCTCGTCCTCCCCGACGGCCAGCGAGGAGATGCCGCGGGCCCACACCACGCGCCAGTCGTCGGGGTGCTGCGCCTCCAGCCGGGCCAGTGCGTCGGCGACGAGCGGCGCGTCGGCGCCGCCCAGTTCGAGCCGGGCCCGCAGCTCCCGCAGCCGCAGCTCCGCGGACTCGGCGGGCGCCGAGCCGAGTGCGGTCAGCAGGTCGGCCGGCGCGGAGGCCAGCAGGCCCGCCAGGAAGCCGGCGTTGGGGTCCCCGGCGTCGACCAGCGGCACGGGCAGCGCCAGCGCGGCCTCGCGGGTGTCCAGCGTGGACGGCTCCGGCCGCCGCGCGGCGGTGATCCCGACGGGCGGCAGCGGTGCGGCCGCCGGCTCCCGGCGCGGGGCCGGCACGCCGGGACCGGCGGCCCGGTGCGTCGCCGTGGTGACCAGCCCGGTCGTGCCGTACCCCGTGATCGGCGACGTCGAAGGAGGAGCGGCGGGAGCCCCCGCGGACACGGCGGCGCCGGGAAGCGGGGTGGGAACCGGCGCCGGCGCGGGGACGGCGGCCGGAGCCTGGCCCCGGCCCTTCCGCCACCGCTTCACGGGCCGCTCGCCCAGCCGGGACACGTGGCCGCCGGCCTTGTCGTCGGTGAACAGCCGGTCGTCCGGCACCCGCAGCTCGGGGCCGAAGAGGGTGGAGACCTGCGGCCTCGGGCGGCCGGTCTGGAGCGCGACGACCTCCCGCAGCACCCCCGTCAGCTGGTCCGCCATCTCCTGCGCGGACGCGAACCGCCGTCCGGGATCCGGGTCGGTGGCCCGTACCAGCAGCCGGTAGAAGGACTCGTACCGCCCGAACACCTCGATGTGCTGCGGGTCCGGCAGCGAGTCCACGAACACGTTCGTGTAGCCCTGGAAGTCGAAGGTCAGCACGGCCAGCGTGCGCGCCACGGTGTACAGGTCGGAGGCGACCGAAGGACCGACCTCCGCCACCTCCGGCGCCTGGTAGCCGACGGTGCCGTAGATGGCCGACTCCTCGTCGTCCATCCGCCGGACCGCGCCCATGTCGATCAGCTTCAGCTGGTCGGCCTGCTGGATGGCGTTGTCGACCTTGAAGTCGCAGTAGAGGAGGTTCCTCGTGTGCAGGTGGCCGAGCGCCTCCAGCGCCTCGATGCCGTACGCGCACGCCTGCTCGACCGGCAGCGGGTCGCGGCGGCCGTCCGGCCTGCGCCGCTCGTTGGCGATCTCCTTGAGGGACTTGCCGCCGACGTACTCCATGACGATGTACCCGTCCAGCGAACCGGTCCGCTGGTCCAGGTGCTCCACGAAGTTGTAGATCCGCACGATGTTGGAGTGCTCGATCTCCGCGAGGAAGCGCCGCTCCGAGATCGCGGCCGCCATCGCGTCCTGGTCCCCGGTGTCCAGCAGGCCCTTGAGCACCACCCACCGGTCCGACACGGCCCGGTCCACCGCGAGGTAGACCCAGCCCAGCCCGCCGTGCGCGAGGCAGCCCGCGACCTCGTACTGGCCGTGGACGAGGTCGCCCCCGCGCAGCTTGGGCACGAAGGAGTACGGGTGACCGCACTTGGTACAGAAACCTTCCGTCCGGCCCGGCCGCTCCCCGCGGGCCCGCCCGACCGGCGCCCCGCAGTCCGACCGCGAGCAGAACCGCTTGCGCTCCGGGACCTCCGGGTTCTCCAGCACCGCCGCCGAAGGATCCGGACGAGGCACCTCCGGTACGTTGACCAGCCCGGCGCCCAGGCGGCTGCGGCCCGACCCCGAGGCGGCCGAACCCGAACTGCGCACCGACACCGACCGGGTGGACGCGGCTCCCGAGAGGGCGCGCGAGAGCCGTCCCGACACGGAGCGCCGGGAGGAGGACGACCGCGACGAGCGGGAAGCCCGCGAGGAGGAGGACGAGGACCGCCCGGACCCGTGCGAGCCCTGGGACCCCTGCGAGTCCCCGTGGCGGGCCGCGCTCGTCATCGCCGTCGGTACCGACACCAGCTCCTCGGCGCCCGCCGCGACGGCTCCGGTCGGCGCCAGCCCGCAGGTGCCGCAGTAGACCTCGCCGCCGCCCATGTCCTCGTACGTCCCCGGGCAGCCGGGGCGCATGCACGCCGTTCCGATCAGACTCACGCGTCCCCCTCCCTCGGCCCGTCGGGCCACTCGCGCACCGGTCGGTGCCCCTGTCGATCCTGCTGGTCCTGCTGGTTGCGCTGGTCCTGCTGTGGTGAGGGCAGCGCCTCGGCCGTGGCCCACTGGTAGCGCAGCACCGCCTGCTCGGCGGCCCGCAGATCGCAGGGAGCGCTCCACAGCATCCGCCGGGCGGTGTCGTACCGCTCCATCAGCAGCGGATCCTCCGCCATGCCGAGCCGGGCCACCTTCGCCCGGTAGGCGTCGAGCCGTCCGCGCAGCTCCGCGCGCACGGCCAGCGGAGCCGTCACCGCGGTCAACGATTCGCGGGCCCGGCGCAATTCCTCCTCGGCCCGCTCCTCCAAGGACTCCAGCAGCGGCGACAGCCGGTGCCACTGGGCCCGGCGCCGGTACTCGGCCGCCGCCGAGAGCTGCTCCTGCAGCACCGTCGGCGGGCCGCTCACCGCGGGCACCTCGGACGCCGCGATCTTCGCCAGCACCTCGCCGCGGGCCACCCGGGCCTCCGCCAGGGTCCGGTCGGCCCGCGAGAGCACGTCCCGCAGCCCGATCAGCCGCTGCTCGGCGTCCTGCCGGACGGTCAGCACCGCCTCGACCTCCCGGCGTACGTCCTCCAGTGCGCGCGCGGCCCGGTCGTAGCGCCCGGTGTCCGGACGGCCGCCACCCGGCGCGGAGCTCCCGGACACCGCGCACCAGAACGCCAGCGGGTCCTCGATCACCCGGGCCCGCAGGTCCGCCAGCTCGGCCGTGATGGCCTCCAGGTCGTCCCCCGAGGGGTGTTCCCCCGGCCGGACCCCCACCGAGTGGGCGAGGGCGCGGGTACGGTGCAGTTCGGCGGCGAGCAGGTCGATCCGGGCGGGCAGCGCCGACCAGACGGAGTCCGCGGCGACCACCACGTCCAGGGAGCTCGCGTACAGCTCGTTCATGCGGGACACCAGCTCGGCGAGGGAGAACCGCTCCGCGAGCGGAGCCCCCTCCACGGCGGCGCCGGAGATCAGCACCCCGGGCCCGCGCAGCCGGTCCGTCAGCTCGACCAGGTCCTCGCGGCTCGGCCAGCGCCGCCGCTCGCGGATCTCCCGGGCGGCGCCCAGCGCCCCGCTGTAGGCGTCGAAGTAGCGCCACAGCCGGGTGATGGCCGCATCGGCCTCGGCCCACCGCTCCTTGGTGACCCCGGTCAGCCCGGCGCCCTCCAGGAGCCGCCGGCCGGAGTGGTCCTGGAGCGCGAGCAGCGAGGTCTCGACGGCCTCGTGCTCCGCACCCAGCCGGGCCAGCGCACGGTCCACGCCGTCCCGGTCCATCACCGCCGGCTGCGCCCCCAAAGGATGTGCCTCCACCGATCCCGCCTCCGGTCTTGTGACATCGGGCTCAGAATCCGACACCGGCCTCAGTCCCGGTACTTGGGAACGGGCGGGCCGCCCACGCCGGGCAGCACGGGCTCCAGGTGGTCCCGGTAGGCCTTCATCCAGGGGCTGTTGCCGCCGCCCGCGCGGTAGTCCTCCAGCACCTTGTTGACCCGGCGCACCAGGTCGCCTGCGTCCTTGTTCATGGCCACCCCGTAGAACTCCTTGGTGAACGGGGAGCCCACCAGTGCGACCGACGGGTCCTGCGCGGCCTGGCCGGCGGCGAGGGCGTTGTCCGTGATGATGCCGTCCACCTCGCCCAGCTGCAGCCGGACCAGGCAGTCGAGCTGGTTGGACACGCTGACCGGGACGGCGCCGTAGGACTGGGCGGCCAGTGCCGACTCGGCCGTGGAGCCCGCCGCCGTGCAGATGCGGCGGCCCTTCAGCGAAGCGTCGTAGCCGGTGATCGTCGAACCCTTGGGGGCCAGCACCTGCTGCCCGGCCTCGAAGTACGCCGTCGAGAAGGCGACTTCCTCCAGCCGCTTGCAGTTGACGGTCATCGTGCGCACGACGATGTCGACGGTGCCGTCCTTGAGCGCGGGGATGCGCTGGCTGGTGGGGATGGCCCGGTAGATGACCTTGCCGTCCTCGCCGAAGATGTCCTTCGCTATGGCCTTGACCAGGGCGATGTCGAAGCCGTCGAGCTCCCCGGCCGGGTTGCGGTAGCCCCATTTGAAGCTGTTCTGGTCCACGCCCGCGACGAGGTGGCCCGCCGCGCGGATCCGCTGGATCGCGGAGCCGTCCAGCCCGTTGGGGCGCAGGCTCGCCTCCGGGTTCTCACAGGTGTCCCCCGGCGCCTGCGGAGCGACGGCCATCCTGGCCGGCTCGCGCACCAGCGAGGAGGCTCCCGGGCCGCTCGGGGCCGCCTGAGCCAGCGGCAGCAGCACGGCCGCCGCCGTCAGCGCGCAGGCCGCGGCCATCGCACCGACCCCGCCCCAGCCGCGCAGCCGGCCCGTCAGCCGCCGCAGGCCGCGTACGTCCGGTCCTTCGACGGCGCTCACGGCGCCCTCCGCGGGCTCCGCCGTGCCTTGCGCGGAGGCCACGACGGCCTCCGGGGCCACCGCAGGGGTCGCGGTGCCCCCGGACCCCTCGGA
Organism: Streptomyces sp. NBC_00193; assembly: GCF_026342735.1. GTDB lineage: Bacteria > Actinomycetota > Actinomycetes > Streptomycetales > Streptomycetaceae > Streptomyces > Streptomyces stoeckheimensis. Next base: position 4,084,210 of record NZ_JAPEMM010000001.1, read on the forward strand.
GCCCTCGCCCGCGCGCTTCACCCGTCCCGGCATCGCTCTCACCTGTACTCCGAAAGCCTGCGCCCGATGCCGAGCAGGGCGGCCACCGCGCCGACGACCGCCAGGGCCGCCGTACCTGTCACCAAACCGTCGAGCGCCCCGAGCCCGTCCCGCGCCGCCCGGGTGAACTCGCGCTGCTCGTGCAGCACGGCCTCTTCCAGCGAGGCGTCCACCGTGTCGAAGGCGGTGCCCGTGGGCTTCGGGTGGTCCTTGTCGCCGATGACCTGCCCGACGGCGCCCTGGTAGTCGCCCGTCAAGTCGGTCTGCCGGGCCGCCGCGTGCAGCCCCTTCCACTGCCGCACGCCTTCCGCGGCGCGGGCCACCGGATCGCGGCCGGCCGTGTCGTCGGCCAGCTTCGCCGCCGTCGCCAGGCCCGCGTCCAGGTCCTTCATGTCGTTCGAGAAGTCCACGTCGTACTTGTCGGACTTCTTGTCCTCGGCCAGTACGGCTCCGCGCGACACCAGGGTGAGGTTCTCGTTGGCCCGCGCCTGGAGCGAGGCGATCCGCGCGTCGTTGAGCACCTTGAGCGACTCCTGCCCGTCCGTGCGGGCCTCGCTCAGCCCCGACCGGGCGACCGTGTGCCCCGCGGCCAGCCACAGCAGCAGCACCAGCGAAGCGGTGGTCGCCGCGACGAGCCCGTGGTTGAAGACGCGGTTCGTCCGGCGGTAGTTGCGCCGCTGGGCCCAGAACAGGGCGGTGAGGGCGAGCAGACCGGCGCCGAGCGAGGCCAGGGGCAGCGCGCGGGCCTCGTCGTAGTCCGTGTAGAGCCGGCCGGTCTCCGCCTCGTAGAGCCGCTGGGCGGCGGGCAGCAGCTGGGTGCTCATCTGCTCGTTCGCGTACCGGAGGTAGGCGCCGCCGAGCGGCAGGCCCTGCTTGTTGGTGGCCCGGGCCTGCTCGATCAGGCCGGCGTAGCGGGGGAGCTGCTCGCTCAGCAGGGTGATCTGCTTGCGCGAGTCGTCGCCCGCCGTGGTGCTGGCGGCCGCGTTCACCAGCAGCCGGGACGCGTTGGCTATGTCCTTCTCGTACCGGCTGCGGACCTCGCGGGGCTCGTTGCCGCCCGCGAGGAAACCGCTGGAGGAGGCGGTGTCGGCGTCCGCGAGGGAGCGGTAGATGCTCGCCGCGTCGGCGCTCAGCGGCTGGCTGCGGCCCACGACGTCGTCGGCCGCGGTGACCCGGCCGGAGATCTCCCAGACGGCCACCGCGCCGAACAGCAGGACCAGTGCGGCCAGGGCCGCGCCGACGATCCGCAGCCGGCCGGGCTCGGTGGTGGCGGCCGCGCGCAGCCGCTCCACGCCCTCGGCCCAGGCGGTGCCGCGCCGGGGCAGCCCGTCGGGCGGCGGCGCCGGCGGCCCGGAGGGCGCCGGGACGCCGCCGGGCGCGGGCGCGCGTGATGTGATGGCCACCCTGACCTCCCCCTCGGTCCTTCGTGCTTCGCAGCAGTATGGCCTTAGTGGCGGTCGTCCACAGCACCCGGTCCGGGATCAGGCACGATCCGCCCCGATCCGTCCCCGGTCCTGCCCCGGCCGGTCCCCCCGTCCGCTCCACCCCTTCACCGTCAGTACGCCCAGGGGGCCGTGATGGTTCCGGTGCGGGCGGGGTTCATCCGAAACGGTTGATCCGAAACGGTTGATCAGAAATGGTTGATCCGAAACGGTTCAGCCGAAATGGGCGCGCAGCTTCCCGTAGGCCTCGGGCCCGGCCCCCAGCGCGTCCAGACCCAGCAGGCCCGCGCCCAGCACCGGCGCGGCCGTCACCACCGAGACCCGCGCGTGCGGGGCCCGTTCGGCCAACAGGGCCTCCACGCGGCCGTTCAGCTGCGGGTGCCGGGCGGCCAGGACGCTGCCGCCCAGCAGGACGGGCGCCTCCTCGTCCAGCAGTTCGAGCCGCTCCAGCGCCACCGAGGCCAGGGCCACGACCTCCTCGGCCTGCCGCTCGACGAGGGCCGCGGCGACCGGATCGCCGGCCGAGGCCACATCGAACAGCACCGGCACCAGCTCGTGCATCCGTACGGGCTCGACGATGCCCAGGTGCAGCGCCTCGATCAGCGCGTGCATGGAATCCCGCGCGAAGTGCCGCGGCAGGGCCGCCGCGAGCTCGGTGGGACCGCCGCGCCCGTCCTCGGCGCGCGCCGCCCACCACATGGCCTCGGCGGCCAGTCCGCCGCCGCCGCCCCAGTCACCGGAGATCTGCCCGAGGGCCGGGAACCGGGCGGTGCGCCCGTCGGGCAGCATGCCCACGCAGTTGATGCCCGCCCCGCACACCACGGCGACCCCGCGCGGGCCCCCGGCGTTCTCGCCGAGGCCGGCCCGCAGGATCGCGAAGGTGTCGTTGCGGACCTCGGTGGCCGTGCCCCAGCCCCGCGCGCCGATGGCCTGCGCGAGCAGAGCCTCCTCCACCGGGAGGTCCGCGTTGGCCAGACAGGCCGAAACCCGGACGGCGTACGGGGCCCCGGCCGCCGGCTCCGGCAGTCCGGCGGCCGCGGCCGCCTCGGCGACGGCCTGCCCGACGACGTCCACCGCCGCCTCGACCCCGACGCGCGGGGGCTGGAAGCCGCCCGCGCGTCCGGTGCCGAGGACGCGGCCGTCCGCGGCGATCAGCGCCACGTCCGTCTTGCTGTTGCCCGCGTCGACGGCGAGGACCGCCGCGGCGGCGGGCGGGGGAACGGGCCGGCTCACGCCCATGCCAGGTGCTCCTTGTTGTGCGCGAGGAGCCGGTCCGTCAGCCCCTCGGCGAGGTCGAACTGGCCCACCAGCGGGTGCGCCAGCAGCGCCTTGAAGACCCGCTCGCGGCCGCCACGCAGCGCCGCGTCCAGCGCGAGGTCCTCGTACGCCGTGACGTGGGCGATGAGCCCCGCGTACAGCGGGTCCAGCCGCGGTACGGCCAGCGGCGACGGCCCGGTGCGGTCCATCCGTGCCTGCACCTCGACGACCGCGTCGTCGGGGAGGAACGGCAGGGTGCCGTTGTTCAGCGTGTTGACCACCTGGACGGCGCTCCCGCCGTCGCCCAGCAGGGCCGCGGCCAGGTCCACAGCGGCCTCCGAGTAGAAGGCGCCGCCCCGCTTGGCGAGCAGTTCGGGCTTCTCGTCCAGCGCGGGATCCCCGTACAGGCCGAGCAGCTCCTTCTCCATCGCGGCGACCTCGGCGGCCCGCGAGGGCTTGGTGCCGAGCTCCCGGACCACCTCGTCGTGGGCGTAGAAGTAGCGCAGGTAGTACGAGGGGACCACGCCGAGCCGGTCCAGCACCGCACGCGGCAGCCGCAGGTCGGCGGCGATGGCGTCGCCGTGCCGGGCGATGAGCTGCGGCAGCAGGTTCTCGCCCTCCGGGCCGCCCTTGCGCACCCCCAGCTCCCAGGTGAGGTGGTTGAGGCCCACGTGGTCGAGGTGGATGTCGGCCGGCGTCAGGTCCAGCATCGCGGCGAACCTGCGCTGGAAGCCGATGGCCACGTTGCACAGCCCGACCGCCTTGTGCCCGGCCTGCAGCAGGGCGCGGGTGACGATCCCGACCGGGTTGGTGAAGTCGATGATCCACGCGTCCGGGTTGGAGCGCCGGACCCGCTCGGCGATGTCGAGGACCACCGGGACCGTGCGCAGCGCCTTGGCGAGACCGCCGGCACCGGTGGTCTCCTGGCCCACGCAGCCGCACTCCAGCGGCCAGGTCTCGTCCTGGAGCCGGGCCGCCTGCCCGCCGATGCGCAGCTGCAGCAGGACCGCGTCCGCGTCCGCGACGCCCGCGTCGAGGTCGGAGGTGGTGGTGATCAGGCCCGGGTGCCCCTGCTTGGCGAAGATCCGCCGCGCCAGGCCGCCGATCAGCTCCAGCCGCTCGGCGGCCGGGTCGATCAGCACCAGCTCGCTGATGGGCAGGGTGTCGCGCAGTCGGGCGAACCCGTCGATCAGCTCGGGGGTATAGGTGGAACCGCCGCCCACCACTGCGAGTTTCATCGTCACTAGCCTTTCACTCCGGTCAGGGTGACGCCTTCGACGAACGCCTTCTGGGCGAAGAAGAAGAGGACGATCACCGGGGCCATGACCAGCACGGTTGCCGCCATGGTCAGGTTCCAGTTGGTGTGGTGCGCGCCCTTGAAGGACTCCAGGCCGTAGCTGAGGGTCCAGGCGGCCGGGTTGTCCGAGGCGTAGATCTGCGGGCCGAAGTAGTCGTTCCAGGCGGCGAAGAACTGGAACAGCGCCACGGCCGCGATCCCGGGCTTCGCCATCGGCAGGACCACGCGCAGCATGGTGCGCAGTTCGCCGCAGCCGTCGACCCTCGCCGCGTCCAGGTACTCGTCGGGGATCGTCAGCAGGAACTGGCGCAGCAGGAAGATGGAGAAGGCGTCGCCGAAGGCCATCGGGATGATCAGCGGCCACAGGGTGCCGGAGAGGTCCAGCTGCTGGGCCCAGAAGAGGTACATCGGGATGACGACCACCTGAGGCGGCAGCATCATCATGGCGATCACGAGCAGCAGCGACAGCCGCCGGCCGCGGAAGCGGAACTTGGCGAGCGCGTAGGCGACGGGCACCGAGGAGACCACGGTCAGCAGGGTGCCGAGGCCCGCGTACAGCAGGGTGTTGCGCCACCAGGTCAGGAAGCCGGGGGTGTCCCACACCTTCGCGTAGTTGCCCCACTCCCAGTTGTGCGGCCACAGGTCGCGGGTCAGCGCCTGCTGGTCGCTCATCACCGAGGTCAGGAAGAGGAACACGAAGGGGAGGACGAAGAAGAGCGCCGCCGCGACGCCCAGGGAGTGCACGGCCACCCAGTGCAGGGCGGCCTTGCGGCGGGCGGCGCGCACGACCCGCGCGGAGTCCGGGGTGCCGGGCGCGGCGGGACGCGGGGCGTGCCGCGCGCCGCGGGTGATGGTCTGGCTCATGATCCTCAGTCACCTGCCTCGATCAGCCCGCCGCGCCGCCGCATGAGCAGCGCGGTGAAGGCCATGGAGAGGGCGAACAGCACCAGGGCGACCACGCAGGCGGTGCCGTAGTCGAAGCGCTGGAAGCCGACGTTGTAGATGACCTGGGGCAGGGTCAGGGTGGACTTGTCGGGGTACCCGGGCTCGAACTGCTGGCCCGAGCCGCCCATCACGCCGGACGCCACCTTCCCCGCCACCAGGGGCTGCGTGTAGAACTGCATCGCCTGGATGACCCCGGTGACCACCGCGAACAGGATGATCGGCGAGATGTTCGGCAGGGTGATGTGGCGGAAGCGCGCCAGCGCCCCGGCACCGTCCAGCTCGGCGGCCTCGTACTGCTCGCGCGGTACGTCGAGCAGCGCGGCCATGAAGATGACCATCAGGTCGCCGACCCCCCACACCGCGAGCGCGGTCAGTGCCGGCTTGGACCAGACGGGGTCCGTGAACCAGCCGGGTCCGGACAGTCCGACGGCGTCCAGCAGGGTGTTCACCGGGCCGGTGCCCGGGTTGAGCAGGAAGACGAAGGCGAGGGTCGCCGCCACCGGAGGGGCCAGGTAGGGCAGGTAGAACAGGGTGCGGAAGACGCCCGTGCCCAGCTTGATCTTGGTGATGAGCAGGCCGATGCCGAGGCCGAAGGCGACCCGGCAGGCGACCATGATCACGACCAGCCACAGGGTGTTGCGCATGGCCGGCCAGAACATCGGGAGGTCGGAGAAGACGTAGGTCCAGTTGTCCAGCCCGTTGAAGACGGGCGGGCGGAAGCCGTCGTACTTGGTGAAGGAGAAGTAGACGGTGGAGACGAGCGGGTAGGCGAAGAAGACGCTGAACCCGATCAGCCAGGGCGACATGAAGGCCGCCGTGCGCAGCGTCGACCTGCGGCGCCTGGAGCGTAGTTCGGGGGAGAGGGTGCCGGCCATCGGGCTACTTCGCCTTCGCGATGTCCGTGTCGACCTGCTGGTCGGTCTTGGCGAGACCGGCGGGGATGTCCGTGACCTCGCCCTTCTCGACCGCGTACGCGAAGTCCGTGAAGGTCAGCTGGTAGGTGCCGCCGTCCGCCTGCGCCGGGGTGGTGGTCGACTTCGGGTGCTTGGCGATGTCGATGAACGTCTTGAACTCCGGGCTCACCTGGAGCTTGGGGGAGTCCAGGGCGGCCAGCGTGGAGGGCACGTTGTGGATGGCGTTGGCGAACTCCACGACCGCCTCGGTGTCGGTCGTCATGTACTTCGTCAGCTCCCAGGCGGCGTTCTGCTTCTTGCTGCCCGAGGCGATGCCCATGATCGTGCCGGCGAGATAGCCCTTGCCGTACTCGGAGACCCGGTCGTCGGGGACGGGCATCGGCGCGGTCCCGATCTCGAACTTCACCCCGGCCTCCTTCGCCATCGGGGCCCGCCACTCGCCGTCGATCTGCATGGCCACCAGGCCGAGGTGGAAGGGGTGCTCGGCGCTCCACTCGTCGCCGAAGGTGGTGCGGAACTTCTCCAGCTTCTCGTACCCGCCGAGCTTGCCGACCAGGTCCTTCTGCGCCGTCAGCATCTGCGCGAAGCCGGGGTCCTTGGCCAGGTTGGACTTGCCGTCGGCGTCGAAGTACGACGGGCTCCACAGCGCGGCCAGCCGCTGGGGGGCGGTCTCGTAGCCGTGGTAGGTGGGCATGATGCCGAGCTGCTCGTACGAATCGCCCTTGGCGATCGTCAGCTTCTGCGCGGCGGCCACGAACTGGCTCCACGTCTTGGGCGGTTCGGTGATCCCGGCGGCCTCGAAGGCGGTCTTGTTGTAGACGAGGCCGTACGCGTCGTTCAGCAGCGGCAGCGTGCACTGGTTGCCCTTGAACTGGGTGTACTCCAGCAGGGTCTTGGGGAAGACCTTCTCCTTGTCGACCCCGGACTTCTTCAGGAAGGGGTTCAGGTCGGCGAAGGCGCCGGAGTTGCAGAACTTGCCGACGCTGTCGGTGGTGAAGGAGGAGACCACGTCGGGGGCCTTCTCCCCGCCGGCGCGCAGCGCCTGGTTGATCTTGTCGTCCGTCATGTTGCCCGTGACGTTCACCTTGATGTTCGGGTGAGCCTTCTGGAACCGGGCGATGTTGTCCTCGATGGCCTTGATCTCGCTGGGGGCGGACCAGCCGTGCCAGAAGTTGAGGGTGACGTCCTTCTTGGGGTCGTCGGCGGCCGTGTTGGAGGCGGAGCCCGTACACGCGGTGGCGAGTACGGATATCGCGGCGACGGCGGTTGCGGCGACGGTCAGGCGGCGGATTCCGGGCATGGCGGAGTCACTCTCTGCGCGGGGGGACTTCCTGGAGGGGTGGTGGTGCAGGGGGATGCGTGCCGTGGTGCGGGGAGGTGCCGGTGGTGCGGGAGGTGGCGGTGGTGCGGGGAGGTGCCGGTGGTGCCGGATGGTGCGGTCGTGCGGGTGGTGCGGGTGGTGCGGTTCAGCGGCGGGAGGTGTCGAAGACCTCGTCGCGGGTGGCGGCGAGGGCGCTTTCCAGCGCCCCGCGCAGGACGGGCCGTTCCCTGACCTCGCCGGTCACCAGCAGCGGCCGGGACGGGGCGAGGTCGGCGAGCTCGGCTTCGAGGAGTTCGCGCAGCGGCTCTCCGCCCGCGATGGTCAGCGCGCCGGAGAGGATCACGATCTCCGGGTCCAGTACGGCGACCAGCGAGGCGAGACCGGTGGCGAGGGCGGTGGCGTACTCCCGCAGGAGTTCGAGGTGGCCCCCTTCGGGCGCGGCGGCGGCCTGGGCCAGCAGCGCGGCCGCAGCTTCGACCATGGCCCCGGACTCGGCCCCGTGCACGGCGCCGTGCACCGAGTCGGCCCCGGCCGCGGCGGCCGGCGGTGCGTCGACGCCGTGCCGGGCCGCCATCGCGGGCAGTACCTGTGCGCCGGCCAGCTCCTGGTAGCCGCCGGAGTTGACCCGGGTGACCTGGCGGACCAGGGGGTGCCCGGCGACCGGCAGGAAACCGATCTCCCCGGCGCCGCCGGTCCAGCCGCGGTGCAGCCGGCCGCCGAGCACGAGGGCGGCCCCGAGGCCCTCCTCGTTCCACAGCAGGACGAAGTCCTCGTGGCCGCGGGCGGCGCCGAGCCGCTGTTCGGCGACGGCGGCGAGGTTCACGTCGTTCTCGTACTCGAACGGCATCGGCAGGGCCGCGGCGAGCTCGTCGAGCAGCGTGGGGGACTGCCAGCCCGCCAGGTGGTCGGCGTAGCGCAGCACCCCGGTGCGGGGGTCGAAGGAGCCGGGGGTCGCGATGACCACCCGGTGGATGTCGGCGAGGTGCAGCCCGGCGTCCTTGACGGCCTCGCCGAGGGCGCGGGTGACGTGCTCGACCGGCCCGGTGGACTCCGCGTACGGGAGCTCGTGGCTGCCGATCACCTCGCCGGTCAGGTCGGCCACGGAGGCGAGGATCCGGCCCGGGGTGACGTCGAGCCCGGCGACGTACGCGGCCCGCGCGTTGACGGCGTAGAGCTGCGCGTTGGGGCCGGGGCGGCCGGTGGCGGTGCCGGTGGCGACGACGAGCCCGGCGGACTCCAGCCGGGCCAGCAGCTGGGAGGCGGTCGGCTTCGAGAGGCCGGTGAGGTGCCCGATCCGGGTCCGGGACAGGGGACCGTGCGTCAGCAGGAGCTCGAGCGCGGCCCGGTCGTTCAGGGCGCGCAACAGGCTGGGCGTACCGGGGGTGGCGGGCATGGGGTGACTTCTCTCTCACCGAGGTGAACTGTTAGGTAAGTTTCCTATTGGTGGGTCGCTCGTGTCAATGGCACTGCGTACACCACTGCCCCCGCAGGTCGGACCTACGGGGGCAGCGTTATGCGTGGAGGCGTGCGGGGCGGGCGCTACTTCGTTATGCGCGGGCCGGAGGCCGAGCCGCCCGCGGCCGGCTGCGGGATCTCCGCGGTGGCCAGGGACTGCGGGGACGTCGGGTTCGCGAGCGCCGACGGCGGGGCCACGGCCGCCGAGGGGTCGGCCGGGGCCGCATCCTCCTCGGGCGCCGGCAGGCCCCCGACGATCCCGATGCCCGCGGCGTCGAAGGCGTCCTTTATCCGCCAGCGCAGCTCGCGCTCCACGGCGAACTGCTGGCCCGGCATCGTCTTCGCCGACACCGACACGGACATCGAGGCCAGCAGCACCTCGTCCAGGCCCAGCACCTCCACCGGGCCCCACAGCCGCTCGTCCCACGGGGACTCCTTGGCCATGGTGTCGGCGATGTTCTTGATCACCTCGCGGATGCGGGACAGGCTCTCGGTGGGCTTGACCTGCACCGCGACGCTCGCCGTGGCCCAGCCCTGGCTGAGGTTGCCGATCCGCTTGATCTCGCCGTTGCGGACGTACCAGATCTCGCCGTTGTCGCCGCGCAGCTTGGTGACGCGCAGACCCACCTCGACGACCTCGCCCGAGGCCACCCCGGCGTCGATCTTGTCGCCGACGCCGTACTGGTCCTCGAGGATCATGAACACGCCGGACAGGAAGTCCGTGACCAGGTTCCGGGCGCCGAAACCGATGGCCACACCGGCCACACCGGCGCTCGCCAGCAGCGGCCCCAGGTTGATGTCGAGCGCGCCGAGCACCATCAGGGCCGCCGTGCCGAGGATCAGGAACGAGGCCACCGAGCGCAGCACCGAACCGATGGCCTCGGACCGCTGCCGACGCCGCTCGGCATTGACCAGCAGCCCGCTCAGGGCCGTGCCCTCGACGGCGTCGGCGCCGCGGTTCATCCGGGTGATCAGCTTGGTCAGCGACTTGCGGACCACCGAGCGCAGGGCGAAGGCGATGACCAGGATGAGGAGGATCCGCAGGCCCAGGTACAGCCATCCGGCCCAGTTCTCCTCGATGAAACTGGCGGCGTTCGTGACGCTCTCGTGCGTCTCTCTGATCGTTTCGGACGCGTCCGGGTTGTCGGCTGCGAGGGGGAGCAGGGCGGCAGGCCTGGCCACGGCGGGGTACCTCCAGATATAGCGTCCTGCCCGCGGAAGGTGGTGCGGGCAGACCATCCACCCTAACGGGGCATTAGGCCGGACTTGTTGCCGTGTTCGAGGGAGAGACCAGACTCACGCGGGGATGAAGCGGGTGTGGTCGAAAACACCTCGGACCCGTTACGGGCGCGTGGTGGCGCTTCGACCAGCCGTAAGGGGAGACTGGAAAGCAGATCGTCCCGGCGCGAGCCACGCGCCGCCGGCGTACAAGGAGGCAGTCCGTGCCGCACGTCCTGGTCCTCAACGCGTCGTACGAGCCCCTCGGCGTCGTACCGCTCCGTCGCGCGCTCGTCCTCGTCCTGGAGAACAAAGCCGTCTCCCTGGAAGAATCCGGCGCCTTTCTGCACAGCGCGACAAGGGCCGTCCCCGCTCCCAGCGTGGTTCGGCTCAAGCGCTTCGTGCGGGTCCCCTACCGGGGGCCCGTTCCACTCACCCGCCGCGCGCTGTTCGCCCGGGACGGCGGCCGCTGCATGTACTGCGGGGCCGTCGCCACCAGTGTCGACCACGTCATCCCGCGCAGCCGGGGCGGGCAGCACGCCTGGGACAACGTCGTCGCCGCGTGCCGTCGCTGCAACCACGTCAAGGCCGACCGGCACCTCGTCGATCTCGGCTGGCGGCTGCGGCACCAGCCGGCTCCGCCGTCGGGGCTGGCCTGGCGGATCATCGGGACGGGGCACCGGGATCCGTGCTGGATGCCGTATCTCCAGCCGTACGGGGCGGAGGATGCGCTGGATCGCATCGGGCTCCCGGTGGCCGCCACGGCGGTCGCGTCGTAGCCCCTTGAGCCGGGCCCCGGCTCCGGTGCACCGCTGCGCGGGCCGAGGTCCCCGCAGCGACCCTTGCCGCTGCGCGGGGCGGGGTCCCCTACCCGCCCTTCGCCCGTTCCCCGGGCTGCGCCCGGACCCCCCTGGGGCTCCGCCCCAGACCCCGCTCCTCAAACGCCGGAGGGGCTGGAATTGCCCGCTTGAGGAGCGGGGGTCCGGGGGCTGGCCCCCGGGGAACGGTGGAAGGGTGGGTAGGGGACTGCCCCGCAGGGTCGCCCGGCCCTCTACGGGGCCATCGCGAAGGCTTCCGCGCCCAGCAGGCTGCAGCCGTAGCGGGTGGCGCGGGTCTCGCAGGTGACCCGGACGAAGCGGGCCGGACCGGCCGCCGGGTCCAAGTGGACGGAGTCCACCCCGCCGCGGGAGGCGACCGTCGCCGACGGGTGCCAGCTGACACCGTCCGCCGAGGTCTCCACCCGGAACCGGGACGGGTACGCCTCCTGCCACCGCAGCCGCAGCAGCCCGATCCGCGCCGGAGCCGGCAGCTCCGCCTGCCACCAGGCCCCGTCGGCCGCGGGCGAGGACCAGCGGGTGGCCGGGGAGTCGTCCAGCGCCCCCGACGCGGGGAACGCCGGGGTCTCGTCGGCCGAGGAGGAGGCCACGGCGGAGCGCAGCAGGTTCGGGCCGGCCGTCCGCGGATGGGCGCGGACCTTCAGCGTGCGCGTCTCGGAGCCGAAGGTGACCGGGACCTCGTAGGTGCCCGGCGCCGTGCCCGCGGCCACCGCGACCTCGACCGGGACGGTCGCCGTCGTACCGCGCGCGGCCGCGGCCGTCTCCGGCAGGCGCACCGAGATCCCCGGCGGCGCGGTCGCCGACAGGGGTCCGCGGACCTCGCCGGGACGCAGCGCGGACAGCTGCGCCGGGATCCGCTGCGCGGCCCCGCCGATCTCCGCGTCCACGGTCTCCGCCAGCTCGAAACGGGCCTCCGGGCCGTCCGCCGTCCACGGGACCACGCCGTGCACGGCCGGAGCCGGGCCGGACCAGACGAGCCGGACCGCGTCGGCCCGCAGGCCGCCCACGTCCGCCTGGGTCCAGCCCGATGCCGCCGCCTCCGCGACCTTGCGCCAGCCCTCTCCCGGCACGTGGGCCTCGATCACGGCGCCCCGGCTGCCCGGCGGCAGCGGGTCGGTCATCACGGTCACCACCGACACCGGCCGGGCATCCGACAGCTGGACCGTCCACGCGTCGGGCTGCCGGGTCACCGTGCCCGGCTCGCGGGCCGCGCCGGTCCACGCGTCGGCCTCGGCCGCCGCCCGCGCCAGGAAGGGGTCCAGCACCGCCTTGTCGACCCGGGCGGCTTCCGCCCCGGACAGCGCCGAACGGGCGGCGGTGAAGGCCTGCGAGGCCTGCCAGGCCGCCGCCCCGTCCCCGCGCGCCTGCGCCTGGAGGACGTCGAGGGCCAGCTCCCCGGCCACCCCGTAGCGCGCGAGCCGCGACAGCCAGGGCCCCGCCTCCTCCGCGAGCGCGGGCAGCCGGTCCGGGGCCTCGCGCAGCACGCGGAAGGCGGCGCGCAGCCGGTCGCCCGCCGCCGGGTCGCCGGAGCTGCGGGCCCGCCAGAACTCCTCCATCAGCGGGACCAGGTAGGCGGACTCGGGCTGGGCCAGGCCGGAGGAGGCGTTGTTCCCGGCCAGCGCGGCCAGGGCCTCGCGGGCCTTGGGGTCGGGGCCGGCGAGCGAGGCCACGGCCGCCGCCCAGGAGTCGGCGGCCCGGTAGCCGCGCGGGTTCCACGTGAAATCCGCCGCGGTGAACAGCGGGATGCGCGACAGCGTGCCCTGGGGCATGGCGTTGGCCAGCACGGCCGCCGAACCGCCCGCGACCACCGGGTCGCGTCCCGCGTACGGGCCGAGGAAGATCCGGCCCGGATCCCAGTCGTTGACCGGGTAGTTGTCCATGGTGACCAGCGGGTGCTGCCCGAGCGCCGAGCGCGCCCCGTTCATCTCCTGCCCGGTGATCGTGCGCGGCACCACGCCGACGCCCGTCCAGGCCACCTCGACCCGGCCGTCCAGGGCCTCGGCCAGCGCGGTCCGGTAGGGCGTCGCGCCCTCCTGGTAGTACTCCGTCGGCAGCAGCGACAGCGCGGGCGCCCCCGGATAGCGCCGGGCCAGGTGCGCGGCCAGCTCGCCCGCCACCTCCGCGTGCGCCTTCGCGGCCGCCGCCGGGCCCTTGCCGTACCGCTCCCGGTCGGCCCGGCAGCCCCACTCGGTGTAGCTGACGTCCTGGAACTGCACCTGGAACGCCCGGAACCCGAGGTCCCACATGGCGTCGAGCTTGCGGGCGAGTGCCGCCCGGTCGGCCGAGGAGGCCAGGCACATCGACTGCCCGGGCGCCACCGCCCAGGCGAGCACCACCTTGTTGGCGCGCGCCCGGTCGGCCAGCTCCCGCAGCTCCGCCGCCCGCGGCGCCGGATAGTCGCGGCGCCATTCCGTGGTCCGGTACGGGTCGTCACCGGGCGCCAGCAGCAGCCGGTTCAGCTTGGTCCGGCCCATGAACTCCACCTGCGCGAGCCGCTGGGCGGCCGTCCACGGAGTCCCGTAGAACCCCTCCGTGATCCCGCGCACCGGCGCGGACGGCCAGTCCCGTACGAGGACCCCGGGCACCTTCCCGCCGCCCTGGGACAGCAGTTGACGCAGTGTCTGTGCCGCGTGGAAGAGTCCGTCGTCGCCGGTGCCCACCAGGGCGACCGTGTCCCGCCCCTCGGCGCGGCCCACCGCCAGCCGGTAGCCGCCGGCCGGCAGGTCGCCGGCCACGCCCGAGCCCAGGGCGTGCAGCGCCCGCTCGGCATCAGCGCCTTGGAGCCGTACGACGGGGACGGCGTCGGGCAGCGGTTCCCCGTCGGCCCGCTCGTGCAGGGTCCGTACGCCCGCCCCGTGCAGGGCGTCGCGGACCACCTGGGCGGCGTACGCGTCCACGCCCGCGGGCAGCACCAGCACGGCCTCGGCGCCCAGCGGCACCGCGCGCGCCGGGTCGGCGGCCATCGACTGGGGCCGGGGCCACACCGCGGGCTCCCCGTCGGCGGCGCGTGCCGGATCGGAGCCGGGGGCGAGCGCGGGGGCGGGTACGGGAACGGGCGCCGGGTCGCGCAGTGCCGCGGGCACCGCGGGTGCCGCGCCAGCGTCCGGCGCGGCGGGGCCGTCGGGCGCGGTCGGCGAAGCGAAGGCGCTGGGGGGACCCACCACCGCCGAGCCGCCCAGCAGTGCGCCGATGACGGCGACCGCCGCAGCCGTGGCCGTGACCCGCTTGCTGCCCCTGGTCTGCACGGAGCCACCCCGTCCCGAGTCGTCCCCCGCTCGTACGAACGAGCCAGAGCCCACCATCCGTACGCCCGGGGTGTCAACGTCGGCGGGTGATCTGACCTGGATCGGCCAGGAATGCGGTGCGGCCGACTGGGTATGGCTGGGATGTTCTCCGGACCGCGCGCCGGAGGGTGTTCCCGACGTTCCCGCACGCCAGGGCCGATGGCTCCGCACGCGTGGTGAGCGCCGCGGAGCTCCGCAACACCTCTCGTGCGCGGAGCGAACACAGGCACGTCTGTACGGATTCACGTCCCGCACAGGAGAATTTCCGCTGTCGGTGGTGCACGGACGGTGCGCGGACCGACACAGTGGGAGCCATCCACGGGTCCTGACCGATCCTCACGCACGAAGGAGTGCCTGCCGGTGAACACCAAGGCTGCGAACACCAAGAGCGCCACCACCGCCATATCCGGCCCCAAACGGCTTCCGCCGCTCGCCCACCTGCCGGCGCAGGCCGGACCCGACGAGCGGCCCCTCACCAGCGAGCCGTCGCTCTCCGACGCCGCGCACGCGCCGTTGACCAGTGAGCCCCCGCTCGCCTGCGAGGCCCCGCTGACCAGCGAGCCGACCACCCATGCCGCGGCGGCCGCCGCGGGTGACTAGACGACAAGGAACCTGATGGACGACCTCGCCCGGCTCGCGGCCCTGTACGGAGTCGCCACCACCTACCAGCCCGCCGAGGACGTCACCCTGCGGGTCCCGGAGGCCACCATCGCCGCCGTGCTGCGGCAGTTGGGGGTGGACACGGACACCCCGGAGTCCGTACGGGCGCACCTGGCCGGGGCCGAACACGACGCGGCGCACCGGCTGTTGCCGCGCGTGCTGGTGTGGTGGGCGGGATCCCGGCCGCCCGTGGAGCTGGGGGCGCTGCCGCTGGGGACCCGGACCCTGCTGGAGGCGGAGGACTCCGAGGCGGCCGGGCCGCCGGAGGAGGCGGACGGGCCGGAGGGCCGTGCGGTGCCCTGGAGCGCGGCCGAGGCGGGGGAGCCGCCCCTCGGCGTGCACCGGATCCACGCGGAGGCCCCCGACGGCCGCACCGCCACCGCCACCCTGATCGTGGCCCCCGACCGGGCCCCGGCGGCGCCCGAACGCACCCACGGGCTGCTCGTCCAGCTCTACTCGGTGCTCTCCGAACGGTCCTGGGGCATGGGCGACCTGGGCGATCTCGCGGAGTTGGCGCGCTGGGCGGGCCGCGTCCACGGAGCCGGCTTCGTCCAGGTCAACCCGCTGCACGCGGCCGTGCCCGGCACCCCGACCGACCCCTCCCCGTACCGTCCGTCCTCGCGCCGCTTCCCCGACCCGGTGCACCTGCGGATCGAGGACGTCCCCGAGTACGCCGACTGCCCCGACCGGGCCGCCCTCGCGGAACTGGCCGACCGTGGTGCCGAGTTGCGGCGCGAGGTACTGGAGAAGGGGGCGCTGATCGACCGGGACGCCGTCTGGACCCTCAAGCGGGCCGCCCTGGAGCTGCTGTACGCCGTCCCGCGGAGCCCCGAACGGGAGGCGGCCTACGAGAACTTCCGCGCCGAGCAGGGCGCGGAGCTGGACCTGCACGCCGCCTGGTGCGCCGGGCACGCCGGGGAGGACCCGAAGACCCGGGCCGACTTCCACCGCTGGCTGGTCTGGCTGACGGACACCCAGCTCGCCGGAGCCCAGCGGGCCGCCAAGGACGCCGGGATGGCGATCGGCATCGTCCACGACCTGGCCGTCGGGGTGCATCCGCAGGGCTCCGACACCTTCGGCCTGCCCTTCTACGCCAAGGACTGCTCCGTCGGCGCCCCGCCGGACGCCTTCAACGCGCGCGGCCAGGACTGGGGGCTGCCCCCGTGGCGGCCCGACCGGCTGGCCTCCACCGGGTACGCGCCGCTGCGGGCCCTGCTGCGGGGGGTGTTCCGGTACGCGGGCGCGCTGCGCATCGATCACGTCATGGGACTCTTCCGGCTCTGGTGGATCCCGGAAGGGGCCCCGCCCGCCGAAGGCGCGTACGTCGCGTACCACGGGGAGGCGATGCTCGCCCTGCTGGTCCTGGAGGCGCACCGGGCCGGGGCCCTGGTCATCGGAGAGGACCTCGGCACCGTGCAGCCGGGGGTCCGTCAGGCGCTGGCCCGGCGCGGGGTGCTGGGCACCTCGGTGCTGTGGTTCGAGCGGGACTGGGGCGGCGACGGCGAGCCGCTGGAGCCGGAGCGCTGGCGGGCCGACTGCCTGGCGACGGTGACCACCCACGATCTGCCGCCCACGGCCGCCAAACTGGCCGGCTCCCACGTGGAACTGCGCGACCGGCTCGGCCTGCTGACCCGCGCGGCCGAGCGGGAGCGCGCCGAGGACGCGGCCGACACCGCGCGCTGGCTGGACGTACTGGAGGACCTCGGGCTGGACACCAAGGGCGAGGAGGCCGCCGTACGGTCCCTGTACGGGTTCCTGCTGCGCACTCCGGCCCGCCTGGTCGGGGTCTGGCTGCCCGACGCGGTGGGGGACCGGCGGCCGCAGAACCTGCCCGGTACCTGGGACCAGTACCCCAACTGGCGGCTCCCGGTCGCCGACGCGGAGGGCCGGCCGCTGACCCTGGAGGCACTGACCGCCTCGCCGCGGGCGAACGCCCTGCTGGGGGCGGTGCGGGGGGCGGCGGGAACCCGTACGGCACCCCCGGGCGCGCGCGGCGTTTAGGTGTTCGCTACGTTTGCACCGTGGACAAGAAGAACGCTCTGCGCGCCGGCGCCGTCACGGCCGGAACGACGCTGATGATGCTGCTGATGACGTCTCCCGCCCTCGCGGTCACCCGTGACGACGGCGACGACCCGGGTCCGGGCCTGAGCGTCGCCGAGACGCTCGGCCTCTACGTGGCCGCGCCGATCGTGCTGTTCCTGATCATCGCCGGTCTGGTGATGGTCGGCGACAAGTCGCGCAAGACGCAGACCGAGAACTGACCGAAGACTGCACGAAGGCGCCGGGGGTCCCTGAGGACCTCCGGCGCCTCGTCGTACCCGGGCCCGGTTCGCCGGCCCCGGCTCCGCGGTGCCGGCTCCGCTAGGGGGCCCCTGCCATCACCTTGCGCAGCAGACCGGTGAGCGTGGCGATCTCCGTCTCGTCCAGCCCGGTGAGCGCTTCCCGCTGGACCTCCAGACCCGCCGCGACCGCTTCGTCGATGAGCGCGAGCCCCCGGTCGGTGATGGTCACCCGCAGCCCCCGCCGGTCGTCCGGATCGGGGCTGCGGCGCAGCAGTCCGGCCTTCTCCAGCTTGTCCAGCCGTCCCGTCATCCCGCCCGTGGTGAGCATCAGCGTGGCCGAGAGCTGGCGGGGCGAGAGGGTGTACGGGCTTCCGCTGCGGCGCAGCGTGGCCACGACGTCGAACTCCCCGCGCGAGATCCCGTAGCGCGCGTAGGCCTTTTCCATCGCGTCGCCCATGGATTTGGAGATCCGGTAGATCCGGCCGAAGACGGCCATGGGCGCGGTGTCCAGATCGGGTCGCACCGCGAACCACTGGTCCGCGATCGCGTCGACCGCGTCGACGGGGGCTTTGTCGGTCATAGGCGCAGTATCCGGCTTCCACTTGTTCCTTCGCAAGAAAGTTGCTTGCAGGAAAGTAGCTTAGTGCTAAGCTACTTCCAAGTGAGCTACTCTCTCGAACCGCTCGCTCGAGCTACTCGTCCCTGCCGGAGGAGCACCGCCGTGAAGCGCATCGCCACCATCGCCGTTACCGCCCTCGCCCCCATCTCCTGGGGGTCCACCTACTTCGTGGCCTCCGAGCTGCTGCCGCCGGACCGGCCGCTGTTCACCGGCGTGATGCGCGCCCTGCCCGCCGGACTCCTGCTCACCGCCCTCGCGCGGAAGCTGCCCACGGGGCAGTGGTGGTGGAAGGCGGCCGTCCTCGGCGGACTCAACATCGGCGCCTTCTTCCCGCTCCTGTTCCTCTCTGCCTACCGCCTGCCCGGCGGGGTCGCGGCCGTACTGGGCTCCGCGGGGCCGCTGTTCGTCGTGGGGCTCGCCGCCCTCCTCCTGGGGGAGCGGGCCCGGCTGTGGACGGTGCTCGCGGCCGTCGCGGCGGCCTTCGGCGTCAGCATGGTGGTGCTGACCGCACAGGCGCAGCTCGACCTGGTCGGGGTGGTGGCCGGCATCGTCTCCTCCGCCTCGATGGCATCGGGCACCGTCATGACCAAGCGGTGGGGGCGCCCGGAGGGCGTCGGCCCGCTGGCCATGACCGGCTGGCAGCTCACCGCGGGCGGCCTGATCATCATCCCGGTCGCCGCACTGGTGGAAGGGGCGCCGCCGGCCCTCGACGGCAAGGCCTTCCTCGGGTACGGCTACATGATGCTGATCAACACCGGCGTCGCGTACTGGCTCTGGATCCGCGGCATCGGGCAGCTCAGCGCCACCTCGGTCACCCTCCTCGGCCCGCTCTCGCCGCTCACCGCCGCCGTCATCGGGTGGGCCGCCCTGGGGCAGGCGCTCTCGCCGGTGCAGGTGCTGGGCATGGTGATCGCCTTCGGTGCCACCATCGCGGGTCAGCTCGCGGCGAGTAGGGCGGGCGCGGCGGGCGCGGCGGGCGCGGCGGGCGCGGCGGGTGCGGCGCGCCCGAAGGCGGGATCGTTCAGTTCTGCTGAAGAGACCGATCGAAATGTTTCGATGGACCTGACGGGTGACCCGGTGCGACGGTAGACCAACGAACCGACACTCCGAACCCCGAGGGGGAGACACACCGTGGCCGTCATGGACCGAGTCCGCACCGTCCCGCAGGAAGCACTGCCCGGCAAGGCGAAGAAGGGGGCCGCCGGTCTCGGCATCCTCCTCGCCCTGCTCGCGACGGTCGTCTGGTCCGGCAGCTTCGTCGCCACCCGCGGCATGGCCGACAGCATCCCGCCCGTCCAGGCCGTCTTCTGGCGCTGGGTGATCGCCACCGTGGCCGTCGCCCCCTTCGCAGCCCGGCAGGCCTGGCAGCAGCGGGCCCTGATCCGCAAGCACTTCGGCTACATCGCCCTGGCCACCCTCTTCGGCGTCACCCTCTACAACACGCTCGTCCACCAGGCCGGACTGACCACCTCCGCCTCCAACATGGGCATGATCATGGCCGCCTCGCCGGTCATCATGGCCCTGTACGCCCGGCTCGGCGGCGAAAGGCTCGGCGCCCGGCGCACCTTCGGCCTGGCCCTCGCCGCCCTCGGCGTGCTCCTCCTGGTCGGCAAGGGATCGATCCGCTTCGACTTCGCCGCCGGCGACCTGTGGATGTTCGGCGCCGCCCTGTCCTTCGCCACGTACAGCGCGCTCCTCAAGCGCAAGCCCGCCGAACTGGGCGGACTCGCCTTCCTGCTCACCACCTTCGTCCTCGGCGCCCTGATGCTCGCCCCCGCCTACGCCGTGTCCGTCGGCGTCCAGGGCGGCTTCCAGGTCACCCCCTCCACGGCCGGAATGCTCCTGTACGTCGGCGTCTTCTCCTCCGCCGTCGCCTTCTTCGCCTGGAACAAGGCCGTCGCGATGATCGGCGCCGCCCGCGCCGGAGTCGTCTACTACCTCCAGCCGGTCTGCGTCGCGGGCCTCGGCCTGCTGCTCCTCGGCGAGACGACCGGCCCGACGCAGCTCCTCTGCATGGCGCTGATCCTGGGCGGCGTGGGTCTGGGTGCCCGGCGGTAGGTTCGGTCCCATGATCGAGTGGGACATCAAGAAGCTGCGGATCCTGCGGACCCTCGCCGAACAGGGGACCGTGACCGCGACGGCCGAGGCGCTGCACATGACGCCCTCGGCCGTTTCGCAGCAGCTGACCAACCTGGCCAGGATGCTGGGGGTCCCGCTGCTGGAGGCCCAGGGCCGCCGGGTCCGGCTCACCGACGCCGCACACCTCGTACTGCGGCACGCGGAGGCCGTGTTCGCACAGCTGGAGCGGGCCGACGCGGAACTGACCGGATACCTCGCGGGGGAGGCGGGGGAGGTCCGGATCGGCGCCTTCTCCACCGCCGTACCGGTGCTCGTGGTCCCGGCGGTCGCCGCCCTGAGGCGCTCGCACCCTGGCGTGGAGGTCCGCGTACGGGAGACCGAGGCGGCCGAGTCCTACGAGCTGCTGTCCGCCGGGGTCGTCGACCTCGCGCTCTCCCTCGCGGCGCACGCCCCGACCGCCCGCGATCCGCGCTTCACGCGCCGGACCCTGCTGGAGGATCCGCTCGACGTGGCCCTGCCCCCGGACCACCCGCTGGCCGCAGCGGCTGAGCTGCGGCTCGCGGACCTGTCCGGGGATCCGTGGATCTACGGCGGCTCCGGGCCCTGGTCGGAGATCACCCGCAACGCGTGCGAGGCGGCCGGGTTCGTGCCCGAGCAGGCGCACTCGGCCTCCGGCTGGACGGCGATCCTGGCCATGGTCGAGGCGGGCATGGGGGTGGCCCTGGTTCCCCGGATGGTGGCGAGCCGCGCGGCGGGCGTCGCCGTCCGGGGCCTGCCCCACGACCGGCCCACCCGGCACGTCATCGCCGCCCTGCGGCGGGGCTCGGAGTCGGCCCCTGCCGTGGCCCACGTCCTGGCGGCCCTGCGGTCCGTCGCCGCGGCCCGGCCGTAGCCGCCGGGGGACGGGAGGCCCTGCGGGGCGAAGTCCCCTACCCGCCCTTCCACCGTTCCCCGGGCTCCGCCCGGACCCGGTCCTCAAACGCCGGACGGGCTGGATTTGCTCCGCCCGGACCCGGTTCTCAAACGCCCGACGGGCTGGATTCGCTGCGCTCGTCCGGCCCGCACGCGAACGCCGGCGAGGCTGGAAAATCCAGCCCCGCCGGCGTTTGAGGCGCGGGGTCCGGGGCGGACCCGCGGGGTCAGGCCTGGGCGTCCGCCGCCTGGGCGCGCAGGGCGCGCTCCACGCCTGCGCGGGACTCGGAGACGAGGCGGCGCAGGGCCGCGTTCGGCTCCGCCGAGGCCAGCCAGGCGTCCGTCGACGCGAGGGTCTCCGCGGAGACCTGGAGGGACGGGTAGAGCCCCACCGCGATCTGCTGGGCGATCTCGTGGCTGCGGGTCTCCCAGACCTCCTTGACCGCCGCGAAGTACTTCGCCGTGTACGGGGCGAGGAGCTCGCGCTGGTCGGTCTGGACGAAGCCCCCGATCACCGCCTCCTGCACCGCGTTCGGCAGCGAGTCGCCCTCGACGACCGAGGCCCACGCCTCCGCCTTGGCCTCCGCCGTCGGACGCGCCGCGCGGGCGGTCGCCGCGTGCCGCTCGCCCGCCGCGGTCTTGTCCCGCTCCAGCTCGGCCGCGATGGCCGCCTCGTCGGCGACGCCCGTGGCGACCAGGCGCTCCAGGAACGCCCAGCGCAGCTCGGTGTCCACGGCCAGGCCCTTGACCTCGGCCGAGCCGTCCAGCAGCGCCGACAGGTAGGTCAGCTGCTCCTCGGTGCGGGCCGTCGCCGCGAAGGCGCGGGCCCACGCCAGCTGGTGGTCGCTGCCCGGCTCGGCCGCGCGCAGGTGCTCCAGCGAGGCCTCCGTCCACAGGGCCAGGCCCTGGTCGCGCCACGCCGGGTCGGCGTACAGGTCCACGGCCAGCTTGACCTGGCGGTGCAGCGACTGGACGACGCCGATGTCCGACTCCTTGCCGATGCCCGACAGGACGAGGGCGAGGTAGTCGCGGGTGGCCAGTTCGCCGTCGCGGGTCATGTCCCAGGCCGAGGCCCAGCACAGCGCGCGCGGCAGCGACTCGGTGAAGTCGCCCAGGTGCGCGGTGACGTTGGCGAGGGACACCTCGTCGAGGCGGACCTTGGCGTACGACAGGTCGTCGTCGTTCAGCAGGACCACGGCCGGACGGGTCCGGCCGATCAGCTCCGGTACGGCGGTGAGGTCGCCGTCGATGTCCAGCTCGATCCGGTCGCCGCGCACCAGCTTGCCGTCGGTCAGCTCGTACAGGCCGACCGCGATGCGGTGCGGGCGCAGGACGGGCTCGCCCTTGGCGCCGGCGGGCAGCGCCGGAGCCTCCTGACGGATGGCGAAGGCGGTGATGGCGCCGTTCTCGTCCGTCTCGATCTCCGGGCGCAGGATGTTGATGCCGGCCGTCTCCAGCCACGCCTTCGACCAGGCGGTCAGGTCGCGGCCGGAGGTCTCCTCCAGCGCGCCCAGCAGGTCCGACAGGCGCGTGTTCCCGAAGGCGTGCGCCTTGAAGTACGCCTGCACGCCCTTGAAGAAGGCGTCCTGGCCGACGTAGGCCACGAGCTGCTTGAGCACCGACGCGCCCTTGGCGTACGTGATGCCGTCGAAGTTGACCAGGACGTCGTCCAGGTCACGGATGTCGGCCATGATCGGGTGCGTGGAGGGCAGCTGGTCCTGCCGGTACGCCCAGGTCTTCATGGAGTTGGCGAAGGAGGTCCAGGCGTGCGGCCACTTCGAGCCCTCCGCGTACGCCTGGCAGGCGATGGAGGTGTAGGTGGCGAACGACTCGTTCAGCCACAGGTCGTTCCACCACTCCATGGTGACGAGGTCGCCGAACCACATGTGCGCGAGCTCGTGCAGGATGGTCTCGGCACGCGTCTCGTACGCCGCGTCCGTCACCTTCGAGCGGAAGACGTACTGGTCGCGGATGGTGACCGCGCCCGCGTTCTCCATCGCGCCCGCGTTGAACTCCGGCACGAAGAGCTGGTCGTACTTCGCGAAGGGGTAGTCGTACGCGAACTTCTCCTGGAACCAGGTGAAGCCCTGCCGGGTCACGTCGAAGATCTCGTCGGCGTCGAGGAACTCGGCGAGCGAGGGGCGGCAGTAGATGCCGAGCGGGACGGACTGCCCGTCCGCGCCCTCGTAGGAGCTGTGCACCGCGTGGTACGGGCCCACGATCAGGGCCGTGATGTACGTGGAGATGCGCGGGGTGGGCTCGAAGCGCCAGACGTTGTCGGCGGGCACCTCGGGCGTCGGGGAGTTCGAGATGACCGTCCAGCCCACGGGTGCCGTCACGGTGAACCGGAACGTCGCCTTCAGGTCGGGCTGCTCGAAGCTCGCGAACACGCGGCGCGCGTCCGGTACCTCGAACTGGGTGTACAGGTACGCCTGCTCGTCGACCGGGTCGACGAAGCGGTGCAGACCCTCACCGGTGTTGGTGTAGGCGCAGTCGGCGACGACGCGCAGCTCGTTGTCCCCGGCGGCGAGGTGCGCGAGCGCGATCCGGGAATCCCGGAAGACGGCGGCCACGTCGAGCGACTTGCCGTTGAGGACGACCTCGTGCACGGCCGGAGCGACCAGGTCGATGAAGGTCTCGGCGCCGGCCTCGGCGGACTGGAAGCGCACGGTGGTCACGGAGGGGTACGTGCCGCCCTCCTGCGCGCCGCTGAGATCGAGTTCGATCTCGTACGAGTCGACACTGAGCAGCTTTGCCCGCTGCTGAGCCTCTTCACGGGTCAGATTCGTGCCTGGCACGCGGTCATCTCCTTCGATGGTGACGTTCCGGCCCATCCTTCCACGCGGGCCGCGCCACCGTGCCGGAGTCATCCACGGGCGAAACGCGACGTCCGATTTCCGCCAGCTCCGACCGGTCCGCCGGGAGCACCCTGGACCCCATGACCACCCACACGACCACCCACACGGTGCTCCCCATCGCCCCTCACGTCCTCGCCGCCCTGCGCACCCTCGACGATGCCGGGCGGCCCTGCACGCCGTACGAGGACCCGGAGGGCGGCGCCCCACTGCGCTGCTGCCTGCGCCGCAGCGTCCCCGGAGAGCGGATCGCCCTCGTCTCGTACGCCCCGCTGCGCCGCTGGGCCGCCGCGACCGGCGCCGACCCCGGGGCCTACGACGAGCAGGGCCCGGTGTTCGTCCACGCCGCCGAGTGCAGCGGACCGGCCCCGGAGTCCGGCCTCCCCTTCGCCCACCCGGGTGCCCTGCGCACGGCCCGCCGCTACGACGCGGCGGGCCACATCCTCGGCGGGCGGGTGCTCGACCTCGCCGAGGACCCGGACGCGGTGGTCGGGCAGGCGCTGACGGAGGCCTTCGAGGACCCTCGGACCGCGCTCGTCCACGTCCGATCGGCCGAATTCGGCTGCTACCTCTTCGAGGTCCGCCGGCCTTGAGGTCCCCGGGGAACGCCGGAGGGCGGCACCGTCGCGGTGCCGCCCTCCGGTCGTGCGAGCGGGATCAGCCGCGCAGCTCCTCCGCGACCAGCTCCGCGATCTGGACCGCGTTCAGCGCGGCGCCCTTGCGGAGGTTGTCGTTGGAGAGGAACAGCGCGAGGCCGTTCTCGGTGGTCTCGTCGACGCGGATGCGGCCCACGTACGAGGCGTCCTTGCCGGCGGCCTGCAGCGGGGTCGGGATCTCCGAGAGCTCGACGCCCGGGGCGTCCTTCAGCAGCTCGTAGGCGCGCTCCACGCTCAGCGGACGGTCGAAGCGGACGTTGACCTGGAGGGAGTGGCCGGCGAAGACCGGCACGCGCACGCAGGTGCCCGAGACCTTGAGCTCCGGGATCTCCAGGATCTTGCGGGACTCGTTGCGGAGCTTCTGCTCCTCGTCGGTCTCGAAGGAGCCGTCGTCGACGATCGAGCCCGCGAGCGGGATCACGTTGTAGGCGATCGGGCGCTTGTAGACGGCGGGCGCCGGGAACTCCACGGCGTCGCCGTCGAAGGTCAGCTGGTCGGCGGCCTCGGAGACCGCGCAGGCCTGGCCCTTGAGCTCGGCGACGCCCGCCAGGCCCGAGCCGGACACGGCCTGGTAGGTGGTGGCGATCAGCGCGGTCAGACCGGCCTCGTCGTGCAGGGGGCGCAGCACCGGCATCGCGGCCATGGTGGTGCAGTTCGGGTTCGCGATGATGCCCTTGGGGCGGTTCTTGATCGCGTGCGGGTTGACCTCGGAGACGACGAGGGGGACCTCGGGGTCGCGGCGCCAGGCGGAGGAGTTGTCGATCACGACGGCGCCCTGCGAGGCGACCTTCTCGGCGAGGGCCTTGGACGTGGCGCCGCCCGCGGAGAAGAGCACGATGTCCAGGCCGGAGTAGTCGGCCGTGGAGGCGTCCTCGATGGTGATCTCCCGGCCCTCCCATTCGAGGGTGGAGCCGGCCGAACGGGCCGAGGCGAACAGCCGCAGCTCGTCCACCGGGAACTTGCGCTCGGCCAGGATGCCGCGCATGACTCCGCCGACCTGTCCGGTGGCTCCGACGATTCCGACCCTCACGGTGACTCCTCTTGGTACGTACGACGCGGGCGCGCGTGAAGCCATCATGCGTTCGACCCCACGAGCCTTGTCCAATCCATTGTCCGAGGAGCGGACGGTGTTCTTCCTGTGAACCCGCGTGACAACTCCGTGGCGGGCGTGTTGCACCGCCCACCGATGGGCGTTTCGCCTGGTCGAAGCCGGTTACGGTCCGATCTGTCGCGTCCGTAATACGGACATGCGTTCCGTACTTCGAACTCGGGGAGAACACCGTGCGCGCCATCCGCCACCGCCGCCGGTCCATACCGGCGCTCGCCGCCCGCGGCGCCTACCGCCACCTGGTGAAGTTCCAGCAGATAGCCGACGCCAACGGCGGCAACCGCGCCGCCGGCACGCCCGGCGAGGCCCCCGGGAGCCGGCCACGGCAGCCTTCACCTACACCAGGTCCACCCCGGCCAGGAGGTCCTCCCCCAGCCGAAGCCGAGGGATTCCTGGCTCACGCCGCTCGGTCGCTCAGCGAGCAACCGAGTCTTCCGCGATCAACACCACCCGGGTTGAAACCAGCCCGGGTGTATGAAGTTGTGTCGGCGAACTACCACGGGGCGGGTGACACGCTGAAGAACATCGACCTCAAGGCCTTCGACACCAACCTGGACGTGATCGCCCACGCGGTGGGCACGTACGCCCAGGACCTGAGCTCGCTGGGGAAATAGACCCGAGTGCCGGGGGGAAACAGGAGGGGCGGTGCTCGTCAGAGCACCGCCCCCGCTGTGTTCAGGCTCCTACCGGGTTACGGCAGGACCTTCTCGATCTGCACGCTGCCGGTGCCGGCGGCGGTGCCGCGGGCGTTGAGCAGCTTGACCTCGCCGAAGAACTGGCGGCCTTCCGGAGCGGCGCTGTTGACCAGCACGTTCGCGGAGACGGTCGCCGAGGCGCCGTTGGCGAGGTTGACCGCGGCGGCCTCGTCGACCTGGACGGTGCCCAGGGCGGCCGAGTAGTAGACGTCGCGGTAGTCGTACGTGGTGGAGCCGGACGGGATCGCGTAGCCGAACACCTCGATGGTGTAGGTGCCCGCGGCCGGGTTGACGAGGCTCACGGCCTCCTCGGAGTCGCCGTCGGCGGAGGAGCCGACCTTGACGCCGTCCTTGTACACGTCCAGGTCGAGGTCGGCGGCGGTGTCGGACACCTTGCCGATCGCGATGTCGAGGCGGGAGACGCCCTCGCCGATCGTGACCTCGGTGGTGTGGGTCTCACCGGCGGCGATGGTCGGCTTGGCGACCTTCGCGGAGCCGAGCGGACCACCCTGGAGCTTTCCGCCGGAGATGGCGGCCCCGTCGTTCTTGACGGTCCACTGGACCGGCGCCGGGGTGCCCTGCTTGACCTCGGGCAGGACCTTGACCGCGGGGTCGAAGGCCGCGCCGAGCACGGAGACGTCCAGCTTGAACGGGTTGTCGAGCAGCGGCGACGTACGGCGCGACTCGACCTCGATCTCCCAGACGCCCGGCTGCGGGTTCGGGTACGAACGCAGGTCGGGGCGGCACTGGTTGGCCGGGTTGTCGTAGTTCGGGTAGCACTGGGTCGTCGCGCTGTCCTCGACGCCCACACCGTACGGGTGGATCGAGATGAAGCGCGTCTGGCTGCCCGCCGCGAGTCCGCCGAGGGCGACCTCGAGGGTCTTCGCGCCTGCCGGGACGGTCACGAAGTACGACTTGTGGCTGTTGCGCTGCACGGAGGAGGTGTCCGAGTAGCTGTACGAGGGCTTCGCCAGCGGGGTCGAGACGACGACCGTGGAGAGGATCTGCTTGTCGATGCCCTCGGTGAAGGGGTCGTCGAGCTGCAGGATGCCGCTGTGGACGCCGGCCGTCTTGGCCTTGGCCTCGACCTTGATGGTGACCGGCTTGTTCAGCGGCAGGGTGACGTAGTCGTAGCCGCCGAGGATCTTGAACGTGCCGTCGTTGTTCCGCCAGCTGAGCTGGTGGAAGGTGCCGTACTTGACGCCCGTGGTGCGGGTGACGACGACGTCGTAGACCTTCTTCTGGCCGACCTTCAGGCCGCCCTCGCGGTCGTAGACGCCGGTGCCGAAGCCCGGGGTCTTCAGGAACTGGTCGATCGCGGTGTCGACCGGGGCCTTGACGGTGAAGTCGTTGGCCTTCGCGCCGCGCTGGATGGACTCCCACGCGCCGGGGATGTTGATCAGGCCCGCGCCCTGGGCGTGCGCCGGGACGTCATCGATCTTCTTCGCGCTGCTGGTGAGCGCGATGCGCAGGTTCGCCGGGGTGAGGGCGATCTTCTGCTGCTTGGCGGCCGAGATCAGCAGGGCGCTGGCGCCCGCCGCCTGCGGCGAGGACATCGAGGTGCCCTGGAGCATGCCGTAACCGGCCGGCAGGGTGTAGCCGGCCTCCTTCACCGGTGCGCCGGGCAGCCAGGTCTGGATGGTGTTGATCGACGCGCCGGGGGCGGTGATCGTCGGCGTGAAGCCGCCGTCCTCGCGCGGACCGCGGGAGGAGAAGGGGAACATGTTGTACTTCTTGGTCACGCCGGAGCCGTAGTTGGCCGCCCAGGTCTCCTTGGAGACCGCCGCACCCACGGAGATGACCTTGTCCGCGAGACCGGGGTCGCCGATGGTGTTGATGCCGGGGCCCTCGTTGCCCGCCGAGATGACGAGCTGGACACCGTAGGTGTCGATGAGGTTCTTGTAGAGCTCGGAGCGCGCGTTGTTGCCGTCGTTCAGGGCCGGCAGGCCGCCGATCGACATGTTGACGATGTCCACGCCGCGGTTGACGACGAGGTCGATCATGCCCTCGGTCAGCGCGATGTTGGTGCAGCCGCCGGACCAGGAGCAGGCGCGCGAGGAGACGAGCTTGGCGCCGGGCGCCTCGCCGTTCATCGCCCCGCCGAACAGGCCGTTGGCGGCGGTGATGCCCGCGACGTGCGTGCCGTGCTCGGACTCGATGATGCCGACGTTGACGAAGTCGGCCTTCTTGCCGACCCAGTCACCGCCCAGCGGGTCCATCGGGACGTCCTTGCGGATCTCGATCACGAACGGGATGCGCTCGGCGACCTCGGTCGCCGGGTTGTCCGTGCCGAAGTAGCCGATCTGGTAGCCGTCCTTGTACGGCTTCATCGGCTCGTTGTTCGTGAAGTCGTTGTCCTGGTCGGTGTCGACGCGGACGGTCCCGGCGACCGGGTCGTAGAGCAGGCCGAACCGGTCGGTGGTGTCCCCGTCCCGGTTGACGTCGCCCTTCATGTCGCCGTTGGCGGTGATCGACTCGGTGAAACGGCTCCACTGGAACGAGCCCTCGGGGGCCTTCCAGCTGCCGCCGCCCGCGGTGAAGGTGCCGCCGGCGACCGGGGTGATCTGGGCACGCCAGGTGGCGTCGCCGTCGGTGATCGGGTCGGTCGCGGTGACCCAGTCGACGATCTTGCGCTCGCCGGTGGTGGTCTTCTGGAGCGCCGGGTGGCCGAGGTCGACGCCCGAGTCCATGATGCCGATGGTCACGCCGCGGCCGTCGGCCGTCGGGTTCTTCTTGAGGAAGTCCAGTGCACCGGTCTCGAAGGACGGGTTGTACGGGTTCTTCGCCGGGGTGTTCTTGCCCGGCCCGGGGTAGGTCTCGGCGGCGGTCCGCTTCACCGTCCCCGTCTCGCGGTCCGCGTCCGGACGGGGGTCCGGCAGCTGGATCTCGTGCCGCAGGTCGATGCCGTGCACGGAGGACAGCTTGGCGGCCGCCTTCAGCGCGGCCTCCGCCTTGTCGATCGGCAGGGTGGCGCGCACGTAGCCGAGCTTGTCGTACGTCTGGCCCACCGAGGCGCCCTGGACGTCGTCGAGCTGCTTGGCCACCTGCTGGGTCTCGCCGGGGGCCGTCGCGACCATGACCGTGACGGTCTTCTCGCCCTTGGTCTTGGCTTCCTGCAGCAGTTCGGCGTCGGCAGAGCCGAGCTTCTCGTCGGCGGACTTCACCGCAGGGTTGGGCGCGGGGGTATTCGAGCCGGTAGCCGCGAAGACGGGCATGGCGCCGGTGGCCGCGAGGGCGGCCACCAGGCCGGCCGCGGCCGCGACGCGCGCGGCGCGTCGGGCCCCGGATATGGAGCTGGGGGAGTCGAGGGTCATCAGCATCCCTGGCTAAGTGAAAGGTACGGTCCGGATTTCGGTGCCGGATGACCGGTCAGCCTCGCGTAAGTGACAGCTCTTTGGGGAGAGTTGTCACGGACCGATACCTGCCGTGGCGGACTCCCGCCAGCTCGGGGCATACGCCAGAAGGCCCGTACCGGAATGAACCGGTGCGAACCTTCGGGGTGGAACATGGATTTGTAGACTTCCCGACCGTGCGTCAGGGCTCGGGCGGCGCCCGGTCTCAGATCGGGTGTGACAACTTCGGCGCGTTCAGCGCTCGCGCGTGCGCGCGTAATGGCGGGATGCTTTCGCCCGGTTTCCGCAGGCCGACATCGAGCACCAGCGCCGGGTGCCGTTGCGCGAGATGTCGTGGAAGTGCAGCACGCAGGTCTCGGAGGCGCACTTGCGGATCCGGCCGGGGTCGGAGCCCAGCAGCTCCAGGTAGTCGCGGGCGGCCGTCCAGGCCGGACCCCAGGTCGGGTCGTCGAACTCCGTCCGCTCGCCCGGCCCTTCGGCGGTCAGGGTCGCCCGGATCCGGCCGTGCTCCAGGACGGCGTCGACCAGGGTGCGGGCGCTCTCGTCGGCCGGGTCCGCGACCGCGCGGGCCAGTGCCTCGCGGGCGGTGAGCAGGTGGACCAGGGTCGCGGCGTCGGCGCGGAAGCGGCCGGCCAGGCCGGCGCTCTCCAGCCAGATCGCGAGCCCTTCGACGCGGGTGAGTCCGAAGGCCCCGGCGAAGAGGTCGACGCGCTCGCCCTCCTGGACCCACCGGGTGTTCAGCAGGTCCAGGGCCACCGGTTCCCCGGTCAGGGGCCGTGGGTCCGTCGCCTTCTCCGCCGTCGTCTCGTCCGCCGCCGTCATGTCCGCCTCCTCGTGGCACTAACCCCTCAAGAGTACGTGAGCGGTTGACTCTCGATCGCCTAACCCTTAATCTCGGTTTAGAAGGTTAGAGATTGAGTAGTTCTGGGGAAGGAACCGTTGTGACGACCGTCATCAGCAAGCTGCGCACCGGCCACGTGGGCCTGAACGTCACGGATCTCGACCGGTCGCTCGTCTTCTACCGGGACGGGCTCGGCTTCGAGCTGCTCGGCGAGGGCAAGGAGGAGGACCGGCGCTTCGCCTTCCTCGGCCAGGACGGCGAGCTCGTGCTCACCTTGTGGCAGCAGGCCGAGGGGGCCTACGCACCCGGCGCGGCCGGACTGCACCACCTCGCGCTGTCCGCGGACGCGATCGAAGAGGTCAGGGCGTACGAGGAGCGGCTGCGCGGTCTGGGCGTCGATTTCGCCTACGAGGGGGTCGTCGCCCACGGCGAAGGGGCGGCCTCCGGCGGGATCTTCTTCCACGACCCCGACGGGACCCGTCTGGAGATCTCCGTGCCGAGCGGCGCCGAAGGCGCCGAGGCTCCCACCGCTGGGGCCCCGACCTGCGGGTTCTTCTAATGTCCGGGTACCACTGGGGCTCGCTGGCCATCCAGGAGCGGGTCGGTGTCCGCGAGCACGCCGTGCACGTCGGCCAGTCCATCACCCCGCACATCAAGGACGTGGCGGCGGCCTTCCTGGGGCTGCAGCCGCACCTGGTCGTCGGCGCGGCCGATCCGGGAGGTCTGCTCTGGGCCTCACTGCTGACCGGCGCCCCCGGGTTCGTACGGGCCACCGGGCCGGACCGGATCGCGGTCAAGGGAGGCATCCCCGAGGGCGATCCGCTCGCCGAGGCGCTGGCCACCGCCGGCACCCGGGTCGGGACCATCTCCCTCGACCCGCGCACCCGGCGCCGGATGCGGCTGGGCGGAACCCTGGAGGTGACCCCCGGCGGGTTCGCGCTGTCGGCGGAACGGGTCTTCGCCAACTGCCCCAAGTACCTCCAGAAGCGGCAGCCTGTCCAGCTCGTCGCCGAAGGAGCCGGTGTCGTGCGGCGCGGGGACGCGCTCACCCCCGACCAGGAACGGGCCGTCCGCGCCGCCGACACCTTCTTCGTCGCCACCTCCGCGGGGGCGGACGGGGCCGACGCGAGCCACCGGGGCGGAATGCCGGGCTTCGTCGAGGTGCTGTCCCCGACCGAACTGGCCTGGCCGGACTACGCGGGCAACGCGATGTTCCTGACGCTGGGGAACCTGCTGGCGGACCCGCGGGCCGGGCTGCTGTTCCCGGACTGGGAGAGCGGGGCGCTGCTCCAGCTCAGCGGGCGGGCCGAGCCCGAGTTCGGGGCGGGCGGGGACCGGCGGGTGCGCTTCCGGATCGAGTCCGTGGTGGAGAGCGTGCACCCGGGGCGGCTGGTGTGGAGCGCCCCGGAGTACTCGCCGGCCAATCCTGCGCTGTAGGGCCGTCACCTGGGCAGGACGACGAGGTAGGCGGCGGGCTCGCGGTCGGCGGACGCCGTCAGGGCGGTCCGTACGACCGCGGCCTGCTGCTCGGGCCAGTCGCGGAGCTTGCGCGGGGTGATGTGCAGGACGGTCACCCCGCACCGCTCCAGGGTCTCCCGCTTGCGGACGGACTCCGTCCACGCCTCGTCCTCGCCCTGGCGCGGGGCCCGGGTGTCGATCTCGATGGCCACCGCCTGCTCCGGCCAGTACGCGTCGACCCCGCCCAGGTGCGGGCCGCCGGGCAGCCGCAGGTCCACGTTCCAGACGGGCTCGGGGAGTTCGAAGCCCCGTACGAGCTGGTACAGCCGGTCCTCGGCGATGGCCCGGCCCTCGGCGAGCAGCGATTCGACGGCGTCCACCACGTGCGGGCGGTTCAGCAGCCGGGCCACCGTCAGCTCCCGCACCACGGCGGCCGGTTCGCAGTGCCCGCCGCGGACGGCTTCGCTGAGCAGACGGCGCACCGTACCGGCGTCGGAGAGGTGGGCGACGGCGTCGGCGACGGCGCGGGCGACGGGGGCGACGGGCAGCCCGGTGACCTCCATGGGCCGGGGCGGGGTGTGCGTCCGGACGATGCGGACCTGTCCGGCGGAACGCAGCCGGCGGGTGTTCGGGACGAGCACGTCGATCTGGGGGAGGCCGAGCAGGGCGGGGGCGGAGGAGAACCGGTACAGGGCGAGGGCGGCCAGCCCGGTGATCATGACCTCGTCCCCGCGCCGCCCGGCGTACAGGAGCGCCGCGTGCAGCCGCTCCTCGCTCGTCGCGGGCCCGGAATGGAGCAGGAACACCCCCGGCAGGATCTGCTGCCAGGACCGCTCGGCGGCGTCGGAGGCGGTGACCCCGTGCTCGCGGAGCTGGGCCAGCGACAGCACGCGGGGGCGGTTGTCGGTGAGGTGGGCGAGGGGGAGGGGTGCGTTGTGGTTCATGACGCTGAGATTCCCTCAGGCCATGGCCTCGCTAACCCCTGTTACACATCCGTCGGCAAATCGGGACAAGACGGGGCTAAAGTACGGACGTTCGACTGCCGATGGCATGCGCCGCTCGGAGGCCGGCGAGGCTGGATTTTCCAGCCCCGCCGGCGTTTGAGGCGCGGGGTCTGGGGCGGAGCCCCAGGGAACGGCGGAAGGGCGGGTAGGGGACAGCCCCGCAGGGCTAGCCCGCCGCCACGTCACAGGCCTGCGCGCGCAGCGCACGGGCCAGGTCGTCGCGGGACTCCAGGACGAGGCGTCGCAGCGCCGGCGCGGCCGACTCGTGCGCCGCCAGCCACGCGTCAGTCGCGTCCAGCGTCGCCTGGGAGTCCTGGAGGGACGGGTACAGCCCCCGCACCACGTCCATGCCGATCTGGATCGACCGGTCGGCCCAGATCCGCTCGATCACGGCGAAGTAGGGCTCCGTGTACGGCGCCAACAGCCCCCGCTGCGAAGACTGCTGCATCCCCGCGATCGTCGCCTCGACCAGCGCGTTCGACAGCGAGTCCGACTCCACCACCGCGGCCCACGCCTGGTCCTTGACCGCCGCCGACGGCCGCGCCGCCAGGCACCGGACCTGGTGCCGCTTGCCCGACGCCGTGTCGTCCCGCGCCAGTTCGGCCGCGAGGACCTCCTCGCCGATCGCGCCGTGCGCGGCCAGCGGCAGCAGGAAGTCCCAGCGCAGCTCCTGGTCCACCTCCAGCCCGTCGATCCGCGCCGATCCTTCCAGCAGCCCCAGCAGCAGCTGGAAGTCGCCCTCGGTCGCCGCGCCCGCCGCGAAGAAGCGGGCCCAGGTGAGCTGGTGCTCCGACCCCGGCTCCGCGAACCGCAGTTCCTGCAGCGCGCACGCCGCCAGCACCTTGCCGCCCTGCTCGCGCCAGTCGGGCGCCGCGTAGCGGGTGACCGCGGTCAGCGCCTGCGCGTGCAGCATCTGCAGGACGCCGACGTCCGTCTCCCGGCCCGAGTGGGCCAGGACGAGCGAGACGAAGTCCCGCGCCGGCATCAGCCCGTCGCGCGTCAGGTTCCACAGCGCCGACCAGCACAGCGCGCGGCTCAGCGGGTCCGTCACCGAGCCCAGGTGCGAGCGCAGCGTGGCCAGCGAGGCCTCGTCGAAGCGGATCTTGCAGTACGTCAGGTCCTCGTCGTTGACGAGCACCAGCGCGGGCTTCTCCTGCCCGGTCAGCTCGCCGACGACCGTCCGGACCCCCGCGACGTCCGCCTCGGCCCGCGCGTAGCGGACCAGCGCGCCGTCCGGGTCCAGCCGGTACAGGCCCACCGCGACCCGGTGGGGCCTCAGCTCGTCGCCGTCCTGGACCACCGCCAGCTCGGTCACCCGGCCGCCCGCGTCGCAGGTCACCACCGGGGTCAGCGCGTTCACGCCGGCCGTCTGCAGCCAGGCCCGCGACCACTCGGCCATGTCCCGCCCGGAGACCTCCCCGAGCACCGACAGCAGGTCGTCCAGGGTGGTGTTCCCGTAGGCGTTCGCCTTGAAGTAGCGCCGCGCGCCCTCCAGGAAGGCGTCCCGGCCGACGTAGGCCACGAGCTGCTTGAGCACCGCCGCGCCCTTGGCGTACGTGATGCCGTCGAAGTTCAGCTTCGCGTCCTCCAGGTCACGGATGTCGGCCGTGATCGGGTGCGTGGACGGCAGCTGGTCGGCCCGGTAGGCCCACGCCTTGCGGCTGTTGGCGAAGGTGACCCAGGCCTGGTCGAAGCGGGTGGCCTCGACCAGCGCGAAGGAGCCCATGAAGTCCGCGAAGGACTCCTTCAGCCACAGGTCGTCCCACCACTTCATGGTGACGAGGTCGCCGAACCACATGTGCGCCATCTCGTGCAGGATCGTGTTCGCGCGCCGCTCGTACGAGGCCTGCGTGACCTTCCCGCGGAAGATGTACTCCTCGCGGAAGGTCACCATCCCCGGGTTCTCCATCGCGCCCAGGTTGTACTCGGGCACGAAGGCCTGGTCGTACTTCCCGAAGGGGTACGGGTAGTCGAAGATCTCGTGGAAGAGGTCGAAGCCCTGCTTCGTGACGAGGAACACCTCGTCCGCGTCGAAGTGCTTGGCCAGCCCCTTGCGGCAGATCGCGCCGAGCGGGATCGTCAGGTCCCCGCGCGTGTAGGAGTCCGTGACGTAGTGGTACGGCCCCGCCACCACGCACGTGATGTACGTGGAGATCGGCGCGGTCTCGGCGAAGCGCCGGGTCTGCCCCTCGCGGGACTCCTCGACGCCGTTGCTCCAGACCTGCCAGCCCTCGGGCGCGGTCACCTCGAAGCGGTACGGGGCCTTGAGGTCGGGCTGCTCGAAGTTCGCGTACACCCGCCGGGCGTCGGCCGGCTCGTACTGGGTGTAGAGGTAGACCTCGCCGTCCTCCGGGTCCACGAAGCGGTGCATGCCCTCGCCGGTCCGGCTGTACGCGCAGTCGGCGTCGACCACGAGCACGTTCTCGGAGGCCAGCCCGTCCAGGGCGATCCGCGCGCCGTCGAAGACGACGGCCGGGTCCAGCTCGCGCCCGTTGAGGGTCACGCTGTTCACCGAGGGCGCGATGAGGTCCGCGAAGCTCGATGCTCCCGGGGCGGCGGCGCGGAAGCGGACGGTGGTCACCGAGCGGAAGGTCCGGGGTCCGTCGGCCGGTTCGGCCTCGTCCACCGCGGACCTCAAGTCGAGGACCACCTCGTACCCGTCGACGGACAGCAGCTCGGCCCGCTCGCGGGCCTCGTCACGGGACAGATTCTCTCCGGGCACGTGCACTCCTTCGTGCGTGATCGCGATACCTGACCGAATCCTCCCACGGGGGAATGCGTGTGCGGTCGGAGCGGTTGGGCAGGGAGGAACGTTCCGATCTGAGGAGAGACATGGCTGATACCCAGGTGCGCGAGAAGACCGCTGTCGACTTCTGGTTCGACCCGCTCTGCCCCTGGGCCTGGATGACGTCCCGCTGGATGCTGGAGGTCGAGAAGGTCCGTGACGTGGAGGTCCGCTGGCACGTGATGAGCCTCGCGGTCCTGAACGAGAACAAGCTCGACGAACTGCCCGAGCGCTACCGCGAGCTGCTCGGCCCCAAGGGCTGGGCCCCCGTGCGCGTGGTCGTCGCCGCCCAGCAGAAGTTCGGCGACGAGGTCACCGGCAAGCTCTACACCGCACTCGGCACCCGCTTCCACAACGAGGGCACGGGCCCGACCCGCGAGGCGATCGCCGAGGCCCTGGCCGAGGTGGGCCTGCCCGCCGAGCTCCTCCACTACGCGGACTCCGACGAGTACGACGAGGTCCTGCGCGACTCCCACAACGACGGCATCAACCGCGTCGGCCAGGAGGTCGGCACCCCGGTCATCTCCGTGCCCGGCGCCGACGGCGAAGAGGTCGCCTTCTTCGGCCCGGTCGTCACCCCCGCCCCGCGCGGCGAGGCCGCGGCCCGCCTCTGGGACGGCACCCTGCTGGTCGCCTCCACCCCCGGCTTCTACGAGATCAAGCGCACCCGTACGCAGGGCCCGATCTTCGACTAGCCCCTCTCGGGAGGCGGGCGTCTGCTTCCTCCCTTAACGTCCCCGTATGGGGAGCAGCCCGACGGACGAGAGTACGCGCGAGGAACCGCTCGGCCGCAGCGGCGGCCGGGCGGAGCCCGCGATACCGAACGACAACGCCGCGCACGCCAGCCTGCCCGCACGCCCCCGAGACCGGGTGCTGCGGGCAGCTTGCGTCGCGGTGCCCCCGCTGTGGACGGCCCTCGGGGTCCGGCAGGCCGCCGGCACCCTGCGCCACTACCTCCGGGGCACGGGCCGCCCGTACCGGGTCGACGCGCGGGCGCTGCTCGCCGTGCCCGCCGTACGGGTGGACGTGGACCGGCGCCTGGCCGAGTGGCGGGAGGCCGCACGGGCGCTCGGCGAGCCCGGCGCGTACGCGGCGGACAGCGGCTGGCGCGGGGTGCTGATCACCCGGCGCGCCCGCGAGGGGGGCAGCGCGGACTGGTGGCTGGCGCTGCGCGGGGCCCAGTACCGGATCAGCGGCACGGTACGGGTCCACGAGGACGGCTCCGTGGTGAGCGACTACCGCTTCCAGGTGCACAAGAGCTGGAACTTCGACCGGGGGGAGTCGGAGTTCGGCGTCCCCTTCACCCCGTTCGCGCGGCTCCACGAGACCGGGCTGGCACGGGAGTTCACGGTGGTCGGCGAGGTGGACGGCCTCGTCGACAGCGCAGAAGACCCCCGCGAGTCACGTCCTCGCGGGGGCCTTCTGGTGGACACGCCCGCACGTGAAGGTTGAGAAGACGATCACGAGGCGGACGGCTTGGTGGCGCTGATCAGCCCTTGGAGGGGATCAGCAGCGGGGTGTTCGCCTTGGCGTCGGCGTAGCGCTTGGCCACGTCCTGCCAGTTGACGACGTTCCACATCGCCTCGATGAAGTCCACCTTCTGGTTCTTGTACTGAAGGTAGAAGGCGTGCTCCCAGGCGTCGAAGACCAGGACCGGGGTGCTCGCGATGCCCACGTTGCCCTGGTGGTCGTAGACCTGCTCGACGAGGAGCCGGCCGCTGACCGGCTCGTACGCCAGCACGCCCCAGCCGGAGCCCTGGGTCGCGGAGGCCGCGAAGGTCAGCTGCTTCTTGAACTTCGCGAAGGAGCCGAAGGACTCGGTGATCGCGTCGGTCAGGTCGCCCAGGCCGTCGGCCGCGGTGGGCTCGCCGCCGCCCTCGCCGGTCTTCGGGCTGGCCATGTTGTGCCAGTAGATGCTGTGCAGGATGTGCCCGGAGAGGTGGAACGCGAGGTTCTTCTCCAGGCCGTTCAGCGCGCCCCAGTTCTCCTTGTCGCGCGCCTCCTCCAGCTGCTCCAGCGTGTTGTTGGCGCCCGTGACGTAGGCCGCGTGGTGCTTGTCGTGGTGCAGCTCGATGATCTGCGGGTTGATCACCGGCTCGAGAGCCGCGTAGTCGTAAGGAAGCTCAGGAAGCGTGTAGATGGCCATGCGTGTTATCCGGTCCCCTCGGCGTGCCAACTGCTTATTGCAATCAATGCGCAACTGCACGCTAGCAGTATCTATTCCATGACTCTCATAAGGGTCACCTCACTTGTGGTGACCCCCGGAACGCCGGAAGCCGGGCCCATGCGATCGCATGGGCCCGGCTTCCGGAGCCGCCGTCGGGCGGGGTGCTACTCGGCTTCGCGCGCCGCCGCCCGGCGCTGGATGACGTAGCCGGTGGCGGCCAGCGCCACGGTCAGGCCGCCGGTGAAGACGAGCTGGATCCGGGTGTCGTCGCCCATGGCCATCAGGACCAGGACCCCGGCCAGTCCGGCCAGCGCGACCCACGTCAGATAGGGGAAGCCCCACATCTTCACGACCAGCTTCTCGGGGGCCTCGCGCTCCGTGCGCCGCCGCAGCACGAACTGCGAGACGGCGATGAAGCCCCAGACGACGAGGATGACGCCGCCGACCATGTTCAGCAGCCAGGCGAAGAGGGTGTCCGGGTACCAGTACGACAGCAGCACGGTGACGAAGCCGAAGCCGGAGGAGGCCAGCACCGCCCGGCGCGGCACCCGGCCGGAGAGCTTGCCCAGCGCCTTGGGGCCCTGGCCGCGGGAGACCAGGGAGTAGGCCATGCGGGAGGAGCCGTAGATGTTCGCGTTCATCGCGGACAGCAGGGCGATCAGGATGACCACGTTCATGACCTGGCCGGCGTGCGGGATGCCCAGGTGGTCCAGGGTGGCCGCGTACGGGCCCTCGGTGGTGACCTTCGGGTCGTTCCACGGCAGCAGCGTGACGATGACCAGCATCGAGCCGACGTAGACGATCGCGATCCGCCACATGGTGGTCTTCACCGCCTTGGCGACGCCCCGGACCGGGTTGTCGGACTCGGCGGCCGCGATGGTCACCGTCTCCAGCCCGCCGTACGCGACCACGGAGGCGAGCAGGCCGACCAGCAGCCCGTCCACGCCGTTGGGCAGGAAGCCGCCGTCGTGCAGCAGGTTGGCGGTGCCGGGGGAGCCGGTGCCGGGCAGCACGCCCAGGACGGCCAGCACGCCCAGGCCCAGGAAGAGGGCGATCGCGCCGATCTTCAGGGCGGCGAACCAGAACTCGAACTCGCCGAAGTTCGAGACGGCGGCCAGGTTGGAGCCGCAGAACATCGCCATGAAGACCAGCACCCACATCCACGAGGGGGTGCCCGGGAACCAGCCCGTCATGATGTGCGCCGCCCCGATGGCCTCGATGGCCACGCCCACGCACAGCAGGGTCCAGAACATCCAGCCTGCGGTGAAACCGGCCCACGGCCCGATGGCCCGCTCCGCGTGCACCGAGAAGGAGCCGGAGGCGGGGTTCGCGGCGGACATCTCGCCGAGCATCCGCATCACGAACATGACGAGCAGCCCGGAAGCGGCGTACGCGAGCACGATCGATGGCCCGGCCGCCGCGATGCCCGCGCCGGACCCGACGAAGAGGCCCGCACCGATGACCCCGCCGAGGGCGATCATCGAGAGGTGGCGCTGCTTGAGTCCGTTGCCGAGGGGCGATCCGGCTTCGGGCCGGTTCGCGGCCTCTTGCTCGGGCGGGGTCAGGGTGCTCTGGCTCATGGGGAGGTGCCTGTCCGGTGTGCGGTGGGACGGGAGGGAGTGCCCCAGTCTCACCCGTGTCCGATCCCCGGACCTCATGTGTCCGTTATCCGGACAGGCGGATGACCGGGTGTGATCATCCCCGTACGCTGGCGCATCGGACCGGAGCGCACGACGGAGGGCCGAATGGACCACGGCACAAGGGAATTGGCCGCGACGGGCCGGGGCGTGCTCGTCACCGGAGCCTCGCGGGGCATCGGACGGGCGATCGCCACGGCGTTCGCCGAACAGGGCGACCGGGTCGCGGTGCACTGCACGGTCCGCGGGCCCGACGCCGAGCGGACCCTCGCGGAGCTGCCGGGCGAGGGGCACGTCCTCGTCGCCGGCGACCTCGCCGACCCGGCGCGCGTGGAAGCCCTCGCCGCCGAGGCCGAGAAGGCGCTCGGCGGGATCGACGTCCTCGTGAACAATGCCGCCGTGATGGTCGCGCATCCGCTGCCCACCACCTCGTACGCCGACTGGCAGGCCGCCTGGCAGCACACTGCCGCGGTCAACCTGTTCGGCGCCGCCAACCTGGCCTACTGCGCGGCCCGCCACATGATCGACGGCGGCCGCGAGGGACGCATCGTCAACATCGGCTCGCGCGGTGCCTTCCGGGGCGAGCCCGACCACCCCGCCTACGGCGCCACCAAGGCCGCGCTGCACGCGCTGGGCCAGTCCCTCGCCGTCTCCCTCGCCCCGCACGGCATCGCGGTGGCCGCCGTCGCACCCGGTTTCGTCGCCACCGAGCGGGTCGCCGGCCGGCTGGAGGGGGAGGAAGGCGAGCGCATCCGGGCGCAGAGCCCCTTCGGCCGGGTGGGAACCCCGCAGGAGATCGCCGCCGCCGTGCTCCACCTGGCCTCGCCCGCGGCGCGCTGGAGCTCGGGCGCCGTCCTCGACGTCAACGGGGCCTCGTACCTGCGCACCTGATGCCGCTGGCGCCCGATGACTCGCGCACCTGACGCGCGAAGGCCCCCGCGCGGTGTGCGCGGGGGCCTTCGCGGGGGACCGGCCGGTGGTCAGGCCTTCGCGGCGCGGAG
The DNA here is from genome assembly GCF_026342735.1 of Streptomyces sp. NBC_00193. Lineage (GTDB taxonomy): Bacteria > Actinomycetota > Actinomycetes > Streptomycetales > Streptomycetaceae > Streptomyces > Streptomyces stoeckheimensis. The sequence continues at coordinate 4,124,330 of NZ_JAPEMM010000001.1, forward strand.
CTCCCGGATCCACGCCACCACCAGCACCGCGGCCGCGGCCCCCGTGGACCACAGCAGCTGCGGCCGCGCCGAATCGTCGAACAGCATCAGGACCAGCACCGTGGCCATCCCGATCAGCGCCGCCCACGTCGCGTACGGGAACAGCCACATCGGCAGCGTCAGCCGCTCCGGCATATCCCGCTCGATCTTCCGGCGCAGTTTGAGCTGCGAGACCGCGATCAGCGCCCACACGAAGAGCAGCACCGCGCCGACCGCGTTGAGCATGTAGAGGAAGATCGTGTCCGGCCACAGCAGGTTCAGCACCACCGAGACGAACCCGAAGGCCACCGACGCGAAGACCGCCCGGCGCGGCACCCCGCCGTCCGACACCTTCAGCAGGGACTTCGGCGCCTCGCCCCGCTCCGCCAGCGAGAACACCATGCGGGAGGACCCGTACAGGTTCGCGTTGAGCGCCGACAGCAGGGCCACGAAGATCACGACGTCCATGATCTGGCCGGCGTGCGCGATGCCGATCGAGTCGAGGACGGCCACGTACGGGCTCTGGCCCGGCGTCAGCGAGTTCCACGGCAGCAGGGTCACGATGACCAGCATCGAGCCGACGTAGAAGAAGAGGATGCGCCAGACGGCGCTGCGCACGGCGCGGGACACGGACCGGGCCGGGTCGTCCGACTCGGCGGCCGCGATGGTGACGACCTCCAGGCCGCCGAAGGCGAAGACGACGGCCAGCATGCCGGCGACCACGCCGCTCGCGCCGTTCGGGAAGAAGCCGCCCTGGCCGGTCAGGTTGGCCATGCCGACCGGGTCCGTGTCGGGGAGCAGGCCGAGAATGGCCAGCGTGCCCAGGATCAGGAACAGCACGATCGCGCCGACCTTGAGGGCCGCGAACCAGAACTCGAACTCGCCGAAGTTCCGCACGGCGGCCAGGTTGCTCACGGTGAAGACCACCATGAAGAGGAGCACCCAGACCCACTGGTCCACCGAGGGCAGCCAGCCGTTCGCGATCTTCGCCGCGGCGGTGGCCTCCACGGCCAGCACCACGACCAGCAGGAACCAGTACAGCCAGCCGGCCGAGAAACCGGCCCAGCGGCCGAGCGCCTTCTCCGCATAGACGGAGAAGGATCCGGAGGCGGGCATCGCCGCCGACATCTCGCCGAGCGCACGCATCACCAGCATCGCCAGGATGCCCGCGAGCAGGTACGAGCAGATGATCGCGGGACCGGCGATGGTGATGCCGGCGCCGGAGCCGACGAACAGCCCGGCGCCGATCACGCCGCCGAGGCCCAGCATGGTCAGGTGGCGCTGTTTGAGGCTGTGGCTCAGGGGCTCCGGTGGGAGCTCGTCCGTGGTGCCGGGAGGGGCGGACGGGAGGTCGCGCATGAGGGGTGCTCGTACTCTCTAATGGCCTGGCGGCGGTGGGGGCTCCGCGACAGTTGGAGGGACCCTACAGTCTCTCCGGAGAGCGCCCATCCGTGCAAAACGGACGTGTCAGCCGTCATCGCCCGTGATGCGGATCACTCCAACTGGGGCGCTGGACGGGGTCTTTGTGTACTCCCCACCAAACCGGGGAGTACGGCTTTGTCCCGGGCCACCCTGCTGCGGCCCCGGACCCGGCACTAACGTCGGTGATCGTCCCTGCCGACCCCACCCCCTGCGGAGTCCCCGATGAGCACTGCTTCCGTCTCCTTCCGGCCCGGCGCCGTCCTCGCCGACCTGCTGCCCGCGAGCCGCGTCCGCGACATCGCGCTCGTGGCCGGCGGAGCCGCGCTCACCGGTCTGGCTGCGCAGATCGCCGTCCACGTCGACGGCCTGGCCGCCCCGATCACCGGGCAGACCTTCGCCGCGCTGCTCGTGGGCACCGCGCTGGGCGCCGGCCGGGGCTTCCTCTCGTTGGCCCTCTACACCCTGGTCGGCATGGCCGGCGTGCCGTGGTTCGCGGGCGGCGCCTCCGGTGCGGGCGGCGCGACCTTCGGGTACGTCCTCGGCATGCTGCTCGCCGCCACCGTCGTGGGCGCCCTCGCGCGGCGCGGTGCCGACCGCTCGGTGCTGCGTACGGCAGGCACGATGGTGCTGGGCTCCGCGATCATCTACGCCGTCGGCGTCCCCTACCTCGCGCTGTCCACCGGGATGTCCTTCGGTGCGGCCGTCGCGGGCGGCCTGACCCCGTTCCTGATCGGCGACGCGCTCAAGGCCGCGCTGGCGATGGGCCTGCTGCCGGCCGCCTGGAAGCTGCTCGGCCGCGCGTGAGCGCTCGTACGCGCTGAGTTTCTGACGGTTCACACGCTTCACACGGCAGCCCCGGACCGCGCAGTGCGGTCCGGGGCTGCCGTCATGTCCGGAGCGGTTACGCGGAGGCCTTCAGGGCGGCCTTGCGGCGGAGCTGGCGCGCCACGCCGATCGCGATCACCACGGCCGCGACCAGCAGGGACAGCAGGACGGTCTCGCGGTTGTCCTTGTCGTAGACCATGTAGCCGAGGACGAAGGTGATCATCGCGGCGGTGGCCCAGGTCAGGTACGGGAAGAACCACATCTTCACCGTCACCTTCTCCGGGGCCTCGCGCATGAGGATCCCGCGCATCCGCAGCTGGGTCAGGCAGATCACCAGCCACACGAACAGCGCGATCGCGCCCGAGGCGTTCAGCAGGAAGCTGAAGACCGTGTCCTTGAAGGCGTAGTTGAAGTAGACGGCGACGAAGCCGAACACGACCGAGCCGAGGATCGCGGCCATCGGCACGCCGCGCTTGTTCACCTTGGCGAAGGACTTCGGGGCGTCACCGCGCTCGCCCAGCGAGAAGGCCATGCGGGAGGCGGTGTACAGGCCCGAGTTCAGGCAGGACAGCACGGCCGTCAGGACGATCACGTTCATGATCTGGCCGGCGTGCGCGATGCCGATCGAGTCCAGGGCGGCGACGTACGAGCCCTTCTCCACGATCGACTTGTCGTTCCACGGCAGCAGGGTCAGCACGATGAAGATCGAGCCCAAGTAGAAGACGCCGATGCGCCAGATCACCGAGTTGGTGGCCTTGGTGACCGCGCGCCGCGGGTCCTCGGACTCGCCGGCGGCCAGCGTGACGATCTCGCTGCCCATGAAGGAGAAGACGACCATCAGCACACCGGTGAGGACCGAGCCCCAGCCGTTCGGCATGAAGCCGCCCGTGTCGGTGAGGTGGGCGAAGCCCGCACCCGGGTTGTCCGAGCCCGGCAGCACGCCGAAGACGGCCAGCATGCCCACGATCACGAAGCCGCCGATGGCGACCACCTTGATGCCGGCGAACCAGAACTCGAACTCGCCGTACGAGGCGACCGAGCCGAGGTTGGTGACCGTCAGCACGGCCATCACGATCAGCGCCCAGGCCCACTGCGGGACGGCCGGGACCCAGCTTTCGAGGATGACGGCGCCGGCGGTGGCCTCCACGGCCAGGACGACGACCCAGAAGAACCAGTACAGCCAGCCGATGGAGAAACCGGCCCAGCGGCCGAGCGCCCGGTCGGCGTACGCGGAGAAGGAGCCGGAGTTCGGGCTGGCGGCGGCCATCTCGCCCAGCATCCGCATGACGAAGACGACCATCGCGCCGACCAGCGCGTAGGAGATCAGGATGGCGGGGCCCGCCTTGGCGATACCGCCGCCGGAGCCGACGAAGAGTCCGGCGCCGATGACACCACCGATGGCGATCATGGACAGGTGGCGGTTCTTGAGACCGGCCTTCAGGCCGTCGGAGGGCTGGCCGTCACCGGGGTTACCGGTGGGGGAGCCTTCCTTCTGAAGGGTCGTCGTGGAACTCATGAACAGATCCTTAGGTTCTCGGGTGGCGAGCCCCGGCATTCAAACCTGAGATGAACGCAGGGCGGAAGACCCCAATCCGGATCGTTGCGTCGGGACGAACGTCCAGGACCTTGGCCCCGCGGTGTCCCATCTGCGTTCTTTGGGTTTACTTGAGCTTTAGAAGTGACTTACGCGACACCCCGCGGCGGGTCCCCGGCCCGGCTCGTGCCACACTCGGACCATGCGCGTGTACCTCGGATCCGACCATGCCGGCTTTGAGCTCAAGAACCACCTGGTGGACTGGCTCAAGAACAACGGCCACGAGCCCGTCGACTGCGGGCCCCACATCTACGACGCGGTGGACGACTACCCGCCGTTCTGCCTCCGCGCCGCGGAGAAGACCGCTGCGGACGCCGGCTCCCTCGGCATCGTGATCGGCGGCTCCGGCAACGGCGAGCAGATCGCCGCGAACAAGGTCAAGGGCATCCGCGCCATCCTCGCGTGGAGCGTCCAGACCGCCGAGCTCGGCCGTGAGCACAACAACGCCAACGTCATCTCCGTCGGCGGCCGGATGCACACCCAGGACGAGGTCGTCAGCTTCATCGACGCGTTCCTGAAGACGCCGTACTCCGACGAGGAGCGCCACACCCGCCGCATCGACATGCTCTCGGCGTACGAGACCACCGGCGAGCTCCCCCCGATCCCGGCGCACCACCCGCAGGGCTGATCCCGCTTCCGGCCGCGGCGCCCTCGGGGCGGCGCGGCCGGTTTTTCTTTTCCGGGGTGACCACGTCCCGGCTTGTCGTTTCCGAGGAGTACCGCCGTGCCCGAGGGGCATACGATCCACCGCCTCGCCGAGGACCACACCGCGCGCTTCGCCGCCCGGCCGGTCCGGGTGAGCAGCCCGCAGGGCCGGTTCGCCGAGAGTGCGGCCCTGCTCGACGGCCGCGAGCTGGAATCCGCCGAGGCGCACGGCAAGCACCTGTTCCTCGAACTCGGCGACGCCTGGATCCACATCCACCTCGGCCTCTTCGGGAAGCTCGGCTTCGGCCCCGCCCCGGCCCCGCCCGCCGCCGAAACGGTCCGGCTCCGGCTGCTGAACGAGGACCACTACGCCGACCTGCGCGGCCCCACCGCGTGCGCGCTCATCGGCGAGGGCGAGAAGAAGGCGATACACGACCGGCTCGGCCCGGACCCGCTGCGCCCCACGGACGACCCCGACCGCGCCTGGGCCCGGATCTCCCGCTCCCGCACCACCGTGGCCGCCCTGCTGATGGACCAGAAGGTCGTCTCGGGCGTCGGCAACGTCTACCGCGCCGAGGTCCTCTTCCGCCACGGCATCGACCCCTACCGCGCGGGCAAGGACCTCACCCGCTCCGAGTGGGACGCGATCTGGGCCGACCTCGTCCTCCTCATGCGCGAGGGCGTGCGCAACAACCGCATCGACACCGTCCGCGACGAACACCTGCCCGAGGCCATGGGCCGCCCGCCGAGGGTGGACGACCACGGCGGCGAGGTGTACGTCTACCGGAGGGCGAACCTGCCCTGCCACATCTGCGGGGGCGAGATCCGCACCGCCGATCTCGCCGCCCGCAACCTCTTCTGGTGCCCGGACTGCCAGGCGCGCTAGCCGCGTGCTCCGGCTGGAACCCGTGCTCCGGCTGGAACCCGTGCTCCGGCTAGAAGCCGTGCGGGAGCCAGGGGGCCACGTCTCCCGTGAAGGCGCGGGAGGCCCGGGCCAGCGCGCCCGGCCGCACCTCGCGCACCAGACCGGCCGAGGCCAGTGACGTCAGGGAGACCCCGCCCAGATAGGCCGCGCCGAGCTCCCGTACCGCCAGCTCCAGGTCGGCCGGGGCCTCCGTCCGGGTACAGACCGCGGCCCCGTCCGCTCCGACGGCCAGCCGCCAGCGCCCCGCGTTCCACGGGCAGAACGCGTCCTCGACCTCCAGCACCACGTCCAGCGGAGCCCCGTAGGACCGCGCGGCCAGCGCCGCCGGCAGGTCCACGAGCCGTACGTGCATCGAGTCGCGCAGCCGCACCTGCGTCCGCCGGACATCGGTGACCAGGTGCAGCAGCGCATCGTCCGCCGGCCGCTTGAAGGCCCGTACGGTCCAGGTCAGGTCGATGGAGAACACGTAGCGCCACAGCGCCGCGTACGCCGCCGGGTCGAGCGCGTCGAGGTCCGCCACGTCCACCCGGCCGTCCGAGCCGGTCAGGTCCCACTCGGGCTTGACCCGGTAGCGGGCGTACCCGACCACCTCGCCGTCCGCCCGCTCCGCGACCACGCACTTCAGCGGGGAGGCCCCGGAGCGCTCCGACTCCGGGTCGAGCAGCGCCTGCAGCTCCCAGCCGGGCTGCCGGGCCGGCATCCCGGGGCGGCCCGCCAGCAGCGCCGCGTAGACCCGCTCGCAGTCGGCCAGGGACTTGCGCGGATCGACCAGCCGCAGCCGCAGGTCGTCGGTCCCCGGCGGCACGGAGAGCCGTACGCGGGTCTTGTCGATCTCCACGGACATCGAGTACGCGGCGGTGCCGTAGCCGAAGCGCCCGTAGATCGCCGGATCCGAGGCCGTCAGCACGGCGATCGGTTCACCACCCGCCCGGACGTCGTCCAATTGGCGCCGCATCAGGGAGCTGAGCACACCCTGCCTGCGGTGGGTGGGGGAGACGCCCACCATCGTGACCCCGGCCGCCGGGACGAGCGCCCCGCCCGGCACGGAGAGCCGGAAGGAGAAGGCCCCGGCCGTGCCGACGCAGGTCCCGTCGTCCCAGACGCCGAGGGACCGCTCCGTCTCCGTCAACGACCGGTAGAGCTCCCGCTCCTCCGCGGTTTCGGGCACTCCGCCGAACGCCAGTTCCAACTGGTCGTACCAGACATCCCACTCATCAGCCTGCAATACGCGCATCTCAAGAGCCATACGGCCATCCCTATCAGGGCAATCCGGCCCAGTCGATCTCTTTTCGGTTGCCGAAGGGCCCATCTCAGGGGGTACCCCTGCGCGCGCACAGCCAGGATGGATAGGGTCCCGAAGCAATGGCCGGAGCACACGTGGAGTCCCTCCTGGCCCGGTCCCGCATGATGTGGCACCGGGCGCGCACCGCGCTGCGCAAATCCGCCGTCGACTACTTCCGCGGCGACGCCTCCGACTGGCTGGCCTTCGGCGGCCTGCTCCTGACCATTCCGGCCATCGCCTGCGGCACGCTGATGCTGCCCGTCTGGTTCTCGCCCGCCGCGCTCGTCCTGCCGATCGTCGCGGGCGGCCTGCTCCTGCGCCCCGCCAGCCTCCTCGCGCTCTACGCCGCCTCCGCGGCCGCGCTCATCGTCGAGGCCCTCGTCCTAGGCCCCTACACCCAGGGCCCGGCACGGGTCACCCCCGGCACCGTCCTCGTCGTCGCGGCCTGCGGGTTCTTCGGCCTGGTCATCGCCCAGTTCCGCAGCCGCGTCGGCGTGCCCTGGCGCCGCGGCGGCACCATGCTCTTCGACCTGCGCGAACGCATCCGGGTCCAGAGCAAGCTGCCCGCCCTGCCGCGCGGCTGGCACCGGGAGATGGCCCTGCGCCCGGCCGGCGGGCAGTCCTTCTCCGGCGACTTCGTCGTCGCCGCCCGCACCAACGGCGGCCGCACCCTGGAGATCGTCCTCACCGACGTCTCCGGCAAGGGCATGGAAGCGGGCTCCCGGGCCCTCCTCCTCTCCGGCGCCTTCGGCGGCCTCCTGGGCGCCCTCCCCCCGCACGGCTTCCTCCCGGCCGCCAACGGCTACCTCCTCCGCCAGGACTGGGACGAGGGCTTCGCCACCTCCATCCACCTCGTCCTGGACCTGGAGACCGGCGACTACGAACTGCTCTCCGCCGGCCACCTGCCCGCCCTCCAGCTCTCCGCCGGCACCGGCCGCTGGCAGGAGAAGACCGGCGAGGGCCCGCTCCTCGGCGTCTACGACGGAGCCGAGTTCACCCCGGCCCGCGGCAACCTCCGCCCCGGCGACGTCCTGATGCTCTTCACCGACGGCCTGGTCGAAACGGCCGACCGCGACATCAGCGAGGGCATCGACCGCCTCACCGGCGAGGCCGACCGTTACGTCGGCGCGGGCTGGGAGGGCGCGACCTGGCACCTGATCGAGAAGGTGGCCAAGGACGTCAACGACGACCGAGCCCTCCTCCTGATCCGCCGCGCACCTTTTTAGAACGCGGCCCACCCCTCCTTCTTGACGCGCTCCTCGCACCGCTGCGCGGGCTTCGCCGCGCTGCGCCGGACTCCGCCCGGCGGTGGCCGGCCGGGGCTGCCGCCCCTGCCGCCTGGCGCGGGGTCCGGTGGGCGGGTGCGGTTGGGTTAGCCCTGCGGGGCGAAGTCCCCTACCCGCCCTTCCACCGTTCCCCGGGCTCCGCCCGGACCCGATCCCTCGTGCGGCGCCGTTCCCGGGGGCCAGCCCCCGGACCCCCGCTCCTCAAACGCCGGAGGGGCTGAGGGTGCCGGCGAGGCTGGCGTGCCGGAGAGACTGAGGGTGCTGGAGGAGCCGAGATGGCCCTGCGGGCCGTCCGAGCCCGCAGAGGTGTGCGGCGCACACATGCCGGGTTGTGCGGGGCGCATGCAGGGATGCGATGGGCGCACATGCAGGCTGACGCCGGCCAAATCCAGCCTCGCCGGCGTTTGAGGCGCGGGGTCTGGGGCGGAGCCCCAGGGGGTCCGGGCGCAGCCCGGGGCCCTGCTTTCAGCCCGTCCGGCGTTTGAGGACCGGGTCAGGGCGGAGCCCTGGGAACGGTGGAAGGGCGGGTAGGGGACAGCCCCGCAGGGCACCACCCGAAGCCGCGGCCGGCGCTGCCATACCTGCGTCGGCATCCGCCCGGGCCGGTGCCGCCCGCCAGGGCCGGCCCCGTCCGACGGCCGCACCGATGGTCGGGTTACCCCCACCACAGGTCCGCCAGCTCCCGTCATGGTCCCGACCACCGCACGCTCCGTAGCGTCGGAGACACGATCACCACCGGGTGTTCGACCGGCACGGAAGGCGGCACACCATGGGGCTCCGGCGCAGCAAACGACAGGCCGAGCAGCAGACACACGAGGCCGGCCAGCCGGGCTACCCGGGGCAGTCGGGATACATGGGCCAGCCGGGGCACCTGGGCCAGGCAGGTCAGCCGGGGCACCTGGGCCAGCCGGGGCACCAGGCCCACCCGGCCCACCCGGAGGCGGCCGCCGCCCCCGCCGTCGAGCTGCGCTCGGTCCGCCGGCAGTACGGCCGCGGCGCCACCGCCGTACATGCCCTGCGCGGCATCGACCTCACCCTCCCCCGCGGCAGCTTCACCGCGGTGATGGGCCCCTCCGGCTCCGGGAAGTCCACCTTCCTCCAGTGCGCCGCCGGGCTCGACCTCCCCACCGAGGGCTCCGTCCGCCTCGGCGGCACCGAGATCACCGGCATGAACGAGAACCAGCTCACCGAACTGCGCCGCAGCCGCCTCGGCTTCGTCTTCCAGGCGTTCAACCTCCTCCCCTCCCTCACCGTCGAGCAGAACGTCCTGCTCCCCATGCGGCTGGCCGGCACCCGCGGCCGCACCGCCGCCCAGGCCCAGGCCCGCGCCGCCGACCTGCTCGCCCGGGTCGGCCTGGAGGGCAAGGGCGGCCGCCGCCCCGCCGAACTCTCCGGCGGCCAGCAGCAGCGCGTGGCCATCGCCCGCGCCCTGGTCACCCACCCCGACGTGGTCTTCGCCGACGAGCCCACCGGCGCCCTCGACACCACCACCGCCACCGAGGTCCTCGGCCTGCTCCGCAGCGCCGTGGACACCCTCGGCGCCACCGTCGTCATGGTCACCCACGACCCGGCCGCCGCCGCCCACGCCGACCAGGTGCTCTTCCTCGCCGACGGCCTCATCGCCGACCGGCTCCCGCGCAGCCCGGCCACCGCGATCGCCGCCCGCATGACGGCGCTGACCGTGCCGTCCAAGCCCTCCGCGCCCCAGTACGCAGGAGCAGCCGCCTGATGTCGACATCGCTGCGTCCCCGTTCCAACGGCCTGGCCCGCGCCGTGCTCCGGTTCCGGCCCGCCGCCTTCGCCGGCACCTTCGTCGCCCTGTTCCTGGCCGTCGCCATCGTCTCCGCCTGCGGGATCCTGCTGGAGACCGGTGCCCGCGTGAGCACCCCGCCGACGCGGTACGCCGAAGCCCCCGTCGTCGTCGCCGCCGATCAGCAGGCCCACCTGCAGATGGGCCGCGGCGACGGCGCCTACGAGGTCTCCGCGCCGCTCCCGGACCGGGCGCGGGTGGACGCCGCCCTGCTGGAGCGGCTGGCCCCGCTGGGGCGGGCGGTGCCCGACGTGGTGTTCCCCGTACGGGACGCAGCGGGCCGCACGCTCGACGCCTCCGGCTGGGGCTCCACCGCCTTCAGCCCTGCGGAGCTCCGCGCGGGCCGCGCCCCGGCCGGCCCGGGCGAAGTCGTCCTGGGCGGCGCCGACGGCCCCGACCGGGTGACGCTCGACAGCCCCGCCGGGCCCCGGGAGTTCCGTGTCGTGGGCCGCGCGGACCGGCCCGGAGCCTGGTTCGCCGACACCGAAGCCCGCGCCCTGTCGGGACACCCCGACGCGCTCGACGCCATCGTGCTGTTCGGGGCCGACGCGGAGCGGGCCCGGGCCGCCGTCGAAGGCCGCGCCCGGGTGCTGACCGGAGACGCCCGCGCCCTCGACGCGCGGCTCGCGGGAGCCCAGGAGGTACTGACCGGCCTCGGCGGCTCCTTCGGCGGGATCGCGACGCTCGTCGCCGTCTTCACCGCCGCGGGCACCGTCGCCCTCTCCGTCGGGCAGCGCTCCCGCGAGTTCGCCCTGCTGCGCGCCGTCGGAGCCACCCCGCGCCAGATCCGCCGTACGGTCGCCACCGAAGCCCTGCTCGTCGCGCCGGTCGCGGGAGCGCTGGGCTGCGTACCCGGCATCGCCCTCGCATCCTGGTGGTTCGGGCAGCTCAAGGCGAAGGGCGCCGTCCCGGCCGACGTCGGCCTCGTCGTCTCCTGGATCCCCCTCGTCACCGCGGTCGGCCTCGCCCTGGTCACCGCACTGATCGCCGGCTGGGCCGCCTCCCGCCGCCCCGCCCGCATCCGCCCCGGCCTGGCCCTCGCCTCGGCCGCCGTGGAGCGGCTGCGGCCCGGGTGGATCCGTACCCCGCTCGGCCTCGCCGCCCTGGCCGGCGGAACCGCCTGCGCGACCCTGGCCGCCACCAGCAGCGGCCCGGACGCCGCCAACGCGGCCCTCGGCGTCGTCATGCTCTTCATGCTCGCCGTCGCCCTGCTCGGCCCGCTGGTCGCCCGGGCCTGCGCCGCCCTCTTCGGGCTCCCACTGCGTGCGGGTGGCGCGCCGGCCGGGCTGGCCGCCGCCAACTCCCGTACCCACGCCCGCCGTCTGGCCTCCGCCATCACCCCGATCGTGCTCGCCATGGCCTTCTCCTCCACCCTGGTCTTCCTCCACACCAGCGAGGACCGGGCCGTACGCCAGCAGCAGGAGGCGGGCCTGCTGGCCGACCACGTCATCACCGACCCGCACGGCGGCACGGACCGCACGGCCGTCGACCGGGCGGTCGCCGCCGGGGCCGTCGCCCTCACCCGTACCTCCGTCCTCACCGTCGTCGGCTCCGGCGGCGACCGGTCCTTCCACACGGCCTCCGCCCAGGGCGTCTCCGGGGACCCGAAGGACCTCGCCAAGGTCCAGGACCTGGGCGTCCGTTCGGGGGACCTCTCCCGGCTGGCCCCCGGCACGGTCGCCATCGACCGCACCCTGGCCGAGGCCACCCACACCGGGACCGGCGACCGCATCCCCTTGCGGCTGCCCGACGGGACCCCCGTCACCCCCGAGATCGTGGCCGTCTACACCCGCGGCCTCGGCCTCGGCGAGGTCACCCTCCCGGCCGCCGACCTGGCCGGGCGCACCACCGCCGGCCGCCCCACGGAACTCCTGTTCCGCGGCCCGGCCCCGGAAGGCCTCGGCCCGGTGCTGTCGGCCGCCGCCTGGACCTCCGAACAGAGCGTGGACCGGCAGCTCAACGCCTGGGCCAACACCACCATGGCGGCCGTCCTCGGCGGCTTCGCGGCCGTCGCCGCCGCCAACACCCTGGTCATGACCGTCCTGGACCGCCGGCGCGAACTCCACATGCTCCGCCTGATCGGCTCCACCCGCCGCCAGGTCCTGCGGATGCTCTACTGGGAAGCCCTCCTGGTCGGCGGCACGGGCATCGCCCTGGGCTCGGCGATAGCCCTGGCCACGCTGACCCCCCTGACGAAGGCGATGACGGGCAGCGCCCCGTACATCCCGCCCCTGGTCTACGGCTCCTTCGTGGCGGCCGCCCTCACCCTGACCCTGGCAGCCACGGCCCTCCCGGCCCGCCGCGCCCTGCGCCTCAGTCGAACCTGACGCGCCACACGCCGCCGGTGCCCCCCTGCTCCGCGAACTCCGGCGAGGCCGTATTCCGGCGGGCGCCGGCCACATCCGGCCCCTCCGGCATATCCAGCCTCGCCGGCGTTTGAGGAGCGGGGTCTGGGCGGAGCCCCAGGGAACGGTGGAAGGGTGGGTAGGGGACTCCGCCCCGCCCCCGCAGGGGCCCCACCCCAGCCCGCGCAGCGACCCGGCGGCGACACCGACCACTCACCCCCGATTGGCCGGTCCGCAGGACCCCGGACCCCCTTACCGTGCCCCCATGGACCGCACCCTCGCCGCCGACCTGGCCCGCCTCCCCGAGCTCCTCGACGCCACCCGCGACGCCGCCGCAGCAGCCCTCGCAGCACTGGACGCGCGTCCCGTCGTACCCGGAGCGGCAGTGCCACCGCCGACCCCGCCGCTCCCCGAGCACGGCTCCGGCACGGAGGCCGCCCTCGCGGCCTTCGCGGAGCGCTGGGCACCGCGCCTGTCGGCCTCCGCCGGCCCCCGCTACCTCGGCTTCGTCACCGGCGGCGCCACCCCCGCCGCCCTCGCGGGCGACTGGCTCACGGCGGCCCACGACCAGAACTCCAACTCCGCCCTGGACGGCGGCGGCCAGGACCTCGAACGCGAAACCGTCACCTGGCTCCGCGACCTCTTCCACCTCTCCGCCGCCCACACCGGCACCTTCGTCAGCGGCGCGACGATGTCCAACACCACCGGCCTGGCCATCGCCCGCGAATGGCTCGGCGAACGCCTCGGCGTCTCCCCGGCCGAGGACGGCGCGGCCGCGCTCGGCCCGGTCCGCGTCCTCTCCGGCGCCCCGCACTCCTCCATCGCCAAGGCCCTCTCCGTGCTCGGACTCGGCCGCGCCGCCCTGGTCCCCGTACCGACCCTGCCCGGCCGCGAGGCCGTCGACCCGGCCGCCCTGGACCGCGCCCTCGCCGACGCGCCCGGCCGGCCCGCCGTGGTCGTCGCCAACGCCGGCACCGTCAACACCGTGGACTTCGACGACCTCCGGGCCATCGCCGCCCTTCGCGAACGCCACGACTTCTGGCTGCACACGGACGCCGCCTTCGGCGCGTTCGCCGCGCTCTCGCCGGAGCACGCCCACCTCACCGACGGCCTCGACGCCTCCGACTCCGTCTGCGTCGACCTGCACAAGTGGCTCAACGTCCCCTATGACAGCGCCGTCCAGTTCACCCGCCGCCGCGACCTCCAGGCCCGCGTCTTCCAGAACGCCGCCGCGTACCTCGGCCCCCTGGGCGACGACCCCGACCTGGTGCACCTCACCCCGGAGAACTCCCACCGGCTGCGCGCCCTCGCCGCCTGGTTCACCCTCCACGCCTACGGCCGCGAGGGCCACCGCGAGATCGTGGAACGGGACATCGCCTGCGCCCGCTCCCTCGGCGAATCCCTCACCGCAGACCCGTACTTCACCGTCCTGGCCCCCGTCCGCCTGAACGTCGTCTGCTTCACCCTCACGCATTCCCCCACCCCGGCCCGCCTGACAGCCCTGCGCGAAGCGGCCGGCCCCGAGGTGTTCGTCACCCCCACGACGTACGGTGGAACCCCCGCCCTGCGTGCCGCGTTCTCCAACTGGCGCACCACGCAGGCAGATGTACGCCGGGCCGCGCAGGCCCTCCACACGGCGGCGAAGGAGCTCGGATGACCAACGGCCCGCTCACCCTCATCGAGGTGGAGGCCCTCGCCCGCGCCGCGCACGAGGGCCAGACCGACAAGGCCGGCCGCCCGTACGCCGAACACCTCGCGGCCGTCGCCGAGGGCGTCCGCGCCCGCGGCGGCACCGCCGACCAGCAGGCGGCGGCCTGGCTCCACGACGCGATCGAGGACGAAGCCCTCTCCCCGGCCTGGCTGGAATCGGCCGGACTCCCGCAGTCCGTCAAGGACATGGTCCTGGCCGTCACCAAACGCCCCGGCGAACCGGTCGAGGCGTACACGGCCCGCATCCTCGCCACCCCCGGCGCCCTCCTGATCAAGGAAGCCGACCTGGCCCACAACGCGGACCCCGCCCGCCTCGCGGTCCTCGACGCCCCCACTCGCGACAGACTGTCCGGGAAGTACGCCTATGTCCGCTCCCTCCTGGGCCTCACCGCCCCCTGACGCAAAACCACCACCGTCTCTTCGTCACGAGGCGGATAGCCGGGGCGCGTTGGTGGGAGGATGGACCATGTGGGGGTGCGCGCGGCCGTACCCCGGGCCGACCAGGGGACGACCGAAGGTGTGATCAGAAGTGGCCATTTCGCTCTCAGTAGTGGTTCTGTTGGCGATCATCCTCGTGGTGCTCGTCCGCGGAGGCCACCTCAAGGCCGGCCCCGCCATCGTCGCGGTCCTCTTCGGCTTCTTCCTCGCGTCGAGCTCCATCGCCCCGGACGTCAACCGCTTCCTGAACTCCCTCGCGGACACCATCGCGGGCATCAAGCTCTGATCCGGGTCCGACTTCACGCCGAGGGCGAGGCCCGCGCACGGGCCGGCCCCTCGGCGGCCCCGACCAGCCGCGCCGCAGACCGGCAACTTCCCAGCCCCCACACCGGCGTTCCCCGCGACTGCCCGCGCATCACTCCGCCTTCAGGCGCGCAGAAGACACGGCTCCGAAGCCCGGCGCGAGGCCTGCTCGGCTACCGATAGCCCTCGGACCGCTGTGGCTGTGACGGAGGTGCCGGCTGTGCCTGGCCGCTGTTCGCCTTCCACTTCACCGACTCGCGCCCGTAGCGAGCCGCCCCCACGAGGATTGCGGTCGCCAGCAAGGCGCGAGAGATCGGGTCTTCCTCTGCGATCACGAAGATCAGCAGCGGCATCAAGATCACCAGGTGCCAACGCGGGTGGTTCCGCCAGTCGCTCTTGCCTGCCATTCGACCTCCCAACGGGACCCTAAGGCGCGAGTGGCCCGGAGATCCAAGGTTTGCCACGCTCCGCCGGGTCGCTGCACTGGCCGCGCCGAGCGGGCTCGTCAAGGGGCGCGCAGAGGGCACGGGGAGCTGATCGCAGCCCCGGGAACGACGAAGGGCCAGGTCGAGGAAACATCCTCTGACCTGGCCCTTTGTGTCTCTGAGCGGGTGACGGGAATCGAACCCGCGTAGCTAGTTTGGAAGACTAGTGCTCTACCATTGAGCTACACCCGCAGCACGTGCGACGCAGGTCCGGGGACCGCGGCACGGACAGCATCCTAGCGGGTTCCGGCGGGGGATCGCACACCGCATTTCGCGCCCGCGTGTGGCCGCGGCGGCGCCCGGCGGCTCCGTCCTCGAAACTCCGCACGGCGGAGGGTCTTCGGGCATGTACCCTACGTGTCGCACCGACGGGGTGTGGCGCAGCTTGGTAGCGCGTCCGCTTTGGGAGCGGAAGGTCGTCGGTTCGAATCCGGCCACCCCGACCAGCAGGAGGACCGCGCGATCCCCCTTGGGGATCGCGTCGATGATCGCGTTGTGGGCTGATTGCCGCTTGCGGCTACTATGCAAGCTGCGTGCCCGTGTGTCTGATGTACCGGGCCCGATCCGCTGAGAACCGCTAGACCGCGGCGATGAGCAGAGACCCCCAGCAGTCAGCCACAAGGAGACCGAACCGTGAAGAGCGCCGTGGAGACCCTGAACCCGACTCGGGTTCGGCTCACTGTTGAGGTGCCCTTCGAGGAGCTCAAGGACAGCCTCGACGCGGCCTACAAGAAGATCAACCAGCAGGTCACGGTGAAGGGCTTCCGCAAGGGCAAGATCCCGGCCCGCGTCATCGACCAGCGCTTCGGCCGCGGTGCGGTGCTGGAGGAGGCCGTCAACGACGCCCTCCCGAAGTTCTACACCGAGGCCGTCAACGAGGCCGACCTGAACCCGCTGGGCCAGCCCGATGTCGACATCACGGAGCTGAAGGACGGCGAGCTGCTGTCCTTCACCGCCGAGGTCGACATCCGTCCCGCGATCGAGATCCCGGACTACTCCGGCATCGAGGTCACCGTGGACGCCGTCGAGGTCTCGGACGAGGACGTCGAGAAGTCCGTCGAGCAGCTGCGCGGCCGCTTCGCGTCCACCAAGGACGTCGAGCGCGCGGCTGAGGACGGCGACGTCGTCACCATCGACCTCGAGGCCAAGGTCGACGGAGAGGTGCTGGAGGACGGTGTCGCCCAGGACGTCTCCTACACCATCGGCTCGGGTGAGCTTCTCGAAGGCATCGACGAGGCCGTCAAGGGCCTGGAGGCCGGTGGCGAGGCCACCTTCACCTCCCAGCTGAAGGGCGGCTCCGCCGAGGGCAAGGACGCCGAGGTCACCGTCAAGGTCACCAAGGTTTCCGCCCGTGAGCTGCCGGAGCTGGACGACGAGTTCGCCGGCATGGCGAGCGAGTTCGACACCCTCGACGAGCTCAAGGCCGACAGCCGCAAGCGCCTCGAGAACATGAAGCAGTACGACCAGGCCACGCAGGCCCAGGAGCGCGTCCTGGAGAAGCTGCTGGAGCTCGTCGAGGTCCCGATCCCCGAGAAGCTCCTCGCGGACGAGGTCCAGACCCGCAAGCACAACCTCGAGCACCACCAGCTCGGCCAGATGGGCCTCACCATCGAGAAGTACCTGGAGATCCAGGGCAAGACGGTCGAGGAGTTCGACGCCGAGACCGCCGAGCAGGCGATCAAGGGCATCAAGACCCAGTTCGTCCTCGACGAGCTGGTCAACAAGGAGAAGCTGAACGTGAACCAGGAGGAGCTCACCGAGCACCTCATGCGTCGCGCCGCCTCCTCCGGCATGTCCCCCGACCAGTTCGCCCAGGCCGTCGTCGAGGGTGGCCAGGTTCCGATGCTCGTCGGCGAGGTCGCCCGCGGCAAGGCCCTCGCGGCCGTCGTCGAGGCCGCCAAGGTCACCGACACCAACGGTGAGGTCGTCGACCTCTCCGACGACGAGGACGAGCTCGAGCAGGCCGCCGAGACCGTCGAGAACGTGGTCGAGGCCGACGGCGACATCGCCGCCGACGAGGCCAAGTAACACCTGCCGGACACCAGCGGGGTACCCCCGCTGAGCAGTACCAGAGCACGGCCCGGAGGGCCCGTACGCCATCGCGTCCGGGCCCTTCGGCCTTCCCGTGGGCGCCCTCCCGGAGACCCTCCGCGAGACCCTCCGTGAGGGGCCTCTGACCTTGCGCTCCGAGCGAACAGTTCGGGAAGCGGGATGGCGTTGTCGTAGCTGCGCGTTAGGGTCCATGAATACGAGGGCACGGGAGTACCCGACGCCGGCGGACATCGTCCGCACGGCAGGTCCGCGCCCCAGAACGAGACGCTGAGACGGCACATGGCCGTCGGAGACGAGCAGGTGGATACGTGACGAATCTGAAGCCTTACGCCGCGGGTGAGCCGTCCATCGGTGGCGGCCTCGGCGACCATGTCTACAACCGGCTGCTCGGCGAGCGCATCATCTTCCTCGGCCAGCAGGTCGACGACGACATCGCCAACAAGATCACTGCGCAGCTCCTGCTCCTGGCCGCCGAGCCGGAGAAGGACATCTACCTGTACATCAACAGCCCCGGTGGTTCGGTGACGGCGGGCATGGCGGTCTACGACACCATGCAGTACATCCCGAACGACGTGGTCACCATCGGTATGGGCATGGCGGCCTCCATGGGCCAGTTCCTGCTCACCGGCGGCACCCCGGGCAAGCGCTTCGCGCTCCCGAACACCGACATCCTGATGCACCAGGGCTCCGCCGGCATCGGCGGCACCGCCTCGGACATCAAGATCCAGGCCCAGTACCTGCTGCGCACGAAGCAGCGCATGGCTGAGATCACCGCGCACCACTCCGGCCAGACCGTGGAGACGATCATCCGCGACGGCGACCGCGACCGCTGGTACACGGCGGAAGAGGCCAAGGCCTACGGTCTCATCGACGAGATCATCTCCGCCGCGTCGCTGGTCCCGGGCGGCGGCGGCACCGGGGCCTGATCCCGGCCCCGGCGTACGGGATCCCGTACGGGGACCCGTACGCCCGCCCGCACCAGGCAAGCCTCAGCCCGCAGAACGCCACCAGGACGGTGAACACTCAGATGC
Organism: Streptomyces sp. NBC_00193; assembly: GCF_026342735.1. Taxonomy (GTDB): domain Bacteria; phylum Actinomycetota; class Actinomycetes; order Streptomycetales; family Streptomycetaceae; genus Streptomyces; species Streptomyces stoeckheimensis. The sequence continues at coordinate 4,142,501 of NZ_JAPEMM010000001.1, forward strand.
ACATGAACAACCTTTCTCCCGCGAGCGGCCTCTACACCGGCGCGCCGGTGGACAACCGCTACGTCGTGCCGCGCTTCGTGGAGCGCACCTCGCAGGGCGTCCGCGAGTACGACCCGTACGCGAAGCTCTTCGAGGAGCGCATCATCTTCCTCGGCGTGCAGATCGACGACGCCTCCGCCAACGACGTCATGGCGCAGCTCCTGTGCCTGGAGTCGATGGACCCGGACCGCGACATCTACCTGTACATCAACAGCCCCGGCGGCTCCTTCACCGCGCTGACGGCGATCTACGACACGATGCAGTTCGTGAAGCCGGACATCTCGACGGTCTGCATGGGCCAGGCGGCCTCCGCCGCCGCGGTCCTGCTCGCCGCCGGCGCGCCCGGCAAGCGCATGGCGCTGCCGAACGCCCGCGTGCTGATCCACCAGCCCTCGGGCGGCACCGGACGCGAGCAGCTCTCCGACCTGGAGATCGCGGCCAACGAGATCCTGCGCATGCGCGACCAGCTGGAGACCATGCTGGCCACGCACTCCTCGACCCCGATCGAGAAGATCCGCGACGACATCGAGCGCGACAAGATCCTCACGGCCCAGGACGCGCTGGCGTACGGCCTGATCGACCAGGTCGTGGCGACCCGTAAGACTTCGAACTGATCCTTGCCGCCAGTTGGCGCGGTCACATTGCCGGATTGGGCGATGTGAACCACGTCAAGGGGGCCCCGCACGGGGCCCCCGGCAAGGTACCGTCGGATATGAGGCACCAGGAGCGCTGAACCAGGCGTCTCCCAGGCGAAGGGGAAGCACCTCGTGGCACGCATCGGTGACGGCGGCGACCTGCTCAAGTGCTCGTTCTGCGGAAAGAGCCAGAAGCAGGTGAAGAAGCTCATCGCGGGACCCGGTGTGTACATCTGCGACGAGTGCATCGACCTCTGCAACGAGATCATCGAAGAGGAACTCGCGGAGACCTCCGAGGTTCGCTGGGAAGAACTTCCCAAGCCCCGTGAGATCTACGAATTCCTGGAGAGCTACGTCGTCGGCCAGGAGCCGGCGAAGAAGGCGCTCTCCGTCGCGGTGTACAACCACTACAAGCGCGTCCAGGCCGGCGAGAACGGCGGCGGGACGGGCCGTGACGACGCGATCGAGCTCGCGAAGTCCAACATCCTCCTGCTCGGCCCCACGGGCTCGGGCAAGACGCTGCTGGCCCAGACGCTCGCCCGGATGCTCAACGTTCCGTTCGCCATCGCGGACGCGACGGCGCTCACGGAGGCCGGGTACGTCGGCGAGGACGTCGAGAACATCCTGCTCAAGCTGATCCAGGCGGCCGACTACGACGTCAAGAAGGCCGAAACCGGGATCATCTACATCGACGAGATCGACAAGGTCGCCCGCAAGAGCGAGAACCCGTCGATCACGCGCGACGTGAGCGGCGAGGGCGTGCAGCAGGCCCTCCTGAAGATCCTGGAAGGCACCACCGCTTCCGTACCGCCGCAGGGCGGCCGCAAGCACCCGCACCAGGAATTCATCCAGATCGACACGACGAACGTGCTGTTCATCGTGGGCGGCGCCTTCTCCGGCCTGGAGCGGATCATCGAATCCCGCGCCGGCGCCAAGGGCATCGGCTTCGGGGCGACGATCCGCTCGAAGCGCGAGATCGAGGCGAGCAACCAGTTCCAGGAGGTCATGCCGGAGGACCTGGTGAAGTTCGGGATGATCCCCGAGTTCATCGGCCGTCTGCCCGTCATCACCTCGGTGCACAACCTGGACCGCGAGGCCCTGCTCCAGATCCTCATCGAGCCGCGCAACGCCCTGGTGAAGCAGTACCAGCGGCTGTTCGAACTCGACGGCGTCGAGCTGGACTTCGAGCGCGAGGCCCTCGAGGCCATCGCCGACCAGGCGATCCTCCGCCAGACCGGCGCGCGCGGCCTGCGCGCCATCATGGAAGAGGTCCTGATGTCGGTGATGTACGAGGTCCCGTCCCGCAAGGACGTGGCCCGCGTGGTCATCACCTCGGACGTGGTCCGCTCCAACGTCAACCCGACGCTGGTCCCGCGGATCGTCCCGAAGGACCAGGGTCCGCACGAGAAGTCGGCGTAGCCGCCGGAGCAGACATGCGGAAAGGGGCGTCCCCGACAGGGGGCGCCCCTTTCTGCACGTCCAGGATCAGCCACATGAGGCACGTTCGGCCACGTTCGGCCGTGGAGTCCCTTTTGATTTGGATTCCGGGCACGGTGAGTGATCAACTGCTGCCCTGCAGTTACTCGTTTGAGCGGGGAGCGGTTGATGATCAAGGTGCGGCGGACGATCGGGATTCTGGCGGCAACGGTGCTGGCGGGCGCACTGCCCGTCCTCGTGGCACCACCCGCGCACGCCACGTACGGAGATTGCGCCAACTACATGCGGAACCTGGGCTACATCGTGGGACCCCAGGTGAGGTCCGGGTGCGAGCAGGGTGCGACCCGCGGCTTGAGCAGCGCCATCGGCCGAACCGCCTGCCAGGGCTTCCTGGCGCAAGCGGGCGTGAGGCCGAATCACGTCATGGAAGCCTGCTACCAGGCCTCGCGGCCGGCGTAGGCGCGCCGGCCGCACCCGGAGGGAAGCGACGATCCGTCAGATCTTGGTGCGCGACGTGCCGTACAGCTTGGCGGCCAGCTTGGAGACGTCCTCGAGCGAACCGCTGCTGCCCCCGGTCAGGCCCGCGACCTGGTCGATGAGGCTGGTGCCGGACATGGTGGAGTAGTCGGCCCAGGTGCAGCTGGGGATCTTCACCTCGCGCACCATTCCAGGCTTGACGTCCTTGGTGGCGGTCATCTTGATCTCGGCGCACTTCATCACGGCGCCCTTGAATCCGCTCGGCGTGAATGCCTTCGGGGTGCCGACCAGTTCGTACTTGAAGCCGAGCTTCTCCGCCTCCTTGTTGTTCACGCCGATGTTGGCGTAGTAGCCGTCGATGGTCTTCTCCGGGTCGGCGATCTCGCCCCACAGCCCGTTGACGCTCAGCGTCTTGCCCTTCCCGCCCGGGCTGTTCGAGTACGAGGCAGCCGCGTTGTGCGGGTTCTTCACGCCGAGAGCCTCGGCCTTCGCCTTCTGCTCCCCTTCCAGGGGGGCGTCCGGCGCGGGCTTCGCCGACGGCGACTGTGCGTACCCGTCGACGGCCTGCGGGTAGGCCAGCTTGTAGCCCTTGGTGTCCGCGGAGATCGAGGCCGAGGCGCCGCCGCCCTGCGTGAAGTACCAGCCGGCGCCGCCGATCACGGCCACCGCCAGGACGATGGCGATGATCACGCCGGCCTTGGACTTCTTCGGGGGCTCCGGCTGGTAGCCGCCGCCGTACTGGGGCTGCTGCTGCTGGTAGCCGCCGTACGGGGCCTGCGGCTGGGGCGGGTAGCCGGGCTGCTGCTGCGGGTAGCCCTGCTGAGGGACTCCCTGGGGGGCCTGCTGCGGGTACCCGTACCCGGGCTGCTGCCCGTAGGGGCCCGGCTGCTGCGGCTGCTGCCCGTACGGCCCCGGCTGCTGCGGCTGCTGGCCTCCGTACGGTCCCGGCTGGTTGTAGCTCATCCCGCGTCCCCCCATGAGGTTGTTTATGCGTCCCAGACATCCTGGCGGAAGCCGGAGGCGCTCAGGGCGCCGGGTCCTGGGAAAGCCGGTTTCATGACTGGACTGTTACCGCTCTAAACTGTGCCCCGTGACCGAGAACACGCAGACACCCAGCAGCCCCTACTCCGAACTGCCGACTTCGTACGCGCCGGCCGATGTAGAGGGGAAGCTCTACGAGCGCTGGGTAGAGCGTGGGTACTTCGAGGCGGACGAGAAGAGCGACAAGCCCCCCTTCGCCATCGTCATCCCGCCGCCGAACGTCACCGGAAGCCTCCACCTGGGGCACGCCTTCGAGCACACGCTGATCGACGCCATCACCCGCCGCAAGCGCATGCAGGGCTACGAGACCCTGTGGCAGCCCGGCATGGACCACGCGGGCATCGCCACCCAGAACGTCGTCGAGCGCGAGCTCGCCAAGGAGGGCAAGTCCCGCCACGACCTGGGCCGCGAGGCCTTCGTCGAGCGCGTCTGGCAGTGGAAGGGCGAGTCCGGCGGCCAGATCTCCGGCCAGATGCGCCGCCTCGGCGACGGAGTCGACTGGTCGCGCGAGCGCTTCACCATGGACGAGGGCCTGTCCGAGGCCGTCCAGACCATCTTCAAGAAGCTCTACGACGACGAGCTGATCTACCGCGCCGAGCGCATCATCAACTGGTGCCCCCGCTGCCTCACCGCGATCTCCGACATCGAGGTCGAGTACCAGGACGACGAGGGCGAGCTCGTCTCCATCCGCTACGGCGAGGGCGACGCCTCCATCGTCGTCGCGACGACCCGCGCCGAGACGATGCTGGGTGACACGGCCGTCGCCGTCCACCCCGACGACGAGCGCTACAAGCACCTGGTCGGCACCGAGATCGAGCTGCCGCTCACCGGCCGCCGCATCCCGGTCGTCGCCGACGGGCACGTCGACCCCGAGTTCGGCACCGGCGCCGTCAAGGTGACCCCGGCGCACGACCCGAACGACTTCGAGATCGGCCAGCGCCACGGCCTGCCCAACCTCGCCGTCATGGACGAGCACGCGGTCATCACCGTCCACGGCCCCTTCCAGGGCCTGGACCGCCTCGAGGCCCGTTCCGCCATCGTCGCCGCGCTGCGCGCCGAGGGCCGGATCGTCGCCGAGAAGCGTCCGTACACGCACTCCGTCGGCCACTGCTCGCGCTGCAAGACCACCATCGAGCCGCGCCTGTCGCTCCAGTGGTGGGTCAAGGTCGGCCCGCTCGCCAAGGCCGCCGGTGACGCGGTCCGCGACGGCCAGGTCAAGATCCACCCGCAGGAGATGGAGAAGCGCTACTTCGACTGGGTCGACAACCTCCACGACTGGTGCATCTCGCGCCAGCTGTGGTGGGGCCACCGCATCCCCGTCTGGTACGGCCCGAACGGCGAGATCGTCTGCGTCGGCCCCGACGAGCAGCCGCCGACCGGCGAGGGCTGGACCCAGGACACGGACGTCCTGGACACCTGGTTCTCCTCCGGCCTGTGGCCGTTCTCCACGCTCGGCTGGCCCCAGCAGACCGACAGCCTGGCGAAGTTCTACCCGAACGCCGTCCTGGTCACCGGCTACGACATCCTCTTCTTCTGGGTCGCCCGGATGATGATGTTCGGCCTGTACGCGATGGACGGCACCCCGCCGTTCCACACCATCGCCCTGCACGGCATGGTCCGCGACGAGCGCGGCAAGAAGATGTCGAAGTCCTTCGGCAACGCGGTCAACCCGCTGGACTGGATGGACAAGTACGGCTCCGACGCGGTCCGCTTCACCCTGGCGCGCGGCGCCAACCCGGGTGTCGACGTCCCGATCGGCGAGGACTGGGTCCAGGCCTCCAGCAAGTTCGCCAACAAGATCTGGAACGCCACCCGCTTCGCGATGATGAACGGCGCCACGATCGAGGGCGACCTGCCGTCGGTCGAGGAGATGTCGGCGACCGACCGCTGGATCCTGTCCCGGCTGAACGAGACCGTCGCGCAGGCCGACGCCTTCTACGAGGACTACCAGTTCTCGAAGCTCAGCGAGGCGCTCTACCACTTCGCGTGGGACGAGGTCTTCGACTGGTACGTCGAGCTGTCGAAGACGACCTTCTTCGCGGGCGGCGAGCCGGCCAAGGCCTCCGCCCGGGTCCTCGGCGAGGTCCTCGACGTCATGCTGCGCCTGCTGCACCCGGTGGTCCCCTTCGTCACCGAGACCCTGTGGACCACGCTGACCGGCGGCGAGTCCCTCGTGATCGCCGACTGGCCGAAGGACAGCGGCTTCCGCGACGCGGCCGCCGAGGCCGAGATCGAGGCCGTCCAGAACCTCGTCCGTGAGGTCCGCCGCTTCCGCAAGGAGCAGAACCTCGACGACAAGCAGAAGGTTCCGGGCCGTCTGGACCTGTCCGGCACGACGCTGGCCGCCCACGAGGCCGCCATCCGCCAGGTGCTGCGCCTGCAGCCCGAGGGCGACGCCTTCAGCGCCACCGCGACCCTGCCGGTCGGCGGCGCCACCGTCGCGCTCGACCTGTCGGGCACCATCGACGTGGAGGCGGAGCGCAAGCGGCTGAGCAAGGACCTGGCCGCCGCCGAGAAGGAGAAGCAGCAGGCCGAGGCGAAGCTCGGGAACGAGGCGTTCATCGCCAAGGCCCCCGACAACGTCGTGGACAAGATCAAGGGCCGGCTGACCAAGGCCGAGGCGGACATCGCCCGCCTCACCGACCAGCTGGCCGGGCTGCCCCAGGGCTAGCCGACCCGCAGGACGCAAGCGAAGGCCCCCACGCCGTCGGTCGACGTGGGGGCCTTCGCCGTATCTGTTCCCCGCGAGGGGCCCGGCATCACAGCAGCTGGGCGCCGAACCTCGTCAGGACGAGCGCCGCGACCACGCCGTACCCGGCCAGCGGCACCAGCCAGTGGGGGACCGCCCGCAGCCGGGAGCCGGCCGGGGCCAGGTGCAGGGTGACGTACCAGAACAGCGGGATCATCACCGCCCAGACGACCATGCACCACGGGCACAGCGCCCCGATCACGTACAGGCACTGGCTGATCAGCCACACCGTGAAGGCGAACCCGGCGGCGATCCCGGCCCACAGGCCGCGCCACAGCCACCGGGGGAGCAGCGCCCCGGCGACCAGGGCCGTGCCCAGTCCGGCGAGGGCCGCGAAGCCGGCGATTCCGAGCAGCATGTTGGGGAAGCCGAGGAGGTTGCCCTGCCAGGTGGTCATCACGTCGCCGCAGCTCAGCACCGCGTTGATGTTGCAGCCCGGGGTGAAGAGCGGGTTCTCCAGGGTGCGGATGCGGTCGTAGGTGAGGATGCCGGAGGCCAGGGTGCCGACGAGGCCGCCGATCAGCAGGAGCAGGGCGGTGCCCCGGGGGGCGGCCGTGCCCCGGGGGGTGGTCGCGCCCCGAGGGGTGCTCGTGCCCTGGTGGGTGGTCGTTCCCCGTTCGGTGCTCATTCTCCCGACGCTACGAGCGCGGCGGCGGCCCCGGGTAGAGAGGAAGGCCTCCGGGTGAAGGGACCTCCGGCCTGTCCGAAGTGCCCTAAATCACGCATTCTCGGGTCCGGGTGGTCGGGATCCGAGGGTGCCGAGCACGGATGATGGAGGGCATGCACGTCACGCCCGCCCCCTCGGCGCCCCACCGGCTCCTGGCCCTCGGCCGCCGGCTCGCGCAGGGCTGGGCCGGGTCGCCGCGTGCGATGGACGTGCTCGCCGCCCTCAGCTGCCTGGGCCTGATGGCGCTCGACCTGCCGGGCCTGGCCGCCGCCGACAACTCCCTGAGCGGGCTCGCCGCGGCGGTCGTCCTGGCCGTCGGCTGCTCCACGCTGCTGGTGCGGCGCCGGATGCCCTGGGTCTCGTACCTCGCCGCGCTGCTCTTCATCGGCTGGCTGCACGAGCTGACCCTGATCCAGTTCGCGCTGTACTCGGTGGGCCGCTTCCGCGGGCGCCGGGCCGGTGTCCTCGCCACCTTGGGTTACGTCGCCTTCGCGTTGTGCCTGTTCTGCTGCGTGCCGGGCTGGCCGCTGGCCCGGGCCGAGACCCTCAGTTCCTTCCTCAGCCTCGTCGTGCCCATCGGGGTCCTCGCCTCGGCCGTGGGCATCGCCGCCTACCGCCACGACCTCGTGCGCGAGCTCGACACCCGGCGCGCGGAGTCCGCCGTCCTGCAGGCCGTCCAGCAGGAGCGGACCTCCGTCGCCCGCGACGTCCACGACTTCGTCGGGCGCGAGCTGACCCTGCTGACGGTCCGCTCCGAGGTGCTGTCGATGCGCTCGCGCGAGACGGCGTACGCGAAGGACTTCGAGGAGCTCGCCGACACCGCCCGCCGGGCCCACCTGGTGCTCAACGAGATCATCGTGCAGCGCGGGGAGCGGGCGGCCACCCCGGGCGTGGACGGGCTGGCGGCCCTCGCGGAGGAGAGCGGGCGCGCGGGTTCCCCCGTACGGCTGGACCTGGACCCGGCCGTGCACGGGCTGTCGCCGCTGCGCCAGGCGGCGGTCTACCGGGTGGTGCAGGAATGCCTGACCAACGCCGCCAAGCACGCGCGCGGCGAAACCATCGAGGTGTCCATCGCGGCGGACGGGCCGCAGCTGCGGATCGCCGTCCGCAACGGGCTGGCGCAGCGCAATCCGACCAGGGCCCCCGTCTCGGCGGGCTCGGGCACGGCGAGCATGTCCGAGCGCGTGCGCAGCCTGGGCGGAACCCTGACCGCGACGCGCACGCAGGACGCGTACGAGGTCCTCGCGACCCTCCCGAAGGGCTGAGCCCGCCGGCGCCCGCTCCCGCTAGGCCCTCGCCGGCGCCAGCAGGCTGCTGAGCGCGTCCATGTCCTCCACGCAGCGCCCGGAGCCCAGGGCCACGCAGTCCAGCGGGTCGTCCGCGACGAAGACGGGGATCCCCGTCGAGGAGGCCATCCGCAGGTCCAGGCCGGGGAGCAGCGCGCCGCCGCCGGTCAGGACGATGCCGTGCTCCATGACGTCCCCGGACAGTTCGGGCGGGCACTCCTCCAGGGTGGTGCGGACCGCCGCGATGATCGCCTCGATCGGCTCGTCGAGCGCGGCCCGTACGTCGCGTGCGTCGAGCTGCAGCGTCTGGGGCATGCCGCCGACCTTCTCGCGGCCCCGCACCGTGAAGGTGGCGGTCTCCAGGTCCGGCCGGTCCGGCACCGGCCACGCCGAGCCGATGGCGATCTTGACGTCCTCGGCGGTGCGGTCGCCGATGAGCAGGGAGTGCTCCTTGCGGACCCAGTCGGTGATCGCGGCGTCCAGCCGGTCGCCGCCGACCCGCAGTGACTGGGAGGTGACGATGCCGCCCAGCGAGATGACCGCGACCTCGGAGGTGCCGCCGCCGATGTCGACGACCATCGAGCCGCGCGGTTCGGACACCGGGAGCCCGGCGCCGATCGCCGCGGCCATGGGTTCCTCGATCAGGTGCACGGTTCTGGCGCCGGCCCGGGTGGAGGCGTGGATGATGGCCCGCCGTTCCACCGGGGTGACCCCGGACGGTACGCAGATCACCATGCGGGTGCGGACCCGGCGGCCGGGGACGGCCTTGCGGACGAAGTGCCGGATCATCTCCTCGGCGGCCTCGTAGTCGCAGATCACGCCGTCCTTGAGGGGGCGGATCGCGGTGATGGAGCCCGGCGTGCGGCCGATGGTCTCCTTGGCCTCGGCGCCCACGGCCAGTGCGGTGGTGGTGCCCGCCTTGACGGCCACCACGGACGGCTCATTGAGGACGATGCCGTGCCCCCGTGCGTAGACGAGGGTGTTGGCGGTTCCCAGGTCTATCCCTATGTCGCGGCTGGAAGCTGTCTTGTTGGTGCTGGCCTGCGGCATTTGTTCCCCAATCTCCTGCCCGCAAGGCTTGCATAACGATCCGGTCGCTCTGCCGGTCGAAGGTCCCGATACGACCGGGCCGAAAGTCCCCCCGGTCCTCGTCCGTAGACTGGTCCCGTGAGTGAGCAGCAGCCCGAGAGCCACGATGACAGCTTCGACGCGTTCGACCAGATCGTGGCGGAAGAGTCCGACCGCGACCCCGACCTGGCGGTGATCGAGGCGGGCAGCCGCACCCTGCGTACGCAGGCCGGTCCGCCCCAGGGCGAACCGGTACCCGAAGAGCCCGCCGACCCCGAGGTGGCCCAGGCGCTGCGGGAGGTGGAGCAGGAGCTGGCCGGCCGCTGGGGCGAGACCAAGCTGGAGCCGTCCGTCACGCGGATCGCCGCGCTGATGGACGTCCTGGGCGAGCCGCAGCGCGCGTACCCCTCCATCCACGTCACCGGCACCAACGGCAAGACGAGCACCTCCCGCATGATCGAGGCGCTGATGAACGCCTTCGAGCTGCGCACGGGCCGCTACACCAGCCCGCACGTGCAGTCGGTCACCGAGCGGATCAGCCTGGACGGGGCGCCGATCAGCGCCGAGCGGTTCGTCGAGACGTACCACGACATCAAGCCGTACGTGGACATGGTGGACGCGGCCGAGGAGATCCGGCTGTCGTTCTTCGAGGTCCTCACCGGCATGGCCTACGCGGCCTTCGCGGACGCTCCCGTGGACGCGGCCGTGGTCGAGGTGGGCATGGGCGGCACCTGGGACGCCACCAACGTCATCGACGGCGCGGTCGCCGTGGTCACCCCGATCAGCCTGGACCACACGGACCGGCTCGGCTCCACCACCGGCGAGATCGCGCTGGAGAAGGGCGGCGTCATCAAGAAGGGCGCCACCGTGATCCTGGCGCAGCAGCCGGTGGACGCGGCGCAGGTGCTGCTGAAGAAGGCCGTGGAGGTCGACGCGACCGTGGCCCGCGAGGGCATGGAGTTCGGCGTCGTCACCCGCGAGGTCGCGGTGGGCGGGCAGCAGCTGACGCTGCGCGGGCTGGGCGGCGAGTACGACGGCATCTTCCTGCCGCTGCACGGCGCCCACATGGCGCACAACGCGGCGGTGGCGCTGGCGGCGGTCGAGGCCTTCTTCGGGATCGGCGCCGACCACGCGCGGGCGCTGGACGTGGAGACCGTGCGGAAGGCCTTCGCCTCGGTGACCTCGCCCGGCCGCATGGAGGTCGTGCGGCGCAGCCCGACGGTGGTCCTGGACGCGGCGCACAACCCGGCCGGGGCGCGGGTCACGGCGGAGGCGGTGACCGAGGCCTTCGGCTTCAGCCGGCTCATCGGGGTCGTGGGCGCGAGCGAGGGCAAGGACGCGCGCGGGCTCTTCGAGGCCTTCGAGCCGATCTTCGCGGAGGTCGTGATCACGGAGAACACCAGCCACCGGGCGGTGTCTGCCGACGACCTCGCGGCCATCGCGGTCGAGGTCTTCGGCGCCGACCGGGTGCAGGTGGAGCCGCGGCTGGACGACGCCCTGGAGGCGGCGATCACGCTGGCGGAGGAAGAGGCGGAGTACGGAGGGGCCGGGGTCCTGGTGACCGGGTCCGTCATCACGGTGGGCGAGGCCCGCCTGCTGCTGAAGAGGGGCTGAGGGATGCGCACGCTGTGTGCTTCGACGCTGATCGCCGAGTTCTTCGTGATCGGCTTCGCCGGGCTGGTCGCGATGAAGGGCGATCTGAGCCAGGCCACGGTCTGGACGGTCTGCGGGATCGCGATGCTGGTGTCGGTCCTGCTGTGCGGGATGCTCTCGCGCCCCGGGGCCGTCCAGATCGGCTGGGCCCTGCAGATCGGGCTCGTGCTGAGCGGGTTCGTCGTCCCGATGATGTTCATCCTGGGCGTGGTGTTCGCCGGTCTGTGGTGGTGCTCGATCCACTACGGCCGCCGCATCGACGTGATCAAGGCCCGCTGGGCCGCCCAGGCGGAGGCCCAGGCCGCCCCGACCGAGGCGTAGCCCGCCGAGGAGCCGGTACGGGGCCGGGGAAGGCCCCGTACGGCGAGGGCCCGGGCCCCTGTAGCCTCGTCGGACCGCACCCGTATGCCGCAAGGAGTTACCCATATGACCCAGCGCACGCTCGTCCTCCTCAAGCCCGACGCCGTCCGTCGCGGCCTGATCGGCGAGATCGTCGGCCGCATCGAGCGGAAGGCCGGCTGGACCATTCCCGCGCTGGAGCTGCGCATGCTGGACCAGGAGACCCTGGAAGCGCACTACGGCGAGCACAAGGGCAAGGTCTTCTACGAGCCCCTCATGGGCTTCATGGCGAGCGGCCCGGTCGTGGCCCTGGTCGTCGAAGGGGAGCGCGTGATCGAGGGTGTCCGCCAGTTGGCCGGACCCACTGACCCGATTGCCGCCGCGCCCGGCTCCATCCGGGGTGACTTCGGTACCGTCACCCGGGAGAACCTGATCCACGCCTCGGACTCCGAGGAGTCCGCGGAGCGGGAGCTGAAGCTGTTCTTCCCGGCGCTGTGATCACTCTCTTCTGACGCAACATCAGCCGAATAGCGCTCATGACCTGGGGCGACCGAAGTAATTTCGGTCGCCCTCCGGTATTACCGGGCACATTCGGGAACGCATCGACAGGACACGACGTCACCACTATGGGGGCGGGTATTCGTTCCGGCGGGCTTGCCGGAGTCCCGTCGCGCGGTGGCCGTACTTGCGGCACTACGATGGGGCCTCCACCCACACACCCACCTCGCCGACCTGACAGCAGCCGCTATCAACTGGAAGGCCAGACGCTCCTCATGGGGAACAAGGGGAACAACATGTCGTTCATCGGCCGTGACATGGCGATCGACCTCGGGACCGCCAACACGCTGGTGTACGTGAGGGGCCGGGGAATCGTCCTGAACGAGCCGTCCGTGGTCGCCATCAACACGAACACCGGTGGCATCCTGGCGGTCGGCTCCGAAGCCAAGAAGATGATCGGGCGCACGCCCGGCAACATCGTCGCCGTGCGGCCCCTCAAGGACGGCGTCATCGCCGACTTCGAGATCACCGAGCGGATGCTCCGGTACTTCATCCTCAAGATCCACAAGCGCCGTTACCTGGCCCGTCCGCGCGTGGTGGTCTGCGTGCCCTCCGGCATCACGGGAGTGGAGCGCCGCGCCGTCATCGAGGCGTCCACGCAGGCCGGTGCCCGCCAGGTGCACATCATCGAAGAGCCGATGGCCGCCGCCATCGGAGCGGGCCTGCCCGTCCACGAGGCCACCGGCAACATGGTCGTGGACATCGGCGGCGGCACCACCGAGGTGGCCGTCATCTCCCTCGGCGGAATCGTCACGGCACAGTCCATCCGGGTGGCCGGAGACGAGCTCGACAACGCGATCATCCAGCACATCAAGAAGGAGTACTCGCTCCTCCTCGGTGAGCGGACCGCCGAGCAGATCAAGATCACCATCGGGTCGGCCTACGACCTCGACAAGGACGAGCACACCGAGATCCGCGGCCGCGACCTGGTCTCGGGCCTGCCCAAGACCGTGGTGATCTCGGCCGCCGAGGTGCGCAAGGCGATCGAGGAGCCGGTCAACGCCATCGTCGACGCCGTCAAGACCACCCTCGACAAGTGCCCGCCGGAGCTCTCCGGCGACATCATGGACCGCGGCATCGTCCTGACCGGAGGCGGCGCCCTGCTGCGCGGCCTCGACGAGCGGCTGCGCCGCGAGACGGGCATGCCGATCCACATCGCCGAGGACCCGCTCGACTCCGTCGCGCTCGGATCCGGCAAGTGCGTAGAGGAGTTCGAGGCGCTCCAGCAGGTCCTGGACGCCCAGCCGCGGCGCTGATCCGGCCCGCCGCGCGGCGGTGGAACACAAATGATCCGCCGTACGGGTGCTACCGGGCCCGTACGGCGGATCGTTGATATACAGGCAAGGTCCGGTGCGAGCCCCGGCTCCACCGGAGCGGCTTCGCCGCACGGTATCTATGAGGAAGGCACGGCCGCCGCACGTGAGGGACACACGAGAAAGCCGGCTGCTCCTGGTGCTTCTGATCGCCATCGCGTTCGCTTTGATCACGGTGGACATCAGGACAGGTGAGGAGTCTCCGGTCGACGGTGCCCGACAGGCCGCCGCAGCGGTTTTCGGGCCGGTCGAGAAGGGCGTGGCCAAGGGCGTCGACCCGGTCGCCAACGCCATAGGGGCGGTACGGGACTCCGGCGAGCGGCACAACCGCATCGCGACGCTGGAGCGCGAGAACGCGGCGCTCAAGGCCAAGCTGGGCAGCGACGACCAGACCCGCAGCCGGATCCGCGAGCTCGACGAGATGCTCAAGCGGGCGGGCGCGGGCCAGTACGGCATCAAGGGTGCCGAGGTCATCGCCATAGGAGCGGCCCAGGGCTTCTCCTGGACCGTGACCATCGACGCGGGCAGCAAGGACGGCATCGAGCGCGACATGACCGTCCTCAACGGGGACGGACTCGTCGGCCGCGTCGCCACCGTCGGCCCCGACACCGCCACCGTGGTCCTCGCCAACGACCCCGACTTCACCGTCGGAACCCGCCTGGAGAAGACCGGCGAACTCGGCTTCGCCACCGGTCAGGGCGACCGGGAGCTCTCCGTGCAGATGCTCAACGGCAAGGCCAAGATCAACACCGGCGACCGGCTCGTCACCTTCGGCTCGCGCGGCAACAAGCCCTTCGTGCCCGGCGTCCCGATCGGCGAGGTGATCAAGGTCGACCCCTCGCGCGGCGACCTGACCCGCACCATCTGGGTCCGCCCCTTCGTCGGCTTCTCCCGCCTGGACATCGTCGGCGTCGTGGTCATGCCCCCGCGCGAGGACCCGCGCGACGCGGTCCTGCCGCCCAAGCCCGAGGCCCCCAAGCCCACCCCGACGGTCACCGTCACGGTCACCCCGTCGCCCGGCGCGTCCGCGTCCGGCAAGCCGGCCGACGACTAGGAGCCGATCATCATGCGTTTCAACCGGATCCTGCTCTCGGGCACGCTCGTCGTGGTCGCCCTGGTCGTCCAGGTCTCCATCCTGGGCCGCCTCCAACTCCCCGGAGCCGTCCCCGACCTGGTCCTGCTCACGGTCGTCGCCCTCGCACTCGTGTACGGGTGCGTCAGTGGCGCCCTCATCGGCTTCGCCGCCGGCCTCCTCACCGACCTGGCCCCGCCCGCCGACCACGCCGCCGGCCGCTACGCGCTCGTGCTGTGCGTCATCGGCTACGTCGCCGGCCTGGTCCGCCCCGACACCGGGCGGTTCCGCTCCGCCTGGGGCCCGATGCTCACGGTCGTCGGCGCCGCCTTCGTGTCCACCCTGCTCTACGCGGGCGTCGGCGCCCTGGTCGGCGACACCGCCGCCCGGCACGTGGGCCTGACCGGACTGCTGTTCACCGCGGTCCTCTACGACCTGCTGCTCGCCCCCTTCACCGTGCCGTTCATCATGGCCCTGGCCCGCCGCGCGGAGAACGACCCGATGGCCGTCGAGGCCAACGGCGGTCCGCCCGCGGGCAAGGACATCGCCTCCGGCTGGCTGGCCGGTGGCACCGGGCTGCGGATCGGCAGCCAGCGCGGCGGCCTGCGGATGAAGACCGCCCGCAGCCGGGCCAACCGGGCCGGCCGGATAAAGGGCGTCAAGGGAATCAAGGGTGTGAAGAGCGTCAAGAAGCTGTGAGGGAGGAGTCCACGTGACCAACATTCCGGAGACCGGCCGTACCTCCCGGGTGCAGATCCGGCTCGTGATCATCCAGGTCCTCGTCTGCTCGATGTTCCTCACCCTCGGCGGCCGGCTCTGGTACCTCCAGATCCGCAACGGCGCCGAGTACTACCACGAGGCGAAGAGCAACCACGTCCAGCGGGTCGTCCAGCCGGCCGTGCGCGGGACGATCCTCGACGCCCGGGGCGTCGCCCTCGCCGACAACGAGACCCGGCTGGTCGTCTCCACCAGCCGCACGGCGCTGATGAAGATGAAGGACCGCGGCAAGGGCGTCATGACCCGGCTCGCCGGCGTCCTGGACATGACCCCCAAGGAGGTCATGGAGAAGGTCCGCCTCTGCGACTCCCAGACCCCCGCGCCCTGCTGGAACGGCTCCCCGTACCAGCCGATCCCGATCACCCTCGACGCCACCACGCAGCAGGCGCTGCAGCTGCGCGAACGCCCGGAGGAGTTCCCCGGCATCACCGCCGAGCCCGTCGCGATCCGCCGCTACCCGGCCCCCGGCGGGGCCCGTACCGCGCAGGTCCTCGGATACCTCTCGCCGGTCACCGACGACGAGATCCAGAAGGCCAAGGACACCGACTCGCCGCACCTGCGCTCCGACCAGGTCGGCCGCTCCGGGATCGAGCGCACCTACGACAAGTACCTGCGCGGCAAGGCGATGGTCACCTCCTACGAGGTGGACAACCTCGGCCGGGTCATGCACCAGACGGAATCCGACGCCGGTGTGCCCGGATCCACCCTGGTCACCAGCATCGACGCCCGGGTCCAGTCCGTTGCCGAGTACGAGCTCCAGCTGGCGATGAAGACGGTCCGCCAGGAGACCGACAAGATCACCGGCCGCAAGTACGAGGGCGACTCGGGCGCCGTCGTCGTCATGGAGACCAAGACCGGCCGGGTCGTCGCCATGGCCTCCCAGCCCGACTACGACCCCAACGCCTGGGTCGGCGGCATCGCCGCCAAGGACTACGCCGGCCTCACCAGCGACACCTCCAACTACCCGCTGCTCAACCGGGCCATCCAGGGCCAGGCCCCCGCGGGCTCCATCTTCAAGGTGGTGTCGGCGAGCGCGGCCGTCCGGGCCGGATACGCCTTCGACGACAAGTACAACTGCAGCGCCTCGTACAGCATGGGCAACCGGAGCTTCGCGAACTTCGAGTCCAAGGGACACGGCCCCATCACCCTCGGCGAGGCCCTCAAGTTCTCCTGCAACACCGTCTTCTACGCCCTCGGACACAAGGAGTGGCAGCGCGACGGCGGGCTCAAGCCCAAGAAGGACGCCCACGACTGGTTCTACCGGACCGCCCGCGACTTCGGCCTCGGCTCCGAGACCGGGATCGACCTGCCCAACGAGGTCTCCGGCCGCATCCCCGACCGGCACTGGAAGCAGTCCTTCTGGGCGGCCAACAAGAACTCCTGGTGCAAGCAGGGCAAGAAGGGCGGCACCTACGTCGAGCAGATCGCCTACGAGAGCTGCCTCGAAGGCAACCAGCTCAAGGCGTACGACAGCATCAACTTCGCCATCGGCCAGGGCGACGTCCTCGTCACCCCCATCCAGATGGCCACCGCCTACGCCGCCATCAGCAACGGGGGCACCCTCTTCGACCCCATCGTCGGCAAGGCCGTGATCAGCGCCGACGGCAAGCAGGTCCGAATGATCAAGCCCAAGCCGCACGGCAGGCTGCCGATCGACGCCAAGACCATCAAGGACCTCGACAAGGGCCTGCGCATGGTCGTCGAGCCCGGCGGCACCGCCGCCTGGCGCTTCGGCGGCTGGCCGCTGGACAAGATCCCGATGCGCGCCAAGACCGGCACCGCCCAGGTCTACGGCAAGCAGACCACCTCGTGGCTGGCGACCTACACCGACGACTTCACCATCGTCATGACCATCTCCCAGGGCGGCACCGGCTCCGGAGCCTCCGGCCCCGCCGTCCGCAACATCTACAACGCCATCTACGGCCTGGACATGGCGGGCAACCAGGACTACAAGAAGGCGCTCCTGCTGGGACCGGAGAAGGGCCTGCCCAAGATCCGCCCCGACGGCGGCATCGATTCCCCCGAGATCCGGCCGTACGTACCGCCGTCCCCGGAAGAACTGGCGTCGCCCGCGCTCGCCGGCCCGCCCGCCCAGCGCCCCGCGCAGCACGACTGAGTACCGAGGACCGACATGCAGACCGCCAACAAATTCTCCGTGGCCCGGTACGCGCCGGAGCAGCGGGGAGCGATGGCCAAACTCACCGCCCGCGACTCCGTGGTGCGCCGGCTCGACTGGCCGATACTCCTCTCCGCGCTCGCCCTCTCCCTCATCGGCGCCCTGCTGGTGTGGTCGGCGACCCGCAACCGGACCTCGCTGAACAACGGGGACCCGTACTACTTCCTCTTCCGGCACGCCATGAACACCGGCATCGGCCTCGTGCTGATGATCGGCACCATCTGGCTGGGCCACCGCACCCTGCGCGGCGCCGTGCCGATCCTCTACGGGCTCTCCGTGGTCCTGATCCTCGCCGTGCTCACCCCGCTCGGCGCCACGATCAACGGCGCCCACGCCTGGATCGTGGTCGGCGGCGGCTTCTCGCTGCAGCCGTCCGAGTTCGTCAAGATCACGATCATCCTGGTCATGGCGATGCTGCTGGCCACCCGGGTGGACGCGGGCGACCTCGCCCACCCCGACCACCGCACGGTGGTCAAGGCGCTCTGCCTGGCCGCCTTCCCCATGGGCATCATCATGCTGATGCCCGACCTCGGCTCCGTCATGGTCATGGTCGTCATCGTGCTCGGCGTCCTGCTGGCCTCCGGCGCCTCCAACCGCTGGGTGCTGGGCCTCCTCGGCTCGGGCGTCGGCGGGGCCATCCTGATCTGGCAGCTCGGCATCCTCGACGAGTACCAGATCAACCGCTTCGCGGCCTTCGCCAACCCCGAGCTCGACCCGGCCGGCGTCGGCTACAACACCAACCAGGCGCGCATCGCCATCGGCTCCGGCGGCCTGACCGGCTCCGGGCTCTTCAAGGGGTCGCAGACCACCGGCCAGTTCGTCCCCGAGCAGCAGACCGACTTCGTCTTCACGGTGGCGGGGGAGGAGCTGGGCTTCGTCGGAGCCGGGCTGATCCTGGTGCTGCTCGGCGTCATCCTGTGGCGCGCCTGCATGATCGCCCGCGAGACCACCGAGCTGTACGGCACGATCGTGTGCGCCGGGATCATCGCCTGGTTCGCCTTCCAGTCCTTCGAGAACATCGGCATGACCCTCGGGATCATGCCCGTGGCCGGCCTCCCGCTGCCCTTCGTGTCCTACGGAGGATCCTCGATGTTCGCCGTGTGGGTGGCCATCGGGCTGCTCCAGTCGATCAGGGTGCAGCGGCCGATGTCGGCTTGATGCGGCCCCGGGGCCGCTCGGCCGGCCCGGGGTCGGCTCGGCCCGGATCCGGCGGGCCGGGGCCGTTCGGCCCGCGGCCGGCGGACCCGGGGACCGGTCCGCCCGGCCTGCCAGGTACGCCCGGCCCGCCCGGTCCGATCGGCTCACGGCAGGCTTGATCCGTCGGTTCCCGGGCAGGTTTTCCGCCGCCCCCGCCGTTTTCCTTCCCGCCGTGTTCCGTTCAGGACTACGTTCGATCCATGGCGGACACGAAGCGCGAGATCGAGCGCAAATTCGAGTTCAGGACCACCAAGGCCGGACGGCGCGGCGTACCCGACCTGACGGGCACGGCCGCCATCGCGGCCGTGAGCGACCAGGGCACGGCCGAGCTCGACGCCGTCTACTACGACACCCCCGACCAGCGGCTCGCCGCCGACGGGCTCACCCTGCGCCGCCGCACCGGCGGCAAGGACGCCGGCTGGCACCTCAAACTGCCCGTCGCCCCCGGCGTGCGCGACGAGATCACCGCCCCCCTCGGCGACACCGTCCCGGACGCGCTGACCGCCCTGCTGCGCTCCCGCGTCCGCGACACCCCGCTGGAACCACAGGTCAGACTCCTGTCCTCGCGCCGCGTCAGCCACCTCCTCGACGCCGACGGCGCCCTCCTCGCGGAGCTGTCCACGGACGCGGTGCGGGCCGAGCGCGCGGACGCCACCGCCGCCTGGACCGAGGTGGAGGTCGAGCTCGCCGACGGAGCCGACCCGGCGCTGCTCGACGCCGTGGAGAAGACCTTCCGCAAGGCAGGACTCCGGGTCAGCGACGCCCCCTCGAAGCTCGCGCGGGCGCTGACCGAGACCGGCGGGGAACCCCCGGCCCGGACGGCCGGCGCCGACACCGGCCTCGCCGAGGACACGGTGGGCGCGCACGTGCTCGCGTACCTGCGCGAACAGCGCGACACCCTCGTCGCCCAGGACCCCGCCGTACGCCGCGGGCTGCCCGACTCCGTCCACCAGATGCGGGTCGCCACCCGGCGCCTGCGCAGCGCCTTCAAGACCCACCGCCGGATCCTGGACCCCGCCGAGACCGGCCCGATCGGCGAGGAGCTGCGCTGGCTCGCCGCCGAGCTCGGAGTCGACCGCGACCAGGAAGTACTGCTCGAACGGATCCAGAACCGGCTCGACGAACTCCCGCGCACCCTGGTGCTGGGCCCGGTCCGCGGCCGCCTCAAGATCTGGAACGTCGCCCGCCGCACCGGTGCCCGCCGTGCGGCGCTGGCCGCGCTCGACAGCAGGCGCCACGTGGCCCTGCTCGACGCCCTCGACGCCCTGCTGGCCGACCCGCCGCTGCAGAAGGCCGCAGCCCGGCCGGCGGAGTCGGCCCTGCCCGCAGCGGTCCTCGCGGACTACGAGCGCCTCGCCGGCCGGATCGAGGCCGCGCTGTCCCTGGACCCGGGCGAGGGCCGCGACCTGGCCCTGCACGAGGCCCGCAAGGCCGCGAAGCGCGCCCGGTACGCGGCCGAGGCGGCGGCCCCTGCCCTCGGCAAACCCGCGCGCAAGCTGGCCAAGGCGGTGAAGGCGGTCCAGACCCTGCTCGGCGACCACCAGGACGGGGTCGTCGCCCGCGAAGCCCTGCGCGGACTGGCCGTCCAGGCGGCCGGCGCGGGGGAGTCGTCCTTCACCTGGGGCGTGCTCTACGCCCGCGAGGAGGCACTGGCCGAGCGCCGCGAGCGGGAGCTGCCGCAGGTGTGGGCGGCGACCGCGGGACCGGCGGCCGCGCTGCGCGGCTGATCTTGCGGGCGGGGGTGCTCCGGGGCCCGGGGTACGCTTGAGAGTCGCCCCCTGCCCGCTTCACGAAAGTCGCGTGATGACCGAGTCGGTCTTCCCTCAGCTTGAGGCCCTGCTTCCGCACGTCCAGAAGCCGATCCAGTACGTCGGCGGTGAGCTCAACTCCACGGTCAAGCCGTGGGAGAGCGCCGACGTCCGCTGGGCGCTGATGTACCCGGACGCGTACGAGGTCGGGCTCCCCAACCAGGGCGTCATGATCCTGTACGAGGTGCTGAACGAGCGCGAGGGCGTGCTCGCGGAGCGCACGTACAGCGTGTGGCCGGACCTCGAAGAGCTGATGCGCGAGCACAAGGTGCCCCAGTTCACCGTGGACAGCCACCGCCCCGTCTCGGCCTTCGACGTCTTCGGGCTCTCCTTCTCCACCGAGCTCGGCTACACGAACATGCTCACGGCGCTGGACCTCGCGGGCATCCCGCTGGAGGCGAAGAACCGTACGGTCGACCACCCCATCGTGCTCGCGGGCGGCCACGCGGCCTTCAACCCCGAGCCGATCGCGGAGTTCATCGACTGCGCGATCATCGGCGACGGCGAGCAGGCCGTCCTCGACATGACCGAGATCATCCGCGCGTGGAAGGCCGAAGGCCGCCCGGGCGGACGCGAAGAGGTGCTCCTGCGCCTCGCGAAGACCGGCGGCGTCTACGTGCCGGGCTTCTACGACGTCGAGTACCTGCCGGACGGCCGCATCGGCCGCGTCGTCCCCAACCGCTCCGGCGTGCCGTGGCGCGTGTCCAAGCACACCGTCATGGACCTCGACGAGTGGCCCTACCCCAAGCAGCCCCTGGTCCCGCTCGCCGAGACCGTCCACGAGCGGATGTCCGTGGAGATCTTCCGCGGCTGCACCCGCGGCTGCCGTTTCTGCCAGGCCGGCATGATCACGCGCCCCGTGCGGGAGCGAAGCATCACCGGCATCGGCGAGATGGTGGAGCGCGGCCTGAAGGCCACGGGCTTCGAGGAGGTCGGCCTCCTGTCCCTCTCCTCGGCGGACCACACCGAGATCGCGGACATCGCCAAGGGCCTGGCCGACCGCTACACGGACGACAAGGTGGGCCTGTCCCTGCCGTCGACCCGCGTGGACGCCTTCAACGTGGACCTGGCCAACGAGCTGACCCGCAACGGCCGCCGCTCCGGTCTGACCTTCGCCCCCGAGGGCGGCTCCGAGCGCATGCGCAAGGTCATCAACAAGATGGTCTCGGAAGAGGACCTGATCCGTACGGTCGCCACCGCGTACGGCAACGGCTGGCGCCAGGTGAAGCTGTACTTCATGGTCGGCCTGCCGACCGAGACCGACGAGGACGTGCTGCAGATCGGCGACATGGCGGTCAACGTCATCGCCAAGGGCCGCGAGGTCTCCGGCCAGAACGACATCCGCTGCACCGTCTCCATCGGCGGCTTCGTCCCCAAGCCGCACACCCCCTTCCAGTGGGCCCCGCAGCTGTCGGCCGAGGAGACGGACGCCCGCCTCGGCAAGCTCCGCGACAAGCTCCGCGGCGACAAGAAGTACGGCCGCTCCATCGGCTTCCGCTACCACGACGGCAAGCCCGGCATCGTCGAGGGCCTCCTCTCCCGCGGCGACCGCCGCATCGGCGACGTCATCCGCGCCGTGTACGAGTCGGGCGGCCGCTTCGACGGCTGGCGCGAGCACTTCTCGTACGACCGCTGGATGCAGGCCGCGGAGAAGACCCTCCCCGCCTACGGCGTGGACGTGGCCTGGTACACGACCCGCGAGCGCACCTACGAGGAGGTGCTCCCCTGGGACCACCTCGACTCCGGCCTGGACAAGGACTGGCTCTGGGAGGACTGGCAGGACGCCCTCGACGAGACCGAGGTCGAGGACTGCCGCTGGACCCCGTGCTTCGACTGCGGCGTCTGCCCGCAGCTCGACACCAGCATCCAGATCGGCCCGACGGGCAAGAAGCTGCTCCCCCTGTCGGTCGTGAAGTAGCGCACCCGCACCCCGTCCGCACGACGACGGCCCGCCCCGATCATGGGGCGGGCCGTCGTCGTGTCCGGGGGTATCGCTAGGATCCGCTGACCCCCTAGCCCCTGTGATCGACACGCGGCGGGGGCCATGAATCCTGGGGGGATCACATGCTGCAGCTCTTCAAGGACGTCCGCTGTCGGGGGAGAGGCGGACAGCAACGCGTCGTCGCACTCGTCGCCCTGATCATCGCCGTCCTGGCCACCCTCGTCGGACCCGCCGGCGTGGCCACCGCCGCGATCGCACCGAAGGACGGGGAACAGGCCGTCGCCGCTCCGTCCGCACCCGCGACCGGGCCGGCCGGGCCTACGGTCGAGGACGCGCTCACGGCCACGCCCGAACCGAAGGCGCCGCCCGCCAAGCCCGAGCCGAAACCGCGGGACCCCGCGACCGAGCAGGCCGCGGCCGCGCGCGAGATCAGCCGCACCGCGGCCGCCGACACCTGCTCGGGCGCCCTCGCACCCGACACGGTCTACACCTGCACCAAACCCCAGGGGACCGGGCCTTTCCGGTTCACGTTCTCACTGACGGCGGCGACCGACCTGGTGCTCGTCCGGGCCCTCGCCCTCGACGCGAGCGGAGCGTCCGTCACACTGACCGGGCCCGACGGATCCGTGGTCACCTGCACCGAAACGGGCGCCCAGGAGAGCTGCCCGACGAGCAAGGCGGGCGCGTACACGCTGGACGTCAGCCGCCACTCCTCCTCAAGCGGCTTCTCGGTCTCCTACCGGTCGCTGGTGTCCAGTGCCACCTGCACCACCGTGGCCGCGTCCGCGGCCACCCTCGGGGCGCCGAAGCTCTTCGAGGCCACCGTGGCCGCCGGCTCCACCGGTGACTGCTACCGCCTGCCGACGAACATCGTCACCGGCTCCGTCCTGCGGGCACACCTGACCTCGTACCAGGTGCAGGGCACCGTCTACGACGCCTTCGGCAAGCAGATCTGCTCCATCCGCGACGACAGGTCGCAGGGCGTCGACTGCAAACTGACTGGCGCTGCTCCGTACACCGTGCTGATCAGCCAGGACTACGGACGGAGCGCGGCCTACGGCCTCACCGTCGCCCGCCTGTCCAACGCCGCCCGCTGCCCGGTCGTCGACGTGCAGGCCTACGGCACCGTCCCCGACGCCACCTCCAAGGCGCCGTGCCGGAGCCTGCGGGTGACCACCGCCGGGCCCCACTCCTTCGGCCCGACCGAGACCCCCTCGTGGACCTCCGGGCAGCTCTACCGGCCCAACGGAACGGCGGCCTGCACGCCGAAGCTCCTGAAGCCGTGCAACCTCTCCGTCGGCACCTACACCTGGGCGCGGGACGCCGACAACACCGGTACGGACGCGTACGGCATCTGGTTCTACGCGACGAACCAGTCCACCGGCTGCACGAACGCCCGTGACGACGGCTTCGCCTCCGGGCCCGCGACCGGCTCCTTCACCGGACTGGGCCAGCGGCTCTGCCGGACCCTCCCGACGGCCACGGGCAAGGGCCTGTACTTCTACGACAGGCCGCCGGCGGTTGGCGGTGCCGACGTGAGCACGACGGTCTACGACGCCAAGGGCCTGCAGCAGTGCGAGCTCACGGCTCGCTTCGCCATCTGCAAGCTGACCGGCACCGCCCCCTTCCGCGCGGTGTTCAACGGCCCCGCCACGGGCAGCTACCGGGTGACTGTCCAGGGCACCGGCAACACCGCCGGCTGCTCGACCTGGAACAGCGCCGCCTTCGGCCCCTCCCCGGGCACCAGGGTCGATCTCACCGCCGACAGCCCGGTCAAGTGCCTCGCTCTGGCGGCCGGCAAGCACTCGACCGCGGAGATGGTCGACTACACGAACGCCAGCAAGCGGGTCAACGCCTCGGTGTGGATCTTCGACGCCGCCGGCAACCCGGTGTGCATCATGGTCGGCGATTCCACGGCCAGCTGTGTGTTCCAGGCCGCCTCCGCCTATTCGGCGATGCTCGTCGGCAACGGCCGCTCCGACAGCTACCAGCTGGTCCGACGGGACATCTCACAGACCGCGAAGTGCCCTGCGCCCAAGTCGCTGACCGTCGGCGGGGCGTCCACCGGCTACACCTTCAAGTCCGCCCTGGACAGCACCTGCGTGCAGTTCAAGACGGCCACCACCGACAAGCTCGCGATCTCGGCGCGGACCCCCGAAGCGGCCTACCGCACTGGCGCTTTGCTCATCGTGGTCGATGCCACTGGGAAGTTCGTGTGCCGGCAGTGGGCCAACGCCTGCCGGGTCACCGGCTCGACGGGGTACCTCGTCTACGTGCTGGCCTCCGGCTACGACGGCAGCACACCCATCGCGGCGCACATCGACACCTGGCGGGTCGCCACCGCGGCCGGCTGGGCGCCGGAGTGCACCACGAAGCGCATCGGGGCGGAGAACTTCCCGGTGCGCGGCGGCACCCTGACCGAGGATGCGGCGGGCTACTGCGCCGTCGCCGACATGAAGCCGGGCCAGCGCTTCGACGTCTACGGCACGCACAACAGCGTGGCGACCGTGTCCAATCCCAACGTGGAGATGCTGAGCACCACCGGTTTCACGGGCTCGGACATCGACCCGCTGGTCCAGTGCGGCAACAAGAACGTCGGCGACTTCGACTTCTACTGCGAGACCTCGACCAGCGCCCCGAAGGGCGAGTACCTGTTCCTGCTCAGCGCATACACGGCGGCGACCCCGCTGAAGTACCAGATGCAGGGTGTCTGCTCCTCAAGCTTCACCCCGTGCGCCGTTCGGCCGAAGCAGGCCGACGCCACTTCGCTGACCCCGGCGACGAGCCCCGCCCAGACCCTCACCAAGGTGACTCTGCGCGGCACGAATCTGACCCTCGGTACCGACGTGGAATTCAGGTCCGCTGACGGCGACATCAGGATCTCGTCCGCCATGGTCAGAGCGGCATCGGTCAACGCCGCCGGAACCGTGCTCGTCGTGCAGGTCAGCACCTTCGGCGCCGCGCCGGGTACCTACGACCTGGTGCTCGACAGCCCCGGGTACGCCTCGGGCACCCGCTCACCGGGCTACCTCCCCGGCGCCTACAAGGTCACCGCGGCCCCGCCGCCCGCGCGGACCCCGCCCGGCGGACACCCCCTGGCGAACTGACCGCACGACGACGGCCCGCCCCGACCTCGGGGCGGGCCGTCGTCGCGTCCGGACCCGTGGGTGTTACCCGCAACGGCCGGGGCTCCTACGGAGTCCTTATCCGTATGGAACTGGAAGAGGCACGCGCACCCGGGGGAGAGGGCTGCCTGGTCGGAGTCGTGCGGATCCCCGTGAAGATCGTGGCGGTGCTGATCGTGCTGCCCCTGCGGATGGTCTGGGATCTGCTCGTCGCCTTCGCACGGATGCTGAACCGGACCGTCCTCGGGCCGCTGGGGCAGGGGTTGCGCAGGCTGTACGAACTGCTCCTGCTGCCGGTGCTGCGGGGGACCGGGTGGCTGATCGGGGTCCTGTTCAAGCTGGTCTTCTACTGGCCCTGGGCGGGTCTCTGGCGTTACGTCGTGCTCCCGGTGGGGCAGGCCGCGTACGCGTACCTGCTGCGGCCGACGGGCTTGGGGCTCTGGCGGTACCTCCTGGTCCCGGTCTGGGAGTACGGGCTGCTGCCCGCCGGGCGGGGCATCGCATGGCTGCTCGCGGGCGCGGTCCGGTACCTGTTCGTACTGCCGGGCGGCGCGCTGTACCGCTACGTCCTCACCCCCGTCGGGCACGGGCTGCGGTGGCTGGGGCGGGGGTTCGTCGCCGGAGTGGCGTGGGTGGGCAAGGCGGTGTTCGTCTGGCCGTGGGTGGCGCTGTGGCGGTATGTCGTACGGCCCGTGGCGGGTGGAGCGTGGCGGTATCTGCTCGCTCCGGTCGGGCGCGGGGTGTGGGCCTACTTGGTCGTGCCGGTCTGGCAGGTGCTCGTTTCGGCCTGGCATCTCGCGGGGCGGGTGAGCCGGGCGCTGGGGCGCGGGCTGGTGCGGCTGTGGAGGTGGGCCGTCGTGCGGCCCGCCGGGTGGCTGCGCCGGCACGTGGTCACTCCGGTCGGGAACGTGCTGCGCGCAGGGTGGGCCGCCGGCCGCCGCGGCGTCCGCGCGGTGCACCGGCAGGCGATCGCTCCCGTCGGCCGTGCCGCCGCCGAGGTGTGGCGGACCACCCGCCTCTCGGTGCGCGAGGCCCGGGCCGACGTACGGCGGGCGCTGTTCGGGGGGCCGCCCCGGGAACCGGCGAGGTCACGGGCGCGTACTCTGGGTAGTAACAGAGCCGCAGGCGACACACCCGCCCCCGAGATCTCCCTGCACAAACAACAGCAGGGGTGAGCCGGAGGGCAGGCGTGGCCGGCAGGCCCCACAGACCTCAGGGCGACGCGCGAGCCGCGGAGCCCCGCACAAGGAGATGAACCACTGGGCAAGCGACAGCCCGAAGGCCCGCCTCCCGCACCGGTAGTGCAGCGCATCCGTCTGCGCTACACCAAGCGCGGCCGCCTCCGGTTCACCAGCCACCGGGACTTCCAGCGTGCCTTCGAGCGGGCCCTGCGCCGCTCCGAGGTGCCCATGGCGTACTCGGCGGGCTTCACCCCGCACCCCCGCGTCTCGTACGCGAACGCCGCCCCGACCGGGACCGGCAGCGAGGCCGAGTACCTGGAGATCGCCCTCGCCGAGGCCCGCGACCCCGCGGTCCTGCGCGAGCTGCTCGACGAGTCGATGCCCGTCGGCCTCGACATCATCGACGCCGTGGAGGCGCACACCTCCGGTCTCGCCGACCGGCTGACGGCCTCCGTGTGGGAGCTGCGCCTGGACGGCGTGGAGCCCGGGGACGCACAGAAGGCGGTCGAGGCCTTCCTCGCGGCCGAGGCCGTGGAGGTCCAGCGCCGCACCAAGAACGGCATGCGCACCTTCGACACGCGTGGCGCCGTGGTCAGTCTGGAAGTGGTTCCCGTTACGGGGACCGCGGAGGCTGATAGGCCCCTGGACAATGCTTGTGCGATACTGCGGCTGGTTGTTCGGCATCTGACACCTGCCGTGCGACCCGACGACGTCCTGTCCGGTCTCCGAGCTGTGGCCGACCTAACGCCGCCGGTCCCCGCTGCGGTGACCAGGCTGGCGCAGGGGCTCTTCGACGAGGAGTCCGGCACGGTGACCGACCCGCTCGCGCCCGACCGCGAGGCTGTCACGACCGCCCCACCCACGGCGGCCGCAACCGCCGACGCGAAGGCGCCGGAAGGTCCCGCCGCGTAAGGAACGCCGTCGTCGCGCAGCCCTGGGACTCGGGAGCCACCTGGGTCGGGCCGCGCACAGACCTGAAGACTTGAAGACTTCCGCCAGGCCGTACGGACTACACGTACGGAACCGGCGGCCATTGAACTGAGCTCCCGTGTGGCGAACGCGCCCCGGAGGCCGGTTCCGCGCTCATTACGCGGAACCGTGCCGGACCGGAAGTCAGCCGCGGCGCCCGGGAGCGTGACGGGAGAAACCCCGCATGCTCAACAACGAAAATGACAACGTCACCAACGGTGCCGCCGACGCAGGCAGCCCGAGCGACAACCTGCCGCCGCGCAGGCGCCGGCGTGCCGCGTCCCGCCCGGCCGGCCCGCCCGGCGGCGCCGTAGCCGCCGCCGAGACCGCTCCCGCGCCCGTGGTGGCCGCAGCTCCCGCCGAGGAGGCCGCCCCGGCCGCCGCCCCGGCCCGTACCCGTCGCCGTGCGACCCGCGCCGTGGCCGCCCCCGAGGCGTCCGCCGCCGAGGTCGTGGTCGAGGCTCCCGCCGCGGCAGCCGCTCCGGTCGTCGAGGAGCCCGCTGCTCCGGCCCCGCGTGCCCGTCGCCGTGCGACCCGCGCCGTGGCCGCCCCCGAGGCGCCCGTCGCGGAGGCAGTGGTCGAGGCTCCCGTGGCCGCCCCGGTCGCCGAGGCCGTCGAGGAGCCCGCTGCTCCGGCCCCGCGTGCCCGTCGCCGTGCGACCCGTGCCGTGGCCGCTCCCGAGGCGCCCGTCGCGGAGGCAGTGGTCGAGGCTCCCGTGGCCGCCCCGGTCGCCGAGGCCGTCGAGGAGCCCGCTGCTCCGGCCCCGCGTGCCCGTCGCCGTGCGACCCGTGCCGTGGCCGCTCCCGAGGCGCCCGTCGCGGAGGCAGTGGTCGAGGCTCCCGTGGCCGCCCCGGTCGCCGAGGCCGTCGAGGAGCCCGCTGCTCCGGCCCCGCGTGCCCGTCGCCGTGCCACCCGCGCCGTGACCGCCCCCGAGGCGCCCGCCGCCGAGGCCGTCACCCCCGACACCGCCGTGGCCGAGGCCCCGGTGGCCGCCGCCAAGGCCACCGTCACCGTGGCCGACGCCGTGGACTCCCCGAAGCGCGGCGGCCGCCGCCGCGCCACCCGTTCCACCACCGCCCCGGCCGCCGCCGCGCAGCCCGTGGCTCCCGCCGCAGCGCAGCCGGCGGCTCCCGCCGCCGAAGCGCCGGCCCGCGGCCGCCGCGCCGGGCGCCCCGCCGTCGCCGTGTTCCAGGCCCCGGTGTTCGCCGAGCCGATGTTCCAGACCCCGGAGACCGCGGCCATGATGGCCGCGGCCGCCGCTGCCGCCGCCCCGGTCGAGGAGCTCGACGAGGAGGAGCTCGACCTCGTCGAGACCGAGGTCGAGGCCGAGGCCGCTCCGGCCCCCGCCCCACAGCCGGCCGGCCGTCGCCGCCGCCGTGGCCGCGGAGCCGCCGCCGAGACCGCCGCGCCCGTGGCCCCGGCTCCGGCCGCCGCCGCGCCGTCCGGCCCGGTCACACTGGCCGACGTAGAGCTGGTCGAGGAAGAGGCCGAGGCCGAGCTCGAAGGCTCCGCCGAGGAGGACTTCGACGAGTCGGACGGCCGCCCGTCGCGCCGTCGCCGCCGTGGTGGCCGTCGCCGCCGTCGCGGTGAGGCCGCCGACCTCGACGAGTCGGCCGAGGAAGAGGCCGAGTCCGAGGAGGCCGAGTCCGCCGAGGACGCGGACACCGAAGAGGCCGAGGACGACGAGGAGAACGGGGCCCTCGGCTCCAGCTCCAGCCGTCGTCGCCGGCGTCGACGCCGTCGCAGCGGTGACGGTGGCACGGACGCCGACGCGGCCGAGGACGACGGTGTGCGCACGGTCGTCAAGGTCCGCGAGCCGCGCCCGGCGCGCGAGCGGGCGGAGGCCCTCACCGGCTCCACCTCCTCCGACGAGGTCCAGTCCATCAAGGGCTCGACCCGCCTGGAGGCCAAGAAGCAGCGCCGCCGCGAGGGCCGCGAGCAGGGCCGCCGCCGCGTCCCGATCATCACCGAGGCCGAGTTCCTGGCCCGCCGCGAGGCCGTCGAGCGCGTCATGGTCGTCCGCCAGTCCGGCGAGCGCACCCAGATCGGCGTCCTCGAGGACAACGTGCTCGTCGAGCACTACGTCAACAAGGAAGAAGCCACCTCGTACGTCGGCAACGTCTACCTGGGCAAGGTCCAGAACGTGCTGCCGTCCATGGAGGCCGCCTTCATCGACATCGGCAAGGGCCGCAACGCGGTCCTGTACGCCGGTGAGGTCAACTTCGAGGCGCTCGGCATGGCCAACGGGCCGCGCCGCATCGAGTCCGCCCTCAAGTCCGGCCAGTCGGTCCTGGTGCAGGTCACCAAGGACCCGATCGGCCACAAGGGCGCCCGCCTGACCAGCCAGGTCTCGCTGCCCGGCCGCTACCTGGTCTACGTGCCCGAGGGCTCGATGACCGGCATCAGCCGCAAGCTGCCCGACACCGAGCGCGCGCGCCTGAAGACCATCCTCAAGAAGATCGTCCCCGAGGACGCGGGCGTCATCGTGCGCACCGCAGCCGAGGGTGCGAGCGAGGACGAGCTGCGCCGCGACGTCGAGCGTCTGCAGGCCCAGTGGGAGGACATCCAGAAGAAGTCGAAGCAGCTCACGACCTCTTCGCCGAGCCTCCTGTACGGCGAGCCGGACATGACCGTCCGCGTCGTGCGCGACATCTTCAACGAGGACTTCACCAAGGTCATCGTCAGCGGTGACAGCGCCTGGGAGACCATCCACGGCTACGTGAACCACGTGGCCCCGGACCTGGCCGACCGGCTGAAGCGCTGGACCTCCGAGGTGGACGTCTTCGCGACGTACCGGATCGACGAGCAGCTCGCCAAGGCGCTCGACCGCAAGGTGTGGCTGCCCTCGGGCGGTTCGCTCGTGATCGACAAGACCGAAGCGATGATCGTCATCGACGTCAACACCGGCAAGTTCACCGGTCAGGGCGGCAACCTCGAGGAGACCGTCACCAGGAACAACCTGGAGGCGGCCGAGGAGATCGTGCGCCAGCTGCGGCTGCGCGACCTCGGCGGCATCGTGGTCATCGACTTCATCGACATGGTCCTGGAGTCCAACCGCGACCTGGTCCTGCGGCGCATGCTGGAGTGCCTGGGCCGTGACCGCACCAAGCACCAGGTCGCCGAGGTGACCTCGCTGGGTCTGGTCCAGATGACCCGCAAGCGCGTGGGCCAGGGTCTGCTGGAGTCCTTCTCCGAGACCTGCGTCCACTGCAACGGCCGCGGCGTCATCGTGCACATGGAGACCCCGACCGTGGTCGGCGGCGGTGGCAACGGCAAGCGCTCCAAGCGCCGCGGTGGCCAGGCCGGACACGAGCACGACCACGAGATCGAGGCCGTGGACACCGCCGAGGGCGAGGTCTACGAGATCGAGACCGAGGCGGAACTGGCCGCGGAGGTGGCCGCCCCCGTGGCGCTGCCCGAGCCCTCCTTCGTCGACGACGAGGAGCTCTACAGCAGCCCGGCCGAGGCCGAGGCGGCTGCCGGAGTGAGCGGGCGCCGCAACCGCCGCCGCGCCACCCGCAAGGCGACCGCTCCGGCGGGCGCCCCGCGCGGTGCGGCGACGGACCGCACCCCGGCGGCCGCGGCCCCCGTGGCCGAGCCCGAGCCGGTGGTCGAGGCCGAGGTGGAGCTCGTCGAGGCCGTCGAGGCCGCAGAGCCCGAGGCCGTCGTCGAGATCGCCGAGGCGGTCGTCGCGGAGCCGGTCGCGGAGGAGGCCCCCAAGGGCCGCACCCGCCGTCGCGCCACCCGGAAGGCGACCGCTCCGGCGGGCGCCCCGGCCGAGGCGGTCCAGGCCCCGGAGCCGGTGATCGAGGCCCCCGTGGCCGAGCCGGAGCCGGAGCCCGAGATCGCCGTCGAGATCGCCGCGCCGGTCGTCGTCGAGGCCCCGGCCGAGACGGTCGAGGCCGCGCCGGCCCGTCCGCGTCGCCGTGCCACCCGTAAGGCCACTGCTCCGGCCGGTTCCCCGGCGGGCGCGGAGGCGGCCGTACTGGTCGTCGAGGCGCCGGTCGAGACGCCGGCACAGGCCCCCGAGGAGGCGGCCGAGGCCGTCGTCGAGGAGGCCGCCCCGGCGGCTCCCGCCAAGAAGGCGGTCCGCAAGACGGCCGCCAAGAAGGCGACCACGACCGCGGCGAAGAAGGCCCCGGCCAAGAAGGCGGCGGCCGTGAAGAAGACCGCGGCCAAGAAGACGACGACCGCCAAGACGGCCGCGAAGAAGACGGCCACGAAGCGGGCTACGAAGAAGACCGCGGCGGCCGAGCAGCAGACGCTGCCCTCCGTCTCGGCTCCGACCGAAGCCTGATCCGCGGATCGCGTTCCACCGGCCCCCGCCCGGCACCCTTCGGTGCCGGGCGGGGGCTTCGGCCTTCAAAGCTGCGCGGAGGCGCGTGCGCGGCCCTGCGGGGCGACGGCCGCACCTGGCCCGTCCAGGCCGGCCGGGAGGGCCCGTACGGGGTCTCAGCGGCACCGTGCAGGACGGCTCGACCGGCCTGGACGGGTGGCCGAGCCCGTCTCCGAGACCCCGGTTTGACCCCTCCGACCGGGCCCCGTAACCTAGGTCGCTGGCGTGTCTATGCGCACGCCAATCCACTGAGCACCTCACCTCCCGTACCGCCGCCTCGCGGCTGGGGCGGGGGAGGCCGGCCTGCGGTTCACGCGGGGCCGGCTGGCTTCAGGGGTTCCCGATTTCGAGTGAGAGAGAGATCCGCGTGTACGCCATCGTGCGCAGCGGTGGTCGCCAGCACAAGGTTGCTGTCGGCGACATCGTTGAAGTTGACAAGATTCCCACTGCCAAGGTTGGCGACACGGTCGAGCTCTCGACCCTGCTCGTTGTCGACGGCGAAGCCGTGACCAGCGACCCGTGGGTCCTGGCCGGCATCAAGGTCCAGGCCGAGATCGTGGACCACCACAAGGGTGCCAAGATCGACATCCTTCGGTACAAGAACAAGACCGGCTACCGCCGTCGCCAGGGTCACCGCCAGCAGTACACGGCGATCAAGGTCACCGGTATCCCCGCGGCTGCGAAGTAAGAGGGACTGAGACATGGCACACAAGAAGGGCGCATCGTCCACCCGGAACGGGCGCGATTCCAACGCTCAGCGGCTCGGCGTGAAGCGCTTCGGCGGTCAGGTCGTTTCCGCTGGTGAGATCCTCGTCCGCCAGCGCGGCACCCACTTCCACCCGGGTTCGGGTGTCGGTCGTGGTGGCGACGACACGCTGTTCGCGCTGCAGGCCGGTTCGGTCGAGTTCGGCACGCACCGTGGCCGCAAGGTCGTCAACATCGTTCCGGCCGCCTGATTCAGCTCCTGCTGATCTGAAGCGTTCGTAACACCCCGAGGGCGGATCTCAACTCTTCCCGGCGTCAGCCGGGAAGAGAGGTCCGCCCTCGGCGCGTTGTCACATAGACACGTTTAATGGGTAGCAAGGCCTACCCCCCGGGCTTTCCGGGATATTCCCGCTGTATCTGGAGGAACAACCATGACCACCTTCGTGGACCGCGTCGAGCTGCACGTCGCCGCGGGTAACGGGGGCCACGGCTGCGCCTCCGTTCACCGGGAGAAGTTCAAGCCGCTCGGCGGCCCCGATGGCGGCAACGGCGGCCGTGGCGGCGACGTCATCCTGGTGGTCGAGCAGTCGATCACCACCCTGCTGGAGTACCACCACAGCCCCCACCGCAAGGCCACCAACGGCCAGCCCGGCGCGGGCGACAACCGTTCCGGCAAGGACGGCCAGGACATCATCCTGCCCGTGCCGGACGGCACCGTCGTCCTCGACAAGGAGGGCAACGTCCTCGCCGACCTCGTCGGCCAGGGCACCACCTACGTGGCGGCCGAAGGCGGCCGCGGCGGCCTCGGCAACGCGGCGCTCTCCTCCGCCCGCCGCAAGGCCCCCGGCTTCGCGCTCCTCGGCGTACCCGGTACCGGCGGCGACGTCATCCTGGAGCTCAAGACCGTCGCCGACGTGGCGCTGGTCGGCTTCCCGAGCGCCGGCAAGTCCTCGCTGATCTCGGTGCTCTCCGCGGCCAAGCCGAAGATCGCCGACTACCCCTTCACCACCCTCGTCCCGAACCTGGGCGTCGTCACCGCCGGCTCGACGGTCTACACGATCGCCGACGTCCCGGGCCTCATCCCCGGCGCCAGCCAGGGCAAGGGCCTCGGCCTGGAGTTCCTGCGCCACGTCGAGCGCTGCTCGATCCTCGTGCACGTCCTGGACACCGCCACCCTGGAGTCCGACCGCGACCCGCTGGCCGACCTCGACGCCATCGAGGAGGAGCTGAAGCTCTACGGCGGCGGCCTGGAGAAGCGCCCGCGCCTCGTCGTCCTCAACAAGGTCGACATCCCCGACGGCAAGGACCTCGCCGACATCGTCCGCCCGGACCTGGAGGCCCGCGGCTACAAGGTCTTCGAAGTCTCCGCCGTCGACCGTACGGGCCTGAAGGAGCTGTCCTACTTCCTGGCCGAGGTCATCGCGAAGTTCCGCGCCCGCAAGCCGAAGGAGGAGGCGACCCGCATCGTCATCCGCCCGAAGGCCGTGGACGACTCGGGCTTCACCATCACCTACGACGAGGCCGAGGACGTGTACCGCGTGCGCGGCGAGAAGCCGGAGCGCTGGGTCCGCCAGACCGACTTCAACATCGACGAGGCCGTCGGCTACCTCGCCGACCGCCTCAACCGCCTCGGCGTCGAGGCGGCGCTGAAGAAGGCCGGTGCCCGTGCGGGTGACGGCGTGGCCATCGGTTCCGACGACAACGCGGTCGTGTTCGACTGGGAGCCGACGATGATGGCCGGCGCCGAGATGCTGGGCCGCCGCGGTGAGGACCACCGTCTGGAGGCGCCGCGTCCGGCGACCACGCGCCGCAAGGAGAAGGAAGCCGAGCGGGATTCCGCCCAGAAGGAGTACGACGAGTTCCGTCCCTTCTGACCGGGCCGTGACCGAGGGCGACGGCCGGGTCTCCGGCCGTCGTCACAGGCTCGTCACAGGATTCCGGTTATCCCCCGTTCGGGTGACCCGTCTTAAGGTCACGTTTACTCCAGTGGCCTAGGATCCACGAGTGACGAGCACCCATACCCCCACAGTTGCCGTCGTCGTGATCGCGTACAACGATGCCGCGCTCGTCGGTCAGGCCGTCTCCTCGGCCCTCGCCCAAGGCCCGGTCGTTGCCGAGGTCATCGCGGTCAACGATGCGTCCTGCGACGGCACCGCCGAGGTGCTGGACGAGCTGGCGGCCCGCCACCCGCGCGTGAAGGTCGTGCACCGCACGGAGAACAGCGGGGGTTGTGGCACCCCCCGCAACGACGGGATCGCCGCCGCCACCGCCCCGTACGTCATGTTCCTGGACAGCGACGACGTCCTGCCCCGCGGGGCCGTCGAGGCCCTGGTGTCCGCGGCCGGGGAACACCGGTCGCCGGTCACCGTCGGCTCGTGCGTCCGCCGCGAACTGCCCGAGAGCCGTGACGTGCCCTGGGTGCCCGGCCTGTACACGCCGGGCGAGGTCATCGAGCGCCCGGCGGACCGTCCGGAGCTGGTCCGCGACACCCTCTGCGTCAACAAGCTGTACGAGCGGGCCTTCCTGGACATGTACGGGATCCGCTTCCCGGACGGCCGCTTCATCTACGAGGACTTCGTCTTCACCGCCCGCGTACTGGCCGCCCGCCCCCGCATCGCGGTGATCGGCGACCTCGTCTACGTGTGGCACGTGCGCCGCAACGCCGCCCAGGTCTCCATCTCCCTGGACCGCAAGGACGTCGGCAACTGGAGCGCGCGCGTGGAGGCCCACCGCGTGGCCTCCCGGCTGATGAAGGCGTCCTCCCCGGAGCTGGGCCGGGCCTGCCAGGTGAAGTTCCTGGAGTACGACCTGCGCATGTACCTGCGCGAGCTCGGCGAGGACCCCGGCTACCAGGCCGCCTGGTGGACGCTGACCCGTGACTACGTCGCCGGGTTCTCCGAAGCCGACATCGAGGCCGCCGGGGCGCACGCCCGCTGGATCGTACGAGTACTGCGCGCCACCGAGGTGCCGCCCGCCCCCGCCGACCTGCTGCGGCTGACCCGCTTCGCCGCCGACCCGCCCCGCCTGCTGCCCCCGTACGCGACCAACCCCTCCGGGACGCCGGTCTGGAGCGACACGCTGCCGGTGGAGCTGGACCGGCTGAACGAGCTGGAGACGGCGGACCTGCCCGTCACCATCGACGCCGAACCGAGCGGCTGCGCAGGGCTCCGGATCCAGGTCCACGACCTGTACGGGCGGCTCGCCGCGGCCGGCCCGCGCACCGTCCAGCTGCGCTTCCAGCCCCGGGGCGACCTGGGGGAGCTGCTGGTCGCCGAACCGGTGGAGCTCATTCCCGCCGCGGACGGCCTGCGGTGGACCGCGGAGCTGCCCTTCCGGCTCACCACGCTGGCGCGCCTCGGACGGGGCGAGGGCCGGCGGGGCCTGCAGGCGTGGGACGTGAAACTGAACGTGGAGTGCGCCGACGGCAGCTCCGTGCTCACCTCCCCCCGCCCCCTCAGCCGCCTCCTGCACCGACGGGTGCTGCCCAGCAGCCGGTACGGTGTGCTGTTGGCGCAGCCGTACCGCACGACCGGGGGATCCCTGGCGCTGCGGCTCGCGCCCGGTGCCGCGGGTGTCATGAGCCTGGCCCGTCACCGGTTCCACCGGGCGCGCATAGTGCGCGGCTAGAGCGGAACGGCTGAACGGTCCGGCGCCGGACGAGACGTACGAAAGATATTTGGGGAGACACGCATGACGTTTCTGATCACTGGTGGAGCCGGTTACATCGGGGCGCACGTCGTCCGCGCGATGCTGCTTGCGGGTGAGGAGGTGGTGGTGCTGGACGACCTCTCGACCGGCAAGGCCGCCCGCGTCCCGGAGGGCGTTCCGCTGGTGATCGGTTCCGTGCTGGACCGGGAGTTCCTCGACAAGACCTTCGCCGAGCACCGGATCACCGGCGTGGTGCACCTCGCGGGCAAGAAGCAGGTCGGCGAGTCCGTCGAGAAGCCGCTGCACTACTACGAGGAGAACGTGGGCGGCCTCACCGTCCTGCTCCAGGCCGTGGCCGCCGCGGGCGTGCGCAACTTCCTCTTCTCCTCCTCCGCCTCCGTGTACGGGATGCCGGACGTGGACCTCGTCACCGAGAGCACCCCGTGCCTGCCGCTCAGCCCGTACGGCGAGACGAAGCTGGCGGGCGAATGGATCGTCCGCGCCGCGGGCAAGGCGCACGGCATCTCCACCGCGTGCCTGCGCTACTTCAACGTGGCGGGCGCCGCGACCCCCGAGCTCGCCGACACCGGGGTCTTCAACCTGGTCCCGATGATCTTCGAGCGGTTCGACAAGGGCGAGGGCGCCCGGATCTTCGGTGACGACTACGCGACCGCGGACGGCACCTGCATCCGCGACTACATCCACGTCGCCGACCTCGCGGAGGCCCACGTGGTGGCCGCCCGCAAGCTCGTCGAATGGGGCGCGCAGGGCGAGTACAAGGACCTCACCGTCAACATCGGCCGCGGCGAGGGCGTTTCCGTCCGCGAGATGGTCGAGCTCGTGAACGAGGTCACCGGCCACACCGACCCCGCCTACGCGCCCGAGGTCTCCCCGCGCCGCGCCGGCGACCCGGCGAAGGTCGTCGCCTCCGCCGACCGGATCTCCGCGGAGCTGGGCTGGAAGGCCCGCCACGACGTCCGCGACATGATCACCTCGGCCTGGGAGGGCTGGGAGGCCCACCGCAAGGCCTGAGGCCCGTAGAGCCTACGTACGAAGCCGCCCGCCCCGGTCGATTCCGGGGCGGGCGGCTTCGTACGTGAGGCGAGCGTCCGCCTCAGCGCTCCAGGAAGGAGAACAGCTCCTCCCACCGGTCGGTGATCTCGGCGCTGGAGTACCGCTTCACGTTGCGGAACGCGGCGTCGCCGAGCCGGTCGCGCAGTTCCCGGCCGGCCATCAGCCGGTCCAGCTGTCCGGCCAGCTCCATCGTGTTGCCGAGCCGGGCCAGCAGCCCGTCCTCGCCGTGCGTCACGATCTCCCGCACACCCGGCGCGCAGTCGAAGGCGGCCACCGGCACGCCCGCGGCCATCGCCTCCAGCAGCGTGATCGGGAAGCCCTCGGCGCGCGAGGCCTGGGCGAAGACGGAGGCTCCGTTCAGCGCGCCCAGCACGTCGCCGGTGCTGCCCATCCACTCCACGGAGTCCTCCAGGCCGAGCCCGGCGGCGTGCGCCCGCAGGGTCGCCTCCTCCAGGCCCGCCCCGTAGATCCGCAGGACCCAGTCGGGGTGGTGCGGGGAGGCGTCGGCCCAGGCGTCGAGCAGCAGGTCCACGCCCTTCTCGAAGGCGAGGCGGCCGACGCTCGCCACGACCTTCTCGGTGCGCGGGGCGGGGGAGGCGGGCATGAACGGCAGCGGGTTCGGCATGCTGGAGACGTTCTCCATGCCCGAGCGGATCCAGAGGTCGGCGTCCTCGGGGGTCAGCACGAGCATGCGGTCGACGTCCGCGTAGTACCGGCGGACCCGCTGACCCCGGGTGGACTTGTTGCTGGCCTCGAAGGACTCGTGGCTCATGCCGATGACGGTGCAGCCCTTGGTGTCGGCGAGGGCCACCCACTCCATCGCCCAGACCTGGGTGACGATCACCACGGCGCCGGGCCGGGCCGCGCGCAGCAGCTCGCCCAACTGGTCCGCCTTGGCCCGCATCTTCGCCCGGCGGGCCGCCTGGCGGCGCCGCTCGGGTGCGTTGAGCCGGCCCTTGATGCCGTGCAGCCGGCGGGCCGCCGGCGGGTGGGCCTCGTACAGGGTGGTCACCGCGTACGGGAGGTCCGCCGGGAGCTGCTGGCGGATCTCCTCGGCGACGGGGGCGATGCCGATGACGTGCACCCGGTGCCCGCGTTCGCTGAACAGCCGGGCCATCTGGTGCGACCAGGTGGTCACGCCGCCCAGCTCGTCCACGCTGTTGGAGACGAGGAAGATGTCACGGCCGCCCGGGGTGGCGGTCTGCTGGCTCACTTGCCGCTCCTGGTGAAGAACTTCTCGACGATCCGGCGGGCCGCGTCCCCGCGGTCGTACTCGCCGAACTCGGCGAGGAAGCGCTGGCGCGCCTCGGCGTACTTGGCATCCGCCTCGTCGAAGGCGGCGAGGGCCTGGAGCAGTTCGTCCGCGGTGGCGACCACCGGGCCCGGCGCCTTCTCCTTGAGGTCGAAGTACGTGCCGCGGATGTCGGTCGCGTACTTCTCGTAGTCGTACGCGAAGAACAGCATCGGCCGGTCCAGGACCGCGTAGTCGAACATCACGGACGAGTAGTCCGTGATCAGCCCGTCGGCGAGCGCCAGCAGCGGGGTGATGTCGTGGTGCTTGGACACGTCGATGACCCGGCCCGCGACCGACGGCGGCAGCGTGACGCTGTTGAGGTAGTGGGTGCGCACCAGCAGCGTGAAGCGGTCGCCGAGCCGGTCGGCGAACTCCTCCACGTCGAAGGGGAACTCGAAGCCCTCCACCGCGCCGTCCGCGTTCGCCCGGAAGGTCGGCGCGTACAGCAGCACCTTCTTCTCCGGGTCGATCCCGAACTCGCCGGCCAGGGCGCCGCGGACCCGCTCGCCGCTGTTCGCCTCGGAGCGGTGGGCCGCGACCAGGGCGTCGTTGCGCGGGTAGCCGGTGCGCAGCAGCACCTCGTCACGCAGCCGGAAACCCTTGGCGAGGGTGCGGGCGTCGTGCTCGGAACGGATCAGGAAGTGGTCGAAGCGGTCGACGGCCGCCTGGAACCGGGCCTGGCCCGCCCGGTCCTGCGCCTTGGTGCGGGGCTCGTGGAAGCCCATCCGCTTCAGCGCCGAGCCGTGCCAGGTCTGGATGTACGTGGTCCCCGGGCGCTTGGCCAGCGCCAGCGGGAAGCCCTGGTTGTCGATCCAGAACTCGGCCTGGGCCAGCGCCCGCAGGTAGGCCCAGCTCCAACGCCGCACCAGGGTGGCCTCCTTGGGGAAGCCGGTGGGCCGGCCGCCCGCGTACGACCAGATCGCCTCGAACTGCACGCCGGAGCGCACCAGTTCCTCGTAGATCGCCTTCGGGCTGTCGCTGTACTGCTTGCCCATGTGGCTCTCGAAGACGACCGTGCCCTTCTTGATGGGCAGCTTCGAGAAGACCTCGTGGTAGACCTTCACCTTCTGCTCGCCCGAGCCGATGTTGCGGCGGGCCCGCAGGGCCCTGCGCAGGCCCCGCTTGACCACGCCCGCGGCCTTGCCGTGCATCGCGCTGTTGATCAGCGTCTGGGTGCGCACGGCGGCGGCGCCCTCGGCGGTCAGGACGTAGGAGAGGTTGCCCTTCTTGGTCATCTCCGGCTCGAAGCGGTCGGAGACCAGCCGGGTCAGCCTCGGGCGCACGCGCAGCCGGGCGGCCTGCTCCAGGTCGACCCCGCCGACGGAGACGCGGGTGGTGATCCGGTCGCCGCCGGCCGTCAACTTCAGGCGTACGTCCCAGACCGCGTCGATGATGCCGAGCGGGCGGACGGTGCTGCCGATGTCGGCCGTGGCCTTCCACTCGATCGTGTCACCGGCGTGGCGCACGGTTGCCACCGGGAAGCTGAAGGAGCGGACGCCGATCTGCCGGCGGGCCCGGAACTCCAGCGAGGCCTTCAGCTCCGCCTCGGGGCGGATCCGGCCCAGCGGGTTCACCACGGCACCCGACAGGGTGACCGTGCCGCGGCCGTCGTCCTCGTACGCGGTGAGGCGGTTGCCCAGGGTGAGGGAGGTGAGCGGCGCACCGGCGTAGCCCTGGTCGGTGACGTCCAGTATCCGGCGGGCCTCCTCGGCGTCGGGGCCGTCGATGTGCCGGCCGCACCAGTAGACGCGCCCGTCGCGCTCGGCGAGCGGGGAGGTCAGCCGGCCCTGGTTGGTCATGGCGTCGGCGGCGGGCAGGAGGTTGTCCCAGTCCTCCTTGCCGAGCAGGTAGGCGCAGATGGCCTGGAGGTTGCTGACGTTGTCGTACGCGGCCGGGTCGATGCCGGCCAGGTAGCCGTTGGCGAGCCGGGCGAACTCCTGGCGGTAGGCGTCACCGAGCAGGGGCAGGTCCCGCAGGTGGAGCACCAGGTCGTGCTTGAGGAACTTGGCGTCCTTCGCGGACTTGATCTCCGCGTGGCCCTTGGCTGCCAGCAGTTCGTCGACGCGGCGGTGGATCTCCATCCGGTGGACGAAGTTCTCGATCTCGTGGCGCCGGTTGCTGATCGACTTCGCCGAGGCCTTCTCGATCACGTTCCAGTAGTAGACGTGGTTCGGGATGAGCGTGATGCGGCGGGCGGCGACGTAGGCCTGTGCGGAGAAGAGCAGGTCCTCGTAGTGGATGCCCACCGGGAATTCCAGGCCCTGCTCCAGCAGGAACGCGCGCCGGTAGCACTTGTTCGTGGAGAGGGTGTCGTAGACCAGCAGGTCCGGGTACTCGGTGATCGACTCCAGCGTGCGGGTGCGCGCGTAGATCCACGGGTACCACTCGGTGGTCTTGCCCCAACGGTTGTCGAGGTGGACCCGGACGCACATGCCCGAGACCAGGTCGGACCCGGTCCGCTCGGCGGCGTCCAGCATGTTGCGGCAGGCATTGCGTTCCAGCACGTCATCGCTGTCCAGGAACATGACGTAGGTTCCGGTGGCCTGCTGGATGCCGTGATTGCGCGGGGCGCCGCAGCCCCCGCTGTTCTCCGGCAGCCGGAAGGCGCGCACCCTCCCCGGATGCGCGGTTTCGAGCTCCTGGGCGACCGCGTAGGACCCGTCCTTGCTGCAGTCGTCGACGATCACGACTTCGACCCCGTGCAGGGTCTGGTCCAAAACCGACTGGACGGCTGCCGGGAGACGCTCTGCGTCGTTGTAGACGATGACGACCACGGAGACGTCAGGCACGTGCACCTCGATCCCTCTGTTTCATTCCGCTTATCCCGTCAAAGCTACCGTGTGCCGCACTCACCCCAGGCAGGGCAACCACCGCCGTGCATACTTCTAAGGAAGAGGTGAGTGGCAGGTCCGGTCGCCGTAAATCACCCGTTCGGACCGCAGGAAGTGTTCATGAAGCTGTCTGTAGTAGTCCCTTGCTACAACGAGGAAGCCGTCATCGACAGCTTCGACACGGAGATCCGCAAGGTCCTGGACGAGCTTCCCGTCGAGTACGAGGTCTGCTACGTCGACGACGGCAGCCGCGACGGAACCCTCGGCAAACTCCGTAAGATCGCGGCCCAGCACGCCGACCGGACCCGCTACGTCTCCTTCAGCCGCAACTTCGGCAAGGAGGCCGGCATGCTCGCCGGCCTGCGCGAGGCGACCGGCGACGCCGTGGTCATCATGGACGCGGACCTCCAGCACCCGCCCGAGCTCATCGCCACGATGCTCGACTACTACCGGCAGGGCCACGACCAGATCATCGCCCGCCGCACCCGCGAGGGCGACAAGAAGCTCCGCACGGCCCTGAGCCGCCTCTACTACCGGGGCATCAACCGCTGGGTCGACGTGGAGCTCACCGACGGCGTCGGCGACTTCCGGCTGCTGTCCCGCCCCGCCGTGGACGCGCTGCTGTCGCTGCCCGAGTACAACCGCTTCTCCAAGGGACTCTTCTCCTGGATCGGCTTCGACACGGTCCACTTCGACTACCGCAACGCGCAGCGCGAGGCCGGCGAGACGAAGTGGAAGTTCGGCGCCCTGCTGAACTACGGCATGGACGGGCTCATCTCCTTCAACAACCGGCCGCTGCGCATCGGCATCTGGTCGGGCGTGTCACTGGTGGCCCTGACGGTTCTCTACGCCGTGGTCATCGCCGTCCTCGCGATGACCAACGGGGTGGAGTCCCCGGGATACGTCACGATCGTCGCGCTCATCGCGGGCCTGGGCGGCGTACAGATGATCATGCTGGGCCTGATCGGCGAGTACATCGGCCGCATCTACTACGAAACCAAGCGCCGGCCGCACTTCCTGGTGAAGGAGGCGCACGGCGCCGACCGGACGGCCACGTCCACCGACGTCCGGGACCTGCCCCAGGCCCAGGCCGTGATTGCGGAGCGAAGCAACTGATGCCGCCCACGACGAACGAACGTCCGGCCCCGGACCGCAGGGCCCAGCTCGCCCAGATCATCCGCTTCGGACTGGTGGGCGGAGTCAACACCGGCACCTTCTACGCCATCTACCTGCTCCTGCATCCCCTGATGCCGTACTTCGCCGCCTACTCCATCGCCTTCGTGCTGGCGATGGTCGGCTCGTTCTTCATGAACACCTACTTCACCTACCGGACCCGGCCGACCTGGAAGAAGTTCCTGCTCTTCCCGCTGACCAACATCACCAACTACGTGATCCAGTCCGCGGGCCTGTACGCCCTGGTCACCTGGGCGGGCATGAACACCCAGATCGCGCCGCTGGTCGCGGCCGTGGTGGCCATCCCGTTCACCTACGTCCTCTCCCGCAAGATCCTCATCCCGGGGACGGGCGACAAGGCCGCGGAACCGGAGCAGACCCACAGCGCGTCCACGGTCTGAAACCCCTGGGCGGACCCGCCCGGACACCCCGTAGATTGAACGGGCGGCTTCGAAGCTTCGAAGGGGCGCAGGTTCGTGTTCGGCGAGGGTCAAGGGTCAGGGGACAGAAGTGTCAGCGGCTAGGCAGGGTGTGCTCGACGCGCGCAGGATCGTGGTCAAGGTCGGCTCCTCCTCCCTGACCACGGCGGCCGGAGGACTCGACGCCGACCGGGTGGACGCGCTGGTCGACGTACTGGCCAAGGCGCGCAGCGGCGGCGAGAAGGAGATCGTCCTGGTCTCCAGCGGAGCCATCGCCGCCGGACTCTCCCCGCTCGGCCTGCGCCGCCGCCCCACCGACCTGGCCCGCCAGCAGGCCGCCGCGAGCGTCGGCCAGGGCCTGCTCGTCGCCCGCTACACCGCCTCCTTCGCCCGGTACGGCGTACGCGTCGGCCAGGTGCTCCTGACCACCGACGACACGAGCCGGCGCGCGCACTACCGCAACGCCTACCGGACCCTGGACCAGCTCCTGGCCATGGGGGCGCTGCCTGTCGTCAACGAGAACGACACCGTCGCCACCGACGAGATCCGCTTCGGCGACAACGACCGCCTCGCCGCCCTCGTGGCCCACCTGGTCCGCGCCGACCTCCTCGTGCTGCTCTCGGACGTCGACGGCCTCTACGACGGGGACCCGTCCCAGCCCGGCACCACCCGCATCGACGAGGTGCGCGGCCCGGAGGACATCGCCCACGTCACCATCGGCAGCGTCGGCAAGGCGGGCGTCGGCACCGGCGGCATGGCCACCAAGATCGAGGCGGCCCGCATCGCCGCGGCCGCCGGCATCCCCGTCGTCCTGACCTCGGCCAGCCAGGCCGCGGACGCCCTGGCCGGACGGGCGACCGGCACCCTCTTCCACTCCACCGGACGCCGCTCGACGGACCGGCTGCTCTGGCTCCAGCACGCGTCGGCCCCGCAGGGACACCTCGTCCTGGACGACGGGGCCGTCCGCGCGGTGACCGAACGCGGCAGCTCGCTGCTGCCCGCCGGCATCGCCGCGGTCGAGGGCGACTTCGTCGCCGGGGACCCCGTGGAACTGCGCGCGGCCGACGGCCGGGCGGTGGCGCGAGGCCTCGTCAACTTCGACGCCAAGGAGCTCCCGCAGCTCCTCGGCCGCTCCACGCGCGAGCTCGCGCGGGAACTCGGACCCGAGTACGAGCGGGAGGTCGTCCACCGCGACGATCTGGTCCTGCTGCAGGGCTGAGGTTAGGTAAAACCGCCGCGCGGTGAGCCGAGGACTGGTCAACTGTGAGGGGCGGACACGCGTAGCGCGGGACAAGGAGGCGGCTGGTGAGACGAGCGCTGACCAGCGTCGGCACCGGGGACGGTGACGTCGGCGGGAGCGGGGAGGAACGGGATGCCTCCCGCCTCTGGCACATCACCCTGAGCGTCTCCGGGAAGCCCGCGCCGCTGTGCGACGTACGCCGTGGCCTGGAGCAGCTCGCCCACGACCACCCCTTCCTGCTGACCAGCCGCTACGCCGACGACCACGCGGAGATCCGCTACTGGGAGGAAGCCCGCGACCTCCACGACGCGGCGGCCGTGGCACTGCGGCTCTGGGGCGAGCACCGCTCCTCGGCGAAGCTCCCGCCCTGGGAGATCGTCGGCCTGGAAGTCATCGACCGCGCCACCTACCACCAACGCGTCGCCGAAGGCTACGGCCCGCCCCCGGCCCACCCCATGGGCGTGCACCCTTATTGACGCTCCGCTCGCACCACTCGGCCGTGGCGGGCCTCCCGGGCTTCGCGTCGCTGCGCCGGACTCCGTCCGTCGGGGGCTGGTCGGCACGGGTGCCACCCGCCGCCACCGGACGGAGTCCGGTGCAGCGGGGGCGA
Organism: Streptomyces sp. NBC_00193; assembly: GCF_026342735.1. Lineage (GTDB taxonomy): Bacteria > Actinomycetota > Actinomycetes > Streptomycetales > Streptomycetaceae > Streptomyces > Streptomyces stoeckheimensis. The sequence continues at coordinate 4,187,340 of NZ_JAPEMM010000001.1, forward strand.
AGCCCGCCTAGCGGTGCGAGCTCCGCGTCAAGAAGGCGTCTCGGGGGGTGGAACCCCATCGGCCCGGGGGTGGGCGGGGATTACCCTGGCGGCATGACCTCGCTCGATGCCACGACCTCGCCCGTGATCGCCACCGCGCAAGCCGCCCGGACCGCCGCCGCGGCCATCGCCCCGCTCCCGCGGTCCGCCAAGGACAAGGCCCTGCTGGCCATCGCGGACGCGCTGGAGGCCCGTACGGCCGAGATCGTCGAGGCCAACGCCGTCGACACGGCGAAGGCGGCCGCCGCCGGGACCAGTGAGACCGTCATCGACCGTCTCACCCTCACCCCCGACCGCATCGCGGCCATCGCCTCCGACGTCCGCGACGTCGCGGCCCTGCCCGACCCCGTCGGCGAGGTAGTCCGCGGCTCCACCCTCCCCAACGGGATCGACCTCCGCCAGATCCGCGTCCCGCTCGGCGTCGTCGGCATCATCTACGAGGCCCGCCCCAACGTCACCGTCGACGCCGCCGCCCTGTGCCTGAAGTCCGGCAACGCCGTCCTCCTGCGCGGCTCCTCCTCGGCCTACGCCTCCAACACCGCCCTCGTCGGCATCCTGCGCGACGCCGTCGCCTCGGCCGGTCTGCCCGCCGACGCCATCCAGCTGGTGCCGGGCGAGTCCCGCGACTCCGTCCGCGAGCTGATGCGCGCCCGCGGTCTCGTCGACGTCCTCATCCCGCGCGGCGGCGCCTCGCTCATCAAGACCGTCGTCGAGGAATCCATCGTCCCGGTCATCGAGACCGGTACCGGCAACTGCCACGTCTACGTGGACGCCCAGGCCGATCTGGCCATGGCCGTGGACATCCTCGTCAACTCCAAGGCCCAGCGTCCCTCCGTCTGCAACTCCGCGGAGACCCTGCTCGTCCACCGGGACATCGCCGACGCCTTCCTGCCCCTCGCCCTGGACGCCCTCGCCGACGCCGGCGTGACCGTCCACGGCGACGAGCGGGTGCTCGCGTACGCGGAGGACTCCAAGGTCACCGCCCTCCCGGCCACCGACGAGGACTGGGCCGCCGAGTACCTCTCGTACGACATCGCCGCCGGTGTCGTGGACTCCCTCGACGAGGCCGTCGCCCACATCCGCCGCTGGACCTCCGGCCACACCGAGGCGATCGTCACCACCTCGCAGGCCGCCGCCCGCCTCTTCACCCAGCTGGTCGACTCGACCACGGTTGCCGTGAATGCCTCCACCCGGTTCACGGACGGTGGTCAGTTCGGCTTCGGCGCGGAGATCGGCATTTCCACGCAGAAGCTGCACGCCCGGGGCCCGATGGGGCTTCCCGAGCTCACCTCGACCAAGTACATCGTCACCGGCGACGGTCACGTACGGTAGTCGACCCCTGAACACGGTGTGGCCGGATTTCGGCCTACACCCTGCCCAAAGGTGTCCCTCAGGTCTACGCTGGTTCCGTGCCGGACGACGTGGGGGGCAAGCCGTTCCCGGACGACGGGACCCCCGAAGAACATGCAGACGACCGCGGAGGCGCGGACAAGGACTTCGCCTCCGTGGTGTTCGACGAGGACTTCGTCCGGAACGCCGAGATCCGTGAACCGAGCGCCGCAGAGCGCCAGCGGGCCGGCGACCGGGCGCGCGCCGAGGCGGCCGAGGCCGCCCGCGCCGCCTTCGCCGGCGGCTGGACGGGCGACGAGGACTACGACGCGTACGCCTACGGCGGCGCCGACGGCCACCACTCCGACGATCCCGGCTGGGACCACGGCCACGGAGCAGGCTCCGGGGAAGGCCCGTACGGGGCCTACGGCGGCAGCCTGCGCCCCTACCGCGGCCGCTCGCCGTGGCTGCGGCCGGTCGCCTGGGTGCTCGCCTTCGTGATGGGCCTCGGCATGATCGCGCTCGCCTTCAGCGCCGTGTACCGCAGCGCGGCGAGCGACGCGGAACCGGCTCCGGCCCCCGCCAGCACCCCGATGGGCGAAGTCACCGGTGCCGGAGCGTTTATGGACCGCGTCAGCCGCCAACCCTGAAGGTACGACCCCGCTCCCCATCGCCGGAGCCGGGGGCTTCTCTGGAGCGGGGACAGCGGGGAGAAGCGATGGCCATGCCAGGAGATCCGCCGAACGGCACCCCCGAGGGTGCCGGCGGGGCCGACGACGAGTTCCGGGCCGACGAGTACCGGTCGGTGGTGTTCGACGAGGACTTCGTCCGGGCTGCCCGGCTCCAGGAGTTCTCCGCACAGGAGCGCATGGGCGAGCACGCCCGCGCCGTACGGAGCCGCTCGATCTGGTCGACCGGCGGAGGCCATCCGGGACCCCGCGGCGGCTCCGGGGGCGGTGCGGCCCGGCAGGGCCGGATCATCGTGCTGTGCATCGCCTTGGCGCTCGCCGGCGCCGTCTACATGGGGCTGCGCAATCCCTACGTGCCGCCCGCCGGGGACCCGGCCGAGGCGATGAGCGGCACCGTCGTCCCGCTCGCACCCTCCGCCCCCGTGCCCGGCGGACGGCCCGCCGACCTGTACGCGCAGAGTCCGGCGGCCCAGTACCGGATCGGGGCGGCCGGGATCACCTTCCCCGCCGTGCGCCGTACCCGCCACTTCACCGAGGAGCAGGTCCAGACCGCGCTGACCATCGCCAAGGACTACCTGGTGCAGTCCTCGCTGGACCCCGACGTGCTGTCCGGCGAGGCCTCACGGCCGGTGCGCGTCCTGCTCGACCCCGACCAGCTGACGCAGTTCGACCAGAGCATGCTCGTCCCGGCCGGCAACGGGCGGCACGCCGTCACGGGCTGGCTCGTCCGCTTCGACCCGGCGACCGCCGTGGTGGCCGACACCCGGGTCCGGGTCAGCGGGGTCCTCGCCGCGGCGGAGACCGCCCCGAACGCCCTGGAGGTGACCTCCGACCACACCTTCGTCTACGCGGTGCGCCCGGCCACCGGCCAGCCCGCCGCGGCGGACGGGGCCTCGCTCTTCACCGTCCGCCGGGAGCTGCGGATGCGCTTCGACCGCGACGACCTCACCGCCCGGCGGACGGAGCTCGTCTCGGCCTACGTCATGGCGGGCCCGCAGTCCTGTTCCGCCGACCCGGCCGGAGGCTTCCGCCCGCTGACGGCCGGAGCCGGGCCGACCACCACCGGCCCGGCCGCGAGCGACCCGTACGCCAGCGGCAGTCCGCGCCGCACGGCCGGGCTGTGCGGCGTGCTCGCACCGACGACCGCGCCGGAGCCCCCGCAGTCACAGGCCCCGGCGTCCCCGGCCGCCTCGGGGCAGGGCGTCAGCCCTGCTCCGTAGCGCCGTCCTTGCCGGTGCCGGTGCTCTTGTCCTCGCCGCCGGCGGCGCTACTGCCGCCGCCGCCCGCGCCCGTGGCACCCATACCTGAAAACCTGTCCCGCAGCTTGCCGCCCAGGTCCGCCGTACCGCCGGCGATGTCGCCGACCAGCTTCATCAGCGGGTCCTTGCTCGTGCGCACCGTGTCGGCGTAGTGCGCGGCGGACTGCCGGAAGGAGTCGGTCACCGAGGTGTCCTTGTCATCCTCGCGCCGCGGGTAGTGGCCGTCCATGATCCGCTGGTAGTCGCGGTTCTGCGACCACTTCTTCAGCTCGGCCGCCCGCACCGTCGTGAAGGGGTGCGTCCGGGGCAGCACGTTGAGGATCTTCAGCACGGAGTCGCGCAGATCGCCGCTCCGCTCGTACTCCTCGGCCTGGGCGAGGAACGCGTCGACATTCATCTCGTGCAGGTGGTTGCCGCCCGCGAGCTTCATCAGCCCGCGCATCGAGGCGTGCACGTCCTGTCCCACCAGCAGCCCCGCCCGGTCCGCCGACAGCTCCGACTTGCGGAACCACTCGCGCAGCGCCGTCACGAGCCCCATGATCGCCACGTTGCCCAGCGGGATCCACGCGATCTTGAGCGCCAGGGTCGTCAGGAACAGCAGGATCGTGCGGTACACGGCGTGCCCCGACAGGGCGTGGCCCACCTCGTGGCCCACCACCGCACGCATCTCCTCCTCGTCGAGCAGCTCGACGAGGCCCGTGGTGACCACGATGATCGGCTCGTCCAGCCCGATGCACATGGCATTGGGCTTCGGGTCCTGCTGCACGTACATCTGCGGGACCTTCTCCAGGTCCAGGATGTAGCAGGCGTCCAGGAGCATCGCGTGCAGGTGCGGGAACTGCGTCTCGCCCACCCGGACGGAGTCCGACAGGAAGAGCAGTCGCAGACTGCGCTCCGGCAGCAACCCGCTCAGTGCCTTGAAGACCGTGTCGAAGCCGGTCAGCTTGCGCAGGGCCACGAGCGCGGACCGGTCCGCCGGATGCTCGTACGCCCGTGAGGAAATACCGGGGAACCTCTTGCGGTCCCGCGCCGGTGCCTTCTCGAATCCCGTCCCCGTCATAGCGCCCTCCCCGTTGGTGTGTGCGGCTGGCCGCCCGTCTATCCTCTCCAACGCCTGAGTCGACGTGAGCGTGCCCCAGGCCCCCGCATACGATGTGAGCGAAATCTCCGCCCGCTCCCCGACTCGATAGGTACCTGCCTGATGAGCCTCGCCTCCACCGCCCACAACCTGGTCGTCCTCGCCTCCGAGGGAGCCGAGCAGCACGGCGGCAACCACGACAGCCTGAACCCGTACCTGACCGGCGGTGCGGCCCTCGCCATCCTCTTCCTGATGCTGTGGGTCACCACGCGCATGAACCGGGACCGCTGAACCGCCATACGCCGAGTACGCGCCCGTAGGCGGGTCCCTGCCGCGTCACCGGGCCAGTAGGCTCTGCGCTCATGGGAGAGCAGGAAATGCCGACCGGCCCGGTCAAGCGCAGGCTCGGGGTGATGGGCGGGACATTCGACCCGATCCACCACGGACACCTGGTGGCCGCCAGTGAGGTGGCCGCGCTGTTCCACCTCGACGAGGTGATGTTCGTACCGACCGGCGAGCCGTGGCAGAAGTCGCAGCGGGCCGTGTCGTCCGCCGAGGACCGGTACCTGATGACGGTCATCGCGACCGCATCGAACCCGCAGTTCTCGGTGAGCCGCATCGACATCGACCGCGGCGGCCCGACGTACACGATCGACACCCTGAGGGACCTGAGCGCCCTCAACGACGACGCCGACCTCTTCTTCATCACCGGCGCCGACGCCCTCGCGCAGATCCTGACCTGGCGGAACGCCGAGGAGCTCTTCGCCCTCGCGCACTTCATCGGCGTCACCCGGCCGGGCCACGTGCTCACCGACGACGGCCTGCCCGAGGGAGGCGTCTCCCTCGTCGAGGTTCCGGCGCTGGCCATTTCGTCCACGGACTGCCGTGCACGCGTGGCCAAGGGGGATCCTGTCTGGTACCTCGTGCCCGACGGCGTGGTCCGCTACATCGACAAGCGTGAGCTGTACCGGGGAGCCTGAGCTTCCGGAGAGAGGGGCCCCGCGGTGAACGACCGACACGAGCCGTACGACCCGTATGCCGGCCAGGAGCAGCAGCTCGTCGGCTACGACGCGTACGGGCGGCCGCTGTACGGCCAGGTGCCCGCGCAGCCCGCCACCGACCCGGCGCCCCCCTACGAGCAGCAGCAGTACGAGCAGGGCTACGGCTACGACTACCAGGGGTACGGCCAGCAGCAGGCCCAGCAGCCCCAGCAGCAGGCCCCGCAGTACTACCCGCAGCAGCCCCAGCAGCAGTACCCCCAGGCTTCCCAGTCCCCGCAGTACGGGTACGACACCCAGGGCATCCCGCAGTACGACACCCAGGCCACCCAGCAGTGGATCCCGCAGCAGGCCGCCCCCGAGGCCCCGGCGCAGGCCCCCCTGCGGGCCCCCGTGCCCGAGCCGGAGTACCGTCCCGCCGCCGCGCAGGTCCCGGAGCCCCGCCGGGCCGACGGGGCGGGCGCGCAGGGTCAGGGGCAGGGTCCCTCGTACCGCACCGAGCAGTTCGCCTTCATCGACCAGCCGGACGAGGACTCCGAGGACGTCATCGACTGGCTCGCCTTCACCGAGAGCCGCACCGAGCGCCGCGAGGAGGCCCGCCGGCGCGGCCGCAACCGGGTGGTGGCGCTGATCGTCGTGCTGGCCGTCTTCGTCGTCGCGGGCCTCGGCTACCTCTGGTACGCGGGCAAGCTGCCGTTCCTGGAGGGCCCCGGCAAGGCGTCGAACGGCGCGGCAGCCACGGGTCCGCAGAAGCGCGACATGATCGTCGTGCACCTGCACAACACCAAGAAGGGCGGCACCTCCACGGCGCTGCTCGTCGACAACGTGACCACCAAGCAGGGCGCCACCGTCCTCGTGCCGAACACGCTGAACGTCTCCAAGGACGACGGCACCACCGCACAGCTGGGCAAGGCCGTCGAGGACGGCGGTCTGGGCGTACGGGAGTCCCTCGACTCGGCCTTCGGCACCCGCATCGGCGGCACCTGGCGGCTGGACACCCCCTTCCTGGAGAACTTCGTCGAGCTGGTCGGCGGCATCGAGGTCGACACCGACGTGGCCGTCCCGGCGGACGACGCGGCGAAGGTGCCCGCCGTCGGCCAGGGCCCGAAGCAGAGCCTCAGCGGTGCGATGGCCGTCGCCTACGCCACGTACAAGGCGCAGGGCGAGCCGGAGGCCAAGCAGCTGGACCGGCTCGGCAAGGTCCTGCTGGGCCTGCTGCGCAAGGTGCCCGGCGATCCGAAGTCGGCGGCGATGACCGTGGAGACCACCGGCCAGATCCTGGACCCGGCGCTGAACGCGCAGACGCTGGGCGCGCTGCTGTCCAAGCTCGGCGAGCACGCCAAGGTGGGCGCGTACCGCACCGACGTGCTCGGGGTGAAGCCGGACGGCGGCCTCACGGACGAGGCCAACAAGAAGGTGGTCAAGGAGGTCCTCGGCGGCTCCGTCACGGAGGCCCAGCCCGGGGCCCTGCCGCGGGTCGGCCTGAAGGACGCGACCGGCGACGAGAAGACGAACACGGCGGCGAAGGCGGCCCTGCTCAACGGCGGCTACACCCTGGTGGACGGCGGCAAGGCCGACAAGACCGCGCCCGCGTCGCAGATCACGTACCAGGACGACGCGCAGCGGGACAAGGCGATCGAGGTCTCCAAGACGCTGGGACTGCCCGAGACGGCCGTGAAGAAGGCCGAGAACGCGGTGAACGCGGACGTCGTGGTGACCCTGGGCAAGGATTACAAACCGTCCTGAGCCCTCCGAGGCCTACTGCGGCCTACTCCGGTGGGCCCCGTCGGGAACGGCCCCGCCCGCGCGGCACGCTGCGCGCGGGCGGTGTCGGCGGTACATGAGACCCTTGTAAGGATCTGCCCGCCAACCCGAAAGCATGGCCAGTGACCGCCACGGACCGCTCCATCGAGCTCATCACCGCCGCCGCCCAGGCCGCGGCCGACCGGCTCGCGCACGACATCATCGCGTACGACGTCAGCGACGTGCTGTCGATCACCGACGCCTTCCTGCTCGCCTCGGCTCCCAACGACCGCCAGGTCAAGTCGATCGTCGACGAGATCGAGGAGAAGCTCCTGAAGGAGCTGGGCGCCAAGCCGGTGCGCCGCGAAGGCGACCGCGACGCGCGCTGGATCCTGCTCGACTACATCGACATCGTCGTCCACGTGCAGCACAGCGAGGAGCGCGTCTTCTACGCGCTGGAGCGCCTGTGGAAGGACTGCCCCGAGATCGACCTCCCCGAGGACGCCAAGCTCACCAAGGGCAAGGCGGAGGAGCACGCCGCGCTGCGCGCCGCGCAGGGCGACGACGAACTGGACGGTGATCTGTTCTGAGCGCGACGAACGACGGTACGACCGCGACCGGCAACGGCAAGACCGGCCGCAAGATCGTCCTGTGGCGGCACGGCCAGACCTCCTGGAACCTGGAGCGACGCTTCCAGGGCTCCACGGACATCGAGCTGACCGAGGCCGGTGTGGCGCAGGCGCGCCGTGCCGCCCGGCTGCTCGCCTCGCTGAAGCCCGACGCCATCATCGCCTCGGACCTGATGCGCGCCTCCACCACGGCTGCCGAACTGGCGGCCGTCACGGGTCTGGCGGTGACGCACGACGAGGCGCTGCGCGAGACGTACGCCGGTGAATGGCAGGGCCTCACGCACGACGAGATCCTGGACAAGTACGGCGACCAGTACGCGGCGTGGAAGCGCGGCGAGGCGGTCCGCCGCGGTGGCGGCGAGCTGGAGACCGAGGTCGCCGACCGGGCTGCGCCGGTTGTGCTGGAACACGCCGACCGGCTGCCCCCCGGCGGCACGCTCGTGGTGGTCAGCCACGGCGGCACCATCCGTACGACGATCGGCCGCCTGCTGGGCCTGGAGTCGTACTACTGGGAGGGCCTGGGCGGGCTCTCCAACTGCTGCTGGTCCGTGCTGGGCGAGGGCGCGCGCGGCTGGCGGCTGATGGAACACAACGCCGGCACGCTGCCCGAACCGGTGCTCGGCGACGACGACTGAGCCCACCTCGGAGCGGCTCCCACCCGGATTTCACTTTCCGGCTGGTCACAGGCTAGAGTTCTTCTTGTTCGCAGCGCAGAACACCGGAAACGGGGGGAGCGTCGCGGAGAGCGGGGCTATAGCTCAGTTGGTAGAGCGCCTGCATGGCATGCAGGAGGTCTGGAGTTCAATTCTCCATAGCTCCACAATCAAGATCCCGTCCCCAACAGGGGGCGGGATCTTTGCTTTTGTCCACAGCTGCCCGAGCGAGCACCGGCATGGCAGAATCGGACGGCCGGAGGGGGACACGACGGCCCGACGCGGGAGGGAGTCGCTGACGGATGGGTGCACACCGGCGGCGGTGCGACTGGTGCAACAACGGCACGCCGATCGTGCGGGACATGGAGCCGGTCAATCCCGACTACCAGTACTGGTGCGAGGAATGTGCGCGGGCGCTGATCATAAAAGGCGACCCGATCGAGACCTACCGCGAGCTGGAGGGCGAGCCGATCTACGGGCGGCTGCTCGACGAGCACTGCACGCTGAAGCGGTTCTACCAGTTTGCGCGTGCGTGACCCAGAGACGTGCGGCTCGTCAGGGTATGTGACGAACTGCCACGAAACGGACATGGCCCGGGCTCCGCGGAAACCGATTTTTGGACCAGGGCCATCACCGTGTAATGTTTGGGATGTCGCCAAGGGGAACCGGAAACGGGCCACGAAGCGGCAGGCAAGACAAGGGGCTATAGCTCAGTTGGTAGAGCGCCTGCATGGCATGCAGGAGGTCTGGAGTTCAATTCTCCATAGCTCCACAGTGAAGAAGCGGGCCACCCGGAAACGGGTGGCCCGCTTCTCGTCGTGCGTCCACCGGCCGGAAGGGCAGAGCACCGCCGGGAGCCGCTGCGGTACCCTGACGCCATGCGTGCCGTACGCCTTCTGCTTACCGAGCCGCGCTGAACAGTTCCGACCCCACGAAGCGGTCGGCCCGGCGCGGCGCCCCCTCCTGTGCGAGGGGTTTTTTCGTTTGGGCAGCAGAACCGGCAGAGACGATCGATGGAGCTTCAGGAATCATGAGCGAGACGAACACCCCGGCCCCCGAGGCGGCCGAGGCGCACCGTTACACGGCTGCCGTGGCCGCCGACATCGAGGCACGCTGGCAGGACGTATGGGACGCGCAGGGCACGTACGAGGCCCCGAACCCGACCGGTGACCTGGCCGGCGACGCGGCGGTCGTGGCGCGCCCGAAGAAGTTCATCATGGACATGTTCCCGTACCCCTCGGGCGCGGGCCTGCACGTCGGCCACCCGCTCGGGTACATCGCCACCGACGTCTTCGCCCGCCACCAGCGGATGACCGGCCACAACGTCCTGCACACCCTGGGCTTCGACGCCTTCGGCCTGCCGGCCGAGCAGTACGCCGTGCAGACCGGTACGCACCCGCGCGTGTCGACCGAGGCGAACATCGAGAACATGAAGGTCCAGCTGCGCCGGCTGGGTCTGGGCCACGACAAGCGCCGGTCGTTCGCGACGATCGACCCGGACTACTACAAGTGGACCCAGTGGATCTTCCTGCAGATCTACAACTCCTGGTACGACGCGGACGCCGCGAAGGCCCGGCCCATCGCCGAGCTGGTCGCCTCCTTCGAGGACGGCTCCCGTGAGCTGCCCGGCGGCGCCTCCTGGGCGGCGCTGAGCGCGGCCGAGCGGGCCGACGTGCTGAACGGGTACCGGCTGGCGTACGCCTCGGACGCGCCCGTCAACTGGTGCCCCGGGCTGGGCACCGTACTGGCCAACGAGGAAGTCACCGCCGACGGCCGGTCCGAGCGCGGCAACTTCCCCGTCTTCAAGTCCAAGCTGAGCCAGTGGAACATGCGGATCACGGCCTACGCCGACCGCCTGATCGACGACCTGGACGCGCTGGACTGGCCCGAGGCCATCAAGCTGCAGCAGCGCAACTGGATCGGCCGCAGCGAGGGCGCGCGCGTCGACTTCGCGGTCGGTGACGGCGAAGCCATCACGGTCTTCACCACCCGCCCCGACACGCTGTTCGGCGCCACCTACATGGTGCTGGCCCCCGAGCACGAGCTGGTCTCGAAGATCGTCCCGGCGGAGTGGCCCGAGGGCACCCACCAGCTGTGGACCGGCGGCAACGCGACCCCGGCCGAGGCCGTGGACTCGTACCGCAAGCAGGCAGCCGCGAAGTCGGACGTCGAGCGGCAGGCCGAGGCCAAGGACAAGACCGGCGTCTTCACCGGCGCGTACGCGACCAACCCGGTCAGCGGCGACCAGGTGCCCGTCTTCATCGCGGACTACGTGCTGATGGGCTACGGCACCGGCGCGATCATGGCCGTCCCGGCCCACGACGGCCGCGACTTCGAGTTCGCGCGCGCCTTCGAGCTGCCGATGCGCTGCGTCGTCCGGCCCACGGACGACCGTGACGCCGACCCGCTGGAGTGGGAGGGCGCGTTCACCTCGTACGACGGCACGATCGTCAACTCGACGGGCGAGGGCATCTCGCTGGACGGCCTGGGCGTGGTCGAGGCCAAGGCCGCGATCACCGACTGGCTGGCCGAGCGCGGCATCGGCGAGGGGACCGTCAACTTCCGGCTGCGCGACTGGCTGTTCAGCCGCCAGCGCTACTGGGGCGAGCCCTTCCCGATCGTCTACGACGAGGACGGCGTCGCCTACCCGCTGCCCGAGTCGATGCTGCCCCTGGAGCTGCCGGAGGTCGAGGACTACTCGCCGCGCACCTTCGCGCCCGACGACGCGGCCTCCCAGCCGGAGACCCCGCTGTCGCGCAACCAGGAATGGGTCAACGTCGAGCTGGACCTGGGCGACGGTCGCGGGGTGCGGTCCTTCCGGCGCGAGACCAACACCATGCCGAACTGGGCCGGCTCCTGCTGGTACGAGCTGCGCTACCTGGACCCGAACAACGGCTCGGCCCTGGTCGACCCGGAGATCGAGAAGTACTGGATGGGCCCGCGCGAGGGTCAGCCGCACGGCGGCGTCGACCTGTACGTGGGCGGCGCCGAGCACGCGGTGCTGCACCTGCTGTACGCGCGGTTCTGGTCCAAGGTGCTGTTCGACCTGGGCCACGTCTCCTCGGTGGAGCCGTTCCACAAGCTGTTCAACCAGGGCATGATCCAGGCGTACGCGTACACCGACTCGCGCGGTGTGTACGTCCCGGCGGCCGAGGTCGAGGAGCGTGACGGCGGCTACTTCTACCAGGGCCAGCCCGTCAAGCGTGAGCACGGCAAGATGGGCAAGTCCCTGAAGAACGCCGTCACGCCGGACGAGATCTGCGAGGAGTACGGCGCGGACACCCTGCGCCTGTACGAGATGGCGATGGGCCCGCTGGACGTCTCGCGTCCCTGGGACACCCGCGCCGTCGTCGGCCAGTACCGGCTGCTGCAGCGCCTGTGGCGCAACGTGGTGGACGAGGAGACGGGCGCCGTGACGGTCGTCGACGGGGAGCCGGACGAGGCCACCCTGCGCGCGCTGCACAAGGCGATCGACGGGGTCGGCGCCGATATGGCCGGGCTGCGCTTCAACACCGCCATCGCGAAGATCACCGAGCTGAACAACACCCTGACGAAGGCGGGCCGGCCGCTGGAGCGCTCGGTCGCCGAGCGCCTGGTGCTGCTGGTGGCCCCGCTGGCGCCGCACATCGCCGAGGAGCTGTGGCAGCGGCTGGGCCACGCCGAGTCGGTCGTCCACCAGGACTTCCCGGTCGCCGACCCGGCGTACGTCGTGGACGAGAGCGTCACGTGCGTCGTCCAGATCAAGGGCAAGGTCAAGGCCCGCCTGGAGGTGTCTCCGGCCATCTCCGACGCCGAGCTGGAGCAGCTGGCGCTGGGCGACGAGGCGGTCGTGGCGGCGCTGGGCGGGGCGGAGATCCGCAAGGTGATCGTGCGCGCGCCGAAGCTGGTGAACATCGTCGTCTGACGCGTCCGTCCGACGCGTCTAGGGGTATTCCCGTACGGGCAGGTTGGGGGTTCGATTGGAACCCGCGGCCTGCCCGTGGCGTTTACGGTGGAAGGGACGTAAACGGCTGGGGAAGGGACCCTCATGGAGGCGGCTTTTATCATCGTGGCCCTGGTGCTGCTGTTCGCCTTCCTGGGGCTCGGTGTCTACGTGACGACGAAGGTGGTCAAGGGCGTCGCGCGCGGCGTGGACCGGACCATCACCCAGGCCCGCCGCACGGTGGAGGACACCACCCTGAAGGCCCGCAGCTTCGGCCAGGTCGGTGTCCCGGGCGCGCTGGCCACGCTGCGGCTGGACCTGCGCAATTCGATGCGGGCGACGCAGCAGGCGCTGTACGAGGGGGTCCAGACGGACGCCTCGCTGAAGGAGTCGATCGGGCTGTTCGAGCGGCTGAGCGCGCACGGCCACGAACTCGACGACGAGCTGAAGCGCCTGGAGGCGGAGCCCGACCGGCAGCGGACCGCGGCGGCCCTGCCGGACCTGCGGGAGCGCACGGCGCAGATCACCCAGGCCTCGGACTCGCTGCGCTGGGCGGCGCGCGACCGTGCGCGGCGCTTCGCGGAGGACGACCTGTCGCACCTGTCGGCCCAGATCGACGTCGAGTCGGGCGCCCTGCGGGACTGGTCCCGCGCCCCGGCCGACGACCTCCCCCACGCCACGCCCACGCCCACGTCCCCCACGTGGAACACCCCCCAGCCCGCAGCCCTCTCGGAACCCACCCCACCCCCGCAGTACCCCTGGCAGAAGACCCGGCGCCCGGAAGCGACGACCTGAGCGGGAGCTTTCAGCCGTCCGGCGTTTGAGGACCGGGGTCCGGGGCGGAGCCCCAGGGGGTCCGGGCGCAGCCCGACGGGAGCTGGGCGACAGCCCGTGCGGGGCCCGGTGGAACCCCTTGGCGGGGCCCGGCGGAACCGTGGGTGGGAGCCCGGCTGCAGGTCACCCGGAGGCGTGGCCGGAGGGCCACCGGTAGACCCGGGCTGCCGGAACACCCCCACTGCCGGTAACCTCCGCCTCATGTCCCGCCATGTCGCGATCGTCACGGATTCCACGGCCTACCTGCCCCCACCGGCCATGGCGCGGCACGGAATCACCTCCGTCCCGCTGACCGTGGTCCTCGGCGACGATGCCCTGGAAGAGGGCACCGAGATCTCGGCCAGGAGCCTCGCCCTGGCCCTGCAGAAGCGCCGCTCGGTCACCACCTCCCGCCCCAGCCCCGAGGACTTCGTCCGGGCCTACCGGACGGCTGTGGAGGCCGGTGCGACCGGCATCGTCAGCCTGCACCTGTCGGCGGAGTTCTCCGGCACGTACGACGCCGCCGTGCTCGCCGCGAAGACCGCCACGGTGCCCGTCCGCGTCGTCGACACCGGCATGGTCGCCATGGCCCTGGGCTTCTGCGCCCTGGCCGCGGCGGAGGTGGCCGAAGCCGGGGGCTCCCTCGACGAGGCCGTCGCCGCCGCGGAGAAGCGGGCCGCCGGCATGTCCGCGTACTTCTACGTCGACACCCTCGACTACCTCCGTCGCGGCGGCCGCATCGGGGCCGCGCAGGCCCTGCTCGGCTCGGCGCTCGCGGTCAAGCCGCTGCTGACGCTGGACGGCGGGCGGATCGAGATGCTGGAGAAGGTGCGTACGGCCTCCAAGGCCATAGCCCGCCTGGAGGAGCTGGCCGTCGAACGCGCCGGCTCCGGCCCCGTCGACGTGGCCGTGCACCACCTCGCGGCCCCGGAACGCGCCGAGAAGCTCGCGCAGCGGCTCCGTGAGCGCATCCCCGGGCTGGTCGAGCTGCACGTCAGCGAGGTCGGCGCGGTGATCGGGGCGCACACCGGACCGGGGCTGCTGGCGGCGGTCGTCTCCCCGCGCTGATCACTGGATCGAGTGACGGAGATATCCACAACGCCCGGGCCATCCACCGGAATTGAGGCTTCCGAACGCGTGTCACGGCTCGGCCCTACCGTCGTGGCATGACTCTTCGTACGCGCACGTCAGGTCCCGCCGGCGCCACCAGCGGCCCCGGCCGTCCCCGCCTCTCCGACAGCCGTCTGCGGCACCGCCGCGGACAGCGGCCCGGCCGTCCCGACCCCGCGGTCGTGCGGCGCCGGGCCGAGGCCCTGCTCGGAGCGGGCCGTCCTCCGGGCGCTCCGCCGCCGTCGCCGACCGGGGACACCTCTGCTGAGGTGGCTCCGCCGGGAGGCCGCTCCGTCGAGGCGGTGACCGAGCCAGCGGCTGCGGCCCGGCCGGATCCGCTGGTCAGGCCCGGTCCGGCGGTCAGGCCCGGTCCGGCGGTCCGGGCCGACGTGCCTGACCGACCCGACGAACCCGCCCGGGGCGGGGCGGTGGCTCCGCCCGAGGGCCGGGAGGTGCCCGGCGGGGCTGTGCGGTGGCTCGCGGTGCGGGAGCGGCTGCCCGTGTGGCTGCAGACCCGCTGCGGGGTGGAGCCGCGCACGGTGGCAGCCGTCTCGGTGGTGCTCCTCGTCGCCGTCGGGTTCGCCGTGCAGCAGTACGGGGCGGCCCGGCCCCGGCCGGTGACCGCACCCGCCGTGGTGGCCCCCGCGGCGGCCGCGCTGCCGGCCCCGACCGCGGCGCGGGCGGGCCCCGGCGTCGGCGCTGGTCCCATCCTGGTGGACGTCAGCGGCAAGGTCCGTGACCCCGGGGTGCGCAAGCTGCCTCCCGGCTCGCGGGTGGAGGATGCCTTGGCCGCCGCCGGGGGAGTGCGGCCCGGGACGGACACCACCGGCCTGAACCGGGCCCGCGTCCTGATGGACGGCGAGCAGGTACTGGTGGGCGTTCCGGCCCCACCGCCGCCGATGACGGGACGTGGCGCTCCGGCGGCAGGGCCGCTGAGCCTCGGCACGGCCACGGCCGAGCAGCTGGACGGCCTGCCGGGGGTCGGCCCGGTTCTCGCGCAGCACATCGTGGACTTCCGCACGGCACGCGGGGGCTTCCGCTCCGTGGAGGAGCTCCGGCAGGTCAACGGGATCGGTGAGCGCCGCTTCGCCGACCTGCGCGAGCTGGTGCGCCCGTGAGCCGGCACGGCGGACCGGGGCGGGTTTCGGGCGGGCGGGATCCGCGGGAGGCGGATCCGAGCGAGCCGGACGGAGGCGAGGGGGGTTCGGGTCGCCGGGAGGGAGGGGTGGGGGAAGCGGAGCCTCTGGATTTGCGGCTGGTGGGGCCGGCTCTCGGCGTGTGGGGGGCGGCCGCCGTGGGGCTGGGGGTGCCCGTCGGATGGAGTTTTGGGGCGGCGGGGCTGGGGGTGGGGGCGGCCGGGGTGTTGATGCTGGTCCGGCGGAGGCGCTCCGGGACGTTCCGGACGGCCGTGGCGGCGGTGCTGCTGTGCGCGGCCGCCGGGGCCGGGCTGGCGGGGCTCCAGCGGGCCGAGGCGCGGGCCGGGCCGGTCCCGGAGCTGGCCCGGGACCATGCCCGGGTGCTCGCGGATCTCACCGTGGACTCCGACCCGCGGACCGCCCGGACCGGGAGCGGGCCGCCGGCGGTGGTGCTCGACGCGGTGGTGACCTGGGTGACCGGGCCCGACGGTGCCCGGACCCGGGTGTCGACTCCGGTGCGGGTGCTGGCGGGGCATCCGGGGTGGGCCCGGCTGCAGCCCTCGACACGGGTCGCGGTGGTGGCCCGGCTGGCCCCGGCGCGGGGCGGGGAGCGGGCCGTCGCCCTGCTCCGGCCGGCCGGGGACGCCCCGCCGCGGGTGACCGGCGGCCCGGACACCGTGCAGCGGATCGCCGGGCGGCTGCGGGCCGGACTGCGCGAGGTCACCGACGGGCTGGCCCCGGACGCCAGGGCCCTGCTGCCCGGGCTGGTGGTCGGGGACACCTCCCGGGTGGAGCCCGATCTGCACGACGCGTTCCGCGCCACCGATCTGCTGCACCTGCTGGCCGTCTCCGGGTCCAACCTGACCGTGGTGCTCTTCCTCCTCATCGGCGCCCCGGCCCGCGCGCAGCAGGCCGAGCGGGGCGGGCTGGCGCCCCGCCTGGGGCTCTCGTTGCGGGCGACGGCCCTGTGCGGGGTGGCGCTGACCCTGGCCTTCGTCGTGGTGTGCCGGCCGGAGCCCAGCGTGCTGCGGGCGGCGGCCTGCGGCTCGGTCACCCTGCTGGCCATCGCCACCGGGCGGCGCAGATCCCTGATCCCGGCGCTGGCCGCTGCCGTCCTGCTGCTGGTGCTCTACGACCCCTGGCTGGCCCGGAGCTACGGCTTCCTGCTCTCCGTCCTGGCCACCGGGGCCCTGCTGACGCTGGCTCCCCGGTGGAGCGAGGCCCTGCAGCGGCGCGGGATGCGGCCCCGCTCGGCCGAGGCGCTGGCGGCCGCGGCGGCGGCCCAGGCGGTGTGCGCCCCGGTCGTCGCGGTGCTGTCGGCCCGGGTGAGCCTGGTGGCGGTGCCCTGCAACCTGCTGGCCGAGCTGGCGGCGGGACCCGCCACGGTCCTGGGGTTCGCCGCGCTGGCGGCGGCCCCGGTGTGCCGGCCGGTGGCCGAGGTGCTCGCCTGGTGCGCGGGCGTGCCCGCCGGGTGGATCGCCGCCGTGGCCCGGGGCGGTGCGGGACTGCCCGGGGCGGAGCTGGGCTGGCCCGGCGGGGTGGGCGGAGGGTTGCTGCTCGCCACGGCCACCTTCGCGGCGGTGGTGCTCGGCAGGCGGTTCGGCCGTGGGCGATGGCTCGCCTCCGCCCTGGCCGTGGTGCTGCTCCTCGCCGTGCTGAGGCCGCCGCTGGTCACTCGTACGGTCAAAGGCTGGCCACCGCCCGACTGGATCTACACCCAGTGCGCGGTGGGCCAGGGGGACGCCGCCGTGCTCGCGGTCGGCCCGGGGACGGCCGTGGTGGTGGACGCGGGCCCCGAGCCGGGGCCGGTGGACGCCTGCCTGAGGGAGCTGGGCGTGAGCCGGGTGCCGCTGCTCCTGCTGACCCACTTCCACGCCGACCACGTGGGCGGGTTGCCGGGGGTGCTCAGGGGCCGCTCGGTGGGTGTGGTGGAAGTCACCGGACTGGAAGAACCGCCCGGGCAGGCCGCGTTCGTACGGCGGACGGCGGCCGCCGCGGGAGTTCCCCTCGTCCGTGCCGCGGAGGGGGAACGGCGCCGGGCCGGGCCGCTGGAGTGGCAGGTGCTGTGGCCGCCGGCCGGGGACACTGCATTCGAGGGTCCCAACGACGCGAGCGTGGCCCTGCTGGTGCGCGGCGCGGGCCTGACCCTGCTCCTGTTGGGCGACCTCGAACCGGGCTCCCAGCAGGCCCTGCTGAGGAACCATCCGGAACTGGGCCCGGTCGACGTCCTCAAGGTCGCCCACCACGGCAGCGCCCATCAGGATCCCGGACTGTACGAGCGGATCCGGCCGCGCCTCGCGATCGTCCCGGTGGGCGCCGGGAACAGGTACGGGCACCCCGCGGCGGGTACGCTCGCCCGGCTGCGGGCGTCGGGTGCGGCCGTGCTGCGCACGGATGAGGACGGTTCGGTCGCCGTCACCGGCAGCGGCCCGCGGCTGCGGGCGTTCCCGGCCATTCGGCGACGGACCCGGCACGGGCATACCAGGAGTGACCACTCCGTTTGCCCACAACCCGACAGCATGATCGAATGCGTTTTCGCCAGAGCGGTCCAAGCCCATACAGCACGGGGGTGCATAAACCATGTTCAGTCGCAGACGGGGGATGGAGACGGCGGGAAGCGCCAGTCCCCAGACATCCGCGACACTGACGCTTCCTCATACCGCGCGGCTGCTCAGCTGCCGGGTGCTCGACACGGTCCACCAGCCGGTCCGGCAGGCCACGTTCGAGGTGACCGACCCGATCGGCCGACGGATCGTCAGCGGGGAGACCGACCCGTACGGCGGGTTCACTGCGGCGGTGCCGGCGGGCGAGTACCGGCTGGCCGTCACGGCCGAGGGGTACGCGCCCTTCCACGGGGCAACGCTGGTGGGGGACCCGGCGCAGCCCGGTACCGGGGAGATCGTGCTGGACTCGGTGGATCCGCCGCTGCTCCCGCAGCCGGGCCACTGGGAGCTCGACCCGGGGCATTCGTCGATCGGGTTCTCGGCCCGGCACATCGGCTTCGCCCGGATCAACGGCCGGTTCAACACCTTCGCCGGCGCGGTGCGGATAGCCGACCGCATGGAGGACTCCTCCATGCGCGTGATCATCGACGCGGCGAGCATCGACACCGGGCTGCGGATGCGGGACGACCACCTGCGTTCCGCGGACTTCCTGGACGCGGCCCGCTACCCGACGGTGGAGTTCTACAGCGAGCGGTTCATCCACCGCAGCGGCAGCCACTGGTCCGTGGCGGGCGCTCTCACCCTCCACGGGGTCAGCCGGTCCGTCACCCTGGACACCCGGTACCTGGGTCTGGGCACGGGCCTGGAGGGCGAGCCGAGGGCGGCCTGCCGGGCGACGGCCGAGCTGAACCGCGAGGACTTCACGCTGAACTGGCAGTCGATGCTGGCGCAGGGGATCGCGGCGATCGGCTCGAACGTGGAAGTGGCCCTGGACATGCAGGTCGTGCACAAGGCCTGACGGGGCGGGGGCCGGTCGCTACGGGGCTTCGAGCCAGCCGTCGTACTCGGCGGCGAGCTCGTCCAGGGCCGTGGCGTCCAGCCGTTCGCGCGGGTCCTCGACGACCACCAGCCACTGGGCGTCCTCGGCGTCGTCCTCGCCGGCGAGGGCGTCGCGGACCAGCTGCGGTTCCTCCGGGAGGCCGAAGCGGTCGACCACCTCCTGCGCCACCTCCTCGGCGGCGTCGCGGTCGGGCAGGACCAGTACATGTCGCACGTTCACCCGGACATTCTCGGGTACGGGGGAGCGGGCTGCGGAAGGGGGCCGGGGAAGCGGGCCGCGGAGCGGGCTTCGGAAGGGGCCGGGCCGCGAGGGTCTGTCGGTGCGGCGTGGGATGCTGGAGGCGATGGCCACCAGGAAGAATTCCACCGACGATCCGCTCGCCCCGATCACCCTCGCGGTGGGGCAGGAGGACCTGCTGCTCGACCGCGCCGTGCGGGAGGTCGTGACGGCGGCGCGCGCCGCCGACACCGACACGGACGTGCGTGACCTCGCCTCCGATCAGCTCCAGCCGGGCACCCTGGCCGAATTGACCAGCCCCTCGCTCTTCTCGGAGCGCAAGGTGCTCGTCGTGCGCAATGCGCAGGACCTCTCGGCCGACACGGTCAAGGAGGTCAAGGCGTACCTCGCCGCGCCGTTCGAGGAGATCGCCCTCGTCCTCCTGCACGCGGGCGGCGTCAAGGGCAAGGGCCTGCTGGACGCCGCGCGCAAGGCGGGTGCCCGCGAGATCGCCTGCCCGAAGATGACCAAGCCGGCGGACCGGATGGCGTTCGTGCGGGGAGAGTTCCGGACGCTGGGCCGTTCGGCCACGCCCGAGGCCTGCCAGACGCTGGTCGACGCGATCGGCAGCGACCTGCGGGAGCTGGCGAGCGCGGCCGCGCAGCTGTGCGCGGACGTCGAGGGCACGATCGACGAGGCCGTGGTCGGCCGCTACTACACCGGCCGGGCCGAGGCCTCGAGCTTCACGGTCGCCGACCGGGCGGTCGAGGGGCGCGCCGCGGAGGCCCTGGAGGCCCTGCGCTGGTCCCTGTCCACCGGGGTGGCCCCGGTCCTGATCACCAGCGCGCTGGCCCAGGCGGTACGGGCGATCGGGAAGCTGGCCTCGGCCCCGCGGGGGGCCCGCCCCGGGGACCTCGCGCGTGACCTCGGCATGCCGCCGTGGAAGATCGACCGGGTCCGGCAGCAGATGCGCGGGTGGTCGGCGGACGGCGTCTCGGACGCGCTGCGCGCGGTGGCCGCGGCGGACGCGGGGGTCAAGGGCGGGGGCGACGATCCGGAGTACGCGCTGGAGAAGGCGGTCGTCGCGGTGGCGCGGGCGGCCCGCCCCCAGCGCGGCTGACTCCTCCACCGGGCAGCTCCGCCGGTTCCCGGGCAGGTCCACCGGGGCCCGGGGGGCGTTCACTGGCTCCCCGTGGACGCCCCAGCTTCTGGGCACGTCCCCGGCCCCCGGGAATCCGGTCGGGCGCTGGGACTGGTGGGCGATACGCGCGGGTGCGGGCAAGGCCTACCTCGCGCTGCCCCAGTACGACGGCGACCGCCGCCTCGTCACGGCCTCGACCGAAGCCGATCCCGAGAGCTACTCCCCGGAGCAGGCCCGGGAGGACCATCTGGCCCAGCCGCTGGTGCAGGACGTGGCCCAGCGGGCCGTCGCGGGGGACCCGCACTTCGGGATGTCGTTGCTGGTCAACGACCCCGTCGCGTACTTCGCCCAGGAGCACGAGGAAGCCCGGCTGCGGTCGGTCCGGTGCGCGGTGCCCGGCTTCGCCCTGGTCACCCTCGACGGCGCGTGGACGGACGCGCGCACGGAGGCCGAGGGCCGCTGGGAGCAGGCCAACCGCTATCTCGACAATCTCGACGCCGAGGCGGTCGTCCTCGACGTGCTCTGCCACTCCTGAGCGCACACGCCGAAGGCCCTGCACACGCCGAAGGCCCCGGCCGCTGCCCTGGGGAAGGGAGGCGGTCGGGGCCTTCGGTTACTTCTCGATTTGCACCGCACCCGCGTGGCGAACGCTTCGTGTGCGGCGCGGAGTGCCGGTCGGGAGCGGGAGAGAGGGCCCGCTGGATCCTTGCCCGGCGATCACATCAGGGGCTCAGCCCTGAAGGGAGGCAACCTTGGTGGCCAGCGCCGACTTCTTGTTGGCGGCGGCGTTCTTGTGGATGACACCCTTCGAGACGGCCTTGTCGAGCGCGCGGGAAGCGGCGCGGGAAGCCACGGTGGCCTTCTCGACGTCACCGGCGACGACGGCCTCACGGGCCTTGCGGATGGCGGTCTTGAGCGAGGACTTGACGGCCTTGTTGCGAAGGCGAGCCTTCTCGTTCGTCTTGTTGCGCTTGACCTGGGACTTGATGTTCGCCACGAAAGAGCCTTTGCAGGTTCAGAGATTTGATCTTCGGATTGCGTCCCGTAGAGCTAGAGGGCACACGAGACACAGCTGCTCAGGTTACCAGCTGCCTTCCGACCGGCCCAAACCGAGCGCACTCTCCGGTTCATGGGACGATGGGAGTCTGCGTATAGATCCGACTAGACCCGACCAGATCTGATTTCACGCAGACCGACGCCCACCACTTCGTTCCGACTGCGACCCGAGAATCAGGACACTGCGTGCCCGCGATCCCCAGCCACGTGCCCGAGCCGAGCCGTACCGACCCGGCGCTGATCCGCAACTTCTGCATCATCGCGCACATCGACCACGGCAAGTCGACCCTTGCCGACCGGATGCTCCAGCTCACCGGTGTGGTGGACTCGCGGCAGATGCGCGCCCAGTACCTCGACCGCATGGACATCGAGCGTGAGCGCGGCATCACGATCAAGTCCCAGGCCGTCCGGCTGCCCTGGGCGCCGAACACGGGCGAGGACCAGGGCAAGACCCACGTCCTGAACATGATCGACACCCCCGGGCACGTCGACTTCACCTACGAGGTCTCGCGCTCCCTGGCGGCGTGCGAGGGCACGGTCCTCCTGGTGGACGCGGCTCAGGGCATCGAGGCGCAGACCCTCGCCAACCTGTACCTGGCGATGGAGAAGGACCTCGCGATCGTCCCGGTCCTGAACAAGATCGACCTGCCGGCCGCCCAGCCGGAGAAGTTCGCCGAGGAGCTCGCGAACCTGGTCGGCTGCCAGC
This sequence comes from Streptomyces sp. NBC_00193, assembly GCF_026342735.1. Classification (GTDB taxonomy): domain Bacteria; phylum Actinomycetota; class Actinomycetes; order Streptomycetales; family Streptomycetaceae; genus Streptomyces; species Streptomyces stoeckheimensis. The sequence goes on from NZ_JAPEMM010000001.1 coordinate 4,209,361, forward strand.
CCGAGGACGTCCTGCGCGTCTCGGCGAAGACCGGTCTCGGCGTGGACGTGCTGCTCGACAAGATCGTCGCCACGGTCCCGGCCCCGGTCGGTCCCAAGGACGCCCCGGCCCGCGCGATGATCTTCGACTCCGTCTACGACTCGTACCGCGGTGTCGTCACCTACGTGCGTGTGGTCGACGGCCAGCTCAACAAGCGCGAGCGCATCCGGATGATGTCGACCGGCGCCACGCACGAGCTGCTGGAGATCGGTGTCTCCTCCCCGGAGATGACCCCGGCCGACGGCATCGGCGTCGGCGAGGTGGGCTACATCATCACCGGCGTGAAGGACGTCCGTCAGTCCAAGGTCGGTGACACCATCACCAGCCTGAACAACGGCGCGACCGAGGCCCTCGGCGGCTACAAGGACCCGCGGCCGATGGTCTTCTCGGGTCTGTACCCGCTCGACGGCTCGGACTACCCGGACCTGCGCGAGGCCCTGGACAAGCTGCAGCTCAACGATGCCGCGCTGGTCTACGAGCCCGAGACCTCGGCGGCGCTGGGCTTCGGCTTCCGCGTCGGCTTCCTCGGCCTGCTCCACCTGGACGTGGTGCGCGAGCGCCTGGAGCGCGAGTTCGGCCTCGACCTGATCGCCACCGCGCCGAACGTGGTCTACCGCGTCGTCCTCGAGGACGGCAAGGAGGTCACCGTCACCAACCCGAGCGAGTTCCCCGAGGGCAAGATCAGGGACGTGTTCGAGCCGGTCGTACGGGCCACCCTGCTCGCGCCCTCCGAGTTCATCGGCGCGATCATGGAGCTCTGCCAGCAGCGCCGCGGCACCCTCCTCGGGATGGACTACCTCTCCGAGGACCGGGTCGAGATCCGCTACACGCTCCCGCTCGCGGAGATCGTCTTCGACTTCTTCGACCAGCTGAAGTCCAAGACGCGCGGTTACGCCTCCCTCGACTACGAGCCCACCGGCGAGCAGGCCGGCAGCCTGGTCAAGGTCGACATCCTGCTGCACGGCGACAAGGTCGACGCCTTCTCCGCCGTCTGCCACAAGGACGCCGCCTACGCCTACGGCGTGCGCCTGGTCGCCAAGCTGCGCGAGCTCATCCCGCGGCAGGCCTTCGAGATCCCGATCCAGGCGGCCGTCGGCTCCCGCGTCATCGCCCGCGAGACCATCCGCGCCATCCGCAAGGACGTCCTCGCCAAGTGCTACGGCGGTGACATCTCCCGTAAGCGGAAGCTGCTGGAGAAGCAGAAGGAAGGCAAGAAGCGCATGAAGATGGTCGGCTCCGTGGAGGTCCCGCAGGAGGCCTTCATCGCCGTCCTCTCCAGCGACGAGTCCGGCGGCAAGAAGAAGTAGCCGCCGTCTCGGCGTCCGATGTGCAGCAGGCCCCCGCGCTTTGGCGCGGGGGCCTGTTTCGTTATGAATCGGCTCCCCAAGGCCTCTTACGCGCCAGGCGGAGGGCCCCTAGTCTGATCACTGCTCGTTGGTTACTCGCCAGTTTTTTTGGTCGGATGCTGCCAAGCCCTGACTCAGCCACCCACCCTGACCCACCACCCAGTCAGTCCGCCCCTGTGATGAACAGGCCCTGCCGAGTGGTCCGGAGGATGTCCGTGAGCGCCACACAGACCTTGATCGAGAACCGTCCGCCCACCGTGGCGACCCTCTTCCTGGAGCGCGTCGCCGCCACGCCGAACGGCGAGGCCTATCGCTATCCGGTGCCCGCCGCGGACGGCCGGGGCGGCCCGGACGACTGGAAGTCGCTCAGCTGGGGCCAGGCCGCCGAGCGGGTTTTCGCCATCGCGGCCGGACTCGTCGAGCTCGGGATCCAGCCGGAGCAGCGCGTCGCGCTGGCTTCCAACACCCGGGTCGAGTGGATCCTCGCGGACCTGGGCGTGATGTGCGCCGGCGGCGCCGTCACCACCATCTACCCGAGCACGAACGCCGAGGAATCGGCGTTCATCCTCTCCGACTCCGAGAGCCGGATCCTGATCGCCGAGGACGCCGCGCAGCTGGCCAAGGCCCGTGAGCGCCGCGCCGACCTGCCCGAGCTCGCCCACGTCGTGGTCGTCGAGGCAGCCGACGCGATCCCGGCCGACGGCGACCCCGAGGGCTGGGTGCTCTCGCTGGCCGACCTGGAGGAGCGCGGCCGCGCGTACCTGGCCAAGCACCCCGAGGCCGTCAAGGAGCGGATCGCGGCCATCACCGCGGACCAGCTCGCCACCCTCATCTACACCTCGGGCACCACCGGCCGGCCCAAGGGCGTGCGGCTGCCGCACGACAACTGGTCGTACATGGCCAAGGCCACCGTGGCGACCGGCCTGATCACCAAGGACGACGTCCAGTACCTCTGGCTGCCGCTCGCGCACGTCTTCGGCAAGGTGCTCACCTCCGGCCAGATCGAGGTCGGCCACGTCACCGCCGTCGACGGCCGCATCGACAAGATCATCGAGAACCTGCCGATCGTCCAGCCGACCTACATGGCGGCCGTTCCGCGCATCTTCGAGAAGGTCTACAACGGGGTCGCGGCCAAGGCCAGGGCCGGCGGCGGCGCCAAGTACAAGATCTTCCAGTGGTCCGTCGGCGTGGCCCGCGAGTACGCCAAGGTCACCCAGGACAACTTCCGCCGCACCGGCCGGGTGAGCGCCCCGATGGGCCTCACCGCCAAGCACAAGATCGCCGACGCGCTCGTCTACTCCAAGCTCCGCGAGGCCTTCGGCGGCAACCTGCGCGCCGCCGTCTCCGGCGCCTCCGCCCTCGCCCCCGAGATCGGCTACTTCTTCTCCGGCGCGGGCATCCACATCCTGGAGGGCTACGGGCTCACCGAGTCCAGCGCCGCCTCCTTCGTCAACCCCGGCGAGGCCTACCGCACCGGCACCGTCGGCAAGCCGCTCCCCGGCACCGAGGTCCGCATCGCCGACGACGGCGAGGTGCTCCTGCGCGGCCCCGGCATCATGCAGGGCTACCACGGGCAGCCCGAGAAGACCGCCGAGGTGCTGGAGGCCGACGGCTGGCTGCACACGGGCGACATCGGCGAGCTCTCCGCCGACGGCTACCTGCGCATCACCGACCGCAAGAAGGACCTGATCAAGACCTCGGGCGGCAAGTACGTCGCCCCGGCGGAGATCGAGGGCCAGTTCAAGGCGCTCTGCCCCTACGTCTCCAGCATCGTCGTCCACGGCGCCGACCGGAACTTCTGCTCCGCGCTCATCGCCCTCGACGAGCCCTCCATCCTGGTCTGGGCCGCCGAGAGCGGCCTGGAGGGCAAGACGTACTCCCAGGTCCTGGCCGCCCCCGAGACCAACCGCCTCATCGAGACCTACGTCCAGACCCTCAACGAGGGCCTCCAGCGCTGGCAGACGGTCAAGAAGTTCCGCCTCCTGCCGCGCGACCTCGACGTGGAGCACGGGGACCTCACCCCGAGCCTCAAGCTGAAGCGGCCGGTCGTCGAGCGCGAGTTCAAGCACCTCATCGACGAGATGTACGAGGGCTCCCGGGAGGCGTAGCAAGGCACAGCACCGGGCGCGGCCCGGGACCGTAAACGACCTTGGGGCAGTGCGGGACAATGGGCCCATGCCTTCCGCACTGCCCGACGGTGAACCCATGCCCGAAGACGGCTCGCTGCCGCTCCACGCCCTGGCGGGAGCCGGGGACCGGCCGCTCGGGTTCTACCTGCACGTTCCGTACTGCGCCACGCGCTGCGGATACTGCGACTTCAACACCTACACGGCCACCGAGCTGCGGGGCACCGGCGGCGTGCTCGCCTCCCGGGAGAACTACGCCGACACCCTGATCGACGAGATCAGGCTCGCGCGCAAGGTGCTCGGGGACGACCCCAGGGCCGTACGGACCGTCTTCGTGGGCGGCGGCACGCCCACGCTGCTGCCCGCCGGCGACCTCGTACGGATGCTCGCGGCGATCCGCGAGGAATTCGGGCTGGCCGAGGACGCCGAGGTCACCACCGAGGCCAATCCGGAGTCCGTGAACCCGGAGTACCTGGCCGAGCTGCGCGCGGGCGGCTTCAACCGCATCTCCTTCGGCATGCAGAGCGCGAAGCAGCACGTCCTGAAGGTGCTCGACCGCACGCACACACCCGGGCGGCCCGAGGCCTGCGTCGCGGAGGCGCGGGCGGCGGGCTTCGAGCACGTGAACCTGGACCTGATCTACGGGACGCCGGGGGAATCGGACGAGGACTGGCGCGCGTCGCTGTCGGCGGCCCTGGGGGCCGGGCCCGATCACATCAGCGCCTACGCGCTGATCGTGGAGGAGGGCACCCAGCTCGCGCGGCGGATCCGGCGGGGCGAGGTCCCGATGACGGACGACGACGTCCACGCGGACCGGTACCTGATCCTCGACGCGGTGATGGCCGAGGCGGGGTACTCCTGGTACGAGGTCTCGAACTGGGCCACCTCCGAGGCCGGGCGGTGCCTGCACAACGAGCTGTACTGGCGCGGCGCCGACTGGTGGGGGGCCGGGCCCGGAGCGCACTCGCACGTGGGCGGGGTGCGGTGGTGGAACGTGAAGCATCCCGGTGCGTATGCGGCGGCGCTGGCCGAAGGTCGGTCGCCCGGGGCGGGGCGGGAGCTCTTGTCCTCGGAGGACCGGCGGGTGGAGCGGATCCTGCTGGAGCTCCGGCTCGTGGACGGGGTGCCGCTGTCGCTGCTGGCCCCTGCGGGGCTGGCGGCGTCCCGGCGGGCCCTGGCCGACGGGCTCCTCGAAGCCGGCCCGTACGCGGCCGGCAGGGCCGTCCTGACCCTGCGCGGGCGGCTCCTGGCCGACGCGGTGGTCCGCGACCTGGTGGACTGACCCCGTCCGGGGCTGCCCTGCGGGTCGGGGACAGCCCCGCAGGGTCGCGGCCCGGGGCTACGCCGTCACGTGGTCGATCAGGTGTTCCACCGCGCCCAGGAGGGTGGGCTCCAGGTCCTTGTACGAGGTCACGCGGGACAGGATGTGCTGCCAGGCGGCTCCGGTGTTCTCCGGCCAGCCCAGGGCGCGGCAGATGCCCGTCTTCCAGTCCTGGCCGGGCGGGACCACCGGCCAGGCGCGGATGCCCAGGGCCGAGGGTTTCACCGCCTGCCAGACGTCCACGTACGGGTGGCCCACGATCAGGACGTGCGGGGAGGTCACCGAGGCCGCGATGCGGGACTCCTTGGAGCCCGGGACCAGGTGGTCCACCAGGATTCCCAGCCGGGCGTCGGCGGCGGGGGCGAAGTCCGCGACCACCGACGGGAGGTCGTCGATGCCCTCCAGGTACTCCACCACGACGCCCTCGATGCGCAGGTCGTCGCCCCACACCCGTTCGACGAGCTCGGCGTCGTGGCGGCCCTCCACGTAGATCCGGCCCGCCCGGGCCACCCGCGCCCGGGCCCCGGGGACGGCGAGGGAGCCCGAGGCCGTACGGGCCGGGGCGGCCGGCCCCCGCGCCGGGCGGGTCAGGGTCACCACCGCGCCGTCCAGGAGGAAGCCGCGGGGTTCGAGGGGGAAGACGCGGCGCTTGCCGAAGCGGTCCTCCAGGGTGACCGTGCCCGCCTCGCAGGCCACCACCGCGCCGCAGAAGTCCGTACCCGCCACCTCGACCACCAGATCGGGATCGGCCGGCACCTCCGGCACGGGCTTGGCGCGCTTCCACTGCGGGGTCAGGTCGGGGGAGTACTCACGCATCCGGCCGAGGGTAGGAGAGCGGGCCCTCTCAGGTGTCCGACACGCCGAAACGGGCCGCCAGTGTGTCGCGTTGGGCACGCACGAAGGCCGCGTCGACCACCGCTCCGTGACCCGGCACGTACAGAGCGTCGTCCCCGCCCAGGGCGAGGAGCCGGTCCAGGGCCGCCGGCCACTGCCGCGGCACCGCGTCCGGACCCGCCTGCGGCTCGCCGGATTCCTCGACCAGGTCGCCGCAGAAGACCACCTCGCGCGCACCGGACACGAAGGCGGCCAGATCGTGCCGGGTGTGCCCCGGGCCGACGTTCGCCAGCAGCACCTGCACCCCGCCCAGGTCGAGCGTCCATTCGCCCGACACCAGGTGCCGGGGGAGCACCAGCAGATCCGCCGCCTCGGCGGCCTCGGCCGCCGCCAGGCCGTGCCGGACCGCGTCCGCCCGCAGCTCGTCCCGGCTCACGGAGAGCAGGGCGTCCAGCCCGACCGGACCGTAGACCTCGGCCCCCGCGAACGCCGCACCACCCAACACGTGGTCGAAATGTCCGTGTGTGAATGCGAGATGGGTCACGCGCCGGCCCGCCAGCCGCTCCGCTTCGGCCCGCACCAGCGCGCCTTCCCGCAGGGAGGACCCGGGGTCGATCAGAAGGGCGGAATCCTCGCCCACCACCAGTCCCACGGTGCAGTCCCACACCGGCAGGCGTCGCCGGCCGGTCCGTTCGGTGAGCCGTTCCCAGCCCGCCTCTTCCCAACGCACGTCCATGCCGCGACGCTACCTTGGCGGGCCGCCCTTGCTAGGGGTGTACCACCCCGCCGTACACTGACCGGGGGATCTCTGGCACTCGAACGCTCAGAGTGCCAGCAGGCAGGGCCTGCCGAAGCCGCGAACGACGGAAACGATGGAGGTGTGCGCGATGCTCAGCGAACGCAGACTCGAAGTGCTGCGCGCCATCGTCCAGGACTACGTCGGGACGGAGGAGCCGGTCGGCTCCAAGGCGCTCACCGAGCGGCACCGGCTCGGCGTCTCGCCCGCCACCGTGCGCAACGACATGGCCGTGCTGGAGGACGAGGGCTACATCGCGCAGCCCCACACCAGCGCCGGCCGGATCCCCACCGACAAGGGCTACCGCCTCTTCGTCGACAAGCTGGCGGGGGTCAAGCCGCTGTCGACGCCCGAGCGCCGGGCCATCCAGAACTTCCTCGACGGGGCCGTGGACCTCGACGACGTCGTCGGCCGGACGGTGCGGCTGCTCGCGCAGCTCACCCGGCAGGTCGCCGTCGTCCAGTACCCGTCGCTCACCCGCTCCACCGTCCGGCACGTCGAGCTGCTCGCGCTGGCCCCGGCCCGCCTGATGCTCGTCCTCATCACGGACACCGGCCGGGTCGAGCAGCGGCTCGTCGACTGCCAGGCCCCCTTCGGGGAGGCCTCGCTCGCGGACCTGCGGGCCCGCCTCAACAGCCGTGTGGTCGGCCGTCGGTTCACCGACGTGCCGCCGCTGGTGAAGGACCTTCCGGAATCCTTCGAGAACGAGGACCGGGTGACGGTGAAGGCCGTCCTCGACACCCTTCTCGAAACGCTGGTCGAGGAGGCGGAGGAGCGGCTGATGATCGGCGGCACCGCCAACCTGACCCGCTTCGGACACGATTTTCCCCTGACGATCAGGCCGGTGCTCGAAGCGCTGGAGGAGCAGGTCGTGCTCCTCAAGCTGCTGGGCGAGGCCAGTGAGTCGGGAATGGCCGTAAAGATCGGGCATGAGAACGCCTACGAGGGACTGAACTCCACGTCCGTCGTCTCGGTCGGCTACGGTTCGGGCGGCGAAGCAGTCGCCAAACTCGGCGTGGTCGGACCGACCCGCATGGACTACCCCGGAACGATGGGAGCGGTACGCGCAGTGGCACGTTACGTCGGACAGATCCTGGCGGAGTCGTAAGTGGCCACGGACTACTACGCCGTTCTCGGCGTGCGCCGCGACGCATCGCAGGACGAGATCAAGAAGGCATTCCGGCGGCTCGCCCGCGAGCTGCACCCGGATGTGAATCCCGATCCCAAGACGCAAGAGCGTTTCAAGGAGATCAACGCCGCCTACGAGGTCCTCTCGGACCCGCAGAAGAAGCAGGTCTTCGACCTCGGCGGCGACCCGCTGTCCTCCTCGGGCGGCGGCGGAGCCGGCGGCTTCGGAGCGGGTGGCTTCGGCAACTTCTCCGACATCATGGACGCCTTCTTCGGCCAGTCCTCGCAGCGCGGACCGCGCTCGCGGACCCGCCGCGGCCAGGACGCCATGATCCGCCTCGACCTGGAACTGGACGAGGCCGCCTTCGGCACGACCAAGGACATCCAGGTCGACACGGCCGTCGTCTGCACCACCTGCTCCGGCGAGGGCGCCGCCCCCGGCACCTCGGCGCAGACGTGTGACATGTGCCGCGGCCGCGGTGAGGTCTCGCAGGTCACCCGGTCCTTCCTGGGCCAGGTCATGACCTCGCGGCCCTGCCCGCAGTGCCAGGGCTTCGGCACCGTGGTCCCGACCCCGTGCCCCGAGTGCGCGGGCGACGGCCGGGTCCGCTCCCGCCGCAGCCTGACGGTCAAGATCCCCGCCGGTGTCGAGAACGGCACCCGGATCCAGCTCGCGGGCGAGGGCGAGGTCGGCCCCGGCGGCGGCCCCGCCGGCGACCTGTACGTGGAGATCCACGAGCTGCCGCACCCGACCTTCCAGCGGCGCGGGGACGACCTGCACTGCACGGTCACCATCCCGATGACCGCGGCGGCCCTGGGCACCAAATGCCCGCTGGAGACGCTGGACGGCCTGGAGGAGATCGACATCCGGCCCGGCACCGGGTCCGGGCAGGCGATCCCGCTGCACGGCCGCGGCGTCACCCACCTGCGCGGCGGCGGGCGCGGCGACCTGATCGTGCACGTCGAGGTCACCACCCCGGGCAAGCTGGACCCGGCGCAGGAGGACCTGCTGCGCCAGCTGGCCAAGCTGCGGGGCGAGGAGCGGCCGATGGGCCAGTTCGCGCCGGGCCAGCAAGGCCTGTTCAGCCGCCTGAAGGACGCCTTCAACGGGCGCTGAGCGACGCATTCGACGGGCGCTGAGCAGCGTACGAGAACACCTGCGAGCCCGGTCCGGGGATCCCCGGACCGGGCTCGCGGCATGCGTGGCGGCGGGGCGGTGGCGAGGGCGGCGGCGGTATTCGGGCACCCCGGTGAAGGGGACTATGCCAGGCGAATGCCGTGATTCGGTCCCGTGAGCGGGACATGGCACGATGCAGCTCATGTCCTCCGCACCGAACGGTCTCTTCGCGTACCCGATCGTGCAGGCGCCCATGGCGGGCGGCGCGTCCTGCCCGCCGCTCGCGGCCGCCGTGTGCGAAGCGGGCGGACTGGGCTTCCTCGCCGGCGGCTACAAGACCGCCGACGGCATGTACCAGGAGATCAAGCGGCTGCGCGCGCTCACCCGCCGCCCCTTCGGCGTCAACCTCTTCCTGCCGCAGGCCTCCCACGCGGACCCGGCGGTGCTGGAGGTCTACCGCGGGCACCTCGCCAGTGAGGCCTCCTGGTACGAGATCTCCCTCGCCGACGAGGACATCATCGGCACCAGCGACGACGGCTACGACGCCAAACTGGCCATTCTCATCGAAGACCCGGTACCCGTGGTCTCGTTCACCTTCGGCCTGCCCTCGCCCGCGGCCTTCACCTGCCTGCGCAAGGTCGGTACGTACACGATCGCCACCGTCACCTCCGTCGAGGAGGCCCGCGCCGCCCAGGCGGCCGGCGCCGACGCAGTCTGCGTCCAGGGCGTGGAGGCCGGCGGCCACCAGGGCACCCACCGCGACGACCCGCAGGGCGACGGCACGGCCGGAGTCGGCCTGCTCGCGCTCGTCGCGCAGGTGCGCGAGGCCGTGGCCCTCCCGATCATCGCGGCGGGCGGCCTGATGCGCGGCTCGCAGATCGCCGCGCTGCTCGCCGCGGGCGCGGAGGCCGCGCAGCTCGGCACGGCCTTCCTGGCGTGTCCGGAGTCCGGCGCGCACCCCCTGCACAAGAAGGCGCTGACCGACCCGCTGTTCGTCCGGACGGAGCTGACCCGGGCCTTCTCCGGGCGGCCGGCCCGCGGACTGGTCAACCGGTTCATGCGCGAGCACGGCCCGTACGCCCCGGCCGCGTACCCGCAGGTCCACCACCTGACCGCGCCGCTGCGCAAGGCCGCCGCCGCGGCCGGGGACCCGCAGGGCATGGCCCTGTGGGCGGGCCAGGGCCACCGGCTGGCGCGGGCCCTGCCGGCCGGGGAACTGGTGGAGGTGCTCGCGGCGGAACTCGGCGCGGCGCAGAACGCGTTGAAGGCAATGCAGATGAGGAGTGCGTCATGACCGCCCCGGTGTTCGTGGTCGAAAAGGTTCCCGCGGGGCCGGAGTTCGTCCTGGACGGTTCCGAAGGCCGCCACGCGGTCTCCGTGAAGCGGCTGGCCCCCGGCGAGGCCCTCGTACTGACCGACGGCCGGGGCGGCTGGGCCGAGGCCGTCGTGACGGCCGCCGAGGGCAAGGACCGCCTCGTCGTCTCCGTGTCCGGGGTCTTCGAGGAGCCGGAGCCGGCCGTCCGGATCACCGTCGTCCAGGCCCTGCCCAAGGGCGACCGGGGCGAGGTCGCCGTCGAGACCATGACGGAGACCGGCGTCGACGCGATCGTGCCCTGGCAGGCCTCGCGCTGCATCACCCAGTGGCGCGGCGACCGGGGCGCCAAATCCCTGGCGAAGTGGCGGGCCACCGCCCGCGAGTCCGGCAAGCAGTCCCGCCGGGTCCGCTTCCCCGAGGTCGCGGAGGCGCTGTCGACCAAGCAGGTCGCGGCGCTGCTCGCGGAGGCCGACCTCGCGGTGGTCCTGCACGAGGACCGGGACGCGCCTTCGGGCGCGCTGGCCACCGCGGAACTGCCCTCCGCGGGCTCCGTCGTCCTGGTCGTCGGACCCGAGGGCGGGGTCTCCCCGGACGAGCTCGCCGCCTTCGCCGCGGCCGGGGCGCACCCGTACCGGCTGGGCCCCTCGGTCCTGCGCACCTCCACGGCGGGCACGGCCGCGGCGGCGGTGCTGCTGGCGCGGACGGGGCGCTGGTCCTGACCGGTCCGGACGGTGGCGGTGGATACGATGCCGGAACCGATCACCCGTCACGAAGGGCTCAGCACATGGCCGGGGAACCGCAGGCCGACTGCCTGTTCTGCAAGATCGTCGCGGGGAACATTCCCGCGACGGTCGTCCGGGAGACGGACACGACCGTCGCCTTCCGCGACATCAATCCGCAGGCACCCACCCACGTCCTCGTCATCCCGAAGGTGCACTACCCCGACGCCGCCTCCCTCGCGGCCGCGGAGCCCGGGATCGCCGCCGACGTCCTGACCGAAGCCGGCCGCGTCGCGGTCGACGAGGGGCTCGCCGACCACGCCTACCGGCTCGTCTTCAACACCGGTGCCAGGGCGGGCCAGGTCGTCTTCCATGCCCACGCGCACGTCCTCGGCGGCCGTGGCTTCGAATGGCCCCCGGGATAAACCGTGTCCGTACGAGAATTCGTGGTGCTCGGCACCGCCAGCCAGGTGCCCACCCGCCACCGCAACCACAACGGCTACCTGCTGCGCTGGGACGGCGAGGGCATCCTCTTCGATCCCGGCGAGGGAACCCAGCGCCAGATGCTCCGCGCCGGGGTGGCCGCGCACGACATCAACCGGATCTGTGTCACCCACTTCCACGGTGACCACAGCCTCGGCCTCGCCGGGGTCATCCAGCGGATCAACCTCGACCGGGTCCCGCACCCCGTCACCGCCCACTACCCGGCCTCCGGACAGAAGTTCTTCGACCGGCTGCGGTACGCCACGGCCTACCGCGAGACCGTGCAGCTCGCGGAGGAGCCGGTGGCCGAGGACGGGATCCTGGCCCGCGGGGACGCGTACACCCTGGACGCCGTACGGCTCTCGCACCCCGTGGAGTCCTTCGGCTACCGGGTCACCGAGCCCGACGGGCGCCGGATACGGCCCGAACTGCTCGCCCGGCACGGCATCACGGGGCCGGACGTGGGCCGGATCCAGCGCGAGGGCAGCCTCGGCGGGGTCACCCTGGAGGAGGTCAGCGAGGCGCGCGCCGGGCAACGGTTCGCCTTCGTCATGGACACCCGGCTCTGCGAGGGCGTCGAGGCGCTCGCGGCGGGCGCCGACATGCTGGTGATCGAGTCGACCTTCCTCGACGAGGACGTCCAACTGGCCACCGACCACGGGCACCTCACCGCCGGGCAGGCCGCCCGGGTGGCCCGGGACGGGGGCGTGCGGCACCTCGTGCTGACGCACTTCTCGCAGCGCTACACCGATCCGGCGGAGTTCGAACGCCAGGCCCGCGCGGCGGGTTTCGAGGGCGAGCTCACGATCGCCGCCGACCTCGTACGGGTCCCCGTGCCGAAGCGGGCCGCATAGCGGGCCCGTGGCCCTGCGGGGCGAAGTCCCCTACCCGCCCTTCGCCCGTTCCCCGGGGCTGCGCCCCGGACCCCCTGGGGCGGGGACTTCGCCCCGCAGGGCAGCAGTTGTCCCGTGGCGGCCTAGACGCCGGTGCGGATGCGCCTGCGGGCGCGCTCCCGGCCGCGGCGGGCCGCCGCCGGGGAGAGCAGCAGCACCCGCAGCGGAGGCAGGCGCAACGGCCGGCCGCGGAGCTCGGGGAGCTCCACGACCTCCAGTTCCTGCGCGCCGACCCGCGGAACCGATCCGGCCGGCGTCCCCGCCCCGGCGGCGAGCACGGCCGCCGGAGCCCCGCCGCGCCGCCGCACCGAGCCGGGGGTCAGTGGGCGTCCGCCGACGTGCAGGGCGACCCCGGCCATCGGCCCGGCCACCGCGAGCAGCAGGCCCCCCAGGACCAGCCCCATGCCGGGGAACCCCGCACCCTCGGCGAGCAGGCTCCCGGTGACGGGCCCGCAGGCCACACCGAGCGAGGACGCGGAACCGACCAGGACGGCCCAGCGCCCGCGCGGGTCGAGGGCGGCGGCGAGGCCGATGGCGTAGGAGAGCACGACGGGGTAGACCGCGTTCCACAGGATCTCCCCGGCCGCGAAGGAGCCCAGGCCCCGCGCGTGCGAGGCGAGCACCACGCAGCAGGCGATGACCACCGTGCCCACGCCCACCGGGACCGCCCGCCCGAGCCGGGCCCCGAGCGCGGAGGCGGCGGTGACCCCGAGCAGCCCGGCACCGAGCGCGGCCGCGAAGACGATCCCGAGGGTGACCTCGGACAGGCCCGCCTGCTGCGCGCCGATGCGTCCGCTGACGCCCCACAGGGCGTTCTGGGCGAGCGACCACAGCATCAGGGCCCCGGCGAGCACCATCCCGGCGCGCGGGTAGGGCAGCCGCCCGGAGGCCCGTACGGCCCCGTCGGTGCTGCCGTCGGCACGGTCCGTACGGTCCGTGCGGTCGGCCCCGGGCAGGCGCCCCGTCGCGGGCCAGCACACCAGTGCGACCAGGGCGATCGCCGCGAACGGCAGCCAGTGCCCGCCGCCGAGCCGGGGCAGGGTCAGGTACAGGGCCCCGGCCGTCGCCGACACCGACAGCAGCCCCAGCGCGGAGGTCCGGTGCGGGTCGCGCTGTGCCGCGATCCCGGAGGCGGCCACGGCGGTGGCCGTGCCCGAGCCGAAGCCGCCGAGGACGGCACCCGCGACGACGAGGGGGAGCTGCGCGGTGGCGGCCGCCGTGCCGTACCCGAGGACGGCGAGCAGCAGCCCGAGCCGGGCCAGCGGACGCGGCCCGTGGCGCGGGATGCGGGAGGCGAGGGTGAACCCGGCGGCGGCCGAGCCGAGCAGCAGGACCGAGCCGATCAGACCGGCCTGCGCGGGGCTCAGCGGGAGGTGTGCGTCGAGCCGGCCGACGACGGTCGGCAACAGGTACGGGGCGACGTAACCGGAGGTGAAGAGCGCGACGAGCGGCCAGGCGGCGGGCGGCGCGGGGGTGCGGTCGGGCACGGGTGTTCCATGTGGTGCAGGTGGAGCGTGAGATTCCGCAAGGCCGCGGGGCTCATATCTATCAAGCGGCCCGATCTCCGGAGAAGGGCGTTCAGGCGGTGATCTGCGTCACACTGTATTCCGGGTCCGCCCGGGAGGGAGGGCCTGACGGCGGACGCGGGTTGAATCCGATGGGGAAGCCCGGTGAAGGGGCCGGGCGGAGAAACCCATTGAAGGAGCCGATTGAAGAAATCGACTGAAGAAGCCGATTGAAGAAACGACCCGCCAAGATCAGAACGCGAACCGAACCGACTCGAACCGAACCGAACCGAACGGGGAGTACATCGTGACCAGTCGCAGCAGCCGGGACAGCCTCGACTCCGCCGTGGACCCGCTCGGTCCGCTGCGCGACCCCCATGAACCCGGCTGTGACGTCTTCCTGACCGGCACGGTCTTCCTCGACATCATCTTCACCGGCCTCGACTCGGCCCCGGTGCGCGGCACGGAGTCCTGGGCGCGCGGCATGGGTTCCAGCCCCGGCGGCGTCGCCAACATGGCCACCGCCCTCGCCCGGCTCGGCCTGCGCACCTCCCTGGCCGCCGCCTTCGGGGACGACCACTACGGGGAGTACTGCTGGGACGCGCTCGAACAGGGCGAGGGCATCGATCTCTCGATGTCGCGGACCGTTCCCGGGTGGCACAGCCCCGTCACCGTCTCCATGGCGTACGAGGGCGAGCGCACGATGGTCTCCCACGGCCACGAGGCCCCGCTCCCGGCGGACCCCGGCCCGTTCCCCCAGTGCCCGCCCCGGGCCCGCGCGGCCGTGGCCTCGCTCGGACCGGGCCGCGGCGAGGCCTGGGTCGCCGAGGCGGCCCGGCGCGGGGCCCGGGTCTTCGCCGACGTCGGCTGGGACGACAGCGGGCGGTGGGACCTGGGGGCGCTGGCCGACCTGGAGCACTGCGAGGCCTTCCTGCCCAACGCGGGGGAGGCGATGGCCTACACGCGCACCGACTGCCCGCGCGCGGCGGCCCGGGCGCTGGCCGAGAAGGTGCCGATCGCGGTGGTGACGATGGGCTCCGAGGGCTCGTGCGCGGTGGACGGGCGGACCGGGGAGACGGCCGAGGTCCCCGCGATCGCGGTCGACGCCCTGGATCCGACCGGGGCGGGCGACGTGTACGTGGCGGGCTTCCTGACCGGCACCCTCGCCGAGTGGCCGCTCGCGGACCGGCTCGCCTTCGCGGGCCTGACGGCCGCCCTGTCGGTGCAGGAGTTCGGCGGCTCCCTGTCGGCCCCCGGCTGGCCGGAGGTGGCCCACTGGTGGCGCACCGCCCCCGAGCCCCTGCGCGGGCGGTACGGCTTCCTCGACGACCTCGTCCCGCGCACCGCCGCCCCGGCCAGCCGCCGCCGCGCGGTCCCGACGATCGGCTTCCGCCAGTCGGCGTAGGGCCTGGCCGGCCGGGGAACGAACACCGTGCTGCGCCCTGGTCCCGGCCTGGGGCTGCGCCCTGGCCTTGGGCTGCGCCCTGGTCCCGGCCTGGGGCACGCCCCGGCCCGCCGCCCGCCTGGGATCGGGCTGCGCCTGTGAGTGTGGGTGGGGCCGGGCTGCCCCTGGCTCCGGATCGACCCCGCGTCCGCCGGGGATCGCTCAGCCCGCGCCGCGGACTGGCTGCGGCCCGCCGCGGACGCCGTGGCCCCGCCTCTGCAGGTCCGTAGGGGCTCCGGGGGGCTCGCCGCCCCCGCCTTGGATCGTCCGTGATCCGGCCTTGGGCCGGATCGTGCGGAGGCGGGGTGTCGGGCCGCCCCGTAGGGGGCGGGCGGGAGCGTTGTAAAACCCCTCGGGGATGGCGGGGTGGCGACGTAGGCTTGGAAGTCCGGTGGCCGTCGATCGGCGCGGCCCCTCAGTGGGAGGTATGCGCAGGCCACAGTGCCGGCCCATGACTCAGACACCGACAGCCAAGACCCCCGCGCCGGGGCAGGCGCGAGCCCATTTCTCCGTACCGGCCACCCATCCGATGGTGTCCGTCCTCGGCTCGGGCGACGCCCTGCTGCGCGTGATCGAGAAGGCCTTCCCGAGGGCCGACATCCATGTTCGGGGCAATCAGGTCAGCGCGATCGGCGCGGCGGCGGAAGTCGCGCTGATCCAGCGCCTGTTCGACGAGATGATGCTGGTGCTCCGCACCGGGCAGCCGATGACGGAGGACGCAGTGGAACGCTCGATCGCCATGCTCAAGTCGAGCGGCAACGGGGAAGGGCCGGACGAGACGCCGGCCGAGGTGCTCACGCAGAACATCCTCTCCAGCCGCGGCCGCACGATCCGCCCGAAGACCTTGAACCAGAAGCGGTACGTCGACGCGATCGACAAGCACACGGTCGTCTTCGGCATCGGCCCCGCCGGTACCGGCAAGACCTACCTCGCCATGGCCAAGGCGGTCCAGGCCCTGCAGTCCAAGCAGGTCAGCCGGATCATTCTGACCCGTCCGGCGGTCGAGGCCGGAGAGCGGCTCGGGTTCCTTCCCGGCACGCTCTTCGACAAGATCGACCCGTACCTGCGGCCGCTCTACGACGCCCTGCACGACATGATCGACCCGGACTCGATCCCGCGGCTGATGGCGGCGGGGACCATCGAGGTGGCGCCGCTCGCGTACATGCGCGGCCGGACCCTCAACGAGGCGTTCGTCGTCCTCGACGAGGCGCAGAACACCACCCCCGAGCAGATGAAGATGTTCCTGACCCGGCTCGGGTTCGACTCGAAGATCGTCGTCACCGGTGACGTGACCCAGGTCGACCTCCCCGGTGGCGCCAAGAGCGGTCTGCGGCAGGTGCAGGACATCCTCGAAGGCGTTCCGGACATCGCCTTCTCGCGGCTCACGTCCGAGGATGTCGTCCGGCACAAGCTGGTCGGCCGTATCGTCGATGCGTACGAGAAGTACGACGACAGCCAGGACGCGAAGCCTTCGCGGAACGGCTTCCAGCGGAAGTAGAAATCAGCGCACCATGTCGATCGACGTCAACAACGAGTCCGGAACCGAGGTCGACGAGCGGGCGATCCTCGACATCGCCCGCTACGCACTCGCCCGGATGCGGATCCACCCGCTCTCGGAACTCTCCGTCATCGTCGTCGACGAGGACGCGATGGAGCAGCTCCACATCCAGTGGATGGACCTGCCCGGACCCACCGACGTCATGTCCTTCCCGATGGACGAACTGCGTCCGCCGTCGAAGGACGAAGAGGAGCCCCCGCAGGGGCTCCTCGGTGACATCGTGCTCTGCCCCGAAGTCGCCAAGAAGCAGGGCGAGGACGCGCCGACGCAGCACTCCATGGACGAGGAGCTCCAGCTCCTGACGGTCCACGGGGTGCTGCACCTGCTCGGGTACGACCACGAGGAGCCGGACGAGAAGGCCGAGATGTTCGGCCTCCAGGCGGCCATCGTCGACGGCTGGCGCGGCGAGAACGGCGTGACCGGCCCGTCCCCGGCGCCGACCGTCTCATGACCGGTGATCTCCAGCTGATCACCGGGGCCGTCCTGCTGGTCGTGGTGGCCTGGTTCGCCGCGTGCGCAGAGTCCGGGATCGCCCGGATCTCCGCCTTCCGCGCCGAGCAGGCCGTACGGGAGGGCCGGCGCGGCAGCGCGAAGCTGGCCCAGGTCGCCGGCGACCCCACCCGCTACGTCAATGTCGCGCTGCTGGTCCGGGTCACCTGCGAGATGGCGGCGGGCGTGCTCGTCACGTACGTCTGCCTCGACGAGTTCGGGGAGAACTGGACCGCGCTGCTCGTGGCCATCGCCGTGATGGTGCTCGTGTCCTACGTGGCGGTCGGGGTGTCCCCGCGCACCATCGGCCGGCAGCACCCGCTGAACACGGCGACCGCGGCGTCCTACGTCCTCGTACCGCTCGCCCGGATCATGGGACCGATCCCGCAGCTGCTGATCCTCCTCGGCAACGCGCTCACCCCCGGGAAGGGCTTCCGCAAGGGCCCCTTCGCCTCCGAGGCGGAACTGCGCGCGATGGTCGACCTGGCGGAGAAGGAATCGCTGATCGAGGACGACGAGCGCCGCATGGTGCACCAGGTCTTCGAGCTGGGCGACACGCTCGTGCGCGAGGTCATGGTGCCGCGCACCGACCTGGTCTGCATCGAGCGGTACAAGACGGTCCGTCAGGCGACCACGCTCGCGCTGCGGTCCGGTTTCTCGCGCATCCCGGTGACCGGGGAGAACGAGGACGACATCGTCGGCATCGTGTACTTGAAGGACCTGGTCCGCAAGACGCACATCAGCCGGGACGCGGAGAGCGACCTGGTCTCCACGGCGATAAGGCCCGCGGTGTTCGTGCCGGACACCAAGAACGCCGGCGACCTGCTGCGCGAGATGCAGTCGGTGCGCAACCACGTGGCGGTCGTCATCGACGAGTACGGCGGCACCGCCGGCATCGTCACCATCGAGGACATCCTGGAGGAGATCGTCGGTGAGATCACCGACGAGTACGACCGGGAACTCCCGCCGGTCGAGGACCTGGGCGGGGACCGCTACCGGGTCACCGCGCGGCTGGACATCACCGACCTCGGCGAACTGTTCAAGGTGGACTCCTTCGACGACGAGGACGTGGAGACGGTCGGCGGCCTGCTCGCCAAGGCGCTGGGCCGAGTGCCGATCGCCGGTGCCTCGGCGGTGGTGGACCTGCCGGACGGGCGGCCGCTGCGGCTGACGGCGGAGTCCCCGGCGGGACGGCGGAACAAGATCGTGACCGTGCTGGTGGAGCCGGTGGCTCCGGCGGAGGAGACGGACGGGGAGACGGAGTGACACCGGCGGAGCTGCGCGACTTCTGCCTGGGGTTCAACGCGGCGGTGGAGGAGTTCCCCTTCACCCCGGAGACCTCGGTGTTCAAGGTGCTGGGGAAGGTGTTCGCGCTGAGCGCGCTGGACGGCGACCCGCTGAAGGTCAACCTCAAGTGCGATCCGGAGCAGGCGGTGCGGCTGCGGGCGGAGCACGAGGCGATCGTGCCGGGCTGGCACATGAACAAGCGGCACTGGAACACGGTGACCGCGGGCGGCCCGGGGGCGCTGTCCGACGCGCTGGTCCGGGAGCTGGTCGAGGACTCGTACGACCTGGTGGTCGCGGGCCTGCCGAGGGCGGAGCGGCTGCGGCTCGACCGGCCGTAGCGGATGCCGCAGCGGCCGTCGCGGCCGTAGCGGGTGGGGGGTCCGGTGTTCCCCGCGTTCCCCGTCGTGGAATCCGGGAAGGGTCCAAGGTCATGGATCACGGGACCTTCGGGGCCGCCCGTCCGCTTACGCAGCGCTTAGCTTTGTCCCTGCGCCACCAAGATCTCGGGGGGACACCGGGGGTGGAGGGGAGAGCGCGTCTGCGGGGTCGTCGTGCGGCCCCGCAGACGCGCTCCATATGCTTCGGACCATGACCGACAGCACCGGGATCGACCCCGAAGACATCAAGATCATCACGTTGGCGCGCAGCGCCCGGGCCCGCAACGGCGTGCCCGAGGGGGCGGCGGTCCGGGACGAGACGGGCCGTACGTACGTCGCCGGAACCGTGGCACTGGACTCCCTGAAGCTGAGCGCGCTCCAGACGGCCGTCGCGATGGCCGTGGCCAGCGGCGCCCAGTCCCTGGAGGCGGCGGCCGTCGTCAGCGCGTCGGAGGCCCCCTCCGACGCCGACCGCGCGGCGGTCCGTGACCTCGGCGGCCCGGACACCCCGGTCCTCCTGGCGGGCCCGGACGGCACCCTGAAGTCGAGCACTCCGGCCGGGTCCTAGGCAGTCGCCGCCGGGCCGCCCGGTCCGGCGGCCCAGGTGCGCAGGAACTCCGCCGTCCCGGTGTGGCCGAAGCGGGCCGCCCACTCGGCGGGGGTCAGGGCCTTCCAGCGGAGGTGCGGATCCGCTCCGTGCTCCAGCAGGACCCGGGCCGTTTCCGTGTGGCCCTCGGCCCCCGCGCGGCCCAGGGCGGTGGCGCGCAGCCCGTTGGCGCGGTCGGGAACGGCGCCGGCGGCGAGCAACTGCCGCACGATGCCGGTGTGACCCCTGGTGGCCGCCTGCACCAGCGGCAGTTCCTCGGCGTACGGGCCCGTGACCTGCTCGGGGTCGGCGCCGGCGGCGAGCAGGACGCGCACCGCGCCGTCCCGGCCCTCGTGCACGGCGCGGTCCAGCCCCGTGCGCCCTTCGGCATCCCGCGCGTCCACGGCGGCGCCGCGGCTCAGCAGCTGCGAGACGGTCGCCTCGTCACCGGCCTCCGCCGCTCTCACCAGCTCTTCCGTTCCTTCCGCTTCTTCCGTCCCTTCTGCCTGCTCTGCCGCCGCTGTCCCGCCCCTGTCGTCCACGGGGACATCCTGGCAGCGCCGACCGTGGTGGCCCTTGGTGGGCCGTCAGGCCGTGACGGCTCCGGCTCCGGACGTGGAGCGGCGCCGGATGACCATCGCCATCAGGGCGGCCATCGCGCACAGGGCGCCCGAGGCGTACCAGACGGGGTCGTACGAGCCGAAGGCGTCGCGGGCCAGGCCGCCGAGGAAGGCCACCAGCGCGGCACCGATCTGGTGCGAGGCCAGGACCCAGCCGAAGACGATGGCCCCGTCCTCGCCGTAGTGCTCGCGGCACAGGGCGATCGTCGGCGGGACCGTCGCGACCCAGTCCAGGCCGTAGAAGACGATGAAGAACACCATCGGCGGGTGCACGGTCGGGGCCAGCAGCATGGGGAGGAAGAGCAGCGAGACCCCGCGCAGGGCGTAGTAGACGGCGAGGAGGCGGCGCGATTCGAAGCGGTCCGTCAGCCAGCCGGAGAACACCGTGCCGATCACGTCGAACACGCCGATCACGGCGAGGAGTCCGGCCGCGGCCGTCACCGGCATGCCGTGGTCGTGGGCCGACGGGACGAAGTGGGTCTTCACCAGCCCGTTCGTCGAGGCACCGCAGATCGCGAAGGTGCCCGCCAGCAGCCAGAAGGGGCCGGTCCGGGCCGCCTTGGCCAGGACGCCCAGGGCCCGGCGGGCGGCGCCCGGGACGGGGGCGGGCTTGGCCGTGTACGCGCCCCCGTACGGGGTGGTCCCGATGTCCGCCGGGTGGTCGCGCAGCAGCAGCCAGACGAAGGGCACGACGGCCAGGGCCGCCAGCGAGACGGTGACCGCGGCCGGGCGCCAGCCGTGGTTCTCGACCAGCCAGGCCAGCAGCGGCAGGAAGATCAGCTGGCCGGAGGCCCCGGCGGCGGTCAGGATGCCGGTGACCAGGCCGCGCCGGGCGACGAACCAGCGGTTGGTCACCGTCGCGGCGAAGGCCAGGGCCATCGAGCCGCTGCCCAGCCCGACCAGGACGCCCCAGTAAAGGATCAGCTGCCAGGAGGTGGTCATCCACACGGTGGCCACCGAGCCGGCGGCTATGACGGTCAGCGCGAGGGCGACGACCCTGCGGATGCCGAAGCGGTCCATCAGCCCGGCGGCGAACGGCGCGGTGAGCCCGTACAGCGCGAGGTTCACGGAGACGGCGAGGCCGATCGTGCCCCGGGACCAGTCGAACTCCTCGTGCAGCGGCTCGATGAGCAGACCGGGCAGCGAGGCGAAGGCGGCGGCGCCGATGATCGTCACGAAGGCGACGGCCGCGACGAACCAGGCGCGGTGGATGCGGTGGACGCGGAGAACGGGGTGGGCGGGGTGGGCGGGGTGCACGTCGTGGGGTGCGCCGGCCGTGGAGTCGGTACCGGCCGCCGGGCCGGAGGCGGGCGTCGGTGCGGGGGAGGGCTCGGGGGAGGGGCCGGGGCCCGGGGCTGTCTGCGTCACGTCGACAGTTTCCGGCCGCCGGGGTCCCGTACGACAGTGGCCTGACCGACACCCTTCGATATGATCGGGCCATGGAGCCCCGTGTGCACCGTGTCCGCCCCGTCCACCGTGTCGTCGTGCTCGCCCTCGCCGGACTGCTGCCCTTCGAGCTCGGGATCCCGCACCGGATCTTCGGGCGGGCCAAGGATCCCGCCGGGAGGCCGCTGTACGAGATCCTCACCTGCGGGCTCGCCGCCGGCCGGGTGCCCACGGACGCCGACTTCGACATCCACGTCGAGCACGGTCCCGAACTGCTGGCCACGGCCGACACGGTGGTGGTCCCCGCCTCCTACGAGCTGGGCCCGGTCCACGACGAGGGCCGGCTCACCCCCGAACTCGCCGCCGCCCTCGCGCACATCAGGCCCGGCACCCGGCTCGTCTCCATCTGCACGGGCGGGTACGTCCTCGCCGCCGCCGGGTTCCTGGACGGCCGCCGGGCCACCACCCACTGGTCCGCCGCCGGGCACTTCCAGCAGACCTTCCCGGCCGTACTCGTCGACCCGGACGTGCTCTACACCGACGACGGGGACGTGCTCACCTCCGCCGGAGTCGCCGCCGGGATCGACCTGTGCCTGCACATCGTGCGCCGCGACCACGGCGCGGCCGTCGCCAACGACGTGGCCCGGCGCACCGTCGTACCGCCGCACCGCGAAGGCGGGCAGGCGCAGTTCATCGAGCGCCCGGTGCCGCAGCCGCAGCGGTCGGCCACCACCGCGGCCCGCGCCTGGGTGCTGGACCGGCTGCACGAACCGCTGCGGCTGACCGACCTGGCCCGGCAGGAAGCGATGTCCGTACGGACCTTCACGCGCAGGTTCCGGGAGGAGTCGGGGCTCAGCCCGGGCGAGTGGATCGTCGGGCAGCGGGTGGAGCGGGCCCGGGCGCTGCTGGAGCAGACCGACCTGCCGATGGAACACGTGGCCCGGGAGGCGGGCTTCGGGACCGCGCAGTCCCTGCGCAAACACGTCCAGGCGGCGCTCGGCGTCAGCCCGACGGCCTACCGGCGGACCTTCCGTGCCGTCACGCCGGGCACCACGCTGCCATCTCCTGATGGGACATCAGATGCTGCCGGGTCCGTGCATTGACTTATCCCCCCGCCCGCTCGTGAATGGCCCCCTGGCGGGGTACGGGATCCCAGGGGGCGGTCAGTGCGGACTTCGGCGCGAACACAGGCGCGGACCACGGCGCGCACGACGGCGCGGCACAGAGGGTGGTCGGCGGCCGTCGGCATGGCGGTCCTGGCCGCCGCGACCGGGGGCGCCCTGAGCGCGCCCGCCGCCGCGGAAGGGGAGACGCCTCCCGGGCAGGTCGAGTTCCCCACCCACTGCCTGCCTCCGCAGGAAGCCGGACTGCCGCCGGCCGACGGTCCCACCACCGCCCGGATCACCGTCGACGACCTCACGCCCCGCGTGGGCGACACCGTCACCGTCACCTACCAGGTGACCCGGACCCCCGCCGTCAACCCGCTCTCCGTCGGCCTGCCCGCCGACGTCCTCACCCCGACCGGCCGGATCGTGCTCGGGGGCGTGCAGCAGGGCGAGGTCACGGTCGTCGGGGCCAAGCGCAACGATCCCGTCGAGGCGGGCGGGGCGCTGCCCGCCGTCACCATGACCGGCACCTTCACCGTCACCGCCCCCGGCGAGATCACCCTGGCCCCGGGCGGCTACACCCTCCACACGGGCCACCTGCTCGAACTCGACACGGTCTGCGCCGCGGCCTACGGGAGCGTGCCGCCGGGACCGGATCCGGGGCCGTCCGCGAAGCCCACCGGGTCTGCCTCTGCCTCGGCCTCTGCTTCCGCGGTGCCGTCGCCGGTGTCCCCCTCCTCGCCCCCGCCGTCGTCCTCGAATCCGGCCCTGCTGCCCTCGTCGGACGGCCCGCCGGTGGCGCAGCGGATCACCGCGAGCCCGCTGCCGACGGCCAATCTGCGCACCGTCGCGCTCGGTACGGCCGCGGGCGGTCCGGGCGCCAAGGTGAAGGTCACCGGAGCCGGCTTCGTCCCCGGCGCCGAGGTCACCGTGGCCGGCCGGGCGGGTGCGGCGCAGACCGCCGACCGGGTCACCGCGAAGGCGGACGAGCTCGGCGTGGTCCTCGCGGAGCTGCCGGTCACGGACCGGGCGACCACCGCCGTCGTGGCGTACGAGGGCGCCGCCTGGACTCCGGAACGGGGCTCCGGCCCGGCCGCGTACACGGTGATCGTCGCCGCCCCGCTGCCGCCGGGCAGCCAGACGGTGACCGCCGTCGTGCAGCCGGGGGAGCTCGGCATGACCCAGGAAGGCGACGCGGTGACCCTGGCCGCGGTCCCGTACGGGGACGGCGGCGCGGCGGCCGGCCGGATCGGCACCGTCACCGTCAAGGACGCCCGCGGCGGGCCGGCGGGGTGGTCCCTGATCGGCAAGGTCACCGATTTCACCGGCTCCGGCGGGGTCCGCATCCCGGGGGCCTCCCTGAGCTGGACCCCGACGTGCGTGGCCGCGCCCGGCAGCCCCAGCGCGTGCGTCCCGGGCAGTGCGGGCACCGTCGGGGCGGACGGGGCGGTGCTGGCCTCGACCGGTGACGCGGCTCTCGTCGGCGGCACCTTCACCGTCGACGCGGCCGTCACCCTCCAGGTGCCCCCGTACACCCCGCCGGGCGCCTACACGGCGGTGCTGACCCTGACCCTGTCGTGACCCGGCCCGCCCGGCCCCCTGCCCCGCTGCGCGGTGCGAAGTCCCCGCCCCGCCCTTCGCCCGTTCCCCGGGGCTCCGCCCCGGACCCGTTGCCGGGTGCGGCGCCGTTGCCGGGGGCCAGCCCCCGGACCCCCGCTCCTCAAACGCCGGAGGGGCTGGATTTTCGCCGGGGTCGGCCCCATCCAGCCTCGCCGGCGTTTGAGGCGCGGGGTCTGGGGCGGAGCCCCAGGGGGTCCGGGCGCAGCCCGGGGCCCTCCCAGCCCGTCCGGCGTTCGAGGACCGGGGTCCGGGCGGAGCCCGGGGAACGGTGGAAGGGCGGGGCGGGGAGAGGAACCCCCAGGGGCCACCCGGCGGGTACGCGCCACCGCCGTGCCGCAGGCGCCGTAGCGGCTGTGGCCCCGCGGGCATGGCAGCACCGGGCCGGGGCGACGGCTGCGGCCGTGCTCATGGGGCTCGGCATGCTCCTGCTCGGCGGAGTCGGGCCCGCCGCTGCCGCGGACAACGGGCAGTGGTCCGTGCTGCCCGCCGCCAACACCCTCGGGCAGCGCCCGTACTTCTACCTCGCCGCCGCCCCCGGCCAGGCCGTCACCGACTCCGTCACCATCGCCAACCGCACCGACCGCCCCCGCACCTTCCGCCTCTACGCCGCCGACGCCTACAACACCGCCCGCGACGGCGGCTTCGCCCTGCGCGGGCCCGAGGAGCCGCGCACCGCCACCGGCGCCTGGACGGCGCTGGCGCGGGAGCGGATCACCGTCCCGGCGAAGACGGCGGTCGACGTCGGGTTCACCCTCACCGTCCCCGACCGGGCCGAGCCCGGGGACCATCCCGGAGCCCTCGTCGCCCTGGAGGACCGGCCCGCCGACACCGCGGTGCGGGGGATCGGCGTCCAGCAGGCCGTCGCCGCCCGCCTCTACCTCCGGGTCACCGGTCCCACCGCCCCCGCCCTGGCCGTCGAGGAGCTCCGCACCGCCCGCCGCGGCGCGGCCGGCGCGGAGATCTCGTACACGCTCCACAACCTCGGCAACGTCACCCTGCGCCCCCGAGCCACCCTGACCGCCTCCGGGGCCCTCGGCCGGGGTCTGGTCTCCCGCCCCCTCACCGGCCTGCCCGCCGAGCTGCTGCCCGGCCAGCGGGTCCGGCTCACCGCGCACTGGGCGGACGCGCCCGCCCTGGAGTGGGCCGAGGTCGCGGTGGTGGCGCGGGCCGACGGGGCGGCCGCCCGGGCCACCGCCGGACACGCCGCGCACCCCGCCCTGAACGGCCTGCTCGCGGCCGCTCTCGCCCTCGTGGCGGCGGCCTGGTCGGCGCTGGGAGCCGCATCGGGGAGAATGGCCCGTATGAGCGATCGTTCCCCCGAGACCACCAGCCCGCACCGTGCGGGCTTCGCATGCTTCGTCGGCCGTCCCAACGCGGGGAAGTCGACCCTGACCAACGCGCTCGTGGGTACCAAGGTCGCGATCACCTCCAACAGGCCGCAGACCACCCGCCACACCGTCCGCGGCATCGTGCACCGCCCCGACGCCCAGCTCGTCCTGGTCGACACGCCCGGCCTCCACAAGCCGCGCACGCTGCTCGGCGAGCGGCTGAACGACGTGGTGCGCGCCACCTGGTCCGAGGTCGACGTGATCGGCTTCTGCCTGCCCGCGGACCAGAAGCTCGGCCCCGGTGACAAGTTCATCGTCAAGGAGCTCGCGGGGATCAAGAAGACCCCCAAGATCGCCATCATCACCAAGACCGACCTCGTCGAGTCCAAGGTGGTGGGCGAGCAGCTCATCGCCGTGCACCAGCTCGCCGAGGAGCTCGGCTTCGAGTGGGCCGAGATCGTCCCGGTCTCGGCGGTCGGCGACACCCAGGTCCAGCTGCTGGCCGACCTGATCGCGCCGATGCTGCCGAAGAGCCCGCCGCTCTACCCGGAGGGCGACCTCACCGACGAGCCCGAGATGGTGATGGTCGCGGAGCTGATCCGCGAGGCCGCGCTGGAGGGCGTACGGGACGAGCTCCCGCACTCCATCGCCGTGGTCGTCGAGGAGATGATCCCCCGGGAGAACCGCCCGGCGGACCGCCCGCTGCTGGACATCCACGCCAACCTCTACATCGAGCGGCCGAGCCAGAAGGGCATCATCATCGGCCCGAAGGGCGCCCGCCTGAAGGAGGTCGGGATGAAGTCGCGCAAGCACATCGAGGCGCTGCTCGGCACGCCCGTCTTCCTCGACCTGCACGTGAAGGTCGCCAAGGACTGGCAGCGCGACCCCAAGCAGCTCCGCAAGCTGGGGTTCTAGCAGCAGGCTTCTACGGAAGCCGCCGCACCTTCAGAGCATTGTCCGTACGGGTCCCGGGTCGGCCGTCAGGCTGGTTCTGGACCCGTACGTGTTCCTCCGCCAGCAGCACCTCCCAGGCCCCGGCCTCCAGTTCCAGCTGGGCGAGTACCTCGTCCGGGGTCGGGAAGTCCACCTCCGGGCGGTCCTCCTGCCAGGACGCCCAGCCCGCGTGTCCGACGACGAGCAGGATCCCGCCGGGGGCCACGGCCGCGGCGGCCCGGCGCAGGATCCGCTCCCGCGGGAACTCCCCGAAGGTGTGCAGGAAGCAGGCGGAGACCAGGTCGTACTCCCCGGCCGGGAAGGACTCCGCGAGGTCGTGCCGCTCCCACGCGGTCCGGTCCGCGACCCCGGCCTCGGCGGCGTGGACCGCCGCCCGCTCCAGGGCGACCCCGGAGATGTCCGTCCCGGTGACGTGCCAGCCCTGCCGCGCGAGCCACACGGCGTCGCCGCCCTCACCGCAGCCGAGGTCCAGGGCCCGGCCGGGAGCGAGCGGGGCGGCCTCCCGGGCCAGCACGGCGTTGGCGTCCCCGCTCCAGATCCGCTCGCTCTCGCGGTAGCGGGAGTCCCAGAACTCCTCGCCCACGAAGTCGGTCCCGGTCTCGGGGGAGTGCTGGTCGTGCGCGTGCGCCATGGCGGCCTCTTTCCGTTCGGTACGGGTACGGGTGCCCGCGCCTCCGATGCTCCGTCCGGACCTCCGCGCCGGCCAAGCACCCTTGCCGTTCCCGCAAAAAAACGGGGTCAGAATTGCGGGAGCCGCCCCGGGCCCGTCAGCGCCCCCGGCGGATCACAGCGGCCGGTCGGCGATCAGGGCCGTGCCCACGGAGCGGAAGCCGAGGCGGGCGTAGAGGCGGGCCACGTCCTCGTCGCCCGCCGAGAGGAAGACCGTGCGGGCTCCGCGGGCCAGGGCGTCGGCGACCAGGGCCGCCGTCACCGCGAGGGCCAGGCCCTGGCGGCGGGCCGAGGGGAGGGTGCCGACACCGACCACCTCGGCGACGTCGCCGACCGGGACGTACTGGCCGGAGCACAGGACCACGCCGTCGCGCACGGCCGCCGCCAGGGCGGTACGGCCCGACTCGATCATCCCCGCCACCCGGATCCGGCGGCCCTCGGAGGCCGGGTCCTGCTCCGCCGCCGCGAGCTCCGCCGGGCCCGCCTCGCCCACCGCCGTACCGGGAGCGGCGAAGGCCAGCATCGGCACCGTCACGGCCGGGCGCAGCAGCGGGTCGGCCGCGCCGAGCACCCGTACGTCCGGATGCGCGGGGAGCCGTACGGCCGCGGGGTCGAGGACCATCAGCGGATGCGCGTGGACGCTCAGCCCCGCGGCCTCCGCGGCGGCCCGCAGGGAGGGGGTGGTTTCGGCCACCCACTCGAAGGCCTCGGGGATCTTCAGCTCCCGCTGCCGGGCCAGCACCCGCTCCACGTCGGCCACGGAGACGCCGTCGGCCGAGGCGGCGCCGAGCGCGGGCCGCGCGTAGTACGGCCAGCCGTCGCCCTCCTGGACGAACAGGGTCAGCGGGCCGAAGTCCTCGGCCCGTGCCCCGCCCGCCCGGGGGGCCGTGTCGTAGTAGCGCTCGAGCGCGGGCAGGATGCCGGAAGAAGTGATCATCCGGCCATCCAAGCAACTGCTCCCTGGTCAGGCACCCTCTTTAAGGACCCGCGAGATCAGCGCGCGCTGCGCGTCCGAGAGGTTCGGGTCCTGGCAGAGCACCGTCCGCCCGTCCACCGTGATCCGGTACGAGAAACCGTCCCGGATCCGGTCCGCCGGATCGCGCGGCAGGCCGGGCCGCAGGGCCAGCTGTGCCAGCGCCTGCCACTCGGCCTCGTCGGGCAGGCCGGCGGTGTCCACCTCGCCCCGCCGCTCGATCCCCGCGAAGCCGCCCGTCCGCACCACCTGAATCCGCATGACCGCCCTTCTACCCCGTGCCCTCCGGCCCACGCTTCCTACCCCAGGCCGACCGTCGACCACGCCTTCTGCAGCGCCTGGTGCTCCGCGCCGCCGTCGCCGTACCGGGTGACGGCCGCGGCGGTCGTCAGGGCGGCGAACCGGGCGAAGTCCGCCTTCGGGCCCAGCTCCCCGCCGGTCAGGGTGTCGTACCAGATCCGCCCGGCCCGCTCCCAGGCCTTGCCGCCGAGCTCGGTGGCGACGAGGTAGAAGGCGTGGTTGGGGATGCCGGAATTGATGTGCACGCCGCCGTTGTCGCGGGAGGTGCGGACGTAGTCGTCCATGGTCGCGGGCTGCGGGTCCTTGCCGAGCTCGTCGTCCTCGTACGCCGTCCCGGGCGCCTTCATCGACCGCAGGGCGAAGCCGCTGTCCACGGAGGGGCCGAGGAGTCCGGCGCCGATCAGCCAGTCGGCGTCCTCGGCGGTCTGGTCCAGCGAGTACTGCTTGATGAGGGAGCCGAAGACGTCGGACATGGACTCGTTGAGCGCGCCGGACTGGCCGTAGTACTCCAGGTCGGCGGTGTGCTGGGTGACCCCGTGGGTCAGCTCGTGCCCGATGACGTCCACGGACACGGTGAAGTCGAGGAAGAGGTCCCCGTCCCCGTCGCCGAACACCATCTGGCTGCCGTCCCAGAAGGCGTTGTTGTACAGCCGGTCGTAGTGGACGCTGGCGTCCAGCGGCAGGCCGGCGTCGTCGATGGAGTGGCGGCCGAAGCCCTTGAGGAAGAGCTCGAAGGTGGCCCCGAGCCCGGCGTAGGCACGGTTGACGCTGGCGTCCTGGCCGGCCTCCTCGCCCTCGCCGCGCACCTTCTTCCCGGGCAGCCGGGTCTTGTGCTGCGCGTCGTAGATGGTCCGCGCGGGGGTCTCGGACGGTGTCTCCACGGCGGGCGGGAGCACCGCCATCAGCCGCCGGACCCGATGGGAGGCGTCCAGTTCGAGGGTCCGCCGCGCGGCGGCGGCCCGGGCGGGGTCCTCGGACCGGGCGATCTTGTCGAGGAGGTGCGGCGGCACCACGGTGCAGAAGACGGGGTGACGGCGAGCGGAGAAGGCATCCATGCCCGGCAATGTGGCAGTGGGTGATCGCGATGTCACTAGGGGCGACCATGATTCATCAAGTCGTCTGAAAGTGCTCGCGGCACATTGACGGATCAACCGGACATCGGGCCCGAAGGGCAAGAGGCAAAGAGGCTTAGCTCACAAAGGGTGCAAAACGGACCTGCCGGTCTTGCATACTGAAACAGCCCCCGCAATACGGGGCGGCTCGGTTAGGCTCGGCCCATCATGCGTTTCGGGCTGCTTCTCCTTAGCTGCCGCGGCGAGGGCCTGTAGTCGTAGGCCGACCCCCTCCCCGCGGAGTTTGGTGTTGCGGTTTTGCGACCGTCCGTCGGCCGTCCCAGCGAACTACACGCGGACACGCGAGGAGCCCTACGTCATGAGCCAGCACACTTTTGTCGGTCGCCCCACGCCCATCACGAACGCGACCCACACCCAGAAGCCCTCCGGGATGCCCATCCACAAGTACGGCTCGTACGAGCAGGTGGACATTCCCGACCGCACCTGGCCCGAGGCCCGCGTCACCAAGGCGCCCCGCTGGCTCTCCACGGACCTGCGCGACGGCAACCAGTCGCTGATCGACCCGATGACCCCCGCCCGCAAGCGCGAGATGTTCGACCTGCTGGTGCGCATGGGCTACAAGGAGATCGAGGTCGGCTTCCCGTCCTCCGGTGAGACCGACTTCAACTTCGTGCGCTCCATCATCGAAGAGGGCGCGATCCCGGACGACGTGACCATCTCCGTACTGACCCAGGCCCGCGAGGACCTGATCGAGCGGACCGTGGAGTCGCTGGTCGGCGCCAAGCGCGCCACCGTGCACCTGTACAACGCGACCGCGCCCACCTTCCGCCGGGTCGTCTTCCGCGGCTCCAAGGAGCAGATCAAGCAGATCGCCGTCGACGGCACCCGCCTGGTCATGGAGTACGCCGACAAGCTGCTGGGCGCCGACACCGTCTTCGGCTACCAGTACAGCCCGGAGATCTTCACCGACACCGAGCTGGACTTCGCCCTGGAGGTCTGCGAGGCCGTCTGCGACGTGTGGCAGCCGTCCGAGGGCCGCGAGATCATCCTGAACCTGCCCGCCACCGTGGAGCGCTCGACGCCCTCCACCCACGCGGACCGCTTCGAGTGGATGGCCCGCAACCTGACCCGCCGCGAGCACATCTGCATCTCCGTGCACCCGCACAACGACCGCGGCACCGCCGTGGCGGCCGCCGAGCTGGCCCTGATGGCCGGCGCCGACCGCATCGAGGGCTGCCTGTTCGGGCAGGGCGAGCGCACCGGCAACGTCGACCTGATCACGCTGGGCATGAACCTGTTCTCGCAGGGCATCGACCCGCAGATCGACTTCTCGCAGATCGACGAGATCCGTCGCACCAGCGAGTACTGCAACCAGATGGAAGTCCACCCGCGCCACCCCTACGCGGGCGACCTCGTCTACACCGCCTTCTCCGGCTCCCACCAGGACGCCATCAAGAAGGGCTTCGACGCCATGGAGGCCGACGCGGCCGCCCAGGGCAAGACCGTCGACGACATCGAGTGGGCGGTCCCGTATCTGCCCATCGACCCGAAGGACGTCGGCCGCTCCTACGAGGCGGTCATCCGGGTCAACTCGCAGTCCGGCAAGGGCGGCATCGCGTACGTCCTGAAGAACGACCACAAGCTGGACCTGCCGCGCCGCATGCAGATCGAGTTCTCGCGGATCATCCAGGCCAAGACCGACTCCGAGGGCGGCGAGGTCACCCCGAAGGCGATCTGGGACGTCTTCCAGGACGAGTACCTGCCCAACCCCGAGAACCCGTGGGGCCGCATCCAGCTGCGCTCCGGCTCGACCGCCACCGACAAGGACGGCACCGACACGCTGACCGTCGAGGCGGTCGTGGACGGCGTCGAGTCCGTGCTGAACGGCACCGGCAACGGCCCGATCTCGGCCTTCTTCGACGCGCTGGCCGCGATCGGCATCGACGCCCGCCTGCTGGACTACACCGAGCACACGATGAGCGAGGGCGCCTCCGCGGTCGCCGCCTCGTACATCGAGTGCGCGATCGACGGCCGCGTCCTGTGGGGCATCGGCATCGACGCGAACACCACCCGCGCCTCCCTGAAGGCGGTCATCTCCGCCGTCAACCGCGCGGGCCGCTGATCGTACGCGGACGCACCGGAACCCCGCTCCTCCCCTTCGGGAGGGGCGGGGTTCCGCCGTTTCCGCACGGCTCCGGCGATCAGCGCGCCAGGTAGCCGCCGTCCACCGGCAGGACGACGCCCGTCACGAACGAGGCCGCGTCGGAGGCCAGGAAGGCGATGACGCGGGCGACCTCCTCCGGTTCGCCGAGCCGGCCCATCGGGTGGGCAGCCGCGATCTCCTCGAGGTACTCCGGCCCGCCCGGCTCGTCCGTCAGCGCCAGCACCCGCTCCGTACGGATGGTCCCGGGGGCCACCGCGTTGACCCGGATCCCCCGCGCCGCCCACTCCACCGCCAGGTGCTTGGTCAGCCCCGAGGCCACGAACTTCGCCGGGCCGTACGCGGCCTGGCGGGCCTGGCCGGCCACCCCCGAGATCGAGGACACGCAGACCAGCGCCCCGCCGGGCGTGGGCTGCGCGGTCATGGCCTCGATGGCGTACTTGCAGGTCAGGAACATGCCCCGGCCGTCGATCGCCATGACCCGGTCCCAGTCCTCGGGGCTGGTCTCCCGTACATCCGAAAGAGGGAGCACTCCGGCGTTCGCCACGGCGACGTCGAGCCGCCCGTACGCGCCGACCGCGGCCTCCACCATCGCGCGGTTGGCCCCGGGATCGGACACGTCACCCGTCACCACGGTGATCTCGTGCCCCTCACCGGCCAGCCGTGCGCGCAGGGCCTCCAGGCCGGGGCCGTTGACGTCGGACGCGGTCACCCGGGCCCCGGGAGCGGGCCAGCAGCAGGGCCGTGGCCCGGCCGATGCCGCTCGCGGCACCGGTGACCAGACAGGACTTCTCGTTCATGCGGCCGAGCGTAGGGAAGCCGGGGGGCGGCCGTGGACGACGGGCGCGCAGGTGGGGCCGGGTGCGGGGCCGGGCGGGGGCAGGGGCGCAGATCGGCCAAGTACGGCGGCCGGGCGATGTTGTCTTGTCACACGACTGACGCATCCTCACCGATGTGGCTAACATCACGCCAACCCGGCGATGTTGCCGGAAGGTTACGGAGGTGCGACGTGCTGCCAGTTCGGGGTGGGGACGGCCGGAAGCTGATGGTCTGGGGTATCCGCACCACCTGGAGCACCGTGGGGGACGGGGAGTTCTTCTGCCCCGACTGCGGTGGCGACCGCAACTACCGCCGGCGCACGGGGCGCCGCCGCTTCACCGTGCTCGGCGTGCCGCTGCTGCCCCGCGGGCAGGCCGGCCCCGTCGTCGAGTGCCAGGGGTGCCGCGAGCGCTTCGCCACCGAGGTCCTGGACCACCTCACCACCACCCGCTTCTCCGCGATGCTGCGCGACGCCGTGCACACGGTGACGCTGGCCGTGCTGGCCGCCGGCGGGACGACCTCGCGCAGCGCGCTGGAGGCCGCCGTGGGCGCCGTACGGTCCGCCGGGTTCCAGGACTGCACCGAGGAGCAGCTGGAGTCCCTCGTCGACGGGCTGGCCGCCGAAGAGGGGCGGCTCGGGCTCTACGACGGCCCCGACTGCTACGGCGCCGCGCTCTCGATCGAACTGCACGAGGCCCTGGAGCCGCTGGCCCCGCACCTGGCCGGTCCGGGCCGCGAATCGATCCTGCTGCAGGGGGCGCGCGTCGCCCTGGCGGACGGCCCGTACATCCCCGCGGAGCGCGAGGTGCTGGCGACCGTCGGCTCGGCGCTGCGCATCGACGCGGACGAGGTCGCGCGGCTGCTGTCGGCGGTCCGGGCGCCGTAGGGGTCCGGGCCCGGACCCGTACGGGACCGCACGAGGTCCCGTAGGGGTCCGTACGGGCCTCAGACGGAGCCCCGCACCACCGGGGGCGGGGTGTGCCGCGATGAAGCGGCGCAGGGCGAGGGGCAGCCCCCGGGGGTTGTCGAAGGGGATCAGCGTCCGGGCGGTCGAAGGAGCGCAGCCGGTCGGCGGCCCGGAGGTAGGTGTCCTTGCGCGTGCCGCGCAGGATCACGGCGAGGTCGCGGCGGATGGCCGGGTCGGTGAGCAGCGGGCCGTACCAGCGCAGGACCAGATCGTGCGGGATCGGGCGCTTGGCCATGCCGCCGAGGGAGGTCCGCATCCCGGCGAGGAAGGGCGAGCGGAAGGACCGCAGGAGCAGGTGGAGCGCTCCGGGGATCTTGCTCGCGGTGTGCAGGGCCTTGCCCTGGAGGCCCGGCGGGCAGTTGTCGAGGGCCTCGCAGGAGGCGAGGACGAGGCGTGCGATCCGCTCGTCGTGCACGCCCACGAGGAGTTGGGCGATGCCGGCGTCGTTCTGGACGAGGGTGACGTCGTGCAGGTCGAGGCGGTCGAGGAACTCGGCGAGGAGAGCCGCGACCCCGTGGGCGGAGAGGTCGGCGCCCGGGTTCATGGGGAGGCGGTGGCCGCCGATGGGGAGGACCGGGACGAGGACGCGGAAGTCGGAGCGCAGTTCGTCGACGACGGTCGCGTGCGAGACGGCGGCGCAGGCGGTCGTTTCGGCGGCACGGGTGGTTTCGGACGTGGCCGCGTCTCAAGGTGTGGGCGAAAACGGCACAATCCGAGGTAACGATCGGGCCTCGCACCCCCGATTCGGAGATCCTTCCGCGTGCCGTGAACCGCGGAGGCGCGCCATCCGTACGGGGTGTTTCCGCCAGGTGGACGGACGGAGCGGAGCCTTCTTCTTTGCGTGGCAGAACGGCCTGCGGAGTGTTGACCCGCACGTCACCGCGTACGTCCTTCGCGTTCGCGCAGCCGGAAGCGCTGATTTCGCGAAGCGTTGGCCATAGTCGACACCGGGGGTCTCCGCCACTGGAGAAATCTCCAGATCCTGTACGCCGCGCGGTCAACATTTTGTAGAAGTCGACGATATCTGTGAGCGGCCCCACAGGCGTTCAATTCCGGTCACACGAGGAGACGCCGCCGGTAACACCGCGGAGCTTCGATTCACGTGGACGCAACGACAACCCTGCCGGATCAACGGGCTAACGACCCACTTCGGCAGGGACAACCCGCTTCCTTCAGCTTCCTCTCAGTTACCTACCTCATTGAAGGGCAAGGCAGAGATGGCACGTGTCGCCGCACCGCTTTCCGCCACCGGAAAGCAGAGCACGCACCCGGTCGACGAGGTGCTCCCCCTCCCCAAGCTCGCGCTGTACGGCTTCCAGCACGTACTCGCGTTCTACGCCGGTGCGGTGATCGTTCCGATCATCGTCGGTGGCGCCCTCGGGCTCACCACCGAGCAACTGGTCTACCTGATCAATGCCGACCTCTTCACCTGCGGTATCGCCTCGATCATCCAGGCGTGGGGCATCGGCAGGATCGGTGCACGGCTTCCCCTGATCCAGGGCGTCACCTTCACCGCCGTGTCCCCGATGATCGCCATCGGTCTCGGAGCGGGCGGCGGGACGGCGGGTCTCCTCGTCATCTACGGCGCGGTCATCACGGCCGGCATCGCCACCTTCGCCTTCGCCTGGCTGCCCCCCAAGGCTTTCCGGACGATCATGCGGCTCTTCCCGCCGGTCGTCACCGGAACGGTGATCACCGTCCTCGGCATCGTGCTGATCCCGGTCGGTCTGAACGACGCGGCGGGCGGCCTCGGCAGCCCCGACTTCGGTGACCCGAAGCACTTCGCCTACGCCGGCGGCACGATGCTCTTCATCCTGATCCTGATGAAGCTCGGCAAGCCGTTCCTCAACAGCATCTCCATCCTGCTCGGCCTCGTCGGCGGCACCGCCGTCGCCTTCCTGCTCGGCGACGCCAAGTTCGGCGACGTGAGCAACTCGGACTGGATCGGCATCACCACCCCGTTCTACTACGGTGCGCCGAAGTTCGAGTGGTTCCCGATCGTGCTGATGCTCATCGTCATGCTGATCACCATGGTCGAGACCACCGGTGACACCTACGCCGTCGGTGACATCGTCGGCAAGGACATCGACAGCGAGACCGTGGCCCGTGCCCTGCGTGCCGACGGAGCGGCGACCGCCCTCGGCGGTGTCCTGAACTCCTTCCCGTACGTGGCCTTCGCCGAGAACGTCGGCCTGGTCCGCATGACCAAGGTCAAGAGCCGCTTCGTCGTCGTCGCCGCGGGCGCCTTCATGATCCTGCTCGGCCTGATCCCCAAGGCCGCCGCGATCGTCGCCGCGGTCCCGCACGGAGTGCTCGGCGGCGCCGCGACCGTGATGTTCGCGATGGTGGCCCTGGCGGGCATCCAGACCCTGGCCAAGGTCGACCTCAAGGAGGAGAAGAACGCGCTCGTCGTGGGTGTCTCCCTGGCCTTCGCGCTGCTCCCCGCCACCGTCCCGGTCCTCTTCAAGGACCACATGGACGCGGACCTCTCCTCGCTGCTCAACAGCGGTGTGACGCTCGGTGCCACGGCCGCGATCGTCCTGAACCTGATCTTCAACGGTCTGGGCAAGGACGGTGCGCACGACGCCCCGGCCGACGCCCCGGCCGACGCCCCGGCCGACGCCCCGGCCGACGCCCCGGCCGAGGCCCCGAAGGCCGACGCCCCGGTGGCCGCGGCCGCGGCGGCGGACGACGAGCCCACGGCAGCCATTCCGGCCCAGTC
Source organism: Streptomyces sp. NBC_00193 (assembly GCF_026342735.1). Classification (GTDB taxonomy): domain Bacteria; phylum Actinomycetota; class Actinomycetes; order Streptomycetales; family Streptomycetaceae; genus Streptomyces; species Streptomyces stoeckheimensis. The sequence continues at coordinate 4,245,422 of NZ_JAPEMM010000001.1, forward strand.
GGGCGAGGGCGAGCCCGCCCCGGCGCCGACCGCCTGATCCTCCCAAGGGGTGTCCCCCGCCGGGCCTCGTGCCCGGCGGGGGACGCTGCCGTTCGGGGAGCCGGTTCGGGAGCCGGTTCGGGGAGTCCGTCCTGTCGGTGGCGTACGGGACAATGGAGTCCATGAGTCTGTTCCGCGACGACGGCATCGTGCTGCGCACCCAGAAGCTGGGTGAGGCGGACCGCATCATCACGCTCCTGACCCGTGGCCACGGCCGGGTCCGGGCCGTCGCCCGCGGCGTCCGGCGCACCAAGTCCAAGTTCGGCGCCGGGCTGGAACCTTTCTCCCACGCCGACGTGCAGTTCTTCTCGCGCAGCGGCGAACTGATCGGCCGCAGCCTGCCGCTCTGCACGCAGACCCAGATCATCGCCCCGTACGGCAACGGCATCGTCACCGACTACGCCCGCTACACCGCCGGCACCGCGATGCTGGAGACCGCCGAGCGGTTCACCGACCACGAGGGCGAGCCCGCCGTACAGCAGTACCTCCTGCTCGTCGGCGCCCTGCGCACCCTCTCGCGCGGCGAACACGCCCCCAACCTCATCCTCGACGCCTTCCTGCTGCGCTCCCTCGCCGTCAACGGCTACGCGCCCAGCTTCGACGACTGCGCGAAGTGCGGACTCCACGGCCCCAACCGGCACTTCTCCGTCGCCGCGGGCGGGGTCATATGCGGCGACTGCCGCGTTCCCGGCAGCGTCGTACCCTCGTCGGAGGCCATCGCCCTGCTCAGCGCCCTGCTGACGGGCGACTGGGGACATGCCGACGCGTGCGAGGCGCGTCACGTGCGGGAGGGCAGCGGGCTGGTATCCGCCTACTTGCACTGGCATCTGGAGCGCGGGCTACGCTCCCTTCGATACGTCGAGAAATAGGAGCTGGGCACATGGCACGACGCGGGATTCTGGGACGCTCTCGCCGCGAGTACAAGGTTCCCGAGCCGCACCCCTCCGGTGAGCGTCCGCCGAAGATCCCCGGTGACCTCATCCCCAACCACGTTGCGATCGTCATGGACGGCAACGGCCGCTGGGCCAAGGAGCGCGGGCTGCCGCGCACCGAGGGCCACAAGGTGGGCGAGGGTGTCGTACTCGACGTGCTCAAGGGCTGCCTGGAGATGGGCGTCAAGAACCTCTCCCTGTACGCCTTCTCGACGGAGAACTGGAAGCGCTCGCCCGACGAGGTGCGCTTCCTCATGAACTTCAACCGCGACGTCATCCGGCGCCGCCGCGACGAGATGAACGAGCTGGGCATCCGCATCCGCTGGACCGGCCGCATGCCGAAGATGTGGAAGTCGGTCGTCCAGGAGCTCCAGGTCGCACAGGAGCAGACCGTCGACAACGACGCGATGACCCTCTACTTCTGCGTCAACTACGGCGGCCGCGCCGAGATCGCGGACGCGGCGCAGGCCATCGCCCGCGATGTGGCGGCGGGGAAGCTGGACCCGTCGAAGGTCAACGAGAAGACCTTCGCCAAGTACATGTACTACCCGGACATGCCGGACGTGGACCTCTTCCTGCGCCCGAGCGGCGAGCAGCGCACCTCCAACTACCTGATCTGGCAGAGCGCGTACGCCGAGATGGTGTTCCAGGACACCTTGTGGCCCGACTTCGACCGCCGCGACCTGTGGGCGGCCTGCTACGAGTACGCCCAGCGCGACCGCCGCTTCGGCGGCGCGGTCCCGAACCAGGGGGAGGGTTCGGCCTCCGCCGGTTAGCCTCCAGGGCATGGACACCGGGGAGATGGCGCTCGACTACAGGCCGACGCACGACGACTACCGCACGGCGCTGCGGGCCTGGACCTTCGGGACCTGGCCCGGGCGCCGGGAGCTGGTCCTGCCTCCCGTGATGGCACTGGCCGGTGTGGTGGTGTACGCCTGGCTGCGCGGCTTCGATCCCGGCATCACCGGCATCGCGAGCGGCGTCGTGTTCCTCGTGGCGGTGACGGGAACGGTACGGGCACGGCGCAGGATCGCCCGCCAGAGCTACGCGGACGTCGAGCCGTACGGTGACTGCCGGACGGTGCTGGGCGAGGCCGGAGTCACCACCACGGGCACCGGTCCCGGCCGCTCGTCCGTCGACTGGCAGGCCCTGGCCGGGTACTGCGAGACGCCCGAGCTGTTCGTACTGACCGTGCGCCGGGGCCGTGCCGTCCTGGCGCTGCCCAAGCGGGGCACGTCCGGGCCCGCCGAGGCGGCGCGCGTACGGGCCCTGCTCGACGGCAAGCTGCGCCGGTTCTAGCCGGCGGCCGCGCAGTCCGCGCAGGTGCCGAAGATCTCCACCGTGTGGGCGACGTTCACGAAGCCGTGTTCCGCGGCGATGGCCTCGGCCCACTTCTCCACCGCCGGGCCCTCCACCTCGACGGCCTTGCCGCACTTGCGGCAGACCAGGTGGTGGTGGTGGTCCCCGGTGGAGCAGCGCCGGTAGACGGACTCGCCGTCGCTGGTGCGCAGCACGTCGACCTCGCCGGCGTCCGCGAGGGACTGCAGGGTGCGGTAGACGGTGGTCAGGCCCACGGAATCGCCACGGTGCTTGAGCATGTCGTGGAGTTCCTGGGCACTGCGGAACTCGTCCACCTCGTCCAGCGCGGCCGCTACGGCGGCTCGCTGCCGGGTGGATCGTCCTCGTACTGGCGCGGTGTTCATCTCGCCAGGCGCAGTCGCCACCGGTTCCTCCTCGTCTCGGCTGCGGCCCATTGTGCCAGGCGGCCGACCGCCCGAGGTCTTCAGACCTTTACGTCGTCCCGCGTACAGACTTCCTCGGCGGCGCGGGCGGCCCTGGCCCGGCGCCGGGCCAGCGGGGTGGACACCGCCGTCATCACCATGAAGACGGCGATGGCGAGCAGCACGATCGTGCCGCCGGAGGGTGCGTCGATGTAGTAGGTGGCGGCCGTGCCGGACAGCGAGACCAGTACGCCGATCACCATGGCCACCGTCAGGGTGGCGGTGAACCCGCGAGTGACGCGCTGGGCGGCCGCGACCGGGATCACCATCATGGCGCTGACCAGCAGCAGGCCGACGATGCGCATCGCGACGGTGACGGTGACGGCCGCGGTGACGGCCATCAGCAGGTTCAGGAAGCGCACCGGCAGGCCGGTGACCCGGGCGAACTCCTCGTCCTGGCAGACCGCGAACAGCTGGCGGCGCAGGCCCAGGGTGACGGCGACGACGAACAGGGCGAGGACCACGACCGCGGTGATGTCCTCGGCCGAGACCGTGGTGATGGAGCCGAACAGGTAGCTGGTCAGATTGGCCGTCGAGCCGCCCGGAGCCAGGTTGATGATCATGACGCCGCCGGCCAGGCCGCCGTAGAAGAGCATGGCCAGCGCGATGTCCCCGCTGGTCTTGCCGCGGGAGCGGATCAGCTCCATGCCGACCGCGCCGATGACCGCGACGAGGGTGGCCATCCACACCGGGCTCGTGTTGAGCAGGAAGCCGAGCGCGACACCCGTCATCGCCACGTGCCCGATGCCGTCGCCCATGACGGCCTGGCGGCGCTGCACGAGGTACGTGCCGATCGCGGGGGCCGTGATGCCGACGAGGGCGGCGGCGATGAGGGCCCGCTGCATGAAGGCGTAGTCGAGGAGGTCCATCAGCTCAGCAGTCCCGTCCGGAGCGGCTCGGCGTCGTGCGCAGAGTGGGGGTGTACGTGGTCGTGGCCGGGCAGCGCGTGCTGGCCCAGGGCCTCCGGGGGCGGGCCGTCGTGCGTGACGCAGCCGTCGCGCAGGACGACGGCGCGGTCGATGAGCGGCTCCAGCGGGCCCAGCTCGTGCAGGACGAGCAGCACGGTGGTGCCGGCGGCCACCTGGCTGCGCAGGGCGTTCGCCAGGACCTCCTGGTTGGCCAGGTCCACGCCGGCCATCGGCTCGTCCATGATCAGCAGCTCGGGTTCACCGGCGAGCGCACGGGCGATGAGCACCCGCTGGTGCTGACCGCCGGAGAGGGCGTTGACCGAGGCGTCGGCGTGGGAGCCCATGTCGACCAGGTCGAGCGCGCGCTCCACGGCGGCCTTGTCGGCCTTGCGCAGGAACCCGAAGCGGGTCCGGGCGAGCCGGCCGGCGGAGACGACCTCGCGGACGGTGGCGGGGACCCCGCTGGCGGCGGTGGTGCGCTGGGGCACGTAGCCGATGCGCGACCAGTCGCGGAAGCGCTTGAAGTCGGTGCCGAAGAGGGACAGGGCGCCGTCGCTCAGCGGGACCTGGCCGACCACGGCGCGGACGGCCGTGGACTTGCCGGAACCGTTGGCGCCGAGCAGGGCGACGACCTCACCGCTGCGGACGGTGAGGTCGATGCCGCGCAGCACGGGGCGCGAGCCGAGCGAGGCCGTGGCCCCGCGCAGGGATATGACGGGCTGGTCCAGGGCCTGGGTGGGCTTGGACTCCATGGCTCGCGCCTCCGATGCCGCTACTGCTGTTGCCATTACTTGGTGCCGAGTGCCTTCTGCAGGTTCTTCAGGTTGGCCCGCATGACCTCGAAGTAGTCAGCGCCCTGGGACTTGTCCGTGATTCCCTCCAGGGGATCCAGGACGTCGGTCTTCAGGCCGGTGTCGGCCGCGAGGGTCTTGGCCGTCTTGTCGCTGGCCAGGGTCTCGAAGAACACCGTCGACACATTGTCCTGCTTCGAGAGGGTCTGGAGCTCCTTCATCCGGGCCGGGCTGGGCTCGGACTCGGGGTCGACGCCGGAGATGCCCTCCTGGTCGAGGCCGTACCGCTCGGCGAGGTAGCCGAAGGCGGAGTGGGTGGTGATGAAGGTCTTGGAGGCCGTGTTCTTCAGGCCGTCCTTGAACTCGGTGTCGAGCGCGCCCAGTTTGGCGACGAGCTCGTCGGTGTTCTTCTTGTAGTCCGCCGCGTGGCCGGGGTCGGACTTCTCCAGGGCCGCGCCGACGCCCTTGGCGATCTCCGCGTACTTGACCGGGTCGAGCCAGACGTGCGGGTCCTCGCCGGCTTCACCGTGGTTGTGGCCGTCGCCCTCGACGTGCTCGGCGGCGTGCTCGTCGCCGTCGGTGTGCTCGTGACCCTCTTCGCCGTGGCCGGAGGTGCCGTGCACCTCCAGCTTGGTGAGGGTGGCGGCGTCGACGATGTTCTTCACGCCGGACTGGGCGACGGCCTTGTCGACGGCGGGCTGCAGCGTCTTGAGGTAGAGGACGACATCGGCCTCGCCGAGCTGCGCGGTCTGCTTCGGGGTGATCTCCAGGTCGTGCGGCTCGACGCCCGGCTTGGTGAGGGTGTCGACCTTCACGTGGTCCTTGCCGATCTGCTCGGCGAGGAACTGCATCGGATAGAACGACGCCATCACGTCGAGCTTGCCGTCCTTGGCTCCGGCGGCACCGGCCGTGCCCGAGCAGGCGGTGAGAGCCGTGGCGGCGAGGGCCACGGCTCCGGCGAGGGCGGCGGTCGGTATGAGGCGTCGTCGTACGTTCATGACATCCATTTTCATCAAAGATGGAAACGATTGTCAAAAACCCTGGTGGGAGGGGTGCGGAGGGCCTGGGGAGGGGGGTCCCGATTTGAAAGGGGGGGTGCGGGCGCCGGTAACCTTGAGGCTTCGCCGTTCGTCCTCGTAAATGAAGAGAGCACCGTGGCCGCCGACAAGATCGAAACCATCGTCAGCCTGAGCAAGCGCCGTGGCTTCGTTTTCCCGTGCAGTGACATCTACGGCGGCTCCAAGGCCGCCTGGGATTACGGTCCGCTCGGTGTCGAGCTCAAGGAGAACATCAAGCGCCAGTGGTGGAAGGCGATGGTCACCGGGCGTGAGGACATCGTCGGCCTCGACTCGTCCGTGATCCTGGCCCCCGAGGTCTGGGTGGCCTCCGGTCACGTCGGCACCTTCTCGGACCCGCTGACCGAGTGCACCTCCTGTCACAAGCGCCACCGCGCCGACCACCTGGAAGAGGCGTACGAGGCCAAGCACGGCCGCGTGCCCGCCAACGGTCTCGCCGACATCAACTGCCCCAACTGCGGCGTGAAGGGCCAGTTCACCGAGCCCAAGCAGTTCTCCGGCATGCTGGAGACCCACCTCGGCCCCACCCAGGACACCGGCTCCAAGGCGTACCTGCGCCCCGAGACGGCCCAGGGCATCTTCACCAACTTCGCCCACGTGATGACCACCTCGCGCAAGAAGCCCCCCTTCGGCATCGCGCAGATGGGCAAGTCCTTCCGCAACGAGATCACCCCCGGCAACTTCATCTTCCGCACCCGCGAGTTCGAGCAGATGGAGATGGAATTCTTCGTCAAGCCGGGCGAGGACGAGCAGTGGCAGGAGTACTGGATGCAGGAGCGGTGGAACTGGTACCGCGACCTCGGCATCCGCGAGGAGAACATCCGCTGGTACGACCACCCGAAGGAGAAGCTGTCCCACTACTCGAAGCGCACCGCCGACATCGAGTACCGCTTCAACTTCGGTGGCAATGAGTTCTCCGAGCTCGAAGGCGTGGCCAACCGCACCGACTTCGACCTCAAGGCCCACTCCGCCGCCTCCGGCTCGGAGCTCGTGTACTTCGACCAGGAGACCAAGGAGAAGTACACCCCGTACGTCATCGAGCCGGCGGCCGGCGTCAACCGCGCCATGCTCGCCTTCATGCTCGACGCGTACAACGAGGACGAGGCCCCCAACGCCAAGGGCGTCATGGAGAAGCGCACCGTGATGCGCCTCGACCCGCGCCTGGCCCCGGTCAAGGTCGCCGTCCTGCCGCTGTCCCGCAACGCGCAGCTGTCGCCGAAGGCCAAGGGCCTCGCCGCCGACCTGCGCAAGTTCTGGAACATCGAGTTCGACGACGCGGGCGCCATCGGCCGCCGCTACCGTCGCCAGGACGAGATCGGTACGCCGTTCTGCGTCACCGTCGACTTCGACACCCTGGACGACAACGCGGTGACCGTGCGCGAGCGCGACACCATGAAGCAGGAGCGCGTCTCCCTGGACCAGATCCAGACCTACCTCGGCAGCCGCCTGCTCGGCTGCTAGGTTCGCGCCGCAGATGCGGCAGTGGCCCGGTGCGCATCGCGCACCGGGCCACTGCCGTCCTCCGGGCCGGTCATGCGGGCGCCGGACTGCCGGTCTCCGCGGCTGCCGCCGCCGCTGCGGCCGCTGCCCTGGCCTCACCCTCGGCCTGGCTGCGCTTCGAGAAGCGGATGGTCCAGACGATCAGCGAGACCAGGAACCCGTAGATCAGGACGGGGCTGACCCAGACCATCGTGTCGACGCTCAGCGTGTACGCCAGCACCACCCGCAGCGCGGCCTCCACCAGGTACGCGACGCCCCAGACGGTGGTCATCCGCCGCATCGCCTTGCGGAAGTCGGGGTACTGCCAGAGCCCGTTGAAGTACGCCACGCCTTCCTTGGTCCCGTCGGTCCCGAACTTGCGGCCGAAGTAGAACATCAGCGGCCGGGGCGTGAACAGGGTGGCGACGCAGAGCGCGCCGAACAGACCCGTCACTCCCGAGTCCTTGACGAGCAGGGCGCGCGCCGAGTGCGTACCGATCAGCGCGACGAGAGCGGTGATCACCAGGAAGACCAGGGTGACCACGGCGAACTCGTCGACCTTGCGGCGCCAGGCGAGGTGGACGACGGAGTCGACCACCGGCCAGATGCCGCTGACCAGGAGCGCGGCGAACTCGCTCCAGCCCCGGTCGGTGAGCATGTTGTACGTGAGGATCGGCGCGACCACGTTGAACCCGATGGTCAGGATCCAGCCGATCGCGGCGGCGGCTCCGGACCGGGCCGGCGGCCCGGACGGTGCTGCCGGTTCTTGCTGAGTGGACAAGGTTCCCCCTGGAACAGACCTGACGGTGTGCGGTAAGGGGGAACGTAGGAACACGGCGGGTGCGCGGCAAGGGTCCGCCGCCCCAAATGATGATCAAGCTGTCCGGAGCGGCCGGTTCCAGGGGTCAGGCGCGCAGGCCCCGGATGACCAGGGCGGTGACCGCCTCGAACTCCGCGGTGATGGTCGGCTTGAGCCAGTCCGCCGCGTACTGCGGATCGTGGAAGCGGCCGGTGGCGTCGAACACCGCGCGCGCGGCGGCCGGTACGTCGGGCGCGCTGAGCGATCCCGCCGCGACCCCCTCGCCGATGATCCGGGACAGCTGCTCGATCAGCTGGGTCAGATGCTGCTCCACCACGCCGCTGCTCTCGTCCAGCAGCACGATGTACGTCGCGAACAGCTCAGGGTCGTCACCCGCCTTGTGGCGCTTGGCCTCGAACAGCGCCTCCAGCCACGACTCCAGCTTGGAGGGGGCGGGCTCGGCCGGGGCCGAGGCGATCTCCTCCAGCATGACCACGCTCTTGGCGAGCCAGCGGTCCGTGACGGCCTCGCGCAGCGCGGCCTTCGACGGGAAGTGCCGGTACACGCTGCCGTGGCTGACGCCCAGGGCGCGCGCCACGTCCACCACGGTCGCCTTGGTCGGGCCGAAGCGGCGCAGCACCTCCTCGGTGGTTTCGAGGATGCGCTCGGGGGTGAGGGGCTCGGCGGCTGCGGGTGGCATGAGTACGACCGTACAGCCGGATCAGTGCTCGCTGTCCAGGTGGGCCATCTGCGCCGCCGGGTACCGCTCGCCGGCGGCCGCACCGGCCGGGACCGCGTCCTCGATGGCGGCCAGATCGGCGGGGGTCAGGGTGACCTGAAGGGCGCCCAGCGCCTCGCCGAGCCGGTCGCGGGTGCGGGCGCCGACCAGGGGCACGATGTCCTCGCCCCGGGAGAGCACCCAGGCGATGGCCGTCTGGGCGACGGTGACGCCCTTCTCGTCGGCGACCTTGCGCAGGGCGTCGACCAGGTCGAGGTTCCGGTCGAGGTTCCCGCCCTGGAAGCGCGGGCTCATCCCGCGGAAGTCGCCCGGAGCCAGCGCCCGGTCGCGGGTGAAGTGGCCGCTGATCAGGCCGCGGGACAGGACGCCGTACGCCGTGACGCCGATGCCGAGCTCGCGGGCGGTCGGCAGGATCTCCTCCTCGATGCCGCGGGAGATGAGGGAGTACTCGATCTGGAGGTCGGCGATCGGAGCGACGGCGGCGGCCCGGCGCAGCGTGTCCGCGCCGACCTCGGAGAGCCCGATGTGCCGGACGTGCCCGGCGGTGACGGCCTCGGCGATCGCGCCGACGGTCTCCTCGATCGGCACGTCGGGGTCCACCCGGGCGATGCGGTAGACGTCGATGTGGTCCCGGCCGAGCCGCTGGAGCGAATAGGCCAGGAAGTTCTTGACGGCCTCCGGCCGCCCGTCGTACCCGGTGAAGCCGCCCTCGACCGTGCGCAGGGCGCCGAACTTCACGCTGGTCAGTGCCTGGTCGCGGGCCGCGACGGGGGCGGTGCGCAGGGCTTCGTTGATGAGGAGCTCGTTGTGCCCCATGCCGTAGAAGTCGCCCGTGTCGAGGAGGGTGACCCCGGCGTCGAGGGCGGCGTGGATGGTGGCGAGGGACTCCGCCCGGTCGGCTTCGCCGTAGAGGGCGGACATCCCCATGCAGCCCAGCCCCAGCGGGAAGACGCCGGGCCCGGTGCTGCCGAGGGTGCGGGCGGCGGCCTGTGCGGTGCCGGCCTGTGCGGTGCCGGTCTTCGAGGTGCTCTGGTTCGTCGTCATGGAACGAGAATGGCATGACGGATGACAGATTTCAATATCTGTCACTCGTTCGCGCAAGGAAGCCCCGCCCGCAAGGCGGACGGGGCTGGGTGGGGAGGGGTGGGGAGGAGGCGGCGTCAGGATTCGGGGTGGGCCAGGCGGCTCAGCAGGGTGACGGCGTCCCCTCGGGCGACCGGCCGGAAGAACTCCTCGTCGACCCCCTCGACGGCGGCGATCGCCCGCGGCGCCAGCTCGGCCCCGGCCGCGGTGACCCGCAGCCGCTTGGCGCGGGTGTCCGCCGGATCGACCTCGCGGGCGAGGAGCCCCTTCTGTTCCAGGGTGCGCACCACCTGGGAGGTCATCTTCACGTCGGTGCCCGCCTGGCGCGCCAGCGCCTGCTGGTTGGGCTGCTCGCCCTGCTCGTTGAGCCACCAGGCACAGGCGAGGAGGACGAACTGCACGTGGGTCAGGCCCAGGGGGCCCAGTGCCGCGGCGATGCTCCGCTGCCAGCGCAGGGTGGCGTGCCAGAGGAGGAAACCGGGGCTCTCGCCGGGGGTCAGGGCCATCAGCCCTGGGCCGTCCGGACCAGCGCGGCCATGGTCTCGGGCCAGTCGGCCGTGATGGCCGGCCCGATCTCCGGGCCCGCCTCGGCGGCGCCCTCGCCGCTGATCTCCATCCGGTACACCACCCGGCTGAGCGCCGGGTCGAGCGCCGGGCCGAGCCGCTCGATCCGATGGGCGGTCCGCAGGACCAGGCCGCCGAAGCGCGCCTCGTCGACGAACATCTCGCCCTCGACGGCCTCGGTGACGAGCAGTTCCACCGGGTCCTGGCCGGCCGGGGTCATGGTGATCTCCGCGCCCGCCGCGAAGGGGCCCCGGAGCTCGATCTCCTCGATGTCGGCGTTCCAGGTGCCCCAGTTCTCGACGTCGGCCCACAGGGCCCAGATCGCCTCGGGTGCGGCGGTGGTCTCGATGCCGTGCTCGTACTCCCACATGGGGGCCTCCTGGTAGACATTCTTCGCGCAGACTATCTGCGCGAAGAATAAGTGTCCAGGAGGCCGGGGCAGGGGCTGCGGCGCAGGGTGCGTCAGGCCGCCGCGCGCAGGACCAGGGCGGCGACCGCGACCAGGGCGAGGACGGCCGCGGGGGCGAAGTCGTAGTCCTTCGCGCGCACGTGGGTGAGGATCGCGCCGAGGAAGTAGAGGGTCACGCCGATGGCGGCGGCGATGCCCAGCGGGGTCAGCCACAGGCCCGCGACCAGGCCTATCGCGCCGGCCGCCTTGAGGGTGGCCAGCCGGGGGAGCCAGGAATCGGGCACCCCGACCTTCCTCATGCTCTCGGTGATCGCGGGGTTGCGCTGGAGTGTGAAGGTCGCGGACGCGGCGAGCGTGAGCGCGAGCAGTCCGGCGACGACGGCATAGGCGATGAACATGGCGGGCTCCAACGATCGGCGATGTAGAACCATTGAATACCATCAACGATCGGCAGGGCGCAATCATTTCCCGGTTGTTACGATGTGGACATGACGGCGCCTCAGGACCCCACGCACCCGCCGCAGCGGCTGGGCATGCTGCTGGCCTGGCACGGATCGGTCACTCAGACCCGCATGAAGAAGGCGCTCAGCGCCGCCGGACTCACCCCGCGCCACGCGATGACCCTGACGTACCTGGACGGTGGCCCGGTCGGCCAGCGCGCGCTGGCGGAGCGGCTGGAGGTGGATCCGAGCGTGCTCGTCGGGATCCTCAACGACCTCGAGGGCGACGGACTCGTCGAGCGCCGCCGGGACCCGGCCGACCGCCGCCGCCACAACGTGGCCATCACCGACGCCGGCACCACGGCCCTCGCGAAGACGAACGCGGCCCTCGACGCGGTGGAAGTCGGACTGTTCGCCCGGCTCTCGGACCGGGACCAGGAAGCGCTGCGCGGCCTGCTCGACCGGATCGACTCGCACGGCGACGACTTCGCCTGCGACGAGTAGCGCGCCGGCGAGGGGACACCGGCCAGGAGGCGCGGACCAGGAGGCGCGGGCGCCCCGCCTCAGCGCCGCGGTGCGGCGTCCGTACGCGCGGAGCCGGACTGCGGCTCCAGGGCGCGGGCCGTGCGCAGGGCCGTCTCCCGGGCCCAGCCGCCACTGGTGGCGAAGCCGACGCACAGGACGAGCAGTCCGCACGCCGTGATGATCCACCAGGCGGGCCGGGCCGCGGCCGTGAACGCGGCGGCGGAACCGGATCCGCCGGCCATCCCGGCGGCCAGGACCGCGCCCACGATCGCCACGCCCAGCGCCCCGCCGGTCTGCCTGCTGGTGGAGGCCACCGCGGCGGCCACGCCGGCCTGGGCGCGGGGCATCCCGGAGACGGCGGTGTTCGTGATCGGCGCGTTGACCAGGCCGAACCCGATGCCGAAGAGCACGTACCCGCAGAACAGCATCGGCGTCGAGTTCTCGGCCGAGAACGCCGCGAACAGCAGCCCGCTCGCCCCCATGGTCACGCCCGCGACCAGCAGCGGGAGCCGCGGTCCCCGGGTGGCGACGAGCCGTCCCGACACGGGGGCGCAGAGGAAGGCGAAGGCCGCCATGGGCAGCATGTACAGGCCGGCGTCCAGGGCGTCGAGGCCCCGTACGTCCTGGAGGTACAGGGTGTTCAGGAACAGGAACCCGGACAGCGCGGCGAAGGCGCTGACCGCGATCACCGTGGCCCCGCTGAAGGGGGCGCTGCGGAAGAACCGCGGGTCGATCAGGGGCTCCGCGCGCCGGGACTCGTAGGCCAGCAGCCCGGCCAGGGACAGGACGGCGACGAGCGCGCAGCCCAGGATCAGCGGGGAGCGCAGTCCCGCGGCGGGGGCCTCGATGATCCCGAACGTGACCGAGCCGAGCAGCCCCATGACCAGCAGCTGCCCGACCGGGTCCGGGCGGCGCGGGTGGTCGGCCCGGGACTCCGGGATGTAGCGCAGGGTCAGTACGAGGGCGACGATGCCGACGGGGAGGTTGATCCAGAAGATCGACCGCCAGCCGACCGAGTCCACGAGCAGGCCGCCGATCAGCGGGCCGGCGGCCATGGAGATGCCGACGACCGCCCCCCAGACGCCGATGGCACGGGCGCGCTCGCGCGGTTCGGTGAAGGTGTTGGTGATGATCGACATGGCGACCGGGTTGAGCATCGAGCCGCCGACGGCCTGGATCATCCGGAAGGCGATCAGCCAGCCCAGGCTCGGCGCGAGCGAGCAGAGCACCGAGCCGGCGGTGAAGAGCACGACACCGGCGATGAAGACCTTGCGGCGGCCGATCCGGTCCGCGGTGGAGCCCGCCAGCATCAGGAGCGAGGCCAGGACCAGCGTGTACGCGTCGATCGTCCACTGCATGCCGGCCACGGAGGCGTCCAGATCGCGGCGCATGGAGGGGAGGGCGACGTTCAGGACGGTGTTGTCGAGACTGACGATGAGCAGGCTCATGCAGCAGATCGTCAGGATCAGCAGGCGCCGCCGCTGGGTCAACTCGTCCATGATGCCGATAGTACGCCTAACTAACGACATGCGATCAACGGCACGGCTGAGCCACAATGGGGGGATGACCACGCTCCCCCCGCCTCTCGCGATCGGCCCGCACACCGTGCAGCCCCCGGTGGTGCTCGCGCCGATGGCCGGCATCACCAATGCCCCGTTCCGTACGCTGTGCCGCGAGTTCTCGGGCGGCAAGGGGCTGTTCGTGAGCGAGATGATCACGACCCGGGCCCTGGTCGAGCGCAACGAGAAGACCATGCAGCTGATCCACTTCGACGAGACCGAGAAGCCCCGCTCGATCCAGCTGTACGGAGTCGACCCCGCGACGGTCGGCAAGGCGGTCCGCATGATCGTCGAAGAGGACCGCGCCGACCACATCGACCTCAACTTCGGCTGCCCGGTGCCCAAGGTCACCCGCAAGGGTGGCGGCTCGGCCCTGCCGTACAAGCGCAACCTGCTGCGCGCGATCCTGCGCGAGGCCGTCGCGGGCGCCGGTGACCTGCCGGTGACGATGAAGATGCGCAAGGGCATCAACGACGACCACCTCACCTACCTCGACGCCGGCCGGATCGCCGTCGAGGAGGGCATCACCGCCATAGCCCTGCACGGCCGCACCACCGCCCAGCACTACGGCGGCACCGCCGACTGGGATGCCATCGCACGGCTCAAGGAGCACGTGCCGGAGATCCCGGTGCTCGGCAACGGCGACATCTGGTGTGCCGAGGACGCGCTGCGGATGGTCCGCGAGACCGGCTGCGACGGGGTGGTCGTGGGACGCGGCTGCCTGGGGCGGCCGTGGCTGTTCAACGACCTGGTCGCGGCCTTCGAGGGGCGCCCGGAGGACTTCCACAAGCCGACGCTGCGGGAGGTCGGGCAGACCATGCTCCGCCACGCCCAGCTGCTGGGGGAGTGGATCGGCGACGAGGCGCGCGGGGTGATCGACTTCCGTAAGCACGTGGCCTGGTACACCAAGGGCTTCTCGGTGGGCTCGGAGATGCGGCAGAAGCTCGCCGTCACCTCCTCCCTGGCCGAGCTGGACGCTCATCTGAGCGAGCTGGACTTGGACCAGCCCTGGCCGGACAGCGCGGACGGTCCGCGGGGCCGTACGTCCGGAAACAACCGGGTTGTCCTGCCCGAGGGCTGGTTGAAGGATCCGTACGACTGCGCGGGCGTGAGCGAGGAAGCCGAACTGGACACGTCCGGAGGCTGAGAATCGGGTGGCAAAACGTGCCGTGGGTGGCGTGACATACGCCACGCATGGGTGAGGTTTCGCTCAGATGAGCGCAATGGTCACGGGTAAGACTTTCAAAGGGTGGCACTGGGTGCCACCCTTTGTTCGTTCAAGTATTGAACGCAAATGTATCGATGATCGCTCATCGGAGCGGAAACAGGCCTCAGTGAGCATCCCATCCTTCGGGAACTGAAGGCTCTTCGTATGTTTCGGCTACTCGCCAGTTACATTCGATTGGCTGGCACCCAGGTGGTTACGGCCACATGACCGCCAAGTGGACGTACCCATAAGCCTTCGATCTGGGTATGTTCCTGGCCGTCAGGGCAGCCACCGAGCCTCGAGGAGTCGAGACCCGTGTCGGAAAACAAAGATCAGAAGTTCGTCTACGACTTCACGGAGGGCAACCGCGACCTCAAGGACCTTCTCGGCGGCAAGGGTGCCAACCTCGCCGAGATGACCAACCTGGGTCTGCCGGTCCCTCCCGGCTTCACCATCACCACCGAGGCCTGCAAGGTCTACCTCGACAGCGGCGAGGCCCCGGCCGAGCTGCGCGAAGAGGTCAGCGCGCACCTCGCCGCCCTCGAGGCGAAGATGGGCAAGAAGCTCGGCCAGTCGGACGACCCGCTGCTGGTCTCCGTGCGTTCCGGCGCGAAGTTCTCCATGCCGGGCATGATGGACACGGTCCTCAACATCGGCCTCTCCGACGAGTCCGTCGCCGGTCTCGCCACCCAGGCCGGCAACGAGCGCTTCGCGTGGGACTCGTACCGCCGCCTGATCCAGATGTTCGGCAAGACCGTCCTGGACGTGGACGGCGAGCTCTTCGAGGAAGCCCTCGACGAGGCCAAGGCCGCCAAGAAGGTCACCGTCGACACCGACCTCGACGCCGCCGACCTCAAGAAGCTGGTCACCCGCTTCAAGAAGATCGTCGCCAAGCAGGCCGGCCGCGAGTTCCCGCAGGACGCCCGCGAGCAGCTCGACCTCGCCGTCGAAGCGGTCTTCAACTCGTGGAACACCGACCGCGCCAAGCTCTACCGCCGCCAGGAGCGCATCCCGAGCGACCTGGGCACCGCGGTCAACATCTGCTCCATGGTCTTCGGCAACCTGGGCCCCGACTCGGGCACCGGCGTCGCCTTCACCCGCGACCCGGCCACCGGCCACGCGGGCGTCTACGGCGACTACCTCCAGAACGCCCAGGGCGAGGACGTGGTCGCGGGCATCCGCAACACCGTGCCGCTCGCGGACCTGGAGACCATCGACAAGGTCTCGTACGACCAGCTCATGACGATCATGACGACGCTGGAGACCCACTACAAGGATCTCTGCGACATCGAGTTCACCATCGAGCGCGGCCAGCTGTGGATGCTCCAGACCCGCGTCGGCAAGCGCACCGCCGGCGCCGCCTTCCGCATCGCCACCCAGCTCGTCGACCAGGGCCTCATCGACGAGGCCGAGGCCCTCCAGCGCGTCAACGGCGCCCAGCTCGCGCAGCTGATGTTCCCGCGCTTCGACGAGGGCGCCAAGACCACCCTGCTGGGCCGCGGCATCGCCGCCTCCCCGGGCGCGGCCGTCGGCAAGGCCGTCTTCGACTCCTACACGGCCGTCAAGTGGTCCCGCTCCGGCGAGAAGGTCATCCTGATCCGCCGCGAGACCAACCCCGACGACCTGGACGGCATGATCGCCTCCGAGGGCATCCTGACCTCGCGCGGCGGCAAGACCTCGCACGCGGCCGTCGTCGCCCGCGGCATGGGCAAGACCTGCGTCTGCGGCGCCGAGGACCTGGAAGTCGACACCAAGCGCCGCCGCATGACGGTCGGCGGAACGGTCGTCGAAGAGGGCGACGTCGTCTCCATCGACGGCTCCACCGGCAAGGTCTACCTCGGTGAGGTACCCGTCGTACCGTCCCCGGTCGTCGAGTACTTCGAGGGCCGCATGCACGCCGGCGCCGACGACGCCGACGAGCTCGTCGCCGCCGTGCACCGGATCATGGCCTACGCGGACCGCGTCCGCCGCCTGCGCGTGCGCGCCAACGCCGACAACGCCGAGGACGCACTGCGCGCCCGCCGCTTCGGCGCCCAGGGCATCGGCCTGTGCCGCACCGAGCACATGTTCCTCGGCGAGCGCCGCGAACTGGTGGAGCGACTGATCCTCGCGGACACCGACGACGAGCGCGAGGAGGCACTCAGTGCCCTCCTGCCGCTGCAGAAGAAGGACTTCGTCGAGCTGTTCGAGGCGATGGACGGGCTGCCCGTCACCGTCCGCCTGCTCGACCCGCCGCTGCACGAGTTCCTGCCCGACATCACCGAGCTGTCGGTGCGCGTCGCCCTCGCCGAGTCCCGCAAGGACGCCAACGAGAACGACCTGCGCCTGCTCCAGGCCGTGCACAAGCTGCACGAGCAGAACCCGATGCTGGGTCTGCGCGGCGTCCGCCTCGGCCTGGTCATCCCCGGCCTGTTCAAGATGCAGGTCCGGGCGATCGCCGAGGCCGCGGCCGAGCGCAAGAACGCCAAGGGCGACCCGCGCGCCGAGATCATGGTCCCGCTCGTGGGCACCGTCCAGGAGCTGGAGATCGTCCGCGAGGAGGCCGACGCGGTCATCGCCGAGGTGGAGGCCGCCACCGGCACCGACCTCAAGCTGACCATCGGCACCATGATCGAGCTGCCCCGCGCCGCCCTCACGGCCGGCCAGATCGCCGAGGCCGCGCAGTTCTTCTCCTTCGGCACGAACGACCTGACCCAGACCGTGTGGGGCTTCTCCCGCGACGACGTCGAGGCCAGCTTCTTCACCGCCTACCTGGAGAAGGGCATCTTCGGGGTCTCTCCCTTCGAGACCATCGACCGCGACGGCGTCGGCACGCTGGTCCGCAGCGCCGTCGAGGCCGGCCGGGCCACCCGCCCCGACCTCAAGCTCGGCGTCTGCGGAGAGCACGGCGGCGACCCCGAGTCCGTCCACTTCTTCCACGAGGTCGGTCTGGACTACGTCTCCTGCTCGCCGTTCCGGATCCCGGTCGCGCGCCTGGAGGCCGGCCGCGCCGCCGCCGACGCGAAGGGCAGCGACAGCCGCTGACCCCTCCACGGCCCCGCTGCAGGGGCCCCCACTGACCGCGCCTGCCCCCGGGTTCCCTGACGTCCGGTGGCAGGCGCGTCTATTTCCCCGGCGTTCCCCGGCCTTCCCCGGCGTTCGAGGGCGTTCCCCGCTGTTGCCGGGCGGCGTTCCCCGGTGTTCCCGGGGCTCAGTATTGGTTCAATGTTGTTCCAGATGCCTTAACGGCAACAGGCGGTGGACGGATCCCCACCCGTCCACCGCCTGTCGCCAATCCGCCGGACACGTCGGCGCTTCCCGGTGCGACCGACCGCCAGGCCCCGCAAAGCCCCCCACGGCCTTCGCGGAGCGTTTCGGTCGCGCCGGAGTGTGCCCGGCGGAGTACAGGATTTCGGTTGTCACACCTTCGCCGAAAGGGGTTTCAACTGTGGCTGAAAGGCCATGGTGACCACGTGTGACGGCGTGCATACTCGAGGGGCGGGGGGATTGCGGTTGCACAGGTGGGGGTTCGGGTGCTGCGTATCCATTTCACTGGAGTGGACCTCGCGCGCGTAAGGATGGCAGGGCGTCCCGATGCGTTGTGGGAAACGATTCTGAGTTTTCACCGTTTACGAGACCGGCGGGATACCCGCCTCTTCGGCGATTGGCGTGCGGAAACACGCACCAGGTTGAATGGTGAAACACGACTTCTCGGTGCACTGATACCGAGCCGCGGGTATTTCCCCGATTTCCTGACCCCCACGGAGGGGCAGTACGGGTGGGACGTGGGCCTCGACGCCCTCCGCGGGATCCGCCCCGAGCGGCTGCGCCGCGAGCTCGTCCTGCTCGGCCGGGGCGTGGAGGCCGGCTCCGGCATGGCCGCGGCCTTCGGGATGCCTGCGGCGGCCGGCGGGAGCGCGTACCGCGGCCCGGAGACCCTGGTCCCCCGGCGCCTGCGGGACTTCATGGAGGGGGACACCGCGCATCTGCCCCGGCTGCTGGGGGAGCTGCGCGGGTACCACCGGGCGGCCGTGGAGCCGTACTGGAGCCACATCCAGGCGCAGATCGAGGCCGAGCGGGCCGCGCGGGGGCGGGCGCTGCTCGACGGCGGAGCGGACGAGCTGCTGGCCTCGCTGCCGCCGATGCTGCGGTGGCGGGCTCCGGTGCTGGAGTGCGACTACCCCGTGGACCGGGACGTACGGCTACGGGGGCGCGGGCTGCTGCTCCAGCCCTCCTTCTTCTGCCGGCGCACGGCGGTGACCCTGCACGATCCGGAGCTGGCGCCCGTGCTGGTGTATCCGGCGGCGGCCGAGTCCTCCTCGGCCCAGGCCGGCGGCGAGGCGGCCCGGCCGGCGGAGGAGCGGCGCCGGCACCGCCAGCACACCCTGGGCAAGCTCGTCGGGCACACCCGGTCGGTGGTGCTCCAGGCGATCGGCGACGGGGCCACCACGAGCGAGCTGGCGCGCCGGGCCGGGGTCTCGCTGGCCTCCGCGAGCCAGCACGCGGGGGTCATGCGGGAGGCCGGGCTGGTCACCACGCTGCGGCGGGGCAACGCCGTGCTGCACACGGTGACGCCGCTCGGCGCTGCGCTGCTCAAGGGTGGGGCCGTGGTGTCGTGACGCGCCGCACCCCGGCGGGTTCGTGACCCGTCGGGGTGCGGTTGCCGGTGCGGTGCGGCGCCGTTGCCGGGGGCTCCGCCCCCGGCACCCCGCGCCTCAAACGCCGGCGGGGCTGGATTTGGCCGCGCCGGAGCTGGATTTGGGCCTGCCGGAGCTGGATCTGGGCCTGCCGCGGGCTGTGATCAGGTCCGGAACGGGCCCGTGACCTCGTACGTGATGCCGCCCGTCGAGCTGCCGCTCGTGCCGCGCTGGCTGCTGAAGTAGAGGCGGTTGCCGGCGGGGGAGAAGGCGGGGCCGGTGATCTCCGAGGAGGACTGGCCGGTGACCCGGAGGAAGGGGGCGACCACGTCGTCCGGGGTGATCACGCAGATCTCCAGGTTGCCGCCGTCCTCGGCGACGTACAGGTCGCCGTACGAGGAACCCGTGACGTTGTCGACGCCCGTCAGGGGGGCGTTGCCGCCGGGGACCAGGGAGTCGTCGTAGGCCAGCTCGTAGGTGCTGTTCGCGAGGTTGAGCTGCCAGACCCGGTTGTCGCCCTTGGTCGTGAACCACACGGTGTCGTTGGCGTAGTGGCAGCCCTCGCCGCCGTTGAACTTCTTCGAGCCCGAGACCTGGGTCCGCGTGGTGGTCGGCGAGCCGTCCGGGTCCGGGACGTTGGCCCAGGTGAAGGAGCCGGAGGTGGCCGTGCCGGCCTTGAGGACCTGGAGGGTGCCGGAGGAGAGGTTGCCCCAGGTGGTGGGGATGAAGCGGTAGAAGCAGCCGCTGGTCTCGTCCTCGGTCAGGTAGATGACCTGGCGCACCGGGTCGGCGGCGGCCGCCTCGTGCTTGAAGCGGCCCATCGCGGGGCGCTGCACGGCCGCGTTCACGCCGTAGGGGTCGGTCTCGTAGACGTAGCCGAGGCTGACCTCCTCGCAGGACAGCCAGGTGTTCCACGGGGTCTTGCCGCCCGCGCAGTTCTGGCGGGTGTTGGAGAGGATCCGGTAGGCGCCGGTGATGGAGCCGGAGGAGTTGAACTTCACCGCGCTCGCACCGCCGGAGGGGTTGATCTCCGAGTTCGACACGTAGATCCAGCCCGTGCCGTCGGCGAAACAGGCGCCGCCGTCGGGGGCGCTGTGCCAGGTGTACGAGGTGCCGCCGACGGTCTGGCCGGAGCGCGCGATCACCCGGCTGCTGAAGCCGGCGGGCAGCATGATGCCGTTGGCGTCGGCGGCGCCGAGCGCCCCGTAGGGTCCGGCGCCGGGCTGGGCGGGGGCCGCGTAGGCCGCGCCGTGCATCAGCGTGCCGCCGAAGGCGGCGGCGGAGGAGCCGATGACGGCTCCGCGAAGGAAGGTACGACGTTCCACGGTCACTCCTGTGGGAGGAGAGGCTCCGCGCCCGGTCGGGCGGGGAGTCACGCACGCGTCGAGGAACTTAGAACCGTCGAGTTGACGTGACGTCAATTCCATATGACGCGGGAGCGACCGGAACGAGGTCAATCCGCCCGGGGGGTTTTCCCGGAAATCGAAGAGCCGTCCGTGCCGTATCGAAGCGGCTCGGGACGGCTTAATGCAGGACTTTCTGCCCTGGGGAGGGGGCCGGTGCGGGAGGATGGTGGAGTGATGGACCACACTGCCGCCGCCCCTGCCGCCGCCGACATCACCGGCCGGGCCGATCTCGACGTCGTGCTGCGCCGCTTCTACACGGCGGCCTTCGCCGATCCGCGGATCGGGCCCTTCTTCACGGAGATCGCCGGTACCGACCTCGACGTGCACCTGCCCCGGATCACCGACTTCTGGGAGCGGGCCCTCTTCCGCAGCGCCGACTACCGGCGCGACGCCTTCGCCCCGCACGAGGCCCTCCAGTCGGCCCGCGCGATGACCGCCGAGGACTTCGGCCGCTGGGTGCAGCTGTGGCGGGCCACGATCGACGGACTGCACCGGGGGCCGAACGCGGAGCGGGCCAAGGCCCAGGGCGAGCGGATCGCGCTGACCCTGCACAAGCGGCTGGCCGGCGCCGAGGCCTCCCTGGAGAGTGCCGACGGGCTGGGCTTCGTACCGCTGGCGGCCCTGGAGCTGCGCTCGATGACGGCCTGACCTGCGGGTTCGTAGCGCTGCGAAGAAAATCCGAAAAAACTTCGCCGGCAGCGATGAGTTTCCCGAGGCCCCCCGGTCTACCTCTCGACAGCAACGGAACGCGCCGAGAGAAGAGAGACCCCGATGTCCTCCACCATGATCTTCGTCAACCTGCCGGTCAAGGACCTTGAGGCCACCAAGACCTTCTGGAGCAAGCTCGGTTACAGCTACAACGCCCAGTTCACCGACGAGAACTGCGCCTCGATGCCCATCACCGACTCGATCGTGGCGATGTTCCTGACCGAGGCCCGGTACAAGGACTTCACCCACAAGGCGATCGCCGACGCGACCAAGACCTCCGAGGTGCTGCTGTGTCTGAGCGCCGAGAGCCGCGACGCGGTCGACGAGCTCGTCGACGGGGCCCTGGCGGCCGGGGCCACCGAGCCCCGCCCCGCCCAGGACCACGGGGTCATGTACGGCCGCGCCTTCGACGACCTCGACGGGCACACCTGGGAGATCATGTGGATGGACCCGTCGATCGTCCAGGCCTGAGCCGGCCGGTCCTCAGCCGGAGGTCGCGGCGGTCCGCACCGGGTACGTACGGACCGCCACCTCCTCGTCGTCCAGGCAGTGCCCCGACTCCAGGTCGAAGCGCTGCTTGAGCAGCGGCGAGGCCACGAAGGCCCGTCCCGCGGCCGAGCCGACCAGCCCGCGCGAGAGCACCTGCGCCCCGGTGAAGGGGTCCTGGTTCCCGATGGCGTACGGGCGTCCCGCGCGGTCGACGAACACGGCGGCCTGGCTCCCGTCGGGCAGCAGCGCCGCCACCCCGCGCCCGGGGATCAGCGCCGACAGCTCGCACACGGTGAGCCATCCCTCCGCCACCTGCAGTTCCACGGTCATCGGGTGCCTCCCAGGGGCTCCAGGGTCAGAACGGTCAGGTCGGGCTTGACCTGGCCGCGCTCGGGGACGAACTTCACGCTCGGGTCGGGTGCGCCGGGGGCGTTGACGAAGGACACGAACCGGCGCAGCCGCTCCGGGTCGTCCAGGGTCTCGGCCCATTCGTCGCGGTAGTGCGCCACGTGGTCGGCCATCAGCGACTCCAGCTCCGCGCACAGCCCGAGCGAGTCGTGCACGATGACGTCCCGCAGGTGGTCGAGGCCGCCCTCCAGCCGGTCCAGCCAGGTGGAGGTCCGCTCCAGCCGGTCGGCGGTGCGGATGTAGAACATCAGGAACCGGTCGATGAGCCGGATCAGTTCGGCGTCGGACAGGTCCTGTGCCAGCAGGTCGGCGTGGCGCGGGGTGGCCCCGCCGTTGCCGCCGACGTAGAGGTTCCAGCCGCTCGCCGTCGCGATGATCCCGAAGTCCTTGCTCTGCGCCTCCGCGCACTCGCGGGCGCAGCCGGAGACCGCCGACTTCAGCTTGTGGGGGGCGCGCAGGCCCCGGTAGCGCAGCTCCAGGTCGATGGCCATCCGTACCGAGTCCTGGACCCCGTAGCGGCACCAGGTCTGGCCCACGCAGGACTTCACGGTCCGCAGGGCCTTGCCGTACGCGTGCCCGGACTCGAAGCCGGCCTCGACGAGTCGGGCCCAGATGAGGGGGAGCTGGTCGATGGCGGCGCCGAAGAGGTCGATGCGCTGCCCGCCGGTGATCTTCGTGTAGAGGCCGAAGTCGCGGGCCACCTCGCCGATCACGATCAGCTTGTCGGGGGTGATCTCGCCCCCGGGGATGCGCGGGACCACCGAGTACGAGCCGTTGCGCTGCATGTTGGCGAGGAAGTGGTCGTTGGTGTCCTGGAGGGCGGCCTGCTCCCCGTCCAGGACGTAGCCGCTCGCACCGAGGGTGGGGGCGAGCGAGGCGATGATCGAACCGACGGTGGGCTTGCAGACCTCGCAGCCCTCGCCGCCGCGCGCCTCCTCGCGGCCGTGGCTGTCGAGGAGCTTCTCGTACGAGGTCACGCGCAGGGTGCGGACGATCTCGTAGAGCTCGGCGCGGGTGAAGGAGAAGCAGTTGCAGAGCCCCTTGTCGGCGGCCGGCGGCATCAGCTGGCCGATCACCTTGAGGCAGCTCCCGCAGCCGGTGCCCGCCTTGGTGCACTTCTTGACCTCGGGCACCGTGGTGTGGGCGGTGATCGCCTTCTTGGTGACGTTGTGGCAGGAGCAGATCACCGCGCCGTCCGGGAGCGAGGCCGGGCCCAGCGCGACGGGTGCGCCGGCCCCGGCGGGCAGCACCAGCTGCTCGGGGGTGACGGGCGGTACGGAGCCGGTGAGCGGGCGGAGCAGGCCGTAGGAGTCGGCGTCGCCGACCAGGACGCCGCCGAGCAGCACGCCCTCGGAGGAGACGACCACCTTCTTGTAGACGCCGGAGCGGGAGTCGGAGTAGACGACGTCGAGGCTGCCGGCGGTGGCGCCGTGGGCGTCGCCGAAGGAGGCCACGTCCACGCCGAGGAGCTTGAGCTTGGTGGAGAGGTCGGCGCCGGTGAACTCCTTCTCGCGGCCCAGCAGGTCGGCCGCGGCCGTCTCCGCCATCTCGTATCCGGGGGCGACCAGGCCGTAGACGCGGCCGTCGGAGGCGAGCGCGCACTCGCCGATGGCGTAGACGTGCGGGTCGGAGGTGCGGCAGCGGGAGTCGACGGAGATGCCGCCGCGTTCGCCGACGGTCAGGCCGCTGTCGCGGGCGAGCTGGTCGCGGGGGCGGACACCGGCGGAGAAGACGACCAGGTCGGTGTCGACGCTGGAGCCGTCGGACAGCTTCATGCCGCTGACCGAGCCGTCCTCGCCGGTGAGGACCTCCTGGGTGCCGACGCCCGTGTGGACGGTGAGCCCCATGTTCTCGATGGTGCGCAGCAGGGCCGCGCCGCCGCCCTCGTCGACCTGGACGGGCATCAGCCGGGGCGCGAACTCCACGACGCGGGTCGCCAGTCCGAGACCCTTGAGCGCGCCGGCGGCCTCCAGCCCGAGCAGGCCGCCGCCGACCACGGCGCCGGTGGTCCGGGTCTTGGCGTACTCCTCGATCGCGAGGAGGTCCTCGATGGTGCGGTAGACGAAACAGCCCGGGGCGTCCTTGCCGGGGACGGGCGGCACGAAGGGGTAGCTGCCGGTCGCGAGCACGAGCACGTCGTACGGGAACACCTGCCCCGAGCGGGCGGTGACGGTGCGGGCGTCGCGGTCGATGCTCTCGGCGGGGTCGTCGAGGTGCAGGGCGATCCCGTGCTCCTCCATGAAGGAGGCGGGGGTGAGGGAGAGGTCCTCGGGGGTGCTGCCGGAGAAGTACGAGGTCAGGTGCACGCGGTCGTAGGCGGGCCGCGGCTCCTCGCAGAGCACGGTGATCCGGTGCGTGGCGGTGGCGCCGAGTTCGGCGAGCGCCTCCAGGTAGCGCTGGCCGACCATGCCGTGGCCGATGAGCACGAGGGCGGGCCGGGTTCCGGGGGTGGTGGCGGTGGCCTGGGCGGTGGCCGGGGCGGGATGGGGCGTGGCTGCGGCCATGATCAGGAGCCTCCGTCGTCGGTGAGCAGGTGGTGCAGGTCGGTGAGACCGTGCCGGTCGGTGAGGGGCGCGCCGTCCTCCCAGCTGCGGGCGAGGGCGCCCACGCTGGAGAGTTCGCCGAGCAGGACCCCGCCGACGAGCCGGTCGCCGCGGATGACGACCTTGCGGTAGGTGCGGCGGGTGGCGTCGGTGAGCCGGACCACGTCGTCGCCGGGGAGCGCGGTGGTCTCGCCGAAGGCGGCGAGGTCGAGGGGCCGGTCACCGCCGGCGGTGAGGGTGAGGCGGGTCAGGGCGCGGGTCCCGTTGTAGGCGGGATCCGCCGTGAGCCCCTTGCCGGTGCCGAGGAGGACTCCGGCGAGGGCGTCGGCCTGTTCGAGGGCCGGGCCGGCCAGGCCGTACACCCGGCCCGCGTGCTCGGCGCAGTCGCCGACGGCGTGGATGCGGGGGTCGCTGGTGCGCAGCTCGTCGTCGACGAGGATGCCCCTGCGGACGTCGAGGCCGGCGGCCAGGGCGAGTCCTGTGCGGGGGCGGACGCCGCAGGCGAGGACGACGAGGTCGGCGTCGAGGCGGTAGCCGTCGGCGAGCTCGACTCCGGTCACCTGGCGGGGGCCTTGGGTGGGGACGGGGACCCTGCGGGGCGTTCCGGGCTCTGCCCGGACCCTCTCCTCAAACGCCGGAGGGGCTGGATCTTGGCTGGTGCGGCCGGCAGGGTGCGGGGTCGTCGACAGGCCGCGGACGCGGCATTCCGTGTGGATCTCCACGCCCATGGCGGTCAGGTGCTCGTGCAGGAGCGCCGAGGCCTCGGTGTCCAGCTGGCGTTCCATCAGGCGCTCGCCCTGTTGGGCGAGGACCACCTGCGCGCCCCGCTCGGCCAGGGCGCGGGCCGCCGAGACGCCGAGGAGGCCGCCGCCGATCACCACCGCGCGCACGCCGGGACGTACGGCCGCCGACAGGGCCAGGCAGTCGTCCATGGTGCGGAACGCGTGCACCCCGGCGGGGAGTTCCCGGCCTTCGGGTTCGAACAGGCCGCGGAGGGGAGGGAGCACTGGGTTCG
Organism: Streptomyces sp. NBC_00193; assembly: GCF_026342735.1. GTDB lineage: Bacteria > Actinomycetota > Actinomycetes > Streptomycetales > Streptomycetaceae > Streptomyces > Streptomyces stoeckheimensis. The sequence goes on from NZ_JAPEMM010000001.1 coordinate 4,270,938, forward strand.
ACCCCGTGGCCAGGACCAGGGTGCCGTACCGCTCGACCGTTCCGTCGTCGCAGTGCACCACCTGCTCCGCCCGGTCGATCCGTACCGCCCGCACGCCCCGGCGCAGCGCCGGGCCGGGGGCCGGGAGGGCCGTCACCTCCGGCGCGTACCGGCCGGCCAGGACCTCCGCCAGGAGGACCCGGTTGTAGGGGACGTGCTCCTCCTCGCCGAGGACGCGCACGTCCCCGCCCAGCCGGGCGGCGAGCCGCAGGCCCGCGAGGCCGCCGCCGATCACCACCACGCGTTGCTGTTCCGAGGTCATGACACGAGAGTGCGCGGCCGCTGTTTCCCCACGGCATCGCCGTTGTTTCCCTGACGGAACGCCGACCTCAGCGCGCGGGTTAAGCGTCCGTGAGGCGTTCCTCAAGGCCGCCTTAAGGATCACCGGGAGGCCGGGAGGGCCGTCCGGGCGCCCGTAGCGTGGCCGCATGCGAGAGCGAGACATGGCGGTTCGGGTCAAGGGCGGGATGCTCGGCGGGGCGGGGACCGTCGCCCTGCTGTGGGCCGCCCAGGTGCGTCCCTCGGCCCGGCTCGACGCGCTGTTCGCGACCGCCGCGCACCTGTCCGGCCTGCTCGCCGGGTACGGGGTGCTCGTCCTGCTCTTCCTCATGGCCCGGGTCCCCGCCGTCGAGCACGGGGTGGGCGCGGCCCGGCTCGCCCGCTGGCACGCGCTGGGCGGCCGCCACGTCCTGCTGCTCTGTTTCGGGCACGCGCTCTTCGCGCTCTGCGGCTACGCCGTGCACGAGGGGGTCGACGTGCTCTCGGCGGTCCGGGAGCTGCTCGGATACCCGGCCCTGGCCGCCGCGGCGGCCGGGACCGTCCTCCTGGTCGCCGTCGGCATCACCTCCGCCCGTTCCGTACGCCGCCGGGTCAGCCACGAAACCTGGCGCGGGGTCCACCTCCTGACGTACCTCGCCGCCGCGCTCGCCTTCGGGCACCAGCTCGCCGGGCCCGACCTGGCCCTCGTCGCCTGGTTCTGGGCCCTCGCCCACGCCGTGGTCGCCGTCCTGCTGCTCTGGTACCGGGCCGTGGTCCCCGTACGCCAGGCCCTGCGGCACGCGCTGCGCGTCGCCGAGGTCCGCGTGGAGGGGCCCGGGGTGGTCTCCGTCCTCGTCTACGGGGAACACCTCGCGGAGCTGCGCGCGGAGCCGGGGCAGTTCCTGCGCTGGCGGTTCCTCCAACGCAGGCTGTGGCACACCGCGCTGCCGTTCTCCCTGTCGGCGCCGGTCCGCGGGAACACCCTGCGCATCACCGTGAAGGCCCTCGGCGGCCACTCCCGCCGGATCCGCCGGCTGCGTCCCGGCACCCGGGTCCTCGCCACCGGGCCCTTCGGGGCGCTCACCGCGGCCCGGCGGACCCGGACCAAGGTGCTGCTGATCGCCGGCGGGGTCGGGATCACCCCGATGCGGGCGCTGTTCGAGACGCTGCCCGGCGGGCCGGGGGACATCACCCTGCTCTACCGGGCGGGCGCCGAGGAGCATCTCGTCCTGCGCTCCGAGCTGGAGGCCATCGCCGCCGAACGGCAGGCCGGGCTGCACTACCTGCTCGGGCCGTCGGGCGCCGCCTTCGATCCGCTGGCTCCGCAGGCGCTGGCCGCGCTGGTGCCGGGGCTGGCCGAGCACGACGTGTACCTGTGCGGGCCGCGCGGGATGGCGGACGCCACGCAGGCCGCGCTGGTGCGGGCCGGGGTGCCGGTGGGGCGGATCCATGCGGAGTGCTTCGGACTCTGAGCCCGCGCCCGATTCCGCCCCCGCCCCTGTACCCGCACCCGAGAGGCCGCCGCCCCGTGCGTCACCCGTTGCACGTCACCCTGCCCGTATCGCTTGCCGCTGCGCGGGGCTCGTCCCCTACCCGCCCTTCGCCCATCCCCCAGACTCCGTCCGGGGGGACCCCCAGCTGGGGCTCCGCCCCAGACCCCGCTCCTCAAACGCCGGAGGGGCTGGGTTTGGTCGCGGAGCGGGCGGCGGGGGCGGGGTTCGTTCCCGTGGCCGCGGCTCGGCATCGTAGGCCTCGTGCCTCACCCGTGCGGGCGGTGTTGGGTGCGCTGGGTTCCGTGCCGCCGGGCAGGCGGCTCGCGGCCGGGCTCGGGCTGGTCAGTGTGGTGGCCGCGAGCGTGCTGACGGTGGTGGTGGACCCGTCGGCTCCCGTGGCCCCGGACCGGGCTCCGGCCGGGCGAAGCTCAACCTTTGCGCAAGTTTCCGGGGATTGATGGCCGGTGCAGCCATCTGCTCCATAGGGTCGGGCCGTGCCTGACATATCGACAACCATGATCATCGTGCTGTGCGTGGCCGCGGCCGCCGCCGGCTGGATCGACGCCGTCGTGGGCGGCGGCGGGCTGCTGCTCCTGCCCGCCCTGCTCCTCGGCCTGCCGAACGCCCACCCCGCCACCGTCCTCGGCACCAACAAGGCCGTGGCCATCGTCGGGACCTCGGGCGCGGCCGTGTCGTACCTGCGCAAGACCCCGGTGGACGTGAAGCTCGCCGTCCGCATCGGTCTGGCCGCGCTCGCCGGTTCGATGGGCGGGGCCGCCCTGGCCGGCGGCATCAGCAAGGACGCGCTGCGCCCGCTGATCATGGCCGTCCTGGTGGTCGTCGCGGGCTTCGTCCTCTTCCGCCCCGCCTTCGGCACCGCTCCCGGTGCTTCCCCCGTGAGCCGTCGGCGCGTGCTGCTGACCATCGCGCTGGCCGGCCTCGGCATCGGCTTCTACGACGGGCTCATCGGCCCCGGCACCGGCACCTTCCTGGTCCTCGCGCTGACGGCTCTCCTCCACCTCGACCTGGTCACGGCCTCCGCCACGGCGAAGATCGTCAACGTGTGCACCAACGCCGGGGCGCTCGCCATGTTCGCCTACCAGGGCATGGTGCTGTGGCAACTGGCCGCACTGATGGCCGTGTTCAACCTGGCCGGCGCCATGATCGGTGCCCGGATGGCACTGAAGAAGGGCAGCGGCTTCGTCCGCGGGGTCCTCCTGACGGTCGTCGGAGCCCTGGTGGTCAAACTGGGCCTCGAACAATGGGGCTGACCTGCGGTGGACCGGCCCGCGGGGGATAAAGTTGCGAGTGTGCCCCACCTTGAGATATCCGACCTGATCACCGTCACCGATCCGCTCAGCGGGGCGCGGCTGCCGGTGCGCCGGGGTGATGTGGTCCGTCGGCTCGACGAGGCCGGAGATCCGCGCGCGGCCCGGATCGTCGCCGCACTGCCGGCCGGCCCGGACGACGTGCTCGACCCGCTCGCCGTGGACCGGCTGATGATCGGCGTCCACACCGAGCTGCAGCGGCTCAGCGAGGAGCTGCGCGTCGGGGAACGGCTGGTGGACGTACTGGACCCGCTGTTCGAGGCCATCCGCGAGATCGCGGGCCGCCGCGGCCGGTTCCGCCTGGTCGACATCGGATCCGGGCTCGGCTACCTCGTCCGCTGGCTGGCGTCCACCGGCGCCCTGGGTCCCAACGTCGAGCTGATCGGCGTCGACCTCGACGCCGCGCTCGTCGCCGAGGCGGACCGGCTGGCCCGCGCCGAAGGCCTCGACTGCCGGTTCGTCCACGGCAACGCCTTCGACCTGCCGGAAGTCGCCACCGTCTACGTCTCCACCGGAGTGCTGCACCACTTCCGCGGCCCCGCGCTCGCGGAGTTCTTCGAGGCCCAGGCCGACTCCCAGGCACTCGCCTTCTGCCACTTCGACATCGCCGCCACCCGGCTGGCACCCGTGGGCGCCTGGATGTTCCACCGCGCCCGCATGCGCCACCCGCTCGGCCGCCACGACGGGGTCGCCTCCGCCCGGCGCGCCCACTCGGACGAAACCCTGCTGCGCGCGGCGACCGTACCGGGCATCCGGCCGCTGCTCTACGAACCCCGCGGCCTGTCCAACCCCTTCTGCACCACCCTGCGCCCGGTCCTGGGCATCCGGCCCTACCTGGAGGACCCGCTGCGCCAGGCCCTCGGCCGGGCCTCCCGCCGGCTCGTGGGCGCGGAGCAGCTGACCCGCGGCGGACCGCCCGGGCACGACGCCGCGGCCTGGTCCGCCACCGCCGGGACCGGGGCCGCGCGATGAACCCGGCCTGGGCGCTCGCCGCCCTCGGCCTCGTCGACGCGGCGTTCAGCGGCTTCCGTGCCTACGCCGGCCGGGACGCCCGGATCCGCAAGCACCGTGCCGTCGTGCATGCGGCCCTGCGCGGGCTGTCGGTCGGCGCCGTCCTGCTGCTCGCCCCCGCCTTCACGGCCGGCGCCGTCCTGCTGCTCGCCGAGGACCCCGACCGGGCGTACGGGGCCCTGGCCGACGGCGGGGTCGGCTTCCTCGTCCCGCTCGGGGCCTACGCCCTCGCCGTCCTGTTCTCCCTCGCCGCCTACCTCGCGCTGCCGTTCCGGGCCAGCACCCTCGCCGTGGTCGTCGGCCTCGGCCCGCTGACCCTGGCCCGGCCCCTGGTCGTGGCCGCCGCCTGCGCCGGTGCGCTCGTCGCCGGGGGCGGCTGGACCTCGCTCCTGGTGGGAGCCGTGGCCGGCGCCGCGGTCCTGTGCGTCGAGCCGTACGTCCACCGCCGCTGGTACGCGCCGGCGTACTAGACCGCAGACCGGGGCGGGCCCCGTGGCCTGCGAGGCGGTCGTCAAGGAGCCGTCCCGCTGCCGGACCGGGCCTTGGGCGCCCGGTCCTGGCGGGAGGCCCGGGCCACCGCGAAGAGGGACAGTCCGCAGGCCGTCACGAGCAGCCAGCCCGGCCGGGACGCCCGGGCGAGGCCGTCCGGGGCGACGCCCGCCGCCAGGGCCCCCGCGACGGCGATGCCCACCGCCGATCCGACCTGGCGCGCGGTGGAGGTGACGGCCCCGGCCACACCGGCGCGGGACGGCGGGAGTCCGCCGACCGCGGTGTGCGTCAGCGGGGCGTTGGCGAAGCCGAACCCGATGCCGATGAGCAGGTAGGCCGACAGGAGCAGCGGCACGCTCGTGTCCGGAGCCGGGCCCATGGCCACCATGCAGAGCCCGCCCGCCGCGGTGAACCCGCCCGCGAGGAGGAGCGGCCGCCGCGGCCCGAGGCGCCCCGTCAGACTCCCCGACCAGGGCGCGCACACGGTGGCCCCGAGCGCCAGGGGCAGGGTCGCGGCACCGGCCGCGAGCGGGGTCCAGCCGCGGGCGTCCTGCAGGTACAAGGTGGTGAGCAGCAGGCTCACGCTCAGCGCGGCGAACACCGCCACCGCGCCCAGAACCGCCGAGGCGAACGGCGGCCGCCGGAACAGCCGGAGGTCGATCAGGGGCTCGGGCCGGCGGAGCTCGACCCGGGCGAAGGCGGCCGAGGCCGCCGCGGCGACGGCGTAGCAGGCCAGGGCGGCGGGGGAGGCCCAGCCGATGCGGGGGCCTTCGATCAGGACGCCGACCGAGACGCACAGGGCCGTCGTGAGGAGCAGCTGGCCGGGCAGGTCGAGCCGCCGGGCCCGCTGTCCGCGGGACTCCGGCACGAACACCGCCACCAGGACGAGCGCGCCGACGACCACCGGGGCGTTGATCCAGAACACCGACCGCCAGCCGAACGCCGCGATGAGGGACCCGCCGATGACCGGACCCGCGGCCATGCTGAGCCCGAAGACCGAGGCCCATATGCCGATGGCCCGGGCCCGCTCCCGCGGGTCGGGCATCGCGTTGACCACGATCGCCAGGGCCACCGGGCTCAGCATCGAGGCCCCGACCCCCTGGACGGCCCGCGCCGCGACGAGGAGGCCGAGCGACGGAGCGAGGGCGCAGGCGAGGGAGGCGAGACCGAAGACGGCCAGTCCGCACCGGAACACCCGGCGGCGTCCGAAGCGGTCCGCGAGGGCGCCGGAGGCGATGAGGAGGCTGGCGAGGACCAGGGTGTAGGCGTCCACGACCCACTCCAGACCGCGGGTGTCCGTCCCCAGGCCCCGTCCGATCGCGGGCAGGCCCACGTTGACGATGGTGGTGTCCACTCCGATGAGGAACATGCTCAGCGCGCAGACGGCCAGTACCGTCCACCGCCGGCGCGCGCCGAGGGCCGGCCCTGTGGCCGCCCCGGCCGGGATCATCGTGGTCATGGGTCCGCCTCGGGTCCGCGACGGCCTGTCGGCCGCCGGCTTCGGATGTCGGCCCATGCTCGGACCGGGCGGCTGCCGCGGCCCAGGAAATTTGCCGATACCGCAAAATGACCCCATGGACAGGGACGCCGAACACGCCGATCGCGCGGATCGCGCGGAACACACCGGTCACGCCGAAGACGCGGAACGCGCCGAACTCACGCGGACCCTCGACGCCATCGGCCCGCGCCTGCGGGCGCTGCGGCGCGAGCGCGGCCTCACCCTGGAAGCCCTCTCCCAAGCTGCCGGGATCTCCGTGAGCACGCTCTCCCGCCTGGAGTCGGGCAAGCGGCGTCCGACCCTCGAACTGCTCATCCCGCTCGCGCGAACCCACCGCGTCGCCCTCGACCAGCTCGTGGCGGCCCCGGTCACCGGCGACGCGCGCGTCCACCTGAAGCCCCGCCGCAGGGACGGGAGCATCCTGGTCCCCCTGACGACGTACCCCGGCCGGGTCCAGGTCTTCAAGCAGGTGCTCGCGTACCGGGAGCCGAAACTGGTGACCCACGCCGGCTACGAGTGGCTCTACGTGCTCGCCGGCGAGCTCCACCTCGTCATCGGCGAGCGGAGCCTCACCCTGCGCCCCGGCGAGGTCGCCGAGTTCGACACCGGCGAACCCCACTGGTTCGGCCCCGCCGAAGGCGAGGTGGTGGAGATCCTGCACCTGTTCGGCCCCCACGGCGACCAGGCCGTCGTCCGCACCGGCTAAGCCTTCAGTACGTGCCCGTCAGGTGGGCGAAGACGACCACGTTGCCCTGGTAGCCGGTGCGCGGGGAGAAGCCCCCGCCGCAGGTGATGACACGGAGCTCGGCGCGCGGTGCGGACCCGTACACGCGGGAGTCGGGGAAGGCCTTGGCGTCGTAGACCTCCACCGCGTGGACGGTGAACACGGCCGTACGTCCGTCAGCGCGGGCGATCTCGATCAGGGCGCCGCGGCGCAGCGCACCGAGGTGGTAGAAGACCGCGGGGCCGGTGGCGTTGTCCACGTGCCCGGCGACCACGGCGGTGCCGGTGGCGCCCGGGGTGGTGCCCTCGCGGTACCAGCCCGCCAGGTCCCGGCGGGCGGGCGGCGGTACTTCGAGACTGCCGTCGGCCTGCAGCCCGAGCCCGGTGAGCGGGGCGTCCACCCGGATGGACGGGATCCGGATCCGGGTGGGAGGGGAGCCGGGGAGTGCGGCGATGGCCCCGGGGAAGCGGGCCTGGGCGCTCAGCGCCTCACCGGGGGAGGGCAGCGGAGGCCGGACGGGCTCGCCCGAGCCGCTGCCGATGAGCCAGACGCCGATGCAGGTGGCGAGCGCGACGAGCCCACCGGCGCGGGCGCGGGCGCGGCGTGCCTCTGCCTCCATGCGGCCCCCTCGGCTTGGTGACGTGACGTGACGCGAGTGCGAACGTGGTGACTGGCCGTCGCCCGGCCCCGCGAACGGGGGGGGGACCTCGCGGGGCGGGCGACGGGGGACGGTACCGGTCGGACCGCGGCCGGAGCCGCGGTGGGCGTCCGTCAGTTCCGCGTGCCGCTCGCCCGGCGACGCAGGAACCAGGTACCGCCGACGGCGGTGGCGGCCAGCACTGCCGCTCCCGCCGCGATCTTGGCGGGGTCGGTGGTGGTGGTCGTGCCACCGCCCACCCCGGTGCGCACGTGGCCCTGGGGGGCCCGGTCGTGCTCGGTGACGATCAGGTCGCCGGTGGCGAACTTGCCGTTCGCGCAGGTGGCGCCGATCGAGTGGGTGCCGGGGTGGGCTCCGCGGGCGACCTGGAACTGTCCCACGACCACCTCCTTGTGGGTGCCCGGGGCCAGCTTGAAGCGGCCGCCCCCGACGGTGGTGGCGTCGCCCTCGGCGTGGCTGCCGGGACCGCATGCCTTCGTGTTCACCGTGACGGTGGTGCCGGGGGCGGCGGACTTGGGCCAGATCTCCAGCGGGGCGAAGTCGCCGGCCGCGAAGCCCGTCATGCCGAAGCCCGTCATGCCCAGGTCCGCGGCGGCGACCGCGCCGGCCACCGGTCCGGCGAACGCGACGGCGGTCAGCGCGGTGGCGGTGAGCACGTGGGCGGTGCGTCGGCGCATGGCGGGTCTCCTGTGGACACGGGGTCGTGTCTCCGAGGTAACCCGGGCGGCCGGGTGGGCGCCTGCTGATGTGGTGTCAGATTAGCGTCTGGGGGATGGGATGGCGGGGTGTTCTCGCAGGTGGGGTGTGGTGAGAGGGCATTTGTGGGGCCCCACCCCGTCCGGGTGACGGTGGTCTCGCGGGTGCGGGTCGCCGCTGCGCGGAGCCGTCCCCGCCCCACCCTTTCACCGTTTCCCGGGGCGCCGCCCCGGACCCCGCGCCTCAAACGCCGGCGGGGCTGGTGGGGTGCGGGTGGCGTCGGGCTCGGCCCCGGGTCGGGTCAGGCCCGAGCCGGGTCAGGCCGGAGGGAGGGTTAGCGTGGCCGCGGCCCCGGTGGGGGCGGGGTTCGTCAGGGCGAGGCGGGCGCCGATGACGTGGGCCTGGCCCAGGGCGATGGTCAGGCCCAGGCCCGTGCCCTGGCCGCGTTCCGTCGCGCCCGTCAGGAACCGCTGCGGGCCGTCCCGCAGCAGCGCCTCGGGGAAGCCCGGGCCCCGGTCCCGTACGGTCACCGTGTTCCCGGCCACCGTCACGGTGATCGGGCCCCCGCCGTGCCTGCGGGCGTTGACCAGCAGGTTCGTCAGGATCCGCTCCAGCCTCCGGACGTCCGTGCGGACGCGGGCCGTGCCGTCGGCGGCGCCCAGGACCTGCGCCTCCACCCCCGAGCGCCGGGTGACGGCCTCCACCAGCGGCCCCAGGGCGTGGACGTCCAGCTGGGCCACCTCCCGGTCCCCGTCCAGCCGGGCCACCTCCAGGAGGTCCTCCGTCAGACTGCACAGGGCCGCGACCCGGTCCCGTACCAGCTCCGTGGGCCGCCCCGGAGGGAGCAGTTCGGCGGCGGTGTGCAGACCGGTCAGCGGGGTCCGCAGCTCGTGCGCCACGTCCGCCGTGAACCGCTGCTCCGCCACCAGCCGCCGCTGCAGGCTCGCCGCCATCGTGTCGACCGCAGCGGACAGTTCGGCCACCTCGTTCCGCGTCCCCGGCACGCCCGACGGGCCTATCCGTGCGTCCAGTTCGCCCGTGCTGATCCGCCGGGCCGTCTCGGCCGCGGACCGCAGGTCCTTGCTCAGCCGGCTGGCCAGCGCCGCCCCGCCGATCGCCGCGAGGGTGACGACGACCACCCCGAAGGCCATCAACTTCTGGTCCAGTTCCCACAGTTCCGACTGCTCCTCCGCCAGCGACTGCCGTACGGAGAGCACTTGGTCGCCGCCGACCGGCCGGGCCGCCCACACCGCCGGGTGGGGGCCGTGCAGGTCGAGGTAGGTGGTGCGCTGCCCGGCCAGGGCGGCCTGCCGCAGGGGTTCCGGCAGGCCCGGGCAGTCGAGGCGCGCGTCGGCCTCCCCGACCTTGTCGAAGTCGAGCTGGCCCGTGAGCTCGTACACCTGGCGCACCCGGACGAGCTGCGCGAGGGCGCTCTTGCGCGCCGCGTCGGCCACCTGGTCGGAGCGGGCCTCGTGGATCAGGACGCCGATGGTGAGCGCGACGAGGGAGCAGCCGGCGGCGAGCAGGACGGCGATCTTCCAGCGCAGGCCGAGGGAGTGCAGGAGGCGTCGGCTGCGGAGCAGGAAGCGCTTCACCGGCCGCCCCGGTTCGTGGGTGCGGGCGCTTCGGAGACGGTCGGCAGCGAGGCCGGGCAGGCGCGGGAGCTCGGTGCGGAGATGGCGTTGCCGAACTTGTGCTCGTCGCTGAGCACGCTCATCCGCTGGCCGTCCCAGTGGTAGCGGATGTCGTGCGCGGATCCGTCGTCGTCGGTGGTGCGGACCAGCAGGTCGGTGCCCACGGTCTCGGCGCTCATCCGCCGGCCGCTGGTGAACAGGATCGGAACGATCTTCCCGTCGGCCGCGGTGTAGACGCTCAGCACCGAACGCCCGGTCTGGGTGTCGGCGGCGACGATCAGCTCGTGGTGTCCGTCGCCCGTCAGGTCCGCGTACCGGGCCGGCCGCAGCCCGGCCTTGCCGGGCTCCTGGATCTGCTTCCCCTCGCCGAAGCGCTTCATCGCCTTGTCCGCACGGACCACGGCCATCACGTCGACCTTCTCGATCCCTTCCGGCCCCACCGCGGGGGCACCGTCGAGCGGCCGCGGCGGCGGCACCCGGCCGGCCACCGCCGTACCGCCGGAGCTCGGGGACTCGGTCCACGAGGGCCAGAGCGGCTTCGGCCGGGGCTGGGCGGACACGGGCGGTGCGACCTCGCCGGGTCCGAGGCCCCCGGGTGCGGCGCAGCCGCCGAGGCCGGTGCAGAGCAGGGCGGCTGCGGCGATGCTGCGGAGGGTCGGTCGAGTCATGGAAGGCGGAACCGTCGGGTGGTGGGGGGAGGGGGAGGGGGAGGGCGGGGTGCGGGAGGCAGACTGACGGTAGACGGCGTCGGTCACAGGGACCGGGCGGTCGTGTAACAGCGGTGCGTAGGCGGGCTTCCGTGGCCGAAGTCGGGACTTTGGGCCCCGGCCCGAGGTCGGTGGGAGACCGGTCAGCAGCTCAGTCTGGATCGAGGGAGGTCCGCATGACATCGGCCGATCGGCCGGAGGGCCAGGGCGAAGGAACGATTCCGCGGGGCGAGGAGCTCCCGTTCTTCGTCTACGGGACCCTGCGCCCCGGAGAGGTCAACCACGACCTGTTCCTGCGCGGCCGCACGGCCGCCGAGGAGCCCGCCCGCCTCCCGGACGCGGCCCTGTACGAGGGCCCCGGATACCCGTACGCCGTGGACCGCCCCGGCTCCGCGATAGCCGGAGAGCTGATCACCCCGGCCCCCGGGGCCTACGGGGAACTCCTCGTGGCGCTCGACCTGCTGGAGGAGTACGCGGGCCCCGGACACCCCGCCAACATCTACGACCGCACCGCCCGCGAGGCCCTGCGCCCCGACGGCACCCCGGTCCGCGCCTGGGTCTACCTGGCCGCCCCGCCCCTGGCCCACCACCTCGCCCGCTCCGGCACCCCCATCCCGGGCGGCGACTGGCTGCGCCGCTAGGGAGCACCCTTCGGGCCTACGGGCCCTACAGGCCTTCCGCGCCGCGGTTGCGCAGCCGCTGGCCGTACTGCTGGAGCACCCACAGCTCTTCCTGGACCGCCGCCAGCTGCTCCGGGGCGTCCTGGTGGCCCAGGCGCGCCAGGGTGCCCTGGATCTCGTGCACCCGGCGGTCGACCGCGCGGAGCCTGACCTGGACCAGCTGGACCCCGGCGTAGACCTCGTCCACGGTCTTCGCGTGGATGGCCTCGACGACGAGCTCGGTGACCAGCGCGCGGACGGTGTCGTTCGGCGCGGCGTCCCGGACCCGGGTCAGGTAGTCCTCGGTGCCGAGCGAAGCGCCGCCGGCGTCCAGGATGGCCTGGCGGACGGCCGCGTAAGGCGGGGCGGTGAACTCGTCCATCCCGTACGCGTCGAAGGCGGGGGAGACCAGGGCGGGGCGCTGGAGCGCCAGCTTGAGCAGCTCGCGCTCGGTGATGTGCGCGGGGCTGCGCAGGTTCAGCGCGGGGCCCGAGGGTGAGGCGGAGGGCGCCGGGATGTCCTCGTACGAGCGGCCGGAGTGACCGGAGCCACCGGAACCGCCGGACTGCCCCCGGCGCTGCTGCTGGGGCTGGTTGCCGCGCTCCCGGGCCCAGCGGTCGAGCTGGGCGATGCGCTTGACCACGAACTGCTCGTCACGCATGCCGAGCATGCCCGCCAGCTGGACCGCGGATTCGTGCTGGATCGCGACGTTCTTGATCTTCTTGATGATCGGGGCGGCTTCCTCCAGGGCTGCCGCCCGCCCCGCCGGGTTCTCCAGGTTGTGCCGGGCCACGATGTGCTTCAGCGCGAACTCGAACAGCGGGGTGCGGGCCTCGACCAGGTCCGCCACGGCCGCGTCGCCCTTGGCCAGGCGCAGGTCGCAGGGGTCCATGCCGCCCGGGGCGATGGTGATGGAGGTCTCCGCGGCGAACTTCTGGTCGTCCTCGAAGGCGCGCAGCGCGGCCTTCTGCCCGGCCGCGTCCCCGTCGAAGGTGAAGATCACCTCGGCGGTCGCGTTGTCCATGAGCAGCCGGCGCAGGATCTTGATGTGGTCGCCGCCGAAGGCGGTGCCGCAGGTGGCGATCGCGGTGGTGACCCCGGCCATGTGGCAGGCCATGACGTCGGTGTAGCCCTCGACCACGACGGCCCGGGAGGTCTTGGCGATCTCCTTCTTGGCCAGGTCGATGCCGTACAGCACCTGGGACTTCTTGTAGATCGCCGTCTCGGGGGTGTTCAGGTACTTGGGCCCGTTGTCGTCGTCGCGCAGCTTGCGCGCGCCGAAGCCGACGACCTCGCCGCTGATGTCGCGGATGGGCCACATCAGCCGGCCGCGGAAGCGGTCGATGGGCTTTCCGCTGCGGCTGTCCTGGGCCAGGCCCGAGGTGATCAGTTCCTTGTCGCTGAAGCCCTTGCCGCGCAGGAAGCGCGTCAGGTGGTCCCAGCCGGCCGGGCTGTAGCCGACGCTGAAGTGCTGGGCGGCGGCCTGGTCGAAGCCGCGCTCGGCCAGGAACTTGCGGCCGATCTCCGCTTCGGCGCTGCCGAGCTGGTCCATGTAGAACTCGGCCGCGGCCTTGTGCGCCTCGACCAGCCGGATGCGCTCGCCGCGGCCGCTGGTGCCGGCGGTGTAGCCGCCCTCTTCGTACCGCAGGGTGATGCCGGCCAGGCCGGCGAGCCGTTCCACCGCCTCCGAGAAGGAGAGGTGGTCGATCTTCATGACGAAGTCGAGGGTGTCCCCGCCCGCCTGGCAGCCGAAGCAGTGGTAGAAGCCCTTGCTGGGGCTGACCTGGAAGGACGGGGACTTCTCGTCATGGAAGGGGCAGAGGCCCTTGAGGTTGCCGCCGCCCGCGTTGCGCAGCTGGAGGTACTCCGAGACCACGGCGTCGATCGGGACCGCGTCCCGTACCGCCTTCACGTCGTCGTCGTTGATCCGTCCTGCCACGCGTGAAGTCTACGGCCGGGCGGAGACAATCCCGTCAGGCCCCCTCCGCCGGAACCAGGGCCGAGAGCGGAATCGAGGGATCCGCCAGCTTCTCGCGGTCCACGGGCGCCTTCGACCTGATCAGGGCCTGGATGTCCTCGGTGACGTCCCACACGTTCACGTTCATCCCGGCCAGCACCCGGCCGTCCGAGAGCCAGAAGGCGATGAACTCCCGCTTGCCCGCGTCCCCGCGGATCAGTACCTGGTCGTAGCCGCCCGCCGGGGCGTACCCCGAGTACTCCAGCCCCACGTCGTACTGGTCGGAGAAGAAGTACGGAACCCGGTCGTACGAGACCTCCTGCCCCAGCATCGCCCGGGCGGCGGCCGGACCCCCGTTGAGCGCGTTCGCCCAGTGCTCCACCCGCAGCCGGGCCCCCAGCACCGGGTGGTGCGCGGCCGCCACGTCGCCGACCGCGAAGACGTCCGGGTCGGAGGTGCGCAGCGAGGCGTCCACGGCGATCCCGCCCCCGTGCTCCCGGTCCACCAGGGCCAGGCCCGAGGTCTCCGCCAGCGCGGTCCGCGGGGCGGCCCCGATCGCCGCGAGGACCGCGTGCGCCGGGTGCTCCTCCCCGTCGTCCGTACGGGCCGCCAGCACCATGCCGTCGTGCCCGACGATCTCCGTTAGGTGGGACCCGAAGTGGAAGCGGACCCCGTGCTCGGTGTGCAGATCGGCGAAGAGCCGGCCGACCTCCGGCCCGAGCACCGCGTGCAGCGGGGTCGGCGCCGGCTCGATCACGGTGACCTCGGCCCCGTAACCGCGGGCGGCCGCGGCGACCTCCAGACCGATCCAGCCGGCGCCCGCGATCAGCAGGTGCCCGTTGTCCCGGCCCAGGCCGGCCAGCGCCTTGCGCAGCCGCTCCGCGTGCGAGAGCCGGCGCAGGTGGTGCACCCCGACCAGCTCGGTGCCCGGGATGTCGAGCCGGCGCGGTTCGGCGCCGGTGGCGAGGAGCAGCTTGTCGTAGGGCAGCGCCGTGCCGTCGCCGAGGACCACCTTCTTGGCGTCCCGGTCGAGGTGGACCGCGGGCTGGCCGAGGTGCAGCTCGATGTCGGAGGCCGCGTACCAGGACGGCTCGTGGACGAAGACGCTGTCGCGCTCCTCCTTGCCCGCCAGGTAGCCCTTGGAGAGCGGGGGCCGCTCGTAGGGATGCTCGCGCTCGTCGCCGATGAGGATCACCCGCCCCGTGAACCCCTCGGACCTCAGCGTCTCGGCCGCCTTAGCCCCGGCGAGCCCTGCGCCGACGATGACGAACGTCCGGTGTGCGTCGACCACCTGATGCCTCCTCATAACCTCTGCGCCACATGCGACCACATGCGAGCGTCCCGCACCGAGCCTGCCGCGTGAAGGGGGAGTGGCCCGATCGGCTCACCCTTCGGCGCGTCGCGCGCGCTGGGTGAGGCGGGCGTGCAGGGAGCGCGCGGAGGCGTCCGTGAGGGCAGCGATCTGGTCCACGACCGCCCGCTTCCTGGCCCGGTCGTCCGTGGCCTCGTCGAAGATCGCACGGAACTGCGGGTCCAGACCCTCGGGCGCGCGGGCGCTGACGGCCTCCGCGAGTTCGGCCAGGACGATGCGCTGATCGGCGCGGATCCGCTCCTGCTCGTCGCGCTGCATGACGTAGAGGTCGGCCACGGCCTTCAGCACCGCGCACTCGTTGCGGGCCTCGCGCGGCACCACCAGCTCCGCCGCGTACCGGGTCAGCCGGCCGGTCCCGTACGCCTGCCGGGTGGCGCCCTCGGCGGCCAGGCAGAAACGGCCGATCAGCTGGCTGGTCGCATCCTTCAGCCGGGCCTGGGCCACGGCCGAACCGTCGTACCCGTGCGGCCACCACTCCTGCTCCATCAGCCGGTCCAGGGCCTCGCGCAGCTCCTCCGGCTCCGTGTCGGCGGGCACGTACCGGCCGATGGCCACCCGCCAGATCTCGGTGCGCTCGGGCTCGGCGAAGAGCAGGTTCGGGTCGAGGTGGCCGGCGTGCAGGCCGTCCTCGAAGTCGTGGACGGAGTACGCCACGTCGTCCGACCAGTCCATGACCTGCGCCTCGAAGCACTTGCGGTCCGCGGGCGCGCCGCGGCGCAGCCACGCGAAGACCGGCAGGTCGTCCTCGTAGGCGCCGAACTTCACCGAGCCCGGGTCGGTGGGGTGGTCCCCGCGCGCCCAGGGGTACTTGGTGGCGGCGTCCAGGCAGGCCCGGGTGAGGTTGAGCCCGACGCTGACGAGCTCGCCGGTCGCCGGGTCGGGGACGAACCGCTTGGGCTCCAGCCGGGTCAGCAGGCGCAGCGACTGGGCGTTGCCCTCGAAACCGCCGCAGTCCTTGGCGAACTCGTTGAGCGCTTCCTCGCCGTTGTGGCCGAAGGGCGGGTGCCCCATGTCGTGCGACAGGCAGGCGGCTTCGACCAGATCGGGATCGCAGCCGAGCGCGGCACCGAGCTCGCGGCCCACCTGGGCGCATTCGAGCGAGTGCGTCAGCCGCGTACGAGGACTGGCGTCCCAGTCGTACGAACGCGTCCCCGGGGTCACCACCTGCGTCTTCCCGGCGAGCCGGCGCAGCGCGGCGGAGTGCAGCACGCGGGCGCGGTCACGCTGGAAGGCGGTCCGCCCGGGCCGCTTGTCGGGCTCGACGGCCCAGCGCTCCGTATCGGCGGGCTCGTACGGCTCGCCGGACGGATCGAGGCCGGGTCGGACAGGTGCGGTGGTGCCTTCCATGCCTTCCATGGTCCAAACGGTAACCGCACGAACCGACAAGACGAGTCAAGAGGAGCAATCCGAGCGATTGCGAACCAACCCGACCGTTACGCGGTGGCCAGTTCGAGCGGCTGCTCCCGCGGCTGCTCCCGTCCGACGGGTCCTGCTACGGGTCCTGCGAGCGCGGCGGTGGCTTCGTCGTAGCGCTGGAGCACCAGCCGGGCCAGCGCCGGATGCGCGCCCAGCGGGGCGGCGGCCGGGCCCGGCGCGGCGGCGGCGCTCGCGGCGGCGAAGCGGCCCGGGGCGGTGAAGTAGGAGGCGACCGCGACCCGGTGGAGGCCCCGCGCGGCCAGGGCCCGTACGGCGGCGGGCACGGAGGGCGTGGTGCCCGAGGCGTAGGCGGCCACCACGGGCACCCCGCCGAGGCGTTCCGAGAGCAGGTCGGCGGTGGCCCGCACATCGGCGGCGGAGTCGGGGTCGCGGGACCCGGCGGCGGCCAGCACCACCGCCGACCCGGCGCTCCAGCCGGCCTCCACGAGCCGCTCGTACAGGGCCTCGACGAGCAGCGGATGCGGTCCGAGCGGGGCGGCGACACGGGTCCGCAGGTGCCCGGCGCGGGCGGCGGCGGCCGGGAGGTCCCGCTTGACGTGGGTCCCGCGGCCGAGCAGCAGCGGCACCAGGACGGCGGCTCCGGCGGTCCGGTCGAGGGTGTGGTCCAGCAGCGGGTGGTTCAGCTCGATGTGACCGAGCCGGACGTCGAGGCGGGGACGGAGCTCGCGGACCCGTTCGAGCAGGGCTTCGACGGTGTGGAGGGCGCGCGGATCGCGGCTGCCGTGGGCCACGGCGACGAGGACGGGCTGCTGCATGGGAGGACTCCTGCGTGGTGTCGGGGGCGCAGACCGCTGAGCTGCGTACCGAGCTGGGCGGTGATCCGGGTCAGCAGCTCCGCCGTGGTCGCGGGCGGAAGCGGTGGGAGGGGCGGGGGGTGGGGAAGGGGCTGGGGGAGGGGATGGGGATGGGGCAGGGACTCGGGAGGGTGCGCCGGCTCCGTCATGAACCGATCCTGCGCGCGGCAGGTTGCCGGTGCGTTGCGCGGGCGTGACGGGTGTTTTCCACCTGCTCACAAGGGGGTGGACGGCGGGGGTGGGTCGGGCCGTGCTTCCCTGCTTCCCTGTGCCCCTGCTTCCCCGCGCTGCCCGCGGCTGCGCGGTGCTGTCCGGCGGCGCGACCGCCGTCGCTGCGTGCTGTCGCTCGGGGCCTGGGGTGCGGGTGAACTGCTCGGCCGGGTCGCCCTCTGGGGGTGGATCGCCGTCGGCGCCGCCGTCCTGCGGACGGCCCTGGTGGTCCTGGTGGTCCTGGCGGCCCGGGCGGCCGCCCGGGCACGGGCGGTGGAGGAGTGGCGGGCGCCGGAGCCGGACCGCAAGGCCCGGCCCCGTCCGTCCGGACCCGGTTCGGGAGCCCTCGCGGTGCGCGCCCGGGAGGCGGCGGTCTGGCTGCTCATCGCCCTGGCGTCCGCGGCCCTGCTCGTCGCCCCGTTCCAGCAGCACCACCGGGAGGCGGAGCCCGAACTGCGGCGGGCCGGGGCGGCGGTGGCGACGGCCGTGGTGGCGCGCGCACCCTCGGGCGTGCACGCGCACACCAGCGAGGGCCAGGTGCTGGGGTGGACCTCCCGGCTCGAACTGACCGTCCCCGGAGGCGCGGAGCCGGTCCGGGCGTCGGCCTACACCTACGAGGAACCGAAGGCGGGGGACCGCGTACTGCTCTTGTACGCGCCCTCGGAGCCCGCCCTGGAGGGCCGGGTCGACGAGCGCAAGGACCTGTGGTCCGTGGCCGGTCCGGGGTCCTGGGATCCGTTCCCGCAGGCGGACGAGGCGCGCGAGGCGAGCCTCGTGGCCACGCTGCCGGCGCTGGGGCGGGGAGCGGCGTACGCGGTGGTGCGGTCCCTGTCGTGAGGCCCGGGCGGGAAACCGCGGGGACCGTACACGCGTCCGTAGACGACGGGACCGGCCCACCGGCAGGAACACCGGCAGGACCGACAAGGGGATCGCATTGAGGCGCGCAGGGCTACGAGGTCGGCTACGAGGCATGCCGGGGGCGGCAGCACGGGAGCGGCTGAAGGCGGTACGGATCGGGGTGCCCCGGACCGTACGGGCCCGGCGGCGGGCCGTGCAGCTGGTGATGGCGGGCTGCGTGCTGGCCCTGCTGCCCTCGGCGTGGACGCACGCGTCCGCCGGGCCCCGGCTGCGGACCACCGCGGATGCGCCCGCCGCCGAGGTGGCCGTGGTCTTCGGCGCCGGGCTGTGGAACGGCCGGCCGACCCCGTACCTCGCGCGCCGCCTCGACGCCGCCGTCGAGCTCTACCGCGCGGGGAAGGTCAAGGTCGTCCTGGTCACCGGGGACAACAGCCGGACCGACTACGACGAGCCCGACGCGATGCGCGCGTACCTGACGGGCCACGGGGTGCCCGACGCCCGCGTCGTCAGCGACTACGCCGGCTTCGACTCGTGGGACTCCTGCGTCCGGGCCCGGGAGGTCTTCGGCGTGCACCGGGCGGTGCTGATCAGCCAGGGCTTCCACATCCGCCGGGTGGTCGCGCTGTGCCGGGCCGCGGGCGTGGACTCGTACGGGGTCGGGGTGTCCGACGTGCACGACGCGACCTGGTACTACGGCGGGGCCCGCGAGGTCTTCGCGGCGGGCAAGGCGGCACTGGACGCGGTCTTCGAGCCGGAGCCGCGGTTCCTGGGACCGAAGGAGGAGGGGGTGTCGCGGGCGCTGGCCTCTCTGGCAGACTGACGCCGCGATCGGAGTATTCCGATTAGTCATATAGCTCTTAGGGCTATGTCCGTCGTGTGCGTCAGGGGTGTGGAACCGTGGCTCTTGTGGATCTGAGCGGCAAGGTCGTCGTCATCACCGGTGGGGCCCGCGGCCTCGGCGCGGCGGCCGCGCAGGCCGTCGTGGACGGCGGCGGCAAGGTGCTGATCACCGACGTCCTGGAGGCCGAGGGCGCCGAGACGGCGGCCGAGCTCGGCGACGCGGCGCGCTTCCTGCGCCACGACGTCACCAGCGAATCCGACTGGGACGCGGCCCTCGCCTTCGCCCTCGCCGAGTTCGGCCGCATCGACGGGCTGGTCAACAACGCGGGCATCGCCTCCGGCGCATTCCTGGAGCACGAGAGCGTCGAGCACTTCCGCAAGGTCGTCGAGATCAACCTGGTCGGCGTCTTCATCGGCATCAAGGCCGCGATCCCGCTGATGCGCGAGAACGGCGGCGGCTCCATCGTCAACATCTCCTCCTCCGCCGGCCTCACCGGCCTCGCCCTGACCGCCGGCTACGGAGCCTCCAAGTGGGGCGTGCGCGGACTGTCGAAGATCGGCGCGGTCGAGCTCGCGGAATCCCGGATCCGGGTGAACTCCGTACACCCCGGCATGACGCTCACCCCGATGACGGCCCCGGTCGGCATCCAGGCGGGCGAGGGCAACTACCCCGGCGCCCCCCTCGGCCGCGTCGGCCTCCCCGAGGAGATCGCCGCCGCCGTCGCCTTCCTCCTCTCGGACGCCGCGAGCTACATGACGGGCGCCGAGCTCGCGGTCGACGGCGGCTGGACGGCCGGCCTCACGGTGAAGTACCTGACCGGCCAGTGACCCGGCCCCGGCCGTCGACGCCGTCGACGGCCGGATCGTGGTCGACGGGCGGATCGTGTACGTGGAGATCCTCTACCGTCCCCCCGATGCACAGGGCCTCACCGGAGGCGGCGGGCCGCGCTGAGGTGGAGCACGCGGACTTGTAACGCGGAGCGGCGGCCCGTGTAACACCGCCGACGCACGCTGGGCTGCATGCACACCTCGGACTCCGCCACCGCCACGCACTGTCCGTACTGCGCGCTGCAGTGCGGCATGAACCTCCGCCCCGAGCCCGGCGGCGCGGGCGTGACGGTGGAGGAGCGGGCCGACTTCCCCGTGAACCGGGGCGCGCTGTGCGGCAAGGGCCGCACCGCCCCCGCCGTGCTCTCCTCCCGGGTGCGCCTCACCGAGCCGCTCGTCCGCACCCACGCCGGGCGGCTGGAGCCGGCCACCTGGGAGGAGGCCCTCGACGCCGTCGCCGAGGGCCTCGCCCGCACGCGGCGGTCGTACGGGGCCGACGCGGTCGGGGTGTTCGGCGGCGGCGGGCTGACCAACGAGAAGGCCTACGCCCTCGGGAAGTTCGCCCGCATCGCCCTGCGGACCTCGCAGATCGACTACAACGGCCGGTTCTGCATGTCCTCGGCCGCCGCCGCGCACCAGAGGGCCTTCGGGCTCGACCGGGGGCTGCCCTTCCCGCTGGAGGACATCCCCCGGACCGGCTGCGTCATCCTCGTCGGCTCCAACCCCGCCGACACCATGCCCCCCGCCCTCCGCTTCTTCCGGGAACTCCGCGAGAACGGCGGCACGTTGATCGTGGTGGACCCGCGCCGCACGCGCACCGCCGAACAGGCCGACCTGCACCTGGCCCCGCGCCCCGGCACGGACCTGGCACTGGCCCTCGGCCTGCTGCACCTCGTGGTCGCGGGCGGGCACACCGACGAGGAGTTCATCGCCGAGCGCACCACCGGCTGGGAGGAGGCCCGGGCGGGTGCGATGGCGCACTGGCCGGAGCTGGTGGAGCGCATCACCGGCGTCCCCGTCCCCAGACTCCGCGAGGCGGTGGCGATGTTCTGCGCCCCCGAATCCGCGATGGTGCTCACCGCACGCGGCCCCGAGCAGCAGTCCAAGGGCACCGACACCGTCGGCGCCTGGATCAACCTCTGCCTCGCCACCGGCCGGGCCGGCCGCCCGCTCTCCGGCTACGGCTGCCTCACCGGCCAGGGCAACGGCCAGGGCGGCCGCGAGCACGGCCAGAAGGCCGACCAGCTCCCCGGCTACCGCAAGCTGACCGACCCGGCGGCCCGGGCCCACGTCGCCGGGGTCTGGGGGATCGACCCCGACGACCTTCCCGGGCCCGGCCGCAGTGCGTACGAACTCCTCGACGCGCTGGGCTCGGACGTCAAGGCCCTCCTCCTGATGGGCTCCAACCCGGTGGTCTCCGCCCCCCGCGCCGCCCACGTCGAGGAACGCATCCGCTCCCTGGACTTCCTTGCCGTCGCCGACGTGGTCCTGTCCGAGACGGCGGCCCTGGCCGACGTGGTCCTCCCCGTCACCCAGTGGGCGGAGGAGACCGGTACCACCACCAACCTGGAGGGCCGCGTCCTGCTGCGCCGCCGGGCCCTGACCCCGCCGCCGGGGGTCCGCTCCGACCTGGAGGTCCTGCACGGCCTGGCCACCCGCCTCGGCATGCCGAAGGCCTTCCCGACCGACCCCGAGGAGGTCTTCGAGGAGCTGCGCCGCGCGTCGGCGGGCGGCCCGGCGGACTACTCGGGCATCACCTACGCCCGCATCGAAGCGGAACAGGGCGTCTTCTGGCCCTGCCCTGCGGCTCCGCGGACAGGGGAGCCCGACGCCCGGGAGCCCGCCCCGAGCCTGCCGACCCCGGCTGCCCCGGCTGCCCCGGCGGAGCCCGGCCCGGAGCCGGAGCCCCACCCCGGCACCCCCCGGCTCTTCCTGGACCGCTTCGCCACCGAGGACGGCCGGGCCCGCTTCGTGCCCGTCACCCACCGGGACGCCGCCGAGGTCCCGGACACGGAGTACCCGCTCCTCCTCACCACCGGCCGGGTCGTCGCCCAGTACCAGTCGGGCGCGCAGACCCGCCGGGTGGACGAGCTCAACGACGCCGCCCCCGGCCCCTTCGTGGAACTCCACCCGCGCCTCGCGGCCCGCATCGGCGCGGTCGACGGAGCCCCCCTCGCGGTCACCTCCCGCCGCGGCCGCGCGGTCGCCCCGGCCCGCATCACGGACACCATCCGCGCCGACACCGTCTTCATGCCCTTCCACTGGCCGGGCGAGGGCCGCGCCAACACCCTGACCAACCCGGCACTGGACCCGGTGTCCCGGATGCCGGAGTTCAAGGTCTGCGCGGTCCGCGTCGAACCGGCCTAGGCCGGCCCTTCCGGAGCCCCGGCGAACGTGGGCTCCAGGGCTTTCAGCAGGCGGTCCGCGTAGGACTCGGCGGAGCCGGGGATCCCCGGGTACTCCTTGTGGAACGTGGCCCAGTCCGTCTGGGCGAACCCCTCGAAGACCTCCGGGGCGGGCGGCTGTTGCCCGCCGCCGCCGACCTCGAATTCGCCCGAGAGCCGGAACACCTCCGCCAGCAGCGGGTACGGCAGCGTGCAGCTCTCCGCCAGCAGGACCGCGTCGTAGAGGTCCTTGCCCTGCGGGTACATGTCCCCGGCCAGCCACACCAGCTTCCAGGCCAGGGACAGCTCCGGGGTGGCGCCCAGGAGCGGCACCCCCGCCACCACCACGGGCTCGGGCGCGACCGGCAGGGGCTCGTTGAAGACGAAGTCGAGCTGGACCTGACCGCCCCGCATCCCCGGTGCGGACCAGGGGAGGACCAGCCTGCGTCCCGGAACCCGCTCGTACGTCCAGATGTACTCGCAGACCGCCTCCGACGCCGGCATCACCAGGCCGCCGTACGGGGCCAGCCGCTCCGCCCCGGCCGTGATCGCGTCCAGCATGCGCCCGGTGCGGTCCTCCTCGATCATCCAGTCCGCAGGGACCACGACGAAGTCCAGGTCGTGCGGCTCCCGCGCGATCTCCCCGAACCACTGGGACATCAGCACGCTGCCGCGCAGCACCAGCGAATCGGCGTCGCCCGAGGCCCCGACCGCGCGCAATGCCACGTCCATCGCCGCCCGTCGGGCCGACAGCCAGGCCGTTCGTGCCGCAGGCTCGGAGAACTGCGGGTCCAGGGGCCGGTACGCCTCGGAGAAGTGCTTGAGGGCGGGGTCGAAGGCCACCGCGGCCGACTCGCCCCTGTCGCCCGTCCTCAGGGTCCGGGGCCGCTCGTCCGTCCGTCGCGACCGCTCCGCCGCCGGCTCCGCGGGATCCTCCGGACCGCCCGGAATCGACGGCTTCCACTCCCGGTCACTCATCGCGTGTCCCCCTCCTCGATCCACCCGTCGTCCACCGACAGGTCGCTGTCGTACAGCACGAACTCCCGCTCCTCCGAGCGGATCTCGTACCCGGCCCCGGCCAGCGCCGCGACCAGCGCATCGCACGCCGCCCCCGCCTCCGCCGCCGTACCCCGCCACCGCTGGGTCACGAAACGTTCCTGCCCCGCCCCCGGCAGGACCCGGCGGGCGTTCCACGAGACGTGTGCCGCGTGCCGGACCGCCAGGGACTCCAGGGCCGGACGGTCCCAGTCCGCGGGGAGCCGCAGTTTGAGGTGGTGCTCGAAGTACCCGCCGCCCGGCCCCGGGGGCTCCGCGGTCCACGGGACGGTCTCCACCTTGACCCGGACCGGGTCGAAGCCGGCCGCGCGCAGCCGGGGCACCAGGACCTCGTGCCCGTCCCGGTCGGGCAGCGTCAGCATCGGCTGCGAGGGCATCCGGCCCCGGGCCAGCACGATGTGGGTCACCTTCAACTCCCGCTCCACCGCCCAGGATTCGAGCCGCGCCAGCTCCACCGGACCGGGGCAGCGCACGGTGACGTGGGTTTCGTACACAGACATGACCACGATCCTCTCGGACATGCGTCCGATCCGCATCGGGGTTCTGGTCCGGGGGTAACCATGGGTCACGCACCGGACCCAGAAAGTGGTCGCACGCCCCTCGTGGCAGCGATGTGTCGTACCCCACACTGAGGTGCGGTGCACCCGTCCTCGGAGCCCTGTGGAGGTCGCCCCCGTGCAGACCCAGAGCCTGACCGTCACCGTCAGCCCGCCCGCCGAAGTGCCCGCGGCCGAAGAGCCCGAGCCCGAGGCCGAGGCCGACGCCATGCACGAGGAGGAGGCCGAGGAGGCCGGGGAATCGGAGGGCCCGGAGCTGCTGGAGAAGGTGCCCCCGCCGCGCAAGCGCACGGCGGAAGGCTCCGGCGGAGCGGGACCGTCCGCCGACCTCTTCCGGCAGTACCTGCGCGAGATAGGCAGGATCCCGCTGCTCACCGCCGTCGAGGAGGTCGAGCTCGCGCGGCGCGTGGAAGCGGGCCTGTTCGCGGAGGAGAAGCTCGGCAGCGGAGCCCCGCTCGATCTGCAGCTCACGCTCGACCTCGACAAGCTCGTCGTCATGGGCCGCATGGCCAAACGGCGCCTCATCGAGTCGAACCTGCGGCTCGTCGTCTCCGTCGCCAAGCGCTACGTCGGCCGCGGCCTCACCATGCTCGACCTGGTCCAGGAGGGGAACCTCGGACTGATCCGCGCCGTCGAGAAGTTCGACTACGCCCGCGGCTACAAGTTCTCCACCTACGCCACCTGGTGGATCCGCCAGGCCATGTCCCGCGCCCTCGCCGACCAGGCCCGGACCATCCGCGTCCCCGTCCACGTCGTCGAACTGATCAACCGCGTCGTGCGCGTCCAGCGCCGCATGCTCCAGGAGCGGGGGTACGAACCCACCGCCGAGGAGGTCGCCGTCCACCTGGAGCTGACCCCCGAGCGGGTCCTGGAGGTGCTGCGGCTGGCGCAGGAACCGGTCTCGCTGCACGCACCCGTGGGCGAGGAGGACGATGTCGCGCTCGGCGACCTCATCGAGGACGGGGACGCCGCCTCACCGGTCGAATCGGCCGCGTTCTTCCTGCTCCGGGAGCACCTGGAAGCGGTGCTCTCGACGCTCGGGGAGCGGGAGCGCAAGGTGGTCCAGCTGCGCTACGGGCTCGCCGACGGGCGGCCGCGCACCCTGGAGGAGATCGGCCGGATCTTCGGGGTGACCCGGGAGCGGATCCGCCAGATCGAGTCCAAGACCCTCAACAAACTCCGCGACCACGCCTTCGCGGACCAGCTGCGCGGCTATCTGGACTGAGTCCGGGTACGGGAAGAGGGGCGCCCCGCAGGGCGCCCCTCCCGATACCGATACCGGTCCCGCCGGCCGACCGGCCGACTAACCGGCCATTCGACTAGTCGACCTCGGCCACCGCCTGCGCGAACTGCGCCGCGTACAGCCGCGCGTACGCGCCGCCCGAGAGCAACAGCTCCTCGTGCGTGCCCTGTTCCACGATCGAGCCGCTCTCCATCACCAGGATCAGGTCCGCGTCGCGGATCGTGGACAGCCGGTGCGCGATCACGAAGGACGTACGGCCGTGCGCGAGGCGCGCCATCGCCTTCTGGATGAGCACCTCGGTCCGGGTGTCCACCGAGCTCGTCGCCTCGTCGAGCACCAGGATCACCGGGTCGGACAGGAACGCCCGCGCGATGGTGATCAGCTGCTTCTCGCCCGCGCTGACGCCGGCGCCCTCGTCGTCCAGCACCGTGTCGTAGCCCTCGGGCAGGGTGCGGATGAACCGGTCGGCGTGGGCCGCCCGCGCGGCCTCCTCGACCTCGGCGCGCGTGACCTCGCGCGTGGCCCCGTAGGCGATGTTCTCCGCGAGGGTGCCGCCGAACAGCCAGGTGTCCTGGAGCACCATGCCGATGCCGCTGCGCAGTTCCTCGCGGGTCATCTTCGCGATGTCCACCCCGTCGAGGGCGATCTCCCCGCCCGTGACCTCGTAGAACCGCATCAGCAGGTTGACCAGCGTGGTCTTGCCGGCGCCGGTCGGGCCGACGATCGCGACCGTCTGCCCGGGGTCGACGCTCAGCGAGAGGTTCTCGATCAGCGGCTTGTCCGGCTCGTAGCGGAAGGCGACCTTGTCGAAGGTGACCTGCCCGCGCAGGTTCTCCGGACGCTCGGGGACCTCCGCGTCCGCCTCCTGCTCCGGCGCGTCCAGCAGCTCGTAGACCCGCTCCGCGGAGGCGACGCCGGACTGCACCAGGTTCGCCATGGAGGCGACCTGCGTCAGCGGCATCGAGAACTGGCGCGTGTACTGGATGAAGGCCTGCACGTCACCGATCGACAGGGTGCCCGAGGCCACCTTCAGACCGCCGACGACCGCGACGAGCACGTAGTTGATGTTCGAGATGAACAGCATCACCGGCTGCATGATCCCGCTGACCAGCTGCGCCTTGAAGGAGGCCCGGTACAGCGCCTCGTTCTGCTCGGCGAACAGGGCCGCGGACTCCTTCTGCCGGCCGAAGACCTTGACCAGCGTGTGGCCCGAGTACATCTCCTCGACGTGCGCGTTCAGGGCGCCGGTGGACTTCCACTGCGCCACGAACTGCGGCTGCGACTTCTTGCCGATCTTCGCCGCCACGTACGCGGACACCGGGATGGTCACCAGCGCGACCAGCGCCAGCACCGGCGAGATCCAGAACATCATCGCCAGCACGCCGACGATCGTCAGGAGCGAGTTGAGCAGCTGACCCATCGTCTGCTGGATCGTCTGCCCGATGTTGTCGATGTCGTTCGTGGCCCGGCTGAGCACCTCGCCGCGCTTCTGCTGGTCGAAGTACGACAGCGGCAGCCGCGACAGCTTCGCCTGGAGCTCCTCGCGCATCCGGTAGACGGTGCCGTTCATGATGTGGTTCGACAGCCGCGTGGCGACGAGCATCAGCAGACCGGCGACCGTGAAGACGGCCAGCGCCCACAGCGCCACCGCCCCGACCGCGCCGAAGTCGATGCCCTTGCCCGGGGTGAAGGCGGTGCCGGACAGCATGTCCGCCATCCCGCCCTCGCCCCTGGCGCGCAGAGCGTCCAGCGCCTGCTGCTTGGTGAGGCCCTTGTCGAAGTTCCGGCCGACGATCCCCGCGAACACGAGGTCGGTGGCCTCGCCGAGGATCTTCGGCCCGGTCACCGACGCGGCGACGCTGCCGACGACCGCGATGATCATGCCCCACAGCTTGACCCGGTCGCGCGCCAGCGCGCTCAGCAGCCGCTTGCCCGAGCCCTTGAAGTCCATGGACCGCGTGGTCGGCGGTCCCATCATCATCCGTCCTCCGGGCCCGCTCACGCCGCCTCCGCTTCCGTCAGCTGGGAGAGCACGATCTCCCGGTAGGTCTCATTGCCGGCCATCAGCTCGTGGTGGCGCCCCTCGCCCACCACCTGCCCCTCGTCGAGGACGACGATCCGGTCCGCGTCGCGGATCGTGGAGACCCGCTGGGCGACGATGACCACGGTGGCCTCCTCGGTCTCGCGGGCCAGCGCCGAGCGCAGCGCCGCGTCCGTGGCGTAGTCCAGGGCCGAGAAGGAGTCGTCGAACAGGTAGATCTCCGGGCGCTGCACGAGCGTGCGCGCGATCGCGAGCCGCTGGCGCTGGCCGCCGGAGACGTTGGTCCCGCCCTGGGTGATCGGCGCGTCGAGCCCGCCCTCCAGCTCGGACACGAAGCCCTTGGCCTGCGCGACCTCCAGCGCGTGCCAGAGCTCCTCGTCGGTGGCGTCCGGGCGCCCGTAGCGCAGGTTGCTGGCGACCGTCCCGGAGAAGAGGTACGGCTTCTGCGGCACCATGCCGACCGTCCTGGCGAGCAGGTCGGGGTCGAGGCGCCGTACGTCCTCGCCGTCGACGAGCACGTCGCCGCCGGTGGCGTCGAAGAGCCGGGGGATCAGCCCCAGCAGCGTGGACTTGCCGCTGCCCGTCGAGCCGATCACCGCGGTGGTCTCGCCGGGGCGGGCCACGAGGTCGACCCCGCGCAGCACGGAGGCCTCGGCGCCCGGGTAGCGGAAGTCGGCGCCGCGCAGTTCCAGCAGGCCGTGGCGGGAGAGCTCGCGGACCGGGTCGGCGGGCGGGATCACGCTGGAGTCGGTGTCCAGGACCTCCTGGACGCGCTCGGCGCAGACCTCGGCGCGCGGCACCATCATGAACATGAAGGTGGCCATCATCACGGACATGACGATCTGCATCAGGTAGGCGAGGAAGGCCGTCAGCTGGCCGATCTCCATACCGCCCGCGTCGATGCGCATCGCGCCGAACCAGACGACGGCGACGCTGGAGATGTTCACGACCACGATGACGGTCGGGAACATCAGCGCGAGCAGCTTGCCGGCCGCCAGCGAGACGCCGGTGAGGTCGGCGTTGGCCTCGCGGAAGCGCTCCTTCTCGTAGTCGTCGCGGATGAAGGCGCGGATCACCCGGTTGCCGGTGATCTGCTCGCGCAGGACCCGGTTGACCGTGTCCAGACGCGTCTGCATCGCACGGAACAGCGGGCGGGTCTTCAGCACGATCGCGCCGACCGACAGGCCGAGGATCGGGACCACGGCGAGCAGCACGCCCGAGAGCTTCACGTCCAGCGAGAGCGCCATGAAGATGCCGCCGACGCACATGATCGGCGCGGAGACCATCAGCGTGAAGGTCATCAGCACGAGCATCTGTATCTGCTGCACGTCGTTCGTCGTACGGGTGATCAGCGACGGGGCGCCGAAGTGGCCGAGCTCACGCGCGGAGAAGCTCTGCACGCGGTCGAAGACGCCGGCCCGGACGTCCCGGCCGAAGGCCGCGGCGGTACGGGCCCCGTAGTAGACGGCGCCGACGTTGCAGACGAGCTGGATCAGCGAGACGCCGAGCATCAGTGCGCCGAAACGCAGGATGTAGCCGGTGTCGCCGTTGACGACACCGTTGTCAATGATGTCGGCGTTCAGCGTGGGCAGGTAGAGGCTCGCGCTGGTCTGCAGCAGTTGCAGCAGGACCAGCACGGAGATCGGTTTCCGGTACGGGCCCAAGTGGGTCCGCAGAAGTCGTATGAGCACGCGCAGGCTCCGGTCGGCATGATCGAGGGGGTTCACTCCATCTTCTGCCAACGGGCGGCCGGAACCCACCGGATTTCGTAAAGCCCGGTCAAAAGGAGTAGGCCGGGCCGGGCCGCCCTAAGCCCACGGCCCGACCGCCTCCCCGGCGGCTGTGCGGACGGCGGGCACGGAGAGGAAGATGGAGCCGGAGGGGGAATCTCGGGACGGATCGGTCGTGGAGGAACCATGACGGCAGCCACACGGGAGCAGATCCCCGTCCTCTTCGAAGGCAACGGCGCCGAACTGCGCGTGCTGGAGCTCGGCGGAGGCTTCTCCGTCGCCTTCGGGCGCTTCGACAAGGGCGTCGACATGACGCCGGCATTCAAGGGCCTGCCCGACGACCTGTGTCCGTGCCCGCACTACGCCTACGTGCTCAAGGGCCGGATCAAGATGCACACGAAGGACGGGGACACGATCTACTCGGCCGGGGAGGCCTGCTACTGGGCGCCCGGACACGCCCCGGTCGCCCTGGAGGACACCGAGTACCTCGACTTCTCGCCGACGGAGGAGTTCCGGGCGGTGGTCGAGCACGTGAAGGCGCAGCTGTCCTAGAACGCCCCAGGGTGGATCTGGTCCCGGGTCGCGACGTACTGCTGGCGCGCGCCCTGCCAGGCCGGGTACTCCTCGTCCGGCTCGAACAGCTGCGCCGCGGGCGCCGGCCACACCGGCGGGGTGTTCGGGGCCGCCGTGCCCTGCGCCACACCGAGCGCCCACGCGGCCTGCCGGGCCGCGCCCAGGGCCGCGTAGTCGGCCGGCGCCGGTACGAGGACCTGCGTGCCGAACAGTCCCGGGGCGAAGGCCTGGACGGCCGGCAGCTCGGCGGCCGCGCCGAGCAGGAACACCCGGCGGATCTCCACCCCGCGGCTGCGCAGCACGTCGAGCGCGTCCACCAGCCCGCACAGCATGCCCTCGAAGGCGGCCCGCGCGAGGTGCTCCGGCTTCATGGAGTCCCGGCGCAGCCCCGACAGGGTTCCGGCGGTGTGCGGCAGGTTCGGCGTCCGCTCACCCTCCAGGTACGGCAGGAGTACGAGTCCGTGCGCGCCCGGGGTCGACTTCAGCGCGAGCTCGCTCAGCCCCTCCAGATCGGTGCCCAGCAGTTCGGCGGTGCCGCGCAGGGCCCGTACGGCGTTCAGGGTGTTCACCACCGGCAGGTGCAGCCCGGTGGCGTCGGCGAGGGAGGTGATCAGGCCGCCAGGCTCCGACAGCGCCTCGTGGTGCACCGCCATCACCGATCCGGACGCGCCCAGCGAGACCACGGCGTCGCCGGGTCCCATGCCGAGCCCGAGCGCGGCCGCCATGGTCTCCCCGGTGCCCGCGGAGATCAGCAGCCCCTCGGGCGTGGTCCCGGCGGCTTCGGCCGGGCCGAGCACCTCGGGCAGCAGCGCCCGGTGCCCCAGCGCGAGCTCGACCAGGTCGGGGCGGTAGGCGCCGGCGGCGGCCGACCAGTAGCCGGTACCGGAGGCGCCGCCCCGGTCGGTGGTCCGCCGGGCCGGGCGGCCCAGCAGCTGCCACACCAGCCAGTCGTGCGGGGACATCAGGACGGCCACCCGCCGGGCCGCCTCCGGCTCGGTACGGGCCAGCCAGGCGAGCTTCGCGACGGGCTGCGCGGCGTGGGGGACGGAGCCGACGGCTTCGACCCAGGCCTGCCGGCCGCCGAAGGACTCGATGAGGTCGGCGGCGGCCGCCTGGCCGCGCTTGTCGTTGCCGATCAGGGCGGGACGGACCAGGCCGCCCTGCGCGTCCAGCGGCAGCAGCCCGTGCTGCTGCGCGGAGACCCCGATGGCCTGCACCCCTTCGAGGAGCCCGCCGCCGGCGGCCTCGCCGAGCGAGAGCAGCCAGGCCTGTGGATCGGTCTCGTGCGGCACCGCCTCGCCGGTGGGCTGCGGATGAGGGGCGTACCCCTGGCGCAGCACGGCGCCCGTCTCGGTGTCACAGACGACGATGCGTGTGAACGCGGAAGAGCTGTCCAGCCCGGCGACTATCCCCATGCGGAGAATTCTGCCGCACGCGGGGGCGGTCTCGACCGCCCCGGAGCGCGCGGGACGGGCGCCGTCCCTTATGTGGAGCCCCGTGCGGGCGGCCGGGCGGGACCCCGGAGAGGGGTCCCGAGGGGTCCTGAGGGGTCCTCGGGCGAGGACCCCCGCTCCGGCCCGGGCCGGTCAGGTGTTGCTGGTGCCCCAGTCGTCCTCGGCCGCGCCATTGCCGCCGACCCGTGCCCGCAGGCCCCGTACGCGTCCGGCCAGGGCGTCCGGCACCGCGTCGCCCACCTTGTCGCTCACCGCGGCGAAGGCCTTGCCGGCGAACTCCCGGCTGCTCTGACCGGCGCTCTCGGCGGCGTTGCGGACCGCGGGGTTCTGCGCGAACTCGCGCGCGGACTTCTTCAACTGTTCATACCGCTCGCGTCCGGCCCGGGTTCCGAGCACGTACCCGAGGGCCAGCCCGACCGCGAACGTGACCTTGTACCGCATGCCTGCCACCCTTCGTCGTGTGGTGCCCGGCCCGCTGGCGATACCGATTGGCGGAGCACCCCCCTGCTTGCGCTAATCTATGACTCGCAACGGGCGCTCGCCCCCTGGCCAAGGCCGGAGGTGGGCTGTTCGGTGCAACGCAGCAATCCCCTGTAGCTCAATTGGCAGAGCAGCCGACTGTTAATCGGCAGGTTACTGGTTCGAGTCCAGTCGGGGGAGCGCGGTCCCCTGTAGCTCAATTGGCAGAGCAGCCGACTGTTAATCGGCAGGTTACTGGTTCGAGTCCAGTCGGGGGAGCAAGAAGGAACGAGGACCCCAGGTGGGTCCTTTTTCTTTTTTCTGCCCTCCTCACGCAACCGGGCAGGGCCCGGCGCGGTCTCTCTGGGCAGGCGAAGCCGATCATGCGAGGCATCCGAGGCAGGAGATCGTATGAGCGGCTATGCTGCGGCAGACGGCGCGCACACATGTACGCGCCACGCCGTGAAGGGGCGGTAGCTCAGCCGGTTAGAGCAGCGGACTCATAATCCGTCGGCCGTGGGTTCGAGTCCCACCCGCCCCACTGCAAGCCGCAGGTGAAGAAACGATCTCGCCTGCGGCTTTGGCGTTTCCTGGGGCGGTCTTGTCAGTGGACGGGCCCACGGGCGGGGCTTCCGGCGGTTCGCCAGGCGGGCTTTCGGGCCGCGTCGGACATCGCCTGGGCGCGCAGGGATTCGCAGATGCGGCGGATCAGCCGGGACACGTGCATCTGGGACAGGCCGAGCTCCTCGGCGATGCCGGTCTGGTCCATCTCGCGGAAGAACCTCAGGTAGAGGATCCGGCGGTCGCGCTCCGGCAGGGCCCGCAGGAGGGGACGGAGCGTTTCGCGGTCGACGATCCGGTCGAAGGCCGGCTCCGGGCAGCCGAGGGTTTCCGCCAGCGGGTAGGCGCCCTCGTGGTGGCCGTGTGCGGCCTCGATGGACAGGGTGGACCAGCTGTGGAGGGCCCCCTGGCCCCTGCGTACCTCCTGTTCGCTCAGGCCGGTCGCCGCGGCGATCTCGGCTGCCGTGGGGCCGCCGGAGTCGCGTGAGGGGGACAGCTCCCGGTCGGCCGTACGCACCTGCGTGCGCAGTTCCTGGACGCGGCGCGGCACGTGCACCGCCCACAGGTTGTCGCGGAAGTGCCGCTTCAGTTCGCCGACGATCGTCGGGATGGCGAAGGCCTCGAAAGCGGTGCCCATGCCCGGGTCGAAGCGGGAGACCGCTTTGACCAGGCCGACTTGGGCGACCTGGCGGAGATCCTCCAGGGGTTCCCTGCCGTTGCCGAAGCGGCGGGCCAGCCGAATGGCCATCGGGATCCAGGCGCACACCACCTCCTGCCGCAGCGAGGCCCGTTGCGGGCCCTCCGGAAGGGATGCGATGCGGCGGAACGCGGCCGCGGTGTCGGGGGAGTCGCCGGCGTAGTGGGTGCGCCGGGTGTTCTGCGTGCCGGTGGGTGTCATGGGCGCGGGTCTCCTTGGCTCGGCGGCCGTCACGCGCCGTGGGAGCCGACCGCACGGCAAGGGCGCGGACCCGGAGGTGGAAGCCGGGGCCGCACGCTCGTGCGCGCGGTGGCGACGAGAGGCCGGCGGGGGTGGGGCCGTCGGGGAGGACGGCCCGTCCCCGCCGGCGGTCAGGGGCGGATCGGAGCGAGACGGCTCACATGCGCAGCAGCCGTAGGGTGATCTCCCGGTACTCGCGCAGGGCGAGCCGGAGGTCTTCCGTCTCCGCCTCGACGCCGTGGCCCCGGTGGGTCGCGCCGATGGCGCGCCGGCGTTCCACGAGTGCGGCAGTGACCCGGGTGGTGGCTTCGGCGAGGGTGATGTCGGCTTCCTGGACGGCTTGCTGCGGGCTCTGGACGAACGCGCCGAGAGCGTGCTGGAGATGCAGGGTCAGCCTGTCCCGGTCGGTCTGCGCGAGCAGGGCAACGTGGACCACTGGGGCCACGGGGCTCGTGGGGGAAGCGGGAGGCGGGGCGTCCGCGGGGGGCCGGGGCGGTGCCTCGCGGGGTGCGGTCCGTGGCGCGGGGGCCCCGCGCGGGTCGCGCCGTGCCGGGGGCGGCTTGCGGGCGGGGGCCTGCCGTGCGCGTTCCTCGTCGTACGTCATCGCGTGCCACTTCCCTCGACGGGATACCGCTGCGGACGGTGCCGGCCGGAGTCGGCCGGCTGCTGCGCCACCAGGGCGTCGAAGAGGTCCCGGGCTCCGGTCATGGCCCGCCTGCTCTCCTCCGTGCCGCCCTGGCCGTGAACGGCCCCGTGCAGCCCGCGGTAGCCGTCGACGTGCTGCGCGTGGTGCACGGAGAGCGCGGCGAGCCGCTCTTCGAAGGGCCCGCCGTCCGGGAAGCCCCGGTCCGCCGTCAGCCGTGCCAACAAGGCGTCGGCCTCGGCGACCGCCTCCTGCGGGGTATCGACGAACCGCCTCTGGATACCGGCCCACTGGGCCGCGTACTGCTCCCGGGAAGCCGGTGAGAGCGGTCGCTCCCGCACGGAGCCGTGCTGCTTCAGGCGCGCTCCCAGTATCCGGTCCGCGGCCTTGGTGTCGCCCTCGTGGCGGCTCACGAGGCGTTCGTACTCGGGGCCGAAGCGCCGCTTCAGGCCGGGCCCGGTGCGGCGGTGGCCGAGTGTGGCCAGGAGGATGGCCGCCACCGCGAGGAGGGCTGCGAAGACGATGGCCACGATGATGATCACGGCCCTGGACATGGCCACTCCCCGCTGCCGCAGGCCCGCACGTCGTACTGCTGTATGCGCATCGACTCTCCTCGGTTGATGGCGCGTCGGTGCCGGGCAGGAGGAGAAGGATCCGGAAGGGCATGGCCGGGACCTGCACAGCGGTCACAGAGGTGGTGCCTGCGTTCCGCGGGGTCCGGGCGAAGCGGAGGGCGGAGGGCCCGACCCGGAGTTCTCCGGGGTGGTGCGGCCCGACGCCGTCCTCGTCAGTCAACGCCGGGCGGTGCACCCTGTCAACAGGGGGTGTCGCCGAACTCCCCGTGGGGCTAACCTGGTTGACAAGGCCCCGGTCCCCGGCAGCGATGATCCGTTCCGCTGCGGAAGGAACCGCTCGTGCCCGTGCTCCTCGTTCTCCTCGTCGCCCTGATCCTCTTCGGCTTTCTCAACCACCTGCTCTGGGTGGCCGCCGCCGTGCTGCTCTTCGCCCTCGTGCACCGCGGACGCAGGGGCGTCGGCTCGGGCCCGGGACGTTCGGGCGGCCGCCACGACCACGACGGGCACCGCGATCACAACAGCCATGACGCCTACGGCACGTACGACAGCTACGGCGACTACCGCGACCACCGGGACCGGCAGCACCGCTGGGACCGTCGCTACGACCGGCAGCACCGGGGTCGCCGGAGCCGCGAGGAACGCCGCGACCGCCGGGACGACGAGGACCGCCGTGAACGGCGCTGACGGTCGGCCGACGAGCCGGTCTGCGAGCCTGTCCGTGAGCCGGCCGGAGAGTCGGCCCACCGTCAGGCGACCAGACCCGGGAGCGGTTCGGTGCCGTTGACGAAGGCGCCGGCCAGGTCCGACAGCCGGCGGTTGTGCGCGCGGGCGTAGCTGCGCAGTGCGGTGAAGGCCTCCTCCATGCCGATGCCCCGGCGTTCGGCGAGCTTGCCCTTGGCCTGCTCGATCAGCACACGACTGTTCAGGGCGGTCTGCAACTGCTCGTTGAGCATCGCGCTCTGCCGGGAGGAGCGCTGCTGGAGGAGGCTGATGGTGGCGACGTCGGCCAGGGCCTGGGCGATGCGCGTGGCGGCCGGGTCGAAGGGACCGGGGCGGGTGCGGAACAGGTTCAGGGCTCCGACGACCTCGTCCCGCAGGCGCATCGGCACCGTCTGGACCGCCGAGTACCCGCTGCGCAGGGCCTGCTCGGCGAAACGCGGCCAGCGGGCCGCTTCCGTGGCCAGGTCCGGGACGGTGACGGGGGCGCCGGTGTGGAAGCACTCCAGTCACGGGCCCTCGTCGTTCTGGAGCTGGAACAGTTCGAGTACCCGTACGTGCTCGTCGGAGGCGGCCATCACGCGGAGTTCCCCGTTCAGGTCCGCGAGGAGCACGCCGGCCGCGTTCACGCCGAGCATGCCGACACAGTTGTCGGTCAGCAGGCGGAGGAAGTCGATCAGGTCGAAGTCAGCGACCAGGTTGTCCGCCAGTTCGACGAAGGCCTTGGCGAGGAGCTGCTCATTCATCGTGCACACCTTCTGTTGTCAGGCATCGTCGGCTGCGCTCCGTTCCTCGTCCGGGTCCGGCGGGAACCGCAGCCGGCGGGCCACCACGTCGGCGGCCACTTCGGAGAGCCGCCGGCCGTGGGCGTACGCGTAGGCGCGCAGGCGGAGGAACGCCTCCTCGATGCCCACGCCGAGCTGGACGGTGAGCATCCCGGTGGCCTGGTCGACCTCGGCCCGGTAGCCGTCCAGATCACCGCCGGGTCCCGGCGCCGGGTCGATGCGCGTGCCGAGGAGCACGAGCGTGGCGGTGTCGGCGAACACCATGGCGTCGGCCAGCTCCCCGGAGTCCAGCTCGACCGGAACCTCGGAGTAGAGGTCGAGGACTCCGGGACTGATCGCGCCGACCCGCAGCGGGAAGGCGAAGACCGCCGCCGCACCTGCGGCGAGGGCCTCCGGCGTGAAGGCGGGCCACCGGCGCCGTTCCCCGTCCGCCCGCAGATCGGGCACCAGGACGGCCGAACCGAGGGCGTAGGCCTCCACCCCGGGGCCTTCGCCCAAGGTGAGCTGGAGTTCCTCGAGCAGCTCGCTCACCGGGCCGGTGGAGCACAGCGGACGCCCGGCCGCCGTCCGGGACGCGGCCGTCACCCCAGCTCCGCCGATCGGGAGCGCGGCCACGGCGGCCGTGCAGACGTCGACCACCGAGACCCGTGCGCCGCGCCGGGCCGCCTGCTCGGCCACGAGCCCCTGGATCCGGGCCGACCGTCCACCCGTCACCGTTCCGGCCGCCGAAGGCCGCCGGGGCGGTGCGTGCCGGTCGTGGTTCCCGCCGTCGGGCCGAGGGGCAGCACCAGGGCCTTGACCAGCTCCGTACCGGGCGGCCGGTGGACCTCTCCGATCTCGCGCCACCCCCAGGACTGGAAGGCCTTCAGGGTCCTGATGTCTGAGTCGGGCACCAGGGTGGCGCCGAGCGACGCCCCGTGGTCGTCGAGCAGCCGTTCCTGCAGCCGTCTGCCGACCGTGCGGCACTGTGCGTGCGGTGCGACCACGACCTCGCTGACGGCGAAGACGTGGCCGGAGGCCGTGAGCCGTTCGACGTCCCGGGGGAGGGTGCCGAGGAACCCCCGCCACCAGGAGCCGTCGCGCCGCAGGGGGAAGCCGAAGATGCATCCGAACAGGGCGGGCCGCTCGGCCACCAGCATGGCGAAGCCGGGCCGTCGGACGTCGCCCGCGAACCGGTGCAGGAAGGCTTCCCGGCAGCTGTGGGCCGTGCCGATCACCGGGTACGAGGACTCCACGTACAGGTCCGCCACGTCCTCCTTCAGCCTTTCGGCCTGCCATCGGTTCAGCCGCCGCACCCGGAGCTCGGCCAGGGCGTCCGGCCCGGACAGAGCCGTGCGGCGGCCTCGCTGCGGAGGGACCTGCTGCGGACGGCCCTGTGGCGAGGTGTCCGTCACAGCGCTCCGCCCAGGCCGGCGGGGAGCCCGGGAGCGGGACGGTCGCCGAGCAGGTAGCCGGAACGGGTGATGCCGATCATCCGGACCAGTACGGGCGGCGGGTGATGCAGGGTCAGGGTTCCTCCGGCCGCCGTGATGCGCCACCACGAGGAGAGGAGCACGCCCAGGCACCTGCAGTCGCAGAAGGTGACGGCGGACAGGTCGACGTCGACGGTACGGACGCCGTCGCGCAGACATTGGTCCAAGGAGGCGCGCAGCGGGTGGACGGTCGACACGTCGATCTCTCCGGCCGGAGAGATCAGCACGCGGCCGCTCTCGCCGTACGGGGCGGTGTGCGGGTCGGTGTTCGGATCGGGGACGCGCATGGTGGGGTGCCTCGGTTCGGGACCAGCCGGGCAGCGCCCTTCGGCGCCGAACTCCCCGGCTCCTCCAGGCACTTCCCGGTGCGGGTGTGCGTGCGCGGCGGGCGGGGGTCGATCCGGAGGCCTGGGTTCCAGGATGCGGGACGAGCCGTGCCCTCGGATGCGCCGGGGCGGGTCGGACGCGGGGTCCGTGCCAGGACGCGGAGACGTGTGGCAGGCAACGCACCGTCGGGGTCTCGAACGGGGACGTTCTGTTCGCAGCATAGCCCGGTGCCAGGTCCTGTGGAGGGGCGCAAGCTGGCCTTTCCTGGCCGGTTGTGGACCGGCGCGGGCCCGCGCCGACGTGCGCCCCGCCGCGAGCCGCAGGTGCAGAATCGATCGCACCTGCGGGTTCGGTGTCTCGGGGCGGTACCGGCTAGGAGGCCTCCGTCTCGTCCGCCAGGTGGCGCAGGACGTCCTTCAGGTCGCCGCGGCGGGCGAAGGCCGTGCGCTGGCGGTGGGCGCCCGAACCGTCGCGCAGGAGGCCGGCCATGGTTCTCGACGCGTGGTCGAGGTCGCCGGACGCGGCCAGTTCGGGGGCCACCAGGTCGAGCAGGGCCTCCGCCAGGTCCGCCGCCGGGAGTTCCACGCCCGTGTAGGGGTCCAGTCCGAAGCCCTCCAGGCCGTCGTGGGCCGCCCGCCAGCGCGCGAGGCGCAGTACGTCGTCCCGTACGGGCGGATCCGGCCGCTGCTCGGCGATCTCGCGCAGGGCCGTCGCGACGAGGGCGCGGGCCAGTTCGGCCTGGAGGATGGCCGAGTCGATGTCCGGGGACATGTCGGGGGCCCGGAGTTCGAGCGTCGGCCAGTTCCCCGAGGGCCGGAGGTCCCAGTAGACCATCTTGGTGTCGAGGGCCGCCCCGGAGCCGAGCAGGGTCTGCACGGAGCGCCGGAAGTGGGCCGTCGAGGTGAAGTGCGGGGGCAGGCCCGCCGAGGGCCAGCCCGCCCAGGCCATCGCCCGCCAGCTGGCGTGGCCGGTGTCGCGGCCGCCCCAGAAGGGGGAGTTGGCCGCCAGTGCGATCAGCGTGGGCAGCCAGGGCCGGATCCGGTTGGAGACGGCCACCGCCGTGTCCACGTCGAGGGTGCCGATGTGGACGTGCCGGCCGCAGCTGACGAGGGTGTCGGTGAGCGCGCCGAAACGCCGGGCCTGCTCGCGCTGGCGCGGCTCGTCGTCGGTCAGGTGGAGGGGGCCCTCCAGGGCGACCACCGGCGAGGGCGCCGCCAGCAGCCGGCAGCCGTGGGCGCGGGCGGCCCGCGCGAGGGTGCGCCGCAAGCCGGCGAGCTCGCTGCGCAGGATCGCGGCCGAGTCGGCGACGGGGGTGGAGATCTCCACCTGGTAGCGGGTGCCCTCGGGATGCAGTTCGTGGGGGAGCCCTGCGGCGGTGGACAGGACGAGCGGGGCGGCCGGGACCACCCGCAGGGTGCGGGCGTCGACGAGGAGGAATTCCTCCTCGACCCCCAGGGTGAGGGGGAAGACCGGACCGGTCGCGCGCGGTCCCTGCGTCTTCGGCCCCGTTGTCGTGGTGCCTGTTGTCGTGGTGCCGGTGCTCGTGGTGCTGGTGCCAGGTTCGATCACTGCGCCTCCCTGGACATACGAGTCTTTTCATCATGAGCTGAACTCCAGGCGAGGAGCGCACGTCTATTCGGTCAAATGTCCGGTGATAGTGGCGAGTTAGCGGCAAGGAATGCACCGCGCCGGGGCTCGGGTTCCGGGTGGGGTGAATGGTGCCCGTGCGGGAAATGCGAAGTCCGCTCGACCCGACTCCGAGCGGACTCTGAGCCGACTCCGATCGGGCTTCGATCGGGCTTCGATCGGGCTTCGATCGGGCTTCGGGTGGGGACAGCCGGGCCCCGAACGGGGGCGGGCTTATCATCCGATGTGACTCGTACGACTGTTCCATCCCCGTCCACCCGCCCCCGGCGCCGCATATGGGCCGATCCCACCCCGCTGAAGACCTCTCCGGACTTCCGCCGGCTGTGGTTCGGCGGAACCGTCTCCTCGCTGGGCCAGGCGATGACCGCCCTGGCCATCTCGCTCCAGGTCTACGAGATCACCGGCTCCAGCTTCTCCGTCGGACTCGTCGGGCTCTGCTCGCTCGTCCCGCTGGTCACCTTCGGGCTCTACGGCGGGGCCGTCGCCGACACCGTCGACCGGCGCAAGCTCGGCCTCGTCAGTGCGTTCGGCCTGGCCGTGCTCTCCTTCGCCCTGGCCGGCGCCGCGCTCCTGGACTACCACCGGGTCTGGCTGCTGTACTCCATCGTCGCGCTCCAGTCCGTCTGCGGGGCCCTCAACGCCCCCGCCCGGTCGGCGATGATCCCGCGGCTGCTGCCCGCGGAGCAGCTGCCCGCCGCCAACGCGCTGAACTCCATGACATGGACCTTCGGGATGACCGTCGGCCCGGCGCTGGGCGGGATCATCGTCGGCTGGTGGGGCTACCAGGCCGCCTACCTGATCGACGCCCTCACCTTCGGCGCCGCCCTCTACACGATGTGGCGGCTGTCGCCGATGAAGCCCGAGGGGGCCGGTGACCGCAGGGGGCGGGCCTCGGTGCTCGACGGCCTGCGCTTCCTGGGGACGCGGCCGAACATCCGGATGACCTTCTTCTCCGACATGGCCGCCATGGTGCTGGCCCAGCCGAAGGCGCTGTTCCCGGCCGTCGCCGTGCTCTGGTATGGCGGCGACGCCAAGACGGTCGGGCTGCTCGTGGCCGCTCCGGCCGTCGGGGCGCTGCTCGGGGGGCTGCTCTCCGGCTGGCAGGGGCGGATCCAACGGCACGGGGTGGCGATCCTGCTCTCCGTCGCCGCCTGGGGGCTGGCCATCGCCGTGTTCGGGCTGACCCGGGACCTCTGGCTCGGGCTGCTCTTCCTGGCCCTGGCCGGATGCGCCGACAGCATCTCGATGGTGTTCCGCACCACCATGCTCCAGGCCGCGACCCCGGACGACATGCGGGGACGCCTGCAGGGCGTCTTCATCGTGGTCGTCGCCGGCGGGCCCCGGCTCGGGGACTTCCTCGCCGGGGCCACCGCCGAGCTCACCTCCCCGACCGTCGCGATCACGGGCGGCGGGCTCGCCTGTGTCCTCGTCCTGGCGCTGCTGGCCGCGCGCTGGCGGGGCTTCGCCCGCTACGACGCGCGGTCGCCGCAGGCCTGAGGGGGGCCGGTCGGGCAAGCACGGGCGCGGGCACGGGCGCAGGAGCACGAGCCGTCACAGCCAGCCCATGGCCCGGCCGACAGCGAACGGAACCGGGATCAGCACGGCCGTGCCGAGCCATCGATGAGGCCGCTCGCCCTCTTGCCGCGGCATGAGGAAGTCCACCACCAACTGCCGGGCCACCCCCTGCCGTTGGAGCCTTCCCCGGAACCACGCACGGCCCACCCCTCCCTCGTGTCCCCGTGCGGGGGACGCCCCGGTGGGATCCTGCGGTTCCGTCACCGGGTCGCCCCCTACGCGTCCACGGGCTCCCGCGTGCGCTCGCTGACCTCCCCGCCGGTGTTGGCGGTGCCGGCGGGCTCGAACAGCAGGATCGCCGTCTCCCCGTCGGCCTGCGGGCAGTGCTCCACGCCGCGGGGGACCACGTAGATCTCCCCGGGGTTCAGTACGACGTCCCCGGCGCGCAGCCGGATCGTCAGGGTGCCGCTGACGACGAGGAAGAGCTCGTCGGTGTCCTCGTGGGTGTGCCAGATGAACTCGCCCTGGATCTTGGCGATCTTGACCTCGTAGTCGTTGACCCGGGCGATCCGGTGCGGGGCCCACTGCTCGGTGAAACCGGCCAGCTTCTCCGCGATGTTCACCACGTGCCCCGTGCCTGCCGCCGGGCCGCCGTTCTCGTGCGTGCTCCCGGGTGTCGTCATCTCGGGTGCCGTCATCTCTGGTGTCGTCATGCGGACAGGCTGCCGGGGTGCGGGCCGACCGTCTTGTACGTTCCTGACATGTCGGCTGCGATACGTCCGCACAGCACGGTCTCGGCCTGGCAGCCGCCGGTGCCGGGCATCGCCGAGGTGTTCCACGCCCGGTTCACCGACCACGCCTACCCCGCGCACGTCCACGACACGTGGGCGCTGATGATCCTCGACGGCGGCCGCGTCGACTTCGGGCTCGACCGCGAACGGCACGGCGTGGGCGGCTCGGACACGGTGGCCCTGCTGCCGCCCGGGGTGGTGCACGACGGGCGGACCGTCACCGAGGCGGGCTTCCGCAAGCGGGTGCTCTACCTCGACGCCTCCGTGCTCCCGGAGTCGCTGACCGGCGCCGCCGTCGACGCGCCGCTGCTGCTCGACGCCGACCTGCGGGACCGGGTGCACGGACTGCACCGCGCGCTGGGCGCCCGGGAGTTGCCGGCCGACGCGGTCGAGAGGCTGGAGGCGCAGTCGCGGCTCGCCTTCGTCCAGGAGCGGCTGCGCACGTGGCTGGAGGGGCGACCGGTGGTCCCGTACGGGGCTCCGGGCCCGGATACGGCCGTACGACTGCGCGAGCTCCTCGATGCGCGGGTCCTCGGCGGGATCACCTTGGAGGAGGCTTCCGCGCTTCTGGGGCACGCCCATCCCACCCACCTGATCCGCAGCTTCCGGCAGGCGTTCGGGCTCCCTCCGCACGCCTACCTCACCGTTCTGCGGGTCGCGAAGGCGCGGCGGCTGCTGCTGGCGGGGATGCGGCCGGCCGAGGCCGCGGTGGCGGCGGGCTTCTACGACCAGGCGCACCTGACACGGCACTTCGGGCGGCACGTGGGGATCAGCCCGGCACGGTTCGCCCGATCCGGTCGGATGTGAACGGGTGTGAAGGGAAGTTGGCGGGTTCGTTGCCGTCGCGTTGCCGGGTCTTCCGGTTTCTTTCGATTCGCCATATGACAGTTAGGAACTAACCGCCACCCCCCGTCCTCGCCTCGCAACTCCCCTTCTGATCCAGGAGGAAGGCCTTCATGCGCCTTCGTACGCTCGTCACCACCGCCGTGGCCACCGCCGCGCTCTCCGGAGCTCTCGTTCCGCAGGCCCTCGCCGCGCCCACGGCCTCCGGGGCGCCGAAGGAGGACCGTTCCTGCTCGCCGTACCTCTCGGTCGCCGGCTACTCGGACTCCCTCGACAAGACCCTCGTCGACGGGAAGCTGGTCGGCGGGCTCTCCGGACTCGCGGTGGACCGGGACGGCACGATCGCCGCGATCTCCGACAAGTCGGCCCTGTACAAGCTGAACGTGGGCCGCGGCGACACCCCGACGGCGACGGCCGCCGCGCGGCTGCCGCTGACCGACGGCGCGGGCAAGGCCCTCGACTCCGAGGGGATCGTCGTCGACCGCGACGGCACCTACCTGGTGACGGACGAGAACGCCCCGGCGATCCGGCGGTACTCCCGCACCGGTGAAGTGCTGGGCTCGCTGCCGATCCCCGGCGGTTTCAAGCTCGCGCCCGAGGGCCGGGCCACCGTGAACCAGACCTTCGAGTCCCTGACCCTGCTGCCCGGCGGGCACACCCTCGTCGCCGGCGTCGAGGGCGTGCTGGCCGGCGACGGCAAGGACGCGCAGGGGCGGACGCTCCAGCGGATCCAGACCTGGGAACGCCGGGGCCGGGACGGCGAGTTCGTCCTCGGGCGGCAGTACGCGTACCCGGTGGACGCCGGACACGGGCTGGTGGAGCTCGCGCCGACGCGCGACGGCCGGCTGATCGTGCTGGAGCGCGGCTTCACGCAGCAGTTCAAGATCACGGTGCGGCTGTACGCCGCCGACCCGCTCGGTGCCACCGACACCTCGAAGGTGGCGGCGCTGGAGGAGGGCCCGGGACTGCGGACCGCACGCAAGACGCCGATCGGCGACCTCGACGGCTGCCCGACGCTGGGCGCGCCGTCCAAGCTGCCGCAGAACCACCCGCTGGTCGACAACGTCGAGGGCATGGTGGTCACGGATGACCACGGGCACGACGGGTACGGCGGGTTCGGGCGCGTACGGCTGCTGCTGACCAGCGACGACAACGAGTTCCAGCAGCAGATCACCCGGCTGTACCGGGTGGACGTGAAGCTCCCGGCACG
Source organism: Streptomyces sp. NBC_00193 (assembly GCF_026342735.1). GTDB lineage: Bacteria > Actinomycetota > Actinomycetes > Streptomycetales > Streptomycetaceae > Streptomyces > Streptomyces stoeckheimensis. Next base: position 4,313,948 of record NZ_JAPEMM010000001.1, read on the forward strand.
GAGCTGGGGGCGCTAGGGCCCGGCGTCAGCCCCCCGTCGTCAAGCGCCCGGCCTCAGCGGGACCCCTCCTTCGCGGGGGAGACGATGCCGCGGGCGACGCCCAGGGCGACCAGGTCCTGCGGGCGGACGCGCAGTTGGTCCGCCGTCGCCGGGGCCGACTCCGCGGGGCGCTTGAGGATGGCCGCCGCCAGTTCGGGGGCGATCACCGAGAAGTAGCTGTCCGGGGTGACCCAGGTGTTGCCGTGCGCCGCCAGGGCGAGGGCGCCGCCCGAGCCGCCCTCGCCGATGAGCAGGGTGGTGACGGGGACCGCGGCCGAGGCGAGGGCCGCGAAGGCGTCGGCGATGGCCGCGCCCGCGCCCGCGTGCTCGGCGGCGGCGTCGTTGGCCGCGCCGGGCGTGTCCACGAGGGTGAGCACCGGGATCCCGAGCCGGTCCGCGAGCCGGACGACGCGGGCCGCCGTACGGTACCCGGCCGGGCGGGTGGCCGTGCCGCACTGGGCGGCGTAGGCCACGGCCCGGCCCTCCCGGAGCCCGAACCCGCACAGCATCCCGGGGTCGGTGCCGCCCGCCCGGTCGCCGGAGAGGTGGAGGCGGAGCTCGAAGTAGGAGTCCAGGTACTGCTCCGCGCGCGGCCGCCCGGGGTGACGGGCCTGCAGGACGGCGTCCCAACCCGTCGGCGGCAGCTCTACGTCGGCCAGCGCGGCGGGGGGTTCCACCGGCTCGGCGGAGCGCGGCGCGGCCAGCACCCGGAGCCAGGCCGCCAGGGTCGCGGGGAGCTGCGGGGCGGGGACGAGGGAGTCCACGTGCCCGGCGGCGTACTGCCCCTCGGCGGTGTAGGCGGCCGGATCCGCGTCCGGCGGCCGCACCCGGGACCCGGCGAACCCGACCTGCGCCCCGGGCAGCGCGAGGATCACGTCGGCCCCCGCTCCGAGGGTGGCCCAGCCGCCGCCGGTCGTGGGGTCGCGCAGGACGGCGATCTGCGGGAGGCCCGCGGCGCGGGTGAGGGCGGACTGGCGTGCCACGCGCTGCAGTTGGGTCAGCGCGAGCATCCCCTCCTGCATGCGGGAGCCGCCGGTGGCGATGAGGGAGACCAGGGGGAGGCGGTGGGTGCGGGCGTGGGTGTAGGCCGCCTCCAGCCGGTCGCCGGTGCGGTGGCCGAGGGAGCCGCCGAGGAAGCCGAACTCGAAGGCGATCACGGTGGCTTCGTAGCCGCCGATGCGGGCGGTGCCGGTGACGACGGACTCGTCCTCGCCGGTCCGCGCGGTGGCGCGGGCGCGGGAGTCGTCGTACCCGGCCCAGCCGAGGGGGCCGTCGGGGGCGGAGTCCCCGGGCGGGGCGGGGAGTTCGGTGAAGCTGCCGGGGTCGGTGGCGGAGGCGATGGCGGCGCGGGCCGAGGGGCGGGTCGTCACGCCGCCAGCGTACGGGTCCCGCCCTGGTGGCCCGCTCGCGCGGCACGGGAACGCAGCCCTGCGGGGCGGTCCCCTACCCACCCTTCGCCCGTTCCCCGGGGCTCCGCCCCGGACCCCGCGCCTCAAACGCCGGCGGGGCTGGAATTGCCCTGCGGGCAATCCAGCCCCGGCGAAAATCCAGCCCCTCCGGCGTTTGAGGAGCGGGGGTCCGGGGGCTGGCCCCCGGGAACGGCGCCGCACGCGGCAACGGGTCCGGGCGGAGCCCGGGGAACGGTGGAAGGGCGGGTAGGGGACGGCCCCGCAGGGTCCACCCGCACGCCCCTCGGGGTCAGAGCGGGGCTTCCCAGGTCAGGGTGGTGCCTCGGGTGCCTGACTCGGTGCGGCCGTCGTCGGAGACGGTGAGGCGGACCCGGGCGGGGACCGCGTCGACCTCGACCTCGATGGAGGTGACCTCCACACGCCGGTGCGCCGCGGCCAGCGCACCGCGCAGGGCGGCGAGGAGCTCGCCCGCGACCGGGTCCGGGAGCAGCGCGTCCACCGTCCCCGCGAAGTGCACCGACGGCTGGAAGCCCAGCAGGACCGCCGCCCCGCCGGTCTCCCGCAGGACCCGGCCCCGGAAGGTGGTCGGGGCGTCCGTCGGCGGCTGCTGGAGGGCGAAGATGGCCGTGCGGACCTCCTGGATGGTGGAGTCGAGCTCGTCCACCGCGCGGCCCAGTTCCTCGCCGACCGTGTCCCCGGCGGGCGACTTGGAGGAGCGCCGCCGGGTGCTCTCCAGCATCATCTCCGTCGCGAACAGCCGCTGGACCACCAGGTCGTGGAGGTCGCGGGCGATGCGGTCCCGGTCCTCGTAGACGGCCAGCTGCTCGCGGTCGTGCTGTGCGTCCGCCAGGACCAGGGCCAGCGCGGCCTGGGAGGCGAACTGCGAGGCCAGCAGCCGGTCGACCGCGTCGTAGGCGGGGCCGCCGCGGACCCGCGGCAGGGCGAGCGTGCCGATGAGCTGGCCGCCGCTCTGGAGGGGCAGCATCATGCTGGGGCCGAAGCGCTCCCGTACGTGCGTGGTCATCCGGGGGTCCGTCGCCGAGTCCTCTATGAACACCGGCTCCCCGCCCAGGAGCTGTTCCAGGACCGCCGAGCCCGGGGCGATGGCCGTGCCCACCAGGTCTCCGGGGTCCCCGTGCGTGGAGGCGGCCACGATCTCCATGCCGCCCTCGGGGGTCGGCTGGAGGACGACCCCGGCCGCGGCGTCGGCCAGCAGCCTGGCCCGTTCGGCCACGCACATCAGGGCGTCCGCGGCCGGCCGGCCCGCCAGCAGGGTGGTGGTCACGGCGGCGGCGCCCTCGATCCAGCGCTCCCGGCGGCGCGCGGTCTCGTACAGCCGGGCGTTGCCGATCGCTATCCCCGCCTGCGAGGCCAGGACGCGCACCAGCGCGAGGTCCTCGTCCGTGAACGGGCCGCCGCCCTGCTTCTCGGTGAGGTAGAGGTTGCCGAAGACCTCGGTGTGGACCCGGATGGGCACGCCGAGGAAGCCCTTCATCGGGGGGTGTCCGGGCGGGAAGCCCGCCGCACGGGGGTCCTGGCCGAGGTCCTCCAGCACGAGCGGGCGCGGATCGGTGATCAGGGCGCCGAGCAGGCCGGAACGGCCGTCCGGCAGGTGCGGGATCGCGGCCCTCTCGGCCTCGGTCATGCCGGAGGTGAACAGCTCGGTCAGCCGGGCGCGCTCGGGGTCGACGACCCCGAGCGCTCCGTAGCGTGCCGCACACAGGTCGGTCGCCGAATCCACGATGTGCTGGAGGGTGGTCCGTAGTTCGAGTTCGGAACCGACGCTGAGGACCGCCTCCAGGAGGACGGGCAGGCTCGCGGCCTGGCGGGCGGCGACACCCTTCCCGTCCCCGGGTGGCGGAGTGGACGACTCGGCGTGCGTCATTCGGCCAGGGGGTTCAGAACCATGGGGGCGATCTTTCCTTCGAGCATCATGCCGAGGCCCAGTACCGCGCAGACGTCCGGACGTTCGGCGATGGCCACGGGCATTCCGGTGGCATCGCGGAGCATCTGGTCCAGGCCCGGCAGCAGGGCGCTGCCACCCACCATCATGATCCCTCGGTCGGTCAGATCGGCCACCAGGTCCGGCGGGCAGTCGCGCAGCACCTTGCCGATGCCGTCGAGGACGGCGGTCAGCGGGGTGTGGATGGCGTCCCGGACGGCCGCGGTGTCCACGTGGACGGAGCGGGCGAGGCCGGTGGCCACGTCGCGGCCGTGGATGAGGGTGGAGGTCGGTCCGCCGGCGGTGATGCCGTTGCCGTGCAGGGCCAGTTGGAGCGGGCGGACGGCCTGGCTGGGCAGCATCAGCTCGTGCGCGTGGCGCAGGTGCTGGACGACGGCGTGGTCGATGGCCTCGCCGCCGACCGGGATGCGTACGGCGGTGACGATGGAGCCGAGGGAGAGGACGGCGACCTGGGTGGCGGCGGCCCCGCACACCATGATCATCGTCGCGGTCGGCTGCTCCACGGGCAGTCCGCAGCCGACGGCCGCCGCGATCAGGGTGTCGACGAGTTCGACGCGCCGGGCGCCGAGCCCGACCATCGTCTCCACCGCCGCGCGCTGGGCGAGCGGGTCGGCATCGTGCGGGGTGCAGGCGGCGGCCCGCAGCCGGGGCTTGCGGCGCAGGGCGCGCCGCAGCTTCTCGCCGAGGAGGTGGCGCAGCATGCGCTGGGCCATCTCGATGTCCACGACGGTGCCGCCGGAGACGGGGCGGACGACCCTGATGTAGTCGGGCGTGCGGCCGGTCATCCGCTCGGCGAAGGTGCCGACGGCGATGAGTGCACCGGTCCGCGTGTTCACGGCGGCGACGCTGGGCTCGTCCACGACCAGGCCGAGGCCCTTGACGTAGACGCGGGTCCTGGCCGCTCCGAGGTCGACTGCCACGTGGCAGCGGCGCAACTGCTCAAGACTGACGGTCACGGCAGATCCTCCCGAGAGCGCTGACGCAAGAAGACCGGCGGGTGCCGGTCACACTTCGTATCTTCTCGGGTGAATTACCCGTATTGCCCGATTTGATGCTCTGAGTGGGGGGTGTCTTGAGATACAGAAGGGTCACGAGGGGTGCCGGTGGGTGCTGCACGGGGGTGGAATTCTGCGACGCCAGGCGCGACCATGCCCGCACCGAACGTGCTACTCGTGCGTAACAAGGTAAAGGGGACTCGATGCTGACGGTCCGCCAGCGGCTGCTCGCGCTGCTGATGCTCTGCCTGGCCCTGCTCGCGGCGCCCGCGCTCCCGGCCCAGGCCTCCGGTGCGCCCGCCGGACCGGCCGGCGCGTCCTCCGGAGCGGCCGGTGCGCGCAATCCGGTGGTGTTCGTGCACGGCTACAACGCCGACCCCGGCGTCTGGGGCTCCCTGCGCGAGGACCTGCGCGCCGACGGATACGCCGACTCCGAGCTCTTCTCCTTCGGCTACGACACCCACCAGTCCGTCAACGAGGTCCTCTCCGGACGGCTCGCCGCCTACGTGGCCGAGGTGCGCCGGCAGACCGGCGCCGCCCGGGTGGACCTCGTCGCCCACTCCTTCGGCTCGCTGGTCACCCGCTGGTACGTGAAGTTCGGCGGCGGCGCCCCGTACGTCGACCGCTGGGTCTCCCTCGCCGGCCCCAACCGCGGCACCTCCACCGCCTGGGCCTGCGCCCTGTGGGACCAGGCCTGCCGGGACATGACCCCCGGCTCCTACGTGGTGAAGAACCTGAACTCCGGTGACGAGACCCCCGGCGCGGTGCGCTACGCCACCTTCTGGTCGAACTGCGACGAGGTCATCAACCCCGACGACAGCGTCCCGCTCACCGGGGCGACCAACACCCCGGTCGGCTGCCTCAAGCACAACGACCTGCTCGGGGACGACCCCACCTCGGCGGGCGTACGGGCCTTCCTGCGCTCCTAGGGGGTGTCTTGCCGATCGGGCTGTACGGAGACCTCCTGGAGCAGGCCGTACGTGAACTCCGCGACGCACGCCCGCCCCGACGCGGTGAACGCCAGCCGCCACCGCGTCGGCGCGGTGCCCTCCATGGGGCGGACGGGGGCGAAGGCCCGCGCCACCTCGTCGACCGTCGCCGACCAGGGCAGCAGGTCTTCGGGCGACTCCAGTACGGGGCCGGGCGCACCCGGGGCCCGGACCAGCCACTCGTTCCAGACCGCCCCGTCCGGCGCGGCGAGCACCTCGAAGCGCAGGCCGGGCCAGAGCGGCACCGGCCAGAGCAGGGCCTCGCACGTCAGATCGCCGATCGTGCGGGAGGAGACGGCCTCGGGCGGGCCGAGCACCGAGCGGTAGCGGGCCAGGGCGCCCCGCGAACGCGGCGAACGGACCATGGCCTGCCAGCGCTTGTTGGCCTCCCGCTGCTCGGCGAGGGAGGCGCCGAGCCGCATGCGGGCCTCCTCCGCGAGGCCCGGCTGGAAGTCCGCCATCCGGCGCAGCAGCACCAGTTGGAAGCCCGTGGGGCCGAAGGGGCCCGGGGTGAGGGGCGGTGTCCCCGGCGTCCTCGTCATGGCACCCCACCCTTCCACACAAGATCCTCACGATCCCGGTACACGGCCGTTGTGAGCGAACGCGTAGCCTGCGGGGCGCCATGGACTATTGCATCGCCTGCCGCAGGTACCTCAACGGCGCGCTGGCGTGCGCCGGATGCGGTACCCCGGTCGAACGCCTGATATCCGCCGCGCCCGCCGCGCCCGCCCCGGGCTCCGCCGACGTTTTCGGAAGCGACCCGGCCGCGCTCGCCGACGTGTACGCCGACTCGCTCGTCGTGCTGTCCGGGGAGCGCGGAGACGGCCGGGGCCGGGGCCGGGCCCAGAGCCGCGCCGCGGACCGGCGCCGCGCCGGGCACCGCAGACGCCGCCGGACCGCGCTCACCGTGGGCCTCGGGCTGATGTTCGCCGCCGCCGCGACCCTGGGCCTGGCCCGGCTGGCGACCGACGGGGAGCGCACCGACCGGGCGGCGACGGTGGTGCTGACCGACGACGCGGGTCCCGCGGAGCCGGCTCCGCTGCCGGGCCTGACCGAGGATCCGGCCCCGCCCACGGGGACGGCCTCGGCGAAGGGGCAGGGCACCGGCTCGACGAAGGCCACGGCCGGGGGCGCGAAGCCGGGCGGGACCGGGCGGAGCACCGGCGGGACCGGGGCCTCCGTCTCCGGATCGAGCGGGCCGTCGCGGAGTGCTTCCCCGACTCCCACGTCCGCTGCTCCGACCCCATCGGGTTCCAGCGGCTCCGCGACTCCCGGAAAGCCCCCGGGCCCGAAGAAGCCCGACGGGAAGCCGAGGCCCAATCCGAAGCCGACCCCGACGGCCACGCCCGACTGCTGGTGGATCTTCTGCTGAGGCCCTGACGGCCCGCGGACGGCCCCGCGGGCTGTCCCGGGCTCAGCCCAGCATCCGCCTGAGCAGGTCCCGCAGCACCGCGCGCTCGGCCGGGGAGAGCCCGGCCAGGGGCTCCCGGGCGAAGTCCAGGGACTCGCGGAGCCGGTCGGCGGTCTGCAGGCCCTCCTCGGTGGGCGCGGCCAGCTTCACCCGGCGGTCGGCCGGGTCGGGGCGGCGCTCGACCAGCCCGCGGGTCTCCAGGCGGTCCACGATGCCGGTGATGTTCGACGGCTCGCACCGCAGCTTCTGCGCGATCTTGCGCATCGGCATCGGCTCCAGGGAGAGCAGGTTCAGCACGCGTGCCTGGGCACCGGTGAGCTGGTGGCTGGAGGCCGCGTGCTCGTACTCCTGGTGGTAGCGGGTCACGACGTCGCCGATGAGCTCGACGACCTCGAGGGTCAGGGGGTCTGCGCGACGGCTGGGCATGGATCCAGCGTACCCATTTACTTGACAACATGAAATATCCAGGCGCATGGTTGTTTCACGTCCTGAAGCATTTTGCACTTCCCCCTCCCCAGGAGTGACGCCATGTCCGAGATCCCCGCCGTCAGCCGTGAGTGGCACCTCGTCCGCCGCCCGCAGGGCTGGCCCGTCGCCGAGGACTTCGCCCTGCGCGAGGTACCGGTGAACGCCGAGCCCGCCGCCGGCCGGATTCTGGTCCGCAACCTCCACATGTCCGTGGACCCGTACATGCGCGGCCGGATGAACGACGTGAAGTCCTACATCCCGCCCTTCCAGCTGGACAAGCCCATGGACGGCGGCGCGGTCGGCGAGGTCGTGGCCTCGGCCGACGAGCGCTTCGCGGTCGGCGACCACGTGCTGCACGGTCTGGGCTGGCGCGAGTACGCGGAGCTGGACGCCAAGCACGCCACCAAGGTGGACGCCTCGCTCGCCCCCCTCTCCGCCTACCTCGGCGTCCTCGGCATGCCGGGCCTGACGGCCTACGCCGGGCTCTTCGAGGTCGCCTCCTTCAAGGAGGGCGACTCCGTCTTCGTCTCCGGCGCCGCCGGAGCGGTCGGCAGCCTCGTCGGCCAGTTCGCGAAGATCAAGGGCGCCTCCCGGGTGATCGGCTCCGCCGGCTCCGCCGAGAAGGTGACGCTCCTCACGGAGAAGTACGGCTTCGACGCCGCCTTCAACTACAAGGACGGCCCCGTCGCCGAGCAGCTCAAGGACGCCGCCCCCGAGGGCATCGACGTCTACTTCGACAACGTCGGCGGGGACCACCTGGAAGCCGCCATCTCCTCCCTGAACGTCCACGGCCGGGCCACCCTGTGCGGGGCGATCGCCCAGTACAACGCCACCGAGCCCGTGCCCGGCCCGCGCAACCTCGCCCTCGTCATCGGCAAGCGGCTGCGCCTGCAGGGCGTGCTGGTCGGGGACCACGCCGGACTGCAGCAGCAGTTCGTCCAGGACGTGTCCGGCTGGCTGCGTTCCGGGCAGCTCGTCGCCGACGAGACGGTCGTCCGGGGCGTGGAGAACGCCGCCGACGCCTTCCTCGGAATGCTGCGCGGTGACAACACCGGAAAGATGATCGTTTCTTTCACCGGTTAGGCTCACTCCACACCGCCGTGACGCGTGGGCGCGAGTCCCGGCGATTTACCAGGAGGATTTCCTTACATGTCCATCCAGCAGTCCGACGTCGCGTACACCGCCATTGCCACCGCCGAGAACGGCCGTGACGGTCGCGTCGCCACCAACGACGGTCGCCTCGACGTCGTCGTGAACCCGCCGAAGGAGCTCGGTGGCAGCGGTGAGGGCACCAACCCCGAGCAGCTGTTCGCCGCCGGCTACAGCGCCTGCTTCCAGGGTGCGCTCGGCGTCGTCGCCCGCAACGAGAACGCCGACATCTCCGGCTCCACGGTCACCGCCGAGGTCGGCATCGGCAAGAACGACGACGGCTTCGGCATCATCGTCAAGATCTCGGCCTCCATCCCGAACGTGGACGCCGCCACCGCCAAGGACCTCATCGAGAAGGCCCACCAGGTCTGCCCGTACTCCAAGGCGACCCGCGGCAACATCACGGTCGAGCTCGCGGTCTGATCTCCGACCCGCTCGACCGGCTCGTCCCGGTTCATCCGGTACGTCCGTACATCGAAGGCCGCACCCAGGCACCGGGGTGCGGCCTTCGACATGCCCGGCGTCCCCCGCCCCGGGCGCCCGCCCTAAACTGGCACCATGCGTGATCTTGCGGGGGGATTCGGCTACCTGCTGGCCGGACAGCGATGGGTACTGCGCCACGGCAGGTGGCTGGGCTTCGGGCTGCTGCCCGGACTGGTCTCCCTGGTGCTGTACGCCGGCGCGCTCATCGGCCTCGGCTACGGCGCCGACGACCTGACCGCCTGGGCGACCCCCTTCGCCGACGACTGGTCCTCCCCGTGGCTCGGCCTCTTCCGCGGATTCCTGACCGCCCTGGTCTTCTGCCTCGGGCTCTTCCTCGCGGTGATCACCTTCACCGCCGTGACCCTGCTCGTGGGCCAGCCGTTCTACGAGTCCCTCTCGGAGCAGGTCGACCGCACCGAGGGCGGCGAGGTCCCGGAGTCGGGGCTCACCCTCGCGCAGGAGCTGTGGATCTCCGCCCGGGACAGCCTGCGGATCCTGGGCCGGGTGCTGCTCTTCGGCATCCTGCTCTTCGCGCTCGGCTTCGTCCCGGTGATCGGACAGACCGTGGTGCCGGTCCTCGGCTTCTGCGTCTCCGGCTTCTTCCTCGCCCAGGAGCTCACTTCCGTCGCCCTGATGCGCCGCCGGGTCCAGCTCACCGAGCAGCTCGCGCTGCTGCGCGGGCGGCGGATGATGGCGCTCGGCTTCGGGGTGCCGCTCGTGGTGTCCTTCCTGGTACCGCTCGTCGCCGTGTTCCTGATGCCCGGCGCGGTGGCCGGGGCGACGCTCATGGTCCGGGACCTGGTGGGCGACGACGCGGAGCAGCAGGACGAGCAGGGGCAGGGGCAGGGGCAGGGGCAGAGCCAGGCTCTGGGCCAGGGCCAGGGCCAGACTCAGGGCCAGGCGCAGGCGGCGGGCAAGCGGCTCAGCGCTTCCTGAGCAGGGTGATCGCCCCGGTGGTGTCCTCGCCGGAGTGGGCCGCCGGATCGGCTTCCAGGCGTTCGCGCATCAGGTCCAGGTACGGACTGATCAGCTCGGCGCTGACGCCCTGCTCAGCGGCGGTCCGCAGATAGGTGGCGCTCGCCGTGACCTGCATGGCCAGGTTCGATTCGACGCCCGTGGTGAAGTCGCCCGAGACCAGCCGCTCGGCGGCGGCGCCCGCGAAGAAGCCCATCGCCCCCAGCCACTCGGTCAGCAGCGGAGCCAGGTCCTTCGGGGAGACGTCCTCGCCCTCGATCAGCGCGTAGGCGTGCGAGATCCCGGCGAAGAGTCCGGTCATGGCGCTCAGCAGGGCCACGTCGTGCAGGGCCGCGTGCCCGGGGTCGGAGCCGACGAAGCGGGCGCCGGCCGGGACCTCCAGTGCGCTGCGGTGCTCCTCGAACAGGGCGGGGGAGCCGCTGTAGAAGACGTACCCGCCCGCTGCGGGGGCGCCGATCATCGACGGGGTGGCCATGATCCCGCCGTCGAGGAACCGGGCCCCGCGCTCCTGGGCCCACGCGGCCCGGGCGCGGCCGTCGGCGGGCGTACCGGTGGTCAGGTCGACCAGGTCCTTGCCGGTCAGGTCCAGGCCCTCCAGGGCCGAGCCGACGCTGGCGTGGTCCAGCAGGCAGACCACGATCAGGCCGTTCGCGGCCACCGCCTCGGCGGGGCTCGCGGCGACGACGGCGCCTTCGGCCGCGAGGGCCTCGGCCTTGGCGGGGGTGCGGTTCCAGACGGTGAGGGGGTGCCCGGCGGCGAGCCAGGTACGGGCGAGGGCGGTGCCCATCGCACCGAGTCCGAGGAGGGTGAGCGGGGTCTTCGTGCTGGTGTCGGTCATGCCGTTTAGCCTGGTTCAGGGCCGTCGGGTGCTCAAGTACGCACTTCGGAGTGGGTGGTTACCCCGAGGTGAGCGAACAGGTGGGGAGGGGTGCGTGATGGCAATGACTCAGCGGCCGGGCGCGGATCACTGCGGGATCGCCGCGGCGATGTCCGTGATCGACGGCAAGTGGAAGGTGTCGGTCCTGTGGGAGCTGGAGCAGTGCCCGCGCCGCTTCGGCGAACTGCGCCGTCTGGTCCCGGGGGTCTCGGAGAAGGTGCTCGCGGCCCAGCTGCGCGAACTGGAGACGGACGGCATCGTCCACCGCGAGGTCTACGAGGAGGTCCCGCCGCGCGTGGAGTACTCGCTGACCCCGCTCGGCCACGAGCTGAACGGGGCCCTGGAGGCACTCGGGGCGTGGGGCGCGAAGCACCTGCTCACCGACGCCGCCCAGCCGGTCCCGATGTGAGGAAGGGGCCGGGCCCTCACTCCGGGCGGCGGAACAGCGCCGTCCAGAGGAAGGCCTCGCCGAAGGAGCCGGAGGCTTCGGGCTCGTCGTTCATCCGGCGCAGCTCCACCTCGGTGAGGTCGTCGAAGACCCAGCGCAGCGCCTCCGGCGTGTACGCGAGCCCGCCTTCGAGCCGGGCCCGGCCGTAGAACTCCGCGTCGGACAGCTCGGATCCCATCGCGCCCGAGGCGAAGCAGGTCAGGGCGAAGCGGCCGCCGGGGGCCAGCAGCCGGTCCAGCAGGTCCAGGTAGCTGACCCGGCGGTGCGGCGGCAGGTGGTGGAAGCAGCCCGAGTCGTAGATCAGGTCGTACGGGCCCACGAGCCCGGCGCCGGCCGCGCCGAAGGCGTCGCCCTGGTGGAAGCGGACCCGGGCCCCCGCGGCGCGGGCGCGCTCCCCGGCCCAGGCCAGGGCCGTCGGAGAGAGGTCGACGGCGTCCACCTCGAAGCCCCGGGCGGCCAGGTGCAGGGCGTTGCGGCCGGGGCCGCAGCCGAGGTCCAGGGCGCGGCCGCCCGCGGGGACCAGCCCGCGGTCGAGGCAGGAGACGAGGTTCTCGTCGGGCTTCGCCGCGAAGAACGGCACCGGCCGCTCGCGGTCCGCGTAGAAGCCGTCCCACCAGGCGGAGCCGCCGGCGGTCCAGCGGTCGGCCTCCGGTGCGAAGAGGCCGTCCATGAGGGCGAGCACGTCGTCGACACTGCGTATGTTCCGGTCCATCCGAACCCCTTTCAGCTGTCCCCGATTTTATCGGTGATCAAGAAGAAAGCCCAGGTCAGATGGGGTGTGGGGGAGGGCTGGAGGGTCTTCTGGCACCCTGTCGCGGCCGGGCCGGTCCCCGCCCCCGGGGGTGGGGAGGCCGGGCGGTCCAGGGCCTCGTCCAGGGCCCTGGCGGGCCGATTTCCGGCCGCTCCGGGCCCTGTTTCCGTACGGGTTCCGGAGTCGTGTCCTCCCGTACGCGACCCCGCCCGGGGGTGCGGGGCTTCTGCCGGGACTCCGCGGTGCTCCTGCGCCACCCGATAGGATGACAAGCGGCAAGATTCAAAGCTGTCCCCCACCGTCCTAGAGCCCGCGCCCTTGTCCGGAGCATCGGTCGTTCGGGGTCCGAGCCGGACAGTGCCTTGCTGAGAGACGACCGGCCACAGCGCTGTGCACCGACCAGCAGTAGGGACATCCTTCACGTGAGAGTCAGTACCGAGGGGTTGGAGCCTGTGCGCTCGGGTCCCGCGAGTGGGCCTGCCACGCGCGCCCGGCCCGTTTCGGGCCCCGCACGTGGAGTGCTCCGTTCCCGGGGCGCCCTGTTGCTCGTGGAAGCCGTCGTGGCTTTCGGCGGGGCGCTCGTGCTCCCGATGATGGCCGTGGGCTTCAAGCTCGATCCGCTGGACCGCATCGCCCAGGTCAGCGGCCTGGCCGCGATCCAGTTCCGGTTCGCCCTGATCGGTCTGCTCTTCATCGGCGCCGTCGTGCTCGCGATGCGGCTGCGCGGTGGCCGCCACTTCGATCTCACCACCCGGATCTCCGCGGCCGCCCTCGCCGGCCTGGCCAGCGGGTTCGTCGCGGCGGGAGCGGTGGTCGCGCTCCACGGCACGCCGTGGCCGATGTTCGGCCTCAACGGCGACAGCGGCCGGATCGTCGAGTGGGCCCACGCGGTCGCCAACGGGCAGCCCTCCGGTTCCCCGGTCTACCCGCCCGCACCGCTCTTCACCCTCGGGTACTACGCGGAGTGGTTCCACGGCGGCAACACCGCCTACGCCTTCAAGGACCTCCAGATCCTCGGGGCCGCCTTCTTCGGGCCGTTCGTCTACTTCGCCTGGCGGCTGCTGCTGAGCCCGCTGCGGGCGCTGGCCTTCGGTGTCGTACCGGCCTTCGCGCTGATCGACGCGTACAAGCCGTACGCCCAGACGGTCCTCGTGGTGCTGGTCCCGGTCCTGGTGGCCCTGGTGGTGGCGCTGCGCCGCAGCGGCACCGGGAACTGGCGGCCGTTGCTGCTCAAGGCCGCCGGTTTCGGCGCGCTCATCGGTGTGCTCTTCCTCACGTACTCCGGCTGGTTCCTGTGGAGCGCGGCCGGCGTCTTCTTCGCCGCGGCCCTGTACTTCCCGTGGAAGACCGGCCGGGCCAAGGGCGCCGCGTTCCTCGGCGTCACCCTGGCGGCCTTCATGGCGGTGGCCGGGCAGTACCTGGTGGTCATGCTGACCGAGGGCCAGGAGACCAAGGACTTCAACTTCCGCTTCGACACCTTCACCGACCCGGCCTACTACCTGATGTGGCGCACGGACATGCCGGGCAAGGTCGGAGACTGGCCGCCGCCCGGCGAGTTCGGCGGGGTCGGCCTGTTCGCCCTGGTGACCTTCATATGTCTCGGCATCGCGATCTGGCTGGGTCTGCGCAAGCCGATGGTGGTCACCATCACGGCGATGTTCGTGTCCGCCTGGCTGATGCGCATGTACATCGCCTCGCACATGTACGAGACGCAGACCGTCCAGCTCTACACGCGCACCAACAACCAGCTGCTCTACTGCGGGCTGATCCTCGCCGCACTCGTCGCCCACCTGGTGTCGCAGCGGCTGGCCGAACGGCGCACATTGGACAATGGTGACGCCACGGCCGTACGGGGACGGGGCTTGCCGGGCCGGGAGGGGGCCGTCATCGGGACCCTGTGCGCCCTGCTGCTCCTGCTCGGAACGGTGTCGTCCTCGATGGCCGACCGGTACATGCCGGCCCAGGACGGGACCTACCGGATCCTGCCCTACGTGTCGCACACGATTCGGCAGATGAACGGAAAGTGCCCCCAATTCGCCCCCGAGCACAAGTGCTCCAAGGACGGCGATCAGACTTGGCTGACATACATCAGATGATCACGAGGACGACATGATCTCCGCATTGACGCGGCTGGCCGACTGGTCGGCCCGGACCCCCAAGAGGCTCTGGGCCGTCAGCTTCGTCCTCTTCTTCACCATCGCGGCCAGCTGGTCGGCCGCGACGCCGCTGGGCGCCTCGCCCGACGAGCACGCCCACTTCATCCGGGCGGCGGCCGTCGCCCGGGGGCAGATCAACGGCTCCGAGGTGATGGTTCCGCACATCGTCGCGGGCATCAAGGGCGACTTCGCCGAGACCGGCGTGCAGCTCCCGGAGTGGTACTCGGATCTCCCCAAGCACCACGAGTGCTACTCGTGGCACGCGGGCACCCCCGCCTCCTGCGCGCCCGCCATCGGGTCCTCGGACACCATCGTCGAGGTCCCCACCGCCGCCGGCCGCTACCACCCTGCGTACTACCTGATGACCGGCTGGCCGAGCCTGCTCGTGGAGGGCACCAAGGGGCTCTACCTCATGCGCCTGATGTCGGCGCTGTTCTGCTCGCTGCTGCTGGCCAGTGCCGTGGTGACGGCCTCCGAATGGCGGCGCGGACGCTCGCTGGCCCTGCTCGGCGTCTTCACGGCGGCGACGCCCATGGCCCTGTTCATGGCCGGCATGGTCAACCCCAGCGGCGGTGAGATCGCCGCCGGAATCCTGGTGTGGACGGCCCTGCTGTCGATCCTCATGTCGCCCGATCCCCAGCTGCTGAACCGCAGGCTCGCGCGGGCCGGCATCGGCGGCCTGGTGCTGATCAACATCCGGCCGCTCGGACTGATCTGGTTCGCCGGCGCGGTCTGCTTCGGCCTGCTGCTGGCCGAGCGCGGCGTGCTGCGCTCGGTGCTCCGCCGCAAGGCGATGTGGCTCTGGACGGGGCTGCTCGGCCTCGCCACGGTCGGGGCGCTCGCGTGGGCGGCCGCGCACCCCGACAACTCGGTCATAAAGATCCCCAAGTACCTCACCACGACGGAAGCGGCCCGCCGCACCCTCGGGGCCACCGAGATGTACATCCAGCAGATGCTCGGCTTCTTCGGCTGGCTCGACACCCCGGCGCCGCTCGTCACCTGGTACGCCTGGCTCGGCGTGATCGGCGCGGTCACCGTGCTGGGGCTGATGTACGGCCGCAAGCGCGAAACGATGGCGCTGCTCGGGATGCTGATCGCCATCGTGATCGTGCCGGTGGTCGGACAGACCTCACAGGCGTCGAAGATCGGCCTGGTCTGGCAGGGCCGCTACCTGCTGCCGTTCGCCGTCGGCCTGCCGCTGATGGCGGTGCTGATCCTCGCGCGCCGGATGCCGGAGAAGGGCTTCCCCCTGCGCAGGCTGGTCGGCTACTCCCTGCCCCTGCTCGCCCTGGGCAACGCGGCGGCGTTCTACTGGACCCTGCGGCGCTTCGCCGTCGGGATCAGCGGCCCCGTGATCCCGTACGCCGCGCACTGGGCCCCGCCCGGCGGCTGGGTGTTCTGGACCGGTGCCTACACGGTGGCGGCGTTCGCCCTCGTGGTGCCCGGACTGATGCGGGACCGCGTGGCCGACGGGACGCCCGTACTCGCACCGCCCGGCGTACTGCCCGGAGCCGGCGGGGCGCAGGGCCCGGCGGACCTTTCCGGATCCCTTCCGGAGCCGGGAGCGGAAACCCACCGCCACCCACGGGTGACCCAGGTCCGCTGAACCGCGAACCGCTGAACCACTGATCCGCTGAACTGTCGGCCCCGGCCCGGCGGGTGCGTCCTCGGACGCCCCGTCAGCCGGGGCCGCGGTCGTCAGCGGCCCCCGTCCCGGCTCCCCGCCTGCACCTCCACGGGCACCTCCGCCGGCACCTCCGCCACGGCGACCGACGGCGTGTGCGCGTCCGCCTCGGCCAGCAGGCTCCCGTCCGGCGCCCATACGGCCGCGCCCCCGCAGCCCGTCCACGGTCCGGCGGGTCCGACGTGGTTGGCGAGCACCACGTACATCCCGAAGTCCCGGGCGATGCCCGGGTGGACCGCCGCCCGCTCGGCGATGCCGTCGCCCGTGCCGTAGAGCGAGCTCGCCAGGTGGACCCGGCAGCCGGCCGCCGCGCCCGCGGCGGGCACGTCCGCGAAGTGGTTGTCGAAGCAGATCCCCAGGGAGAAGCGGATCCCGCCGAGTTCGAAGCGGCCCGGGACCGTCCCCGCGGTGAAGACCTCCTGCTCGTGGCGGAACAGGTGTTGCTTGGCGTACGTGGTCACGTGCGCGCCGTCCGCGTCGTGGACCAGGGTCGCGATGACGGGCCGGGGGCCGTCCGTGCGCAGCGCGACGTTGACGGCGGTGGCGATCCCGGTGGAGCGGACGGGGTCCAGCCGGGGATCCTCGGCATCGGCCAGCCACAGGCCGGGGTCGGCGCCGAGCGCGGCCAGTTCGTAGCCGGTCAGGGTGAACTCGGGGAACACCACCAGCCCGGCGCCCTCCTGACGGGCCCGCACGGCGAGCGCGGCCGCCCGTACGGCGTTGGCGGAGACGTCGGCGGGGGCGCAGCTCAGCTGCGCGGCAGCGATCTTCACCCGGCCCAGCATGCCAGCCCCGCGATCGGCCCCGCGGTCAGGCCCGGAGCCGGGCCCGGAGTCAGGCCCGGGGCCCCTGGATCAGGTCCAGGAAGGCGCGGAAGGCGCCGGGCATGTCCACGGATTCGGGGGCCAGCAGCCACTGGTACTGGAGGCCGTCCATCACGGCGGCCAGCAGCGGGGCCGCCTGCTCGGGGGTGAGGCCCGAGGGGAGCCGGTCGCCGTACTCCGCGCGGAGCACGTCCGCCATCGCCGAGCGCACCTGTGCGTACCGCTCGGCGAAGAACTCCCGCGCCGGGTGGCCGTCGGTGACGCTCTCGCCGAGCAGCGCCGAGAAGGTCTGCACGATGCCCGGGCGCATGGCGTTGTACTCCACCAGCGAGGCCAGCAGGTCCGGGCGCCAGGCGTCGGCCAGCGCGCGGGTGCCGCCGCCGGTGTCCCAGCGGTCGCGCTCCTCCAGGACCGCGACCAGCAGGGCCTCCTTGGTCGGGAAGTAGTGCAGGAGCCCCTGCTGGGTCAGGCCCACGCGTTCGGCGACCGTGCCCAGGGCCGCGCCGCGGTAGCCGCGCTCGGCGATCACCTCGAGGGCGGCGCGGACGATCTCCACGCGCCGTTCCTCACTTCTGGCCCTGACCATCGCCCCGCCACCCCTTCCGTTCCACACCTGCCAGCAGGACCGTACGGCATGACCGCATCCGTATCCGGAATATCACGAACAGATTACGAACCCTACCGCTCTACAGGGAACGGGTCCACCATGGGGTCACCGCGCCGCACCGCGCACCCGCACCCAACGAGGAGGCATGGCCGTGACCGATGCCGATCAGGTCCGCAACGACGCCGTAGAGACGGCCCTGGGCAAGCTGGACCTCGACACCAAGACCCGGCTGCTGGCCGGTCAGGACATGTGGTCCCTGCCCGCCGTCCCCGAGATCGGACTGAAGTCCCTGGTCTTCTCCGACGGCCCCATCGGGGTGCGCGGGGTGCGCTGGACCGCCGACGACCCGTCGATCGCCCTGCCCTCCCCGACCGCGCTCGCCGCCGCGTGGGACCCCGAGCTGGCCCGCCGGGCCGGCCGCCTCCTCGCCCAGGAGGCCCGCCGCAAGGGCGTCCACGTCCTGCTCGCGCCCACCGTCAACCTGCACCGCTCCCCGCTCGGCGGCCGGCACTTCGAGTGCTACTCCGAGGACCCGTACCTCACCGGCGCGGTCGGCAGCGGCTACGTGAACGGCGTCCAGGACGGCGGCGTCGGCACCACCGTCAAGCACTTCGTGGGCAACGACGCCGAGACCGAGCGGTTCACCGTCGACAGCGTCATCGCCCCGCGCCCGCTGCGCGAGCTGTACCTGGCCCCCTTCGAGGCCATCGTCGCCAACGCCCACCCGTGGGGCATCATGACCGCCTACAACCGGGTCAACGGTGTGTTCATGAGCGAGAACACCCACCTGGTCAACGAGGTCCTGCGCGCCGAATGGGGCTTCGACGGCGCCAACGTCTCCGACTGGATGGCCGCCCGCTCCACCGCCGGCGACATCCTCGGCGGCCTCGACGTGGTCATGCCCGGCCCCGTCTCCGTCTACGGCGCCCCGCTCGCCGAAGCAGTCCGCTCGGGAGAGGTCCCCGAGTCCGCCGTCGACGACGCCGTCCGCAACGTCCTGCGCCTCGCCGCCCGCGTCGGCATCCTGGAGGGCGCCCCCGCCGTGGTCGGCGAGACCCCGGCCCCCATCGACGGTCAGGCGCTGGCCCGCGAGCTGGCCGCCCGCGGCTTCGTCCTCGTACGCAACGAGGCCGTGTCCGGTGAGGGGCCGGTGCTCCCGCTCGACGCGTCCGCCGGCCGCACCGTCGCCCTCATCGGCGCCGCCGCCCGCGACGCCCGCGTCCTCGGCGGCGGCTCCGCCACCGTCTTCCCCGAGCGGATCGTCTCCCCGCTGGACGGGCTCACCGAGGCCCTGCCCGACGGGGCGCTGACCTTCACCGTGGGCGCCGACCCCAGCGACGAACTGACCCCCGCCGACAAGGGCTTCGAGCTGCGCGCGATCTGCCGCGACGCCTCCGGGGCCGTCCTCGGCACGGGCTCCCTGCCCACCGGGCAGCTCCAGTGGATCGGCGACGACCTGCCCGAGGGCGTCACGTACGAGACGATGGCGAGCATCGAGGTCGTCGGCACGTTCGTCCCGCGCGAGAGCGGCGAGCACGCATTCGGCACCCGCGGACTCGGCGCCTTCAGCCTCGCCGTCGGCGGGGAGGTCCGCTGGCACGGCGTCCAGCAGATGGGCAACGAGGCCGACCCCTTCGAGGCCTTCTTCGGCGCACCCAACGAGCGGGCCCGCCTCACCCTCACCGAGGGCGAAGCCGTCGAGGTCTCGCTGACCTACCAGGTCCCCGACGTGACGGCCCTGCCGCTCAAGGCCATCATGTTCTCCTTCCTCCACCTGGGCCCCCAGCGCTCCGCCGACGAGCTCATCGCCGAGGCCGTGGAGGCGGCCCGCGCCGCCGACACCGCCGTCGTGGTCGTCGCCACCACCGAGCGGGTGGAGTCCGAGGGCTTCGACCGCAAGGACCTCACCCTCCCGGGCCGCCAGAACGACCTGGTGCGCGCCGTCGCCGCGGTCAACCCGAACACCGTGGTCGTCGTCAACGCCGGCTCCCCGGTGGAACTCCCGTGGCGCGAGGACGTGGCCGCCGTCCTGCTGACCTGGTTCCCCGGGCAGGAGGGCGGGGCCGCGCTGGCCGACGTACTCCTCGGCGCGGCCGAGCCGGGCGGGCGGCTGCCCACGACCTGGCCCGCCGAGTTCGCCGACGCGCCGGTCACCGAAGTCACCCCCACCGAGGGGCGCCTGGAGTACACCGAGGGGCTCTTCATCGGCTACCGGGCCTACGAGAAGCACGGGATCGCCCCGGCCTTCCCCTTCGGGCACGGCCTCGGCTACACGGACTGGGCCTACGAGTCCCTGGAGGCCACCCCCACGCGGGCGACGGTCCGGGTCACCAACACCGGCACCCGGCCGGGCCGCGAGACCGTACAGGTCTACCTGGCCCCCCTCGCGGACACCGCCCTGCGACCGGCGAGCTGGCTCGCGGGCTTCGCGAGCGTGACCGCGGGACCCGGCGAGAGCGTCGAGGTGGAGATCGCCCTGCCGGAGCGCGCCTTCGAGATCTGGGACGAGACCTCGCACTCCTGGCAGCGGATCGGCGGCGGCTACGAGATCCGCGTGGGCCGCTCGCACGGCGACACGCGGTTGACGGCGGCCCTCGACCTGTAATGGCCGGAAATCACCCCACGCAGAGGTGATCCACACACTGGACCGGGGGCGGGCCCTGACACCCGCCCCCGGTCCGTTCTCCTCACCGCGTCAACGCGGAGGCTCGGCGGAGGTCACCTGTCGGTGCGCCAGTTCCGCGAGCCGCGCCTGTCCGTCCTTGCCCGGATGGAACCAGTCCCAGCGGCTCAACTGCTCCGCCGAGAAGGGGTACTGGAACACCGCGCCGCCGTCGTAGCGGCACAGCTCGTCCTTCGCGCAGACCTCGCGCAGCGCCTCGTTGTACTCGACCACGCGCGCCCGCACCTGCTCCCGCCGGGCCGTCGCACCGGCGGCCGCCGAGGTCGGATCGGCGAGCATCGACTGGCAGATGCCCAGCTTCCACACCTGGCGCACCATCGGGTCGTCCTTGCCCTGCTTCCACAGCCGCTGGAGGTCCGGGACGCTGGAGACGTACACCTGCGAGGTCGGCGAGGCCGCCCGCAGGCCGGCCAGCGCCTTCTCGAAGCCGGAGCGGAAGGCGGCCACCGAAGTCATCGACGAAGCCGAGGGCCGGCAGGCGTCGTTCGAGCCCACCATCACCGTGACCAGGCCCGGCTTGTGCGCGGCGGCCGAGGCGAGCTGGCCCGGCAGGTCCGCCATCCGGGAGCCGGTCACCGCGTAGTTCCAGCTGCGCGCGGGCACCTCGGCCTCACCGAGCAGCCGGGCGGCCAGCGAACGCACCTCGGGGTCGTCACCGGTGGCCCAGGAAGCCTCCGGGCAGTCGGCCAGCACCGAACAGGCGTCGAAACCGCGCGTGATGGAGTCGCCCACGGCGGCGACCGACGCCGGTGCGATGTTCCACCGCGGGGCCGCCTGCGCACCGCGTTCGCCCCCGGCCTGCGCCCCGTCCGCCGAACACCCGGTCAGCGCACCCGCCGCCAGGAGCACCAGGGCGGCCGCCACGCCCGCGCCCGCGCCCGCAGAGGTCCGACGCGCGCGGCGGCGTGGGGCGGTGGTGCGCATGCGAAAGGTCCCTCCTCGTCGTCCCCGCATCATTCGGGGGCGTCCTGCTGAGTGAATGCTCTGTGTTTACGGGCCTCGGAGCGACCGTACGTCACACCATGACCCCCGGCGCACGGTAGCTTTTTCCCGTGGCGTTTCGGCCGCAAGTCCCGCAACGCAATGTCAAGTAATTTCCGTTACATTACATCACGTCACATACTGTCCGTTTTCTGGAGTTTATTCCCGACCTCGTCCCACACTGGAGGTCCCGGTGACGACACGTGGAGTCCTGTACGTGCACTCCGCACCGCGCGCGCTCTGCCCGCACGTGGAATGGGCTGTTGCGGGGGTGCTCGGGGTGCGGGTGAACCTCGACTGGATCCGTCAGCCCGCCTCCCCGGGCACCTGGAGAGCCGAGTTCTCCTGGCAGGCCGAGGCGGGCACCGCATCGAAACTCGCCTCCGCCCTGCGCGGCTGGCACCTGCTCCGCTTCGAAGTGACCGCGGAACCCTGTCCGACCGCCGAGGGCGAGCGCTACAGCTCCACCCCGCACCTGGGCATCTTCCACGCCGTCACCGGCATGCACGGCGACATCCTGATCCCCGAGGACCGGCTGCGCGCCGCCCTCGCCCGGTCCGCTCACGGCGAGACGGACCTGGAGGCGGAGATCGCCAAACTCCTCGGCAAACCCTGGGACGACGAGCTCGAACCCTTCCGCTACGCGGGCGAGGGCGCCCCGGTGCGCTGGCTCCACCAGGTGGTCTGAGCCCCGGACATGCCGAAGGCCCGCCCGGGACACCCGGGCGGGCCTTCTACGTGTCAGCGGCAGACTCAGACGGTCCTGAAAGCCAGCGAGACGTTGTGGCCGCCGAAGCCGAAGGAGTTGTTGATCGCGGAGATCGGGCCCTCCGCCGGGAGCTTGCGGGGCTCGTCGCGCACGATGTCCGCGTCGATGTCGTCGTCGATGTCGTCGAGGTTGATCGTCGGCGGCGCGAGCCGGTGGTACAGCGCCAGCACCGTCGCGACGGTCTCGATGCCGCCCGCGCCACCCAGGAGGTGACCGGTCATCGACTTCGTGGCCGAGATCGCGATGTGGTCGAGGTCGTCGCCCAGCACCTTGCGCAGGGCCTTCAGCTCGGCCGTGTCACCCTGCGGGGTGGACGTGGCGTGCGCGTTCACGTGGACCAGCTCGGCCGGGTCCAGACCCGTGTTGTCGAGCAGGTTCTGCAGGGCGGCCGAGACACCGCGGCCGGTGGGCTCCGGCTGCGCGATGTGGTGACTGTCCGCGGACAGGCCCTGGCCCAGCACCTCGCAGTAGACCCGGGCGCCGCGCGCGGCGGCGTGCTCGGCGGACTCCAGGACCACGACGCCCGCACCCTCGCCGAGGACGAAGCCGTCGCGGGCCTTGTCGTACGGACGGGAGGCCGTGGTCGGGTTCTCGTTGTTCTTGGACATCGCCATCATGTTGGCGAAGGCCGCGATCGGCAGCGGGTGGATCGCCGCTTCGGTACCGCCGGCGACGACCACGTCGGCACGGCCGGTACGGATCATCTCGACGGCGTAGCCGATGGCCTCGGCGCCGGAGGCGCAGGCGCTGACCGGAGTGTGCACACCCGCGCGGGCGTTGACCTCCAGGCCGACGTTGGCCGACGGGCCGTTGGGCATGAGCATGGGGACGGTGTGCGGGGAGACCCGGCGCACACCCTTTTCCTTCAGTACGTCGTACTGGTCGAGCAGGGTGGTCACGCCGCCGATGCCGGAGGCGATGACGGTGCCCAGGCGCTCGGGCGCGATGGACGCGTCCTCGCCCGCCGGGGCGGTGTAACCGGCGTCGGCCCACGCCTCGCGGGCCGCGATGATCGCGAACTGGGCCGAGCGGTCCAGCTTGCGGGCCAGCGGCCGGGGGAGGACCTCGCTCGGGTCCACGGCGGCGGTGGCGGCGATGCGGACCGGGAGTTCGGCGAAGCGCTCACCCTCGAGGGGCTTTACGCCGGAACGGCCGGCAAGCAGACCTTCCCAGGTCGAAGCGCTGTCGCCACCCAGCGGAGTGGTTGCGCCGATACCGGTGACGACCACGGTGCGATTGGTCGGGCTCACAGGAATTCTTTCTCCACGTTTCAGGGGGTGAATTGTCACGGCGCCACCGCCAGGTGGCGACAAACGCTCGTCAGGCTCAGGCCTGGTGCTTGAGGATGTAGCTCGCGGCGTCGCCGACGGTCTTCAGACCCTTGACGTCCTCGTCCGGGATCTTCACCTCGAAGCGCTCTTCGGCGGCGACGACGACCTCGACCATGGACAGCGAGTCGACGTCCAGGTCGTCGGTGAAGGACTTCTCGAGCTGGACGTCCTCGGTCGGGATGCCGGCGATCTCGTTGACGATCTCCGCGAGACCTTCGACGATTTCTTCCTGGGTGAAGGCCATGATGGCGCTCCTTCTATAGCTAGCTGGGGGTCAAACGGAACACGGGATGTGGATCCCGGGCCCTAGGGGAGGGTAACGACCGTGGCGGCGTAGACGAGCCCCGCCCCGAAGCCGATGACGAGCGCGGTGTCGCCGCTCTTCGCCGCACCGGTCGCCAGGAGCCGCTCCATTGCGAGCGGAATCGAGGCGGCCGAGGTGTTGCCGGTGGTTTCGATGTCACGGGCGACCGTGACGTGCTCCGGCAGCTTCAGAGTCTTCACCATCGAGTCGATGATCCGCATGTTCGCCTGGTGCGGAATGAAGACGTCCAGGTCATCGGCGGTGATCCCGGCTGCGTCGAGCGCCTGCTGGGCCACCTTGGCCATCTCGAAGACGGCCCAGCGGAAGACCGCCTGGCCCTCCTGCGTGATGGCGGGAAACTTTTCGCCGCCGTCCTTGCCGAGGTACTCGTCCCACGGCACGGTCTGCTTGATGGTCTCCGACTTGTCGCCCTCCGAACCCCACACCGTGGGGCCGATGGCCGGCTCGTCCGAGGGTCCGACGACCACGGCGCCCGCGCCGTCACCGAAGAGGAAGGCCGTCGCGCGGTCCTCCAGGTCGGTCAGGTCCGAGAGCCGCTCCACGCCGATGACGAGGACGTACTCCGCGGAACCCTCCACCACGAGGCCCTTGGCCAGGGTCAGCCCGTAGCCGAACCCGGCGCAGCCGGCGGAGATGTCGAAGGCGGCGGGCTTGCCCGCGCCGATGCGGTGCGCGATCTCGGTCGCCACGGCCGGGGTCTGCTTGAAGTGCGACACCGTCGAGACGATCACGGCGCCGATCTTCTCCGGAGCGATCCCGGCGGCGGCCAGGGCCTTGCCCGAGGCCTCCACCGACATCACGGCGACGGTCTCCTGCGGGGAGGCCCAGTGCCGCGTCGCGATACCGGAACGGGAGCGGATCCACTCGTCGGAGGAGTCGATGGTTTCGAGGATGACCTCGTTCGGCACCACACGGATCGGACGGTAGCCGCCGACACCGAGGATGCGGGCGTACGGGGAGCCCTTGGCAGGCTTGATCTTCGACATGCTGAGTGGGCTCCTTCTCTCAGACCGCGTGCTCGGAGACGAGCGCCGCGGCCTTGTCGAGATCGTCCGGGGTCTTCAGCGCCACGCTCGGTACGCCCTTCAGCGCGCGCTTGGCCAGACCCGTCAGGGTGCCACCGGGGGACAGTTCGACGATCCCGGTGACGCCCAGAGCGGCGAACGTCTCCATGCACAGGTCCCAGCGGACCGGGTTGGCCACCTGGCCCACCAGCCGGGCGACGACATCGGCGCCCGTGGTCACGACCTGACCATCCTTGTTCGATACGTACGTCAGCTCCGGGTCGGCCGGGGAGAGGGCCGCAGCGGCCTGCTCCAGACCGGCGACCGCCGGAGCCATGTGGTGCGTGTGGAAGGCGCCCGCGACCTTGAGGGCGACGACCTTCAGGGAACCCTCGGGCTTCTCGGCCTCCAGGGCCGCGATCTGCTCCATGGTCCCCGCGGCCACGATCTGGCCCGCGCCGTTGACGTTGGCCGGGGTCAGACCCAGCTTCTCCAGGTGCGCGACGACGACGTCCGGGTCCCCGCCGAGGACGGCGGCCATGCCCGTCGCGGTGATCGCCGCGGCGTCCGCCATGGCGAGCCCGCGGGTGCGTACGAACGACAGCGCGTCCTTGTCGGACAGCACCCCGGCGTACGCGGCGGCGGTGATCTCGCCGACGCTGTGGCCCGCCACGGCGCCGAAGGAGCCCGGGCCGACCTTGGAGGTCAGCTCGGCCGCGGCCAGCAGGCCGGCGGCCACCAGCAGGGGCTGTGCAACGGCCGTGTCGCGGATCTCGTCCGCGTCGGCCTTCGTGCCGTAGTGGGCAAGGTCGAGCCCGAGGGCGTCCGACCAGCCGGCGACGCGGTCGGCGGCGCCGGGCAGTTCGAGCCAGGGAGTCAGGAAGCCGGGCGTCTGTGCGCCTTGGCCGGGAGCGACGAGTACGAGCACCCTCACACTCTCTCTTGTGTTCGGTCCGCGCCGCCCGTGGGGACAGGGACGAAGAACCATCGGGGTAATTGTTGATGTCCGACAAAAGCTTAGGACTGAGGATCGCCGTCGGCCAGACGCCCGAGGATCAGGGCGATCCGCAGCGTGAACGCGGAGCGGACATCCGAGGGCGACCATCCGGTGACGTCTGTCACACGTCGGAGCCGGTAGCGCACGGTGTTGGGGTGCACGAACAGCATCCGGGCGGCACCTTCGAGGCTGCTCGCCTGCTCCAGGTAGACACTCAGCGTTTCCAGCAGC
The DNA here is from genome assembly GCF_026342735.1 of Streptomyces sp. NBC_00193. Classification (GTDB taxonomy): domain Bacteria; phylum Actinomycetota; class Actinomycetes; order Streptomycetales; family Streptomycetaceae; genus Streptomyces; species Streptomyces stoeckheimensis. The sequence goes on from NZ_JAPEMM010000001.1 coordinate 4,339,497, forward strand.
GCCGAGCCGGCCTCTTCGAGCGGTCTGTAGATCTCCTCCACCAACTGCTCGCGAGCCGAAGGGTCGGAGGCGATCGCGCGTTCGGGCAGGAGATCGTCCGCGAGCACCGGCCTCGGCGCGTCCTGCCAGGCCGTGCAGGCCTTGAGTCCGGCCGCGGCGGCCTGCGCCGACTTCGTGGCGTTCAGCAGGTCCGGGACCACCGGTCCGGCGACCACCGCACCCGCCGCGAACGGCCCGATCAGCGACTTCGCCACCTGCATCGGATTGTCGCTGCCACCCGCGATGACCACGAGCCGGTCGCCCAGCACACCCGTGAGGACCTGCAGCTTGTGGTGGCGGGCGGCCCGCCGGATCGCCTCGACCGTCAGCTCGCTGTCGCCCTCCGGAGCCGTGCCCAGCACCACGCACACGTGCTCGGGGGAGTTCCAGCCGAGGGCCGCGGCCCGGGACAGTGCGCCCTCGTCGGCCTCCCCGGACAGCACCGCGTTGACCACGAGGGACTCCAGCCGGGCGTCCCACGCACCGCGCGCCTCGGCGGCCTGGGCGTACACCTGGGCGGTCGCGAAGGCGATCTCCCGGGCGTACACGAGCAGGGCCTCGCGCAGGATCGACTCGTCGCCGGGTGCCGCGACCTCGTCGATCGCGGTCTCCATGACCTCGATCGTGGTGCGCACCATCTCGACGGTCTGGCGCAGCGTGATCGCCCGGGTCAGCTCGCGCGGAGCCGTCCCGAAGACGTCGGTGGAGATCGCCTGGGGGGTCTCCGGATGCCGGAACCACTCGGTGAACGCGGCGATGCCGGCCTGGGCGACCAGGCCGATCCAGGACCGGTTCTCCGGCGGCATCGCCCGGTACCACGACAGCGTCTCGTCCATGCGCGCGATGGCGTTGGCGGCGAGCCGTCCGGAGGACTTCTCCAGCCGGCGCAGCGTCGCGGAGTGTGGATGGGGCGGAGCCGGATGCGCGGGGTGGACCGCGGGTGAATGCTCACGTTCGGGTTGGGGCACGTGACAAGACTGCCTTATCGGGACGGCTGCGCGGAGTCCGGTCCCGTCCCGGGCCGCGCCCCGGGGGCTACGGTGGCCCCCATGATTGATGTACGCCGAGGCGCCGACCGGTACGAGGGAGCGGACGCCGACGTTGCGGCGGGCGGCCCGGCCACGGGGATCACCACCCGGCACGCCTTCTCCTTCGGCCCGCACTACGACCCCGACAACCTGCGGTTCGGCCCGGTCATGGCGTGCAACGAGGAGAGCCTCGCCCCGGGTGCGGGCTTCGACGAGCACCCCCACAGCCACACCGAGATCGTCACCTGGGTGGCCGAGGGCGAGCTCACCCACCGCGACGCCACGGGCGCGGCCACCCTGGTGCGGCCCGGGGACCTGCAGCACCTCGCCGCGGCGTCCGGGACCCGGCACGTGGAACGCAACGACGGCCCCGCGCCGCTGCGCTTCGTCCAGATGTGGCTGGCCCCGGCCGATCCGGCCGGGGAGCCCTCGTACACGCTGGTCCGGGGGATCGCCGACGGCACGCCCTACGCCGTGCCCGCGGCCGGGGCCGTCCTGCACGTCCGGCGTCCGGGCGCGGGCGAGCGGGTCGCCGTACCGGCCGCCGGGCGGGTCTACCTGCACGTCGTACGGGGAGACCTGCGGCTGGACGGCGCGGAGCTCGGGCCCGGGGACTCGGCGCGGATCAGCGGCGAGCCGGAGCTGGAGCTGATCGCCGGATCGCCGGCCGAGGTGCTGATCTGGGAGTTCTCGTAGGACTCAGCGGGTCCTGAGCTCGGCGAGCACCGCGTCGGTGAACGGCGGCCAGGCCTCGACCGCCCACGGCCCGAAGGGGCGGTCCGTCAGCGCCACGCAGGCGGCGCGGGCGTCCGGGTCCACCCACAGGAAGGTCCCGGCCTGCCCGAAGTGCCCGAAGGTGCGCGGCGAGGAACCGGCGCCCGTCCAGTGCGGGGCCTTCCCGTCGCGGATCTCCAGGCCCAGACCCCAGTCGTTGGGCGTCTGGTGGCCGTAGCCGGGCAGCACGCCCTTGAGCCCGGGGTGGACCACCGAGGTGGCCTCCGCGACGGTGCGCACGTCCAGCAGCCGGGGCTGCTGCAGCTCGGCGGCGAAGCGCAGGAGGTCGGAGACGGTGGAGACGCCGTCCTTGGCCGGGGAGCCCTCCAGGCTGCTCGACTCCATGCCCAGCGGCTCGAAGACGGCCTCGGCCAGGTACGCGGCGAAGGGGATCCCGGTGGCCTTCGCGATGTGGTCGCCGAGCTCCTCGAAACCGGCGTTCGAGTACAGCCGGCGCTGCCCGGGAGGGGCCGTCACCCGGTGCTCGTCGAAGGCCAGGCCGCTGGTGTGGGCGAGCAGGTGGCGCACGGTGGAGCCCTCGGGCCCGGCCGGCTCGTCCAGCTCGATCGCACCCTCCTCGTAGGCGACGAGGGCGGCGTAGGCGGCGAGCGGCTTGGTGACGGAGGCCAGCGGGAAGCGGTGGTCCACCGGGCCGTGGGAGCCGAGCACGGTCCCGTCGGCGTGGACGACGGCCGCGGCGGCGGTCGGAACCGGCCAGTTCTCGATGATGCGCAGACTCTGCAAGCTCTCCATGCGGCCGAGGGTACTTGCTTGGAGTGCACTCCAAGGATTTAGCGTGGAGCCATGAGCCTGACCCAGACCCCCCTGCAGACGCAGACGCGGTACACGATCAGCGAGGTCGAGGCACGGACCGGTCTGACCCAGCACACCTTGCGCTGGTACGAGCGGATCGGCCTCATGCCGCACGTGGACCGTTCGCACTCGGGGCAGCGGCGGTTCACCGACAAGGACCTCGACTGGCTGGGCTTCGTCGGCAAGTTGCGCACCACCGGAATGTCGGTGGCGGACATGGTCCGGTACGCAGAACTCGTCCGTGAGGGCCCGCACACCGCCGACGACCGGCGCGAACTGCTGGAGCGCACGCGCGACGAGGTGCGGACGCGCATCGCGGAACTGACCGACGCGCTCGCCGTGCTGGACTACAAGATCGATACGTATGCGATGTGCACCGCCGTCGCGGGAGCCGTCGCGGGAGAGGCAGACCGGACATGACCGGGAACACGGCAGGGATCGAGCAGGTCGAACTGGGCGGGGGCGGCCCGCTGGTGGGCGTCCAGGGGCTCGGATGCATGGGCATGAGCGAGTTCTACGGGGACACCGACGAGGCGGCCGCCCGGCGGACGCTGGACGCCGCGCTGGAGGCCGGGGTCACCCTCTTCGACACCGCCGACGTCTACGGGCGGGGCGCCAACGAGGAGTTCCTCGCGCCGTTCGTGGCCGCGCACCGCGACCGGATCACCCTCGCCACGAAGTTCGCCATCGAGCGGACGGACGACCCGCTGTACCGGGGGGTCCGCAACGACCGCGCCTACATCCGCGGCGCGGTGGAGGACAGCCTGCGCAGGCTGGGCACCGACGTGATCGACCTCTACTACATGCACCGGCGGGATCCGGCCGTTCCGTTCGCCGAGTCGGTGGGCGCGATGGCGGAGCTGGTGCAGGAGGGCAAGGTGCGCCACCTGGGGCTCAGCGAGGTGACCGGCGCCGAGCTGCGCGAGGCGCACGCGGTGCACCCGATCGCGGCGCTCCAGTCGGAGTGGTCGCTGTTCAGCCGGGACGTGGAGCGCAGCGCGGTGGGCGCGGCGGCGGAGCTGGGCGTGGCCTTCGTGCCGTACTCCCCGCTCGGGCGCGGCTTCCTGACCGGGGCGTTCGCGGACGCGTCGGCGGAGCTGACGGCTGATGACTTCCGGCAGTACCAGCCCCGGTTCACGGGGGACAACGCGAAGACGAACGGGGCGCTGCTCACTCCCGTACGGGAGATCGCGGCGGCCCGCGGGGCCACGCCGGCGCAGATCGCCCTGGCATGGGTGCAGCAGCGGGCGGCGGTGCACGGCCTGACGGTCGTCCCGATCCCGGGCACCCGCAAGCCGTCCCGCCTGGCGGAGAACACGGGCGCGACCCGCATCACGCTGACGCCTGCGGAACTGGCCCTCCTGGAGCCCATCGCCGAGGGGGTCGCGGGCGACCGCTACCCCGACATGAGCCACACGTCGGCGGCCCGCGAGGTCTGACCGGGCGCGGCGGCGGCCATATCCAGCCTCGCCGGCGTTTGAGGCGTGGGGTCTGGGGCGGAGCCCCAGGGGGTCCGGGCGCAGCCCGGGGAACGGTGGAAGGGCGGGTAGGGGACAGCCCCGCAGGGTCAGGCCCCGGCCGTGAAGCGGTCCCGTAGCGCCCGGTACTCGGCGTCCGTGAGCAGCCCCGCGCTGTGCAGCTCGGCGAGGTGCTGGATCCGCTCCCCGGCCCGGGGCCTCGGCACGGCGGCGACCGGACTCCGCGCCCGCAGGGCGGCGAGCACGGAGGCCGCGAACGGCAGCGACTCGTGCACGGCCCCGTACCCCACCCCGAAGACGGCCGAGGCCAGGTCGTGGTCCGGCCGCGGATCACCGGCGCCCTCGCGGGGCAACAGCCGCAGGTGCCCGCCGGACCGTTCCGGGGAGTGCCAGACCAGCCCGGCCAGGTCGGCCAGCGCGTACCGCTGGTCGCCCGCCTTCCACTTGGTGCTGGTGGCCCCGGTGCGCGACCAGTGGAAGGTGACGGCGCCGCCGTCGAAGGCGAGCCGGGCGTCGTACGCCTTCAGCGTGGCCGGGGGCCCCGGGACGGAGACGAGGAACCGGTCGGCCGGCCCCTCCGGACCCAGCCGCTCGCGCAGGGCCTCGGTGAACGCCCCCGCGCGGCCGGCCCCGGCGCCACCACCCGGCAGCACCAGCCGGTACGGATCGCAGGCTTCTCTCAACTGCCCCGCCGCGGCGTCCATCAGCGGGTCCGCTCCCACCCGTACGCGGGCGTGCAGCACCAGTGTGTCCCGCCGTCCCGCGGTCAGGCCCACCCCGGCCAACGCCTCGACGGGGATCCGCCGTTCCCCCAGGGCGTGCCAGAGTCTTGGCGTTCGCATCCCCCGTGCGAAGCGGATGATGAGCGAGTTCGTGGTGCGGTCGAACTCCCAGACGGCATGGTTTCCGGCCAGTACGTCACCCATGCGGCACATCGTAAAGGGACGCACCCCCGTGCGTCCCCCTGCCGTGAGGTCCGATTTCGGGTCGGCCGAGCGGTCAGGGACCGTCCGTCCCGGATGTTCCGCGTCGGCACGTGTCGTCCCCGGCGGCGCACACCGTGGAACCGAACGCACCGGTTCCGATTTTGGCGAAGTTGTCCAGGGATTCCGTTCCTGGCTCGAAGTAGCCGGTGTGGCTCTTGGCGCCCGCCGCCGACAGGACCCGCGCGCCGAACTCCTCGGAGACCGGATCCGCGCCGTGGCCCAGGCCCCCGAACTCCAGGTGGGGCACGTCGGCGATCCAGTCACCGGCGTCCCGCATCGCCCACACCCGCGCCGAGGTGTCCAGCTCGGCGGCGTTCTCGGCGCGCATTCCGGGGCTGCCCGCCACCACGATGTCCGTGACCCGGGGCGGCAGCTCGTGGGCGGCCACGCCGCACACCACCGAACCGTAGCTGTGGCAGAACAGCGCCACGCTCGCCCGCCCGGGCAGCGCGGAGGTCAGCGAGCGCAGTCTGGCCGCGCCGTCCACGGCCAGTCGCCCGGTGGCCGCGTCCATGCCGACGCCGGTCGGGGCGGTGTAGCCGGCCCAGGCGATGACCGCGGTCCGGCTGCCCGGGGCGGCCGTGCGCTCGGCCGCGTACAGGGACTCCGCCATGCCGACGGGGGCGGTCAGCCGGCGCATCGTGCGCTCGAAGGTGAGCGCGTCGGTGTCCACGCCGGGGACGATCACCGATACGCGGCGGGCCTCGCCGAGGTCGCCGAAGACCTCGGCGACGAGGGCGCTGCCGGTGGGGTCGAAGACGAGGATCTGCCGGCCGGGCTCGGCGAGGGACGCGAAGCGGTGGGCGCGCCGGGCGGCGGTCGCGCGGTCGGAGGGGGCCAGCGTCCTGTCGTGCGCGCGGGCGTCCTCGATCCGCACGGCCTGCTTCAGCGCCATCCGGTTGGCCCGGTAGCGGACGCCGGGCGGCACGCCGTCGAGATTGCCGACCACCAGCGGGTGGCCCTCGGTGAGCCGGGCGCGCTGGGCGCCGTCGAGGCTCGCGAAGAAACGTGCCACCACGGGTGCCGGGGCATCCGCGGCGGGCAGGGCCCGGCCTTCGAAGCGCGCCGCGGCCCAGGAGGCGAGCGCGGCGTCGCGCGGGGACGCCTCGCTCGCGGGCCGGTAGACGGCCGTCCAGCCCGTGGTCGCGAGCATCAGGAAGACCACCGCCAGCGCGAGCAGGGCGCGCAGGGCGGCCGGGCGCGCGGGGGCGTCGGCGGAGGGGGTGTGGGCGGGGCCGGGCAGGTTCACTGCGCCCAGCGTAGGAGACCGTCGCGGGTGCCTGCGCGCCGGGTGACGGGAGTCACCGCCGACCGTGGGACGCCCCGTCGGCGGGTGCTCCCGTACGGGACCTGCGTGCGCGGGCGCCCCGACCCGTACGGGGTGTTCGTCCGGGTTCGTCCGGCCTGCGCCCGGCCGGGCGGGCCGGGCGGAAAGTGCGCCGGTCAGACGGGTCGGCGCCAGTCGGAGGCGAGCGCCGGGCCGATCTGGTCGAGGTAGACCTCGGTCATCCGCCGGATGGTGGCCACGCTGGTGTCCTCGCCCTGCCCCCAGAGCCGGCCGGTGACGCGCATCACGCCCGTGAACGCGGCGACGGCCACCCGCGGGCGCGGATCGACGTCCACGTCCAGGCCCTCGCGCTCGGCTATCAGCCGGGCGATCCGCTCCTCCAGCTCGGTGGAGCGGCGCAGGTGCACGGCGAGCAGGGCCGGGGTGGACTCGATCAGCCGGTAGCTGCGCATGTACAGGTCGAGCGGGACCAGGTCCGAAATGGCCTCTTCGACGGTGTCCCAGGCGGCGAGCACGGCCGAGCGCATCGCCTCGAAGGGGCCCTCGGCGGGCGGGCGGGAGTGCAGCGCCGCGACGAAGTGCGATTCGACCAGGTCCTGGACGGCGAAGGCGACCTCTTCCTTGTTGGCGAAGTACCGGAAGAAGGTGCGCTGGGACACGTCCACGGCGTCGGCGATCTCGTCGACGGTCGTCTCCTCGTACCCCTGGGCGATGAAGAGGAGGAGGGCCGCGCGCAGCAGTGCGTCGCGCGTGCGCTGTTTCTTGCGCTCGCGCAGTCCGGCCGGCGGTGCGGACGCGGGCCGCTGATCGGTCATCACGGCGGTCAGGGTACCTGTGACCGACCTGACAGTGGCTGTCTGACGAACCGGTCTGTGAAGTGTCAGTCGCTGTCACTAACCTGTTCGCATGACTAGTCAGATCACCGTCGACGGCGGGGACGCACTCTCGCTCACCAAGGAACCGGGCCCCTCGCCCGTCCGTACGGGCCTTAGGGGCCACCCGTGGCTCACCCTGTTCGCCGTCGCGATCGGCGTCATGATGGTCACCCTCGACGGCACGATCGTCGCCGTCGCCAACCCGGCCATCCAGAAGGACCTCGGCGCCTCGCTCGCCGACGTCCAGTGGATCACCAACGGCTACCTGCTCGCCCTCGCGGTCTCCCTCATCACCGCGGGCAAGCTCGGCGACCGCTTCGGCCACCGCCAGACCTTCCTCATCGGCATCGCCGGGTTCGCCGTCTCCTCGGCGGCCATCGGCCTCTCCGGCGGCGTCGAGCTCGTCATCGGCTTCCGCGTCGCGCAGGGCGTCTTCGGAGCGCTGCTGATGCCCGCCGCGCTGGGCCTGCTGCGGGCGACCTTCCCGGCCGAGAAGCTCAACATGGCCATCGGCATCTGGGGCATGGTCATCGGCGCCTCGACCGCCGCCGGGCCGATCGTCGGCGGTCTGCTCGTCGAGAACGTGAGCTGGCAGTCCGTCTTCTTCATCAACGTGCCCGTCGGCATCGTCGCGCTCGCCTTCGGCTTGTTCATCCTGGTCGACCACCGGGCCGAGAACGCCCCGCGCTCCTTCGACGTCCCGGGCATCCTGCTGCTGTCGGCCGGGATGTTCTCGCTGATCTGGGCACTGATCAAGGCCTCGGAATGGGGCTGGGGCGACACCAGGACCCTCGCCTTCCTCGGCGGGTCCCTCGTGTGCTTCGTGGCCTTCGCCCTCTGGGAGAACTTCGTCTCCGAGCCGCTGATCCCGCTCGGGATGTTCCGCTCGCTGCCGCTGTCCGCGGGCACGGTGCTGATGGTCCTGATGGCCTTCGCCTTCATGGGCGGGCTGTTCTTCGTCACCTTCTACCTGCAGAACGTCCACGGCATGAGCCCCGTCGACAGCGGTCTGCACCTGCTGCCGCTGACCGGCATGATGATCGTCGGATCTCCGCTGGCGGGCCTGGCCATCACCAAGGTCGGCCCGCGGCTGCCGCTGGTCGCCGGCATGGTCGCCACCGCCGCCGCCTGCTTCGGGATGTCCCAGCTGACCCCGGGCACCTCCACCCTCACCATGTCGTTCTGGTTCGCCCTGATGGGCCTCGGGCTCGCGCCCGTCATGGTCGGCGCCACCGAGGTCATCGTGGGCAACGCCCCGCTGGAGCTCTCGGGCGTGGCAGGCGGGCTCCAGCAGGCCGCCATGCAGGTCGGCGGCAGCCTGGGCACCGCCGTGCTCGGCGCGGTCATGGCGAGCAAGGTCGGCAGCGTCTTCGAGGACAACTGGGCCGGGGCCGGCCTGCCGCCGCTCACCCCGGAGCAGGCGGACCTCGCGGAGCGGGGCATCCAGGTCGGCATCGCCCCGATCCCGCCGGGTGCTCCGGAGCAGCTCGCGGCGACCATCACGGGGGTCGCGCACGACACGTTCGTGTCAGGGATGAGCACGGCCTTCACCGTCGCGGGCGTGGTCGCGGTGTTCGCCGCGATCGTGGCCGGCTTCACGAAGCGTGGCGAGAACGCCGAGGCGGGGGCGGGCGCGGCCCACATCTAGGGCGGAGCCCCCATCCAGGGTCGGAGCCCTCATCCAGGGTCGGAGCCCCCATCCAGCCCCGCCTCGGCTGCCCGCCCCGGTACGGCGTCCCGCTGGCGCTGTACCGCGGGCCGGGCGGCCGGGGCGGTCACGGTGGTCGCGGAGGCGTCAACTCCGGGGCCGACACAGCCCCGCCGGGCGCTCCGGCGGGGCTGTCGCCTATCAGGGTGGACCCGCTCGCGACCCCTTCCGCCGGGACATCCGCGCAGGTCAGCGTGGTGCCGACGGAGCTCCGGAATCGGTCCGGGGCCCGTACGTCCACCAGGAGTTGACCCGTCATGCGTACGTGGAACACCACTTTCTCCGGGCGCACCGCCGCCACGGCCACCGTTCTCGCCGCCACCCTGCTGATCCCGACCACCGCGGAATCCGCCCACGCGGCGAGCCGCGCCCCGGGCCGTACGGCGGCCCTGATCCCCGCCCAGGGGCACGTGCAGGCGCCGTCCCGGGCCCAGGCTCCGGGGAGGTCCCGGGCGGACGCTCCGGCTCCGGTACGGGCCTCCGGGCGGGCGAAGGGGCAGGCCAAGGGGCAGGCGCAGGGGCGGACGAAGGGCCGGGCCGCCGGGCCGCCGGTGCTCGGGGCCTGCGCCACCGGGCAGCTGTGCCTGTGGGCCAAGCCGGAGTTCAAGGGCGCCCGCACGACCCACGAGCTCAGCACCCTCGACATCAACAGCTGCACCGCCCTGCCCGCCGGGACCACCGCCCAGTCCCTCACGAACCGGACCGGCCGCCCGGTCACCACCTACCAGTCGGCCGAGTGCGCCGAGACCGGTGAGTTCCAGACCTACCCGGGCGACGGGGTGTGGCTGCCCCAGTCGCCGTACCAGGTCAGGGCGTTCAAGGTGTGGGAGCGCTGACGGCCCCGCCGCCCGCCTGGACCGGCCCGCCCTGGGCGCCGACCCCGGCGCCCGGGCCGGACTCCCCGGCGGCCGCCGCGGCCCCGGTGACCCCGGTGGCCCCGGCAGCCCCGGCCGCCGCGGGGATCCCGCCGAGGCGGGCGACCTCGGCGCGCAGCGCCCGTACCTCCGCCGTCAGTTCGGAGATCGCCGCCGTCTGGGCGAGCTCCACCAGGTCGTCGCGCTCGAAGCGGGAGATGAACCAGGCCGCGATGTTGGCGGTCACCACACCCAGCAGCGCGATCCCGGACAGCATCAGCCCCACCGCCAGCAGCCGTCCGAGTCCGGTGGTGGGGGAGTGGTCCCCGTAGCCGACCGTCGTCATCGTGGTCACCGACCACCACAGCGCGTCCCCGAGGTTCTTGATGTTGCCGTCGGGGGCGTCCCGCTCCACGCTGAGCACCGCCAGCGAGCCGAACATCAGCAGCCCGACCACCGAGCCCGCCACGTAGGTGGTGAGCCGGATCTGCGGGGCCATCCGGGCCCGCCGGCCCACCAGCATCAGGGTGGACACCACCCGCAGCAGCCGCAGCGGCTGGATCATCGGCAGCACCACCGCCGCCAGGTCCAGCCAGTGGGTCCTGACGAAGGCCCTCTTCGAGTGCGCCAGGCCCAGCCGCATCAGGTAGTCGGCGGCGAATGCGGCCCACACCACCCACTCGGCGTGCTTGCAGGCGGCGTGCACCACCGGGCTCGCGTCGGGCAGGACGATCGGCACCGCGTAGGCCACGGCGAATCCCAGGGCGAGCACCAGCAGCGGCGTCTGCGTCCGGCGCTCCCACCGGGCCTGGGAGGAGGGTTGCTTCATGCGGAGCATCGTAAAGAACGCGTAAGGGGCGCCGGGACAGGTGTCCCGGCGCCCCTCGCGCAAGAGTGACGGCTACGCGTCGCCCCCGGCCGCGCCCGGGTCGGCCGCCCGGACGTCCAGGAGCTGGTACCGGTCGATCGCCTGCTTCAGCGCCGAGCGGTCGATCTTGCCCGCCTTGGCCAGCTCGGTCAGCACCGAGAGGACCACCGACTGCGCATCGATGTGGAAGAAGCGCCGGGCCGCGCCCCGCGTGTCCGCGAAGCCGAAGCCGTCCGCGCCCAGCGAGGTGTACGGGCCGGGCACCCAGCGCGAGATCTGGTCCGGGACCGCCCGCATCCAGTCGGAGACGGCCACGAAGGGACCCTCCGCGCCGGACAGCTTGCTCGTCACGTACGGGACGCGCTGCTCCTCCTCCGGGTGGAGCAGGTTGTGCTCCTCCACGGCGACGGCCTCGCGGCGCAGCTCGTTCCAGGAGGTCGCCGACCAGACGTCCGCCCTGACGTTCCACTCCTCGGCGAGGATCCGCTGCGCCTCCAGCGCCCACGGAACCGCCACGCCCGAGGCCATGATCTGCGCCCCGACGGCTCCCGCGGTGCCCTGCGAGATGCGGTGGATGCCCTTGAGGATCCCGTCCACGTCCACGCCGGCCGGCTCGGCCGGGTGCTGGATGGGCTCGTTGTAGACCGTCAGGTAGTAGAAGACGTCCTCGGCGTCGGGGCCGTACATGCGCCGCAGACCGTCCTTGACGATGTGCGCGATCTCGTACCCGTACGCCGGGTCGTACGCCACACAGCCCGGGTTCGTCGAGGCCAGCAGCTGGGAGTGGCCGTCGGCGTGCTGCAGGCCCTCACCCGTCAGGGTGGTCCGGCCGGCGGTCGCACCGAGGACGAAACCGCGCGCCAGCTGGTCCGCCATCTGCCAGAACTGGTCACCCGTGCGCTGGAAACCGAACATCGAGTAGAAGACGTAGACCGGGATCAGCGGCTCGCCGTGCGTCGCGTACGCCGAGCCCGCGGCGATCAGCGAAGCCGTGCAGCCCGCCTCCGAGATGCCGTCGTGCAGCATCTGGCCGGTCGGCGACTCCTTGTACGCGAGCAGCAGGTCGCGGTCGACCGCCTCGTACTGCTGGCCCAGCGGGTTGTAGATCTTGGCGCTCGGGAAGAACGCGTCCATGCCGAAGGTGCGGTACTCGTCGGGGGCGATCAGCACGAAGCGCTTGCCGATCTCCTTGTCCCGCATCAGGTCCTTCAGGATGCGGACGAAGGCCATGGTGGTGGCGATCGACTGCTGGCCCGAGCCCTTCTTGGCCGCCGCGTAGGTGGCGTCGCCCGGCAGCTGGAGCGGCTTCGCGCGCACCACGCGGGTCGGCACGTAGCCGCCGAGCGCGCTGCGGCGGTCGTGCATGTACTGGATCTCGGGGGAGTTGCGGCCCGGGTGGTAGTACGGCGGCGCGCCGTCCTCCAGCTGGGCGTCCGTGATCGGGATGTGCAGGCGGTCGCGGAAGCGCTTGAGGTCGTCGGCCGTCAGCTTCTTCATCTGGTGGGTCGCGTTGCGGCCCTCGAAGTTCGGACCGAGGGTCCAGCCCTTGACCGTCTGCGCCAGGATCACCGTCGGCTGGCCCTTGTGGGCCTTGGCCGCCGCGTACGCCGCGTAGACCTTCTTGTGGTCGTGACCACCGCGGCCCAGGTGCTGGATCTGCTGGTCGGTCATGTTCTCGACCATGGCCCGCAGCCGGTGGTCGCCGCCGAAGAAGTGGTCGCGGATGTACGCGCCCGTCTCGGTGGCGTACGTCTGGAACTGGCCGTCCGGGGTGGTGTTCAGCTTGTTGACCAGGATGCCGTCGCGGTCCTGGGCCAGCAGCGGGTCCCAGGAGCGGTCCCAGATCAGCTTGATGACGTTCCAGCCGGCGCCGCGGAACTGCGACTCCAGCTCCTGCATGATCTTGCCGTTGCCGCGGACCGGGCCGTCGAGGCGCTGCAGGTTGCAGTTGACGACGAAGGTCAGGTTGTCGAGGTGTTCGCGGGCCGCGATGGAGAGCTGGCCGAGCGACTCGGGCTCGTCCATCTCGCCGTCGCCCAGGTACGCCCAAACGTGTGACTTGGAAGTGTCCGCGATCCCGCGGGCCTCCATGTACCGGTTCATCCGGGCCTGGTAGATCGCACCGAGCGGGCCGAGGCCCATCGAGACGGTCGGGAACTCCCAGAAGTCCGGCATGAGCCGCGGGTGCGGGTAGCTGGAGAGGCCGTACGGGGCCTTCGACTTCTCCTGGCGGAACGCGTCGAGCTGCTGCTCGGAGAGCCGGTCCAGGAGGTAGGCGCGGGCGTAGATGCCGGGCGAGGCGTGGCCCTGGAAGAAGATCTGGTCGCCGCCGTCACCCTCGTCCTTGCCCCGGAAGAAGTGGTTGAAGCCCACGTCGTAGAGGGAGGCGGAGGAGGCGAAGGTGGCGATGTGACCGCCGACGCCGATCCCCGGACGCTGGGCGCGCGAGACCATGACGGCCGCGTTCCACCGGGTGGCGTTGAGGACCTTGCGCTCGATCTCCTCGTTGCCGGGGAAGAACGGCTCGTCCTTGGTGGCGATCGTGTTGACGTAGTCCGTGGAGCGCATCTCGGGCACGGCCACGCGCTTCTCGCGGGCGCGCTCCATCAGCCGCAGCATCAGGTAGCGGGCACGCTCACGGCCCCGCTCGTCGACGGCCGCGTCCAGGGAGTCGAGCCACTCCTGCGTCTCTTCCGGATCGAAGTCCGGTACCTGACTCGGCAGGCCACCAATGATGATCGGATTGCGATCGGATGCGGAAGCCACGCTGTTCCTTCGCTGTCGGGGGAGTCGTGCCTTGAGTCTCGCCGCCTCCCATGGTCTTACGCTCGGCAGAAATCGTCATCTTTACCGTTGGGTAATCCCTGGAGGTGGCGGGATTGTGCTGGCTGCGGCGACGACAACGCCCAAACCGCAACCTTACGCCCATGTCGATCACCCCCTTCGCAAGGCCGTTCGTCCCTCAAACAGGTGCGAAAGTCCCGAGGCCGTGCCGAATGAGGTGGAATGGTGTGGGATGAATCACCAGGGGTACATGCGGAAGGGCTGAAAGTTGCGGCGAGACGGCCGCAATCGTCACCGTTTCGACGGTCTCGACGGCCTGGTACTTGCGCGATCCGCCGCGCCCGTGTGGACTACGCCCATGCTGCGCGTACGCGCGCCGCCGAAGAACATTCACCGAACATGAGCAGGAGGCACCCCGTGAGCGCGACCGCGGACCACGCGGAGAACCTGGCCGCCAGGCTGGGTTTCCAGTCCGAACAGGTGGTCCAGGAAATCGGCTTCGACGACGACGTCGATCAGGAATTCCGTGATGCCGTAGAGGATCACGTCACCGAACTCGTCGATGAGGACTACGACGATGTCGCAGACGCGGTTCTGCTGTGGTTCCGGGAGGACGACGGCGACCTGACGGACGCCCTGGTCGACGCGACCGAGCTGGTCGAGGACGGCGCACTGATCCTGCTGGTGACCCCCAAGACCGGCAAGGACGGTTTTGTCGAGGCCAGCGACATCAGCGAGGCCGCCGAGACGGCCGGCCTCTCGCTGGCCAAGGGAGCCCCCGTCGGCAAGGAGTGGACCGCCACCAAGCTGGCGACTCCGAAGACGGCCAAGTCCAAGCGCTGAGCCGCGCCCCGCAGTCATGCGGACACACGCACCCCGCCCGCCGGAAGCTTCCCGGTGGGCGGGGTGCGTGCGTTTCGCGGGCGGCCGGAGCCGGACGCGCGCAGGAGCCATAAGGTGAGATCACCCGAACAGCCCAACGCAGGGATGCGGGACGAAGGGATGCGACAGATGGCGATCGAGGTCGGCAGCAAGGCCCCGGACTTCGAGCTCAAGGACAACCACGGCAGGGTCGTGCGGCTCTCCGACTTCCGGGGGGAGAAGGCCGTCGTGCTGCTCTTCTACCCCTTCGCCTTCACCGGCGTCTGCACCGGCGAACTCTGTGAGCTGCGCGACCAGCTGCCGCGCTTCCAGAACGACGACGTGCAGCTCCTGGCGGTCTCCAACGACTCCGTGCCGACCCTGCGCGTCTTCGGCGAGCAGGAGGGGCTGGAGTACCCGCTGCTGTCGGACTTCTGGCCGCACGGGGAGGCCTCCCGCGCCTACGGGGTCTTCGACGAGGAGAAGGGCTGCGCGGTGCGCGGCACCTTCGTCATCGACCGCGACGGCATCGTGCGCTGGAGCGTCGTCAACGGGCTGCCCGACGCCCGTGACCTGAACGAGTACATCAAGGCCCTCGACAGCCTCTGAGTCCGTGCCGCAGGCTCGTGGTCGCGGGTGCCGACAGGCACGCGGGCCCGTTCGCCTGGAATAAGCCCGTACAGGCGGGAACCCGTCACTAGGATCGAAACGTTGATCCGGTAGCAACCGCACGACGGGGCACCGCCCCACACAAAACCTTATGGAGGACCCGTGGGAGTCAGCCTCAGCAAGGGCGGCAACGTCTCGCTGACCAAGGCCGCGCCGAACCTGACGGCGGTCATCGTCGGACTGGGCTGGGACGCTCGCACCACCACCGGTGTCGACTTCGACCTCGACGCCAGCGCGATCCTGACCAACGACCAGGGCAAGGTCGCCAGCGACGCGAACTTCGTCTTCTTCAACAACCTGAAGAGCCCCGACGGCTCGGTCGAGCACACCGGTGACAACACCACCGGTGAGGGCGAGGGCGACGACGAGGCGATCAAGGTCAACCTCGCCGGCGTGCCCGCCGACGTGGCCAAGATCGTCTTCCCGGTCTCGATCTACGAGGCCGAGAGCCGCCAGCAGAGCTTCGGCCAGGTCCGCAACGCGTACATCCGCGTCGTGAACCAGGCCGACAATGCCGAGCTCGCCCGCTACGACCTGTCGGAGGACGCCTCGACGGAGACCGCCATGGTCTTCGGCGAGCTCTACCGCAACGGTGCGGAGTGGAAGTTCCGCGCCATCGGCCAGGGCTACGCCTCGGGCCTGCGCGGCATCGCGCAGGACTTCGGCGTCAACGTCTGAGCCTGCTCCGCCAGAGCAGTCGTTCCATCCGTCCGGCGCCGTGCACTCGTGTGTACGGCGCCGGACCGGCTTTACGGCCACACCCGCCGTACCGTCACACCGCCGTACGGTCGTACGGCCACTTCGCCACATCGCCATCGTCGTCCGGGGAGGACCACAACATGGGCGTCACACTCGCCAAGGGGGGCAATGTCTCCCTCTCCAAAGCCGCACCGAACCTCACCCGGGTTCTGATCGGCCTCGGATGGGACGCGCGCTCGACCACGGGCGCCGACTTCGACCTCGACGCCAGCGCACTGCTGTGCAGCAACGGCCGGGTGCTCGGGGACGAGTACTTCGTCTTCTACAACAACCTGAAGAGCCCCGAGGGCTCCGTCGAACACACGGGGGACAACCTCACCGGCGAGGGTGAAGGCGACGACGAGTCGATCATCGTCGACCTCAGCAAGGTCCCGGCCGGCGTGGACAAGATCGTCTTTCCCGTCTCGATCCACGAGGCCGAGGCCCGCCGGCAGAGCTTCGGCCAGGTCAGCAATGCCTTCATCCGCGTGGTGAACGAGGCGGACGGTCAGGAACTCGCCCGCTACGACCTTTCCGAGGACGCCTCCAGCGAGACCGCGATGATCTTCGGCGAGGTCTACCGGTACGGGGGCGAATGGAAGTTCCGCGCAGTGGGGCAGGGGTACGCGTCGGGGCTCCGCGGCATCGCTCTAGACTTCGGGGTCAACGTTTCGTAAAGCCGTACAACACGATGGGATGCCAGTGGTTCTGAAAACCTTCGGCTGGTCGTTCGCAGTCACTGCGCTCGGGCTGGTCGCAGCGGTGCTCTACGGGGGGTGGGAGGCCTTCGGGATCGTTGCGATCCTGTCCATCCTGGAGATCTCGCTGTCCTTCGACAATGCGGTGGTCAACGCCGGAATCCTGAAGAAGATGAATGCCTTCTGGCAGAAGATCTTCCTCACCGTCGGTGTTCTCATCGCCGTGTTCGGCATGCGCCTGGTCTTCCCGATCGTGATCGTCGCGATCAGCGCCAAGATCGGGCCGATCGAGGCCGTCGAACTCGCGGTGCGCGACCAGGACATGTACAAGCAGCTCGTCACGGACGCTCACCCGTCCATCGCCGCCTTCGGTGGCATGTTCCTGCTGATGATCTTCCTCGACTTCATTTTCGAGGACCGTGACATCAAGTGGCTCGCCTGGCTGGAGCGTCCGCTCGCCAAGCTCGGCAAGATCGACATGCTGTCGGCGTGCATCGCGCTGATCGTCCTGGTCATCACCTCGATGACCTTCGCCACCCAGGCCCACCAGCACGAGGGCCACGTGGACAAGGCGCAGACCGTCCTGATCTCCGGCGTCCTCGGCCTGATCACCTACATGATCGTCGGCGGTCTCTCCGGCTACTTCGAGAACAAGCTCGAAGAAGAGGAAGAGGCAGAGCACGAGGCGGAGGAGGCGGCCAAGAAGAGCGGCAAGCCCGTCTCGGCCGTCGCCATGGCCGGCAAGGCCGCGTTCTTCATGTTCCTCTACCTCGAAGTCCTCGACGCCTCCTTCTCCTTCGACGGGGTCATCGGCGCCTTCGCCATCACCAGCGACATCGTGATCATGGCCCTCGGCCTCGGTATCGGTGCCATGTACGTCCGGTCGCTGACGGTCTACCTGGTCCGCCAGGGCACCCTCGACGACTACGTCTACCTGGAGCACGGCGCGCACTACGCCATCGGCGCGCTCGCCGTCATCCTGCTCGTCACCATCCAGCACGAGATCAACGAGGTCATCACCGGCCTCGTCGGCGTCGTACTGATCGGATGGTCCTTCTGGTCCTCGGTGCGCCGCAACAAGCGCCTGGAACTGGAGGGTTCCACCGCCGAGGCATGATCGCGGCGGTAATGCGGAACGCTCAAGTGCGGGGCGGTCCGGCGGGTCCACGGACCCACCGGACCGCCCCGTCCGCATGTCGGGACATCGGCGTGCCGGCAGGGGGCCGAGCGCGCCAAGGGACAAGGGGGGTTGTGGGGATGGGATTCTTCGACGGCATCAGGGGCAGCCGCGGTACGCAGTTCCAGTCGGGCAGTGCCTCGTCGAACGCGATCGAGCTGACCAAACGCCATCCGACGGTGTCGCTCACCAAACAGGGGGCGGTGCACGGCAATCTGCGCGTGAACCTCTCCTGGCGGATGCGCACCTCGGACATAGGCGGCCGCAGCGCCGGCCAGAGCGGGCAGCTCTTCCGGCATCCGTTCAAGCTGTTCAAACCGGACATGGTGCAGGCGCACACCCAGGGCATGGTCAATGTCGACCTCGACATCGGCTGCCTCTACGAACTGACCGACGGAACCCGGGGCGTCGTCCAGCCGCTGGGGAACCTGCACGGGGACATCAACAGCCCGCCGTACGTGAAGCTCAGCGGGGACGACCGGTTCGGGGCGCCCTCCGGCGAGACGATCTTCGTCAATCTCGACCACGCCGAGGAGATCAAGCGGCTGCTGGTCTTCGTCTACATCTACGACCAGACCCCGGCCTTCGACCGGACGCACGCCCTGGTCACGCTCTACCCGATCACCGGTCCGCGCATCGAGATCCCCCTGGAGGAGCGCCACCCGCACGCCCGCTCCTGCGCGGTCGTCTCCCTGGAGAACGTCAAGGGAGAGCTGATCGTGCGGCGCGAGGTCACCTTCGTGTACGGGTTCCAGGCCGAGCTGGACCGGCTGTACGGGTGGGGCCTCCAGTGGGGCCGGGGCTACAAGACCAAGACCTGACGGTGCCGGCCGGTCACCGGCGGATGAACTGCGGGCCCTGCGCCGGCAGCCGGAAGGACGGGTCCCCGCCCGGAGCCGGCACCGGGGCCTGCGCCACCGGCTGCGGGTAGCCGTAGGCGGGCTGGGCGACCGGCGGGGCCTGGGTGGGCGGCGCCGGGGTCGCCGGGGAGGCCGAGGGGGCTCGTCCGTGCGCCTGGGGCTGCCCCTGGCCCTGTTCCTGGGCCTCGGGGGCGTTCTCGTCCACGGAGATCCCGTGGTCGGTGGCCAGGCCGACGAGCCCGTTGGAGTAGCCCTCGCCGAGCGCGCGGAACTTCCACGCGTCGGCCCGCCGGTACAGTTCGCCGCAGATCAGCGCCGTCTCGGCGCCCGTCTCCGGCCGCACGTCGAAGTAGGCCAGCGGTTCGGAGCCGCCGGTCGCGGTGGCGTCGTAGAGGAGGATCCGCAGGTCGTGGACCCGCTCGAAGGGGACGTCCTCGGCGGAGGCGACGACGAGGATCCGGTCCACGGCCGGGGTGACGGCCCGCAGGTCCGCCTGGACGGCGTCGGTGATCCCGTCGCCGAGCTGCTTCTTCCCGAGCCGCCAGACGGCCCCCGAGGGGTGCCGGGGCTGGTTGTAGAAGACGAAGTCCTCGTCCGAGCGCACGCGCCCGTCCGCCCCCACGAGCAGCGCGGAGGCGTCCACGTCGGGCACGTCGGGCCCCCCGGTCCAGCGCAGCACCGCGCGGACCGCCAAGGCGGCCACGGGGATGTTGGAGCCCTTCTGCATCGCGTGCGTCATGCCGGTCATCCTGCCCTCCCGGGCGGGACCGGGACAATGCGGCCCCCCGTAGACCTTGTCCGGATCGCGAGACCTGGGCATGGTGCAAGAGGGTTACCTGGATTTCATGTGCTTGAGGAATTTTTGACTCACGTTCGTACGTACTATTACCGGCCACGCCAGATCGGCCGCCGAGCCTGTACGGGGGAAGCACATGCGTCACTTCGGGCACATTTCGCCCACCGTCCGCAAGGACCTCTTCCACCAGGAGCCGGCAGAGTTCACCGCCGCCTCTCCCGCCGCCACGCTCGCGGCCGCGCTGGGAGCCACGCTCTACAGCCCGGCCACCCGTCCCCAGCTCGCCCGTGACATCCGCAAGCAGGCCGGTCTCGGGGTCGTCTCCATGGTCCTCTGCCTGGAGGATTCCATCAGCGACGCGGACGTCGTGGGCGGCGAGGAGAACCTCGTCCGGCAGTTCGCCGCCCTCCACGAGGACCCGGCGGAGCTCCCGCTGCTCTTCATCCGCGTCCGGGAACCCGAGCAGATCCCCGACCTCGTGCACCGGCTCGGGGGCTCGGCGGCGCGATTGGCCGGATTCGTCCTCCCCAAGTTCAGCGAGAGCCGGGGGATCGCCTTCCTCGACGCCGTCGCGCAGGCGGAAGCCGCGAGCGGCCTGCCCCGGCTGTACGCGATGCCCGTCCTGGAGACCCCCGAGCTGCTCCACCTGGAGACCCGGGTCGAGGCCCTCGCCGGGATCTCCCGCACGGTCAACAAGTACCGCGAGCGGGTCCTGGCGCTCCGCCTCGGCGTGACCGACTTCTGCTCCGCCTACGGGCTGCGCCGCACCCCCGACATGACCGCCTACGACGTCCAGATCGTCGCCGGGGTGATCGCCGACGTGGTCAACGTGCTCAGCCGCGCCGACGGCACCGGCTTCACCGTCACCGGGCCCGTGTGGGAGTACTTCCGCAGCCAGCAGCGCCTCTTCAAGCCGCAGCTGCGCCGCAGCCCCTTCCTGGAGGAGGGCGTCGAAGAGCTGCGCACCGCGCTGATCGAGCACGACCTGGACGGGCTGCTGCGCGAGATCGAGCTCGACCGGGCCAACGGGCTGCTGGGCAAGACCTGCATCCACCCCGCCCACGTCACCCCGGTCCACGCGCTCTCGGTGGTGTCGCACGAGGAGTTCAGCGATGCTCAAGACATCCTGCGCCCCGAGCGCGGAGGCGGCGGCGTGATGCGTTCCGCCTACACGAACAAGATGAACGAGGTGAAGCCCCACCGGGCCTGGGCCGAGCGCACCATGCTGCGCGCCGAGGTCTTCGGTGTGGCGAAGGAGGAGGTCGGCTTCGTCGATCTCCTCACGGCCGGGCTCCAGGTGTGAGCGGGCCGTTGACTGCGAAGAAGGGCAAGACGATCGAAGCGGTGTGGTCGGGAACGTGGGTCGCGGACCGGCTGGGCGTGAGCCTGGAGGACGGGACGGGTACCGCAACCGGCGGGCCGGCGCTGGAGGAGCTCCTCGGGCTGGCGCTGCGGCGCAACCCCAAGCGGGCGCACCTGCTCGTGTCGCGGGTGCTGGGCAAGCACGTCCCGCAGTCCCCGGCGGCCGTGTACGCCGCCGGGTACGGGCTCGGCGAGCGGGTCCGGGAGCTGCTGGGCGACGCGGAGGCGGCCTCGGCGGTGGTCCTGGGATACGCGGAGACCGCGACCGGGCTGGGCCACTGCGTGGCCGACGGCCTGGGCAGCGCCCCGTACCTGCACTCCACCCGCCGCCCCGTGCCCGGCGTCGAGGCCGCGGGCGGCTTCGAGGAGGCCCACTCGCACGCCACCTCGCACCTGCTGCTGCCCGAGGACCCGAAGCTGCTGGCGGGCTCGGGCCCGCTGGTCCTCGTCGACGACGAGTTCTCCACCGGCAACACCGTCCTGAACACCATCGCCGACCTCCACGCCCGCCACCCGCGCGGCCACTACGTGGTCGTCGCCCTGGTCGACATGCGCTCCCCGGCCGACCGCGACCGCCTGACGGCTTTCGCCACCGAGCTGGGCGCCCGCGTCGACCTCATATCCCTCGCCTCGGGCACGGTCCACCTCCCGGAAGGGGTCCTGGCGAAGGGCCAGGCACTGGTGGAGGAGTACGAGGCGGCTGCCGCCTCCTCCCGGGGCTCCGCCCCGGACCCCGCTCCGCACACGCCGGAGGGGCTGAATCCGGGCTGGACCCGCGTGGAACTGGGCTGGCCGGCCGGGATACCCGACGGCGGACGCCACGGCTTCACCCCCGCCCACCGCGCGGCCTTGGAGGCCGCCCTGCCGGGCATGGCAGACCGGATCGCCGCCGCGCTGGGTGACGGCCCGACGAGGGTCCTCGTACTCGGCAACGAGGAGCTGATGTACGCCCCGCTGCGCCTCGCGCAGGCCCTGGAGGCGTCCGGCACGGCGGCGGCGCCGGTCGAGGTGCGCTTCTCCACCACCACCCGCTCGCCGGTGCTCGCCGTGGACGACCCCGGCTACGCGATCCGCACCCGCCTCGTCTTCCCCGCCCACGACGACCCGGCCGACGGCCCCGGAGACCGGTACGCGTACAACGTCGCCGGCACGGCCGGCACCGGCTTCGACGCCGTGGTCGCCGTCGTGGACTCGGCCGGGGACACCGCGGAGCTCCGTACCGGCCTGCTCGCGGCCCTCGCCCCGCACACCGGCCGGGTCCTGCTCGCGGTCATACCTTCGTACGTACCCGACCGGCAGGAGCCGATCATGACCGAGCCCCAGCACGGGCCCCTGGGCGAACCACTGCGCGGCCCCGCCTTCTCCTCCTACGCCGCCGAGGACGTCGGCTGGCTGCTCCAGGACCTCTCCGACGTCGAGCTGGAGGCCCCGACCGAGGAGCGCGAGGAGGCCATCCAGGCGGGCGGCGCCCACTACGCGGAATCGCTGCCGGTGGAGTTCCAGCCGTCCCCGGAGTACCAGCAGCTCTACCAGAGCGCGCTGACCGCCTCCGCCGCCCGGATGGCCCGCGCCGTCGGCACCGTCACCGAGACGGTCCTCGCCGAACGCTCCCCGTCCCCCGTCCTCGTCTCGCTCGCCCGCGCCGGCACCCCCGTGGGC
Source organism: Streptomyces sp. NBC_00193 (assembly GCF_026342735.1). GTDB lineage: Bacteria > Actinomycetota > Actinomycetes > Streptomycetales > Streptomycetaceae > Streptomyces > Streptomyces stoeckheimensis. Next base: position 4,361,812 of record NZ_JAPEMM010000001.1, read on the forward strand.
GTGCTCATGCGGCGCTGGGCGCAGGCCCGGCACGGCCTGGACCTGCCGCACTACGCCGTCTCCATCGTGCGCGGCCGCGGCATCGACGCCAACGCGCTGCGCTGGCTGGCCGCCCACCACGACCCGGCCGACGTGGTCTTCGTCGACGGCTGGACCGGCAAGGGCGCCATCACCCGCGAACTGCGCGAGGCCCTGGGCGAGTTCGAGGGCTTCAACCCGGAGATCGTGGTGCTCGCCGACCCCGGCTCGTGCGTGGAGACGTACGGCACCCGCGAGGACTTCCTGATCCCCTCCGCCTGTCTCAATTCCACCGTTTCCGGGCTCGTCTCGCGTACGGTTCTCAGGTCCGACCTGGTCGGGCCCGCCGATTTCCACGGCGCGAAGTTCTACCGCGAGCTCGCCGGGGCCGATGTCTCCGTCGCGTTCGTCGACACCGTCTCCGCGCACTTCGAGGAGGTGGCCGAGGCCGTGGACGCCGAGGTCAAGGAGCTCCTCGCCGCCGACCGCACGCCGACCTGGGTGGGCTGGCGGGCGGTGGAGCGGATCAGCGAGGAGTACGGCATCCACGACGTGAACCTCGTCAAGCCCGGCGTCGGCGAGACCACGCGGGTGCTGCTGCGCCGGGTGCCGTGGAAGATCCTCGCGCAGCGCGGCGCCGGGGCCGACCTGGACCACGTACGACTCCTCGCGGAGCAGCGGGGGGTGCCGGTGGAGGAGGTCGACGGGCTCCCCTACACCTGCGTAGGACTCATCCATCCCCGCTTCACGCGCGGCGCCACGGGCGCCGACGGAAAGGCTGTGGCCGCCAAGTGACCGTCCTCGTAGCCAGTGACCTCGACCGTACGCTCATCTACTCGACGGCCGCGCTCGGCCTGACCATGCCCGACCCGGTGGCCCCGCGGCTGCTGTGCGTGGAGGTGCACGAGAGCAAGCCGCTGTCGTACATGACCGAGACGGCGGCGGGGCTGCTGGCGGAGCTGTCGGCCGACCCGGGAGCGGTGTTCGTCCCGACCACCACCCGGACCCGCAAGCAGTACCAGCGCATCCGCTTCCCCGGGCGTCCGGCGAAGTACGCGATCTGCGCCAACGGCGGCCAGCTGCTGGTGGACGGGGTCCCGGACCGGGACTGGCGCCGCCAGGTCGCGGCGCGGCTCGCCGCGGAGTCCGTCCCGCTGGAGGAGATGCACGCGCACCTGATGTCCGTCACCGACCCGGCGTGGCTGCGCAAGGCGCGGGTGGCGGAGGACCTGTTCGCGTACCTGGTCGTGGAGCGGGCCCTGGTCCCCGCGGAGTGGGTCAAGGCGCTGACGGAATGGTCCGAGGCACGCGGCTGGACCATCTCCCTCCAGGGCCGGAAGATCTACGCCGTCCCGCGGCCGCTGACCAAGAGCGCGGCGATGCAGGAGGTGGCCCGGCGCACGGGGGCCACGAGCACGCTGGCCGCCGGCGACTCGCTGCTCGACGCGGACCTGCTGCTCGCGGCCGACACGGCCTGGCGGCCGGGCCACGGCGAGCTGGCCGACGCGGGCTGGACGGCGCCGCACGTGACGGCGCTGGCCCAGGCGGGCGTGCTGGCCGGTGAGGAGATCGTGCGCGCGTTCACCCGCGAAGTGGCCCGACTCGGCACACCCGCCGCCTGATCGTGGGCACACTGGGCCCATGACCAAGGGCAACAGCACCAAGATCACAGACGAGCTCTACCAGTACATGCTCGCGCACAACCCCCCGCTGGACGAGGTCCAGCGGGGGCTGGTGGCGACGACGTACGAGGTGTTCCCGGACGCGGCCGGCATGCAGTCGGCGGAGGAACAGGGGCCGCTGCTGGCCTTCCTGGTCCGGCTGACCGGCGCGCGGCACATCGTGGAGATCGGCACCTTCACCGGCTTCTCGTCCCTGTCGATGGCGCAGGCCATGCCGGCGGACGGCCGCCTCATCGCGTGCGACGTCTCGGAGGAGTGGACGGCGTACGCGCGCGAGGCCTGGGCGAAGGCCGGGGTCGCGGACCGCATCGACCTGCGGATCGCGCCCGCGCTGGAGACGCTGCGCGCGATGCCGGCGGAGCCGCACATCGACATGGCGTACATGGACGCGGACAAGCAGAGCCAGATCGCCTACTGGGAGGAGCTCGTCCCGCGGCTGCGCCCGGGCGCGCTCCTCGTCACGGACAACACGCTGTACCACGGCCAGGTGCTGGACCCGGCGGCGACCGGTGGGGCGGCGGGGGTCCAGGCCTACAACGACCACGTCGTCGCGGACCCCCGCATGGAGTCGGTGCTGCTGGCGATCTCCGACGGCATCACCCTGTCCCGCAAGCGCTAGCCGCAGCCGCCCCCACCACAGCAGCCTCCGCCACCGCCCATGGGCGCGGCGGGGGCTGCGCTGCTCCCGCCGACGGCTACGGCGGAGAGCAGCTTGACGGTATCGGAGTGCCCGGCGGGGCAGTCGGCGGGCGCGGAGGACTCGGCCATGGGCCGGCTGACCTCGAAGACGTCTTCGCAGGTCCGGCAGCGGAATTCATAACGGGGCATGCGGTACAGGCTACGCAGTCCCGCCCGGCCTCCGGAATCCCCGCGCGCCGGATCCGGGGCGCGGCCGGGTCGGCCCTGCGGGGCGAGGTCCCCTACCCACCCTTCGCCCGTTCCCCGGGGCTCCGCCCCGGACCCGTTGCCGCGTGCGGCGCCGTTGCCGGGGACCAGTCCCCGGACCCCTGCTCCTCAAACGCCGGAGGGGCTGGATGAACCCAGCCTCGTCGGCGTTTGAGGCGCGGGGTCCGGGCAGAGCCCGGGGAACGGTGGAAGGGCGGGTAGGGGACCTCGCCCCGCGCAGCGGCAGGCCGCCCCGGAACCGGCGGGGCCGGGACACACCCCCGTGTCGCCCCGGCCCCGCCGGGGTCAGCGGACCACCGTGCCCGCGGGGGCGGACAGGAGGCCGAGCTCGGCACGCGTTGGTGCGCCCTCCCAGTCGCCCCGGGAGGCCACCGCGAAGGCGCCCGTGGTGACCGCACGGTCCAGGCGGGCCTCGGTCGTGGACCCGTCGAGGAACGCCGAGAGGTATCCCGCCACGAAGGCGTCCCCCGCACCGACCGTGTCGACCGCGCGGACGGGCCGGGCCGGGGCGTGCACCGTCCGGCCGTCGTCCGTGTAGGCCGTCGCGCCGGCCGCGCCGAGTTTGACGACCACCTCGCCGACACCGAGGGCGAGGAGTTCCTTCGCCCGGAGGGCCGGGTCGGCGGGGTCTGCCGGGTCGGCCGGGTCGCCAGGGGCCTCCGCCGGGAGGCACAGGGGGAGTTCGTCGTCGGAGGCGATGAGCACGTCCACCGCCGGCGCCCACCCGCGCAGCACCTCCGCAGCCACCTCCGAGGACCACAGCCGGGACCGGAAGTTCACGTCCAGGCAGACCAGCGCCGAGTGCTCGGCCGCGAGGCGCAGGGCGAGGGTGCAGGCCGAGCGGGCCGAGCGGGAGAGCGCCGGGGTGATCCCGGTCAGGTGCAGCACCTTCGGCGGGGCCGCGGTGAAGGCCCGCTCCAGGGAGCACGCCTTGAGGCGGGAGCCCGCCGAGCCCGCGCGGTGGTAGTGCACCCGCGTGACCTCCGGCAGCCTGGGCTCCGCGATCATCAGCCCGGTTGGGGCCCCGCCGTCGTCGCGGGAGGCTCCGGAGACGTCGACGCCCTCGGCGCGCAGGGTCCGTAGGACCAGCTCACCGGCTTCGTCCTCGCCGACCGCACCCGCCCAGCGGACCGCGTGCCCGAGCCGGGCCAGGCCGATCGCGACGTTCGACTCGGCGCCCGCGACGGAGACCTCCATGGACCCGCCGAGGCGCAGCGGCCCGCTGCCGCGCAGGGCGAGCATCGTCTCCCCGAAGGTGAGCACCTCGGGGGCGGTGCCGGTCCCGGTCAGGGCCGTGGTCCCCGTCACGCGCACGCCGCCTTGAACTGTGCCGCCCGGCGCCGCAGCGCGAGCAGGTCGCCGCCGTCGGCCGCGTCGCCGATCAGCGGGGAGCCCACGCCGACGGCCACCGCGCCGGAGGACAGGTACTCGGCCGCGGCGGCCGCGTCCACCCCGCCGACCGGTACGAACGGCAGGTCGGGGAAGGGAGCGCGCAGGGCCCGCAGGTACGCCGGTCCGCCGATCGTGCCGGGGAACAGCTTGAGCGCGCAGGCCCCCGCCGCGTCGGCCGCGATGACCTCGGTCGGGGTGATGACCCCGGCCAGTACCGGCAGCCCCTGCCGGACGGATTCGTCCACGCCGGCGCCGAGGCCCGGGGTGACCATCAGGTTGGCTCCGGCGTCGGCCGCCCGCTGGGCGTCCTCGGCGGTCAGGACCGTACCGGCCCCGAGCCAGGCCTCGTCGCCGAGCTCCTTGCGGGCCCGGCCGATGACGTCCAGCGCGTCGGTCCCGCTGAGGGAGACCTCGATGAGCGGGACGCCCTCCTCGACGAGGGTCATGACGGTGCGGAAGGACGCCTCCGCGTCCCGTCCGCGGACGATGGCGACGAGCCGCTCCTGTCGCAGCGCTGCGCCGAACTCCATGGGAATGCCTGCCTTCTGATGTGTGGGGGGTGGGGGTGCTGCCGGATGGTGGTGGGGGCTCACCACTCGGCGAAAGAGCCGTCTTCGTGGCGCCACACCGGGTTGCGCCAGGCATGGCCCTTCTTGTCCGCGGCGCGGACGGCCGCCTCGTCGACCTCGACGCCGAGTCCCGGCCGCTCGGTGCGGACCAGGGAGCCCGCGTCGAAGCGGAACGGCTCGGGGTCGGTGACGTAGTCGAGGAGCTCGGCGCCCTGGTTGTAGTGGATGCCGATGGACTGTTCCTGGATGAGGAAGTTCGGGGTGGTGAAGGCCACTTGGAGGCTGGCCGCCAGGGCGACCGGCCCCAGCGGGCAGTGCGGCGCGATCTGGGCTCCGTAGACCTCGGCGAGGGAGGCGATGCGGCGCAGTTCCGAGATGCCGCCGGCGTGCGAGATGTCGGGCTGCAGGATCGCCACGCCGGCTTGCAGGGGGGCGAGGAACTCCCGTCGGGAGAAGAGCCGTTCGCCGAGTGCGAGGGGGATGCTGGAGGCGTTCACCAGATCGGGGACGGCCTCCATGTACTCGGAGAGGACCGGCTCCTCGACGAACATCGGGGCATAGGGGGCCAGCAGGGGCAGGATCCGGCGGGCGTTGGCGGGGGAGACCCGGCCGTGGAAGTCGAGCCCGAAGTCGCGGTCGTCGCCGAGGACCGCGCGGGCGGTCTCGGCGCGCCGGAGGCAGTCGCGGACCTCGGAGCGGGTCGCGAGGGGGCTCATGCGGCCGCAGCCGTTCATCTTGACGGCCGTGAAGCCCGCCTCGACCTGCCGGAGCAGCGCGTCCTCGATCTCGTGCGGCTCGTCGCCTCCGACCCAGGCGTAGGCGCGGATCCGGTCGCGGACCGGCCCGCCGAGGAGCTGGTGCACGGGCTTCCCGTACGCCTTGCCCTTGATGTCCCACAGCGCCTGGTCGAGCCCGGCGACTGCGGAGGACAGCACGGGGCCGCCGCGGTAGAAGCCGCCCTTGGTCATGACCTGCCAGTGGTCCTCGATCCGCATCGGGTCCTGGCCGACGAGGTACTCGGACAACACCTCCACGGCCGCGCGCACCGGCTCGGCGCGCCCTTCGACCACGGGTTCGCCCCAGCCGACGACGCCTTCGTCGGTTTCTGCGCGGACGAACATCCAGCGCGGCGGGGCCATGAACGTCTCGATGCGGGTGATCTTCACGGCTGACGGTGTCCTCTCCTTGTGGGATGGCAGGAGGGGATCTGATCTGCGGTGGTGCAGGGGCGGCGGACGGCGCTGCGGGCGGCGGCCGATACCCCGGGTCTTACGGGTCTTACGGGTCCTGCGGTCTTACGGATCCTGCGGGTCTTACGGGTCTTACGGGTCCTACGGGTGGTCGCGCTGCGCCATGTCGAGGAGGTCGAGCACGGCCCGGTGCGCCCCGTCCGGGTTCCCGGCCCGGACCTGGTCGACCACGGCCCGGTGGATCGCGTGCGGGTTCTCGAAGTCCCCCTTGTGCACCGCGCGGTCGCGTTCCACGAGGGCCGGGATGATCACCCGGTACATCTGCGCGAAGAACAGGTTGTGCGAGGCGGTCAGCAGCGCCAGGTGGAACGAGGCGTCCGCCCGCACGTGCAGCACCGGGTCGGAGTCGCTCGCCGCCATCGCGGTCAGCGCCGCGTCCAGTGCGGCCAGGTCCTGCTCGGTGGCCCGTACGGCGGCCAGCGCGGCGGCGGCCGGCTCGATCGAGCGGCGCAGTTCGAGCAGGTCGGAGAAGAAGCAGGCGGGCGCGCCGGCCGCGAGCTTCCAGCGCAGCACGTCGGCGTCGAAGAGGTTCCAGTCGGTGCGCGGGCGCACGAAGGTGCCGCGCTTCTGCCGGGCGTCGACCAGCCCCTTGGCCATGAGCACCTTGATGGCTTCACGGAGCACCGTCTGGCTGACGTCGAGCTCCTCCATCAGGAGGGGGAGGTCGAGGGTGGCCCCCTCGTCGTACGTGCCGTCGAAGATCCGGCGGGCCAGCTCTTCCACCGCCGCCTTGTGGACCCCGCGGCCGGCGTACGCGGCCTCGCTGCTCCTGCCACCGCCACTGGTGCTGGTGCTGCTGTGCATTCCGGTTTTCCCTCTCCCCGCCAGGGCTTTGGTCCCTACTTGCTCCCCTTGGTGCCCCCTGACAAGGCAAAGACTTGCACAAGTAATCGTTAATTAGCAATTATTGCGTGGCGTCGCCGGAACCGCTGATTCCGCACTGTTCGGCGCTCCTCACACGTCCCCCGGGAGCCACCGATGTCCCTCAGCCACGACCCGGCCGCCGCGACCACGCGGCCGGGCACCGGCACCGGCCCCTCCGGTCTCTCCAGCCCCTCCAGCCCCTCCGGCCCCTCCGGCCTGCCGAGGCGCAGGATCGGCAGGTACCGCTCCGCGATCCTCGCCGTGCTCTTCGTCATGACCGCCATCAACTACCTGGACCGCAGCGTCCTGTCGATCGTGGCGCCGGACGTCTCCAAGGACCTCGGCATCTCGCCCGAGACGATGGGCTGGCTCTTCTCCGGCTTCGCCTGGACCTACGCCCTCGCCCAGATCCCCGGCGGCCGCCTCGTCGACAGGTTCGGCCCGCGCATCGTCTACGCCTGGGCGCTGATCGGCTGGTCGGTCATGACCGCCCTCGGCTCGCTCGCCAAGGGCTTCGGCTTCCTCTTCGCCAGCCGCATGGGCCTCGGCCTCTTCGAGGCCCCCGCCTTCCCCTGCAACGGGCGCGTCGCCGCCTCCTGGTTCCCGCGCGCGGAACGCGGCCGGGCGGTCGCCGTCTACACCTCGGGGCCGTCTGAAGGAGGAGGGGCATCGGCCTCGGCGTGGCCTTCCCGCTGATCGCGTGGATGGCCGCCACCCTCGGCTGGCGCCACGTGTTCTGGATCCTCGGCGGCGTGGGCATCGCCTGGGCGCTGGTGTGGACGAAGGTCATCCGCAACCGCCCCGAACAGCACCCCAGGGTCGGGGAGTACGAGCTCGTCCACATCACCGAGGACGAGGCCACCGCCGACAGCTCCGCGCAGAGCCGGGAGAAGGGCGCCTTCCGCCGGGACATGGGCTTCCTGCTGCGGCAGCGCCGCATCTGGGGCGTGTTCCTCGGCCAGTTCGCCATCGCCTCGACGCTGTACTTCTTCCTGACCTGGTTCCCGACCTACCTCACCAACGAGCGCGGTCTGAGCCTCGACAAGGGCGGCCTGACCGGAGCCCTGCCCTTCGTCGCCGCCAACTACGTCACCTCGAACGCCGCGATGATCGCCATCATGTGCGTGGCCTTCTTCGCCAACGGCCTCGCGTCGTTCTCCTGGGTCCTGGTCACCGAGATCGCCCCGGAGCGGATGCTCGGCGTGGCCGGCGGGGTCTTCAACGTCTTCGGCAACCTCGCCGGCATCGTCGTCCCGATCGTCATCGGCTACATGATCGGCGGCGGCGACGGCTCCTTCGCCCTCCCGCTGATGCTGATCGCCGGCATCACGATCGGCGGCGCCCTGTCCTTCCTCTTCCTCGTGGACAAGGTCGAACGCATCGAGGCGTAGGCCGTCGCACCGCGCCTACGCGCCTACGCAGGCCTGCCGACAGGCGGCCTCCCGCTCGCGCTCGCGCTCGTACGTGCCCGCTGCTCCCGAGCCGCCTGCTCGGGGTGGCGGGCGCGCCAGTACGGGTTGTCGTGCGGCAGGGCGCTGCCCACCCGCCCGTACATCCCGAACCACATCAGCATCACGCCGACCACGAAGCTGAACAGCACGTTGGGGATGTGGAAGGCCAGGAAGTTCATCCCGGTGTCGAGCAGCGCGAGGTTCACGAACCCGCTCGCGATGAACAGCACGCCCAGCACGATGTTGAGCGTCGAGGCGAAGGTGCCGCCGATGACCATCCCGATGAACAGCAACAGCCCGATGCAGATCGACAGCACGCTCAGCGCGCCGTTGGTGTTCAGCGCGAGCACGGTGTCCCCGCCGGTGTCGAAGAACCCGATCCGGTCGATGAGCCCGAGGATCCCGAAGGCCACCAGCAGCAGTCCGGTCAGCCCGGCGCCGATCCGGTAGACCTTGCTGAGCCGGTGATCGCTGGGCAGGTGCTCGTCGAGGCTCGCGTTCACGGGACGCATCATGCGGTGCAGGACCCCGGGGGAGTCCGGGGGCGGTGCCGCCGTCGCGTACGGCTCGTGGGCCACGTAGGGCGCGTAGTGCTCATGGGGCTCGTGGCACCCGTAGAGGGCGTGGGGCGCGTACGACTCCTGCGGCGCGTGGGGCACGGGAGGTGCCTGGGGCGTACGGGAGGCCCGGGACCAGCGGGGTCTGTGCGGCCGGTGCAGTCCGTGAGTCCTGTGGTGGTGTCCCTGAGAAGCGTGGGCGGCCATGTCGCCCTCCTCTGCTCCGTTCGTGGCCCCTCCAGCATCCGCCGGTGCCCCCACCCGGACAAGTCCGGACCGGGCAGCCGCTCAGGCGTGGCCGCGCTCGGTCCGGATGTCCGTCACGACCCGCTGCACGGAGGACCGTACGGCCTCCATCTCCAGGAGGAAGGCCCAGTAGTCGGGGTGGCGGTCCTCCAGGGCGGACAGCGCCCGGGCGACCCGGGCCACCGCGTCGTCGAGCGGGCGCGCGTGCCGGGCCTCGGGGACCGTACGGCCCTCCATCGCCAGGCGCTGCGCGTCCCGGATCGCGAACCGGGTCCGCTGCACCTCCGCCTGCGGATCCCGTGCCACCGCCTCCAGCCGGGTCAGCCGGTCCTGCGCCGCCGACACCGCCTCGTCGGTGGCGTCCAGCGAAGCCCGCACCGCCTCGACCAGGGCCGCCACGACGGCCCACTGCTGCTGGTCGCGGGCCCGGCCGGCCTCCGCGAGCCGGTCCTCCGCCTGCGCGACGTCCCGTACCGCCTGCTCCGGGACCTGCTGGAGGTCCTGCCAGCAGGCCGCACTGAAACGCCGGCGCAGCTCGCTGAGCACCGGATCCACCCGGTCCGCCCGGTTGCGCAGGGCCTGCGCCCGGGTCCGCAGGCTCACCAGCCGCCGGTCGATCTCCGCGGCCCGCTCCGGGAGCCGCGCCGCCTCGGCCCGTATCGCCTCGGCGTCGCGCAGGATCCGGTCGGCGCGCTGCACGGTCTCCTGCACGCCGTGCTGCGCGGCGCCCTGGTTCAGCTTCGTCAGCTCCGGCCCGAGCGCGGCCAGCCGGGCGGCCAGGTCGTCGGCCCGGATCCCCTTGCCGCGCACCTCGTCCAGCGCCGTGCTCGCCGCGAGCAGCGCGGCCCTGGCCCGCTCCCGCGCGGGCGCCACCCGGGCCAGCTGGGTCTCGGCCCGGTCCAGCAGCGGCTGCAACCCGTGTGCGAACCGGTCGAGCTCGCCCTTGACCCGTACCAGCTCCTCCTTGGCCCGCGTCAGCTCGTCCCGGGCGCGCGTCGCGGCGGACGCCTCCAACTCCACCCGATCGAGATCGTGCGCGTCGACGGCATCGATGTAGACATGACTCACCTGGTCGATCCGCTGCCCGAGCGCGGCGAACCCCTCACCGACCCGACGCGCCTCCGGCGACCCGTCCGCGGCCGCGATCGTCTCGATCGAGATCCGCAGATCCCGCTGCGCGGTGTCCAGCTCGTAGAACGCCGCCGCGGCGGCATCCTTCGCCGCCTGCGCATCCGCCCGCCGACTCTCGTCCCGCCCGCCGCCGAACCACCGCCGGGGTGCCGTCGTCACAGTCGCCTCTCCCGTACCCGGTCCGCATGTCCCCTGCCCCGGTCCATTCTCCCCCACAGGAACGGGTTTGCGTGGGGGGTGTGCCCTGCATGTAGGCTGTCCACTCATCCACGGGTGCGTAGCTCAGGGGTAGAGCGCTGCTCTTACAAAGCAGATGTCGGCGGTTCGAAACCGTCCGCGCCCACCGACTAAAGACCCCCCGCCAAACATGGCGGGGGGTCTTTTGCGTGGCCGTCCCGTGCCGACTCCTGGACGTCCTCGATGGAGGGAGGGTGAGCAGCCTTGTGGGTGCTCACCAGAGTGGCCTGGCCTGGGGCCATCAACGAATGGACGCAGGCTTTCGGCTCAGTCCGCCAGGCGGTACAGCGTTCTGACGAACCCTGAGATCGGTTTGTCTGTCGCGTGGTGCACAGGCTGGTGGGCAGGCTATCCGCACCTGTGGGTGGTGTAGCGGGACGTAGCGATGCCCTTCGGCTGGGCTTGTGGCTGAGCAGGTTCCGGGACGTGTGTGGGCTGTGGAAGGGGGGGGCCGGCGTAGGTAGGTCGCTCTTGGACGTCGGCGGAGCCTGGCCGTCGGATGGGTCGCGGGCTTGCCTCGGGTGGCCCCCGGGCAAAGTCAGGGATGCGGCTGCACTGCAGAGGTGGACTCCTTGGAAGTCGACCGCGTGGAGCCGGACTCGGGCCGGTCGGACGGCAGATGTGCCTGGCCTGGTGCCGGTGCTAGGCCGCGCGAGGGGTTGCCGGTGGGTGGAGGGGCTCGTGGTGGTGCCAGATGAGGTAGCGGTCCTCGCGCCGTAGTTCGGCTGCGCCCCACTCGATCCGCATCACGCCCCGCTCCATCGAGCAGGCGTACGCCACGATGATCAGGCGAAGGTCATGTGGCAGGAGAGCCACGTCCGGATGGACGTGCTCTTCGTTCAGCTCGTCCAGGCCCAGGTCGAATGCCTGCTGCATCGGCTGTGGGCCGTGGCGGCGGATCAGGTCGGCCCGGAAGCCGGCAGCCTTCCGTAGCCGTGCCTCAGTGACCGGCACGTCCTTCTTCGCGTAGCGGATCGGGTAGACCGCGTTGCTGCCGATGATCATCACCTTGCGCCCCTGCAGGCGTCGCGAGGTCGCGCCCTCGAACGGGGTCAGGCCGGCTGCGAGTGCCTCGTACTGCGCTGCGTGGAGCCCGTGGCCATAGGCCTCGAGGGTTTGGGTGTGGACGCCCTCGTGTCCGTGGCGGGCCCTGTCGTGGGCTTCCATGAGGCAAGCCGGGATGGTCTCGGCCAGCTGACTGGCCACGGCGCCGAACGTCTTGGTGGCCCAAGATGTCGCTGAGCTCACTGTGTGTCGCCCCCCCTGCGTGGTTGAAACGCCGAGCTGCACGTTCCTCACGGTGTGGGCAGCCGGACGGGCACGCAAGAGGGCACAGGAGCACGGACCGCGCATGGGTCTGGGCGGGGGGCTCGGATCCCCTTCTTGCTGCTGCTACCCGTTGGTAGGTGGTGGGGGTCGGGCTTGGTGGGGCCGAGGTCGAGGTGGAGCGGTGACGGGTTGGTCGGGGGGCGGGATAGTGGAGGTATGTGCCGATCGATCAAGACGTTGCGTCCGCCCGCCATTCCGGAGAAGGCGACCGAGGAGGAGATCCGGGCCGCCGCCCTGCAGTTCGTGCGGAAGGTGTCCGGCTTCAGGGCGCCGGCCGCGCACAACCAGGAGGTCTTCGACGCCGCCGTCGACGCGGTCGCGGAGGCGACGAGGGAGCTGCTGGACGGGCTTCATGTCAGGGGGGCGGGGGCGGCCGTGGCCGGGTGAGGGATGGGCGGTCGGGTGAGCGGTCCGGCGGTCAGGCGGCTGCCGGGACGGCGGTCTCTTCCAGGGGGACCACCGCGACCGGGCAGGCGGTGTGGAGCAGTACCGCGTTGGTGACGGAGCCCAGACGCGGGGAGAGCGGGCGCTTGCGGTGGCGGCCGATGACGATCAGGTCCGCGGCCTGGGAGGCGGCGACCAGGTGGCCGGCCGCGTCGCCGGGCGCCGACAGCTGCTCGATCTCCACCTCCGGGTACTGCTCGGCGTACGGGCGCAGGTGCGCGGCGGCCAGGGCCGTGACCTCGTGGGCGTTGGCGGTCTCCTCGTGCGCGGCCGTGGCGATGGCGCCGGCGGCGGTGAAGGTCCGGCCCGGCCAGGCGTGCGCGACGACGACCTGGAGCCGGGCCCCGCGCCGGGCCGCCTCGCGGAACGCGAAGGAGGTGGTGCTCGCGTCGGGGGCCGCGCTGTTGAGGCCGAGTACGACCTGCCCGTACGGGTCGTGCAGGGGCGGCTCGGCGCGCGGGACGACCACCACGGGGCAGGCGGCCTGGCTCGCGCAGGCGATGCCGTTCGAGCCGAGGAGCAGGCTGGCGAAGCCGCCGCGGCCGCGTGAGCCGAGGACCATCACCTGGGCGTCCTCGCCCAGCCGGGGCAGCACCTGGTCGGGGGCGCCCGGGTGCGAGGCGTACTCGATCGGGGGGAGGCCGGCGCGGCCGTCGAGTGCCTCGCGGACCCGGATCAGTACGGGGTCGTCATCGAGGCCCGGCTCGGTGAAGGCGCCGGACAGGGCTGCGCCGATGGTGTTCATGTAGAGGCGGGCGTGCACGATGCGCAGCGGGGCGGAGGCCATCAGGGCCTGGGAGATGGCCCATTCCAGGGCCCGGTTGCCGTTCGCGGAGCCGTCTACGGCGGCGACTACGGGGCGCGGGCTCTGGTCCATGGCGGGCTCCTTGAGGGGCAGCGGTGCGTGGACTCAGCCTTGCGGGAGGGGGCTCCGGGCGGGAGTGGGGAAAGTCCCGAATGGGGCGGGACCATCGGCCACTCCCGTCGGGAGGGGAGGGGAGGGGAGGGGAGGGGAGGGGAGGGGAGTACGGGTTCGGGGTGGGGGGCGTCGGCTCAGGAGGCGTGGCCCGTGCGGCGGCGCAGGATCCAGGCGCCGGCACCCAGCGCGCCGGCTACGAGGGCTCCGCCGATGGCGATCTGGCCCGGGCTCATGGAGTCGACGCTGCCGCCGAGTCCGCCGCGGGCGGCGCCCGGGGTGATGTTCAGCGCCACGGTGACGCGTTCGCCGCCGGGGCCGCCGCACTCGAAGGTGACGGGATGTGAGCCGGCGCTGATGTTCCGGGAGGTGATGGCGGAGCCGAAGAGGTTGGTGGCCTCGGCGTTGCCGGGAGTCAGCCAGACGTCGCCGAAGGCGCGGGAGGTGGCCTTGCCGGTGCGGGTGCCGCAGCCCGTGACGTTGAGGCTGACCCGGCCCCCGGGGGCGACGTTGGTCGGGGAGACGCTGCCGGAGGGCTGGGCCTGGGCGAGGGTCGGCGGCGCGCCTGCGGCGAAGGCGACGGTCGCTGCGGCGACGGCCAGCAGGCGGGGGAGGGGACGGTACCGGCGGGGGCTGTGGGGGGTGGCGGGCATGGAGAGGACTCCTCGGGCTCCGGGAACTGCGCGGCGCGGATTCGGGTGCGCACCGTTCTCTGGACGCTAGGAGCCCGGCGCGGCCGCGGCGATCGCTGCCGGGTGAACGGGTGAGCCACTGCTCCGCACGGGGGAGGTGGGGCGGAGTGGGTGGGGCCGGGTGCGGGTTGCTGGTTGCGGGCGAGGGAGTCGGGGGATCGGCGTGGGGCCGGCCCCACGGCTGGCCGGGGGTGCGCGGACGCGGGGATCGCTGCGGGGTGAATGGCTGAGCTACCGGTCCGCCGGGGAGGCGGGGGAGCAGGGTGGCCGGGAGGAGTGGGCGAGGGAGCGGGGGCCGGGCGGGCCTCGTGCCCGGGGCGCCGAGGCGGCGTGCCGACGGAGTGAGGCCGGGGCGTAGGAGTGGGCCGGGGGTCCGGGGTGCGCGGCTGTGGAGACTGCTGCGGGTGAACGGCTGAGCTACAAATCCCGCCGCGGCGGCTGGAGGAGTGGGTGGGCCGGCGGGGGCCTGTGCCTGGGATACCGAGGGGGCCGTTGAGGGTGTGGTGCCGGGGCGGAGGGGTGACCCGGGGCTGGGCGGCGGGGTGGCGCGGGCGTGCGCGGCCGTGGGGATCGTTGCCGGGTCAATGGCTGAGCTACCGATCCACCGGGGCGGCGGGGGCGGTCGGGGCCCTGCGCCCGGGATACCGAGGGGGCCGTCGACGGCGTGGTGCCGGGCCGAGGAGTGAGCCGCGGGCTGGCCGCTCGGTGGGCTGGCGGAGTGGGCGCGGGCCGGTCGGGGCCGGGCGGGAGGGGCGCCGCGGGCGGCCGGGTTCCGGACCTGCCGGGGGCCGGGCCGGAGGGGTGGGTGCGGGCCGGTCGGGAGGGGTGAGTGGGGCCGGTCGGGGTCTGCGCGGGAGGGGTGAGTGCGGGCCGGTCGGGGTCTGTGCGGGAGGGGCGCCGCGGGCGGCCGGGTTCCGGACCTGCCGGGGGCCGGGCCGGAGGGGTGGGTGCGGGCCGGTCGTGGTCTGGGCGGGAGGGGTTGGCGCGGGCTGGTCAGGGTTTGGGGCGGGGTGGGCCGAGCGGGTCGGTCGGGGATTGTGGTGGAGGGGTGGGCGTGAGTTGGCTGGGGGCAGCGGGAGGGGTGCCGTGTGTGGGGTGGCGGCGGCTGTGGTGAGGGGCGTCGTTCCGTGGGGGGAACGTCGGCGTGGTTCGGGGCTGGCGGTGAGCCGTGCGACCGCTGGCGGTGCGGGGTCGGGTGTGGGGAGTGGTGGGGTCAGGCGGTGGGGGTGGGGGTGGGGCGGCGGACTACGAAGGCTGCCAGGGAGCCTGCTGCGAAGAGGGCGAGCAGGGAGATCGCGGTGCCGAGCCAGGTGGTGCCCAGCCACTGGGTGCCGAAGTAGCCGAGGGCGATGCTGTAGCCGGCCCAGGCGATCGCGGCCAGGACCGACCAGGGCAGGAACTCCCGGACCTTGCGGTGGGTCTTGCCCGCGCCGAGGGAGACCACCGAGCGGCCGGCCGGGGCGAAGCGGGCGATCACCACCAGGGCGCCGCCGCCGCGCGCGAGGGCGGTGCCGAGGCGCTCGTGGGCCCGGGTGAGCCGGCGCGAGCGGGCGATGGCGCGGTCGAGGCGGGCCCCGCCCCGGCGGGCCAGCCGGTACGCGGCCATGTCACCCAGTACCGAGGCGGTGACGGCCGTCACCAGCAGCGCGAGGATGTCCGGCACCTGGGACTGCACGGGTACGGGTCCCGCCGCCCCGGCTGCCGCAGCGGCAGCCGCCGCAGCGGTGACCACGAGCACCCCGCTCGGCAGCACCGGGAGGAACACGTCGAGCAGGATGGACAGCGCCACGAGGGCGTAGATCCACGGGCTCGAAGTCATCGAGCCCAGAGTCTCAAGCAAAACGGGACTCCCCAGTCCGGTTGACGTGCCTCGGCGTGAGGCGCCGCGACGTCGCGGGGAGCGGCAGGGGCGGCTGACAGCGGAACAGCGTACGCCGGGTGTCCACGGACCGGACGCCCGGGGCGGTGCTCCGGCGTGACGGGTCGCCCCGCCGTGCGTCAGCTCGGCGGCGTGAGGTCGCGGTCCAGGACCGTCACCAGGCGGGGGCCCTTGCGGGCCTGGTCCAGGCGCAGCCGCGCCGAGCGCCCCGACAGCGCGAGCGTCATGAGCTGGTTGCCGAAGAACGGGCCGCCCGTACGCCGCCAGCTCAGCGGGGGCCGGCCCGTCCGGCCGTGCCGGGAGAAGCCGCGGCCCAGCCACCGGCCGAGCCGTGACCAGCCCAACCTGAAGCCCCATTTCACGGCCGTGTGGATGGAGTTGTGGACCGGGGAGCACGTCAGCTGGAACACCTGCGCCGTGCTGGGTATTCGGGGCTCGGCCACGTATGCGTGGTGCACGTCTCCCGAGAGCACGCACACCGTCGCCGGCGCCCGCGGGCCCGTGCCCACCTCCTCGATCAGGTCGCTGAGCATCGCGAACGAGGCCGGGAACGCCGCCCAGTGCTCCAGGTCGCTCCGCCGGCGCATGTCCTCCCCGATCCGGGCCCACCTCGGGCCCCGCTCCCCGCGGCACAGCGCGGCGTTCCACACCTCCGCGTCGTGCACGAGCGGCGGCATCAGCCAGGGCAGGGACGAGCCGATGAGGAGGTGGTCGTACGCCCCGTGCCCGTCCAGGGCGTTCTCGCGGAGCCACTGCTGCTCCGCCGGGTCCAGCATGGCCCGCGCGTCCTCGGCGAGCACCCGGGCCGCCCGGGTGTCCACCATCAGCAGCCGGGACCGGCCGAAGTCGCGGCGGTAGCTCCAGCGCACCGTGGTCGGGTCGGCGTCCGCCGAGGTGGCGAAGGCCCGTAGCGCGTCGGTGCCGTCGGGGGTCGCCCGTACCGCCTCGAACACGGGGTCGGCCGCCAGCTCGGCGGGGGAGAGGTTGCCGAGGTGCTGGTACACCCAGTACGTCATGAGGCCGCTGACCACCCGCTCCTGCCACCACGGGGTGGCGCGCATCTCCGCCAGCCACGCGGCGCTGGTGTTCCAGTCGTCGATGACGTCGTGGTCGTCGAACATGTGCAGGCTGGGGACGGTGGAGAGCAGCCAGCGGATCTCCGGATCGAGCCAGGACTCGTAGTAGAGCCGGGTGTACTCCTCGAAGTCCGCGACCTGGGCGCCGGGGGCCTCGCGGAGGTCCCGCCGGGCCGCCAGCCACTGGCGGGTGGAGCGGGAGAGCTGGTCCGCGTACACCTGGTCGCCGAGGAGGAGCAGGACGTCGGGCCGCACCGCCTCCGGGTCGGCGGCCAGATCGGCGGCGAGGGTGTCGAGCGCGTCGGGGCCGTGCGGTCCGCGCCGGTCGGCCGGCGGGGCGGCCTGGCGGCAGGAGCCGAAGGTCAGGCGCAGGTCGGGCCCGTTCGTGGAGCCGCGCCGTCCCGCGGGCGGGGTGGTGATGGTGCTCGCAGGGAACGGGCTGTCGGGCAGCGGCCAGACCCGGAGACCGTCGAGGAGGACCTCGTAGGCCGTGGTGGAGTCCGGGGTGAGGCCGGTGACGGTGATCAGGGCGTAGTGGTGGCCGGCTATCTGGAAGGTGTGGACGCTCCCGCCGGAACCGTCGGCGCACCGCACCTCGGCGGTGCACGGGCGGTCCGCCTCGATCCACAGCGTGGCGGCGTCGCCCGCGTCCCAGTCGACGTGGCGCAGCAGTGGTCCCAGGCGCAATGCCCCCATTTAACTCCCCCTCCTTCGTCCGGCGTTGCCGTTCGATCACCGTACGACGGGGAGGGGGTGGTCCACCTCCCCCTGGCGGGGGAAAGATCCTTGGCCAGGGGTGGGGTGGGTGGGATGGGGTGGGGGTGTGAGGGCCTGTGTGGGGTGTCAGCAGGCGTTCAGGATGTTGACCAGGGCCGTCTTCTCCGTCGAGTCCATGCTCAGGGCCCAGTACTGCTTGACCTCGACCCACATGCGCGCGTACGTGCAGCGGTAGGCGGTGCGCGGCGGCAGCCACTTGCCGGGGTCGAGGTCGCCCTTGGCCTGGTTCACGTTGTCGGTGACCGCGATGAGCTGGGGGCGGGTGAGGTCGTTGGCGAACTGCTGGCGCTTGGCGGTGGTCCAGGAGTTGGCGCCGGATCGCCAGGCCTCGGCGAGGGGGACCATGTGGTCGATGTCGATGTCGGAGGCGGCCGTCCAGGTGGCGCCGTCGTACTCGGAGTACCAGCTGCCGCTGACGGCCGCGCAGGCGGAGTCCTGGACCACGCCCGAACCGTCGCGCTTGAGGACGGTCTCGCGGGTGTTGCAGGTGCCGGAGACGGTGCTCCAGTGGGGGAAGAGGTCGCGGCTGTAACCGCTGGTGGAGCCTTCGGTCTTCGGGGTGACGGTGGCGAGGTACGAGCGGGCGGCCGCGGCGCTGATGGGGGTGGGAGGGGAGGCGGCGGCGGTGGGGGCGCTGAGGAGGGCGGTCAGGGAGGCTGCCGCGAGTATGGAGGCGAGCGTGCCGAGTCGACGCGCGTAGACGGAGGGCGTGGAAGTCCCGGAGGGCGTGGAGGACATGAGGGCTCCTGGGTGGGGGCAGGGGTGGTGGGCGCCTGGGGCGCTGAGGGTGAAGGTGAAGGTGAGGGCGTGTGGTGCGGCGTGGCCATGCTGGCCGCGCCGGGTTTCGGGGGGATGGGCGCGAAGTGACAGTCTGAAGGCATGAGCATGTCATGGCGAGGTTGGTGACGGGCTTGGGGGTGGGGGGAGTTGGGGTTCCGGGGTGGGTTGGGTGGGAGTGGGGCCAATGTTCCGGGCCGCCCGGTTCGAGGTCCGGGTCCGGTCCTGGGTCTGGGGCCGGCCCTGGGTCTGCTTCTGTGCTCGGCTCGGTGGTGGTGAAGGCGGTGGCGGGAGCGGGCATGGCAACGGCGCCGCTCCCGGTCGTTCCGGGGGCGGCGCCGTGATCCGGAATCAGAGTCCGGTGGTGAAGGGGTTGTTGTGGACCGCGTTGGAGTGGTAGGTGGTCCGGTCCTTGCGCAGTTGTTCGGTGCGTTCCAGCTCGATCAGGATGCCCTCCGACGCCACCGAGCGGCGGCGGCTCTCCCGGAGCAGCACCTTGGCGATGAGGTACAGCGCTGTGAGCCCCATCAGGCTGAAAAGGACGATCAGTTCGGTCATGACATCTCCCCCGTGGTCACGCTCTCGGCCTGCGTACTCCGACGATCTGGTGATCTGGTGATCCGGCGATCCGGTGATCCGGTGCGCCACGGTCGACCGTACCTGCCGTTGTCAGACGTGCCTGCGAGGCTGAGGGCATGGAGACCACGTTGCAACTGACGATCGACTGCGCCGATCCGCGGGTGATGGTGACGTTCTGGATCGAGGCGCTCGGTTACGTGCCGGAGCCGGCGCCGGACGGGCATGCGACCTGGCGGGCGTACTGGGAGGGCATGGGGGTGCCTGAGGAGGAGCTGCCCGAGGGAGTGGGGGAGTTGCCGGAGTCGATCGTGGATCCGTCCGGGCGGGGGCCCCGGGTGTGGTTCCAGCAGGTTCCGGAGCCCAAGGCCGGCAAGAACCGGGTGCACCTGGATCTGAAGGTCAGCGGTGGGCGCGGGGTTCCGATGGAGCTCCGGACCCGGCGGGTCGACGACACGGTGGAGCGGCTCACCGGAGCGGGCGCGACTGTGCTGCGCGTGCTGGACGAGTTGGAGACGCACTACGCGGTGGTGATGCAGGACCCCGAGGGGAACGAGTTCTGCGTCGCCTGAGCCTGGGCCTCGGGGTGGGCCTCGGGGTGGGGCGGCCGGTTGGGTTCGGCTTGGCCGGGCTGGTGGGCGCGGTGGGCGTGGGCCCGCAGGGCCGGGAGGGGCTCGGTTGATGGGGCTTGGCCGGGCAGGTGGGACTGGCGCGGCTGGGGTGGGTGGAGAGAGTTCGGCGGCGGGAGCTTGACTGGCCGGGGTGGGCCGCTTGGTCTGGCGCCCCGGAGTGGCTGCCGGATCTCGTGAGCAGGGTCTGGCCACCAGGTTTGGGTCATCCCGGTCCGGCCGCCTGTCCGGCGCCGTGGGGCGGGCCGCCGCGACCCCGGCCGCCGCGACCCCGGCCGCCGTGGGACGGGCCGTCTGTCGGCTGGCCTGAGGGGGACGATCGTCCGGCTGTCCCCGGGGCGGGCTGCCTGTCGGGTTGCCCGGAAGGGTCATCCGCCGGGCGTCCGGAACGGGCCGTCTGGGCGGTTGTCCCCGGAGTGGGTCGCCGGTCGGGTTGCTCCGAGCAGGCCGCCTGTCCGGTCGTCCGTCAGGTTGTTCGGGTGGGTCCTTGTCCGGTTCTCCCCGGGTGGGTCGTCCAGGTGGGTCCCTGTCCGGTTGTCCCCGGGAGGGCCGTCTGTCCGGTTGGCCCCGGGGGGCGTCCGGCGGGTGGGCTCGGTCAGGCCGTTTCGAGGGTGAGGGTGATGGAGCCGTCGGGGGAGGTGGTGACGGCGACGGCCGTGAGGTCGAGGACGTGGGCCGTGGGGCCGTGGGCGGCGGCGCGGGGGCCGACGCCGATGACCCGCATGCCCGCGGCCTGGCCTGCGGCGATGCCGGCGGCGGAGTCCTCGAAGGCGATGCAGTCGGCCGGGTCCACGCCGAGCGCGGCGGCGCCCATCAGGAAGCCCTCCGGGTCGGGCTTGCTGGCCTGCACGGACTCGGCGGTGACCCGGACCTCGGGCATCGGCAGGGCGGCGGCCGTCATCCGGGCCGTGGCCAGGGCCGCGTCGGCGGAGGTGACCAGGGCGTGCGGGAGGGTGCTGAGGGCGGCCATGAAGGCGGGAGCTCCGCCGATCGGGACCACGCCCTCGGTGTCGGCGGTCTCGCGGGCGAGCATCACCGCGTTCTCGGCGAGGTTCTCCTCCATCGGGCGGTCCGGGAGGAGGATCGCCATCGTGGCGTAGCCCTGGCGGCCGTGGACCACCTTGAGCGCTTCCTTCGGATCCAGGCCGTGGGCTACGGCCCAGTCGTGCCAGCAGCGCTCGACCACCGCGTCCGAGTTGACGATCGTGCCGTCCATGTCCAGGAGCAGGGCCTTGGCGGTCAGGACGGCGGGGGCGGTGGTGGTGCTGGCCGGCATCGGAGGGGCTCCAGACGGGACGGGAAAAGAGAACAAGTGGTTCCGTCCACCGGTCAGGGAGTGAGGACGGAACCACTTTGTTCCTGAACAATACAAAACGCAGAGGGGTGCTCGCCACCGGATGCGGTGTGTTCTATCCCTCCAATGCGCGACGGGTCGCCGGACCGTAGACGCCCCAAGGGTCCTCGTCGATGCCGTTGTACGCCTGGAACGTCGAGACCGCCGATTCCGTACGGGCTCCGTACCGCCCGTCGTACTTGCCGTGGTAGATGCCCTGCGCCGCCAGCAGGCGCTGGAGCTTCTCCACCTCGGGGCCCGAATCCCCGTACCGGAGGGTCGGTGCCTGCGTGGGGGGCCGCGAGGTCGGTCGGGAGGTGCGGCTCGGGGTGGGGGACGGGGTGGCCGAAGGGGTCGACGAGCGGCTCGGGGTGGGGGAGGGCGAGGGGGACGCCGAGGCGGAGGCGGACCGGGAGGGGCTGGTGGAGGGAGAGGGCGACGGGGTCGGGCCGGTGCTTGCGGTGGCCTGTGACGGGGCGACCTGGGTGAGGCTGATCAACGGGGAGGAGGGCTTCGCGTCGAGGAGGGTGGTCTCCGGCGCGGCGGGTCCCGAGGCGGCTCGCAGGGCGAGGACGGCCGCGCCGATCACCACGACGGCGGCGGCCGCGATGACGGCGAGCGGGCCTATGCGGCGCCGCGGGGGCCTGGGCGGGTGCGCCCCGCCCGCCCAGTCCGCGCCGTCCGCCCCGTGGGCCCCGTACGCCGGGCCGCTCATGCCCCCGGGGTGGGCCGTGGGCGACTCGTACGAGCCGTAGGGCCCGGGCGTCGCGTACGGCTCGTACGGCGGGACCGGGCGCAGCTGCATCGTTTCTTCGGGCGGGGACGCTACGGGTGTTCCGTACGCGGGAGTCTCAGCCCCGGGCGGCAGCGGTGCGGCACGGGCCGGGCTGTTGGCGGGTGAATGAGGTGACGCGGGATCCGCCGGGCCGGGGTAGGCCGGGAAGACGGCCGTCGGGCCGGAGTGCGCGGCGGTGCCCTCGGCCTCCGTGCGGGGCGAACCGGAGTGCGTAGCCGTGCCCGCCGGGCCCGGGTAGGGCGGCAGTTCGGCTGTCTGGCCCTGGTGCGCAGCGGTGTCCGTCGGGCTGGTGTGCACCGGTGGGGCGTCGGCCGGGCCGGGGCTTGCGGAGGTGCCCGCGGAGGTGGCGCCCACCGGGTCGGTGGGGGGCACGGGGGTCGCCGCCTGGCCGGGGTGTGACGGCAGGCCGGTCGGGTGGCCCGGGTACGGAGAGGAATCTGGTGAGTCTGGCCGCGCAGTGGCGCCGGTCGAGCCGGAGTACGGCGACGCGGTGCCCGTCGGCCCCGGGTGGGCCGGCAGGCCGGTCGGGTGGCCCGGGTGCGGTGCGGGGTGTGGGGAGATGTGGCGCGCCGTGGTGTCGGCGGGGTCGGTGGTGGGTGCGGCGGTGCCCGCAGCGCCAGTGCTCGCAGCGGTGCTCGCCGGGCCGGGCGGCGGAGTGGTGTCCGGTATGCCTGCACGAGGCGGTGTAGTGACCGCCGGGTTGGGGTGGTGCGTCGTGATGGCTGACGGGCCGGGGTGTGGCGGGGTGGTGCCCGGGTTGGGGCGCGGAGCGTTGCTCGCTGCGCCGGGCGGCGGCGGAGTGGTGTCCGGTATGCCTGCGCGGGGCGGCGTCGTGCCTGCCGGGCCGGGGTGGTGAGCCGTCGTGCCGGTCGGGCTGGTGTGCGCCGGAGGGGCGTCGGCCGGGCCGGGGCGTGCGGAGGTGGTGCCCGTCCAGCCGGGGTGCGCCGGAGGGGCGTCCGGTATGCCTGCGTGTGTTGGTGTTGTGCCCGCCGGGCCGGGGTGTGTCGGGGTGGCTGGTGGGCCCGGGGGTGGCGTCGTGGGTGGGGTGGGGTTGGGGAGGGTGATGTAGGGGCGGACGCGCAAGGGCTGGAAGCCTGGTGTGCAGTCGCAGGTTCCTTCCGTCGTGCCGCAATCCGGACAGTGCTCAGTGCTCACTCGAATCCCTCCCCTGGCTGCTGCCAGCGATTATGCAGACCCCCGGTAACCCACCCAACCCGCCCGAGAGGCCATAACGGGACACACCGCTCAGGATGGAGGAGTCGATCAGGCCCGAGGAGGAGCCGATGGTGCAGGACGTGACCACGGAGCCCGACCCGCGCAAGCGGACATCCGGCCCCAGCGCCGAACACGCCTCGAGGGAAGTGCTCGTTTCCATCGGTGCGCTGCTGCTGGGGCTGCTCATCTCTTCGCTCGACCAGACGATCGTGTCGACGGCCCTGCCGACGATCGTCAGCGATCTCGGCGGGATGTCGCACCTGTCGTGGGTGGTCACGGCCTACATGCTCGCTTCGACGGCCGCCACACCGCTGTGGGGCAAGCTCGGGGACCAGTACGGGCGCAAGAAGCTCTTCCAGTCCGCCATCGTGCTCTTCCTGATCGGGTCCGCCCTGTGCGGCCTGGCGCAGAACATGCCGCAGCTCATCGGCTTCCGCGCACTGCAGGGACTGGGCGGCGGCGGGCTGATGGTGCTGTCGATGGCGATCGTCGGGGACATCGTCCCGCCGCGCGAACGCGGCAAGTACCAGGGACTCTTCGGCGCGGTCTTCGGAGCCACCAGCGTGCTGGGTCCGCTGCTGGGCGGACTGTTCGTGGACCACCTGTCGTGGCGCTGGGTCTTCTACATCAACCTTCCCATCGGGCTCGTCGCCCTCGTCGTCATCGCCACGAGCCTGCGCATCCCGGTACGGACCGAGAAGCACACCATCGACTACCTCGGCACCTTCCTCATCGCCTCCGTCGCGACCTGCCTGGTGCTCGTGGCCTCGCTCGGGGGGACGTGGGGCTGGAGCTCGCCCGAGATCCTCGGGCTCGCGGTCCTCGGGCTCGTCCTGCTGGTCGCCTTCGTCCTCGTCGAGCGGCGGGCCGTGGAGCCGGTGCTCCCGCTCAAGCTGTTCCGGATCCGGACCTTCACCCTCTGCTCGCTGATCAGCTTCATCGTCGGCTTCGCGATGTTCGGCGCGATGGTCTACCTGCCGACCTTCCTCCAGGTGGTCCAGGGCGTCTCCCCGACCATGTCGGGCGTCCACATGCTGCCGATGGTGCTCGGACTGCTGATCACCTCCACCGTGTCCGGCCAGATCGTCAGCCGTACCGGGCGCTGGAAGGTCTTCCCGATCGCGGGTACGGCACTGACCGCGGTCGGTCTGCTGCTCCTGCACCAGCTGGAGCGCACCAGCTCCACCTGGGAGATGAGCCTCTACTTCTTCGTCTTCGGCGCCGGCCTCGGACTGGTCATGCAGGTGCTCGTCCTGGTGGTGCAGAACTCGGTCAGCTACGCCGACCTCGGTGTCGCCACCTCGGGCGCCACCTTCTTCCGCTCCATCGGCGCCTCCTTCGGCGTCGCCATCTTCGGCACGATCTTCACCAACCGGCTCGACGACAAGCTGGCCGGTGCGCTCAAGGGGATCCCGCTGCCGCCGGGGGTCGATGCGAGCCGGCTGGAGGCCGACCCGCGCGCCATCGGCGCCCTCCCCGCCGTGCTGCGACCGCGCGTGCTCGACGCCTACTCCACCTCCATCACGGACGTCTTCCTCTACGCGGCCCCCGTGGTGCTGGTGGCCTTCGTCGTGGCCTGGTTCCTGAAGGAGGACAAGCTGCGCGGTTCGGTGACGGCGCCCGATGTCACCGAGACCCTCGCCTCCAACCCCGTCCAGCGCTCCTCGCGGGAGGAGGTCGCCCGCGCCCTGACGGTGCTCGGGACCCTCCAGGGCCGCAAGCACGTCTACGAGAAGATCACCGCGAAGGCCGGCTACGACCTGCTGCCCGCCGCCAGCTGGATGCTGCTGCGGATCAACAAGTACGGAACCGTCGATCCGGCCGTGCTGGCGGAGAAGACCATGGTGCCGCTGCGGGCCATCACGGACGCGGGCCGCCAGATCGAGGAGCGGGGGCTGGCCGTCCGCGAGGGGCTGCCGCTGGTCCTGACGGAGAAGGGCCGCGAGAGCGCGCTGAAGCTGTCCGCCGCGCGGGAGGAGTCGCTCGCCGAGCTGCTCGGCGACTGGTGGACCGCGGACCGCCCGACCGACCTGTCCGAGCTCGTTGCGGAGATCAACTCGGAGCTCTGCGGTTCCGTCGACGAGGAGCCCTACGAGACCTTGCCCCGCCGGGACCATTCCGCCAGGTGAACCACTCCGCCGGGACCGCGAGGCGAACGGCTCCGCCGGGCTGACCGGTCTGACCGGTCAGACCAGGCGCTTCTCGAACCAGTGCTCGGCGTAGGGGCCGGAGCTGTACGCGGGTATCTCCGCGTACCCGTGGCGCGCGTACAACGCGCGGGCCTCCACCAGGTCGGACCGGGTGTCGAGCCGGACCCGCTCGGCGCCCAGCGCGCGGCCCGCGTCCTCCAGGACCCGGAGCAGGGCCGCCCCGCCGCCCGTACCGCGGGCGCGCGGGTCCACGTAGACCCGGGTGAGCTCGGCGGTGACGGGGTCCAGGAGGCGTATCCCCCCGCACGCGAGGGGCCGTCCGTCGAGTCGGCCGACCACGAACCGGCCCGTCCGCCCCGTGAGCTCGTCGTCCGGGAAGTCCAGGAGGCCCTGGTCGATCTCGGTCTCGGTGACGGACCGCCCCCAGTACCGGCCGGCGACCTCCGCGTAGTACGCGCGGCGCAGCAGCGTGGCGTCCGGGGTGGTGAACGGTTCGGTGGCGACCTGCCAGGTCCCGCCCGGGGGCGGGGTGATGGGCGACGCCGAGGGCACAGGCGCAGGAGTGCGGGTGGGCGTGGGATGGGGGGTGGGGGTCGGTGTGGGGAGGGTCTCTCTGGTGGTCATGGCGTCATTGTGGAGCGGTGGCCCGCTGCCCGCGTTGGAATATCCACAGGACCGGGCTGATGATAGGGAAAAGGGCAAAACGCACCCACGAAGGGCGTGACCGTCATGTCGGAGCATCCTGACTGTGCCCTGATCCGCCGCGGCTACGAGGCTTTCGGCCAGGGCGACATGGAGAAGCTGAGCACGATGATGACGGCCGACGTCATCCAGCACATGCCCGGGAGCGGCCCCCTCTCGGGGCACCACAAGGGGCGGGAAGCCGTCTTCGATCTCTACCGCCGGCTCGGCGAAGAGACGAACGGAACATTCAATGTGCATCTGGACAAACTGCTGGCCGACGGCCGCGGTCACGTCATGAGTTTCCACACAGCGCGCGCCGACCGGGGCGACCGCGGGATCGAGATCCACGAGGGAATCTTCTTCACGATCGTCGCCGGAAAGATCAGCGACCTCGACGTCTGCACCGAGGACATCGAGGAGAGCGACAGCTTCTGGGCATGAGGCCCGAGGCATGAGGCCCGAGGCATGAGGCCCGAGTGGCCGAAGAAGGGCCCGGAGCCGCGGCTCCGGGCCCTTCCGACGCTCAGCCCTGCTTCGGCGCCGCCTGCTGCACGACCTCGAACGACCACACCGACGAGCCCGTGGCTGCGGGCTTCGGACGCTCCGCGCCGCCTTCGGCACCCGCCGGGCCGCCTGCCGCGCCGCCACCCTGGTGGGCCGCCTTCATGGGCCCCTCCATCCACGCCTGGAAGTCCTCCTCGGAACGCCACCGCGTGTACACGAGATACTGGTCCGTGCCCTCGACGGGCCGCAGCAGCTCGAACCATTCGAAGCCGTCCGAGCTCTCCACGGAGCCCGCACGGGAGGCGAACCGCTGCTCCAGAACCTCTCGCTGTGCGTCCGGGACGGTGAGGGCGTTGATCTTCACGATGCTCATGCCCGCCATCCTAGGTATCGCGCGGGGGATATCGTCGTCCGGGTAAATGAAGCGCGCGGTATGAAACGCAGTACGAAACGCGGCAGCCAGGCGAAGTCAGGGTTGCAGTCAACAGGGCGGGAGGCCGGCGAGGCGTGGCTAACGCGGCGGAGCACAGTGGTGCGAACGGACATGCCGGGGTCATAGGCGGTAGCGGCGGAAGCAGACTCGGGGCGGCACGCCTCATGCTGTGGGCGCTGGCCCTGCTGCTCGCCGTCAGGCAGGCCGCGGTCGTGCTGCGCGTGCCACCGGGCGAGTGGCTCAGCGGCTTCCACCTCCCGGGCAGCCTGCCGGGCTCGCTCTACACGAACGGCCAGTTCACCGGCACCCCCTTCGCGGGGCTGGTCCTCAAGCCGCTCCTGGGCCTCGCCGCGCCCTCCCTGGAGGTGGCCTGGACCTGCGTGACCCTGCTGCTCGTCGCCGCCGTCGGGCTGGTCGCCGCACGCGCCCTGCCCGACCCCGTGCCGCGGCGCACCGCGCTGCTGGCCGCGCCCGTGCTGGTCGCGCTGATGATGGTCTCGCTGCCCGTCCGCGAAGCCGCGCTGCCCGGGCAGACCGCCGTGCTGCCGGTGCTGCTGGTGCTCCTCGCCGTGTTCCGGGTCCCGAGCGAGCGCCCCTCCGGGTTCCTGATCGGCCTGGCCGCAGCCCTCCAGCCCGCGCTGCTGCTCTTCGCGCCCCTGCTGTGGCTGTCCGGACGCCGGGCCACCGCACGCTCCGCCGCCGTGACCTTCGCCGGCGCCACCGCCCTGTCCTGGGCGGCCCTGCCCAGCGACTCGTGGACGTACTGGGTCCACCACCTGGCCGGCACCGGCCTCGGCGGCGCACCCGACGGGCTCGCCAACCAGTCCGTGCACGGCGCCCTGCTGCGCCTGGGCCTCTCCGGCCCCGGCGAGGTCCTGCTCTACGTCGCCCTCGCGGCCCCGATCGTCTGGATCGGCCTGCGCCGCGCCGCCCGCTACGCCCGGGACGGCCAGCTGCTGCTCGCCGTCGCGATCACCGGCTGCGTGGCCGTCGCCGTGTCCCCGACGGGCTGGCGCCACCAGCTGCTGTGGGTGCTGCTGGCGGTCGCTGGCAAGGTCGGCAAGCGGGCCGCGGACCGGCCGGTGTGGCCGGTGGCCGTGGTGCTCGCCATGACCCTGCCGAGCGACGTGCTGCTGCCCAACCTGGTCGCGCTGGCCCCCGTACGGGACAACGTGCTGCTGCTCGCCGCCCTCGCGGCGGCCTGCGCCGTGCCGTTCCTGCCGCGCTCCTCCCCGTACTGGCGCGAGCCGGTCCCCACCGCCTACGGGCGGCCCGCGCCCGCGCGGTGGGCGCGGGTCCCGCTGCTGCCGTTCTGGCGGCGCGTGCTGTCGCGTCCGAACCTGCTGCTGGAACTGCTCCTGATACGGGTCGGGTACTCGCTGTACTCGCACATCCGGGCCGCGGCGCCCACCAGCCGGAGTCTGGCGGAGGGCAACGGGAGCCAGATCCACGGGATCGAGAAGGCGCTCGGCATCGACATCGAGCACGCCGTGAACCATGCGGTGGTGAGCGTGCCGTGGCTGGAGGCGTTCTTCAACTTCTACTACACGTCTTTCCACTTCGTGGTTCCGCTCGGGATCTTGGGGGTGCTGTACTGGCGCCGGCCCAAGGACTACCGGTGGGCGCGGGCCTCGCTGGGGCTGGCGACGGTGCTCGCGCTCATAGGGTTCTGGCTGTATCCGCTGGCGCCGCCGCGGCTGATGCCCGGCATGGGCTTCGTCGACACCGTGCACGGGGTGCAGGACCTGGCGAACCCGAGCTACGGGGCCATGACGGCGATCTCCAACCAGTACGCGGCGATGCCCTCGCTGCACTTCGGCTGGTCGCTGTGGTGCGGGGTCGTGATCGTGACGCTCGCGCCGAAGGGGTGGCAGAAGCTGCTGGGTGCGCTGCATCCGACGATCACCGTGTGCGCGATCGTCGCGACCGCCAACCACTGGGTGCTCGACGCGGTCGGCGGCGCGGTCGTCGTCGGTGCCGGGTTCGGGCTCGTGTACGTGCTGTCGGGGCCCCGGGGCGATGCGGTGCCCGCCGGGGTGGCCGTGCCGAGGCCTCGGAGGCCGGAGCGGGTCGGAGCGGGGTCCGCGGAGCGGACGAGGGCCTGATCGGGGTGGCCTACGCGGCCTGCGCCGCCTAGGCGGCCTGGGCGGCCGGGCTGCGGTGTGCGAAGGGGTGCCGGGGCGGTGTAGCAGCCCGCCCCGGCACCCCTTCGCGATGGATCGCCGCGTTCTGTCAGGATCCGCCCGCGGGGTGGCTTCCGCCACTCGGGGCGGGGGCCGGCGGGGCGGCGGGGTGTGGGGGGCCCTGCGGGGCTGTCCCCTACCCGCCCTTCGCCCGTTCCCCGGGGCTGCGCCCCGGACCCCTTCGGGGCTGCGCCCCGGGCCCCCTTCGGGGCTGCGCCCCGGGCCCCCTTCGGGGCTGCGCCCCGGACCCCTTCCGGGCTGCGCCCCGGGCTCTGTCGGGTGCGGCGCCGTTGCCGGGGGCCAGCCCCCGGGCCCCCGCGCCTCAAACGCCGGCGGGGCTGGTTTTCGAGGCCGGTTTTCGGGTGGGCTATTCCGTCGGCAGGTTGGCCACGACCAGGGCTATTGCCGCGCTGGCCGTGTCGGCTTCGCCCAGGACGGTGGTTTGGCGGGGGCCTCGGACGCGGAAGCGGCCGTCGGGGAGGGGTTCCACGGCCGGGGCGGTCACGGCGAAGGGGTGGCCCGTGGAGGCGCTGAACCACAAGGTGAAGTGGCTGGTGTACGGGTAGAGCCGGCGGAGTTCCGGCTCCTCGCGGGCAGCCTTGATGAGGGCCAGGACGCCCTGGCTCATGGGCTCGGACCCGCCGCCGAGATCGACCATCCGCTGCCACGTCGTGGGCAGCCGCTGCCACCGTCTCGCGCTCGGGTCATCGAGGTTCATCCGGGCAGTCTGGGGTCCGGTCCGCCGCCAAGGCAATGATCCCGAAGGTGGCGGGATGGTAACGACCGGCGACTGGTAAGTAACAACCGGGGGAACCGAGGGACGGCAGGGGCCGGGCGTGGGAGGTGGAGCCCCTGCCGTCCTGGATCACGGGTCAGCCGTGGCTGACCCGGAGTTCCTTGATGCCGTTCAGCCAGGCCGCACGCAGCCGGCGCGGGCCCTCGCCGACGAGGCGCAGGTCGGGCAGGGCGTCGGCCAGGGCGTTGAACATCAGGTCGATCTCCATGATGGCCAGCGACTTGCCGAGGCAGAAGTGCGGGCCGCCGCCGCCGAAGCCCAGGTGGGGGTTGGGGTCGCGGGTGATGTCGAAGCGCTCGGGGTCGGTGAAGACCTCCGGGTCGTGGTTGGCGGAGGAGTAGAACATGCCGACCCGGTCGCCCGCCTTGATCTTCTGCCCGCCCAGTTCGGTGTCCTGGGTGGCGGTGCGCTGGAAGGACACCACCGGGGTGGCCCAGCGGACGATCTCCTCGGCGGCGGTCGAGGGCCGGGTGCGCTTGTAGAGCTCCCACTGCTCGGGGTGGGTCAGGAAGGCGTGCATGCCGTGGCTGATGGCGTTGCGGGTGGTCTCGTTGCCCGCGACCGCCAGGAGGAGGACGAAGAAGCCGAACTCGTCGGAGCCCAGGTTGCCCTGGCCCTCGGCCGCCACGAGCTGCGTGACGATGTCCTTGGCCGGACACTCCTTGCGGGCGGCGGACAGGTTCATCGCGTAGCCGATCAGCTCCGCCGCCGCGTTGCCGCCGACCTCGGCGGTGATCGCGTACTCCGGGTCGTCGTACGCGATCATCTTGTTCGACCAGTCGAAGATCCGGGACCGGTCCTCCTGCGGTACGCCGATCAGCTCGGCGATGGCCTGGAGCGGGAGTTCGCACGCCACTTGGGTGACGAAGTCGAAGCTGCCGTCGGCCGAGGCTTCGAGGGCTTCCGCGACGATCTTGCGGGCCCGGTCGCGCAGGGCGTCCTCCAGTCCGCGGATGGCCCGCGGGGTGAAGCCGCGCTGCACGATCTGGCGTACGCGGGTGTGTTCCGGCGGATCCATGTTCAACATGATCAGTCGCTGGGCATCTATCGCCTCGCGCTGGATGTGCTCGTTGAAGCGGATGATCGCCGTGTTCGTGGTGGAGGAGAACAACTCCGGGTGCGTGGAGATGTACTTGACGTCCGCGTGCCGGGTGACGGCCCAGTACCCCTCGTCGTCGAAGCCGGTGACGCCCCGCGGCTGCGGGCACCACCACACGGGTGCGGTCTGCCGCAACTGCGCGAACTCGGGGTAGGGGACCCGGTCTTGGAGAACGTCCGGGTCGGTGGCGTCGAAGCCTTCGGGCAGCGCGGGGCAGGTCATCGGGCGACTCCAAAGTCTGACGGCCCATCAGAAGTTGGCTTGAAGGTAGTAACGAGTTCTAGAAGTGACAAGGGGCCCCGCGCCAACTGTTGCGTGTGGAATCCGTGTAAGCCGCGTGCAAGACCCTTGCGTACCGGGTGTTCTGGTCATAAGACTGCGGGGAGAACTAGAACGCGTACTAGTTCGGGTGGGGCGCCGGGACGGCCCGCCCGTCAGCTGAGGCGCGCTAGCCGATGCGCGCTGTGCGCTACGCAGGAGCAGGAGAGGACGAGCTCATGGCCGCGGAACCCGTCATCGTCGAAGCCGTACGCACCCCGATCGGCAAGCGCGGGGGCGCGCTCGCCAATCTTCACCCCGCCTACCTCCTCGGCGAGACCTACCGCGAGCTCCTCGCCCGCACCGGAATCCAGCCCGACTGCGTGGAGCAGATCGTCGGCGGCACCGTCACCCACGCCGGCGAGCAGTCGATGAACCCGGCCCGCAACGCCTGGCTGGCCATGGGCCTCCCGTACGAGACCGCCGCGACCACCGTGGACTGTCAGTGCGGCAGCTCCCAGCAGGCCAACCACATGGTCGCCAACATGATCTCCGGCGGTGTCATGGACATCGGCATCGCCTGCGGGGTCGAGGCCATGACCCGCGTCCCGCTCGGCTCCGGCTCCAAGCACGGCCCGGGCAAGCCCTTCCCGGACGAGTGGAACGTCGACCTCCCGAACCAGTTCGAGGCCGCCGAGCGCATCGCGCGGCGCCGGGGCCTGACCCGCGAGGACGTGGACCGCCTCGGCGTCCTGTCCCAGGAGCGGGCCGCCGCCGCGTGGGCCGAGGAGCGGTTCAAGCGGGAGACCTTCGCCGTGCAGGTGCCCACCACGGAGGCCGAGCAGGCTGCCGGCCAGGGCATGTGGCGGCTGGTCGACCGGGACGAGGGCCTGCGCGACACCTCCATGGAGGGCCTCGCCCGGCTCAAGCCGGTCATGCCGACCGCCGTGCACACCGCCGGGAACTCCTCGCAGATATCCGACGGCGCCGCCGCGGTGATGTGGGCCTCGCGCAAGATGGCCCGCGCGCTCAAGCTGCGGCCGCGCGCCCGGATCGTCGCCCAGACGCTGGTCGGCTCCGACCCGCACTTCCACCTGGACGGGCCGATCGATGCCACCCGGGCCGTGCTGGGCAAGGCCGGCATGTCCCTCAAAGACATCGACCTCGTCGAGATCAACGAGGCCTTCGCCTCCGTCGTCCTCAGCTGGGCCCAGGTCTTCGACCAGGACCTGGAGAAGGTCAACGTCAACGGCGGCGGCATCGCGATCGGCCACCCCGTCGGCGCGACCGGCGCCCGCCTGATCACCACCGCCCTGCACGAGCTGGAGCGCCGGGACAAGGAGTTCGCGCTGATCACCATGTGCGCGGGCGGCGCGCAGGCGACGGGCACCATCATCCAGCGGCTGTAGCACCTGCTGCGCCGCCTTTGAACCCTGTGGGATGGGATCGCAAAGGCCCCGGTGGCCGGACCTGGGGAGGTCGGCTGCCGGGGCCTTCGCATGTGCTGTTTCGTCTGGTGCCGCTGGTGGTTTAGTACCAGTGGTGGGTCTGCCAGAAGCTCCAGGCGCCCGCGGGGCTGCCGTAGCGGGAGTTCATGTAGTCCAGGCCCCACTTGATCTGGGTGGCCGGGTTGGTCTTCCAGTCCGAGCCCGCCGAGGCCATCTTCGAGGCCGGCAGGGCCTGGACCAGGCCGTACGCGCCGGAAGCGGAGTTCGTGGCGGTGTGGTTCCAGCCGGACTCGCGGGACACGATGTTGTTGAACGCCGCGAACTGCGCCGGGTCCTTGATCATCTGCTGGGCGATCGCCTTGGCACTCATCGGGGCGGCCTGCGCGGGAACCGCGGCCAGCATGGAACCGGCAACGCCCAGGGCGAGGACGGTACCCGCGAGGGTCTTCTTCGAAGCGGCGATGCGGCGGATGACGGCGTTGGACACGGACGGACCTTTCGACGGGGACAGGGGCAGTCGCAGGCATGCCGGAGGCGTGCGTGAGCCACTCACGCGAAGGAGAGGGGTTCGTCGGCGGGAGCAGGAGAACCGCGGGGTCCGGGGGTGAGCCCGGTCGGTCTCCGTCCGCCTTGCGACTCATCCAGTTCTACGGGGGTCCGGGGTGTCTGGCAACGACCCCTCTTACTAGTGGTCCTCGCAGCCGGGGCGTATCGGCCCCCCTGGGGGCGGGTTGGTATCGGTGCAGGTGGGGGGTGGTGCGAGGGGGCGGGTCAGGGCCGTTCAAGGACTACTATCCCGCCTCGTATGTGACCAAGGTCCTGTGGGGCGGGTCACCGCCGGGAGCCCCGAATCTCACCGTGCGTGGTGGGTCGTGTCCCTTTCGGGGGAAGGCGGGCGGGGCGGTTCGGTCCCGGGATCGAAGGTGACGGGGGCGTCGAACGCCGCTTTTCGAGTGGCCCGCCGCAAAGCCTTCAGCAGGGTCGCGCCGAGCGTGAGGGTCAGTACGACGGTCAGCGCGGCCCGGCCCAGGTCCCAGCCCAGCGAGGTCGCCAGGTAGTACGCGACGAAGCGGGCGAGGTTCGCCGGGAGCGGTTCCCCGGCTTGGAAGGAGATCCCCTGCTCCATGCCCGGAATGATCGGCCAGCCCTGCAGGTTCATGACGAAGCCGTACGCGAACGAGCCGAGGAACCCGTACAGCGCGAGCATCGCCAGCTCGGCCCGCCCCCGGATCCGGTCCGGACCCGGCAGCAGTCCGGCCCCCAGCGAGAACCAGCCCATGGCCAGCATCTGGAACGGCATCCACGGCCCGACACCGCCCGTGAGCAGGGCCGACGCGAACATCGTGACCCCGCCCAGGACGAAGCCGAAGCCCGGGCCGAGGACCCGGCCGCTCAGCACCAGCAGGAAGAACATGGGCTCCAGGCCGCCCGTACCGGCGCCCAGCGGGCGCAGGGCGGCCCCGACCGCGGCCAGTACGCCGAGCATGGCGACGGCCTTGGCGTCCATGCCGTCGTCGGCGATGGTCGCGACGACCACGCCGACGAGGAGCGGGAGCAGGGCGGCGAAGAGCCAGGGGGCGTCCTGGGAGTGCGCGAAGCCGGACTGGCGGTCGGCGAGGAGCGGCCAGCCGAAGGCGCCGATGCCGATGAGGGTGATGAGGACCAGGGCGGCGGCGGCGCGGGGGCCGATGCGGAGGGGGCGCGAACGGGGGGTGGCCGCGTCGCCGCGGGTGCTCATGAGCCGGCTCCGGCGGAGAGGGCCGCCTGGACCTGGGAGACCGTGAGCCAGTGGCCCGGGGCCAGGATCTTGGCCACCTGCGGAGCGAACGCCGGGGAGGAGACGACGACCTCGGCGGTCGGGCCGTCCGCGACGATCTCGCCGCCGGCCAGGATCACCACGCGGTGGGCCAGCTCGGCGGCGAGCTCCACGTCGTGGGTGGCCAGGACGATGGCGTGGCCGTCGGCGGCGAGCCCGCGCAGGATCTCCACCAGGCGGGCCTTGGCGGCGTAGTCCAGCCCGCGGGTCGGCTCGTCGAGGAGCAGCAGGGCCGGGCGGCCGGTCAGGACCAGCGCCAGGGCGAGGGCCAGGCGCTGGCCCTCGGAGAGGTCGCGGGGGTGGGTGTCGTCGGGGACGTCGGGCAGGAGCGCGGCGACGAGGGCACGGCAGGTGCCGGGCGGCTGGCCGGCGTCGTGGTCGGCGGCGGTGCACTCGGCGGCGACGGTGTCGGCGTAGAGGAGGTCGCGGGGTTCCTGGGGGACCAGGCCGACGCGGGTCACCATCTCGGCGGGCGGCGTGAGGTGGGGGGTGCGGCCGGTGACCGTCACCTGGCCGGTGGTGGGCTCCAGCGTGCCGATGAGGGTGGCGAGGAGGGTGGACTTTCCGGCGCCGTTGCGGCCCATCAGGGCGATGGTCTCGCCCTGCGACACGGTGAGGTTGATGTCTCGGAGGACTTCGGCGCGGCCGCGGCGGAGGGATACGGCCTTGACCGTGGCCGGGGGCTCGCCGATCGACTGGGTCGGCGGGGTCGACTGGGTCGGCTGGGTCGGCCGGGTCGGCTGGGGGGTGGGGCGGCCCCGGCGGCGCAGCCGGGCGAGCAGGCCGGGGCGGTGCGTGGGGGCGGGGCCGGTGCGGGGGCCCTGCGGGCGGCCGTCCCCTACCCGCCCTTCGCCCGTTCCCCGGGGCTCCGCCCCGGACCCCTTGCGGGGCTGCGCCCCGGACCCCGCCGGAGGCTGGGCCCCGGCACCGGCATGGGGCTGCGCCCCGGCACCCGCCGGGTCTGCTTCGGCGTGGACCGGAGGGTGCGCCCCTGCACCGGCCTGGGGCTCCGCCCCGGACCCCTTGCGGGGCTGCGCCCCGGACCCCGCCGGAGGCTGGGCCCCGGCACCGGCCTGGGGCTGCGCCCCCGCGCCCGCCCGGGCTTCCGCCCCCGCGCCTGCCTGGGTCAGGCGGGTGAGGAGGGGGGTTGCTCGGCGGCGGGCGTCGCGGATGGAGAGGGGGAGGGGGGACCAGTTCGCCAGGCGGCCCAGGGCTACCACCGGGGGGTGGACCGGGGAGATGGCCATGATGGCTGAGGGGGTGTCCAGGACGGCGGGTGCGCCCGGGGAGGGGAGGAGGAGGACCCGGTCGGCGTACTGGACGACCCGCTCCAGGCGGTGCTCCGCCATCAGGACGGTCGTGCCCAGGTCGTGGACCAGGCGTTGCAGGACGGCCAGGACCTCCTCCGCCGCCGCGGGGTCGAGGGCCGAGGTCGGCTCGTCCAGGACCAGGACCTTCGGGTGCGGGGTCAGGACCGAACCGATCGCCACCCGCTGCTGCTGGCCTCCGGACAGGGTGGCGATGGGGCGGTCGCGCAGGTCGTTGAGGCCGAGGAGGTCGAGGGTTTCCTCGACGCGGCGGCGCATGACCGAGGGTGGGAGGCCGAGGGATTCCATGCCGTAGGCGAGCTCGTCCTCGACGACGTCCGTCACGAAGTGGGCCAGGGGGTCCTGGCCCACCGTGCCGACCACGTCCGCGAGTTCCCGCGGCTCGTGCGTGCGGGTGTCCCGGCCGGCGACCGTGACCCGGCCCTTGAGGGTGCCCCCGGTGAAGTGCGGGACCAGGCCCGAGACCGCCCCGAGGAGGGTGGACTTGCCGACGCCGGAGGGGCCGACCAGGAGGGTCAGCTCACCCTCCGGGAGCGTGAAGTCGGCGTGGGCGAGGGAGGGGGCGGCCGCGCCCTCGTACGTCACCGATACGTCTTCGAAGTGGATCACGGGGGCTGCTTACGCCTCCTGAGAGGGGAGCGAAGAGGGGAGCGAAGGGGGGAGCGGGGCCACCAGGGCCGGGAGGAGGCCGATCAGGATCGCCGCCGCCGGCCAGAGCGGGAGGGTGGGGGCGACGAGGGGGACGACGCCGGGGCGCAGGGCCTCCGGGTCCACGGACACGGCCCGGATCAGCAGCGCCGCGACCGCCGCGCCCGACCCGGCGACCAGCCAGGCCCGTACGCCCCACCGGTCCGGCCGGTACCGGGTCCGGATCGACCGGCGGCCGCCGAGGCGCAGCCCGGCCAGGGCCAGGAGGAGGGAGATGAGGAGGAGGGCCAGGCCGTACTCCGCGCCTTCCGCCGCCAGCAGGCCGTACGTCCCCGCGCAGATGCCGAGCAGCCCGCCGAGGGTGAGCACGTTGGTGGTGTGCCGGACGGCGGCGGGAACGCGTGCCGTGCGGCCGTAGCCGCGGGCGTCCATCGAGGCGGCGATGGCCACGGAACGTTCCAGCGCGCCCTCCAGGACCGGCAGCCCGATCTGGAGGACGGCCCGGACCCCGCCCGTGGGACGGCCGCGCAGCCGGCGGGCCGTACGCAGGCGGACCACGTCCGCGACCATGTTCGGCGCGAAGGTCATCGCGACGACCACGGCGACGCCGACCTCGTACAGGGCCGCGGGCAGCGACTTCAGCAGCCGCGCCGGGTTCGCGAGGGCATTGGCGGCGCCGACGCAGATGAGGAGCGTGGCCAGCTTCGCGCCCTCGTAGAAGGCGAAGACGAGCTGCTCGGCGGTGACCCGGCCACCGAACCGGATGCCCTGCGCCCAGGCCGGGAGCGGGACCTCGGGGAGGGTGAAGAGGGTGTGCACGCCGGGGATGGGGGAGCCGAGGAGCATGGAGAAGACGAGGCGCAGGCCGATGACGAAGAGGCCGAGCTTCACGAACGCCCCGTAGGAACGCGCCCAGGGCGCGTCCGTACGGCGGGCCGCGACCACGTACCCGGCGACGCCGACGATCAGGCCGAGGAGGAGGGGGTTGGTGGTGCGGGAGGCGGCGGTCGCCAGCCCGAGGGCCCACAGCCACCAGGCACCCGCGTGCAGGGCGTTGCCACGCGTGGCCTCGGGTGCACGCCATTTTTTGTACGTCGGCACGCGCGGGCTCCCGGTTGCCCGGTCGGCGCCCTGCCCGGGCGGGGTCGGGACGCCGCGTGCGGGGCCGTGGTCGGCGCCGTGGGTGCGGGGGGTGCGGGGGGTGCGTGCGGCGCCGTCGTGGGTGCGCCCGGCCTGCGGCCGGGCGGGGTTCCCACCCGCACCACCCGTGCGGGTCGAGGGGCGGGTGCCGGTGGCCCTCGTGGGTGGCTGAGCACCGTCGGCGCCCGTCCCGCCGCTCCCGCCCACCACCGTCATCGCGCGCGGCGCCGGCGGGACTGCCAGAGTGTGGCCGCGCCCAGGGCGGCCACCGC
The DNA here is from genome assembly GCF_026342735.1 of Streptomyces sp. NBC_00193. Taxonomy (GTDB): domain Bacteria; phylum Actinomycetota; class Actinomycetes; order Streptomycetales; family Streptomycetaceae; genus Streptomyces; species Streptomyces stoeckheimensis. Next base: position 4,399,313 of record NZ_JAPEMM010000001.1, read on the forward strand.
TGCGATGCCCGCGAGGAGGCCCGCCGACGGGCCGCCGCCCTCGGAGCCGGCGGCGGCGTCCGCGGCGGGCTCGGCCGGGGCGGCGGCCGTGGGCGTGGCGGTGTCCGCGATGGGCTCGCCGCAGCCCTGCTTCGGGTAGCCCGAGATCGCGCACAGCAGTGCCGCGCTGTTGTAGCGCAGCGGCTTGGCCACCTCCGCCAGCGCCTCGGCCGTCGTGGCGTCCGGGCCGACCTGCGCGCACGCCGTGCGCGGAGCGTCCTGCGGCGGGGTTTCGCCCGCCTGGGCTTCGGCGGGCGTGCCGAAGTCGATGACGAGCGCGATCCGCTTCTTGCCCGCCGCCGGGGCGGTGGCCGAGCAGATGGCCGCGAAGTCGGGAGCCGTGCGCGGCGGGGCGGCCTGATCGGCCGCGTCCTTGCTGACCACGAAGTGGAAGCCCTGCACGGAGCCGTCCGCCGGACGCAGCGAGGAGGGGCCCTGGGCGGCGTACGCCCAGGTGCCGCCCGCCCCGTCCCAGAACGACCAGTAGCGGTAGGTCGAAGCCAGGGCGGGGGACGCGGCGAGCAGGGTCACGGCCAGGGCCAGGACGATGCCGATGACGCCGGCGACGGGGGCCGGCAGGGCCGGACGGACCGGGCGGGCCGGACGGGCCGGACGGGCCGGGCGGGGGCTGCGCATCAGAGCTGGTTCTTCTTCCGGCGGCCGCTCAGCACGATGCCGATGCCCATGCCGGCCGCCGCGCCCGCGAGGATCATCCACCAGACGTTGCCGCCGCCGGAGTCCTCGTCCTTCTTGTCGTCCTTCTTCTCCGCCGGCTGCTCCGACGCCTTCGCGGACGCGTTCTGCGGGGCCGGGCCCGTCGCGTTCAGCGCGGCCACCAGGTCGGTGCCGCCGAAGGACTTCGGGTCGGTGCCCGTCGCGTGCGCGGCCAGGATCAGGGTGCCGAGGCCGGCCGGGTTGCCCTTGGACCACTCGGCGGAGTTGGTCTTCAGCCACTCCAGGGCGCCCGCCGCGGACTGCTTGTGCCCGGCCGCGGCCAGGGCGATCACCGCGTCGGCGGTGTTGCCGGTGTCCGGGGTCGGCTGGTCGGCGCCCGGGGTGAGGGCGGTGAGGTGACCGTCCTTCTTCAGGGCCTGGGCCAGGTATCCGGCCGCGCCCTGGGCCGCCGCCGCCGGGTCACCGGCGGTCGCCGGGCAGGCGAGCGCCGCCGCGGGGGTGTCCGTAGGGGAGGCGGAAGGGGAGACGAGTGCGCCCTGGCCGAGGCCGGCCAGTACGGCGGCGGCCGTCGCGTCGGCGTTGGCGGGCAGCTTGCCGTCGGCCGTCGCCTGGTAGGCGAAGGCACCCCGGTCGGCGGCCGGCTCGGACGAGCAGCCGAGCTGGAAGGCGAGGAGCCCCTCGTACGCGGACTTGCCGGCCTTCGACTTGACCTCGGCCGGCTTCTCGCCCGCCGCCGCCAGCGCGCTGATCACCACGGCGGTGGAGCTGGCCTCGCTCGGGGAGCCGGGGACGTAGGCCCAGCCGCCGTCCGCGTTCTGGACGGACTTCAGCCAGTCCGCGCCCTTCTTCACCGCCGCGTCCTGACCGCCGAGCGCCTTCAGCGCCTGCACGGCCACCGCGGTGGCGTTCGTGTCGAGCATCAGCTTCGCGTCGCACGCGGCTGCCGTGTCCGCGCGGAAGGAGGCGAAGCCGCCGTCGGCGCACTGCTGGCCGACGAGCCAGTCCACGGCCTGCTGCGCGGGCTTCAGGCCCACCGTGTGCTGGGCGAGCAGTGCGAAGGACTGCCGCCACACCCCGTCGTACGTCGGATCGTTCTTGCCGAAGAGCCCGGAGGGGACGACGGGTGCCGGGGACGGCGTGGCGACATCGGCGAGGGCCGCGGGGGCCGAGCCCACGCAGAGCACGGCGGAGACGGCGAGCGTGGCGGCGCTGCGGCGGACGTTCATGCGGGGCGGGTGCCTCTCGTGCTGGGGAACCGGGAGGCAGGCAGCACAGCGAGGGAGGCTGGTACCGGGCTCCGGCTCCGTTTACCTCGACGGTGCCGGCCGCCGGAGGACCCGGCGGCACGAGCCGCGCACCTCCGGCACGGGGCAATCCGGCTCCCCGCCCCCGATGCTGCCGGGGCGGGTCACGGTTGCGGGTCAGCGCCGGATTCGCACCGGCTTCCCCCCGTACGGAAGTGTGGACGACGCCCATACTCTACCGGCCCGTAGCTCCGGTGCCGGGTGGCGCCGCCCACCCGCGCCCCTTACACGGCGCGGTACGTCACGGGGTCGCTGCCCGGCACCGCCTCCGCGCGGCCCTGCTTCACCAGGCGCCGCAGGTGGGCTTCCGCTTCGGAGACGGCGATGTTGCGGGAGCCGTACGGGATCTGCTCCCAGGGCCGGTTCCACTCCATCCGCTCCGCCAGCGCCCACGGGGTCAGCGGCTCGGCGGCGAGCAGGTCCCGCAGCCCGGTCAGCCGCTCCTCGTGGTGGTCCAGCAGTTCCCGTACGCGGCCCTGCGCGTCGGTGAAGGCGTACTGGTGGGCCGGGAGCACCTCGGCGGGCTGGAGGCGGCCGATGCGTTCGAGGGAGTCGAGGTAGTCGCCGAGGGGGTCGGTGACCCGCTCGGAGGAGGGGTCCTCGTAGAGGCCGATGTGGGGGGAGATCCCGGGCAGCAGGTGGTCCCCGGAGAAGAGGCGGCCGTTGCCGGGCAGGTTCCGCGGATGCTTCTCCTCCAGGTGCAGGCAGACGTGGCCGGGGGTGTGCCCGGGGGTCCAGATCGCCCGGAGCCGGCGGCCGGCCAGCGGCAGCAGCTCGGCGGGCACGATCTCCCGGTCGGGGACGGCGGCGCGCAGGCCGGGCAGGGTGCTCATGCGGCCGCTCGCGCGGGCGGCGCGCAGCGGGGCGATGTGCTCCTCGGGGGCTCCGGCGGTGGCCAGCTTCTCGCTCATGTAGTCGAACCAGACGCCGGGTTCGGAGGCCCGGGTCCGTACGACGACCTCGGTGTCGGCGGCGTGCATGGCGATCCAGGCGCCGGAGGCCTCGCGGACCCGGCCGGACAGGCCGTGGTGGTCGGGGTGGTGGTGGGTGATGACCACGCCGTGCACGTCGGCGACGGCGATGGAGAGGGCGCCGAGGCCCGCGACGAGGGTGTCCCAGGACTCGGGGTCGTCCCAGCCGGTGTCGATGAGGACCGGGCCGCGGTCGGTGTCGAGGACGTGGACGAGGGTGTGGCCGAGCGGGTTGTCGGGGATGGGGACCTTGATGCCCCACACGCCGCCGCCGTGATCGGTGACCTGGGGGGTCGGGGTGCCCTGTGTCGTGTCCTCTGCCTTGAAGGGCTCCACTCTGGCTCCACTCTCACGAGAACGTGTTGCATTAGTAGCCCAAGTCGACCATCTTCGGGGCGATCTGACTAGTCGTTGGATCTTCGATGTGTTGTACGAGGCGGTTCGGTCAGCTCCGTGGACTCCTAGAACTAGAACTGGTATCAGTTCTGGAACGCCAAGCCGCAGGAGGCATCAGCCATGACCGAGCTCGTGGAACACGGAAAACTGTTCATCGGCGGTGAGTGGACGGATCCGCTGGGCACCGACACGATCAAGGTCGTCTCGCCCCACACCGGGCAGGTCATCGGCAGCGTCCCGCACGCCTCGAAGGCCGACGTGGACCGGGCCGTCGCCGTGGCCCGCAAGGCCTTCGACGAGGGCCCCTGGCCGCGCACCACGCTCGAGGAGCGGATCGCGGTGGTGACCCGGATCAAGGACGCCATAGCCGTCCGGCACGAGGAGATCGCCCGCTCGATCAGCTCCCAGAACGGGTCCCCGTACTCCTGGAGCATCCTCGCCCAGGCCCTCGGCCCGATGATGGTCTACGACGCCGCGATCACCGTGGCGCGCGACTACCCGTACGAGGAGTACCGCCAGGGCGTCCTCGGCCCGATCCTCGTCCGGCGCGAGGCCGTCGGCGTGGTCGCCGCCGTCATCCCGTGGAACGTCCCGCAGTTCGTGGCCGCCGCCAAGCTGGCGCCCGCGCTGCTCACCGGCTGCACGGTGATCCTCAAGCCGTCCCCCGAGGCGGTCCTCGACTCCTACATCCTCGCCGACATCGCCCGCGAGGCCGGGCTGCCCGAGGGCGTGCTGTCGATCCTGCCCGCCGACCGCGAGGTCAGCGAGTACCTCGTCGGCCACCCGGACGTGGACAAGGTCGCCTTCACCGGCTCCGTCCCCGCCGGCCGGCGGGTCATGGAGGTCGCCTCCAAGAACCTCACCCGCGTGACCCTCGAACTCGGCGGCAAGTCCGCGGCCGTCATCCTCCCCGACGCCGACCTCGACACCGCCATCGCCGGCATCGTCCCCGCGGCCTGGATGAACAACGGCCAGGCCTGCGTGGCACAGACCCGCGTCCTCGCCCCGCGCAGCCGCTACGAGGAGATCGCCGAAGCGCTCGCCGCCGCGGCCTCGGCGCTGGTCGTCGGAGACCCGATGGACCCCGCCACGCAGCTCGGCCCGCTGGTGGCCAGGCGGCAGCAGCAGCGCTCGCTCGACTACATCCGGATCGGCCAGGAGGAGGGCGCCAAGGTCCTGTCCGGCGGCGGGCGTCCGGCCGGCTCGGACCTGGACCAGGGCTGGTACGTGGAGCCGACCCTCTTCGGAGACGTCGACAACTCGATGCGGATCGCCCGCGAGGAGATCTTCGGCCCGGTCGTCTGCCTGATCCCGTACGGGGACGAGGCGGAGGCCGTACGGGTCGCCAACGACTCGGAGTTCGGGCTCAGCGGCAGCGTCTGGACCGGCGACGTGGAGCACGGCATCGACTTCGCGCGGCAGGTGCGGACCGGCACCTTCAACGTGAACACCTTCAGCCTGGACATGCTCGGGCCGTTCGGCGGCTACAAGAACAGCGGCGTCGGGCGGGAGTTCGGCCCGGAGGGGCTGAGCGAGTACCTGGAGCACAAGATGATCCACCTCCCGGCAGGGTACGTACCCCCCGCGGCCGGTGCGTGATGGGTGACCGCTGGCACGTCGAGGTGGACCGCGGCGTCTGCATCGGCTCGGGGATGTGCGTGAACCACGCCCCGGACGGCTTCGCCCTCGACTCGGCGCGGCAGTCGCATCCGCGGGCGGCGGAGACGGACGCGAGCGAGCCGGTGCTCGCGGCGGCGGAGGGCTGCCCGGTCGAAGCGATCGCCATCACCCTCCTGGGCAGCGGCGAGGCGGTGTTCCCCCCGGAGGAGTGAGCCGGCCGGACCGGCGTCGGGGCCGGGGCCGGGAGCGTGATGCCCGGCCCCGGCCCCGGCCCCGCGTGTGGTGCCGCTCCCGGGACCGACCCGGACCCCTTCGTGGCCGTCGTGCTTGCTCCTCGCGCAGGCGGGTACGAGCAGGTACGTACGGGAGTGCCTCGTGGTGGAGGAGGGGCGGAAGTGATTCGCAAGCTGCAGGCCGTCGCGTTGGACTGCGCGGATCCGGTGCGTCTGGCGCGGTTCTACGCCGATCTGCTCGGCGGCAGGATCGTCGTGGATGCCGAGGACTCCGGCTGGGTCGAGGTGCACGGCTTCGAGGGGATCCCGATCGCCTGTCAGCGGGTGGACGGCTACCGGCCGCCCGAATGGCCCGGCCAGGAGCGTCCGCAGCAGCTCCACCTCGACTTCGACGTGGACGACCTCGACGGTGAGGAGGCGCGGGCGCTCGCCCTCGGGGCGACCCTGCTGGAGCGGACGGACCAGCTCCGTCCGGAGGCCAACTGGCGCATCTACGCGGACCCGGCGGGGCATCCCTTCTGCCTCTGCGTGCACTGAGCCCGCAGGTCCTCCCGGGCGAACAGCCAGATCAGGACTTTTTCGGGGGCTGCGGAGCGGGCTCGGCCGGGGGCTGCGGGGCCGTGAGGTCGATCAGGCGGCAGACCGTCTCGATGTCGATCTTCACCTGGGCGATCGAGGCGCGGCCCGACAGCCAGGTGATCAGGGCCGAGTGCCAGGTGTGCTCGATGACGCGGACCGCCGACAGCTGTTCCGCCGTCGGCGGGGCCTCCAGGCCCATCGCGTCCAGGATGATCGCCGTCGTGAGGCGGGACACCGTGTCCACCTCCGGGCTCACGCTGCGGTCCGCGAAGGTGAGGGCACGGACCATCGCGTCCGCCAGGTGCGGCTCCCGCTGGAGCGCGCGGAAGGCGCGCATCAGGGTCTCCGCGACGCGGGCCGCGGGCTCGTCCCCGGCCGGCGGGCGCTTGCGCAGCGTTCCGTGCATGTGCTGGAGCTGGTCCTGCATGGTCGCGACGAGCAGGTGCACCTTGGAGGGGAAGTACCGGTAGAGGGTGCCCAGGGCCACGCTGGAGGACTCCGCCACCTCCCGCATCTGCACCGCGTCGAAGCCGCCCCGGCTGGCCAGCTGGGCGCTGGCGTGCAGGATCCGCCTGCGGCGTGCCTCCTGGCGCTCCGTCAGGGGCGGAGACGCCGGTGTGGTGACGGCTGGGGTCACGGCCTTCGCTTCCGCTGTCATCTGTCCCGTTCCGGTTCCGAGGCGTTCCAGTTCCAAGGCGTTCATGTCTGTGCCGGGGCGGCCGCGGGAGTTGCCCCGGGCCGTCGCGCGCCCAGCATGGCAGGCGCCCGATCCGTGGCGCGAATCACCTGCCACCCCTCTTACGGTGTGGTTTCCGGCCGGTAGATTCAATGCTCTTCAGCGGATCAAGTCTGAAACTTGTTCTACATTATCCGAGCGGTTACGCTCCGGCGAAAGTGCAGGGAGAAGGGGGCCGAGAGTGACCGCAGAGGCCATGGTGACGAGCCCTCTCACGGGTTCGGCCGCCGACGACAGCCGCCCGTTGCGGATCGCACTCCTCACCTATAAGGGGAACCCGTTCTGCGGTGGCCAGGGCGTCTACGTCCGCCACCTCGCGCGCGAGCTCGTGAAGCTGGGCCACTCCGTCGAGGTCATCGGCGCGCAGCCCTACCCGGTGCTCGACACCGACGCCCTCACCGGCGCCGGCGCCACCCTCACCGAGCTGCCCAGCCTGGACCTCTACCGCAGCCCCGACCCGTTCCGCACCCCCAAGCGTGACGAGTACCGCGACTGGATCGACGCCGTCGAGGTCGCCACCATGTGGACCGGCGGGTTCCCCGAGCCGCTGACCTTCTCGCTGCGAGCGCGCAGGCATCTGGCGGCGCGGGCGGGCGAGTTCGACGTCATCCACGACAACCAGACCCTCGGCTACGGACTGTTGGCCGACCTCGGCGCCCCGCTGGTCACCACCATCCACCACCCCATCACCGTCGACCGCAAGCTGGACCTGGCCGCCGCGAAGGACCGCAGGAAGCGGGCCTCCGTACGGCGTTGGTACGGGTTCACGCGCATGCAGGGCCGCGTCGCCCGGCGGCTGGCCTCCGTGCTCACCGTCTCCGGCTCCTCCAAGAAGGAGATCGCCGAGCACCTCGGCGTCCGGGACGAGCGCATCCACGTCGTCCACATCGGCGCCGACACCGACCTCTGGTCGCCCGACGCCTCCGTGGCCGAGGTGCCCGGGCGGATCGTGACCACGTCCAGCGCCGACGTCCCGCTCAAGGGGCTCGTGCACCTCGTCGAGGCGCTCGCGAAGCTCCGTACCGAACAGCCCGACGCCCACCTCGTCGTCGTCGGCAAGCGCGCCGAACAGGGCCCCGTGGCCCGGGCGATCGAGACGTACGGACTCCAGGACGCCGTCCGCTTCGTCAAGGGCGTCACCGACACCGAGCTCGTCGACCTGGTCCGCAGCGCCCAGATCGCCTGCGTGCCCTCCCTCTACGAGGGCTTCTCGCTCCCGGCGGCCGAGGCCATGGCCACCGGCACCCCGCTGGTCGCCACCACCGGCGGCGCGATTCCCGAGGTCACCGGCCCCGACGGCGAGTCCTGTCTCGCCGTGCCGCCCGGCGACGCGGGCGCGCTGGCCGCCGCGCTGGGCCGGCTGCTGGGCGACCCCGAACTGCGCACCCGGCTCGGCGCCGCCGGCCGCGAGCGGGTGCTGTCCCGCTTCACCTGGGCCAAGGCCGCCGAGGGCACCGTCGTCCACTACCGCGCCGCCATCGAGCGGGCGGCAGCGGCGGGCGCGAAGGCCCCGACGACCCCGACGGCCCCGAAGGCCGCAACGACCCGGTGACCTCCACCTTCCGTCCGATGCAGTTCCCCTCCCCACCCCGCGACCGCGAAGGCAGGACCACGTGCTGACCGTCGATTTCTCCCGGTTCCCGCTCGCCGCAGGCGACCGCGTACTCGATCTGGGCTGCGGCGCAGGCCGGCACGCCTTCGAGTGCTACCGGCGAGGCGCCCAGGTGGTCGCCCTCGACCGCAACGGCGAGGAGATCCGCGAGGTCGCCAAGTGGTTCGCCGCGATGAAGGAGGCCGGCGAGGCCCCGGCCGGCGCCACCGCCACCGCGATGGAGGGCGACGCCCTCGCGCTGCCCTTCCCCGACGAGTCCTTCGACGTCGTCATCATCTCCGAGGTGATGGAGCACATCCCCGACGACAAGGGCGTCCTCGCCGAGATGGTCCGCGTCCTGAAGCCCGGCGGACGCATCGCCATCACCGTGCCCCGCTACGGCCCCGAGAAGGTCTGCTGGGCGCTCTCCGACGCCTACCACGAGGTCGAGGGCGGCCACATCCGCATCTACAAGGCGGAGGAGCTGCTCGGCAAGATGGAGTCCGCGGGCCTCAAGCCGTACGGCACCCACCACGCGCACGGCCTGCACTCGCCCTACTGGTGGCTCAAGTGCGCCTTCGGCGTCGACAACGACAAGGCGCTGCCCGTCAAGGCGTACCACAAGCTCCTGGTCTGGGACATCATGAAGAAGCCGCTGGTCACGCGGCTCGCGGAGCAGGCCCTGAACCCGGTCATAGGCAAGAGCTTCGTCGCCTACGCCACCAAGCCGCACCTCCCCGTGGACGCGGCCGCGGCCGAGCCCGTGGGCGCGGCGCAGTGAGCTCTCCCGGGCGCACCGCACCCGAACACCTGGTCCTGGACGGCGTACTGACGGCCGATCAGGCCGCCGCCACCGTCGCCGGGATCCTCGCCGCGCAGCGCGCCGACGGGGCCATACCCTGGTTCCGCGGGCACCACCTCGACCCGTGGGACCACACCGAGGCCGCGATGGCCCTCGACGCGGCCGGCGAGCACGAGGCCGCCGAGCGGGCCTACGACTGGCTGGTGCGCCACCAGAACGACGACGGCTCCTGGTACGCGGCCTACGCCGACCGCGAGGACGGGGTCGACACCCGCGAGCCGCAGGACGCGAGCCGGGAGACCAACTTCGTCGCGTACCTCGCCGTCGGCGTCTGGCACCACCACCTGTCCACCGGGGACGACGCCTTCCTCGACCGGATGTGGCCCGCCGTGTACGCGGCCGTCGAGTTCGTGCTGCGGCTCCAGCAGCCGGGCGGCGAGATCGGCTGGAAGCGCGAACCGTCCGGAGAGGCCGTCGCGGACGCCCTGCTCACCGGGTCCTCCTCCATCCACCAGGCGCTGCGCTGCGCGCTGGCCATCGCCGAGTACCGGGGCGATCCGCAGCCGGACTGGGAACTGGCCGCGGGAGCCCTCGGGCACGCGATACGCCGGCACCCGGAGCGGTTCCTCGACAAGTCCCGCTACTCCATGGACTGGTACTACCCGGTCCTCGGCGGGGCGCTGACCGGCGCGGAGGCCAAGGCCCGCATCGAGGAGCGGTGGGAGGAGTTCGTCGTCCCCGACCTCGGCGTGCGGTGCGTGCTGCCGAACCCCTGGGTGACCGGCGGGGAGTCCTGCGAACTGGCGCTCGCGCTGTGGGCGACGGGGGAGTCCGACCGGGCCCTGGAGATCCTGCGCTCGATCGGCCACCTGCGTGCCGACAACGGCATGTACTGGACCGGGTACGTCTTCGACGACCGTCAGGTCTGGCCCGTGGAACAGACCACCTGGACGGCGGGCTCGCTGCTCCTCGCGGTGGCCGCCCTGGGCGGCGACGAGGCCACCGGCACGGTCTTCGGCGGCCTGACGCTGCCGACCGGCCTGGAACCGGACTGCTGCGCCTAGCCACCGCCCGGGCCCGTGGGCACGGGTACGTGACCTCCTGAGCGCGGCTCAGGAGGTCACGGCGGTGGTGCGGCCCGCCTAGGCCGTCTCTTTCGGATCTTGCCGGGCCCGCGACGCCTGGCACCGCGCCTGGCCGCACTGCCGGGGCAACCGAGTACGTCCAGTACGCGCGTGCCCCGACAGCACGGCCAGGCACGGCACCAGACGCCGAGGGCTCGGCCGACAAGATCCGAAAGAGACGGCCTAGACCACGTCGACCTCGTCCTCGCGCCCGATGGAGGCGTAGTACGGGGCGGTGGCGTCGACGTAGCGGATCTGCCAGACGCCGTCACGGCGGGCGGTGACCTTGGTGCTGAACGAGCCGTTGGCGGCGGTCGTCGCGCTGCCCTCGTAGGTCCAGGCGGAACCTTCCGCGGAGGCCTTGAAGTAGACGCGGACCTTCTGGCCGGCGACCGGCAGCCAGGCGGTACCGGCCTTTACCTGGAGGTATCCGCTGGCGGTGATCTGGGTCCCGGCGCGGATGCCCTCGGGGGCCAGGTTGTCGCGGACGATCTGGGTCGACCTGCGGGTGAGCCGGGCCATCCGGGCGGTGGGGCCGATGTCGGTGGCACCCGCGTAGCGCACGCGGACGTAGTGGCCGTCCTGCTCGGGCGTGTGCATCAGCTGCTGGCTGAAGGTCGTCCCGAAGGCGGTCGTGAAGGTCTTCACGGTCTTCCACCCGGTCTTGCCGTCCGCGGAGATCTGCACGTCGACCGCGGCCTTGGCCCCGGCGGCCGCCGATCCCTGCCGGACCGCCAGCTGGCCGGCGACGGTGATCGTCCGGTTCTTGTCCGAGGTCACGGTGAACGGGGAGAAGGCGGTGGTGTGTGTGGCGTCCACGGCCAGGCTTGCGAAGGTGTCGCCGCTGAACCAGCCGCCGTTTTCGTACGCGCTCAGCGACACGCGTGCGGATCCGTCCCGCACGACGGGGTAGGACAGGTCGGCGATCCCGTTGGCGTCGGTGCCGTCGTAGCCCACGTCGCAGCGGTCTCGCCTGCACCCCTCGTCGATCAGGTGCACCCCCACGTTCGTCAGCGGCCGGGCGGTGCCGTCGGCGGCGGTCCAGGTCAGGGCCGCCTGCACGGGCACCTTGCTGCCGTAACGCCCGGTGATCCCTCCGGTGGGCTGCCGGATGGCGACCTTGAGGGGCGTCGCACGCACCTGGAGGGCCATGGTGCGCTGTGCCGAGTAGTTGGGGCCGCCCGATTCGGTGTTGAAGCGGGCTTCGAGGGCGGGGCTCGATTCGCCGCCCTCGAACGTGAAGAGGGACGCGAAGCGGCCCGCACCGTCGGTGGTCAGGCGCTCCGGCCCGCGGCTGCCCCCGCCGGTCTGGCGGACCAGTTCCACCGGGGCGTCCGCCAGCGGCTTCACCTCGTGGGTCCGGGGGTGCTCGGCCACCAGCGTGCCGGAGGCCTTCCCGGTGCGCCGCTCGTAGGAGAGCACCGGGATGCTGGACGTCAGGGCGGTGAACCGGGGCTTGTCCGCGTAGGCGAAGGACCGTCCGGCATAGCGGTGCTCCGCCTCGTCCTCGCGACCCTTGTGGACGACGACGTCGAGGTCGTACATGCCCATGTCGTCGAGGACGAACGGGGCGGACGTGGTCCGCACGTACACGCAGTAGTGCTCATCATTGCCCACGCACTCCCAGTCGCCGAACCCGCCGACCTCGGCCACGGCCTTGTCGCCGTCCTTGGGCCGGATCCGGACCGCCGTGTCCCCTCCGGGTGCCGTGTCGGCGGTGAGCTTCACGCGGAACTCGTCGCCGGTCCGGACCACCGTGGCCCGGGGCACGGAGTCGATGTCGTCGGCCTGCGCCACCGACCCGAACCCGAGGCCGGAGGCGGCCGTGGTGACGGCCAGGGCGATGCCGAGCGAGGAGATCATCTTGTTCAACTGTCCCCCAGGAGACGGCTTGTGCGTGCGCTGACGGTCCGGAGCGGGCGGCGCCGCCTGCGACTGCGCGGGCATCAGGGGTTCACCACGGTGAAGTTGGGGCTGGTGACGGGTTCGAGTCCCTTGGCGCCCTCGAAGAGGACGCGCCAGGAGCCGCCCTCGGGGTAGGCGCCGGGCCGCAGCGTGCGGAGGATCGAGCCGGTGCGCCGGAGGTAGGTGCTCCGGTACGTCTTCCAGCCGGTCTTGCCGTCGGCCGAGTGCTGGATGCGGTAGAGGTCCTGCTCGATGTTGGTGCCCTCTCCGAGCCGCTTGGTGCCCTTGAAGGTCAGACTGCCCGACGCGTCCTTGATCGCCTTCAGGCCCGCGAAGGCCACGGTCCGGTCGACCTTCACGGTGACGGAGGCCTTGGACGTGCCGTCGAGCAGCGCCCCGGGATAGTTGGTCACCGACAGCACGGTGTCTCCGTGCATGGTGTACCGGTCCCAGGTGAAGGTATGGCCCCAGCTCGTGAGCTTTCCGCACCTCGAGCCCCAGGTGTTCCATTCCTCGCAGATGTCCCCCTGGCTGGTGACGTCGGCGTCCGGGAGGGGGTGCAGTTCGCCATCCGCGCCCTGGTAGAGGACCCTGCCCGCGATCCGGAAGCTGCTTTCGTATCCCGGGGACACCGAGGACGGGGTGTCCAGGGCTATGACGACCTTGCGCTTCTCGACGGGGAGTTCCGTCGTGAGCGTGGCGGCGCCCTCGGCTTCGACGGCCACGGCCGAGCTGCTGTTCTTCGCGGTGTAGGTGATCGAGGCGGAGAACGTGCCGTCGCCACCGGCACGGGTCGACCGGTAAATCTCCTGGTTGGCCGAGCCGGAGAACTTGAGCAACACCGGGCGGCCCTGGAGCGGCGTCTCGACGCGGGTCCGCGGATCGCGCAGGACCAGCTTGCCGGTGACGGTCGCCGTCGGCTTCTCCAGGGAGACCGGCTCGCTCAGCGGGTTCAGGGCGATCACGGGGTGCGGCAGGTAGCGCAGTTCGCCGCTGTCGGCGCAGCGGACGGTCTTGCCCGCGGCGTCGGTGTACCGGACGTCGAGGGCGTAGCGGCCCAGTGCCGCGAGTGCGGGCAGCGCGGCGGAGCGGTGGCGCACGCCGAAGGCGGGGTAGCCGGGCCGCACCGAGGACTCGAAGCCCCCCGCGGTGGCGAGCACCTTCGTGGTGCCCGGCTCGCGCACGTCCACCTTGAGGTTCTTGAGCGCGCCGACGGCGTCGACCTGCACCTTGGCCGCATCGGCCGGATCGGCCGAGGCGACCGTGTCACAGGCGTCGGCCGTGGCGGCGAGGCTGCCCGGCGCGACCGCGACCATGGTCGCGGCGATGCCGAAAGCGGCAACGAGAGCCGTTGCCGTACGAGTTGTCCTGGCGGACATCGGTGGATGCCCTCCCGTCTCATGGTGGTCCGAGGGCAGGGCCGTATCGGCCCTGCCCGGTGTCAAGTTCCCTCTTTGCTTCTGCGGGGCGGGCATGGCGGGACCCCCGTACCGGTCCTGCCCGCCCCGCTCCCGCGACCGGCTCTACACCACGTCGACGTGGTCCTCGCGGCCGATGGCCACGTAGTACGGCGCGGTGGCGTCGAGGTAGCGGATCTGCCAGGCCCCGTCGCTGCGGGCGGTGACCTTGGTGCTGAACGAGCCGTTGGCGGCGGTCGTCGCGGCGCCCTGGTAGGTCCAGGCGGAGCCGGGCGCGTCGGCCTTGAAGTAGACGCGGACCTTCTGGCCGGCGAGCGGCAGCCAGGCGGTGCCGGACTTCTGCTGGAGGACTCCGCTCGCGGTGATGCTGGTCCCGGCGCGGATCCCCTCGGGTGCCAGGTTGTCGCGGACGATCTGGGTCGTCCTGCGGGTGAGCTGGACCACCGGGGCGGCCGGGCCGATGTCGGCGGTGCCGGCGTAGCGCAGGCGGACGTAGTGGCCGTCCTGCTCGGGCGTGTGCTTCAGCTGCTGGCTGAAGTCCGTCCCGAAGGCGGTGGTGAAGGACTTCACCGTCTTCCACCCGGTCTTGCCGTCCGCGGACATCTGCACGTTGACCGTGGCCTTGGCCCCGGCGGGCGCGGACCCCTGCTGGACGGCCAGCCGGCCGCCGACGGTGATGGTCCGGTTCTGGTCCGCACTCACCTTCAACGGGGAGAAGGCGGTGGTGTGCGTGGCGTCCACGGACAGGCGGGTGGCGAGGTCTCCGGTGAACCACCCGCTGGCCCCGAACCGCTCCATCTCCACGCGTGCGTATTCGTCCCGCGTGACGGAATAGGGCACGTCGAAACCGCCGGCGGCGTCACTTCCCCGGCTTTCCCCGCACAGCTGGTCCTCCGGACATCCCTCGGTGTACGCGTCCACCCTCACGCCCGCCAGCGGACGGACGGTGCCGTCGGAGGCGGTCCAGGTCATGGTTCCCCGGACGGGTACCTTGCTGCCGTAACGCCCGACGATCCCTGCCGCGGGCTCCCGGACGGTGAGCTTGACGGGTGTTGCGCGCAAGCCGAGTTCCAGTTTCCGCTCGGCCAGGATGTTGTACGGGCCCGAATCCGTGGAGAGGGTGACCTGGAGGCCGGGCTTCGGCCTACCAGCCTCGTACTGGAAGAGAGCGGCGAAGCGGCCCGCACTGTCGGTGGTCAGGGACTCGATCAGATTGCTGCCCCAGTAGCTCCCGCGGAACAGGTGCACCGGCGCGTCCGCGAGCGGCTTCACCTCGTGGGTGCGGGGGTGCTCGGCCACCAGGGTGCCGTAGGCCTTGCCGCTGCGGTGCTCGTAGGAGAGCACCGGAGTGCTGGACACCAGGGAGGTGAACCGGGGGTTGATCGCGTAGGGGAAGGCCGGTCCGGCTTCCGGGTACTCCTTCTCCTTTGCGCTTCCCTTGTCGAGGACGACGTTGAGGAGGTACATGCCCATGTCCTTGAGGACGAGCGGGCCGGATTCGGTCCTGAGCAGGCTGCAGTCGTCGTCGAGCTCTGTCACGCATTCCCAGTCGCCGAACCCGCCGACCTCTGCCACGACCTCGTCGCCGTCCTTGGGCCGGACCCGGACCACCGTCTTCCCTGCGGGCGGCCGATCGCTGGTGAGTCGAATGCGGATGTCGCCGCCGGACTGGACCACGTAGGCGTCCGGCGGGTAGTCGGCGTCATCGGCCTGCGCCACCGACCCGAAGCCGAGGCCGGACGCGGCCGCGGTGACGGCCAGGGCGATGCCGAGCGACGTCATCACCTTGTTCAACGGTCCTCCAGGAGACTGCATGTGCATGTGCTGATGGTTCAAGACGGGCGTTGCCGCCGGCGGCTGACCGGGGGTCACGGGGTGCCCACGGTGAAGGTGGGGCTCGTGACGGGCTCGAGTCCCTTGGCGCCCTCGAAGTGGATGCGCCAGGTGCCGCCCTCGGGGAAGGTGCCCGGCTCCAGCGTCTGGAGGATCCCTCCGGTGCGCGGGAGGGAGGGGCTCTTGTACGTCTTCCACCCCGTCTTGCCGTCGGCCGAGTGCTGGATGCGGTACACGTCGTACTGCGTGTTCGTGCCGTACCCGAGCCGCTTGCTGCCCCGGATGGTCAGACGGCCCTTGGGGTCCTTCGTGGCCTTCAGACCCCAGAAGGCCACGGTCCGGTCGACCTTCACCTTGACGGAGGCCCGGGTGACACCGTCGAGCAGCACCCCGGGATCGTGGGTCACCACCAGCTCGGTGTCTCCGTGCTGGGTGTACCGGTCCCAGACGAATCTGCGTCCCCCCTCGTACCACGTGATCTTTCCGCACGACGAGCCTTCGCAGGTGTCCCCCTGGCTCGTGGGGTCGGCGCCCGTGAGGGGGTGCAGTTCGCCGTCCCCGCCCCGGTAGAAGAAATTGCCCGAGATGCGGAAGCGGCTCTCGTATCCCGGGGACACCGAGGACGGGGTGTCCAGGGCTATGACGACCTTGCGCTTCTCGACGGGAAGTTGCGCTGCGACCGGGGCGGCGCCGGCGGCCTCCGCCGTCATGTCCATGCTGGTGTGCTCCGGGGTGTACGTGAACGAGGCGGAGAACCTGCCGTCGCTCCCGGCAACGACCGGTACGCGCGCGCCGAGCCAGCTCGCGAAGGCGACCGTCACAGTGCGGCCCTTGAGCGGGGTCTCCGCGCGGGTGCGGGGATTGCGCAGGGTCAGCTTGCCGGTGACGGTCGCCGTCGGCTTGTCCAGGGAGACCGGTGTGGTCGCCGGGTCCAGGGTGATCACGGGGTGCGGCAGGTAGCGGAGCTCGCCGCTGTCGGCGCACGTGACGGTCTTGCCCGCGGCGTCGGTGTACCGGACGTCGAGGGCGTAGCGGCCGAGCGCGGCGAGTGCGGGCAGCACGGCGGAGCGGTGGCGCACGCCGAAGTCGGGCCGCGGCGTGGACTCGAAGCCCTGCGCGGTGGCCAGCACCTTCGTGGTGCCCGGCGCGCGTACGTCGACCCGGAGGTCCTTCAGGGCGCCGAAGGCGTCGACCTGTACCCGGGCCGCGTCCGCGAGATCGGTCACGGCGGCCACGTCACAGGCGTTGGCGGCGGCCGTGGCGGCGAGGCTGCCCGGCGCGGCGGCGATCATGGTCGCGGCGACGCCGAAAGCGGCAACGAGAGCCGTTGCCGTGCGAGTTGTCCTGGCGGACATCGGTGGATGTCCTCCCGTCTCATGGTGGTCCGAGGGCAGGGCCGTATCGGCCCTGCCCGGTGTCCTGTTCGTCTTGGATGTGCGGGGCGGGCATGGCGGGACCCCCGTACCGGTCTTGCCCGCCCCGCATCCGTCCGTGCGGCGCAGGAGTCAGCGCACGGGGGCGTAGTCCTCGCGGCTGTGCGTCCGCTCCTCGACGGAGAGGGCGAACCGGAAGACGCCGCGGGGCTCACCCGGGGCCGCGGGCACCTGGGCCGGTGCGGCGGGCGCCGCCGGCAGGTGGGGCGCGGAGTGGGCGGGCGCAGCCGCCTGCGGCTCGGTGTTCTTCTTCAAAAGAGCCCCCCCGGGCGAAATCCGGTCGATCAACCTGATCGACTCTCGCCCGTACGACCCGCGGCCGGCACGGATGGTTGCCCTCGCATGCCGAAATTCCTGAAAGGAGAAAGGCGCAGGGTCGCTGACGCATGAAGACGTGAAGACACGACACCGCTCGCCCTCCGGCGTACGGGAGGACGAGCGGTGTTCGGCGCGCGGGAAGTGGGCCTCTGCGGCCCCCCCTAGCGGCGGTAGAGGCGGCCCGCGACGGCGTGGCCGATGACCAGGTAGGCGACGGCCGCGATGCCGTAGCCGATCACCACCTGGACCCAGTCGCGGTGGAAGGTGAACAGGTCGTAGGACCAGCCGGCCAGCCAGGTCGCGGCGTCGTGGATGAAGTCGACCAGTGCGTTCCCCTGGTTGGCGTCCAGCAGGTACAGCAGGATCCACAGGCCGATCACGAAGGCCATGACGTCCGCCACGACCGCGACGGCGCGGCCCGCCTGGCTGCTTCCTCTGGTGCGTGCTCGCGTGTGTGTGGGCATGCCGCGCTTCTGGCCGCTTCTCAGGCGGATAAACCCACCGGGTAAACCCGAACGGGTCCCCCGGGTGGCGGAGCCGGGTGACCGGGGTGAGGCTGCGGGGGACGCCTCAGTCCCCGGAGGAAACCCGTGTCCCTACCCACCACAGCCGTCCGCTTCCGCCGTGCCCTCACGGCGGTGCTCCTGTCCTGTGCCCTGCTCGGCGGTGCCACCGCCTGCGGCTCGGGCGGTGGCGACAAGGTCGCCGCCGGTCAGGCCGACGAGGTTTCGGTGGCCATGGCCGCGTTCGCCGAGGCCGATGCCGCGGCCTCCGCAGAGGACGCGGAAGCGGCCGCCGCCTCTCCCTCGGCGAGCAGCCCGGAGGAGAAGCAGAAGTTCGCCAAGACCCGCTTCGTCGCCAACGCGGGGCTCGCGGCCGGAGCCACGTACCAGTGGATCATCAAGCCGTACCGTGACGGCAAGTTCAAGAAGGGCGCCAAGGGCCGCACCTTCGCCCTGGTCAAGGCGGGCCTCGCGGGCGCCTTCGCGTACAACCGGCTGAAGGCGGCCAGCGAGAACGCCAAGGGCGACCCGCTGCTGTCGAAGGCCGTGGGCCCGCTGACGGCGGGCATCGACTCCCTCAAGGGGCTCGGTTCCAAGCTGCGCAAGGGCCAGGCCGGCGACGCCGACATCGGCGCCTTCGAGAACGTCATCAACAGCGTCAAGGAGGCCGGCAAGAGCGCGGGCGCCACGGTGACCGACAAGGTCCCGAGCGCCGGCCAGCTGACCGGCTGAGCCCGCTCTTCCCGCAACAGGCCGGACCGGAGCATTCCGGTCCGGCCTGCTGCGTGCCCGTTCCACCTGTTTGAATGGATGGGTGATCGAGTACGTGGTCCTCGCCGGCGCCGCCGCCGGAACCGCCTGGCTGATGCGCCGCAAGCACCTCCGGCGCCAGGCCGGCGCGCCCGTTCCCGGGATCCCGTGCATGGCGCGACGCCCCGCGGGCAGCGGCCGTTGGCGCAGCGGCCGGGTGTACGCCGACCAGGGCGCGGCCCGCTGGGTGCCCGGCCGGGGCGAGCCCGTGGTCTTGACCGGAGCCCGGGCCACCGGCGTACGGGCCCCCTCCGTGAAGGAGGGCATCTCCATCAACCCGGGCTCGCGGATCGTGACCTGCGCGTTCGCCGAGGACGCCGAGGACGCCGACGGCGGTGGCATGGAGATCGCCGTGATGCCGCTGGACCTGCGGGAGCTGCTGGCGGCCCTCCCGGAGACGCCCCCGGCCTCCCTCCCGGAGCCCCTTGCGGACGAACCCCCGGGCGCCGAGCCGCGATAGCCGCGACGCACCCTTCGCAAACCTTCGGCCCGGCCCGACCATGGGCGCCGTCCCTGCGCCTGCCCCCGTCCCCGTCCCCGGCCCGCGGACCCGGACGCGCCGGCCGGGAGTGCGGCGGCGACCGGGGCCGGAGGGGGAGCGGGGGGCGGAGGGCGAGCGGGTCCGCTAGCTGTTCAGCTCCGCCAGGACCCGCAGGGTGTGCGGGTCGGGGGCGGTCAGCAGGAGGTCGGTCACCGGGCCCTTGCGCCACAGTTCGAGGCGCTCGGCGATCCGCTCCCGCGGTCCGACCAGGGAGATCTCGTCCGCGAACGCGTCCGGGACGGCCATGACGGCCTCTTCCTTGCGCCCGGCCAGGAACAGTTCCTGGATCCGGTGCGCCTCCTCCTCGTAGCCCATCCGGCCCATGAGGTCGGCGTGGAAGTTGCGTGCCGCGTGGCCCATGCCGCCGATGTAGAAGCCCAGCATCGCCTTCACCGGGAGGAGTCCCTCCGCGACGTCGTCGCAGACCTTCGCGCGGGCCATCGGGGCGATCATGAACCCCTCGGGGAGCTCGGACAGCGAGGCCTGGTAGACGTCCGTGCGGGTCGGCGACCAGTAGAGGGGCAGCCAGCCGTCCGCGATGCGGGTGGTCTGGGCGATGTTCTTGGGGCCCTCCGCGCCGAGCAGGACCGGCAGGTCGGCCCGCAGGGGGTGGGTGATGGGCTTGAGCGGCTTGCCGATGCCGGTGCCGTCGGCGCCCCGGTACGGGTGGCTGTGGAAGCGGCCGTCCAGTGCGACCGGCGCCTCGCGGCGCAGTACCTGGCGGATGACGTCCACGTACTCCCGGGTCGCCGTCAGGGGGCTGGAGGGGAAGGGGCGCCCGTACCAGCCTTCGACCACCTGCGGTCCGGACAGGCCGAGTCCGAGCATCATCCGGCCACCGGACAGGTGGTCCAGGGTCAGGGCCTGCATGGCGGTGGCGGTCGGGGTGCGGGCGGCCATCTGCGCGATGGCGGTGCCCAGGCGGATGCGCGAGGTGTGCGCGGCGATCCAGGTGAGCGGGGTGAAGGCGTCCGAGCCCCAGGCCTCGGCGGTCCAGACGGAGTCGTAGCCGAGGTTCTCGGCTTCGGCGGCGAGGTCGAGGTGGTCCGGATTGGGGCCGCGGCCCCAGTAGCCGAGTGCGAGTCCGAGGCGCATGTGACGGTCCCCTCCACGAATCTGACGATGCGTCAGGTGACTGTAGGGCAACGGCCCCCCACCCGGAAGGGTGGGGGGCCGTCGATGAGGCGCGTGCCCGGGATCAGCCGCGCTGGATGCCCGAGGTGTCGTTCAGGACGCCGCGGCGGCCGTCCTGGGTCTGGGCGATCAGGGTGGCCGGACCGCGCTGTTCCACGGCCAGGTACCAGGTGCCGGGCGCGAGTTCCGCGATCGGGGCGGGGCTGCCGTCCTCGGCGAAGAGGGGGCGGGCCACCGGAACGGCGAACCAGAACGGCGTGAAGTCCGCCGCCGGGGCCGGAGCCGGGGTCTGGTCCTGCGGAGCCTGGGCCTGCTCCTGGCCGCCGCCGTAGGGCGGGACCGGCTGCGGGGCGGCCCCGTACGGCTGCGGCTCCTGGCCGCCCGGGTACCCGTACCCGGCGCCCGGCTGCTGCTGTCCGTACGGCGGGACGGCGGCGGTGGCGGGCTTCGGGTCCGGCACGAGCTGCCCGGCGAGCGCCGGGACCTTCGCGCCGAAGAGGGTCACGCCGGCCAGCGCCGCGGTGGCGAGGAAGGCGATGACGGCGCCCGCGCCGAGGTCGGCCCCGGTCGGGCAGGTGATGAGCCCCCAGAGCGCGGACCAGGCGGCCGCGACGGAGAGGACCGTGCCCCAGGCCTGGAAGGGCAGGCCCAGGAGCTGGCGCCCGGCGGGCTGCAGGCGGGCGGCGACGAGCAGGCCGACGGCGATGAACGCGAGCAGGAAGATGCTCGGCAGCGCCAGCCGGTACACGTCGGTGTCCCATGCGCTCGGTGCGTCGACGCCGGGCGCGGAGTAGAAATCGAGGAACGAGGCGATGAACAGCAACGCCGCTGCTCCGATCACCACGCCGTCGCCTCGAGTGAGGGATCGGATGTTCACGTCTTAGGTGTCCTTCTCGGTCTCGTCGTCTCGTGGTGCCGTGGGTGCCCGCCGTGACGCAGGGGGCGGGCGGCACCATCGTACGGAGCTTCGCCGCGGCCGAGAGGATCGGGGCTGCGGGCCGTCCGGAGGGACGGTCCTGGTGGCCCTACCCGCCGAGGAAGCCGACGATGCCGTCCGCGATGCCCTGGGCCGCTTTCTGGCGCCACTCCGGACTCGACAGCTGTGCCGCGTCCTTGGCATCACGCATGTTGCCGCATTCGATGAACACCTTGGGACGGGTCGAGAGGTTCAGTCCGCCCAGATCGTCGCGGACGACCAATCCGGTACCGCTGCCGAGGTAGTTGGCGGGGGCGGAACCGGTGGTCCGGGCGAAGTTCCCGGCGATCCGCTCGCCGAGCTGCCGGGACGGTTCGATGATCTTCGCGGTGTCGGCGCCGCCGCCCTTGACCTTGGCGGGGAGGATGACGTGGAAACCGCGGCTGCCGGCCGAGACCCCGTCCGCGTGGACGGAGACCACGGCGTCGGCGGCGGCCTCGTTGCCGATGCGGGCGCGCTCGTCGATGCAGGGGCCGAAGGGGCGTTCCTTGCCGGCCTCGTGCGTGAGGACCACCTTGAGGCCCTTGGCCTCCAGGACGGTGCGCAGGCGCCGGGACACGTCCATGCTGAACTCGGCTTCCATGTAGCCGGCGTTGGTGGTCGTGCCGGTGGTGTCGCACTCCTTGCGGTTGGTGCCGATGTCCACCTGGCGGTTGATCTCGGTGGTGTGCTTGAAGTTGCCCGTGTTGTGACCGGGGTCGATGACGACGGTCCGGCCGGCGAGGCCGTTCGCCGCGGCGGGGGCGGTCCCTCCGGGGGTTGCGCCGGGGGTCGTACCCGGGGTCGCACCGGGGGCCGGGCTCGCGGCCGGGCTCGCGGCCGGTGTCGGTGCCGCGGACGGCAGCTTCGCCGACGCCGAGAGCGGCATCACGATCCGGGGCGGCCGCGAGTCGTCGCTCGCGCCCCCGCCCAGCACCTCGGTCAGGACCCATCCGGCCAGACAGGCCGGGGCGATCGCGGCCGCCGCGACGACCAGGGTCGACCGGCGGGCGTACCAGGGCCGGTCCGGACTGATGGAGCTCGCGGACTCGGGGAGCGGCGGGGAGCTTTCGTCGTAGCGCACCCGGCGATGCTAGACCGGCCCTTGGCCGGGTGTACGGACCCTGCTCCATCCGGGGGCGCGGTGAGGTTATATGCCCCGTGAGCGCCGAGTGCGGGTGCGGCGCCGTTGCCGGGGGCCAGCCCCCGGACCCCCGCGCCTCAAACGCCGGCGGGGCTGGATGTGGCTGGCGCCGGTGGGGCTGGACGTGGCTGACGCCCACGGGGCTGGAGAGGCGTAGGCGGGGCCGGAGGAACACCGGCCGGCCCCGAAGGACGGGCGGAAGGTCAGATGCCCGCGCCCGTGCGGCGCAGGACGCGCAGGGAGTCGGTCACCGAGACCTCCTCGAAGGCGCCCGAGGCCAGGGCGCGCACGTAGATGCGGTACGGGGCCTGGCCGCCGTCGGCCGGGTCGGGGAACACGTCGTGGATCACCAGCGTGCCGCCCTCGGCGACGTGCGGGGCCCAGCCCTCGTAGTCGCCGGTGGCGTGCTCGTCGGTGTGGCCGCCGTCGATGAAGACCAGACCGAGCTTGCCGCCCCAGGCCGCGGCGACCTGCGGGGAGCGGCCGACGATCGCGATGACGTGCTCCTCCAGACCGGCCTTGTGCAGGGTCCGGCGGAAGGTGGGCAGGGTGTCCATCAGTCCGATCTCCGGGTCCACGACGCTCGGGTCGTGGTACTCCCAGCCGGGCTGCTGCTCCTCGCTGCCCCGGTGGTGGTCCACGGTGAGCGCGCTCACCCCCGCCTCGCGGGCGGCGTCGGCGAGCAGGATCGTGGAGCGCCCGCAGTAGGTCCCGACCTCCAGCAGCGGCAGCCCGAGCCGCGCCGCGGACGCGGCCGCCTCGTACAGCGCGAGCCCTTCCCCTACGGGCATGAACCCCTTGGCGGCCTCGAAGGCGGCGAGGGTCTCCGGCTTGGGGCTGGCCATGGTGTTCCTCCTGCGGATTGGGCGGCATGCGGCATACGACATCCGGCGTACATCGGCGCACGTCGGCGGCCCATGCTGCCTTACCCGCCGGTAGGACGCCATGCCCGGGTCCGGCCCTACGCGGCGCCCGCCGCGGTAAGGGCCGCGACCGGCAGGAGGAGGATCCACTGCGGCAGCCGGAGCAGCGGCTTCGGCCAGCCGACCGACAGCGTGACGACCAGGAAGACGGCGGAGTACGCCACGAAGTGCGCGGCCACGAACCACGCCGTCAGGCCGGTCGCCGGCGTGCCGTCCGCCAGTGCGAGGTGGATCAGGAAGGCCGCGGAGAGCGCCAGGTCGACGCTCACCATGTGCCACACGGCATGGAGGACGCGCTTGGGTTCGTCCGCGAGTCCGCAGGCCAGCAACGGGCGCACCACGTCCCGGTGCCCGCCGACGAGGTGCACCGCGGCCACGCCGGATGCGGTGATGCCCGCTGCGAGGAGCCAGCCGTTCATCGGATCTCGATTCCCTTGGCGATGATGTCGGCCAGCCGGTCGGCCAGTTGACGGTCGGGCTGTTCCCCCACGAGGCCGATGTGGAAGAACACGGCTCCTGCCAGCGTGTCCAGGACCAGATCCACGGGTACGGCGGCCGCGATCTCTCCGCGCGCCACGGCACGCTCGAAGACGATCAGCAGCCGCTCCTTCGAGGGGGCCAGGAAGTCGCTGCGGATGCGGGCCTTCAGTACCGGATCGGCGGCGAAGTCGGCGAGCAGGCCCGGGAGCGCCGCTGCGGCGGCCGGTGCGTGGAACTCGTCGATCAGGTCCCGTAGGAGTGCCGTCAGGTCCCCGGTCAGCGTTCCGGTGTCCGGGACCGGAGCGCTGTCGGTGGTCGTGAACACGGCCTCGAAGACCAGCTCCGGCTTGCCCCGCCACCGCCGGTAGATCGTGTCCTTGCCGACACCGGCGCGGGTGGCCACCGCCCCGATCGAGGTCGCGGCGTACCCGACCTCGATCACCAGCTCGGTGACCGCGCCGACGATCGCCTCGTGCGAGCGGGGATCCCTGGGGCGGCCCTTGGAGGGCGGGGAGGAGTTCACGCGATTTACCTTACGGGTCGACCCGTTTGGTAATCAACCCCGTACGGGCTCAACTCCCCACGGGCAGGCCCCGGTCGGCTCGGCCCCCGCCGGCTCAGCCCCGGCCGGTGAGGAGGACGGCCGTGCGGGCCGCCTGGGGGGTCGGGTCGGCCGGGTGGAGGAGTTCCGTGCGGTGGACCAGGCGGGGGGTGCGGATCGGGACCGCCGTGGTGCCGGGGAAGGTGGTGGCCAGGGAGAGGGGGAGGGAGGTCAGGCCGTGGCCGGCGGCTGCCAGGACGGCCAGGGCGTGCGGGTCGGTGCCGTGGTGGCGGATGCGGGGGTGGAAGCCGGCGGTGTGGCTGACCTCGCGGAGCCGGGCGAGGGGGACCGCCGTGTCGGGGGCGTCGATCCACTGCGCCTGCGCGAGGTCGGGCAGCCGGACCGAACGGCGCCGCGCCAGGGGGTGGGTGTGCGGGAAGAGCACGGCCAGGGGCTCCTCGGCGACGGCGAGGGTGACGGTCGGGCCGAGGTCCGGCAGCGGGAGGGGGTCGCTGGGCGCGGCCACCCCGTCCACGAGGCCGAGGTCGGCGCGGCCGGTCAGGACCTCCTCGACCACCGCCTCCCGCCCCAGGACGTGGAGGTCGACCTCCACCGGCCCCGCGGCGCGCAGGGTGGCCAGGGCCTGCGCCAGGTCCGGGCCGAAGGCCGCGGGGGAACAGGCCAGCGTCAGCCGGGCGTCGGGGGCCCGGCGCAGGCGGGCGATGTCGGCACGGGCCGCGTCCAGGCGCAGGAGCAGCGCGGGGGCGTGTTCCATCAGCCGGACCCCCGCCCCGGTGGGGGCGACGGGCCGGCGTTCGACCAGCCGGGCGCCCAAGTCGGCCTCTAGCGCGGCGATGTGCTGGGAGACGGCCGACTGCGTGTAGCCGAGGACCGAGGCGGCGGTGGAGAAGGAGCGGTGCTCGAGGACCGCGACGAAGGTGCGGAGGAGATGCGGATCCATGGGCATCAGTATCGCTCAGGCATCAGCATCACTAATGCGGGTAGTGCAGATCATCGTTGGACGTGATGGGGCGGGGGCTCGGAGGATGACCTTCATGAACGCGAACCCCACCGCCACCGTCACCACCACCACGACGTCACCCGCCCGCATCGCCCTGATCGCGGACCGCTCCGACGCCGTACGGTCCCACGCCCGTGTCCCCGGCCTGCTGGAGGCGCTGCGCCTGCGCGAGGGCCTGGACTTGGACGCCTACTGGATCCCCACCGAGGAAGCCGGCGAGGGCATGGACGGCTTCGACGCCGTCTGGGTGCTGCCCGGCAGCCCCTACCGCAGCGAGGGCGGCGTGCTCACGGCGATCCGGGACGCCCGCGAGAACGGCATCCCCTTCCTCGGCACCTGCGGCGGCTTCCAGCACGCCCTGCTGGAGTTCGCCCGTACGGTCTGCGGCCTGGACCGGGCCGCCCACGCCGAGAACGACCCCGCGACCGCCGAGGCAGACGCCGTCGTCGTCCCGCTGGCCTGCTCGCTCGTGGGCCACGAGGGGACCGTACGCGTCACCCCCGGGTCCCGCGCCGCCCGGCTGCTCGGTGCGGACCGCACGCAGGCCCGGTACCACTGCAACTACGGCCCGAACCCGCTCCACCTGGACCTGCTCCGGGCCCACGGCATGACCTTCACCGGCACCGACGAATCCGGCGACATCCGCATCGCCGAACTGGCCGAGCACCCCTTCTTCCTGGCCACCCTCTTCCAGCCCGAACTGGACGGCGACGGTACCCGCGCCCACCCCCTCATCGCCGGACTCGCGGCGGCGGCGGTCCGGCACGCGCGCACCGGGGGAGGGGTGTAGGCCCGGGAGCGTGCACCACCCGTCACTTCGCGCTGCCCGTACGCCCTTACGCCCGTACAACCTTCGGGCGGGCTGCGGAGTCCTCTGGGTGATCGTGGAAGACGCATCACGGGGGGAAACGATGAACAAGAACATCAGCGCCGCACTCTGCACCATGACGGCCTTGGCCGCCGTACTGTCCGTGCCCACGGCCGCGCACGCCGCGGACCCCTTTCCGAAGGGGGTCGTCGCGACCACGGAAAACGAGAAGGTGAACGTGTATCTCCAAACGGGCGGAGACACGTTGCCCGAGAACCTCAAGGTCCACCTGCGCGTGAAGGGCACGACTGCCCGGGTGGCCACCCTCACCAGGTTCGTAGAGGGCGCTCCGGGTGACTGCGAGCCCTCCTGCGGCCACGGCTCCGTCCGCTTCCAGGCAGACGTGCCCAAGCTCGCCGTCCTCGGCGATTACACCGTGGACGTGGAGTACACCGGCACCCGTGGCGAGCCCGTCCTCCACCAGGACAAGGCGACGCTCAACTACCGGCTCCGGCCGGTCTTCTCCGGCCTGAAGTCCGCGAACGCGGTGTCGTTGGACCGGCGGGACACCACCCTCTCCGGCGACATCAAGCTCTACGATCCGCGCGACGGCTCACAGAAGCCGTACGCGGGCGCCGCGTTCACGGCCGCCAGCGGCGGCGTCACCACCGCGCTGGTCGCCGACGCGCAGGGGCACTTCGCGTCCAAGGTGACCGTGCACGGTACCGACGGCGACCCGGTCTATGACCCCAGGGGCGGGAAGCTGCTCGGGTGGGAGACGGCCGTCAGCCTCTCGACCGAGGCGAACGGCAAGAAGGAGCAGGCGAGGGCAGCCGTCCCGGTGACTCCGGTGGAGGCGCGCATCGCGCTGGACTCGACGACCGTGACGGGCCCCTACGCGACACGGGGCAAGGTCGGCGGCTCCTTCACGTGGAAGGCCGAGGACGGCACCTGGAAGCCGGCACCCGGGGCCATGGGGCTCGTCATCCACAGCGACTCCGTCGCAACCGTCACCGCGGGCCGGTTCACCTGGTCCCGCGAGTTGACGGAGGACACCTCGTGGCGCGTCAGCGAGAGGAACGCCTGGGTGTCCGCGGAAAGCCAGGACGTGAAGGTGGACGTCACGGGCGGGACCTCCTTCCCCTCGCTCACCGCCAAGGTGGACCGCAACAAGATCGTGAGGCTGCTGGGAGAGTTCAATCGCGGTCAGATCCCGGCAGGCATCAACGCGGTCACGGTGGAGGTCCAGTACTCGGCGGACGGCAAGACCGGCTGGACCACTCGCCAGAAGGTGGAGGACTACATCGGGTTCCCCATGAGCGGCGTGCACACCCTCAGGACCGCCCTGCCCTACCCGGGCCCCGGATTCGTCCGGATGCGGTACGCGGGCACCCCGGACATCAACGGCTCGGTCTCGTCCCCCGTCCAGGTCGTGCCGCGGACCGAGACGGCGATCCCGGAGTTCAACGCCGCACCCGAGCCGGTCAAGAAGGGCAAGCCGATCACGCTGACCGGGAAGCTCACCCAGGCCGACCCGGCCCGTGAGCCCCTGGCGGGCCAGTACGTCCACTACTACTTCCGGCCCGCCGGCAGCACGGAGTGGAAGGCCGTGGGCTATTCGTTCACCGGAGCCGACGGCACCTTCACCAGGAAGTACACCGCGACGCAGAGCGGCTCCTGGTCCGCCCGCTACCAGGTCACGGACGAGGCGCACTACGTCTCGTCGAGCCGCGTGGACGAGGTCGTCGTCACCCCGTGACGACGAGGAACGAAGAACGCCGGCCTCAAGGACCGCGGGAAGGTCCTGGAGGCCGGCGTCATGCGGGCCGGGCGGTCCCCGGCGTCAGCCGAAGGACTTGATGCCGCGCCAGTCCACCGCGAGCACCGTCTTGACGGCGGCGTTCGTGTTGGTGGCGGACGGGTAGTACAGCTTCATGTTGCCGGTGTCGGCGTAGCGGACCCACAGGTCGGGGATCCGGTCTCCGCTGACGTCCGGGATGGCGATGATCGCCGAGATGTTGGTCGTCGTCCAGTTCGTCCCGTACGAGGTGTCGGCACCCTCGCGGGAGTTGGCCGCGAGCTTCAGAGAGTTGATGTCGACGCTGCCCGCGACGGATCCGGGCTTGCCGTGGCGGAGGTAGAGGGTGCCGGAGTCCAGGCTGCGCCACAGCAGGTCGGGCGTGTTGTCGAGGTCGATGTCGGCGATGTTGACGATCTCACGGGGACCCCAGGCGGAGCCCTCCATCAGCGTCGCGGTCTGGAAGGTGGCTCCGGTGTAGCCGGAGAGCAGCCAGAACTGGGTGCCGACCTTCACGGTGACGTCGGTCAGCTTGTCGCCGGTGATGTCGCCGATCGCCTTCATCGACACCCAGGTGCTCGGGGCGGGGGTGTTGGACGGGAGGCGGATCGCGAGCCGGTCGTCCACGTTGAAGGTGCCGTAGCCGTCGCCGGGGTACAGGTAGAACGTGCCGTCCGGGTCCACGGCGAACAGGTCGGTGGACCCGTCGCCGGGGTAGACGTCCGCGTAGTGGGAGATCAGTGCGGCCTTGGTGCCGTTCCACCACGGTGTCTTCGGCGCGAGAACGGGCTTGCCGTCCGGGCCCATGGAGTAGGAGCCGGTCAGGCCGCCGTACAGTTCGCCGCCCGGGCTGCCCGGGTAGGAGAACAGGTTGGCGTTCGCGTCGATGATCATCAGGTCGGCGATGCCGTCGCCGCCGACGTCACCCGGGCCGTCGGCGGAGTCCCGCGGCGGCACGTAGGTGGCGTAGTCGGTGCGGGCGCTCACGTTGCCGAGCGAGTCCAGCGCGAACAGGTGCAGCCAGTTCGGGCCGGCGTGCGGGGGCTTGAGCGCGGGGACGGTGAAGGAACCGTTGACCGCGGTGACGTCGACGTAGACGCCTTCCCAGCCGTAGCGGAACTTCGCGGCGCCTTCGGAGGCGAAGGTCAAGGGACCGGTTTCGCCGAACTTCACGGTCGCCCACGTGGCGCCGTCGGAGGTCGCGCGCTTGAAGGGCGTGGTCGCCTCGTCGACCGTCGGCGGCGGGGGCGCGGAGCCGTCGACGGTGATCCGGCAGGGCTCGGTGCCAGGAGGGAAGACCGTCGAGGTGGCGCCGGCGGCGTCCTGCGCCATGGCGTCCCAGGAGTACGTGGCCTTGTCCTCGAGCGGGAACGTGGCCGGGATCGTCAGCGATACGGTGCCGCCGCCCGCGGGGGCCGCGACGAGGGTGCCCGCCGGGACCGTGCCGCCGGTCTTCCAGAAGCGGAAGCGCACCTTGGACAGGTT
Source organism: Streptomyces sp. NBC_00193 (assembly GCF_026342735.1). Lineage (GTDB taxonomy): Bacteria > Actinomycetota > Actinomycetes > Streptomycetales > Streptomycetaceae > Streptomyces > Streptomyces stoeckheimensis. The sequence continues at coordinate 4,428,433 of NZ_JAPEMM010000001.1, forward strand.
GCCGTCGTCGTCCTTGGCCGTGGCCTTCAGGACGATGTTCGTCTTGCCGACCGTCACACCGCCGCCCGGGCCGGGCACGCAGGCGCCGCCGGGGGTGGAGCTGCCGTTGGTCGGCTCGGAGGGCGGGCGGTTGTAGTCCACCACGAACGTGGCGGAGGTGGCACGGAACTTGCGCCAGGTCTGCGTGTCCGACTCGCTGGTGGCGCGCATGCCGAAGGTGATGTTCGTCCAGCCGTTGTCCGCGCCCTTCTGGGCGGCCCCGAGCACACCGGAGTTGTCGAACGCCTCGTACTCGTCGGGGCAGGACGTGGACGACCAGCCGTGCGCGAAGGACTTCTTCTGCAGCAGCGTCGACCACGAAGGCTGCGCGTTCCACGTCGTACCGGAGGAGATGGAGCCGGTCAGGTAGAACTGGAACTCCCGGCTGGTGCAGGACCAGGAGTGGTTGTTCTGCACCTTGAAGGTCGCGCTGGTGACCTTGGCGCCCTTCATCTTCGGGTCGAAGCCCATGCGCCAGAACGAACGGCCCAGACCGCCGGTGTCCGACTCGTAGCCCACGCGGGCGTCGGAGGTGCCGGAGGAGAAGTTGGTGCCGTTGTAGAAACTGGAGTTCGGGTACGGCCGGTACGCGGTCGTCCAGGCCTGCCAGCCCGCGTTCATGGTCGGGTCGACGAAGACCGGGTACTTCACGGCCTGGTCGGCGAGCAGGCCCGTGCCGGCGACGTTCAGCGCGATGTGCGCGGCCCCGGTGTTGTCGCCCTCCAGGGCGATGGGCAGCTGGGCGGACTTCGCGCCGGGCTCGATGCCGCTCAGACCGGACAGCTTCAGGACGTCCGCCGACGTGGCGGTGGCGGTGCGGGAGGCGGTGCCCTCGGGCAGCTCGGGGTCGCGGCCGCTGGAGTCCCAGGCGAAGGGGGTCGGTATGGAACCGACTTCGGCGCCGTCCTTGTCGAGGACCGCCACGCGGTTGCCCTCGGTGTCGTGCCGGAAGGTGGCGGTCTGCGAACGCAGTCCGTAACGGACGTCGGCGAAGGCCTTGTTCTGGGCGGCCTGCGGGGTCTTCACGATGAGGACCTGGGCGAAGCCGCCCTCCTCGCGGGCCACGAGCAGCAGGTCCACGCCCGGCAGCACCTCGGAGTAGAGGGCGCGCGGGCCGTCGAGCACCGGTGCGGGCAGAGCGCCCGGCCAGGTGTAGGCGATCGTGTGACCGCCGAACTCGACCTCGGCGAGAAGCGATTCACCGGGCACCTCGGCCCGGGCGAACGAGCGGTCCGCACGCGGCTTCTGGGCGCTGCCACTCGCGAAGCGCACCGGCAGGGCCGGGTTCACGGGCGAAACACCGAGCCCGCGGGGGGCCTTGTCGGAACGCTTGAGCTGGTTGTCGATCGGCGCCCACCGGCCGTCCGCGTCCTTCGCGCGCTGCGCGACGGCGTGTGTCTCGGAGCGTAGCTGTCCGTTGGGCAGCGCCCAGGTCAGCGAGGTCGCAGTGGTGACGGTGTCGATGAGTACCTGCTTGCCACTGCGAACGGCCTCGTCCACCGCGGTGGCTTCGTCCTTCGGGCCGGTGGACGCCTGCTGGGCGTCACCGGCCTTGCCGCCGGCCGTCGCAGGAGCGGAGTCGGGCTGCCACCAGGTCAAGAGGGCAGCTGTGAGGGAGGCCAGCAAGAGGCCGATGGTCAAAGAGAGCCGCGTGCGCGTGCGCACGAAAGGGCTGATAAAGGGCGACGCGGGCACGGCGGTCTACTCCCGTGGGAACCAGACGGACTGAGGACAGTACAACCAGCCCCAGACGGCAGGCCGCGGGGCAGAGAGCGGAGACACGATCACACAGTCCTCAGGGGGCGTCCATTGATGAGAATTTTATAAGACCGTTACTCAGTGCGGGGATTTCCTTGACCATCCGTCACGCATGCCCCGCCTTGGGGTTGTTTGGTGCAAATTGAGGGCCGTAGATGTCCCGGATTGGGGCCCGTTTCTGGAAGGTGCTCGCTGGTCCCCGTTCATGGCGTACTGGTGCGTGAGGCAGTTCACTTCGCGGGTGCACAAGCGGAAGCAAACGTTCTTGCCCCTGTGTGACCGATGACGGAGAGTACGCACGCACGCGCCTGAGCCAGGCCTGTGCCTTTTGGTGCTTCCGCACCTCACTGTTGTCTGAATTGTCAGGGTGGGAGTCGACGCGCATGCGTGCTTCAGGTCCGCTGTCATGGCTTGGGCGGGGACGCCTAGCCGTGACGGAGTCACAACGACGGCGCCGGCGGCGAAGCCGCACGGCGACCGTCCTTTTGCTGTCCTCGATATTGACGGTGACGAGCCTGGGCGGGGAGGCGCTCGCCATCCCGGGGCCGGGCATGGACCGCGAGGAGTCGACCACGACGGTCGACCTCCCGGACCTGCCGAAGGCGACCCAGCTCGACGGGGACGGCGGGGCGCAGAAGGCGCTGACCACGGCGCGCGAGGTGCCCGTCGACCCCTACGACCCGAAGGCCACCGCCGCGTGGGCCGCGGGCACGGGCAATGCGACGCTGTCGGCGGCCACCCAGCCCGGTGCCACCGTCCCGGTCACCAACGGCCTGCCGATCGCCCTCGGCGTCCCCGAGGGCACCGACCCGGCCACCGTCGCGGGTGACTGGAAGGTCGAGCTCGCCTCACCGGCCACCTCGCAGGACGCAGGCGTGTCCGGTCTGGTCATGAAGGTGACCCCGCCGGCCACGGTCGACCCGGCCGCCCAGGTGTCCCTCAGCGTCGACACGACCGGCTTCGCCGACCTCTACGGACCGCAGGCCGCCGACCGCTTCGGCCTGGTGCTGCTGCCCGAGTGCGTCTACTCCTCCCCGAATGCGGGCGAGTGCGCGGACGAGGGCGGCGTCCAGACCATGTCGCTCAGCGCGGATCCGAACAAGCCGGACGAGACGAACAAGATCGAGCGTCTGAGCTCCACCGTGGAGACGGTGCCGGCGAAGGACGCTCCGACCGGGACCACGGCGGCGAAGGGCTCCCCGACCCGCAAGGTCCTCACCGGCACCCTGCCGGTGGCGCGCCTGCTCGCCGGCGGCTCCAGCTCCGCCGAGCCGGTCAACGCCTTGCTGGGCGAGGACGGCATGCCCGTCGTCAACGCCTCCCTGAGCGAGGGCGTCCAGCCCGCCGCCAACGCCACCGGCGGTTCGGCGGTCGGCATGCTCGACACCGGTTCCTCGGTGCAGGGCGACTTCACGGCCTCCCCGCTGCTGTCCTCCGGTGACTGGTCCGCCGGTTCCTCCTCCGGCGCCTTCACCTACGGGTACCAGGTGCAGACCCCGGAGACGGCCGGCGGTCTGATGCCGAAGGTCAACCTGTCCTACTCCTCGCAGTCGGTCGACGGCCGCACCTCCTCGACCAACAACCAGGCCTCGTGGATCGGTGACGGCTGGGACTACAACGCGGGCTCCATCACCCGCACGTACACCAACTGCCGCGAGGACTCGAAGAAGGCCGGCTCCAACAACGCCACGCACCGCACCGCGGACCTGTGCTGGGGCTCGGACAACGCCACCCTCTCCCTCGGCGGCATGACCACCGAGCTGGTGTGGGACGCGGCCAAGGGCACCTGGACCACCTCCAACGGCGACGGCTCGAAGGTCGAGCGCCTCACCGGCCAGGCCACGGGCAACGGCGCGAAGGACGGCGAGTACTGGGTCGTCACCACCAAGGACGGCACCAGGTACCACTTCGGCCTGAACAAGCTGCCCGGCTGGTCCGACCACGGCTCCGCCGCCGACGACCCGACCACGGACTCCGTCCTCACGGTCCCCGTCTACGGCAACCACGCGGGCGAGGACTGCTACAAGGCGGGCGACTGGGCCGGCTCCTCCTGCACGCAGGGCTGGCGCTGGAGCCTCGACTACGTCGAGGACCTCCACGGCAACGCCATGTCGCTGTGGTGGAAGAAGGACCAGAACTACTACGCCCGCAACTTCAACTTCAAGTCTCCGGTCGTCTACGACCGCGACGGCTACCTGTCGCGCATCGACTACGGACAGCGCCGCGACACCATCTTCAGCACTGAGGCCCCGGCACGCATCGGCTTCAGCGTCGCCGAGCGCTGCTACACCGTCGGCAGCGTCGCCTGCACCGAGGACAACTTCAAGTCGAAGGACCCCGGCCAGTACCGGCCCTGGTTCGACACCCCGGCCGACCTGCGCTGCGAGTCCGGCAAGAAGTGCTGGAACGCCGGTCCGACCTTCTGGACCCGCAAGCGCCTCGACAAGATCACGACCTCGGCCCAGCGCCGTACCGACACCACCGCCCGCCAGGTCGTGGACGTGTACCAGCTGAAGCAGAGCTTCGCCGAGCTGAAGACCGGCCCCAACACGGCCCTGTGGCTGGAGTCCATCCAGCGCACCGGCTACGCCCGCAACGGCTCCACCGACGCCAGCGTGGCACTGAGCCCGGTCCGGTTCGAGTCGAACACCGAGGACATGCCGAACCGCGTCCTCGCGGTCAACCCGCAGCGCCCCGGGTTCTCCCGGCTGCGCATCGCGCGCGTCATCAACGAGTACGGCGGCGAGACCGTCGTCACGTACAAGCCCATCGAGGGCTCCTGCCTCTCCGGCCCGCTGCCCGGCAAGACCGACACGGCGGCGCTGAAGTCCAACGACCGCCTGTGCTACCCGTCCTTCTGGAACCCGGACCCCGAGGTCGAGGACATCGACTGGTTCCACAAGTACGTGGTCCAGTCCATCGAGGAGCTCCCGAACGTCGACGGCTCGTACGGGACGAAGACGGCCTACACGTACAAGAACCCGGCCTGGAAGCTCGCCGACACCGAGTTCACCAAGAAGTCGACGCGTACGTACTCGCAGTTCGCGGGTGCCGAGCAGACCACCGTCATCACCGGTAGCGAAGACCCGGCCATCGGCAGCAAGCAGTCCAAGGCCGTCACCCGGTACTTCCGCGGCATGGGCGACACCGTCCCGGTCAAGGACGTCCACGGCAACGTCATCAAGGCGTCGGACGGTTCGACCGTCTACGACCGCCAGGCCTTCGCCGGCCGTGTCGCCGAGGAACTCAGCTACAGCGCCGCGACCGACGCCGACACCAACTGGCTGTCCCGGAGCGTCACGATCCCCGAGGCCACGGAGCTGGCCAAGCGGAACCGCGACGACGGCCTGGACCCGCTGAAGGCCTGGCGGGTCACGGAGCCGGAGGAGATCGCGTACACGAAGTCCTCGGGCACCAACGAGGACGACCCGCGCACCCTCCGCGAGGTCCGTACGAAGACCACCTACGAGTCGGTGTACGGCCTGCCGACCCTGGTGGATTCCTCGGGCGACACCGGCAAGCCCGGTGACGAGTCCTGCACCAAGACGGAGTACCTGCACCAGACCGCGAAGAACCTCATCGGTCTCTCCAAGCAGGTCCTGGTCTCCCCGACCACCTGCGCCGCGGCGAACTTCGCCGACCTGTCGACGCTGAGCGGCGCCTTCCGCACCGCCTACGACGGCACGGCCTACGGCACCGCCCTGGCCGGCACCTCCCGTGGTCTGGCGACCGAGTCCTGGTCGCTGAACGGCGCGGGCACCGGCTTCCAGAGCAAGGGTACGAACGGGTTCGACGCGATCGGCCGTGTCATCCGGGGGACCGACCCGGACGGCAAGTCCTCCACGATCAGCTTCGACCCGCCGACCGGCCAGGTCTTCAAGGTCACCCAGTCGAACAGCCTCGGCCACACCCAGGTGCAGGAGCTGGAGCCGGGCCGCGCGGTCACCCTGAAGACGACCGACGCCAACGGCCTGGTGAGCGAAGCCGCGTTCGACCCGCTGGGCCGGATCTCCGAGGCGTGGGCCGCGGGCCGCACTCCCTCCCCGTCCGCGGTGCCCGACTTCCGGGCCGAGTACACGATCCCGCCGGAGGAGACCGACCCGGAAGACTCCAGCCTCAAGATCCGAAAGCCTCCGTTCGTCACCACGTACTCCCGGGGCGACGGGGGCCGGATCGAGACCTCGGTCACGCTCTACGACGGCCTCGGCCGCGAGCGTCAGTCCCTGGAGGAGCCGGAGAGCGGTGACGGCTACCTGGTCACCGACACCCTGTACAACAGCTCCGGCGAGGTGTGGCAGACCAACAACGCCTACCTGACCAAGGAAGCGAAGATCGGCGAGCTCTTCACGCCGCTCGCCGACACCGCGATACCCAACATCACCCGCTACACCTACGACGGCCTCGGCCGCGTCCTGGCGGAGACCCCGTACATGAAGTACGTGGACCCCCAGACCCAGCAGACCTCCTCCAAGGAGTACCCGGAACGGGCCACCCGCTACGAGTACGGCCAGGACTGGTCGAAGATCATCAACCCGGCGGGCGCCTCGTCCTACCGGGTCTACACCGACGCCCTGGGCCGTACGGTGCGCACGGACAGCTTCAACTCCGCCGCGCCCAAGGGCTACACGTCCGTCTCCTACGAGTACGACGCCCGCGGCCAGCGGGTGAAGGCCACCAACTCGGCCGACCCGACGCACCCGTGGACCTGGACGTACGACCACCGCGGCCGGATGGACTCCACGACCGACCCGGACGCCGGTGTCAGCCGCACCGAGTTCGACCACCTCGACCGGGTCGTCACGAGCACCAACGCCCGCGGCGTCAAGGTCTGGAACGAGTACGACCAGCTGTCGCGGCCGAAGCAGCAGCGCATGAACGACGCCAACGGCACGCTGCTGGCCGACTTCACGTACGACAGCGCCCCGGGCGGCAAGGGAATGCCCGCCGCCGCCACCCGCTACACCGATGGCCTGGCCTACACCCAGAAGGTCAACGGCTACACGAAGGACTACCAGCCCACCTCGACCACCCTGTCGCTCCCGCAGCAGATGGTCGACACCTGGGGCTTCGCCAAGGACTACAACTACAGCTACAACTACAGCGACACGGGCAGGCTGGAGGACGCGCAGCTCCCGGCGGTCGGTGCGCTGGACGCCGAGAAGCTGGTCGTCCGCTACAACAAGGAGGGTCAGCCGCTCTCCGTCTCCGGCAAGGACTGGTACGGCTCCGAGACGGTCTACTCCCCGTACGGCCAGGTGCTCCGGTCGACCCTGGGCGCCCAGCCGTACCGCGTCTGGACGCAGAGCTCCTTCGACGAGTCCAGCGGTGAGCTGAAGGAGCAGGCGGTCTACCGGGAGCAGAACACCGCCAGTCTCGTCGGCGGCAACCTGGTCTCCAACCGGGCGTACTCCTACGACCCGGCCGGCAACGTCACCTCGGTCCAGGAGAAGTCCGTCGGGATCGAGGAGCGCCAGTGCTTCTCCTACGACCCGCTGGGTCAGCTGAAGTCGGCCTGGACCTCCAAGGAGCAGACCGCCTGCACCACCCCGAAGAAGACCGACGGCACCATGAACGTCGTCGCGGGCAAGGACGGCTCCGGCTACTGGCAGGAGTACGAGTACGACCTCCTCGGCAACCGCACCAAGCTGACCGAGCGGAACCTCGCGGGTGACACGGCGAAGGACGCCGTCACCACCTACGAGTACGGCAAGAACGCGGCGAAGGACCAGCCGCACACGCTGACCAAGGTGACGAAGAAGTACGTCACGCCGGCCGGCGCGCAGATCACGGCCGAGGCCACGCGCCTGTACGAGCTGACCGGCGAGACCAAGTCGGTCACGTCGGTGCAGAACGGCGACAAGCAGGACCTGACCTGGACCTACGACGGCAAGGTCGACCGGATCACGGGCCAGGGCTCGGGCGGCAAGAGCCCGTACGTGGGTCTCGGCCAGAAGTGCCTCGACCTCAAGTCCGGGCTCGCGAGCGCCGGCAACGCCATCCAGCTGTACCAGTGCAACGGCACCGTGGCCCAGGCATGGCACTTCGACCCGGTCCCGGGCCAGGCGGACGCCAAGCTGGGCACCCTGGAGGTCTACGACACCTGGTGCATCCAGCCGGCCTCGAACACGGCGGGCGCTGCGGCCCAGGTGCAGAAGTGCGACGGCTCCGCCGCGCAGCAGCTGAAGCGCAACGCCTCGGGTCAGCTGACCCACGCCCCGTCCGGTCTGTGCCTCGCGGTACAGGGCGGGACGAACGCCAACGCGACGCCGATCGTCCTGGCCACCTGTGACGCGGCGCAGGCCGCCCAGCAGTGGCTGCCGCAGAACGACACCCGTCACATCTACGGTCCCGACGGTTCGAGCCTGCTGACCATCCAGGGCAAGCAGGCGACCCTGAACCTCGGGGAGGCACAGGTCACCGTCCAGCCGGGCGGCGTCCTCGTCCGCACCGAGCGCACCTACTCCGCCCCCGGCGGCGCGGTGCTGCGCTACGCCAACGGCAGCGCCGGCAACTCCCTGACGGCCCTGGCGATGGATCACCAGGGCAGCATCTACGCGGAGGTCGCCCTCAGCGCCGGCCAACCGGTCCGGGTCCGCAAGCAGGACCCGTTCGGCAACCAGCGCGGCACCGACACGGCGGGGCAGAACGTCCAGAGCCACAAGGGCTTCCTGGGCAAGGACCGCGACGACACCTCCGGCTTCCAGCCGCTGGGCGCCCGTCTCTACGACCCGCTCGTCGGCCGCTTCCTTTCGGCCGACCCGATCCTCGATCTGAACGACCCGCTGCAGTCCAACGGGTACGCCTACGCGCACAACAACCCGATGACCTTCTCGGACCCGACGGGTCTGTCGATCAGCCTGACCGCCAGCGAGCGCGCGGCGGCCCTCGCGGGCGCGGGTCTGTCGGCGGCGCAGGTTTCCCAGGCCGAGGCGATGCAGGGCAAGTCCCTCACCTCCGTCATCCTCGCCGTGGCGTGGGACACGCTGAAGGACTTCATCGGGATCAACGACGCCATGGGCTGCTTCGGCGGTGACATGTGGTCCTGCGGCAGCCTCATCATCGGGGCCATTCCGTGGACGAAGCTCGGCAAGATCCCCTCGGTCATCAAGGCCGTCAACCGCACCATCAACGCCATCCAGGCGTTCAAGGCGGCGAAGAAGGCCGCCGAGATGGTGCTGAAGGCGGCGAAGGCCGCCGAGGCGGCAGCGCTCCAGGCCAAGAAGGCCGCGATCGAGAAGGCCAAGAAGGAGGCCGCGCAACGGGCCAAGAAGAAGGCGGCCGAGGCAGCCAAGAGAACCGCCGACGCGGCAGCCGCGGCGAAAAAGAAGACGGGTAACGCCGTCCAGAAGAAGGCCCAGGTCAAGGCCGCCCCGAAGGCTTCCAGCCAGTCCGGTGGCAAGGGCGGCGGAAGCAAGGCCGGCGCGGCCAAGCCGGGAGGTTCCTCCGGCGGTTCCGCCCGGAGCAAGGGCGGATCCAGCGGCAGCGGCGGCTCGGGCAAGACCGAGGGCGGCAGCGGCGGATCCTGCTCCACGGCCGGCAACAGCTTCGTGCCCGGCACGAAGGTGCTGATGGCCGACGGCTCCGCGAAGGCGATCGAGAAGGTCAAGACCGGCGACAAGATCCTCGCGACCGACCCCAAGACCGGTGAGACCCGCGTCGAGACGGTCAGTGCGGAAATCAAGGGCAAGGGTCTCAAGCACCTCGTCAAGATCACGATCGACGTCGACGGTACGTCGGGCTCCAAGACGGCCGAGGTCACCGCGACCGACGGGCACCCGTTCTGGGTCCCCGAGCTGCGCGAGTGGATCGACGCCACCGACCTGGAGCCCGGTCAGTGGCTCCAGACCGGCGCGGGCACCCGTGTACAGGTCACCGCGGCCGAGCCGTGGACCGCGGCGGCCGCCACCGTCCACAACCTCACGGTGTCGAACCTCCACACGTACTACGTGGTGGCGGAGGCCACGCCGGTCCTCGTTCACAACTGTGGATCGGGTGGTGGTGACGATGATCTGGTCACGGTCTATCGAGGCACCGACCAGGGACTGGAAAACATGATCGCGGAAGAGTCGGGTCACCTCATGAGTGATGCTGCGCGCAGCACTTATGCGGGAACCGGTTCGATGGACGAAGCGATGAGGGCGTCGCAGCAGGCTCACGGCGATGCGCTCGCTGCCTGGGGCTCGCTCGACGACTATGTTCAGGCCCACGGGTCATTCGGAACGGAGATGGCGCAGATCGGTCCCCGGTCGATGATGTCGTTCACCACGGACATCAATGTCGCGCGGGGCTTCGGTGGCACCATTTACGCCGCGAGGATTCCGAGAAGCCAAATGATCCTGCAGACATTGCCGGGTGCGGGTGAAGCAGAGGTGCTTGTGCCGCACATGATTGCCGTGACGAGGCTGTAGATGTACGTAGAGATTGTTCTCGGCCCGCTTCCGGTGCGCTATTACCCCCGGTCGGGCGCACTGGGCAAGGAGGATCTCCTCCCGGGCCAGGACGAGGGCCGGGAGCAGTCTCTCGTCCGGTCCGACCGGTTGCGGCGCATCGTCATGCCGCTTCCGAGCGGCAGGTCCTACCGGCTGTTCCTGCACTGGAGCGACGGCACGGACCTGGAGGACCTCGACAGGAGGATCGCCGAGGGCGAATCCTGTGAGGGGGCCTTCGCCGGCGCACTCGCCGGCGGTGACATGGATCTCCGCTGTCGGACGTGCGGTACGGACTTCCTCGCGGTCGTGGCCGACGCGGGGACCCCGCTGCTGGGAGACATCGCGAACCGGCTCCGCGCACACGAGTTCGTCGATGTGTGTCCGGTCTGTGGTGCCGGATGGCAGCCCCATGTAATGCACGCAGTCGAAGCTGCTTAGCGGCAAAGGCCCGCTGGATCTGATTCCAGCGGGCCTTCTGCCGTCCCGCCCGCCCCGCCGGACTGCGGCTCGACGTCGTCGTCACCCCGTGACGGGCCGAAGGACATCGCACTCGAACCACACCGTCTTCCCGGTGGGATCCGGGTCCGTGCCCCAGCGGTCGGTCACCGCCTCGACCAGGAGCAGGCCGCGGCCGCCCTCGCTCAGCTCCCCGGAGTCGGGAGCCACGCGTGGGGGCGCCGGGCAGCCGTCCGAGACCTCCACGCGCAGCCCGTCCGGCTGCCGCAGGATGAGGACCACGCAGCCCCGTCCGGGTACGTGGCGCACGACGTTGGCGACCAGCTCGGTGAGCGCGAGCTCCGCGGCGTCGGCCAGGGCGTCGAGCTCCCACTGCGCGAGGAACATCCGCAGGATGCGCCGCATGTGCCGGGCCGAATGCTCACCCACGGTGAAGCCCATGCGGTAGATGTCGTCAATTCCTGCCGATGAGGGGCCAGTTGCGAGATTCATGACATCAGCGTGCGGCGGCGTGGTTACGCTCGGCTATGGACCGAAACGAACGCCGTGAGGCGTGTGCTTGGAGGTGACCGCTCCATGGTCAACGTCCGTGACCTCGATCCCAGCGCCTCTCCGCTGGACTACTACGGCGCCGAGTTGCGCCGCCTACGGGAGGCCGCCGGCCTCAAACAGGGCCAGCTCGGGAGCATCGTCTTCTGCGGGGCCTCGCTGATCGGCCAGATCGAGACGGCGAGGAAGGTTCCGACCCGGGACTTCTCGGAGAGGGTCGACGCGGCACTGGGTACGGGGGGTGTGTTCTCCCGGCTGGTGGGGTTGGTCCTACGGAGCCAGCTGCCTACGTGGTTCCAGGCGTACGCGGAGATGGAGGCGCGGGCTACCTACATCTCCACGTTCCAGGCGCAGCTGGTGTACGGCCTCTTGCAGACGGAGGCGTACGCGCGGGCGATCCTCGGGGTCCGGGGCGACGAGGGCCTCGACGGGAAGGTCGCCGCCCGCATGGAGCGGCAGCGGATCATGGACCGGGGCGAGCCGCCGCTGATGTGGGTGGTTTTGAGCGAGGCGGTCCTGCACCAGGAGATCGGTGGCCGGGAGGTGATGCGGGGGCAGCTCGCGCACCTGCTGGAGCTCCAGAGCCGGGAGTGGGTGCGGGTGCAGATCTTGCCCTTCGAGGTGGGTGCGCATGCCGGACTCATGGGCTCGTTCACAGTCCTGCGCTTCGAGGACGATCCCGATCTCGTGTACACCGAGGACTTTGTGCAGGGTCATATGACCGCCAATCCGCAAGTCCTCAGGGAGGGTTCGCTCCGTTACGATCACTTGCAGGCCGCCGCTCTCTCCGTGCAGGACTCGGCGGCACGGATCGCCCGTGTGATGGAGGAACGCTATGGACAGCATCCAGGACCTGACGGGCGCGCGCTGGCGTAAGTCCTCGTACAGCGGCGACACCGGCGGAGAGTGCGTCGAGTGCACCCCGCTCGGGGCCGTCGCCTGGCGCAAGGCCTCGTACAGCTCGGACACCGGTGGTTGCTGCGTAGAGATCGCCACCCAGCCCTGCCAGATCGCCGTCCGGGACTCCAAGAACCCCGACGGTCCCGCCTTCACCGTCGCCCCGGCCGCCTTCGCGGAGTTCGTGCGGAGCCTCTGAGGGCCGGACGCTGCTCCGGGCGCCCGTAGTGGCGGCCGTCGCCTGCGGGCTCTCCGCCTGGGCGGGGAGTGCGAGCAGCCCGGAGCCGGAGAGCAGCACCGCGGTGCACGCACCGATCACCGCGCTGCGGAGGCGGGGGCGGTAGGACATGGGGACTCCCTGGGGAACGGTGCGAACGGAACACGCGCACTCAAGCAAGCTCCGGGGGGCGGGCATAGCGCCCATTAGGGGCCGTGCCGACCCGGATCCGCGCACGGTGGCGGCCCCGCCCGAGCCCCCTTGAGGAGAAAGGACTTCGGGCGGGCACCCTCCCGAATCGGCCCGGCTCGGCGGAAGTACCCGTACGGCCGGTGGTACAGGGCGTCAGGGGGCGGTGCACATCGTCTCGGCGAAGAGGGTGTGAGGGACGGAGCCCGTGTTCTTGGCCCGGACCGTCCAGCCCGTCTCCGTCGGGCCCGAGGTGGTGAGGAGGACGTCGATGCCGCCGGATCCGCCCCCTCCGCTCGGCACCTGTCCGGCGGGGCACTCCGCGTGGGCCGTCCCCACCTCTCCGGCCTCCACCGGGACGCTGCCGCTCGATGCGAGGGTGGCCGCCGTGTCGGAGCAGCTGATGAACGCCCTGACGAAGGACAGCGGGGCGTCCGGGTCGTAGTCGGTGTACTTGGCCCGCGCGGTCCAGTTTCCGTTCGACCAGGTCGTTGCGCTCGCGTAGGTGCGGTCCCCGGCCTGGAACCCGCCGCCCACCACGTACTGGGAGTCGCTGCACCTCGCGGTGCTGCGGTTGTTCGGATTCCCGGGCTCAAGGGGCGCGTCCGGTCCGACCTGATGGGTGAGGGTGGCGTCCGTCGAGCAGACCACGCGGGGATGGACGGTCAGCACCTCGTCGGTGCTGTTGTAGACCCGCACGCGCCAGAGGTTTCCCGACGGGGCCGATTCCTTGAAGAAGACCGCGCCCAGGGGGTTGAAGCCGAGCGTCGCGCCTCCCCCCGTGGGTTTCGTTCCTTCCGGGTAGGGCGCCACCGCAGTGCCCTGCCTGCCGGGGTACAGGATGATCGGGTGGCCCGGCTGCTGCGTGACGCTGCGGCAGTGCGGCGGTTCGGAAACGGCGCGGGCGCGTCATTGCGGCCTCCTCGTGGGGGTGCGGTCGAAGGCCACACGTTCCCTGCCGTGGTCGCGTGATGCGGGGGGTCACTCGTTCGGCATGCGCACATACGTTTCTTCCTGCGCCGGACGAGTGGCCGGGCGGATCACCCCGCGGGATCGGGGAAATCCACGGCTGACCCGAACCCGAGTGTGTAGAGGAAGGCCGACATGAAATCCGCCCGCTCCCTCGCCCTGGCCGCCGTGACCTCGATCGTGCTCCTTGCCGGCAGCGCGTTCTCCGCCGGTGCGTGGGACTCCGGAGACGATCCGCCCAAGCCCGCGCCCCCCACCGACCCCGGCGTCGTCGCGCCGCAGAGCGCGCACCCGCAGTACCGGGGCGACATCGTCTTCATCCCGGCCGGCGGTTTCGGCTTCGCGCACGTGAGCTGTCCGGCGGGCATGGTGCCCACCGGGGGAGGCGGTCAGACCGGCAGCACGCTCACGCTCCTCACCGACTCCCTGCCCAGCTCCTCGGGTTGGACGGTGGGGGTGAAGAACAGCGACACCGGCCAGAGCAACACCGCTTCGGCCTGGGTCGTCTGCACCGCCGCGTAGGCCGGTCCCGGCCGGAACCCCTCCGTGCCGTGGGGGCGTAGCTTCATCCTGAACGTAACTGCCTTTACCCTGATGCGGGTTCGGCCGGACATGCCAGTCCGGCCGACCGCGGCGGACCATCGGGGGACGGGCAGTATGAGCAGCGCGCGCAGGGACGACGACGACAACGCCGACGGGGGCATAAAGCCGCTGGCGCCCGGTGATCCGAGCCGGATCGGGCCGTACCTGCTGCTCGGGCGCCTCGGCGCCGGCGGGATGGGCCGGGTGTTCCTGGCCCGCTCCGAGGGCGGGCGGACCGTCGCGGTGAAGGTGGTCCACGAGGAACACGTGGCCGACGCGCAGTTCCGTGCGCGCTTCCGCCGCGAGATCGACGCCGCGCGGAAGGTCGGCGAGCGGTACACCGCCCCCGTCCTGGAGGCGGACCCCGACGCCGAACGGCCCTGGGTGGCCACCGGATACGTACCCGGGCTCTCGCTGGAGCAGATCGTGCGCCGGCACGGGCCCCTGCCCGTGGCCTCCGTCCACGCCCTCGCGGACGGGCTGCTGCACGCGCTCAAGGACATCCACACCGCCGGGATCGTGCACCGCGACCTCAAGCCGTCGAACGTGATGCTGACCGTCGAAGGCAGCCGGGTCATCGACTTCGGGATCTCGCGCGCCCTGGAGACCTCCGTCGAATCGCTGCTCACCAGCACCGGCATGGTCGTCGGCTCACCCGGGTTCATGTCGCCCGAGCAGGTGCGCGGGCAGCGGGCCGGGGCGAAGAGCGACGTGTTCACGCTCGGCTGTGTCCTCATGTACGCGGCCACGGGCGAGCTGCCCTTCGGGCACGGCGCCAGCAACCAGCACGCGGTGATGTTCCAGATCGTGGAGGGCGAACCGGCCCTGGAGCGGGTGGCGGACGCCTCCCTGCGCGCGCTCATCGGCCGCTGCCTGGTCAAGGGCGTGGAGGAACGGCCGGGCGTGGACGAGCTGCTGGCGGACCCCGAGCGGGTCCTCCCGGCGGCGCGCGGCGGGGCGTGGCTGCCGCCCGGCGTGGTGGAACGGCTGGCCAGGCAGGCGGCGCGACTGCTCGACGCGGAGGCGGCGCCGGCGGCCGAGGCGCCTGCGCCCGTACCCGTACCGGCTCCCGTGCCCGTGCCCGTGCCCGCGCCCGAGGCGCAGACCCCCGACCGGGGGACGCTCGGGCTGCGGCCGGGGGCGGGGGCAGCGGGGGAGTCCGGCGAGCAGGTCGTCGAGGCCGTCGCGGCCGTCGAGGGTGCTGGTCCGGCGACCGGGCCGGCAGCCGGGCCGTCCACCGCCGGGCGGCAGCCACGCCCCGCCGCGCGGCGGCGGTTGACCGTCGCGGTTCCGGCCGTCCTGGTGTTCACCGTAGGAGGGGGCACGGTGGCCCTGCTCCAGCCGTTCGGCGGCGGCGACGGCGGCGGGCGGCTGGCTTCGCCCCCGGCGAGCAGTGCGCCCGTGGTGCCCGGCGCCTCCGCGGGCTCCCCGTCGGCGGCGAGCGGCTCACCGGCCCCGGGCGCACCGAACTCCGAGAGTCCCCAGGCCCCCCAGAGCCCGCCCGTACCGGCACCGGACGGCCAGGCCGCCGCCGGGCAGGGCGCGGCGGCGGGCGCGGGAACCCCCGGCGGGGGCGCCGGCACCCCGGGCGGCAGCAGCGCGAACCAGGGAGGAGGCGGGGGCCCGGCCGGCGGAGGCACCGGTACGGGCACCACCCCGGGCGCCACCCCGGGGGGCGCGGGCTCCCCGAGTGGCGGCGGCTCCCCGAGCGGCGGTTCCCCCAGCGGCGGCGGCTCCGGCGGCGGCGACGCGGTGCCCGCGTACTTCGCCGGGACCTGGACCTACAAGGGCGACTTCAACATCGGCCAGCCGGGCACGGTGATCATCACCCGGTCCGGGGCGGTCCGCCTGATCAACGAGTCCCAGATGGGGCACTGCGAGAACATCGCCAAGGTGACCTCGCTGGCCTCCGGCGGGACCCGGATCAACATCGGCGCGGCCGCGGTGGACAAGTCCAAGTCCACCAGCCAGTTCTGCGGGGTCCTGGACCCCTCCTTCTTCACCAAGAGCCTGCCGGCCGGCCTCCAGCACAACGTGGGCCCCTCGCACGGCGAGGGCTACTACTACGAGAAGTCCTGACGCCCGTGCGGCGCCCGGCCGGTTTCCGCCCTCCGGCGGCCGGAACGCCCGGTCCCGAACCCGCTGCCCCCTGCGAGCATGGACGCCATTGCACACACGGGGGCGGGGTGGGGCATGGGGTGTGGGATCGCCGGCTGGATCGTTCTGACGCTATTGGCGTACGCCGGCAACAATGAGGGGCTCGGCAACCTGCTCTTCTGGGGCGGTGCGATCGGGTTCGGGGCCGCGTACTGGAACAAGAAGGCACCGGAGCGGGAGAAGAGGGCGATAGCGGAAACACATGCGGTGCGCCGTATGGAGTACCTGGAGCTGACCCGCAGGCGCGACGAGGAGAAGGCCGAGCTGGCCCGCAGGCGCGACGAGCTGCAGTCCGAGGTGGACGTCTGGCGGGCAGGGGGCCGGGTACGCAGGCCAACGGAGGACAACCATCTGCCCGGTCCGGCCGGCGATCGCAGAGGCGGAGGCCGTTCCGAACACGTCGCTCTCCGTCCGGTGACCTTGCGCAGCGGGCGGACGCTGGCGCTGCCGGACGCGGTACAGGGCCGGCAGCTGCTGGGGGAGACGATCACCGACCTGACCCGGGCCGTGGCGGGCGAGGCCCGGCGATTCGTCCGCCAACTGGAAGCGTTGCCTGCCGGCGGATGCGAGCCGGCCCGCTTCCGGCGGCGCGGCGGAGAACTGGGCTGGGAGCGGCCCGAGTCCGGTACGAGACTGACGCCTGCGGCGGCGGCCCTGGTTCACCGGGCTCTTGCCTGGTCGACCGCCCGGCAGACGCTGCTCAAGGTGCTGGACCCGGCGGCGGCCGAGCTCGGACCGGTCAAGGAGGCGGCCCGGAAGGCCGCCCGCATTCTGGACGGCCCGAGCGGGCACGTCGCCTTCCCGGGGCCGCAGGACCTTCCGGTGCGCCCGGAGGGGGAATGGCCCGCTCATCTGGCAGCCCTGGGGGAAGGCTTGCGCCGCGCGGCGCAGGTCCTCGGCTCCCGCCCGCCGTTCGAACCGATCGGGCTGCTCCGGCCGCCCCAGGACGCCCGGTTCGCGGCGGACGTCGCGCCTTCGGCGGTCGACGAGCGGCTGACCGCGTTCCTCCTGGACCGCACCCGGAGGTTCGCCCGGCTGGCCGCGGGGACGGTCTCTTTGGAGGAGTCCGACTGGGAACTGGGCGGCGGGCTCCTGGACGGCTTCCTGACCACCGAAGTCGCCGGCCGCTTCCACCGGACGGCCAAAGGGGCCGAGGCCGTCGCCCGCTTGCCGCGGGACGCGATCACCGCCGACGTCCGCCGGCGGCTGAACCTCGGGTACCAGGCCATCGCGTTGAACTACCTGACGGAGGTTTCGTTTCAGATGCAGGAGTACACCAACCGGTCCGGCATGGGCGAACCGCGCCCGCCGGTGACCATCAACGGCAACGTCGGCGCGGTGAACATAGCCGACACCATCCAGTTCATCGGCTCGAACGTCGCGGCGATCATGGAGCGCGGCGACGACCGCTCGGCGGCGGCGATCGACGCCCTCAACGCGGCGATCCAGCAGGAGACGGCTCTCTCCGAGCAGCAGCGGGCGGAGTTGCTGGACAGCCTCGCGGACGTCTCCGAAGCCGCCGCCAACCCGGACGAGCGCCGACTGCGCACCCGGGCCCGGCTCGCACTGACCGCCATCGCCAACGCGGGTACGGCGATCGGCGCGACCTCACCGATCGCCCAGGCCGTCACCGACTGGCAGCACGTGTACACCAGCCTGTTCTGAACCGGGCTCACTTCCCCGCTCCCGATCGGTCCGGTACGCGGACCACGGGGGCGGGGCCGATCACAGGAGGGCGCTCCGAAGCCGGGAGACGGTCGCCCGCCAGGGGCCGGGCGCGGCGGTCTCCTCCCAGAGCTCCATGAGCTCGGAGGGCTCGGTGACGACCCGGTCCAGGGCGCGGACGGCGAGTGCCCGCAGGTCGGCCGGCAGCTCGGGAACGGGCAGGTCCGGCCCGTAGGGGGTGGTGACGGGCTCACCCCCGGGGCACTGGGCGGCGACCAGGGCCGCCGCGGCCACCGCCTCCACCGCCACGTCCTGGTCGAGGTACCCGGCGGTGTCGGCCGTGCACGCCAGGGCGGCGCGGATGATGCCCGGCCGCTCGGCCTCGGGTGCCTCGTCGAGGCTGCCGGAGAAGTCCGCGGCGGTGTCGTTGTCGAAGGGGTCGACGTCCCAGGTTCCCATGATCTCTCCTGCTTCTGCTTCCGTGATGTCCGGCATCGTGCCAGCGGGCACTGACAGCGGCCGGGCCGGAGGGACGGCCGCCGGGCCGGGAAGTGCCGCACCGGCTTGGTGAGCCGGCTCCCTTCCGACCGGGCGCGCGGACCCGCGGCGGCCGTCTTGTCAGGCAGGGGCGACCCGCGTCGGACACGTGCGGCCGGGCCGCCGCCGGAGCGAGAACACGTTTCAGTTCTGACCTTCCGTCAGAATGAAACGTGTTCTACTCTGCCGCGCATGGGCATCGGAATCACAAAGGAACAGCGGGAGTTGGCCGAAGCCGTTCGCGGCTGGGTCGCGCGGGCCGTGCCGCCCGAGGAGGTCCGCAAGCTCCTCGACACCCCGCCGCAGACGGGCGCGCGGCCCGCCTACTGGGACGGGCTGCTCGCCTCCGGGCTGCTGGAACCGCACCTGGAGGGCGGCACCCTGCTCGACCTCGCCGTCGTGGTGGAGGAGGCCGCCCGGGCGGCGCTGCCCGGGGCGTACCTGCCGAGCGTGCTGGCCTCCGTCCTCCTGGACCGGGCCGGGGCCGAGCCCCTCGGCGGGCGGGTCGGGGCCGTGGCGCTCGGGCCCGGGGACCTGACGGCCGTCGCCGTGGAGGGCGGCTACCTCCTCGACGGCACCGCCCCGCCGGTGCTCGGCGCGGGCGAGGCCGACCTCGTGCTGCTCGCCGCCGAGACCGCGCACGGGACCCGCTGGTTCGCCGTCGACGCCGCCGCGCTGGACATCCGTACCCAGGACAGCGCCGACCCCACCCGGCCCACCGCCGAGGTGCGCGCCCGCGGAGTCACCGCCGGGCCGGGGGCCCTGCTGGAACTCGACGCCGCGCTCGTACGGGACCTCGCCTGCGTGCTGTTCGCCGCCGACGCCTGCGGCACCGCCGCCTGGGCGCTGCACACCGCCGCCGAGTACGCGAAGGTGCGCGAGCAGTTCGGGCGGCCCATCGGGCAGTTCCAGGGGATCAAGCACCTGTGCGCCGACATGCTGGTGCGCGTGGAGCAGGCCCGGGCGCTCGCCTGGGACGCCGCGCAGGCCACCGAGGAGCCCGCCGAGGTGCGCTCGCTGGTGGCCGCGCTGGCCGCCGGCACCGCGCTCGACGCCGCGTACTCCTGCGCCAAGGACTGCGTCCAGGTGCTCGGCGGCATCGGCTTCACCTGGGAGCACGACGCCCACATCTACCTCCGCCGGTCCCTCGTCGCCCGCCAGCTCCTCGGCTCCGGCGACGGCCACCGGGTCCGGGCCGTACGGCTCGCCGCCGCGGGCGCCCGGCGCGAGCTGCGCCTGGAGCTGCCCGCGCGGGCCGAGACCCACCGTGCGAAGGCCCGTAGCGCCATCGCCGACGCGGCCGGGCTCGACCCCGCCACCGCCCGCCGGGTGCTGGCGCCCACCGGGTACGCGGCCCCCTACCTGCCGGCCCCGTACGGGCTCGGCGCCGGTCCCGTCGAGCAGCTCGTCGTCCAGCAGGAACTGAAGGCCGCCGGGGTCAAGGTCGCCGACCTCGGGATCGCCACCTGGGTCGTGCCCTCCCTCCTCGCCTACGGGACCCCCGAGCAGCAGGAGCGCTACCTGCTGCCCACGCTGCGCGGGGACGTCACCTGGTGCCAGCTCTTCTCCGAGCCGGGCGCGGGCTCGGACCTCGCCTCGCTGCGGACCAAGGCGGAGCGGGCGCCCGGCGGGGACGGCTGGATCGTCAACGGGCAGAAGGTGTGGACGAGTTCCGCGCACAGCGCCGACTACGGGATCCTGCTGGCCCGCACCGACCCGGACGCCCCCAAGCACAAGGGGCTCGGCTACTTCATCGTGGACATGAAGACCCCCGGGATCGACATCCGGCCCCTCAAGGAGATCACCGGCGAGGCCCTCTTCAACGAGGTCTACTTCGACGACGTGCCGCTCCCGCCCGACGCCCTGGTGGGCGCGGAGAACGGGGGCTGGAAGGTCGCCCGCAACACCCTCGGCAACGAACGCGTCCACATGGCCGACCAGATGACCTTCGACACCGGCCTGGAAGCGCTGCTCGCCCGCTCCGCCGAACTCGAAGGCGGGTACCGGGTCCGGATCGGGGCCCTGGCCGCCGAGGCGCACGCCCTGGCCTGCATCGGGCTGCGCACCACGCTCCAGCAGGTCTCCGGACTGGAGCCGGGAGCGGGCGCGTCCGTACGCAAGCTCGTCCAGACCCCGCACCAGCAGCGGACCGCCGAGCTCACGCTCGAACTGCTGGGCCCGGCGGGCGCGGTGAGCGAGGGGGCGGGGAAGCGGGCGGTGCACGGCATGCTCATGTCCCGCTGCCTGACCATCGCCGGAGGCACCACGCAGGTCCAGCTCAACGTCGTCGCCGAGCGGATTCTCGGCCTTCCCAGGGACTGACCGAACCGAACTGAACTGAACCGAAGGGCAGTGGGGACACGCATGAAGTCGTACATCGTGGGCGTCGGCATGACGAAGTTCGAGAAGCCGGAGTCGAGGGACTGGCAGTACTGGGACATGGCGAAGGAGGCCGGCGACGCGGCGCTCGCGGACGCGGGCATCGACTACGGGCTGGTCGAGCAGGTGCCGGTGGGCTACTGCTTCCAGGCCTCCACGGCCGGCCAGCGGGCGGCGTACGAACTGGGGCTGAGCGGAGTCCCCGTCTACAACGTCAACAACAACTGCGCGACGGGCTCGACGGCGCTGATGATGGCGCGGCAGTTCGTGGAGGGCGGGATCAACGATTGCGTGCTGGCGCTGGGCTTCGAGAAGATGAAGCGCGGCGCGCTGGGCGGCGGGGCGGACGGCGGGGACTTCAAGACCTCCCCGGTCGCCCGCCACTACGGGATCATGGCGGCGGGCCACGGCTTCGAGATGTCCCCTCCCACGGCGCAGATCTTCGGGAACGCGGCGCGCGAGCACATGAAGCTGTACGGGACCACGGCCGCGCAGCTCGCGGCGGTCGGGGCGAAGAACCACCGGCACTCGGCGAACAACCCGAACGCGCAGTTCCAGGACGTCTACACGGTGGAGGAGATCCTCGCGGCGAAGACGATCCACGAGCCGCTGACCAAGCTCCAGTGCTCGCCGACCTCGGACGGGGCCGCGGCGGCGGTGGTCGTATCGGAACGCTTCGTGGAGCAGCACGGCCTGGGGGACCGGGCGGTGGAGATCGTCGCGCAGTCCATGACCACGGACACCGAGGCGTCCTTCGCCTCCGGCTCCTGCATCGACGTGGTCGGCAAGCCGATGACGGCGGCGGCGGGGCGGGCGGTGTTCGCGGCGTCCGGGCTCGGGATCGGGGACGTGGACGTCATCGAGCTGCACGACTGCTTCTCGATCAACGAGCTGCTGACGTACGAGGCGCTGGGCATGTGCGAGGACGGCGGCGCCGGGGCGCTGGTGGAGTCGGGCGCGACGACGTACGGCGGCCGGTGGGTGGTCAACCCCTCGGGCGGCCTCATCTCCAAGGGCCACCCCCTGGGCGCGACGGGCCTTGCGCAGGCGGCCGAACTCGTCTGGCAGCTCCGCGGCACGGCGGGCCCCCGCCAGGTCTCGGGCGCGCGGGTCGGGCTGGCGCACAACATCGGCCTGGGCGGCGCGGCGGTGGTCACGCTCCTGCGGCGGTAGCCTCCGGCGGTGGGGCGGGGTGAGGTGCTGGCTGCGGTGGGTCGGTGCCGGGGGCGAGGTGGGGTGTCCGCCTGGACTGCATGATTTAGGCGCCCCCTGCTCTACTCCGACAAGGCGAAGCCTGCTCGCGCGCCACAAATCACGCTTTACGTCCCGGCCGACACCCCACCCCGCCCCCGTCCCCGACCCGGGCCGATTCCGGACCCGTGGGCGGGTACTTCAGCCGTCCCGTGTTCTTTCAGCCGTCCGGCGTTTGAGGACCGGGGTCTGGGGCGGAGCCCCCGGGCGGGTCCGGGCAGCGCCCGGGGAACGGGCGAAGGGCGGGTAGGGGACTCGGCCCCGCGCAGCGGGCGGGATGCTCGGGCAGCGTGCCTCAGGTGCGGACCGGCGCCGGAGTCGAGGCGGCCAGAGCCGGCATCAAGCGCACCGCGTTGTCCCGGTTGATCGCCCGCCGCTGCGCAGCACTCAGCGCGGGGTCGCCCGCCAGCGCCGGCAGGGCGATGTCCGCGACCATCTCCGCCGGGCACGCCGGCCAGTCGCTGCCGAAGAGGATGCGGTCGGGCGATGCCATCGCCAGCAGGGTCCCCGCCGGGGACATCGGCCCGGCTGTGTCGTAGTAGAAGCGGAGCAGGTGGTCCCGGACCATCGCCGGGTCGACGGGCGGGGTGAACGCCCCCGCGAAAGCCTGGACCCGGGTGGCGATGTGGGGGAGGAAGCCGCCCGCGTGCGGCAGGATCACCGACAGGTTCGGGAAACGCTCCAGCGTGCCCTTGTGGATCATGTTCAGTGCGGCCCGTGTGGTGTCCAGCAGGAAGTCGCACATGAAGTGCGGGATCCCCGGAACGGCCAGCCCACCCGGCCCCGGGCCCGCACCCGGCGGCACACCCGGCCCCGGCCCCGCACCCGGCCCGGTACCCCCGCCCGGCCCCGTACCCCCGCCCGGCCCGCCGGCACCCGCGCCAGGGGCCCCGCCCGGCCCCCCGCTCCCGCCGGGGAGCGGCAAGTTGTGCGGGTGCGTGTCCACGACGGCGGAGCGCTCGTCGAGGTCGGCGAAGAGCGGGTCGTAGGAGGGGTCGCCGAGGTAGACGCCGCCGTAGTTCGCCGTCACGTTCACCCCCACCGCCCCCAGCTCGTCGAGCCCGCGCCGCAGCGCCCAGCGCGCGACCTCCGGCTCGTCGAGGAAGAGCGGGGCGTGGAACGCGAAGCGGCCCGGATGCGCGTCCGCGACCTCAGCCGCCGCCCGCAGGGTGATGGCCGTGGCCTCGCGCAGCTGCGCGGACGTCGCGTAGCGCGCCGGCAGCATCGGCTTGAGCACGGCGGTGGCGATCCCCGCCCGGTCCATCAGGTCCAGGGCGGCCGCGGCATCCCAGCGCGCCCACGGCGGAAGGGCCTTCCGGTGCGCCAGGCCCTGGCCTTCGGCCCACTCCAGCCACTCCGGGGCACAGAAGTGGTGGTGGACGTCGATCCTGCTGCGGCTGCCGTCGTCCGGCGGGGCGAGGTCGAGGTGTGCGATGTCCGGCATGAGGCGGACCCTAGGGCGGGGACCGCGCGGGTGGCCGCGGGACGGCTCGGGGATCCGGCCGATCCGCTCAGGCGGGCGTAGTTTCGGGCCCGAACGGGGTAACGGAGGTTACGCGGGGCGCGGGCCGAGGGAGTGAGGTGGCTGGACAGTCGAGCCCCCACGAGAGGTCTGAGCCGTGACGACCGAACCCGCAGTGGCAGTGAGTGACGGGGTTCCCGTCGGCCTTCCCGTAGCCGAAGCCGTGGCGGCCGTGTCCATGGGCACGCCGGAGTACCGCACGTGCCCCTACCCGGTCTACCGATCGCTGCGCGAGCAGGCCCCCGTCTGCAAGCTGACCACGCGCCACGGGGTGGACACGTATCTCATCACCCGGTACGAGGACGCCCGGCTCGCGCTGGCCGATCCGCGCATCGGCAAGGACATGCACGAGGGCATCGACATCTACCACGCGGTCTTCGGGGACACCTGCGACGCCCTCGACGACAACCTGATCTTCGCCGACCCCCCTCGGCACACCCGGCTGCGGCACATCGCCCACGAGGCCTTCACCCCGCGCCACATCAAGCTGCTGCGCCCCCGCATCGAGCAGCTCGCGGGCGAACTGCTCGCCAAGTGCCCGACGGACGCCCCCGTCGACCTGATGACCGCCTTCGCCCTGCCGCTCCCCGTCATGGTCATCTGCGAGCTGCTCGGCATCGTCGGGGACGAGCGGACCGACGTCCTGAAGTGGTTCGGGCAGGTGACGCGCTCCCGGTTCAGCAAGGACATGGGCGACGAGCTCGCCGAGGCGGAGCACTGGCTGCGGAACTACTTCCTCGGCCTGGTCGCCCGTAAGCGCGCGGAACCCGCCGACGACTTCCTCACCGTGCTGATCCGGACGGAGCACGAGGACGGGGCCCTGACCGACGACGAACTCGTCTCGATGATGTGGGTCCTGCTCTTCGCGGGCCACAAGACCACCACGTACCAGATCGGCAACGCGGTGTTCTCGCTGCTCGCCCACCCCGAGCAGCTGGCGCTCGTACGGGAGGACCGCGGGCTCCTGCCCCAGGCGATCGAGGAGCTCGTCCGGTTCGAGTGCTCCGTGGAGACCTCGACGTTCCGCTACGCCCTGGAGGACGTGGAGATCGGGGGAGTGGCCATCCCGCAGGGATCCCTCGTCCAGATCGCGATCTCCTCCGCCAACCGGGACCCGGAGAAGTTCGCGGAACCGGACACCCTGGACGTGACCCGCAAGGGGCTGCAGAGCACCCACCTCGGCTTCGGGCACGGACCCCACTACTGCCTCGGCGCCCCGCTCGCCCGGATGGAGCTGGAGACCGCGCTGACGGCCCTGCTCGACCGGTTCCCCGAGATGGTCCTGGCGACCCCGGAACCGGGGCACGAGGAGTGGCTCAAGGGGCCCTTCCCGGCCTTCCGCGGGCTGGAGAAGCTGCCCGTCGCCCTGGACCCGTCGCGGACGGTCGACGACTGGACGGCGGCCGCCTCCGGCTGATCCCCGGGCCGCCGCACGACACGCCCGCCCCGCGGACCCTCCGGAAGGATCCGCGGGGCGGGCGCATGCCCGGTTCACGTCCGATTCATGCCCGGTGCGGTCCACGGGACCCAGGGGGCCACGCGGCCTCCGGGCCCTAGTGGCCTCCGGGCCCTACGTGATCTCCGTGCCCTCCGAGCCCTACGTGGTCTCCGGCGCGTGCGGGGCCCGGAGCGCCGGGTCCACCACCGATTCCCCCCGGGACGCGCGGCGGATGCCGTCCGCGAGGTCCTCGACCGGGCCGTCCCGCAGGACCAGGCCGGCCGCGCCGGCGGCGAGGGCGGCCTCCGGCAGGCCCGGATGGGCGGAGCCCGTCAGCACCAGGATCCGGCATTCCGGATCCTCGGCCAGGAGCTCCGGGACGCGGTCCACCGACTCCGTCAGCGCCACCGCCGGGCGGGCCAGCGGTGAAGCCACGACCTCGATGTCCGGCTGGAGTCCGAGGAGGACCGCCAGGGCCGGGTTCGGCGGGTCCAGGAGCACCCGCAGGGATCGGGCAGGGCGCTGGGAAACGGGCATCTCATCCACCCGGCCAGGGTAGGGGCGAAGTATCCCGTACCCGCGCAACGCGCCGCGGACGAACTGAGTCTGACAGATAGTCAGGAGTCTTCCCAAGTGCTGGGGCGTGCGTTATACATTCCTTCACCGGGCAACCTAGAACGCGTTCTAGAGTGCCGGGTCCCGCATACGACCTCGGTGCGGCCGACGGTGCGGACGGCCGCGCCGAGGTCTTCCAAGGCACCGCGCTTGCACAGCCGGTGCTTCACAGCAGGTGCCCCGAAGACGGTGTTTCCAACACAGGGAGCAGCACGCCCATGCCGATCGATGCCGCCAAGGCCCTCGCCGCCGAACCCCGCAAGGGGAACATCGCCTGGGACCACAAGGACATCCAGCTCTACCACCTCGGACTCGGCGCGGGGACCTCCCCGAACAACCCCGGGGCCGCCACCGACCCCGACGAGCTGCGCTACACCCTGGAGTCCAAGCTCCACGTGCTCCCCAGCTTCGCGACGGTCGCCGGCGCCGGCATGGCCATGATGGGCGGCCTCGCCGCACCCGGCATCGAGGTCAACCTCGCCAACGTGCTGCACGGCAGCCAGTCCATCGAGCTGCACCGGCCCATCCCGGTCAAGGGTGAGGCCGCCTCCACGGCCACGGTGGCCGCGGTGTACGACAAGGGCAAGGCGGCGGTGATCGTCCTGCGCACCGAGGTCGCGGACGCCGACGGGCCCCTGTGGACCTCCGACGCGTCGATCTTCGTACGCGGTGAGGGCGGCTTCGGCGGCGACCGCGGCCCCTCCGTCAAGGCCGAGCAGCCCGAGCGGGCGCCCGACCGGGTGGAGGAGCGCAAGATCCGCGAGGAGCAGGCGCTGCTGTACCGCCTCTCCGGAGACTGGAACCCGCTCCACGCGGACCCCGAGTTCGCCAAGATGGCCGGCTTCGACCAGCCGATCCTGCACGGCCTGTGCTCGTACGGGATGACCCTGAAGGCCGTGGTCGACACCGTCCTGGACGGCGACGTGTCCCGCGTCCGCGCCTACCGCACCCGCTTCGCCGGGATCGTCTTCCCCGGCGAGACCCTGCGGATCCGGATGTGGCAGGAGCCCGGCCGCGTCCTCGTCACGGTGAGCGCCGCCGACCGGGACGACGCCCCGGTCCTCGCCGACACCGTCGTCGAACACGGCTGAGCGGACGCAGCAGCCGAAGCCCGCAGCCGAAGCCCGCGAGATACCCCGCAGCCGCAGACATACAGAAGGAGCCGCACCGTGCGCGCAGCACTCCAGAGCGAGATAGGCCAGGACAAGCTCGAAGTCGTCGAGGACATGCAGGCCGTGGGCTTCGGCCCCGGCAAGGTCAAGATCCGCATCAAGGCCACCGGCCTGTGCCACTCCGACCTCTCCGCGATGAGCGGCGTCCTCCCGCAGCCCGCCCCCTTCATCCCGGGCCACGAGGGCTCCGGCGTGATCACCGACGTCGGCGACGGGGTCACCAGCCACAAGATCGGTGACCGGGTCCTGGTCTGCTGGCTCCCGCCCTGCGGGCACTGTCCCTCCTGCAAGCGCGGCCAGGGCCACCTGTGCCTGGAGGCCTTCGGTAACGTGGCCACCCCCAACTTCCAGCGCGGCGACAGCAGCATCTTCGGCTTCGCGGGCACCGGCACCTTCGCCGAGGAGATGGTGGTCCCGGCGGGCTGCGCCGTCCCCATCCCCGACGACGTGCCCTTCGACATCGCCGCCCTCATCGGCTGCGGAGTCACCACCGGCCTCGGCGCCGCCATCAACACCGCCAAGGTGGAGGCCGGTTCCTCGGTCGCCGTCATCGGCTGCGGCGGCGTCGGCATCTCCGTCATCCAGGGCGCCAAGGTGCAGGGCGCGGCCCAGATCATCGCCGTCGACCCGGTCGCCTCCCGGCGCGAGGCCGCGCTGCGCTTCGGCGCCACCGAGGCGGTCTCCCCGGAGGAGTTCGCCGACGCCAAGAACCGGATCACCGCGGGCGAGGGCTTCGACTACGTCTTCGAGGTCGTCGGCAAGTCCGCGACCACCAAGACCGCCTACGACATGACCCGCCGCGGCGGCTCCGTCGTCGTGGTCGGCGCCGGCGCGCTCGACGACAACTACTCGATCAACATGTTCTCCCTCTTCTTCGACGAGAAGAAGATCCTGCCGTCGATGTACGGCGGCGGCGACGTGCTCCGCTCCTACGAGCGCACCATCGCGCTGTGGCGGGCCGGCCGGGTGGACCTGGCGGGCCTGATCACGCACCGCGTGCAGCTCGCCGAGATCAACGACGCGCTCGACCAGATGCGTACGGGCGTGGCCCTGCGCACCTGCATCGAACTCTGACCCGTTTCGAGAGGAACCGTACGGATGTCACTGCCACTTGAGGGACTCGTCGCCATCGTCACCGGGGCGGGCCGCGGCCTCGGCCGGTCCGAGGCGATCGAACTCGCCCGGCTCGGCGCGAGCGTGGTCGTCAACGACTTCGGGCAGCCCGGCCGCGACGGCTCCGGCGAGGCCTCGGCCGCACCGGCGGAGGAGGTCGCGGCGGAGATACGCGCCGCGGGCGGACAGGCGGTGGCGCACCTGGGCGACGTGGCCGACTTCGAGCAGGCGCGCGAGCTGGTCGAGCTGGCGGTGAACAGCTTCGGCAAGCTCGACATCCTGGTCAACAACGCGGGCATCCTGCGCGACCGGATGGTCTTCTCGATGTCGGAGTCGGAGTGGGACTCGGTCATCCGGGTCCACCTCAAGGGCCACTTCAACACGACCCACTTCGCCTCCGTGCACTGGCGCGAACGCTCCAAGGCGGCCGGCGGGCCGGTCTACGGCCGGATCATCAACACCTCCTCCGAGGCCTTCCTCGGCGGCTCGGCCGGCCAGCCCAACTACGCGGCGGCCAAGGGCGGCATCGTGGGCCTGACCACGTCCACCGCCCTGGCCCTGGCCAAGTACGGGGTGACGGCCAACGCCATCTGCCCGCGCGCCCGTACCCGCATGACGGAGGACGTCTTCGCGGGCTTCCAGGTCCCGGAGGAGGGCAAGCTCGACGCCCTCGCCCCCGAGCACGTCTCCCCGCTGGTCGGCTACCTGGCCTCCCCGGCCTCCGCGAAGGCCAACGGGCAGCTGTTCGTCGTCCACGGCGGCATCGTGGTCGTCATGGAACGCCCGAAGGTGGCGGCGAAGTTCGACACCACCAAGGAGTCCTTCTCCTACGAGGAACTCGACGGGCTCCTCACCCCGCACTACGACTCCCGCCCCGCGAACGAAACCTTCGCGGCGGCGGAGGTCCTCGGCCTCAAGCACGACGGCTGACCTGTACGAGCACCCCCGGTGGGGGCGGCGGACCCCCGGGCCCTCCGCCCCCACCGGCTTGCCCGGACGGCCCTCACCGCATTCACCGCGCGAGGGCGAAGGCCAATGGCTCGTGCAGGTCGGCCGGCTCCCGAAAGTGCACGCCGGTCATGCCCAGCGCGACGGCTGCCTCGATGTTCTCCAGCCGGTCGTCGATGAACAGGCAACGCTCCACAGCGGCACCCGCCCGACTGGCCGCGATCTCGTAGATCTCCCGGTCGGGTTTGGCCACGCCCACCCGGGCGCTGCTGACCACGTGATCGGCGAGGTCCGTCAGCCCCAGCGTTTCCAGGTCGTCCTCCAGGTCGAGGGTCGCGTTGGTGACCAGGACCAGCGGCGTCCCCGACGCCCTGACCCGGCGCAGCATCGCCACCACCGTCCCGTCGGCCGAGAACGGCGACCCGGCGAAGGCCCGGGCCAGTTCGTCCGCGCGGGCCGGGGACAGCCTGTCGTCCTTCGCGAGCTCGGCCGCGACCGCGTGGACCCACTGCTCCGGAGTGGTGTGCCCGAGCAGCAGCGGCCCGTCCAGGGCGGGAGCGAAGGCGATGGCCGAGGTCGTGCCCCGGGGGAGGCCGGCCGAGGCCTCCAGCGCGGTCACATGGGCCGTGTCGTAGAAGCGGATCACGTTGTCGAGGTCGCAGAGGACCGCGTCGTAGGGCTTGGAGTTCGTCACCGGGCCTGGATAGCAGATGCCCGGAAGCGGGAGCCGCTCACCCCAGCGGGGCCTGCTGCAAGGGGACCGGGCGGGCGGGGGCCGGCGGGAGCGGGATGGGGTCCAGGCGGATCGGCGGCGGTGGGGAGACCGGGATGTTCATCCCGAGGAGGCCGCACGGCACTTCGGGGGTGGAGTACGGGAGGTGCAGGCGGCCCTCCTGGGTCCAGCGGCCCGTTCCGCCGAGCCAGCCGGCCGGTGCGCCGAGCCGGAACACGTGCCGGTCGGCGGGGCGCCACAGGGCCAGCCCGGCCACGGAACCGCCGTAACCGTCGCCGGCCTCGTCCACCCGCAGCGCCACCCCGCAGCTCTCCGGCATCAGCACCTGCCCCGGCTGCACCGCGAACGGCGTCGCCGTCGCCCCGACGGCCCGCAGGCACTCCGGGAACCGCACCGGGCGGGCGCTGCCCAGCACCCCCCAGCCGAGCCGGGGTTCGCCCGGCGCGTCCGAACGGATCAGCAGCAGCCCGCTGTCGGTGTCGGCCAGCAGCAGCCGGTCGTTGCTGGCCTCCGCGATCTGGAGCAGCGGTGACACCTCCCCGGCCCGCCGCAGGTCCACGGCCACGGCCTTGGTCACCGGCCCGTCGGGGCCGTCCAGTTCGCGGTCCAGGGCCAGCAGCCGACCCGTGCGGTCCAGCCAGACCCCGCCCGAACAGCGCCCCGTGATCCGGGCGACCCGCTCCGGCCCGAAGGGGACCCCGGCCACCTGCCACACCGTGGTCGAGGCGGCCCCCACGGCCAGGGCGAAGGCCCCGTGCCCGTCGGGGGACGGGGGCAGCAGGGTGACCCGTACGCCCTCGGCCGCCGGGATCGCGCCGAGCTGCAGCTCCCCGGTCCGGGGCCCGGCGCCCGCTTCGCCGCCGCCCGTCGGGTACAGCAGCGCGAAGGCGTGCCGCTCCGCGACCCGCCGGTGGATCAGCACCCGCCCGTCGGTCAGCGGCAGCACCTCGCTGGCGGCGTCCTCGGGCTGGGCGAGGGGCAGGGGCACCGCGTACGGCTCGGGACCGGTCAGCGTCCAGCGCTCCGGATAGCGCGCTTCGCCGTCCCCGGCGAGCCGGGCGGCGTAGGACCCGTCCGCGGCGATGGTGAACGGGGTCGCGCTGGTCTTCTCGATGGCACAGGCAGTCATCGGCGGATACCTCCGCCGAGGAACGTAGTGATCGCGCTTCCCTCCGGACAACGCGACAATCCCCGCTTCACACATACGGGTGGCGGGGCGGCGATTCGGCTGTGGAGGAGGAGGCGATTGTGCTGTGCGATATCAGGGCGTTTAGGGTGAGGAGCCTGGTTAGGTACACCTAACCGGCTTTTTCTGATCTTTTGGTGTTTCGCCCGCTCCCCACCCTCAGGAGACGCTCCATGTCCCTCCGACGCCGCACGCCCCGAGGTGGCTCCCTCGCCGCCGTCGCCCTGGCCGCTGCCGCCGCACTCGTCCTCACCGCCTGCGGAGGCCAGGACGACAAGGCCGCGAAGCCCGGCAAGGAGGCCCCGGCCGGAGGCACCGAGAAGAAGGCCGCCGCCCAGGGCGGCAAGGACTTCTCCGACGCGGCGAAGAAGACGGCGGCCTTCGGGACCACCGCGGCGGCCGGGCAGTTCCCGCGCACGGTCACCCACGCCATGGGCTCCACCGAGATCGGGGCCGCGCCCAAGCGGGTCGTCGTCCTCGACGTCGGCGAGCTCGACAACGTGGTCTCGCTGGGCATGCAGCCCGTCGGCTACGCGCCCACCGAGGGTGACGAGGGCATCCCCGGCTACCTCAAGAAGGACGCCGGCGAGCCCAAGTCCGTCGGCACCATCAACAACCTCAACCTCGAAGCGATCAACGCCCTCAAGCCCGACCTGATCCTCGGCAGCCAGCTCCGCTCCGCGGACAAGTACGACGCGCTCTCGAAGATCGCCCCGACCGTCTTCTCCATCCGCCCCGGCTTCCCGTGGAAGGAGAACTACCTCCTCAACGCCGCCGCCCTCGACAAGACCGCCGAGGCCAAGGCCAAGCTCGACGCCTACCAGGCCAAGGCGGCGAAGCTCGGCGCGGACCTCGGCGAGAAGAAGCCGACCGTCACGATGCTGCGCTACATGCCGGGCAAGACCCGGCTCTACGCCGGCGCCTCCTTCATCGGCACGATCCTGAAGGACTCCGGCATCCCGCGCCCGCAGAACCAGCAGGTCGAGGACCTCGCGGTGGAGATCAGCCCGGAGCGCATGGACGAGGCCGCCGCCGACTGGATCTTCACCGGCGTCTACGGGGCCAAGGACAAGACCAAGCGCGACTCCGCAGAGGACAACCCGCTGTGGAAGGGCCTGGAGGCCGTGAAGCAGGGGCAGGCCAAGGACGTCCCGGACGAGACCTGGTACCTGGGCCTCGGCGTGACCGCCGCCGACAAGGTCCTCGACGACCTGCGCACCTTCCTGGTCAAGTAAAGGCCAGGTTGAAGCGGCCCGGCGGGCCGCACCGGCCGCCCCGTGCACCCGCCCGTGATCGGGCGGGCTCGGAGCGTCTGGCCGGTCGCCACGGACGGTAGCCTTGGCCTGTGCCCCGTCTCTCTGAAGTCATCGCCGCGCTGGACGCTCTGTGGCCCCCCTCGCGGGCCGAGGAGTGGGACTCCGTCGGCACCGTCTGCGGCGACCCCGACGCCGAGGTCACCCGGGTCCTGTTCGCCGTCGACCCCGTCCAGGAGATCGTCGACGAAGCGGTGAAGCTGGGTGCCGACCTGCTCGTCACCCACCACCCCCTCTACCTGCGGGGCACCACCACCGTCGCCGCCGGCACCTTCAAGGGCCGGGTCGTGCACACGCTGATCAAGAACGACATCGCGCTGCACGTCGCCCACACCAACGCCGACACCGCCGACCCCGGCGTCTCCGACGCCCTCGCCGGCGCCCTCGACCTGCGCGTCACCGGCCCGCTGGTCCCCGACCCGACCGACCCCAAGGGCCGCCGGGGCCTGGGCCGGCTCTGCGAGCTGGACCGCCCCGAGACGCTGCGCGAGTTCACCGCGCGCGTCGCCGCCTGGCTCCAGCCGACCGCACAGGGCATCCGCGTGGCCGGTGACCCCGACGCGATGATCCGTACCGTCGCCGTCAGCGGCGGCTCCGGCGACAGCCTCTTCGCGCCGGTACGCGCCGCCGGTGTCGACGCGTACGTCACCGCCGACCTGCGCCACCACCCGGTGTCCGAGGCCCGCGAGCAGAGCCCGCTCGCCCTCGTCGACGCCGCCCACTGGGCGACCGAATGGCCCTGGTGCGAGCAGGCCGCGGCCCAGCTCGACGCCATCTCCGAGCGCAACGGCTGGGGTCTGCGGACCCACGTCTCGCGCACGGCCACCGACCCGTGGACGGCGCATGCGCCGTCCGTGACATCCCCTTCTCACCCTGGAGCCCCCAACTGAACGCCGAGCCCGCCGACCAGATCCGACTTCTCGACGTCCAGGCCCTGGACGTCCGGCTGTCTCAGCTGACCCACAAGCGCAAGATGCTCCCCGAGCACGCCGAGGTCGACGCGCTGACCAGCGACCTCGCCCAGCAGCGCGACTTCCTCGTCGCCGCCCAGACGCAGGCCACCGACGCCGCCCGCGAGCAGACCAAGGCCGAGCAGGACGTGGACCAGGTGCGCCAGCGCGCCGCCCGCGACCAGGCCCGCCTCGACTCGGGCGCGGGCATCTCCGCCCGCGACCTGGCCAACCTGCAGAGCGAGGTCGTCTCCCTCGCCAAGCGCCAGGGTGACCTGGAGGACGTTGTCCTGGAGGTCATGGAGCGCCTGGAGGGTGCGCAGGAGCGCGTCACCGAGCTCACCGACCGGGTCGCCTCGCTGGAGACCAAGCTCGTCGACGCCACCGCGCGCCGCGACGCCGCCACCGGTGAGATCGACGCCGAGGTCGCGGGCATCGCCAAGGACCGCGAGGTCATCGTCACGGCCATGCCGGCCGCGCTGATCGCCCTGTACGAGAAGATCCGCGTGAAGCAGGGCGGCGTCGGCGCCGCCCGCCTGTCGCAGCGCCGCTGCGAGGGCTGCCGCCTGGAGCTCGACCTCGCCGAGGTCAACGAGATCAAGGCCGCCGCCCGCGACCAGGTCGTCCGGCACGAGAGCTGCGGCCGCATCCTGGTCCGCATGGCCGACTCGGGCATCTGATGCCGAAGTTCGTTGTGGAAGCCGACGGCGGCTCCCGGGGCAACCCGGGGCCCGCCGGCTACGGCTCCGTCGTCCTCGACCCGGCCACGGGCGAGACGCTGGCCGAGCGCGCGGAGTACATCGGCGTCGCGACGAACAACGTGGCCGAGTACAAGGGCCTCATCGCCGGGCTGAAGGCCGCCCGCGAGCTGGACCCGGACGCGGTGGTCCTCGTACGCATGGACTCCAAGCTCGTCGTCGAGCAGATGTCGGGCCGCTGGAAGATCAAGCACCCGGACATGAAGCCGCTCGCGGCGGAGGCGGCGAAGGTCATGCCGCGCGCGCAGGTGACGTACGAGTGGATCCCGCGCGAGAAGAACAAGCACGCGGACCGGCTCGCGAACGAGGCGATGGACGCGGGCAAGCGGGGCGAGCAGTGGGAGCCCGCGAACTCCTCGGCCGCCCTGGACGCCTCCGCGGCCCGCACCCTGGCGACCCCGCCGCCGGCGGGCCCCGTGGGCGACGCCGCAGCGGGCGCTGCGGCCGTCCGTGCAGCCCTCGCCTCCGGCGGTGGTACGCGGACCCGTGCAGGCACCGCTGCGGCTGCCCGGGCCGGCTCCGCGCAGGCCGGGGCCGGCACCCTGTTCGCCGACCCCGCGGACCTCGCCGACGAGGCGGCCCCGGCGGGCTCGCCGGCCCCGGCTTCCGGGCCGGGCACGGCAGCGCCCACGATCACCGGCGCCGCGCCCGCGGCCGCCCCCGCAGGGCAGGGCTGGGGACCCGACATGGGGCCCCCGGCCACCTTCGTGCTGCTGCGGCACGGAGAGACCGCACTGACCCCGCAGAAGCGGTTCTCCGGCAGCGGCGGCAGCGACCCGGAGCTCTCCGAGGCGGGCCGCCGCCAGGCCGCCGCCGTCGCGGAGTCGCTCGCCGCGCGCGGCACCATCGAGACGGTGATCAGCTCTCCGCTGCGCCGCTGCCGGGAGACCGCGCAGGCCGTCGCCGACCGGCTCGGGCTCACCGTCACGGTCGAAGAGGGGCTGCGCGAGGTCGACTTCGGGGCGTGGGAGGGGCTGACCTTCGCGGAGGCGCGCGAGCGCCACCCGGAGGACCTCCAGGCGTGGCTGGACTCCCCGAAGGCCGCCCCCACGGGCGGCGGCGAGAGCTTCGCCTCGGCCACCCGCCGGATCTCGGCGACCCGGGACCGGCTGCTCGCCGAGCACGCGGGGCGCACGGTCCTGCTGGTCTCGCACGTGACGCCGGTCAAGATCCTGGTCCGGCTGGCGCTGGGCGCCCCGCCGGAGGCGCTGTTCCGCATGGAGCTGTCGGCGGCCTCCCTGTCGGCGGTCGCCTACTACGCCGACGGCAACGCCTCGGTCCGCCTCCTGAACGACACGTCCCACCTGCGCTGAGCCACCGCGCCCGGCCTAGGCCCCCCGCCCCGACCGGGCGGGGGGCCTTCCGTAATCCCCGGGCGGCGGCGAGCCACCAGTTGCTAGAAAGGGGTCACCCGAGCGCTGGAGCAGGAGGGAGCGCCCGTGCCGCCGTACCCGTCCGGCTTCCGGTAGCACC
The DNA here is from genome assembly GCF_026342735.1 of Streptomyces sp. NBC_00193. Taxonomy (GTDB): domain Bacteria; phylum Actinomycetota; class Actinomycetes; order Streptomycetales; family Streptomycetaceae; genus Streptomyces; species Streptomyces stoeckheimensis. Next base: position 4,463,728 of record NZ_JAPEMM010000001.1, read on the forward strand.
CCCAGGAAGGTCCTGGGGTGCGACTGGAGGCTCTCCGTGTCCCGCACCGCCCATCACGTCCCCGCCCCGCGCACCCCGTTCGCCGCACGGCGGCGCGAGGAGCTCGACATCCTCGGCCTGCGCCCGTACGACGGCCCCTGGCGCCGGGTGGACCTGCGCAGCCTGAGGTACTCCGCCGCCGAGCTCCGCACCGCGGCGAAGGAGGGCCGCCGCCCGCAGCCGCGGGAGGTCCGCCGCGCCTTCGACAGCTGGAGGTACTGCTGCGCCTTCGGGGGCTCCCTCTCCGAACCCGCCCGCCTCGCGGAACGAGCCGCCCGCGCCCGGTCCCGTGCGGCCTGCCGCGCCGCACTGCACGACCCGGAGACGCCCGTCGAGCCCTACCGGCCCCGCTACGGGGCCCACTGGGAGGCCTGACGCCGGGTACGGCCTTGCCCCAGCCGCCGAACCCGAGGGTCTGGCGGGGGCCGTCCGCCCGCGACAGCGCGCTGCGCGGAACTCCTCGGCGGCGGCGTGCAGTTGTCGTCCGGCGCGGGGCCGTGTAGGAAGCACGGGGCGCCACAGGCGTCACCAACACCATGTCGAGGGGCAAGGAGGGGGCAGTGCCTGATTTCGGGGCGGTGCTCGGGGCCGTGGGCCGCGGCGCGCTGGCGGTGGGCCGGTTGGTGTGGCACGTGATGAACATCCCGACCGAGGCCGACGAGGAAGGGGCCCGCTCGGAGGTGTCCCGGCTCGCGGCGTTCATCGACGACGAGGTGCCGGAGGAGTTGCGCGGCCGGGCGTGGGGGATCGTGGTCGACGAGCTTCGGCGGATCGACGCGGACATCGAGCGGATGGTGGAGCAGGCGGCCGAGGACGGGGCCGACGAGGACGAGGCCGACGAGGCCGACGGGGAGGCCGAGTAGGAAGAGGGCGAGCATCTCGGCGATGCCCCGATGCCAGTCCGCGGCGACCGCGCGCACGCCGCGGCAGCCGAAAACGCCGATGGCCCCTCCGTGGAGGGGCCATTCGTCGCGGCCTGTCGCCCCGACCCGGGCACATGCCTCGGTCGGGGTGAGAAGGACAGACGAGCCGGCCTGTACGCCGGGTTCTGTCACCCGGTGACCTCGCGGTCGCCGGGGAGACGGCCATCCATCTAGGACCGGCGTTGCCGCCGGCCTCGTGCGGTCTACCCGCGAACTCGGGCGAGCAGCCCTCGAACGTTCGCGCAGGGCCGTCCGAGAACGACCCCTCTTGACCTTGCTCCGGGTGGGGTTTACCTAGCCGCCTGAGTCGCCTCAGGCGCTGGTGGTCTCTTACACCACCGTTTCACCCTTACCGGGGGCCGAAGCCCCAGGCGGTCTGTTTTCTGTGGCACTGTCCCGCGGGTCACCCCGGGTGGCCGTTAGCCACCACCCTGCCCTGTGGAGCCCGGACGTTCCTCGGCGGGATCCGGGGATCCCGACGCGGCCGCCCGGCCGACTCGTCTGTCGTGCCGCCCATCGTACCGGCTGCGTCATCACGGCTTGACCTTGACGCAACGGCAGGGTTTCTACTGGAACCCATGCGGATCGGAGAGATCGCCGCGCTCGTCGGGGTCACCACCCGGGCGATCCGGCACTACCACCACGTCGGCCTGCTCCCCGAGCCGGACCGGCGCCCCAACGGCTACCGCGCCTACAGCGTGCGCGACGCCGTCCGGCTGGCCCGGGTGCGCCGGCTGACCGAGCTCGGGCTGAGCCTCGACGAGGTGCGCGACGTGCTCGCGGACGACGCGGGGCGCGAACTGGCCGAGGTACTGGCCGAGCTCGACGCCGACCTCGCCCGCCAGCAGGCCGAACTGGCCGAGCGCAGACGGCGCCTCGCCGTCCTGCTCGCCGCCCCGCCCGGGGAGGCCGAGCCGGTCTCGCCCGCACTCGCGGAGCTGCTCGCCAAGGCGCCCGCGACGACCTCGCCGTCGGCCGCGCTCGACCGCGAGCACCTGAGCCTGCTGGACGCCTCGGGCGCCGTGGGGGAGGAGCTCTACGCCGTGCTCGGCACGGTCGCCGCCGATCCGGCCGTGCTCGCGCTGTACGAGCGGCTCGACGAGCTCGCCGACGCGGACGGGGACGATCCCCGGATCGGGCCGCTCGCCGCGGAACTGGTGGCCGCGGTGCCCGCCGAGGCGTTCGCGGTGATGGCGACGGAGACGGCGACGGCGGCCACGGAGGGGGCCGGCGGGCCGCAGCAGCTGCCCGGCTTCCTGGAGGCCCTGCTCGCCGAGTACGCACCGGCGCAGGCGGAGGTCGTCCGCCGGGTGGTGGAGGCCTTCACGGACACGTGGGCCGCGCAGACGAAGACGCAGACGGACACGCAGACGGACACCCAGACGGACACGCAGACGGACCCGCAGACGAAGAGGGGCCGGGAATGAGCGCGATACGCGCGGCACGGATCGGGGTGGCCGCCGTGCTCCCCATGGAGCTGGCGCTGGTGGTGTGCGTGGCCGCCGGAGTGCGCCCGCCCGGCTGGGTCCTCGCCGTCGCCGAGGTGATGGTGCTGGGGATCCTCCTCCTGGAGGCCCGCGTCCTGTACTCCCTGTACGCCGCTGCCCGCGCCCGCGGCGCCGACCCCGCCGCGGCCCGCCGCGAGGCCGTACGGGCCGTGGTGCCCGAGCCCGTGCGCCGCCTCGTGCTGCACGAGCTGCGCGCGTCCGCCGCGCTGGGCCGTTGGGCGCTGCGGCGGCCGCCGCACGGGGTGCGCCCCGGAGACCACGCGGCCCCGTACACCGGACCGCAGACGGCCATGATGTACGGCCTGGTCTTCGTGTCGCTGATCGAGACGGTGGCGCTGGCCGTCCTGATCCCCTGGCCGGCCGTGCACCGGGTGGTGCTCGTCCTCGACGTGTACGGGGTGCTGCTGATGCTCGCCCTGCACGCCGCCTGCGTGACCCGGCCGCACGTCGTACGGCCCGACGGGACCCTGCGCATCCGCTACGGAGCCCTCTTCGACCTGACCGTCCCGCCGGACGCGGTGGCCTCGGTCCGGGTGGACCGGCGCTACCCCGAGGGGCGTCTCGTCACCCTCTCCGAGGACGGGGTGCTCGACCTGATCGTCGGCAGCCAGACCACCGTCACCGTCGAACTGACCCGCCCGCTCGCCTTCCGCCGCCCGCTCGGCGCCCGGGCCGAAGCCCGCGTGATCCGCTTCCACGCGGACGAGCCCCGTGTGCTGGTCGCGGCACTGCGGCAGCCCGCACCCCCGTGACGGGCCGCCGCCGTGCCGACGGTGTGCGCCGAGCGTGACAAGCCGGTGCGCGCTTGTCTTGTCGAAAACGGCACGGCTGGAAAACGACGCCGCCGACGGGACGGGCGGGACGGACGGGACGGGGGAGGTGCGGGGGAGAGGCCCTAGCGGATCAGCCCGAAGGTGGTGGCCGCCACGGCCGCGCCCACCGCGGTGCCCGCGAGAACCTGGGCGAGGGTGTGGTCCTTCAGCTCGACCCGGGACCAGCCGACGACGGCGACCAGCGGGTACGCGAGCAGCAGCCAGGGCCCGTAGGTCATGGCGAGCATGGCGACGCTCCCGGAGGAGACGGCCGCGTGCACGCTGATCTTCCAGGCGGGGGTCACGGCGAGCAGGGCCGCGAGGGTGACCAGCATGGCCGCGATCAGCGCGATCATCGTGCGGGGGGAGCCGAGGAGCGCCATCAGCAGGATGCCGGTGGCGACCGAGCCGATGATGAACACCATCACGACGATGCGCTGTTGCCGCTGGCCGACGTGCCGGTCGGCCCAGCGGCCGCGCCGGATGCCGTACTTGATGAAGGCGAGCGGGATGACGGCGGCGAACAGGCAGCCCAGGAGCCCCCAGCCGATCCCGGCGAGGCCGGCGGTGTGCCAGCCGATCAGGAGGGTGTCGGCGATGATCCAGGTCTTGGGATCGAGCCCGTCGGTGATCAGGCGGGCGGATCGGGACTCGGTGGGCTGGGTGAGCGTGGCGGTCACGCCGTGGCCTCCTGGCTGGTCGTGGTGAGGAACTCGTCGGCCACGGCGGAGTGGTAGATCCGGGCGAGCTGGATGAGGCGCAGCACTTCGGTGCCGAAGTCGAGGTCGTCGATGCCGACGGTGGCCGCGGGCTCCTGGGTGCCGCGCAGCGGCAGGACCCCGCGGGCCTTGCCCTCGCGGGCCGCCCGCATCCAGAGCGCTTCGGCCGCCGGGCTCGTCGCCGGGTCGAAGCCGGCCGCCAGGGCGGCGCGTTGCGCGCGCTCGCGGACGTCGTTGGCGGTGTAGGCGTCCAGGGTCAGGGCGGCGTCGCGGATCTCGATCACCCGCCGGTACAGCCGCAGCCGCGGGCTGCGCAGGAGGCCGGTCTTCAGGACGATGTCGGGGGTGACCGCGGTCAGGTCCTGCCAGAGCGGCTGGAGCTGCCGGTGGTGGCGGCCGTCCTGGACGGTGCGCCAGGCCACGCCGAAGGCGGGGATGCTGCTCCCGATCAGGATGAAGCCGATCGCCAGGTACTTCAGGGCGTCGGTGACGTTGTCGACGGCGATGTCGCTGGTGTCGTCCGTGAGGCCCGCGAGGCGGGTCGCGATGTACCCGGCCCGCAGCAGCGTGTAGAGCACGCCGACGGCGGTTCCGATGCCCATGAGGCGGACGCCGGTCCGCAGCCACAGGGCGCTGGCGTGCCGGGCGCTGCCCCAGAACAGCCAGGTGGCGGTGGCCATGGCGATGCCGAGGTAGACGACGAAGAGGAGGTAGTAGGCCGTGGCCCAGCCGTTGCCGGCGGTCTCCTCGAAGAAGTCGGTCATCTCGTGGGGCCGCGGGACGAAGAACGCGAAGAGCACCCCCATGGCCGTCATCGCGGTCAGGGCGGCGTAGTGGCGGGCCCGCAGCCGGCGGCCGGTCTCCGGGCGGGCGATGGCGACGACGAAGTCGACGACCGCGCCGGCCGCGATCATGCCCAGCCAGTGCTTGACGAGGGTGGAGAGGTTGTTGACGCCCGCCCAGTCGTCCAGGGTGCGCATCACGCCGGGGAGGCGGAGCGTCATGGAGACGGTCAGGGCGGCGAACGCCGTCCACAGGGCCCGCTGCTTGACCGACCGGACGGCGGAGGGAGCGCGCCAGACCGTCACCGTCCAGAGCATGACCAGGATGGCGATTTCGAGGTGTTTCACTTCACGACCACGTGTTTCGAACGGGGTGCCCGAGGGCGTCATGGAGGCGTACGAGACGGTCCTCGGCCTCGCTGTCACTGGAGGTCGACTGCGTCGTGTTGTAGCGGCCGGCCCGCTCGTGGATGAGCGTGGCCAGCGTCTCGGCCTGCCGCTCCTGCGGGCTGGCGAACTTGCTCCGCCCCATGAGGTGCGCCAGGCGGTCGATGTCGAGGCCGAGTTCCTCGTCGATCGATTCGGTCATGCGGGCCACGTTGCGGATCCGGGCCGCCTCGCTGCGGATGATCGAGGCCACGGGCAGCTCGGGGCGGTCGATCCCGGAGACGGCCGTGTGCGTACGCGTCAGCAGGCGCTGGAAGTGCTCGGAGGCCCGGGCGATCTCCCGGTCCGACGGCTGTTCGGGGATGTCCAGTTCGGGAGCGACGTGGCCGAGCAGCATGTGCGAGATCTCGTGGAGGACGATCTGGACCTTGAGGATCTCGGCCGCGACGGCGTCGTAGAAGACGAGGTCGGCGACGTCCAGTCCGAGCCAGATCCCGCAGGGCAGGGCCGGGTCGGGGGGCCCGTCGAGGGGCAGCAGGATCAGCGGCCGGCCGCGCTGCGCGGCGATCCCCTCGCAGAAGGCTTCGAGGTCGAACGGCCGGGGGATGACGAGCCGGTCGGCGACGGCGGCGCATTCCGCGTCGGCGCGCTTCCACCAGCGCATGGTCGCCCTCCCCGCCCGTCGTCGCTCCAGTCCGCACACCCGATCGGGTTTGAGAGTAACCGGAAGCGCACCAGGGGCTTACTGAGGGCGTACGGGTGGCCGGAATACGGCTGACAGGCTGCGGCGCGTGGCTGATTCGCGCCTAGGGGTGCCCGGCCCGACCGGCAGGACGCCCTCCTAGGACTCCTTGCCGCGGCGACGGCGGGGCTTCACATCCGGAAGCCCTTCGGCCTTCCGGAGCTGCTTGATCAAGCCGGTGACGGAACGCATGGAACCGGCGGACAGCCCGCTCAGGCGGAAGGCCGCGGCCTTGACCTGTTCGTCCTCCAGGACCTGGGCGAACTCGTCGGCCGCCGCGGCCTTGCCCATCTCCTCGCGCAGCCGCGCGATCCGCTCCTCGATCCGCTGCTCGATCGCCTGGGCGTTCTCTCCGTCGGCCAGGTATCCGACGGTGACGCCGAAGAAGTTGGCGATGGCGCGGATCGAGTCGATGCCCGGGTTCGGGTTGTTGTTCAGGCGGATGGTCTGGACGGTGCCGTGCGAGACGGAGGGGCCGGACAGCTTCTTGGTGCCCTCGGCGATCTCCTGGTACGTGTACGGACCGCGGCCCGCAGGATGGATCGTCTCGATCAAGAAGCCGAGGCGGTCACCCATGGTGTCCCGCCGGCCGGTGGGGGTCTCCTCACCCATCACCGTCATCGCTCCCGTCTGCTGCTGGATCTCATAGTCCAGTACTAAATCATCGCCAACATTATCTACCTGCCTAGATGGCTTTCGCCACACAGTGCAACGAACTGCGTCTACCCAGCTAGCGGACCCAGTGGAATGTGACCCACGCCATATTGCCCCCAGGGCGCCCCGCGGGACCTTGACAGGGCATGCGTGCGGCGGCGTATCTTCGTCCAGCCGTCTAGCGCACTAGATAGATCGGCACTCAATCGCTCGGCGCGCAGCGTCTAGCCGACTGAGTGGCCGGGCCGGTGGGCGGCGACGGAAGGGGGAGGAGCCGCAATGCCGTCACGGCGGCAGGCTCCAGGTGCAGGACCAGGGGGGGGCGGAGCGCTCGCTCGGGGGCTGGGGTACGGGGGTCCTCAGCCCTGGGCGGGCGAACCGCTCGACGACGGGAGCCGACGCCCGTCGTCGGGGTCCGGCGGAATTCCAACGGGGGAGCCGCCGCCGGACGGTACGGTCCGGCTGCGACCCGGGACGCGATCCGAGGCGCGCCCCGGGTCGCGATCCGGTGAAGGCCGGGATCCGGTGAAGGCAGGGATCAGGCGAAGGCAGGGATCTTGCGGTGCCGATGGCCGGCCTAGCCCGTCAGCATCACGCTGCTGACGCGGCCCGCCATCCGGTCCAGTGCCGAACCGGGCGCCAGCCCGCCCCGCAGCAGGACGAACCGGGACGGGGGCAGCCCCGTCATCGCCTTCACCTCGCGGCTCAGGTGCGCCTGGTCGTGATAGCCGCACGCCGCCGCCACCTGCGCGGCCGCCGTCCCCGCCGCCAGCATCCGCAGCGCGTGCTGCAGCCGGAACACCCGGGCCATGGCCTTGGGGGACAGGCCCACCTGCTCGCGGAACCGCGCCCGTACGGTACGGGCGCTCCACCCCGTCGCGGCGCTCACCCGGGTCAGGGAGCGGGTGTTCGCCCAGAGCCCGGCGAGGGCTCCGTCGACCTCGGGCGCCGGGGAGGGTCCGCCGTCGAGGCGCGCGCAGAACAGTGCGTCGAGCAGTGCGAACCGCTCCGTCCACGAGGGGAGCGCCTGGAGCCGTTCGGTGAGGTCGCGGCCCTGCCGTCCGAGCACCTCCACCAGGTCCACGTGGGCGTCCTCGAAGTGCCACATCGGGATGCCGAACAGCCGGTGGCAGCCCTGCGGGGTCATGTTCACCTCCAGCCCGTGCACGACCCCCGAGTGCACGCCGATCGCCGGCACCGTGCGCGGTCCGCTGATCATCGCCCGGGCGGCGGGCCGCAGTCGGGCGCCGGCGAGGTCCTCCGTACGGGAGACCCACAGGCCCTCGGAGAAGCTGAAGACCAGGGTCACGCAGCCGGTGGGCAGCTCCAGGCGGCGCCTCGGGGCGGTGAACTCGGTGTGGAAGCCCGTGTAGTTGATGATCAGCGGCCTCAGCGCGGCGGCCGGCGGGCGGCGGCGGGCCGATCTGCTGCCCGTGGCGGCGGCAGGCACGGTGCATACGTCGAAGGTGTCGACCGATCCCATGTCCGGTCCCTCTCCCCGCTGTTGCGCGGCCGGTGATGCCGCGCGGTCGGCCGATGATGCCAGGCGGTGGGGCGCAATGGCCAGAGCGGTCCCGCAGCGGATCCGGTCCGCCGCACCTGCCGGCGGGCCGGGCCGTGATGTCAGGATGCGTGCATGACGGAGACCATCAAGGGGGAAACCTTCCGCTCAGCGGCGAGTCGATGCGCGTCGCCGTCGTCCACCGCGACGACGGGCCCGGCTCGCCCGCTGTCGACGCGGCCGCGCTGCTGGTCGGGGCGGACGGCAAGGTCAGGGGCCGGGGTGACCTGGTGTTCTACAACCAGCCCGAGCACGCGGCGAGCGCCGTACGGCTGTTGGGCGACGCCCGGGGCGAGGGCGGGGTGACCGCGGACTGGCTGGAGATCGATCCCGGCCGCGTCGAGCCGTGCGTGGAGCGGATCGTGGTCGCGGCGTCCTGCGACGGCGGGACCTTCGGGGAGGTCGAGAACCTGTACCTGCGGGCGGTCGGCGCGGCCACGGGGGAGCAGCTCGCGCTGTACGCCGTGGAGGGGGCGACGACGGAGACCGCGATCCTGCTGGGCGAGTTCTACCGCAGGGACGGGGGATGGAAGTTCCGTGCGGTGGGACAGGGCTACGCGTCCGGGCTGCCGGGCCTGGCCACCGACTCGGCTTCACGGTGCCGGACGAGGAGCTCCCCGCCCCGGCGCCGTTCCCCGACCGGCTCCCGCCCCCGCCGCCGCTGCCGGTGCCGGTCGCGCCGGACCCGGCGCCGGAGGGGCGGCTCAACGCGCTCCCCTTCGAGTTCGGGAAGGAGTTCCCGACGATCCGCCGGTCCGGCCTGGGCCCCGGCATCGTGGAGGTCGACATCCCGCTCCCGCGCGGCTTCGTGGTGGTCGACCTGGTCAAGGAGGGAGCCGGGTACGTGAAGGTCACCCTCCTGAAGCCCGAGGGCCGCAGGAGGACGGACATCATGGCCAGCCGGATCGACGATCTCTCCGGCCGGACCGTCTTCCGCAACCTCGGCGACTTCCCGGTGCGGCTGGAGGTGCACACGCGGTGCGCCTGGACGCTCACCCTGCGGCCCGTGACGGTCGTACCCGAGCTCGTCGACAGGGTCGAGGGGCGCGGGCCGGACGTACTGGCCCACAGCCACGACCTCCTCGACATCAAGGTCAGGAACCTCGGGAAGGAGGAGGAAGAGCGGGGCCACATGGAGGTGCACGCCGTCCGGAACAACGACAACCGCGAGCGCGTCTTCCACCGCCCGGACCGCGGCCGGGGCATCGCCACGCTCCCCCTGAGCCCGCGCCTCCTGATCATCAACGCTCCCGGCCCCTGGTCCATCGAACCCACGCACCTGAACGCCGTCGGCTTCTGGCTCCGCCACCGCTGACCTGGGCCCTCTCGGCCAGCCCGGAAACAGGGGCGGGGCGTCGCCCGGCGACGCCCCGCCCCGACACACCCGCTAGGCCGGCGCGAAGAGCACCTTCGCCCGCCCCGGGTCCGCCTCCGTCAGCCTGACCCTGATCCGGTCACCCAGCGGCAGCTCCTGCGCCGTGGACTCCACGCGGCCGATCACCGCCGGCTCCTCCAGGTGGACCGTGCCGACCAGCGGCTCCTGGTCCTTGACGTCGATGACCGTCGCCTCGAAGGTCTCCCCGACGCGGTCCTTGAGCAGCGCCGCCTCCACCAGGTCCACGGACTCCCGCTCCGCCGAGTTCGCCAGCCGGGTCCCGTCCGACATCTCCTTCGGCAGGGCGTCGAGCGCCTCCAGCGCCCACCCCGGGGGTTCGGTCCCGGCGACGGCCGCCACGCACAGCTCGCCCGTGTACCGGTCGACGAGCCGGCGCAGCGGCGCGGTGCAGTGGGCGTACGGGGCCGCGACCGCGGCGTGCAGGACGGGGTCCGGGGTCCGGCCGCCGGTGAAGACGGTGTAACCGGCGCCGCGCAGCAGGGCCGTGCACTCCTGGAGGAAGGCGGCGTGGGCGGGCCGGTGCGGATCGAGCCCGCGCACGAGCTCCGCGTACGGGACGTGGTGCGGCCACTCGATCCGCAGGGCCTTCGCCGCCCGGCGCAGCCGCCCGACGGCTCCGTCGGGGGCCGTCGGCAGGGTCCGTAGGATCCCGGTCCCGGCGGTGAGCATCAGCTCGGCGGCCGCCATGCCGGTCATCAGGGAGATCTGCGCGTTCCAGCCGTCGGCCGGCAGCGGAGCCCGGTAGACCAGGCTGTACGAGCCCTCGTGCTCGACGATCTCCTGCTCGGGCACGTTCAGCGAGATCCCCCCGCGCTCCGCCTCCAAGGCCTCGCGCAGCCGTCCGATGTCCTTCAGCAGGGCCAGCGGCTCCTCGGCGGTGCCGCCGTCGATGGACTTCTGCACGCCGTCGTAGTCGAGCTTGGCCCGGCTGCGCACGAGCGCACGGCGCACCTCCGTCCCCTCCACCCGCCCCTCGGCGTCCAGGTCGAGCCGCCACAGCAGGGCCGGGCAGGTCTGGTCGGGGAGCAGGCTGGCCGCGCCCTCCGAGAGCACTGCCGGGTGCAGGGGGACCTTCTCGTCGGGGAAGTAGAGGGTGGTGACCCGGCGGTGGGCCTCGGCGTCGAGGGCGCCGCCGGGGGTGACGTAGGCGGCGACGTCGGCAATGGCGTAGTGGACCCGGTAACCGCCGGAGGGGCGCTTCGCCAGGTGCATGGCCTGGTCCAGATCGCGCGAGGCCGGCGGATCGATCGTGAAGAAGGGGATGTCGGTGGCGTCGAAGTCCGGCAGGCGGGGGGTGCGCACCGCCCGCTCGGCCTCGGCGAGTACGGGCGCCGGGAACTCCTCCGGCACCTCCAGCTTCGTCCGCAGTTCACGCAGCGCGGCCCGCAGAGCAGCCCCGTCTGCGCCGGTCATGATCATATGACGGCGTGGCATGAGCCGAGCCTATGGCCGGTGGGCCCGGGCGGCGCGGTGAGCCGTCTACCCTGGTCGGGGGCCGCACCCCCGCCGCTGTGCCGTGCCCGTCCGAAGGAGAACCACCGTGCTCGTCCTGCTGCCGCCGTCCGAAGGAAAGGCCGCCGGCGGCTCCGGCGCACCGCTGAAGCCGGAGACGCTCTCGCTGCCGGGGCTGGCCGCGGCCCGCGCCGCAGTGCTGGAGGAGCTGGTCGAGCTGTGCGTGGGCGACGAGCTGAAGGCCCGCGAGGTGCTCGGCCTGAGCGAGGGCCTGCGCGGTGAGGTCGCCAAGAACGCGGAGCTGCGGACGGCGGTCGCCCGCCCGGCCGGCGAGATCTACACGGGCGTCCTCTACGACGCGCTGGGCCTGTCGACCCTCACGCCGGCGGCGGCGTCGCTGGCCGCGGAATCCCTGCTGGTCTTCTCGGGCCTGTGGGGAGCGGTCGGGATCGCGGACCGCATCCCCTCCTACCGCTGCTCGATGGGCGTGAAGCTGCCGGGGCTGGGGGCGCTGGGCGCGTTCTGGCGCGAACCGATGGCCTCGGTGATGCCGGAGGCGGCGGGACAGGGGCTGGTCCTGGACCTGCGGTCCTCGGCGTACGCCTCCGCGTGGAAGCCGAAGGGTGAGGTGGCGGGGCGCACGGCCACGGTCCGGGTCCTGCACTCCCAGATGGTCGACGGCGTCGAGAAGCGGTCGGTGGTGAGCCACTTCAACAAGGCCACCAAGGGCCGCCTGGTCCGCGACCTCCTGTCGGCGGGCGCGGTCCCCGCGTCCCCGGCGGAGCTGGTGACGGCCCTGCGCGACCTGGGCTTCACGGTGGAGGCCGAGGCCCCGGCCAAGCCGGGCAAGGCCTGGTCCCTCGACGTGATCGTCACCCAGATCCACTGACGGAGCCGGCGGGCGGGGATCCGCTGCGCGGGGCTGCCCGGGCGCTGCCCGGACCCGGTCCTCAAACGCCGGCGGGGCTGGATTTTGGCGGGCGTCAGCCGGTACGTCCAGCTTCGCTGGCGTCGGGTCTTTTCAGCCGTCCGGCGTTTGAGGACCGGGGTCTGGGGCGGAGCCCCAGGGCGGGTCCGGGCAGCGCCCGGGGAACGGGCGAAGGGCGGGTAGGGGAACTCCGCCCCGCGCAGCGGCCAGGGCAAGGTGCGGCGCCGCTGCCGGGGGCCGGCCCCCGGACCCCCGCGCCTCAAACGCCGGCGAGGCTGAAGGTGCTCAGCGGCCCAGGGGCCAGGCGACCGTGGCGGGGGCGCGGTCCGAGGCTCCGGCGTAGGTGGCGCACGCGTCCGTGAGGGTTTCCAGCAGGGTCAGCGGATCGACGAGCGGATGCTCCATGCCGCGGAGCCAGGTCACCGCGAGGTCCCCCGGCAGTGCGGCCGGCGGCACCAGTACGTAGCTGCCCCGGCAGTGCCAGCGCAGTCCGGGGTGCTCGTCCATCGTCTCGGGGTGGCAGTCCAGTTCGCAGGGCCACCACTCGTCCTCGTCCTCGGGGGTACCCCGGGTCGCGGTGAAGAAGAGCATCCGGGCCTGGTCGCCCGTACCGCCGGACTCGGCTACCGGCCCGACCTCGATGCCGGCGGACAGCAGGCGGTCCAGCGCGCTGTGGCCGGCTTCCAGGGGGACGTCCAGGACGTCGTGGACCATGCCGGTCGCGGTGATGAAGTTGGCCGCGGGCTGGTTGCGGGCCCAGCGTTCGACCTGTGCGCGGTCCGTCGTGGACTGCGTCTGCCAGGCGAAGGAGATGGGGTGTCGCGCGGGCGTCGGACAGCCGATCCGGTCGCACGAACACCGATAACCGGCCGGATGTGCGGCGGGTGAGATCGGCAGACCCGCCGCGGCGACGGCCAGCAGCAGGGCTTCGCGTTCTCGTGCGGGGTCCTCGGCGTCGGGTTTGGGCTTGCGGCGCAGCCACTGGGAAATCCTGCTCTGCTCGCCGCGTTTGACGCGGCCCGACTCAGACCCCATCTATCCCCTCACCTACACCGTTGCCCCGGTAGACCCTCACATGTTCCCACCATCCTGGTCGCCGGGTGACCGCACCCCCCGACCAGGGCTCCCACATAACCACAGAAATCGGCCATATGTTCTCGGCCATCAGGGGGTCATGACTTATCCCACCCCACCCCGGCCCCGCCCAGCACCGCGTCCACCAGCGCCTCCGCGTACGCGTGCGTGAGCGGCGCCGTGCGCATCAGCCAGCGGTACGTCAGCGGTCCGACCAGCATCTCCACGGTCAGCCGCAGATCGGTGTCCGGCGGGAGCTGCCCGGCCTCGCGGGCCGACCGCAACCGCTCCTCGTACAGCGCGAGCTGGGGTTCCAGCAGCCGTTCGGTGAAGCGCGCCCCGAGTTCGGGATCGGTGGCGCCGGCCGCCGTCAGGGCGCGCACGGGGGCCGCGTACCGCTCGTCGGCGAACTCGTCCACCGTCGCCCGCATGACGGACTTCAGGTCGGCGGCCAGGTCCCCGGTGTCGGGGAAGCCCCACGCCCCCTCGGGCTGCGCGTCCCCGGCGAGCGCGAGCGAGGCGTCCAGCAGGACCGCGGCCTTCGACGACCACCAGCGGTAGATGGTCTGCTTGCCGACTCCGGCGCGGGCGGCGATGGCCTCGATGGTCAGCTTGTTGTAGCCGACCTCCCCCACCAGATCGAGCGCCGCGTCCAGGATGGCCCGCCGCGAGCGGTCGCTGCGGCGCGTGGCGTCCGGGGGCCGGGGGGCGGCGGCGGGGCCGGTGCCGGCGGCGGCGTCGGGAGCAGGGAGGGGACTGGAGCTCATTTCGGCAACTTATCAACCGTGAACCGCTCGTCTTTCAGCCGTTCGGGAAACCACCCAATCAGTTCACTGCGCGGTTCCCGCCGAGGAGAGACGATTCTCTTCTCATCACCGTGAGGAGCCTTCATTGCACAGAGACGCCACACCCCGGCGCTACCTGATGTGCCCACCCGCGCACTTCAAGGTCACGTACTCCATCAACCCGTGGATGGACCCCACGAAACCGGTGGACCTGCCCCTGGCCATGGCCCAGTGGGAGGACCTCCGCGACCGCTACCTGGCCCTCGGCCACACCGTCGAGACGCTCGTCCCCGACCGCGGACTGCCCGACATGGTCTTCGCGGCGAACGGCGCCCTCGTCGTCGACGGCCGGGTGCTGGGCGCGCGGTTCGCCTACCCCGAGCGGGCCGCCGAGGCGGAGATCCACCTCGACTGGTTCCGCGGGCACGGCTTCCAGGACGTCCACGAGCCGTCCCACGTCAACGAGGGCGAGGGCGACTTCGCCGTCACCGCCACCTACATCCTGGCCGGCCGGGGCTTCCGCTCCAGCCCGCTCTCGCACGACGAGGCCCAGGAGTTCTTCGGCCGACCGGTCATCGGTCTCGACCTGGTCGACCCGCGCTACTACCACCTGGACACGGCCCTGTCCGTGCTCGACGGCGACGAGGTCATGTACTACCCGGGGGCCTTCTCCGAGGGCAGCCGCGCGGTGCTGCGCCGGCTCTTCCCCGACGCGCTGATCGCGCAGGCCGAGGACGCGGCCGCCCTCGGGCTCAACGCGGTCTCGGACGGCCGGCACGTGCTGCTCCCGCAGGAGGCGACCGGGCTCTTCGCACCCCTGCGGGCGCGGGGGTTCGAGCCGGTCCCGATGGACCTGGGGGAGCTGCTCAAGGGCGGCGGCAGCGTGAAGTGCTGCACGCAGGAGCTGAGGCCCTAGCCGGCGGCGGGTTCCGACGGGCCTGGGCCGGCCCTGCGGGCTCAGGCTCAGGCCCTGCCGGCTCAGGCCACTGCGGGCCGAGGCCCTGCCGGCTCAGGCCCCGGGGCTCAGGACTCCTGCGGGGGCGGCCACTCCTGGCCCCAGTCGGCGTTCCGCGCGGCCTTGTACAGGTCGCCGTGGCGCTTGGTCACGTTGACCCGGGTCTGGCCCTCGCTCTCGGGTCCGCACAGCTCCAGCTGGACGAGCCCCTTCCGGATCTGCGGCCTGCGCGTGATCCGGGAGGCGGCCGGCTCCACCGGGAAGCGGGTGGCGGCCACGTAGCTGAACTTCTCGTCCTCGTAGGAGAGGGAGCCGCCCTTGACCTGGCGGTGCAGCGAGGACCGGCTGACCCGGGCCGAGAAGTGGCACCAGTCCTTGCCGACCTCGATGGGGCAGGTCCCGTCGTGCGGGCACGGGGCGGCGACCTGCAGCCCGGCCTCGATCAGCTGGTCGCGGGCCTCGCGGATGCGCAGGTACCCCTCCGGCGTGCCCGGCTCGACCACCACCACGGCCTGACCGGCCCGCGCCGCCTCGGCGACCACCTCGCGGCGGGCCTCCGGGGTCAGTTCGCCCAGGACGTACGAGACCGTCACCAGGTCCGCCCCGGGGAGCTTCATCCCCGCCCCGATGACGCTCTGCCGCCACTCGGCGGCCCGCAGCGTGGCGGAGGAGGAGGCCGCGGCCAGCTCCTTGCCGAGCACCAGCGCCGGATCCGCCCAGTCCAGTACGGCCGTCTCGCGCGGCCCGCCCCAGGTGGCGTCCGCGGCCCAGGCCGCCGCGCCGGTGCCGCCGCCCACGTCCACGTGCGAGGCCGGGGACCAGCCCGGGGCAGCCTCGGCGAGCCCGTCCAGGGCGGACCGTACGGCCTCGAAGGTGGCGGGCATCCGGTACGCCGCGTACGCGGCCACGTCGGAGCGGTTGCGCAGGACGGGGGTGTTGGTGGGGATCTGGCCGCGGTAGTTGGCGATCAGCCGCTCCACGGCGGCCGTGGCCTGCTTCTGCGGGAGGCCTTCGAGCAGCCCGGCGAGGGCGCTGCGCAGGGTTTCGGCGGTGGTGGTGGCGGTGTCGTTCACCCGCCAAGTTTACGGGGGCCGGGGGCGGGGCCGGGCCGGGGAAGAAGCCCCGGTCCGGCCCCGGCCGGTCAGGTCTTCGGCGGAGTCGGCGCCGATGCCGTCGGAGCCGCCGTCGGAGCCGCCGCCGCCGTCGGCCGGCCGCCGCCGCGCCAGGGGCGGCACAGGGCGGCGAAGCAGAGGACCGCCAGGAAGGAGCAGGTCGCCTGGACCAGGGCCATCGGCACCGCCGTGTCCTCGCCCGCGATGCCGACCAGCGGGGAGGCCACGGCTCCGACCAGGAAGGAGGAGGTGCCGAGCAGGGCGGAGGCCGAGCCGGCCGCGTGCGGGGCGCGCATCAGGGCCTGCGCGTTGGTGTTCGGCAGCACCAGACCCATCGCGGACATCAGGACGAACAGCCCGGCGCAGATCGCGAAGAGCCCGACCTCGCCGAAGACCCCGGCGGTCATGAGGAGCAGGGCGACCGAGGCCGCCGCGATGACCGCGAGCCCGTACCCCAGGACCTTGTCCAGGCTGACCCGGCCGACGAGCAGCTTGCCGTTGATCTGGCCCACCGCGATCAGGCCGAGGGAGTTGACGCCGAACAGCAGGCTGAAGGTCTGGGCCGAAGCGCCGTAGATCTCCTGCACGACGAACGGCGAGGCGGAGATGTACGCGAACAGCGCCGCGAAGGCGAAGCCGCCGGCCAGCGTGTAGCCGGCGAAGACCCGGTCGGCGAACAGCCCGCGCATGGTCCGCAGCGCGGCGCCGACGCCGCCGGTCTGGCGCCGCTCGGGCGGCAGCGTCTCGCCGAGCTTCCGCCAGACCAGGAGGGTCAGCAGGGTCCCCACGACGGTGAGGACGACGAACACCCCGCGCCAGTCGGCGAAGCGCAGCACCTGGCCGCCGATGAGCGGGGCGATGATCGGCGCCACGCCGGATATGAGCATCAGGGTGGAGAAGAACCGGGCCATCTCGACCCCGTCGTACAGATCGCGCACGACGGCCCGCGCGATCACGATCGCGGCCGCGCCCGCCAGGCCCTGGAGCAGCCGGAAGGCGATCAGCAGCTCGACGGTCGGGGCGAAGGCGCAGATGGCGGTGGCGAGGACGTAGACGACCATGCCGATGAGCAGGGGGCGCCGGCGGCCCCATTTGTCGCTCATCGGGCCGATCACCAGCTGGCCGAGGGCCATGCCGGCGAGGCAGGCGGTGAGGGTGAGCTGGACGGTCGCGGCCGGGCTGTTCAGGGCCGTGGTCACCGTCGGCAGGGCCGGCAGGTACATGTCCATGGACAGCGGGGGCAGTGCGGTGAGCCCGCCGAGGATGAAGGTGACGAGCAGTCCCGTCCGGCGGGCGGCCGTCAGGGGGGCGGTGGGAGAAGCGGAAGCGGAAGCGGAAGGGGAGGGGTTCGAGGGCGACTCGGCTTTCGAGGGCGCTGTCGCGGGGCCTCTCTCCGGCATGCGGACACTCCAGTCTTATCGTCATTTCTCAGCACCCCTGCCGCCCCATGCTCTCAGCAATCGGAACGTTCCGGGACGGGAGCCGCATGTGACGTAACCTGCGGCCCCATGAACGCACGTGTGAAGCAGATCGCCGTAGTGACCGGAGCCGGATCCGGGATCGGCCGTTCCGTGGCCCTCACCCTCGCCGCCGCAGGATGGGCCGTGGCGGTGGCCGGCCGCAGGAGCGGGCCGCTGGAAGAGACCGCCGAGGCCGCCAGGGCCGCCCACCCGGACGCCGAAGTGCTCTGCGTCCCGGCCGACGTGAGCGATCCGGACGCCGTGGCCTCGCTGTTCGAGACCGTTCGAGAGCGCTACGGGCGGGTCGACCTGCTCTTCAACAACGCCGGCACCTTCGGCCCGGCCGGAGTCGCGCTGGAGGACATCTCCTACGAGGCCTGGCGCTCGGTGGTCGACGTCAACCTCACCGGCTCCTTCCTCTGCGCGCAGGCGGCCTTCCGGGTGATGAAGGCCCAGGACCCGCAGGGCGGCCGCATCATCAACAACGGCTCCATCTCCGCACACGTGCCGCGGCCGAACTCGATCGCGTACACCGCGACCAAGCACGCCATGACCGGCCTGACGAAGTCCCTGTCGCTGGACGGACGCCCGTACGGGATCGCGTGCGGGCAGATCGACATCGGCAACGCGGCCACCGAGATGACCGAGCGGATGCAGACCGGGATCATGCAGGCCAACGGGCAGCTCGCGGTGGAGCCCGTCATGGACGCGTCCGACGTGGCGCGCACCGTGCTGCACATGGCGGAGCTCCCGCTCGGGGCGAACGTGCAGTTCGCGACGGTGATGGCGACGGCGATGCCGTACATCGGGCGCGGCTGAGCGTCCCCGGTCCGGGGAATGATCTTCACAGCTCGGGAGTTGAGCCGGTCATGACGAACGAAGTACTGCGCTACACCGCTTTCTCCGACGACCCGGCCGGCGGCAACCCCGCCGGCGTCGTCATCGACGCCGGCGGCCTCGACGAGGCCGCCATGCTGAAGATCGCCGCCGACCTGGGCTACAGCGAGACGGCCTTCCTCACCGCCCCGCCCGAGGGCCTGGGCGGCGAGGAGGGCCGGGCCTTCACCGTGCGCTACTTCAGCCCCAAGGTGGAGGTCCCCTTCTGCGGGCACGCCACCGTGGCCACCGCCGTGGCGCTGGGCGAGCGGATCGGCCCGGGCGAGCTGCTCTTCGCGACCCGCGCGGGCACGGTGCCGGTGTCGGTGACCCGGCAGGACGGGGCAGGCGGCCTGCGCGCCACCCTGACCAGCGTCGAGCCGCACACCGAGGACCTGGACCCGGCCGACCTCGCCGAGGCCCTGGCCGCGCTGAACTGGCCGGCCGCCGACCTGGACCCGGCGTTCCCGCCGCGGATCGCCTACGCCGGCGCCCGCCACCTGGTGCTCGGCGCCGCCACCCGGGCCCGGCTCGCCGACCTCGACTACGACTTCGCCCGGCTGGAGGCGCTGATGCGCCGCCTCGACCTGGTCACCGCGCAGCTCGTGTACCGGGCGGGCCCGACGGAGTTCCACGTGCGCAACCCCTTCCCGGTCGGCGGAGTCGTCGAGGACCCGGCGACCGGCGCCGCCGCGGCCGCCTTCGGGGCGTACGCACGCGAGCTGGGCCTCGTCCCGGCCGACGCCGTCCTGACCCTCCACCAGGGCGAGGACATGGGCCGCCCCGGCGTCCTGACGGTCGAGCTCCGCTCCGGCGACTCCCGGGTCCGGGTGGGCGGCGCCGGGGCGCTGATCCCGTAGTGCGGATCGAGGGGTCCGGCGAGGGGTCCGGCCAGGGGGCCGTCGAGGGGTCCATCGAGGAGTACGAAGCCCTGCCCTCCGGGCTCGCCGAGCAGGTGGCGGCCCTGGAGGCGCAGGCATGGCCCGGGTCGTCCCCCGGGCACGACCCGGCGCTCGCCCCGCGCGCGGTCCTGCTCCTGGACGCCGGCGGACGGGTCGCCGCCAGCCTGGCGCTGCTCCACAAGCCGGTCCGGCTCGCGGACGGGCGGACGTACCGCGCGGCCGGGCTGAGCGGCGTGGTGACCCGGGCCGACGTACGGGGCCGCGGGTACGGGGGCCGCCTGGTCGCGGCCGCCCGCGCCCTGCTCGCCGCCGATCCGGGGGTGGACCTGGCGCTGTTCAGCTGCGACCGGGAGCTGGTCCCGTTCTACGAGGCGGCCGGTTTCGAGGTGCTGCCCGGCACGGTCCTGGTCGGCGGCACCCCGGCGGACCCCCTCGCCACGGACGCCCCGGGCCTCGACAAGACGGTGCTCGGGGCGTTCCCCACCGGCGCCGCGGACGGCGAAGGCCGCACGGACGGCGAAGGCCGCGCGGACCGGGTCCGCGCGGCCTTCACCGGCATCCGCGTCCCCCTCTACCCGGGGACGATCGACAGGCTGTGGTGAGTCAGGAGCTCCGCGGCTCCGACGGCGCGGACTCCGCCGCCTCCGGCTTGCTCCGCTTGACCAGCGACGGCGCCAGGAACAGGGCGAGCACCGGGACCAGGTACAGGGCCCACACGATGACCTGGAGCACGGTCGGGTCCGGCTGGAAGTTGAGGGTGCCCTTGAGCAGGGTCCCGTACCAGCTGTCCGGCGGGATCGCCGAGCTGACGTCGAAGGCCTTGTCGGTCAGCCCCGGCAGGAAGTCGGCCTCCTGGAGGTCGTGGACGCCGTACGCGAGCACGCCCGCGGCGACCACGACCAGCATGGCGCCGGTCCACGTGAAGAACTTCGACAGGTTGATCTTCAGCGCGCCCCGGTAGAACAGCCAGCCCAGCAGGATCGACGACCCGATGCCGAGCAGCACGCCGATCAGCGGGCCCGCGCCGTCACCGGCCGCGTGCACCGAGCGCCACACGAACAGCGAGGTCTCCAGGCCCTCCCGGCCGACGGCCAGGAACGCCGTCGCCACCAGGGCGCCGGTGCCCATCGCGAGCGCCGCGTCGAGCTTGCCGTGGAGCTCGGCCTTCAGGTGCCGCGCGGTGCGCTTCATCCAGAAGACCATCCAGGTGACCAGGCCGACCGCGACGATCGACAGGGTGCCGCCGATCGCCTCCTGCGCCTTGAAGGTCAGTTCCTGCGTGCCGAATTCCAGGCCCGCGCCGAAGGCCAGGGACAGGGCGGCGGCCAGGCCGACGCCCAGCCACAGCGGCGCCAGCTTGTCCTTGTTCCCGGTCTTGACCAGGTAGGCGATGAGGATGCAGACGACGAGGCTGGCTTCCAGCCCCTCGCGCAGCCCGATCAGATAGTTGCTGAACACTTCGGTTCTCCCGGTCCCTTACGCGAACAGCGTCCGGCCCCACCAGTCGTCCTTGTCACGGACGCCCGGCGGGACGGCGAAGACGGCCGAACCCACGTGCTGGATGTATTCGTTGAGGACGTCGGACTTCGCCAGGTTGCGCTGGATCGGTACGAAGCCCGTGCGCACGTCGCGCTGGTAGGCGAGGAAGAACAGGCCCGCGTCGAGGCGGCCCAGTCCGTCCGTGCCGTCGGTGAAGGAGTAGCCGCGGCGCAGGATCGTCGCACCGTTGTTGGTGTCCGGGTGCGCGAGGCGGACGTGCGCCTCCGGCTTCATCGCCTTCAGGAACGGCTCGTCGCGCTCCTTGGACTTGCCCACGGGGGCACCCTCGCCCTTGTCGCGGCCGAAGATGTCCTCCTGCTCGCCCAGGGGGGTGCGGTCCCACGTCTCGATGTTCATCCGGATCCGGCGCGCCACGAGGTACGAGCCACCGGTCAGCCAGTCGCTGCCGTCGCCGGCGCCGACCCACACGTGCTTCTCCAGGGCGGCCTTGTCGGTGCCCGAGATGTTCCGGGTGCCGTCCTTGAAGCCCATCATGTTGCGCGGGGTCTGCTCGTCGGGCGTGGTCGACGAGGTCTTGCCGAAGCCCAGCTGCGACCAGCGCACCGCCGTCTTGCCGAAGCCGATGCGGGCGAGCTGGCGGATGGCGTGCACCGCGACCTGAGGGTCGTCGGCGCAGGCCTGCACGCACAGGTCGCCGCCGGAGCGGGCCGGGTCGAGGTTGTCGCCGGGGAAGAGCTCCAGGTCGATCAGGGCGCCGGGGCGCTTGCCCTCCAGGCCGAAGCGGCCCTTGGCGAACAGGCCCGGACCGAAACCGATGGTCAGGGTGAGGCGGGAGGCCTTCAGGCCCAGCGCCTCGCCCGTGTCGTCCGGCGGGGCCTCCGGGAGGCCGCCGTAGCCGCCCTCGCCGACCGGCTGGCCGGCCGTCATCAGCCGGGCCGCCGCGGTCCAGTCCTTCAGGAGCTGGATCAGCTCGCCGCGGTCCTTCGTCTTCATGTCGAAGGCCGCGAAGTGCAGGCGGTCCTGGACGGCACTGGCGATACCGGCCTGGTGCTCACCGTGGAACGGCACGGCCGCGCCGGCCGAGGCCGCCGAGACCATGTCGGGGCCCGAGTTCAGGACGGCGGCCGTACCGCCGGCCGCCGCCGCGCCGAGCGCGAGGCCCGCGCCGCCCCAGCCGAGGACGGCCCGGCGCGAGGGCGCACCCGCGCCCGTGCCCGTCTGCTCCGGCGCGCCCTGCGCCTCGTCCTGTGCGGGCTCCTGCCCGGACACCGACTCGCTCATGTGAGGATCTCCCGCCTGCTCTGCTGTTCCGGAGTTACTTCGCGACCGCGGCGGCGAGCTTCGAGAGCGGCTCGGCCAGCGCGTTGACGCCGTCGGAGAGCTCCTTGCGCTCGGCCTCGCCGACCTTGTCGTACGAGACGAACTCGTACGCGGCCTTGTTCGGGCGGTACTTCTCCAGCAGGTTGTTCAGCGCGGCGAACTGCTTGTCCAGCTCGGCGGTGAGCGCCGGGTCCGTCTTCGAGGTGACCGGCTTGAGCAGCTCGTACGCCTTCTCCGCGCCCTCGACGTTGGCCTTGAAGTCGACCAGGTCGGTGTGGCTGTAGCGCTCTTCCTCGCCCGTCACCTTGCCGGTGGCGACCTCGTCGAGGAGCTCCTTGGCGCCGTTCGCCATCGAGGTGGGGGTGATCTCCGCCTCGCCGACCTTCTTCTGCCACACGGCCAGGTCGGCCATCAGGGTCTCGGCGAGCTTCTTGTCGTTGTCGTCGATCTTGTTGCCCTCGAAGAGGGACTTCTCCAGCTTGTGCCAGCCGGTCCAGTCCTTCTCCGGGTCCTGGCCCGCCTCCAGGCCGTCCTCGCGGACGTCGACCTTCGGGTCGATGTCACCGAAGGACTCGGCGACCGGCTCGGTGCGCTCCCAGCCGATGCGCGAGGGGGCGTACGCCTTCTTCGCGGCCTCGACGTCGCCGGCCTTGACCGCGTCCGCGAAGGCCTGCGCCTTGGGGATGGTCTCGTCGGCCTGCTCCTGCACGTACTTGCGGTACGCGGCGACCGCGGCGTCGGCCTCGGGGCTGCGCTTCACGGGGGTGCCCGAGCCGGTGGCCTTGACGCTCTGCCGGATGCCGTCGCCCTTCATGCCGGGCTTGCAGGCGATCTCGTAGTCGCCGGCCTTGAGCTCGGCGGTGATGGTGGCCTTGGTGCCGGGGCCGATGTTCTCGCGCTCGGCGACGATGCGGTCGTCGGGGAAGAGGATGTAGAGCTCGGTGACCTTGGAGCCCTTGTTCTCGACCTCGAAGGCGACCTTGCCCGCGGGGAACTCCTTGGTGGAGACCTCGCAGGAGGAGTCGGAGGCCGCCACCTTGATGGTGCCGTCGCCGGACGCGTCGCTCTTCTCGGAGCAGCCGGTGACCGCGGTGAGGGCGGCCACGACGGCGGCCGCGGTGACGACGGTGAGGCGGACGGGGCGCATAAGGGGGCTCCTGGCAGTCTGGCGTTCGGCAGACGGCCGCCCCGATCGGGTGGGGGCAGCCGGTGAGGCGGACCTAACTTAACCGAGGCTTACCTGACCCATACCCGCGCGTCCAGTGATTCAGCCCACACCTTCGGTCACCGGACACGGGGCCGTCACGGGTGCCCCACGCCGTCCCCATGGCCGGGTCAAGCGGAGGTCAAACCCGGCTGGCCGTTCCGTACTGCGGAACGTTCCCCTCCGGGCTGCTCCGGCCCGCCGTCCCGTACGGGGACCACCAGCGGCGCCCCGGTGCGCGGGTGCGGGAGCACCTCCACCGGCTGGCGGTAGACCCGGCTCAGCAGCCCGTCCTCGAACACCTCCGCAGGCGGGCCGTCCACCGCGATCCGGCCGTCGTGCAGGACGGCGACCCGGTCCGCGTACGCCGCCGCCAGGCCCAGGTCGTGCAGGACCACCACGACCCCGTCCCCGGCCGCCGCCCGTTCCCGGCAGATCCGCAGCACCAGCTCCTGGTGGCGCAGGTCCAGGGCCGCCGTCGGCTCGTCGAGCAGCAGCAGCGGGGCCCCCTGGGCCAGTACGCGGGCCAGCGCGACCCGGGCCCGCTCGCCGCCGGAGAGCCCCGAGAACGGGCGGGCCGCGAAGCCCGTCACCTCGGTGGCGGCCATGGCGGCGGCCACCGCCTCCTCGTCGCCGTCGGCCGTCCCGGTGCCCGCCCAGGGGGCACGGCCCATCCGTACGACGTCCGCCACGGGAAATGGGAAGGCCAGTTCGGCCGATTGGGGGAGCACCGCCCGGCGCAGGGCCAGCTCGGGAGCCGGCCAGCCGCCCACCGGACGCCCGTCGATCCGCACCTCCCCGGAGCCGGCCGGCAGGTCCCCGGCCAGGGCCGCCAGCAGGGTGGACTTGCCCGCGCCGTTCGGCCCGACCAGGGCCAGCACTTCCCCGGCCCGCACGGTCAGCCCGATCCCGGCGAGCACCTCGCGCCCACCGAGCCGTACGCGCAGGTCCGTGACCTCGGCGAGCGGAGCGCCGGGAGCCGGCCGGGCGGGAACGGTCTGCTCGCCGCCGCGGAGGCGGGGGAGCAGCGCGGCGAGGCCGGAACGCAGCCGGACGCTCATGCCCAGCCTCCTTGCTTGCGGCGGGTGCGGCGCAGCAGCCAGAAGAAGAACGGGCTGCCGAGCAGGGCGGTCAGGACTCCGAGCGGCAGCTCGGCGGGCTGGGCGAGGGTCCGGGCGGCCAGGTCCCCGGCGACCAGCACCACGGCTCCGGCGAGCGCGCTGCCGGGCACCAGGAAGCGGTGGCCCGGACCGTTGGCCATGCGCAGCAGGTGCGGCACGAGCAGCCCGACGAAGGTGATGATCCCGGCCACGGCGACGGCCGCCGCGGTGAGCAGCGCGACGACCAGGATCAGCGCGAGGCGCAACCGCTCCACGTCGACGCCGAGATGGCGGGCGGGACGCTCGCCGAGGGACAGCAGGTCCAGCTTGCCCGCGTAGAAGGGGGCGACCAGCAGACCGGCCAGCGCGCAGGGGAGTACGGCCAGCACCTTGGGCCAGGTGGCCTGGGCGAGGGAGCCGAGCTGCCAGAAGGTGATCTGGTTGACCTGGCCGCTGTCCGCGAAGAAGACGAACAGGCCGATCAGTGCGCCCGCGAAGGCGTTGACGGCGATGCCGGTCAGGATGAGGGTGACGACCTCCGTCTTCCCGCCGTTGCGGGACAGCAGGTAGACGGCGCCGACGGTGACCAGCCCCGCGACGAACGCGCAGGCGGTGATGGTCCAGTTGCCGAAGAAGGTCAGGCCCAGCCCGATCGCGGCGACCGCGCCGACGGCTGCGCCCGCCGAGATCCCGATGACCCCGGGCTCGGCCAGGGGATTGCCGAACACCCCCTGCATCAGCGCCCCGGCGCAGCCGAGACTGGCCCCGACGAGCAGCGCGAGCACCACGCGCGGCAGCCGTACGTTCCACAGCACGCTCTCCCCGACCCGGTCGAGGGCGGCGCCCCCGAGGCCGAGGCGGTGCTGCACCGACCCGATCACCTCCCCGAGCGGGATCTCGTAGGCGCCCACTCCGGCGGAGACCAGCGCGAGCAGCACGAGTACGGCGACCAGTCCGCCGGTGAGCCAGGCGGAACCCCACCGCCGCCGGGGCGGTGCGCCGGCGGCGGTGGGGACGGCC
Source organism: Streptomyces sp. NBC_00193 (assembly GCF_026342735.1). GTDB lineage: Bacteria > Actinomycetota > Actinomycetes > Streptomycetales > Streptomycetaceae > Streptomyces > Streptomyces stoeckheimensis. Next base: position 4,488,939 of record NZ_JAPEMM010000001.1, read on the forward strand.
CGGGGCGCCGCCCGCTCGGGAGCGGGAAGGGGGTCCGCTCGGGGCGGCGTCCCGGGGGCTTCGTAGGAGAGGGGCACGTCAGGAGGCCTTGCCGTAGAGCTGGGTGATGAGGGAGGCCAGGACCTGGTCGGTGCGCGGGCCGTAGTTGAGCAGGACCCCGTCGTCGACGGTGACCACCCGGCGGTCCATTCCCGCCGGGGTCTGGGCCACGCCCGGGATCTTGACCAGCCCGTCCACGCCGCCGACGGACTCCAGGCCCTTGGACATGACGAGGATGGCGTCGGGCGCGGCGGCCGCCAGGGCCTCGCTGGTGATCGGGGTGAAGTCCTTGCCGAGCCCGGACTCCGGACCCGTGTCCAGCGCGCCGGCCGCCTCCAGCAGGGAACCGGCGCCGGAGTCGGAGCCGCCCATCAGGTACACGGAGGCGGTGCCGCGCAGGTAGAGGAAGGCCACGCGCGGCTTCTTGCCCGAGGCGGGCAGGGTCTTGCGGGCGGCGGCGATGCGGTCGGCGGTGCGCTGGTTGAGCTGCGCACCGGCCTCCTTGACGCCGAGCGCGGCGGCGACGGCGTCGGTCCGCTTCGCCACGTCGTCCAGGGACTTGGCCGGGGCCACCACCAGCAGCGGGATGCCCGCGTCGCGGATCTGGGCGATCGCCTCGGCGGGGCCGGAGGTGGTCTCGGCCAGCACCAGGGTCGGACGCAGCGACAGCACGCTCTCGGCGGAGACCTCGTGGCCCCGCGTCACCACCGGGAGCTCCGCCGCCTGTTCGAAGGTGGCGGTGATGTCCTTGGCGACGACCTTGGGGCCCAGCCCGAGGGTGTACACGATCTCGCTGAGGCCGCCCGTCAGCGGGATCACGCGGTCCGCCGAGGTGACGGTCACCTGGACGCCGTCCGCGGAGGCCACGGTCGCCGGAAGCGCGGGTACGGGCGCCTGGGCGAGGGGTTCCACCCGGTCGGGGAGGGCCGGGGCTCCGGCTCCGGTGGCGGGGGAGGGGGCGGCCGTACCTCCGCAGGCGCTCACGCCGAGTGCCAGGACCACGGAGGTCAGGGCGACGGCGAAGCGGGACATGCGGGTTGACGCGGCGGGCGTAGGCACGAAGGCACCGTCCTGATCGTCCGACTGGGGTGGTGGACCCGGTTCGCTGGTGGTGGAGACCCGGTTCGAGGTTCCGGGTGCCAGGGGGTTTCACACCCGGCCGAACGTAGCTTAGGTTAGCCTAACCTCGCTCGCTAGACCCTGGAGGGGACATTCATGTCCGCTAGACCCGTCCGTGCGTCCGCCGTCGCCCTGCTGGCGACCCTGGCGGCCCTGGGAGCCGCCCTGCTCCCGGCGCCCGCCGCCCAGGCCGCGGGCCGGACGGTGGAGGGCGGGCGACTCGACTGGGGCATCAAATCCTCCTTCCAGAGTTACGTCACCGGGCCGGTCGCAAAAGGCGGGTTCAAGCTGAAGAACGGAGCCGCCACGGCCGGCGGCAGCCTGTTCCGCTTCCACTCCGCCAACGGCTCCTACGACCCGGACAACGGCTCCCTGGAGGCCTCCTTCAGCGGCGGCGTCACCTTCCAGGGCCACCAGAAGCCGGACGGCACGTACGAGCTGGACATGAGCGTCAGCCGCCCCACCGTCAAGATCGACGGCGGCAGCGGAACCCTCTACGTGGACGTCTCCAGCAAGGCCAAGGAGGGCGGAGCGGTCACCACCGCCTCCCAAGTGCCCTTCGCCAAGCTGAACCTGAGCGGGGTGAACATGAAGGGCGGCACCAGCCCCGTCGCCCTCGCCAACGTCCCGGCCACCCTCACCGACCAGGGCGCCAAGGCCTTCGCCGGCTACTACGCGGCCGGCGCGCAGCTCGACCCGGTCTCGCTCTCCGTGGACGTCAAGGCGGCGGCGGCCGAGCAGCCCGCCCCGCCCACCCCGAGCACCCCGGCCGCGGAGACCCCGCAGGCCTCCCAGGCCGCCGGGGCGTTCACCGACGCCGCCGTGGACTGGGGGGTGCGGCGCACCTTCCGCGAGTACGTCTCCGGCTCCATCGGCCAGGGCGGATGGAAGCTCGCCGACGGAGCCCAGGACGGCGGAGCGCTGTTCCGCTTCCCGCAGGGCAAGGGCGCCTACGACGGCGCGAAGGGCGCCCTCGACGCCGCCTTCGCCGGCTCCGTGCACTTCACCGGGGCCCACCTCGACCTGAAGCTCGCGAAGATCACGGCCAAGGTGGAGAACGGCAGGGGAGTCCTCTCCGCCGACGTCACCACGGGCACGGACACCAAACCCGCCGTCCCGCTCGTCGAGTTCGACGCCAAGGGCCTCACGGCCGCAGGCGGCCTCGCCACCCTCACCGAAGCCCCGGCCGCCCTGACCGAGGGCGGAGCCCAGGCCTTCAACTCCATGTACAAGGCCGGCACCGAGATGGACCCCGTCTCCCTCGCGGTCGCCCTCGACGGAACCGCGAAGCTCCCGGCCCTCCCGAACCTCGGCTCCACGGCCACCCCGCCGGCCCCGGCACCCCCCGCGGCCGCGCAGCCGGCCGCGTCCTCCTCCTCGAACACCGGCCTGTACGCCGCCCTGGCGACAGCCGTCCTCGTCCTCGCAGGCGGAGCAACCTTCCTGACCCTCCGCAACCGCAGGAACCAAGGCCCGCACACGGAGCCCACGCCGACTCCGGGCCCGAACCCGGGCACCGAGACTCCGGCCCAGGCCCAGGCCCCCGCCCAGGCCCCGGCCTCGGCTACGGGCACCGGTACTCCGACCCCGGCTCCGGCCCCGGCTCCGGCCTCGGCTCTGGGCACTCCGGCCCCGGCTACGGCACCGGCCCCAGCTCCGGGTGCTGAAGCCCCGGCCTCCGACCCCTCCGACCCCTCCGACTCCCCGGGTTCCTCCGGCGGCGACGGGGCCGCCCCGCGCGGCTGATCCGCGCCCCGAACCACTACCGCCCGCCCGGCCCTGGCGCAGGGCCCCGTACGGCCCGCATCCGCCGGGCCCCCGCGCCACCCCCGCCGTGCGGGCCCGGGCTCGCCCGAACCGCCCGGCCCGCACGCCCCGTACACCCGTACAAGCCCCGCAGGGCCCCGCAGCGCCGGGGCCCGGCTTCGCCCTGCCCCCCGCAGGTCCCGCAGGCCCCGCAGGGCTCCGCCTCCTCCACCCCCGTTCAGGAGACCCGCCATGTCATCGACCCGCCGTCCCCTCGCCCTCGCGGCCGCCGTGGCCACCGCCGTGGCGATCGGCGCCACCGCGCTGGTCCTGCCCGCCACCGCGGCGGGCAGCGCACCGGCCGCCCCCGCGGCCCCCGCGGCGCAGGGCGTCCCCGCGACGATCCCGGTCCTCGGCGGCACCCTCGACTGGGGCGTCCTGGAGAGCTACCGCACCTACGTCACGACCATCGCCCAGGGCCAGATCACCGTCGCGGACGGCGCGAAGAAGACGGCCAAGGGCTTCACCTTCGTCTCGGCCACCGGCCAGTACGACCCGGCCACCCACCTCGTGACCGCCGCCTTCAAGGGCAGCGTCACCTTCACGTCGGCCGCGCACCACTTCGAGGTGAAGCTCGCCAACCTCCGCATCGACACCGGCAAGAAGCTGCTGATCGTCGACGTCACCCGGGACGGCGCGCTCACGAAGGACGTCGGCTTCGCGAAGGTCGCCTTCACCGGGCCGTCGATGTCCGGCCTGGCCACCACCCTGACCGCCGATGCCGCCAAGCTCCTCGGTTCCGACGGCTACAAGGACAAGCCGGGCGACCCGCTGACGGCCGTACTGGAGTTCCCGCCGCCGCCCTCGCACAGCCCCTCCCCGTCCGCCTCGGCCTCCACCTCCCCGTCCCCCTCCCACAGCCCGTCCCCGTCGGCATCCGCGTCCTCCTCCCCGTCGAAGCCGCCCACCCCCACCCCCTCCGCCTCCACCAGCTCCCCGGCGGCCGGCGGCCCGCAGCAGATCCTCGACGGCAAGCTGGCCTGGGGCGTCAAGGAGTCCTTCCGCCAGTACGTGCAGCGCGCGGGCGGCACCGTCACCCCCGCCGACGGCGCGGTCGCGAACGGCGACAGCTTCGCCTTCGCCGGAGGCAAGGGCACCCTCGACACCAAGGCGCGGAAGCTGAACGCCACCTTCGCCGGCAACCTCCGCTTCCAGTACGCGGCCCACGGCATCGACATGACCTTCGGCAACATCCGCATCAACGCGGAGGGCGCCAAGGGCACGCTCGTCCTGGACGTGAAGACGGCCGCCGGGGTCAAGGCGAACATCCCCTTCGCCACGCTCGACCTCTCGAAGGCCGAGTACAAGACCAGGAACGGCGTCCTCACCCTGAACGCCGTGCGCACCGCGCTCACCGCGGAGGGGGCCGCGGCCTTCGCCAACGACACCACCGGCTCCATGTACCCGCCGGGCACCCGCGCGGACGACGTCAACCTGACCGTCTCGGTGACCAAGGGCGCCGCCCTGCCCACGAGCCCGGCCGGCACGGGCGGAAGCACCGGCGGCACCGGAACCACCGGAGGCGGCGGCACCGTCGGAGGCGGCCTCGCCGCCACCGGCGCCGAGATCCCGGCCGGCACGCTGCTCGGCTCCTCCGCGCTCATCGTCGCCGCGGGCGCGGGTGCGGTCCACGTCGCACGCAGGCGCCGTACGGCCCAGAACTGACCCGTGCTTCAATGCCCGCGTGAACGATCTCGACGTCCTGAGGGTCTTCTGCGCGGGTGACGGCAGCCACGGCAACACGCTCGGCGTCGTGCGCGACGGCCGGTCCTGCCCCGACGACGCCTCCCGGCAGGCGCTGGCCGCCGAACTGGGCTACAGCGAGACGGTGTTCGTCGACGATCCCGAGCGCGGGATCGTCGACATCCGCACCCCCGGCACCCGGATGTCCTTCGCCGGGCACCCGCTGGTCGGAGTCGCGTGGCTGCTCGACATCGAGGAGCTCCAGCCCCCGGCGGGCGCCGTATGGGCGCGCGACGACGGGGAGTTCACCTGGATCACCGCCCGTCCCGAATGGGTCGAGGGCAAGCGCACCGAGCAGTACGCCGACGCCGCCGCGGTCGATGCCCTGCCCGGCCCGCCCCCGGGCGAGGGCTGGCTGTACGCCTGGGCGTGGGAGGACGAGGCCGCGGGCCGGATCCGGGCCCGCGGTTTCCCGCGCCGCCCCGACGGGGCGATCGTCGAGGACGAGGCCACCGGCTCGGCGGCGATCCTGCTGACGGCAGAGCTGAACCGCGCCCTGAACATCACCCAGGGCGCTGGCTCCCAGATCCTCACCGCCCCCGGCCCGGACGGCACGGTCGAAATCGGCGGCCGAGTCCGCTTCGCCAATTCCAGCCTCGCCGGCGTTTGAGGCGCGGGGTCGGGGCTGAACGGGGAAGGGGCGGGCCCGATGGGCCCGCCCCTTCCCCGTTCAGCCCGCCGCAGGCGGTACGCGCTACGCGCTCAGCGGGAACTGCTCGCCCAGCTCGCGGAAGACCGCACCGTTGTAGTCGAAGGCGCGCTTGCACTCGTCGATGATGCGCTGCTTCTCCAGATCGTCCGCGGCGATCGTGTCCAGCAGCTCGCGGTAGGTCCGCTTGAAGGCGGCCGGGTTGGAGATGTCCGCGAAGACGTAGAAGCGCACGCCGTCGCCCTTGCGCTCGAAGCCCCAGGTCCGCTCCGCCTTGTCGCGGATGATCTGGCCGCCGGAGAGGTCGCCCAGGTAGCGGGTGTAGTGGTGGGCCACGTACCCGCCCGGCCAGGAGGCGGCGCACTCGGTCACGCGGGCCGCGTAGGCCTCGGTGGCGGGCAGCGCGACCAGGGTCTCGCGCCATGCGGGACCCCGCAGATGGGCCAGGTCCCGCTCGATCTCGGCGAGGCGCATCAGCTCGGGCTGTATGAACGGCCCGGCCACGGCGTCGTCCTTGAGGGCCTCCGCGGCGTCCTCCAAGGCCTTGTACACGAACCACAGCTGCTCGGTGTAACGCGTGTACGCGTCCACCCCGAGCCGGCCGCCGAGCAGGTCGCTCATGAACGTCGAGGTCTCTGCCTCGGTGTGCTGCTCGTGCGAGGCGACACGGATGACGGTGGAGAAGGAGTCCAAGGCGGACCTCCGAGAAATCGGAAGAAAAGGGGAGCCGGGCGTGGCGGCCGCGCCGCCACACCCGATCCTCCTACTTAGGCTTACCTAAGTCAATGTGTTCCCGACGCCTTGTCGGTAAAAACCTCCGCGAGCCGATTTCCTCGGACCGGTGCCGGGTCAGGGGAGCGTCAGGATCTCCGCCCCGGTGTCCGTGACCACCAGTGTGTGCTCGAACTGCGCGGTCCGCTTCCGGTCCTTCGTGACCACCGTCCAGCCGTCCTCCCACATGTCGTACTCGTGGGTGCCCAGGGTCAGCATCGGCTCGATGGTGAAGGTCATCCCGGGCTCGATGACGGTGGTGGCGTGCGGGCTGTCGTAGTGCGGGACGATCAGGCCGGAGTGGAAGGACGAGTTGATCCCGTGACCGGTGAAGTCCCGGACGACGCCGTAGCCGAAGCGCTTCGCGTACGACTCGATGACCCGGCCGATGATGTTGATCTGCCGGCCCGGCCTGACGGCCTTGATGGCCCGGTTCAGGGCCTCGCGGGTGCGCTCCACGAGCAGCCGCGACTCCTCGTCCACGTCCCCGCACAGGTACGTGGCGTTGTTGTCGCCGTGCACCCCGCCGATGTACGCGGTCACGTCGAGGTTGACGATGTCGCCGTCCCGCAGGACGGTCGAGTCGGGGATCCCGTGGCAGATGACCTCGTTGAGCGAGGAGCACAGGGACTTGGGGAAACCGCGGTAGCCCAGCGTCGAGGGGTAGGCGCCGTGATCGCACATGAACTCGTGGGCGACCCGGTCCAGCTCGTCGGTGGTCACCCCCGGCGCGATCAGCTTGGCGGCCTCTTCCATCGCCTGGGCGGCGATCCGGCCGGCGATGCGCATGGCCTCGATGGTCTCGGGCGTCTGCACCTCCGGTCCGGTGTACGGAGTGGGCGCGGGCTTGCCCACGTACTCGGGCCGGCGGATGTTTCCGGGAACGGAACGGACGGGAGTGAGCTCGCCTGGTACGAGCAGCGACTGGCCAGACATACGAGCGAGTGTATCGAGCGGGTATGGGGCAGCATGGCGACAGAGAGAGGAGCCTGACGATGGCCCTGTTCAAGAAGCGCCAGGTGGGCAAACCGGGCGAGTGGTACTACTGCCTGGTCCACAAGAAGGTCGAGGAAGGCCCCGAGTGCCCGGCGAAGGACCGTTTCGGCCCCTACGCGACACCCGAAGAGGCGAACCACGCCATGGAGACGGCGCAGGAGCGCAATCTCGAATGGCAGAACGACCCCAAATGGAACGACAAGACGCGCGAAACCGAAGAGGGGACCGGCACCCCCTAGCTACCAGCGGCTGGGCGGCGGCGCGGCCAGCTGGTCGGCCAGCCGCGCCAGCCGGTCCCGGAACCGCTTCGGCCCGCGCTGCACCGGCAGGCTGTTCTCCCCGGCCGCCGCGCTGACCAGGTGCTGCACGGTGTCCAGGTCCAGCTCGGCGGCCCCGTCCGGCACGGACAGCACCTCGTGCGCGAGCGTCCCGAGATCCGGGTCCCCGCCGTCCAGGGACAGTACGGTCGCCCCTGCGCGCCGGGCGTCGTGCACCCGCTCCAGCAGCCCGTCCCCGGGCTGCTCCGGAGCCACCACCAGCAGGGTGTGACCACGCCGGGCCGCCTCCAGCCGGCTCAGGCCGACCGACAGGTGCGGGGCGTCACCGGGCAGCACGTGGTGGCGTACGAGCGTGGGCGCCAGCTCCGGCAGCCCCGACCAGGCGGCCTCGTCGACCAGGTGCGCCGCCAGGTGCCAGGGCTCGTACTGCTCGGTCCCGACCAGCAACAGGTTCCCGCCGGCCGGTACGACCGACCGCCGCAGCGTCCCGGCGAACCGGCGCGCGGCACCGGGCCACTCCGTACCGGCGAGCACCTCGCGCAGCAGCGCGACTCTCACGGCGTCCATATCGGCATCTTCGCAGGAATCCAGACGAAGGGGTGCGGAACGACGGAGTTCGCCGGATTGGCCATAGCGGTCGGTAGTCTCTTGGTGACGGTCGGTGGGCCGGCTCGCGGAGTCGAGGGGGGTGGACCGGGAATGATTCGTGCGTACAAGTTTCTGATGCGGCCCACCGCACGGCAGGGCCAGGCGCTGACGCAGATGCTGGCTGATCACTGCTCGCTCTACAACGGGGCGTTGCAGGAACGGCGTGACGCCTATCGCCACGCTTCGAAGGTGAGCGTCAAGTACGGGATGCAGTCCGCTCAGCTCAGGGAGATCCGGGCGTTCGACCCGGAACGCCAAGGGCATTGGTCGTTCTCGTCGCAGCAGGCCACTTTGCGCCGCCTGGACAAGGCGTTCGCTGGAACGCTGTCCCACACGATCCCGCTACCCGGGTGCGCTTCCAGGGAGTCGGGCACGTCAAGGTCAACCAGCACCGCGCCGTGGTCGGCAAGGTCAAGACCGTCTCGGTGAAGCGCGAGGGACGGAAGTGGTTCGTCATACTCACCGCCGAACAGGGAAAGCCGGAACCGCTGCCGGAGACCGGCTCCGTGGTCGGCATCGACCTGGGCGCATCCAACTTCCTCGCCGACTCGGGCGGCGAGTTCGTGCCCAATCCCCGCCACGGACGCCGCGCTGCCGCGAACGTCAAAGCCGCGCAGCAGGCCCTGTCCGGATTCCCCCGGTGCAAGGGCAGCGAGCGCACCGCCAACCATCAGAGAGCCGTGGACAAAGTCGCGGGACTCCACGGCAAAGTGCGCCGCCAGCGGCTCGACCACGCGCACAAGACCGCGCTCGGTCTGCTCCGCGCGCATGACTTCGTCGCTCACGAAAACCTCAAGATCCGCAACATGCGCAAGGCCCCCGCACCGAAGCCCGACCCCGGCCGGCTGGGCACCTTCTTGCCCAATGGGGCCACCGCCAAGACTGCACTGAACCGTTCGATCAGCGATGCCGGTTGGGGGTGTTCCTGACGATCCTGCACGCCAAGGCTGAGAGCGCCGGACGGGAAGTGATCGCCGTGGACCCCCGCGATACCTCGCGTGCCTGCCCCGAATGCGGGCACACCGCGAAGGAGAACCGGCCCACACAGGAGAAATTCCACTGCCAGGCATGCGGCCTCACGGCGCACGCCGACACGGTGGGGGCGCTGAACGTTCTACGGGCCGGGCTGGTCCGTCGCAACGCCAACTCGGCTGAGTGAGAAGCCCCGCCCTGGAGGGCGGGGAGGAGTCACATCGGCATCCTGCTGCAGGGATGGGGCGGAAGCAGCCGCCTCCTACCCCCTTCCCAGCGGTTCCCGCCCCTTCGACTGTTGTCTACCCGGCAGTACCCTCGCCCCCATGACTTCCTCAGACAACACGCAGAAGGCCCCCGCCAAGGACCCGTGGGACCTTCCCGACGTCTCCGGCCTCGTCGTCGGCGTCCTCGGCGGCACCGGCGACCAGGGCCGGGGCCTGGCCTACCGGCTCGCCCGCGCCGGCCAGAAGGTGATCATCGGATCCCGTGCCGCCGACCGCGCGCGGACCGCCGCCGACGAGCTCGGCCTCGGGGTGGAGGGCGCGGACAACGCCGAGTGCGCGCGCCGCAGCGACATCGTGATCATCGCGGTGCCGTGGGAGGGCCACGCCAAGACCCTGGAATCGCTGCGCGAGGACCTCGCCGGCAAGCTCGTGGTCGACTGCGTCAACCCGCTCGGCTTCGACAAGCAGGGCGCGTACGCCCTCCAGGTCGAAGAGGGCAGCGCGGCCCAGCAGGCCGCCGCCCTCCTGCCGGACTCCCGCGTCACGGCGGCCTTCCACCACCTCTCGGCGGTGCTCCTCCAGGACGAGTCGATCGACGAGATCGACACCGACGTGATGGTCCTCGGCGAGGTCCGCGCCGACACCGACATCGTGCAGGCCCTCGCCGGCCGGATCCCGGGCATGCGCGGCGTCTTCGCGGGCCGCCTGCGCAACGCCCACCAGGTCGAATCCCTGGTGGCCAACCTCATCTCCACCAACCGCCGCTACAAGGCCCACGCGGGCCTGCGCATCACGGACGTCTGACCGGCCGGGCACGCCAAGGCCACCAAGGCCACCAGCCCCACCCGTCCGCCCGGCCCACTCGGGACCGGGCGGACCGGCCGGTTCCTCAGCCGCGCCGCCCGCCGCGCCCCTCGACGGGGCCCAGCTGCGCCACCACGCCCTGGTAGAAGCGCTCCACGGCATCGTCCACGCTGCGGATGAACCCGGACTCGGTGTTCCCCCGCGTGCTCCCCATCCCCTTGAGCAGCGACAGCCGGAACCCGACGACGGCCGAGCCGTCCGCGGGCAGCAGATCGCCCGGCTCGGGCCGCAGCCGCTCCAGCGTCCCGCGCGGCCCGCTCCCCGGCCCGGCGCCCGGCCCCGTGCCCGGTGCTGCTGCCAAGAGGCTCTCCACGTGCAGGTCCGCCGGAGCCCCGTCGAGCAGCTTCAGCAGCCGCTTCACCATCACCAGCGGGTACGCGCCCTCAGGGGTCGGCACGTCCACGGACGTCCGCACCTTGGAGGTCCTGAGGTCGGCGCTCACCGCGATGACACTGCTGGTCCCGTCGACGCGAAGCTCCGCGGAGAGCTTCCCGTCCGCGCACAGCCGGTCCGCCGCCGTGACCCTCCGGGCCTGCGGATCACTGCCCCGCCGGGCCCGCTGCACCGGCAGCGCCTTCTGCCCGAGCTCCCCGCCCAGCCGCAGGCAGACCTGCCGGATCAGCCGCTCCCAGCTCTCGACCACCTCCACGGTCCGCGCGTCCCCGAGGCCGAGGGTCTCGTCCTCGATGCCCTTGCGCACGGGCACCCAGGCGGCGCCCATGTTCTGGAAACCGTGGCAGCCGGACTGCTCGTGCCGCAGGTACTCCAGCAGTTCCTGGAGGAGCCAGGCGTGCGCGGCGTTGCCCACGCCCTCGTGGCGGATCAGCATCTGCGCCTGGTGGGCGACCTCGGCCCAGGACAGGTGCCAGAGGCTGACCTTGTGCTTGCGCCGGCCGTCGACCTTCACCTCCACCATGGGGCGGCCCTCCAGGGCCACGTCGTTGGAGAGGGTGATCACGGCCTCGTAGCCGCGGCGCGCGGCGATGTCCATGTACGCCTGGACCTGCTCCGCCTTGAGCGGGTTGCCGTTCGTCTTCGTCTCCACGAGCGCCGTCCACAGCTTGCCCGCGCGCTCCACCCGGATCACCCCGTCCGGGCGCCGCGGAGTGTCCCCGTGGGGGAGGGAGACCTCCGTGAAGGTCTGCATCCGGCCGGCGGGCGCGCCGAACCCGGCGGTGAGGCGGCGGCCGAACTCCGGCACCTGCGCCATGACCGACAGCAGGACCGAGGTGGCGCGCACCTCCCGTTCCCGGTCGCTCTTGAGGGAGGGGACGGGGAACAGGCGGGCCGGGCTCCAGGACTCGTTCTCGGCGAGGGACTTCTTGGCCACCTTGGGCAGGGTGACCTTCTTCCTGGTCGTACGGGGACTGCGGCCGCGGGTCTGCGCCGGTACGGCGCCGGGGGCGGCGGCCTCGGCGTGCGCGGCCTCGGCGGCGGGCCCGGCGAGAGGCGCGGCGGCGGGCACGGCGCCCGGGGCCTCCGCCGCGGCGACGGCCGCTGCGGGGTCCTGCGCGGGTTCCGCCGGGGCGGTGGCCTCCGCCGGCCGCCCCTCACCGGCGAGCTCCGCCTCCTCGGCCGCCTCCGCTTCCTCGGGGCCCTCGGAGTCCTCCAGCACCGGGATGCCGAAGTCCGTGGCCAGCCCCGCGAGGCCGGTCTCGTACCCCTGGCCGACCGCGCGGAACTTCCACTCCTCGCCCCGCCGGTACAGCTCGCCGAAGATGAAGGCGGTCTCCACGCCCGCATCGTCGATGGAGTAGCCGACCAGCGGTTCCCCGGAGCGGTCCGCGACCGTCATCCGCAGGTCGTCGAGGTCTCCGAAGCGGGCGCCGGCGTACCGGCTGGCCGCCACGACGATCCGCGCGACCCCCTCCGGGACCGCCGTCAGGTCCACGCTGATGCGGTCCTCGTCGCCGTTGTCGGTCGGCACCTTGCCCAGCAGCTGCACGCTTCCGTCCGCGGCCGCCGGGTTGTTGTAGAAGTAGAAGTCGTTCTCGTCGCGGACCTTGCCGTTCTCGTCCAGCAGCAGCACCGAGACGTCGGCGTCGCCGGCCCCCGAAGCGCTGCTCCAGCCCAGGCTCACGACGACCGCCCCGGCGTCCTCGCTGAGGGCGGTCAGGCTGACGTTCGCGCCCTTCGGGATCTCCTGCATGTCTTCCCCCCGGTCCTTCCGCACCCCCGTGCGCGGTGCGTCTCGGGCGAACCGTAGCGGCGGGAGGAGGAAAAGATCACGGGATGGCGGAAATCAGTCGGACGGGAGCACGCCGGGGCATGGGGGACACTGGAGGGGCTTGAACCGCTTCAGTGTCTTCGAGGAGCCCCCACCATGCCCCGCCTTGCCGTGTTCGCCGTCGTTCTCTGCGCCCTCGCCGTGGCCGCCGCCGTGGTCTCCTTCGTCGAGGGCAGCCTGCTCGGGATCGTGTGGGTGCTGATGGCCGGCATCACCTCGAACATGGCGTGGTTCTACGTGCGCAAGGCGAAGATCGAGAAGGCCGCGGCAGCGGCCCGCACCGCGGGCTGACCGCGGGTCGGCTCAGACCGCCTGGCAGAAGCCGTTGGTGTCCTGCCAGAACTGGTAGAGGTCCCGGCCGCAGTACGCCTCCAGCTCGCTCACGCCCAGGGCGGAGAGCACGCTGTACACCGCGTCGAAGAAGTACGCGTTGATCTCCGGGATCCACAGCAGCGCGAACACGGCCAGCAGGCCGAACGGCGCCAGCGGGGCCACCTCGCGGCGGATCCGGTGGGAGAGCCAGGGCTCGATGATGCCGTAGCCGTCCAGGCCCGGGACCGGCAGGAAGTTCAGGATCGCCGCCGACACCTGGAGCAGCGCCAGGAAGCCGAGCGCGAAACGGAACGGGATCGGGACCCCGTCCAGGGCGTTCAGCCAGAACGGAGCCGTGCAGACGGCCGCGAACGCGACGTTCGTCAGCGGGCCGGCCGCCGAGATGAGGCTGTGCCGCCACCGGCCCTCGATCCGGTCGCGCTCGATGTACACCGCGCCGCCGGGGAGACCCAGCCCGCCCATGATCACGAAGAGGACGGGCAGGACGATGCTGAGCAGCGCGTGCGTGTACTTGAGGGGATTCAGCGTCAGGTAGCCCTTCGCGCCGACGCTGAGGTCGCCGCTGTGCAGGGCGGTACGGGCGTGCGCGTACTCGTGCAGGCACAGGGAGACGATCCAGGCAGCCGTGACGAAGAGGAAGACGGCCAGCCCGGTGCTGGTCGAGTACCCCGTCCACACCGCCCACCCCGTGACCGCCATGACGGCGAAGATGCCGATGAACACCGGACTGATCCGCCGGTCGCCGCGGTCGTGACTGCGGGGGTGGCTACGGTTCTGACTGCCCTGGAAACCCATGCGGCGAACCTATCCCGGAGGCGGCGCCCGATGGGGCCCCGGGCCGGAGACAATGGGCCGGTGCGTTACGCGATGCTCGGCACCACCCAGGCCATCCGCGACGACGGGAGCACCGTACCCGTCGGCGGTGCGCGGCTGCGCGCGCTCCTGACCGCGCTCGCCCTGCGGCCGGGGCGGGCGGTACCGGCGGCCTCGCTGATCGAGGAGGTCTGGGACGGCGACCCGCCCGCGGACGGCCTCGCGGCGCTCCAGGCACTCGTGGGGCGGCTGCGGAGGGCGCTGGGGCGCGAGGCGGTGGGGTCCGGGGAGGGCGGCTACTGGCTCGTCGCCGACCGGGACGACATCGACCTGTACCGCTTCGAGCGGCTGGCGCGGGCGGCGGCGCAGGCCTCCCCGGCGGAGGCGGCCGCCCTGTACGACGAGGCCCTGGCGCTGTGGCGGGGCGAGCCGCTGAGCTCCCTGCCGGGTTCCGGGCCGGAGGCCGCCCGCTGGGAGGCGCTACGGCTCGACGCGCGCCGGGGCCGCCTGGACGCGGCGCTGGCGCTGGGGGAGGCGGAGCGGGTCCTGCCGGAGCTGACCGCGCTGTGCGCGGGGCTGCCGCTGGACGAACCCCTGCAGGCCCTCCGCATCCGGGCGCTGCGCGACGCGGGCCGCCCGGCGGAGGCGCTGGCCGCTTACGACGAGGTCCGCCGGGACCTGGCCGCCCGCCTGGGCACCACCCCGGGCCCCACCCTCCGCACCCTCCACACGGCCCTGCTGACCCCCACCCCGCGCCCCGCCCCGACGCCAGGCTCCGGTTCGCTTCCCCCGGCACCGGGCGGTCCGGTCCGGCCCGAGCCGACCACCGCGACCGGGCAGCCGCAGCCCCTCCCCGCGACCGACCGGACGGACCGGCAACCCACCCGACCCGGACGGGCCGGACCCGGCCCTGACGGCGGCCCCGGCCACCCGGCCGAGACACCGCCGGGCCGAGCGACCCCGGGCGCACCCGACGAGCCCGCCGGGACCGCACCCGTCCCGGCCGGGACCACGCAAGGTCAGACCGCCACCCCGGCCGGCCCCGGGTCGAGCCTCGGCCCCGACGGCCGGCCCACCGCCCCGGCCGAGCCGCACCCGTACCCCTTGGTGCAGGCCGGCGTCGGTCCCCACCCTGCTGCGCCGCCCGGCGCCGGGCCGTCGGCCGGATCGGGGGCGGTGGCGTCCGGCCCGGGCGCGGGCAACCTGCGGATGCGGCTGACCACCTTCGTCGGGCGGGAGGAGGACATCCGGGTCATCGGCGACGACCTCGCCCGGGCCCGGCTCGTCACGCTGCTCGGACCCGGCGGCGCCGGCAAGACCCGGCTGTCACAGGAGGCCGCCGAGGCCCACGCACGGGCCGGCCGCCCCACGCCGGACGCACACACCGATGCCCCGGGAGGCGGGCCCGGGTTCGCCCCCGCCTGGGCCGACGGGGTGTGGTTCGTGGAGCTGGCTCCCGTGGACGATCCCGAGGACGTCGCCGAGGCCGTGCTCGCCGCCCTCGGGGCGCGGGAGACCAAGCTGCGCGGCGGCTCTGCCGAGGAGATGCGGGCGCTGACCGAGCGCGGCGGGGACCGGCCCCTCGACCGCCTCGCAGAGCACTGTGCCCGGCGCCGGATGCTGCTGATCCTCGACAACTGCGAGCACGTGGTCGACGCCGCCGCCCGCCTCGCGGAGGAAGTGCTGGCGCGCTGCCCCGGCGTACAGATCCTGGCCACCAGCCGCGAACCCCTCGGTGTGCCGGGGGAGACCCTGCGCCCGGTGGAGCCGCTGCCCGACCCCGTAGCGCTGCGGCTGCTCGACGACCGCGGGGCCGCCGCCCGGGCGGGGTTCACCGTGGACGAGGACCCGGCCGCCGCCGTGGAGATCTGCCGCCGGCTCGACGGGATGCCGCTCGCCATCGAGCTGGCCGCCGCCCGGCTGCGCCTGCTCACCCCCCGCCAGATCGCCGACCGGCTGGACGACCGGTTCAGGCTGCTGACCGGCGGCTCGCGCACGCACCTGCCGCGCCAGCAGACCCTGCGCGCGGTGGTCGACTGGTCCTGGGACCTTCTCGACGAGCCCGAACGGGCCGTCCTGCGCCGGCTGTCCGTCTTCGCCGGCGGCTGCGACCTCGACGCCGCCGAGGCGGTCTGCGCGGACGGGGGGTCCCTCGACCGGCTCGACGGCGCGGACGTCGCCGACCTGCTCGGATCGCTCGTGGACAAGTCCCTCGTCGTCGCCGCCCCCGACGGCCCCGCCGGCATGCGCTACCGCCTTCTGGAGACCGTCGGCGAGTATGCGGCCGACCGCCTCGCGGAGGCCGGCGAGGACCGTGCGGAGACCGAGCGGCGCCACCTCACCCACTACCGGGAACTCGCCCGCACCACCGAGCCGCTGCTGCGCGGCCACGGCCAGCGCGCCGCCGCCGACCGCCTCGCCACCGAGTACGAGAACCTGCGCACCGCCCTGCGCCGGGCCGTCGCCGCCAAGGACGTGGGCGAGGTCCTGTGCCTCCTGCACTCCCTCGTCTGGTACTGGCACATGCACGATCTGCGCGCCGAGACCCGCCACTGGGCCGGTGCCGCCGCCGCCCTCGGCCCGGACCCCTTCGCCGCGCCCGTGGTCCCCGCCGCGCCCGTCTACGAGCGGATCGTCGACACGCCCCCGCCGTACGAGGGCGAACAGCTCACCGAGGCCTGGCGCGGCATCCGGATGATGGTGCTGGCCTCCCGGGACCAGACCAGCGACACCTGGTCCAGCCCCGAGGCCCGCGCCCAGATCGACGGCATGATCGCCGCCTACAGTCCGGGGCTGCCGCAGATCTGCCGTGCCCCCTCCGCCCTGTGGATCTACGCCGTCATGATCTGGGGGGACCCCGACCTGCTCCGCCGCGTGGCCGAGGAGACCGTCGAGACGGCCCGCGCCCTCGGGTACCGCTGGGAGCTGGCCTCCGCCCTCCAGCTCCGCGCCAACATCCTGGCCAATCGCGCGGACTGGGCCGGCAACGCCTCCCGGGACGCCGAGGAGAGCCTCGCCCTCTACGCCTCCCTCGGCGACGACTGGGGCTGCGCCGAAGCGCTCTCCGCCCGTGCCGAGACCCATGAGAAACGCGGCGAGTACGCCCTGGCCGCCCAGGACTTCCGCGCCGCGATCGAATACGCCCGGCGGCTCGGGGCCGAGGCCCAGGTCGCGGTGCTGCAGGTGCGGATGGCCGGAACCCTCGCCGAGGACGGCCACCTGGAGGAGGCCGAGGAACTCCTCACCGGCCTGCTCGCCGGCACCATCCGCCAGTTCGGCAACGAGGCCATGCCCGCCGCCCGGATGTTCCTCGCCACCGTCTACGGCCGTACCGGCCGCATCCCCGAGGCCCGCGTCCAGCTCCAGTACCTGCGCGACGAGTTCTCCTTCGGCGCGTTCGCCATCTTCGACGGCTTCCTGCTCGGCACGATGGCCTGGCTGGACAACGAGGAGGGCAAGTACGAGAACTCCCTCACCGTGCTCCGGCAGGCCATGGAGGCCGTACGGGACCCGCTCGCCCTGATGGTCGCCCCGCACCTCCCGGCCGCGTTCCTGGCGACCGGGGCCCGCTCCCTGGCCCGGCTCGGAGGCCCGGAGCGGGAGTACGACGCCGCGCGGCTGCTCGGCGCCTACCGCGCGCTGCTTCCGCCCGAGCACGTCCCGGTCACCATCGAGCGGGCGGACGCCGAGCTGGTCGAGCGCCTGGCCCGGGCCGCGCTCGGCGACGCGGTGTACGAGGCGGCGTACGCCGAAGGCGGCGACCTCACCCTGGAGGAGGCCACCGCCCTCGTCTGACCCGTGCAGAGGTCCGACCGGGACGCGATCCGGGGCGGACCCGTCCGCGGATCAGGTCTTCTGGCGGAACTTCCGCACGGCGAGCGGCATGGTCACCAGCGTGATGCCGACCGACCAGGCCAGCGTGATCCACACGGAGTTGCCGAGCGGGGTCCCGTTGATCAGGGCGCGGGCCGCATCGGCCAGGTTGGACAGCGGGTTGACGTCGGTGAAGCTCTGCAGCCAGCCGGGCATCGTCGTCGGCGGGGCGAAGATCGAGCTGCCGAACTGCAGCGGCATCAGGACCAGCATGGCCATGCCCTGGACCGCCTGGGGGGTCTTCATGGTGAGACCCAGCAGGATGAAGATCCACATCAGCGAGGAACCGAAGACCGCCGACAGCCCGATGGACAGGAACAGGTCCAGTATCGAGCCCTTGATGGACAGGCCGAGCAGGAAGCCCATGCCGAGCAGGATCGCGATGGCGACCATCATCCGGCCGAGCTCGACCACGATCTTGGCGATGAGCACCGAGGAGCGGGCGATGGGCATGGACCGGAAGCGGTCCATCACGCCCTTCTTGAAGTCGTCGTTGACTCCGGTGCCCACACCCATGGCGATGTTCATGCCCATCATCGCCATCAGGCCCGGGACCACGTAGTTGACGTACTCGTCCTGGTTGCCCTTGCCGGAGATCGCGCCGCCGAAGACGAAGACGAACAGCAGCGTGAAGATGATCGGCATGAACAGGACGTCGAACATCGACTCCGGGTCCTGCTTGATCTGCAGGACGTTGCGCCGGGCCAGGGCGCCGATGTGGCGCAGGTTGCCCCGCAGGCCGATCCGGCCCTCGTCCGCGAGGACCGGCCCGGCGGCCGGGGCGGCCGCAGTGGGGCTGGGCTTCGTCGTGGTTACGGTGCTCATGCCGCGACCTCCTCGGTCTGCTGGTTGGGGATGGAGTCCTCGACCGTGGGCTTCTGTCCGGTGATGGACAGGAACACCTCGTCCAGGCTGGGCAGGTAGGTGCTGATGTCGGAGATCCCGTACCCGCGGGCCGCCAGCAGGCCCACCACGGCGGTCAGCTGCTCGTCGGCCAGGATCGGCACCAGCAGGGCGCCCTCGTCCGGGACGGCCTGGGAGCCGGCGACCCCGTCCAGACCGGCCTCGGCCAGGGAGCGGGCCATGCCCGGCAGGTCGGACGGGTCGGTGGGCCGGATCCGCAGGGTCCGGCCGCCGACGCGGGCCTTCAGCTCGTCGACCTTGCCGTTGGCGATGACCTTGCCCTTGTCGATGACCGTCAGCTCGCTGGCGAGCTGCTCGGCCTCCTCCATGTACTGGGTGGTGAGCAGGACGGTGGCCCCCTCGGCGACCATCCGCTGCACCTCGTCCCACACCTCGTTGCGGGTGCGGGGGTCCAGACCGGTGGTCGGCTCGTCCAGGTACAGCACGGCCGGGCTGCCGATCATCGAGGCGGCCAGGTCGAGCCGGCGCCGCATGCCGCCGGAGTAGGTCATCACGGCCTTCTTGGCGGCGTCCGTGAGCGAGAACCGCTCCAGCAGCTCGTCCGCGCGGCTGCGGGAGTCCTTGCGGGACAGGTCCAGCAGCCGGCCGATCATGTAGAGGTTCTCCCAGCCGGAGAGCTTCTCGTCGACCGAGGCGTACTGGCCGGTCAGGCCTATGGTCCGGCGCAGCTGCCGCGGCTGGCGGACCACGTCGAAGCCGGCGACCCGGGCGGTGCCGGCGTCGGGGGTGATCAGGGTGGAGAGGATGCGGACCAGGGTGGTCTTGCCCGCACCGTTGGGGCCGAGCACCCCGAGGACGGTTCCCTCGCGGACGTCGAGGTCCACACCGTCGAGGGCTTTGGTCTCGCCGTAGTGCTTGACCAGCCCCCGGACCTCCACGGCGTTCGAGCCGTTCAGGGGATTCTTGTCGTTTCGCGTCATGTCCACCATGGGACCAGAGGCCACTGACAAAGCACCTACAGGCCACCTACAGGCCCCGGCAGCCCACCTACAGGCCCCTGCAGCCCGCCCACAGAACACCGACGGCCCGCCCACGGAACACAGGCGGTTCCGTGGGCGGGCCGTCGGAGGGCCTCGGAGGCCGGTCGGACTAGTGGAAGGCGTGCTCTTCCTGCGGGAACGTTCCGCCGACCACGTCCTCGGCGAAGGCCTTCGCCGCGTCGCCCATGGTCGCGCGGAGGTTCGCGTACTGCTTGACGAACTTCGGCATCTTGCCGCCGGTCAGCCCCATCATGTCCGTCCACACCAGCACCTGCGCGTCGCACTCCGAGCCCGCGCCGATGCCGACCGTCGGAATGTGCAGGGACCGGGTCACCTCGGCGGCCAGCTCGGCCGGGACCAGCTCCAGCACCACCGCGAAGGCGCCCGCGTCCTGCGCCGCCTTCGCGTCGCGCAGCAGCCGGTGGGCGGCCTCGTCGCCGCGGCCCTGCACCCGGTAGCCCATGGCGTTCACGGACTGCGGGGTCAGGCCCAGGTGGGACATGACCGGGATGCCCGACTGCACGATCAGCTCGGTCTGGGCCAGCGAACGCTCGCCGCCCTCCAGCTTCACCGCTCCGACCCCGGCCTCCTTGACGAGCCGGGTGGCACTGCGCAGCGCCTGTACGGGGCCCTCCTGGTAGGAGCCGAAGGGCAGGTCGCCGATGATCAGGGCCCGGCTGGTGCCGCGTACGACGGCCGCCGACAGCAGGGTCATCTCGTCCATCGTCACCGGGACGGTGGTCTCGTAGCCGAGGTGACAGTTGCCCATCGAGTCGCCGACGAGCATGACCGGGATGCCGGCCTCGTCGAACACGGACGCCGTCATGGCGTCGTAGGCGGTGAGCATGGGCCACTTCTCGCCGCGTTCCTTGGCGAGGGTGAGGTCGCGGACGGTGATGCGCCGGGTGCCCGAGCCTCCGTACAGGGTGGGGGAGGAGGCTTCGCGGGCAGGCGAAACGGCATGCGTCATTGCAACTGCTCCTTGATGTTCATCTCGAGGCGCCCTTACGACGTCCCCGGACTCATCACCATGGTGGCACTCTCGGGGCCCGGGCGGGAAGTGGCACGGGCCACGCTTCCCCGCGACGGGCTTACCACGGCTCAATGTGCGCGTTTGGTGACAAGCGGAACTCCGGCCGCTGGACCGTTCGTCCTCCCGGACGTACGGCCGACACAATCGGCGCGGAACCCTCCGTATATCGCCTAGGGTCAAGAGGCGGGGACGGAGCGCGAGCACGGCAGCGAGGGCAGTGGCATGGCACAGGCGTACATGACGGAGACGGGGAGCGACGGCTCGGAGCCCGAGCCCTCCCGATCGGGTCTCCGGCGCCGGCTGGCCGAGCTGCGGCGCGATCCGGGCATCTGGCGCCGCGGGATCGTGCTCGCCGCGTTCGCGGTGCTGATCTCGCTCGTCATGATCTTGCACGCCGAGCTGCCCAACGACATCGGCAACCTCGGCAGCCTCACCGAGACCTTCCTGCCCTGGCTCGGCCTGGCCGTCCCGGTGCTGTTCGCCGCCGC
Organism: Streptomyces sp. NBC_00193; assembly: GCF_026342735.1. Classification (GTDB taxonomy): domain Bacteria; phylum Actinomycetota; class Actinomycetes; order Streptomycetales; family Streptomycetaceae; genus Streptomyces; species Streptomyces stoeckheimensis. The sequence goes on from NZ_JAPEMM010000001.1 coordinate 4,509,722, forward strand.
CCTCTTCCGCAAGTCCGCGACCGCGCTCATCGCGATACTGCTGACCGCCGCGGTCTGGGTGAACCTCTTCGGCGGCCTGGTCACCGACAAGGCGCAGACCGGCGGCAACCTCACGGTCGCCACCCACAACGTCGACGCCGACAATGCCGACCCTGCCGGCACCGCCGCCTCCGTCGCCAAGGCCGGAGCCGACGTCCTGGCCCTGACCGAGCTCAAGGGCAGCGTCGTCCCCGTCTACGAGAAGGCCCTCGCGGGCACGTACAAGTACCACTCGGTCGAGGGGACCGTCGGGCTCTGGAGCAAGTACCCGCTGGTGGCCAGCCAGCCCGTCGACATCAAGATGGGCTGGACCCGGGCCATGCGCGCCACGGTCAAGACCCCCTACGGCGAGGTCGCCGCCTTCGTGGCCCACCTCCCCTCGGTCCGGGTCAAGCTCAATGCCGGCTTCACCGCCAACCAGCGCGACAACAGCGCCGACGCCCTCGGCGCCGCGCTCGCCGCCGAACCGCTGCGCCGGGTCATCCTGCTCGGCGACCTCAACGGAACGGTCAACGACCGGGCCCTGTCCGAGGTCACCTCGCAGCTGCGTTCCACCCAGGGCGCGTCCGGCGACGGCTTCGGCTTCAGCTGGCCCGCGCAGTTCCCGATGGCCCGCATCGACCAGATCCTTGTCCGCGGGGTCACCCCCGAGGCCTCCTGGACCCTGCCCCGCACGGGCAGCGACCACCTGCCGATCGCCGCCCGGGTCACCGTCAAGCCGTAGGGCCGCCCCTGCGATACTCCCCTGACATCGGATGGGGGGGCGGGTTCGCGGTGCTGACCTGGGTGGTTCGTTCGTTCACGCTGCTCGCCTGGCTGGCCTTCATGGCAGCCGGGGTCTGGGCGCTCGGCCTGCACCGCGGTGCGCTGCCGCCCTACACGGGCGTGCTGGTGCTCGGCTGGATCGGTGTGGCCGCCCTCTGGGGGCGGGCGCTGACGTTGTGGGCGCTCCCGCCGGGGACCGGTCGGGCGGCGGCCGAGCTCGGGGACCCGACCACCGTGTGGCTGCGCCAGGCCGCGGCGCTGCTCGTGCTGATCGTGGTGACGGCGGCGCTGACCATGATCGGCACGGCGAGCGGTCAGGGCACCCTGCGCGCCGTGAAGGAGGCCGGGCCGGCGGTCACCAGCGGGACCGTGGTCGAGGTCGTGAAGGTGCGCAAGCGCTACGAGCGGAAGACGCCGAGGGGATACCAGTCGACGCTGCTCCTCCAGACCCCGGACGGGACCAGGATCATCGCCCGGGAGGTCAACACCCCCGCGGAACCGGGCCCCGGGAAGACCTATCCGGTGCTCTGGGCGCCGTCGGCCCCGGCACTCGGCGGGGTCGCGGACCCCACGGGCAATGTGTCGAAGTTCCTGAACGACCGCTGGGGGTGGACGGCCACCTCCTGGGGGTGGCTGGGCGGGGCCGCGGTGATCTACCTGGCCCTCGCGCTGACGTTCGCGGTCATCGCGGGCGCGGCCGTGCTGCACCGGCTGGCGTGGCGGCCGCTGCCCCAGACCGTGCAGGTGGTGGTGGTGACGGTCGTGTTCGCGGTGCTGCACCCCGTGTTGACCGGTGCCGTGGAGTGGAACCTGGCGGCCTCGCCGATCGGGGGGCTCGCGCTGCTCGTGACGGCCGTGGCCATGCCGATCGTCGCCTGGAAGCGGAGCATCGACGAGCTGTAGGCGACGGTCCGGCCCTCCGTACGCCGGGGCCCCGGCCGCTCTTCGAGGAGAGCGGCCGGAGCCCCGGAGTACGCACGCGAGCGGGCGCTACGCCTGCTCGCGCCAGCCGTTCGTGATGGGCAGCCGGCGGTCCTTGCCGAAGCCCTTCGCGGAGATCTTCGTGCCCGGCGGGTACTGCCGGCGCTTGTACTCGGCGGTGTCCACCATCCGCAGGGTCTTCGCGACGAGCTCGCGGTCGTAACCGGCCGCGACGACCGCCTCCAGACCCTGGTCGCGGTCCACGTACAGCTCCAGGATCCCGTCGAGCACGGGGTAGTCCGGCAGCGAGTCCGTGTCCACCTGGCCCGGGCGCAGCTCGGCGCTCGGCGGCTTCACGATGGAGTTCTCCGGGATCGGCGGGGTCTCGCCGCGCTCGGCCGCCGCCCGGTTGCGGTACTCGGCGAGGCGGAAGACGTCCGTCTTGTAGACGTCCTTGATCGGGCCGTACGCGCCCACCGAGTCCCCGTACAGGGTGGAGTAGCCGACGGCCAGCTCCGACTTGTTGCCCGGGGCCAGCACGATGTGGCCCTCCTGGTTGGAGAGCGCCATCAGCAGGGTGCCGCGCAGCCGGGACTGGAGGTTCTCCTCGGCCAGCCCGGACAGGCCCAGCGCGCCCATGTAGGCGTCGAACATCGGCTCGATCGACACGGTCCGGAAGTTCAGGCCGGTCCGGGTCGCCAGCTCGGCCGCGTCGCCCCGGGAGTGCTCCGAGGAGTACTTGGACGGCATCGAGACGCCGTACACGTTCTGCGCGCCGATCGCGTCGCAGGCGATCGCGGCGACGAGGGCGGAGTCGATGCCCCCGGAGAGACCGATCAGGACCGACCGGAACCCGTTCTTCCGCACGTATGCGCGCAGGCCCACGACCAGCGCGTCGTAGATCTCCTCGTCGTCGTCCAGCCGGTCGGCGTAGCCGCCCGTCACCACCGGCTCGTACGGCTCCACCGGATCCTCGGTGAGGATCACGCGGTCGATGCGCAGACCGTCGTCCACGGTGCCCTCGACGGGGGTGTCCGAGGCCGCGGGCAGGTCCAGGTCGACCAGGACGCAGCCCTCGGAGAACTGCGGGGCGCGCGCGATGACCTCGCCGGCGGAGTCGACGACGATCGAGTCCCCGTCGAACACGAGCTCGTCCTGGCCGCCGATCATCGCCAGGTAGGCGAGGGTGCAGCCGGCCTCCTGGGCGCGCTTGCGCACCAGTTCCAGCCGGAGGTCGTCCTTGTTGCGCTCGTACGGGGACGCGTTGATCGAGATCAGCAACCCGGCCCCGGCGGAGCGGGTGGCGGGGACGCGCCCGCCCTCCTGCCAGAGGTCCTCGCAGATGGCCAGGGCCACGTCCACGCCCCGCACCCGGATCACCGGCTGGGTGTCGCCCGGCACGAAGTACCGGAACTCGTCGAAGACGCCGTAGTTGGGGAGGTGGTGCTTGCCGAAGCGCAGGACGACCCGCCCGCCGTACAGCACGGCGGCCGCGTTCTCCGGGGACCCCGCCGGGCGGCCGAGCCGGGGCGCGGCCTTCTCCGTACGGTCGAGGTAGCCGACGACGACCGGGAGGTCTCCGAAGCCCTCGGCCGCCAGGCGCTGCGCGAGGTCGAGCAGCGCCGTTCGGGAGGCCTCGACGAAGGAGCCGCGCAGGGCGAGGTCCTCGACGGGGTACCCGGTCAGCACCATCTCCGGAAACGCCACCAGGTGGGCGCCCTGTTCGGCGGAGTGCCGGGTCCAGTGGACGACCGAGTCGGCGTTGGCGGCGATGTTGCCGACCTGCGAGTCGATCTGATTCAGAGCGAGGCGTAGTTGAGGCACGCGGCCCAGTCTAATCGTCTTTCTGACGCGATGTCCTGGGAGTTGCCTGAACCGCCGTGTCCGGAGGGGGTTCCGAGGCCGCCGGAGCTGCCGGTTCAGCCGATCGGACCGCTCCAGATCGCGTCGTCGTACTTGGTGCCGGGCGCGATCTCGAAGTGCAGGCTCTTGGTGCCCTCGGGCACGACGAAGGCGAAGGTCCCGGTCATCGACTCGCCCGCCAGGACCGAACCCTTGAACATCTTCGGCACGGACCCGTCGAAGGCCATCTCGGCCTCGGTGCCCTGGTCGTCGCGGGCGTGCGGCAGGGCCAGGCTGACGTCGAGGGCGGCCCCCGAGTTGTTGACGATCTTCACCGTCACTTTGACCGCGTTGCCGTTGCGGGCCTCGGGCGGGTAGGCCGTCGAGGACGGCTTGTACGGGGTCGCGCCCTGCACGGTGACCTGGACCCCGTCCTCGTAGGTGTACGGCTTGCCCCAGGCCAGGGCCGAGGTCTTGCCCGGGACGTCGGTGGGCGAGGGCTTGGGGGTCGGGCTCGCGGGGGCGCTCGGGGTGCGGGGCTCGTAGTCCTCGTAGCCGTAGTCGTACTCGTCGTCCGAGCGGTTGGCGGCGACGTTCCTGTCGATCCTGTCGAAGACGGCCGCGGTGATGAACCAGCCGCCGACGGAAGCACCGATGGCGAGGACGCTCAGGGCGGTGCCGACCGCGGCCAGCGTGGCGCGGGGGGCGCCGCGGCGGGACTTGAGGACGGCCGCGATGCCGATGCCGACGCCGGTCACCGCGAGGAGGGCGCCGGCCCAGAAGAAGAAGGGGACGAGGCCGACGAAGATGCCGAACACCCCGAGGAGCAGGGCGGCGACGGCCAGGCCGTTCGCGGCGGGCGGGGGCGCCGGGAAGCCGGGCGCCTGCGGGCCGCCGGGGTAACCGCCGGCAGGGCCGCCGACGGGCGTTGCCCAGGGGTTGCCGGGCGCGGGGGCGCCGGGGGCGCCGTACGGGGTTCCCCACACGGGCGTCGTGGGAGCGGCGGCCGCCGCCGGGGCGGGGGTGACCGGGGCGAAGGCACCGGGGGCGGCGTCCGCGGGGGCGGCGGCCGCCGGGGCGGTGCCTGTGGGGACGGCATCCGTGGGGACGGCGTCTGCGGGGGCGGCGTCCGTGGGAACGGTGTCCGTGGGCACGGCGTCCTCGGCGGCCGCCGGGACGGCGTCCGCGGGCTCGGCCGGGTCGGTCGTCGGGGCCGGGGCGAGGGGCTGAGGCGGTGTCACGGCCGGAGCCTTGTCGAGGGACAGGGGCTGCGCGGGCGCCGGTATGGGAGCCGCCTCGGGTGCGGGTGTGCCCGCGGGCTCCGTCGGCGGGCCGGACGGGGTGCTGGGCTGGTTCGGCGGGGTGCTCATACCGGCGGGAAGTCCTTCAGGTCGCAATCGGCGCGTGACGATCACCAGCCTGTCATGGATTCCGGCCTCCCTGCCGGGCATTACGGCCCCCTCCGGGCGCCCGCGGCCGGGCCGCCGGCGCGCGGAACGCGGCGCGCCGGCGGCCCGGACCGGGGCGGGATCCGGCTAGCGCAGGTAGCCCAGCACGGTCATCATCCCGGCCTCCGCGTGGTAGACGTTGTGGCAATGCACCATCCACAGACCGGGATTGTCGGCGTCGAAGTCCACCGTCAGCTTCCCGTTCGGCAGGACCACCGCGGTGTCCTTGCGGGCCCCGCCCGGCCTGCCGCCGAGGGCGAAGGTGTGCCCGTGCAGGTGGAGCGGGTGCCACATCGTCGTGGAGTTGTCGAACTCCAGCCGGATCCGTTCCCCGGCCTTCACCGGGTGCCGCTGGTCCGGGGCGTACGGCTTGCCGTCGAAGGCCCAGTCGTACTTCGCCATCCCGCCGGTCAGCTTGATCCGCACCGTGCGGTCCGGTTCGCGCGCGGCCAGGGCCACCGGCTCCGCCGCCTTCAGGGTGTCCGCCGTCAGCGGCCGCCCGGACAGCTCGGCGGGCCGGGTCGCCGCGGTCGGCGCCGCCCCCGCACCGGTGCGCAGCACCGCGAGGGCCGAGGCCGCGTCCCCCTTGCCCTCGGCGAGCGCGGTCAGCGGGAACACCCCGTCGCCCGCCGTCACCAGGACGTCGTAGCGCTCGCCCATGCCCAGCAGCAGTGAGCGGGCGGCCGTGTGCGCGACGGGGAAGCCGTCGGTGTGGGTGACCGTGAACTCGTGGCCGCCCAGGGCGATCCGGAAGGCGGTGTCCCCGCCCGCGTTGATGATCCGGAGCCGGATCCGGTCGCCCGGGCGGGCGGTGAAGACCGAGGGGTCCTCGGGGGTGCGGCCGTTGACCAGGTAGTGCGGGTACGCGACATCGCCCGGGTCCTTGCCGAGGACCTCGCTGTCCCCGCCCATGAGGACCCGGGAAGGGCCGCCGCTCGCGGCGGGCGCGGGCGTGCCCGCGGAGCCGGATCCGGAGCCGTGGCCCGAGTGGCCGCCGCCGCCCGGGCTCATGTCCATGCCCTTGCGGAGTTCGCCGAGCACGGCGTCGGGGGTGGAGCCGTCCACCCCGTCGAGCCAGTCGTCGAGTACGACCACCCACTCCTTGTCGTAGGAGAGCGGCTCCTTGGGGTCCTCGACGATCAGCGGCGCGTACAGCCCGCGGTCCTGCTGGACCCCGGAGTGCGGGTGGAACCAGTACGTCCCGGGGTGCGGGACGGCGAACTTGTACGTGAACGAGCCGCCCGGTGCGACGTCCCGCTGGGTCAGCCCCGGTACCCCGTCCATGTCGTTGCGCAGCGCCAGGCCGTGCCAGTGCAGGGAGGTGGCTTCGGGGAGGTTGTTGGCCAGGGTCAGGGCGAGGGTGCCGCCCGCGGTGACCCGGACCTCCTGGCCCGGGAGCTTGTCCCCGTACGCCCACGAGCGGACGGAGCGGCCGGCGCCGAGGTCGAGCGGGGTGGCGGTGGCCGTCAGCCGGACCTCGGTGAGCGGGCCGGTGGCCTTGCGGGCGGCCTCGGCGGCCTGCACCTCGGCGCCGGCCGGGTCCACGTAGCCGCCGGGGGCGGGGGAGGAGGCCCCCTTGCCCGTGGCGCCCGCGCCGTGGTCCATGCCGGCCATGCCGGACCCGCCCGAGCAGGCGGCGAGCAGCCCGGAGCCGGCGAGGGCGGCGCCGGCGCCGAGGACGGCGCGGCGGGAGGGGGAAGGGGAGGGAGAAGGGGAGGGAGAAGCGGATGAGCGCATGGTGGAACACCTCGTGATGGTCTGAGGCAGGCAGGTGGGCACCGTCTGCCGCCGCCCCGGAGGCATGCGGGGGCGACGACGGAGCCCGGCCTATACGCGCAGCACCGCCAGCAGGGTGAGGAGTTCGCGGGGTGGCGGCGGGTCCGGACCGCCGGACCGGCCCGGCGCACGTGCCGCGCCCCCGAGCGGCGCGGCACGGCGCGGGCCGGCCAGTCCGGCTCCGAGGACCAGCAGGACGAGGGCGCCGAGAACGGCGAGACACACGGACATGGGATCCATGCCGGTGTGCGGCGGACGCGGGGCTTCGGCGGTGGTGGTGCTGCCGGCCGAGGCCGGAGCCGCCATGTCGGCCATGCCGTCCGCCACGGCAGCCGGCGGGCCGCCGTGCGCCGCCCCGGACTGCGTATGGCCGGCCGCGGGAACGAAACGGACCGACGGCACGTCCTCCATGGCGTGGGCCCGTGTCGGATGGCCCAGCGTGTGCATGCCCGCGATGCCGAGCAGCAGCGCGGCGAACAGCAGCAGCCGGGGCCACCGGACTGCTGGTCGCTGGGTGCGCGAGGCTGGGCGGGTCATGGGCAGAACCCTACCCGGGGTGGGTATCCGATCGGAGGACCGGGCCCGGCCGCGTTTAGGATTAGTCGCACTATGTCCACAAAAGACCCGAAGTCCGTGAACAGCCCCTCCGCGGAGACGGGTCCCGCCCCCACGGCCGGGCCCGGCGCCCGCTCCGTGGCCCTCCTCGTCGGGCTCGGCGCCGCCGCCTACACCGCGTGGGTCCTCGAAGTCGTCCTCTCCACGGGCCTCAATCCCATCGAGACGTACGTCAGCGAGCTCGCGGCCCAGGACCAGCCGCTCGGCGGCCTGTTCCGGGCCACCGACTTCACCGCCGGCCTCCTCGTCCTCCTCGGCGGCCTCCTGGCCCTGGTCCGCCTCGTGCGACGTGTCGAAGCCCGCCGCCCCTGGTCCGTCGCCGGCTGGTCGGGGGTCACCCTCTTCGGCGCCGCCACCGCGGCGGACGCCTGGCTGCCGCTGAGCTGCACGCCGACCGTGGACCCCGAATGCGCGGCGCGGGAGACCGCCGGGCTGGTCCCCGCCACCCATCAGGCGCACGCCGTCAGCAGCAGTCTCGCCATGACGGGAGCGCTCGTCGGGATCGTGGCCCTCACGCTCGCCGCCCGCCGCTACGGCCGTCTCGCCCCGCTCGCGCGGTTCGGGCCCGTGCTCGTCGTGCTCGAACTGCTCGCCACCGCCTGGACCCTGGTCTCCATCGCCCTGTTCACCGCCGGGCACGGCACCTGGGCGCTCGGCGCCGGACAGCGGCTCCAGGTGCTGTTCGTGGCCGTCTGGCTGGGCCTGCTCGCGTACTCCGTCCACCGGGAACGCCGTACATGAGCGGAAGCGGGAGGTTCGTACGGCTCCCCGCCGGCCCCACCGCTGACGGGGTCGCGCTGCACGTCCTCGTGGAGGGCTCCGGCCCTCCCGTCGTGCTCAGCGCCGGGCTCGCCATGGCCTGGTTCGACTGGGACCCCGTGGCGGAGCTGCTCGTCGCCGCCGGCCGTACCGTCGTCCGCTTCGACCGTCCCGGGCACGGGCTGAGCGCCCCCGCCGTGCGTGCGCCGTCCGCCGCCGGGGAGGCGCACCGGATCGCCGGACTGCTGGACGCGCTCGGCCTGGGCGCCGAGCGCGTCACCGTGGCCGGGCACTCCATCGCCGCCTTCCACGCCGAAGCCTTCGCCCGGCTGTACCCGGGGCGCACCGCCGCCGTGGTGCTGGTCGACGGCAGCGTGGAGGAGCGGCCCCGTACGGCCCTGCCCGCCGGGGTGCGCACCGGCGCCGCCCGGGTGCTCGGCCGGGCCGTGAACGCCGTCGGGCTGCCCGCCGCGCTGGGCCCCTGGGCCCGGCGGACCGCCGTACGGGCATCCCGCGCGGGCGGCGCGGACGACCCGGCCGCGCGGGACCTCGTACGCCGCTGCTACCGGACCGGCCGGGTCTGGCGCGGGGCCCTGCTGGAGAACGCCGCCTACCCCGACACGGCCGCCGAGGCGCTGGAGCTGCGCGCGGAGCTCCCGCTGACCGCGCCCGCCACCGTCCTGGCCGGCCACGACCCCGGCGCGCGCCGCCCGGACCTGCGCTGGCTGGGCCGCCAGGCGGCGCTGGCCGACGCGCTGGGAGCCCGGTTCGAGGTCGCGGAGCCGGCGGGACACCTGGTCATGCTGGACCGCCCGCACCAAGTGGCGCGGGCGGTCCTGTACGCGGAGGCTCCGTCGACTCCGGGCGCGGTCTAGCGGCCCGGTCTAGCGGCGGGCGTAGACCTTCTCGGCCCAGCCGGCTATCTGCTCCTCCGACAAGTGCTTGGCCAGGTCGGCCTCGCTGATCATGCCGACCAGCCGCTTGTTGTCGATGACGGGCAGACGGCGGATCTGGTGGCTCTGCATCTCCTCCAGCACCTCGGAGACGTCCGCGCCCGCGTCGATCCAGCGCGGGGTGCCCTGGGCCATGTCGCCGGCCGTGATCTTCGACGGGTCGTGCCCCTTGGCCACGCAGCCGATGACGATGTCGCGGTCGGTCAGGATGCCGCAGAGCCGTTCGTTGGAGTCGCTGATGGGCAGCGCGCCCACGTTGAGCCGGCTCATCAGCTGTGCGGCCCGGTCCAGGGTCTCGGTGGCGGGGATCCACTGGGCCCCGGGGTGCATGATCTCTCCGGCGGTGGTCATCGCGTAAACCTCCTGAGCACGCCGTAGCGGCCGGGCGCGGGTGCGCCGGCCTCGGCGTCCTCATCCTCATTCGCCCGTTCGGACCACGCGACTCCAGACGGGCGAGAGGGGGCCGTACGGGTGACCCCGCGGACGCGGCTACGCGGTGGGCGGGCCCTGCGGGGCTGGATTTGGGCGGCTCGGCCCGCACGTGAACGCCGGCGGGCTGGAAAATCCAGCCTCGCCGGCGTTTGAGGCGCGGGGGTCCGGGGGCGGAGCCCCAGGGAACGGTGCCGCACGCGGCTACGGGTTACCCCGCGGCCAGCGGATCCGCTCCGCGCTGCTTCAGCATGTCGGCCATCAGCTGGAGCTCCGACTGCTGGGCCTCGACCATGCCCTGGGCGAGCGCCCGCTCGGCCGGGTTCCCGCACGCGTCGGCGCAGCCCTGGGCCATGGCGACGCCGCCCTTGTGGTGCTCGGTCATCAGCCGCAGGTAGAGCACCTCGGCGTCCCGGCCTTCGGCGGAGCCGAGCCGTGCCAGGTCCTCCTTGGTGGCCATGCCGGGCATCAGTGCGCCGGGCTTGGTGACGGCCCCGGCCCCGCCCATGGCATGACCCTCCGTGCCGTGCCCGGCCCCGCCGCTCCCCATCCAGGACATCGGCGGCTCGTCGGCCACCACCTTCGGCAGGCCCCACATGTCCAGCCAGCCCAGCAGCATGCCGCGCTGGTTGGCCTGGGTGTTGGCGATGTCGTAGGCGAGGACGCGCACCGGCTCGTCCTTGGTGCGGTCGCGCACGACGAAGGACATCTCCACCGCCTGCTGGTGGTGCACCGCCATGTCCCGGGCGAAGCCCGCGTCGGCGGAGTAGAGCCCCGGCGTCCGGGAGGGCGGAGCGGAATCGGCTCCCCCCGCGGTGGCGACCGTGGCCCCCACCGCGAAGAGCAGCGCCAGGCCCACGGCCGTGCCCGCGACCCAGTACGTACGGGTCACGGAACCCTTGCCGGCCGTACGGGTCACTTGTCGGCCAGCCCGTTCGTGCAGGCCGCGCCCGGCTCGGGGGTCTGCGGGCCCTGCACGTACTTGGTGAGGAAGGTGGCCACCCGGGCGTCGTCCGCGCTGTCCACGGTCAGCTGCTTGCCCCACGCGCTGAGCATGATCGTGCCGGACTGCTCCTTGACGGGGCTCATCAGCGTGTACGGGCGCTTGGCCACCGTGGTGGCGAGCTTCTCGACGTCGGCCGCCGCGGCCTTCTCGTTGTACGTCACCCAGACGGCGCCGTGCTCCAGCGAGTGGACGGCGTTGATCTCCGGGATCGGGTTCTTGTAGACGTCGCCGTTGCAGTTCATCCAGCGGGGGTTGTGGTCCCCGCCGACCGGCGGGGTCATCTCGTACTTCACCGGGGTCTCGACGTGCTTGCGGCCGAGGTTCTTGGCGTCCCAGGTCTGCTCGCCGGCGACCGGCGCCTTGAGCTTGGCCTCGTCGGCTTCCTTCTTGTTCTGCTGGGCGATCATCACCCACGCGCCGAAGCCGATGAGGCCGGTGACGATGGCGGCCGACGCGGTGATCGCGATGGCCTTGTTGCGCCGGTCGCGCGACTGGTCGGCGCGGCGCATCTCGGCTATCCGCGCCTGACGGGAGCTGTTGGTTTCGGACTTCCTGCTGGCCATGGCCCTGAATCCTTAGTGCTGAGGGGGGTGGAGTGGAGAACGCGCTGCCTGAGCGCCGCGGAGCCGGGACCGGTCAGGTCCGCAGCACCTGGAGTGCGTACAGGTCGGGGCCGCGCGCGAGCGCCGAGGGAGGCCGTATCCCCGCCGCAGGCCCGGGGCGCACGGCGGCCGCGGGCACCGCGCCCGCCACCACGACCGCGGGCGGCGCCGGGGGCAGCAGCCCGGGGAGAACGTGCGAGAGCGGGGAGCAGCCGGGCCGGTCGTACGGCGCCACGCAGACGGCGCGCTGCGCGCCGGGAGCACGGGCGCCGGGAGCGTGCGCGGCGTGCCCGGCCCGCGGAACCGTCCCCGCGGCGGCCGGCTGCCCGTCCCAGGCCGCCCGGCACAGGAACGCCGTGCCGGCCAGCACCCCGAAGGCCATCAGGAGGACGGCACGCCGAAGCAGCGGACGTCTCCGACGTCCCTGCTCGTCATGCGCATGGCCCCCCATGGGCGCCGATGGTAATGCTCATGACCGGCTCAAGGTCAGTGCGGGGGTGCCACCGGCTTTCCGGGGTGCGTAATCTGGCGGAAACCACCGCTGGCGATACTGGGGCGGCCCGACTGTGCCCACGCCCTCGCGGCAGTGGTGCACAGGCCGCCTGAACTGCGAGGATGAAGCCATGGACAAGCAGCAGGAATTCGTCCTCCGGACGCTCGAGGAGCGCGACATCCGCTTCGTGCGCCTGTGGTTCACCGACGTACTGGGCTTCCTGAAGTCCGTCGCGGTCGCGCCGGCGGAGCTGGAGCAGGCCTTTGACGAGGGCATCGGGTTCGACGGCTCGGCGATCGAGGGGTTCGCGCGGGTCTACGAGTCCGACATGATCGCCAAGCCGGACCCGAGCACCTTCCAGATACTGCCGTGGCGCGCGGAGGCCCCCGGAACGGCGCGGATGTTCTGCGACATCCTGATGCCGGACGGCTCGCCCTCCTACGCGGACCCGCGCTACGTCCTCAAGCGGATCCTGAACAAGACCTCCGACCTGGGCTTCACCTTCTACACCCACCCGGAGATCGAGTTCTTCCTGCTGAAGGACAAGCCGCTGGACGGCACCCGGCCCACCCCGGCCGACAACTCCGGCTATTTCGACCACACCCCGCAGAACGTCGGCATGGACTTCCGCCGTCAGGCGATCACGATGCTCGAATCGATGGGCATCTCGGTCGAGTTCAGCCACCACGAGGGCGCCCCCGGCCAGCAGGAGATCGACCTGCGCTACGCCGACGCCCTCTCGACGGCGGACAACATCATGACCTTCCGCCTGGTCATGAAGCAGGTCGCGCTGGAACAGGGCGTCCAGGCCACCTTCATGCCGAAGCCCTTCTCGGAGTACCCCGGTTCGGGCATGCACACCCACCTCTCCCTCTTCGAGGGCGACCGCAACGCCTTCTACGAGTCGGGCGCCGAGTACCAGCTCTCGAAGGTCGGCCGCTCCTTCATCGCGGGCCTGCTCAAGCACGCGGCGGAAACCGCTGCCGTGACCAACCAGTGGGTCAACTCCTACAAGCGCATCTGGGGCGGCTCCTCGCGCACCGCCGGCTCCGGCGGCGAGGCCCCCTCGTACATCTGCTGGGGCCACAACAACCGCTCGGCCCTGATCCGCGTCCCGATGTACAAGCCGGGCAAGACGGGCTCCTCCCGCGTGGAGGTCCGCTCGATCGACTCGGGCGCCAACCCGTACCTCACCTACGCCGTCCTCCTGGCCGCGGGCCTCAAGGGCATCGAGGAGGGCTACGAACTCCCGGCCGGCGCCGACGACGACGTCTGGGCCCTCTCCGACGCGGAACGCCGCGCGATGGGCATCGAACCCCTCCCACAGAACCTCGGCGAGGCCATCTCCCTGATGGAGAAGAGCGAACTGGTCGCCGAAACCCTCGGCGAGCACGTCTTCGACTTCTTCCTCCGCAACAAGAAGCAGGAGTGGGAGGAGTACCGGAGCGAGGTCACGGCCTTCGAGCTCCGCAAGATGATGCCGGTGCTGTAAGCGCAGTTCGGCAGCACCGTCGGATTTTTCCGACACTCAGGGCCGGTGGTCATCGACCACCGGCCCTGAGTCGTCTCCGGGGCCTCGTCCCGACGCCGCGCCGCGCTTGATCTAGGACGATAACTGGCCTAGTTGGGCTCTAGTGTCCTCACATCCGAAGAACCACAGGAGGGACGACACCGATGAGTCACCGTGCACCCGAGGGCTACACCAGCGTTGCGCCGTGGGTGGTCACCGACGACACCGGCGCGCTGCTCGACTTCATCACCCTCGCGTTCGACGGCGAGGAGATCGCACGGGTGCAGGTCGCGGACGGCACCATCGGCCACGGCGAGATCCGGGTCGGCGACACGGTCGTGCTGGCCTTCGACCGGCGACCCGACTGGCCGGTGATGCCCTCGCTGTTGCGGGTCTACGTCCCGGACGCGGACGCCGCCATGGCCGCCGCTGTTGCGCACGGGGCGCAGGTGATCACCGAGGCTGCCGACAGTGCGTGGGGGGATCGCGGCGGCAGGGTGCGGGACCCGTTCGGCAACATCTGGTGGGTGATGAGCCGGGTCGAGGAGGTCGCGCCGGACCTTGCCTGGCAGCGGATGTCCGAGCCGAAGTACGCCGAGGCGATGCGCACGGCCCAGGAAACCCTGGACGCCGCCCTCAGCGGCCGGGAGACAGGGGTGGCCAGCACCCCGCAGCGCCCGACCCCTTGAGACCCGGACCACCCGCTACGTGGTGAGGAGCGGGTCGCCGTAGTGTTCGACCTCGGGGAACGGGGTGTAGAAGTGGTGGAGCAGTGCTCGCCACTGTTGGTACTCGGGCGAGTTGCGGAAGCCCTCGGTGTGGTCGGCCAGGGTGTCCCAGGACACCTGGAGGAGGAAGCGCGATCCGCGTCCCTCGTCCAGGCAGCGCCGGAGCTCCAGGGAGCGGAAGCCCTTCTGTACCGAGATCAGCGGTCGGGCTTTCGTGAACGCGGCGAGGAACTCGTCCTCCAGGCCGGGCCGGACGTCGAGCAGTGCACTCTCCAAGATCATGGGCCGCATCCTAGTCAGCGGCCTGCCGGGCCTGCCGGGCCTGCTGGGCCTGCTGGGCCTGCCGGCTACGCCTGCGGTACCGCTCGGTGCCAGGTGGTGCGGGTCGGGGTGGGGGTGGCCGTGGTGACGTGGAGTTCGGCGTCCAGGCCCAGGACCGCGATGGTCGTCGCGCCGCCCGGTTCCTGGATGCCGGCCGGGGCGCCCGCGTAGAGCATGCGGGACTCCGTCCACGCCGGGGGGCCGCCGAGGCCCGTCGTGCTGATGGTGCCCGAGTCGGCGCGGCCCGATATGACGCGGCCCGCCACGCCCACCGCGCCGTAGCCCGCCCGGCCGCCGGCCTCCGTGACGCTGGAGACCGCCGGCTTCGTGGCGTCTGCCGCCGCCGTGACCAGGGCGGTGCGTACGACCCCCGAGTCGGGGCGCCGGAAGTAGAGCCGGATGCCCGCCGCCTCCGGGGTGGCGGTGAGGGGGACGGTGGTGGCCGGGAGCCCGGTCGGGAAGGGGCCGGCCAGCGGGGCGCCCGGGGCGGGCTGGATCCAGACCAGGACCGACTGGGTGGTGGCGGCGTAGATGTGGCGGCGCCCTGCGGAGTCGGTGGCCGCGACCGGGTCGGACTGGAGGTCGGCGCCCCCCAGGTGCTGCCAGCCGCCGAAGGCGCCCGAGGGCTCCTGGGTACGGGCGAGCAGGGCGCGCCGGGAGTCGCGGACGTACACCGTCAGTCGCCCGTCCGCGTCGGAGACGGCCGAGGGCGCGCTGATCGAGGAGGTGCCGGGCTCGTCGCCGGGCTCCGGGGTGCCGAGGGAGACCCACGCCCCGAAGGGACCGCCGGGCACGGACTGGGCGGCGTAGACGATCTCGCGCCGGTACTCCTCCGGCCGGTCGCCGAAGACGGTGCGGGTGGCGAGGACGGCGACGCGCCCGTCGGGGAGGCGGGCGGTGCTCGCGCCGGGGTCGATGCCGGTGCCCGGCAGCAGGACCGGGCCCTGCCAGGCGGCGCCGGGGCCGGTGCCGGCCCCGCGGTTCCAGACGGCCATCTGGCCGTCGAGGACGCCGAAGGCGTACAGCCGGCCGGTCGTGCCCTGCACCAGCCAGGAGGAGTGGTCGCCGCGCGCGTACCGCAGCGACTGGGCCCAGTTGCGGCCGCTCGGGCTGCCCGCCACCTTGCGGTCGCCGCAGCCGGAGCGCGAGCCGCAGTAGTTCTGCTTGTCGTGCCACGCGTACGTCTTCAGGAAGCCGATCTTCGTCTCGGCCGTCTGCGGGTCCAGCGTGTGCGGCAGGGTGCTGTTGTGGTAGCCGAGGTAGCTCTGCACGGTGAAGCGGGGCCGCTGCCCGACCGGGACCCGCGCGGCGTACGAGGCGGCCCCGGCCTGCGCGAACCGCGCCGCGTACATGTGGTCCTGATGGTCGGTGAGCCGGCCGGAGTCGAGGTACCGGCCCGGCGACGGGTCCTGCATGCGTATCGTCGTCGGCTTGTACCGCTCCAGGACCCCCGCTATCGCGGCTATCACCTGGTCCTTGGTGTACGTGGGCGGCTGCGCGACCGGAGTGCCCGCGGTGAGCTGCGGGGTGAGCGCCGGTATCCGGCCGTTCCACAGTCCGCGCAGGCTGTCCGGGGTGTCGGCGACGGGGGCCCGGGCCTCGCGCATCTGCAGCCACACCAGGTTGACCTCGGGCTTCGCGATGAGGACGTCGAGCTCGGCGTCCCCGCCGCCCGCGGTGGGGATGACCGTACGGCGCCACGGGCTGGTGCGGTCGCCGGTGGCCATCTGCGCGTAGGCGGAGCGTATGCCGTTCTGCCGGGCTTCCGCGTAGTGCCCGCGGTCGGCGGGCTGCTCCGGGTCCTTGGCCGCGCCGCCGTGGGCCTCGTTGCGGCCGTCGGCCTCGCCCGAGGTGAGGTAGAGGGTGGTGAGCGGGGTGCCGGACAGCAGCGAGCGGCTGACGTCCGGGTTCATGAAGAACAGGTCGTCGTCCGGGTGGGCGACGATCTGGACGACCGACCCGGCGGTGGCGCTCACCGGGAGGACGGCCGGGGAGTCGGATCCCGGGACGGCCTCGGCCGCGGTCTGCTGGCCGGAGGCGACGGCGAGCGCGCCGGTGACCCCGATGGTCAGCATCGGGACCACGGTCGCGAGGAGGAAACGTCGACGGGATACGGGCATCGGCTACGCCTTGGGGTCGTTCCGGCAGGAAGAACCGCGTGAAGCTGTCGGTCAGTCAGTGAGAGGTCAATCCGGGCAAGTTGGTTCACCCTGTTCGCCGATGACTTCAGATGTGTGGAAATGGCCGCCTGCGCACGTCCCTTGTGGGCGTTTCGTACGTGTCCGCGGTCACAGTGCGCGGGCCCACCAAAAAACGCCCCCGTGGGGGGCGTTGATGGGTGCGCGCAGGCCCGGCGCAGACCGCGCGCGGGCCTCTACCGGCCGGTCAGGGCGCACCGTTCGGCGGTCCCGCCGGCTGCCACGGAGCCAGGTGCGCGTTCGGGTCGTCCGCCGACGAGGTCACGTACAGGCGCCCGTCCAGCCCCATGACCGCCAGGTCCACCGTGCTCTTGCCGTTCATCGTGGAGGAGGGCGCCCCGACGAACATCAGCGGCGACCGCGCCCACGGCCGGCCCCGGCCGACGTCGGAGCCCAGCTGCCCGCCCGCCGAGCGCCCGGCCAGCAGATGGCCGCTCGCCGTCACCGAGCCGAAGCCCGACAGCCCGCCCACCTCGGTGAGTCCGGTCATCTTCAGCCCGCCGTCACCCGTGAACGATGCCGTACCGACCGCGCCCGAATCCGGCTTGCGGAACCACAGCCGCACGCCGTCCTCCCGGCTCTGCGCCGTGATCGGCAGCGCCGGCGCCGGCAGCCCGGTCGCCGTGGCGGGGCCGAGCGGTGCACCGGCCTTCGGCTGGGCCCAGCCCAGCACGGTCTTGGTGGTCGCGGCCAGGACCACGCGCCGGCCGGCGGCGTCGGTCGCGGCGGCCGGGCTGCCGTGCAGGTCCGAGCCGCCGTACCGGTCCCACGGCCCCCAGGTGCCGGTCGGCGACTGCACCCGCCCCCGCAGGGTGTACGCACCGTCGCGCACGTAGACCGCGAGCTGCCCGGAGCCGTCGACGGCCACCGCGGGCGCGCTGATGTCGGAGGTCCAGTTCTCGTCGGCGATCTCCGGTGTGCCGAGGACCGTCCACTCCCCGAACTCCTGCGAGCCGGGCGCCCGCTGCACGGTGTAGACGACCTCGCGCCGGTAGTCGGCGGGCTTGGCGCCGAAGGAGGTGCGGGTGCCGAAGGCGGCGATCCGGCCGTCGGCCAGCGTCACGGTGGAGATGCCCTGGTCCATGACGGTGCCGTCGGCGCCGGGGAGCAGCCGGGGGCCGCTCCAGGCGCCGAGCAGGCCGTCGCGGTGCCAGAGGGCGAGCTGCCCGTCGAGCACCTTGAACGCCCACAGGCCGTGCTCCTTGTCGGAGGTCAGCCAGGAGGTGGCGGTGCCGCGGGCGTAGTTGATGGAGGAGGTCCAGTGGTTGCCGGCCGGGTGGTCGGCGACCTTCAGGTCCCCGCAGCCGGCGGCGCTGCCGCAGTGGTTCTGCCGGTCGGTCCACGCGTACGTGTCCAGGATGTCCAGCTTGGTCCTGGCCTCGTCCGGGTCGAGGGCGCTGGGGAGCGAGCCGTTGAAGTAGCCGAGGTAGTTCTGCACGGAGAAGTGCGGACGGTCCTTGACCTCCTTCGCGTAGGCGCCGAGCGCGACCTGCACGAAGCGGGCGCCGTAGAAATGGTCCTGGTGGTCCGTGTAGTGCTTGGTGTCGGGGAACCGGCCGGGCGTCGGGTCCTGGGAGCGGACGGTGGTCGGCCCGTACTGCTTCAGGAGGCCGACGAGGGTCCGTACGACCTGGTCCTTCGTGTACGTGAACTGCTGCTTGACCGGGGAGCCGGAGGCGAGCATCGACTCCAGCCGGGGGACCTTGCCGTCCCAGAGGCCGTGCAGGCTGTCGGGCCGGTCCGCCCAGACGTTGCCGGCCTCGCGCAGCTGCAGCCAGACGAGGTTGACCTGCGGCTTCGCCGTGAGGACGTCGACCTCGGCGTGGCCGCCGCCCGCGGTCGGCACGACGGTGCGCCGCCAGGGGCTGTCCCGGTCGCCGGTGGCCATCTTCGCGTAGGCGGCGCGGATGCCGTTCTGGCGGGCCTCGGCGTAGGCGGGCTTGTCGGGCGGGGTGGCGGCCACCTGGGCTTCGCCCGCGTTGATGCCGTCGGCCTCCCCGGAGGTGAGGTACACCGAGGTGACGGGATGGCCCGCCGCTATGGAATAGCGCAGGTCCGGGTTCATGAAGTAGAGGTCGTCGTCGGGGTGCGCCACGATCTGCAGCACCCGGCCGGGGTCCGCGGGGGCCGCCGGGTCGGCGGCCGGGGAGACGGCGCCCACCGCTTTGCCGTCGGCGGCGGCGGGGCGGCCGAGCGCGTCGAGCGCCCCGTTCCCCCGCAGCAGCAGCATCCCCCCGGCGGCGGCCGCCGCACAGAACCCGACGGCCTTGACGACCTTTCCCCGCCGCCTACGGGCCACCGCGCGGGCCCGCCGCGTACGGGCACCGGCGCGGGCGGGGACATCGGCCGGACCATAGCCCGGACCATCGGCGGGGCTCCCGGAGGGGCCTTCGGACGGCCCGTCGGCGGGACCGCCGGCGGGACCACCGGCGGGACCTTCGGCCCGGCCGTCCGGGCGGCCCGGACGTGCGACGGAGGGCTCCTCGGCCGGGAGTTCGGGGTCGGGCATCGGGGGTCCTCCTGGCCGGTCGGCGGGGAGCGGGCCCCATTGCGCGACAAGTCTGCCAAAAATCTGACAATCCGTCCCATCGGGCATGCGGTGAGTCGAACGCCTGCTCCGGCTAGGCTCTCCCCGGGCGGCAGCGCGGATCCCGTCGGAGGCGACACCCCCGCGCGATCGCCCGGCCAGGGCAAGGGCAGGCCCCACGTACGCGGGAGGCGGCGGGATGACAGTCCCGGGACGCAGGAGCAGTACTTTCAGCCGGCTGCTGCGCAGCGGGTTCACCGACCCCTCGGCCGCCGCCCGGCTGCTCGACACCGACGCGCTGGCCGCCGTACGCACCGATCCGGTGCTCCTCGACGCCCTCGGGGCCACCGCCGATCCCGACCTCGCCCTCCTCGGACTGGTCCGGATCGCCGAGGCGCAGACCCCCGAGGAACTGCCCGTCCTCCTCGACACCCTCGTCAGCGCCAAACCCCTGCGCGACCGCCTCCTCGGCGTGCTCGGCGCCTCCGAGGCCCTCGGCGACCACCTCGCCCGCCACCCCCGCGACTGGCAGGCCCTGGTCACCTACGAGGCCGCCGATCTGCACCCCGGGCTACCCGAGTTCGAGCAGGGCCTGGCCGGCGCCCACGACCCCGTCGCGCTGCGCGTCGCCTACCGCCGCTGCCTGCTCTCCATCGCCGCCCGCGACGTCTGCGGGACCATAGACGTAGCCCAGACCGCCGCCGAGCTCGCCGACCTGGCCACCGCCACCCTGCGCGCCGCCCTGCGCATCGCGACCGCCGCCGCCCCCGAGGACGCGGCCGTCTGCCGGCTCGCCGTCATCGCCATGGGCAAGTGCGGCGGCAACGAGCTCAACTACGTCTCCGACGTCGACGTCATCTTCGTCGGCGACGCCGCCCCCGGCGCGGACGAGGGCAAGGCGATCCAGGCCGCCACCCGCCTCGCCTCCCACCTCATGCGGATCTGCTCCGAGACCACCGTCGAAGGCACCATCTGGCCCGTCGACGCCAACCTCCGCCCCGAGGGCAGAAACGGTCCGCTCGTCCGCACCCTCGCCTCCCACCTCGCCTACTACCAGCGCTGGGCCAAGACCTGGGAGTTCCAGGCCCTCCTCAAGGCCCGCGCCGTCGCGGGCGACGAGGCGCTCGGCGCCGAGTACGTCGACGCCATAACTCCCCTCGTCTGGCAGGCCGCCGAGCGCGAGAACTTCGTCCCCGACGTCCAGAAGATGCGCCGCCGCGTCGTCGACAACATCCCCGCCGCCCAGGTCGAACGCGAGCTGAAGCTCGGCCCCGGCGGCCTGCGCGACGTCGAGTTCGCCGTCCAGCTCCTCCAGCTCGTGCACGGCCGCTCCGATGCCACCCTGCACTCCGGCACCACCCTCGACGCGCTCACCGCCCTCGCCGCCGGCGGGTACGTCGGGCGCGCCGACGCCGCCCAACTGCACGACGCGTACCGCTTCCTGCGGGCCATGGAGCACCGCATCCAGCTCTACCGGCTGCGCCGCACCCACCTCGTCCCCGAGGACGAGGCCGACCTGCGGCGCCTGGGCCGCTCGCTGGGCCTGCGCACCGAACCCGTCGCCGAACTCAACAAGGCCTGGCGCCGGCACGCCTCCGTGGTCCGCCGCCTGCACGAGAAGATCTTCTACCGGCCGCTCCTCGACGCCGTGGCCCAGCTCGCCCCCGGCGAGACCAGGCTCTCCCCGCGCGCCGCCGGCCAGCGCCTCGAAGCCCTCGGGTACGCCGACCCGGCCGCCGCCCTGCGCCACCTCGAAGCCCTCGCCTCCGGCGTCACCCGCGCCGCCGCCATCCAGCGGACCCTGCTGCCGGTGCTCCTCGGCTGGTTCGCCGACTCCGCCGACCCGGACGCGGGCCTGCTGAACTTCCGCAAGGTCTCCGACGCCCTCGGCAGGACCCCCTGGTACCTGCGCCTCCTGCGCGACGAGGGCGCCGCCGCGGAGAACCTCGCCCGGGTGCTCTCCGCCGGACGGCTCGCCCCCGACCTCCTCCTGCGCGCCCCCGAAGCGGTGGCCCTGCTGGGCGACCCCGAAGGCCTGGTTCCCCGTACCCACGAGGCCCTGGAGCAGGAGGTCCTCGCCGCCGTCGGCCGCGCCGAGAACCCGGAAGCCGGGGTGGCCGCCGCCCGCGGAGTCCGCCGCCGCGAGCTGTTCCGTACGACCGCCGCCGACATCATCGGCTCCTACGGCACGGAGGACAGCCCGGCCGAGGAGGACCACGGAGCCCTGGTCGACCGGGTCGGCCGCGCCGTCTCCGAACTCACCGCCGCCACCGTCGCCGGCGCCCTGCGCGCCGCCGTGCAGGCGCACTGGGGCGACACCCTGCCCACCCGCTTCGCCGTCATCGGCGTCGGCCGCTTCGGCGGCCACGAGCTCGGCTACGGCTCCGACGCCGACGTCCTGTTCGTCCACGAGCCGCGCGAGGGCGTCGACGAACAGGAAGCCGCCAAGGCCGCCCAGCACGTCGTCTCCGAGATGCGCAGGCTCCTCCAACTCCCCACCGCCGACCCGCCGCTGCTCATCGACGCCGACCTGCGCCCCGAAGGCCGCTCCGGCCCCCTGGTCCGCACCCTGCCCTCGTACGCCGCCTACTACCGCCGCTGGTCGCTGACCTGGGAGTCCCAGGCGCTGCTGCGCGCCGAACCGGTGGCCGGCGACCTCGACCTCGGCCGGCGCTTCATCGACCTGATCGACCCGCTGCGCTACCCGATGGAAGGCCTCGGCGAGGACGCCGTCCGCGAGATCCGGCGCCTGAAGGCCCGGATGGAATCCGAGCGCCTGCCCAGGGGCGCCGACCCGACCCTGCACACCAAACTCGGCCGCGGCGGCCTCAGCGACGTCGAGTGGACCGTCCAGCTGATCCAGATGCGGCACGCCTGGGCGGAACCGGGCCTGCGCACGACCCGGACCCGGGAGGCCCTGGCCGCCGCGCACGCGGCCGGTCTGATCCCGACCGAGGAGGCGCAGATCCTCGACGAGGCCTGGGTGCTGGCGACCCGGGTCCGCAACGCCGTGATGCTGGTCCGCGGCCGCGCGGGCGACACCTTCCCCTCGGAGGCCCGCGAACTGGCGGCGGTCGGCCGCTACCTCGGCTACGCGGAGGGCACGGTCGGCGACATGCTGGAGGACTACCGCCGCATCACCCGCCGTGCGCGGGGCGTGGTGGACGAGCTGTTCTACGGGGGCTAGCCGGCCCGGCTCCTTCCGGCCCCCGCCGGGGCCGGAAGGAGCCGTCGGGCAGGGCTCAGAGGTGGATGTTCACGCAGGCCTGGCCACCGAAGTAGTGGCCGCCGTTCCGCTCCACCCAGAGCTTGGCGCAGTAGTCGCCCGCCTTCGACACGTTGCCCTTGACGTTCTGCCAGTCCGCCTGGTTGTTGCTCCAGTACTGCTGGCTGTTCTTCCAGTGCACGTTGCCGGCCTTGACGTATTCGAAGTGGATCGACCGCGCGGGGCCGCCGTCGGTCCGCCGGGCGCTGCCTTCGACCGAATCGACGTAGAGGCCGCTGCCCCAGACCGAGTAGCAGACCTCCCAGTACCCGAGGCTCTGGTCGCCGCCCCATCCGCACACCTTCGCACTGGCGGAAGCGGGGCTGGCTGTTGCCAGGGTGGCGACGACGATCACGCCGGCGGACAGGGCAGCGGCTAGTGACTTGCGCATGTGACTCCTTGATCAAACGGTAGTTTGGTGGGGGAGTAGTCGGGCCGCGAGAGGATCGGCGGCCGTCGCCAGTGTGCGGAGCGGGTCCGGGGCGCGTCTTGTAGAAATCGGATCCCGGGCGGTCGGGCGGCGTCGGCCTGCATCGAGAAATTGCTGGGGATGCATGAGCATCAAGCCCTCGATAGGCGGTCCTTCCGCACCGACCCGGGGCAAGAGCAGCTACAGCGCCAGCGACAGCAACGACTGCGTCGAGATCGCCGTGCTCCCCGAGGCGACCCCGATCCGGGACTCCAAGGACATCGCCCGCGACCACCTCGCGGTGAACCCCGCCGCGTGGGCGGGGTTCGTGCGGTACGCCGCGGGCTGATCCGGTCAACTCGCTTGCTGCGGAGCCCCGTTCCGTAGCTCCAGCCGGTCGCCCGGGAAGGCGGCGCGGAAGCGGGCGTCGTGGGAGACCGCGACCACCGCTCCCGGGTAGCCCGCGAGCGCCTGCTCCACCTCCTCGACCAGCGCCAGCGACACGTGGTTGGTCGGCTCGTCGAGGACGAGGACGTCCGCGGGCCGGGTCACCAGGCGGGCCAGTTCGAGGCGCCGTCGCTGCCCGGCGGACAGGGCCGCGACCGGAACCGGCAGGTCCTCCTCGTGGAACAGCCCGAGCGTCAGCAGTTCCTCCGCGTGCTCCTCGGGCAGTCCGGGCAGGCCCGCCGCGAAGGCGGACAGCAGCGGGAGCCGGGCGGGGGAGTGGGGCAGCTCCTGTGCCAGGTAGCCGAGCCGTACGTGCTCCGCGCGGCGCACCGTGCCCGTGTCCGGGGCCAGGTCGCCGGCCAGGACCCGTAGCAGGGTGGTCTTCCCGGCCCCGTTCGGCCCCGACACCAGCAGCCGCTGCCCCGGCCGCACGGTCAGCGCGGGGAGCCGGAGCCGGTCGCCGACCCGGATCCCGGACAGTTCGAGCAGCGGCCCCTCGGGGGCGGTACCGGGAGCGGCGATCCCGACGTCGAAGCGCAGCGGCACCGGCGGCGGGGCCACCGGCTCGGCGTGCAGCCGTTCCAGGTGCCGACGGGCCGCCCTGACCTGCCCGGACAGCTTGGCCTCGGAGGAGCGGCGGTGTTTGCCGAAGCCCTGGCCCGGGTCCTTGCCGGTGCGGTCGAGCCGTTGGCCCGCGGCCGCGACCAGGGTTTCGGTGCGGGCCAGGTCCTCCCGCCACTCCGCGTGCCGCTGCGCCCAGCGGCCGCGCGCGGCGGCCTTCGCCGCCAGGTATCCCGCCCAGCCGTCCCCGTACCGCACGACCGTGCGCAGGTCCCGGTCGACCTCCAGGACCGTGCTGGTGATCCGTTCCAGGAAGTCCCGGTCGTGGGTGACGACGACGAGCGTGCCGCGGTGGGCGCGCAGCCGCTCCGCGAGCCAGTCGACGGCCCGCCGGTCCAGGTGGTTGGTGGGCTCGTCCAGGAGCAGGAGTTCGGGAGCCGCGGCCAGGACGCAGGCCAGCGCGAGCCGGGAAGCCTCGCCGCCGGAGAGCGAGCCGATGGTGCGGTCCCGGCTGAGGTGGGCGAGGCCGAGCCCGTGCAGCGCGGCGTCGGTGCGGGCGTCGGCCTGGTAGCCGCCGCGCTCCTCGTAGGCGGTCAGGAGTTCGCCGTACGCGTCGAGGGCGCCGGGATCGGGTGCGCCGCCGGAGCCCAGGGCGGTCTCGGCGGCGCGGATCCGGTCCGCCAGCTCCCGCAGGTCGGCGAGGGCGAGGTCGACGGCGTCCTGGACGGTCTGCCCGGGCGCGAGGCCGAGGGTCTGGGCGAGGTGTCCGGCGCCGCCGGGGAAGACGGCGGTGACCTCGCCGCCGTCGGGCCGCTCGGCCCCGGCGAGCAGCCGGAGCAGGGTGGACTTGCCGGAGCCGTTCTCGCCGATGACGGCGGCCTTCTCGCCGGGCCGTACGGTCAGCGACACCTGGTCGAGCACGACCCGGTCTCCGTAGGCCTTGGTGACTCCGGACAGCGTCAGCTGGGACTGGGACTGGGACTGGGACGGGCGATGGGCGCGCGAGCGCATGGGGATCCCCTCGGGGTACTCGGTCTTCTTCCACGTTCTCCTTCTGGATGCGGTCAGCGCGGACGCGCGGCGCGGGGGCCATGCCCCTCACGCCGCGTCCGCGCCGCTGATCAGCGGAAGAAGTAGTACGAGTACGAACCCATGGGCTCAGGATAACGCGAGGCGAGTCGTTGCGTCTCGCGAGTTTCGGCGGTGCCCGGACCGCCCTCAGGCGGCGCCGCGCGCCGAGGCCACGGCCTCCGCGACCGTCAGCGCCATCGGCGTCGTGGGGCGGCCGATCAGGCGGGACAGGTCGCCGGAGGTGCCGGCCAGCCGGCCGCGCTCGATGGCGAGGTCCACGTCGACCAGGATCTCGGCGAACGGAGCGGGGACCCCCGCACCGGTCAGGACGGAGAGGTGGGCCTCGGGGGTCACGGCGTGGTACGCGATCTCCCGCCCGGTGGCCTCCGCCACCGCCGCCGCGTACTCCGCGAAGGACCACGCCACGTCGCCGCTCAGCTCGTACGCCCGGCCGAGGTGGCCCTCCCCGGTCAGCACGGCCGCGGCGGCCGCCGCGTAGTCGGCGCGTGCCGCCGAGGCCACCCGGCCCTCGTTCGCGTTGGAGAGGACCGCACCGTGTGCGAGCACCGGCGCGAGGTTGCCCGTGTAGTTCTCGGTGTACCAGCCGTTGCGCAGGAAGGTGTGGGGCAGACCCGAGGCGAGGATCAGCTCCTCGGTCGCCCGGTGTTCGGCGGCGAGGTCGAAGTCCGCCTCCGGGCCGCCCAGGATGCCGGTGTACGCGAACTGCGCCACCCCGGCCTCCTTCGCCGCGTCGATCACGGCGGAGTGCTGGGGCACCCGCTGTCCGATCTCGTTGCCGGAGATCAGCAGGACCCGGTCGCCGGACCGGAAGACCCCGGCGAGCGTCTCGGGCGCGTTGTAGTCGGCGACGCGTAGTTCGATGCCCCGGGCGGCGAGCGGGGCGGCCTTCTCCTTGTCGCGGACGACGATGGCGATCTCGGCGGCGGGGACGCCGCGGTCGAGCAGCTCGTCGATGACGAGACGGCCGAGGGCTCCGGTGGCTCCGGTGACGACGATGCTCATGGCGGGTTCACTCACTTCTGGTCTGGGCCTTGCTCCCGTTTTCCGGGCTGTGCACTCACCGTACGGTGGGCACTAACCAAACGACAGTACCCACTTTGAAGTAAGGTACTGGCATGGGAGTAAGTGAGATGCGCGAGAGGTGGACCCAGGCCGAGGCCATGTGCCCGCACCGGCTCGTCCTGGAGCACGTCACCAGCCGCTGGGGCGTCCTCGTCCTGGACGCCCTGCTCGACCGCTCGTACCGCTTCAGCGAACTGCGCCGGCACATCGGAACGCTGGCCAACGTCAGCGAGAAGATGCTGACGCAGACCCTCCAGACGCTGGAGCGCGACGGCTTCGTGCACCGCGACGCCAAGCCCGTCATCCCGCCCCGCGTGGACTACTCGCTCACCCCGCTGGGCCGCGAGGCCGCCGAGCGGGTCCGGGCCCTCGCCCACTGGACGGGCCTGCGCATGGACGACGTGGAGCAGGCCCGCGCGGCCTACGACGAGAAGAAGCGGCGGGCGGAGACGGACCAGCAGGCGGCGGCGAGCCTGCCCGCGTAGCCGGGCGCGGCCGTGGGGGCTTCGCCCTCAGGCGCCGATGCGGACCAGTGCGAGCGTGATGTTGTCGGGGCCTCCGGCCTCGATGGCGGCCTTCCACAGCTCGAACGCGGCCTTGCCGTCGTCGTGCACCCGCAGCACCTCGTCGATGGCCTCGTCGGGCACCGGATCGGTCAGCCCGTCGGTGCACACCAGGTACCGGTCGCCCGTGGACAGCGGGAAGGCCGCCACGTGCGGGGTGAGGACGTGCTCGGCGCGGCTCCCGCCGAGGGTCTGCGTCACGGCCGAGGTGGTGCGCTGCCCCGGCGGAAGCGGCGGGCTGTCGTCCACGCTGACCTGGCGCAGCCCGTCGTCGGCCACCCGGTACACCTTGCTGTCGCCGACGTTGAACGACAGCAGTGACTCCGGCAGGACCAGGGTGCCGGCGACCGTGGTCCCCATGGAGGTCAGCTCCGGACGGCCTTCGGTGGCGGAGTGCACCGCGCGATTGCAGAGGTTCAGCGCGTCCTCGATCGCCTCGGCCCCTTCCAGGGTCGGGCCGAGGAGGGCGAGTTCCCGTACGACCAGCTCGCTGGCGACCTCGCCCGCCGGCTGCCCGCCGAGGCCGTCGGCCACCGCGACGACGAGCGGTCTGCCGAGGGGGAACAGCAGTGTCTGGGGGCTCCGTGTCGTGGTCCCGCACAGCGTCCACGGCCCGATGACCAGGCTGTCCTCGTTGTGCTCGCGGACCAGCCCGACATGGCTCAGGGCGGTCACGGCTATGTACGCCACCACGAGCTCCCGCCTCTCCACGAGTGCGGACGCGCGCAGACGAACGCAGACGCGTCCTTTCCTCGTCGCCCCCCATTGTCCCGCCGCCGGGCGAGCGGCGCGTGTCCGCGGCTCCGGTGGTCGGTGCTGCGTCCGGTGGTCAGTGCTGGGTCCGGCGGTCGGTACTGCGTCCGGCGGTCTGCACTGCGTCCCCTGGTCCGTGCCGGCTCAGGCCCCGCCCGTCTCCCCGGCCGCCCCCGCATCGCCGCGCAGGCCCCGCGCGTACGCCAGGAACGCCGCCAGGCCCACCTCGAAGGCGGCCTCCGCGCGCCCGGAGCCCTGGGCGGCCAGGGCCAGGGCGAGCAGCGGGGTGCCCGGGGTCGGCTCCCACATGGCGTCCGGGGCCGCGAGGTCCAGGGCCGAGCCCAGGACCAGGTTCTCCAGTCCCGTGAGAAGCGGCATCACCTGCTCCGTGGCGAAGCCGGCCCGCAGCAGGAGGGCCACCGCCCGTTCGTACTGCGCGAGTACCGCGGGGGCCCGTACCGGGGTGGTCATCAGCAGCGGGATGGCCCGCGGATAGGCGGCGAAGGCGGCCCGGTACGACCGGGCCCAGGCCTCCAGTGCCCGGTCCCAGGGCTCCGGGGAGGACAGCGTGCCGCCGTCGATCCGGGCGCAGACCCGCTCGCGGATCAGCTCGATGACCCCCGCCCGGCCGTCCACGTGGTGATACAGCGACCCGGTCTGCACCCCGAGCGTCCGGGCGATCTGCGGGACGCTGAACTCGCCCTGTTCGGCGAGCAGTTGCAGTGCCGCACTGCCGATCCGCTCCCGGTCGAGCAGTGGGGTGCGTGGCCGCGCCATCGTATTTCTCCCGCCGTCAGGTCTTCCCGTACGCCAAAACCGGAGGCTACATTGCCGCAAACCGAAAGCCTTTAGGTTTTCGGCTCCCCGCCGCCTGCCGTTCGCAGAAGGGTGCTTCCGCATGCCCGAAACGCCAGAGTCGCCGAAGCGGCCGAGAAGCAGCACCGACCTGCGCCGCGGCGCCCTCGGTACCGCCGACATCTCCTTCTTCGTCGTCTCCGCCGCCGCCCCGCTCACCGTCATGGCCGGCGTCGCCCCCGTCGCGATCCTGCTCGGCGGCGTCGGCGCCCCCGCCGGCTACCTCCTCGCCGGCCTCACCCTCGCGGTCTTCGCCGTCGGCTTCACCACCATGAGCCGCCACGTCCGCAGCGGCGGCGCCTTCTACGCCTACATCGCCCGCGGCCTCGGCAAGCGCGTCGGCATCGGCGCCGCCCTGCTCGCCCTCATCGGCTACAACGGCATGGAGATCGGCGTCTACGGACTCCTCGGCACCACCACCGCCGACACCGGGCGCGCCCTCGCCGGCGTCGACATCCCCTGGCTGCCCGTCTCCCTCGCCGGCCTCCTCCTCATCTGGTACGGCGGCTTCCGCTCCATCGACTTCGGCGCCAAGCTGCTCGGCATCCTGCTCGTCGCCGAGACCGGGATCCTCGTCCTGCTCGCGGGCGGCGTGCTCATCGAGGGCGGCGCCCACGGACTCTCGGCCGGCTCCTTCGCCCCGGGCGCGGTGCTCGTCCCCGGCACCGCGGCCGTCCTGGCCTTCGCCTTCGCCGCGTTCACCGGCTTCGAGTCCACCGTCATCTACCGCCGCGAGGCCCGCGACCCCGACCGGACCATCCCGCGCGCCACCTACATCGCCGTCGCCTTCCTGGGCCTCTTCTACGCCTTCATCGTCTGGACCGTCATCCAGGCCTTCGGCTCCGAGGAAGTCCTCGCCGCGGCCGCCGCGGACCCCGCCGGCCTCTTCTTCACCGCCATCACCACCTACGTGGGCCCCTGGGCGGCCGACCTGATGCACGTCTTCATCGTCACCAGCGTCATCGCCTCCCTCCTCGCCTTCCACAACGCCATCAACCGGTACGCGCTCGCCCTCGCCGAGGAGGGGGTCCTGCCCGCCGCCCTCGGCCGGATCCACCCGCGCCACGGCTCCCCGTACGTCGCCGGTGCGGCGCAGACCGCCCTCGGCGCCGTCATCGTCCTCGGCTTCGCCCTCGCCGGAGCCGACCCGTACCAGCAGCTCCTGCTCTGGGTGAACACCCCGGGCATGATCGGCCTCATGGCCCTGATGCTGCTCGCCGCCATCGCCGTACCCGTCTACTTCCGCCGCGTCCGGCACGACGAGGGGCCCTGGCGGACCCTGATCGCGCCCGTCACCGCCGCCGTGCTGCTGGCCGTCGCGATCTGCCTCGTCATCTCCAAGGTGGCCCTCTTCACCATGGCCTCCACCAGCGTCAACACCCTCCTCGTGGCCCTCGTCCCCGCCGTCTTCCTCGCCGGGCTCGCCCTCGCCCAGCGCCTGAAGACCCGCCGGCCCGAGGTCTACGCCCGCTTCGCGGAGGAGCCGGCCGGGGCCGCGGCACCCGCGGTGCCCGCGGCACCCGCGGCGCAGGGGGAGCCCGCGGCGCCCGTAGCGTCCCCGTAGCCCGCAGTACCCGTACAGCCCGACCGGCCCGACCGGCCCGACCAGCCCGACCAGCCCGAACCCCCGCAAGGAGCAGAGCCGTGCCCGCTGCCGACACCGTCCTCACCGGAGCCCGCGTCCGCACCCTCGACCCCGCCCGTCCCGAGGCCGGCGCGGTGGCCGTCCTCGGCGGCGAGATCGTCGCCGTCGGAGACGAGGCCGACGTCCGCGGCTGGCGCGGCCCCGGCACCGAGACCGTCGACCTCGGCGGCGCCACCCTCACCCCCGGCCTCACCGACGCCCACAGCCACCCCGTCTGGGGCATCGAGATGGCCACCGGTACGGACCTCTCCGCCGTCACCGACCTCGACCAGCTCCGCGCCGCCCTGCGCACCGCAGACCGGGGCCCGGGCGGCTGGGTCACCGGCTTCGGCCTCGACCACAACGCCTTCGGCGGCCGTCCCGTCGACAAGGCCCTGATCGAGGAGGCCCTCGCCGGAGCCCCCGCCTTCCTGCGCCTCTACGACGGCCACTCCGCACTCGCCTCCGGCGCGGCCCTGGCCGCCGCCGGGATCACCGGCCCGCGCGCCTTCGCCCAGCGCTCCGAGATCGTCTGCGACCCCGACGGGCGGCCCACCGGCCACCTCGTCGAGCACGCCGCGATGGCCCTGGTCGGCTCGCTCGCGCCGAAGCCCACGTACACCGAGCGCCGGGAACGCCTCACCGGGCTGCTCTCCGACATGGCCGCCACCGGTCTGACCGGCGCCCACGTCATGGACCTCGGCGACGGGGACGTACCCGCCCTGCTCGCGACCGCCGAGTACGAGGGCGACCTCCCGCTGCGGCTGAACCTCGCGCCCTGGTGCATGCCCGGAGCCACCGGCGAGGACCTGGAGGAGCTGATCGAGCTCCAGCGGCTCGCGGGCCGCCACTGGAAGGTCGGCGGGGTCAAGTTCTTCATGGACGGCACCGTCGAGGGCGGCACCGCCTGGCTGGAGCACGCCGACTGCCACGGCCGGGGCACCGACGCCTTCTGGCCCGACCCGCAGGCCTACGCCGAGGCGGTACGGGTCCTCGACGCGGCCGGGGTGCGCACCGCGACCCACGCCATCGGCGACGCGGCGGTCCGGCACGTCCTGGACACCGTGGAGTCACTGGGCCTGCGGGGCCGGATGCGGCACCGGATCGAGCACATCGAGACGGTCCCCGACGGCCAGCTGAAGCGGTTCGCGGAGCTCGGGGTGATCGCCTCGATGCAGCCGCCGCACACCGCGTACACCCGGGCCGACCACAGCGACGAGTGGTCCAAGCGGCTGGGGGAGGAGCGGGCCGGCCGCGCCTGGCGCTGCCGGGACCTGCGCGAGGCCGGCGCGGTGCTCGCGCTCGGCTCGGACTGGCCCATCGCCCACTACGACGCCCGCCAGGTGCTGGCCACCGCCCGCGACCCGCGCGGCGCGGCCTCGGCCGGTACGGGGGCATGGACCGGGGCGGCCCTGAGCGGGCTGATGGCCCTGGAGGGGATGACCTCGCACGCAGCGCTGGCGGCGGGGGAGGGAGAGGTGGCGGGGCGGATCGCGGCCGGTTTCCGGGCCGATCTGACCGCCTTCGGCCTGGACCCGGTGGACGCTCCGGCGGACGAGCTGGCCGGGGCACCGGTCCGGCTCACCATGTCGGGAGGCCGGATCACCCACAGGGAGGGGTGAGACGGGCGGGGAGGGGTGAGACGGGCGGGGCTCAGCGCCGGAAGCGGCCCAGCGCCGGATGGTTCAGCACGGCCACCGCCACCGGGTGGCGGCCGGTCTCCTCGGGCCGGCGCGGCAGCCGGTGCGGGAGCGACCCGTACCAGGAGCGGGAGACGGCGTAGCCGAAGGCCAGGCAGAGCATGCCGCCGACGGCGTCGAGCCAGAAGTGGTTGGCGGTGGACACGATCACGACCAGCGTCGCCGTCGGGTAGAGCAGGCCCAAGATCCGGGCCCAGGGGGCGGAGGCGACCGCGAAGATCGTCAGCCCGCACCAGAGCGACCACCCTATGTGCATGGACGGCATGGCCGCGTACTGGTTCGACATGTGCTTGAGGTTGCCCGAGGCCATGGAGCCCCAGGTGTGGTGGACCAGCACGGTGTCGATGAAGTTCTGCCCGTTCATCAGCCGGGGCGGCGCGAGCGGGTAGAAGTAGTAGCCGACCAGGGCCACGCCCGTGGTGGCGAAGAGGATGAGCCGCGTCGCCGCGTAACGCCCGGGATGAAAGCGGTAGATCCAGACCAGCACGCCGATGGTCATGACGAAGTGGAGCGTGGCGTAGTAGTAGTTCATGCCCACCACGAGCCAGGTCACCGAATCGACGGCGTGGTTGATCTTCTCCTCGACGGCGATGCCGAGCGTCTGCTCGACCTTCCAGATCCAGTCGGCGTTCGCGAGCGCGGCCGCCTTCTGCTCGGGCACGGCGTTGCGGATCAGCGAGTACGTCCAGTAGCTGACCGCGATCAGCAGGACCTCGAACCAGATCCGGGGTCGCCGGGGGACGCGCAGCCTGGAGAGCAGTGCACGCTCGGACGACTCCGGGCGGTCCTGGCTCTCGGTCACGGGGGGTGACGAGACGTCCGTCCGGGTATCCAGTGTCTTCACGCTCGCTTCACCCATAGGAAAAGAGTCTGCCAGATGCGGACTCGCCTTCGATCATCCCTTGGGACGGTCTTGGCCGCAGCCCCTCCGCCTTCGGGACGAGCGGAGGCCTTACGTCCCTAGGGGAAACGGCAGGGGCGTCCCTCAGGGGCGTGCGGGTCCGCGGCCCTGCTGGGGGCCCGAAGCGGTCGAGCCGCGGACGACCAGCTCGGGGAGGAACACGAACTCGCTGTGCGGGGCCGGCGTACCGCCGATCTCCTCCAGCAGGGTCCGTACCGCGGCCTGGCCCATGGCCTGCACGGGCTGGCGGATGGTGGTCAGCGGCGGATCCGTGAACGCTATGAGCGGGGAGTCGTCGAAGCCGACCACCGACACGTCCTGCGGGACCTTGAGGCCCTGCTGCCGGGCCGCCCGGATCGCGCCGAGCGCCATCATGTCGCTCGCGCACACCACCGCCGTGCAGCCGCGCGCGATGAGCGCCGCCGCGGCGGCCTGGCCGCCCTCCAGCGTGTAGAGGGAGTGCTGGATCAGTTCCTCGATCTCGTCCTCGCCGAGTCCGAGCCGTTCCTTCATGCCCAGCCGGAAGCCCTCGATCTTGCGGACCACCGGCACGAACCGCTTGGGGCCGACGGCCAGCCCGATCCGGGTGTGCCCGAGCGCGGTCAGGTGGGTCACCGCGAGCTGCATCGCGGCCCGGTCGTCGGGGGAGACGAAGGGGGCCTGCACCTTGTCGGAGAAACCGTTGATGAGGACGTACGGGACGCCCTGCCCGCGGAGTTGGTCGTAGCGGCCCATGTCGGCCGTGGTGTCCGCGTGCAGCCCGGAGACGAAGATGATCCCGGAGACCCCGCGTTCGACGAGCATCTCCACGAGCTCGTCCTCGGTGGACCCGCCGGGTGTCTGCGTGGCCAGCACCGGGGTGTAGCCCTGCCGGGTCAGCGCCTGGCCGATGACCTGGGCCAGCGCCGGGAAGATGGGGTTGTCGAGCTCGGGGGTTATCAGGCCGACGAGTCCCGCGCTGCGCTGGCGCAGCCGTACGGGGCGTTCGTAGCCGAGCACGTCGAGGGCGGCCAGCACGGATTCACGGGTGCCTGCGGCCACACCGGGCTTGCCGTTGAGCACGCGGCTGACTGTGGCTTCGCTGACCCCCGCCTGGGCTGCGATGTCGGCTAGCCGTGCGGTCACGGGATTGGACTGTACCGGTCGGACGTTCACAATGACCACCACGTGCACGAATCCGGGGGAAGCCGGACGGTGCGGCCGTCCGTCTCCACCGGGGCACTGGACAGGACGGGCCGTCCGGGCGAGGGCATCTCCAGCGGGACCGGGCGGGTGTTGAGCGTGCACGCGAAGCCGGGGCGGGTGAAGAGCAGCACCCCCTCGGGCGCGGGCAGCCACTGCATCCCGGACTCCGAGGCATCGGCCCCGGCTGCGGCCCCTGCCGCCTCCGGGAGCCCCGCCTCCGGGAGCCCCGCCTCCGGCGCCCCGAGGCCCGGCATCGCGCGGCGCAGTTCCAGGGCGGCGCGGTAGAGCTCCAGGGTGGAGTGGGGGTCGCCGGTCTGCGCGGCGACGCTGAGCCCGCCCCA
This sequence comes from Streptomyces sp. NBC_00193, assembly GCF_026342735.1. Lineage (GTDB taxonomy): Bacteria > Actinomycetota > Actinomycetes > Streptomycetales > Streptomycetaceae > Streptomyces > Streptomyces stoeckheimensis. The sequence continues at coordinate 4,543,412 of NZ_JAPEMM010000001.1, forward strand.
GCCGGCCGGCTGCGGGAGCCAGCTCCCGGCGGGCCCGAAATCGTAGGGGGGCTCCTCCCCGGACCACGGGATCGGTACCCGGCAGCCGTCGCGCAGCCCGTCCTGCCCGGCGCCGCGGGCGAAGGCCGGGTCCCGGCGGGCGTCGTCCGGGAGGTCGAGCACCTCGGGGAGGCCGAGCTCCTCGCCCTGGTAGACGTACGCCGATCCGGGCAGGGCCAGCATCAGCAGCGCGGCCGCCCGCGCCCGCGCCAGGCTGCCGTAGCGGGTGCGGTGCCGTACGACGTCGTGGTTGGACAGCACCCAGGTCGTCGGGGCGCCGACCGAGGCGGTGGCGGCGAGGGACTCGTCGATGACGGTGCGCAGCGCGGTCGTGTCCCACGGACAGTTCAGGAACCGGAAGTTGAAGGCCTGGTGCAGTTCGTCGGGGCGGACGTAGAGCGCGAGCCGCTCGGAGGTGGGCGCCCAGGCCTCGGCGACGCCGATGCGCGGGACCTCGTAGGAGTCGAGCAGCCGCCGCCAGGAGCGGTGGATGGCGTGGACGCCGTCCTGGTCGAAGAAGGGGAGCGGCTCGATGCCGATGAGGGTGGCCTGCGCGCCGCGGCCGATGTCCGGCAGGCCCGGGGCCTTGACCATGCCGTGGGCCACGTCCACCCGGAACCCGTCGACGCCGAGGTCGAGCCAGAACCGCAGGACGGCGGAGAACTCCTCGGCGACCTCCGGGTTCTCCCAGTTCAGGTCGGGCTGCTCGGGGGCGAAGAGGTGCAGGTACCAGGCGCCGTCCGGGGTCCGGCTCCAGGCGGGCCCGCCGAAGACCGACTCCCAGTCGTTGGGCGGGAGCTCCCCGCAGGGCCCCCGGCCGGGATGGAAGTGGTAGCGGTCGCGGGCCCCCGGCTCCCCGGCCAGCGCCGCCCGGAACCAGGCGTGCTGCTCGGAGGTGTGGTTCGGGACCACGTCCACGATCACCCGCAGCCCCAGCGCGTGCGCGGCGCGGATCAGGTCGTCGGCGTCGGAGAGGTCGCCGAAGAGCGGGTCGACGGCCCGGTAGTCGGCGACGTCGTAGCCGCCGTCCGCCTGGGGGGAGACGTAGAAGGGGGTCAGCCACACCGCGTCGACCCCGAGCCGGGCCAGGTGGGGCAGGCGCTCGCGGACCCCGCGCAGGTCCCCGATCCCGTCGCCGTCGCTGTCCGCGAAGGAGCGGACGTACACCTGGTAGATGACGGCATCGCGCCACCAGCCGCCGCTCGCGGTGGCGTTGCTGGAAGCGCTTGCAAGCCTGGAGGCGGTCAACTCGTGGGTCATATCGGGTCAACGCGTGTACGCACCCCCTGGTTGCGGGCCCGGACAGTCGAAGAGGGTTCGAACTAACAGCAAGCTGCGGCAACCGTACGGACACACGGATGTAACGATCACCCCTTCTTGCAGAAAGTTCCCGCAAGGTCTTTCGGTCGGCTTTCAGGCTTGTTACGTTCTCGGCAACTCGGAACCGCGAGGCGCGGCCGGGATCATCGAAGGAGTTCATATGCGGCGTGGCATAGCGGCCACCGCGCTGGTCGCGGCTCTGGCGCTCGCGGCGACGGCTTGCGGCGGTGACACCAAGGACGGCAGCGACGGCGCCAAGGCCGACGGGGAGCTCTCCGGCACGGTCACGTGGTGGGACACCTCGAACGACGCCGAGAAGGCGTCCTTCCAGAAGATCGCCGAGGCGTTCACCGCCAAGCACCCCAAGGTGACCGTCAAGTACGTCAACGTCCCGTACGGCGACGCGCAGAACAAGGTCAAGAACGCCTTCAGCAGCGGCTCCGAGGCCCCCGACGTGATCCGCGCCGACGTGGGCTGGGTCGCCGACTTCGCCTCCCTCGGCTACCTCGCCGAGGTTCCGGCCGAGACGGCCAAGAAGATCGACACCGAGTTCCTGCCCCAGGCCGCGGCCAGCGGCAAGTACGAGGGCAAGACCTACGGCGTCCCGCAGGTCATCGACACCATGGGCCTCTTCTACAACAAGAAGATGCTCGCCGACGCCGGCGTCGAGCCCCCCAAGACGCTGGAAGAGGTGAAGACCGCCGCCGCGGCCATCAAGGCCAAGACCGGCAAGGCCGGCCTCTACCTGCGCGGCGACGACTCCTACTGGTTCCTCCCCCTCATCTACGGAGAGGGCGGCGACCTCGTCGACGCGAAGACCAAGACGGTCACCGTCGACAACGCCGCGGGCGTCAAGGCCTTCAAGGCCGCCCGCGACCTGGTCACCTCCGGTGCGGCGATCACCAACGCCACCGACGGCTGGACCAACATGCAGACCGCCTTCAAGACGGGCGAGGCCGCGATGATGATCAACGGCCCCTGGGCCGTGGCCGACACCTACGCGGGCGACCAGTTCAAGGACAAGGCCAACCTCGGCATCGCCGCCGTCCCGGCCGGCTCCGTCAAGGCGGGCGCCCCGCAGGGCGGCCACGACCTCGCCGTGTACGCGGGCTCCAAGAACATCGCCGCCGCGAACGCCTTCGTCGACTACATGACCTCGCAGGAGGTGCAGGTCCAGTCCGCGAAGGAGCTGAGCCTGCTCCCGACCCGGACGGCCGCCTACGAGCAGCCCGACGTCAAGTCCAGCGAGATGGTGCAGTTCTTCAAGCCGGCCGTGGACAAGGCCGTCGAGCGCGCCTGGATCCCGGAGAACGGATCCCTCTTCGAGCCGCTCAAGGTCGAATACACCAAGGCGATCACCGGGGCATCGAGCCCGGAGGACGCGGCCAAGGCCGCCGGCGCCGAATTCCGCAAGATCCTCAAGGGCTGGAAGTAACGAACCATGGCTGCTCACACCAGCCAGTCGGTGGCGAAGGCCGCGGGCAGCGAGACCGGTCCTGATGCCGGTCCCGCCGCCCGCGGCCGGAGCCGCAGGACTGACAGCAGGACTGACGGCAGGACGGGACGCGGCGCCGGCGGGAGCAACCGCCCGGGGCTGAAGCGGGCCCTCGCCACCCACTGGTACGCCTGGGCCATGATCACCCCCGTGGTGCTCGTGCTCGGCGTGATCATCGGCTGGCCGCTCGTCCGCGGCGTCTACCTCTCGCTGACCGACGCCACCGAGCGCAACGTCAGCCGGACCATCGGCGTCAACCACATCGAGGCGACGTACCAGTTCGTCGGACTCGACAACTACGCCGACGTCCTCGCCGACCCGGTGTTCCTGCAGCGGCTGGTGTGGACGGTCCTGTGGACCGTCGCCTGCGTGTCGGTCACCTTCGCGCTCGGCCTGGGCCTCGCCACCGTGCTCAACCGCGAGTTCAAGGGACGCGCCGCCTACCGGATGGCGCTCATCCTGCCCTGGGCCGTCCCCGGATTCGTCTCCGTCTTCGCCTGGCGGTTCCTCTTCAACCGCGACAACGGCATCCTCAACAAGATCCTCGAAGGCGGCGGCATCTCCGCCGTCCCGTGGCTCGACGACCCGACCTGGGCCAAGATCGCGGTCATCGCCGTCAACGTCTGGCTCGGCGTCCCCTTCATGATGGTCGCCCTGCTCGGCGGCATGCAGTCCATCCCCGGCGAGCTCTACGAAGCGGCCGAGATGGACGGGGCGAGCCCCTGGCAGCGGTTCCGCCACATCACCCTGCCGGGACTGCGCACGGTCAGCATGACCGTGATCCTGCTCTCCACCATCTGGACCTTCAACATGTTCCCGGTGATCTTCCTGCTCACCCGGGGCGGCCCAGGCGACTCCACCGAGATCCTGGTGACCCAGGCGTTCCGCGAGGCGTTCGTGACCAGCCCGCGCGACTTCGCGGTCTCGGCGACCTGGGGCGTACTGATCCTCCTGCTGCTCACGATGTTCGCGCTGGTCTACCGGCGGTCGCTGCGCAAGCAGGGAGAGGTGTGGTGACCGTGACGACCAACTCCGAGACGGGACCTGTCGGCCGGCCGCGAGGCAAGCGCTCCCCGCTCGCCTCCGCCGGACTGCACGCCACCCTGGCCGTCGCCGCCGTGATCGCCGTCTTCCCGGTGCTGTGGATCCTGCTGACCTCGCTCAAGCCCGCGAAGCACGCCATCTCCACGGACTTCGTCAAGGAACCCACCCTCGACAACTACCGCTACCTGGTGGAGTCGACCTCCTTCCTCACCTGGTTCGGCAACTCCGTCCTGGTCGCCGGCATCACCACCGTCCTCGGGGTGTTCATCGCCGCCACCACCGGATACGCCGTCAGCCGCTTCAAGTTCCCCGGAATGAAGCCGCTGATGTGGACCCTGCTCATCACGCAGATGTTCCCGATGGCCATCCTCATCGTCCCGCTCTACAACCTCATGGGCGACCTGGGGCTGCTGAACCAGCCGCTCGGCCTGGTGATCACGTACCTCACCATCGCCGTGCCGTTCTGCGCCTGGATGATGAAGGGCTTCTTCGACACCATCCCGGTCGAGATCGACGAATCCGGCCGCGTCGACGGGCTCAACCCCTTCGGCACCTTCTGGCGCCTCATCCTGCCGCTGGCCAAGCCCGGCCTCGCCGTCACCGGCTTCTACGCCTTCATCACCGCATGGGGCGAGGTCGCGTACGCCTCCGCCTTCATGGTCGGCGACGAGCACCTGACGCTGGCCGGCGGACTGCAGACCTTCGTCACGCAGTACACCTCCAACTGGGGTGCGATGAGCGCGGCCTCCATCCTCATCGCCATCCCCGCGGCGTTCTTCTTCCTCTTCGCCCAGCGTCACCTCGTCGCCGGGATGACGGCAGGCGCGACCAAGGGCTGACCAGCCCCGCGCGCACGGGCTGACCACCCGATGCCTGCCCCCTCTCACCCCCGGCCCGATCTCCCCAAGGACGACATGACCCAGCACCTCGCCGCCGAAACCTCGTTGGACGGCCTCCCCACCTCCACCGGCACCCTGCCCGGCTGGTGGAGAGAAGCGGTGATCTACCAGGTCTATCCGCGCAGCTTCGCCGACTCCAACGGGGACGGCATGGGGGACCTCGAAGGCATCCGCAGCCGACTGCCGTACCTGAAGGAACTCGGCGTCGACGCCGTATGGCTCAGCCCCTTCTACGCCTCCCCGCAGGCCGACGCCGGCTACGACGTCGCCGACTACCGGGCCATCGACCCCATGTTCGGCACCCTCCACGACGCCGACGCCGTGATCCGCGAGGCGCACGGGCTGGGCCTGCGGATCATCGTGGACCTGGTCCCCAACCACTGCTCCGACCAGCACGAATGGTTCAAGCAGGCACTGCGCGAAGGGCCGGGTACGCCGCTGCGCGAACGGTTCCACTTCCGCCCGGGCCGGGGGGCGGACGGAACGGAGCCCCCGAACGACTGGGAGTCCATCTTCGGCGGACCCGCCTGGACCCGGGTCGCCGACGGGGAGTGGTACCTGCACCTCTTCGCACCCGAGCAGCCCGACTTCAACTGGGAACACCCGGCCGTCCAGGACGAGTTCCGCTCGATCCTGCGGTTCTGGCTCGACCTCGGCGCCGACGGCTTCCGCATCGACGTGGCCCACGGCCTGGTCAAGGCGCCCGGCCTGCCCGATCTGGGGCGGGGCGAGCAGCTGAAGCTGCTGGGCAACCAGGTGCTCCCCTTCTTCGACCAGGACGGCGTCCACGAGATCTACCGCTCCTGGCGGAAGGTGCTGGACGAGTACGCCGGCGACCGGATCGGCGTGGCCGAGGCCTGGACGCCGAGCGCCGACCGGACGGCCATGTACCTGCGGCCCGACGAGCTCCACCAGGCCTTCAACTTCCACTACCTGAACACCGGATGGGACGCGCAGGCGCTGCGCGCCACCATCGACGAGTCCCTGGACGCGATGCGCCCGGTGGGCGCGCCGACCACGTGGGTGCTGTCGAACCACGACGTGGTGCGCCATGTGACGCGGTACGGGGGTGGGGAGCAGGGTCTGGCCCGGGCGCGGGCGGCCGCGCTGCTGATGCTGGCCCTGCCCGGATCGGCGTACGTCTACCAGGGCGAGGAGCTCGGCCTCCCCGAGGTGCTCGACCTCCCGGACGACGCCCGCCAGGACCCGGCCTTCGCCCGCGGCGCCGGGCAGGACGGGCTGCGCGACGGCTGCCGCGTACCGATCCCGTGGTCGGGCACCGAGGCCCCGTACGGCTTCGGCGAAGGCGGCAGCTGGCTGCCGCAGCCGGCCGAGTGGGCGGGCCTGAGCGTGGCCGCGCAGACCGGCGACCCGGCCTCCACCCTGGAGCTCTACCGCGCCGCGCTGCACCTGCGCCGCTCGCACCCGGAGCTGGGCGCCGGCGACGGGGTCCAGTGGCTGGAGGCCCCGGCGGGCGTCCTGGCCTTCCGCCGGGGGGACTTCACCTGCACGGTCAACACCACGGCCGAGCCGGTACGGATGCCCGCGCCGGGCACGGCGCTGCTGGCGAGCGGGCCCCTGCCCGACCCGTCCGTACTCCCGGCCGACACGGCGGTGTGGTGGCGGGGATGACCTCCCCGCTGCGGCTGACGGACATCGCCGCGCAGGCCGCGGTCAGCGAGGCGACCGTCAGCCGCGTGCTCAACGGCAAGGCGGGCGTGGCGTCCGGCACCCGGCACAAGGTGCTGGCCGCCATGGACCTGCTGGGCTACGAACGCCCGGTCCGGCTGCGCCGGCGCAGCAACGGCCTGGTGGGGCTCCTCACCCCGGAGCTGACCAACCCCATCTTCCCGGCGTTCGCCCAGGTCATCGAGCAGACGCTGGCGGGGCACGGGTACACGCCCGTGCTGTGCACGCAGACCCCGGGCGGGGCCACCGAGGACGAGCTGGTGGAGCAGCTGGAGGAGCGCGGGGTGACGGGGATCGTGTTCCTGTCAGGGCTCCACGCGGACTCCTCGGCCGACCCCTCGCGCTACCAGCGGCTGGCGGCGCGGGGGGTCCCGTTCGTGCTGATCAACGGCTTCAACGAACAGGTCCAGGCCCCCTTCATCTCCCCGGACGACCGCGCGGCGGCGGAGATGGCGGTCCGCCACCTGGAGGACCTGGGCCACCGCAGGATCGGCCTGGCCATCGGCCCGACGCGCTACGTCCCGTCGGCGAGGAAGGAAGCCGGGTTCTCCGCCGCCCTCCCGGCGGCGGCGGCCGAAGGCCTGATCCAGCGCACCCTGTTCACGGTCGAGGGCGGCCACGCGGCGGGCGGAGCCCTGCTGGACCGCGGCTGCACGGGCATCGTCTGCGGCAGCGACCCGATGGCCCTGGGCGTCATACGGGCGGCCCGCGAACGCGGCCTGCGCGTCCCGGAGGACATCTCGGTGGTCGGCTTCGACGACTCCCCGCTGATCGCCTTCACGGACCCCCCACTGACCACGGTCCGCCAACCGGTCCGAGCCATGGCCACAGCAGCGGTGGGCGCCCTCCTGGAGGCAGTGGCCGGCACCCCGGTCCAACGCACGGAGTACGTCTTCCAACCGGAACTGGTGGTCCGAGGCTCGACGGGGCAGGGCCCTGGGGGGTAGGGCCTGGGGGGTAGGGGATCTTCCCCTACCCCCTTCACCCCTTCCCTGCTCTCCCTCTCCCTTGGGCTGCGGGTTGGTGCTTGGCTTCGTGGGGTTCCGGGGGGAGGAGCGGCCTGGTTTGGCATGCCTGTGCCCTCTCTGGTCGGTGGCCGTCTGGATACGGGCCCGGCAGGGCCGTGACCTCAGTCGGTACGGACGTGCGGGGCGGTCAGAGCATCCAGGGCCGGGCGTCTGGACACCCTTCCCGTGACCGTCGACCGCCACCCCGAGCGAGAGGTGGACGAGAAGGACCTCAGGGTCGGTGGGCGCGACAGATCGCTACGTACCCTCGCTCGGCTTGGCGGCTGCCAGCCGTGGACGCACCCGCCGCGTCGCCAGTCCGGGAGAGCCCGCCGCCTAGTCTGCGGGGATGAGCCATCCGATTGAACTCGTCATATTCGACTGCGACGGCGTATTGGTCGACAGCGAGCGCATAGCCGTGCGCTTGGATGCCCTCGTCCTGGCCGAACTGGGGTGGAACCTCACCGAAGCTGAGATCGTCGACCGGTTCATGGCCGCTCGAGCCAGTCCATGACGAAAGAGATAGAGGCCCACCTCGGGCGCAGCCTGCCGGCCGACTGGGAGGAGGAGTTCAGGCCTCTCTACCGTGAGGCCTTGGAGGCCGAGCTCACCCCCGTCCCCGGCATCGTCGAGGCCCTCGATGCGCTCACATACCTCCCCACCTGCGCGGCTTCCAGCGGGAGCCACGACAAGATGCGTCTCACGTTGGGAATCACCGGCCTCCATCAACGCTTCGAAGGCCGCATCTTCAGCGCCACCGAGGTCGAGCACGGCAAACCCGCACCTGATCTGTTCCTCCGCCTCGGGTCAGCCGGCCTGTGATCTGGCCGTGGGCGTTGAGTAACGGGTTCTGAAAGAGCGTCCTATCCCGTAGATGGTGTTGGGCAAGGCGGCTACTCGGGGTCGTGGTGTGGCTCGGATCGGCTGAGGGGTTCAATGCGGGGATGGAGAACGCCTTGTGGGACAGACTCTCGGCCGACGTCCGGGTGGAGGTGGACCGCCTCATTGCCGCCGAGCGGAACGTGCAGGCCATTGTGTTGATGCGCGAGTGCGCTGAGCTGCCTCGGCCAGGGTTGCGTGAGTGCGTGGATGTGCTGAATCAGCGATCTACGGTGCTGCTGGAAGGCGAGTCCCACGGTGACTGAACCGGCCCCGGTGAACCTCATAGATCTGGGAGACGCGGAGGGCAACCGCTGCGTCGTCCGCGTGATCGGCCGCCATCAGCCCGGGATTCTGACCGGCCACGACATTCTCCGGGCCGATGTCCTGGTCTCTGCGAGTTTCGTCGATGCCAGGCTTGAGATCTACCTGTTCCAGCAGGACCTCGACACCTGGCAGCAGGACCTGACCCGGCTTGCGCGGGGCGAGGGCGCGACGATCGGTGGCGACCGCGGGCTGAGCCTCGACTTCTTCATGTACGAGGACCGGCGGCTGGCGTTGACGGTCCAGGACCCCGACCGACTGAGCGTCATGCTCGGGATCGAACCTCCGGAGGGCTGGATTCAGGACCACCACCGGCGACTCGACCACGTTCGAGCAACCTGGCCCAGCGAGGTGGTGGAGACGGCTCCCATGGCCTACGAGTGGAGCCCAGGCCGCAGGCGTTAGGTCACGCGACGAGCCCGACGTTGCCAACTCGGCTGCTGCTACCAGCCCATGTTCTTGGCGACCTCCTTCTGGGCCGCGGTGATCTCTTCGTCGGTCGACTCGATGATGTCCAGCTCCTCCAAGCGCGCCAGTAGATCCGCGAGGGCCTGCTTCTGGGCCGGGTGCGTGATCGGCACGGCGTTCAAGTCGGTGCTCATCAGCCAGTCGAAGAGCACGATGGCGTCGGAACGCCAAAGACGGAGGTCGACGGTCGGTGTGGAGCCCCACGGGAAACCAGTTTCCATGCGGACATCGTGCCAGGTCAGCGGCGTGGAGGGCGTCGCTGACCGACCTGGTCGCGCGGGCGGGTGGCGCCGGGGCGGCCAGGGGTCATGGGCGCGGTGGGGTGGGGCAGGGCGGGTTGAAGGGGACCGCTGTGAAGTGGTGGGTCCATTGGGACCTTGTGATGCGGGGGTGTGCGGTGGTGCAGATGCGGGTGGTGACTTGGTCCAGGGTGGTGTCCCACTGGCGGAGGGTGAAGTCGTTGCCGCCGGTGGACAGGGTGGTGCCGTCCGGGCTGAAGGTCACGGCCGGTACGGGGTTTGTGTGGCCCGTGAGGATGGTGGGGCTCGCTGGTCCGGCTACGTCCCAGAGCAGGGCCTTGCCGTCCGCGGAGCCGGCTGCCAGGCGGCGGCCGTCCGTGGCGAAGGTGAGGCGGTAGAGCCAGGAGCCGGATGAGCGTAGGTGTTTCACCTTGGTGGGGTGGTTGGCGGTGTCGATGTTCATGAGCCATACCGTTTTGTCCGTGCGGTGGAAGGCGGCCAGTTTCTGGTTGTCCGGGCTGAACACGCCGCCGGTCAGGGGGGTGGAGGGGTACGGGGACGGCAGTTCGCGGGGGGTGCGGGGATCGCCGATGTCCCACAGGCGCAGGGAGCCGGACTCGCCGCTGCTCGTCATCAGCGTGCGGCCGTCCGGGCGGAAGGAGGCCAGGGTGACGTCCGGGCCGTTCTCGGCGATCCGGCTCAGCCGGTGGGGACGGGCGGGGTCGGTGAGGTCCCAGAGGCCGGCCGTGCCCATGGCCCAGACGGCCAGCAGGCGGCCGTTCGGGGCGAAGGCGGCGCCGCCGACCTCGCCGCCGCCGGGGGCGAGGACCGATGTGAGGCGGGGTGTGCGGGGGTCCGTCACGTCCCAGACGCGGGCGGTGCCGTCCTCGCTGGCCGTGACGAGGATGCGCCCGTCCGGGCTGAACGCCACGCAGCGGACGAACCTGGTGTGCCCGCGCAGGACCGACAGCGGCCACAGGGCCCGGCCGCCGGTGACCTGCCACAGGCGTGCGGTGCCGTCCCAGCTGGCGCTGGCGAGGAGGTGGCCGGCCGGGTCGTACGCCAGGGAGGTGACCACGTCGTCGTGGGTTCCGAGCGAGAGGTCACGTAGGTCCAGGAGACGGTCGGCGTTGGCGAGCATGCGGCCGTCCGGGCTGAACGCGGCCTGGTAGAAGCCGCCCTGGATCGTGCTGGTCCGCTTCGGGGTGGAAGGGGTGGCGACGTCCCAGAACTGGGTGGTCCCGCCGACCGTGACGAGGGTGGAGCCGTCCGGGGTGAAGGCCACCGACCAGACGATCGCGCGGTGGACGGGAAGGACGGCCGGTGTGTCTGTGTGCGCGAGGTTCCAGATGCGTGCGGTGCGGTCCCAGCTCCCCGTCGCCACCAGCTTGCCGTCCGGGCTGAACGCGGCCGAGGTCACCGTGTCCGTGTGTCCGCGCAGGACGTCCAGGGGGAGGGGAGCAGACGGGTCGGTGACGTCCCACAGCCTGACGGTGGTGTCGCCCGTGGTGGCGAGGGTGCGGCCGTCCGGGCTGAAGGTCGCCGAGGTGACCTGGTGGGTGTGGCCCGGCAGGGTGGCCAGTGGGTGGGGGTGGCGGGGGTCGTTCGTCTTCCACAGGCGTGTCGTGCCGTCGGTGTGGCCGGTGGCCAGGGTGCCGTCCGGGGCGTACGCCACCCAGCTCGGCCCGGACGGCTGGTCCGGCAGGGTGCTCAGCTCGGTGGGGGACCGCCGGTTCGTCACGTCCCACAGGCGTACGGAGCGTTCGCTCGCCGTGGCCAGGACGCGGGCATCCGGGTCGAAGGCCACCGACCTCAGCTGCTCCGGCTGCTCCAGGACGGCCAACCGGACCGGGTGGTGGGCGTCCTCGACGTCCCACAGCCGGACCGTGCGGTCCCAGCTCGCGGTGGCCAGGAGCGGGCTCTTGGCAGCGAAGGAGACCGCGACCACGTCGGAGGTGTGGCCGGTGAGGCGGCTCGTGTACGGGGTCGCGAACGCGCTCATGAGCTGGTCGCGGACGTCGCCGGTGGCCGCCAGCCGGTACGCGGCCAGGTTCAGTTGCGCGGAGAGGGCGGGATCCTGCGGCCGCACCTCGGCCGCGTCCGCGGCGGCCTTGCGGGCGATGGCCACGTTGCGCTGCCGGATGGCCGAGTCGCGGGAGTCGACGGCCAGTCCGCCCGCGGTCGCCGCGACGACCACCAGGACCGTGAGCAGCGTGACCAGCTGCCGCAGGCGGACCGACCGTCGCCTGACCGCCGCGATCTCGCCGGCCTGCGCTTCCCGGCTCGCGTCGAGGAAGCGCCGCTCCCTGGAGGTCAGCCGGCTGCCGTCCGCGGCGGCCAGGTCCAGTGCAGCGGCTAGCCGGGCACCTCGGTAGAGGGCGTGCGGGTCGCGGTCGTGCGCCTCCCAGCCGGCGGTCGCGTCGGTGAGCTGCCGGTGCAGGAGCAGCCGGTCCCGGTCCTCGGTCAGCCAGCCGCGCAGCCTCGGCCAGCAGCGGATGATCGCCTCGTGGGTGATCTCGACGCACCCCTCGTCCAGCGTCACCAGCCTTTGCCGGGCGAGGGATTCGAGCACGAAGCCCGTGTCGGGGGTCGGGTCCAGCTCGTCCCTGGTGATGCGGCGCCTGGTGTCCTCCGTACCGTCGCCCAGTGCGGTCAGCCGGAGGAACAGCGACCTGGCGAGGTCCTGCTGGACGGGGGACAGCCCCCGGTAGGCGGCCTCGGCGGTCTGCGCGAGCGCATGCTGGATGCCGCCCGCCGCCAGATACCCGTCCAGGGTCAGGCGGCTGCCGCTGCGACGGCGCCAGGTCTCGACCATCGCGTGCGAGACCAGCGGCAGGGCACCCGGCTGACCGGTCGCGTCCGCGACCACGGCCGCCAGCAGCGGGCCGGTCACCGTGCAGTCGGCGAGCATCGCCGGCCGGGTGACGGCCTCGCGCAGTTCCTGACTGCTCATCGGGCCGACCGCGATCTGCGCGTCGCGCACCGCCTCGACCAGCCGGGGGTCCTGGACGCAGTGGCCGTAGAAGTCGGCGCGCACGCCGAGCACCACCCGGGTCCGGCTGGTCTCCGCCGTGGTGGCCGCGATCAGCATGGCGACGAACGCGTCCCGTTCCTCCCGGTCCCCGCAGAGGGTGAAGACCTCCTCGAACTGGTCGACCACGATCAGCACGTCGATGTCCGGCGCCCGGTCGATCACGGCCTGCCGGATCCGCAGGTGCAGCGCCACGGGATCGTCCAGCAGCTCGCTCACCAGCGGGCCGGGAGCCGCGCCCGTCTCCGCGGCCAGGTGGACGGCGCACTCCTGCACGGGATGCGAGCCCGGCGTGAACAGCATCACCGGCCACCCCGCTGCCCGCGCGCGGGCGACGAGACCGGCCCGCAGCACCGAGGACTTCCCCGATCCGGAGGGTCCGAAGACCGCCAGGAACCGGCGCTCACGCACCTTCGCGACCACCTCGCCGGTCAGCCGCTCGCGCCCGAAGAACCGGTCGGCGTCCTCCGGCTGGAACGCCGACAGCCCCGCGTACGGTGCGCCCTGCAGGCCGGTTTCCGCGGGCTCGGCGCCCTGTGTGCGCGCGGCGATCTCGGCGGCGACCTCGTGCCATCGGGTTTCCCACGCGCCACGGTCGCCTTGGCACGCCTCGACATACGCCAGCGTCACGCCGAGGCTCGGAAACGCGTGCCCGCCCGCGGCGTCCGACAGGGTCGTCGACGAATAGTGCGCCCTTTTGGCCAGGGCCCGATAGGGCGGCCGTCCCGCTTTCTCGCGCAGCTTGCGAAGGTCGGCGGCGAACCGTGTCAGCGGTCCGGTGTCCGGGTCGAGCGGGCGTTCGGGGCGGGGCATGGCTTTCCTTCCTGCGCCTTTCCGCAGTCGTGATGGGTGGTGTTTGTCCAGCAATTGATGTCCGGAATCCACGTTCCGGCGCCGGACATCGACCCGCGGCTAGACAAGGGGTCGGCGCAATCCGCGCCAGGGCACCACGAAGGGGAATCCATGAGGTCTCTACGGCGACTGATGCTTCTGCTGGCGGCCACCGGGCTGCTGGCCGGCGCCACCCTGACGGGCACACCCGCGTCGGCTGCGGCGCCCCTCCTCAAGTCCAACCTGAACGGACGGTGCGCCGACATCTTCATGTTCCACCAGGAGAACGGCTCCTCCACCGTGACGTGGGACTGCCACGGCGGCACCAACCAGCAGTGGTACTGGGACGGAGAGCAGATCCGTTCCAGCATGAACGGCAAGTGTCTGGAGATCTACGGCCCCCACCTGGGCGACCAGGGCTCGGTGAGCATGTGGGACTGCAACGGCGGGCGCCACCAGAAGTGGTTCCGCAACGGCAGCGAGATCCGCAACCGGGTGAACGGGAAGTGCCTCGACATCCTGGCCGGCAAGCCCGACAACGGACAGCTCCTGGTGAGCTGGGCCTGCAACGGCGCGCGCAGCCAGAGCTGGGACTTCTGATCACCGGTCCGGTCCGGCACCCCAGGTGCCGGACCGGACCCCCGCTTCGAAATCGCATCATCGGAAAAGAGGGTGGCGCATGTCCTTTCAGGTGAGGAAGAACGAGCGAAATCAGCACTCCGGAAAAGAGGGTCCGGACCGGCGGGTGTTCCTGTCCAGGGCGCTCGGAGTGACGGCCGGCCTGGCCGGAGCGGCGGCGGCGGGCGCGTTTGCCCTCCCGGCTTCGGCGAAGGAATCCACGGCCCTGGCGAACCAGCCGAACTGGCGCTTCTGCGTGAAGTGCTACGGCATGTTCTTCTACGGCTTCTCGGACAACGGCCGGTGCCCCGCCGGCGGCGCCCACGCCCGCCAGACCAACAGGCCCGACTACGACTTCGTCCTCCCCCACGACGTGGCGCAGACGCCGACCGCCCAGCACGACTGGCGCTTCTGCGTGAAGTGCTACGACCTCTTCTTCTACGGCTTCTCGGACAACGGCCGCTGCGCCGCCGGCGGCGCCCACAGCCGCCAGTCCGGGCCCGACTACGACTTCGTCATCCCCCACGACGTACCGGAGACGGCAACGGCTCAGCGCAACTGGCGCTTCTGCGTGAAGTGCTACGTGATGTTCTTCTACGGCTTCTCCGACAACGGCCGATGCGCCGCCGGCGGCGCCCACGCCCGCCAGACCAACAGGCCCGACTACGACTTCGTCATCCCGCACCGCTAGACCGGCCCCGGATCCGCCCCGGCTCCGACCCCGGATCCGGCCCCGCCCATCCCGCGGAGGTGCCGGCCCGCGCGCAGTCGCGTGGCGCCGGTACCTCCGCGAAACAATTCTGCAATCTCTTGCGCAAGGTCTTGCAGCGCTTCCTCCTGGCACCTACGGTCGCTGCAATCCCCAACTCGGCCGTGACCGGTCCCCACCCGGTCCTGCGCCTCTCCGCCAGGAGGAACACCGCATGCCCACCCGTGCCCGCGCCGTCAGAGCCGCCGCCGCGCTGCTCTCCGTATCCGCCGTCACCGCCGTGGCCGCCCTCGCCGTCGTCGGGGGGCCCGCCCCCCAGGCCGCGGCCGCCGCCCCAGGTGAGAAGGACGTCACCGCCGTCATGTTCGAGTGGCGGTTCGACTCCGTCGGGAAGGCCTGCGGGGAGAGCCTCGGGCCCGCCGGGTACGGCTACGTCCAGGTGTCACCCCCGCAGGAGCACATCCAGGGGGGTCAGTGGTGGACCTCGTACCAGCCCGTCAGCTACAAGATCGCCGGTCGGCTGGGTGACCGCGCCGCCTTCAAGGCCATGATCGACGCCTGCCACGCCGCCGGCGTGAAGGTGGTCGCCGACTCCGTCATCAACCACATGGCGGCCGGGGACGGCACCGGGACGGGCGGGAGTTCGTACACGAAGTACAACTACCCGGGCATCTACTCCGGCGCCGACATGGACGACTGCCGGTCCTCGATATCGAACTACCAGGACCGCGGGAACGTCCAGAACTGCGAGCTCGTCCAGCTCGCCGACCTGGACACCGGCGAGGACTACGTGCGCGGGCGGATCGCCGCCTACCTCAACGACCTGCTGTCGCTCGGTGTCGACGGCTTCCGCATCGACGCCGCCAAGCACATGCCCGCCGCCGACCTGGCCAACATCAAGTCGCGGATGACGAACCCGAACGCCTACTGGAAGCAGGAGGCGATCCACGGCGCCGGCGAGGCCGTCTCGCCCTCCGAGTACCTCGGCAGCGGAGACGTGCAGGAGTTCCGCTACGCGCGGGACCTCAAGCGGGTCTTCCAGAACGAGAACCTCGCCAACCTGAAGAACTTCGGGGAGGCCTGGGGGTACATGCCCGCGGGGCAGTCCGCCGTCTTCGTCGACAACCACGACACCGAGCGCGGCGGCGACACCCTCAGCTACAAGAACGGGTCCGCCTACACCCTCGCCAACGTCTTCATGCTCGCCTGGCCCTACGGCTCCCCGGACGTGCACTCCGGCTACGAGTGGACCGACCGGGACGCCGGACCGCCCAACGGCGGCACGGTGAACTCCTGTTACACCGACGGGTGGAAGTGCCAGCACGCCTGGCAGGAGATCTCCTCCATGGTCGGCTTCCGCAACTCCGCGCGCGGCCAGGCCGTCACGGACTGGTGGGACAACGGCGGCGACCAGATCGCCTTCGGGCGCGGTGCCAAGGCGTACGTGGCCATCAACCACGAGGGCTCGGCGCTGACCCGGACGTTCCAGACCTCCCTCCCGGCCGGCGGCTACTGCGACGTGCAGAGCGGGCGGGCCGTGACCGTGGACTCCGGCGGGCGGTTCAGCGCCACCCTCGGGGCCGGGACGGCCGTCGCCCTGCACGTGGGCGCCCGCAGCTGCGGCGGCGCCACGCCGAGCCCGACGCCCACGCCGACTCCTACGCCGACCCCGGCCGCCGCCGGTGCTTCCTTCGCCGTCAACGCCACCACCGTGCTCGGCCAGAACATCTACGTCACCGGTGACCGCGCCGAGCTCGGCAACTGGAACACCGGCGCCGCCCTCAAGCTCGACCCGGCCGCTTACCCCGTCTGGAAGCTCGACGTCACGCTCCCGCCCGGCACGGTCTTCGCGTACAAGTACGTCCGCAAGGACGCCGCCGGCAACGTCACCTGGGAGAGCGGAGCCAACCGGTCCGCCACGGTCCCCGCCAACGGCAAGGTCACGCTGACCGACACCTGGCGCAACTGACCCTCCCGCCCCACCCCGTCCCGTACCCGAGGAGATCCGCCTTGATACGCCCCGCCCTCGCCGGCGCCGCAAGAGTGCTCGCCGCCACCCTGGCCGTGACGCTCCTGCCCGCCCTGCCCGCCGCCGCGGCGGCCGCCGCCAAGGCGCCACCGGCCCCGCCCTCGGACGCCAAGCTGGCGGCCGAGGCCGCGCGGCACGACCTGACCCGGGAGCAGTTCTACTTCGTCCTCCCGGACCGGTTCGCGAACGGCGACCCGCGCAACGACCGGGGCGGGCTGACCGGTTCCCGGCTGGAGACCGGGCTGGACCCGACGGACAAGGGCTTCTACCAGGGCGGGGACCTCAAGGGGATCGCCGACCGGCTGGACTACATCAAGGGGCTCGGCACCACGGCCATCTGGATGGCGCCGATCTTCAAGAACCAGCCGGTGCAGGGGACGGGCAAGGACGTCTCGGCCGGCTACCACGGGTACTGGATCACCGACTTCACCCAGGTCGACCCGCACTTCGGGACCAACGCCGACCTGGAGCGGCTGATCGACAAGGCGCACGCGAAGGGGATGAAGGTCTTCTTCGACGTCATCACCAACCACACCGCCGACGTCGTCGACTACCGGGAGGCGTCCTACGGGTACCTGTCGAAGGGCGCCTTCCCGTACCTGACCAAGGACGGGGTGCCCTTCGAGGACGGAGACTATGCCGCGGGGGAGGGGAAGTTCCCCAAGACCGACGGGGACTCCTTCCCCCGCACCCCCTTCGTCCCGGCGGCGAAGAAGAACCTGAAGTCCCCGGCCTGGCTCAACGACCCGACGATGTACCACAACCGGGGCGACTCCACCTTCGCCGGAGAATCCTCCGAGCAGGGCGACTTCTTCGGCCTCGACGACCTGTGGACCGAGCGTCCCGAGGTGGTCGAGGGGATGGAGAAGATCTACGAGAAGTGGGTCGAGGACTACGACGTCGACGGCTTCCGGATCGACACCGTCAAGCACGTCAACAAGGGGTTCTGGACCCAGTGGGCCACCGCCCTCGACGCCTACGCGGCCCGGCACGGCCGCAAGGACTTCTTCATGTTCGGCGAGGTCTACTCCGCCGACACCGCGATCACCTCCCCGTACGTGACGCAGGGCCGCCTGGACGCCACCCTCGACTTCCCGCTCCAGGAGGCGATCCGCTCGTACGCCGCCCAGGGCGCGGAGGCCGGGAGGCTGGCCTCCGTCTTCGGCGACGACTACCGGTACACCACCGACAAGGCGAACGCCTACGAGCAGGTCACCTTCCTCGGCAACCACGACATGGGCCGCTTCGGGACCTTCCTGAAGCAGGACCGGCCGGGGGCCGGTGAGCAGGAGCTGCTGGACCGGTACCGGCTGGCCAACGAGCTGATGTTCCTCTCCCGGGGCAACCCGGTGATCTACTCCGGCGACGAGCAGGGCTTCACCGGCGCGGGCGGGGACAAGGACGCCCGCCAGCCCCTCTTCGCGTCCAAGGCGGCCGACTACCTGGACGACGACCAGCTCGGAACGGCGCGCACCCACGCGAGCGATGCCTACGATCCGGAGCACCCGCTCTACAAGCAGATCAGTGCTCTCGCGAAGCTGACCAAGGACCACCCGGCCCTGCGCGACGGCGTTCAGAGCGAACGTTTCTCCGACGGTTCGGCCTACGCCTTCGCCCGCACCGACACCCGCACCCGCACCGAGTACCTGGTCGCGGCCAACAACGCCACCGCGCCCCGCACCATCGACCTCGACGCCCCGGCGGGCGTCCAGTACGCCGCCCTCTACGGCGGCACGGCCACGCTGATCCGCTCCTCCGCGGCCGGCAAGCTGACCGTCACCCTCCCGGCCCTCGGCTCCGTGGTCCTCCAGGCCGTCACCCCCGCCGCCAAGCCCGCCACCAAGCCCGCCCTCACCCTCAAGGCCCCGGCCCCCGGCGCCACCGGCACCGTCGAGCTCTCCGCCGAGGTCACCGGCGACCCCCTGAGCCGGGTCGTCTTCGCCGCCCAGACCGGCACCGGCGCCTGGCAGGTCCTCGGCTCCGCCGACCACGCCCCGTACAAGGTCACCCAGTTCATCGACCCGGCCACCGCCGCCGGCACCCCGCTGCGCTACAAGGCCGTGGCCGTCGACTCCGCCGGCCGCACCGCGAGCGCCCTCGCCGCATCGGCCACCGGTCAGACCCCGCCCGCCGAGGTCCCCACCGCCACCCAGCGCGACTACGCGGTCGTCCACTACAACCGCCCCGACGGCGACTACACCGACTGGCGGCTCTACGCCTGGGGCGACCTCGCCGAGGGCGAGGCCACTCCCTGGCCCGCCGGCCACGACTTCACCGGCCGCGACGCCTACGGAGCCTTCGCCCACGTCAAGCTCAAGCCCGGTGCGAGCAGCGTCAGTTACCTCGTCATCGACAAGAACGGCACCAAGGACGTCGCCGTCGACCGCACCATCGACGTGACGAAGACCGGCGAGATCTGGCTGGAGCAGGGCAAGGAGCCCGCCCGCACCGACCGCCCCGCCTACCCGCCGCAGGACACCACGAAGGCCGTCCTGCACTACCAGCGCCCCGACGGCGCCTACGAAGGCTGGGGCCTGCACGTCTGGACCGGAGCGGCGACGCCCACCGACTGGTCCAAGCCGGTCCTCCCCGCCCGCACCGACTCCTACGGCGCCGTCTACGAGGTGCCCCTCGCCGCCGGAGCCACCAGCCTCAGCTACATCCTCCACAACGGCGACGCCAAGGACCTCCCGTCCGACCAGTCCCTCGACCTGAAGGCCAACGGGCACGAGGTGTGGATGCTGGGCGGCAAGGAGAAGTACCTTCTCCCGCAGCCCGCCGGATCGGCCGCCGCCCTGGACCTCACCAAGGCCCAGGCCGTCTGGATCGACCGCGACACGGTCGCCTGGAACGCCCCGCCCGCCGCCGCCTCCCTCCAGCTCCTCGCCTCCCGCGAAGGCGCCGTCAAGGCCGAGAACGGCACCCTGACCGGCCGCGCCCAGTGGCTGCGCCTGGGCAAGACCGAGCTGACCGCCGCCCAGAAGCAGAAGTACCCGCACCTGGCCGCGTACGCCGCCTACACGGTCGACCCGCGCGACCGGGACCGCGTCCGCGAAGCCCTGCGCGGCCAGCTCGTGGCCAGTGCCCGCGCCGCCAACGGCGCCGTCCTCGCCGCCACCGGAGTCCAGCTCGCCGGGGTCCTCGACGACCTCTACGCGACCGGTGCGGAGAAGGCCGCCCTCGGCCCCGTCTTCAAGGACGGCCGCCCCACCCTCTCCGTGTGGGCCCCGACCGCCCAGCAGGTGAGCCTCGAACTCGACGGCCGCACCGTCCCGATGCGCCGCGACGACGCCACCGGCGCCTGGTCGGTGCGCGGTGAGCGTGACTGGACCGGCAAGCGCTACCGCTACGCCGTCACCGTCTGGGCCCCGAGCACCGGCCAGGTGGTCCGCAACCTGGTCACCGACCCGTACTCCACCGCCCTGACCACGGACTCCGCGTACAGCCTGGCCGTGGACCTCGCCGACCCGAAGCTCGCCCCGGCCGGCTGGCGCGAGCTGAAGAAGCCCGCGCCCGTCCCCTTCACCTCCGCGCAGATCCAGGAGCTGCACATCCGCGACTTCTCGGTCGCCGACACCACCAGCACCCACCCCGGCCAGTACCTGGCCTTCACGGACACCACCTCGGCGGGCATGCGCCACCTGCGCGACCTCGCCTCGGCCGGCACCTCGTACGTCCACCTCCTGCCCGCCTTCGACATCGGCACGATCCCCGAGAAGCCCGCGGACCGCACCGAGCCCGCCTGCGACCTGAAGGTCTACGCCCCCGACTCCGAGGAGCAGCAGGCCTGCGTGGCCGCCGCGGCCGCGAAGGACGCGTACAACTGGGGCTACGACCCGCTGCACTACACGGTCCCCGAGGGCTCGTACGCGAGCGACCCGAACGGCACGGCCCGCACGGTGGAGTTCCGCCGCATGGTGCAGTCCCTGAACGGCGCGGGCCTGCGCACGGTCATGGACGTGGTCTACAACCACACCGTGGCCGCCGGCCAGTCCGACAAGTCGGTGCTCGACCGCATCGTCCCCGGCTACTACCAGCGGCTGCTGGCCGACGGCTCCGTCGCCACCTCCACCTGCTGCGCCAACACCGCCCCCGAGAACGCCATGATGGGCCGCCTCGTCGTCGACTCGGTGGTCACCTGGGCCAAGCAGTACAAGGTCGACGGCTTCCGCTTCGACCTCATGGGCCACCACCCGAAGGCCAACATCCTGGCCGTGCGCGCCGCCCTCGACGCGCTGACGCCTTCCAAGGACGGGGTCGACGGCAAGAAGATCGTCCTCTACGGGGAGGGCTGGAACTTCGGCGAGGTCGCGAACGACGCCCGCTTCGTGCAGGCCACGCAGCAGAACATGGCCGGCACCGGAATCGCCACCTTCTCCGACCGGGCCCGCGACGCGGTCCGCGGCGGCGGCCCCTTCGACGAGGACCCGCGCGTCCAGGGCTTCGCCTCCGGCCTGTTCACCGCCCCCAACGCCTCCCCGGCGAACGGGACACCGGAGCAGCAGCGCGTCCGGCTCCTCCACGACCAGGACCTGATCAAGGTCGGGCTCACCGGCAACCTCGCCGCGTACGCCTTCACGGACTCCACCGGCCGCGCGGTCAAGGGCTCCGAGGTGGACTACAACGGAGCCCCGGCCGGCTACGCGGCGGCCCCCGGCGACGCGCTGGCGTACGTCGACGCCCACGACAACGAGACGCTCTTCGACGCCCTGGCGTTCAAGCTCCCCGAAGGCACCTCCACGGCCGACCGCTCCCGCGCCCAGGTCCTGGCGATGTCCGTCGCCGCCCTCTCCCAGGGCCCGGCCCTCTCCCAGGCGGGCACGGACCTGCTCCGCTCCAAGTCCCTGGACCGCAACTCCTACGACAGCGGGGACTGGTTCAACGCCGTCCACTGGGACTGCAAGGACGGCAACGGCTTCGGCCGTGGCCTGCCCCCGGCGGCCGACAACCGCGCGAAGTGGCCCTACGCGAAGCCCCTGCTGGCAGCGCCCGCACCCGGCTGCGCGGAGATCGGCGGCGCCTCGTCCGCGTACCGGGACCTGTTGAAGATCCGTACGACGGAACCCGCCTTCGCCCTCACCACCACCGAGGCGGTCCAGGCGAAGCTGGCCTTCCCCCTCTCGGGGGCCGAGGAGACCCCGGGCGTGATCACGATGACCCTGGGCGACCTGGTGGTGGTCTTCAACGCCACCCCCACCGCCCGGACCCAGCGGGTCCCGGCCCTCGCGGGCACGGCCTACGCCCTGCACCCGGTCCAGGCCTCGGGCACGGACCCGGTGGTCCGGCAGGCGGCGTACGACCCGGCGAAGGGAGAGTTCGCCGTCCCGGCCCGCACGGCGGCGGTCTTCAAGCGGGGGTGACGAGGCGCGGGCGGGTCAGGCGGGGTTGACGAGAGTGAGCTGGTCCAGCCGCTTCTCCAGCAGGATCACCCCGTACACCCGCCCGTCCTTGCCCACCTTGTTGGGAAGCTCCCCGACCACCCGGTAGCCCGCGGACTGGTAGTACGCGAGCAGCCGGGGGTTGGTGGAGACGCAGTCCAGCCGCGCCCGCTCGCGGCCGGTCCTGGCGATGCGCCGCTCGGAGTGTTCGAGCAGCCGCCGGCCGGTCCCGGCGGGCGCGGCCTCGCGTTCGACCATGAGCCGGTGCACGTAGCCGGCCACGGGCGGCTGGATGCCCCAGGCCTCCTCGTCGGACCACCACAGCTCGTAGGCCCCGATGGTGTGCCCGTCGTCGTCGGAGGCGAGCCACACCTCGCCCTCGCGCATGATCGCCCGGAAGTGCGCGGAGTCCTTGTCCCCGGGCTTCCACTGCTCGATCCCCTGCTCGTGCATCCAGTGGGCGGCCCCGTCGTACAGCGCCACCAGCGTGCCGGCGTCCTTCTCCTCGGCCTGCCGGAACACGATCCCGTCGTCAATGATCACGCGGGCATTATTGCGCGCTATTCGATCAAGAGCAGCTGATCAACGCGGACCGGGCACCGAGGGCCCGGATCCCGTGGGAACGAGGGCCACCAGCCGCCCCACCAGTTCCCCGAACGGCCCGTCGGACGGCTCGTCCACGAGGATCCGTACGAGGATCCCCGCCATCTCCGCGTCGTAGGCGGCGCTCACCGCGGCCAGCGCCGCGAAATCGTGCACGAGCTGCAGTTCCAGCTCGGCGCGCGGGATCCGCCGGCCGTCCAGCCAGATCAGCGCCGTCGACTCGGCCAGCGACACCCACGAGCGCACCACGAGTTCCAGCCGGGCGGGCGGAGCCTCACGGTCGACGCCCAGGTGCGCGAGGATCTGCTCGTACGCCGCCTGGCGGACCTCGTCGATCATCGCGTTGGCCCGGCTGCTGCCGACCGCCGGACCGCCCCGCATCAGCGCCGAGAACCCGGGCCCGTGGTCGTCGACGAAGGCGAAGAACCGCCCCATGACCCGGAGCAACCGGGCCCCGAGCGGCCCCTCCTGGGGCTCCTCGAAGCGCAGCGCGAGCTCGTCGGCCGCCCGCCGCAGCGCCGCCTCGTAGAGGCTGAGCTTGCCGGGAAAGTAGTGGTAGACCAGCGGCCGCGATATCCCCGCGGCCGCCGCGATCTCGTCGATGGACACATCGTCGGGCGACCGGTGGCTGAACAGCTCCAGCGCCACCCCGATCAGCTGCTGCCGCCGCTCCTCGACACCCATCCTGCGCCGCACCCCGGTTGTCATGCGGACACCCTACTGCGCACCCCGGCAGGGGCCCCCTACAGGTCCAGGACCAGGCGGTCCGAGGCCGCACGGGACACGCACAGGAGCATGGAGTCCTCGCGTTCGCCGTCCGTGAGAAGGGTGTCGCGGTGGTCGATGTCCCCCGACAGGACCCGGTGTTGGCAGGTGCCGCAGAAGCCCTGCTCGCAGGAGTACGGGGTGTTGGGGAGCTCCCGGCGGACGGCGGTCAGGGCGGACTCCGTCGCCGCCACCTCCACGACCCGCCCCGAGCGGCGGAGTTCCACGGTGAAGGGCTTCGCGTCCCCGCCCGCGGCAGCCGGGGCGAAGCGCTCCAAGTGGACCGGGGTGCCCGCCGCGGCGGCCGCCTCGACCGCCGCCATCAGCGGGGCCGGGCCGCAGCAGTACACCAGCGCGTCCGGTCCGAGCGCGCCGAGCGCGCTCAGGTCGGGGAGGCCCGCCTCGTCCTCGGGGACGACCGTGACCCGGTCCCCGTACTGGGCCAGTTCGGCCAGGAAGGGCATCGAGGCCCGCGAGCGGCCCCCGTAGAGCAGGGTCCAGTCGGCGCCCGCCGCCGTCGCCGCCCGGAGCATCGGCAGGACCGGGGTGATGCCGATCCCGCCCGCGACGAAGGCGTAGGACGGGGCCGGGACGAGGGGGAAGCGGTTGCGGGGCGGGCGGACCGGGAGCTCCGCGCCCTCCACCAGCTGGGCGTGCACCTCGCGCGAGCCGCCGCGGCCGTCCGGTACGAGCCGGACCGCGATCGTGTAGCGGCCCCGGTCGGCGGGGTCGCCGCACAGGGAGTACTGGCGGACCAGCCCCGAGGGAAGCTGCACGTCCAGGTGCGCGCCCGGGGCCCACTCCGGGAGCTCCGCCGATTCCAGCGTCAGGGACAGCACACCGTCCGCAGGTTCCGTACGGGAGACGATCAGCGCCGGGATCCAGCGGCGCGGCGAGTACCCCGACACCGGGGTCTCCAGCGCGGGCAGGGGCCACAGGGGCGATCCGGAGTCGATGCGCCGGCCGATCGCACGCTTCGCCAGCCAGGCGGCGCCCGCGAGCGCGGTCACCGTGAGGGCGCGCTTCATCCGCGGGCACCGCCGTTCGCGCCGTGGGAACCGGCGTCGGCTCCGCGGAAACCGCCGTTGGCGCCGGGGGAGGAGGCCAGGTAGGCGACGGCCTGCGCCGTGGAGCCCTCCTGCGAGGGGTGGTAGGTGCGCGAGAGGTACGTCGGGATCGACTTCAGCATCGCGCCCGTGGACGGCAGGGTCCCCCTGCGGCCCGAGCGGTAGAACTGGCCCACCGAGGCCTTGGACCCGGGCGGGAGCGAGGCGTCGTGTTCCATGAAGTAGCGCGATCCGCGCTGCCACAGGAAGACCAGCGCCGTGAAGGCCGTGGCCCAGGTGCGCGCCCGGCGGCGGTAGCCGCCGTCGAGGTGCATGAACAGGTCGAAGGCCACCGACCGGTGCTCGACCTCCTCCGCGCCGTGCCAGCGCAGCAGGTCCAGCATCATCGGGTCCGCGCCGCGCCGGTCCAGTTCCCCGGCGTTGAGCACCCAGTTGCCCAGGAAGGCCGTGTAGTGCTCGATCGCGGCGATCATCGCCACGCGCTCCATCAGCCACCACTTGCGGGGCGCCCCCGGCGGCAGCGTCCGGTCGCCGAGCAGCTTCTCGAAGAGCCAGTCGATCTGCGCCGTGTAGGGCGTCGGATCCAGGCCCAGCCGCTTGAGGTGGGGGAGCACGTCGTCGTGCGCACTCGCGTGCATGGCCTCCTGGCCGATGAACCCGACGACGTCCTCGCGCAGTTGCTCGTCCGTGATGTACGGGAGCACCTGCTTGTAGACGTGCACGAACCAGCGCTCGCCCGCCGGGAGCAGCAGGTGCAGCACGTTGATGGTGTGGTTGGCGAAGGGATCGCCGGGCAGCCAGTGGAGCGGGGTGTCCTCCCAGGAGAAGGACACGTTCCGGGCCTTCAGATCTATGTGCTCCGACGCCACGGGGGCGGGCGACGCGGGCGGCGTATTAGACATGGCGTCAATGTACTGACGGGTATGGGAGAGGGAAACCCCTCTGCGGGGACTTGTGGCGCCGCACCGCCCACCCCTATCCGTCGCCCCCGGCCTCCGTGCCCGTCCCCGCCGCCGCCGGGGCGGGCTCCGCCTGCCAGTTGATGGGGCCGGCGCCTCCGAGCGGGAGCCGCCCCGGGGTCAGGCCGGTGGCCTCCCTCACGGCGTGGCTGAAGTGCGCCTGGTCGTGGAATCCCGCCAGCACCGCCACCTTCGCCAGCGGTACGCCCCGCAGCTGGAGCCGGAAGGCGTGCGTCAGCCGCAGCACCCGGGCGATGGCACCCGGCGGGTGCCCGATCTGCTCGCGGAACCGCCGCTCCAGATGGCGCCGGCTCCACAGCAGCTGGGCCGCGAGCCGCCCGATCCGGATCCGCCCCTGGGTGCGGTGCAGTTCGTGCCACGCCAGCATGATCTCCGGGGCGATCCGCACGGCCTGCGCGCCCCGGTGCCCCGCCATCAGCCGGGGCAGCGCCGCGTCGAGGATCGCGGCGCGCCCCTGGGCGTCGGCCTCCTCCAGCATGCGCGGCAGGTGGCGCAGACCGTGCGGCAGCAGGTCCGAGGGGTCGAGGTCGGTCTGGTGCCACTCCGACATCGGGACGCCGAACAGCCGGTAGGCGCCCATGGGCCGCATCCGGACGACCACCCCGCGCACGTCGCCCTCGTGGTCGGCGCGCACCGCCACCGTCGCCGGGAGGTCCACCCGGGAGGGGCTCTCGCTGTAGGTGCGCTCCCCGGCCATCCCGCGGGTGCGCACGGGTGCACCGAATCCGAAATTCACGGTGGCCACGGTATTGGGCAGAAGAATGCGTCCGCGCCGCGTTCCGGCGCTGTAGGCATAGCTCGAATATCCGCACACAAGCCCTTTCAGGCCGTTTCCCGGAAGGAATGCGTGGCTGGAAGCCGAGGCTGGAGCTGCGGGCACGGGGGTCCTCCTTCGGATGATCTTCGGTGACGCATGGTGCCTGTGTGGCGGGTGCGTCGAAAGTGCATCGTCAGCCATCCTTGAAGCGGACTTGACCGTTCCTTTTCGTGTCGCACATCTACAAGACTGGGCCCGCGGTACGCCCCAGGATTTCCCCTGCACGACCGAACCATCTGAATGCCGGAATCCCTGCGACTCCGGAATCAGCTGAAACGTGGAATTCACAGAGGAATCACCGATTTCAGAGGGGATAGGTCTCATGGCACCGCGCAGCACCTTCCTGTCGGCCGCACCCGCGAAGGCCGCCGTGGCCCTGGCGATGACGGCGCTCACCCTGATCGCCGCGCCGGGCGTGGCCGGCGCCGCCTCGGCGCCGGACGCCGCCCGGTCCGAGTTCGCCGTCCAGGCGCGCGCCGCGGGGCTCGACGCAGGCCAGGCCAAGAGCCTCCAGAAGCGCGTCGACTCCTACCTCGGCAAGGAGAAGGGGAAGCAGGTCGCAGTCAACAAGATCACCTTGGACAAGGGGGCAGAGATCCTGCTGACCCTGCCGGGGGAGAAGTACGCCCGGGAGGTGGGCGCCCCCAAGATCACATCGGCCGCGGCCGCGTCCGAGTACTGCGCCTACACCTATGTCTGCGCCTTCGAGTCCACGTGGTTCCAGGGCGACAAGAAGTCCCTCTTCACCTGCAACACGCTCAACTCCATCCCCTGGGCCGGGACCGGCTCCTGGATCAACAACCAGCGTGCCGCGCTCCGCGCGAAGTTCTACCGGAGCGACAAGACCATCGGGTGGATCTCCCCCGGCGGCTACAGCGAGGACGGACAGGCGCCCTGGGGCTGGGTCTGGTGGCTCAGCCCCTGCTGAGCCACCCCGCGGCCCCGGGCCGGGACCCGGGCCCCTGACCCGGGGCCGGGGCCGGACCAACCGGCTCCGATGGGTGGCGGGGGGCATCCATCGGAGCCGGTCCCTCGGCAGGGGACCGGCCCTCCTGTGCCACCGGGGCCACCCGACCGAGCCGGGCGCGTCAGCGCAGCACCCCCGCCTTCGAACCGTCCGTGAGCTTGCCCGTCAGTTCCACCTGCGCCCCCTCCGGAGCCTTCACCGCCAGCCGGTTGCCCACCGCGACCCCGCTCACCTGGCCGCCGCCCACGGTCAGCGAGGCGAACTGCGCACTGCCCGCCGCCAGCACGTACCACTGCCCGGCCTTGGACTTCCACAGCACCCCGGCCAGCACCCGCGGCTCCCGCGGCCCGCACGCCGGCGAACCCTCCGCCTTCGCCGCCTGCGCCGCCAGCGGCGCGCCCGGGGCCAGGAACTGCGCCTGCACCCGGTCCGCCGTGCCCTGCCAGGTCTCCGCCCGGGTGCACAGCCAGGTCGCCGTGCCGTCGCCCTCGGGCAGCGGCTGCTTCGCGTACGTCCACGCGTTGACCGTGCGCACCCCGTGCGAGCGCACCGAAGGCAGCAGGCAGGCGATCCGCGACCAGTCGCCCAGCTCGGCGCCCTCCGTCACGTTCCGCTCGGCGCCCGGCGCCCCCGAGGTCAGCCGGGCCGGGGTCAGCTCGCCCAGGTCGGTGATCAGCCGGGTCGCGCCGTCACCGGTCACGGCCAGGGCGCTCCAGCTCGTACAGGTGCCCTCCGGGGCGGGGCTGGGCACCGGCGGAGTGATCCCCTCCGGCGTCAGCTCCAGTCCCGTCGGGGCGTCGCCGGGCTTCAGCAGGTCCCGCTGCGTCGCGGCCGTCACCCAGGGGGCCGTCAGATAGCGGACGTTGCCGTCGACCCGGCTGAGCACCAGGGCCGCCGCCGTGTCCGCCGAGGCGCCGTCGGTCCGGGCGAAGTCGAGGGCGGCGATCTCGGTGCCGGAGCGCGGTTCGGCGTACCGCACCACGCGCAGGCCGTCGTACAGCAGGACCACGACGGCCTGGTCGACCGTCCCGGCGAACAGCAGCTGCGGGGGGCCCATCGGCGGTCCCGACGGGGTGCCGGGGGTGGCCGAGACCACGACCGAGCGGCCCGGCCGGGCCCAGACGGCCAGCGCCCGCCGCAGCAGCGCGGCATCGTCGACGCGGTCGCCGCGCGCGGGCCAGCCGGAGTAGTCGGTACGGGAGGCCGTACGCCAGACCGTGGGCGCGACCCGGACCAGCTGACCGGGGTCCAGCGCCTGCTCCGCCGCCGCGTTCTTCGCGTAGAGCGGGGCCGCGGCCCCGTCGGCCCCCCATCCGCCGCCGGGCAGCGAGAGCAGCACCCCGCACACGGCGAGGGCGATCCCGGCGGCGATCCCGGCCCGCACGAGCCGGCGGCGGCGCAGCAGATCGGTGGGCCGGGCCTGGAGCACGCAGGGGTCGAACTCGGGGGAGGCGAACAGCTCGTCGGTCGAGGGGTCCCCGGATTCCGCGACGGCGGCGGCCGGATTGACCACCCCCGCCTCGGTCAGCACCCGCAGCACCTCCGGCTCCGGCAGCCGCTCCAGCGCCCGCAGGACGCACGCGGCCCGGCCGGGCCCGTCGAGGGTGGCCAGCCACTGGTCGAGCGCCAGCTCCTCGGCCCCGCCCGAGCGCGGGAACAGCCGCAGCCCCCACACCTGGGGGAGCACCGGCGGCAGTTGAGCCCGCCGGGGCAGCGCGCGGAACGTCAGCGGGATCCCGGCCTCCAGCGCGGACCGCAGCACGCGCAGCCGTACGTACGCGTACCCGGACTCGGGACCCGCCCCGCCCCGCTGCCCCGGCACCCCGCCCTGCACCGCGGCCTGCGCGGCGGCCGCCCCGTCCCGCCGCCCGCGCGGCAGGGCGCGCTGGGCCAGCGAGTGGGCGGTGAGGACCCGGCGGTTGCGGCCGAGTGAGGGCGGCAGCACCAGGTAGGCCAGTCGCACCAGCCGGGGATAGTGCTCGACGATGGCGGCCTCGGCCTGCTCGACATCGGGGGAGAGGGGGCGGGTGGCGGTATCCGGCGCAGTCACGTTCAGCAGAACGAGCGAATGGTCGGATGGTCACCGGGTCCCAGCGCGCATGTTCGGACCGGCTCTCCCGGCGGGCTCAGACGATCAGGCGGGCGCGCAGGGCCTCGACCGTCTCGTCGGAGACGCCGAGTCCCTCGCGCACGTACTTCTCCATCGAGCCGTAGCGCGTGTTCACCTCGTCCAGCCCGGCCTCCAGGTAGGAGGGGAAGACTCCGATCAGCGCCAGCGCGATGTCCGGGTCGCCGCCGGCCGCCGTGAAGCCCTCGATCATCGGGGCGAAGGCGATCCGCACCGCCGGGTTGACCGACAGGTACTCGCTCATCAGCGTCTCGTCGTCGGCGCCGAGCAGCGACAGGATCACGGTCGCGCCCCAGCCCGTACGGTCCTTGCCCGCCGTGCAGTGGAAGAGCAGCGGCCCCGACTGCGGGTCGGCGAGCTCGGTGAGCAGCAGCCGGTACGCGGACTGCGCGGAGCCGGAGCTGACCAGGGAGCGGTAGAGGCTGGTGAACAGGGCCTGCACCTTGCCGCCGCCCAAGTGCTCCTCCGCCACCACCGGGTCGGACAGGATGTCCTTGAGCTGGGCGGCGGGTATCTTCCCCGGGCCGCCGTCGCCCCCGGCGTCGGCCGCCATCTTGTCGGCCAGGGCGTCGGCTATGAGCAGCCGGGCGCCGGCCGGCACCCGGTCGGGGTGTTCGCCGCGCTCCACGCCGGTACGGAAATCGATGACGGTGCCGATGCCCAGCGCGGCCACCGCCCGGTCGACGTCGAGGTCGAGCCGGTCGAGCTGGCCGGAGCGCAGCACCAGACCCGGGCGGACGCTGCGGCCCCCGGCGAGCGGGGTGCCGCCGAGGTCCCGGAGGTTGGCGACGGTCTTGGCGGTGGTGACGGTCATCGTGGCGGCTCCAACGTGATCAGAGAAACGTGATCAGAGAATCGAATGATCAGAGAACTGGATGGCTCGGAATGAAGCGCGCTGGGTGACGCGTGTCATCCGTATGATTTTCGGAGATTTCGCTCCGGAAAGGTAATCGGCCGCCAGCGAGACCCCGAGGCCGAGCCCCAGGGCCACCAGGTGCCCGGCGTCGGTGAAGGTCCGCTCCCGCCGCAGCACCGGCCGGACGGCGAGCGCCAGCAGACCGGCCCGGGCGGTGGTGCGCACCGGCCCGCGCGGAAGGGCCGAGGTCAGCGCCCCGAGCACGGTGTTGAACCCGTAGCTCGTGCCCACGTCCACCGCCCGCCGGGTCGCCGGGCCCGCCGTCCGGCGGAGCACCCCGTACACCAGCAGGGTGGCCGTGACGTGCCCGAACAGGAAGGCGGCCGCCGTCCACCAGGCCCCGTAGGCGTACTCGGCGTACCCGAGGACGGCCGCCAGCAGGAGCGCGTACGGCAGCGGCATCGGCTCCTCGACGAGGAAGGCGCTGGCCGGCAGGGTCTCCCAGCGGCCGGCGTCCAGGTTGTCGGCGTGGGTGGAACACCGGCGCAGCAGCCGCTCCCGCGCCGCCGGGTCCAGCCGCTCCAGGGCGTACGCCCCGAGCTGGACCGTGCCCGTGTACACCGCGCTCAGCGGGACCGTCAAGGACAGGGGGCTCATCGGTCCATGATCGGCCACGGGGGTGCCGTACGGCGAGGCGGGGGGCCATGGCAACATGCCCAGGTCATGTCACACAGCCCCGCGCCGATGCGCGCCATGCGGGCCGCACTCTTCGCGGCGGTGGCCGTCGCACTGGGTGCGGCGGGGCATTCGTACATGTCCGGTACGGACCTTCCCGCACTGGGTCTTCTGTCCGCATTCGGGCTGACCGGAGGGCTAGCCTGGCTCTCCGCCGGGCGTCGCCGCGGACCCCTCGCCATCGCCGCGGCGCTGCTCGCCGTCCAGGCGGTCCTGCACCTCGTCTTCTCCGCCTCGGCCGGTGGCCGGCATCAGGCGGGTGCGGGCGGGGGCTCGGGCCCGGACACGGGCGGGGGCGCCGTCCCGGAGGGTGCGGCCGCGCACGGCGCGCATTCGGTGGAGGGCGTGAGCGGCATGGACGGCATGCGATCCATGGAGGGCATGAGCGGCATGGCCGACGTGCATTCCATGGACGGCATGACGGGCATGACCGGGATGAATGGCATGGACGGCATGAGCGCCGTGGCCGGCATGGGTGACATGGCCGCCGGCCACGCCCACGACGGGCTCGGCATGATCGCCGCGCACGTCCTCGCCGGGCTGTTCTGCGCGCTCTGGCTGGCCTGGGGCGAGGCGGCCGTCTTCCGGCTCACCGCCGTCCTCGGCGCCGGGGCGCTGCTCGCCGCCCGGCCGCTCTCCCGGGTCCTCGCCCTGCTCCGCGCGTGCGGGATCCCCGTACCGCAGGCGCCGGCCTTCCGGCCCGCCGGGTACCGGCGGCCGCGCACCCTGCGCGGTGCCGTGCACGCGCACACCGCCGAGCGGCGCGGGCCGCCCGCGCGCGGACGGATCCGTATCACGGCCCCCGGCCGTCCTGCCCGCGCCTGACCGAACGGCGCGCCCTTCCCGTCGCGGGTGAGGGGGCGAGACCAGGGGCCGCTCACCCCTGTCTTCGCCAACACCTAGGACACCCATGTCTCTCGACGAGGCCGTCGTCCGCGCAGCGGACCCCGACGCACCCGAAAACCCCGCGGCCGAAAACCCCGCACCCGAAAACCCCGCGGCCGAACACGCGCCGCCCCGCACGCCCGGCACCTGGGCCGCCCTGCGGCCGCTGCTCCTGCGCCTGCACTTCTACGCCGGGGTGCTGATCGCCCCGCTCCTGCTCGTCGCCGCCACCACCGGCCTGCTCTACGCCGGCTCCTGGCAGGCCGAGAAGATCCTCTACCCCGACCAGCTGACGGTCGACCGCGTCGGCGCGAGCGCCCAGCCGCTCGGCGCCCAGGTCGCCGCGGCCAAGAACGCCGCCCCCCAGGGCAAGGTCACGTCCGTGTGGCCCGCGCCGGAGGCGGACGCCACCACCCGGGTGATCATGGAGAGCCCGGGACTCGCCGAGGGCGAGACGCTCACCGTGTTCGTCGATCCGTATACGGCCGAGGTCCGCGGAAAGCTCACCACGGTCGGCGACGCGCTGCCGCTGCGGGCCTGGCTGAGCGAGTTCCACTCCAGCCTGCAGCTCGGGGAGTTCGGGCGGAACTACAGCGAACTCGCCGCGAGCTGGCTGTGGGTGGTCGCGCTCGGCGGGCTCGCGCTGTGGATCGGCCGCAAGCGTGCCCGTAAGGCCGCCCTCGTCGTCCCCGACCGTACGG
This sequence comes from Streptomyces sp. NBC_00193, assembly GCF_026342735.1. Taxonomy (GTDB): domain Bacteria; phylum Actinomycetota; class Actinomycetes; order Streptomycetales; family Streptomycetaceae; genus Streptomyces; species Streptomyces stoeckheimensis. The sequence goes on from NZ_JAPEMM010000001.1 coordinate 4,575,915, forward strand.
CGACCGGCCGCCGCAAGACCCTGTCCTGGCACGGCTCCGCCGGCGTCTGGATCGTGCTCGGCCTCGTGGGCCTCTCCGCGACCGGCCTGACCTGGTCGCGGTACGCCGGCGAGAACATCGGGGAGCTCAAGGACAGCCTCGGCGGGGGCACCCCGGCCGTGGCCGCCAAGCTCCCCGGAGCCCCGGCCGCCGACGCGGGCGGCGAGCACGCCGGGCACGGTGCGGCCGCCGGTGACCAGGCGGCGGCCGTGCCCGCCCCGGTCGACGCCATCGGCATCGACGGAGCGGTGGCGGCGGCCCGGTCCGCCGGGGTCACCGAGTCGCTGCGGATCACCCTGCCCGCCCAGGGCAAGGGCTACGTGGTCAAGGAGCAGGACAAGCAGGTGCCGGTGCACCTGGACGCGGTCGCCGTGGACCCCGCCGACGGCCGGGTCATGGACGAACTCCGCTTCGCCGACCACCCGCTGCTCGCCCAGCTGACCCGTTTCGGCATCGACCTGCACATGGGCCTGACCTTCGGGCTCGCCAACCAGCTGGCCCTGGCCGTGCTGGCGGTCCTGGTGATGTTCATGGTCGTCTGGGGCTACCGCATGTGGTGGCTGCGCCGCCCGACCAAGGAGCGCACGCTCTCGGTGGGCCGCCCCCAGCCGCGCGGGGCCTGGCGGAAGCTGCCGGTGACGGTGCTGCTGCCGCTGGCCGCGGCGACGGCCGTCGTGGGCTGGTTCGTACCGATGCTGGGCATCAGCCTGCTGGTGTTCCTGGCGGCCGACGTGGCGCTGGGCTTCGCCGCGTCGCGGCGCCGGGCCGGGGCCGGCGCCGGCGTCTAGGGCAGCGTCCGTGGGCCGGGGCTTCCCCGGGAGCCCCGGCCCACGGCGTCAGCCGATCTTCCAGAGGGTGAGTGCGGTGACGTAGTCCGGCATGGGGCCGATGGACCCCTTGCTCGTGTCGAGCACGACCTCGGTGATGCGGAGCATCGCCAGGTTGTTGTCACCGGTGACGGTGCACAGCACCGTCCCCTTCGTGAGCGTCTTGCCCGCCTTCAGCTCGTCCTTGCCCACCCTGGAGGCCAAGGTGTTGGTGGCGACGGCGTCCCGGCACTCCTCCGGCGTGGTGCCGGTGCTCTTGCCCATGGCCGTCAGGAAGCGCAGATCGGCGTCGCCCCAGTCCTGGTAGGTGAGCTCCATGCCCTGGGTCTTGCCGATGCCTCCTTTCGGGAAGATCTGCGGGGCGTCCAGGTCGACGTGGGTCCCGGTGCTGGAGGAGGGCGCGCGCAGGGTCAGGGGCTTGTCCTGGAAGACCGGCGTGTACGCGGACTTCGGCGAGGAAGAGGCCGAGGCCGAGGCCGAGGCCTTCGGCGAGGAGGAGGCCTTGGCCGGGTCCGGTGATCCGGACGCGGGCGCGGCCGGGGTCTCCTGCCGGGCGGCGGGCGTCTTCGCGTCGTCCTTGGAGTCGTCCCCGTCCAGCAGCCAGACCGTGCCGGCTCCCGCGGCGACGGCGAGGACGAGCGAGGCGGCGACGAGCCCGCCACGGAACCCCTTCGGGGCCGGAGCCGGCGGCGCCGTGGGCGCGGGCGTCGGGTGGCCCGGCCGGGGCGGCCCGGCGGGCCGGGGCGGCGCGAACGCCGTGTCGGCGGAGTGGATCCCGCCGGAGGCGCCGGAGCCCCCGGCGCCCGGGCCCGTACCGGCCGGTCCGAACCCGCCGGCAGCCGCGGACGCTCCTGCGCCCCCGCCCGTGTCCGCCACCGTCGGCACCGGCGGGTTCTCCGCGGCCCGTACCCGCCGGGCGATCTCCAGCCCGAGCGGCTCCGGGAGCCAGCCGTCGAAGTCGTTCAGCGGCCGCCCGGCGAACAGTTCGCACATCGCGGCGAGCTCGTCCGTGCTGATCCGCTCCGCCGGATCCGCCGTCAGGCAGCGCTCCAGCAGCGGCTTCAGCTCGGTCGGGTAGCCGCTCAGGTCCGGGGGCAGCCGGTCGGTGTTGGCGATCCGCACGCCGAGGGCCGTGGCGCCGCCCTCCCCGTAGGGGTGCCGTCCGGTGGCCGCCACCGCGGCGATGAGGCCGAGCGCGAAGAGGTCGCTCGCGGTGGTGACCTCGGCGCCCAGCGCGTGTTCGGGGGACATGTACTGCGGCGTGCCGATGACCCCGCCGGTGCGGGTGAGCTGCGTGCTGTCGGCGGCCCGGGCGATCCCGAAGTCGATGACGTACGGTCCGGCCGCGCCGAGCAGGAGGTTGGCGGGCTTCAGGTCCCGGTGCACGACCCCCGCGGCGTGGATGGAGCCGAGGGCCCGCGCCGTGCAGCCGATCAGCTGGAAGACGGCGCCGAGCGGGAGCGGACCGTGGGCGGTCAGGGCGTCGTGCAGCGAGATTCCCGGTACGAACACCGAGGCGAGCCAGGGCGAGGCGCCCGTGGTGTCGTGGTCGAGGACCGGTACGAGGTGGTAGCCCTGCACCCGGCGCGCGGCCCGGACCTCCTGCTCGAACCGGCTCCGGAAGTCCGGGTCCTGCCCGAACTCGCGGCGGATCAGCTTCAGCGCGACCGGCTGCCCGCCGCGCGTGTGCGAGAGGTAGACGGTGCCCATGCCGCCCTCGCCGATCCGGGCGATCAGCCGGTAGCCGGCGGTCTCGCGGGGGTCCTGGGGCTCAAGTGGGGCAAGTATGCTGCCGGTTCCGATGGTCACGACGGAAAAGCCTACGTCAGGCACCGGGCCTGATCAGCACGGATGTGCGAGGAAATCCCCTTTGTGGTGGCCCGAGTTGGACCCGCCCGCGCGGGCCCGTACTCCCCCTCGTCAGCACGGGCCCGGCCGTCATTCCGTACGTCCACACCTCGGGCGCCGTCCCGGTCAGGGGGCGTACCTGTACCCCACGCGGCGTACGGTCTGGATCGCTCCGCGGTGGGCGGCGCCCAGCTTGCGGCGCAGCCGCGCGACGTGGACGTCGACCGTGCGGCCGTCGCCGACGTGGCCGTAGCCCCAGACGGTGGTCACCAGCTGGTCGCGGCTGTGCACCCGGTGCGGGTGCGCGACCAGGTGGGCCAGCAGCTCGAACTCCAGGTACGTCAGGTCCAGGACCTCGCCGTCCACCTCCGCGGTGCGCTGCGCGGGGTCGATGCGGACCAGGGTGTCACCGGTGACGGCCGCCGCGCCGGGGGCCGGGGCGGCGGGAACGGCCTGGGGGGAGAAGGCGATCGGCGGCTGCTGGTCGGCCGGTACGAGCACCAGGTACCCGACCATCGGCGGCTGGCCGGGGAGGGCGGGCAGGGTGTGCGCGGGGGCGGGCAGCCAGGTGGCGCCCGGCGGCAGGAAGTCCACGACGCGAGCCACCTCGTCGCGGTCCACGGCTCGCAGGCGGTGGCGCGGACTGGGCGGGAAGCTCGGGTAGGTCAGGGGAGAGGTCGCAGCGGAGGCGGCAGAAGCAAAGGAACGGGTGTTCGCCATGAGTGGTCAGCTCTTTCACGCGGAGTAGTCGGCAGGAGACGTACGAAAGGCGTCGTCTTGTGTCGTACCGCGCAGACCGAAGGCCTGGGGGAGGTCGGTTGGAGGTCCCGGAGGCTTTAGAGGGCCGGCGCGTTCTTCGCGCGGCAACACACCCGGTCGAAATCGTGGTCCTGACGGGAAGGCCAGAACGGCTCGAGGTCGCTGCGACCTGTCGAGGTGTGCGAATAGCTGGCCATGGCCCCATTCAAGCAGATGCGGTGGCGCCGGGGCAGACCCCGTCTCACTCTGTGGAGCGGAATCCCATATTCCGTGATCATGGTGTGAACGGACCATTCCAATCCCGACAAACCGTCACCCGCCCAGCCGCTTCTTCCAGTCCATCCCGGTGACCCGTATCGCATCGTGGGCGGTCCCCTCCCACACCCACCCCAGCCCCACCGCACCCAACGCCCGGGTGACCTCCCGCCCCACGGAGACGCTCGGCTCCTCGCCCTGCACGAAGCCCCCGTAGAGCAGCCACAGGTCGCCGCCCGCCGCAGCGCCCTCGGTGCACTGCGCGTGGAAGAAGACGAACCCCCGGGCGTCCTCGCGGCCCGCTGCCCGGATCTCCGCGAGGCCGCAGGAGCGACAGCAGGCGAAGTTCTCCCGCGCGGTGATGCCGGCGGCATCGAGCGAGGCGAAGGCCCGCGCCAGCCGCTCGGGGTCGGTCTCGCCCACCCAGTCGCCCTGTTCCGTCAGCCGCTCCCGCCAGAGCCGGTCCACCAGCTGCTCGGCCTGAGCGCGCGACACCGGCCGGACCCCGCCCGAGACGAGGTACTCCTCCGCGTTCTCGCTCAGGGCCGCCCGGTCGTCGTAACCGCACCGCAGCCCGGCCCGGACGAGCTCGGTCAGCTCCTCCTCCACCTCCGGGGCGAGCGGGGCCGCCTCTTCGACCGGGAACTCCAGCCGGTCCCAGGACGGCCCGATGGCCCAGCCCTTCTCCTGGCGGGCCCAGCGGGCCATCACGTCCACCACCTCGGCCGCCGTGCGGACGAAGGCCTGGAAGTGCCGGTCGGGTGCGCCGTCGCGGTACTCCAGCTGGTAGTCCCCGCCGGTCTCGTGCCAGACCTGCGCGAACACGTCGGGCTCGTCCGGCAGTCGCTCCACGATGAGGAAGTGGTCGCCGTCGGCGCCGATGCGCCCGACGAGCTCGGACAGGAAGGACAGCGCGGGCCGGCGGTAGGTCTCGGCGGGCTCGGTGCGCAGGGTGACGGGCAGCATGCGCACACGATGGCAGGCACCACCGACAGCGCGGCGCCCGCCCTCCCGAGGGGGGAGGACGGGCGCCGGGTGGTGTCAGGGGTGGCCGGTCCGGGTGGGGACCAGGCCGGTGGGAGCAGGCTGGTTGGGGCAGGCCGGTTAGACCAGGCCGTCCTTCTCCAGGGCGGTGCAGCAGGTGTCCGTGATGAGGCGGGTCACCACGTACGGGTCCACGTTCGCGTTCGGGCGGCGGTCCTCGATGTAGCCCTTGCCGTCCTTCTCGACCTGCCACGGGATGCGGACCGAGGCGCCGCGGTCCGAGACGCCGTAGCTGTACTCGTTCCACGGGGCGGTCTCGTGCAGGCCCGTCAGGCGCTCGTCGATGCCGGCGCCGTAGTTCTTGACGTGGTCCAGCGGCTTGCTGCCCTCGCCCAGCGACTCGGCCGCGCAGATGATCGCGCGGTAGTCCTCGCGCATCGCCTTCGTGGAGAAGTTGGTGTGCGCGCCCGCGCCGTTCCAGTCGCCCTTGACCGGCTTCGGGTTCAGCGTCGCGGAGACGTTGAAGTCCTCGGCGGTGCGGTAGAGCAGCCAGCGCGCGATCCACAGCTGGTCGGAGACCTCCAGCGGGCCGACCGGGCCGACCTGGAACTCCCACTGGCCGGGCATGACCTCGGCGTTGATGCCGGAGATCGCCAGGCCCGCCGCGAGGCAGTGGTCCAGGTGCTTCTCGACGATGTCGCGGCCGAAGATCTCGTCCGAGCCGACGCCGCAGTAGTAGCCGCCCTGCGCGGCCGGGAAGCCGTTGACCGGGAAGCCGAGCGGGCGGGTGCCGTCGAAGAAGGTGTACTCCTGCTCGATGCCGTAGATCGGCGCCTGGGCGGCGAACTTCTCCGCGATCGGACGCAGCAGCGCGCGGGTGTTCGACTCGTGCGGGGTCATGTCGATGTTCAGGACCTCGCACAGGACGAGGACGTTGTCGCCGCCGCGGATCGGGTCCGGGCAGGTGAACACCGGCTGCAGTACGCGGTCGGAGGCGTGGCCCTCGGCCTGGTTGGTGCTCGAACCGTCGAAGCCCCAGATCGGCAGCGCGTCCCCGTCCGCCATGATCTTGGTCTTGGAGCGCAGCTTCGCCGTCGGCTCGGTTCCGTCGATCCAGATGTACTCAGCCTTGTAGCTCACGGGCCCCATCCTTCGGTGCGTCGCTCCGGCGCAGACTCTGCGGGTGCTGCGCTGCGTCCTGCGGATCGCGTACGGCGGCTCACGTCCCTGTGGCTCGCGTACTGCGAAATTCGTTCTGCGGTGTAGACCGCAGCGTGCCCGCTCACGATTTCTCTTCCGTTGCCCGTGTGTGAACCCCGTGTTACCGAGGTTTGCGCCGCAGGTGGGCGTGGTCGAGAGGGTTGGCGTCGGAACACCCGTCCGGGTGGGGCAGACTGGGCTGGTGAGCATTTCGTACGATTTGACGTCCGCCGGAGATGCCGCCGCAGAGGCCGCTCCCGGGCCCCGCCCCCGGATCGGGCTGATGGGCACCGGCCCATGGGCCCGCCGCACGCACGCCCCCGCCCTCGCCGCGCACCCCGGCTCCGAGTTCGCCGGAGTCTGGGGCCGGCGCCCCGAAGCCGCGGCCGAACTGGCGCGCGAGTACGGGGTGAAGGTGTACGAAGACCCCGACGCGCTGTTCGCCGACTGTGACGCCGTGGCCTTCGCGCTCCCGCCCGACGTCCAGGCCCCGCTCGCCGTGCGCGCGGCCGCCGCCGGCTGTCACCTGCTGCTCGACAAGCCCGTCGCCACGACCCCGGCCGAGGCCCGCGCGGTCGCCGCGGCCGTGGCCGAGCACCAGGTCGCCTCCGTGGTCTTCCTCACCCTGCGCTTCGCCGAGCCGACCGCGGGCTGGGTCGAGGAGCAGGCGGAGCGCACGGGCTGGTTCACCGCCGCCGCGCACTGGCTCGGCGCGGTCTTCCCGCCCGACGGCGAGCCCAGCGCCTACGCGGACTCGCCCTGGCGCAAGGCCAAGGGCGGGCTGTGGGACGTGGGCCCGCACGCCCTGTCCGTACTCATCCCGGTCCTCGGCGACGTCACCGAGGTCAGCGCCACCCGCGGCCCCGCCGACGTGGTCCAGCTGGCCCTGCGGCACACCACGGGCGCGGCCAGCACCGCCGTGCTCAGCCTCAGCTCCCCGCGCGCGGCCGCCGGTGTGGGGCTGGAGCTGCGCGGGACCGAGGGCGTCTTCGGCCTGCCGGAGTGGAGCAACGTCCCGGGGGCCTACGGCCGCGCCCTGGACGCGCTCCTCACCTCGGCCCGCACCGGGGTGCCGGACGTACGGGGGGCGGAGTTCGGGGCCCGGCTGACGGAGATCCTGGCGGAGGCGGAGGAGCAGCTGCCGGAGTGAGCCCCCTCGGGGGCGCGGCGCTCGGGCCGGACGGGGTCTCCGTCCGGCCCGTTCGGCTGGCCGGCCTGTACGGCGAGCCGCCTACAGGGCCCGTCCGGTGCGCCCCCGTCGTTGCGCGCCGCTACTTGATCACCGCGTTGGCCGCGATGATGGCCAGTCCGATCGTGGCGTCGGCGACCCCGATGAGCAGCGCCGAGCCGAGCTTGTAGCCGACCCGGAGGGCCACGAAGGCGCCCCAGGCGAACAGCATCGCGGTGTTCACGCCGAGCCCGACCGCCGTGACCCCGTGCGAGTCCCAGTCGGTGAGTCCGGCGACGAGCAGGAGCAGGACCGTGGGCAGGGTGGCCGCGATCATGGGCCACTCGTTCCACAGCGCCCGCCCGAGGATCCGCCACCGGTGCCCGGCGGAGCCGGCCTGATGGGTGCTCATGTGGTGCGAGTACCCGTGCGCGAGCCCGGCGGTGGCAGCGGTGACGAGCACCCAGCTGGCGTCGTAGAAGGGGGTGTACTCCCCGCCCTTCTGGTCGAGTGCGGCCAGCAGCCCGGACGCGAGGACGGTCCCGTACACCCCGCCGAACATCCAGTCGGCTCCGCGCCGGGGCGGTGGGAGCGGGGGGATCGCGGACGCGGAGAGGTCCGGCGGCGAGGGCGGCGACGGCGGCACCGGGGGCTCGCCGGGCGTGGTGGGCCTCGGGTGCTGCTGCTCGTTCACGATGGATCCTTTGGTGCGGGTACGTCCCCTTTGTGCTGGCCTCACCCTACGAGGCCCGGGGTGGGGCCGAGGTGAAGGGCCCTGGCGGGAGCGGGGAGGACGGGGCCTCACTCCGGTGCCGCAGCGCCGGAATACCGTGGATCGCGGGCGACTTGAACCCCGCATGGCAACTCTTGGACTCATCGGAAGCGGCAACATCGGAAGCACCCTCGCGCGGCTCGCCGTGGACGCGGGGCTGGACGTGGTCCTCAGTAATTCCAGGGGACCGGAGACACTGGACGCTCTGGTCGCCGAGCTCGGCCCGCGGGCCCGGGCCGCCACCCCGGCCGAGGCGGCGGCCGCCGGCGACTGGGTCGTGGCCACCATCCCGCTCCGGAACTACCGCGAGCTCCCCGCCGAGGTGCTGGCGGGCAAGGTCGTGCTCGACACGCTCAACTACTACCCGCAGCGGGACGGGGTCTTCCCCGCCCTGGAGGCGGAGGAGACCACGACGAGCGGGCTCGTCCAGGAGCACCTGGCCGGGGCGCAGGTCGTCAAGGCGTTCAACAACATCTACTTCAAGCACCTGCTCGCCCTCGCCCGCCCGGCCGGCTCCCCGGACCGCTCGGCCCTGCCGATCGCCGGCGAGGACCCGGCCGCCCGCGCGTCCGCCACCCGCCTCCTCGACCTGCTCGGCTACGACGCGGTCGACGCGGGGGAGCTCGCCGAGAGCTGGCGCTTCCAGCGGGACACGCCCGTGTACGTCCTCCCGTACGCCGAGGACCCGGCCCGTCCCGGGGGCCTCACCGAGGCCCCCGCGACCGTCGCCGACGCCGCGACCGTCCGCACCGCCCTGGCCGAGGCCGTCCGACCGGAGGGCTCCGCCGGATGAGGATCCTGACGGTCGGAGCCGGCGCCGCGGGCGGCTACTTCGGCGCGCGCCTCGCCCAGGCCGGCCGGGACGTCACCTTCCTGGTGCGCCCCCGGCGGGCCGAGGCCCTGCGGGCGCGCGGGCTGCGGGTGAGCGGGCCGGGGGAGAAGATCGTGCTCGACCCGAGGCTCGTCACGGCCGACGCGCTGGAGGGGACGTACGACGGGAGTAGCCGACGGCCATGCTGTCCGTGAAGTCCACCACCCTCGAAGCGGCGGTCCGGGACCTCGCGCCGGCGGTCGGTTCCGGGACGGCGATCCTGCCCCTGCTCAACGGAATGGCCCACCTCGACCACCTCGCGGACCGGTTCGGGGACGGGGCGGTGCTCGGCGGCGTGGCCAAGGTCGTCACCACCCTGAACGAGGACGGCGACATCCTCCGCATGGCTCCGCCCACCGTGGTGCTCACCGGCGAACGCGACGGCCGTCCCTCGGCGCGGGTGGACGAGGTGCGCGAGGTGCTGGCCGGGGCGGGGATCGACACCCCCGAAGTGCCCGACATCATCGGCGCCATGTGGCACAAGTGGGTGTTCATCACCACGCTGGCGGCGGTGACCTCCCTGGCGCGGGGAGCCGTCGGCGAGGTCAACGCCGTGCCCGGCGGGACCGAGTTCGGCCTCGCGGTCCTCGCGGAGGCGGCCGCCGTGTCGGCCGCCGCCGGGTACCCGGTGCCGGAGTCGGAACTCGGCTTCACCGCCCGGACGCTGGCCACCCCGGACTCTCCGCTGACGCCGTCGTTGTACCGGGACCTGCTCGCCGGTCACCCGACCGAGGTCGAGCACGTGCTCGGCGACCTGACCGCCCGGGCCCGCGCTCTCGCCGTCCCCACCCCGCTCCTCGACCTCGCGACCCTCCAACTGCGGGTCCACGAGCGGCGGGTGGCGGCGGCCGGGTAAGACGTCGGGCAGGGCAGGGCGGTCGGGCGGGGCGGTCGGGCAGGGCGGCCGGGCAGGGCGGCCGGGGGCCTGCGGGACCGGCCTCGGGGCCGGTCGAACGGTCCCCTTCGGGGTGGCCTCGGGGTCCGGTCAGGGTGATCACCGATGGGCAACGCGCTGTGGGTGGCGGAGTGTTGGTGTCAGAGCCCACCGAGTCGCCTTCTCCAGGAGCCACCGATGAACGCACGCCCCCGCACCCTCCGCCGGATCGCCGTCACCGGCATCGCGCTGGCGGTCCTCGCCGTGGGTGCGGGCGCCCCGGCCGCACTGGCCGCGCCCGGAGGGTCCGCGGGCTCCGCCGCGACCGCGGCCCACGCCGAGCGGGCGGCCGCCCAGGACCCCGCCGCGCTGCGGGCCCTGTTGGCCTCCCTGCCCGACGAGGTCTCCACGGGGGCCCTGGTGCGGCTGTCCGGTGCGGGGCTGCGCACGCCGTGGACCGGGACCGGCGGGCCGGTCGCCGCCGACGCGGACGTCCCGATCGGCAGCGTCACCAAGCTGTTCACGAACGCCCTGGTGCTGCGGCTCGTCGCGGAGCACCGGATCGAGATCGACGCGCCGGTGCGCCGCTACCTGCCCGACCTGATACCCGATGCCTACGCCGCAGTGACCGTACGGCAGCTCATGGACCACACCGCCGACCTGCCGATGCTCACCAGCGAGTCCGCGGATCCGCGCACCATGCTGCTCGACACGTTCGCGGCGGACGCGGCCGCCCGCCCGGGCCGCATACCCGCGCCGGGCATGGTCCAGCAGTACAACGGGACGAACAGCTTCGTCGCCGGCCTGCTCGTGGAGCGGATATCCGGCCGGAGCTACGGGGAGGAGCTGCAGCGCCGCATCGTGCATCCTCTGGGGCTGCGTCAGACCCGGATGTCGACGGACCCGCGGATGGCCCGGTTCTGGGCGGAGGGCGGCCTGGTCTCCACCGCGGCCGACCTGGACCGCTTCATGGGGGCCCTGCTGGGCGGCCGGCTGCTGCCGCCCGCTCAGCAGCGGCACCTGTACGAGGTCCCGGACGTGCCCAACGCCAGGGGGAACACCTGCCTGTCGCCGAGGGCCTGCTTCAGCGCGGCCGGCCTGATGCGCCACGAGACGGCCGGCACGGTGGTCTGGGGCAAGACGGGCTCCGGCCCCGGCTGGTCGACCGGGGTGTTCACCACCGAGCAGGCCGGCCGCCGCCTCGTCTACGCCCACAACCCGAAGCCCGGCACGTCCAGGGACCAGCAGATCGGACGCGTCGTGGAGTTCGTGAACGCGGGCTTCGCGGGCTTCGCGGGTTAGGCCGTGCGGGAGAGGGCTTCGCGGACGGCCTCCTCGGAGCGGGCCACCACCGCCGTGCCGTCCTCGGCCGTGATGATCGGGCGCTGGATCAGCTTCGGGTGGGCCGCCAGGTGGCTGATCCAGGCCCCGCGGGCCTCCTCGGTCTCCTCGCGCGGCAGGTCCCGTACGCCGGTCTCCTTGGCCAGCGGGTCCGAGGTGCGGGTGATGTCCCAGGGCTCCAGGCCCAGCCGGCCCAGGACCTCGCGGATCTCGGCCTCGGAGGGCACGTCCTCCAGGTAGCGGCGGACGGTGTACTCGGCGCCCTCCGCGTCCAGCAGGGTCAGGGCGCTACGGCACTTCGAGCAGGCGGGATTGATCCAGATCTCCATGCCCGAAAGCTTAGCGAGGCGCCTCCTGGCCAGGTCCTTTGTCAGTGGTCGCCGGTAAAATTCAAGGAGAAGGACAGGACGCCAACTTGCCTTTGGGAGGCTGTAGATGGCCACTGCCATGACCCTGCACACCATCGAGCCCGTCAAGAAGAAGCCGCTGCCGGCGGGGCTGCCCCGCGAGTGGTACGAGAGCCACAACCGGCGCCTGAAGGCGATGCGGCTGGCGATATCGCTGCTCGACTCCGGCACGTATGACGCTCAGCGCGCCACCAACCGCAAGATCCGCACGATGGCCGTCCGGACGGGCATCCGCCGGCCGTCGAACGTCACCTGCAAGATGGTCCGCTCCTTCATCCGCGACGCCGGGTAGGCGGGGGGGCGGGGGAGGCGGGCCGGTAGGCCTCAGCCTGCCTAGGGGACCTTCGGGAAGCTGAGGCCGTAGCCCTGTTCCTTGAGCCACGGCAGCAGCTTTTCGAGGGCCTCGACCGGCTGGGAGCGGTCGCCGCCCCCGTCGTGCATGAGGATCGTCGGCCCCTTGGGCTTCAGCTGCTCCTGCACGGCACTGACGATCTTGTCCGCGCCGGGCCGGTTGAAGTCGCCGGGGTCGACGTTCCAGCCGAGGCCGCGCCCCCGGCGTGCTTCTGCGCGTTCGGCCCGGTCAGGCAGAAGGTGGCCTTCGCGCCGTGGGCCTCGAGGAGTTCGAGCGCCTTCGGGGTCCACTTCGGGTCGGGGCCGTCGTCGAGGGTGAGGTTGACGACCTTGCCCCCGTCCTCGGCCGCGCGCGTCAGGGCCGAGCCGACCATGAGCGGGGCCGGGGCCTCGATCTGCTGGTTCTGCGACGCATCCGGTTCCGCCGCCGCGTCTTCCCCTGCGAGGCCGAGCACGATCGAGCCGGTGATCAGGGCGACGGCTCCGGCCGCCGCGATGACCGCCGTGATCCGCTGCTTGTGCTTGTACGGTGCGCGCATCGAATGGGCCTCGGATTCCGTGCTCGAAGGGCTGGAAGACCCGAGCGAAACATAGAAATTGACCCAAATGGGCGATTGTCTTCGTTTGTCGTCGTTTCGTCATGTGATCAGTACAGCGTGGTCACCGCACGCCGGGGCGTCCCGCTCCGCGGTGAGGGACAGCACCAGCAGGGCCACGTCGTCGCGCGGCCCGCCTCCGGTGAAGGACCGCAAGTCCCGCCACACCGCCGGGGCCAGCCCCGCGGGATCGGTCGCCAGGACGGGCACGCGCGCGGCCAGCGGATAGAAGTTCCCCGCCGCGTCCCGGGCCTCGGTCACCCCGTCCGTGTACATCACGAGCCGGTCCCCGGGGGCGACCCGGATCTCGGCCGGTTCCGCCGGGGTGGGGCCGGCCAGGCCCAGGCCCAGCGGGGGCCCCGGGTCCACGTCGACTTCCGAGACCGTGAAACCCCGTAGCAGCAGGGGCGGGGGATGCCCGCACGACACGATCCGTACGAGGTCCAGCCCGGGCGGGAACTCCACCAGCACCGCCGTCGCGAAGAGCTCCGCGTGCGCCACCGACTCCGACGCCGCGTCCGCCAGCAGCCGCCGGTCCAGCCGGGCCGCCACCGTCGTGAGCTCCGCGTCGTCCAGCACCCCCTCCCGGAAGGCGCCGAGCAGCGAGGCCACGGTGCCGACGGCGGCCAGGCCGTGACCCTGGACGTCGCCGATCAGCGCGCGCACGCCGTAGGGCCCGACCCGTACGTCGTACAGGTCGCCGCCGACCAGGGTGCCGTGCTGGGCGGCCCGGTAGAGGCCCGCGCAGCCGACCGCGCCGACCTGTTCGGGGACCGGCGGCAGGACCGCGAGCTGCGCCGCCTCCGCGACGGTGCGCACGCTCACCAGCTGGGCGTCGCGGCGTTTTCGGACCCAGGCGACCACCACGCTGAGCAGCCCGATCACCGCGACGGTCGCGAGGTCGGAGCCCCGGGCGTGGGCGATCCCGAGCGAGGGCAGGCCGACGAGGACCAGCACCACCGCGGCGAAGACGGCCGTCCCGGCGGCCCCGTAGGCGAAGGCGGCGACCGGGGGGAGCCCGGCCAGGAAGTAGCCCAGCTCGACGTCGCCCGGGGTGATGCGCTGGACGAGCACCAGCACCACGAGGGCCACCGCGGGCGCGAGGCGGGCCCAGCGCGGCGGCGGCGCCCCGCGCAGCCAGCCCGGCTCCTCGCGTCGGCGTCTCACCCCTCCACCCTGATCCCGGTACCGGGGGCGCGCACGCCGGGTGGCTCCTTCCGGCGGCGCCCGCCACAGTGGTGGCGTGACGGAAGCGGATGGTGCGGTGGCGCAGAGCGCGGCGATCAGTACCCGGCTGAACTGGCTGCGCGCGGGGGTGCTCGGCGCGAACGACGGGATCATCTCCACGGCGGGCCTGGTGGTCGGCGTCGCCGGGGCCACGACCTCGCGGTCGGCGATCCTGGCGGCGGGCGTCGCCGGGCTGCTGGCGGGCGCGCTGTCGATGGCGGCGGGGGAGTACGTGTCGGTCAGCTCCCAGCGGGACTCGGAGAAGGCGGCGCTGGACCTGGAGCGGCGGGAGCTGGAGGAGTCGCCCGAGGAGGAGCTGGAGGAACTGACGGGGCTGCTGGTGGGCAGGGGGCTGAGCGAGCCGGTGGCGCGGGAGGCGGCGGAGCAGCTGACGGAGCGGGACGCACTGCGGGCGCACGCGCGGGTGGAGCTGGGGATCAACCCCGACGAGCTGGCCAACCCCTGGCACGCGGCGGCGGCCAGCCTGGTGGCGTTCACGGTCGGGGCGCTGCTGCCGCTGCTGGCGATCGTCCTGCCGGGGGCCTCGCAGCGGGTCCCGGTCACGGTGGTCGCGGTCCTGCTCTCCCTGACCCTGTGCGGGGTGATCAGCGCCCGGCTGGGCGGGGCACCCGCGGCCCGGGCGATCCTGCGCAACGTCGCCGGAGGCGCCCTGGCCATGGTGGTGACCTACGCGGTCGGCACCTGGCTGGGCGCAGCCACCTGATCCGGTGGGTCCGGGCGGGCCTCCGGTTGCGGGTCGCTGCCAAGATGGGCCCATGCGTATCGCAGTCACCGGTGCCACCGGGCTCATCGGCAGCGCCCTCGGGCGGTCACTGAAGGCCGACGGACACGAGGTCGTCCGCTTCGTGCGGCGCGAGCCCGCCGGGCCCGGTGAGGCGCGGTGGGACCCCGCGCGGGGGTACGTGGACCCGGCCGGACTCGCCGGCTGCGAAGCCGTCGTGCACCTCGCCGGCGCCGGGGTCGGCGACCACCGCTGGACGGCCGCCTACAAGCGGGAGATCCGCGACAGCAGGGTCAAGGGCACGGCCGCCATCGCCTCGGCCGTCGCCGCCATGGACGAGCCGCCCGCGACGCTCCTCTGCGGCACCGCCATCGGGTACTACGGAGACACGGGCGACCGGATGGTCGACGAGGACGCCCCGGCGGGGGAGGGGTTCCTCTCCGAGGTCTGCATCGCGTGGGAGGCCGCTGCCGCGCCCGCCCGGGAGGCCGGGGTCCGGACCGTGTTCGCCCGTACCGGACTGGTCGTCTCCGCCGAGGGCGGGGCCTGGGGGAAGCTGTTCCCGATCTTCAAGGCCGGGATCGGCGGCCGCCTCGGCAACGGCCGCCAGTACTGGTCGCACATCTCGATGCACGACGAGATCGCCGCCCTGCGCCACATCCTCGACACGCCCGCCCTGACGGGGCCGGTGAACCTGACCGCCCCCGAGCCCCTGACCAACCGCGAGGTCACCGCCGCGATGGGCCGGGTCCTGCGCCGCCCGGCGGTGTTCGCCGTGCCCGCGCCGGTCATGCGCGTGGTGCTCGGGGAGTTCTCCCAGGACGTGCTGGGCAGTCAGCGGGTGCGTCCCGCCCGGCTGCTGGACTCCGGGTTCGTCTTCCGGTACCCGGGGATCGAGGAGTCGATCAGGGCCGCGCTGGAGGCCTGAAACGCCCCGGAGCTCCGGGGGGAGCGCCCCGGCGCACACATCGAGGCGGATGTGAGCCGAATGCGACCGTCGTGCGACCGGAGTTGACCGCATCACCCGTAATGGTCCGCCCAACTCGGGTTCCGCTGGACCCCGTTGGGGGAAGGAGGTTCCCCACACAGCCGGGCCGACCTCGGGGAGGGGCACGTGCTCAACAGCGCACACGCACACCATGCGGACGTGGTCATCGTAGGAGCCGGAGTCTCCGGACTCGCGGCAGCGCACCACCTGATCGCGTCCGGGGTCACCGTCATCGTCCTGGAGGGCGCGGCCGACGCCGGCGGCCGGATGGCCACCGAGACCGTGGACGGCTTCCGGCTCGACCGGATCGGCCAGATCCTCAACACCGCCTACACCGAACCGGCCCGCACCCCGGGCCTGGAAGGCCTGGTCCTCAAGCCCTTCGCGACCGGCGCCCTCGTCCACAGCGACGGCAAAACACTGCGCGCCGGCGCCCTCACCCCCGCCCGGGCCCTGACCAGCGGCTCCCTCGACCAGGCCCGGATCGGCGCGGCGCTCGCCCGCCTCGCCGCCCTGCCCGAGGAACGCCTGCTGGCCCGCCCCGAGCGCACCGCGCACGCCGCCCTGAGCTCCAGTCGCCTCGGTACGACGCTGCGCCCGCTCCTCGCCGGGCTCCTGCGCGACCCCGCACTCACCACCTCCAGCCGCGTCGCCGACCTGGCCCTGCGCACCTTCGCGCGCGGCCGCCTCGCCGTGCCCGAGGGCGGCGCCGCGACCCTGCCCGGACTGCTCGCCGCCGCGCTGCCGCCCGGCACCGTGCGCACCGGGGTCCGGGTCCGCTCCGTCGCCACCAACCTGGTCACCACCGAGGAACACGGCGACTTCGGCTGCCGCTCCGTGGTCCTGGCCACCGGCGCCCGGGCCGCAGCCGAACTGCTCCCGGGCCTGCGCGTGCCCGCCTTCCACCAGGTGACCGTCATCCACCACGCCACCACCACCCCGCTGCCCTGGGACGGCTCGCTGCTCCTGGACGGGGACCCGGACTGGCCCGTCGCCCACACCGCGGTCATGAGCGCGGTCGACCCGACGCGCGCACCCGCCGGCCGCAGCCTGGTCACCACCACCGTGCTCGGCCCGCCGCCGCCCACCCGGACGGTCGCCTCGCGGCTGGCCCGGCTCTACGAGACCGCGACCCGGGACTGGGAGCTGCTCGCCGTCCACCACACCCGCGAGGCCGTACCCGCCATGCCGCCGGGACAGGACACCCGGCGCACCGTCAGGGTCCTGGCCGGGCTGTACGTGTGCGGCGACCACCGGGACACCAACACCGTCGAGGGGGCCCTGCGCTCCGCCCGCCGCGCCGCCGCCGCCGTCCTGCGCGACTTCGGCATCCCGGTCCCCACCACCCCGGAAGCCACCCTCCCGGTGGCAGCCTGAGCCAACCACCCACCGGGGCACCATCGCCCTGGGGCCAACCACCCATCGGGGCAACATCGCCCTGCGGGCAACCACCCACCTAGGGGGCGGTTGCCCGCAGGGCAAGATCAGCCCCGCCGGCGTTTGAGGCGCGGGGTCCGGGGCGGAGCCCCGGGAGCGGACCCGCAGGGGCACCACGGCGCAGCCCCCCGGCCACGGGGGCGCAGCCACCCCCGCAGCCGACCCGCAGGGTCAGGACAAGGCGGCCACCCGGTCCCGATACCCCCGCACCGCGGACGCGTCCCGGTACGGCTCCAGCCGCCGCTCGAAGTCCCGTACGTACTCCACCGCCCGCACCGACCGCATCTCCATCGCCTGCTGCGCCGCCTCCGCGCCCAGCGCGCACGCCTGGTCCAGCTCGCCCAGCCCCAGCCGCGCCGTGGCCAGCACCACCCGGCAGAACAGCCGCGACCGCGCGTACGAGGGCGATCGCAGCTGCAGGGACCGCTCCGCGTGCTGCGCCGAGGCCCGGTACTGCTGCAGGTCCCGGTGGCAGTGCCCGAACTCGTCCGCGAGCTGCGCCTCGTCGTAGTCGCGCGCCCAGTGCGGTACGTCGTCCCCCGGCCGGGCCGCGCCCAGCGCCCGCTCGGCCCGCACCAGCGAGGCCGTCGAGGCCCTGACCTCCCCGAGCACCGCGTGCCCGCGCGCCTCCGCCGAGTGCAGCAGCGCCTGCACCACCGGCGGCGGCCCGGAGCCCACGCCCTGCTGCGCCACCCGGGCCAGCTGCACCGCCTCCCGGCCGTGGCCGAGGTAGACCGCCTGCCGGCTCATCGTGATCAGCACGTACGCCCCGTACGGCCGGTCCCCGGCGGCCTGGGCCAGGCGCAGCGCCTGGACGAAGTACCGCTGGGCGAGCCCGTGCGCGGCGATGTCGTACGAGGTCCAGCCCGCGAGCCGGGTCAGATCGGCGGCGGCGGAGAACAGCCGGCGCCCGGTGGTCTCCCCGTAGGTGCCGCGCAGCATCGGCTCGGCCTCGTGCTCCAGGTACCGCACCAGGGCCTGGCGGGCATGGCCGCCCCCGTAGGCGTGGTCGAGGGTGCGGAACAGCTCGCCCACCGATCTGAGCGCCGCGATGTCACCGCCCGTCACCCGCTGCCCGGGACCGCGGTCGATCTGCCGCTGCCGGGGCACCGAGGCCCGGCCGGACACGGGACGGCCCTGATCGAGACGGCCCTGATCGAGACGGCCCTGATCGAGACGGCCCTGGTCGAGGCGGCCCTGTTCGGGACGGCCCTGTTCGGGCACGCGCGAGGCGGCCTGCTCCGCGCCCCGGCCGACCCGCTCGTCGGCCCGCCCGATCAGCCAGTCCCGGCTGGGCACCACCAGCCCGGCCGGAGTGAAGGCGATCTTGCGCAGCTCGGCGTGCGAACCGGAGTCCTTGCGCCACAGCCCGCTCGCGATGTCGACGGCCTCCTCGGGGGTGGCCGCGAACTCCAGCCCCGCGTACACCGGGGCGCACGCGTCCAGGCCCAGGTCCTGGGCCGACAGCCGCCGCCCCAGGCGCCGGGTGAACACCTCCGCGATCAGCGCCGGGGTGGTGCCGCGCGGCTGCTGCCCGCGCAGCCAGCGGGTCACGGAGGTCTTGTCGTACCGCAGATCGAGACCGTGCTCCAGACCGAGCTGGTCGACACGGCGGGCGAGCCCGGCGTTGGAGAACCCGGCCTCGGCGATCAGTGCCGAGAGCTGCCGGTTGGGGACACGCTGGGCAGGTCGTTCCGTCATCGGCTCCACGGTCTCCTGACGTGACGGACCGGAGACCCGGCCCTGTGAACGGCGTGAATGTAGCGGCGAACCTCGCCCGTACCGCCCTCTCTGTCCCACATTCATCCGATCGTGTGCAGAACCGGTGGGTCTCTTTACGGACCGACCCCCTCCACCCGCGTACGCTGCGCCCCATGACCCGCCGGCCCACCGGGGAGCTTCGCCCCGGCAGCTGCGAGCGCCCCGACGGCGACGGCAGCCACGCAGAGTCCACGGCTCCGCCGCACGTGCCCGAGCTGGCCGCGCCCGAGCTGACCGAGGCGGAGTGCCGGCGCTGCGGGACCTACATCGCCGGTCTCGACGGGCGCTACGCGTGCGGGGTCTGCGGCTGGGTGAACGACCATTCCGAGGGGCACCGCCGGCTTCCCCGGGCGGACGAGGACCCGGACCGGCCGCCGAAGGGCCGCAGGCGGCCGAAACAGCTCCCCGGACCCCCGGACCCCCCGGATCCCGGGCTTTTCGCCGTGTCCGGGACGGGCGGCTGACGGGGCCCGCGGGGGCCGCCGTACCCTTGCCTGGTGCGATAGGTGCACACAGCAAGTTCGTCGGCAGGTTCAACGAGGAGGCGCCGCGGTGGCTGAGCTTGGGTTTGTCCGCATGGGCTTCGGCCCGGAGGCCGTCGAGTACACGGTGGCCTGGGAAGAGCAGCGCCGGGTGCACGCGGCCCGCTTCGCGGACGAGATCGAGGACACCTGCCTGCTGCTGGAGCACCAGCCCGTCTACACGGCCGGCCGGCGCACCGCCGACAACGAGCGTCCGCTCGACGGCACGCCCGTCGTGGACGTGGACCGCGGCGGAAAGATCACCTGGCACGGCCCGGGCCAGCTGGTCGGCTACCCGATCATGAAGCTGCCCCGCCCCGTGGACGTGGTCGCCCATGTCCGCCGCCTGGAGGACGCGCTGATCCGCACGGCCGCCGAGTTCGGCCTGGAGACCACCCGCGTCGAGGGGCGCAGCGGGGTCTGGGTGCTGGGCGACCCGGTGGAGGAGCGCCCGAAGATCGGCGGCCTCTCGCTGGACTTCGACCCGAGGCTGCACGACGAGGAGTTCGACCCCCGGCTGAACGGCCCCGAGTACGCCCCGTCCAACGCCGGCCAGCGCCGCGAGGACCGCAAGCTCGCCGCCATCGGCATCCGGGTCGCCAAGGGCGTCACGATGCACGGCTTCGCGATCAACGTGAACCCCGACAACACCTGGTTCGACCGGATCGTCCCCTGCGGGATCCGGGACGCCGGTGTGACCTCGCTCTCGTACGAACTGGGCCGCGAGATCACCATCGCCGAGGTGCTGCCGGTGATCGAACGGCACCTGAAGGACGTACTGGAGCAGGCGGAGCTGCGGCCGCGGGAGATAGAGCCCGCCGCGGGCTGATCCCGGGGGGACGCCGGGGAATGGGCCGGGCCGCCCGCAGGTTGGCCGACGTAAGAGCGTATGAAATTACGGGCGTACCCTGGTGGGCGCCGAAGAATCGAAGTCACAGGGAGCCGGTCGTGTCCGCAGTCGCACCCGACGGACGCAAGATGCTGCGCCTAGAGGTCCGTAACGCCCAGACGCCCATCGAGCGCAAGCCCGAGTGGATCAAGACGCGGGCCAAGATGGGTCCCGAGTACACCAAGATGCAGGCCCTGGTGAAGGGCGAAGGACTGCACACGGTGTGCCAGGAAGCCGGCTGTCCGAACATCTACGAATGCTGGGAGGACCGCGAGGCCACCTTCCTCATCGGTGGCGACCAGTGCACCCGGCGCTGCGACTTCTGCCAGATCGACACGGGCAAGCCCGAGGCGCTGGACCGCGACGAGCCCCGCCGCGTCGGCGAGTCCGTCGTCACGATGGACCTGAACTACGCCACCATCACGGGCGTCGCGCGCGACGACCTGGCGGACGGCGGCGCCTGGCTCTACGCGGAGACCGTGCGCCAGATCCACCGGCAGACGGCGGAGCGCGCGGCCGGCCAGACCAAGGTCGAGCTGCTGGCCCCGGACTTCAACGCGGTCCCGGAGCTGCTGGAGGAGGTCTTCGCCTCCCGCCCCGAGGTCTTCGCCCACAACATCGAGACGGTGCCGCGCATCTTCAAGCGGATCCGCCCCGGTTTCCGCTACGAGCGCTCGCTGGACGTCATCACGCAGGCGCGTGCGTACGGCCTCGTCACCAAGTCCAACCTGATCCTGGGCATGGGCGAGGAGCGCGAGGAGGTCAGCCAGGCGCTGAAGGACCTCCACGAGGCGGGCTGCGAGCTCATCACCATCACCCAGTACCTGCGGCCCTCGCCGCGCCACCACCCCGTCGAGCGCTGGGTGAAGCCGGCCGAGTTCGTGGAGCTGGCGCAGGAGGCCGAGGAGATCGGTTTCTCCGGAGTCATGTCCGGTCCGCTGGTGCGCTCCTCGTACCGCGCCGGCCGCCTCTACCAGCAGGCGATGGAGAAGCGCGCGACGGTCTGAGTGCCCTCTGCGTGAGGCGTGCGAGGCACGCGTGACGCGTGGTGCGGGAGGTATGTGAACTCGCGCACAAAGTCTTACTTACGGGTAACACCGCATCGATGCGGCCCCTAGGCTCTTGCTAGCGAGAGTCCGGTGGGCCGCATCAAGGTTTCATCACTGTTTGACCAGTCGGTCACGCCCTGGTAACACCAGTCGGTGACGATTGTTCGACGCACCGCACACACGCTTGGCCACCCCCGACGTGAGCACCGTGAAAGGGTCGACACCATGCAGGCCGCGCCCGTACGCGCCATCGCCATTCCTTCCTTCACCGACGCCGTCCGCGGCCTGGAGTCGCTGCTCATGAGCGGCGCCCGCCGGAACGCCTGGACGGCCGTCCTCGAAGACCGCCGCAGGGCCAAGGACCGGGTCGAAACCGAGCACGTACTCGAGGCCGCGGCGACCCGGACCGAGAAGGCCACGTAAACTTCGCTGCATGGCGAGGAAGTCAAACGCAGAGACTGCTGCGAACCCCGGGCGACTGAAGCAGATCGCCCTGACGTACAAGATGACGCGCAAGGCCGACCCGAAGGTCGGTCTGATCGTCGCGGGCGTGGGAATCGTCACCTTTGGTGTCTTTCTTGCGATCGGCTTCCTGATCGACCACCCGGTCTACCTGGGCATCCTGGGCTTCCTGGTGGCGTTCCTGGCGATGGCGATCATCTTCGGACGGCGAGCCGAGACGGCCGCCTTCGGACAGATGGAGGGACAGCCGGGCGCGGCCGCGGCCGTACTGGACAACGTGGGCCGGGGCTGGACCACCACCCCCGCCGTTGCGATGAGCAAGCAGCAGGACATCGTCCACCGTGCCGTGGGCAAGGCCGGCGTGGTCCTGATCGCCGAGGGCAACCCGAACCGGGTGAAGCCGATGCTCGCGAACGAGAAGAAGAAGCTGGCCCGGATCATGCCCGACATCCCGGTCCACGACTTCATCGTGGGCAAGGGCGAGGGCGAGGTGCCGCTCAAGAAGGTCCGTACGACCCTGATGAAGCTGCCCCGTGTCCTCTCCGGGCCCCAGATCACCCAGGTCAACGACAAGCTGCGGGCCATGGGCGACTTGCTGAGCAACATGCCGATCCCGAAGGGCCCGATGCCCAAGGGGATGCGCATGCCGCGCGGCGGAAAGATGCGCTGATCCGCTTTTCGTATACGACACAGAGGGGCGCCCCGGGCCGATGGCCCGGGGCGCCCCTCTGTTTTCGTTCCTGCCGGCCGGCCGGCCGGCCGGCTTCGTGCCCGCGTCTCAGATCCTGACCTGCACGGCGCGGCTGAGGCGGTCGTGCAGTCCGCGGCCGTCGCGGTCCCAGACGAGGGCCGGGATCAGCAGGGCGAGCAGTGCGGTGCGGAGCACCACCCGGCCGAATCCGAGCCGGCCGCCATCCTGTGAGACGACCCGGAGGCCCAGAATCCGCTTCCCGGGGGTAAAGCCCACGGTGCCGACCGTCAGGATCACCAGGGTGACGAAGACCGCCAGCGTCCAGTTCCCCGAGCCGTTCCAGTCACGGCCCGTGATCAGGCCGTACGCGATGAGCTGGCAGGCGATCCAGTCGATGGCCACGGCGCCGAGCCGGCGGCCGAAACGGGCCACCGAGCCGGGCCCCTGCTGCGGCAGGCCGAGCTGTTTGCCGGGGTACCCGAAGTCGGCACCCATCTCTTCGGCGGCCTCGCGGGGGCCGGAGAGCCAGGATCCGATTGCTTGCCTCTTGTCCACGCGAACACGGTACCTGTGCCGCTCGACGCCGTTCCGGCGGGACCCTGGTTAACTTGTGCGAAACAAATGGGTCATGCTTGAGAAACCCCGTCTGCTTATGGTCGGGTCAGCGTGCGGCACCGCACTGACGCACCACTAGCTATAAAACCCGCCCCTGCCCCGGGGTCGGGAGTAGGAGGAGTTGGATGTTCAAGAACGCCGACGAAGTGACGCAGTACATCCAGGAGAACGACGTCAAGTTCGTTGACGTCCGCTTCTGCGACCTGCCTGGTGTGATGCAGCACTTCACCATCCCGGGGCGGGCGTTCGACCCGAACGAGGAGCTGGCCTTCGACGGCTCCTCGATCCGCGGCTTCCAGGCGATCCACGAGTCCGACATGGCGCTGCGTGCCGACATCACCACCGCGCGCCTGGACCCGTTCCGCAAGGACAAGACGCTCAACATCAACTTCTTCATCCACGACCCGATCACGGGCGAGGCCTACAGCCGCGACCCGCGCAACGTCGCGAAGAAGGCCGAGGCGTACCTCGCCTCCACCGGCATCGCCGACACCGCGTTCTTCGGCCCCGAGGCCGAGTTCTACGTGTTCGACAGCGTGCGCTTCGCGACCTCCGCGAACGAGGGCTTCTACCACATCGACTCCGAGGCCGGTGCCTGGAACACGGGCTCCGAGGAGAACAACCGTGGTTACAAGGTCCGCTACAAGGGTGGTTACTTCCCCGTAGCCCCGGTCGACCACTTCGCCGACCTGCGCGCCGAGATCTCCCTCGAGCTGGACGCCCAGGGCCTCCAGGTCGAGCGTCAGCACCACGAGGTCGGCACCGGTGGCCAGGCCGAGATCAACTACAAGTTCAACACGCTGCTCGCCGCGGCCGACGACCTGATGCTCTTCAAGTACATCGTGAAGAACGTCGCGTGGAAGAACGGCAAGACCGCGACCTTCATGCCGAAGCCGATCTTCGGTGACAACGGCTCGGGCATGCACGTGCACCAGTCGCTGTGGGCGAACGGCGACCCGCTGTTCTACGACGAGTCCGGCTACGCGGGCCTGTCGGACATGGCGCGCTACTACATCGGCGGCATCCTCAAGCACGCCCCGTCGCTGCTCGCCTTCACCAACCCGACGGTGAACTCCTACCACCGCCTGGTCCCGGGCTTCGAGGCGCCGGTCAACATGGTGTACTCGCAGCGCAACCGCTCCGCCGCGATGCGCATCCCGATCACCGGCTCGAACCCGAAGGCCAAGCGCGTCGAGTTCCGCGCCCCGGACCCGTCCTCGAACCCGTACCTGGCGTTCGCGGCGCTGCTCCTCGCGGGCCTCGACGGCATCAAGAACAAGATCGAGCCGATGGAGCCGATCGACAAGGACCTCTACGAGCTCTCCCCGGACGAGCACGCGAGCGTCCCGCAGGTCCCGACCAGCCTCGAGGACGTCCTCAAGGCCCTCGAGGAGGACCACGAGTACCTCCTGGCCGGCGGTGTCTTCACCCCCGACCTGATCGAGACCTGGATCGACTACAAGCGCACCCACGAGATCGCCCCGATCGCGCTGCGCCCGCACCCGCACGAGTTCGAGCTCTACTTCGACCTCTAAGCCGTGCCGTGCTGACGCACTGATCGACTGATCACCTGAAGCCCCGCCCCCTTCCTTCCGAAGGGGGCGGGGCTTCGGTCTTGTGCCCGGAGGGCACACGGGAGGGTGGGGGGCGTCCTAGGCTCGGGGGATGGACGAAGCCTGGAAGACCATCGGGGCCCTCGCGGCGCGGTTCGACGAGCACGACCGGGAGCGCGGGGTGGAGCGCGAGGAGAGCATGACGCTGCAGGTCCTGAAGATCGGGGAGGAGTTCGGGGAGGCCGCGCAGGCCGTCATCGGGGCCAGGGGCACGAACCCGCGGAAGGGCGACTCGCACACCTGGGGCGACGTGGAGGCGGAGGTGGCCGACGTCATCGTCACGGCGATGGTCGCGCTGGCCCGGATGCGGCCCGATGCCCCCGCCTTCTTCGCGGAGCACCTGCGGGAGAAGTCCGCCCGGTTCCTCTGACGGTCCGGTGCAGGGGTGACTCAGCGCGTCAGTGGCATCGCGCCCGTGAGGTCGCGCAGGCAGCGGATCGCCAGTTCCGCGGGGGAGCCGGGGCCCGCCGGCGGGGTGTCCGTGGTGGACCAGAGTTCCAGGGCGATGCGGATCGCGTCCGTGGCCGCC
This sequence comes from Streptomyces sp. NBC_00193, assembly GCF_026342735.1. Taxonomy (GTDB): domain Bacteria; phylum Actinomycetota; class Actinomycetes; order Streptomycetales; family Streptomycetaceae; genus Streptomyces; species Streptomyces stoeckheimensis. The sequence continues at coordinate 4,600,731 of NZ_JAPEMM010000001.1, forward strand.
GCGGCGAGGAGGCGTACGGCCAGGGGTTCGGCGTCCGGGCCGGCGAGCCGGGCCACGACCGGGACCAGGCGCTCCTCGGAGTCCTGGTTGACCCGGTACCAGACGGCCCGCAGCGCCTCGTCGTTCGCGGCGGCGCGCAGCAGGCCGCGGGTGACCTCCAGGCCCTCTTCGAGGGCCTGCGGGCCCGTGAGGGAACGGGTCACGGCGCGCTCCAGGGCCTCGGTGAGCGGGGTGCCGGGGTCCTCCTCGGCGAGCAGCGCGCGCCAGGCGTCGCCGCCGCCCGCGAGCAGGGGGGCGACGGCCTCCTGCTTGTTGCGGAAGTAGCGGTAGAACGTGCGCAGCGCCACGCCCGCCCGGTGGGCGATGTCCTCGGCGGTGGTGCCGTCGGGGCCGTGCTCGGCGAAGAGTTCGCATGCGGCGCGGGCGATGTCGAGCTGGGTGGCCGCCTTGCGGCGCTCGTTCAGCGACTGGGCTCCGGGGCCGGCCTGGGGAGAGTACGGACGAGGGGATCTCACCGGGGAAGGATACCTCGGGCCCACGCGCTAAATGCATGTTTTGACAGGGTGGCAAAACGTGTCATCGCGGGAGTACGCTCCTCCCCATGAACCGTTACGAAGGACGTCGCGTCCTCATCACCGGCGGCGGCTCCGGCATCGGCCAGGCCACCGTCCACCGCATCCTGTCCGAGGGCGGCCGCGTCCACACCGTGGACGTCAACGAGGCCGGCCTCAAGGCCACCGCCGACCAGGCGGCCGCCGACGGACACGCGGACCGCCTCACCACCGCGGTCCTCGACATATCCGACGAGGCCGCGGTCAAGGCGGGCATCGCCGCAGCGGTCGACACCCTCACCGGGATCGACGTACTGGTCAACGCCGCGGGCATCCTGCGTTCCTCGCACACCCATGCGACCACGCTCGAGTTCTGGAACAAGATCATCGCGGTGAACCTGACCGGTACGTTCCTGGTCATCCGCGAGTCGCTCCCCGCGCTGCTGGCGGGCGACCAGCCGGTCGTCGTCAACTTCAGCTCCACCTCGGCGTCCTTCGCCCACCCCTACATGTCCGCCTACGCGGCCAGCAAGGGCGGCATCCAGTCCATGACCCACGCGCTGGCCGCCGAGTACAGCAAGCAGGGCCTGCGCTTCGTCGCGGTCGCGCCCGGCTCCATCGAGAGCGGCATGACCACCGGCACCGGCCCCGGCCTGCCCGAGGACACCGACTGGAGCCTGTTCGCCAAGCTCGCCCCGGCCCTCGGCCAGGGCTTCGCCGGCCCGCAGACGGTCGCCGGCGTCGTCGCCATGCTGGGCTCCGAGGACGGCGCCTTCATCACCGGCACGGAGATCCGCATCGACGGCGGCACGCACTACTGAGCAGGCGGGGGCGTCAGCCCCTGAAGCGGTCCCACAGCCGGGGGAAGCGCTCCGCGAGCACGGCTTCGTTCTCGAAGTCCAGCGCGGCGCCCTCCGGCTCGGCCGCCTGCAGCGGGATCCCCAGATCCGGCGCGACCGACCCGGTCAGCTGCTCGTACGCCTCGTCCGCCGCGTACCCCAGCTCCTCGCCGTCCCCGTCGATCTCCTCGTCGAACTCGTCGAGGAGCTCCGCCAGCTGGTCGGGATCGTGCACCCCGCCCTCGAAGACCTCCCGGCCCTGGCCGATCAGCCAGCACCGGAAGTAGTCGAACGCGTCGTCGCTCGCCCCGTCGAGCAGCACCCACGCCGCGCCCCACAGGTCCCAGGTGTACGCCCGGTTGTACCGCGACTCGAAGTGCCGGGCGAAGTCCAGGACGGAGTCCGGGTCGAGCTGTGCCAGCCGCTCCACGAGCAGCTCGGCGTGTTCCTCGGGGTCGCCCTCGGCGGCCTCGCGGGTACGGTCGACCATCTCCCAGAACTCCGTCTCGTCCATCACCGCTCAAGCATCACGGGTACGCCCCCTCGCCGCCACCGCGCGTGCCGCGAAAGGCCGGTCGTGGCCCCCCAACCGGCCCCATACTCGGATCCGGACCGCGGGCGTCGAGTCGGGGAGGACCGGATGCGGCGGGAAGTACTGGAAGGCCGGTACCGGCTCGAGGACCGCCTCGGCGGCGGGGGCATGGGCGAGGTGTGGAGCGCCTGGGACGAGCGGATGCAGCGCTGGGTCGCCGCCAAACTGGTCTCCGCCACCCCGATGCTGTCCGGCATGGACGCCGAGGAGATCGAGAGCCGCTTCCTCGCCGAGGTCCGCTCGGCCGGCAACCTCCCCCACCGGCACACCGTGACCGTCCACGACTGCGGGGAGGCCGAGATCGGGGGTCGCCGCATCCTCTACATGGTCATGGAACGCCTGGACGGCCGTACCCTCCACGAGGCCTTCCGGGAATCGGGCCGCGTCCCCTGGTACGTGCTCGTCGACTGGGCCGGGCAGGTGGCCGCCGCACTGGCCGCCGCACACGAGCGGGGCGTGATCCACCGGGACATCAAACCGTCCAACGTGATCCTCACCGCCGACGGGGTCATCAAGGTCCTCGACTTCGGCATCGCCAAGTTCCTGGGTGACACCCTCTACCGCGCGGGACGCACGGTCACCGGTGCCACCCTGGGCACTCCCGAGTACATGTCCCCCGAGCAGGCCCGCGGCGAGCCCGACATCGACCAGCGCAGCGACCTCTACTCCCTGGGCTGCCTCATGTACCACGGCTTGGCGGGGGAGCCCCCGTTCCGGGCCGACAGCCAGCTGGCCGTCCTGCACCGGCAGATCTCCGACACCCCCGCCGCGCTCGCCCCGCGGGTGCGCGGTCTGCCCGAGGAGCTGGACGTCCTGATCGCCGGGCTCCTGAGCAAGTCCCCCGCGGACCGGCCCGAGAACGCCGCCAGGGTGCTCCGCGAACTCCGGCTCATCCCGGGCATCGCGGGCAAGCAGCACTTCAGTTGGTCCGACGAGGGCCGGCAGGCGGTGGCGCTGATGGACGAGGCCCGCGTCGTGGCCGCGGCGGTGCGCCGGGAGGCGGTCGGAAAGGCGGAGGGGCTGCTCAAGGAGGCGGAGGCCATAGCCGCCGAACGGGAACGCCGGGCGGCAGCACTGCTCGACGAGGCCCGGGCCGAGGCGGCCGAGATCCGCGCGGGGCTCGCCGCGGTCGAGGACCGCCGCCGCAGGGCGGCGGACCACCTCGCGCGCCTCGGGGAGCTGCTCGCCGACGACCGGGCGGTCTCCGTCCGGGAGCACGGCTCCGGGACGCGGCCCGCAACGCCGTGAGGCGGCCCACCCCCACAGGGGCGGACCGCCTCACGGTCGGATCGCTCGTGACGCCCTACAGGCCGTAGCGCTCCCGGGCCTCCTTGATGGAGGACGCCGGGACCTCGCCGCGGCGGGCGAGCTGGGCCAGCGCGGCCACCACGATGGACTGGGCGTCGACACCGAAGTGGCGGCGGGCGCCCTCGCGGGTGTCGGAGAGGCCGAAGCCGTCCGTGCCCAGCGAGGTGTAGTCCTGCTCGACCCACTGGCTGATCTGGTCCGGGACCTGACGCATCCAGTCGGAGACGGCGAGCACCGGGCTGGTGACGCCCTCCAGGGCACGGGTGACGAACGGGGTGCGCATCTCCCCGCGCAGCAGCGCCTCGTCGCACTCCAGCGCGTCGCGGCGCAGCTCGCCCCAGGAGGTGGCGGACCAGACGTCGGCGGCCACGTTCCAGTCGGCGGCGAGCAGCTTCTGCGCGTCGAGGGCCCAGTGGATGGCCGTACCGGAGGCCATCAGCTGGATCTTCGGGGCGTCGGCGGCCGGGGCCGCCTCCGCGAGGTCCGCCGCCGTGTTGAAGCGGTAGAGACCGCGCAGGATGCCCTCTTCCACGCCCTCGGGCATGGCCGGCTGGGGCTTCGGCTCGTTGTAGACCGTCAGGTAGTAGAAGACGTCTTCCGGCTTCTCGCCGTACATCCGGCGCAGACCGTCCTTGACGATCACCGCGATCTCGTACGCGAAGGCCGGGTCGTAATTGAGCGACGCCGGGTTCGTGGACGCGATCAGGTGCGAGTGGCCGTCCGCGTGCTGCAGGCCCTCACCCGTCAGGGTGGTGCGGCCGGCGGTGGCGCCGACGATGAAGCCCTTGCCGAGCTGGTCGGCGAGCTGCCACATCTGGTCGGCGGTGCGCTGCCAGCCGAACATCGAGTAGAAGATGTAGAACGGGATCATCGGCTCGCCGTGCGTCGCGTACGACGTGCAGGCGGCGATGAAGTCGGCCATGGCGCCGGCCTCGGTGATCCCCTCGTTGAGGATCTGGCCGTCCTTGGCTTCCTTGTAGTACATCAGCTGGTCGCGGTCGACCGGCTCGTACGTCTGGCCCAGCGGCGAGTAGATGCCGGCCGACGGGAAGAGGGACTCCATACCGAAGGTACGGGCCTCGTCCGGGACGATCGGAACCCAGCGCTTGCCGGTCTCCTTGTCCCGCATCAGGTCCTTGACGAGCCGGACGAAGGCCATGGTGGTGGCCATCTCCTGCTTGCCGGAGCCCTTGAGCAGCGGGGCGAAGGAACGGTCCGCCGGAGCCGGCAGGGCCACGTGCTTGACCTTGCGGGCCGGGGCCGGGCCGCCGAGCGCCGCGCGGCGCTCGTTCAGGTACTGGACCTCGGGGCTGTTCGCGCCCGGGTGGCCGTACGGGACCTGGCCGTCGGCGAAGGCGCTGTCCGGGATCGGGAGGCCAAGGAGGTCACGCATGTCCTTGAACTCGTCGATCGTCAGCTTCTTCATCTGGTGGTTCGCGTTCTTCGACTCGAACCCGGCGCCCAGCGTGTAGCCCTTGACGGTCTGCGCGAGGATGACCGTCGGAGCACCCTTGTGCTCCAGGGCGGCCTTGTACGCGGCGTAGACCTTGCGGGGCTCGTGGCCGCCGCGGGAGGTGTGGAAGCACTCGGCGATCTTCGCGTCGGAGAGCACACCGGCCAGCTGCACGAGCTCGGCGTTGGCGCCGAAGAAGTGCTGGCGGATGTAGGCCACGTCGCGGGTCGCGTACGTCTGGAACTGCGCGTCGGGTACCTCGCGCAGGCGGCGTACCAGGGCGCCCGTGGTGTCGAGCTGGAACAGCTCGTCCCAGGCGGAGCCCCACAGCGACTTGATGACGTTCCAGCCGGCGCCGCGGAACTGGGCTTCCAGCTCCTGCACCACGCGGAAGTTGGCGCGGACCGGACCGTCGAGGCGCTGCAGGTTGCAGTTGATGACGAAGGTCAGGTTGTCGAGCTGCTCGCGGGAGGCCAGGGCCAGGGCGGCGGTCGACTCGGGCTCGTCCATCTCGCCGTCGCCCAGGAAGGCCCAGACGTGCGAGTTGGCGGTGTCCTTGATGCTCCGGTTCTGCAGGTAGCGGTTGAAGCGCGCCTGGTAGATCGCGGAGAGCGGGCCGAGGCCCATGGAGACCGTCGGGAACTCCCACAGCCACGGCAGGCGCCGCGGGTGGGGGTAGGACGGGAGGCCGTTGCCGCCGGCCTCCTGGCGGAAGTTGTCGAGCTGCTGCTCGGAGACCCGGCCGTCGAGGAAGGCGCGGGCGTAGATGCCGGGGGAGGCGTGGCCCTGGATGTAGAGCTGGTCGCCCGATCCGTCGGCCTCCTTCCCGCGGAAGAAGTGCTGGAAGCCGGTCTCGTACAGCCACGCGGCGGAGGCGAAGGTGGCGATGTGGCCGCCGACGCCGTACTTGGAGCCGCGGGTCACCATGGCGGCCGCGTTCCAGCGGTTCCAGGCGGTGATCTTGGCTTCCATCGCCTCGTCACCGGGGAACTCCGGCTCCGCGGCGGTGGGGATGGTGTTGACGTAGTCCGTCTCGAGCAGCTTCGGCAGCGCGAGACCGGCGGCCTCGGCGTGCTGAAGGGTGCGACGGAGCAGGTATTCGGCGCGGCGCGTACCGGCGGCCTTGGCGACTGCGTCGAGCGAGGCCGCCCATTCGGCGGTCTCCTCGGTGTCGCGGTCCGGGAGCTGGTCGAGCTCGCTCGGAAGCTTTCCTACGGGGTCGGACATCGGTGTGCGCCGCCTTCCGGACAAAGGAGAGGTGGTGAAGAAATCCCTGACGGGCAGGACAGGGTCGTTGGACCCGGGTGGGGTCCGCGGATGACTGTAAGGCGCTGATCGATGATCGATCAAATGAAAGTGACGAAGAAACGTCAATCTGACGAAAGTCGGCACCGGGTGCCATGAAAATGGGCACCCAGTGCCGGGCAAAACGGGACGAGGCGGGCGCTTGAGCGCGTCTCGAAGGGCGAGATCAAGCCCGCGGCGCGCACCCCAGAACGTGCCGCTTCACCAGCAGGCCGATCTCCGGATCCTGATTGCGGAAGGCGTCCACAAGGGCTTCGTGCTCTTCGGCGTAGGACTTCTGGACGGTTCCCAGCCACCGGATGGACAGGGCCGTGAAGACCTCGATGCCCAGGGACTCCCAGGTGTGCAGCAGCACGCTGTTCCCGGCGGCCCGCACCATCTCCCGGTGGAAGCCCACGGTGTGCCGCACCTGGGCCGTGCCGTCCGCGCTGCGGTCGGCCTCCCACAGGGCCGCCACGTGCGGCTCCAGGGCCGAGCAGTCGGCCGCCAGCCGGGGCGCGGCCAGCTCGGCCGCGATCTGCTCCAGGCCCGCCCGGACCGGATAGATCTCCTCCAGGTCCGCCGCCGACAGGTTCCGTACGCGCACGCCCTTGTTCGGCGCCGACTCGATCAGCCGCAGCGTCTCCAGCTCGCGCAGGGCCTCGCGCACGGGCGTCTGGCTGACCTCCAGCTCCACCGCGATCCGGCGCTCCACGATCCGCTCACCGGGCTTCCAGCGCCCGCTGACGATCCCCTCCACGATGTGCTCGCGGATCTGCTCGCGCAGCGAGTGCACGACGGGTGGGGTGATCATCGGGGCTTCATCTCCTGAGGGTGTGCAGGGGCATGCGGGGCCTTGATGCGTAGACAATACGGCGGAGCCGCTCGTCGCGATGCGTTCCTGGTCAGAGGCGCAGCGTGAGGCTGGTTACAGCGGTCGACCGGAGGGGCTCAGGGTACGACGACGGCGCCCCCGCCCGGGACCTTCATCCCGGGCGGGGGCGCCGTGCGCGACAGTCGTGAACCGCTGCCGCAGAGAGCCTTACAGGCCGAGCTCGACCTCGAACTCGCCGGCCTCGAGGATCGCCTTGACGGCCGAGAGGTACCGGGCCGCGTCCGCGCCGTCCACCAGACGGTGGTCGTAGGACAGGGTCAGGTACGTCATGTCGCGGATGCCGATGTTCGTGCCCTCGGCGGTCTCGATGACCACCGGGCGCTTGACCGTCGCGCCGATGCCCAGGATGGCGACCTGGTTCGGGGGCACGATGACCGTGTCGAACAGCGCACCGCGCGAGCCGGTGTTGCTGATGGTGAAGGTCGCGCCCGACAGCTCGTCCGGCGTGATCTTGTTGCCGCGGACCTTGGAGGCCAGGTCGGCGGTCGCCTTGGAGATGCCCGCCAGGTTGAGGTCACCGGCACCCTTGATGACCGGGGTCATCAGGCCCTTCTCGGAGTCCACGGCGATGCCGATGTTCTCCGAGTCGAAGTAGGTGATGGTGCCCTCGTCCTCGTTGATCCGGGCGTTGACGACCGCGTGGGCCTTCAGCGCCTGGGCCGCGGCCTTGACGAAGAACGGCATCGGGGACAGCTTGACGCCCTCGCGGGCGAGGAAGCCGGCCTTGGCCTTCTCGCGCAGCTTCATGATCTTGGTGATGTCCACCTCGACCACGGAGCTGAGCTGCGCCTGCGAGTGCAGGGCCTTCATCATGTTGTCGCCGATGACCTTGCGCATGCGGGTCATCTTGACGGTCTGGCCACGCAGCTCGGAGACCGCGGCGGCCGGAGCCTTGGCGGCGGGAGCGGCAGCAGCCGGAGCCGGGGCGGCAGCGGCGGCCTTGGCGGCCTCGGCGGCGGCCAGGACGTCCTGCTTGCGGATGCGGCCACCGACACCGGTGCCCGAGACCGCGGACAGGTTGACGCCGGACTCCGTGGCGAGCTTGCGCACCAGCGGGGTCACGTAGGCGCCCTCGTCACCGGCGGAAACCGGGGCGGCGGGGGCGGCCGGAGCGACCGGAGCCGGGGCGGCGACCGGAGCCGGAGCGGCCACGGGAGCCGGAGCGGCAACCGGGGCGGCGACGGGCGCCGGGGCGGCCGCGACCGGAGCCGGGGCAGCCACGGGAGCCGGAGCGGCGACCGGGGCGGCGGCCGGAGCCGGAGCAGCGGCGGCCGGAGCGGCCGCGGGAGCCGCGCCCGCCGCGCCGATGACGGCCAGACGTGCGCCGACCTCGGCGTTCTCGTCCTCGGCGACCAGGATCTCCAGCAGGACGCCGGCGACCGGGGCGGGGATCTCGGTGTCGACCTTGTCGGTCGAGACCTCCAGCAGCGGCTCGTCGGCCTCGACCGACTCGCCGACCTGCTTCAGCCAGCGGGTGACGGTGCCCTCGGTGACGGACTCGCCCAGGGCGGGCAGCACGACATCGGTACCGGCAGCAGCCGGAGCGGCAGCGGCGGCGGGGGCCTCGGCGACCGGGGCCGGAGCGGCCGGAGCCTCGGCAACCGGAGCCTCGGCGACCGGGGCCGCGGGGGCCTCGGCGGCCGGAGCGGCGACCGGGGCCGGCGCGCCCGAACCGTCGTCGATGACGGCCAGCTCGGCGCCGACCTCGACGGTCTCGTCCTCGGCGACCTTGATGGAGGCCAGGATGCCCGACACGGGGGACGGGATCTCGGTGTCGACCTTGTCGGTCGAGACCTCGAGCAGCGGCTCGTCGGCCTCGACGCGCTCGCCCTCGGCCTTCAGCCAACGGGTGACAGTGCCCTCAGTGACGCTCTCACCGAGCGCCGGAAGGGTTACGGAAACCGACATGGTTTCAGTTGCTCCTAACGAATGTGCGGAAGTGGTCGTCGCGCCCAGTGACGATTAGTCGTGTGCGTGCAGCGGCTTGCCGGCGAGTGCCAGGTGCGCCTCGCCCATCGCCTCGTTCTGCGTCGGGTGCGCGTGGATGAGCTGCGCGACCTCGGCCGGCAGGGCTTCCCAGTTGTAGATCAGCTGGGCCTCGCCGACCTGCTCGCCCATCCGGTCACCGACCATGTGGACGCCGACCACGGCACCGTCCTTGACCTGGACGAGCTTGATCTCGCCCGCGGTCTTAAGGATCTTGCTCTTGCCGTTGCCCGCCAGGTTGTACTTGAGGGCCACGACCTTGTCCGCGCCGTAGATCTCCTTGGCCTTGGCCTCGGTGATGCCGACGGAGGCGACCTCGGGGTGGCAGTACGTGACGCGCGGGACACCGTCGTAGTCGATCGGGACGGCCTTGAGGCCGGCCAGACGCTCCGCGACCAGGATGCCCTCGGCGAAGCCGACGTGCGCGAGCTGCAGGGTCGGGGCGAGGTCACCGACGGCCGAGATGGTCGGCACGTTGGTCTGCATGTACTCGTCGACCACGACGTAGCCGCGGTCCATCGCGACGCCCTGCTCCTCGTAGCCCAGACCCTGGGAGACGGGGCCGCGGCCGATCGCGACCAGCAGCACCTCCGCCTCGAAGGTCTTGCCGTCGGCCAGGGTGACCCGCACACCGTTCTCGGTGTACTCGGCCTTGTCGAAGAAGGTGCCGAGGTTGAACTTGATGCCCCGCTTGCGGAACGCGCGCTCCAGCAGCTTGGAGCTGTTCTCGTCCTCGACCGGCACGAGGTGCTTGAGGCCCTCGACGATGGTGACGTCGGTGCCGAAGGACTTCCACGCCGAGGCGAACTCGACGCCGATGACGCCGCCGCCCAGGACGATGGCGGACTCGGGCACGCGGTCCAGGACCAGCGCGTGGTCCGAGGAGATGATGCGGTTGCCGTCGATGTTCAGGCCCGGCAGCGAGCGCGGCACGGAGCCGGTCGCCAGGAGCACGTGGCGGCCCTGGATGCGCTGGCCGTTCACGTCGACGGACGTCGGCGAGGAGAGGCGGCCCTCACCCTCGATGTAGGTCAGCTTGCGGGAGGCGACCAGACCCTGCAGACCCTTGTACAGGCCCGCGATGATGTCGTCCTTGTACTTGTGCACACCCGCGATGTCGATGCCCTCGAAGGTGGCCTTGACACCGAACTGGGCGGCCTCGCGAGCCTGGTCCGCGATCTCGCCCGCGTGCAGCAGAGCCTTCGTGGGGATGCAGCCGTTGTGCAGGCAGGTGCCGCCGAGCTTGTTCTTCTCGATCAGGGCAACGTCCAGACCCAGCTGGGATGCGCGCAGTGCCGCGGCGTAACCGCCACTGCCGCCGCCGAGGATCACTAGGTCGAAAACGGTGCTGGCGTCGTTCGCCACGTCACGTCCTCCATGCATGTGCGCCGAGCACCGGTCCTCTGTGACCGGGCGGCGGCTGGTATACGGCCGCTTTTTCTTCGGCCCTGTGGTGGGGGCCCTGTCCTGCCGAGAACCCATCTTCGCATTTGTCGGCGGAACGCGGGACGCCGGGCCTGCCCTGGGGCAGGTCGTTCTGCCCGAACCGGGGGTTACCGCAGCGTAGAAACCTACGGATTTCGTTGGCAGCGAACAGGCCCCGGCCGTGATCAGAAAATCTGATCACGGCCGGGGCCTGCGTGGAGCCGGGCCGTCAGGCGTCAGCCCAGGTCGCCCGTGGCCGTGCGCTCGGCCAGTCGGACCAGGGTCCGGACGGCGGAACCGGTGCCGCCCTTGGGGGTGTAGCCGTACGGGGCGCCCTCGTGGAAGGCGGGGCCCGCGATGTCGAGGTGGGCCCAGGTGATGCCCTCGCCGACGAACTCCTGGAGGAAGAGGCCGGCCACCAGGCCGCCGCCCATGCGGACACCCATGTTGGCGATGTCGGCGGTGGGGGAGTCCATGGACTTGCGCAGGTCCTCGGGGAGCGGCATCGGCCAGGAGGCCTCGCCGACCTCCTCGGCGATCTCGTGGATGGTGGTGCGGAAGGCGTCGTCGTTGGCCATGATGCCGAAGGTGCGGTCACCCAGGGCCATCACCATGGCGCCGGTCAGGGTCGCCACGTCGACGATCGCGTCCGGGTTCTCCTCGGAGGCCTTGGTCAGCGCGTCACCCAGGACCAGACGGCCCTCGGCGTCCGTGTTGAGCACCTCGACCGTCTTGCCGCTGTACATGCGGAGCACGTCGCCGGGCTTGGTGGCCGAGCCGGAGGGCATGTTCTCGGCGAGCGCGAGCCAGCCGGTCACGTTGACCTCGAGTCCGAGCTTCGCGGCCGCGACGACGGAGGCGAAGACGGCGGCGGCGCCGGCCATGTCGCACTTCATCGTCTCGTTGTGGCCGGCCGGCTTCAGGGAGATGCCGCCGGAGTCGTAGGTGATGCCCTTGCCGACGAAGGCGAGGGTCTTCTCCGCCTTGGCGTGGGTGTAGGAGAGCTTCACCAGGCGCGGCGGGTTCTCGGAGCCCTTGCCGACGCCCATGATGCCGCCGTAGCCGCCCTTGATCAGGGCCTTCTCGTCCAGGACCTGGACCTTGATGCCGTTCTCCTTCGCGGTCGCACCGGCGACTGCTGCGAAGGCCTCGGGGGTGAGGTCGTTCGGCGGGGTGTTGACGAGGTCACGGGCGATGTTGATCTCGGTCGCGACGATCGTGGCGCGCTCGGCCGCGGCCTTGTGCTCCTTGTCGCGCGGCTTGGCGCCGAGCAGGGCGATCTCGGCGAGCGGCTGCTTCGGGCCGCCGTTCTTGGCGGCCTTCTTCTCGCCGCCCTGGTAGGCGGTGAAGGCGTACGCGCCCAGCAGTGCGCCCTCGGCCACGGCCGTCACGGCGGAGGCGTCGTCCAGGGGGAGCGCGAAGGCGGCCTTCTTGGTGCCGTGCAGGGCACGGGCGGCGGCGCCGGCGGCGCGGCGCAGCGCCTCCTCGTCGTAGGACTCGTCCGTGTCGGGAAGGGCGCCCAGTCCGACCGCCAGCACGACCGGGACCTTGAGGCCGTCCGGGGCCGGCAGCTTGGTGGTCTCGCCTTCGGCGCCCGAGGCACCGAGCGCGTCGAGCACGGCGGCGAGCTTGCCGTCGTACGCCTTGTCCACGGCCTCGGCGCCCGCGGCGACGACGGGGCCCTTGGGGCCCTTCGCCACGCCGACGACGAGGACGTCGGCGCGCAGCGTCGCCGGTCCGGCAGTGCTGAGAGTCAGAGCAGTCACGGTGGTGAATTCTCGCTTCCGTTTTGGTGGTGTGGGCCGAGTGGGTGGACGGCCGTCCGTAGCGATCGTATTCGGGCCCGATGGCCGCCGGAAACGAGCCTACGCGCACGTACTGGTCCGCACGTCACTCGAAGGTTTGGCAAGTTGTTCGATCTCGAGGTCGCCAGGTTCACCCATCTGTGGACTCTGTTCCACGTTTGCCTCTTAGACCTGACGAGGTCCGAAACACTCGGACCACTCTCGCAAGGGGACGCGGGGTTCCTTTGCATCATTTCCACAGAAGCCTCCCCGGTCTGGCCGCATGCCACAGGCCGAAGTCGAGGATCTGCGGGGGGAAAGGCCGAAATGGTCCACAAGAACCGGATGAACAGGCTCGCCGCCGTCTGCCTCGCGGCCGCCATAGCATCCGTCGCAGTACCCGGAGCAGCCGCGCAGGCCGCGGTGACTCCGAGGATCGACCTGCGGGTGCTCGTCGTCGACGACGGCGGGAGCTCGGTCGAGGCGATCACGGCGGAGCTCCGCGACACGGGGGTTCCGTACACCCGCATCGACCTGGGCAGCGGGAGCCGTCCCGTCGTCAACGCGGCGTTCCTCGCCGACACGGTCGACGGCCGGCCGCGCGCCAAGTTCCAGAGCGTGGTGCTGCCGAACGAGGATCCGTTCGGAGCGGGTTCGGCCGAGATGGCCGCCCTCGCCGCGTACGAGACGACGTACGGGATCCGCCAGGTCGACGCGTACACCTGGGCACACCCGGGCGTCGGCCTGGAATACACCGACAACGGCGGCTACAGCGGGACCCTCGACGGCACCCGGGCCGCCGTCACCGCCGCCGGCAAGGCGGGCCCCTTCGCCTACCTCGGGGGGCAGGTGGACTTCGAGGACAACTCGCCGCTGATCCCCGAGAGCTACGGGTTCATGGCCAAGCCGCGGACCGGCTACACCAGCTACCTCGACGCCCCGGTCGGCTCCGGACGGGCCTCGCTCGTCGGCGAGTACACCCACGACGGACGCAGCGAACTGGTCGTCACCTTCGGCTACAACCAGTACCAGCAGCAGTTCCGGCTGCTGGCCCGGGGCATCGTCGAGTGGATGACCCAGGGCGTCCACCTCGGCCAGGAGCGCAACTACTTCGCGGTCCACGTCGACGACGTCTTCGCGCCGGACGCCCGCTGGAACAAAGACCTGAATTGCACCCCCGGCGACTACGCCTGCGCCGGCGGCGAGGGCCAGGAGTCCACGATCCGGATGACGGCCGCCGACGCCGTGTACGCGGCGCAGTGGCAGACGTCCAAGAACTTCAAGCTCGACATGCTCTTCAACGGCGGCGCCGGCGAGGAGTGGAAGGCTTCGAGCGGCGGCGTCGACGCCCTCACCGCCCAACTGGTCGCCGACCGGGCGAAGTACCGGTGGATGAACCACACCTACACCCACCCGTTCCTCGGCTGCGTCCAGGACACCACCACCATCCCGTGGACCTGCACGAAGAACAGCGCCGGCGCGATCAACTACATGAGCCGCGCCGAGATCTCGGCCCAGATCCGGGACAACAACAACTGGGCCGCCGCCAAGGGCATCACCACCGACCGCACCGAACTGGTCACCGGTGAGCACTCCGGCCTCAAGACCCTCCCGCAGCAGCCCCAGGACAACCCCAACCTGGCCGGCGCGCTCGCCGACAACGGCGTGAAGTGGGCGGGCAGCGACAACTCCCGCGAGCCCGTGCAGCGGCCCGTGGGCGCCGCACTGACCGTCCCCCGGTACCCGATGAACGTGTACTACAACACGGGCACCAACGCCGAGATGGCCGACGAGTACAACTGGATCTACACCAGCCGCGCCCACGGCGGCAGCGGCATCTGCGAGGACAACCCCGGCACCTCCACCTGCCTGCCGGCCCCGCTCGACGCCGGCACCGGCTACCTGGACTACATCGTCCCGGCCGAGGCCAGGACCGCCATGCGGCACGTCCTGAACAACGACCCGCGCCCGCACTACGTCCACCAGTCCAACCTCGCCGAGGACCGCACCCTCTACCCGGTGCTCAACCAGGTCCTCGACACCTACCGCACCCTCTACGCGCCCTCCGCGCCGATCGTGAACCAGAGCATGAAGGACACCGGCATCGAGCTCCAGCGCCGTGCGGCCTGGAACGCGGCGGTCGCCGCCAACCAGGTCACCGCCTACCGCATCGGCAAGGTCGTCACCGTCAAGGCGCCCTCCGGAGTCGTGGCCCCGGTCACCGCGCCCACCGGCACCAAGAAGCAGCTCCTGCTGGGCACCGCGGACTTCGGCACCGCCTACGCCGGCTCCCGCTCCACCTGGACGGCTCCCGAGCTGCTCCAGAGCGCCGTCACGCTGAACATGCCCTGACGCTCCACCTGCCCTGACCAGCCGGGCACGCACGGACAAGACAGCCACGCGTACCACCTAGCGCCGGCGCTCCGCGAACCACGGGCGCCGGCCCCTTTTCCGTCCTGGGGGGACACACCGCATGAGCCATGGGCGCCATGTCACCATGCTCACCGAAGGCACCTACCCGCACGTCCACGGGGGCGTCAGCACCTGGTGCGACCAACTGGTCCGCGGCATGCCGGAGGTCGACTTCAACGTCATAGCCCTGACCGGCTCCGGACGCGAGCCGGTCACCTGGGAACTGCCGCGCAACGTCTACCGCCACACCAGCGTTCCCCTCTGGGGCGCCCCGCCGGCCCGCAGACTGCGCTCCGGCCTGCGGGGCAAGGCCAAACGCGGTTTCGCCGAGACCTACGAGACCTTCCTGCTCTCCCTGCTCGACCCCGCGCACGGCGGATTCTCCGAATCCCTGCGCGAACTGGCCCTGCTGGCCCGCTCCGGGCGGCTCGCCGCGGCCCTGCGCTCCGAATCGGTCCTGCGCCTGCTGATGACCGTCTGGACCCGCCCCGGCCTGGTCACCGCCGCCGCCGAGCCCACCATCCACGACGCGCTCACCGCCACCGACCTGCTGGAACACGCACTGCGCCCGCTGTCCGTGCGGATCCCGCCCGACAGCGTCGCGCACGCCGTCAGCAGCGGACTGGCCACCCTCCCCGCGCTCGCCGCCAAGTACCTCGACCAGGTGCCCTTCCTCCTCACCGAGCACGGCATCTACCTCCGCGAGCGCTACCTCGGCTACCGCAGCGCCGAACAGCGCTGGCCCGTCAAGGCGCTCATGCTCGGCTTCTACCGCGAGCTCAACACCGAGGGCTACCGGCAGGCCGACCTGATCACCCCGTGCAACCAGTACAACCGCCGCTGGGAGGAGCGCGGGGGCGCCGACTCCGAGCGGATCCGCACCGTCTACAACGGCGTCGACCCGCACGCCTTCCCCGAGGCCGGCCCCGAACCCGAGGTCCCCACCCTCAGCTGGTGCGGCCGCATCGACCCCATCAAGGACCTCGAAACCCTCGTCCGCGCCTACGCGTTCATGCGTGAGGAGCTCCCCGCCCTGCGACTGCGCCTCTTCGGCCCGGTCCCGGCGGGCTGCGAGGACTACAAGCTCAAACTGGAGAAGCTCGCCGCCGAACTGGGCGTGAGCGACGGGATCACCTACGAGGGCCGCATCGACGACGTGGCCCGGGCCTACGGAGCCGGCTCCGTCGTGATGCTCTCCTCCATCAGCGAGGGCTTCCCCTTCTCCATCATCGAGGCCATGTCCTGCGGCCGCACCACCGTCTCCACCGACGTGGGCGGGGTCCGCGAAGCCGTCGGCGACACCGGGCTCGTCGTCCCGCCGCGCGAGCCCGAGACCATGGCCCGCGCCACCCTCGCCCTGCTCCGCGACGACGAACGCCGAGCGGAACTGGGCCGGATGTCCCGCAAGCGGGTGGTGGAGAAGTTCACGCTCCACCAGTCCGTGGACGGCTTCCGCCACATCTACCGCGAGCTCGCCGGCCAGCCCGTCCTGCCCGTCCACGTGGGCGACGAATGGACCCAGCGGCTCGCCGACCCCTGGTACAAGGAACTCGCCGCCGACGGGAGCCTGTGGTGAGCGGATCCCTCTGGCTCAAGCCGCCCGGCCCGGACGGGACCTGGGTGGCCGTCGCCCACGCCGCGGCCGCCGGGCGCGGTACGGCGCCCGCCGCCGACGCGGCCGACGCCCTGCCCGGCATTCCCCGGCCCCGCCGCGAAGGGGGCGAGGGGCGCGCAGGACGCGACGGGCCGGCCGCCGACCCGATGGACGAACTCGCCGAGCGCCTCGATGCGTTCATCGCCGCCGCCGTCCACCCCGACGAGATCGCCGCCGTCCTGGAATCCGACGGCATGACCGACGAGCACATCCGCCTCGCCTACGGGCGCCAGGACTCCTTCGGCCTCGCCGAGGAGCTCTACGCCCGGGTGCCGCGCTCCTTCCCGGAGCCGGACCGGGTCCCCGACCCCTGGAAGGTGCCCCTCACCGCCTGCCTCCTGCGCGGGGTGATCTTCGCCCTGCCCGGGCTCGCCTACCTGCTGGGCGCGCCCCTGCTGGAGGGCCCCAAGGACCGGCTGGGACTGCCCGCCGGGACGCTCACCCTGCTCGCCGGGGCGCTCATCGGCTGGGTCTGGGACCAGACCCTGTCCCACCGGGCGTACTCCTGGCTCGGCCTCGGCGACCGGGCCGCCGCCAGGCGGACCCTGCTCGCCGGAGCCCCCGCGGGGGCCCTCCTGGGCACCGCCGCCGCGCTGGCGGTACCCGGCGGGCCCCCCTTCTCCTACGCCTTCGCGGCAGGTCAGGCCCTGTACGTCGGGGCCGCCACCGTGCTGCTCGTCCTCGGGCGGGAGCGGCTGCTGCTGGCCGCGCTCGCACCCATGGCCGCCGGGGCCCTGCTCACGCTCCTCGTGGAACTGCCCGTCCCGGTCCGGGTGTTCCTGCTGACGGCCTCCCTCCTGGCCGCCTGCGCCCTGGCCGTACGGGAACTGCCGCTGGCCGACGGCGTACGGGCCCTCGTGCTCCGCGTCCGCGGCTGGACGGAGCGCCGGCCGGGCGAACGGGGTCCGGTGCGCTGGCAGATGCTGCGCGGCGCCGAGGAGGAGTACGGGCCGCGCGGACCCCGGCTGGGGGACTCCGTCCCGTACGGGGTGTTCGGCCTGGGCACCGGTCTGCTCGTGCTGTACGCCGCCCTGGGCGAGGTGCTCGCCGGGGGACCTGCCGAGGCGGTCGCGGCCCCCTCGGCCGTGGCGCTCACCCTCAGCATGGGCCCCGCCGAATGGCTGCTCCACCGGTTCCGCAGCGGCAGCCTCGCCGGGCTGCGCGCGGCCCGCTCGCCCCGCCAGTTCTGGCTGCGGATGCTCTCCACCCTGACCCGGTGCCTCGCCACCTACCTGGCGGTGCTGCTGGCCCTCGGCCTCACCGGAACCCTGCTCTGGCCCGGCGCGCCCGGCATGACCGGGGTCCGCGTCGCCACCCTGCTGCTGCTCGGCGCCGTGATGTGGACCGGGCTGCTCCTGCAGTCCTTCGGCGCGGTCCGGCCCGCCGCGGTGGTCTGCGCGTCCGCCGCCGTCGCGCAGAGCCTGGCCCTGCTCCTGGGCATCGGGCAGCCGCGCGCCGTGCAGCTGGCCGTCGCCGGAGCCGCCGCGCTCGCGCTGGGCACCCTGGTCTGCCTGCTCCTCGGCCGGGCCACGGCCCACCGCTGACTCCCGCCCCCTCATCACCGATGCACGTGACCCCGTACGAGAAGAAGGACCTCATGCTCCTGGTGCCCCTCTACGAGCACCCCGCCGACCGCCCCGAGTACTGGGAGCGGCTCATCCGCTCCGCGGGCCGGCTGCACTCCGTGGTGCTCAACCCCGCCAGCGGGCCCGGCGAGGCCCCCGACGAGCGGTTCGCCGCCGTCGCGGAAAGGCTGCGCGGGGCCGGGGTGCCCGTCCTGGGGTACGCCGACACCGACTACGGGCGGCGCCCGCACGCCGCCGTGGTCCAGGACCTGCTGCGCCACCGCGACTGGTACGCCGCCGACGGGACCTTCCTGGACCAGGCCGCGGCCGGCCCGGAGTTCCTGCCGCACTACCGGCGGCTCGTCGTCGCGGCGCGGGCCGCCGGGGCCCGTACCGTCGTCCTCAACCACGGAGTGCACCCGCACCCCGGCTACGCCGAACTCGCCGACCTGCTCGTCACCTTCGAGGGGCCCTGGGACGCCTACCGGGACGCGGCCGCCGTTCCCCCGTGGACCGCCGACCACCCCGCCCACCGGTTCTGCCACCTCGTCTACGCCGTCCCGCCGGGCGCCCCGGCCGCCGAACTCGCCGAGCGGCTGGCGGCCCAGCGGGGGGCGGGGGTGCACTGCGCGGTCCCGGGGACCGGCGCGCACCCGTGGGGGACCCTGCCGTACGCCCTGGAGGCCGCCGGATGAGACCCACGCCGACCCGCCGGTCCGCCCGCCGGTCCGCCCGCCGCCTGCTGGCCCTCGGGGCCGTCGCCGTCCTGCTGCTCGCGGCCTGCACCTCGGCCCCGGACGACGACGAGGAGCAGCCGGAGGACCTCTCGCCCGCCCCGGCGCCCGGGGAGCGCTGGCAGCCGGCGCCCGGGGTCAGCTGGCAGTGGCAGATCACCGGGAAGCTCGACACCTCGGTGAAGGCGGCGGTCTACGACATCGACGGGTTCACCACCACCAAGGAGCAGGTCGCCGAGCTGAAGGCGGCCGGCCGGCGGACCATCTGCTACCTCTCCACCGGCGCCTGGGAGGACTTCCGGCCGGACGCCGCGGCCTTCCCGCCGTCGATGCGCGGCGAGGGCAACGGCTGGGAGGGCGAGCGCTGGCTGGACATCCGGCGGCTCACGGAACTGGAACCGCTGATCGCCAAGCGGTTCGACATGTGCCGGGACAAGGGCTTCGACGCGGTGGAGCCGGACAACATGGACGCCTACCGCAACAAGTCCGGCTTCCCGCTCACCGCCGGCGACCAGCTGAACTACAACCGGATGATCGTGCGGCTCGCCCACGACCGGGGGCTGTCGGTCGGTCTGAAGAACGACCTGGACCAGATCCCGGAACTGGTGGGGGACTTCGACTTCGCGGTCAACGAGCAGTGCGCCCAGTACGACGAGTGCGCACGGCTGACCCCGTTCATCGTGGCGGGCAAGGCCGTCTTCCACGTGGAGTACGAGCTCCCGGCGAGCCGGTTCTGCGCCGCCTCGCGCGCCCTGAAGCTCAGCTCGCTGGAGAAGAAGTACGAGCTCGGCGCCTGGCGGAAGGCCTGCTGACCGGCCCGGTGCGGCGGAGCCTGGCGGCCCCTCAGCCCACCGGAAGGATGGCGTGCACCCGGTAGCCGCCCCCGAAGCGGGGCCCGGCGAAGCAGGAGCCGCCCAGGGCCACGGCCCGCTCGCGCATGCCGAGCAGGCCGTGCCCGCCGCCGGGGTCGCGGGGCTCCGGCGAGGGGTCCGGCGCGCCGCCGCCGTCGTCCAGCACGGTCACCTCCACCGAGCCGCCCACCCGGACCACGCTGACCTCGGCACCGGCCCCCGTACCCGCGTGCTTGCGGACGTTGGTCAGCGCCTCCTGGATCACCCGGTAGGCCGCCAGGTCCACGGCGGCGGGCAGCGGAACCGCGGCGGCCGGGCCCAGCTGGACCATCACCTTCACCGGGAGCCCGGCGTTCCGGAAGGTGTCCACCAGGTCGTCGAGGACGGCCAGGCCGGGCGCCGGTTCGGTCGGCGCCTCCGGGTCGCCGGACTGCCGCAGCAGCCCGACGGTCGCCCGCAGCTCGTTCAGGGCCGACCGGCTGGCGTCCCGTACGTGCGCCAGGGCCTCCTTGGCCTGGTCCGGACGCTTGTCCATGACGTGCGCGGCCACCCCCGCCTGCACGTTGACCAGGGCGATGTGATGGGCCACCACGTCATGGAGGTCCCGGGCGATCCGCAGCCGCTCCTCGGCGACCCGGCGCCGGGCCTCCTCCTCGCGGGTCCGCTCGGCGCGCTCGGCCCGCTCCTGGATGGCGTCGATGAACGCCCGCCGGCTGCGCACCGCGTCCCCGGCTGCCGCGGCCATGCCGGTCCAGGCGAAGATGCCGAGGTTCTCCTGGGAGTACCAGGGCAGCGGCCCGGCCAGCATGGCCACGCCCGTCAGCCCGGCCATGGTGAGCAGGCCGAGCCGCCAGGTGGTGGGCCGGTCGGTGCGCGAGGCCACCGTGTACAGGGCGATCACCGTGCACATGGCGACGGGCGCCCGCGGCTCCCCGGTGGTCAGCTCCAGCAGCGAGAGCCCGACGGTCACGGCCAGCACGGCCCGCGGCCGCCGGCGCCGCAGCACCAGGGTGCCCGCGCCGAGCACCATGAGGACGAGCGAGAACGGCTCGGGGGTGCGGGTCCCGAAGGTCGGCCCGTACTCCCCGTGCGGGTCGGCGAAGGACGCGACGACCATGGCGACGAGCGCCCCGAGCGCCAGTACGGCGTCGGTGGCCAGCGGATGGTCCCGCATCCACTGCCGTGTGGGCGCGAGCGGCCCGAGGTGTGTCGTCACCCCGATACGGTACGGCCCCGCGCGCGTTCTCAGACCCGGGGCGGCGGGACGGGAGGCGTCCCGGGCGGGGCCGGGGGCGGCGCCGCGGCCGGGGGCCGGCCCAGCGGGGCGCGGGAGCGCTCGGGTCCCCACTTGGCGCGGACCAGGCAGATCAGCATCACCGAGGCGATGGCGGCCAGGTGTTCCTTGCCCGCCAGGTTGTCCTTGAAGAGCAGCTCGCCGACCATCACCAGGATCACGACCGAGCCGGTCAGGTAGGCCCGGTAGCGCCAGCAGACGTAGACGGCGAGTCCGACCACCGCCGCCGAGGGCCCCGTGTCGTTGACGATCTTGTCCGACGCGGGCAGGCCGAAGGGGTGGTCCGGACCGAGCGAGAGCCCGATCCGCGCGTACGTGGTCCCGGCCAGGGTGGCGACGTAGCCGATGACCAGCGTGCGCCACCAGCCGATGCAGATCTCCGAGATCCCGAAGACGAGGAGGATCTGCGCGAGCGCACCCCACACCGGGAGGTCCAGCGCCGGGACGAACAGCGACAGAGGGGTCCGCAGCAGGGCCAGCCACAGCGGGTCGACGGCCTTGACCGACCCGAGGTCCTGCACCGGCTGGAAGCCCCATGACGTCTGCTGCACGATCTGGAAGACGGCGGTCAGGCAGACCGCGCCGAGGGTCATCGGGATCGCCCGCCACGTGTCGCGGACGAGCGCGTCCCGGACCGTCCGGTACAGGGGCCCCCACTCGCGGCGGGCGAACCGCCGCAGTGAGGCAGTGGTCAACGCTTGCTCTCCAGATGTCTGCGGTGCATCCACTTCGGCAGCCCGGGTGCTTCCAGGAAGCCCTCGGCCCGGCCCGCGGCGATCCCGATCCGCAGCAGGTCCGAACTCTTCTCGAAGAGCATGAACCGCGGTTCCCAGATCGGCCGGTATTTGGCGTTGGCCCGGTAGAGGGACTCGATCTGCCACCAGCGCGAGAAGAAGCTCAGCAGCGAGCGCCACAGACGCAGCACCGGACCGGCGCCGAGCTTCGACCCGCGCTCGAAGACGGAACGGAACATCGCGAAGTTCAGCGAGACCTGTGTGACCCCGATCTCCTTTGACCGCTCCAGGAGTTCGATGACCATGAACTCCATCAGACCGTTCTCGGAATCCCGGTCACGGCGCATCAGGTCCAGCGACAGGCCCTTCGGTCCCCAGGGGACGAAGGACAGCACGGCGCGCAGCTCGCCCTCGCCGTCGAAGCACTCCAGCATCACGCACTGGCCGTCGTCGGGATCGCCCAGCCGGCCCAGCGCCATGGAGAAACCGCGCTCGGTCGCGCCGTCGCGCCAGTCGTCGGCGCGCAGCAGGAGCAGGTCCATCTCCTCGGCCGGGATGTCGGCGTGCCGGCGGATGCGGACGGTGTACCCGGCGCGCTTGACGCGGTTGTACGCCTGGCGGACGGTGCGCATGGCGCGGCCCTCCAGGGTGAACTCGTCGGTCTCGACGATGGCCTCGTCGCCCAGCTCCAGCGCGTCCAGTCCGTGCCGGGCGTAGATCTGCCCGGCCTCCTCGCTCGCGCCCATCACGGCGGGCACCCAGCCGTGCTCGCGGGCCTCGGCCAGCCAGGGGTCGATGGCGCCGGGCCAGGCCTCGGGGTCGCCGATCGGGTCGCCGGAGGCCAGCGAGACCCCGCCGACGACGCGGTAGGTGACCGCGGCCTTGCCGGTGGGGGACCAGATGACGGACTTCTCGCGGCGCAGCGCGAAGTAGCCCAGCGAGTCGCGGTCGCCGTGCCGGGCGAGCAGCAGGCGCAGCTTCTCCTCGTCCTCCTCGGTGATCGGGTCCACGGCGCGGCGCGAGCGGAAGGCGGCGAACAGGACGGCGAGCAGCAGCAGCGTGGACATCACGTTGATCGCGACGTCCACCCAGCCCGGGGTGGTGATGGCGTTGTACGCCTTGTCGTCCGGCGCCAGGGTGACCAGCCGCATCACGCCGTACCGCCAGCGGGCCAGGAAGGTGGCGTCCGCGGCGTCCGGGTCGGTGTTGGTCGCGCCGACGAGCAGGGCGGCGACCAGCGAGGTCACCAGCAGGCCGACGGAGGCGACCAGGCTGGCCAGCAGCGGGTTGGAGCGGTCGCCCTTGGCGTAGAACTCCCGGCGGCCCAGCAGCAGGGCGCCGACGAAGAGCGCGGTCAGCCCGAAGGCCACCCAGTTCTGCGGGTGGACGCGGAACTCCGGGTAGCAGAACTCGTACGAGCCCCCCGAGCACGGGGTGAAGGAGGCGACGGCGGCCATCGCGAAGGCCGCCAGCAGCAGCCCGCTGAGCACCAGGTTCAGGATCCAGGCCGCGCGCTTGCGGCGGCCCATGGTGACGGTGAGCAGCAGCGAGAACGCCGCGGAGGCGAAGCCCGCCGTGAGCAGGTACGGGGTGTAGAAATCGGCGGTGCTGTGCCGGCGCAGGTCCTGGCCGAGCGAGAACCACACCGCGCTGAGCAGGTTGACGAAGGTGACGGCGCGCAAGTACCACACCGCGAAGGTGGCGCTGCGCCGCGAGCGGACGCTTCCGCGGCCGGTGCTCCGGGCGGCCCCCTGGCCGGCCGATGCGGCTCCTTGAGCGTTCCCCTGGGCGTTGCCCTGGGCGTTCCCCTGGGTGTTCGCCGGGGTGTTGGCCTGGGTGTTCCCCCGCCCGCCCCCCGGATTGTTTCTGCCGTTCGGATCCCCACCGGTACCTCGGTCGGTCTTCCGATCGGTCTCTGCGCTGGTCAAACGGACCTCTCCCATAAAAAGCGATGATATGGGGCATCGCGGTCCGTGCTGGGGTCCCGAGGGCCGCGGCCTGGTCAGGACCGCGGGCCCCGATGACTCATTCGGTCGGCTCGGCCGCTCGTTCGGGGAGTTCCGCCGCGAGTGCGGCGGCCGCCTGGACGAGGGGAAGAGCCAGCAGCGCCCCGGTTCCTTCTCCCACAGTGACGCCGTGGTCGAGCACGGGGTTGAGCGCCATCCGGTCCAGTGCCTTCGCCTGGCCGGGCTCCCCGCTGGCCTGTCCGGCCAGCCACCAGTCCGGGGCCCGGAAAGCGGCCCGCTGGGCCACCAGCCCGCAGGCCGCCGAAACGACCCCGTCGAGGATCACGGGGGTGCGGCGCACCGCGCACTGGAGCAGGAAGCCGGTGATCGCCGCGACGTCGGCGCCGCCGACGGTGGCGAGCAGCGCGACCTGATCCCCGAGGACGGGCCGGGCGCGTCGCAGCGCGTCGCGGATCGCCGCGCACTTGCGCATCCAGGTCAGGTCGTCGATCGGCATGCCGCCGCGGCCGGTGACCACGGAGGCGTCGGTGCCGCACAGGGCGGCGACGAGGGTCGCGGCGACGGTGGTCCCGCCGACGCTCAGGTCGCCGAGGACGACCAGGTCGGTCCCGGAGTCGGCTTCCTCGTCGGCGATCTGGATGCCGAGGAGCAGGGCGGCCTGGGCCTCCTCCGTCGTCAGCGCGTCCTCGACGTCGATGCGCCCGCTGCCGCGCCGGACGCGGTGCTTGGTGATCTCCTGGGGCAGCAGGTCGAGATGGCAGTCCAGGCCGGCGTCGACGATCCGTACGGAGGCGCCGAGCCGCTCGGCGAGGATCGCCACCGGGCTCCGGCCGTCCAGGACAGCCCGTACCAGCTCGTGGGCGCCGCCGGCGGGACGCGCGGAGACCCCCTCGGAGGCCACCCCGTGGTCGGCGGCGAACAGCACGACGCGCGGCCGCTCGATCGGCTTGACCGGCACCCGTCCCTGGGCGGCGGCGAGCCACTCGGCCAGTTCGTCGAGCCGCCCCAGCGCCCCGACCGGCACGGCCAGCCGTTCACGGCGTTCCTCGGCGTCACGCCGGACGCCCCCGTCGGGGCGCTCGATCAGATCGGAGAAGTCGTCGAGATTCAGCGTGGTCATTTGCCAGAGGGTACAGCGGAGCCCTGCAGGGCTTGAACGGTCCCGCGCGCGGCTATTGCTTCAGGGCCAGCGCCTGCCCCGCCACCACCAGGAGGACGTGCTCGCACTCCCCGGCGACCCCCGCGTTCAGCCGCCCCAGCTCGTCGCGGAACCGCCGCCCCGCCGCCGTCGCGGGAACCACCCCGGAGCCGACCTCGTTGCTGACCAGCACCACCTGCCGACGGGTGGCCCGGACCGCCGCCACCAGTTCACCGACGCGCGAGGCCAGCTCCTTGCTTCCCCCGCCCGCCCAGACGGAGTCGTCCCACGCACCGGCCCGGTCCATGGCGTCGGTGAGCCACAGCGCCAGGCAGTCGATGAGCAGCGGCGGTCCCTCCTGCGCCAGCAGCGGCACCAGATCGCAGGTCTCCTCCGTCCGCCAGGACGAGGCCCTGCGTTCGCGGTGGAGCCCGATCCGCGCGGCCCATTCCGCGTCGCCCTCGCGCGTACCGCCCGTGGCCACGTAGACGACCTCCGGGTAGCCGGCCAGCCGGCGCTCGGCCTCGTACGACTTGCCCGACCGGGCGCCGCCCAGGACCAGGGTCCGGCGCGGCACCTCGGGCGCCGGCCGGTACTCCCCGGCCGCCACCGTGGTCCCGTCCGGAACCGTCCGCGCGCCCGCGGCGGCGGACCGGCGCTCCAGTTCCGCGCCCGGCGGGGTGTCGTGGTCCAGGTGGACGGCGATCACGTCCGTCGCCGGGCCCACCGCCCCGCTGGCCCGCAGGCGCGCCAGCGCCTCCGGCCGGCCGAGCACGTCCGCGAGGACCACGTCGTACGGGCGCCGCCCGCTGGTGCCCGAGGTCCCGGCCGGGGCGCCGCCCGGCGGCAGGTACAGCATCCGGGCACCGTCCGGCCCGGTCACCTCGTACCCGGTGCCCGGCGCGTCCATCGGCACGGCCCGCACCCGGTGCCCGGAGATCACCGCGAGCTCCCGCCCGTCCGGCACCCGTCCGGCCGCCGGCAGTCCCGGCGGCAGCTCGACGGCGGGGCCGTCGTGCGGGTGGGTCAACAGGACCTGCCGTACGGCGGCCAGCGAATGCCCCGCCCGGGCGCCCGCGAGGACCGCCCCGGGGGTCAGGTCCAGCAGCAGCGCCCCGTCCACGAGCACGGAGGTGGCGGCGCGCGCCCGGGGCCCCACGGAGAGCGCGCACGCGGCGCAGGGACAGCCGGGGCGGGGCAGTCCTTCGGGTGTGCCGGTGCCGAGCAGAGTGAGTTCCACAGGATGATCCTCCCGCGTCGCCGGGACTGCTGCGCGCCCGGTTAGTCTGCGGGCACACTCAAGGCGAGAAGCGTGTGAGAAGCGGACGAGCAACGGAGGCGGACATGGCGTGGACGTGGCGGTTCGAGACGGCCGACGGCAGTGAGACGAGCCCGTCGGTGGTGCCGGAGGAGTTCACCACGCAGGGGGACGCCGAATCCTGGATCGGCGAGTACTGGAAGGACCTGCTGGAGGGCGGTACCGAACAGGTGAAGCTGTCCGACGACAACGGGGTCCAGCTCTACACGATGAGCCTGCGCGAGGCCGCAGAACTCTGACCGGCGCTGACCCGCGCAACCGGCGCTGCCCGGCCCTGATCGGCGCCGACCGGTAGGCCCGGCGCCGACCTGCCGCGGCAGGGTGCGCGAGAGCCCGGACCCCTCGGGGGTCCGGGCTCAGCGGTGTCCACGGCGGCCTGCGGCCCGGGGCTCAGCCCCGTACGCCGCACAGGTGCAGCAGCGCGGCGACCCCGCGGTAGGGGTCGGTCCGCCCGGCGCGGTCCTCGGCGGCGAGCAGCCGCTCCAGTTCCGCGTCGGCGGGGAGCTTGTCCGCCGCCTCGGTGCCGTCGGTGAAGACGCGCACCCCGTACCAGGTCTGCAGCGGGGCGCCGATCCCCGACAGGGTCGCGGTCAGCGTGGACAGCCGGTCGGCGCGCACGTCCAGGCCGAGCCGGTTCGTGTAGTCGACGCCCTCGAAGGCCGCCAGCGCGCCCGTCCAGTCACCGTGCAGGCCCGGCCGCATGGCGAGGGCGTCGCCGTTGCGCACCAGCAGGGACAGCAGCCCGCCGGGGGCCAGCATCCGGGCGAGCCCGGCGAGCATGGCGTCCGGCTCGGGCACGTACATGAGGACGCCGTGGCAGAGCACGACGTCGAAGCTGCCCGGCAGGAAGTGCGCACCGGTCTCCCGGCCGTCGCCCTCCATGAGGCGGACGCGGTCCCGGATCCCGGGGGGCTCGGCCTCCAGCACCTCACGGGCGACGGCCAGCATGGCCGGATCCTGCTCCAGCCCGGTCACCATGTGCCCGGCGCGGGCCAGGCGCAGCGCCTGCGTGCCCTGGCCCATGCCGACGTCGAGGACGCGCAGCCGCTGCCCCACGGGGAAGCGGTGCGCGATCTGCTCGTCGACCTGACGGCCGACGAGCTCCTGGCGCACCGCGTTGCGGAGCCCGCCCAGGCCTTCCAGCCACAGCCGGGCCCCGTCCGCGAAGCCACCCCCGCCGAACGCTCCGGGCGTTCCTGGGCTCAGGGCCGTTCCCCGCGCTTGACCTGCGGCTTCGGCAGACGAAGCCGGCGCATCTGGAGGGTGCGCATCAGGCCGTACGCGACGGCGCCGCGCTTGGGCTCGTCCGGGAAGCGCTGGTTCAGGGCCTTGCGCAGGCGGATGAACATGCCGGCGGAGTCGACGATGATCAGCGCGATGACGCCGAGCCACAGCAGGAGCGCGATGTTCTGGATGGACGGCACCCGCACCATGCTCAGCACCAGGATGATCACGGCCAGCGGCAGGAACATCTCGGCGACGGAGAAGCGGGAGTCGACGAAGTCGCGCACGTAGCGGCGCACGGGACCCTTGTCGCGGTTGGGCAGATAACGCTCGTCGCCATTGGCGAGGGCCTCGCGCTGCTTGGTCATCTCGACCCGGCGGCGCTCACGAGCTCGCTTGGCATCCTCCTTGCGGTTGCCGGTCGAGGCCACCACGGCCTTGCGCTGCGACTGGGCCACAGCACGCTTCGGCGTCGGGCGGCCCTTCGGGGCCTGAGGGTCACGGGACTGCGAGAGGTCGGCGCTCACCTTGTCGGTGGCGGCGTCCTTCTCTTCCTTGGAGGATCGGCTACCAAACACAAAACCCAAGGGTACGTGGTTGTGGCCACGGGCCCCATCCCGGCGGGGAACGATCCGGCAACGGCGGGCGTCCTACCTGAGGGAAGCACCTACTCCTTACGCCTGATACGGCGGACGAGCAGTCGTCCTGGAGGAGGAGCGCATCCCCGCTCGAACAGTGCGGTAATAGAGACAGGGCCCGTACTGTGGGTCTTGTTGGTGACCTGGAGCACAGTCCGTCTAGAAGGGGGCGCGCGAAGCCCATGAGCGGTGTCATGAAGCGTATGGGGATGATCTTCCGCGCGAAGGCGAACAAGGCCCTGGACCGGGCCGAGGACCCGCGCGAGACCCTCGACTACTCGTACCAGAAGCAGCTCGAACTGCTTCAGAAGGTGCGCCGCGGCGTCGCCGACGTGGCGACCTCCCGCAAGCGGCTGGAGCTGCAGCTCAACCAGCTCCAGGGCCAGTCCAGCAAGCTGGAGGACCAGGGTCGCAAGGCGCTGGCCCTGGGCCGCGAGGACCTGGCCCGTGAGGCCCTGTCCCGCCGCGCCTCGCTGCAGCAGCAGGTCAGCGACCTGGAGGTGCAGCACCAGACCCTCCAGGGCGAGGAGGAGAAGCTGACCCTCGCCGCGCAGCGGCTCCAGGCCAAGGTGGACGCCTTCCGTACGAAGAAGGAGACCATCAAGGCCACGTACACGGCCGCCCAGGCGCAGACGCGGATCGCCGAGTCCTTCTCCGGCATCTCCGAGGAGATGAGCGACGTCGGCCTCGCCATCCAGCGTGCCGAGGACAAGACGGCGCAGCTCCAGGCCCGCGCCGGCGCGATCGACGAGCTGCTCGCCTCCGGTGCGCTCGACGACCAGAGCGGCCTCGGCTCCAAGGACGACATCCAGGCCGAGCTGGACCGCCTCTCCGGCGGGACGGACGTGGAGCTGGAGCTCCAGCGCATGAAGGCCGAGCTGGCGGGCGGCCCCTCCGCCCAGCAGTCGGCCATCGAGGGCGGCGCCCCGGGCGCCGGCCAGCAGTCGCAGACCCAGCACCGGTTCGACAAGCAGTAGGACGGGGCCCGTCATGATTGTCCGCATCATGGGGGAAGGTCAGGTGGAGCTGGCGGACAGCCACTTCACCGAGCTCAACAAGCTGGACGACGAACTGCTCGCGGAGATGGAGAGCGGCGACGAGGAGGGCTTCCGGCGCACGCTGGGCGAGCTGCTCGCCGCCGTACGGCGGCTCGGCGAGCCGCTGCCCGACGAGGCGCTGGAACCGTCCGAGCTGATCCTGCCCGCGCCCGATGCCTCACTGGACGAGGTGCGGGAGATGCTCAGCGACGACG
Organism: Streptomyces sp. NBC_00193; assembly: GCF_026342735.1. Classification (GTDB taxonomy): domain Bacteria; phylum Actinomycetota; class Actinomycetes; order Streptomycetales; family Streptomycetaceae; genus Streptomyces; species Streptomyces stoeckheimensis. Next base: position 4,629,629 of record NZ_JAPEMM010000001.1, read on the forward strand.
GGCTGATCCCGGGCTGAGACGTGAAGGAAGGGCCCACCCCATCGGGGGTGGGCCCTTCCTTCGTTCCGGCTTCAGGGCCGCGTCAGTGCTTCTCGCTCTTGGAGGCCCTCCGCTCCGGGTCCGGGGTCCCGCCGATGAAGTTCTCGAACTTGCGCCGAGGCGAGGCCCACCGGCGGTCGTGGTGGAAGGCGCGCAGCTGCGCCTTGGCACGGGCCTTCGGCCGGTTCGCGTAGAACTTCGTCGCGTACGGGGAACCGGGCCGGGCCAGGCGGATCGCCCCGATGAGCGCGACGAAGGGGATGACCACGCCGAAGAACGCGGTGCGCGCCTTGCCCTTCCACAGGGCGATCAGCGCGAGGAAGAAGTTGGTCGCCGTGTTCATGGCGACCAGCCCGCGGTTGTGCCGTTCGTCCTCGGTGAGGTCGTTGACCCCGAAGGGCAGGAAGCCGCCCAGCACCAGCGCCACGATCGCCGCCGTCAGGACCACGATCTCCACGCTCTTGCGGCCCTGCTCGCTCCAGTAGACGTCGTCCAGGTGCAGGATCAGCGCGAACTCGTCCAGCACCAGCCCCGCGCCCAGCCCGAAGATCACGGCCGACAGGCCCGCCCCGAAGCTGTGCCGGGCGCTCCCGATCGCCCCGAAGCCGCCGATGATCACGAGGATCACGCCGGGGACCACGTGGTGGATGTGCAGGCCGCCCGGGGTGACGTTCTTGAAGGGCCCCCGGCCCGCCCGGATCATGCGGGTGATCATGCGGGTGACCAGGAAGGACAGGACGAAGGAGACCAGCGCGAGGAGCAGCGGGAGCTTCCCGGGCTCCACGATGTTGCGATACCACCAGTGACCCATGCCACCACCTCCCGATTTGGGGTGTTATCGGTAACTTACCGGTCCTGTCGAGCAGGTAGCGTTCGCGCCGATGACAGATTCGTACGACGGCCCGTCCACGACGCCGCCCCCGGAGCGCGCCTCGCTGCTCGACGGGGTCCGCTTCGCCTTCGGCACGCTCACCGTGCTGCCCACCCGCATCACCCGCTGGGACCGTCCCGCCGCCCGCACCGGCATGGCCTGCGCCCCGCTCGCCGGGCTCGTCGTGGGGCTCCTCGCGGCCGTGCCCGGAGTGCTCCTCCTGGTCTGCGGCGGCGGGCCGCTGCTCGCCGCGGCCGTCACCGTCGCCGTACCGGCGGCCCTGACCCGCGCCCTGCACCTGGACGGCCTCGCCGACACGGTGGACGGACTGGGCAGCGCCAAGCCGGCCGACGCCGCGCTGCGCATCATGAAGCAGTCCGACATCGGCCCGTTCGGGGTGGTGGCACTGGTGTTCGTGCTGCTGGTGCAGGTCGCGGCGCTGGCGAACGTGTACGCCGACAGCTGGATCCGGGGCGCCCTGGCCGCCGTGCTCGCCGCCGTCACCGCCCGGCTCGCCATGACCCTGGCCTCCCGCGACGGGGTCCCCGCGGCCCGCCCCGAGGGGCTGGGCGCGGCCGTCGCCGGAGTCGTCCCGCGCGAGGCGGCCGCCGCCGTCGCCGGGCTCGTGCTGGTCCTGTCCGCCGCCGTCGCACTGCCGCTGGGCCTGCCGGCCGCCGCGCAGCACGCGGTGGCCGTCCTGGCCGCCCTGCTGGCGACCGAAGCACTGCTCCGCCGGTGCGTGCGCCGCTTCGACGGGGTCACCGGTGACGTGTTCGGAGCCCTGGCCGAGGTCTCGGCGACGACGGCCCTGGTCGTACTGGCCCTGGGCTAGGCCGTCTCTTCCGGGGGACCGTCCGACCGGACCCCGCCGCGCGGGGCGACGTAGGGTCAGGGCGTGGACACGACCCCGAACCAGGACCCGACGCCCATCCGGGTGCTCCTCGCCGACGACCAGGCCCTGCTGCGCAGCGCGTTCAAGGTGCTCGTCGACTCCGAGGCCGACATGTGCGTCGTCGGTGAGGCCTCCGACGGGGCGCAGGCCTTCGAACTGGCGCGCACGGTCCGGCCCGACGTCGTGCTCATGGACATCCGGATGCCCGGCACCGATGGCCTCGCCGCCACCCGGCTGATCAGCGCCGACCCCGAACTGACCGGCGTGCGCGTGGTGATGCTGACGACCTTCGAGGTGGACGAGTACGTGGCGGCGGCCCTGCGGGCGGGCGCCTCCGGTTTCCTCGGCAAGGGCGCCGAACCCGAGGAGCTGCTCAACGCCATCCGCGTCGCGGCCGCCGGCGACGCGCTGCTCTCCCCGGCCGCCACCAAGGGGCTCATCGCCACCTTCCTCGCGCAGGGCGGCGGCGCCGGGGACACCCCCGCCGGAGGCGCCGCCCACCTACAGCGCCTGGCCGCGCTGACCGGACGCGAACGCGAGGTCCTCGTCCTCGTGGCCGCGGGCCTGTCCAACGACGAGATCGCCCGCCGGCTGGAAGTCAGCCCGCTCACCGTCAAGACGCACGTGAACCGGGCCATGTCCAAGCTCGGCGCCCGCGACAGGGCGCAATTGGTGGTCATCGCGTACGAATCGGGACTGGTCCGGCCCAGGGCCGAGTAGATCCGGAGGACGTCCGGAGCCGTCCCGAGCGGTTCGGAGTAGTCCCGCCTACTGCGGACGCGGTATGCCCCGGATAAGGACGAGACCTGGGGGCGACGTCGGCGCGCCCGTGCGCACGAGAGGCTGAGGGGCCCCGCGCGTGCCCGAAGGCACGGCTGCCCGTCATGCCTCGTCGACGTCACCGCGTCCCTGCAGAGAGATCCCCATAGCCATGTTCCGGCTGTCCCGCTTCAGCCTCGCCCAAAGGGCGCTGATCGGCCTCGTGTCGCTCGTCGCGCTCCTCTTCGGCGCCATAGCCATCCCGCAGCTCAAGCAGCAGCTGCTGCCCTCCATCGACCTGCCGATGGTGACCGTGCTCGCGCCGTACCAGGGCGCCTCGCCCGACGTGGTGGAGAAGCAGGTCGTCGAACCGATCGAAGCCATGCTCAAGGGCGTCGACGGCATCACCGGCGTCACCTCCACCGCCAGCGAGGGCAACGCCCTGATCATGGCGACCTTCGACTACGGCGACGAGGGCACCAAGCAGCTCGTCGCCGACGTCCAGCAGGCCGTCAACCGGGCCCGCGTACGGCTGCCCGCCGAGGTGGACCCGCAGGTGATCGCCGGTTCCACCGACGACATCCCGACCGTGGTCCTCGCCGTCACCTCCGACAAGGACCAGCAGGCGCTGGCCGACCAGCTGAACAAGTCCGTGGTCCCCGTGCTGGAGGACATCGCGGGCGTCGGCCAGGTCACCGTCGACGGGGTCCGGGACCTCCAGGTCACCGTCACCCCCGACGACGCCAAGCTCGCCGCCGCCGGTCTCGACGGCGCGGCCCTGGCCCAGGGCCTGCAGGCGGGCGGCGCCACCGTCCCCGCCGGCTCCTTCGACGAGGCGGGCAAGAACCGCACCGTGCGCGTCGGTTCGGGCTTCACCTCGCTCGCCCAGCTGGAGGACCTGCGCCTCACCGCCGGACCGGGCAAGCCCGCCGTCCGCCTCGGCGACGTGGCGGGCGTGAAGCAGGAGCCGGCCAAGGCCGACTCCCTCACCCGCACCAACGGCAAGCCCAGCCTCGCCCTGGTCCTCACCATGGACAAGGACGGCAGCGCCGTCGCCATCTCGGACGCGGTCGAGGACAAGCTGCCCGAGCTCCGCTCCACCCTCGGCTCCGGCGCCGACCTGACCGTGGTCAGCGACCAGGGCCCGGCCGTCGCCAAGTCCATCTCGGGCCTGACCACCGAGGGCCTGCTCGGCCTGGCCTTCGCGGTCATCGTGATCCTGGTCTTCCTCGGCTCGCTGCGCTCGACGCTGGTCACCGCGGTCTCCATCCCGCTGTCCGTCGTCCTCGCGCTGATCGTGCTGTGGACCCGCGACCTCTCCCTCAACATGCTGACCCTGGGCGCGCTCACCATCGCCATCGGCCGGGTCGTCGACGACTCGATCGTGGTCCTGGAGAACATCAAGCGCCACCTCGGCTACGGCGAGGAGCGCAGCAGCGCGATCATCACCGCGGTCAAGGAGGTGGCCGGTGCGGTCACCTCCTCCACGCTCACCACCGTCGCCGTCTTCCTGCCGATCGCTTTCGTCGGCGGCATGGTCGGCCAGTTCTTCGGCCCGTTCTCCATCACCGTCACCGCGGCCCTGCTGGCCTCGCTGCTCGTCTCCCTGACGGTCGTGCCGGTGCTCTCGTACTGGTTCCTGCGCGCGCCGAAGGGCGTCAGCGAAGGGGACGCCGCGAGCATCGAGAAGGCCCGCCGCGAAGCCGAGGAGAGGGAGTCCCGCAGCAAGCTCCAGCAGTTCTACGTACGGGCGCTGGACCTGGTCACCCGCCGCCGGATCGCCACCCTGGTCGTGGCCGTCGTGGTGTTCGTCGCGACGCTGGGCATGACCCCGCTGCTCAAGACGAACTTCTTCGACCAGGGCGAGCAGGAAGTCCTCAGCATCAAGCAGCAGTTGCCGCCCGGCACCTCGCTGGCGGCCGCCGACGAGGCGAGCCGCAAGGTCGAGAAGGTCCTGGAGGGGACCGACGGGGTCAAGGACTACCAGGTCACGGTCGGTTCCTCCGGCTTCCTGGCCGCCTTCGGCGGCGGTACGGGCTCCAACCAGGCCTCGTACCAGGTCACGCTGGAGGACTCGGGGAAGACCGAGTCCGCCAAGAAGCACATCGAGACCGCCCTCAAGGGGATCGACGGCATAGGCGAGACCACCATCGCGGCCGGCGACGGCTTCGGCAGCCAGAACCTCAGCGTCGTCGTCAAGGCCGGTGACGGGGCCGTCCTGGCCCAGGCCGCGGAGCAGGTCCGCGCCGAGGTGGCGAAGATCGAGGACGTCACCGACGTCCAGAGCGACCTGTCCCAGTCCGTGCCCCGGATCTCGGTCACCGCCACCCCCAAGGCGGCGGAGTTCGGCCTGAACCAGGCCGCGCTCGGCGCCATCGTCGGCCAGGCCGTACGCGGCAACCCGGCGGGCAAGGCCGTACTGGACGACACCGAGCGCGACATCGTCATCAAGTCCGCGCAGCCGGCCGCCACCCTGGCCCAGCTGCAGGCACTGCCCGTCGGCCCCGTGAAGCTCGGCGACATCGCCGAGGTCAAGGAGGTCCCCGGCCCCGTCGCGATGACCCGGATCGACGGCGCCCGCGCCGCGACCATCAGCGCGAAGCCGGTCGGCGACAACACCGGCGCCGTCAGCTCCACCCTGCAGTCGAAGATCAAGGCCCTGGACCTGCCCGCGGGCGCCACTGCCACCATCGGCGGCGTCGGACAGGACCAGAGCGAGGCCTTCGGCCAGCTGGGCCTGGCCATGCTCGCGGCCATCGCGATCGTGTTCATGCTGCTCGTCGCGACGTTCCGCTCGCTCGTCCAGCCGCTGATCCTGCTGGTCTCGATCCCGTTCGCCGCGACCGGCGCGCTCGGCCTGCTCCTGGTCACCGGCACCCCGCTCGGCGTCCCGGCGCTGATCGGCATGCTGATGCTCATCGGCATCGTCGTGACCAACGCGATCGTCCTGATCGACCTGGTCAACCAGTACCGCGCCCAGGGCTACGGCGTGATCGAGGCGGTCGTCGAGGGCGGCCGCCACCGGCTGCGCCCGATCCTGATGACGGCACTGGCGACGATCTTCGCGCTGCTCCCGATGGCGCTGGGCGTCACCGGCGAGGGCGGCTTCATCTCGCAGCCGCTCGCGGTGGTCGTCATCGGCGGCCTCATCAGCTCCACCGTGCTGACCCTGCTCCTGGTGCCGACCCTCTACACGATGCTGGAGCTCCGCAAGGAGCGCCGCAGCGCGAAGAAGCGGGCCCGCCTGAGCGTGGTCCCGGCCCCGGCCGCCCCGGCGGAGGACGAGAGCCCGGTCAAGGTCTGAGGACCGTACGAGAGCACACGCCGAAGGGCCGCCCCTCGCAGGAGGGGCGGCCCTTCGGGCGTCGCGGCGGCGGACCGCCGGACCGGGCTACGGAAGCGCGAGCATCCGCTCCAGGGCGAGCTTGGCGAAGCTCTCGGTCTCCTTGTCGACCTGGATCTGGTTCACGAGGTTGCCCTCGGCCAGGGACTCCAGGGTCCACACCAGGTGGGGGAGGTCGATGCGGTTCATCGTCGAGCAGAAGCAGACCGTCTTGTCGAGGAAGACGACCTCCTTGTCCTCCGCGGCGAATCGGTTCGCCAGCCGCTGGACGAGGTTCAGCTCGGTGCCGATGGCCCACTTGGAGCCGGCCGGCGCCGCCTCCAGCGCCTTGATGATGTACTCGGTGGAGCCGACGTAGTCCGCGGCCGCCACGACCTCGTGCTTGCACTCCGGGTGGACCAGGACGTTCACGCCGGGGATGCGGGCGCGCACGTCGTTGACCGAGTCGACCGAGAACCGGCCGTGCACCGAGCAGTGACCGCGCCACAGGATCATCTTGGCGTTCCGCAGCTGCTCGACGGTCAGGCCGCCGTTCGGCTTGTGCGGGTTGTACAGCACGCAGTCGTCGAGGGACATGCCCATGTCGCGGACGGCGGTGTTGCGGCCCAGGTGCTGGTCCGGGAGGAAGAGGATCTTCTCGCCCTGCTCGAACGCCCACTCCAGGGCCTTCTTGGCGTTGGACGAGGTGCAGATCGTGCCGCCGTGCTTGCCGGTGAAGGCCTTGATGTCGGCCGAGGAGTTCATGTACGAGACGGGGACCGTGACTCCGGCGACACCGGCGTCGGTCAGCACGTCCCAGCACTCCGCGACCTGCTCGGCGGTGGCCATGTCGGCCATCGAGCAGCCCGCGGCCAGGTCCGGCAGGACCACCTTCTGGTCGTCCGAGGTGAGGATGTCCGCGGACTCGGCCATGAAGTGGACGCCGCAGAAGACGATGTACTCGGCCTCCGGCTTGGCGGCCGCGTCCTTGGCGAGCTTGAAGGAGTCACCGGTGACGTCGGCGAACTCGATGACCTCGTCACGCTGGTAGTGGTGGCCGAGGATGAAGACCTTGTCCCCGAGCTTCTCCTTGGCGGCGCGGGCGCGCGCCACGAGGTCCGGGTCCGACGGCGAGGGCAGGTCGCCGGGGCACTCCACCCCGCGCTCGCTCTTGGGGTCGGCTTCGCGGCCGAGCAGCAGCAAGGCAAGGGGCGTCGGCTGGACGTCCAAGGGCTGGTTGTCCAAAGGCTGGGCGGTGGTCACGACACGCACCCTTTCTGTTCTTCGACAAGGGACTTCTGAAGCCACTCTGAAGCCGTAGCTTCGACTTCTCGTCTATTTGACGCTATCTATCATAACTGCTTCACGTCACTTTGACGATGCCGATAGTGTCGATGTGACGAATTCGCCCGTCCGTCGCCGCCGCCTCGCGGGGACACACCACCGCGCGGCGGTGTGCGAGCATGGAATTTCTGAAACACGCGTCGGGTCCCGGAATGAATCCGCGGTCCCGCTCGTTGCCACCGACGGCAAGAGTCCGACGTTTCCCCGCTCCCGGCGGGGAGCCGCCCACTTCGGGAGTGAATGCAGATGTCCGTACAGGACGAAAAGACCACCGTGAGCGACGGCATCCTCCTGTCCGACGCCGCCGCCGACAAGGTCAGGACCCTCCTGGAGCAGGAAGGCCGCGATGACCTGGCGCTGCGCGTCGCCGTCCAGCCCGGCGGCTGCTCCGGCCTGCGCTACCAGCTCTTCTTCGACGAGCGCTCCCTCGACGGCGACGTCGTGAAGGACTTCGACGGTGTGAAGGTCGTCACCGACCGGATGAGCTCCCCGTACCTGCACGGCGCGTCGATCGACTTCGTCGACACCATCGAGAAGCAGGGCTTCACGATCGACAACCCGAACGCCACGGGCTCCTGCGCCTGCGGCGACTCCTTCAGCTAAGCCAGGCGACGCCCTGACAGCCCCGACGGCCCTACGGGCCCGGCCGGGCCCGTAGGGCAGACGAGAGGGGCCCGCCCGCGGACATCCGCGGCCGGGCCCCTCTCGTGCGTCCCGGCGCCTACTGGCGGGGGACGGCCTTGCCCGTGGTCGCGTCGATCACCTTGCGGTCGCCCAGCGGCTGCTGGAGCGTGCCCGTCACCGTCATCTCCTGCGCCAGCATGATGCAGGCCTGCCCCGGCTTGTTCGGGGTGTCCGTGATCCTCACCATCACCGACTCGGGCTGCTCCCGGACCTCCAGGGCGTACGTGCTGCACACCCCGCCCCAGAAGTTCACGGTCAGCGTCCGGTCGGCCGCGGCGTACGAGAAACCGGGCACGGTCTGTCCCTTCGCGGGCGGGTCGACCGGGGTGGGCAGGTCGATCGGGGGAGTCTCCTCGGTCAGGGCCGCCGACTGGGCCACCGTGTGGCCCGGGCCGCCGTCCTTGCCGGCCACCTCGAACAGCCAGCCCGGCACCAGGCCGCGGGCCCCGTCGACCGTGCCCGGAACCAGCCCGAGCTCGGCGCCCCGCACCGACTCGGTCCGCGTCGGCTTCATCGGCCGGGGGTCCGGGTTGCACGGCAGCGTGTCCGTGGCGCCGTCCGGGGAGTCCGGAGTCAGCGGGACGCTCGTGGCGCAGCCGCTCGGGCCGGGGTCCGTGGCGCCGGAACCCCGCGCCTTGTCGTTGAGCCGGGCCAGCGCGTCGACGGCGCCGATCACCGGCTGCTCGGCGGCCCGCGCCGGAGCCTTCAGCTCGCCACTGCCCGACACCACCTTGGAGTCCGCCCCGACGCCGACCCGGGTGGACCAGCCCTGCGTGGGCAGGCCGCCGAACACCGGGTCGGCCGTCACCACGCGTACGGAGCCCTGCGCTAGCCGCGCGTCGAGCGCGGCCGCGCTCTGCCCCACGGCCGCCAGCACGGGCGCGGCGGCGGCCTTGGCGGCCTCCTCGGAGACGGGCGTCCCGGTGGTGCCGCCGTGCTCCTGACCCAGGTCCTGGGGGAGGGTGGCGGGGCCGCAGGTGTCCTTGCCGCGCACGCAGTCGTCCCCGGTGCCGCCGACCTGGAAGCGGGAGAAGTTCCAGGTACCGGGAGCCTTCAGGTTCACCGTGAGCCGGGGCCCGGAGCCGTCCGCGCTCTCCCCGGCCTGCCAGGTCTCCCCGGTGAGCCGGGGCGCGCCGGAGATCCCCAGCGCCGTCGCGAGCCGGGCCACCTCGGCGGAGGTCACCTCACCGCCCGCCGCGAAGGCCGGCGCGGTGGCCGGGCCCTCCGGGAGGGGGACGTCGGCCGTGTACGTGACCCCGCCGCCGGACGGGTCGGGCTCGCCCGGGGCGATGCCGGGCCCGGGCGGAGTGGCCTGCGCGCGGGGCGCGGAGGCCGCGCTGTCGCCCGTACGCCCCTCGCCGGAGGCGGTCGACGCCCAGATGGCGGTGCCGCCGCCGGTGAGCAGGACGGCGGCCGCGATCGAAGCGACGGCCCAGACCTGCCGCCGTCGCGTGCCACGTGACGCACCGGGAGCACCGGGGATGCCCGGAGTGCCGGGCACCTCGGGCGTCTCGGACACATCGGGTGCATCCAAATGATCGGGGTGTTCGCTGGTCACCGCATCGCTCCTTTGCCCGTCCCGCAGGGGGTGATGCGGGTGTGACGGAACAGACGCGGATCCGGTTCCGTCCGGGTCCGGAGGGACGGTCTAGTAGCCGTAGACCGCCGTGGAGGCGATGAGACGGGCCGAGGCCGCCGGGACGCGGATCCCGATGATCTGCGAGGGAGCGACCCGATCCGGCCGCGGATCCGCGGGAACCGGCCAATGCGGTGCCATCCGGGCGCAGTCGCCCAGCAGCTGTTCGAACTCGGTGCCCGCCGTGTTTCCGGAGGTCTGGACGTGCCCGAAGCCATCGGTGTAGGTCATGGGGCACGGTAGGCACGGCACCGCGAGGGAAGAAAGAGCTACTACGGGGTAGTTTCTGCCGGTCGGCCTCCGGGCTGCCGAGCGGGTAGTTTTGACTGTCCCCTTGCCTTCCCTCGCAGGAGCGTCCACGCCGTGCGTATCGCAGTCACCGGCTCCATCGCCACCGACCACCTCATGACCTTCCCCGGCCGCTTCGCCGACCAGTTGGTCGCGGACCAGCTGCACACGGTCTCCCTCTCCTTCCTCGTCGACAACCTCGACGTGCGGCGCGGCGGCGTCGGCCCGAACATCTGCTTCGGCATGGGGCAGCTCGGTGCCCGGCCGATCCTCGTCGGAGCCGCAGGCTCCGACTTCGACGAGTACCGCGCCTGGCTCGACCGCAACGGCGTCGACACCCAGTCCGTGCGGATCTCCGAGGTCCTGCACACCGCGCGCTTCGTCTGCACGACGGACTCGGACCACAACCAGATCGGGTCCTTCTACACGGGCGCGATGAGCGAGGCCCGCCTGATCGAGCTGAAGGCGGTCGCGGACCGGGTCGGCGGCCTGGACCTCGTCCTGATCGGCGCGGACGACCCCGAGGCGATGCTGCGCCACACGGAGGAGTGCCGCACGCGGGAGATCCCGTTCGCGGCGGACTTCTCGCAGCAGATCGCCCGGATGGACGGCGACAACATCCGCACCCTGATGGAGGGTGCGACGTACCTCTTCTCGAACGAGTACGAGAAGGGCCTCATCGAGGCGAAGTCCGGCTGGACCGACGCGGAGATCCTGGCGAAGGTCGGCACCCGGGTCACCACGCTCGGCTCGAACGGCGTCCGCATCGAGCGGCTCGGCCACGACCCGATCGTGGTCGGCTGCCCGGAGGAGACCGCGAAGGTCGACCCGACGGGCGTCGGCGACGCGTTCCGTGCGGGCTTCCTGACGGGTCTGGGCTGGGGCGTCGGCCTGGAGCGGGCCGCGCAGGTCGGCTGCATGCTGGCCACCCTCGTCATCGAGACCCTCGGCACCCAGGAGTACACCCTGGCCCGCGCCCACTTCATGGAGCGCTTCACGAAGGCCTACGGCGACGAGGCGGCGGCGGAAGTCCAGTCCCACCTCCCGGCGTAGCCCCTCGCGGCCCGGTGGACGGGTGCGGGTGGGTGGGCCCTGCGGGGCGAAGTCCCCTACCCACCCTTCGCCCGTTCCCCGGGCTCTGCCCGGACCCGGTCCTCAAACGCCGGACGGGCTGAGATTGCCGCTGCGCGGCATCATCCAGCCCCGGCGGGCGAAATCCAGCCTCGCCGGCGTTTGAGGCGCGGGGTCCGGGGCGGAGCCCCAGGGGGTCCGGGCGCAGCCCGGGGAACGGTGGAAGGGCGGGTAGGGGACAGCCCCCGCAGGGCAGCCCCCGACGCGACCCGGGGTCAGACCGCCCGGCGGACCGTGTACGCAGTACCGAGGGGACGCGGGGCTTCGCCCACGTAGGTCTGGCCCCGCATCGCGCACCACGCCGGAATGTCCAGCCGCGCGACCTCGTCGTCCGACAGGACGGTCACCGTGCCACCCACCGGAACGCGCCCGATGGCGCGGGCCAGCTCGATCACCGGCTGCGGACACCGCAGACCGAGGGTGTCCAGCTCCAGGGACTCCGCCTCCGGATCGACGGCCATCACCGCCTCCACCACGCCGAGTTGCTCGCGCACCCCCGCCACCAGCCCCGGCAGCACCTCCAGGAAGCCGTTGACCTCCGCGGCCGTCGTACCGGCGGGCAGGGACACCCGTACGTTTCCCTCCGACAGCACCCCCATGGCCCGCAGGACATGGGACGGCGTCAGCGTCGAGCTGGTGCACGAGGAGCCGGAGGAGACGGAGTAGCCGGCCCGGTCCAGCCCGTGCAGCAGGGTCTCCCCGTCCACGTACAGGCAGGAGAAGGTGACCAGGTGCGGGAGCCGGAGGTCGGGATGGCCCACCACCTCCACGTCCGGCACCAGGCGGGCCACCCGCCGCCGCAGCCGGTCCACCAGGATCCGCAGGCGGGCCGACTCCGCCTCCGCCTCGGCGCGTACGGCCCGCAGGGAGGCCGCCGCGGCGACCACCGCGGGGAGGTTGACGAAGCCGGGGGAGCGCCCCGACTCCCTTTCGTCGGCGGGGCCTTGGGGGGCGAAGCGCACTCCCTTGCGGACCGCCAGCAGGCCGACCCCGGCCGGGCCGCCCCATTTGTGGGCGCTCGCGCACAGCACGGACCAGTTCCCGGAGACGGGCCCCCAGCCCAGCGACTGCGCGGCGTCCACCAGCAACGGCACCCCGGCGGCGGCGCACACGTCGGCGACCTCCGCCACGGGCTGGACGGTGCCCACCTCGTGGTTGGCCGACTGGAGACAGGCCAGCGCGGTGGAGGACCCCAGGAGTTCCCCGTAGGAGGAGGGGGAGACGCGGCCGAACCGGTCCACCGGGACCTCCTCCACCCGCCCGCCGCCCGCCGCGTGGACCTCCGCCGCGTGCAGGACGGAACTGTGTTCCACCGCCGATACGACCAGATGCCCGCCGACGCGCCGACGGCCCGCCAGGACCCCGGCCATGCCCGAGTGAACCGCGTGCGTCCCCGAAGGAGTGAACACGAGCTCGTCGGGGCGGCAGCCCACCGACTCGGCCGCCGCCTCCCGCGCCGCGTCGAGCAGCAACCGGGCCCGGCGCCCTTCGCGGTACAGCCGGGCCGGGTCGGCCCAGCCTTCGTCAAGGGAGGCCTGGAGCGCCTGCCGGGCCACGGGGTGCAGCGGGGCGGCGGACGCGGTGTCGAAGTACGGCATCCGGTCACGCTAACCGGCCGCCACGCCGACGCCGCGACCGGCTTCGGGCCTGTCGTCGAACTGCCGTCAGATGCCGCCGGGACCCCGCCATTCGGGGCCCGTTGGGCCGTCCCCCGTACGGCGGATCCATCCCTTCGGGGTCAGTAACGGCGCGTTGGGCACCCTCCCCGCGCGACCCCAAATAGCGTCCAGTAGGGTTTGGTCCGCATAAACATCCAAACCCCTGCCTGCGTCAGGGCCGGCGACCGACCCGAATGCGGCCGCGGCCGGCCGCGCGGGCCGAGACTCTCGGGAAGGCGCTACGTGAGTCCCTACGGCTCCGACCGCTCGCCGCGGCGCCCGATGCGGCGGAAGCTGCTGCAGGCGCTGACTGCGGGCGTGGTCCTGGCGACCGCCACTGGTTGCTCGTATACATGGAAAGACTTCCCCCGCCTCGGATTGCCCACCCCGGTCACTGAAGAGGCGCCTCGCATCCTCTCCCTGTGGCAGGGGTCCTGGGCGGCCGCTCTGATCACCGGCATCCTCGTGTGGGGCCTGATCATGTGGAGCGTCATCTTCCACCGGCGTAGCCGGACCAAGGTCGAGGTTCCCCCGCAGACCCGGTACAACATGCCCATCGAGGCGCTGTACACCGTGGTCCCGCTCATCATCGTCTCGGTGCTCTTCTACTTCACCGCGCGCGACGAGTCGAAGCTGCTCTCCCTCTCCGCCAAGCCGGCTCACACGATCAACGTGATCGGCTACCAGTGGAGCTGGGGCTTCAACTACGTCGAGAACGTCGACGGCGATGCGGCGACTCCGAAGGCGGGCGAGGTTCCCAAGGAACTCGCCACGATCCCGGACCGCTACACCAAGGACTTCCCGGCGGGCGCCGAAGGCGTCTACACCAAGGGTGTCCCGGCCGACCGGAACGCGGAGACCGGCAACCCGGGCCCGACGCTCTGGCTGCCGAAGGGTGAGAAGGTCCGCTTCATCCTGTCGTCGAACGACGTCATCCACTCCTTCTGGGTGGTCCCCTTCCTGTTCAAGCAGGACGTCATTCCGGGGCACACCAACGTCTTCGAGGTCACCCCGACCGAAGAGGGCGTCTTCATGGGCAAGTGCGCCGAGCTCTGCGGTGTCGACCACTCCCGAATGCTCTTCAACGTCAAGGTCGTCTCCCCGGAGGCGTACAAGGCGCACCTGAAGGAGCTCGCGGAGAAGGGTCAGACCGGCTTCCTCCCGGCCGGCATCCAGCAGACCGACCCGGCCCGCAATGCTGAGGTGAACAAACTGTGAGCATCCTCAACCAGCCTCAGGGTGCCGAGGCCGACTCGTACGAGAACGAGTTGCCGGTACGGAGCAAGCAGCCGGGCAATGTCGTCGTGAAGTGGTTGACCACTACCGACCACAAGACCATCGGCACGATGTACCTGCTCACGTCGTTCGTGTTCTTCCTCATCGGCGGCCTCCTCGCGCTCTTCATGCGCGCCGAGCTGGCCCGTCCGGGTACGCAGATCATGTCGAACGAGCAGTTCAACCAGGCGTTCACCATGCATGGCACGATCATGCTGCTGATGTTCGCCACCCCGCTGTTCGCGGGCTTCGCGAACTGGATCATGCCGCTGCAGATCGGCGCGCCCGACGTGGCGTTCCCGCGGCTGAACATGTTCGCGTACTGGCTGTACCTCTTCGGTTCGACCATCGCCGTGGCCGGCTTCGTCACCCCCTCGGGTGCCGCCGACTTCGGCTGGTTCGCCTACTCCCCGCTGTCGGACGCCGTCCGGTCGCCGGGCATCGGCGCCGACATGTGGATCATGGGTCTGGCCTTCTCGGGCTTCGGCACGATCCTCGGTTCGGTCAACTTCATCACCACGATCATCTGCATGCGCGCCCCCGGCATGACGATGTTCCGCATGCCGATCTTCACCTGGAACGTGCTGCTGACCGGTGTTCTGGTCCTGCTCGCCTTCCCGGTCCTGGCCGCCGCGCTCTTCGCGCTGGAGGCCGACCGCAAGTTCGGCTCGCACATCTTCGACGCGGCCAATGGCGGCGCCCTGCTGTGGCAACACCTCTTCTGGTTCTTCGGACACCCAGAGGTGTACATCATCGCGCTGCCGTTCTTCGGAATCGTTTCCGAGATCATTCCGGTCTTCTCGCGCAAGCCGATGTTCGGTTACATCGGCCTGATCGCCGCGACGATCTCGATCGCCGGCCTTTCGGTGACCGTGTGGGCCCACCACATGTACGTCACCGGCGGTGTACTGCTGCCGTTCTTCTCCTTCATGACGTTCCTCATCGCGGTTCCGACCGGTGTGAAGTTCTTCAACTGGATCGGCACCATGTGGAAGGGCTCCCTGTCCTTCGAGACCCCGATGCTCTGGACGATCGGCTTCCTGGTCACCTTCACCTTCGGTGGCCTGACCGGCGTCATCCTGGCTTCGCCCCCGATGGACTTCCACGTCTCCGACTCGTACTTCGTCGTCGCGCACTTCCACTACGTCGTCTTCGGCACCGTGGTCTTCGCGATGTTCGCGGGCTTCCACTTCTGGTGGCCGAAGTTCACGGGCAAGATGCTGGACGAGCGCCTCGGCAAGATCACCTTCTGGACGCTGTTCATCGGCTTCCACGGCACCTTCCTGGTGCAGCACTGGCTGGGCGCCGAGGGCATGCCGCGTCGTTACGCGGACTACCTCGCGGCGGACGGCTTCACGCTGCTGAACACGATCTCGACGATCAGCTCGTTCCTGCTGGGCCTGTCGATGCTCCCCTTCATGTACAACGTCTGGAAGACGGCGAAGTACGGCAAGAAGGTCGACGTCGACGACCCGTGGGGCTACGGCCGTTCGCTCGAATGGGCGACGTCTTGCCCGCCGCCGCGGCACAACTTCCTCACCCTGCCGAGGATCCGGTCCGAATCCCCGGCATTCGATCTGCACCACCCCGAGATCGCGGCCCTCGACCACCTTGAGGACCACTCCGTGGCCGCCAAGGCCGTCGCTGGTGGCAAGGAGGCCGGCAAGTGAAGATCCAGGGCAGGATGTTCCTGTGGCTCGCCGCCTTCATCCTGATCATGACCGTCGTGTACGGCGTGTGGTCGAAGGAGCCGGTCGGCACCACCGCGCTCGCACTGGGCTTCGGCCTGAGCGCCATGATCGGCTACTACCTGGCCTTCACGGCCGCGCGCGTGGACGAGATGGCCCAGGACAACCTGGAGGCCGACGTCGCCGACGAGGCGGGCGAGCTGGGGTTCTTCTCCCCGCACAGCTGGCAGCCGCTCTCGTTGGCCATCGGTGGCGCCTTCGCCTTCATGGGCGTCGTCTTCGGCTGGTGGCTGATGTACTTCTCGGCGCCGCTGATCCTGATCGGTCTGTGGGGCTGGGTGTACGAGTACTACCGCGGCGAGAACCAGAACCAGTAGCCGCACCCGCGCTGCCACCCACGGTGGCGGCCACCGCGTGAGACCAGGGGCCCGGACACCTCCAATGGAGGAGTCCGGGCCCCTCGTTTGCAGTCACCCCGCGCGCCGTAATTGTCATATCTTCATAGCGTTGGCTCCATGAACCAGTCACCGCGTCTTTGGACGGTTATCGGCTGCTCCCTGCTGGTCGCGTCCCTCGGGGCCGGCGCCACCGCATGCGGGTCGGGCGACGACAACCCGCTGTCCGCCCGCCCCTACGACGCGGGCGACCAAGTCGCCCTCAACCACCCCACCGGCAGCCGCCCGGTCGACCCGGACAAGCCCCTGGAGGTCACCGCCAAGAGCGGCGACGGCCGGATCACCGACGTGAGCGCCGTGGACACCCACGGACGCCGCCTGGCGGGCGAGTTGTCCGCCTCGGGCGACCGCTGGCACAGCACCGCCCCGATGGCCGCCGGCGTCCGCTACACCGTCCTCGTGAGCACCGAGGACGAGCGGGGCGCCCCCGGGCAGCGCACGCTCACCTTCGACACCACCCCGGCGCAGAAGGTCCTCAAGGTCGAATTCGGCCCGGACGAGGGCAAGTACGGCGTCGGACAGCCCCTCACGGCCGAACTCAACGAACCCGTGAAGGACAAGGCCGCGCGCGCCGTCATCGAGCGGGGCCTGGTCGTCGACGCCCCGCCGGAGGCCGTGGGCGCCTGGCACTGGGTGGACGACAAGAAGCTCCACTACCGGCCCAAGGAGTACTGGCCCGCCAACACCACCGTGTCCGTCCGGAGCAACCTGGAGGGCATCAAGATCTCCGACGACCTGCACGGCGCCGCCTCCAAGCCGTTGAAGCTGGAGATCGGCGACCGCGTCGAGGTCACCACGGACGCCTCCTCGCACTGGCTCACGTTCAAGCGCAACGGGGAAGTGATCAATTCCATCCCGGTGACCACCGGAAAGCCGGGCTTCTCCACCCGCAACGGCGTCAAGGTGGTCCTCGGCAAGCAGTACTACGTCCAGATGCGCGGAGACACCGTGGGCATCGGCGGCAGCGAGTACTACAACCTGCCCGTCTACTACGCGACCCGCGTCACCTGGAGCGGTGAATACGTCCACGCCGCGCCGTGGTCCGTCGGCTCCCAGGGCTACGAGAACGTCAGCCACGGCTGCACCGGCATGAGCACGGGCAACGCCGCCTGGTTCTACGAGAACATCACCGAAGGCGACATCGTCCGCGTCATCAACAGCATCGGCGACGACATGGACACCTTCGGCAACGGCTACGGCGACTGGAACATGGACTGGAAGGATTGGCGCGAGGGCAGCGCCCTCCTCAAGGGCACCCAGGAAGGCCGCAGTCCGGTCGACCAGGCGCGCCTGCGCCCGCAGGTGTAACCGCCGGGCCGGGAGCGCCGGGAGAGGCGCGAGGGCCCGGAGGGGCCACAACCGGGGCACGGGTGCCCGTACGGACCGTACGGGCACCCGTGCCCCGGTATGCGCCGGTAAGGCGCTGTGCGGGGCGCACAGCCCCCGCTACGCCGCCGGGGAGAGCCGTGCGCGCAGCAGACCCGCCAGGGCCTGCGCGAAGTCCACCGGATCAACCGGAAGGGTGACGGCGGCGTCCGCGCGGCTCCAGGTGGCCAGCCAGGCGTCCTGCGGACGCCCCATCAGGAGCAGTACGGGCGGGCACTGGAAGATCTCGTCCTTGATCTGCCGGCACACGCCCATGCCCCCGGCCGGAACCGCCTCGCCGTCCAACACGCACACGTCGATGCCGCCCGCGTCCAGTTCCTTCAGGACGGCCGGCAGCGTGGCGCACTCCAGGAACTCCACCGGCGGCAGGTCGGCGGCCGGCCTGCGCCCGGCCGCCAGCCGCACCTGCTCCCGGGTGCCCGCGTCGTCGCTGTAGACCAGAACCCGCGCAGTCGCCCGCATTTCGTTCCTCCACGTGTCCCGTGAATCACGTTGATGTTGCGCGGGATGCTACTCCGTCCGACCCGGTGTCAACATCGGTTCGCACAGCCTCGCCCGAGGGAAGGCCGGCGGGCGTCCGAAGGGCGATCTGATGGGCCGTTCGGGCCTTGCACACGCCCCTGACACTCCGAACGGCACCCCCCGGGGTGAGGGCGGGATAAGGGACCGACATAATGTCGGTCGTGGCGACAGCAACGACAGTAGATACCGGGCACGCGCACCCGACGGTCAACAGGCCGAACCTCGTCAGCGTGGGAACCATCATCTGGTTGAGTTCCGAGCTGATGTTCTTCGCGGCCCTCTTCGCGATGTACTTCACCCTGCGATCAGTGACAGGCGCCGAGTACTGGACAGAACAGGCTTCGGCCTTGAATCTGCCCTTCTCGGCGACGAACACGACGATCCTGGTGCTTTCCTCGCTCACCTGCCAGCTCGGCGTATTCGCCGCCGAGCGCGGTGACGTGAAGAAGCTCAGGACGTGGTTCATCATCACGTTCGTCATGGGTGCGATCTTCATTGGCGGCCAGGTGTTCGAGTACACCGAGCTGGTCAAGCACGAGGGCATGAGCCTCTCGTCCGGTCCGTACGGCTCGGTCTTCTACCTGACCACCGGCTTCCACGGTCTGCACGTGACGGGCGGTCTCATCGCCTTCCTGCTGGTCCTCGGCCGGACGTACGCGGCCAAGAGGTTCACCCACGAACAGGCCACGTCGGCCATCGTCGTGTCCTACTACTGGCACTTCGTCGATGTCGTCTGGATCGGCCTCTTCGCAACGATCTACCTGATCAAGTAGCGAACACGTCGCCGGGCCCGTGCCCGGCACTCCATCCAGACACACCGACGCAGAAGATCCTGACACCGGGGTAATCCGTGAAAAAGCTCTCCGCACGACGACGCCATCCGCTGGCGGCGGTCGTCGTTCTACTCTTCGCGCTGGCGGTTACCGGGGGGCTGTACAGCGCCTTCGCGCCCGCGGGCAATGCGAAGGCCGACGAAACCGTCCAGTCCCTCGCCATCGAGGAGGGCCAGAAGCTCTACGCCGTCGGCTGCGCAAGCTGCCACGGAACCGGCGGTCAGGGTTCCTCTGACGGCCCCAGCCTGGTAGGCGTCGGCTCCGCTGCCGTCGACTTCCAGGTGATGACGGGCCGTATGCCCGCCCAGCAGCCCGGCGCCCAGGTGCCGAAGAAGCCCGTCATCTACACCCAGGCGCAGGCCGACCAGCTCGCCGCGTACATCGCTTCCCTCGGAGCCGGCCCCATCGTGCCGACCGA
This sequence comes from Streptomyces sp. NBC_00193, assembly GCF_026342735.1. Taxonomy (GTDB): domain Bacteria; phylum Actinomycetota; class Actinomycetes; order Streptomycetales; family Streptomycetaceae; genus Streptomyces; species Streptomyces stoeckheimensis. The sequence goes on from NZ_JAPEMM010000001.1 coordinate 4,648,830, forward strand.
GAAGCAGTACGACCCGGCGGGTGCCGACATCGCGAAGGGTGGCGAGCTGTTCCGCAACAACTGCGCGCAGTGCCACAACTTCACCGGCGAGGGCGGCGCACTGACGAACGGCAAGTACGCCCCCAACCTTGAGGGTGTCGAGCCGAAGCACGTCTACGAGGCCATGCTCACCGGCCCGCAGAACATGCCCTCCTTCCCCGACAGCACCATGCCGGAGAAGCAGAAGAAGGACATCATCGCGTACCTCCAGCACGTCAACGGCGAGAAGTCGACCAGCCCCGGTGGCCTCAAGCTCGGTGGCCTCGGCCCCGTCTCCGAGGGTCTCTTCGGCTGGATCTTCGGACTGGGTGCGCTGATCGCTGTCGCCGTCTGGGTCGCGGCCCACACCGCTAAGGCCAAGAAGTCATGAGTAGCCAAGACATTCCCGAAGAGAAGCACCTGCCGAGCGAGCAGGGCGACGCGCACCACGGTGCCGTGGCAGTGGCGGACGACCCGTTCGCCGACCCCGGTCTGCCGGTTCACCGGCCTCGGATCCAGGACATCGACGAGCGGGCCGCGAAGCGCTCCGAGCGCACGGTGGCCCTGCTGTTCACCCTGTCGATGCTGGCCACGGTCGCCTTCATCGCCTCGTTCGTGATCCTGCCGGTCGACAAGATCGTCTACATCTTCCCCATCGGGAAGGTGAGCGCGCTCAACTTCGCCCTCGGCGTGAGCCTCGGCGCGGCCCTCTTCTGCATCGGCGCGGGCGCGGTCCACTGGGCCCGCACCCTGATGTCCGACGTGGAGGTCGCCGCCGAGCGCCACGAGATCGCGGCCCCGGCCGAGGTCAAGGCGCAGGTCCTGCAGGACTTCGCGGACGGCGCGCGCGAGTCGGCCATCGGCCGCCGCCCGCTGATCCGCAACACGATGTTCGGTGCGCTGGCCCTGCTGCCGCTCTCCGCCGTCGTGATCCTGCGCGACCTGGGCCCGCTGCCCGAGGACAAGCTGCGCAAGACCATCTGGGCGAAGGGCAAGATGCTCATCAACCAGAACACGATGGAGCCGCTCCGCCCGGAGGACATCGTCGTCGGGTCGCTGACCTTCGCCATGCCGGAAGGCCTGGAGGAGGACGCGCACGACTTCCAGACGCAGATCGCCAAGGCCGCCCTGATGATCGTCCGCATCCAGCCGGAGAACATCAAGGACAAGAAGGAACTGGAGTGGTCCCACGACGGGATCGTGGCCTACTCCAAGATCTGCACCCACGTCGGCTGCCCGATCAGCCTGTACGAGCAGCAGTCGCACCACGTGCTCTGCCCGTGCCACCAGTCCACCTTCGACCTCTCCGACGGCGCCCGAGTCATCTTCGGCCCGGCTGGTCACGCGCTCCCGCAGCTGCGGATCGGCGTCAATGACGAAGGTTTCCTCGAGGCGCTCGGCGACTTCGAAGAGCCCGTCGGTCCCTCTTTCTGGGAGCGCGGATGAGCACTGCCACTCAAACCAAAGAGCGCAAGGCTCCGGCCGGCGAGCGCGTAGCCGACTGGGCCGACGGCCGGCTGGGCATCTACAGCCTCGCCAAGGCCAACATGCGCAAGATCTTCCCGGACCACTGGTCCTTCATGCTGGGCGAGATCTGCCTCTACAGCTTCATCATCCTCATCCTCACGGGTGTGTACCTGACGCTGTTCTTCCACCCGAGCATGAACGAAGTGCACTACGACGGTTCGTACATCCCCATGCAGGGTGTCGCGATGTCGGAGGCCTTCAAGTCGACCCTGGAAATCAGCTTCGACGTCCGCGGTGGTCTGCTCATCCGGCAGATCCACCACTGGTCGGCGCTGATCTTCATCGCGGCGATGCTCGTGCACATGATGCGCGTGTTCTTCACCGGCGCGTTCCGCAAGCCCCGTGAGGTCAACTGGGTCTTCGGCTTCCTGCTGCTGGTCCTCGGCATGTTCACCGGTTTCACCGGTTACTCCCTGCCGGACGACCTGCTCTCGGGCACCGGTGTCCGCTTCATGGAAGGCGCGATGCTGTCCGTGCCGATCGTCGGCACGTACCTGTCGTTCTTCTTCTTCGGCGGGGAGTTCCCCGGCGGCGACTTCGTGGGCCGGCTCTACTCGGTGCACATCCTGCTGCTGCCCGGCATCATGATGGGCCTGCTGGTGGCCCACCTGATCCTGGTCTTCTACCACAAGCACACCCAGTTCGCGGGCCCCGGCAAGACCGAGAAGAACGTCGTCGGCATGCCGCTGCTCCCGGTCTACATGGCCAAGGCCGGAGGCTTCTTCTTCCTGGTCTTCGGCGTCATCGCGCTGATCGCGGGCATCGCCTCGATCAACCCGATCTGGGCGCTCGGCCCGTACCGTCCGGACCACGTGTCCACCGGTGCGCAGCCCGACTGGTACATGGGCTTCTCCGAGGGCCTGATCCGTGCCATGCCGGGCTGGGAGATCAACCTGTGGGGCCACACCCTGGCCCTCGGCGTGTTCATCCCGTTCACGATCTTCCCGCTGGTCCTGGCCACCATCGCGGTCTACCCGTTCATCGAGTCCTGGGTCACCGGGGACAAGCGCGAGCACCACATCCTGGACCGCCCGCGCAACGCCCCGACCCGTACGGGCTTCGGTGTGGCATGGCTGACGTGGTACGTCATCCTGCTGATCGCCGGTGGAAACGACATGTTCGCGCAGTACTTCCACCTGTCGATCAACTCGATCACCTGGTTCGCGCGCATCGGGTTCTTCGTGGGCCCGGTCATCGCCTTCATCATCACCAAGCGGATCTGCCTCGGCCTCCAGCGCCGGGACCGGGACAAGGTGCTGCACGGTCGCGAGACCGGCATCATCAAGCGCCTGCCGCACGGTGAGTTCGTCGAGGTGCACGAGCCGCTCTCGCAGGGCAAGCTGCACACGCTCACCTCGTACGACCAGTACGAGCCCGCCGAGATCGGCCCCACGGTCGACGAGAACGGTGTCGAGCGCAAGGTGAAGCCGCTGGAGAAGCTCCGCGCCAAGCTCAGCAAGGGCTACTACGGGGAGAACAACCAGATCCCGAAGCCCACGGTCGAGGAGTACAAGGAGATCCAGAGCGGCCACGGCCACCACTGATCTCCCGCATCACGGCTTCACACGCATCACACGCTTCACGCAGTACGCACCACGCATGACTGCTTGAGGGACTGATTTCGGTCAGTCCTGGTGTCGCCACGGCGAGAGCCCCGTCCAGTGTCTGGACGGGGCTCTTTGCCGTCCCCGGGGCTGGATAGGCTGAAGCCCTTCGCATTCGACGTGGAATCCTCGATGAGCAGCAGGAGCGGACCATGAACCTGGTGACCCCGGCAGGCGGCGACAGCGTGGCGGCCCGCGGCTGGCCGGGCGTTCTGGAGGCCCTGCTGACCGGCCGTGACCTCGGTGCCGACGACACGGCCTGGGCCATGGACCGGATCATGCGCGGGGAGGCCACCGACGCCCAGATCGCCGGCTTCGCGGTCGCGCTGCGGGCCAAGGGAGAGACCGTCTCCGAGATCAACGGCCTGGTCCGCGCCATGTACGAACACGCCAACCTCATCGAGGTGCCGGGCCGGACGGTGGACATCGTCGGCACCGGGGGCGACGGGGCCAAGACGGTCAACATCTCCACGATGTCGGCGATCGTGGTGGCCGGTACGGGCGCCAAGGTCGTCAAGCACGGCAACCGGGCCTCGTCCTCCGCGAGCGGCTCCTCGGACGTCCTGGAGAAGCTGGGAGTCAACCTCGACCTCACCCCCGCACGGGTCGTGGAGGTGGCCGAGGAAGCCGGGATCACCTTCTGCTTCGCGGTCAAGTTCCACCCCGCGCTGCGGCACGTGGCGGCGGCCCGCCGGGAGCTCGGCATCCGGACCACCTTCAACTTCCTCGGCCCGCTGACCAACCCGGCACGGGTCCGGGCGCAGGCCACCGGCGTGGCCGACGCGCGGGTGGCCCCGATCGTCGCGGGCGTGCTGGCGGAGCGGGGCTCCTCGGCCCTGGTCTTCCGCGGTGACGACGGGCTCGACGAGCTCACCACCACGGCGACCTCCCGGGTCTGGTGGGTCCGCGACGGCGAGGTCAGGGAGCAGGGCTTCGACCCGCGCGACATCGGCATTCCGCTGGTCCCGGTCTCCGCCCTGGCCGGCGCGGACGCCTCGTTCAACGCGGACGTGGCCCGCCGCCTGCTGGCCGGCGAGACCGGCCCGGTCCGCGATGCCGTGCTCCTGAACTCGGCGGCGGCCCTGGTCGCGCTGGACCCGGGTACGGGCTCCCTGGAGGAGCAGCTCGCCGCCGGAGTCGTCCGGGCGGCGGAATCGGTGGACTCGGGTGCGGCCCGGGCCGCACTGGCCCGCTGGGCGGCGGCGAGCAACGCGTAGCAGCGGGGAGCCGTTCCCCGGCGGGTGCCCGTTCCGACGGGATCCGGCCAAGATCCAGCAACGACCCCGGTCCGCCATGTGGACCGGGGTCTTGCGTTCGGAAGATCATGTGGCAGGATGCTCCTCAGGTCACGAGTGACAGCGTTTAGGCCCCGGCTTGCTGTCCGGCAACCCTCCTTCCGTGGCGGGGTGCCCCGGGTGATGACCAGGTCGTAGGCAGTGAGGTCTACGGCAAGCGCGGATCCCTCGAACACCAGGGGTCCTGGTCTTCTGAGGAGCGTTTTCCGTGAGCAAGCGAATGCGATAGGGCGACTCCGCCCCTTCTTCACCCCTCGGAACAGGGTCACTTCCGCGTACCCGCAGCACACACAGCTGTGGCAGCACGTCTGCGTACGCCGGCCGATCCGCGTTCCGGGGCACTCCCGTACCCCGAACGGCCGCAGCGCCATATCCGTGTCGGCGGACGGGCACACCGAAGCCATTCAGACCTGCCTGCCGGGAGATACCGCCATGTCCGCAACCCTGAACGCCGCCACCGCCACCACTGTCGCCGCCGTGGACCCCGCCTGTGTCGAGCCGCTGCCGGTCCTCGGCCGCGACGTCACCGTCCCGCTCGTCACCGGCGGCGAGGTCACCTACGCCGCCCTCGACTACGCGGCCAGCGCCCCCGCGCTGCAGCGGGTCTGGGACGACGTGGCCGCGTACGCCCCCTACTACGGCAGCGTCCACCGCGGCGCCGGCTACCTCTCGCAGCTCTCCACCGACCTGTTCGAGCAGAGCCGGGTCACGGTCGCCGAGTTCCTCGACTGCCGGCCCTCCGACCAGGTGATCTTCACCCGGTCCACCACCGACTCCCTCAACCTGCTCGCCGCCGTGATCCCGGCCGACTGCCAGGTCTTCGTCTTCGAGACCGAGCACCACGCCTCGCTGCTCCCGTGGACGAACGCGCAGGTCACCTACCTCAACGCCCCCCGCACCCCGGACGAGGCCGTCGCCACCCTGGAGCGGGCCCTCGCCGACCGCGACCCCTACGGCCCCGCGCTGGTCTGCGTCACCGGAGCCTCCAACGTCACCGGCGAGCTGTGGCCCGTCAAGGAGCTCGCCGCCGCCGCGCACGCCCACGGCGCCCGCATCGTCCTGGACGCCGCCCAGCTGGCCCCGCACCACCCCGTCTCGGTCCAGGACCTCGACGTGGACTGGGTCGCCTTCTCGGGACACAAGCTCTACGCGCCCTTCGGCTCGGGCGTCCTCGCCGGCCGCGCGGACTGGCTGCAGGAGGCGGACCCGTACCTCGCCGGCGGCGGCGCCTCCCGCAAGGTGGCCCGCCGCGAGGACGGCGGCGTGGACGTCGAGTGGCACACCACCGCCGCCCGCCACGAGGCCGGCTCCCCGAACGTCATCGGCGTCTACTCCATCGCCTCCGCCTGCAAGGCCCTGAACGAGGCAGGCTTCGAGAACCTCGTCGCCCGCGAGCAGCACCTCATCACCACGGTCCGCGAAGGCCTCGCCGAGGTCCCGGCGGTCCGCGTCCTGTCCCTCTTCGGCGACGACGCCCCGCGCGTGGGCGTCATCTCCTTCGTCGTCGACGGCTGGAACAGCTCGCACTTCGCCGCCGCGCTCTCCGCCGAGTACGGCATCGGCGTCCGCGACGGCCTGTTCTGCGCCCACCCGCTGGTCCGCACCCTCCTCGGCAGCGAGCCGCAGGCCCAGGGCGAGTGCGGAGCGCCGGAGGCGGCCCCGGGGGAGCGGTCGCTGAACGCGATCCGCGTCAGCTTCGGCGCCGGCACCCCCGACGAGCACGTCGAGCGCTTCGTCCGCGCCGTCAAGGAGCTCGTCGCGGACGGCGCCAAGTGGCAGTACCGCACCGAAGAGGGCCGCTGCGTCCCGGCCGTCTGACAGGCTGCGGGGCATGACCTACTGGGACCCGATACCGGCCGTGCGCGACCTCGTCGGACACCCACTGCCCCAGTGGGCCCCGGGAGCGGGGCCGGTCCGGCGCGACTGGAGCGCGGCCGCTCCCGACGGCTGGGAGAAGCGGGACTGGCGCAGTGTTCCGGGCCCGTTCTACACGGCGGGGACCGACACCTGCTGGACGGGACGGATGTGCGCGCCCGCCCACGTGATGTACGACGACGACTACGGCCAGGAGTTCGTCTACCGCCAGCCCCGTACTGCGGCGCAGGTGCGCGACCTGGTGTGCGCGGGCGAGTGCGACCCCCTCGGGGCGTACGGCGGCAACGGGGACGCGCACTGGACGCCCGAGCTGGTTCGCGGCTGGTGGCGGGAGCGGGGACGGGTCCGCGAGTGGGCTGCCGCCCTGGAGCGGAGCTGGTCGGTATCGGACGGCCCGTACGAGCGCGAGGCCGCCGGCGGCGCCCGCGCGTACGTCGCCCACATCGACGGTGACCTCGCCGGCTACCTGCGCGGGTACCTGTTCTGGTTGGAGGAGCATCGCCCCGCCCGGCCGGGCGAGGCGTTGCCCGTGCTCTGAACCGCTACGCGTCGAGGCCGATCGCGAAGGCCGCTTCCAGGTCGTGCTGGGAGTACGTGCGGAACGCCACGTGCGTGTCCGTCGCCTCCACGCCCGGGATCTTGCTGATGCGGCCGGGGATGATGTCGGCCAGGTCCTCGTGCCGGGACACCCGGACCATCGCGATGAGGTCGTACGTACCCGTGACCGAGTAGACCTCGCTGACGCTGTCCAGCGCGGCGATGGCCTCGGCGATCTCGGGGATCCGGTCCACGCTGGTCTTGATGAGCACGAGTGCGGTGATCACGGTTGGCTGTCTCCCTCGCCTACTGTCACTGGTCGACCCACTCTAGTCCCACCCCGGTAGCGGGCCCACGCGTAGAGGAAGCCCACCGAAAAGCCCACCACGTGGGCCAGATAGGCGACTCCGGGGCCGCTCGCCGCGCGGTGCGCCGCCAGCCACTGGAGCCCGAACCAGAACAGCAGCACGATCCACGCCGGGAAGCGCAGCGGCAGGAAGAACAGGAACGGGAACAGGCTCGTCACCCGTGCCTTCGGGAACAGGTACAGGAAGGCTCCCAGGACCGCGGAGATCGCCCCGGAGGCCCCGACCAGGGTCTGGTCCGAGGAGGCGTAGGCCGCCGCGTACGCGGCCAGGGCCAGGTAGCCCGTACAGACGTAGAAGCAGAGGAACCACGCCCGGCCCATGCGCCGCTCCGTCATCGCCCCGAAGACGTAGAGGAAGAGCATGTTGCCCAGCAGGTGCAGCCAGCTCCCGTGCACGAACAGGGCCGTGAGGGGGGTGAGCGCCGCTCGCCCCGAGCCGGTGAACAGCTCGTCCGGGACCACGCCCCAGCGCCGGAAGTACGCCGTGCCCGTGGCCAGGAGCTGATCGCCCGTCCCGTAGACCGGGTTCAGCCCCGACGCCGGGCTCAGTACGAACACCACGCAGCAGCCGGCGATCAGCGCGTGCGTGACCACCGGGCCCCGGGCGGCCTCGCGTACGGCCTGCCACCTTACGATCATGCGAACGAGCATGACCCAGCCGGGCCCACCAGCGGGTGCGGCAGGCCGTAGGGTTACGAGCTACGCACGCACGCGCGCGCCACCCGTGACGACACGGGAGGGTGCGGTGCTTGCGCCATGTGAGCGATAGAAGGAGAGAGCGGCCTGATGACGGTTCCCCTGCCGACCGACACCACCCGGTGGCGCTGCACCCTGTGCGGCAACCTCACGCGCTTCGACGTCACCCGTTCGTCGAAGGTCGTGGAGTACGTCCACCTGGACCTCGCCGGGGAGCCCAAGGTCGAGGAGCGCGAGGTGGTCAATGAGACCATCGAGTCGGTGCGCTGCCGCTGGTGCAACGCGGTGGACCAGATCGAGCTGGTCGACAGGCCGGGCGCGGACTCCTAAGGAGCCCCGCCCACAGGTGAATGACGGTAGGGGTGACGGATTGTGGAGCCAGCAAGCGGCGCTGAGCCGGCCGATGCGGCCGGCGACGCCGCGGAGGTCCTCGACCGCCCGCTGCCGGAAGGCGTGCGGCGCCGGGTCGTCGCGCTCGTCTCGGACGCCTTCGGCGGGCTGACGGTCGCGGACCTCCCGGCGCAGCTGCGTCAGTACGCCCGTTTCACCCCGAGTCGGCGCGCCAAGTTCGCGGGCAACGCCATGGCCACGGCCGTGGAGAGCGACCCCGTCTTCCGGGGCCGGGTCGCCGAGAAGTTCCGCGAGACGCAGGCCGACCTGGCCTCCGCGCTGGAGTCGGGCGCCCCGCCCGCCGCCGCCGATCCGCTGGACGTGGCGGCCGCCGCGTACGTGCTGCGGCCGGCCGGCTGGGTCAAGCTGGTCGCCGCCGCGGGCGAGGAGGCGCAGCGCGCCGACGCCGAGCGGGTCGACGAGGAGGCCCGCCGCGAGATGGAGCGGCTCCGCGAGGAGCTGGCCCACGTACGGGAACTGCAGCGCACGGGTGTCGACCAGGTACGGGCCGAGCTGGACGCGGCGCGCAAGGAAGCGGAATCGCTTCAGCGCAAGCTGCGCAGTGCCCTCAGCGACGTCAAGCGGGGCGACGCGGCCCTGCGCAAGATCAACGCGGAGGTCGACGGCATCCGCGCCGAGGCGGCCGCCCGGGTGACCACCGCGGAGAGCGAGACCCGGCGGCTCAAGTCCCGCCTCGCGGAGGTGGAATCGGCGCTGGAGACCTCGCGCCGGGCCACCCGGGAGGGGCGCAGCATCGAGGACATGCGGCTGCGGCTGCTGCTGGACACCGTGCTGGACGCGGCCGCGGGACTGCGGCGGGAGCTCGCGCTGCCGCCGGTCTCCACGCGGCCCGCCGACACGGTGGAGGCGGTGGAGCCGGGCCGGATGACCCCGAAGGACATCGCGGCGCGCGCCCTGTCGGAGACCGACCCGGCGCTGCTGGACCAGCTGCTGGCGCTGCCCCAGGCCCATCTGGTGGTCGACGGCTACAACGTCACCAAGACCGGCTATCCGACGATGCCGCTGGAGAAGCAGCGGCTGCGGCTGCTGGGCGGGCTGTCGATGCTCGCCGCGCAGACGGGCGCCGAGATGACCTGTGTCTTCGACGGGGCGGAGCTGGCGGCCCCCGTGCTGCTCGCGCCGCCGCGCGGGGTGCGGGTGCTGTTCTCCAAGGCCGGGGTGACGGCGGACGAGCTGATCCGCCAGCTGGTGCGCGCCGAACCGGCGGGCCGTCCGGTGGTCGTGGTCTCCACGGACCGGGAGGTCGCCGACGGGGTGGCCAAGGCCGGTGCGCGGCCGGTGGCGTCCGCCTTGTTGCTGAAGCGGCTTTCGCGCGTTTCGTAACTGCTGGGCCCAATGCCGGAATTGATAGGCCCTCGTGGGAACGTACCGTCAAGTCGCCGACACGGAGCGTGCGCTGTAGGTAAAGAACCTGGTCGGACAGCGAGTTTTTTGCCGACAGGATTTGAACTGATCACAGAAGGGTCACTAGGGTCAGCTCAAACCTTCGTGCGGTAGTTCACTCATTCGGGGTGGCAGCGAAGGTGTCGCCGAGCTGTTTCTCGCGTTTTCGGCGGCTCTAGGAAGAAGGAGCTCGCCTTCGTGGCGTCCCACCGTCGACCCAAGCAGCCGACCCGCATGCGCACCACCGTGCTCGGCGTCACCGCGGCAGCCGCCGTGGTCCTCTCGGGGCAGGCCGCCAACGCCGCCCCCGCCAAGCCCAGCAAGGACGAGGTCAAGGCCAAGGTCGACGCCCTCTACGAAGAGGCGGAGCAGGCCACCGAGAAGTTCAACGGGGCCAAGGAGCGCCAGGACAAGCTCGAGACCGAGATCGGTCAGCTCCAGGACCAGGTCGCCCGCGGCCAGCAGGACCTCAACGCCCTGCGCGGCACGCTCGGTTCGATGGCCAGCGCCCAGTACCGCAGCGGCGGCATCGACCAGTCCCTCGCGCTCTTCCTCTCGGCGGACCCGGACAACTACCTCGACAAGGCCTCCACCCTGGAGCAGCTGAGCGGTCAGCAGGTCGAAGCGGTCCAGAAGATCCAGGCCAAGCAGCGCACCCTCGCGCAGCAGCGCCAGGAGGCCGCGGGCAAGCTCACCGACCTCGACGCCACCCGCAAGGAACTCGGCGAGAAGAAGAAGATCTCCTCGGACAAGCTCGCCGAGGCCCAGGCGCTCCTCAACTCGCTGACCGCACAGGAGCGGGCCGCGATCAAGGAAGAGGACTCCCGTGCCAGCCGAGGCGCCGACGGGCGCGCCCCCGACCTCGGCAGCGTGAAGCCCTCCGGCCGGGCCGGCGCCGCCCTCGCGGCCGCCCAGACCAAGATCGGCAGCGCGTACATATCCGGTCACGAAGGCCCCAACTCGTTCGACTGCTCGGGTCTGACCCAGTGGGCGTACAAGCAGGCCAACGTGTCGATATCCCGCACCACCTACACGCAGGCCAACGACGGCACCCGGATCGGCAAGAGCCAGCTCCAGCCGGGCGACCTGGTGTTCTTCTACGGCGACATCCACCACGTCGGCCTGTACGCGGGCGGCAACATGGTGCTGCACGCCTCGAACCCGCGCGGCGGCGTCAAGTACGAATCGATCAACAACATGCCGTTCCAGTTCGGAGTCCGCATCGGCGGCTGACGCCCGCGCCCTCCACGGGCCCGCCCGGACGCGCCGTACACCGCCCATCCGGGCGAATTCCGAGGCCCCGCTCTGACCACACGCCCCGCCGGTGACCTGCGTCTCCGACGGGGCGTCACTGTGCGTGCCCTCCGGAGGTCGTTGGCCGGTGCCCTCCCGCGCGGCTACTGTCTGCCAGCGCGGAACCCCGGCACACGGCCGTCCACGGAGGGCGGACCCGGGTCCCGCCCAGCAGGAGGGAGCGGTTTCACGTGGCGTCCCATCGCCGGTCCGGGCCCAGCGCCCTCGACCGGAACACCAAGGTCACCGTCCTCACCGCCGCCGCGGCGGGAGCAGCGGTGGCCATGTCGGGCGCACCCGCCGGTGCGGCCCCCGGCCTCCCGCAGGAGCCCTCCACGGGCACCCGCGCCCAGGTCGACCGGCTCTTCGAAGAGGCCGAACAGGCCACCGAACGCTTCAACCAGGCGGGCGAGCGAGCCGGCCGGCTCCGCACCGAAGTCGCCCGGGTCCAGGACGCGGTGGCCCGCGGACAGGACCGCATCAACACCATGCGCGGGGTGCTCGGCGCCTACGCCGGAGCCCAGTACCGGGCCGGCGGCATCGACCCCGCCGTCGAGCTGATGCTCTCCGACGACCCGGACGACTACCTCGCCAAGGCCGCCGCCCTCGACCGGCTGTCCGGCCGGCAGGCCCGCCAGCTCGACGAACTGCGCTCCGAGCAGCGCCGCCTCGGCCAGGAACGCCAGGAGGCCTCCCGCAAGCTCGCCGAACTCGACGCCCTGCGCGCCGACGTGGCGAAGGAGAAGCGCGCCGTCACCGCCAAGCTGGCCGCCGCCCGCCGGCTGCTGAACGCGATGCCCTCGCAGGAGCGCGCCGACTTCGACCGGGCCTCGCGCTCCGGCGGCCGCCCCGACGCCCTGCCCGAACTCCCCGACCCCGCGGCCTCCGGACCCTCCTCCGGGCGCGCCATGACCGCCGTGATGGCGGCCCGGTCCGCCGTGGGACGGCCCTACGTATGGGGATCCACCGGCCCCTCCGGCTTCGACTGCTCCGGACTGATGGTGTGGTCGTACCGGCAGGCGGGCGTCGCCCTGCCGCGCACCTCACAGGCGCAGCGGCACGCCGGGCGCCGGGTCCCGCTGTCGGAGGCGCGCCCGGGGGACCTGGTGACCTACCGCTCGGACGCCAGCCACGTCGGCATGTACGTCGGCAACGGCCAGGTGGTGCACGCCCCGTACCCGGGGGCCCGGGTGCGGTACGACCCGGTCGGGATGATGCCGGTCTCCTCGGTGACCCGGCCCTGAGAGCTGTGCTGCGTACGATCGGGTGATGCTCCCGGTCCTGGGCCGTACACCTCGCCGTCCGCCGCGTCGCCGCGCACTGCCGCTGGTGCTGCTCTGCCTGCTGCTGCTCTGCGTACCGCTCGCCGGATGCGGCTCCGGTTCCGGTTCTCCTTCCGGTTCCGGGTCCGGGGCCCCCTCGGCTTCGGCGGACCCCGCCGAGCGGGAGGTCCGGCGGGCCGTCGCCGCCTGGTCGGCGGCCCCGCCCGCGGCCCTCGCGGCGATCCCGCTGGAGGGATGGTCGTACGAGGTCTCCACGGTCCGGGTGGAAGGCGTACGGGCCTTCGCGCGCGCCGAGCTGCGCTACCGGCTCACCGGCTACGACGCCGCCCCGGCCGGCTCCGCCCGCGAGGTGGAGCTCGCCCGCGACGGCGGCGCCTGGACGGTGACCGCCGACCGGCCCGCCCCCGGAGCCCTGCCCCAGCTGTGGGACCAGGGCCCGGTGTCCGTGGAGCGCGGGGCGCACGCCCTGGTGCTCGGCGGCGCCGGCCAGAGCTCCGGCTCCCTCTCCGCGATCGCCGCCGAGGCCGACAGGGCGGTGCCCGCGGCGAGCGCGGCCTGGCCGCGGCCGTGGGCGGGGCGCGTGGTGGTGCTGGTGCCGGGCTCGCTGGACGCGATGGCGGCGCTGCTGGGGCGGCCCGCGGACGAGTACCGGGGCCTGGGCGCCGTCACCACCGGGCGGACCGGGGCGGGACCGGCGCCCGCCGACCGGGTCGTGGTGAACCCGGAGGGGTACGGGCAGCTCACGGCGGAGGGCCGCCAGGTGATCCTGACCCACGAGACCACCCACGTGGCGACCCGGGCGGCGACCACGTCCCGGACCCCGCTCTGGCTCTCCGAGGGCTTCGCGGACTGGGCCGCGTACCGCGACAGCGACCGGGGCCCGGCCGAGGTCGCGCCGGCCCTCGCCCGCGCGGTGCGGCAGGGCGATCTGCCGGGGGCGCTCCCCGAGGCCGGTGCCTTCGCCTTCGGCGGGGACGCGGACGCGCTGGCGCGGGCCTACGAGGGCTCCTGGCTGGCCTGCCGGCTCATCGCCCGCCGGTGGGGGGACGCGGCACTGGTCTCCCTGTACGAGAAGTCCGGCCGGGAGTCCCTCCCGACGGCGCTCACGGAGGCCCTCGGGACGGATCCCGCCGCCCTGACCCGTGCCTGGCAACAGGAACTGACCCGGCAGTTCCGCTAGCCCGCGCCGCGGTCACAGGGTGCGGCGCCGTCGCCGGGGACCAGCCCCCGGACCCCCGCTCCTCAAGCGCCGGAGGGGCTGGATTCTGGCCGGCGCAGGCTGCACGTTGCGCCACGGATGGCGCTGCGGGCTGGATTGCCCGCAGGGCAATTTCAGCCCCGCCGGCGTTTGAGGCGCGGGGTCTGGGGCGGAGCCCCAGGGGCCTTGGGCGCAGCCCCGGCTCCGACGGTCCGGCCCGCGCGGCCCGTACGCCCGTTCCGCAGGCTGCGCACCCGCACGCCCCCCCGCAGGGGGCTCCGCACCGCCGGGGCCTCGGGGCCGCGGGGAGCCGCCGTGACCTCCGGTAGGGTCGGCAGGCGATGGACAAGACGCTGATCGTGACCAACGACTTCCCGCCGCGGCCGGGGGGCATCCAGGCCTTCCTGCACAACATGGCGCTGCGACTGGACCCCGACCGGGTCGTGGTCTACGCCTCCACCTGGAAGCACTCCGCGGAGGGCCGGGAAGCCACCGCCGCCTTCGACGCGGAGCAGCCCTTCCAGGTGGTCCGCGACCGTACGACGATGCTGCTGCCGACCCCCCGGGTCACCCGCCGGGCCGTGGGCCTGCTGCGCGAACACGGCTGCTCGTCGGTGTGGTTCGGCGCGGCGGCCCCGCTGGGCCTGATGGGCCCCGCCCTGCGCCGGGCGGGCGCCCGCCGGATCGTGGCGACCACGCACGGGCACGAGGCGGGCTGGGCGCAGCTGCCGGTCGCGCGCCAACTGCTGCGGCGCATCGGCGAGGGCACGGACACCCTGACCTACCTGGGGGAGTACACCCGTTCGCGGATCGCCCCGGCCCTGACGGACCGCGCGGCGGTGCGCATGACGCAGCTCCCGCCGGGGGTGGACGAGAAGACCTTCCACCCGGGGTCGGGCGGTGCCGAGGTCCGGGCGCGGCTGGGTCTGACGGACCGGCCGGTGGTCGTCTGCGTCTCCCGGCTCGTTCCCCGCAAGGGCCAGGACACGCTGATCGAGGCGATGCCCCGGATCCTGGCGGCCCTGCCGGACGCCGTCCTGCTGATCGTGGGCGGCGGCCCCTACGAGGCCGACCTGCGGGCCCTGGCCGTCTCGACCGGGGTCGCGGAGTCCGTGGTGTTCACGGGAGCGGTCCCGTGGTCCGAACTGCCCGCCCACTACGGGGCGGGGGACGTCTTCGCGATGCCCTGCCGGACCCGGCGCGGCGGGCTCGACGTGGAGGGCCTGGGCATCGTCTACCTGGAGGCCTCCGCCACCGGCCTGCCGGTGATCGCCGGCGACTCCGGAGGCGCTCCGGACGCCGTACTGGACGGGGAGACGGGCTGGGTGGTCCGCGGCGGGGCCCCGGCCGAGACCGCGGACCGTGTCGTCGCCCTGCTCCGGGACCCGGCCCTGCGCGCGCGCATGGGCGAGCGCGGCCGTGCCTGGGTCGAGGAGAAGTGGCGCTGGGACCTGCTGGCGGAGCGCCTGCGCGAGCTGCTGTAGTACCCCGCCGTGACCCCCGCCGCCGGGTCCCCTTTCCGTACGGAGGGGGGATTATCGCGCCCAACGGCCGATCGCGGGCAGAGTTGATCAAACCGCCCGGGCCGCGGCGGGGTCCGCCTACGGTCGAGCCATGTCTGACTGTTACTCAGAAGCGTGTCAGTGCGGGTTATGGCCGGTTGGGCGGAATCCGCTCATGATGCGGCCATGACACCAAACCTGACACGTCGTCATGTTCTCGGTCTCGGCGCCCTGCAGACCGCGGCGGCCCTCGGCTTCACCCGGATCGGCCTGCAGTCCGCGGCGGCCGCCGAGCCCGCGGCCGCCGCGTACGCCCCGGCCATCGTCGTCGGCTCCGGCTACGGATCCGCCGTCGCCGCGCTCCGCCTCGGGCAGGCCGGCGTGCGGACCGTCGTCCTGGAGATGGGCCGGCTCTGGGACACCCCGGGCGCCGACGGGAAGGTCTTCCCCGCCACCTCCGCCCCCGACCAGCGCTCGATGTGGTTCCGCAACCGCACCGAGGCCCCGCTCGCCCAGTTCCTCTGGCTGGACGTGGTCAACCGCAACATCAGCCCGTACCCCGGCGTCCTGGACCGGGTGAACTACGGGGACATGTCGGTGTACGTGGGCCGCGGCGTCGGCGGCGGCTCCCTGGTCAACGGCGGTATGGCGCCCACGCCGAAGCGCTCGTACTTCACCGAGGTCATGCCCCGGGTGGACGCCGACGAGATGTACGGCACCTACTACCCCCGGGCCCGCGCCATGCTCGGGGTCAACGACATCGACCCGGCCTGGTTCGAGTCCACCGAGTGGTACCGCTTCGCCCGGATCTCCCGCAAGCACGCCCAGAAGACCGGGCTGAGGACCACCTTCGTCCCCAACGTCTACGACTTCGAGTACATGAAGCGCGAGGCCGCCGGCACCGCCACCAGATCGGCCCTCGCAGGCGAGGTCATCTACGGCAACAACCACGGCAAGAAGAGCGTGGACAAGACCTACCTCGCCGCCGCCCTGGGCACGGGGAACGTCACCATCGAGACCATGCAGCGCGTGGTCGGCGTGCGGCAGGACCCGGCCGGCGGCTACGTCCTGACCGTCCAGACCAGTGACCTCACCGGCCGCGTCACCCAGGTCCGCGAACTGGGCTGCAAGCAGCTCTTCCTCGGCGCCGGCAGCCTCGGTACCACCGAGATCCTGCTGCGCGCCCGCGAGACCGGCACCCTGCCCGCCCTGAACGACAAGGTGGGCCTCGGCTGGGGCCACAACGGCAACGTCATGACCGCCCGCGCCAACCACCTGTGGGACACGGTCGGCGCCAACCAGGCCACCATGCCCGCCCTCGGCATCGACGACTGGGACAACGCCTCGAACCCGGTCTTCGCCGAGATCGCCCCGCTCCCGATGGGGTTCGAGCACTGGATCTCGATGTACCTGGCCATCACCAAGAACCCGGAGCGCGGGCACTTCACCTACGACGCCGCCAGCGACTCGGCGAAGCTCCAGTGGACCCGGGACCAGAACACCCCGTCCGTGCAGGCCGCCAAGCGCCTGTTCGACCGGATCAACCGGGCCAACTTCACCATCTACCGCTACGACCTCTTCGGCGACAACAAGAACTTCGCCGACAACTTCACCTACCACCCGCTGGGCGGCTGCGTCCTCGGGGACGCGACCGACGACTTCGGCCGCGTCAAGGGCTACCAGGGCCTCTACGTCACCGACAGCTCGCTGATCCCCGGATCGCTCGGCGTGAACCCCTTCGTGACCGTCACCGCGCTCGCGGAGCGGAACATGGCGCGGGTCCTCGCCGAGGACCCGCGCTAGCCCGGGAAGGCCCGCACTAGCCCCGGTAGAGGGCTTCGATCTCGTCCGCGAAGTCCTTCGCCACCACATTCCGCTTCAGCTTCAGCGAAGGCGTGATGTGCCCGGACTCCTCCGTGAACTGGGAGGGCAGAATGCGGAATTTACGCACCGATTCCGCCTTGGAAACCGCCGCGTTGCCGTCGTCCACGGCCTTCTGGACGGCGGCGATGAGGTCCGCGTCCTCGCGCAGCTGGGCCGCCGTCACACCGGCCGGCTTGCCGTGCTCCGCGGCCCACCGGCCGAGGAACTCCTCGTCGATGGTGACCAGCGCGGCCACGAACGGCCGCGCGTCGCCGACCACCATGCACTCCGCGACCAGCGCGTGCGCCCGGATCCGGTCCTCGATCACCGCAGGGGCGACGTTCTTGCCGCCCGCCGTGACGATGAGCTCCTTCTTGCGCCCGGTGATGGCCAGGTAGCCGTCCTCGTCGAGCGTGCCGACGTCGCCGGTGTGGAACCAGCCGTCGGTCAGCGCGTCGGCGGTGGCCGTCGGGTTGTTCCAGTACTCCTTGAAGATGTGCTCGCCGTGCAGGAGCACCTCGCCGTCGTCGGCGATGCGCACCACGGAGCCCGGGAGCGGCTGGCCGACCGTACCGATCTTCGTCTTGTCCCACGGGTTGAAGGCCGTGGCCGCACAGGACTCGGTCAGTCCGTAGCCCTCCAGCACCGTGAAGCCGATGCCGCGGAAGAAGTGGCCGAGCCGCTCGCCCAGCGGGGCGCCGCCGGAGATCGCGTACTCGCCGCGCCCGCCGAGGACCGTGTGGAGCTTGCTGTAGACCAGCTTCGAGAAGAGCTTGTGCTTCAGCTTGAGCTTGAGGGACGGCCCGCCCGGCAGGTCCAGCGCCCGGCTGTACGCGATCGCCGTCTCGGCCGCCGCGTCGAAGATCTTGCCCTTGCCGTCGGCCTGGGCCTTGGCGCGGGCCGAGTTGTAGACCTTCTCGAAGACGCGCGGGACGCCGAGGATCAGCGTGGGCCGGAAGGACTGCAGCTCGTCGGTGAGGTTCTTGATGTCCGGTACGCAGCCCAGCCGGATCGGCGCCAGCACGGCCGCCACCTCCACCAGGCGGCCGAACACGTGCGCGGCCGGCAGGAAGAGCAGCACGGAGCACTCGCCGGTCCGGAACAGCGGACGCAGCCGGGCCACGATGTTCCCGCACTCGGCGAAGAAGCTGCGGTGGGTCAGCACGCAGCCCTTGGGGCGGCCGGTGGTGCCGGAGGTGTAGACGATGGTGGCCGGGTCGTCGGCGCCCGCGAGCGCGCTGCGCTCGTCGAGCACGGCGTCGGAGATCTCGGCGCCGGCCGCGTTCAGCGTCTCCAGGGCGCCCTGCTCGATCTCCCAGACCTCGCGCAGCTCCGGCAGCCGGTCGCGCAGGGCGGTCACGGCCGCGGCGTGCCCGGGGGACTCCACGACGACCGCGACGGCGCCGGAGTCGCCGAGGATCCACTGGATCTGCTCGGGGGAGCTGGTCTCGTACACGGGGACCGTGACGGCGCCCGCGCTCCAGATCGCGAAGTCGATCAGCACCCACTCGTAGCGGGTGCGGGAGATCAGGGCGACCCGGTCGCCGGGCTTGATGCCGGCCGCGATCAGGCCCTTCGCCGCGGCGCGGACCTCGGCGAGGAACTGGGTCGCGGTGACGTCCTGCCACGCGCCGGCGACCTTGCGGGCCATGACGGCGGTGTCGGGATGCTGAGCGGCGTTGCGGCGGATGAGATCCGTCAGGTTCCCGTCCGACGGGACCTCGTACAGGGCCGGAAGGCTGAACTCGCGCAAGACTGCTGCTCCTCTGGGCGCCATCGCCACCATGTGGACCGACGCGACGTTACCCACCGGTAGGCGGTTCCGGATAGAGGGAACCGGCCAGATGTTCCCTGCGTCACATGTCGCGGCCGTGTCCTGCCGACATTAGTCGACCCGCTTTGCGACTCGGAAGTAACCGCAGGTCCGGCCGCCTGAGCCGATTCCCTCCCCGCGGTGGCCCGGCCCGCCTAGGGTGGCCGCATGGGTGGCTCTATGGGTGGCACTAAGAACCGGACACGGATCCATGTGGTCAGCGACGTCCACGGCAACACCGAGGCCCTGGCACGGGCCGGGGAAGGCGCCGACGCGCTGATCTGCCTGGGCGACCTCGTCCTGTTCCTCGACTACGCCGACCACTCGCGCGGCATCTTCCCCGACCTCTTCGGCGTCGAGAACGCCGACCACATCGTCGAACTGCGCACCGCGCGCCGTTTCGAGGAGGCCCGGGAGTTCGCCCGCGGACTGTGGGCCGGGCTGGACCGGGAACGGCTCGTCGAGGGCGCCGTCCGGCGCCAGTACGCCGAGATGTTCGCCGCCTTCCCCCGGCCCACGTACGCCACGTACGGCAATGTCGACATCCCCGGGCTCTGGTCCGAGTACGCCGGCCCCGGACTCACCGTGCTCGACGGGCAGCGGGTCGAGATCGGGGGCCGGGTCTTCGGCTTCGTCGGCGGCGGCCTGCCCTCGCCGATGCGCACGCCCTACGAGGTGCCCGAGGAGGAGTACGCGGCCAAGGTGGAGGCGCTGGGCGAGGTCGACGTGCTGTGCTCGCACATCCCGCCGGAGGTGCCCGAGCTCTGCTACGACACGGTGGCCCGGCGCTTCGAGCGGGGGAGCGGGGCGCTGCTCGCCGCGATCCGCCGGGTCCGGCCCCGGTACGCGCTCTTCGGCCACGTCCACCAGCCGCTCGCCCGCAGGATGCGGATCGGCGCCACCGAGTGCGTGAACGTCGGGCACTTCGCCGCCACCGGAAGGCCGTGGGCCCTGGAGTGGTGAGGTCATGACGCGCGATAGCCTTCACGCGGCGGCCCCAGGGCCGTCCGCACACTTCCTCGAACTCCCCCCGGAGGAGCGACCGCGATGGCGGAACACACCAGCTCGAGCATCACGATCGAGGCGGCCCCGGCCGACGTCATGGCCGTGATCGCCGACTTCGCCCGCTACCCGGAATGGACCGGCGAGGTGAAGGAGGCCGAGGTACTGGCGAAGGACGACGCCGGCCGGGCCTCTCTCGTCCGGCTGCTGCTGGACGCGGGCGCGATCAAGGACGACCACACGCTGGCCTACACCTGGCCGGCCGAGAACACGGTCAGCTGGACGCTGGACAAGTCCCAGATGCTGAGGCAGCTCGACGGGTCCTACCAGCTGGCGCCGGTCGCGGGCGGTGCGCGCACCGAGGTCACTTACTCCCTGACGGTGGACGTCAAGATCCCGATGCTCGGCATGATCAAGCGCAAGGCGGAGAAGGTCATCATCGACCGCGCACTGGCGGGCCTGAAGAAGCGCGTGGAAAGCCGCCCCGGCAAGCGTTTGTAACGCGCCGCACCCCTTCTTGACGCGCCGCTCGCGCGGTGCGGCCCTGGCGGGCCTTACCGGCTTCGCATCGCTGAGCCGGACTCCGTCCGGCGTTGGCGGGTCGGTGGCGGTGCCACTGCCGTCTGGCGTGGGGGCCGGTGGGCGGGTGCGGCTTGGTTGGCCCTGCGGGGCTTGGTCCCCTACCCGCCCTTCGACCGTTCCCCGGGGCTGCGCCCCGGACCCGTAGCCGGGTGCGGCGCTGCTGCCGGGGGCCAGCCCCCGGGCCCCCGCTCCTCAAACGCCGGAGGGGCTGGGTACATCCAGCCTCGCCGGCGTTTGAGGCGCGGGGTCTGGGGCGGAGCCCCAGGGTCCTTCCGGGTCCGGGCAGCGCCCGGGGCACCCCACTCAGCCCCGCCGGCGTTTGAGGCGCGGGTCCGGGCAGCGCCCGGGGAACGGTGGAAGGGCGGGTAGGGGACCCAGCCCCGCGCAGCGGGTGGGGTTCGGGGGCGTGGGAGGCTGGCAGGGGCCGTCATCCCCGGCCACGCGGAGCTAGGAGCAGCATGCACACCCTTCTCGTCACCGGCCCCGGCGGCGCCGGCAGAAGCACCGTCGCAGCAGCCACCGCGCTGGCCGCCGCACGGCAAGGGCACCGGGTGGTCCTCGTCACCGCCGACCAGGGCGACCCGCCGATCACCCCGCACGGCACGCTCCGCGTGACCCGCGTCGACTCCGGCGAGGAGTTCCGCCACGAGCTCGTCGCGCTCCAGGAGCGCGGCTCCGCGGTGCTCGGGATGCTCGGCGCACGCCCCCTGCACACCGACGAGATCACCGAGCTGCCCGGCGCCGAGCAGTTCGCCCTGCTCCGCGCCCTGCGCCGGGCCGCGGCCGAGCCCGGCACCGACCTCGTGGTGGTCGACATGCCTCCGCTGCACCAGGCCATCACCACCCTCGCCCTCCCCGCCCAGCTCCGCCGCTACCTCGCCCGGCTGCTCCCCGCGGAGCGCCAGGCGGCCCGCGCCCTGCGCCCCGTACTGGCCCAGCTCGCCGGTGTCCCCATGCCCGCGCAGTGGCTGTACGAGGCCGCCGCCCGCTGGGACGAGGACCTGGCGGCCGTGCAGGACCTCCTGGAGGCCCCCACCACCTCCGTACGGCTCGTCGCCGAGCCGGGACCCGCCGCCGACGCCGCGCTGCGCCTGGGCGGGCTCGGGCTCGCCCTGTACCGGCTGCCCGTCTCCGCGCTCGTCGCCAACCGGATGCTGCCCGCCGGATCCACCGACCCGTGGCTGGCGGGACTCGCCGCCCAGCAGGAGAAGTACGCCGCCCAGTGGGCCGGGGACGAGAGCCTCCCGGTGCTCCCCGTACCCCACCTGGGCCGGGACCCGCACGGTCCCGAGGACCTGGCGGAGCTGGCCCCCGCCCCGGCCCCGGCGATCGCGCCCCGCCCCGCCTGGACCGTGGAGGACCGGATCGCCGAGGACGGGGTGCTGCTCTGGCGGGTCCCGCTGCCCCGCGCGGAGAAGCGCGAGCTCGGGCTGGTGCGGCGCGGGGACGAGCTGCTGCTCACGGTGGGTCCGTACCGCAGGATCGTTCCGCTGCCGGCGGCGCTGCGCCGCTGCACCGTCTCCGGCGCCGCCCTCGCCGACGACGAGCTCCGCATCCGCTTCACCCCGGACCCGGGCCTGTGGCCCCGGAGCGCCGAGAAGGCGTAGCCGGCGGCACCGGCGGCACCGGCGGCCTGGGGGGCGTACCGCCGTTCGGGTAACGTCGGAGGGAGCAGGAGTCCGTACCGCACGCCCAGCCGCCGCCGCAGGAGAGTCCGCCATGAGCGAGGCCACCGACCGTCCCACCGATCCCTCCTCCGGGGACGACGCCTGGGCCGAGGCCTGCGCCGAGGACCTCGCCGCCGAGCGGGAGCGCCGCAGGTCCGAGCAGGGCGCCTCCGCGGGCGCCGGCACCGGGACCGCCGCCGAGGAGCTGTTCAAGCTCTTCGAGGCCGTCGCCGACAAGGTCTCCGCGCTGAACAACCCGCTGTTCGGCGTCGCCGCGCAGGGGGCCGTACGGCAGTTCGTCAACCAGGCGAAGACCGCCGCCAAACCCGTGGTCGAGCGCAATCCCGAGGTATTCGACCACCTCGCGGCGGCGGGCTCGGAGCTGCTCGCCGCCTACCGCTCCGCCGTCGAGGGCCACGAGCGCCGCTGGACGCGCGACGAGCGGACCCCGGGCTGGGGCAGCGGGAACGCCGGGACGGCCGGGACGCCCGAAAGCGCCGCCGGGAACGCGAAGGACCCCCGTGACGAGGGCGACGACGGCCCGACCGAGCGGATCGATCTCGACTGAACCCCCGCCTCCCTCGGGTACGGTTGACAGCGGCGGGGTTTGACCGGAAACCGAGGGACTAATGGGACTCACCATCGGCGTCGACATCGGCGGCACGAAGATCGCGGCCGGCGTGGTCGACGAAGACGGCACCATCCTTGAGACGTACAAGGTGCCCACGCCGCCGACCCCGGACGGAGTGACGGACGCGATCTGCGCCGCCGTCTCCGAGGTCAGCGCCAGCCACACCATCGACGCGGTCGGCATCGGCGCCGCCGGATACGTCGACGACAAGCGTGCGACGGTGCTCTTCGCGCCGAACATCAACTGGCGGCACGAGCCGCTCAAGGACAAGGTCGAGCAGCGCATCGGCCTGCCCGTGGTCGTCGAGAACGACGCCAACTGCGCCGCCTGGGGCGAGTACCGCTTCGGCGCCGGCCAGGGCCACGAGGACGTCATCTGCATCACGCTCGGCACGGGCCTGGGCGGCGGCATCATCATCGGCAACAAGCTCCGGCGCGGACGCTTCGGCGTGGCCGCCGAGTTCGGCCACATCCGCGTCGTCCCCGACGGCCTGCTGTGCGGCTGCGGCAGCCAGGGCTGCTGGGAGCAGTACGCCTCCGGGCGCGCGCTCGTCCGCTACGCGAAGCAGCGCGCCAACGCCACCCCCGAGAACGCGAAGGCCCTCCTCGCGCTCGGCGACGGCACCCCCGACGGCATCGAGGGCAAGCACATCAGCGAGGCGGCCCGCGCCGGCGACCTGGTGGCCATCGACTCCTTCCGCGAGCTGGCCCGCTGGGCAGGCGCCGGCCTCGCGGACCTGGCCTCGCTCTTCGACCCCTCGGCGTTCATCGTCGGCGGCGGCGTCTCGGACGAGGGAGACCTGGTCCTCGACCCGATCCGCAAGTCCTTCAAGCGCTGGCTGATCGGCGGCGCGTGGCGTCCGCACGCGCAGGTGCTCGCCGCCCAGCTGGGCGGCAAGGCCGGTCTGGTCGGAGCGGCGGACCTGGCCCGCCAGGGCTGAGGCCCGCCGCCCTGCGACAACCCGTAGCGACGGACTGCCCGCCGCGCCCTCTGGGGTGCGGCGGGCAGTCTCGTTATGTTGCGGGGTATGGACCTCACCGAGCTGCCGAACTCCCGCACCGAAGCCGATGGTTCCGCCGTGATCCGGGTGCTCTCCTACAACGTCCGCTCGCTGCGCGACGACGAGGACGCACTGGCCAGGGTGATCCGCGCGTGCGCGCCCGACCTGGTGTGCGTCCAGGAGGCGCCGAGGTTCTTCCGGTGGCGCAAGCACGCGGCGCGGCTCGCCTCGAAGTGCGACCTGGTGGTCCTGTCGGGCGGCGCCACGGCGGCGGGGCCGCTGCTCCTGTGTTCCCTACGGGCCTTCGTGGAGCGGACCGAGGACATACTGCTGCCGTTGACGCCGGGCCGCCACCGGCGGGGTTTCGCCACGGCCGTCGTACGGCTGGGCGGGGTCCGGGTGGGGGTGCTGAGCACGCACCTGTCGCTGGACGGGCCCGAGCGGCTGGCCCAGTCGGAGCTGCTGCTGGAGCGGCTCGCGGGGATGGACGTGCCGTACGCGATCGCGGCGGGGGACATCAACGAGGGCCCGTCCGGGCCCGCCTTCCGCCGGCTGGCGGGGGCCCTGCAGGACTGCCGGGCGGTGGCGCCGTGGGGTGGGGAGCACACGTGGGTGCGGTCGGCGCCGCCGCGGCGGATCGATGCCGTCTTCGCCAGCGCGGGGGTGCAGGTCCTCGCCTGCGGCGTCCCCTCCACCCTGCCCGGAGTCACCCCGGAGGACCTCACCCGAGCCACGGACCACCTCCCGGTCCTGGCCACCCTCCGACTGCCCGCGCCTTCCTAACGCGCCCCTCGCACGGTGCGGCCCTGGCGGGCCGTACCGGCTTCGCGCCGCAGCGCCGGACTCCGTCCGGCGGTGGTCGGCCGGCGTGCCCGCCACTGCCGTCCCGGCGTGGGGCCTGGTGGGCGGGTGCGGGTGGGTCGGCCCTGCGGGGCGGGGTCCCCTACCCGCCCTTCGCCCGTTCCCCGGGCTCCGCCCGGACCCGCTCCCTCGTGCGGCGCCGTTCCCGGGGGCCGGCCCCCGGACCCCCGCTCCTCAAACGCCGGAGGGGCTGGATTTTCGCCGGTGTCGGCCATCTCCAGCCTCGCCGGCGTTTGAGGCGCGGGGTCTGGGGCGGAGCCCCAGGGGGTCCGGGCAGTGCCCGGGGAACGGTGGAAGGGCGGGTAGGGGACTCAGCCCCGCAGGGCTGACCCAGCCGCACCCGCCCACCGGGACCCGCGTCAGGCGGCAGGGGCAGCAGCCCCGACCGCCCACCGCCGGACGGAGTCCGGCGCAGCGGGGCGAAGCCCAGGAGACCCGCAAGGGCCGAGTGGTGCGAGCTCCGCGTCAAAAGGTCAGACCACCGCGCCGCGGCCCGGGTCGTCGTTCTCGTCCTCGTCCGTGGACATCCGCGCGACCAGCGTCGCGAAGCCGCCCAGGAAGCCGCCGACGCCCAGCGTCGTCAGCCACCAGGTCATCTCCCACTGGAGCAGCACCGCCAGGAGCAGCAGGACCGGTCCGCCCACCACCGCCAGCCAGGCGAACTTCGACGTCGCGTCCGCCTCCGGCAGCTCCGGCTCCGGGGGCACGAAGTGCCCCTCGTCCTTCGCGGCCTCCGGGGAGTCGTCCGGCTCGGCCAGGGAGTGGTCCCGGGGACCCGGACCGATCGCGCCGCCCACGCCCGGGGCGAACACCACGGAGCTGCCCAGGGCCGCCGACGGCGGTTCCGGGGAGGCCGGGTTCGCCGGGGAAGCCGGGTCGGCCGGGGGCACCGGGCCGGCCGCCGGTTTCACGTCCTCCTCCGGCAGGAGGAGGTTCTCGATCGGCCGGAACGGTCTCGCGCCGGGCGGATCCGCCGGCTCCTGTCCGTAGCCGGCGACGATCGCCGCCCACGCAGCTTCCTCGTCCAGCGGGGGGACACCCCCGGAGGACTCCTCGTGCTCAGCCACCGCTGGCCGCCCCCTCCCTGCCCAAGCTCTCCGACAGCCTTCCGACGAACGCGTAGCTGTCCGCGAAGATCTTCTCCGCGTCATGGTCCAACGTCGCGACGTGGTAACTCTGTTCCAGCAGCGTTTCGGTGACGTCCGTGGAGGACACCCGCGCCAGGATCCGCGTCGAGTCCGTCGGCCGCACCACGTGGTCCTGCGGGCTGTGCAGCAGCAGCAGCGGCTGCGTGACCTGCGGCAGTTCGGTGTCCAGCATCTGCAGGAACTTCCGCAGCGAGTGCGCGGCCCGGGTCGGGACCCGGTCGTAGCCGACCTCGTCCGCGCCCGGCTTGGCGATGTCGCTCGCGATGCCCGGGGTCGACCGGATGAAGTGCTTGACCACCGGCAGGGCCACGGCCAGCGGGTCGTGGATCTTGTTGACGGGGTTGACGAGGACGATCCCGCTGATGCTGTCCCCGTGCTTCGCCGCCAGTCGCAGCGTCAGCGCGCCGCCCATCGACAGCCCGAAGACGA
The DNA here is from genome assembly GCF_026342735.1 of Streptomyces sp. NBC_00193. GTDB lineage: Bacteria > Actinomycetota > Actinomycetes > Streptomycetales > Streptomycetaceae > Streptomyces > Streptomyces stoeckheimensis. The sequence continues at coordinate 4,674,815 of NZ_JAPEMM010000001.1, forward strand.
ACACCTGATCGCAGCTGTCGAGGAGCTCCCGCAGCGCGCGGTCCACCTCGGCGTACCAGTCCTGCCAGCCGGTGAGCTGCATGTCCTGCCAGCGCGTCCCGTGCCCGGGGAGCAGGGGCAGCGACACCGTCAGTCCCTGCGAGGCCAGATGGTCGGCCCAGGGCCGCATCGACTGGGGGGAACCGGTGAAGCCGTGGCAGAGGAGGACGCCGACCTTTCCGCCCTCGTGGCGGAACGGCTCGGCTCCAGGGAGGACGGGCACCAGGGTCTCCTTAAAGGGGGGCGTGGGGTGCGTAGCGCTGTGTGACTTCACCGTACGCGACGGGGGTGGCACCGACCAGGGTCGTCGGACGGCTCCGGGTGCGGCCACGGGATATGGTCTGTTCGACAGACACAGGAAGGCTTTCGAGTTGATCTACGGCGCAATGAAGTTCTCGATCGGCGGTTCCCTGAAGCTCGCCTTCAGGCCGTGGGTGGAGGGCCTCGAGAACATTCCCGCAGAGGGGCCGGCGATCCTCGCGAGCAACCACCTGTCCTTCTCCGACTCCTTCTTCCTCCCGGCCGTGCTGGACCGGAAGGTGACCTTCATCGCGAAGGCGGAGTACTTCACCTCCCCGGGCGTCAAGGGCAAGCTGACGGCCGCCTTCTTCAAGGGCGTCGGCCAGCTCCCGGTGGACCGCTCGGGTGCGCGCGGGGCCGGCGAGGCCGCCATCAAGAGCGGCATCGACGTCATCGAGCGCGGAGAGCTGTTCGGTATTTACCCCGAGGGGACGCGTTCACCCGACGGCCGGCTGTACCGCGGAAAGCCCGGCGGTCTGGCCCGGGTGGCGCTGGCCACCGGCGCGCCCGTGATCCCCGTCGCGATGATCGACACGGAGAAGATCCAGCCGCCCGGCAAGGTGGTGCCCAAGCTGATGCGCCCGGGCATCCGGATCGGCAAGCCGCTGGACTTCAGCCGCTACCACGGCATGGACGGGGACCGCTTCATCCTCCGCTCGGTGACCGACGAGGTCATGTACGAGATCATGAAGCTCTCCGGCCAGGAGTACGTCGACATCTACGCGACGGCCGCCAAGCGGCAGATCGCCGACGCGGAGAAGGCCGCCGCGAAGAGCGAGAAGGCCGAGAAGGCGGAGCAGGCCGAGAAGGCCGAGAGCACCGAGAAGGCCGGAACGGCCGTCGCGGACACCGACAAGTAGCAGCACACGGGCGGGACCGCCCGTACGGGGTGGGGGAGATGACGAAGCGCGAGCGCGTCGTACGCATGTCGGTCGAGCAGCCGCTGTGGCGTGCCCTGACGGCCTACCGGCTGCTCACCATGGTCTACGCGGCCCTGCTGTTCGCCTCCGCCTACAAGGAGTTCGACCGCCCCTGGATCGCGGCCTCCTACCTCGCCTTCCTGGCGGGCTGGACCCTGGTCACGCTTCCCAAGGTGGCCAACGCCGCCAGCTGCACCAAGCGGTTCCTGGGCGCCGACCTCACCGTCGCCTGCGTCGGGATCCTGCTCACCCCGCTCGCCGACAGCCACGACCGCGTCACGGGCGGCGGCCCCACGCTGCCCTCCATATGGACCGCGGGCGCGGTCCTCGCCTTCGCCCTCAAGGGCGGCTGGCGCTGGGCCTGTTTCGCCTCCAGCTTCGTCGCCGCCGCGAACCTCGTGCAGCGAGGCGAGCCCACCCGGGACACCCTGCACAACGTGCTCCTGGTCTGGGTGGCCTCCATCGCCATCGGCTACGTCGTCGAGGTGGCCCGCGCCAGTGAGGCCACGCTCGCCCGAGCCCTGGAGATCGAGGCCGCCACCCGGGAGCGCGAACGCCTCGCCCGCGACATCCACGACGGGGTCCTCCAGGTCCTCGCCATGGTCCAGCGGCGCGGCACCGAACTGGGCGGGGAGGCCGCCGAGCTGGGACGGATGGCGGGGGAGCAGGAGGTCGCGCTGCGCACCCTGGTCTCCAGCGGACTGACGCGCCCCTCGCGGATCTCCCGCGACGAGGCGCACGGCGCGATCGTGGCCTCGGTCGAGGTGGAGGAACCCGGCGAGGACGAGGGCGAGCTCGATCTGCGGGCCCTCCTCGCCCCGTACGCGGGCTCGCGGGTGAGCTTCGCGGAACCGGGCACCCCGGTGCCGCTGCCGGTGCCCGCCGCCAGGGAGCTGGCCGCGGCGGTCGGGGCCGCCCTCGACAACGTGCGCAAGCACGCGGGCGAGGGGGCCAGTGCCTGGATCCTGGTCGAGGACTGGGGCGACGAGGTGATCGTGACCGTCCGGGACGACGGTCCGGGCATCCCGGCCGGCCGGCTCGACCAGGCCGAGGGCGAGGGCCGGATGGGAGTGGCCCTGTCCATCCGGGGCCGGCTCCGGGACCTCGGCGGCAGCGCCGAGCTGGTGTCCGTCCCGGGGCAGGGCACCGAAGTGGAACTGAAAGTACCGAGGGGGAGCAACCAGTGAACGAGTCGAGCGGGTCGAACGGGCAGGGCGAGCAGAGCGGCCTGGGCGGCATCAAGGTCATGGTCGTGGACGACCATCCGATGTGGCGGGACGCGGTCGCCCGCGACCTGGCCGCCGCCGGTTTCGACCTGGTGGCCACCGCGGGCGACGGACCCGAGGCAGTCCGCCGGGCCCGCGCGGCGGCCCCGCACGTCCTGGTCCTCGACCTCAACCTGCCCGGCATGCCCGGGGTCCAGGTCTGCAAGGAACTGGTCGGCGCCAACCCGGCGCTGCGGGTCCTCGTGCTCTCCGCGAGCGGCGAGCACGCCGACGTCCTGGAAGCGGTGAAGTCCGGCGCGACCGGCTACCTGCTGAAGTCCGCGGGCGCCCAGGAGCTCATCGACGCCGTGCGCCGCACGGCGGCCGGCGACCCCGTCTTCACCCCGGGCCTGGCCGGCCTGGTCCTGGGCGAGTACCGGCGCCTCGCCACCGACCCGGCGCCGGCCGCCTCCGACGAGCCGAAGGCCCCGCAACTCACCGACCGGGAGACCGAGGTGCTGCGGCTGGTGGCCAAGGGGCTCTCGTACAAGCAGATCGCGGAACGGCTGGTCATCTCCCACCGCACCGTGCAGAACCACGTGCAGAACACCCTCGGCAAGCTCCAGTTGCACAACCGGGTGGAGCTCGTCCGGTACGCGATCGAGCGGGGTCTCGACGACGCGTGAGGCCCGCACGGGGCGAGGCCGCCGCTCGTACGAGTGAACGGGCGTACGCAACGCCCCGCAATTCCCCCGGAATTGACCCTTCCTCAGGCCTTGGTGTGACCTGAGTCACCACTAGCGTGACCGTCATGCGGGCCCCGCGGCCTCAGCGGGCCCTGTGGCGAAGGGAAATTCCATGAAGGCCATGAAGGTCGGAGTGCTGACGGGCGGCGGCGACTGCCCCGGGCTCAACGCAGTGATCCGCAGCGTCGTGCGCAAGGGCGTGCAGGAGTACGCGTACGAGTTCGTCGGGTTCAAGGACGGCTGGCGGGGTGCGGTCGAAGGTCGCACCGTTCCGCTCGACATCCCCGCCGTCCGCGGGATCCTGCCGCGCGGCGGGACCATCCTCGGCTCCTCGCGCACCAACCCGTTCAAGCTGGACGACGGCGTCCGCCAGATCAAGGAGAACCTCGCCAAGTACGAGGTCGACGCCCTCGTCGCGATCGGCGGCGAGGACACCTTGGGCGTGGCCGCGAAGCTCTACGAGGAGTACGGCATCCCCTGCGTCGGGGTCCCGAAGACCATCGACAACGATCTGTCGGCCACCGACTACACCTTCGGCTTCGACACCGCCGTCGGCATCGCCACCGAGGCCATCGACCGGCTGCACACCACCGCCGAATCGCACATGCGGGTGCTCGTCGTCGAGGTGATGGGCCGGCACGCCGGCTGGATCGCCCTGCACTCGGGACTCGCGGGCGGCGCCAACGTCATCCTCATTCCGGAGCAGCGCTTCGACGTGGACCAGGTGTGCGAGTGGGTGACCTCCCGCTTCAAGGCGAGCTACGCGCCGATCGTGTGCGTCGCCGAGGGTGCGATGCCCAAGGACGGCGACATGGTGCTGAAGGATGCGACGAAGGATTCCTTCGGGCACGTCCGGCTGTCCGGCGTGGGTGAATGGCTGGCCAAGGAGATCGAGGCGCGGACCGGCAAGGAGGCCCGTACGACCGTACTCGGACACATCCAGCGGGGCGGCACCCCGAGCGCGTTCGACCGGTGGCTGGCCACCCGCTTCGGGCTGCACGCGATCGACGCGGTGCGCGACGGGGACTTCGGGAAGATGGTCGCGCTGAAGGGCACGGACATCGTGCGGGTGCCGATCGCCGAGGCCACGGCGAAGCTGAAGACGGTGGACCCGGCGCTGTACAAGGAGGCCGGAGTGTTCTTCGGCTGAGTTCCCGGCCGTTCTCCGTTGCTCTCGGCTGGGCCGCACGGCGGGTAGGGACCGTGGGTCGTAAGGTGACGAACGACCCATGGTCCGATTCTTTGCGCAGTACGGGAGCGAACGTGGAAATCCTGGCATTCGGGGTGACGGCGGACGAGAAGCCGCTCATCGAGAAGGCATTCGCGGGGCAGCACGAGGTGCGCTGCCTGGACGTCTTCCTCAGCGAGGACACCGCCCCCATCGCCGCCGGGTACGAGATCGTGTCGTCGAGCGTCAACGCGGACCTGAGCGGGCGGGTGCTGCGCACCCTGGCCGCCGGCGGGACGAAGATGATCGCCCAGCGCTCCACCGGCTTCAACAACATCGACCTGGACGTCGCGCGGCAGCTCGGCCTGACGGTCGGCCGGGTCTCGTACTACTCCCCGTACTCGGTGGCCGAGTTCGCGTGGACCCTGGCCATGGCGGTGAACCGGCGGATCGTCCGGGCCTCGAACCGCACGCGGGACTTCGACTTCCGGCTCAACGGCCTGATGGGCCGCGACATGCGCGGCCGCACGGTCGGGGTGCTCGGCACCGGCAAGATCGGGGAGGCGTTCACCCGGATCGCCCACGGCTTCGGCATGAACCTGCTGGGCTGGGACGTGGCGCAGAACCCGGCGTGCGTGGAGCTGGGCATGAAGTACGTGGACAAGGACGAGCTGTTCGCGTCCTCGGACCTGATCAGCCTGCACGTTCCGCTGCTGGAGTCCACGCACCACATCATCGGCGCCCAGGCACTCAAGCTGATGAAGGACGACGCGATCCTGGTGAACTCCAGCCGCGGCGGGCTCATCGACACGGACGCGCTGGTCACGGAGCTGCGTTCGGGGCGCTTCACGGGGGTCGGCCTGGACGTGTACGAGGCGGAGGCCGGACTCTTCTTCCTGGACAAGTCCCTGGTGGTCGTCGAGGACGACACCCTGGCGCGGCTGATCACCTTCCCGAACGTGGTCGTCACCTCCCACCAGGCGTACTACACCCTCGACGCGGTGAGCCAGATCATCGACACCACGGTCGCCAACGTCGCGGACTACCTGGCGGGCCGCCGCTCGGAGAACACCCTGAGTCCCGCCGAGCCTTCCTGAGGTCGGCGGGGCTGCTCTTCCAGCCGGTCCGGCGTTTGAGGACCGGGTCCGGGCGGAGCCCGGGGAACGGTGGAAGGGCGGGTAGGGGACCGCTCCGCGCAGCGGCTAGGCCGGGGCGGCTGCCCGGAGCCCGGCGATCAGGTCGCGGACCAGCTCCGCGCCGCGCAGGGTCAGGACCGACTCCGGGTGGAACTGCACGCCCGCGAAGCCTCCCGCCGCGGAGCGCAGCGCGTGGACCTCACCGGTGGCGGGGTCCCGGGAGACCTCGATGCCCCGCAGGGCCAGGGACCGCTCCCGCTCCGCGGAGCAGTGCGCCGCGTACGTGTTGTAGAAGCCGACGACCTCCTGCGCCCCGAACAGCGGGATCCGCGTCTGCGCCCCCTGCGCCGGCTCCGCCTTGCGGACCAGCGGGAGCCCCAGCTCGGCGGCGAGCAGCTGGTGGCTGAGGCAGACCCCGAGCAGGCCGCCCCGGTGCGAGGTCAGGAGCTCCGCCGTCAGCTCGCGCATCGTGCGGATCTTCGGATCGCCGAAGTCCGCCGGGTCGCCCGGGCCGGGGCCGAGCACGATCGGCCCGTCCCAGGTCAGGGCGGCCGCCCGCAGCCCCGGGTCGTCGTAGCGGCGTACGGTCACCTCCAGCCCGGCCACCCGCAGCACGTGCCGCAGCATCGAGGTGAAGGTGTCCTCCCCGTCCACCACCAGCGCGTGGCCCGTCACCTGCGACGGCCGCTCCTGCATCCGCAGCCAGAACGGCGCCAGGTCCTCGCGGCGAGCCGCCAGGGCGGCCTGGACCCGGGGGTCGTCGGCCAGCCGGGCCCCCGTGAAGGAGGGCCGCACCGCCGCCGGGCGCACGCCCAGCGCAGCCAGTACGCCCGCCGCCTTCGCGTGCGTCTCCGCCACCTCGCCCGCCGGGTCGGAGTGCCGTACGAGGGTGGCCCCGACGGGCACCCGCAGTGCGCCGTCCGGCGCGATGTCCGCCGTCCGGATGAGGATGGGGGAGTCGAGGGTCTGGGCGCCCGAGGCGTCGAGGCCCAGCAGGGCCAGCGCGCCGGCGTAGTAGCCGCGGCCGCCCGTCTCGTACCGCTCGATGACCCGGCAGGCGTTCTGCACCGGCGATCCGGTCACCGTCGCCGCGAACATCGTCTCCTTCAGCACCTCGCGGACGTCCAGCGAGGACCGGCCGCGCAGCTCGTACTCGGTGTGCGCGAGGTGTGCCATCTCCTTGAGCCGGGGGCCGACGACCACACCGCCCATGTCCCCGACCGTGCACATCATCTTGAGCTCCTCGTCCACCACCATGGACAGCTCCTCGGTCTCCTTGCGGTCCCCGAGGAAGGCGAGGAGGGAGTCGGCCGTCGGCCCCCCGGCCGGATAGCGGTAGGTGCCGCTGATCGGGTTCATCACGACCGTCCCGCCGGACATCCGCACGTGCACCTCGGGGCTGGCCCCGACGAGGGTGCGGTCCCCGGTGTGGACCACGTACGTCCAGTACGCGCCCCGCTCGCCCTCCAGCAGCCGCCGGAACAGTGCGAGGGCGTCGGCGCGGCCGAAGCCCTCGATGCGGCCCCCGTAGGTGCGCCGGATGACGAAGTTCGCGCCCTCGCCCCGGCCGATCTCGTCCTCGATGACCCGCCGGACGGTGTCCGCGTACTCCTCGTCGGGGACGTCGAAGCCGCCGCCGTCGACGCGTACCTCGTGGGCCGGCAGCGCGGCCAGCGCCTCGGCGAGCGGGATCTCGTAGGCCTCCTCGGCGACCAGGACGCTCAGCGGCGTGCCGTCGTCGCGCACGTCGAAGCCGCGCTCCCGCATCTGGCGGAAGGGGACGAGGGCCAGGGCGGGCCGCTCGCCGACGGGCAGGTCGGCCAGGTGCTCGGCCTCGTGGACCGGGCCGATCAGTACCTCGACGGTGTCGTGGTCGCGGCCGGGCGTGCGGCGGCGCAGCAGCGCGAACGGCGGGCAGGCGTCGTCGAGCAGTCGGCTCAGGTGGGGGTGGGAGTGAGGGTGCGGGTGCATGGAGTGGGCGTCCTATCCGGTTTCGGAGGGTGGGACGGCCCGGTGTTCCAGAGACTGTGTCGACTCACAGAACGCGGAAGGCCGCCCCTCGGGGCGGCCTTCGTTTCGCTCGTGTCTTCAGGTACGCGCGAGAAGTGGGCCGCCGGGAGCGGTCCACCACCAGTTCTGGTTCGAGTGCGCGTACATGCTCCGACCCTAGCCCAACCGTCGGGCCAGGGCAGGTAAACGGGTGAGTAACAGAGCGAGAGACATCCGTCTCACGTAGTGGTCCTCGACCGGGAGGTGCGGTGTGACGCCGTAATGTGTGTGGGGTGACCGTGAACGCTGAAACCCAAGCCCCCGCCTCCAAGGCGACCTGGCGGGACCTTCCCGCGGCGCAGCAGCCTTCGTACCCCGATGCCGAGGCCCTGCGCGCTGTCGTCGCGGACCTCGAGTCGTATCCTCCCCTCGTTTTCGCGGGCGAATGCGACCAGCTGCGCGCCCGCCTGGGAGCCGTCGCCAAGGGCGAGGCGTTCCTGCTGCAGGGTGGCGACTGCGCCGAGGCCTTCGATGCCGTCTCCGCCGACCACATCCGCGCCAAGCTGAAGACGCTGCTCCAGATGAGCGCCGTCCTGACGTACGCGGCCTCCGTGCCCGTCGTCAAGGTCGGCCGCATCGCGGGCCAGTACTCCAAGCCGCGCTCCAAGGACACCGAGACCCGCGACGGCATCACCCTGCCGACGTACCGCGGCGACTCCGTGAACGGCTTCGCCTTCAACGAGGCGTCCCGCGTCCCGGACCCCGAGCGCCTCAAGCGCATGTACCACGCGTCGGCCTCCACGCTGAACCTGGTGCGCGCCTTCACCACCGGCGGTTACGCCGACCTGCGCCAGGTGCACGCCTGGAACCAGGACTTCGTGAAGAACTCCCCGTCCGGGCAGCGCTACGAGCAGCTCGCGCGGGAGATCGACAACGCGCTGAACTTCATGAAGGCCTGTGGCACCGACCCGGCGGAGTTCAAGGCCGTCGAGTTCTACGCCTCCCACGAGGCGCTGCTCCTCGACTACGAGGGCGCCCTCACCCGCACGGACTCCCGCACCGGCCGGCTGTACGACACCTCGGGCCACATGGTCTGGATCGGTGAGCGCACCCGCCAGCTGGACCACGCGCACATCGAGTTCTGCTCGCAGATCGCCAACCCGATCGGCATCAAGCTCGGCCCCACCACCACGGTGGACGAGGCGCTCACCTACATCGACCGCCTCGACCCCGAGCGCGAGCCGGGCCGACTGACCTTCGTCGTCCGCATGGGCGCCGACAAGGTCCGCGACAAGCTCCCCGAGCTCGTCGAGAAGGTCACCGCCTCCGGCGCGACCGTCGCCTGGGTCACCGACCCGATGCACGGCAACACCTTCGAGGCGGCCTCCGGCCACAAGACGCGCCGTTTCGACGACGTGCTCGACGAGGTCAAGGGCTTCTTCGAGGTCCACAAGGGCCTCGGCACCCACCCGGGCGGCATCCACGTCGAGCTCACCGGTGACGACGTCACCGAGTGCGTGGGCGGCGGCGACGAGATCTTCGTCGACGACCTGCACCAGCGCTACGAGACGGCCTGCGACCCGCGCCTCAACCGCAGCCAGTCCCTGGACCTGGCGTTCCTCGTCGCCGAGATGTACCGCGACCAGTAGGACGGCAGCGCGGTGTGAGTACCGACGAGTAACGGCCGATGGGGCGCGGATCCAATGTGATCCGCGCCCCATCGTCGTTCCCGGCTCTTTTAGGGAACCCTAAGTTTGGGTATGGTTAGGTAAGCCTCACCGAATAGGGGATGGCTGGCCGAACCATTCCTTCCTGGGAGGTGAACCGCGTGTACGTCTGCTCTTGTTTCGGGATCACCGACAAGCAGGTCAAGGACCACGCGGAGGCCGGAGCCTGCACGCCCCGCCAGATCGCCTCGGCCACGAAGGCCGGCACCGACTGCGGTTCCTGCGTGCGGACCATCCAGGGTCTCCTCGGCCGCGGGGCCTGCCCACGCCGTGAACTGCTGGAGAAGGGCGACGCCGCCGCCGTACTCGCGGCCGACCCGCTGGTACCGGTCACCGCGGAGCTCGCCGAAGCCGCGTAGGGCACCCCCTGCGGACCGGCCCCGTACGGACTAGCTCGGCTGCTCGATGAGCTGCGCGATGTAGAGCGCCTCGCCGATGGACTCGATGAGCTCCAGCTGGGTGTCGAGGTAGTCGATGTGGTGCTCCTCGTCCTCCAGGATCTCCTCGAAGAGCCGCGCCGAGGTGACGTCACCCTTGCCGCGCATGACCTCGATGCCGCGCTTGAGGCGGTCGATCGCCTCGACCTCGACCTGCCGGTCGGCCTGGAACATCTCCGTCAGCGTCTGGCCCACGCGGACGTGGAAGAGGCGCTGGTAGTTCGGCAGACCGTCGAGCATCAGGATGCGCTCGGTGATCTTGTCCGCGTGCTTCATCTCATCGATGGACTCTTCGCGCGTGTACTTGGCGAGCTTCGTCCAACCCTTGTTGTCCTGGATCCGGTAGTGGAGCCAGTACTGGTTGATGGCCGTAAGTTCGCCGGTCAGCTGCTCGTTGAGAAACTCGAGGACCTCGGGGTCGCCCTGCATCGCAGAGGCTCCTTCCAAGCAATGTCAGCAATGTGACGGGGCAGGTGCGCGCATCCTTGCACCGCCACAGGAGGCCGTCCAGTAAGTGCCTCCTTAGTGGGAGTTACCGTGACTTGCCCGAATCCGGGCGAAGCTGGTCATGACCACCCCGCCAAGTCTGTCACCATGGAGACATGGGTCAGCCGGAAAGCCGGGAATCTCCGGGATCAGAGCAACTGGAGCTTCCCCCGGGGCAGCGGTTGCAGCGAGGCTGGCCGGTCACCCACTACGGACCGGTACCCAAGTTCAAGCCCGAGCGCTGGGAGTTCCGCGTCTTCGGCGCGACGGCCGACGGTGAGAAGCACTGCTGGAACCACGAGGAGTTCGCGGCCCTGCCGTTCGACTCCGTCGAGGCGGACCTGCACTGCGTGACGAAGTTCAGCATGACCGGTGCCGAATGGGGCGGCGTGCTCGCCCGCAGGATCCTCGACCTCGCTCCGCCGTCCCCGCAGGTCACGCACGTGATGGTGTGGGCCGAGTACGGCTTCAGCTCCAACATGCGCCTCGCGGACTTCGCCTCCGAGCGGACGGTCTTCGCCACCCACCAGGGCGGTGAACTGCTCACCGCCGAGCACGGTTTCCCGCTCCGGCTGGTCGTGCCCCACCTCTACGCGTGGAAGGGCCCCAAGTGGGTCCGCGGCATCGAGTACATGACCGCCGACCGCCGCGGCTTCTGGGAGGAGCGCGGCTACCACAACATCGGCGACCCCTGGCGCGAGCAGCGCTACTCGTACCAGGAGGAGCCGGGGGACGGCCCCGAGCTGTAGCGGTAGCTCATCGGTTCGGTGGCTCAATGGTGGTACTGGTGGACCACCGCGTGACCCTTTCCGCGGCCGATCATCCACTTGTTGACCGGCGTCGTGACGACGAAGGCCACCGCGAACGCGATCGCGAGCGCCGTCCAGAACAGCGCGTCCGACAGCATCGCGTCCATGGCTCCGGGCCAGAGCAGGATCACCCCGTTGTCGATCACTTCCATGACGGCGATGGACAGCGTGTCCGCCGCCAACGCCACCCGAATGGCCGTACGGAAGTCCAGGCCGGCGGCACGGACCCCGCGCAGGGTGAGCGCGTAGCCGAAGAAGAACGCGAGGACGATCGCGAGGACCATCGTCGGGGCGTTCCCCCAGCCCAGCGCCGTGCCGATGACCATGCCGAGCACCTCGCCGATGGCGCACCCGGTGAGGCAGTGGAGCGTGGCCTGCGCGGCTGCGGCCCAGGTGACCTTGCCGCCGGGGGTGGCGTGGTGGTGGCCGTGGCCGTGGTGCTCGTGCTGTCCCTGGTGCTGCTCGTGCTGCTCGTGCTGCTCGTGCTGCTCGTGCGCGTGTTCCATGACAACCCCCTGGCGAGGAACGCCGGATAGCGGCTCTGTCGGTCGATATGACAGAACCGTATACCCCCCTGGGGTATTCCTCAACGGGTCGACGGATCAGCCGAGCTCGCGCAGCTCCTTCAGCAGCGCCACGTCCGCCGCGTGCCCTTCCTTGCCGCCGGGCGTCTCGATGATCAGCGGTACGCCCTCCATCGCCGGGTGCGTGAACAGCTCGGCGAAGGCGTCCCGGCCGATGTGGCCCTGACCGATCTGCGCGTGCCGGTCCTTGTGGGCGCCCACGCCCTCCTTGGAGTCGTTGGCGTGCACCAGCTTCAGCCGGCCCTCGCCCACCGTGTCCACCAGCAGGTCCAGCGTCTGCTTCGTCCCGCCCGGCTCCGCCAGATCGTGCCCGGCCGCGAAGATGTGGCAGGTGTCGAGGCAGATCCCCAGCATCGGATGCCAGTCGAGGGCGTCGAAGTACGGGCCGAACTCCTCGGCGGTCGAGCACAGCGAGGAACCCTGCCCGGCCGTGGACTCCAGCAGCAGGAAGGGGTCGTCGTCATGCGTCAGCTCGTCCAGCAGCGGCAGCATGTGCTCCCTGACCTGCGCGTACGCCGCCTCGCGCGGCCGGCCCCCGGTCGCCGAGCCGGTGTGCACGACCACCCCGAGCGCGCCGATCGCGCGGGCCCGGCGCAGCGAGTGCCGCAGCGATTCCACGGACTTCTCGACGGTGGCCTCGGTGTGCGAGCCGAAGTTGATCAGGTACGGCGCGTGGACGTAGGCCGGGATCCCCTCGGTCGCACAGGCCTCGCGGAACAGCTCGTCCTGGGCGGGATTGCCGACCGGCGTGGCCCAGCCGCGCGGATTGGCGACGAAGACCTGGACGGCCTCGGCACCCATCTCGCGGGCGTACGCCAGCCCGACCGAGGCCAGCCCGCCCGCGACGGGCACGTGCCCGCCGACCGGATTGCGGCCCGTTGAATTGTTGTTCATGGCGTGCTGTTACAGCCCCTTGGTCCTGATGGTGATGGTGCTGCCCTCGGCGGCGTTCTGGCCCGCGGGGACCGACTGGGAGTCGACGGTGTTGCTGAAGGAGAGGAAGGGCTTGTCGACCTTGACCTTGAAGCCCAGCCCCTCCAGGGTCTTGCGGGCCGCGTCGGCCTCCTGGCCGGTGACGTCCGGGACCGGGATCTGGCGGGGGCCCTTGGACACGGTGAGGGTGACGGTGTCACCCGCGGCGGCCTGGGTGCCGGCGCCGATCGACTGGTTGGCGACCGTACCGGCGGGGGAGGGGGAATTGACCTCCTCCGGGGCCGTCTCCACCTTCAGGCCGAGGCCCTCCAGGGTGGAACGGGCCTGGTCGAGGGAGGTTCCCGTGACGCGCGGGACCGGCACCGGGCGGCCCTTGCTGACCACCATCGCGACCAGGGTGTCGAGGGAACGCTTCTGGCCGCCCGTCGGGTCCGTGCTGATCACCGAGCCCTGCGCGACGTCCTGGCTGAAGGCCTGCGTGACGGCCCCCGGCGTCAGGCCGACCGAGGTCAGCTCGGCCTTCGCGGCCTCCAGGGGCTTGCCCTTGAGGTCGGGTACGACGACGACCTCGGGGCCGCGCGAGATGGTGAGCGTCACCGCGCCGTTGCCGCGGATGCGCTTGCCGCCGGCGGGGTCGGTGTTCATGACGGTCCCCTTGTCGAAGGCCGCGCTGAACTTCCGGTCGACCCGCTTCACCCCGAGCCCGGCCGCCGACAGCTGGGACTTGGCCTCCGCCTCGGTCTTGCCGAGCAGGTTGGGGACCTTCGTGAACTGGCCGGAGCTGATGTACCAGACCCCCGTACCGAGGCCGAGGAAGAGCAGCACGCCGAGCACGACCAGCAGCACGCCGGGCCGCCGGATCCGGGAGGCGGCCGGCGCGGGCGCCGGAGGCAGGGGCGGAGCCGCGAGCCGCGAGGTGTGGGACACCGGCTCGGCGTGCGAAGCGTGTGCGGTGTGTGGGGCGTGGGCGGCATGCGAGGCGTGCGTGGTCACCGGGCGGGGGATCACGCTGGTGCGGTCCTCGGCTGCGGTCCGCTCCGCGGCCCGGGCCTGCGGCGGTACTGCGTCCAGCTCGGAGTCGGAGAGCTGGGCACGGGCCCCTATGGCCAGCCCGAGGAGGGCGGCCGCGTCGTAGGGACGCAGATCCGGGTGGCGCGCGGTGGCCTGGGCGACGACCTCGTCGAGCGCGACGGGCAGCCCGGGGACGGCGGCCGACGGGGGCGGGACGTCCTCGTTGAGGTGCTGGTAGAGCACCTGGGCCGGGTTGACGCCGGTGTGCGGCTTGGAGCCGGTGAGCATCTCGTAGAACACGACGCCGCAGGCGTAGACGTCCACGCGGGTGTCGGTGACGCCGTTCTCGATCTGCTCGGGCGCGAGGTAGGACACGGTCCCGAGGACGGACCCGGTGGTATTGGTCACGGAGTCCACGGACCGGACCAGCCCGAAGTCGGCCACCTTGACCCGGCCGTCGTCGCCGATCAGCACGTTCTCGGGCTTCATGTCCCGGTGCACGAAGCCGGCGCGGTGCGCGGCGCCGAGGGCGGCGAGCACCGGTTCGAGGATGTCGAGGGCCGCGCGCGGCTGGAGCGCGCCGCGCTCGCGGAGCACGTCGCGCAGGGTGCAGCCGGACACGTACTCCATGGCGAGGTACGTGTACGGCCCGTGCGTGCCCTGGTCGAAGACGGCCACGACGTTGGGGTGCGCCAGGCGGGCCACGGACTTCGCCTCCCGGATGAACCGGTCGACGAAGCCGGGGTCGGCGGCGAGGGCCGGGTGCATCACCTTCAGCGCGAGGACCCGGTCCAGCCGGGTGTCGACGGCCCGGTAGACCGTGGCCATGCCGCCGGCCGCGATACGGGCGTCCACGCGGTAGCGGCCGTCGAGCGTCTGCCCGACGAGGGGGTCATCCAGGGTCGTGTCCACCCGGAGATTCTACGAGGGCCGACTCGCCCCCCGTCCCGGGCGGCGGGGGGTTGCAGCCCAGCTGTGACGTGGGGGCGGCGGTACGGGTTCCCGCGGTCGCGGGGCCCTTACCCCCTCGCGCTCCACCCCCGGCCGGTGGCTGCCCACCCGCCGCCCCCTCGGCACTGGGCCGGACCGGGACCGCCTCTTCCCGCCCGGTTCCGCCGAGCTGGGCGGTCCCGGTCCTGCCTGGCCCCGAGGGCGGCGGGTGGGCAGCCACCGGGTCGGGGTGGCGCGCGAGGGGGTGAGGGCCCCGCCCCCGCAGGGCCCCGTACCGCCGCCCCCTCAGAACGCCGGGCGTTCCGGGTCCAGGGTGGCTCGGCCTTCTACCGGGGAGGAGGCTTCTGCGAAGCGGCGTTGGGGGATGCGGCCCGCGCGGTGGGCCAGGCGGCCCGCCGTGACCGCGTCGCGCATGGCCGCGGCCATCAGGACGGGGAGTTGGGCGCGGGTCACCGCCGAGGCGAGCATGACCGCCGCGCAGCCCAGTTCCATGGCCAGGGCCACGTCCGAGGCCGTTCCGGCGCCCGCGTCGAGGATGACCGGGACTCCGGCCCGTTCGGTGATCAGCTCGAAGTTGTGCGGGTTGCGGATGCCCATGCCGGAGCCGATCGGGGACCCGAGCGGCATGATCGCCGCGCAGCCCACGTCCTCCAGTTTGCGGGCGAGGACCGGGTCGTCGTTCGTGTACGGGAGGACAGTGAAGCCCTCGTCGACCAGGGTTTCGGCGGCGTCGAGGAGTTCGACCCCGTCCGGGAGGAGGGTGCGTTCGTCCGCGACGACCTCCAGCTTGATCCAGTCCGTGCCGAGGGCCTCCCGGGCGAGGCGCGCCGTCAGGACGGCTTCGCCGGCCGTGAAGCAGCCCGCGGTGTTGGGGAGGACCGCGATGCCCAGGCGGTTCAGGACGGACAGGACCGAGCCCTGCACCGTCGGGTCGAGGCGCCGCATCGCGACCGTGGTGAGTTCCGTGCCGGACGCGACCAGCGCCCGTTCCAGGATGTCCAGGCTCGGCGCCCCGCCGGTGCCCATGACCAGGCGCGAGGAGAAGGTCCGGCCGGCGAGGGTGAAGGCGTCGTCGGAAATGTCGTACGTGTCCGCCATGTGTTCAGCCTCCCTGGACTGCGGTGAGGACTTCGACGCGGTCGCCGTCGGTCACGGAGGTGTACGGCCACTGGCCGCGCGGCACCACGGTCTCGTTGAGGGCGGCCGCGACCCCCTTGGTGGCTTCGGTGAGGGTGGCGACCACCGTGGCGAGCATGGTCCCGTCCGCGATCTCGCGCGGCTCGCCGTTGACGGAAATGGTCATGCGAACGACTCCTGTCGCGTGAGGGTGGACGTGGGGGTGGCGGTGGGGGTGGCCGTGAGGGCGAAGCGGCGTGGGGTGAAGGGGCGGGCGATTTCTGGTAGTTCGCCGGTGGTCAGCAGGTCCGCCATCACGTCCCCCGTGAGAGGGGTGAGCAGGACGCCGTTGCGGTAGTGCCCGGTGGCCAGGTGCAGGCCCGGGAGTTCGGTCGGGCCGAGGAGGGGGGCGTTGTCCGGCGAGCCGGGGCGCAGCCCGGCCCGGGTCTCCACCAGGGGGAGTTCGGTGATGCCGGGCACCAGTTCGTGGGCGTCGCGCAGGAGTTCGTAGACGCCGCCCGCGGTGACGGTGGTGTCCCAGCCGAGTTCCTCGCTGGTGGCGCCGACGACGAGCTCGCCGTTCTCGCGGGGGACCAGGTAGACGTGGCTGCCGCGCACCACGGCCCGTACGGTCCGTGACAGGAACGGGGCGTACGAGGGGGGCACCGCGAGGCGCAGCACCTGGCCCTTCACCGGCCGTACGGGCGCCACGGCCTCGGGCGGTACGCCGTCCAGCCGGCCGCTGAGCGAGCCCGCGGCCAGGACGACCTGGTCGGCGCGCAGCTCCGTGGCGTCGGCGTCGTCGAGGACCGCGCCGCAGGCCCGGTCGGCGGCGGTCAGCAGTCGCGCCGCCCCGGCGCGGTGCAGGGCGACCCCGGCCCGTTCGCAGGCGGCCAGCAGGGCGGCCGCGAGGCGGCGGGGATCGACCTGGTGGTCGCCGTCCACGCGCAGGCCGCCGCGTACGCCCGGAGCCAGCATCGGTTCCAGGCGGCGGCACTCGCGGCCGGTCAGCCAGTCGGACTCCAGGCCGCAGCGGCGCTGGAGGGCGTGCAGTTCGCGCAGGTGCAGCCGGTCGTCGGCGTCGAGGGCGACGGCGAGGGTGCCGCAGGCGCGGTAGCCGATGTCCATGCCGCCGCTGGCTTCGGCGAGCTCGGCTGCGAACTCGGGGTAGCGGGCGGCGGAGGCGAGGTTGAGACCGAGCAGGGTCTCCTCGCCGTAGTGCAGCTCGGTGACGGCGGCCAGCATGCCGGCCGCGACCTGGGCGGCGCCGCCGCCGGGGGCCGGATCGGCCAGCGCGGTGCGCAGCCCGCGCCGGGCCGCCCGCCAGGCGGTGACCAGGCCGATGATGCCGCCCCCGATGACGAGGACGTCGTAGCCGGGACTCCGGCCGTTCCTGAATGAATGCATGGGCGTCCAGCCCCTCCCTTCGCCGGCATGACCCGGATCAGGTTCGTACGGTCGGAGGCCGGCCAGCCTCCCTCTCAGCCCGGTGCGCCCGGACTCCCGCGATAGGTTCGGTGCCAGAGTAACGCCGAGCCCGACGGCCGGTAAGGCTGCCTCCCCGGCAGCGGTGCCGGCCCGGCTGCGGCCGGGCTCCGGCCCGGATCCCGGACGGGGCGCCATCCCCTATTCCTGACGGACCGTCAGTTGATTAGGCTGGGCCGCGTGAGCGAGCAGACGCAACAGCAGACGCAGCAGGCGGAAGACACTCGGCGCGGCGTGGTGATCGTCGGCGCCGGGATGGCCGGGGTCCAGACCGCGGTCGCCCTCCGGGAACAGGGCTGGACCGGCCCCGTCACCCTGCTGGGGGCCGAACCCCACCAGCCCTACGACCGGCCCCCGCTGTCCAAGGCGGTGCTCCTCGGCAAGGCGGAGGACTCGGCCTTCGACGTCGACTTCGAGGAGCTCGGCATCGAGCTCCGGCTGGGGGTCGAGGTCACCGGGCTGCGGCCCGCCGACCGGGAGGTGGACACCGAGGCCGGCCCGGTCCCGTACGAGGTCCTCGTGCTGGCGACCGGTGCCCTCCCGCTGACCCTGCCCGGCGCGGACGGCGTCCCCGGCGTGCACCTGCTGCGCACCCTGGACGATGCGGCCCGGCTGCGGCCCGTCCTGGCGGCCGGCTCGGCGGTGGTCGTGGTCGGGGCCGGCTGGATCGGCGCGGAATTCGCGACGGCCGCCCGGGAGGCGGGCTGCGCGGTGACGGTCGTCGAGGCGGCCGACCGGGTACTGGCGGGCGCGCTGCCCGCGGAGGTGGCCGAGCCGATGGGGCGCTGGTACGCCGAGGCGGGCGCCGAGCTGCTGACCGGTGCGAGGGTGGCCTCCGTGGAGCCGGGCCGGGTCCTGCTGGCAGACGGGCGGGCGCTGCCGGCCGGGGCGGTGGTGGTGGGCATCGGCGCCCGGCCGGCCACCGGATGGCTGGCCGGGTCCGGCGTGGAGCTCGGCCCGGACGGAGCGGTCACCGCCGACGAGCGGCTGCGCACCTCGGTGCCCGGGGTGTACGCCGTGGGGGACTGCGCCTCGTTCCCGTCGGGCCGCTACGGATCCCGGCTGCTGGTGCACCACTGGGACAACGCGCTCCAAGGGCCGCGGGTGGTGGCGTCGGACATCGTGGCCGGGGGCTCGGGGGAGCAGGTCTACGACCCGGTCCCGTACTTCTGGTCGGAGCAGTTCGGCCGCTTCGTGCAGTACGCGGGCCATCACGGCGACGCGGACGCGATGCTGTGGCGCGGTGACCCGGGGGCGGACACCTGGTCGGTGTGCTGGCTGCGGGAGGGGCGGCTGGTCGCGGTCCTCGCGGTGGGTCGCCCGCGCGACCTGGCTCAGGGGCGCCGGCTCATCGAGTCGGGGACCCCCGTCGACCCGGCGAAGGTCTCGGACCCGGGGACCGCGCTGAAGTCCACGGCCGTCTGACCCGGTGGGGCCCGGCCAGGGAACGGGGCCGCCCGGTTCGGGCCCGCGCCCTCGCCCGGAGCCGTACCCGTACCCGTACCCGGCCCTCGGGCCGGTCCCGCCCGCGGATCGGGCCTGCTCAGCCGTGGGACAGGCCCCCTCCGGGGCCGTTCGCGGAGGCGTTCCCGCCCCGGACGGGGTCGCTCGGGTACCGGCAGCCAGTCCGAGATGGCAGGCTTGTGCTCGTGACCGAGATTGACGCAAAGATCGATGCCCTTGTTCCCGCCTGGCTGTACCTCCCCGACATCGCGGAGATGCTCGACATCGAAGTGACCAAGGTTCGCCAGCTGGTCAAGGAGGGGCAGCTGCTCGCGGTGCGCCGCGGCGAGAACCGCTCCCTCCAGGTCCCCGCCGCCTTCATCGACGGAGACAAGATCGTCAAGGGCCTGGTCGGCCTGCTGACCGTGCTCCGCGACGACCGCTTCACCGACGCGGAGATCCTGGAGTGGCTCTTCACCGCCGACGAGACCCTGCCCGGCACCCCCGTGCAGGCGCTGAGCGAGAATCGCGGCACGGAGGTGAAGCGCCGCGCTCAGGCGCTCGCCATCTGACCTGACTTCGCACCAAGAGCAAGAGCAAGCGCAAGCGCGGTGTGCGGGCCCCGGCCGGGGCCCGCACACCGCGTACGTACGTACGACACACGACCCGGGGGTACCCATGTCCGCCATCGCCGCCCAGCTGTCCGATGCCCGGCTCTACCTGTGCACGGACGCCCGCAAGCGGCAGGGCGACCTCCCCGAGTTCCTGGACGCCGTCCTCGCCGGCGGGGTGGACATCGTCCAGCTCCGCGACAAGGGCATGGAGGCGGGCGAGGAGCTGGAGCACCTCCAGGTCTTCGCCGAAGCGGCCCGCCGCCACGGCAAGCTGCTCGCCGTCAACGACCGGGCCGACGTCGCGCACGCCATCGGCTCGGACGTGCTGCACCTCGGGCAGGGCGACATCCCGGTGCCCGCGGCCCGCGCCATCCTGGGCCGAGAGGTCCTCATCGGCCGCTCCTGCCACTCCGAGGCGGAGGTCGACGCGGCCGTCGCCGAGGCCGGCGTGGACTACTTCTGCACCGGCCCCTGCTGGCCCACCCCCACCAAGCCCGGCCGGTTCGCCCCCGGCCTCGGCCTCGTCCGGCACGCGGCCTCCCTCGCCCAGGACCGGCCGTGGTTCGCCATCGGCGGGATCGACGCGGGGAACCTGGACGAAGTACTGGACGCCGGCGCCTCCCGCGTCGTGGTCGTACGGGCCCTCACCGAGGCCTCGGACCCCGGCGCCGCCGCCGCTGACCTCGCCAAGCGGGTCCGCGCCCGGCTCGGCTAGCGGGCCCCGGGCAGGCGCGAGCGGCCCCGGCCGCGCGCACCCCGTCCACCCCGGCGTCTCATTTTCGCGTCCAATCCGTGGACAACGCTTCGATGGACACCGGACCGCGTCTAACCTCCCCGTATGGCCCTTGGTACCTCTTCCACCTGGTCGGACCGTGCACACACGGTCCGCGACCTCATCGCGTCCGGGCGCTCGTACTCCTTCGAGTTCTGGGCCCCCAAGACGGAGAAGGGTGAGCGCAACCTCTGGAACGCGCTGCGCCGGGTCGAGGCCGTGGCCCCGAGCTTCGTCTCCGTCACCTACGGGGCCGGCGGCTCGACCCGCGGCGGCACCGTCCGGGCCACCGAGCAGATCGCCGCGGACACCACCCTGACCCCGGTCGCGCACCTCACCGCCGTCGACCACTCGATCGCCGAGCTGCGCAACGTCATCGGGCAGTTCGCCGACGCCGGCATCCGCAACATGCTCGTCGTGCGCGGAGACCCGCCGGGCAACCCCATGGGCGAGTGGGTGCCGCACCCCGAGGGCGTGCACTACGCGGCCGACCTGGTCCGGCTGGTCAAGGAGTCCGGCGACTTCTGCGTCGGCGTCGCGGCCTTCCCCGAGATGCACCCGCGCTCCACGGACTGGGACACGGACATCCGGCACTTCGTGGACAAGTGCCGCGCGGGCGCCGACTATGCGATCACACAGATGTTCTTCGATCCGGAGCACTATCTCCGGATGCGCGACAGCGTGGAGAAGGCGGGCTGCGAGACCCCGATCATCCCCGAGGTCATGCCTGTTGTGAACATCAAGCAGCTCGACCGGCTCCCGCAACTCAGCAACGCAATCTTCCCTGCGGCTGTGAAAGAGCGCATGCTCGCGGTCAAGGACGACGCGGCCGCTGTACGCTCCATTGGCATCGAGTTCGCCACGGAGTTCTGCGCGCGGCTGCTGTCCGAGGGTGTCCCGGGGCTGCACTTCATCACGCTGAACAATTCCACGGCGACTCTCGAGATCTACGAGAACTTGGGCCTGCACCAGCGGGCCTGATCGGCCGGCCCCGTTCCCCACGGGCGGGCGGCCGTACCGAGAGGGGCCCCGCATGGGAATGACGGTCCTCTACATCGCGTTCGGTTTCGTCGCGCTGTGGCTGCTTGCCGAGGTCCTGATGCAGTACAAGGCCCGGCTGCGCTGGCGCCTGCTCGCCTTCGCCGGCTTCGTCGGCGTGGTCGCAGGCGTCGTGCTGCCGTCGGTGCTCGTCATCGGGGCCGGAGCCGTCGCGTTCGCGATCGGCCAGACGCTGGTGACCCTCTCCTTCCGCAAGGGCTTCGTGTCCGGCTGGTCGCTGCGCCGGGGCAAGGCCCCCGAGCCCGAGCTTCCGCAGAGCCGGCGCCGCCGGGGCGGGGCCGGAGCGCGCCCGGAGCCGGCCCTGGAGGTGACGGCCCTGGAGTACGGGCCCGACCCGGCCGAGGACGGGGACCATGACTCCGACGAGGACGCCGGTGCGTTCACCGCGGGGGCCGTGCGCCAACAGGTGCAGGGGTTCTACCCTCCGCAGCCGGCCGCCGAGGCGTCCGGTGCGTACGGGGCTCCCGGCGAGACCAGCACCTTCGCCTCCCCGTTCACCCCCTTCGCCCCGGCCGAGCAGGACGCCCACCAGTACGCGGCGTACTACGACCCGCAGACCCAGGGCGGCTACGACTACACCACCGGCTATCCGGCCCCCGGCGAGCAGCAGGTCTACGCCGCCTACTCGGATCCGTACATCGGCACCGGCGGAACCGTCGCCCCGCAGCAGCCGTACGGCTACGAGGCCCCCTACGGCGGCTACGCCCCGGACCCATACGCGACCGGGCAGCAGGAGCAGTACTCCATGGACACCCCGCCCGGCGGGGTCTGGGTCCCGCAGCAGCGCGACGCGAACCAGCCCTACCCGGCGGACGAGCAGCAGCAGCCGTACCCGTATCCGTACCAGGGCACGGGCGAGTACGAGCAGTACCGCTACTAGCCGCCCGGCGGGCCGGAGGGCGGGCGGCCCGCGCCGCGGCCGGATTGCTAGCGGGAGCCGCGGAAGTCCGCGCCCTCCACGATCAGCCCGGCCACCAGGGCGCCCGTCATTCCGGCGTGCGCCAGACCGCCGCCCGGGTGGGCCCAGCCGCCGGCCAGGTACAGCCCGGGTACGCCGGTGGTGTTCGAGGGGTGCAGCAGCCGTCCCCCGGCGCCGGCCAGTGAGGGCGCGGGCACCCGGCCGTCCACCGAGCCCGTGTCCGCGCCGACTTCGGCCGGGGTGCGCAGCTCGTGCCACAGCAGCCGCTCCCGCAGCCCGGGGACGGCCCGTGCGGCCGCCGTCAGCAGGTCCTCGGCGGTCGGAGCGGGCGCGGACCCCTGGGTCACCACGGCGTGCACGGTGACCGCCTCGTGCTCGGAGTCCGGGCGGGTGGCCGGGTCGTCGGGGCGCAGCACGGTCACCGGGCCCAGCAGCGTCCGGTGCACGGCGTCGGCGTCCCGGGCTCCGCGCAGGGCGGCGAACAGGGTGTACCAGCGGGCGGGTTCCGTGCGGGCCGGTGCGGAGTCCTGGGGGAGCGGAGCCTTCACCAGCTGCGGGTCGACGGCGCAGACCACGTGGTCGGCCGTCACCTCGGTGCCGTCGGCCAGCCGCAGCCCGGCCGCCCGGCCGTCCTGCACGAGCACCTCCCGCACCGCCGCGCCGAACTCGAAGGCCACCTTCCGCTCCAGGCACCGCTCGTACACGGCGGTGGCCAGCTCCCGGACCCCGCCGCGCACGTACCAGCTGCCGAAGGTCTGCTCCATGTAGGGGAGCACCGTCGCCGAGGCGGGCGCGGTCGCCGGATCGACCCCGTACGCCCGGACGCGCGCGGTGAGCAGCTCGTCGAAGCCGTCGCCGCCGAGCTCACGGGCGGCGACCTCGGCCAGGGTCGGCGGCCGGCGGCGCAGCAGCCCGCTCCCGCGCAGGGCCGGGTACGGATCGCGGCCCAGGGCCGACCGGTCCTGCTTCAGCGGCTCCTCCAGGAGCGGCCGGCGGGTGGCGTCCCAGGCGTCCCGGGCGCGGCCCAGGACCGCGCTCCAGCGGTCCCCGGAGCCGGGTCCGAAGGCCGCGTCGACGGCGGCGGCGGCGCCGCCGTGCGAGCCGCCCGGGAAGGTGAGCGTGCGGCCGTCCGGGAGGACGTAGCGGACGGCGGGGTCGATCTGGACCAGCTCCGCGCACTCCTCCAGGGGGCGCTTGCCGGTCTTGACGAACAGATCGCGGTAGACGGCGGGCAGGTGCACCAGGCCGGGGCCGGTGTCGAAGACGAAGCCGTCGCGGGCGTACCGGCCGACGGCTCCGCCGTAGGTCGCCCCGCGCTCGTACACCGTCACCTGATGCCCGGCGACGGCCAGCCGTGCCGCCGTCGCCATCGCGCCCATCCCGGCGCCGATCACCGCAATTCGTGCCATGCGGCTGAGCCTATCGAGCGACGCGTGCGACCTCGGCGGCGAGTCTCTTCTCCTCGCGGCGCTGGGCGCGGCGGCGCAGGAAACGGCGGATCTTGGCCCAGAGGTAGATCAGCAGGGCGAGTCCGATGATCAGCAGGACGGCGCAGATGATCGCGGCGGCCTCGGGATTGAACATCGCGAAGGTGACGATCCCGCCCACGCCGAGGTCCTCGGCGGTGCTCATGACGACGTTGCTGAACGGTTCGGGCGAGGTGTTGATCGCCATGCGCGTGCCGGCCTTGACGAAATGGCTGGCCAGGGCGGTGGTGCCGCCGACCGCGCCGGCGGCGATGTCGGAGAGCGAGCCGCTCTGCCCGGCCAGCAGTGCGCCGACCACAGCTCCGGACACCGGGCGGATCACCGTGTGGACGGTGTCCCAGAGGGAGTCCACGTACGGGATCTTGTCGGCGACCGCCTCGCACAGGAAGAGGACGGCGGCCACGATCAGCACGTCGGTGCGTTGCAGGGAGGCGGGGACCTCGTCGGTCAGGCCGACCCTGCCGAAGATGCCGAGCAGCAGGACCACGGCGTAAGCGTTGATCCCACTGGCCCAGCCGCTGGTGAAGACCAGGGGGAGCACACTCATCTGATCATCATGTCCCAGAAGCCGTGATCCGGCGCGGAATCAGTGAGTACGGCAGCAGCGAGGACAGCAGTGAGGGGACGGCCGCCTTCCGGCGGCCGTCCCCTCACCCGAGTCTGTCGGTGGGGCCTACTGCCCCTGTTCGTCACGGCGGCGCTGCCACCGTTCCTCGATACGGGTCATCATCGACCGACGCTGGCGGTTCTGCCCGTGGGGCGAACCACCTGCACTACCGGAGACGGGCTGCTCACCAGGCTTGGGTGCCTTGCGCCAACCGGTGACCACGAGCACCGTACAGCCCAGCATGACGAGGAATCCCACCACGCTGATCCACAGTACGTTCGGCACGATCACACCGGTCATGAGGAGCGCGATACCCACCACAATGCCTGCGACTGCCTGGTAGACCCGTCGCCGGGTGTACGTGCGCAGTCCGCTTCCCTCAAGCGCTGTAGCGAATTTGGGATCTTCGGCGTACAGCGCTCGCTCCATCTGCTCGAGCATTCGCTGCTCGTGCTCCGAGAGCGGCACGGGAGTCCTCCTCATCCGTCGGTCGCGGGGGGTAGCGACCAGGGGTCCCCTTCAGGATAGGCGGGGAATCGCCCCCGTGATACCCGCCCTCTACGCCACGTTCTAAAAAAACACTGCCCGTAAAAAGTACCGCTTGGGGAATGCTCAGCGCCGTCTTGAACGGCCCACTGAGGGCGTTATTCCCCAGAGGTCCGCTCGGCATGCCGGTCGCTGACCCCGATCATACGGGTCACGACGCCGGTTCGGAGGGTGAGTGGCGCACCGCGTTCCCGGAAGCTCCGCAGATCAGGCGGGCTTCTCGCCGAGGACGTGCAGCTGCGTGGCGACCGCGTGGAACGCCGGGAGCTCGGCGGCGGCCTCTTCCAGGCGCATCAGGGCCTCGACGGCGCCCGGCTCGGTGTCGACCAGCACGCCGGGGACGAGGTCGGCGAAGATCCGCACCCCGTGCACCGCGCCCACGGCCAGACCCGCCTCGGAGACCAGCGCGGAGAGCTGCTCGGCGGTGAAGCGGCGCGGTACCGGATCGCCCGCGCCCCAGCGCCCGGCCGGGTCGGTCAGGGCCGTACGGGCCTCCGTGAAGTGCCCGGCCAGGGCGCGGGCCAGGACGGCCCCGCCGAGTCCGGCGCCGAGCAGGCTGAGGATGCCGCCGGGGCGCAGGGCGGCCACCGCGTTGGCCACGCCCTCGGCCGGGTCGTCCACGTACTCCAGCACGCCGTGGCAGATCACCACGTCGTAGGAATCGCGCTCGACGACCTCGAGCAGACCCTGGGCGTCTCCCTGCACCCCGCGGACCAGATCGGCCACGCCGGCTTCGGCGACCCGGCGCTCCAGTCCGAACAGCGCGTTGGGGCTCGGGTCGACCACGGTGACCCGGTGGCCGAGGTGGGCCACCGGCACGGCGAACTTGCCGGTGCCGCCGCCCGTGTCGAGCACGTCCAGCACGTCCCGCCCGGTCGCCTTCACCCGGCGGTCGAGCGCCTCCTTGAGGACCTCCCACACCACGGCGGTGCGGAGGGAGGCGCGGGGGCGGGAAGTGTCCGACACGACTGATGGCTCCTCGGCACGTTGGGTGAGCGGTCGCTGCCCACCCTATTGCCTCTGACTGCCGGGCAGGTCATCCCACGTCCGGACGCTCCGTCCGCGGCAGCGGCAGGCCTTGCGCAGGGCCCGCCGGCGCCGGCGGGTGGAGCGCGAGCATCCGCTCCACCAGGCGCACGAACATCGCTACGGCACGCACCAGATCGTCCGCGTCCCGGCCGGTGGCCGCTCCCGCGATGCCCGCCTCCGCCCGTGCCCGGCGGGCCGCGCCGGAGGCGAAGAGCGCGCTCCACTCGGTCAGTTCGGGCGCTATCTCCGGGAGCACCTCCCACGCGCTGCGGATCCGGGGCCTGCGCCGGGGGTGCACCGGTTCGGGCCGCCCGCGCACGGCGAGCACGGCCGCGGCCGTGCGCAGAGCGGCGAGATGGGCGGTGGCGTACCGCTCGTTGGGCCGGGTCAGCCGGGCGGCTTCGGCCAGGCCCTCGTGGGCCTTGGCGAGCAGATCGAGGGCGGCGGGCGGTGCCGCCGACTTCCGGGGGACGGGGTGGACAGGGGACGGGGACGGTGTGGCCATGACGAACCTCCTGTCGTTGCGTGCGCATGGCGCTGCCTGGTGTAGCTCCTACAGATCGAGCAAATCGAGCCGTTCTTACGTGTCCCCATCGTGACGGCCCCCACTGACAATCGCGCTGACCTGCGATTTTGCCCCGCACTCCGGGGTGGTGGCCGGGCAACTGCCGCCCGGTGCGCAGCGGATGCCACCGAGGATGCTAGTTTTTGAACTGACCGGTCAGTTCAAAAGAAGGGGGAGGGTGTGGACAGCCCGCACGGCGCGGCCGTCAAGGCCGAGGACTTCGGAGTCAAGGGCCCGCGCGGCTGGGTGTTCCGGGGGATCGGGATCGACGCGGCGCCCGGATCGCTCATCGCGGTCGAGGGCCCCTCCGGCAGCGGGCGGACCTGCCTGCTCCTCGCCCTCACCGGCCGGATGAAGCCCACCGAGGGCCACGCCGAGATCGGCCGCCACCGGCTGCCGAAGAACATGGCCGCGGTCCGCCGCATCGCCGCCCTCGGCCCGGTGTCCGGGGTCAACGACCTCGACCAGGCCCTCACCGTCGCCGAGCAACTGCGCGAGGGAGCCCTGCTCCAGCGCCGCTACGACGGCCCCGTGCGCGCCCTGCTCCGCCCGCGCGGCGAGCGGCGCGCCTCCACCGCGGCCCGGATCGACGCCGCCCTGGCCGCCGCCGGACTGGACGTGGCGACCCTGCCGAAGGGACCGCGCACCTCCGTACGGGACCTGGAACGGCTGGAATCCGTACGGATGTCGGTGGCCATCGCGCTGCTCGGCGCACCGCGCCTGCTGGCCCTGGACGACCTGGACCTCAAGCTCTCCGACGCCGAGCGCGCCGAAGCCTGGGACCTGTTGCGCTCCCTCGCCGCCCGCGGGACCACCGTCCTCGCGGTGTGCAGCGAGGCACCGTCCGACGCGACGGTCCTGCGCACCGGCCCGGCCGCGGAACCGGCCGCGGAACCGGCCGCGGAACCCGCCGCGGCTCCCGCCGCCGACCCGGCCGCGGGATCCGCCGTGGTGCCCCGGCCCATGGACTCCAAGGTCACCTGGGGTGTCCAGGACGCCGCCCCGCAGGACTCCGACGGCAACGCCGACACCGATGCAGACACCGATGCCGGCGCCGACTCCACGGCCGCCGCCCACGACTCGCACGACCCGCACGACACGAAGGGGGACGACGATGCGCTCGCCGAAGCTCGCCGCGCTTGAGCTGAAGCGGTTCGGGCGGGGGAAGCTGCCCCGGGCCGCCCTCGTCGCGCTGCTCCTGCTGCCGCTGCTCTACGGAGCCCTGTACCTGTGGTCCTTCTGGGACCCCTACAGCCGCCTCGACAAGGTGCCGGTCGCCCTCGTCAACTCCGACCGGGGCGCCACCGTCGACGGGAAGCAGATCGACGCCGGCGGTGAGATCACCCGCAAGCTGCACGACAGCAAGACCTTCGACTGGCGCGAGGTGAGTGCCGAAGAGGCGGCCGAGGGGCTGGAGAACGGCACCTACTACCTCTCCCTCACCATGCCCGCCGACTTCAGCTCGAAGATCGCCTCCAGCTCCGGCGAGGACCCCGCCACCGGAGCCCTCCAGGTCCGCACCAACGACGCGAACAACTACATCGTCGGCTCGATCTCCCGCACCGTCTTCTCCGAGGTCCGCTCGGCGGCGTCGACCAACGCCTCCCGCGGTTTCCTCGACAAGATCTTCGTCAACTTCTCCGACCTGCACGGCAAGACCGCCGAGGCCGCCGACGGGGCCGACAAGCTCACGGACGGGGCGGGCAAGGCCCGGAAGGGCGCCAAGGACCTCGCCGACGGCCTGGACACGGCGAAGGAGAAGAACGGCGAGCTCACCGGAGGGCTGAAGAAGCTGAACGGGGCCGCCGCAGAGCTGGAAACGGGCACGAAGGACATCGCGGCCGGCACCCAGAGGCTCGCCGACAAGGTCGGCGGCGTCGCCGAGAAGGCCCGCCCCTTCCTGAAGGACCCCAAGAGCCTCGCGGACAGCGCCGAACTCGTCGCCGACACCGCCCAGGTCGTCGACAAGCACCTCGAAGACTTCGCCAAGGCGGCCCCGGCCGCCGCCACCGTCACCCGGCGCGTCTCCACCGGCGCGGCCGACGTCTACGCGAAGACCTGCACCACCGGCGCGAAGCCGGTCCCGGACACCTGCCCGCAGCTGAAGCGGCTCAAGGACGACGCCGCCGAAGCCGCCGAGCTCGCCGGTGACGTGGACACCCTCCTCAAGAACGCGGGCGGCGACCTCGCCACCCTCCACAAGCAGCTCGACGACCTGGAGCGCGAAGCCCGCCTCCTCGTCAAGAAGGCCCCCGGCCTCTCCGCGGACCTCGAAGCGGCGGTCGCCCAGGTCAACGCCCTCAACGACGGCGCCCACAAGGTCTCCGACGGCATGGTCCGGCTGCACACCGGCATCGGCTCCGCCACCGAGGGCTCCGGCGCACTCGGCGTGGGCGTCGGCAAGCTCGGCGTCGGCGCGCACGACCTCGACGGCGGCCTCGTCAAGCTCGTCGACGGCAACGGCGAACTCGCAGGCGGCCTGCACGACGGCGCGGCCAAGATCCCGGCCTACGACCAGCAGCAGCGCGACGCCCGCACCGAGGTCATGGCCGACCCGGTCCGGCTCGCCAACCAGTCCCTGCACAAGGCGCCCAACTACGGCACCGGCTTCGCCCCGTACTTCATCCCGCTCTCCCTCTGGGTCGGCGCGATGGTCGCCTACATGCTGATCGCGCCGCTCAACCGGCGCGCGCTCGCCACCGGAGCCTCGCCCTGGCGGATCGCCCTCGCGGGCTGGCTGCCCGTGGCCGCGATCGGCGCCGCGCAGGTAGGCGCACTGATGTCCGTACTGCACTGGGGACTCGGCCTGCAGATGGCCCGGCCGGCGCTCACCGTCGCCTTCCTGATGCTGGTCACCGGATGCTTCGCCGCGATCGTCCAGTGGCTCAACGCCAAGTTCGGCGCCGCCGGCCGGATCCTGGTCCTGGCCGTCCTGATGCTCCAGCTCACCTCGGCGGGCGGCACCTACCCCGTCCAGACCAGCCCCGGCTTCTTCAACGCCATCCACCCCTACCTGCCGATGTCGTACGTGGTCGAGAGCCTGCGCCGGCTCATCACCGGCGGCGACCTGGCCCCGGTCTGGCAGGGCTGCGCGGTCCTCACCGCCTTCACGGTGGGCGCCCTCGCACTGACCGCCCTCGCCGCCCGCGGCAAGCAGGTGTGGACGATGGACCGGCTGCGCCCGGAACTGAGCCTGTAGCCCGGAGAGACAGGTCGACCTGTGAGAATCAGCGCCATGGAAAGCAGCAGCACCGGTACGGTCGCGGGCGGCGGCCGCCGCCAGGCCACACGGCAGAAGCTCTACGAAGCAGCCGTCACCCTCATAGCGGAGCAGGGCTTCTCCGCGACCACGGTCGAGGAGATCGCCGAGCGGGCGGGCGTGGCGAAGGGCACCGTCTACTACAACTTCGCCAGCAAGAACGACCTCTTCGAGGAGCTGCTGCGGCACGGGGTCGGACTCCTGACCGAGTCCCTGCGGACGGCGGCGGAATCGACCGAGGCCAGGGGCGGGACCCGGGTCGAGGCGCTCGACGAGATGATCCGGGCCGGACTGGTCTTCATCGACCGGTACCCCGCCTTCACCCAGCTCTACGTCGCCGAGCTGTGGCGCACCAACCGGACCTGGCAGTCCACCCTGATGGTCGTCCGGCGGGAGGCCGTCGCCGTCGTGGAGACGGTGCTCCGGGAAGGCGTGGAACGGGGTGAGCTCAGCGCGGAGATCGACGTACCGCTGACGGCCGCGGCGCTGGTGGGGATGGTGCTGGTGGCGGCGCTCGACTGGCAGTCGTTCCAGAGCGAGCGGTCGCTCGACGACGTGCACTCGGCGCTGTCGCTGCTGCTGCGGGGCCGGGTGAGCGGGAACCGCTGACGGGTGACGGTGTACCGGTGACCCGATCGGCGGTGCCGCGAGGGCGGCGGGGCCGCGTAGAACTGGTAACTGCTGGGGCGGGTGAGTATCCGTACCTAGACGCGGAAATGAGTACCTGCGCGGATGGGGTGCGGCTCGTCGGCACGCCAGACTGGGGGCAACGGACAGGGACCCGGCTCGCACCGCCGACACGGGGCGGCAGGTGCGGATCGGGTCTCTCTGGCCGACGGGGTGGGAACGCGGCCGAAGCCGGGGCTCGGGGGGATCGAGCCCCGGCCTCGGCCCTTTCCCGTTCCGGGCCCGAATCCCGTGCGCGGCGCCGTTGCCGGGGGCCAGCCCCCGGACCCCCGCTCCTCAAACGCCGGAGGGGCTGAATTCCGCTCGGCGGGGCTGGATGTATCCAGCCCCGCCGGCGTTTGAGGCGATCTTTTCGGGTCCGGGCAGCGCCCGGGGAACGGTGGAAGGGCGGGTAGGGGACCGCCCCGCAGGGCCCCACCCCCCGCCGTCAGCCGCGGCCGCGGAGCGGGATCCGGGTGCGGAGACGGGCCGTGGCGGCAGCCGCGCGGTCGGTCAGGGCCGACCGACGGGCCGAGGCCGCCCAGCCGAGCCGCGCCGCCGAGCGGGGGAAGAACAGCGCGCGCAGCCGCGCCCGGCGGGACACGCCGTCGAGGAGCCCGGCGCGGGCCAGCAGGACGTCCTGCGCCAGCTCCCCGTAAGGGGGCTCCGCCCCCGGCGGTGCGTACAGCTCCCGCTCCACCGCACCCGCGACCCGCCGTACGGCATCGGCCGCCGCCGGATCCAGCCGGCCCAGGGACACCACCCGGTCCGCCGCCCCCCGCGGGGACAGCGCCTCGTCCGGGAGGATCCCGGCGTCCCACGCCGCGTCGCCCAGCTCCCGCCAGGCGGCCAGGACCTGCCGCGATCCGAGCCGCCGCGCCCGCAGCCGCCCGCGCCACAGGAACGGGAGGAGCGGCAGGGCCAGCAGCAGGATGCCCGCGGCCGTCCAGGCCAGGACCGTGGCCGCCGAGGGGCCGTCGCCGCCCGCGCCCGTGTTCCGCTGCGCCGCGGCCGGACCGCACTCGCCCAGCTTCTTCTGGTCCGGCGGGCAGTCGTCGGCCGTCGAGGGCCCGGCCGAAGGCTGCGCCGCACTCGCGGACGGGGCCGCCGTCGGCGCGCTGGGCTGCGTCTGCGGGGTGGCGGGCCGGCTGTAGTCCGGCACCGTGATGCCCGACCGGGGCGTCGGCTCGAAGCGGGTCCAGCCCACGCCCTCGAAGTACAGCTCGGGCCAGGCGTGCGCGTCCTTCATCGAGACGTTGACGACGCCGTCGGTCTGCTTCACCCCGGGCGTGAACCCGACCGCGACCCGCGCCGGGATCCCGAGCGTGCGCGCCATCGACGCCATCGAGAAGGCGAAGTGGACGCAGAAGCCCTCCTTGTCGGCGAGGAACTTGGCGATGGCCTGCGAGCCCGTACCCGAGGAGACCTTGGTGTCGTAGCGGAAGCCGCCGCTCACCGCGAAGTAGTCCTGGAGCTTGACCGCAGCCGAGTAGTCGTCCTTCGTGCCGCGGGTCACCTCGCGGGCCGTCTGCACGACGACCGCCGGCAGGTTGTCCGGAACCTTGGTGTACTCGGCCGCGATCTCCGGATTCGCCGCCGGTGCGCTGCGCAGCTGCTCCGCCGTCGGGTTCAGCAGCAGGCTCCGCACCGTGTACTGCACGCCCTGGGCGTTCTGGAACTTGTCCTTGCCCAGCTGATCCCCGACGAGCGTGCGCCCGGCCGGCTCGAACCGCCACTTCCCGGTGATGTCCACGCCCATCGCCGGATACGGCATCGGCAGGTAGCGCTGCGCGTACGTCTGCGCCGAGGAGATGAAGGTCTGCACCTCGGCCGCGCCGTTCAGCACGCCGTCGCTCACCCCGGGCGGGTTCGGCATCCGCTTCGGGACGTCCGTCAGGGCGCGCCCCGAGGCCTCCCACTTGATGCCGTTGAACTCGTCCAGCGCCAGGATCCGCAGGTACTGCTCGCTGAGCTTCGGGCTGTCCGTGCGGTACCGCAGCACCACCCGGTTGTCCTGGGTGTTCAGGCTGCTCTGCAGGGAGACCAGCGGGTTGACCGCCTGGATCGACGGGCCGAGGCCGTTGCCCTCGCCCTCGCCCGGGCCGGCGCCCGGGCCCAGCACTCCGCTGCCCAGCGAGGGCAGCACCGCCGGCACCGCCAGCGCCAGACCCAGCGCGACCGCGCCGATCCGCCGCCCGGTGCGCACCGGGGCGAGCGCCTGTCCGCCGCCCGAATATCCGGCCGCCACTTTGCCGCGCGGGGCCGCGCCGAAGACCCGGCCCCACTGGGCGAGCCGGTCGCGGCCCTCGGCCAGCAGGAGCAGGAGGTAGCCGCAGCCCGCGAGGAGGAAGGAGACCCAGGAGGCGCCGCCGGAGCCGGCGGCCGCGCCCGACAGGCCCGCCGCCACCGAGTACAGCGCGAGCAGCGGGAGCCCGGCCGCGGCGGCCGTCCGTACGGTCACCGCCAGCAGGTCCACCAGCAGCCCGATCAGCAGCACCCCGGACACCAGCAGCAGCCGGATCCCGTCCGTCAGCGGGGCCGGCATCGAGAACTCGTTCACGTCCGCCACGCCCTGGCGGAACAGCGCGCCGAAGTCCGTCACGAGGTAGTCCAGCAGCCCGTCGCCCTCGGCGGACTGCATCTTCCCGCCGAACAGCAGCATCAGCGCCACCAGCGACACGAGGACCTGCGCCGCCACGGTCAGCGTCCGGGCCAGCGGTACCCGCCGCGCCCCCGCGCCCACCGCGCTCTGCAGCGCCAGCAGCAGCGCCGCCTGCGGCATCCAGCCGCCCGATTCCACCAGCGGGTTCAGCGACCAGGCGGTGAACAGCGTCGCCAGAGCCGCGAAGACCGTCAGTCTCGCCCGCCCGCTCATCCCCAGCCCCCCGCCGAACCCGAACCGCCTGCCGCACCGATCGGCGCGTTGCCCGCCTGCCGCCACAGCTCCCCGAAGGGCACCCCGGGCGGGGCGGCCAGCGCCGTCCAGCCCGCGTCGCGCAGCCCGGCCAGGCGCTCCTCCAGCGGAGGCAGCCCCTGTGCCATGACCGAAGCCAGCCCCTGCGGCCGCCCGGACCAGTCCGAGGAGTCCAGTACGAACGCCACGGCGCCGCCGCCGCGTCGGCACATCTTGGCCGCCAGTCCCGTCTGTACGGTGTCCAGGTCTCCGAAGAAGGCGATGAGGAGCCCGTCACCGCCGGCTCCGCCGAAGCCGCTGCCGGCGCCGTTGCTGCGTACCGCGTCGCAGGCCCGCGAGAGGCCCGCACCGTCGGAGTGGCCGACCACCGCGAGGGTGTCCATCATCAGCCCCGCCGCCTCCGCGGACTCCTGGCCGCCGGAGGTGAAGCCGCCGCCCTCGCCGGGCACGCAGTCCCCGGTGTCGGTCAGCAGCCGCACCGAGAAGCCCTGCTCCAGCAGGTGCACCAGGGTCGACGCGGCGGCGGAGACGGCCCATTCGAAGGCCGAGTCGGGGCCGGCGCCCTCGTAGGCGAGGCGCCGGGTGTCCAGCAGCACGGTCGCCCGGCTGCGCTGCGGCTGCTCCTCGCGGCGCACCATCAGCTCGCCGTAGCGGGCGGTGGAGCGCCAGTGCACGCGGCGCAGGTCGTCGCCGCGCCGGTAGCCGCGCGGGATCACGTCGTCCTCGCCCGCCAGGGCCAGCGAGCGGCGGCTGCCGTCGCCGTAGCCGGAGGACTCGCCGGTGAAGCGCACCAGGGGCAGCGCCTCGGTGCGCGGGATGACGGTGAGGGTGTCGTAGGCGGAGAAGGAGCGGGTCAGCTCGACCAGCCCGAAGGGGTCGGTGAGGCGCAGCTGGAGCGGGCCCAGCGGGTAGCGGCCGCGCAGGTCGGAGCGGACCCGGTAGGACACCTCGCGGCGGCCGCCCGGCTCCACCCGGTCCAGGACGAAGCGCGGCCGGGGCCCCAGGACGTACGGCACCCGGTCCTGGAGCATCAGCAGCCCGGTCGGCATCCGGGAGGTGTTGTCGAGCCGCAGCTGCACCCGGGCCTCGGAGCCGGCGGGCACCCGCATCGGGGTCAGCCTGCGGGTGCCGGAGACCCGGTGGCGGGTGCGGTGCAGGGCCAGGACGCAGAGCAGCGGCAGCACGGCGAGAAGCAGTCCGACCCGGAGCAGCTCGGACTGGCCGAGGACGTACGCGCACAGCCCGGCGGCGATCCCGGCGGCCAGGAAGGACCGGCCGCGGGTGGTCAGCCCGGACAGCGACGCCCGCAGCCCGCCACCTTCCTGCGGTCCCCGGCCGCCCGCGCTGTGCGGGGCGCCGGCGCTCATCAGAAGCCCCGGATGCCCGCGCCGGGCGGGATCTCGCCGCGGGACTGCGCGGCCGGTACGGGGGTGCGCTGGAGGATGTCGGCGACGACCTGCTCGGCGGTGCGCCGGCTCAGCTGGGCCTGCGCGGTGGGCAGCAGCCGGTGCGCGAGCACCGGTCCGGCCAGGGCCTGCACGTCGTCGGGCAGTACGTAGTCGCGGCCGGCCAGTGCGGCGGAGGCCTTCACGGCCCGCAGCAGGTGCAGGGTGGCGCGGGGCGAGGCGCCCAGGCGCAGGTCCGGGTGGCTGCGGGTGGCGGAGACCAGGTCGACGACGTAGCGCCGCACGGGCGCGGCCACGTACACCTCGCGGACGGCTTCGATGAGCTTGCCGATGTCGTGGGCGTGCGCGACGGCCGTCAGGTCGTCGAGCGGGGAGAGCCCGCCGTGCACGTCGAGCATCCGGAGCTCGGCCTCGGGGCTGGGGTAGCCCACGGAGACCCGGGCCATGAAGCGGTCGCGCTGGGCCTCGGGGAGGGGATAGGTGCCCTCCATCTCCACCGGGTTCTGGGTGGCGACCACCATGAAGGGGCTCGGCAGCGTGTAGGTGGTGCCGTCGATGGTGACCTGGCGCTCCTCCATCGACTCCAGCAGCGCGGACTGGGTCTTGGGGGAGGCGCGGTTGATCTCGTCGCCGATGACGATCTGCGCGAAGATCGCGCCCGGCTTGAACTCGAACTCCCGGCGCTGCTGGTCGTAGATGCTCACGCCGGTGATGTCCGAGGGCAGCAGATCCGGGGTGAACTGGATGCGCTGCACCGAACAGTCGATGGACTTGGCGAGGGCCTTGGCCAGCATCGTCTTGCCGACGCCGGGAACGTCCTCGATCAGCAGGTGTCCCTCGGCGAGCAGGACGGTCAGCGCGAGGCGGACCACCTCCGGCTTGCCCTCGATCACGCTTTCGATCGATTCCCGCACCTGCTGCGCCGTGCTGGTCAGATCCGCGAGGCTCGCTCGGTCGTCATACGTGGTCACCTGGTTCTCCTCGACCCTTTCCCAGGGCCGGCGCCCCATGGCGCATGACCGGCCCACCCCGAAACACCTCAGAAACCGCGAGCTATCAAGAACGTCGAAACGCGATCACCGGCCCGGAAGGCTTCTTCCGGGTGACGTCTCCCCGCATTCTTGACGGCGCTTGGCCCTGGTGTCACTCAAGAGGTGGGATCGATCTCCCGCAGGAGGCCGGTGTGCACGTCGAAGACGAAGCCTCGCACATCGTCCTTGTGGGGCAGGAAGGGGTTCGTGCGGACCCGCTGCATGGACTGGCGGACGTCCTGGTCCACGTCACGGAAGGCCTCGACGGCCCAGGCGGGGCGCTGGCCGACCTCGTCCTCCAGCTCGTGCCGGAAGTCCTCGGTCAGGCTTTCGAGACCGCAGCCGGTGTGGTGGATGAGTATCACCGTGCGGGTGCCGAGCGCCCGCTGGCTGATGGTGAGGGAGCGGATGGTGTCGTCGGTGACGACCCCGCCGGCGTTGCGGATCGTGTGACAGTCGCCCAGCTCCAGGCCGAGGGCGGCGTGCAGGTCGAGGCGGGCGTCCATACAGGCCACGACGGCCACCTGGAGGACGGGGCGGGCGTCCATGCCGGGGTCGGTGAACTTCGCCGCGTAGGCGCGGTTCAGTTCCACGAGCCGGTCGGTGGTGCCGGAACCTTCGTGGGACAGGTGGGCGGACTCGGCGGGCAGGGATGCGGAAGTCGTCATGGTTACGACGTTAGTGGTCACAGGGCGTATGAGCATCGAGTGAGGGTGGACAAAGAAGGTCACCCGATCCTGTTGTGAGCTAACCCACAGGGGTGAGGCGCACGGGGCCGTCCGGGTGATTCACGGCTTTTGCCGCTTCGGTCACAGCGGGGCGCACGGCGCGCGGGGCGGTTCGTTGACCGCGGCGACCGTTGCACTAAAGTGACGCGAACCGGCCGGAGCCCGGCCCTGACCGGCCGCCCGGCCCTTTGGTAAGACTCCGCGTGCGCGGCGCGGCGTATGCCTGCCGCGCCGTTATCTGAGAGGGCGCTTTGACTAGCGAGTCCCGACACGTCCCGGTGATGCTCCAGCGGTGCCTGGACCTGTTGGCCCCGGCACTGGAGAGGCCCGGGGCCGTCGTCGTCGACTGCACCCTCGGGCTCGGCGGGCACAGCGAGGCCCTCCTCACCCGGTTCCCCGAGGCCCACCTGATCGGCCTGGACCGCGACAAGGAAGCCCTGCGCCTCTCCGGGGAGCGCCTTGCGCCCTTCGGGGACCGGGTCACCCTCGTCCACGCCATCTACGCCGACCTGGCCGACGTACTCGACGGCCTGCGCATCCCCACCGTGCAGGGCATCCTCTTCGACCTCGGCGTCTCCTCCATGCAGCTGGACGAGGCCGACCGCGGCTTCGCCTACGCGCAGGACGCCCCGCTCGACATGCGGATGGACCAGACGACGGGCATCAGCGCGGCCGAGGTCCTCAACACCTACGCGCCCGGCGAGCTGGTCCGCATCCTGCGCCAGTACGGCGAGGAGAAGCAGGCCAAGCGGATCGTGTCCGCGGTCGTGCGCGAGCGGGACAAGGACCCCTTCACCAACAGCGCGCGCCTCGTCGAACTGATCCGCGACTCCCTGCCGCAGGCGGCGAAGCGGACCGGCGGCAACCCGGCCAAGCGCACCTTCCAGGCCCTGCGCATCGAGGTCAACGGCGAGCTGTCCGGACTGGAGCGGGCCATCCCCGCGGCCGTGGACCGGATCGCGGTCGGCGGCCGGATCGTGGTGCTCTCGTACCAGTCGCTGGAGGACCGCCTCGTCAAGCAGGTCTTCGCGGCCGGCGCGACCTCGACGGCCCCGCCCGGGCTGCCGGTCGTACCGGAGAAGTACCAGCCGAAGCTGAAGCTGCTGACGCGCGGCGCGGAGCTGCCGACGGAGGAAGAGATCGCGGAGAACCGGCGTGCGGCGCCGGCCCGCTGCCGCGGGGTGGAACGCATTCGGGAGGCGCGGCTGTGAAACGCCTGGGGCGGGTGCTGGGGGGACCGGTCGCCGGACAGGCGGCGCGGACCCCGTTCGTCCTGCTGGTCGTGGCGCTGCTCGGCGGCGGGCTGATCAGCCTGCTGCTGCTGAACTCGGCGCTGAACCAGGGCTCCTTCCAGCTGAGCAAGCTGAAGCGGGAGACCACCACGCTCACCGACGAGGAGCAGGCGCTGCAGCGGGACGTGGACGGCTACTCGGCGCCCGACGCGTTGCAGCGGCGGGCGCACGAGCTGGGTCTCGTCCCCGGCGGCA
Organism: Streptomyces sp. NBC_00193; assembly: GCF_026342735.1. GTDB lineage: Bacteria > Actinomycetota > Actinomycetes > Streptomycetales > Streptomycetaceae > Streptomyces > Streptomyces stoeckheimensis. The sequence continues at coordinate 4,712,389 of NZ_JAPEMM010000001.1, forward strand.
GCCCGGTGTTCATCGGTCCCGACGGCAAGGTCGCCGGGACCGCTTCGCCGGCCGCCGAGCCGCCGCCCCCGTCACCTCCGGCGCCGCCGGCGTCCGTCGCGCCGGTCCCGCCCTCCCCGGGCGGGGCCGTCCCCAGCCCGGCCGGGTCCCCGGACCCGGTCCCCTCGGGCGCCGCCGCTCCGGCCCCCTCCGCTCCGGCTCCTTCCGCCGCGCCGTCGGGCGGCGCTCCCCAGCCCTCCCAGACCCCTGGACGGTGACGTCGTGACGCGTACCCCTGCGGGGCCGGTCCCCTACCCGCCCTTCCACCGTTCCCCGGGCTCCGCCCGGACCCCTTCCGCGTGCGGCGCCGTTGCCGGGGGCCAGCCCCCGGACCCCCGCTCCTCAAACGCCGGAGGGGCTGGATTTCCCTGCGGCGCTGGATGTACCTGCGGGCCCGTGCAGGCTGGCGCCGGCGAGTTCCGGCGCTTCACGGCGGGCACGTGCAGGCCGACGCCGGCCACAATCCAGCCCCTCCGGCGTTTGAGGAGCGGGGTACGGGGCGGAGCCCCGGGAGCTCCGGCGCAGGCCGGCTTCGCGCACGCCCAGGGGGTCGCCGCATGAGCCCCCAGGAGCCGCCGCGCCGGCGGGTGCCGGGGCCCGGGCGGCCGCGGCCCGGCGGGGACCGGGCGCGGGCTTCCGCGCGGCCGGCCGCCAGGCCCGCCACCCGCCGCCCCGCCCCCGCGAGGAAACCGCACACGATCCGGCTCGGCGCCCCCAAGCCCCGGCTGCGGCTGGTCAGCGTCGGGCTGACGATGGTGATGCTGGTGTTCGTCGTACGGCTGCTGCAGGTGCAGGCCGTCGACGCGTCCGCGTACTCCGCCAAGGCCTCCGAGAACCGCTTCGCCAGCTACACCCTGGCCGCCGAGCGCGGAGAGATCACCGACCGCAAGGGCGTGGCGCTGGCCACCAGCGTGGACGCGTACGACATCACCGCGGACCCGCACATGTTCACCGTGCAGGAGAGCAAGGCCCCCGACGCCCCCGAGCAGGCGGCAGCCCTCCTCGCGCCGATCCTCGGCAAGGACGCCAAGGAGCTCACCGCACGCCTGAAGACGAAGAACACCCGCTACGTCGTCCTCGCCCGCCGCCAGACCCCCCAGGTCTGGAACCAGATCAAGGACCTCAAGAAGGTCTTCGCCGAGAAGGCGACCGCCGACAAGAAGAACAACGGCCCCGGCGCCAACGTCCTGGCCGGCGTGTTCAACGAGAACAGCAGCAAGCGCGTGTACCCGAACGGCGACCTCGCCGCCGGGATACTGGGTTACGTCAACGCCGAGGGCAAGGGCGGCGGCGGGCTGGAGTCCTCCCTCGACAAGAAGCTGTCCGGCAAGGACGGCGAGCTCACGTACGCCCAGTCGGGCGGCCGCCGCGTGCCGACCGCCGGGTCCAGCGAGAAGCCCGCCGTGCCCGGCGAGGACATCGAGCTGACGATCGACCGCGACATCCAGTGGGCCGCGCAGAGCGCCATCACCGAGCAGGTCGCCAAGTCGGAGGCCGACCGCGGGTACGTCATCGTCCAGGACACGACCACCGGCGAGGTCCTCGCCATGGCCAACGCCCCGGGCTTCGACCCCAACGACCTCTCCAAGGCCAGCTCCGCCGCCATGGGCAACGCCGCACTGCAGGACGTGTACGAGCCCGGCTCCACCGCCAAGGTGATGTCGATGGCGGCCGTCCTGGAGGAGAAGAAGGCCGGCCCCGACACCCACGTCGAGGTCCCCAACCGGCTGCACCGCGGCGACCGGCTCTTCAAGGACGACATCGACCACCCGACCTGGTACCTGACCCTCAACGGGGTCCTGGCCAAGTCCTCCAACATCGGCACCATCCTGGCCACCGGCCAGCTCGGCCCGACGCAGCCCGAGTCCAACAAGGTCCTGTACTCGTACCTGGACAAGTTCGGCATCGGCCGGCCCACCGGCCTCAACTACCCCGGCGAGTCCCGGGGCATCCTCGCCAAGCCCGAGAACTGGTCCACTTCACAGCAGTACACGATCCCCTTCGGCCAGGGCCTGTCCCTCAACGCCATGCAGGCGGCCTCCGTGTACTCGACCATCGCCAACGGCGGGGTCCGCATCGCCCCGACCCTGGTCCGCGGCACCAAGGGCCCCGACGGCCGCTTCACCCCGGCCCCGGCGCCCGCGAAGAACCAGGTGGTCAGCAAGGAGACCGCCAAGACCCTCGCGGCCATGCTGGAGTCGGTGGTCGACGACCAGGAGGGCACCGGCACCAAGGCGCGGATCCCCGGCTACCGGGTCGGCGGCAAGACGGGCACATCCAACCGGGTGGATCCGGCCACCGGCCGCTACAAGGGCTACACCGCTTCCTTCGCGGGCTTCGCACCCGCGGACAACCCCCGCATCACCGTCTACTGCGCCATCCAGAACCCCACCAAGGGCAGTTACTTCGGCGGCCAGATCTGCGGGCCCATCTACAAGAAGGTCATGGAGTTCGCCCTCAAAACCCTCCAGATCGCTCCCACCGGAACCGCCCCCGCCGGACTCCCGGTCACCTACGAACCCGGCGCGCAGCCCGGCCCCCAGCCGAGCCCGCAGCCCGGTCAGTGACCGCCGCCCCGGCCGGCCCGCCCCAGAAAAGCGTGAGGCACCATCAGTGACAACGATCACCCCCGAATCCGGGAACCACGCGTCCGCCGCCCCCGAGGCCGGGCCCTCGCTTCGCGAGCGGCCCGCCGGGCCCGGTACGCTCACCGCCGTGCCCCACGCTGATCAGCCCAGAACCACCCAGAATGACGCACCGGCAGCGCCGCCGGGAGCGCCACGTCCCCTGTCCGTCCGCCCGACCCCCCTCGGCGAGCTGGCGGAGCTGCTGGGAGTGGAGACCCCCGCCGCGCAGACGCGGATCACCGGCATCACGCACGATTCGCGTGCCGTGCGTCCCGGAGACCTGTACGCGGCCCTGCCGGGCGCCAAGCTGCACGGCGCGGACTTCGCCGCCCAGGCGGCCGCCCTCGGCGCCGCCGCCGTGCTGACCGACCCGGCCGGCGCGGAGCGCGCCGCGGCCACCGGCCTCCCGGTCCTCGCCGTCGCCGACCCGCGCGGCCGGATGGGAGGACTGGCCGCCGCGGTCTACGGACGGCCGGGCGAGGCCCTGCTCCAGATCGGCATCACCGGGACCTCCGGCAAGACCACCACGGCGTACCTCGTCGAGGGCGGCCTGCGCGGCGGCGGACGCACGACGGGGCTCATCGGCACCGTCGAGATGCGCGTCGGCGACGAGCGCATCAAGTCCGAGCGCACCACCCCCGAGGCCACCGACCTGCAGGCGCTGTTCGCGGTCATGCGCGAACGCGGCGTCGAGGCCGTCGCCATGGAGGTCTCCAGCCACGCCCTGGTGCTCGGCCGGGTCGACGGCTGCGTCTTCGACGTGGCCGTCTTCAACAACCTGAGCCCGGAGCACATGGAGTTCCACTCCGACATGGAGGACTACTTCCAGGCCAAGGCGCAGCTCTTCACCGAGCGCCGCGCCCGCCTCGGCGTGGTCAACATCGACGACGAGTACGGCCGCCGCCTGGCCAAGGAGTCGCCGATCCCGGTCGTCACGTTCTCCGCCGCGGGCGACCCGGCGGCCGACTGGCGTGCCCAGGACGTGGTCTCGCGCCACATGGACTCGACCCTGACCCTGGTGGGTCCGGCGGGCGAGCGGGTCACGGCCACCGCCCCGCTGCCCGGCCCGTTCAACGTGGCCAACACCGTCGCCGCCATCGTCACGCTCGCCGCCGCCGGCCTCGACCCGCAGACCGCCGCCGACGGCGTCGCCGCGGTCCCCGGGGTGCCCGGCCGGCTGGAGCGGGTCGACGCGGGCCAGCCGTACCTGGCCGTCGTGGACTACGCGCACAAGACGGACGCCGTCGAATCGGTCCTGCGGGCCCTGCGCGAGGTCACCACCGGCAAGCTGCACGTGGTCATCGGCTGCGGCGGCGACCGCGACACCACCAAGCGGGCCCCGATGGGCGCCGCGGCCGCCCGGTTCGCCGACACCGCCGTCCTGACCTCCGACAACCCGCGCTCCGAGGACCCCCTCGCGATCCTCGCCGCGATGTTCCGCGGCGCCGTGTCCGTGCCGCCCGCCGAGCGGGGCACCGTCCTCGTCGACTCCGACCGGGCGGCGGCCATCGCCACCGCCGTCGCGCGCGCCGAGGCGGGAGACACCGTGCTGGTGGCCGGCAAGGGCCACGAGCAGGGCCAGGACATCGCGGGCGTCGTACGCCCCTTCGACGACCGGGCGGTCCTGCGCGCGGCCATCGAGACCCAAGCACGCCAGCGTCCCCGACAGGCCGAGGTGAACCAGTGATCGCCCTTTCCCTCGCCGAGATCGCCGACATCACCGGCGGGCAGCCCCACGACATACCGGATCCGTCCGTCACGGTCACCGGTCCCGTCGTCTACGACTCCCGCGAGGTCCAGGCCGGAAGCCTGTTCGCCGCCTTCGTCGGGGAGCGGGTGGACGGCCACGACTATGCCGAACGCGCCCTGGCCTCCGGCGCGGTGGCCGTCCTCGCGACCCGGCCCGTCGGCGTCCCGGCCATCGTCGTACCCGACGTGGTGGCCGCCCTCGGCGCGCTCGCCCGTACCGTCGTCGAACGGCTGGGCACCGACGTCGTGGCCCTCACCGGCTCCGCCGGCAAGACCTCCACCAAGGACCTGATCGCCCAGGTCCTGCAGCACCACGCGCCGACCGTGTGGACCCCGGGGAACCTCAACAACGAGATCGGCCTGCCGATCACGACGCTGCGGGTCACCGAGGACACGCAGCACCTGGTCCTGGAGATGGGCGCCCGCGGCATCGGCCACATCGCCTACCTCACCGGACTGACGCCCCCGCGCATCGGCCTGGTCCTCAACGTCGGCACCGCGCACATCGGGGAGTTCGGCGGCCGCGAGCAGATCGCGCAGGCCAAGGGCGAGCTCGTCGAGGCCCTGCCGTCCGAGGCGGAAGGCGGCATCGCCGTCCTCAACGCCGATGACCTGCTGGTACGTGCCATGGCCGGGCGCACGAAGGCTCGTACGGTGCTCTTCGGCGAGGCCGAGGACGCCGACATCCGGGCCACCGAAGTCCGGATGACGGACAGGGGACAGCCTTCCTTCACATTGCGAACACCGACCGGGTGCAGCGACGTGACCTTGCGGCTGTACGGTGAGCACCACGTGTCGAACGCGCTCGCCGCGGCCGCCGTCGCCCACGTACTGGGCATGTCCGTCGAGGAGATCGCCACCGCGCTCTCCGGGGCGGGCAGCCTGTCCCGGTGGCGGATGGAGGTCACCGAGCGGGCGGACGGTGTGACGATCGTCAACGACGCCTACAACGCAAACCCCGAGTCCATGCGGGCCGCACTGCGCGCACTCGCCGCGATGGGCGGTGCCGGCAAGGCGAACGGGGGCCGCACGTGGGCGGTGCTCGGCCCGATGGCCGAGCTCGGAGACGACGCGCTCGCCGAGCACGACGCGGTCGGACGGCTTGTCGTCCGGCTCAACGTGAGCAAGCTGGTCGCGGTCGGGGGCAGGGAAGCCTCCTGGCTGCAACTGGGCGCATATAACGAGGGTTCGTGGGGTGAGGAGTCGGTGCTCGTGTCCGACGCGCAGGCGGCGGTCGACCTGTTGCGCAGTGAACTGCGCCCGGGAGACGTCGTGCTGGTGAAGGCTTCCAGGTCAGCCGGCCTGGAGCGGGTGGCCCAGGCCCTGCTCGACGGCGAGGTCGCCGGCCGATGAGGCAGATCCTGTTCTCCGGAGTCATCGGACTCTTCCTCACGCTCATCGGCACCCCGCTGCTGATCAAGGGTCTGGCCCGCAAGGGCTACGGCCAGTTCATCCGGGACGACGGGCCGCGCGGTCACGCCGGGAAGAAGGGCACGCCCACCATGGGCGGCATCTCCTTCATCCTGGCCACGCTGATCGCGTACGCCCTCACCAAGGTGGTCACCGGAAGCCAGCCCACCTTCTCGGGCCTCCTCGTCCTCCTGCTGATGGCGGGCATGGGCGTGGTCGGCTTCCTCGACGACTACATCAAGATCGTCAAGCAGCGTTCGCTCGGTCTGCGGGCCAAGGCCAAGATGGCCGGCCAGCTGATCGTCGGCATCGCCTTCGCGGTGCTCGCGCTGCAGTTCAAGGACGCGCGCGGACTCGCCCCCGCCTCCACCAAGCTGTCGTTCGTCACGGACTTCGGCTGGTCGATCGGCCCGGTGCTGTTCGTGGTCTGGGCGCTGTTCATGATCCTGGCGATGTCCAACGGCGTGAACCTGACCGACGGTCTCGACGGCCTGGCCACCGGCGCAGCCGTGATGGTCTTCGGCGCCTACACCTTCATCGGCGTCTGGCAGTACCAGGAGTCCTGCGCCAACGCGCAGACCCTGACCAACCCGGCCGCCTGTTTCGAGGTGCGCGACCCACTGGACCTCGCGGTCGTCGCCGCCGCCCTGATGGGCGCCTGCTTCGGCTTCCTGTGGTGGAACACCTCGCCCGCCAAGATCTTCATGGGCGACACCGGATCGCTGGCCCTCGGCGGCGCGCTCGCCGGCCTGGCGATCTGCTCCCGCACGGAGTTCCTGATGGCGCTCCTCGGCGGCCTCTTCGTCCTGATCACCATGTCGGTCGTCATCCAGGTCGGCTCCTTCAAGCTGACCGGCAAGCGCGTCTTCCGGATGGCACCGCTGCAGCACCACTTCGAACTCAAGGGGTGGTCGGAAGTCCTGGTCGTCGTCCGGTTCTGGATCATCCAGGGCATGTGCGTGATCGTGGGCCTCGGAGTCTTCTACGCGGGATGGGCAGCCGACAAGTGACCGCCTGGCACGGCAAGAACATCACCGTCGCCGGCCTCGGCGTGAGCGGCATCAGCGCCGCGCGCGCCCTGGCCGGCCTCGGCGCGGTCGTCACCGTCGTGGACGGCGGCGACAGCGAGGGCCACCGGGCCCGGGCCGCGGAGCTGGAGGCGGCGGGCATCTCCGTACGCCTGGGCGACGCGCAGACCCTGCCCGAGGGCACGGACCTCGTGGTCACCTCGCCGGGCTGGAAGCCCGACAGCCCCCTGTTCGCGGCCGCGGCCGCGGCGGGCGTGGACGTCGTGGGCGACGTCGAGATCGCCTGGCTGCTGCGCGGTCCGGACGCCGCCCCCTGGCTGGCGATCACCGGAACCAACGGCAAGACCACCACCACCCAGATGCTCGCCTCGATCCTCCGGGCGGCCGGGCTGCGGACGGCGGCCGTCGGCAACATCGGCACCCCGATCATCGACGTGGTGCTCGGCGAGGAGCAGTACGACGTACTCGCCGTCGAGCTCTCCAGCTACCAGCTGCACTGGGCGCCCTCGGTGCGCCCCCACTCCGCGGCCGTCCTGAACCTGGCCCCGGACCACCTCGACTGGCACGGCTCGATGGAGGCGTACGCCGCCGACAAGGGCCGGATCTACGAGGGCAACACCGTGGCCTGCGTCTACAACGCCGCCGACAAGGCCACCGAGGACCTGGTCGTCGAGGCGGACGTGGAAGAGGGCTGCCGGGCCATCGGCTTCACCCTCGGCGCCCCCGGCCCCTCCATGTTCGGCGTCGTCGACGGCATCCTCGTCGACCGGGCCTTCGTGGAGAACCGGCAGAAGAACGCCCAGGAACTCGCCGAGGTCGCGGACGTCAACCCGCCGGCCCCGCACAACATCGCCAACGCCCTCGCCGCCGCCGCCCTGGCCCGCGCCTTCGGCGTGGAGCCGCGCGCCGTCCGCGACGGACTGCGCGACTTCCGTCCGGACGCCCACCGGGTCAGCCACGTGGACGAGGTGGGCGGGGTCACGTACGTGGACGACTCCAAGGCCACCAACACCCACGCCGCGGAAGCCTCCCTGGCGGCCTTCGAGCCGGTGGTCTGGATCGCCGGCGGCCTCGCCAAGGGCGCGACCTTCGACGAGCTCGTCCAGAAGGCCGCGAAGCGGCTGCGGGGCGTCGTGCTCATCGGCGCCGACCGGGCCCTGATCGCCGAGGCACTGGCGCGACACGCCCCGGAGGTCCCGGTCGTGGACCTCGCACGGACCGACACTGGGGCGATGCTCGCGGCGGTCCGGGAAGCGGCCCGGCTCGCGGAGCCCGGGGACACGGTTCTGCTGGCACCTGCCTGTGCCTCGATGGACATGTTCGCGAACTACAGCAAGCGTGGGGACGCGTTCGCCGACGCGGTGCGCGAACTGGCCGCCGAGCAGGCCTAGGTCCGGCTCGATCCAGGGCAGGTTCCCTCCGGCCGACCGGCTGCTCGCCTCGTACGAGTTGGAGGGGAAGATCACAGATGCCGGCCAAGCAAGTGCTGCCGGGGCGGCGGCCGTCCGCCGACAAGACCGCCAAGGCTGCCCAGTCCGCCAAGGGCGGCAAGGGCGCCAAACCCGGCGCTCCCAGGGCCGGCAGGGGAGTGCTGGGCCGCGGACGCCCCGCTGCGCGCCCCGGGCGGCCCGCCGGGGGCGGACCGCTGACCCGGCTGCGGCGCACGCAACGGCAGCTGCGCCGGGCCTGGGACCGGCCCCTCACGGCGTATTACCTGATCTTCGGCAGCTCGCTGCTCATCACCGTGCTCGGCCTGGTGATGGTCTACTCGGCCTCCATGATCAAGGCGCTCCAGCTCGGCCTGGGCGACGCGTACTTCTTCAAGAAGCAGTTCCTGGCGGCCGCGATCGGCACCGCGCTGCTGCTGATCGCCTCCCGGATGCCCGTCAAACTCCACCGCGCCCTGTCCTATCCGGTGCTCACCGGCACGCTCTTCCTGATGGTCCTGGTCCAGGTGCCCGGGATAGGGGTGTCGATCAACGGCAACCAGAATTGGATCTCCCTTGGTGGTCCGTTCATGCTCCAGCCCAGTGAGTTCGGCAAACTGGCCCTCATCCTCTGGGGCGCCGACCTGCTGGCGCGCAAGGGCGACAAGGACCTGCTGAGCCAGTGGAAACACCTGCTGGTGCCGCTGGTCCCGGTCACCTTCCTGCTGCTCGGGCTCATCATGCTGGGCGGGGACATGGGCACCGCGATGATCCTCGGCGCCATCCTGTTCGGCCTGTTGTGGCTGGCCGGAGCCCCGACGCGGATGTTCGCGGCGGTCCTGGCCTTCGTGGGCGTGCTCGTCGCGCTGCTCATCAAGACCAGCCCGCACCGCATGGACCGGCTCCAGTGCATCGGAGTGACCGAACTGCCCGAGAACGGCCTGTGCTGGCAGGCCGTCCACGGAATCTACGCCCTCGCATCGGGCGGATGGTTCGGTTCCGGACTGGGTGCCAGTGTGGAAAAATGGGGGCAACTGCCAGAGGCCCACACCGACTTCATCTTCGCCATCACCGGTGAGGAACTGGGGCTGGCGGGGACGCTGTCGGTGCTCGCCCTGTTCGCGGCCCTAGGCTATGCGGGTATCCGCGTGGCCGGACGCACGGAGGACCCCTTCGTACGGTTTGCCGCGGGAGGCGTGACCACCTGGATCACGGCGCAAGCCGTGATCAACATCGGTGCGGTACTCGGTCTGCTGCCGATCGCCGGGGTCCCGCTCCCGCTGTTCTCCTACGGCGGGTCGGCCCTGCTGCCGACCATGTTCGCGGTCGGACTTCTCATCGCCTTCGCGCGGGAGGAGCCGGCGGCACGGGCGGCGCTCGCGATGCGGAGGCCCAAGAACGGCCGGCCGCGGACCGGGCAGAGATGGAAGTCGATGAGACGGCGCGTCAAGAAGCGTCCGTCCGGAGAGCGGTGAATTTCGGTGCATGTCGTACTCGCCGGTGGGGGGACCGCCGGCCACATCGAGCCGGCGCTGGCCCTCGCGGACGCCCTGCGCAGGCAGGACCCTTCCGTGGGCATCACCGCCCTCGGCACCGAACGCGGACTCGAAACCCGCCTGGTGCCCGAGCGCGGCTACGAGCTGGGACTGATCCCGGCCGTCCCGTTGCCCCGTAGGCCCACGCCCGAGCTGATCACCGTCCCAGGACGGCTGCGCGGCACCATCAAGGCCGCGGAGGAGATCCTGATCCGCACCAAGGCCGACTGCGTCGTCGGATTCGGCGGCTACGTGGCCCTGCCCGGCTACCTCGCGGCCAAGCGCCTCGGAGTGCCGATCATCGTCCACGAGGCCAATGCCCGGCCCGGACTGGCCAACAAGATCGGCTCCCGGTACGCGTTCGCCGTCGCGGTCTCCACCCCCGACAGCAAACTGCGCGGCGCCCGCTACGTGGGCATCCCGCTGCGCCGCTCCATCTCCACCCTCGACCGGGCACTGGTCCGCCCGGAGGCGCGCGCCGCCTTCGGCCTGGACCCCAACCTGCCGACGCTGCTGGTCTCCGGCGGCTCGCAGGGCGCCCGGCGCCTCAACGAGGTGATCGAGCAGGTCGCGCCGACCCTCCAGCGCTCCGGGGTCCAGATCCTGCACGCGGTCGGCCCGAAGAACGAACTGCCGCGTGTCGACAACATGCCCGGGATGCCGCCGTATGTGCCGGTACCGTACGTGGACCGGATGGATCTCGCGTACGCCGCCGCCGACATGATGCTCTGCCGCGCGGGCGCGATGACCGTCGCCGAACTGTCCGCCGTCGGGCTGCCCGCCGCCTACGTCCCGCTGCCCATCGGCAACGGCGAACAGCGGCTCAACGCCCAGCCGGTGGTCAAGGCCGGCGGCGGCCTGCTCGTGGACGACGCGGAACTGACGCCCCAGTGGGTGCTCAGCCAGGTCCTCCCGGTGCTCGCCGACCCGCACCGGCTGTACGAGATGTCCCGCGCCGCCGCCGAGTTCGGCCGCCGGGACGCGGACGAGCTGCTCGTCGGCATGGTGTACGAGGCGATCGCAGCCAACAGAGCCCGCTGACGCGGGAAGCACCGACGCAGGAGGCACAGGAGTGGCCGGAGCGAGCACCGCGCAGCGTGGCGGTCCGGGAGCCGCCGGGAAGGGCTCCGGCCCCCTCAAGCGGCTGGGGACCCCGAAGGCCCCCAAGTCGCCGAAGCCCCCCAAGGGATCCGGCCCCGGGGGACCCCGCGGACCGCGCCCCGGCGGGCGGCTCCCGGGAGGGCTGCGGCGGGGGCCCCTCGTGGTCGCCGGCGTGGTCCTCGCGCTGCTCCTGGCCGCCGGCTGCACCTGGGTGCTCTACGGGTCCTCCTGGCTCCGGGTCGAGAAGGTCACCGCCACCGGCACCGAGGTCCTGACCCGGGACCAGGTGCTGGCGGCGGCGGGCGTTCCGGTCGGGGCACCCCTGGTGTCCGTGGACACCGACGAGATCGAAGCCCGGCTCCGCGGCCGCCTGCCCCGTATCGATTCGGTCGATGTGGTGCGGGCCTGGCCGCACGGAATCGGGTTGAAGGTGACGGAACGCAAGCCCGTTCTGCTCATCAAGAAGGACGCGCAGTTCGTGGAAGTGGACGCTTCCGGTGTGCGATTCGACACGGTCGGACAAGCACCGGCGGGCGTTCCGCTCCTCGAACTGAGCTCCCAGCAGTCTCCGAGCGGCCGCCGTTTCGACGAGGAACGGCTGCTGCGCGAGGCCGTCCAGATCGCCGGAGTCCTCCCGGAATCCGTCCGCAAGGAGACCGTGCAGGTCAAGGTCCGGTCCTACGACTCGGTGGTGCTGGAGTTGACCGGCGGCCGGTCGGTGGTCTGGGGGAGCGGCGAACAGGGCGAGGCGAAGGGCCGTGCACTGACGGCGCTCCTGAAGGCCTCGCCCAAGGCTGACCGATTCGACGTGAGCGTCCCCACCGCCCCGGCGGTGTCCGGTAGTTGACGTCTGGTCGAACAGCGTCGCACCCTGGTTGGCCACCGATACGGGTGATCACATAGGGTGAAAAGAAAAACGGGAGGTTCGGCGTGTTCGTTGAACACGCGCTACTTGTCGACTTAGTGTCCTGTTCGGAAGAGTCCAAGGAACAGACACACTCATAACCCTAAACTTCAGGGTTAGGGTTCGGGTCGGCGTGTACGGACCGTCCCAATTTCGGCATCAGTCGTCGCACCGCAGGCCCGCGAGGCGAACGACACGTAACTCGAGGCGAGAGGCCTTCGACGTGGCAGCACCGCAGAACTACCTCGCAGTCATCAAGGTCATCGGTGTCGGCGGCGGTGGTGTCAATGCCATCAACCGAATGATCGAGGTCGGTCTCAAGGGCGTCGAGTTCATCGCCATCAACACAGACGCCCAGGCGCTGTTGATGAGCGACGCCGACGTCAAGCTCGACGTCGGCCGGGAACTCACCCGGGGTCTCGGCGCCGGCGCCAACCCCGATGTCGGCCGCAAGGCGGCAGAGGACCACCGCGAGGAGATCGAGGAGGTCCTCAAGGGGGCCGACATGGTCTTCGTCACCGCCGGCGAAGGCGGCGGCACCGGAACGGGCGGCGCACCCGTCGTCGCCAACATCGCGCGCTCGCTGGGCGCCCTGACGATCGGTGTGGTCACCCGGCCGTTCACCTTCGAGGGCCGGCGCCGCGCGAACCAGGCCGAGGACGGCATCGCCCAGCTCCGCGAGCAGGTCGACACCCTCATCGTCATCCCCAACGACCGCCTGCTGTCCATCTCGGACCGCCAGGTCAGCGTCCTCGACGCCTTCAAGTCGGCGGACCAGGTCCTGCTGTCCGGCGTCCAGGGCATCACCGACCTCATCACCACTCCGGGTCTGATCAACCTCGACTTCGCGGACGTCAAGTCCGTGATGTCCGAGGCGGGCTCGGCCCTGATGGGCATCGGCTCGGCCCGCGGCGACGACCGCGCGGTGGCCGCGGCCGAGATGGCGATCTCCTCGCCGCTGCTGGAAGCGTCCATCGACGGTGCCCGCGGCGTGCTGCTCTCCATCTCCGGTGGCTCGGACCTCGGTCTCTTCGAGATCAACGAGGCCGCGCAGCTGGTGAGCGAGGCCGCGCACCCCGAGGCGAACATCATCTTCGGAGCCGTCATCGACGACGCGCTCGGCGACGAGGTACGGGTCACCGTCATCGCGGCCGGGTTCGACGGCGGACAGCCCCCGGCCCGCCGCGACAACGTCATCGGCGCGGCGTCCACCAAGCGCGAGGAGCCGGCCCCGGCTCCGGTCCGTGCCGCCGAGCCGGCCCGCCCGGCCTTCGGCGGACTCGGCTCGGTCACCCCGCGCGAGGAGCCGGTCCGCAGCGAGCCGGTCCCGGTCGCCGAGGCTCCGGCCCCGCAGGTCCCGACGGCCCGGCCGTACCAGGACAGCCCGGCCGAGGAACTGGACGTTCCGGACTTCTTGAAGTGACCCTGGAGCAGTACAGCGAGAGCGGCGCCCACTTCGCCTTCACCGACCGGTGGGGCGGGGTGAGCGCCGTTCCGTACGAGGAGCTCAATCTCGGCGGCGCGGTCGGAGACGACCCGGCCGCCGTTCGTGCGAACCGGGCCGCCGCGGCGAAGGCGCTGGGCATCGCGCCGGACCGGGTGGTCTGGATGAACCAGGTGCACGGCCGGGACGTGGCGGTGGTCGACGGCCCGTGGGGCCCGGACCGGGAGGAGATCCCGGCAGTGGACGCGGTGGTGACCGCCCGTCGGGGGCTCGCCCTCGCGGTCCTCACCGCCGACTGCACGCCCGTCCTGCTGGCCGACCCCGTCGCCGGCATCGCCGGAGCCGCCCATGCCGGACGGCCCGGGCTGGTCGCCGGGGTCGTGACCGCCGCCGTCGAGGCGATGGTCGCGCTCGGAGCGGACCCCGCACGCATGGTGGCCCGTACCGGGCCGGCGGTGTGCGGACGGTGTTACGAGGTTCCCGCCGAGATGCGGGCGGCGGTCGCCGAGGTGGTGCCGGCCGCGTACGCGGAGACGAGCTGGGGAACACCGGCCGTCGACGTGGTGGCCGGAGTGCACGCCCAGCTCGCTGAGGCGGGGGTGGCCGACATCGGCCGGTCCCCGGTCTGCACACTGGAGTCGCGGGACCACTTCTCGTACCGCCGTGACCGGATGACCGGGCGGCTTGCCGGATATGTCTGGTTGGACTGAAGAATGACGGATCGTAAGTCCGAGCTCGCCGCGAACCTCGCGCAGGTGGAGGAGCGGATCGGGGCCGCCTGCGCGGCCGCCGGGCGCAAGCGGGAAGAGGTGACCCTGATCGTGGTCACCAAGACCTACCCGGCGAGCGACGTACGACTGCTGGCGGACCTGGGGGTCCGTCACGTGGCGGAAAACCGGGACCAGGACGCGGCCCCCAAGGCCGCGGCCTGTGCGGATCTGCCCCTCACCTGGCACTTCGTCGGCCAGTTGCAGACGAACAAAGTCCGTTCGGTGGCGGGATACGCGCACCTCGTGCAGTCCGTCGACCGCCCCAAGCTCGTCACGGCCCTCTCGGCGGCCGCGGAGGGCGCCGGACGGGAACTGGGCTGCCTGGTGCAGATCGCCCTCGACGCCGAGTCGGGCGAACGGGGGGCCCGCGGCGGCGCGGCGCCCGAGCAGCTCGCCGAGTTGGCGGACCTCGTGGCCGCGGCTCCCGGACTGCGCATCGACGGGCTCATGACGGTCGCTCCGCTGGCCGGGCGCTACGCGGGACGCGAACAGGCGGCCTTCGAGCGGCTGGTGGAATTGTCATCCCGCCTGCGCGCGGACCATCCGGCTGCCACGATGGTGTCGGCCGGGATGAGCGCAGACCTGGAACAGGCCGTTGCGGCCGGTGCGACACATGTACGCGTCGGCACTGCGGTACTCGGCGCGAGACCCCGGCTCGGGTAACGTCGCGAAGAAAGTCGGACCACAGCAGAAAATATGGTCATTTCCGCTGATGAGCGGACAGGCCACGTGGATCGCGGGCAGTTGGTGACATTCGTGACACGGCGAGACACCTGCGACAGGGCGATCCACCACAGAGCGGAGGACTCAGAGAATGGCCGGCGCGATGCGCAAGATGGCGGTCTACCTCGGCCTCGTGGAGGACGACCGGTACGACAACCCGGGGTACGACCCCGACGACGAGTTCGAACCCGAGCCGGAGCCGGAGCGGGAACGCCGGCGACAGCAACCTGTCTCGCACCAAACGCCCGTATCGGACGAACCGGTACGAGTTGCCCAGCCCCCGGCGCCAAGAGAACCCCTCCCAATGCCGGTTGAAAACGGACGTCCTGCGCGAATCGCCCCCGTGGCGTCCATCACACCCGAACGCTCGAATCTGGAGAAGAACGCCCCCGTGATCATGCCCAAGGTCGTCTCCGAGCGGGAGCCGTACCGCATCACGACGCTGCACCCCCGGACCTACAACGAGGCCCGTACCATCGGGGAACACTTCCGTGAGGGCACTCCGGTGATCATGAATCTCACGGAGATGGACGACACGGACGCGAAGCGTCTGGTCGACTTCGCCGCCGGTCTCGTCTTCGGTCTGCACGGCAGCATTGAACGCGTGACACAGAAGGTGTTCCTGCTGTCTCCTGCTAACGTCGATGTCACGGCGGAGGACAAGGCCCGCATCGCGGAGGGCGGGTTCTTCAACCAAAGCTAGACCGATCCGTCAGATACGGGACCGGGTACAGGGCGGAAGCAGGGGAGAGGGAAGCGCGGGATGGGCGTAGCACTGCAAGTGGTTTACATCGCGCTGATGTGCTTCCTCATCGTGCTGATCTTCCGACTGGTCATGGACTACGTGTTCCAGTTCGCACGTTCATGGACACCCGGCAAGGCGATGGTGGTCGTTCTGGAGGCCACCTACACTGTCACCGATCCACCGCTCAAGCTCCTTCGGCGGCTCATCCCGCCGTTGCGTCTCGGGGGCGTGGCACTCGACCTGTCCTTCTTCGTTCTGATGATCATCGTTTACATCCTCATCAGTTTCGTGAGCACCGCTGCGAGAAGCGTGTGAACGATGAGCTTCCCCGCAGGCGCGGGGACAGTCCCGATACGGTCCTGCCGACTGCCGACGACTACGTAGAGGTGAAGAAGACATGCCGCTGACTCCCGAGGACGTGCGGAACAAGCAGTTCACGACCGTCCGCCTGCGAGAAGGCTATGACGAGGACGAGGTCGACGCCTTCCTCGACGAGGTCGAGTCCGAGCTGACGCGCCTGCTGCGCGAGAACGAGGACCTGCGCGCCAAGCTGGCGGCCGCCACGCGTGCCGCCGCGCAGAACCAGCAGCAGGGCATGCGCAAGCCGGAGCCCCAGGACCAGCGTGGCCCCGGCGCCCCCGTGCCCGCGGCCATATCCGGCCCCCCGCAGCAGCAGCCCCCGATGGGTCAGCCCCCGATGGGTCAGCCGCAGCTCCAGGGCGGCCCGCCCCAGCTTCCGGCCGGCCCCGGCGGGCACGGTCCGCAGGGCCCCGGCCCGATGGGCAACCCCATGCAGCAGCACACCATGGGTGGGCAGCAGCAGATGGGTCAGCAGGGCATGCAGCAGGGCATGGGCCAGCAGGGTCCCGGCCCCATGGGCAACCCCATGCAGCAGCAGTCCATGGGCGGCCAGAACCAGCTCGGCCAGCAGATGCAGCCCATGGGTCAGCAGATGCAGCCGATGGGTCAGCAGATGCAGCCCATGGGCCAGCAGATGCACCAGCAGCAGCAGCCCCAGCAGCTTCCGCAGCAGGGTCCCGGTGGCGACAGCGCCGCCCGCGTCCTGTCGCTCGCGCAGCAGACCGCCGACCAGGCGATCGCGGAGGCCCGCTCCGAGGCCAACAAGATCGTCGGCGAGGCCCGGTCGCGTGCCGAGGGCCTGGAGCGGGACGCCCGCGCCAAGGCCGACGCGCTGGAGCGGGACGCGCAGGAGAAGCACCGCGTCGCGATGGGCTCCCTGGAGTCCGCCCGCGCCACGCTGGAGCGCAAGGTCGAGGACCTGCGGGGCTTCGAGCGTGAGTACCGCACCCGTCTGAAGTCCTACCTGGAATCGCAGCTGCGCCAGCTGGAGACGCAGGCCGACGACTCGCTGGCTCCGCCGCGGAACCCCGCCGGTCCCGCGCTGCCGCCGTCGCCGACCCCGTCGATGGCTCCGGCCGGTGCGATGCACTCCATGGGTGGTCCGTCGATGGGTGGCCCGTCGCCGATGGGCGGTCCCTCGCCGATGTCCCCCTCCTACGGTGGTGGCCAGCAGCAGATGTCCCCGGCGATGACGCAGCCGATGGCTCCGGTGCGGCCGGCTGGTCCGCAGCCGATGCAGCAGGCGCCGTCTCCCATGCGGGGCTTCCTGATCGACGAGGACGACAACTAAGCGGTAGCCGTCGGCAGACGGTTCGGGCCGGGCCCGGTTCCCCCTCGGGGGCACCGGGCCCGGCCCGTTTCCGTACGCGGGCCCGGCTGCGGGTGTGCCGCTACGCGGGGCTGGGTCCCCTACCCGCCCTTCGCCCGTTCCCCGGGGCTCCGCCCCGGACCCCGCGCCTCAAACGCCGGCGGGGCTGGATAGATCCAGCCCCGCCGGCGCTTGAGGCGATCTTTTCGCTTCCGGGCAGCGCCCGGGGAACGGTGGAAGGGCGGGTAGGGGACAGGAAACGGCTGTGGCCCGGCACCCCCCAGGAGGGGGCGCCGGGCCACAGGTGGAAGGGCTACGCCTTGCGGAGGCGGAAGGTGAGGCCGAGGGGCTCGTCCTCGAAGGCGTCGCCGTACGACGCGTCCGCCTCGCCGGAGGCGTAGTCCGTGGCCAGGACCTCGTCCGCGATCAGCGAAGCGTGGTCGGTCAGGGCCGTCGCCAGCTCCGGGTCCGCCGTGGACCAGCGCAGGGCGATCCGGTCCGCGACGTCCAGGCCGGAGTTCTTCCGGGCCTCCTGGATCAGGCGGATCGCATCACGCGCCAGGCCCGCGAGCCGCAGCTCCGGAGTGATCTCCAGGTCCAGGGCCACCGTCGCGCCGGAGTCGGACGCCACCGACCAGCCCTCGCGCGGGGTCTCCGTGATGATGACCTCCTCGGGGGTGAGGGCGACGGTCTCGCCGTTCACCTCCACCGAGGCCTCGCCGGAGCGCAGGGCCAGCGACAGCGCCGCCGCGTCGGCCTCGGCCACCGCCTTCGCCACGTCCTGCACGCCCTTGCCGAAGCGCTTGCCCAGCGCGCGGAAGTTCGCCTTGGCCGTGGTGTCGACCAGGGACCCGCCGACCTCCGAGAGGGAGGCCAGCGAGGAGACGTTCAGCTCCTCCGTGATCTGCGAGTGCAGCTCGGGGGAGAGGGTCTCGAAGCCCGATACGGCGACCAGCGCGCGGGAGAGCGGCTGGCGGGTCTTCACGCCCGACTCGGCCCGCGTGGCGCGGCCCAGCTCCACGAGGCGGCGTACCAGCAGCATCTGCCGGGACAGCTCCGGGTCGATCGCCGAGGCGTCCGGGACCGGCCAGGTGGTCAGGTGCACCGACTCCGGGGCGTCCGGGGTGACCGGGACGACCATGTCCTGCCAGACCCGCTCCGTGATGAAGGGGGTGAGGGGGGCCAGGAGGCGGGTGACCGTCTCCACGACCTCGTGCAGGGTGCGCAGCGCGGCCGCGTCGCCCTGCCAGAAGCGGCGGCGGGAGCGGCGGACGTACCAGTTCGAGAGGTCGTCCACGAAGGAGGAGAGGAGCTTGCCGGCGCGCTGGGTGTCGTACGACTCCATCGCCTCGGTGACCTCGGTCGTGAGGGTGTGGAGCTCCGAGAGCAGCCAGCGGTCCAGGACCGTGCGGTCCGCGGGCGCCGGGTCGGAGGCCGACGGGGCCCAGTTCGACGTGCGGGCGTACAGGGCCTGGAAGGCGACCGTGTTCCAGTACGTGAGGAGCGTCTTGCGGACGACCTCCTGGATCGTGCCGTGGCCGACGCGGCGCGCCGCCCACGGGGAGCCGCCGGCCGCCATGAACCAGCGGACGGCGTCCGCACCGTGCTGG
Organism: Streptomyces sp. NBC_00193; assembly: GCF_026342735.1. Lineage (GTDB taxonomy): Bacteria > Actinomycetota > Actinomycetes > Streptomycetales > Streptomycetaceae > Streptomyces > Streptomyces stoeckheimensis. The sequence goes on from NZ_JAPEMM010000001.1 coordinate 4,731,170, forward strand.
TCCATCAGCTGGATCGGTTCCAGGGTGTTGCCCAGGTGCTTGGACATCTTGCGGCCGTCCTCGGCGAGGATGTGGCCCAGGCAGACCACGTTCTCGTAGGAGGACTTGTCGAAGACGAGGGTGCCGACCGCCATCAGCGTGTAGAACCACCCGCGCGTCTGGTCGATGGCCTCCGAGATGAACTGCGCCGGGTAGCGCTTCTCGAAGATCTCCTTGTTCTTGTGCGGGTAGCCCCACTGCGCGAACGGCATCGAACCCGAGTCGTACCAGGCGTCGATGACCTCCGGCACGCGGACCGAGGTGAGGGTGCAGCCCTCCGCCGTGCAGGGGAAGGTGACCTCGTCGATGTACGGGCGGTGCGGGTCCAGGTTCGACTGGTCCGTGCCCGTCAGGTCGCTCAGCTCGGCCAGGGAGCCGACGCAGGTGAGGTGGTTCTCCTCGCAGCGCCAGATGGGCAGCGGGGTGCCCCAGTAGCGGTTGCGGGACAGCGCCCAGTCGATGTTGTTGTTCAGCCAGTCGCCGAAGCGGCCCTGCTTGACGGAGTCCGGGAACCAGTTGGTCTTCTCGTTCTCCCGCAGCATCGCGTCCTTGACGGCGGTGGTGCGGACGTACCAGGACGGCTGCGCGTAGTAGAGCAGGGCGGTGTGGCAGCGCCAGCAGTGCGGGTAGCTGTGCTCGTAGGCGATGTGCTTGAAGAGCAGGCCGCGCGCTTCGAGGTCGGCGGTCAGCTTCTCGTCGGCCTTCTTGAAGAAGACCCCGCCGACGAGCGGGACCTCCTCCTCGAAGGTGCCGTCGGGGCGGACCGGGTTCACGACGGGCAGGCCGTACGCGCGGCAGACCGCGAGGTCGTCGGCGCCGAAGGCGGGGGACTGGTGGACCAGACCGGTGCCGTCCTCGGTCGTGACGTACTCGGCGTTCACGACGTAGTGGGCCTCGGCCGGGAACTCGACGAGGTCGAAGGGGCGCTGGTAGGTCCAGCGCTCCATCTCCTTGCCCGTGAAGGACTCGCCGGTGGCCTCCCAGCCCTCGCCGAGGGACTTCTCCAGCAGCGGCTGGGCGACGACCAGCTTCTCTTCGCCATTGGTCGCGACGACGTACGTGACGTCCGGGTGCGCGGCCACCGCGGTGTTGGACACCAGGGTCCAGGGGGTGGTCGTCCAGACCAGGAGCGCCGCCTGGCCCGCGAGGGGGCCGGAGGTCAGCGGGAAGCGGACGTAGACCGAGGGGTCGACGACCGTCTCGTAGCCCTGGGCCAGCTCGTGGTCCGAGAGGCCGGTGCCGCAGCGGGGGCACCAGGGGGCGACGCGGTGGTCCTGGGTGAGCAGGCCCTTGTTGAAGATCTCCTTGAGCGACCACCACACGGACTCGACGTACTCGGGGTCCATGGTGCGGTAGGCGTCGTCCAGGTCGACCCAGTAGCCCATCCGGTTCGTGAGCTCGGTGAACGCGTCGGTGTGGCGGGTCACCGACTCGCGGCACTTGGCGTTGAACTCGGCGATGCCGTACGCCTCGATGTCCTTCTTGCCGTTGAAGCCCAGTTCCTTCTCGACGGCGAGCTCGACGGGCAGGCCGTGGCAGTCCCAGCCGGCCTTGCGGGCCACGTGGTAGCCGCGCATGGTGCGGAAGCGGGGGAAGACGTCCTTGAAGACGCGGGCCTCGATGTGGTGCGCGCCGGGCATGCCGTTGGCGGTGGGCGGGCCCTCGTAGAAGACCCACTCGGGGCGTCCCTCGGACTGCTCCAGGGTCTTGGCGAAGGTCTTGCTCTCGCGCCAGAAGTCGAGGACCGCGTGCTCAAGGGCAGGCAGGTCGACCTGGGCGGGTACCGGGCGGTACTGCGGCGGTGTGGTCATGAGGCTGAACTCTTCCTCCGGCGGGGTGTCACTTCCGTCCGGAGGGACGAGAGCCGAATGAAGCTGCTCCCGCGGTACCACCCTCCTTGGCCTGCGGACCTGTGGTCCGCCGGCCCCCTCATTGGGGTGCGAAGCCGGTTCTACTCGCCCTACGGGAATCCCGGTGGGCTTTCTTCCGGCGGCTCCGGGGTGATCCTTCGCATCGCGCTCGCCCCCGGGCTCTCACCGTCCCCGGGTCGCTCCTGGCTGCGTCCGACGCTACTCGTCCCCATCCATGCCTCTCGCTGGGCCCAGTGTACGGGCCGGGGGGCCGCTCGGCAGACCGGTTTACGGGGCGTGGCGCGGGGGTCCGGGCGGGGCGCGGACCGGGCGCGGATTGACCCTAATGGGCCGACGGGGCGTTCCCGGGTGCGGTGGGGCGTGTGGGGCGGATTACCGGGCTCCCTGCTGGGCACAACGGATGCAGGTTGACCTCGATGGACGCGTGCCCCGTTGCCGCGGGGCCGGAGTCGATTTATCGTTCCGGCACGATTCGCGAGCAATGATCACAGTATGTGAAGGGGCCGCGGCCATGGTGGCGAAGAAGACCGCCGGGAGTACTGCCAAGAAGGCTGTCGGGAAGGCTGCGGAGAAGCCGGCTCAGGAGTCGGTGACGGAGGTGGCGGCCCCGGATCCGGAGGCCGGACCGGTGGCAGGCACAGCCGCCGGGAAGAAGACGGCGGCCACGAGGACGTCGGCGGCCGGGACGAAGGCCGCCGACGCGAAGAAGGCGGCCGCCGGGAAGGCACCTGCCGGGAAAGCGGCCGCCGTCAAGAAGACGGCCGCGAAGAAGGCCACGGCCAAGACGGCCGGGGCCGAGGGGGCGGCGCAGGCCGCGCACGAGACGGGAGCCCGGAAAGTGGTTGCCAAGAAGAGCACCGGCACGGCCAGGAAGACGGCCGCAGCCGCGACCAGCGGGCTGCCCAAGGCGCGGGGCGCGGCGGGCCTGGCGCCCGGCGAGCTCGCCGTACGGCCCGGCGAGGACCCCTGGACCCCGGAGGAGGTCGCCGAGGCGCGGGCCGAGCTGGAGAGCGAGGTGCTGCGGCTGCGGGCCGAGCTCCAGGCCTCCGACGCGGCCATTTCCGGGCTGATGAGGGACTCCGGCGACGGCGCGGGCGACGACCAGGCCGACACCGGGACCAAGAACATCACCCGGGAGTCCGAGCTCGCCCTCGCCGCGAACGCCAACTCGATGCTGGAGCAGACCGAGCGCGCGCTGGAACGGCTGGAGTCGGGCACGTACGGCCTCTGCGAGAACTGCGGGCAGCCCATCGGCAAGGCGCGCATGCAGGCCTTCCCGCGGGCCACGCTGTGCGTGGACTGCAAGCAGAAGCAGGAGCGGCGGCACTGAGCGGAGGCCGAACGCGGGCCGAGCGGGCCCCTACGGACCCCGGACGGACTCCGGATGGGGCCCGTAGAGGCCCCGGACGGCCCCTGGCAGGCCCGGAGGGCCCCGGGCGGGCGTCGGCCCGGCTCCGGCAGCGGTCCGGCCGGGGCGGCGGCCGGGGCGGCGGCCGAAGGGTGCCCTGACGTACCCTCGTGTCTCGTCAGGGTCCGGGAACCTGGCGGGTCGGTCGGCGCAGTACCGTTCGACAACCTGGTTCGAGCTAGTTCGAGGGACTCACGTGGCAGAGGCGGAGCGCATCATCGGTACGCCGGAGGTCGGGGAAGACGGCACCCAGCCCGAATCCGCGGCGCCCAAGGGGCGGCGGCGGATCGTCGCGCTGCTCGTCGTGGCGCTGCTCGCCTACCTCGTCGACCTGGGCAGCAAGATGCTGGTGGTCGCGAAGCTGGAGCACCAGCCGTCGATCCAGGTCATCGGCGACCTGCTGAAGTTCGACGCGATCCGCAACCCCGGCGCCGCCTTCGGCTTCGGCGAGGCCTTCACGATCATCTTCACCTGCATCGCCGCCACGGTGATCGTGGTGATCGTGCGGCTCGCTCGGAAGCTGTACAGCCTGCCCTGGGCGATCGCGCTGGGCCTGCTGCTGGGCGGGGCGCTGGGCAACCTGACCGACCGGATCTTCCGCTCGCCGGGCGTCTTCCGCGGAGCGGTCGTCGACTTCATCGCGCCCGCCCACTTCGCGGTCTTCAACCTCGCGGACTCGGCGATCGTGTGCGGCGGGATCCTGATCGTCCTGCTGTCGTTCAAGGGTCTGGACCCGGACGGCACCGTCCACAAGGACTGACCCGGCAAGCGAGCCGCGGGCCGGTCGCAGGCTGATCGCGGGAATGGTCTTCTGTCGAGTCCTGCATACTCGACAGGTGAGTACGATTCCCGAGATCCGCACCCTGCCCGTACCCGATGGCCTCGAGGGCGAGCGCGTCGATGCCGCCATCGCCCGTATGTTCGGTTTTTCCCGGACGAAGGCGGCCGAACTTGCGGCCGCGGGAAAGGTGCTGGTCGACGGCAGTGTCGTCGGGAAGTCCGAGCGTGTGCACGGTGGCGCCTGGCTCGAAGTCGAGATGCCCGAACCGCCGCGGAAGGTCGAGCTCGTCGCCGAGCCCGTCCCCGGCATGGAGATCGTCCATGACGACGACGACATCGTCGTCATCATGAAGCCGGTCGGCGTCGCCGCCCACCCCAGCCCCGGCTGGACCGGCACCACCGTCATCGGCGGCCTCGCCGCCGCCGGCTACCGCATCTCCACCTCCGGGGCCTCCGAGCGCCAGGGCATCGTGCACCGGCTCGACGTCGGCACCTCCGGCCTGATGGCCGTCGCGAAGTCGGAGCGCGCGTACACCTCGCTGAAGAACCAGTTCCGCGAGCGGATCGTCGACAAGCGCTACCACGCGCTGGTGCAGGGCCACCCCGACCCGATGAGCGGCACGATCGACGCGCCGATCGGGCGGCACCCCAGCGCCGACTACAAGTGGGCCGTGACCCAGGAGGGCAAGCCCTCCGTCACGCACTACGACCTGATCGAGGCCTTCCGCGCCGCCTCGCTGCTGGACATCAAGCTGGAGACCGGGCGCACGCACCAGATCCGCGTGCACATGGCCGCCCACAAGCACCCCTGCGTCGGCGACCTGACCTACGGCGCCGACCCGACCGTCGCGAAGCGCCTCGGGCTCACCCGGCAGTGGCTGCACGCGGTGCGGCTCGGGTTCGAGCACCCGTCCGACGGGCAGTGGGTCGAGTTCGCGAGCACCTACCCGGCGGACCTGCAGAACGCGCTGGACGTGATCCGCAAGGAGAGCGAGTGACCGCGGGCGGTGGCGGCGCCGTCGCCGAGGCCGTCTCCGTGCGGGTCGTCGTCACGGACGAGGACCTGAAGGCCTGCTTCGCCGTGCGGACCGAGGTCTTCGTGGTCGAGCAGTCGGTGCCCGAGTCGATCGAGTACGACGCGTACGACGAGATCGCGGTGCACGTGCTGGCCGAGGGGCCGGACGGGGTGCCGCTGGGCACCGGCCGGCTGCTGTACGGGCCGCGGGCCCTGGGCAAGACGGGCTCCCCGGAGGTCGGCTCGCTCGGACGGCTGGCCGTCACCCGGTCCGCGCGCGGGCTCGGGGTGGGGGTTGCGCTGGTGCGGGCGATCGAGGCGGAGGCGGTTCGGCTCGGGCTGTCCGCGGTTGATTTGGGTGCGCAGACCCATGCGATGGGGTTCTACGAGCGGCTCGGGTACGAGGCCTACGGGCCGGAGTTCGAGGACGCGGGGATCCCGCACCGGTCGATGAGGCGTGCTCTGCCGTAGCCCGGCGGGGGTGCGCAGCCCTGCGGGGCCGTCCCCTACCCGCCCTTCCGCCGTTCCCAGGGCTCTGCCCTGACCCGGTCCTCAAACGCCGGACGGGCTGAAAAGATCGCCTCAAACGCCGGCGGGGCTGGAGTTGCCCTCCGGGCAATCCAGCCCCGCCGGCGTTTGAGGCGCGGGGTCTGGGGCCGAGCCCCAGGACACGGCGCGGCACGCGTCCTCAACCGCCTTGCCGAGCGCAGCGCCCTGGCAGGGTGTGGGAGTGGATCAGCTCCTGCTGTTGTTCGTGCTGTTGCTCGGGGCCGTGGTGACGGTGCCGCTCGGGGACCGGTTGGGGTTGCCCTCGCCGGTGCTCATGACGCTCGGCGGGGTGGTGCTCGCGCTGGTGCCCGTGGTGCCCAACGTCGACATCCCGCCCGAGTACATCCTGCCGCTCGTGCTGCCCCCGCTGCTGTACGCATCCGTGCAGCGGACCTCCTGGCGGCAGTTCGCCGCCAACGTACGGCCCATCCTGCTGCTGGCCGTCGCCCTCGTCTTCGTGACCACCGTGGCCGTCGCCTACACCGCGCACGCCCTCGTGCCGGGGCTCTCGATCGCCGCGGCCATCGCGCTCGGCGCGCTCGTCGCCCCGCCCGACCCCGTCGCCGCCACCGCCGTGGCGGGCTCGCTCGGGCTGCCCCGGCGCATGGTGTCGATCCTGGAGGGCGAGGGGCTCTTCAACGACGTCACCGCCATCGTGCTCTACCACGTGGCCATTGCCGCGGCCGTCAGCGGCACCTTCTCGTGGCCCGGGGCGCTCGGGGAGTTCGTGCTGTCGGCCGTCGTGGCCGTCGCGGTGGGGCTCGGGCTCGGCTGGGCCGCGAACCGGCTCATGGGACGGCTCGGCGATGCCACGCTCCAGATCGGGCTGACCCTGCTCGTCCCGTTCGTGGCGTACGCGCTGGCCGAGGAGTTCTACGGGTCCGGCGTGCTGGCCGTGCTGACCACCGCGCTGTTCCTCGCCGAGTACGCGACCGACGCCGACGACGTGCTGGGGCGGCTCGCCGGGCACACGTTCTGGGAGGTCGTCGACATGCTGGTCACCGGTGTGGCCTTCGGGCTCATCGGGCTGGAGCTGCACAACGTGTTCGGGGCGGCCAGCGGCCGGGTCGGGGAGATGGTCGGGTGGGCGGCGGTGGTGGTCGCCGTGGTGGTCGGCGTCCGGCTGGTGTGGCTGCTGCCGGCCGGCTGGCTCGCGAAACGGCTCCACTCGCGGCGCGACTACGAGGAGGAGATCCCGCTGAGCTGGCGGGAGTCCGTGGTGATGTGGTGGGCGGGCATGCGGGGCGTGGCCTCGGTGGCGCTCGCGCTGGCCATTCCCTTCGAGACGGACGGCGGGGATCCCTTCCCGGCCCGGCAGGAGATCGTCTTCATCGCCTTCGCCGTGATCATGACCACCCTGGTGGTGCAGGGGCTGACCCTGCCCTGGCTGGTCCGCCGGCTCGGCGTGGAGGCCGACTCGGACGCGGAGGCGGAGTTCGCCCGCGCGCTGGCGATCCGCGCCGCCAAGGCCGCGAAGCGGCGGCTGAAGGAGATCGAGGAGGTGGAGGACCTGCCCGAGGACCTGGTGGAGGTGCTCTACCGCCGGGCGTACGACGTGGGCGCCAGGATCAGCCCGGACATGGTCGACGAGGAGCGGCGGGAGGCGTACGCGAAGCGGGTGGAGCGGATCCGCGACGTGCAGCGCATCCAGCGGGAGATGATGTCCGCCGCCCGGCACGAGGTGCTGGCCGCGCGCAGCGAACCCGGCGCCGACCCGGAGATCGTCGACCGGGTGCTGCGGCACCTGGACGTGCGCAGCCTGCGCAGCCCGTAGCCGGGGGAGGGAGGGGGAGGGCGGTGGGCGGCGCCGGCGTTCACTGGTTCGCCCGCGCAACCGGAATCCGTAGACGTCGGGCATGGGCATGGCATATCTTCGGTCGGCTCGGGGTGCCCGTCCGGTGGCCCGTTCCTGCGCCGAACGTTCCCGTGGGGGGTACTTCACCATGTCCCAGTTGTCTCCGACACCGCTGCCGCGGCCCGTGGGGGAGCTCCGTTCCCCGGAGGCCCTGGCGAGGGCGGTCACCGTGCTGCTGTCCCTCGAAGCCGCTCTCGCCCTCCTGGCGTCCGGGACCGGCTTCTACGCCCGGCAGCTGATGGAGGACCTGATCGCCGATCCCGGAAGCGTCGCGGAGGACAGCCTCGACCGGGTCGACTCCCTCCAGATGACGCTCGCGTCCGGGCGGGACCTCCTCGGACTGGTCCTGCTCGTGGTCTTCCTCATATGGTTCCACCGGGTCCGGCTCAACGGCCAGGCGTTCCGCCCCGACGGCTTCAGCCAGAGCGCGGGCTGGGCCATTGGCGGATGGTTCATCCCGATCGCGAACTTCGTGCTCCCGTACCGCGTGGCGCGGGAGACCTGGGACGCCAGCGCCCAGAACGCGCCCGACGGTTCCTTCAGGGCGGTCCCGGGTGCCGTGGTGACCGCCTGGTGGGTGGCGTACACCTTCAGCTGGGTGCTCAGGATCTACGAAAGGCTCCAGAACCAGGTGGAGACGGCCGAGGACTTCAGCGACGCCTTCACCCTCGGTGCGGTGGCCGACCTGACCACCGCCGCGGCCGCCGTCCTCGCCGTGCTCTTCGTGCGCAAGCTGACCGCTCTGCAAGGGGTCAGGGCCGTCCAGGGGCCGAACGCCGCGGCCTGAGCGCCGCCGGGTCAGACCTGGTAGCGGTCCGGGGCGAAGAGGTGGAGATGGGCGGCGATCCACTCCGAGGTGCGGGCCAGGCCCTCCTGGAGGGAGACCTCGGGCTTCCAGCCCGCCCAGTCGCGGGCCCGGGTGTTGTCCGACAGCAGGCGCTGGACCTCGCTGCCCGCGGGACGCAGCCGGGCCGGGTCGACGACCACCTCCGCGTCCCGGCCCGAGGCCGTGATCAGCGCCCGGGCCAGGTCGCCGATGGAGATCTCCTCTCCGCTGCCGAGGTTGACCACCTCGCCCAGGGCCCGGTCGCATTCCGCGACGGCGAGGAAGCCGGCCGCGGTGTCGGTCACGTAGGTGAAGTCCCGGGTGGGGGTCAGGGACCCCAGGCGGACCTCCCGGGCGCCCGCGTGGAGCTGGGCGAGGATGGTGGGGATGACCGCACGGGCCGACTGGCGGGGGCCGTAGGTGTTGAACGGCCGGACCACCGTCACCGGCAGTTCGAACGCGTGGTGGAAGGAGAGCGCCATCATGTCGGCGCCGATCTTCGAAGCGGAGTACGGGGACTGCGGCTGGAGCGGGTGGCTCTCGGAGATCGGGGCCGTCAGGGCCGTCCCGTAGACCTCGCTGGTGGAGGTGTGGACGAGGCGGCGCACGCCGTGGCGGCGGCAGGCCTCGGCCATGTTCTCCGTACCGGTGACGTTGGTCTGGACGTACGCGCCGGGCGAGGCGTAGCTGTACGGGATCCCGATCAGCGCCGCCAGGTGGAAGACCGTGTCGCAGCCGGCCACCGCGTCGCTGACCCGGCCCGCGTCGCGGACGTCCCCGGCCCACATCTCCACCGGGCCGCCCGGGTCGGCCAGGTACCGGGCCAGGTGGCCCTTCTCCGCGTACGGCTTGTAGTGCACGAAGGCGCGCACCTTCGCGCCCCGCGCGACCAGCAGGTCGACGAGCGTGGAGCCGATGAACCCCTCGGCGCCCGTCACCAGGACCGTACGGCCGCTCCAGTCGGCCGGGGTGCGCGCCGGGGTGAGGGTCAGCGTGGGGGTGGGCGTGGACGTGGGGATGTGCGTGGTCATACGAGCTCCAGGGGAGTGGGGGAGAAGGAGGGGAAGCCGGCGACCCGCAGGACCTGCGAGGCCAGCAGTTCGGCGGCCCGCGCGTGCGGGCCAGGGTCGGCCGCGCCGGCCATCGCCGCCAGCCGCGCCGGGTCGGCCAGCAGCGGGGCGAGCAGGTCCGCGAGGCGGCCGGCCGTGGCCTCGGCGTCCGCCAGCAGCAGGCCGGCGCCCGCGTCGGACAGCACCCGGGCGTTGTGGGTCTGGTGGTCGCCCGGGGCGTGCGGGTAGGGGACCAGCACCGCGGGGACCCCGGTCGCGGCGAGCTCCGCCACCGTCGCCGAGCCCGCCCGGCACACCACCAGGTCGGCGGCCGCGTAGACCAGGTCCATCCGGTCCAGGTACGGCACGGCCCGTGCGATCCGCCGCCCGCCCGAGGCGGACAGCCCGGCCACCGTGTCCGCGAGCGCCGCCGGCCCCGTCTTGATCAGCAGCTGTACGTCCTCCCGCGCCTGCCAGGCGGCCGCCAGCCCGGCCGCGGCCGAGGTCAGGCGTACGGCGCCCAGACTGCCGCCGTTGAACACCACCAGCCGCCGCCCGTCCGGCACCCCGAGCTCCCGCCGGGCCCGCGCGCGCAGGGCCGCCCGCTCGGGGCGGGACAGTTCGGCGAGGCCGGACAGCGCGGCGGAGACGGGCATTCCGGTGGTCAGTGCCCGCGCACCGCCCGCGAGGTGTTCCCGGCTGCGGTCGAAGGCCACCGCGATGTGCGGGGTGAGGCGGGCCGCGAACTGGTTGGCCCGGCCCGGTACGGCGTTGGACTCGTGGATGACCGCCGGCAGCCCCGCCAGCCGGGCCCCGAGCACGGCGGGCGCGCTCGGATAGCCGCCCATGCCGACCGCCACGTGCGCGCCCTGCGCCCGGATCACGGCCCGCGCCTGCCCGGCCGAACGCAGCAGCGCCGCGGGGAGGAGGTAGCGCTTGGCGCCCAGCGCCGGGTCGAAGGGGATCATGTCCACGGTGTGCAGGCGGTAGCCGGCGGCCGGGATCAGCTCGGTCTCCAGTCCGCGTTCGGTGCCGATGAACGAGACCACGGCGTCCGGGACGGCGGCGCGCAGCGCCTCCGCCAGGGCGAGCCCGGGATAGATGTGCCCGCCGGTGCCGCCCGCGCCGATCACGACGGAGAGCGGCGCGCGTGAGGGCCGGCGTGAGGAGGAGGGAGGGGGTGAGGAGGTCATGGACGCAGACTTCCGGTGCGCCCTAAGAAGGTTCTAAGAGGTTCTCCCGGAGCATTTGGGAGGCTTTGCCGCATGCAGCGGATTCTGGTGGTGGACGACGAGCCCGAGGTGCGGGCCGCCGTCGAGGACGGGCTCGCCGTCGAGGGGTACGAGGTGCGCGGTGCGGCCGACGGGCTGGCGGCGCTGTCCGAGGTGGCCCTCTGGCAGCCGGACGCGGTGGTCCTCGACGTGATGATGCCGGTGCTGGACGGGCTCGCCGTGTGCCGGCAGCTGCGCGGGGTGGGCGACCGTACGCCCGTGCTCGTCCTCACGGCCCTGGACGCGGTGAGCGACCGCGTCGACGGGCTGGAGGCGGGCGCCGACGACTACCTGGTCAAACCGTTCGCGCTCGACGAGCTCGTGGCCCGGGTACGGGCCCTCCTGCGCCGGGCCGCCCCCGACGATCCGGCCGGAGGACGGGAGCTCCTCGGGTACGGGGACCTCGTGCTCGACCCCGCCACCCGCACCGGGCGGCGCGGGGAGCGGCCGCTGGAGTTCAGCCGCACCGAGTCGGCGCTGCTCGAACTGCTCCTGCGCCACCCCGGGCAGGTGCTGCCGCGCGAGCTCGTCCTGGAACTGGTGTGGGGCCGGGACTTCGGGCCGGACTCCAACTCCCTGGCCGTCTACGTGGGATACCTGCGCCGCAAGCTGGAGGCCGGCGGCGAGCCCCGGCTCGTGCACACCGTGCACGGGGTCGGCTACCGGCTGGACGCCGCGTGAGCGGGCGGGGCCGCGGGGACGAGCGCGGGCAGAGAGCGCGGTGGCGGCGCAGGCGGCCGCTGCGGACCCGGCTGGCGCTGGCCGCCACGGCCGCCGTGGCCTGCGTCGCGCTCGGCGTGTGCGCGGCGGCCTTCCTCGTCGTGCGGGGGGCGCTGTACCGGCAGCTCGACCTCAGCCTGACCCAGTCCGCCCGCCTCGCCGCCCAGCGCAACCCGGACTCCGGACCCGGGACCCTGGCCGGGGAGTGCCGGTTCCGGGCGGCGCCCGCCTGCGCCGAGGTGGTTCCGGCGGATCCGGGGCGCGATCCCTCGACCCCGTACCTGCTGCCGGTCGCCCCGGCCGCGCGGGACGTGGCGGCGGGCACGCGGGCCCCGTACTACACCGCCATCGTGCACGCCGGGCATCCGGCGCGGATGCTGACCACCGACTACGGCAAGGGGCGGGCGCTCCAGGTGGCGTTGCGGGCGGACACCGTGGAGGACGGCATCGAGCAGGCCGCCTGGTGGCTGGCGCTCACGGCGGCGGCAGGGATGCTGCTGGCCGCGCTGCTCGGCTACTGGGTCTCGCGGACCGGGCTGGCGCCCGTCACCCGGCTCACCGCCACCGCCGAGCGGATCGCCGCCACCAGGGACCCGAGGCACCGGATCGAACTGCCGCCCCCGGGGCGCGGCCGCGAGGACGAGGTCACCCGGCTGGCCGGGAGCTTCAACACCATGCTGGGGGAGCTGGAACAGTCGCTCACCGCCCAGCGCAGGCTCGTCGCGGACGCCTCGCACGAACTGCGGACCCCGCTGACGGCGCTGCGGACGAACGCGGAGCTGCTCGCGCGGGGGGACCGGCTGACGGCGGAGCAGCGGGAACGGGCCTCGCTGGCGCTCGGGCGGCAGCTGCGGGAGGTGACGGGGCTGGTCAACGACCTGATCGAGCTGGCCCGCGACGAGGAACCGCAGCTGCTGGTGGAACAGGTGCGGCTGGCTCCGCTGGTGGAGTACTGCGTCGGGGCCGCGCGGGCGCACTGGCCCGGGGTGGCGTTCCGGGTGCGGGGGCCGTCGCCGGAGGAGGCCGTGGTGGTGGCGGGGGTGCCGGCGCGGCTCAGCCGGCTGCTGGGGAACCTGCTGGACAACGCGGCGAAGTTCAGCCCGGCGGGGGCGGAGGTGGAGGTCGGGCTCGTGGTGCGGGGGGAGGGTGGTGGTGGGGCGGAGGTGACCGTACGGGATCACGGGCCGGGGATCGCGGAGGGGGATCTGCCGTACGTCTTCGACCGGTTCTACCGGGCGGGGGCCGCGCGGGCCCTGCCGGGGTCGGGGCTGGGGCTGGCGATGGCTCGGCAGATCGCGCGGGCGCACGAGGCGGAGTTGACGGCCGAAGCCGCGGTTGGTGGGGGCGCGCTGTTCCGGCTGACCTTTGCGGTGCGGGGCTGAGGGGGTGGGGCGTGCCGTGCCCTGCGGGGCGGAGTCCCCTACCCGCCCTTCGCCCGTTCCCCGGGCCGCGCCCGGACCCCCCTGGGGCTCCGCCCCAGACCCCGCGCCTCAAACGCCGGCGGGGCTGGATGTGGCCGGCGTCGGCCTGGACGGTTACAGACCGGGTGGAGGCGTGGCCTCCGCGGTCGCGATGTGGGGGAGGGCGTACGGGTGGTGGGTGCGCAGCCAGGTGATCAGGCGTTCGCGGACCGCGCAGCGGACGGTCCAGACGGCGTCGCCGTCCTTCGCCGTGACCACCGCGCGGACCAGGATGGTGTGCGGGGTGGTGTCCGTGACGGCCAGGGAGCCGGTGCGGCCGTCCCATTCCGGGATGTCCTTCAGGATCCGCTGGAGCTGCTCGCGCATCAGGTCCACCGGGGCGCTGTGGTCCAGGTGCCAGAACACGGTGCCCGTCATCTGCGCGCCACCGCGCGACCAGTTCTCGTAGGGCTTGCTCGTGAAGTACGAGACCGGCATCGTGATCCGGCGCTCGTCCCAGGTGCGGACGGTGAGGAAGGTGAGGGTGATCTCCTCCACCGTGCCCCACTCCTTGTCCACCACCACCGTGTCGCCGATCCGGACGGTGTCGCCGAAGGCGATCTGGAGTCCGGCGAAGAGGTTGCCGAGGGCGGCTTGCGCCGCGATGCCCGCCACGATGCCGAGTACGCCCGCCGAGGCCAGCATCGAGGTGCCGACCGTCCGCATCTCGGGGAACGTCAGGAGCATCGCGCCGAGGGCCACCACGATCACCACCGCCGTGACCACCCGCTGGATCAGCGTGACCTGCGTGCGGACCCGGCGGACCCTGGCCTGGTCGGAGGCGTCGGCCGCGTAGCGGGCGTACGTGGAGTCGACGATCGCCGTCGTGATGCGGATCAGCAGCCACGCGGCCGCGGCGATCAGGACCAGGGTCAGCACGTGCCCGGGGCCGTCCGCGCGCCGGCGCACCGCCTGCAGCAGGGAGGCGGCCAGGACCACCAGGAACGGCGGGCGGCAGCGGCGCAGCAGCCCCCACAGCGGGGTCTCACTGTGCCGGGCGTCGGCACGGCGCAGCAGCAGGTCCAGCAGCCAGCCCGCGAGCAGGGTGACGGCCAGGGTGCCGGCGACGGCCGCGATCGGGCGCAGGAAGGAGTCCGTGTCCATGCAGGCCAACGTAACCGGAGGGGGTCCGTCGAAACTGGCACGATGGGGGCATGAACATCATGCTTTTCCATTCGACCTACGGGCTGCGGCCCGCCGTGCGGGAGGCGGCCGACCGGCTGCGCGCGGCCGGGCACCAGGTCCAGGTGCCGGACCTCTTCGAGGGACGCACCTTCGAGACCGTCGAGGAGGGCATGGCCCACCGGGACGAGATCGGCCGTGACGAGCTGCTCAAGCGGGCGGTGCTGGCCTCGGCCCCCTACTCCGACCAGGGCCTGGTCTACGCCGGCTTCTCCTTCGGCGGCTCGATCGCCCAGCACCTGGCGCTCGCCGACGAGAAGGCGCGCGGGCTGCTGCTCCTGCACGGGACGGCCGACCTGGAGGAGAACGTCTACGTCGACGAGCTGCCGGTGCAGCTGCACATCGCCGATCCGGACCCCTTCGAGCCGCACGACTGGCTGACGGCCTGGTACCTGCGGATGCGCAAGGCCGGGGCGGACGTGGAGGTCCACGGCTATCCGGGGGCCGGGCACCTGTTCACCGACCCGGGGCTGGCCGACTACGACGCCGAGGCCGCGGAGCAGACCTGGGCGGTCGCCCTCGCCTTCCTCGACTCGCTGTAGGCGGATGCACGGATGGGGCCCCTCGGGAGGGGCCCCATCGTCATGATGATCAGGCGCGGTACGCCGTCCACATGCTCTTCATGCGGGTCACCTGGCCCGCGGTGAACTGGTACATGCAGGAGTCGTACGTGTAGTCCATGAAGTTGTGGATCGGGTCGACGCCCGCCTTGCTGGCGCAGGTGTCGCGACCGGTCGGGCACTCGAAGGCCGCGCTCTTCTCGGCCGGGGTGTCCGAGACGGAGTCGCCCGAGCCGTTACAGCCGCCCTGGAAGGTGTGGTAGAGGCCCATCCAGTGGCCGACCTCGTGGGTCGCGGTGTCGCCCTCGTTGTAGTTGGCGGCGGAGCCGCCCGGGAGCGAGGTGTCGAGGACGACCACGCCGTCCATCTTCGGCTGGGAGGCGTAGGAGCTGGGGAAGGTGGCCCAGCCCAGCAGCCCGCCGGAGAGGTTGGCGGTGTAGAAGTTGAGGGCGTTCGCACCGCCCTTGCGCAGGGTGTTCTTCATGGTCTTCTCGGCCGTGGAGCCGGAAGCCAGGTTGTACCAGCTCGCGTTGTCCGTGTAGTCGGTGCCCGCCAGGGTGAACTGGTAGCTGCTGTCGACGTTTCCGGTGCCCTGGCCGGCGTAGGCCGCGTTGAGGACCGCCAGCTGCTTGCTGATGTCGGTGGACGTCAGCTTTCCGGTGGTGCCGGAGTGGATGACGTGGAAGTACACGGGGATGTTCGTGACTGCCTCGGCGACGCGCAGGCTGCGCGGCTCCTTCGAGATCTTGTCCAGCTTCGTCTTGAGGTCGGAGTCCATGGCCTTGGACTGCGCCTCGGTGACCTCGTTCGGCTCGGCCGCGTGCTGGTCCTTCGGGCGCGCCACGCGGGCGTTGGCCGCAGCGCCGGACGCGTCCTCGGCGCACACCTCGGCGCCGGTCTTGGCGGCCGCGACCGTGGTGGGGGCGGCGAGCGGCGTGAAGGCCAGGGTGCCCGTGAGTACGGCGGCACCCATGAGGCGGCGGCGAAGAAGGGGGGATATGCGGGCAAGAGCGCGCACGTGTGCTCCTCGCGAGTGGGGGGTTGAGCGGGAGGGATCTCCTCAGCTGGCGGGAATCTTACGTGCGCATGTCATAAACAGGTCAAGTGGTCTACGTAAAAGATTTGTTGCTTCTGATGACGAAGGGGCGCCTGGTCTACGCCAAGCGCCCCTCCGGACGGGAAATCTGGCTGAACGTCAGCGCACCGGCTGGTCCGCCCGCTCGACCTTCTGGGTCCCGTTCAGCGTGCGGTACGAGCGTGCCCAGGCGGCCGTGGCGTCCTGGCGGCGTTTGTCCGAAACCACGTAGTAGTCCATCTGGGAACGCTCGGCCGTCACGTCCAGCACGCCGTAGCCGTGGGCGTCCATGTCCAGCCATTTCACGTGCCGGTTGGCGGCCTTGATGGCCGTTTCCGCGACCAGCGAGGCAGTGTCGGCCGGGACGTGCAGCAGGTCGTCGATGTTGTCGGAGGTCACCGACGTCACCACGAACTCCACGCCCGCCGACCGCGACCACGGGTAGGTGGCCGCCGTCACCGGGACGTCGTTCGCCCAGGCCATGTGGATGTCACCGGTCAGGAAGACGGTGTTGCGGACGGAGCGGTCCGTCAGATGGCCCAGCAGTTCCCGGCGGTCGTCCGTGTACCCGTCCCACTGGTCCACGTTGATCGCGAGGCCGCCCGCGGGCAGGCCGAGCAGCTCGGTGAGGGGCCCCAGCAGGTGCGCCGGCAGCGAGCCGAAGGCCACCGGCGAGATCATCACCGAGGTGCCCACCAGCTTCCAGGTGGCCTGCGAGCCGGCCAGTCCGGCCTTCAGCCAGTCCAGCTGGGCGCGCCCGGTGATGGTGCGCGCCGGATCGTCCACCGCGCCGCTGCCGATGCCCGCCTGCTGCGAACGGAAGGTCCGCAGGTCCAGCAGGTGCAGGTCGGCGAGGGTGCCGAAGCGCAGCCGGCGGTAGACGGTGCCCTCGGTGGAGGTGCGCACCGGCATCCACTCGAAGTACGCCTGCCGGGCGGCGGCCGCGCGGGCCGCGAAGGAGCCCTCGGTGGCGGGGTCGTGGTTCTCGGCGCCGCCGGACCAGGTGTCGTTGGCGATCTCGTGGTCGTCCCAGATCGCGATGACCGGGTGGGCCTGGTGCAGGGCCTGCAGGTCGGGGTCGGTCTTGTACTTCCCGTGCCGGGTGCGGTAGTCGGCCAGGGTGAGGATCTCGTGCAGCGGCTCGTGCTGCCGTACGACGTACTTCGCCTCGGGGTAGCCGCCGCTCTTGTACTCGTAGATGTAGTCGCCCAGGTGCAGTACGGCGTCCAGATCGGCCCGCGCGGCCAGGTGGCGGTACGCGGAGAAGTAGCCGGACTCCCAGTTGGCGCAGGAGACCACTCCGAAGCGGACCCCGGCGGGCGCGGTGGCGGCGGCCGGGGTGGTGCGGGTGCGCCCGGCCGGGGAGACGGTGGCGCCGGCGGTGAACCGGTACCAGTAGGCCGTCTGCGGCCGCAGGCCCCGTACGTCGGCCTTGACGGTGTGGTCGGAGGCGGCGCTCGCGGTGACGGTGCCGCTCGCGACGATCCGGGAGAAGGCCTTGTCCTCGGCGACCTCCCAGCCCACCGCGACGGCGGGGCCCGCGCCGGAGCCCGGTACGGCACCGGCGGTCGGGGTGACGCGGGTCCACAGCAGGACCCCGTCGGGGAGCGGGTCGCCCGAGGCGACGCCGTGCAGGAAGGAGGGGACGTCTTCGCCGGTGGCGGCGTGGGCGGCTTCGGCGCCCAGCGCGGCGATCGGGACGAGTGCCGCCGTGGCCGCCGCGGCCAGGACGACCGTACGGCGGCGGGGGGTCGGCACGGTCGCCGATTCCGGGGCGGAAGGGGAGAGTTGACTGGTCACGGATGATCATATTACCGACGGGTATTCGGTCGGGACCAGACCCGTGAAAGCAACGGAGGGGCGAACTCTGGGAGTTCGCCCGTCCGTCGGGGTGCTGCGAGGAGAAGGAGAAGAGGGGGAGGGGAGGGGTCAGCCCGCGATGGCCTTGTCGATCGCCGCCGTGAACGCCTCGGGCGTCTGCGGCAGCGGGTCGATCTTCTTGCCGTCCATCTTCAGCGTCGGAGTGCCCTTCACGCCGCTCTTGTCGAAGGTCTTGGACATCTCCAGCGCCCACCGGTCGTAGGTGCCGTCCTCGACCGCCTTCTTGAACTCGGCGTTGCCCTTGAGCGTCGGAACCTGGTCCGCGACCGTCAGCAGGTAGGCGTCCTTGGCGAACTTGTCGTCCTTCTCCTCCGGGTGGTTCGCCGCGGAGTAGAGGGCCGTCTTGTACTCCAGGAACGCCTCGGGGCTGACGTTGAGGGCCGCGCCCAGCGCGCTCAGGGCGTTCTTCGAACCGCTGCCGGGGAAGCCGTTGTCCAGGAAGGTGGCGCCGACGTACTGGATCTTGTACTTGCCGGCGTCGAGGTCCGTCTTGAGCTGCGGGCCGACCGCCTGCTCGAAGCTCGCGCAGACCGGGCAGCGCGCGTCCTCGTACAGTTCCAGGGTCTTCTTGGCGTCGGCCTTCCCGATGACCACCGTCGTGCCGTTCTCGCCCGAGGTGTTCTTCGGCGCGACCAGGGGCGCGTCGGCGGCCTTCTCCCAGGCGCTCGGCTGGTTGGACTGGACGACGGCGTAACCGACGCCCCCGGCCAGGGCGAGGGCGGCCACGACGCCGCCCGCCACGAACACCTGCCGGCGGACCTTGGCCTTCTTGGCCTGCTGCTCGCGCTCGATGCGCAGCCTCTCGCGGGCCGCCGCCTTGTTCGCCTGGCTGTTGCGTGCGCTCATCGTTCTCTCCGTGGGGTGTGGCTCCGCGGCGGAGCCGGCTGGAAGGGGGGACTGTCCTCGTACGTCAGGCGCGAGCGAACGCGCCGTGTACGCGAGGAGGTCCCCGCCGTCCCACGGAGTGCACGGGGAAGCGGGTACGGGCCACCGTGCTCCGCAGCGCCGCGAGGGGCGAGCGGCGCACCGGAGCCGGGGTACGCGCCGTGCGGGCCGAGGCCATCCGCAGCGGCCGGAAGGCGAACGCGGACGCCGCGCCCAGCAGCCGGCCGAGCGCCCGCTCCCCGCGGTGCAGCCACAGGGAGGCGAGCAGTCCGACCGATACGTGCGCCCCCAGCAGCAGCCAGGGGGCCCACGGTCCGGGGGCGGCCAGCAGCGCGGCCGGGTCGGCGGGGCCGCCCACCTCGGCCAGTGCCCCGCCCATCGGGCTGCCGCCGCAGAAGTCGGCGAGCCCCATGGCGCGCAGCGGACCCGAGACGGGACCGCCCGCGGGGCCGTAGCAGAGGTGCTGGCCGGAGGTCAGGACGGTGTCGGCGGCCAGTTCCAGCGGGACGAGCAGCCCGGCGATGTGACCGAGGCCCCTCTCGCGTCCGGCCAGCGCGAAGGCGATCGCGAACACGGCGGCGAAGGCCCCTCCCACCAGGGCGGGAGGCAGCGGTACCCGGGACAGCAGGACGTGCGAGCCGGTCGAGAGCAGCACGACGACCGCGCTGAACAGCGCGGCCCGCAGCCCTCGGAGACCCACCCCGGATATGTCCATCGTCGCGAGTGTGCCATGCGTCCCTGTGAGGACGGGCCCTAGGTCCCCGTCTAGGACAGGATCCGGCCGTTGCGGAAGAGGTCCACGAAGATCTGGTGGTCGGCGCGGGCCCGGGCGCCGTAGGCGTGCGCGAAGTCCACGAGCAGGTCCGCGAAGCCCTCCTCGTCGGCGGCGATGGCCGCGTCGATGGCCCGCTCGGTGGAGAACGGGACGAGCGTCTGGCCGCTCTCCTGCGCGTCCGCGGCGCCGTGCATGGTCGCCGTGGCCCGGCCCAGGTCGGCGACCACGGCCGCGATCTCCTCCGGGTCGTCCAGGTCCGACCAGTCCAGGTCCACCGCGTACGGGGAGACCTCCGCGACGAGCTGTCCGGCCCCGTCCAGCTCGGTCCAGCCGAGCCACGGGTCGGCGTGCGCCTGCAGGGCCCGCTGGGAGATCACGGTGCGGTGCCCCTCGTGCAGGAAGTACTCGCGCACCGACCGGTCGGTGACGTGCCGGGACACGGCCGGGGTCTGCGCCTGCTTGAGGTAGATCACGACGTCGTTCTCCAGGGCGTCGCTGTGCCCCTCCAGCAGGATGTTGTACGAGGGAAGGCCCGCCGAGCCGATCCCGACGCCCCGGCGGCCCACCACGTCCTTGACCCGGTAGGAGTCCGGGCGGACGAGGGACTCGTCGGGAAGGGTCTCCAGGTACCCGTCGAAGGCGGCGAGCACCTTGTACCGGGTGGCCGCGTCCAGCTCGATGGTCCCCGGGCCGGGGGAGAAGCGGCGCTCGAACTCGCGGATCTCGGTCATCGAGTCGAGGAGCGAGAAGCGGGTGCGGCGGCGGGCGGCGCGCAGGGCCTCCAGGAGCGGGCCGTCGGCGGTGTCCAGGGTGAAGGCGGGCACCTCGTCGTTCTTCGCCCCGGTGGCCAGCGCGTGGATGCGCTCCCGGTAGGCGGCCGCGTAGATCCGTACCAGCTCGCTGATCTGGTCGTCGCTGAGCGCCTTGGTGTAGCCGAGCAGGGCGACGGAGGCGGAGAACCGCTTCAGGTCCCAGGTGAAGGGGCCGACGTAGGCCTCGTCGAAGTCGTTGACGTTGAAGACCAGCCGGCCCTGGGCGTTCATGTAGGTGCCGAAGTTCTCGGCGTGCAGATCGCCGTGGATCCACACCCGGCCGGTGCGCTCGTCCAGGTACGGGCCGCCGTGCCGCTCGCGCTCCAGGTCGGCGTAGAAGAGGCAGGCCGTGCCCCGGTAGAAGGCGAAGGCCGAGGCCGCCATCTTGCGGAACTTGACCCGGAAGGCCGTGGGGTCGGCGGTGATCAGCTCGCCGAAGGCGATGTCGAACACGTCGAGTATCTGCTCGGCGCGCTGCTCGTCGGTCGTCTCGGGAACCGCCATGGCGGGTGCCTCCAGGTGGCGCGGGGTGGAACGCATATCGGACACGGGTCCTTGGGTCTGCAACGGATGAAGCTACCCCGCCGTGCCCGGGAACTGTCACTCGGGCCACGTAGGATTCATAGCTGCCGCCCCTCTCTCCCCGCCCGGAGGCCCCCACCGTGACCAAGACGCCGTTCACGCACCTGCACGTCCACACCCAGTACTCCCTGCTGGACGGTGCCGCGCGGCTGAAGGACATGTTCAACGCGTGCAACGAGATGGGCATGACGCACATCGCCATGTCCGACCACGGCAACCTGCACGGGGCGTATGACTTCTTCCACACGGCGAAGAAGGCCGGGGTCACGCCGATCATCGGCATCGAGGCGTACGTCGCCCCGGAGTCCCGGCGCAACAAGCGGCGCATCCAGTGGGGCCAGCCCCACCAGAAGCGCGACGACGTGTCCGGTTCCGGCGGTTACACCCACAAGACGATCTGGGCGGCGAACTCCACCGGGCTGCACAACCTCTTCCGGCTGTCCTCCGACGCGTACGCCGAGGGCTGGCTGACCAAGTGGCCGCGCATGGACAGGGAGACCATCTCCCAGTGGTCGGAAGGGCTGATCGCCTCCACCGGCTGCCCTTCCGGCGAGCTCCAGACCAGGCTGCGCCTCGGCCAGTTCGACGAGGCCCTGAAGGCCGCCTCCGAGTACCAGGACATCTTCGGCAAGGACCGCTACTTCCTGGAGCTGATGGACCACGGCATCGAGATCGAGCGCCGGGTCCGCGACGGGCTGCTGGAGGTCGGCAAGAAGCTCGGCATCCCGCCGCTGGTCACCAACGACTCGCACTACACGTACGCGCACGAGTCGGCCGCGCACGACGCCCTGCTGTGCATCCAGACCGGCAAGAACCTCTCCGACCCGGACCGCTTCCGCTTCGACGGCACCGGCTACTACCTGAAGTCCACGGAGGAGATGTACGCCGTCGACTCCTCGGACGCCTGGCAGGAGGGGTGCCGCAACACCCTCCTGGTGGCCGAGCAGATCGACACCACCGGCATGTTCGAGGCCAAGAACCTCATGCCGAAGTTCGAGATCCCGGAAGAGGGCTACACCGAGATCACCTGGTTCAAGGAGGAAGTGCGGCGCGGCATGGCCCGCCGCTACCCGGGAGGGGTCCCCGAGGACCGGCAGAAGCAGGCCGAGTACGAGCTGGACGTCATCATCCAGATGGGGTTCCCGGGCTACTTCCTCGTCGTCGCCGACTTCATCATGTGGGCCAAGAACCAGGGCATCGCGGTGGGCCCCGGCCGCGGCTCCGCCGCCGGCTCGATCGTCGCCTACGCCATGGGCATCACCGACCTCGACCCGATCACCCACGGCCTGATCTTCGAGCGGTTCCTGAACCCCGAGCGCGTCTCCATGCCCGATGTCGACATCGACTTCGACGAGCGCAGGCGCGTCGAAGTGATCCGGTACGTGACCGACAAGTACGGCGACGACAAGGTCGCCATGATCGGCACGTACGGAAAGATCAAGGCGAAGAACGCCATCAAGGACTCCGCCCGGGTCCTCGGCTACCCGTACGCCATGGGCGACCGGCTCACGAAGGCCATGCCCGCCGACGTCCTCGGCAAGGGCATCGACCTCAACGGCATCACCGACCCCTCGCACCCGCGCTACGGCGAGGCCGGCGAGATCCGGGCGATGTACGAGAACGAGCCGGACGTGAAGAAGGTCATCGACACCGCCCGCGGTGTGGAGGGCCTGGTCCGCCAGATGGGCGTGCACGCCGCCGGCGTGATCATGTCCAGCGAGCCGATCGTCGACCACGCACCGGTCTGGGTCCGGCACACGGACGGCGTGACCATCACGCAGTGGGACTACCCCCAGTGCGAGTCGCTCGGCCTGATCAAGATGGACTTCCTGGGCCTGCGCAACCTCACGATCATGGACGACGCCGTCAAGATGGTGAAGGCCAACAAGGGGATCGACCTCGATCTCCTGGGCCTGCCGCTCGACGACCCCAAGACCTTCGAGCTGCTCGGCCGCGGCGACACCCTCGGCGTGTTCCAGTTCGACGGCGGGCCCATGCGCTCCCTGCTGCGCCTGATGAAGCCCGACAACTTCGAGGACATCTCCGCCGTCTCGGCCCTGTACCGGCCGGGCCCGATGGGCATGAACTCGCACACGAACTACGCCCTGCGCAAGAACAAGCAGCAGGAGATCACCCCGATCCACCCGGAGCTGGAGGAGCCGCTCAGGGAGATCCTCGGCGTCACCTACGGCCTCATCGTGTACCAGGAGCAGGTGCAGAAGGCCGCCCAGATCATCGCCGGGTACTCGCTCGGCGAGGCCGACATCCTGCGCCGCGTGATGGGCAAGAAGAAGCCCGACGAACTGGCGAAGAACTTCGTCATCTTCGAGGCGGGCGCCAAGGAGAAGGGCTTCAGCGACCAGGCGATCAAGGCCCTGTGGGACGTGCTGGTCCCCTTCGCCGGCTACGCCTTCAACAAGGCCCACTCGGCCGCGTACGGCCTGGTCTCCTACTGGACCGCCTACCTCAAGGCCAATTTCCCGGCCGAGTACATGGCGGGCCTGCTCACCTCGGTCAAGGACGACAAGGACAAGTCCGCGATCTACCTGAACGAGTGCCGCCGGATGGGCATCAAGGTGCTCCCGCCGAACGTGAACGAGTCGGAGGCGAACTTCGCCGCCCAGGGCGACGACGTGATCCTCTTCGGCCTCACCGCCGTGCGCAACGTCGGCCAGAACGTCGTCGAGTCGATCATCAAGAGCAGGAAGGCCAAGGGGAAGTACTCCACCTTCCCCGACTTCCTGGACAAGGTCGAAGCCGTCGTCTGCAACAAGCGCACGGTCGAGTCCCTGATCAAGGCCGGCGCCTTCGACGAGATGGGCCACACCCGCAAGGGCCTGGTCGCCCACCACGAGCCGATGATCGACAACGTGGTCGCCGTCAAGCGCAAGGAGGCCGAGGGGCAGTTCGACCTCTTCGGCGGAATGGGTGACGAGAGCGCGAGCGACGAGCCCGGCTTCGGTCTCGACGTGGAGTTCTCCGACGTCGAGTGGGAGAAGTCCTACCTGCTCGCCCAGGAGCGCGAGATGCTCGGCCTCTACGTCTCCGACCACCCGCTCTTCGGCCTGGAGCACGTGCTCTCCGACAAGACCGACGCGGGCATCTCCCAGCTCACCGGCGGCGAGCACTCCGACGGCGCCGTCGTCACCATCGGCGGCATCATCTCGGGCCTCCAGCGCAAGATGACCAAGCAGGGCAACGCCTGGGCCATCGCCACCGTCGAGGACCTGGCCGGCTCCATCGAGTGCATGTTCTTCCCCGCGACCTACCAGCTCGTCTCCACCCAGCTGGTCGAGGACACCGTCGTCTTCGTCAAGGGCCGCCTGGACAAGCGCGAGGACGTCCCCCGGCTGGTCGCGATGGAGATGATGGTCCCCGACCTGTCCAACGCCGGCACCAACGCCCCCGTCGTCCTCACCATCCCGACCGTCAAGGTCACCCCGCCGATGGTGACCCGGCTCGGCGAGATCCTGCGCCACCACCAGGGCAACAGCGAGGTGCGGATCAAGCTCCAGGGGCCGCGCACCACCACCGTGCTCCGGCTCGACAAGCACCGGGTCAAGCCCGACCCGGCGCTCTTCGGCGACCTCAAGGTGCTCCTCGGCCCGTCCTGCCTGGCCGGCTAGGCACCCCCCGCCCCCGTACGCGGGAAGGCCCGCCCCTGTCGACAGGGGCGGGCCTTCCCGCATGCGGGGGAGGCGTCAGTTGTGGCCGAACTTCTTTTCCCTCTTCTTGCCGGCCATCTGCAGCGGGCTCGGTGCCGCCGAGGTCGAGGGCGCGGGCGACGATTCCATCGAGGTCTTCGCCGGATCCTGCGAAGCCGAGCGGTCCTGTGACTTGGCGGGCTGCTGGCGGTTCTTGTTCTTGGCCATGGGATGCCTCCGTGGGGGGTTTAGGGGCCAGGGCCGCCTTCACACTCACACAGGGCCGTAAACGGCGCATTTTGGATCATTACCGCGCGTAGTCGGGGCTCCTGCCGGGGGACTCCGAGAGATACGCCACGCCGATGATCGAGTTCCGGCCGTCAAGGCCGTTGCCGTCGGGCAGACTCGGGGAAACCGCGAAAGACACAGAGGACCCCCAGGGAAGAGGGTGGTACGCGTGGACCGCTGCGTCGTCCTGGTGGACGCCGGCTATCTGCTGGGCGCCGCCGCGAGCCTCCTCGCAGGAGAGCCGTCCCGCTCCCGGATCACCGTCGACCATGCGGCCCTCATCCAGGGCCTGCGCGAGCGCGCCGAGGCCGACACCGAACAGCCCCTCCTGCGGATCTACTGGTTCGACGGCGCACCCGACCGGGTGCCCCAGCCCGAGCACCGGCGGCTGCGCGTCATGCCCCGGGTCACCGTCCGCCTCGGCGCCCTGACCCGCAGCGACGGCCGCTGGGCCCAGAAGGGCGTCGACGCGGCCATGCACGCCGAACTCACCGAACTCGCCCGCAACCGGGCCTGCTCCGACGTCGTACTCGTCACCGGCGACGGCGACCTGCTGCCCGGCCTGATGTCCGCCAAGGAACACGGGGTCGCCGTCCACCTGTGGGCCGTCCAGGCCGCCGACGGGGACTACAACCAGTCCGAGGACCTCGTCGCCGAAGCCGACGAACGCCGGGTCCTGGACCGCACCTGGATCACCCGCGCCGTCCGCGCCCGCGACCTCACCGGACTCTGCGCCCCGGCGCCCGCCCCGCGCCCCGAGATCGCCGCCATCCTCTCCGCGCCGCTGCCCGAGGCCGCCCTCGCCGAGGCCGCCCGCGGCAACGGCAACGGAACCCGGCCCGCGGCCCCCGTGGAGCCCGAGGAGGGCGGCGTGGCCGCCGCCGCGGCCGGCACCGCGGGCGGCAGGACCGTCCCGACCCCGAAGGACCTCGCGGGCGCCTTGCGCGCCCCTGGAGCCCCCGCACCCGCCGCCGGGCCCGGCCAGGCCCTCGGCGCGGCCCCGGCGGGCAGCGCCCTGCGGTGGTCCTCCGACAAGGGATGGGTCGACCGCGCCGGGCCGCTCGGCGAGCCCGCCGAGACCGCCTCGCTGCCCACCCTCGCCCAGCTCACCTCCGCCGAGCAGCGCTGGGCGGACCGCGAGGAGGACATCACCACCGTCGGCGGCGACCCCTTCGAGGTGGGTCAGGTGTTCGCCCGGCGCTGGATGGAACGGCTCCCGGAGACCGTGCACCTGCAGAAACTCGCCACCATGTACCCGCGGATCCCGCACCGGATCGACGGGGAGCTGCTGCGCTACGCCGCCCGCTTCGGACTCCTCGCGCACAAGGACGACCAGATCGACGAGCACGACCGGTACGCCATCCGGGCCGGCTTCTGGCGCGAGATCGACGTACGGGCGGCCGCCGAACACGTGGCCGGTATCGGATCCCCGGCCGCCCTCGCCGCCGCCCCGGCCGCCGCTCCGGGGGCTCCCGGGGCCCTCGGTGCGGCCTCCGTCACGGCGGCCCAGGCGGCCCCGGCAGCCGAGTAGGGGCCGCAACCCCGTAGGCTGCTCCCTCGTGAGTACGGGGACAGCACAGGCAGGACCGCCGCGCGGTAGCCGCACGGCAGGGGCCGCGGGACCGGCCTCCGACGTGGTCTGCGCGGTACGTGACCTGGTCAAGACCTATCCCGCGGTACGAGGACGGCGCGGGGCCCCGGCCCTGCCCGAGACCCGTGCCACCGACGGCATCTCCCTGGACGTGCGGCGCGGCGAGATCTTCGGGCTGCTCGGCCCCAACGGCGCCGGCAAATCGACCCTGGTCCGCCAGCTCACCGGCCTGCTGCGGCCCGACTCCGGCTCCGTGACCCTGCTCGGCCACGACCTCGTGCGCCACCCCGACCGGTCGGCCCGGCTGCTGTCCTACCTGGGGCAGGAATCCACCGCCCTCGACGAGCTCACCGTCTCGCTGGCCGCCGAAACGACCGGCCGGCTGCGGGGCCTCGGCCTGCGCGAGGCACGGGCCGCCCGGGACTCCGTACTGGAGGAGCTCGGCCTGACCGGGATCGCCGGACGCCCCCTGAAGAAGCTGTCCGGCGGGCAGCGGCGCCTCGCCTGCTTCGCCGCCGCACTGGTGGGGGAGCGGCCCGTCCTGGTGCTCGACGAGCCCACGACCGGCATGGACCCGGTGGCCCGGCGGGCCGTCTGGGCCGCAGTCGACCGCCGCCGCGCCCAGACCGGGGCCACCGTGCTGCTGGTCACCCACAACGTCATCGAGGCCGAGACCGTCCTCGACCGGGTCGCCGTCATCGACCAGGGCCGGGTCATCGCCTGCGACACCCCGGCCGGGCTCAAGGCCCGGGTGTCCGGCGAGGTCCGCCTCGAACTGGTCTGGCGCACCGCGCCGCCGCTGGAGCTCCCGGAGGTCGCCGCGCTCGCCGCGGCGGCCACCGAATCCGGGCGCCGCTGGGTGCTGCGGCTCGGACCCGACGAGGCGCGGGCGGCGGTGGCCGCCGTGACCGGCGGCCCGGCCTTCGCCGCCCTCGACGATTTCACGCTGGCCACGCCGAGCCTGGAGGACGTGTACCTCGCCCTGGGCGGACGCACCTCGAAGGGACTGGTGAAGGCGTGAGCGCCACCGCCGCCACCACGGACACGGCCGCCGACACGGCCGCACCCGTCGCCACCGCCCTGGGCGTACTGGCACCCCGCGCCCGGTTCTTCCCGGCGCTGGCCGCCGTCTACCGGGCCCAGCTGTCCCGCGCGCGGGTCTCGCGGATCCCGCTGCTGTTCGTGGCCACCTTCCAGTCCGTCGGGATCATGATCCTGATGCGCGGCGTGGTCGACGGGGGCTCCGAGGCGCGGGCCGTCGTCGCCGGTTCCTCCGTGCTGGTCGTCGCCTTCGTCGCGCTGAACCTGCTCGCGCAGTACTTCGGCCAGCTCCGGGCCAGCGGCGGGCTCGACCACTACGCCACCCTGCCGGTGCCGCCCGCGTCGGTGGTGCTGGGCGCCGCAGCCGCGTACGCCTCCTTCACGCTGCCCGGCACCCTGGTGACGGCGGTCTTCGGCAGCGTGCTCTTCGGGCTGCCGATGGGCGGACTGTGGATCCTGGCCGCCGTGGTGCCGCTGGCCGGCGCCGCCCTCGCCGGACTCGGCGCGGCGCTGGGCCTGCTCGCCCCGCGCCAGGAGCTGGCCACCCTCGCCGGACAGCTCGGCATGTCCGCGGCCCTGCTGCTGGGCGTACTGCCGCCCGAGCGGATGCCGGACGTCATCGTCTGGGCGCGGGACCTGCTGCCGTCCACGTACGGCGTGGAGGCGTTCGCCCGGACCTTCGAACCGCATCCCGACTGGGCGGCGGTCCTCCTCGACCTCGGCGTGTGCGCGGGGGTGGGCGTGCTGTCCCTCGCCGTCGCGACCTGGGCCTACCGGCGGGCCGCGGTCCGCTGACGCCCGCCGGGGCCGATCGTTAAATCAAACACTTCCTGGCACGATGTGGGGGTGACCGAAGCCGTGACCCCCTATGACAAGCCCGACCAGCCGCCGTCGGAGTCGCCTTCGGCTGCGACAGCGACCGCGCCCGCGTCGGAGCCCGCCTTCTCCCCGTCCGACATCCGCGACGGGGCCGCCATCGCCCTCGTGATCGGCGTGGCCGGCGTGCTCCTCGGGCTGCTGTGGGTCTGGCTCGCGCCGCGCGTGCAGTACGTCTCCAACGGCGAGGCCGTGTTCCTCCGGGACACGGAGAGCGAAGCGCGCATCGGGGCGGACGGGACCTTCCTCCTGCTGTCCGTCGGATTCGGCGTGCTGAGCGCGCTGGCGGTCTTCCTGTGGCGCCGCGGCGGGGGTGCGGCGCAGGTGGTCGGGCTCGCGGTCGGATCGGTCTTCGCCGCGCTGGTCGGCTGGCGCGTGGGTCTGTGGCTGGGCCCGTCCTCGGACCTCGTGGCGGTCGCCCGGAAGGCGGGGAAGGGAGTTCCCTTCGACGCCCCGCTGGAACTGCTCGCGCACGGGGCGCTGCTCGGCTGGCCGATGGCTGCGGTCATCGTGCACTTGGCGCTGACCGCGCTGTGGGGGACGCGGGATCCGGCGCCGGAGCTCGCGGTGTGGCCGTCGGGGTACTACCAGGCCCCTGCGGCCCCTGTCGCCCCGGCTGCGGACCCGGCCGGTACGGAGCCTCCGCGCCCGTAGCCCCGGTGCGGGTGGGGTCGCCCTGCGGGGCTGTCCCCTACCCGCCCTTCGCCCGTTCCCTGGGGCTCCGCCCCAGACCCCGCGCCTCAAACGCCGGCGGGGCTGAGATGTGCCGCTGCGCGGCACATTCAGCCCGTCCGGCGTTTGAGGACCGGGTCCGGGCGGAGCCCGGGGAACGGGCGAAGGGCGGGTAGGGGACCCAGCCCCGCGCAGCGGGCCCGGGGTGTTATGTCCGGGCGATCGGGGCCTCGGCGGCCGAGGTCAGAGCGGTCAGGGTGGCCGGGGCCAGCTCGACCTCCAGGCCGCGGCGGCCCGCCGAGACGCAGATGGTGGGGAAGCCGGAGGCCGAGGCGTCCAGGACCGTGGGGAGCCGCTTGCGCTGGCCCAGCGGGGAGATGCCG
Organism: Streptomyces sp. NBC_00193; assembly: GCF_026342735.1. Classification (GTDB taxonomy): domain Bacteria; phylum Actinomycetota; class Actinomycetes; order Streptomycetales; family Streptomycetaceae; genus Streptomyces; species Streptomyces stoeckheimensis. Next base: position 4,760,260 of record NZ_JAPEMM010000001.1, read on the forward strand.
CCCAGGACGTAGCCCGTGGTGCGTTCCGCCAGGGCCGGATCGGCCATCGCCGCACGCTTGCCGCCCACCGCGGCGGCCAGGGCCTTCAGGTCGAGGCTGCCCGAGACCGGGACCACCGCGACCACCAGCGAGCCGTCCACGTCGGCCAGCAGCGTCTTGAAGACCTGCGCGGGGGAGACCCCGAGGGCCTGCGCGGCCTCCTCGCCGTAGGAGGGGTGGGCGGGGTCGTGCTCGTAGGCGTGCACGGTGAAATCGGCGCCGGCCGCCGTCAGGGCCACGATCGCCGGAGTGCCCGCCGGCTTCTTCTTCGCCATGGGTCCTTCGTCAGTTGGGGCTCGTCGGGGCGCGGGTGAGGTCCACGGCCGGGAGCGAGGGGAGGTGGCGGATGACGGCCGTCTCGGTGCGCAGCAGCTTCAGCTCCTCCGCGAGGCGGGTCGCCGTGTCCGGTGCCTGCAGCAGCCGCTGCTTCGCCGGGATGTCCAGCACCGCGGCCGCGGCGACCAGGTACGAGACCACCGAGGGCTCGTCGGGGAGGTCCATGCCGGTCAGGGATCGTTCGCGGGCCCCCGCGAGCCGCTTCTGATACGTGCGGAACGCCCGCAGCACGCCCTCCGCCAGCGCGCCCGCGCCGTCGCCCGCGTCCTCGGGGAGCTCCTCCAGCTCCGCCACCAGGAACGGGCCGGACGCGTCGACCGACAGCAGCCGGACCCGGACCGTGCCGGTGGCCATGACCTCGAAGCTGCCGTCCTCCCGCTCCCGGATCGAGGCCGCGTCCGCGATGCAGCCCACCCGGTGGAAGGCCTGGACCGGGTCCGCGCCGAAACCGGCGGCCGGGCCGCGCTCCGGCAGGGCCGTCTGGTCCGGCAGGCCGGGCGCGGTCGGGGCGACCTCCCGGCCGTCGCGGATCGCGACGACCGCGAAACGGCGGGGCTCTTCCTCTCCCGCCTTCAGCAGCTCGCGCATCATGGCGCGATAACGCTCCTCGAAGATGTTCAGCGGGAGCACGAGTCCCGGGAACAGCACCGAGTTCAGCGGGAAGAGGGGCAGGCGAACGGTGGTCACGAGGCACAGGGTAGTGGCCCTGGCCGGAGGACCGTCACCCCCGCCTCAGGACGCGGGAGGCTCCCGCCGCGACCGTCGTGGCCAGGATCCAGCCCAGGATGATCAGCGCGGCCCCGCCCCACTGCCAGCCGTCCTTCAGGATCCACTGGTCCTGAAGGCCGAGGTCGATCACCGGCAGGAGCAGGTCCAGGGCGAACAGCGCTGCGTCCCAGTCGGGGTGCTCGTCCGCTTTGATCGGCGGCGGCTCGCCGTGCACCGAGAAGAGCACCGCCCCGGCCGCCCACAGCACGGCCATCCACAGCGCCGCCCGCCCCGGCCGGTAGCCGTAGACCACCGTCCAGTCCTGGAGGTACCCCCAGGCGCGCAGCGCCGGCGGCAGCGTCGACCGCCGGCGCCGCTGTTTGGCGAGCAGCACCTCGCGGGCGTCCGCGTCCTCCCCGGAGGCCCGCAGGACCGCGGCGAGCCGCTCGTACGGTTCCGGGGAGTACTCGGGGGTGGCCGCCTCGACCCACTCCAGCCGCAGGGCCGTCGGGAAATGGCCCCGGGGCGCGAGGTTCTCGTAGCCGAAGCCCTCGATGGACAGCCGGCCCGGGCGGGCCGGCCAGCTCGCGGCCGTGTCCACGAGCTTGACCACCTGCGAGCCCGACAGCACCACCCGGCCCCGCTCCGTGCGCTCGCCCACGAACCGCAGCTCCGGGGTGTGGATGCGGCGCAGCGAGACCTCCTGGTCCTCCGTGAGGGTGAACCGGGCCCCGTAGAAGTCCACGGCGTCCCCGAAGCGGCCGTCGTCCAGCCGCAGGCCGCCCCGGCACTCGAAGTGCTGCGCGGGCTCGCCCCGCAGCGGGGTGTAGCCCTGCCCGTAGGGGGGCGTGGAGGAGCCGGAGTCGCCCGCGGTGTAGTCCAGGGCGATGGAGGTCAGGTAGAGGGTGCGCTCGACGGTGAGCTGCGGGGCGTTCAGCGCCCGCTTTCCGGCCGGATTGTTCAGCCGGGCCCCGCGCAGGCTCATCGACACACCGACCTTGGCGCCGCGCAGGCTCACCTCCCCGTAGGCCCGCAGCAGCTCGCCCTGGAAGTCCTGCGCCACCGACATCCCGTCGGCGGCCAGCGCCCGGCCCTTGTTGTCGCGCTGCACCACCGCCTCGCTGATCAGCAGGTCGGTGCCGATCTGCGCGTCGGTCAGCCGGATCCCGCGCGCCACCCGGCAGCGCGGCAGGTGCAGGTCGCCCTCCGTCTGCAGGCGGGCCGCGTCCAGCCGGGGTATCGCGCAGTTGACCAGGCGCAGCGTGCCGAAGCGGGTCTCCGAGAGCTGCACCCCGCCGTCGAAGCGGCAGGACTGGAGCTCCACGTACGGGGTGACCGTGCCACCGGACAGGTCGAGGCGGCCGGTGATCCGCACGCCGCGCAGCTTCAGGGAGGCCACCCGGCCCCGCACCGGGCCCGGCCCGTGGAGCAGCAGCAGGGCCACCACCGCCGCGCGCACACTGCGCTCGGGGCCCCAGACCCGGTCGGCGTGCGGATCGTCCCGCTCGGCCGTACGGGTGCTGAGATCGCAGACGCTGCCGGTCCGGTACGCGTCCCACATGAGCCGTTCGGGGCCGGTGAGATCGTCCGGTTCCCCGTCCGGGCGTACTTCTGCCATGGCGGCCCCCCTCCGCTCGTCGGCGCGGACCGCACCGCGCCTACCCGCACGCTAGGGGGCCGCTGTGACATCGGGAAACGTCCGTGGCCTGTATCAGCCAGTGATACGGACGAACGGTGCTGCGAGGCGGTCTGAGAGAATTGGCAGGTGATCTCTCGTATCGACCTGCGCGGCAACACCCTCCCCGAGGGTGGCGCCCTGCGCGATCTGCTGCCCCGTGCCGAGTTCGACGTGGAAGCCGCCCTGAAGAAGGTGCGGCCCATCTGCGAGGACGTCCACCATCGTGGGACGGCGGCGCTGATCGAGTACGCGCAGAAGTTCGACGGGGTCGAGCTCAAGCAGGTCAGGGTGCCCGCCGAGGCGCTCAAGACCGCTCTGGAGCAGCTCGACCCGGCCGTCCGCGCCGCCCTGGAGGAGTCGATCCGGCGCGCCCGGATCGTGCACCGCAACCAGCGCCGCACCGAGCACACCACCCAGGTGGTCCCCGGCGGAACGGTGACCGAGAAGTGGGTTCCGGTCGAGCGCGTGGGGCTGTACGCCCCGGGCGGCCGCTCGGTGTACCCGTCCTCCGTCGTCATGAACGTCGTACCGGCCCAGGAGGCGGGCGTCGAGTCCATCGCGCTCGCGTCCCCGCCGCAGAAGGAATTCGGCGGATTGCCGCACCCGACGATCCTCGCCGCCTGCGCGCTGCTCGGCGTGGACGAGGTGTACGCCGCGGGCGGTGCCCAGGCCGTCGCGATGTTCGCGTACGGGACGGAAGACTGCCCGCCCGCCAACATGGTGACCGGCCCCGGCAACATCTGGGTCGCCGCCGCCAAGCGCTACTTCACCGGCAAGATCGGCATCGACACCGAGGCCGGCCCGACCGAGATCGCGGTCCTCGCGGACTCCACGGCCGACCCGGTGCACGTCGCCGCCGACCTGATCAGCCAGGCCGAGCACGACCCGCTGGCCGCCGCCGTACTGGTGACGGACTCCGAGGAGCTCGCGGCTGCCGTCGAGAAGGAGCTGGAGCCGCAGGTCGCGGCCACCAAGCACATCGAGGACCGGATCAAGCCCGCGCTGGCGGGCCGCCAGTCCGCGATCGTGCTGGTCGACAGCCTGGAGGACGGCCTCAAGGTCGTCGACGCGTACGGCGCCGAGCACCTGGAGATCCAGACCGCCGACGCGGCCGCCTGGGCCGCCCGCGTGCGCAACGCCGGCGCGATCTTCGTCGGCCCGTGGTCCCCGGTCTCCCTCGGCGACTACTGCGCCGGCTCCAACCACGTGCTGCCCACCGGCGGCTGCGCCTGCCACTCCTCGGGCCTGTCCGTGCAGTCCTTCCTGCGCGGCATCCACATCGTCGACTACACGCGCGACGCCCTCGCCGAGGTCACCCACCACGTGGTGACCCTCGCCGAGGCCGAGGACCTGCCCGCGCACGGCGCGGCTCTGAAGGCACGATTCGGGTGGAAGGTTCCGCAGGCATGACCGGCACGACCGACAGCACGGACGACGCGGCCGTCATCGGCATCGACGACCTCCCCATCCGCGACGAGCTCCGCGGCAAGACCCCGTACGGCGCTCCGCAGCTGGACGTGCCCGTCCAGCTCAACACCAACGAGAACCCGTACGGGCTACCCGAGGCGCTAGTCAGCCGCATCGCCGAGCGGGTCGCCGAGGCCGCCCGCACCCTCAACCGGTACCCCGACCGGGACGCGGTCGAGCTGCGCACCGAGCTGGCCGCCTACCTCACCCGTACCGGCAAGCACCCGGTCGCGCGGGAGAACGTATGGGCCGCCAACGGCTCCAACGAGGTCCTCCAGCAGCTGCTGCAGACCTTCGGCGGGCCCGGCCGCACCGCGATCGGCTTCGAGCCCTCGTACTCGATGCACGCGCTGATCGCGCGCGGCACCGGGACCGACTGGATCTCCGGGCCGCGCAACGAGGACTTCACCATCGACGTGGAGGCGGCCGAGCAGGCCATCGCCGAGCACGCCCCCGACGTCGTCTTCATCACCTCGCCCAACAACCCCACGGGCACCGCCGTCGGGGCCGAGACCGTCCTGGCCCTCTACGAGGCCGCGCAGGCGGCCAAGCCGTCCCTCGTCATCGTGGACGAGGCCTACGTGGAGTTCAGCCACCGGGACTCGCTGCTGCCGCTGATCGAGGGCCGCCCCCACATGGTGGTCTCCCGGACCATGTCCAAGGCCTTCGGCGCCGCCGGCCTGCGCCTGGGCTACCTGGCCGCGCACCCGGCCGTGGTCGACGCCGTACAGCTCGTACGCCTGCCGTACCACCTGTCGGCGGTCACCCAGGCGACCGCGCTGGCCGCCCTGGAATTCACCGACACCCTCCTCGGCTACGTCGAGCAGCTCAAGGCCGAGCGGGACCGCCTGGTCACCGAGCTGCGGGGGATCGGCTTCGAGGTCACCGACTCCGACTCGAACTTCGTACAGTTCGGCCGGTTCGAAAACTCCCACACCGCCTGGCAGAAGATCCTCGACCAGGGCGTCCTGGTCCGGGACAACGGCGTACCGGGATGGCTGCGGGTCACCGCGGGCACCCCGGCCGAGAACGACGCGTTCCTGGAAGCGGTTCGCGCACTGAAGAAGGAGCAGCACGCATGAGCCGCATCGGACGGGTCGAACGGACCACGAAGGAGACCTCGGTCCTCGTCGAGATAAACCTCGACGGCACGGGCAAGGTCGACGTCTCGACGGGCGTGGGCTTCTACGACCACATGCTCGACCAGCTCGGCCGCCACGGCCTCTTCGACCTCACGGTCAAGACCGAGGGCGACCTGCACATCGACAGCCACCACACCATCGAGGACAGCGCGCTCGCGCTCGGCGCCGCCTTCAAGCAGGCCCTCGGCGACAAGGTCGGCATCTACCGCTTCGGCAACTGCACCGTGCCGCTCGACGAGTCCCTCGCCCAGGTGACCGTCGACCTGTCGGGCCGCCCCTACCTCGTGCACACCGAGCCCGAGAACATGGCGCCGATGATCGGCTCGTACGACACGACGATGACCCGGCACATCTTCGAGTCCTTCGTCGCGCAGGCCCAGATCGCCCTGCACATCCACGTGCCGTACGGCCGCAACGCCCACCACATCGTGGAGTGCCAGTTCAAGGCGCTGGCCCGGGCCCTGCGCTACGCCGCCGAGTTCGACCCGCGCGCCGCCGGGATCCTGCCCTCCACGAAGGGCGCCCTCTAGCGTGAACGGGCTCAACACGATCCTGATCGTCCTCGGCCTGTTCCTGGCCGGAGGCGTCTACTCCTTCAAGAAGCAGGAGATGCCGGCCTCGGTCATCGTCCTGCTCGCCATCGGCTCCGTGATGTGCCTGGTCGCCGGAGTGCTGCGGATCCAGGGAATTTGGGAGTGAGCACCTTGACCCCCACCAAGAAGGTCGTGGTCTTCGACTACGGCTTCGGCAACGTCCGCTCCGCCGAGCGCGCCCTCGCGCGCGCCGGCGCGGACGTGGAGATCACCCGCGACTACGACAAGGCCATGGACGCCGACGGACTCCTCGTCCCCGGTGTCGGCGCCTTCTCCGCCTGCATGCAGGGGCTCAAGGACGCGCGCGGCGACTGGATCATCGGCCGCCGGCTCTCCGGCGGCCGCCCGGTCATGGGCATCTGCGTCGGCATGCAGATCCTCTTCGAGCGCGGCATCGAGCACGGCGTGGAGACCGAGGGACTGGACGAGTGGCCCGGCACGGTCGGCCCGCTCCAGGCCCCGATCGTCCCCCACATGGGCTGGAACACCGTGGACGCGCCGGCCGACAGCCAGGCCTTCGCCGGCCTGGACGAGGACGCCCGCTTCTACTTCGTGCACTCCTACGCGGCCCACGACTGGTCGCTGGAAGTCACCAACCCGCTGATCAAGGCCCCCAAGGTCACCTGGGCCACGCACGGCGAGCGGTTCGTCGCGGCGGTGGAGAACGGGGCCCTGTGGGCCACCCAGTTCCACCCCGAGAAGTCCGGGGACGCCGGCGCCCAGCTCCTCACCAACTGGATCGAGACCCTGTGATGACGACGTCGAAGAAGCTCGAACTGCTCCCCGCCGTCGACGTCCGCGACGGCCAGGCCGTCCGCCTCGTGCACGGCGTGTCCGGCAGCGAGACCTCCTACGGCTCCCCGCTCCAGGCCGCCCTGGCCTGGCAGTCCGCCGGCGCCGAATGGCTGCACCTGGTCGACCTGGACGCCGCCTTCGGCACCGGTGACAACCGCGCGCTCGTCGCCGAGATCACCGGCGCCATGGACATCAAGGTCGAACTGTCCGGCGGCATCCGCGACGACGCCTCGCTCGCCGCGGCCCTCGCCACCGGCTGCACCCGCGTCAACCTCGGCACCGCCGCCCTGGAGACCCCCGAGTGGGCCGCCAAGGCCATCGCCGAGCACGGTGACAAGATCGCCGTCGGCCTCGACGTACGCGGCACCACGCTCAAGGGCCGCGGCTGGACCAGCGAGGGCGGGGACCTCTACGAGACGCTCGCGCGCCTGGACTCCGAGGGCTGCGCCCGGTACGTCGTCACCGACATCGGCAAGGACGGCACCCTCACCGGCCCCAACCTGGAGCTGCTGACCAACGTCTGCGCCGCCACCGACCGGCCCGTCGTCGCCTCCGGCGGCATCTCCTCCCTCGACGACCTGCGCGCACTCGCAGGGCTCGTCGGGGCCGGCGTCGAGGGCGCCATCGTAGGCAAGGCCCTGTACGCCAAGGCGTTCACGCTCGAAGAAGCCCTGAAGGTGGTCTCCGCATGACATCCCACAACAGGTCCGGCGAGAACAGCTCCGCCGTCCGCCGCATCTCCTCCGGCGGCCCCTACGAGGACGTCCTCGGCTACTCCCGCGCCGTCCAGCTCCCCAACGGCCTCGTCCTGGTCTCCGGCTGCACCGGGGCCGACGCGGGCGGCCCGTACGACCAGACGATGAAGGCCTTCTCCGTGGCCTTCGCCGCCCTGGAGCAGGCCGGGCTCGGCCCCGAGCACGTGGTCCGCACCCGCATGTACCTCACGCACGCCCGTGACGTGGACGAGGTCGGCCGCGCCCACAGCGAGCTCTTCGACAAGGTCCGCCCCGCCTCGACGCTGCTCATCGTCAACGGGTTCGTGGACCCGAGCATGGTCGTCGAGGTGGAGGTCGAGGCCTTCGGCCCCGTCGCGGGAGGCTCGGCATGACCCTCGCCGTACGGGTGATCCCCTGCCTGGACGTGGACAACGGCCGCGTGGTCAAGGGCGTCAACTTCCAGAACCTGCGCGACGCCGGCGACCCGGTCGAGATGGCCAAGCTCTACGACGCCGAAGGCGCCGACGAGCTGACCTTCCTCGACATCACCGCCTCCTCCGGGAACCGGGAGACCACCTACGACGTGGTGCGCCGCACCGCCGAGCAGGTCTTCATCCCGCTGACCGTGGGCGGCGGCGTCCGCACCGCGGACGACGTGGACAAGCTGCTGCGGGCCGGCGCCGACAAGGTCGGCGTGAACACCGCCGCCATCGCCCGGCCCGAGCTCATCCAGGAGATCGCGGAGCGGTTCGGCCGGCAGGTGCTCGTCCTGTCCGTGGACGCGCGCCGCACGGCCTCCGGCTCCTTCGAGGTGACCACCCACGGCGGCCGGCAGAGCGCCGGCATCGACGCCGTCGAGTGGGCGCACCGGGCGGCCGAGCTGGGCGCCGGGGAAATCCTGTTGAACTCGATGGACGCGGACGGTACCAAGGACGGCTACGACACCGAGATGATCGCGGCCGTGCGCAAGCACGTCACGGTCCCGGTGATCGCCTCGGGCGGCGCGGGCAAGCTCGCGCACTTCCCGCCGGCGATCGCGGCGGGCGCCGACGCGGTGCTGGCGGCTTCGGTGTTCCACTTCGGCGACCTGCGCATCGGCCAGGTCAAGGAAGCGCTGAGGGAAGCGGGCCACCCGGTCCGCTGAGGCCTGCTTTTGCCCGTGGGGGGCTCGCAGTGAACGGGAACGTCTGGCGGGACGCCAATGTCCTGCGCTGGCTGGCCGCCTACGGGGCCTCGCTCGTCGGGGACGGGGTCTACTTCCTCGCCCTCGGCTGGGCGGCCGCCCAGACGGCCGGCCCGGCCGAGGTCGGCCTGGTCATGGCGGTCGGCGCGATACCGAGGGCGCTGCTCATGCTGGGCGGCGGGGTGGTCGCCGACCGCTTCGGGCCCCGGCTGGTGGTCATCTCCTCCGACGCCGTGCGGTGCGGTGTCGTCCTGGCACTGGCGCTCGTCCTCGCCCTCGGCTCCCCGGGCCTGTGGGTCCTGGTGCTCGTCGCGCTCGTCTTCGGCATCGTGGACGCGCTGTTCATGCCGGCCGTCGGGGCGCTGCCGCCGCGGATCGCGGGGCCCGGACAGCTCGTACGGGTCCAGGGGCTGCGCAGCCTCGCGGAACGCGTCGGGCACACCGCCGGGCCGCCGGTGGCGGGGCTGGCCATGGGGCTGGGCGGGCCGGCGTCCGCCTTCGCGGTGGCTTCGGCGCTGTTCGGGGTCTCGCTGGTACTGCTGCTGGCGGTACGGATCGCCCCTCTGCCGGCCCCGGCGTCTCCTTCCGTCTCCGCTTCCGAGAGCCCTTGGCGGCAGCTCCGCTCGGGGCTCGGCTACATACGCCGGCACGGGCTGATCGGGCCCCTGATGCTGTCGGGGGCACTGAGCCAGCTGGGCACGTCCGCGCCGATGACGCTGGGGCTGATCCTGGTCTCCGAGGAGCGCGGCTGGGGGCCGGGCGGGGTCGGCTGGATCATCGGCGGGATGGGCGTCGGCGCGGCATCGAGCGCGCTGGTGCTCACCCTGATCCCGAGGTTCCCCCGGGCCGGGGCCATCCAGAACCTCACCCTGATCATCGGCTCCGCGGGCATCGGCGGCCTGGTCCTGGCCCCGACCCTGCCGGTCGCCGTCGCACTGGCCGTGCTGACGGGGCTGGTCTGCGGGATCTGCGGCGGCCTGGCCATCGCCCTCATCCAGACGGCCACGGATCCCTCCTACCTGGGGCGGGTCAGCTCCGTGATGGCCTTCACGGCGGTCGGCCTGGCCCCGCTGGCCTACCCCGCCTTCGGCTTCGCCGCCGATCTCTGGGGCGTGACCCCGGTCTTCCTGGCGGGGGCGGCGGTGTCCATGGCCGGGGCCATAGTCGGCACCTCGGCCCCCGCGGTCCGCCGCGCGGAGCTGGCCCTGGCCTAAGCGCTTGCCCCTCCCGGCCCCGACCGGGCCACCGCCGGACGGAGTCCGGCGCGGCGGCCCGAAGCCCGCGCAGCGGTGCGAGGGGCGCAGGGGGAACTAAATGCCCAGTGCTGTCCTCGTGAGCTGGGCGATGGCTTCCTTCGGGCCGTCCAGTTCCACCGCGGCAGCGTCCTGGCGGCCGAAGCAGAACAGGGTCAGTTCCCCGGGCTCGCCCGTCACCGTCACCACCGGCGCACCCTTGTGCGCCACCGCCGTCTGGCCGTTCGGGCGGCGCAGCACCAGGCCCACCGGGGAGCGGCGGCCCGTCAGACGGGCCAGCTTTTCCAGGCGGGACCAGAGGGAGTCGGAGAAGACCGGGTCCAGGGGGCGCGGGGACCAGTCCGGCTGGGCTCGGCGGACGTCCTCGGCGTGGACGTAGAACTCCACCGCGTTCGCCAGCTCGTCGATCTGCTTCAGCGAGTAGAGGGACATCTTCGGCGGGCCGGTCCGGATCAACTGGATGAGTTCCTCGTACGGCTTGGCCGCGTACTCCTCCATCGCCTTGTCCAGGCGGGCCTTCAGCACGTTCAGGAGCAGTCCGCCCGCCGCGTCCGGGCGACGCTCCCGGACCACCACGTGCGCGGCGAGCTCCCGTGTCCGCCAGCCGTCGCACAGCGTCGGCGCCTCCGGGCCCGCCGACTCCAACAGGTCGGCCAGCAGCAGTCGTTCACGCTTCGCATGGGTAGACATGCGGGCCAGCCTACGGCTGGAACCCGCCCCGTGCTGCCCATCAGGCGGACAGGGATCCTTGATCGTCCCCCCGGCCCGGCACAATGGCTCCCATGAGTACGTCCTCCCTCGATCCCGCCATCGCCGCCCGCCTCAAGCGCTCCGCGGACGGTCTGGTCCCGGCCATCGCCCAGCAGTACGACACCGGTGAGGTGCTCATGCTCGGCTGGATGGACGACGAGGCCCTGCACCGCACCCTGACCACCGGCCGCTGCACGTACTGGTCGCGCAGCCGTCAGGAGTACTGGGTGAAGGGGGACACTTCCGGCCACTTCCAGCACGTGAAGTCCGTCGCGCTCGACTGCGACGCCGACACCGTGCTCGTCAAGGTGGACCAGGTCGGGGCGGCCTGCCACACCGGTGCCCGGACGTGTTTCGATGCCGACGTCCTGCCCCTGGCCGGTCCCTCCGGCCCCACTGCCGAAGCCGAATAGCCGAAGCCGATCACAAGTAAGGTCCCACGCCATGGATCTTGAGACGTTCCGCAAGCTCGCGGCCGACCGCCGCGTCATCCCCGTCAGCCGCAAGCTGCTGGCGGACGGTGACACGCCCGTCGGGCTCTACCGCAAGCTGGCCGCCGAACGCCCCGGGACGTTCCTCCTGGAGTCCGCCGAGAACGGCCGCTCCTGGTCGCGCTACTCCTTCGTCGGCGTCCGCAGCGCCTCCACCCTCACGGTCCGGGACGGCCAGGCCCACTGGATCGGCACCCCGCCCGTGGGTGTCCCGACCTCCGGCGACCCCCTGGAGGCCCTGCGGCAGACGGTGGAGGCCCTGCACACCCCCCGCGACCTCGCCTCCGGGATGCCGCCCTTCACCGGCGGCATGGTCGGCTACCTCGGCTACGACATCGTGCGCCGGCTGGAGCGCATCGGCGAGCACACCGAGGACGACCTGCAGCTGCCCGAGCTGACCATGCTGCTCACCTCCGACCTGGCGGTCCTGGACCACTGGGACGGGACCGTCCAGCTCATCGCCAACGCCATCAACCACAACGACCTCGCCGCGGGCGTGGACGAGGCGTACGCGGACGCCGTCGCGCGCCTCGACGCGATGGAGGCCGACCTCGCGCGGCCCGCCCCCTACGCGCCGATGCCGCTGCCCGCCTCCGAACTGCCGGAGTACTCGGCCCTGTGGGGCGGCGCGAAGTACCAGGACGCCGTGGAGGACGTGAAGGAGCGGATCCGGGCCGGCGAGGCCTTCCAGGTGGTGCCCTCGCAGCGGTTCGAGACCCCGTGCAGCGCCTCCGCGCTCGACGTCTACCGGGTGCTGCGGGCCACGAACCCCTCCCCGTACATGTACCTCTTCCGCTTCGAGAACGGCTTCGACGTCGTCGGGTCCAGCCCCGAGGCGCTGGTCAAGGTCGAGGACGGGCGGGCCATGGTCCACCCCATCGCCGGCACCCGGCACCGCGGCGCCACCCCGCAGCAGGACAACGAGCTCGCCGACGAGCTGCTGGCCGACCCCAAGGAGCGCGCCGAGCACCTCATGCTCGTCGACCTCGGCCGCAACGACCTCGGCCGGGTCTGCGAGCCGGGATCGGTGGAGGTCGTCGACTTCATGAGCATCGAGCGGTACTCGCACGTCATGCACATCGTCTCGACCGTCACCGGGCGCGTCGCCGAGGGCAGGACCGCCTTCGACGTGCTCACCGCCTGCTTCCCGGCCGGCACCCTGTCCGGCGCGCCCAAGCCGCGCGCCATGCAGATCATCGAGGAGCTGGAGCCCACCCGCCGCGGGCTCTACGGCGGCTGCGTCGGCTACCTCGACTTCGCCGGGGACTCGGACACCGCCATCGCCATCCGCACCGCGCTGCTGCGCGACGGGAAGGCGTACGTGCAGGCCGGCGCCGGGGTCGTCGCCGACTCGGTGCCCGAGCTGGAGGACGCCGAGTGCCGCAACAAGGCCGCTGCGGTGCTCCGCGCGGTGGCAGCGGCGAACCGCCTCCACGGCGCCTGAGCGCGTAGGGGATAGTGGGGTACGTGAGTGCCGTACCCCCGCCCCGAACCGAACACGCCGATGCCGCCGCCGAGCCCGAGGCCCCCTCGGCCCGCGGCGGCCGCCGCAGCGTGGCCGTCGCGCTGCTGCTCGGCGCGCTCGGTGCCACCGTCGTCCTGCTCGCCTCCGGCCGCGTCTGGGCCCGGGGCGTCGCCGCCATCGGCGGCGGCTCGCTGCCGGTGACCGCCGACGGGCGGGCCGTCACCGGCCTGCCCGCCGCCCTGGCCATCGTCGGGCTCGCCGCCCTGGTCGCCGTCTTCGCCGTACGCGGCCGGAGCCGGCTGCTGGTCTCGGCGCTGCTCGCGCTGAGCGGCCTGGGCGCCGGGGCCGCCGCCCTGGCCAACGCGGACGGCCGCAGCGCCCTGGACGCGGAGGCGGCCCGTACGACGGCCGACACCGCGGCCCACGTGGCCGGCCTGACCCATACGGCCTGGCCCTACGTGACGGCCGCCGGCGGGGCGCTGATCCTGCTGGCCGGACTGCTCGCGCTGCGCTTCGGGAGCGCCTGGCCCACGATGGGCGGCCGCTACGAGCGCGACGGCAGCCCGCGACCCCGCAAGGCGGCCGTGGTGGACCCGGACCGGCCGGAGGACCTGTGGAAGGCTCTGGACCGGGGCGAGGACCCCACCGGCCCGGAGCCGACCCCCTGAACCCCTGAACCAGGAGCCGACCCCGTGAACGAGGTCGCCTCCTGGTACGGGACAATGACCATCGAGCGTTCGACACAGCACCGTTCGACACAGCATGTGCGGCGTGCGACAGAGCACACCCGAGTACGAGGAGCAACTCATGGCGGGCACTAGCCACGGACACACCCCGGCCGCCTGGACCGGTGTCATCATCGCCTTCATCGGTTTCAGCATCTCCGGCGCCTTCATGGTGCTGGCGAACCCGCTGGGCTTCTGGGCGGGCCTCGTCGTCGTCGCCATCGGCGGTGTCGTGGGCATGGCCATGAAGGCCGCGGGCATGGGTGCGCCGAAGTCCGCGCACCAGGACCTCGCCGAGGTCATCGCCGCGAACCGCGTCGCCGCGAAGGTCTGACGGGCCCGACCAGGCGGTAGCCGGTACGCAGGTTTTCGAAAGGCGCGGCCCTGTCGGGCTGCGCCTTTTGTCATGAGCGGAGAGAATCAGCGGGTGGACGCCTCCTCTGGAACGACCGACCTCGCGCCGCCTCCCGCGCCCGTGTCCCGGGCCGGCCGGCTGGCGCGTCCGGCGCTCACGCTGGCCGCGGCCGCCGCGGCCCTCGCGTACGTGGGGACCGTGGACCCGAACGAGCCCGGCCACTATCCGGTCTGCCCGCTGTTCCGGCTGACCGGGGTCCTGTGCCCCGGCTGCGGCGGGCTGCGCAGCGCACACGCGTTCGCCCATGGCGATCTCGTGACAGCAATCGGGGCAAATGCACTGGCGGTCACCGGCTACTTCTTCTTCGCCGGAGTCATGCTCCTGTGGCTGGTTCGCGCCTATCGGGGGGTGCCGGGTCCGAGGCTCGTCGTTCGGCCGTTGTACTGGTGGGGGATCGGTGCGGTGGCCCTGATCTTCTCCGTTGTCCGGAACCTGCCCATGGGCTCCTTCCTGGCGCCCTGAGGTATAGCTGAAGTAAATATTCCGGATGTCCATTTAATGGGACGCCGTCAACCGCGTGCGGAGGGCAAGGCGTCCTGCGGATACCATTTGAACTGCTGACCTTGCAGTTGTATGTGTCTGCAAGGCGGCCGACCGTCATCGACCCGGAAGGGGGCCGCTCGCGTGAGTGTGCTCGACGAGATCATCGAAGGGGTCCGCGAAGACCTTGCCGAACGGCAGGCGCGCGTCAGCCTCGACGAGCTCAAGGAGCGTGCCGCCAAGGCGCCCCAGGCCAAGGACGGCGTCGCTGCCCTGCGCGGCGACAGCGTCAAGGTGATCTGCGAGGTCAAGCGTTCCAGCCCCTCCAAGGGTGCGCTCGCCGCCATCGCCGATCCGGCCGGGCTCGCCGCCGACTACGAAGCGGGCGGTGCGGCGGTCATTTCCGTCCTCACCGAGCAGCGTCGTTTCGGTGGCTCGCTGGCCGACCTGGAGGCCGTCCGCGCCCGCGTGGACATCCCGATCCTGCGCAAGGACTTCATCGTCACGGCGTACCAGCTGTGGGAGGCCCGCGCCTACGGCGCCGACCTCGTGCTGCTGATCGTCGCGGCCCTGGAGCAGGAGGCCCTCGTCTCCCTCATCGAGCGGGCCGAGTCCATCGGCCTCACCCCGCTCGTCGAGGTCCACGACGAGGAGGAGATCGAGCGTGCGGTCGCGGCAGGCGCCAAGATCATCGGCGTCAACGCCCGCAACCTGAAGGACCTCAAGGTCGACCGCTCCACCTTCGAGCGGATCGTCGGAGAGATCCCGGCCCACATCGTCAAGGTTGCCGAATCCGGCATCCGCGGGCCGCACGACCTGATCGCCTATGCGAACGAGGGCGCGGACGCCGTCCTCGTCGGGGAGTCCCTGGTGACCGGCCGCGACCCGAAGGCGGCCGTGGCCGACCTCGTCGCCGCCGGCGCCCACCCCGCCCTGCGCCACGGGCGGAGCTGACCCGCACCCATGGCCCGAAACCGCCCCTCCGTCCGCACCCGACCGGGCTCCGGCCTGGCCGGCGTGCCGACGGCGCACGCGCCCCTGGCGCGCGGCTGCCGCCCTCGCGGCTGCCGCGCCCCGGCCCGGCGCGTGCGCGGGCGGCGGGTCCGGTACGTGATCGGCTCCGAGCCCGGTCAGGTCAACGGCATGCGATGGCGACCCGGAGTCGCGTCGTAACGAGACCCGCCGGACGGTGTACGTCGTACACCCGCGTCCGTCGGCGTCCCGTCACGGTCCGTCCCCCGAGCCGCCGGCTCCGGGGCGGGCCGCTCCGCACCCTCGTACGCCCATGCCCCAGCGGGGTGTGCGCATCGCGGGCGGACGGCGCAATACGGTGAAGGCATCCGCGTCGCATCCGTAGGAGTACCTGGGCATGTCCAGCGCCAGCAGTTTCTTCATCCCGGACCCCGAGGGTCACATCCCGAACGCCGAGGGCTACTTCGGCGACTTCGGCGGCAAGTTCATCCCGGAGGCGCTCGTCGCCGCCGTGGACGAGGTCGCCGTCGAGTACGAGAAGGCCAAGGGCGACCCGGCCTTCGCGGCCGAGCTCAACGACCTGATGGTCAACTACACCGGCCGTCCCAGCTCCCTGACCGAGGTGCCGCGGTTCGCCGAGCACGCGGGCGGGGCGCGGATCTTCCTCAAGCGCGAGGACCTGAACCACACCGGCTCGCACAAGATCAACAACGTGCTGGGCCAGGCGCTGCTCACCAAGCGCATGGGCAAGACCCGCGTGATCGCCGAGACCGGCGCCGGTCAGCACGGCGTGGCCACCGCCACCGCCTGCGCCCTGTTCGGTCTCGAGTGCACGATCTACATGGGCGAGATCGACACCCAGCGCCAGGCCCTGAACGTGGCCCGGATGCGGATCCTGGGCGCCGAGGTCATCGCGGTGAAGTCCGGCTCCCGGACCCTGAAGGACGCCATCAACGAGGCGTTCCGCGACTGGGTCGCCAACGTGGACCGCACCCACTACCTCTTCGGCACGGTCGCCGGCCCGCACCCCTTCCCCGCCATGGTCCGCGACTTCCACCGGGTCATCGGCGTCGAGGCCCGCCGCCAGATCCTGGAGCGCGCCGGACGCCTGCCCGACGCCGTCGCGGCGTGCGTCGGCGGCGGCTCGAACGCCATCGGCCTGTTCCACGCCTTCATCCCGGACGCCGACGTCCGCCTGGTCGGCTTCGAGCCCGCCGGGCACGGCGTGGAAACCGGTGAGCACGCGGCGACCCTGACCGCGGGCGAGCCGGGCATCCTGCACGGATCGCGCTCCTACGTCCTGCAGGACGAGGAGGGCCAGATCACCGAGCCGTACTCCATCTCGGCCGGTCTGGACTACCCGGGCATCGGCCCCGAGCACTCCTACCTCAAGGACGCCGGCCGCGCCGAGTACCGCGCGGTCACCGACGACCAGGCGATGCAGGCCCTGCGCCTCCTCTCCCGCACCGAGGGCATCATCCCTGCCATCGAGTCCGCGCACGCCCTCGCGGGCGCCCTGGACCTCGGCAAGGAGCTCGGCAAGGACGGCCTGCTCGTCGTCAACCTGTCCGGCCGCGGCGACAAGGACATGGACACCGCCGCCCGGTACTTCGACCTGTACGACGCCAAGACCACCGGCAGCACCGAGGGGGAGACCAAGTGAGCGGCACCATCGAACTCCTGTCGGCGACCCTCGCGAAGGCGAAGTCCGAGGACCGCGCGGCCCTGGTCGCCTACCTCCCGGCCGGCTTCCCGACCGTGGACGGCGCCATCGAGGCCGTCAAGGCCGTCATCGCCGGCGGCGCGGACGTGGTCGAGATCGGCCTCCCGCACAGCGACCCGGTCCTGGACGGCGCCATCATCCAGACCGCCGACGACATCGCCCTGCGCGGCGGAGTCAAGATCGCCGACACGCTGCGGACGGTCCGCGAGGCGTACGAGGCGACCGGCGCCCCGATCCTGGTCATGACGTACTGGAACCCCATCGACCGCTACGGCGTCGAGCGGTTCACCGCCGAGCTCGCCGAGGCGGGCGGCGCGGGCTGCATCCTGCCCGACCTGCCGGTCCAGGAGTCCGCGCTGTGGCGCGAGCACGCGGCCAAGCACGGTCTGGCGACCGTCTTCGTCGTGGCTCCCAGCAGCAAGGACGAGCGCCTCGCCACCATCACGGCGGCCGGTTCCGGCTTCGTCTACGCCGCTTCGCTGATGGGCGTCACCGGCACCCGCGAGTCGGTCGGCAACCAGGCGGCCGACCTGGTCCGCCGTACCCGCGCCACCAGCGACCTGCCGGTCTGCGTGGGACTGGGCGTCTCCAACGCCGCCCAGGCCAAGGAGGTCGCGGGCTTCGCCGACGGTGTGATCGTCGGCTCCGCCTTCGTGAAGCTGCTGCTGGACGCACCGGACCTGCCCGCCGGGCTGGCCGCGGTGCAGGCGCTCGCCGGCGAGCTCGCCGAAGGCGTGCGCCGCGGCTGAGGCGTGCGCCGGAGCCGACGGGCGGCGCGTTCGATCGCGCAGACGGACCCCTGAGCGGGTTCTGTAGCCCGATCGGGTGGAAGTAGGGGCAGGGAGGCACGAGAGTGCCTCCCTGCTTCGTTTGGCCGAACGTGAGCGACATGAACGACGGTGCGAACCGCGATGCGACGAAACGATCGGCCCGCGAGCGACTCCAGGCGGAGCGCGAGAAGCAGAAGGCGAGGGACAAGCGCCGGCGGACCCTCGTCGTGTCGGCGGCGGTGGTCGGCGTCCTCGGGCTGGCGGCCGTCGTCGGCCTGATCGCGGCGAACACCGGCAAGGGCGGATCCTCCGCCACGGGCGGCCCGCTGGTCGCCCCGTCCGGGGCCACGGGCAAGGACGCCCTTGCCATCCAGACCGGCAAGGACGGGGCCCCCTCCACGCTGACCGTGTGGGAGGACTTCCGCTGCCCGGCCTGCAAGGCCTTCGAGACCAACTACCGGGAGACCGTCCACGAGCTGGAGGCCAAGGGCCTCCTCAAGGTCGAGTACCACCTCGTCACCCTCATCGACGGGAACATGGGCGGCACCGGCTCGCTCAAGAGCGCCAACGCCGCGGCCTGCGCCCAGGACGCCGGGAAGTTCGCCCCGTACCACGACGTGCTCTTCGACAACCAGCCCGAGGAGACCAACGACGCCTTCGGCAAGAACGCCAAGCTGCTGGAGCTGGCCGGGAAGGTCGACGGCCTGGACACCCCCGCGTTCCGCACCTGCGTCGAGGACGGTACGCATGACGCCTGGGTGAACAAGTCGCAGGACGCCTTCCGTACGGGCAAGTTCCGCGGGACCCCGACCGTGCTGCTCGACGGCAAGGACATCTTCGGGGACCAGGCCAACCCGCTGACCCCGCAGAAGCTGAAGGAGAAGGTGGAGGCGGCCGGCAAGGGCGGCCCCGGCGCCGCGAAGGCCTCCCCGTCGGCTTCGGCCTCGTCCGGGTCCGCGGCCAAGTCCGCGTCGCCGTCCGCCGCGGCCTCGGGGAAGGCCTCCTCCGGCCGCTCGGCCACGCCCTCGGCCTCCTCCTCGTCGCCGTCGGCACGCTCGGCGGGCCGTTCGGCCACGGGCGGTTCGGGCTCCGCGGACGCCTCCCCGGAGCACGCCGGGATGCCCATGGACCACTGAGGGCCGTCTCGATTCGGGAGCAGCTTGCCGGGCGGGTTGCGGTCACCGCCGTCCGGCAAGGTAGCGTCGGGTCTTGCCATGAACCTTGCCTTCATTCCCAGTCCGTCGACGGGCGTGCTCCATCTCGGGCCGATCCCGCTGCGCGGCTACGCGTTCTGCATCATCATCGGCGTCTTCGTCGCCGTCTGGCTCGGCAACAAGCGCTGGGTCGCGCGCGGCGGTAAGCCGGGCACGGTCGCGGACATCGCTGTGTGGGCCGTGCCGTTCGGCCTGGTCGGCGGTCGCCTCTACCACGTGATCACCGACTACCAGCTCTACTTCGGCGAGGGCCGCGACTGGGTCGACGCCTTCAAGATCTGGGAGGGCGGCCTCGGCATCTGGGGCGCCATCGCGCTGGGCGCGGTCGGTGCCTGGATCGGCTGTCGCCGGCGCGGCATCCCGCTGCCGGCCTGGGCCGACGCCCTGGCCCCCGGCATCGCGCTGGCGCAGGCCTGCGGACGCTGGGGCAACTGGTTCAACCAGGAGCTGTACGGCCGCGCCACCGATCTGCCGTGGGCGGTGGAGATCACCGACGGCCCGAACCGGGTCGCCGGGACCTACCACCCGACCTTCCTCTACGAGTCCCTCTGGTGCATCGGTGTCGCCCTGCTGGTGATCTGGGCCGACCGCCGCTTCACGCTCGGACACGGGCGGGCGTTCGCGCTGTACGTCGCCGCGTACTGCGTGGGGCGCGGCTGGATCGAGTACATGCGGGTCGACGAGGCCCACCACATCCTCGGCCTGCGGCTCAACGTCTGGACCTCGATCGTCGTCTTCGTGCTCGCCGTGGTGTACCTGGTGCTCTCGGCGAAGCTGCGGCCGGGCCGCGAGGAGGTCGTCGAACCTGAGGCTGTCGCCGTGGCCGGCGCCAAGGACGGGGACACCCCGGCCGCGGACGGCAAGGCCAAGGACGCCGACGCCAAGGGTGCTGTCGAGGCAGGGGCTGCGGCCGACGCCGACGCCGAGCCGAAGGACGCCGAGGCGGAGGCCGACGGCGAAGCCGAGGCCGCGGCCGCGGCCGAAGGCAAGGCGGAGGACAAGGCAGAGGCCCCCGGGGCCAAGAAGCTCTGACCGGGGTTCCGGTCGATACGGGAGGGGCGCCGCGCACACCGCGCGGCGCCCCTCCCGTTTGCCGTTCACCGGCGCGGCAGCCGCGTGATCACCCCGCGCAGCAGACGGACGTACGGACTCCAGCGCGCGGGCCGCGCGACCGTACCGGAGCAGGCCAGCTCGGCCCGGTCGAGGGCGTCCTCGGCGAGCGCGTCGTGCAGCCAGCGGAACACCAGCGGCCAGCTGACCCGCGCCGGACCGTGCGTGGTCATCGCGAGGGTGTGGCGCAGCAGCGTGCGCTCCCCGTCCTCCAGCGGCCGCACGGTGAACTCGTGGTACCCGACGAAACCGCGCGGTCCGGTGAACTCGAAGCGGGCCCGCACCCCCGGTTCGTAGGCCGACACGGTGTACCGGATCGGCCCGTGTCCGCCCCTCGCCCCGACCGCAAGACACGGGTCGAGCCGCATCGCCGGCCAGCTCCCGTGCGGCCAGAGCCGGTCGTCGGCCCCGGAGGCCAGCGAGTCGACCAGTGTGCCGACCCGCTCCCCGTCCGCCCGCAGGACCCTCTCGTGCACGTTCAGTACTGCCATCGCAAGACCCCCGACTCGGCGCGCCAGCGCTTCGTTGATCAGGAGAGTACCGGCGCGTCCCGGCGGGACAGGGCCACGATCCGCTCCGCGCCCGCCAGCATCGCCGGATCGACGAAGCGGCCGTCGGGCAGGGCCACCGCGCCCGGGGTGCGGCGGGCCGCGGCCACGATCTCCTCGGCGGCGCTGACCTCCGCCGGGCCGGGCAGGTAGGCCCGCTCGATCACCGGGAGCTGGCGCGGATGGATCGCCGCACGGCCCAGGAAGCCGAGGGCGCGGCCCCGGGCGCAGGAGGCCGCCAGTGCCTCCAGGTTCCGGATGTCGGGGAACACCGACTGGGCCGGCGGTGCGAGCCCGGCCGCGCGGGCCGCGACCACCACCCGGGAGCGCGGCCAGTCCAGGCCCGACTCCGCGGTGACGCCCAGGTCGGCCCGCAGGTCGGCCTCGCCCAGGGACAGGCCGCGCAGGGCGGGGTGCGCGCGGGCGATCTCGTAGGCCCGTTCCACGCCGATCGCCGACTCCAGCAGGGCGTACAGGGCCACCCCGGGGGTGCGGTCGGCGGTGGAGACGATCTGCTCCGGCGAGGAGATCTTGGGCAGGCGCAGCCCGGCGAGGCCGTGGAGCCCGCCCAGGGCGCAGAGGTCGGCGACGCCCCACGGGGAGTCCAGGGCATTGACGCGGACGTGGACCGGCACCGGGTGCAGGTCGCCGAGCAACTCGGCGGTGGCGCCGCGGGCGTACTCCTTGCGCGAGGCCGACACCGCGTCCTCCAGGTCCACGATGACGGCGTCGGCCCCGGCGTGCAGGGCCTTGAACACCACCTCGGGGCGGTCGCCGGGTACGTAGAGCCAGGTCAGGATCACAGGGCCCCCTCCGTGCGGAGAGCAGTGATCTCGGCCGGGGAAAGGCCGAGTTCGGTGAGGACGGCATCGGTGTCCGCGCCGTGCGGGCGGCCCGCCCAGCGGATGGAGCCCGGGGTCTCCGAGAGCCGGAAGAGGACGTTCTGCATGCGGATCGGGCCCAGCTCCGGGTCCTCGACCTCGGTGATCGTGTCCAGGGCCGCGTACTGCGGATCGGCCATGACGTCCCGTACGTCGTAGACCAGCGCGACCGCGGCCTGGGCCTCCTCGAAGGCGGCCGTCACCTCGTCCGCCTTGTGGCGGGCGATCCAGCCGCCGACCGCCTCGTCGAGCACGTCCGCGTGACCGGCGCGGCCGGAACCCGAGGCGAACCAGGGCTCGGAGATCAGCTCCGGCCGGCCCACGAGCCGCATCACGCGTTCGGCGATGGACTGGGCGGAGGTGGAGACCGCCAGCCAGCGGCCGTCCAGACTGCGGTACGTATTGCGGGGCGCGTTGTTGGTGGAACGGTTGCCGGTGCGCGGCTGGACGTAGCCGAGCTGGTCGTACCAGAGCGGGTGCGGCCCGAGGACGGTCAGGATCGGCTCGATGATCGCCAGGTCCACCACCTGCCCGTGCCCGGTGCGGTCGCGTCCGGCGAGCGCCGCCATCACGGCGTACGCGGTGGTCAGCGCGGCGATCGAGTCCGCGAGCCCGAAGGGCGGCAGGGTCGGCGGCCCCTCAGGCTCCCCGGTGATCGCCGCGAAGCCGCTCATCGCCTCCGCGAGGGTGCCGAAGCCGGGGCGGTGGGCGTACGGGCCCTCCTGGCCGAAGGCCGTCACGCGGGTCAGGATCAGCCGCGGGTTCGCGGCGGACAGCTCGGGCCAGCCCAGACCCCAGCGCTCCAGGGTTCCCGGGCGGAAGTTCTCGATCACCACGTCGGCGGTGGCGACCAGCCGCAGCAGGGTGTCCCGGCCGCCGGGAGCGGACAGATCGAGGGTCATCGTCCGCTTGTTGCGGCCGAGCAGCTTCCACCAGAGGCCGATGCCGTCCTTGGCGGGGCCGTGGCCGCGGGAGGGGTCGGGGCGGGTCGGGTGCTCGACCTTGACGACCTCGGCGCCGAAGTCGCCGAGGAGGGTGGCGGCGAGGGGGCCGGCGAAGAGGGTGGCGAGGTCGAGGACGCGGAGTCCTCGCAGGGGCGGGGCGGTGGCGGACGGGGCGTCGGCAGTCACGAAGCGGCTCCGGCAGAGGGGTGCGGCCCGGAGACGGATGCGCGGCCCCGGCCGCCGGATCCGGAGCCGGTTCGGGGTGCGGCGAGGGGCTCGGTCATCAGCGGACACCCTGTCCGGCCGCGAACGCGACGACCTCGGCACGGGTCGGCATCGAGTCCTGGGCGCCGGGGCGCTGTACGGACAGGGCGGCGGCCGCCGAGGCCCAGCGCAGGGCCTCGGGCATCGGCCGGCCCTCGCCCAGGGCCACGGCGAGCGCGCCGACGAAGGTGTCCCCGGCGGCGGTGGTGTCCACGGCCCGTACCGGCGGCGCGGGCACGGCCAGCGGCTCGTGGCCGCGGGCGGCGTACAGGACCCCGGCGGCGCCGAGGGTGACGACCACCTCCGGCACGTCCTGGAGCAGGGCCGCCGCGGCCAGGTGGACGTCGGTGAGCCCGGTGAGCGCGGCGGCCTCGTGCTCGTTGGGCACCAACAGATCGGTGGCGGCCAGGAGTTCGGCCGGCAGCGGCTGGGCGGGGGCCGGGGTGAGGATGGTCCGTACGCCCTGGGCCCGGGCGGCCAGAGCGCCTGCGAGCACGGCCTCCAGGGGCAGTTCGAGCTGGAGGAGCAGGGAGTCGGCGGCGCCGATGCGGGCCGCGTCGCCCGGTTCCAGGCAGGTGACGAGGGCGTTGGCGCCGGGGATGACGATGATGCTGTTGCCCCCCTCGTCGTCCACGGTGATGTGCGCGGTGCCGCTGGCGCCCTCGACGGTGCGCAGGGCCGCGGTCTCGACCCCGGCACCGGCGAGCGCGGAACGCAGCCGTACGCCGAACTCGTCGGCCCCGACCGCCCCGATCATCACCACCTCCCCGCCCGAACGGGCTGCGGCGACGGCCTGGTTGGCGCCCTTTCCGCCGGGGACGGTGCGGAAGGCGCGGCCGGTGACGGTCTCCCCGAGGCGGGGGGCCTTGGCGACGTAGGCGACGAGGTCCATGTTGGTACTGCCGAGCACGGCGATGGCCGTCATGAGCGTGCTGCCTCCTGTGCGGTGAGGTGGGCGAGGGTGTCGAAGCCGATGCCGTCGAAGCCGGGGACGGTGGTGGCGAGGCGGTTCTTCAGCGGGGCCGTCCAGCGGTCCGGGATCCCGTCGGGGGAGCCGGCGACCAGCCCGGCGAGGGCGCCGGCGGTGGCGCCGTTGGAGTCGGTGTCCCAGCCGCCGGACACGGCGCGGCAGACGGAGTGGGTGAAGTCCCCGTCGGCGTGGGTGAGGGCGGCGGCGATCACGGCGGTGTTGGGCACGGCGTGGACCCAGTGGTAGTGGCCGTAGCGGGCGTGGAGCAGGTCCACGACGGTATCGAAGCCGGTGCCGGTGGCGCGGGCGTCCACGGCCGTCCGGATGCCGAAGCGGACGGCCTCGGCGAGGCGGGAACGCGCCGGTACGACGGCCAGCCCGGCCCGCAGCGCGGTGTGCACGTCGGCCCGGCCGGTGGCCGCGGCGGCGGTGGCGGCGGCCACGAACGCGGCGGCGTGGGCGCCGTTGCCGGTGTGGGTGAGGGCGGCGTCCCGGTGCGCCTGGGCCGCGGCGGCGGCCGGGTCGCCCGGGTTGGTCCAGCCGTGGACGTCGGCGCGGATGAGGGCGCCGATCCACTCGCGGAAGGGGTTGTGGTGGGTGGCGGTGGCGGGGGGCTCCAGCCCCTGGAGCAGATTGCGGTACGCGACGCGCTCGGCCGTGAACGTACGGCCGGCCGGGAGCTCGTCGAGCCAGAGCCGGCCGACGTCGGCGGTGGTGAAGCCCTTGCCGTGGCGCTGGAGGAGGAGCAGGCCGAGGAGGGGGTAGTTGAGGTCGTCGTCCTCGGGGGTGCCGTCGATGTTCTCGGCGAGGGAGGTGGGTGCGGAGCGGCGGTTCCAGGGGTGGGCGGCGAGCACCTCCGGTGGTACGCCGCGCTCGGTGAACCAGTCGGCCAGGGGCCAGTTCCCGGCGGCCCGGGCCAGGGCCCGGATCCCGTGCAGCGGCAGCTTCTCCACGGGCTTCCCGAGCACGCACCCCACGGCACGCCCGAGCCATGCGGCCTCCAGCCTGCGGCGCAGGGCGGGGTCGGAGGCGCCGACGCCTCCGGCTCCGGCTCCGGTGGGGGAGCCGGTCGTGCCGGGGGTGGCCCAGGGGGCCTGTTCCCTGTCGGGGGTGGGGTGCGGGAGGGCCGCCAGGGCCGTCAGGAGATCGGCCGCCAGGGCGCGGAGCTCCGGCGCGGCCGGGGCGGGGGAGGCGCCCGCCCGGGCGGGGGCGAGGTGGCCGCCCGCGGCGAGCCAGGCGCGCAGCAGGGGCTCCGCTGCCTCCCCGCGGCCGTCCTCGGCGGCCTGCCGGAACTCGTGCCCGACCAGATCCTCGGGCTGGACCCAGGTCAGCCGGACGGCGGGGATGTCCGGGGCCGGGCGCGCGGTCCGGGTCGGGGGCGCCGGTGGGGGTGCCGGCCGGGGCGGGGTCATCGGGGGGCCGTCAGGGTGGCGAAGGCGGCTTCGTGGGCGTGGCGGCGGGCCCGGTCGCGGGCGAAGACCTCGCGGGTGACCGAGGCCAGGGCCGCCGCCGGTGCGTGCAGGTCCAGGCGGCTGGCCTCCGCGACCCGGTCCGCCCAGGCGGACGGGACCGCCGCCCCGCCCGACAGGGCGCCCGCGATCGCACCGGCCATGGTCGCGATGGAGTCGCAGTCGCGGCCGTAGTTGACCGCGCCGAGCACGGAGGTCTCGTAGCAGCCGTCGGCGACGAGCAACATGCCCAGCGCCACCGGGAGTTCCTCGATGGAGTGCAGGCGCGAGGGGCGCCGTGCGCCGAGGGAGGGCGCGCGGTAGTCCGGTCCGACCGAGTCGAACGGGGCGACCGCTGCCCGGAGGGGGGCCAGCGCCGACTCGAAGTCCCGGTGGCGGGAGGCCACTTCGCAGACCGCCGCGATGGCCGCGCGGGTGCCGTCCTTGGCCAGCGAGAGGGCCGTGTCGACGACCGAGGCCGCCGTCGCACCCGGCACGCACGCCGCCGCCACCGCCGCCGCGAAGACGCCCGCCGCCTCCCGCCCGTACGAGGACTGGTGCGCGCCGGTGACGTCCAGCGCCTCCGCGTACGCCCCGGCCGGATGGCCGGCGTTGACGAGGCCGACCGGCGCCATGTACATCGCCGCGCCGCAGTTGACGATGTTGCCGTTGCCGGCCTCCCGCGGGTCCGCGTGCGCGTAGTGCAGCCGGGTCACGATCCACTTCTCGGCCAGGAAGATCCGCTGGAGGGGGAGGGCGTCCGCCTCCAGTTCCGGGATCCAGCGGGGGATCGTCATCAGGTCCGGGACCAGGTGCTCGGCGATCGCGTACGCGTCCAGGTGGTCCCGTACGGCCTCGTAGACCCGGACCAGCGCGTGCGTCATCAGGGTGTCGTCGGTGACGTGGCCGTCGCCCTTGTGGTACGGGGCGATCGGACGCGCCGTACGCCAGTCCTCGTGCCACGGACCGACGATGCCGCGCACCCGGCCGCCGTGCCGCTCCACGATCTGTTCCGGGGTCCAGCCCTCCACCGGGCCGCCGAGCGCGTCGCCTACGGCCGCGCCGACGAGGGCGCCGGTGATCCGGTCGTCGAGGGTGGGGGAGGGGGCGTTGTCATCGGGGGTGGGGGCGGGGGTGGGGTCCACGGGGGTCATGGTCGTCATGTCCGGGGCTTTCCTTGGGGCTTGGGGGAGGTGAGTTCCGTACGGGTGAGCAGCGCGGCCAGTTCGACGAGGTCGGTGCCCGCCAGGCGGGGGAGGGCGCAGCCGGAGAGGGTGCGGCACGCTTCGCGCCAGGCGGCGGGGAGCGAGTCGCCGCCGCCGAGTGCGCCGGTCAGCGCACCGGCGAGGGCGGGGGCGGAGTCCGCGACGCGCGACAGGCAGGCGGCGGCCGGGACCGCCTCGCAGACCCGGCCGCGGGCGGCGGTGGCGAGGGCGAGGGCCACGGGGACGGTTTCCGCGGCGGCGATCCCGTAGCTGTAGACGTGGTCGACGATCTGGTGCTCCAGGAGCGGGACGATGGCGAAGGCTCCGCCGGTCCTCTCGGCGCGGGCGAGTTTCACCGCGTGCCGGGCGTTGCGGCCGATCTCGGTGGACTCCGGGAGCTGTGCGAGGGCGGCGTCGACGGCGGCGTCGGTGTCGGAGGCGGTGCAGGTGCCGGTGCTCGCGAGGGCGGTGGCGATGGCGGCGGCCATCGCGCGGGCGCCGTGGACCCCGTCCCCGTCCTGGGTGTAGCGGGCGTCGAACTCGGCGAGGTCCGCGGCGGCGTCGGGATCCCCGGGATGCACGACGGCGAGGACGCAGGCCCGGATGCAGGCGGCGTCGTCAAAGTAGTGCGGGTTGTCGTGGCCGGTGGCGGGCGGACGCAGGCCGGCGGCGAGGTTGCCGAGGCCGGCCCGGACGGAGATCCGGGCGCGGAGCGGGAGGACGGCGGACTCCACCTCGGGCGCGCGTTCCGCTGCCGCGGCGACCTCGCTGGCCAGGGCGTTCCAGGCGAGGTCGATGGCGGCGCGCATGCGGCGGGACCGGGAGAGGTCGCTGAGCAGCACGCCGGCGGCGGTGAGCACGGACTCGGCGGCGAAGGCCGCCCACTCGGCGTCGTCGCTCGGCCCCAGACGCAGGGGCTCCGGGGGCTGGTTGAGGGCGATGGGGACGGGGAGGGTGGTGGTGGCGTTCTGCTCCGCGAAGGTGTCGAGCTCGCGGGTGAGGCGGCGGGTCCACTCGGGCATGCGGCTGGCCCGGTGGCGGGCCGCGGGCCACCCGGCGGCGTCGCCCGCGGCGAGCCCGAGCAGCAGCCCCTCGATCCGGCGGGGCCCTGCCGGGGGCTGGGCGGGGGTGGTGGCGTTGCCGGGCGCGGGCGCGGGCGCGGGCTCGGGCTCGGGCTCGGGCTCGGCGATGGCCGTCGCCGTCGTGGTGCGGGGCCGGGCGTCCCGCGGGGTGACGGAGCCCGGTGCCGTGCCCGTACGGGGCTGCGCATCCTGCGGGCCGGCCGCAGCCGCATCCTCTGCCTCCGCCGGTGCCGGGCACGGCGCGGCGGCGAGCGGCCCGGCCGTGGCCTTCGCCGGGGCGGTACGGGCCTGCGGGCCGCCCGCGGTACCGGCCCCGGGGGCCGTCGCCAGCGGGACGGCCGCGGCTTCCGCCGGGGTGGTGCGGGACTGCCCGGTGCCGCCCGCCGGGGTGTCCCGGCTGAAGGTGCTCCCGTTCGGGGGCGGGGTGCCGTGCCGGGTTCCGGAGCCGGGTGCGTCCACGGCATCGGCGGTACGGGCCTGCGTGCGCGGCGGGGCTTCGTGCCCGGCGGGGGCCGGCTCCGGGGTGGGGGGACTCTCCCCGTACCCGCCCCTTCCCGGAACCGGGGGCAGGCCCCCGGGCCCCCGGAGCGGCGCGGCCGGGGCCGGCGCCTCCGCGGGCGCGGATGCGGCGTCGGGCCGTTCTGCGGGCGCCGGGGCGGCGTGGCCCCGTACCGCCGGCTCTGGCGCGGCGTGGTCCCGTACCGCCGGCCCTGGCGCGGCGTGGTCCCGTACCCCGGTCGCGGTGCGGAGGAACTCGGGCACCGGCGTGCCGGTGGCACCGAATGCGGGCTGGGGCCGCCCGGCCGCGGTGGTGGGACTGCCGGGCTCCCCGGGCTCCCCGGGTTCCCCGGGTGTCTCCCGGCCGCCGGCCGGATCCGGCGGTCCGGCCGGCCCCGGCGCGGCTGTACCGCGTGCGGCGGCGTACTCCGTCCCGGCGTACGGGGTCGGCTCGGTGCGGGTGTCGTGCCCTGGGTCCTGCCCGGCCGGAGTGTCGTCCTGTGGGGGCAGCCCGGCGGTCCCGGTCGGGTCCGTCGGGTCGGTGGCTTCCGGGGTGTCCGGCCTCGGGGGCAGGTCCGTCGGGGAGGGGGTGGTGGGGGTCAGGGTCATCGGGGGGTCTCGGTTTCCGGGGTGAGGAGGTCCGCGATGTCCAGGACGTGGTAGCCGCGCATCGAGGGGAGGCAGCTTCCGCGGACCGGGCCGATCACCGAGGACCAGGCGGCCGGGATGGCGGGGGCGCCGGACAGCGCCCCGGCGAGCGCGCCCGCCACGGCCGCCGTGGTGTCCGCGTCGCGGCCCATGTTGACCGCCATGAGGACGGAGGAGGGGAAGTCGCCGCGGCACGCGGCGAACGCCCCGAAGGCCAGGCCGACCGCTTCCGGGGCCAGGTCCGTCCAGGGGTAGCCGCCGATGACCACCGCCGAGCGGACCGCCCGCTCGCCGCGCGGGGCGGCCGTCACGGCCCGGCGCAGGGAGCGGGCCGTCCAGGAGTCCGAGGGGATGACCGAGAGGGCCGCCGAGATCACCGAGGCGGCCGAGCCCCCGGCCATCGCCGCAGCGACCCCGGCGGCGACGGCCTGGCCGCCGTAGATGCCCTCGCCGTCGTGGCTGACGCAGCCGTCGATGGCGACCAGCCGGGCGGCTTCGGCGGGCCGGCCCGCCGCGAAGACCCCGAAGGGGGCCGCCCGCATGGCCAGACCGTCCGACCAGGCGTGCCGGTGCTGGGCGGAGATGGGGGCCGCCAGGCCCCGGCGGAGGTTCTCCAGGGTGCCGCGTTCCGAGAATCCCGCACCGCGGAACGGGCCTTCGTCCAGGTCCGCGATCCAGTGGTGCCACGCCCGTTCGACGTGGGCGACCGTCAGCGCCGATCCGTGGCGGGCCAGCAGCAGGCCCGAGAAGATCGCGTACTCCGTATCGTCCGTGCCCGCCGGGTCGTCCGAGACGAAGCCCTCGATCCGGCCCCACTTGGCCCGGATCTCCGACGGCTTCATGTTCTCCGCGGGGGCGCCCAGCGCGTCACCCACCGCGAGTCCGAGAAGAGCGCCCCGGGCCCGTTCGAGGAGGACCTGCGGATTGCATGCAATCAGCTCCATGGCGCGCCTCTCCACTTGATGGGACTCATATTGAGCCCTTGGGGGATTTGTGCCATGGCATGTGGTTTGTCGCTCGTCGCGAAACACCCGCCGCGGGCAGCCGTCACCCGGTCGCCGATCCCCAAAACCCCAGGTAAGTACGGCCTTCCTTGCTGGCGGAGGGCAAAAATCGTGCGTAGTTTCGAGGTGTTCAGGGGGAGTGGGTGTCCGCGCGTCGTCCATGGCACAGCTCTGTGCACCTACTCGTACAAAAGGGGAGATAGTCGGCATGTCCATCATTGATATCGAAGCGCCGCTCCACACCGCCCACCGCGACAACCACACGCACCGTGACGTCAACGGCGGATGGCTGCGCCCGGCGGTCTTCGGCGCGATGGACGGACTCGTCTCCAACCTCGCCCTGATGACCGGCGTGGCCGGCGGCGCCGTCGCCCCGCACGTCGTCGTGGTCACCGGCCTGGCCGGCCTCGCCGCCGGCGCCTTCTCCATGGCGGCGGGGGAGTACACCTCGGTCGCCTCGCAGCGCGAGCTCGTGCTCGCCGAACTGGACATAGAGCGCCAGCAGTTGCGCAAGCACCCCATCGACGAGATGGAAGAGCTGGCCGAGCTGTACGTCTCGCGCGGCGTCGAGCCGGCGCTGGCCCGCGAGGTGGCCATGCAGCTGTCCCGCGACCCGGAGCAGGCGCTCGAGATCCACGCCCGCGAGGAGCTCGGGATCGACCCGGACGACCTGCCGTCGCCGATGGTGGCGGCCGTCTCCTCCTTCGGGTCCTTCGCGCTCGGCGCGGTGATCCCGCTGCTGCCCTACCTGCTCGGTGCGACGCTCCTGTGGCCCGCGGTGCTGGCGGCGCTGGTGGGTCTCTTCGCCTGCGGCGCGGTGGTTTCCCGGGTCACGGCCCGGTCCTGGTGGTACAGCGGACTGCGTCAGCTCGTCCTGGGTGGCGCGGCCGCGGGTGTGACGTACATCCTGGGAACCTGGATCGGCGGAGCCGTAGGCTGACCGCGCAGGGAGTGAGACACTATGCAGTAGGCAACATAAGTAGTTGGTTACTCGGCGGTTTCGATTCCGTGTCCGCCGGGCACAGACCCCCTGGGCGCCGGGCAATGAGGCCCGCCCCGTACCGGGACCTTCGTCCCGTGTCCCGATGGCAGGACACCTGCGAAAGTCCCCTCTTGTCTGCTCCGTGCAGTGTCCGCATGCTGGAATGACATATCCGCTTCGCGGGATTGTCGTCATCATGTAATCTGCACGAAATTTCGCAGAGGGCCAACGTCGTCCCTCGGCTATGCACATATGCCACGACGACGACGGGAGAGCCGATGCGTTCCGCATCCACGCACTCCGCGACCGGCCTCAGCAACACCGCCTGGTCGCCCATGGACGGTCGCCCCGCCCAGCAGGGCATGTACGACCCGCGCAACGAGCACGACGCCTGTGGCGTCGGCTTTGTGGCCAACCTCACCGGCGAGGCCAGCCACACGCTGGTCGAGCAGGCGCTGACCGTATTGCGGAACCTCGAGCACCGAGGCGCCACCGGATCCGAGCCCGACTCGGGCGACGGCGCCGGCATCCTCTCCCAGGTCCCGGACGCGTTCCTGCGCGAGGCAGCCGGTTTCGACCTTCCCGAGGCCGGCGCGTACGCCGTCGGCATCGCCTTCCTCCCCGCCGACGGCACCGCACAGGCCGTCGCCGTGGAGCAGATCGAGGCCATCGCCGCCGAGGAGAACCTGACGGTTCTCGGCTGGCGCGAGGTCCCGGTCACCCCCGACCTGCTCGGCAACGGCGCCCGCGCCACCATGCCGGCCTTCTCGCAGCTGTTCGTCAGCAACGGGACCACGGGCATCGAGCTGGACCGCAAGGCCTTCGTGCTGCGCAAGCGCGCCGAGCGCGAGGCCGGGGTCTACTTCCCGTCGCTCTCCGCCCGCACGATCGTCTACAAGGGCATGCTGACCACCGGCCAGCTGGAGCCCTTCTTCCCGGACCTCTCCGACCGCCGCTTCGCCTCCGCGATCGCGCTGGTCCACTCCCGGTTCTCGACGAACACCTTCCCGTCGTGGCCGCTGGCCCACCCGTACCGCTTCGTCGCGCACAACGGCGAGATCAACACGGTCAAGGGCAACCGGAACTGGATGCGGGCCCGCGAGTCCCAGCTGGCCTCCGGCCTCTTCGGCGAGGGCGCCCTCGAGCGCATCTTCCCGATCTGCACCCCGGACGCCTCCGACTCGGCCTCCTTCGACGAGGTCCTGGAGCTGCTCCACCTCGGCGGCCGGTCCCTCCCGCACAGCGTGCTGATGATGATCCCGGAGGCGTGGGAGAACCACACCTCCATGTCGCCGGCCCGCCGCGC
Source organism: Streptomyces sp. NBC_00193 (assembly GCF_026342735.1). GTDB lineage: Bacteria > Actinomycetota > Actinomycetes > Streptomycetales > Streptomycetaceae > Streptomyces > Streptomyces stoeckheimensis. The sequence continues at coordinate 4,792,065 of NZ_JAPEMM010000001.1, forward strand.
GTTCTACAAGTACCACTCCACGCAGATGGAGCCGTGGGACGGCCCCGCCTGCGTCACCTTCACCGACGGCACCCAGGTCGGCGCGGTCCTCGACCGCAACGGTCTGCGCCCCGGCCGCTACTGGGTCACCGACGACGACTTCGTCGTGCTCTCCTCCGAGGTCGGCGTCCTGGACATCGACCCGGCCAAGGTCGTCCGCAAGGGCCGCCTGCAGCCCGGCAAGATGTTCCTCGTCGACACCGCCCAGAAGCGGATCATCGAAGACGACGAGATCAAGGACGCGCTGGCCACCGAGCACCCGTACGCCGAATGGCTGGAGACGGGCGAGATCGAGCTGACGGACCTGCCCGAGCGTGAGCACATCGTGCACACCCACGCCTCGGTCACCCGCCGCCAGCAGACCTTCGGCTACACCGAGGAAGAGCTCCGCGTCATCCTCGCGCCGATGGCCCGTACCGCCGGCGAGCCGCTCGGCTCCATGGGTACGGACTCCCCGATCGCGGCCCTGTCCGAGCGCCCCCGGCTGCTCTTCGACTACTTCACCCAGCTGTTCGCGCAGGTCACCAACCCGCCGCTGGACGCCATCCGCGAGGAGCTCGTCACCTCGCTGCTGTCCTCGCTCGGCCCGCAGGGCAACCTGCTGGAGCCGACCGCCGCGTCCTGCCGCAGCGTCACGCTGCCGTTCCCGGTGATCGACAACGACGAGCTGGCCAAGCTCATCCACGTCAACGCCGACGGCGACATGCCGGGCATGAAGGCCGCCACCCTCTCGGGCCTGTACCGGGTCTCGGGCGGCGGCGCGGCCCTGGCCGCCCGCCTCGAGGAGATCCGCGGCGAGGTCGACGCGGCCATCGAGAACGGCGCGCACCTGATCGTCCTCTCGGACCGTCACTCCGACGCCGAGCACGCGCCGATCCCGTCGCTGCTGCTCACCTCCGCCGTGCACCACCACCTCATCGCCACCAAGCAGCGCACCCAGGTGGGTCTGCTGGTCGAGGCCGGCGACGTCCGCGAGGTCCACCACGTCGCGCTGCTCATCGGCTACGGTGCCGCGGCCGTCAACCCGTACCTCGCCATGGAGTCCGTCGAGGACCTCCTGCGCGCCGGTACCTTCCTGTCCGGCCTGGAGCCGGAGCAGGCCATCAAGAACCTGATCTACGCGCTCGGCAAGGGCGTCCTGAAGGTCATGTCCAAGATGGGCATCTCCACCGTCGCCTCCTACCGCGGCGCGCAGGTCTTCGAGGCCGTCGGCCTGAACGAGGAGTTCGTCGCCGCGTACTTCGCGGGCACCGCCACCAAGATCGGCGGCGCCGGCCTGGACGTCATCGCCAAGGAGGTGGCCGCGCGCCACACCAAGGCGTACCCGGCCTCCGGCATCGCGGCCACGCACCGCGCGCTGGAGATCGGCGGCGAGTACCAGTGGCGCCGCGAGGGCGAGCCGCACCTGTTCGACCCGGACACGGTCTTCCGCCTGCAGCACGCCACGCGCAACCGCCGGTACGACATCTTCAAGCAGTACACGGACCGGGTGAACGAGCAGTCCGAGCGCCTCATGACGCTCCGCGGCCTGTTCGGCTTCAAGACGGAGGACCGTCCGTCGATCTCCATCGACGAGGTCGAGTCGGTCGCCGACATCGTCAAGCGCTTCTCCACCGGCGCCATGTCGTACGGCTCCATCTCCAAGGAGGCGCACGAGACCCTCGCCATCGCCATGAACCAGTTGGGCGCCAAGTCCAACACCGGTGAGGGCGGCGAGGACCCGGACCGCCTGTACGACCCGGCGCGCCGCTCCTCCATCAAGCAGGTCGCCTCCGGCCGCTTCGGTGTCACGAGCGAGTACCTGGTCAACGCGGACGACATCCAGATCAAGATGGCGCAGGGTGCCAAGCCCGGCGAGGGCGGCCAGCTGCCCGGCCACAAGGTCTACCCGTGGGTCGCCAAGACCCGGCACTCCACCCCGGGCGTCGGCCTGATCTCCCCGCCGCCGCACCACGACATCTACTCCATCGAGGACCTGGCTCAGCTGATCCACGACCTCAAGAACGCCAACCCGGTCGCCCGCATCCACGTGAAGCTGGTCTCCGAGGTCGGCGTGGGTACGGTCGCCGCGGGTGTCTCCAAGGCCCACGCGGACGTCGTCCTCATCTCCGGCCACGACGGCGGTACGGGTGCCTCCCCGCTCACCTCGCTGAAGCACGCGGGCGGTCCCTGGGAGCTCGGCCTCGCCGAGACCCAGCAGACCCTGCTGCTCAACGGGCTGCGCGACCGCATCGTGGTCCAGACGGACGGCCAGCTCAAGACGGGCCGCGACGTCATCATCGCCGCGCTGCTCGGCGCCGAGGAGTTCGGTTTCGCGACCGCGCCGCTCGTCGTCTCCGGCTGCGTCATGATGCGCGTCTGCCACCTGGACACCTGCCCGGTCGGCATCGCCACGCAGAACCCGGTCCTGCGCGACCGCTTCTCCGGCAAGCCCGAGTTCGTCGTCAACTTCTTCGAGTTCATCGCGGAGGAGGTGCGCGAGCTCCTCGCCGAGCTGGGCTTCCGCACGATCGAGGAGGCCGTCGGCCACGCCGAGCTCCTCGACACCAGCAAGGCCGTCACGCACTGGAAGGCGCAGGGTCTCGACCTGGAGCCGCTCTTCTACGTGCCGGAGCTGCCCGAGGGCGCGGTCCGCCACGCCGTGATCGAGCAGGACCACGGTCTGGAGAAGGCGCTCGACAACGAGCTCATCCGCCTCGCCGCGGACGCGCTGAACGCCGACTCGGCCGAGACCGCACAGCCGGTCCGCGCCCAGGTCGCGATCCGCAACATCAACCGCACGGTCGGCACCATGCTCGGCCACGAGGTCACGAAGAAGTTCGGTGGCGCGGGCCTGCCCGACAACACCATCGACCTGACCTTCACCGGTTCCGCCGGCCAGTCCTTCGGCGCCTTCCTGCCGAAGGGCGTGACCCTCCGCCTGGAGGGCGACGCCAACGACTACGTCGGCAAGGGCCTCTCCGGCGGCCGCGTCGTGGTCCGTCCCGACCGCGGCGCCGACCACCTGGCCGAGTACTCGACCATCGCGGGCAACACGATCGGCTACGGCGCCACCGGCGGCGAGCTGTTCCTGCGCGGCCGCACCGGCGAGCGCTTCTGCGTCCGCAACTCCGGCGCCCTGGTCGTCTCGGAAGGCGTGGGCGACCACGGCTGCGAGTACATGACCGGCGGCACGGCGGTCGTCCTCGGCGAGACGGGCCGCAACTTCGCGGCGGGCATGTCGGGCGGCGTCGCGTACGTCATCGACCTCGACCCGAACAACGTCAACGTCGGCAACACGGGCGCGGTCGAGGCCCTCTCCGACACGGATGCGCAGTGGCTGCACGATGTGGTGCGCCGCCACGAGGAGGAGACCGGCTCGACCGTGGCCGCGAAGCTCCTGGCTGACTGGACCGCCTCGGCGGCCCGCTTCAGCAAGATCATCCCGACCACGTACAAGGCAGTGCTCGCCGCCAAGGACGCCGCTGAGCTCGCCGGACTCTCCGAGTCCGAGACCACGGAGAAGATGATGGAGGCGGCGACCAATGGCTGACCCGAAGGGCTTCCTCACCACCCCGCGCGAGACCGCCTGCACCCGTCCTGTGGCCGAGCGCCTCAAGGACTGGAACGAGGTCTACGTTCCGGGCTCGCTGCTGCCGATCATCAGCAAGCAGGCCGGCCGCTGCATGGACTGCGGCATCCCGTTCTGCCACAACGGCTGCCCGCTCGGGAACCTGATCCCCGAGTGGAACGACTTCGCGTACCGCGAGGACTGGACCGCCGCCTCCGAGCGCCTGCACGCCACGAACAACTTCCCGGAGTTCACCGGGCGGCTGTGCCCGGCGCCGTGTGAGTCCGCCTGCGTGCTCGGCATCAACCAGCCGGCCGTCACCATCAAGAACGTCGAAGTCTCGATCATCGACAAGGCGTGGGACAACGGCGACGTCACCCCGCAGGCGCCCGAGCGCCTGTCGGGCAAGACGGCCGCGGTCATCGGCTCCGGCCCGGCGGGTCTCGCCGCGGCCCAGCAGCTGACCCGGGCCGGCCACACCGTGGTGGTGTACGAGCGCGCCGACCGCATCGGCGGGCTGCTGCGCTACGGCATCCCCGAGTTCAAGATGGAGAAGGTGCACATCAACCGCCGCATCGAGCAGATGCGCGCGGAGGGCACCAAGTTCCGTACCGGCGTCGAGGTCGGCCGCGACATCACCGCCACCGACCTGCGCAAGCGGTTCGACGCGGTGGTCATCGCGGCGGGCGCGACCGTCTCCCGCGACCTGCCGGTCCCGGGCCGCGACCTCAAGGGCATCCACTTCGCGATGGAGTACCTGCCCCTCGCGAACAAGGTCCAGGAGGGCGACTTCATGGCGCCCCCCATCACGGCCGAGGGCAAGCACGTGGTCGTCATCGGCGGCGGCGACACCGGCGCGGACTGCGTGGGCACCGCCCACCGCCAGGGCGCGGCCTCGGTCACGCAGCTGGAGATCATGCCGCGTCCGTCCGAGGACCGGCCCGCGGGCCAGCCCTGGCCGACGTTCCCCATGCTGTACAAGGTCACCTCTGCTCACGAGGAGGGCGGCGAGCGGATCTACTCCGTCTCCACCACCCACTTCGAGGGCGACGAGGACGGCAACGTCCAGGCCCTCCACCTGGTCGAGGTCGCCTTCGAGGACGGCAAGCTCGTCCAGAAGCCCGGCACCGAGCGCGTCCTCCCCGCGCAGCTGGTCACCCTGGCGATGGGCTTCACCGGCACCGACCAGGAGAACGGCCTCACGGCCCAGTTCGGCCTGGCGATGGACGCCCGCGGCAACATCGAGCGCGACGCCTCCTACGCGACCAACGTCGACGGCGTCTTCGTCGCCGGCGACGCCGGCCGCGGCCAGTCGCTGATCGTCTGGGCCATCGCGGAGGGCCGCTCGGCCGCCCGCGGCGTGGACCGCTTCCTGACCGGCACCAGCGCCCTCCCGTACCCGGTCAAGCCGACGGACCGCTCGATCACCGTCTGATTCTCCACGCCGTGCTCGCACCGCTCGGCCGCAGGCGGCCTCCCGGGCTTCGCCCGGCTGCGCCGGCCTCCGGCCGTCGGAGCGGCGGCTGAGATCTCTGCGGTACCCCCGGCCCCGGCCGGGACCCCTCATACGGTCCGTACAACGAAGTACGGCACTCGACACAACGCCCGCCACGTCCCCGACCAGGGGTGGCGGGCGTTGTGGCGTTTCGGGGCGGTCAGGCTTCGGGGGTGAACTCGTACTGGAGCTCGTACAGATGGCCCGCCTTCACCATCACGGTGACCTCGATCGGTCGCCCGTCCTCGCCGTACACCGTACGGAGGGTCCGCAGGACGGGCAGGTCGCCGGGCAGCCGTAGGGCGGTGTACTGCTCCTGCGTCGCGACCCGGGCGGAGAGCCGGTCCACGCTGCGGAGGGGTGCGAAGCCGAGCTCCGTCAGCAGGGTCGGAGTGCCGCCCCGGATCCGGCGGGGCTCCGCGAGTGCCGTGCCGCGTGCGAGCTCCGGCGGGTAGTACGAGCTCACCAGCTCGGCGGGTTCGTCCTCGATGGTGATCAGCTGGCGCCTGCACACGGCCGGGCTGCCCTCCGGGAGACCGAGCGCGGCCGCGACATCACCGATGAGGGGCACCTCCTCCACCGCCAGCAGGGTGCTGTGCGCCGGGCGGGCCGGTTCCGATGCTTCGGCGAGCCACGGGTAGGCCGCCCCGTCCGCGGCCGGTGCGAGGGAGCCTGCCGGGCGAACGGTCCGCTGCCGGGTGTCCCGTACGGTCACTGCCGCGCCGGCCCGGCCCACGGCCAGGCCTTCGTCCTTGAGGAGCTGGACGGCCTTCTGGATCGTTGCGTTGGAAGCATCGAACCGGGATTTCAGCCGTGAGGTCGAAGGCAGCTTCGATCCCGGTGCGAGGTTGCCGCTCATGATCTCGTCCCGCAGGTCGGCCGCGATGCGGGCGTGGAGCGGACGGGGGTCGGAGCCCGCGGTTTCGGAACTGGACAGGGTCATGCGACCTCGATGTCGATCTCGTACCGCAACTGCTGGCGCCCGGCAGGCATGACCATCACGTCGGCCTGAATCGGTCGGCCTGCCGAGTCGTAAGTCGTACGGGCGAGTTGGAGGACCGGCTCGACCGGCCCGAGTCGCAGGTGCTCCCGCTCCTCGGGGCCGGGCATCCGCGCCGTCACGTTCTCGACGGCTCGTGCGCCGATGTGTCCGAGCGTTGCCAGCAGGGTCACTGCGCCGCCTCGGATCTTCGCCGTTCCGGCCAGAGGGGTGCCCGCGGCGATGTCGGCAGGGTAGTAGGTGTCGGTCAATTCGGTTGGCTCACCGTCGAGTTCGATGATCCGGCGGCGGGTGACGACGGTCTCCCCGGTCGGGAGGCCGAGCATCCCGGCGACTTCGGTCGGAGCGCCGACCTCGCCGGCGTGCAGGATGCGCTGCGCGCCGCGGCGACCTGCGGCCTCGGCCTCGGCGGTCCAGGCATCCGAGCTGCCGGTGGCGCGAGGGGTCAGGTACGGCATCGACGTGCTGGTCCATCCGCTGCCGCTCACGCTGCCTCCTGAGTGTCTGTCGCTCTGCCGGTCCCCACGTTAAGCGACACCTCTGTGCTATCCCAGCCTCGCAAACCTTGCTGCTTTTCGCGAATAGCGATACGTTCTGTATGGCCTTGGAAGCTCAGCGTTAAGGCGGTGGGGTGCTATGTCCTTGTCCCGGCAGCAGCGGTTCCCTCGGGCCCGTGCCTCGGTGCGCGCGGCCCGTCAGTTCGTGGGCGACACGCTTGGTGAGTGGGGTGTGTCCGAGCGGCGGGACGACATACGGCTCTGCGTCTCCGAGCTCGCCACGAACGCAGTTCTTCACGGGGTCCCGCTGGGGCGGGAGTTCTCCGTGCGTCTGGAGTGGGAAGGCGGGATCGTGACGATCGAGGTGCGCGACAGCGGTCCGGGTCGCCCCGTCGTGAAGCAGCCCGACCTCGGTGCCCGGAGCGGCCGGGGGCTTTGGCTGGTGGACGAGCTCGCGGACGAATTCCGGATCCGTGACGAGCGGGTGGGCAAGACGGTCTGGGCCGGGTCGTAGTTCGGACCGACGCCTTCGATCGGCAGCAGGTCGCCTGGACGCGCTCCAGGTACTCGATGACGTCGGAGTGGTTCCGGCGGCTGCGGAGATGGGCGAAGCCGTAAGCGGGCACCACGGGGCTCCTTCGTTCCGGGGGTGAGCGATGACCGCGAACGTAGTCGAGGTCGGCTGGGCGTTGTGATTACCCCCGAGGTAGTGGCCGTGAGGTCGAGGAGCGGGTGAGTGCGGCTCACGCTGCGTCCTCGGTATCCACCGGTCTGCCGTTCGCCGCGTCAGGTGCCCCCGGTGGGTGATCCCGCTGAGTGGGTGTGCCGGGCTGCGGGGAGGGTGGGGGCGGGTTATCAAGGGGGTGAAGGCGAGCCCGGGTGGTGTGGGGGTCGTCGCCCCCACGGTTGAGGAGTGCGTCTCGTGGAGTTCGAGGTCAATGGCGTCCCGTGTGCGGTGGACGTGGACGGTGATCCGGCCGCCGTGGAGGTGGTGCGCGAGCAGTTGGGGCTGACCGGCACCAAGCTGGTCTGCGCCGGCGGGGTGTGCGGGGCCTGCACGATCCAGGTCGACGGGGAGCCGCGGGTGGCGTGTCTGACGCCGGCGGCCCGGCTCGGCGGGCGGCGGGTGACGACGGTGGAAGGGCTGGCCGGTCACCCGGTCGGGCGTGCCTTCGCCGGTGAGGACGGCCTGCAGTGCGGTTACTGCACGCCCGGGTTCGTGGTCGAGGCGGCCGCGTTCTTCGAGCGGTGGCGGGCCGCGCACGGTCGGAGCAGGCCGGGGCGGGAGGAGATCGCCGAGGCGCTGGCCGGTCACCTGTGCCGGTGCGGGGCCTATGAGGGGATCTTCAGCGCCG